>NZ_CP129212.1:0-4800000 GCF_030413175.1 Bradyrhizobium roseum
CCGCCGAAGGTTAGATTATTGCCTGGTGGTCATTGAAGCGCCGCGCTGAGGTCACGTCTGGCAGGAAACCTGCAGGGCAACATGCCCGGCAGTTCGTTCAATACTATTACTCATTCAGAAAAGTTCTCAGGCAATGACAAATACGGAACAGGATCGCTGGTCACGCGTGAAGGGGCGGTTGCGGACAACGGTGGGCGAGGACGTCTATACGAGCTGGTTTGCGCGCATGGATCTTGAAGGCGTACAGGACGAAAGCGTGCACCTGTCGGTTCCGACCCGGTTCCTCAAGAGCTGGATCCAGGCGCATTATGCCGACCGCGTGCTGACCTGCTGGCAGGCCGAGATGCCCGAAGTGCACCGCATCGACCTGACCGTGCGCACGGCGATGCGCAGCACCGCGCCTGCCAAGGAAGCCACCGCGCCCGCCGATCCGCGCCGCGCCGAGCCGGGCAACGCCCGCCCCGCGCCGGAATTGCGCGCGACGGCCACCGCGCCGGTTTCCGCCAGCCATGATGCGCTCGGCGGCTCGCCGCTCGACCCGCGCCTGACCTTTGCAAGCTTTGTGATCGGCCGCTCCAACACGCTGGCCCATGCGGCCGCGCGCCAGGTTGCCGAAGGACGCCGCGGCGACCCCGTGATGTTCAACCCGCTCTACATTCACGCCGGCGTCGGCCTCGGCAAGACCCACCTGCTGCAGGCGGTGACCTGGGCCGGCAATTCCGGCAGCGAGCGCAAGGTGCTCTACCTCACCGCCGAGAAATTCATGTACGGCTTTGTCGCCGCGCTGAAGAGCCAGACCGCGCTGGCGTTCAAGGAAGCGCTGCGCGGCATCGACGTGCTCGTGATCGACGACCTGCAGTTCCTGCAGGGCAAGTCGACCCAGGCCGAGTTCTGCCATACCTTGAACGCGCTGATCGACGCCGGCCGCCAGGTGGTGATCGCCGCCGACCGTCCGCCGTCGGACCTCGAAAGCCTCGACGACCGCGTTCGCTCGCGGCTGGCGGGCGGCCTCGTCGTGGAGATGGGCTCGCTCGGTGAAGAACTGCGGCTCGGCATCCTGAAATCGCGCGTGGCGGCGGCGCGCGCCCATCACTCGACCTTCGAGGTGCCGGAAGCGGTGCTGGACTATCTGGCGCGCACCATCACCCATAACGGCCGCGACCTCGAAGGCGCCATCAACCGCCTGCTCGCCCACTCCAAGCTAAACAACCAGCCGGTGACGCTGGAGATGGCCGAGCGCGAGGTGCGCGACCTGATCCGCCCGCAGGAACCGAAGCGGATCAAGATCGAGGACATCCAGCGCGTGGTCGCCCGGCAGTATAACGTCAGCCGTTCGGACCTGCTGTCGTCGCGGCGGACCGCCAACGTGGTGCGGCCGCGCCAGGTCGCGATGTATCTGGCGAAGACGCTGACGCTGCGTTCGCTACCGGAGATCGGCCGCCGGTTCGGCGGGCGCGACCACACCACGGTGCTGCACGCCGTGCGCAAGATCGAAGGGTTGGTGGCCCGGGATACCGCGCTGTCCGAAGAAGTCGAGTCGCTGAAGCGGCAGTTGCAGGAATAGGCCTCAGGCGTTTCCCCAACCTCTCCCTCACTGTCGGAGCCGGGTTTACCCGGCTCCGATCGTGATGCTGCCGGCCCGGGCAAGCCTGCCCGGATGGAACGGAGAAATTTCTTCTGCCGCCGTTTTGGGCCGCAAAAGTGGGGAACGAGGGGCTGCCTCCCTTGCACCGGCGGGCCATCCGCGCCACCTTGCGGTCCCCTCGGGGGTTTGATCAAATCCGGTCCTGATCCGGCTTTTCGGGTTTCAATGCCGCGGCGCGCCTTCCGGGTCGCCCGGCTTTTCCATCTCTGGCGGATAATGCAATGAAGGTCACCGTCGAACGCGCGCAACTGCTGAAGTCGCTGGGCCATGTCCATCGCGTGGTCGAGCGCCGCAACACCATCCCGATCCTCGGCAACGTGCTGGTCCGCGCCGAAAACGCAAGACTGTCGCTGAAGGCGACCGACCTCGACCTCGAGGTGACCGAAACGCTGCCGGCGGAAACCGGGACAGCGGGCGCGACCACCGTGCCGGCGCACATGTTCTACGACATCGTCCGCAAACTGCCCGACGGCGCGCAGATCGTGCTGGAGGCCGACGGCGACCGCGCGGTGCTGGCAATCCGCGCCGGCCGCTCGCGCTTCACGCTGCAGACTTTGCCGGAAAGCGATTTCCCGGATCTGGCCGCCGGCGAGATGACGCATTCGTTCGCGCTCGCCGCCTCCGACGTCAAGCGCCTGATCGATCGCACGCAGTTTGCGATCTCGACCGAGGAGACGCGCTACTATCTCAACGGCATCTATCTGCACACCGCCGGCACCGCCAAGGCGGCGACCCTGCGCGGCGTTGCCACAGACGGGCATCGGCTGGCGCAGATCGACCTGGTGCAGCCCGCCGGCGCCGCCGGCATGCCCGGCGTGATCGTGCCGCGCAAGACGGTCGGCGAAGTGCAGCGGCTGATCGAGGACCAGGAAGCCGAGATCAAGATCGAACTGTCGCAGGGCAAGATCCGCTTCGCGCTCGGCAATGTCGTGCTGACCTCGAAACTGATCGACGGAACTTTTCCGGATTACGGTCGCGTCATTCCGCAGAACAACGACAAGGAACTGATCGTCGACAAGAAGGACTTCGAGGCCGCGGTCGACCGCGTCTCGACCATTTCCAGCGAGCGCGGGCGGGCCGTGAAGCTCGCCTTGTCGCCGGGCAAGCTGGTGCTGTCGGTGACCAACCCGGATTCCGGCAGCGCCACCGAGGAACTCGAGGTCGAATACGCCTCCGACGCCCTCGATATCGGCTTCAACTCGCGCTATTTGCTCGACATCGCCGCGCAGATCGAAGGCGAAGTCGCCGTACTCCGCCTCGCCGACCCCGGCTCGCCGACGCTGGTGCAGGACAAGGAAAACAAGGGCGCGCTGTATGTGCTGATGCCGATGCGGGTGTGAGCAAGATTGGCGACACAGACGCGAACCTACCCTCTCCCCTTGTGGGAGAGGGTGGCGCCGAACGAAGTTCGGCGACGGGTGAGGGGTTCGCGCCGCCACCACCAAGCCATCGGCCTGTCGCCAAACGCATCCGCGGCTTCGCAAAAAATATGCGCCGAGAACCTACCGACGCTGAAGCGGCGATGTGGCGATTGCTCCGTGATCGACGCCTCTTACAATATAAGTTCCGACGCCAGGTCCCCCTTCAAAACTACATTCTCGACTTTGTGTGCTTCGAGAAGCGTGTTGTCATCGAAATAGATGGTAGCCAGCACGCCGAGACTTCGCGTGATACAATGAGGGATTCCATCCTGATGGCGGAGGGATTTCGTATCGAGCGGTACTGGAACAACGACGTACTCCAACGGCCATCCGCCGTTCTGGAGGATATTTTTGTAAAGCTTGCCGGGCGGTAAGATACCCCTCACCCGTCGCCTCACTTCGTGATGCGCCACCCTCTCCCACAAGGGGAGAGGGGAAGAGAAGACCGACGCTCCTAATGACCCCCTCCCGCATCCACCGCCTTTCCCTCACGCATTTCCGCAATTATCGCGCGGCGACCGTGCAGGCGCGGGGGGATGTGGTGGCGCTGGTGGGGCCGAACGGCGCGGGCAAGACCAATTGCCTGGAGGCGATCTCGTTTCTGTCGCCGGGGCGCGGGCTGCGGCGTGCGACGCTGGAGGATGTCGCCGACAACCAGGGCGACGGCTCCTGGGCGGTGTCGGCCGAGGTCGAGGGCGCGCTGGGCCTTGCCACGCTCGGCACCGGCATCGATGCGCCCGCCGCGGAAGGCGCCTCGACCAGCCGGCGTTGCCGGATCGATCGCGAGCCTGTCAGCTCGGCAAACGCATTCGGCGATCATCTGCGCATGGTGTGGCTGACGCCGGCCATGGACGGGCTGTTTCTCGGTGCAGCTTCCGAACGGCGGCGCTTCTTCGACCGGCTGGTGCTCGCGATCGACAGCGAGCATTCCAGCCGCGTCTCGGCGCTGGAGCGTTCGCTGCGCTCGCGCAACCGCCTGCTCGAAGTGCGCAATTACGACGACCATTGGTGCGACGCGATCGAGCGCGAAACCGCCGAGCTTGCGGTCGCGGTCGCCGCTACGCGCGGCCAGACGGTGACGCGGCTGGCCGCAATGCTGCGCGAGCGCGGGCAGGCTTCGGCTTTTCCATCGGCGCAGATCATGCTCGACGGCTGGATGGAGAATGCGCTCGTCAACGAATCCGCGACCGCTGTCGAGGATCGCTATCGCGAAATCCTGCGCGCCAGCCGCGCCCGCGACGCGGCGGCCGGCCGGACGCTGGACGGGCCGCATCTGACCGACCTGCAGGTGGTCTACGCGCCAAAAAACATGCCGGCGCGTGATGCCTCGACCGGCGAACAGAAAGCGCTCTTGATCGGACTGGTGCTGGCGCATGCGACGCTGGTCGCAGAGATGACCGGCATCGTGCCGCTGCTGCTGCTCGACGAAGTCGTTGCGCATCTCGATCCCAACCGGCGCAAGGCGCTGTTCGATGAACTCGCCAAGCTCGGCGCGCAGGTCTGGATGACCGGCGCCGACCCCGCGGCATTCGTCGATATCGGGGACGGTGGCGAGATTTTCGATGTTGAAGCCGGCAAGGTATGCCGCCGGGATTAGCACACCTCAGCGCGGTGGCTCGGCAGTCTTCTCGCCGAGCACGCGGTCGATGATCGCATCGATCAGATAAACCGAACCCTTTTCGGTCAGATGCAGCTGATCGCTCGCGGTCAGGTTGGCCGCGGCATCGCCGACGCGGGTCAGGCATCCCTGCGCATTGCAGAGCGCATCCGACGCCGAGATGAATTCGGCGCCGAGCGGCTCGAGCCTCGCGCGCATGACAGCGTCATAGGCCGTGGGCGTGCTGGCGGGCCAACGCTCCGAGATCGGCACACGATGGAGCATGAAATGCCGCATGACTTCCGAGGGTAGACCGCGCCGCCACCACGGCACGCCGCCGAGAACGACGACACGGGCATCGGTCTCCTTCTTCAGCGCCGCCACGGTCTGCGCAACGTTGTCGAGATGTTTCTCCCAGGTGCCGTGCAGCAGAACGATGTCGGGATTGATCTGCCGGACGAGCGCAAAAACCTTGTCGTTGATCTCCCGGCACTTGGGAACGCCTGGAATGTCGGCACCAAGTGCCGGAATGCAGGAGCTGGAGGTCAGCTGCGCGATGGCGAAGTTGCGCGTCTCCTGCGCCTTGCGCAGTCCAGGCAGCAGGGCGCCGGCGGTCGAATCGCCCCAGACCAGAACCAGCGGGCGCCGGTCGCGCTCAACGCAGGTGTCGGCAAAACTGGTTTCCCTGCCAAGATCGAGCAGGCATTCATGAAAGCGCCACTTCAAGCTCTCCGTCGGCACGCTCGCCATGGCGCGGATTTCCGGCGGCAGCCGGAACTCGACCCCGCGCCCGCACACGACGGCAATGCCGGCAAGCGCGACCGTCGCCATGCCGGCACTCAGCGCGAACATCTTGCGCCCGCTCGGGCGGCCGAACCGAAACGGTATTTCGACAAATCGATAAGTCGCCCAGGCCAGCAGCCCACTGGCGAGCAGGATCAGTTCGCGCTCCAGCAGTGTCAACGGCTGGAACTTGATCGTCTCTCCAAACACCAGGAGCGGCCAGTGCCAGAGATAGAGCGGGTAGCTGATCAGGCCGATCCATACCATCGGCCGGCTCGCCAGAACGACTTGATTGACCCACGCCGACGGCGCCGACAGCAGCAGCACGCTGCCGGCGACCGGCAGCACCGCCCACCAGCCCGGAAAGGCGCGGTGGCTATCGAGCAAGGCGACCGACGCGGCGATCAGCCCCATCCCGATCCAGGCTCGCCAGTTGCTCGCCGCGCCGGACTGGCCGACCTTGATCCAGCCGCAGGCCAGTACCGCGCCGGCCAGCAATTCGAACGCACGCGTGAACGGCAGATAGAAGGTCGCGACCGGATTTGAGCCGATCAACGCCACGTTGAGCAGGAAAGACGCGATGCCGAGCACCGCGGCCATCGCGATGATGCTGATGCGTAGCCGCGCCGCGAGCATCAGGAGCAGCGGCCAGAACAGATAGAACTGTTCCTCGATGCCGAGCGACCATAAATGCAGCAACGGCTTTTTGGCGGAGTCGACATCGAAATAGCCGGACTGCAGCAGCAGCGCGATATTGGCCAGGAACGTCGCGCTGGCAAAACTGTCGCTGCCGAGCCGTGCGAAGGCCTCAGGCAGCATCCAGAACCAGCCCAGCGCCAGGGTCGCCGCGAGCGCCACGATCAGCGCCGGGAAGATGCGGCGGATCCGCCGGTTGTAGAAACCGACGAGGTTGAAGCGGCCGGCTTCCAGTTCGCGTGTGATGATGCCGGTGATCAGAAAACCCGAGATCACGAAGAACACGTCGACGCCAACGAAGCCGCCCGGCACAGCGTCAGGGAACGCGTGGAAGTTCAGCACCAGCAGCACGGCGATGGCGCGAAGGCCATCGACATCGGACCGATATTTTGGGGAAGGCTGGAACAAGGGAAGCGCTGACCCGGGACTTGCGGTGGACGGCAGCAGCGTCTGCAGGCGGCCGTGCCATCTCTCTAGCAGGTCCGCGGCAAGCTGCCATTTGCCGCCGCAAGGGAGGCCAAAAACCGGCGGTCGGAAGCGCAGAATCAGCCGTCGAATCGCGCTTTTCGAAGTCTCCGGAATCGACCTTCGGAGGCCTTGAAAAAGGGTAAAAAATCGCTATTTATTCAACGACTTGCCGGCAGATAGATTGCGCTAGGCGCGCCCTCTCTTTCATGGCACAAATAGATCAATCAGCGCCTCATTTTGCGCAGCTGATTCGGGACACCCGCGAAGGCCTCACATGACAGAACCTGCCCGGCAGACACCTGCCGATACTGAGCATCCCATTCCGGTCGAGTATGGCGCGGAATCGATCCGGGTGCTGAAGGGGCTCGATGCCGTGCGCAAGCGGCCGGGCATGTATATCGGTGACACCGACGACGGCTCCGGCCTGCACCACATGGTCTACGAGGTCGTCGACAACGCCATCGACGAAGCGCTCGCGGGCCACGCCACCGCCGTCGAGGTCGTTCTCAACGCCGACAATTCGGTGACGGTGCGTGACGACGGCCGCGGCATTCCGGTCGACATCCACAAGGGCGAAGGCATCTCGGCGGCCGAGGTCATCATGACCCAGCTGCATGCCGGCGGAAAATTCGACCAGAATTCCTACAAGGTTTCCGGCGGCCTGCACGGCGTCGGCGTCTCCGTGGTCAACGCGCTGTCCAGCAAGCTGCAGCTTCGCGTCTGGCGCGACGGCAAGGAACATTACATCGAATTCGCGCATGGCGATGCGGTCGCCCCGCTGAAAGTGGTTGGCGAAGCCAACGGCAAGCGCGGCACCGAGGTGACGTTCCTGGCCTCCTCCGAGACCTTCACCAACGTCGAATATGATTTCCCGACGCTGGAGCATCGCCTGCGCGAGCTCGCGTTCCTGAACTCCGGCGTCAATATCGTGCTGTCCGACATGCGCCACGCGGTCGAAAAGCGCGAGGCGATGCAGTATGCCGGCGGCGTCGAGGAATTCGTCAAATACCTCGACCGCAACAAGAAGGCGATCGTCCCGGCCCCGATCATGGTGCGGGCCGAGATGAACGACATCGGCGTCGAGGCGGCATTGTGGTGGAACGACAGCTACCACGAGAACGTGCTGTGCTTCACCAACAACATCCCGCAGCGTGACGGCGGCACCCATCTGGCCGGTTTCCGCGGCGCGCTGACGCGCCAGGTCAACGGCTATGCCGAGGCCCATGCCAAGAAGGAAAAGATCGCGCTGACCGGCGACGATTGCCGCGAGGGCCTCACCGCCGTGCTCTCGGTGAAGGTGCCGGACCCGAAATTCTCCTCGCAGACCAAGGACAAGCTGGTGTCCTCTGAGGTGCGCCCGGTGGTCGAGAATGTCCTCAACGAGGCGCTGGCCGCATGGTTCGAGGAACATCCGGGCGAGGCAAAAGTCATCGTCGGCAAGGTGATCCAGGCGGCGGCCGCGCGCGAAGCCGCCCGCAAGGCGCGCGAACTGACCCGCAAGAGCCCGCTCAGCGTCTCCTCGCTGCCCGGCAAGCTCGCCGATTGCCAGGAGAAAGACCCGGCCAAGTCGGAATTGTTCATCGTCGAGGGCGACTCGGCCGGCGGCAGCGCCAAGCAGGGCCGCAACCGCGAATTCCAGGCGGTGCTGCCGCTGCGCGGCAAGATCCTCAACGTCGAGCGCGTCCGCACCGACAAGATGCTGTCGAGCGAGCAGATCGGCACGCTGATCACCGCACTCGGCACCGGTATCAGCGACGATTTCTCGTGCGACAAGCTGCGCTACCACAAGATCATCGTGATGACGGACGCCGACGTCGACGGCGCCCATATCCGCACGCTGCTGCTGACCTTCTTCTACCGGCAGATGCGCGAGCTGATCGACCGCGGCCACCTCTACATCGCGCAGCCGCCGCTCTACAAGGTGACACGCGGCAAGTCCGAGCAGTACCTGAAGGACGAGCGCGCGCTGGAAGATTATCTGATCTCGACCGGCCTCGACGACTGCGTGTTCATTCCGTCGACGGGGGCGGAGCGTGCGGGCCGGGACCTGCTGGCGCTTGTGGAAGATGCGCGCCTCATTCGCGGCATCCTGAACAATCTGCACAGCCGCTATAACCGCAAGGTGGTGGAGCAGGCGGCGATCGCGGGCGTGTTAAGCCCGAAGATCACCAGCGACATCGCCACCGCCAATGCCGCTGCCGATTACATCGCCAAGCGTCTCGATGCGCTGGCCGACGAGGTCGAGCGCGGCTGGGTCGGCCGTTTCACCGAGGGCGAAGGATTCAGCTTCGAGCGCACCATCCGGGGCGTCAAGGAAGTGGCCATCATCGACGATGCCCTGCTCGGCTCGGCTGACGCACGCAAGCTCGACGATTACGCCTTGAAGCTCCAGGAGTCCTATCCGAGGATGGGCGGCGTGCTGCGGCGAAAAGATGCCGAAACCGCGATCCACGGGCCGGTCAGCCTGTTCGAGGCCGTGACCGACGCTGGCCGCAAGGGCGTGGCGCTGCAGCGCTACAAAGGCCTTGGCGAGATGAACCCTGAGCAGCTCTGGGAAACCACGCTCGACACCAACGAGCGCTCGCTGCTGCAGGTCAGGATCAAGGAAGTCGACGAGGCGGACGACATCTTCACCAAGCTGATGGGTGACGTGGTCGAGCCGCGCCGCGAATTCATCCAGGACAATTCGCTCAGCGCCAATGTCGACGTGTGAGGCAGGACGCAGCCGTGCCGCCCATCCAGTATATCGTTGAAGGCGGCCACCGGCTTTCGGGAACGATCGAGCCGTCCGGCAACAAGAACGCCGCGCTGCCGATCATCGCCGCCGCCTTGCTTACCGAGCATCCGGTCACGCTGGAAAACGTACCGCGCATCCGCGACACGGAGACGCTGGTCGAATTGATCCGATCGGTCGGCGCATCCGCGGAGTGGAGGGCGCGCAATACGCTTTCGATCCACGCCCGGGACGTCCGCGCCGCCGACCTCGATCCCGAGCTCTGCGCGCGGATCCGCGCCTCGATCCTGCTGGCCGGACCGCTGCTCGCCCGGTGCGGCGAGGTGGCGCTGCCGCCGCCCGGCGGCGACGTCATCGGCCGGCGCCGTCTGGACACGCATTTCCTCGCCTTCGAGCAGTTGGGCGCCACCGTCACGGCAACGCACCGGCTGGAATTCCGCGCGAGCAAGTTGCGGGGCGCGGACGTGTTCCTCGACGAGCCCAGCGTCACCGCCACCGAGAATGCACTGGTTGCGGCCGTCGCCGCCCACGGCACCACCTATCTGCGCAACGCCGCCTCCGAGCCGCATGTGCAGGATCTCGCGCATTTCCTGGTCGCGCTGGGCGCCCAGATCGAAGGCATCGGCACCAACACCATCACGGTGCACGGCCCGGCGACACTCGGTGGCACGAGCTATTCGATCCAGCCCGACCATATCGAGGTCGGCTCGCTGATTGGCCTGGCCGCGGTGACGCGCTCGCCGCTGCGCATCGCCAAAGCCGGCATCGAGCACCTGCGCTCGATCCGGATGGGCTTTGAGCGGCTCGGAATCGTCTGCGGCGTCGAGGGCGACGATCTCATCGTGCCGTCCGGCCAGACCATGAAGATCCACGACGATTTCGGCGGCCACGTGCCGAAGCTGGAGGACCAGCCCTGGCCGGCCTTCCCGGCCGACCTGATGTCGATTGCGATCGTCACGGCCACGCAGTGCGACGGCGTGATCCTGATGTTCGAAAAGATGTTCGAGTCGCGGATGTTCTTCGTCGACAAGCTGATCGCGATGGGCGGCAGGATCGTGCTGTGCGACCCGCACCGCGCGATCGTAGCCGGCCCGAGCCGGCTGCGCGGCTCGACGATGACCTCGCCCGACATCCGCGCCGGCATGGCGATGCTGCTGGCGGCGGTGGCTGCGGAAGGCACGTCCACCATCAACAACGCCGACCAGATCGAGCGCGGCTATGAGCGCATCGAGGAGCGGCTGAACGCGCTGGGCGCGAAGATCACGCGCGTGCCGGCGCGAGACGGGCCAGGCGCGTAAGCCGTCGCCTTTTCGGTCCGTGGCGTGGTAGTCCCCTGCCATGACCTCACTCGACAAGATTGAACGCGCCTCCGCGGCGACGCCTGGCCCTGCAGCGGTGCCCGGCCGTCATCTCGCGATCGAACTCGCCGAGACGCTGAAGCTCGGCGTGCCGATCGCGCTGACGCAACTCGGCCAGATCGCGATGATGACCACCGACCTCGCCATGATCGGCCGCCTCGGCGCCGAGGCGGTGGCCGCCGCCGCGCTGGCGCACACCGTGTTGTTTGTCAGCTTCACCTTCGGCATGGGACTGGTTTCCGCCGTCGCGCCGCTGGCCGCGCAGGCATTCGGCGCGCGCGACCCGCACGTCATCCGCCGCGCGCTGCGCGTCGGCCTGTGGGCTGCGCTGATGGTCTCGATGCCGCTGATGGCGCTTCGCTTCTGGGCCGAGCAGATCCTGCTGACGCTCGGACAGACGCCCGCGACGGCGCATCACGCCCAGGAATATCTCG
The DNA here is from genome assembly GCF_030413175.1 of Bradyrhizobium roseum. Lineage (NCBI taxonomy): Bacteria > Pseudomonadati > Pseudomonadota > Alphaproteobacteria > Hyphomicrobiales > Nitrobacteraceae > Bradyrhizobium > Bradyrhizobium roseum. The sequence continues at coordinate 11,137 of NZ_CP129212.1, forward strand.
CCGGCCTGGTCTGGACCATCCTGCCGGCGCTGTGGTTCATGGCGATCCGCGGCTTCATGAGCGCGATCAACCGCCCGGAGCCGGTGCTCTGGATCACGCTGGCTGCGATCCCGGCCAACGCGCTGCTGGTCTATCTGCTGCTGTTCGGCGCGTTCGGCCTGCCGGCGCTCGGCCTGTTCGGCGCGGGGCTCGGGACTTCCATCGTCAATGCCGGCATGTTCCTCGCCGTCGTGTGGTTCGCCATCTATCGCCGGCCGTTCCGGAAGTATCACGTGTTCGGCCATTTCTGGCGCATGGACTGGCCGCTGATGCGGCGGCTGATCGTCATCGGCGCACCGATCTCGTTTTCCTTCCTGCTCGAGTATGGGTTGTTCGGCGCCGCCGGTCTGCTGATGGGCCTGATCAGCACCAGCGCGCTGGCGGCGCACCAGATCGCGCTGCAGGTCGCCGCCATCCTGTACATGGTGCCGTTCGGCATCAGCATGGCCGCCACGGTGCGGGTCGGCCACGCCGTCGGCCGCGGCGACGCCGGCGCGATCCGGCGCGCGGGCCACGTCGCGACCTGGCTCGGCATCGTGCTCGCGGCCGTCCTGACGCTTGCCGTGATCCTTGGCCGCTTCGGCATCGCCGAGCTTTTTCTCGGTGAGCGCACCGATGCGACCGCCGAACTCGCGGCGACGCTGCTGCTGGTCGGGTCGACCTTCTTCATCGCCGACGCGATCCAGACCGTTGCAGCCGGCGCGCTGCGCGGCATGAACGACACCCGCGTGCCGCTGCTGCTGGCGATCCTCAGCTACTGGCTGATCGGCTTCGCCTGCGCGTGCTGGCTCGGCTTCTGGACGGGGTGGGGGGCGACCGGAGTCTGGGTTGGGCTGTCGATCGGCACCGCCGTTTATGCCGCGCTATTGCTGTGGCGCTTCCACCGAATGGCAGGCCGCTTTCGAACGCCATGACGACGCCTCAAGCGCGATGAGACTGGGAAGAGCGATCATCGCGCTTGAGGTCAACTATTCGAGCATGATCCTTTCGGAATCGCTTCACAATGTTCCGGATCGCCTCGGCCTATTTGCCGGCCGTCGCGCTTACAATCCGCTTACAGGGCTCCGACAGGACGTCGAGATTGTCATTGAGGCATTTGCGAATGCGGCCGCCGCCGGGACTGACCCCGGCGCAAAGCCGCGAGTAGTCGGCCTTGCAGGCTTGCCGGGCTTCGCCCCGCGCGTCCTGCGCGGAAACCCGCGACAGCAGCAGCGCCAGCGTGCCGATCAGGCAAGCGGCGGCAAGCGCCGACCGTACGAAGGTGACGCCCGGTCTCGAGAACGCTGGTGGGCGCCTGTCTCCGAAGCCTATTCCCTGCAGCATGGTTCATCTATCTCCTTCAACTCTCCGATGTCGATGTAGATGATACGCTCGAGCGGACGAAATCCTTCGCGCTGCCTGCGGTACTCAGCGAAGAAACCCGCCGACGAGTTGACGTCGTCCTTTCGGAGAAATCTGTTCCAGCATTTCGACGAACGTCTCGATGGTGACGTCACCGATCTTCAACCGCTTGTCACGCGTATCCTTCACCGCCGATCGCAGCGCACCTCGGTCCAGCTCGGGCTGCGCGGCTAATTGCATGGTTTTCAGCAGCGATCGCACATACTCGGCCTGCATTGGCTGGAGTTCCTGCTCCTTGCCGCGATAGATCCGCCACAGGATATCCGCGTCGTCTTTCGGCAGGCGTTCAGCGACCCGCTCGATCATGCGAAGCGGCGCGCCGGCCGCGGCAGGCGGCCAGCCGGGCGACCTCAACCATTGCACCGAAATATAGGTCGCGAGCGCCATATTGCAGCATAGCGAGGCCAGCAAAAGCCAGCGGGTCGTGGAAAGCGACGTTGGCCGGAGCTTCATTGCAGGCCTCCAAGGAAAAGGGTGGAGCTATCGAAGACCATGCTCACCACAGACAGGGCATCGGGCGGCTCGTGACGGTAGGGCAGCGCTCCCGCGAGCCAGAGACCCACCAGCGCGGAGCAAACCAGGCTGGTCGCAGGAAACAGCGAGGACGGGCGCCAGCTCCAGCGAAACCAGCGCCGCTTACCGTCCTTTTCCGCCATCCGCTGCAACACCGCAAAGCCGGCGCGTCCGGCACGGTCTTCGTCCACAACGGGGGCGAACGACAACAGGCGATCCAGGTGTCGGTGTTCATCGAGAATGCGCCCGGCCTGCTTGCCCGCCGCCATCTCGCGGGCCGCGTCTTGCACAGCCGTCGGCCAACGATCGATATCGCCACCCCAGGTCTCGGCCAGCTGCGTGAATTGTTCGGGTGTCATGCGCACCTCCCGGTGTCCTGGATTTTCTTGACGTTTTCCTTCAGCGCGGCGCGGGCCCTGCCAAGCAGGGACTCGAACGCCTTGGCGCTGAGATTCATGGCGTCAGCGGAGTCCTCGCCGCTGAGGCCTTCCATGTGAAACAAGGCAATGGCGCCGCGCTGCCGCTCCGGAAGGCCGGCCATCGCCTGCTCCAGGATTCGACGCTCCTCGTCGGCGATCACGCGCTCGACCGGCCCGGGATCATCGGACCGCACGTCGGCCGCTTCGTCGATCGGCGCGTGTTGCCGGCGCGGCGTCCGGTCGAACGCAAGATTGAGCACGATCCGATACAGCCATGTCGTGAACTTGGCGATCTCGGGATTGAACGAAGCTGCATGGCTCCACACCCGCAAAAATGCTTCCTGACCAATATCGTCGGCTTCGCCGGGATCTCGAACGATGCGCTGCGCGACGCGGATGGCGCGCGGCATGTGGCGCCCCATCAGGATGCGGAAAGCGCGGTGCTGGCGTTCGGAGACCGCCGCCATCAACGCCTCGTCCGATGGGTCTTCCAGCATTCCGGTCCGTATCCCGCCTGCCCGGCCCACGCTGCGGCGCACGCCGGCATTCGACGATCCATACCCTATCAGCGGGAGCCTTCGATGCGACATGACGCATGGCCGCCTGGGTATCGGCTCAGAAATGCCAGTGAACGCCGGCGCGCAAGGTGTGGCTATCCAGCTTCGATTCCCGCGACGGAAAGGTGGTGGCGCCTAAGGTCTGCGTTGCAAGCGTCCGGGTACCGTAATTGTCGTACAGATATTCCAGCCGCACGCTCGCCTGTGGCGCGACGCGGTATTCCACGCCGCCTCCGATCGTCCAGCCGATTCGCGTGTCGTTCCACGTAGCCATCGTACCCGCGCCGTTGTCGAACGCCCTGTTTTCCACGCCCGCGATCGCAAGACCGCCGGCCGCAAAAATCAAGGTGCGATCGAACGCGTAACCGACGCGCGCCCGCCAATGACTATTCCAGTCGATCGTGGACTGCAGCTGTGTGATCGACGGATCCGGGGCAAACCCGGTGTCGATGGTCGCCTTGGCGCCGACGAAATTCAGATCGCCTTCGAGACCGCCGACGAAGCGCCCCCATTGCATCGAATAGCCGGCCGAAAAGCCGGTCGAAAAGCCCTTCGGATCGACAGAGTGGAGTTCGCCCGTTCCGGAAAACGACGTTTCGCTGCGGCCGGATAGATATCCCGCCTGCGCGCCGATATACGGCCCGGCCCAGCTCGGGAACGCCGTCGCGGCTGGCTGCCGCTGTGGCGCCGGTGCCGATGACAACCTGAGATCGGCCGCCCGCCCTTGCGCCATACAGGCCAGACTTGCCGCCAACGCCATCGCAATCCCGCTTTTCATATCGACTTCCCCAAATGACCGGCGGCGCCGAATGCGCCTGATATGGGGAATACGGCCGGGCGGCGCATTTCCTTCGCGGCTCTCATCTCTTTTCTGAATCGCGCGATTGGGCCGCGAACCGGCCACCAGCAGGGCAGCGGTCGAAGCCATTGCCCGGCCCTTGCGCTTTCCCAGGCTCCCGCGCAAGCTGGCTTCCGATGACCGTTCACGAGATTGCTCCCACCGTCGACGCCGAGACGCTGCTGGCCGGCGCGCAGTTCGCCGACGCCTTTTGCGTCGACGTCGCCGACCGCGACCTCAATGCCCGCCGCGCAGCAGAGCGGATGATGGCGCGGCAGCCGCGATGGGCCGAGGCGCTGCTGTCGCTGCGCAATCTGCTGGTCACGCCGCTCGGGCTGAAAACGTCGGGCGCTAGCCCGGGCGCGATGCGCGACATGATCGGTATCTTCCCGGTCGTCAGCGAAACGCCTGAACGCCTCGTCGCCGGCTTCAACGACAGCCATCTCGATTTCCGGATCGTGGTGGATGTAACCGCACCCGGCGGCGTCAGGCAGGTTACCGCGACGACGCTGGTCAAGACCCACAACTGGCTGGGGCGGACCTATCTTGCGACCATCATGCCGTTTCACCGGCTGATCGTGCCGGCCTTGCTGCGGCAGGTGACGGATTGATTTGGCTATACCTTTGCACTAGCCGGCTTCCCGGCCGGCCTCTCACACCACTCGGCGTGGCAACGGTCGAGATCGTTCAGGTTCTGGCGCATCTGCTCCAGCGAAAATCCCAAGGCAAAAAACCGCTCCGCGACATCGACAGGCACACCTCGGATCAAGCCTTCGCTTCGCAATGCGGCGACCTCGGCGGTATAGGCCTGCAAGGCCGCATCGACGGACTGAATATCCGCGTTGCCGCCGCCGTCCCGCAGGGATGCGGCTACCGCCCGCATATAGCCGACGATCGCGTTGCTGACATCGGACAGCGGGCGCGCCAGCCGCGCCTGCACATTGGACGGCAGCGGCACCACGCTGGCGCGCCCGATCATTACGACGTCGTGGCGCAAGCGCTGGATGGTACGCAACAAGGGGCCGGTATCCGGGCCTTTCGACAGGTGCGCCGCGCGCTCGCGCTCCGCTTCCAGGCCAGTCGCATGAAGGTCCGTCATCGCCGTACCGATGCCGTCCTGGATGCGATGCAGGGCATCGTTGTCGAGGCCGCGCGTTAGTCCTGCCAGCAGTTCGGCGAAAGCGGCAGCCTCCAGCTCCAGAAGCTGCGCCGCGTTGATGCGGATCTGGCTGACCGCCCGTGACGGCAGCACCAGGAACGACACCACCAGCCCGGTGAGGCCGCCGACGCTGACCTCGAACAGCCGGTCGATGGTGGAATCCAGCGGATTGGCATGGTTCATCGCCGGCACCAGCAGCACGATCACGGCCGTTACCGTCGCGGCGCTCAGGCTCGGGTTGACGGCGCCGATGAACGCCATTGGCCCCACCGTCAGCACCAGCAGCGCCAGCAATCCGCCCTCCCCGGAATGCGGGATCAGCATGGCGATGGCGCCGCCGTAGGCCGCGCCCCCGACCGTCCCGAGCATGTAATCCCGGGTCGCCTTCAGCGAGCGGCCGACGCTCATCTGGGTGACGATGAGCGATGTCAGCACCGCCCATAAGGGCAGCATCAGATGCAGCGCCCTGGCGATCGCGTAGGCCGCGACCGCCGCAACGGCAAGGCGGACCGCAAGCGACAATTCCGTCTTGTGGCCGTGAAGCGATCCAAGCATGCGTTTTCCGAAGGCCATCATGCGCCGCATTCCCGAATCCGCCTGCCCTGCCTATGATAGACCACGTCAGGCATGGCTGATGCCAGCGACAACGATGCGGCTTGAAAGGTCATGTCCGGCCGCCTAGCCTGCCCGGCAACACGAGGAAACACGATGGCCAACGAAACCGCAACGCTCGCCGCCTACGTCGCCGACCTGAAATTCGAAGACATCCCGCCGGAGGTGCTGGAGCGCGCAAAAGTGCTGACGCTGGATTTCCTCGGCAGCACGATCCGGGCGCGGCGCGACGCGGAATCCACGGCGTCGCTGCTCAAGATGCTGGAAGCGCTGGCACTGGACGGCAAGGGCGACTCCACCGTGTTCGGCGACGTCAAGACCTGGACACCGGCGGTCGCCGCATTGCTCAACGGTGCGCTCGGCCATTCCCTCGATTTCGACGACACCCATGCCGATTCCTCGCTGCATCCAAGTGCGCCCGTGGTGCCGGCGGCGTTCGCGGTCGGCGAAATGGTCGGCGCCTCGGGGCGCGACGTGCTCACTGCGATCGTGGCCGGATATGAGGTGTGCTGCCGGCTTGGCAACGCGCTCGACCCGACCTCGCATTATGCGCGCGGCTTTCACCCGACCGCGACGGCAGGCACCTATGGCGCAGCCGCGGCGGCCGGCAAGCTGTTCGGCCTGTCGAAGGACCAGATCATCTCCGCGTTCGGCGTGTCCGGCAGCCAGGCCGCGGGCTCGCTGCAATTCCTCGTCAACGGCGCCTGGAACAAGCGCTACCAGGTCGGCGCCGCGGCGATGAACGGTGTGATCGCCGCAACGCTGGCGCGCAACGATTTCGTCGGCTCGACTGAATCCGTCGAGGGCAAGCACGGCCTGCTCGTCGGCTACAGCGACGACGCGCACCCCGAAAAGGCCACCGCCGGCCTTGGCAAGACCTATGAGACGCTGAAGATCGGCGTAAAACCGTATCCGAGCTGCCGCTACACCCATGCCGCACTGGATGCGCTGATCGCGATGCGGCGGGAGCACAATCTGACGCCGGACCAGATCAAGCGCGTCGAGATCGGCCTGCATCGCAACGGCATCACGCTGACCGGCGACGCCGCCACCAAGCGGCATCCGACCTCGATCGTCGGCGGGCAGTTCTCGATGTTCTTCACCGGCGCGCTGGCGCTCGACCAGGGCAGTTTCGGCTGGGACGATTACAACCGGCTCGGCGACGCCGCCGTCAATGCGCTCGCCGACAAGTTCGACGTGGTGCAGGACGACCGCCTCGAAATCGGCCGCACCCACCCCTTCGGCGCGCGCGTCTCCATCACCACCGATGACGGCGTGCATGAGCGACTCTACGCCGATCCCTCCGGCGAACCGAACTCGTTCCCCGACGCGCAGGCGATGCAGCAGAAATTCCTGACGCTGGCCCGCCCCGTGCTGAATGGCCGTGCCGATCAGCTCGCGGATGCGATTCTTTCTCTCGAACGATTCGACCGCGTTGCCAAGGCCACGCAGTTGGGGCGGCAGTAGCATAACGGAAACCGCATCGGCGTTCTAAGAGACGGCGGCCATAGGCCGCCTACGCCACCTTCTCCCACAAGGGGAGAAAGGAAGATCGCGCGTCAATTCGCACCCGCCAGCTTCGCCTTGTCGCTGGTGGCCGCAACCACATCGCGCACGAGATCGAACACGCCGTCGGCTTCCGGCGGCCGGTTCGGCGAGCGGCCTAACCTCACAATCACCAGCCGCGCAGACGGCACGATGATCACATACTGCCCGATCGTACCCTTGGCGAAAAACGTGTCGCGCGGCCAGCCGCGTTCGGTGCGGTAGGTCGCGCCAAAACTGTCGCCGTGATTGGTCCAGAAACCAGCGCCCTGCCCGACCCACGCGTTTGGCGTCGGCGACGCGGAATATTTCACCCAGCCTTCCGGCAGGATGCGCTTGCTGCCGGCGACGCCGTCATTGAGGTAGAGCTGGCCGAAGCGCGCCCAGTCGCGCGCGCTGGCCAGCATCTGGCTCGATCCCTCCGCATTGCCGGACGCATCGAATTCGAGCGCGACGTGGCGCATGCCGAGCGGATCGAACAATTCCTGCCGCGCGAAGCGCATCATCCTTGACGCGCTGCCGCCCGAGGCCTGCCGGATCACGTGGCCCAGGATGACGGTGTTGCCGTCGTGATAATTCCACGCGGCGCCCGGCGCCGTCTCCAGCGGCATGCTCTCCGCATAGGCCGCCATGTCCGCTTCCAGAAATTTCATCCGGTTGACCGGCTCGAGCGCGGACGCCAGCGACGCCTGCAGGGAACTGCCGAGCTTGAGGCCTGCGGTGTGCCGGATCAGATGATCGAGGGTGATGGCGCGCCTTGGATCGTCGACGCCTTGCCACGCGGCAATCGGCACCGGCTCGTGCAGTTTCAGCGCGCCTTTGCGCACGAGGACGCCGGCAAGCGCCGACATCACCGATTTGGTCGCGGAGAAGCCGAGCAGCGGCGTATCGATGCCGATGCCATCGGCATAGCGCTCGGCGACGACGCGGCCATCCTTCATGACGACGATCGCCCGCGTGTTGCGCGGCGTCGATTTGTCCGGCTCGGCAAAGGCGCGATCGAGCGCGGCGGCCAGTTGCGGCGTCTGCGGCGCGACGATGGAGGGACCGGCGATCTCGGGCAGCAACGCCGCCTTTGCATCGGGCGACGGCACCGCGATGTCGGCGACCGCCCCACCATGATCGAGACGGCAGCCGAGGCCTTCGCCGCGGTAGACGGCGTGGCTCCGGCCCAGGCCGAACAGCGTCACCGAGACATCCTTGCGCACGCGATCGACACGATAGTCGAGCGCCCAGGCGATCAGTCCGGCGCCGGGCATCGCCGACGTCGTCTCGGCAAATGCGCGCGCGGGATCGAGGCCGGAGACGAAGGTTTCGGTGCAGACGACATTGGCGACGAAGCCGGTCGCGACTTTCGGCACGTCGCGGGCGCGAGCGGCCGTCAGGGTGAGCGCGCAAAGCGCCGTGGCGCCAGCGAGGATGAAGATCAGATTTCGTCGTTTCATGGGGGCTCCGGCATGACGCAGCAGTGCGTTGCCAGACAGGATGGCGCAGGCATTCATCGCCGCTCGCCGGATTTCGAAATCGCCCTGGCCGTAATCCTCAGCCGGCTCGCCGATTCCGGAATTCGCTAGTTTTATGAATATGATACCGGTCAGGCCGCGCTGGCCTTGAGCCGGCGATATTCGGTCGGCGTAACGCCCGTGGTGGCCTTGAAGGCGCGGTTGAAAGGCCCCAGCGACTGGAAGCCGGCGTCCATCGCAATCGTGATGACGGGGACCTCGGCCTGGCTCGGATCGGCCAGCGCCGCCTTGGCCTCCGCGATCCGGTGCTCATTGAGGAACACATTGAAATTGCGGTAGCCGAGCCGCTGGTTGATCAGCCGCCGCAGCCGGTATTCGGGGATCTTGAGTTTTGTGGCGAGCGTCCCGATGGTGACGTTGTCGTGGCGGTAAATGCGTTCGTCGGCCATCAGCCGCATCAGCGCATCGACGAGCTTCTGGTCGGCGGCGGGTTCGACCGCAGCCGCTTCGCTTGTTTCGGTCGTAACCGCTGGCGTTACCGGGAACAGGTCGGCGCCGTCGACGCGCATCATCGCCATCGATATCGATGCCACCACGGCGGCCAGCGCGGCGGAATTGACGGCGTTGGCGAACTCCGCCGGACCGCCGCCGGCCATCGATATCTGCAGCAGCGCATTCAATCCGCCATACAGCGCCGCCGCGCTGACGATGAAGACGCGGACGCGACGCCGGCCCTCGACGAGATCCGAAGACCAGGAGGCGATGGTCTGCACAACCGCCAGCACGATGAAGCCGAGCGCCAGCAGGTTGACGGCAATGATCGAGAGCCGCGCCCCGGAGGCCGGCGCCAGCCACATGCAGTTGACGAAGCTGAAGGCAGCGACCGCCGCCCAAACCAGCGCATGCCACGCGCGGAGCCTGAATGCCTCGTCGAACAGCGCCCGCGTGAACAGCCAGAACACCACGACATTACCGGTCGAGATCGCGATCAGCGGTGCATGGGTCGCGGATATCGGCCCGGTCGCGCCGATCGATGCGGTCACGGCATGCGCCGCCGAACCGACCGCAAAAGCCGCGGCCAATCGCCCGGCAAGCACCGTGCCAAAGCCGCGAAACAGCGATGTCGCCAGCAACAGCAGCAGCGCCACGGTGGCGCCGCGCAGGGCGATATCGATGGTGGAAAGCAGCATTGGACAGATCCGCTGCGCGGTCTTCGCGCTTGGTCAATCTAGTGCGAATTCGCGACTCGTTCAAATTGCGCCGGTCAGCCTTTCCATGTGGCCCGCACGGTAACCCAGCGCTCGTTGGGCTTGCCGTGCATGTCGACCTCGCCGTCATGCTTTGCGCCAAGGCGCCGCGCGACGCGCTTGGAGGGTTCGTTGTCGGCATCGATGCAATGGATGATCTCGTCGATCTGGAAGGTTGCGAATGTCCATGCGATCGACGCCCTCGCCGCTTCCACCGCATAACCCTTGCCGCGACAGGCGCGGTCGATGCCCCAGCCGACCTCGAAGCCCGGCCATCCCGGCGGGCACCACGGCCCGACGCGGCCGATATAGCGGCGGCTCGATTTCTCCTCGACGGCGAACATGCCGAAGCCGTGCAGCGCCCAATGCCCTGATATCACCGCAGCGTTGCGCCAGCCGCCGATTTCGGTGGTGATTGCGACGCCGTCGGACGTGATGTAGCGCGCGGTGCCGGGATCGGACAGCATCGCGGTATTGGCGGCAATGTCGCTCGCGCGCCACGGCCGCAAGATCAGGCGCGCGGTCTCGATGACGGGACCGTCGGCCTTCAGGAGCTTTGCGCCGGGCTTGAGCGGAGGGATCATCGGCTTCCTGCCATTTTTCTGTTCTCATGTGCTTACCGCCGTCATTGCGAGGAGCGCAAGCGACGAAGCAATCCATTTATCGGCACGTGGCGCGATGGATTGCTTCGCTTCGCTCGCAATGACGCGGAGAGGTCATGGCCCATAGTCCATCCCGCATTTGCTGTTATAATCGCCGCAAACATCAAGGAGTCCTTTCATGAGCTGGCAGCCATCCAACGATCCCGTGCTCGGCGATCCCAAGACCTGCGACGCACTCGACCTGATCATCGTGCCGCGCACCCGCGATCTCGGCGACGGCTTTGCCGTGCGCCGCGCACTGCCGCATGGCAAGCGACAGATGGTCGGGCCTTTCATCTTCTTCGATCATTTCGGGCCGGTGCAGTTCATGGCCGGCAAGGGCATGGACGTGCGGCCGCATCCGCATATCGGGCTGGCCACCGTCACCTATCTGTTCGACGGCTCGATCATGCACCGTGACAGCGAGGGCAACATCCAGGAGATCCAGCCCGGCGCGATGAACCTGATGACGGCCGGGCGCGGCATCGCGCATTCCGAACGTACGCCGGACGTGCAACGCCGTGACGGCCAGAAGATGCTCGGACTACAAAGCTGGATCGCGCTGCCGGCCGGATCGGAAGAGATCGCGCCGTCGTTCCAGCACTATGCCGCCGACGCACTGCCGACCGTGAAGGAAAACGGGTTCACCGCGCGCATCATCGCAGGCAGCGGCTTTGGCGTGAAATCGCCGGTCAGCATGGTGTCGCCGTGGTTCTACTCGGAAGTGACGGCGCAGGCCGGCATCAGCGTGCCGCTCGATCCGGATCACGAGGAGCGGGCGATCTACCTGGTCGATGGCGAGGTCGAGATTGCGAATGAACGTCACGAGGGACCGAGCCTGCTGATCTTCCGCCCCGGCGATCGCATCACGGTGAAGACGATCAAGCCGACGCGCATGATGTTTCTGGGCGGCGACGCGCTGGAGGGCCCGCGCCACATCTGGTGGAATTTCGTCTCCTCCAGCAAGGAGCGGATCGAGCAGGCCAAACAGGACTGGAAAACCGGCCGTTTTGCCGCCGTTCCGCAGGAACATGAGTTCATTCCGCTGCCGGAGTGAGCTAATGCTGCGCCTTCTCATTGACGCGCCGGCACCGGCGCGCCGCCTCGAAAGTCTGACCTGATGAACGCGATGCTCGCCAGCGACCTGCCCCTGCCGCGGATCGGCCGCGGCAAGGTGCGCGATATCTATGCCGTCGGCGACGACCGCGTGCTGCTGCTCACCACCGACCGCATCAGTGCGTTCGACGTCGTGATGGCCGAAACCATTCCGATGAAGGGCGCGGTGCTGACCCAGATCAGCGCGTGGTGGTTCCGCCAGCTCGAAGGCGTGGTGCCGCATCACATGATCAGCGCCGACGCCGACGAGATCATCCGCGAGGTGCCCGCGCTCAGAGATCTTCGCGCCGATATTCTCGGCCGCGCGATGCTGTGCCGGCGCACCACGGTCTTCCCGGTCGAATGCGTGATCCGCGGCTATATTTCGGGCTCGGCGTGGAAGGAATATGCCGCGTCCGGCACCCTCGCCGGCGAGCGGCTGAAGGAAGGCCTGGTCGAAAGCGAGAAGCTCGACGCGCCGATCTTCAGCCCGGCCACCAAGGCCGAGACCGGTCACGACGAGAACATCACGATCGCCCGCGTGCGCGAGATCCTGGGCAGCGACGTCGCCGAGAAACTCGAGAGCATGGCGCGCACGGTGTATAATTTCGGCGAACGCATCGCCCGCCACCAGGGCATCATTATCGCCGACACCAAGTTCGAGTTCGGCCGCGCGGCGGACGGCCGCATCATCCTGATCGACGAGGTGATGACGCCGGACAGTTCGCGGTTCTGGGCAGCGGATGTCTACAAGCCCGGCCGGCCGCAGCCCTCCTTCGACAAGCAGCCGCTGCGCGACTATCTCGACGCCGAACGAAAGGCCGGCCGCTGGAACGGCGATGCGCCGCCCCCACCATTGCCCGACAGCGTGGTGGACGCGACGAGCAAGCGCTATCTCGAAGCGTACCGCCGGGTGACGGGAAGCGAGTTGAAGGTCTGACTCCGTCGTCGCGGAGGCCGCTGTCCTCTCCGCGTTTTTGCCTGCGCGGCTGAAACGCGATGGCTGACACCTTGCAAGACAATTGCCGCCACTGCGTATGGGTCCCGGCCCGCCGTGCGCAATTGCGCACTAGGCCGGGACCACGAGAGTGCTACACCCCCGCCATCATCACGTATTTTATCTCGACATATTCTTCCATGCCGTGATGCGAGCCTTCGCGGCCGAGGCCTGACTCCTTGACGCCGCCGAAGGGCGCGACCTCGGTGGTGATCAGTCCGGTGTTGACGCCGACCATCCCCGACTCCAGCGCTTCGGCGACGCGCCAGACGCGGCCGAGATCGCGGGAATAGAAATACGACGCGAGGCCGAACGGCGAGTTGTTGCACATCGCGATCACCTCCGCCTCGTCCTTGAAGCGGAACACCGGCGCCAAGGGACCGAAGGTTTCTTCATGCGCAACGAGTGCGTCCGGCTTCACGTTCGAAAGCACCGTCGGCTCGAAGAAGCTGCCGCCGAGCGCATGACGCTTGCCGCCGGTGACGATTTTCGCGCCGCCCTTCACCGCGTCGGCAATGTGCTTCTCGACCTTGTCGATCGCTTCCATGTTGATCAGCGGACCCTGCACCACGCCTTCCTCGGTACCGTCGCCGATCTTCATCGCCGCGACCTTCTTGGACAGTTTTTCGACGAACTGGTCGTAGATCTTGTCCTGGGCATAGAGACGGTTGGCGCAGACGCAGGTCTGGCCCATGTTGCGATACTTCGAGACCATGGCGCCTTCGACCGCCGCGTCAATGTCGGCGTCGTCGAACACCACGAACGGCGCATTGCCGCCGAGTTCGAGGCCGAGCTTTTTCACGCCGACGGCGGCCTGCTGATAGAGGATCTTTCCAACCTCGGTCGAGCCGGTGAAGCCGACAAAGCGGACGGCCGGATGCTCGCACAGCACCTTGCCGATCGCGGACGAATTGCCGGTAAGGATGTTGAAGACGCCCTTCGGCACGCCGGCCTTTTCGGCCAGCGCGACCAGCGCCAGCGCGGTCAGCGGCGTTTCATTGGCGGGCTTGAGCACGACGGTGCAGCCCGCGGCGAGCGCCGGCGAGACTTTGCGGGTGATCATCGAGCACGGGAAGTTCCACGGCGTGATGGCGCCGCAGACGCCGATCGGCTGCTTGATCGCGAGCAGCCGCGCATCCGGCCGCTGCGTCGGGATGGTCTCGCCATAGACGCGGCGGGCTTCCTCGGCGAAAAATTCGACGTAGGCGCCGCCGATATCGACCTCGCCGAGCGCTTCAGTGAGCGGCTTGCCCTGCTCGGAGGTCAGGATCAGCGCGAGATCCTCGCGGTTGGCGATGATCAGGTCGAACCATTTGCGCAAAATGTTGGAACGCTGTTTGGCGGTGAGCTTGGCCCAGGCCGGGAACGCGCGCTCGGCGGCTTCGACCGCTTGGGTTGCTTCCGCGGTGCCAAGCGCCGGCACCTTGGCCAGTTCCACGCCGTTGACTGGGTTGGTGACGGGGCGCGACGGCGCGCCGACCCAGGCGCCATCGATGTAGCAGCGGTCGCGCAGCAGCGAGGGATCCTTCAGGCGGTCGTGCAGCGAAGGGGTGGAGGCTGAAGCGCGAGCGGCGACGGGCGGGTTCATGGCGTACTCCTCGGACTTTCTGGGATGTTGGTCCGAGTATAGGCCGGTTGCGCCGACAATGCACCGGCGGCAGACGCGGGTCTGCTTCAAGCTATGTTGAGGGGCGAGGCCGTCATTCCGGGGCGCGAAGCGAACCCGGAACCCCATCTTTCAACAACTGCTGTCGTGATCGTGGATGCTTGGATTCCGGGTTCGCGCCAAGGGGCGCGCCCCGGAATGACGAAGGAACCAATCAATCAGGCCGCGCCGCTCATATAGGTCTCGCGGCGGCCGATCATGCCTTCGGCGGCGGCCTTGGCGTCGGCTTTTGAGGAGGTGGCGCAGGTGCGGTATTCGAGGTCGGGCGACTTGGCCGGGTCGCGGCGACCGAACCAGGATTTGGAGCCGACCGACAGCTGCGCCAGCGCCTGGGCGACGTTGTCGACGGCCTCGAAGCAGTACAGCGCGCCGGTTCCGGCGATACGGACTTCATAAATCCCGGGTGTAATCGGCGCCTCGATGTTTTCGCCACGGCCAGGGCGGGGATATCGCTTCCATTCACTCCAGGTCGAAATCATTGCGTGAGCCTCGCCACGTTGGAAATACGGCTATTTCTGGTTAAGGGGTCCAGCCAACGCGCAACGTTTCTGCTGGGATTAGAACGCTTTACTGAAAAAATTCGGTCTCGGGAATCATGGCGAAATCACGATATCGTGGATGGTTAAGCCGGTCACGGGTTGCGCCGGGATCCGCTGCCAATTGTATGGGGGTGTTGCAGTTTTGTGCCGCCGCCCGACCGCGCCGCTCCGCCTTGCCCATCGCGAGCGCGCGACATTGCGCCACCTGCGGCTGCCGCTTGCCGGATCGCAGAAGCGGGAGGAAGATCGCGCCACTCCATAAAAATCAAAACGGGAGGTGACCCATGCAGAGCAAGGCCCAGATCGATCAGAGTCTACGTACGAGATGCGAGGCGAAGGATATTCCGGGCGTGGTCGCGATGGCGGCGACCGGAAGCGAAGTGATTTACGAGGGCGCGTTCGGCAAGCGCGATCTCGGCAAGGACGATCCGATGACCACCGACAGCGTGTTCTGGATCGCCTCGATGACCAAGGCGATCACCTGCGCCGCCGGCATGCAACTGGTCGAGCAGGGCAAGCTCGCGCTGGACGAGCCGATCGGCAAGCTGCTGCCCGATCTCGCGTCACCGCAGGTGCTGGAGGGTTTTGACGCCAGCGGCGAGCCGAAACTGCGGCCGGCGAAAAAGCCGATCACGCTGCGTCATCTGATGACGCACACCGCGGGCTTTGCCTACGACATGTGGAACGGCGACATCGGCAAATATCTGGAGAAGACCGGCACCCCCGGCATCATCTCCTGCCAGAACGCCGCGCTGAAGACGCCGATCATGACCGATCCCGGCACGCGCTGGGAATACGGCACCAATATCGACTTCGTCGGCAAGGCGGTGGAGGCGGCGAGCGGCAAGAAGCTCGATGCGTATCTGCGCGACAACCTGTTCACGCCGCTCGGCATGAACGACACAGGATTCAAGATCACGGATTCGATGCGACAGCGGCTGGTCGGCATGCATGCGCGTGGGCCGGACGGCGCGCTGACGCCGATGCCCTTCGAGCTGGAACAGGCGCCGGAGTTTCACATGGGTGGCGGCGGCCTCTACGGCACGGCGGCGGACTACATCAAGTTCACCCAGATGATCCTCAACAAGGGCCGCGGCAACGGCAACCAGGTGCTGAAGCCGGAAACAATCGCGCTGATGGGCCAGAACAGCATCGGCGATCTCACCATGGGCAAGATGCCCACGATGCTGCCGGCCTACACCAACGATGTCGATCTCTATCCTGATATCGTCAAGAAATGGGGCTTGTCCTTCATGATCAACACCGCCAAGACGCCGGAAGGCCGCAGCGCCGGCAGCCTCGCCTGGGCCGGCCTCGCCAACACCTATTTCTGGATCGACCCCGCGCGCAACGTCAGCGGCGTCATCCTGATGCAGCTGTTGCCGTTCGCGGATGGCAAGGCGCTGGAGACGTTTGCGGGATTCGAGCGCGGGGTCTATGCCGGGCTCGATGCGGGCAGCGGGCAACGCGCGGCGTGAAGCACAGCGAGGGCGGCGCGTGTCGCGTGTGGCGCCGCCCTCGCCCCACCCACACCTGTCATCCTCCGCGCAGGCGGGGGACGACAGCTGGGTATGACGGCGATAAAAATCGCCCCTACACCGCCAACCCGTTCTGCCCTGCCAGTTCCTTCAGCGACACCTGCGGCCGCGCGCCGATATGCTGGATCACTTCCGCCGCCGCGAGTGCGCCGAGTCGGCCGCACATCTCATGGCTGGCATCGCGCACGAGTCCGAACAGGAAGCCGGCGGCAAAGAGATCGCCGGCGCCTGTCGTGTCGACCAGCTTTTCAATCGGGAACGCCGGCGCCGACACCACGCCATCCTTCGCCGCGACAACACAGCCCTTTTCGCTGCGGGTGACGACGCCCAACTTCGTATCCGCGCGCAACTGCTTCAGCGCACCGTCGAAATCCGAGGTCTGGTACAGCGAATGCAGCTCAGCCTCGTTGGCGAACACGAGGTCCACCGTGCCCTTGCGCATCAGGTCGAGAAACTCGTCCCTATAACGATCCACGCAGAACGAATCCGACAGCGTCAGCGCGACCTGGCGGCCGGCCTTGTGCGCGATGGTGGCGGCCTTGACGAAGGCTTGCTTGGCGTTCGCGGGATCCCACAGATAGCCTTCGAGATAGACGATGCGGGCGGCGGCGATCTGGGCTTCGTCGATATCGGCGGGCGACAGATCCTGCGCGGCGCCGAGATAGGTGTTCATGGTGCGCTCGCCGTCCGGCGTCACGAGGATGTAGGAGCAGCCGGTGGCGGGGCCGGCTTCCGCCGCCCTGGTCTCGAAGGCGACGCCGGCGGCGCGGATGTCGTGGGTATAGAGCGTGCCGATCTGGTCGGACTTCACCTTGCCGATGAAGGCGGCGCGCGCGCCGAAGCCGGCGAGGCCGACGATGGTGTTGGCACCGGAGCCGCCGCTCATTTCGGTCGCCGGGCCCATATCCCTGTAGATGGCGGCGGCGCGGGCCTCGTCGATCAGCGCCATGCCGCCCTTGGTCATGCCGTGGTCGGCCAGGAATTTCTCGTCGGTCTGCACCAGCACGTCGAAGATCGCGTTGCCGATCCCGAGAACGTCGTATTTTGCATCGGTCATGTGAGGCGTCCTGTTTACGGCGTTGCGCGAAAGGCAGCGGCCTACCAGATCGGCCCCGCGCCAGCAAGGGAAGCGGCTGCTATAGAGTGCGGATGATCCGCGCTTTCCTCACCGTCTCGACCGGCACGCTGGCCTCGCGCCTGCTCGGCTTCGTGCGCGATTCGGCGCTGGCCGCGCTGCTCGGCGCGGGGCCGGTGGCGGATGCGTTCCTGGCGGCGTTTCAGCTGGTCAATGTCGTCAGACGGCTGTTGACCGAAGGCGGGCTGAACGCCGCGCTGGTGCCGGCGTGGCTGCGCGTGCGCGAGAGCGAGGGGCCCACGGCCGCCGCGGCGTTCGCGGGGCGCGTGCTCGGCACCATCACGCTGGCGCTGATCGCAGCCACGGCGCTGCTCGCGCTGCTGATGCCGCTGGTGATCGCGGCAATCGCGCCGGGGTTTGCCGGGCGTGAGACGCTGCAGCTCGCCACCGACAATGCGCGGCTGATGCTGCCCTACCTCGCCTTCGCCGGGCCGGTGACCGTGATGATGGCGCTGCTGAACGCGCAGGGGCGATTTGCGCTGACGGCGTTTTCGCCGCTGCTGTTCAACATCGCGCTGATCGCGGTGATGGCTGTGCTGATGCTGTTTCCGCAAAGCGCCGCCCGCGCCGCGCAGATCGTCGCCGCTACCGTCGGCATTGCCGGGCTGCTGCAGCTCTCCATTCTGGTTCTGCGCCGTGGCGAACGCATCGCAACTCCATTGCGAATTTCGTTCGACAGGGAAATCCGCGGCTTTCTCGCCAGGGCCGCGCCCGGCATGATGGCGTCGAGCGCGCCGCAATTGCTGATGGTCGCCGGCGCGATCATCGCTTCATCCTCACCGTCGGCGGTGTCGTGGCTCTATTTCGCAGGCCGGCTGGTCGAGCTGCCGCTCGGCATCGTCGGCGTCGCGATGGGCACGGTGCTGATTCCGGAGCTGACGCGCGCGGTGCGCGGTGAGGATCGCGCGGCCATCGCGCATGCGGAATCCCGCGGGCTGGAGCTTGCGGTGGGACTGGCGTTGCCGGCGACGCTCGGGCTGATCGTGCTGGCTGAACCGATCGTGCGGCTGCTGTTCGAGCACGGCGCCTTCACCGCCGACGACGCAAAAGCCACCGCGCGCGCGCTGATGTGGCTGGCGGTGGCGCTGCCGGCGCATGTGCTGGTGAAGGCGCTGTCGCCGGCATTTTTTGCGCGCGAGGATACGATGACGCCGCTGCTGTCCGCACTGAAGGGCGTGGTGCTGGCGGTGGCTTTGGCCTTCCTGCTGAGCCGCTGGTATGGCGCCGACGGTATCGCTGCCGCGATCGCGCTCGGCGCGTGGAGCATGGCGTTCAGCCTGATCCGCCGCGGTGCGGCGACCTTCGGCTTCTCGATCGATGCGGCAGCGAAGCGGCGGCTGCCGCGCATCGCGCTTTCGGCGCTGGCGATGGGCGCGCTGCTGTGGTTCTGCGCGCGGTCACTGCCGGCCGCCGCCTCGGGCGCACACGGGTTGCTGCAGGCCATTCTGCTGCTGGCGGCGATCGCGGCGGCAATGGCGGCTTACGGCCTGCTTTTGCAGGTTTTCGGCGTTGTCGGCTGGCGCGCGACGGTTAACGCGATCAGGCAGACAAAGCGCTAGCGCGCTTGCACTGGGTGCCCCTGCGTGGCAAACGACAGCGCGAAACAGGCATCTTCTGGGAAGCTGACCATGGCTTTTGTTGAAAAGGTTTTTTCCGGCGTCCAGCCGACCGGCAATCTGCATCTCGGCAATTACCTCGGCGCGATCGTCAACTTCGTGAAGATGCAGCAAACCCATGACTGCATCTATTGCGTCGTCGACATGCACGCGATCACGCAAGGGGTGGATGTCTGGGGCGGCCCGGCCGAGCTCGCGCGCAACACCCGCGAAGTGACGGCGGCCTTCATCGCCGCCGGCATCGATCCGAAGAAGCACATCGTGTTCAACCAGAGCCAGGTCTCGGGCCATGCGGAGCTCGCCTGGATTTTCAACTGCGTCGCGCGCGTCGGCTGGCTCAGCCGCATGACCCAGTTCAAGGAGAAGGCCGGCAAGGATCGCGAAAACGCGTCGGTGGGACTGTATGACTATCCCGTGCTGATGGCGGCGGACATCCTGCTGTACCGCGCCACCCATGTGCCGGTCGGTGAGGACCAGAAGCAGCATCTCGAACTGTCGCGCGACATCGCGCAGAAGTTCAACAACGATTTTGCCGACTCGATCCGCAGCCGCGGCGCCAATGACGGGCTGTTCTTTCCGCTGCCGGAACCGTTGATCACGGGGCCGGCGACGCGCGTGATGAGCCTGCGCGACGGCACCAAGAAGATGTCGAAGTCGGACGCCTCGGACAATTCGCGCATCAACCTGACAGACGATGCCGACACCATCGCGCAGAAGGTTCGGAAAGCGAAAACCGATCCGGAGCCGCTGCCGTCGGAGGAAAAGGGGCTGGAGGGCCGGCCCGAGGCCGACAATCTCGTCGGCATCTACGCGGCGCTGTCCGAGCGCACCAAGGCCGACGTGCTGAGCGAATTCGGCGGCGGACAGTTCTCCAGCTTCAAGAACGCGCTGGTGGAACTCTGCGTGACAAAACTCTCGCCGATCGCCTCCGAGATGAAGCGGCTGGTCGCCGATCCAGGCCATGTCGACGCGATCCTGGTCGACGGCGCCGAGCGAGCGCGCGTCATCGCCGACGAAACCATGCGCGCGACCAAGGATATCGTCGGTTTCATCCGGAAGAGCTAGAACGCAACTGAGATTCGCCCTCCCCTGGAGGAGGGTAATATTCCATCGCCGCAACATCGAGGAACCGCGACGCCGCTTGTCGAAAGCGGCTGCGCCGTGGCAGCATGCGGCGGTTTGGCGCAGCACCGGGACATGCATGACCACCCAGCGACGAAGCTACGAGACGGGCCACAAGCCAAAATGCCTTGTCATCGTTGACGAGACCGCGGAATGGGATCGCGCGGTCTACTACGCCAGCCGCTGGGCGATCCGCGTCGGCGGCGGGGTGGTGATGTTGCGCATCATCGAAATCGAGGACCAGAACCAGCAATGGCTGGGGGTCGCCGACATCATGCGCGCCGAGGCCGAGGAGGCCGCCAACGAAGCGCTCGACCGCGCCTCGGGGCGCGCCAACGGCATCGCCGCCATCACGCCGGAACGGGTGATTCGCGAGGGCGAGCCGACCGCCCAGATCCTCGACGTGATCGACAAGGACGTCGATATCTCGATGCTGGTGCTGGCCGCCAATCCGGGCCCCGAAGGTCCCGGCCCGCTGGTCAGCATGATGGCGCAGGTCACCGGTTCGTTCCCGATTCCGGTGGTCATCGTGCCCGGCGATCTCAGCGATCCGGACATCGACGCGCTGTCTTAAGGACTGATTTTGCTGCTGAATTGCAGGGTTGCGCCCCTTGATCGTGCACTGGCGGTCGCCATCTGCTAACGTACAGCCACGCGCCGGCCTTGAACCGGCGACGCCGGAGAAAAAACATGTTCATTCAGACCGAAGCCACGCCCAATCCCGCCACGCTGAAATTCATTCCGGGCCGCACCGTGCTCGACACCGGCACGATGGAATTCGCAAACCGCGATGCCGCCGCGCGCTCGCCGCTGGCCGAGCGCCTGTTCGGCGTGCCCGGCGTTTCCAGCGTATTCTACGGCTATGATTTCGTCACCGTTACCAAGGCGGAGGGCGACTGGCAGCACCTCAAGCCCGCGATCCTCGGCGCCATCATGGAACACTATATGTCCGGCGCGCCGCTGCTCGCCGACGGTTCTGCAGGGAATGACGAGGCCTCCGACGAGGAAGACGAGTTCTTCAACGAGGCCGATGCCGATACGGTCGCGACCATCAAGGATCTGATCGAGACGCGCGTGCGCCCGGCGGTCGCCAATGACGGCGGCGACATCACCTTCCGCGGCTTCAAGGACGGTGTCGTCTACCTCAACATGAAGGGCGCCTGCGCCGGGTGCCCGTCATCGACGGCGACATTGCAGCACGGCATCCAGAACCTGCTGAAGCACTTCGTGCCCGACGTGGTTGAAGTCCGGCCGATGTGAGGTGATGCCGTAGGGTGGGCAAAGGCGCGATTGCGCCGTGCCCACCATCATGCATCCGCACCACCGAATGGTGGGCACGCTTCGCTTTGCCCACCCTACACGATAACGATCTGACCTACGCCGCCATTCCGATGCTGGCCGCTTCCGCCGCAGCCCGCTGCATCCCGTTGGACATCTCGCTGGTGACGGTGCTCTGCTCCTCGACCGCGGCCGCGGTCGACGTGACGTATTCGCTGACTTCCTGGATCGCCTTCTTGATCGAATTCAGCGCTCCGACCACGTCGCCGGAAATGCCGTTGAGGTTGCCGATTTCCTGCTCGATCTTGTCGGTGGCCTGCTTGGCCTGGTTGGCGAGATTCTTGACCTCGGAGGCAACCACGGCAAAGCCGCGGCCGGCTTCGCCGGCTCGGGCGGATTCGATGGTGGCATTGAGCGCCAGCAAGTTGATCTGTCCGGTGATGTCGCCGATCAACTGCACGATGCTGCTCATCGACTCCGCCGCCAGCGCCAGACGCTGCGCCTGCTGATCGGCGGCCTCGACCCGATCGACCGCGGTCAGCGCCGTGTCCCTGGACTTCGACATTGCCGCCGAGATTTCACGGACCGAGGCGTTCAGCTCCTCGGCGCCGGCCGCGACCGACTCCATCATGCCGCGCACCCTTTCGCTCCGCATCCGCGCCAACACCTGCGCGGTGGTGTCGGAGGCGTATTTAACCACCTTGAACGGCTTGCCGTTGAGGTCGCGGATCGGATTGTAGGACGCCTGGATCCAGACCTGCTTGCCGCCCTTGCCGACCCGCTCATATTCTCCCGACTGAAACTCGCCACGGTTCAGGCCGGCCCAGAATGCGCGATAGGCTTCGCCGTCGCGCTGGCCAGCCGGCACGAACATGCTGTGATGCTTGCCCTGGATCTCGGCCAGCGAATAGCCGAGCGCGCCGAGGAAATTCGCGTTGGCCGTCAGCACATGGCCGTCCATCGTGAACTCGATCACCGCCTGCGACTTGCCGATCGCCTCGATCTGGCCGGCGAAATTCGCCGTTTTCAGTTTGTCCGCGGTGATGTCGGAGGCGAATTTCACCACCTTGAACGGCTTGCCGGTATCGTCGAGGATCGGATTGTAGGAGGCGAGGATCCACACCTCTTTGCCGCCCTTGCCGAATCGCTTGTATTCGCCCGACTGCAGTTCACCGCGGCCCAGCCTGGCCCAGAACTCCCGATAGGCGGCGCTTTCGCGCTCCGCCGGCGCCACGAACATCTGGTGATGCTTGCCCTGGATTTCCTCCAGGCTGTAGCCCACCGTGGCGAGGAAGTTCTCGTTGGCGGTGATGATGGTGCCGTCGAGATTGAACTCGATCACCGCCTGCGCGCGGCCGATCGCGGAAATCTTGCCGGCATCCTCCATGTTGCGGATCTTCCTTGCCGTGATGTCGGTGGCGAACTTGATGACCTTCACGGGCTTGCCGGCATTGTCCATGATCGGATTATAGGACGCCTGGACCCAGACCTCGCGACCGCCCTTGCCGAGACGCTTGTATTCGCCGGCCTGGAATTCACCGCGATTGAGGCTGGCCCAGAACGCCTTGTAGGCCTCGCTGCCGCGCAGCTCCGGCGGCGCGAACATCTGATGATGCTGGCCCCGGATTTCATCGAGACGGTAACCCATCGCGTCGAGGAAATTCTGGTTGGCGGTGACGATCGTGCCGTCCATCCTGAACTCGATCACGGCCTGCGAGCGGCTGATCGCAGCGGCCTGCGCCAATGCATCGCGAGCCGACGAACTGCTTTTCCACAAAGGCATAAAAATCCCCTCCCCAATGCTGGCACGGGCGCGGCTTGAAATTCCGAATGCAGCCCCGTCCGGATCCCCCTTGATCCGTATTTCCTCGGGAGTCAGGCTCTCACCGGCTGGTGAAGAAACACTTAATACCTTACAATTTCAATAGCTTAGCATCGTACGGTTGCATGATGATGCACGCGCATCAAAAATGGGGCGCGAGCTTTTTTGCCGCAGATTCCCACAGGTAGCGGTCACCCAAGGTAGAGCGATGGCGCGGCTGCTTCGCCATGGATGCAAACGCGGAAATAACGCGGCAACGCATTCAACCGGAACCAAAAAACCTTTACGCTGGGAGCATGCTCATTCTCGCCATCGATACCGCGCTCGATGCCTGCGCCGCGGCCGTGCTCGACACCAGCGCAGGCGGCGTCGTCGCCCACGAATCTCAGGCGATGAAGCGCGGTCATGCCGAGGCCCTGATGCCGCTGATCGCGCGCGTCATGAAGGCGTCCGGCATTGCGTTTGCCGCGCTCGACCGTATCGCCGCGACCACCGGTCCCGGCAGCTTTACCGGATTGCGCGTCGGCCTTTCCGCCGCGCGCGGCATTGCGCTCGCCGCCGGCAAGCCGGTCGTCGGCGTGACGACACTGACGGCCTTTGCCGCGCCCATCGTCAGTGAAAGTGACGACCTGCACCCCGTGATCGCTGCGATCGATGCGCGGCATGATCATATCTACTTCCAGGCGGTCGGCGGCGACGGCAGTCCGCTGATCAAGCCGCAGGTCGCGCCGATCGCCGAAGCGCTCGGCGCGGCGCGTTTCGGCGCGCCCTATCTGGTCGGAAATGCGGCGCAGATTCTCGCCGAGCGCTGGCCGGCCGACGCCGCGCCGCCATTGCGGATCCACCAGCAACCCGCGCCCGATATCGCGTGGGTGGCGTGGCTGGGCGCCGCCATCGATCCCGAAAGCTCCCCGGCACGCCCCTATTATCTGCGCGCGCCCGACGCCAAGCCGCCGAAGGACCCGTTGTCCGGCGCTGCCGAGAAGCCGGAAGCGCAATGACCTGGCTCTCCGACTGGTGGCGCGGCGGCGCCGCCGTGATCGAGCCGGCAAGTCAGCGCGACGCGGCGCGGCTGGCGCAGCTGCATGGCGCATCGTTTCACCGCGGCTGGGGCGAAGGCGAATTCGAGGTAATGCTGACCGAGCGCAACACGCTCGTTCATCGCCTCCGGCAAGGACGCAGGATCATCGGCTTTGCGGTGTCGCGCATGGCCGCGGACGAGGCGGAATTGCTGTCGATCGCGATCGACGCCGGCCAACGCGGCCGCGGCCTGTCGCGCAACCTGCTGCTGACGCACCTCGGTCATCTCGCCGGCCGCGGCGTGCGCAAGATCTTCCTCGAAGTCGAAGAAAACAATCAGCCGGCGCGGCGCCTGTATGAATGGGCCGGATTTGAGGTAATCGGCCGTCGGGAGCGCTATTATCAGCAGCCGGGCGGCGAACAATTGAATGCGCTTCTGATGCGGCGTGACTTGTCGTAATATGCAGGCGGTGGCAAAAGACCCCCGATCGCGTCCGGAGGCCCCGAGATCATGCCCGCACTGAAATCCCCGTCTGCGCACGAGAACACCGGTATCGAGGCGCGCTGTGCCGCGACCGGCATGCGCATGACCGAGCAGCGCCGGGTGATCGCGCGCGTGCTGGCCGATTCGGTCGATCATCCCGATGTGGAGGAACTCTATCGTCGCTGCGTCGCGGTCGACGACAAGATCTCGATCTCGACGGTGTATCGCACCGTCAAACTGTTCGAGGACGCCGGGATCATCGAGCGCCACGATTTTCGCGAAGGCCGGGCGCGCTATGAGCAGATGCCCGACAGCCACCACGATCACCTGATCAACCTGCGCGACGGCAAGGTGATCGAGTTCACCTCGGAAGAGATCGAGAAGCTGCAGGCCGAAATCGCCCGCAAGCTCGGCTACAAACTGGTCGATCATCGGCTGGAATTGTATTGCGTCCCGCTCGACGAAGACAAAACCTAATTCTCGCGAATCATTCTTCGTGAATTTCGATCTCATCATCTTCGATTGCGACGGCGTGCTGGTCGACAGCGAGGTCATCTCCTGTCGCGCGCATGCCGATGTACTCAGCCGTCACGGCTATCCGATCACCTCCGAGCAGGTATTCAACCGTTTCCTCGGCCGCTCGACGAAGCAGGCGAACGCGGAAGTGGAGTCGGAGCTCGGGCGCGCGCTGCCCGACGATTTTCACGGGCAGTTGCAGGACGAGTTATTCCTCGCATTCGAAACGGATCTGGAAGCCGTTCCGCACATTCACGCGGCGCTCGACGACATCACGCAGGCGGTCTGCGTCGCATCAAGCGGATCGCATCAGCGCATGCGCGTGACGCTCGGACGGACCGGGCTCTACGATCGCCTTTCACCTCACATCTTCTCCGCCTCGCAGGTCGCCAACGGCAAGCCCGCGCCCGACCTGTTCCTGTTTGCCGCAGAACAAATGAACGTCGCGCCCGAGCGTTGCCTCGTGGTCGAGGATAGCATTCCCGGCATTGCCGGCGCCCGCGCCGCCGGGATGGCCGTGCTGGGGTTCTATGGCGCCAGCCATTGCCGCGAAGGATATGGCACGAAATTGCGGGATGCCGGCGCGACGATGATCTTCGACGATATGCGACAGCTTCCCGAGCTGATTGCGCGCGTCGGTGGAAATCCCGGCTAATTCGGCACCGTATGGCCGAGGTCTGCGGAATCGAACCGAATTGATCGGCTCAAGCGCTGGCTTTTTGGCTATTTAGGCTATATTTGAGCCTCAGCCGCCGCCAGGGCGCCATTCCACCAGCACTCAAGGTTCCATGAAGCCGCCGCGCAAGCTGCATATCAAGTCCTATGGCTGCCAGATGAACGTCTACGATGCCCAGCGCATGGCGGACACGCTGGCTGGCGAGGGCTATGTGGAGACTGCGAGCGCCGAGGAAGCCGATCTGGTGATCCTCAACACCTGCCACATCCGCGAGAAGGCGTCCGAAAAGGTCTACTCCGAGCTCGGCCGGCTGCGCGTCGCCAAGGACGAGGCGGCACGGAATGGGCGCGACATGCGGATCGCGGTGGCGGGCTGCGTCGCGCAGGCCGAGGGCGCCGAGATCATCCGCCGCGCGCCCACCGTCGATGTCGTGGTGGGACCGCAGAGCTATCATCATCTGCCGCAGCTATTGGCGCGTGCGAAGAGCGAAGGCCGCGCGCTGGAGACCGAATTCCCGGTCGAGGACAAGTTCGGCTTCCTCCCCGCCCCCCGACCGGATGCGATCCGCGCGCGCGGCATTTCGGCGTTCGTCACCGTTCAGGAAGGTTGCGACAAGTTCTGCACCTTCTGCGTGGTGCCCTATACGCGCGGCGCGGAGGTGTCGCGCCCGGTCGCGAAAATCGTCGATGACGTGAAGCGGCTGGCCGACAATGGCGTGCGCGAGATCACGCTGATCGGCCAGAACGTCAACGCCTATCACGGCGAGGGCCCGGACGGAAAAAACTGGCCGCTCGGCAGGCTGCTGCACCGGCTGGCCGACATCGACGGCATCGTGCGGCTGCGCTACTCCACCAGCCACCCCCGCGACGTCGATGATTCGCTGATCGCGGCGCATCGCGATCTCGCCGCGCTGATGCCGTTCGTGCATCTTCCGGTGCAGTCCGGCTCCGACCGGATTCTCGCGGCCATGAAC
Source organism: Bradyrhizobium roseum (assembly GCF_030413175.1). Taxonomy (NCBI): domain Bacteria; kingdom Pseudomonadati; phylum Pseudomonadota; class Alphaproteobacteria; order Hyphomicrobiales; family Nitrobacteraceae; genus Bradyrhizobium; species Bradyrhizobium roseum. Next base: position 38,048 of record NZ_CP129212.1, read on the forward strand.
CGCAAGCATACCGCCGATGATTACCGCAGGGTTATCGACCGTTTCCGCGACGTCCGCCAAGACATTGCTTTTTCATCGGATTTTATCGTCGGCTTCCCCGGCGAAACCGAGGGAGAATTCGCCGCGACCCTCGCGCTGGTCGCGCAAATCGGATACGCTGGCGCCTATTCGTTCAAGTACTCGCCGCGGCCGGGCACGCCGGCGGCGGACCTGCAGGAGACGGTGTCAGCGGCTGAAATGGACGAGCGATTGGTGCGGCTTCAGGAATTGATCGACAGCCAGCAATCGGCCTTCAACAGGGCGATGATTGGCAGCACCGTCGATGTGCTGTTCGAACGTGCTGCCCGCAATCCCGGCCAGATCGTCGGCCGCACCGCATATCTTCAGCCGGCGCACGTCTTTGCCTCGCCCGACATCATCGGACGGGTGCTGCCGGTGTCGATCGGCAGCCTGGAGCGCTACAGCCTGCTCGGCGAACTCGCCGGCGCGGACGCTACGCCGGCGCCGCCTTCATCCATGATGACGGGAGCCTGAACCCTTGCCAAAAAGTGCATCGGATTCGCCTTCACTCGCTCCCAGCCGCAAACTTGACCGCGACATGCAAATTCCGCCCGAGACCCAGGTCGTCATCGATTTCGACGACAACCGCGCCGCTTCCGCGCTGGTCGGCCCGTACGGTCAAAACCTGGCGCTGATCGAACGGCGACTCAATATCGTCGTCGATTCCCGCGGCAACCACATCACCATCGCCGGCTCGCGCGACGGCTGCGATGCCGCGCGGCGCGTGCTGGAGACGCTATATTCACAGGCGGTGCAGGGCCACGACCTTTCGCAAGGTGAAGTCGAGGGCGCAATCCGCGCCGTGCTGGCGCAGGGCTCGCTGTTCGAATTCGACGCCAAGACGGCAAAGTCCCAGTTCGAGACCATCAATTTGCGCAAGCGTCCGGTGCGCGCCCGCACGGCGGCGCAGGATTCCTACATCCGCGCGCTGAAACGCCATGAGCTGGTGTTTGGCGTCGGTCCCGCCGGCACCGGCAAGACATGGCTTGCCGTGGCGCATGCCGCGCAACTGTTCGAGCGCAAGGAAGTCGACCGCATCATCCTGTCGCGGCCGGCGGTCGAGGCTGGCGAACGGCTCGGCTTCCTGCCCGGCGATCTGCGCGAAAAGGTCGATCCTTATTTGAGGCCGATCTACGACGCGCTGTACGATCTGATGGATTCGCGGATCGTCGAGCGCGCGCTGCAGGCCGGCGAGATCGAGATCGCGCCGCTCGCCTTCATGCGCGGCCGTACGCTGACCAATGCCGCCATCATCCTGGATGAAGCGCAGAACACCACTTCAATGCAGATGAAGATGTTTTTGACCCGGCTCGGCGAGAACAGCCGCATGATCATCACCGGCGATCCGTCGCAGGTCGACCTGCCGAACGGCCAGGCCTCCGGGCTTGCCGAAGCCGTCAAGCTGCTCGACGGCGTCGAGGGCATCGCGCAGGTGAAATTTACCGCGGAAGACGTCATCCGCCATGAACTGGTGGCGCGGATCGTCGCCGCCTATGAGGGATTGCCGCAAAAACCGGCGACCAAGAAATCTTGACCCAGGAAACGTCGGTGCCGGACTTGCCGCGGGCGGCAGGCCCGGCCCGCAACCCGAACATGGCAATACAAGGCGCTGGAACGCTCGTGTCGTCCGTCCTTCCCCTCACCGAAGTCCTCGTCGTCGCCGATTGCTGGCAGAGCGAGCCCGAGGCCGAGGCCGTGATCCATCGCGCCATCCATGCGGCGGCCGAAATCGCTGACGCCGACGTCGGCGAGGCCGAACTCGCGGTCATGCTGACCGACGATGCCGGAATCCGCACGCTCAACAACAACTGGCGCGGCATCGACAAGCCGACCAACGTGCTGTCGTTCCCGGCGCTGCAGCCGACCGCGGGCGCACCCGCCGACGCGCCGCGCATGCTCGGCGATATCGCCATCGCCTACGAGACCACGCGCAAGGAGGCTGACGACGAGGAAAAGCCGTTCGATCATCACCTCAGCCATCTGGCGGTGCACGGGTTCCTGCATCTGATCGGGTACGATCACGAAAAGGACGACGACGCCGAAGCCATGGAGAATCTCGAACGGGAGATCCTCGCCCAGCTCGGCATTCCAGATCCGTATGCAGACCGGGAGCGGATGGACTGAAAATGCCGGACTCCGACCCTGTCCAGGATAATCCACGCGACACGCCCAACCTGCCGGCGGTGGTGAAAGAGGGCGAGGTGTTGCGCCCGGCCGCCGACAACTGGCTGCTGCGCGCGATCCGCACACTGTTCGGCTGGAAGGCAGGCTCGGTCCGCGCCGACCTTCAGGTCGTGCTCGATACCTCGACCCCCGATGACGTCGGCTTTTCCGCCATCGAGCGCACCATGCTGCGCAACATCCTCAGCCTCAACGAGCGGCGGATCGCCGACGTCATGGTGCATCGCGCCGACATCGTCGCGGTCAAGCAGGATATCCAGCTCGGCGAACTCATGGGCCTGTTCGAAAGCGCAGCGCATTCGCGGCTGGTGGTCTATGACGAGACGCTCGACGACCCCGTCGGCATCGTCCACATCCGCGACCTCCTGGCATTCATGACCGCGAAGGCGCGAGTCGGCGATACCGCCAAACCCAAGCGCAAAAAGCCGTTCCCGGCCGGACTCGACCTGCGTGCGGTCGATCTCGCCTTGCCGCTGACGGAAGCCAACATCATCCGCAAGCTGTTGTATGTGCCGCCATCGATGCGGGCGATCGACCTGCTGGCGCAGATGCAGGCCTCGCGCATCCATCTGGCGCTGGTGGTGGACGAATATGGCGGCACCGACGGGCTGGTGTCGATCGAGGACATCGTCGAGCAGATCGTCGGCGAGATCGACGACGAGCACGACAGCGACGAGCCGCCGGCCATTGTCCGCCAGGCGGACGGCTCCTTCTTCGCGGACGCCCGCGCCAGCCTCGAGGACGCCCGCACCGTCATCGGCGAGGAATTCGTCACCGGTGAAGCCGGCGAGGAGGTGGCCACCCTGGGCGGCTATCTGGTGGCGCAGGTCGGCCGGTTGCCGGTGCGCGGCGAGGTCATTGCGGGCCCGGGCAATTTCGAGATCGAGGTGCTCGACGCCGATCCGCGCCGCGTCAAGCGGCTGCGAATCGGAATCCGGAAGGAACGCCCGGCGGCACGTCCGCCGCGCGAGCGAACCCGCCGCGATTCGGCACAAGAGACAAATGTGCCGCCAACCAACGACAATACCCCGCCGGGTCCGACGTCGGGCGATGGAGCCGGCACGCCGTGATCTCATCCAGCAAACTACGCTTGGCCGGGCTTTCGATCATTCTGGCCTGGGGCTGGAAGCGTGCGGCCATCGCACTGGCCGCAGGCGCCCTTTCGGCGCTGGCGATGGCGCCGTTCAATGCCTGGCCGATATTGTTTGTGACGTTTCCGGTCACAGTCTGGTTGATCGACGGCGCCGCCGCCGGGAAATGGCGCGGCGTACCGGCGGCGGCGATGTCGGGCTTCTGGTTCGGGCTCGGCTATTTCGTGCCCGGGCTATACTGGACCGGCAACGCCTTCCTGGTCGATGCGCAGACGTTTGCCTGGCTGATGCCGTTCGCGGTGCTCGGCCTGCCGACCTACCTTGCCCTGTTCCCGGCGCTCGGCTTCGCCCTGGCGCGCCTGATCTGGACGCGGGATGCGTCGCGGGTGCTGGCGCTGGCGGTCGCGCTCACCGCCAGCGAATGGCTGCGCGGCCATGTGCTGACAGGATTCCCTTGGAACGCCTTCGGCTACGCGCTGTCGGAACCGCTGGTGCTGGCGCAGACCGCCTCCCTGATCGGGCTCTGGGGCATGACCTTGCTCAGCATCGCGATCTTCGCGAGTCCGGCCGTGCTGATCGACGGGTCTTCGCGCGGCCGGAAGCCCTGGATCGCGCCCGTGATGGCGCTCACACTGCTGGTCGCGATGGGCATTTATGGGGCCGTGCGGCTGTCGCTGCAGCCCACCGTGCTGACCGGCGTCAAGCTGCGTATCATGCAGCCGAACCTTCAACAGGACGTCAAATTCAACTACGCCGCCAAGGCGGAGGTGATGCAGAAATATCTGGCGCTTTCGGACCGCGCCTCGGGACCGCAATCCACCGGCGTGCGCGATACGCAGATCCTGATCTGGCCGGAATCCGCATTCCCGTTCTTTCTGACCCGCGAAGCCGACGCGATGGCGCAGATCGCCGAGCTGTTGCCCAAGGGCACGGTGCTGATGACCGGCTCGGTGCGCGCCCCGGACGGCCCGCCCGGCGCCCGCGTCAGTCGCGCCTTCAATTCGATATATCTGATCGACCATGACGGCGGCGTGCTGTCGGTCTACGACAAGCTGCACCTGGTGCCGTTCGGCGAATATCTGCCGTTCCAGGCGTGGATGGAAAAGCTCGGATTCGTGCAGCTGACCAGGGTACATGGCGGCTTCATTCCCGGAACGCGGCGCCGCGCCATGGAAGTCCCGCAGGCGCCCCCCGCGCTGCCCCTGATCTGCTATGAGGCGATTTTTCCCGGCGATATCGCGGCCTCCGGCGAGCGCCCGGGCTGGATCATCAACCTGACCAATGACGGCTGGTTTGGAAATTCGACGGGTCCCTACCAGCATCTGCAACAGGCGCGGCTGCGTGCCATCGAAGAAGGCCTGCCGATGGTCCGCGCCGCCAACACCGGCATCTCGGCGGTCATCGATCCCTCCGGGCGGATCGTCGCACGCCTCGGACTTGGTATTGAAGGCGTACTGGATTCCGCTTTGCCCAGCCCCCTGCCGCCGACCCTTTATGCTCGACTTAGAGATATTCCAGTTGTCATCCTCGTGGCCGCTGCGCTTTTGTTCATCTTCAGACGCCGCTTGATGAAGCGCGCTGCCTGAGATTTGCACATCACGACAGACACGGTCCGTCAAAAAACGCACCATGGGTAGTTCCACCAGTTGACAGACAGCTCGCGATTCGCTTTCTGCGGTTGCAACCAAAAACAAACAACCAGTTAGTTGTTTGCGCAGAATGTCTGTAAATCCGTTCGGCCTGCCGATCGGGTTTGCGGTACCGGCGCCTGAGGTTCTTCGATGCCTCATTCCCGGCGCGCAACCAGGAGCGATGCAGATGTCTACCAAAGCGCCCAATCCGGTTGACAAATATGTCGGCAGCCGCGTCCGGATGCGCCGTATCATGCTGGGAATGAGCCAAGAAAAACTTGGCGAAGCGCTCGGCCTCACATTCCAGCAGGTTCAGAAATACGAAAAAGGCACCAATCGGGTCGGCGCCAGCCGCCTTCAGCAAATTTCAGAAATATTGCAGGTCCCGGTGTCGTTCCTGTTCGATGGCGGCCCGAGCGGCGCGGTGAACGGCAGCGCCTTTGCCGAAGGCGCCTCGCCGGCATATGTGTCCGATTTCCTCGCCACATCGGAAGGTCTTGCGCTGACGCGCGCGTTCACGCGCATCCCCGATTCCAAGATGCGGCGCTCGATCGTCGAACTGGTCGAGCAGATCGCCGCGCGTGACGGTCCGGACCAGCGCTGATTCTCCAAACTCGGCTTGAGAATTTCGTATACTGGAATATGCCATCATGCCCGGTGCGAAATTGCGCATCGGGACTTGAAGCCGTATCAGATACGACATGACGACAACCAATCCTTTTGATGACCGAACGATCCTCGAGGGCATCCGCCGCTGGGTCGAGATCGAGACCCCGACCGACGTCCCCGCGCAGGTCAACGCGCTCGCCGACCTCGTCGCCGAGGGTTATCTTGGCCTGCCTGCGACCGTCGAGCGGATCGCCGGGCATTCCGGCTGCGGCGATCATCTGGTGGCGCGCTCGGCATGGGGACAGGACGCGCCGGGAATTCTGGTACTGAGCCATCTCGATACGGTGCACCCTCTTGGGTTCATCGAGCGCCTGCCGTTTCGGATCGACGGCGACAGCGTGTTCGGCCCCGGCATCTACGACATGAAGGGCGGCGCCTATCTCGCCTATCATGCGTTCCGGCAGGTTTGCACCGATGCCGCATCGCCGCCGCTCGGTATCACCCAGCTCTATGTCTCGGACGAGGAGATCGGCAGCCCGACCTCGCGGGCGCTGATTGAGAGCGAGGGACGGAAGGCGAAATATGTGTTGGTCACCGAGCCGGCGCGCGACGGCGGCAAGATCGTAACCGGGCGCAAGGGCGTCGGCCGCTTCGAGGTGTTCATCAAGGGCGTGCCCTCGCATGCCGGCACCCGGCCCGAGGACGGCCGCAGCGCCATCCACGAACTCGGCAACGTCATCCAGACGCTGGCTGCGATGAACGATTCGTCGCGCGGCATCAGCGTCAATGTCGGCGTGATCAGAGGCGGCACGCGGCCGAACGTGATTGCCGAAGAGGCCTATGCGGAGGTCGATCTACGCGTGCCGACAATGTCGGACTCCGAAGAGCTCACGGCAAAAATCCTCGGTCTCAAATCGCGCACCGAGGGCGTCACCGTCAAGGTGGTCGGCGAGCTGAACCGGCCGCCCTATGAAAAGAGCAACGCCGGCGCCGCGCTCTACGAGCATGCCAGGACGATCGCGGCCGAAATCGGCTTCGATCTGGTCGATACCTCGACCGGCGGCGGCTCCGACGGCAATTTCACCGCGCCGCATACCGCCACGCTGGACGGGCTCGGCGTCGATGGTCAGGGCGCGCATACCCATTACGAGCAGATGTACATCTCCTCGATCGAGCCGCGGGCGCGGCTGTTGTACCGGCTGTACCAGACGCTGCGATGATGATGGCCCCCAGCGATGCCGGCGACCGCGACGCGCCGCCGGATGACGGCGCGTCGGCGCATGCGCGCGGCTCGTTCTTCGGTCGCCGCAAGGGCCACAAGCTCCGCATCCATCAGGCCGATCTGATCGACAATCTGCTGCCGCATCTGGCGCTCGACATTGCAACGCCTGCGCCGGAGCGGCTGGCCGAGCTGTTCGATGGCGACATCGCCGATGTCAGGCTCGAAATCGGCTTCGGCGGCGGCGAGCATCTGATCGCGGAGGCACAGGCCTTTCCCGACACCGGGTTCATCGGCTGCGAGCCCTATGTCAACGGCATGGCGAAAATCCTGACCCAGATCGAGGCCAACAATATCGGCAACATCCGGCTCTATGCCGGCGATGCCGCGGAATTGCTGGCCTGGGCGCCGGCGCGATCGCTTTCGCGGATCGACCTGATCCATCCCGATCCCTGGCCGAAGCGGCGGCACTGGAAGCGGCGCTTCGTGCAGGACGCAACGATTGCCGCGATGGCGCGGATTCTCAAGGACGGCGGCGAATTTCGCTTCGTCAGCGACATCGACGATTACTGCGCCTGGACACTGGCGCATCTGATGCGCAGTCCCGACTTCGCCTGGACCGCGGAGCGCGCCGTCGACTGGCACCAGCCATGGGCCGGCTACACCATGACGCGCTACGGCAGGAAGGCCGAACGCGAGGGGCGGGCGGCAGCATATTTGCGGTTTCGGCGGGTGGGGTAACTCTCTCCGTCGTCATTCCGGGGCGTGCGCAGCACCCGGAATCCATCGTGCCGCACCACAAGCCGATAGTTGGATTCCGGGTTCGCCGCTTCGCGTCGCCCCGGAATGACGAGAAAGAGAGAGAGAGATCAACGCTCCGCCATCCGCGCTTTGCGTACATCCGTCGCTTCCCACACCATCCGTTTACCGCGTTCGCGGCCGAGCAGTTCAATCGGATCGTGGTTGTCGATGTGGCCGAATTGTCCCTTGTAGACGCTATAGCCGCACAGCTCCTGCAGCCGCCGCGGAAAACGCTTTGCGGTTTCCTGCGGAATGCCGAGCTGCAAATTCTCCTGTTGCCGCATCCAGCCCCAGCAATAGGCGCAGGAAAACGCGAAACGCCGCTCATCGGAATGGTTGGCGCCGCCGCCATGCCATAGCGCGCTGTCGAACAGCATCACGCTCCCGGCCTTCATCGTCGCGGTGACCGCGTCGTAGTCGCGGCCATATTCCGGCGAGGAATCAAATTTGTGGCTGCCCGGTATGATCCGCGTCGCGCCATTGTCCGCGCGAAAGTCCGACAGCGCCCAGATCGCGTTGAGCGTGATCGGAATGTGCGGACGCGGCAGCGGAATCAGCTGCGTGTCCTCGTGGATCGGCTGCGCCTCCTGCCCCGGTCCCAGCACCAGCGAGCAGAACGACGACAGCAGGCATTCCCTGTCCAGCACCCGCTCCACCACCGGCAGCACATTCTCGTGCAGCGGCACTTCCCAGAACAGATCGTCATAGGTGAGCAGGTTGTTGATGCGAACGGTCTTGAAGCCTTCGAACGAGGTCTTGGCCGGACCGAGCCGATGCTCGCACTCGACGCGCTGCAGTGCTGCGATCAGACCTTCGACCAGGCGAGAGTCCGCCGCGCCTTCGATCACGACATATCCGTCGTCGCGGATCCTGTCGGCATGGGCCTGAACTTCCGATTCCGTCAGCATGGCGTGCTCCCCAGTATGACGCTGTATCGCGTCTTGGTCGGGAGGATAGCCCGCGGGTCCGCTGTTGGGGAAGCGCTTTGGAGAAGTTACCGCGTCTTCCAGAACGCGACGACGCGCTGGGCGGTAGCGGGCATCAGGCGCGCAAAATTCACCCGCGCGGTTTCGATGTCGGCGGGGGATGCCGACCGGTTCGGGCCTGCTCGAAGCAGGATCAGCGCGCGCACGGTCGCCCATTCGGCATCGATGGCTTTCCCGGCGATCAGGAGCGGATCGTCGCGGTCACCGCTGATCAGACGGTCGAGGGTTTCGATCTTGACACCGGTCATTGCCGACAATGCGGCGACCGCCTCCTCATATTTGAAAGCGCGCGCGAAATTGAGCAAGGCGCCTTCACCGAGCATGCCTTCGCGATGAAGCTTCATCACGGTGCGCTGCGCCGGCAGGAAGTCGCGCCGTTCCTCGCGTTCCGACGCGCCGTTCATGACGGCCATCACCTGCTTGATGGCGGCCTGCCGTTCGGGCTTGACGACCGTGACCAGGCGGCGGCGGACGATGTCGATGGAGCCGGAGAGCAGGTCCTTCAAATGCGCAGGCGACAGGTCGTCGCGCTGGCCGAGCCGGATCGTCAGAACGCCATCCTGGCTGGCGCGCTCGACCAGTGTCGAGTAGCCGGTCTCCGAAAAGGCTGCGCCGGCGTTGCCGGCAGCGCGCCGGACGACGGCGCGGTCGCCGCGGGCGATCATGACGTCGGTGAGATCGGTCGAAAGCGTGGGCCGTTCCGCCATTGCCAGCAGATGATCCTGGCCCTTCATCGACGCGATCTCGAGCAGCATCTTTTCGTCGATGACCGGGGATTGTCGCAGCAGCGGGCCCGCGATGGCAATTTCATCGTCATGGGCAAGCTGGCCGATCAGGCCGCGCGGCGCATTTGAAAGCGACGACAGCCGCTCGGCCAGTTCGGCGCGCTCGGCGATCTCGGCATGCGGCACAAGACTGGTCAGGACGCCGTCGAACAGATCGACATGATCGGGGCGGAAGCTCGCCGCCCCCTGCAAAAAAAGCTGGCTGACGCGGCGCGCGGCATCGGCCCGGCGCTTCGGGTCGCCGCGGCTGACAATGTCGTCGAGTTCCGGAATCAACGATGGTGAAACGATCATAAACCCATCCAAACCGGGGAGTTTGCCGGCTTTCGGGAAATCTAGGCAGCCTTGATGAATGAAGGGTTAGATTGTCTCCGTAGTCGCAGGCTTGGCAAAATCAGACTTAACGGGGCCCTCGGGCCTTGTCGAATTGCGCAAAAACCGCTATATCCGCGCCAACTTATGGTTCTCATACGATCGCGTATTGAGAGTGGGCCCCCCGGGACCCGCTCTTTTTTATTACCTGAACGCGCCCGGCCCAGAAGGGCATGCAAAGGCGCGGTTCGGGGAACCGGCCGGACCGCCGGTTAAGGCCCGGCCTAAACCCATGCAAGTAAGACGCTTTTGACCCTGGACATGACCGATCCGATCGCTGGTTCCGTGGATGCCGACCTCTTGGCCGAGCCCCGTCTCGTCGTCGAGCCGGGTGCGGCCGCGCGGGTCTCGGCGGTCGCCGGACCCGTGCTGCAGGGAATGGGCTACCGGCTGGTCCGGATCAAGATTTCCGGCGAAGCCGGCTGCACCGTGCAAATCATGGCCGAACGGCCCGACGGGTCGATGCAGATCGAGGATTGCGAGGCGATCTCGCGGGCGCTGTCGCCGGTTCTCGATGTCGCCGATCCGATCGACCGCGCCTACCGGCTCGAAATATCCTCGCCGGGCATCGACCGCCCGCTGGTGCGCCGCTCCGATTTCGAGCGCTTCGCCGGCCATCTGGTAAAGGTCGAAATGGCGGTCGCCCATCAGGGCCGCAAGCGTTTCCGGGGGCACCTGGCCGGCGTCGAAGGCGACGCCGTGCGGCTACATCGGGATGACATACGCGCAGGCGAAGATGTCGACGTGCTGCTGGTGATGGAAGACATCGCCGATGCACGGCTGGTTTTGACGGACGAATTGATTGCGGAATCGATGCGGCGCGGCAAGCAGGCCGAGCGCGAATTGAAGCAAAATCTCGGATTGGCGTCCCCCCCTCCGCCGCATGCCAAGAAGAGCGATCCGGCCAGGAGCAACAAACCGAAGCCGAAGCCCGGCAAGATGCCCGAGCCCAAAAAGCCGGAGCCGACCAATACGAAGAAACACCGCCTCGCCGCAGAAAGACTGCGCAGGGGCGACCTCGATCCTACTGAAGGAGACTAGGCCATGGCCGTCAGCGCCAACAAACTCGAACTGCTGCAGATCGCAGACGCGGTTGCCCGCGAAAAGTCGATCGACCGCGGCATCGTGATCGCCGCGATGGAAGACGCCATCGCGAAAGCGGCCCGCGCCCGTTACGGCAGCGAGACCGACGTTCACGCCGAGATCGACGCCAAGAAGGGCGAGCTGCGGCTGTCGCGCCACATGCTGGTGGTCGAGCAGGTGGAAAACTCTTCGAACCAGATTTCGCTGGCCGACGCGCAGCGCGCCAACCCGGGCGCCCAGGTCGGCGACACCATCGCCGATACCCTGCCGCCGCTGGAATATGGCCGCATCGCCGCCCAATCCGCCAAGCAGGTGATCGTGCAGAAGGTGCGCGAGGCCGAGCGCGACCGGCAGTACCAGGAATTCAAGGACCGCATCGGCGATATCGTCAACGGCGTCGTCAAGCGCGTCGAATATGGCAGCGTGATCGTCGATCTCGGCCGCGGTGAGGCCATCATCCGCCGCGACGAAATGCTGCCGCGCGAGGTGTTCCGCAACGGCGACCGCGTCCGCGCCTACATCTTCGACGTCCGCCGCGAAACCCGCGGCCCGCAGATCTTCCTGTCCCGCACCCATCCGCAATTCATGGCAAAACTGTTCGCGCAGGAAGTACCTGAAATCTATGACGGAATCGTCGAAATCAAGGCGGTGGCCCGCGATCCCGGCTCGCGCGCGAAAATCGGCGTGATTTCGCGGGATTCCTCGGTCGATCCGGTCGGCGCCTGCGTCGGCATGCGCGGCTCGCGCGTGCAGGCCGTGGTGAACGAACTGCAGGGCGAGAAGATCGACATCATTCCGTGGTCGCCCGATATCGCGACCTTCGTGGTCAACGCGCTGGCGCCGGCCGAAGTCGCCAAGGTCGTGATCGACGAGGACCGCGAGCGCATCGAGGTCGTGGTGCCCGACACCAACAACCAGCTCTCGCTGGCGATCGGCCGCCGCGGCCAGAACGTCCGCCTCGCCTCGCAGCTGACCGGCTGGGACATCGACATCCTGACCGAACAGGAAGAATCCGAGCGCCGCCAAGCCGATTTCGAGAACTCGACCCGCGTCTTCATGGAAGCGCTGAACGTCGACGAAGTCGTCGGGCAGTTGCTGGCCTCGGAAGGCTTTACCTCGGTCGAGGAGCTGGCACTGGTCGACGCCAAGGAACTGGCCGGGATCGAGGGGTTTGACGAGGAGACCGCCAACGAGCTGCAGAGCCGGGCGAAAGAATATCTGGAACAGCTCGAGACCGAGCTGGAAAACAAGCGCAAGGAACTCGGTGTGGATGATGCTTTGAAGACGGTGCCGGGCGTGACCTCGAAGATGCTGGTCAAGTTCGGCGAGAACGACATCAAGTCCGTCGAGGACCTGGCGGGCTGTGCGACCGACGATCTGGTCGGCTGGACCGAGCGCAAGGAAGGCGGCGAGCCGACCAAATTTCCTGGCATCCTCGATGCCAACGAGATCTCGCGCGACGATGCGGAACGCATGATCATGCAGGCCCGCGTCATTGCCGGCTGGATCACCGAGGAAGACCTCGCCAAGCAGACGGCGGCGGCCGAAGCCGCCGAAGACCAGACGGCGTAGTGCGGGTGTTCCGCAGTACCGAAAAGCCTTTCTGCGCGCAGACCGTGCGCAGATGAACGGAGCTACACAACAGGCATGCTCGCTTTGGCTGACCCCGATCTTGACCATGGGCCGCGGACCGACAGGTCCGCGACCATGCGGATGTGCGCGGTCAGCCGCGAGGTGCGCCCGATCGACGAACTGATCCGGTTCGTGGTCGCCCCGTCGGGCGACGTCATCCCCGATTTGAAGCGCAAACTGCCCGGCCGCGGCCTGTGGGTCGAGGCTTCGCGCCGGACCGTTGCAGAAGCGGTGCGCCGTAACCAATTTAGCAGGGGGTTCAAGCGCAACGTCCGCGCCGCTGCGACCCTCCCCGCCGACACCGAGGCCTTGCTGGAACGAAGCTGCACCGAGGCATTGGCCATGGCGGCCAAGGCCGGCCAGGTCGTTTCAGGCTTTGCCAAGGTCGAGGGCCTGCTCGACCAGGGCAGGGCCGGAGCTCTGATTCACGCTTCCGACGGCGCGGCCGACGGAATCCGCAAATTGGACGCTATCGCCGGGCAAAGGACCGGAAATGTCGGTGAATCGCGCGGTTTGCCGATTGTCACGGCTTTAACCTCGGCACAATTGGATTTGGCACTGGGCCGGTCAAATGTGATACATGCTGCCCTGCTTGCGGGCCCGGCGAGCAAAACGTTCCTGTCGCGCTGCCATATCCTGGTTCGATACCGGATGGACGACGACGACAAGACCGGGGATGGCGGCCAGAAATTCTGACGGACGACGATTGGTTCCGAAGCTTTGCTTCAGTGCAAGAACTGCTTCAATGAATGTGCGAACGCGCACGATGTAACGAGATTAGGACTGCTGAATGGTTGATACCAAATCGCCTGGCGACAAGACTCTGAGTGTTCCGACCAAGACCTTGACGCTGAAGCCGCGGGTCGAGACGGGCACCGTGCGCCAGAGCTTCAGCCACGGCCGGACCAAGCAGGTCGTGGTCGAGAAACGCGGCAAGCGCCGCGTCGGCGGCGACGCGCCCGGCGAAACGCAAGCGCCCGAGCCGGTCGCCGCCAAGCCGGCGCCGGTCGCAAAGGCTCCCCTCTCTCGCCCGGCATCGCCGGCCGCGTCACGCGGCGGCTCGGGCGTGGTGTTGCGCACGCTGACGGAAGACGAGCGCTCCGCGCGCGCCAGCGCGCTGGCCGACGCCAAGGTGCGTGAAGTCGAGGAACGGCGGCTGGCCGAGGAAGAAGCCAAGCGCCGCGCCAGCCGCGAAGGCATCGAACAGGCCGAACGCGAGGCCGCCGAAGCCCGCCGCAAGGCCGAGGAAGAACGGCACCGGGTCGAAGAGGAAGCCAAGCGCAAGGCCGAGGTCGAGGCCAAGAAGCGGTTTGGCGAGACGGAGGCCAAACCCGCCGCGACGACGGCAACGGCGACGCCCGCTGCGACGCGGCCCGCAGCGGCCCGCCCGGCGACCGGAGCCCGTACCGCCGTCGTTCCGCCTGCGCGCGCCCCCGGCGTTGCCGCCGACGCTTCCGATGAGGACGAAGGTCCGCGCCAGATTCGCCGCGGCCCCGGCGGCGCCATGCGCCCCGTCACGCCCCCCAAGACCACGCACAAGCCGGCTCCGGCGAAGGAACGCGGCCGCCTGACGCTGGTCACCGCGCTCAATGCCGACGACGTGCGCGAGCGTTCGATCGCCTCGTTCCGCCGCCGCACCCAGCGCCTGAAGGGCCACGCCGCGAACGAGCCGAAGGAGAAGCTGATCCGCGAGGTGACGATCCCGGAAGCGATCACGATCCAGGAACTCGCCAACCGCATGTCGGAACGCGCGGTCGATGTCATCCGCATGCTGATGAAGCAGGGCGCGATGCACAAGATCACCGACGTGATCGACGCCGACACCGCGCAGCTGATCGCCGAAGAGTTGGGCCACTCCGTCAAGCGCGTCGCCGCGTCCGACGTCGAAGAAGGCCTGTTCGACGTCGTCGACGATTCCAGCGATACCGAGCCGCGTTCGCCCGTGGTGACCGTGATGGGTCACGTCGACCACGGCAAGACCTCGCTGCTCGACGCGCTTCGCCACGCCAACGTGGTGTCCGGCGAAGCCGGCGGCATCACCCAGCATATCGGCGCCTATCAGGTAACCTCGCCCGAAAGCGGCAAGAAGATCACCTTCATCGATACGCCCGGCCACGCCGCGTTCACCGCGATGCGCGCCCGCGGCGCCAAGGTCACCGATATCGTGATCCTGGTGGTGGCGGCCGATGACGGCGTCATGCCGCAGACGATCGAGGCGATCAACCACGCCAAGGCGGCGAAGGTGCCGATGATCGTGGCGATCAACAAGATCGACAAGCCCGACGCCAAGCCGGAGCGCGTGCGCACCGAGCTGCTGCAGCACGAGGTCCAGGTCGAATCGTTCGGCGGCGAAGTCGTCGACGTCGAGGTCTCCGCCAAGAACAAGACCAATCTCGACAAGCTCTTGGAGATGATCGCGCTGCAGGCCGAACTGCTCGACCTCAAGACCAATTCGGAACGCCCGGCAGAAGGCACCGTGATCGAAGCCAAGCTCGATCGCGGCCGCGGTCCGGTCGCCACCGTGCTGGTGCAGCGGGGCACGCTCAAGGTCGGCGACATCATCGTGGCCGGCGCCGAAATGGGCCGCGTCCGCGCGCTGATTTCGGACCAGGGCGAGAACCTCGACGAGGCCGGTCCCTCGGTGCCGGTCGAAGTGCTCGGCTTCAACGGCCCGCCGGAAGCCGGCGATCGCCTTGCCGTGGTCGAGAACGAAGCCCGCGCCCGCCAGGTCACGAGCTACCGCGCCCACCAGAAGCGCGAGAACGCCGCCGCCTCGATCTCCGGCATGCGCGGCTCGCTCGAGCAGATGATGTCGCAACTCAAGACCGCGGGCCGCAAGGAATTCCCGCTGATCGTGAAGGCCGACGTGCAGGGCTCGCTCGAAGCGATTCTGGGATCGCTGGAGAAGCTCGGCACCGACGAAGTCGCAGCCCGCATCCTGCATGCGGGTGTCGGTGGCATCTCGGAATCCGACGTGACGCTGGCGGAAGGCTTCAATGCGGCAATCATCGGCTTCTCGGTGCGCGCCAACAAGGAAGCCGCCGCCGCCGCCAAGCGCAACGGCATCGAGATCCGCTACTACAACATCATCTACGATCTCGTCGACGACATCAAAAAGGCGATGTCCGGCCTGCTCGCGCCGACGCTGCGCGAAACCATGCTGGGCAATGCGCAGATCCTGGAAGTGTTCAACATCTCCAAGGTCGGCAAGGTCGCCGGCTGCCGCGTCACGGACGGCACCGTCGAACGCGGCGCCAATGTGCGCCTGATCCGCGACAACGTCGTGGTGCACGAAGGCAAGCTCTCAACGCTGAAGCGCTTCAAGGACGAAGTGAAGGAAGTGCAGTCCGGCCAGGAATGCGGCATGGCGTTCGAGAACTACGGCGACATGCGCCCCGGCGACGTCATCGAGTGTTATCGCGTGGAGACCATCCAGCGCAGCCTGTAAGTCGGAACCTTACGGCTTCGTCAGGAGGATATTGAAGCAGTTCGACGTCATGCTCGGAGTTAGCCGGGCATCCGCGTCTTGAGAATTCAGCAGCAAGTAGGGCGTTGATGGCCGGCATGAAGCCGGCCATCACGGCTTATTTCCGAAGGACCACAATGCCTCGCCATCATACCAAGGGTTCCGCCCCCGGCGGATCGCAACGGCAATTGCGCGTCGGCGAGACCGTGCGCCATGCCGTCGCCGATATTCTGTCGCAGGGTAACGTGCACGACCCCGACCTCGAGGGCCACATCATCACCGTTCCCGAGGTGAGGATGTCGCCTGACCTGAAGCTTGCGACGATTTACGTGATGCCGCTCGGCGGCCGCGATACCGATGTCGTGCTCGCGGCGCTCGCGCGCAACAAGAAATTTCTGCGCGGCGAGATCGCTCACCGCGTTAACCTGAAATTTGCTCCTGACCTTCGCTTTCGCATCGACGAACGATTCGATGAGGCGGAACGGATCGAGAAATTACTGAGAACACCTGCGGTGCAAAAAGACCTCGCACCCGATTCGGACGACAAGTGATGATCACGCCCACCGCCAACAGCGGAATTGCGCCGCAAGCGGCCGATTCGCACGACGCCGAAAAAAATATTTTTTCAGGTGAATCGCGTAACGAGGATCAACGCCGCGCGGACGACAGCAGTCGCCGCGGCAACAACGATCCACGCCACACCAAGCAGCCGCGCCAGAACAACCAGCCACGGCGCGACAAGCGCGACGTCCACGGCTGGGTCGTCCTCGACAAACCAATCGGCATGACCTCGACGCATGCAGTGGCCGTGCTCAAGCGCCTGTTCCAGGCCAAGCGCGCCGGCCATGCCGGCACGCTCGATCCGCTGGCGTCCGGCGGCCTGCCGATCGCGCTCGGCGAGGCCACCAAGACCGTCCCCTTCGTGATGGACGGCCGCAAGCGCTACCGCTTCACGGTCGCCTGGGGCGAAGAGCGCGACACCGACGATACCGAGGGCCGGGTAACCCAAACGAGCGAGCTCAGACCCACGGCCGACGCAGTCCGGGCGCTGCTGCCGCGCTTCACCGGCGTGATCGAGCAGATCCCGCCGCAATATTCCGCGATCAAGGTCCAGGGCGAGCGCGCCTATGATCTGGCGCGGGACGGCGAAACCGTCGAATTGAAGCCCCGCCCGGTCGAGATCCACGAATTAACCCTGGTGGAACATGGCGATAACGGTCAGTCCGTATTCGAGGCCGAGTGTGGCAAGGGGACCTATGTCCGGGCCTTGGCCCGCGATATCGGCCGGATTCTGGGCTGTTTCGGCCATATCTGCGCGCTGCGGCGGACCTTGGTCGGCCCGTTCCGCGAGGCGGACATGATTCCGCTGGAACAGTTGGAGGCTTTATGCAATAGAGCCGCGTCGGGCGAGGGAAGCCTCGCCGACGCGCTTTTGCCCGTTGAGACCGCGCTGGACGACATCCCGGCACTGGCCGTCACACGGGCTGATGCGGCAAGGCTCCATCGGGGTCAGGCCGTTTTGTTGCGCGGACGGGATGCGCCCAATAGTAGCGGCACAGTCTATGTCACGGTGGCAGGCCGGCTTCTGGCCCTCGCCGAAATTGGCAATGGCGAACTCATCCCCAAGCGCGTTTTCAACCTGACCGGGCTGACTGCCAGCTCCGGTCGCAACAATGATGAGAGAGTTTGACGATGTCGATTACCGCCGAACGCAAAGCGGAAGTCATCAAGACGAATGCCAACAAGGCCGGCGACACCGGCTCGCCCGAGGTTCAGGTTGCAATCCTGTCGGAACGCATCACCAATCTCACGGGCCACTTCAAGACCCACGTGAAGGACCATCATTCGCGCCGCGGCCTCCTGAAGCTCGTGCAGACCCGCCGCTCCCTCCTCGACTACATCAAGAGGAAGGACGAGGCGCGGTACAAGGCGTTGCTCGAAAAGCATAACATTCGTCGTTGATTTGAGAGAGTACGCGCGCTGTTTGCGCGCGTTTTCGCATGATCTTCCGAACAAGCGGACTCCGGATTTTCGGAGACGATCATGCGCAAGGGCATCGTCCGACAAGGATCGTGCCCGACAACGTCCAGCAGCAATCCGGCCGCTGGACAGGGCAAGGTGCCCGTGACTGCCGAGAGGATGGACGCCATCCGAAAGATGAAGACCATGGCAGGATCGCCGGACGCTGATCTCGCAGAAGCGATCAGCGTCCCGCAATCTTGGCATGGTCTTTGTGTTTTGGGGCCCCGCTCTCTCGTGAACCATGAAAGAGACCACTATGTTCAATAAGCATTCCGTCGAGATCGACTGGGGTGGACGTCCCCTCAAGCTGGAAACCGGCAAGATCGCCCGTCAGGCCGACGGCGCCGTGCTCGCCACCTATGGCGAGACCATCGTGCTCGCCACCGTCGTCGCCGCCAAGTCCCCGCGCGAAGGCGTCGATTTCCTGCCGCTGACCGTCGACTATCAGGAAAAGACCTATGCTGCGGGCCGCATCCCCGGCGGCTATTTCAAGCGCGAAGGTCGCCCGACCGAAAAGGAGACGCTGGTCTCCCGCCTGATCGACCGTCCGATCCGCCCGCTGTTCGTGGACGGCTGGCGCAACGAAACCCAGGTCATCGTCACCGTGCTGTCGCATGACATGGAGAACGATCCCGACATCGTGGCGCTGGTCGCCGCCTCCGCCGCGCTGACGATATCAGGCGCCCCCTTCAAGGGCCCGATCGGCGCCGCCCGCGTCGGCTTCAGCAACGACGAATACATCCTCAATCCGACGCTCGACGAAATGCTCGAGACCCAGCTCGACCTGGTCGTCGCCGGCACCGCCGACGCCGTCCTGATGGTGGAATCGGAAGCCAAGGAACTCAACGAAGACATCATGCTCGGCGCCGTGATGTTCGGCCATCGCCACTTCCAGCCGGTGATCAAGGCGATCATCGAACTGGCCGAGAAGGCCGCCAAGGAGCCGCGCGACGTCAAGGTCATCGACGAAAGCGCGCTGGAAAAGGAAATGCTCGGCATGATCGAGCAGGACCTGCGCGCCGCCTACGCCATTCCGGTCAAGCAGGATCGCTACGCCGCGGTCGGCAAGGCCAAGGAAAAAGTGATGGCGCACTACTTCCCGGAAGGGCAGGAGCCGAAATACGACAAGCTGCGCGTCGCCGCCGTGTTCAAGGAACTCGAATCCAAGATCGTTCGCTGGAACATTCTCGACACCGGCAAGCGCATCGACGGCCGCGACGCCAAAACGGTGCGCAACATCATCGCCGAAGTCGGCGTGTTGCCGCGCGCGCACGGTTCGGCGCTGTTCACCCGCGGCGAGACCCAGGCGATGGTCGTGACCACGCTCGGCACCGGCGAGGACGAGCAGTACATCGACGCGCTGTCGGGAACGTACAAAGAGACGTTCCTGCTGCACTACAACTTCCCTCCCTACTCGGTCGGTGAAACCGGACGCCTCGGCGGCACCAAGCGCCGCGAGATCGGCCACGGCAAGCTGGCCTGGCGCGCGATCCACCCGGTCCTGCCGCCGCACCACGAATTCCCCTACACGGTGCGCGTCGTCTCAGAGATCACCGAATCCAACGGCTCGTCGTCGATGGCGTCGGTGTGCGGCGCCTCGCTGGCGCTGATGGATGCGGGCGTTCCGTTGAAGCGGCCGACCGCGGGCATCGCGATGGGCCTGATCCTGGAAGGCTCGCGCTTTGCGGTGCTGTCCGACATTCTCGGCGACGAGGATCATCTCGGCGACATGGACTTCAAGGTGGCGGGCACCGAAGCCGGCATCACCTCGCTGCAGATGGACATCAAGATCGAGGGCATCACCGAGGAGATCATGAAGGTCGCCCTCGGCCAGGCCAAGGACGGGCGTATCCACATCCTCGGCGAAATGTCGAAGGCATTGACCAATGCCCGCGCCGAGCTCGGCGAATACGCGCCGCGCATCGAGACCTTCAAGATCGCCACCGACAAGATCCGTGAAGTGATCGGCACCGGCGGCAAGGTGATCCGCGAGATCGTCGAGAAGACCGGCGCCAAGGTCAACATCGAGGACGACGGCACCGTGAAGGTCGCCTCCAACGACGGCGAGGCCATGAAGGCCGCGATCAAGTGGATCAAGTCGATCGCCTCCGATCCGGAGATCGGCCAGATCTACGAGGGCACCGTGGTCAAGGTGATGGAGTTCGGCGCCTTCGTGAACTTCTTCGGCGCCAAGGATGGTCTCGTCCACATCAGCCAGCTCGCGTCGGCGCGCGTGCAGAAGACCTCCGACGTCGTCAAGGAAGGCGACAAGGTCAAGGTCAAGCTGCTCGGCTTCGATGACCGCGGCAAGACCCGGCTGTCGATGAAAGTGGTCGATCAGGAGACCGGCGAAGACCTCGAGGCCAAGCAGAAGGCGGAAGCGCCGCAGCGCGAAGCCGCCGGCGAGTAAGACATCGCAAAAATGTGAACGAAAGGGCGGCAGCGATGCCGCCCTTTTTTTGTTGGTTTGTGGCGATAGAATGCCGGAATGGCGGAGCCGTCTGCAATTCCGCCACAGCCCGCCATGAACCCGGATTGGCCCTCGTCCGTAGCTATTCGACCAGCGCACAGCGCGTCGACTGCGCGGGGACCCGTCAGATACGAACCACCCACAGGTAGGAGAAACCGATGTCCACCATGTCCAGGCGCCACTTGATGCTTGCCGCAACCGGTATCGCCGCGATTGCAGCGGCGCCCCGCACCGTCTTCGCCCAGGCGGCGGCCCCTGCCCCCGCAGCGGCGGCTCCGACCGGCCCCTTCACGCTGCCGCCGCTCACCTACCCGACCAATGCGCTCGAACCCCATATCGACGCCAAGACGATGGAAATCCATCACGACCGTCACCATCAGGCGTTCATCACCAACCTCAACAACCTTGCCAAGACCAACACCCAGCTAGGCACGGCGAAGATCGAGGACGTCCTCGGCAATCTGAACGCGCTGGATGACGGCATCAAATTCGCCGTCCGCAACAATCTCGGCGGCCACGCCAACCACACCATGTTCTGGGAAATCATGGGCCCCAATGGCGGCAAGCCGGAAGGCGACTTGCTCGCGGCGATCGACAAGGATCTCGGCGGCATGGAAAAATTCCAGACCGACTTCAACGCCGCCGGCGGCCGCCAGTTCGGCTCGGGCTGGGTGTTCGTCACCGTGGCCAAGGATGGCAAGCTCGCGATCGAGACGCGTCCGAACCAGGACAACCCGATGATGGACGGCAAGCGCGCCTTGATGGGCAACGACGTCTGGGAGCACGCCTATTACCTGAACTACCAGAACCGCCGCGCCGATTACCTGAAGGCATGGTGGAACACGGTGAACTGGGCCAAGGTCGGCGAACGCTATGCCGCGGCGAAGGCCGGCACGCTCGGCGTGTGAATGTGACCCACGTAAACGAAAGGGCGGCCGTGAGGCCGCCCTTTTTTACTTTCATCGCGATTGATGATCGCCCCTGCTGCGATCAAGCGATATCGAAGCGATCGAGGTTCATCACCTTGGTCCAAGCCGCGACGAAATCCCTGGCGAACTTCTCCTTCGAGTCCGCGCAGCCATAGACTTCCGCAAACGCACGCAGTTGCGAATGCGAGCCGAAGATCAGGTCGACGCGGGTGGCGGTCCACTTGACCGCATTCGTCTTGCGGTCGCGCCCCTCATACGTGCCGTCGGATCCGGCGGGTTGCCATTGCGTGCTCATGTCGAGCAGGTTGACGAAGAAGTCGTTCGTCAGCGTCTCGGGCCGCGTCGTCAATACGCCCTGCTTGAAGTTACCGGCATTGGCGCCGAGAACGCGCAGACCGCCGACCAGCACCGTCATCTCGGGCCCGGTCAACCGCAGCAATTGCGCCCGGTCCACCAACGCCTCCTCAGGCTTCATGAACTGGTGCTTCTTGCTGTTGATATAGTTGCGGAAGCCGTCGGCCCGTGGTTCGAGCGGGGCAAACGATTCGACATCGGTCTGATCCTGCGACGCGTCGCCGCGTCCCGGCGTGAAGGGCACCTTTACGTCAAGCCCGGCGTCCTTGGCGGCTTTCTCGACGGCCGCGCAGCCGCCAAGAACGATCAGGTCGGCCATCGAAACCTTCTTGCCGGACTCCTTCTGGATCGCTTCGAGCTTCTGCAGAACCGTCTTGAGCTCGGCGGGCTGGTTGACCTCCCAGTCCTTTTGCGGGCTAAGGCGAATACGCGCCCCATTTGCGCCGCCGCGCTTGTCGGAGCCGCGGAAGGTCGACGCCGACGCCCATGCCGCCGAGACGAGCTGGGACACCGACAGGCCTGAGGCGAGAATCTTCGCCTTCAGCGCTTCGATATCCTGTTCGCCGATCAGCTCATGATCCACTGCCGGGATCGGATCCTGCCAGATCAACGTTTCCTTCGGCACCAGCGGGCCGAGATAGCGTGCGACCGGGCCCATGTCGCGGTGCGTCAGCTTGAACCAGGCCCGCGCGAACGCGTCGGCGAACTGGTCCGGATTTTCGTAGAAGCGCCGCGAGATCTTTTCATAGGCGGGGTCGAAGCGCAGCGACAGGTCGGTGGTCAGCATGGTCGGCACATGCTTCTTCGATGTGTCGAACGCGTCCGGGATGGTGGCTTCCGCGCCCTTCGCCTGCCATTGCTTTGCGCCGGCCGGGCTCTTGGTCAGCTCCCATTCGTTCTCGAACAGGTTCTTGAAGAAGAAGTTGCTCCACTTCGTCGGCGTCTGGGTCCAGGTGACCTCCGGACCGCCCGTGATGGCGTGGGCGCCCATGCCGGTGCCGTGCTTGCTCTTCCAGCCGAGGCCCTGGTCCTCGATCGCGCCGCTTTCCGGGTCAGGTCCGACCAACGACGGATCGCCGGCGCCATGGGTCTTGCCGAAGGTGTGGCCGCCGGCGATCAGGGCCACGGTCTCTTCGTCGTTCATCGCCATGCGGAGGAAGGTCTCGCGGATGTCTTTCGCCGCCGCGAGCGGGTCCGGGTTGCCGTTCGGGCCTTCGGGGTTGACATAGATCAGGCCCATCTGCACCGCGCCGAGCGGCTCGGCCAGCTGGCGCTCGCCGCTGTAGCGCTCGTCGCCGAGCCAGGTGCCTTCGGGGCCCCAGAACAGCTCTTCCGGCTCCCAGACGTCGACGCGCCCGCCGGCGAAGCCAAACGTCTTGAAGTCCATCGATTCCAGCGCGACGTTGCCGGCGAGAATCATCAGGTCGGCCCACGAGATCTTGCGGCCATATTTCTGCTTGATCGGCCACAGCAGCCGGCGCGCCTTGTCGAGGTTGGCGTTGTCTGGCCAGCTGTTCAGCGGCGCAAAGCGCTGCTGGCCCGCCCCGGCACCGCCGCGGCCGTCGGTGATGCGGTACGTGCCCGCGCTGTGCCACGCCATGCGGACCATCAGGCCGCCATAGTGACCGAAATCGGCCGGCCACCATTCCTGCGATTCCGTCATCAGCGCCGTCAGGTCCTTGATCACGGCATTGAGATCGAGCGTCTTGAATTCCTTGGCGTAGTCGAACGCCCCGCCCATCGGATCGGACAAGGTCGAGTTGCGGTGGAGCACCGAGACATCCAGCGCGTCCGGCCACCAGTCGCGATTGCCGCGTCCGCGCGAGCCCGTGAACGGGCATTTTGCTTGGTCATCCATGGTCGTCTCCTGCAGGTCGCTATTGGAATTGGACGCAATCTAAAGCACCGCCGCTCGATCAGGTAAAGTTGATTTTCTTGATCGAACCGATAAGATCACCTGATGATCCAGATGACGCTCAGACAGCTCCGCTACTTCGATGCGCTGGCGCGTCACGGCCATTTCGGGCGCGCCGCGGAGTCGTGCTCGATCTCGCAGCCGGCGCTGTCGATGCAGATCAAGGAAATGGAGGAAGCGCTCGGCGGCGTGCTGCTGGAACGCAGCGCGCGGCAGGTTTCGCTGACGAAGTTCGGCGAAGAGATCGTGCAGCGCGTCCGCGAGATCCTGCGCTCGGTCGACGAACTCGGCGATTTCGCGCGCGCCTCGCGCGACCGGCTCGCCGGTCGCCTGCGCATCGGCATGATCCCGACCATCGCGCCCTATCTGTTGCCGAAGGTGATCGAAAATCTCGCGCGCATGCACCCCGAGCTCGACATCCACGTCCGCGAGACGCTGACGCCAAAACTGATCAAGGAAGTCGTAGAGGGGCGGCTCGACACCGCGATCGTGGCGCTGCCGGTTTCCGAACCTTCGCTGACCGAGGTCGTGTGTTTTTCGGAAAACTTCCTGCTGGTGCGGCCGGGAGAGGACGAAGGGACGCCGGTGCCGAGCCACGAGACGCTGCGCGAGATGCGGCTGCTGCTGCTCGAAGAGGGACATTGTTTCCGCGACCAGGCGCTGTCGTTCTGCAACATGCAGTCGCCGCCGCGGGAAGTACTGGACGCAAGCTCGCTGTCGACGCTGGTGCAAATGGTCGGCGCGGGCATCGGCGTCACGTTGATTCCGGAAATGGCGGTCGGGGTGGAAACGCGCTCGGCCACCGTCTCCGTCGCGCGCTTCAAGGATCCGCAGCCGTCGCGCACCATCGGCATGGTCTGGCGCAAGACCAGCCCGCTCGCCGGGCAGTTGCAGCAGATATCCGAGGTGGTATGCCTCGCCGCGGAGGCGTTGCGCGAACAACGCAAGGCGGGATCGTCAACACGCCGATCGCGGACCTAACGGAGCGAGCGCCTTGCGGGGACTGCCTGCATCCTCTAGTTTGCGAGCACATCGTCATCAACCGACCTTCCGCAGGCCATGTTCCGTAGCTTCGCTGCCGCCGCCATCCTCGTGTCATGTTTCACGGCAGCCGGATGGGCCCAAACTCCTTCGGCGACCGACGCGCCGGCGGCAACGCCGCCCGCCAAGCCCGTCGCGAAGAAGGCGACGCCGAAGGCCAAGGCTGCCGCCAAGCAGCCAGTTGTTGCGGAAACCGGTCCCTGCAGGCTCGGCGTGATCTCGGCGGTCGGTGATCGCTTCGCCGTGCAGAAGTTCGGCCTCACGGTTTTCGAGACCGAGGAGAGCGAGGCCACCGTCGATGGCTGGGGGCTCGACGATCTCGTCGTGGCCCGGGTCCGCGCGGCGACCAATAACGATCCGACGGTCAAGAGGATCGCGTTTCCGAAGGGCGCGTTTCAACCTTTCTACAATCCGAGCTCGCGCTTTCTGCCCGATCCGCGCGAAGGCCTTCCGGCGATCGTCCGAAACATTACGCCGGCGGCAAAATGCGACCGCTATCTCGTCGTGACCCGATCCAAGGGACAGGTGCCGGGCACCAATCTCATACTCGACGGCGTCGGCGCGTATAATCGCGGCATCGGATCGGTCCTGAGACACTCGCATTTGTTCGCCAATATCGCGCTGAGCATGCTGGACGGCATCACCTATGAGCGGGTCAATCGTCCGTTCGCCGGTGTCGGTGCGAGGCTGGCCGCAGGCTTGCGAATAACCGAAGATCCGCTGACAAAGCTGGACAATTCGCTGTTTCCGGAATCGACGGCGGCCGTGCCGGGCAGTACCGCGCTCCGCGAACGAACCCGGACGCTGATCGCCGCGAATCTCGACCAAGTGCTGCCGGACTATCTCAAGAACGACTAGCATGCCGCATCCCATCATTCGTCCCGCCCGACCAGAGGAATATGACGAGGTCGCCCGCGTTTGGATGAACAGCTGGGCATCGGTCGGGCTCGAAGAAGCCAGCGACTCGCTATTGGATAAACTGCGCGCGCGGGTGCCGATGGAGATCGAGAGGGGCTGGAGCCTTTACGTCGCCGCCGACGACGGCAAGCTGGCAGCGATGCTCGCGATGCATGTACCCGACTGCTATCTCGACCAACTCTTCGTAGCGCCGGAATACCAGGGCAACAGCCTTGGGCGAAGGCTGCTCGCCTTCACGAGGCTGCAATTGCCGGACGAAATCTGGCTGCGCTGCGTGCGCGAGAACGAGAAGGCCTGGCGCTGGTACGAGCGCGAAGGCTTCGTGTTCGAGAAAGAGCAGGTCGAGCCGATGATGGGTCGCGTGATGAAATATTATCGCTGGAAGAATTCGATAGCGGCCGCACAATGATAGACCCGATGCGGCCTTGCAGAGCAGAAGCACACCTTCTAGTTTAATTCTTCCGTAGTACCGTGCTTCTTGCTTGAATCTTTCATGCTTCGATCGCTCGCTGCCGTCATCGCTCTGTCGTGCTTTTCGGCATCCGCGGCACAGGCCCAGGCTGTGCCGCAAATCATTGCGACGCAACCCGCTACACCGAGCGTCATATCCATTGTTCGAAAACGAAGCGTGCCGGCAGGCAAGCAGGCTTCCGGCGTCAGCGGCTCGTGCGGGCTTGGCGTTATCGTCGTCGTTGGCGACGAGTTCATGGTGAAGAGGATCGGCGTTACCCAATTCCAGAGCAGCGAGACGAAAGTGCCGATCAATTGGGGCCTCGAAGATCTCATCTTCGCGCGGGTCCGTGCCGCCGCGCCGCGGGGGCTCTCGGTGCTGAGGATCCCGTTCGACAAATCAAAACTTCCGAAACGCGACGAGTCGAAGATGGGGTTGTTTCGCGACGAGAAGGCCGAATTGGCCGACTTCATGCGGAAGGCCACCGAAGGCACGAGCTGCCAGAGATACGTTTGGGTGGGCAATTCGATCAGCCAGTTCGGCAGTTCCGGCTATTCAGTCCGCGGCATCGGCATCGTGAACCATGATGTGCTGGTCGGACATCGAATCTATTTTTTCGCCCTCAGCTTCATCCGCATTTTTGACGGGCGCGATTTTTCCATCATCCGGCACGGCTCGGCGCTGACGCACATGGACCCGCTGCTGAAGCGGGTGCTGCTGGGCACGCTGATCCTGGGTCCCTACAGCGAGTTGGCCGAGGCATCATTTCCGGACAAACCGGAGGGCGTGGCCGGCAATCTCGCTTTTCGCGAATATGCGCGGGCCTTGCTGACGGCGAGCCTCGACAGGACACTTCCCATCATGCTTCGGCCTTGAGCTGTCCCGTCGGAATCCCGCGCCTTGCGGGGCTTAACCTTGGTGGGGCCGTTCAAACTGCCGCCGCGCCCGGCGCTCCAGCGGGCTGAAACGTTCGCGGCGGGGTGATGCAGACTCAAAATCTGCAAAACAACCCCATGCACAGTAGCGAAGCTCCTGGAATCGCTCAGGTAACGACGCGCGGATCGACATCCCCGGCGTAATCGACGCCATCGATGCCGAAGCCGAACAGGCGCAGGAACTGGCTCTTGTATTCCCCGAGGTCGGCCAGTTCGCCGAGCGTTTCGGTGGTGAGCAGCGGCCATCGCCGCATCACCTCGGTCTGAACTTTTGGCGACAGTTCCCAGTCGTCGACGCGAATGCGCTTGGCGTCGTCGAGCTCCACATCCTTGCCGAGGCGGGTGCGGAACAGGCGGTCGATCTGTTCGATGCAGCCTTCATGGAGCCCGAGCTGCTTCATCACCTTGAACAGCACCGTGCCGTAGAGCGGCACCACCGGGATCGCCGAGCTGGCCTGCGTGACCACGGCCTTCAGCGCCACCACGCGGGCGGCGTCTTCGCCGAGCCGGCCGCGGATCGCTTCCGCCTTGCGGTCGAGGTCGACCTTGGCGCGGCCGAGCGTGCCGTTCCAGTAGATCGGCCAGGTCAGTTCGCTGCCGATATAGGTGTAGTTGAGGGTCCGGAAGCCCGGCGCCAGCACGCCGGCGTCGGCGAGCTGGTCGATCCAGCGCTGCCAGTCTTCGCCGCCCATCACCGCCACCGTGGCGGCGGCTTCGTCCTCGCTCGCCGGCGCAATGGTGGTCTCGTAGACCTCGCCGGTCTCGGTGTTGAGGGTCTTGATCTCGACGGGCGCGCCGAGCGGCTTGATCGCCGAGCGCCAGGTTTTTC
This sequence comes from Bradyrhizobium roseum, assembly GCF_030413175.1. NCBI lineage: Bacteria > Pseudomonadati > Pseudomonadota > Alphaproteobacteria > Hyphomicrobiales > Nitrobacteraceae > Bradyrhizobium > Bradyrhizobium roseum. The sequence goes on from NZ_CP129212.1 coordinate 65,828, forward strand.
CGGTCACCGGATCGGTGCGGACCGGCGCGGCCATGCTGTAGACCAGCATGTCGAGCTGGCCGAACTTTTCGCGCACGCGCTCGATGAAGGTCTTCTTCAGCTCGTCGGAGAAACCATCGCCCTCCAGCGTGACGGGCGCGCGGCCGATCTTGCCGGCCTCGATTTCGAAGGCGCGGTTGTTGTACCAGCCGGCGCTGCCGCTCCTGGTCGCGGAAGGCTCGCGCTCCATCGATACGCCGATGGTGTCCGCCCCCCCCGCAAAGGTGGAGACGATGCGGCTGGCGAGGCCGTAGCCGGTCGAGCAGCCCACCACGGCGACGCGCTTGGGGCTTTCCGGAATGGCGCCCTTGCCGACAACATAGCCGATCTGCTCGCGCACATTCGCAGCACAGCCGGCAGGATGTGCGGTCGTGCAGATGAAGCCTCGCACGCGCGGTTCAATAATCATGCCCACCCCGTTCTGGATTGTTGCAAGGTCACCATCCGCCCGCCTGCCGATATCTCACCGCGGGCGGCCGTGGCGAAAACAAATCAGGCATCCATCCGCCTGAACACCAGCGTGGCGTTGGTGCCGCCGAAGCCGAACGAGTTCGACAGTACGGTCGTAAGCCTGGCGTTGTCGATGCGCTTGCGCACGATCGGCATGTCGGCGAACACCGGATCGAGCTCGGTGATATGCGCGCTCTCGCAGATGAAGCCGTTGTTCATCATCAGCAGCGAATAGATCGCTTCCTGCACGCCGGTGGCGCCGAGCGAGTGGCCGGTCAGCGCCTTTGTCGCCGAGATCGGCGGGCACTTTTCGCCGCTGCCGAACACCTTTCGGATCGCCTCGATTTCCGGCGGGTCGCCTGCCGGCGTCGAGGTCGCGTGCGGATTGATATAGTCGACCGGGGTGTTCACGGTCGACATCGCCATGCGCATGCAGCGCTCCGCGCCTTCGCCCGACGGTGCGACCATGTCGTAACCATCCGACGTCGCACCATAACCGACCACTTCGGCGTAGATGCGCGCGCCGCGCGCCTTGGCATGTTCGAGCTCTTCCAGCACCAGCACGCCGGCGCCGCCGGCGATGACGAAACCATCGCGGTTGAGGTCGTAGGGGCGCGAAGCGGTGGCGGGTGTTTCGTTGTATTTCGAGGACATCGCGCCCATGGCGTCGAACAGCACCGACAGCGACCAGTCGAGCTCCTCGCAACCGCCGGCGAAGATGACATCCTGCTTGCCGTACTGAATCGTCTCATAGGCATTGCCGATGCAATGGTTCGAGGTCGCGCAGGCCGACGAGATCGAATAGTTCACGCCCTTGATCTTGAACCAGGTCGCGAGCGTCGCCGAGGCGGTCGACGACATCGCCTTCGGCACCGCGAACGGACCGACGCGCTTGGGCCCCTTGCTGCGCGTGATGTCGGCCGCTTCCACGATCGTGCGCGCCGACGGCCCGCCCGATCCCATGATGATGCCGGTACGGACGTTGGAGACCTGTTCGGGCTCAAGCCCGGAGTCGCGGATCGCCTGCTCCATCGCGACGTGATTCCACGCCGCGCCTTCCGCCAGGAAACGCATGGCGCGACGATCGATCACTTCGGCCGGATTCAGCGTGGGCGCGCCCTGCACCTGCGAACGGAAGCCAAGCTCCGCATGCTTCTCCGCACGCGTGATGCCGGACTTCGCCTCGTAAAGGCTCGCAAGAACTTCCTGGGTGTTGTTTCCGATGGACGAGACAATCCCCATCCCCGTAATGACAACCCGCCTCATGATCGCCTCACCCTGCCGTTTCCGTTCGTCTGTGAAGATATATTGATGGCCTGATCGCGCCGCTCAGCCCGGCTCGACGCCTTGCTTGAACAGCCCGACCTTCAGGTCCTTGGCGCGATAGATAATCTCGCCATCCATGGAAAGCCAGCCGTCGCCCACGCCCAGCACGAGCTTAGAACGCATCACGCGTTTCATGTCGATGTTGTACACCACCTTGCGGGCGTTCGGCAGCACCTGGCCGGAGAACTTGAGTTCGCCCAGCCCCAGCGCCCGGCCGCGTCCCTCGCCACCGACCCATCCGAGGTAAAAGCCGACCATCTGCCACATCGCGTCGAGGCCGAGACAGCCCGGCATGACCGGGTCGTTCTTGAAATGGCAACCGAAAAACCACAGGTCCGGCTTCACATCGAGCTCGGCCCGAATCAGGCCCTTGCCGTACTCGCCGCCGGTTTCGCTGATTTCGGTAATGCGGTCGAACATCAGCATGGGCGGCAGCGGCAATTGTGCATTGCCCGGGCCGAACATCTCGCCGCGGCCGCAGGCGAGCAAGTCCTCGTATTCATAACCGCTGCGCCGATCCAGCATCGTTTTCCGCCTCTACCTTGGATGTCCCGATCGAGCGCTTTGAGCGAACCGGACCCGTTTCCCTACGGGAAGACTTGCCTCCCGCAATTTGGCGCTACTTAGGGTGCTATCGGCCCGAGTCCCTGCCGAAATCGCATATGTGGTCCGCGCGCTCTGTAACATAGGCGGATAGGCCCGGCAAAGCGCCGGAACGAGTGAAAACACCGCATTTACCAATCTAGTACCTTTCTAAACTGGGGCCAGTTCTAGTTGCGATAAACTTGCATCTACCTGATTTCCTTTTATATTGGGTAGGAATATTGCCCGAGTTAGCGTGGTGCCTGCCGTGGAAATCAACGACCAAGCTTCGCTTCAGACCGACGACGGTATCGATCCGGCTGCCCGGGCCGCCGGGCATCAGCCGGCGTTGACGGGCTGTCCCTGGCACGACGTCAATGAAATGCTGCAGGCCGCGGGTCTTCGGCCCACCCGTCAGCGCATGGCTTTGGGTTGGCTTCTGTTCGGCAAGGGCGCCCGCCATCTGACCGCGGAAATGCTTTACGAAGAAGCCACGCTGGCCAAGGTTCCGGTGTCGCTGGCGACCGTCTACAACACGCTGAACCAACTCACCGATGCCGGCCTGCTGCGCCAGGTGTCGGTCGACGGCACCAAGACCTATTTCGACACCAACGTCACCGCGCACCATCACTTCTATCTCGAGAACAACCACGAGCTGGTCGACATTCCCGATCCGCATCTGGTGCTGTCGAAGATGCCTGATGTGCCGGAAGGCTACGAAATCGCCCGCGTCGACATGGTCGTGCGGCTGCGCAAGAAGCGCTGAGCACAAGCAGATAGCTTGTCATACGCGGGCTTGACCCGCGTATCGATCGATCTTCATCAAATGCTTTTGCGAAGCGGATGGATTGCCGGGTCAAGCCCGGCAATGACGAATGGCGCGCTGCGCCTCACTCCACCTTCTCGTCCGCGTACACGCCCCACAGGCGCTGCTGCTCGATCCAGCCGTCAAAACCGTTGCCGATCACGCGGCACCAGCCGTTGGCGCATTTCTTGACCTGGGTCACGACGCCGGCCTGCAGGCGGGCGGCGATCGCGCTGGTGCGGTCGGGCCGGTCGTAGAGCGACGCCAGCTCGTCCTTGCTCTTCATGGTGACGACCGCAGTGCGGCGGCCGGAGAGCAGCGAATGATAGACCCAGCCTTCGGAACCCTCGGAATCGCGCACGCGGCGCCAGTTCTCGAACTCGGCGGTGATTTCGACCGGCAGGCCCGAGCGGGTATAGATCCAGGCAACGTCGTTGTCCTTGGTCGGACCGGCCCTGACGTTCACATGGTCTGATTTAAGGCTGACATACCGCGGCACCGGCAGGCCGCTCGTGGTGGAACCTGAATCCTTGGCCGAAAACCCCGTGCTGACCGATGTCAAAAGCCAGCACCCCGCCAGCAACGCCACCGAACAGAAACGCCCCAACGCCATTAACCCGTCTCCTGCCGAACCAGCCTCAACTCGAATTCTTCGCGTTGAAACCGCTCGCTAACGCCCGAAAACCCCAAACCCCTGTGCCGCGCTTTGCCCGCCCCGGATACTCGATCCCCCGAGGGGTTCTTGTCTTGGCCCGGCCTTCTGATAGAGAGGACGGCACGTTGAGAACAAGAACGCCCGAATTTTCCCCTGAAAATCCGTGGCAAGTATTTGGAAACCCAAGGACTTGCCCGACAACCAGCGGGACGTCGGGACGCGCAGCTTCCGCAGTGTCGAACAACCGGGTTAATGAGGTCTGAACGGCGAGCTCTGGCGACCCATTGCCTCATGAGAGCAGTACATGTCGGTTAAGAAAAAACCTCTCGTCGTCGTCACCCGCAAGCTGCCGGACTCGATCGAGACCCGGATGCGCGAGCTGTTCGACGCGCGGCTGAACCTCGACGACACACCGATGACGCCGGAACAGATTGCGGAAGCGGTGCGCACCGCCGACGTGCTGGTGCCGACCGTCACCGACATGATCACCGAGGAGATGCTGGGGCATCCCGACTGCAAGCTGCGCATGATCGCCAATTTCGGCAATGGCGTCGACAATATCGACGTGTCAGCGGCGCATGCCCGCGGCATCACGGTGACCAATACGCCGAAGGTGCTGACTGAAGACACCGCCGACATGACCATGGCGCTGATTCTCGCGGTGCCGCGCCGGCTGATCGAGGGCGCGGCAATCCTCACCGAGGGCAGGAACTGGCCCGGCTGGTCGCCGACCTGGATGCTGGGTCATCGCATCGGCGGCAAACGCCTCGGTATCATCGGCATGGGCCGCATCGGCCAGGCGGTCGCGCGCCGCGCCCGCGCCTTCGGCCTGCAGATCCACTATCACAACCGCCGTCCCGTGGCGCCCGTGATCGCCGATGAACTCGGCGCGACCTATTGGGAAAGCCTCGACCAGATGCTGGCGCGGATGGACATCATCTCGGTGAACTGTCCGCACACGCCGGCGACCTACCATCTGCTGTCGGCGCGGCGGCTGAAGTTGATGCGCAAGGACGCCTATATCGTCAACACCGCGCGCGGCGGCGTGATCGACGAGGACACGCTGATCAAGCTGATCGAAGCCGGCGACATCGGCGGCGCCGGCCTCGACGTCTACGAGCACGAACCTGCAGTCAATCCAAAGCTGGTGCGGCTGGCCAAGGCCGGCAAGGTGACGCTGCTGCCGCATATGGGCTCGGCCACCATCGAAGGCCGCGTCGAGATGGGCGAGAAGGTGATCATCAACATCAGAACCTTCCTCGACGCCCACAAGCCGCCGGACCGCGTGCTGCCCAGCATGCTGTAGAGGATGAGGCTCGGAAAACGTGGACCGGACGAGCGCGTCAAGGAGCGAAGCGCGCTGACTCTCTCCCCGTCATTCCGGGGCGTGCGGAGCACGAACCCGGAATCCAATGATCAACTTGCGCTGCGGCACGATGGATTCCGGGTTCGTGCTACGCGCGCCCCGGAATGACGACGGAGGACGCCGCGCGTCGCTGTCCAACTAAACCGTCTTGCCCTTCCGCCGTTCGCGCTTGCGCCATTCCGCGACGAAGGCCACGAACGCGGCGAGCGCCGGCGGCGGCTGGCGACGACTCGGATAATACAAAAACGGCCCCGGAAATGGCGGGCACCAATCGTCGAGTACGCTGACCAGCGCGCCTGATTTGATGCCGTAGCGAACATAGCCCTCGAAGGTGAGCCAGAAGCCGACGCCGTCATGCGCCGCGCGCAACGCGAGGCCGAGATGGGTCGCAATCAGTTTCGGTGGTGGCGAGACCTTTACGACACGGCCGGCCTTTTCGAACTCCCAGTCCAGCATCGCGCCGCTGCCGAAGCGGGTGCGGATGCTGGAATGTTCCAGCAAGTCTTTCGGATGCTTCGGCGTTCCATGCTGCGCGACATATTCCTTCGAGGCCACGACCGCGTAGCGCTGCGGGGCGCCGAGCGAGACTGCGATCATGTCCTGCGCCAGATGCTCGCCATAGCGCACGCCGGCATCGAAGCCGCCGGCCACGATGTCGACGAACGCGCTATCGCCCGTCATCTCCAGATCGATCCTGGGATGGGCTGCGAGAAACGGCGCGACCATCGGCGCCAGCACCAGATCGATCGCCGGCGGCGGCGCGTTGATGCGCAGGCGCCCCGACGGCACGGCGCGCAGGCCGCGCACCTGGTCGAGCGCCGCGCCGACATCCGTCATCGCCGGCCCGACCCGGGAGAGCAGCAATTCGCCGGCTTCGGTCAGGGCGACGCTGCGCGTGGTGCGGTTCATCAGGCGGACGCCGAGCCGCTCCTCCATGTCGCGCAGGCGCTGGCTGAGACTCGAGACGGAGACGCCCTGCTCGGTCGCGGCGCGGCGGAAGTTTTTGGTGCGCGCCACGGCGACGAAGGCATCGATATCGCGGAGGTCGAAGTTTTTCATTGTTCGTTATACTGAACAAGCTATTCCAGATTGTCCAGCTTATCGCGAAGCCGATGCCGGCGCATATCAGCCTTGTCATTGCGGCACGAATGTCCGTCGCCGAACACGAGGAGAATCATCATGCAACAGCGCAAACTCGGGTCCACAGGTCCATCCGTTTCGTCCATCGGGCTCGGCTGCATGGGCATGTCGGACTTCTACGGCCCCGCCGACCGCAGCGAGAGCATCGCCACCATCCACGCCGCGCTCGATGCCGGCATCACCCTGCTCGACACCGGCGATTTCTACGGCATGGGCCACAATGAAATGCTGATCCGCGAGGCGCTTGCCGGGCGCCATCGCGACAAGGTCAGGATCAGCGTCAAGTTCGGCGCGCTGCGCGATCCCAACAAGGGCTTTCTCGGCTACGACAGCCGACCGGCGGCGATCAGGAATTTCGTCGCCTATTCGCTGCAGCGGCTCGGCGTCGACACCATCGACGTCTATCGGCCGGCGCGGCTCGATCCCGACGTGCCGATCGAAGAGAGCGTCGGCGCGATGGCCGACATGATCAAGGCGGGCTGGATCAGGCATATCGGGCTTTCCGAAGTCGGCTCCGACACCCTTCGAAGGGCGCACGCGGTGCATCCGATCGTCGACCTGCAGATCGAATACTCGCTGCTTGCGCGCGGTATCGAGAGCGACATCTTGAAAACCTGCCGCGAGCTTGGGATCGGCATCACCGCCTACGGCGTATTGTCGCGCGGACTGATCAGCGGACACTGGTCGAAAGATCGTTCCGACGCGCAGGATTTCCGCCAGATGAGCCCACGCTTCCAGGGCGCCAACCTCGACGCCAACCTGGCGCTGGTGGACTCGCTGCGCGCCATTGCCGCCGAGGTCGGGGCATCGCCGGCCCAGGTCGCGATCGCGTGGGTCGCAGCCCAAGGCAATGACATCGTGCCGCTGGTCGGCGCCCGCCGGCGCGACCGGCTTTCGGAGGCGCTCGGCGCGCTCGATGTGACATTGACGGACGCGCATCTCGCCGCGCTCGGCAAGGCTTTTCCGCCCGGCGTCGCTGCAGGCGCGCGCTACCCCGAGGCGCAGCTGGCGCATATGGACAGCGAGAATCGCGCCGTGTGAGGCGTCGCTTCACCCGCCCCTTGAGGGGGCGGGTGAAGCAAGCGCGTGACCGCTGAGATCGGTGATGGTGGGCTTGTCGCCGTTGAGCGGATTTTGCGGATCGCGGGCGTAGCGCAGGGTTTCGAAGCGCATGGCACGGGCGTCCACCATCACCAGCCGTCCGATCAGGCTTTCGCCAAAGCCGACGATTTCGCGGATCGCCTCCAGCGCCATCATCGAGCCCATGATGCCGGCCAGCGCGCCCATCACGCCGGCTTCCGCACAGGCCGGCACGGTGCCGGGCGGCGGCGGTTCGGGAAACAGGCAGCGATAGGTCGGGTTGAACGCACCGTCCGCGCCGCGTTCATGCGCGCGGATCGTGGTCAGCGAGCCATCGAACTGGCCCAGCGCCGCGGTGATCAGCGGCTTGCCGGCCAAGAAACACGCGTCGGACACCAGATAGCGCGTTTCGAAATTGTCGGAGCCGTCGAGCACGAGATCGTAGCCGCCGATCAGCGACATGACGTTCCTGGCGTCGAGGCGCACCGCATGCGGCTCGAAATGAACGTGCGGATTGAGCGCGTCGATGACCTCCGCGGCGCTGTCGACCTTGCGCCGTCCGACATCGCGCGTGGTGTGGATGATCTGGCGCTGCAGGTTGGAGAGCGAGACGATATCGTCATCGACCACGCCCAGCGTGCCGACGCCGGCGGCGGCCAGATACATCAAAACCGGCGCGCCGAGACCGCCGGCGCCGATCACCAGCACGGACGCTTCCTTCAGCGCGGTCTGGCCGGGCCCCCCGACTTCCCGCAGCACGATGTGGCGGGCGTAGCGTTCGATTTCGTCGGCCGTCAGCATGGTCGCGTCAAATCCTTCCGCAGCGATTACGTCTCATAGTGAGGGGCGGCGCTGAACCGGCGGGCCGTTGGTGCCGACCAAGCAGATGTGCTTAGTTGACGGAACGTCAATGCGCACTTCCCGCTTCCACTCCATATCTTCTGGATTTGTCATGAGATCGGCGCTTTCGGCAACATTTGTCATCGTGGCCATGGGTCTGGCGACCGCCGCGCAGGCGCAGACGCCGCCCGCCGCGGCGAAACCGGCACGCCCCGCGCTTCAGAAACCGGAAGACACCGCGGGCGCCATGAGCCAGGCCGAGCGGCTGGCGCTGCAGTCGGACCTGGCCTGGGTCGGGCAATATAACGGCGCGATATCGGGCGACGTCAGCGAGCGCATGGTCAACGCCATCAAGGAATTCCAGAAAACGCGCGGCGGCAAGCCGACCGGCGTACTCAATCCGCAGGAACGCGGCATGCTGGCGGATACCGCACGGCGAAAACAGGAAAGCGTCGGCTGGAAGATCCAGACCGACCCCGGCACCGGCGTGCGGCTCGGCATCCCTACAAAACTGGTGCCGCAGCAGGCCAGCGACGCCAACGGCACCAAATGGACCTCGCCATCAGGTACGATCCAAATTCAGCTGGCGCGGCGCAGGGAAGCCGGCCCCACCACCGCAAAACTCGCCGAGCGCGAGAAGAAGGAGCCGGGGCGCGCGATCGACTACACCGTGGTGAAGCCGGACTTTTTCGTGCTGTCCGGCATGCAGGGCCTGAAGAAGTTTTACATGCGCGGTACCTTCAAGGGCGACGAGGTCCGCATCCTCACCATCCTCTACGATCAGGCGACGGAAAATACCGTGGAACCGGTCGTGATCGCGATGTCGAGCGCGTTCAATGCGTTTCCAGCGGTCGCGCAAATCGCCGGACCGCCGCCACGCAAAAGCGTCGAATACGGCACCGGCCTCGTCGTCAGCGACGACGGAGCCATCCTGACCGATCGCCAGATCACCGACGGCTGTCTCACGGTGGCGATTGCGGGACATGGCAATGCCGACCGCGTCGCCGAGGACAAGGCGCACGATCTCGCGCTGCTGCGCATCTATGGCGCGCGCGGGCTCAAGGCGCTCAATCTTGCCAACGTCGCGACGAAGACAGCGCTCGACCTCACCGGCATCGCCGATCCGCAGAGCCAGGGCGGCGGTTCGGCGGTGAGCGGCAGCAAGGCTGCGGTGGCGCAACTGGGTGGCGGCAGCGATGTGGCACTGACGCCGGCGCCGGCGGCCGGTTTTTCCGGCGCGCCCGCGCTCGATGGCGACGGCCGGTTTGCCGGCATCGCGCTGCTGAAGCCGGTTCTGGTCGCCGGTCCTACCAACGGCATTCCCTCGGCGCAGGCGGTGCTGGTGACGTCTGATACGGTGCGGGGTTTCCTGAAAGCCAATGGCATCCACGCGGCGGGCGGAGCGTTGGACGCGAGAGCGTCGGTGGTCCGCGTCATTTGCGTCAGGAAGTAGTTCGACCCGGACGCGATGCTGCGCCGCGTCCTAGGCGCAAACGGGTCAAGGCTCGAGCTTGGCGGCTTGACGCAGATCAACGATGGCTGGGGTGTTCGGCGGTCAACTCAAACCGAAATTCATCGGGTGCCGTCATGAATCGCACAATGACAGGGATCGTCGTTGCCGTAGGCGCGGCAATGGCTGCGGGCGCGGCAATGGCCCAATCGCAGCCTCTGCCAACGCCACTGGTCGAGGAAGTCATGGTCAAGACCACGCTCTTGACCCTCAATGACGCCAACCTCACCGGCAATTACGACGTGATGCACGCAAAGATGGCCAAGGCATTTCGGGAAAAATTCAGGTCCGATACGCTCGAACAGGCGTTCAGGACGTTCGCCGGCAAGCATATCGACATCATTGCGGCCACGCCGCTGGTCACGACCCATAAAGCCAGAATCGACCGCAACGGCGCCCTGATGCTGCGCGGCTATTTCGATACCACGCCATCGCGCCTCAATTACGCGCTCGATTACGAGATCTCGGAAGGCGAGTGGAAGTTGATCGCAATCGACGTCAAGGTGAAGGGGTCATCGACGAGCTACGCTGGCGCCGCCAATCTCCTTGCGCATGCGACGGCTGATGTTCCGCCGCCGCTGAAATAAGCTGGCGGCAATGGCGGAAACCAGCAAGCCGGTCGCGACATGGCGCAGGATTGCAGCCCCAATCCTTGATTTCATCACGGTGTTTTTCGGTGGCGGCTACGCGATCGGCGCGTTGACGGGCCGCCTGACTGCCGACGGCTTCAAGCTGGAAGGGATGCCCGCGCTCATTCTGCTCGCGCTGACCGTTGTCTACTTCGTGGCCGGCAACAAATATCTCGGCGGCACGATCTGGCAGCGCGTTCTTTACCCGCGCTGAAGGGCCATTATCACGCCAGCCCGAACCTCACCCCGGCGCGCGCGAGGCCGCCGGCGATGCCGATCGGGGTCCCGTCGGCGCGCCAGCATGCGGCGCCCGACAGCGTGCCGTCGTCGTGAAACTGGATGGCGTTCATGCCGCCGGCGACGGTGGGCGCTGCCTGTACCTTGTGCCCCATCGACATCAGTTCGGCGCGGGTTTCTTCCGGCACCGCCTGCTCGACCTCGAGCGCATTGCCCTCGGTCCACACCCGCGGCGCCTCGACCGCCTCCTGCAGGCTCATGCCGTGGTCGATCAGGTTGATCAGCGCCTGCATCGCGCTCGGAAAGATCTTCTTTCCGCCGGGCAGGCCGAGCGCATAGACCAGCTTGCCGTTGCGCAGCGCCATCATGGGCGACATCGAGGTGGTGACGCGCTTGCCCGGTGCCAGCGACAGCGCATGGCCCGGACGCGGGTCGTAGAGGTTCATGTAATTGTTCGGGATGGTGCCGAGGCCGGGAATCAGGATTTTGGCGCCGAACAGATTGTTGATGGTCTGCGTGGTCGCGACCACGTTGCCGACCGCATCCGCCGCCGTCATGTGCGTGGTGTGCGCGCTCTCGAGCTGCGCGATGCCGGCGCTCCAGGATTGCGCGCGGGCAGGATCGATGGCGCGGCGGCGTTCCTCGGCATAGGCCTTTGAGGTCAGCCGCTCGACCGGCACGTTGACGAAGTCAGGGTCGCCGCTGGCGGCGGCGCGATCGGCGAAGGCGATCTTGAGCACCTCGGCGAGGTAATGAATGCTGGCCGCGGAACCGAAGCCGAGTTTTGCGAGATCATAGCCTTCGAGAATGTTGAGCATCTGCGCGATGTGCACGCCGGAGGCCGCCGGCGGCGGCGGACCCAGAATTTCCCAGCCGCGATAATCGGCGCGGATCGGCTGCCGCTCGACGGTTTTGTAGTTCGTCAGATCCTCGCGGGCGATGAAGCCGCCCTTCTTCTTCATGTAGTCGACGAGGATATCGCCGAGCGGGCCATGATACAGCGCCGCCTCGCCCCGCTGCGAGATGTAGGTCAGGGTTTCCGCATATTCCGACTGCACCACGCGCTCGCCGACCTTCAGCGGCGTTCCGTTGGGCAGATAGATCGCCGAAATATCCTTGTCCTGCAACATCTCCCCGGCGCTGTCGACGATGCATTCGTGCAGATAGGGCGTCGCCGCATAGCCGCGCGCGGCGAATTTGATCGCGGGCTGCATCACGTCGGCGAGCGGCATGGTGCCGAACCGCTGCAGCGTCTCGCACCAGGCCTTCAGCGAGCCCGGCACGGCGACGGCTTTCGGGCCGGTGAGGTTTTCGTCGCCGACCGTATCGAACACGTCGTGCGCGGAACCCGGTTTCGAGGTGTAGGTGTCCGGCCGGACCGCCAGCGGCACCGTGCTCTGCCCGTCGATGAAGCGGTGACTGCCGTCGGCGAGCCGGATGTGGGCCATGCCGCCGCCGATGATGCCGACCATCATCGGCTCGACCACGGTCAGCGCAAATAATGTGGCGATCGCCGCGTCGACGGCGTTGCCGCCGGCCGCCAGCATTTCCGCACCCGCGCTCGACGCCAGCGGATGGTTGCTGACCACCATGCCGCGGCTGCCGGTCGCCGGCTGCTTGCGGCACTCAAAACCGGTAGTTGCACGGTCCCGCCAATTGCCCGTCATTTGCTGTTTTCCCGCCTTGCTGTTGTCGTTTTCAGGCATCAGCCGGCGAGATTCGTGCGTGGCCGTGTTCGCCCGGGATAGCCAGAATTCCACAATCCTGCATCATGGCAAAGTAGTGATTCGGGCGCCCGCGATCTCTCCTTTGGGTCGGGCTGGTGTGTCCTGGCGAGCAGAATGTTCGCGCCGCAGAATGCGGGCCTTGTTTTGTAAGGCGTACCCAAAACACCGCCCGTAAGCCCACCAGAGGACTAGAAATGCAGACGATCGTACTGACCACCCAGAAGGGCGGGTCTGGAAAAAGCACGCTTGCCATCAGCCTGACACTGGCCGCCATCCGGGCCGGTCACAATGTCCGTCTGATCGAGACCGACCCGCAGGGCACGGTTTCGAACTGGAAGCGCCGCCGTCCGTATGCCGCACCGATCGTCGAGCCGATCTACCACGCCCGCCAGCTGGAAGAGCGGCTGCGATTGTTGCCGCGCGACGGCGTCACCGTGACGATCGTCGATACCGCCGGCGGCGAAACCGCCGCAACCAATTCCGCCATCCGCTATGCCGACCTCTGCCTGATTCCGACGCGGCCGAGCATCGCCGACATCGAGGCGACCGCCGCGACGCTGCGCGTCATCCGGGCCTGGCACAAGCCGTTCGCCTATGTGCTGAATCAGACCCCGATCCGCGCTGCTGCGCGGCTTGCCGGCGCGGAAAACGCGCTCGGTGACGAAGCCGCGCTCGAAGCGGCCGACGTCGTCGCAAAGCCCTTCATCGTGATGCGCAACGATTACCAGGACGCGCTGAGCGCCGGCCTCGCCGTCTGCGAATACGCGCCGGACGGCAAGTCGGCGCAGGAAGTGCGCGCGCTCTGGCAGTGGGTGGAGCAGCGGCTGAGCGACATGGCCGCGCCGGTGGACGAACCGGCCGTCGAGGATTTCGTGGAGGTCCCTGCCATCATTCCGAAATGGGCCGCCGCGCGTCCGTCCTACGACACTGACGCTGCACGCTTCCTGCGCGCTCCCGCCCGTGTCTGATCTCTAGCTTCGCGCACGTGAAATGCGCGGGGCGAAAGCGGAGCAATCCGGCCGCCAGCCCCGCCGGATTGCCTCGCTTCAATTTCAGGGATTGCGCCGCAGCCAGTTTTCCCGCGTCATGCGCCATCTTTCCGCAAGCGTCTGGCCACTGTGATGAGCCAGTTCGATATACTCGACGAATTCGGCGCCGGTCTTCTGCTTGACCCGGCGCGAGGCCATGTTGGTGGCCGCGTTGCAGGCGTGAAAACGCTCGATGCCGAGCGTGCGGAAGGCAAAATCGTTCACCGCCGAGACGGCCTCGCTCATCAGGCCCTGATTCCAGAATCGCTCCGCCAGCCAGAAGCCGCGATTGCCCTTGGCGTCGTCAATCCTCGGGCGGAATCGGATGTTGCCAATCGCCTCGCCGTCGCCACGGCGCAGCACCAGCATCCAGTTATAGATCTCCTCACCCGCGGCGACTCTCTCCAGTTCGCGCTCGACAAACGTCACCGCGCCGTTTTCCGGATAGGGCCAGGGAACGACCTGCGCGAGATGCTGGATGATGTTCCAGTTGTTGAAATGGCGCTGGATCGCCGGCGCATCCGACATCGCGAGCGGCCGCAGGATCAGCCGCGCGGTCTGCAGGGTCGGCGTGATGGTTACTTCTGACATTTCGGACACCAGAAAGTCGAACGGCCGTTCTGCACAAACCGCCGCACGATACCGCTACACCCCCCAGTCTGGCATTTTTCGCCCTCGCGGTCATAGACTTGAAATGAGTGCTGGAAATAACCAAGTTCGCCCGACGTCAGGCGATGATCGCTGATCGAGGAGCCGCCGGCCTTGATCGCCTGGTTCAGCACCGAATGAATGGCAGTCACCAGCCGCCCGGCGTGATCGGTCGGCTCACCCTTCTTGGTCGAGAGTGTCGCCGCCAGGCGGCGCGGCGAGAGGTGCGAGCGGAACAGCGCCTCGCAAACATAGATATTGCCCAGCCCCGCGACCACGCGCTGATCTAGCAATGCGGCTTTCAGGCTGGTCTTCTTGTTGAAGCACGACCGCGCCAGCATCGCGGCGTCGAATTCGTTGCCGAGCGGTTCCGGCCCAAGACCCTTCAGCAGCGGTTCTTCCTCCAGCGCCTGGCGGGCGATGATCTTCATGTAACCGAAACGGCGCGGGTCGTTGAACACGATCGCGGCACCCGAGGACATGTGGAACACCACGTGATCGTGCGCGCGGTCCTCGCTGCGCGGATGGTGGAATTGGCCGGGCGTGCCGCTGCCGTGGTCATCCAGCACGCGGAACGAGCCGGACATGCCCAGATGCATCAGCAGCACGTCGCCGGAGCCGAGATCGGCCATCAGATATTTGGCGCGGCGGCCGAGACCGGTCACGGTCTGGCCCTCCAGCCGCGCCACAAAGTCCTTTTGGAAGGGAAACCGCAAATCCTTGCGCCGGGCTTCGGCTTTCAGGATTTTCGACCCCTCCATGGCGGGCTGCAGGCCGCGCCGGACGGTCTCAACTTCGGGCAATTCGGGCATGCAGGCATTCACCTTATGGAGGTGACGTGATAGCGCCATTGCGCCCGGGGCGCTATGGTCCGGGGGTGTGGAGTAAGCTTATGGATCGGCCGGACCAGACCACCCATTTCGGCTTCAGGGATGTGCCCCTGGGGGACAAACAGACGCTGGTAAACGACGTCTTTCACAGCGTGGCGTCCCGCTACGATTTGATGAACGATCTGATGTCGGGCGGCCTGCACCGGGTCTGGAAGAACATCATGATCACGGCGCTCGATCCTCCGAAAAGCGATGCGCCGTTCGCCCTGCTCGACGTCGCGGGCGGTACCGGCGACATCGCCTTCCGCGCCGCCGAAGCGGCAGGTGCGGGCTTCCGCGCCACCGTCTGCGATATCAACGCCGACATGCTCAACGTCGGCCGCAGCCGCGCCGTGGCGCGCCATCTCGATGAGCGGGTTTCGTTTGTCGAGGGCAATGCCGAGGCGCTGGCGTTCGGCGATCGCACCTTCGACGCCTACACCATCGCGTTCGGGATCCGGAACGTGCCGCGGATCGATGCCGCGCTGCGCGAGGCCTATCGCGTGCTGCGGCCGGGCAGCCGGTTTCTGTGTCTGGAATTCTCCACCGTCGACATGCCCGGGCTCGACGCGCTCTACGACTTCTTCTCGTTCAAGGTGATCCCGCCGCTCGGCCGCGCGGTGACGGGTGATGCTGAATCCTATCAGTACCTCGTCGAGTCGATTCGGAAATTTCCCCGGCCCAACGCGTTCGCCGAGATGATCCGCGCCGCCGGCTTTTCGCGGGTGAAGTGGGAGAGTCTCTCCGGCGGCATCGTGGCGCTGCATTCGGGCTGGCGTTTGTGATTTCTGCAGCAACCCACATCGCGCGGCTGGTCCGCGCCGCTTACGTGTTCGCGCGCGAGGGCGTGTTCGGCGTGGTCGACCCCAGTCTCGTGCCGCCGCCCGGGCAGATCGCGCTACGGCTGGCGCGGCTGATCGAACGGCCGGGCGCCAAATCCGGACCACGGCTGTCGCGCGCGCTGACGCGGCTCGGCCCGGCCTATCTCAAGCTCGGACAATTTCTGGCGACACGGCCCGACGTGGTCGGCGTCGCGATGGCGCGCGATCTTGAAGCCTTGCAGGATCGGCTGCCGCCGTTTTCGCTGACCGAAGCGGAAGCCGTGATCGCGACCTCGCTGGAACGCCCGCTGGCCAAGGCGTTTGCCAGCCTCGGTCCGCCGGTCGCCGCCGCCTCGATCGCGCAGGTGCATCGTGGCGAGGTCGAGCGCGACGGCGTGCGCCACGCGGTCGCCGTCAAAGTGCTGCGGCCCAATGTCGCCGCGCGCTTCCGCCGCGACCTCGGCGATTTCTTCTTCGTCGCCAACAATGCGGAAGCGCATTCCGCCGAAGCGCGGCGGCTGCGGCTGATCGAGGTCATCAACACGATGTCGCGCTCGGTCGCGATGGAAATGGATCTGCGGCTGGAAGCGGCCGCGATGTCGGAGATGGCGGAGAACACAAGGGACGATCCGGATTTCCGCGTACCGACGGTCGACTGGGACCGCACCACCCACAACGTGCTGACGATGGAGTGGATCGACGGCATCGCGCTCAATGATCATGCGCGGCTGGCCCAGTCGCAGGTCGACCTGCCCGATCTCGGGCGCAAGGTGATCCAGAGCTTTCTGCGCCACGCGCTGCGCGACGGTTTTTTCCATGCCGACATGCATCCCGGCAACCTCTTCCTCGACGATGCCGGCCGGCTGGTCGCGGTCGATTTCGGCATCATGGGCCGGCTCGGCCTGAAGGAGCGGCGCTTCCTCGCGGAAATTCTGCTGGGCTTCATCACCCGCGACTATCGCCGTGTCGCCGAGGTGCATTTCGAGGCCGGCTATGTGCCGGGCCATCACTCGGTGGAGAACTTCGCACAGGCCATCCGTGCCATCGGCGAGCCGATCCATAACCGCACCGCCGAAGAAATCTCGATGGCGAAGCTGCTGACGCTGCTGCTCGAAGTCACCGGGCTGTTCGACATGCAGACCCGGCCCGAACTGATCCTGCTGCAGAAGACCATGGTGGTGGTCGAAGGCGTCGCGCGCGGTTTCGACCCGAAGCTCGATATCTGGAAGGTCGCCGATCCCGTCGTGCGGGAATGGATCGAGCGCAATCTCGGCCCGCTCGGCCGAATCCAGGGCGCGATGTCCGGCGCGGGCGAACTCGGCCGCGTGATGGGCAGCCTGCCGGCCATCGCCGCCCGCGCCGTCGCGGTGCTCGAGAACATGGAAAAGATGACCCGGGAAGGCCTGACGCTGTCGCCGGAGACCATCGCAGCGATGGGCCGGGCCGAGGGCCGCAAGAACCGCTGGCGGACGGCGGCGCTCTGGGTCATCGCGGTGGCGTTTTTGGGAATATTGGTCGCGGTCTGGTAGACCCCCACGGGGACGAGAGGCTGCAAATAACCCCCGAGACACGAAGAGGACGCTATATGCGCGCCCTCCTGGTCTGCAATTCGCCCCTCAACAATCTCTGGTCCATCAACCTGGCCGTTCACGGTCATCCCGTTCGCGAAATCTCCACAAACACGGGCTCCCGGCAGGTCCGCCAAGTGCTGGATGACCTCATTCGCAAGTCAAACCGGCCTGTCGATATGTCTACAAAAACATACGAATCCCTGCGCGGTAGTCTCTTGCAGAATGGAACCCAGAACTATAGGTTATAGAACTAGGGCGCGACTTGAGAATATTCAAAACACGGGAGTTTGCGCGGCTGGTCCGCAAAACAGACATCGATGATCGGACGCTGAGAGAGGCCGTCGATCGCGCCGCGAAAGGCTTGATCGACGCTGAACTTGGTAGCGGCCTGATCAAGCAACGTGTCAACCGCAAAGGGCATGGAAAGTCGGGCGGCTATCGCACCATCATTGCGCTGCGAGCTGGAGACCGCGCTTTTTTCCTTTACTGCTTTGCCAAGAATGACCGGGGCAACATTGCTGACAATGAATTGCAGGCACTCCGCTCGCTCGCATCATCCTGGCTTCATGCGGGCGCTACACTGATCGAATCCGAATTGAAAGCTGGACGATTGATTGAGGTACACAATGGCTAAAGCAGCGAAAAAGCCTAGCCCGCTCGGCAAGAGCATCCTGCGAACCGCAAAAGACATGCTCGCGGGCGGCGTGATGGACAAGCGCGGCTTTGACCGGATCGCACAGGAACTCGGGGCCACGACGCTGCCGAACACGCAACCCATAACTGCCAAGGAAATCCGGGCGCTGCGCGAAAAAGCGGAAATCAGTCAGGCCGTCTTTGCCAAATGCCTCAACGTCACGCCCGATTATGTCTCCAAGCTCGAACGCGGCGCCAAGCGACCCACCGGCTCGACGCTGGTGTTGCTCAACGTCATCCAGCGCAACGGCATCGAATTGGTTCTCTAATCTGGACTCTTCCTCGCAAGACCTTTGGTTCGACGCGCCGGAGCCGTGGCGATTTCTCAGACGCCTTTCGCCCCGGCGCAAACCGAGCACCAATTGCTCTAGGCGCGGTCACCTGAAGGGGCCAGCGAAGCGCCGGACGCGAGTTTCCAGAGGCCCCCTAGACATGATTGCAATGACAGCATGATGTGCTAGCGTTGCTTGCAGATTTTGCTGGGAGGCCCGCCATGGCCAGCCTGACCATCCGAAAGCTCGACGAGGCTATCAAAACCTATCTTCGGCTGAGGTCGGCCAGAAACGGCCGTTCCGTCGAGGAGGAAGTCCGGGTCATCCTCGGGGAGCTAATCCAAGGACGTCCCTACGTTGCGGGTGAGCCATCCTCGTCGGAGGCCGCCGAGGCACCCACGCCGCGCCCGCAGCCCTACAGCGCCTCCGGCGCGCGAAGCGTCACCCTGATCATCGGCGGCGGGATCGCCGCCTTCAAGTCGCTGGAGCTGATCCGGCGACTGAAGGAACGGCACATCGACGTCCGCTGCGTGCTGACCAAGGCCGCGCAGCAATTCGTCACGCCGCTTTCCGCCAGCGCGCTGTCGCATGAGCGCGTCTATACCGATCTGTTCGACCCCGGCAGCGAATTCGACGCCGGTCACATCCGCCTTGCCCGCGAGTGCGATTTGATCGTGGTGGCGCCGGCGACCGCCGACCTGATGGCGAAGATGGCGAACGGCCACGCCGACGATCTCGCCAGCGCGATCTTGCTGGCGGCCGACCGCCCGATCCTGCTGGCGCCGGCGATGAATCCCTTGATGTGGAACAACGCCGCCACGCGGCGCAACGTGCTGCAGCTTCGCCGCGACGGGATCCATATGATCGGCCCCAACGCCGGCGAGATGGCCGAATCGGGCGAGGCCGGCGTCGGACGAATGTCGGAAGCGATCGAGATCGCCGCCGCTGCCATCGACATTCTCCGCCCGCCGCGACCACGGCCGCTCGCCGGCAAGCGCGTGCTGATCACCGCGGGACCGACGCATGAGGCCATCGACCCCGTGCGCTTTATCGCCAACCGTTCTTCCGGCAAGCAGGGTTTTGCCATCGCCATGGCGGCGCAGGCCGCGGGCGCGGAGGTTACGCTGGTCACCGGCCCCGTCGAGCTGCGCGATCCCGCAGGCGTCACAGTGATCCGCGTCGAGTCGGCGCGCGACATGCTGCACCGGGTGGAAGCCGCCCTGCCCGCCGATATCGCGATCTTCGCCGCTGCCGTCGCCGATTGGCGCGTCGCCAGTGAAGGCGAACAGAAGCTGAAAAAGACGTCAGCGGGCATGCCGCCGCTGCAGCTGGTCGAAAATCCCGACATTCTCGCCACGATCTCGAAACTCCGGGACAATCGCCCGCCGCTGGTGATCGGCTTTGCGGCCGAGACCGAACACCTGATCCACAACGCCAAAGCCAAGATCGCGCGCAAGGGCTGCGACTGGATCGTCGCCAACGACGTCTCGCCGGCCACCGGCGTGATGGGCGGCGACCGCAACACCGTTCATCTGCTGACGCGCGACGACGACAACGAGATCAGGGTCGATTCCTGGCCTGTGATGACCAAGGAACAGGTCGCGACCGAACTGGTGGCGAAGATCGCAAAGACCGTGGAGAAGCATTCGTGAACGCCGCAGTGAAAGTCGATATCCGCCAATTGCCGCACGCCGAAGGCCTCGCGCTGCCGGCCTACCAGAGCACGGACGCGGCCGGGCTCGATCTGCTCGCCGCCGTTGCCGCCGATACGCCGTTGATCCTGTCTCCGGGCAAATACGCGATGGTACCAACCGGTCTCACGATCGCGCTGCCCACGGGGTATGAGGCGCAGGTGCGGCCCCGCTCCGGGCTGGCCGCCAAGCATGGCGTGACCGTGCTGAATTCGCCGGGCACGGTGGATGCGGACTACCGCGGCGAGATCAATGTGCTGCTGATCAATCATGGCGATGCGCCGTTCCCGATCCGGCGCGGCGAGCGCATTGCGCAGATGGTGATCGCGCCGGTGGTGCAGGCGCAACTGGTTGCCGCGACACAGCTTTCGACGACCGACCGCGGCAGCGGCGGCTTCGGTTCGACCGGACGCTGAAGCGCGCATTAAAGACACTCCGGGCGCTAATAAGGCGAATTTTTCACAGCCTATTTTGCGTTCACGGTCTGGACTCTTACCGCCCGACTCCCGAAGCGGATAGTCTCGACCCGATTCGTGCGGAGCGCGATCAGCAAAAGTGGGGTCCGGTCTTTTGTCCGGGCGCGCTCATTCCTATTGTCGGCGCATGATTTCAGCGCCAAACCGCTCACACCTGGGCGGATCATGCGCTGGGTGGCGCGGGGTCTGCTGTCGTGCGTTTTTGGGGCAAATAAATAATGTCGGGCTCAGTCGCGGCGATGCGTCGAACCCTGCTGTCGTGCACATCGTTGGCACGCCGCGGCGCGATGACGCTTGCCGCCATTCTCTGCATGTCGCTCAAACCGGCATTTGCCGCCGAGATGAGCCTCACCGAGACGATTTCCGCCCTGCTCGACCTCAATCACCAGGAATTTGCGGCGCTGACGACATCGCTGTCGCTGCTCGTCTTCACCGTACTGGCAGCGGTCCTGCTGATGCGCACGCGTATTCAGGCTTCCAAGACGGAACTCGGCCTGCGCTCCGACATCGCCGATTTGCAGGTGCAGGCCGACCGGCTGCGGGCGCTGCTGTTCGCCGAGCCGCAGATCCTGATTGCCTGGGCCGCAGGCGACAACCGGCCCCAGATCAGCGGCGACACCTCGCTTCTGATCTCGCAGGACGCGATGTCGAATTCGCCGCAGCGCATCCTCGCCTTCGGCACCTGGCTGCCGCCGGAACCGGCGCTGCAGATGGACCATGCGGTCGACGCGCTGCGCGAGGCCGGCGAAGGTTTTCTGCTCAATCTCGCCACCTCGAACGGCCGCGCCATCGAGGCGATGGGCCGCGCGATCGGCGGGCAAGCCATCGTGCGGATTCGCGAACTCGGCGGATTGCGCCGCGACCTCGCCGAAGCCAACCTGCGCTACAGGACGCTCCTCGAAGAAACCGAGCTTTTGCGCGACTTCGCCGCCGCGGTGCCCTGGCCGATCTGGGCCAAGAGCGTCGAGGGCAATTTGCGTTACGCCAACACGGCCTATGTGCGAGCCACCGAAGGTGCCAACGTCGCCGACACGATCCACCGCGGCCTCGAACTCCTGGAGAACGACCAGCGCGCCGAGATGAACCGGGTGCTCAACGACGCCGCCAACTTCAGCGCGCGGCTGCCGATCGTGGTCGGTGGCGAGCGGCGCATCTACGACGTGCAGGCGATCAGGCTCGGCGGCGGCAGCGCCGGCATCGCCATCGACGCCAGCGAGGCCGCGCAGTTGCGCGATGCCATGGAGCGGATGGCGGAAGCCCACCGCCGCACCCTCGACCAGTTGTCGTCCGGTGTCGCCGTGTTCGACGGCCAGCGGCGGCTTGCCTTCTACAATGAATCCTACCGGCGTCTGTGGGGCCTCGATCAGGCCTTCCTCGATTCCAACCCCGACGATTCCAGCGTGCTCGACCGGCTGCGCGCGGCCCGCAAATTGCCCGAACAGCCCGACTTCCGGGCCTGGAAGGCCAAGCTGCACGAAGCCTATCGCGCCGTGGACTCCGAGAGCTACTCCTGGTTCCTGCCCGACGGTCGCGCCTTGAGCGTCGTCACCACCCCGAACCTCGAAGGCGGCGTTACCTATTTGTTCGACAACGTTACCGAAAGCCTCGATCTCGCGCGCCGCTTCGACCGCCTGACGCGGGTCCAGCACGAGACGCTCGACAATCTCGGCGAAGCGGTCGCGGTGTTCGGCAGCAACGGCCGGGTGGAACTGTTCAACCCGGCTTTCGCAAAAATGTGGAAGCTGCCGGCGGAAGCGCTGAAGGAGCAGCCGCACATCGAAACGGTGGAAGCCTGGTGCCTGCCGCTGTTCGACGACGCCATGACCTGGCGGGCGCTGCGCGAGGCGATCACCGCGATCGACAACCGCACGCAGGTGGCGCTGAAACTCGAGCGCAAGGACGGCAGCGTGCTGGATTGCATGACCATGCCGCTGCCCGACGGTGCGACGCTGTTGACCTTCCAGGACATCACCGACACCGAAAATGTCGAGCGCGCGCTGCGCGAGCGCAACGAAGCGCTCGAGGCCGCCGACCAGATGAAGGTGGATTTCGTCCACCACGTGTCCTACGAATTGCGCGCGCCGCTGACCACCATCATCGGTTTCGCGCATTTCCTCAGCGATCCCTCGACCGGACCGCTGACGCCGAAGCAGGCCGAGTATCTCGACTACGTCACGAAATCGACCAATGCCCTGCTCGCGCTGACCAACAACATCCTCGACCTCGCCACCATCGACGCCGGCGCCATGAAGCTCGAACTCGGCCCGGTCAATATCGAAAAGGCGATCCAGGCCGCCGCCGAAGGCATTCAGGACCGGCTGGCGACCGACCGCATCGAACTGAAGGTCGATATCGATTCCAACATCGGCAACTTCACCGGCGACGAGCGGCGCGTGGTGCAGGTGCTCTATAACCTGCTCGCCAATGCCGTCGGATTCTCGCCGCACGACGCCGCGGTGACCATCAGCGCGCAGCGCACCGAGCATCGCGTGATCTTCACCGTCAGCGATTGCGGTCCCGGAATTCCGGCCGACGTAAAGGACAAGGTGTTCGACTGGTTCGAGAGTCACTCGCACGGCTCGCGGCATCGCGGCGCCGGCCTCGGCCTGTCGCTGGTCCGTTCCTTCGTCGAACTGCACGGCGGCAAGGTGCGCGTCGACTCGGTGGTCGGCAAGGGCACGACGGTCAGCTGCGACTTTCCGGTCGACCAGAACGCGCACCGCAACGCCGCCGAATGACCGAACCGGCAAAATTCACCATCGCGCTGGTAAACGAGACCGCCACCGCGAATCTGATGGCCGATCTCGCGCTGCTGGTCGGCCCGGGTGACGTCATCACGCTGACCGGCGATCTCGGCGCGGGCAAGACCGCGGCCGCCCGCGCCATGATCCGCTACCTCGCCGGCGATCCCGAACTCGAGGTGCCGAGCCCGACCTTCACGCTGGCGCAGAGCTATGACGTGCCGTTTCCGCTTCTCCACGCCGACCTCTACCGCATCAGCGATTCGAGCGAGTTGGAGGAAATCGGATTGTCGCCGCTGCCGGAGGGCACGCTGGCGCTGATCGAATGGCCGGAACGCGCCGGCGATATGCTGCCCGAAGACCGCATCGACATCGCCTTCAGCCATCGCCCGGCGCTCGGGTCCAACGCGCGCGCCGCCGAAATCACCGGCTATGGCAAGGCGGCGGCGCAGGTGACGCGGCTCGAGACGCTGCGGGACTTTCTGACCGATGCCGGGATGCTGGATAGCGTACGGGCGCGCATGCCCGGCGACGCCTCGACGCGTTCCTATGCGCGGCTGATCCGCGACGACGGGACATCGATCCTGATGAATTCGCCGCGCCGTCCCGATGGCCCGGCGATCTACGACGGAAAATCCTACAGCGCGGCGGTGCATCTGGCCGAGGACGTCAAGCCGTTCGTCGCCATCGACAACGGCCTGCGCGCGCACGGCTTTTCGGCCCCCGTCATTCGTCACGCCGACCTGAATTCCGGTTTCCTGATCACCGAGGATTTCGGCAGCGGCAGCGTCGTCGAAGGCGATCCGCCGCAGCCGATCGTCGAGCGCTATGAGGCGGCGACCGACATGCTGGCGGCACTGCATGGCAAGACCCTGCCGGAAACCGCGCCGGTGGCGCCGAAGTGCTCCTACCAGATTCCGGTCTACGACATCGACGCATGGCTGGTGGAAATCGGCCTGATGCTGGAATGGTACCTGCCGGATCGCGGCGCCGAGGTCAGCCCGCAACAGCGCGACGAATTCACCGCGATGTGGCGAAAGCTGCTGGAGAAGCCGGCGGCCGCGCCGCGAACCTGGGTGATGCGGGATTTTCATTCGCCCAACATCATCTGGCTCGGCGACCGCGAGGGAATCCTGCGCGTCGGCATCATCGACTTCCAGGACGCCGTGCTCGGCCCGGCCGCCTACGATCTGGTGTCGCTGCTGCAGGACGCCCGGATCGATGTCGCCGAACAGCTCGAACTGGCGCTCTTGACCCGTTACATCAAGGCGCGGCGGGGGGCCGATCCCGAGTTCAACCCGGCGGGCTTTGCCGAGCTCTACGCCATCATGTCGGCGCAGCGGAATACCCGCCTGCTCGGCACCTTCGCCCGGCTCAACCGGCGCGACGGCAAGCCGCAATATCTCCGCCACCAGCCCCGGATCTGGACCTATCTGAGCCGCTCGCTGGCGCACCCGGCGCTGGCGGAATTTCGCGGCTGGTATGCCGCCAATGTGCCAGCCCCCCTGTCCTGATTTACCTCCTGTTAGTCGGCGCCCTCTTACTCTGGAACCCGCCATGCCGAGCCGGCGGGCGCAGCCAGATTTGAGATGGAAAAACAGCCATGGCGGGGGCGGAACGGCGCCGCGGAGACCGAATCGTGTTCGAGCGCGGCTTTGCCGCGCACATGATGGGAATCGACGGCACCTGGCGGCGCGACTGCGTCATGGAAGACGTCTCCGAAACCGGCGCCAAATTGACGGTCGAAGGCTCGGTCGAGGGCCTGCACCTGAAGGAATTCTTCCTGCTGCTGTCGTCCACCGGGCTGGCCTACCGGCGCTGCGAACTGGCCTGGGTCAATGGCGACCAGATCGGCGTCAACTTCCTCAAGCAGGGCGACAAGAAGAAGAAGGCGGCCAAGCGCGGGGTCGAGGGCGCCGACGCCTGATTCGACCCGTCGTATGGCCGTCACATCCGGCCACTAGGCCTCGGGGATCGCTGCACATGGCGACTCGCCGTGATATGATCGCGGCGCGATTTGGATGGTTCGAGAAATTCCAAAGATGTCCGTAACTCCCAGCAAAGCCATGGTTCTTGCCGCCGGCCTCGGCTTGCGCATGCGCCCATTGACCGACCACATGCCAAAGCCGCTGGTCCGCGTGGCCGGACAGCCCCTGCTCGATCACGTGCTGGACAAGCTCGCCGGCGCCGGCGTCAGCGAGGCCGTGGTCAACGTGCACTATCTGCCCGACCAGATCATCCGGCATACCGCCGGCCGCACCCGCCCCCGTATCATCATTTCCGACGAACGCGACCAGGTGCTCGGCACCGGCGGCGCCGTCGTGAAAGCGCTGCCGCTGCTGGGCAAGGAGCCGTTCTTCCATCTCAACGCCGACACGATGTGGATCGACGGCGTGCGGCCCAACCTGACGCGGCTGGCCGAAACCTTCGATCCCGCGCGGATGGACATCCTGCTGTTGATGGCGCCGACCACCAGCAGCATCGGCTACACCGGCCGCGGCGACTACACGATGCTGCCCGACGGCGCGCTGCGCAAACGAAAAGAGCATCAGGTGGTGCCGTTCGTCTATGCGGGCGCGGCGATCATGTCGCCCGCGCTGTTTGCTGACGCGCCCGCCGGCGAGTTCTCGCTGACGAAAATGTTCGACCGCGCCAACGAGCAGGAACGGCTGTTCGGGCTGCGGCTCGACGGCGTCTGGATGCATGTCGGCACGCCGGACGCGGTGCAGGCCGCGGACGAGGCGTTTCTGGAAAGCGTGGCGTAGCTGCACGCCGTAGCCCGGCCGGGTCCCATGGTCACCGAGGTCGATCGTGGCAAATAGACGGAGCGACGACCCTCCGTCGTCATTCCGGGGCGCGCGGAAGCGCGAACCCGGAATCCATCGTGCCGCAGCGCAAGTCGATCGTTGGATTCCGCGTTCGTGCTGCGCACGCCCGAGAATGACGGGGAGAGAGAGCGGTGGGCATCCCCGCCGCCACCCCTGACCTTCCCTGATTACCGCCCTATATTGCGCCTGATCTCGAATCAGGGCCCCCATGCGCGTCTTCAGCGTTCCCGTCTCCGTGCCGCTCCTGCGCACCGTCATCGCGGCGCTGGTCGACGGCCGGCTGGTCGAGGGATTCGAGGCGCGCAACAATCCGCTCAACCTCGCGACCGCGACGCTCTATCTGCCGACCCGCCGCGCGGGACGGCTGGCGCGTGAAATCTTTCTCGATGAGCTCAAGACGGATGCCGCCATCCTGCCGCGCATCGTGGCGCTCGGCGACATCGACGAGGACGAGCTGGCGTTTGCGGAAGGAACCGAACAGTTCAGCGGCGTGGCGCCGCTCGACGTTCCGCCGCGGCTCGGCGAACTCGAGCGCCGCCTGACGCTGGCGCATCTGGTTGCGGCATGGGCGAAGAGTCCGGTGTCGGCGCCGCTGGTGGTCGGCGGCCCGGCTTCGACGCTGGCGCTGGCCGGCGATCTGGCACGGCTGATGGACGACATGGTGACGCGCGGAGTCGCCTGGGAAGCGCTCGACCGGCTGGTGCCCGACCAGTTCGACAAATACTGGCAGCACTCGTTGGAATTCCTGCGCATCGCGCGCAAGGCGTGGCCGGAGCATTTGAAAGAGATCGGCCGGATCGAGCCCGCCGAGCGGCGCGACCGCCTGATCGAGGCGGAGGCCGCACGTCTGACCGCGCATCATGCGGGACCGGTCGTTGCAGCCGGATCGACCGGTTCGATGCCGGCGACCGCGAAATTCCTCGCTGCCGTCGCCGGCCTCAAGCTCGGCGCCGTGGTGCTGCCGGGGCTCGATATCGATCTCGACGAGGACGCCTGGCAGATCATCGGCGGCGTCAGGGACGCGCAGGGCAAGTTCACCACGCAGCCTTCTTCCAACCACCCGCAATACGCGATGCATGGTCTGTTGGATCGGTTCGGCATCGAGCGCAGCGATGTCGAAATCCTCGCCGCGCCAAAGCCGCATGGACGCGAGGTGCTGGTGTCCGAGACGATGCGGCCGTCGAGCGCGACCGAGCAATGGCACGACCGTCTGGCCCAGCCGGATGTGTCGCAGAGGATCGCGAACGGCATGGCAAAACTTGCCGTCGTCGAGGCGCCGAATTCCGAGATGGAGGCGCTGGCGATTGCGGTGGCGATGCGGGAGGCGCGGCACCTGGACAAATCGGCGGCGCTGGTGACGCCGGATCGCGCGCTGGCGCGGCGGGTGATGGCGGCGTTGCGGCGCTGGAATCTCGACTTCAACGATTCCGGCGGCGACGCGCTGATGGACACGCCCGCCGGCATCTTTGCGCGCCTGGCCGCGGAAGCCGCTGGCAGGGGGCTGGAGCCGCCGACGCTGCTCGCGCTGCTGAAGCATCCGCTGTTTCGCCTCGGCGGTGCTGCCGGCGCGCACAAGCACGCCATCCAGACCCTTGAACTGGCGCTGCTGCGCGGCACCCGGCCGCAGCCGGGCACGGCCGGCCTCGTGCGCGACTTCGATCGATTCCGGACTGAGCTGAAAAAGCTCCGCAGCCATGAGACGTCCTCGCTGCACGCTTCCGAGCCGCGCGCGAAACTGCGGGATGACGAACTCGACGCGGCGCAGGGGCTGATCGCAGCGCTGCTGAAGGCAATGTCGCCGCTGGAAGTGATGGGCGCGTCAAAGCCCTATGACTTTGCCGAGCTGGCGTTGCGCCACCGCGAAGTGCTGATCGCGTTGTCGTCCGACCAGAACGGCATTGCCGTCGCCTTCGAGGAAACGCAGGGCGCGGCGTTATCTGCCGCGTTCGACGATCTGCTGGCCGAGCAGAAGCCGAGCGGACTGATGGTACAACTCGGCGACTACCCCGAACTGTTCCAGACCGCCTATGCCGACCGGATGGCGCGGCGACCGGAATCGGCGACCGCGCAGTTGCACATCTACGGCCAGCTCGAAGCGCGGTTGACCGAATCCGACCGCGTCATCCTCGGCGGACTGGTCGAGGGCGTCTGGCCGCCGGCGCCGCGGGTCGACCCCTGGCTGAGCCGGCCGATGCGCCATGAACTCGGCCTCGACCTGCCGGAGCGGCGCATCGGTCTCTCCGCGCACGATTTTGCGCAACTCCTGGGAACGGAAGATGTGATCCTGACCCATGCGGCCAAGGTCGGCGGCGCGCCCGCCGTCGCCTCGCGCTTTCTGCACCGGCTGGAAGCCGTCGCCGGCGAGGAACGCTGGGACGCGGCCAAGCGTGCCGGTGAGAATTACGTCCGCTACGCCGCCGAACTCGACCAACCCGATAAAGTCGAGCCGATCGAACAGCCCGCGCCAAAACCGCCGGTCGCGACGCGGCCGACAAAATTGTCGGTGACGGCGATCGAGGACTGGTTGCGCGATCCCTATACGATCTACGCAAGATATATTCTGCGGCTCGATCCGCTCGATCCCGTCGACATGCCGCTGTCCGCAGCCGACCGTGGTTCGGCGATCCATGGCGCGCTCGGCGAGTTCACGCAACAATTCGCCGACGCGCTGCCGCCGCAGCCTGCATTGGTGCTGCGCAGCATCGGCGAAAAATTCTTCGCGCCGCTGATGGAGCGTCCCGAGGCGCGGGCGCTGTGGTGGCCGCGCTTCCGGCGCATCGCCGACTGGTTTGCCGATTGGGAAACGGCGCGGCGCGACTCCATCGAAAAAATTGACGCCGAGATCCGCGGCGAGATCAAGATCCCGCTCGACAACGATCGCATCTTCACGCTGTCGGCGCGCGCCGACCGCATCGAGCAGCGCCATGACGGCAGCTTTGCGATCCTCGACTACAAGACCGGCCAGCCGCCGACGGGCAAGCAAGTGCGCATGGGCCTGTCGCCGCAACTGACGCTGGAGGCCGCGATCCTGCGCGAAGGCGGATTCGAAAACATCCACGCCGGCTCGTCCGTCGGACAGCTCGTCTATGTCAGGCTCAGCGGCAACAATCCGCCCGGCGAGCAGCGCACACTGGAGCTCAAGATCCGGAGCAATGACACGCCGCAGCGGCCCGACGAAGCGGCCGACTATGCGCTTGAACAGCTCGAGGCGCTGATCCGAAAGTTCGAGAACGAGGAGACAGCCTACACGTCGCTGAACCTGTCAATGTGGTCGAACCGCTACGGCGCCTATGACGATCTCGCGCGCATCAAGGAATGGTCGGCGGCCGGCGGACTGGGGATCGAGGAATGGTGAAGGCCGCCCGCATCATCCCGCCCAATGTGCGCGACACGCAGGCGCGCGCGTCCGATCCCGCGGCGTCCTCGTTCGTGTCGGCGAACGCCGGCTCGGGCAAGACGCATGTTCTTGTGCAGCGGGTGATCCGGCTGCTGCTGTCAGGCGTGCCGCCGGAAAAAATCCTCTGCATCACCTTCACCAAAGCTGCCGCCGCCAACATGGCGGAACGGGTGTTCACCACGCTGGGCCACTGGGTGACGCTCGACGACGACGCGCTGGACGCAGCCATCGAGGATGCCGGCATTGCGAATCCCTCCGCAAAGCTGCGCAAGGCGGCGCGAAAACTGTTCGCCTGCGCGCTGGAGACGCCGGGCGGGCTGAAGGTGCAGACCATCCACGCGCTGTGCACCCGGCTGCTGCAGCAGTTCCCGTTCGAGGCCAACGTGCCGGCGCGGTTTGCCGTGCTCGACGACCGCGACCAGAACGAGATGATGGAGCGCGCCAATCTCGGCGTCTTCCTCGAGGCCTCGCGCAACCCTGAAAGCGCCACCGGCCGCGCGCTGATGACGGCGATGGCGAGCGCGGCCGATGTGACCTTCAAGGACGTGGTGCGCGAAGCCTGCCTCAGCCGCGATCATTTCATGGCGTGGACGGATGCCGCCGGCAGCGCGCAAGTCGCGGCAGCCCAGATTTCGGCGGCGCTCGGCGTCGATCCCAACGATCGCATCGAGGCCGTCGAGCGCGACATCCTCGACGGTCCCCACCTGCCGCGCGCCGAATGGGAGGCGATCGCCCAGGTTCTGCAGACCGGCAGCAAGACCGATCAGGACCAGGCGGCACGGCTGCGCGGCGCGCTAATATTTTCAGGCGCGGCGCAGGTTGACGAATATCTCAGCGTATTCCTGACGGAAGCCGACCGCACGCCGCGCAAAACGGTGCTGACGAAGAAATTCTGCGACAACAATCCGGCCGTCGGCCGCCTGATCGAAGCGGAAGCCCGGCGTATCCTCCCCCTGATCGCGCGCCGCCGCGCTTTGGTCGCGCGCGACCGCACCGAGGCGCTGCTTTATATCGCGACGGCGGCGGCGGCGAACTATCGCCGCGAAAAGCAGGAGCGCGGGCTGCTCGACTATGACGACCTGATCGACAAGACGCT
The DNA here is from genome assembly GCF_030413175.1 of Bradyrhizobium roseum. Lineage (NCBI taxonomy): Bacteria > Pseudomonadati > Pseudomonadota > Alphaproteobacteria > Hyphomicrobiales > Nitrobacteraceae > Bradyrhizobium > Bradyrhizobium roseum. The sequence continues at coordinate 96,345 of NZ_CP129212.1, forward strand.
GGCCATGCTCGACCGCGTCTCCTCGGGCTGGGTACATTACAAGCTCGACCGCGGCGTCGACCACGTGCTGATCGACGAGGCGCAGGATACCAGCCCGCGGCAATGGGACATCGTTGCGCACATCATCTCCGAATTCACGACCGGCGCGGGCGCGCGCGACGGCGTGGTGCGAACGGTATTCGCGGTCGGCGACGAGAAGCAGTCGATCTTTTCGTTCCAGGGCGCAGCTCCCCGCGAGTTCGACCTGCGCCGGCGCGAATTGCAGCGCAAGTTCGAGGGCGCGGGGCTGAAGTTCGATCCGGTGTCGTTCACCTATTCGTTCCGCTCGGGACCGGCGATCCTGCATGCGGTCGACCAGGTGTTTCGCGAGCAGGATATTTTTCGCAGCATTCATGCGGTCGACATCGGCAATCCGATCCATCACGCACTGGCCGACGCCGGGCCGAGCCAGATCGATCTATGGGAACTGGCCGAGACCGATGACCGGCAGGACATCGAAGGCTGGCGCGCGCCGTTCGACGGCGTCGCCGCGACCAGCCCGGAAGTGAAGCTTGCCCGGCGCATCCAGGGCGAGATCAAGACGCTGGTCGGCAGCGGCGCGATGACCGGGAGCGCGAACAGCCGCCGGCCGCTGCGCTATGGCGACATGCTGGTGCTGGTGCGGCGGCGCGGCAACGCGTTCGACGCCGTGATCCAGGCGCTGAAGCATGCCGGCATTCCGGTGGCCGGCGCCGATCGCCTCAAGCTGACCGAGCATATCGCCATCATCGACCTGATGAACCTCGCCGACGCGCTGCTGCTGCCGCAGGACGACCTCGCGCTGGCGACGGCGCTGAAGAGCCCGCTGTTCGGCCTCAGCGACGACGACCTGTTCAAGATCGCCTGGCAGCGCAAGGGATCGCTGCGGACGGCGTTGTCCGAGCGCGCCGCGATCGACGGCCGGCTGCGCGATGCACTGTGGCGGCTCGAACAATGCGAGCGGCGCTTTGCGCACGAGACGCCGTTCGCGTTCTATGCCTGGCTGCTCGGCGGCAACGGTGGCCGCGCGCGCATCCTGCACCGGCTCGGTCACGAGGCTAACGACGCGCTGGATGAGTTTTTGGAGCTGGCGCTGAACTACGAACGCAAGGCGCCGGCCTCATTGCAAGGGTTCATGGCATGGCTGCGTACCGCCGACCTCGAAGTGAAGCGCGACATGGAAATCACGCGCGACGAGGTTCGCGTCATGACGGTGCATGGGGCCAAGGGGCTGGAGGCGTCCGTCGTGTTTCTGGTGGACACCACCACCTCGCCGTCGGACACGCAGCGGCTCAAGCTGATCAACCTGTCGCAGGGCAATGCCGATCCGCATGCGCCCGGCGTGGTGGTATGGGCCGGCCGCAAGGCCGAGGATCCGCCGGCCGTCGTCGCGGCGCGCGCGGCGATGATCGGCGATACCGAGGATGAATACCGCCGCCTGCTCTATGTCGCGATGACGCGCGCCGCCGACCGGCTGATCGTCGGCGGCTGCCTGCCCGGCAACATGCGAAGCGTCCGGCCGCTGTCCTGGTACGATCTGATCACCAGGGGACTCGAGGGTTCCACCCTGCAGCTTCAGGAGATCGAGACCGCCAGCGGACCGGTGAAGCGCTACACGCGCCCCGAGGAAAGCGCGCCGCCGGCCGCGCCCGCGGCAGCACCGACCCCGCCGGCCCCGCTGGTGCTGCCCAACTGGCTGCTGACCCCCGCGCAGCCGGAAATCTCCGCGGAAAGTTTTGTACGGCCATCCGATCCGGCGGAGGACGACAGCCGCAAGGTGCGCGCCGCCGAATCACTCGAACAGCGCGCCCGCGCGCTGCAGCACGGCACGCTGGTGCACCGGCTGCTGCAGTCGCTGCCGGATATGGCCGTGGAGCGCCGCCGCGAGGCCGCGCGGGCCTATCTGGCCCGCAATGCCGATGGCTGGAGCGAAGTAGAACGGCAGGCGCTCGCCGAGAGCACGCTGGCCCTGATCGCCGATTCGCGTTTCGCGGCGGTATTCGCTACCGGCAGCCGGGCCGAGGTCCCGATCGTCGGCCGGCTGGAGCGGCGGAGCGGCCGCCCTGCGCTGGTATCCGGGCAGATCGACCGCCTCGCGGTCACGGAAAGCGAGGTCCTGATCGTCGATTTCAAGACCAACCATGCCCCACCGAGTGACACCGCCGAGGCGCCCAAGGGCTATGTCCGCCAGCTTGCGCTGTACCGGGCGGTGCTGGGCGGGCTTTATCCCCAGCTCCCGGTCCGCGCCGCGCTGCTTTGGACAGAAACCGCTGAATTAATGGAGATTTCGGCCCCCGCGCTGGAGGCCGAACTGGCATCCATCATCTCGGCGTGAGCCGCGCTTGACCGGGCAGGATCGCGTTCATAGGTTTGCCCCTATCATCCCGAGGGCGCGATTCTCATCCGCGCCCTTTTATTCCTAACCGAACGAGGTATTTCCCATGGCCGTTGGCAAGGTTTCTGACGCCGATTTCGAAGCCGAAGTGCTCAAGGCAACCGGGCCGGTGGTCGTCGATTTCTGGGCCGAATGGTGCGGCCCCTGCCGCATGATCGCCCCTGCCCTCGACGAGATTTCCGGCGCGATGGGCGACAAGGTCAAGATCGTGAAGCTGAACGTCGACGAGAGCCCGAAGACGGCCTCGAAATACGGCGTGATGTCGATCCCGACGTTGATGATCTTCAAGGGCGGCGAGATGGCCTCCCGCCAGGTCGGCGCCGCGCCGAAGGCGAAGCTGCAGCAGTGGATCACCGCTGCGGTGTAATCGGGTTTCGATATGCTGATTCTGAAACGGCCGGTGAACAACCGGCCGTTTGTTTTTTGCGGCAGCCGTTCACCCGATCCACCCCGTCGCCAGCGCATGCGCCAGTTCGGGCTGGCGATTCTTTCGCGCCAGTGCGGCCATCGCGTCGTGGTCGTACGGCACATGGCGGAAGGTGACGCCCCAGCCACCAACGGCCGGTTCTAGAATTGCGTAGCGCGCATCGGGCGTGCCGGCCTCGACCGCATGCGGAAACGGATGGACATCGCGAAAGCCGGGCGAACCGACGCTGCCGGGATTGACGATCAACCGCCCGTCGCGAAGCCGCACGGCACGCGCGATGTGCGTGTGTGCGCAGAGGATCAGCGGTTGCGTGATACCGTGGGCATATTTTTCGATCGTCTCAAGAGATGAGATTCGCACGGCGCCGTCGGGCAGCACCGTCTCCAGCCAATAGATCTCATCATTGTCAGGCGTAGCGTGACAAAGAAAAACCTGGCCGCGAAACACGGCCGTTCTTGGTACGGCGCGCAGCCAGTCGAGATGACGGGCTTCGAGCTGCGCATGGGCCGGCCGGTCCCACGAGCCCATCTTCTCCGGGGGACGGTCGATCAGATAGCGATCATGATTGCCGAGCACGTGAACGGCATCGAGCGCCATCAGCGTATCCATGGTCCGCCGCGCGTCGAGCGGGCCGCTCGCCATGTCGCCGAGATGGACGATATCGCTGATGCCCTGCGCGCGGATGTCGGCCAGCACGGCGTCGAGTGCGAGATAGTTTCCGTGCACATCGGCGATCGCGGCAAAACGCATGTGAACTTTCCTGCTTCCGGTTGCATGACCGTGCAAAAACCATGTCACGTCATTTAACTCATTTGGGTGACACCGCCCGGCAACATACTCCTTTGGTTCTATATATGAATCCGTGTTCCGACTGGCCGTCCGTACAATCCTGAGTTAGTATTTTACAACCACCGGGGCTGGCTAGTTCTTAAGCAATCGATATTTCTTCCCGGGTCGCCGCTGGAAGCGATTCCAGCGGCATTTCCGTTCGGGCAGTGCCTATCCCGGCGGCGTGCCGTTGATCGCAAGTACATGGCCGGCGAGATAGAGCGATCCCGTGATCAGGATGCGCGGCGGCACTTCATAGACCAGCCGCGACAGCGCGTGCAGCGCCGCTTCGACACCAGCCGCATTTTCCACGCGCATGCCCAGCGCGCGCCCCGCATCCGCCAGCCGATCCGGCGGCATCGCACTATCGCGATCAGGGATCGGCACGGCAATGATGTGCCGCGTCAGGCCGGCGAAATTGGCGAGAAACGCACCGGCATCCTTGTTCGCCATCATGCCGGCGATCACCACCAGCGGGCGCGAGACCCGTTCTTCGAGATCGCCCAATGCTGCCGCCGCGACGCGGCCGCCTTCGGCATTGTGCCCGCCATCGAGCCAGATCTCGCAGCCCTTCGGTCCGTGATCGACGAGCGTGCCCGTGACCAGCCGCTGCATCCGCGCCGGCCATTCGGCATTGACGATGCCCGCTTCGAACGCCGGCATGCCGATTTTGAACGCCTCGATCGCGCGCAGCGTTGCGATGGCAAGACCGGCATTGTCGAACTGATGCCGGCCGAACAGTTTCGGCGCCGCCAGATCCATCAGGCCCCGCTCGTCCTGATAGACCAGCCGCCCGCGCTCGACACCGACATGCCATTGCTGTCCCGCCGCATGCAGCGGCGCGCGCATGCGCTTGGCCTGCGTCTCGATCACCGTCATCGCCTCGCCCGCCTGCTCGGCGCAGATCACCGGCACACCGCGCTTGATGATGGCGGCCTTCTCGCCGGCGATGGATGCCAGCGTGTCGCCGAGGAACTCCATATGATCCATGCTGATGGGCGCGATCACCGTTGCGATCGGCTGCTCGACGACGTTGGTGGCGTCGAGCCGCCCGCCGAGACCGGTTTCCAGCAGCACGACATCGGCGTCGTGTTCGGCGAACAGGCAAAACGCCGCCGCGGTCTGCATCTCGAAGATCGTGATCGGCTCACCCGCGTTGACCTGTTCGCAATGCTCCAGCACCCGCCGCAACCCGGCATCATCCGCCAGCCGGCCACCGCCGGTCTCGCCGATACGAAAACATTCGTTGATCCTGACCAGATAGGGAGAGGTGTAGACGTGCACGCGCAGGCCTGCCGCTTCGAGCGTCGCTCGCAGATAGGCGATCGTTGAGCCCTTGCCGTTGGTTCCCGCGACATGGATCACCGGTGGCGAGAGGCGCTCCGGATGATCGAGTCGCGCCAGCAGACGGTGCATGCGATCAAGACCTAGATCGATCTGCTTCGGATGCAACGCGGACAGCCGCGCGATCAATCCATCGAGCGGCCGGGAATTGGCGGCGGGCAGGTTCACGCGTGGGGCGCAGCCGGCGCGGCTTCCGGCACAGCGACGATTTGCGCCGGGTCGGTGACCTCAGGCGCCGGCTTCGACGCGGACTCGAGCGCCGGTGATTTGGTCAGGATCCGGCACAGCCGCGCCAGCGTCGGGCGCATCTCGTGGCGATGCACGACCATGTCGATCATGCCGTGATCGAGCAGATACTCGGCGCGCTGAAAACCTTCCGGCAGCTTTTCGCGGATCGTCTGTTCGATGACGCGCGCGCCGGCAAAGCCGATCAGCGCGCCGGGCTCGGCGATCTGCACGTCGCCCAGCATGGCGTAGGACGCGGTGACGCCGCCGGTGGTCGGATTGGTCAGCACCACGATGTAGGGCAGTTTGGCCTCGCGCAGCATCTGCACGCCGACGGTGGTGCGCGGCATCTGCATCAGCGACAAGATGCCTTCCTGCATCCGCGCACCGCCAGAGGCCGCGAACATGATGAACGGCGACTTCTTCTCGACCGCCAGTTCGAGCCCGCGCACGATCGCCTCGCCCGCGGCCATGCCGAGCGAACCGCCCATGAAGTCGAAATCCTGCACCGCGACGACGACACCGGCGCCTTCCAGCTTGCCGTAACCGACCTTGATGGCATCGTTCAGCCCGGTCTTGGCGCGTGCGTCCTTGATACGGTCGACGTATTTGCGCTCGTCGCGAAACTTGAGCGGATCGGCCATCACTTCCGGCAGCGCGATGTCGTACCAGGTCTCGTTGTCGAAAATTGATTTCAGCCGCGCCACCGCGCCCATGCGCATGTGGTAGTTCGAGCCGGGGATGACGAACTGATTGGCCTCGACGTCCTTGTAGAACACGAGTTGCCCGGAATCCGGACACTTGATCCACAGATTCTCCGGCGTCTCGCGGCGCAGGATGTTGCGGATTTTCGGCCGGACGACGTTGGTGAGCCAATTCATGGTTCGCTCCGAAATGCGGTTAGGCGCATTGACTGGGATATGGCGACCGGGACCTAGCCCAACAAGCCGCGACTCAGCCCTATTCCACCCAATTATGGCTTATTCTGCGGCCTGTTTCGCGCCCTTTACGCCTTGCGCCAGGGCCGATGCCAGATCGGCCACGGCACCGACCGTCTTCGGGGTCGCGCGGCCCTCGCCATCGAGGCTGGCGTGGAGCGCATCGACCAGCGCGGTGCCGACCACGGCGCCGTTGGCCTTCTGCGCGATGGCCCGCGCGGCGTCCGGCGTGCGGATACCGAAGCCGACGCAAACCGGCAGTTTGGTGTGGCGCTTGATGCGGGCGACGGCCTCGCCGACGACATTGGAGTCGGCGGCCGCGCCCCCGGTGATCCCGGCGATGGAGACGTAGTAGACGAAGCCGGAGGTATTCGCGAGCACCGCGGGCAGACGCTTGTCGTCGGTGGTCGGCGTCGCCAGGCGGATGAAATTGAGTCCCGCCTTCATCGCGGGAATGCAGAGTTCGGTATCTTCCTCGGGCGGCAGGTCGACGATGATCAGGCCGTCGACGCCGGCGGCTTTGGCATCGGCGAGGAACTTGTCGACGCCGTAGATGTAGATCGGATTGTAGTAGCCCATCAGTACCAGCGGCGTGGCGTTGTCGTCCTTGCGGAAGCCGCGGACCATCTCCAGCGTCTTCTTCAAGGTCATGCCGGCCTTCAGCGCGCGCAGGCCCGCCGCCTGGATCGAGGGCCCGTCCGCCATCGGATCGGTAAAGGGCATGCCGATCTCGATGATGTCGGCGCCGGCCTTCGGCAGCGCCTTGATGATGCTGAGCGACGTCGCGGGGTCCGGATCGCCGGCCATCAGGAAGGTGACGAACGCCGAGCGGCCCTGCTTGGCGAGTTCGGCAAAACAAGCGTCGATGCGAGTGGTCACTTCTTCCTGCCCTTCAAGATGTCGCCGACCTGCGGCACGTCCTTGTCGCCGCGCCCGGACAGGTTGACCACCATCAAATGATCTTTCGGCCGCTTCGGGGCGAGCTCCAACACCTTTGCGATGGCGTGCGCCGGTTCGAGCGCGGGAATGATGCCTTCCAGCCGGGACAGCAGCTGGAACGCCTCCAGCGCCTCTTCATCGGTCGCCGACAGATAGGTGACGCGACCGGTCTCGTGCAGCCACGAGTGTTCCGGGCCGATGCCGGGATAATCCAGCCCCGCCGAGATCGAATGCGCGTCCTGGATCTGGCCGTCCTCGTCCATCAGCAAATAGGTGCGGTTGCCATGCAGCACGCCGGGCCGGCCGCCGGCGATCGAAGCGGCATGAAGCTGCGTCAGGCCATGCCCCGCGGCCTCCACGCCAAAGATTTCGATGGAGGGATCGTCCAGGAAGGGATGAAACAGCCCCATCGCGTTGGAGCCGCCGCCGATGCAGGCGATCAGCGAATCCGGCAGGCGGCCCTCGATCTCCTGCATCTGGGTACGCGTCTCGTCGCCGATCACGGACTGGAAATCGCGAACCATCATCGGGTAGGGATGCGGGCCCGCGACCGTGCCGATGCAGTAGAATGTGTCGTGCACGTTGGTGACCCAGTCGCGCAGCGCATCGTTCATCGCGTCCTTCAGCGTCCGCGAACCCGACTGTACCGGGACCACCCTGGCGCCCAGCATCTCCATGCGGATCACGTTGGGCTGCTGCCGCTCGACGTCGACCGCGCCCATATAGACCACGCAGTCGAGCCCGAACCGCGCGCACAGCGTCGCGGTGGCGACGCCGTGCTGGCCGGCGCCGGTCTCGGCGATGATGCGCTTCTTGCCCATCCGGCGCGCCACCATGATCTGGCCGAGCACGTTATTGACCTTGTGCGAGCCGGTGTGATTCAGCTCCTCGCGCTTGAAATAGATCTTCGCGCCGCCGAGATGCTCGGTCAGCCGTTCGGCGAAATACAGTGGCGACGGCCGGCCGACATAGTTCTTGAGATAGCCGTTCATCTCGGCCTGGAACGCCGGATCGGCCTTGGCGTCGGCATAGGCCTTTTCCAGGTCAAGGATCAGCGGCATCAGCGTCTCGGCGACGAAGCGTCCGCCGAAAATGCCGAAATGCCCCCGCTCGTCGGGGCCGGTACGGAAGGAATTGGGCAGATTTGGATTCATCGGACCATCAGTTCTTCGGTGGCGCGGGCGGCGCGAATGAAATGGCGGATCATCTCGGGATCCTTGACGCCGGGCGCGCTTTCAACGCCCGAAGACACATCGACGCCGCCGGCGCGGGTGACGCGGACCGCTTCCGCCAGGTTATCGGCGGTGAGCCCGCCTGAAACCAGATACGGCAAATCAAGCTCGAGTTTCGCCAGCACGTGCCAGTCGAACACGGCCCCCAGCCCGCCGGGGCGGGTGGCGCCCTTGGGCGCGCGGGCGTCGAACAGGATGCGGTCGGAGACGCTGGCATAGCCCGGCAGCCCGGCAAGATCGGCGGAGGTTTCGACCGCGATCACCTTCATGACCGGAAGCGCGAATTTGGCCTTGATGTCGCGAACGCGCGCGGTTGTTTCCTTGCCGTGCAATTGCAGCAGGTCCGGCTTGAGCGTCTCGACGATGTTTTCCAGCATGGCATCGTCGGCATCGACGGTCAGCGCCACCTTGGCGGCGCGGCCCTTGGCTTGCCGGCCGAGATCGCGCGCGACCTCCAGGCTGACATGGCGCGGCGACGGCGGAAAGAACACAAAACCCACCATGTCGGCGCCCGACTCGAGCGCTACGTCGAGCGTCTCGCGCGTGGACAGGCCGCAGATTTTGACGAGCAGGGGCATGGTCTCTCGGGAACGGGTTTCGCGCCCCGGGACCTTGTGGAACAGGGCTGACGGGGCGGGTTCTACAACGTCGCGCCCTGCTTGTCTCGCCCTGCGGCCCCATAGAATCCGTAACCGGACGGTGCCGGAAGCCGCTGCTGGTCGGCCCGGGAAACCGCTGCCGCGGCCCTCAAAGCGTCCGTTTCCGCCCTGGCCCGGCGGGCGTCCGCCTCATGCTGGCGCGCCGCGCGGCGCCAGTGGCGCTGGCGGAACCAGGTCGCCATGCCGCCAGCCACCACCCCCACCATGGCCACCGCGATGATTATGACGAACAGCGGCATCGACACCGCGATCGCCGGATCAGTCGAGTTAAAGGGATCGAACGAGACCGTCACGAAATGACGGTTGGCGACCGCAAAGACAATGAAGATGAGCCCTAGGGGAATGACGACCAGAGCCGTGAAGAACTTTCGCATGACCATCGCTCGTAGTGATCGAGGAAGGCGGGCAACGGGCCCGCAACACGGCTACAAATAGTCAAATCGAAAAAGCGCCTACGCGCCAGCCTCGGGCGCGCCGTTTTCGCGGTTCAGCCGCTCGCGCATTTCCTTGCCGGTCTTAAAGAACGGCACGCTTTTCTGATCGACCGGTACGTGGGCGCCGGTACGCGGATTGCGTCCCGCGCGGGCGGGGCGATGCTTGACCGAAAAAGCGCCGAAACCGCGCAGCTCGACACGGTCGCCGCGCGCCAGTGCAGCCACGATCTCGTCGAGGATCGCGTTCACAATGTTCTCCACATCCCGCTGATAGAGGTGCGGGTTGTGCTCGGCGATGCGCTGAACAAGTTCGGATTTGATCATCGAAGTTGGGATCCGGGATCGTGCGGATATCCATTTCCGTGAAAATACCTTGCACTGTCAAGACGCTAAATCACTTTTGGGCAGCGCGGACCACGCCGCGAAGGGCCCAAAGAGGCTATGCGGCAACACCCGCAGTGCGGGAGAAAGTAACCGAAGGCAGCCGGCAAGGCTCAGTTCGGCGCCGCCGGGCGCCACAAGGCGAGCATGCCGTCGAGCGAGAGCTGATCGACCGCCTGGGCGACGCCGCCCTGCTCGATCTGGCGCGCAATCGAACTCAAACCGAGCGCATCGAACGTGATCGAGGCCGCGGTGCGCAGGAACGTCAGGTCGCCGAAACGCGGCGTGAGCTTGTAGTCGCGCACCGGCAGATCGCTTTTGACCTTCTTTTCGGACACCAGCCACGCCACGGCGGTTTTTTCGTCGCCGAGCTGATCGACCAGCTTCAGTTCGACCGCCTGGCGGCCGGTGAAAACCCGCCCGTCCGCGACCTTCTCCAGCAGCGCGTCATCCATGCCGCGCCGTTCCTTCACCAGGCCGCGGAACCAGGCGTAGGAATCCTTTACCAGCGCATCGAGGGCGGCGCGCGCCTCCGGGCTGGTCGGCTCAAACCCGTTCGGCGCGGCCTTCAGCGGCGAGGATTTCACCTCCTCGACCTTGACGCCCACCGTCTTCAACAGCTCGGTAAAATTCGGGAACTGGAACAGCACGCCGATCGAACCGACCAGTGAGCTCTGCCGCGCGACGATCTGATCAGCGGCGAGCGCCGCGATATAGCCACCCGAGGCGGCCAGCCCCTCCACGACCACCACGACCGGCTTCTTGGCCTTCAAACGCACCAGCGAATCATACAGCTGCTCGGAGCCGGCTGTGGTGCCGCCGGGCGAGTTGATATGGATGATGACGGCGGCGTGATTCGACTTCTCCAGCCGCTCCAGCGCCTCGACGCGCTGCTGGTCGCTGCGGATCAACCCCTCGATGTTGACCCGCGCGATCGAGCTCGTCGCCGACAGCGCCGCCGGTCCGCTCGTCGTCGCGACCGCGCCGACGCCTATGATCGCCGCGATGGCGATCACCCCGGCGGCGACCCGCCAGAAGGTCAGCTTGCGGCGGATCCTGCGGCGATCGACGATCACGTCCGAATCGAGCGACATCAAAATTCTCCTGGAAGCAGTCCGCGCGTTTTTGCATTCGCAGCGTGAGCGAAGCGTTATCTGATTACATCAATTGCGACGTAATTTGAAGAAAACAAGGCCCGGTTTCCTTCTCCTCTTGTGGGAGAAGGAAGGCACAGAAAAGGCCCCGGTCGAAACCGGGGCCTGATGTCGCAGACAAATCGCGCGAATGCTTACTTGTCGCGGTTCTTGAGCGCGGTGCCGAGAATGTCGCCCAGCGTCGCTCCCGAATCGGAGGAGCCGTATTGCGCGATGGCTTCCTTCTCTTCGGCAACTTCCAGCGCCTTGATCGAGACCTGCACCTTGCGGGCCTTCTTGTCGAACTGGATCACGCGGGCATCGACCTTTTCGCCGACGGCGAAGCGCTCGGCGCGCTGGTCGTTGCGGTCACGGGCGAGTTCGGAGCGCTTGATGAAGGTGGTGAAGTCGGTGCCCGAGATCTTCACCTCGATGCCGGCTTCCTTCACTTCGAGCACTTCGCAGGTCACGACCGCGCCCTTCTTGACGTCGCCCGGCTCGGCGAAGGGGTCGCCTTCGAGCTGCTTGACGCCGAGCGAGATGCGCTCCTTCTCGACATCGACGTCGAGCACCACGGCCTTGACCATGTCGCCCTTCTTGAAGTTGTCGATGACCTGCTCGCCTGGAAGCTTCCAGTCGAGGTCGGACAGATGGACCATGCCGTCGACGTCGCCGTCGAGACCCAGGAACAGACCGAACTCGGTCTTGTTCTTGACCTCGCCTTCGACCGTCGAACCGACCGGGAACTTCTCGACGAAGACTTCCCAGGGATTGCGCATGGTCTGCTTGAGGCCGAGCGAGATGCGGCGCTTGACCGAATCGACTTCCAGAACCTGCACTTCGACTTCCTGCGAGGTCGAAACGATCTTGCCGGGGTGCATGTTCTTCTTGGTCCACGACATTTCCGAGACGTGGATCAGGCCTTCGATGCCCGGCTCCAGTTCGACGAACGCGCCGTAGTCGGTGATGTTGGTGACGCGGCCGGTGAAGCGCGCGTTCAGCGGGTATTTGGCCTCGATGCCCTGCCACGGATCGTCCAGCAACTGTTTCATGCCGAGCGAAATGCGGTGGGTTTCGTGGTTGATCTTGATGATCTTGACCTTGACGGTCTGGCCGATGGTGAGCACCTCGGTCGGGTGATTGACCCGGCGCCAGGCGATATCGGTGACGTGAAGCAGGCCGTCGATGCCGCCGAGATCAACGAACGCACCGTAATCGGTGATGTTCTTGACCACGCCGTCGATCACCTGACCCTCTTCGAGGTTCTGCACCAGCTCCTGGCGCTGCTCGGCGCGGGTCTCTTCGAGAACCGTGCGGCGCGACACCACGATGTTGCCGCGGCGGCGATCCATCTTGAGAATCTGGAACGGCTGCGAGTTGTTCATCAGCGGCGCGACGTCGCGGATCGGGCGGATATCGACTTGGCTGCGCGGCAGGAAGGCGACCGCGCCGTCGAGGTCGACGGTGAAGCCGCCCTTGACCTGGTTGAAGATGACGCCGTGAACCTTCTCGTTGTTGTTGAAGGCCTTCTCGAGCTTGCCCCAGCTTTCCTCGCGGCGCGCCTTGTCGCGCGACAGCACGGCTTCGCCGAGCGCATTTTCGATCCTGTCGAGGAACACCTCGACCTCGTCGCCAACCTTGAGATCGCTTTCGCGGCCGGGGCCGGCGAATTCGCGCAGCGCGACGCGGCCCTCGGTCTTCAGGCCGACGTCGATGACGGCCATGTCCTTTTCAATTGCAACTACCTTGCCCTTGATGACGGAGCTTTCCTGCAGATTGCCGCCGGCGAAGGACTCGTCCAGCATTGCAGCGAAATCGTCACGGGTAGGATTATAAGAAGCAGCAGTCGAAGCCATTTGTTCTCCAGATGCGGGTATTGCCGGCAGTTCGGGTGAATGGGCGCATCGCGCGTGAGGTGTCAGGGTCCGCAAATCCCAACGACCGCGTTTGCGGGAGTGCGCAAAAGCGGGCCGGCAGCATGCCTGCACGTCCGATACGTTTGATTTATCCGGAGCCTGAAACGAGCGTATCGACTTCAGGAGCCTGGAGCGGACTTTCCTCCAATGACGGCGGGGGTTCAAACCTCCCGCCGGCCCGCTCGGACAGCCCTGATCTCATCGATGGTGGCCCGGATGGCGGTGGATATAGCCCCGAAGGCCATTTTCGGCAAGCTGGAAATGCCCGATTCGGGGCTGAAGCGGGCCCGCGCCATGCCCGGAAACCGGCCCTTCAGCGGCCGGCGCGGACCGCCTCGACGATGGCGATGGCGGCGCGGACGCCGCCCTCGATGTCGAGATTGGAATTATCCAGGATATGAGCGTCGGCGGCGGCCTTGAGCGGCGCGGCGGCGCGGTTCCTGTCCCGTTCGTCACGCTTGAGGATATCGGCCAGTACCATCGCCTCGTCAGCAGCCTCGCCCCGCGACAGCGCTTCCAGCGTCCGGCGATGGGCCCGCACCTGCGGGTCGGCGACGACGAAGATTTTGACGTCGGCATCCGGGCAGATCACGGTTCCGATGTCGCGGCCGTCGAGCACGGCGCCGGGCGGATCGGCCGCGAACTGGCGCTGAAAATGGACCAGCGCCTCGCGCACGCTCGCAATCACCGAGACGACGGAAGCGGCTTCGCCGATGCGGTGCGACTTCAACTCGGGATCGCCGAACGTCTGGGGATCGAGCTCCATCGCCACCTTCACCGCCCGCGCCTCATCGGTGAGATCGTGGCCGGCATCGAGCAGCGCCTTCGCCACGGCGCGGTAGATCACCCCGGTGTCGAGGTGACGATAGCCGTAGTGCTGCGCGAGCCGCTTGCCGAGCGTGCCCTTGCCGGATGCCGCCGGCCCGTCAATGGCGATGATCATGGAACGCCATGTGCGACAGCGCCGCACGCGGGTCAAGAGCCGCCACCCGGGGGACGGATGGCACCGTTACGAGAAATGTGAATTCCGCAGGGCGAACTGACCCGCGCCCGGATGCGTCCAAATGTTCCTCGCCCAAACCACTAGCTGCTTCTATTCTGCGAGTGCCCGGGAGTCCCGTTCAGAGGATCTGCTTAAAAAAGCACGGGCTGGAGGGATCACATGAGCACGATTTCACGACGTCATTTCATTGGTACCGCCGCGGCCGCATCGGCGATCCCGCTGATCGGATCCTCGGCCCATGCGCAGGCCGACTGGCCCACCAAGCCGATCAAAATCATCGCCGGCTATCCGGCCGGCGGTCAGACCGATTTGTATGCGCGCACCTACGGCGAATACATCCGCTCCGAGACCGGCCAGAACGTGACGGTGGAAAACAAGGCCGGCGCCTCCGGCTCGGTCGCAGCCATCGAAGCCAAGCGCGCCGCGCCCGACGGCTACACGCTGATGTTCACGATCTCGACGACGATGATCATGAACCGCGTCCTGATCAAGGATATCGGCTACGACGCCGACAAGGATTTTACGCTGGTCTCGATCATGCCGGCGGGCAGCCTGCCGTTCGTGGCCGCCGAGAAGACCGGCGCGAAGACGCTCGAGGAATTCGTCGCCTATGCGAAGAAGGCCGAGAAGGTCAACATCGGCACCTACGGCGCGGGCTCCTACGCGCACATGGCGGTCGCCGAAATGAACAAGCAGTACGGCCTCAAGATGGAAGCGGTGCATTATCGCGGCGAGGCGCCGATGTGGACCGACCTTGCAGGCGGATTCATCGACGGCGCCCACGGCAGCTATTCCGCCGCACTGTCCGTGCTGCAGAGCGGCCGCGGCCGTGCGGTCGCCGTCTCGCGCAAGCGCATGTCGACATTGCCGGACGTGCCCTCCTTCGCCGAACAAGGCACGACATCGCCGATCTTCAAGCTGACCGGCTTCCAGTGTTGCGCGGTACCCGCGGGGACGCCGGAAGCGGTCGTTCAGAAACTGTCGAAGCTGCTCGTCGACGGCGGCAAGACTGAAAAGCTGCGACAATTGATGAAATCGTTCGGCGTCGACGACACCGCGATGACGTTCGAGGAGACGCAGAAACTCTATAAAGAAGAATCGCCGATCTGGCTCGAGGCGGTGACGAGCCTCGGACTCGCGCCGTCCTGAACCGCGCGAGCGGGCGCTATTGCCCCGACGGATGCGGGCCGCGCGCCCGCCGCAACGGCCGCTCTTCGGTAAAGATGTTGCGCGACGCGAACTCGGCGGGACTGCTGAAGGTCAGGTATTCGCGCGCACCATCGTCAGCAAATGGAGACGCATGCCACGCATGTTCGAGATATCTCTTCGGCGAGAAGGCCCACCCAGGGACGTCAGGTAGTTCGTGCTGATGAGCGAGATATTCTGCTACCGCCCCAAGCAATCCTTCGAGCCGGGCGTCGCCCGTCGGAGCGGGTTCGTCGCGGAGCATGGCAGCTTTCTGCTCGGGCGTCACGGCAAGGTAGAATTGATCGAGGAATTCCGACAAGGCCTTGTCGCGCGCCTCACCTTCCATCATTCGATCAGCGGTCTGTGCGAGGGTATTGGGGCGCATCGGTCAGAACATCTCCGGCCAGCAGGCGTCTTAGCACGAAACGCTGCTTGTCTGCATCTGCCGCGCTCTTTGGAAAAAACTCGGCCAATACCTCGATCGCCTGCTCGACCTCCGTCAAGCCGAGAACCTTCAACAAATTCGCGGTGTCCGACATGTCTTGCGCGCCCTTGTCGAAGTCCGAAATGCGAAGGGATTTCAGCTTCAAGGCCAGCATGTAGCGTGCAGTAGGAATGAACACCGACAGCCCCACCGGCTCGTTCCGCCTCGGAAACGTACCAAAGGCAACATGGTCGCGATCACTTGCCAGAGGACTCAAATGAAAAGTAACCGCATCATTGAACCACGTCGCAGACCAGTCGTTCTCCGCTGCGATGGCTGACACGGCCTGGGACAGCCAGTCGGGCCAATCGATTCCAATCTCGCGAATATCGACATCTTCCGTCGCAAACCGAAAATTGCTCGCCAGCATCAGCGCGGAGCCGCCATACACGGCGATTTGCAGCTTCGTTCCCGCGTCGACCGCCGCGCGTCCAATCCTGTCAAAGGCGGCGAGGAGCGCGGCGCGGTCGAAGGCTGCACTCATCCCGTCGGCCTCATGAAAACTCAGCGCCCAGCGCACGCATCATCGGGATGAAGTCCGGAAAGCTGGTGGCGATGAAGGCGGTGTCGTCGACCTTGACCGGCTTGTCGGCGGCGAGGCCCATCACCAGCGCAGACATCGCGATGCGGTGATCCATGTGGGTGGCGACGAGGCCGCCGCCGGGCACATGGCCGCGGCCCTCGACGACCAGGTCGTCGCCGGCGATCTCGACCTTGACGCCGTTGACGCGCAGCATAGCGGCGGTCGCCTCGAGGCGATCGGATTCCTTGACCCGCAATTCCTGCAGGCCGCGCATGATGGTGGTGCCTTCGGCAAAGGATGCTGCTACCGCCAGTACCAGATATTCGTCGATCATCGAGGGCGCGCGCTCCGGCGGCACCTCGACGCCGCGCAGTTTTGACGCGCGCACGCGCAAGCGGGCCATCGGCTCGCCGGCATCGCCGCGGACCTCGCTTTCCTCGATCGATGCGCCCATCTCGCGCAGCGTCGTGAACAGGCCGGTGCGCAGCGGATTGGTCATGACGTCGGAAAAGGTCACATCCGAGCCCTCGACGACCAGCGCCGCCACGATCGGGAACGCCGCTGAGGACGGATCGGCGGGCACGATCACCTCCGCGCCGTGCAGTTCGGGCTGGCCGGTCAGCGCGATCTTCCGGCCATGGCTGCCTTCGTTGACCGAGACGATCTCGGCGCCGAAATGTTTCAGCATCAGTTCGGTGTGGTCGCGGCTGGCTTCCTGCTCGATGACGGTGGTGACGCCGGGCGCGGCGAGCCCGGCCAGCAGCACCGCCGACTTGATTTGGGCCGAAGCCACCGGGGTCCGGTACAGAATCGGCACGGGATCGCGGGCGCCATGCAGCGTCAGCGGCAGGCGGCCGCCTTCCTTCGCCTCGCCGGCCTTGGCTCCCACCAATTCCAGCGGATCGAGAATCCGGCGCATCGGGCGGGACCTCAGCGAGGCGTCGCCATCGAACACCGCCGATATCGGGCACCCCGCGACCGCCCCCATCACGAGGCGACAGCCGGTGCCGGAATTGCCGAAATCGAGCGGGGCGGCCGGCTGGGCAAAGCCCGCGACGCCGACACCCCTGACCTGCCAGACAAATGGCCCGGTCCGCTCGACCTGAGCCCCCAGCGCCTGCATCGATTTGGCGGTATTGAGGACGTCTTCGCCCTCCAGCAGGCCGGAAATCGTGGTTTTGCCGACCGAAAGCGCCCCCAGGATAAGGGCCCGGTGCGAAATCGACTTATCCCCCGGCACGCGGACTTTACCGCTCAGGGGGCCGCTTGCGCGGGATTCCAGCGGGGTTTGGGCGGTTTGATGGGTCAAGATCGTGATCCTTTGCGCGGGTCGCAGTACCACACGGGCCACACCGCGTCACGGGGCCGGCAAATGCGACAAACCGCTATTGACACCCGCCGCTTAACTAGCCAAGTGAAGCACCGTTTTTCAGAATTTCCCAGGATCCCCACGTGGCCAAATCCGATCTCGGAACCAAACGCATTTGCCCGACGACGGGTAAGAAATTCTACGACCTGAACAAGAACCCGGTGATTTCGCCCTACACCGGCGAGGTTGTGCCGATCGCGCCGATTGCGCCGCCGCGGGCCGCCCGTGGCGATGCCGCACGCGCCGCGGCTGCCGCTTCGGCCACCGCCGCTGCCGATCTGCCGGAAGCCGCCGAGGCCGAAGAGTTGGTCTCGCTCGAGGAGGCCGACGCCGAGGAGAACACCGGCAAGGTCAAGGCCGTGGTTCCCGAATCGGAAGACGACATCGAGGTCGACGAGACCATCGAAGGCGATGACGACGACGATTCCACCTTCATTCCCGACGAAGAAGATGGCGATGAAGACGTCACCGACATCATCGGCGACGTCGGAGGCGACGAAGAGACTTGAGATCGTCCCTGAACTGTGGTTCAGGGACGTGCCCGCACGCTGATTTGAGGCGATGCGATTCTACGGGGCCATAGCTCAGCTGGGAGAGCGCTTGCATGGCATGCAAGAGGTCGGCGGTTCGATCCCGCCTGGCTCCACCACGCTTCGCCCTTCGGGCTACGCGTGGCGCAGCCGCGCACAGCCCGAAGAGCGAAGCGTGCCCGGCGTAGCCCAAAGGGCGAAGACGGGCTGGCGCGGCCCGAGCCTTTCCTACACAATGGGCTGACAGCGCGATGTGGTACGTCTACATCATCCGCAGCGTTGAATTTCCCGATCAGGAATACACGGGTGCGACCGAAGACTTGAAGCGCAGGCTCACAGACCACAACACCGGCAAATCCGCGCACACCGCAAAATTCAAACCTTGGAAGCTGATCTGGTACTGCGCCTTTCCTGACAAGTACAAAGCGCTGGCCTTCGAGAAGTATCTAAAATCCCACTCCGGCCGCGCCTTCGCCAAGAAGCGCCTATAGCCTCCCCTACTCCTCCAACACCTTATTCAACCGGTCCCGCAACGCGACGATCTCGTTCTTCATCCCGACAAGCTCGCCGACCGAGCAGTCCGACGCCGCGAGAATCGATTGCGGCACCGCCCGCGCTTTCTCCTTGAGCGCCTCACCCTTCAGCGTCAGCGCGACCAGCACCTGACGCTCGTCTTCCGTACTGCGGGTGCGCTTGATGAGTTCGGCGGCTTCCATCCGCTTCAGCAGCGGCGTCAGCGTTCCGGAATCCAGGAACAGCCGCTCGCCGATGTCTTTTACCGGGACGCCATCGCGCTCCCACAGCACCAGCATGACCAGGTATTGCGGATAGGTCAGGCCGAGCCTGTCGAGCAGCGGCTTATAGACGCGGTTGAAGGCGTGCCCGGCGGAGTACACCGCGAAGCAGATCTGATTGTCGAGCCGCAGCGGAAAGTCCGCCGAAGATTTCCTGGCCATCACGTCCTCGTTAACGGGTGGGCGCGCAGGCGCCGATTCGCCAGCCTAACCGCTTGATTTCAATTGCATACAATTGAATTGTGCCAGTTGCAACAAACTAGATTGTGCACAATCAAATTGTATGCCATATGAATCGTGTTGCAACGGCAAACCCAGGAGAGACCGACATGCCCGTGAACGTGCTTTACAAGACCAGCGCCAAGGCCACCGGCGGCCGTGACGGCACCGCTGCCACCCTCGATGGCGCGCTCGACGTCAAACTTGCGACCCCTAAAGAGCTCGGCGGCGGCGGCGGCGCCGGCAACAATCCCGAGCAGCTGTTCGCCGCCGGCTATGCGGCCTGTTTCATCGGCGCGATGAAATTCGTGGCCTCGCAGGGTGGTCCGAAAGTGCCGGCTGACGCCACCGTGACCTCGACCGTCGGCATTGGTCCGCGTTCGGAGGGCGGTTTTGGCCTCGACATCGACCTCGCCGTCTCGCTGCCCGGCCTTGCCAAGGCGGACGCGGAAGCTCTCGTCGCCAAGGCGCACCAGGTGTGCCCCTATTCCAACGCCACCCGCGGCAATGTGGATGTGCGGCTGACGGTCGTGTAACGACCGGCGGTCGTGTAACGACCGGCGGTTGCATAAGACGACGTTCGACTGGCCCGCCGGCGATACCGGCGGGCCATCGCGCCTCACGGAATTTTCGTGGCCCCGCTACGGCGGCGGCGTCATGCGCCGTTGCGCAGGACACCATTGCCGCCGCGCCGGAAGACCGCTAGCTCAGGAACTCGATTCCATCTTGAGCGAAGGTTCTTGTCCATGAGTTCTGCAGCCGCTCCCGGCGCAATGACCGGCCTGCGCGTGATCGATCTCACGCGCGTGCTCGGCGGCCCCTATTGCACGCAAATCCTCGCCGACCACGGTGCCGACGTCATCAAGGTCGAGCCGCCGGCCGGCGACGAGGTGCGCGACTGGGGCCCTCCGTTCCACGACGAGGACGCGGCCTATTTCGTCGGCATCAACCGCAACAAGCGCGCGATCGCGCTCGACCTCACCTCCGAGGGCGGACGAGGCGTGCTCCTGAAAATGCTGGAGACCGCCGACGTCCTGATCGAGAACTTCAAGCCGGGCACGCTCGACAAATGGGGCATCGGCAACGAGATGCTGCGCGCGAAATTCCCGCGCCTGGTGCATTGCCGGATTTCCGGCTTCGGCGCCGACGGCCCGCGCGGCGGCAACCCCGGCTATGACGCCATCATCCAGGCCATGACCGGCATGATCGCGGCCACGGGCTCGCCCGAAAGCGGCCCGATGCGGATCGGCGTTCCGCTGGTGGACATCACCACCGGGCTCTACGCAGCGATCGGTATCCTGATGGCGCTGTCGGAGCGGCAACGCTCCGGGCTCGGCCAGTTTCTGGAAACCACGCTGTACGAAACCGGCCTTGCCATCATGCATCCGCACGCCGCCAATTATTTCATGCACGGCAAGCCGCCGGGCCTGACCGGCAACGAGCATCCCAATCTGGTGCCTTACGCGATCTTTTCGACCAAGACCGACAACATCTTCATCGGCGTCGGCAATGACGGCACCTTCCGCAAGCTCGCCAGGGAAATCGGCAAGCCCGAGCTCGGCACCGATCCGCGCTTTGCCCGCAACAAGGACCGCATCGCCAACCGCGACGCGCTGCGCGCCGAACTCGCCGCCGTGTTCAGCCAGCACGAGGCCGAGCCGCTCTGTAATCGTCTCCTGGCGGCCGGACTGCCCGCCGGCCCGGTGCAGAAGATCGACCAGGCACTGACAAATCCGCATACGCTGCATCGCGGCGATATCCTCGAGAAGGATTGGTACAAGGGTGTCGCCTCGCCGATCCGGCTGGAACGGACCAAACCGAGCCTGCGCCGGACCCCGCCGAAATTTTCGCAGCACACCGCGGAAGTGCTGGGCGAGTTCGGCTACTCAAAGGGCGATATCGAGGAATTGGTCGCCAAGGGCGCGGTCTGCGGGTCCGAGCGCAAGCGGTAACCGCTGTCGTCCCTGCGAACGCAGGCACCCATAGCCACCGGCCTTAGTCGATTGAGAAAGTGTTCCGGCCAAGTGCCAAACGAGAAGCCGCGGCGTATGGGTGCCGGCGCGCGTTTCGCTTGGCCGGGACGACGAGCTGCTTGGCCAACCTTCGCCTATTTTCCGGCTTCCCTCCGGGCCCGCTTCCCCACTACCATCCTTTCGCTTATACGGTCATTTGCACGTCATCCGTCGCTGCTATCGCGCGAAACGAAGGTGACGATCCCAACCCGGAGGAATTCCATGGCATTTCGACAATTCGGCGCAGCGGCGGCAGTGACGGTTGCGCTGGCCCTCGCCACGCCCGCTTATGCGGTGACCGAGATCCAGTGGTGGCACGCCATGACCGGCGCCAACAATGACGTCGTCAACAGGCTCGCCGAGGAATTCAATGCCAGCCAGTCCGACTACAAGGTCGTGCCGTCCTACAAGGGCGCCTATCCCGACACCATGAACGCCGGCATCGCGGCCTTCCGTGCCGGCAACGCACCGCACATCATGCAGGTGTTCGAGGTCGGCACCGCGACCATGATGGGCGCCACCGGCGCGATCAAGCCGGTCCACCAGTTGATGAAGGACGCCGGCGAACCGTTCGATCCCAAGGCGTATCTTCCGACCATCACCGGCTACTACTCGACCTCGAAGGGCGAGATGCTGTCCTTCCCGTTCAACTCGTCCTCGATGGTGATGTGGATCAACAAGGATGAATTGAAGAAGGCCGGCGTCAACGACATCCCGAAGACCTGGCCCGAAGTGTTCGACGCGGCCAAGAAGCTGAAAGCGGCCGGCCACGACACCTGCGGCTTCTCCAACGCCTGGGCGAGCTGGGCGCATATCGAGCAGTTCTCGGCCTGGCACAATGTGCCGATCGGCACCAAGGCCAACGGCCTCGACGGCTTCGACACCGAGCTGAAGTTCAACTCGCCGCTGCACGTCAAGCACCTGCAGAACCTCGTCGACCTGCAGAAGGACAAGACCTACAGCTATGGCGGGCGCGGCAGCGCCAACGAAGCGCGCTTCTCTTCCGGCGAATGCGCGATATTCCTGACCTCCTCGGGCTATTACGGCACTGCGAAGGCCACCGCCAAGTTCGACTTCACCTCGGCGCCGATGCCCTATTACCCGGATGTCCAGGGCGCACCGCAGAACTCGATCATCGGCGGCGCTTCGCTGTGGGTGATGGGCGGCAAGAAGCCTGAAGAGTACAAGGGCGTTGCCAAATTCTTCACCTTCCTGTCCGACACCAACCGCCAGGCCGACCTGCACCAGAAGTCCGGCTACCTGCCGATCACCAAGGCGGCCTATGAAAAGTCGATCAAGGATGGCTTCTACGAGAAGAACCCGGTCCTGCAGACGCCGCTGAAGGAGCTCACCAACAAGGAGCCGACCGAGAATTCGCGCGGCCTGCGCTTCGGCAACATGGTGCAGATGCGCGATCTCTGGGCGGAAGAAATCGAAGCCGCGCTGGACGGCAAGAAGACGCCGAAGGAAGCCCTCGATTCCGCCGTGGCGCGCGGCAATGCGATGTTGCGCACCTTCGAGAAGACGGCCAAATAGGCTGAGCTAGCTGCTAGCGGCGCTCCCTCTCCGATGGAGAGGGAGCGCTTGCATCACCGGTGAGACCGCGGCGCCTGAATGGAAAAGACAACCGTCTTCAATAGCCGTCTGCTGCCGTACCTGTTGCTCCTGCCGCAGCTCGTCGTCACCGTCGTTTTCTTTTATTGGCCGGCCAGCCAGGCTGTCTGGCAATCCTTTCTGCGCGAGGATGCGTTCGGACTGGTTTCCGAATTCGTCGGTTTCGAAAACTACCAGACGCTGTTCGCCCAGCCTGAATATTACAAGTCGATGCTGACGACCGTGATCTTCTCCTCGCTGGTCGCGGCGCTGTCGCTATCCATCGCGCTGTTGTTCGCCACGCAAGCCGACAAGAATTTGAAGGCCGCCGGCGGCTACAAGACGTTGATGATCTGGCCCTATGCGGTGGCGCCTGCGGTTGCCGGCGTACTCTGGTTCTTCATGTTTCAGCCCTCGCTCGGAATGCTCTCCCGGCCGCTGCGCGGCCTGGGCATCGACTGGAATCCCCTGCTGAACGGCAACCACGCCCTGATCCTGGTGGTGATGGCCTCGGTCTGGAAGCAGATCTCCTACAATTTCCTGTTCTTCCTGGCCGGCCTGCAATCGATCCCGAGAAGCGTGATCGAAGCCAGCGCCATCGACGGCGCGGGGCCGATGCGGCGCTTCTGGACCATCGTCTTTCCGCTGCTGTCGCCGACGACGTTTTTCCTGCTGGTGGTCAATGTCGTCTACGTCTTCTTCGACACGTTCGGCATCATCGATGCCGTCACCGGCGGAGGGCCTGCCGGCGCCACCACCACGATGGTCTACAAGGTCTATGCCGACGGGCGTCTCGGCGGCGACCTCGGCGGCTCGGCCGCGCAGTCGGTGATTCTGATGGTGATCGTGATCGCGCTGACCGCAATCCAGTTCCGCTATGTCGAACGCAAGGTGCAGTACTGATGGTCGAGCACCGCCCGCTCAGCGACTTCATCGCCTACGCCATCCTGACCCTCGGCGTTTTCATCGTGGCATTCCCGGTCTATCTCGCGCTGGTCGCCTCGACCCATGACGCCGCCACCGTGGTCGGCGGCAACATGCCGGCGACCCCCGGCAGCCATGCGGTGGAGAACTATTACCGCGCCGTCTTCGTCGGCGGCTCGCGCACCAGCCGTGAGCCCGTCGCCAACATGCTGATCAACTCCTTCGTGTCGGCGATCGGTATTGCCGTGGGCAAGATTTTCATCTCGATCCTTTCCGCCTACGCCGTGGTCTATTTCCGCTTTCCGTTCCGCAAGACCGCGTTCTGGATCATCTTCATCACGCTGATGCTGCCGGTCGAGGTGCGCATCTATCCGACCTACAAGGTGGTCGCCGACCTGCGTATGCTCGACACTTATGCCGGCCTGATCCTGCCGCTGATCGCATCCGCCACCGGAACGCTGCTGTTCCGCCAGTTCTTCATGACGGTGCCGGATGAGCTGCTGGAAGCCTCGCGCATCGACGGCGCCGGTCCCTTCCGCTTCTTCTGGGACACGCTGCTGCCGCTGTCGGTCACGACAATCGCCGCCCTGTTCGTGATCCAGTTCATCTACGGCTGGAATCAGTATCTGTGGCCGCTTCTGATCACCACGAAGGATTCGATGCAGACCATCGTGATCGGCATCAAGAAGATGCTGGTGACGCAGGACGAACTCGCCGAGTGGCAGCTTGCGATGGCCACCGCGGTGCTCGCCATGCTGCCGCCGGTCGCGGTCGTCATCTTCATGCAGCGGCTGTTCGTGCGCGGCCTGGTCCAGACGGAAAAGTAAAATGGCCAACGTCACCCTGCGTAACGTCCGCAAGACCTATCCCGGCGGTTTTGAAGCCATCAAGGGCATCGATTTCGAGGTCGGCGACGGCGCATTCTGCGTGCTGGTCGGTCCTTCCGGCTGCGGCAAGTCCACGCTGTTGCGCATGGTGGCAGGGCTCGAGACCATCACCGGCGGCGAGATCGATATCGGCGGGCGCGTCGTCAACCAGATCGAACCGGCCGACCGCGACATCGCGATGGTGTTCCAGAACTACGCGCTCTATCCGCACATGACCGTCTACAACAACATGGCTTACGGCCTGCGCAACCGCGGCATGGCGGAGGGCGAGATCAAGACCCGTGTCGGGGAAGCCGCACGCATCCTCGAACTCGGCGCGATGCTCGACCGCAAGCCGAGGCAATTGTCCGGCGGCCAGCGCCAGCGCGTGGCGATGGGCCGCGCAATCGTGCGGCAGCCAAAAGTGTTTCTGTTCGACGAACCGCTGTCCAATCTCGACGCGAAATTGCGCATCGCGATGCGGGTTGAAATCCGCAAACTGCAGCGCAGGCTCGCCACGACCTCGATCTACGTCACCCACGACCAGCTCGAGGCGATGACGCTGGCCGATATCCTGGTGGTCATGAACGGCGGCCAGGTCGAGCAGATCGGCAATCCACTCGACATCTACCAGAAGCCCGCAACCACCTTCGTCGCCTCCTTCATCGGCGCGCCGCCGATGAACCTGATGCCACTGCGCTCGGATGAATTGAAGTCGCAACTGGCTGGCGATAGCAGGCTCGGCGAGGCCGGCATTCTGGGAATCCGGCCCGAGGATTTCGTCATCACCAACGAAACGGTTTCCGGCGGCGTGGCGCTCGGCCTCACCGTGGAGGCGACCGAGCACGTCGGCGCCGAAACCTTCGTTTACGGCTCCCGGCAGCAGGAGGCGCAGGGCGTCGCTGCCACCCCCGGCGAACTGCCGCCGGGCGAAGTGATCGTGCGGATTCCGGGTGCCGTCGGTCCCGCCATCGGCGAACGAATCAGGGCGGCTGCTTCTCCCGACAAGCTGCATCTGTTTACCGCCGATGGGCGGAAGCGGGTGGGCCGCTAAACCCCACCAAATGACGGTTTGGTAACCATCCGCGGCCGATTTACGCAGCTTTCAGAGGTGCTTGAACCCTCCTTAAATCACCCCCATATTCCCTCGTGACCGGACGGCAAGTCGGCCGGCCGGTTGAATGGGGCGCCGCAAGGGCCCCTCAAAGTCGCTTCGAGAGGACTTTGTAATGTCTCGTGTTCCTTCGTTGTCCAGTCCGTTCCTGCTTGGGTTCGACGAAATCGAGCGTGCGCTCGATCGCGTTGTCAAAGGCGCCGACGGTTATCCTCCCTACAACATCGAGCGGTGCGACCGCGCCAACGGCCAGCCCGAAAAGCTGCGGATCACGCTCGCGGTGGCGGGTTTTACCCGCGACCAACTCGATGTGACCATTGAGGAAAACCAGCTCGTGATCCGGGGCCGCCAGCAGGACGACAAGGCCCGGCAATACATCCATCGCGGCATTGCCGCGCGCCACTTCCAGCGCACCTTCGTGCTGGCGGAGGGGATGCAGGTGCTGGGCGCGGATCTGAAGAACGGGCTGTTGTCGATCGACCTCGCCAGGCCGGAGCCTGAAAGGGTCGTTAAGACAATAGCGATCAATGAGCACGAATAATGGAACAAGTAGCGGACTCGACCGCTTAGACCCAGAAGGAGTCGAGACCATGAGTGACGTGAGTGTTACGTTCGAACCTGAACAGGTTTCCGTCGAGGCGCTGGCCCATCTTGGCGAGGGTCATATCGCCTACGTGAAGCAAGTCCGTTCCGAAGACGTGCCGGGACTGTTTCCGCAGGCGCCGAAAATCGCGCCAGGGCTGAAACTGTTCGCGCTGCATGCCGCCGACGGCACCCCGATCATGCTGACTGACAGCCGCGAAGCCGCGATCGCCAACGCATGGAGCAACGAGCTCCAGGCCGTGAGCGTGCACTGAGACGGCGTGGCGGGCGCAGAGCCTGCCGAAGTTGATCTGACGGCCGATTGAAGCCGCGACGTGAGTTCGAATACGCGGGCCTATTCCGGACTGGATTTGGCCCGCGTATTTTTTTGTTCATTGCCCGTTTACGCCGCGCGAACGGTGGCAAGGAATTTCTCCACCTCGCCCTTGAGGTGATTGCTTTGTCCCAGCAGCGACTGGGCCAGCCCGTGCACTTGTGTCGATGCCGCGCCGGTATCAGTCGCGCCGCGGTTGACGTCGGAGATGCTGCCCGCGACCTGGGAGGCGCCCCGCGCCGCTTGCTGCACATTGCGGGAAATTTCCTGCGTCGCAGCGCCCTGCTCTTCCACGGCGGCCGCGATCGCCTGCGAGATTTCCGCGATGCGACCGATCGTGCCGCCGATTTCCTGGATCGCCGATACCGATTGGTGGGTTGCCGACTGCATCTGGCCGATCTGCTCGGAGATTTCCTCGGTCGCCTTCGCCGTCTGCGCGGCCAGCGCCTTGACCTCGGATGCGACGACGGCAAAGCCGCGCCCCGCCTCGCCGGCGCGCGCCGCCTCGATGGTGGCGTTGAGTGCCAACAGGTTGGTCTGCTCGGCGACCGCGCTGATCATCCTGACCACTTCGCCGATCCGGCCGGCGGACTGGGCGAGATCGGCGATCCGCGCGTTGGTCTGCTCGACCTGGCTGACCGCGTCGCGCGAGATCTTGTGCGAATCCTGCACCTGGCGGCTGATCTCCGACACCGAGGACGCCATCTCTTCGGCGGCCGCCGCAGCGGACTGCGCGTTGGCGGAAGATTGCTCCGACGCGGTGGCGACCGTGGCCGACAGCATCTGCGTGACTTCGGCGGTCTTGGTCAGCTGTCCAGCCGACGCTTCGAGTTCGGAGGAGGCGGCCGACACCGTATGAATGATTTTTCCGATCGCCGAATCGAAGCCGTCGGCCATCTGCAGCATCGCGGCCTTGCGGTCGCCATCTGCCTTCAGCTTCAGACCGGCCTGTTCCTGCTCCATCGATTGAACGCGCAGCGCGTTCTCCTTGAAGACCTGAACCGCGCGCGCCATGGCGCCCACCTCATCGCCGCGGCTGAGCGCCGGCACCGAGACTTTGAGGTCGCCGCCGGCTAGGCCCTTCATCACGGAAGTCATTTCCGCGATCGGGCGAATCACGCCAAAGGCCACCCCGAAAATGCCGGCGCCGATGATGAGGAAGACGACGGCCGAGACGCCCCACAGCAGCAGCGTAAATGTGCTGACGCGTTCCGTCGCAGCGACTTCCGTCGCCGCGTTCTGGTCGTTGGCCTGCTTGACGATGTCGTCGACGATGGCGCGGTGCGCCGCATAGCGCGCAGTGATCTCGGCGTAGGATTTCGCAGCCGCGGCGCTGTCGGCCCTGGCAAGCGCGGGCAACAGCCCGTCCTGTATCGCGGTCCAGAAGCGGCGCACCTCGCCGTCGGATTTCTCCACCAGCTTGGTCTTGAGAGCCGCGTCGAGATCGGATTTGACCCAGAAATCGCGCCGCTCGTCATATTCCTTCTTGAGCTGAACGATCCTGTCGCGATGCGCCGCAAGTTTTGCAGGGTCGTGCAGCACCAGCGTTGCCTCAAGATAGGCCTCGATCACGTACTCCGGCGGCGGCAGGATGTCGGCAATGAGGTCATTGCCGAGCTTGATCCGGTCGTAGAGCGGACCGCCGACCTTGAGCTGTGACAGCCCATAGGCGCTGGTGGCGATGACGGCACCGAGACCCAATGCGGTGACCAGTCCGAAAATAAATATCGCGCGCGAAATCGTGAGCCGCAGCGTCATGGCAATGCTCTCCGCGCCGGGGAAAAAAATCCCGGCGAACGAAATAGCTACGATTTAGTTTAAAATTGCGTTTATCCGGTATGCCACGGAGACAAGATAATCGCCGTTCCCGGAAAGACCTACGCCGCGCTCGCCGGCGGCAGCGCCAGTACGGAATAGATCGCCTGGGCGTCGCGCGAGGCGCGCAGCTTCTTGGCGACGTCCACGTCGCGCAACAACCGCGCGATTCGCGCCAGCGCCTTCAGGTGATCGGCGCCGGCGCCTTCCGGGGCCAGCAGCAGGAAAATCAGGTCGACCGGCTGGCCGTCCATTGCCTCGAAATCGATCGGGCGCTCCAGGCGTGCAAACAGCCCGAACAGCTTTTCCAGCTTCGGCAGCTTGCCGTGCGGGATGGCGACGCCATAGCCGACGGCGGTCGTGCCGAGCTTTTCGCGCTGCAACAACACCTCGAACACTGCGCGTTCGTTCTGGCCGGTCAGGACCGACGCACGCGCCGCCAGTTCCTGCAATGCCTGCTTCTTGCTGATGACCTTCAAAGCCGGGAGAATCGCCTCGGGTGCGACCAGATCGGTAATCGTCATGGGGCGTTCCGAGGTGAATTGCGAGATAAATTGCGAGATAGGTTCTGAAGCCGGGGCGTCAAGAAGGTGAGACGGGAGGCGGGCTTGGACCCGGGTCCCGGTGTGGGCGCTTCTACTCCAACCCATGCGCGGTGCCAACTCCCGAAGGACCAGTTCCGGCGTCCTAGGCTTAAGGGCCGCGGACCATAGGGAGGGAGGCTGGGGGCGTCAATGCCGTCCGACATGGAAACTCAGGGGGTAACCGTGGGAGGATCGACCCAGCCGACATTGCCGTCCGGCCGGCGGTAAATAATGTTCACCCGACCGCTGGAGCCGTGCTGGAACACGAGGCAGGCGGCGCCGGTGAGATCCAGCTCCATCACCGCCTCGCTGACCGAAAGCCGCTTCAACGACGTGGTGGCCTCGGCGATGATGACGGGGCTGTAGGCGGTGACCTCCTCGTCGCTTTCCGCCGGCGCCTCGATCACATAGCTCGGCGCATCGATGTCGGCCAGCGCCGCGTTGGCGGCGTAGGTCTTGCGGGCCGAACGATCCTTCAACCGGCTCTTGTAGCGGCGTAACCGCTTCTCGATCATCACCAGCGCCTGGTCGGCGCTGGCATAGGCATCGGTGGCGTTGGAATCCGCCTCGAGCGTGATTCCGGAATCGAGATGTAGCGAGCAGTCGGTGCGGAAACCAAAGCCATCTTTGCTCAGGGTGATATGGCCGGAGTAGTTGCCGTCGAAATACTTTCTTAAGACTTCGTCGGTGCGCTCGCTGACGCGCGAGCGAAGCGCTTCACCGACGCTGATGCTTTTGCCGGAGACTCGAAGGGTCATTTGATGCCTCGCTTGATGCCTCGACTGCTCTGGATTTCCCGGATCGGCGCTTCCGGTATCTGAGACTATCGCGATTTGACGCCAACGCAATCAGGCCGGAGCCGTATCGCGGGACCGGTCGGAGGAGGTGGCGGGAGCGGAAAGTGCGTTACCGAGCATGCTCTGTTTGTCGCGGCGTCGTTGCACCGAGGACGGAATGCGCATCGCTTCGCGGTATTTCGCGACCGTGCGGCGGGCAATGTCAATGCCCGTTGCGCGCAATCGTTCCACGATAGTGTCGTCGGAAAGAATCGCGTTCGGGGCTTCCGCATCGATCAACTGCTTGATGTGATGCCGCACCGCCTCCGCCGAATGCGCCTCGCCCCCGTCGGCCGACGCGATCGAGGCGGTGAAGAAATATTTCAGCTCAAAACTGCCGCGGTTGGTCGCCATATATTTGTTGGCGGTGACCCGCGACACCGTCGATTCGTGCATCTGGATCGCGTCCGCCACCGCCTTCAGATTCAGCGGTCGCAGATGCGCGACGCCATGGGTGAAGAAACCGTCCTGCTGCCGCACGATTTCGGTGGCGACCTTCAGGATGGTGCGGGCGCGCTGATCCAGCGCGCGCACCAGCCAGGTCGCGTTCTGCAGGCATTCGGTGAAATAGGATTTGTCGCCGTCCTTGCGGATCGTCTTCGACAGCTCGGTGTAGTAGACCTGATTGACCAGCACGCGCGGCAACGTGTCGCTGTTCAGCTCGACATGCCAGCCGCCGTCAGGACCTGGTCGCACATAGACGTCAGGCACCATGGTCTGCGTGCGCGCCGAACCGAATTTCAGGCCGGGCTTGGGATCGAGCCGGCGGATTTCGCCGATCATGTCGGTGATGTCCTCGTCATCGACGCCGCACAATTTGCGCAGTGACGCGATGTCGCGCTTCGCCAGCAGGTCGAGATGCTCCACCAGCGCCTGCATGGCAGGATCGTAGCGGTTCAGTTCGCGAAGCTGGATCGCGAGGCACTCGCTCAAGTTCCGCGCACAGACGCCGGGCGGATCGAATTTTTGCAACACGGCCAGAACCGCATCAACATCGCCCTGCGGGGCGCCCAGCCGCTCGGCGGCCTGTCCCAGATCCGGCGGCAGATAGCCGGCATCGTCGACGAGGTCGATCAGATACTGTCCGATCATGCGCTGCGACGGCCCGCTGAAAGCGACCGCAAGCTGTTCGGCGAGGTGGCTGCCCAGCGTCACCTCGGCGGCGACGAAGGCTTCCAGATTGTAGTCGTCGTCGTTGGAGGCGCCGCCGCCCCATTCGGTGTAGGCGGTCGGCGCCGCATCCTGCGCTACGCGGGCGGCAGCTTCGGCCGGTTCCTCGGAAAAGACGTTGTCGAGCGGGGTGTCCAGCGTCTGCTCGATCTCGGTGCGGCTGCCGAGGTCGCGATTCAACCATTCTTCCTGGCCGGGCTCGAAGGCGTCGCCGGAGCCAGAGGCCATATCGGAGGGTTCGCCGCCGCCGTCCTCACCAAAGTTCCCGGAATCGGCATATTCAGGGCGTTCGGCAGCCGGCTCGCCTGCTACGGGGATTTCGGGGCCATCGCTCGCGCGATCCAGCAGCGGATTGCGCTCAAGCTCTTCCTCGACAAACGCCGACAGGTCGAGATTCGACAATTGCAGCAGCTTGATCGCCTGCATCAGCTGGGGCGTCATCACCAGCGACTGCGACTGACGGAACTCTAATCTCTGCGTTAGCGCCATGAGGCCAAGAACCGATACACATGAAAGTTGGTCCGATTCTTGCTTATATTAGTCTGAAGCCCTTGTACACGTCTTGACGAATGCAAAATTTGGGCTATAGCGCCCACCGCACAAAACAGGCTCCGGCTTTCGCACCCCGCGAACAGCAGATTGCCAAATTAACGCAATAGCTTATCGCCCGATCGTCAAATCCTTGGAACTTTGTAGGATTACAGCCGAAACTCTTCGCCAAGGTAAAGGCGGCGTACATCGGGGTCATTAACGATCTCTTCCGGACTGCCTTCGGTCAGGATCTGCCCGGCATAGACGATATAGGCGCGGTCCGTCAGTCCCAGGGTCTCCCGCACGTTGTGGTCGGTGATGAGGACGCCGATGCCACGGTTGGTGAGGTGGCGGACCAGGTCCTGGATGTCGCCGACCGCGATCGGGTCGATGCCGGCAAAGGGTTCGTCGAGCAGCATGTAGTTCGGGCGCGTCGCCAGCGCGCGCGCGATCTCGACGCGACGGCGCTCGCCGCCGGACAGTGCGATCGAGGGCGATTTGCGCAAGCGCGTGATGTTGAATTCATCGAGCAGCGAATTGAGTTCCGCCTCGCGCTTTTTGCGGTTGGGCTCGACCACCTCCAGCACGGCGCGGATGTTCTGCTCCACCGTCAGGCCGCGAAAGATCGAGGCCTCCTGCGGCAGATAGCCGATGCCGAGCCGCGCGCGCTGATACATCGGCAGCCGGGTCACGTCATGGCCGTCGAGTTCGATGGCCCCGCGATCCGCCTTGATGAGACCGGTGATCATGTAGAACACCGTGGTCTTGCCGGCGCCGTTCGGGCCCAGCAGGCCGACGGCCTCGCCGCGGCGCACATAGATGCTGACGCCGCGCACCACCTGCCGTGTGCCGAAACTTTTTTCCACGCTGTGGACGGCGAGAAGACCGGGCCGCTTGGTCAGACGCGAGGCTTCGTTGCCACTGGACCTGGGACGCGGCCCCTGCGCGCGGGGACGTGGCTCACGGGCCGGCTCGACGTCGGCCTGCGCCAATTCCAGCCCAGGCAGCGCGGCCGTACGCGCTTTCGGCGGCGTATCGCGCACCGGGGTCGCCAGCATGTCGCCAAAGGAGTCGCCGAGCGCGGTGATGTCGTCGCGCGACCGCGCAAAGGCGGGTCCACCGCGCTTTGCCGGGCGCCGACGAAACATGCCGAATAAATCCACCATCCCGCTTCGCTTACGCCTTTCACGGTGATTCCGCGACGCGCCCGCCGGCGAATCGCCTCGCTAGCGAACCATGAATGAATGGATGTGCCCTGCCCAGCGAAACACCCTGCCGTGCACCCTGCCCCGTAGATACAGGCTCGCGCCACCGGCTTCAACTGCAGGCGCTTCAATTAATCTTTAAGGCGCTGATATGTCTTATTTTTTGCCGGGGATCAGCGACGGGATGGCAACCGGCGCGGGCTTCGCGCCGCCCGAGCCGGAGCCGCAATTCTCGCCCTGGATGAACATGCCCTGCACCTTGTTGGTGTCGGATTCGACGCGCGACACCCCGGTCGTCATGTCGACCTTGAGGCGGTCGCCCTTGAGCACGTTCTTGCACTGGGTCAGCACCACCCCACCCGCCATGGTGATCAGATTAGCGCGCGGATCGAAGATCGCGGTCTCGCCGGTCACGACCTGGTCCTTCTGCGTGACCACGACGGAGCCCCTCGCTTCCAGCCGGCGGATCGACGAACTGCCCCCGGGGCCAGGGGTCGCCGACTGCATCGTGCCGGATTTTGCACCCTTCGGGGCAGCGGGCGCCGGTGCAGACGCTGCCGGCGTCGGACCGGAATCGTAAAACACCACGAGCGATTTCGAGGTCATGGTGGTGTCGCCCTGCACGACCTTCACGTTGCCGGAGAAGGTCGCCTCCTTTTTCTTGTCGCGCATTTCCAGCGAGGCCGCCTCGATCTGAATCGGCTGGTCGCGGTTCTGCGTGAACCCCTGCATCGCATTCGGCACGCCCGACATGGCGCCCTGCGCGCTGACTGCGCCGGGGGCGATCGATGCGAGCGCGAACGCTGCGGCCGCAAAACTGCGCGAGAAGAACTGCATCATTGAGATCACTTCGTGCTCGATGACTTGCCGGCGCCGGACCGCGCCTTCTGTGGCGCCGGTTCAGGCTCGGGCTCCGGTGCCGTGGGGCTTTCCATGATCAGGTTCATCACGACATTGCCTTCGAAGCGAACGACCTCGCCGCTGTTGAGAATTTTGAGCCGGTCGGCCGTTAGCGTCCCGTTCAGCAATTTGACATCGACGTGTTCGTCCGACGTCACCGTTCCCTTGTTGATATCGATATAGGCTTGCGAAAGTCTGGCCTCGTATCCGGTGGAGGATTGCAGGAAGATATCCTTGCGCAGGTCCAGCATCTGCTGCTTGCTATCGAAAAATCCCGTGCGCGCATCCATCGTCACCGTGCTCTTGTCCTCCATCATGACTTTTGCGCGCAACGTCTGCAGCTCAACGCTGTCCGGCTTGGTCAAATCCTGGATCGCGGCCTTGGCCCACACTTCGTAGGGACGCTGGTCCGTTGAGAAACCTGCAAGGTGCGGCGTTTCCATGGTGATCTTGGTGCCCGACACCACAAGATTGCTGATGTCGACAGGCAGCTTTGCGAGCGCCGTCTGGAACGGGTTCACGAAGACCTGGATCAGGACGATGCTGGCCAAGGCCAGCACCACGGCTGCCGGGACCGCCACCCGCAGCACCCGCACCATACGGCTGTGACGGGCGGCCGCTCTAAAGCGGAT
Source organism: Bradyrhizobium roseum (assembly GCF_030413175.1). Lineage (NCBI taxonomy): Bacteria > Pseudomonadati > Pseudomonadota > Alphaproteobacteria > Hyphomicrobiales > Nitrobacteraceae > Bradyrhizobium > Bradyrhizobium roseum. The sequence goes on from NZ_CP129212.1 coordinate 130,422, forward strand.
TTCCAGTCCCCGGTCGTAGGCTGGGCTCTGTATCGAGTTCACCGCGGCTCCAAGGGGCGCCATGGGGCGCCGTGACACCATGAAAGCGTCATCCTACCCGCAATCGCGGGATTATGCAGCCCGAGAGAGGAGCCCGGAGTGTGACCGAAACGGGGCAGAAGCGCCTGACGGGCCGCTTCACATAGCCTCGCTCACGAATGCGCGAAGATGTCCTCGGCCTCCCAGCCGCCGAGGTCAAGTTTGACCCGCGTCGGCAGGAAGTCAAAACAGGCCTGAGCCAACTCCTTGCGGCCCTCGCGCGCCAGCATGGCATCGAGCCGCTCGCGCAGACCATGCAGATGCAGCACGTCGGACGCGGCATAGGCGAGCTGCGCCTCGCTGAGGCTGGCCGCGCCCCAGTCGCTCGACTGTTGCTGCTTCGACAGGTCGACGTTGAGCACCTCGCGGACGAGGTCCTTCAGGCCGTGGCGATCAGTGTAAGTGCGCGTCAGCCGCGAGGCGATCTTGGTGCAATAGACCGGCTGCGGCATCACGCCAAAGGCGTTGTAGAGCGCGGTGAGATCGAAACGCGCGAAATGAAAGATCTTCGTGACGGCGGGATTGGCCAGCAGCGCTTTCAGGTTCGGCGCGTCGGTATGCCCCTTCGGGATCTGGATGACATCGGCGCTGCCGTCGCCATTCGACATCTGCACCACGCAGAGCCGGTCGCGATGCGGATTGAGGCCCATGGTCTCGGTATCGATCGCCACCGAATCCGTGTAGCGGGACAGATCAGGCAGATCGCCGCGATGCAGGCGGATGGTCATGGAGGAAAGCCTCGTGTCTCAGGTCGATTCGACGGAACACTAGCGCCCAAAACCGCGCGAGGCGAGCGGCTGGCTGCCACCTGGACCGCGAAGAGCGGCTTTTCGCAGTGGTTTTTGGCTTCAGGCGGATGTCTGTTTTGCGGGAACCGCCCTTCGAGCGCGCGTACGCCAGAGCGGGATGGGTTGGGGTCGGATCGAGCATCCGTTGGCGCGAAGTGTTAACGATTTCGCGTCCCGGACGCACTGAAGATACTCTTCGGCGGTTCACCGCAGGTGTCCAGACACAAAAAATGCGAAAACAACCCCATGCAAAGTAGAATGGGGCCCGGCTCGCACTCGCGCCATTTGCGTCCGGGGCACGAGATGGTCCGTCCTCACGGCCAACCTGATCTCATCTCGCTTCAGCCCTTGCCGGCGACCACCCGTCGCCACGCCAGCAGTCTGCGGCGCGATCAAACGGTTGCCGACATCCCCCAGCCACCTCTTAGTCGCGCCCCTCCTATCCCGCATTCAGAAAATGATCGAAGTCACGGGCCGATCCTCCTTTTTCGGAATATATATGTTAGTATACATATTATGAAGGTCGACATACTTATTTGTAATTGGTATTCCCCGCCCATGGCGAAAGCTGATGATTCCAAAGGGAAAACACTGACCGCCGCGGTCAAGCTGTTTCGCCAGCAGGGCTATCACGGCACCGCGCTGCACGACATCCTGAAGGCCGGAGGTGCACCGCGCGGGTCGCTGTATTTTCATTTCCCAAAGGGCAAGGAGGAGATCGGCGCAGGCGCATTGTCGCTTGCCGGCGAAGCCGTGCGCCAAGCCATCGTGCAGGCCGCCGAAAAATCCGACAGCGCCGAGAGCTTTCTGGTCCGCATCGTCCGCGCCATGGCGGCGGATCTTGAACGCTCCGGTTACAGGGAAGGCTGCCCGATCGCGACTACGGCCCTTGAAACCGCCGCGCAATCCGAGGTGCTCGGCGCGGCGACCCGAACCGCATTTCAGAAATGGGAACTGGAGATCAAACGCGGACTGTTCCGCTTCGGCCTGACGTCGGGCGACGCGGATCTGGTCGCCACGATGGTCCTCAGCCAGATCGAAGGCGCGCTGCTGCTCGCGCGAACCTATCGTAGCCTCGCGCCGATCCAGCGCACTGAGGAAGCGGTGCGGCTGCTGGCGTACGCCGCAAAGAGCGCGAATTGAATCCCGGGACTGTTTTGCATCGAACCGACTTCAATGAGCCGTGAAGGCGATGGCCGCCTCATTCGCGGCAAGCCGCACGCAAAGTGATTCTGCAACCATCCCCTTAGGTTGAGTTCCAAACAACGCGCGCTAAAGTCCAACGGCGGGGCGCCCGGACCGGCTAGGTTCGGTCAAAGGAAATTCGGAAGGCCGAGCTCACGCAATGACGGGGCGGATTTTCGCGCCACGCGTTGAAGTTATTGCGGTTGTTGACCCCCGTTGAGATAGACGTTCGGGTCCTGGCCGCGGACCTTGAAATAGTCGTTGCGTGAATCGCCGCCGCCCGGCTCGGCAAAGACGCCGGGTACATAGCACAGGGTCTCCCGCACGCGGCTGACACCTTGATCCCGGACGCGCTCGGCGCTGACGACGGAAATCGACTGCGCCGTCTGGTTCAGCGGCGTACCGGTCTTGGTTCCGGTGCAGAAACATCGAACGCCAACGTCGCAACCGCGATGGTCGAAGCCCCAAAGAGATATCCCGCATAGTTCATCATCGCCCCACATTCCAACCGGTACTGCCGGGCAGCGGTAACGATCGTGATAATACGCCGAAAGTGGATTTGTTCTTTATGCGAGCATATCGACGTAGAGCTGCCCTAGATGATGCGCTGTCTATCTGGGACTATAACGGCTCCAAATTCATTCCGCCGCAGCCAGTGTCTGCACGGTGGAACGGCTCGCACTCCTCGCTTGTGCTGTCAGCCGCGCACGGCGCTTGCGATACCAGATGAAAACTCCGGTCACCGATAGCGCCGCCACGACGATGCCCATCGCCGAGATGAGGATTCGTCCGGGCAGACCGAGAATGCGGCCCGAGTGCATTGGAAACTGTGCTTGAACGAAAACATCCGCCGCCGTTCCCTGCCACGGCACCCGCGCGCCGAGCGGCCGACCGTCCTGTCCGTCATAGTAAAGCTGCGCCGGTCCGACGCCGCCGGCGCCGTGATCGTCGCCCGGCCGGAAGAAGCTGGCGCTGTAGATATCGTAGAGCTGCGCGTAATAGACGGCCCCCACGGGCTCGGACCAGCCGCGGCTGCGTCCGTCCGCCTCTCCCTTCGCGATGATGTCGGCGAACGACAGCTTGGGCGTGGCCGGCTGGTCGACCGGCGCGGGCGTGCGCAATTCATAAGGGGTCGGCGTATAGCTCGATACCGTCTTCATCAGCGGCGAGAACACCTCGAAATACAGGTTGAGCGAAAAGGCCGTGAAGGCGATGACGAACAGCAGCAGCCACGTCCAGAGGCCGAAGGCGCGGTGAATGTCGAAATTGATCCGGTAGGCGCTGCCCGACGTCTTGATGGCCCAGGCCGGTTTCCATCTGGCCCAGAAGCCCCGATCGAGTTGACGGGTCACGCTCGCCGCACGCGCGGCATTCGACCTTCGCCGAGCCGGCAGCGTCAGATAAAAACCGACAAAGCAGTCGAGCGTCCAGACGATGGCAATGACGCCGAGCAGACGCATGCCCCAGCGATCGCTGCCCCAGAACTCGGGGATGTGAAGCGTGTAGTGCAGCTTGTAGAGAAACGAGACGAAATTCTCCCGCGTCACCGGCCAGACCGCGCCCCAATGGCGGCGGCCCAGTTCCTCACCGGTGGCGGGGTCCAGGAACACCTGGTTGTACTCGAGCTGAAAACGTTTTCCGGTCGCCGGATCAAACCTGGGTTCGACAAAGAACGCAAGCGATGCGCCGGATTCGGGCGTGGTCGAAAGATAGTTGACCCTGGCCCGCGGATCGCGGGCCTCGATCAGCTTCGCAAGCTCGGTAGACGGCTTGGAAGGCCCCTTCGTCTTCGCCTCGGTAAGATGGCTGTTGAGCCATTCGTCGAGAGCGTGATCCCAGGAAATCACGGCACCTGTCACACCGGACAGGAACAGGAACGCGGCTGTAATCAAACCTGCCCAGCGGTGGGCTATTCCAAATGCGACTCGCATCCCGCTGAATTGTTACAGAGTCGGGTGCGACGCAACACTCTGATTGGGTTGAGTGTCTGGAATTGCTCTATCCAGAAATCTGTGGTGCCCAGGAAAGGACTCGAACCTTCACGGCCGTTAAGCCACTGGCACCTGAAGCCAGCGCGTCTACCAATTCCACCACCTGGGCCCGGGCGGGTTAGTAAGGAACGGTCACGCGCTTGTCAAATCGCTTCAATGCGGTCCAAATACGCTGTACAGCGGGCCCACGTTGGCGTATCGCGAATCCGCTAAATCCAACCGATATCGCTCGAATTCGACCCGCAGGAATTGGCCCCATGACATCGTACCCGGCATCCAACCAGGAAACGCTCGTCACGGTTTTCGGCGGATCGGGGTTTCTGGGGCGCAACGTCGTCCGGGCGCTGGCCAAGCGCGATTACCGGATCAGGGTGGCGGTGCGGCGGCCGGAACTGGCCGGACACCTGCAGCCGCTCGGCCGGGTCGGCCAGATCCACGCCGTGCAGGCCAACCTGCGCTATCCAGCTTCCGTCGAGGCGGCGATGCGCGATTCGCAGGTTGCGATCAACCTGGTCGGCATCCTGACCGAGGGCGGCGCGCAGACGTTCGACGCGGTGCAGGCCAAAGGGGCCGAGGCCATCGCCAAAACCGCCGCCGCCGCGGGCGCGCGGATGGTGCATGTGTCTGCGATCGGGGCCGACGAAAACTCGCCCTCGGCCTACGCCCGTGCCAAGGCGGCAGGCGAGAAGGCCGTGCTGGCCGCGGTGCCCTCAGCAACGATCCTGCGGCCGTCGGTGGTGTTCGGCCCCGAGGATCAATTCACCAACCGGTTTGCGGCGCTGGCCCGGATCTCGCCGTTCCTGCCGCTGGTCGGCGGCGGGGTCACGCGGATGCAGCCGGCCTATGTCGGCGACGTCGCCACCGCGGTGGCGGATGCCGTCGACGGCAAGACCAAGCCCGGCGCGACCTACGAGCTCGGCGGTCCGGAAGTGCTGACCATGCGCGAGATCATGGAAATCATCCTGGAGATCACCGACCGCAAGCGGGCGCTGATTTCGCTGCCGTTCGGGCTGGCGCGGCTGCAGGCGATGTTCCTGCAATTTGCGCCGGGGCCGCTGAAGCTGACGCCCGATCAGGTGGCGCTGCTGCAGTCGGACAATGTGGTTTCGGATGCGGCCAAGGCCGCAGGCCTGACGTTCGAAGGGCTCGCCATCACGCCGGATTCGCTGGAGGCGGTCGCCCCGCAATATCTCTGGCGCTTCCGCGCCGCCGGGCAATTTCAGCGCAAGAACGCGTAGTTCTTTTAGGGCGGGCTGAGCGAAGCGAGCGGTCAGGAGATTGGTGGGCACGCTTGGCTTTGCCCGTGCTGCGGATTCTCGAAACTACCTTCCCAGCGCCAGCGCGACCAGGCCGACCGCGCCAAGGATGATGCGCCACCACGCAAAGAACGTGAACCCGTGGCGCGTGACGTAGTTCAGGAACGTCTTGACCACGACCATCGCCGTGATGAACGACACCACGAAACCGATCGCGAGGATGCCGACATGGTCGGCCGACATCTCGGCGCGGTTCTTGTAGAAATCATAGGCGAATGCGCCGATCATGGTCGGGATCGCCAGGAAGAACGAGAACTCCGCGGCCGAGCGCTTGTCGCCGCCGAGCAGCATCGCCGCTACAATGCTGGCGCCGGAGCGCGACACGCCGGGGATCATCGCCACGCATTGCGCGACGCCGATCCACAGATACATCATGAGCGGATAGCGCGTGGCGTCGTCATGATGCGGCTCGAGATCGAGCTGATCGACCCATATCAGGATCGCACCGCCGACGATCAGCGTGAAACACACCACCCACGGATTGAACAGCAATTCCTTGATGTATTTGCCGGCGGCGAGGCCGACGACCACCGCCGGCAGGAACGCCACCAGCACGCCGATGACGAAGCGCCGGTCGTCCGGATTGCTGAACATGCCGAGCGCCACGCGCCACAGCTTGAAGAAATACAACATCACGATCGCAAGGATTGCGCCGAGCTGGATCAGGATCACGAAACTCTGCCAGAAGGCGCCCTCGCCAAGGCCGAAGAAGCGTTGCGCCAGCAACATGTGACCGGTAGACGAAACCGGCAGGAATTCCGTGATACCCTCGATGATGCCGAGAATCACCGCTTTCACTGCATCAGACATCATTCTGGGGTCCATTTTCACTGCAAAAAGGCGCGCTCTTCTCGCCTATTCGCCTCGCTGTCGCAATCGCAAAAAAACGCCAAACATTGGTTGCCTGATGCGCCTGCTTGGCTAGTGTCCCGATTCGCATGGCGAGGGCTGAGGGTTCCTCACGCCGCGGTTTCGATTTAAGGATTTCATGTACACGCTCTATCACCATCCGTTCTGTCCGCATTCGCGCTTCATTCGCCTGGTGCTGGGCGAACACGGCCTCGATGTGCGCCTGACGGAAGAACGCGCCTGGGAACGCCGCGAGGCGTTTTTGCTGCTCAATCCCGCGGGCACCACGCCGGTGTTGATGGCGGACGGCTTTCCGCCGATTCCAGGCGCCGGCATCATCGCCGAATATCTCGACGAGACCCACGGCCTGGAGGCCGGCGAGCGGCGGCTGCTGCCGGCCTCGATGGCCGAGCGCGTCGAGGTACGCCGGCTGATGGCGTGGTTCAACGACAAGTTCTTCGAGGAAGTGTCGAATCCGCTGGTAACCGAGCGCATCTACAAGCGTTTCATGGGCGAGGAGAACGGCGGCGGCTCGCCCTCGACCGACGTGATCCGCGCCGCCAAGGTCAATGTGCGCTATCATCTGGCGTATATCGGCTGGCTGTCGCAGACTCGGAATTTCCTCGCCGGCGACCGGCTGACCTACGCCGACCTCGCCGCCGCGGCGCATCTTTCGGCGATCGATTATCTGGGCGACGTGCCATGGTACGAGGACGAGGCGGCAAAGGCGTGGTACGCGCGGGTGAAATCCCGCCCGTCGTTCCGCCCGCTGCTGAGCGAATGGCTGGCGGGGGTGCCGGCGTCGCGGACCTACGTGGACCTCGACTTCTGAACGAGGCCGTCAAGCTCTCGGCTGCCGACCTGAAGACCGCGCTCGCTCACGAAGCGCGGAAGCTGGGTTTCGACTGCATCGGCGTCACCGGCCCCGACGCGATCACCCAGGCCGGCGAATATTTTCGCGCATTTCTCGACGCGGGCGGACACGGCGACATGGATTGGCTCGCCGCCAATCCGGAGCGGCGCATGGATCCGCGCCTGCTGTGGCCCGGTGTACGCTCGATCATCATGCTCGGTGTCAATTACGGCCCCGATGAAAATCCGCTCGATATTCTCGAGGCGCGCGCGCGCGGCGCCATTTCGGTTTACGCCAAGGGCGATGATTATCACGACGTCATCAAGAAGCGGCTGAAGACGCTGGCGCGTTGGCTGGCGGCGACGTCAGGCGAAGACGTGAAAGTATTCATCGACACCGCCGCCGTGATGGAGAAGCCGCTGGCGCAGGCCGCAGGCCTCGGCTGGCAGGGCAAGCATACCAATCTCGTTTCGCGCGAACTCGGCTCCTGGCTGTTTCTCGGGGCGATCTACTCGGCCGCCGACCTGCCGCGCGACGAGCCCGACCGCGATCACTGCGGCTCCTGCAATGCCTGCCAGGAGATCTGCCCGACCGCGGCGTTCCCCGCGCCCTACCAGCTCGATGCGCGGCGCTGCATCTCCTATCTCACCATCGAGAACAAGGGACCGATCCCGCACGAATTTCGCAAGGCCATCGGCAACCGCATCTATGGCTGCGACGATTGCCTCGCCGTGTGCCCGTGGAACAAGTTTGCGCAGGAAGGCCGCGAAGCGAAGCTTTCCGCGCGCGACGAACTGCGCGCGCCGCGGCTGGCGGATCTCGCGCGACTCGACGATGCCGCGTTTCGCACGCTGTTCACCAAGTCGCCGGTCAAGCGCATCGGGCGCGACCGCTTTGTCCGCAACGTACTGATCGCGATCGGTAATGCCGACGATCCATCGCTGGTGGTGGAGGCCAAGCGATTGCTCGACGATGCAAGCCCGCTGGTGCGGGGGGCTGCGGTGTGGGCGCTGGCGCAGCTGATGACACCTGATTCCTTTGACGCATTGTCGATGCAAATCGCAGCCCGCGAGACCGACGCCACTGTCCGGGCGGAATGGACGGATTGCGCCGCACACCCTTGATTTCGCCTCGCGGTTTCCGTCATGTTCTGCGGGCATGACAGAAAGCCAGCCCTTCTTCGCCCAACGCGGCGACGCCTTCATCCCCAATCCAGTTTCCAACGGCCCGTGGGACCCGAACTCGATGCATGGTCGCGTCGTGATCGGTCTGCTGGCCCATGTGATCGAGGCGCGTCACGGCTCCGATGACTTCGTGCCGGCCAGGCTGACGGTCGATATGTTCCGGCTGCCGAACATTTTGACACCCGTGGAAGTCACCACGAACCTCATCCGCGACGGCAAGCGCATCAAGGTGGTGGAAGCCGCATTCGTTTCCGGCGGCACCAGCATGGCGCGCGCCTCCTGCCAGTTATTGCGCAAGACGGAGAACGCGCCCGGCAACGTCTGGTCGCCCGCGAACTGGGATGCGCCGCTGCCCGACGCGATTCCGGCGCCGACCGATCCAAAGCTCGGCATGAACGGCAAGTGGACGACGCGGCCGATCGTGGGCCGCATGGGCTCATTGGGGCCACGGCGGCTGTGGATGAGCGAAGTGCGCGAGCTGGTCGAGGGCACGCCGATGTCGCCCTTTGTCCATGTCGCCACCGGCGCCGACTTCGCCAGCCCGTTCGCCAATGCCGGCGACCAGGGGCTCGGCTACATCAACAGCGACGTCACGCTGTACTTGCACCGCATGCCGGTAACGCGGTGGATCGGTTTCGATGTGGTGAACCATCACGCGTCGGACGGCATCGCGATCGGCGAGTGCTGGCTGTATGACGAGAAGGGCCCGATCGGGACCTCGACGGTAGCCGCGCTGGCGCAACGCAAGCCGATGACGAACGTGCCGCCGCCGTGAGGTGAGGCGCGCGACAAAGTCTCATCCCGTCATTCCGGGGCATCGCGCAGCGATGAACCCGGAATCCAACGGGCCGCATCATCGGGGAGAGTTGGATTCCGGGTTCGTGCTGCGCACGCCCCGGAATGACGGAGAAGAGGAAGTGTGATAACTCTACACCAGGTGCCGCTTCATCTCCGGCCGCGCCTTCAGCGCCGCGCCCTGTTTCGCGACGATCTTCGCGATCCGCTCCGGCGCGAACTTGATATCAACGAACGCCGGCGCGGTGTTGGCGACCTCGTGGTATTCCGCGATCTGGCCGTCGCGCAGCCGCATGATCGCGACGCCCTCGAACATGGCGCGCGCCCCCTCAGCCTCCGGCAGCGTCGAGCGGTAGCTGAACGTGTAGCGCGCATATAACGTCTTTCCGTCGCTGACGGGGTCGTGCATGTCCCAGCGAAAATCGGTCGCCGTGCGGTAGAACCAGTCGTCGATCAGGTCGGCGATTTTCGCCCGACCTTCGAACGCGCCGTAGAACACGTCGTGATATACGCCGTCCTCGGTGAACAGTTCCGAGAATGCCTTGCCATTGCGCTGCTCGACGGCGTCGCAGAAGGCGCGGAGCATGGTGGATGGGTTCATGGACGTTACCTCCCCGGCTCGCAGCCGCCATTCCCCGCCTTGTGCGCAATCGCGCACCGGGGCGGAGAATCAAGTATTCCAGAGACGGCCCCGTTAATCGATAGGCCGCGGCGTACTGGATCGTCCGGTCAAGCCGGACGATGACACCGCAGCCGTGGGAGGAATTCATCCCATCTCCGCCACCGCCGCGATGATCCGCGCGATATCCTGCGGGCGGGACAGGCGATGGTCGCCGTCCTGGATCATGGTCAGCACGACGTCCTCGGCGGGCAGCCGGTGTGCCAGCGCAAACGCATGTTGCCAGGGCACGTCGGGATCCTGCGCGCCCTGGAGGATGCGGACCGGGCAGCCGACCTCGATGGCGCTGCCGAGCAGCAGGTGATTGCGCCCCTCCTCGATCAGCGCGCGGGTGATCGGATAGGGCGTGCCGTCGCCATACTCCGACGGCCGCATCCAGACGCCCTTGGTCCTGATCTCCTCGCGAATCTCGTCGGAAAAACTGTTCCACATCAGTTGCTCGGTGAAGTCAGGCGCAGGTGCGATCAATACCAGCCCGGCGAGGTCAGCCGCTTTCGCACCCCGCTCGGCGAGGGCGCGCGCCAGCAAGAGCGCCATCCAGCCGCCCATCGACGAACCGATCACGACCTGGGGGCCATGGGCGAACTGTCCGAACACGGCGACAGCCTCTTCCAGCCAGCGCCCGATGGTGCCGTCGATGAAAGCCCCGCCCGATTCGCCGTGGCCGGAATAATCGAACCTGATACAGGCGCGGCCATGCTCCGCGGCCCAGGCGTCCAGCGCCAGGGCCTTGGTACCCCGCATGTCGGAGTTGAAGCCGCCCAGCCAGAACAGCCCCGGCGCACTGCCGAGGCGAACCCGGACCGCGATCCGGCGGCGGCCATCGCCCTCGCCCACCTCGATAAACGCCGGTTCCTGGTCGATTGTCGCTGGATTGGTCATGGGATTGCCCTCGCCGGCCGCTTTGTCTGCCGTCGCGCTGAATCGGTCAAGGCGCCCGGTCCCTTGCTTGCGCATCCGCCCGGGCGGCTATATTTGCGTGACGTGACCGAAATGCCTCGCATTTGACGGTTTTCGGGCGCAGAACATGAGTTCGCTTGCTGTTATCAGCGTATTGCTTCAAACTGCGGCCCTTCCTTTCACAACTTTGGAGAACTACCCATTCGCCGTCCCAACAGAGCCCCGCCCGCTGCAACCAAAGACGGGCCGCGCACCAATGACGATATCCGGAATGCGCAGATCCAGCTGATCGATCAGACCGGCCTCAACCACGGCACCGTCGAGACCGTGGTCGCCATCAAGATGGCCATCGAAGCCGGCATGGATCTCGTCGAGATTTCGCCGAACAACAATCCTCCCGTTTGCAAGATCATGGACTACGGGAAGTTCAAGTATTCGGCTCAGAAGAAAGCGGCGGAAGCCCGCAAGAAACAGAAGATCGTCGAGATCAAGGAGATCAAGCTGCGGCCGATGATCGACGATCACGACTACGACGTGAAGATGCGTGCGATGCAGCGGTTCTTCGAGGAAGGCGACAAGGTCAAGATCACCCTGCGCTACCGTGGCCGCGAAATGGCGCATCAGGAGATCGGAACCAAGCTGCTCGACAAGGTGAAGGCGGATGTCGCCGAGTTCGCCAAGGTCGAGCAGGACGCGCGTTTCGAAGGCCGCCAGGTCGTGATGGTGCTGGCGCCGCGCTGACGAGGATACCGAATTTTGTCTGATGCGAAGCGGCCCGTCGGATGATCCGGCGGGCCGTTTTATTTTCCCGAAGCCGCGGTCAACTCCGCGAAGCCTGCCAGGTCCCGCTGCAGCGGTCGCCGGTGATGATGCCGCGCCACGAACCTGCGCCAATGGCCCCGGCGAGTCGGCCGCCGCCACTTGCGGTCGATGCGCCGACCGAAACATTGACCGCCACCACGCCGGCACGATTGACCGTCCCCGACACCTGGCCGGCACCCGCCGAAGAGACGCGGCTGCCCATGACCAGGAAGGGCACGCTGTAGGCGGAACTGCAATTGCCTCGCGTGGTGGCAAAGACCACATTCCAGGTGCCGTCATAGGCGCCGCCGGCCCTCCTGGCCGCGGCATCGGCCCCGCCGGGCGCGGCCGCCACGGCCAGTGCCGCAAACACGGGGAGCCAGCGCAACGGGCGCCGGCCGGGGAAATCGTTAAAACAGGTCATCAATCGCTGGAAACAGGTCATTTCTTTCTGCTCCGTACCGAAGAGTAGACGTCATCACCGTTTAGGTAGCGACCCGGCATTCCCCGGTTCATCATTGCCAATTGGCCCGTGCTCTGCCATAAGCCCGACCTTCATCGCCCGGCTGATCAAGGGCTGCCGTGTCGATGTCCGTGCGGGTTATCTCGGTTTTGAGAAAAACCTGTGCACTTTCAACGCTCTAACGAGCATTTCAGGCCGCAAAAGCGCCCCTCGGGCGCGTTTTTCCGTGGCCCATAGGAGAGCCAAATGCCCAAGCTGAAGACCAAGTCGGGCGCTAAAAAGCGCTTCAAAGTGACTGCCACCGGTAAAGTGATGCACGCCCAGCGCGGCAAGCGCCACGGCATGATCAAGCGGACCAAGAAGCAGATTCGTCAGCTCCGCGGCACCCGCGTGCTGTTCAAGACCGACGGCGACAACGTCAAGAAGTACTTCTTGCCGAACGCCTGATCGCGCGCGCAATCACGCTTTAGCCGGCCGCGCCCTGCGCGGCGATCCATCACCGATTTGAAATTCAAGGATAGCAGTCATGTCTCGCGTCAAACGCGGTGTGACCTCTCACGCCAAGCACAAGAAAGTCTACAAGGCCGCCAAGGGTTTCCGCGGCCGCCGCAAGAACACCATCCGCGCCGCCAAGGCTGCGGTCGAGAAGGCCGGGCAATATGCCTTCCGCGACCGCAAGCGCAAGAAGCGCACCTTCCGCGCGCTCTGGATCCAGCGCATCAATGCCGCGGTGCGTCCGTTCGGCATGACCTATAGCGTCTTCATCAACGGCCTGTCGAAGTCGGGCATCACGGTGGACCGCAAGGTGCTGTCGGATCTCGCCATCACCGAGCCGGTGGCGTTCCAGGCGATCGCCGAGAAGGCCAAGGCCGCGCTCGCGGCGTAAGCCATCGGCACTACTCGTCCGCCTATTGAGGTCGTCATGGCCGGGCTCGTCCCGGCCATCCACGGCTTCCCTCTCGCAAATGCTGAAGACGTGGATGCCCGGAACAAGTCCGGGCTGACGGGGCTAGGAGCACTGGCGCTGAGCATCCTAGTCAAAAGGGATTGCCATGACCGACCTCGCCACACTTGAATCCGACATCCTCAGCCAGATCGCAGCCGCCGGCGACGAAGCCGCACTCGAAAGCGTGCGCGTCGCCGCGCTTGGCAAGAAAGGCTCGATCTCCGCACTGCTCTCCACGCTCGGCAAGATGTCGCCCGACGAACGGAAGACCGAAGGCGCGAAGATCAATCTCGCCAAGGACACGGTCACGCAGGCGCTCGCCGCGCGCCGCGACATCCTGAAGTCGGCGGCGCTCGACGCCCGGCTTGCTTCCGAGACCATCGACGTCACGCTGCCGCTGCGCGAAGCGCCGGCAGAAACCGGCCGCATCCATCCGCTGAGCCAGGTGTTCGAAGAGGTCAGCACGATCTTCGCCGACATGGGATTTGCGATCGCCGAAGGTCCGGATATCGAGACCGACGACTACAACTTCACCAAGCTGAATTTCCCCGAAGGCCACCCGGCCCGCGAGATGCACGACACGTTCTTTTTCAACCCGAAGCAGGACGGTTCGCGCATGCTGCTGCGCACGCATACGTCGCCGGTGCAGGTGCGCACGATGCTGTCGCAAAAACCGCCGATCCGCGTGATCTGCCCGGGCCGCACCTATCGCATCGATTCCGACGCGACGCATACGCCGCAATTCCACCAGGTCGAGGGCCTCGTCATCGACAAGGGCTCGCATCTCGGCCACCTGAAATGGATTTTGCACGAGTTCTGCAAGGCGTTCTTCGAGGTCGACCACATCAACATGCGGTTCCGGCCATCGTTCTTCCCGTTCACCGAGCCTTCGCTCGAAGTCGACATCCAGTGCCGGCGCGACAAGGGCGAGATCCGCTTCGGCGAAGGCGAGGACTGGCTGGAGATTCTCGGCTGCGGCATGGTGCATCCAAACGTGCTGCGCGCCTGCGGCATCGATCCCGACGTTTACCAGGGTTTTGCCTGGGGCATGGGCCTCGACCGCATCGCGATGCTGAAATACGGCATCGCCGATCTCCGGCAATTGTTCGACAGCGACGTGCGCTGGCTTTCGCATTACGGCTTCAAGCCGCTCGATGTCCCGACACTCGCGGGCGGATTGAGCACGTGAGTGCGGTCCCCGAGAAATATCAGGGCCTGCGCCGGCTGGTTGAAGTTTTCGCCGATCAAAGAGTAGCCCCATGAAATTCACGCTCTCCTGGCTGAAGGAACATCTCGACACCGACGAGCCGCTGGAAAAGCTTGCCGACAAGCTCACCATGATCGGGCTCGAGGTCGAGAACATCGAGGACAAGGCGAAGGCGCTTTCGCCGTTCTCGATCGCGCGGGTGATTTCCGCCGAACAGCATCCGAATGCGGATCGCCTGCGGGTATGCATGGTCGATACCGGCGACGGCGGCGCGCCGGTGCAGGTGGTGTGCGGGGCGCCGAATGCGCGCGCGGGGCTCGTCAGCGTGTTCTCGCCGCCCGGCACCTTCATTCCGGGAAAGAACATCACGCTCGGCGTCGGCACCATCCGCGGCGTCGAGAGCCGCGGCATGCTGTGCTCGGCGGCCGAGCTGCAGATTTCCGAGGACCATGACGGCATCATGGAGCTGCCGGCCGATGCGCCCATCGGCAAGGGCTATGCCGAATGGGCCGGGCTCGGCGATCCCGTGCTCGAAATCAACCTGACGCCGAACCGCCAGGACTGTACCGGCGTGCACGGCATCGCCCGCGATCTGTCCGCCGCCGACATGGGCAAGTTCAAAGACCCCGCCATCAAGCCGATCAAGGGTGAATTCCCCTGCCCGGTGAAGGTGACGGTGGAAGACGCGACGCTGTGTCCGGGCTTTGCGCTGCGGCTGGTGCGCGGCGTCAAGAACGGGCCCTCTCCCGAGTGGCTGCAGAAGCGGCTGACCTCGATCGGGCTGCGGCCGATCAATGCGCTGGTCGACATCACCAACTTCATGACCTACGACCGCGCCCGGCCGCTGCACGTGTTCGACGCCAGGAAGGTGAAGGGAGACCTCACCGTGCGCCGCGCCAAAGACGGCGAGACCCTGCTGGCGCTCGATGGCCGCACCTACACGCTGGACAGCAATATCTGCGTGATCGCCGATGACCACGGCGTCGAATCGCTGGCCGGCATCATGGGCGGCGAGACGTCCGGCTGCGACGAGAACACCACGGACGTGCTGATCGAATCGGCGCTGTGGAACGAGATCAATATCGCGCAGACCGGCCGCAAGCTCGGCATCAATTCAGACGCACGCTATCGCTTCGAACGCGGCGTTGATCCCGCCTTCATGGTGCCGGGACTCGAAATGGCGACCAGGCTCGTCATGGAACTCTGCGGCGGCACGGCGTCCGAGAACGTCGTCGTCGGCAACGCCTTTGGCGAGGACCGCATCATCGATTTCCCGCTGGCCGAGGTCAAAAGGTTGGCGGGCATCGACGTGCCGCTGCCGGAGATGCGGCGCATCCTCGGCCATCTCGGCTTCATGGTCGCCGGCAGCGGGCTCGTGGTGAAGGTTGCGGTGCCCTCGTGGCGCTCCGACGTGGACGGCAAGGCCGACATCGTCGAGGAAGTCGTGCGCATCGTCGGGGTCGACAAGGTGCCGATGACGCCGTTCGAGCGCGGCGACGACGCCCGCAAGCCTGTCCTGACCGCGATGCAGAACCGCACCCGCCGCGCCAAGCGCGCGCTGGCGGCGCGCGGCATGGTGGAGGCCGTGACATGGTCGTTCATTTCCAAGCCGCATGCCGAGTTGTTCGGCGGCGGCCAGGCCGAACTGGTGCTCGCCAATCCGATCGCTTCCGACCTCTCCGACATGCGGCCGAGCCTGTTGCCCGGCCTCGTCGCGGCGGCGCAGGCCAACGCCAACCGCGGCACTTCCGACGTGGCGCTGTTCGAGGTCGGCCAGATCTTCAGGGGCGACAAGCCCGAGAGCCAGTTCGTTGCCGCCGCCGGCGTGCGGCGCGGCTTTGCCTCCTCCAAAGGCATGGGCCGGCACTGGTCTGGTTCCGCCACCACGGATGCGCTCGACGCCAAAGCCGATGCGTTTGCCGTGCTCGCGGCATCCGGCGCGCCGATGCAGGCGCTGCAGATTGTGCCAGGCGGCGCCGGCTGGCTGCATCCGGGGCGCTCGGGCAAGATCCAGATCGGCCCGCAGAACGTGCTCGGCTATTTCGGCGAATTGCATCCGCGCACGCTGGAAGCGCTCGGTGCCGACGGCCCGCTGATCGCGTTCGAGGTCATCCTCGATCGCATTCCCGAAGCAAAGAAGAAGCCGACCCGCGCCAAACCGCTGCTCGACCTTTCCGCGTTCCAGCCGGTGTCACGCGATTTCGCCTTCACCGTCGACCGCGGCGTCAAGGCCGGCGATATCGTGCGAGCCGCGCAGGGCGTCGACAAGAAGCTGATCACTGACGTGACCGTGTTCGACGTCTACGAAGGCAAGGGCATCGATCCCGACAAGAAGTCGGTCGCGATTGCCGTGACGATCCAGCCCCGTGAAAAGACGCTGACGGACCAGGAGATCGACGCGGTGGCGGCAAAAATCGTGGCCGAGGTGACGAAGAAGACTGGCGGCATTCTGCGGGGATGAGCCTGCTCGGTCTCATCCCCTCACAAGTCAGCCTCAATGCGGCGATCGCGATCTGCGCGGTCGCCTTCATCTCCGGAACCGCCCGGGGATTTTCCGGGTTCGGGTCGGCTCTCATCTTCATGCCGCTCGCCAGTTCGATCGCTGATCCGAGGCTGGTCGCCGCGTTGCTGCTCATCATCGATTTCATTGCCGCCGCGCCGCTGCTGCCGGGCGCCTGGCAAAAGGCCGACCGCAAGGCGACCTCGATCATGGTGGCAGGCGCGTTGATCGGCGTGCCCATCGGCACCTATTTGCTCAGCCGCCTCGAACCGGTGACGACGCGCTGGATCATTTCCGGCTTCGTGTTTACGCTGTTACTGCTGCTGCTGTCGGGCTGGCGTTACCGCGGCAAGGATTACGCGGCGGTCTCGATCGGCATCGGCGGGTTGGCCGGGTTTTGCAGCGGGCTCGCCCAGACCGGTGGACCGCCGATCGTCGCTTACTGGCTCGGTCGTCCGCTGCCGTCCGTGATCGCCCGCGCCAACATCGTGCTGTTCTTCGGCGCGTCGGATTTCTTTTCCGGCGTGAGCTATGCAGCGGCCGGACTGATCACGATGGACGCGATCACGTTCGCCGTGGTAGTGGGCCCCGTCTACGGCATGGGCGTCTGGTTCGGCGCGTCGCTGTTCGGCAAAGCCAGCGAAGCTGTGTTCCGTGCGATTTGTTACGCGCTGATCGCGGCCGCCGTCATTTTCGGCCTCCCGGCGCTGGATAGCGTGCTGCGCTAGCGGGCGATACGTAAGATGAGTGGAGCGAAGCGAAACCCATCACGCCGCCGCGAGGGATCAGCCTTTCGGGCGTGCCATCAGTTGGTCTGAGATCCCGATCCACGCCGCCGCGCTTTTGCCGGCCGCGCCTCCGGCTCCGGATCCTTCAGCGCGCCGATCCGCCGCAGCGCCGCTTCGGCCGCGCGCTCGCCGCTATCCCACGCGCCGTCGATCGTTCCCCACAGTGTTTCGTGGGTGGCCTCGCCGGCGAGATAGATGCAGCCGAACGGCTCGGTCAGAACCTTTCGCTGGGATTGTCCACCGGGGCCTGCCGCAGACATCGCGCCGAGGGCGAACGGCGCCGCGTTCCAGCGCGTCGCGCTCGATTTCTTCACGGCAGAACCTGCCTCGCTGCCGTATAGTTTCGTCAGCCATTCCAAAGCGAACGCCACCATGGCCTTCTCGCCCTGCGCGGAAAGCTCGCGGCCGAACGCCCCCCCGACATCGAGCGTGCACAGCGTGGAGCCGCCGATATTGGCTGACATCAGCGCGGTCTTCGTCGAATTGCTCTGCTCAATGACGACGTCGTCGCGGGCAAGGCCCAATGGATTCCCCGCGATCTGCAGGGCGATCCGGTCGTAGCTGCCCAGACTCAGTTTTGCGGCCGCATCGAGCAAGCGCTTCGGAATGTCAGGCGCAAACTTGATATTGCCTGATGTCAGCACATTGCTCGACACGGTGACCACGGCGGCCCGCGCGGAGATTCTTCCGGCCGGCGTTTCCACACTGACGTCGCGGTTGCTCCAGATGATGCGGTTGGCCGGTGTCGACAGCGACAGCGGGACCTGCTCGCCTAGCTTTGCGATCAGCGTGCCCAGCCCCTGACGGCAGCCGATCGCGGTATTGCGGTCCTGCGCGCGCGACTTGTCGCCGACCGAGACGTCTTTCAGATCCTTGCCGGAAAAACTCGCACCGAGCACGAACTCCGCGGTATCCGCCCACACGCCGAGGTCCTTCGGCAGCACCGACGCGCAGGAGACGTCGAAACGGCGCGCGGCGTCGTCGATAGCGCGGTTGGCGCGCACCAGCGCGGCGAGAAATTCCTCGGTCTCGCCGGCGCGGGCGTTGCGACGACCAATGCGGATTTTCTGGCCCGAGGGCGCGGTGGTGATTTCGAGGCCGGCGGCGCGCGCCAACTTGATCATCGGGTTTGTTTCGGGATTGTGCATCCAGCGCGCGCCGCGATCGAACGGCACGTCGAAGGTCGAAACATCAGTCTGGCAGCGACCGCCGATCTGGTTCGCCGCCTCGACCACGATCACCTTGCGGTTCGCCGCCATGATGCGCCGCGCCGCAGCAATGCCCGCCGCACCGGCGCCAATCACAACAATGTCGGCTTCGCGCGGTAAGGGTGCGGCGCCGGCGCGCATTCCGCAGAATACCGGAGTAGCCGCCAGGCCTGCGGACGCCGACAGAAAAGTGCGGCGAGTCATTGTCATGTCATGGTTTCCGAGGCCTGAAAGAACCGAGAACAGCCAGCGAACTGTGCCGCATCTCACGGGACGCAGCAACACTCATGGTAAATCAATCATGATTGATCCGCAGCTTGCATGAACTAAATTGAAACGGCTTGCGACCATGATATGGAAACAAAAAAAGCGGAAGAAAAGCCGCTCTTGGGGATTTGCATGGGCGTAATGCTCGACACCATCGGCCAGCTGATCGCGGGATATCTCCAGAAGGAAGTCCCCGGCTACGAGCCGTTCACGCCCAGCGATCCCGAGCATCTGCGCGGCGTCATCGAGCCGGGCGACGTGCTGCTGGTCGAAGGCAACAACCGCATCTCCGGCATCATCAAGTACCTGACGCAATCCACCTGGTCGCATGGCGCGCTTTACGTCGGCCCGGTCGACGGTGCCTGCGAACCCGACGGCGAGCCGCACGTCCTGATCGAGGCCAATATCGGCGAAGGCGTCACCTCGGCGCCGCTGTCGAAATATTTTCCCTATCACACCCGCATCTGCCGCCCGATCGGCCTGTCTTACGAGGACCGCACCACGGTGTGCCGCTACGCCATCAACCGGATCGGCTTCGGCTACGACACCAAGAACATCGTCGACCTGATGCGCTATTTGATCCCGCTGCCGGTGCCGCAGCGCTGGCGGCGGCGCATGATCGCGTTCGGCTCCGGCGATCCGACAAAAATCATCTGTTCGGCGCTGATCGCGCAGGCGTTCGACGCGGTGCGCTATCCGATCCTGCCAAAAATCACCAGAGCGGCCACGCGAAAAGCCCGGCGCGAAATCCTGCACATCCGCGATTCCTCGCTCTACATGCCGCGCGATTTCGACATCTCGCCCTATTTCGAAATCGTCAAGCCGACTATCGTGAACGGTTTCGACTACACCGCGCTGCACTGGGCCGACAAGCAGAAGCCGCTCCGGGAGGTAGCGGGCGAGCTCGCCATGTTTCCCGAACTCAACTCGCCGCCGCTTGTTCCTGAAGAGATTGACGAGGAAGCGGCGCTTCCTGAGGAAGTCATGATCGAAGAAATGGCAATTGAAGAAGTGACCTGCGCAACAACGATGGTCGAACGCGTCACCGTGTCGGAGCACTATCTCGCCGTCGAATACGTCCCGGTCCGCCCGCCGGAGCGCCGCATGAAGCCGCGCGACAAGGCGACCGAGGCGGCGTAAGCGCCTAGAACCTTCCCGCCAGCGTCAACCGCACCGCCAACGGCTCCGCCGGATGGACGTGCCGGTCCGCCACCCCGCCGATCGGCTCGCCCGGCAGCCGAGAGAGATAGTAATATTCGATCTGGTTGGCTTTCGCGTTGAACAGATTGAGCACGTCGAGCTGCAGCCGCAAGCCATTGTCGAACTTGTAGCCCGCGCGTGCATTGAAGATCAGCGACGGTTGCGAGCGGACGCTGTCATCCTCGACCAGCGGACGCGGCCCGAAATAACGCCCGCGCAACGCGCCGAACCAGCCGCTGTCACCGCCGAACGTCACGCCACCGGCCGCCACCCACGCCGGCGCACCTGGAATGAACTGGCCGGCGGCATCGACATCGGTGAAGCGCGCACGGGTATAGGCGACATCGAGATCGAGCCGCATCCACGGCAGCATCTGGTATTGATTGGTCCATTCGACGCCGACGCGCCGGCTCGGGCGGCTCGGCTCCGTCGTGCCGGCATCGCCGACGAACAGCAGCTCCGAGTCGAAATCCAGCACGAATACCGCGAGCGAACTGGTGAGACCTTCGAACGCCTTGGTGCGGACGCCGATTTCCGCGCCCTTCGAGCGAACCAGCAGCGGCACACGTTCCTGCGGCGTCACCTTGTCGACGGGATCGACCGTAATCGTCGCGCCTCTGATATCGTTGGAGTGCAGGCCATAGCCGGCGTTGCCGTAGAACTCGGTCTTGTACCACGGTCCCAGCACGATGCCGGCCTTCGGGCTCGTCATCGATGCCTGGGCGTTGCCGGAGTTCTGCGGCGTATCGCTCAGCACCCTCCCCGCAAAGTAATCCTCGCGGATGCCGACCGTGGTGCGCAGCCAATCGGTCCAGCGTGCCGTCGTATCGGCCCACAGGCCGACATTGCCTTCTCTTACGCTGTCTTCGCGAACGGTCGAGAGTGCGTCGCGCTGGAACGTCTTGAACAGTCCGACACGAATGTCGTCGCCGCGCGTCTCCAATCCGACGCGAGTCTGCGTCTCGATGCCGGCCACACGCACGTCGAAAGCGTGGCTGGCATTGAGACCATAGACCGTACGCTTGTCGAGCTGGCTGAACTGATCGCCGTTGACGGGATCGTCGAGGAAGTAGGTGAAATTGTTGTAGAGGTTCATCGACGAGCGGATCACATAGGCGTTCGCCTTGGTCTGCCCGTATTCGCTTGAATGCGCGAAGTTTCCTGACAACGAGAACCGGCTGGCGATGCCGCCATCGGTCGGATCGAGCGAGCCGAAGCGGCCGATGATGCTCTGATCAATCGACCGTTGTGCCACCTGATCGGTCGAATTCCAGCCGTTGGAATAGGCCATCGCCGACAGCGTGAAGCCGTCGGTCGCGGTGCCCTGGCTGTAGCGCAGGACACCGTTGATCTTGCGTATGTTGTCGGGCACGTCCCACGGGCCGTTGTATTTGACGCCTTCGACAGCCGCGAGCAGCGTGCCCGCACCGATGGCCGTCGACCCCGCCGCCAACCCGCGATGATAGCCAAAGGTACCGTTGGTCGTCTCCAGAATGTTCCCGGGCAGCCGATTGATGTAGTCGATCGTGAGTGAGCCTGCAGAGCCGAAGTCACCGACATCGGCGAAGTACGGACCCTTGCGTACATTCACCGACTGGATCAGCTCGGGAATCATGAAATTGATATCGGCATAGCCCTGCCCGTGGCCATGGGTCGGCATGTTGACGGGCATGCCGTCGATCTTGATGGCGAGATCGGTGCCGTGGTCGAGATTGAAGCCGCGCAGAAAATACTGGTTCGCTTTGCCTTCGCCGGAATGCTGGGTCACGATCAATCCAGGCACCACCTCCAGCGCCTCGCCGGGGCGGGAGAAGGGCTGCGCGTTCACCTCCGCACCGCTGATGGTGGTGGCGCTGGCGGCGGTGGGCTGCAGATAAGCCGGCCCTGCGGCCGCGGATCCCGACGTCACGCCGCGGCTCACCTGCGGTGCGACGGGCACGCTTGATTGAACCGAGGCCGGATTTCGCGTAGTTCTCTCGCGGCGGGCCGGCTTGCGGCGGTTGCGCGGACTCGCTTCGGGCGGATTCACCGTCACCGCGGGAAGCCGATCGGACGAAGGCGACGCGGCGGTTTGGGCGTCTGCCGGAGACACCGTGGCAAACAGATATGCAGCGGCGGAAAATGCCCCCCAAGCAGCCCTACGCAACGCTCATGCCCCCGCATGATAACTGCTACACTCGACGCGCGACGTATCAGTTCGATTTAACCCGGCGGCAAGCTAGCAAGCGCGGTATGACGATACAAGAGAAATGTCATACTACGTCAGGACGGAATTTTCCATGCAACGGATCACCATCACGATCGAAGACGATCTGCTCGCCGAGATCGATGCGGCGGCAGAAGCCCGCGGCTACCAGAACCGCTCCGAAATCATCCGCGACCTCGCCCGCGCCGGGCTGCAGCAGGGCGCCGAAGATGCGACGCCCTCGGGCCAATGCGTCGCCGCACTGGTGTACGTCTATGATCACGCCGCGCGGGACCTGTCGAAACGGCTGGTCCAGAGTTTCCACGGCCACCACGACCTGTCGCTGGCGACGCTCCACGTTCATCTCGACGATGATTCCTGCATGGAGGTGACCGCGCTGAAGGGGGCGAGCAGCGACGTCCGCCATCTCGCCGATCACGTCATCGCCGAGCGCGGCGTACGTTACGGCCGCGTGGTGATGATCCCGACCGCCTCCGGCAGGAAACCGAAGGCGCGCAAGCCCGGCCATCACCACGACTGACCGGGGCATCATCTATCGGAGCGGCCGATCACGGCCATCAGCTCCGCAATCTTTTCGCGCTGATCGGCCTTGTTGCCGCTGGTGATCGCGTGCTCGACGCAATGCGACACGTGATCCCGCAGCACCTCTTCCTCGACCCGCCGCAGCGCGGCCCGCACCGCCGATATCTGCGTAACGATGTCGATGCAGTAGCGGTCCTCATCGACCATCTTTGACAGGCCACGGACCTGGCCCTCGATCCGGCTGAGGCGTTTTTGACAGGATGCCTTGATGTCTTTTCGCATGCAGCCTATATACCCCCACAGGGTATACGTTTCAAGGCCGGAGCGACCGATGACGGGGAACGAGAACGGCAGCGGCATGACGAAGGGCGCCTGTTGCGGGGGCCATGGCGGTCACGGCCACGACCACCACGATCACCCGGCGCACGGCGCTGCGACGGTGCGCGATCCCGTCTGCGGCATGACGGTGAATCCGGCGATCAGCAAGCACCGCTTCGACTACAAGGGCACCACCTTTCATTTCTGTTCAGCTGGGTGCCGCACCAAATTCGCCGCCGATCCTCTCGCCTATCTGGAAAAGGACAAGCGGCCGAAAGCGGCGGTGCCGGAAGGCACGATCTATACCTGCCCGATGCATCCCGAGATCCGCCAGGTCGGCCCCGGCAGCTGCCCGATCTGCGGCATGGCGCTGGAGCCCGACGTCGTCAGCCTCGACGCGCCGCCCAATCCTGAACTCGCCGACATGACGCGCCGTTTCTGGATCGGCCTTGCGCTGGCGCTGCCGGCGATCATCCTCGAAATGGGCGGCCATCTCATCGGCGGCCACGGGCTGATCGATCCAACCCTGTCGAACTGGATCCAGTTCGCCTTCGCCACGCCCGTCGTGCTGTGGGCCGGCTGGCCGTTCTTCGTGCGCGGCTGGCAGTCGCTCGTCACGCGCAATCTCAACATGTTCACGCTGATCGCCATCGGCACCGGTGTGGCCTACCTCTACAGCGTCGTCGGCACCATCGCGCCGGGCATCTTTCCGTCGACCTTCCGCGGCCATGGTGGCGCGGTGGCGGTCTATTTCGAATCGGCCGCCGTCATCACCGTGCTGGTGCTGCTCGGCCAGGTGCTTGAGCTGCGCGCTCGCGAAGCGACATCAGGCGCGATCAAGGCCCTGCTGCAGCTCGCGCCGAAAACCGCGCGCCGGATCGATCGCGACGGCGCGGACCAGGAAATCGAAATCGATAGGCTCGTCGTCGGCGATCATTTGCGCGTACGGCCGGGCGAAAAAGTGCCGGTGGACGGCGTCATCCTCGAAGGCCGTTCCTCGCTCGATGAATCGCTGGTGACGGGTGAATCCATGCCGGTCACCAAGGAGGCCGGCAGCAAGGTCATTGCCGGCACGCTGAACCAGTCCGGCGGCTTCGTGATGCGGGCCGACAAGGTCGGCCGCGACACACTGCTTTCGCAGATCGTGCAGATGGTGGCAGACGCGCAGCGTTCGCGCGCGCCGATCCAGCGGCTCGCCGATCAGGTGGCCGGCTGGTTCGTGCCGACAGTGATAGCGGTGGCGCTGCTTGCCTTCGGCGCCTGGGCGTTGTTCGGGCCGGAGCCGCGGATGGCGTTCGGGCTCGTCGCCGCCGTCAGCGTGCTCATCATCGCCTGCCCTTGCGCGCTCGGCCTCGCCACGCCGATGTCAATCATGGTCGGCGTCGGGCGCGGCGCGCAGGCCGGCGTGCTGATCAAGAACGCCGAAGCGCTGGAGCGGATGGAGAAGGTCGACACGCTGGTGGTCGACAAGACCGGAACGCTGACCGAGGGCAAACCGAAAGTCATCGCGATCGTGCCGGCGGAGGGATTTGCCGAGACCGATATTCTGCGGCTGGCCGCAACCGTCGAGCGGGCGAGCGAGCACCCGCTGGCCGACGCCATCGTGCGGGCGGCCGGGGAACGCCATCTCGATCTCGGCAAAGTCGAAGCGTTCGATTCCCCGACCGGCAAGGGCGTTACCGGCAAGGTCGACGGCAAGAGCATCGTGCTCGGCAATGCGAACTTCCTGCAGACGCTCGGCATCGACGCGCAGGCGCTGAACGATCAGGGCGAACGTCTGCGCGCCGACGGCGCCACCGTGATCAACATTGCCATCGACGGCAAGCTCGCGGGCCTGTTCGCCATCGCCGACCCCGTCAAGGAATCGACGCCGGATGCGCTGAAGGCGCTGGCGGCAGAGGGCATCAAGGTCATCATGCTGACGGGCGACAACAAGACCACGGCGAACGCCGTCGCGCGCAGCCTGGGAATTGCTGATGTCGAGGCCGAAGTGCTGCCCGATCAGAAGAGCGCGGTCGTCGCAAAACTGCAGAAGGCCGGAAAGATCGTCGCGATGGCCGGCGACGGCGTCAACGACGCGCCCGCGCTCGCCGCCGCCGAAGTCGGTATCGCCATGGGAACCGGCACCGACGTCGCGATGGAAAGCGCAGGGGTCACGCTGCTGAAAGGCGACCTCGGCGGCATCGTCCGTGCCCGCCGCCTCTCGCAGGCGACCATGAACAATATCCGCCAGAACCTGTTCTTTGCCTTCATCTACAATGCGGCCGGCATCCCGATCGCCGCCGGAATTCTCTACCCCACGTTTGGCTTGCTGCTGTCGCCGATCATCGCCGCGGCTGCCATGGCGTTGTCATCGGTGAGCGTCGTCGGCAACGCGCTGCGGCTGCGGGTGACACGGCTGTAACAACTTGACGTGCGTCAAAGGCCGCGGCCTGAGGCAGGTCCATGGTGGTTTCCGGATGCTGCGCCTTAGCAACGGGAGATTTGGCCATGACCCGCCTGACCATGACGACGGCTCTCACGCTCGCGGCACTTGCGGCTCCGGCGTGGGCGCAGGCCCCGACCGGACACGATCATTCCCATTCCAGCGACACCGCAAAATCGGCCCCGGCCGACCCGGCACCGGGTTCGTCGCCCACCGCCGCGCCGCAAGGCGGCATGGGCCACATGGGCATGATGAGCGATATGAAGAACATGATGGGCCGCATGTCCGCGATGCACGACATGGGGATGATGCACATGATGGGCATGATGGGCCGCGGCAGCGGCGGGATGGCGACCATCGATCGCATCGAGGGTCGCATCGCCTTTCTGCGTGCCGAACTCAAGATCACCGACGCACAGGCCGATAGCTGGAACGGCTTTGCCGATGCGTTGCGTGCGAATGCCAGGAAGCTTGCGGAAATTCGCGCATCGATGATGCCAAAGCCCGGCGACGCACCACCGGCTCCCACCCTTGCCGCCCGGCTGGAACAGCAAGAGCAGTGGCTGGCCGCGCGGCTCGACGGCACCAGGGCCATGAAATCCGCCTACATCAAACTCAACGAACTGCTGTCGGACGATCAAAAGAAGACCGCCAATGAGCTGCTCGCCCCGCATCTGGGAATCGGGGCCATGGCCATGATGACGACGGCGGCGCCCCTTGAGCAGAAGGAGCAGGGTCGCATGCCCGGCATGGGTGGCATGGGCATGGGTATGGGTATGGGCATGGGCAAGAAATAGCGCTGACAATTCCGGTCAGCCGTCGGGATCAGCCAACCCGGGCAGCCGTGCCGCGAGGTAGCCCGGCCCGCGCCATTCCGCCGTATAGCGCCTCGCCGGGCATTTCCGATTTCAGGATTTCGCGCACCGCCAGCAGCTTCTCGATATCGATGCCGGTCGTGAAACCCTTGCTCTCGCACAGGAACGCCAGATCCTCGATCACCACGTTGCCGGTGGCGCCCGGCGCGAACGGGCAGCCGCCGAGGCCTCCGAGCGATCCGTCGAGCACGCGCGCGCCGGCATCAAGCGCGGCGGAGGCATTGGCAATGCCCATGCCGCGCGTGTCGTGCAGATGAATACAGATCGGTTTTGAGCCGGCGATCTTCACCGCGCCCGCCGTCAGTTCGCCGACCTGCTTCGGTCCGGCATAGCCGACCGTGTCGGCGATCGCGACCATGTCGACGCCGGCCTCGAACAGCTTTTCGGTCAGCCGCAGTACTTCCTTCGGATCGACCGCGCCGACGATCGAGCAGCCCAGCGCCATCGAAATCGCCGAATTCACCACCGGCTTGTGCGCGCTCACATTGCGCAGATCGCACAGCCGCTTGACGTTGGCGATCGCAGATTCGCGCGAGCGGTTGGCGTTGGCCTGGCTGTGCTCTTCGGTCGCCGAGACCACTGTCGCCACCTCGGCGACGCCGGATGCCAGGGCCTCGTTGACGCCGCGCTCGTTCAGCGTCAGCGCGATGCCGTAAGCGCCGGGCAGTGAGGCCACCGTGGCGATCATGTCCCGCACGTCGGCGAATTGCGGGAAGGTCTTTGCCGGCAGGAACGATCCGGTCTCGAAATGGCGTACGCCCGCGGCATATTCGTCGCGCATCCAGCGCTGCTTGGCTTCCGTGGACGGGAACGTCTTCACGAGCTGCAGGCCGTCGCGCAGGCCGACCTCGCGCAGCACGATCTTGTTGTCGGGATAGAGTTCCTGGACGCGGGTCATGGCAGCCTCATTCAGCTTTATTCCTGGAGCACCAGGTTCTTGGTACCACCCACAAATACTGCATTCGCCGTTCTGGAACGCAAGCGTGATGGGCGTGTGGCAGTAATGCGGCCGCCACAAGCGCACCGGCGGCCTTTTCCCACCTCTTGCCGAAGCCCCCGCTTGTATCTAACTCTCGCAAGGGTTTCACGGGAGATTGAACCGCCATGCTTGACGCCGCCGTCAAGGCGCTTTCGCAGATGCTAGCGCCGCCGATGCGTTCCATCCTGTGGCGCTCGATCGGATTAGCACTGGTGGTGATCACCGTGCTGGCAATCGGGCTGCAACGGCTGCTGAGCTGGTTTGCCGAGTCCGGCGAAGCCTGGGCCGAGGCGATGCTGGGGCCGGGCTTTCATACCACGCTCAACGTGCTGTCCTGGATCATCTCGATCGCGGCCGGGCTCGGCGTCGTGCTCGGCGGCATCTTCCTGATGCCGGCAGTCACCTCGCTGATCGCCAGCGTGTTCGTCGATGACGTCGCCGAGCATGTCGAGCGCGAACATTATCCTGCGGAGCGCCCCGGCAGCGCGCTGCCGCTCGGCGTCGCGATTCCGGAGGGCATCAAGACGGCGCTGCTGACCATCCTGGTCTACCTGGTCGCACTGCCCTTCGTGCTGTTCGCCGGCGCCGGCTTCCTGATCTTCTTCTTCGCCACCGCCTGGCTGTTGGGGCGCGAATATTTCGAGCTTGCGGCGATGCGCTTCCGCTCGCCGGCGGAGGCCAAGGCGATGCGGAAGGACAATGCGGCGACGGTGTTCACTGCCGGGCTGTTCATTGCGGCGTTCGTGTCGATCCCCGTCGTCAACCTCGCGACGCCCGTGTTCGCCATGGCGTTCATGGTGCACATGCACAAGCGGCTGTCGGGCCCGCGGCCGGAGCTGATCGAGCCAGCGAGGAAGGCAGGAATGCCGGTGACTTGACGTTCTTCTGCCTCTCCCCGTTCTTCACGGCGAGAGGTTAGACCCTCACACCGTCTTTTCCGGCCAGCGGCATAGGTCATTGATCAAGCACACCTCGCAGCGCGGCTTGCGGGCCAGACACGTGTAGCGCCCGTGCAGGATCAGCCAGTGATGGGCATGCAGCATGAACTCCGACGGGATCACTTTCTCCAGCCCCAGTTCGACCTCAAGCGGCGTATTGCCGGGCGCCAGCCCCGTTCGGTTACCGACCCGGAACACATGGGTGTCCACCGCCATGGTGTGCTCGCCATAGGCCATGTTGAGCACCACATTGGCGGTCTTGCGCCCGGCGCCCGGCAGCGTCTCGATCTCCGCGCGGGTGCGCGGCACCTCGCCGCCGAATTCGGCGATCAGCTTCTCTGAAAGCGCGATGACGTTCTTGGCCTTGTTGCGATAGAGCCCGATGGTCTTGATGTACTCGCGCACATTCTCTTCGCCGAGTTCGAGCATTTTCGCCGGCGTATCTGCAACCGCAAATAGCGCGCGCGTCGCCTTGTTGACGCCGGCGTCGGTCGCCTGCGCCGACAGCACCACGGCGACCAGCAGCGTGTAGGGGTTGAGATGCTCGAGCTCGCCCTTCGGCTCCGGATTGGCCTTGCGAAACCGGCTGAACGCCTCGTGGACCTCGGCCGGCGTCCAGGATTTTAGCTTCGCTGACTTCTTTGCGGCCGGCTTGGGCGCGGCCTTGACGGCCTTCTTTGCCGACTTTTTCGGCACCGGTGAAACGCTGGGTTTTTTCGCGCTTTTTGAGCGGATGATTTTGGCCATGATCGGGGGTATACTGATACGCGATGACTGCAGGCAACGACTTTGATCCGCCGCTCGACCCGCCGACGCTGTTTTCGGCGCGGGTGACGCCGCATCGCTCGCTCAACCGCACCGGCTTTACGGTGCTGATGGCGTTCATCGGCGCGGTGAGCTTCGTCGCCGGCATCGCGTTCTGGCTAATGGGCGCCTGGCCGGTGCTCGGCTTCTTCGGGCTCGACGTGCTGGTGATCTACTGGGCTTTTCGCGTCAATTTCCGTAGCGCCTCGGCCACCGAGGATATCATGATGACGCCGTCGGAATTGCGCGTGCGCCGGGTCAGCCATCGCGGCGACGTCATGGAATGGACGCTCAACCCGCTCTGGGTGCAGCTCGAAAAGACCGGTGACCCCGAATTCGGGATCGAGCGGCTCTATCTGGTCTCCCGCGGCCGCCGCCTCTCCATCGGACATTTTCTGGGACCCGAGGAAAAAGAAAGCTTTTCCAGAGCCTTACTGGCAGCGTTACAGACCGCCAAGCGCGGTATCACCTATAATCCCGTCGCGTGATGGGTGTCAGAAATCGGGTGGTTTGAACCGCGCATGCGCCCTACATCAGACCCCATGATGATATCAGCCATTCAGGACCACCGCCTGGCTAAACCGGGCCATACCGCCGCGCTGCGCGACTACGATTCCGTTCGCCGCGCCATCGCCTTCATCTCCGAGCACTGGCGCGCGCAGCCGACCATCGAAGCGATGGCGGAGGCCGCCGCCGTGACGCCGGACGAACTGCACCATCTGTTCCGCCGCTGGGCCGGGCTGACGCCGAAGGCTTTCATGCAGGCGCTCACGCTCGACCACGCCAAGGGCCTACTGCGCGATTCCGCCAGCGTGCTCGACGCCGCCCTCGACTCCGGACTTTCAGGGCCGGGCCGGCTGCATGATCTGTTCGTCACCCATGAGGCGATGTCGCCCGGCGAATGGAAGAACGGCGGTGCCGGCATGACGCTGCGCTACGGCTTCCATCCCTGCCCGTTCGGCACCGCGATCGTGATCGCGAGCGAGCGCGGGCTGGCGGGACTGGCCTTCGCCGATGCCGGCGAGGAGCCGGCCGCGTTTGCCGATATGAAACGGCGCTGGCCGAACGCGACCTATGTCGAGGACCATGACGGCACCACCGGCCTCGCGCAGCGCATCTTCGACACAAAACTGTGGCGGCCGGACCAGCCGCTGCGCGTGATCCTGATCGGCACCGATTTCGAGGTGCGGGTGTGGGAGACGCTGTTGAAAATTCCGATGGGCCGCGCGGTCTGCTATTCCGACATCGCCACCAAGATCAGCAAGCCAAAGGCTTCGCGGGCCGTCGGCGCAGCCGTCGGCCGCAACCCGGTGTCGTTCGTGGTGCCGTGCCACCGCGCGCTGGGCAAGGGCGGCACGCTGACCGGCTATCACTGGGGCATTACGCGCAAACAGGCGATGCTCGGCTGGGAAGCGGGGCAATTGGGGCTGCATTGACGCGTCCGCCGCGCCGGCTTGGAAGGGAGGCCGGCAAGCAACTTAACTCGTTGCCTTTGCATGGAAATTTTCAACAGGCCGCCAGCGCTGCCCCCTACCGGCAAAGATTGACGATCCTTAAATGATCGCTCACAACCACCCGTCTCAACAGGGGAAGGTGAGCCCATGCAAGAACGTCGTCCGGTGATGCTGGCCATTTTGGATGGTTGGGGCTGGCGCGAAGATCCGGCCGACAATGCGGTCCGGCAGGCGCGCACACCGAATTTCGATCGGCTCTGGGCCGCAAGCCCGCACGCCCTCCTGAGGACGTCGGGACGCGATGTCGGCCTGCCGGATGGCCAGATGGGCAATTCCGAGGTCGGGCATTTCAACATCGGCGCGGGCCGCGTCGTGATGCAGGACCTGCCGCGCATCAACGATGCGATTGCGTCCGGAAGCATCAAATCCACCGAAGCGCTTCGTTCGCTGATCCAGGCACTGAAACAGAGCGGCGGCACTTGTCATCTCGTCGGCCTGGTTTCCCCGGGCGGGGTGCATTCGCATGAAGACCACGCCGCGGCGCTGGCCATCATCCTCGCCGACCATGGCGTGCCGGCGGTCGTGCACGTCCTTACAGATGGCCGCGATACGCCACCGAAATCCGCGCTCGATAGTTTGACCCGGCTGGAGGCCGCGCTTCCGTCGTCGGTGCCGATCGCCACCGTGATCGGCCGATATTACGCGATGGACCGCGATAAGCGCTGGGATCGCGTTGCCAGAGCTTATAACGCCATCGTCGAAGCCGACGCCCCGCGATTTCCCGACGCGCGATCGGCGATATCGGAGGCGTATGCACACGATCTCACCGATGAGTTCGTCGAGCCGTCGGTGATCGGCAGTTACGCCGGTGCCAAGGACGGCGACGGCGTGTTGTGCTTCAACTTTCGCGCCGATCGCGTCCGCGAGATTCTCGGCGCGATGCTCGATCCGTCGTTTGCTGCTTTCCCGCGCAAGCGCAACGTCCGTTTCGCCGCCGCGGTCGGAATGACGCAATACAGCGACGATCTGGACAAATTGATGCAGACGATATTCCCGGCGGAGACGTTTCCCAGCATCCTGGGCGAAGTCACTTCTGCCGCGAACCGCACTCAGTTGCGCATGGCCGAAACGGAGAAATATCCCCACGTCACCTATTTTCTCAACGGCGGACGGGAGGAACCTTTTCCCGGCGAAGACCGCATCATGGTGCCCTCGCCCAAGGTCGCGACCTACGACCTGCAACCGGAAATGTCGGCACCTGAGCTGACGGCGAAAGCCGTGGCGGCAATCGACTCCGGCAAGTACGACCTGATCGTCCTGAACTATGCCAATCCAGACATGGTCGGCCACACGGGAAGCCTGCCGGCCGCGATCAAAGCGGTCGAAACCGTCGATACCGGGCTCGGGAGAATCGCGGATGCGATCCAAAAAGCTGGCGGCGCGCTGCTGGTCACGGCCGACCACGGCAACTGCGAGATGATGCGCGACCCCACCACCGGCGGGCCGCATACCTCACATACAACAGGGCCGGTGCCGCTGTTGCTCCAGGGCGGCGGCGACGTATCGTTGGCGGACGGCCGACTGGCGGATCTTGCCCCGACCTTGCTCGACTTGATGCAATTGCCGAAGCCCGCAGACATGACCGGAGCGTCATTGCTGCGCCCGCACAAATGAAACCGGTCTAGAAATCAGCGAGCCCCAGCACGTCGGCCATCGTGTAGAAGCCGGGCTTCTGACCATGCGCCCAGAGCGCAGCCTTGACCGCACCCTGCGCGAACATGGTGCGGTCCTCGGCGCGGTGGGTGAATTCGATGCGCTCCATCGGGCCGGCGAAGATCACGCTGTGGTCGCCCGTGACAGTGCCGCCGCGCAACGCGGCAAAACCGATATCGCCGGGCCGGCGGGCGCCGGTTTGCCCGTCACGGCCGCGGGCCGAGCGGGCGTGCAGGTCGATGCCGCGGCCGGCAGCGGCGGCTTCGCCGAGCAGCAACGCCGTGCCCGACGGCGCATCGATCTTGGCCTTGTGATGCATCTCGACGATTTCGATGTCGAAACTTTCGTCCAGCGACTTCGCCACGCGCTTGACCACCGCTGCCAGCAGGTTGACGCCGAGGCTCATATTGCCCGACTGAACCACCACCGCGCGCGAGGTGACGCTCTTGATCACCGCCATGTCGGACATCGAAAGACCGGTGGTTCCGATGATATGCGCGATGCCGCGCTGCGCGGCGAGCGCGACATTGGCGATGGTCGCGGCGGGGACGGTGAAATCCACGATGCCATCGGCATTGGCCGACAGCGTCCACAGGTCGGCGGAAAGCTTGACGCCGTTTTCCGGCAGGCCGGCGAGCACGCCGGCATCCTTGCCCAGCAGCTCCGAGCCCGGCGCTTCCAGCGCGCCCGCCAAAACCGCCCCCGGCGTCTCCGAGATGACGCGCACCAGCGCGCGGCCCATTCGGCCGCCGGCTCCCGCTACGATCAATCGCATGTCGGCCATGGCTTTTCCTCTCACCGCCCTATAGCGGGAGCGGGCCGTTCCGGCAACCAATTGGGCTCACTACCCGTCATGCCCGGGCATGACGGAGAGACTTATGCTTACGGCTGGGGGCCGTCAAAGCCTTCGACGATGATGAGGTCGGCAACCGAATGCGGCAGCCGGCGCTTGATGTTCTCCTGGTATTCCGGGGAGTGGTAGCAGGCCAGCGCCGTTTCATAATCGGGGAATTCGATTACTACGTTGCGCGCGCGGCTCTGGCCCTCGATGCCCTCGAACTTGCCGCCGCGCACAATGAACCGCCCGCCGAATTTATTGAAGATCGCCGGATTGGCTACCGTATAGGGCTTGTAGCCTTCCTCATTGTGAACGTCGACGCGCGCGATCCAGTATCCCTTGGCCATACTCACTCTCCGTTTTTACTTCACCAGTCTATGCCAACGCCTGTTTGATTTCCGCTTGAATGTTATCGGCCGCCGCCCGGGGATCGGCAGCTTCGGTGATCGGCCGGCCGACCACCAGATAATCGGCGCCGGCGGCGATCGCGCGCGCCGGCGTCATGATGCGCTTCTGGTCGCCGGTCGCCGCTCCCGCGGGCCGGATTCCCGGCGTCACCAGGTTCATCTGGTGGCCGACGATCCGGCGCAGGCTGGCCGCCTCTTCCGGCGAGGAGACCAGGCCGTCGATGCCGAGCACCTGCGCCTGCTGCGCGCGTGCCTCCACCAGATCGGAAACGTTAAGACGATAGCCCGCGGCGTGCAGGTCGCCGTCGTCATAGGAGGTCAGCACAGTGACCGCGAGGATCTTCAAACCCGATCCGGCGCGCGCCTCGACCGCGGCCTTCATGGTCTGCGGATAGGCGTGCACGGTGAGAAAGGTCGCGCCGAGTTTAGCCACGCTCTCGACGCCGCGCGCGACCGTGTTGCCGATATCGTGCAGCTTCAGATCGATGAAAACCTTCTTGCCGGATTTCGCCAATTGCTGCGCCAGCGGCAACCCGCCGGCATAGCCGAGCTGATAGCCGATCTTGTAGAAGCTCACGCTGTCACCGAGCCGGGCAATCAGCGCTTCCGCCTCGACGACGGAAGGCAGATCGAGCGCGACGATCAGACGGTCCTTCGCTGCAACATCGGCTGGCTGCATGTCACCTCACATCATGCGTTGGGAAACGTCGATCAACTGCCGCGCCAGCGCTTTCAGCGCGTCGGCGTCGGCGGCATTCTTCAGGCGGTCCATCTCGTCATAGGCGTCCTCGGCGAACGGCAGCGCGAGCTGGTTCGGTATCACGGTCGCATGACAAGCCGACAAGATCAGCCGCAGCGCGGCCAGCGCGCGCGAACCACCGAGCCGGCCGCCGGAGGCGGAAGCTATCGCAAACACCCGGTCGCGAAACACCTGGCCGCGGGCTTCGTGCACGTCCTGCACCCGGCTCACCCAGTCGATGGCGTTCTTGAGCAGCGCCGGCACTGAGGAATTGTATTCCGGTGTCACGATCAGCACGCCATGGTGTGCGGCCATCATGCGCTTCAGATTGACCGCGTGCTTCGGTACGCCCGACTTCGCCTGCAGATCACCGTCGTAGATCGGCAGTGGAAAATCCGACAGCGAGATCCGGGTGATCTCGGCACCTTGCTGCGCCAGCGCGTGCGCGGCCACCGCCGCCAGCTTCGCGTTGAGCGAGCCTGTGCGCAGCGATCCCGGGATCACGAGGATTTTCAATGCGGACATCATTTGGAAATCGCGTTCAGGGCGAACCCCGAGCGACCGCGCAGGGGGCATTTCAGCCCTTGCGATACACCCAGACACGCGCCGGCGGAAGGTTCATCCAGATCCGCTCGGAGGCTTCCGTGGACACGCCCGGCAGCGATTTCGGGATCGGCGGCGCCACCGAATAGGTGAACTGCACAAAGGGCGCGCCCGGCGCGAGCGCCAGGAAGGCGTCGCGGATCAGCTTCAGGCGCGTCAGCATCGGTTTGGTCACGAGCGGCAGGCCGGAAATCACGGCCGAGGCCGGCGCATCCAGCACCTTGTCCAGCGAGGCACGCAGCGCATAGGCGTCGCCCTGCACCACCTTGGCTTGCGGATAGCGGTCGCGCAGCAGCGCGCAGAAGCCGGGATTGTACTCCACCAGCACCAGCCGCTTCTGGTCGACACCATGTTCGATCAGCGCATTGGTGATCGCACCCGTACCGGGGCCGAGTTCGATCACCGGCCCTTTGGAATCGACATCGACATATTGCGCCATGGTCCGTGCGAGCAGCTTGCTCGACGGCATCACCGCGCCCATGTGCAGCGGCTTTTCGATCCATGAACGGAGGAAGCGAACCTCATCGTCGAGACGGAGAGGCTTCTTCAACGCACGCACGGACGATTGCAAAGGCATGTCGCTACCAGGCGGGACCCGCTAACAAGCGGGTTGTCAGAAAACGGTCATAAACACGTATAGGGCGACAGCGACGTGGTCAAGCCAAACGGTAACGACGCAGTCGCGCCAAAGTGTTGGCGATGCGGCCATAACACCTTATGCCAGCTGAATGAATGATGACTGCCGGGCGACGGCCGCGCCAACGCGCACCGCGCGCGGGGCAAGATCAGGAGCCCGCGCGCGTACCGAAGAAGTCTTTGACCTTGGTGAAGAAGCCTGCCGCTTCCGGCTGGGTGGCGCCGGAGGATAGTTTTTCGAACTCAGAGAGCAATTCCTGCTGCTTCTTGGTCAGATTCTGCGGCGTTTCCACCATGACCTGGACGTACATGTCGCCGGTCTGGCGCGAGCGAAGCACCGGCATGCCTTTTGATGCAATGCGGAACCGACGGCCCGACTGCGTCCCTGCCGGCACTTTGACCTTGGTCTTGCCCTTGTCGATGGTCGGCACCTCGAACTCGCCGCCGAGCGCCGCCGCCACCATCGAGATAGGAACCCGGCAGTGCAGATCGGCGCCGTCGCGCTGGAAGAACTCGTGGGTCGAAAGCGACAGGAAAATGTAGAGGTCGCCGGGCGGTCCGCCGCGGACGCCGGCCTCGCCTTCGCCGGCCAGCCGAATGCGGGTGCCGTCCTCGACGCCCTGCGGGATGTTCACAGACAAGGTCCGGTCGCGCGTCACGCGCCCCGAGCCTGCGCAGTTCGGGCAGGCGTCCTCGATCATCTGGCCGCGGCCCTGACAGCTGGGGCAGGTCCGCTCCAGCGTGAAGAAGCCCTGGGCCTGCCGCACGCGGCCGGCGCCGCCGCAGGTCGAGCAGGTCTTCGGCTTGGTGCCGGCCTTGGCGCCGGTGCCCGAGCAGGGTTCGCAGGTGACCGAGACCGGAATCTCGATCTGCGCGGTCTTGCCCTGAAAGGCCTCTTCCAGCGTGATTTCCATATTGTAGCGCAGATCGGCGCCGCGCTCGCGCCCACCGCCGCGGCTGCGCTGCCCGGCCATGCCGAACAGGTCCTCGAAAATATCGGAAAATGACGAGGCGAAGCCGGCGCCGAAACCAGGACCGCCGCCGCCCATGCCCTGCTCGAACGCGGCATGGCCGTAGCGGTCATAGGCGGCGCGCTTCTCGCCGTCTTTCAGGACCTCATAGGCCTCGTTGATTTCCTTGAACTTCACTTCGCTGGCGGCGTCGCCCGGATTCTTGTCCGGGTGCCACTTCATCGCCAGTTTGCGAAACGCCGACTTGAGCTTGGACTCGTCCGCGTTCCGTTCGACTTCCAGGGTCTCGTAGTAGCAGCGCTTGGTGGACATCCGTCAAACCCGCCAGAAATACGCCTTCATGCCGCAGGCACGCTTCAGTGAAAAGATGCAGCCTTGGGCTTAAAGAAACCTTGGGCTTATGACCCCCACCCCTCGAGACGCTGCGCCTGCGCTCTTGGCGTGGGAGTCATGATCGAAAGCCCGACTTAAGCCGACTTTTTGTTGTTCTTGTCGTCGTCGACCTCGGTGAACTCCGCGTCGACCACGTCATCCTGGGCGGCATCACGCTTGGCGTCCGCCTCGGCCTGCTGCTTGTACATGGCCTCGCCGAGCTTCATCGAAGCCTGCGCCACGGTGTTGGTCTTGGCCTTGATGGCCTCGGCATCGTCGCCCTTCAGCGCTTCCTTGAGATCGCTGACGGCGTCCTCGATGGCGCGACGCTCGGACTCTTCGACCTTCGAACCGTGTTCGGCCAGCGCCTTCTCGGTGGAGTGCACCAGCGCGTCGGCATGGTTCTTGGCATCGACCGCCTCGCGGCGCTTCTTGTCCTCGGCCGCATTGGCTTCGGCGTCCTTGACCATCTTCTGGATGTCGGCTTCCGACAGGCCGCCGGAGGCCTGGATGCGGATCTGCTGCTCCTTGCCGGTCGCCTTGTCCTTGGCGGACACGTTGACGATGCCGTTGGCGTCGATGTCGAAGGTGACTTCGATCTGCGGCATGCCGCGCGGCGACGGCGGAATCCCCATCAGGTCGAACTGGCCCAGCACCTTGTTGTCGGCCGCCATCTCGCGCTCGCCCTGGAAGACGCGGATGGTGACCGCGTTCTGGTTGTCTTCGGCGGTCGAGAACACCTGGCTCTTCTTGGTCGGGATCGTGGTGTTGCGGTCGATGATGCGGGTGAACACGCCGCCCAGCGTCTCGATGCCCAGCGACAGCGGGGTGACGTCGAGCAGCAGCACGTCCTTGACGTCGCCCTGCAGCACGCCGGCCTGAATGGCCGCACCGATGGCGACGACTTCATCCGGGTTGACGCCCTTGTGCGGCTCCTTGCCGAACAGCTGCTTGACGATTTCCTGGACCTTCGGCATGCGCGACATGCCGCCGACCAGCACCACTTCGCCGATTTCGGCGGCGGTGAGGCCAGCATCCTTCAGCGCCTTGCGGCACGGCTCGACGGTCTTCTGCACGAGGTCGTCGACCAGCGCTTCGAACTTGGCGCGGGTCAGCTTCATCGTCAGATGCTTCGGACCGGTCTGGTCCGCCGTGATGAAGGGCAGGTTGATTTCGGTCTGCGTCGTCGAGGACAGCTCGATCTTGGCCTTTTCGGCGGCTTCCTTCAGGCGCTGCAAGGCAAGCTTGTCGTTGCGCAGGTTGATGCCCTGCTCCTTCTGGAACTCGTCGGCCAGATAGCTGACGAGGCGCATGTCGAAGTCTTCACCGCCCAAAAACGTGTCGCCGTTGGTGGACTTCACCTCGAACACGCCGTCGCCGATTTCGAGAATCGAAACGTCGAAGGTGCCGCCGCCGAGGTCGTAGACCGCGATGGTGCCGGCTTTGGATTTGTCGAGACCGTAAGCGAGCGCAGCGGCCGTCGGCTCGTTGATGATGCGCAGCACTTCGAGGCCGGCGATCTTACCGGCGTCCTTGGTGGCCTGGCGCTGGGCGTCGTTGAAGTAGGCCGGAACCGTGATGACAGCCTGATCGACCTTCTGGCCGAGATGGGCTTCCGCGGTCTCCTTCATCTTCTGCAGGATGAAGGCCGAGACCTGCGAGGGCGAATAGGTCTTGCCATCGGCTCCGACCCAGGCGTCGCCGTTCGATGCCTTTTCGATCTTGTAGGGGACGAGCTTCTTGTCCTTCTCGACCATCGGGTCGTCGTAGCGGCGGCCGATCAGGCGCTTCACTGCGAAGAACGTGCGCTCGGGATTGGTCACCGCCTGGCGCTTGGCGGGCTGGCCTACGAGGCGCTCGCCGTCATCGGTGACGGCAACGATCGAAGGCGTGGTGCGCATGCCTTCCGCGTTCTCGATGACTTTGGCAGTCTTGCCATCCATTACGGCGACGCACGAATTCGTGGTGCCGAGATCGATCCCAATGACCTTTCCCATGGTCCTCATATCCTTCTTGTTGCGGCAGGTTGGCTGGGCCCTGAACGGCGCACCTAACCGAACCCCCAACGATCAATTACTCGCGATATTGCGACGGTGAGCCTCATATAGGAGGGGGGGTCCGCCCTGCAAGGACCGAACGCAAGCTTAGGGCCTGAAAAGGCTGACGTTTGAAAGATTGTGTCAGCCCTGCAGGGGGCGAGCCGGCGGCAGGCCGCGTTAACAAATCGGCAAGGCCCTCGACACAGGCCGCTCGTCGTACCGTGAAGGGCTGGCGGTCCGGGACGGGCACGCGGTATTTGGCCGCTGCACACGCCTCAAAAAGCGCCCGGATCGCAGGCAGAATCCCGCGAAATGGCCGACTTATCGAAACGTGATGGTGGAACGGACGCTTGTGCTGCCCTGTTGCAGGGACACCAAAACCGTTAAAAGCGGGCCGACCGGGACGACCCATGTCGGTCCGAACGCTGCAAGAGTAGAACCTGAGATTCGCAAGCTGCATCGCAGGCCCCGTCGAATGGCCCTGATGCGAACCCGGTAGATCCTTCATGACGCTTACCCGATACTCCGCCGCCGTTGCCCTGATCGTTGCCCTCACTTCCAGCGCCTTCTCATCCGCGTTCGCCGCCGATCCGGTCTTTCCGCCGGGCGCCAGGGTGGGCATGACGCCCCTGGTCGGCCTCAACAAGGCGCGAGGCTTCATCGGCTTCGAGACGGAGGATCAGGGGGTCAAGGTCCTGATCGCCGACCTGCCGGCGGAAGCCTATGGCGAGGTCGCCAATGCGTTCAAGACTGTCCCCGGCGGCGTCGGCGGCATCAAGCCTGAAAGCATCGAGACCGCCGCGGGCCTGGCCTACTACACCGTCGAGAACGGGAAGGATGGCGCCGCCACCGTGCGGCGCTATTCGATGATCCTGCCCGGCCCCACTTTCTCCGGCTACGTCGCCGTGCAGGTGCCGGAGAACGCTGCCAGGATCTATACCGACGACGCCGTGCGCCAGATGTTCGCTTCCGCCGTCATCCGCAACGAAGTCCCGATCGAGGAGCAGCTCGGTCTGCTGCCGTTCAAGGTCAGCGAACTCTCGAGCTTCAAGAACATCCGCACCCTGGCGCCGGGCGCGGCCATCATCCTCTCCGACGGCGACGAAAAGACCGGCTTCGAGACCGCGCCCTTCATGATCATCGGCATGATCGGCTCGACGGCAGCCTCGCCCAACGATCGCGGCCGCTTTGCCCAGCAGATCGCAACCACGATTCCGGGCGTACGCGATGGCCGGATCACGATGTCCGAGCCCGTCCGCATCGACGGCCAGCCCGGCTACGAGACGCGGATCGACGCCACCAGCGGCAAGGACAACACGCCGGTTACCATCGTGCAGTGGGTGCGGTTCGGCGCCCAGACCTCGATGCGCATCATCGGCTCCTCGCCGCGGACCGACTGGACCACCGCCTTTCCGCGCTTCCGCGCCGTGCGTGACGGCATTCATCCGCGAACCTGACCCCGAAAGTTGCGCGCGAGCCGAAACTTCGCGCTTTCGTTCGCGCATGCCTGGAATTAGCATTTTCCCGGGTCGGGGTTCACAACCGGGAGAATCAAAATGTTCAATCGCAGGCTGGTTCTGACAGGTTTGGGCGCGACGTCAGTCACCGCCCTCGTACCAGGAGCAATCATGGCCGCATCGATCAAACCGGATGACGCTTCCGCGCTGCTCGTCATCGACGTGCAAAACTGCTTTCTGCCCGGCGGCAGCCTTGCGGTGAAGGACGGCGAGCAGGTCGTCCCGATCATCAACCGCATCGCCAAGGGCTTTGCCAATGTAGTGATGACGCAGGACTGGCACACCGCGGGCCATGTCTCGTTCGCCTCGACGCATTCCGGCAAGAAGCCGTTCGAGACCGTCGATCTCGCCTACGGCAAGCAGGTGCTGTGGCCGGATCACTGCGTGCAGGGCACCGAGGGCGCGGCGCTGTCAAAGGACCTCGCGGTGCCGCATGCCGGGCTCGTCATCCGCAAGGGTTTTAACAAGAACGTCGACAGCTATTCGGCCTTCACCGAGGCTGACGGCAAGACCACGACCGGGCTCGCCGCCTATCTGAAGGCGCGCAAGGTGAAGCGGGTGTTCCTCGCCGGCCTCGCCACCGATTTCTGCGTCGCATGGAGCGCGCTCGACGCACGCAAGGCCGGCTTCGAGACATATGTGATCGAGGACGCCTGCCGCGGCATCGACACCCAGGGCTCGCTGGCGAAGGCCTGGACCGACATGACCAAGGCCGGCGTCAAGCGGATCAAGTCGGAAGATATTGTCGCTTAACCCATATTACCTCGCGGAGATCGGGATGTCCGATCAGGCGTCACCCTTTGCATTCGATCTGGCCCGTCGCGCGCCGTCACAGCGCATGGCGGGCCTGATCGTGGGCATGACGGGTTACCGCGAGATGGCGCGTGGCCGATTCTTCCAGCGCGAAGCCGCCAGCCTGGTGGTGCCGCTGATCATCAGCTTCGGCACCCCCTTCCTGATCGCGCTCGACCGCGAGCCCGACGCCGACGACCGGCAGCCGAGCTTCGCCGCCGGGCTTCATGCCGGTCCGGTCTTCATCGAGTC
Organism: Bradyrhizobium roseum; assembly: GCF_030413175.1. NCBI lineage: Bacteria > Pseudomonadati > Pseudomonadota > Alphaproteobacteria > Hyphomicrobiales > Nitrobacteraceae > Bradyrhizobium > Bradyrhizobium roseum. Next base: position 171,820 of record NZ_CP129212.1, read on the forward strand.
CGATGGCGGCGCCGAATGCGTGCAGGTGGATTTCACGCCGCTTGGCGCCTACCGCGTCTTTGGCCGCGCGGTCGTCGATCTTGCCGCGCGCATGGTCGACATGGGCGACGTGCTGGGCCGTGAAGGCCGGGCTCTGCGGGAACGGCTTGGCGCTGCTTCGGGCTGGCACAACCGCTTTGATCTGATTGAGGATTTTGTAGCCGGTCGCGCCAACCATGTGCCCTCACCCGAAATCGACTATGCCTATCGACGGCTGGCGCGCAGCGCAGGTAGCGCGCGCATCGCCGCGCTGGCGAGCGAGATCGGCTGGAGCCGTAAGCACCTGGTGGACCGCTTTCGATCCGAACTCGGTCTCGCGCCCAAGCCGATCGCGCGCATGATGCGTTTCCATCGGGCCTGCCGGTTCGCACGGGGTGGAGCGAGCAGCGGCTGGGCCGGGATTGCAGCGGAGAGCGGCTACGCCGATCAGGCGCATCTCGCCCGCGAATTTGCAAGTCTTGCCGGAGAAACGCCGACGGCCTGGGCCCGGCGTCTGGCGCTGACCGACAACCGTCTGCTGCGTCCGCTGGACGGGCTCGACGGCTGACGGTTCCGGTAACAAATCTTCAAGCCTTTGCCGAAGCGCCCCGCGCATATTGGCGCCGCAAGCACAGAGGAGATTCCATGACCGAGCAAAGTAAAATCGACGCGCCGCGCATCTATCCGACGATGCGCTGCCGGGATGCCGAGGCCATGATCCGTTGGCTGAAGGATGTCATCGGCTTCACTGAATACGCCGTCCACCGCAAGGACGGCGCGGTGCAACATGCCGAGCTGGCCTACGGCTCCTCGCTCCTGATGCTGGGCCAGAGCCGCGATGACGAATACGGCAAACTTGTCGGGGATATCGGCGGCCGCCGCACCGACGCGCTCTATGTAGCCGTCGACGATCCGGACGCCCTGCACGCCCGGGTCAAGGCATCCGGCGCCAGAATCGAAATGGAATTACACAACACGGACTATGGCAGCCGCGACTTCGCCTGCCGGGATCCGGAAGGCAATCTGTGGAGTTTTGGCACCTATTGGCCGAAGACCAGCGACAAACCGCAGTAGATCCTGAACGGCTCAGTTCGTGGCATCGCCCGCCGGCGCGGCCTTCGCCCCGCCCTTCGAGACGGCGACCAGCGCCGGGCGCAGCACGCGCTCGCCGATCGTGAAGCCGGCCTGCACGACCTGAACCACCGTCCCGGACGGAACGGAGGGATCGGGCACTTCGTACATCGCCTGCTGGAAATTCGGATCGAACTTCTCGCCGGACGGATCGAACTTCTTGACGCCGTTCTTCTCCAGCGAGTTGAGCAGCGAACGCTCGGTCAGCTCGACGCCTTCGATAAAAGCCTTGAGGCCGGGATCGGCGGTTTCCTTGGCCTCGGGCGGAATGGCATCAAGCGCGCGCTGCAGATTGTCGGCGATGTCGAGAATGTCGCGGGCGAAGCCGGTGATGCCATAGGTCTTGGAATCGGCAACCTCGCGCCGGGTACGCTGGCGCAGGTTTTCCATTTCCGCCAGCGTGCGCAGCACCTTGTCGCGCGCCTCGGCCAGCTCCTTGGTCAGCGCCTCGTTCGATCCCTCCTCGGGATCGTCCGGCATGATGTAGGGTTTTGAGACCACGGGCTCGCCGGTCGGGGCCGGTTTCACCGCGTCGTCACTCGGCCGGTTCGGATCGGTCATAAGACTGCCTTCTCAAAAAACGGGTCTGGTTCGATGGGGATTTGCTGAGCCGGATATCGTGCTTTGAGGACCGAAAATCAAGCACAACCCGCCCTGATTGGGGTCGTTTCGGGGCGGATCAACCGCCCAGCATCCGGCTGACGATCCGGGCGGCATAATCCACCGTCGGAATCACCCTCGCATAATTCAACCGGGTCGGCCCGATGACGCCGAGAACGCCGACGATGCGGCCGGCGGCGTCGCTATAGGGAGCGATGATGGTGGAGGAGCCGGACAGCGAGAACAGCTTGTTCTCCGATCCGATGAAAATTCGCACGCCTTCGGCCCGCTCGGCACGCCCCAGCAGATCGATCACGCCGCGCTTGGTTTCGAGGTCGTCGAACAGCGACTTGACGCGTTCGAGATCTTCCAGCGCATGCAGGTCTTCAAGCAGATTGGCGTGGCCGCGCACGATCAATTGCCGGTCGTCACTCTCGCCGCCGGACCAGCTGGCGATGCCGGCCGAGATCACCTTCTGCGTCAGCTGATCGAGTTCGACGCGGTTTTGCGTCAGCGCGGTTTCCAGTTCGAGGCGCGCTTCGGCCAGTGTGCGGCCGCGAATCCGCGAATTGAGGAAGTTGGACGCCTCGGTCAGCGCGGAGGAAGGAACGCCGGGCGGCAGCGCCAGTACGCGGTTTTCGACCTGGCCGTCTTCGCCGACCAGCACCACCAGCGCGCGTTCCGGCTCGAGGCGGACGAATTCGATATGCTTCAGCCGCGAATTGGATTTGGCGGTCAGCACGACGGCGGCGGCGCGCGTGAGGCCGGAGAGCCGCGTCAGTGCCTCGCCAAGCGCCGCCTCGACCGATTGCGCCTGCCCCACGGAGGCCAACTGGCTCTGGATCGATTCCCGTTCGGGTTCGGTGAGATCGCCGACCTGCATCAGCGCGTCGACAAAGAAGCGCAGGCCGAGTTCGGTGGGCAGCCGGCCCGCTGAGGTGTGCGGCGCGTAGATCAGGCCGAGCGCTTCGAGGTCCGACATCACGTTGCGGACGGATGCCGGCGACAGCGGCAGCGCGATCAGGCGCGAAATATTGCGTGAGCCGACGGGTTCGCCAGTCGCGAGATAGCTCTCGACGATCTGACGAAAAATGTCGCGCGAACGCTCGTTGAGCTGGGCGAGCCCGGCATGCGGCGCAATCAAGCCAATCGGATCATGGTGGGCCACTGTTAACTCCCTGACAGCCCCTAATCTGTCGTCCCGGCGGGGCGATGACAAGCATCCCTTGGCTGCATGGCACCGGCAGGGAGAAATGGCGTCAAAACATCATGAAACCGGGACCAAAAGCCCCTTGCCGCTGCGCACGCCCCCTCCTACAAGCACCGCAAACGAGTTTTCGCCCGGTTTCGAAAGGATTTCCCCATGCGGCCAAGCCGCCGTGCGCCCGATCAGTTGCGCCCCGTGTCGCTGGAACGCGGCGTGGTCAAATATGCCGAAGGTTCCTGCATGGTTAAATTCGGCGACACCCACGTGCTGGTCACCGCCACGCTGGAAGAACGGCTGCCGCCGTGGCTGAAAGGCCAGGGCCGCGGCTGGGTCACCGCCGAATACGGCATGCTGCCGCGCGCCACGCTGGAGCGCACCCGCCGCGAGGCCGCCGCCGGCAAACAGGGCGGCCGCACCGTCGAGATCCAGCGGCTGATCGGCCGCTCCCTGCGCGCTGCCGTCGACCTCGAAGCGCTGGGCGAGCGTCAGATCACGGTCGATTGCGACGTGATCCAGGCCGATGGCGGCACCCGCACCGCCTCGATCACCGGCGCATGGGTGGCGCTGGCCGACTGCATCGCGTGGATGAAAAACCGCAACATGCTGAAGACCAACGTGCTGCGCGACAACGTCGCGGCGATCTCCTGCGGCATCTATAACGGCACCCCGGTGCTTGACCTTGACTATGCCGAGGATTCCGAGGCCGAAACCGACGCCAATTTCGTCATGACCGGCGACGGCCGCATCATCGAGGTGCAGGGCACCGCCGAAAAGACGCCGTTCTCGCAGGACGAGTTCCTCGCGCTGATGGAACTGGCGCGCAAGGGTGTCGCCCGTCTGGTGGACTTGCAGAAGATGGCCGTCGCGTAACTTCTTTAAGACGTGGATGGCCGGGGCAAGCCCGGCCATGACAGAACAGAAATAGACATGGCGCTGCATCGTCAACTCACCGGCCGCCTCGTGATCGCGACGCACAATCCCGGCAAGCTCGCCGAGATGCGGGAATTGCTGGCGCCGCACGGCGTCGAGGCGGTGTCGGCGGGCGAACTCGGGTTGGGCGAACCGGAGGAGACCGGCGACACGTTTCGCGCCAATGCGGCGATCAAGGCGATTGCCGCGGCGAATGCGGCGCAGCTTCCCGCTTTCGCCGACGATTCCGGCCTCGTGGTCGATGCGCTGGACGGCGCGCCCGGCATCTATTCGGCGCGCTGGGCCGGGGAGACCAAGGACTTCATGGCGGCGATGACGCGCATCGAGCGACTGCTGCAGGAACGCGGCGCCACCACGCCGGACAAGCGTAAGGCGCATTTCGTCTCGGCGCTGTGCGTCGCCTGGCCCGACGGCCATGTCGAGGAGGTCGAGGCCCGCGCCGATGGAACTTTGGTCTGGCCGCCGCGTGGCACCGCCGGTTTCGGCTATGATCCGGCGTTCCTGCCCGACGGGCACGACCGGACGTTTGGCGAGATGACCTCGATCGAAAAACACGGCCTGCCGCCGCTCGGGCTCGGCCTGTCGCACCGGGCGCGCGCCTTCGTCAAACTGGCGGAGATCTGCCTTGGCTAGCAGCAAGCGCGAAGCCTTCGGCGTCTACGTGCACTGGCCATTCTGCCTGTCGAAATGCCCGTACTGCGATTTCAACAGCCACGTTCGCCACGCACCGATCGACGAGGAACGATTTATCCGCGCGTTCGCGCGCGAGATCGAAACCACAGCGGCGCGTGCGCCTGATCGGACCGTCACGTCGATCTTCCTCGGCGGCGGCACGCCGTCGCTGATGCAGCCGCAAACCGTCGGCGCCATCCTGGATTCGATCGGCAAGCATTGGCGCGTCGCCGGCAATGTCGAGGTCACGTTGGAGGCCAATCCAACCAGCGTCGAAGCAACCAGGTTTCGCGGCTATCGCACCGCCGGCGTGAACCGTGTGTCACTCGGCGTGCAGGCGCTCGACGACGCCTCGCTGAAAGCGCTGGGACGCTTGCACACCGCGCGCGAAGCGCTGGACGCGGTCGCGATCGCGCGCTCGGCGTTCGACCGCTACTCGTTCGACCTGATCTACGCCCGCCCCGACCAGACGCCGCAGATGTGGGCCGACGAATTGAAGCTCGCGATTTCGGAAGCCGCCGAACATCTGTCGCTCTACCAGCTCACGATCGAGGAAGGCACGCCCTTCTTCGGCCTGCACGCGGCGGGCAAACTGAAAACCCCGGACGAGGCGGTGGCCCGCGCGCTCTACGATGTGACGCAGGACGTCTGCGCGCATCACGGCCTGCCGGCCTACGAGATTTCCAACCACGCCCGACCGGGCGCCGAATGCCAGCACAATCTGGTCTACTGGCGCGGCGACGAATATGCCGGCATCGGCCCGGGCGCGCATGGCCGCCTCGACATCGATGGCGTCAGGCATGCGCTCGCAACCGAGAAACGTCCCGAGGCGTGGCTGATGCGCGTCGAGGCCAATGGCCACGGCGTCGTGACCGACGACGACCTCAACAGCGAAGAGCGCGCCGACGAATTTCTGCTGATGGGATTGCGGCTTGCCGAAGGCATCGATCCCGATCGATATGCGGCGCTGTCCGGCCGCACGCTCGACCCGGGCCGGATCGCCGTGCTGCGCGAAGAAGGCGCCATCGTCGTCGACGCCGACGGCAGGCTGCGCGTAACGAAGGATGGTTTTCCGGTGCTCGATGCGGTGGTCGCCGATCTAGCGGCATAGCGTGTCGTTCCTGCGAACGCAGGAGCGACGAAAATTACGCCCCAAAACTCTTCGGCGATCCCGCCACCGGCGTGGCGCCGCCGCTGGCAACCCGCATCACGGCCAGTCCGCGCTCATTGGTGCCGTCGGAGCGGAAGCGAAACAGGCCGTCGATGCCGGCAAAGCCTGACGGGTTGGTCAGCGTCTCCGGCGCAAAGCGTTGCGGGCCCTGCTTCGACAGCGCGGCGACCAATGCCACCGCATCATAGGCCAGGGTGGCAGTGCGCACCGGGTCGGTGCCGAACCTGGTGCGGTAACGGCCGGAGAAGGCGATGAAGCCCGTTGCGTCCGGCGCGGCATAGAGCCCGCCCTGCAGCACGGCGCTTGCATAGACGCGCGGATGGTCCCATAGGCCGGTGCCGAGCAGCTGGATGTTGCGCAAATTCGCGCCCGCCGCGGTCAACGCATCCGCCGTCGCCACCACCGATTCGCCGTCGTCGGCGATGAACAGCGCATCCGCAGAACCCAGCGACTGCGCCACCGTCCGCGCTGCCGCGGCGCGATCGGAGGCGTATTTCTCGAAGGCGACGATGCGCCCCTTGCGGCCGGCCGCCTGCTTGAACGCGGCCTCCACCACGTTGCCATAGGCGTTGTCCGGCAGCAGCGCGGCGAATGATTTCTTGCCGATGCTGGCGGAGTAATCGACGATCCGGTTGACGTCGGACTCGGGCAGGAAACTCAACAGATAGACGCCACGGCCCGCGACGCTGGAATCGGTCGAGAACGCGATCACCGGAATACTGCGGGCGCGCGTCAGTTGCGCGGTCGCCGGCACCGAGGCCGCGAACAGCGGACCCAGAATGATTTCCGCGCCCTCGCCGAGCGCCTGCTGGGTGACCTGCTGGGCGCCTTGCGGGCTGCCGCCGTCATCCTTGATCAGAAGCTGGATGTTCGGATTCTGGAATTCCGCCAGCGCCATCTCGGCGGCGTTCTTCATCGATTGCGCGGCGACGCCGGCATTGCCGGCGGCCGACAGCGGCAGGATCAGGCCGACCTTGACCTTGCCGTCGCCGACCGCGAGCGGCTGCTGCTGCGGACCGGCCGGTCCCTCGGGCGCGGAAGGGCCGAACGGGTTGGAAACCTGGCCGCCGGAGCAGGCGCCGAGCAGCGGGGCGCCGATAATAAGACCGACCGCCGCACGGCGGGTCGGTCCCGATCGCCCGGGACCTTGCGGTCCAGGCTTGCCATTGAGCGGGCCTACCATCTTGTCTCTTCTCTTGACCGACCGCCGTCGACCAGGATCCCGGCATACGGAGCCAAGGCACCTGAACCGCTACTCAACCCGTGCGGAATTCAGCATATTGTCCAGAATTAGTTAACCAAAACAAAAGGATTACGACCCCGCCCGAAACTCCGGGGAACTTCAAATCGTGCCGGCATCCGACTGATATGGCGCTTGCACGAAGACTTCTTTAGATTGCCACTATGCGCGCAAAACCCAGTTCCAACTACGGGTCTGATACCGAACCGGGTTCGGCCAACAGGACTTTTTTGATCGGCGGCCACGTCCTGAATGCCCCGAAGCCGGTTCCCGGGCTCTATCTGGTGGCAACCCCGATCGGTCATCTCGGCGACATCACCCTTCGCGCGCTGGAGACGCTGGCCGGCGTCGACATCATCGCCTGCGAGGACACCCGCATCACCCGCCGCCTGACCGAGCGCTATGCGATCTCGGCCGAACTGAAGCCCTATCACGAGCACAACGCGGCGATGGCGCGGCCCAAAATCCTGGAGAAGCTGGCCCAGGGTGCCTCGATCGCGCTGGTATCGGATGCCGGCACGCCCCTGATATCGGATCCCGGCTTCAAGCTGGTGCGTGAGGTCTGTGCCGCCGGCCACGCCGTGATCGCGGTGCCCGGCGCGTCCTCGGTGCTGGCCGCGCTCTCGGTCGCGGCACTGCCGACCGACCGGTTTTTCTTCGAGGGATTTTTGCCGCCCAGGCAAGTCGCGCGGCGGACGCGGCTGGCGGAGCTCGCCCGGATCGATGCGACGCTCGTGATGTTCGAATCCGGCAACCGCGTGCAGGAAACACTGGCCGATCTCGCCGAGACCATGGCCGGCCGCGACGCCGCGATCTGCCGCGAACTGACGAAGCTGCACGAAGAGATCACGCGCGCGCCGATATCCGAGCTGGCGAACGCCGCCGGCACGCTGGAAACCCGCGGCGAGTTCGTGCTCGTGGTCGGCCCGCCGCGCGCGGATGCCAATGTCATGACGCAGCACGACCTCGACGACCTGCTGCGCGCATCGCTATCACGCGACAGCGTCAAGGACAGCGTGGCGCATGCGGTCGAGCTTTCGGGCCGGCCGCGCCGCGAGGTCTATGCCCGGGCGCTGGAGCTTGCGAAAGAAACCAGAGGCGGCGATGGCGAAGACTGACGGCGCCACGCCGCCCGAAACGCCCGCCAGGATGGCCGCGCCGGAGCGGGTCGCGGCCTTCCGTACCGGACTTTCGGCCGAAAGCAAGGCTGCCGCCTATCTGATGGCGAAGGGCTACCGCATTCTCGCCAAGCGCTTTCGCACCCGCTATGGCGAAATCGACCTGGTGGCGCGGAAGCGCAACCTGGTCGCCTTTATCGAGGTTAAGGCGCGCCCCAGCCTCGATGAGGCCGCCTATGCCGTGACGCCGCGCCAGCAGCGGCGCATCATCGACGCCGCGCAAGCGTGGCTGATGGCGCATCCCGAGCATGCCGAATTTGAGCTGCGATTCGACGCGATCCTGATTGCGCCGCGACGCCTGCCACGCCATGTGTTAGCGGCCTTCGACGCCAGCACTTGAAGAACCCTCCAGAGACCCGGACCTTTCCATGAAACTCAATGTCGCCGTCCAGATGGACCCCATCGCGCGCATCAACATCCGCGGCGATTCCACCTTCGCGCTGCTGCTCGAAGCGCAGAAGCGCGGCCACAGCCTGTCTTATTACACCCCGGACAAGCTGTCGTTGCGCGGCGAGGAACTGGTAGCCCCCGTGCAGCATCTCACCGTGCGCGACGAGGTCGGCGATCATTTCACGCTCGGCGAAGCGAAGCGCGAGCCGCTGCAGGCGTTTGACGTCATCCTGCTGCGGCAGGATCCACCCTTCGATCTCGCCTACATCACCTCGACGCATTTTCTCGAACGCATCCATCCCAAGACGCTGGTCGTGAACAACCCGGCTTCGGTGCGCAACGCGCCGGAAAAACTGTTCGTGATGAACTTTCCGCAGTTGATGCCGCCGACGCTGATCTCGCGCGATCTCGACGAGATCAATTCCTTCCGCGACGAACACGGTGCCGTCGTCATGAAGCCGCTGCATGGCCATGGCGGCGCGGCGGTGTTCCGCGTGATGCCGCAGGACATGAATTTCGGCTCGCTGTTCGACATGTTCTCGGTGACGTTCCGCGAACCCTGGGTGATCCAGCGCTTCCTTCCCGAGGTCAAGCACGGCGACAAGCGCATCATCCTGGTCGACGGCGAGTTCGCAGGCGCGGTCAACCGGGTGCCTGCGCCCGACGACCTCCGCTCCAACATGGTGCGCGGCGGCGCCGCCCAGGCCACCGACCTCTCCCCACGCGAGCGGGAAATATGCGCCACGCTCGGCCCCGCGCTGCGCGAGCGCGGCCTGCTGTTCGTCGGCATCGACGTGATCGACGGCCATCTCACCGAGATCAACGTGACCTCGCCGACCGGCATCCGCGCGATCCAGCGTCTGAACGGCCCCGACGTTGCCGGGAAGGTCTGGGATACCATCGAGGCCAAGCGCTCCGGGAAATAGGCTTCCGCTCACGTTCAAGCAGACCTGGACGAGAACGACGGCCGCCGCAGTCCCGCGGCGCGGCGGGCCGTTGTGACGTCGAGGAACGCTATTGCCGGACCATTCAGTATTCCACCATCATGCAGCCATTCTTTGGACAAGAATGGACGCTGTGCAGGCGGGTGTCCTGCCGCTGCATCTGGAAGGTCATATACGGAGAAATGGCAGCACCAATGAACTCCACGCCTCCGGGTGAAACACCGCGCGATGCATCGGCCGACAAAGCCGACGAAAAGCTCGCGCATGCCCACGAACAGATCGTGAAAGCAGATGAGCAGCTCACGCGCCTGAGCGAGCAGCTTGCGAAGCTGGAGCGCAACGATGCGCGTCCGTCACCCGCTGAACCAGCTCCGCAACAAACGCCCCCGCTGCCAGCCGCTTCGTCGTCTCCGGTAGAGCCGTCAGCGCCCGCACCATCAATCACGCCGTCACCGGCAGCCGTGCCATCGCCACCCGCAAAGCCGGCGCTTCGCGTCCCCGCCGGCGTGCTGCTGGTGGCGGCGGCCATCATTGTCGCAGCCCTCGTTTTCCAGCTGACCTATGAAGGCGGGGCGCACCCTCCACCGCAGCTCGCGTCAGCATCATCCTCGCCGGCAGAAAGCCCACCGCAACCCGCCGTATCTTCAGTTCAAGTGGCCGCAGCGGAAATCGCGTCGGCGACACCGCCACAGCCGATCGTTCTGACGCAGGCTGCGCCGAAAGATGCTGCGCCGGCAGCATCCGCGACAGCTCCCGACCAAGCCCAGTTGCTGCAAACGATCGCGCGCGACCTGACGAAACTGGAAAAAGATCTCGAACAGCTCAAGGCCACGCAGCAGCAGATCGCCAATGACAATTCGAAAGCCATCGGCGAACTCAGGGCGAGCCAGGAAGAGATGAAGCGCGCGCTCGCAAAGGTTTCCGAGCAGAGCCCGCCCAGAACATCGCAGGCTGCGGCACCGCCGGCGCCTGTCGTGCGTCGGCCCGCGCGTCCGCCGCAGGCGCGACCTCGGGTCCGCTATCCCCAGGAGTGGATGTACGACGACTGGTAGCCGTCGCCGCGCGGCGCGTGACATCAAAAGGACGCACCGCGAACCGGCACTGCATCTGCCACTTCACTCGCATCACTCCTCTCATCCCACTTGCCAATTTCGGGAAGCGGGCGCAGCCTGTAGTCACGGATGAATCTGTCCGGGCAGCGAACCTGCAGTTAGAAAAAATGGTGGAGGAAGACGTATGACGACGAATCTTTCGCGACGGTCATTGCTTGCGCTCGGCGCGGGGCTAGGTGCGGGTATCGGCGCTTCGACGATGCTCGGCGGCAGCGCGCTGGCAAAGGCGCCGAAACTCGGCACGCAGACGCCTTATTGGCACCGCTTCGTCCTCGGCGACGCCGAAGTGACCGTGGTCTCCGACGGCACGTTGCCGCTCGGGCCTCCCAAGGGCACCTTCGTCGGCGTGCCCGATGAAGAAGTGCGGAAGATGCTCTCCGACAACTTCCTCAGTCCCGACAATGTTGTGCTCGAACAAAACTCGCCGATCGTGAACAATGGCGACAAGCTGATCCTGTTCGACACCGGCATGGGCACGTCGAAAGCCTTCGGGCCGACCACGGGCCGCCAGCAGAAGAGCATGGCGGAAGCCGGGATCAAGCCCGGCGATATCGACGCCGTGGTGTGCTCGCACGCCCATATCGATCACATCGGCGGCCTCGTCGGCGCCGACGACAAGCCGTTGTTTCCCAACGCGCAGGTCTACATCACCCAGAGCGACTTCGAGTTCTGGACCGATGAAGGCAAGCTCGGCAGTCCGTTGAAGGATTTCGTGATTCACGCTCGCAAGAACTTGCTGCCGGTGCGCGACCGCATCGTGTTCATCAAGGACGGCCAGGAATTCCTGCCCGGCGTGCAGGCGATCGCCGCGCCCGGCCATACCGTGGGCCACACCATCTTCATGGTGAGCTCCGCCGGCAAATCCTTTGCCTTCCTCGGCGACCTCACGCACCATCCCGTGCTGCTCCTGGAAAAGCCGCGGATGCAGTTCTCCTACGACAGCGATCCAAAGCAGGCAGCGGACACCCGGGTGAGGCTGCTCGACACGATCGCGGCCAACAAGACCCCGGTCATGTCCTATCACTTCGCCTGGCCGGGCTATGGCCACATCGCCAAGACCAGCGAGGGATTCCATTACTATCCCCAGGCGATGAAGATGGAGCTCTGAGGGGAAGCGACGCCCGGGGCCGGTCGACAGGGTCGGCCCCGACACTCCCTTCCCGCGTTAGGAATCGAACGCCCGGTCGCGTAAGTCTTGATCAGCGAATCACCCCTGCGCACGATCCGGGAGAAGGCCATTGACCGATCAACCGCCCACCAGGCCGCCCGACCTCATCTATGAAGACACCGGGGCCGCGGCTTCGGTGGTCTATTTCGACATCGTCGGCGCCTACGGCACCATGAACGGCGCGGTCGAGGTCGAACTGGCTACCCGCATTCTGGTGCCGAAGCCGGACGGGTCGACGGAGGTGAAATTCATCTCCTCCGCCCGCATCCGCTGCAGCGCGACCGCCGCCGCCAATCTGCGCAATGGCCTCGATGCCGCGTTGAAGATGCTGGAGCAACCGCAAGACAGCCCAGCGGCGATCGCGGCGGGGAAGCTGAACTGAACAGCGGCCCTTGATTCCGCGACTTTTTCGGTAACGTGCGAGGGCGCTTTCGTCGACGACGGAAAGCAGCCAGGAGTTGTCTCGCCGACCGCCGTTGCCGGGCAGAAACCGAAGCCTGCCGTCCTGTTCCCTAAATGTTCTTGACTTGCCCCACGGTTCCCCGCTACCTTCGATTGAGGAACGAGGAATAGGCATGGTCGCGCGGGTTTCCACCGTCGCCTTTGAGGGGATCGAGGCACGCGCCGTCGATGTGCAGGTGCAGGTCGCGCCCGGCCTGCCCGCGTTTTCGATCGTCGGCCTGCCGGACAAGGCGGTCTCCGAGGCGCGCGAGCGGGTGCGTTCGGCGCTGATCGCCTCGGGGTTGGCGCTGCCGGCGCGGCGGATCACCGTCAACCTCGCACCGGCCGACCTGCCGAAGGAAGGCAGTCATTACGATCTGCCGATCGCGCTCGGCCTGATGGCCGCGATCGGTGCCATTCCTCCGGATGCGCTCAACGGCTTTACCGTGCTCGGCGAACTCGGCCTCGACGGCTCAATCGCAGCCGTCGCGGGCGTCCTGCCAGCGGCGATCGGCGCCAATGCGCGCGAGGAAGGCCTGATCTGTCCGGCGGCGTGCGGCACGGAAGCCGCCTGGGCCAGCCCCGATATCCAGATCATCGCGGCCAAATCGCTGATCCAGATCGCCAACCATTTTAAAGGCACCCAGGTGCTGTCGCGTCCGCAGCCGAAAGTGCACGAGGCCGAGGCGACGCATCTCGATTTGCGGGACATCAAGGGCCAGGAGAGCGCCAAACGCGCGCTCGAAATCGCCGCCGCCGGCGGACATCATCTGCTGATGATCGGCTCGCCCGGCGCCGGGAAATCGATGCTGGCGGCGCGGCTGCCCTCGATCCTGCCGCCGCTATCGCCGTCCGAACTTCTTGAAGTGTCGATGATCGCCTCCGTCGCCGGCGAAATTCGCGACGGCGCCTTGACCGCGCGGCGGCCTTTTCGGGCACCCCATCATTCCGCCAGCATGGCCGCGCTGACCGGCGGCGGCGCGCGCGCAAGACCCGGCGAGATTTCGCTCTCGCATCAAGGCGTACTGTTCCTCGACGAATTGCCCGAGTTCGATCCGCGCGTGCTGGATTCGCTGCGTCAGCCGCTGGAGAACGGCGAGGTCTCGGTGAGCCGCGCCAATCACCGCGTCACCTACCCTGCCCGTTTCATGCTGGTCGCGGCGATGAACCCTTGCCGCTGCGGTCGTGCGTATGAGCCCGGCTATTCCTGCAAGCGCGCGCCGGTCGACCGCTGTACTGCGGACTATCAGATGCGCATCTCCGGCCCGCTGATGGACCGCATCGACCTGCGTATCGAGGTACCCGCGGTGACCGCCGCCGACCTGATCCTGCCGCCGCCGTCCGAAGGCTCCGCGGAAGTCGCCGCCCGCGTCGCAGCCGCCCGCGACTTGCAACTCGCGCGCTATGCGGCGGCCGGCATGCCGCATGTCCGCACCAATGCCGAAGCGCCCGCCTCGCTGCTGGAGAGCATCGCGCAGCCGGATGCGCAGGGCCAAAAGCTGCTGCGCGACGCCGCCGAAACCATGAAGCTGACCGCGCGCGGATATCACCGCGTGCTCCGCGTCGCGCGCACGCTGGCCGACCTCGACGGCGCGGAAAAGATCGGTCGGCTGCATCTGGCGGAGGCGCTGTCCTATCGCGCGCTTGCTGAAGATCTGCGGCGTGCGGCATAGCTGCAGGGCTCGAATGGCGTAAAGCAGAAGCCCGCGTCAGGTTGCCGATCGCTGCAACGAGCAGAGCGCAGGCTAGGAATTGTCCCTCACGCGCGTCAGCAGCGTCAGACCTGCCAGGAAAAACACCACCAGCACCACCATGCCGGCCTTCTGGCTTCCGGTCGCGGCGGTGATCGCACCTATCAACAGCGGGCCAATGAACGACGTCACCTTTCCGGTCAGCGCGAACAGGCCGAAATATTGCGCGATGCGATCTTTCGGCGCGAGACGGATCAGCAGCGTGCGCGACGCTGCCTGTAGTGGTCCTCCGGCCGCGCCGATCAGGCATCCGAGCACGAGATAGGCGCGCTCGGCCGCGCCGGAAAACAATCCGCCACCGGGCACCGGCGGCGCCACCTTAACAAACAGGATCGAATCCTTGTCGACCAGCAGGATCGCCCCGACCGCGAGCAGCAGGATCAGCAAGCTGCCGGCGATGACGCGCTTGGGGCCGAGCCTGTCGTCGAGTTGGCCGCCGAGCCACGCCCCAAAGGTGCCGGCAATCGCCAGCAGAATGCCAAAACTTCCGATCTGAATCGTCCGCCAGCCGAAGGTGCCGGCGGCGTAGATGCCGCCGAACGCGAACAGCGACACCAGGCCGTCGGTGTAGATCATGTTGGCGAGCAGAAACGTCGCGAGCGATTTTCGTTTCGGCAGTTCGCCGAGCGTCCGCCTGAGCCCGCTCAATCCTTCGCGCAACGCCGCGCCGATCGGGCGTCGCGCCGGATAATCGGGCGTCAGGACGAACATCGGCAGCACGAAAATGACGAACCAGACCGCCGTTAGCGGACCAGTGATGCGATCGCCCTGGTGAGAGGCCGGGTCGAGACCGAACAGCGGCGTCAGGCCGAACAGCGTGCGCCCGGTTTCGGGACTCGCGGCCAGGAAGCCGAGCACCAGCACGAGGCTGAGAATGCCGCCGATATAGCCGGTGGCCCAGCCGGTGCCGGACAGCCGGCCAATGCGATCCGGCGGCACCAGTGTCGGCATCATCGCATTGTTGAAGACGATAGCGAATTCGATACCGACGCTCGCGATCGCATAAGCCAACAGCAGCGGCGGGATCACGCTGGGATCGCCGGGCCTTCCGATCCACATCAGCGAGGCGCCGATCACCAGCAGCGCGCCAAAGCCCGCGATCCACGGCTTTCGCCGGCCGCTGGCATCCGCAATCGAACCCAGCACGGGCGAAAGCAGCGCGATCGCAAGACCCGCCGCCGCGGTGGCGAACCCCCACAGCGCCTGCCCCTGGGCCGGATCCGGCGCGACGAAGCTCGCGAAATAGGGCGCGAAGACGAAAGTGGTGATCAGCGTAAAATAGGGCTGCGCGGCCCAGTCGAAGAAGATCCAGCTGATGACGGCAGCGCGGCGCGGATATTCCCGCGGCGTTTGGGCGCCGGTTGCCTCGGGAGCGATCACCGTCATGTGAGGAATTTCCTTCAAAAGTCGCGCGGGCCATTTTGCCGATCGAATCCAAACCCATATAGCATTCGTCAGCGGTACCGGCCGTTATTGCCCGGCGTCACCCAGGCTTCAACTGCGGCGGATTTTCGATGACTGTCTCTTCGATCCGATGGCGCCGGCTGGCCGCCACAATCGTCCTTGCGTTCGCGTGCGCGACAGCCGCGCTTGCGCAGGATCGCCGCGGTTTCGCGCCGGTCGATCTCTCCACGGTTCGCGCCATCACGGCCGAGCACGGCATGGTGGTGGCGCAGGAGCGGCTTGCTGCGGAGATCGGCGCAGGCATCCTGCGGCAGGGCGGCAATGCGGTTGACGCCGCGGTCGCCACCGGCTTTGCGCTGGCCGTCACCTATCCGCGGGCCGGCAACATCGGCGGCGGCGGCTTCATGGTGATTCATTCGGCGGCGCGCAATGAGGCTGTCGCCATCGACTATCGCGAGACCGCGCCGGGCGCGATCACGCCGGATGTTTTTCTCGGAGCAGACGGCAAGCCCGACACCGACAAGTCGCGCAATTCCGCGCTCGGCATCGGCGTGCCCGGCACGGTCGCCGGGCTGGCGCTGGCGCTGGAAAAGTACGGCTCGGGCCGTTTCACGCTCGCGCAAATCCTCACGCCCGCCATCGCGCTGGCGCGCGACGGTTTTGTGGTCGCCGACGACCTGGCCGACACGCTGTCGGACATGTATCGCCGGATGGGACGCTGGTCGAATTCAGCCAAGGCGTTCTCCCGCAGCGACGGCACGCCGCTGCAGGAAGGCGACCGGCTGATTCAGCCCGATCTCGCGGCGACGCTGGCGGCGATTGCCGCACAGGGACCGCGCGGGTTTTACGAGGGGCCGGTCGCCGAACGGCTGGCCAAGGCGGTGCGCGACGGCGGCGGCCTGATGACATCGGACGATTTGAAATCGTATCAGGCGGTCACCCGCGATCCCGTGCGCGGCACCTATCGCGGCTACGACATTGTTTCGATGCCGCTGCCCTCCTCCGGCGGCATGGTTTTACTGGAGACGCTGAACATTCTGGAAGGATTTCCGATGGCGGAGCTGAAGCAGGGCAGCGCGGCGTCCCTGCACCTCATGATCGAAGCCATGAAACGCGCCTACGCCGACCGCGCGCGCTATCTCGGCGATCCCGTCTTCGTCAACGCGCCCGTCAACGCGATGATCAGCAAGGAATATGCGGCAAGGCAACGCGCCACCATCGACCTTGGACGCTCGACGCCGGCGGGCGACGTGCTGGCCGTGAGCCCGCGCGAGGGCAGCAACACCACGCATTATTCGGTGGTCGATTCCAGCGGCAACGCGGTCAGCAATACCTACACGCTGAATTTTCCCTATGGCGTCGGCCTGGTCGCCGAGGGAACCGGCGTGCTGCTCAACAACGAGCTCGACGATTTCACCGCCGCGCCCGGCGCATCGAATGCCTTTGGCCTGGTCGGGCTCGAAGCCAACCTGCCCGGTCCGGGCAAGCGGCCATTGTCCTCGATGTCGCCGACCATCGTATTGAAGGACGGCAAACCGGTGCTGATCACGGGCTCGCCGGGCGGCAGCCGCATCATCTCGGCGGTGCTGCAGGTCGTGATCGACGTGCTCGACTACAAGATGGACGTCGCCGACGCCGTGGCAGCGCCCCGGGTTCATCATCAATGGATGCCCGACGAGGTGCGCGCTGAGCGCGGCTTTCCCGACGAGGTCCTGGAGGAACTGAGGGCGAAAGGCCACAAGGTGGTCGTGCCGCTCGGCCAGACCTCGGTGAACTCGATCGCCGTCACGCCGAACGGCCTGCTCGGCGCCCCCGATCCACGCACCCGCGGCGCCGCGGCGGTGGGCCAGTGAAGCAGTGATGACCGTTGGCGGTGATATGCCGTATAGATCGTAACGAACGCAAAACTGAAACCGGGAGCGAGCCCAATGACGTCCCTCAAAGGCAAGACGCTGTTCATCTCGGGCGCCAGCCGCGGCATCGGGCTGGCCATTGCGCTGCGTGCGGCGCGCGACGGCGCCAATGTCGCGGTGGCGGCCAAGACCGCGGAGCCGCATCCAAAACTCAAGGGCACCATCTATACGGCGGCGGAGGAAATTCGCGCCGCCGGCGGCAAGGCGCTGCCGGTGCTGTGCGACATCCGTGACGAGGCGCAGGTGATCGCGGCGATCGAGCAGACCGTCAGTGAGTTCGGCGGCATCGATATCTGCGTCAACAATGCCAGCGCCATCAGCCTGACCAATTCGCAGGGAACCGACATGAAGCGGTTCGACTTGATGATGGGAATCAATACGCGCGGCACCTTCATGGTGTCGAAATACTGCATTCCGCATTTGAAGAAGGCCGCCAACCCGCACATCCTGATGCTGTCGCCGCCGCTCGACATGAAGCAGAAATGGTTCGAGCATTCCACGGCCTATACGATGGCGAAGTTCGGGATGAGCATGTGCGTGCTGGGGCTGTCGGGTGAGCTGAGATCCGCCGGCGTCGCGGTCAACGCGCTGTGGCCACGCACCACCATTGCCACCGCCGCGGTCGGCAATCTGCTCGGCGGCGAGACCATGATGCGCGCGAGCCGCACGCCCGAGATCATGGGCGACGCCGCGCATGCCATTCTGACCCGCCCGGCACGGGAATTCACCGGACAGTTCTGCATCGACGACAAGGTGCTGTACGCCTCGGGCGTCAGGGACTTTGAGCACTACCGCGTCGACCGCTCGGTGCCCTTGATGTCGGACTTTTTCGTGCCCGACGACGATGTGCCGCCCCCGGGCGTCACCGTGCAGGCGCTACCGTCGGTGGGCGCCGCGCAGACGTCGCGCTAGACGGAAGCCGCCGGGCAACGCCGCGGGACCGCATTCAGCCGCAAGGTCGTCACCGACCGATCACGTACGGCCCGCCCTTTTCCAGCGCACGCGCATAGGCCGGACGGGCGTGGATGCGTTCGAGAAACGCCATCGCCCGGGGGTGACCGAACTCCAGTCCGCCACGGGCCGCGGCGGCTTCCAGTGGAAAGCTCATTTGGATATCGGCGCCGCTGAATTCAGGGCCGGCGAACCATTCGCTCTTGGCCAGCTCGCTTTCCCAGTAATCCATGTGCTGCTTGAGCTGCGGATTGACCAGGGTGGTCAGCGCCGTGTTGGACACCTTCCGTACCACCGGGCGCAGCAGGGCCGGCGCGCGCTTCGGCATCAGCGTGAACAGAAGCTTCAGCAGCAGCGGCGGCATCGCAGAGCCTTCGGCATAGTGCAGCCAGTAGGTATAGCGGAGGCGCTCCGGCGTGTTCTGCTGCGGGATGAGGCGCCCGTTGCCGTAGGTGCCGATGATGTATTCGCAGATCGCACCGGACTCCGCGATGGTGTTGTCATTGTCGGTAACAACGGGGGATTTGCCGAGCGGGTGAACGGCGCGCAGTTCCGCCGGCGCCCGCATGTCCGGCTGACGCTGATAGCGCACGATCTCGTACGGAACCTCCAGCTCTTCGAGCAGCCACAGCACACGCTGCGAGCGGGAATTGTTGAGATGATGAACCGTCAGCATGGCGTTCCCTTTGATTGGCCGCCGTTGGTGCCAGCCGGTCGGGGCAAAGTCGAGACAGTCAGAAGAACAGGATAATATTTACCCGGGCAATATTGACAAAAATATTTACCCGGGCAAATATAAACGATCGAAAAGTCCATGGTTTGTCCGATGACCGACACGACCCGCCCCGTTTTCACGGCCTTTATCGGCCCAGCGCGTCTCGCCGCGGGTCCGCTCGCGGAGGTCGCGATCGCGGTCATGCAGGCGTCTCGCCGGCCCGGCGCGCCGTCGATCATCACTTTCAGCGACGCGACGGGCCAGCCGATCGACCTCGACCTTCGCGGCACCGAGCGCGAGGTGGTGTCCCGCCTGCCGCGGCCCGCTGCGCCGCCCGATGCCACCCCTGAGCCGGCGGCGGAACCGCGCGGTCGCGGGCGGCCAAAACTCGGTGTGGTCGCACGTGAGGTGACGCTGTTGCCGCGCCATTGGGAATGGCTCGGCACACAGCCCGGCGGCGCCTCAGTCGCGCTCCGCAAGCTGGTGGAGCAAGCGCGCCGCGCTAACGGCGATGCCGATCGCGTGCGGGCCGCACGCGATGCTGCCTATCGCTTCATGTCGGTCATGGCCGGCAATCTCGCAGGCTTCGAGGAAGCGTCACGGGCATTGTTCGCCGACGACCGGCGGCGCTTCGTCGGTCTCATCGCCGGCTGGCCCGACGATATCCGCGACCACGTCGTCAAGCTCGCCTTCAGCGATCGCGCCGAGCCATAGGCGCGATCGCCCTTTCGCCCCTCGGCCTCCGTGCGCGGCGCTGCATGGCCACGATATTATGACCGTCATAATACCGTGGACGCAGCGTTTGCCTTGCGTCACAATGAGCCGAAACATCAGGGGAGACTGCCGTGAGTTCAAATCCGCAATTCCTGTTCGATTTCGGCAGTCCCAACGCCTTCCTCAGCCATGAAGCGATTCCGGCGATCGAACGACGCACCGGTGTAAAATTCGAATATGTGCCGATCCTGCTCGGTGGCATCTTCAAGGCCACCAACAACAAGTCGCCCGCCGAAACACTCGCCGGCGTCAAGAACAAGCGTGAATTCCACGCGCTGGAAACCGAGCGCTTCCTCAAGCGTTTTGGCGTCAAGCCCTATGTTTGGAATCCATTCTTCCCGGTCAACACGCTGAACCTGATGCGCGCGGCCGTGGCGGCCCAGTTCGAAGGTGTGTTCGAGAAATATATCGAAGCCGCCTTCCACCACATGTGGGTCGAGCCGAAGAAGATGGACGACCCCGAGGTCGCGGCCAAGGCGCTGGCCTCGTCCGGCCTCGACGCCGCAAAGCTGCTGACGCGCGCGCAGGATGCCGACGTGAAGGCAAAGCTGATCGAGAACACCCAGAACGCGGTGGAGCGCGGCGCGTTCGGCTCGCCGACATTCTTCGTCGGCCAGGAAATGTTCTTCGGCAAGGAGCAGCTTCGCGAGGTCGAGGAAATGGCGTCGGGCAAGTAGAGAGAAATTCGTGAGTGGCGAATAACGAATGGTTGATGATAGACGGTGACCTGAGCTTTCAATTCGCCCGCCAAGACCAAGAAAAGGAAGTATCGCATGCGCATTCTCGTGGTCGGGGCCGGCGCCATCGGCGGCTATTTCGGCGGCAGGCTGCTTCAGGCCGGGAATGATGTGACCTTCCTGGTCCGGCCGAAGCGCGCGTCCGAACTCGCCAGCGCGGGCCTCGTCATCAAGAGCCCCAACGGCGACGTGACGCTCAACAGCCCGCCGGCCGTGCAGGCGGACAAGCTCACGGAAAAATTCGACGTCGTGCTGCTGAGCTGCAAGGCGTTCGACCTCGAAGACGCGATCACGTCGTTTGCGCCGGCGGTCGGGCCTGATACGGCGATCATTCCGCTGCTCAACGGCATGCTGCACCTCAACGTTCTGGACGCAGAATTCGGCGCCGGCCGCGTGCTCGGCGGCCTCTGCGCCATCGCCGCGACGCTCAACGAGGCCCGCGAGGTGGTCCAGCTGGCGCCGATGCAGTCGCTCAATTTCGGCGAACGCGACGGCGCGATGTCGGAGCGGGTGCGCGCGATCGCAAAAGTGTTCGACAGCGGCAAGATCGGCGCGGTGGCCAGCGACCATATCCTGCAGGACATGTGGGAGAAGTGGGTTTTCCTCGCGTCGCTCGCGGCGTCGACGTCGCTGATGCGAACCTCGGTCGGCAACATTCTGGCGGTCACCGGCGGCAAGGATTTTCTGCTCGGCATGCTCGATGAATGCAGCGCGATTGCAAAAGCGTCGGGCTTTGCGCCGACCGGCCCGTTCTTCCAGCGCACCAGCGGCATGCTGACCACCGAAGGCTCGCCGATGACCGCCTCGATGTTCCGCGACATCAAGGCCGGGCTGCCGGTCGAGGCCGACCATGTGATCGGCGACCTCGTCGCCCGTGCCGATGCCGCCAAGATCCCGGTGCCGAAGCTGCGCATCGCGTATACGCATCTCAAGGCGTATGAGAAACAGCGCTCTGCGTAGTCCCGCTCAATCTTCGTCGTCCCTGCGAACGCAGGGACCCAGACCGCGTTGTGCTATCGATAGAAGCGGGCCGTCTGAGGCCTTCCAAGACACATACTGCAGCGGCAGTATGGGTCCCTGCGTTCGCAGGGACGACCAACGTCTACAAATGCGCCAGATAATGCGCGAGCGCCTCGATCTCCTCCTCGCTGAGGGGAAAGGCGACATCCGCCATCGCCGCCATGGCGCCGCCAGCGCGCACGCCGGTTTTGTAATCCCGCAGCGCCTTCACGAGATATTCCTCGCGCTGTCCGGCAATGCGGGCGACGGCCTTGGTGCCGGCGTAGGTATCGGTGTGACATGCCGCGCAGCGCCGACCGGCCGCCGCCTGCGCGCCTTTGGCTGAAAGGTCCGGATCATCGTCCGGCTTCGGTTCCTTCGCCGGCGCCAGCGATGCGTAATAGGCGCCGAGGTTGCGGATATCCTCGTTGTTGAGCTGCTCGACGATCGGCTGCATCTGCTCATTCTTGCGGGTGCCGGCACGGAAAAACACAAGCTGCCACTGGATGAATAGATCGGGCTGGGCGGCGAGCGAGGGAATGTTCTCCATCTGCGAAATGCCGGCCTCGCCGTGGCAGCCGACGCACAGCTCGGCCTTCTTCTTGCCGGCAGCGATATCGGCGGCTCGGGCCGACGAACCGCAGGCCAATATCGCCGCCAGCACGATCCCGACCAGTGCATTTCGCATGTGAGCTCCTCCGCACGACTCCAAACAACAAAGGCTGCGGCTACCCGTTCCGGATAACCGCAGCCCCCTGATCCTTGACGTCCTACCTACTTCTTGTAGCTGATGCGATAGACGGCGCCGGCCCAGTCGTCCGCCACCAGGATCGAACCATCCTTGGCGAGGATGATGTCGTTCGGACGGCCGAGATAGCCGGTGTCGCCCTCAAGCCAGCCGGAGGCGAAGATTTCCGACTTGGCGTTCTTGCCGTCGGCATCGACGATCACGCGCTTGATCCGGGCGCCCTGGTACTTGTAGCGATTCCAGGAGCCGTGCTCGGCGATCAGGATGTTGTTCTTATACTCGGCGGGGAATTGATCGCCGGTATAGAACTTCATGCCGAGGGGTGCGACGTGCGCCCCGAGCTTGACGACGGGCGGGGTGAATTCCTCGCACTTGTGCCCCATCGCGAATTTCGGATCCGGGAAATCGCCCTGGTGGCAGTAGGGATAGCCGAAGTGCTCGCCAATCTTCGAGATCATGTTGAGCTTGTCGCTTGGCATGTCATCGCTGATCCAGTCGCGCGCGTTCTCGGTGAACCAGTACCGCCCGGAGCGCGGATCGACGTCGCCGCCGACGCTGTTGCGGACCCCGAGCGCCCAGATCTCGGCGTTGCCGGTCTTGGGATCGACGCGGCGGATCTGCGAGAGGCTGGTCGGCGGAAGGCCGATGTTGAAGGGCGGTCCGAACGGCAGATAGAACCAACCTTCCTTGTCGACGGCGATGTATTTCCAGCCATGCGCGACGTAGGACGGCATGTCGTCATACACCACCTTGCCCGCGCCGAGATTGTCGAGATTGGCTTCGGCGTTCTCGTATTTGATCAGCTTGTTGATCGCGACGACGTAGAGCGCGCCGTCCTGGAATGCGAGGCCGGTCGGCATGTTGAGGCCCTTGAGGACGGTCTTGACCTCGCGCTTTCCACCAACATCCTTAATCGCATAGACGTTCCCGAGGCTGAAGGAGCCGACGAACAGCGTGCCCTTGTCGCCCCAGGCCATCTGCCGCGCTTCCAGCACGTTGGAGGCGTAGACTTCGATGCTGAAGCCCTCCGGCAGCTTGATCTTCTTCATCATCGCCGCGAGTTCGGCCTCCGAGGCGCCGGTGGGCGGACCGGATGGCGGCGCCTGGCCCTTCTGCGCTTCGGTCTCGTCACCAAGGAACCAGTCCGGCGGCGGATTGGTCCAGAAATCCTTGGTGCCGGACTCGTATTTCTTCAGAGGCTTCTGCTGCGCGCCGGCCTGACCGGCTCCTGCGACAACAAGGATGGCTGCGAGCGCAAGAATGGATCGATTGAAAGCCGATTTCATCGCGTCACTCCCCTATGCAGCCCTGGCGGCTGCGCCTGATTTTATTTTGTGAACGTCCGAGAGACGAACTTGGTCTGGTGCAGAGACAGACCGTGAAATGGTAGCACATCCGATACGAGAGAGAAGCGCGCGCCGCGCGGCTTCGGCTGATCTCGGCAAATTGTGAGACGGATTGCCAAGCACCGGCATCGTGGCAGCGCGCCGCTGCACCGCAATATCGCGTGGGCGGCGTTCCACATCAGGCAGATTGCCCCTCAACGCCCGCGGCGGACAATCGTGCGACACATTTGTGGCCCAGTTCATAGTCGGCCGCATGAATCGCTGAGAGGGTGCGTGCAACCGGTATGACCGGAAGTCGCGCCCGAGCGAGCGCCCCAATGGCGAACAAGCGGATCATCCTGCTCTCCGACGGTACCGGCAATTCCGCCGGCAAGGTTTGGCGAACCAACGTCTGGCGCGTGTTTGAATCGCTGGACCTGACGAGTTCGCAGCAGATCGCGTTCTACGACGACGGCGTCGGCACATCCTCCTTCAAGCCCTTGGCGATCCTGGGCGGCGCCTTCGGCTTCGGCCTCAAGCGCAACGTGCTCGACATCTACAAATTCGTCTGCCGGAACTATCGCTCGCGTCACGACTACCAGGCGCTGGAAACGGCCGCTGCCAAAGCAGAAAATCGCAACGAGAAATGCGGACCTTGGCAGGACGACGACATCTTCGCGTTCGGCTTCAGCCGCGGCGCCTTCACCATCCGCGTGGTGAACGGGCTGATCTGCGAACAGGGGCTGGTGAGCTATCGGACGGAGGAGGAACTCGATCGCAAGGTCGCGGCGGCCTATCGGGCCCACCGGGCGAAGAACTTCAAATCCCAGTTCCAGGTCGAATGGATATTTCGCAAGCTGCGCAACATCTTTCTGCCGGCCGAGCACGACAGCAAGCAACGGCCGGTCGATCACATCACCTTCCTCGGCCTTTGGGATACCGTGGCGGCATACGGCCTGCCCGTCGACGAAATGACGCGCGGCGTGAGCCGCTATCTCTGGCCACTCGAGTTTCCGGACCGGCAACTCCATCCGCTGGTCCGCAAGGCTTGCCACGCCCTCTCGCTCGATGACGAGCGCACCACGTTCCACCCGCTGCTTTGGGACGAAAGCAATGAGAAGGATCCAAAGCGGATCACCCAGGTCTGGTTCGCCGGCGTGCATTCCAACGTGGGCGGAGGCTATCCCGACGACTCGCTCGCCCATGTGTCCTTGACCTGGATATTGTCGCAAGCACGCCGCTGCGGACTGACCTTGAAAGAGGCACCGGGCGCCGATCCCGACGCCTTCACGCGGGTGCGGTCGGCCCAGGACAAGGACGGCCGCATCTACGATTCGCGCAATGGACTAGGCGGCTACTACCGCTATGGACCCCGCAGCGTGGCCGCCTTGTCGGATACGAAATTTTCCGACGACAGGCGCGATTGCGTGAAGATTGCGATGCCGAAGATCCACGAGAGTGTACTGGAACGGATCTCCATCGACGCGCATCTCTATGCCCCGGTCGCACTGCCGCCGGCTTACGAGATCTTGACCTATGACGAGAGAATCATCAGCCCGGACAAGCTGACCGCCCCCTCCGGAAAAGCGAAGTATGAGAGCCTGGCCAACGCCCGCCAGCGTGAGCATGCCCAGGAGCATATCGTCGGGAGCTGGATCTGGCGCCGCCGCATCATCTATTTCCTGACCGTGATCGCGTCGTTCTACCTGCTGACCTATCCGCTGACGTCCACAGCGCCGGCGCAAGCCGAATTCGCCACGCCGTTGCGGCCGGTTTCCGATCTCATTCGCATCGTGGCGCTCGCCCTCCCCAACGGGGCGTCACGCTGGGTCAACGCCTACGCGCGGGAGCCGCTCTGGTTCGTATTGTGCGCTTCGCTTGTCGCGCTGCTGTTGTGGTTGAGCGCAAGCCTGCAGGGCAGCATCACGGACCACATGCGCCGCGCGTGGCGCGGGAGCCTCGCAAAGATCGACCTGCACCGGGCCGAATCGGATGAACGCGGCGGCCGTCTTCGCTTGCCGATTCCGGCATTCGTCATCTTGTTGTTCATCGCGCTGTGTCCGGTGTTGAGATGGCTCGGTTGCGACTGGCTGCAGCCACCCGAATCTCCGCAGACCTTGATCGATAACCTCAAAATTTTCATCGATCGCCTCACCCATCCGTATTTCCAGTTCTTCGCGGCCGTTATCTTGACGACGATGCAGCTTGGCGACGGCACCATCGCGCGGTTCAGGCTGAAGGACGGCTACCGGCAGTTCATCACCGACATCAAGCTCAAGTTTGCGCCTGCATTTTTTGCCGTCACGTTCCTGTTCGGCGGTTTTGCCCTTGCCGGTCACTTCGTCTTCAATTTCCGCGACAGTCTCGGTGATTTCTGCAATCCCGCGCAGCAAGCGACGAAGCTCAAGGTCTGCGAGCCCGACGACATGAAGCTGTGCAAGCGGATGCCCGACGGCAGCTTTCCCGGCACATGCGCCTCTGAGGCCTGCCGAGGCGCTCCGGTCGTGGAGTTCGACACGGCCAATCTTTGCACGCCGGTCGGAGTCATGCTGGAGACGCGCGGGCGCTATCAGTTGATGATGGAAAAGACTGACGAGTGGAAGTTTCTCGGCGCCGAGTCCAAACTGACCGGAATGCCGCTGCGCGAATTCCTGCCTGACTGGAAGAAGGACGGCTTGGGCGGCTCGGTATTGGCGCTGGGCCGGTTTGCCGTGCTGGCGGCGGCCTATCCGCTCAAGCGAACGCTCGATCGGCCATTTGGACGCGTCATCCTTCGCTACGGCGAGACCGGCAACGAGGAGAATTTCATCGATAGCGAGCTGACGAACGGCCATCTCGACGAACCATTCAGGGCGACCCGCGACGGACAATTGTTCGTCTACCTGAACCAGCCGGTCAGCGGCTTCTTCCCGAAGCTGTTTCGCAACGTGAATTCGGGAAAGGCCAGAATCTGGGTCTACCGGATTCCGCGAGGAGCGTGACAGCCCACGGCGTCCGTGGCCGCGCGCCGTCCTCGATGCGGCAGTTTCCAAACCGGGAAAATCTGGAGCGGGCGAAGGGGCTCGAACCCTCGACCCCGACCTTGGCAAGGTCGTGCTCTACCACTGAGCTACACCCGCATCCGAGATGGCGGCGAACACGCGCCGTCAACGGCAGACGTATGACAAATGCCGACCGCGAATGCAACAGTCCGGATGCGATCTGGCGTCGCAAGGATCATGCGATTTTATGAACAAATGGAAGCGAAACGGCCCGAAACCGCCTCCAAGCGGGGATTTGCGGCCGCTTTCAACATCTCGGAACCCATGGCGGGGCGCTCGCAGCCTGGGGCGGGTCGATTCGATCGCGCCTCAGACGCGCCAACCGGTGAACCGGCCATCGCTCTGCGTCGTTACTCCATCCGGAGGCTATGCCGATGGCAGGTCCCGGCGGACCCGGAAAGGGGTCAGCCGATTGAATTTTGTGGCGAAGCTGCCATCTACCGGAGAGGAACTTGCCGCCCGTCGTGCTAGAACGGGCCCGAATTCCGGAACATCTTGGTCCAGGACAGCTTCTCGAGACATCAGGCGAGGATACCGTGACGATAGTTGAGCAGGGCGGCGGCCCGGCGCCGCAGGCGACACCCGATCTGATCAAGGAGACGACCACCCAGTCCTTCGTGAAGGACGTCATCGAGGAATCGAAGCGCCAGCCGGTGCTGATCGACTTCTGGGCGCCGTGGTGCGGCCCCTGCCGGCAGCTCACGCCGGTTCTCGAAAAGGCGGTCCGTGCCGCCAAGGGCAAGGTCAAGCTGGTCAAGATGAATATCGACGAGCATCCGGCCATTCCGGGCCAGATGGGCATCCAGTCGATCCCGGCCGTCATCGCGTTCGTCGGGGGCCAGCCTGCCGACGGTTTCATGGGCGCGGTGCCGGAAAGCCAGGTCAACGCCTTCATCGAAAAGCTCACCAAGGGCGTGACCGCGCCGGGCGAGCCTAATATTGCCGAAATACTGCAGGAGGCCGAGGCCGTGCTGGCGGAGGGCGATCCTGCCGCAGCCGCCCAGATCTATGCCGAGGTGCTTGGCTTCGACGCCACCAGCATCCCTGCGATGGCGGGGCTGGCCAAATGCTATGTGACGACGGGCGCGATCGAACAGGCCAAGCAGACGCTGGCACTGGTGCCGGAATCCAAGCGCAACGATGCCGCCGTCAAGGCGGTGCAGGCCTCGATCGACCTCGCCGAGCAGGCCCAGGCGGTCGGTCCGGTCGCCGAGCTGGAACAGAAGCTTGCCGCCAATCCGCTCGACCATCAGGCGCGATTTGATCTGGCGACGGCGCTGAATGCGCAGGGTAACCGCGCCGAGGCGACCAACCAGTTGCTCGAAATCGTCAGGCGAGACCGCAAGTGGAACGATGACGGGGCGCGCAGGCAGCTGGTGCAGTTCTTCGAGGCGTGGGGCGGCGCCGACGAAGCCACCGTCGATGGACGAAAGCGGCTGTCTACGATTCTCTTCTCGTAAGGCGCATACTCACCCACACCACTGACCGGGACTGTCAATGCCGATCAATGCCGAATACCGCGGACCCGGCGAGCTTCCCGAAATCATTCCGGTATTTCCGTTGCCGGGCGCGCTGTTGCTGCCGCGCGGCCAGATGCCGCTCAATGTTTTCGAGCAGCGCTATCTGGCTATGGTCGACGACGCGCTGCGCGACGGGCACCGGCTGATCGGGATGATCCAGCCGGATCTTTCGCACAGCAAGGACGAAGCGAAACCGGAGCTGTTCCGGGTCGGCTGTGTCGGCCGCATCACCCAGCTCGCCGAATCCGGCGACGGCCGTTACATCCTGGAGCTCACCGGTGTCGCGCGCTTCAAGGTGGTCGAAGAAATTACAGCGCTGACCGCGTACCGCCAATGCAAGGTGGATTTCTTTCCCTATGCCGACGATTTCGTCGCGCGCAAGGGGGAGGAAGCCGTCGATCGCACCGCCCTGCTCGAGGTGCTGACCGATTTTCTCGAGGCCAACAATCTGAAGGTGGATTGGGAAGGCATCGAGAGCGCGCCGAACGAAGCGCTGGTCAACGCGCTGGCGATGATGTCGCCCTACGGCCCGGCGGAGAAGCAGGCGATGCTGGAAGCACCCGATTTAAAAACGCGCGCGGAAATTCTGGTCGCGGTGACCGAAATGGACCTCGCCAAGAAACGCACCACCGGCGACACCGGGCTGCAATAGCCAGCGTCGATCGATCAATCCTGCGGTCGCGGAGCCAAAGTCGTTTCGGACCCCGCGACTGCCTTTTGTGCTGACGGCGGGCGGCTAGGCCGCCCGCACCGTTGCAAGGAATTTTCCGACCTCGGTCTGGAGCCGGTTGCTGTCGCCGGACAGCATCTGCGCCGCCGACAGAACCTGCGAGGAAGCCGACCCGGTCTCGCTGGCGCCACGCTGCACGTCGGCGATATTGGAGGACACCTGCTGGGTGCCCTGCGCCGCCTGCTGCACGTTGCGAGAGATTTCCTGGGTCGCCGCGCCCTGCTCTTCCACCGCGGCCGCGATCGTCGAGGAGATCTCGGACAGCTTTTCAATCGTGCCGCTGATCTCCTTGATCGCGCCGACCGATTCCTGGGTCGCCGCCTGGATGCCGGAGATCTGCTGGCCGATCTCGCCGGTGGCCTTCGCGGTCTGTTCGGCGAGCGCCTTCACCTCGGAGGCAACCACAGCGAAGCCGCGTCCGGCCTCCCCGGCCCGGGCAGCCTCGATGGTCGCGTTCAACGCGAGCAGATTGGTTTGGCCGGCGATCGTGTTGATCAGTTCGACCACGTCGCCGATCCGCGACGCCGCCTTCGACAGTTCGGCAACACGATCGTTGGTGTTGCGCGCCTGATCGACGGCCTCGTTGGCCATCCGTGCGGATTCCTGCACCTGCCGGCTGATCTCGTTGACCGATGAGGAGAGCTCCTCGGTGGCCGACGCCACCGACTGCACATTGGTGGACGCTTCTTCCGACGCCGCCGCGACCATCGTGGTCAGTTCCTGCGACCGCTCGGCGGTACCGGTCAATGTCGTGGCGGACGCCTCCAGTTCGGTGGAAGCCGACGACACGGTCTGGATGATCTCGCCGACGGCTGATTCGAAGCTGTCTGCCAGTTTGATCATGTCGGCCTTGCGCTGCCGGGCCAAGATCTGATCCTGCTCGGCCTTGGCTTCCGCTTCCGCACGGGCCTTCTGCTCGGCCTTGACCTTGAAGATCTCGACCGCCTGCGCCATGTCGCCGACCTCGTCGCCGCGGCCGAGACCGGGCAGGACGACCTCGAAATTGCCGTCCGCCAGCTCCCGCATGCCGGCGCACAGGCCGATCACGGGCTTGGAAATCGCGCGTCCGATCAGCCAGGCCAGTGCGATGCCCAGGATCATGCTGCTGATCGCGATGATCAGGATCAGGCCTTCGGTCGAGTTGATCAGATCGATCGTCTCATGCTCGATCTTCGTCTCCTCGGCGATGCCCGACTCCTTGATGCTCTCTGCGGCGGCGGCGATCGCCTGCGCCTCCTTGGCCATCTCGCCGTTGGCAAGTATCTCGATCTCGTGGGCGTCGTGGGCCGCCTTGTGGTAGGCGTCGGTGTATTTTTCGACGTTGCCGTTGACGTCAACGAAAATTTTGCGCGCTTCTTCGCTGACGATCCCGGCGCCGAACGCCGTCATCGTTTTCTTCAGCGCTGCAAGCGCCTTTTCGGCGCCTTGAGCAGCGCTCTCCTCGTGGCGGCCGAGCAGTTTGTTGACGTTCAACCGCGCCTGCATCAGGAGCTTGACAGCTTCGCCGGCCAGGACCACGGAGTTCGAATTGCCGGCCTTGGCTGCCGCGGTTTGAAGTTCCTCTATCTCGACACGCGACTTCGTGCCAAGCGGATCGAGAACGTCTCGGGTCAGCTTGTTCTGTTCCTGCTTGAGCGCAATCAGCTTGTCGAAGTTCTTGGCGTACTTATCGAACTGTTCGCCAATTTCGGCCATCTTGCCCCGCCGCTCGGGGTTCTTGATGTCATCGAGCCCCTGCTTGATGTTCTTTTCAAGAAGGTCCCGCATCCTGCGGGCTTCGGGGAGCAGGCTCTCGTCCCCCGAAATCGAGAACTCGCGCACGAACCGGCGGAAGGCGACGAAATTGCGATCGACGTTGCGGGCGATGCTGACCACCTTGACCCGTTGGTTGAACGCCTCGAATCCGTCAGAGACTTTGCCAAAGCCCCGATACGACAGCACCGATAGCACTGCCAACAAGGCCAGCACGACCGCAAAACCGATCATGATCTTGGTATTGATGCGGCGATTGGTGAAGAAGCCGAACAGCCCGGACGACGCGCCGGCGGCAGATGATGAAGCACTATTCACGGTAATATTCCTCGGTTCTTAGAATGAAAGATCAGGAGGCATCGATGAGGAAGCGGCGGTTTCGATTCTGCAGCGGACGGGCGTTGCCCGGAAACAACGCTGCGAATTTCTTGATTTGCTCGACCGAGGCCTCGACCGGCTCCTTGTGCACCGTCCAGGTCAGGCCCTCCGAACAGGGAGGCGTCGTCAACGACCCCATGTAACGGAAGTAGCCGCCGCTTTTCGGCAGGATGGCCGCGAGGTCGATCGAGCCGGCCAGTTTCACTTCCGGGCCTTCCTTGGCTGGCATCTGTTCGAAGAAGGTCTTCAGCGCGGCGTTCGCCGCGCCGGGCCGGATGAACACGCCGGTCACCGCCAGCGCGCCGGCGCTGGACTTGTGGACGAAATGGCATTCGAGATCGAAGCCCTTCCCATCCAGCAGATGTTCGCTCGGATGATGCAGATGAAACTGCAGCAGCTCGTAGCGCATACCGGCAATGACGCAGGCGCTGCCGGGATCGGCGTTGAACTGGATGGTGTGGCCGTTGTTGACCAGCCGGAGCGGCAACGCCTTGTAGTCATAACCGACCGAGCCGACATCGCCCTTGATGCCGTTGCTCAGATCGATCGGCGTCTGCTCGAGCCCGAGCTGGCACATCCTGAAGTCGGACTGCAGCTCTCCCCATTTCGCCGGGTTGCCGTCACCTTCATAGCTCCAGTGCGGCGTTGCCGCGCCGCCATGCGCCGGCTTCTCGGCGGCGACAGCTACTCCGGCCTTGAAGCAGCAGGCGCACGCCACTGCACCGCGAAGCAACATTCGGCGATCGATCGACATTTCAGGTCTCCAGGTTCTTGGTGTCTTGAGATTGGTGTTCATTTGCCGCGGCGGCGGCAGTGCGCGTGGAGCGAGTCGCGACGAATTCGCTGTTCTGATCTGACTCGGCCGTTAATTTCGTCGTCCGTACAAACACTGGGATGACCGGATTCATATGTTCGACGCCATTTGCCGTGCGACCTGAAGCTGCTGCTCGATGATGCCGATCTGGGATTCGAGATTCTGCTTTCGCGTCGCATCAGGTATTTCCCTCATGAGGAGACGCGCCTGCTGGGCGGCAAGGTCGAGCAACAGGATGGAGCGCTGAACTTTCAGCTTCACGATCGCGAGTTCGCCGGAATCGGGAAAATCAGCGGCGTCGGTTACGGCGTCCGCGGTCTCGACCAGGTGCGATCGCGCTGTGTCGGGACGATAACGCGCCTTCCGAATACTGATTACTTCTGACATTGGTTGGCCGTCGATCTCACGCTGCGCTTCAATGGGAAGCGTTCGACGTCAGACTAGATTAATCATGTTAGCGCGGCCTTAGACCAACAGGCGTCAAGACGCTCGTATCCCGCCACTTGCGACCGCCAATCGATCGGAAATCGGCAAACGCCGGCGTGCTGCGCCAAAACGCCCCCGTAAAACTACGGCGTTAAAGTCGCAGGGGTTGGAATTCGACGGATGAAGTGTATGCATCATACAATACATTAGATTCTTTCGGCGCCCGCATGATCGCGATTCAGAAACGAAACAATCCGCTGAGCAACTACCCAGTCATGTATTCCAGCGATCCGGACCTGGTCCGCGATCGGCTATTCGGTTTTTACAAGGCGACCCATTTCGACATCGCACGTCAAAAGAGCGAGTTTGCCGTGCGCGCAAACCATTTGCAGATCGGCGGCCTTGGACTTTCCTATTGCGACTATGCCAACGACGTCACGGTGGGATTCGGCGAGGACACATTCGTCCGGCAAATATTCAATCTTCAGGGCGAAGGCCAATATACAGCCGGCGGAAGATCGGCAGAAATCAGGGGCGGCAAATGGACAGCCGTGTTGCCGGCGTCAACGCCCCTGAGGCTCGACTTCAAGGCCCACTACTGTCAGTTCGTGCTCCGTATCGAAATGAGTGCGCTGCTGAGCAACCTCGGCATCCTGATCGGGCAGCCGGTGAGCCGCGAGCTGGTATTCGACCAGACCGGGGCCCGAGATCCGGCCATGGCAGCGCTGCGGCGACGGGTTTTCGACTTTGCAAACGACTTCAATGCGCGCGGGGCCTTCTTCACCGATCGAGCCGCCGCCGAGGTTGAGCGAATGGTGATCATGAAGTTTCTGATGTGCCACCAGCACAGCTACACCGATTTGCTGCTGCGGGAGCCGCTTCCGGCCGGATCTTCGGCGGTCAGGAAGGTAGAGGAGTTCATCGCCGCGAACTGGGACAAGCCGCTCGACATCGAGAAGATGGCTGCTTTGGCGCAAGTCAGCGCCAGAAGTCTGTTCCGGCAATTCAAGAAGGATCGGGGTTGTACGCCAGCGGAATTCGCCAAGGGCATCCGGCTCGATCACGCGCGGGACATGCTCCAGCGTTGCGACGCAGAAATTTCGGTGACGCAGATTGCGCTCAAATGCGGCTTTCAGAATCCCGGTCATTTCGCACGAGATTATCGGCTCGCATTCGGCGAATTGCCGTCTGAAACACTCAAGCGTGGTCGCCTGCCTCCCCACCTCCCGCAGTGATCTTTCTCACGGCTGGTCCGCCCTAGTACCCCGCCACCGCAAGCAGGACGACGGCGCCGAGCGCCTTCCAGCCAAATCCGCGGCCGCGCGACCACCAGCAATTGGCGGCGGCGGCAAAGGCGTAGACCGCGACGATCGTGGCGACGATCCAATGCCGCGCGCTTTCCGAACCGAGCGAGGGCGCGGCGATCAGCAGCACGCCGCCGCCGATCCAGGCCACCGTGCCGGCCTGCCATACGAGTCGGATCAGGGTGCGCAGGCTCTCCGGCTGGATGGTCGCCCTGGCAAAAACCCTGGTTTCCCCCAGCACGCCGTGGATCAGCGCCACCGCTATGCCGGCGACGCCGGCGCATTGCAGGATGAGATCGCGCATCGAAACGCCTCCATACAGTACTGTATGGTTATGCAGCGCCTTCTGGCGCCAGTCAATACAGTCGTGTATGGTCGCCGCATGGAACTGACATGAGCGATCAACTCTCGGCAACGGACTGGGTCGACGCGGGCCTCAGGGCGCTGGCGAGCCGCGGCTTCACCGCGCTGAAGGCCGAACCTTTGGCCAAGACGCTGCGCGTGTCGCGCGGCAGCTTCTACTGGCACTTTGCCGACATCGTCGCCTTCCACGCCGCGATCCTTGCGCGCTGGCACGAGGTCGCAGCCGAGCAGATCATCGCCAATGTCGAGGCAGCTTCGAAGGATGAAGACCCGCTCGCACTGTTGCTGCGCCGGGTGTTCGGCGAGCGGCTGACGCTGGAGCGGGCGGTCCGCACCTGGGCCAGCGTCGATCCGGCCGCGCGTACCGCCGTGCAGGCGATCGACCGGCGGCGGCTGAGTTACGTCGAAAGCCTTCTGACGCAATCCGGATTGCCGAAGGACGTGGCCCGAGCACGCGCCCAAATTTTCTATTGGGCGTTTCTCGGCTTCGCGCTATCGGATCAGCCATTGCCGAAAGCGCGGCAACAGGCCGTGCTCGACGAACTGCTGCGGATCGCACGTCATGACAGGCCGCAATCCAATATGCTAAGGACCAGCGCCTAGCCGGAGACTCCCCATGAATGCCACGCCCGAACGCCTCGACGGCACCGTCGATCCGAAGTTGCTGGAGATCCTGGTCTGTCCGGTGACCAAGGGCCCGCTCGAATTCGATTCGACCCGGCAGGAACTAATCTCGCGCTCGGCCAAGCTCGCCTACCCGATCCGCGACGGCATCCCGATCATGCTGCCGGAAGAGGCACGGAAGATCGATTGACGGAAATGGCGAATGGCGAATAGGGAGTGGCGAATAGACGGTCCACTATTCGCCACTCCCTATTCGCCATTCGCCCTCACAGCGCCTCGCCCTTCAGCAACCGCGGCACTTCGCCTGACAATCCCGCCGCCTGTCGGATGAACAGGTTTTTCAGCGGCGGCGCGCGATCGACGAGGCCGAGGCCGATGTCGCGCACGGTGCGCAGCAGCGTCGATTCGTTCGAGAACAGGAAGTTCAGCGAATTGGTGGCGAGCCCCATCGCCATGGTGTCGAAGCGCCGCCAGCGCTGGTAGCGCTCGAGCACGTCGGCCTGCCCGGGATCGATGCCGAGCCGCGCCGCATCGACCACGACTTCGGCCAGCGCCGCGACGTCCTTCAGGCCCATGTTGAGGCCCTGCCCCGCGATCGGATGAATCACATGCGCGGCGTCGCCGACCAGCGCCAGCCGCTCGGCGATGAACGAGCGCGCGACGAAATAGCCGAGCGGGAACGCGCGCGGCTTGTCCAGCGCCTTGACCTCGCCGAGGTGCAGTCCGAAGCGCCTCTCCAGTTCGTCGTGGAATTCGGCGTCGCCGAGCGCGGTGATGCGCGCGGCCTCGGCGCGATTCTCGGTCCACACCAGCGACGA
Source organism: Bradyrhizobium roseum (assembly GCF_030413175.1). NCBI lineage: Bacteria > Pseudomonadati > Pseudomonadota > Alphaproteobacteria > Hyphomicrobiales > Nitrobacteraceae > Bradyrhizobium > Bradyrhizobium roseum. The sequence goes on from NZ_CP129212.1 coordinate 207,109, forward strand.
ACGCTTGCCGGTGAGCGGCAGGATCGCAAACGGACCGGCCGGGAGAAAATGCTCCTCGGCGCGGCCGTGATGATCCCGCTCATGTCCGACGGTGACGACGATGCCGGATTGATCATAGTCCCAGCCATGGGTGGCGATGCCGGCGCGCTCGCGCAGCTTCGAGCGCGCGCCGTCGGCGGCCACCAGCAGGCTCGCCTCGATGACATTGCCGTCGGCCAGCGTCACGGTGACGCCGTCGGGACGGGAGTCGTAGGTCGAAACCGCCGTGGCGCGGAGGTCGATGCCCTCGGCCTCGGCGCGCGCCACCAGCGCATCGATCAGCCGGCGGTTTTCCACCATGTGCGCGAAAGGCTCGCCGGGCTCGACTTCGCCCGCAAAGGTCAAAAATACCGGGCGGGTAGCGTCGTCCAACTTGGAGTCGGTCACGACCATGTCGAGAATCGGCTGGGAATCCGAAACCTGGTCCCAGACCCCGAGCGCTTCGAACAGCCGGCGGCAGGCGGCGACGATGGCGGTCGCCCGCGGATCGCGGCTCGGCCGCATCGCCAGGGCCGGATCGGCCACAATGACCGGAATATCCCCGCCAAGGCCCTGACGGAGCGCCAGCGCCAGCGCCAGCCCCGCAAAGGCGCCACCGCAGATGACAATGCTTCGCTGTGCCGCCATGGATTCCTTACCCGGCTACTACGTGAGACTACCCTTGCTACCCGATAATAGCTGGGCGAAACAGGGCCGGGAAACAAGGTAGTTGAGCTGGTTGACGGTCATTCCGCGGCGTGCCCAGCACGAACCCGGGATCCATCGGGCCGCAAGCTCCGCGGTTTAACTGAATTGCCGGGTTCTCGCTTCAAAAGCCCCGGAATGACGCCGAGACGGCGAAAGAGAGAGCTCCATGTCCAAAGGCCTCATCGACCTGATTTCCATCCTCGATCTCGAACAACTCGAGGTGAACCTGTTTCGCGGCAACAGCCCGAAGACGAGCTGGCAGCGCGTATTCGGCGGCCAGGTGATCGGGCAGGCGATGGTTGCGGCCTGCCGCACCGTCGAGGGCCGCCTGCCGCACTCGATCCATTGCTATTTCATCCTGCCCGGCGATCCGCAGATCCCGATCATCTACCAGGTCGAACGGCTGCGCGACGGCAAGAGCTACTCGACCCGCCGCGTCACCGCGATCCAGCATGGCAACGCCATCTTTTCAATCATGGTGTCGTTTCATGCCGAGGAAGAAGGCGCATTCAACCATCAGGACAAGATGCCGGATGTGCCGCCGCCGGAAAAACTGACCGCCGAGGAAGTATCGAAGCAGCCGCTGTTCAAGGAGATGCCGGAATTCATCCGCCGATATTATGAATCCGACCGGCCGATCGAATTGCGCCCGGTCGAGCTCGGGCGCTACTTCGGCCAGAAGATCGACGACGGGCGCATCCATGTCTGGATTCGTACCGCCGCAAAACTGCCCGACGATCCGGCGCTGCATCTGTGCGCGCTGGCCTATGCGTCGGATTTCTCGCTACTCGATGCGATCATGGCGCGCTACGGCCGCACCCTGTTCGACAATCGCATGATGCCGGCGAGCCTCGACCACGCGATGTGGTTTCACCGGCCGTTCCGCGCCGACGAATGGCTGCTCTACGCGCAGGATTCGCCGAGCGCGCAGGATGGCCGCGGGTTGACCCGCGGCCTGATCTTCAAGCCCGACGGCACGCTGGTGGCGTCGGTCGCGCAGGAAGGCTCGGTGCGCCAGCGCAGGTGAGCGCTGAGGATCCGGTCAAACCGAGCGATCGGCCAGCGCGAACTGCGACAGGTACCAGTTCGCGTACCAACGCAGCACCCACGGGATCGGAATGATGAAGATGCAGGCGATTCCGAATACGATGGATCGCCACAGCACCTCCAGCCCCGAGCCCAGGAAGATGACTTCGCGGTGCGTACCCTCGATGTTGCGGCAGATCCAGCGCATCCAGGCCGTAATCACCCAGGCCCAGCCGATGATCGTGATGAACGAGACATACAGCAATACTTGCCAGCCGATGTAACCCAGCGCGCTGCCGTTAAAGGCAATCGGAAGCTGCTGACCGTTGGAGCTGAGGTTCGAGGCGATCCACCGGATGATCATCCAGGACAGCACGGCCTGAACCGGAATCGAGAGATATTGCAGGTAATAGAGGTCGGCCGAACCCAGATAGGTCAGGACGCCGATGGCAATGAACACGTACCAGATGTCGAGGGGCTGGCCGGTGAAGCCCATGTTCGGCCGGCCCGGAACGTAAAGCCGGGAAACGATCCAGCGGTAGAAGGCGGTCGAGGTCCACGGCGCCGGGATCACCAGCAGCATGCCGATGACCATCAGGAGGGTTCGCCCGAGCAAGGGCCATAGCGGAAGATCCGCCGACAGCGCGCCGCCGGAATACCCGCCGGCATGACCACCCGCAAAATCGCCGCCGCCCATCGCGGGCGGAGCGCCGGGATGCGACATCGGAGGCGGCGCCGATCCGCCGGGAGCCAGGCCGGGAATTTCGCCAGCCCGCTGCCAGCCCGACATCCCCTCGGTCCAGACCAACGTGTCCGCGCTGATCGTGCCCCGCGTAATGAGGTCGCGAAGCTGCGCCTCCGGATAGGGGCCCTGCTGCTGACCGTTGGATGCATAAAACCACGATCGGTTTGACATTCTTATACCTTGGAGCCGTGGGGAAGGGGGAGCCAACCGGACGGCTGGCGATGAAACCTTATTTTGGCGGACGAGCGTGCCGCCTGTACAGTGATCAAAAACAACAGCCGGTAATGTTTTCCTCTTCTTCCTGCAACTTTTTTATGCCATTTGCCCAGAAAGATGCCAGATTTGCTCTGGCAACGAATGGCCGGGCGGCCGGGCTGCCCGATATTCAAAAAGTATCCAGGGAAATAAAGGCCTGACCATGAAACTCGTCGTCGCGATCATCAAACCCTTCAAGCTTGACGAGGTGCGCCAGGCACTGACGGCCATCGGCGTCCACGGCATGACCGTGACCGAGGTGAAGGGCTACGGCCGCCAGAAGGGCCATACCGAAATCTATCGCGGCGCCGAATACGTCGTGAATTTCCTGCCCAAGCTCCGGATCGAGATCGCGGTCGCCTCCGACGTCGCAGAAAAGGCGGTCGAGGTCATCACGGCGAATGCGCGTACCGGCCAGATCGGCGACGGCAAGATCTTCGTCACGCCGATCGACCACGCCCGGCGCATCCGGACCGGCGAGACCGACAGCGACGCGCTCTGAGCCATCGCAAAAAATCCAGGTTGCGGACGGCGGCTGCGCCGATCGCCAGAAGCCAAGAAACGACAACGACACAATACCACGCCGGGGGAATTCCATGGGGGCACTATCGTATCGTGCAGCGGGGAACGCTGCGCCCATCGCGCTTGCGGCAAGCATGCTGGCGACCCCGGCGCTGGCCGCCGAGGCATCCACCATCAATGCCGCCGACACCGCGTGGATGATCGTCGCCACCGCGCTGGTCCTGATGATGACGATACCGGGCCTGGCGCTGTTCTATTCCGGCATGGTGCGCAAGAAGAACGTGCTGGCGACGATGGCGCAGAGCCTCGCCGCGGTGGCGATGATCTCGATCCTCTGGGTGGCGTTCGGCTATTCGCTGGCCTTCGTCGGCGACGGTCCCTGGATCGGCACGCTCGATCGCTGGTTTCTGATCGGAATGACGATGGAGAGTGTCAATCCGGCGGCGAAGACGATCCCCGAAGCGCTCTTCATGCTGTACCAGATGACGTTCGCGATCATCACGGTGGCGCTGGTAGCGGGCGCAGTGGCGGACCGGATGCGGTTTTCGGCCTATCTGCTTTTTTCCGTCGGCTGGTTCGCCTTCGTCTACGTGCCGCTCGCCCATTGGGTGTGGGGTGGCGGTTTTCTTGCGACCATGGGCGTGCTGGATTTTGCCGGCGGCCTCGTCGTGCATCTTTCCGCCGGCGTCGGCGGTCTGGTCGCGGCGATGGTGATGGGCCGGCGTCATGGCTACGGCAGCGAGAACCTCGCACCATTCGATCTCTCGCTTGCCGTGATCGGCACCGGCTTGCTGTGGGTCGGCTGGTTCGGCTTCAACGGCGGATCGGCGCTGGGCGCTAACTCGCGCGCCGTCATGGCGATCACGGCGACGCATCTCGCCGCCTGCGCCGGCGCGCTGGCCTGGGCCGCGATCGAATGGGCGACGCGGCGCAAGCCCTCGGTGCTCGGCATGATTTCGGGCGCCGTGGCGGGGCTCGGCACCATCACGCCGGCCTCCGGTTTCGTGGCGCCGTGGCATGGCGTCGTCATCGGCCTCATCGCGGGCACGCTCTGCTTCTGGGCCTGCACCTGGCTCAAGCAGCGCTTTAGATATGACGACTCGCTCGACGTGTTCGGCGTCCACGGCATCGGCGGATTGACCGGCACGTTGCTCGCCGGCGTGTTTGCGGTGAACGCGATCGGTGGCACCTCGGGCCTGCTTGAGGGTAATCCGCAACAGGTCCTGATCCAGGTTTACGGCATCGCGGTCACGCTGGGGTGGTCTGCCGGCATTACCTTTGTGCTGCTGAAGCTGGTGGGCGCGTTCGCGCCGCTGCGGGTTTCCGTCCAGCAGGAGATGGAAGGCCTCGACATCTCGCAGCACGGCGAAGCGCTGCAGTAGCGTGCCCCACCCCATTACCGTATTCTTGCCCGCACGCTGGGCAGGATTGTGACGCCCGCTAGACCATGCTCATAATTTGAGCAAGTATGGCTAGTCTTTGGGCGCGACGGAATGGCGCAGGAACGTGCAATTTCCACAACGGGCGAAAAGGGCCGAGTTCATAAACTGTTAGGCAACGATGCCGATCTGGCACGGCATTTGATTCTAAGGGTCCTGGCTGTGCCCGCGTAGTGAACATCTCCGCGTGGTGAACCTCAGTCGAGAACGCCCGGTCGGTCTGAACCGGGCCCAAGCGGGGATAGGACCCATGAAAATTGTTATGGCGATCATCAAGCCATTCAAGCTCGAAGAAGTCCGGGACGCCCTGACCGCCATTGGCGTTCACGGTCTCACGGTGACGGAAGTCAAGGGATATGGCCGCCAGAAAGGCCACACGGAAATCTATCGTGGCGCCGAATATGCCGTGAGCTTCCTGCCCAAGATCAAGATCGAGGTCGCCGTGGCCTCCGACCAGGTCGACAAGACCATCGACGCCATCACTTCCGCTGCCAAGACCGGCCAGATCGGCGACGGCAAGATCTTCGTCATCAACCTCGACCATGCGGTACGCATCCGCACGGGTGAGGCGGATGCCGCGGCCCTCTGATTTCGCGCTCAAACCTTATCCACTCAGGAGTAAAACCAAATGACGTTTAAACGTCCCTATGGCGCGGGACTGGCCGCCCTCGCAGTCGGCATGTTCGCCGCAACCGCGGCCTACGCCGAACCGACCGTCAACAAGGGCGACAATGCCTGGATGCTGACATCGACAGTGTTGGTGCTGTTGATGACCATTCCCGGCCTGGCGCTGTTCTACGGCGGTCTTGTCCGTTCCAAGAACATGCTCTCGGTGCTGATGCAGGTGTTCTACACCGTCTGCATCGTCACCCTGCTCTGGGCGCTCTACGGCTACAGCCTCTCCTTCACCGGCGGGTCCGACTTCATCGGCGGCTTCTCCAAGGCCTTCCTGATGGGCGTGACCACGGAGACAAAGGCGGCGACCTTCAGCGTCGACGCCAACATCTCCGAGCTGATCTACGTCTGCTTCCAGATGACGTTCGCGTGCATCACCCCTGCCCTCATCGTCGGCGCCTTTGCCGAGCGCATGAAGTTCGCTGCGATCGCGCTGTTCGTTCCGCTCTGGGTCACGCTGATCTACTTCCCGATCGCGCACATGGTCTGGTACTGGCAGGGTCCGGACCTGATCCAGGACGCCGCCAAGGCGCTCGCCGCCGCGGCTGACGGTGCGGCCAAGACCGCCGCCCAGGCCAAGCTCGACGAACTCAACGCCGATGCCGGCTTCATCTTCAAGAAGAGCGCGATCGACTTCGCGGGCGGCACCGTGGTGCACATCAATGCCGGTATCGCCGGCCTTGTCGGTGCGCTGCTGATCGGCAAGCGCGTCGGCTACGGCAAGGAGCTGATGGCCCCGCACTCGCTGACCATGACCATGATCGGCGCTTCGCTGCTCTGGGTCGGCTGGTTCGGCTTCAACGCCGGATCGAACCTCGAAGCCTCCGGCGGTGCCGCGCTCGCCATGACCAACTCCTTCGTTGCGACCGCAGCGGCGGCGATGTCCTGGATGTTCGCGGAATGGATCGTCAAGGGCCATCCCTCGGTGCTCGGCGCTCTGTCGGGCGCAGTGGCGGGCCTCGTGGCTGTCACGCCAGCGGCCGGTTACGCCGGTCCGATGGGTGCGATCGTGCTCGGCCTCGTGGTCGGCGTCGCCTGCCTGTTCTTCTGTACCGTGGTGAAGAACTCGCTCGGCTATGACGACTCGCTCGACGTGTTCGGCGTCCATTGTGTCGGCGGCATCATCGGCGCGATCGGCACCGGCATCCTGGTGAACCCGGCCCTCGGTGGCGCTGGGATCATCGATTACACCGCCGTTCCGCCGAAGGTCGCGGACTACGACTTCGCGGCGCAGATGATCGCCCAGCTCTGGGGCGTCTGCACCACGCTGGTGTGGTCGGGCATCGGTTCGGCGATCCTCTTCAAGGTCGTGGACGTCATCGTCGGCCTGCGTGTCAACGTCGAAACCGAGCGTGAAGGCCTCGACGTCACCGAGCACACCGAGCGCGCCTACAACATGTGAGTTCTCCCGGGGGGTGATCTCCCAAGGTCATCCCCACAACTCCGGTCCGGGCACATACCCGGCAATGCCCTGGCCGTTGAGGGGCTCCAGCGCAAGTTGGAGCCCCTTTCTTTTTGGCGACAAACCCGGCGCTATAGCTTGAAGCCCCCGCGGTAGTAGATACTCGCCAGAATCCAGAATAGCCCGAGCCCGCCAAGAGCGCCCACGATTCCCCGAACCGTCGGAGGCAGTTCCGCACCGTATCGCATGCCGGCCAAGGTGCCCGTGATAAGGAACAGAAGCATAATCAGGCCGGGAATGCGGTTCTTCATTGGCTCGTCTTGGACTTTGGTGCAGCCTTTGCGAGCGCTCCCAACTTCGCTTCCAACGACTCCTTACTTTTGTCCGCACCGACGCAGCGGGCGACGGAAACAGGGTCGTTTCCTAACCGTTGGCCGCCTGAGGTTGTGTTTTGGCTTTCGAGCGGCATCGCAGCAGCGGTGGATGGGCATCATGCGCTTGGCTCCGGCGCGATGAGCATCACGGCCGGGAAGTAGGTTCGATAGCGCCGCGTATCACGCGTCAAAAGCGGAAGTTTTTCGACCGCTGCATGCGCGCCAATGAAAAAATCCGGCAGCACGCTGCTGCGGACACCGCCCGCGTTGCGGTATTGAACGGAAGCCTTGCCTGCAAGGAACAGCGCCATCCTTGGTATCGGTGCGACGGTGATGCCGGCATCCAACAAAGCTTGTTCGAAATCCTCGATCTTCGGAAAGCGGATCGACGTTTCTGCAAAGATGACGTCATTGATCAGGAGTGGACCTTCGAGAGCAGCGTCTTCCAGCTGCGCAAGCGACCACTCCCACCAGCCCGGGGTCTGCGTGAAAATATCCAGCAGGACGTTCGAATCCACCAGCGTCACGAGCTAATCCCCGCGGGTGATGGCCATGATTTCGTCGGTGGACGGACCGGGGCCGGCGATACCGACAAGCTTGGCAAAACGGCTTGGCGGCCTTGTCCCATCGGCTTTTTCAATCACGATGCTCCCGTCGGCGGCGCGCCGGAACTCGACCTGGCTTCCGGGGCTGATCCCGAGATGCTCGCGAACGGGCTTCGGAATGGTCACTTGGCCTTTGCTCGTAACGGTGGTTGCCATGGCAAACTCCGAAGGTGCCGGTAATACCCGTCGATGATATGGTAATACCAAGCAAATTGTCCAGTCGGCACCGATGGTTAATCGCGTCTTAACCTCGCCGTATCTATGGTGTTTTGACGTGTTTGCGGCTTGGGGCAGGTTCCTGGGCCGCAAGAGAAAGTGCTGGCGTATCAAGACATGGCAATAACCGCTTCTTCCGGCGTGGCGCAGGGCGCCGGCAGTGCACCTGCCGGTCAGGCCGAGCGCTCGCCCTTTATCCGCACCACCGAACTGCTCGCGCCGTACCAGCCTGCCAAGCCATTGATCACACTGTCGTTGGGCGAGCCGCAGCATCCTGTGCCGGATTTTGTCGGGCCGGTGCTGGCAAAGCATATCGCCGATTTCGGCCGCTATCCGCTCGCCCGCGGCATCGAGCCGTTTCGCCGCGCGGCCTCGAACTGGCTGTCGAACCGGTTTCACCTTCCGCGGCCGATCGACCCCGAAAGCGAGATCTTGGTCTTGAGCGGCAGCCGCGAGGGGCTGGTGTTCGCGGCGATCGCCGCCGCCCGTTACGTCGGCCCGCGCAAGGGCAAGCCCGCGATCCTGATGCCCAATCCGTTTTATCCGGCCTATGGCGCCGGCACCCGTGCGGCCGGTTGCGAACTGATTTACCTGCCGACGACGGTCGCCAACGGATTTCTGCCGGATCTCGACACGCTCGACGAGGCGACGCTGGCCCGCACCGTCGCATTCTTCATCGCTTCCCCGGCCAATCCGCAAGGCGCGGTCGCCACCCGCGATTACTTCACGAGATTGAAGCAACTCGCCGATCAGTATGGCTTCATGATCCTGAGTGACGAGTGCTATTCCGAAATCTACACGCGGCAGGCGCCGGGCAGCGCGCTGGAATGCGCCGGGCCCGATTTCACCAACGTCGTGGCGTTCCAGTCGCTCTCCAAGCGCTCCAACCTGCCCGGCATGCGCGTCGGCTTTGCCGCCGGCGACAAAAGATTTCTCGCGGCCTATCACGAGTTGCGCAATGTCGCCGCCCCCCAGGTGCCGGTGCCGCTGCAGCATGTCGCGGTCGCCGCTTACAGCGACGAAGCGCATGTCGAGGAAAACCGCAGGCTCTACCGCATCAAGTTCGATCTCGCCGACCAGATCCTCGGCAACCGCTACGGCTATGTGCGGCCGGCCGGCGGCTTCTGCGTCTGGCTCGACGTCTCCGCGCTCGGCGGCGACGAGGCCGTGGCGGTCAAGCTCTATCGGGATGCGGGCGTCCGCGTGATTCCCGGCAGCTATCTGTCGCGGCCGCAGAACGATGGTTTCAATCCCGGCGCGGGCTACATCCGCCTCGCGCTCGTCTCCGACAGTGAATCAACGGCCGAGGCGCTGCACCGGCTGGTCAACATTCTGGATTAGTCGCAGGGCCCCATGAGCATGCCAGCGATCGAACGTGTTATTCCCCTGGTCGGCCATCTGCCGACCTCCATCCGCGACGCCCTTGCCCGGCGCCTGCGCGAGCTCGCAGGCCTCAGCCTGATCTCGCTCTCCGGCGTCGCCGCGGCGGCGTTGATGACCTGGTCGGTGCAGGACCCGAGCCTGAGCCACGCAACATCGCGCCCGATCCGCAACGTTCTGGGCTATCCCGGCGCGATCGGCGCCGATCTCCTGATGCAGATTCTCGGCCTCGGCGCGATCATGCTGATCCTGCCCGTCGCGGTGTGGGGCTGGCGCATGCTGACGCATCGGACCTTCGATCGTGAAGCGCTGCGGCTGGGATGCTGGATTCTCTGCACGGTGATCGCGGCAGGCTTTGCAAGTTGCTGGCCGCATGGTGCGGGCTGGGCACTGCCGACCGGCCTTGGCGGCGTCGTCGGCGATGCGCTGGTGCGCGCGCCTGCGGTCGTGTTCGGCCCGGCCGGCTTCACCTACCGCCTCGTGCTCGGCATCATCCTGTTCGCGGCGACGTGCGCGGCCTTCCTGTTTGCCAGCGGCTGGGGCTCGCGTCCGAGAGAAGAAGAACTCACGCCGATCGAGGACGATGACACGCCCTTCCAGGAAGAAGAGGACCGCAGTTCGGTTTCGCTCGGCTGGATGTATCACGCGCTGATGAGCCTGAAGGCGCGGATCGGCTGGCTGATGAGCGCGGCCTACCGGTCGCTGGTGTCGAGTTCGCCGCCGCCTCGCAAGGCCTCGTTCGAACGTCAGGAGCCGAGCCTCAGCGGCCGTGCCGCGCCGGCACTGGCCCCTCCGGCGGACGAGGACGAGGAAGAAGAGGAGGACGAGGAGGACGAAGAAGAGGAGGAGGAGGAAGAAGCTCCGGTTGCGCGCGCTTCGCGCAAGAAGCCGGCGCCGCGTCCAGCCTCGCGCAAGTCCGACAAGTTCGAACTGCCTTCGGTCTCGATGCTGACGGCGCCCAAGGCGTCCGACCGGCAGCCGCTGAGCAAGGCCGAACTGGAGGCCAATTCGCGCGCGCTGGAAGGCGTGCTCGGCGATTTCGGCGTCCGCGGCGAGATCGTCAAGGCCAATCCCGGACCGGTGGTGACGCTGTACGAACTCGAGCCTGCACCCGGTATCAAATCCTCGCGCGTCATTGGCCTCGCCGACGACATCGCCCGCTCGATGAGCGCATTGTCGGCGCGTGTCGCCGTGGTCGCCGGCCGCAACGCCATCGGCATCGAACTGCCGAACGCGCATCGCGAAAAAGTCTATTTGCGCGAGCTGCTCACCGCAAAGGACGAGTCGCATGCCAAGCTGCCGCTCTGCCTCGGCAAGAACATCGGCGGCGAATCGATCATCATCGATCTGGCGCGCACGCCGCATATGCTGATCGCCGGCACCACCGGCTCCGGCAAATCGGTTGCCATCAACACCATGATCCTGAGCCTGGTCTACCGGCTGCGGCCGGATCAGTGCCGCCTGATCATGGTCGATCCGAAGATGCTCGAACTCTCCGTCTATGACGGTATTCCGCATCTGCTGACACCGGTCGTGACCGATCCGAAGAAAGCGGTGGTGGCGCTGAAATGGGCCGTGCGCGAGATGGAAGAGCGCTACAAGAAGATGGCCAAGCTCGGCGTGCGCAACATCGACGGCTACAACCAGCGCCTTCTCGAAGCCAAGGGCAAGGGCGAGGACCTGACGCGCACGGTACATACCGGATTCGACAAGGAAACCGGCAAGGCGATCTACGAGGAAGAAAAGCTCGACCTCGAACCGTTGCCCTACATCGTCATCATCGTCGACGAAATGGCCGACCTGATGATGGTGGCCGGCAAGGACATCGAAGGCGCGGTGCAGCGCCTCGCCCAGATGGCGCGCGCCGCCGGCCTGCATGTGATCCTCGCCACGCAGCGTCCATCGGTCGACGTCATCACCGGCACCATCAAGGCGAATTTCCCGACCCGCATCGCATTCCAGGTCACCTCGAAGATCGACAGCCGCACCATTCTGGGCGAGATGGGCGCCGAGCAACTGCTTGGCCAGGGCGACATGCTCTACATGGCCGGCGGCGGCCGCATCAGCCGCGTGCACGGACCCTTTGCCTCCGACGAGGAAGTCGAAAAGGTCGTACGGCACCTCAAGACGCAGGGTCAGCCGGAATATCTCGAAGCGGTCACAGCGGAAGAGCCGACCGAAGAGGACGGCGCGGTGTTCGATTCCACCGGCATGGGCGGGGACGGCGGCGGCGATCTGTTCTCGCAGGCGGTTGCGATCGTCAAGCGCGACCGCAAGGCCTCCACCTCCTACATTCAACGTCGGCTGCAAATCGGCTATAACCGCGCGGCGTCACTGATGGAACGGATGGAACTCGAAGGCATCGTCGGGGCTGCCAACCATGCCGGCAAGCGCGAAATTCTGGTGGCTGAGGAAGAGGACGGATTCTAGGGCGTTTTCGGGCTAAAACTGCCCGGACGTGATCCCCGGGATGGGCCGGTTCGCGTCAAGACAGCGCGTCAAAGCGACTAAAATGGCTCCAGGGCTCCGAAGGTAAATTCGGTGCAACGATTTTCACGTAAAAACGATACCTCCTTTGGCCCAAAGCAAGATAAAATGGCCGGCAGCGGGATGCATCGTCGAAGAGAGATCCGAAATACCTGATGAAACAGTACCTCTTCCATCGCAGGCTGCGTTCCGGACTGGCCCTTCTGACCGTCGCATCCATTGCGGGCATTGCAACGCCATCGCCGGCGCAGAACGTGCCGGTTCCAAAATCCGCCCCCAAGGTCCGCGAAGGCGGCGCGCAGCTGAGCGCGCAGGAAACCCGGGGGCCGTCGACCACCGGCGCCACCCAGGCGCCGCCTACCCCGGTGATTCCCGACCCGCGCCGTAACGTCCCCGCCAATATTTTTGCGACCTTCGACGCCAACCAGAAGGCACAGGCCGCCAAGGTCAGTTCCTATCTGTCCTCGTTGCAGACGCTGGTCGGAAACTTCGTCCAGGTCGGCCCCGATGGCAGCAAGACCAAGGGCGACTTCTACATCCAGAAACCGGGTAAGGTGCGCTTCGAATATGATGCGCCGAGCCCGATCGCGATCATCGCCGACGGCTCGTCCCTGGCGGTCCGCGACACCAAGCTTGCGACCCAGGATATCTATCCGCTGTCGCAGACGCCGCTGCGCTTCCTGCTGTCGGACCGCATCGACCTGCTCAAGGACACCAATGTCGTCAATGTCACGGCCGACGACATCTATATCAGCGTCACGATCGAGGAGAAGCAGGCGCTGATCGGCACCAGCCGGCTGATGCTGATGGTCGGCGTCAAGGACGGCCAGCTCAAGCAATGGACGGTGACCGATCCGCAGGGATACGACACCACGATTGCGGTGTACAATCTGGACTCGTCCAAGAAGGTCGATCCCGGCCTCTTCAAAATCGACTTCACCAATTACGTCACGCCTGCGAACTGAGCGCGGCGCGTCTTCCTTCATGCTTTCCGCAGGATAGGCAAGGAAGTGAGGCGACGCGCCCACCAAACCTTGCGCCGATGCCGACAGATGGTGGGCTCGCTTTCGCTCAGCCTGCCCTTACGAAATTCGAGCTGTGGACAAGGCGCGCATCGCTCCGGAACCGTGGTATGACACGGCTCCCATGCGGTTTTCCCTGACAACCTGGAATATCAATTCGGTGCGCCTGCGCATCGACATCGTCGCCAAATTCCTCAAATCGGCGCGGCCGGACGTGCTGTGCCTGCAGGAAACCAAATGCATCGACGACGCCTTTCCGTTGAAGCGCTTCAAGCGGCTCGGCTATGAGCACATCGCGCTGAACGGACAGAAAGGTTATCACGGCGTCGCCATCGTCTCGAAATTGCCGTTCGAGACCACCGATATCAGGACCTTCTGCGACAAGATCGACTCACGCCACATCTCGGTGGCGTTCGGCGAAAAGGCGCAGCTCGCAAAGCCGCTGGTGCTGCATAATTTTTACGTGCCGGCGGGCGGTGACATTCCCGATCCCGCGCTCAACCCGAAATTCGATCACAAGCTGAAATTCCTCGACGAGATGAAGGCGTGCGAACCGCTGCATCCGCGCGGCGATGACCGCCACATCCTGGTCGGCGATCTCAACGTTGCGCCGCACGAGAACGACGTGTGGTCGCACAAGCAGCTGCTCAAGGTGGTCTCGCACACGCCGATCGAATGCGAGAAGCTGTTGGCCGCGCAGGCCCATGGCGAATGGTTCGACGTCGCGCGCGAGCGGATCCCGCTTTCGGAAAAGGTCTATACGTGGTGGAGCTACCGCGCCGCCGACTGGACGGTGGGCGACCGCGGCCGGCGGCTCGACCACATCTGGGTCTCGCGCGCGCTGAAGGACGGCATCAGCGATTTCAGGATCACCCGCGACGCCCGCGGCTGGGAGCGCCCGTCCGACCATGTGCCGGTGACGGTGACGCTGGAGGTGTAGCGATCAGACGCTGAGCTTGGCGCCGGCCATCAGCATGTCGCTGGCGAGCTGGCTGGTGCGGGTGGCGAGTTCGTCGCGCAGCCGGCGGGCCGCGGCGGGGTCGCTTTCGAGGACGCGCTGAAACAGGCTGCGTGCGATCCGGATTACCGTCGCGTGGTCGAGCGCGACCGCGCTCGCCGGCCGCTTCATCGCAACGATCAGCGCCAGTTCGCCGATCAGCGAGCCCGGGCCCGCAACGACTTCGGCGCCGGCGTCCTCGACGCGGATCGAACCCCGCTGGACAATATAGCCGGCATCCGCCTCGTCGCCGGCATTGAACAGATAATCGCCAGGCGAGAAATCACGCTGTTCCGAACCGATCGCCAGCATGCGCAACGACGCCGTTCCCAACAGGCGCAATGTCGGGACACGTTCGAGCAGGGCTATGTCAGCTTCGATCGACATCGATCCTTGGCCGGGACGCACGAAAATGACGAATCGGAGCGGTCGGTCGCATCAAGGCACCAGCTTGTAGCCACCGGCTTCCGTGACGAGTATCTCCGGATTGGCTGCATCCTTCTCGATCTTCTGGCGCAGGCGATAGATATGGGTTTCCAGCGTGTGGGTGGTAACGCCTGAATTATAGCCCCAGACTTCCTGCAGCAGCGTCTCGCGCGACACCGGCAACTGGCCGGCGCGATAGAGAAAGCGCAGGATCGCGGTTTCCTTCTCGGTCAACCGCACTTTTCTGGCGTTCGCAGCGGTCAGCATCTTAGAGCCGGGCCGGAAGCTGTAGGGGCCGACGGAGAACACCGCGTCCTCGCTGGCCTCGTGCTGGCGCAGTTGCGCCCTGATCCGGGCGAGCAGGACCGCGAACCGGAAAGGCTTTGCGACGTAATCATTGGCGCCGGATTCGAGGCCCAGAATGGTATCCGAATCGGTGTCGTGGCCGGTCAGCATGATGATCGGCGCCTTGAAGCCGCCCTTGCGCAGGCTGCGCACGACTTCCCGCCCGTCGGTATCGGGCAGGCCGACATCCATCAGCACCAGATCGGGGGAATCCGCTTTGGCGGCGCTGGCGCCCTTGGCCCCGGTATCGACCGCAGAGGCTTCGAATTCCTCGTGCAGCGATAATTGCTCGACCAGCGTGTCGCGGAGATCGTTGTCGTCCTCCACGATCAGGATCTTGCGGGCATTGGGCATACGATACGATCCTCTTAAGGCAGGCGGCGGACACTGGGGAAGCATCAAACCGGTCTTGATCGATGACAACCTGACGAGCCGGCAAAGGTCGCTGGCAGGCAGGCCGTCAGGTACTGATTCGCTTGAGGTAAGAGATTGTTACAGATTCACAAGTCGCACCGCACTCTATCCCACATTTGGGGCGCCTTTGGATGAATGTCCTGTAATGGCCTCTGTAGATTAACCGAGGCCGGCCAGGCAATCCCGCGATTCGGACATTGGTATGGAAAGCAGCACCATTTCAATCACTTATAAGACAGCGGCGCGTGATCGGCCAGTTTCGGCGGTCCGGGTCCGCCGGGCGGCCAGCGACCCCCGCCGGGGCTGGCTGACGGCGGACGGCTGGACCGTACCGGTGGCACTTGGTCGCGGCGGCATCCTCGCCAACAAGCGGGAGGGCGACGGCGGTACCCCAAGCGGCGTCTATCATCCCCTGCGATTGTGGTGGCGCGCCGACCGCCACCCCCGGCCCAAGACCTATTTGCCGGTCCGCGCGATCCGGCCCGAGGACGCCTGGTGCGAGGACCCGCGGGACCGCCATTATAATCAGCCCATTCGCATGGTCCGCGACCAGGCCGGCGACCGGCTGACGCGCGAGGACCACCTCTACGATTTTATCGTCGAGATCGATCACAACGCCGGCCCACGGATTGCCGGTCGCGGCAGCGCGGTGTTCCTGCATCTGGCGCGCCCGAATTTCTCGCCAACGGCGGGCTGCGTTTCGATGACGAAATCCAGCATGCTGCGGCTGTTGCGGCGAATGGGCCCGCGGACCAGGATCATGATCGGCGAATAGGGAAACAGAGCCATGCTCGACGACAAAGCGATCAAAGCCGCATCCAAAACGCTGCACGACCACTGGCGTGCCGGCACCAAATTCGCCGGTCTCGACAATGCACTGCGTCCGCGCGACCGCATCGAGGGTTACGCGATCCAGGGAGCCATCGAGAAATATTCCAAGCCCCCCCTGTTCGGCTGGAAGATCGCGGCCACCAGCGAGGCCGGGCAGAAGCACATCAATGTCGACGGGCCGATGGCCGGGCGCATCCTGACCGAGACCGTGATTCCCGATGGCGGCACGGCTTCGATGGTGGGCAACAAGATGCGCGTCGCCGAACCGGAGTTCGCCTTTCGCATGCGGATCGATCTGCCACCGCGCGACACGCCCTATACCGTGCAGCAGGTCCTCGACGCCGTCGACACGCTGCATCCGGCGATCGAGATTCCGGATTCGCGCTTCGCCGACTTCGTCAGCGCCGGCGCCGCCCAGATCATTGCCGACAACGCCTGTGCGCATCTGTTCGTGCTGGGACCGCCGACAAGCGTGGACTGGCGGGTGCTCGACCTCGTCGAAGAGCGGCCCGTCATCACCCTGCGCGGTCAGCAATTCACCGGCCACGGCAAGAACGTGCTCGGCGATCCCCGCGTCGCGCTGGCCTGGCTGGCCAACGAATTAAGCCACCTTGGCGTGACGCTGAAGGCAGGGCAGGTCGTCACGACCGGCACCTGCCATCCGCCGCTGCCGATTCAATCCGGCGATTTTTGCGCGGTGGATTTTGGCGTGCTCGGGAAGGTGTCGGTGGGGTTCAAGTAGGCACCGCCGTCGTCCCGGCGCTCGCCGGGACGGCAATTTGGGTACTACCGCTTCCCGAAAATCGCCGATCCCACGCGCACATGCGTGGCGCCGAACTGGATCGCGACCGCGAAATCGGCGCTCATGCCCATCGAAAGATGCTTCAATCCGTTGCGCGCGGCAATCTTGGCCGTCAATGCGAAATGCGGCGCCGGCGCCTCATCGACGGGCGGGATGCACATCAAGCCTGATATGACGAGATCGTATTTTTCGCGGCAGCTCACGATGAAGGCGTCGGCATCGCCGGGGGCAATACCCGCCTTCTGCGGCTCCTCCCCGGTGTTTATCTGGACGAACAATTCAGGGCGTTTGTTCTGCGCATTGATTTCCTTGGCCAATGCTTCGCAGATGCTGGGACGATCGACCGAGTGGATGGCGTCAAACAGCGCCACCGCCTCCTTGGCCTTGTTGGACTGCAGCGGGCCGATCAGGTGCAGCGCGATGCCGGGACAGGCGGATAGCAGCGCCGGCCATTTCCCCTTGGCTTCCTGCACGCGGTTTTCGCCGAATACGCGTTGGCCGGCATCGATGACGGGCGAAATCGCCGTGGCATCGAACGTTTTCGACACCGCGATCAGCGTCACCGACGCACGCTCGCGGCGTGCTTCCTTGCAGGCGCGCGCGATCTCCTGCTCCACCTGAGCAAGACCTGTTGGTAAAGACTTGGTTAGCGGCGTCATCTCTATCGCGTCATGTCCTGATTTCGTCCGAGCATTTACGGAGTTTTCTCGAATTTTACCAAGTTAGGGAAAGGGTTTTTGAACCCTTCGCTCTACCCTGCGGTATTGGGGGGCAGGATGGCTGGCGTAACCTTCAAGCGCAATCGGGTCAAACTCAAGAAGCTTCTGGGCATCCGGGCGCGACTTGCGATGCTGGCCGTGCTGCTGGTGGGGCCCCTGATGTTCGAGCGCGTCCGCTCGCTCGAAGACATCCGCGCCAGACAGATCGTCGCCGCTTCGGAACAATACGCCGATATCACGCACCACAGCGCCGAAACCCAGCGCGAGGTGATCTCCTCCGTCGAGACGATGCTGAAATCCGCCGCCTATATCCGCGCGGCCAGCGGCATCGGGCGCAGCTGCGAGATCTTGCGCGCCAGCCTGCCCGCCAACCTGCCCTGGATCCGCAGCATCATGCTGGTGAGCAAGGAAGGCGTGGTGCAGTGTTCCACGCTCAACGCCCAGGTCGGCCTCAATATCGGCGATCGGGACTATTTCAGGAAGGCGCAGGAGACCCGCGATTTCGTCTTCAGCGACTACCTGATCGGCAAGAGCAACAACCGACCGATCATGATGGCGGCCTACCCGGTTTCGGCGATCAATCCGGACGAAGAATCGGTTGCGATCGCTGGCATCAATCTCGACTGGCTCTCCAGGATCATGGCCAGTTTCAGCGGACGACCGGGCATTTCAGCACTGCTGATCGACAGCACCGGCGTCGTGCTGGCGGCGCCGCCGGAGCAGGCCGGGATGATCGGGCAACCGCTCGGCAACATGCCGCTGCTGTCGGCCATCACCTACAAGGCGCTGAGTTCGAACACCGATACCGGCTCGATTTCCTTTACTGCCACCGATGGCTCGAAGCGCGTCGTCAGTTTCGCCCGCATTCCCGGGACGCAGTCGCGCCTTGTCGTGAGCGTCGACGAGGCCAGCGTGACGGCCGCGATCAACCGCGACATCCGCACCGCCTACCTCCAACTGGGCTTCGTCTGTCTGTTCGTGCTCCTCGGCGCGCTGATCGGCGCGGAAAAACTCATCATCAAGCCGATCGAACTCATGACCGGCATGGCTAAACGGTTCGGCGAAGGTGATTCGTCGGCCCGCGTTGCGCGCAGCCGCCTGCCTGCCGAATTTATGCCGCTCGCGCGCGCCTTCAATGTGATGGCGGCGCAGCTCAGCCGGCGCGAGCGCGAGCTCGTCGCGACCAATGACCGCCTCACCGTGATGGCCTCGATCGACATGCTGTCGGGCCTCGCCAACCGCCGCGGCTTCCAGAGCCGGCTGGATTTCGAATGGATGAAGGCGCAGCAATATCAATGCGAGCTGTCGCTGCTGATGATCGATGTCGATCACTTCAAGCTCTACAACGACACCTACGGCCATCCCGAAGGCGACGCCTGCCTAACCCGGATCGGCGAAGTGCTGTCCGGCATCGCCGCCGACACGATGGGCTTTGCCGGACGCTATGGCGGCGAGGAGTTCTGCCTGTTGCTTCCGAACACCACCCCGCAGCGGGCGCTTGAGATCGGCGAGATGGTGCGCGCGGCCGTGCAGGGCCTTGCCTTGCCGCACGCTACCTCCAGCCATCAGACCGTCACTGTCAGCGTTGGCGTCGCCGGCACGCTCCCGAGCGGCACCCAGGCCCCCGGCGAGTTGATCGAGGCGGCGGATGCGGCGCTCTACGCCGCAAAACACCGCGGTCGGAATGCCGTTGTCGAGCACGGCTTTGCCAGGCTGGTGGATAAAGCCGGGATGGCGCTGGCGGGGTGAGCAGCAACCTCCGTGCCTTCCGTCAAATCGGCCCTTCCCCCTCCCCAACCCGTTGACCCCGCAGCCGCTTTTGTGGCCTAGTCCGCCGTCCTCTGGACGGGACCCGAATCCACAAAAAGCTCAGCGATTCCATGACCTCCGAACGATACAACGCCCGTGATGCCGAGCCGCGCTGGCAACGCCAGTGGGACGACAAGGCGATCTTCGCCTCGAAAAACGACGATCCGCGGCCGAAATATTACGTGCTCGAGATGTTCCCCTACCCGTCCGGGCGCATCCATATCGGGCACGTCCGCAATTATACGCTGGGCGATGTGCTGGCGCGGTTCATGCGCGCCAAGGGATTCAACGTGCTGCACCCGATGGGCTGGGACGCCTTCGGGCTGCCGGCCGAGAACGCCGCGATCGAGCGCAAGGTCGCGCCGAAGGCCTGGACCTACGACAACATCGCCGCGATGAAGAAGCAGCTGCGGTCGATCGGCCTGTCGCTCGACTGGTCGCGCGAGTTCGCGACCTGCGATCCCAGCTATTACAAGCATCAGCAGAAGATGTTTCTGGACATGCTGCGCGCGGGGCTGGCCGAACGCGAGAAGCGCAAGCTGAACTGGGATCCGGTCGACATGACCGTGCTCGCCAACGAGCAGGTGATCGACGGCCGCGGCTGGCGCTCCGGCGCCGTCGTCGAGCAGCGCGAGATGAGCCAGTGGGTCTTCAAGATCACGAAGTATGCGCAGGAACTGCTGGACGCGTTGGACGGGCTGGATCGCTGGCCCGACAAGGTGCGGCTGATGCAGCGCAACTGGATCGGCCGCTCCGAAGGACTGCTGCTGCGCTTCGCGCTCGACCCGGCCACCACGCCCGCGGGCGAAACCGAGCTGAAGATCTTTACGACGCGGCCCGACACGCTGTTCGGTGCGAAGTTCATGGCGATCGCGGCGGATCATCCGCTGGCGCAGGCAGCGGCTGCGAAGAACCCCAAGCTTGCGGCGTTCATCGCCGACATCAAGAAGATCGGCACCGCGCAGGAGATCATCGACACCGCCGAGAAGCAGGGTTTTGATACCGGCATCAAGGCGGTGCATCCGTTCGACCCGAGCTGGAAGCTGCCGGTTTACGTCGCGAACTTCGTGCTGATGGAATACGGCACCGGCGCGATCTTCGGCTGCCCGGCGCACGACCAGCGCGACCTCGACTTCGTCAACAAGTACAAGCTCGGCAACATCCCGGTGGTCTGCCCCGAGGGCCAGGACCCGAAGACGTTCGTCATTACCGACACGGCCTTTGACGGCGACGGCCGCATGATCAATTCCCGCTTCCTCGACGGCATGACCATCGAGCAGGCCAAGGAAGACGTCGCCAAGCGGCTGGAATCCGAGAAACGCGGCAATGCGCCGGTCGGCGAGCGGCAGGTGAACTTCCGCCTGCGCGACTGGGGCATCTCACGCCAGCGCTACTGGGGCTGCCCGATCCCGGTGATCCACTGCCCGAAATGCGACGTCGTGCCGGTTCCGGACGATCAGCTGCCTGTGGTCCTGCCGGAGGACGTCACCTTCGACAAGCCCGGCAACGCGCTCGACCATCATCCAACCTGGAAGCACGTCACCTGCCCGAAATGCGGCGGCAAGGCGCAGCGCGAAACCGACACCATGGACACCTTCGTGGATTCGTCCTGGTACTTTGCGCGCTTCACCGATCCCTGGAACGAAAAGGCGCCGACCACGCTGCCTCTCGTCAACCGAATGCTGCCAATCGACCAGTATATCGGCGGCGTCGAGCACGCGATCCTGCATCTGCTCTACAGCCGCTTCTTCACCCGCGCGATGAAGGCGACCGGCCATATCGGCATGGACGAGCCGTTCGCCGGCATGTTCACCCAGGGCATGGTGGTGCACGAGACCTACCAGAAGGCCGACGGCACCTATGTGACGCCGGCCGAGGTGAAGGTCGAACTGATCGGCGGCGAACGCCGCGCCAGCATGATCTATGGCGGCGAGCAGGTCTCGATCGGCCCGATCGAGAAGATGTCGAAGTCGAAGAAGAACACCGTTGACCCCGACGACATCATCGCGAGCTACGGCGCCGACGTGGCGCGCTGGTTCATGCTGTCGGACTCGCCGCCCGACCGCGACGTGATCTGGAGCGACGAACGGGTGCAGGGCGCCTCGCGCTTCATGCAGCGACTGTGGCGGCTGGTGAACGAATCAGCCGAGATCGCCAAAAGTGCCCCGGCCGACCAGCCGGCTTCGTTCAGCGCCGAGGCGCTCGCCTTGCGCAAAGCCGCCCATGGCGCGCTGGACAAGGTGTCGACCGGGATCGAACGGCTGCATTTCAATGTCTGCCTCGCCCATATCCGCGAATTCGCCAACGCGCTGGCGGAGATCCTGGCGAAGGACGGAAAGCCTTCCGCCGATACCGCCTGGGCGGTTCGGGAGGCCGCGACCATCCTGGTTCAACTTTTCGCGCCGATGATGCCGCATCTGGCCGAGGAGTGCTGGGTGGTACTCGGCCAGTCCGGGCTGATTTCGGAGGCCAACTGGCCCCAAATCGAACGCGATTTGCTGGTTGAAGACACGGTCACCCTGGTGGTCCAGGTCAACGGCAAAAAACGGGGTGATGTTACCGTGCCACGGGTCGCCCAAAATGCGGAAATTGAGGCTGCCGTTTTGGCGCTCGATGCGGTAAAACTCGCGCTGGGCGGCAAGGCCGTTCGCAAGGTAATCGTTGTTCCCATGAGGATCGTGAATGTCGTTGGCTAAGACCCGGATCGCCGTTCGGCTCATCGCCGTCGCCGCTCTGGCGGCGCTCACGGCCGGCTGCTTCCAGCCGATGTATGCCGAACGTAATGACGGCAAGCCCGGCCTGCGGGAAAAGCTGATGGGCGTGGAACTCCCGCCCGTCGACAAGCCAAACGCATCCCGCGAAGCGCGGATCCAGGTCGAGATCCGCAACGCGCTGGCGTTCAAGCTCTACGGCAACGCCACCGGCATGCCGCCGACCCATAAGCTCGTGCTGCGCTTCAGCAGCTCGCGTTCCTCGCTGATGCTCGATCCCGCCACCGCGCTGCCGTCGAGCGAGAACTACGGCATCGACGCGCAGTACAATCTGATCGACCTTGCCACCAACAAGTCGGTCATGACGGGCACGACCTTCTCGCGCGTCTCCTATGACATCCCCGGCCAGCTGCAGCGTTTCGCCCGCGCCCGCGCCTTCCGCGACGCCGAGGATCGCGCCGCCAACGAGATCGCGGAAAACATCCAGACCCGGCTGGCGTCCTACTTCTACGCCGGCACCTGACTTCGGTCATTCCGGGGCGTGCGAAGCACGAACCGGAATTCCGTTTCCGCACTCTCTGGATTCCGGGTCCACGCGAAGGCGCGTGTCCCGGAATGACGACAAGGAAAGCCCTGCCGTTGGTCGCGCTCCGCGGAAAAGACATCGACGCTTTCCTCGCCCGGCCCGATCCTGGCCGCCCCATCATCCTGCTCTACGGCCCGGATGCCGGCCTGGTCCGCGAGCGCGCCGAGGCGTTGATCGCCTCCGCCGTCGATGATCCCAATGACCCCTTCTCGCTGGTGCGACTGGACGGCGACGAGCTGTCGGCCGAACCATCCCGGCTGGTCGACGAGGCCATGACGATCCCGATGTTCGGCGGCCGCCGCGCCATCCGCGTACGCGCCGGCTCGCGCAGTTTTGCCAGCGGCGTCGACACGCTGGCCGATTCGCCCATCAAGGATTGCCGCATCGTGATCGAGGCCGGCGAGTTGCGCGCGGAGTCCCCGCTGCGCAAGGCCTGCGAGCGCGCCAGGACCGCGGTGGCGATTGCCTGCTATCCCGACACCGAGCGCGACCTTGCCCGGCTGATCGACGAGGAATTGAAGACGTCCAACCTGCGCATCGCCGCAGACGCCCGCGCGGTGCTGATGTCGTTGCTCGGCGGCGACCGTCAGGCCTCGCGCAATGAGTTGCGCAAGCTCACCCTCTATGCCCACGGCACGGGCGAGATCGCGCTCGACGACGTCATGACCGTCGTCTCGGACGCGTCCGAGTTGAAGCTGGACCCGATCGTCGACGGCGCCTTTGCCGGCAAGCCGGACCTAGTCGAAAGCGAATTCGCCAAGGCGATGGTGGCCGGCACCTATCCCGGAATCATCATCTCCGCCGCGCAGCGCCAGGCGGCCTGGCTGCACAAATCGGCGCTTGCGGTGGCCGAAGGAACGCCGGTCTCGACCCTGCTCGAAAGCGGTTACCCGCGGCTGCACTTTTCGCGCAAAGGTGCCGTCGAAATCGCGCTGCGCAATTTCAGCCCGGCGCGGCTGGCCAGCATCATCGATCAGCTCGGGACCGCCGCGCTCGACATGCGCAAGCAGGCGACGCTGGCGTCAGCGATTGGAGTACGCACGCTGCTGTCGATCGCGGTGAATGCGAAGCGGCGGGGGTGAACATGCCGGACGAAGCTGCCGATGTCGTCACCCTCTGGCGGCCGGTCGGACCGGTCGAACTGGAATTGATCCGAAAGAGCGGGATGCGCGCGTTCCCGCCGCGGCTTCCGGAACAGCCGATCTTTTATCCGGTGCTGTCCGAAGCATACGCCGCGAAAATTGCCCGCGACTGGAACATGCCTGCCAGCGGCTCAGGCTACGTTACGCGCTTTCAGGTAAGGCGGGACTTCCTGGACAATTACAGCGTCCAACATGCCGGCGGTTCCGCGCATTCGGAGTACTGGATTCCCGCTGAAGAAATGTCGGCCTTCAATGAGGCTATCGTGGGTGAGATTGAGGTCGTCGCGGAGTTTCGCTGAGCCGTCTGCTCCCTCGCCCCGCTCTTCGCGGGGAGAGGGTCGGGGTGAGGGGCTCTCTCCGCGAGCGTGATATTTCGATAAACCTGTACCCCCTCACCCGGATTGCTCTGCAATCCGACCTCTCCCCGCAAGCGGGGCGAGGTTAAAGAACGTCACTTCCCTTCCAGCCGCCGCATCACGTCGTCAAGCTGTTCGAGGTTGCGATAGCTGATCTGGACGGAGCCGCCGGGGTCGCGGTGGTTGACGGTCACACTCAGACCCAGCGCATCGCTGACGCGCTTTTCCAACGCGACGGTGTCGGGATCTTTTGCCTTGCCGCCGCCGCCTGCCCTCGCCTTTTGCGGCTTGCGCTCCGGAACGCCCTCTTCATGCGCCAACGCTTCGGTCTGGCGGACGTTGAGACCTTCCTCGACAATGCGCTTGGCTGCCGCGAGCGGATCGGGCACGCCGATCAGCGCGCGGGCATGGCCGGCCGACAATTTTCCTTCGGAGATCAGCCCCTGCACTTCCGCCGGCAGCTTGGTCAGCCGCATCATGTTGGCGACGTGGCTGCGGCTCTTGCCCACTTCGCGGGCGATGTCTTCCTGGCTGCGTTTGAATTCTTCCGCGAGCGCGTGATAGCCCTGCGCCTCTTCCATCGCGTTGAGGTCCTCGCGCTGCACGTTCTCGATGATCATGATCTCGAGCGCGTCGCTGTCGCTGACTTCAATGGGAACGATCGGCACCTCGTGCAGGCTGGCAAGCTGCGCGGCGCGCCAGCGCCGTTCGCCGGCGATGATCTCGTAGCGATCCTGCACGCCCTTCACCGGGCGGACCACGATCGGCTGGATCACGCCATGCTGCCTGACCGAGGCCGCAAGCTCGCCGAGTTCGGCATCGGAAAACGTCCGGCGCGGGTTGCGCGGATTCGGCTTGAGGAATTCGATCGGCACCTTGCGATTGTTGCGCGGCCGCTCGGGTTGCGCGGTCTCGCCGCCGACATCACCGATCAGACTTGCGAGGCCACGGCCCAGTCGCGAACCCGATTTTTCGGCCATCGCCAGCTCCTTAGACATTACGCAGATACTCCAGAACAGAAACGGATTGTTCGTAGGGGTGGGCAAAGGCGCATTAGCGCCGTGCCCACCGCATTCCAACCGCGAAAAACTGGTGGGCACGCTGCGCTTTGCCCACCCCACGAGTCCCACGTCAGACTAATGCGTTCTCAGATCACGCTCGCGCTGGATCACTTCGGTCGCAAGCTTCAGATACGCATCGCTGCCGACGCATTTGAGATCGTAGACCAGCACCGGCTTGCCGTAGGACGGCGCCTCGGAGATGCGCACGTTGCGCGGGATCATGGTGTCATAGACCTTGCCGCCCATGAACTGCCTGACGTCGGCGACGACCTGGTTCGACAGGTTGTTGCGCGAGTCGAACATGGTCAGCACGATGCCGTGGATCGACAGGTTCGGGTTGAGCGTCGAGCGCACCTGCTCCACCGTCTGCAGCAATTGCGACAGACCTTCAAGCGCGAAGAACTCGCATTGTAGCGGCACCAGGATCGCATCCGACGCCGCCATCGCGTTGACGGTGAGCAGGTTGAGCGACGGCGGGCAGTCGATCAGCACATAGGTGTAGTCGGTGTCCGGCGCCGCGCCCTTGTTCAGCGCCGCGATCGCGTCGCGCAGTCGGAACGCGCGGCCCGGTGTCGTGCCGAGTTCGAGTTCGAGGCCCGACAGATCCATCGTGGAGCAGGCGATGTGCAGCCGCGGCACCGCGGTCGCCACCACCGCTTCGCGCAGCGGCGCTTCGCCGATCAGCACATCATAGGTCGAGCAGCTGCGATTACGACGATCGATGCCGAGGCCGGTCGAGGCGTTGCCTTGCGGATCAAGATCGACGATCAGGACGCGCTCGCCAATCGCGGCGAGTGCCGTGCCAAGGTTGATCGCCGTGGTGGTCTTGCCGACGCCGCCTTTTTGGTTGGCCAGCGACAGGATGCGCGGATGAGGCGGAGGGGTCTCTTCCCTATCCTCTTGATACAATTCATCTAGTTCGTTCATGCCCGATCGCCATATGTGATCGCGGAAGGGTTGCGCCGCTCGATCCGATCGAGTTCGACGATCCAGCCGTGCCCGCCCGTGCGGCTGGAGTGGAGTCGCGGTTCAATATTCCAATATTTAGTGGCCTCGGTCAATTCGGCCTCTACATCTTGGCCTTTGAGAAACAAGGCTTTTGCGCCCGCTTTCACCCACGGTTCCGCGAAGCCGACAAGCTGATGTAATGGAGCCAACGCCCGCGCAGTGACGCAATCGACGCGGCTTCCGACTCTATCCACACTATCCCCGATTCCTGCCAAATGCACGATCGCAGGCGAAGAAGTTATGCGAATCGCCTCGCGCAAAAACGCGGCCTTCTTGGCATTGCGCTCGACGAGATGGACGACGACGCCAGGCGTGTCGGCCAATGCACTAGCGAGCACGACGCCGGGAAAGCCACCGCCGCTGCCTAGGTCGACCCAAACCTTTGCGGTTGGGGCGAGGTCCAGCAGTTGAAGCGAATCGGAAACGTGGCGGGTCCAAAGATGCGGGAGCGTCGACGGCGCGACGAGATTGGTCTTGGCCTGCCATGTCACGAGCAGATCGATGTAGCGATCGAGCCTCGCCTCCGTTTCGGGTGAGACGGGGGTAAGGGCGAGGGCGGCGGCTTTGTCACGCGCGGAGGGAAGGTCAACCGATTCGGCTTTACCCATGTTTCAAATGCCGTCTGCTGATGTCGTCATTGCGAGCGAAGCGAAGCAATCATTTTCTCGGATTGCGGAAAGTATGGATTGCTTCGTGGCTACCGCTCCCCGCCATGACGAGAACCGTATCCTGTTTCACGTGAAACGAATTTCTAACCAACAGCCTTCGCCGTCTTTCGCCGTGCCTCACGACGCAGATACGCGGCCAGGATTCCCAGCGCGGCCGGCGTCAAACCATCGAGGCGACCCGCCTGCCCCACGGTGCGCGGCCGTGCTGCTTCGAGCTTGGCGCGCGCCTCGTTGGAGAGTCCCGGTACGTCGGCGTAATCGATATCGGTAAGGACCAATCCCTCGTCGCGGCGGAAGGCATCGACATCCGCGGTCTGGCGCTTGAGATAGACATCGTACTTGGCATCGATCTCGAGATGGACGGCAATCGGCGGGTCCACCGCCGACAGCTCCGGCCAGATACCACGCAGCGCATCCCATTCGATCTCGGGATAGGCCAGCAACTCAAATGCCGAACGCCGATGGCCGTCGCGGTTGAGGGCGAGGCCGTGTTTGGCGGCTTCGTTGGGAGTGATCGTCAAAGACTTCGCAAGGGCCTTGGCCGCAGCCAGCGCCGCCATCTTGTCGCGATGTCGCTCCGAGCGCGCCTGCCCTACGCAGCCCAACGCGATCCCCTTATCGGTCAGGCGCTGGTCGGCATTGTCGGCGCGCAAGGTCAGGCGATACTCGGCCCGCGAGGTGAACATCCGATACGGTTCTGTGATCCCGCGGGTCACGAGGTCATCGATCATCACCCCTAGATAGCCGTCCGCCCGATCGAGCACGATCGGCTCGGCACCGCTCGCCGCTAACGCCGCGTTCAAACCTGCAACGATTCCCTGCGCCGCCGCCTCCTCATAGCCGGTCGTACCGTTGATCTGTCCGGCCAGGAAGAGACCCGGCAGTCGCCTGGTCTGCAACGTCGGCTCGAGTTCGCGGGGATCGACATGGTCGTATTCGATGGCATAGCCCGGCCGCACCATCTTCACCCGCTCGAGCCCGGGAATGGTCGCGAGGATCGCAAGCTGAACCTCTTCCGGTAGCGAGGTCGAGATGCCGTTGGGATAGACCGTGGAGTCATCGAGCCCTTCCGGCTCCAGAAAGATCTGGTGGCCGTCGCGGTCGCCGAAGCGGACGATCTTGTCCTCGATCGACGGGCAGTAGCGCGGTCCGCTGCTCTTGATTTGACCGGAATACATCGGCGAGCGATGGACGTTGGCTCGGATGACGTCATGGGTCGCAGGGGTCGTGCGGGTGATGCCACACTGGATCTGGGGCGTCGTGATCCGGTCCGTCATGACCGAGAAAGGCTCCGGCGGATCGTCGCCGGGCTGCATTTCCACCGCCGACCAGTCGATGGTCGTGCCATCGAGCCGAGGCGGCGTGCCGGTCTTCAATCGTCCGAGTGTAAAGCCAGCTCTTTCGAACGAGGCCGAAAGCCCCATCGCCGGCGCCTCCCCAACCCGCCCAGCGGGCCAGTTCTTCTCACCGAGATGGATCAGCCCGCGCAAAAAGGTGCCGGTGGTGATGACCACGGCGCCCGCGGAAAGCACCCGGCCCCCGCCCAGCTTTACGCCCGTGACGCGGCCGTTCGAGACAATCAGTTCGTCCGCCTCGCCTTCGACCACGCTGAGATTGGCGGCCTCGCGGATCGCGGCCTGCATGGCGGCGGCATAAAGCTTCCGGTCCGCCTGGGCCCGCGGTCCGCGGACGGCGGGACCCTTGCGACGGTTCAGCATCCGAAACTGGATTCCGCCGGCATCGGCAACGCGGCCCATCAGACCATCGAGCGCATCGACCTCGCGCACGAGATGGCCCTTGCCGAGACCGCCGATGGCGGGATTGCAGGACATCGCACCGATGGTCGCAAAACGATGGGTCACCAGGGCGGTCTTCGCACCCATCCGCGCAGCAGCGCTCGCGGCTTCGCAGCCGGCGTGGCCGCCACCGATCACGATGACATCGAAAGAGTCTGCCTTGGGGGTCATGCGCGACCTTCTATCGTGGAGTTTGAAAGCGCGGAAGCGGAATTGCGGGCACCCGCACGAGCCGACCCAAAATGAAAATATCGAAAACAACCCCATGCACAGTAGGCGCGGTGGGGTGTGCGAAGGTCCACCTCGCTCGCGACGCTCGGTCCCCTAATATTGTCTTAGGAGACATGGTTTGTTTCACGTGAAACACGAGAGCGATCGAGGGCTGTTTCACGTGAAACATCCCCATGAAACCTCAGGGCCCTGTTTCACGTGAAACATCGTAGTTAGGGAAGCGTTACTTACCTACGCAGAACTCCCGGAAGATGACGTCCAATATATCCTCGACGTCCACCCGCCCCAGAAGCCGACCTAGAGCGTGGGCCGCGCGACGCAGTTCCTCAGCCGCCAGTTCCTCGCCCTCGCCGATCACCTCGATGCACCGCCTGAGCGAGACTGCCGTCTCCTGCAAAAGCGTGCGCTGACGGGTTCGGCCGATGAGACCCGCCTCGCCGCTCCCAAAATAGCTCTGAGCAAACTCGACCAAGGCTGCGATCAGCTCCGGCAGACCGTCGCCACGGCTCGCCGAGATCTGGAAGACTTTCTCTCCCGACGCATCGGCCAATGGCCGACTCTCCGCTTCCAGGTCGATCTTGTTTCGCACCGTCCAGACCGGCGCCGTGCCGTCGTGCTGAACGCTCACCGCCGAACCATCGGCCAGCCACAACACCAGGTCCGCATCCGCCGCGCGGGCCCTCGCCCGACGTATGCCCTCCTGCTCGACCGGATCCTCCGTCTCGCGAATGCCCGCGGTGTCGATGACCGTCACGGGAAAGCCGTCGAGATCGAGCTGCATCTCGATCACGTCGCGCGTGGTGCCGGCGTGCGGCGAGACGATCGCGACGTCGCGGCGCGCCAGCGTATTCATCAGCGTCGACTTGCCGACATTCGGCGGACCGGCGATGGCAACCACGAGGCCATCGCGAAGCCGCTCGCTCCGCCCCTGCCCCGCCAGCACTTCCTCGATTTCGCCCAGCAGCGTTTTGACCTTCACCAAAGCCGGCGCGATCAACTCCGTCGGTATGTCGCCTTCGTCCGAGAAATCGATTCCGGCTTCGATCAGCGCCGACGCTTCAATGATCCGGGCGCGCCAATCCCGGGCACGGTCGCCGAGCAATCCCTTCAATTGGCGGAGCGCCTGGCGCCGCTGCCTGTCCGTGTCGGCATGAATGAGATCGTCGAGACCTTCGGCCTCGGTCAGATCCAGCTTGCCGTTCTCGAACGCTCGCCGGGTAAATTCGCCGGGCTCAGCAGCACGAACATTATCGAACTCAGACAGCACGGCGAACAAGGTGGACAACACGGCGCGTCCACCGTGAACGTGAAGTTCGGCGACGTCTTCGCCGGTCGCGCTGGCCGGCGCGGGAAACCACAACACGACGGCATCGTCGATCGGCCGCTGGCTGACATCCTTCAACAGCGCGCGGGTCGCCATTCGCGGCGTCGGCAATTTGCCGGCCAGCGCTGTCACGATTTTTGCGGCGTGCGAACCCGAAACACGCACCAGGGCAATCGCGCTTGGCGGTCGGCCTGACGACAATGCAAAGATGGTCTGGTCCCGCGGATGCATAGCCTATTTGTGCGGGCAGCTTTGAAAAGGCAACGCGATTCGATTGGGTGGATGAACGCGAGGTCGATGTCGGCGCGACATCATATAAATGTAACTTCGTTCAATGAGTTAGATGGTTAACCAGTCGCTAACGCCAATTCCCTTGCCTACCGCCATGTCGGCTACCCCGCCAAATGAAAAGGGCGCCCCGCTTCCGCGAGGCGCCCTCTCCTGCCCTGGCCTGATAGGCTCAGGTATTCATGGAGTCGAAGAACTCCGAGTTGTTCTTGGTGTTGCGCAGCTTGTCGAGCAGGAAGTCGATCGCGTCCATGGTGCCCATCGGATTGAGGATCCGGCGCAGCACGTACATTTTCTTCAGCAGCTGCGGATCGGTGATCAGCTCTTCCTTGCGGGTGCCGGAGCGCGAGATGTCGATCGCCGGGAAGGTCCGCTTGTCCGAGACCTTGCGGTCGAGGATCAGTTCGGAGTTACCGGTGCCCTTGAATTCTTCGAAGATCACTTCGTCCATTCGGCTGCCGGTATCGACCAGCGCGGTCGCGATGATCGTGAGCGAACCGCCCTCCTCGATGTTGCGCGCGGCGCCGAAGAAACGCTTTGGCCGCTGCAGCGCGTTGGCGTCCACACCGCCGGTCAGCACCTTGCCGGATGACGGCACCACGGTGTTGTAGGCGCGGCCCAGACGCGTGATCGAGTCCAGCAGGATCACCACGTCGCGGCCGTGTTCGACCAGGCGCTTGGCCTTCTCGATCACCATCTCGGCGACCTGGACGTGACGCACGGCCGGCTCGTCGAAGGTCGAGGATACGACTTCGCCCTTCACCGAGCGCTGCATGTCCGTGACTTCTTCCGGACGTTCGTCGATCAGCAAAACGATCAGATAGCATTCCGGATGATTGGCGGTGATCGAGTGGGCGATGTTCTGCATCAGCACGGTCTTGCCGGTGCGCGGCGGCGCCACGATCAGTGCGCGCTGGCCTTTGCCGATCGGCGCTACGATGTCGATCACCCGCGCCGAAAGATCCTTGCGCGTCGGGTCTTCGAGTTCGAGCCGGAAACGCTGGTCCGGAAACAGCGGCGTCAGATTGTCGAAATTGACCTTGTGCTTGGATTTTTCCGGGTCTTCGAAATTGAGCGTGTTGACCTTGAGCAGCGCAAAGTAGCGTTCGCCTTCCTTCGGGCTGCGGATGTGGCCTTCGATGGTGTCGCCGGTGCGCAGGCCGAAGCGGCGGATCTGCGACGGCGAGACATAAATGTCATCGGGGCCGGGCAGGTAGTTGGCATCCGGTGAGCGAAGAAAGCCGAAGCCGTCGGAGAGAACCTCGACGACGCCTTCGCCGATGATGTCGATTTCCTGGATCGCGAGCTGCTTGAGAATGGCGAACATCAGCTCCTGCTTGCGCATGGTGCTGGCATTTTCGACCCCGTTCTCTTCCGCGAACGAAACGAGCTCGGCCGGCGTTTTTGATTTGAGGTCCTGGAGTTTCATTTCCCGCATTGGGGTGGTCCTGTGGAGTGTTCTTTAGGGGAAGGGGTGCGAGGTGGCTTAAGGAAAAAGCGGACACGAAAAATGGAAGGTCCGCAGGTCTAAGCAAGGAAAGCGCCGGTGAGGCTTCAAACCTGATGCGGCGGCCGGTCCAATGAAGGAGCCGGGACGCAGCCACATCCGCCTGCGTGGGG
This sequence comes from Bradyrhizobium roseum, assembly GCF_030413175.1. NCBI lineage: Bacteria > Pseudomonadati > Pseudomonadota > Alphaproteobacteria > Hyphomicrobiales > Nitrobacteraceae > Bradyrhizobium > Bradyrhizobium roseum. Next base: position 239,117 of record NZ_CP129212.1, read on the forward strand.
TGGGATTTCGGCAATATAGAAAATTGCCCGCTGCTTCGCAAGCCGGAGAGAAACCCCTGTATCGACGAAAAGCGGGGGCTAGAACGGTTTCACAATCACCAGGATCACGATGACTATCATCAGGAGGGTAGGCACCTCATTGATAATACGATAGAATTTCTGACTCTTGGTATTCCGGTCGGCGGCAAAATCCTTGACCAAACGTGAAAAAAAGCCGTGGACGCCCGACAGGATCAGCACCAGCGTCAGCTTGGCATGAAACCAGCCGGAAGCGTACCAATGCCCGGCCCAAGCCAGATACAACCCGGCCAGCCAGGTGATGACCATCGCCGGGTTGATGATTGCCTTCAGCAGTCGCCATTCCATCACCTTGAAGGTCTCGGACTGCTTCGATCCGACCTCGGCCTCGCAGTGATAGACGAACAGCCGCGGCAAATAGAGCATGCCGGCCATCCAGGCGATCACCGCAATCACATGCAGCGCCTTGATCCACGGATACGCTGATATCGTGATCCACTCGTACATTGCAGTCGCCCGACCTCGCTCGTCTCCGGAACGTTCCGACCATCCCAGCGTTGCTGAAGCGGCTCTCCTGGAGACGGGACGCAAGACATATCCGCAATGCACCGCTTCTCTAAACTAATAATTTTAGAATCTTAGGTTTGAGTCTAAGTGACCGTGATTATGACTCACACAAAACAGTCCTGTATTTTTGCGAAGGTTGTTCACAAGCATCCCCGATTTCCGCCAGCAATGGCTTTGTCCCGATAACGCCACGCTCATCAAGCGCTTGCGCCGTTTCGTGGTCGGCTTATGAAGAGACAAGTCCACACCTTCCCACTATCATGGGGATGAGCCGGCGGACTTGTCCTCGCATGCAGCCCTGTGAAGAAAAATGCGGGTTATCCCGGAGGCGGCGAGGCGAGGCCGGATAGCGCAGGTAACGTCCACAGGATTCACAGGATTACACAGGGGTTCGGGTGCCCACGACCGGCAACTATTTTCATCTTCATCTGGTCTCCGATTCGACCGGCGAAACGCTGATCACGGTGGCGCGGGCGGTGGCTGCGCAATACGCCAATGTGTCCGCGGTCGAACATGTCTATCCGCTGGTGCGCAGTCAGAAGCAGCTCGACCGCGTGCTCGACGAGATCGAGGAGGCGCCGGGCATCGTGCTCTTCACGCTGCTGGAAAAAGATCTGGTCGGACGGCTGGAGGCCAAGTGCCGGGACATCAACATCCCGAGCCTGTCGATCATCGGGCCTGTCATGCAGTTGTTCGAGGCGTATCTCGGCGCGGCGACGACGGGCAGGGTGGGAGCCCAGCACGTTCTCAACGCGGAATATTTCAAGCGCATCGATGCCTTGAACTACACCATGATCCATGACGATGGTCAGCACGTCGAAGGCCTGGAGGAGGCCGACGTCGTTCTGGTCGGCGTGTCCCGTACATCGAAGACGCCGACCTCGATCTATCTCGCCAACCGCGGCGTCCGTACCGCGAACGTGCCGCTGGTGCCGGGCATTCCGCTGCCGCACCAGCTCGAGACCTTGAAGAAGCCGTTGGTCGTCAGCCTTCACGCCACGCCGGAACGGTTGATTCAGGTGAGGCAAAACCGGATGCTGAGCATGGGCTCCGATAATCACAATGATGATTACATCGATCGTCAGTCGGTGACGGACGAAGTCGCCTATGCAAGGAAGCTGAGCGCTAAATTCAGCTGGGCCCAGCTCGACGTCACGCGCCGCTCGATCGAGGAAACCGCGGCGGCCGTGCTCAAGCTGTTCACCGACCGGCAGCGGCAGCGGCTTCCGGAATGACGGTTACGCGATGACCATCTGGCGTGGACCTCAGCCGTTGATCTTGGCCTCGCAAAGCCGCGCGCGGCAGATGCTGCTTTCCGGCGCCGGCATTTCTTTCGATGCCGTGCCCGCCGATATCGACGAGCGGTCGGTGCAGAAGAATTCAGGCCTGTCCGCGCCCGGTGAAATCGCCGGGTTACTGGCTCGCGAGAAAGCGCTTTTTGTATCGGGACAAAATCCTGGCCGTCACGTCATCGGCGCCGACCAGACGCTGGCGCTGGGAAACCGGCTGTTCAGCAAGCCGGCCGGACGCGCCCAGGCCGGGGAGCAATTGCGGCTGCTCGCCGGCCAGACCCACGAACTGCATTCTGCCGTGGCGGTGGCGCGCGACGGCAAGATACTGTTTTCCGAGGTTTCGGTTGCCCGCATGACCATGCGTCCGTTGAGCGGCGAGGAAATCCGAACTTACCTGGATGCCGCCGGTGACGCCGTCACGACCAGTGTCGGGGCCTATCAGCTCGAAGGGCTGGGCGTGCATCTGTTCGAGCGCATCGACGGCGACCACTTCACCATTCTCGGTCTGCCGCTGTTGCCGCTGCTCGCCTTCCTGCGGGGGCAGGGGCTACTCGGTGTCTGAAACGATGCGGCGAACAGCATGCTAGTTCTTGGTCTCACCGGTTCCATCGGCATGGGAAAATCGACGACGGGAAAGCTGTTCGTCGAAGCCGGCGTTCCGCTCTACGACGCCGATGCCGAGGTTCACAAACTCTACGAGGGCGCAGCGGTCCCGGCGATCGAAGCCGCCTTTCCGGGCACGACGTCAAATGGAAAGGTGGATCGGCAAAAGCTCAGTGAACGCGTGGTGCACGATCCCGCGGCCATGAAGCAGCTCGAGCAGATCGTTCATCCCATGCTGGGGGCCGGCCGGCAGAAATTCTTCGAGGAGGCCGAACGCGCCGGCGCGCCGGTCGTCGTCGTTGATGTACCGCTGCTCTACGAGACCGGCGGCGAGAAGCGGGTCGATGCCGTGGTCGTGGTGACGACGTCGCCGGAACTGCAGCGCGAGCGGGTACTGGCGCGCGGTACTATGGATGCCGCGAAACTCGATTCAATCATTGCGCGTCAAACGCCCGACGCGGAAAAGCGCAGGCGTGCCGATTTCGTGGTGGATACCTCGCATGGACTCGATCCGGTGCGTGCCCGAATCAAGGACATCCTGGCCGAGGTCGTTAAGATGCCACGGCGGCGGATCTGATTCGCCACGACTCCAGCTTCGTTAAGGCCCCATGCGCGAAATCGTCCTCGATACCGAAACCACCGGCCTCGATCCGCTGCGCGGCGATCGACTGGTCGAGATCGGCTGCGTCGAGATCTTCAATCGCATGCCGACCGGGCAGACGTTCCATCGCTACATCAATCCCGAGCGCGACATGCCGGCCGAAGCGTTTGCCGTGCACGGCCTGTCCAGCGAATTCCTCGCCACCAAGCCGCTGTTCGCCGAGGTGGTCGAGGAGTTCCTCGAATTCATCGGCGACGCGCCGCTCGTCATTCACAACGCCTCGTTCGACGTCGGCTTCATCAATGCCGAGCTCGATCGCGTCAAGCGGCAGCCGATCTTGCGCGACCGGCTGGTCGATACGCTGCTGCTGGCCCGGCGCAAGCACCCCGGCGTGTCGAACCGCCTCGATGATCTCTGTTCACGCTATGCGATCGACAATTCCCGCCGCACCAAGCACGGTGCGCTGCTCGACGCCGAATTATTGGCAGAAGTCTATATCGACCTGATCGGGGCGCGGCAGTCGCAATTGATCCTGGCGTCGGAAACCCGCATCACGATCACCAGCGGCATCGGCGACACGCCGCGCCGGCAGCGCGAAGTGCCGTTGGCCCCGCGCGTCAGCGACGCCGACCGCGAGGCGCATCGCGCGTTCGTCGCGACCCTGGGCGACAAGCCGATCTGGAACGATTTCCTGCCGGCTGCCGGCTAGGCCGTATGATGGGTTGAGCTCTTCGCGAAACCCATCATGCTTCAGCGATCGGGATCGATGGGTTTCGCAAGGGCTCAACCCATCCGACCAGCCGCCAGGAAGCCGATCGCGGCTTAACCCCATGCTACTTTGCATGGGGTTGTTTTCGCAATTTTACTTTTGCGCGCGGTTTGCAGGGTCAGCTCAGCTTTGCGCCGGAAGCAGCCTGTGCGGCGGCCTGCCGTTCCATGTTCTGGCGGTACAGGCCGACGAAATCGACGGGATCGAGCATCAAGGGCGGGAAACCGCCGTCGCGGACGGCGGTGGCGATGATCTCGCGCGCAAACGGGAATAACAGGCGCGGGCATTCGATCATGATCAGCGGGTGCAGGTTTTCCTGCGGCACGTTGACGATGCGGAATACGCCGGCATAGGCCAGCTCGAAGCTGAACATTACCTTGCCGGCGTTTTCGGCCTTGCCCTCGATCGACAGCGTCACCTCGAACTCGTTTTCCGAGAGATTGTTCGCGGAAACGTTGATCTGGATATTGATCGCCGGTTGCTGCTGTTGCGGGGCCAGCGAGGCGGGGGCGTTCGGATTCTCGAACGACAGATCCTTGGTGTATTGTGCCAGCACGTTGAGCTGGGGAGGGGCCTGCTCGGGAGGTGCGCCGTTGCCGTTGGTCATGAAACTCTCTCCTGAAGCTGGCGAGCGGAGCCCGTTTTCGCCTGAATTCGCCCGGTGGGCGCGATGTCTTTTCCGGGCGAGTGGCTATCATAGCCCCGCCTCGTTCCACAAGGACGACGGTTCGGTCATTGGACTCTCCGCCAAATGTGGCAGATATGCCTAACACGGAGCTGCCGGCAGACCTAAATATCTGAATATGCGCGATTTCCGGGCACGATCGGGTTTCCCCTTGCGGCTAAAACGCGCTACAATTCGGTTGCGCCAAAACGCGCCATTGGCCGGGCGTAGTTTCATGCCTACATGCACTTGCCTACATGCAGTAGTCTCAATCGATGATGTATTCTCTGCCGTTCTCAGGGAAAACGCGTAAGAGAGCTTCTCGTCAGGGAACGCTCGGCCGCCGGGTCCGTTGCCGACGTTAGAACCAGAAAGCGAATGCGACGTGGATATTTACACTATCATCTTCCTGGCGCTGGCGGTGTTCATCTTCCTGCGCCTGCGCAGCGTCCTCGGGCAGCGCACCGGAAGCGAACGGCCGCCCTACGATCGCGCCGCGCCCAATGTCGTGCAGCGGACGCAGGACAACAACAACGTCGTCCCGATGCCGGGAGCCGTCATAGATCAGGCGCCGCTTGCGCCGAGCGCCGATGTCGCTCCCGCCGACCGCTGGAAGGGCATTGCCGAACCGGGCACGCCGCTTGCCGCGGGACTCGATGCCATCGTCGCCCACGACTCCTCGTTCGATCCCCGGCATTTCATCGCCGGCGCCCGCAGCGCCTACGAGATGATCGTGCTGGCCTTCGCCAATGGCGACCGCCGCGCGCTGAAGGATCTGTTGTCCAGCGACGTCTATGACAGCTTCGAGACCGTGATCAAGGATCGCGAGAAGCACGAGCAGAAAACCGAAACGCGGTTTGTTTCGATCGACAAGGCCGAGCTGGTGAGCGCGGAAGCGCGCGACCGTGCGGCACAGCTCACCGTTCGCTTCGTGTCGCAGATGATCTCGGTCACCCGCGACAAGACCGGCGCCATTGTCGATGGCAACCCCGATAAGGTCGCCGATATCACCGATGTCTGGACATTCGCCCGCGATACAGGTTCTCGCGATCCGAACTGGAAGCTGGTTGGCACCGGAAGCGCGGCCTGAGACGCGACGCCTTGCCGGCGTTGCGTGTGCTGCATTCGCGTTGGCGTGTTCGCTGGCTCCGGTGGATGCGCTCGCGCGTCATTCGCGTGCACACAAGCAGCCGCCTCCGCCTGCCGAGCGGCACCTGCCCTATCCCGAGCTTGAACTGCCGTTCCAGGTCAACGGCGGTCAGTATGCGCCGGTGGCCTGGTCGGAGATCGCGGGCTGGAGCGAGGACGATCATCTCGCGGCCTACAAGGCGTTTCGCGTCAGCTGCAAGCCGATAGCGGCGCAGAAAACGCCGCCGGCCGATCCGAAGGCGCTCGGCACCTCGCTGCGCGACCCCTGCCAGGTCGCCAAAGGCCTCGAACTATCCGACGATCCGAAGGCAAAGGCTTTCTTCGAGGAGCATTTTCTTCCCCTTCGTATTTCGCGTCTTGGCGAAGGCGAGGGCTTCGTCACCGGCTACTACGAGCCCATCGTCGATGGTTCGCGGACCGAGAACGAAGTCTACAAGGTGCCGGTCTATCGCCGGCCTTCCAACCTGTTCGTCCGCGGCACCACGCAGGCTTCCGCCGGCCTGCCCAACAAGGGCCAGGTGTTTCGCAAGATCGGCCGCCGCAAGCTGGTGCCGTATTACGACCGCGGTGAGATCGAGGATGGCGCCATTGCGGGCCGCGGGCTCGAAATCTGCTACCTGAAGGAACAGGCCGACCTGCTGTTCTCGCAGATTCAGGGCTCGGCACGGGTCAGCCTCGATGACGGCTCGACGGTCCGCATCAATTACGATGCCCATAATGGCTATCCCTATACGGCGGTCGGCCGCATCCTGATCGAGCGCAACATCATCCCCCGGGATCAGATGTCGATGCAGAAGATCCGGGAGTGGATGGAAAACAATCCCAACGAGGCCGACGAACTGCGGCGGCAGAACAAGTCCTATGTCTTCTTTCGCGAGGTGCAGCTTTCCGACAAGGACGAGGCAGTTGGCGCCCAGGGCGTGCCGCTGACGCCGGGCCGGTCGATCGCGGTCGACAAATCATTGCATGTCTATGGCACGCCGTTCTTCATCGAGGGCGAACTGCCGATCGAGACGGCGCAATCGAAGACGCCGTTCCGCCGCCTGATGATCGCGCAGGACACCGGCTCCGCCATCATCGGACCCGCGCGCGCCGATCTCTATTTCGGCGCGGGTCTGGACGCCGGCAAGATCGCCGGCCGCCTTCGTCACGGTGCGCGGTTCGTCATGCTGGTGCCCAGGAGTCTTGATCCGGCGGCGCGCGGCCGCAAGCTGCCGGTGCCGGACGACCGGCCGTCGGAGAAGATCGCAAAACTGTTTCCGCAAACCGCGGCGGTGGCGAAGCCGCCCGAGGTTACGGATGCGACCAATGCGAAGCCGGCGGCAGCGCCGGCGCCCGCACCAGGACCTGCGCAGACGGCCGCGATTCAGGCGCCGGTCGCGCAGCGGGTGCCGCTTCCCGAGCCTCGGCCCCAGGTGGAGGCGGTTTCCACAAAGCCGGTTCAGCGTCACCCGCGCCGATACCGCCATCGTCGATGAAACGCCGGCCGTCGAGTTCGATTCCCGAACTACCGGAGCCGCCGCGACGCAAGCGCGGTCTGAGCGACGAGGATCGCGCGCTGTGGGAGAGCGTCGCCAAGCAGGTCAAGCCGCTGCGCAAACGGCGGGCTTCGAAGCCGCCAGTCGTCACGATGGACACCGAAAGCGCCACCGCGCCGAAACCGGTGGCTTCGCCGAAGCACGCTGCACCGCCACGAATCATTCCGCCCTCGAAACCATCCCCGCCGCCGCTGGCGCCGATCGGCCGCCGCGAGCGGTCGCATCTCTCGCGCGGCCGCAAGGAGATCGACGCGCGGCTCGACCTGCACGGCATGACGCAGACGCGGGCGCATCGCGCGCTGTTCGGTTTTCTGCAGCGCGCCCACCATGACGGGCTGACGTTTGTGCTTGTTATCACTGGCAAGGGCAAGATGGGGCCTGAGTCCGAGCGTGGCGTGTTGCGCCGTCAGGTGCCGCACTGGCTCGGCCTGCCGGAATTCCGCTCGCTGGTGGTCGGCTTTGAGGAAGCCCATATCGGCCATGGCGGCGAGGGCGCGCTATATGTCCGGGTGCGGCGTGCGCGAATTTAAAACGGCCGCACGATTCCGACGCGCGGGATCAGCGTGACGATCCAGCCGAACACCATCGTCTTCCTTTCATCCGCTGCTATCGGCAGCGTGTCTTTCGACGACGGCAGCATCTTCACCGCATGCAGGATCAGGAACAGGCACACCGCCCAGTTCGAGATCCAGCGGGAATAGTCGAACACGATCGCGAACATCACGAGATAGCCGAGGCTGACCGTCACGATCGCAGCGGTGACGATGTGGCGGTGTGTCTCGATGGCGAGTGCCGCGATCAGATCGCGAAAATATCGCCAGAGCGGCCTGTGCAGCCAGATCAGCAGCACAAACACCGGCAGGCCGAGCGCATTGTGCGGCAGGCGGGCCCAGGTATCTGAAATCTCCTTCGCGAGCGGCTGGTACCAGATGTAGGCAAAGCTCAGCAGATTCGTCTGCGACGGGTCCGCCATCCGGCCTTGCAAATGGGCGATGAACTCGCTCTCCGGTACCCTCATCGTGCCGTAGAATTGTGCGGCAACGAACAGAACGCCGATCACGGCAAGCGCCGCGATGCCGGCGGCGACGTTGTGTCGGCTCGCGCCCTGAACGAGGTAATGCCGCAGCACCACGATGGCGGCGATGGTCGGCACATACATCAGGAGATGGATGTGGTGGATCAGAACGAGCGCGATCGAGGCCATCGCAGCGAGCAGGACATAGCCAAGCGAGCGCGCCGGAATCAGCAGCAGGCCGATCGCAAACAGGCAGCCGTAGATGTCGAAATGCCCGAGCGTGTGCATGAAGTTCTTCAGGAAGAACGGCGAGCCCGCCATGAACACGAACAGCGGCAGCTGCTTTTCGTCGAATCCGAACGTTCGCCGGAACAGCTGGACGAACAGCGCGGCCGTCACCAGCCACACGGTGCCGCTGAGTGCGAACACCAGCCACACCGGCACCTTGGCCGTGAACAGCGCGATGATCGCGCCGATCAAAGCGCGTTTGGTGAAGCCGAAGTGATAGTCGACGAGGAGGTGGATGTAGGGGACGTAAGGCGGCAGCGCGATCTTGTGCCAGAACACCCCGACCAGCACGGCGATATTGACGACAAGCATCAACCGCCAGTGGTTTTGCCACACCCGCAAGCTCACACCCGTCGTCCCGGTCTTGAGCCGGGTCCACAACCCCGGTCATCTATTGTTGAAACCAGCCGTCGACCAAAGTGCCAAGCAACAGAGGCCGGGACGACGATCATATCTGCAAAACTTACAGAATAAACCGGCTCAGATCCGCGTTCTTCGCGAGGTCGCCGACGTGCTTCTGCACATAATCGGCGTCGACCCTGATGGTCTCGCCATGGCGGTCGGGTGCGGCAAACGAAATCTCGTCGAGCACCCGCTCCATCACCGTCTGCAGCCGCCGCGCGCCGATGTTCTCGACGGTCGAATTGACCGCGACCGCGACGTCGGCCAGCGCGTCGATCGCATCGTCGGTGATGTCGAGCGTGACGCCTTCGGTCTGCAGCAGCGCGACATATTGCTTGATCAGCGAGGCTTCCGGCTCGGTCAGGATCCGGCGCATGTCGTCGCGCGTCAGTGCCGACAGCTCGACGCGGATCGGCAGGCGTCCCTGCAGTTCCGGCAGCAGGTCCGAGGGCTTTGCGATATGGAACGCGCCGGAGGCGATGAACAGGATGTGGTCGGTCTTGACCGCGCCGTGCTTGGTCGAGACCGTGGTGCCCTCGATCAGCGGCAGCAGGTCGCGCTGCACGCCTTCGCGGGAGACGTCGCCGCCAGTACGGCCGTCGCGCACGCAGATCTTGTCGATTTCGTCGAGAAACACGATGCCGTTGTTCTCGACCGCACTGATGGCTTCGAGCACCAGATGGTCGCTGTCCAGCAGCTTGTCGGCTTCCTCGTTGACGAGGATTTCGTGCGAGCTTTCGACGGTCAGGCGGCGGGTCTTGGTTCGCCCGCCCATCTTTCCGAAGATGTCACCGATCGAAATCGCGCCCATCTGCGCGCCGGGCATGCCCGGGATTTCGAACATCGGCATTCCGCCCGAGGATTGCGTCTCGATCTCGATTTCCTTGTCGTTGAGTTCGCCGGCGCGCAGCTTCCTGCGGAAGGAATCGCGGGTGGCGGGGCTCGATCCCGGCCCGACCAGCGCATCGAGCACGCGGTCTTCGGCAGCCTGCTGCGCGCGCGCCTGCACGTCCTTGCGCTTGCGTTCGCGGACCTGCCCGATCGCGACTTCGACGAGGTCGCGGATGATCTGCTCGACGTCGCGGCCGACATAGCCGACTTCGGTGAACTTGGTCGCTTCGACCTTGATGAAGGGCGCATTGGCGAGCTTGGCCAGCCGCCGTGCGATTTCCGTCTTGCCGACGCCGGTCGGCCCGATCATCAGGATGTTTTTCGGCAGCACCTCTTCACGCAAGCTGCCGGTGAGCTGCAGCCGCCGCCAGCGGTTGCGCAGCGCGATCGATACCGCGCGCTTGGCGTCGGCCTGGCCGACAATGAAGCGGTCGAGTTCGGAGACGATTTCACGGGGAGAAAAGTCGGTCATGTTTCCTAGGTAGGTCTCAAATGTTGCGAGAGCAAGCCGGGCAGGGCCCGCTAGATGATCGGCGGCCCGCTCTGCCAGCTCTTGATCGCGTCGAACGGGTGAATCAGCATGATGATGTTCAGCGTCAGATTGTCGCGAATGTGCAGCGCCAGCACGGTTTCGAACAATACGATGATTGCCAGGGTGATGCCGACCGGAAGTCGTTTCGCCAGCAAAAAGCCGCCGATCATCGCAAAATTGTCTGCGATCGAGTTGACGATGCTGTCGCCGAAATAATCCAGCGAGATCGTGCCGGCGCGGTAGCGGTTGATGATCCAGTCGGAGTTCTCGACCAGTTCCCAGCCGCCTTCCACGAGCATGGCGAGCATCAGGCGGCCTTGCCAGGCGAGGCGCGGGAAGGCGAGGACCGCGGCGCCGTAGAACAGGATGCCGTGCAGGATATGAGACAGCGTGTACCAGTCGGCGATGTGCTGCGAGTTTTCCGAACTCTGCACGACGCCGTGCCAGAGTTTGACGTAGCCGCAGGCGCAGATCGGCAGGCGTCCCATCCCATACAGGATGGCGGCCTGCGTTACGAGAATGCCGGCCGCGATTAGCGTCCAGTGCAACGTCGAAAGCGTGCCGAACGTGGGAGCCTTCTCGATACTGCCGGTCGAGGTCATGCGTTGCGGACCATCAAGAGTGCGAGGCCATCAGGTGTATCGACCATACCAGCTTTTTCAAAGCCCGCCTTCTCGTAGGCACGAACGGCCCGGGCGTTGGCGGGATCGGGATCGGTGACAATGCGCGGCGCACCTTCCCTCAAGCGCGCGTCGACAAAGGTGCGAATGAACGCCGAACCATGGCCGCGCTCGATCATGCCGGGCTCGCCGATGAACAGGTCGATGCCTCGGGTGCCGCGCGGGTGTTCGCCAAAGCCCGAATTCCACGCCGTCAGGTCGTAGCACTGCAGATAGGCGAAATCGCTGCTTCCGGCCGAGACGATGAACTGGTCCATCGCGGGCTCGTTGAGGTCGCCGCTGACGAGATCATATTGCTCGGACGGATCGCCCCACCACTGCATGACATGCGGCTCCGCCAGCCAGCGTCGGACCAGCGGCAGATCGCTTGTCGTCATCGGGCGGAAGACGTAGTCCGGCGCCATGACCGGCGGCTCCTTTAGAGCGATTCGATCGTGACGTTGCGGTTGGTGTAGACGCAGATGTCGGCGGCGATATCCAGCGCGCGGCGCACGATGGCCTCGGCATCCTTGTCGGTGTCGACCAGCGCACGGGCGGCGGCCAGCGCGTAATTGCCGCCGGAGCCGATCGCCATCACACCCGATTCCGGCTCCAGCACGTCGCCGGTGCCGGTCAGCACCAGCGAAACGTCCTTGTCGGCCACGATCATCATCGCCTCGAGCCGGCGCAGATAGCGGTCGGTCCGCCAGTCCTTGGCGAGTTCGACCGCTGCCCGGGTGAGTTGGCCGGGATACTGTTCCAGCTTGCTCTCCAGCCGCTCGAACAGGGTGAAGGCATCCGCGGTGGCGCCGGCAAAGCCGCCGATCACGTCGCCCTTGCCGATTTTCCGGACCTTCTTGGCGTTGCCCTTGATGACGGTCTGGCCGATCGAGACCTGGCCGTCGCCGCCGATAACCACCTTGCCGCCCTTGCGGACCGTCAAAATCGTGGTGCCGTGCCAGACCGGCGGGCTGTTGTCAGATGCTTGCATGGATTGTCCTCGTTCCCGTCAGATTTAGGGGCTGACGGGGTGGGTTACAATCGTAGCGTTTTCGAGCGAAGTGGGGACCGGTTCGCGTAAAGAAAACGCGTCAGAATAGAACGAGCCTGGATTCCGGTCACCATAGGCCGAAGTTCAGCCGCCAAAAGCGTCATCCCGCAGTAGCGAAGGTGACATCCGCCTGTTAAAAGGGCCGCGTTTTCGGCCCCCAAATGGCCCAAGGGAAGCAGTTTTCATGCGCACGGCGTCCATCAAGCGCAAGACCAAAGAAACCGACATCGAGGTTGCGGTAAACCTCGACGGCACGGGCGTGTCCAAGGTTTCGACCGGCATCGGCTTTTTCGACCATATGCTTGACCTGCTGGCCCGGCATTCCCGCATCGATATCACGGTGAAGGCGGATGGCGATCTTCATGTCGACCACCACCACACCACCGAGGACGTCGGCATCGCGCTCGGGCAGGCCGTGAAACAGGCGCTCGGCACCATGGCGGGCATCACCCGCTATGCCTCGATCCACATGCCGATGGACGAAACGTTGTCGCGCGTCGTGATCGACATTTCGGGCCGGCCGGTATTGGTATTCAAGGTCGATTTCCCGCGCGACAAGGTGGGTGAATTCGACACCGAACTGGTGCGCGAATGGTTCAACGCCTTCACCATCAACGCCGGTGTGACTTTGCACGTCGAGACCCTATATGGCGAGAACAGCCATCATATCGCCGAATCCTGTTTCAAGGGTCTGGCAAGGGCGCTTCGTGCCGCGGTCGCGATCGATCCGCGCGCGGCGGGCGAAGTGCCTTCCACCAAGGGACAGCTCGGCGGCTGATTCCTGACTTTGTGTTTTACGTTCGCGGCGGAGACATTCGATGCCGGTCTACACAGTCCACGCTCCCATCACCAACGGCGCTGATTTGGCGTCGACCGACAAATTCGTTTTCGTCCGGGACGGCTTCCATTTCTGGGCAGCGGTGGCGAGCGTGATCTGGCTGTTGTGGCATCGGCTGTGGCTGGTGCTGATTGGCTGGATCGCGCTGATGATCGCAATTCAGATCGGGCTGTCGGCGCTCGGCGCCAGCCGCGGCACCATCTTCGTCGTCGACGTCTTGATCTCCATCCTGATGGGATTCGAGGCGGCGACCTTGCAGCGATGGACGCTGTCGCGGCGCAAATGGCGTCAGCTCGACATCGTGGTGGCCGACGACGCAGAGGCGGCCGAGCATCGTTTCTTCGAACGTTGGAGCGGCCGGCAGCGCGGCCTGACCAACGACCAATGGTCGGTGGAGCGCGGTGGGCCGCCGCCGACGCGCAACATCCCTGGCCAGCCATTTTCAAAACCCCCGCCGCCGCTGCCGCAGGGCGGGATCATCGGGCTGTTTCCGGAGCCGGGAGGTCCGCGATGACCGTGGCGATCGTCGACTACGATTCCGGCAACCTCCACTCGGCAGCAAAGGCGTTCGAGCTTGCCGCGCGAAGCATGCAGGATCCGCAGAAGATCATGGTGACGCGCGATCCCGAAGCCGTCTACCGCGCCGATCGAATCGTGCTGCCCGGCGTCGGCGCCTTTGCCGATTGCCGCAAGGGCCTCGATTCCGTGAATGGCATGCTGGAAGCAATGACCGAAGCCGTGCGCGTCAAGGCGCGTCCGTTCTTCGGGATCTGCGTCGGCATGCAGCTGATGGCGACGCGCGGCAAGGAGCATGTCGTCACCGAGGGCTTCAACTGGATCGCGGGCGATGTCGAGAAGATCACGCCGCGCGAGGAAAACCTCAAGGTTCCGCATATGGGCTGGAACACGCTCGACATGATCCGCGAGCACCCGGTGCTGGAGCGGCTGCCGCTCGGGCCGAAGGGACGTCACGCCTATTTCGTGCACTCCTATCACCTCAACGCCACGAACGAGGCCGACGTGCTGGCGCGCGCCGACTACGGCGGGCCGGTGACGGCGATCGTCGGCAAGGACACGGCGATCGGCACGCAGTTTCATCCCGAGAAGAGTCAGCGTTTTGGGCTGGCCCTGATCTCGAACTTTCTGAAGTGGAAGCCGTGATCCTCTTTCCCGCCGTCGATCTCAAGAACGGCCAGTGCGTGCGCCTGGAACAGGGCGACATGGCGCGCGCGACCGTGTTCAACCTCGATCCCGCCGCGCAGGCGCGATCCTTCGCCGAGCAGGGATTCGAATATCTTCACGTCGTCGATCTCGACGGCGCGTTTGCCGGCAAGCCGATGAACGCACGGGCGGTGGAAGCGATGCTCAATGCTGTCACCATGCCGGTGCAACTCGGCGGCGGCATTCGCGACCTCAAGACCGTGGAAGCCTGGCTCGACAAGGGGATTGCGCGCGTCATCATCGGCACCGCCGCGGTGCGCGATCCGGAACTGGTGAAGAGCGCCGCGAAAAAATACCCCGGCCGCGTCGCGGTCGGTCTCGACGCCCGCGACGGCAAGGTCGCCGTCGAAGGCTGGGCCGAGACCTCGCAGGTGACCGCACTCGAAATCGCGCAACGCTTCGAGGATGCCGGCGTAGCCGCCATCATCTTCACCGACATTGCGCGGGATGGCCTGTTGAAGGGCCTCAACCTCGATGCGACGATCGCGCTTGCCGATCGCATTTCCATTCCCGTCATTGCTTCGGGCGGCTTTGCTTCGATCGAGGACGTCAAGGCGCTGCTGCAGCCGCGCGCCAAAAAACTCGCCGGCGCCATTGCCGGCCGTGCGCTCTATGACGGCAGGCTGGATCCCGCCGCCGCGCTGACGCTGATCCGCAACGCACGCGCCGCGGGCTAGGAGACTTCTCATGTTCAAGGTCCGCGTCATCCCCTGCCTCGATGTGAAAGACGGCCGGGTCGTCAAGGGCGTCAACTTCGTCGACCTGCGCGACGCCGGGGATCCCGTCGAGGCTGCGATCGCCTATGACGCCGCCGGCGCCGACGAATTGTGCTTCCTCGACATCACTGCCACCCACGAGAATCGCGGCACCATGCTGGATGTCGTGCGCCGTACGGCGGAGGCCTGCTTCATGCCGCTGACGGTCGGCGGCGGGGTCCGCACCATCGACGATATCAGGACGCTGCTGCGCCACGGCGCCGACAAGGCTTCGATCAACTCGGCCGCGGTCTCCAACCGCGAGTTCGTCAAGCAGGCGGCCGAAAAGTTCGGCGAGCAGTGCATCGTGGTCGCGATCGACGCCAAGCGGGTCAAGCGCGCCGGCGGCGGCGAGCGCTGGGAAATCTTCACCCATGGCGGGCGCAACTCCACCGGGATCGACGCCATCGAATACGCGCAGGAGGTGGTGTCGCTCGGCGCCGGCGAAATCCTGCTGACCTCGATGGACCGCGACGGTACGCGGCAGGGGTTCGACCTGCCGCTGACCCAGGCCATCGCCGACAGTGTCCCCGTACCGGTCATTGCCTCCGGCGGCGTCGGCAATCTCGACCATCTGGTCGACGGCATTCGTCACGGGCATGCCACCGCGGTGCTGGCGGCCTCGATATTCCATTTCGGCGAATTTACCATACGACAAGCCAAGGAACATATGGTGCGTGCCGGGCTGCCGATGCGGCTCGATCCCTGACGACTCCCTGTCACAAAAGTGCTAGGTTTTGTCCCAGGACAGGCGTCGTGAGCTTTTGGCCGGGCCTGAGTGTCGAGTTCAGTTGATGCCGCGTTTCACGATCCATGATCTGGCCGCCACCATCGATGCACGGGCTGCATCAGGTGGAGAGGCGTCCTACACCCGCAAATTGCTCGACAAGGGCGCGGAGCACTGCGCCAAGAAGCTGGGCGAGGAAGCGGTCGAGACCGTGATCGCGGCCGTGGAGAACGATCGGGATCATCTGATCGCCGAGAGCGCCGATTTGCTGTTTCATCTGCTGGTGCTGTTGAAGGCGCGTGGCGTCAGGCTCGACGAGGTCGAGGCCGCGCTGGCGCAGCGGACGTCGATATCGGGGCTCGAGGAAAAGGCGTCGCGCAAGCGCGACTGACCGGAGAGGCAGTTCATGGATATCCGGACTCCCGATCAGCAATACAACCCGTACCGTATCTTCACCCGCGAGCAGTGGGCGCGCTTGCGCGACGACACACCGATGACGCTGGAGCCGGGCGAATTCGAACGGTTGCGGTCGATGCACGACCGTCTCGATCTGCAGGAGGTCGAGGACATTTATCTGCCGCTGTCGCGGCTGCTGTCGATCTATGTCGACGCCACCCATCGCCTCTATCAGGCGCAGCGCCAGTTCCTCGGCATCCGCGACCGCAAGGTGCCCTATATCATCGGCATTGCAGGCTCGGTCGCTGGTGGCAAGTCGACCACGGCGCGCGTGCTGCAGGCGCTGCTGGCGCGCTGGTCGCCGCGGCCGAAAGTGGATCTCGTGACCACGGACGGCTTTCTGTTTCCCAACGCCGTGCTGGAGCGGCAGGGCCTGATGCAGAAAAAGGGTTTTCCGGAGAGCTACGACCTGCCGACGCTGCTGTCGTTCCTTTCCGACATCAAGGCCGGCCGCCGGCAGGTGCGCGCGCCGGTCTATTCGCATCTGGTCTACGACATCGTGCCGAACCAGTGGATCGAGATCGATCGTCCGGATATCCTGATCGTCGAGGGCGTCAATGTGCTGCAGACCGGACGCCTGCCGCGCGACGGCAAGGCGGTGCCTGTCGTGTCGGACTTCTTCGACTTCTCCGTCTACATCGATGCGGATGAACCGGTGCTGCGCGAATGGTATGTGCGCCGCTTTCTTGCGCTCAGGGACACTGCGTTCCACGATCCCAAATCATACTTCCATCGCTATGCCGTGCTGTCCGACGAGGAGGCGACCGCCACAGCGATCGCGATCTGGGAACGCACCAACCTCGCCAATCTCGAGGACAATATTCTGCCGACCCGACCACGCGCGACGTTGATTCTGAAAAAGCGCTTCGATCATCTGGTCGAGACAGTCGCGCTGCGGCGGCTTTAACGCAGGATCTAGGCCGGGATCTGACGTGACGAGACCAGCACCGTCAGCGCTTCGGCGAGTTTTTCGCGATCGAGCGGCTTGATCAGGAAGCCGTCCATGCCGGCCTCGAAACAGGCGTAGCGATCTTCGACCAGCGTGTTGGCGGTAAGCGCCAGGATCGGCGTCCGGCGATCGGGCTGGCCGGCTTCCAGGCTTCGGATCCGCTTGGTGGTTTCGATGCCGTCGAGATTCGGCATCTGGATATCCATCAGCACGAGATCGTACAGGCTTCCTGCAGATTTCGCCGACAGCCAGGATTCCAGCGCCTCGTTACCGTCGGTGGTAATGACGGCGTGGTGTCCGAGCTTTGAGAGCAGCGAACGGATCAGCAGCGCGTTGATCTGGTTGTCTTCGGCAACCAGGATCGACAGGCCCCTGGCCGACGGTGCGGCCGGAGTCTCGACCGGCTCGATCGAGGGCTCCAGGCTCGGCGCGGTCATCTCCGGCGCGGTCGTCAGGCGCGCCGCGAGCGAAGCCGCGCGCAACGGCTTGACCAGGTAGCCGGTGAGGGCGGAGGTCGCCGATGGCTGCAATTCCTGCCGCGTCGCCGGCGTGAACATCACGATGCGCTGGGTGGCATGCAGCCGCGCGGCTTCGCCGAGCCGTTCGATATCGGCGGCTCCGATCGCATGATCGATCAACACGGCGTGCCACGGCCGCTCGGGCAGCAGCGCTTCCGCTACATCCACGTCCGACACCATGCAGGCCTGCCCGCCCCAGCGCTGCAAGCGCCGCGCGGTCAGCGAGGCCTCGATGCTCTGCGGAGACACCAGCATGATCGACTGGCCGGACAGGTCGGGCACGGGAAAGGACGTCTGATCGCCGTCGGCGGCGATCAGCGGGATCGACACTTCGAAGGTCGAGCCGGCGTCGGGCTGGCTTTCCAGCGTGATGCGGCCGCCCATGCGTTTGACGATGCGGTCGGAGATGCTCAGGCCGAGTCCGGTGCCGCCATAACTGCGCGCGATCTTGTCGTCTGCCTGCTCGAACTCGCGGAAGATCCGCTCGCGGGCCTCCGGCGCGATGCCGATGCCGGTGTCGCGCACCAGGAAACTGATTTCGTTGGGCCAGATGCCGGGTTCGACGATCAGCGCGACGCCGCCGCTCGCGGTGAACTTGATGGCATTGCCGGCGAGATTGAGCAGTACCTGCCGCAACCGTGCCGCGTCGCCGATCACATGCTTCGGCAAGCGCTCGTCGACATAGGCGGCGATCTCGATCCGCTTGGCCTCGGCGCGCGGCGCCAGCAACTCGGTGATGTCCTCGATCATGCCTGACAGCGCGAACGGACGATGTTCGAGATCGATCTTGCCGGCCTCGATCTTGGAATAATCCAGCAGTTCCTCGATCAGCGACAGCAGCGCGTCGCCGGAGGTCTTCACCGCCTTGACATAGGTGGTCTGTTCCGGCGTCAGCGGCGTATCCATCAACAGGCCGCTCATGCCGATGATGCCGTTGAGCGGCGTGCGGATTTCGTGGCTGGCCATCGCGAGGAAGCGCGACTTGGCGCGGCTCGCCGCATTGGCCTGGTCGCGGGCCTCGGCCAGCGCCCGCTCGCTTTCGGTGCGATCGGTGACGTCGCGGCCGACGCTCTGCATTTCCGCCGGTCCCCCGGCGTCGTTGCGGACGAAGCCCTCGCGCCAGGCGATCCAGCGTGGGCCGAACGGACCCGAAACCTGCTGGTCGTGAACGCGGGTGCCGTTGGTTTCCAGCGCGGTGTCGCCCTGTTCGAGAACTTCGAGCGTGAAGCGGGTGCCGATCAGCGCCTCGCGCGGCTTTTGCGCGAGGTCGCAATAGGCGTCATTGGCGTAATTGATGCGGCCTTCGGCGTCGCGCAGCACGATCAGGTCGCCCTGCGCTTCGAACAGGCGCCGGGCGCGCTGCTCGGCCTCCTGCAATTCCCAGTTCCGGTCGGCCAAAGTTTCATTGTGCAGGGCGACCTTGCGCATCTTGTTGCGCATCAGGCGCAACCGCAGACTCAAGGCCGCGAGCGCGACACAGGCGAGCGCAAACAGGAAGGCAGCACCGATCGCAAAGGTGTGCGGGTCGTAGCCGGAGCTTTCCGATCTGCTGCCGGCGATGAATCCGTAGGCGCCGCCGAATACGACCGAGAAGATCATGAAGGAGCGAAACGTGAAGGTCAGCCAGGGATGCCGGCGGCTGAAACGGCGAATGCGAAGCTTGATTCGGAAGGTCCGTCCCATCGCCAATGAACCCTGAAATTGCTGTTGAACCAGGTCGGCGCCTGGCTGTCTGTCCTGGACAGACGATGCGTCGCCGACGTTGCAAAGTGCTTGAGGCGCCCAGCGCGTTGAAGCCGCGATGAGATCATGATGAAGGAACTGCTAACAAGGCATGGACCAGAAGCCGGTTTGTCGAAGGGGCGCGCTCGACCTAGAGCGATGCTTCGATACGGTGGCGGCTGCCGTCGGCACCGACGATCAGGGCAGCGGCGTTCAGTGGAGAAAAGGTCTTCGAGGATGCGAAGATCCGGTAGTCAGCCGGCCCATCCCGCGAGAGATAGATGACGGGATCGGACGCTGTGGTGTCGCGGGAGACCGCGACCAGAAGCGGCTGGGCGTGGCAGGCGCCGGCCTCCGCCGTATCGACGTCGTCGATCACCGTGAAATCGGCCGCTTCCGCGCTGTCGGAAATCTGGACCCGCACGGTGGCGCGGGAGGCATCACTGGTGAAACGGACGTGGCGCTGTGCCGGCCAGGAGAGTGGGGCGATCTGGACCGATGTGCCCGCGATCTCGATGCTGGCCGGGGGTGCAGCGAAAAATTCACCGTGCGCAAACAGGGCAGCAATCGCCAGCGGAGCGGCCGAGGCCAGGATCTTCAGACGCATCATGATACGCTACCCACGAACCACAGGCCGCGACGGCGGCCTATGGTTGGCGGATGGTAAAGGAAACTAGTTAATGCAATGTTGATACCGGTTGTCCTAGCGCAGCTCGGCATCCTGGGTGCGCGTTCTCATCCAGCATTCGTTCAATGCCGGAAATGCCGGACGCCGGTGAACACCATGGCGATGCCGTGCTCGTCGGCAGCCTTGATGACCTCGTCGTCGCGCACCGAGCCGCCGGGCTGGATCACCGCGGTCGCGCCGGCCTCGATGCAGGCCAGCATGCCGTCGGCGAACGGAAAGAAGGCGTCGGAGGCGACGACGGAGCCCTTGGTCAGCGGCTCGCCGAGCTTGAGTTCGGCGGCGGCATCGAGCGCCTTGCGCGCGGCAATGCGGGCGGAATCGACCCGGCTCATCTGGCCGGCGCCGATGCCGACGGTGGCGAGGTCCTTCGCATAGATGATGGTGTTGGACTTGACGTGCTTGGCGACGCGAAACGCGAATTTGAGGTCGCGCATTTCCGCGTCGGTGGGCGCGCGTTTGGTCGCGACCTTGAGCGCCATGTCGTCGACCACGGCGTTGTCGCGGCTTTGCACCAGCAGGCCGCCGGCGACCGTCTTTGCGGTCAGGCCCACGGTGCGCGGATCGGGCAGTCCGCCGGCGAGCAGCAGCCGAAGATTTTTCTTCGCGGCAACGATCTTGATCGCTTCCTCGGTCGCATCGGGGGCGATGATCACCTCGGTAAAGATATCGGTGATGGCGCGGGCCGATTCAGCATCCAGCGTGCGGTTGACAGCAACGATCCCGCCGAAGGCCGACGTCGAGTCGCAGGCCAGCGCCTTGCGGTAGGCGGCGAGCAGGTCAGCGCCCTCGGCGACGCCGCAGGGATTGGCGTGCTTGACGATCACGCAGGCCGCGGTGCGGGCCGGATCGAATTCGCCGATACATTCGTAAGCCGCATCGGTGTCGTTGATGTTGTTGTAGGAGAGTTCCTTGCCCTGCATTTGCCGCGCGGTGGAAACACCGGGCCGCTTGTCGGGCGTCGCATAGAACGCCGCTTTCTGGTGCGGGTTCTCGCCGTAGCGCAATGACTGGATCAGGCGGCCGCCGAAGGCGCGGAAATCCGGCGCATCGGTTTCGTTCTGCGCGGCGAACCAGTTCGAGATCGCGGCATCATAGGCAGCGGTGCGCGCGTAGGCCTTTGCTGCCAGGCGGCGGCGCAGCGAGAGCGTCGTGGCGCCCTTGTTGGCGGCGAGTTCGTCGAGCACGGCCTGGTAGTCCTGCGCCTCGACGACGACGGCGACATCGTCGTGGTTCTTCGCCGCCGCGCGGATCATCGCGGGGCCGCCGATGTCGATGTTCTCGATACAAACCTCGTAAGACGCGCCTTTGTCGACGGTTGCCTCGAACGGATACAGGTTGACCACCAGCAAGTCGATCGGCGCGATGCCATGCGCCTTCATGGCCTCGGCATGCTCCTTGTTGTCGCGGATCGCGAGCAGGCCGCCATGTACCTTCGGATGCAGCGTCTTGACCCGGCCGTCCATCATTTCGGGAAAGCCGGTCAGTTCGGAGACGTCCCTGACCTTGAGCCCGGCCGCCGCGATCGCCTTGGCGGTGCCTCCGGTGGAGACGAGCTCGACGCCATGGCCGGCGAGCGCCTTGGCGAATTCGATCAGGCCGGTCTTGTCGGAAACGGAAAGCAGGGCACGGGTAACGCGGCGGTTCTTGTCAGTCATGGGCAAGGTCCTCTGTCAGGGGATACTTATGCCCAGGCGCGCGGCGGTCACTCCCGCGCTTCCCGATGGTGCTCCATCCAAAGTCGCCAGTCGCGCGAGAGCCGGCTGGTTAGCAGTTTTTGGCTGGGTTCACAACAGCGGGCGCCTTGCATCGAGCGGGAATTCGCGCTGCCGGCTGGTCCGGAATGATGGTCTATGCAAGCGGCAATTCCGGTTCGCGCCGCGCGGCGCGGCGGGCGTTGGTGGCGGCGGCGTTCGCCGAGGAGCGGACAAAGCTCCAGCGGACCGAGGAGGTGTTGCGGGAATCCTGGCGGATCACGATCTGGGCGGTGCGGCGGGGGCCGTCATTGCCGGACAGGAATACGCTGTCCTCGAGGTCGACCTTGTCGTCGAGTGCTTCGAAGGTCCAGACGTCGCGGCTGGGCAATACCAGCATGACGCCGCGGGCGTCGCTGAGGCGGCTGGCTTTCACCGCGGGATGCAGATGAAAGCGCAGGGCGAAATCGCTCTCGCCGCCCTTGATGCGTCCGCCCGGCGCCGGCGACACGGTGTCTTCGCCGTCCAGCCGGCCGCCGTCCTGGGAGATCATCAACACGCGGCGATGGATCACGCCGAACCGCGCGAGGTAGCCGTCATGCGACGCGGTCAGCAGATCGCCGTCGGCCACCGCCTCCCGGTAACTCTCGACATTGACCGGGCCGCTGACGACGGGCGCGCCCTGCAGCAGGCGCTTCATCGCCGACAGTTCGATGAACTGGCACGAGGAAGTGTCGTGAAAGGTCAGCGTCGAATGCGCGGCGGTGCTGCGCGCAAAGCTGCGCCAATTGTCGCGGCCGGTCGCGGGCATGCCGCAATTGACGACGATCCGGCTCGGCCCGGATGACAATTCGAACGAGAGGCAGCCGGCATGCGCTTCCTGGCTGACATTCGGCGGCGGCGGCGGCCCGGTGTCCATGATGACGGTGGTCGCGCCGGCATCGAGGCGCTGGAAGCCGGTATGCGGCATGTTTGCCATCGGCACGCCGTGGGTGTCGTCATAGGCGAGCAGCGTCGCCACCAGGTCGGACGGTGCGTTGCTCATGCCGTTGAACAGCGCAAAGCTGCCGTCGCCGTGGCGGAAGAAGCGCAGCATCGGCATCATGCGGTCGATTGCATTCAATAGCGCCGCGGGTGGCGCGATGTTGCGCGCGGCAAAGGTCTGCCGCAGCGGCAGCAAATCGCTGAGCAGTTCGACCAGTGCGCCGGGATTGCGCGAGATATGCCCGCCATCGGGCATGATCTGGCGCTGCAATTCGTCGGAAAGCCGTCGCGTCGCGGAACGGATGTGACCCGCCTGATTGGCCAGGCATAGCGAGGCGTAGCACAGCGCGATCAGCACCTGCAGCCGCGGCACGCCGTCGGCGATATCGAGCATCGCGTAGCGCAGATAGCGGATCTCGCGGGTCAGCCCGCGCAGATATTTGCGATAGAATTTGCCGTCGGTGTCGCCGAGCACCAGCGGCGCCTGCGACAACAGCGAGATCACGCGGCGCGCCAGCACGTCCGGCCGTCGCTCGAGCGGCCGCTTGCGCGTCGGGTTGGAGATCCAGTCGTCGACCAGCGAGCGTGCGTTGGCGCGGGTCAGCGCGGTGTCGGCGGCGCGCAGATGGCGCAGCCAGCCGAAGCCGAGCAGGGCGACTTCCCAGTCTTCCGACGGCGGTTCGAGGTCGAAGATCGAGCGGCCGTGGCAGGTCACGATCTTGCCGGCGAACACGAAGCGGCCGGCATAGATTTCGGCGGCGCGGGTCGCGTCGGCGGTACGTAAGTCGTGCGGCGCGATGATCAGCCGGTCGGCGCGGCCGGGCCATAGCCTCGACACCGCCACCGTCGCACCCGACGCGCGCGCGATCACGGACCGCGCCGAGCGGCTCATGATAAGCGTCGAGATTCGTCTGCGTTGAGCGACCGACACGCCGTGCCTTGGTTGAGGAGGGAGGGGTATTTAGGCGAATCCTTTTAATCCGGAAACGCCGCCGTGGCACCATCTTGAACAGGCGCGAATCACCCCAACATCGGGGAATTCTGGTTTAAAAATCAGGATTTAACCAGCCGCGCAGCGTAAAACCCATCCAGTCCGGCAAGCCGGGGGTCGGCATGGGGCAGATGGCAGGGCAGGGTGCGCAGGTCGCCGTCCGCGGTCACGATCTCTTCGAGGCCTGCGACCTCGCCGGCCTCGATCGGCATGCGACGCATGTCGGGTTCGGCGGCCAGCAGCGACACGATGGCCTGTTCGCCTTCCTCCGGTTCCAGCGAACAGGTGCAATAGACCAGCGTCCCGCCCCGCTTGAGCAGCGCGACCGCCCGTTGCAGCAACCGCTTCTGCAGCGTCGCCAGGGCGATGATATCATTTTCCTGGCGCAGCCAGGCCACGTCGGGGTGACGCCGGATGGTGCCGGTGGAGGTGCATGGCGCATCCACCAGCACGCCGTCGAATCCACCGCCGGACTGACCGGGCCATTCGGCGGCGTCGGTCACCACTTCGTCGGCGTGCAGCGAAAGCCGCGCGAGATTGTCGCGCAGCCGCGCCATCCGCGCCGGCGAGCGGTCGACCGCGGTGACGTGCGCGCCGGCTTGCGCCAGTTGCGCCGTCTTGCCGCCGGGCGCGGCGCAGAGGTCGACGATCGCCTTGCCGGCGACGTCGCCGAACAAGCGGGCAGGCAGCGCGGCGGCGGCGTCCTGCACCCACCATTGTCCGTCGGTGAAGCCGGGCAGCATGGTCACCGAACCCTGCAGCAGGGTGCGCACGGAGCCGGTCGGCAGGGCTTCGCCGTGCAAGCGGCTCGCCCACTGCGCGGCGTCGGACTTCACGGTGATGTCGAGCGACGGTTCATGGCCGATGGCGAGCGCCATCTCTCGCGCCGTCGTCTCGCCATAGGCGGCGATCCAGCGCGCCAGCAGCCACGGCGGAATGTCGAGGTTCTGCGATTTGATCTCGTCGATCAACGGCTGTCCCTCGCGCGCGCATCGGCGCAAGACCGCGTTGACGAGGCCGGCATATTTCGCGGCGCGCCGGTCCGACTGCACCAGCCGCACCGAGAGATCGACCGCGGCGTGATCGGGCACATCCATCCAGAGAATCTGTGCGGCGCCAATCAGAAGCGCGCTCTGCGCGCGCGGCGCATCCGTCGGGATGCCGCGATCGAGCAGGCGCGACAGCAAATGGCCGAGCGAGCCGAGCCGCCGCAGGATCGTCGCCACCAGCCGTCGCATCAAGGCGCGGTCGCGATCGGCCAGCGTCTTCAGGCCGGGATGGGCGCCGGCGCCGTCGAGCTGGTCGTCAAGGGTGCGGTGCTTGTGCAGGACGCCGTCGAGAATGTCGGCCGCGATGCGGCGCGCCGCCAGCCCGGGCACTTCGGAAGGTACTGCGAATCTGGAAGCTGGCATGGAACGGCGATGTCTCGAAAGGCGGAAAGGTTCTGGCTCATGCCATTGGAATGAATGCACGTTTGGCATCGGAATAAGCCAAATGTAAGAATCACCGCGGACAATTTCGCGAATGTGATGTGACCCGCCTGCCGATCCCTGTGCTAAGATGAAAGCTGCGATGACCGAAAGTCCCCCATCTCCCGCGCCCGCCGTGGAACGCAAGAAGCTGACGCCCGCTGCCGAGCGCGCGCTTGCCGAGGCCGAAGCCCGCCGCAAGGCCGCCGAGGCCAACGCCACGCCGCATCGAAGAGAGCTCCAGGGCCCGAAAGGTCCGGAGCCGACCCGATATGGCGACTGGGAGCGCAAGGGTATCGCTTCCGATTTCTGACGCCCGCGCGACAAGGCTTGGGCGAGCGCGATGTCCTTGAATGGGCCTTGCCGGATTTCCCGACTCACCCCTTAGTCGGGATATGCCTCCATATGAGAGATCCCGTGCTTATGATGCGCCGGGCCGGGCCTCCCGGCGCCGATGGTCGGCATCGGTTCTGCCCTGGATGTTCGTCGCCTGCGTAGCCGCGTTCGCGATGTTGCCAATGCGGGACTGGGTGCGGCGATCGCTGCCTGGCTCGACCGACAGCCAGGCGGCGCGCGATGCCGAAACCATCTGGAAGCGGGCCGGAAGTCCGGACACGCGTCTCGCCGTCGATGTCGTCAGGACCATCGACGGAGATACGTTCGAGGCGCGGGTGCATGTGTCGCCGGATCTTTATCTGACGACGCGGGTCCGGTTGCGCGGCATCGATGCGCCCGAACTGAAGGCGTCCTGTGCGCAGGAGCTGCAGATGGCGGAGACCGCGACCGGCGCGCTACGTGCGCTGCTCGGCGAAGGCGACGTCACGATCTTCAATATCGGACCGGACAAGTATGGCGGCCGGGTCGTGGCCGAGGTTGCGACACGGCGCACCGGAAATGTGTCGACGGCGTTGGTAGCGGCGGGGCATGCCCGCCGCTATGGCGGCGGACATCGCAACGGCTGGTGCGCGAATGCAGATCAAGCGCCGCTCAGATGAAAGCACCGCGCCACCGCGCGGCGTTTTTAGCAATCCGATCGCTCGATCAGCGTGTGACCGTCACCGTCGTCCCGACCGATACGCGCTGGTAGAGATCGGTGATGTCGTCATTCAGCATGCGGATGCAGCCATAGGACACAAACCCGCCGACCGAGCCAGGCACGTTGGTGCCGTGGATGGCGTAGTCCCCGCCGGCCAGCGTCATCGCCGCGACGCCCATCGGGTTGCGCGGCGAACCGCCGGGAATGACGTCCGGCATGCCGGGCTTGTCGCGCCTGACTTCGCTCGGCGGCGACCAGGCCGGGCGGAGGTACTTGCCGTCGATCTTGGTGGTGCCTTCCCACTGCTTGCCGGCCTTGCCGACGCCGACCGGGTAGCGCATGGCCCGGCCGGAATCGAGGATGAGATAAAGGCGCCGCTCGTGGGTCTTCACCACAATCGTCCCGGGCTCATACTCGCCATTGATACCGACCAGCTCGGGCTGCGCCTGCGCGCCGGATGACATCGAGATGCCCGCAGCGATCATGGCGGCCAGCGCCGCGGCCATTCTCATTGACATTCGCAAGTCCCTCAAGCCGGCGCGCCCTTCTTGTTCTGCCGGTTCTCGACGAGATCGTCGACCACGGCGGGATCGGCCAGCGTCGAGGTGTCGCCGAGGCTCGACGGCTCGTCCTCGGCGATCTTGCGCAGGATGCGGCGCATGATCTTGCCGGAACGGGTTTTCGGCAGGCCCGGCGCAAACTGGATCTGGTCGGGCGAAGCGATCGGGCCGATGTCCTTGCGTACCCAGGCGACCAGTTCCTTGCGCAACGCCTCGGTCGGTTCGGTGCCGGCCATCAGGGTCACATAGGCATAGATGCCCTGGCCCTTGATGTCGTGGGGATAGCCGACCACGGCGGCTTCCGACACTAAAGCGTGCGCGACCAGCGAGCTTTCGACTTCGGCGGTTCCCATGCGGTGACCCGACACGTTGATGACGTCGTCGACGCGGCCGGTGATCCAGTAGTAGCCGTCGGCGTCCCGGCGGCAGCCGTCGCCGGTAAAATACTTGCCCTTGTAGGTCGAGAAATAGGTCAGTTCGAATCGTGCATGGTCGCCATAGACCGTGCGCATCTGTCCCGGCCAGGATTTTGCGAGACAGAGGTTGCCGGTGCATTCCCCTTCCAGCACCTTGCCGTCGGCGTCGACGATCTCGGGCACCACGCCAAAGAACGGCCGCGTCGCCGAGCCCGGCTTGAGCTTGGTCGCGCCCGGCAGCGGCGTGATCAGAATGCCGCCGGTTTCGGTCTGCCACCAGGTGTCGACGATCGGGCAGCGGCTGTCGCCGACGACGCGGTAATACCATTCCCAGGCTTCCGGATTGATCGGCTCGCCGACCGAACCGAGCAGGCGCAGGCTCTTGCGCGAGGTCTTCTTCACCGGCTCGTCGCCCGACTGCATCAGCGCGCGGATCGCGGTCGGCGCGGTGTAGAAGATGTTGACGTTGTGCTTGTCGATGACGTTCCAGAACCGCGAATTATCCGGATAGTTCGGCACACCTTCGAACATCAGCGTGGTGGCGCCGTTCGCCAGCGGTCCATAGAGGATGTAGCTGTGGCCGGTGACCCAGCCGACGTCGGCGGTGCACCAGTAGATGTCGCCGTCGTGATAATCGAACACGTACTGATGCGTCATCGCCGCGAACACGAGGTAGCCGCCCGTGGTGTGCAGCACGCCCTTGGGCTGGCCGGTGGAGCCCGACGTATAGAGGATGAACAGCGGGTCTTCGGCGTGCATGTGCTCGGCCGGGCAATCCGTCGTCACCATCTCCGCCGCTTCGTGGTACCAGAAGTCGCGCGAGGGATTCATGTCGACGGCAGCACCGGTGCGCTTGACGACGACGACCCAATCGACACCGCCGGCTTTCGCGACCGCGGCGTCGACATTGGCCTTCAACGGCACCTTCTTGCCGCCGCGCAGTCCCTCGTCGGCGGTGATGATGATCTTGGACTGGCAGTCGGTGATGCGCTGGGCGAGGCTGTCCGGTGAGAAGCCGGCGAACACCACCGAATGAATCGCGCCGATCCGCGCGCAGGCCAGCATCGCATAGGCCGCTTCCGGGATCATCGGCAGATAGATGGTGACGCGGTCGCCCTTCTGGACGTTCCGCGTGCGCAGGATGTTGGCCATCTTGCAGACTTCGTCGTGCAGCTGGCGGTAGGTGATGTGTTTTGACTGCGAGGGATCATCGCCTTCCCAGATGATCGCGGTCTGGTCGCCGCGCTTCTCGAGGTGGCGGTCGATGCAGTTCCAGGCGGCGTTCAAGACGCCGTCCTCGAACCATTTGATCGAGATATTGCCGGGCGCGTAGGAGACGTTCTCGATCGTGTGGGGGGCCTTCATCCAGTCGATGCGCTTGGCCTGCTCGGCCCAGAAGCCGTTGGGGTCGGAGATCGAGCGGGCGTACATTTCGCGGTATTTTGCGTCGTCGACATAGGCACGCTTGGCCCAGTCGGCGGATACGTCATAGATCTTCTCGGACATTTTCACCCTCCCGCTCGGTGCAGCGTCGCACGCGCTGGCGACCGCAACCCCTACTGATTGTTGTACCGATTATGCGTCGCGGGACGATGCCCGGACAAGGCGCAAACGTCTGCGACCTTGGTCGCGACCGGGGGCTACCGTCTTGTCGCGGATCAAACCAGCGTCATTTTTCGGATCTTTTTAACGATTCGGCCGAGCCAAAAATCAACGTTATCGCCGAATGGCACCCATGACAGGTGTTTTGATACCGCCAATGACGGAATCGGGACTCGCAAAGGGCAGCGTTACCTCCTAAATGGCCTCCCCGGGGCCAGAAGGCCCTCCGGAACCAAGCCATAACAACGGGCATTGCCGGCAGACAGGTGGAGCAAGGCGATCACGGCCATGATGGATCAGCAGAGTTTCGAGGCTACGCGGCCCGTTTCCGCCGATCCCGCCGTTGCGTTGGCCGAAGCCTTGGGACAATTGCCCAAGCCGGCCAAGGTGCTGGCCGCAAAGCCGTCAATCGGCGCCAAAACCTCCGTCGAAGAGCTGGCGGGTGAACACGGCCTCAAGCTCGGCGACCAGAACGGGCTGACCATCCGTCGCGTCAAGCGCGGCAAGGGCTATTCATTCCATCGCGCCAACGGCACCCAGATCCGCCATGCCGGCACCATCCGCCGCCTGCATTCGATGGCGGTGCCGCCGGCCTATCGCGACGTGCGCTATTCGGCCGATCCGAGTTCGCATCTGCAGGCAGTCGGCATCGATGCCGCGGGAAGGCTGCAGTACCGCTACCACGCCGATTGGGAAAAGGTCCGCGAGCATCGCAAGGCGCATCGGCTGGCGCGGCTGGTCGGCGCGCTGCCGAAGATCCGCCGCAAGGTCTCGGCGTTCCTGTCCGGTGACGAGCCGACGCGGGAATTCGCGCTGTCGGCGGTGATCGAACTGATCGCCCGCACCGCGATCCGGCCGGGCAATGAATCCTACGCCCGCCTCAACGGCACCCGCGGCGCGACCACGATGCTGAAGTCCAACGTCACGCTGGAAGACGACAGTTTCGTGCTGACGTTCAAGGCCAAGGGCGGCAAGGCCGTGCGCAAGGAATGCGACGCCGCCAAGCTGGTGCGCGCCATCGGCATTTTGCGCACCGTGCCGGGCAAGCGCATGTTCCAGTACTACGATCGCTCCGGCGTCGTGCGCGCGGCCTCGACCTCGGCGGTCAACGCGTTCCTGCGCGAGATTGCCGGCATCAAGATTTCGCTGAAGGATTTTCGCACGCTGATGGCTTCCGCCGTGGTGCTGGAATCGCTGTCGCGGGTCACGCCCGCCGCCAGCGAGCGCGGCCGCAAGAAGCAGGTGCTGGAAGCGGTGCGCGCCGCCGCCGACGAACTTTCAAATACGCCCGCGATCTGCCGCAAGAGCTACGTCCACGACACCATCGTCACCGCATTCGAGGACGGCATTCTGGAGCGATTTGCCGCGACGATGAAGGGCTACCGCACCCAGGCCAAGCGCGAGGCACTGTTGGTGCAGGTGGTGACGGCGGCTGCGGCGGCGTAAAGTCTCCGCCGTCGTCCCTGCGAACGCAGGGACGACGATGAAACATGGCCTTGCGTTCTCGAAAAAGGTGCCGGGGCGTGTCGCCGCTACATCCCGCCCATCTTGCAGACCATCTTCCATTCTTCCGCCGTCACCGGCTGTACCGACAACCGCGAATATTTCACCAGCGCCATGGCGGCGAGCTTCTTGTCGGCCTTGATCGCGGCCATCGTCACCGGCGTCTTCAAGGGCTTGTCGGCCTTGATATCGACGCAGACGAACTTGCCGGTCTTGTCGGTCGGATCGGGATAGGCCTCCTTGATGATCTCCGCGATGCCGACGATCTCCTTGCCTTCGTTGGAATGATAGAAGAACGCCTTGTCGCCTTTCTTCATGGCCACGAGATTCTGTCGGGCGGTGAAGTTGCGCACGCCGGTCCAGGCTTCGCCTTTGGCCCCCTTGGCGACCTGCTGGTCCCATGACCACACCGAGGGTTCGGATTTCACCAGCCAGTACGCCATCGTCATTCCTCCGCCTTGAACGGCCGCGCCATCAGGCCCTCGATCGCGGCGTCGATCGTGACCTTGCCGCTCAATATCGCCGCGACCGCGCTTGATACCGGCATATCGACGTTCTGCGAAGCCGCCAGTTCGATCAGGACCGGCGCGGTGAACTCGCCCTCGGCGAGTTTTTCGCGGTTCGGCGGCTCGCCACGGCCGAGCGCGATGCCGAAGGCAAAATTGCGCGATTGCAGGCTGGAACAGCTCAGGATCAGGTCGCCGAGACCGGAAAGCCCCATCAGCGTCTCGCTGCGCGCGCCGCAGGCGCGGCCGAGGCGCGCCAGTTCGCTGAAGCCGCGCGTGGTCAGCGCGGCCAATGCGGATGCGCCGAGCTGTCGTCCCTCGACGATGCCGGCGGCGATCGCCAGCACGTTCTTGGCCGCGCCGCCGATCTCGACGCCGCGCACGTCCGTCGTGTGGTAGGGCCGGAAGGTCGATGAGCCCAATGCCTGCACCAGGTCGCTCGCCAGCCTCTCGTCCTTCGCGGCCAGCGTCACGGCGGTGGGTAAGCCGCGCGCGACGTCGTCGGCGAAATTCGGCCCGGACAGGATCGCCGGCGTGACCTCCGGCATCGCCTCGGCGATGACCTCGGTCATGAATTTGTGCGTGCCGCGCTCGATGCCCTTGGCGCAGGCGATGACAGGCGTCTTCGGCCTCAGGATCGGCGCGAGTGCGGTCGCAGCCTCGCGCAGGCTTTGCGCGGGCGTGGCCAGCAGGATGATGTCCGCGCGCGCCGCCAGGGCCATGTCGGAAGTGATATCGATATCGCCGTCAAGGCTGACGCCCGGCAGCTTGGGATTCTTCCGCGTCGCCTGCATCTGGATGGCGGCTTCGGGGCTTCGCGCATACAGAACGACGTCGCGGCCGGCGCGCCGCGCGGCGCAGGCCAGCGCGCTGCCATAGGCGCCGGCGCCGATCACCGCGACCGATTTGAAGGACGCCATCTCAGAAACCTGCGCGCGTCTTGGCGTAGCCGGCCGGCGCGGTCGCGTTGGCGTCGAGCAGCCAGCGGGCGCGGGGCGGCGCGTCCATCGTATCGGTCAGGCCGAGCGCCATCCGTTCGGCGCCGGCCCAGGCGATCATTGCGCCGTTGTCGGTGCACAGCGCCGGCGGCGGGATGATCAGCGTGGTCTGCGCCTTTGCGGCGACGTCCTGCAGCGCGCCGCGGATGGCGCGATTGGCGGCGACGCCGCCGGCCGCCACCAGCGCGCGCGGCGGGCCGAACCGTTCGTTGAACAGTCGCAACCCCACGCTCAGCCGGTCCGCGGTCGATTCCAGCACCGCGGCCTGAAAGCCGGCGCAGAGATCGCTGATATCCTGCGGCTCCAGCGGCGTCATGCGGCTGGCTTCGTTGCGCACCGCGGTCTTCAATCCCGACAGCGAGAAATTCGCGTCCGGCCGCCCGAGCATCGGCCGCGGAAACGCGAACCGTTTTGGGTTGCCGTCGGCCGCCGCCCGTTCGACCTCCGGTCCGCCGGGGTAGGGCAGCGACAGCATCTTTGCCACCTTGTCGAAAGCTTCACCCATCGCGTCGTCGACGGTGGTGCCGAGCCGGACATACTGCCCGACGCCGATCACGGCCACGATCTGGGTATGGCCGCCGGAGGCCAGAAACAGGCAATAGGGAAAGGCGAGCGCGCAGGTCAGCCGCGGCGTCAGCGCGTGGGCTTCAAGATGGTTGACCGCGATCAGCGGCGTATCATGCACCATCGCAATCGCCTTGGCGGTTGTCAGGCCGACGATCACGCCGCCGATCAGGCCCGGGCCAGCGGCGGCGGCCACCGCCGACAATTGCGCAAACTCCGTGTTGGCGTCCTTCATTGCACGGCCGACGATGCCGTCGAGCAGCTCGATATGGGCACGCGCCGCAATCTCCGGCACCACGCCGCCGAAACGCGCATGCTCGGTGGTCTGCGAGTGCACGATATTGGACAGAATCCTGCCGTTGCCGTCGCGCTGGCGTTCGACCACGGCGGCTGCGGTTTCATCGCAGGTGGTTTCGATACCCAGCACCAGCATCGGCTTGTCGTTGTCCAATTTGATCCCTTATTTCGACGCTTGCGCTATCGCAACGCTTCTGTAACCGGGTAGCACTACGAGGTGACGGCGTGCAATCGGGCAATCGAATCGTATTGGCGGAGATTTGAATATGGCCGTTCTTGTCACGCGCCCGTATCCGGACGATGAGACGACGGCCGAGGCGCTGCGTGCCCGGGGTTTCGGTGTCCTGCGCGCGCCGATGCTGCGGTTCGAGCCGTTGCCGTTCGAGGACGATACGGATGCGGTCTATGGCGCCGTGATCGTCACCAGCGCCAACGCGCTACGCGCCATCGCGCCGCAGCTGGCGGGTCACCGGCTGCTCAAGCTGCCGCTGTTTGCGGTTGGCGAAAACACCGCCGCCGCGGCGCGCGACGCCGGGTTTGGCAAGGTGACCGCGTCGAAGGGCGATGCCGGCGCGTTGCGCGATCTGGTGCTGGCGCACGCCAAGTCGAAACGATTGAAGAAATCTAATCCAATTCTCTATCTCGCCGGCGCTGACCTCGCGCGCGACTTGGCGGGCGAACTCGGCGCGGGCGGCTTGACGGTCGTGACGCAGACCACCTACCGGATGGTGCCGGCGCCCAGCCTGCCGCGCGAGGTATGTGACGCTTTCGTGGCACATGAGGTCGAGGCCGTGCTGCATTACTCGCGGCGCAGCGCGCGCGCATTTCTGGATGCGGCGCGCGCCGGCGGCGTCGAAATCTCGGCGCTGGCGCTGCCGCAATGCTGCATTTCGGCGGCCGTCGCCGCCGTCCTGCGCGATGCCGGCGCGACTCAGGTCACGGCGGCGGCGACGCCGGACGAAAACGCCCTGTTCCAGGCGCTCGCCCGGGCGCTGCAGAAGCCGGCCGGCTGACGTTAATCTTTTAGTCTGACCATGGCGTTATCGGAAAAGCGGTGCCGCCATCGCCGGATCATGCTCTAAGACGTCCGGATTCTGCTAAGTTCCGGAACCTAACCATTCAAGGGAACCGCGTAATGGTCGATGACAGGCCCGAAGACACTGGATCGCTACCCGATTCGAGCGGGCCGAAGCGCAAGCCGCCGACCATCGATCTCGAGGCGAGTGAAGTGTCGAGCGAGTCGCGAAGCGCAGCTGAAGCGAGCGCCGCAGCGACGTCGTCCGCGTCATCGCCCGGTCCTGCGCCCGAAGCTTCCTCGGTGCCGCCGGTTGGCGCGCCGGCTGCACGGCCGGTCTCGCCATGGATCATCGCGCCTGTCTCGGGCGCGGCCGCCGCGGCGCTGGTGATCGGCGTCGGCTGGATGCTGGGTTGGCCGGCGGTTCAACCCGCGTCCGCGCCCGCGTCGCAGGTTAATGCCGCGATCGACAGTCTTACCTCCCGTGTAGCCGGATTGGAGCCGAAGGTCGGCAAGCCCGTTCCGGATCCCGCCGCTGCGGCGCGTACCGAAGTCCTGGAAAAAACCGTCGCGGCTTTGCGCACCGAACTGGCGGCCACGCGGACGCAGGGCGAGAAGCTGGCGTCCGCCCTCGACGAGGTGAAATCCACGCCGCGCGGCGATGGCGCCGCATCGCCTGATCTCGCGGGGATCGATGCCCGGATCGCGAAGATCGAGAGCCAGATGCGCACGCAGGGCGCCGAGATCGCGCAGCAGGGCAGCAAGCTTGCCGATGCCAAAGCCGACGCCAAGCCTGCCGACGACATGGCGCTGCGCCGTCTGGTGTCGGCCGCGCTGCTCGATGTCCAGGTCCGTATCGGCGAGCCTTTTTCGGCGACGCTCGCCGCGGCCAGGGCGCTGGCGCCCAATCCGGATGACTTGAAGCCGCTCGATCGCTTCGCGGAGAAGGGCGTGCCGAACGCCAACCGGCTGAGCACGGAATTGCTGGCTCTGGTGCCGAAACTGCAGCCGGCCGTCCCGCAGAACAGCGCGACGACCGGTACCGGCATCGTCGAGCGCCTGCAGGCCGGTGCCGCCAAGCTGGTCAAGATCGAGCGCACCGATACCGTCGGCACCGATCGCGGCGCCGTGGTGGCGCGGGTCACGGCGGCGGCGCTGCGCAATGATTTCAACGAGGCGCGGCGGGAATTGATGACGCTGGAACCGGACGACCGCGCCGCGGTGCAGTCCTGGCTCGAACGGGCCAACGCGCGCGACGCCGCGCTGGCCGCGTCCCGAAAATTTGCGACCGATGCGATGGCTGCGCTCGCCAAACCGGCGAATTAAGGATTCCGATGATCCGGATCATTCTGTTTCTGTTGCTGATCGCGCTGGGCGCCGCCGGCGCGGCCTGGGTCGCCGAGCAGACCGGCGATGTCGTGCTGTCGTGGGGCGGCTATCGCGCCCAGACCACGTTGCCGGTGTTCGTGCTGGTGCTGGGCATCGTCATCGTGACGGCCATGATGATGTGGGCGATCCTGCACGGCCTGTGGCGCACGCCGGCGCGGATGCGCAGGAACCAGCGTGAGCGGCGCCAGGCCCGCGGCCGCCATGCGATCACGCAGGGGCTGCTCGCGATCGGCCATGGCGATTCCACCGCCGCCCGCATCCATGCCGAAGCGGCGCGCAAGCACGCGGCGCACGATCCGCTGGCGCTGCTGCTGCATGCGCAATCGGCGCAACTCGACGGCGACCGCGACGGCGCGCAGCGCGCCTTCCGCGCCATGGCCGAGCGCGAGGACACGCGGCTGCTCGGCCTGCGCGGCCTGTTCATCGAGGCGCAGCGTTCGGACGATCCGGTGGCGGCGGTGATGGTCGCCGAGGAAGCGCTGCGAATGTCGCCCTCCTCGTCATGGGCCTCGCATGCGGTGCTCGGCTTCTGCTGCGCCAAGGGCGATTGGGCCGGCGCGCTGAAAATCCTCGACAACAACCAGTCCGCCGGGCTGATAGACAAGCCGACCTATCGAAGGCACCGCGGCGTGCTGCTGACGGCGCGCGCGCTGGAACTCGAGAAGGTCGATCGCGATCTGGCGCGCGAGAGCGTGATGGAGGCGGTCAAGCTGGCGCCGACATTGGCGCCGGCCGCGGTGCTCGCCAGCAAGTTCGAGAGCGAGGCGCATCAGGTGCGGCGTTCGATGCGACTGGTCGAGACGGCATGGCTGGCGCAGCCGCATCCCGATCTCGCCGATGCCTATGCGCATGTAAAACTGGGCGATTCCGCGCGCCAGCGGCTGGTGCGGGTCGAGACGCTGGCGGCGAAGACGCCAGGTCACATCGAGGGCGCGCTGGCGATTGCGCGGGCCGCGATCGACGCATCCGAATTCACCAAGGCGCGCGAGGCGCTGGCGCCGTTCGTCGCCCAGCCGACGCAGCGCGTCGCGCTGCTGATGGCGGAGATCGAGCGCACCGAGCATGGCGATAGTGGCCGTGCCCGGGCCTGGACTTTGCGCGCGGTGCGCGCGCTGCACGATCCGGCCTGGACCGCGGACGGCTACGTCAGCGATCGCTGGCGGCCGGTCTCGCCCGTCACCGGGCGGCTCGACGCGTTCCAGTGGCAGACACCGGTGGCCGCGCTTCCGTCCGACAAGGGGCCCGCGATCGAATCTTCGCCGTTCGAGGAGGCGATGCTGGCAACCCCGCGCCGCGCCGTCGTGCTCGAACCACCAAAGGACGTCGAGGTGGAGGAGCCGGCCGTCGAGCCGGTCGCTCCCGCTGCGCCAGTGCCACCTGCCGCGCAGGACAATGCGCCGCCGGCGGCGGGTGCCGCCGAAATTGCCCCCGTCGTTGAATCGGCCCTTCCCGAGCCGGTCGCCGTCGACCCTGTCCCCGCGCCAGGGGCAGAACCGCCCAAACCTGCCGAATCGGCGCCAAATCAGCCGGCCCCGTTGTTCCGGTCGCGGCGGGATATTCCGAAGGCCGTTCCAGCCCCGATTCCCGCCGTCATTCCCCTGATCCGGGCGCCCGACGATCCCGGGGTCGATGAAGACGGCCCGGCGGACGAGTTCGCGGAACAAATCGGCCCGCCAAAAGCCCAGGCCGGCGGCTGGCGGGGATTTTTGTCACGCTGGGGCGGCGACTAATCCCGTTTTTCTTGCCAATCGGGGCCGTCCCCGATATCAGGTGCGGGCGTTTCGGGTCGCTCCCGACCGCCGATTTGGTCCGCCGCAATAGCTCAGTTGGTAGAGCACGTCATTCGTAATGACGGGGTCACAGGTTCGAGTCCTGTTTGCGGCACCAGCCTTTCAAGATTTTTTCTTTCAAATACCCGGCGCGCATTCACGGATGCGTGTGCGTGACCGACCTCACATCACGAAGGGGCCGCCCCGCGTAGTCTCCACCCAGACCTCAAGGGGAGATACCAACATGCGTAAATTTATTCTGATTGCAGGTTTCGCTCTCGCGTCGGCCGCCGCTCATGCCGGCGATCGGAGCTTGTCGCTCGGTGGCGGCGAGACCACGAGGGTAAGTGCTCCGGCCGCCAAAGCTATCGAGGGATCGCGCACTGCCGAAGTCCCGCAGGCCGCCGAGGCCCCGAAATATGTCGAACGGCCGGCGGCCGTCGAACCCAAAGCCGAGACGACCAGGCCGGAGTCGGCCAGGTCCGATACCAGCCGCGCCGCGGCGGGCAACACCGCGAGGGTGCGGCAACGTCCGGCCGGCATGCAGCAGCGCTACGCTGGCCGTCAGACTGCCGGGGCCGGCGGCGCGTCGGCCCGCAAAGCCGCAATGATGCAGCAGAGAGGTGGGGGAGCGCACCGGATGCGCTACGGCATCAAGGCACGCATCATCAGCGCGCTGCACCGTCACGGCATCTACTGGTAAGCGCACAAATACGTATCTTCGTCATGCCCGGCCTTGTGCCGGGCATCCACGTCTTTCTTCCTTCGTAGCAGCTGTCAAAAACGTGGATGGCCGGGACAAGCCCG
This sequence comes from Bradyrhizobium roseum, assembly GCF_030413175.1. Taxonomy (NCBI): domain Bacteria; kingdom Pseudomonadati; phylum Pseudomonadota; class Alphaproteobacteria; order Hyphomicrobiales; family Nitrobacteraceae; genus Bradyrhizobium; species Bradyrhizobium roseum. The sequence goes on from NZ_CP129212.1 coordinate 276,627, forward strand.
GCCATGACGCGTGGGGTCATGCGCAGCGCCTGCGAGCGCCGCAAATTCCTACTGCGTCACCGTCTGCACCACGCTGCTGATCGGGCGGCTGGCAACGGCCGGCACCTTCTGGTCCTTCACCAGCATCGCGTCATATTCGGGCAGCGTTTCGAGCTGTTCCTTGGCCTTCATCTGCACCACCTTGTAGCCGCCGGCCTTCAGGCGACGCAGCAGCGTCGGCAGGGCGGTCGCGGTGTGCTTCTGCAGATCGTGCATCAGGATGACGCCCTTGCCCTGCTTGTCGAGCTTGGTCATGACGTTGTTGATGACCTGATCCGGACCCGACGACCTGAAGTCGTTGGAATCGACGTCCACCGAAAACATCGAGATGTTGCGGGAGGCGAGATAGCCCAGCGCAACCTGCGTGTGCCCGAGTCCGGGGAAGCGGAAGAACGGGGCGGGCGCAGCGCCGATCGCCATCTTCACGGCGCTAAAACCCTTCTCGATCTCTTCCTTCATCTGCGGCTCGGTCATCTTCTTGCTGTCGAGATGGGCGTGCGACCAGGTGTGCGAGCCGACGGTGTGGCCGGCGGTGTAGACCTGCTTGAGAATCTCCGGGTGATAGCTGGTGTGCTTGCCGACCGGGAAAAACAGCCCCTTGGTGCATTCGTCGGCGAGCGCCTTGAGCACGGCGGGCGTGGTCGGCCACGGACCGTCGTCGAAGGTCAGCACGACTTCCTTGTCGGTGAGGAAATCGAATTGCTTGTACTGCAGGAAGCCGAATCCGGGACCGCCTGTGGTGTCGATCACCACCATGCGGCTGACGCCGAGCGCATCAGGATTGGCGCATGAGGCCTGGCGTATCGGCTGCGGGGCGGGCACGGGCGCGGGGGCCGGCTTTGAAAGGGAAGCCGTGACCTCGACGTCATCCTTGGGTGCGGGTTTGGCCGCAGCGGGGGCCGGTAAAGGCTCGGCCTTGCGGGCGGCCATGGTTTGAGGCGGGGCCGCATCGGCCCGCGGCGCGGAGGTCCAGAACCAAACGCCGGTGATCAAAACTGCCGTCACTACACTGGCCAGCATCAGGCCCAACGCATTACGCATCGCAACTCTTTCCAGATACTCGGGGTACACACACGCAACGGAGCATTAATGCCAACAATGTCTTAACGGCTCGCGAACACGCGGCCGGTACGCACGGCAAATGAGGGGTTTATGACTAAGTGACGTTAGTCACAGTCGGCGCGCCAGTTCGGGCGCATGCTCCAACCATCAACAACGGGCCCATGACCGGGCCAATGGGAGCCGACAATGACCTCACTGTTCACCTCGACCGCCCGGAAGATCACCCTGGCGCTGGCCATCGCGGCCTCGTTCTCCGCCGTTTCCTCGACCGCGAGCTTCGCCTTCAGCTCCGAGGCGCAGCAGATGTGCACCGGCGACGCGTTCCGCCTCTGCAGCTCTGAAATCCCGAACATTCCGAAGATCACCGCCTGCATGATCAAGAAGAAGTCCGATCTGAGCGCGGGCTGCCGCACCGTGATGGACAAGGAACTCGCCCAGAAGTCCGGCAAGCTCGCCTCGCAGTAAGCAGCTCTCTCAAAACCTGGCTCCCGGAACGCTTGCGTCGATGCGACGCAGGCGTTTTCTGCTTTTTGGGCGTTCACGAAGCACCTGACAGGCCGGGCTCACGGCTTCGCCGGTTCCGGAACCGGAACCTTCTTCGCCGCCCGTCGGTGCCCCGAGCCACCGAAAGCGCTATAGAGATGCGCGACCTGCGGTTTCCCGATACGAAGGCATAGCAACATGACCAAATTCCTTTTCGCCATTCCCTTCGTCCTGATGGCTGCCAGCGCCTCGGCCCAGGAGCAGAAGCAGGGCCATGACGCCTGCGCGCGCGACGTCTCAAAATTCTGCCGGGCCCAGATGCAGGAAGGCGATCAGGTCATTCTGGCCTGCCTGAAGCAGAACCGGGCCAAGATCAGCAAGGGCTGCCAGCAGATGCTGGCCAGCCACGGGCAGTAGGAGCCTGCGTTGGCTCAGTTGCCGTAAAGATAATTCGGCAGCCACAGCGTGATGCCCGGCCAGATGTACATCAGCACCATGCAGACGATGACGATGAACATGTAGGGCATCATGCCCGCGAAGATCTGGTTGAGCGTGACGTGCTTCGGCGCCACGCCTTTCAGATAGAACGCCGACATCGCTACCGGCGGCGACAGGAACGCCGCCTGCAGGTTCACGAACACCATCACGCCCCACAGGATCGGATCGATGTTGAAGTGCTTCAGCATCGGCAGGAAGATCGGCACGAAGATCACGATGATCTCGGTCCATTCCAGCGGCCAGCCCAGGACGAAAATAATCGCCTGCGACAGGATCATGAACTGGACCGGCGTCATGTTGAGCGACAGCACCCAGCTTTCCAGCAGCGCCTGACCGCCGAGGATGGCGAACACCGCGGAGAAAAGCGCCGAGCCGACGAACAGCCAGCACACCATCGAGGTGGTCTTTGCGGTCAGGAACACAGCTTCCTTGGTGCGCTTCCAGTCCAGGGTCCGGGCCTGGAATGCGAGCAGGAAGGCGCCCGCCGCGCCGACGGCGGCCGATTCCGTCGCCGTGGTGATGCCGAGCAGGATCACCGCCAGCACGACCGCGGTGAGAATGCCGAGCGGCATCACCGAGGAGGTCAACAGCCGCAGCACCTCGAACTGCTCGGCCTCCATGGTCCAGTAGTAATACAGCAGCACCAGGCCGAAGATGCCCGCGATGAACGCAAAGTAGGTATAAAATTCCGGCGCCGGCCCGGTGTACGACGGCGCTGTGATGGTGCTGCGCAATTCGGCGCTGCCCATCTGCTGCAATGCTTCCGGCTCGTTCTTCGTCGCGGCCCCGGACCTGCCGCCGCCGAGCTCTTCCAGTTTCTCTTCTGCCGGCTGGGACGCCGCTCCGGCGCCCAGCGGCTGCGGCGCGTCGTCCACCTTCTGCTCTATCGATGTCGCCGGCGGTGTCGGGATATCCGGTTGCTGGTGGATGACGACGTACCACCACGTTACCCACAGCGTCGTTGCCGTCAGCACCAGCGGCACCAGCGCGAAACCGAAATTCTTCAGCAGCATCGGGTAGCCGATGCGCGCGCCGTCCACGCTGATGTTCATGGCCTTGGCGGGCGCCAGCACCGCGCCAAACAGTGCCGGCAGCATCTTGCGCGAATAGGTCTGCTGCAATTCGGTCACCCATGGCCGGACCGGGACGCGGGTTTCGCTTTCGGGAAGCTTCGGGGCGATCTTCGGGTTCAACAGCGCCCAGCCGATGACATAGACGAGATAAAGGAATGCCAGGAAGAAGCCCGGAAACATCGCTGCCGCGTAGAGCTTCACCACCGACTGCCCGGCCACCGCCGCATAGACGATGATCATCACCGAGGGCGGGATCAGGATGCCGAGCGTGCCGCCGGCGGTGATGACGCCGGAGGCGAGCTTGACGTCATAACCAGCCTTCAGCATCGGGTTGAAGGCGATGACGCCCATCAAGACCACCACGGCGCCGACCAGCCCCGAGGCGATGCCCCAGAAGGTGCAGACAATCAGGGTCGCGACCGCGAGCGAGGCGGGCACGCGGCGGAACGCGAGCTGGATCGAGTAGAACATCTTGTCGACCAGCGCGCCGCGCTCCATTACGTATCCCATCAGCACGAACAGCGGGATCGAGATCAGGACGTCGTTGGTCATGGCGCCATAGGTGCGCTGGACCATCAGGTCGAAGATGTGGTTGTCGGCCCAGGCTTCGCCGCCGCGATAATAGGCGAAGAAGCCGAAGAACATGCCGAGCCCCATCAGCGTGAACGCGGTGGGGAAGCCCATCATGATCACGACCACGATGAGTCCCAGCATCAGAAGCCCAAGTGCCGGATCGCTCATCGCTGCAAGTCCCCGCCCATGCCGCGCTGCCGCGCGCTTTCCTCGATATCCTGCGCGTGCGCGATCGCTTCCCGGCGCGTCTCCTCGTCGACATATTCGCTGTGCGCCAGTTGCTCCTCGACCACGTCGATCTCGCTGACGTCCTTGAGTCGACTCGGCCACACCCCGGTCTTCAGGCAGACCACGCAGCGCGTGATCTCCGCCGCGCCCTGCAGCAGCAGCAGCGCGCCGGCGAGCGGGATCATGAATTTGAACTGCCAGACCGGCGGCCCGTCAGCAGTCACGTTGGAATGCTCGTTGATGCGGTAGGACTGCGAAGCGTAGTCCCAGCCTGCGTAAGCCAGCGCCGCGATGCCGGGCAGGAAGAAGGCGATGTACAGCACGAGATCGAGCGTCGCCTGGGTGCGCGGCCGCATCGAACTGTAGAGGAAGTCGCCGCGGACATGGGCGTTCTGCGCCAGCGTGTAGGCGCCGCCGATCATGAACAGCGTGCCGTACAGCATGTTGGAGGCGTCGAAGATCCATGCGGTCGGCATGTTAAGGATGTAGCGCTTGAAGACTTCGGCGCAGACCAGAAGCATCAGCCCGATGATCAGCCAGGCGGCCGCCTTCCCGAACCATGTGCTGATGCCGTCGATGGTGTGAAGGAGACGCTGCGCGTTCATTGGAACCCGGTTGCCGGTTGAGAGAGAGCGTCGGAACAGCGAGTGCCGACAATAGAAAGCATGATCCGGGATGGCTATCCCAGATCATGCTTTGCGCTGGCGAATAATGCGATCAGGTCTTCTTCTTGGCGTTGGGGCCGAAGTAGTGGTTGTAGGCCATGCGGCGGTTGACCACGGTGTCCTGTTCCCACTGCGTCGCGCGCTTGGCGAAGGCCATTTGCGATGCGACGATTTCCTTGAACAGCGGGTTGTCGGCCGACTTCTTCTCCACGACCTGGTCGTAGATATCGAGCTGCTTCTGCAGGATCGAGTCCGGCGTCTTGTAGAACTTGACCTTGTCCTTGGTCTGCAGCTCTTCGTAATCCTTGGAATAGCGGTCGATCGCCTTCCACGCCATGTCCTGACCCGCCGCTTCGGTGGCGACCGCGATGATCGCCTTCATCTTTTCGGGCAGCGCATCGTACTTGGTCTTGTTGAACATGATCTCGAACTGCTCGGCGTTCTGGTGGTAGCTCTGCAGCATGCAGACCTTGGAAACGTCGGCGAAGCCGAGAATGCGGTCGGAGGAGGCGTTGTTGAATTCGGCCGCGTCAAGCAGGCCGCGGTCCATCGCCGAGACGATTTCGCCGCCCGGCAGCGCGTTGACGGCGGCGCCGAGGCCGGTGAACACGTCGATCGAGATGCCGACGGTGCGGAACTTGACGCCCTGGAGATCCTCGGCCTTGGTCACCGGCTTCTTGAACCAGCCGAGCGGCTGCGTCGGCATCGGTCCGTACGGGAACGAGACGACGTTGGCGCCGATCGAGGCGTAGAGTTTTTCCAGCAGCTCCTTGCCGCCACCGTATTTGTGCCAGGCCAGCAGCATGTTGGCGTCCATCGCGTAGCCAGGGCCGGAACCCCACAGCGCCAGCGCGTTCTGCTTGCCATAATGATAGACCAGCACGCCGTGACCGCCATCGAGCGTGCCCTTCGACACCGCGTCGAGCAGGCCGAACGCGGGTACGACGGCGCCCGCCGGAAGCACCTCGATCTTGAGATCGCCGCCGGTCATGTCGTTGACCTTCTTGGCGTAGTCCAGCGCGTATTCGTGGAAAATGTCCTTGGCCGGCCAGGTGCTCTGCCAGCGCATGCTGATCGGACCCTGGGCGCTTGCGATGTTCGGCGTGGCAACGGTTGCTGCAGCCCCCGCAGCGGCAACCTTCAGGAAGCGGCGGCGACTCGTCGTCTTGTCCTTGGTCGGTTTGGTCATGGGCGTCTCCCGGTTGGACCGGCCTTGGTCGGCCGGCCGTTGTTGGTTGGCGCGAACTCTACGGGCGCTTCCCAAGCTTTGGCAAGGATACGTTATACCAATGCGGCGTTGCAGCGCGGGAGCAGTGGCACCCCTGGGCGAGCCTAAAGTCGTAGGTGAGCCGACCGGTCAACGGCCCGTCAGAAGCCCTGTTCGATCGTCAGCGGGCTCAGGTGCTGCCGGCTGCCGTGGCCACCACCGGCAAAACCTCGTTGGCGGCGCGGTCGGGGGTATCGTCCTTCCAGCGGACCGAGCCGAACGGGCGTTCCAGCATGCGGCGGACGCGGATCGGCTCGGGCCCGAGGTGGAAGTCGATGGCGCGCTGGTGCAAGGCGCGCTCCGACTGCGTGGCGCGGTTGCGCTGGCGCAGATAATCGAACCAGGTCGGGCAGTGGTAGCGCTCGGTCCACAATTCGGGGTCGCCGATGTCGCGCGCGATCGACCAGCCATAGGCGCCGTTGCGCTGCCGGCTGAGCTGGACCTCCTGCATCACATTGTGGAAGGCGCGGGCATTGTCCTGTGCGACGCGATATTCGATCTCGACCACCAGCGGCCCGCTGCGCCCGGTCAGCGACAGCTGGACCTCGGGATCGGCGAGCAGTTCGGTGGCATCCTCGTTGCGCGCACCGACCCTGGGCATGCGCAGCCAGATGCCGAGCAGCGGCGAAAGCAGCATCAGGCCGGCCGAGACCAGCAACGCGGTCTCGACGCCGGCGAGGTCGGTGAGATGCCCCCAGCCCCAGCTTCCGACCGCGATGCCGCCGGCGATCGAGGCCTGGAACGCCGCCAGCGAGCGGCCGGCGACCCAGCGCGGTGCCGACAGCTGCACACCGATGTTGAACAGGGCGACCGCCAGCATCCACACCGCGCCGGCGACCACCAGCGCCACCGCCGTCAGGAAGGCATTCGTGCTCAGGGCGACGGCGGCAATGCCGCCGGCCATCGAGATCGCACAGGCGCGCACCGCGGCCTCGCCGCTCATGCGCCGCCGTACCTCGCCGATATTGAGCGCGCCGAGCACCGCGCCCATGCCGAACGCGCCGAGCATGATGCCGTAGGTCTGTGCGCCGCCATGCAGCAGATCGCGGGCGACCAGCGGCATCAGCGCCGAGACCGAGCCGCCGATGATGCCGGTGACCAATGTCCTGATCAGGACGATGCGGATCGACGGCGAGTTGGCGATGTAGCGCGCGCCCGAGACCATGGCGCGGTTGAGACCCTCGCGCGGCAGGCGCGAGGGTTCATGAGTCCGGTTCCACAGAAACAGAACCACCATCAGCGGCAAGTACAGCACCGTGTTGACGGCGAACGCCGCTACCGCGCCTGCGGTAGCGACCACAATGCCGCCGATCGCGGGACCGAAACTGCGTGCGATGTTGTAGCTGATGCCGTTGAGCGCGACCGCCGCCGGCAGCGTTTCCGCCGGCACCTGCTCGCTGACCGAAGCCTGCCACGCCGGTCCGAACAGCGCCATGCCGCTGCCGACCACGAAGCACAGCGCCAGCAGGATGTTCGGCGTTACGAGGCCGAGCCACGCCAGCACGGTCAGCACGGTAGCGCCGGCCAGTGCGATGGCGAGCGAGATCAGCGCGACGACGCGCCGGTCGTGCATGTCGGCGATGGCGCCGGCGGGCATCGCAATCAGCATGATCGGCAGCATCAGCGCGGTCTGCACCAGCGCGACCTTGTCGGCGGACGACGTCATCTGCGTCATCGCCCAGGCCGCGCCGACGCCCTGGATCAGGATCCCGAGGTTGGAGACCAGGCTGGCGAGCCAGATGCGCCGGAACACGGCGTGCCGCAGCGGGGCGAAGATGCCGTCAGTCGCCCGGCGCACGTGTTTCGGCTGGTCGGTCATGATGGGTTCCGTTGGCGTTCTGTCACCGGCCTGATTCCATTCCAAACTAAGGTGATGCCTGTGAAAACCCTGGCCTGTCCAGTCGCCAGACTGCTATCGGCGGTGCCAGGGCACAGCCAAGGACTGAATAACAGCGGGAGGTCTTGAAAGATGGAAGTTCCGCCGGTCCTTTGTTGCACGGCAATGGCGACCACACCGCACTCTGGATCGCCACCTTATGGCGCATCGAATCGAACGGCGTGCTGCGCGGGCGGATGGCGGCAATCAACTTCGCCAATCCGCTGGCGCGCACCGATGACAGAGTGGAGCAGGCGTCTCTCCCGATACCGGCGGACGCATCCGCGTGCCGACCGATTCGGTGACGACGCTGCGGCTGCCGGCGGGGGAAGCCGCCGCACGGTGGTCGCCATCTCAATACAGAGCGAATCGTGACGCGGGCCTGGCCGGCCTCGGAGAACCGCATTGCGGCGGCCGAGCTGACTTACTAGCTATTCCCGACAGCGCGCCCTCATGGCGCCCCGATCGGAAGGCTTGGTTCGGCAGGAGCCCGCATGAGCGCAGCGATAAGCGGGGCATTGACCTGGTCCCGGATGTCGCATCGCTCGTCCGAGCCAACAGAGTAGCAGGCACCATGAGCATCGCCTACGACATGCCAGCCGCGCGCGCGCCGCTGGTGCCGCCGAGCCCGCCACGGGCGCCCGATGACATGAGTTTTTTCGGGCGGGTGAAGGCGATCAGCATCAGCCCAATCGGGAGCTGGGGCCAGCGTGCTTATGAGGAAGACATCGTCCGCGGCCGCTTCCTCAACCACAGCAGTTTCATCCTCAACGCGCCCGACGCGATCAAGCATGTGCTGGTCGACAATTACGAAAACTATACGCGTACGCCCGCGGGCTTGCGCGTGTTGCGTCCGATTCTCGGCGAAGGTTTGCTGATCGCGGAAGGGCGGGCATGGAAACACCAGCGCCGGACGCTGGCGCCGGCTTTCACGCCGCGCGCGGTGACGACGCTCGTGCCTCACATGCTGGCCGCGACCGACGAGACCGTTGCAAAACTCCGCGCCGCCAGCAACGCGCCGGTGGATTTGCGCGAGGCGATGCAGCGCATGACGCTCGAGATCGCGGGCCGGACGATGTTTTCGTTCGGGATGGACAAGCACGGCGCCGCGTTGCGCGACTTTGTGATGGAGTATGGCGAGCGGCTGGCGCGGCCGCAATTTCTCGACCTGCTGCTGCCGCTGGGATGGCCGACGCCGCAGGATTTTGCCCGCGCCCGCTTCCGCAAGCGCTGGACCGCGTTCGTCGCCATGCTGATGGCCGAGCGCCGCGCCGCCGGCAAGAACGAGGGCGCGCCGGCCCGCGACCTGTTCGACCTGATGGGCGATGCCCGCGATCCCGAAACCGGCGAGGCTTTTACCGACGACCAGCTCGGCGACCAGATCGCGACCATGATTCTGGCCGGTCATGAGACCACAGCGACCGCGCTGTTCTGGGCGCTCTATCTGCTGGCGCTGGATCCCGCGATCCAGCAGCAGGTGGCGACGGAGGTGCAGGACGCCACCGTCAATGGCACGCTCGAGATCGAGCGGCTGAAATTCACCCGCGCCGTCCTCGACGAGACCATGCGGCTCTATCCGCCGGCATTCTTGATCGCGCGCTCGGCTGCCGGGCCGGACAAGATCGGCGGATTCCCGGTGAAGAAGAGAGACGTCGTCCTGATTGCGCCATGGCTCCTGCATCGGCACGAAAAGCTCTGGCGCGATCCGAATGCCTTCATCCCGTCCCGCTTCATGACCGGCAACCCGCCCGATCGCTTCGCTTATTTGCCGTTCGGTGTCGGCCCGCGCGTCTGCATCGGCGCGCATTTCGCGCTGGTGGAGGCCACGCTGGCGCTGGCGAAGGTGATCGGTGCCTTTCGCGTGGCGCTGGCCGACAAGGAGCCCGTGATGCCGATCGGCGTGGTGACGACGCAGCCCGACCGGTCGCCGATGTTTGCGATTAGCCCGCGATGACGTAGCGTCGACGGGTGACACACTGCCCCGGACTTGATTCGTGGGTGGATCGAGGCCCGCGTGAAGAAAGCGCGTTAGACAAAAGGGACCTTGCGCAAGCGCGCGTGGAAGCTCATCTAGGCCTTCACCATGAGCGATACCCAGGCCCAGTTCTCCGTTCTGCGCCAGACTGCCGATCCCGCGGTGGTCGAGGCGATTTCGCAGTTGATCGCCAAGGGTGACGACCGCGACCTCAACCGTATCAATCTCCTGGATTTCGCCGCGCGGTACGGGTTGGACGAGGAGAAGGTCATTTCGGCCTTCCTGCATTCGGCGCGGCTCGGCCTGTTCGATCTGAGCTGGAATGTCCTGTGCCCCGGCTGCGGCGGCGTGCTCGGCGCACACGACACGCTGAAATCGCTTCGGCACGACGATTACAATTGCGCGCTATGCGCCAGGGGTTATGAGGCGTCGGTCGACGACCGCGTCGAGGTTTCCTTCACCGTCAGTCCCCGCGTCCGGCGCATCGCCGCGCACGATCCCCATACGCTGCCGCTGTGGGAATATAACCGCCAGATGTTCTGGAGCTCCGGGATGGAGCTGAACGAGGACTCGATCCGCCGTCTGAGCGAAGACGTCACGCTCGAAGCCATCGAACTGCCGGCGGGCGAGAAGGCGGTGCTGTCGCTGCAACTGCCCGGTCAGTTCGTGATCGTGTTCGAGCCGGTGACGCATTCGGCGCATTTCCTGGATATCCAGGGTGAGCCGACCCGCGAGCGTCGGCAGTTCTCGATCGTCTTCAACAAGCTGCATGCGCCGACCGGCACCACCGTGATGCGCCCCGGGCCGTTGCGGCTTTCGCTGGAAAACCAGACCGACCATCGCGTGCTGCCCGCGGTCTGGGTCGCCAACGACACGCTCCACGAACTGCTCGGCACACGCAGGCCGATCCTGACCGCCAAGCGGATGCTGTCGAACCAGACGTTTCGCGACGTCTTCAAGGCCGACAATCTCAACGTCGATCAGCGCCTCAAGATCACGTCACTGACGTTCCTGTTCACCGACCTCAAGGGCTCCACCGCGCTCTATGAACGGGTCGGTGATCTCGCGGCCTTCGATCTGGTGCGGGCGCATTTCCATGCGCTGCTCGAGATTATCGCTTCGGAAAAGGGCGCGGTGGTGAAGACGATCGGCGACGCCGTGATGGCGACCTTCATCCGGCCGGAACATGCGATCGTGGCAGGCCTGCGCATGCGCGCGGCGATGGCCGCGCTGAATGCCGAGCGCGGCCGCGAGGACCTGATGGTCAAGATCGGCATTCATGAGGGCCCGTGCCTCGCCGTCATGCTCAACGAGCGGCAGGATTATTTCGGCCAGACCGTCAACATCGCTTCGCGCGTGCAGAGCCTGTCGACCTCGCAGGAGATCCATATCACCAGCCCGGTAATTGAATCGCCGGCCGTCGCCTCGCTGCTGCAGAAGCAGTCGATCAGGCCGATCCAGAAAGAAGCGGCGCTGCGCGGCATCGCCGACAAGATGGTCGTTTACGAGATCCCTTAAGGCTACTCGATCACGATCTCGCCGGTCATGCCGAGTTCGGCGTGGGTCTTGCCGTCGCTGCCCTTGATGTCGCAGCGCAGGTCGCTGGCTTTGCCGGCCGCGATCGGCACCAGCCACCATTCGGCGGACTGTCCCGGATAGACCTCGATCTCGCGGATCGCGCCCTTGAATTCGGCGAGCGTCACCGCCTTGCCGTTCTGCGGCTGCGTCACCTGCACCTTGCGCGTGAACACCATCTGCGAGAACGCATGCGAGGTGAAGTAGTGCGGATCGCTGCTCGAGTTGCGCAGGATCAGCTTGTAGAGCTTGCCGGTTTCGAATTTGAGCTGCTTCGGCGCGAATTCATGTTTGCCAGGCGAGCCGAGATCGACTGTCACCTCGATCGGCGTCTGCCGCGACAGATCGCCCGCCGCCAGCGCCGCCCCTGATGCGGCTCCCAGCACAATGGCCGCACCGAGTGCGAAGCGGAAGGAAGCCATGGCGTTTCCCCTTGAGAAATCAGCCGCTAAAACAACAATCGTTTCTAATGCAAATGCGAATGATTAGCAATTTAACGAGCGCCCCGCACCCTGCGGCGAATCGCGCAGCCCGACGCTTGCCGCCCCGGAGGCAGAAGTCTTCATCGGTCGAACGTGACGCCGATTTAATCCGCCTGCGGCACCGGGCCCCTGGAGCGCCGATTGCGGCGACCAAATCCGGAACCCATATGGCATCTACAGGCTTTCATGACCTCGAAGGTTGATTAATGCTCGACGGATTGCGCCAATTCATCGCCGATATCGTTTCGCCCGGCGCTGATACCGATATGTCGTTCGACGACACCGGCTACCTGCTGGCGGCGACGGCGCTGCTGGTTCACGTCGTCTCGCTCGATGGCGAACCAAGCGCGATCGAAAAGCGCAAATTGCACAGCCTGATCGAGAGCCGCTTCAAGCTCGACCCCGGCAAGGCGGATCATTTGATCGCGCAGGCGACGCGGGCCGAAGGCGAGGCGGTCGATCTCTATCATTTCACCAGCGTCATCATGCGTTCGGTCAACGAAGAGGGCCGGCTGCGCATCATCGAGATGATGTGGGAGTTGGTGTACGCGGACGGCGAGGTCAGCGAGTTCGAGGACAATGTGGTCTGGCGCGCTGCCGATCTGCTCGGTGTTTCTTCGCGCGACCGGATCGATCTCAAGCGCAAGGTGGCGGAGCAGCGGCGACCGGGCTCGTCCGTGTCGAAAACGGCCGATGCCGAGACATAGTGATGTCAGCGTCACACTTGTGGATGGTGCGTAACGGGAGATGACGAAACTTTAATGTGTTGCGGCAGGTCACGGCCAGATGCGATAGGCCTGAAAAGATTGAACTTCGAATGCCAGGGCGCGGAGGACTGCATGGGCATATGCCATGCACTTGGCTTGCGTCACACTAAGCGGCTATGCTCTCGTTGCGGTACTGGGTTCATCTGCAATCAATCCAAGAGACTTCGATCGTGACCGAACGTGTGACGCTGATCACCGGTGCATCGGCGGGCATAGGCACCGAGCTGGCGCGCGTTTTTGCATCTCGCGGCCATCGTCTGGCGCTGGTGGCGCGTCGCACCGACCGCCTCGAGGCGCTGGCGGCTGAAATCACGGCCGCGGGCGGCAAGGCTCCTGTCGTTATTCCCTGCGACCTCGTGCAGCCCGATGCCGGCGACCGGATCGCGGAAGCCTTGGCCGCCGCCGGCCTCGAAGTGGAGTATGTCGTCAACAATGCCGGCTACGGCCTGTTCGGTCGGGCGGTCCAGCGCGATCGCGCCGATCAGCTCGACATGATCGCGGTCAACATCCGCGCCTTGACCGAGCTGTCGTTGCGGTTTTCCGACCAGCTGATCCGAAACCGCGGCGGGCTGTTGAACGTCGGCTCGATCGCCGGCTTCATGCCCGGTCCGGGGATGGCGGTCTATTATGCCACCAAGGCCTATGTGCTGTCGTTCACGGAGGCGATGCGGGCCGAACTGGCACCGCATGGTGTGCGCGTGACGGTGCTCTGTCCCGGCCCGGTGCCCTCGGAGTTCCAGGCGCGCGCAGGCTTCAGACCCGGCTTCGATTCGGTCGTGCTCAATGTCTTGCCGGCCGACGTCGCGCAGCAGGCCTATCGCGGCTTGATGGCCAACAAGCGGGCAGTGATGCCCGGCATCGGCATCAAGATCGTGCCGTTCTTGCTCCGGTTCTTCCCGCGCTCCTTCATTCTGGGCGCGGTCGGGCGGCTCCAGCTTCACCGGCGCTGAGCAAATCCCCGATTTTTGCGAGGCAAGCGCACGCGCCGCACGGCCGCCGCGTCTGGCCCGCGGCTTGCTTGGAAGCTTCGAGTGTGCGCGAACTCACGCGAAATTAAGATTCACTTAGCTATCGTTGCGGTTTGAGCTGCGCCCCCAAAGGCCACTTCGATGTCGTTCCGATCGACAAAAAATAGAGACACTATCCTGCCCTTTCCGGGTCAGCGGGCGCTGGTTGCGCCTGAGCCCTTGCCGCCTGTTCTGATCGTCCTTCACCAGGAAACATCGACGCCGGGACGGGTCGGTAATGCGCTGCGGGCGCTCGGCCATCCCCTCGACATCCGCCGTCCGCGGTTCGGCGATCCGCTGCCTGACACGCTCGAACAACATGCCGGCGCCGTGATCTTCGGCGGCCCGATGAGCGCCAATGACTCCGACGATTACGTCCGCCGAGAGATCGACTGGATCGAGATTCCCCTGCGCGAGCAGCGGCCGTTTCTCGGCATCTGCCTGGGTGCGCAGATGCTGGCCAAACAATTGGGTGCTCGGGTCGCGCCGCATCACGAGGGACGGGTAGAGGTCGGCTACTATCCGATCCGCCCGACGGCTGCGGGCCACGCATTATCCCCGGACTGGCCGGCGCACGTCTACCACTGGCACGGCGAAGGATTTCAGCTGCCGCGCGGCGCAACACTGCTTGCCGAAGGTGACGATTTTCCGGTGCAGGCCTGTCGGCACGGCCATGCGTTCGGCTTCCAGTTTCACCCCGACGTCACCTACGCGATGATGCATCGCTGGACCACGCGCGGCTGTGCGCGCATGGAGCAGCCGGGCGCGCAGCCGCGTCATCTGCACTTCGAAGGCCGCGCGATGCACGACACGGCCGAGCGGGCGTGGCTGACGAACTTCATCGCGGGCTGGAGCGAGCTTGCGCCGCGCGCGATGCTGGACGCGGCGGAATAGCCGTCGCGCGGAATTTGCCCGCGTATTCGAACGTCTTTCAAAATTTTCGGATGTGCTAGGGTCGTTCTCCTGAACGGGCGCGGCCGAATGGCTTGCGCGCGCAAAATCAAACGACAGAAACGACAGGGAGATCGCGGTGACCTATCAGCATATTCTCTACGAGGTGAGCGAGCGGATCGCGACCATCACGCTCAACCGGCCGGACCGCATGAATGCCTGGACCGCGACCATGGAGCGCGATGTGCGCCAGGCGATGGAGGCGGCAGCCGGCGACGACAACGTCCGCGTCATCGTGCTCACCGGCGCCGGGCGGGCGTTCTGCGCCGGCGCCGACATGGAGGCGTTGCAGGCGATCGATCCCAGCGAGGTCCGACGCGGCGAGAACACCCCGTTCGACATGAACCGCCGGGCCGACTGGCAGACGCGCTACGCGTACTACCCGGCAATCCCCAAACCCGTGATCGGCATGCTGAACGGCGCCACGGCCGGCATCGGCCTGGTTCATGCGCTGTATTGCGACCTGCGTTTCGCCGCCGACAACACCGTCTTCACCACCGCATTCGCGCGCCGCGGGCTGATCGCCGAGCACGGCATCAGCTGGATGCTGCCGCGCATCGTCGGTCACGCCAACGCGCTGGACTTGCTGATGTCCGCACGGCGGGTGGGAAGCGAGGAGGCGTTGCGGATCGGGCTGGTCAACCGGCTCTACCCGCCAGACCAGTTGCGCGAGCAGACCTATGCCTATGCCCGCGATCTGGCCGATTTCGTTTCGCCCAGCGCGATTTCAGTGATCAAGCGCCAGCTCTACGATGTGCCGTTCCAGACGCTGGCCGAGGCCACCATCGACGCCAACCGCGAAATGCAGATCGCGCTGAAGGGGAGCGATTTCAAGGAAGGGGTGGCGAGCTTTGTGGAGAAGCGGCCGCCAAGGTTTACGGGGAAGTGAGGGGAAGGGGCGGGGGTCTGGAGCTAAGGTCTACCAGCCCGTCTTCGCCCTGCGGGCTACGCCGGGCACGCTTTGCCCTTCAGGCTCTTGCGTGGCTGCGCCACGCGTAGCCCGAAGGGCGAAGCGTGGTGGAGCCAGGCGGGATCGAACCGCCGACCTCGTCATTGCGAACGACGCGCTCTCCCAGCTGAGCTATGGCCCCGTCGCGGCCGTTTCGAAGCGATCCGAAGCGGCCGACAATCGGCGCCATTTACAGTCCGGCCCAAGGCCAAGTCAAGAACGGTAAACGTATCCTTATTGGCGTCATTTTGCCGGGAACTTCCCTTGTTTGCAGGGGGATGAACCGATATCTAGCTGGTTATCCCTCCTCGCGAGCCCCCGCCACATGCGCGCCATCCTCGACATCGTCATCATCGTCCTCGACCTTTATGTCTGGCTCTTGATCGCGTCGGCGATCCTGTCCTGGCTGATCGCCTTCAACGTCGTGAACACGCGCAACCAGTTCGTCGCCGCGGTGGCGGAGTTCCTTTACCGGATTACCGAGCCGGCGCTGGCGCCGATCCGCCGCTTCATGCCCAGTCTGGGCGGCCTCGATATCTCGCCGATCATCCTGATCCTGCTCATCATGCTGATCCAGCGGGTGATCCTGTACTACATCTATCCGAACGTCATCTGATCGCTTGTCTCGCCAGCTGCGGGATGCGCGATGGATCCCTGGCGTTACTCCACCGAGGGAATCAGCGTCGCGCTGCGGGTGACGCCGCGCGGCGGGCGTGACGATATCGACGGGATCGAGACGCTCGCCAACGGGCGTTCAGTCGTCAAGGTTCGTGTTCGCGCCATCGCCGAGGGCGGCGAGGCCAATCGCGCGGTCACCGAACTGCTGGCGAAGACGCTGGGTGTGCCGAAGGCGCGCGTAAAGATTTTGTCAGGCGTCACATCGCGCCTGAAACAGGTCGCCATTGATGGCGATCCGAAAATTCTCGGCGAAACGCTGCGGGCGGCGACCGCGGCCAAGGCGAAGGATTGAGATGACAGCACGTATCATCGACGGAAAAATCATTGCAGCGGAGCTCCGCGCCCGCGTCGCTGATGAGGTTGCGCGGGTCAAAAGTGAACATCAGATCACGCCGGGACTGGCCGTGGTGCTGGTCGGCAACGACCCCGCCAGCGAAGTCTATGTGCGCAGCAAGCACGCCCAGACCCAGGCTGCCGGCATGGCCTCGTTCGAGCATAAATTGCCCGCCGACGTCGCGCAGGCCGACCTGCTGGCGATGATCGCAAAGCTCAATGCCGATCCCGCCGTGCACGGCATTCTCGTGCAATTGCCGCTGCCGAAATCGATCCATACCGAGACCGTGATCAACGCCATCGACCCGGCCAAGGATGTCGACGGCCTGCATCCGAACAATGCCGGCCGGCTGGCCGGCGGCTTTGCCGCGCTGTCGCCCTGCACGCCGCTGGGCTGCATCATTTTGACCAGGAGCGTGCACGCTTCGCTGGAGGGCCTGAACGCCATCGTGATCGGCCGTTCCAATCTGGTCGGCCGGCCGCTGGTGCAATTGCTGCTCAACGAGAATGCGACGGTGACGATCGCGCATTCGCGCTCGAGAGATCTGCCGCAACTCTGTGCCCGCGCCGACCTGGTCTATGCCGCGGTCGGCAAGCCGGAGATGGTGCGCGCGGACTGGATCAAGCCCGGCGCCACCGTGATCGATGTCGGCATCAACCGCACGCCACTGCCGGACGGCAAGACCAGGCTGATCGGCGACGTCGCCTTCAAGGAAGTCGCCGAGGTGGCCGGCGCGATCACGCCGGTGCCCGGCGGCGTCGGGCAGATGACGGTGGCGTGCCTGTTGGTGAATACGCTGCGTGCGGCATGCGCGATTCACGGGCTGGCGAAGCCGGCGGTGTGATCTTGCTTCTCCCGCTCCCCGCAAGGGCGGGGCGAGGGAGTTACTTCTTCGCCCGTTCGATGCCTTCGAGGATCAGCCGGCGGGCGTCCTCTGCGTCGCCCCAGCGCAGCACCTTCACCCATTTGCCCTTTTCGAGATCCTTGTAGTGCTCGAAGAAGTGCTGGATCTGCTGCAGCGTGATGTCGGGGAGGTCGCTGTAGCTTTTGACCTTGTCGTAACGCTGGGTCAGCTTGGAGGAGGGCACCGCGATGATCTTCTCGTCGCCGCCGGCTTCATCTTCCATCAGCAGCACGCCCACGGGGCGCACGCTGATCACGGCGCCCGGCACGATCGCGCGGGTGTTGGCCACCAGCACGTCGCAGGGATCGCCGTCGCCGGACAGGGTGTGCGGGATGAAGCCGTAATTGCCGGGGTAGCGCATCGCCGTATAGAGGAAGCGGTCGACCACCAGCGTGCCGGCTTCCTTGTCCATCTCGTATTTGATCGGCTCGCCGCCCACCGGCACCTCGACGATGACGTTGACGTCGTGGGGCGGGTTCTTTCCGATCGAGATGGCGTCAATACGCATAGAGGACTCCGCTTGGCGTTACAGGGGCGCCCGGAATCGGGCACGCGTCAGGGTCCGTTTAGACCCGCGGCGGAGCCGGGAAAAGCCTTCAATGAGAGCAATGATCCGGAAAACCGGTCCGGCTCGCCGTAAGGATAATACTCAAAACGGCGGGAAGGTCCTCAGTTGGACCAGGCGAAAGCGACCTTATCGAGCGATTTCGGCCCGAACTTCTCGGAGGAACGAGCTACCATCCGGCCGCCGAGCGCCCGGTAGAACTCCGTCGCCGGGTCGTTGTCCGAGAGGGCCCAGATCACCATGCTCTTCAACCCGCTCTGCATCAGGTCGCGCCGGGCCGACGTGAACAGGCGGCGACCGAAACCGAGGCCCTGGAATTCCGGCCTCAGGTAGAGCTCGTAGATCTCGCCTTCGAAATGCAGGCTGCGGGCCCGGTTGCGGCCGTAATTGGCATAGCCCGCGACCTTGTCGCCGAACACCAGCACGCTGACGCGGCTGCCCTTGCGGATGGCGCTGTCCCACCATTGTGGACCGCGACGGTTGATGAGCTTCTCGAGCTCTGCGCCGGGGATGATGCCCTGGTAGGCCGAACGCCAGGCTTCATCATGGGTAGACGCCACCGCAGCCGCGTCTGCAGCTTTGGCCGGTCGGACCTCGATCAGGGTTGTGCTCATGACGCAATCAAAGCAAGTCGGCGGGCCGGCTTCAAGATGCATCCTTAATTATCGGTTAACCTGTGGATTTTGTGCATCAGTTGTGGGTGGTTCTGTGCCGAAAGAGGACAAAGGACCTGTTCTAATGGGTCATCCGATCAATGCCGGTGATGAATCGTTGTCAGAATCATCCAACGCGACGCTGCCTAAATTCCGTTCACGGAAAAATGCGCCGGATGTGATTCGCTGGCGGTATTCTGCTGATGATTGCAACTGCGCGCCGCCCGCGGACGTCTCAGGCCCGTTCATGCATTTGGAAAACCTGCTGGTGGCGCTGATCGTCGTGGCCGCGCTCGGTGTCAAGGCCGCGGCCGCGCAGCCAGCGTTTGGCGCGCACGGTGTGGAAGGCGAACCAAACCGCGCGCAGCAATGGCTGGTGCCGTCGCCCGATCCGGCAACAGCGTCGCGTGCGGTGCTGTTTCGCCCGCCCGGCGAAGGGCCGTTTCCGCTTGCGGTGATCGCACACGCCTCTACCCAGAATGCGATGCGGCGGGCGCAGATGCCGCGGCCTGAATACCGCGCGCTGGCCGGCTGGCTGGTGGAGCGCGGTTTTGCCGTGCTGGTCCCCGAGCGTCCGGGTCATGGCGCGACAGGGGGAAAGTATCTCGAAGATCAGGGTGGCTGCGACGAGGCGGACTACGCGAGATCCGGTCGCGCGACGGCGGACGAGATCGCCGCCGCCGCCTCGCTGTTGCGCAAGCAATCCTTCATCCGCCCCGCGGGCATGGTCGTGATCGGTCATTCGGCCGGGGGCTGGGGCGCGCTGGCGCTGGCCGGTGAGGATCCGAACAACATTGCCGCCATCGTCACGTTCGCAGCCGGCCGCGGTGGGCATGCCGATGATCTTCCCGATCGGATCTGCGCGCCGCATGCGCTCACCGCCGCGGCGGGTGAGTTCGGCAAAACGGCGCGCGTAAAGGTGACCTGGCTGGTGGCTGCCAATGACAGCTATTTTTCGCCCACGTTCTCGCGCAAACTGGCGGACGCGTTTGGTGCCGGTGGCGGCAAGGTGGATTTTAGCGTGCTGCCGGCCCATGGCGGCGAGGGCCACTGGCTGGCGGAGAGCGAGGCCGGGATAAAACTCGCGGCCGGCGAACTCGACCGCGCGTTGAGAGTGCGCTTCCCGATCCCGGCGAAGAAAAAATGACGCTGTATTTCCTGGTCAAATATCTGCATGTGCTCGGCGCGATCGTCATTCTCGGTACCGGCACGGGCATCGCGTTCTTCATGCTGATGGCGCATCGCAGCCGGGACGCGGCCTTCATCGCGCGCACTGCCGGGACCGTCGTGATCGCCGACCTGCTGTTCACGCTGACGGCGGTGCTGCTGCAGCCGGTGAGCGGTGGTGTGCTGATGTGGCTGTCCTCCACCGGATGGAGCGAGTTCTGGCTGACCGCTTCGCTCGTGCTCTATGCGATGGCCGGGCTGTTCTGGGTGCCTGTCGTCTTCATGCAGATCGAAATGCGCGACCTCGCGCGCAACGCTGTCGCGAATAACCAGAAGTTGCCGCAGCGATATCACGCACTTTTCCACCGATGGTTTCTATTTGGGATTCCCGGTTTTGGCTCGGTCATGGCTATTCTCTGGCTGATGATCGCCAAGCCGCTTTAGGCAGACATGAACACCGGCAACCGAAAGATCCTTGTGCTCGGCGCTTCCGGCCTGATCGGCCGTTTCGTCACCGACGATCTGCGCGCGCGGGGATTTCCCGTGGTCGGCGTCGCGCGCAAACTGTCGGCGTCGCAGAAGAGCAGTCCGCTCGATCTCGAGCTTCCCGTGATGTCGATGGAAGCGCCGATGCTGGCGCGGCTGCTGCGCGATCATCGCATCGATGTCGTCGTCAATTGTCTCGGCGTGCTGCAGGACGGCCCCGGCAGCGACACGTCGGCGGTTCATTGCGATTTCGTCGCGCGGCTGCTGCAGGCGATTCGCAACGGCGACCGGGGGATTCGCCTCGTGCATATCTCCATACCTGGGGCACCGGAGTCCGACCGAACCGCCTTCGCGACCACCAAGCGGGAGGCCGAGCGGCTGATCGCGGATTCCGGTGTCGCCTTCACGATCCTGCGCCCAGGTTTCGTGGTGGCTTTGGCGGCCTATGGCGGCAGCGCCATGGTGCGCTCGCTGGCGGCGTTTCCGCTCGACCTGCCGGCCGCCGAGCGCGCCGCGCCGTTCCAGCCGGTCGCCATGGAGGACATCGCCGCCACCATCGCCTGGCTGGCGGAGCGCGATTGCAGCGAAGCCAACGCTGTGACCTGGGATCTGATGCAGGAGCAACCGGTCACGCTCGGTGACGTGATCGATCAGTTCCGCGAGGTGTTCGGCACCGGCCGCTGGTGGCGCATCGTGATGCCGACGTTCTTGATCGATTTCGGCGCCAAGCTCGGCGATCTCGCCAACCGGTTCGGCTGGATGCCGCCGATGCGAACCACCGCGATCGCGGAGCTGCGCCGCGGCGTCAGCGGCGACCCCGCCGACTGGATCGCCGCGACCGGAATCGTGCCCAGGCCCATCGAGCAGACGGCCGGAAAACGCCCCGCCACCATTCAGGACAAATGGTTTGCCCGGCTGTTCCCGATCAAGGCGCTTGTCATCGCAAGCCTCGTGCTGTTCTGGGTCGTCTCGGGCTTCATCGCGCTGGTGATCTCCTATGACGCTGCGGAAGGGATACTGCGCGACCACGGTTTTCCGCCGTGGCTGGTTGCGCCCGTCACAATTGGCACAAGCCTGATGGATATCAGCATCGGCGTGTTGATTGCGTTCCGCCGCACCGCGGCGATCGGCCTGATGGCCGGCATCACAGCCTCGCTCGGCTATATGCTGGGCGCGGCGATCCTGACGCCGGACCTCTGGATCGAGCCGCTCGGCGCACTGGTGAAGACCGGCCCCGCCGTGGTGCTGATGCTGGTGGCGCTGCTGACGTTGGACAATCGATAGCGTTGAAGTGACAGGATATCGATGACCGAGCGGCCCGACGACGACGTGATCCTCTACGACGGCGTCTGCATCTTCTGCTCGCGCTGGGTCCGCTTCGTCGCTACCCGCGACGTCGCGCGAAAATTCCGCTTCACCGCGATCCAGTCGCCCTACGGCACACGGCTGGCGCAGGCGTTCGGGATCGATCCCGATGATCCCGACACCAACGCCTTCGTGCACGGCGGCACCGCTCATTTCAAATCCGATGCCGCGCTGACGGTGCTGTCGCAACTGCCGCGATGGCGCTGGACGCGCGCATTATTCATGGTGCCCAGGCCGTTGCGCGACGCGATCTACAATCTGGTGGCGCGCAACCGCTACCGGATTTTCGGAAAATTTGATTCGTGTTTCGTGCCGGATGCGGACATGCGCGCAAGGGTGCTGGAATAGTCGCACCGCCAGCGGTTGTGCGCCGAGCGAAAGTCGACAAATCAAAGTAGACACGCCATCATGGAACCACCTAAGGTATTGAAGCTGGATTGCCGCTGACAAAATTATTGCTGCTCCGACTTGCGCGAGAAAAACAAGCGAGGGGTGAAGAGCGTTGGAGGAGTTGGGAAAAGACGACGCTGGCGGACCGGCGGGCCCGGATCAACTGAAGGCCGAAGCCAACAAGCGCAAATCCTGGCGGCCGGCGCCCGGTATCGCGATTTGCGCCGCTGACATTCCGATCGCTCCGGTTCAACTCCATGGTGTCTCACCGCACGGCGAGCACGATCGGCCGACCGAATCGGGGCTGGACGTGGCCGGATATGGCCGGGCGATGCCGGCTTATTCGGCATTTGAACTTCCGTGGCAGGATCGGCTGCTGGAGTGCCTCCTCAAGATGAGCCCGGCGGCCTTCGAGCGGCTGTGTCAAAGGATCTTGAAAGACTCCGGATTCATCAAGGTCGACGTGACGGGACGAAATGGGGATGGCGGGATCGACGGCATCGGCGTGCTTCGCCTGAATCTTCTCTCGTTTCACGTCTTCTTCCAATGCAAGCGCTGGAAAGGCTCGGTCGGCGCCTCGGTGATCCGGGATTTCCGCGGTGCGATGGTCGGCAGGGCCGACAAGGGACTGGTCATGACGACCGGAACGTTCACCACCGACGCGCGGAAGGAAGCCACCCGGGACGGCGCGCCGGCGATCGATCTGGTCGACGGCGAAACCCTGTGCGAGCTTTTGAAAGGCCTGGAGATCGGTGTGTCGATCCGGAAGGTCGAGCACGTGCTGGTGGAGCAGCGCGTGTTCCTGGAGTTTTAGGGTGGGCTATTCGCCTGTGCGCGAAGCCAGCACTTCCTTTGCCGCCCGCTCCCCCGAATCCCGTGCCCCATGCGCGGTCGAGAAAAATTCCGGCGACGTTGCCTCTCCCGCAAAGAACAACCGTCCATCGACCGGTGCCGCCAGCACCGCCCGATCCCCCGCATGGCCCGGCAGCGCGTGCGAATACGAACCGCGCGCGAAGGGATCGTGGGCCCAGCGCGATTCCGCGAGCGGCTTCAGCTTGCGGCGGAAATCATTGCCGAGGATGGAGACGATCTCGTTGATGCTTTCCGCGGCGAGCGCGCCTTCGCCGGCGTCTTCCAGCGATTGGGCGAAACGGCCGCCGAAAAAACCTTCGATGCAGGGCTGGCCGAACGGGCGCAGGTGATAAGTGCCCATCGCGGTGCGCATCGTGGCGGCGCGCAGGTTGCCCTCTTTCGGCAGCGCCTCGGGTTCATCCAAAGCAAGCGTCACCTTGTCGGCGAGGCCGAGCGGCAGGCCGCGTGCGGCGTCGACCTTGGCCGGCAAGGGCGGGTGAAAGCGGATCGCCTCGTCTGCGATCAGGTTGGTCGGCACGGTGACGATGACCTTGTCCGTCGTCAGCGTGCCCTGCGAGGTCTCGATGCGGATGCGCTTCGCCGAATGGTCGATCAGCGTCACCGCGCAATTCAGCGCGACCGGGCACGTCGCGCCATAGGCCGCTATCAGCGCGCCATAGCCGCGGCGGACGCGCCAGTTGAGGTCGGTGTCTTCATAGGCGTCCATGTCGAGCAGCGAGACCTGGTCGAGCTCGCAGCCATTGATGTAGGTCGAGATCGCATCGATCATCGGGTTCCAGCGGTTGCCGGGCTCGAGACACGCATTGGCGGGGCCGTCGTGGCCGCTCTGCAGGGCCTCTCGCGCGGCTTGCTCGGCGCGATCGTAGAACGCATCCAGCGCGGCGATGAATTCGTCGCGGTCGTCCTGAGGGAACGCCTTGCCGTAGGCGCGCTCGCGCCAGGGCGGCAGGTTCCTGTTGATCTCGAAGCCCAGCGTTTCGGCGATTTTGACGAACGAGTTCTGATCCGCCGAATGCAGCCAGCCGCAGCCGACGTCGAAGGTGACCTCGGGCGAGGCCATGATGGTGTGCGCCCGGCCGCCGAGGCGGTCGCGCGCTTCGAGCACGATGACTGAAAGCCCGGAATCTTTCAGCGCATTCGCAGCGCCAAGGCCGGCGGCGCCGGCACCGATGATGGCGACATCGACGGAGGAGGGGAGGGGCATCGTCTGCTCTACCGTCATGCCCGGGCTTGCCCCGGGCATCCACGTTGTTGTCTCAGCAGTATCGAAGACGTGGATGGCCGGGACAAGCCCGGCCATGACGGCTTCTTGGCCGGATGCGGCCTTACGCCACCGCTTCCTTGGCCTTTTCCGCGCGCTTGCGGTCGTTGGCGTCGAGGAACTTCTTGCGCAGTCGGATCGACTTCGGGGTCACTTCGACCAGTTCGTCGTCCTCGATATAGGCCAGCGCCTTTTCCAGCGTCATGCGGATCGGCGGGGTCAGGCGCACCGCTTCATCCTTGGAGGTGGTGCGGATGTTGGTGAGCTGCTTGCCCTTGAGCACGTTGATCTCGAGGTCGTTGTCGCGGGTGTGCTCGCCGACGATCATGCCCTTGTAGACCTTCCAGCCCGGCTCGATCATCATCGGGCCGCGGTCTTCCAGCTTGAACATGGCGTAGGCCACCGCCTCGCCCTGGTCGTTGGAGATCAGCACGCCGTTGCGGCGGCCCTGGATCTCGCCCTTGTAGTTGGCGTAGCCGTGGAAGATGCGGTTCATGATCGCGGTGCCGCGGGTGTCGGTCAGGAGTTCGCCCTGGTAGCCGATCAGGCCCCGGGTCGGCGCGTTGAACACCAGCCGCAGGCGGTTGCCGCCGGACGGGCGCATCTCGATCATCTCGGCCTTGCGCTCGCTCATCTTCTGCACGACGACGCCGGAATGCTCCTCGTCGACGTCGATCACGACTTCCTCGATCGGTTCCTGCCACGTACCGGTGGCCTCGTCCTTCTGCAGCACCACACGAGGGCGCGAGACGGAAAGCTCAAAGCCTTCGCGGCGCATGGTCTCGATCAGAATGGCGAGCTGCAACTCGCCGCGGCCCGACACTTCCATGGCGTCCTTGTCGGCGGCCTCGACCACGCGCAGCGCGACGTTGCCTTCGGCCTCGCGCAGCAGGCGATCGCGGATCATGCGCGAAGTCACCTTGTCGCCTTCGGTGCCGGCGAGCGGCGAATTGTTGACGATGAACGACATCGACACCGTCGGTGGATCGATCGGCTGCGCCACCAGCGGCGTCTCGACCGTGGGATCGCAGAAGGTGTCGGCGACGGTGCCCTTGGTGAGGCCCGCAATCGCTACGATGTCGCCGGCCTCGGCTTCCTCCAGCGGCGTGCGTTCGATGCCGCGAAAGGCGAGAATTTTGGTGATACGGCCGGTCTCGATGGTCTTGCCGTCGGCGCCGAGCACCTTGACCTGCTGGTTCGGCTTGATCGAACCCGACGTGATGCGGCCGGTGATGATGCGGCCGAGATAGGGATTGGCTTCGAGGATGGTGCCGATCATCCGGAACGGGCCTTCCTCGACGGTCGGCGGCGCGACATGGCGCACGATCAGGTCGAACAGCGGCTGCATGCCGGCATCCTGCGGACCGTCCGGGCTGTCGGCCATCCAGCCCTGCTTGGCCGATCCGTACAGGATCGGGAAATCGAGCTGCTCCTCGCTGGCGTCGAGTGCCGCGAACAGGTCGAATACCTCGTTGATGACTTCGGTCGGGCGCGCGTCGGGACGGTCGACCTTGTTGATGACGACGATCGGCTTCAGCCCGACCTTGAGCGCCTTGGAAACCACGAACTTGGTCTGCGGCAGCGGACCTTCGGCGGCGTCGACCAGCACCAGCGCGCCGTCCACCATGTTGAGGATACGCTCGACCTCGCCGCCGAAATCGGCGTGGCCGGGGGTGTCGACGATGTTGATGCGGGTGTCCTTCCACTGCACCGAGGCGGCCTTGGCCAGAATGGTGATGCCCCGCTCGCGCTCCAGATCGTTGGAGTCCATCGCGCGATCGGTCACCTTCTGGTTCTCGCGATAGGTGCCGGATTGCTGCAGCAGGCGGTCGACCAGGGTGGTCTTGCCGTGGTCGACGTGGGCGATGATGGCGACGTTACGAAGGTTCATGGCTCTTCTTCTGGTCGTGCATGGTGGATACGCGATCTCGCCGGAAAACCGGGACCCACTTTTCCGGATCGCGCTTCTAAAACCTGGAATTAAATGGGGTGCTTTCCCCCCAAAAAGGAAGCCCGGCCAAAAGGACCGGGCACGCCTTACGCGTTGCGGCGCAATATAGTCAGAAAACGCCAAAAAACAATGATTTGTTTGGCGTTTGGTTAGTCGATTTGGGCGCGTTGCCGGCCCTAATTGTCCTGGTCGGGGTCGGGATAGACCCCCCGCAGAACCTCCTCGAAATGAGCCTTGACCGCCTCGTTGCACTGGCAGGACCGGTTTCGCAGGGCGTCCGGGTTGCGGACCAGGATCGAACCGCGCCGGGTCTCCAGCGTGCCTTCCGCCTTGAAGGTCTGAATGACCCGGCTGGTATAGGAACGGCCGACGCCGAGCAGGGTCGCCAATTGCTCGTGGGTCAGCGGTACGACCTCGTCGCCGTCGGTGCGTTCCATTGCCGAAACGATCCATTTCGCCGTGCGCTGCTCGATCGAGTGGATCGCATTGCAGGCGGTGGACTGGAATATCTGGGCCAGCATGCAGTCGGCATAGCGGGCGAATATGTTGTTCAGGCTGCGAGACTTCGCCTTCGCCGCATCAAGCTTGCTGATCGGCATCCGGACGAACGGCCCGGCGAATTTGACCGTGATGCGGGTATATGCCGGAAGATGGCCCTGGCTCACGATGCCGCCGACCGCGCCTTCGCGGCCGATCAGGATGGTCTCGACGGCGCGACCGTCCTCGTTGGTCACCATGTAGGACACCAGGCTGGGACCGCAGGGGAAATGGACGGTTTCGACATGGTCGCCCGGGTTGTAGAGCAGGTCGTTTGGGGCGGCATCCGTCGTGACAAGGCTCGGTTCGATCAAGCCAAAATCGGCGTCACTCAGGCGACGCAGCAAATTGTTGAACGGCCGACCACTGGCCGCGGCGTCCGGTCTCGAAATCATTGAAGGTTCCCCGCTCCCCGCCGGAGCACAATAATCGATCCCGTCCGCCCTATGTGTTCACTAGTGGACAGACGATGGAAACGACTTGTGATGGTTTCCGTTCCGGAACCCGCGATATGCTTCTTGGTATCGGCGGGCAGTTGTGCCTTCCGGGGCTTCGGCCCGGGCTCCTGATCAATGGCTGAACCCTGAACTGGCGAGAGACATGGACCCCGCCTCCTGTGACGGCTTGCCCAATGACGTGCTGATCGTCGAAGACGATCCACTCATTGCGCTCGATTTCGAAGATCGGCTTTTGGGCTTTGGAGTGAAGACGGTGCGGACCGCCGGCAACGTGGCCAAGGCACTGGACTTGATCGCCCACCGGTCGCCGGATTTTGCGCTGCTCGATGTCAGCCTCAGTCGAGAGAAGAGTTTTGGGGTGGCCGAACGGCTGGAGGCGCTCAAAATTCCGTTTGTGTTCGTCACCGGCTACGGCGCCGAGGCGGGGCTTCCAGCTGCCTTCGCAGCGAAGCCGCGGCTGCCAAAACCCTGCCCCAGTGAGGCGCTGGAAGCGATGTTGCGAAAGGGATCGCGCTGCGGCTAGACCGCTCTATACCGTCGACCGGCCCTACACCGGCTTTGGTTCGAGCGTGGTCGACCACAGCGCGACATCGGCGCGATCGCGCAGGGTCACTGTCATCTGGCCGGTCTTGCCGTCAATCCCGACATGGCCGAAGAACTGCATCCCGGCCGATGGCGGCAGATTCTGTTTGCCGGGTCCCGGTGCCTTGATGAATTTCACCTCGGGTCCGAACGTGTTGTCGAGTTCGTTCGGGCCGAACGTGCCGGCATGCAGCGGGCCGGCGACGAACTCCCAGAACGGGTCGAATTCCTGGAATTGCGCCTTGTCGGGGTTGTAGTGATGCGCCGCCGCATAGTGCACGTCCGCCGTCAGCCACACGGTGTTGACGACGCCTGACGTCTTGATGAAGCGCAGCAAATCGGCGATCTCCAATTCGCGGCCGCGCGGCGGGCCGTCGCCCTGCGCCACCGCCTCCGAGCCCTGTCTGTTGGGCGCATCGTCATAGACGATGATGCTGAGCGGCATGTCGGATGCGATCACCTTCCAGGTGGCGCGCGAATTCAGCAGCCCCCGCTTCAGCCAGGCCATCTGCTCCGGTCCGAGGAAGAAGCTTTCGGGACCGTAAGCGTCCTGCTGGTTGGGACCGTTCGGGCCGCGATAGCTTCGCTCGTCCAGCATGAAGACGTCGAGATGCGGGCCGTAGGAGAGCGTGCGGTAGAGCCGTCCCGGCTCCGCGATGCTGGCGCGGATCGGATACATTTCGTGGAACGCGCGCGCCGCGCGGGCGGCGAGCAGGGCGATGTTGCGCTCCTTGTAGGCCGCCGGCAGTTGCTTGGAGAGCGACCAGTTGTTGGTGACCTCGTGGTCGTCCCATTGCACGAAGACAGGCACCTCGGCGTTGAAGGCGCGCAAATGCTCGTCCATGAAATTGTACTTGTGGGCGGCGCGGAATTCATCGAGCGTTTCGGCGACTTTCGCCTTCTCCGGTATCGTGAGGTTCTTCCAGACCTTGCCGTCGGGAAGCGTCACTTCGCTCCTGATCGGTCCGTCGGCATAGACGGTGTCGCCGGAGTGCAGCAGGAAATCCGGGCGATGCTTGCGCATGGTGGCAAAGGTGAACATGCCGCCATCGTCCGGGTTGATGCCCCAGCCCTGTCCGGCGACGTCGCCGCCCCAGACGAAGCTGACGTCGCGCCGGTCGGCCGGGGCGGTACGGAAGCGCCCGACCACGGGCTCGCTGGCGACATTGATGTCGGCGAGATCGCGAAAGCGGATCCGGTAAAAGATGTCCTGCCCCGCCGGCAAGTTTTCCAGCAGCAGCTTGGCGGTAAAATCGCTTTCGGGCAGCGCCGCGATCGGCGGTAGCGATCGCACATTCGCGAACGACTCGGAGGTAGCGACGTCGACCAGCATCTGCGACGGACGATCGGCGCGCGCCCACACCATGCCGCTGTCGGTGCCGATATCGCCGGACTGCACGCCTGACGTCACGATCGGCCGGTCGGCAGCGCGGCTGAGATGGGGCAGCGCGAGCGCGCCTATGGCTGCGCCGCCGGCGGTTCCAAGAAAACGACGCCGCGAATATCCGCGTGAAATCTTCAACGTCATGCGAGCCTCCTGATCCGGCGCGAAAATGCAACGCCCACGACGACAGGGGTAGAAAGGATTGATGACGCTTCGATTACCGGATTTGCGGATCAGGCGGTGCTGGCGGCACGAAATTGCGCGCTGGCGCGCTGCAGGTTTTGCGGCATGCTCATCAAAAGCGTCTTGCGATCGGCCACGGCGTTGTGAAACTGCTCGATCGCGATGTTGAACGCGGTCAGCGTGCCTTCCTCGATCGCGCCGTGCTCGAAGCATTGCAGCGTGTCGCGCAGGATGGCGTCGGCTTCGGCCTGCATCTGGTCGAGCTCATCCATCGAATCGGATTGGCGCGCAGCGGTGAGCATGTCGAGCAGGCGGTCGCGCTGCGAGGTGTTCATGTTGCGCTCGTCCTTCTTGAGCGCGCCGGCGAACCAGGCGCCGATGGAGCCCATCGCCGACGCCGCCATCAGCGACCACCAGATGTAATCGCTGTAGCGGTCGAGGAAGGTCTTTTCCTCGCCGTCGACAAAGGCGGCAGCGCCGGGATGCACGGGGATGGTGGCGTCCTTGTCGGTGTCGGGCGTCTCGATCTTGGCGGCCAGCGGAAATTCGTTCTTCAGCGCCTGGCGAACGGCGAACAATTGCCGGGTGAAGATGGCGACGGTCGATTCCGCCACGCCCCTGCGCGCCACGATGTGGTGCGAGAAGCTGATGGTCTTGATCTCTTCCTCGGGCCGGCTCGGCGCGCTGCCGAAGGTTCCGGCCGGGATTTCAGAGGCCTCATACGCAGGGTGGTTCTGCGCGATCGCCTCGGCGGACTCGATCGCGAGGAATTTCGGCGTACCGCCATCGCGCGTGGAGGCGGCGATCGCGTCGGTGGTGATCTTGCTGTTGACCGGGCCGGCAGCAAGATAGGCGTCCGCCTTCTGGCTGCGGATCGCCTCGGCGGCCTCGCTGGCCGGGAACTGGACGATGTCGACTTTTGCGGGATCGACGCCGTATTGGCGCAGGATCACCTTGAGCAGATTGACGTTGGCCTGGGTGCGGCCGACGACGCCGATACGACGCCCGGCGAGCTGGCTGATTTTCGTGATCGCGGGCGCGGACTTCTTTCCCCTGGCCTTGACGGCCGGCGGCACCCAGATCACCACGACGTTCTTGCGCAGCGTCGCCACGGCCTGCGCATTCTTCGGCACGTCGAGGTCGCCCCTGATGATGGCAAGGTCCGCCTTGCCTTCGCCGATCAGGCTGGCGCTCTGCTGCGCACCTTCGGTCTGCACCGGGCGCAGCCGCACCACGCTGTTGCGCTGGTTGTTGAAGGCCTGCGTCAGGTTCTGGACGACCTTGAGGTCGTCGCTGTTGGCGGGGCCGACCGCGATCCGCAGCGTCACCGGCCGCATGGCGAAGTAGTAGCCGGCCGCCAGCGCGCCGACGATGGCCAGCACGCCGGCCAGCGTGACGAAGGTCAGCCGCCGTTTCGCCGACCGGGGTGAGGGTGGGACCCGATTTTGCGAAGGAAGTGTGCCGTCGCTCATCGATCCCCGGGTGATCGTTGGAGGTGTAATTTCATGCCGCCGCCAAAGTTACCCGCGCAGCCTAGCAAATTTCTCGATTAACCATTGTTACATCTGCGTTATGGTTATCGGCGGCCAGACGTCGTTAGGGGCCAATCCGCCCGTTTTGGCGGGTGGATCCCGGCGCAGTCTTCGGTGTTGGGATGAATGCGGTCTGAACGGGAGGCGATGATGGCGGAACGCTTGTCAGCAGAGGCGCGGAAATCGGCGCTGGCGGAACTTGACGGCTGGTCCGAAACATCAGGGCGCGATGCGATCGCACGGACCTTCACTTTCAAGGATTTCAACGAAGCCTTCGGATTCATGGCGCGCGCCGCGCTGGTCGCGGAAAAGAACGATCATCATCCGGAATGGAAGAACGTCTACAAGACGGTGGAAGTGGTGCTGGCGACGCACGACGCCGGCGGCGTCACCCGGCTCGATATCGATCTCGCCAAGGCGATGAATGCGATCGCGACGCAGTTGGGCGTCGCCTGAGTTCGTCGCTCTGCTTGCGGGGCGGGTCGAGCATCACCAATTGTTTATCCCTGTGCCCAAGCGCGGCGACCTGCCGCGCCGGAATTTTGAGGGAGCGCTGCTGCAATGGCCTCGTCCGATCACGCTTCGTCCGAACACACCGTCGGTTTCGAACCGGCCGACCGGCTGGCGCAGGACCGTGAAAGCGTGCGCCGGCGCTTCTGGATCAAGTTCAAGCAGGTGGTGGCGCAGCTTCCCTTCGCCGAAGACCTGCTCGCCGCCTATTACTGTGCGTTCGACCGGCAGACGCCGCGCCATGTGCAGGCGTCGCTGCTCGGCGCCGTCGCCTATTTCATCCTGCCGCTCGACTTCATGCCGGACATGCTGCCGCTGCTCGGCTTTGCAGACGATGCTGCCGTGCTGGCCACCGCCATCCGTATGGTCGCAGGCCATATCACGCAGGAGCATCGCGACGCCGCCCGTGCCGCGCTGAAGCGTGGGACCGACATGCCGGACGCGACGGACTGAAAAAACCAGGGCCCCGCTCCGAAGTGAATTCGGAACGGGGCCCTGGTTCAGTGTGTCCGGGAAAGGAACTTGCGCTTGCGCGCTCCGCCTGGTCTCCCGGTTGGAAACTGTTTAGTTCAATTGGCCGAGCCGCCGCTTGGCATCGACCGAGCCCAACTGGGCCGCTTTCTGGTACCAAACCCGCGCCTGCTCCGGATCGGCCGCGACGCCTCGCAAATCCTGGCTGGCCTGAACCTGCGGATCAAACGTCCCCGCCAGCATCAACGCGGCCTCGGGTTCCTGCGCGTCCGCAGCCCGTTCCAGAAGCAGCCGGGCGGAGGTGATGTCGCCGATCGCAAGCAGGCTCTTCGCCCGCTTCAGCAGCGCCGCAAGCTCGTCGGGATCAATGCGCCGCACCGGAGCCGCCTCGCGCGGCGCTGGTGCAGGCTCACGAACCGCGGGTGCGGCCGCGACGATCGGGGCCGCTGACGGCGCCAGCGCGGCGATCTCGCGGGATGGCTCCCTCACCGCCGGTTCAGGTGCGCCGCCCTTGCCCTTGAGGGCGCTTTGGTAGGCGGCGGCGATTTCGTCGCGCGACGGCGACGCCGATGCCACAGCGTTGGGCGATGTGCGGCGTGCGGCTGCAACCTCGGCGCCGGTCGGTTCTGCGGCGAGCGGCGGCGCGGCAACGCTGCGCTGCGGCTGCGCCGGCTCTGGAACCGCCGCGGCAAGCTGGGCGGCCGACGGCGGGGCGCCGCCTCCGCCGCCGCCGAGCGAGGCGTTGAAGATAACGTTGCGGGTCGAATCGATGGAAAACAGCGCGAGAATCGCGGCGATCGCCGATACGACGGCGACCCCGGCAACGACGCGCCCCGCGCGCGCCTTCTTCATGCCGCCGCTGCCGAACCGCCGGTCCGCACCCTCGTAAGCATAAAGCTGCTGATGATGCTCTTCCTCATAGTTGGAGAGGAAAAGCGGCACCGCCTCGTGCGGTGGCAGTTCTTCCGGCAGCACATCGGTCCGCTCAAACGACACCGCAAAGGGCTGCTCATAGCGGGGCTGTTCGTACTGAGCCTGCTCGTATTGCGGCTGGGGCTCGTCGTGCTGTGGCGTGTATCGCAGCTGCGCCCGCAGCTGCTCGTATCTGGATTGATCGGCTTCATAAAGCCGAGGGTCGCTGATGGCTTCATCGAACCGGTCGAACGGATCTTTGGGCTGAACCGGTTTGTTATTCTCCGCCATGGTGATGTTCCCCACTACCTCGAACGCAACAACGGGTGCGTCCCCTGCACCTACTTCTTGCTCTTGCTGACGTACAGGAGCACCTCCGATGATAGTTAAAATCGCACGCGGATTGGGTTCAAAAGACGACGGCGGACGGGGGAAATAAGGAGATATTTTGGTATGATTGTGGCGAAGAGGCGGCATAACGCGCGTTCGAAACACGCATTGTTACCGACGACACGTGCTCTGACGAAATAACGAAAACCTGCGTTGCATTGCGGGACAGTCGCGGCCCGCGATGCGCGCGGGCCGTTAAGCTTGTTTCGTGTGGATTCCGGATCAACGCGTGATCGGGTAACCCGCATCACGGATGTAGAATCACCTTGCCCATCGCCTTGCGGCCAGCGAGCACTTTCAGTGCTTCGGCGGTTTGCGCCAGCGGGAAGGTGCGATCGACATGCGAGGAGATCTTGCCCTCCGCCGTCCACTTCACGAGCTTCTCCAGGTTGGTGCGGTTCTTCTCCGCGTTGAGTCTGGTCCACGCGCCCCAGAAAACGCCACGAATATCGCAGCCCTTGAGCAGTGCGAGGTTGAGCGGCATCTTGGGAATGTCACCCGCGGCGAAGCCGATCACCAGGAAGCGGCCTTCCCAGGCGATCGAGCGCAAAGCGGCTTCGGCGTAAGTGCCGCCGACCGGATCGAAGATGATGTCGACGCCCTTGCCGCCGGTCAGCCGGCGCAAGCCCTCTTTCAGGTCTTCCTTGCTGTAGTTCAGCGTCAGCTCGGCGCCATGGGCCTTGGCGAATTCGAGTTTCTCGTCCGAGGATGCACAGGCAATCACCTTCAGGCCCATCAGCTTGCCGAGCTCGCACGCCGCAAGCCCGGTGCCGCCGGCAGCCCCCAGCACGGCGAGCGTCTCACCCGGCTTCGGGCTGGCGCGGTCTTCGAGGGCGTGCAGCGCCGTGCCGTAGATGATGATGATCCCGGCGGCACGATCGAAATCAAGATTGTCGGGAATCTTCACGATCGTGTTCGCCGGCAGTGCGATCTTCTCACGCGCGCCGTTATGGCCGCAGGACGCTACCACGCGGTCGCCGACCTTCAGGCTGGTGACGCCTTCGCCGACGCTTTCAATCACGCCGGCAACCTCGGCCGCCGGGGAGAACGGGAACGGCGGCTTGATCTGGTACTTGCCCTGGATCATCAGGATGTCGAAGAAATTCAGCGCCGCGGCTTTGATCGCAATCACGGCCTGTCCCGGTTCGGCCACCGGATCGGGCACGTCGGCCAGCACGAGATCGTCGGGTTGGCAGTACTGCGAGCAGAGAATGGCTTTCATGGGCGCACCTGGTTTCAGACCGGGAAAGAAGAAAAAGGCTGGGTGCTTCTTGCCGGATTTAAAGGCAGGCTACAATCCGCTTCAGGCGCATGGCGTCATCGGTGGTCGAGGGGATTCGAGCGATGTTTGAAAAGGGTCTGCTGGCAGGCAAGCGAATACTGGTCACTGGCGGCGGTTCGGGGCTCGGGGCCGCGATGGGACACCGCTTCGTCGAGCTCGGCGCCGAGCTGATCATTTGCGGGCGCCGGCGCGACATGCTGGAGACGGCAGCCGCGCGTCTGCGCAGCGAACTCGGCGCCAAGGTCGGCGTGATCGGCTGCGACATCCGCGACGGCGCTGCGGTCGCTGCCATGATGGACGAGATCTGGCGCGAGGCGCCGCTCGACGTTCTCGTCAACAATGCCGCCGCGACCTTCATCGCGCAGACCGAACATCTGTCGCCGCGGGCGGCGGATGCGATCCTGGCGCCGACGCTGCATGGCACGATGTACTGCACGCTCGCCGCCGGCAGGCGCTGGATCGACGGCAAGCACGCCGGCGTCGTGCTCAGCATCCTCTCGACCTCGACGATCACCGGCCGCGCCTTCACGGTGCCGTCGGCGATGGCGAAGTCCGCGGTGCTCGCGATGACCCGAAGCCTGGCGGTGGAGTGGGGCCCAAAGGGCGTGCGTACGGTTGCGATTGCGCCCGGTGCGTTTCCGACGCCGGGCGCGTCCGGCCAGCTCCGTCCCGAAGGGCGCGATCAAAGCTGGGCGGAACGCAATCCGCTCGGCCGCGCCGGCGAGCATGACGAACTCGCCAACCTCGCGAGCTTTTTGGTTTCCGACCAGGCCGGCTACATCAATGGCGAGATGGTCGTGCAGGACGGCGGCGCGCACTTGCGCAGTTCCGGCGCCGAGGATCTGCTGCAATGGACTGATGCGCAGTGGCAGAGGCAGCGCGAGGGCCGGCCAAAAAACTGAAGCGAATCCGGCGCCGTTGTTCCTTATTTAGGTTTAAAGGCACCTGCGGCTAAAAGCGCTGTAGCGACGGAGCGCGAGATCGTATCTGCCTTCCCAAAAAATCATTTCCCGGCTATCCATCCCCGGGCGGCGCGAAGCACTCTCGGGCCATCTTCCAGTCACAATGATGAGGGAACCAGTTGTCCGTGTTGCGAATGCCGACATTTCTGGTTGCCGTTGCGGCGCTGTGTGGGATGCTATCCCTCGCGCAAGCACAAACCCCTGCTCCGAAAGCTACAAAGGACACGCCGAAACCTGCGGCGGCGCCGGCTCCGGCGGCAAAGCCTTCGGCCGCCAAGCCTGCTGCGCCGGCACCGGGCCCTGCAGCTGCCGGCAATGCAGAGCCCACTTTAATCGGACAGTACGGTACCTGGGGCGCCTACACGGCGACGCCGAACGGCAGAAAAGTTTGTTTTGCGCTGGCGAAGCCGTCGTCGTCCAAAACCAATCCGCCGAATCGGCCGCGCGATCCGGCTTACGCCTTCGTGTCGACGCGGCCGGCCGAGCGCGTCGTCAACGAAGTTTCGATCATGATCGGGTATGCGCTCAAGCCGGGCTCGGAATCCTCGCTCGAGGTCGGTGGCTCAGCCTATGCGATGTATACCCAAGGCGACGGGCTGTGGATCAAGAATGCAGCGGAAGAAGAGCAGATGGTCGCCGCCATGCGCAAATCCGCCGAAGTCACCGTGAAGGGCGTCTCGGCCAAGGGCACCGAAACGGTGGACGTGTTTTCGCTGAAGGGGCTGTCCCAGGCGCTCGACCGGCTGGCGCAGGATTGCAAGCGCTAGGCCCCGCTTTTAAGGCCGGAATGGCGTTGTTTAGCTGCCACAGAGGGCCTATTTGATTACCCTTGCAGGGTGGGCAACGCGAAGCATGCCCATGATTGACGCTTACGGTGGGCATGCTGTGCTTTGCTCATCGTACGGTCGCTCCAACCATCTCATGTGAACCAATGTCGCTATCCTCTTCCGTGGCGCCGCTCGAGAAAATTCCGCTCGAAACCTATGTGCCGCCTGCAAAACCTTCGCTGATCGGCCTGTCGCGCGCCGAGATCGCTGACCGGCTGGGCGGGATTGGCGTCGCGCCCGCGCAGCGCAAGATGCGCACGCAGCAGCTCTGGCACTGGATGTATGTCCGCGGCGCCAAGGCGTTCGACGAAATGACCAGCATTTCGAAGGACATGCGCGCGCAGCTAGAGCAGCATTTTACCGTCGATCGGCCCGAAGTGGTCGCCGAGCAGGTCTCCAACGACGGCACCCGCAAATGGTTGTTGCGGCTGCCGAGCGGCGACGCATTCCAGAAGGCCCATGAGGTCGAGTGCGTCTACATTCCCGAGACCGATCGCGGCACGCTCTGCGTCTCCTCGCAGGTCGGCTGCACGCTCAATTGCTCGTTCTGCCACACCGGCACGCAGCGGCTGGTGCGCAACCTGACCGCCGGTGAAATCGTCGGCCAGATCATGGTGGCGCGCGACCGTCTCAACGACTGGGCCGACCGTGAGACGCCGACCGGCAGCCGGCTCGTCACCAACGTCGTCATGATGGGCATGGGCGAGCCGCTCTACAATTTCGACGCGGTGCGCGATGCGCTGCTGATCACCGCGGACAATGAAGGCATCGGCATCTCGCGCCGCCGCATCACGCTGTCGACCTCGGGCGTGGTGCCGAACATCATCCGCACCGGCGATGAGATCGGCGTCATGCTGGCGATCTCGCTGCATGCGGTGCGTGACGAGTTGCGCGATGAACTGGTGCCGCTGAACCGGAAATATCCGATCGCGGAGCTGATGCAGGCCTGCCGCGATTATCCGGGTGCCTCCAACGCACGCCGCATCACGTTCGAGTATGTGATGCTGAAGGGCATCAACGACTCCATGGATGACGCCAAGCTGCTGGTAAAGCTCCTCAAGGGCATTCCGGCGAAGATCAATCTGATCCCGTTCAACCCGTGGCCGGGCACCAAATATGAGTGCTCGGACTGGGACCAGATCGAAAAATTCTCCGAATATATTTTCAACGCCGGCTATTCCTCCCCGGTCCGCACCCCGCGCGGCCGCGACATCCTCGCCGCCTGCGGCCAGTTGAAGTCAGAGACCGAAAAACTGTCCGTCCGCGAACGCGAGGCGCTGCGCGCGATGGCAATGACGGATTGAGGGATGGCCGACCACCGCAACGACGGCGTGCGGCGATGTCCCTGATCGGGCGCCTCTTCGTCGTCTTCTTCGCTTTCCTCGCGGCCTGTTTCGTGGCGGGCTTGATCGTGGTCGTCGCGGTGCTTTATCCGGAGTTCAGCGATCTCGATACCGGGATGATCGACCAGGGCGCAATCAACGTAATTCTCGGCTTCGGTTTCATCTTCCTGTCCGGCTTTGCCCTGCTGCCGGCATTGATCATCGTCCTGATCACGGAAGCATTCTACATTCGCAGCATACTGGCCTATGCGCTGGGCGGCGCGCTCGTCGGCGCGGCCTGCTATCTCGGCCTCGTTCCGTTCGATACCGCGACGCTGCGTTTCGACGGCATCGTGCGCCGTCACCTTGAAATCATGACCGGCGCGGGCATCGTGGCCGGCCTGATGTACTGGATGATCGCCGGCCGGTCTGCCGGCGCCTGGCGCGAGCCGAGGTCCCCGTTGCGGCCGCCGCCGCCGCTTCCGTCGCAGTCCCGGCCGCAGGCGTGACGGGGGTTTTCATACCGGACCGCCTCGGTTAAACCCCGCGCCATGAACCGGACCGGACTTGTCATCGCGTTGGGCCTGTCGCTCGTCATCGGACTGCTGTTCGGGATTTTCCCCGAACTCGACCTGAAGCTGGCGGCTTTGTTTTTCGATTCCACGAGCGCGTCGTTTCCTTTGAAGCAGCACGGGCTTGCCGCCTTCGCGCGTGACGGCGCCATGTGGATCGCGTGGGCGCTGGCGCTGCCGGCGCTGTTTGCCATCGTGGCAAAACTGCTGCGGCCGGACCGGCCGATGCTGGTTCCGGGGCGCGCCGCGGTATTCCTGCTGGTGACGATCCTGCTCTCGGCCGTCGTGCTGACCAATCTCACCTTCAAGACCTATTGGGGCCGGCCGCGGCCGGTGATGGTGACCGAGTTCAATGGTCCCTGGCAGTTCGTGCCGTGGTGGGATCCCCGCGGCGAGTGCGGGCGCAACTGCTCGTTCTTCTCCGGCGAGGGCGCCACCGCGTTCTGGGCCTACGCGCCGGCCGCGCTGACGCCACCGGCCTGGCGGCCGCTGGCCTATGTCGCGGCCACCGTGTTCGGGATCGTCACCTCCACGCTGCGCATGGCGTTCGGCGGGCATTTCTTCACCGACGTCGCTGCCGCCGGTCTCGTCAGCTTTTTCGTGATCTGGCTGGCCCATGCCTGGATCTACCGCTGGCCCTCGACACGGTTGACGGATGGGCAGATCGAGTCCGCGCTGGCGCGTTGGGGCCGGCCCGGTTACCGCCTCTGGCAGCGCCTGCGCGGGCGCACGGCG
Source organism: Bradyrhizobium roseum (assembly GCF_030413175.1). Taxonomy (NCBI): domain Bacteria; kingdom Pseudomonadati; phylum Pseudomonadota; class Alphaproteobacteria; order Hyphomicrobiales; family Nitrobacteraceae; genus Bradyrhizobium; species Bradyrhizobium roseum. The sequence goes on from NZ_CP129212.1 coordinate 315,383, forward strand.
GCTTAGGTCCGGTTCTGGCACCATTAAACGCGTGCCCATGACAGGGAAATTTGTTATTCGCGCCTCCAAGCCCGCAGCGGCATTCGTTACCTCGACCGATTGGACATTCCATGAGCACGATTCTGAAAAGCCTGCCCAAAGGGGAAAAGGTCGGCATCGCTTTTTCGGGCGGCCTCGACACCTCTGCCGCGCTGCTGTGGATGAAGCAGAAGGGTGCCAAGGTCTTTGCCTACACCGCCAATCTCGGCCAGCCTGACGAGGCCGATTACGATGCGATTCCGCGCAAGGCGATGGAATTCGGCGCCGAAAAGGCCCGCCTGGTGGATTGCCGCGCGCAACTGGTCCACGAAGGTATCGCCGCCATCCAGTCCGGCGCCTTCCACGTCTCGACGGGCGGCATCGCCTACCTCAACACCACGCCGCTCGGCCGCGCCGTGACCGGCACGATGCTGGTCGCGGCCATGAAGGAAGACGGCGTCAACATCTGGGGCGACGGCTCCACCTATAAGGGCAACGATATCGAGCGGTTCTACCGCTACGGCCTGCTGACCAATCCGGGCCTGCGGATCTACAAGCCGTGGCTCGACCAGCTTTTCATCGACGAACTGGGTGGCCGGGCCGAAATGTCGGCCTTCATGACCGCGCATGGTTTTGCCTACAAGATGAGCGCCGAAAAAGCGTACTCGACCGACAGCAACCTGCTCGGCGCCACCCACGAGGCCAAGGATCTCGAAAATCTCGACAGCGGCATCAAGATCGTCAACCCGATCATGGGCGTGCCGTTCTGGCGCGACGACTGCGCCGTCAAGGCCGAGAAGGTCGTGGTGCGTTTCGAGGAGGGCCGGCCGGTCGCGCTGAACGGCCAGACGTTTGCCGATCCCGTCGCGCTGTTCCTCGAAGCCAACGCCATCGGCGGCCGGCATGGCCTCGGCATGAGCGACCAGATCGAGAACCGCATCATCGAAGCCAAGAGCCGCGGCATTTACGAAGCCCCCGGCATGGCGCTGCTGCACATCGCCTATGAACGCCTCGTCACCGGCATTCACAACGAAGACACCATCGAACAATACCGAATCAGCGGCATGCGCCTCGGCCGGCTGCTCTATCAGGGTCGCTGGTTCGATTCCCAGGCCTTGATGCTGCGCGAGACCGCGCAGCGCTGGGTGGCGGCGGCCGTCACCGGTGAGGTGACGCTGGAACTGCGCCGCGGCAACGACTATTCGATCCTGAACACCGAAAGCCCGAACCTGACCTACGCGCCGGAGCGGTTGAGCATGGAGAAGGTGGAGGATGCCGCGTTCACGCCGGCGGACCGCATCGGACAACTGACGATGCGCAACCTCGATATCGCCGATACCCGCGCCAAGCTCAATCTGTATGGCAAGGCGGGCCTGCTTTCGAGCCGGGAAGGCGCCGATATCTTCAAGCTCGGCAGCGACAAGGGCTGAACCGGCGGGAGCAGCGCCAACCCCGTTGGACGGCGTCGATTGTTTTCGGCGGGACTGCCGCCTCCGATGTTATGGAGACGTCATTCTGCGCGGCTAATCTTGCCGCGCCGCGCGCATGCGGGGTCGAATCCTGCCGTCCGCTGCGCCATCAACGATCGCGGGGGACATCGATCATGACCAAGGCATTCGCCGCAGCCATCGTGGCCATCCTGTTGTCGGGTTCGCCTGGCTCAGCCCAAACGGTCTATCCGATCGACGGTGCCGAAATCCTCGCCGGCGCCCAATTCGACTTCAAGGTCGAGTTTGCCGGCCGGGTCGATCCGGTCAAAATGAAGGTCTCGGTCAACGGCGCGGATTATTCCGACGCGTTCGGGCAGAGCGGCAGCTTCGTCGATCGCGAAGACGGCAAGGACCAGTCGGCGCTGATTCTGCGCAATGTCGCCCTGTCCAAAGCCGGAAATGTCGAGGTCGAGGTCAGCGACGGCACGAACAGCCGCAAACTGGTGTGGACGGTCTACGACACCGGTCCGCGCAAGGCGAAAAACGTGATCCTGTTCATCGGCGACGGGTTGTCGCCCGCCCACCGGGTCGCTGCGCGCATCCTTTCCAAGGGGATCACGGAGGGCAAGAGCCGCGGCAAGCTGGCCATCGACGACATGCCGCACATGGCGCTGGTGGCGACAGCCGGGTCGGACTCGATCATCACCGATTCGGCGAATGCCGCAAGCGCCTACGCCACCGGTCACAAGACCGTGGTCAATGCCATGGGCGTCTATGCCGATCGCACTGCAAGCCCGTTCGACGATCCGAAGGTCGAAACCATTACGAGCCTGGCGAAGCGGCGGAACGGCATGGCCATCGGCATCGTCACCAATACCGAAATCGAAGATGCCACGCCGGCGGCGATGGTGGCGCACACCCGCCGCCGCGCCGCCTATGACGAGATCGTCGCGCAGTTTTTTGCAGCCCGGCCCGACGTTTTGATGGGCGGCGGAGCTGCGAATTTCCTGCCGCAGGCCGCGGCCGGCTCCAAACGCAAGGACGACGTCGACTACATCGCCCGCTTTCGCGAGGTGGGCTATCAAGTGGCGATGACGAAGGCCGAGCTGGATGCGTCGGCGACAAAACCGGACACGCGCCAATTGCTGGGGCTGTTTGCCACCGGCAACATGGATGGCGCGCTGGACCGCAAGTTCCTCAAGGGCGGCGGCGTCAGGAAATTTCCCGACCAACCTGATTTGACCGAACAGGTGCAAGCCGCGCTGAACATCCTGTCGAAAAACGAGGCCGGCTTCTTCCTGATGGTGGAGTCCGGGATGATCGACAAGTACGCGCATCTGCTGGACATGGAACGCGCCGTTTACGACACGATCATGCTCGACAACGTGGTTCGCCAGACGCGCGACTGGGCGCGCGCCCGCGGCGATGACACGCTGATCCTCGTGCTGGCGGACCACAATCATCCGAACAGCCTGGTCGGCACCATCAACGACGACATGGGTACGACGCCCAACGTGCCATTGCGCGAGCGCGTCGGCGTCTACGACAAGGCCGGCTTTCCCAATTATCCGGCGCCCGATGCCGAGGGCTATCCATCGCGCGTGGATGTCAGCAGGCGGCTCGCCATCTTTTCCGCCAGCCTGCCGGACCACTACGAGACCTACCGTCCCAAACTCGATAACCCGAACGAACCGACGGTGAAGGGCGAGCAGGCTGGCAGCTTCAAGGCCAATGAAAAATACAAGGATGTTCCCGGCGTCGCGCTGCGCTTCGGCAATCTGCCCGCGATGATCGGCGCAAGCGTGCATTCAGGCGAGGACGTCATCCTGACCGCAACCGGGCCGGGCAGCGAGCGCGTGCGCGGTTCGATGGACAATACGGAAGTGTTCCGCGTCATGGCGGACGCGCTCGGGCTCGCCGCCGCAGGCAAATAGCTTCGCGCCCGCGGGCCGTGCGCGTCAGGGCACCGTCGGCGCGGCAAACATCAGTTTGACGCAGCTTCGAAAAATCAGGATCTGCCGTTCGAGACGGCTCGGATCGTTCAATGTCTTCGACATAATGATGGCGCCATCGACGATGCAGGACAGCATGTCGGCGACATCGTCGAGATCGATCGGCTCCCGAGGTGGATACACCGCGGCAATGCCGTCGAGAATGCCGCGGAAACGCGCGTTCCAGTCCCGCACCGATTGCGCGGTCAGCTCACGCACTTCGCGATCAAACAGCCGCTCCTGATAGCAGATGCTCGCGATCATGCAGCCCGGATGGCCGCTCGGCAGGTCGGCCATCGTCTCGGCCAACAGCTTCAGCGAGATCAGGAACGCCTGCAGCGGATCATCCGATAATTCACGGCCCCGTGCGAAGATGTCGTCGAACAGACGATCGTTGGTCGCGACATAGCGGCGGAGCATTTCGCGGGCGAGCGCGTTCTTGTCCTTGAAGTGGTAGAAGAAGCCGCTCTTGGTGAGGCCGGCTTCCGCGATCACTTCCTCGATCGATGTGGCGCCAAATCCCTTGGCGAGAACGGCCGCTTCGGCAATTTCGAGAATCCGCTCGCGCGTGGCTTCGCCCTTGCTCATCCGGGGCTCCAGAACTGTACCCATGGTACGGTTTCTCCATGGCTCGCCGCAGGCCCGCGCCGCCGCGCAATCCACAACCATCTGATTTCGTATCATTTCGCAGCTTCCGGTTCACCTGCACCGCAGGCCGTCTAGGACGCCGCGACACTATGAGGCACCAACAGCGCCGGACCCGATCGATGCAGGCGAGACGCATCAAGGCTCCTGTTTTTTTGGAGATATGGATATGGCCAAATATCGACACGCTTTGCCGCAGCATCGCGGCGGCATTTTTCTCACCGACGGCGGCATGGAAACCACGCTGATCTTCCACGAAGGCGTGGATCTGCCGCACTTCGCAGCCTTCGTGCTGCTTGACCACGAAGAAGGACGTGAGAAGCTGAAGCAGTACTACGCGGCGTATCTTGCCGTGGCGCGCCGTCACGGCACGGGGTTTGTGCTCGACAGCCCGACATGGCGTGCCAATCCCGATTGGGGCGCCAAGCTCGGCTTCGACGCCGCGGCGCTCGATGCAGTCAACGCGCGATCGATCGCGTTTCTGGACGCGTTGCGCGCGGAGTGGGAGCGGCCCGGCGCGCCCTGCGTGATCAGCGGCGCCGTCGGACCGCGCGGTGACGGCTACAAGGCCGGCAACATGGATGCTGTGGAGGCGGAAGACTATCACCGCGCGCAGATCGCGGCCTTTGCGAGAGGTGGTGCTGACATGGTCACCGCCTACACGCTCAACAGCGTCAACGAGGCGATCGGCATCGCGCGGGCGGCGCAATCGTTGGATATGCCGTCGGCGATCTCGTTCACGGTGGAGACCGACGGCCGCCTTGTGAAGGGAGAGACGCTCCGCGAGGCGATCGAAGCGGTGGATCGCGAGACCGGCTGCGCGGTCGAGTATTTCCTGATCAACTGCGCGCATCCCACGCATTTCGAGGATGCGCTAAAGGCCGGCGAAGGCTGGACCGAGCGTATCCATGGCCTCAGGGCGAATGCCTCGACCAAGAGCCATGCCGAACTCGACGAATCCGAAGCGCTCGATGCGGGCGACCCTGTCGATCTCGGCCGGCGCTACGTCGCGCTCCGTCGGGCCTTTCCGAAGCTGCGCATCCTCGGCGGCTGCTGCGGCACCGATCACCGGCACGCCGCTGCGATCTGCGAAGCCTGCGTGCCGCCGCGGGCGCTCAGCGCCTGACTCAAACAAGGTGGCGGGATCATAAAAATGGCCGGGATTGCTCCCGGCCATTTTCGTTTGATCGATGCTTACTCAGCGCGGCGGCGCAGTGCCGGGCGGGGGCGGCGGCAGCGAAGCCTGCCCGCCGTTGAGCAGCGGCGTGATGTTGCGGATGGTGACGCGCCGGTTGATCGCGCTCGGCCCGTCAATCGGCTCCTTCAGGTACTGCTCGCCATAGCCCTGCGAGGTCAGGTTTTCCGCCGGCACGTTGAACTGCTGCGTCAGCAGGGTCGCGGCAGACTCGGCGCGGCGGTCCGACAGCGACAGATTGTCGACGTCGTTGCCGACCGCATCGGTGTGGCCCTCGATCAGGAATACCGCGCGCGGATTTTCCTGGATCGCACGGTTGAGGCCGTCGGCGATCGCCTGCAGCTTCGCCGCCTGATCGGGCGGGATTTCCCACGATCCGGTTGCGAAGTTGATGGTGTTGACGTCGATGCTCGGCATGCGCTGACGCACCGTCGGGCTGTAGCGGATTTCGTCCAGCGAATAACGCCGTTCGATCCGCTCCACCGGCGGCGCCATCATGGTCTCGTAGAGCACTTCCGGCGACGCTTCCTCGGCGTCGACGATGTAGCGGTTGTAAGGAATCCGCACCACCGGCGGCGCCAGCGCGACATAGAATCCACCACCGCCGCGCGGATCGCGGTAGCTGTTGTCGATGATGATGATCTCGCGGCCGCGCTCGTCGCGCCGGATTCGGCGCAGTAGCCGGCCGTCGCGGCCGACCACGGTGATCACCTGCGTGCCGTCGGGCCGGATCACGACGGTGCGGGTCTCGTCGCCGACGGTCCGGGTCTGGATGTCACGCGCGCCGTACCGGAAACGGTCCACCTCGTTGTGACGGACATATTGCTGTCCGCCGGGATCGCGGATGATGATTCGGCCGGGCTCGGTGATGATGGTGCGGCCGCCCTGCTGGCTTTCGCGGCGCTGGCCGCGGAAGTCCTCGAGGCGCTGCGGGCCCTGCGGCGCGGCCCCCGGCGCGATGACTCTCGTTCCGCCTTCCGTCGGCGGAGCCGGCGGCAGCGGCGCGGTTACTTGCGGCGCCTGGCGGAACGCGGGTGCCACGGTCGGCGGGGCATTTTGGGCCCGGCCGGGAGGCGGCGCGGAGTTGGGCCCTGCCGGCACGGCGGTTGGCGCCGTCGGAGCTGCGCTCCCTGGCGCGGCGGCCGGTGGCGTTGCGCCCGGCGCGGTCGGAGCGCCGCCCGCGCTTGGTGCGGCAGGCGGCGGCGCGCCCGGTCGTCCCGGCGGCGTGGTCGGTGGGGTAGTCGGCGGCGCGCCTGCGCTCGGGGGGATTGCGGGTGCACCGGGACGCGGGGGTGCGGTCGTGCTCCCGCCGGGGGGCGGCGGCGGAGGCGTCGTGCCTGCCGGTGGTGCGGCCGGGGCCGGCGTCGTCGTGGGAGCCGGCGTGGCGCCAGGTGCCGACGGTTGTCTCGCGCCAGCTGGTGGTGGTGGCGGCGGCGGTGTCACAGGCGATGGCGTCCCCTTCTGGGAAGGAGGCGGTGGCGGTGGCGTCGTCGGCGCAGCCGGTTGCTTCGGCGCCGTGGGTGCGGCGGCCGGTGGTGGTGGGGGCGGTGGCGTCGGGCGCGCAGGTGCGGCCGCGGGTGGCGGCGGAGGTGCGGCGGGCTGCTTCGGCGCGGCAGCTGGCGGCGGGGCGGGCGGCGGCGGAGGTGTCGGCCGCGGAGGCGCAGCCGCCGGAGGTGGCGGGGGCGGTGTCGGGCGCGGCGGTGGTGCAGCCGCAGGAGGCGGCGGAGGGGGTGCGGGACGCGGTGGCGGTGCCGCGGCGGGCGGCGGCGGTGGCGGGGCTGCCGGACGCGGAGGTGCCGCGGCCGGAGGCGGAGCACCGGGCCTCTGCCCACCGGCCGGCGGCGGGCCGTCCTTCCTTGCACCGGGAGGGCCACCCTCTTCTCTGGCTTGCGCCACGATCAGGGGCGCGGTCTGCGCCTGCGATGCGGAATTCGCGAACTGCGTTGCCGTCAAGGCAGTCGTCGCGAGCAGCAGGATGCGAAGCTTTGTCATGATGTTCTGGGTCCCCGGAAGAATAAGGCTCGACAGCAACGAATGGCCCTCACTGGCATGTCAGTTGGTCGATTGAACGGCTAATCATTAGGCTGGATTGTGGCGACCTACAAATGGTTGGATGGTTTTTATTTCATTGTCGCAATGGGTTGCATTCATTGCGCGTTCAGGCGGCGCCGCCATCCGGAGCCCGATCGGTGGCAGGATTCGGCGTGGTCGGGCTGATTGGCCCACGCGTCGGTATCTCATCTGGTGTCTTGCGCGGCAACTCCTGCGGTTGAGGTGACGGTCCAGGCTCGCGGATGGGTGGTGGCACCTCCGGTCCTGGATTTCCTGGCGGACTCTCTGGCGGTGGCTCGGTCGGTTGTCCCGGTGTCGCCGGGGGTATCTCCGGCGGTTCGATTGGCATCACGTCTCCCGAAAGTTGAAGCTCCGGAAGCGACAACAGCGACCGCCGCGCGAAGTTCCATCGCCCGCGGATGCAGCCCGCTTAAACCGGCGCGTGGCAGACGGCCTCGATGTTGTGCCCGTCGGGGTCGAGCACAAAGGCGCCGTAATAGTTCGGGTGATAATGCGCGCGAATGCCGGGCGCGCCGTTGTCGCGTCCGCCGGCAGCCATCGCGGCCTTGTAGAAGGCGTCGACCGTCGCACGGTCCTTCGCTACAATTGCGACATGCAGCGGCTTGTTCAGCCCGCCTTCGCCGCCGATCCAGAAATCTGGCTTTCCGTTGGCGCCGAACCCCGCGGCGGGATCGTGGCCGTGTTCCTCCGGCGTAATCTCCATCACGAGGCTGTAGTCGAGCGGCGCCAGCGCTTTCAGATAGAAGGCCTTGGCGCGCGCATAATCCGAAACCGGAAATCCGATGTGGTCGATCATGTCGCTCTCCTTCGGGCGGCGGGTACGGAATCAGCCTCGCGCCAGCAACGTATTGCTGCGGGTTCTGCCTTTTTCGGCATAGCCGCGCGCCCGCATGTCGGCGATGCAGTCGCCCAGCCACTCGTCCTTTGACAGATGCTCGATCGCCACCGCGCGGGGCCACAGGGCTTGTGGCGCCCCGGCGAAGAAGCCGGTCAACACGCGATCCTCAAACCCCTCAATGTCGATCTTGAGCGCATCGACACGCGCGACGCCGGCGTCCTCCAGGATACGCTGCAGCCGCAGCGACGGCACTTTGATCGCGTTGCCGGAGCTCTCGCCCGACACGATGTGGCTGGCGCCGAGATTGTCGCCGTCGGTCTCGATCAGCAATTCGCCGTCGGCAGGGCCGGCGGCGGCCGCGACCAGTTTCACCTGGGCATAGCCCGACGCGGCACTATTGAAGGCAAGCCGCGCATGTGTCACCGGGTGCGGCTCGATCGCGATCACCTTGCCGCCGGGACCGACGTGGCCAGCAAGCGCCAGCGCATAGGTGCCGACATTGGCGCCGATATCGACGAAGACGCCGCCGGCCGGAACATGCGCACGCAAGAAATCCAGCTCCTCGATGTTGTAGGCGGGATTGAACAGCGCGCCGCGCTCGGTGGCGCTGGCCTGGTGGTAGAAGCGGAACGAGGCGTCCTGGTATCGCATATCGACGGGTCCCGCGCGCAGCAGGCTTACCAGTCGCGAGAGCGTCGGCCGAAACGCGCCGCGTTTCAGCTGCGAGCGGTGCGCCAGCAAAATGATCGCGGCCTGCGCGGCATTCGGGGCGAACGCGCCGAACGGCGCGGGGGCGGAATCGTGATGGGGCGTCAAGCGGCGGTCCTCAGAAAAAACGGCGCGTGCATAACGGGTTTTGTGGGCGCAAAACAGGTCGATCCGCGTCATTGCAAGCGCGGCCAAGCAATCTAGAGCGCGGCAAACGGGATCGATTGTTTCGCCGCGCTCGCAATGACGGATGAAGGGATTACGCGCCACTGCGGGTCGATCGAGGAAACCTAAGCCGTCTTCTTGGCCGTTTTGCGATTGCCTGAGACGGCCGAAACGTCACCTTGGCCGATAGATCATGGCTCTGCCCGTCGGATATGCTACTGCTCACTTGCCGCAGATAGCGAGCCAATTCCGTAGAGCGATACGCCACGAATGAGGTCGCCAACCAGACGGCCTGAAAGGTCCCAATGACGCCGAAAATCAAAGAGCATATGTGTGCGGCCTGCAACGGCACAGGCTTCCCGCCGGTGAAGCAGCCGGCTGCGTCGACGCGCAAGATCTATCCCGTGAAGTGCGAGGCCTGTGCCGGGAAGGGAAGGATTACGGACGTCAACTGAAGCGATCTTTGCGACCTTCCTCCGCTGACTTCGAATCAGCTGCGAAATGAACGTCAGACTCGCCCCAGCGGGGCCGGCCTGCTTCCCGGATTGAAGTGGACAGATTCGTTGCCCCGCGGCCGCGAGGGCAATGCTATTGGTCTTTGATTTTCTGAGGGCGAGGACCGGTCCAGGCAGGGAGGGCATCCCACTCGGCCCATCGCATGCGGCGCTCTTCGTTTCCAACTTTTACAAAAACAAACGGGGCGTCGTCCTGACCGGTCTTCGAGCCGGCGAATGTGGCCGGGAGCCCGTTTGCGTTCCTGATCGTTGCCGTATTTGCCATGTCGTCTCCTGTTCGCTGATTTCGCAGCCGCACGTCAGTTAAAATTGGCTCACCATTGAAGGATGCCTGCAGCTGCGATCAGCAGCCGCGCCGGCGGACCCAATGACGAAATCGAATCTCTGTGGAGGAGGCGTCGAACCGCTTACCCGGTAGAGGCGGGAGCACAAGGCTCTCAGTCACCGGCAATTGCCGAGGTCGGACGATGATCTCACATACATAGCAACTCGCCCGCTCGATAGCTAGGCGATGACGCGGGGGGCGAACAGCCTACGCCTGGTCGTGTGCCAGCGCACAGACTTCCTCAAACGGGAGCGGTTAAATTGCTGTGGTTGGCGCAGTCAGCGCAGAACCAGGTTCGCGCTCGCCACGGCATCACGCCGCCTTCTTCGTTGCCTTGCGGTTGCGCAGGAAGCGGCCGAGCAGGCGGCGCTTGCCCTTGCGCGGGATCAGGTCGATGTCGCTGACGAGTTTGGCGCCGCCCTTGCGCCGTTCCAGCACGATCTTTCGGCTGTGGAACGCCTCCAGCTCGACGCGGTGGGCCACGCTGACGATGGTGGCGTTCGGCAGTTCGTTGACGACGATCTCCATCATCTTGTCCTGGCTCTTTTCGTCGAGCGCCGAGGTCGCCTCGTCCAGCACCACGATGTCGGGGTTGTGCAGCAGCAGGCGGGCGAACGCCAGCCGCTGCTTTTCGCCGCCGGACAGCGTCTGGTCCCACGGTCCGTCTTCCTCGATCTTCTCCTTGAGGTGGTCAAGGCCGACCTTGTGCAGCGCTTCGCCGATCGCCTCAATCGTCCAGTCGTCGGCGGCGCCGGGGTAGGCGATGGCGCGGCGCAGCGTGCCGGATGGGATGTAGGGCTTCTGCGGCAGCATGAAGAGCCGGCGATCGGGATGAAAATTGACGTGGCCGCCGCCCCATGGCCATAGCCCCGCCAGCGCGCGCACCAGCGTGCTCTTGCCGGTGCCGGATTCGCCGGCCACCAGCAGGCGCTCGCCGGGTCCGATCGCCACTTCGGTTTCGCCCACGACCGCGGTGCCATCATCCAGCGTGACCGAGAAATCCTGCAGGCTCAGCATCGGACCGCCGACCTCGGTCTCGCCGCGCTTGATGCGGCCGATGCCGTCGCCGCGCTCGGCGCGTTCGAGCCCGTCGAGCGACATCATCAGGGAAGCGATGCGGCGCGCGCAGGCGTTCCAGTCTGCCAGCCGCGGATAATTGTCGACCAGCCAGCCGAACGCGGTCTGCACGATGGTGAAGGCGGAAGCCGCCTGCATCACCTGCCCGAGCGTCATGCTGCCGTCGAGGAATTTCGGCGCGCACAGCAGCAGCGGCACGATCGGCGCGATCAGGCTGGAGCCCTGCGACACCAGCGTGGTGCGCATGTGCTGGCCGGCCAGCCGCGCCCATTGCTGCAGCACCTTCGTAAACGTCTTGTCGATGCCGTCGCGCTCTTCCTGTTCGCCGCCGAGCAGCGCAATGCTTTCGCCGTTCTCGCGCACGCGCGTCAGCGCGTAGCGATACTCGGCCTCGGCCTGGTTCTTGTCCTCGGACACCTGCACGAAGCTGCGGCCGATCGTCAGGATCGAGCCGGAAGCGATGGCGGCGTAGATCACGGCCGCAATCACCAGGAAGCCGGGGATGATGATCGTCGAGCCGCCCAGCGTCACCGTCAAGGCGCCGCCGATCGTCCACAGCACGACGATGAAAGTGGCGGCCGACAGGAAAGCCGAGGTGACGCCGGCGACGAAATCGACCGGCGAGTCGGTCGCAATGCGCAGATCCTCGGCGATGCGATATTCCGGGTTCTTGTGATCGCCGCCGACGAGGTTGAGCTGATAGTAGCGGCCGTTGGCGAGCCAGCGCGAGATCACCGCATTGGTCAGCCAGGCGCGCCAGCGGCGCTGGATGCCCATGCGGCCGAATACCTGCGCCACGCCGAGCAGCACGCTGCCGACCGCCAGTGGAAAGAACACCGCCGCGAGATAATACACGGTAGCGGAATCGCGCTTCTCGATGGCGTCGAAGATCGCGCGATTCCAGACGTTGATGCCGTACTGGAAGCCGACATTGGCGACGATCAGCAGCAGAAGACCGATCGTGAACACCCACGCCAGCCGGTCGCCCGTCTTCCCCCAATAGCCGCGCGCGCTGATCCAGAACCGCGTCAGCAGATAATCCTTGCGGGCCTGCTCGGCCTCTTCCGGCGACAATTCCGGATCGTGCTCGACGACTTCCGGCGGCGGCGGATCGACATGGTCGCCGCTTTCGGCGGTCACCTCGACGAATTCGGATTTTTCCTGCGAATCCGGCGTCTCTGCGCCGGGGTCCGGTTTGTTGCCTGCGCCTGCGGTCTTTTTCGCAGCGGATTTCTTCGCGGATGATGTGACGGATGCTTTGCCCATGGCGGCACAACGTCAACCAAATCAGAAGGTTCCCGCTGGTTCCGCCGGCTCGTTCTGCCACATTATACCGGCAGCACCAGAAATCCCACGCGCGGAAAATGCACCACCATTTCGCCCGCGATAGGGTCATGCCTTCGGATTGCGATGTGCTGCGACGACAGCGCGACGATCTCGCCGCGAACGCCGATCTTGCCGTAATCATCGGGCATGACCTGAACCTGATCGCCCGGCTTACGGCCGTTCGGGTCATTGATATCGGCGAGTTCGGCGGTCGTGGGCGTCGCCCGTGTGCCGATCTCCAGCGCCGCCGCCGTCGACATCTCCGTGGACGTGCCATGCCCGATCCCGCGCATCCGCGTTTCCCAGCCTTTCGTCGCCGGAAATTCCGCAAGCACCTGGTCGAGAATCATCGGAAGGCTGCTGCGAACGTACCAGATATTCATGTAGGCGTTGATATCGCACAGGCTGATCTCGTCCCCGCACATCCAGCGCCGGCCGTCGGCAAGCTGCGCCTCGATCCACTGAACATTGGCGCGGAACAGATCGCGCATCTGCGGAATCGCCGATGCCATAGCGGCGACGTCGAATTTGGCGCCGCGCAGTTTCTCGCGATCGGCGATGAATTCCTGCGGCACCTTGTCGGCCAGCGCGCCGAACACGAGATTGACGGTGCTCTGGAAGAATGCCTTGTCGGTCCACATCGCACTCGCCGATGCCAGACCCCGGCAGGCTTGCGGAAACAGGGTCGGCTCCGGGAAGCGACGTTCCAGCTCGCGCATGATGCATTGCGTGTCGCAATAGATGTCGGCGCCGATCTGCATCACCGGGGTGCGCCGGTAGCCGCCGGTCATCGGCATCAGGTCCGGCCGGGGCATGATCCGCGCGATCTCCACCGAGGTCCACGCGATCTTCTTGAGGCCGAAGACCAGCCGGATCTTTTCCGAAAACGGCGATTGCGGAAAATGATGCAGGATAATCGGGTGTTCGACGGCCATTGAGCGTTCTCCATTCGCGAGCGCGGGATCAACCGTGTTTCTGCAGACCCGAAGCGCCCAATGGCTTCGTGTCCAACGGCGCGTCGCGCGCTGCACCATAAGGCGGCGACGCTGGCAGCGCCCGCGATTTCGTCAGGATGACGCGGCTGTCGTCGCCGGTTTGAGTTTCCGCCGGCCTGCACGGTACAGCACCAGCGAGAGTTGCTCGATCGAATAGGGCTTTTGCAGCAGTTCGAAGCCGTGGCTGCCGTGTTCCGACAGCACGTGGCTGTAGCCGCTGGCCAGCACGACCGGCAGTCCGGGGTGGCGACGGCGGATTTCCTGGGCCAGTTCGATGCCGGTCATCCCCGGCATCACGACGTCGGTGAACACGGCGTCGAAGCGGTCGGGATCGACCGCCAGTTCTTCCAGCGCATGCGTCGCATTGGTAACGAGCCTGGTGGCGTAGCCGAGCTCGGCCAGCGCATCGGTCGTGAAGCGTCCGACCTCGGCATTGTCCTCGACCACCAGCACAGCCATGCCGCTTCCGCTGACCGCCGGGGTGTCTGCGACCGGCGCCTGTCGTGACTTCTCGCCGCCGGTGGTGCGCGGCAGGTACAACGTGAAGATACTGCCCTTGCCCAATTCGCTGGCGACCGCCACTTCGCCCCCGGATTGCTTGGCAAAGCCGAACACCTGCGACAGTCCGAGCCCGGTGCCGTGGCCGGGCTGCTTGGTTGTAAAGAAGGGTTCGAATATCCGTTCGAGCTGATCCGGCGCAATGCCGCTGCCGGTGTCGGCGACGGATACGGTGACATAGCCATACGGGTGTTGCGGCAAGGGCGCGGCGTTGGGCAGGCTCGCCGCCATGCCCACCGCCACCGTCAGCCGTCCCTGGCCCGCCATGGCGTCCCGCGCGTTCACGGCCATGTTGATGATGGCGGTCTCGAACTGACCGGCGTCGGCATTGACGAAGCACGGCTCTTCCGGGCAAAGCATCACGATTTCAATGCGCGAACCAACCAGGGTGCCGATCATTTCGCTCAGCGTCTGCACGCTGCGTCCGACCTCGAACACCTCCGGCTTCAAGGTCTGTCGCCGCGCGAAGGCCAGCAGTTGCGCGGTCAGCTTGGCGGCGCGGGTCACGGTATCGGAGATCGCTTCGATATAGCGCAGCCGCCGCGGCTCCGGCAGGTCGGGCCGCCGCAACAGGTCCACCGAGGCGCGGATGACCGTGAGCAGGTTGTTGAAGTCGTGCGCGACCCCGCCGGTCAACTGGCCCAGTGCCTCCAGCCGCTGGCCGTGCTTGAGCGCTTCCTCGGCCCCCCGCCGCTTCTCGGCCTCCAGGTAGAGGTGACGGGTGCGTCGCAGGGCCAGCCCTAGTCCCGCGAACAGCAGCGCGGTGGCCGGCGCGCCGAAAATCAAATGCTGGCCCATGGTGGAGCGCCAGCGCGCGTGAATCGCCGAGGTCTCGAGGCCGGCGGCGACGTCGATCGGGTATTCGGCGAGGCGCCGGTAGCCGAGGCGGCGTTCGATACTGTCGACCGATGATGTTGTGGTGACGAGGCCGGACTTGATGCCGGCCTTTTTCCCGGCTGCGAACAATTCGCCGATCGGCCCGGTGCGGGTGTCGCGATCGATGACCGGGAAATGCGCCAGCGTGGCGCCGTCGGTCCGGCCCAGCGCAAAATAGCTGCCGGGTTCGCGGCCGATCCGCGCGTAATAGTTCTCGAAATATTCCGGGAATACCGACGCCTGCAGCACGCCGGCAAAGTTGCCGTCTTCGCCGGGACGACGCCGGCTGACGCCGAAAAACGCCGCGCCCTGATAGGGCGGCCGTGGCTGCAGCGCCTCGCCGATATAGGTCCCGATATCGCTATTGATGTGGGCCTTGAAATAGTCGCGGTCGGAAAAATCGATCTCAGGCGCCGGCGTGACCAGGCTGTTGACGAGGGCGTGGCCCTTGGCGTCGAAGATCCAGGCCGACTTCACCTGCGGCAATGCGCCCACCAGTTGCTTCAGTCGCAGGTGCAGCGATTGTTCGCGCGCCACAATCTCGGCATCGGGAACGTCGCGGACGATCTCGGCCATCTCCGACAGGCTGCGGTCGATGGTCTCGAACACCTTCAGTGCATGTTCGTGCGCGACATCCAGCGCGCGTTCGATTTCGCGGTCGGCGGTTTCGCGAACCGATATCCAGGAGATCGCGGATGCGAAGACGAGCAGCGCCAACGGAAGGGCCAGCGAGGCGGCCATCATCCATTGCAGAAGTCTCAGGGAATTGCGTTGCGCGGTCTGCACGGTTGCTCCGGCTCAGCGCCGAGCTTAGCGCAATCTCGGGGTGGGAACAAAGTCCCGTCAGTGGAACCACGATACAGGCCGCGGCCGAGCGATGTTCTGATTTGCTTCAAATTGCGATCGTGGCGGGCTGCAGTTGATCCACCGCAACGCCGGGCGGGCCGTTGCAGGCAAACATACCCGGGTTGCCATCCGGCAGCCGTTGCGTCGGCTCGACCGGCGAACGAACAAACAAACATAGGGAGGAATTCATGTCAGCTGCAGGACAGGCTTTTATACTGACCGCGGAATTATTCGCCCTCTCGTTCGCCGCGATCGTTGCGCTCTGGTTTGCCGATAGAGTGCGCCGCAACTTCCTCGGGATGCGTTAGCTGCGGGGTCCCGTCGTCCGGACCGAGCCCGCGAAGAGCGGGAAATGTCCGCCCGCCGACGAGCGCAATGGCGCTCACGTCGCAAGGACAGCACGCGCTTCGCAACGTAACAGCCGCCCCTGGCAACTTCCGTCGAGGGGCGGCAAATTGTTGTGAAGCGCCGAGCGATGGGGCGGACGCCGGCACGTCCGCCGTCTATCGGTGCTACCGGCGAGCGGCGGTCATATACCGTGCTCGTCCCGCAGCGCGCGGGCCGCCTTCTCTCCGATGATGACGCACGGCGCCATCGTGTTCCCGGTGGTGATCCGCGGCATCACCGAGCCGTCGGCGATGCGAAGCCGGTCGACGCCGTAGACCTTGAGCTTGCTGTCGACCACGGACATCGCATCGCGTCCCATCTTCGCCGTGCACGTCTGATGCCAGTAAGTCACCGCTGAGTCGCGCACGAAGCGCTCCATCTCGGCGGCGCCGAGATGGCCGGGCATCGACTCGCGCGCCACCAGCGGTTCGAAGGCGCGGGTGTTGCCGAGCGCGCGACACATCTCGACGCAGGCGATCGCCGCCGTCACGTCGTCGGGATGCGACAGCATGTTGGCTTCGATCCGCGGGGTCGCAAGCGGCTCGGCGCTTGGAAGGCTTACCCGGCCTCGGCTCTTCGGCAGAGCGAGACCGGCGAACATCGTCCAGCCGTGTGCCGGCGTGCCGCGGCCCGCGGTCTCCGGGCTCGGCACCGGAAACTCGGCCTGGCAGAACAGCAGGTCCGGGTTCGGGAGCGACGCGCGGGATTTCCAGTACAGCGTCGCCTCGCTGCCGCTGTTGCGCGGCGCCACCGGCTCGCGATATTCCCAGATGCATCCGAACGACACGTGATCCTGCAGGTTCTGGCCGACGCCGGGCAGGTCTTGGACCACGGGGATGCCGAGCGACCGGAGATCACGCTCGGCGCCGATGCCGGAACGCATCAGCACCGCCGGCGTCTGCACCGCGCCCAGCGAGAGGATCACTTCTCTGGCCGCCTCGAACCGCAGCGTCCGACCTTGGTGGACCGCCTCGACGCCGACGGCCTTGCCGTGTTCGATCAGGACGCGGGTCACCTGCGTGCCGGTCAGCAGCGTGAGATTGGGCCGGTCGAGAAACGGGTAGGTGTAGGCGCGGAAGATGGAGTGGCGCCGACCGTTGCGGATCAGCACGTCGGTGAAGGCGCAGCCGCCGTCGCCCTCCATCATCTCGCCGTTCTGGCTTGCGAAGGTCGGAATGCCGATCTCTTTCGCCGCGTCGAGCATCGCCACCGCGGCCGGCCCGGGATCGGGCGAGGGTTGCACGAAGACGGGGCCTCCGGTGCCGCGATGGCGCGGATCGGGCGTGCCTTGCCAGTTCTCGATCTCCCGGAAGATTTTCGAGACCGCGTCATGGCCCCAGGATTGATCGCCGGCTTCCTCGGCGAAGAAGTCCCAATCGCTGCGGTGGCCGCGCGCCCATACCATCACGTTGATGCTGGAGCCTCCACCCAGCACCTTGCCCATCGACATCGGAATGGCCCGGCCGTTCAGATGGGGGTTGGGCTCCGCGACATAGCCCCAGTCGGTCGCGCTGCCGAGGTTGGCCGGCCACGCCCCCGGCTCCATGACGGTCGGTACCTCGTCGGTGCCGCCGGCTTCGATCAGCAGGACGGCGACGGACGGATTTTCGGCGAGGCGCCGTGCGACGACCGAGCCGGAGCTGCCGGCGCCACAGACGATGAAGTCGTAGCTGCCGCGGGAATGTTCGCTGAGCTGGCGTTGATTGGCGGCAACGCGGTCCGCAAACGCCGGAAGATCAGAGGGCAGAAAGTCATTCATGGGGATACTCCAGGCAAGTGGGCGCTGCCGGGGAACGGATCGTCCCGGGCAGGCGCGGTTGGGAAAAGGAAGCAGGCAGCCAAAGCCGGTGCGGACGGGTGGCGTCACGGATCGCGCCGTTTTCGCGGTTGAGGCTGTTGGGGGCCGAGCCACGTATCTCGGGCACGGGCGATTCCAGGGATGGGTGGGAGGGGGTTGGGCTAGGGCGTGGTCTCCTTCTGGAAAAAGGGTGGGACGCGGCAGCCCGCATCCGCCAAGCGGCGCGGAGCCAGTGTATCAGATTTATCAAATCTATCATTATCATCAGATTTATCAAAATAGCAGGTGCATCCCCTTGTCAACAGGAGCCGGAGCACGACATTGTGAGGACGGGGACAGAGCCGGCCGGCGCACGGCCGGAGGCAGAGATGGACGCAATGGACAAGGAAATCCTGACGACGGCGGAGGCCGCCAAGATTCTGGGCGTCTCGGTGCGCACGGCGCAGCTTTTGATCGAAGGCGGCTCGATCGCTTCCTGGAAAACCCCGGGAGGTCATCGCCGGGTCTACCGCCGCGACGTGCTCGCGGTGATATCCGGCCCCGGCCAGACGCCGATGTTTGCCTCCGCGCGGGTGATCGTGATCGCACGCCCGGAACGGATCGCCGATTACGAAGCCGTTCTGGCGAAGGTGAATGACTGTGTCGTGGAGAGTTACACGGACCTCTATGCGGCGCTGCTCGCGATCGGCTCCCGGCTGCCGGCCGCCGTCGTGATCGAAGCCGAACAGTCGGGCACCAGCGGATTGGGCGTGCTGGAGAGTCTGCACGCCGATCCGGCGCTTGGATGTACCCGGATCCTGATCGTCGGCCGTTCGGCGGCAGAGCGTCAGAGCGGCGCGATCGGTCCAGACACCGGCATGACGTGGTTCATCGACGGATTGCCCGCGTTGCCGGAGGCGATCGAGGCCGCCATTCGGGGCGCCGTCGAGCACCCCGCTCCGTTCGCGACCCCGCCCTCGTTTCCCTTTCCGGCCAATGAGAGCCAGCGGCTTCTTGCGCTCGAACGCTCCGGCCTGGTGGACACGCCGCCGGAGGATTCGTTCGATCGTCTGACCTGGCTGGCGGCGCGCAGCCTCGACGCTCCGGTCGCGCTGCTGACGCTGCTCACCCCGACCCGCCAATGGTTCAAGTCGCGCTACGGGCTTGATCTGGCCGAGACGCCGCGCGGCTGGGCGTTCTGCAATCACACCATTCTGCAGAAGAGCATCATGGTCGCGGAGAACCTCGCGACCGACCAGCGCTTCGCGGAGAATCCGGCGGTGTCAGGGGAGCTCGGGTTTCGGTTTTACGCCGGCTGTCCGGTGGTCGATCCCGACGGCTTCACGTTGGGTTCACTCTGCGTGATCGACACCAGGCCGCGCACGCTCGACGACACCCAGAAGCAGATCCTTGCCAATCTCGCCGCGCTCGCCTCGGACGAGATCAAGCTGCGCGCCACGGATCGCCAGCTGCGCTGGGCGATCGAACACGAGACCCCAAAAGGCCGCGCGGCAGCGCCGGCCCAAAGCTAGATCTGCCGTTCGACCATCTTCAGCTTGAGCTCGGCGATGGCTTCTGAGGGGTTGAGACCCTTCGGGCACGCCTTGGCGCAGTTCATAATGGTGTGGCAGCGGTAGAGCCGGAACGGATCCTCGAGGTTGTCGAGCCGCTCGCCGGTGGCCTCGTCGCGGGAATCCGTCACCCAGCGGTTCGCCTGCAGCAGGGCGGCGGGGCCGAGGAAGCGGTCGCTGTTCCACCAGTAGCTCGGGCAGGAGGTCGAGCAGCAGGCGCACAGGATGCATTCGTAGAGGCCGTCGAGCTTTTCGCGGTCCTCGTGGCTCTGCTTCCATTCCTTCTGCGGCGTCGGCGTGGTGGTCTTCAGCCACGGCTCGATGGAGGCGTATTGCGCGTAGAAATTGGTCAGGTCGGGCACCAGGTCCTTCACGACGGGCTGGTGCGGCAGCGGGTTGACCTTCACGGCGCCGCCTTCGGCCACATCGTGCATCGACTTGGTGCAGGCCAGCGTGTTCTGGCCGTCGATGTTCATGGCGCAGGAGCCGCAGACGCCCTCGCGGCAGGAGCGGCGGAAGGTCAGCGTCGGGTCGATGTTGTTCTTGATCCAGATCAGGCCGTCCAGCACCATCGGCCCACAATCGTTGATATCGACATGATAGGTGTCGACGCTCGGATTCTTGCCGTCATCCGGATTCCACCGATACACCCTGAACTCGCGCGTCTCGGTGGCGCCGGCCGGCTTCGGCCAGGCCTTGCCGCCGGTGATCTTGGAATTTTTCGGAAGCGCGAATTCAGCCATAGGTTCTGCCTCTGTGGTTCTCCGTCGTCATTGCCGGGCTTGACCCGGCAATCCATCCTCTTTCGAAGGAAGATGGATGCGCGGGGCTTCTGGTACGAAGACAGCGCTTCGCGCCTTTTGCCCGCGCATGACAAGCCGTGCTCAATACACCCGCGCCTTTGGCGGAATGTACTGAACGTCGTTCGTCATCGTGTAGTCGTGCACCGGGCGGTAATCGATGGTGGTCTTACCACCCTTGTCGATCCACGCCAGCGTGTGCTTCATCCAGTTCTTGTCGTCGCGCTCGGAAAAATCCTCGCGCGCATGGGCGCCGCGGCTTTCGGTGCGGTTCGCCGCCGAATCCATCGTCACGACCGCCTGCGCGATCAGGTTGTCGAATTCGAGCGTTTCGATCAGGTCGGAATTCCACACCAGCGAGCGATCGGTGGTGGCGACGTCGCCGATGCCACCATGCACCTTGTGGATCAGATTCTGGCCTTCGGTGAGAATCTCGCCGGTGCGGAACACCGCGCAATTGCTCTGCATGACGTGCTGCATGCCCTCGCGCAGTTTTGCGGTCGGCGTGCCGCCGGAGGCGTAGCGATACTGATCGAGGCGGCCGAGCGCGAGGTCCGACGATCCCGCCGGCAGGTCCGGCTGCTTGCCGTTCGGCGTCAGCTTTTCGGCCAGCCGGAGTGCGGCGGCGCGGCCAAACACCACGAGGTCGATCAGCGAGTTCGAACCCAGACGATTGGCGCCGTGCACGGACACGCAGGCGGCTTCGCCGATCGCCATCAGGCCGGGCACGACCGCATTGTCTTCGCCGTTCTTCTTGGTCAGAACTTCGGCGTGATAATTGGTCGGGATGCCGCCCATGTTGTAGTGCACCGTCGGCACGATCGGGATCGGTTCGCGGGTGACGTCGACATTGGCGAAAATCTTCGCCGATTCGGAAATGCCCGGCAGCCGCTCGTTCAGCACCTTGGGATCGAGATGATCGAGGTGCAGGAAGATGTGGTCCTTCTTCTTGCCGACGCCGCGTCCTTCGCGGATCTCGATGGTCATCGAGCGCGAGACGACGTCGCGCGAGGCGAGATCCTTGGCGGAGGGCGCGTACCGCTCCATGAAGCGTTCGCCTTCGGAATTGACGAGATAGCCGCCTTCGCCGCGCGCGCCCTCGGTGACCAGGCAGCCCGAGCCATAGATGCCGGTCGGGTGGAACTGGATGAATTCCATGTCCTGCAGCGGCAGGCCGGCGCGCAGCACCATGCCGCCGCCGTCGCCGGTGCAGGTATGCGCCGAGGTGCAGGAAGCGTAGGCGCGGCCGTAGCCGCCGGTCGCGAGGATCGTGGTTTGCGCCTTGAAACGATGCAGCGTGCCGTCGTCGAGCTTCAGCGCGATGACGCCGCGGCAGACGCCCTGGTCGTCCATAATCAAATCGATGGCAAAGAACTCGATGTAGAATTCGGCCGAGTGGCGCAGCGCCTGGCCGTACATCGTGTGCAGCATGGCGTGGCCGGTGCGGTCGGCGGCGGCGCAGGTGCGCTGCGCCTGGCCCTTGCCGTAGTCCATGGTCATGCCGCCGAACGGGCGCTGGTAGATCTTGCCGTCCTCGGTGCGCGAGAACGGCACGCCCCAATGCTCGAGTTCGTAGACCGCTTCCGGGGCGTTGCGCACCATGTATTCGATCGCGTCCTGGTCGCCGAGCCAGTCCGACCCCTTGACGGTGTCGTACATGTGCCAGCGCCAGTCGTCCGGATGCATGTTGCCGAGCGAGGCCGAGATGCCGCCCTGCGCCGCCACGGTGTGCGAGCGGGTCGGGAAAACCTTGGTGATGCAGGCGGTGCGAAGCCCCGCTTCCGAGCAGCCGACCACGGCGCGCAGGCCGGCGCCGCCGGCGCCGACGACCACCACGTCATAGGTGTGGTCCTCGATCGGATAGGCTTTTCCGTTGGTGGCGGGGGCACTACCGTTGGTGGCCTTGCCGTTACCTTGAGAGGCCATGGGCTAAACTCCCGATGACAATTTGAAGATCGCGTAGATCGACGCCAGCGCCACCGCGATACAGAAGAAATTATTCGCCATCACGCAGGCGAGCTTGATCTTTTCGTTATGCACGTAGTCCTCGATCACGATCTGCATGCCGATGCGCATGTGGAATGTGCTGGCGATGATGAACAGGACCAGCAGGATCGCAACCGGGATCGAGGAAAGGATCTGCGCGGCGCCGGCAAAATTGCTGCTGGTCAGCATCAGGACAATGACGATGACCGGCACGATCAGCAGCGCCATGGCCACCGCCGTGAGGCGCTGGCGCCAGAAATCGCCGGTGCCGGAATGCGAGGAACCGAGATTGCGGACACGGCCCAGCGGCGTGCGCATCGAGGAGCGGCCACTCATTATTTGGCTCCGACCGAATAGGCGATGATCCAGACCAGGACGGTCAGCGAGATGCCTGCAACCAGCGCGCCCCAGGTCAGCGCTTCGCGCTCATTGGGCTTGAAGCCGTAACCGAGGTCCCAGAAGAAGTAGCGGATGCCGCTGCACAGATGATGCAGCAGCGCCCACGTGTAGCCGAACAGGATCAGCTTGCCGATGATGCTGCTGCTGAAGGCCTGAACGTAGGCGTAGGCGCCGGGGCCGGAGGCTGCGGCAATCAGCCACCATGCGAGCAGCAGCGTGCCGAAATAGAGCGCAATTCCAGTGGCGCGGTGGATGATGGAAAGCGCCATCGTCAGGGTGACGCGGTAGGTCTGCAAATGGGGCGAGAGCGGTCGTTCGATCCTGGCGGTCATTCGGCAGCTTCATGTTGTGTGGAACCGCGGCCGGCCCATCGGGATGCGCGGTAGATGAATTCTATTTACGGAGTCGAATCAGTCAGCGCAACGGTCAAATCGCTTTGAATCGAACCGGCATTCATTGCTAGGAAGCTCGGAAACGGGGAATGATTCAGCGGCTTGGTATACCACCGGCGAAAAACGGAATCTAAGGATTGAATATTAAATCATCCTTAGGGCGTTCGTCTTGGCTAGCTTGCGACGCCTGAGTTTCCTCCCGTCAGTCAACGAGATATCCGGTGAACACCCGCTCCCTGCGGCGCGCGCGGCCGGCGGCTGCACCGGGGGCTGTCAACGCCATTCATTCGGCGCCGATCCGATATGCGGATTTTGCTGCCCGCCATTGCGCAGGGACGCCGCACGCGAATGCGGATGTTTCCGGCATCCGGAAGCGGCTATGCCTTCAGCGCGGCGGTTGCCGACGGCCCTGTGGATGCGAGGCCTGCCTCCGGACTTAGGTGCCCTTGATGATCGCCGGCCTCGACCCCAAGGAGGTAATCGAACTCGCCCTGCTGCTGGTCGCGGTAGGCGCCTTGTCGGGGTTCATGGCCGGCCTGTTCGGCATCGGCGGCGGCGCCATTCTGGTGCCGGTGTTCTACGAGTGCTTTCGCCTCGTCGGGGTGCCGCTGGAAGTGCGCATGCCGCTCTGCATCGGCACGTCGCTGGCCATCATCATCCCGACCTCGCTGTCGTCGTTTCGCGCCCACTACAAAAGAGGCGCGGTCGACATGGAAATCCTCAAACTATGGTACGTGCCGATCGTGATCGGCGTTCTCGCCGGCAGCGTCACCGCGCGCTTCGCACCGGAGCGCCTGTTCAAGATCGTCTTCGTGATGGTGGCGTGGACGGCCGCCACCCGCCTGCTGCTCACGCGCGACGGCTGGAAATTCGGCGACACGATCCCGACCGGCCTGCTGATGCGGCTCTATGGTGTCGTCATCGGTCTGCTGTCGACCCTGATGGGCGTCGGCGGCGGCCTGTTCGCGAACCTGCTGATGACGTTCTACGGCCGGCCGATCCATCAGGCGGTGGCGACCTCGTCGGCGCTGGCCGTGCTGATCTCGATTCCCGGCGCGCTGGGCTACGCCTATGCCGGCTGGCCCGCGGCCGCGCGCTTTCCCGACGTCGCCGCGCTGCAACTGCCGTTCGCGATCGGCTATGTCTCGCTGATCGGCGCAGTGCTGGTGATGCCGACCACGCTGATCACCGCGCCGCTCGGCGTGAAGCTTGCGCACGCGCTGTCAAAACGCGCGCTCGAAATCGCGTTCGGCACGTATCTGTTTATCGTCGGCGGACGGTTCGTGGTCAGCCTTTTGAATGGCGCGTGACCCTGTAGCCCGGATGAGCGCAGCGATATCCGGGACAGCGTGAGCGTGGCCCCCGGATGTCGCTGCGCTCATCCGGGCTACAAATCAGTCCTTCAGTCGCACTTCGCTATGACGCCATTTGCGGAGATCGCCGATGCCTTCGATGCGATCGGAAGCGGCAAGCACCTGCAGTCGTGCGGCAATCGCCTCATCGCCGATCGGCAGGCCACGCTCTTCGCAGCGGTCCATGGCTCGAAAGACCACCATCGCGGTCTTTTGCCATTGCGGCTTCAGCGATGACAAAATGATGCTGTCGAGGTCCGCTTCGGTCACAGAGGGCGGCAGGCGAACCTGATCCCATGTGAGGGTGCTGCTGATGGCCGGCACTTCTTCTTCCATAGGAGTTGGTTCCAGGTCGGGATACTGGGCGTAGATTTCTTCGAGTAGCTCGAGATGCAACGTCTCGACGGCTTCTTGAAGCAATCCATCGAGGGCCAGTCGTTCCTTTTTTCCGAGATCCGCGATCGCGGTTCTCGCGCGATCCAAAGCGGCGTCGGCGTCGAGGACGTGCTTTTGAATGCGGACGGCTTGCTCGCGCTTCATGATTTCAAGTCGCGACGGCCCGCGCCCCTATTTCGCGTAGATATCCTTATACGTATCCCGCAAGATGTTCTTCTGCACCTTGCCCATGGCGTTGCGCGGCAGTTCCTCGACCACGAACACGCGCTTCGGCATCTTGAATTTGGCGAGCCGGCCGTCGAGCGCGCCGAGCACGCCGGCTTCCGTGACCTCCGCGCCCTTGTTGCAGACCACCACGGCAGTAACACCCTCGCCGAAATCGGCATGCGGTACGCCGATCACGGCGGACTCGATCACGCCCGGCATGGCGTCGATCTCGCTCTCGATTTCCTTCGGGTAGACATTGAAGCCGCCTGATATCACCAGGTCCTTGCCGCGGCCGAGGATGTGCACATAGCCCTTGTCGTCGATCTTGCCGAGATCGCCGGTGATGAAGAAGCCGTCGTCGCGGAATTCGGATTTGGTCTTTTCCGGCATCCGCCAGTAGCCCTTGAAGACGTTCGGGCCCTTCACCTCGATCATGCCGATCGTATCGCGCGCGATCTCCTTGCCGGTTTCGGGATCGGTGACGCGGACGGAAACGCCGGGCAGGGGATGGCCGACGGCGCCGGGCACGCGCTCGCCGTCATAGGGATTGGACGTGTTCATGTTGGTTTCGGTCATGCCGTAACGTTCCAGCACGGCGTGGCCGGTGCGCGCGGACCACTCACGGTGGGTGTCGGCGAGCAGCGGCGCGGAGCCCGAGATGAACAGCCGCATGTGCTTCGTCGCATCCTTCGTCAGCGCCGGGCTCTGCAACAGCCGGGTGTAGAAGGTCGGCACGCCCATCAGCACGGTGGCGCGCGCCATCAGCTTGATGATCAGTTCGGGGTCGAATTTCGGCAGGAAGATCATCGAGGCGCGCGCGAACAGGGTCACGTTGCTCGCCACGAACAGGCCGTGGGTGTGGTAGATCGGCAGCGCGTGGATCAGCACGTCCTTGTCCGTGAAGCGCCAGTAGTCGACCAGGCTGTAGGAATTCGACGCGAGGTTATCGTGCGTCAGCATCGCGCCCTTGGAGCGGCCGGTGGTGCCGGACGTGTAGAGGATCGCGGCCAGATCGTCGTTGCCGCGGGCGACGGTGGCGAAGGCCGCATCGGCCTTGGCAGCGGCATCCGTCAGTGATCCCTTGCCGTCGGCGCCGAGCGTTTCGACCTTGGCCTTCACCTTGGCGGCAATCGCGCCGATGCCCTCCGCCTTCGACGGGTCGCAGACGATCAGCGACGGCTCGGCGTCACCGATGAAGTATTCGAGCTCGTTCAGCGTGTAGGCGGTGTTGAGCGGCAGGTAGACCGCGCCCGCGCGCACCGTGGCGAGATACAGCACCAGCGCCGGCACCGATTTTTCGGTCTGCGCCGCGACGCGGTCGCCGGGCTTGACGCCGCGCGCCACCAGCACGTTCGCCATCTGGCCGGCGCGGGCGATCAGGTCGGCATAGCTGATGCCCGTGCCGTCGAGCATTTCGATCGCGAGCCGGTCCGGATCGTCGAGGCCGTCGAACAGGCGGGAAAACAGGTTGGCGTTGGCGGTCGTGTTCATGCAACATTCCCTGAGGGGGCGCTGGCAGCGGAATTCGCCGGCTGGAATAGCAAGAACGCCCTTCATAAAGCAACGGAGACAGTTTGCATGTCAAATAGCGGGAAACGTGTGGCCTGGGTGACCGGCGGTGGCAGCGGGATCGGCGAATCCGGGGCGGAATTTCTCGCCGCCGACGGCTGGACCGTGGTGGTTTCGGGCCGCCGCAAGGAAGAACTCGAACGCGTGGTCGCCAACATCACCAAAAAGGGCGGCAAGGCCGAGGCGATCCAGCTCGATGTCAGCAACAAGGGCGACGTCAACAAGGCCGCCGACCAGATCCTCGCCAAACACGGCCGGATCGACCTTCTGGTCAACAGCGCGGGCATCAACGTGCCGAAGCGCAGCTGGGCCGACATGGAACTGGAAGGCTGGGACAAGCTTGTCGAGGTCAACCTCAACGGCGTGCTCTATTGCATGCGCGCGGTACTGCCGGCGATGCGCAAACAGCAGGACGGCTGCATCATCAACGTCGCATCCTGGGCCGGCCGTCACGTCTCGAAAATGCCGGGCCCGGCCTACACCACGACAAAACATGCGGTGCTGGCGCTGACCCATTCGTTCAACATGGATGAATGCGTCAACGGCCTGCGCGCCTGCTGCCTGTCGCCCGGCGAGGTCGCCACCCCGATCCTGAAGCTGCGCCCGGTGGTGCCGTCGGAGGAGGAGCAGGCAAAAATGCTGCAGCCGGAAGATTGCGGCCGCACCATCGCCTTCGTCGCCAGCATGCCGCCGCGGGTGTGCATGAACGAGATCCTGATCAGCCCGACGCACAACCGCGGATTCATCCAGACGCCCGCGAACCGGGATTAGCTCTTTTCTTCACCCGCCCCTCGAGGGGGCGGGTCGTCACGCATCGCAAGATGCGTGGCGGGGTGGGGTGACGGTCTCTCCACGTCCAACAGAGCATGCGTGGATAGTCTGTCACCCCGCCCCGTCTCACATTGCGCTGCGCTCCATGTGAGCCGACCCGCCCCCTCAAGGGGCGGGTGAAAAGACCGATGTCCGCCGCTCATCACGACCATCACTCCGCCGCCTCCGCCTCCAGCGGACGCACGGGCGTGCGGTGCCAGCCTTCCTCGTGCTTGCGCCAGTAGGTGTCCTTGAGCAGCAATGAGATCGGCCCCGGCCGGTCGTTGCCGAGGATGCGCGCGCCGATGCGCGATGCCGGCATGACGCCGCCGGCCGTCGTCGCCAGAAACACCTCGTCGGCGTCGTCGAGCGCCGATCGGGGAATCGGTTCGACGGCCGCCTCGATGCCCAGTTCGGCGCAGAGCTCCAGCACCGACCGGCGCGTGATGCCGTGCAGGCTGCCGCGATCCGGCGTCGTCACCCGCCCATCCTTGACGACGAAAATGTTGAAACCCGGCCCCTCGGTCAAAAATCCCTGCGCGTCGCACAGCACCGCCGTGTCGAAATCGGCGTCGTGCGCTTCCATCAGGCCGGAGGTCAAATCGTTCCACTGGTAGTTCTTGATGGTGGGGTCGACCGAGGCGTCGGGCACGCGCGGCGTCGAGGCGATGAAGACATGCGCGCCGCGCGCCTGCACGTCTTTGGGGATCACGTCGATCCAGGGCAGCGCATAGGCGATCAGATGGTTTTCGCAATCGGCCGGCCGGCGTGACCCCGCCACGCGCGGTCGTCCGCGCGACGCCACCATCGCGACATAGGCATCGGCAAGCCCGGTCAGCGCCACGCAGCGGTGCAGGATCGCCTCGATCGCGGCGCGGTCTTCCGGCGGCCGGATCCGGCGCTGCGCCATCGAGTGCTCGAAACGGTCGAGATGGTCGGCAAGCCGAAAGAAGCCGCCCTTGAACACATGCACGACGTCGTAGACGACATCTGACCGCGTAAATCCCCAATCGGTGACGGGCAGCGTCGCCTCGGCGATCGGGACGAAGCGTCCTCTGACATAGCCGGCACCATCGGCGAAGTTAGCGTTGTTCATGCGTCATCTCCCAGGTGTCGCGGAATAAGTTAGCATCGGTGCGAGATGGATGTCAGCCAAAGAGACGGCCCGGGTTTCTGTCGCCCCACGGCCCGCTCCCGCTAAAGTTTCACCCATCACGATAATTTATTCCCCGAAACTAGCCAAAAAACCTCCCGTAGCTCGGCCAACGACGACGCAAACAACCCGGTCCATCGACCAGCGTCGTTGCTACCGGCGGAGGACCCGCCGGCCATCGCAATCCTCGGGAGAAGATTCATGTCGAAACGTATTGCACTGCTGTCGGCCGCCGTGTTCAGCGCACTGGCCTTCACTGCGACCATCAACGCGCCGGTCAACGCGCAGGAAAAGACCGTGATGGTCGGCGGCGCCGCGATGTTCCCCTCCAAGAACATCATCCAGAACGCCGTCAACTCGAAGGACCACACCACGCTGGTTGCCGCCGTGAAGGCCGCTGGCCTGGTCGAGACGCTGGAAGGCAAGGGCCCGTTCACGGTGTTCGCGCCGACCAACACCGCCTTCGGCAAGCTGCCGGCCGGCACCGTCGAGACGCTGGTGAAGCCTGAGAACAAGGCGACGCTGACCAAGATCCTCACCTACCACGTCGTGCCCGGCAAGCTCGCCGCTGCCGACCTCAAGGACGGCATGAAGCTGAAGACCGCCGAAGGCGAACAGCTGTCGGTCAAGCTCCAGGACGGCAAGGTCTGGATCGTTGACGCCAAGGGCGGCACCTCGATGGTCACGATCTCGAACGTCAATCAGTCGAACGGCGTGATCCATGTGGTCGACACCGTGCTGATGCCGGCGTCCTGAGCTCCCGCGCGCGCCTGACTGGTCCCAACAGGGGCGTGTGGATGGGCGAGCCGGGGCAACCCGGCTCGCTTTTTTGTGAAGGACGATACGTCGCAGGTATCGGTTTGATAGCGTCTTGGTGGTAACGGAGAGCCGGGTCCCGGCGTATACTCGGTAACGAATTTCAAGCAGAGGGTGAGCCCATGTCGGCGGTCACAGTCAGCGGCGAACAAGCGGCGTCAACCAAGGCCAGGGTGATCCAGCCGGCCTGGGTGCGGGCGCTGCACTGGACCAACGCGTTTGCGATGGTGTTGATGATCATGTCGGGATGGCAGATCTACAACGCCTCGCCGCTGTTCAGTTTCACCTTTTCCAAGAGCATCACGCTGGGCGGCTGGCTCGGCGGTGCGCTGCTCTGGCATTTTGCGGCGATGTGGCTGCTGATGGTCAACGGCCTGATCTATCTGGCGGTGGGTCTCGCCACCGGCCGCTTCCGCAAGAAGCTGCTGCCGATCACGCCGGGCGGCGTGATCTCCGACACCAAGGCGGCATTGACCGGCAAGCTCTCGCACACCGATCTCAGCAAATATAACCAGGTGCAGAAGCTGCTCTACGCCGGCGTCATCATCCTCGGCATCCTCATCGTGCTGTCGGGTCTGGCGATCTGGAAACCGGTTCAGCTGCAATATCTGGCGGCGCTGTTCGGCGACTACGAGGGTGCCCGCTACGTCCACTTCTTCTGTATGGCCGGCATCGTCGCCTTCATGGTGGTCCATGTCGCGCTCGCTCTTCTGGTGCCGAAGAGCCTGCGCGCCATGATCATCGGCCGATAATTAGCGCATGATCCGGAAAGGTGGATCCCGGTTTTCCGACAAGATCATGTGCAAGATATAAACACGGAGCATAGTCATGGGCCGCATGCGCAACCTCCTGATCCCCGGCGTCGACAAGACGCTGCTCGTCCGCGACGCCGTCAAGACCATGCCGGACCTGACGCGCCGGCGTTTCATCGCCGGCGGCGCCAGCCTTGGCGCGCTGACGCTCCTGACCGGCTGCGATGTCACCGATCAATTCTCGGCCGATGAGATGCTGAAGCGCGTCTCCAAGTTCAATGACGGCGTGCAGGCATTGATGTTCAACCCCAACGCCATGGCGCCGACCTTTCCGGAAAGCGCCATCACAAAGCCGTTCCCGTTCAATGCCTATTACGACCTCGACGACGCGCCGACCGTCGACGGCAAGACCTGGAAGCTGGAGGTGCGCGGCCTGGTCGAGAACAAGAAATCCTGGACGCTGGACGAGCTCTACCAACTGCCGCAGGTCAAGCAGGTCACGCGCCATATCTGCGTCGAAGGCTGGAGCGCGATCGGAAGCTGGACCGGCACACCCTTGCGCGATTTCCTGAAGGTGATCGGCGCCGACACCCGCGCGAAATATGTCTGGTTCCAGTGCGCCGACAAGGACGGCTACAACTCGCCGCTCGACATGCCAACCGCGCTGCATGCGCAGACCCAGATGACCTTCAAGTTCGGCGACGAGATCCTGCCGCGCGCCTACGGCTTCCCGATGAAGATCCGCGTGCCGACCAAGCTCGGCTTCAAGAACCCGAAATACGTGATGTCGATGGAAGTCACCAACGACTACAAGGGCGGCTTCTGGGAAGACCAGGGATATAATTCGTTCAGCGGGAGCTGAAGAAGCGGCTACGGCGCGGCCGGCCAGACAAAACCCTCACCCCACTCGATCAACTGGTCCGTGATCTTCAAGTCGCCGCCGACGCGTTCGAACCGATAGATCGTCTTGCGGACCATTTTTCCGATCGAGATATCGAGCGCGCCGCCGAGCACATGCGGCGCCGTGAAGCACGCTTTCACGGTCGCAGGGTCATGGCCGGAGGGCCATCCGAACGAGCAGGGTTTCCATTCGTCATCGTCGCGCGACCAATACCGCTGATAGATGTCGAGCTTCTTCGCCAGCAATCCGTTAATGGCCTGCATGCTCTCGTCACCTCGCTCGTGGTAGATGCGGTCGATGGCGAACATCTCGCCGTCATAGGAGCGGGCGAGAATGGCGGCGGACGCCAACATCTCGTCGCTTGCCCGATCCGCGAAGAACGCGCCCGCGTCGACCTTGGTCCCGTCGGGCAGCAGGTGGGCGTCGATCCGGAACGTCACGAAAACCGAGGTCGAACCGTTGGTGATGCAGCGGTAGAGACCGTCAGCGCCGGAAATCTGGCTGACCAGCGCGAGCAACGCCGTCAACTGCCCGAAATCCGCAGTCTGGATCGGCGTCGTCAGCGCCGCGTCGCCCATACGCTGGCCTTCCGCCTGCGCGCACTGCGCGTCTTCGAGCAGCTCCTGATGTATCGACGGGTTGGCCCAGGCCCACAGGAACGTGCGATCCCGCGGGTCGAACGAGCCGATCAACTGGCCGCTGGCGACAATTTTTCGTCCGTCGCTGAAGATCAACTCGAGCCTGCCCTCGTCCTGGTCGAAGGCGTAGGTCTCTTCCAGTCCGATGCCGTGCGCACGGGCCAGCGAGATGTTGCGGTTCGTCAGCCAGTCGCAGGCTTCGCCCAAGCGGGCGTGGAGGCCTTCGCCGAGGACGAGTTTGGGATGAGCATCCGTTGCCGCCGTTCCGCCCGGCGAGAGCGTCTGGCTGACGGAGACGATGCGCCCCTTCGCGTCGCGCTCGACGCGCGCGTCGGGCGGCGCGGCATTCTGGTCGCCCGCCAGCAGCTTTTCCATCCAACCGAAAATCGACACTTATTTCACCTATCGCGCGGTGCGAGGCTGCAATCCTTCCGCGCAAAGGCCATCGGAACGCGGCCGATGTTTGTTCAGCCGCTGACGGCCGCGCGGCAATCGCTTGATCGATTTTCGGTCGATGCCGAACGGCCTAAGCCGCCGCCATCTCCATCCGCCGGCAGAAGCACGAGGCCTTGATCGGAATCTCGGCCCGGGCCTGCGCGAGATCGAGCCGCTGCTTGATCAGCGGCCTCTCTATCTTCTCACCGCGACGCGCGAGGCATTCATGCAGCCCGTGCAGCGACCAGAGATTATCCGGATGCTGGCAGGCGCGGCTGAGCTTGCCGTCGAGGCCGAGATCGGAGCGGTACACCGCCTCGGCTTCCTCGATCCGGCCCTGTTCGAGCAGCAGCGCGCCAAGCGCGTGGCGGGTCGGCTGCATCCATCCCCAGGGCTCGTCATAGGGCAGGCCGTCACTCAGCTCGACCGAGCGGCGCAGATGCGCGAACGCTACGTCGAAATGGCCCTTGCGGTACTCCAGCTCGCCATCCAGCATCGCCTGCGCGACTTCGAGCAGATTGACCATCTTGTTGTTGTGGACGCGGCGGCTCTCCGGCACCCGCGCTTTCGCCGCCATGAACAGCGCACGCTCTGCCTCGGCCTCCGTGACATGGCCGAGCGCCGAATGCGCGACCGCCTTGGCGTAGTGAATCTTGGCGACGTTCGAGCAATACAGCTCTTTGTCCTTGGGTAGCTCCTGCGCGATGATCTCGTGCCACTTGCCGAACCGCACCAGCACGTGCTGCTTCATCGTCAGATAGCCTTCGAGGAAATCGGCCATCGGCGGCGATTGAACCCGCAGCACCGCCTCGGGAATCGTCGCGATCAGCTCTTCCGCCGCTGCGATGGCGGGCGTGTACTGGCCCAGAAACATCGCGCCGTAGATCGCGAAGTGAAAATTGTGAATGACATAGACGAGGTAGACGCCCGGATCGTTCGAATAGGCGAGGAACCGGCGGTCGGTCTCCAGGGCCTTCTGATTGTAGACCAGCACATCCCTGTAGTGCCCGCACAGCACGTCGAGATGGGTCGGCATGTGAATGAGGTGGCCGGAATCCGGCACGAGGTCGCGCAGCCGGTCGCCGGCCCGCAGCGCGCGTTCGGGGAATGGCGACATCTCCATCAGGTGGACGTAGAGGTGCAGCAGTCCCGGATGATCCCACGCAGCGGGAATCCGTTCGAGCGCCTGCTCCAGCAGCGCCCGGCATTCCTCGGTGCCTGCACCCTCGGCGGGCTTGCCGGACGGCAGGTCCCACATCTGCCACGGCGTCTCGTTCATGATCGATTCCGCCAGCACCGCGCGGACTTCGAGATCGTCAGGGAATGCCGCAAAAACCCTGCGCATTTCCTGCGTGTAGGCCTTGTCCCAGGGCGACATGTCTTCAATGGCCCCGCGCTGCGGATAGCGCGCGCCGAGCGCCTTGATCATCGCCTGCTCGACCGGACTGGCTTTCCCGGCATGCGCCAATGCTGCCTGCATCGCGTCAAAGGAAGCCGACAGCGCCCTCTGCCGGCCGAGCGGGTCGTAGCGCACCCAGGGCAGATTGTAGTTGGGGCCCGAAGCGTAGCTGACGCCCCAATGCGCCATCGCGCATTCGCCGTCGTGGCCGAGCGCCTTCTGAAAACACTTGATCGCTTCATAATGGTTGAAGCCGAACAGCCAGTTCAGCCCGCGGTCGAACCAGATCTGCGCGTCGGGCGATGACGTCGTGACGTTGCGGCTGTATGGCCCGAGATCGAAGTAGGTCATGCCGTTTCATCTCCTCAAGCGTTGCGGTTTTTCCATCAGTCTAGCACAGCTTGGCATCGCCCGGCGCAGCATCATCGAGGCGATTTGTCAAACATCCTACAGCCGCTGCGGCACCTTCCGCTGAAACGCCGACAGCACCGCGCCCAGCGCCAGCATGGCGGCCGAAAGGTTCAGCGCGAACGACAGGCTGCCGACCGCGTCCGTGATCGCGCCGACGACGATCGGTCCCAGCGTCTGGCCGATGCCGAATGAAATCGTCATCGCCGCGATCGCGACAGGCCAGGCCTGCGGCGGGTAGTTGAAGCGCACGAAGGCGGTGGTGGAGCCGACCACGGCGAAGAAGGCGACGCCGAACACCAGCGCCGAGAGCCCCAATAGCCACACCGATTGCCCGAAGATCGGCAACGCCGCGCCGATCGCGTTGACGCCGAGAATGATCGTGGTGGCGAGGCCGCCGCGGTCGAGCGCCAGCACGCGCCGCCATACCCATGGGGTCACAAAGGCGCTGAGGCCGATCAGGCTCCAGAACGCGCTCTGTGCCACCGCGCCGCCGCCGGCGTCGCGGACATAGGCGATCATGAAGGTCATGTAGGCGATATAACCGGCGCCGAACAGGAAGTAGCCGGCGAGATAGATCGCGACCGGCGCGATGGCGAATTTCGCGGCTTTCGCCGCCGTCGAGACCGCGCTTTCATGGACTGGCGTCAGCAGCACGGGGATGGTCATGATCGCGCCGAGCAGCGCCATCGCCCACCACACGATCCACCAAGAGCCCGGCCCGAACCCCTGCAGGACGAACGGTGCGACCAGCCCCGACAAGAGAATTCCGAGGCCCGGACCGGCATAGAACAGGCTGAGCAGGAAATTCGCCCGCTCGGGCCGTGACTGCGCAATGGTCGCCGCCAGTGTCCCGCCGCCGACGAAGCCGGCCGCGGCGCCGATGCCGGCCAGCAGCCGGGCAAGGGTCAGCACGTAGAAATTCCCCGATAGGGCGCACAGCGCCAGCGACAGCACGCAGGCCACCGTGCCCCATCGCACCGAGGCGAGCATCCCGAACCTTGCAATCATGCGCGAGGCGAGCAGTGCGCCGGCGAGATAGCCGGCCGCGTTGACCGTGTTCATGAAGCCGGCCGCCGAATAGGACCATGCCAGCGTGTCGCGCATGTCGGGCAGCACCAGCGCATAGGCGAAACGGCCGATGCCGAGACCGGCGGTCGGCGCCATCGACAGGATCAGGATCAGCCGCGCGGGATGCGGGTAGGGGTTTGCAACATCAGGGGATGGCACTGAAAGCTCCGGCAGGGGGCGCAGTGTGGCAGGCGGGCGCCGGCTTGCACAGGTGTGGCGTCTGCAACGGTGCGTTGCCGATCCCGCAACGGGCTCAGCCGATCAGCACCAGCACGACGCCGAGCACGGTGAGCGCGGCGCCGGCCACGATCCGCGCGGTGATCTCGATATGCTTCAAGACCATTGCGCTCAGCGCCACCGTGACCAGCGGATAGATCGCGGCCAGCGGCGCCACCAGCGTGATCGGCCCGTTGCGCACCGCGGCAAACAACGTCAGCGCGCTCAGGCCGTTGCTGATTCCCGTCAGTGCAAACCAGAACAATCCTGCGCGCGGCGCCTCCACGACAAAACTGCCCTTGCGAATGCGCTGCACGGTCAGCACGACCAGTGAAGAGGTGATGTAGCCGATCAGGCAGCCCCAGAGCGCGCTCGGCCACACTTCCAGCCCGAGCTTGACCACCGGCGGCGCGACGCCGCGGATCAGCGCGCTGCACAGCGGCAGCAGCAGCGCCCAGCTCCGCCAATGGCCGAGGTCGCGCGGCCGCGTCACGGTGATGATCGCCGCTCCCGCCACCGCCACGACAAGGCCGAGAAGTTGCGGCGCGTGCAGCGGCTCGTGCAGCAGGACCACGGCGGTCGCCACCGCAAACAGCGGCGCGAGGTTGCCGAGCGTCGAGGTGATGACCGGCCCGAGCGCCCGGTTCGAGGCAAAGGTCAATAGCGTCAGCGACGCCGGAAAGAACAGGCCGATGGCGATAAAGATGGGGAGGCCGCGCCACACGATCGGCTCGCCCTGCAGGATCAGCGGCGACAGCAGCAAAAACAGCAACGTGAAGCAGGGAACGCTGATCGCGGCCCCCGACAGCGGCTCGACGGTCCGCAAGCCCAGTTGCGCCAGCACGACGCCGGCGCCGAGGAAACCCGCCGAGGCAAAGGCGTAGATGATGGCTGCGGTCATGAGGTCCGTCTTGCTGCCTTCTTCGAGGGCCGCGGGTTGCTCGTTCCCGGCCTTTGTGGCCTGTCTGCGGCGCCTTGCCAATCCGCCTTGCCAATCTTCCTTGGGCGTTTTAGCACTCCGCCCGACCCGTCATTCCGGGGCGTGGCGCTAGCCACGAACCCGGAATCCATTCGTCCGCTTGCGCTTGGGGCCGGCATGGATTCCGGATCGCCTCGCTTCGCTCGACGTTCGGAATGACGACCAGAGAGCCTAGAAGGACCAGACCATGGCGACCCATAAACTGCTGCTTCTCCCCGGCGACGGCATCGGCCCTGAAGTGATGGGCGAGGTGCAGCGGCTGATCGACTGGCTGAACAAGGAGGGGCTAGCCTCGTTCGAGACCGAGCAGGGTCTGGTCGGCGGCTCGGCCTATGACGCGCACAAGGTGTCGATCTCGGAAGCCGACATGGCCAAGGCTACCGCCGCGGACGCCATCATCTTCGGCGCGGTCGGCGGGCCGAAGTGGGACAGTGTGCCCTACGAGGTGCGGCCCGAAGCCGGTCTGCTGCGGCTGCGCAAGGATCTCGGCCTGTTCGCCAACCTGCGCCCGGCCGTGTGCTATCCGGCGCTGGCGGATGCTTCGAGCCTGAAGCGCGAGGCGGTCGAAGGCCTCGACATCATGATCGTGCGCGAACTCACCGGCGGCGTCTATTTCGGCGAGCCCAAAACCATCACCGATCTGGGCAACGGCCAGAAGCGCGCGATCGACACGCAGGTCTACGACACCTACGAGATCGAGCGCATCGGCCGCGTCGCCTTTGACCTGGCGCGCAAGCGCAAGAACAAGGTGACCTCGATGGAAAAGCGCAACGTCATGAAGTCAGGCGTGCTCTGGAACGAGGTCATGACGCAGGTGCATGCGCGCGAATACAAGGACGTGACGCTGGAGCATCAGCTCGCCGATTCCGGCGGCATGATGCTGGTAAAGGCGCCGAAGCAGTTCGACGTCATCGTCACGGATAATTTGTTCGGCGACATGCTGTCCGACATCGCGGCGATGCTGACCGGCTCGCTCGGCATGCTGCCCTCGGCCTCGCTTGGCGAGGTCGACGCCAAGACCAAAAAGCGCCGCTCGCTGTTCGAGCCGGTGCACGGCTCGGCGCCCGATATCGCGGGCCAGGGACTGGCGAACCCGATCGCCATGATCTCCTCGTTCGGCATGGCGCTGCGCTATTCCTTCGACATGGGCTCGCTGGCCGACAAGGTCGACGCGGCCATCGCAGCCGTGCTCGCCAGCGGGCTTCGCACCGCGGACATCAAGTCGGAAGGCACGAAGGCGGCTTCGACCACCGAGATGGGCGAAGCGATCCTGAAGGAGCTGCAGAAGCTGCACGCGTAGGGCTAACGGGAATCGTAGGGTGGGCAAAGCGTAGCGTGCCCACCATTCATCCCTGAATTCGCTGCGAGATGGTGGGCACGTCGCTTCGCTCCTTTGCCCACCCTACATTCTGTCGCCGTCATCGGAGCCCGTTTCATGGACGCGCCGCATCGCCCGAAACTCGCGGAAACCTTCGTCCATGAAACGGCACGCCTGCGCGAGGCAAAAATCGGCCGGCGCTGCGAGGTGCTGCAAAACACCCGCATCGAATATGCCTCGCTCGGCGACTATTCCTATTTCGGCGAGAATTGCGATGTCGCCGATGCTGCCATCGGAAAATTCACGGCGATCGCCAATTCGGTGCGGATCGGCGCGCCGAACCACCCGATGGGCCGGGCCTCGCAGCACCGCTTCACCTATTGCCCGGAATATTATGAGGCGACGGCCACCCGCGACCGCGACTTCTTTGCCGACCGCCGTGGCGATCGGGTGATCGTCGGCAACGACGTCTGGATCGGCCACGCCGCCATCCTGCTGCCGGGTGTCACGGTCGGCGACGGCGCTGTCATTGCCGCTGGCGCCGTCGTCAGCCGTGACGTGCCGCCCTACGCGATCGTCGGCGGCGTCCCGGCGCGCGCAATCCGCCAGCGCTTTCCGGATCACGTCGCTGAAAGCCTGCGCCGCATCGCATGGTGGGACTGGCCGGACGAATTGATCTTCGAACGCTTGAGCGATTTCCGCTCGGAAGCGATCGAACAGTTTTGCGAGCGCTACGACCCGGCGTTTCTTTCACCCGCCCCTTGAGGGGGCGGGTCGACGCTCATGCAATGAGCGGCGGGGCGGGGTGACAGCCTCTCCGCGCATTCTCTGGCGGCTTGGGGGTGACGGTGCTCTACCTCCAGCAGAGCATCCGCGGATAGTCTGTCACCCCGCCCCGTCACGCATCTGCGATGCGTGCCGACCCGCCCCCTCAAGGGGCGGGTGAAGATTGCCGCGACTGCAGGCCATAAAAAATGCCCGGTCGAAGCCGGGCATTTTCATCAACTGATTGTTGGGCTCAGTACAGCGGGATCCGCTGCGGATAGCCGCCCATGTCCGACGGCGGGTTGAGCGGAGAGCGGTCGATCGGACGGTTGAGGTTTTCGCGCGCAAACGTCGGATAGCCATGGTCCGGCGGGAAAGCGTAGTCCTGGAATTTGCGGTCGCCAGGCAGAACTTCGGTGCCGGCGTCGAGCCACGAGCGCGTGGTGACGTAAACGCGGGTGCGTGGGCCCTGCTGGTAGGAGCGATTCGGACCGTTCGCACCGTAATAGGGCCGGCCTTCCTTGTCGTATTGCTGACGGGACTGCGCGTCGGCCGAAGCCGAGCCGAGCATGACGAGGGCAGCCGCAGCAAGCAGCATCGCGAGCTTGCTCGCGGCGGGGAATTTTCGGGTCATTGCATCCTCGTCATTGTCCGCCCGTGACGGGCTGGCGGATCGCCAAATCTGGTTAGTGCCATTGTAGCCATGGCGGGCGCGTCGTCGCTAGGTCAATTGCGCCACACCGCGCACGAATAATGCAGTGCGCAGCGAAAAAGTTTCATGAAAACCAGTGTCTTGGCCGCTTGTTGCCACAATCGTGACGGGTAGCCGGACGAGGCGCCGGCGGTGGGGGCTCAGAGCGTGCCGCGCAGCTGCGGGTTGTCGGCTCCGATCACCCAATCCGCCGGCGAGGCCGTCGCGCCGGAGGCCGCGCAATCGCTGCGCCTGACCTCGGCGCGGGCAAACAATTCCGTCAATTTGGCGTCGTTTCCGGCCGTCAGCAGCACCAGCCGGTTCAGCATGCAGCCGATCGCCGTGCGGCGGGCCGGCAAGTCGTCGCCCAGGCACGACCAGCCGGACAGGCGGAATTTCGGCGCGTCGACATGCCGGTAGAAACGCAGGCAGGCCTGTGTGGCCTCCGTCCCGCCGGTCCGGCGAAACAGCATGACGGGGCCGAACTTGCTGTCGGCCAAGCCTGCGGCCTCCAGTTCGCGCGGGCCGGCCGGGTCCATTCGGGCCGCCAGGTAGCCGGCGGCCGAGCCGACCTGATCGGCTTCCTCGCCCGGACGATAGAGTTCGAGTTCGGCGACCGGCGTGCCGCCGATGCCGCTCCAGCGGAAGACGTCCTTGCGGCCGCCCTCGGGGTGCCGAAGGATTTCGTAAGTCTCTGTCTTGCCGGGGAAAATAAGCTGGCTTACCGCGAAGGCGGGTGCCGTGCGACTGGCCTGGCTCCAGGTTTTGGGTGCGGGTTCCATCGCGGCCACCGCCGGCAAATGCTCCCATAACGCGATACCGCAGATCGCCATCAGCGCCAGCGCCATCAGGTAGGCGCAAAGCCGGGAGATCGTGCCGTAGACGTCGTCCACGAAGCTGGCCAGCGCCGTCCAGAAACCCTGTGTTTGCTCGGAATTGGCCATTCTGGCCGGAAACGAATGCATCAAACGCCCAAAATTTGTCAGAACGGCGTTTCTCGCATAGAAGCGCTGCCTTCCCCCTTTCCGCATCAAACGGCGGGGCGGCAAATTTCCTCGGAGAGTGAACGATGGGTTACAAAGTCGCTGTCGTCGGTGCGACCGGCAATGTCGGGCGCGAAATGCTCAACATCCTCGACGAGCGCAAATTTCCCGCCGACGAGGTCGTGGCGCTGGCCTCGCGCCGCAGCGTCGGCGTCGAGGTCTCCTATGGCGACCGCACCCTGAAGGTCAAAGCCCTCGAGCATTATGATTTTTCCGACGTCGACATCTGCCTGATGTCGGCGGGCGGTGCGGTGTCGAAGGAATGGTCGCCGAAGATCGGCGCCGCCGGCGCGGTCGTGATCGACAATTCGTCGGCCTGGCGCATGGACCCGGACGTGCCGCTGATCGTGCCCGAGGTGAACGCCGACGCGATCAAGGGTTTTGCCAAGAAGAACATCATCGCCAACCCGAACTGCTCGACCGCGCAGCTCGTGGTGGCGCTGAAGCCGCTGCACGACAAGGCCACCATCAAGCGCGTGGTGGTCGCGACCTACCAGTCGGTGTCGGGCGCGGGCAAGGATGCAATGGACGAACTGTTCTCGCAGACCAAGGCCGTCTACACCAACAGCGAGCTGATCAACAAGAAATTCCCCAAGCGCATCGCCTTCAACGTCATTCCGCAGATCGACGTCTTCATGGAGGACGGCTACACCAAGGAAGAGTGGAAGATGATGATGGAGACCAAGAAGATTCTTGATCCCAAAATCAGGCTGACCGCGACCTGCGTGCGCGTGCCCGTGTTCGTCGGCCATTCGGAAGCCGTCAACATCGAGTTCGAAAACCCGATCACCGCCGATGAAGCCCGCAACATCCTGCGCAACGCCCCGGGCTGCCTCGTCATCGACAAGCACGAGCCCGGCGGCTACGTGACGCCGTATGAGGCGGCGGGCGAGGACGCCACCTACATCAGCCGCATCCGCGAGGACAACACCGTCGAGAACGGTCTCGAACTGTGGTGCGTGTCGGACAATCTGCGCAAGGGCGCCGCGCTGAACGCGATCCAGATCGCCGAAAGCCTGATCAACCGCAAGCTGATCACCGCGAAGAAGAAGGCGGCTTAAAACGGGGAGGCACGGGCGTGGGTGCAACGGAGCCGGATCAAGCGGCCGAACAGGCCTATTCCTACAAGCCCAATCCGGCCCTGAAGCGCGCGGAGCGCCGTGTCGAGAGCGTGCTGTTCAACAGCCGCTGGCTGATGGCGCCGTTCTATTTCGGCCTGGTCATCAGCCTTGCGGTGCTGCTGTACAAATTCTGCGTGGTGTTGTGGGAGTTCATCGTCCACGCGCCGGGGGCCAAGGAAGCCGACATCATCCTCGGCGCGCTCTCGCTGATCGACCTTTCGCTGACTGGCAACCTGATCCTGATCGTGGTGTTCTCCGGTTACGAGAACTTCGTCTCCAAGATCGATCCGGCCGGCCACCCGGACTGGCCGGAATGGATGACGAAGGTCAATTTCAGCGGCCTGAAGCAGAAACTGATGGCCTCCATCGTGGCGATATCGGCAATCCAGGTGCTGAAGGCCTTCATGAACATCGATACCGCCTTCGATCCAAACAAGCTCGGCTGGCTGGTCGGCGTGCATCTGGTGTTCGTATTTTCGGCCTTCATGCTGGCGATCTCCGACCGCTGGGGCGGCGGCGACCACTAGAGCGTTTTCCAGCGAAGTGGAACCGGTTCGCGTAAAGAAAACGCGTCAAAACAAGAGTCTAGAGCCCCGTTCCGATTCAATCGGAACGGAAAAGGCTCTAGCTTGCGCGGCTAATTCTCGTCGCTATCCGCTTGCCGGTCCCCCGACGCTCTGAAATTCCTTCGCCTGCTGATCGAGCACGAACAGCGATCCCTCCGCGACGCCGAAATAGGCGCCGTGCAATTGCATCTCGCCTTTCTCGACGCGGCTGCGCACGAACGGGAACGTCATCAGGTTTTCGAGTGAGCGGAAGATCGCGGCCTTTTCGATCCTGACCACGAAATCCTGCATCGCCTCATGTTCGCGCTGCTCGACGACCTCGCCTGGCTTGATGAACATCGCCATCCAGCGGCCGATGAAATCGCCCGGCGACAGCGGGTCGATCTTGTCGATGAAGGCGCGGATGCCGCCGCACTGCGCGTGGCCGAGCACCACGACATGCTGGATGCGCAGCACGTTGACGGCGTATTCAAGCGCCGCCGAGACGCCATGCGCGCCGCCGTCGGGCTGATAGACCGGCACCAGATTGGCGACGTTGCGCACCACGAACAATTCGCCGGGGCCGGCGTCGAAAATCACTTCCGGCGAGACGCGGGAATCGCAGCAGCCGATCACCATCACGGCCGGCGACTGGCCCCGCTCGGAGAGTTCCCGGTAGCGCGTCTGTTCGGTCGGCAGCCGCTGTGAGGTAAAGGCCTGGTAGCCGTCGAGCAGATGTCTCGGGAATGAGGTTGTCATGTGCCTTCTGCCTGTATTCGGCCATGCCTAACCATGATCCGGTGACCGGAACAAGGCTTTCGGACCCGGGTCCGAAATGTTAGGGCGAGGGACCCAGACACCCGAGGAACCAGCCCATGATCCGTCCGCGCCGCAGCCTGTTGTTCATGCCGGGATCGAACGCGCGGGCGCTGGAAAAGGCCCGCACGCTGTCGGCCGACGCGATCATTCTCGACCTCGAGGACTCCGTGGCGCCGGACGCCAAGGCCGCGGCGCGCGACCAGATCGCCAAGGCCGTTGCTGCCGGCGGGTTCGGCAAGCGCGAGGTGCTGATCCGCGTCAACAGCCTCGATACGCCGTGGTGGGTCGACGACGTCACCATGGCCGGCAAGGCGCGGCCTGACGGCATCCTGGTTCCCAAGATTTCCACGGTGGCCGATCTCAACGCCATCGCCAACCGTCTCAGCGACATCAACGCCGACACGTCGATCCGGGTCTGGGCCATGCTGGAAACCGCGCGGGGGGTGCTCGACGCCGACAAGCTCGCCGCGGCGTCGAAAGATTCGGAGACCCGGCTCGCCGGCTTCGTGTTCGGGCCCAACGATATCTCGCGCGAAACCCGCATCCGCATGCAGCCGGGCCGCGCCGCGATGATCCCGATGATCACGCACTGCATTCTGGCGACGCGCGCGCACGGGCTCGAAATTCTCGACGGACCCTACAGCGACATCGGCAATCTCGACGGCTTTGCCGCCGAATGCGCGCAGGGCCGCGATCTCGGGTTCGACGGCAAGACGCTGATCCATCCGAGCCATATCGAGGCCTGCAACGCCATCTTCACGCCGCCGGCGGAAGAGGTCGCCGAGGCGCGCAAGATCATCGCGGCATTCGAAAAGCCGGAAAACGCCTCCCGCGGCGCCATCCAGCTCGACGGTCGGATGGTGGAGCGGCTGCACGCCGACATGGCAAAGCGAACCATCGCGATTGCGGATGCAATCGCGGCGATGGGGAATTAGGGCTCTAGCCGAAAAAACTATTATATTATATCAGGTTAGGCCGGGAGCCGACGTTGCCCGGTCTAGTTTGCATGGGGTTGTTTTTGAGATTTTGTGTCCGGGCGCCGGCCAACGCACTGACTGACATCCGGCCGTCCTGACCTAATCGCGCTTCAGGCTCAGAATATAATTCGTGAGATCATCGGCCTGGGCGGGCGTGATGATGAGATTGGGCATCCGGTGATGGCTGGTCTTCATGAAGACTTTGAGCGATAGCGCCGTGGTCGAAACCCGGTTGGCGATCGCGACAAAATCCGGCCCGCGGCTTCTCACGCCCGCGGTCGTCGCTTCGATGGCGTGGCAGTTCTTGCACCAGGCCTCGGCAAGGCCGTGTCCGGCTGAAACGCTCTCGGACGGCAGCGGCGCGCCGTTCGCGTTGTGCAGCCTTACGAACAGCAGTGCCGCGACCGCGGCAATCGTCGCGATCAGGATATGCAGCCAGGTAGAACGCGCCATTCTCGGCAACTCCCGGCGCTGACTCTACTGGTGTACCCGCGGGCCGAGGCCGTCGATCGTGTCGGCATTGCCGCAATATTCTTCGTAGTGCTTTGCCGCAGTACCGGCGGCGAGATCTCGGTCGCACTGGCGCTTGTGATTGCACATCGAGCAGACGCGCTCCATGTCGCGCAGCACGTGGGGCTCGGTGCGTGCCAAGGCCTCCTGGTCGATGCCAAGGGCGATCAGCATCTTCGGCAGCTCGTCGGCGGCGTGCGGGCCCTGACGGACCAGTTCCTCGAGGTCGTTGGGA
This sequence comes from Bradyrhizobium roseum, assembly GCF_030413175.1. Taxonomy (NCBI): domain Bacteria; kingdom Pseudomonadati; phylum Pseudomonadota; class Alphaproteobacteria; order Hyphomicrobiales; family Nitrobacteraceae; genus Bradyrhizobium; species Bradyrhizobium roseum. Next base: position 359,402 of record NZ_CP129212.1, read on the forward strand.
GACATCCGCAATTCGCCGGCGATCTGGCTGAAATTGGCGGCGTCCATCTCGTGCATTTCCCGCATCTCGCGGCGGTGCTTCAGCCAATCGCCAAAGGTGTCGACGACGAGGCTGACGACGGGATAGGGCTTTTCCTGAACGGTCATGGCGCGGCTCCCTTGAGGTACGGTCATGACTTAAAGTGCATCCAGACAGCGTCGGCGTCGTTGCGCTGGATCAAATTGGAAGCGGCGCGTGCCGCGCTATTTTCCAAACTTCTCCGTGGCCCACGCGTAAAGGCTGCCTTCGATCGGAGCCTGTCCTCCGCGTCCCTTCGGCGAGATGTGCAGCCCGATGATACCGGGATCGGCGAGCAGTCTGGAAAAATCCGACGGCTCGAAGAACAGTTTTGGCTCGGCGTGGACCGCATAAAAAGACTGTTTTGGAAGTGCGTGGCGCAGCGCGCCGGTGCGGCGCGCCAGCGCGGTGATGGCGGCGGGACCATAGATCGCGACGCGGATGTCGGAGAGGCGGCTCGACCGATGACGCAACTGGCGCAGCATGAACGTGACGCGGTGGCGCAGCGCCAACCAATCCGGCGTGAGGTCTTCCTGCTCCATCAGCTCCGCGAACGCCGTCACGATCGGATGATGCGCCGGCAGGTACAGCACCGAGTTGCCGATCTGGCGGCGGCGCTCCAGCGCGAAATAGGGTTTTGCCGGATCGATCTCGACCGGTTTCAGCAGCAGCACGTCGGCGTCGAGCCACAGCCCGGCGCGCTCGGCCATCAGCCGCATGCGGAAGAAATCGCTGAACTGCAGAATGGTCCAGTCGCGCCAGCTTCCATCCGGCTCCGGCGGGCGCAGCCGTCCGGCAAACGAATGCGGCAGGATCGCCTCGGCCTCGGCGTTGCCGACGCCGTCGGGCAGGCCCGGGATCGGGTCGAAACTGTAGACGGTGACCTTGTGGCCGGCGGCGACCTGCGAGCGCAGGCAGGTCAGCCGCAGCCGGTCGAGCGGCCCGTGCCAGAACGTGACGACGTCAGGCCGCATTCGCGCTGCCTTCCCTTAAACGAAAGAGCCCCGATGCGATCGGGGCTCCCGTAACACACTCGGATGACACGATCAGGCCCAGGCGCGCTCTTGCTTCAGCTTCGCCTCGTAGGTGTCGATCGACGACTTCTTTTCCATGGTCAGGCCGATGTCGTCGAGGCCGTTGATCAGGCAGTGCTTGCGGAACGGATCGATCTCGAACTTGACCGTGCCGCCGTCGGGACCGCGGATCTCCTGGTTGGGGAGGTCAATGGTCAGCGTCGCATTGGCGCCGCGCTCGGCGTCGTCGAACAGCTTGTCGAGGTCGTCCTGGGTGACGCGGATCGGCAAAATGCCGTTCTTGAAACAGTTGTTGTAGAAGATGTCGCCGAACGAGGTCGAGATCACGCAGCGGATGCCGAAATCCAGCAGCGCCCAGGGCGCGTGCTCGCGGCTGGAACCGCAGCCGAAATTGTCGCCGGCGACCAGCACCTTGGCGTTGCGATAGGCCGGCTGGTTGAGCACGAAGTCCGGGTTCTCGCTGCCGTCGTCCTTGTAGCGCTGCTCGGAGAAAAGCCCCTTGCCGAGGCCGGTGCGCTTGATGGTCTTGAGGTACTGCTTCGGGATGATCATGTCGGTGTCGACATTGATGATCTTCAGGGGCGCAGCTACGCCTTCCAGGGTGGTGAACTTGTCCATCGGTCGCTTCCCGGTTGAATTGGGGGCAAGGCCGTTGATTTATCCCGAATATCGCCCCGGTAAAAGACCCAAATACGCAATCCTAGCCCGCAGCCGCCTCGATCGCCTCCATATCGGCATCCGACAGGCCGAAATGGTGCCCGATCTCGTGGATCAGGACGTGGCGGACGATATGGCCCAGCGTTTCCTCATGCTCGGCCCAATAGTCGAGGATCGGCCGCCGGTACAACCAGATCATGTTGGGCAGGCGGGCGACGTCGCCGTGGCTCTGCTGCGGCAGGCCGATGCCCTGGAACAGGCCGAGCAGGTCGAACTCGCTCTGCGCCGCCATCTCCTCCAGCACCTCGTCGGTCGGGAAGTCGTCGACGCGGATGATCACGCCCTCGCACAGGGTGCGGAACGTCTCCGGCAGGCGCTCGAACACCTCATGCGCCATGACTTCCATTTCGGCGAGCGAGGGGGCTTTTGCTTCGGTCCACATCAGGACGTATTTAGCGTGTGTTATGCCCGTGCGCATCCTGGTTTTGCGAGTTGACCTCGGCGCGCCAATCAGTGACCGTACGGGAATATCAGGCGTGGATGGACTTCAGATGAAGCGGATTGTGACGGTCGCGGTTTGGGCTGCTTTTGCCGGGCTTTTGCTGCCGGGTACGATGGCGCAGGCGCAGACGGCGTCGCCCGAACCGCGTATCGCGACGGCATCAAAATCCGCTGTCACCGATATGTCCGCGCAGCGGCGGCGGCCGTTGCGGCGCGTGCCGATCTACCGGCAGGATTGGGCGCCCGACGTCTATCCGCGCTACAATCCCGGCCCCAACGCCGTGCGCTCCTGCACCGCGCATTACGCCCCGGAGTACCGGCCGAGCGGCACGGTGATCACCCCGCGCATGAACTGCTACTGGCGGCCGGGCTAGGTTTTTCCCGCTCCATCTGTTGTCGCGGTTTTCTATGACGGGCCCAGCATCGCCGTCCTTCACCGATTGGCGTGCGCGTCGATTGCGGCGAACGGCTGAGGTCTTCCGTTCATGTTCGTGGCGCGTTCATTCAGAACCCATTCAAGTCCCGGGCCCCAGATTGCGTGCAGCGTTGCGGCGAGCGATTCGGCGCAGACGTGACCCGGACCCAAGGAGAGTATTCATGCAGTTCGCTAAACTATTGGGACTCGCCGCGGTTGGCGCAGTGCTCGTGCTCGCAAGCCCGGCCGAACGCGCCAACGCGCTATCGCTCAGCAATCCCGGCGCCGCTGCGGCGGTTCAGGAGGATACGAAGCCCGCGGCGACGGAAGTGCACTGGCGGCATCGTCATCACCACCGGTGGCACCGCTGGCATCGTCACCATCACCACCATCATCATCGCCACTACCGCCGTTGGTGAACGCAGTTTGATTGAAATCAATAGGCCCGCCTGATCGCGGGCCTATTTTGATTCCGATCTCATCGGCGCGGACATCGCCGCCATGAAGCGGCACGGTTGCTGCGCCATTCTGGCTACCCAACGAGCGTAAGGAGTTCGCCATGAAAACATTGATCGGCGCCGCGATGATCGCTGGCGCTTTGGCATTGGCCGGACCGGCCGCGATCGATGCGGCTGTTGCCGCGCCGCAGACGAAGGCGCGAACGGTCGCATCGTCGGATGCGACCGACTTCAGCGCGCACCGGCGCCACTACCGGCGCTACCATCGATACGGCTACCGGCCATACTATCGGCCGGCCTACAGGCCTTATTACTATGCGCGGCCCTATTACTACCAACCCTACCCGTACTATCGCCCCTATCCCTACTACCACAGGCCTTACCCCTATTTCGGCGTGGGGCCTTTCGGCTTTGGCGTGGGAATTGGGCCGTACTGGTAACGGATGGCCCGCCAATCGGTTTTACGCTGTCCTCTCCCAGGGTGGGTTGAGCGGAGCGAGCCGACCAAAGTGCCGCTTGCACGGTGAAGTAGGGTGGGCACGTCGCTTCGCTGCTCTGCCCACCCTCATATGGGGATTTGAGAGTCAAGGCTGTTCTCCTGGTTTGGGTTAGGGGTTTGACGGTGGTAGGGCGGCGCGTGGAGCCATGCGTAGCGCAGCGCGCCGACCGGGCTCCGGGCGAGGATTGGCTTCCGAAGATTTCTGCAGCTCACTGCATCACCTCATATCCGGTCGGATCGTTAGATCCGGACCCACCTTCCGCATGCTTGCGGCAAGGAAGCCTGGCTAGGATGAGACCCATCTACAAAACGACGTTTGAAGCCCTAGGATGGCACGGTCATCATCCATCCCCGCACGGGCGCGGCGAGGTGTTGGTTTATGCCTTCATGATTGCCTGCTCCGGAATGAGGCCCGTGGTGAGGTAGCGCCACAGCGCCACGATCAGCTTGCGCGCCAGGGCGACGATGGCGACGCGTTTGGCGCGCTTGCCGGCATTGGCGGTGCGGGTGCGGAACCAGCGGCTGAGCGCGCTGTCCGACTGATGGCGAAGCCACAGCCAGGCCAGCTCGATCGCCTTGTTGCGCGCCCGCGGGTTGCCAGCCTTGCTGATGCCTTGCTCGCGGTCGATGCCGCCGCTCTTCCAGGGGCTCGGCACCAATCCGCAGTAGCTGGCGACCTCGCGCCGGTTGCGGAAGTCCTTGTAGAACAGTTCGTTCACCAGCGTCGCGGTGAAGGCCGGGCCGAGCGCCTTGAGCCGCTGCAGGCTTGATCGCCGCTCCGCCATCGGAGGAGGAACGGGACAGGCCTGTGCAGTCTGTACCTGTTCCAACGCCGCAATCTGCTCGCGTACCATGGTCAGGCGCGCGTGTTCGCGCTTCACTTCGGCCAACGAATGAGGCGGCAACGGCTGCCCCTCCCAATCCCGCTGCTGCTCCAGAAAGCTGAGCCAGTCCCGTCGGCGCGGGTTGCCGACCGCCATGCCCGACAGACGCATCAGCGCCTTGATCCGGTTGGTATGGGCCGTCTGTTCCTTGACCAGACGATCCCGCTCCCGGCTCGCACGCCGGGCATCCTCGGCTTCCACGCTCGGGACGCGGACGATGCGGACCACCCGTGGCTCGCCCCGCAGATAGGCCATCAAGGTCCGCAGCATCAACTCGCCGTCGATCCGGTCCGTCTTCGCCCGCCGCGACCGCTGGTCCACGGCAATGCTGGCGGGATCAAAGACGTAGTTCGTGATGCCTGCCGTCAGCAGCAGCCGGTGCAGCCAAAAGCCATCATAGCCGGCCTCGTAGCAGCTCACGACGCGCGGCACAGACCCCAGCTTCTCGGCCGCCCGCGCCCTGATCTTCTCGATCAGGGCAAGCAACTCGACCTGATTGCCTCCCTCGAGCTTGTGGCGGGAGATCCGGTCACGAACCGGGCTGTGCAGCGTCACCAGCCAGGTCTTCTGACTTAGTTCGATCGAAACGAAAATTGTGCCAATATGGTCCGCGGTGGGCGTGACTGCGGTCGATGCTTGCATCTGACTTCTCCGATGGTTCGAGTGTGCAAACCCAAACCTATCGGAAAGGCCACGCTCACCGCCCCATGGAATCTACAATTCGCGTCGCGCGTTCATCATTGCGGTTGATGCGTTCATGGCGCGTTCACGTGCCTGTCTTTACCGTCACGTCGGGAGCGACGGTAGAGTTGCGACGGGGAACAGCTGCAAAACGGCTGAGGGCGCGCCGTCGCCGGTTAGGGAGGTTCATCCATGGCGATATCCGATCCCGGGCGCGGGCTTGTCCGCCGCCTGGGGGTTACGGCCGCGGCGCTTTTGGCGTTCGCCGCCGCCTCACAGCAGCGCGCCGAGGCGCTCTCGCTTGCGAGTCCCGGCACGGCGCCCGCAGCAAAATTCGCAACGGAAGATTTGACGACCGAAGTCCGCGGCGGTCATGGCGGCGGCGGTGGGTTCCGCGGTGGCGGAGGCGGCGGGTTTCGTGGCGGCGGTGGAGGCTTCCGCGGCGGCGGATTTCACGGCGGTGGTTTCAGGGGCGGCGGGGCTGCGTTTCACGGCGGCGGGTTCAGAGGCGGCGGCTTTGCGGTCCATCGCGGCGGCTTTCGCGCCGCGCCGGTGTTCCGCGGCGGCGGCATGCGTCACGGCTATCGCCACGTCTACCACCGGCCGCATTTCCATCACCGGCATCACTTTCACCGCCGTTACTACGCGCCGCGCTATTACGGTTATCCCGGCTATCATTACGGCTACCGGCACCGCTATTGCCGCGTGATCTGGACCTACTACGGACCGCGCAAGATCTGCCGCTATCGTCCGTGGTATCGCCACCATTACCGCGTCCGCTACTATGGTTCTCCCTATCGCTATTGGTGAGAGACGGACTGAAAATGAAACAGGCGCCCGGTGGGGCGCCTGTTTTTCATGAGCGGAAGACGTCGCGGGTCACCAGTCCTTGCCCTCCCAGGGCTTGACCTTCCAGGGCGTCAACTTCGCCATCCGCCACTGCGTCCAGTGTTCCGGCGGCCAGTGGCTGAGGCGCGAGGTTTCCTTGGCCACCGGCTTGAGGTCGACGATCACAGGCGTGGTGCGGCGGCGGACCTGCTTGGTCGCCTCGCTGATCATATCGACGAATTCAGGCTTGTCCGCCACGGCAAGATCCCCCGCGAAAGGTTTTCGCAAGGGTCAGTGTGCGCCCGCACCCTTAACGAGCCGTTTCCGCAACGACTCGCTATCTAGGCAACGCCGGATTAGCGCCATTCCCGGATGTCGACGAAGTGCCCGGCGATCGCGGCAGCTGCAGCCATCGCCGGCGACACCAGATGGGTGCGGCCTTTAAAGCCCTGGCGGCCCTCGAAGTTGCGGTTCGAGGTCGAGGCGCAGCGCTCTTCCGGCGACAGCTTGTCGGGGTTCATGGCAAGGCACATCGAGCAGCCCGGCTCGCGCCACTCGAAGCCGGCCTTGATGAAGATCTTGTCGAGGCCTTCGGCTTCCGCCTGCTCCTTCACGATGCCCGAGCCCGGCACCACCATCGCATTGACGTTTGCGTTGACGGTCTTGCCGTCGGCGACTTTCGCCGCCGCGCGCAGGTCCTCGATGCGGCCGTTGGTGCAGGAGCCGATGAAGACGCGGTCCAGCTTGATGTCGGTGATCTTTGTGCCCGCGGTCAGGCCCATGTATTTCAGCGCGCGATGTTTTGAGAGTCGCTTGGCTTCGTCCGCGATCTTGTCGGGATCGGGCACGAAGCCTGCGATCGATACCACGTCCTCGGGCGAGGTGCCCCAGGTCACGATCGGCGGCAGTTTTGCGGCATCCAGCCGGAGCTCGTGGTCGAAATGCGCGCCTTCGTCGGAACGCAGCTTTTCCCAATAGCGCATCGCGGCGTCCCAGTCGGCGCCCTTCGGCGCTTTCGGGCGGCCCTTCAGGAATTCGAACGCCTTTTCGTCCGGCGCGATCAGGCCGGCGCGCGCGCCGCCTTCGATCGACATGTTGCAGACGGTCATGCGGCCTTCCATCGAGAGCGCACGGATCGCATCGCCGGCGTATTCCAGCACATAGCCGGTGCCGCCGGCGGTGCCGATCTCGCCGATGATAGCGAGGATGATGTCCTTGCCGGTGACGCCGTCCGGCAGTTTGCCGTCGACCACCGCGCGCATGTTTTTTGCTTTTTTCTGGATCAGCGTCTGCGTCGCCAGCACGTGCTCGACTTCCGAGGTACCGATGCCGTGCGCCAGCGCACCGAACGCGCCATGGGTGGAGGTGTGGCTGTCGCCGCAGACGATCGTGGTGCCGGGCAGCGTGAAGCCCTGCTCGGGGCCGATCACGTGGACGATGCCCTGTCGCTTGTCGAACTCGTTGAAATATTCGATGCCGAATTCCTTGGCGTTCTCAGCCATCACGCGCATCTGCTCGATGCTCTCAGGATCGGGATTCGGTTTCGAGCGGTCGGTGGTCGGGATGTTGTGGTCGACGACGGCCAGCGTCTTCTCCGGCGCGTGGACCTTGCGGCCGGTGGCGCGCAGGCCTTCGAACGCCTGCGGCGATGTCACCTCGTGCACCAGGTGGCGGTCGATATAGAGCAGGCAGGTGCCGTCGTCGGCTTCGTGCACCAGATGGTCGTTCCAGATCTTGTCGTACAGCGTGGTCGGTTGGGACATGAGCGTCAGCTCCAAAATGAAATTCTGTGTGAGTCAGGCGCGGGTACGGTGCGCAGGCAAACGGAGGTCAGCGCAGCATCAAGCTGCGCGCGTAAGCTCTGACGTCGCCGACGTCGCGAACCGTCCGAAGAAGCGGCCGGGCAGCCGCGAGCGATCGTCGATGATGACGAGCCGGGCGGTGCCGAAGGCGGCGCTGGTACGATCTAGAAACATTCTGAATTTCTAACACAGGGGCAGCCGCTGCCACAATCAATCGATTGGGCAGGGGCATCATCCAGATAGTCATGCCGCAACAAAAAAGCGCGGGGCAAAACCCCGCGCTTTTGTCGCATCCCTTTTGAAGGGAAAAATTACTCGCCGACGGCGGCCGCGCGGTCCTGCTTCTTCTCGACGATGCGGGCCGACTTGCCGCGCAGCTGGCGCAGGTAATACAGCTTGGCGCGGCGGACCTTGCCGCGGCGCAAGACGGTGATCGAATCGATCATCGGCGACATGACAGGGAATACGCGCTCGACGCCTTCGCCGTAGGAGATCTTGCGGACGGTGAAGCTCTCGTTGAGCCCGCCGCCGGAACGGCCGATGCAGACGCCTTCATAGGCCTGCACGCGGGTGCGCTCGCCTTCGACCACCTTGACGTTGACGATCACGGTGTCGCCGGGCCCGAATTCGGGAATCGTCTTGGTCGCGGCCAACTTGTCGAATTGCTCTTTTTCGAGCTGTTGAATGAGGTTCATTGAAATCTCCATCGGCGGCGCGCCCAGCCAGTCCAGCGCGGGCTGCGCGAACGTCCTAGTATCCTGCCATTGCGCGGATTTGGCGCTCGTATAAGGCATCGGGCCGCGCTTGTCACCCGTCTGTCGTGCTTTTTGTGGCCTTTTGGCCGGGCCTGGCGGCCCATAAATCCGGTCGCCGCGCCCGGGTCAGGGCCTCGGCTTCCGCCCGGCGCCAGGCTGCCACCTTGGCGTGGTCGCCGGAAATCAGCACTTCCGGGATGCCGCGGCCCTCGAACGTCTGCGGCCGGGTAAACTGGGGGTATTCCAGTAACCCTTCCGAAAAACTCTCATCCTCGCCGGAGGCCTGCTTGCCCATCACTCCCGGCAGCAGCCGTACGCAGGCGTCGATCAGCGCCATCGCGGCGATCTCGCCGCCCGACAGCACGTAATCCCCGATCGAGACCTCCTGCAGGTTCCGGGCGTCGATCACCCGCTGGTCGACCCCCTCGAACCGCCCGCAGACGATCAGGGGGCCGGGGCCCGTGGCCAGCTCCGCCACCTGCGCCTGGGTCAATGGCCGACCCCGCGGGCTCATCAGCAGGCGCGGCCGGCTGTGGCCGTTATCGCCGGCATCGATCGCCGCCGCCAGCACGTCGGCCCGCAGCACCATGCCCGGGCCGCCGCCGGCGGGGGTGTCGTCCACGCTGCGATGCCTGTCGGTGGCCGACGCCCTGATGTCGCACGCCTCCAGCGCCCACACGCCGGACGCCAGCGCCTTGCCCGCCAGGCTGACGCCGAGCGGCCCGGGAAACATGTCAGGAAACAGGGTCAGGACGGTGGCGCGCCAGGTCATGTTTGTGGGATCGCGGTTGAACTCAGGCCGTCATACGCGGGCTTGACCCGCGTATCCATCTTCTTCGAAACGATGGATCGCCGGGTCAAGCCGGGCGATGACGAGCTAGCTGGGATTGGGTTCGTCGCCCTCGATTTCCCGCGGCAGCTCGATCACCACCCGGCCGCCGGCGAGATCGACCGTCGGCACCACGGCGTTGGTGAACGGCAGCAGCATGGTCGGCCCCTGCGGCGGCGCGATCTCGATGATGTCGCCGGCGCCGAAATTATGGATCGCGGTGACGCGGCCGAGCGGTTCGTCGGCGGCATTGACCGCCGCCAGCCCGATCAGGTCGGCGTGATAATATTCGCCCTCGTCGGTTTCGGGCAGCTTTTCGCGCGCGATATAGAGTTCGAGGCCGTTGAGCCGTTCGGCATCCTCGCGGGTGGCGATGCCTTTCAGCGTCGCCACCAGATGGTCTTTTGCCTCGCGGACATGCGTCACCTCGAACTGGCGCGCGCCATCCTTGGTCGTCAGCGGGCCGTAGTCCTTCACGGCGAACGGATCTTCCGTGAACGTCCACAGCCTCACCGCGCCGCGCACGCCATGCGCAGCGCCGATACGCGCGACGCAAATCGGTGCTGCCACCTTCGTGCGCCGCCAGGTCTTACTTCTTCGCGGCTTCGGCGGCGGCCTTGCGCTCCTTGCGCGGCACGGCCTTTTCCGGGTTGTTGCGGGCGGGGCGCTTGACGACGCCGGCCGCATCCAGGAAGCGGGTCACGCGGTCCGACGGCTGCGCGCCCTTGGCGAGCCAGGACTTCACCTTGTCCATGTCGAGCTTCAGCCGCGACTCATTGTCCTTCGGCAGCAGCGGGTTGAAGTGGCCGAGACGCTCGATGAAGCGGCCATCGCGGGGAAAGCGCGAGTCGGCGACGACGACGTGATAGACCGGACGCTTCTTGGTGCCTGCGCGCGCGAGGCGGATGACGACTGACATTTGGTTCTCCTGAGTGTTGGTTGGATTCGTGTGGGTGAATGGGTTGCGATTATTTCTTCTTCCCCGGGAAGCCGCCGAGGCCGGGCAGGGTGGGCTTGCCGCTGAGGCCGGTGAGGCCCGGCAGATTCGGCAATCCCTGACGCAGCCCGGGGGGAAGATCCTTCGGCAGCGCGGGCAGACCGCCGGGGCCTGCGCCGCCCTGCAGCTTTTCCGCCATCGCCTTCATCTCTTCGGCCGAGGGCGGCTTCATGCCGCCGCCAAAGCCCATGGCCTGCGCGATGCCGGCCATCGGGCCGCGCTTGCCGGAGCCCATGGCCTTCATCATGTCGGCCATGTTCCGGTGCATCTTCAGCAGCTTGTTGACTTCCTGGACCTCCAGGCCTGAGCCGGCGGCGATGCGCTTCTTGCGGCTGGCCTTGAGGATATCAGGGTTCTTGCGCTCCTGCCGCGTCATCGAATCGATCACCGCGACCTGGCGCTTGATAATCCTGTCGTCGATGCCGGCAGCGGCGATCTGGTTCTTCATCTTGGCGACGCCGGGCATCATGCCCATCAGCCCGCTGATGCCGCCCATGTTCGCCATCTGCAGCAACTGCTCGCGCATGTCGTTGAGGTCGAACTGGCCCTTGCGCATCCGCTCGGCGGTGCGCGCGGCCTTTTCGGCGTCGATATTCGCCGCCGCCCGCTCGACCAGCGACACCACGTCGCCCATGCCGAGGATGCGGCCGGCAATCCGGCTCGGATGAAAATCTTCCAGCGCATCGGTCTTTTCGCCGGTGCCGATCAGCTTGATGGGTTTTCCCGTGACCGCGCGCATCGACAGCGCCGCGCCGCCGCGGCCGTCGCCGTCGACCCGCGTCAGCACGATGCCGGTAAGGCCGACCCGCTGGTCGAACGCACGCGCGAGGTTGACCGCGTCCTGGCCGGTCAGGGAATCCGCGACCAGCAGCACTTCATGCGGATTGGCGGCGGCTTTGATGTCGGCCGCCTCGTTCATCATGTCTTCGTCGAGCGTGGTGCGGCCGGCGGTGTCGAGCAGCACCACGTCGTAGCCGCCGAGCTTGCCGGCTTCCAGCGCGCGCTTGGCGATCTGCGCCGGCTTTTGGCCGGCCACGATCGGCAGCGTCGGAATGTCGAGGTCGCGCCCGAGCACGGCCAGCTGCTCCATCGCCGCCGGGCGGTAGATGTCGAGCGAGGCCATCAGCACCTTGCGCTTGTCGCGCTGCACCAGGCGGCGGGCGAGTTTGGCGGTGGTGGTGGTTTTGCCGGAGCCCTGCAGGCCGACCATCATGATCGGAACCGGCGGTACGGCGTTGATGTCGATGGTCTGGCCGTCGGCGCCGAGCGTGGCGACCAGCTCGTCATGGACGATCTTGACCACCATCTGGCCGGGCGTGACCGACTTGACGACGGTGGCGCCGATCGCCTGCTCGCGGACACGATCGATAAAGCTGCGGACCACCTCGAGCGCCACGTCGGCTTCGAGCAGTGCGCGGCGCACCTCGCGCATCGCGGCGTCGACGTCCTTTTCGGACAGCGCGCCGCGCCCCGTCAGACGATCGAGAATTCCGCCAAGCTTTTCCGACAGATTGTCGAACAATGCCGTTGTCCTTTGTCCTGCGTTGCAGGCGCGTGCCTTTAATCACTTTCTCGCTGTCATTACCCGCGAAAGCGGGTGATCCAGTATCCCAGAGCAACTCGTTTTCAACCGAGGCGCCGCGGCGTACCGGATACCCCGCTTTCGCGGGGTATAACGGTCAGTTATGTGTTTCGACGCTGAACGCCAAAACGATATTCCAAACACTTTCGCGCCCGAGGGCGCATCGCGCTGTCGGGCGTTGGCCTCCGGTCTCATGGGCCGGGCGGCGGGTCGAAAAGAATGTCTTTCCGAGAAAGTGTGGGCCTTAAACGCCCGGAGAGGCCGAAAGTCAAGGAGAAACTCGATCGCAAGAGCTGGCGATTAGGCCATAAGGCTATGAGATCGCTCCATTTTTGGAGATGTTCCGCCGCGGGGGCGGGCTTCCTTTCGCCGCAGGTTCAAAGTTGGACCGTCCTCGCCATATAACGCCCCATCTCTACCGTTTTCTCCTGCCTGTCGTGAATCCCCCGTGCCCATCACCCGCCGCCGCATCTTTTCAGTATTCACCGGAGCCGCCGCGGCCGTCGGCGTGCCTTCGATCTGGATCAACAATATGAAAACCCATGACGGCCCCGTCACCGATCATTTCGACGGCACCCGCTTCTTCGATCCCGACGGGGCGCCGCCGAAATCGCTCGCGGACGTCCTGCGCTGGCAGTTCGGCACCGACCGCCAGCGCGCGATCTGGCCGGACTGGGTTCCGAACGAGCACGCCGACACGCCGCCGCCGCGCGTCTCCGGCGACAAGGTGCGGCTGTCGTTTGTGGGCCATGTGTCCTGGCTGATCCAGACCGCGGACCTCAACATTCTCGTCGATCCCGTGTGGTCGATGCGGGCCTCGCCGATCTCCTTTGCAGGACCGCGTCGGTGCAACGATCCCGGCATCGCCTTCGACGCGTTGCCGGACATCGATGTGGTGCTGGTCTCGCATGGTCACTACGACCATCTCGATATCGCGACGCTGTCGAAGCTTGCTGCGAAACATTCACCGCGCGTGATCACGCCGCTCGGCAACGACGTCACCATGCGCGGTACGGACTCGGCGATCAAGGCCGAGGCGTTCGACTGGCAGGACCGCGTCGAACTCGGCAACGGCATCGCGGTGACGCTGGTGCCGACGCGGCACTGGTCGGCGCGCGGCCTGTTCGACCGCAACAAGGCGCTGTGGGCGAGTTTCGTGCTGGAGACGCCGGCCGGCAAATTCTACATCGTCTGCGATTCCGGCTACGGCGATGGCAAGCACTTTCGGCGCGTCGCCGAGCAGCACGGGCCGCTGCGGCTGGCGATCCTCCCGATCGGCGCCTACGAGCCGCGCTCCTTCATGAAGGACCAGCACATGAATCCGTCCGATGCCGTGAAGGCGCTGGCCGATTGCGGCGCGCAAGAAGCGCTCGCGCATCATCACGGCACGTTTCAGCTCACGGACGAGGCGATCGACGCACCGGTGATCGCGCTGGGCGAAGCGCTCAAGGAAGCGAACATCCCGCCGGAAAAGTTCGCCGCGCTGAAACCGGGGCAGGTTTACGAGATTTAGCGTCGTCCCGGCGCAGGCCGGGCCCATAGCCGCGGATCTCAATTGTGCGCAGGGTCGGAGCGACCGCGTGCCGTAACCACAACGTTCTGTGATTATGGGTCCCGGCCTGCGCCGGGACGACGGCTTGAACTATTCCTTCGCCTTGATCGCCCAGGACACGCCCACCATTACTGACAGCGTCTCCTCCCCCGGCGCGACCTGCGCGCCGACGGCCATGGGAGCCGCCATCTTGCTGCGAAACACCGGCGTGGGCGCGCCTTCCTCGGAGATGCTGATCGGATCGCCGAGCGTCACGCCGGCAGCCTTGGCGTAGATCTCGGCCTTGCGGCGGGCGTCGGCGATCGCCTTGTCGCGGGCTTCGTCGAGATGTTTCGAGGCCTGCGTGACCGTGAAATTGATGCCGCCGATCTCGTTGGCGCCAGCGCCGACCAGCACGTCGATGATGCTTGCTACCTTGCCGACGTCGCGGACCTTGACCGTGACGCGGTTGCTGGCGCGAAAGCTGATGATACCCGATGCGCGATCCGAGGGTTTGTAGTTCGCGGCAAATTGCGGCTGCAGCGACAGGCGCGAGGTCTGGTAGTCCTTTTCGTCGATGCCGGCGCCCTTCAGCGCCTGCAGCACCTTGCCCATCGCGGCGTTGTTGGCCTCCGATGCCTCGCGGGCGGTTTTTGCCTCCGAGGTCACGCCGCCGTCGATCTGGGCCTGATCGGGCGCCACCGACACCGTCGCTTCACCGGTGACGGAAATCGCCGGCGGCGGCGCCGTCTGCGCCAGTGCGGGCGCGGTGAGCCAGGTGGCGGTCAGGACGGCGAGGGCGAGCGGGTGTTTCATGCGGGTCACCGCAGCGGCACGTAGACGTTGATCACCAGCTTGTCCTCCGCCGTCTTCAGGGGGTCGGTGATGTATTCCTCGATGAAGGTGTCTTTCGCTTCCAGCTTCTTGTCGTCGAGGTGGTTGGTGATCGCCTCGTAGGTATTGTCCATGTTGTCGTAGGAACCGCGGTGAACGAACTTCAGCGCCTTGCCCTCAGGCGAGTTGCCCATGCTCATGTTCTTGGGCAGGTTCTTCGGCTCCTGCTCGACCGGGATTTCGGCCAGGAACGTGAAGCCGGTATCGTCGGTCGAGGTATAGACGATCATCGAATTGCCGGATGCCTTGATACCCTGCTTGTCGAGCAGGGTGGTCAGCGACTTGAATGCCTCGACCAGGGTGTCGAACGCTGCATCCCAGTTGGCCGTGCCCTTGACGATCACCACTTTTTTCGGCGCAAGCGTGAATTCCTCGCCGAACGGGTCGGCCGTCTGGACGCTGGCGGCAGGCGGCGGCGGGGCGGGTGCCGGGACTTTTTCCGCCGCGGGGGTATCGGCTGGCGATTTGGTTTCGGCCGGCGGCGGCACCGGGACCGCCGAGGGGGCGGGGCTAGGCACGGCTGACGGGCTCGGGGACGGCGAGGCCGAGGGCGCCGGCGACTGGGCGAGGGCGGCGCCGCCAGACGCAACCATGGAGAGTACGGCCAAGGCCGCACCGAAAGTGCTGATTCGGTTCATCGCAGGTCTTCTCCATCCGCCCCATCTGGCGGCGGTATATCCCCGTCCGCACCCGCCAGGATGATGCCATTTTCTAACACGCAAGGTCCGCCTTCGTCCCATGACAGATGCGTCATATGCCCTGCGCCTTCTGTTTTGTCGCGGTTTCTTCGCGAGAACCGAGGTCCGCCCCCGGATCAGGTCCGAGGGCATGCTTCGCTCGGAAACGCCCCAGGCTAGGCAATCGGCCATCATTCGCCATATAAGACAGGCAGAATTTGGGAAATTCGATGAGCGCACTGGCTAACCACGCATTTGCCAAGATGAATGGCATCGGCAACGAGATCGTCGTGGTGGACCTTCGCGATTCGAAGGCTGCGCTGACGCCGGAAGACGCGCGCGCGGTCGCCTCTCCCGCCGGCGTACCCTACGACCAGCTGATGGTGCTGCAGCCGCCGCGGCTGCAGGGCACCGAGGCCTTCATCCGCATCTACAACAATGACGGTTCCGAAGCCGGCGCCTGCGGCAACGGCATGCGCTGCGTGGTGCGCCGCCTGTTCGAGCAGACCGGCCAGACCGCCGTGACCTTCGAGACCCGCGCCGGGCTGCTGAATTGCTGGCAGGGCCCGGCGCCGGACCTCTACACCGTCGACATGGGCGCGCCGAAATTTGGCTGGAAGGACATTCCGCTGGCCGAAGAGTTTCGCGACACCCGCTATATCGAGCTGCAGGTCGGCCCGATCGATGCGCCGGTGCTGCATTCGCCGTCGGTGGTCTCGATGGGCAACCCGCATGCGATCTTCTGGGTCGATGACGTCAACGCCTACGATCTCGACCGCTTCGGGCCGCTGCTGGAAAACCACCCGATCTTTCCCGAGCGGGCCAACATTACGCTCGCCCATATCGTCGATCGCGATCACATCACGATCCGAACCTGGGAGCGCGGCGTCGGATTAACCAAGGCGTGCGGCTCGGCCGCCTGCGCGACCGCGGTCGCCGCTGCCCGGCTGAAGCGCGCCAACCGCCATGTCGAGATCACGCTGCCCGGCGGCAAGCTCGCGATCGAATGGCGCGAGCGCGACGATCATGTGTTGATGACCGGCACCGCCGATTTCGAATATGAAGGCCGTTTCGATCCGGCGCTGTTCGCCAGCGTCGCCTGAGTTATGAGCGTTGACGTCCTCACCTTCGGCTGCCGCCTCAACGCCTTCGAATCCGAGGTGATCGCCCGCGAGGCGGAGCGCGCCGGGCTTTCCGATACCGTCATCATCAACAGCTGCGCCGTCACCAACGAGGCGGTGGCGCAGGCGCGGCAGTCGATCCGCCGGCTGAAGCGCGAGCGGCCGGAGGTGCGCATCGTCGTCACCGGCTGCGCGGCGCAGACGCAGGCCAAAATGTTCGCCGACATGGCCGAGGTCGACCGCGTCGTCGGCAACGACGACAAGATGCGCGGCGCGGCCTGGCGCGATGCGCGGTCGGCGTTCGATGGCGGTTTTGGTCTCGAGGCCAGCGAGAAGATCGCCGTCGCCGACATCATGGCGGTGCGCGAGATGGCGCCGCATCTGCTCGACGGCTTCAAGGCCGGCCTGCCGCGGGTGTTCGTGCAGGTGCAGAACGGCTGCGACCATCGCTGCACCTTCTGCATCATCCCTTACGGCCGCGGCAATTCGCGCTCGGTCCCGATGGGCGCCGTGGTCGACCAGGTCCGCGCGCTCGCCGAGCGCGGCCATGCCGAAATCGTGCTGACGGGTGTGGACCTCACGAGCTACGGCGCGGATCTGCCGGGCACGCCGAAGCTGGGACAATTGACAAAGCAGATCTTGCGCCACGTGCCGGAACTGAAGCGGCTGCGGATTTCATCGATCGATTCCATCGAGGCCGACCGCGATCTGCTCGATGTGATCGCGGGCGATGAACGCCTGATGCCGCATCTGCACCTGTCGCTGCAGTCGGGCGCCGACATGATCCTGAAGCGGATGAAGCGGCGCCATTCGCGGCAGGATGCGATCGATTTCTGCGCGCAGGTGCGGCGGCTGCGGCCGGACATCACGCTTGGCGCGGATATCATCGCGGGCTTTCCGACCGAGACCGAAGACATGTTCGTGCACTCGGAAAATCTGGTCGCGGAATGCGATCTCACCTTCCTGCACGTATTTCCTTATTCGCCGCGCCCGGGGACTCCGGCCGCGCGGATGCCGCAGGTGGCCGGCGGCGAGATCAAGGCGCGCGCGAAGCGATTGCGCGCGACGGGTGAGGCGGCGTTGCAAAAGCGGCTGGCGGCGGAGATCGGCGCAACACGCCAGGTGCTGATCGAGAGCGCGACGCAGGGAAGGACGGAGCATTTCCTGCCGGTCGCGATATCTGGTGAAGCACCGGGTGAAGTAATGGCGCTGGCGATCAACGGCCACGACGGCGCGCGGCTGACGGTGTAATTCTTCCTTCTCCCACAAGGGGAGAAGGGAAGAGAGCAATCACTCCCCGTTCCACCCGCACGTCCTCAGCCGCTCCCGCATATGTTCCGGCGCGGGCGCCACCACACGCACCGGCTCCTTGTTCTTCGAAATCGGCACCACGATCTCGCGGGAATGCAGATGCAAGATCGGTTCGCCGAATCGCGGACCGTTGCCGTAGATGTTGTCGCCGACGATCGGCCAGCCCGTCGCGGAGGTATGCACGCGCAATTGATGGGTGCGGCCGGTCACTGGTTCCATTGCCAGCCACGTCAGGCCGTCGCCGCGGCCGCGCACCTTCCAGTTCGTCACGGCGGTCTGGCCCTCCGGGTCCGGCTTCTGCCACCAGCCGCGCTCGGCGTTCAACCGGCCCAGCGGCATGTCGATGGTGCCTTCGTCCTCGGCAGGCCCGCCCTCGACCACCGCCCAGTAGGTCTTGCCGATCTTGCCGTGCTTGAACAGCAGACCGAGCGAGGCGGTGGCTTTGCGGTGGCGTCCCAGCACCAGGCAGCCGGAAGTATCCTTGTCGAGCCGGTGAGCCAGCACCGGTGGCCGCGGCAGGCCGAACCGCAGGCCGTCGAAGGAGGCCTCCAGATTCGCCCCGCCCTTGGGGCCGCGATGCACCGGTAGCCCGGCCGGCTTGTCGATGATCAGCATCAGCCCGTCGCGATGGAGCACGCGGGCCTGGATTTCGTCCGCCGTTAAGCCTGCGACATCAAAGGATGCGCCGGAGACTTCGATGGATCTGTTGTGACTTCCGCTCATGGCGCGAAACCGCTAACACGTCCCCGACATGAGCGATACCACTCCCGGAACCCCAAAACAGAGCTGGTGGCGGCGGCTTTCGAGCGGGCTGAAGCGCACGTCCAGCGCGCTCGGCAACGCCGTTGCCGATCTCGTCATCCGCCGCAAGCTCGACCGGGCCATGCTCGACGATATCGAGGACGTGCTGCTGCGCGCCGATCTCGGGGCGACGGTGGCGGTCCGGATCGCGGACGCGGTGGGCTCCGGCCGGTACGACAAGGCGATCTCGGCCGACGAGGTGAAGGCGGTGGTCGCGACCGAAGTCGAAAAAGTGCTGGCGCCGGTGGCGAAGCCGCTCGTGATCGACACCGCACAAAAGCCGTTCGTCATCCTCGTGGTCGGCGTCAACGGCTCGGGCAAGACCACGACCATCGGTAAACTGGCCGCCAAATTGAGCGCCGAGGGTCGCAAGATCATGATGGCGGCGGGCGATACGTTTCGTGCCGCCGCGATCGAGCAGCTCAAAGTGTGGGGCGAGCGCACCAAATCGCCGGTCATCGCCGGCACGCAGGGATCTGACTCGGCAAGCCTCGCCTTCAACGCGCTGACCGCGGCGAAGGAACAAAATATCGACGTGTTGCTGGTCGATACTGCAGGGCGGCTGCAGAACAAGGCCGAGCTGATGAAAGAGTTAGAAAAGGTCGTGCGCGTCATCAAGAAGGTCGATGCGTCGGCGCCGCACGCGGTGCTGCTGGTGCTCGACGCCACGGTGGGACAAAATGCGCTGTCGCAGGTCGAGGCATTTCATCGTACCGCTGGCGTCACCGGCCTCGTGATGACGAAGCTCGACGGCACCGCGCGCGGCGGCATCCTGGTGGCGCTGGCTGAAAAGTTCAAACTGCCGGTGCACTTCATCGGCGTCGGCGAGGGCGTCGACGATCTGGCGCCGTTCACCGCAAGTGATTTTGCCAAGGCGATTGCAGGTATCGAAAGTTAAGCATGGACAAGACCCAGCCGCATCCGATGTTCAAGCTGGCGACCGAACTCGGTCCGCTGCTGGTGTTCTTCGTCGCCAATGCCAAGTTCAACCTGTTCGTCGCGACCGGTGCCTTCATGGTGGCGATCGTGGCCGCGATGATCGCCTCCTATGTGGTGGTGCGGCACATTCCCATCATGGCGATCGTCACCGCCGTGATCGTGCTGGTGTTCGGCACGCTGACGCTGGTGCTGCATGACGAGACCTTCATCAAGGTCAAGCCGACTATCATCTACGCCCTGTTCGCCGCAATCCTGGGCGGCGGCCTGTTGTTCGGCCGCTCCTTCATCGCGATCCTGTTCGATCAGGTGTTCAACCTGACGCCGAAGGGCTGGCGGGTCCTGACGATGCGTTGGGCACTGTTCTTCTTCGCGATGGCGATCCTGAACGAATTTGTCTGGCGCACGCAGTCGACCGACTTCTGGGTCAACTTCAAGGTATTCGGCGTGACGCCGCTGACGATGGTGTTTGCCATCGCCCAGATGCCGCTGGTCAAGCGCTACCATCTGGAGCCCGCCACGCTGGAAGCCAGCGAGGCCGAAGCGGGCGATGTGAGCAAGGGGTAGACGCTATCGCTCTTGCTCCGCTCGGCCCCCTCGCCCGGCGCTTGCGGGGAGAGGGTTGGGGTGAGGGGCTCTCTCCGCGAACTCTGCAGGTCGTTGGACCTGTACCCCCTCACCCGGATCGCAAGAGCGATCCGACCTCTCCCCGCAAGCTGGGCGAGGTTTAGGAAACCGCCTCAGCTCTTCTGCTTGGCGATAATCTTGTCCTTGATCTTGTCGTAGGTCGCCTGCGGCAGGATGCTCTTGTTGACGAGGTCGTCCTTGCCCTTGTACGGGCGGCCCGCGATGATTTTTGCGGAATAGGCCTTGCCCACACCCGGCAGTTCGTCGAGCTGTTCGGCGCTTGCCGAGTTGATGTCGAGCAGCTCCACCTTCGGCGCCGGCGCCATCTTCGACTCCGAAGCCTTCGGCGCCGGGGCCATCATCTTGTTGTCGGACTTGGTCGCGGGTTGCGCGGTCTGGGCCATCGACGGCGTTGCCGTCATCAGGCCGAGCGTAAGAGCAGTTGCGAGCACGGAAGCGAGCGTGAAATGACGCATGGGTGTCCCTCCAAGGACGGTTCAATTAACCCCATCAAGCTAGCTGCGGATTCGTGGCGGCGCCATGGCTGCCAAATGAACGGCAGGTAAAAGTGGAAAATTATTTGCTCAACGCCTTCTCGATCGCGACCTTCAAGACGCTGTCGAGATTGGCCGGCGTCACCGGGCCGACCAGCTTGTAGACGATGGTGCCGTCGCGGCCGACCACAAAGGTTTCGGGCACGCCGTAGACGCCCCATTCGACCGAGCCGCGGCCGTTGCCGTCGACGCCGACGGCGGTAAACGGATTGCCGTAGCGGCCGAGGAAGCGGCGGGCGTTGTCGGCGGAGTCCTTGTAGTTGATGCCGACGATCTGCAGCCGCGTGTCCCTGGCGAGCGCGGTCAGAAGCGGGGCCTCGTCGTGGCACGGCACGCACCAGGACGCCCAGACGTTCACCACGGAGACCTTGTCCTTGAAGATTGCGGGGTCAAGCCCGGGGACCGGCGTACCGTTCTGGGTCAGGCCTTCCAGCGCCGGCAGCGTGGTTTGCGGCGCCGGGCGGCCGATCAGGGCGGACGGGATTTTGGAGGGGTCGCCGCCATACAGCCGCAGCAGGAACAGCGCGGCGATGGCGAGGAAGCCGATCAGCGGCAACGCCACCAGCCACTGCCGGCGGCGCGGTTGTTCGTTCGATGTGACGGGTGTGCTCATCGGATGTCCGTCGCCGGGCGGCCGGAACGCCGGGTCACGCCGGAGGTTTCGAGTTCACGCAGGCGCTCCTTCTGGCGGCGGAAGTCGATCGCGATCCAGGCGATCAGGATCAGTACGATGGCTCCGACCAGCACGTAGGACGTCACGATATAGGAGGCGTAGGGTCCGAGCGACATCGGTTCACGCCGCCTGCTGGCTGGCTTGCATCATCTGCAAGCTGCGCACACGGCGGCGCAGGATCTCGTTGCGCATCGCCGCGAGGTGCAGCGTGACGAACAGCAGCGTAAACCCGATCGCCATCACCAGCAGCGGAATCAGGAACGCGTTATCCAGCGCCGGGCCGCCCATCCGCATCACGGAGGCCGGCTGATGCAGCGTGTTCCACCAGTCGACCGAAAATTTGATGATCGGCAAATTGAGCGCGCCGACCAGCGTCAGGATGGCGGCGGCCCGCGCCGCCCGAGAGGGATCGTCGACCGCGCGCCACAGCGCCATCAGGCCGAGATACATCAGGAACAGGATCAGCACCGAGGTCAGCCGTGCATCCCATTCCCAATAGGTGCCCCACATCGGCCGGCCCCACAGCGAGCCGGTGACCAGCGCGAGAAACGTGAAGGCCGCGCCGATCGGGGCCGCGGCCTTGGCGGCGACGTCGGCCAGCGGATGCCGCCACACCAGCGTGCCCAGCGCCGCCATGCTCATCACGCCCCACACGAACATCGAAAGCCACGCATTCGGTACGTGAATGAACATGATCTTGACGGTGGCGCCCTGCTGATAGTCGTCGGGCGCCATCGCCGCCTGGTAAAGGCCGATCAGCAGCAGGGTCGCGGTCGCGCCGGCGAGCCACGGCAGCACGCGTGCGGTCAGCGACAGGAATTTGGTGGGGTTGGCGAGATCGATCAGCGGCATGGCATCCTGATAGTCGTCAGCGGCGGGGCAGGCAATGCGGCATGGTTTGGTTCCTATAGCCTCCGCCAGAGTTGATCGGCGTCAAGTTATTGTCAGCCCTGTCAATCCAGGCCATGGCGGAGGCTCGCGGCGGCTGCGAAAGGTCCGACGACGAGGCTGACCAGCGACAGCGCGCACAGGATCGAAAACGGTGTTCCGAACGAAAGGGGACCGGTGATCGCCGCCTGCGACGCCGCGACGCCGAAAATCAGCACCGGAATCGACAGCGGCAACACCAGCACCGCCAGCAGTAAACCGCCGCGGTGCAGCGTCACGGCGAGCGCCGCGCCGATCATGCCCGTGAAGGTCAGCGCCGGCGTTCCCACCAGCAGCGTCAGCGCCACCGCGGAGGTCGCGGTGGCATCGAGATTGAGCAGCAGCCCCAGCACGGGCGTCGCCACGATCAGCGGCACGCCGGCCGCAAGCCAGTGCGCCAGCGCCTTGGCGGCACAGGCCAGTTCCAGCGGCGCCCGGCCCATCACGATCAGGTCGAGCGAGCCGTCGTCATGGTCGGCCGTGAACAGGCGATCCAGCGTGAGCAGGCTTGCCAGCAATGCGCCGAGCCAGAGGATCGCGGGGCCGAGCCGCGTCAACAGCGCGAGATCCGGCCCGATCGCAAACGGCATCAGCACGGTGACGGTGAGGAAGAACAGCACACCGATCAGCGCGCCGCCGCCGACGCGCAGCGCGATTTTGACGTCCCGGCGAATCAGCGCGGCGAGGGCGGTCATTTCCCGGCCCCCATTCGCAATTCTCTCGTCTCGATCCCGAGCGGGGTGTGGGTCGCGGCGATGATGATGCCGCCGCCGGCAAGGTGGTCACGCATCACGTCGACGAACAGATCCTGCCCGGCGGTGTCGAGCGCCGAAGTGGGCTCGTCCAGCAGCCAGACCGGCCGGCGTATGACGAGCAGGCGGGCGATCGAAAGCCGCCGCCGCTGGCCGGCCGACAGATACGCCGCCGGCAGATGCGTGGCATGGCCAAGGCCCACGGCGGCAAGGCATTGGCCGAGGTCGCCGGCCGCGCCGCCGAGAAAATCCCGCCAGAACGCAAGGTTCTCATGCACGCTGAGCGCCGGTTTCAGCGCATCGCGATGGCCGAGATAATGGGCTTGTTCCGGCAGCGTCAGCTCGGCCTCGCCGCCTTCCAGGCCGACCGATCCACCGGCCGGCACCACGAGGCCCGCGATCAGGCGCAGCAGCGAGGTCTTGCCCGATCCGTTCGGGCCGACCACGGCCAGAACCTCACCGGAAACGGCTTCGAAATCGAGGCCCGAGAACACGCTGCGGCCACCCCTGATACAGTCGATTTGGCGCCCCGAGAGCCGCATTGTCGCCTTCACAGCCCTCTGAAATTGATGGGTACCGCGTCAGAATTTGTGGGTACCGCATCGCTGCAGCACGCTTGTCGGTGTGGCGGCGCTTCTAGAAAGATTCTATAAGCCCGGAACTTGATGCAGCACACAATCGACATCTGCAAGCCGGGAGGCCAGTCGACGTCGATGGTGTTTAAATACCCTTGGCGGGTATAACTTGAATCTGGGATTTCCTCACATGACCTCGCTCGACAGCTTCAAATGCCGCAAGACCCTCAAGGTCGGCAGCAAGACCTACGTCTATTACAGTCTGCCCGCCGCCGAGAAGAACGGTTTGAAGGGAATTTCCAAGCTGCCCTATTCGATGAAGGTGCTGCTGGAAAACCTGCTGCGCAATGAGGACGGCCGCACCGTCAAGAAGGAAGACATCGTCGCGGTGTCGAAATGGTTGAGGAAGCGTAAACTCGAGCATGAAATCGCGTTCCGCCCGGCGCGCGTGCTGATGCAGGATTTCACCGGCGTGCCGGCGGTGGTCGATCTCGCCGCGATGCGCAACGCGATGCAGGCGCTCGGCGGCGACGCCGAGAAGATCAACCCGCTGGTGCCGGTCGACCTCGTCATCGACCACTCCGTCATCGTCAACTTCTTCGGTGACAACAAGGCGTTCGGCAAGAACGTGGCCGAGGAATACAAGCAGAACCAGGAACGCTACGAATTCCTGAAGTGGGGCCAGAAGGCGTTTTCGAATTTCTCCGTGGTGCCGCCCGGCACCGGCATCTGCCACCAGGTCAATCTCGAATACCTTGCGCAGACCGTATGGACGAAGAAGGAGAAGATGACGGTCGGCAAGAAGACCGGCACTTTCGAGGTCGCCTATCCGGATTCGCTGGTCGGCACCGATTCGCACACGACGATGGTCAACGGCCTTGCCGTGCTCGGCTGGGGCGTCGGCGGTATCGAGGCGGAAGCCTGCATGCTCGGCCAGCCGCTGTCGATGCTGCTGCCGGAAGTGATCGGTTTCAAGCTGAAGGGCCAGCTCAAGGAAGGCGTCACCGCGACCGACCTCGTGCTGACCGTGACGCAGATGCTGCGCAAGCAGGGCGTGGTCGGCAAGTTCGTCGAGTTCTTCGGCCCGGGCCTCGACTTCCTCTCGGTGGCGGACAAGGCGACCATCGGCAACATGGCGCCGGAATACGGCGCGACCTGCGGCTTCTTCCCGGTCGATGCCGCGACCATCGATTACCTCAAGACCTCGGGCCGCAAGGCGGACCGCGTCGCGCTGGTGTCGGCCTACGCCAAGGCGCAGGGCCTTTTCCGCACGGCGAAATCCGCTGACCCGGTGTTCACGGAAACGCTGACGCTCGATCTGAAGGATGTCGTGCCGTCGATGGCCGGCCCGAAGCGTCCCGAAGGCCGCGTCGCGCTGCCCGCCGTGTCGACCGGCTTCGCCACTGCGCTTGCCGGCGAATACAAGAAGCCGGAAGGCGGCGACACGCGCTACCCGGTCGAGGGCAAGAACTTCGACCTCGGTCATGGCGACGTGGTGATCGCCGCGATCACCTCCTGCACCAACACTTCCAACCCGAGCGTGCTGATCGGCGCCGGCCTGCTGGCGCGTAACGCCGCAGCCAAGGGTCTGAAAGCAAAACCGTGGGTCAAGACCTCGCTCGCGCCTGGAAGCCAGGTCGTCGCGGAATATCTCGCCAATTCGGGGCTGCAGAAGGATCTGGACAAGGTCGGCTTCAACCTGGTCGGCTTCGGCTGCACCACCTGTATCGGCAACTCCGGCCCGCTGCCGGAGGAAATTTCAAAGTCGATCAACGACAACGGCATCGTCGCCGCCGCCGTGCTGTCGGGCAACCGCAACTTCGAAGGTCGCGTCTCGCCGGACGTGCAGGCGAACTATCTGGCCTCGCCGCCGCTGGTGGTGGCCTACGCGCTGGCGGGCACCGTGACCAAGGATCTCGCGGTCGAGCCGATCGGCACCGGCAAGGACGGCAAGCCGGTCTATCTGAAGGACATCTGGCCGACCACGAAGGAGATCAACGCCTACATGAAGAAGTTCGTCACTGCGACGATCTTCAAGAAGCGTTATGCCGACGTGTTCAAGGGCGACACCAACTGGCGCAAGATCAAGACCACCGACAGCGAGACCTATCGCTGGAACATGTCGTCGACCTATGTGCAGAATCCACCCTATTTCGAAGGCATGAAGAAGGAACCCGATCCGGTCGTCGACGTAGTCGATGCGCGGATTCTGGCGATGTTCGGCGACAAGATCACCACCGACCACATCTCGCCGGCCGGTTCGATCAAGCTGACCTCACCGGCCGGAAAATTCCTCAGCGAGCACCAGGTCCGTCCGGCCGACTTCAACCAGTACGGCACGCGGCGCGGCAATCATGAAATCATGATGCGCGGCACGTTTGCCAACATCCGCATCAAGAACTTCATGCTGAAGGGCGCCGACGGCAACATCCCGGAAGGCGGCTTGACCAAGCACTGGCCCGACGGCGAAGAGATGTCGATCTACGACGCGGCGATGAAGTACCAGCAGGAGAGCGTACCGCTGGTGGTCTTCGCCGGCGCCGAATACGGCAACGGTTCTTCGCGCGACTGGGCCGCCAAGGGCACCCGCCTGCTCGGCGTTCGCGCCGTGATCTGCCAGAGCTTCGAGCGCATCCACCGCTCCAACCTGGTCGGCATGGGCGTGTTGCCGCTGACCTTCGAGGACGGCACCTCGTGGTCGTCGCTCGGCCTCAAGGGTGACGAGAAGGTGACGATCCGGGGCCTCCAGGGCGACCTGAAGCCGCGCCAGATGCTGACGGCGGAGGTCGTCTCCGGCGATGGCGCGCTGCAGCGCGTGCCGCTGCTTTGCCGCATCGATACGCTCGACGAGCTCGAGTACTATCGGAACGGCGGCATTCTGCATTATGTGCTGCGCAAGCTCGCGGCGTAGGGTTCTCCTTTGACGCGCTTTCACGCGAGCCGGCAACCACCCCGGATCAAGTCCGGGGCCGGCGTTCGCTTGAAAACGCTTTGAAGCGCGGATTTGTGATCAGTGCCTCACTTCGAAGTGAGTAGCGACCAGGAAGAAGGCGGCCTAATGAAGGGCCGCTTTCGCGTGTTTGGGGCACGCTTTTTTTGAGGTTTGATCATGCCCCGCAATACCGACGGAAGACGTTACGACCGGTTCGCACAATGACAGCGTTGATGGCCCACAATTTGATATCGCGTTGGTCCGGCGCGCTCGGGGTCTGCGCGATCATCGCGGTCATCCGGCCGGCCCATGCCGATCCGCGCACGGTGGTCGAACTCTTCACCTCGCAGGGCTGTTCGTCATGTCCGCCGGCCGACAAGATCGTCGGCGAACTCGCCAAGGATCCGGGCGTGATCGCGCTGAGCATGCCGATCGACTATTGGGACTATCTCGGCTGGAAGGATACGCTGGCGGACTCGCGGTTCAGCGCGCGGCAGAAGGCCTATTCACACGTCCGCGGTGACCGCAATCTCTATACGCCGCAGATGATCGTCAACGGCTCGGCGCAGGTGATCGGCAGCGATCGCACCGCCATCGATAAAGCCATCAAGAGCACGGGCAAGGCCGAGGGCGTAATGTCGGTGCCGGTCTCGATGACCTTGTCGGGCAAGCAGATCAACGTTTCGGTTGAGGCAAGCAAGGCGGCGACGGGTCGCGGCGAAGTCTGGCTTTGCTCGGTCTCGCGGGCCGTGCCGATTTCGATCGGGCGCGGTGAGAACCGCGGCCAGCAGGTCACCTACTACAACGTGGTGCGCAATATCGTGAAGATCGGCGACTGGAACGGCACTGCGGGAAGCTGGACAGTTCCGCTGGACAGTATCTCCAGCAATGGAGTCGATGCGGCAGTCGTCTATGTCCAGGATGGCAGCCGTGACAGGCCAGGCGCAATGCTCGGCGCCGCCTTCACCGTGCTGCGCTAACTTTCTCCCCTGACTTTCCGTCTGGATGTCGTCGCGGCAGGCGAGGTGGGAACGCGCCCAATGCCGATGTGTCGCAGCTCGAGCCGCAAACGAAAAAGGACCAACTTTCGTTGGCCCAGTATCGGGATTGTACTCCCTCTGCGAATAGGCCCGATCCCGACGGCCCCGGGGGGCTGGGGGCTGAGGAATCCGGAACCGAAAGGACCGGGCCAACGCAGTATCCTCTTGTTGCAACCTAGCGGGGCGGGCGGTTGGCGGAAGTGGGGCAGTAATAAGATTCCGCTAACGATCCCGTGAATCGTGTTCCAGCATGTCGCCGCACTTGGCGGTTTTCCGCGTAGTTGCACCCCCTTGCGGCGTCCTCCGGTTAGCGCAATCATGTAAATTGGATGACAGGAGGCGCTCCATGAGCACGATATCGGAGGACACCGATCCAAGCGCGATACGCGCGGTGGCACGTCCTGCCACTGCAGCGCCGCAGCAAGTTCGCGTCACGTTCAATCGCCTCGAACTCAACCTTATCCTCAATCTGTATGGCCGCATGGTCGCCGACGGCGAATGGCGCGACTACGCCATCGACTTCCTGAAGGATCGTGCGGTATTTTCGGTATTTCGCCGTGCCTCCGAAGTTCCAATCTACCGGATTGAGAAGGATCCGCGGCTCGCGCGCAAGCAGGGCATGTACAGCGTGATCGCGGCGACAGGCCTGATCCTGCGCCGCGGCCACGAGCTCGAGCGCGTGCTGCTGGTGATCGACCGGAAGCTGGCGGTGGTTTAGCCGGGCACGAAACTACGATGCCGGCACCGTTGTCCCACCCTCCCCCAGTGCGCGCTGCATCATCACGGTGTCGAGCCAGCGGCCGAATTTGAGCCCGACATTCGGGTGCGTCCCGATCATCTGGAACCCGCATCGGGTATGAACGCCAATCGAGCCGGCGTTGGCGGAGTCGCCGATCACGGCGATCATCTGCCGGTATCCGCGTGCCTCGCACTCGGCGATCAGCCGCTGCATCAACTGCAGGCCGATGCCGCGGCGGTGGATCGCCGGTTGCAAATAGACGGAATTCTCCACCGTGAAACGGTACGCCGGCCGCGGCCGATAGGGGCCGGCATAGGCATAGCCGATCACCGTGCCGTCGACCGCCGCGGCGAAATAGGGGAAGCCGTCGTCTGTGAGCGCCCTGAACCGCCGCGTCATCTCTGCAAGATCGGGCGGGATCAGTTCGAACGTCGCGGTGCCGTAGCGGACCGCGTGCTCATAGATTTCGGTGATAGCGGGGAGGTCCGCCTCGGTGGCGGTACGGATTTCGGGAGCGAACATGGCCGGTAGAGTATTTTCGCTGCCGGCAAAAGAAAAGCCCCGGCCGTTGGGCCGGGGCTCTGACTTTGTAGCCTCTGCGGCGGCGACTACTCGCGCTGGCCGAGCAGCTGCAACAGCAGCGTGAACAGGTTGATAAAGTTCAGGTAGAGCGAGAGCGCGCCGGTGATCGCCGCCTTCTCTGCAATTTCACCACCCTGGGAGGCGTAGCCGTAGATGTAGTCGTTCTTCAGCCGCTGGGTATCCCAGGCCGTGAGGCCCGCGAACACCAGCACGCCGACCACCGAGACGATGAACTGCAGCATCGAGCTGGCGAGGAACAGGTTGACCACGCTCGCGATGATGACGCCGATCAGGCCCATGAACAGGAACGACCCCATGCCGCTCATGTCACGCTTGGTGGTGTAGCCGTACAGGCTCAGCGCGCCGAAGGTGGCCGCGGTGATGAAGAACACCCGCACGATCGAGGTGTGCGTGTACACCAGGAAGATCGACGACAGCGAGATGCCCATCAGCGCCGAGAACACCCAGAACAGCATCTGGGCGGTCGCAGGCCGCAGCCGGTTGATGCCGGCCGAGATCGCGAACACCATCACCAGCGGCGCAAGGATGAACAGCCACTTCAGCGGGCTGACATACATCGCCTGGCCGAACGGCGTCAGGAAGACTTTGCCAATTCGCGCCGCCGCGCCGGCCTGATCGGTGGTCACGGCGGCCATATAGACGCCGAGCGCTGCAAGGCCGGTGATGGCCAGGCCGATGCTCATGTAGTTGTAGATGCGCAGCATGTAGGCGCGCAGACCGGCATCGACGGTCGCGGCATCAACGCGCCCGGCGGCCCGGCCGAAAGGAGAAGCGTAGTTACGGTCTAGGTCCGACATGGTCGAATTCCCGTTGGTTGCCCGGCGGAGCGCAAGGGTTTGCGGCGCCGGTTGGATTTCTATCTCAGATGTCCCGACTTGCTGACATTCGCTCGACGTCATCAAGCCCGTATCTGATCTTGGCTGATATGTGGGAAACTAACACATTCGTCGCAAGCTTCCATGCGCGGCTGAATGTCGCTTCTGCCGTCATTCCCAAGCAAAAGCAGCGTTAACCCGGCGTTTCTGCCGCTACAAATTGTCACAAATTACGCAACACGCTGGCCGGCTTCTGGTTGAGCGCCAGCAACGTTCCGGCGAGTCCGAGGCCCACCGTGACGACCAGGGCGGCGGCGACCACGCCGGCGGCGCTGCCGGCCTGCCAGATGAAGCTGAGCGTCATCAGCCGGGTTACGATCAGCCAGGCAGCGATCGAACCCGCGATCACGCCGAATACCGCCGTGGCGAGGCCGATCATCAGGTACTCCAGGGCGTAGGCGCCGAGCAGCCGCGCCCGGGTCGCCCCCAGCGTCTTCAGGATGACGGCGTCGTAGACCCGGTGGCGGTGTCCGGCCGCGAGCGCCCCGCCCAGCACCAGGATCGCCGAGATCAGCGTCACCGCGCTGGCGCCGCGGATGGCAAGCACGAGATTGGCGATGACGGTGCCGACGGTTTCGAGCGCCTCGCGGACCCGCACGCTGGTGACCATCGGGAAGGCGTCCGCCACCTGCTTGATGATTCGGGCGTCGCCGGCCGGGTCCGGGTGGGCCTCGGACAGGGTCGCGACATGGCTGTGCGGCGCGCCCTTGAACGCGTTGGGCGAGAACACCAACACGAAGTTGATGCCGAGCCCCTGCCAGTCGACGTTGCGCAGATTGCTGATTTTGGCCGAGATGTCGCGGCCGAGCACGTTGACGACGATCTCGTCGCCGATTTTGAGCTTGAGGCCGTCGGCGATCTTCTTCTCCAGCGAGACCAGCGGCGGCCCTTGATAGTCCGCGCTCCACCATTCGCCCTCGACCACCTTCGAGCCCTTGGGAACCTCGTTGGTATAAGTCAGGCCACGATCGCTCTGCAGCACCCATTCGGAATCCTGCGACGCCTTGAGTTCGTCGGCCTTGACGCCGCGGGCGGCGACGATGCGTCCGCGCAGCATCGGCACGTCGTCCACCGTCGATTGCGGCGCTACCTTCTTGAGGAAGTCGCCGAACCGGTCGGCATCGGCGGTCGGGATGTCGATGAAGTAGAATGAGGGGGCTTTCTCCGGCAATGCCGCCAGGAACTGCCGTCGCAGATTGCCGTCGATCTGGGTGATCGTGACCAGCACCGCGAGCCCGAGGCCGAGCGACATCACGACCGAGGGCGTCAGCGCGCCGGGCCGGTAGATATTGGCAATCGCCAGCCGCAGCATGGTGATTCGGCTTCGGGGCAAGCGGCGCGCCAGCGCCATCAGCCCGGCCGCCACGACGCGCAGCAGCGCGAATACCGCCACTGACGAGACGACGAATACGGCCGCCACCCGCTTGTCGTAGGAAAGGCCGATGGCCACGCCGACCAGCAGCGCGATCACCGCGGCCATCAGCGCCAGATAGCTCCAGCGCGGCCGGCGCCATTCGCCCGACACTTCCTCGCGAAACAGCGCCGCGACCGGCACGTCGTGCACCCGGCCGAGCGGCCATAATCCGAAGGCGAGCGCGGTGAGCAGGCCGTAGACGAACGAGAGCGCCAGTTCGTCCGCGTGCAGGGCGGGGATGACCGGCAGCGGCAGCAGCTTGCCGAACAGGCCGACGATGGCAAAGGGCAAGGCTGCCCCGATCGCCAATCCGATCACTGAACCGACCCCGGCGAGCAGGATCACCTGCGTCAGATAGATGGTGAAGACGTCGCGGCCGGTGGCGCCCAGCGCCTTGAACGAGGCGATGACGTCGCGGCGGCGATCGATGTGGCTCTTGACCGCGTTGGCGACGCCGACGCCGCCGACCAGGAGAGCGGCGAGGCCGACCAGCGACAGGAACTGGCTGAAGCGGTTGATGGTGCGTTCGAGCTGCGGCGAAGCGTTGCTGCTGCTACGGATCCACCAGCCGGCCTCGGGGAGGGCGCTCCGCGCGTTGTCGATCAACTGGGTTGCGGCGCGATCATCGGCCGCATTGTTGGGCAGCTTCACGCGGTAGATCCAGCGCACCAGGCTGCCGGGCTGCAGCAACCCGCTCGCGCGCAGGCTCTGCTCGCTGACGAGGACGCGCGGGCCCAAACCGACATTGCCGGCGAGCTTGTCGGGTTCGGCGACCACCACGCTGCGGATCTGAAAGTTGGCATTCCCGATGGTGATGCGGTCGCCGATCTTGAGATCGAGCCGCGCCAGCAGCGTCGAATCGACCGCCGCGCCGAACGCGCCGTCACGCTCGGCCAATAGATCGGCCATCGGCATTTTGGGATCGAGCGTGACTTCCCCCAGCGTCGGGTAGTTGCCGTCCACGGCCTTGAGCTCGACCAGCGCCAGCTGGCCGTCATTGCTGCGCGCCATGACGCGCAGCGCCGCGGCGACCGAAACCTGGCCACGGGCGCGCAGGAAGTCGATTTCCTCCGGCTTGGCTTCGCGCTGGATCAGCGAGAACGCCACGTCGCCGCCGAGCAGCGTGCGGCCCTCGCGCGTCAACCCTTCGCTGAGGCTGGCAGCCACCGAGCCGACGCCGGCAATCGCCATCACGCCGAGCGCGATGCAGGCGATGAAGACATAAAATCCCCGCAAGCCGCTGCGCAGTTCGCGCAGCGCGTAGCGCAAGGCAAGGGACGACGCGCGGCTGCGATAGACGGGTTCGGAAATGCTTGTCATGAATGTCCGTCGATGCGGCCGGAACGCAACCGCACCACGCGGTCGCAGCGCTGTGCGAGCGAGGTGTCATGCGTCACCAGCACCAACGTCATGCCGCGTTCGGCGTGCTTGGTGAACAGCATATCGACGATCTGCCGGCCGGTGGTCTCGTCGAGATTGCCGGTCGGCTCGTCCGCGACAAGAATCGCTGGGTCCGGCGCCAGTGCCCGGGCCAGCGCAACGCGCTGCTGCTCGCCGCCCGAAAGTTGCGTCGGATAGTGATGCAGGCGTTCGCCGAGGCCGACGGATGCCAGCTCCTGCGCGGCGCGCGCCGCCGCATCGGGGTTGCCGGCGAGCTCCAGCGGCACCGCGACGTTCTCCAACGCCGTCATGGTCGGGATCAGATGGAACGACTGGAACACGATGCCGACCTGGCGTCCGCGGAAGCGCGCCAGCGCATCCTCGTCGAGGGCATTGAACGGGGTGCCGTTGACCACCACCTCTCCGCTGTCAGGACGCTCCAGCCCCGCCATCACCATCAGCAGGGTCGATTTGCCCGAACCTGATGGCCCGATCAGGCCGATCGCCTCGCCCGATGCCACACGAAGGCTGATATCCTTCAGGATATGTACGCGTGCAGCGCCCGAGCCGAGCGAGAGGTTGACGTTGGAAATGGTTATGGTGTCCGGAGCAACGCCGGTGAGTGAAGAGGGTTCGATGAGACTGTCCATGACTCGGTCATATGGCACTTCAGCCGCTCGGGTCGAGGGCTTGCAAAGGTTGTTTGCGCACTTAGGCGTGTTGATTGTGATTTTGATGACGGCCGGGCCGGTTCTGGCCCAGTCCCCAGTTCAAGTGCCCGCCAAGCCGGTCAAAATGGTCGTTCTCGGCGATTCCCTGAGCGCCGGTTTCGGTCTGCCGGCCTCGGCGGCGTTTCCGGCGCGTTTGCAAAAAGCCTTGGCTGACAAGGGGATAAAGGTCGACATGATCAATGCCGGGGTATCCGGCGATACTTCTTCCGGGGGGCGCGACCGACTGGACTGGTCGATCCCCGAGGGAACCGAGGCGGTGATCCTCGAACTCGGCGCCAACGATGCGCTGCGCGGAGTCGACCCCGCCGTCACCCGCACGGCGATCAGTGATATCCTGACGCGTCTGAAGGCGCGCAAGATTGCCGTGCTGATGTGCGGGATGCTCGCCCCACCCAATTACGGCAGCGACTATGCTGCGCGCTTCAACGCGATCTATCCGGAGCTTTCGAAATCCTTCGACGTGCCGCTCTATCCGTTCTTCCTGGAAGGGGTGGCCGCCGACGCAAAACTGAACCAGGCGGACGGGATGCACCCGACCGCGGAGGGCATCGACGTTATCGTAAAGAACATCCTGCCCATGGTGGAGGCATTTCTCGGGACGATCTCCGGGCAACGGAGTTGAAAAAGGGGCATTGCTAACGTTAACGCCGGTTTTCCCCGTGGCTTTTTCGGGCTGCGCGCGGGGCGTGCTTCGCAGGGTCATATAAGTCGGATAGAAATTGGTGATCGGTGATTCGTCACCGGGTTTGCTTCCAGGCGTGAGCCTTAAAAGCTGACGCCTTCGCATCGAGGATCTCGCGATGCCGCGTTTGTTTGCTGGACTGGAAATCCCGGCCGAGATCGGCCAGAGCCTTTCCAATTTGCGTGGCGGCCTTCCCGGCGCCCGCTGGATCGATCCCGAAAATTATCACGTTACCCTGCGCTTTATCGGCGATATCGACGGCATGTCGGCGAACGAAATCGCCTCCATGCTGTTTCGGGTCAACCGCAAGCCGTTCGAGGTCAAGGTGCAGGGCCTGCAGAGCTTTGGCGGCAAGAAACCGCGCGCGGTGGTCGCCTCGGTCGAGCCGTGCCGGCCGCTGATCGAACTGCAGGCCGAACTCGAGCGGCTGATGCAGCGGCTCGGTCTCGATCCCGAGGGCCGCAAATTCACGCCGCATGTGACCTTGGCGCGGCTGCATGATGCGTCGAGCCGGGATGTCGCGGATTATCTTTCGGTGCGCGGCTATTTTCCGAGCCGGACCTTCATGGCCTCGCGCTTCGTGCTGTTCTCGTCGCGCGCCTCCACCGGCGGCGGGCCTTACGTGGTCGAGGATTCCTACGCGCTGAGTGCGTGAGGGCAGGTGTTAGTCACGCCCACCGGCGTCATCATCCGCCAACGGGTCGGCGCTTTGCGCCGCCCGATGACAGGCGCCGGCGGATGATTCAGTATTCCAGACACGCCTGAAATTGGGCCGAGAAGCCGCGGCATACGGGATGCCCGCCTGCGCGGGCATGACGGGATGGTGTTTGCATGCCTCCAGCGCCAATTCACGACTTGCAATTTCCCTTCGCATAAGGCCGTAAGGGGGGCATGCCGCCGACCCAATCCTCGTTCCATTCCCAGTATCAGGCCCTCGTCGACTCCGGTGCGATCGAGGCCGATCCGGCGCAGGCGGAAGCCGCGGAAGCCTTCGCCGCCCTCGAAGAGCGGCTGTCGGGCTACAAGCCGGCGAAGAAGCTCAGCCTGCTGGGGCGGCTGTTCGGCGACAAGGGCGAGCCGCCGCCGCGCGGGCTTTACGTGCATGGCGAGGTCGGCCGCGGCAAGACCATGCTGATGGACCTGTTCTTTCAGCACTCGCCGGTCCGGCACAGGCGCCGCGCGCATTTCCATGAATTCATGGCCGAGGCGCATGAGAAGATCTATGCCTACCGTCAGAACATGGCGCGCGGCGAGATCGCCGACGGCGACGTCATCGAACTGACGGCGAACGCGATCTTCGACGAGGCGTGGCTGTTGTGTTTCGACGAATTCCACGTCACCGACATCGCCGACGCCATGATTTTGGGACGACTGTTCTCAAAATTGTTCGAACTCGGCACGGTGGTGGTGGCGACCTCGAACGTCGCGCCCGAAAACCTCTACAGGGGCGGCCTCAACCGCGCGCTGTTCCTGCCCTTCATCAAGCAGATCGAAGACCGCATGGACGTGCTCAGGCTCGACGCGCGCACCGATTTCCGGCTGGAAAAGCTCGCTGGCGTGAAGATGTGGCTGGTGCCTCCGGACGACGAGGCTGGCGCCGCGCTCGATCGCGCCTGGCGCCGGATGACCGGCAATGCGCCGTGCAAGCCGCGCGACATCATCATCAAGGGCCGCGTGCTGCGCGTACCCTGTTCGGCGCACGGCGTCGCGCGGTTTTCGTTTGCCGACATCTGCGAAAAGCCGCTCGCCGCGTCGGACTATCTGCGGCTGGCGCATGATTATCACACGATCCTGATCGACGGCATTCCGGTGATGGATTATCCCGAGCGCAACGCCGCCAAGCGTTTCATCTCGCTGATCGATACGCTCTACGACAATGCCGTGAAACTGATGGCCTCGGCCGCGGCCGACCCGGTCTCGCTGTATCTGGCGACCGACGGTGTCGAGGCCAACGAGTTCAAGCGGACTTCTTCGCGGCTGATCGAAATGAGCTCGGAATCCTATCTGGCGCTCCCGCATGGCCGGAAGGACTCTTCCGCCAGCGGGTCGAGCACGGGGCTGGTGGAGACTTAAAAGTCCCGCCGCCTTCAGCGCGTCGTTTGGCGTGTAAGGACGGAGGCGGCTCTGGCATACCTGATCGAAATCAAGGCAAGGCCCTACAATCGGGCATAGTCCCGTCTTGAACCGGCCTATCGAAAGGGATAACCAGCGATCCGACTGAATTATCCATCCTCTCACTTCGTCTCAGAAGGACAAATTTCCCATGGCGCGCGACAAGATTGCTTTGATTGGCTCCGGTCAGATCGGCGGAACGCTGGCTCACCTCGTCGGCCTGAAGGAGCTCGGCGACGTCGTCATGTTCGATATCGCGGAAGGCGTCCCCCAGGGTAAGGCGCTCGATATCGCGCAGTCCTCCCCGGTCGACGGTTTCGATTCCAACCTCACCGGCGCCAATTCCTACGACGCGCTCGACGGCGCCAAGGTCTGCATCGTCACCGCCGGCGTGCCGCGCAAGCCCGGCATGAGCCGCGACGATCTCCTGAGCATCAACCTGAAAGTGATGGAGCAGGTCGGCGCCGGTATCAAGAAGTACGCTCCCGACGCCTTCGTCATCTGCATCACCAACCCGCTGGATGCGATGGTCTGGGCGCTGCAGAAGGCTTCCGGCATGCCGCACAAGAAGGTGGTCGGCATGGCTGGCGTGCTCGACTCCGCGCGCTTCCGCTACTTCCTCGCCGATGAATTCAACGTCTCGGTCGAAGACGTCACCGCCTTCGTGCTCGGCGGCCACGGCGACACCATGGTGCCGCTGACCCGCTACTCCACCGTCGCCGGTATTCCGCTGCCCGATCTCGTCAAGATGGGCTGGACCTCGCAGGCCCGCATCGACGAGATCGTCGACCGCACCCGCAACGGCGGCGCCGAGATCGTCAATTTGCTGAAGACCGGTTCGGCGTTCTACGCCCCGGCCGCCTCCGCGATCGCGATGGCCGAGAGCTACCTGAAGGACAAGAAGCGCGTGCTGCCCTGCGCCGCCTATCTCAATGGCGAATACGGCGTGAAGGACATGTATGTCGGCGTTCCCGTCGTCATCGGTTCGAAGGGTGTCGAGCGTATCGTGGAGATCGAATTGGCTGGCAAGGACCGCGAAGCCTTTGACAAGTCGGTCGGCGCGGTTCAGGGGTTGGTCGATGCCTGCAAGAAGATCGCGCCCGATCTGCTCGGACGTTGATTTGACTAAAGCTTCCGCTCCCTGTCGGGAGCGGAAGTGTCAGAGGGTTGCAGTTTCATTGGCATGTGGTATGCCAACTACCAATGCCGGTGATCTGTAGAATTTGCCGCACAGGGTTTTGGGGAGCGTCCAGATGAATATCCATGAATATCAGGCCAAGGCCCTGCTGCATGAGTTCGGTGTGCCGATTTCGCGCGGCGTGGCGGTCCTTAAGGCCTCGGATTCCGACGCCGCCGCCAAGCAGCTCCCCGGCCCGATCTGGGTGGTGAAGAGCCAGATCCATGCCGGCGGCCGCGGCAAGGGCAAGTTCAAGGAAGCCTCCGCCGGCGACAAGGGCGGCGTCCGCATCGCCAAGTCGGTGGACGAGGTCAACGAATTCGCCAAGCAGATGCTGGGCGCGACCCTGGTCACGATCCAGACCGGCCCCCAGGGCAAGCAGGTCAACCGCCTCTACATCGAGGAAGGCTCCGACATTGACAAGGAGTTCTATCTCTCGATCCTGGTCGACCGCGAGACCTCGAAGGTGTCGTTTGTGGTTTCGACGGAAGGCGGCGTGAACATCGAGGAAGTCGCGCACAATACGCCCGAAAAGATCGTCACCTTCTCGGTTGATCCGGCCACCGGCATCATGGGCCATCACGGCCGCACCGTCGCCAAGGCGCTCAACCTCTCCGGCGACCTCGCCAAGCAGGCCGAGAAGCTCGTGGGGCAGCTTTATAACGCCTTCACCGGCAAGGACATGGCGATGCTGGAGATCAATCCGCTCGTCGTCACCAAGCAGGGCCAGCTCCGCGTGCTCGATGCAAAGGTGTCGTTCGACGACAACGCGATGTTCCGCCACCCCGAGATCGCGGTGCCATTGCGCGATCTGACCGAGGAAGACGACAAGGAAGTCGAGGCCTCGAAATACGATCTCAACTACGTCACGCTCGACGGCACCATCGGCTGCATGGTCAACGGCGCCGGCCTCGCGATGGCGACCATGGACATCATCAAGCTCTACGGCATGGAGCCTGCCAACTTCCTCGACGTCGGCGGCGGCGCCAGCAAGGAAAAGGTCGCGGCGGCCTTCAAGATCATCACCGCCGATCCCAACGTGAAGGGCATCCTGGTCAACATCTTCGGCGGCATCATGAAGTGCGACATCATCGCCGAAGGCGTTGTCGCCGCCGTCAAGGAAGTCGGCCTTAAGGTGCCGCTGGTGGTGCGGCTCGAAGGCACCAATGTCGACGCCGGCAAGCAGATTATCCGCGAATCCGGCCTCAACGTGTTGCCCGCCGACAATCTCGATGACGCCGCACAGAAGATCGTGAAAGCCGTCAAGGGAGGCTAGCGATGCCTGACCATCTCGACGCACCGGCCCCGCTGGACGAGCACCGCAAGCTCGCGGCTCTCGCGGGCGAATGGGCTGGCGAGGAAATGGTCTACCCCTCGCGCTGGAACGCCGGCGGTCCGGCGCTTTCGCGGGTCGTCGCGCGCATCGATCTCAACGGCTTCTATCTGATCCAGGACACGTTGCAGACGCGCGACGGCAAGGAAACCTTCGCTACCCATGGCGTCTTCACCTACGACCGCGACGACCGGACCTACAAATTGTTCTGGCACGATTCGCTCGGCTACTACTCGCCGGCGCCGGCCTCCGGCGCCTGGGTCGGCAACAAGCTGACGCTGGTGCGCGGCTCGCTGCGCGGCAACGCGCGGCACGTCTACGAAATCGTCGACAAGGACAGTTACACCATGAAGATCCAGTTCTCACCCGATGCCGAGGGCTGGACCGACGTGCTTACCGGCACGTATCGGCGGGTGAACTGAGAGCTTGAATGACCGGATATCCGATGGCGTGGGAGGCGGCAACAAGCATGGATCGGCTTCCGGAAACATGCCCTTACACAATTGCGGAGATGGAAGAGTACCTTTTCGCCAATCATTATCACTGGTCGCGCGACGAGGCGCCGACGACATTTAACGTCAGCGGACCATGTGCTCACAAGGTGGAGTCCGACAGGCGTTACTGGCTATTTGAAGCGGAAAAAGATCGTTTGGCCGGTCGCCAGGAGATTTTGTGTCCGATCTGTCAGAAGCAACATGTCTTGGAACCGCATCACGGAGATCACGCCACTAATCCGGGTCAGGCTCCGCGCGCTGATGAGGCTCGGCAACCGCAATGGTTCGTCGTTGTCGGCACAGGAAACGGTTGCTTCGATCCGTCGAGCAAGATGCGACGATGGCTATACGCTGAGACGAACGACGACGATCTGTCGCCGGAACAATTCCTCGAAAAAGCTTACCGCGAACAACTTGTGGCAGATGCCCGGAGCTAAGTGAACATGTCAGTCCTGATCGATAAGAATACCAAAGTCATCTGCCAGGGTTTTACGGGCAAGAACGGCACCTTCCATTCGGAAGCCGCGATCGCTTATGGCACCAAGATGATGGGCGGCACTTCACCCGGCAAAGGCGGATCGACTCATCTCGGTCTGC
Organism: Bradyrhizobium roseum; assembly: GCF_030413175.1. Taxonomy (NCBI): domain Bacteria; kingdom Pseudomonadati; phylum Pseudomonadota; class Alphaproteobacteria; order Hyphomicrobiales; family Nitrobacteraceae; genus Bradyrhizobium; species Bradyrhizobium roseum. Next base: position 398,869 of record NZ_CP129212.1, read on the forward strand.
CGGTGTTCGACACCGTCGCAGAGGCGCGCGAGAAGACTGGGGCCGATGCTTCGGTGATCTATGTGCCGCCGCCGGGCGCGGCGGACGCGATCTGCGAGGCGATCGATGCGGAAATCCCGCTGATCGTGTGCATCACCGAGGGCATCCCAGTGCTCGACATGGTGCGCGTGAAGCGCTCCCTCTCGGGTTCCAAATCGCGCCTGATCGGGCCGAACTGCCCGGGCGTGATGACCGCGGGCGAGTGCAAGATCGGCATCATGCCGGCCAACATCTTCAAGCCCGGCAGCGTCGGCATCGTCTCCCGCTCGGGCACGCTGACCTATGAAGCCGTGTTCCAGACCACCCAGGAAGGCCTCGGCCAGACCACCGCGGTCGGCATCGGTGGCGACCCGGTCAAGGGCACCGAATTCATCGACGTGCTGGAAATGTTCCTCGCCGACCCCAAGACCACCTCGATCATCATGATCGGCGAAATCGGCGGCTCGGCCGAGGAAGACGCCGCCCAGTTCATCAAGGACGAGGCCAAGCGGGGCCGCAAGAAGCCGATGGTTGGGTTTATCGCCGGCGTCACGGCCCCTCCCGGCCGTCGCATGGGCCATGCCGGTGCCATCATCTCCGGCGGCAAGGGCGACGCCGGATCGAAGACTTCCGCGATGGAAGCGGCTGGAATTACGGTCTCGCCGTCACCGGCGCGGCTGGGTCATACCCTTGCCGAAAAATTGAAGTCTTAATTCAGTTCTTGGTTCTTTTAGGCGCGAAACTCCGTCCTAAATAGGGTAAAGATGCTTTACCGAGCTGGTTCGGGCCTCCGGACCGGCTTAAGCGCCGTTTTCCATGCGCAAAGCGAAAAATTACCAGGACGCCATCATGTCTCGCCAGGACGCGAACGCAGCATTTGCCCTTTCCTCGTTTTTGCAGGGCACCAACGCCACCTACATCGACGGTCTCTACGCCCGCTACGAGCAGGATCCCGCCTCGGTCGATCCCGAGTGGCAGGAATTCTTCAAAAGCCTCAAGGACGCCCCGGCCGACGTCCAGAAGAACGCCGAAGGCCCCTCCTGGGGACGCGACAACTGGCCGCTCACGCCGCGCGACGATCTCACCTCCGCCCTCGACGGCAACTGGGCGCAGGTCGAAAAAGCTGTCGGCACCAAGCTTGCCGCCAAGGCGCAGGCCAAGGGCGTCGAACTGTCGGCCGCCGACGCCACCCAGGCGACGCGCGATTCGGTCCGCGCTTTGATGCTGATCCGCGCCTATCGCATCCGCGGTCATTTCTTCGCGAAACTCGATCCGCTCGGCATCGAGGCGCCGCGCGACCGCGAAGAGCTCGATCCGCGCTCCTATGGCTTCACCGACGCCGATTTCGACCGCAAGATCTTCCTCGATCACGTGCTCGGCCTCGAATACGGCAACCTCCGCGAAATCGTCGCGATCTGCGAGCGCACCTACTGCCAGACGCTCGGCGTCGAATTCATGCACATCACCAACGCCGCGCAGAAAGCCTGGATCCAGGAGCGCATCGAAGGTCCGGACAAGGAAATCAGTTTCACCCGCGAGGGACGCCGCGCGATCCTCAACAAGCTGATCGAAGCCGAAGGCTTTGAAAAATTCTGCGACCTCAAGTTCACCGGCACCAAGCGCTTCGGCCTCGACGGCGGTGAATCGCTGATCCCGGCGCTGGAGCAGATCATCAAGCGCGGCGGTAATCTCGGCGTGAAGGAAATCGTTCTGGGCATGCCGCATCGCGGCCGGCTCAACGTGCTGACGCAAGTGATGGGCAAGCCGCACCGCGCGCTGTTCCACGAATTCAAGGGCGGCTCCGCCAACCCGGACGCGGTCGAAGGCTCCGGCGACGTCAAATACCATCTCGGCGCGTCGAGCGACCGCGAGTTCGACGGTAACAAGATCCATCTGTCGTTGACCGCGAACCCGTCGCATCTGGAAATCGTCGATCCCGTCGTGCTCGGCAAGGTGCGCGCCAAGCAGGACCAGCATGGCGATCCGCCGGACATGCGCATTTCCGTGCTGCCGATGCTGATGCACGGCGACGCGGCGTTCGCCGGCCAGGGCGTGGTGGCCGAATGTTTCGCCTTGTCGGACCTGAAGGGTTACCGCACCGGCGGTTCGCTGCATTTCATCGTCAACAACCAGATCGGCTTCACGACGTACCCGCGCTACTCGCGCTCCTCGCCGTACCCGTCCGACGTTGCCAAGATGATCGACGCGCCGATCTTCCATGTGAACGGCGACGATCCGGAAGCCGTGGTGTTCGCGGCCAAGGTCGCGATCGAGTTCCGGCAGAAATTCCACAAGCCTGTCGTCATCGACATGTTCTGCTACCGCCGCCATGGCCATAACGAGGGCGACGAGCCGGCGTTCACCCAGCCGGTGATGTACAAGAAGATCGCGACGCATCCCGGCACGGTCGAGATCTATTCCAAGCGGCTGATCGCCGACGGCGTCATGACCGAAGGCGAGGTCGAGAAGGCCAAGGCCGACTGGCGCGCGCGGCTCGACGCCGAGCTCGAGGCCGGCTCCGGCTACAAGCCGAACAAGGCCGACTGGCTCGACGGCAAGTGGGCGGGCTTCAAGTCCGCCGACCAGGAAGAAGACGCCCGCCGCGGCGTTACCGGCGTCGACGTCAACATCCTCAAGGATATCGGCCGCAAGATCACCAAGGTGCCGGATGGTTTCCGGGTTCACCGCACCATCCAGCGCTTCCTGGAAAACCGTGCGAAAGCGATCGACAACGGCGCCGGCATCGACTGGGCGACCGGCGAGGCGCTGGCATTCTGCACGCTGCTGCACGAAGGCCATCACGTCCGCCTGTCCGGACAGGACTCGGAGCGCGGCACCTTCTCGCAGCGCCATTCGGTGCTGATCGACCAGGAAGACGAGAGCCGCTACACGCCGTTCAACCATCTCGGCCACGACCAGGGCCATTACGAGGTCATCAACTCGCTATTGTCGGAAGAGGCAGTGCTCGGCTTCGAGTATGGCTATTCGCTGGCCGAGCCGAAGGCGCTTACGATGTGGGAAGCGCAGTTCGGCGACTTCGCCAACGGCGCCCAGGTGCTGTTCGACCAGTTTATCTCGTCGGGCGAGCGCAAATGGCTGCGCATGTCCGGCCTCGTCTGCCTGCTGCCGCATGGCTATGAAGGGCAGGGGCCGGAGCATTCCTCGGCGCGGCTGGAGCGCTTCCTGCAGATGTGCGCCGAAGACAACATGCAGGTGGTGTATCCCACCACGCCGGCAAATTACTTCCACGTGCTGCGGCGCCAGCTGCATCGCGAAATCCGCAAACCCCTGATCGTGATGACGCCGAAGTCGCTGCTGCGCCACAAGCGCGCGGTCTCGCGGCTGGACGAACTGGGCGCGGACACCACCTTCCATCGCATCCTGTACGATGACGCCCAGATGCAGCCCGACGAGAAGACCAGGCTGGTGGCGGACGACAAGATCAAGCGCGTCGTGCTCTGCTCGGGCAAGGTCTATTACGATCTCTACGACGAGCGCGAGAAGCGCGGCATCGACGACATCTACATCATGCGCATCGAGCAGCTCTATCCCGTGCCGCTCAAGGCGCTGGTGCAGGAGCTGGCGCGCTTCAAGAACGCCGAAGTGGTGTGGTGCCAGGAAGAGCCGCGCAACATGGGCTCATGGCACTTCATCGAGCCCTATCTCGAATGGGTGCTGAACCAGATCCATGCGCCGAACCGCCGTCCGCGTTACGCGGGCCGCGCCGCGTCGGCCGCAACCGCCACCGGCTTGATGTCGAAGCATCTGGCGCAGCTCAAGGCGCTGCTGGATGACGCGCTGAGCTAACTCTTGTCATTTGTCTCGCCCCGCCTCGTGCGCCATGGCGCACTGGCGCGGGGCATTCAGTACACCGTGCCGTGCGTTTTGATCACGTCCATCCCCGTGCGCAATTGTGCACAAGGCAGGCGATGACGCGCCAATGATTGAGGAAAGAATACCATGACTGAAATTCGCGTGCCGACACTCGGCGAGTCCGTGACGGAAGCCACCATCGGCCGCTGGTTCAAGAAGGCCGGCGATGCGGTGGCGGTGGACGAACCGCTGGTGGAGCTCGAGACCGACAAGGTCACCATCGAAGTGCCAGCGCCATCCGCGGGCGTGCTCGGCGAGATCGCGGCCAAGGACGGCGAGACTGTCGCCGTCGGCGCGCTGCTCGGTCAAATCAACGAAGGCGGCGCCGCGAGCGCGGCAAAACCGGCGGCCGCACCCGCCAAGGCCGCCGCTCCGGCGGCTGCGCCCGCCGCAGCGCCCGCTGCCGCACCGAAGACCGTGGCCGCGGATGCGCCGCTGGCGCCGTCGGTTCGCAAACTTTCCACCGAAAGCGGCATCGACGCGGCAACCGTTCCCGGCTCCGGCAAGGACGGGCGCGTCACCAAGGGCGACATGCTGGCCGCGATCGAGAAGGCGGCGTCCGCCCCGACCCCGGTCAACCAGCCGGCCGCATCGGTGCAGGTGAGGGCGCCTTCCCCGGCTGATGATGCCGCACGCGAAGAGCGCGTGAAGATGACGCGGTTGCGCCAGACCATCGCGCGGCGGCTGAAGGACGTGCAGAACTCCGCCGCGATGCTGACGACCTTCAACGAGGTCGACATGACCCACATCATGGCGATGCGCGCGCAGTACAAGGACGTGTTCCAGAAGAAGCACGGCTCCAAGCTCGGCTTCATGGGCTTCTTCACCAAGGCCGTGGTGCAGGCGCTCAAGGACATCCCGGCTGTCAATGCCGAGATCGACGGCACGGACCTGATCTACAAGAACTACTATCACATCGGCGTCGCCGTCGGCACCGACAAGGGGCTCGTCGTGCCCGTGGTGCGCGACTGCGACCACAAGTCAATCTCCGACATCGAAAAGGGCATCGCCGATTTCGGCCGCCGCGCCCGCGATGGCCAGCTCAAGATCGACGAGATGCAGGGCGGCACCTTCACCATCACCAATGGCGGCATCTACGGCTCGCTGATGTCGACGCCGATCCTGAACGCGCCGCAGTCCGGCATCCTCGGTATGCACAAGATCCAGGAGCGGCCGATGGTGGTCGGCGGCAAGATCGAGGTGCGCCCGATGATGTATCTGGCGCTGTCCTACGACCACCGCGTCATCGACGGCAAGGAAGCGGTGACCTTCCTGGTGCGCGTCAAGGAAAGCCTGGAAGACCCGGCGCGCCTGGTGCTGGATCTCTGACCTGCCACGCTGACCGACGCCGGCACCAAGGCCGGCGTCGCTGGCCGTGGATCGATGTGCATTGATGTGTGGGGGCTGATGTGACGGACAAGGTTGTTGTGATCACCGGCGGCAGCCGCGGCATCGGCCGCGCGGCCGCACTCGCCGCTGCGGCGCGCGGCTATCGCGTCGTCGTCGGCTATGCCAGCAACAAGGCGGCCGCCGACGAAGTCGTCGGCATGATCGAAGGCAAAAACGGCAAGGCCATCGCCGTGAAATGCGACGTCGGCCATGAGAGCGACATCCTGGCGCTGTTCAAGGCGGCGGACGGTTTTGGGACGCTGGGAGCGCTCGTCAACAATGCCGGGATCGTCGGCAAGAGCGGCGTGCGCGTCGAGGACATGACGGCCGCACGCATCCAGGAAGTGATGGCGGTCAATGTCACCGGTGCCATCCTGTGCGCGCGCGAGGCGGTGAAGCGCATGTCGACCAAATTCGGCGGCAAGGGCGGCGTCATCGTCAACATTTCGTCGGTCGCAGCCCGGCTCGGCGCGGCCAACACCTATGTCGACTATGCCGCCTCCAAGGCCGCGATCGATGCCCTCACGGTCGGCCTCAGCCACGAGGTCGCCACCGACGGCATTCGCGTGGCAGGCATCCGTCCCGGCCTGATCGACACCGACATTCACGCTTCCGGCGGCGAGCCCGACCGTGCGCATCGTCTGGCGCCGCTAGTGCCGATGAAGCGCGTCGGGACTGCGGATGAAATCGCCAATGCCATCGTCTGGCTGATGTCGGACGAGGCCTCCTACGTCACCGGCACCACCATCGATGTCTCGGGTGGGCGGTAATCCCTGACACGTTTCCAAAGCTACAGGACTCCATCATGGCTACCTACGATCTCGTCGTCATCGGCACCGGCCCGGGCGGATATGTCTGCGCGGTGCGCGCGGCGCAACTCGGCATGAAGGTCGCCGTGGTCGAGAAGAATGCGACGCTCGGCGGCACTTGCCTGAACGTCGGCTGCATGCCCTCGAAGGCGCTGCTGCATGCCTCCGAAATGTTCGAGGAGGCCGGGCACTCCTTTGCCAAGATGGGCGTCAGCGTTTCCGCGCCGAAGCTTGATCTGCCCGCCATGATGAATTTCAAGCAGCAGGGCATCGACGGCAACGTCAAGGGCGTCGAGTTCCTGATGAAGAAGAACAAGATCGACGTCATCCACGGCAAGGGAAAAGTTCTCGCCGCCGGCAAGGTCGAGGTCACGGGCTCCGACGGCAAGGCGCAGACGGTCGAAACCAAGAACATCGTCATCGCCACCGGCTCCGACATCGCGCGGCTGAAGGGCATCGAGATCGACGAGAAGCGCGTGGTGTCGTCGACTGGCGCGCTGTCGCTGGAAACGGTGCCGTCGAACCTCCTGATCATCGGTGCCGGCGTGATCGGGCTTGAGCTCGGCTCGGTCTGGCATCGTCTCGGCGCCAAGGTCACCGTCGTGGAATTCCTTGACCGCATCTTGCCGGGCATGGACGGCGAGGTCGCCAAGCAGTTCCAGCGCATTCTCGAAAAGCAGGGCTTTGCGTTCAAGCTCGGCGCCAAGGTCACCGCCGTCGACACGTCAGGCAATACGTTGAAGGCGACCGTCGAGCCGGCGGCGGGCGGCGCGGCGGAGACGCTGGAAGCCGACGTGGTTCTGGTCTGCATCGGCCGCGTGCCATACACCGAAGGGCTCGGGCTGAAGGAAGCCGGCGTCGCGCTGGACAATCGCGGCCGTGTGCAGATCGACGCGCATTTCGCCACCACCGTGAAGGGCGTCTATGCGATCGGCGACGTGGTGGCGGGACCGATGCTGGCGCACAAGGCGGAAGACGAAGGCGTCGCCTGCGCCGAGATCATCGCCGGCCAAGCCGGCCACGTGAACTACGATGTTATTCCAGGCGTGGTGTATACCACGCCCGAAGTGTCCTCGGTCGGCAAGACCGAGGAAGAGCTGAAGCAGGCCGGCGTTGCCTACACGGCAGGCAAATTTCCGTTCACCGCCAACGGCCGCTCCAAGGTCAACCAGACCACTGACGGTTTTGTGAAGATCCTCGCAGATGCGAAGACCGATCGCGTGCTCGGCGTGCACATCATTGGCCGCGAAGCCGGCGAACTGATCCACGAAGCCTGCGTTCTGATGGAATTTGGCGGCTCCGCGGAAGATCTGGCACGCACCTGCCACGCCCATCCGACCCGCTCCGAAGCGGTGAAGGAAGCCGCGCTTGCGGTCGGCAAACGCGCCATCCATATGTGATCCATTCCCGGTGTGATCCAGGTTCCGAACATCCCGGGTAGAGTGTGATTGAAGAAGCGGCTATTCCGATTCTCGAAAAGATCACGCTTTGAACCGGGAAAAAGAGCGGAACGACCAATCATTGGACGTCTTTGCGCTCCAGAGATCACGATCGATGATGCGCCGCCTGTTACAGCCGTTCTGGGTCCTGCTCGCGGTCATCTTCCTGATCGAAGCCTGGCTATGGGATCATCTCGAGCCGATCGTCGAGCGCATCGTTGCGCTGATCCCGCTGCGGGACTTCAAGAAATGGCTGTCCGAGCGCGTCGATACACTGTCGCCGCCGATGACATTGGCCGTGTTCGCGGTGCCGGTGATCCCGCTGTTTCCTCTCAAGCTGGCCGGCCTCTGGCTTTTGGCGAATCAGTACTGGCTGAGCGCCGGTTTCGTCATCGTGTTCGGAAAGCTCGTCGGCGTCGGCGTCACCGCCTTTATTTTCGACGTGACGCGCAGCAAGCTGCTGCAAATGGCCTGGTTCAGGAAGATCTATGAATTCATCACGGCGATGCGCGCCAGGGCGTCAGCCCTGGTTCAGCCGATCAAGCAGCGCATCCGGGACATGCTGCGCGGCGACGGTGCCGGCTGGTCGTCGCGCACGCTGCGGATGATCGCGCGCTTCCGCAAGAGCGTGCACGAGGCACGGTAGCTGCGGTTCTTCACCCGCCCCTCGAGGGGCGGGTGAACTCTCTCAATGCAGATGCAGCAGATGCGGCGCGTAGAGGCCGAGCCCGGTGATCGCGATGCCCGCGACCGCCAATATGCCCGACACCCACGCCAGCACGATCATGCCGGTGATGATGGTGGCGGACGCCAGCACGATGCCGATCTGGAAGGCGGCCGAGGCGATCTCGTAGTGGTGATACTTCGCGGTGGCCTCGTCGCGCTGGTGCTCGGCCTGCTTGGCGCGCTTGGCGAGTTCTTCCGAACCCTCGCCGGTTTCCGGCTCCGAGCGGTAGCGCGCCGCGGTCTTGGTCCAGTCGTCGATCTGCTTCTTCAGCGCCGCCTTGGCGGCGTCGTCACCAACCGTCCCCATGCTGAGCTTGGCGTGTTCGGCAGTGGCCTGCACCACCGTGCGGCGGATGCTCTTGGCCTGGAAGAACGCCCACAGGTTCGAAGCCTCGACGTTCTTGCTGATGGCTTCGGTCTGCGCGCCCTTGCCCAGCGTTTCCGACAACGCCAGAAACAAGGCGATCACGGCGATCAGCAACGCGATCTTCTTGTTCGAGCCCGAAGCGTGCTCGGCATGCTCCGCGTGCTCCATGCTTTCATGTGCGCCCATTGATTCCCCTCCGTCGATTGACGCGCGCACGATTGCCGAACCGCAATGCGAGCGCAAGAGGCTAGCTCAGGAGGGTATCGATGTGACGGGAGTATGTCGGCAGGGGTGCGGGCTTTCACCTCCGCGGGTGCGCGCTCTTGTACACTGCCAACAGCCGCTCGCTGTCGATGCCGGTGTAGATCTGCGTGGTCGAGAGCGAGGCGTGGCCGAGCAATTCCTGGATCGCGCGCAGGTCGCCGCCGCGGCTCAACAGATGGGTCGCGAAGGAATGCCGCAACGCATGCGGCGTGGCGCTGTCGGGCAACCCGAGCGCGCCGCGCAGCCGCTCCATGGTGAGCTGGATGATCCGCGGGGACAATGGCCCGCCGCGTGCGCCGACGAAGATCGGCCCCGCAGGGGGAAGCGGATGCGGGCAAATCGCGACGTAATCGGCGATCAGCGCCAGCACGTTCTGCAGCACTGGCACCATCCGGGTCTTGTTGCCCTTGCCGGTGACGATCAGAACGTCGCCTTCGCCCGGCTTCGGCACGTCGCGGCGTTTCAGTCCCAGCGCCTCGGAGATGCGCAGGCCCGAACCGTAGAGCAGCGCCATGACGGCGGCATCGCGCGCCCAGATCCAGGGATCGCGCTCCTCGCCGGCGCGCTCGTCGGCGTCGGCGAAGCGCTTGGCGGCGTCGATCTGGATCGGTTTTGGCAGGCTCTTGCCCACCTTGGGCGCGCGGATCGCGGACAGCGCGCCGACCCTGCCTTTACCCTCGCGTTCCAGATAACGTCCGAACGACCGCAGGCCCGCCAGCGCCCGCATCAGCGAACGGCCCGCAATGTCGTCGGCGCGGCGCATCGCCATGAAGGCCCTGACGTCGGTGGCCTCCAGCGCCGCGAACCGTTTCAGCGTGACTTTGTCGCCCCAGTGCTGGCTGAGGAAGACGAGGCATTGGCGGAGGTCGCGGGCGTAGGCCTCGAGTGTCTTGGGCGACAGCCGCCGCTCGGCGCGCAGATGCGTCAGCCAGCGGTTCATCTCCAGCGCGAAGCTTTCGTCGGCGCAGTCAAGCTCGATCGGTTGCAGTGCCGGAACTGGCTTGACCATGAGCCCATGCCTTGAAAGGCGGTTCTTGATGAGGTTCTTGGAGACGGTGATTCCATCCACTATATCGCATCTCTTTCGTTTACCGTTCGCTAACTTGGCGGCGCGGCGCTAGCCTTGTTCTTGATATCGCAGAGCCCGATTCCCTGATGGACCACGCCACCCGCCAAACCAGTTCCTCGGCATCGTCGACCCGCGTCGTCGATGTGCTGGTGCCGGTCGCGCTCAATCAGAACTACTCCTATCGCGTGCCGCGCGGCATGGAGCTAAAGCCCGGCGATGTCGTCTGCGTGCCGCTCGGTCCGCGCGAGGTGGTCGCCGTCGTGTGGGCGGAGAACGTCAATCCCGATCCGCGCTTGCACAACCGGCTCAAGGACGTCAGCGAAAAGCTCGACGTGCCGCCGCTGAAGCAGGAACTGCGCAGCCTGGTCGACTGGGTCGCCAATTACACCCTGTCGGCGCGCGGCATGGTGCTGCGCATGGCGTTGCGGATGGGCGAAAATCTCGGGCCCGAACGGATGCGCCTCGGCGTGCGGCTGGTCGGCGAGCCGCCGAAGCGTCTGACGCCGGCGCGGCGGCGGCTGATCGAGGTGCTGTCGGATGGCCTGCTGCACGGCAAGTCCGACGCGGCGCGCGAGGCCGGCGTCAGCGGCGGCGTGGTCGACGGCCTGGTCGACGAGGGCACGCTGGCGGTGGAAGCAATGCCGCCGCCGCTGGCGCCGCCGGCGCCCGACCCGTCCTTTGCACAGCCGGATTTCTCTCCGCAGCAGCGTACGGCTGTCGATGCGATGCGCGCGCTCGCCGCCAACGGCTCGTTTCATGTCGCGCTGCTCGACGGCGTCACCGGTTCGGGCAAGACCGAAGTCTATTTCGAGGCGATTGCGGAGATCATCCGGCGGGGCAAGCAGACGCTGATCCTGATGCCGGAGATCGCGCTGACCGGACAGTTCCTCGATCGCTTTGCCCAGCGTTTCGGGGTGCGCCCGATCGAATGGCATTCCGAACTGACACCGCGCACCCGGCAGCGCAACTGGGCCGCGATCGCATCGGGCGAAGCGCCGGTCGTGGTCGGCGCGCGCTCGGCGCTGTTCCTGCCCTATGCGGATCTGGGCCTGATCATCGTCGACGAGGAGCACGACCAGGCCTACAAGCAGGACGAGGGCGTGCATTACCACGCCCGCGACATGGCGGTGGTGCGCGCGCATATCGCCAAGATTCCGATCGTGCTGGCGTCGGCGACGCCGTCGGTCGAAACCGAAGTCAACGCACGCAAGGGCCGCTATCAACGCGTCCCGCTGCCGTCGCGCTTCGGCGGCCAGCATATGCCGCAGATCGAGGCGATCGACTTGCGCCGCGCCCCGCCGCCGCGCGGCCGCTTCATTTCGCCGCCGCTGGCCGAACAAATTCAATTCGCGATCGAGAAGCGCGAACAGGCGCTGCTGTTCCTCAATCGCCGCGGCTACGCGCCGTTGACGCTATGCCGCGCCTGCGGGCACCGATTTGCCTGCACCATCTGCGACGCCTGGCTGGTCGACCACCGTTTTCGCCAGCGCCTGGTCTGCCACCATTGCGGCTTCTCGATGCCGCGGCCGAACATCTGCCCGCACTGCCAGGCCGAGGAATCACTGGTTGCGATCGGCCCCGGCGTCGAGCGGCTGCAGGAAGAGGCGGCTGCGCTGTTTCCGAACGCGCGCACCATGGTGCTGTCGAGCGATCTGATCACTTCGATCGAGACCATGCGCAGCGAGCTGAACGAAATCGCCGAGGGCCGCGTCGACATCATTATCGGCACGCAACTGGTGGCGAAGGGGCATAATTTTCCGCGGCTCAATCTGGTCGGCGTGGTCGATGCCGATCTTGGCCTCGGCAATGGTGACCCGCGCGCCGCTGAGCGGACGTTCCAATTGCTCAACCAGGTGATCGGCCGCGCCGGGCGCGAGCAGGGCCGCGGGGTCGGCTTTTTGCAGACTCACCAGCCTGAGCACCCCGTGATGAAGGCGCTGGTCGCCAGCGACCGCGAGGCGTTCTATGCCAGCGAGATCGAGGCGCGCGAACGATCAGGATATCCGCCGTTCGGCCGGCTCGCCAGCCTGATCATCTCCGCCGGCGATCGCCCGACCGCCGAAGGTTTTGCGCGCAAGCTCGCCGCGGTCGCCCCGATCGACGAGCGCATCCAGGTGCTGGGGCCGGCCGAAGCGCCGCTGGCCGTCATCAAGGGCCGCTATCGATTCCGCTTGCTGGTGAAGTCGCTGCGCAATGTCGACCTGTCGGAATATTTGCGCGAATGGCTCGCCGGAGGGCCGAAGACCAAGGGCAATCTCAAGCTCGAAGTCGATGTCGACCCACAGAGCTTTTTGTAGGCGCTCGCGCGTCAGCCGTTCGACCACAGATTGGTCGTGTATCCCTGCTCGACAAAGGCATCGATTTTCGCCGCCTGATCCTCGCCGCCGCCGGTTCGGGCCGCAAAGATCTTGCCGAACGAGATACGCCTGGCTTCGGGCCAGTGCTCCGGTTCCCAGAGGTGCGCCCGGATCACCGAACGGGCGCAGTGGAAATAGCACCGCTCGATGTGAATGCGGATCGCCAGCAGCGCCGGGCGGCCCGGCCTGCCGAGGGTGGCCAACAGGTCGGCATCGTCAAAGATCTCCGCGCGGCCGGACAGCCGCAACGTCTCGCCGGTCCGCGGACGCAGGAAGATCATGCCGATCCGGCCGGTCTCGATGATGTTCTGCAGGCCGAAGGCGAGGTTGTTGCCGGCCCGCTCGGGCAGCAGAACCGTCTTCTCGTCTTCGATATGGACGAAGCCGGGCTCATCGCCCTTCGGCGATACCTCGATTGGCCCGTCGCGGCCGGCCGTGGCCATCAGCGCGAACGGACAGGTCTGCAGAAAGTCGATCGCCTGTTCGTCGAGGACGGGAAGTATCTTGGCCTTGGTGGTCTCGCGGGGTTCGGGGAGAACGGTTCTCAGTTGCTCCAGGGTTTTGAGCTGGCTCATGATAGCGATCCCGTCGGTGAGGTGTGCCCTGACTTCTTTTCTCTCCGCAAAACCTAGTACGGCCCTCCTGACACCGTGGTGGCCAGAGCGCGCAAGGCGCCAAGAATGCCTGTAAAAAAAAGGCCTGCCGTCATTGGCGACGGCAGGCCTTTGTTCCGCGGCGCGTCAGGCGCACGCGTGCCTTAGGAAATCACCTCGGCCGTGACGTGGCCGACGCCGGCGCCGGTCAGGCCGATCGCGCGGGCTGCACCTTTGGACAGGTCGAGCACACGTCCCCGGATGAAGGGGCCACGGTCATTGACGGTGACGACGACGCTCTGGCCGCGATGCGTCACCCGAAGCTTGGTGCCGAACGGCAACGAGCGGTGGGCCGCAGTCATGGCGTTCTGGTTGAAGCGCTGACCGGAGGCGGTCTTGTTGCCGGATTCGTTGCCGTAATAAGAAGCCTTGCCCGCGAAGCTGCGGCCACCCGTCGGGCCGATCGAAGCATTGGCTTCCAGCCAGGTGCCGGCCGACTTGGCCTTGGCGGCGTGATGGGAATGATGGCGATGGTGCCTGGATTTGGCGGACGCCTCGGAAATGCTCCCGCCGACCAGGAGGGTGGCGGCGATCAAAGCGAGCGCCATACGTGGCCAAGCTTGAGTTCCCGGCGCCACATTATTGGTATGCAACATTAAACTAGTCCCTCAGTGAGTATTGCCACGAGCGTGACAAATGGAACCCCCGTCCCAGTTTCAACTGTTGCCGTTTGGTCAGGCAATGAGGCATGAATTGGGCAGTAGACCCGTAATTTCCCGGGCTGACACATCTTGTTACTAGAAGGAACCCATCAGAGATGTTCCGTAATATCACCCGTTAACTGATTTTTAACGAAGTGAATACATGTTATTACTTATCAATACAGTCCTCGTCCGATGCGGAAAGATTTAGGCAAGTAATGGGCAAATGAAGCCGGCTTGTCAGTTTCAGTCCGCAATGCCGTCTCATGGCCGCCATGCAAATAAGACGGGCATCGATTTTTCCGTCGCCGGCGTGCGCGCAAATCTCGCGGTGAAAATAGACGCGCGACAAGGCGTCGTCTGAACACGCGGTCATGTTGCAGCTGCGCGGCTGCCATGCTAGCAAAGCCGCGATTTTAACGGTCCCGGCACCCCGCGTGCCGGTCGAAAATCGAAGTCCCGCTTGAATTCCAAGGGCTTGGATCGCTAGGCGCCGCTACTTGTGGCGACGGTTTTTCCCTTGCGAGTTTGACAGCTGAAAAGAGCGAAGTCTGTGGCTGCAGAAGATCCGTCCGTCTCGGGAGTGTCCGGCCGTTATGCTACGGCCTTGTTCGAACTGGCGCGCGAGGAGAAATCCGTCGACGCCGTCAAGGCAGACCTTGAAAAATTCGAGGCCATGCTGAACGAAAGCGCCGATCTGAGGCGCCTCGTTCGGAGCCCGGTTTTCTCGGCCGAAGTGCAGGCAAGGGCGCTCAACGCCGTGCTCGACAAGGCCGGAATTTCCGGTACTTCCGCCAAATTCCTTAAAGTCCTGACCGCCAATCGCCGGCTGTTCGCCGTCACCGATGTGATGCGCGCCTTCCGCGCGCTGGTGGCGAAGTTCAAGGGCGAGGTGACCGCCGACGTCACCGTCGCCGAGCAGCTCAATGACAAGAATCTCGACGCGCTGAAGACCGCACTGAAGTCGGTGACGGGCAAGGACGTCGCGCTCAACGTGAATGTCGATCCCTCCATTATCGGCGGCCTTGTGGTCAAGCTCGGCAGCCGCATGGTGGATAGTTCGCTTCGCACCAAACTCAATTCGATCAAGCACGCGATGAAAGAGGCAGGCTGATGGACATCCGCGCCGCGGAAATTTCCGCGATCCTCAAGGACCAGATCAAGAATTTCGGCCAGGAGGCTGAAGTTACCGAAGTCGGACAGGTGTTGTCCGTCGGTGACGGTATTGCCCGCGTCTATGGTCTGGACAACGTCCAGGCCGGTGAAATGGTCGAGTTCGAGAACGGCACGCGCGGCATGGCGCTGAACCTCGAAACCGACAACGTCGGTATCGTGATCTTCGGCGCGGACCGCGAGATCAAGGAAGGCCAGACCGTCAAGCGTACCCGCGCCATCGTGGACGCGCCGGTCGGCAAGGGCCTGCTCGGCCGCGTCGTCGACGCGCTGGGCAACCCGATCGACGGCAAGGGTCCGATCCAGGCCGAAAAGCGCATGCGCGTCGACGTCAAGGCGCCCGGCATCATTCCGCGAAAGTCGGTGAACGAGCCGATGGCGACCGGCCTCAAGTCCATCGATGCGCTGATCCCGGTCGGCCGCGGCCAGCGCGAGCTGATCATCGGCGACCGCCAGACCGGCAAGACCGCGATCGCGCTCGACACCATTTTGAACCAGAAGCCGCTCAACGCGCAGCCGGACGAGAATCTCAAGCTGTACTGCGTCTATGTCGCGATCGGCCAGAAGCGTTCGACGGTTGCGCAGTTCGTCAAGGTGCTCGAAGAGCAGGGCGCGCTGGAATATTCCATCATCGTCGCCGCCACCGCGTCCGACCCGGCGCCGATGCAGTACATCGCGCCGTTCACCGGCTGCACCATGGGCGAGTACTTCCGCGACAACGGCATGCACGCCGTCATCATCTATGACGATCTGTCCAAGCAGGCCGTCGCCTATCGCCAGATGTCGCTGCTGCTGCGGCGCCCGCCGGGCCGCGAAGCCTATCCCGGCGACGTGTTCTATCTGCATTCCCGCCTGCTCGAGCGCGCGGCGAAGCTCAGCAAGGACCACGGTTCTGGCTCGCTCACCGCGCTGCCGGTGATCGAAACCCAGGCCAACGACGTGTCGGCCTACATCCCGACCAACGTGATTTCGATTACCGACGGTCAGATCTTCCTGGAAACCGACCTGTTCTTCCAGGGCATCCGTCCGGCGGTGAACGTCGGTCTGTCGGTGTCCCGCGTCGGATCGTCGGCGCAGACCAAGGCGATGAAGAAGGTCGCCGGCAAGATCAAGGGCGAGCTGGCGCAATACCGCGAAATGGCGGCGTTCGCGCAGTTCGGCTCCGACCTCGATGCCTCGACGCAGCGCCTGCTCAACCGCGGCGCGCGCCTGACCGAACTCCTGAAGCAGCCGCAATTCTCGCCGCTGAAGATGGAAGAGCAGGTTTGCGTGATCTGGGCCGGCACCAACGGCTATCTCGATCCGCTGCCGATCAACAAGGTGCGCGCGTTCGAGGACGGGTTGCTGTCGCTCCTGCGCGGCAAGAACACCGAAATCCTCGACGCGATCCGTGAGAGCCGCGACCTCTCCGACGACACCGCCGCCAAGCTCAAGACGGTGGTCGAGGGTTACGCGAAGACGTTTTCCTAACTGTCATGGCCGGGCATATGACCCGGCCATCCACGATTTCTGCGTGGAAGAGAAAAAGACGTGGATGCCCGGCACAAGGCCGGGCATGACGAACGAGAGGTTTGCGACCGGGCTGAAGGGCAGGTCGCCGGGGTGCACGAAGAATGGCGTCACTTAAAGACATGCGCGTCCGCATCGCCTCCACCAAGGCGACGCAGAAGATCACCAAGGCGATGCAGATGGTCGCCGCGTCCAGATTGCGCCGCGCCCAGAATGCGGCGGAAGCGGCGCGGCCCTATGCCGACAAGATGGGCGCGGTGATCTCCAATATCGCCAGCGCCGCCGCGGGTTCGCCCGGCGCGCCGGCATTGCTCGGCGGCACCGGCAAGGACCAGGTTCACCTGCTGCTGGTTTGCACCGGCGAGCGCGGGCTGTCCGGCGCGTTCAACTCCTCGATCGTGCGCCTTGCGCGCGAACGCGCGCAGTCGCTGTTGGCACAGGGCAAGGAAGTCAAATTCTTCTGCGTCGGCCGCAAGGGCTATGAACAGCTTCGTCGCCTGTACGACAGGCAGATCGTCGAGCACCTCGATCTGCGCAGCGTTCGTCAGCTCGGCTTCGTCAACGCCGAGGATATCGCCAAGCGGGTGCTGGCACGGTTCGATAACGGCGAGTTCGACGTCTGCACGTTGTTCTACGCGCAGTTCAAATCGGTGATCGCCCAGATCCCGACCGCGCAGCAGATCATTCCGCTGGTCGTGGAAGAAAAAGCGGCGAATGCGCTGGCGACGCCCTACGACTATGAGCCGGAGGAGGATGAACTTCTCTCCCGGCTGTTGCCGCGCAATATCGCGGTCCAGATTTTCCGCGCGCTGCTGGAAAACAACGCCTCGTTCTACGGCGCTCAGATGAGCTCGATGGACAATGCGACCCGCAACGCCGGCGAAATGATCCGCAAGCAAACCCAGATCTATAACCGAACCCGTCAAGCCCAGATCACCAAGGAGCTGATCGAGATCATCTCCGGCGCCGAGGCGGTCTGACGCACGTAACCAACGACGGTCGTTCAAATAGAGAATTTCGAAGGAGAGCTAATCATGGCCACAGCAGCTAACCAGATCGGTCGCGTCACCCAGGTCATGGGCGCCGTCGTCGACGTGCAGTTCGAGGGCCACTTGCCGGCCATTCTCAACTCGCTGGAAACCAAGAACGGCAACATCCGCCTCGTGCTGGAAGTTGCGCAGCATCTCGGTGAATCCACCGTGCGCACGATCGCGATGGACGTCACCGAGGGCCTGGTGCGCGGCCAGGAAGTGAAAGACACCGGACAGCCGATCGCGGTTCCGGTGGGCGAGGGCACGCTTGGCCGCATCATGAACGTGATCGGCGAGCCGATCGACGAAGCCGGCCCGATCAAGTCGGATGGCTTGCGCGCCATCCACCAGGAAGCGCCGAGCTACACCGACCAGTCGACCGAAGCTGAAATTCTCGTCACCGGCATCAAGGTCGTCGACCTGCTGGCGCCCTACGCCAAGGGCGGCAAGATCGGCCTGTTCGGCGGCGCCGGCGTCGGCAAGACCGTGCTGATCCAGGAATTGATCAACAACGTCGCGAAGGCGCACGGCGGTTACTCCGTGTTCGCTGGCGTCGGCGAGCGTACCCGCGAGGGCAACGACCTCTATCACGAGTTCATCGAATCCAAGGTCAACGCCGATCCGCACAATCCGGATCCGAGCGTGAAGTCGAAATGCGCGCTGGTGTTCGGTCAGATGAACGAGCCCCCGGGCGCCCGCGCCCGCGTCGGCCTCACCGGTCTGACGGTCGCCGAACATTTCCGCGACCAGGGCCAGGACGTGCTGTTCTTCGTCGACAACATCTTCCGCTTCACGCAGGCCGGTTCGGAAGTGTCGGCGCTGCTGGGTCGTATTCCTTCGGCCGTGGGTTATCAGCCGACACTCGCGACCGACATGGGCGCGCTGCAGGAGCGCATCACCACCACGCAGAAGGGCTCGATCACCTCGGTGCAGGCGATCTACGTGCCGGCCGACGACTTGACCGACCCGGCGCCCGCGACATCGTTCGCCCATTTGGACGCGACCACGGTGCTGAACCGCGCGATCTCGGAAAAGGGCATCTATCCGGCGGTGGATCCGCTCGACTCGACCTCGCGCATGCTCTCGCCGCTCGTCGTGGGTGAGGAGCACTACCAGACCGCCCGCATGGTCCAGCAGGTGCTGCAGCGCTACAAGTCGCTGCAGGACATCATCGCCATTCTCGGCATGGACGAACTGTCGGAAGAGGACAAGCTCGCGGTGGCGCGCGCCCGCAAGATCGAGCGCTTCCTGTCGCAGCCGTTCCACGTCGCCGAAATCTTCACCGGCTCGCCCGGCAAGTTCGTCGACCTCGCCGACACCATCAAGGGCTTCCGCGGTCTCTGCGAAGGCAAGTACGACCATCTGCCGGAAGCGGCGTTCTACATGGTCGGCACCATCGAAGAAGCCATCGAGAAGGGCAAGAAGCTGGCAGCTGAAGCGGCCTAAGAGGCGAATAGGGAGTAGCGAATAGCGCTGCTCCCATTCCTCCCCATTCGCTATTCGCTACTCGCAGGGACACCATGGCTACCTTTCATTTCGATCTCGTCTCTCCCGAAAAGCTCGCCTTCTCCGGCGAGGTCGATCAGGTCGACATTCCCGGCGTGGAAGGCGATTTCGGCGTGCTGGCCGGACATGCGCCGATCGTCGCCGCGATCCGCCCGGGTATCCTGACCATCACTTCCGGCGGCACCCATCAGAAGGTGATCGTGTTCGGCGGCCTCGCCGAAATGTCGGAGAAGGGCCTCACCGTGCTCGCCGACGTCGCCACCTCGCTGGAAGACCTCGACCGCGCGCAGCTTGCCGAGTCGATCAGCGCGATGGAAGCCAAGCTCTCAGATAAGGAGGGCTCCGAGCTCGATAACGCCATCGAGCGGCTCGACCACTTCAAGAGCATCCAGCAGGAACTCTCGTCCACCGCCATGCACTAAGCCCCGGAGCACTGCTTCGGGGCGCACGGAAGGCCCAGGCGGAAGATCAACTAAACCAGGCGCTCGTCACGGTGTGGCGGGCGCTTTCGTTTTGAGCGCGTCCGGTGCCCACGGGGATCAGGCCGTTGCACCGGGGAACTTCTGGCGGCATTGTTCCGGGGGCTGGTGTCGATCCGGGGCTGTTCTCGATGAAGCGCAAGATCGCGGCGATTTTTGCGGCCGATATTGCCGGCTATTCCAGGCTGGTTGCCGAGGACGAGGAGGAAACGCTGCGTCGGCTGGCGTCCTACCGTCAGGTGACCGACGATTTCATCGCAAGAAGCGGCGGCCGCATTTTCAGTACCGCCGGGGATGCCGTGTTCGCCGAGTTTCCGAGCGCGGTCGAAGCCGTACGCTGCGCAATCGATATCCAGGAGAGTCTGCGGACCCGCAACATGGCCTATCCGCCGAGCCGGCAGATGGCCTTTCGCATCGGCATCACCATCGGCGACGTGGTCGAGCGCGACGGCGACTTGCTGGGCGACGGCGTCAACATCGCTGCCCGGCTGGAAGGGCTCGCCGAGGTCGGCGGCATCTGCATCTCGCGCGCGGTCCACGAACAGGTTGCCAACAAGCTGTCGGTGCAGTTCGCCGATATGGGCGCGCAGGAGGTCAAGAACATCCCGACGCCGGTGCACGCCTACATGGTGGCGATGCGTCGCGACGACGGCACCTACGCGATGCCCCAGGTCAAGAAGCCGGCCAAGACGCAAGCCGCGGCGCAGCCGAACTGGATGTGGCCGGTCGCCGTCACCGTCGTCAGCCTCGCCGCGATCGGGGTCGGCGGCTTTCTGTATTTCACCCGGCTCGAGACGTCGGCGCCATCGAAGGTCGCCGCGTCAAGCGGTGTTCCCGCCCCGGCCGCTGCGGCGGCTGCCGTGCCGCCTTCGCCGCCGATTGCCGCATCCTCGGAAAAGCTGGCCGCGGACATCCCCTTCATCGGCGACAAGGCCCGCGCGACGGTCGTCTCCGACTATGCCCCTGCCGCGGATTTCAAGGCGTTCGCGCTGAACGTCGGCGGCTTCAGCGCCTTCGTCACGGCCCAGCCGAGCGAGGAGGCTGCGAGATCGGCTGCGGTGGAGCAGTGCCAGAAGCGCGCCGATGCCGCGCAATCGCCGCGCAAATGCGAGCTGTATGCGGTGGGCGACACCGTCGTTTACGCGCCCGGCAGGCCACCGATGCCGCCATTGCCCTGGTTCGGGAATGATGCCGCGACCATGCAGCCCTTCGCCGCCAAAAACGTCCCGCTCGTTCGCGACGCCGGCAAGGCGCGGCTTGAAAACGTGTACGCGCCGGCGCGTAAGAACAAGGCGGTGGCGATCGGCCCCGGTGGCGCGCTGTTCTTTCCGATCGCATCGGACAGTGTCGAGGAAGCCGTGCGGCGAGCGCTTGAGTCCTGCGGCGGGATCGCCGGCGCCCCCTGTATGATCGTCGCACTGAACGACAATTTCGTGGTTCCGATTCCGGGCTCGCTCAAGATAACCGGCTTCTTCAAGGCCGCCGGCAATACGACGATCTCAGCCGATGCGCGCGACGATGTCGCACGTCGGCTCGCGGATGCCTCGAGCGGCTGGAATGCTGTCGCGGTCGGCGCGGCCGGCCGTCCCGGGCTGGGATTGAAGGCGGTGACGGAACAGGCTGCGGCCACCACGGCGCTCGCCGAATGCGCCAGGCGGGACAGCAATTGTCAGGTCATCGCCATCGGCCCGTTTGCGGTCGGACCTAACTAGACCACGATCTGCTGGCGCCCGAATCCGATTGATCTGGCGTGTGCAAACGCTCGGCTGTCCTCAACGCCTTGGGCCTGCGGCCGACGGCCAGGAGCAGGAACAGGCTGCGATTACCCTGGTAACGGGCGGCCGGGCGACTGCGCTCGCGCCCGTGCATGAGCAGCGTGCCGTTGTGATCGTGCACCCGCCACTCCCAACTGCGGCGGCGCTTGGTTACAGTCACTTCCATCATGCGGACAGACACCGAACGGTACAGAATTTTCAAGGGTGAGCCGGTTAGTCTGTGCAGGATCGAAAAAGGTTCGCGAGCACCACCGGCATCGGTGCGCTTTTCTCGCGGCCGCGGCAAGAGGATGCAAGCCTTACCGGGCGAACCCCGTAAATTCACGGGCTATCATCTGGTAAACTTCGCGCCGGAACGGCACCACTAGGTCGGCGACGCGGTCGAGACGCTCCCAGCGCCATGAATCGAATTCGGCCGGCTGGCCGTTGCGCGGCGTCAGCGGATCGATCTCCTCGTCGCGGCCGGTGAAGCGCAGCGCGAACCATTTCTGCCGCTGGCCGCGGAATTGGGCAAGGCGATGCGTCGCCGGTCCGTCATAGGGCGGGAATTCATACGTCGTCCAACCGGTCTCGCCGAGATACTCGGCGTTGCGCACGCCAGTCTCCTCCCAGAGTTCGCGCATGACCGCATCGCGTGGATTCTCGTCGGCGTCGATGCCACCCTGCGGCATCTGCCATTCCAGTCCGGGAAGAATGATCTCCGGTCCGTCGTCGCGGAAGCGGCGGCCGATGAGCACCAGGCCGGAGGTGTTGAACAGCGCAATGCCCACATTGGGGCGATAGGGTTTGCAAGAGGGCTCGTCAGTCAAAACGCTACTCGCCGGCGAGGCTGGAGAATTCCTTGACCACGCGCTCATAGACCGGCCGCTTGAACGGCACGATCAGGTTCGGCAAATTCTTCATCGGCTCCCAACGCCAGTTGACGAATTCGGCCTTGTGTCCGCCGCCGCCCGGACTCGAGACGTTGATCTCGGCATCCTTGCCCGTGAAGCGCACCGCAAACCATTTCTGGCGCTGGCCGCGGTAGCGGCCCTTCCAGGCGCGGCCGGCTACCGTGCGCGGGATGTCGTAGATCAGCCAATCCGGAACTTCGCCGAGTTTTTCCACCGAACGGACGCTGGTTTCCTCGTAGAGCTCGCGCTTCGCCGCCTCCCAGGTGTCCTCGCCCGGATCAACGCCGCCCTGCGGCATCTGCCAGACATGGGTGTCGTCGACATGCTCGATGCCGCCAGCGCGGCGGCCGATGAAGACCAGCCCGGCCGCATTGATCAGCATCATGCCGACGCAGGTCCGGTAAGGCAGGTCCTCGTAGCGCGCCATGTCCCTCACGTTTCCCTTGGTTGCATCACGTCTATCCGCAATCGGTCGGTCCGCCGCCGTCCGGGAAAGTCCGGATCGCCGTCATCGGCTTGATCTCTAGTCTGATTTTGATTTCAGCATCGCCGTTGTCAATGGCACAAGCATAATGCCCCGGCTGTCGAGAGTCTTGATCCATGCGGCGAGCCGCTCGATCGAAATCGGCAGCGCCGAGGCGACGCCCACCGCCATCCCGCGTTCCTTGGCGAGTGTCTCCAGCTTGACCAGTGTCCGATCGATCTCGGCCGAGGTCGGCACGGCGTCGATGGTGAAATCGGCCTTGGCGAACGGCATCGACTGGGCCGCCGTCAGGGCGGGGGCGGCACTCCGCGGCGAGGAGCCGTCGTCGAGATAGCCGAGGCCGCGCTTGGCGGCCTCGCGGATCACCGGCTGCATCACGGTATCGGCGGCGGTGAAGCGCGCACCCATGAAATTGGCGATCCCCGCATAGCCCTGGATGCGGCTGAGGTGCCAGTGCAGGCGGTCGATGTTCTGTTCCGGCGTCAGGCTCGTCAGCAGGGTCTGCGGGCCGGGGTCATTGTCGGGATAATCGAACGGCTCCATCGGAACCTGCAGCAGGATCTCGTGGCGCTGCGCCCGGGCCCGCTCGGCGAGCTTGGTGGGGTCCGCCCCGTAAGGGGTGAAGGCCAGCGTCACCGCCGGCGGTAGCTTCATGATGGCATCGGTCGTCTTGGCGGCGCCGACCCCGAGCCCACCGACCACGATGGCGATGACGGGCATTTTCGCGGCCTTGGCGCGGTCGGCGTCAGCGGCATAGACCGTGAACGGCTTCAGGCCGTCGGCTACGACAGGGATCATGCCGTATTTCGACTTTTCCAGGAGCCGCTGGTCGATGCCGACCATGGACGCCGCGGGCGCCGCGTCGGTACCGGCCTTGTCGGCGGAATCGCCGCTGCCGATTACGACATCTTGCCGCTTGCCGCTGGAGCCGTCGATGATGGTGACGGTCTTGTTGTCGCCGCTGGGCGCCTGCGATGCTGATTTTACCGCCGGCTCGGACTTTCCGGCACCCGACGCGGGCGCCTTGTCTTCCGCCGACGGGCGCAGCGCGATACGGGCGATCGGCTCGCCGCCAAACGGATTGTCAGTGAACAGCGCGATGGCGAGGAACGCGACCAGGAAAAGGCCGAGCAGTACGGCCAGCGCCTGCATCGCCGTGAAAGGCAGCCGGAACCGGCGCTTGCGGCGCTGCGTCTTCTGTCCGAGCGGCGCGCTCAGATCGTCGGTCATTTCCGTCATGGACCTCCCCGAATCACCGGGGCCGACGATACCACGGCGGGGCAGGGGTTGAGCCGCCCAGCAAAAAAGGGCGACCCGAAGGCCGCCCTTTTCCAAAATGCCTTCAGGTGACGTCGATCAGTTCGCAGCCTTGGTCGCGGGCTTTTCGACGGCGGCCTTGTCGCCGGTGGCTGGGGCTGCGGTCGCCGTCGACTTGATGCCATGCAGCAGGTCGGCTGCGGTCTTCAGCGCCTTGTCGTCCTTGGCGTCCGGCGGCACGTAGGACTGCGATCCGGTCTTCTCGTCGCCGTCGTTTTTCAGATGGCCGCGCAGCGAGGCCTCGCCCTTGGTGTCGGTGCGCGCCTTCAGTTCTTCCGGCACGTCCTGCAGCACTTCGATGTCGGGCACGATGCCCTTGGCCTGGATCGACTTGCCGGACGGCGTGTAATAGCGCGCGGTGGTAAGCCGAAGCGCGCCGTTGCCGCTGCCGAGCGGGATGATGGTCTGCACCGAGCCCTTGCCGAACGAGCGCGTGCCGACCAGCGTCGCGCGCTTGTGGTCCTGCAGCGCGCCGGCGACGATTTCGGAGGCCGAGGCCGAGCCGCCATTGACCAGCACGATGATCGGCTTGCCCTTGGTGAGGTCGCCGCTATGCGCCGCCCGGCGCTGGGTTTCCTCGGCATTGCGGCCGCGGGTCGAGACGATCTCGCCGCGCTCCAGGAAGGCGTCGGAAACGGTGACCGCTTCCTCCAGCAGGCCGCCCGGATTGTTGCGGAGGTCGATGATGTAGCCCTTCAGTTTGTCGCCGATCTGGTTCGAGAGATTGCCGATCTCGCGCTTCAGGCCTTCGGTGGTCTGCTCGTTGAAGGTGGTGACGCGGATATAGGCGATGTCGTCCTGTTCGACGCGGGCGCGCACCGAGCGGACGCGGATGTTGTCGCGCACCAGCGTCACTTCGATCGGATTGTCGGAGCCCTTGCGGACGATCTTGAGGCGGATCTTGGTGTTGACCGGGCCGCGCATCTTCTCGACCGCCTGGTTGAGGGTGAGACCCTGCACGGCTTCGTCGTCGAGATTGGTGATGATGTCGTTGGCCATGATGCCGGCCTTCGACGCCGGGGTGTCGTCGATGGGCGAGACCACCTTGATCAGGCCGTCTTCCATCGTGACCTCGATGCCGAGCCCGCCGAACTCACCGCGGGTCTGCACCTGCATGTCGCGGAAACTCTTCGCATCCATGTAGCTGGAATGCGGATCGAGGCCGGCCAGCATGCCAGAGATCGCCGACTCGACCAGCTTGCTGTCGTCGGGCTTCTCGACATAGTCGCTGCGGACGCGCTCGAACACGTCGCCGAACAAATTGAGCTGGCGGTAGGTGTCGGAAGTCGCCGCACGCGCGCTCGATCCCATCAGCACGGAACGGGGCTGCGTCACGAAGAGCGTCAAAGCCGCACCGGTGGCGGCGCTGAGAAGAATTACAGAAGTTTTGCGCATCATCCGCGAACCTTTTCGCCTTCATTTGCGGCCCACCATGGGCCAGAGTCGATCGGAGTGCCGTCTTTTCGGAACTCGACATAGAGCACCGGCTGGCTCGCGGTCGTCGCGAGAATGGATGCGACCTGGGAAGTCGTCCCCATGGTCGCGACCGGCTCTCCCGTAAGTACAAACTGGCCGATGTTTACCGAAATACGCTCCATCCCGGCGATCAGGACATGATACCCGCCCCCGGCATTGAGGATCAAGAGTTGTCCATAGCTGCGGAAGGGTCCAGCGTAAACAACCCAGCCGTCACACGGTGTTGTGACCTGAGAGCCGGCTTTTGCTGCCAAGGAAATGCCTTTATTTACGCCGCCGGCGCCGTCGGAACCGCCAAACTCGCGAATCTTGCGGCCGTTAACCGGAAGGGCAAACAGGCCCCGGGCGGAAGCGAAGGCGATGGCCGGGCTCAATCGGGCAGGATCCTTCAACCCGCCCAGGTTGGGTTTGCCGGCCGGGGCAGCCGGAGCCCCCTGCAGGCTGGCGGTGGCCGCCGCCTTGGCCGCGCTCTTGAGGTCCTGCTCCATTTTTGTGATCAGCCCCTGCAGGCTCTCGACCTGTCGCGACAAGCCGATGGCGCGCGCGCCTTCGGCCTCGACGTCCTTTTCGATCGCGCTCTGCTTGCGCTGCCGCTCTTCCACCAATGCAGCCAGCCTGACCGAATCCTCTCTCAGCTTGTCGCGGTCGCGGGCCAGGATGTCGCGCTCGGTGGCGATGGTCTTGCGCAAATTGACGAGTTCGCCGAGGTCCGCGGCGAGTTTCTCCGCACGGCCGCGCAGTTCGGGCACGACCGATCCGAGCAGCATCGCGGTGCGCAGTGATTGCAGCGCGTCTTCGGGCCGCACGAAAAGGGCCGGCGGCGTGCGCCGTCCCGCGCGTTGCAGAGCCGCCAGCACCTCGACGATTTCGGCGCGGCGCGAATCGAGTGATGCCCGGACCTGCTGCTCGCGGCTGTCGAGCGGACGCAGGCGGCCCTCGGTCTCGCCGATGCGGGTCTCGACAACGCGCACCTGGGTGGCGATGTCGATCAGTTGCTGGTTCAGTTTGGAGCGGTCCTGGCCGATCGCCGCGATATCGGCCTTCAGTTTCTGCTGCAGTTCGGCTGCCTTGCGCTGCTGCTCGCGCGTGGCCTCCAGTTCCTCCTCGCGCTGCTTGATGGCCTCGGGGGAAATCACCGTTGCCTGCTGCGCGGGGGCGGCGGACTGCGCTATCGCCGTCGCTGGCGATGCGGCGGTGAAGCTTGCGCAAAGCAGCACGGCAAGCGCAGCCGGCGCCGGCCGCGGCAGGGCCCGGCTTGCGGCATCGAACGAGTGCATGTCCCGCGTTGAAGGCATCAGGGTCTTTTAGGCGCTATTCGCATTCGCGTCACCGTGCGTTACGCGCGGTGGTAGGGGTGTCCGGCCAGAATGGTGGCGGCCCGGTAAATCTGCTCGAGAAGCATGACGCGGACCATTTGATGCGGCCAGGTCGCCGAGCCGAACGCCACGCGAAGCCTAGCCCTGCGCTGCAATTCGGGCGAAAGTCCGTCGGCGCCGCCGATCGCGAAAATGGTGCTGGCGATCCCCTCGTCCCGCCATTGGCCGAGTTGCCGGGCGAAGGCCGCGCTGTCGATGCTCTTGCCGTGCTCGTCCAGTGCCACCAGCACCGATTTCTCCGGTATCGCCGCCGCGATCGCCGCGGCTTCCTCGGCGATCCGGGTCGCGGTGTCGCGCGCCCGGCTTTCCGGAATTTCATGAATCCCGAGGCCGCGAAAGCCGAGCTTGCGGCCGATATCCTCAAAACGCTCGCGATAACGTTCGGCCAGTTCCTGTTCCGGGCCCTGCTTCAGCCGGCCGATCGAGACCACGACAAGGCGCATGAATAGGGTTTCTGGCGTGCGGTTTCTTCTGGCGTGCGGTTTTTACCGGCGTGCACTTTCCGGCACGCGCGCTTCTCGCGCGCGTCAAACAGATTACATACGCCTCAGCCGATTCGCACCGGCCGAGAGTTCAGATCGCCGCCGCCGCCGGGTTCTGCGTCCACAATCTCTCGAGATTGTAGAATTCCCGCACCTCGGGCCTGAACACGTGCACGACCACATCGCCGGAATCGATCAGCACCCAGTCGCAATTGGGCAAGCCCTCGACATGGATGTTCCTGATGCCGTTTTCCTTCAGGGCTTTGGTGACGTTTTCCGCGATCGCGCCGACGTGCCGGTTGGCCCGGCCTGACGTGACGATCATGTAGTCGGAAAAGGCGGATTTGCCGCGAAGGTCGATGGTGACCGTTTCTTCCGCCTTCATATCGTCGAGGCGGGAGAGGATCATGTTCAGCGTCTTGTCGGCGTCGGGTTGCGCCTTCAAGGCCGCAGCTTCGGTCGATGTTTTACGCGGGGTCTTGGCGGACTTGCCAGGAGCCTTACTGCCGGCAGCCTTGCCAGTGGCCTTGGGTAAAACAGACTTGGACAATACAGGTGTGGCCAGGGACCATTCCTTTCACTGTATCGCGAACGCCGAATCCCGGCGTCCGCCGACTATACTAGGCATGTGGGGTTAATGGTTTCAATATTCCAGTGAATCCCACCTGCCGGTTCGATGAAATTGTCACTTCTCGGCCTTCCAGCTCCCGTCCGGGTTCCGCAGTCCCGTGGACGACAGGTTCAGTTTCATGCCGGTGAGGAAAACCCAGGCAGGCGTGCGTTGGTCGGCCAGCAGGGCCGCCTGATTTGCAGGTAACCGATAGCGCGCCAGGGCCTGTGCGGCCGGCGCGGCCAGGGCGCGAAAGCTTTGCGGCGGACGGTCGATCACGGCAATCGGCACCTCGGCGGCAATGCGCCGCCAGTTTTGCCAACGATGGAATTGCGCGAGATTGTCAGCGCCCATGATCCAGACGAAGTGCACGCCGGAAACGCGGCGGCGCAAATGGATGATCGTATCGACAGTGTACCGGGTGCCGATGACAGCTTCGAGACAACTGATGTCGATGCGCGGATCGTCGGCGACCTCGCGCGCGGCGCGCGCGCGCTCGTCAAGGCCATGAAGCCGGCCGTTATCCTTCAGCGGATTGCCCGGCGTCAGCAGCCACCAGACGCGATCGAGTTTCAGCCGCTTCAGCGCAAACAGGCTGATGGCGCGATGCGCGGCGTGCGGCGGATTGAACGAGCCCCCGAGCAGGCCGATACGCATGCCGTTGGTATGGAAGGGAATCGCCTGCGCGGCGGTTTGCGATGGCATCGATCGGGTCACCGCGCGCAAGAGCTGGCGTTCACGGCCGCGTCTGTCCGGTGCCGTGAACGCGATATTTGAAACTCGTCAGCTGCTCGGCCCCCACAGGCCCGCGGGCGTGGAACTTGCCGGTGGCGATGCCGATCTCCGCGCCGAAGCCGAACTCGCCGCCGTCGGCGAACTGCGTCGAGGCGTTGTGCAGCACGATCGCGGAGTCGACTTCGCTGAGGAATTTCCCGGCGGCCTTCGCATCCTCGGCGACGATCGCATCGGTGTGATGCGAGCCGTGATGTTGAATGTGGGCCAGCGCCGCGTCGAGGCCGTCGACGACTTTTGCCGAGATGATGGCGTCCTCATATTCGGTGTCCCAGTCCTCGTCGGAGGCGGGCTTGACGCGCGCATCGACCTTTTGCACGGCGTCGTCGCCGCGCACTTCGCAGCCGGCATCGATCAGCATCTCGACCAGCGGCTTCAGGTTCGCGGCAGCGCCAGCGCGATCCACCAGCAGGGTCTCGGCGGCGCCGCACACGCCGGGACGGCGCATCTTGGCATTGAGCACGATCTGCTTCGCCATTTCGAGATCGGCGGAGCGATCGACATAGACGTGGTTGACGCCTTCGAGGTGCGCGAACACCGGCACGCGGGCTTCCGCCTCGACGCGCGCAACGAGGCTCTTGCCGCCGCGCGGCACGATCACGTCGACGCCGCCGTTCAATCCCGTCAGCATCAGGCCGACGGCCGCGCGGTCGCGCGTCGGCACCAGCGTGATCGCGGCTTCCGGCAGGCCCGCCTCGCGCAGCCCCTGCACCAGGCAGTCATGGATCGCGCGGCAGGAACGGAAACTGTCGGAGCCGCCGCGCAGGATTACCGCATTGCCGGATTTCAGGCACAGCACGCCGGCGTCGGCGGCGACATTGGGACGGCTCTCGAAGATCACGCCGATCACGCCGAGCGGCACCCGCACGCGCTCGATGGTCATGCCGTTCGGCCGCCGCCAGCTTTCGGTGACGGTACCGACCGGATCTGGAATCTGCCGCACGGTGGCGACGCCATCGGCCATCGCCTCGACGCGCGCGGGCGTCAGCGTCAGGCGGTCGATGAAGGCGGAGGTCGCGCCGGCGGCGCGGACGTCCGCGACGTCCTCGGCATTGGCCGCCAGGATCGCTGCCGCATTGGCGCGGATCGCCCGCTCGATCGCCTCCAGCGCCCGGTTCTTCTGCTCCGGCGGCGCCAGCGCCAGCACGCGCGCCGCAGCGCGCGCCTGGGCGGCGAGGTCGGTCATCAGAGCGGGCAGATCGGCGGTGCCGTCGATTGCCTTCAGGGGCGCGGTCATCGGATGTCTCGGGCTAAGTTAAGGCCATGTCCTAGCACGGAAATCCCGCTTTTGCGAGGTCCGGAACCGGCATGGCTGGCTGAGGGTACCGTAAAATAGGCAGCTCGGCCAATGGCCTACTTGGCCGGGACAGCTCCGGCCGGACCCACCACCAGATCATCCCGGTGGATCATTTCCGCCCGCCCTGAGACGCCGAGGATCGCCATCACGTCCGGCGAGGAGCGGCCCTTGATCTTCTCGGCGTCCTCGGCGTCGTAGGCGACAAGGCCGCGGCCGATCTCGTGGGTATCGGGGCCGCGTACCACCACGGCATCGCCGCGGGCGAACTGGCCGTCGATCCGGATCACCCCGGCCGGCAGCAGGCTTTTGCCGGCGCGAAGGGCGGCGACCGCGCCGGCGTCGATGGTCAGCGTGCCCTTCGGCTCCAGCGAGCCCGCGATCCAGCGCTTTCGCGCGGTGACGGGGTTGGCGGGGGTCAGGAACCAGGTGCAGCGGCCGCCGTCTGAAATCGCCTGCAGCGGATGCTCGATCTTGCCGGACGCGATCAGCATATGCGTGCCCGACGTCGTCGCGATCTTCGCCGCCTCGATCTTGGTGAACATGCCGCCGCGCGACAGTTCGGATTCCGCCGCGCCCGCCATGCCCTCGATCTCCGAGGTGACGGATTCCACGATCGGAATCAGCTTTGCGTCGGGATTGGCGCCGGGCGGCGCGTCGTACAGACCATCGATGTCGGACAGCAGGATCAGCAGGTCGGCGCTCGCCATGGTGGCGACGCGGGCGGCGAGGCGGTCATTGTCGCCGTAGCGGATTTCGTTGGTGGCGACCGTGTCGTTCTCGTTGATCACGGGCACCGCGCGCCATTCCAAAAGCTTGGCGATGGTCGAGCGGGCGTTGAGATAGCGGCGGCGTTCCTCGGTGTCCTGCAGCGTCACCAGGATCTGTCCGGCGCCGATGCCGTGCGCCCCGAGCACTTCCGACCAGATCCGCGCCAGCGCGATTTGCCCCACCGCGGCAGCACCCTGGCTCTCTTCGAGCTTCAGCGGGCCGCGCGGCAGTTTCAAGCGGCTGCGCCCCAGCGCGATCGAGCCGGATGACACCACCAGGACGTCGCGGCCCTCGCCGTGCAGTTTGGCGATATCCGCCGCCAGCGCCGCCAGCCACGCCGAGCGTACTTCGCCGGCGTTCGAGTCGATCAGCAGCGAGGAGCCGACCTTGACGACGATGCGGCGGAAGTTTTTGAGCGCGGGGCGTTTCATGATGCGGTCGAATGGTCAGGGTGTTCGGAAGCAATACGCGCCGGTTCCGGTATTTGGAAGGGGCGGGCAGTGGAGACTTAACCGTGGTTCAGCCCTGCGGCGGCGTCACCGGCGCCCACGGCTCCTGCCCACCCTTGGCCTTCAGCGACACCGGGGCCTCGCCGATCACCTCGACCAGCGCCTTGAGCGCTTCCGGCACGCCTTCGCCGGTCGCGGCCGAGATCAACAGCGGCGTCTTCTTCGCCGCGCGTTTCAGTCGGTCTTTCTGCTTCTTCAATTCATCCGGCGTCACCGCGTCGATCTTGTTCAGCGCGACGATCTCGATCTTGTCGGCGAGGTGACCCTCATAGGCTTCGAGCTCGGTCCGCACCGTCTTGTAGGCCTTGCCGGCATGTTCGCAGGTCGCGTCGATCAGGTGCAGCAGCACGCGGCAGCGCTCGACATGGCCGAGGAAGCGGTCGCCGAGGCCGGCGCCTTCATGCGCGCCCTCGATCAGGCCGGGAATGTCGGCGAGCACGAATTCGCGGCCCTGCGCGTTCACGACGCCGAGCTGCGGATGCAGCGTGGTGAAGGGATAGTCCGCGATCTTCGGCTTGGCCGCGCTGACGACGGAAAGGAAGGTCGACTTGCCGGCATTGGGCAGGCCGACGAGGCCGGCGTCCGCGATCAGTTTCAGCCGCAGCCAGATCCAGCGCTCTTCGCCTTCCTGGCCGGGATTGGCATTGCGCGGCGCGCGGTTGGTCGAGGACTTGAAATGCGCATTGCCGAAACCGCCATTGCCGCCTTCGGCCAGCACGAATTTCTCGCCGAGCTCGGTGAAGTCGTGGATCAGCGTTTCGCGATCCTCGTCAAAGATCTGCGTGCCGACCGGCACTTTCAGCACGATTGCTTTGCCGTTGGCGCCATGGCGGTCCTTGCCCATGCCATTGGTGCCCTTCTGCGCCTTGAAGTGCTGCTGGTAGCGATAGTCGATCAGCGTGTTCAGCCCGTCGACCACCTCGATGATGACGTCGCCGCCGCGGCCGCCATTGCCGCCGGAGGGCCCGCCGAACTCGATGAATTTTTCGCGGCGGAACGCCACGCAGCCGTTACCGCCGTCGCCGGAGCGGATATAGACCTTTGCCTCGTCAAGGAATTTCATGATTGCCACTAGGTAGGGCAGGGGGGCCGCCGCGGCAACCCTCAAGCGGCCTACACTGGCGAAAAGCCTTAATTTTCGGGCGTTTTCTCTGCTTTAACCGCGCCCGAGGGTCCTTATGAGACCGGCCGCCGCCGGACCAGAAACTTCTGCATGCCTTCCAGCACCAGCTCCTTGCGCTGGTTGAATACCGTCGAGCGCAGCGTCACCACGCCGGTGCTGCGGCCGGGGACCAGTTCGGTCACTTCGAGCGCGGGATAGAGGGTGTCGCCGGCATAGACCGGCTTCAGGAACTTGCTCGACTGTTCGAGGAAGCCGACCAGCGATTCCTCGACGAGATAGGGGAACAGGCCGGCGCCGGGGGCGGTGTGCACCAGGGTCTGAAAACCGTGCGCGAGCAGGTCCGGCATGCCGCGGGCGCGGCAATATTCGACATCGTAATGGATCGGATGGGTATCGCCGCTCGCGGTCTGGAAGGCCGCGAATACCGCCGAGGTCTGGGTCCGGCTCGGGATCACGAAGCGTTCGCCGAGTGCGAAATCCTCGAACCAGCGCTGTTCGCTCACCATGCGATGTTGTGCGGGATCGAAGTCCGTCATGTCGGTTTCCTGCCGTTTCTTGTCGATGCGATCTACCGGTAACGCAGGGGCGGGGTTGCGGCAATTCGTTCAATTCGTCATGCCCGGGCTTGCCCCTTTCTCCCGCATCTTTACAACGTGCCGCACAAAAGACCTGACGAAGAAACCGCAGGAAACGCCGCTTCGCCCATGACCCTGTTCGGCAAACTCTCCAGCTATGACGAGCGCTCGGCGCGGCTGGCCGGCATCGGCCTGATGCTGCTGTCGATCTTCATGTTCTCGTTCGGCGATGCGCTCGGCAAATTCCTGGTCGCGACCTATTCGGTCGGGCAATTGATGTGGCTGCGCGCCTGCGCGGCACTGCTGCTGCTGCTGCCGATCATCTGGCGACAGCGCGCTGAATTCTCCCGCATCGAGCGGCCGTGGCTGCAACTGCTTCGCGTGCTGCTGTCGACGCTCGAAGTCGCGGCGTTCTTCCTGGCCACGGTCTACCTGCCGCTCGCCGACGTCATCACCTATTACCTGGCCTCGCCGATCTTCGTCACCGCGCTATCAGGCATCGTGCTCGGCGAGCGCGTCGGCTGGCGGCGCTGGACCGCGATCCTGATCGGGTTTGGCGGCGTCCTGATCGCGCTGCGCCCGTCGACGCAGACCGTGAGCTGGCCGGCGATGATCGCGCTCGGCGGCAGCCTGTCGTTCGCGTTCCTGATGCTGATCACGCGCTCGCTGCGCGCGACGCCGGATATCGTGCTGACCACGACGCAATTCGGCGGCACGTTCCTGCTCGGCGCGCTGATGTCGCCGATCGGCTGGGTGACGCCGACGCTCGGCAGCCTCGGTCTGTTTGCGATCGCGGGCGTTACGTCGGTCGTCGCGCTGCTATGCATCAACCGGTCGCTGAAACTGGCGCCGGCCAGCGTCGTGGTGCCTTATCAATATTCGATGATCGTCTGGGCGGTCATTTTTGGGTTCGCGGTGTGGGGCGACGTACCGTCGCTCTCGACCATGATCGGCGCCGCCATCATCATCGGCGCCGGAATTTATATTTTCCTGCGCGAACAGCAGCTCGGGCGCGAGGAAGCGGTCGTCAATCCGCCGGCGTGAGTTGCTTACTCATCCTCCCCTGGAGGGGGAGGATCGGTTCGCATGCAATGCGAACCGAGGTGGGGTGAAAGTCTCTCCACGTCCAACAGAGCATGCGTGGATAGTCTGTCACCCCGCCCCGTCTCGCATTCGCTTCGCGAACGCGAGACGACCCGCCCCCTCAAGGGGCGGGTGAAGAAAGAGGCTACCGCTCCCGCCGCGTCGAAATCCCCCAGTTTTTCAGCGACGACCACACCCCGCGGGTGAGGCGGAAGCAGTCGACCGGGGTCGAGGATCCCAGCGCCTCGAAGCGGTGCAGCTCGACGCCGCTCCATTGGAAGCCGCATTTCTCCAGAATGTTGCGCGAGGCGGGATTGGCGACGCGGGCGCCGGCAATCAGGTGCTCGGCCTCGGATTCCTCGAAGAAGAAATCGATCGCGGCGCGCGCAGCCTCGGTGCCAAAACCCTGGCCCCAATGCGCGATGCCGAGCCAGTAGCCGAGTTCCGGCGCGTCCGGCGTCGTGCGGTCGATGCCGACCAGGCCGAGCGGTGAATGGTTCTGCTCGATCAGGAACACGGTCTCGCGGCCGTCGGCGGCCGCAGCGCGCACGAACTCGGCCGCGTGGTCCTGTGAATAGGGGTGCGGCAGGCGGCGGGTGTTTTCCGCAATGCGGCGATCGTTGGCGAGCTGTGCGATCGCCGGGACGTCGGCGAGCGTCGGCCGGCGCAGCGTCAGGCGTTCGGTCTCGAGGACGCAGTTCCTCGCGTCGCGCGAGGCCGGTGCTGAGATCGGGAAGTCCTGCAACATATCGGGCTCCTGATTGCGAAAATGCGCAAATGAAAAGGGGAGGCCGGTTTCCCGCCTCCCCTGGAGCCCATTTTGACTCCGCCGGTTCAACAGGACCCGGCGGACTGAGATGTGTCCACCGACTATTCGGCCGCTTCCGCCATCGGGACTACCGATACGAATGTGCGGCCGTTTGCTTTTGCACGGAATTCGACATGACCTTCGACCTTGGCAAACAGAGTATGGTCGGTGCCCATGCCCACATTAAGGCCGGGATGCCACGTTGTGCCGCGCTGACGCGCGATGATGTTGCCGGGAATCACGTGCTCGCCGCCATAGGCCTTGATGCCCAGGCGCTTGCCCGCTGAATCGCGACCGTTTCGCGATGAACCGCCTGCTTTTTTGTGAGCCATGGCCCGTCTCCGACTTCGCTAAATTCTAATTTCACTTCTCATCACGAATCAACTTTTCGTTGAAACGTGCCGTTGCTGCACCGCACGTCGCCTCAGGCGGCGGGGGCTGCTGCGACCGCTTTTTCCCGCTTCGGCCGTGGGCCGACGGAGGGCTTGGCGTTATCGGTCAGGATCTCGGTGATGCGAAGCACCGTGATCTCGTCGCGATAGCCGCGCTTGCGGCGCGAATTCTTGCGGCGGCGCTTCTTGAACGCGATCACCTTGGGGCCGCGCTTGTGGTCCAGCACTTCGGCGGCAACCGTGGCGCCTGCCACCGTCGGCACGCCCAGCACCGGCGTGTCACCGCCGACCACCAGAACTTCGCCAAGCTGCACGATCGTGCCGACATCGCCGGCGATCTTGCCTACCTCGAGCACATCATCCGGAGCGACGCGGTATTGCCGGCCGCCGGTTTTGATGACTGCGAACATCGTTGTTTTCCTTCGTGTTCGATCCCGGCCTCGGACATCTTCCCAACAGGGCGTGCCCGGGTCGGCTTTTTGGTCAGTCGTTATGGGTACGATTTTCGCACGGCCGGGGAGCAAGCCCCAAACAATTCGCGCAAAAACAAACAGCGCGAGAAATCCCGCGCCGGATGCCGGGACTTATAGCCGCAGAATGCGGTGAGTCAAGGTGAAATGGCCCAAAATGCCGCCCAAAATGAGGTATTTGGCCCGAAAACGGCTGGCGGCGAGACGCGGCTAGCCCCTAGGGGGCCATTTTGGGCCCTCCAACCGCTCTTCGCCACTCTCTACTCGCCCCTCCGATTGAAACCAATGGGTTCCCCGCCCGTTGTCGCCGGCAAAATCGGGCAGGGGTTGGACCAGCATGGCGGACGATAGCGTAACGACCACAGGCATCGCGCGGCATGGCGCGCAGAAACTGCCTTCGGTCGAGATCGACAGCTTCAATGTCGAACTGAAGGACGACGACGGTTTCCTCGGCGACCGGGCCAGCAAGGGCGCCTTCCGCGATATTCTCGATGGGCTGCGCAAGCCGCTGAAGAAAACCGGCGACGATCCGCTGGGCAAAGTATCAACCGACGACATTCCCAAGGGCGATCTCGACGAGGTCCTGATGGGCGACGACATCGCCGCGGCCGCCCTGGTGCACGGCGCGATCGAGCATTTCGCGCAGGAACTGGCCTACGTCACCGGCCGCTTCCTGAAGACGAAAGCGTGGGCGGATACCGAGCGCATCGTGGTCGGCGGCGGCTTCCGGCAGAGCCGGGTCGGCGAGATCGCCATCGCGCGCGCCAATATCCTCCTCAAGGCCGAGGATTTCGACATCGATCTGGTGCCGATCCGCTTTCATCCCGATGAGGCCGGCCTGATCGGCACGCTGCATCTGGCGCCGTCGTGGATCTTCGCGGGCCACGACAGCATTCTCGCGGTCGATATCGGCGGCACCAACATCCGCTGCGGCGTGGTGGAAACGCGCTGGAAGAAGACGCCCGATCTTTCCAAGGCCAGTGTGTGGAAGTCCGACCTGTGGCGCCATGCCGCCGACGAGCCGACGCGCGAAGGCGCGGTGAAGCGGCTGGTCAAGATGCTGAAGGAACTGATCAGCGCCGCAGAGAAAGAGGGGCTCAATCTCGCGCCCTTCATCGGCATTTCCTGTCCCGGCGTGATCGATGCCGACGGCTCGATCGAAAAGGGCGCACAGAACCTGCCCGGCAACTGGGAAAGCTCGCGATTCAACCTGCCGGCCAGCCTGGTCGAGGCGATCCCCCAGATCGGCGACCACGACACCGCGGTGCTGATGCACAATGACGGCGTCGCCCAGGGCCTCTCCGAAGTCCCCTTCATGCAGGACGTCGAGCACTGGGGCGTGCTGACCATCGGCACCGGGCTCGGTAACGCGCGCTTCACCAACCGCCGGAAAGAGAACGGCAAGGAAGCCGACGACGACAAGAAGCCGAAGAAAGCCAAGAAGGCCAAGGATTAAGGTTATCGCGCCCGGGTAAGGTTGACCGGTTAGGTTAAGATACGGATCGCGTTGCCGTTTTCGCCGCCCTTGCTAGCGTGGTCGGGTCGCTCCGGCTGGCCGGCGAAGCCGCACTTCCCCGACCAGTATTTTTAAGCAGCGACACGGGACCGCCAGTTTTTTGTCGCGTCTGGCGGTCCCACCCCTTCTTTCCGCAAAAGCCCGATTCGGAACAGCGGGAACAGGCTTATCCCCACAGATCATCAAAGCGTTTTCAAGCGAAGTGGGTACCGGTTCGCGTCAAGAAAACGCGTCAAGATGAGAATCTATCGCCAACTGACGCGTTGAAAGAACGCCGCGATCTCGGACGCCGCGCGATCGGGATCTTCGCGGTGCGGGAAGTGACCGACATCCGCGAACATCGCGAGATCGAGATTCGAGAACGTCTCGCCGAGCCGGTCGGTCCACGCATAAGGAAACAGCGGATCGTGTTCGGCCCAGCGCACGCAGGTCGGCACGGAGATCGGCGGCAGCGCCGGCGCTTCGCCCTTCATCATCTTGACCCGTCCGGCATGCGCGGCGCGGTAATGCGCAAAGCCGCCGGCGAGGTTTCCGGACTTGAGGAAATTGTCGGCGAAGGCGTCGAGCACATCGTCGAAGGCGTGCTTGCGGTGCGACCACGTTTTCAGGAAATGGCCGATATAGCGTTTGCAGTTGTCGCGGCTGGCGCCGACCAGCGCCGGCGCCATCTCCATCTGGTGAAACGATTGATACCAGATGTTGTTGAGCCGCTCCGGCTCCGCCATTCGCGGCCCGATGCCCGGATAGACGAAATCGAAAAACAACAATCCGGCGATCCGCTCCGGCGCCAGCCGCGCCAGCGGCTGCATCAGCGCGCCGCCGACATCGTGGCCGACGATGCCGGCCTGCGGCAGCCCCAGCGCATCCATCAAGGCCAGCATGTCGGCGGCCTGCTGGTCGGGCCCGAACGGCCCCTCGGGCTTGTCGCTGTCGCCGAAGCCGCGCAAATCCGGCGCGTAGAGGGTGAAGCGGTCGGCCAGCCGCGCCATCACCGGCTCCCAGCTCAGCCAGAATTCCGGCCAGCCATGCAGCAACAGCAGCGGCCGCCCGGCGCCGATCCGGGCCACATGCAGCGCCGCGCCATTGGCCCGAACCGTCAAATGCTCCATTTCGGCCTCCTTTTTCGCTGGCCGGGCCGGCGGCGGATTTCTTGGCCCCCGCGCCTTGCCCGGCCCGCCATCCTCGCCTAGAACACGCCCCGACCGAAGGGCCGAATCTGCCCGTCATGGCGCCTGGAGAGGTGGCAGAGTGGTCGAATGCACCGCACTCGAAATGCGGCATAGGTGCAAGCCTATCGGGGGTTCGAATCCCTCCCTCTCCGCCATAGTGCGTTCGGCGGCTATGGCGTCCGATCAGGCTCATGGCCGACGCGGGCAGGTCTTGCAGCTCCTGCCGCGCCAGCGCCGCGCGAACCGAACCCTCATCTCTCCCATAGCTTCCGGTGGAACGCGTTTGGCCATCAGTGCGCAGACGCTGCGTAGAAACCTAAGTTCGCTGGCCGAGAGCGCCGATCTTATTAAGGATACCGCGCCTCGGATGTAGCACGGACTAGCAAACATCCGGGGTTGCGGAAC
Organism: Bradyrhizobium roseum; assembly: GCF_030413175.1. Taxonomy (NCBI): domain Bacteria; kingdom Pseudomonadati; phylum Pseudomonadota; class Alphaproteobacteria; order Hyphomicrobiales; family Nitrobacteraceae; genus Bradyrhizobium; species Bradyrhizobium roseum. Next base: position 437,492 of record NZ_CP129212.1, read on the forward strand.
ACCTGCCTGTCATGTTGCGAGCGGAACCGTGATTCGGTATCGACCCCCAAAATAGCCGTGTAAGATATTCGAAACAGTGGCAGGTTGGACTCATCCTTGAAAGCAGAACTGCATAGCGCCGAAGAATACCGGCTCGCGGCTCTTCGGAGTTATGGCATTCTTGACACGCCCCGCGAATCTGACTTCGACGAGGTGGTCAAGGTCGCCGCGGCGATTTGCGAGACTCCGATTTCCGTCGTCAACTTGATCGACGAGGGACGGCAATGGTTCAAGGCTGAAGTTGGGCTGGGAGTCCGAGAGACGCCTATTGATAGCTCAATTTGCGCCCATGCGATCCTTCAGCCAGGTCTGTTCGAGGTACCCGACACTACACTCGACAATCGCTTCTGCGACAACGCCCTCGTCCTCGGTGATCCGCATCTGAGATTCTACGCAGGTGCCTTGTTGACGACTCCAGAAGGCTTTCCTTTGGGTACCGTCTGCGTGCTGGACTATAAGCCGCGCAAACTTGACGAGAAACAACGTGCGTTCTTGCAATTGATGGCCAGTCAGGTGATGCAGATGATCGCACTGCGTCGCACGAATGCCACCGAGCACGTGGCCCGACTCGAAGCCGAACGCTTGTTGTCTGAAAAAGAAATGCTGATGCGCGAAGGCGACCATCGGCTGATGAACTCGCTCCAACTGGTGCAATCGCTACTTGCCTTGCAGAGCCGGAACGCGAGCTCTGATGAAACGAAACTGCAGCTTGACCTAGCCAGCAATCGAGTGCTGGCCATTGCAACCATTCACAAGCAGCTTCACCTCACTGGAACGTCTGAAGAAATCGACAGCCAAACGTTCTTGCAGCGACTCTGTGAGAGCCTGAAGCACACCGCGCCTGTGCAAATCGCTGCGATCAACGTTAACGCTGCTCCTATTACGATGCTGTCAGCGACGGCAAGCGGTTTAGGTCTGCTTGTCGCGGAGCTTGTGACGAACAGCTTCAAGTATGCATATGATGTTGGCCAACGCGGAACTGTTACGATTGACTTAGAGCGTACGCCTGCGGGATGGCGGCTCGAAGTTTCTGATGAAGGACGCGGCCTGCCTGCCGGATTTGATATCGATCAAAGCCAAGGGTTCGGGATGAAAGTCATCAAGGCGTTCGTGCAACGGCTGAACGCAACGATTGAAGTAAAGTCACGGCCTGGTCACACGGCGTTTCGTATCGAAGGCGGTCTTGATTGACGCGCGACTAGCCGTACACGCGATTCGCCCGCTGATCTTTCCACAGCCGCTGTCGTTGGCCGTTATCCGCAAGCGCCGCGAGTCCCGGCGCGGCGCCCTAATCCGGCTTCCTCGCTCCATCGAGAAACGCCCGCGTCTCCCGGTTGAGAAACTCCACATCCGCCGGAATCGCGCCGCCGGCCGCCGCATGCCCCGTCACCGTGCCCGGACTGATGGTCATCACCTTCACGCCCGGGATATTTTTCCCAGCCTCGATCGGTTCAAATTCCGGATTGAGCAGATCCTTCGTCCCCGTGAGGATCAGCGTCTTCGCCTTGATCGAGGCGAGCGCCTTGGCGGTGTCGCCGTTGAAGCCCGGCGTGGTGCCGACGTCGTGCCGTTCATAGGCCCAGGTCTGGTAGATCCAGTCGTTGGCGTCGAATGCCTTGATCAGCGCGGTCTCCTGGCTTTCCATCCAGGGCAGCACGTCCATGCCGTTCTTGAACTGCGCGGCATACATGTCCGGCGTGCGCGCCGACAGCAGCGAGAGGATGTCGCGCCACAGGCGGATGCCCTTTTCCGGCGGCGCTTCGTAATTGCCGTCCTTCCAGGCGGCGTCGTTCATGATCGCCTTGCGCGAGGCCTCCAGCACCGCGACCGTCCAGGCCGGGGTCCTGGCCAGCGGCACCATCGCCACCAGCGCATCCATGTAATCGGGATGGCTGACGCCCCATTGCAGCACCTGCATGCCGCCCATCGAGGGGCCGACCACGGCGACGACGTGGTCGATGCCGAGCTTCTCCTTCATCAGGCGGTGCTGCGATTGCACCATGTCGCGGATGGTGAATTTTGGGAATTGCATGCGCGGCTGCGCCTTCGAATTGCTCGGCGAGGTCGAAAAGCCGTTCGCGATCGCGTCGGTGCAGACGATGAAATATTTGTCGGTGTCGAGCGCCTTGCCGGGGCCGATCAGGAAGTCGAGCCGGTGGTGATTGCCCGAGATCGCGGTCACCATCAGGATGGCGTTGGATTTCCTGTCGTTGAGTTTTCCGTGCGTGACGTAGGAGATCGAAAAATCCTTGATCGCCTCGCCGCTCTCGAGCTTCAGATCGCCCTCGCTGTAGGTCTGGTGCGGCGGCTGTTGCGGGGTGTGCGCCGCGGCAGGCAGCGACAACAGCAGTGCGGCGGCGACGGCGTATCCGATGCGGTTCATTCGGTTTTCCCCCTGGTGCTTATGATATTGGCGCGGCTTCTGAACGTCCTGATGCGCTTGAACTCAAAACCCTGTTCGGATCACGATATTCCCGATCCGCGGTTTTTGCATCGGCAACGCGCACGTGGGCGCCGCAACAAAACAAATCGGAGCCGACATCCGCACCTGCCGCTTCTTTGATCCGAATCAAAACCCGCGACGGGACGCCCTGTATGAAAGCCGGACCCAAGGAGGTCCCATGCGTTTCTTCTTCAATGTCCAGGACAGGCTCCAGATCGAGGACGAGGTCGGCCGTGAGTTTTCACGCGCGTCGGAAGCCGTCGCCTTCGCAAGGCACCTCGCCGCGGACATCCGCTGCCTCGAAACCGCCGTCAGGCCCACGCTCGCCATCGAAGTGGTCGCCGAAACCGCGGAGCGCATTCATCGCGAGCCGGTTTTTGCCTGATTAAACAAAGTCATAGTGCAGCAATCCGGGCTCTGCGACCCGGCCCAAATCCTACTGTGCATGGGGTTGTTTTCGATATTTTGGTTTTGGACCGGTCACCCCGGCGGCTAGCTAACTCTCTCCCCGTCATTCCGGGGCGGCGCGAAGCGGCGAACCCGGAATCCAATTATCGACTTGTGATGCGGCGCGATGGATTCCGGGTTCGATGCTACGCATCGCCCCGGAATGACAACGGGAGGATGGGTTCTTGACCGGCCAGACTAGCCCGCCGCCTCCGCCACCAGTGCGCCGGCGGCCCGCTCGGTGATCTCCGCGATCTTGCCGTCCACGATATGAATGCGGCGATCGGCCCGGGCGGCGAGCGCCGGGTCGTGGGTCACCACCATCACGGTCTTCCCCTGGTCCGCGATGTCGCGCAGGATCGAAAACACCTGCTCCGTCGACTTGGTATCGAGCGCGCCGGTCGGCTCGTCGGCAACGATGATCTCGGGGCGGTTGGACAGCGCGCGCGCAATGGCGACGCGCTGGCGCTGGCCGCCGGAGAGCTGGTTGGGGCGCTTGTTGGCGTGCTCTTCAAGTCCGAGCGAGCCGAGCAGCGCCAGGCCGCGTTCGCGCATCTCGGGCTCGGACATGATGCCCGCGGCGCGCATCGGCAGCAGCACGTTGTCGAGCGAGGTGAACTCGGGCAGCAGGAAGTGGAACTGGAACACGAAGCCGATTTTGGTCAGGCGGACATCGGCGCGGTCCGATTCCGACAGCTTTGACGTCGGCTGGCCGCAGATGATGACCTCGCCTTCGTTCGGCGCATCGAGCAGGCCGAGCAGATAGAGCAGCGAGGATTTGCCCGATCCCGACGGGCCGGTGATGGCGACGAACTCGCCCTTCTTGACCGCCAGGTCGATGCCGTTGACGAGCGTGTGCGACACCGTGCCCTCGATGCGGCGGACCAGCTCCACCGCCTGCAATGCGACTTCGGTCATGACGCCCCCCTGATGATTTCAACCGGATGCACCCGCGTCGCCTTGCGCGCCGGGAAGTAGGCCGCGCCCGCGCAGCACAGCAGAGATATGCCGCCGACGACCACATAGTGCATTGCCGAGTAATGGATCGATATCGGCGTGGTCGCGCCCGTCAGCGGACTGAAGATCGTGATCTTCGACCAGCCATAACAAAGCAGGTAGCCGAGAATCCATCCGAACAGGATGCCGACCATGCCGATGATGGCGGCTTCGATGATGAAGATCCGCCGCACCGCGTATTCGCGCATGCCCAGCGACTTCATGATCGCGATGTCCGCGCGCTTTTCATGCGTGATCGTCGAGATGATGTTGTAGGTGGCAAAGGAGGATGTCAGCAGCATCGCGCCCATCACCGTGAGCACGATGAAATCGCGCACCGTAAAGGACGACAGCAAATCGGCGTTGGCCTCCTGCCAGGACACGGATTTGTAGCCGGTCTGCGCCTCGACCTGCGTCGCCACCTTTTGCGCCAGCATCGGGTCGGTCAGCCGCAACCGCAGCTGGTTGACGACGCCGCTCTGGCCCATCATCACCTGCGCCGGCCCCATCAGCGAATAGATCTGGCTTTCGTCGACGCGCTTCATGCCGCTGCGAAAGACGCCGGTCACCGTCGCATTCAGCTGCACGCCCTGGCCACCGATCAGCAGCGTGGAGCTGCCGGTTCTCAGCCCGAGCTTTTCAGCCAGCGCCTCGCCGATGATGATGCCGTTCGATGCGCGCGAGAGGTCCTCCAGCTTGCCTTCATGCATTTGCGAGGCAAGTTTCGAGACCTGCGGCTCGCGGCGGGGATCGATGCCGGTCAGCGTGATCCCGATGCGCGCGCCGCCCTGGTTGACGATCGCGGTGGTCTTGACCGAGGGCGCGACGTCGCCGGGAATCCAGGAGCGCAGCGAGCCCATCACCGATTCCGGATATTTGATGCCGGGACGCCGGCCGACATTGGCGATGTCGGACATCTGCACCGCGCCATATTCCTGTTCGGCCGGCTGTGTCGGCACCGAGCGGCGCTCATCCTCGACGGTGATGTGCGGCATGGTGTCGACGAGCTGCCTCAGGAAGTCGAGCTGCGACCCCTGCATCAGCCCCGCCATCATGATGGTGAAGCCGACCCCCATGGAGACGCCGGCCATGCCGACCAGGGTCTGCCGCACCCGGGAGACGACATGGGTCCATGCGATGTTGAAGATAAGCTTCACGGCGGCTACCGGTTGAGGAGATTGCGACGCGCGTCGTTGACGACGGAATCGACGTGGGCGGAAATCGCCGCCGAAATCACCGCATCGTCGGGATCCGTCGGAGTGGATGTGGTGGTGGTGGTGGCGGCGAGCACCGCGGGCTCGGGCGCGGCGACGGGCTGATCGACCACCGGCTCGCTGGGGGTAACGGGTTCCACAGCCCGGGGCACGCTGTTGTCGATGCGGATCCGGGTGCCGTCGGCAAGGTCGCGGCGCGCGGGCGAAAGTACGGTGGTGCCTTTGGCGACGTCGCCGATGATCTCGGTATTGCGGTTGCCGCGGATGCCGACGGTAATCGGCACGCGCCTGACCTTGCCGTCATCAATCATCTGAACCCAATCGCCGGCGACCGCTTCGGCCGGCACGACGATGGCCGACGGCTTCTCGCGGAAGATGATGTTGACCTCGACCGACATGCCGATCCGCAGCGGCGTATCCTGCGGCAGCCGCAGGTAGACGCGGAAGGTCTTGCGGGTCGGATCGCCCTTGGGCGTGATTTGCGACACCGTGGCCCGCAGCGCCCGTCCGGGGAACGCTTCGCTGCGCAGAAACGCCTTCTGGCCTGAAACGATACGGTTGATTTCTTCCTCGTTGACTTCGGCGACGACCTGCATCGGCGCCGGCGGGCCGACCCAGAACAGCACGTCGGTGGGGCCGGCGATCTCGCCGACCTCGCCGTCGCGCCGCAGCACCATGCCGTCGAGCGGCGCTTTCAGCAGCAGCGAGTCGAGGTGCACTTTCTGCGCGGCAATGCGCGACTTGGCTTCCTCGTGCCTGGTCCAGCGCTGCTCGTACTCGGTGCGGGCGGCGTCGCTCTTGTCGCGGTCCTTCTCGGCGCGCAACAGGTCGCGCTCGAGCTGGCCGCGATTGATTTCCATCTGTTCCAGCGCGCTGCGCTCCTCGGCGTCGTCCTGGCGACCGAGGACCTGGCCGGCCCGCACCACCTGTCCTTCGCACCGGCACAGCTCGACCAGCCGGCGGCGCTGCAGCGGCACCACCTTGGCCCAGCGCTCGGGCTCGACGGTGCCGGTGCCGTAAACGGCTTCGGATACCGGCGCGAGACTGGCGTAACTGGTGGTCACCAGCGGCGGATACAGGAAGTTGGCGTAGGCGTAATAGCCGGCCCCTGCGGCGGCGACCGCCAAAATTCCGGTTGCGATGAGATTGCGCAGTTTCATTGGTCGTCCCCTTGGATCAGAAGCCGAAGCGCTTGCGCAGGTTCGGCGGAACCTGTTCGATCAGATCGCGTCCGTCGTCCCGCTTGGCGTTCTTCACCTGCGGAGCCGGCGCGGACGGCGTGGCCCGCGTGAAGGTGGATGATGGCGCGGGTTGCGTGACCGCAGGCGCCGCCACGGCGGCGGCCGCCGGCTGCTGCACGACCGCGGGGGCGGGCGGGGGCGGAGGCGGCGGAGGCGGCGGTGCCGCCGCCTGCGTCGGCTGATCGGCGTCTCCCGCTCTTTCGATATAGGGCAACTTGCTGGCGCCGCCGGTCCGAACCGCGCGCCAGGCTCTTGCGTTCACCACGGCGCGGCCGATTTCGTCGCTGGTCATCCGCTTCATCAGCAGCGACATCAGTTGCCGTGCACCGTTGCGGTCCTCGTCGGCCTTGCTCGCGGAGGCGACGATGTAAGCCCAGCTATAGGCTTTCACATTGTCCTTGGTCACGCCGCGTCCGCTGGCATAGAGACCGGCAACAATCAGCATGCTGTGGGCGTGGCCCTGATTGGTCGCGCGCGAGAACCAGCGAAACGCTTCCTGGTCGCTGCGCGGGCGGCCGACACCTGCCGAATAGAGCGCGCCGAGATAGAACTGGGCATCGTCATCGCCCGCCTGCGCCGACTGCTCGTAGCGCGTGGCCATGGACCGATCGGATGCCGCGTCGGCCTGGGCCGGACGCAGGCTGACCGGTGCAACGAGGCAGCAGGCGGCAATCGCGACTGCCATCGCCGATGAAATCGCGTAACGTGACCCCGCGACAGAATTGATCGATCGAAAATTTGAGATGCGCCACATGCTCATACGCTTTCGGTTGGATCGTTCGTGCCCGAAAGGCGTCTGAGCCGCGCTGATGCGGGCAAAATTCCCCCCAGCGCCTTTCGTGATTGAAACCTATCCCAGCTATGCGCCGATAAATGTGCGACCCATCACACATCTGACCTGGCGCCTTGGGAACCCAGGCTTTTTCGCCGGTGCCGCTTGGCAAGCGTAATGCAAATTCAGGACGATGCGTGCAGAGAAGCGGCGCTTCGAATAAAATATCGAGCCCAGGCTCGCAGCGGAACCCGGCGCTTTGAAGGCCGTGCGATTTTACCGTGGCGCGCGGTGATCGCCGCACATCAAAAAACTCGCCCGGACGTTGCGGTCCGGACGAGCTTCTTCGCTTTTATTGGCTTTAAAATCAGTAGTAGCGGCAGACGTTGACCGGGCCGTAGGGGCTCCACTTCCAGCAGCTGTTGTAGGCGAAGAAATGCCGGTGGTGGTGGTGATGACCGTGGCCAAAATGGCCATGGCCATGACCATGACCATGGCCATGGCCGATTCCGTGATGACCGTGGCCATGTCCGCCGTGGCGGCCGCCGGCGAAGGCCTGGCCGGGGGCGGCCAGAGAAGCGGTGGTCAGCGCCAGAGCCGCGATCGCCGCCGTAATGATGGTCTTGAACTTCGTCATGGACGTCTCCTCGATTGGGCAGGGCAGGATCGCCCCGCGATGATCCATCCCTAGCGGCGTGGGCTGGGATAGGATGTGACCGGGATCACTCGGATAGGCCGGGCCCGTCCGGGCTCAAGGCGCTATCTTTCGGGAAGGCCATCGCATGCGGATCGGCGAACTCTTCATCCTCGGCTTCTTCGGCAAGGCCGTCCCGACGTGGCTGGAGCACTTCGCCGCACGCTATGGCCTCGGCGGCGTGATCCTGTTCGATTATTCGTGCCGGACGCAGCAATACGACAACAACATCGAATCGCCCGAGCAGGTGCAGCGCCTGTGCGCGGAGATTGCTGCGCTGCCGTCAGGCCCCATGGTGTTCATCGATCAGGAGGGCGGCCTGGTGCGGCGGCTGAAGGAGGGGCGCGGCTTTGCGCCCTTGCCGAGCGCAAAGGATTTCAACCGTCTCGCGCCGGATCAGAAGCGCGCGATCCTCACCGCGAGCTTTGCCGAGATGCGGCGGCTCGGCATCCACTATGATTTCGCGCCGGTGATCGACGTCGACGACAACCCTGAAAATCCCAATATCGGCAGGATCAAGCGGTCGTATTCGGCCGATATCGCCGACGTAGAAGCCAATGCGCTGCTGGCGAGCGAGGTGGCGCGGGCGCAACGCCTCGGGCTCTGCCTGAAGCATTTCCCCGGCATCGGCGGCGCGCACGTCGATTCGCATCAGGAGTTCATGGATATCTCCGGTGCGCTTCGGGAGGAACAGGAAGCGTTGTTTTATTCGCTGGCGCCAAAAATGTTCGGCGATGCGGTGCTGGTCAGCCATTCCATCGTCAGGCAATGGGACAATGACCGCCCGATAACCTTGTCGGCAGGGGGACTGGGCCGCTTGCGCGCCCATCTTCCGGATACGCTGCTGATCACCGACGACATGCAGATGCAAGGCTTGCAGAAGGCGCTCGGCACCAGGGAGGCGAGCCTGCGATCGCTCCAGGCGGGCATCGACATGCTTTGCATCGGCAACAACCTGCTCGACCAGGAGCAGGACATGGCCGCCATCGCCGAGCTTGTCGAGCATGGCCTGGGCGATGGCGTTTTGTCCGGTTCGGCCATCGCGCAATCGATCGCGCGCGTAGCCAGCCGAAAGGCGCTCCTGATGGATTGACGGGTGGAACCTGAAACCGCCGAACGATCGGTTGCCTTGAAAGGCTGCCGAGCTTACAAGCCTTTTTTCAACGGAAAGTTCGACGATGGCCCACAACTTCGCGATCAACGACGACGTTCATCACCAGCAGCAGGGCCCGCAGGGCCGCGCCACGGCGAAGGAGCGCAGCGTCTATACCATCGTTACCTGCCTGCCGATCGAGGCTGATGGCCGCCCGCGCTATCGAATCAGGAGCAAGACCGAGAATGTCGAGCGCGTCGTGACCGAGGAACAGATTTCCAGGCTCGGCTGATCGCGCCGGCACGCATCGGAACGTTTCGCGGCTTATTGCGCTTTTTCGTGCGCCGCGATGCCGATCGCCTCCTGGTCGCAGGTCGGATAGAACTCGGGTGCGATAGCCCCCTGCGGTGTTCTCGCGGGTGCGGTTGACTTCACGCGCCGAGAAGCCTGCCGCGGCAACTTCCTTTTGGGACCGATGGCAGGCTGAGCTGGGTCTCGGTCGGGGCGAAACGGTCAGACTGCAAGTCGCAATCGGTGAGAAGCCGGACACCGTTGTCGGGCTGCGGCGTCCGGTTGCGAAGCAAGTCACGCTCGCGCAAGGCGAGTCGTGAGTTGAATGTCATTAGTAAACCAAATGAAGAGGATGATACCGCAGCGACGGTATCCATCTACTGAATTTACCATTTTAGCCCATAATTCGACCAAATGAGCCATTTTTAGCGGCCTTTGGCGCAGTTTTGGCAGAAAGAACGGATCCCCGTATTCTTACGGCCTCAGAAATTAACCATGAAGGGAACTGGAACCGATAAAATAGTTATATGTCAGGACAAGACCAGCGCGCCACTGATTCGCACTTCACGACGTGGATGGAAGACATCGCACATCTCGAAGAGAATCCTGACATCGTCCAACTATCTGCCGTGCGTTCGCGCGCTGCGGAAGAGGCGGGTGTTGCGATTGCCCGGCAGCTCAACGGGCCGCTGACGGCGCTGCTGCTTTACGTGAATGAGATCAAGCAGCACAGCCACCAATTCTCGCAGGCGCCTTCCAATCGGCTCTACCTGCAGCAGATCGTGGAAAATGCGCTTCAGCAGACCGAGCGCGTCTGCGCGCTGGTGAAGCAGATCGCGGACAGCCATCCGGCGTCGCTCTCCGATACCGTCGCCAGGCAGGCAGGCGAGACGCAGGCGCGCCGCCAGGCGGCTGGCGTCCGCAGGCCGGGCCCTATGTTTGCCCAGGAAGCCGGACAGAAACCGCTCACCAGGCGCGAGCGCGAAGTGCTGAGCCTGATCAGCGAGGGCTATTCCAACAAGCAGGGCGCCTTGCGGATGAATATCAGCCCGAGGACCTTCGAAAGCCATCGCGCCGAAGCCATGCGCAAGCTCGGCGCCCGCAACACCGCGGATCTGGTTCGCAAGGCGCTGCTGCAGCCGGCCTGATGTTTTTTCGAAGCGGTGGCACGCGCCCAGCGCACGCTTCACCGCTATCGCCTGATGGAAACCGGCTCGCATCCGGCGAACCCGTCAGGACCGACGAGCGTTCGCGCCGTTAAGGTCATCGAAACGGCGAAGACTGCGGCTCATGCGATCCCGGCGTTCAGTGAAAGTCTTCCATGAAGGAGCGAGTCCGCGAGGCGGGCCGCAGTGCGATGGTCGGTTTCGGCGCTTCGGGGATGATCGTGATGGTCCATGCCGCCGGAACGCTCGATTTGTTTTCCACGATCGATCGCACGTGGCCTGTGACCGACGATCCGGCCGAACGCACGGTGGCGGTCCTGCCGTTGAACTGAGCGATGCGGAAACGCCGCACTTCCTTTTGATCGCTGGTTTCAAACGTGAACATGAGGGGACTCCATTCTTCCCCGCAACTATCGTCAGTCAACGTTATCCGGAGGTGAAAATCCTCAACCGTAGAAGTACGGCTACAGCGCGACGACTTTTCTGCGGACTGTCGCGGCGTCCTGACTTCCCGATTTTTGCGCGGCCGCGGGGCCTACGCGACGCCTGTATGTCGCGCTGGCGCATGACTCGGAAAAGTGGAAACCGGTCTACCCAAACATGCTCAAACAGAGCGATGAGATCTTGATGCGACTCCATCCGATCGCATCATGATCCAGAAGCGCGCGACGGCGGCGGCTGCGCCGCGGCCTGGTTCGCGAAGAGAATTCGGGGAGGGGCCGCTTGCGCGTGGTGCAGTCGCAGCGGATGTGCGGCTTGATCCGAGCAGCGGCGATGTGCTCCCGGCGGATATCAGTCGGCCGAACCGGGAAACACCGCTTCCATCTTGGTCTTCAGCGTCGCGGCATTGAACGGCTTGACGATGTAATTGTTGACGCCGGCCTTCTTCGCCGCAATGACGTTTTCCGTCTTGGACTCGGCCGTGATCATGATGAAAGGTGTCTTGGAGAATTCCGGGCTGGCGCGGACTTCCTTGAGCAGGTCGTAGCCGGTCATCGGTTCCATGTTCCAGTCGGAGATCACGAGGCCGTAGCGCTTGGCCTGCATCTTGGCGAGCGCGGCAGAGCCATCGCTGGCGTCGTCGACATTCTCGAACCCGAGCTGCTTGAGCAGATTTCGGATGATTCGGATCATGGTGCTGTAGTCATCGACCACCAGGATCGGCATCGACAAGTCAAAAGCCATGTCCTCAACTCCGCGCAAACAGCAAACCGCCGAACACAGGTGAATGCGCATCGCACGTGAAAAGAGTCTCGATGGCCTTTTCTCGAACGCGCACCCGTCAGCACGGTGACAACTATCAGGGCTCATTGAACAGCGCGTTAATTCGGCGTCGGTTGAGGCGCCGGAAAGGTCGCCATGGGCCGTAATAATACGGTAATTTTCCCGCGATCGCGCAATTTTCGCGCGCAAATATATCGAGATGTTTATCTGAGATCGGGTTGCGGCGGCCGCTGCCGACCGCGGGAACGCCGTCAGGCGGCCACGCAGTGGACGCGCGGATGTGTCAGCCTTATATATTGAGACCTCACCGTCGCGTAGCATTCGCACGATGTCTTCATCAGCCCGTCGACATTGGTGATCTCGATGTGCCCGCGGCTGTAGTGAATGAAGTTGGCCTGCTGCAACGTGTTGGCCACCAGCGAAACGCTGTTGCGGCGCGCGCCGATCATCTGCGCCATCGATTCCTGGGTCAGTACGATCTTGTCGCTGCCGGAGAGGTCGCGGATATGCAGCAGGCATCGCGCCAACCGGGACTCCACCGTGTGCGAAGCATTGCAGCCCGCGGTCTGCTGGATTTGTGCATAAACGGCGAGACCATGCCGGACCAGAGCGGTGCGCAAGGTGACGCTCTGATCTGCGGCATTTCGAAGCTGATCGAGATCGATCGTCGAGGCGATACCAGGTACGATCACGACCGCGGTGTTCAGCGCGACGGGGTCGCCGAGCGCGGCGAATGCGCCGAAAATGCTGTCGCGGCCGATCATCGCGATCTGGACGTTCTCGCCGCGCGCGAGCTTGACCACCAGCGAAATGACTCCCCTGTGCGGAAGGTACGCACGCTTGAGCGTTTCGTCGACTTCGAGCAGCGCCATGTCCTGGCTGAGATCGGTGGTACGCAGATGTGGGCGAAGCAGCCCGAAGTCGTCCGCTGTCAGAGAGGACAAAAAACCATTCGGCGAACGAAGGGCTGAATCCAAAGCAGTCTCCTGCCTTACGGGCCAAGCCGGTCTCTGGCGTCAAATGCGGGCGTTCCCGAAAGACAGGATGATCCTTGCATACTTCGTTGGCAAGGAGAAATGGCAATTCGACGAACACCCGCGTCAAGCTGCGGTGCCTTGCTGTCAGACAATTCGTGCGCGTGTGCGATAGCCGCGTCAAGCACGGCGCGGTCGCTTCGGCGAAGTCGACGTATCACATATGCCGCAATGCGTCGTTCGCGACGGAGCTGCGCTGCGGCAGACGGACTGGTGCGCGCCGTCAGTCGTCGAGCGTCTTCGATGCTGTTTGGGGATACCGGCGACACGATGTGCAGCGCGGCTGCACCGGTGCCATCGACAGCATCTTCAATGCCAGAGCCGGAACTTGACCGGCGCCTGCAGCAAATCGATGCGGAGGGCGCGTGCTGCGAGAGATGAATGCGACAGCTTGAACGCCTCATGGCGACAACCGCGCGGTGCGCGGTATCCGGCTAGGTTTGAAATCATCGGTGCGTCGGTGGGAGGTTGTTGAACCGGGCCTATACACTGTGCAGGGCAGACAGCGCCGCGATTTGCAGCGGAAATGCGATATTGCGCTGATTCGCAAGATAAAAGGCCGCCGAGCGATCGCGTGACACGTGTCTCGTTTTTACCGAGGACCGGCGGCAGCAGCTCCAACCGCTGCAGGGAGGCAGCCATGCGTCGCGACCTGCACACCCGCTTTGCCGTTGGCGTATGGCTCGAGCAGGGCGGCGTCAAGGTCGCGCTCACGGGCGGCGGCGAGAGCGGCTTTGATGCGCTGAACGATGGCACGTTCGATCTGATGATCGTCGATGTGTTCATGCCGAACATGCGAGCCTTCGAGTCGATCAGGGTGTTTCACGACCACGCGCCGACTGTCCCCTTGATCGCGATTTCCGGTTACACCTTTTCCGGTCCCGAGAAAGACGACCCTTCCTGCTCAAGGATGGCGCCAGGCTCGGCGTGCCGCGAAGCATTTCGAGCGAGAGAGTGAGTACGGGCTGAGCTGTCGGGAGGGGAACCATGTGCGCCGCGGCTGCTTCGTCGACCTTGACGAGGTGGCGGACATCGCCGGCACCTCCCATCACGCAGTAGAATCAGACGGCCTCAGATGATTGCGAGTGAGGAATGGTTGGATTGAAAGTATGTTTTCGGTTTCCGGGGGGCTGACATGACACGCGTTCTCATCGTCGACGACGATCCCATGGTGTGCACGGCCATCGAGATCTATCTCGAGCGCCACGGTTTCGACGTAACGATCGCCGATGGCGGCGAAGCCGGGCTGCGTGCGTTGGAAGACGCAGGCTTCGACCTGATGCTCGTCGACATATTCATGCCGCACATGCGCGGCTTCGAATCGATCAGGATCTTTCACGAGCGCGCGCCGACGGTGCCGCTGGTCGCGATGTCGGGATACGCCTTCGCCAACCTCGACTCGCCCGCACCGGACTTCCTCCGTATGGCACTCGAGCTTGGCGCCGCGCGCTGCCTGCGCAAGCCGTTCACGCCGGGCGCATTGCTCACGGTCGTCAACGAATGTCTCGCCGAAGCGCGGTCCCGATTCAGCGGCGTCCTTCATTCGAACTAGCTCGAGCCCCCTCCGGTCCCGTGCAAGCGGAACCGGTGATGGATTTCTGCTTTGACGCGTTTTCTGGTTCTTGAACGAGCCGGCCGTCGCCCCGGGGGGACACTTCGCCGGGAGCTGGAGCGGCCGCATGATCCGCGATCACCCGGCGACGACCGTTCGACGGCGCCGCGCTGTCGCCGGCGGCCTCAGGCCAATGGCGGCCTCACAAATATCGACCGGTCATTCGGCGCCCGCTCGCAGCCGGGCCCGGTAAGAATGTGTTTACCATAAAACGCATCGGGAAGGGTTTGCCGCCCTTTCCCGTTCCCGTGGGTGGGCGCGTTAACCTCTGAGTAGCGGGTGCTGGAACAGGGTTGCGGTGACGCCCAACGAAGTTGTGGCGTTGCGTCAATTGTGTTCATCCAGAAGGATATGAGTTATGGCAGGTATTGTTCTCTCCTCGTCGGTTCGTCAGAACCTTCTCTCGCTGCAGTCGACCGCTGATCTGCTCGCCACCACGCAGAATCGCCTTGCCACCGGCAAGAAGGTCAACACCGCACTCGATAACCCCACCAACTTCTTCACCGCCCAGTCGCTCGATTCGCGCGCCGGTGACATCAACAACCTCCTCGACGGCATCGGCAACGGCGTGCAGGTGCTGCAGGCCGCCAACACCGGCATCACCTCGCTGCAGAAGCTGGTCGATACCGCCAAGTCGATCGCCAACCAGGCGCTGCAGAGCGCGGTCGGCTACTCCACCAAGTCGAACGTCTCGGCCACGATCGCCGGCGCAACCGCGACCGACCTGCGCGGCACCACGACCTACACCAGCGCGACGGCGACCTCCAACGTGCTGTTCAACGGCACGGCCGGCGGCACCACGGCGGCCCTTTCGACCACGACACTCGGTGGCGTTTCCGCCTCGCTGGTCGGCACTGCCGCAACGGCCGGTGACGGCACCACGGCGCTTACCACCGGCATCACCCTGATCGCAAGCGGTGGAGCCACCGCGACCGGCCTGTTGGGCAATGCCCAGCCGACCGATGGCCAGACCCTGACGGTCAACGGTAAAACGATCACCTTCAAGTCGGGCACGGCCCCGGCCGGAACGGCTCTTCCCGCCGGCTCCGGCGTTTTGGGCAATGTCGTCACCGACGGCAATGGCAACTCTTCGGTTTACCTCGGGACCACCGGCACGCCGCTCGGCACCGTGGGCGATCTCTTGACTGCGATCGATCTTGCCAGCGGCGTTCAGAAGGCCGTGATCAACACCACGACCGGCGTCGCGGCGTTCTCCCCCTCGTCGGGCACCAGTGGCGCGATCGCTGCCGGCGTTGTCACCTTGACGACCGGTACCGGTGCTGACCTCAGCATCACCGGCAAGGCCGACCTGCTGAAGGCCCTCGGTCTGACGACTTCAGTTGGCGGCGGCGACGCCACCGTGACGAGGGCGCGGACGACCGCTGCCTCGACGCTCGGCTCGCTGATCGAGGACGGCTCGACGCTCAACGTCAACGGCAAGACCATCACGTTCAAGAACGCTGAGGCTCCGTTGGCTGCGAACGTGCCCACCGGCTCCGGCGTTACCGGCAACGTCGTCACCGACGGCAGCGGCAACTCGACCGTCTATCTTCAGGACGCGACGCTCGCCGACACGCTCACCGCGATTGATCTGGCCACGGGCGTCAAGACCGCCGCCAACGCCGGCGGTACGGCGACGGTGACCACGACCTCCGGCGTCACCGCCTCGTCGATCTCGGCGAACGGTGTGCTGCAGATCAGCACCGGCACCACGGCCGACCTGTCGATCATCGGTACCGGCAACGCGCTTTCCGCGCTGGGCCTGACCGGCAACACCGGCACGGGAACCAACTTCACCGCAGGCCGCGCCGCGGCTGCCGGCAGCCTCTCCGGCAAGACGCTGACCTTCACCTCCTTCAACGGCGGTGCGGCGGTCAACGTTACCTTCGGTGATGGTAACAACGGCACGGTCAAGACCCTCGACCAGCTCAACGCCTCGCTGCTGGCCAACAACCTCAGCGCGACGGTTGACTCGACCGGCAAGCTGACGATCTCGGCCACCAACGACTATGCTTCGTCGACCCTCGGTTCGGCGGTGGCAGGCGGCACGATCGGCGGTACGCTGACCTCCGCGATCACCTTCACGACCGCATCGGCTCCGGTCGCCGACGCTTCGGCGCAGACCGTCCGCAGCAACCTGGTGAACCAGTTCAACGGCATCCTGGCGCAGATCACCACCACCTCGCAGGACGCGTCGTTCAACGGCGTCAACCTGCTCGGCGGCGATCAGCTCAAGCTGACGTTCAACGAAACCGGCAAGTCGACCTTGAGCATCACCGGCGTGACGTTCAACGCGGCAGGCCTCGGCCTGGCGAACCTGACCAGCGGAACCGACTTCATCGACAACTCCGCCACCAACAAGGTCATCGGCAGCCTGTCTTCGGCCTCGACGCTGCTGCGTACGCAGGCTTCATCCTTGGGTTCGAACCTCTCGATCGTGCAGATCCGTCAGGACTTCTCGAAGAACCTGATCAACGTGCTGCAGACCGGTTCGTCGAACCTGACGCTGGCCGACACCAACGAGGAAGCGGCGAACAGCCAGGCGCTGTCGACCCGCCAGTCGATCGCGGTGTCCGCGCTGGCACTGGCCAACCAGAGCCAGCAGAGCGTGCTGCAGCTGCTCCGCTAAGCGGAACGCGGTTTCAACGATCAAGGCGGCGGGGGAAACCCCGCCGCCGCTATCGATCCAAAATTCCTGACGATCATTTGGCAGCGTATTTGCCGCGTATTTGCAACGACGTTTCGTAAACGTGGTGAGCCGTGGGGGCTCGCGCGCGTCTCGAATGGGGGACGATTGTGCCGCTACGTGTTGAACTCAAGCCCTTTGAACGCATCGTGATCGGCGAAACCGTTCTGGTCAATTCCGGCACGCGCACCTCGTTCCTGATCGACGGCGATGCGCCTATCCTCCGCGAGCGCGACACCATCACGGCCGAGACCGCCAATACGCCGGCCAAGCGCCTCTATCTCTGCCTTCAGACGATGTATCTGAAGAACGACATTCCGCGCTATCGTACCGCCTATCACGGCTTCTTGCGCGAGCTGCGCGAAGCCAATCCGGGTGCCCGCGTCACGATCGATGCCGCCAATGCGCATGTGGTTGCCGGCGCGCTCTACAAGGCGCTCAAGGAAATCCGAAAGCTCGTGAAGCGCGAAGACGAGCTTCTCGCCGCCTGATCTGGCGTGCTCCTGGTCGCCTGCATCCGCTCTCAAATCCTGATCCGGACCGACGGCCGCTTGCTGCCGGGCCTCGGCCTGCTTTCGATCGAAAGCCCATCGAATTGCCGAGCGCACAACGGCGGACCACGAAATTATTCATTATCCGTATTTGCACGGACTTCGAAATTAACGCAGACGTGAAACCCGCGGGGCTATTTGTACAGAAGGTCAATATCTGATTTTTGGAAGGCGCGCTCATATGGACGATCTTTTGCGGGAATTCCTGACGGAGACCAATGAGAGCCTGGATACGGTAGACAATCAGCTCGTGCGGTTCGAGCAGGACCCGAGCGACGCGAAGATTCTGGATAACATCTTCCGCCTGGTCCACACCATCAAGGGCACCTGCGGCTTCCTGGGACTGCCGCGGCTGGAAGCGCTGGCGCATGCCGGCGAGACGCTGATGGGTAAATTCCGCGACGGCATGCCGGTCAAGGCCGAAGCCGTGACGCTGATCCTGTCGAGCATCGATCGCATCAAGGAAATCCTCGCCGGCCTCGAGGCCACCGAGGCCGAGCCCGAGGGCACCGACGAAGACCTGATCGAGAAGCTGCATGAGATGGCCGAAGGCGGGCATCATGCCGCCGAGGCGCCGGTCGAAGCCGCGCCCGAGGTGGCCGCCCCGCCGGTGCAGCCCGATGCCGTGCCGGAAGTCGCCAAGGGCACGCTGGTGGACCAGGTTCTGGAACGTCCGCTGCGTCCGGGCGAAGTTTCGCTCGACGACCTCGAACGCGCCTTCCGCGAGACCGAGACGGAGGCCGAAGCCGCGCCCGCCGCGGCACCTGCGCCTGTCGCCAAACAGCCTGAGCCGGAAGGTGCCAAGCCGGTGACAAAGGAAGCCAAGCCAAAGCCGGCGCGCAAGGCCGCCGCCGATGCCGATGTGCAGGAAGCCGACAAGATTGCGAACCAGTCGATCCGCGTCAACGTCGACACGCTCGAACACCTGATGACCATGGTGTCCGAGCTGGTGCTGACGCGCAACCAGCTGCTGGAAATCTCCCGCCGCAACGAGGACACCGAGTTCAAGGTGCCGCTGCAGCGGCTCTCCAACGTCACCGCCGAGTTGCAGGAAGGCGTCATGAAGACGCGCATGCAGCCGATCGGCAATGCCTGGCAGAAGCTGCCGCGCATCGTCCGCGACCTCTCCGGCGAACTCGGCAAGCAGATCGAGCTCGAGATGCACGGCGCCGACACCGAGCTCGACCGGCAGGTGCTCGACCTGATCAAGGATCCCCTGACGCACATGGTGCGCAACTCCGCCGACCACGGCCTGGAGACCCCGGCCGAGCGGCTGGCCTCCGGCAAGGGCGAGCAGGGCACCATCCGCCTGTCCGCCTATCACGAGGGCGGACACATCATCATCTGCATCGCCGACAACGGCCGCGGCCTCAACACCGAGCGGATCAAGGCCAAGGCCCTCCAGAACGGTCTCGTCAGCGAGGCTGAACTGGAGAAGATGACCGAAGCGCAGATCCACAAGTTCATCTTCGCGCCGGGCTTCTCCACCGCCGCCACCGTCACCTCGGTCTCCGGCCGCGGCGTCGGCATGGACGTGGTGCGCACCAATATCGACCAGATCGGCGGAACCATCGACATCAAGTCGGTGGCCGGCGAGGGGTCATCCGTCACCATCAAGATCCCGCTGACGCTCGCCATCGTCTCGGCGCTGATCGTGGAAGCCGCCGGCGACCGCTTTGCGATCCCGCAGCTCTCCGTGGTCGAACTGGTGCGGGCCCGCGCCAACTCCGAACACCGCATCGAGCGCATCAAGGACACCGCCGTATTGCGCCTGCGCAACAAGCTGCTGCCGCTGATGCACCTGAAGAAGCTCTTGAAGATCGACGACGGTTCTTCCAGCGATCCCGAGAACGGCTTCATCGTGGTGACGCAGGTCGGCAGCCAGACTTTCGGCATCGTGGTGGACGGCGTGTTCCACACCGAGGAAATCGTGGTCAAGCCGATGTCCACGAAGCTGCGGCACATCGACATGTTCTCCGGCAACACCATTCTGGGCGATGGCGCCGTGATCATGATCATCGATCCCAACGGCATTGCGAAAGCGCTCGGCGCCTCCGGCTCCTCGGCCCATGAGCTGGCCGATGACGCCTCCGCCGCGCATGCGATCGGCGGCGAACAGCTCACCTCGCTGCTGGTGTTCCGCGCCGGTTCGAGCCAGCCCAAGGCGGTGCCGCTCGGTCTCGTCACCCGGTTGGAAGAGGTCGCCGCCGACAAGATCGAACTCAGCAACGGCCGCCACATGGTGCAGTACCGCGACCAGCTGATGCCGCTGGTGCAGATCGCCGGGGTCACCATCCAGACCCAGGGCTCGCAGCCGATCCTGGTGTTCGCCGATGACGGCCGTTCGATGGGGCTGGTGGTCGACGAGATCATCGACATCGTCGAGGAGCGGCTGCACATCGAGGTCGCCGGCCAGGTCGAAGGCATTCTGGGTTCGGCCGTGATCAAGGGGCAGGCCACCGAAGTGATCGACGTCGGCCACTTCCTGCCGATGGCGTTCGCGGACTGGTTCTCGCGCAAGGAGATGCGGGCCTCGTCGACGGCGCAATCGGTGCTGCTGGTCGACGACTCGGCGTTCTTCCGCAACATGCTGGCGCCGGTGTTGAAGGCCGCCGGCTACAAGGTGCGGGTTGCGATCAACGCGCAGGAAGGCCTCGCCGAGTTGCGTTCGAATCACACCTTCGACGTGGTGCTGACCGACATCGAGATGCCCGACATGAACGGCTTCGAGTTCGCCGAGACCATTCGTGCGGACAATAATCTGAGCAAGATGCCGATCATCGCGCTGTCCTCGCTGGTGTCGCCGGCGGCGATCGAGCGCGGCCGGCAGGCCGGCTTCCACGATTTTGTCGCCAAGTTCGACCGTCCCGGCCTGATCGCGGCGCTGAAGGAACAGACCGCCGAAACCAGAAAAGCGGCATAAGCGAGTTCGGCCACGGCACAAGGTAGGATCACATGACAACGACGAAGACCGAGACAATCGAGGGCAGCGTGGCCGAATACGTCACCGCCATGATCGGCGGGCAATTGTTCGGCCTGCCGATCTCGCGGGTGCAGGACGTGTTCATGCCGGAGCGGCTGACGCGGGTGCCGCTGTCGCCGGCCGAGATCGCAGGCGTGCTCAATCTGCGCGGCCGCATCGTCACCGTCGTCGACATGCGCGCCCGGCTCGGTCTGCCGAAGAACGACGACGGCAAGCCGCCGATGGCGGTCGGCGTCGACCTGCGTGGCGAGTCCTATGGCCTGCTGATCGACCAGATCGGCGAGGTGCTGCGGTTGTCCGACGACGGCCGCGAGGAAAACCCTGTCAATCTCGATCCCCGCACGGCCAACCTCGCCGGCGGTGTTCACCGTCTCGACGGCCAGCTCATGGTGGTCCTCGACGTCGATCGTGTTCTCGAAATCGTGCCCAAAATCGCCCTCGCAGCCTAGCGCGCCCTGAACGTTCGCGCTCGCAGGAAAGGATACTGGATATGAAGAAAACGTGCCTTGTCGTCGAAGACTCCAGCATTGTTCGCAAGATGGCGCGCCGCATCCTTGAAGGACTCGGTTTTGCCGTCGTCGAGGCTGAAGACGGTGTGGACGCCCTCGTCGTCTGCAAGCGCGCGATGCCGGAGGCGATTTTGCTCGACTGGAACATGCCCGTGATGGACGGTTACCACTTCCTCTGTCATCTGCGCCGCATGCCCGGCGGCGATGAGCCGAAGGTGGTGTTCTGCACCACCGAGAACGGCATCGATCATATCACGCAAGCGATCGATGGCGGCGCCAACGAATACATCATGAAGCCGTTCGACAGGGACATCGTCGCAGCGAAGTTCCAGGAAGTCGGCCTGATCGAGCTCGAAGAACCGAGCCCCGTCTGAAATTTTCCGCTCATCATTGAGAGGCCATCGTGACCCCACCCGACTATGAGTATCTGCGTAAGCTCTTGAAGGATCATTCCGGTCTCGACCTGTCCGCAGACAAGCAATATTTGATCGAAAGCCGCCTGCTCCCGCTGTCGCGCAAATGCGGTGTGGCGGGCATCAGCGAACTCGTGCAGAAGATGAAGGGCGGATCGTCGTCGATCATCGCCCAGGTGGTGGAAGCCATGACCACCAACGAGACCTTCTTCTTCCGCGACAAGGTGCCGTTCGAACACTTCCGCGACACGATCATGCCGGAGATTTTGGCTGCGCGCGCCGGCCGCAAGAGCATCAGGATATGGTGCGCTGCCGGCTCGACCGGCCAGGAGCCGTATTCGCTTGCCATGTCGCTGAAGGAAATGGGGGCGGCGCTTGCTGGATGGCGCGTCGAAATCGTCGCGACCGACCTGTCCACGGAAGTGCTCGAGAAATCGAAATCGGGCGTCTACAGCCAGTTCGAAGTCCAGCGCGGCCTTCCGATTCAACTGCTCGTCAAATATTTCAAGCAGAACGGCGAGCTATGGCAGATCAACCCGGATCTGCGCGCCATGATTCAGCACCGGCAACTCAACCTGCTGCACGATTTTTCCCAGCTCGGCACCTTCGACATCATTTTCTGCCGCAACGTCCTGATCTATTTCGATCAGGAGACCAAGATCAATATCTTCGGCCGCCTCGCCAAATCGATGGAGCAGGACGGCTTCCTGGTGTTGGGAGCGGCGGAGACGGTCGTCGGCCTGACGGACGCGTTCAAGCCGTTCCCGGAAAAGCGCGGTCTCTATCGGCCAAGCGGTGCGCGCGCCGCGTCCGTATTGGGAGCCGCGTCGGCGCCGAAAATCGCGGCGTTGGCAGGGCGGTGAGCCATGACGGAAGACGGCAAGGGCGGCGTAGAGCGGGTGACGTTCAGCCGCGGCTATGATGTCTGCCTCATGGCGATCGACGGGACCTGGCGCAGGGACTGCCAGCTCAACGCGATCTCGGATACCGACGCCACGCTGACGGTGGAAGGGTCCATTCAGGGGCTCAATCTCAAGGAGTTCTTCCTGCTGCTGTCGTCGACCGGCCTCGCCTATCGCCGCTGCGAACTCGTTCGCGTCAATGGCACCGAAATGGACATCCGTTTCCTGCGCGGCAAGAACGCCAAGAAGAAGTCGGGCGGTTCGAAGAAAGAAGAAGCGGTACATTGAAGCCGGCCGGCGCTCCGGCCGGTTGAGGGCGGGCTCGAGCTTTTCCATCGTCGTGGCGGCATCCGGGACCGGCAGAACGCCTGCGGCCTGCCCGATGCCGGGCAGCTATGGCAGCACGGGGTGGACAGCGCGGGAAGGTTGGGAGAATTTGCTGTGGAGGAACATTGGACGCTCCAGCGGACCGGGGCCGCGCCAGTTTACGCCCCGATCGCCGAAAGCAACGGCTTGCGGCACGGGCTCGGCTATCGCCGGGCCAGCAGGGAGCGCAGGGCGACGCTGAGGCTGACGTCGCAGGACTTCAGCGCTGCAACGGCCCTCATGTAGCGGGGCGATACGTCGTCGAGCACGATGATATTGGCGGAACTCTCGGGGCCGCCGGTCGGCGTTTCCCGGTCGATCATCTGCTCGATCAGACGCAGGCTGCTCTGGACGTGCTCGACCAGGCTGACGAGGTCCGAAACCACGGCGCGGTAGGCGGCCTTCTGGTCGTGGGGCGCCTGTGCGGCGCCGTCGCCTGAGGCGGTCGGCATGGATGCACTCCTTGGTTACTTTTTTAGGGATGCGTTGCTACTTGTGCGTTAAGCCATCGTCCCGTACAAATACTGACCGGTATGGTGTTCGATACTGTTATCCGAGTGTGCGTCACATCCAACCACGCATGGACGATGGAACATGGCTGAGAATGCCCCCTCCCGCGGGGAGATTTTTGTAGTCGACGATGACCCTGCTGTTCGCGATACACTTTCGATGGCCTTGTCGGCCGGCGGCTATCAGGTCATCTGTTTCGCTGACGGCGCAGCCCTGCTGGCTATTGCGCGGACGCGGACGCCTGCCTGCATGCTGCTCGATGTGCATATCCCCGGCAAATCCGGTCTGGATATTCTGAAGGAACTTCATGGCGAGGATTATCCCGCGCCGATCTTCATGATCTCCGGGCAGGGCGACATCGCCATGGCGGTCAGCGCCATCAAGAGTGGTGCGCTGGATTTCATCGAGAAGCCGTTTCGCGGCAGTGAAATCGTGACGAGACTCGATGAGGCCATCGAAGCCTATGCGCGCCGGCAGGCGCAAAATGCGCCGTCGCGTATTGCGACCATGCATTTTCCGGGGCGCGAGCCGCTCACGCGGCGCGAACGCGAGGTGTTGGAGCAGTTCACCGCCGGCGCGTCCAACAAGGAAGCCGGACGGCATCTCGGGATCAGCCCGCGTACGATCGAGGATCACCGCGCCAATATCATGAAGAAGCTCGGCGCGCGCAACGCGGCAGACCTTGTGCGGATCGTGATGACCACCCAGCGCCAGGGGCAGGCCTGATCTTCGGCACCGGATGACGGATCTGCCTGCGGACCTGTCCGATTGCCCGATTTGACATCTGATCGCGGGCACGCCGGATGCAGGCGCTACAGCGGGATCATCCGGCAAGCGCCTTTCGGATCATGATCGCCATATCCGATTTCCGGTAGGGTTTGGCGAGCAGCAATACGCCTTCGTCGAGCCGGCCGTGATGGATGATGGCATTCTCGGTGTAACCCGAGGTGAACAGCACTTTCAGGCCGGGCCTGATCCTTGCCATCTCGTCGGCGAGCTGGCGCCCGTTCATGCCGGGCATGATCACGTCGGTGAACAGCAGGTCGAACGATTGGCCGTTGCGAGCGAGCAGCAGCGCCTCGGTCGCGTTCGCCGCATCCAGCGTGACGTAACCGAGCGAATGCAACTGCGTCAGCACATAGTTGCGCACCAGCGTGTCGTCTTCCACGACCAGGATCGTTTCATGGCCGCCCTCGACGGCCGGTGCCGGCGCCGGTTCGGCGACCGGCAGGGCGCCCATGGCCGGCGGCAGGTACATCTTGATCGTCGTGCCATTACCCTCCTCGCTGTAGATCGTGATGTGGCCGGCCGACTGCTTGACGAAGCCGTACACCATGCTCAGTCCCAGGCCGGTGCCCTTGCCAGGGCCCTTCGAGGTGAAGAACGGATTGAATACCTTGTCGCGAATCGCGGCCGGGATGCCGGTTCCGGTATCGCTGACCGCGATCATGGCATAGCGGCCGGGCCGGAGGTCGCCCTGCGTCCGCGCATATTGTTCATCCAGGGTGACAAAGCCGGTCTCGATGATCAGCTTGCCGCCGT
Source organism: Bradyrhizobium roseum (assembly GCF_030413175.1). Classification (NCBI taxonomy): domain Bacteria; kingdom Pseudomonadati; phylum Pseudomonadota; class Alphaproteobacteria; order Hyphomicrobiales; family Nitrobacteraceae; genus Bradyrhizobium; species Bradyrhizobium roseum. The sequence goes on from NZ_CP129212.1 coordinate 462,220, forward strand.
CGGGCATCGCATCGCGGGCGTTGAGGGCCAGGTTGAGGATCGCGGTGGCGAGCTGGTTGGGGTCGACGATTGCCGGACAGGTCTCGTCTTCGAACACGGACTCGATCTCGACATGCTCGCCGAGCGTTCGTTGCAGCAGTTTCGCGGTGTCGATGATCAGCGTGTTGACGTCGGTGATCTTCGGCTCGAGCGGCTGCTTGCGCGCGAAAGCGAGCAGGTGCTGGGTGAGGTCGGCGCCGCGCGACGCCGCCTCGTCGATCATCCGCGTGATGGCGGCAAGCTGCGGCTCGGCCTTGACGGCATCGGCCAGGATTTCAATCGTTCCCGTGATCACGGTCAGGATATTGTTGAAGTCGTGGGCGATGCCGCCGGTGAGCTGGCCGATCGCCTCCATCTTCTCGGCCTGTCTGATCCGTTCCTCCGCGGCGACTCGCTCGGTGAGATCGCGGATGAAGGCATTGAATACGAAGCCGTCGCGCGTCTTCAGCGCGGCGATGCTCAACTCAACCGTGATCTCCGTGTTGTCGCGCCGCCTGACAACGAGTTCGCGGCGCGGGTAGCGAACCACATGGTCGGGAGAAGCCATAAAAGTCTGGAGACCGGTTTTGAGGGGGCCTCCCGGCCGGCCCATCAGGTCGAACACATTTTTCCCAAGCGCTTCATCGCGCCGCCACCCCAGCAGATTTTCGGCCTGCGTGTTCCAGTCCAGGATTGTGCCTTCCGCGTCGATCTGAACGAAAGCGTCGAGTGCGGTTTCGATGATGCCGCGCGCAAGCTGTTCGCTTTCGCGCAGCGTCTCCTGCGCCAACCGGGTTTCGGTCATGTCGCGGCCGACGAAGAAGAAGCGCTTGACCGGCCCGGACCAAGTCCCGAGCCAGGATAGCCAAACTTCCCGCCCGTTCTTGTGCATGCAGCGCGTATCCGACATCTTTGGGCGCAATCCGAGCCGGCCAGCGCGCATTTCCTCGCGGGCTTTCTCGAGATGGTCGGGGTGAATGAAGTCGACTCCGCTGCGGCCGATCATTTCTTCCGGCCGATAGCCCAGTATCGCCTCGCAGCTTGGGCTGATCTGGACCAGGAAGCCCCGTCCGTCCATCACCATGATCAGATCCTGCGACGTCTCGAAGATGCGGCGAAGCTCCTCGGTCTGCTGCCGCAGCACCTGCCTGGTCTTGTTGCTTTCGGTTATGTCGCGCACAACCTTCGAGATGCCGATGATCGTGCCGGAGGAGGACTTGATCGGGGAAATTCCGACCGAGACTTCGATCAAGCTGCCATCCTGCCGCCGGCGCACCGTTTCGGTGTGTTGGAAGCGCTCGCCCCAGCCGATCCGGCGCAGCGCGTCCCGGATCTCCGGCAGCTTGTCGTCGGGGACGAGAAGCGTGATGTTCTGGCCGACGGCTTCCGCCGCGCTATATCCGAACAGTTGCTCCGCCGCCGGATTCCAGCCGGTGATGGTGCCGTCGAGCGACATTGTGATCATGCCATCGCTGGAGGATTCGACCGCCGCGTTGAACAGCCGCTCCCGCTCGGCATGATGGTCGCGCGCCGCCACGGTGCGGCGATGTTCCTGAACCTCTTGCTGAAGCGCGGCGGTCTTCGCATTCACCTCCTCTATCGCTTGCGCAAACGCGCGCGCGAGCACGCCGGTTTCGCCGCGCGCATCGACCGGAATCGCGGCCTTGCCCTTGCTGGATACCCCCTGAACGGCCTCGGTCAGCCGCACGATCGGTCGCGTCAGCGACCGCGCGATCAGAAGCGCCAGCACCGCCGCCGACAATACGGCGATCGCTCCAACCAGAAGCGAGGTGTTCCTGATGCTCGCCGCCGGCGCCATGATCGCGGCATTGGATGTGGCCTCGATCACAGCGACCCATTCGGACCCGGCGAGAACCGCGGGCGCAAATGCGATACCGTTAGATCTCCCGGCGTCGTCCGCAACGATCTCGGCGCTGCCTTGCGTGGCCCCCGCTTGCGCCGCCAGATGCGGGAAGTCGGCCTTCCAGTCGTTGGGCCTGCCGAGCAGCGCACCGAATTCGCGCGAACGATCCGGATGTATGAGGTAATCGCCGGACTGGTTGACGACGTAGATCGCTTCGCCCGGCCAGACCGACGCCCGGACGCGATCGAAGGCGCGCCGCATGTCGACGTTGATCATGAAGATGCCGAATGGCTTGCCGTCGTTCGCAAAGACCGGCGTCGCGACGCGAATCGTCGGCCTGTGCACCTCCTCGATCAGTCCGTTGAAGCGGCCCAGATTGAGCGGCGAGACGTAGATCTGCGTGGGACCGAGCCGGATCGTTTCCTGGAAGTAGTCGCGATCGCCTCGCTTCTGCAGACCGTCTTCCGGAACGATCCGGACCGTGCCGTTCGGTCCGTTGCGGTCGACGCGGACCAGTTCGCGACCGTCGTCGTCGATCCCGATGATTCGGAACATCGAATAGCTCGGCTTGGCTACGAGCTCCGCCGCGAAGCGCGATGCAATCCGGTCACGCCAGGTCTTGTCAGAGACACCGTCGATCGGATCGGTGCCGCCCGCGGTGCGGGCGCGGACAAGTCCTTGCAGCGCCACGGCGGAACGGAAACCCACGACATCGCCGGTCGCGCTTGCCGCGTAATATTCGAGATCGGTCGCCACCTGCCGCGAATGCGTCTCGATGCGGTCGCGGGCACGCTGCAGCAGCGCCTGTTCCAGGTTGCGATAGCTCAGCCATCCGACCGCGGAAACCGCGATCGCGACGAGCCCGATCATTGCGACGGCAAGCCTCGTTGTGAGCGTCATGTCGGTGGTCTTCCGCCCCCCGCTCCGGCGCAGTAAGCCGCTGAACCAATGGGGAATGCTATGGCGCATTACGGGGAGGAAGCAACACCGCCGGCAGGTCGTGACGCACCGCAACCTGCGGTGTGCAGGCATCTTGCAACGGCTGCCAGCAGGTCGGCGGGCCGGAACGGCTTCTGCAGGCTCGAGACCGCGCCGAGCTTGGTCGCCATCGTCAGGAAGTCTGGGACACCGTCCGCGTCCGAGGTGGTCAGCCGGCCCGAGATGACGATGATCGGCATCTGCGGCCGGTGCTGGCGGACCATCCGCATGGTCTCGAATCCATCCATTCCCGGCATGAAGATGTCCAGGAACAGCAGATCGAAATCGCCGGTCTTGCACAATGCCAGGCCATTTCGTCCGCTGTCGGCGGTGACCACGCTGTGGCCGGCGCGCTCGAGGAGCAGGCGGACCGTCACCTGGACCGCCGCATCGTCATCAACGACCAGTATTCTTGCCAAGCAATAAGTCCCCGAGCTCCGCTGGAATCGATCAACGGCAGGTGGCGAGTTATGCCGAATCGGCTTGTTGTCGCAACTGCTTCCTTGGCAGGAACATGGCGGTCACGGGATTGGAGCTGAATAAGAGAATCTGATATCCGCACGATGCCGGGCAGACAAAAGCAGGGCGCTCGCGTAGCGCGCGTGATTCGTCTGCGCGAAGCGGCTAAGCCGCAAGGATCAGTTGCTGAGATATTCTGGATAGCGCGATCGGATCCGGGTCAGCTCGCTCAGCGTTCCCGATAGATGTGTGCGCAGGTGCTTCTGCGCCTCATCGGGCTCCCCGGCATCGATCGCCTTCGCGATCAGTCTGTGATGCCTGACGATATCCTGCGCCTTGCCGGGCGAGGGCAGGTGCATCCGGCGCAGCCGGTCGATATGGCCGCTGCGGCTGCGCACCAGCGTCCAGATGTCCTGCTTGTCGGCGGCGGCATAGAGTTGGCTGTGGAATTCGTTGTCGGCGGCCATGAATTTTTCGAAATCGCCGTCCTTGGCATATTGCTGCTGGCGGGCAATCGTCATGTTGAGCTCGGTCGCGAGCGTCTTGTCGTGCTCGATCGCAAGCCCGCGCACGATTTCGAGTTCGACAGCCTGCCGCAGGAAATGCGCCTGTTGCGCCAGCCTTATGTCGACTCGGCTGACCACGGTCGCATATTGCGGAAAGACGTCGACCAGGCCCTCTTCTTCCAGCCGCATCAGCGCGTCGCGGATCGGGGTAGAACTGACGCCGAACCGGCTCGCCAGCGCCGCGCGCGACAGCGGCGATCCCGGCGGCAATTCCAGCGAAATGATCATGCCGCGCAGGCGCTCGAACACCTGCGGCGCCGCCTGGCGGTCGCGATCGAGCCCGCTGGTGGAGCGAGGGGCGGCGCGGCGGGAAGCGGTTTGCGAGGGAGCCATCGGGCGACCGGCCGGTTCAGGGGGCTTGCTTCATGTACACTAATACATTAGTGCATCTCCTCGAAAACGTCAACGAAGCCGGGAGGAGATGTGCGATGAGGAACAGGATATCTAGCGCCATTGCGGGCGCCGTCGCAGTGCTGATGATGTCTGCTGGTGCGCCGGCTTCGGCGCAGCAGAAGGCCGAGGTGACGCTGTCGCGGCAGCCGGGCATCTTCTACATGCCATCGCATGTCATGGAAAAGAACAGGCTGATCGAGAAGCATGCAGCCTCTCTCGGCGTTCCCGGCGTGTCGACCAAATGGATCAATCTAAGCGGCGGCGGCGCGCAGACCGATGCGCTGCTCGCCGGCAGCGTCGATATCCTCAACACCGGGACCGGCAATCTGCTGCTGTTGTGGGATCGCACCCGCGGCGGCGTCAAGGGCATCGTTGCCACCTCGGCGCAGCCGATGACGCTGATCAGCCGCGACGCCAATATCAAGTCGATCAAGGATTTCGGTCCGAACGACAAGATCGCGGTGCCGACCGTAAAAGTATCGACCCAGGCGATCGTGCTGCAGATCGCAGCCGGCGAGGCTTTCGGGGCCGATCAATGGTCGAAGCTCGATCCCAACACCGTGCAACTCGGTCACCCCGACGCCTATGTGGCGATGACCAATACCCAGCATGAGGTGCGCAATCATTTCGCGATCCCGCCGTTCACGTTCCTCGAGCTGAAGAACGTCCCCGGCGCGCATGTGGTGCTGTCGTCGCCCGACGTGATGGGCGGCCCGCTCAGCCAGGCGCAGTTCTTCACCACCACCAAATTCGCCGACGCCAATCCGAAGATCGTGCAGGCGGTGCGCGACGCCACCAAGGAAGCGCATGACCTGATCCGCAGCGACACGAAGGCGGCGGTCGAAATCTACAAGGAGGTCACCGGCGACAAGACCAGCGTCGAGGACCTGCTGGCGTGGCTCAAGGAGCCCGGCATGATGGAGTGGAATCTGCAGCCGCAAGGCACCATGAAGTTCGCCGCCCATCTGTTCAAGACCGGCACGCTGAAGACGATGCCCAAGGCGTTTACAGACTATTACCTGCCGGTCGCGCACGACCTGAAGGGCAATTGATCGATATGACCGCGCTTCTCGATGTCCGTGACGTCACGCTGCGCTACAAGACGTCGAGCGCGGTGGTGACGGCGACCGAGCGGGTCAGCTTCACGGTCGACCGTTCCGATCGCTTCGTGCTGCTCGGCCCCTCCGGCTGCGGTAAGTCCACGCTGCTGAAGGCGGTCGGCGGCTATATGAAGCCGAGCGAAGGCAAGATGCGGATCAGCGGCCGGGAGATATCCGAGCCCGGCGCCGACCGTATGATGATCTTCCAGGAGTTCGACCAGTTGCTGCCGTGGAAGACGGTGCTGGAAAACGTGATGTTTCCCCTGTTGATGACACGGAAGCTGCCACGCAAGGACGCGGAGACGCGGGCGCGGGCCTATATCGAGAAGGTGAGCCTGACCCGCGTCGTCGACGCCTATCCGCACACGCTGTCCGGCGGCATGAAACAGCGCGTCGCCATCGCGCGCGGCATGGCGATGGAGCCGGATATCCTTTTGATGGACGAGCCGTTCGCCGCGCTGGACGCGCTGACGCGGCGGACCTGCCAGGACGAGCTGCTGCAGCTCTGGGCGGAAACCAAATTCACCGTCCTGTTCGTCACCCATTCGATCGCCGAAGCGATCAAGATCGGCAACCGCATCCTGCTGCTGTCGCCGCATCCCGGCCGGGTCAAGGCCGAGGTCGTCGATGTCGACAAGGTGTCCGGCGAAGACGGCAGCGCGGCGCGGCTGGAAAAGCAGATCCACGATCTGCTGTTCGCCGACGCCGTCGCGGCACATTAGGGGAGCGCACCATGGGTGAAGCCAGAATCCTGTTGCGCGATGCCGCAGACCTCAACGCGACCGTGCCGGCCGAGGTCGAGCGCAAGCTCACCGTGCCCGAGTTGCTGTGGAATGACGGCTTCGTCCGGAAATCCGTGATCATCATTCTTCTCGCGGCGGCTTGGGAGATCTACGGTACCTTCCTCGACAACCCGCTGCTGTTTCCGACCTTTCACGACACCATCCTGACCATGTTCGACAAGGTGCGCGACGGCACCATTCCGTTGCGCGCCTGGGCGTCGCTGAAGGTGCTGTTCATGGGTTATGCCGCCGGCATCATCCTGGCGGCCATCTTCACCATTCTTGCCATCTCGACCCGGATCGGCACGGATTTTCTCGAAACCATCACCGCGATGTTCAATCCGCTGCCGGCGATTGCGCTGTTGCCGCTGGCGCTGATCTGGTTCGGTCTCGGCAACGGCAGTCTGGTTTTCGTCCTGATCCATTCGGTGTTGTGGCCGGTCGCGCTCAACACCCATTCCGGCTTCAAGAGCGTGTCCAACACGCTGCGCATGGTCGGCCGCAATTACGGACTGCGCGGCTTGCCCTATGTCGCGCGCATTCTCATTCCCGCTGCGTTCGGCTCGATCCTGACCGGCCTGAAGATCGGCTGGGCATTTGCCTGGCGCACGCTGATCGCCGCCGAGCTGGTATTCGGCGTGTCGTCGGGGCAGGGCGGCCTCGGCTGGTTCATCTTCGAGAACCGCAATTTGCTGGATATACCCGCGGTGTTTGCCGGCCTGTTGACGGTGATCGTGATCGGCTTGATTGTGGAGAACCTGATCTTCCGCACCATCGAGCGCAACACCGTCCAGAAATGGGGCACGCAATCATGAGCAAGAACAAGAACCCCGACGACCTCCGCAGCGCGCGCTGGTTCGCGCCGGACGATCTCCGCGCCTTCGGCCATCGCTCGCGCGCGATGCAGATGGGCTACGCGCCGGAAGAGTGGAAAGGCCGGCCGGTGATTGCGATCCTCAACACCTGGTCGGATGCGCAGCCCTGCCACATGCACTTCAAGAGCCGGGTCGACGACGTCAAGCGCGGCATCCTGATGGCGGGCGGGTTCCCGATGGAGCTGCCGGCGCTGTCGCTGTCGGAATCGTTCCTGAAGCCGACGACCATGCTCTACCGCAACATGCTGGCGATGGACGCGGAGGAATTGCTGCGCGGCCATCCGGTCGACGGCGTGGTGCTGATGGGCGGCTGCGACAAGACCACGCCGGGTCTGTTGCTGGGCGCCACCAGCATGAACCTGCCGACGATCTACCTGCCGGCCGGGCCGATGCTGCGCGGCAACTGGAAGGGCAAGACGCTGGGCTCGGGCTCGGACGCCTGGAAGTTCTGGGACGAGCGGCGCGCCGGAAAGATCTCCGACAAGGACTGGGTCGATGTCGAGGCCGGCATCGCCCGCAGCTATGGCACCTGCATGACCATGGGCACGGCATCGACCATGACGGCGATTGCGGAATCGATCGGCATGACGCTGCCGGGCGCGTCCTCGATCCCCGCCGCCGACGCCGGCCACATCCGCATGGCGTCGGAATGTGGGCGGCGGATCGTCGAGATGGTGTGGGAGGATCTGACGCCGCAGAAGATCCAGACCCGCAAGGCGTTCGAGAACGCGATCACGGTCGCGATGGCGATGGGTTGCTCGACCAACGCGATCATCCATCTGATCGCGCAGGCCCGCCGCGCCGGGCAGGATATTGGGCTCGATGATTTCGAAATCGCCAGCCGCAAGGTCCCGGTCATCGCCAATGTGCGACCGAGCGGCGACAAATACCTGATGGAAGACTTCTTCTATGCCGGCGGCCTGCCGGGCCTGATGAGCCGCATCCGCGAGCATCTGCATCTCGACGTCATGACGGTGACGGGTGAGAGCCTCGGCGACAACATCGCGCGCGCCGAAGTCTACAATGACGACGTCATTCGCACGGTGAAAAATCCGATCTATGCCGAGGGCGCGCTCGCCGTGCTCAAGGGCAATCTGGCGCCCGACGGGTGCGTGATCAAGCCGAGCGCCTGCGAGCCGCGCTTCCTCAAGCACACCGGCCCGGCGCTGGTATTCGACGATTACCCGTCGATGAAGAAGGCGATCGACGATCCCGATCTCGATGTCACCGCCGATCACGTGCTGATCCTGCGCAATGCCGGACCGCAGGGTGGGCCGGGCATGCCGGAATGGGGCATGCTGCCGATCCCCACCAAACTTGTGAAGCAGGGCGTGCGCGACATGGTGCGGCTGTCGGATGCGCGCATGAGCGGCACCAGCTATGGCGCCTGCATCCTGCACGTCTCGCCGGAGTCATACATCGGGGGGCCGCTGGCGCTGGTGAAAAACGGCGACAAGATCACGCTCGATGTCGACGCCCGCACCATCAACCTCGATGTGCCGGAGGCCGAGCTCACAAAGCGCCGGGCTGCATGGAAGGCGCCCGAACCGCGCTACGAACGCGGCTATGGCTGGATGTTCACCAAACACATCAAGCAGGCCAATGAAGGCTGCGATTTCGATTTTCTGGAGACCGGTTTTGGCAAGCCGGTCGACGAGCCGTCAATTTACTAGCCGTTGTTCCGGGGCATCGCGAAGCGCCGAGTGGCGCGCCCCGGAATGACAAGAGAGAGTGTCCCATGACCAAACTGAGCGAAGCTACCCGCAACAAACTGAAATCCGTCTCCACCGCCACCGTCGCCACCGCGCTGTTCAAGCGCGGCTTTCGCATCCAGATGATCCAGAATGTCCATCCGCTCGGGCTCAATCAGCCGGTGCTGGTCGGCGAAGCCTTCACGCTGCGGTACATGCCGGCGCGCGAGGATCTCAACACAATCGACGTGTTCCGTGATCGCAGTCACCCGCAGCGCAAGGCGATCGAGGATTGCCCGCCCGGCGCGGTGCTGGTCATGGACAGCCGCAAGGACGCGCGCGCCGCGTCCGCCGGCGCGATTCTGGTGACGCGGCTGATGCAGCGCGGCTGCGCCGGCGTGATCACCGACGGCGGTTTTCGCGATTCCGCGGAAATCGCGGCGCTCGGCTTTCCGGCCTATCACCACCGCCCGAGCGCGCCGACCAATTTGACGCTGCACCAGGCGATCGAGATCAACGTGCCGATCGGCTGCGGCGACGCCCCGGTGTTTCCCGGCGATGTCATCCTCGGCGACAGCGACGGCGTGATCGTGATCCCCGCGCATCTTGCCGATGAAATCGCCGATGAAGCGGTCGAGATGACCGCGTTCGAAGATTTCGTCACCGAACAGGTCCGCGGCGGCCGTTCGATCCTCGGCCTCTACCCGGCAACCGACGAGCAGACGCCAAAGGAGTTTGCCGCCTGGCGCAAGGCCAACGGCAGGTGATCTCTCGGCGCCTCACTCGGCCGGACTGCGCGCGATATTTGCTGCCGATGCCTCGCCATGCTGCGTCAGCGGCCGGTTGCCGGCCAATGCGCGCAGCAGCACGTAGAACATCGGCGTGAAGAAGATGCCGAACGCCGTGACGCCGATCATGCCTGCAAACACCGCAACGCCCATGGCATGACGCATCTCGGAGCCGGCGCCGCTGGAGATCACCAGCGGCACCACGCCCATGACGAAGGCCAGCGACGTCATCAGGATCGGCCGCAGCCGCAAGCGGCTCGCCTCGATCGCGGCCTGCACCGGCGTGCGTCCGGCGAATTCCAGCTCGCGCGCAAACTCCACGATCAGGATGGCATTCTTGGCCGACAGCCCCACCAGAACGATCAATCCGATCTGGGTGAACACGTTGTTGTCGCCCTTGGTCAGCCAGACGCCGAGCATCGCCGCCAGCAATCCCATCGGCACGATCATGATGATCGACAGCGGCAGCGTCAGGCTCTCATATTGCGCGGCGAGCACCAGGAATACCAGCAGCAGCGCCACCGGAAACACCACCAGCGACGAATTGCCGGCAATGATTTCCTGATACGTCAGGTCGGTCCATTCGAACGCGATGCCCTTCGGAAAGGTCTCTGCCGCGATCTTCTCGACCACCGCCTGGGCCTGCCCGGTCGAATAGCCGGGCGCCGCACCGCCATTGAGATCGGCGGTGAGAAAGCCGTTGTAGCGCATGGCGCGCTCCGGCCCGGCACTTTCCTTGATCTTCAGAAGTGCCGACAGCGGCACCATCTCGCCGGTGTCGGAGCGCACCTTCAACAGCCCGACGTCGTCGGCACGGGCACGGAATTTCGCGTCCGCCTGTACCCGCACCGAAAAGGTGCGGCCGAACTTGTTGAAGTCGTTGACGTAGAGCGAGCCGAGATAGATCTGCATGGTGTCGAACACGCTGGTCACGGGAACGCTGAGCTGCCGCGCCCGGGTGCGGTCGATATCGGCATAAAGCTGCGGCACGTTGACCTGAAAGCTGGAGAACAGCCCGGCCAGCTGTGGCGCGGCGCTGGCCTTGGCGATGAAGGCCTTGGTGGCGTCGTTGAGCGCTTCATAGCCAAGCCCGGCGCGATCCTCGATCTGCAGCTTGAAGCCGCCGATGGTGCCGAGCCCCGCCACCGGCGGCGGTGGGAACATGGCAATGAAGGCTTCCTGGATCGCGGAAAACTTGCCGTTCAGCTGAAGCGCGATCGCGCCCGCGCTGAGATTGGCCGCCTTGCGCTCCTCGAAAGGTTTTAACGTGACGAACACGATCCCCGAATTCGAACTGTTGGTGAAACCGTTGATCGACAGGCCGGGAAACGCCACGGCACTTTCGACGCCCGGCAGCTTCAAGGCGATATCGCCCATGCGGCGGATCACCTCCTCGGTGCGGTCGAGCGTCGCCCCGTCCGGCAGTTGCGCGAAGCCGACCAGATATTGCTTGTCCTGGCCGGGGACGAAGCCACCGGGCACTGCCTTGAACAGCCCAAACGTGACGCCGATCAGCGCGACATAGCCGACCATCACGATAGCCCGGCGCGAGATCACCCGTTTGACACCGTGGCCGTAGGCTTCGGAGCTGCGGTGAAAGAAGCGGTTGAAACGCTGGAAGAACCAGCCGAGCACGCGATCCATGCCGCGGGTCAGCGCGTCCTTGGGTGCGTCGTGGGATTTCAGCAGCACGGCCGCCAGCGCCGGGGACAGCGTCAGCGAGTTGAACGCGGAAATCACCGTCGAGATCGCCACCGTCAGCGCGAACTGCTTGTAGAACTGGCCGGTCAATCCGGTAATGAACGCCAGCGGCACGAACACCGCGATCAGCACCAGCGCGATCGCGATGATCGGGCCGGTGACTTCCTGCATCGCCTGATAGGCGGCCTCCTTTGGCGTCAGCCCCTGCTCGATGTTGCGCTCGACGTTCTCGACCACGACGATGGCGTCATCGACGACGATGCCGATCGCCAGTACCAGCCCGAACAGGGTCAGCGCGTTGATCGAGAAGCCGAACACATGCATGACGGCAAAGGTGCCGATGATGGAAACCGGCACCGCGATCAGCGGGATGATCGAGGCCCGCCAGGTCTGCAGAAACAGGATGACCACCAGCACGACCAGCGCCACGGCTTCCAGCAGCGTGTGCACCACCGCCTCGATCGAGGCGCGAACGAATTGCGTGGGGTCATAGACGATGCTGTAATCCATGCCGTCGGGCATGTTCGACTTCAGCTCGGCCATCAGCTTGCGGACGGAGTCGGAAATCTTGATCGCATTGGAGCCCGGCGACTGGAAGATCGGCACCGCGACCGCTGATTTGTTGTCGAGAAGCGAGCGCAGCGAATAGTCCGCGGCGCCGAGCTCGATCCGGGCGATGTCGCGCAGGCGTGTGACCTCGCCATTGGCGCCGGTCTTGACGATGATTTCGCCGAATTCCTGCTCGGTCTGCAGCCGCCCCTGGGCGTTGATGGAGAGCTGCAAATCGAGCCCGGCCTCGCTGGGCGACGCCCCGACGACGCCTGCCGCCGCCTGGACGTTCTGGGCCCGGATCTCGCGCACCACGTCGGAGGCCGACAGCCCGCGCTCGGCAACCTTCTGCGGATCGAGCCACACCCGCATCGAATAGTCGCCGGAGCCGAACAGCTGCACCTGGCCGACGCCTTCGATGCGCGCCAACCGATCCTTGACGTTGAGCACGGCGTAGTTGCGCAGATAGGTCATGTCGTAACGGCCGTTCGGCGACAGCAGATGTACCACCATGGTGAGGTCGGGCGCGCTCTTGATCGTGGTGATGCCGAGGGTGCGGACCTCGCTGGGCAGGCGCGGCTCGGCCTGCGCCACCCGGTTTTGCACCAGTTGCTGGGCCTTGTCCGGATCGGTGCCGAGCCGGAACGTCACGTTGAGCGTCATCAATCCATCGGTGGTGGCCTGGCTGCTCATATAGAGCATGCCTTCAACCCCGTTGATCTGCTCCTCGATCGGCGTCGATACCGTCTCGGCGATTACCTTGGGGTTGGCGCCCGGGTATTGCGCGCGCACCACCACCGTCGGCGGCGCCACTTCCGGATATTCCGAGATCGGCAGCGCCGGCAGCGACAGCAGTCCCGCCACGAAGATCAAGGTCGACAGCACGCCCGCGAAGATCGGCCGATCGATGAAAAATCTGGAAAAATTCATGACACTGTCTCGCTGATGTCAGGACTGCAAAGCGCAAGGGTCCCGGCGCGGCCGACCATGATCGACCGCACTGATTCACTGTTGTTGTTTTTTGATAGTTGTCCGGTGCTCTCGTAAGAGTACCGGGATCAGACGGCTAGCGTTGCGCTACTTCGGAAGAAGCAAAACCCATCGCCACCACTTCGGGCGCGACCAGCGCGCCGGGGCGCACCCGCTGCAGTCCCTTGACCACGATGCGTTCGCCGGCATGTAGCCCGCCGGTCACCACGCGCATGCCCTCGATCGATACGCCGAGCGCGACCTCGCGATATTCCGCCTTGCTGTCCTTGTCGACGACCATCACGAATTTCTTGTTCTGGTCGGTACCGACGGCGCGCTCGCTGATCAGCAACACCGGCTCGGCTTTGGGCTGTCCCATCAGCAGCCGCGCGAACTGGCCCGGCATCAGCCGGCCATCGGCGTTGTCGAACACGGCACGCACCCGCACGGTGCCGCTGCGCGCATCGACCTGGTTGTCGATCAGCTGCATCTTCCCCTTGTAGGGTGTGCCGTCGGTGGCGCCGGTCCCCATCTGCACCGGGATGCGTCCGATCTCGGACGGCGCCGATTCATCCGCCAGCGTCCGCAGCGCCCGCGTCACCACCTGCTCGTCGGCGTTGAAGCTGGCATACATCGGATTGACGGAAACCAGCGTGGTCAGAACCGGCGTGCCGGGTCCGGCGGCGATCAGATTGCCGACCGTGATCTCGAGCTTGCCGACCCGCCCGGAGACCGGCGCCCGTATCTCGGTATAGCCGAGATTGAGTTTTGCGGTTTGCAGCGTCGCTTCGGCCGCCTGCAGATTGGCTTCGGCCTCGCGGTAGGCGTTGACCCGACCGTCAAAATCACGTTGCGAGATCGTGCGCGAATCCGTCAATTGCTGGCCGCGGTCGAAATCGCTCTTGGTGAGAATCAGGCGCGCTTTGGCCGCAGCCACCTGGCCTTCGGCGCGCGCCACATCCGCCGCATACAGCGAAGGATCGATCAGGATCAACAGGTCCCCCTGTTTGACCAGCGCCCCTTCCGTAAAGTGGATTTCCTGAATCGCGCCGGCGACCCGGGAGCGGATTTCGACGCGTTCGACGGCCTCGAGCCGGCCGGAAAACTCGTCCCACGGCACGGTCTGCCGGGGTGCGACGACGGAGACCGAAACCGGCAGGGCCGCGGGTGCTGCGGCGGCCGTTTCGGCCTGCGCGCTACCGCCGCGACCGCTCAGAAAAGTCGTGCCTGCGGCGATGGCCAAGGCGGCCAGCACCAGCCCTGTCCCGACGAAGCGTTTGTTTTTGATCATATTTTTCATGGAGGTCCCATTTCGGCAGACATTCGGCGCTGCAATTCCGGTTTGAACAGATCGGACCGGCTAAGACACCCGATTGCCGTCTACGGTGCAGCGCACACATTTATAACGTCCGGTATAAATGGCCCATCGACATGTCCTGTCAAGTCACTTATCTAACGATTGGTAGGAAACTGAAGGAAGAGCCATCATGGCCATGGGACGCCCCCGCGAATTTGACGTCGACAAGGCGCTCGACCTGGCGCTGCAGGTATTCTGGCGTAAAGGCTATGAAGGCGCATCGATGGCCGACCTCACGGAAACCATGGGGATCACCAAGCCCAGCCTTTATTCCGCGTTCGGCAACAAGGAAGAACTGTTTCGCAAGGCGCTGGATCGTTATGTCGACGGCCCCGGCGGCTACTTTCAGGTCGCGCTGGCCAAGCCGACCGCGCGCGCCGTGGTCGAACACTTGCTGTTTGAAAGCGCCGCTGCCGTCACCGATCCGAACCATCCGCCGGGATGTCTCGCGGTCCAGGGCGCGCTGAGCTGCGGCGACGCCGCCGAATCCATCAAGCAGGAATTGATGGCGCGACGCGCCAAGGGCGAACAGGATTTGCGCCAGCGCTTCGAACGGGCGATCGCCGAAGGCGACCTGCCTGAGGGATCCGATGCCGCCGACTTGGCGGCCTACCTCTCTGCGATCCTGCAGGGCATGGCGGTGCAGGCGGCCGGCGGCACGACGCGCGCGCAATTGCGCAAGATCGCCGAGATGGCGCTGCGCACGTGGCCGCCGCCGAGCCTGGCGTCGGTCTGACGTTCAGACTTCCGCCTTATCCGCCAGCCCCACCGCCCACAGCGCGAACGCATACACGATCGCGACCTCATCCAGCCGGTTGAATCGCCCGGAGGCGCCGCCGTGGCCGGCACCCATGTTGGTGCGCAGCAGCACCGGGCCGCCGCCGGACATCGTGGCGCGCAGCCGCGCGATCCATTTCGCCGGCTCCCAATAGGTAACGCGTGGATCGGTCAGCCCGCCCATCGCGAGGATCGCCGGGTAGTCCTTGGCCGCGAGATTGTCGTAGGGCGAGTAGGACAAAATGGTGCGAAAATCCGTTTCGCTCTCGATCGGGTTGCCCCATTCCGGCCATTCCGGCGGCGTCAGCGGCAAGGTGTCGTCGAGCATCGTGTTCAGCACATCGACGAACGGCACCTCGGCAACGATGCCGGCGAACAATTCGCTCGCGCGGTTGGCGACCGCGCCCATCAGCATGCCGCCGGCGCTGCCGCCATGGCCGACGATGCGCTTTGCGCTGGTGTATTTTGCGTCACACAGCGCGCGGCCGGCCGCCGCGAAATCGTCGAACGTGTTGGTCTTTTTCTCCCGCTTGCCGTCGAGATACCAGCCCCAGCCCTTGTCGGCGCCGCCGCGGATATGCGCGATGGCGTAGACAAAGCCGCGGTCGACCAGCGACAGGCGGTTGGCGGCAAACGAGGCCGGCATCGCCATGCCGTACGAGCCGTAGCCGTACAGCAGCAGCGGCGCGCGCCCGTCGCGCACGAGGTCTTTGCGATGCAGGATCGAGACCGGCACCAGCGCGCCGTCATGCGAGGGCGCCATGATGCGCGTGGTGACGTAGTCGGCCGGGTTGTGGCCGGATGGAATCTCCTGGCGCTTGCGCAAGACGCGCGCACGCGTCGCCATGTCATAGTCATAGACCTCGGCCGGCGTCGTCATCGACGAATAGGAAAACCGCAAATTGGTGGTCTCGAACTCGTAGCCGCCCATGGTGTCGAGCGAATAGGCGGCCTCGTCGAAGGCGATGGCGTGTTCTTCGCCGGTGGCAAGATCGCGGATGATAATGGCGGGCAGCGCATTGGCGCGCTCCAGCCGGACCATGTGGCCTGCATAGAGTTCGACATCCAGCACATAGACGCCCTCGCGATAGGGAACGAGGTCGCGCCAGTTGGCGCGCTCGGGCGCGGCGAGCGGCGCGGTGACGACCTTGAAGTCGATGGCTCCGTCGGCATTGGTGAGGATGAACAGCTCGTCACCGCGGTCGGCGAGGGAATACTGCACGCCCTCTTCGCGCGCGGCGACGAGGCGCGGCGGCGCATCGGGATGTTCGAGGTCGATCAGCCGCTGCTCCGAGGTTTCATGGTCGCCGCCGGCGATCACACAGAAGCGGCCGGACGAGCTCTCATGCAGATGGGTGAACCAGCCGGAATCCTGCTCTTCATAGACCAGCGTGTCTTCGGCCTGCTTCGTTCCCAGGCGATGCCGCCACACCTGCATCGGGCGGTGGTTGTCGTCGAGCTTGACGTAGAAGAAGCTGTTGCAGTCCGCGGCCCAGACGATCCCGCCATCGGTCTCCTCGACGAGGTCGTCCCGATCCGTCCCGGTATTCCAGTCGCGCACGCGGATCGAAAAATATTCCGAGCCCTTGGTGTCGGCGGTCCACGCCTGCAGTTTATGATCGGGCGAGTGCCGCGCGCTGCCGAACTTGAAGTATTCATGGTCCTTGGCCAGCGCGTCGCCGTCGAGCACGATCTGGACCTCGCCGCCATCGCGCGGCGTGCGCCCGAACAATTCATGTTGTCCGCCCTCGCGAAACTTCCGCAAATAGGCGAACGGGCCGTCCGGCGCGGGCACGCTGGAATCGTCTTCCTTGATCCGGCCGCGCATTTCCGCCACCAGCTTCTTCTGCAAGGGCGTGGTATGGCCGAGCAGGCTCTCGGTGTAGTCGTTCTCGGCCTCCAGATATTTACGGATATCCGGCTCCAGGATCGAGGGGTCGCGCAGCACTTCCTGCCATCTGGCGTCTTTCAGCCATGCGTAATCGTCGGTAACGGTAATGCCGTGCGTGGTGAAGGAATGCGGACGGCGCGGCGCGATGGGGGGGGCCGGCGTGGAGTTGTTGGCTAAGGGCTCGGTCACTCGATCCTCGTTGGTCTTGGGATTCCGCCCTATATACGGTCTCTCATCCGTCATTGCGAGCGCAGCGAAGCAATCAACGCCTCCACACCGCCGCGCGTGGTTGGATGGATTGCTTCGCTGCGCTCGCAATGACGATGGGGCCGCCTAACTATTCCTTAACCGCGCCGCGGCGCCGCCGCCGAATACCGGGATCCGGTTCACCGCCAGCACCACCGCAAACGTGATCATCAGCATGGCGATGCCGAGCACCGAGATCGCGGCGAGGTCGCCGCTTTCGTTGAGGTCGTAGATCAGCACCGACAGCACCTTGGTCTGCGAGGTGAACAGCACGATTGCCGCGGATAGTTCGCGCATCACGCCGATGAAGATGAAGCACCAGGTCGCGATCACGCCGGTGCGCAGCAGCGGCGCGGTGATCTGCCACAGTGATTGCAGCCGCGTTGCGCCGAGGATGCGGCTGGCGTCTTCCAGTTCGGGATGGATGGTCGCGAACGCCGCCTGCAATTGTTGATAGGCCGACGGCAGGTTGATGGTAAGGAACGCCAGCAGCAGGATCCACAGCGTGCCGTAGAGTACGAAGGGCGGCCGGGTGTAGCTCAGGAATAGCCCGACGCCGAGCACGATGCCGGGCACCGCGACGGGGGCGGTGGCGAGAAAGCCGAGAATGCGGTGGCTCGCGATCACGCGGCGGGTGGTGACATAGGCGACGACGAGCGCGAGGAGGGTGCCGATGGTCGCCGTTGAGGCGCCGAGGATTACCGTGTTCTTTAGCGCGAGCTGCGTCGACGACAATTCGGTGAACACGAAAACGATGTTGTGCAGCGTCGCGGTCGACGGCGTTACCAGCGTGGTGGCGTTCGGCGAGAACGCCGCGTTGAGCAGCGCGAAATAGGGCAGGAACACCGGGTTGAGCAGCACGATCAGGCAGAACGCCAGCGCCGCCCAGCGCCAGCCCTTCATCTCGACCTGGCGCGGTGCGCCGTATTTGCCGCCGACCACCGAAAAGCCGCGGCGGCCGAGCAAAAATTTCTGGCCCTGCAGCAGCAGGATCGTCAGCACCAGCAGCGGCACGGCGGCGGCCGCGGCCAATTCGAGTTTGGGCGGATACTGGAACAGGCTCCAGATCTTCGTCGTCATGGTATGGAAGCCGGCCGGCAGCGCCAGGATCGCTGGCGATCCGAACAGCGTCATCGCCTGCAGGAACGCGATCAAGGCGCCCGCGACCAATGCGGGCAGCGCCAGGGGAATCGTGACGCGCCGCGCCGTTGTCCAGGCCTTGCCGCCGAGAATCGCGGACGCATCTTCCAGTTCGCCCGGCATATTGTCGAGTGCGTTGGCGACCAGCACGAAGACAAATGGAAACGTGTAGCAGGAGATCACGAAGATCAGCCCGGTCAGCGAATAGATGTCGAACAGCGGGTCTTCGGCGCCGGTGAGATAGCGATAGAGCTGGTTCAGCAGGCCGCTGTTCGGCGCCGCGAGCAATTCCCAGGCCACCGCGCCGAGAAACGGCGGCGTGACAAAGGATGCCGTCACCAGCGCGCGGATGGTCTGCCGCCCCGGCATGTCGGTGCGCGACACCAGCCAGCCGATCGGTGCTGCGACCAGGCAGCAGATCAGAGCCGAGGTCGTTGCGATGATCGCCGTCGTCAGCAGCGGATCGAGGAACGCCGGGTCGGTGAACAGCGTGACGAAATTCTGCAGCGTAGGGCTACGCGCCTTGTCGGTGAATGCGAACACCGCCAGCCACGACATCGGCAGCACGATCAGCACAATCATGAAGGCGGCGAACAGCCAGAGGACGGGGCGCGTGAAGTCGAAGCGGGATTTTTTGGGCTCGGCGGCGGTGATCGTGATAGTGGTCATGTTAGTTCCACAAGTGAGGTGCACTCCCTCGCCCCGCCCTTGCGGGGAGAGGGTCGGGGTGAGGGGCTCTATCCGCGCGTTCGGACTCGCGGAGAGCCCCCCTCACCCGCCACGCATCTTCGATGCGCGTCGGCCTCTCCCCGCAAGCGGGGCGAGGCGAGAGAGGCCGACGCTGCTGTCACCCTCAAACCCGAAACAGCCGCGCATAGCGCGTCTTGATCTCTTCAGCCATTTTCTCGACGCCCTCCGCATCTTCCTTCATCAGCTTGATGTCGGAAATCTTCCGCCGTCCCGGCTTCGACTGCACCTGGGCGTGAACCGAATGCTGCGCGGTGAAATCGGTGAAGAATTGCTGCGTCTCGCGAGTGTGCAGCCATGCCTGGAACAGCCGCGCCGCGTTCGGGTGCGGTGCTGACGCAAAGATCGCCGTCGGCCCCGAGATCGTCGGCGCGCCCTCGGTCGGGTAGATCGGCTCGACCGGCTGGCCGGCCTCCTTGAGCAGCACGACGCCGTATTCATTGCCGTCGGCCATCACGGCGCGTTCGCCCAGCGACAGCTTTTTCGGCGGATCGGTCGAGGACTGCACCTGCATGACCCGCTGCTTCGACAGTTTTTCCATGTACTCCCAGCCCAGTTCACGGACCAGCTGGAACGTCGCCGTCATGATGGTGCCGCTATAGGCCGGGTGCCCCTTGACCATTTTGCCGGACCACTTCGGATCGAGCAGATCGGAAAAGCTCTTCGGCGCGTCCTCGGGCTTCACCAGATTGGTGTTGTAGGCGATCGACGACAGATAAATCCGCGACGTCGCGGACATGCCATCGGGGTCGCGATATGCGGGGAGGAAATGCCGGGCCATGTCCTCCGACACGAACGGCGCCAGCCATTTGTTCCGCTTCCAGGTGATGATGTGCGATGCATCCGAGGTGTTGATCACGTCGGCGGCGCGGATGCCTGAACCGAATTCCTGGTCGATCCGCTGAAACAGCCGCTCCGATCCGGAGCGCTCGATCTGCACGCCGACGCCGGGATAGGCGGCCTCAAAGGCCTTGCCGAGCTTTTCGCCGACGGGCAGGTCCATCGACGAATACAGGATCAGCTTGCCTTCCTTCTTCGCCGCTTCCACCAGCGACGGCGTGATCGCGACCGGCTCCGGCGCCTGGGCGCGGACGGGGGAGGCGAACACGGCGCCCGCGGCAAGCGTGGCTGCGCCTTGCAGGACGTCGCGTCTGGAAAGCTTTCGTCCCTTCATCGCGTCCTCCCGTTTCTGGTTTTGTCTAGCGGGTCAGCGCCCTGCAGTGTTCGGGCGGCAAGGTCAGCCAGACCTCGCTGCCCTTTTGCACATTGGTTTCGGTGGGCGTGGTCGCGCGCAAACTGCTGCCGCCGGCCACCTCCACCATGTAGTCGCGCGCGGCGCCGAGATAGACTTGGCGGGTGACGACGCCTTTGATGGCATTTTCGGGCGAGGCTGGCGGCTGTGTCGACAGCCCGATATCGTGCTGGCGGACCGCGACCGCGGCGCTCTGGCCCGAACTCAGCGGCGCGCCGACCACTTTCAACGTCGCACCGGCGAAGGTGACATGATTGGCATCGCGCGCCGTACCCTTGATGACATTGCTGGCGCCGATGAAGCGCGCCACGAATTCGGACTCAGGCCGCGCATAGATATCCTCGGGCGTTCCGAGTTGGTCGATCCGGCCGCCGTTCATCACCGCGATCATGTCCGCCGTGGTCATGGCCTCGGACTGGTCGTGGGTGACGTAGACGGTGGTGTAGCGATATTCGTCATGCAGCCGGCGGATTTCGAACCGCATCTCCTCGCGCAGATTGGCGTCGAGGTTGGACAGCGGCTCGTCGAGCAGCAGCGTCTCCGGCTCGACGATCAGCGCGCGCGCCAGCGCCACGCGCTGCTGCTGCCCGCCGGAGAGTTCGCCGGGATAACGCTGCGCCAGCGCCTCGAGTTTGGTCGTGGCCAGGATCGCCGCCAGTTTCTTGGCAATCGTATCGCGGTCCATTTTGCGCAGGCGCAGGCCATAGACGATGTTTTCCGTCACTGTCATGTGCGGCCACAGCGCGTAGCTCTGAAAAATCATCGACATGCTGCGCTGCTCGGGCGGCAGCGTGCGCGCCTTCGACGACACCAGCCGCTCGCCGACATGGATCTCGCCGTCGGACGGTTCCAGGAAACCGGCGATCAGCCGCAGCGTCGTGGTCTTGCCGCAGCCGGACGGGCCGAGCAGGCAGACCAGTTGTCCATGATCGATTTTCAACGAGACATTATCGACCACCGCAAGCGAGCCAAATCGCTTGGTCAGGCCGCGCAACTCAACGGACGCCAATCGCCTCACTCCCACGCTTTCGTTCCTGCACGGATCAGCGCCCGGCTTGGTATGCCAGTATACGGACAAAATCGGCTTGGGAAAGGGAGTCGGTTTGGAAAGCGAAATGTTGTTCGCGCGTGATTTCACACGATAAGAGGCGGTCCTGCAGGACGGGTTGAGCTCTTCGCGAAACCCATCAATTCATTGCGCGGAGAGGTGATGGGTTTCGCGAAGGGCTCAACCCATCCTACAATCCGAGCTGTGGCCGCCTACGCCCCGACACTCTCGCCGAGATATTCGATCGCGGCTTCGGTTCCGCCCTTGCCGTGCGGAATCTTCAGCGCGTTGAGGGCGACCTCGATGACGCCGAGCGTGCCCAGGATCATCGGCGCATTGACATGGCCCATATGGGCGATGCGGAACGCCTGGCCGGACAAGTCGCCGATCCCGGTGCCGAGCACCACGCCGCATTTCTCCTTGCAGTAGCGCTGCAGCGCGGCCGGATCGAAGCCGTTCATCGTTACCGTCGTCACGGTGTCGGAGCGCTCATTGGCTTCCGCGATGTTGAAGCCGAGCACCTGGCCCTCGGACCACGCGGCCACCGCGCGGCGCACCGCTTCGGCGAGCAGGCTATGCCGCAGAAAGGCGTTTTCGAGTCCCTCGGCATGCAGCATGTCGATCGCCTTGCGCAGTGCGAACAGGAGATGTATCGGCGCGGTGCCGGCATATTTGCGATAGTGCTCGGTGCCCTCGCGCTCGGTCCAGTCCCAATAGGGCGTGCGCAGATTGGCCTGCTTGTGCACGTCTAGGGCGCGCGCGTTGGCGGCGACGAAGCCCAGGCCGGGCGGCGTCATCAGGCCCTTCTGCGAGCCGGACATCGCGACGTCCACCCCCCATTTGTCCATCTCGAACGGCATGCAGCCGAGCGAGGCCACCGTGTCGACCATGAACAGCGCCGGATGGCCGGCGGATTTGATCGCCTTGCCGATGGCTTCGATGTCGTTATAGGCGCCCGACGCGGTATCGACCTGAACAGCTACGATAGCCTTGATGCGATGCTCCTTGTCCTCTTTCAGCCGCGCCTCGACTTCCGCCGGCCGGATCGCGCGGCGCCAGTCGCCCTTGAGCACCTCGACCTCGACGCCCATCAAGGACGCAGCGTGGCCCCAGCCGATCGCAAAGCGTCCGCTTTCCAGCACCAGCAGCTTGTCGCCGCGGGACAGCACGTTGGAGAGCGTCGCCTCCCACGCGCCATGGCCGTTGGCGATGTAGATGTAAGTCTTGCCCTTCGTCGCGAACAGCTTGGAGAGATCGGCGAGCAGGCTCTCGGTCAGTTCCACCATCTGGCTGGAATAGATGTCGAGCGCCGGGCGATGCATCGCCTGCAGCACTTCGTCGGGCATGGTGGTTGGTCCCGGGATGGCCAGAAATTCCCGGCCCGCGCGAACGGTCATATTTGGTTTTCCTTGATTGGCAGGCTCGCTCAGCCGAGCGGTAGAGATTCAGCCGTGATGATATTCGATCGGAACCGTCATTGCGAGCGCACCAAAGCAATCCAGAGCCGCAAAAAACGTCAAATTGCACTCATTGCACTTCACAACGGCGGCAAACCCTGCCTGTTATTTCCCCACCGCGTTCGCGATCGCGCGCCAGATCTGATCCTTCAGTTCGGTCGCCGGCGGGCTCGGGATCGTCGCCGCCGGGCCCTCGCGTTTTTTGCAGGCTTTAACCAGCCGTAGCACCCAGATCTCGCCGTCGGTGTAATAAAGGTCGCCGCCGCCATTATGGCCGGCGAGCGTCGGCCCGATGCCGGTGACCTGATATTTCGCCTCGACCATGCCGGCGTTTTCCAGGTCCGCGGCCAGCAGCGCGCGCTCGGCGTCGAGATCGGGGCTGATATGGTGCGTCACGGCGGCAGTGTAGCTGCTGACGCCGACGCCGCGATCCTCGGTCGCCGACCCAAGCCAGACCGGCCGCTTCTCCTCGCCGCTCTCCAGCACTTTCCAGTAGCGGACGTGGTTGCGGCGGTCGGCGCTGGTCCCGATCGGCTTTTCATAGGCAAGGTCTTCGCGGCGGCCGAGATAATAAAGGTTGCTGACCGGCGCGTCGCGGTAGGGGCGGTCCAGCAGCACGCTGCCGACGATCTCGATCGAGGATTTCAGCGTGATGCGGTCGGCCGGATACCAGCCGGCGGCGTGCATCGCGCACACCAATTCGGCTGTGTCGCCGATCAGCCCGACATTCAGGGGATCGCCCGGAATGCCCTGCGCGGTCCGCGTCACCATCGGCAGGTCGGCAAGCCCGCGCTGGTGCTCATAATGCGTCCAGAATTCCGGTAGCACCAGATAAGCGAGCAGGCCATAGCCGCCGAGGATGACGAGCGAAAGCATCATCGCCCGCCGCCACCCGCCGCGCCGTGTCCGTCGCAATTGCTGTTCGACGCGATGTTCCGATGCCACGTCCCGCGCCCCGAAGAGAACCTACCGCCGGGTTTCCCTGCAGCCGGCGGCTTCGGCTTCCTCCACCGAGCAGAACCAGCGCGTGCCCTTTGAAATCTTCATCTCGATCTTCGCATACCAGCGGCTGGTCGGCTGATGGAAGATGCATTCGCCTGATCGGTTGACGTTACCCTTGATGGTGCAGTCGGGCGAGGGCGCGCTCGATCCCGATGCCGACGCCAGCAGGATCGCCCTGGCATGCTCCGGCGGGGTGATGGCGCCGAGAATGGCGGTCTTCTTGTTGCGGACGCGCCAGTCCCACGGCGCGATGAACGCGCCCTGCCACATCCCGGCCTTGGCCTCGCGCGCGGCCTTCTCGTCGCCGTCATAGTCGCGCGAGACCCGCGTCAGCGCCAGAGCCCAGCCGTTCGACACCATCCATTTCTGGATGTCCTCGCCGTCGGCCTCGCAGCGCGCGACGGTGCGGCCGCGGCGGTCGGTGACCGCCCTGCTGTGACAAGTCCAGCTCTTGCCGCCAAAGCGCTTGGTCAGTTCGTCGCGTGCGGCGGCACCGCAGGCCCAGCGTTCGCCCTTGGTGTTGAGGCAGAGCTGATCGACCGCCGGCGCGTCGATGCCGCCGAGGCGGATGCGATGATTGCCGATGTGGAGGTAATCGCCCTCGCGGATTTTCGGCACGCCGGTGATATCGGCCGCCTGTGCCATGGCGGGAAGCGACAGCAGCAAAATCGCGGACAGCAATTTCCGTAACATCATCGGCAGTCCCCGCAGCGGAAGGGTGCGGAGTGTGCGAATAATGGCGCGATCTGGCCAGTCCCCGAACGCCGCATCGCTTTCAACTTCCCGCGATATTTCTTACTCGCCCCTCGATGGGCGGGTAATGGCCAGCGCATCACCCATTTCTCTCCGCCATCCTTCTCCTCGCCAGTGCCAGCGCCATCAGCACAAACGCCGACGTCACCTCGGGCCCGCCGACCAGAATCCGCGTCGGCGTCTTCATCTTGTTCCATTCATAGGCCTTGTATGGGCCATGTCTGCCGCCCTCGCCGAGCTGGGCAATGATGCAGTTGAGCGCCGGCGTGAAGGTTTTCACGTCGGCGCCGAGATGCGTCAGCGCCATCAGCGCCAGTGCGGCGTCGAACGGGTTCATCTCGCGCGCGATCAATTCGCCTTCGACATAGGCCAGCACCTTGCCGCGGATGAACGCGAAGGCGCCGTCCGGATCGATCGCCCGCCGCGCCGCTTCGGGCAACGCCATGAACGCGGCATGGCAGCGGCCGAAATAGGCGGAGTACAATTCAGGCAGATAGTAGATGTGCGAACGCGGATTTCTGAATGCTCCGCTCTCCGCCAGGCGCCGCTGGAAGCCCAGGATGCGATGCACCATCTCCAGCCGCGGCGGCGTTTCCAGAATATTCCAGCGCTTGAGGTTGCGGAATGACACTTCGAGAATATCGAGATTGAGCGTCGGATCGAGGTCGTTGCCGTAGGGCCGCTCACCCTTGATGTTGTCGATCCAGGTGACGACGCCGCCCTCATAATCGATATTGTCGTTCAAGGGCACGGTAACGCGCGGCTCGTTGGCGCCCTCGCGCACCTGGTAGCCGCGGTAGAAATCGAGCAGCGGCTGGTCGAGGATCGGGTCGGTCGAGCCGGCCTGCGTCGCTGCCGAGAATGCGCAGGCGGTGGTGTCGCAGTCCGGCACGTAGATGCCGAAACCGAGGTCCTGCTTGATCTGGGCGAAGAAGCGCGAGAACCGCGGATGCGGCAGCGGCGCCAGGGCCGTGACAACCCGCACCGTCGAGCCGTCATGCGAGGGCACTTCCTCGGCCGAGGTCTTCAGGCAGAAATCCACCATGTCGGCGATGGCGCGCCGCGACGCCGCGGCCTCGTCCGCCGAGGCCAGCCCGCTCTCGACATAGCTCAGCAGCGCCTCGGTGAAGAAGGCGTCGTAATAGGCCGAGCGGTGGCGGATCTGCATCGGCTGCCACATCGGTTCGGCGATTCCGGTCCAGGGCGGGTTGATCAGGGCACGCGCCGGCGAATGCGCGATGAAGATCCGCGCCAGGCTGAACAGCAGCGTCGAGTTCTTGTAACCGCGCGAGTTCAGTCCGGTGAGCGCCATCAGCATCTCGTTCCCGCCCATGTCGGCGTCGCCGATCAGGTTGAAGGCGGCATAGGTCGGGATGAAGCCGTTTTTGGAGAACGAGCCCAGCAGATGCGCAGCGCAGCGGCGGATCGCCCGGTCGATCTCGTCGGCGCCAGGCGCCCGGCCGGGCAACGCCGCCGGCGGCGGGGAGGGATGGCTGACCCCGATATCGCCCATCAGCTCGGCGACCGGCGCGCCGACCGCAGCCCAGTCCGGCTCGGCATCGTCGCGCGCCCGGATCAATGCTTCCTGCAGCGCGCCGAGCCGTTTCTCGTCCCGCAGCGCCGGCAGACCTGTCCGCCGCAGCAGCGGCCGCAGCGCCGGATTGCCGAGCGCGGTCCGGTAGAACTTGCCGAGGTGGGAGTCGCCGCCTTGGTACTTCAGCAGCACGGGATCGCAGACGTCGTACAGCGACGGTCCATCTTTCCGTGCGGTCAGCGCCCGGAATGCGGCGCCGGCAATGGTGTGGAAGCCCATGCAGTTTCTTTCCGCCGGAACGGTGAAGGGAGGGTCGCGTTAAGCATGGCATCCACTCAAGGCGACCACCGCCGGCCGGAACGGGCCTGCAAGCCTTTGAAAAGTATACAAATCCGCACAAAACACAAATGTGATCTAGATCACTTAAATGAAATTAACTTTTGACCAGTATCCGCAGCGCATGGGGGTCCATGCGTCGAATGAGGTTGTTCGGGATGAGCCATCAGGCTAAAAGCTCGGTTGTTGCAGTGCCGCAAAATTAGCGCAATTGGACGTCACTGACCCTGCAACCCCTTCAAACCCGGACGGCGCTCACGCGACAAACTCGCGCGGTCTTGCGTGATGCCTTTTGGACAAACTTGGGATGGTAATGCGATGAACCTCGGTAAGCTCCGCATCTCCCGCCGCACCGTCACCATTGCGGTTGCTTTCGCAGGCCTGGTGTCGCTGGCGATCGGCGCGCATGCCGCGCTCAACAAGCGTTCGCTGGATGCCGCCAAGGCGATCGGCACCGAACAGACCGGCTCGATCGGCGGCACCGCCAGCCGCGTCGCGCTCGTGATCGGTAACGGCCATTACCCGGATGCGTCAGCGCCGCTGTCCCAGCCCATCAACGATGCCCGCGGGCTCACCGCCGCGCTGCGCGCCAAGGGTTTTGACGTCGACGTGGTCGAGGACGCCACCAAGGACGATATGGCCCGCGCCATTGTCCGCATGAAGGCCAAGATCAAGTCGGACACGGTAGCGATGCTGTTCTACGGCGGCTATGGCGTTCAGGTCGGCCGCGAAAGCTTCATGATCCCGGTCGATGCCGCGATCTGGAAGGAAGCCGACGTTCGCCGCGACGGCGTCAGCATCGAGCAGGTGCTGGACGCGATGACCGAGAAGGGCGCCAAGGCCAAGCTCGTCGTCGTCGATGCCTCCCGCCGCAACCCCTATGAGCGCCGCTTCCGCTCCTACTCGCACGGCCTCGCGCCGATCTCCACACCGGACAACGCACTGATCCTGACCTCGGCAACGCCGGGCAAGGTGGCCGATGACGGCAAGGGCCAGTACAGCGTGCTGGTGACCGAACTGCTGAACAATCTGAATTCGCAATCCGGCGCCGCCAGCGCCTTCAACAAGACCCGCATCTCGGTCTCCCGCGCCTCCGACGGCGAACAGGTGCCGCAAGTCTCGTCGTCCCTGATGGAAGACGTCCGCATCGGCGGGTAAGGCGCGTTCAAGCGATGTTCGTCATGGCCGGGCTTGACCCGGCCATCCATCTTCAGAATGATTCATGAGAAGCGTGATGGATTGCCGGATCAAGCCCGGCAATGACGGTCGTGATCCGTCTTTCCTACTTCGTATCCGCGCTCGCCGTCACCGCGCGTACGGGATCGCCTTCGCGCAGCAGGGCGCCGGCGCGGGCGACGACGATGTCGCCTTCCTGCAGGCCGGTGGTGATCTCGACCTGTCCGGCCGACATCAGTCCGGTTTCCACCCGCCGCGTTTCGACGCGCGCGCGACGCACCACCTGCACCACGGTGCCGGCGGAGCCGTAGAGGATCGCGGTGAGCGGCACCGAGACGCCGCAGCTCTGTCCGGTCCTGATCTGCGCGCGGCCGCTTGAATTCACCAGCAGGCGGCGGTTGGTGGTGACGCCGAGGAACACCTGCGCGAGCTGGCTGTTCGGCTCCACCGTGGTCGACAGCCGCCGCACCCTGCCGTCGACCTCGCCGGCGCCGATCACCTTGATCCGCGCCGTCTGGTTGACCTGAAGTTTCTGGATGTCGCGGGTCGGCACCATGCCGACCAGATCGAATTCGCCGCGCGCGATGATTGAGAACAGCGCCTCGCCCTTGCCCGACGCCACCGCGCCGACGGACGCCGTCGAGGCCGAGATCACGCCTGCGACCGGTGCCTGCACCGAAATTTGCCCGCCCTCGGGCAGCGTCAGCCGCGCCATTACTTGGCCGGCGGTGACGTTGTCGCCCGCATCCACCATCACCTCGGAGACCTTCAGTCCCATCCGCTCGGGACGTACCTGGTTCTCCTCGCGCGGGATGATGGTGCCGGAAACCTCGACGATATTGGCAAAGCAGGCTTTTGCGGCCTTGAGCACGGTGACCGCGGCGCCCTTCGGCGTCACCTCGTCCTCGGCGGCGGGCGCGGGACCGGCCATCAGGCAAAACAGGCCGGCGGCGATCAGGGGGGCCAGTGTGGGCGACAGATCGCGTGTACGAACGGTTTTCGGCATCAGCATATCGTTCCCGGTTTCGGTCTCAACCGATACCAGAAGGCCCGCATCCGCGCCAAGCGCCAAGACGTTCCCCCTTCGCCCCGCCGGCGGTTGACGCCGGCACTGTCGGGGGCTGCCAGCGGAGCGGTGGCGAGTTCGTCGGCCCGGGCGATATGTTCGGCGATCAGCGAATTGACAGACGCGGCATGGGTCAGTGGCAGCATGTGGCCGGCGTCCGGCAGGTGGCGGATCTCGGCGCCGCCGATGATCTCGCCGAGCCGCTCCACGATGCGCTGGGTGACGTAGGGCGACGTTCCGCCCGACAGCAGCAGCGTCGGAACGCGCAGCGAGGCGGCGGCTTCCGCGACGTTTTGCTCGGCGAACGCCGCCTGGAAATCGAACGCCAGCTTGTGCGCGCGTTCGATCATGCGCGCCCGCGCGCCCTCCGTCAGCGGATCCTGCGGGGCGGACCCGGCCCAGAACGCCATGAACTGGTCGATCGCCTCGAGCACCGATCCGTTCCAGATGTCCTCGGAAACGTCACGCGCGACCTGCGCGAAGCGTGCGTAGAGCCTGCGATCGGCCTCGCTGTCGGACAACAGCGTCGGCAGTACCGGTTCGATCAGCGTCAGGCTTCGCAGGCGGTGTGCGAACGGAAACCGGGTCGCGATCGCAAACGCAATCGCGCCGCCATAGGAATGGCCGACGAGATGGATCGGCCCCTCCGCGTCGTTGAGCGTGTCGCCGATCGCGCGGATCTCTTCCGCGAGCGTCAACGGCAGGTCGAGCGCGCAGCCATTGGCGCCATAGCCGGAAATATCGGGGGCGAAAAACCGGTGGCTGCGCTTCAGTTCATCGCCGAGCGCCTTCCATTGGCGGCCCGAGCCGAGCGAGCAATGCAGCGCCACGACGCACGCGCTTTCGCGCGCCGCACGCGGCATCTCAAATACATTCGAAAAGTCGGTCATGGCGCCATCCCTGGTTTTGCTCGGACGTGGCGGCGGGCCGGGTGAAGGGCCGCGCCGGGTTTTCTGAAAGCGGATGCTCACTGCTTGGTGATGACGGCCGTCTCACTGCTTGGTGATGACGACCTCGAGATACTCGCTCGGCACGACCATGGTGCCGTCGCCGGAACGGTTCATCCGCACGATCAGGGCATGCAGGTCGTTGTGCAGCTCTTCCTGTTTGGCCGGCTCCAGCGCCGCAAACGCTTTCAGCACCGGGCCGTAATAGGTCTTGAACACGTCGAGGAAATGCGACGGCGAGCGGTAGCGGAACTTGAACAGGCGCGATTCCGTCCGGATCGAGCGCGCGCCGGCGTCGAACATGTCGTGCAGCCGCGCCGGCGTGCCCCACAGTGCCGGCGACCTGGTTCCGGCGGGCGGCGGCAGGTGCTTGCCGAGCGTCTTGAAGAGCTGCCCGATGAAGCCGTCCGGCGTCCAGTTGGCGAGGCCGATTTTGCCCCCGGGCTTGCATACCCGCATCAACTCGGCGGCCGCGCGGTCCTGGTTCGGCGTGAACATGACGCCGAAGGTGGAGAGCACGTTGTCGAAACGGTTGTCATCGAACGGCAGGTTTTCCGCATCGGCTTCGCGGAATTCGATGGACCAGCCTTCCGCCGCGGCGCGCGCTTGTCCCCGTTCCAGCAACGCCGGCACGTAGTCGGTCGAGGTGACGTCGCACCATCGCCGCGCCGCCGCGAGGCTCGCCATGCCGTTGCCGGCCGCAACGTCGAGCACGTTCGAGCCCGCCTTGAGGTCCAGCGCCTCGCAAAGCTCCTCGCCGACGATCTGCAGCGTCGCGCCGACGATGGCGTAATTGCCCGACGACCACGCCGCCTGCTGGCGCGTCTTGAGGGCGGCCAGATCAGGGGCCGGATCGGCCTGGGTCTGGGTGGCTGCGGTCGCGGATTGGGCGGCCATCGATGTCTCCTCCGGTGTCATGCGGCCCCGGAATGGGCCTGCGATGAACCGAACATGGCCCCGTCAGGACCCAAAGACTCTGATGGCAGGCTGATTTTGCCTTGAGACGATCCTTATTTTTCAGTGAGATTTTTCGATTTGTGAGATGGCGCACATCTTGCGCGAAGACATTTGCTCTAACTCCGTTTGCGTGTGGGATGAAAGCGTGCGGGACGAAGCTGCCGGAGACGATCGGCCGGCGCGAAGCGATCGATGATGAGCGAACAGGATGACACCGTGCAATTTCACTTTTCCGACCACGTGCTTGACGTCAGGCTGCGCGAACTGACCCGCGGCGGTGAAAGCATCGCCGTCGAACCGCAGGTGTTCGATCTCTTGGTTCACCTGATCGAGAACCGCGACCATGTCGTCACCAAGGACGATCTGATCGAGACGGTGTGGGACGGCCGCATCGTGTCCGAATCCACGCTGACCAGCCGGATCAACGCCGCGCGCCGCGCGGTCGGCGACAGCGGCAAGCTCCAGGCCGTCATCCGCACCATCGCGCGAAAGGGCTTTCGTTTCGTCGGCGACGTGCAGAAGCTGCGCAACGGCGGCGAAGCACCTGCCGTTGCGGCCCCGGCGCTCGATTTCACCGGTGAACCGCTGCACCGGCCGTTGCCGGCGCTCGACCGCACGGCGATCGCGGTGATGCCCTTCGTCAACCTCTCGGGCGAATCCGAGCAGGAGTATTTTTCCGAAGGGATCAGCGAGGACATCATCACCGCGCTGTCGAAGTTGCGCTGGTTCTACGTGATCGCGCGCAATTCCTCGTTCGTCTACAAGGGAAAATCCGTCCATCACCAGGAGATCGGCGAGGATCTCGGCGTCGGCTACCTCGTCGAAGGCTCTGTGCGCAAGGAGGGTGACCACGTCCGCATTGCGGCCCAGCTCGTCGACGTCGCCACCGGCAGCCATCTGTGGGCGGAGCGCTACGACCGCGATCTCGCCGACGTGTTCGCGGTGCAGGACGAGATCACCCAGGCGGTGGTCGCCGCGATCGAGCCGCAGCTCTACGCCGCCGAGAATTTCAGGGCTCGCCGCAAGGCGCCCGACAACATGGACGCGTGGGGCCTCGTCATGCGGGCGCTGTCGCATTACTGGCGCGTGACGCGGCAGGACAATCTGGTGGCGCAGGCGCTCCTGGAAAAGGCGATCGCCGTCGATCCGAATTATGGCCAAGCGCTCAGCCTGCTCGCCTCCTGCCACACCTTCAGCGCCCATATGGGCTGGGAAGACATGGCAAAAGCCATTCCGCTGGCGGAGCGTGCGGCACTGGCGGCGATCCTGGCCGACAGCGAGGATGCGTGGGCGCATTATGCGCTCGCCAGCGTCTATCTGTTCTACCGGCGCTTTGACGATTGCCTCGCCGAATTCGAACTGGCGCTGCGGCTCAATCCCAGTTTCTCGCCAGCGCGCGGCCTCTATGGCGTCGCGCTGGCCTATCGCGGTCGCTGGGAGGAGGGTGACCGCGCCGCGCGCGAGGCGCTGAAGCTGTCGCCGCGCGATCCCTTTGCCGCGATCTATTCCGGCGTCGCCGCCTACAGCCAGTATGTTGGCGGCAACTACGCCGAGGCGATCCGCCTGTGCCGCGAGGCGCTGCGGCAGCGCACCGATTTCGTCGGCGCCCACCGCGTGCTGACGGCCGCGCTCGGCATGGAAGGCGACGCCGATGCTGCCAAGGCCGCACTCGAAGGCCTCCACCGCACCCAGCCCAACCTTACGCTCGCCTGGCTCGCCAGCGAACTGCCGTTTGAGCACGACGCCGACAAGGCGCATTATCTCGAAGGATTTCGCCGCGCGGGCTTGAAATAGTTCTGGCTCAAATCGTCCTGCGGCGATTCTCAAGAACGTCTGGACGGCAAATCACAGCGGCCTGAAAGTCTTCACCGCCTGTCACGGGCATGTTGATGCTGCCGTCGTCCGGCTCATCAGGGAGATGTTACATGCCGTTGATAGAAGTTCACGTGATCGAGAACGTGTTCGATGCCGAGCAGAAGCGCCAGATCATCGCCAAACTCACCGATGCCATGGTGTCGATCGAGGGCGAGGCGATGCGCGGCGTCACCTGGGTCAAGATTTCCGAAGTCGCCAGCGGCGACTGGGGCATCGGCGGCCAGCCGCTGACCACCGGTGACGTCAAGGCGTTCGTGGCCGGCCGAAAGGTGGCCTGACGCGCGCTGTCTTGCATCGTCGGCAGGCGCGTCCTGCCGGGGCCATGATGCGCAGCGGTTTCATACCTTGATCTTTCATCCGGCCCGCGCCGGTCGCGTCGCGCATTTTGCGCAACCACTGCTGCCACCATGCTGGCAGCAGGCGTTCGGTAGAACGGGCGCACCGGCTTCCGGCCATTCATTGAAGAACCCAGCCATGACCATACTCGCCACCATCCCGACTTCGTCCTCCAGGCCATTGATTTGGCGAACCGCGCTGTTTCTGGCGCGCAGCCGCCGCCTCGCCACCCGCTTCGTCGCCGCCGTGATCGCCCGCCACGAGCGCCACACCACCCGCATCGCAATGCACCGCCTCGACGACCGCCAGCTCAAGGACATCGCCATGGTCCGCTCGCAGATCGACTCGCGGCTGGAAGAACTGGCGCAGACGCGGGCAAAGATGCAGCAGCCGGGGTGGCATTGAGGGGGGGCATCCGTTCAAGAGCGTTAGGACAGGAAGTGCCGTGCCGGGCGAAGCGCGCTTCCAGCAGGAAGACGAGGCCGGCTATAAGAGGCTGCTCATGACAAAGCCTTCCGCGGATTTTCGTCGTCGAACTCCCAACGCGCCGGATTGTCGTCGACACAGCGACGGACGCGGTTCAGCGCATCTTCGTCGCGCATTATGTGTTCATAATAGTTACGTTGTCAGAGCCGGCCGCGGAATTCCGGCCAGCCGTTGGCTTTGACGCCGGCGATATAGCCGGTCGTAGCCAACGATTTGAATGCGCCAACGATATCTCCCAGCCTGACGCGGGCGCCCATAAGGGGCGCCCCTACCGTCGACGGTTGCGTAGGGGCGACCCTTGTGTTCGCCTCTTTCGCATCTCCATCCGGAAACACAAGGATGCCGTGCAGATGACTGGGCATCACCACGAACTGATCGATTTCGACGCTCGAAACCGTGCCGCGATGCTTTCCCAAAGTGTTGTCACCATCTGCCCGGCCTCGTTGAGGCGCATTTCACCGGCTGCGACAACGCCGAACAGGCAGGCGCGGCCCTGCGTGCAGATGGTCACGAAATATGCGCCGGCCATGCTGTAGTCGTAGCCCTTGAGGCGGAGGCTGCGGCGGTGATGAATGGTCGAATTGCGCAACATCGTCCTCGGCACTACCGTCGCGTTACTTAGATTTGTCCGCAACGGCCGCGAAGCAAAGGCCGGTTCACCTTACACTTTCAGCACTGGGCAATCTTGCATGGCGTTGTTTTGCGTATTTTAGTGCGACCCACTCCTACTGCATCTTCTTCCGTCGCGCCGCCGCCGCATCGACCACGTTGTCGACTTCCTCGCGCCAGCTCATGATCTCCGCGGCCAGGATCGGATGGTTGAACCCCTTCAGGTTCAGATCGTCGATCGGCCTGCCTTCGACCCACGGTTCGACCATGCCGTAGACACGGCGGCTCACCACGATCTGGTTGGCCTTGGCTTCGTCGCATAGCCGCGAGGCGAGGTTGGTGACGCTGCCGATCGCGGCGTATTCCAGCCGCTGCTCGAAGCCGATCTGGCCGAGCGTGGCGTAGCCCAGCGCGATGCCGATGCCGAAGCCGAGATTGTGGCCGCGGTTGCGCCACTTCTCGGTCAGTTCGCCGATGGTGTCGCGCATCTCCACCGACATGCGGACGGCGCGCGCGGTGTGGTCTTCGAACTGGATCGGCGCGTTGAACAGGATCATCACGCCGTCGCCGGCATAGCGGTCGAGCGTGCCTTCGTACTTGAAGATCAGTTCGCCGAGCGCGGCGTGATATTCGCGCAGCACGTTCATCGCCTCTTCCGGCTCGGTGGTCTCGGTAAATGCCGTGAAGCCGCGCAGGTCGCAGAACACCACCGTGACCTCGCGGCGGTGGCTGTCGAGCAGGCCTTCATGGCCGTCCGAGGAAGCGATCAGTTGCGCCACCTGCGGCGCCAGGAAGCGCTCCAGGCGCCGGATGCGCTCGATCTCGCCCAGTTGGGTTTCGACGCGTTCCTCGAGCGATTTGTTCCAGTCCTTGAGCTGGTCGGTCTGTTCCTGAAGCTTGCGGGCCTGCTGGCTGACAATGCTGTTGGCGTCCTGAAGCTCGCGGCTCTTGTGGTCCACCTCGGTGAACAGCCTCGCGTTGCGCATCGCCAGCACCGCCTGGTGCGCAAAGGTCTTCATCAGGCCGATCAGGTTGTCGGAGAATTCGCCGGCGTTCTGCCGCAGCACCACCAGCGAACCGAGAATGCCGGTCTGGTCGACCAGCGGGACGACGAGCACGGAGTGGAAGCCGGCTTCCATCGCAACATCGCGCAGCGGATGATCCGCCACCGTGCCGAGATCGGGCATCGCGATCGGCTCGCCGGTCGCGGCGGCTTCGCCGAGCGGCGAGTTGTGGGCGTCGATGGCGCGGTGGCCGCCTTCGGCCGCCTTGTCGATGCCGATCGATTCGGTGAGGTTGAACTGGCGGTTGGCGGCGTCATAGCCGTAGATCAGCACGGCGTCGGCATGGGTGATTTCCAGCGCGCGCGCGGCGACCGTCGGCAGCACGGCGTTGAGGTCGAGCGAGGAGGCGACGGCGCGGCCGACCTCCTCGAGCACCTTCAATTCGTTGATCGATTGCGCGAGGTCGCGCGTCCGTTCGTTCACCTTGGCTTCGAGGTTCGAATAGGTCTCGGCGAGCTGTCCGGCCATGCCGTTGAACTGGTTGGCCAGTTCCTCCAGCTCGTCGGAGGTTTTCACCTCGATGCGATGGCCGAAATCGCCGGCGCCGAGCCGCCGCGCGCCGGCCCGCAGCGCCGTGATCGGCACCAGCATGCGCCGCGCCATGATGATACCGGCGATGATCGCGACCACGAGGCCGAGCCCGATCAGAAGCGCGATCCGCACCAGCTGGTCGCGGATCGGCGTCAGCGCCTGCGCCGTCTCCTGCTCGAAGAACACGTGCCAGCCGAGTTTCGGCACCAGGCTCGACGTGGTCAGCACCGCGTTGCCCTTGATATCGGTGCCCGATGCCGGCGCCACGCCGCCGGGCTTGCTGACGGCTGCGACCTGCGGCAGCGCCGACAGGTTCTTGCCGACCTCGGGCCCGGTCGAGGAGGTCGCCAGCACGTCGCCCCTGGAATCGGTAATGTAGGCGAACGCCACCTTGCCGACCTGGGCGTCGATCAGGAACTCCGACAGGAAGTCGAGGTCGACCTCGGCGATGGTGACGCTGCCGTCGGCGTGCGACAGCGCGATCGACATGAATGGCCGCTCGCCGCGGAAATAGGCCGGCGCGAAAGGCGTGCCGCGCGAAAGCGTCTCGGTCAGCCGGACATCGCGGGAAAAATCGGCGTTGCTGTCCAGCGTGACGGTCTGGCGCGTCATGCGGATCTGCTCGCGGCCCTGGGCGTTGAGCAGCGAAAGCTGGCTGACCTGCGGCACCTGCCGAAGCAACTGGGCGTAGTCGGCGCGGCGCAGATCGGTGGTGTTGGAGGAGGCGCGCGTCACCCAGGAAATCTGCCGCTCGAGGTCGGACAGCGATTGCTGGATCCGCTTGGCGGTGGCTTCCGCCTTTTCCGACATGCCGTCGTTGACCGAGCTCTTGATGCTGCGGTAGGTGATCCAGGTTTCGATCGCGCCGTTGACCGCAAGCACGAACACGACGAGGCCGACCAAGGCGACGACGTATTTGGCGAACAGCCCTTCGCGCAGAAACCCTGCTCTGTCCTTGACCTCGTTCATCCAGACCCTCGTGCGCCGCGTCTTGCGCGCGCATCGGCAATTTACTGGCGCCGGCCTGCCTCGGCAGCCCCAGCATCAGGGTCTATCTAGCATGAAATGGTGGCAGGGATTGTGGGTCCGCCCACATGGTTAGCACCAATGACGTGCAGGAATGCCGGGAATATTTCGCCCGGAGCCTGGATAACGTCATCCCGGAGGAGTGCCGGGCCGCGGTTGCCCTCAACGGTTGAAAAGCTGGCGCAGGACGTCGTTCATTGGCTGACTGTCCTGCTGGGCTGTGGCCTCGTCCGGTACCGCCGGAGGCGGCGGTTCGGCCTGGGCGGCCTCCACAGGCGCGGCCTGGGCCGGCGCTTCGGCGGGCTGGGTACGGCTTGGGATGCTGCGGCTGCCGGACCGGCCGCCGTCCTTGCCGGCGCCGCCCTGGCCAAGTCCGCCCAGGCCCTGCTGCAGCAGATTGCCGAGGGTCTCGCCGAGCCCGCCACCCAGCGCCCCGCCCGGCTGGGTTCCGCTTTGTCCGCCGGCGCCGCCTTGCTGCCCGCCGGCCGCCCCCGACTGTCCGCCGCCGAGCAGGCTGCCGATGGCCGCCCCGATGCCGGCTCCCTTTTCGCCGAACAGGCCCTTGCCCATCTCCTTCAGCTTGGCATAGGCGGCGTCGGGATTGTCGAGGATGCCTTGCATCTCCGGATAGATCCGCGGGCTTCCCCACGGTCCCGAGATCATCACGGGAATCCCGAGCCCGACCGGATCGCTGAGGCGGCCCTGGCCTTCGGTAGTCATCACGAGTTTGGGCTCGACGCGGAATCCGATCTGCTTGGTGCCGAGATCGATGGTGCCGGCGCCGGTCATCTTGACCAGCGGGCCGACCAGACTGAGGTCGGTGGTCTGCGCCTGGCCCTTGTCGATCTTGAACGACGCCGACAATTGCGAGAGATCCGTCGCCTTCTCCTCGCTCGCCTGCCAGCCCGACAGCGTGCTCGCCGTCAGCGTGCGGATCATCTGCGCGACATTGAGCCCCTTGATGGCGCCGTCCTGGAACACGATGAAAGCGGTGCCGGCCATGTTCGACATGATCGCGCGCTGGCTGGCGCCGGAAGAGCGCACGCTGATTTTTGCCTGCATCTTGCCGTCGACCCTGTCGAAGTCGGCAAGGCCGTCCAGCAACGGCAGCGCGCGCACGCCGGTGAGGTCGACCTGCATCGCGTAGGTGGGATTGGGGGTGGAAACGTCGACGGTCAGATTCCCTGACGCGGTGCCCTCATAGGCGCCGAGGTTGGAAACCTGCGCCTTCAGCACGCCGGTCGTCAGATTGGCATCGATCGCCGCGGGCGTGAAGCGGGCGTCGCCGACGGTGAGTTCGGCCGCGGAAATGCGCGCCTGCAGATCGATATAGTTGAGGCCGTTGATCTCGAGCGTCGCGCTGCTCCACGGCTGCGCGGACGAATCGCCGGTGCTGCGGGTCGCGGCGATGGCGAGCTTCTGGAAATCGAGGTCGAGTTTCACCAGCGGCTTGCTCGACAGATCGACCGAGGCCCAGCCGTTGAATGCGGCGTCGCCGAGCGTGCCTGTCACGCTGTTGATCATCGCGACCGCGCCGTTGAGTCTGGCCTCGGCCTTGGCGGCGAGCGGGGCGCGCAACAGATCGGGCGCGTCGATCCTGATGTCGGCCGGGATGTTCTGCCGCTCGATTGGCCCTGCCGGCAGCGCCGCCTTGATATCGAATTTCAGCGGATAGCCGCTGCGCCGGGCGCTGCCCGTCAGCACGACCTTGCGGGCGGAATCGATCGCGATGTCGACATTGACGGTCTCGATCCTGTTCTCGACGCGGTCGCGCACGTTGGAGAGGATCACCGTGCCGCCGCTGACGCTGATATGATCGATCGTGAAGGCGTCGGATGATTTTCCAGCCGCGGGCCTCGCGGCGGGAGCGATATCCCGGTCGCGCTCGCGCCTAAGCGGCAAGTTTGCCACCGGGCGGATGATGGCGAGTTCGGTGATATGCGGCTTGCCGGCCCACAGGCTGGCCAACGTTACCTCGGCCTCGATGCTGGCGGCGGCGAAGTGACGGTTAATGTCGCGGTCCTTCGGATGCTGCACCGTGATGTCGTTCAGCGTGATGTTGAGCGACGGCCACAGGCCGATCCTGGCGCCGCCATTGATGGCGAGCTTGTAGCCGGTCTCCTGCTCGACGCGCTCCTGGATCTGCGCCGTCAGGTAACCCGACGGGATGCCCACGACCAGCAGCACGGCGACGATGGCGACCACGACGCCAATGACGGCGCCGACAATTTTCAAAGCTCTCATATCGACATTCCAGACCGCGGCAACGGCACTTATTTCGGCCACGCGATACGCGCGCGCAACCGCTCAGGCGAGCTTATCCCGGAAACAGGTGCGGCCCAAAGTAGCCAAAAATATTCCGGGCGTGCTGCGAACTTATGTGACTTATGACACACTAATAAGCATGGGAATCTTGCTAACGGCCTTTGGTGGGTGGGACCAGGGCTGTTTTTGGAAGGTAGTACTACAATGAGCAAACAGGCCGAATTTGCGGTCATTTTGAAGATGAATCCGATGTTTGCGGATTTGGGCGCAGATGAACTGCAGCGCATCTCGGGACTTTGTCACACCGAGCAACTCGGTGTCGGCGAAATGCTGTTCCAGAAGGGCGACCCCGGCGATGCCCTTTATGGCGTGCGTCGTGGCCAGATCCGGATCGAGACCGGCGCCTCCGACGGCAGCCGCCTGACGCTGAATTTCATGGGCCCCGGCGATCTGTTCGGCGAGGTTGCCGTGCTCGACGGCCAGAGCCGCACCGCGGACGCCACCGCCGGCGAACCCTCCGAACTGTTCGTGCTGCGCCGCGAGGATTTTCTGGCCTTCCTGGAGCGCGAGCCCAAGGTCGCGATCAAGATCATGATGCTGCTGTGCCAGCGCATCCGCTGGCAGAGCGAGCGAATGGAAGAATCGGTGCTGCAGCCGCTGCCGGTGCGCCTCGCGCGCAGACTCTGCGCGCTGGCTTCCGACTTCGGTTCCGAGGTGCACATTTCGCAGGAACAGCTCGGCGTCTTTGTCGGCGCCGCCCGCGAAAGCGTCAACCGTCAACTGCAGCTCTGGCGCAAAGACGGCATTCTCGACCTGCAGCGCGGCCGCATCCTGCTGCAGAACATGACCAAGCTGACCGCGGTGGCGCGGAACGACTGAGCGGTTTTCGAGCGAAGCAGACGCTGGTTTGGGCCAAGAAGCGGTTCTGATTCAATCAGAACCGAAATGGTCTTGGGCTCCGCTGTGCATCGCCGTTCATGACCGTTGTATCGAAATCCTTCACATCCCGCGCACGTTTCGCAGAGAATGGAAGGGCGATAGATAGCGCGCTTCGAGCCGCAACCTCACTTCGCCGCGGGCGACATCGCCGGCGGCACTGCCGGCGGTCCCTTGGCCGGCGGCGCGGCGTGATGCTCTCCATCGTGTCCGCCTTCGTCTTCGCCGCTCGACGCCAGCAGCTTCTTGCCGAAGCGCCAGCACAGGGCGCCGAGATCGTCCATCACCATGAACATCGCCGGCACGAACACCAGCGACAGGATGGTGGAGAAGATCAGGCCGCCGATCACGGCGAGCGCCATCGGCGAGCGGAATTCGCCGCCGGCACCGAGGGCCAGTGCTGACGGTATCATGCCCGCGGCCATCGCGATCGTCGTCATCACGATCGGGCGCGCGCGCTTCATGCCGGCGTCGATGATCGCTTCGTCGCGCCTCTTGCCTTCACGGATCGCTTCCACCGCGAACTCCACCAGCATGATGGCGTTCTTGGTGACGATGCCCATCAGCATCAGGATGCCGATCCAAACCGGCGTGGTGAGCTGCTTGCCCGTCAGCAGCAGCGCCGCGATCGCGCCGCCGATCGAGAGCGGCAGCGAGAACAGGATGGTGATCGGCTGCAGGAACGTTCCGAACAGCAGCACGAGCACGGCGTAGACCATCATCAGGCCGGCGGTGATCGCGGTGGCAAAACCTTCCGACAGTTCGGCGAGGCTTTCGGCGTCGCCGGATGGGCTCACCTTCACGCCCTTCGGCAGGCTTTTCATGACCGGAAGGTCGTAGATCTTCTTGGTGGCGTCGCCCAGCGCCGCGGTGCCGACGAGATCGGCCGCGACAGTGGCCTGCCGTTCCCGGTCGTACCGGTTGATGCTGGTCGGGCCCTGGTCGAGCTGGATATCGGCGACGACGGATAAAGGGACCCCGCCGCGTTCGCCGCGCTGGCCGAGCGGCACCCGCAACTGCTGCAGCATCGAGAGGTCGCTGCGCGCGCTGTCCTCGAGCTGGACGCGGATCGGCACCTGACGGTCGCCGGCATCGAACTTCGCCAGCGCCGGTCCGACGTCGCCGATGGTGGCGACGCGGATGGTCTGCGACAAACTCTCGGTGGAGACGCCGAGCCGTGCCGCCAGTTCGGCCCGCGGCCGGATCCGCAGTTCGGGCCGGTCGAGCGAGGTTTCCGAAATCACGTTGGCGACGATCGGAATCCGCTTCATCTGCGTCGCCAGCTCGCTGGCAACGTTGTTGACGATGTTGCTGTCGATCCCCGTTACAACGAGCGCAATCGCGCGCAGGCCGTTCTCGTCAAGGAACCAGAAACGGATGTCAGGAACGTTTTCCAGCTCCTGGCCAATCTCGAGTTCGAGCTGTCGCTGGGTGATCTTGCGACTGCCCTTCGGCGTGTAATTGATGATCAGGGAGGCCCGCCGCACTTCCTGCAATCCCGGCGGCACCCTGCCGCCGTCGACGAAGATGCTCTTCACCTCGGGTCGCTTGCGCAGGCGGGCGACGATTTCCTCCGTCACCTTTTCGGTGTAGGCGAGCTGTGAGCCCGGCGGCAATTCCATTGCCAGGAGCGAGCGCGCGGTGTCCTGCGCGGGCAGGAAGCCTTGTGGCAGCAGCGTGATGCTCCAGATCGAGGCGGCAAAGACGCCGAAGCCGATCAACACGGTGATGAAGTAGTGACGCACCGACCAGGTCACAAGCCGCGTGTAGGTCTTCAGGACGGGGCCGGGCGGCGGATCCTCGTGATGGGTATCCTTCATGAAGTAGGCCGCGAGCACAGGTGTCACGAAACGGGCCGCAAGCAGCGAGAAGAACACCTGCACCGACACCGTGATGCCGAACTGCTTGAAGAACTGCCCGGCGATACCAGACATGAAGCTGGCGGGCGCGAAGATTGCTATGATCGTCAGCGAAATCGCGATCACGGCGAGGCCGATCTCGTCGGCGGCTTCGAGCGCTGCGCGATAGGGCGACTTGCCCATGCGCATGTGGCGCACGATGTTCTCGATTTCGACGATGGCATCGTCGACCAGGATGCCCGTCGACAGCGTGATGGCGAGGAATGAGACCAGGTTCAGCGAG
Source organism: Bradyrhizobium roseum (assembly GCF_030413175.1). Taxonomy (NCBI): domain Bacteria; kingdom Pseudomonadati; phylum Pseudomonadota; class Alphaproteobacteria; order Hyphomicrobiales; family Nitrobacteraceae; genus Bradyrhizobium; species Bradyrhizobium roseum. The sequence goes on from NZ_CP129212.1 coordinate 503,909, forward strand.
AAGCCGAGCAGGTCCATCACCCAGAACGCCGGGAAGATCGACAGCGGCAGCGAGATCGCCGCGATGATGGTAGCGCGAATGTCGCGCAGGAACAGCAGGACGACGACGACCGCGAGGATCGCGCCTTCGAACAGCGTCGAGATCGCTGCGTTGTAATTGCCCTTGGTGAATTCGACCGAGGTGTCGATCAGCTTCAGGTCGACATCGGGGTAGGCGGCTTTCAGCGCGTCAATGCGCTTCTCCACGGCCTCGGCCACCTTCACGTCGCTGGCGCCCTTGGAGCGCTTGATGCCGAGCGCCACGACAGGCTCGCCGTTAAAGCGAGCAAAGGTGCTGCGATCGGCGATGGTGTCGGTGACGGTGCCGAGATCGTCGAGCCGCATTTCGCCGCCGCCGAACAGCGGGATCATGGTGCCGGCAAGTTCGTTCAGCGTCTTGGCGCCGGCCAGCGTGCGGATCGCCTGGTCGTTCTTGCCAATCTGGGCACGACCGCCGGCGACGTCGACATTGGTGCCGCGCAGGATCTGGCTGACGTTGACGGCGGTGAGCCCCGCCGCCTGCAAGCGGTCCGGATCGAGCGAGACAAGAATTTCGCGCTCGACACCGCCGATACGCTCGACCTGCGCGACGCCGCGTACGCCCTGCAAGGCGCGCTTGACGACGTCGTCGACGAAATAGGAAAGCTGCTCCGGCGTCTTGCCGGGGGAGATCGCAGCATAGGTGACGATCGGCAGGCCGATCACGTCGACCCGCTGGATCAGCGGTTCAGTGACGTTTTGCGGCAGATTGGAGCGGACGCGCGTGACGGCGTCCTTGATATCGTTCAGCGCGCGATCGGTGTTGGTCTCCAGCGCGAACTGTATCGTTGTCACCGACAATCCGTCGGTAATTGACGACGAAATGTGACGCACGCCTTCGACGCCCGACACGCCGTCCTCGATCGTCTTGGTGACCTGGGATTCCAGCTCCGAAGGCGCTGCGCCGAATTGCGAGACTGCGACCGAAATCACGGGAATGTCGGCGTTGGGCAGTCGTGTCACCGCAAGCTTGGTGAAGCTGGCCCAGCCGAGCACCAAAAGAATGATCGAAAAGACGATCGAGGGCAGCGGGTTCCGGATCGACCATGCCGAGATATTCAAAGCCATTAGCGTGCCCGCGAGCGCTCGAGTTCATCGGCGAACATGGTCTTGACCTGGTCGCCGTCATGCAAGGACGTGCCAGCATCGGCCACGACGGTTTCGCCGACGTCGAGGCCTTCAAGAATTTCAGTTGATGTTTCGGAGGTCAGGCCGACGCGCACTTTTCGCGTCTCGATGATGTTGCCCTTAACGACCTGCAGCGTCAGGCGGTCGATGGCAGTGCGCGGGACAGCGACGCCGCAGGAACGCTTGGCGTCGATATTGGCGCGGGCGAACATGCCGACCTTGAGCGAGGGATTGTTGTTCAGCGAAATCCGCACCTTGCCGAGCTGGGTGGCGCGGTCGATCTGCGGCAAAATCGTTCGGACCTTGCCGACGACGTCGGGCGCGTCGTCCCGGCTGATGCGCACGGTCGCGCCTGAATTGAGCTTGAGCAGATGCACGCTCGGCACCTCGGCCTCGAGCTCGATTTCATTGTTCACGGAAATCCGGAACATCGGCCCGGCCTGCGGCGAGGCGGGAGCGCCGACCGCGGTGCGCAATTCGGTGATCAGGCCGGCGGCGGGGGCCTTCAGCGAGATCGGTCCGGGTCGGCCGGCGGGGGCGCCCGGCATCTGCGGCGGCGCGGTGAGGCGCGCCAGTTCCTGATTTTCGGTAACCGTGTCGCCTTCCTTGACGAACAGGTCGGTGACGCGCGAGCCCTCCTGGTCGACCCCGACCTGGGCCTCGCGGCGTGGCACGATGAAGCCGGTGACCCGTACCATGTCGGAGAAGCAGGCATTGGTGGATTTGGTCACGATCACCAACGCCTGGCCGGGCGTTTCCTTCACTTCCGGGTGCGTGCGGTGTTCGAACCAGTAATATCCGGTGGCGAGAGCGGCAACGAACACCAGTCCGAGCGCAGGTTTGAGGTATTCGGAGAATTTCATCGCCGGATCAATCCAGACTGGAAGTCAAATCAAACAGGGCGCGTTTGCCGGCCGAATACCTGCAATGGAGCCCAAAACGAATGCGTCCCGCACGGGCGCTGCGGGACGCATAGTAGCCGGAAATGATTGGTCGGCGCCACGCCCTTACTTGCAAGTCCTCACTTGGCGGACGCCGTGGACTTGTTTTCCATGTTCACGACCTGCACGCGGCGGTTCACTTCCGCCATCGGCTGGCTTGGATTCTTGAGCTTGCTCTTGCCGTATCCGACGGTGACGAGATCGGTGCCGTTGATGCCGTATTTGTCGACGAGGTAGCGCTTGATCGCGTCGGCACGACGCTCGGAAAGGTCCTGGTTATAGGCGTCGCCACCGGCCGCATCGGTATGGCCGGCGACCACGAAGGTCGAACCCTTGATTTCGTTGTTGGTGAGCGCGCGGCCGAGCGCCTGGACCGACGGCAGCGACTTGGCGCTGATGTCGGCCGAGTTGTAGTCGAAGTTGATCTCCAGATCGATCTTCGGCTTGTCCTTGACCATGGACGCGATTTCTTCGCGCTCGGCGCTCGAAAGCGAGCGCGTGGAGCGGCCACGGATTCTCTCGACGAATTTGGTTTCGGCAGCGGTGACGGTCGGATCGACCGCGGTCTGCGGACCGGTGGAGAGCCCGCGGGTCAGCGGCTTCTTTTCGGGCGCCAGCGCACGGACGATCTGGTCCTCGGTGACGTTCTTCTCCTGGGCGAACGCGGTTCCTGCAAAGGAAATAGCGGCGCCGAGCGTCGCCACCGAGACCATCATGCCAAAGGTTTTCGCTGAGATACTTACCATTACCTGTCCCCTTTTGCGGACTTCCCGCGCGGTTCCAATGTCGTCCAAATCGGCAGCCGTACCCGTTGTGGACGGCTGCCCTGTATTAGTCTGGCCGGCCCGCCGCAGGGTTCGAGAGGCCGCCGGCTTTCATTCAAAAAAATATCGTCACTGCACCCCGTATTCGGCGAACTCCTTGACGATGTTGGGGTCCATCGCCTTGGCATTATTGATGTCCAGGTCGCCTTCCGAAATCGAGCCATTGCGCTTCTTGGCGAGGCCGCGGCCGTACAGCGACGACGTCAGGCGCGGGTTGATCTTGAGGGCGGCGTCGAAATCAGAGATAGCATTCTTGTTCTGGCCGCTCTTCAGGTTGACGAGGCCGCGGCTGTCCAGCGCGTCGACGAAATTCGGCCGCAGCCGCAGCGCTTCGTTGCAATCCTTCAGCGCCGCCTGCAGGTCGCCTATCACCGTGCGCGCCCAGCAGCGGTTGTTGAAGGCTTCGACGTCCTTCGGGTTCAGCCGCAGCGAATTGTTGAAGTCCTTGATCGCGAGTTCGTAGGCGCCCTTGCTGGCATAGACCTGCCCGCGCCGGTACAGCGCAGCGGCATCGTCCGGATTGTCGTTGAGCTTGGCGGTCAGGCTCTTGATGGTCGGATCGTCGGCAAGCGCCGGCGGGGGGCCTTCGGGCGGCTTGATCGGCGGGGACGCCGGTGGCGGAGGCAGAGGCGCGGCTTCGGCCGGTTTTGACGGCGCGGGCGGCGGTGGTGGTGGTGGCGCTGGTACCGCGACCGGCGGGGATGGCGGCGGCGGGGCGGGAGCTGGAGCAGGTACGGGCGGCGTCGCGGGTGCGGTGGCCACCGGCGTCGAAGGCTGGCTCGCCGGCCGCGGGCCCGAGCCGCTCGGGATGAAGGAGAAATCCTCGGCCAGCGAGGAAGAAATCCACGGCACCTGCTCCTGGCGCGAGGCGCGGGTGACGCCGACGCGGGTGCGGTTCAGCGTTTCTTCCGCCATCAGGTCGGGGGTGCGGATTTCCTTCAGCAATTCTTTCACGAACAGGCTGCGATCGCTGCCATTATCGGAAACGACCGAAGAAAGCGCGGCAGAGTACATTACCAGCGTGCCGTTCGGTGCGATCACCGGCGCCAGGCCGGCGGAAAAGCTGCGGAACCGGCGTTCGAACGGGTTGCGCCTGGAGGCATCGATCAGTGCGATCTTGACGCCGGCGCCGCGGCTGTTGATCTCGCCCAGCACGGTTTCGAGGCTGAAACCGTCGCGGCGGACGTCCGCCTCGGTCCAGATCTGGGCGTCGACCGGGATCATGTAGCTCTGGCGGTTCGATTGCACGCCAAAGCCGGAGAAGAAAAGCAGCGCCACCGAGCCAGGCTTGATCTTGCCGTACAGGCGGTCGAAAGCCCGGCGCATCTGCTCGGCGGTCAGGTTTTCGCCGATATCGACATTGAAGCCGTCGCGCTTGAGTTCTTCGGCGATGTCGCGTGCGTCGTTGATCGGTTCCTTCAGCGGCGCTTCGGCGTCCGGATACTTCGCGTTGCCGATGACCAGCGCATAGCGCTCGCCGGCCGCGAACGACGGCGCTACCGACGCGACTGAAAAAAACAATGCAAGGAACAATGCGAGACGGATTTTCATAGTGACGGCAGTCCAGATCACGGCAGTCCAGCCAAAATAGCGCCGATACCAGCTCGCGCCGCGGCGACCTTACTCTACGGTCCCGGCATTATCAAACCGCGTCGGTAGTACGTCAACTGCTTGCGATATCGTCGTTAATTGCGGCAAATAACCGCGACCAGGCCGGGCCGGACGAAGGAATAAAATCGGCTGTGATGGCCGTACCACAGCTCGCGGTTTGGTCGGCTGCAAACGGCTTCGGATGGGGCCTGCCATGCTTTCGCGCAACGTGCCCGGCGGCTGCATTCGATCAACATCGTCGCCGATCGGAAAGTTTTGAAATGTGACACATCTCACATAGCGTAGCATTCGCACCGTTGCGCGGCTGTCATTCGCGGGCCGCGTTTGACCTTTGCGGATGACGATGGCTTGCTGCCGGCGATCGTCCACACCCAGACATCCAAGAAAAAAGTGACACCGATGGGAAATGCCTACGAAATCTACGCCTTGCGCTATGCGACGATGTCGCCGCGCACCCCCAACATGAATTTTTTGGCCCCCGATCCGCACGAGACCACGGCGGCCGACCTCGATTATTTCGTCTGGCTGGTGCGTGGTGGTGGCCGTGACATCCTGGTCGATACCGGCTTCAACGCCGAGGAGGCCAAGGCGCGCGCCCGCAAGCTGACGCTCAACCCGATCGATGCGCTGGAAAAATTCGGCGTTGCGGCCGGCAGCATCAAGGACGTCATCGTCACCCATCTGCACTACGACCACGCCGGCAACCTCGATCGCTTCCCCCACGCGCGGTTCCATCTGCAGGAGCGCGAGATGAGCTATGCGACCGGGCGCTGCATGTGCAACGGCATGCTGCGGCACCCGTTTTCGGTCGAGCACGTCACCACCATGGTCCGCCACGTCTATGGCGAGCGCGTCACCTTCCATTCCGGCGACGGTGAGGTCGCCCCGGGCGTGACCGTGCATCGCGTCGGCGGCCATTCCGACGGCTTGCAGGTGGTGCGGGTCGAGACCGCGCGCGGGCCGGTGGTGCTGGCGTCGGACGCCGCCCATTACTACGCCAACCTGCAGAAGCGCAGCCCGTTTCCGATCGTCTACAACGTCGGCGACATGGCGCAGGGCTGGGAAATCGTCGAACGGCTGGCCGGCCATCCCGACCGCTTCATTCCCGGGCACGATCCGCTGGTGAGCGAAATCTATCCGCGCGCCAGCGACAAGGTCGACGCATTCGCGCTGCACCTGGCGCCGTCGCGTTCTTTTGCAAAGTAGCGGATGGTTGTGATGTCAGCGTATAAAACGGTCGGCTTTATCGGCCTCGGCGTGATGGGCGAGCCGATCTGTCGCAACCTCGTCAAGAAAAGCGGCGGCCGCGTGCTTGCGTTCGACCTGTCGCCGGAGCCGTTGGCGAGGCTGCGGGAAGAGGGTGCCGGGATTGCGGGCTCCGTGGCGGAAGCCATCGCGCAAAGCGATCTGCTGTTCCTGTGCCTGCCGAGCGCCAAACAGGTGCGCGCGGTGTTCGAAGGCGATGGCATTCTCAAGAACATCCGGAGCGGACAGGTCGTGGTCGATCTCGGCACGTCCTCGGTCAGCCAGACCCGTGACTTTGCCGCGCAGTTGCAGGCCAAAGGTGCGGCCTGGGCCGATGCGCCGATCGCGCGCACGCGTCAGGCGGCGCAGGACGGCACGCTCAGCGTGATGGTCGGAACCACGCCCGCGCTCTATGCCGACATCGAGCCATTGATCCGCTGCTTTGCCACCGATGTCACCCATTGCGGCGAGGTCGGCGCCGGGCAGGTCACAAAAATCCTCAACAACATGGTGCTGTTCGAAACCGTGAACGCGCTGGCCGAGGCCGTCGCGGTCGCCAAGCATAATGGCGTCGATCCAAAACTGCTGCTCGACACGCTCTCAAAGGGCTCGGCCGACAGTTTCGCGCTGCGTAATCACGGCATGAAGGCGATCGTGCCGGGCAATTTTCCGGAGCGGGCGTTCTCGACCGAATACGCATTGAAGGATCTGTCCTACGCGCTGGAACTGGCGGCCGATGCCGGACTGAAAATCCGCGGCGCGGAGCTGATCGGCACCGTGCTGCAGGAGGCGATCGATGCCGGATCGGGAGACAATTATTTCCCGGTCATCGCGAAGCACATCGACAGAAGCTAACCGGAGGTTTCCATGATCACCCGCTTTGCCGGACTGACGCCCACCCGCAGCCGCGCCGTCGCGCACGACGACCTGGTTTTCACCGTGGCGGTCGCGCCCGATCCGGTGAGCCCGTCGATGTATGAGCAGACCGCAAAGGCGCTCGCCCGCATCGACGAGAGCCTGGCGCTGTGCGGCTCGGACAAGAGCAAGATCCTCACGGCGATCGTCTACGTCGCCGACATCAAGCAGAAGGGCGAGATGAACCGCGCCTGGGACGAGTGGGTCGACACCAAAAATCCGCCGATGCGGGCCTGTCTGGGTGTCGATCTCGAACCGCCGCACATCGTGGAGATCGTGGTGACGGCGGCGAAATAAGGACAGCTATCTCGGCCGTCATTGCGAGCGCAGCGAAGCAATCCATCGCGCGGCATAACGGATGGATGGATTGCTTCGTCGCGTTCGCTCCTCGCAATGACGTTGAGAGGGCGTGCCCTAATACGCTTGCTTCGCATCCGCCTCTTCGCTGGTCTGCACCAGATCGAGGCCTTCTTCGAGCTTGCCGAGCAGCCGCGCCAGTTCGCGCCGCTCCTGCGCGGAGAGGCATGACAATATCTCCTGCTCCTTGCGCAGCAGCCGCGGGATCAGTTCCTCGTACAGCGTGGCGCCCTTGCGGGTCAGGCGCAGCCGGAATTCGCGGCGGTCGTCGGCGTTCTCGACGCGTTCGACCATCTGCCGCTTCATCAGCGCGGTGACGGCACGGCTGATGGTGGATTTGTGCGTGCGGGTGCAATCGGCGATGTATTGTGCGCTGCAGGGATCGTGGCGGAAACCGAGCGTCGCCAGCACCCGCCATTCCGGAATGTCGAGCCCGTAGCGGGTGGCATACTCGACCGACAGCGCCGAACTCACTTCCGCCGCGAGCCGGTTCAGCCGGAACGGCATGAAGCCGAACAGATCCAGCCGGGCGTCCTTCTTCGTCGCGCTTTCCTCGCGCGAAACGGGGGCCTCTTCGGTCGAAAGCGCCTTTGCCAAGGGATGGCCTCGATTTGAGTTGACGGACCCGGCTCGGAGATTAAGATAGTTGCAGATGCGACTATTTAGCATGGTCGCCACCTTTTGGCCAGTCACAGGGTTTAAGCCCGCATGGCGCAGACCAAAACCCAGTTCGGCTATCGCCGTCATCCCGACCAGGATCGGCCGGGTTCCAATCTTGCCGAGCACGCCGTCGTCGTGGTGGGTGCCGGACCGGTGGGGCTGTCGCTGGCGATCGATCTGGCGCAGCGCGGCCAATCCGTCGTGCTGCTCGACGACGCCGACCGGATCGGCGAGGGCTCGCGGGCGATCTGCTTCTCCAAGCGCTCGCTCGAATTCTGGGACCGGCTCGGCATCGGCCAGCGCATGGTCGACAAGGGCGTGGTGTGGAGCGTCGGCAAAATCTTTCACGGCGAGCAGCAGCTCTACCAGTTCAACCTGCTTCCCGAGGAGGGCCACAAACGACCGGCCTTCATCAACCTGCAGCAGTTCTACGCCGAGGCCTATCTGGTCGACCGCGTCGACGAACTGCCCGCCATCGACCTGCGCTGGCGCAACAAGGTGACCGCGCTCGAAGCGCGCAACGATCATGTGCTGCTGACCGTCGAAACGCCCGACGGTCCGTATCGGATCAGCGCCCGCTTCGTGATCGCCTGTGACGGCGCCAAATCCGCGCTGCGCCGGATGGTCGGCGCGGAATTCGCAGGACAGGTGTTCGAGGACCAGTTTTTGATCGCCGACGTCAAGATGACGGCAGCGTTCCCAACCGAGCGCTGGTTCTGGTTCGATCCGCCGTTCCATGCCGGGCGCTCCGCGCTGCTGCACAAGCAGCCGGATGACATCTGGCGCATCGATCTGCAGCTCAGTCGATTTGCCGATCCCGCTGTCGAAAAGCTGCCGGAAAATGTGCGGCCGCGCATTGCCCGCATGCTGGGGCACGACAAGTTCGATTTCGAATGGATCTCGCTGTACAAGTTCCAGTGCCGACGGATGAACAAGTTCATCCATGGCCGCGTGATCTTTGCCGGCGATGCCGCGCACCAGGTCTCGCCGTTCGGCGCGCGCGGCGCCAATTCCGGACTGGAGGATGCCGAGAACCTTGCGTGGAAGCTCGTTTGTGTGCTGCAGGGAACATCGCCCGAGACGCTGCTGGAGAGCTACCATATCGAGCGCAGCGCGGCCGCCGACGAGAACATCCGCGAATCCACCCGCGCGACCGACTTCATGGCGCCGAACTCGCACCAAGAGGCGCGGCTGCGCAAGGCGGTGCTGTCGCTCGCCAAGGAGACCGAGTTCGGCAAGCGCATGGTCAATGGCGGGCGGCTCTCGACGCCGTCGGTCTATGCGACGCCGCTCTCGACCGCCGATCGCGACACCTGGCGCGGCGGCCCTGGTCCCGGCACCTCGATGGTAGACGCGCCTGTTGCAGATGCGCGCGGCGAACAGATTTTTCTCACCGATGCTTTCGTCAAGGCCGGAATGCACTTTACCTTGCTCGAATTCGGCAATGGCGCTTCGCCGGAACGGCCCGAAGGCGTGGCTGCGATCCGGATCGGCGGCAACGAAGGCCTCGTCGATTCGGCAGGCCTGGCCGCCGCCCGCTACGACGCCGAACCCGGCACGGCCTATCTGATACGACCCGATGGCTATGTCGCGGCGCGATTCCGGCATCCGACCCGGTCGATGCTCGACGCTGCGCTGGCGCGGGCCGCCGGCATCAACTGAGGTTTCGTTCATGGCGCTATCGACGGCTTCGAATTTTGCCAAACCCGACGACGCGTTTCGCGCCATCGTCGAGGCGCATCGCGGCCTCAGCGACGAACAGAGCGCCGATCTCGACGCCGCGCTGGTTCTAGTGCTCGCCAACCACATCGGCGACATCGCCGTTTTGAACGAGGCGATCGCGCTGGCCAAACGGCGGATGCTCGATGCCAGCCAGCAACAGCAACAACAGCAGCAATAATTCACGTCTTAAACGAAGTCAGGAATCGAATTGATGGCCAAGGGTTTTGCGTCCACCACGGACATGGCGGAGAAGAAGATCACCTTCTCCGAAATCGGCACCGATCTTTACGCCTTCACCGCCGAGGGCGATCCGAACTCCGCGATCATCGTCGGTGACGACGGCTGCCTCGTGTTCGACGCGCAGTCGACGCCGGCGATGGCGAATAAGGTGATCGAACGCGTTCGCACCGTCACCGACAAGCCGATCAAATATGTCGTGCTGTCACACTATCACGCCGTGCGCGTACTCGGCGCTTCCGCCTACCAGGCGCAGGGCATCGTGGCTTCATCCGAAACCTACCGGCTGATCGAGGAGCGCGGCCAGCAGGACTGGGATTCCGAATTCGGCCGCTTTCCGCGCCTGTTCCAGGATGCCGAGAGCATTCCCGGCCTGACCTGGCCGACGCTGACGTTTGAGGGCGAGATGTCGATCTATCTCGGCAAGCGCGAGGTGCGGCTGATGCAACTCGGCGCCGGGCATACCTCGGGCGATATCGTCGCCTGGGTGCCGGACGCCGAGGTGATGTTCTCGGGCGACCTCATCGAATACCACTCGGCCTGCTATTGCGGCGATGCGCACTTGCGCGAATGGCCTTCGACACTGAATGAAATCCGCGCCTTCAATCCCAAGGCGATCGCGCCGGGCCGCGGCGATGCGCTGAAGGGGCTTTCGACCGGCCGCGACGCAATCGCGATGACGCGCGATTTCGTCACCACGCTGTATGGCGCGGCGGAAACATCCGTCGCGAGAGGCCGCAACTTGAAGGAATCGATGGCCGCGACGCGCGAGGTGATGGACCCGAAATTCTCCAGCTTCGCCATCTACGAGCACTGCCTGCCGTTCAACGTCTCGCGCGCGTTCGACGAGGCGTCGGGGATCGACGATCCCGTGATCTGGACCGACAAGCGCGACCAGGAAATGTGGGCCGCGCTGCAAGGAGGATGACCATGAATATCAACACCTCGCCTGATCAAATCGTGCGAAGCACCGCGCAGGTGACGCCGGGCTACATGTCCGGCTTCAAGAACAGCTTTGAGACCGAGGCGCTGCCCGGCGCGTTGCCGATCGGGCGCAACTCGCCGCAGCGCTGCGCCTACGGGCTCTATGCCGAGCAGCTTTCCGGCTCGCCGTTCACCGCGCCGCGCGGCGCCAATGAGCGCTCCTGGCTCTATCGCATCCGTCCGTCGGTGAAGCATTCGGGGCGTTTTGCCAAGGTCGATGCCGGGCTCTGGCGCACCGCGCCGTGCCATGAGCAGGACATCATGGTCGAGCAATTGCGCTGGGACCCCGCGCCGATCCCGAAGCAGGACATGACCTTCCTGCAGGGCGTGCAGACCATGACCACCGCGGGCGATGCCAATACCCAGGCCGGCATGGCCGCGCATGTCTATCTCATCACCAGGTCGATGGTCGACCAGCATTTCTACAATGCCGACGGCGAGATGATGTTCGTGCTGCAACAGGGCAGTCTGCGCCTCGTCACTGAATTCGGGCGCATCGACGCCGAGCCCGGCGAGATTGTGGTGATCCCGCGTGGCGTGAAATTCCGCGTCGAAATTGCCGGCGGCCCCGCCCGTGGCTACCTCTGCGAAAACTACGGCGGCGCCTTCACGCTGCCCGAACGGGGCCCGATCGGCGCCAACTGCCTGGCCAATTCGCGCGACTTCCTGACGCCGGTCGCCAGCTATGAAGATAAGGACACCCCGACCGAACTCTACGTGAAATGGGGCGGTGCGCTGTTCAAGACGACGCTGCCGCATTCGCCGATCGACGTGGTGGCGTGGCACGGCAATTATGCGCCCTACAAATACGACCTGCGCACCTTCTCGCCGGTCGGCGCCATCGGCTTCGACCATCCCGATCCCTCGATCTTCACGGTGCTGACCTCGCCCTCGGAAACCGCCGGCACCGCGAATATCGATTTCGTCATCTTCCCGGAGCGTTGGATGGTCGGTGAAAACACCTTCCGTCCGCCCTGGTATCACATGAACATCATGAGCGAGTTCATGGGCCTGATCTACGGCGTCTACGACGCCAAGCCGCAGGGCTTTGTCCCCGGCGGCATCTCGCTGCACAACATGATGCTGCCCCACGGCCCCGACCGCGAAGCCTTCGATCACGCCAGCAATGGCGAGTTGAAGCCGGTGAAACTGACCGGGACGATGGCCTTCATGTTCGAGACGCGGTACCCGCAGCGGGTTACGGCGCACGCCGCGAAATCGGCGACGCTACAGGACGACTATGCGGACTGCTGGAAGGGGTTGGAGAAGCGTTTCGATCCCAACAAGCCGTGACGTTCCCACCCGCCCCTCGAGGGGGCGGGTCGTCACGCATCGCAGATGCGTGACGGGGTGGGGTGACGGTCTATCCACGTCTGACAGTGTATGCGTGGAGAGACTGTCACCCCACCTCGGTTCGCATTTCATGCGAACCGATCCTCCCCCTCCAGGGGAGGATGAAGAACGGTCGCCTCAGCGATAGCAGAGAAACCCCATGCCCCATCCCAACGATCCCAGCCTCCGCTCCTTCATCCCCGTCGCGCCCGATTCCGACTTCCCGATCCAGAACCTCCCTTTCGGCATCTTCTCCGCCAAAGACGGTCTCGCCCCGCGCGTCGGTGTCGCGATCGGCGACTATGTGCTCGATCTCTGGCACCTCGCGCAGGACTGCCGCTTCGACGTCGTCGAGCCCGGCGTGTTCGCAGCCTCCCAGCTCAATCCGTTCATGGCGCTGGGGCCGAAAGTCTGGTCGAACACGCGCGCCCGCATCAGCGAGCTGCTGCGGCACGATCATCCGGAACTGCGCGACAACGACGAACTGCGCAAACGCGCGCTGGTGCCGATGGCTGATATCAAGCTGCACCTGCCGTTTGCCGTCGCCGGCTACACCGATTTTTATTCCTCGAAGGAGCACGCCACCAATGTCGGCGTCATGTTCCGCGGCAAGGACAATGCCTTGCAGCCGAACTGGCTGCACATGCCGATCGGCTATAATGGCCGCGCTTCCACCGTGGTCGTCAGCGGCACGGGGATCAAGCGTCCGCGCGGGCAGTTGAAGCCGCCGACCGCCGAGGTTCCGAGCTTCGGCCCGTGCAAGCGGCTCGATTTCGAACTCGAGATGGGCGTCGTGGTCGGCCAGGCTTCGGCGATGGGCGAGATGCTGACCGAGCAGCAGGCCGAAGACATGATCTTCGGCTTCGTCATCCTCAACGACTGGAGTGCGCGCGACATCCAGCAATGGGAATATGTGCCGCTCGGGCCGTTCCAGGCCAAGGCGTTCGGCACCTCGATCAGCCCGTGGGTGGTGACGCGCGAGGCGCTGGAGCCGTTTCGCCTGCACGGTCCCGCGCAGGAGCCAAAGCCGCTGCCCTATCTGCAGCAGGCGCAACCGAACAATTATGACATGGCGCTCGAAGTCGGCCTCCGCGCCGCGCCGATGAACGAAGCCGCCACCATCTGCCGCACCAATTTCAAGTACATGTATTGGTCGTCGGTGCAGCAGCTCGTCCACCACGCTTCATCCGGCTGCGCCATGAATGTCGGCGATCTCTTAGGCTCCGGCACCATCTCGGGTCCGGAGAAAGACCAACGCGGCAGCCTGCTGGAGATCAGCTGGAACGGCACCGAGCCGGTCGAGCTCGCTCCCGGCGTCAAGCGCTCGTTCCTGGAGGACGGCGATTCGCTCGTGATGCGCGGCTGGTGCCAGGGCGACGGCTACCGTGTCGGTTTCGGCGAAGTCGAGGGGACGATTTTAGCGGCGGAGTAATTCTTTCTCCCCGTCATTGCCTGCGACAAACGCGAAGGGCTTGTGCAAGGGAGCAAAGCGACGAAGCAATCCATCTCTCCACTCGCGCGGAAAGGTGGACTGCTTCGCTTCGCTCGCAACGACGCGGATGGGTCACCGCTCTTGCGGTGGAATATCCCGCAAGCGCGCAGAATGCGCCGCGACATCCTCCACGCTGTACTTCAAATGCACGCGCTTGTCCGACGGCAGCTGCTTCGTCACGCACACGCCGGGCCGCCGTTCGGTCGCGGGCCGGATCGGTCGCCGTTCAAACCCGCCGCCGCAGTTCGGGCAGACATTGTGCAGCTTGTTGTCGACGCAGTCCGCGCAGAACGTGCACTCGTAGGAACAGATCCGCGCGTCCACCGCATTCGGCGGCAGGTCCTTGTCGCAATACTCGCAGTTCGGCCGGAGTTGCAGCGCCATGGCGGTCTCTCGTGATGCGTTCGGTCCATCATCGCAAATCAAGCCGCAAATGCGAATGGCGGATTTCCCTCGAATTGCGCCATTCAGCCCCTCAACGGCAGCTTCGCGCTCTCCTTCAGCCGGTCGAGCACGATCGACGACCGCACATGGGCGACGCTCTGGTGCGGCATCAGCACGTCGTTGACGAGGCCGGAGAGATCCTTGAGGTCGCGCAGCACCACCTTCAGCACATAATCGGCATCGCCCGTCAGCGAGTACGCCTCCTGGATGTCGTCGACGCGGTTGACCAGCGCGCGGAATTTCTTGGCGTTGTCGGGCGAATGCGTCGCCAGCGTGATGTGGATGAAGGCGATCAGGTGGAAGCCGAGCGCCTCGCCGGCGAGGTCGGCGTGGTAGCCCGCGATCACCTTCTCCTCCTCCAGCCGCATGCGCCGCCGCGAGCATTGCGAGGCCGATAGCCCGATGAGGTCGGCCAGTTGCTGGTTGGTCAGCCGGCCGTCGTCCTGCAGCGCGGCGAGCATCTTGAGGTCGAAGGCGTCTACCGGGATCATGCGTAAAACACCGTTTCTGTGCACGAAGCATGCATCACTTTAGCCTAAGGGGAGCCAATTTGCATACATCTTGCGGCGAATTCGACCGATATTGATCCAGATCAATTTTCGGGAGTTTCGCCCATGGGTCCTTTTCCGCACGATGCGCCAGCCGCCACCATCAGCGCCGACAACCCGATGGGCACCGATGGCTTTGAGTTCGTCGAATACGCGCACCCCAAGCCCGAAGAACTGCACGCGCTGTTCAGGCTGATGGGTTATTCAGCGGTGGCCCGCCACAAGGCCGGGAAGATCACCGTCTATCGCCAGGGCGATATCAATTATCTCGTCAACGAAGAACCGGGCACCCATGGCCACGGCTTCGTCGCTGCGCACGGCCCCTGCGCGCCGTCGATGGCGTTCCGCGTGGTCGACGCGAAGCAAGCGTATGAGCGGGCGCTCTCGCTCGGTGCGGAGCCGGCAGATGCTTCTTCGGCGCAGAAGACCCTCGACGTTCCCGCCATCAAGGGCATCGGCGGCAGCCTGCTGTATTTCGTCGACCGCTACGGCGCAAAAGGCTCGGCCTATGATGCCGAATTCGAATGGCTCGGCGCGAGAGACCCTCGGCCGGCAGGGGCGGGGCTCTATTACATCGATCACCTCACCCACAACGTCCATCGCGGCCGCATGGATGTGTGGACCGGCTTCTACGAAAGACTGTTCAACTTCCGCCAGATCCGCTTCTTCGACATCGAGGGCCGCGCGTCCGGCCTGTTCTCCCGCGCGCTGACCAGTCCGGACGGCAAGATCCGGATTCCGATCAACGAGGATGCCGGAGACTCCGGCCAGATCGAGGAATATCTCAACACCTATCGCGGCGAGGGCATCCAGCACATCGCCTGTGGCGCGCGGGATATCTACCGCACGGTCGAGAGCCTGCGCGAGGCAGGTCTGCCGTTCATGCCGTCTCCGCCGGAAACCTATTTCGAAAAGATCGACGCGCGCCTGCCGCGGCATGGCGAGGACGTTGCCCGCCTGCGGCGCGACGGCATTCTCATTGACGGCGAGGGCGTCGTCGACGGCGGCCAGACCAAGGTGCTGTTACAGATTTTCTCGGCCAACGCGATCGGGCCGATCTTCTTCGAATTCATCCAGCGCAAGGGCGACGACGGGTTCGGCGAGGGCAATTTCAAGGCGCTGTTCGAATCGATCGAGGAGGACCAGATTCGTCGCGGCGTGCTGAAAGTGGGGAACGCGGCCTGAGTAGCAACTCGCGTTAGCCACGACCTGCCGCCACACCACCGGTGTCGTCCCGGACAAGCGCAAGCGCAGATCCGGGACCCATGCATACCGCGGGCTCTATCGATCGAGATCGACAGGACTACAAACGCAGGATCGCTGCTACACAATTCGCCGTGCCATGGGTCCCGGATCAGCGCTCCGCTTCGCTGCGCTTGTCCGGGATGACGGCGGAGTGTGTGGTGCAGTGTACTGTTATCTTAACGCTTCCACGCCGCCGTCACATCCCCGATCGTCGCCACCTCCGGCTCCCGGATCGCCGACGGCGTCCGCGAGAACCGCGGCGCGGGCGCCGGCTGCGTCACGCCATGACGCTCGACGAACACGTTTCGTGCGGCCATGTGCGGATGCTTCGGCGCCTCCGCCATGGTCAGAATCGGGGCGAAGCAGATGTCGGTGCCTTCCATGATCTTGCACCAGTCTTCGCGGCTCTTGCTCTTGAACACTTTCGTCAGCTTTTCCTTCAAGCCCGGCCACGCCTTGCGGTCCATCTGCGCGTCGAAATCGGCATCGGTGAGATCGGCGTGCTTGCGCAGCAGCGCGTAGAACTGCGGCTCGATCGAACCGATCGAAATGAAGTTGCCGCAGGAGCATTCATAGACGCCGTAGAAATGGGCGCCGCCGTCGAGAAAGTTCTGGTCGCGGCCCTCGGTCCAGCGCCCGCTGGCGCGCATGTCGAAGAACATCGACATCAGCGAGGCCGCGCCGTCGCACATCGCGGTGTCGACCACCTGGCCCTTGCCGGACTTCGAGGCTTCCAGCATCGCGGCGAGTACGCCGACCACGAGATAGAGCGCGCCGCCGCCGAAATCGCCGACCAGATTGAGCGGCGGCACCGGCTTTTCCTTGGTGCCGATCGCGGCGAGTGCACCCGTGATCGAGATGTAGTTGATGTCATGGCCGGCGGCGTTCGCCAGTGGGCCTTCCTGGCCCCAGCCCGTCATGCGGCCATAGACCAGCTTCGGATTGCGCGCGAGCACGACATCAGGGCCGAGGCCGAGGCGCTCCATCACGCCCGGGCGAAAACCTTCGATCAGCGCATCCGCACCGGCGAGCAGGTCGAGCACCTGCGCGATCGCGGCCTTGTCCTTCAGATCGAGTTCGATCACCTTGCGCCCGCGCACCGCCACCGCCTTCAGATTCTTGCCGGCGCCGACACGGTCAAGCGTGATGACCTCGGCGCCCATGTCCGCCAGCAGCATGCAGGCGAACGGGCCCGGGCCGATGCCCGCGAATTCGACGATGCGGAAACCGGCGAGCGGGCCGGAGGCGCGGGTGGCGGATTGGGCGGCTGGTTTGTCGAGCACTTGTTTTTTCTCCCAGGCAAAAATCTTAGTTAGTTGATTAGCTAAATTCTCCCGCCGAAGCGAGGCCATAGCAAGCTTCTTTGCGGAGAATCGGACCAAAATGCGAAAGCGGCGCGCTTGTGTCTTACCCGCCCCTCGAGGGGGCGGGTCGGCTCACATGGAGCGCAGCGCAATGTGAGACGGGGTGGGGTGACAGACTATCCGCGCATTCTGTGCTGGATGGGGAAAGATCGTCACTCCAGCCAAAAGAGCATGCGCGGATAGTCTGTCACCCCACCCCGCCACGCATCTTGCGATGCGCGTCGACCCGCCCCCTCGAGGGGCGGGTGAAACGAGAGCGAGACGTCGCGTCCTTAACCCGCGGCCTCCACCGCACGCTGCGCCATCACCTTCACCAGATTGGCGCGATAGTCCGACGTGCCGTGGATGTCGCTCATCAGGCCGCTGTCGGGAATTTTGACGCTGTCGATCGCCGCTGCCGACCAGTTGGCCTTCAGCGCCGCCTCGATCGCCGTCACCCGCATCACGCCGTCCTGCGAGGCTCCGGTGGCGGCGACGCGCACATCGCCCGCCTTTGTCTTGGTGACGAACACGCCGGTCAGCGCGAACCGCGAGGCGGGGTGGCGAAACTTGGCGTAGCCCGCCTTGGCCGGGATCGGGAACGACACCGCCGTGATGATCTCGCCGTCTTCCAGCGCCGTGGTGAACAGGCCCTTGAAGAAATCATCCGCCGAGATCGAACGCTTGTTGGTCTTCACGGTGGCCCCGAGCGACACCAGCGCGGCGGGGAAATCCGCGGCCGGATCGTTATTGGCGATCGAGCCGCCGATGGTGCCGCGATAGCGCACGGCGGGATCGCCGAGCACCGAGGTGAGATAGGCAATCGCCGGGATCGACTTCTTCACGTCGGCGCTCTGCATGATGTCGAAATAGGTCGTGGCCGCCTTGATCGTCAACGTGTCGCCCGAGGCTTCAATGCCGACCAGTTCCTTGATCTTGCCGAGATCGATCACGTCTGTCGGCGCGGCCAGCCGCTGCTTCATGACGGGGATCAGGGTATGGCCGCCCGCGAGATATTTTGCGTCCGAACCCTTGCCGAACATCGCGACGGCTTCGTCGACCGAGGAGGGGCGGTGATAGATTGTCTGATACATGATGTGTGCTCCTCTCAGCCGTGGATCGCATGCCAGACGCGGTCAGGCGTCGCGGGCATTTCGAGGTTGTTGTTGCCGATCGCATCCGTGATGGCGTTGATGACGGCCGCCGATGCGCCGATCGCGCCCGCCTCGCCGCAACCCTTGACGCCGAGCGGGTTGCCCGGACACAGCGTCGTGGTGTGCGACAGCTTGAACGAGGGCAGGTCGTCGGACCGCGGCATGGCGTAATCCATGAACGAGGCCGTCAATAGTTGCCCCGAACTGTCATAGACCGCGCCTTCCAGCAGCGCCTGTCCGATGCCCTGGGCAAGGCCGCCATGGACCTGGCCCTCGACGATCATCGGATTGATCAGCCGCCCGAAATCGTCCGCCGCCACGAAGTTGACGAAGCTCGATTTGCCGGTGGCGCTGTCGACTTCCATTTCGCAGATATAGGCGCCGGCCGGGAAGGTGAAGTTGGTCGGGTCGTAGAACGCACCTTCCTTCAGGCCCGGTTCCATCCCGTCGGGCAGGTTGTGCGCGGTGTAGGCGGCGAGCGCGACCATCGGCAGCGCGATCGACTTGTCGGTGCCGGTGACCTTGAACTCGCCGTTCTCGATGACGATGTCGCCTTCCGACGCCTCCAGCTGATGCGCCGCGATCTTCTTGGCCTTGGCCTCCACCTTCTCCATGGCCTTCAGGATCGCCGTGAGACCGACGGCCGCCGAGCGCGAACCATAGGTGCCCATGCCGAACTGCACTTTATCGGTGTCGCCATGGACGATCTGCACCTGGCTGATCGGAATGCCCAGGCGTTCGGCGATGAGCTGGCAGAACGTCGTCTCGTGGCCCTGGCCGTGGCTGTGCGATCCGGTCAGCACTTCGATGGTGCCGACCGGATTGACGCGCACTTCCGCCGATTCCCACAGGCCGACGCCGGCGCCGAGGCTGCCGACCGCCTTTGAGGGCGCAATACCGCAGGCCTCGATGTAGCAGGACACGCCGATGCCGCGCAGCTTGCCTTCGGACTTGGCTTTCGCCTTGCGCGCCGGGAAGCCGGCGTAATCAATCGCCTTCATGGCGGAGTCGAGCGAGGCATTAAAGTCGCCGATATCATAGGCCATGATGACCGGCGTCTGGTGCGGGAACTGGGTGATGAAGTTCTTGCGGCGCAGTTCGGCCGGATCGACCTTCAACTGCCGCGCCGCGGTTTCCATCAGCCGTTCCACCACGAAGCTGGCTTCCGGGCGGCCCGCACCGCGATAGGCGTCGACCGGCACCGTGTTGGTGTAGACGCTGATCACTTCGGCGAAGATGTTGGGGATGTTGTACTGGCCCGACAGCAGCGTCGCGTAGAGATAGGTCGGCACCGAGGACGAGAACAGCGACATGTAGGCGCCGAGATTGGCGTAGGTCTTGACGCGCAACGCGGTGACCTTGTTGTCCTTGTCGAACGCCATCTCCGCCTTGGTGAGGTGGTCGCGGCCGTGCGCGTCGGTCAGGAAGGCTTCCGTGCGGTCGCCGGTCCACTTCACCGGGCGGCCGACCTTCTTGGAGGCCCACAGCGCCACCATTTCCTCAGGGTAGATGAAGATCTTGGAGCCGAAGCCGCCGCCGACGTCGGGCGCCACCACCCGCAGCTTGTGCTCCTGCGCGATGTTGTAGAACGCCGACAGCACGAGGCGGGCGACGTGCGGGTTCTGCGAGGTCGTGTAGAGCGTAAAGTGTTCTTCCGGCTCGTTATATTCGGCGATCGCCGCGCGCGGCTCCATCGCGTTCGGCACCAGGCGATTGTTGGTGATGTCGAGCGAGACGACATTGGCCGCTGCCTTGAAGGCGGCATCGGTCGCGGCTTCCTCGCCGATGGTCCAGTCATAGATCACGTTGCCCGGCGCTTCCGGATGCAATTGCGGTGCGCCCGGTGCGATGGCGGCGCGGATGTCGGCTGCCGCCGGCAGTTCCTCGTAGTTGACGACCACGGCCTCGGCGGCATCGCGGGCCTGGTTCTTGGTCTCTGCGATCACCACCGCGACGGCCTGGCCGACGAAGCGCACGGTTTCCGGCGCCATCGCCGGCCATGCACCCATCTTCATCCCCGTGCCATCCTTGGAGGTGATGGCCCAGCCGCAAATCAGATTGCCGATCTTGTCGTCGACGATCTGCTGCCCGGTCAGCACGCCGACCACGCCCGGCATCTTCATCGCCTCTGCCGTATCCACGCTCTTGATCTTGGCGTGCGCGTGCGGGCTGCGGACGAAATGGGCGTGGGTCATGCCCATCACCTTGATATCGTCGACGTAACGGCCCTTGCCGGTAATGAAACGGCGGTCTTCCTTGCGCACCACGCTTGCGCCAATGCCTTCAACGCCCATGTCCTGTCCTCCCGACCGGAGTTATTGTTTCCGCGATTTCGTTTCGAAACGCGGCCTTGTGTTGGGTTAAACGGCAGTCTGCGGCTATTCCGCCGCCTGCGCGACCTTCATGCGGCCGGCCGCATCCAGCACCGATTTGACGATGTTGTGGTAGCCGGTGCAGCGGCAGATGTTGCCCTCAAGCTCGGTCCGCACGGTTTCCTCGTCGAGCTGGCCGCTGTGGCGGTGCACAATATCGATCGCCGACATGATCATGCCCGGGGTGCAGTAGCCGCACTGCAGGCCGTGATTGTCGCGGAACGCCGCCTGCATCGGGTGCAGTTCGTCGCCCTTGGCGATGCCTTCGATGGTGGTGACGTTGGAGCCGGCGGCCTGGGCGGCGAGCACGGTGCAGGATTTCACCGCCCGCCCGTCGATATGGACGACGCAGGCGCCGCACTGGCTGGTGTCGCAGCCGACATGGGTCCCGGTCAGGTTGAGGTTTTCGCGCAGGAGATGGACCAGAAGCGTCCGGTCCTCGACGTCGGCCGACACGGCTTTGCCGTTCACGGTCAGTTTGACTGTAGACACGTGTAGTACCTCCCCGATGTTTTGTAATTATTCCAATTAGAAACACCGGCGCCGGAACTTGCAACTAGGATTTTGGTCGTCCTTGTCTTCGTGAAGTCATCAATGGCGTGCTGCGACTCGCGATGCGGCTTCCTTACCCCCTCCGCCTGTGCACCTTGTCCCCGGCCTGCACCTCCAGGAAGGGCGGCAGCCTCTTTGCCGCTTTTGCCCGTATTTACGTACCCTTATCCATTCTGCCTTAAGTTTGCGCATCGCGTTGGGGTGGGGCCTCGATGCCTGTTTTTCGTAAACGAAAGCGGGGGGACACATGCGATTCCAGAAGCTTGGCGGCTGGTCTTTCAGACTTCCGGCCCTGCGATTCCGCTCCAAGATCATGCTCGGCTTCACCGTGGTGCTGGCGATTTCGGCCGCCAACATGGGCTTTGCCTATCTCGGCTTCGAGCGGGTTTCCGAGGGGGTGGATGCCTACCGGCACAGCGTGCAGGAGGCCGATCTGGCGCGCGATATCGATCGCGAGCTGATCTCCTACCGCTCGCTGGCCCGCTATTTCGTGGTGACCGGCAAGGAAGAGGACGGCAAGGCCGCGCTGGAGGCGGAAGCCCGCCTCAAGGATGCCATCACCGCCTCGATGAAGGGGACGACCGACCGGGCCCGGCTGGAGCAGATCGCGAAGCTGGAGCGCGAGTTCCGCACCTTCACGAAGATCTTTGCCGACATGCTCAAGGTCAAGGACGACAGCGCGCGCATCGCGCAGAACCAGCTGGCACGCACCGGCAATTCGCTGCGTTACAAGGTCGACGACCTGCCGAGTAACGCCGAAGACGACGAAATGCCCCTGATCACGCTGGGCGCCAAGAAGGTGACTGAGCAGTTTCAGGCGGTTACGGCGCTGGCCAATACGTTCGTCGTCAATTCTGACCAGGCGGTCGCCAACAGCGCCCTGGCGCGCCTGAAATTTGTCGAGAACGCGCTGAAGGCGATCGCAACCACCAACGAAAAGCTCCTGGACGGCATCAAGGAAATTGCCGGCATGCTGGAAGAATACCGCCGCTCGCTTGCCATGCTGGTCGGTAACGCCAAGGAGATCGAAGCGCTGATCCAGGAAATGACCGAGACGGTCGCCGAGATCAACAAGGCCTCGGCGGCGATGAAGTCGGATCTGCTGGCGGACCAGAAACGACTCGATGCCGAATCGGACGCCGTCATCATCGAAACCGAACGGCTGATCGTGATGCTGGCCGCCGGTGGCCTGCTGCTGGGTTGTATCTGGGCCTTCTTCCTCGGCATCGGCATTTCCCGTCCGATGACCAGGATGTGCGGCGCGATGCGCGAACTCGCCGCCGGCAATTTCGATGTCGTGCTGCCCGGCCTCGGCCGCAAGGACGAAGTCGGCGAAATGGCGAGCGCGGTCGAGGAGTTCAAGGTGCAGGCGGTCATGCGGGCCGAGCGCGACGCCGCCACCCAGGAAGCGCAGAGCAAGGCGGCGAGCGCCGCGCGCCGCGCCGAATTGATCCGTTTTGCCGACGATTTTGAGACCGCGGTCGGCGCCATCGTCGCCAACGTTTCATCGTCAGCCGTGCAACTCGAAGCCGCGGCAGGCACATTGACCCGAACCGCGGAGACCACCCAGAGCCTGTCGAGCCAGGTCGCCGGCGCCTCGGAAGAAGCCTCCACCAACATGCAGTCGGTGGCCTCCGCGACCGAGGAATTGTCGGCCTCCGTCGACGAGATCGGCCGGCGCGTCAAGGAGAGCAGCCAGATCGCGGAAGCGGCCGTGCTGCAGGCCGAGCAGACCGACGGGCGGATCGGCAAACTGTCGCGCGCCGCGCAGGAGATCGGCGACGTCGTCAAGCTGATCACCGCGATTGCCGAGCAGACCAATCTCCTGGCGCTGAACGCCACCATCGAGGCGGCGCGGGCCGGCGACGCCGGCCGCGGCTTTGCCGTGGTGGCGTCAGAAGTCAAATCGCTCGCCAGCCAGACCGCGAAGGCGACCGACGAGATTTCCAATCACATCTCGGGCATGCAGGGCGCGACGCAGGAATCCGTCGCCGCGATCAAGGAGATCGGCGGCACCATCGGAAAAATCTCCGACATCGCCTCCACCATCGCCAACGCCGTCGCGCAACAGAGCTCGGCGACCCAGGAGATCGCGCGCAGCGTGCAGCACGTGGCTCAAGGCACGCAGGAAGCCGCCACCAACGTCATGCACGTCAACCGCGGCGCCACCGAAACCGGCACGGCTTCCGAGGAGGTGCTGAACTCGGCGCGCTCGCTGTCGAGCGAAAGCACCCGGCTTCGCGAAGAGCTCGATCGCTTCATGGCGAACATCCGGGCGGCGTGAGGGGCGTCCCCCCTCTCTCTCTCTGTCGCCCCCGCGAAGGCGGGGGTCCATAACCACCGTCTTGCGTTGTTTCACTCAACTGGCCGGGTGCCCTTTGCCATGGCCGCGGCGTATTGGTTCCTGCCTTCGCAGGAACGACGAAGAAACTTCGCGCGGTAGCAGCGCGCGGAGCCATGCAATTTCGCACCCCCAACACCCGGAACCCCGCCCCAGCGCGGGCGTTATCTCGCGTCAGACATCATGTTTGCCGCAATTTGACGTGAAAACCCTGGGGCCGGGGCGTTCCGGGGTGTTTTTCATTGGTCCAATTCGATGGGTGAGACAGCGATACGGCACGGTGCGGCGGTGGATGAACGTGCTTCCCGTTCCACGGCCGGCGAGGGTGGCGAGCGCGTCATCGAGACCGACATCCCGGCGCGGCTCGACAGCCTGCGCTGGGGCGGCTTTCACACCCGCGTCGTGGCGGCGCTCGGCATCACCTGGATTCTGGACGGGCTGGAAGTCACCTTGGCCGGTGCGCTGTCGGGCGCGCTGAAGGAAAGTCCGACGCTGAAATTTTCGAATTTCGACGTCGGCCTCGCCAACAGCGCCTATCTGGCGGGCGCCGTGATCGGCGCGCTCGGGTTCGGATGGCTGACCGACCGGATCGGGCGCAAGAAACTGTTCTTCATCACGCTCGCGCTCTATCTCAGCGCGACGGCGGCAACCGCGTTGTCGTGGAATGTAACGAGCTACGCGCTGTTTCGCTTCCTGACTGGTGCGGGGATCGGCGGCGAATACACCGCGATCAATTCGACGATCCAGGAACTGGTGCCGGCGCGCTATCGCGGCTGGACGGATCTGGTGATCAACGGCAGCTTCTGGATCGGCGCGGCGATGGGCGCTGTCGGCGCCATCGTGCTGCTCGATCCCGCCCTGCTCGCGCCCGATCACGGCTGGCGGCTGGCCTATTTCATCGGCGCAGCCCTCGGCCTGATCGTGCTGCTGATGCGGATGTGGATTCCGGAAAGCCCGCGCTGGCTGATGGTCCATGGCCGCCCGGAAGAGGCGAAGGCCATCGTCGACGAGATCGAAAAGGCATCGACCCGGCATTCGGATCATCCGGCCGGCGAGGTGTTTCCGAAGATCAGGCTGAAGATGCGCAGCCACACGCCGCTCGGAGAAGTCGCGCATACGCTGCTCACCACGTACCGGCAGCGTTCGATGGTCGGACTGGTGCTGATGGTCGCGCAGGCGTTCTTCTACAACGCGATCTTCTTCACGTTCGCGCTGGTGCTGACCGACTTCTTCGGCATCGCGTCCAACCAGGTCGGCTGGTACATCCTGCCGTTCGCGGCTGGAAACTTCTTGGGGCCGCTGCTGCTCGGCCGCCTGTTCGATACCCTGGGCCGGCGCATGATGATCATGGTGACCTATGGCGCGTCGGGCATCCTGCTGGCGCTGTCGGGCTATCTGTTCTCGATCGGCGTGCTGACGGCGCAGACCCAGACGATCGCCTGGATGGTGATCTTCTTCTTCGCCTCGCCGGCGGCGAGTGCGGCGTATCTGACCGTCAGCGAGACGTTTCCGCTGGAGGTGCGCGCGCTGGCCATCGCCTTGTTCTACGCGGTCGGAACCGGCATCGGCGGCGTGGCGGGGCCGGCTTTATTCGGTGCGCTGGTCGATACCGGATCGCGCAACAGCGTGTTCGCCGGCTACCTGTTCGGGTCGGCATTGATGATCGTGGCCGCGGCCGTCGCGTGGCGATACGCCGTCGCCGCCGAGCGAAAATCGCTCGAATCTGTCGCACGGCCGCTCGCCTTTGTGGAGTAGGATGAGATGAATGAGGATCTGTTGGAAATGCCTTTCGAAGAAGACATCGCGCGCGAAGACGACGCCCCGCCGGAAACCGTTCCGGTGCCGCGCTCGCTGATTCCGCATCTGAGCCAGACGGCGGTGCTGCTTGACATCGACGGCACCCTGCTCGACCTGATGCCGACGCCGCGCGAAGTCTGGGTGCCGCCGGGCCTGGCGAAGACGCTGAACCGCCTGATGGTGAAAACCAACGGCGCGTTGGCGCTGGTCTCAGGCCGCTCGCTCAACGACATCGATCTGATTTTTGCCCCCGATCATTTTCCGGCGGTCGGCGGCCACGGCGCCGAGATGCGGATCGAGCCGGACAGCGGGTCGGTGGCCGCGCATGCGCCGCCGATGGACAAGGAATTGAAGCGGCGACTGGCGGCGATCGCCAAACTCAGCCCGGGGATTCTGCTGGAAGACAAGGGCTATTCGCTGGCGCTGCATTATCGCCTGGCGCCGCAGGCGGAGAAGGCGATCTATGCGGCGGTGTCGCTGATCCGGGCGGATCTCCCCAACGCGCCGATCGAGGTGCTGCCCGGCAAGTTCGTTTGCGAGATCAAGCATTCCGGATTCAGCAAGGCGAGCGGCGTGCACGAATTGATGAAGCGCGAACCGTTCAAGGGCCGTCGTCCGTTCTTCATCGGCGACGACGTTACCGACGAGACCGTGTTTGCGATCATGCCTGATCTCGATGGCCTTGCTTTCTCGGTCGGCCGTCGCGCCCAGGGTGTCGCCGGGCACTTCGATGCGCCGAGCGACGTCAGGGATTTCCTTACACGCCTGCTTGATGACGAAACGGACGCATCACTGCCATAATGCGTCTCGAATCGACGGCTTTCGGCCGCAGATTTTCGCGCTTGCTGCCGAGGTTCACGATAAAATTTATTTTTCGTGAATTCGGGTGAGTTCCGTCGCGGCCCAGCCCGAATTTGGTTTCAATTCGTTGAAAGGGTGATCAGGAACCATATAGATGAATGGTTGTTAACCGGGCGCACCCAACGGAGGGGATTTTGAACCTCGTCGTCGTTTCTAATCGAGTTTCGCGCGGAAAACCCAACGAACCCATGACGGGGGGGCTGGCCGCAGCGCTGTTGCCCATCGTCGAAAAATCAGGCGCCATCTGGGTCGGTTCTTCGGGCAGGGTCCGCGACGGGAACCTGAAGGAACCTTTCGCCGAAGTCGAATCGCTCGGCGCCGGCGCGCTGGCGATGCTGGATCTGCCGGCCGCGCATTACGGCGGCTATTACGAAGGTTTTGCCAATTCCGCGCTGTGGCCGGCGCTGCATTCGCGCGCCGATCTGATCCGCGCCACGCAGGACGATTATCTCAGCTACCGCGAAGTGAACGCTTTCATGGCGCGCGCGCTGCTTAGATTCCGCAAGAGCGACTCCGCGTTCTGGATCCAAGATTATCATTTCCTCGCGCTCGGTGCCGAACTGCGCGATCTCGGCGTCACCGAGCCGATCGGCTTTTTCCTGCACACGCCGTGGCCGACGCGCACGGTGATGTCGGGCGTGCCGCATCACCGCGAACTGATCGAGGCGATGCTGGCCTACGACCTGATCGGTTTTCAGACCGAGGAAGATTGCGAGAACTTCCTGTCCTACGCGCAGTCCGATCTCGGCCTCTCCGTGCATGACGGCGTCGTCACCTCGCGCCACGGCCGCACCCGCGCATCGGTGTTTCCGATCGGCATCGATCCGGCTGAATTCGCCAAGCTGGCGGCAAAGGCCTCGACGCATCCGGACGTCTCGCGGCTGCGCCGCAGCCTGAACGGCGAAAAGCTCGCGATCGGTGTCGACCGGCTGGATTATTCAAAAGGCCTGATCCACCGCATCAAGGCGTTCGACCGGATGTGGACGATGCACCCCTCCCTGGCGCGCACCGTCTCGCTGCTGCAGATCGCGACGCCTTCGCGCGGCGCGATCGAGGCCTATGGCAACCTGCAGAGCGAGGTCGCCAAACTCGTCAGCGACGTCAACGGCCAGCACGGCGAGGTCGACTGGACGCCGATCCGCTATCTCAACAAGGGCTTTGGCCAGGCCGTGCTCGCCGGCCTGTATCGCACCGCGCAGGTCGGCGTGGTGACGCCGCTGCAGGACGGCATGAACCTTGTCGCCAAGGAATATGTCGCCGCGCAAAACCCGGTCGACCCCGGCGTGCTGGTGCTGTCGAAGTTCGCCGGCGCCGCCAACGAGCTCGACACCGCGCTGATCGTCAATCCACACGACATCGACGGCATGGCCCGCACCATCGCGATGGCGCTGTCGATGCCGCTCACCGAACGCCGCATGCGCTGGGAAGCGATGATGGCCAAGCTGCGCCGCGGTACCATCCAGCAATGGTTCGCCGACTTCACCGACGCCCTCAACGATTGCCGCCTCGACCGCGCCGAACTCGCCCCCGTGATCGCCGACACCGCGATCTGGCCGCTCCCCACGGCCAGCAACTGCAACGCGCGGTATCATTAGTCTTTCTCGAGGTCACACGCTTATCGTGCGGCAACCAGTCTCGCGTCATGGCCGGGCTTGACCCGCATGCCGCGATCGTCATTCCGGGGCGCGCGCAGCGCGAACCCGGAATCCATCTCACGACATGTGATGCGGCCCGTTGGATTCCGGCTCGCGCGTTGCGCGCCCCGGAATGACGGATCCCGTCAGCCGTTCACGCCATTTTCAAAAACAATACGCCACCCCATCCAGGATCGGACACCGCGCCTTGCTCGGTGCGCTCGGATTTTCCATCGGCACATGCCCGCCCTTGCCGTTGCCGGCAAACACCCCGGGCCCGATCACCACCGACGACTTGTTGCCGATGATCACGCTCGGATGCGGCGAAGCCAGCCGCGAGGTCGAGCCGTCCGCCCACACGATCGCGTCGCCCTGGTGAATCCCGCGCCGCCCGTCGTCGCAGGTCACGTCATTGCCCTGCCGCGTGCAGGCCTGCGCCCACGCTGGCGCCGCGGCGCCGATCGCCAGCGCCGAGCCTAAAACCGATGCCAGGACGGCCAGTTGAAGCGTCCGAATGATCATGATTGCCGTCCTCCACCAACAGGGTCGTCCCTTATCACCGTCGATCGTGGCCGGATTTCGGTTCAAGCCTCTCTACCGCATCGATATCGGGGCTCCCTTACGATCGAAATATCCAAATAAATTCAATGAATTGGGGAAATTTCCGCCGCCGCCCTTAGGCCGGCTTGCAAAATCAGTCCTGCCCCTTCAAGAGAGGGCCTCCGGAGAGATGGCCGAGTGGCTTAAGGCGCACGCTTGGAAAGCGTGTGTGCGGGAAACCGTACCGTGGGTTCGAATCCCACTCTCTCCGCCAGGCACGTTCGCCCCGCGCCGGTCGGTCGGACCTCCCCTAGAGTAGATCAACCTTGAACCAGCCGTTGAACCTCGCCGCGCTCGACAAGCTCAAGGTCCGCATCCAGTCCTTGCGCGCCAAGACCATCGAGAACGGCTGCACCGAGGACGAGGCGCTGTCGGCCGCCGCCAAGGTTGCGGAGCTGCTCGATCGCCACGACCTGTCGCTGAGCGACGTCGAGCTGCGCCAGGTGGCGTGCGAGCGGCGCGTCTATGAGACCCATCGCAAGAAGCGCATCCCGCTCGACGACTGCATCGGCGCCATCGCCCATTTCTGTGATTGCCGGGTCTGGCGCGAGAAGAACGCTGCCGGCGAGAGCAGCTATGTCTTCTTCGGCCTGCGCTCGGACATCGAGGTCGCCCATTATCTCGCCGAACTGATCGACGCTGCCGTGCGCGCCGAGCTCGGCCGTTACAAGACCTCGGCCGACTATGGCCGCTTCCGCCACCAGGACCGGCATCTGGCCAATTCCTCCTTCGCGCTCGGCATGGTGGCGTCGATCGCGGACAGGCTGGTGGCGCTCAAGGCCGGCCGCGACCAGGTCAACAACGCCACCGGCCGCGGGTTGGTCGTGCTGAAGACCTCGGTGGTCGACGCCGAATTCGCCAAGCTCGATCTGAACCTGCGCAGCCAACGCAGCACCAGCCGCACGGTGTCGATGACCGCCTATGAGGCCGGCGGCGCCGCCGGCGCCGAACTGGCCATCAGTCCGGGCGTGCCCCAGGCGCAGTCACGGAGCGCTCAGAAGGGCAGCTGAACCCGGCGGGTAGGGGACAGCGGCTTGGCCCGGAGCTGCGGGGCCGCCCAACCGTCTTGTCATCAATTGCATGGACACAAGGGGCAGCTATCACCGACGCGCCAAGCGGTCTCTGCGGCCATCTTGCGTTATTGCCGTCGCGGCCGGTGCGCTTCTGAACTGGTGAGGGCTTTCCAGTTGTCGTGCGGGCTTTGCGAACAGTGTTCGCCTCGGCGACAATTTCGGCAATGCCCTATCCGACTTCTGCGGGCTCGTGGCGATCGCCGGCCTGCGCCGCAGCCAAAGGTCATAAAGCCCACAAACCTGGAGCCAGTTCCTGCGGGTGCGGACCGCTCGCCCCGCCCTGCGCAAATCGGTAGCTGTAGTACAGCAGTAGCTCAGATATGACGGCCTCGTCGATCAGGTTCAGGTCGAGGTAGGGAGCCTTGCCGACATAACCCGGCATGTCGTGCTCCGGTTCAACTTTAGCGTACGCCATCGGCCAGCCCGTAAAAAGTTGCCGCTCGAAGCCGATGTCGAGCCGACGAAGATCGGAATGCCGAGCGTCGACTGCAATGCGAGCGTACAGATCACTCACCACATCAGACTTGCCTTCGAGAAGTTGCAGGAACCTGCCGTAGCCATACAGCAGGATCCCGGAGACATTGGTCTTGGCGTTGTGGTCTTGAAACGTACGAAGCATTTCCGACAAGTCAGCGTTGGCCAGACAGCCATCTCGCGCCCGGCTCGAATAGACCAGTTGCCGCATTCCAGGCACTCCACGCGCGCGATGAGGTAGCTAACACTGCGCCTGGTGCAATAAAGGATCGTGAAGAACTGTGACCGTAAAACCGCGGTCGACATTGGCCCACTACTGAAGCTGTCACGGCCCCGCGTGCTCGCGCTACGATGGATTGCATGAAGCCCTGGCTGTTGATCGCGGCGCTGAGCCCGCTAGACCAGGCCGCATTGACCAGCGCGCCCTCGCTCAGCGCTCAGCGAACGCCGCATCGACCCCGCGATAGATCGGCTTCAGGACGTATTGCAGCAGCGACTTGCTGCCGGAGATGATTTCGGCATCGACCGTCATCCCGGGCTTCAACTGCCATTCCGCCGCGTAGCGGTCGGAGCGTTTCGCGTCGAATCGAACCAGCACCTTGTAGAAGGCGCGCTTCTCCTCGTTCTCGGTGGTGGTGGGAGAGACCGCTTTGACCTCTCCCTTGATCTTGCCGTACTTGCTGAAATCATACGCCGTTACTTTCAGTTCGGCCTTGTCGTTGACTTTCACGGCCGCGATATCGTCGGGCTTGACGAAAATTTCCGCCACCAGCGCGTCGTCCTGCGGGACGATCCGCACAATCGTCTCGCCCGGGCGGACAACCTCGCCCGGCGAGCGTTGCAGCACTTGCTGGACCCGGCCTCGCGTCGGCGCGCGCACGATCAGGCGCTCGACCCGGTCGGTCTGCTTCTTGATCGTTTCCTCGATCTCGGCGAGTTCGCCCGAGATCTTGGAGAGTTCCTCGCCCCACAGCCGGTTTGCCTGCGCGTCGGACTCGTCCAGCGCCGCGGCCGTTTCGCGCAGCGCTTCCCGGGTCATCGACAACCTGCCTTCGGTCGTCGTCACCAGGCCGCGCGCCTGTTCGAGCAGCGCTTCGGACTCCAGCACCTGCTTCTTGGACACGTTTCCATTGTGCACCAGGGTTTGCCGCATATCGAACTGCTGCTGCTGGATGCCGACCAGCCGTTTTTGCGCCACGATATCCCGCTCCAGCGCGTCGATTTCGGCCTTGCGCTGGGACATCCGGACCAGCTGCAATTGATGTTCCCTTGCCCGATGGTCGAAGCGCAGCCGGTAGACCTGAAGGTGCTCGGCCAGCAGGGCGGCATCGACGCCGCCAAAGCCGTTGAGATCGAAGTCGCGGCCCGCGAGCAGCGCGGTGACCCGCTCCTTCTGCAGCAGCAGGTTTTGGGCGCGGGATTTCAACCCGGCCAGTTCCGAATCCGCGATCACGGTCTGCAGGCGCAACAGCGGCTGGTCCTGCTCGACGAGCTGCCCTTCCTCGACCAGAATCTGTTCGACGACGCCGCCCTCGAGATGTTGCACCGGCCGGACCTGGGACACCGGGATGAGCTGGCCGCGGGCTACCGAGAGCTCCCGGATCGGGGCCAGCGCCGCCCACGGCAGCGCGGCGAGCACGATCAGAAGGACCAGCCGCATCCTGTTGCGTGAGACGACAAAGCCCCGCTGTTCTTCAAACTCGATCGGCGTCGCCAGCCAGTCCGGTGTTTCGGACGGCGATCCCTTGGTGGTTGTGCTGGTCACGCTCATGACTTCCTCTTTCGATCCGGGGCGCGCATCATCAGTCCTGTTTTCGCAACGCCGCCCTGCTCGACTCTGTGCCTAGGCCGCGGTGGTGAGCCCGGCCAATATCCTGGTAACGACGACCTCGGGCTTTGCATCGGTGACGATCGCGCCGCCGCGCATTTCGATGACGCGATCGGCCATCAGCATGTGGCTGGGCCGCGCGGTGACCCACAGCACGGTGCATTTGCCTCTGAGGACCTCCAGATGCTTCATGAATGCGGCGTCGCCGGCCGGATCGAGCCCGATGCCCAGATCGTCAATCAGCAGGATGCTGGGCTTCTTGACCAGCGCGCGCGCGATCGAGAGCCGGCACAGCCATCCCTGCGACAGCGAGCGTGCGTCCGTTCCACTGATCCGCGTCGCCAATCCGTCGGGAAGGGCGGGGTGCGGCAGCGTTACGCCGACGGCAGCCAGTGCTGCGATGATGTCCGCATCGGTCGCATCGGGACAGGCAAACCGGAAGTTGGCGGCAATGCTGCCGTAGAAGAATGCCAGCTGTTGCGATGCAAAGCCGATGGAAGCGCGAGCCTCCGCGGGGTGGAGCTGCCGCAGGTCCAGCCCACCCAGGCGGATGGTGCCCATATACTGCGGATAGAGCCCGAGGATCACCTTGAGCAGCGTGGACTTGCCGCTTCCGCTCGGTCCGATCACCGCGACGATTTCCCCGGCCTTGACCTTGAGGCTGACGCCACGCAGTTGAGGCTCCTGCCGCTGGCCCAACGACAGATACGCCCCCGACACGAAGATCTGCCCGGCGAGGCGTCGAGAGAGAATCGGCGGCGCCTCGCTGGCGTGTTCGTTGCCCATCCGAATGAGGTCATTGATGTGGTGCACGGTCGTCAGCGTTTGCTTGAGTCGGGCAATATTGAGCGCGAAGATCTGTATCGGCATCAGCACCCGCCACACGATCATCATCGCAACGATCAACTCGCCCAGCGACATGACGCCGTCCATCACGCGCTGCGCGCCGAAACCCAGCGTCAAAATGCCGGTCAGCACGACCAGCGCATTGGTAATCGCCTGCAGATGCGAGACGAGCTGCAGATTGCGGAAGCGGGATCTCAAGGAGGCCGCAAGGCTGTCCGCGTAGCGCGCCAGCCAGATCGTCTCGGCGGAGGCGTTGCGGATCGTCCTGAGCTTGTCCGTCAATTCGAACAACAAGGCATCCGACTTGTGCTTGTTGGCGCCCACCTCGGCGATCGACGCTACATTGGCCGTGGCGCCGACGGCACAGACAATGACGATGATGCAGGCAAGCCCGATCGGCAGGAAGCCGAGCATTCCCCCGATCGAAAACAGCAGGATCAGGAATGTCAGGGTGAACGGCAGATCGAACAGCGCCGAGGCAAAATTTCCGGCGAACAGCTCACGCCCGATCTCGAACTGACGGAAGCGCGCCAGCTGCGAGGCGATGGGGGCGCGCTCGGTCATCGGCAGCGGCAAATTGAGCAGCGATTTCAGCGCCCGGACCGATACGACGGCATCCAGGCGGGCCGCAAGATAGGCGATCCGCCGCGATCGGAGCTGGCGGAACCAGAACTCAAAGCCCAGCGCGATCATGCCAGCCGACGCCATGAAGGCCAGGGTATCCAGCGAACTGGTGGCAATGACGATGTCGTAGACCGAAAGCACATAGAACGACAGCAGCAGCCCGATCGCGTTGATCGCGACCGAATAGCCGGTGATCTGCGAAATCGGTCCGCGCAATTGCCTGAGCACGTCGCCGACGAAGCCGCCGGTCGGCGCTCGTCCGGCGAACCGTTCGATCTTGCTGAGCCGGATCTGATAAACCGCTTCGCCGGAGCGAAATCGATCGGTGCGCGTTCGGGTTCCGCACAGGCTGTAGATTTCGAATTCGCCCCGCGGCCCCAGCGTGACGAGGTCGCAGGTGTCGTCGGCGCCGACCAGCAGGCAGGGAAGATCGTCCCTGGACAGGTCGGATGCGCGCCGGTCGAGTCCGACCAGGTTGACATCGAGGCGCGCCAGAACGGCCTGCAGCATGCGCACGGATGCGATGGGATTCAAATGCGGCAGCGCCTCGAACACCCGATCCTGCGTGCCTTTCCAGCCGACGCAGGCGAGGATCTCGCAGAGCATGCCGGCGAACGGACCGGTTGCCGCCGGCGGGCCGGCCGGATCGTCCTTGGGCGCGCCGAACTCTGCGATCAGCCGCCGCTGCTGCTCGAGCACGGCCTCCCGGGTGATCTCGGGAGTGGCGGGCGGGCGCTCGAAACTGTCGGGAGGGCGCGTCATGCCACGGCGCCTGCGGTTCGCCCGGTCAGGCTCGCGGACGTTTCTTCGATCTGGCTGAAGTTTCCGCCGCTCAGCGTGAACCGGCGGTCGGCGATGGCGGCAAAGGACGGGCGGTTGGTGATCAGCACCATGGTAAGCTGGCCCTTGAGAGAGAGCAGCGTCTCGCCCAGCGCGCGATCGCTTTCGTAGTCGAGCGAGCCGTTGGCCTCGTCGAGAACGAGGAGCCGCGGACGATCCGCAATGGCGCGTGCGATCGCGATGCGTTGCAGGAAGCCGTCCGGCAACATTTCGGTCGCGGACTCGCCGAGCTGAGTCTCGTAGCCGCGTGGCAGCCGGTTGATGTCTTCTTCGAGGTTCAGCAGGCGTGCGGCGGCGCGGGCCTGGGCGATCCGCTCGGAGCGGAACAAGGTGAGATTGTTGAGCACGGATCCACGCACCGCGGCATTCTGATGATCCACCAGCGCCACGCAGCCGCGCGTCTGATTTTCGGCCGTCGCGGCGGCAATGTCATCGATCAAAACGTGGCCTGCCTCGGGCACCAGGCGTCCGGCCGCCAGCCGCGCCACGGTGGACTTGCCGATACTGTCGCGGCCGCTGATGGCAATGATCTCGCCGGGTGCGACCTCGAGACTGGCCCCGGCGAGCGTCGCGGCCTGCGCCTCGCCCGGGGTGAACCAGACCTGGTCGAACACCAGCCGCGCCGGCGACCACGTGCTTGCAGGGGCCGGCACCGTCAGCGGCGCGTTGCTCGGGAGGTCAAAGATCGGTCTGGCGATCTGCTGCGATACGAACACGCCCTGGATCTCGTTCCAGGCGGATACCAGCCGCAGCGATGGCTGGATCATGCGCCCGGCCAGCATGGTGCTGCAGGCGACGACACCGATGGAGACTTCGCCGTTGACCGCCAGAACAGCCGCGACCGTGGCCGTGGCGATCTGCGTGACGATCGAAACCATGGAGCCGAGACTCTGCGCATCGTCCGCAAGGCGCACGACGTTGTAGGTCGAGCCCGCGGCCTGCTCCGTCAGGCGCTCGAAGCGCCGCAGGATCTGCTGTTCGGTCCCGAGCGCCTTGACGGTGGCAATGCCGTTCAACGTCTCGATCATGAAGTCCCGTATCCTGGCCTCGGCGACCATGCGTCTGGCCGTGGTGCGCCTGAGCTCACGTCCGCGCGCGATCGCCGATATGCCGAAGATCAGAAAGATCGCGACGGGAACGGCGGCGATCCAGCCGCCGATGGCGGTGAGGAGTGCGAAGAAGATGACGACGAAAACCATGTCGATGAGCACCAGCGGCGCGGGGCTGATGCTGAATTCGCAGATGGCCGCCACGGCCTGCAATCTTTGAATCCACAGCGCGACGGGCTGAGAGTCGATCAGCTTTGCCGGCGCAAAGGCGACCAGGCTGGCAGCCTCGACGTTGGTCTTCCACGCAAGCTTCATCGCGCTCCACGCGATGACGTAGCTGCGCGAGATGCGCAGGATCGTTTCCAGAACGAGGATGCCGCATATCCCGATCACCAGATAGGCGAGTGTCGACCTTGCCGCGTGGGGAACGATGCGGTCATAGACCTGCAGAATGCCCAGCGGGAGAGCAAGGCCGAGCAGGTTGATGAAAACCGAAGCCGCCAGCACATCGGCCGGAAGGCTCCACAATGTCCTGGCAAGGAGACTGACGAAGCTGACCGCATCTCGCCTGGTGAGGCGCACGTAGTGCCGGACCCTCGTAGTAATACGGAGGTCGGACATCTGCGCGGCGATGCGTTGACTGCTTGGTAGGTCGAACAGCGACATTTGTTGTCCAAATGAATGCGGTACGTTCGACCATCAACGAAGAGTCTTAAATCTACCCTCAACAAGGTCAAAAGAAAGCTTAAGGCCACCGCGAAAAACCGGAGAGGGCCGGCAATGAATTTCAATGAACTCGGTGCAGTGTGTCTGCTTGCGTCGGAAGAATAACTTGCTTCCGCGCCGGAGCGTCACGCACATGTCTATCGATGCCGGTCTTCTGCTACCGTCGAATGAGGATCTCGATGCGTTGGTCAGGTCTCTGAAAAAGGCCGGTGACGCGCCGGCTCCATCGCAAGATCACGATCAGCAGGCCTCGCATTTTCCAAACATCCACCAGGGCAGCAGCACTCCGCTCGTTGACGAAGGCATCCGTGAAACTACGGTGGTCGCCATCGCCGATGTGGTTGAGGTTATCCAGACCGCGCCCGACGCCAGCCCGCGTTTGACGTCCCATCACCAGGATCCCGGCGATGCCCCGGTCGTCAGCGTTTCGGTCCCGGAAAATACACCCGTTGAGATCATTGCTGTTGGAACCCCGGCGCTACCGGTGCTGACCGGTGCTGACACGATCGAGATCCCTGCTTCTTTGCCCGCGGCCGTTCGGTCGGTCATGTCCGGGATCGGAATCGACCAGGCCGGTATCGATGCCGATGCGGCACCTGCTACAGCGCAGGCACGCCTGCCCGCCACCGCGGTCACCAGGGCGGCGGAGCCGAGTTCGTACGAGACGCTCGACATGGATGCGGCCGTTCGGAACGAAGCGCCAAGCGACATCACGGTCATCGGTGGCGCGGTGGTGGAGAACGCCGCGGCCGGAACCGTGGTGGCCATCCTCGGCGCGGCAGATCCCGATGCCGGCGACAGTTTTGTCTACACGCTGACCGACCCCTCTGGTGCATTCGAAATCGTCGGCAATGAAGTGCGGGTGAAGGCCGGCGCGACGCTCGACTTCGAGACGGCGGCCTCGCACGATGTCGGCATCGAGGTGACCGATGCCGCAGGCCTGACTCATCGCAAGACGCTGACCATCGCGGTGACGAACCGGAACGAGGCGCCGAGCGACATCACCGTCGCCGGCGGTTCGGTGGTGGAGAATGCCGCGGGCGGCACGGTAGTGGCAACGCTCGGCGTGGCAGACCCTGATGCCGGCGACAGCTTTGTTTACACATTGACCGATCCATCGGGAAAATTCGAAATCGTCGGCAATGAAGTGCGTGTGAAAGCCGGCGCGACGCTCGACTTCGAGACGGCAACTTCGCACGATGTCGGCATCG
The DNA here is from genome assembly GCF_030413175.1 of Bradyrhizobium roseum. Taxonomy (NCBI): domain Bacteria; kingdom Pseudomonadati; phylum Pseudomonadota; class Alphaproteobacteria; order Hyphomicrobiales; family Nitrobacteraceae; genus Bradyrhizobium; species Bradyrhizobium roseum. Next base: position 540,996 of record NZ_CP129212.1, read on the forward strand.
AGGTCACCGATACGGCGGGGCTGAGTCATCACGAGACGCTGACCATCGCGGTGACGAACCGGAACGAGGCGCCAAGCGACATCACCGTCGCCGGCGGATCAGTGGTCGAGAATGCCGTGGCCGGCACGGTGGTGGCAACGCTCGGCGCGGCGGACCCCGATGCCGGCGACAGCTTTGTTTACACATTGACCGATCCATCGGGAAAATTCGAAATCGTCGGCAATGAAGTGCGGGTCAAGGCCGGCGCGACGCTCGACTACGAAACGGCAACCTCGCACGATCTCGGCCTGACAGTGACGGATGCCGGCGGGTTGAGCCGCAGCGAAACGCTGACGATCGCCGTCACCAATCAATCCGGATCCTTCACCGGGATTGCCGCAAACGACGTGCTGACCGGTAGCGGCGAAGAAGACGTCCTGTCGGGTCTTGCCGGTAACGACACCCTGCAGGGCTTTGCAGGCAACGACACGCTCAGTGGCGGCACCGGCAACGATGCCATGATCGGCGGTTCCGGTAACGACACCTATGTGGTCGATGCCGCGGGTGATGTGGTCACGGAGCTTGCCGGCGAAGGCGCCGACACGGTGCAGAGCAGTGTCAGCTACACGCTCGGCGCCCATGTCGAGAACCTGCAGCTGACCGGAACCGCCGCGATCAATGCCACTGGCAACACGCTCGACAATTTTCTGACCGGCAACAGCGGCAACAACGTCCTCAGCGGCGGCGCCGGCAACGACACCATGGCCGGCGGCCTGGGCAACGACACCTATGTGGTCGACGCGGCCGGCGACATCGTCTCGGAGCTGGCCGGTCAGGGCACCGATACCGTGCAGAGCAGCATCACTTACGCGCTCGGTGCGGATGTCGAGAACCTGCTGCTGACCGGAACGGCCGCGATCAATGGCACTGGCAACAGCCTGGCCAACACGCTGACCGGCAACACCGGCGACAACGTCCTGGACGGCGGCGCCGGCAACGACGCCATGGCCGGCGGCCTGGGCAACGACACCTATGTGGTCGACAATGCCAGCGATGTCGTGACGGAAGCGGTCGGGCAAGGCACCGACAATGTGCTGAGCAGCGTCAGCTATGTGCTCGGCTCCAATGTCGAGAACCTGTCGCTGACCGGAACGGCCGCGATCAACGCCACCGGCAACACCCTCAACAATGTGCTGACCGGCAACAGCGGCAACAACATTCTCAGCGGCGGCGCCGGCAACGACACCATGGCGGGTGGTCTCGGCAACGACACCTATGTGGTCGACGCGGCGGGCGATGTCGTCACCGAACTGGCCGGTCAGGGCACCGACACTGTGCAGAGCAGCATCACTTACGCGCTCGGCGCGGACGTCGAGAACCTGACGCTGACCGGAACGGCCGCGATCAACGCCACCGGCAACACGTTGGACAATTTGCTCACCGGCAATAGCGGCAACAACGTCCTCAGCGGCGGCGCCGGCAACGATACCTTGAGCGGCGGCACTGGTAACGACAGCATGATCGGCGGCACCGGCAACGACACGTATGTCGTCGATGCCGCAGGTGACGTGGTCACGGAGCTTGCCGCGGAAGGGGCAGACACCGTGCAAAGCAGCGTCAGCTACACGCTCGGCGCCAATGTCGAGAACCTAACGCTGACCGGAACCGCCGCGATCAACGCCACCGGCAACACCCTCGACAATGTGCTGACCGGCAATACCGGCAACAACGTGCTCAGCGGCGGTGCCGGCAACGACACCATGATCGGTGGACTCGGCAACGACACTTATGTGGTCGATGCGGCCGGCGATGTCGTCACCGAACTGGCCGGGCAAGGCACCGATACCGTGCAGAGCAGCATCAGCTACGTACTCGGCGCCGACGTCGAGAACCTGACGCTGACCGGAACCGCCGCGATCAATGGCACTGGCAACAGCCTGGCCAACACGCTGACCGGCAACACCGGCGACAACGTCCTGGACGGCGGCGCCGGTAACGACACCATGATCGGCGGCGCCGGCAATGATACCTATATCGTCAACGCGGCGACCGACGTGGTTACCGAACTGGCCAGCCAGGGCACCGACACGGTGCTGAGCAGCGCCAGTTTTGTGCTCGGCTCCAACGTCGAGAACCTGACGCTGACCGGAACGGCTGCGATCAATGCCACCGGCAATACCCTCAACAACGTGCTGACCGGCAACAGCGGCAACAACATTCTTAGCGGCGGCACCGGCAACGACGCCATGATCGGCGGGCTGGGCAATGACACCTATGTGGTGGATGCGGCGGGCGATGTCGTCACCGAACTGGCCGGCGAAGGCGCCGACACGGTGCAGAGCAGTGTCAGCTACACGCTGAGCGACCATGTCGAGAACCTGCAGCTGACCGGAACCGGCACGATCAATGCCACCGGCAACACGCTGGACAATGTGCTGACCGGCAACAGCGGCAACAACATTCTTAGCGGCGGCACCGGCAACGACGCCATGATCGGCGGGCTGGGCAACGACACCTATGTGGTGGATGCGGCGGGCGATGTCGTCACCGAACTGGCAACGCAAGGCACCGACACCGTGCAGAGCAGCATCAGCTACGTCCTTGGCAGCAATGTCGAGAACCTGCAGTTGACGGGATCCGCCGCGATCAACGCCACCGGCAACACGCTGGCCAATACGTTGACCGGCAACACCGGTGACAACGTCCTCGACGGCGGCGCCGGCAACGACACCATGATCGGCGGTGGCGGCAACGACATCTATGTGGTCGACAACACCAGCGATGTCGTGACGGAAGCGGCTGGGCAAGGCACCGACACCGTTCAGAGCAGCGTCAGTCACACGCTCGGCGCCAATGTCGAGAACCTGCAATTGACGGGATCCGCTGCGATCAACGCCACCGGCAACACGTTGGACAATCTGCTGACCGGCAACAGCGGCAACAACGTTCTCAGCGGCGGCGCCGGTAACGACACCATGGCCGGTGGTCTCGGCAACGACACCTATGTGGTCGACGCGGCCGGCGACGTCGTCACCGAACTGGCCGGGCAGGGCACCGACACCGTGCAGAGCAGCATCACTTACGCGCTCGGCGCGGATGTCGAGAACCTGACGCTGACCGGAACCGGCGCGATCAATGCCACCGGCAACACGCTGGACAACGTGCTGACCGGCAACAGCGGCAACAACGTCCTCAGCGGCGGCGCCGGCAACGACACCCTGATCGGCGGCACCGGCAATGACACCCTGATCGGCGGCACGGGCAACGACCTGTATGTCGTCGATGCCGCGGGTGACGTGGTCACGGAGCTTGCCGCGGAAGGGGCCGACACCGTGCAAAGCAGTGTCAGCTACACGCTGGGCGCCAACGTCGAGAACCTGCAGTTGACGGGATCCGCCGCGATCAACGCCACCGGCAACACGCTCGATAATGTGCTGACCGGCAATACCGGCAACAACGTCCTGAGCGGCGGTGCCGGCAACGACACCATGATCGGCGGACTGGGCAACGACATTTATGTCGTCGATGCGGCCGGCGATGTCGTCACCGAACTGGCAGCGCAAGGCACCGACACCGTGCAGAGCAGCATCGCCTATACGCTCGGCGCGAATATCGAAAATCTGACGCTGACCGGAACGGCCGCGATCAATGCCACCGGCAACAGCTTGGCCAACACGCTGACCGGCAATACCGGCAACAACGTCCTCGATGGCGGCCAAGGCAACGACATCATGATCGGCGGTGGCGGCAATGATACCTATGTCGTCGACGCCGCGACCGACGTCGTTACCGAATCGGCCAGTCAGGGCACCGACACGGTGCTGAGCAGCGCCAGTTTCGTGCTCGGCTCCAACGTCGAGAACCTGACGCTGACCGGAACCGCGGCGATCAACGCCACCGGCAATACCCTCAACAATGTGCTGACCGGCAACAGCGGCAACAACATTCTCAGCGGCGGCGCGGGCAACGACACCATGATCGGTGGTCTCGGCAACGATACGTATGTCGTCGACGCTGCCGGTGACGTGGTCACCGAACTGGCCGGGCAGGGCACCGACACCGTGCAGAGCAGCATCAGTTACGTGCTCGGCGCGGACGTCGAGAACCTGACGCTGACGGGAACGGCGGCGATCAACGCCACCGGCAACACGCTCGACAATGTGCTGACCGGCAACAGTGGCAACAACGTCCTCAGCGGCGGTGCCGGCAACGATACCTTGATCGGCGGCACGGGTAACGACAGCATGACAGGCGGCACGGGCGACGACATTTATGTCGTCGATGCCGCGGGTGACGTGGTCACGGAGCTTGCCGCGGGAGGGTCCGACACGGTGCAAAGCAGCATCAGCTACACGCTCGGCGCCAACGTCGAGAACCTGACGCTGACCGGCGCGGCGGCGGTCAACGCCACCGGCAACACGCTGGACAATGTGTTGACCGGCAATAGCGGCAACAACGTGCTCGGCGGCGGCGCCGGCAACGACACCATGACCGGTGGACTGGGCAACGACACCCTGATCGGCGGCGACGGTAACGACGTCTTCGTCTACATGAGCGGCCAGGGGTCTGACGTTGTCCAGGGCGGAACGGGCGCGAACTGGCTCGACACCATCGACCTCGATCAGAGCCTCGGATCGTTGCAGCCCGCGAGTGACTGGACCATCAGCCTGACGTCGGGCAGCATCGTGAGCAGCGGGAGCAACGACATGGTGTTTTCAAGCGACGCCAGCGGCGTCATCAATTTCGCCGATGGCTCGAAGATCGATTTTGTCGAAATCGAACGCGTGCAGTGGTAACGAAGCTGCGGATACCGCGCAGCAACGGCCGGATGCTGAGGGTGGAGCTGGTTCGCCTGCGGCTAACCTTGCGCCCGGTCGCACGGAACTCCCGTAGAACTACGAGTCCGATCCTTAACCGCGACTTAGGCGGCGACGGATGATCGTGCGCCAGGGCCCGCCGGATTTTCTTCGCGACGGGGCTCTGCATCGCCGTCGATCCGCTTGCCGCTCGGTGCAACAGGCCGAGCCTGACGACAGGATTCCCTGATGTTCTCGAACAGATTGTTGATCGCCGCCGTCGCATGGCTGGGCGTGCTGGCGCAGGGCGCAGCGCCTGCGGGCGCCGCCGAATTCCTGCTGCGGCTCGGTTCGACCAACCCGCCCGGGTCCGCGGCCGACGCGGAGTTTCAGGCGGTCGCACGGGCCATCGAGCAGGAGTCCGGCGGCCGCATCGAAGTCGCCTCGAAGCCGGCCGGCGGCTATGGCAAGGTGCCGGAAATGTTCGCCATGGTCGAACGGGGCGACATCGAGATGGCCGTGACGGTGCAGGGTTACAGCCCCGGCCGCTTTCCGCAGTCGTCGGTGATGGAATTGCCGCTGATGTTCCAGAATTCGGTCGCCGGCACCAAGGCCATGATGGCGATGTACAAGGAAGGCCTGCTGGACAAGGATTACGCGACGGTCAAGGTGCTCGGCCTTTACGTGCTGGAGCCTTATCCGATCTTCACGACCGGCAGGAAGATCGAGACGGTGCGGAATTTTCGCGGCGTGCGGATTCGCGCGCCGAGCATTACGGTCGGCCTGGCGTTGTCCAAGCTCGGCGCCATTCCGCTCGGCATGCCGAGCCAGATGGTCGGCGAGACCCTCGCCAGCAACACCCTCGATGCGCTCTCCATCGGCTGGACCTCGCTGCTCAATACCAAGGGGATCGGCGGCAAGCCGCTGGCCGATCAGGTCAGCGTGGCGGTCGATGCCAAGTTCGCCGCACCAGCCCTGATGCTGGTGATGAACCGCGCCAAATGGGAGGCGCTGCCGGCGGATCTGCAGGCGATCGTCGCGAAGCACAGCCCGGCGCTGAGCGACGGCGGCGCCGCGGCGCGCGAAGCGGCCGATCTCGCCTCGAAGAACAAGGTGCTGGCCGACAAGCGGATCACCGCCATCAGCTTCAGCGACGCGCAAGTCGCCGAACTGAACCGCGTCGTGACGCCTGCGATCGAGGACTGGAAGGCCAGCATGGCCAAGCGCGGTCTCGACGGCGAGAAGCTTTATACGAGGGCGCGCGAATTGATCGCGCAATACCAGGCTGACGCCAGATAGGCGGCATCACGACGGGGAGGGGCGGGGGCCGGTTCGCGAAATCAGTCCTGCCCCTTCAAGAAAGCGCTTCCGCAGAGATGGCCGAGTGGCTTAAGGCGCAGGCCTGGAAAGCGTGTGAGCGGGAAACCGTACCGTGGGTGCGAATCCACTCTCCCCGCCAGCGCTCAAACGCGACGCTGCACGGAGCGGGCGTCGCGCCATTACTGCGCGGCGACCTTGGTCTTCGAAGCCATGTCCCGGTCCATCACGCTGCGGCAGCCGGACGAGAGGCTGGCGCGCTGCTTGATCATGCACGCGGTGATCTTGGCGACGTTGGGAATTTCGGAGCCGCACAGGCGGAACGCATCGCCGGTGCACTGCTGCTGGGCTTCCGAACTGAAGGCAAAGCTGGCGTTGGGGGCAAGTGCGGAAAAGCACGCGGCGGCGGTCAGCACCAGCGCGGTCTTGCGAACAACCCGGTTCAGGAATGCGGTCATTTTAGTCCCCCGATCATGGCGGCCCGGATGGGCGGCTTCAATGCGGGGATCATGCTCTCCCCTGGGGAGGATATCTGTGATGTTGGTCACTTAAGCTGGTGGCTTAGGCGCACGCTTGGAAAGCGTGGGTGCGGGAAACTGTACTGTGGGTTCGAATCCCACTCTCTCGGCCAATAAATTTCGTATCGTACTTCCCCGGGCGCCAAAGGGTTCTATCGAGGGCCACTCAGGACGTCCGCCAAGTTTCTCCCGAACGAGACTCCATTGATCTCACATGAAGAGGCGATACGGATAGACGTTTCTCGGCAGGTCCGGGACGTTCGCAATCGTCCTTGCCAGCTTTTGGGAATAGCGGATGCTTACCGGTACGGGGTCGTAGAGTGCATCATTGTTCCAATCCATCTTGGTCAGCGCCAGCGCCTCATGAGCGCTTAGCTCAAGAGGGCCACTGCCGGCATGGCGGATGAGCTGTAGCGGACGCGGAATGCTCTTCTTGCCTTGATAATAGTCTCCCTTGGTCGAGACCTCAGGAGCATTTCCCGCCACCCATATGAGCGCGGAGTTGCCTGATCTCACCACCATCGTTCCCCGAGGCACAGGATAGCTCGACGGCCGCGTAGGAGGGGTCCGCTGGCCAGATTTGATCAACCAAACTCCACGCCAGCAGGATGCCGAACTGATCTCGATGCACTCGATCTCCGGCACGCCGGATAACGCATCGAACGCCCCCTCAATTTCACCGTCCTTAAAGGCGGTAGTCTTGTGGAGGACCATCCGCTTAGGAAGGTTGCCGCCATTGCGGCCTTGATAAAGCTCAAGACTGCGGGCGAGTACCGCTCGCATGTCGTCACGGCTCAGAAAAGGATTTCTGCGGGCCTCAGCAACATCGGCGACCGGGTCGCGCGCCTCGAACGCGACGAACTGCATGCCGCCACCATCCATATCGAAAACTTGTGAGCAGCACGTCACATAGTGCGCGTCTCGCGGATCTCCGCGAAGCGCATAAGCGAGCCCGATATAGGCGGTATCAGTTGGGACACCTTTCAGCGGTGCCAGCTTCCAAGGTGTGCCGGCGGCCTTTACATACAAGGCGGTTGCTAGGCGCCACGCTAGGGATGCCTTATGGGCGAAGGTGAACGCTCGATCGTTGAGCACCTGAGTAGGAATATTGTATTTCGCGCCAAGGGCCTTGAGCGCATCATGCGCATCAAAGAATTTGCCACGCGTGGCTGGATTCCAACTGTCGGGAAAATGGACGAGCACTACGTCAAATTCGTTTCGCACCGCGTCGAGCCGTCGAAGCGCGGCTTCCATTGCAAGGAAAAGCCGCGCTTGCGAGTCGCCGTCGCCTGGAAGCAAATGCAGGAGATCAGGCCATCTGATGTGCGCCTCGCGCGGTGCGGCCTCAAGTGTGACATGAAATAGCGTCTCGAAGCCCGGATACTCTGGTACGTATTCAGAACGATCGGAAGGGCGGTGGGTTTCTCGGAGCGACCGCATGAGTTCGCCGCGACGTTTGAAAGCACTCTCCGGACCCACCGTCGCGATTCGTATGCGCGACGTGTATCCTCCGAAAGATCCTTTCGAATAAGGGCCGAAATTTACTAGGCCCCTGAGGGGGTGGACATCAACCTGCGCGGAGTCGGAGGGTGAGAATGCGAGAAGAGGTTCGTCCAGAAGCGTGAACGGCGGCAGCTTTGTCACAAACGCTGGATTGCTCATCACTTTGTCCGATCGAAATAGACGTGATGATGGCCCGGTCGACTCCAGCCGGTGACCGGCGCGACTTCGAACACCGCGTCGACCCCTGTGCCAGCCTCGAGCCCGAAGGCACGCTTATTCTTGTTGTCGGCGTTGGAGAGAAGCTGCGCCCATGCATCTATGATGCCTGCCCAGTTTCTGTTGTAGCGCTGCGCCCACCGTTCTCGGCGCCAGTCGCCCACAGGATCGCCCCCGCGGTCAGGAGGAGCGCTCATTGGATCTGGGTCGACGGCGCTCGGACCGTCCGGGTCGTCGCTTGGGCGAAGAGTTTGCTTTGGAATTTGCACGAAGGTGAAAGGCTCGAAACCGCACCACCAGCGCCCGCCGACTTGGTCTAACTTCAGGAAGACGCCTTCTTGATAGGGAAATTCGAGCTTCGGTACCGTCCCGGTCAATGCACTTCCGTAAGCATCTCGCAGCCTCTCAAGCACCAGCTCGTTTTGGAGTGCGCGGTCTGGGTCTTCCCCATCACGAGGTGCTGCGACAACTATTGAATGACCAGAGCGCCTGTACCTGGGAATAAGCGGCCGCCGTCTCGCCATGCCTCTTACAAGCGCGTCGTAGAGGAGTCCCAGTGCCCAACTATCGGTGACAGGGTCCAGTGCCACGTCTCCCCCCAACTTCGCGCCGAGTGATGCGAGAGCGGTCAAGACATCTTGATCTCTACCGAAAACAGCTAATTCGCGGCCATTTGCCGCGACGGTCGCCTTGCAGCTCTTTTCCCTAAGCAGCTCTCTAATGGCGACAGACGTCGTAGGTGTCGCGAGCGTGATTCGCCTGGCATTGCGCGGCATCTCTTCGATGAGAAGGGCAGAATACCGCAAAACGGGGAAAGAACGAGCTTCGGCGGTCGGTAACTTCACGGGCACGAGCCGCGGCGTGGTGCGGCCGAGCATCACCCGATCGAGCAAGATCGTTGGAAGGTCGACCGTTTTGACTATGTCTGCGGTCAATTCATCGAAGGTTGCGCATTCGACAATCGCAACGTCGACGCCTGCAAGGTGCGCTTTTTGCAGGAATTCAGTCGCTCCCGGCAACAGCCGCGAGGCCGAGGAGGCGACCCAATACAAGCCGTTTGGAAACGGCGATTGAGCGGCGAGTATTGAGTTCAACGCCTCCATGATCGAGGCATCGCGTCCGCTATATCCGACAAATACCATACCGAAGCGCTTTCCGGCTTCCACCAGCACATGCCGCATTCGGATGTCCTGCTGCTCGAGTTCCGATCCCGTATTCTTGATGGCGACTGACTGGTAATCTCCATGCAGCTTTGCGACCAGCGGCCAGTCGGATTCGTTCAGGCAGCGCATCGCGCGGTCACAAGAGTCGATGGCAGCAACTGTCGGACGAACTTGGTCGGTGGCAACTAAAATGGTATTTGCCGAAAGAGCGGACTCCTCAATCAGCGGGTCGAAGTTTGTGGTGAAAACGCAATTGACCTTCCCGCTCGCGATGAGACTTCCAAGCACCTTGTGTCCGAAGCAGGGCGTGCCCTTAGAAATCGCGTCATCGATGTATTGCCGCCGATGCCGAGACTGTGGGTAGACCGCTTCGAAGGCGACTGCATATTCGGTCGAATCGCCATTTGGCGGCAGGATCGATGTTCGCTGGAAAAACATATCGATCCTTTCGATCCACACCGGATCGGCCGTGTCGATCTCTCGTTTCGAGAGGCCGTTTTCGCGACAAAAGATTTGTGCCTTGAAATCGCGGATCATCGCGTAAGCGGTCGGAATTCCCGATGCGGCCGATGCGCCGGCGCCGAGAAACCACGCCACGAGGTTTGGCCTAAGCGCGAAGGCAGTCGCGAACTGTGCGGAGGACATGGTCGGGATGGAACTGATGATGTTATTCCTTCGGCAAATATTGAAGCAGGCAATATTTGGGGTTGGTTTAATCCTGTAAAGTCGGTTATCTCGGCCGGCCCAGTCGGAGGAATTCCGACTCATCCTATTGTTTCAAAAGAAAAAATGGCACTATGGGCCCTCTACCTGGCATTGCACGGCACGGTAGCGGCTCTTCGACGGAGGCAAAATAGCAGAAAAAGAAGGTGAAGAACTCGTTGCGTTCAGCACCGGCTCCGCAGGAACCCGGCCCAACCCGCATCACACACCATCGGCTTGGCGAACGATCTCCCAAACCATCTGCCCGTCACCGCTCCATCCTTGTCGATCCAGGGCACCGGCGGCAATGTCGGCAGGTACGACGCATACGGCATCACTTTCGCAAGCGTCACCCGGTACGGAAATCGCGAGAGAAACGCCTGGTGCATTCCGCCGTCCAGCCCGCTGTAGATCGGGGCCGCGGGCACGTTCTCTTCAACCAGTCTTGCAAAGGCGCGCTCGTCGGCGCGCCGTTTTTCCAGCGCCCGCAGCGCGATGTCCGGATTGACGATGGTGGCCGGGCATTTTTCGGTCGCGTTGAACACGAGGGGCTGCGGCGAATCCGGCGGCGGTTGCGCATCGAACACGTAGGTGCGGTTGCACACGTCCACCTTGGGTTCGCGTTGCGTCGTCTCGAAATGATCGTTGCCGACCTTGAGCATTTTCCAGAACGGCAGGTTCGGATTGTTGCGATGCCGCGCCAGGTTTTGCGGCGTCAGGCGGAACGGATAGGCCTGGACCTGGAACGACGGCCGGCCGCTGAGCGCGTCGCGCGCCAGCGCATAGATCTCGCTGATCTGTTCGTCGGTCATGGCATAGCAGCCGATCGACAGGCAGTCGCCGTGGATCATCAGAAAACTGCCGCTGCGCTTGTGCGCCCTGTCAAAATGGTTGGGGTAGCCGAGGTTGATCGACAGGTGGAAGTTGGAGTTGGGGTTCATCTGCTCGGGCGTGATCGTGTAAAACCCTTCCGGCGCCTGCCGGTCGCCCTCGTACAATTTCGGCCCGAGGTCGCCCGACCACCGGCAGATCGGATAGGTTTTCAGGATCTGGAAACGGCCGGCCGTGTCCTGTTTCCAGACTTCGAGCTCCGCCTCTTCCTTGAAAAGACGCAACACGATCGGCGAAGTTTTCGGCATCTTCTTCCGTTCGAGCAGCGCGAGCAGCCCGGCGGGCAATTCCTGTGTCGCCTTGGCCGGCAACGGTTTTGGGCTCTGGCCAAGGCACGTGACCGGCGTCAAGGCCGCGGCAAACGCCGCCGCCAGCACGAGTCCATGTCGGACCATGGCGCCGATCACTGCAGTATCTCCAGTCGGCCGTCGGATTCAGCCATTTGCAACAGACTTCCAGGCGTTGTCAGCCCCACCTTACACGATTGGAAAACACCAATCATCGCACGGCTACTGCCCGGCAAGTCCCCGTCGCCCGTGCCCGCGCCCGCCTACTTCTCGAACCCGACGAACACCGTCGCTTCCTCGACCGATTTCCGCTCCGACACCACCGCGTTCGCCGGAAACGTCTCGTCCGGCCAGCCCAGCGCGATGCTTTTCATGATGACCTGGTCGTCGGCGATCCCTGCGTGCTCGCGCACCACGGGGGATTGCATGATGCCCTGGCTGTTGATCACGGCACCGAGCCCGCGCGACCAGGCGGCGTTGACGAGCGCGGTCGCCACCGCGCCGCAGTCGAACGGCGTGTCGTCGCTGCCGTCGAGCACGCGGTCATAGGTGATGATCACGCAGACCGGCGCGTCGAACTGGCGAAAGCCGCGCAGCACCCAGTCCTGGCGCTTCTCCTTGTTGTCGCGCTCGATGCCCATCGCGGAGAACAGCTGCTTGGCGACGCCGACCTGCCGGTCGCGGTGCTTGCCGGCGAACGGCTGGCCGGTGCGGAATTCGCGCGAATGCGGAATGCCCGCGACGTTTCGTTCGGTATTGCCGGCGCGGATCCGGTCCAGCGGCTCTCCCGTGATGACATAGAAATTCCAGGGCTGGGTGTTCATCGACGACGGCGCGCGCATGGCGAGGCGGATGATCTCCGCAATCAGCTCTTTCGGCACCGGATCGGGCTTGTAACCGCGGATACTCCGGCGACCGAGGATGACGTCATCAAACAGCATTGGCGTGGGATTCCCTGACAGGTTCTGAAACAGGCGCGGATTTTCGCGGCTTTTGCAGCCTCGCGCAAGCGACGGCGGCGTGTCCGTCATGGTTCAGCCATGCGAAACATGATCGCATCCATGTTGCGCACGCGGCCTTCGCGAGTTTCGGGGATGCTGGCGTTGTGCCGCTGATTTGCCCGACGTGTCAAGCGGTCTAAACCTTTGGTTGCGTCGTCCGCCGGCTACTTTGCATGGGGTTGTTTTCGATGTTTTTGTCCGGCGCGCCGGCGACCCGGCGTGGCCGGCCCTTCAAGCCACCGTAGAATTACTGAGGGAACATGGCGCCGCAGGATCTCCGGGAGGCCGGCCCCGGCGCGCCGATCGGCAGGCTTCGAAGGCTTCGCTGCACCCTTTGGTAACCGGTCTTGTTTACCCTGACCCGGCCGATTCATGGGAATTGGGTAGCTTACGAGTAGTGACGACCATTCCATGTCACATGGGTCGGACGACAGTGATAATTACTGGCCGGGTTACGTCGATGCGCTGACATCGATGGTCCAGGTGCTGGCGTTCGTCATGATGATGCTGGCGATGGCGGTGTTCGTGCTGTCGCAGAGCGTCACGAAGAAAGCCGTCGAGGCGATCGCCGCCGCCGTGAACGCCGAGGTGAAGCCGAATTCCGACGTCAAGCAATTGACGCAGGCCGTGATCGACAAGCTCGACGTCCTCCGGAAATCGACATCGCCAGATCCGGCCAAGCCGCCGGCAGAGGCCTCGCCCCCGGACGAACAGAAGATCGCCGGATCGCGCATTGCATCGCGCGCGCAACCACGCACGGCGCCGATCGAGCCGAAGCCGGATGCCCCGCGCCTGGCCGTCGAGTTCGACGGCGGTAGCTACCGGCTCGATGAGCCGCGCGCGCGCTCGATTGCCGGGTTCGTCGACCAGAACGCCGTCGCCGACAAGTCGAAGTCCATCGTCGTGAACGCCTATGCCTACACCGGCGAGGGGGCGATCTCCGAAGCCCGGCGGCTGGCCTATTATCGCGCGATGATGGCGCGCAAGCAGCTCATCGACGCGAAGGTGCGGCCGGAGAACATCAAGATCAACGTCAACGATATTGCCGATCGGGCCAGGGCCCAGACGGTCGAAATGATCGTGGCGGAACCAGCGGCCAGGTAGCTTTTGCAGGCGCGAGCCTGATCGGGCCGTCGCCCGGGGAATGGGATCATGGAAAAGCAGATTGCGTATATCCGGAACAAGATGATCGGATTGATCGCAATTATCGCGATCGTCAGCGCCTGGCAGTGGGATTTCATCCATGAAGGCGTCATGGCGCACGTCTGGACCACGGGTTCGATCCTGAGCGCCTTTGCCTTCTCGATCATCATGGCCTTCATCTTCGTCCACAAGCTCAAGAACGAAGTGATCGCCTTCAATGCGCTGAAGGAGATGTGGGACGACATCCGCATGGGCCCGGTCGAGCAGAAGGCCGACCCGCTCTGGCGACATTACCGCTGCTCGCGTCCGGGGCGGATGTTCAAGCGGCCGAGGCTGCTCGGGCACGCCTACGATCTCGTGACCGAAGAGCTGGCGCGCACCAAGAAGATCCGGATCTCGGTCGAGACCATGAATACGCTGGTCCACAAGATCGGCTCGACCATCGACGACGAGAAATCGCTGCTCGGCTACATGTCCGGCCTTCTGGTCTTCATGGGCCTGATCGGAACGTTCATCGGCCTGCTGCACATGGTGGGCTCGATGGGCGGCATCATCGGCACGCTGGCGAGTTCCGCGGGCGGTTCCGGTGGATCGACCGATGCGTTCCAGCAGCTGCTCGGCGCGCTGCAGGAGCCGCTCAAGGGCATGGCCTCGGGCTTCGCCGCCTCGCTGTTCGGCCTGTTCAGTTCGTTGGTCGTCGGCCTTCTGGCGCGTTTTGCCGGTCAGGCGGCCGGCGTCCTCAAGCACGAGTTCGAATCCTGGCTGGCAGGCGTCGTGCAGATCGGCGACGAGGAGGATCAGGAGGCGAACGCCCCGCAGCGGGCCGTGACGGCCGAGACCGTTCGCGTCGAGTCGCTGGTTCGTACCGTCGGCGACATCCTGGCCGATTACGCCAAGGTCGCGGCCAACTTCGAGCAGACCGTTCGCGTGCTCGGCGACCTCCAGCGCGGGCAGCTGCACCAGGGCAAGATCATCGACAGCGTGGCGCAGAGCATGAGCCGGATCGGTGCCGGCATCGAGGCCTTGACGGAGGGCGTCTCGAAGAACATCGCGACCGAACTCGCCGCCACGCGCGCGATGGTTCACGAGCTGGAGCGGACCCACAACGGAAATCTGCGCATGCTCGCGACCAATCATGCCCAGACGGCAACCCAGATCGCAGCCGTGGTCGAACAGAATGCCGTCATCGCCGAGCGGATGCCGGCGCAGCTGAGCGCCAATATCGAGGCGCGGATCGATCGGGCGGTGAAGGATGCCGTTGGCCCGATGGGACTGACCGTGGCCGATCAAATGGAAAAACTGCAGCAGACGTTTTCGGAATCAGGCGGCTATGGCGAATCCGCCGGAGCCGCGGCCAATGTGGGCCATCTCGAGAACCAGATCTCGGAAGGCTTCGAGCGCCTCAACCAGAATGTCGGCGCCGCCTTCTCCGCCTATTCGGGCGTCCTGAAAATGGCCGTTGCCGCGCTGGACAAGACCGAGCCTGGCCTCGAGGAGCACGTTCCGGAGGCCGCCGCCGCACACGCCGGTCCGCAGGCGTTGGCGCATTAGCATTCCCTGAAAGCGATTGGGACGAGGTGTTTCGATGATGAATCCGGCCAGCAAGATCTCCAGCGCATTGCCGCGCCTGAAGCTACCGATCGGGCGCAAGAAGAAGCAGGGCTTTTCCCGACGCCACAGCCGTCACGCCTGCGTCGTGAT
The DNA here is from genome assembly GCF_030413175.1 of Bradyrhizobium roseum. Taxonomy (NCBI): domain Bacteria; kingdom Pseudomonadati; phylum Pseudomonadota; class Alphaproteobacteria; order Hyphomicrobiales; family Nitrobacteraceae; genus Bradyrhizobium; species Bradyrhizobium roseum. Next base: position 556,213 of record NZ_CP129212.1, read on the forward strand.
CGGGACCATGAAGGTCATCGATATCGGCGCGGAGTTCGACGGCGCGCTGATCGAAGTCTCGCAGGGCGGATGCACGTTCCGGCAAGCCAGCATGTTCGTGCTCGACAGGATAGGCGAGGCGGTTCTGGTCCGTACCGAATTCTTCGAACTGGAAGGCCGCATCCGTGCCGTTCGGCCGGAAGGTTACGGCGTGCAATTCTTCGGCGAAATCGCCGACGACGTGATCGATCGCATCGTCGCCGAGTACGGCTTCAACGTCGCCGAATCCTTCCTGGCAAAGCGCAACTGATCAGCGTCAGATTTGATCAAAGCCGCTCGCGTGCGAAAGCGCGTCGAGCCGCCGCGGCGTGTCTTCGCGATCGGCCAACGCCGGTGGATTTCCGTAATAGTACGAACTGATGGATTACTTGGGCGGATTTAACCCGCGATTAACGATAACATACTATTAACTTGCTGTAGTATCTAGGGTTTTACCTCAGTTGCAGCATGTGTCGTAGTTTCAGGTGCCTCGCTATTCGAAGACGCTCCCGTGCGAGGGGCTGGCACGTGTGCGCCTGCGGCAACCGGCGTGCTGCGTCGGTGAATTGCGCAACGGCGTTCGGCGCGATTCCGGACGGTGCGCTTACGGTCGGCAAACTGTCCGCCGCCTTGCTCCTCGTGACGGCGCTCGGCGGCTGCGTGACGGACGGATCGATACCCAACAGTCCGTTTCTCACGGCGGTGGTTCGGCTGAAGCCGACGGCCGTTGGTTCGAACGCCACCATAGCGGCTGCTGGCAGCGCCAGTTCGCCGCTCGACGCAAATGCACAAGTCATAGATCTGCCGCTGAGAGGATCGATTTTTCAGACCGCGCTCGGGCCCATGGCGGGAGAAGTGCCACCGCCTGCTCCCAAGCCGCCGCCCTTCGTCGCTCCCGTTCCCGAGCGGTCGCAGGTGTTCCCCCAGATCGCCGCCGCCCAAAGCCCTCTGGTTGCTTCCGTTGCCCCCGCGATGATGTCGGACGCCGGGCCCAGGCGGCCGAACGAATCCCCGGTGCGCGGGGGAAAATCGGTGTTGCTGGGCGAAGCCGTGGGCGTTGCCGTCCTCAGTCATCCGTTGATGGGAGCTCAAGCTGCCAAGGTTTCAGGCTCGCTTGCGGATGTCCGAACCGCGCAGGGGGCGTTGAAACCGCAGCTGCAGGTTTTTGCAGGAGCCGGCGGATCGTATCTCGGCTCCTATCAAAACTATCCGCAGCAGTTCGGTTCGGTCGCCATCCCCGGCGGTTCGCGTACGGATGCGGGGTTCACACTCAGGCAGCTCGTCTATGATTTCGGGGCCGCCAAGGCGGACGTTGCGCGATCCAGGTCCGTCGTCGATGCGGAGCGCCTGCGGTTGGCGGACCAGGCCGAAGACATCGCGCTGCGCACGGTAAATGCCTATCTCAATTTGCTGGAGCAGCGCGAACTCATCGCCTTGATGGACAAGGTCGTCGCCGATGACAATGCGTTCGCGAACCTCGTCAAGCTGAGCGAACAACAGGGTAACGGCACCATTGCCGATGTCAGCCGCATCAGGTCCAAGGTCATTGAAGTCGAGGCCGTCAGGACCGACCTGTTGACGTCGATGAAGGCTGCGGAAGATGAATTTTCCCGGCTCACCAAGATTGATCCCGCGCTTGTTCGGCAATCGCCTCGTGGCCCGCCGCGGATTCCAGCGTCCTTCGACGTTGCCCTGGAAGCGGCAAAGCGGTCCAACCCCTCCTTGCTGGCGTTCAGCGCCACCGGCGCATCCATCGAGCATCAACTCGCCTCGCAGCAGTCGCAGCGGCTGCCTCGGGTCGACCTGCAGGGCGACGGGCTCGTCAAGCACTACGTCGGAGCGCCGACCGCAAGCCAGGGCATTGTCGATTCCCGGCTCATGCTGATGGTGTCTTACAAGCTGCTCGACGGTGGCACCATGTCCGCTCAGGCGGATCGTATTCGCGAAGACAAGCGAGCGAACGATTTCAAGACCCTCGATGAAAAAGAGACGATCGAGCTGAACCTGCGACGGTTTTATCAGGCGTTGGCGTCCAACAGGATCAAGGAGAGCGCAGCCCTTCAGGGCACGGCGACGGCCCAGAAGGCCAACAGTCTCTATCTTGAACAGTTCAAGGCCGGCAAGCGCACGGTCTTCGAAGTGCTCGACAGCCGGATGGTCGTCTTCACGATGCAGAAGAACGCGGTTAACGGCAGGTATGAGCAGATGCGCGCCGGCTACGGGATTCTACGGAATATGGGCAAGTTGGTCGAAGCCGCCGTTAATTTTCCAGCAGGCTAAAGCGTCGTCAGGCCGATGATCCGATAAGGCGACCTTAATGGCAGCGTTAATTATCAGGGTCGAACTAAGCCATTACTTAACTAAAGCCGGTCATGATTTTCGGAGTTTTTTCAGTGCGTTGGTGATCGAGTTCGATGGACGCCCCAGATGTTAAGCCAGATAGCGGAGCTGCTAAAGCGCCCGCCCCCGCTGCCAAAGATCTGACAGGAACCACGGTAGCGCTTGCGCCGCCGACGGACGCGATTGTCACCTCCGTTCTCCGTCCAGCGCCAGGCTCCATCAGTGTGGTCGAGGTGCCGCCGGGGGCTCAGCTCAAGCTCGACTTTGCTTCGACCGAAGCGAAGTTCGCCGTCCTCGACGTGGATCTGGTGCTGCTGTTTCCCGACGGCGCCAAGGTCATCTTTCCCGGCTACGCATTCAATCTGGTCGGATCTGAAAGTACCGAGGCGATATTCTCCGACAAGGTCGTCTCGCCGCAGCAGATGCTGGCTTTCGTCGACGAGCTAAAGCTGCTCAACGACGTCAACTCTCCGCTGTTGGGTTCAAATTCCAAGTCCGAGCAGCAAAATCAGGAGCAAGGCAAGGAGCGAAGCGAGGCAAAAGAGCCTCCCGCGGAGGACGCGCCCGCCGCGCCGCCGCAGCCGGCTGCCCCGACCGCAAAGCTCGCCGCTGTTGCCGATTTCGCCAAGCCGCCGGAAACGCCGCCTGATCGCTTCTTCAAGAAGCTGAACGACGACGCTGCACCCCCGGCATCGTCGGGTGGCCCGCCGGGTTCGCGTAACACGACTGACGGGCTGACGGCCGTGACCGATCCGGGCACGGGCACCGGAGATGGCAACGTCAGTGCAGCCAAGCTCGACGTCACGCTGTTCGGTGTATCGGGCGATCAGACGTCGCTCCTGCCCTCGGGCGGCCTGCGAATTCTCGGTGCGGCCTCGGAAATCCAGGCAACGACCGACCAGACGTTCGCCGTTCAACAGCAGATGCGGACGCTGGTCGGCACCGCCCAGAGCGATATCATCTACGCCGCCAATCCGACGCGCATGCCGTCGGGAACGACCGAACGCCTGCTCGACGTTCAAGTGACGTTCCCGGATGCGGGAATCACGGCGAAGACCGCGACGATCACGAACCTCCCGGCGGGCTTCGCCATCAACAATGGTGTCCAGAGCGGCTCGAACTGGATCGTCACGCTGGATCCTTCCGATCCAAACCATCTTCAGGTCGAACTCCGATATGTCCTGCCGACGTCGGCGACGCAGCCTGACGGCAACGGTTTCCTGGGCAGCTTCAACCTCAATATTCTTTTTGGCGCCGTCGATTCGAGCGGAGCGACCCGGCTCTATTCAGGCAGCCAGACTCTCGTCATCCGCGACGTCGCCAGCGACAGCGATGTCTACATGGTCTCGGCCGACGGCAAATCGACGATCCTTGGCCTGAACGCCACGCCGCCCGGCGCCAACATCTCGGGCGGCGGCGGCGACGACCTGATCTATGCGGGGCCCGGCCACGACGTTCTCGACGGCGGCACCGGCACCAACACCGTATCCTACAAATATTCGAATGAAGGGGTCACGGTAAACCTTGCGGCCGGCACCGGCCAGGGCGGCTATGCCGAGGCAGACGTCCTTCAGAACTTCACCAATATCGAAGGCTCCATCCACGCGGACGGTCTCACCGGCACTGCGGGCGACAACATTTTCTACGGCAGCGGTGGCGGCGATACCTTCATTGGAAATGGCGGCATCGATACCGTCGACTACAGCGGCTCTTCGACCGGCGTGACCGTCAATCTGATGACAGGGGTCGGGACGGCAGGACTGGCCGCCGGCGACTCACTGACCGGAATTACCAATCTGACCGGCTCGGCGACCGGTAACAACGCGCTGACAGGCAACGCCAGCGCAAACATCCTGACCGGTGGATCCGGCAATGACATCCTCGACGGCGCGGGCGGCGCGGATACGCTGCTGGGGCTCGGCGGAAACGATACGATCATCTACCGCGGCGGCGAAGCGCTGGTCGATGGCGGAACAGGAACCAATACGCTCAGTCTGGCGGCCGCGGTCACCGTCAATCTTGGCAATGCCGACCAGACCACCGGCGACGCCGCCAATGTCGCCAATTTCCAGAACGTCGATGCGTCCGTGCTCTCGACCGGCGTGTCGATTACCGGCTCGGTGGCCGCCAACGCGATCACCGGCGGTTCCGGCAACGACACGATCGACGGCGCCGGCGGCGCCGACATCATTCACGCCGGTGCCGGCAGCGATACGGTGACCTATCGCGGCTCAGAGGCCCTGATCGATGGTGGTATCGATAACAACACGCTGGTGATGGTGGCCCAGGCCAACGTCAACCTGGGTGCAGCCGATCAGACGAGCGGCGACACCACCGCCGTCAGCAACTTCCAGAACGTCAACGCCTCCGCGCTGACCGCCGGCCAGGCGATCTCGATCGTCGGCTCGGCCGGCGTCAACATTCTGACCGGCGGCGCCGGCAACGACACGATCGACGGCGCCGGCGGCAGCGACGTCATCGACGGTGGCGGCGGGGATGACAGCATCTCCTATCGCGGAGCGGAAAACAGCATCGATGGCGGCAGCGGCAACAACACGCTGCTGCTGCAGGCGGCTGCCACCGTCAATCTCGGCAACGCTGACGTCACGACCGCAGACGGCGTCCTCGCCAGCAACTTCATCAATGTCGACGCCTCCGCGCTGAGCACGAGCGTAAGCATCACCGGCTCCGCCGCCGCCAACATTCTCAGGGGCGGTGCCGGCGACGATACGATCGACAGCGCCGGCGGCGCCGACACCATTACCGCCGGAGCAGGCAGCGATACCGTCATCTATCGCGGAACGGAGACGTCGGTCGACGGCGGCGCCGGGGTCGATAAGCTCGTGCTGGCCGCTTCGGGCGGCGTAACTCAGGTCAATTTCTCCGTTGCCGCCAGTGCCGACCAGACGGTTGGCGATACCGTCAACGTGACCCGGTTCGAGAACCTCGACGGCAGCGCGCTGTCCACGGCGCTCGATGTCATCGGCTCGACGGCGGCCAACGAACTCATCACCGGCAGCGGCAACGATACCGTCGACGGCGGCGGTGGAGCTGATGCTATCGCGACCGGCGGCGGGGACGACAGCATCGCCTATCGCGGCACAGAGGCGTCCATCGACGGTGGCACCGGCACCAACACTGTTCGACTGCTCGACGCCACCGACATCAATCTCACGCGTGTTGATCAATCCGTGGGCGATTCGACGGCCCTTTCCGGCTTCCTGAATGTCGATGCGAGCGGGCTGGGAGCGGGACAGGACATCACGATCATCGGTTCGGGCGCCGCCAACATCCTGACGGGTGGCGGCGGCTCGGATACGATTAACGGCGGCGGCGGCGCTGACGTCATCGATGGCGGTGCCGGCAACGATTCCGCCTCGTACTGGGGCACCGAAGTTTCGATCGACGGCGGTAGCGGCACCAACACGCTGGTGTTGCGCGCCGCAGCCATGGTCAACCTCGGAAACGTCGATCAGACGTCGTTCGACACGACCAGTGTCGCGAACTTTCATAACGTCGATGCGTCTGCCCTTTCAAGCGGAGCGACCATTACCGGGTCTGCGTCTGCCAATACCATCACCGGGGGATCGGGTGCCGACATCATCGATGGCGGCGGTGGAGCCGATACGATCGCCGCCGGCACGGGCAACGATCTGGTCTATGTTCACGGCAGCGAAATCAGCATCGACGGCGGCGACGGCAACGACACGCTGGTGCTGCCGAACGCCAGCACCGTTACGGCGGTCAATTTCTCCGTAGCCGCTGGTCTCGACCAGACGGCGGGCGACATCGCAAACGTCGCCAACTTCGAGAATCTCGACGCGACGGCGCTGACAACGGCGTTGACGGTTACCGGCTCGTTGCTGGCCAACACGATATTAACCGGTTCCGGAAGCGATACGATCCGTGGCGGTGGCGGCGGAGACGTCATCGACGCCGGTGCCGGCAATGATGCTGTCGACTATTGGGGCACCGAGGTCTCCATCGACGGCGGGACTGACAGCAATACGCTGGTGCTGCGCGCGTCGGCCGACATCGACCTCTCGGCAGTCGATCAATCCCTGGGCGATTCGACCGCCGTTGCCAATTTCACCAATGTCAACGCCAGCGCCGTCTCGACGGGCGTTTCGATCCTGGGCTCGTCGGCGGCCAACATCATCACGGGTGGCAGCGGTTCAGATACGATCGACGGCAACGGTGGCGCCGACGTCATCAGCGCCGGGGCAGGCGCGGACGCTGTCACGATCCATGGCACCGAAGCTTCGGTCGACGGTGGTTCCGGATCGGATACGCTGGTCGTCAGCGCCGGATCGGCCATTTCAGCAGTGAATTTTGCCGTGGCGGCCGGCACCGACCAGACGTCGGGCGATGCCGTCACCATCACGAACTTCGAGAATCTGGACGCGGGCGCATTGGCGACCGCCCTCACGGTGACTGGCTCGAGCGTAGCCAACACGATATTGACCGGCGCCGGAAACGACATTGTCGATGGCGGTGGCGGAGCCGACACCATCAACACCGGCGCGGGCGACGACGCGGTCACCTACTATGGGACCGAAGCAACGATCAATGCCGGGACCGGCGTCAATACGCTGGAGATGCGTACCGCTACCGATATCGATCTGGGACATGTCGACCAGACCGTCGGCGATGCCGTCACGGTATCGAATTTCCAGAATGTCGACGCCAGCCTGCTCGGTTCGGCGCAGGGGATCGACATTCTCGGTAGCGGCGTTGCCAACATCATCACCGGGGGCGCCGGCGACGACACGATCGACGGTGCCGGCGGCGCCGACGTCATCGATGCCGGCGCCGGCAATGACGTCGTCGCCTATCGCGGCACCGAGGCGACCCTCGCCGGCGGTTCCGGCGCCAATACCCTGCAGCTCAAGGCGGTTACGACGGTCGACCTCGCGGCGGTGGACCAGACCACCGGCGATGCGGTCAATGTTTCCGGCTTCCGGAATGTCGATGCCAGTGCACTTTCAGCCGCACAGGGCGTTTCGATCACCGGCGATGCGCAGGCCAACGTCATCACGGGCGGCGCGGGCGCCGACGTCATCGATGGTGGCGGCGGCGCCGACGTCATCAACGCCGGAAGCGGGGACGATAACGTTCACTACCGCGGCGCCGAAATTCTCGTCGATGGCGGCTTCGGCTCCAATACCCTTTTGATCGACAATGCCGGCGGCATCACGCGCGTGGACCTGAGCGTCGCATCCGGCGCCGACCAGACCATCGGCGATACGGTCAACGTCGCCAATTTCCAGAATGTTGATGCATCGATTATCTCGACCGGCATCCTGGTCACCGGCTCGTCGTCGGCAAATACGATCACCACGGGCTCGGGCAACGATATTGTCGACGGCGGCGGTGGCGGAGATACGATCTCGACGGGGATCGGCAACGACACCGTGTCGTATTACGGTTCCGAAGTCGCGCTGGATGGCGGCGTGGGAGCCAACACGCTGGTGTTGAAGAACGCGGCAACCGTCAATCTCGGCAACGCCGACCAGACGGTGGGAGACGCCGTCAACGTCGCCGGTTTCGTCAACGTGGATGCCTCGGCGCTGGCGGCCGGCGCGACGATCACCGGATCGGCTGTCGCCAACACGATTACCGGCGGCGCCGGCAACGATACGATCGACGGCGCCGGCGGCGCCGATGTCATCAGCGGCGGCGGCGGCGACGATACGATCATGACACGCGGAACCGAAGCGTCTATCGATGGCGCAACCGGCTCCGACACGCTGGTGCTGGCTGCGGCCAGTGCGGTGACGTCGGTAAACTTTGCCCTGGCAGCCGGGACCGACCAGACCACGGGCGATGCGGTCAGCATCGTGAACTTCGAGAACCTGAATGCCGGCGCCATGACGACGGCGCTCAACGTGACGGGTTCCTCTTCAGCCAACGTGATCACGACCGGCTCGGGCAACGATGTTGTTCACGGCGGCGGCGGTGCGGACATCATCGATACCGGCACGGGCGACGACGCCGCCGACTATTGGGGCTCCGAGGTATCGATCGACGGTGGCGGCGGAACCAATACCCTGGTTGTTCGGGCATCGGCCACGCTCGACCTCGCGGCTTCCGACCAGTCCGCCGGTGACCTCGCGACCGTCACCAATTTCCAGAACATCGATGCCTCGGGGCTGACCTCGACGCAGGTAATCCTGGCCGTCGGGTCCTCGGGAACGAACACCATCATCGGAGGCGCGGGCGCCGACCTGATCGACGGCGGCGGCGGCGGGGACGTGATCGCGGCCGGCGGAGGCACCGACACGGTGACCTTCCGCGGCACCGAAGCATCGGTGGATGGCGGCGCAGGTTCGGACACCCTTGTCCTGATCGCGGGCTCTGCAGTGACCAATGTCGACTTTTCCGTCGCGCCCGGCAACGATCAGACATCGGGCGATACGACCGGCGTCACGAATTTCGAGAACCTGGATGGTGGGGCGCTGACGACGGCGCTGACCGTGACGGGCTCCGCCGCGGTGAACACCATCACGACCGGCTCGGGCAACGATATCGTCGATGGCGGCGGCGCCGCCGACGTCATCAACACCGGCGCCGGAAATGACACCGTGTCCTATCACGGTACGGAATTCTCCATCGACGGCGGAACCGGCGTCAACAACCTGGTTCTGCAGGCCGCGACCGACGTCAACCTCGGTCATGTCGACCAGACCGTCGGCGATGCCGTGACGGTGTTGAACTTCCAGAACGTCGACGCCGGGGCGTTGAGCGCGGCGGAAGGCGTCACCATCATCGGCAATTCGCTGACCAATACCATCATCGGCGGCCTTGGCGACGATACGATCGACGGCGCTGGCGGCGCCGACCTGATCATCGGCGGCGGCGGCGACGACACGGTCGCCTATCGCGGCACGGAAAATTCGCTCGACGGCGGCACCGGCACCAACACGCTGCAGCTCAAGGCCGCGGTGACGGTCAACCTGGCCAACGCGGACCAGACCTCCGGCGATTCGGTGAATGTGACCGATTTCCAGAATGTCGACGCCAGTATCCTGAACGCGACCCAGGGCATCTCGATATCAGGCTCGGCGGGCGCCAACACGATTACCGGCGGCGCCGGCGCCGACACGATCGATGGCGGCGGCGGCCTGGACGTGATCGCCGCGGGCGGTGGCAATGATACGCTCAGTTATCACGGCTCGGAAACGTCGATCGACGGCGGCACCGGCAACGATACGATCGTGCTGCTCGCGTCGGGCGGCACCAGCTCGGTCAATCTTTCCGTTCCGGCCAATGTCGACCAGACGTCCGGCGATGCCGTCGATGTCCTGAATTTCGAGAATGTCGATGCCTCCGCGCTGTCGTCGGCGATCACGCTGATCGGCTCGTCATCTGCGAACGCCATCACCGGCGGATCCGGCAACGACACCATCGACGGCGGTGGTGGTGCGGACGTGATTGCGGCCGGCGCGGGCGATGATTCCGCCTCCTATTACGGGTCCGAGGTTTCGATCGATGGCGGCGCCGGCACCAACACACTGGTCCTGAAGACGTCCGTCGGCAGCATCAATCTCGCCAATGCCGATCAGACCACCGGAGATTCGACCAACGTCTCGAACTTCCAGAACGTCGACGCGTCCGCGCTGGTCACGGGCGTCACCATCACCGGCTCCTCGGCCGCCGAAACCATCACCGGCGGCGCCGGAAACGACACGATCGACGGTGGGGGCGGCGCCGACGTGATCAACGCCGCCGGCGGCGACGACACGGTCATCTATCGCGGCGCCGAGACGTCGATCGACGGCGGCTCGGGTTCGGACACGTTGCTGCTGCCGGTCGGCTCGACTGTAACCGCGGTCAATTTTGCAGTGGCCGCCGGCGTCGACCAGACGGCCGGCGATTCCGTTGCGGTCGCCAATTTCGAGAACCTGAACGCCAGCGCCATGGCGACGGCCCTGACCGTCACCGGCTCGGCGCTCGGCAATACGATGGCCACCGGTTCGGGCGACGACATCATTCATGGTGGCGGCGGGGCCGACATCATCAATGCAGGCGGCGGCAACGACTCGGCCGACTACTGGGGCGCGGAAATTTCGATCGACGGTGGCGGCGGCGCCAATACGCTGGTGGTGCGCACGTCAGCGACGCTCGACCTTTCGGTGGCTGATCAAACGCTGAGTGATCTCACCGCCGTCAGCGGATTCCAGAATATCGATGCAACCTCGCTCAATTCGACGCAGTCGATTTCGGTCGTGGGTTCCTCGGCCGCCAACACCATTTCGGGCGGCGCGGGCGCCGACGTGATCGACGGTGGCGGTGGCGCCGACGTCATCAATGCCGGCGGCGGCAACGATACCGTGACGGTCCGCGGCACCGAGACGTCGGCCGACGGTGGGTCCGGATCGGATGCGCTGATCCTCCGGGCGGGCACCAGCGTTACCGCGGTCGATTTCGGCGTCCTCGCCGGCAACGACCAGACCACCGGCGATAGCGTCACCATCACCAATTTCGAGAACCTGGACGCGGGCGCCGTCACGACGAACCTGACCGTCACGGGGGCCGCAAGCGCCAACGTCATCACCACGGGGGCGGGCGACGATACGATCGACAGCGGCGGTGGCGCCGACACCATCAACGCCGGCGCGGGCAGCGACACGATATCCTATCGCGGCACCGAAGCGTCGATCGACGCCAGCACCGGCATCGACACACTGGTGCTCGCCGCATCCGGCGGCATCACAACGGTCGATCTGAGCGGCGCCGCGGGCTCCGATCAGACCTACGGCGACAGCGTGACCGTCTCGAATTTCGAGAATGTCGATGCTTCGGTGCTGCTGTCGGCGCAAGGCATCACGATCATCGGGTCCGCGGCGGCCAACACCATTTTGGGCGGCGCCGGAGCCGACACGATCGATGGCGGCGGTGGCGCCGACGTCATCAGCGGCGGCGGCGGCAGCGATACGATATCGTTCTACGGCGCCGAAAGCATCGTGGACGGCGGGTCTGGCAACGATACCCTCGTCCTTGCCGCAGCGGGCGGCATTACCGCGGTAGACCTTTCGGTCGCCGCCAACGCGGACCAGACGGCCGGCGATACCGTCAGCGTCAGAAATTTCGAAAATCTGGACGCCTCGGTTACAGCGACGGCGCTGTCGGTCACGGGATCGTCCGGCGCCAACGTGATACATACCGGCGACGGCAATGACGCGATCGACGGCGGCGGCGGTGCGGACGTCATGACCGCCGGCGCCGGCAACGATTCGGTTTCCTACTACAATTCGGAAGTCTCGATCGACGGCGGCACCGGAACTAACACGCTGATCCTGCGTGCCGTGACGACGGTCAACCTCGGAAACATCGATCAGACCAGCGGCGATGCCGTCTCCGTCACCGGCTTTCAGAACGTCGATGCGTCGGCGCTTTCGTCCGGCATCTCGCTGACGGGCTCGGCGGGCACCAACACCATCATCGGCGGCAGCGGAAACGATACCATCGATGGCGTTGGCGGTGCCGATATCATCGATGCCGGCGCCGGAAATGACACGGTGACGTTCCGCGGCGCCGAGGCGTCGATCGACGGCGGCGGCGGCCTGGATACGCTCGTGGTCGCCACCGGCGCGGCGGTTACCGCGGTGGATTTCTCAGTCGCAGCCGGGGCGGACCAGACCGCCGGCGATTCGTCCAACATCCGGAATTTCGAGAATCTCGACGCCTCCCTGGTGACGGCCGGCCTCACCGTGACCGGTTCGGCGTCGGCCAACACCATCACGACCGGCTCGGGCAACGACACGATCGACGGCGGCGGCGGCGCCGACGTGATCAATTCGGGCGGCGGCAACGACACCATCTCCTACTACGGTTCTGAGAATACCCTGGACGGCGGCAGCGGCAACAACACGCTACTGATGAGAGCGGTGACGACCGTCAATCTGGGCAACGTCGACCAGACCACGGGCGACGCCACCAGCGTGGCGAATTTCCAGAACGTCGACGCTTCCGGATTGTCCGGCTCGGTGACGATCACGGGATCGTCCGTCGCCAATATCATCACGGCAGGCTCGGGCAACGATACGATCGACGGCGCCGGCGGTGCCGACGTCATCAATTCCGGTTCCGGCGATGATTCCGTGTCCTATTATGGCTCGGAAGTCTCGATCGACGGCGCAGCCGGCACCAACACGCTGGTGATGCGCGCCGCGGCGAACGTCAACCTCGCCAATGCCGACCAGACCACCGGCGATACCGCCGGCGTCGCCAATTTCCAGAACGTCGATGCATCGGGGCTTTCCTCCGCGATTTCGATCATCGGTTCGTCGGGCGCCAACGTTCTGACCGGCGGCACCGGCAACGACAGCATCGACGGCGGCGGCGGCGCTGATGTCGTGGCGGCAGGCAACGGCAACGACACGGTGACCTATCGGGGCACCGAAACGTCGATCGACGGCGGGACAGGTGCCGACACGCTCGTGCTCGCTGCGGCGGGCGGAACGACGGCGGTCAATTTCGGCGTGGCCACCAACGTCGATCAGACCACCGGCGATGCCGTCAACGTCACCAATTTCGAGAATCTCGACGCCAGCGCGGTCAGTTCGGCGCTTTCGGTCATCGGCTCGGTTTTCAGCAACACGATTACGACCGGCGGCGGCGACGATACGATCGATGGCGGCGGTGGCGCCGACATCGTCAATGCCGGCAGCGGCAACGACAATGTCGCCTACTACGGCACGGAGAACGCGCTCGATGGCGGGGCCGGCAACAACACGCTGGCGCTGAAGACGGCGGCGACCGTCAATCTCGGCGTCGTCGACCAGACGGTCGGTGACGCAACCATCGTCAGCAACTTCCAGAACGTCGACGCGTCGGTCCTGTCCTCGTCCGTTTCGATCACCGGATCGGTGAACGCCAACGTCATTACCGGCGGTTCGGGCAACGACGTGATCGACGGCGGCGGTGGCGCAGACGTCATTGCCGGCGGTCTCGGCGACGATACGATCACCTATCGCGGCGCCGAGACGTCGATCGATGGTGGCGTCGGCAACGACATGCTGGTGGTGGGCGCCGGCGCCGCCGTCACGGCGGTCAACTTCGCGGTAGCGGCCGGCGTCGACCAGACCACCGGCGACAGCGTCGCTGTCGCGAATTTCGAGAACCTCGATGCGAGCGCCCTGAACACGGCGCTGACCGTCACCGGTTCGACCGGGGCTAACCTGCTGACCACCGGCGCCGGTAACGACACGGTCGATGGCAGCGGCGGCGGCGACGTCATTTCGACGGGAGGCGGCAACGATACGGTGTCCTACTATGGCACTGAAGTCGCGATCGACGGCGGCACCGGCACCAATACGCTGGCCCTGCGCGCCGCGGTCACGGCCAATCTCGGCAATGTCGATCAGACCACCGGCGACACGACGTCGGTGACCGGATTCCTGAATGTCGACGCCTCCGCCATATCGGCAGGCGTGACGATCACGGGCTCCACGGCGGCCAACGTTCTGACGGGCGGCAGCGGCAACGACACCATCGATGGCGCCGGTGGCGCAGATACCATCGCCGCGGGCGGCGGCGCCGATACCGTGATCTATCACGGGACCGAAACCTCGGTCGACGGCGGCAGCGCATCGGATACGCTGGTGCTGGCCGCGACCGGCGGCGTCACGGCCGTGAATTTCACCGTCGCGGCGGGCGCCGACCAGACCGGCGGCGACACGGCAATCGTCTCCAATTTCGAGAATCTCGACGCGTCGGTCGCCACCACGGCGCTGACCGTCACGGGTTCTTCGGCCGCCAACACCATCACGACCGGTTCCGGCAACGACACCGTCGACGGCGGTGGCGGCGCTGACGTCATCGATTCCGGCGCCGGCAACGATACCGTCTCCTATTACAATTCCGAAGTGTCGATCGACGGCGGCGCGGGCACCAACACGCTGCTGCTGCGGGCGGCCACGACCGTCAACCTGGCGAATGCCGACCAGACCACGGGCGACGCCGCCACCGTCGCCAATTTCCAGAATGTGGATGCGTCGCTGCTGTCGACCGGCGTCTCGATATCAGGCACGGCGAGCGCGAATACGATTTCCGGGGGCTCGGGCGCCGATACGATCGACGGCGCGGGCGGCGCCGACGTCATCAATGCGGGTGGTGGCAACGATCAGGTCGTCTATCAGGGATCGGAGACGTCCATCGACGGCGGCACCGGATCGGACACGCTGACCCTCGCCGCGTCGGGCGGCATCACGGCAGTCAATTTCGCCGTCGCGGCCGGCGTCGACCAGACCACCGGCGATACGGTCGCGGTCAGCAATTTCGAGAATCTGGACGCCTCGGTGGTTTCGACGGCGCTGACGGTCACGGGTTCGGCATCGGCCAACACGATCACATCAGGCTCCGGCAACGACATCGTCGATGGCGGCGGCGGCGCCGACGTCATCAACACCGGATCCGGCGACGATACAGCGTCCTACTATAATTCCGAGGTGTCGATCGACGGCAGCACGGGCAACAATACCCTGATCCTCAGGGCCGCGGCGACCATCAACCTGGCCAACTCCGACCAGACCACCGGCGATACCGCCACGGTCTCGAACTTCCAGAACGTCGAAGCCTCGGCGCTCTCGACGGGGATCACGATCGGCGGCACGTCCGGCACCAACGTCATCACCGGCGGCTCCGGCAACGACGTCATCGACGGCATCGGCGGCGCGGATGTCATCGGCGGCGGCGGTGGCAACGACTCTGTTTCCTATTACGGCACCGAAGTGTCCGTCGATGGCGGCGCCGGCGCCAACACGCTGGTGATGAGGGCGGGGGCGACGGTCAACCTGGCCAATGCGGACCAGACCACGGCCGACTCGACCAACGTCTCGAATTTCCAGAACGTCGATGCCTCGGCGCTGGCGACTGCGGTCTCCATCACCGGTTCTTCGTCGGCCAACACCATCACGTCCGGTTCCGGTAACGACACCATCGATGGCGGCGGCGGTGCCGACGTCATCAATGCCGGCGCGGGCGACGACACCGTTCAATATCGCGGCTCGGAAGTGTCGATCGACGGCAACACCGGCACCGACACGCTGATCGTCTCCGCCGGCGCCAGCCTCAGCGCCGTCAATTTTGCCGTTGCCAGCGGCTCCGACCAGACCACCGGCGACACCGTCAGCGTCACCAATTTCGAGAACCTCGACGCCAGCGCCCTGACGACGGCGGTCGTCGTCACGGGATCCGCGTTTGCCAACACGATCACGACCGGATCGGGTAACGACACCATCGACGGCGGCGGCGGCACCGACGTCGTCGTCGCCGGCGGCGGCGACGACAACGTTGCCTATCGTGGCGCCGAGACGTCGATCGATGGCGGCGCCGGGGTCAATACGCTGTCGCTGAAGGTGGCGGCCACGGTGAACCTCGCCGCGGGTGACCAGACCAGCGGCGACGCGACCAACGTCACGAACTTCCAGAACGTCGATGCCTCCGTGCTGGCGGGCGGCGTCTCGATCACGGGCTCGGGCGGCGTCAACACCATCATCGGCGGCCTTGGCAACGACACGATCGACGGCAGCGGCGGCGCCGACGTCATCAATGCCAGTGGCGGCGACGACCAGGTGACTTACCAGGGAACCGAAACGTCGGTGGACGGTAGCACCGGTGTCGACACCCTGGTGCTGGCTGCCACCGGTGGCATTACGGCCGTGAACTTCGCGGTCGCCGCCGGCGCCGACCAGACCACCGGCGACAGCGTCGCCGTTGCGAATTTCGAGAACCTCAACGCGTCCGTCGCGGCTTCGGCGTTGACGGTGCAGGGCTCGTCGGGCGTCAACGTCATCACCACCGGCTCCGGCGATGACACCGTCGACGGCGGCGGCGGCGCCGACATCCTCGATGCGGGCGGCGGCAGCGACACCGTCTCCTACCGCGGCACCGAATTCTCGATCGACGGCGGCGCCGGCACCAACACGCTTCTTCTGCGGGCGGCGACCACGGTCAACCTCGTCAACGCCGACCAGACGATGGGCGACCTCGTCACCGTCGCGGGTTTCCAGAATGTCGACGCCTCCCAACTGGTGACAGGCGTCTCGATCACGGGCTCGTCCGGCGTCAACGTCCTGACCGGCGGCACCGGCAACGACACGATCGATGGTAACGGCGGCGCCGACGTCATTGCGGCAGGCAGCGGCAACGACTCCGTGACCTATCAGGGCACCGAAGCGTCGATCGACGGCGGGCTGGGGTCGGATACGCTCGTCATGGCCGTGGACGGCGGTACGACGGCGGTCAATCTGGCGGTCGCGGCGGGCGCCGACCAGACGGTGGGCGACGTCGTCGGGGTCAGCAACTTCGAAAATATTGACGCGAGTGCGCTCTCGACGGCGCTCAGCGTCACCGGCTCGGCCTCGGCCAATGTGATCACCACGGGGTCGGGCAACGACACCATCGACGGCGGCGGCGGTGCGGACATCATAGGCGCAGGCGCGGGCGACGACCAGGTGACCTATCGCGGCGCGGAGGTCTCGATCGACGGCGGCGTTGGTACCAACACGCTGGTGATGACGGTTGCGACCGCGGTCAACCTCAGCAACATCGATCAGACCACGGGTGACGTCACCGCCGTCACCAATTTCCAGAATGTCGATGCGTCGGCCCTCTCGGCCGCGATCTCGATCACCGGCTCGTCCGGCGTCAACGTCCTGACCGGCGGCTCCGGCGGCGACACCATCGACGGCAATGGCGGCGCCGACGTCATCGATGCGGCGGCAGGCGACGACACCGTGTCCTACCGCGGCACCGAAACCACGATCGACGGCGGCGGCGGCAACAACACGTTGCTGCTGCGGGCCGCAGCCACGATCAATCTTGCCAATGCCGATCAGTCGTCGGCCGATAGCACTAACGTCCTGAACTTCGCGAATGTCGATGCTTCGCTGCTGTCGAGTGGCGTGTCGATAACGGGTTCGTCGGCCGCCAACACCCTGACCGGGGGATCGGGCGACGATACAGTCGATGGTGGCGGGGGCGGCGACACCATCGTCTCCGGTGCCGGAAACGACACCGTCACCTATCGCGGCACGGAGCTGTCGATCGACGGCGGTAACGGGTCGGATACGCTGGTGATGACGACCTCCGGCGGTACGACGTCGGTCAACTTCGCCGTGGCTGTGGGAACCGACCAGACCACCGGCGATACGGTTTCCGTCTCGAATTTTGAGAACATCGACGCCAGCGCGCTGTCGACCGCCTTGAGCGTGCTGGGCTCCGCGGCCGCGAACACCATCCTGACCGGCTCGGGTACGGATACCATCGATGGCGGCGGCGGCGCCGATATCATCGACGCGGGCGGCGGCAACGACACGGCCGTCTATTACGGCGCCGAGACGTCGATCGACGGCGGCGGCGGCACCAATACGCTGATCCTGCGTGCGGCCACCACGGTCAATCTGGCCAATGCCGACCAAACGACTGGCGATACGGCTGCAATCGCAAACTTCCATAATGTGGATGCGTCGTCGCTTGCCATCGGCGTCTCGCTGACCGGATCGGCGGGCGTCAACATCCTCAGCGGTGGTGCGGGCAACGATACGGTGGATGGCGGCGGCGGTGCCGATACGATCAACGCGGGCGGCGGCGACGACGTCGTCGCCTATCAGGGCGCCGAGACCTCGATCGACGCCGGAAGCGGCGTCGATACCCTGGTGATGGCTGCCGGCGGCGGGACGACCGCCGTCGACTTCTCCGTCACCGCCGGGTCCGACCAGACCACGGGCGATGGTGCGCTCGTCAGGAACTTTGAAAATCTCGACGCCAGCGCGCTCGCCACCGCGCTGATAGTGACCGGCTCGACAGCTGGCAACGTCATCACGACCGGTGCGGGCGCCGACACGATCGACGGCAATGGCGGCGGCGACACGATCGTCGCCGGCGCCGGCAACGACGGCGTCGCCTACTGGGGCACGGAGACGTCGATCGACGGCGGCGCCGACAACAACACGCTGGTGATGAGGGTCACCGGCACCGTGAACCTGGCATCGGTCGACCAGACCTCGGGCGACATCACGGTCGTGTCGAATTTCCAGAACGTGGACGCCTCGGCGCTCTCCTCGGGCGCGTTGATCACGGGTTCGTCCGGTGTCAACGTGATCACCGGCGGTTCGGGAGGCGACTCGATCGACGGCAATGGCGGCGCCGACGTCATCGATGGCGGCGGCGGCAACGACGGCATCACCTATCGCGGCACGGAAACCTCGATCGATGGTGGTTCGGGCACCGATACGCTGACTCTCGCGGTGCTCGGCGGCATCACGGCGGTCAACTTCTCGGTTGCCGCCGGGGTCGACCAGACCACGGGCGACACCGTCAACGTCACCGATTTCGAACATATCAATGCGGCGGTCGCGACCACGGCCCTGACCGTCACCGGCTCGTCCGGCGGCAACAACATCACGACCGGTACCGGCAACGACACCATCGACGGCGGCGGCGGCGGCGACAACATTTCCGCGGGCGCCGGCAACGACACCGTGTCCTACTACGCCACCGAAAACTCGATCAGCGGCGGCACGGGCACCAACACGCTGCTGCTCCAGGCGGCGGCCACCATCAATCTCGGCAATACCGACCAGACGACCGGCGATCTCACGACGGTTACCAACTTCCAGAATGTCGATGGTTCGGCAATCGCCACCGGCATGAACATGATCGGCTCGTCCGGGGCGAACGTCATCACTGGCGGTTCTGGCGCGGATGCCATCGACGGCGCCGGCGGTGCCGATACGATCGACGCCGGCGGCGGCAACGATAGCGTCTATTTCCGGACTGGCGCCACCGCGATCGGCGGCGGTACCGGGACCAACACGCTCATCCTGCTCAACAACGTCACCGTCAACCTGGCCAACGCGGACCAGACCAGCGGGGACAGCGCCAACGTCACCAACTTCCAGAACGTCGACGCCTCGTTCATAACGACCGCCGAGACGATCACGGGTTCGTCCGGCGCGAATACCATCACGAGCGGCAGCGGAAACGATACGATCAGCGGCGGCGGCGGCGTCGACGTCATCGACGCAGGCGGCGGCAACGACACCGTCTCGTTCTTTGGCACGGAAACCTCGATCGCCGGCGGTACCGGCACCGACACGCTGGTGTTGACCGCCGCGGGCGGCGTCACGGCGGTCAACCTCTCCTCGGGCTCCGACCAGACCACCGGCGACACTGTCAACGTCACCGGCTTCGAAAGCCTGAATGCGGGTATCCTGACCACGGCCGTCACGGTGACGGCATCGTCCACGGCCAATACGATCACGACGGGCACCGGCAACGATGTGATCAATGCCGGCGGCGGCGCCGACGTCATCGCCGCGGGGGGCGGCAACGATACCGTCGACTATTGGGGCAACGAGACCAGCATCGATGGCGGCACCGGCAACAACACGATGATCGTCAGGGCCGTCTCCGGCCTCTCCGCGGTAAACCTGGCGGCAACGGCCGGAACGGACATCACCACCGGCGACACCGTTTCGGTCCTCAACTTCCAGAATCTCGATTCCAGCGCCGTCGGCGCCGGCCTGACGGTGACGGGCTCTTCGGCGGCCAACAACATCACGACCGGCAGCGGCGTGGATACGATCGACGGCGGCGGCGGCGCCGACGTCATCAGCGCGGGTGGCGGCGACGACACCATCACCTTCCGTGGTACCGAAACGTCGATCGACGCTGGCAGCGGCAATGACTGGCTGGTGCTTGCCGCGGCCGGCGGCGTCACCGCGGTGAATCTGACGTCGGGCACCGACCAGACCACCGGCGATACCGTCACCGCGACGAACTTCGAATACGTCAACGCGAGCGCGATCTCGACCGGTATCTCGATCACCGGCACGTCGGGCACCAACTTCATTACGGGCTCGACCGGTAACGACACGATCGACGGCAACGGCGGCGCCGACGTCATCAACGGCGGCGCGGGCAACGATTCCGTCACCTATCGGGGCGCGGAAAGCTCGATCGACGGCAGCACGGGCACCAACACGCTGGTGATGGCCACCGCGGCCACCGTCAGCCTTGGGAGTGCGGACCAGACCGTCGGCGATCTCGTCACCGTCACCAACTTCCAGAACGTGGATGCCTCCGCGCTGTCGACGGGTATTTCGATCGGCGGCACGTCGGCCGTCAACATCCTGACTGGCGGATCGGGCGACGATTCGATCGACGGCGGCGGTGGCGCCGATACGTTGACCGGCGGCGTCGGGAACGATTCGATTTCCTATTATGGCGCGGAAGCATCGGTCGACGGCGGCGCTGGCACCAACACGCTCGTCCTGCGCGCCGTCACCAACGTCAATCTCGGCAATGCGGACGTGACGACCGGCGACAGCGTCACGGTCAACAACTTCGTCAACGTCAACGCGTCGTCGTTGGCAGGCGCCGTGACCCTGACCGGTTCCGCCGCCGCCAACGCGATCACGGGCGGTTCCGGCAACGACACGATCGATGGCAACGGCGGCGCCGACACCATTGACGGCGGTGGCGGAAACGACGCCATCACCTATCGCGGCGTCGAAACGTCGATCGACGGCGGCGGCGCCACGGATACGCTGACGTTCTCGGCCAACGGCAGCACGACTGCAATCAATCTCGGTGTCGCGGCGGGCGCCGACCAGACCACCGGCGACGCGGTAGCGGTCGCGAATTTCGAGAACGTCAACGCCGGAATCTTCGCCACGGCGCTGACCGTCACGGGATCGTCGTCCGCCAACACAATCACGACAGGTTCGGGCGCCGACACGATCGACGGCGGCGGCGGGGCCGACGTCATCAATGCCGGCACCGGCAACGACACTGTGTCGTATTATGGCTCGGAGACCACGGTCGACGGCGCCGGCGGCACCAACACCCTGATCCTCAGGACGTCGGCGGTGCTGAACCTGGCCAATGCGAACCAGCTCTCGTTCGGGGCCGGGACGATCGCCAACTTCCAGAACGTCGATGCGTCGGCCGTCGGTTCGGCCGTGTCGATTACCGGTTCCTCGGGCATCAACGTGATCACGGGCGGGTCGGGCGGCGATACCATCGATGGCGCCGGCGGCGCCGACACCATTGTCGCCAGCGGCGGTAACGACACGGTCTCGTATTACGGGGCCGAAACGTCGATCGACGGCGGCACCGGCACCAATACGCTGATCCTGCGGGCGGCAACGACCGTCAATCTCGCCAATGGCGACCAGACCACCGGCGATGCCGTGACCGTGGCGGGTTTCCAGAACGTCGATGCGTCAGCCGTTTCAGCGACCTTGTCGATCACGGGATCTTCCGCGGCCAACACGATCACCGGCGGGTCCGGCGACGACACGATCGATGGCAGCGGCGGCGCCGACGTCGTCAATGCCGGCGGCGGCAACGACACGGTCACCGACAATGGCAGCGAAACCTCGATCGATGGCGGCGCCGGTTCCGACACGCTGATCCTGTCGGCGAGTTCGACCGTCACGGCGGTCAATTTCACCGTCTCCTCGGGCGCCGACCAGACCACGGGCGATACGACGAGCGTCGCCAATTTCGAGAACCTCAACGCCGGCGCGCTGTCGAGCGCGATCACCGTAACCGGCCTGTCATCAGCGAGCACGATTACCACCGGCTCGGGCAATGACACGATCGACGGCGGCGGCGGCGCCGACGTCATCGGCGCAGGCGGCGGCAATGACTCCGTCTCCTACTATGGCAACGAGACCTCGATCGACGGCAGCACCGGAACCAACACGCTGGTGATGCGGGCGGCCGGAACGGTCAATCTCGGCAATGCCGACCAGACCTCCGGTGACGCCGCGAACGTCACCAATTTCCAGAACATCGATGCATCGGCGCTGTCGTCGTCAACGTCGCTGACCGGCTCGTCCGGCACGAACACGATCACCGGTGGATCCGGCGCCGACACGATCGACGGCGCCGGCGGCGCCGACACGATCGCTGCCGGTGGCGGCAACGACACCGTGACCTACCGTGGCGGCGAAACCTCTATCGATGGCGGCATAGGCAGCGACACGCTGGTGCTGGCTGCCGCGGGCGGCACGACCGCGGTGAATTTCAGCGTATCCGCCGGCTCCGACCAGACGGTCGGGGACAGCGTCAGCGCCGTGAACTTCGAAAGTCTCGATGCGTCGCTTGTCGGTTCGGCCCTGACCGTCACGGGCTCGTCCGCGGCGAATACGATGACGACCGGTTCGGGCGCCGACACCATCGATGGCGGCGGCGGCGCCGACGCGATCGTCGCCGGCGGCGGCAACGACACGGTCACGTACCGCGGCGCGGAAACGGCGATCGATGGCGGGACCGGCACCAACACGCTGGTGATGAACGCGGCGGCAACCGTCAATCTTGCCAATGGCGACCAGACCGCGGGCGATGCCACGACCGTCAGCAACTTCCAGAACGTCAACGCGTCCGGCCTGGGGACGGCGCTTTCGATCAGCGGTTCGTCTGCGGACAACATCATCACCGGCGGTTCCGGCAACGACACAATCGACGGCGGCGGCGGCGCCGACACCATCGCGGCCGGCGGCGGCAATGACAGCGTGAGCTACCGCGCCACCGAGACGTCGATCGACGGCGGCACCGGCACCAACACGCTGGTGCTGAATGCCGCTGCGACCGTCAACCTCGCCAATGTTGATCAGACTTCCGGCGACTCCACCACGGTTGCCGGTTTCCAGAGCATCGACGCGTCGGCATTGTCGTCGGCCGTCACGCTGACCGGCTCGTCGTCGGCCAACACGATCACTGGCGGTTCGGGCAACGACACGATCGACGGCGCGGGCGGTGCGGACACGATCAACGCCGGTGGCGGCAACGACACCGTGACCTATCGCGGCACGGAAAGCGCGATCGATGGCGGCGCCGCCAGCGACACGCTCGTTCTGGCTGCGGCCGGCGGCATCACGTCCGTCAACTTCGCGGTTTCCGCCGGTTCCGACCAGACCGCCGGCGACAGCGCCAGCGTCGCGAATTTCGAGAACCTCGACGCATCGATCATGACCACGGCGCTGACGGTCACGGCGTCGTCGGCGGCCAACACGATCACCACCGGCACCGGCGCCGATACGATCGACGCGGGCGGCGGCGCCGACGCGATCACGGCCGGCGGCGGCAACGATACCGTGTCGTATTACGGCACGGAGACCTCTATCGACGGCGGTACCGGAACCAATACGCTGGCGCTGCGCGCCGCCGTCACCGTCAACCTCGGCAATGCCGACGTGACCTCGGGCGATTCGGCCAACGTCATCGGCTTCCAGAACGTCGACGCGTCGGCAATCTCTTCGGCGGTCACGATCACGGGCTCGTCGTCGGCCAATACGATCACCGGCGGTTCCGGCGGCGACACCATCGACGGCGCCGGCGGGGCTGACGTCATCAATGCCGGCGGCGGCAACGACAGCGTGACCTATCGCGGCACGGAGACCTCGATCGATGGTAGCTCGGGGACCGACACACTGGTTCTGGCGGCGGGCGGCGGTATCACCGCGGTCAACCTTGCCGTCAGCGCCGGAGCGGACCAAACGACGGGCGATAGCGTCAGCGCCGCCAATTTCGAAAGCCTGGATGCGTCGGCAATCGGCTCGGCATTGACGGTAACTGGCTCGTCGTCGGCCAATACCATCACCACCGGCTCCGGCAACGACATCATCGACGGCGGCGGCGGCGCGGACGCCATCAATGCCGGCCTCGGCAGCGATACCGTTACCTACCGCGGCAGCGAAAGCTCGATCGACGGTGGCGGCGGCACCAACACGCTGGTGATGGCGGTGACGGCGACCGTCAATCTCGCCAACGTCGATCAGACGTCCGGCGATTCGACCGCGGTCAACAATTTCCAGAATGTCGATGCAAGCGCGTTGTCGGCGGCGATTTCAATCACGGGTACGTCCTCCGGCAACACGATCACCGCCGGCTCGGGCAACGATACGCTCGACGGCGGCGGCGGCGCCGACACCATCGCCGGCGGCGGCGGTAACGACAGCATCTCGTATTACGGCGCCGAGACGTCGATCGACGGCGGCACGGGCACCAATACGCTGGTGCTCAGGGCGGCCGGCACGGTCAATCTCGGGAATGTCGACCAGACCTCGGGCGATTCGACGACGACTTCCAGTTTCCAGAACGTCGACGCTTCTGCGCTTTCCGCGGCTCTCTCACTCACCGGATCCAGCTCGGCCAATACGATCACCGGCGGTTCCGGCGCCGACACCATTGATGGCGGCGGTGGCGCGGACGCCATCAATGCCGGCGGCGGCGACGACACGGTCAGCTATCGCGGTACCGAGACCTCGATCGACGCGGGCAGCGGAAGCGACACGCTTTCGCTGGCGTCGCTCGGCGGCATCTCGGCCATCAACTTCGCGGTCTCCGCCGGCGCCGACCAGACCACCGGCGATGGCTTCAGCGTCGCGAATTTCGAGAACCTGGCCGCGGCCGGCATCACGTCGGCGGTCACGGTGACGGGGTCGGCGAGCGCCAACACCATCGCGACCGGATCAGGCAACGATACGATCGATGGCGGCGGCGGCGCCGACGTCATCAGTGCCGGCGTCGGAGCCGACACCGTGACGTATCGTGGCGCCGAGACGTC
Organism: Bradyrhizobium roseum; assembly: GCF_030413175.1. Classification (NCBI taxonomy): domain Bacteria; kingdom Pseudomonadati; phylum Pseudomonadota; class Alphaproteobacteria; order Hyphomicrobiales; family Nitrobacteraceae; genus Bradyrhizobium; species Bradyrhizobium roseum. Next base: position 581,156 of record NZ_CP129212.1, read on the forward strand.
GATTGATGGCGGTGGTGGAACCAACACACTGGTGCTGGCGAGCGCGACCGATGTCGATCTCGGAAACGCCGATCAGACGACCGGCGATTCGGTCAACGTCACGAACTTCCAGAACGTCAACGCGTCGGGCCTCTCCTCCGGCCTCTCGATCACGGGGTCGTCGTCGGCCAATACGCTGACCGGCGGATCGGGCAACGATACGATCGACGGCGCCGGCGGCGCCGACACGATCAATGGCGGCGGCGGCAACGATACCGTGACGTATCGCGGCACCGAGACGTCGATCGACGGCGGCACGGGAGGCAATACGCTCGTGCTCGGCACGGCGACCACGGTCAACCTCGCCAATGCCGATCAAACCTCCGGCGACTCGACCAATGTCACCGGCTTCCAGGACATCGACGCCTCGGCGCTGTCCTCGGGTCTCACCTTGACCGGCTCGTCCGGAGCCAACACCATCACCGGCTCATCCGGCAGCGACACCATCAACGGCGGCGGCGGCCTCGATAACCTGTTCGGCGGCGGCGGCAGCGACATTTTCATCATCGATGGATCGTCGCTGGCGCTGGGCGCCACGATCGACGGCGGCGGCGGAACCAATTCGGTCAACCTGTCGGCGAACTCGGGCACCATCACGGACACCGAGCTGCTGGCGTCGCTCACGAACGTGCAGTCGATCGACTTCACCGCGAGCAACGTCACTGCGTCGGCCAGTCTTTCCGGCAGCCAGATCGCCCAGATCGCCGGTGGCACCAATATGCTGACGATGCAGATCAACGGCGGCGATGCGGTCACCGTCACTGATTCGTCAGCGAATTACGTGCATACGATACTTGGCAACATCGAGACGTATGAGATTTACACCGACGCGACTCATACGACGCTGGTAGCTCAACTCTCGCTGGTCGCTTGATTGCAGGCGAAGGCGTTCCGCGCACGTGAGCGCAAGCGGCGCATCACTGCCGCAGCGCGTTGTCCTTGATGCGCCGGAGCGGCTTCAGAATCGTCCCGAGAACGCTTTGACGGGTTCCGATCACGTCGACGTCGGCGAGCATGCCCGGCAGAACCGGATGGTCGGGGCCCAGCGCATGGGCATCGGCTTCGAGCCGGACGCGAAAATAAGGCGTGCCGCGGTCGTCCCGGTGGGCGTCGGGCGAGATCTCCGAAACGCGGGCGCTCAATCCGCCATAGACCGAGAACTCGTAGGCGCTGATCTTGACGATCGCCCGCTGTCCGAGCCAGACGTCGGCGCGGTCCGCCGGCGATAATCTCATCTCGATGCCGATCAGCCCGTCGGCCGGCACGATCTCGACCAGGGATTCCCCGGGTTTGACGACGCCGCCGATCGTCGTGACGTTGAGCTTGTTGATCACGCCGCTCACCGGTGCATTGACGTCGGATCGCTGCATGCGGTCCTGCAATGCTTCGATGCTCTTGGTCAGTTTCTCCAGTTCCGTCGTCGTCTGGGTGCGCTCCTTCTCGGCCTCGGCCTGGAAGCGCGACGTCACCTCCGCCTTGCGTTGCCCGATTTCGGCCAGCGCGGCCTCGGTCCGCGGGATTTCGTGCGCCAGGTCGGACAGGCGCGCGACCGTCTGCAACATGACGCGCTCGACCTCGAGCCGGTCGTTGTTGGACGCGGCGCCCGCGGCGCTGAGTTTCTGCAAACTGGCATAGCGCTCTTCCGAGATCTGCTTTTCGCGCGTGACGGAGGGCAGGCGGGATCGCAGTTCCGAAAGCTCGATCTCCTTCTGCCTTTGCTGCTGGGCCAGGATTGAAAGCTGCTCGCCGAGGTTGGCCTGGCGGCGCCGAAAAAGCGCCAGCTCGCTCTCGATGCCCTCGCGGCTCGCGCCCATCATGTCGCGCGAGAAGGGCAGATCCTTCGCCCCCGTGGTCTCCGCCTGCAGCCTGGCCAGCCGCACGCGCTTTGCGGCCATTTCGATCGCGGCCTGCGCAAGCTCGGACTTGAAGAAGCTGTTTTCGACCCGCATCAACGGCTGGCCGGCGACGACGGCCTCGCCCTCCTTGACCAGGATCTCGGCGATGATGCCGCCTTCCAGGTGCTGCACTTCCTGCTTGGTCTGCTGGGTGACGATGCGCCCGGATCCGCGCGTCACCTTGTCGATCTGCACGATGGCCGACCAGACGAGCGCGAGTACCGTGCATACGCCGACGATGACGACAAACCGTCCCTGCGCCTCGGTCGCGATCCGGTCGATACGCCGGGGGAAGATGGCTTGCGGCTCATCGTCAGGCGTCGCCGAGCCCCGCCGCGAACCACGGGCGGGCGCGTGGCCGGACAGGGCGTCGACGTGAGACGCCAGGGTCTTGGTGCGGAGGGGATGCAATGAACAGCTCGTTAACGTCCGGACCCTCTCATTGAAACAGAAAACAGTTCACGGCGAATTAAGGTTAACGGCGTAAACCATGGGATCGTGGTTTTGTGAGCCAGTAGCTCGAGATGTCATTCAGCGTAAATTCTCAGCGTACCGCCGCGATTTTCGATGCCGCACTCGGTCGACTTGCCGCGGTCGGCGTCGGACAGGAGCGGGACCCTGACAGACTCGATGTCTCGCGACTGCCCCCTCCCGAGGTTCTGGCGCGTCTGCTGACCGAGATTGCATCGGTCTGGCGGCTGCAGCGCGGGGAGCCGGCCCGTCAGGCTGCTGCCACCGAGATCGACAGTCCCGAAGCACTGGTCTCGTTTGCCGCGCGAAACGACATCGACGTCGTATTCGAGAACCGGTCCGCGAGTTCGCTCGACGCCCAGGATTTGCCGGCGGTCATGCTGACCGAAGACGGCAGGGGGCGCATGCTGATCGGGCGGCAAGGCCGCACCTTCACCGGGCTGCATTCCGGCAGAAGCTATTCGATCGACAAGGATGCGCTGGCCCGGGAGGAGGCAGGAACCATCTTCCTGGTGCGCCCGCGCGGCGTCGTGCCGGCCGATAATCTCGCTGAGCTTGCCTCGGGCGCGGCGTCGCTGGACGATGTCGATCCCGTCCGGGGAATTCTCTCGTTCATGACCGCCCGGCACAGGCGGATGCTGGTCCAGCTTCTCGTCGCCGCGGCGTTCTCCAACCTGATGCTGCTGGCGTTGCCGATCTACTCCGGCCTGATCTTCGATCGTGTCATTCCGCATTCCGCGTTCGACACTCTTTGGGCCATTTCGATCGGTGTGATGCTGGCCTTGTCGGCCGATATGGCGGTCAGGTGGGTTCGGCTCAAGATTCAGGATGCGCTGGCGAGTTCGGCCAGTGCCGCGATCCAGGCTTCCACCATGCGGAAACTGCTCGAGGCCAGGATGACCGAGGCCCCGCGCTCCGCCGGCGCCGTCTCGCTGAAGCTGCGGCATCTCGATGGCATGACGCAACTGATCCCCCAACTCGTCACCGGTATTGCCATCGATCTGCCGTTTCTGTTGATCGTGTTCACACTGCTGTGGATCAATGGCGGACCGGTCGTGCTCGCGCCGATCGCCGGGATCGCGGCATTGGTCGCCGTGCACCACTGGACCAACATCGGCTCCGACGCGGAGCAAAAGCGGTCGATGGCGTTGACCCAGCTGCAATCGAACCGTCTGAACGAGGCGGTCGAAGTGCTGGAGATGATCAAGTCCACCCGCACCGAGCTTCGGGTGCTGAACCGGTTCGAGCGCATTTTCGACGAGTTTTCCTACTCGTCTCACGTCAGCCGGCTGTGGCAGAGCCTTGCCGCCTACGCCAATGTCACCATCGGGCAGATGATGATCGCCGTCGTGCTCATCATCGGTGCCTACGAGATTTCCGCGGGCAACATGACGGTTGGCGGTCTGTTGACCTGTTCGCTGCTGGTGGGACGGATCATAGCCCCCATCGGCCAACTGGTTGGTTCAATCCACCGCGCGTCGCAAAGCCGCGCTCTCCTGAGGTCACTGGCGGACGAGACGCGGTTCGAAAGCGAAAGCGCGGGAGATGACAGCGGTGCACTATCCGCGCCGAAGGAATGTGCCCTTCGATTGAGCGGCGTCTCGTTCTCGTATTCGGATCAGGGGTCGCGGCAGATCGATAACATATCGGCGGTGATTCAACCAGGCGAGCGCATCGCCATCGTGGGCCGGTCGGGCTCGGGCAAGAGCACGCTGCTCCGCCTGATCGCGAGGCTCGCCGAGCCGGATCAGGGATCGATTTTGCTGGATGGCTTCGACGTTCGACAATACGCCCCGGCGGCATTGCGCGAAGCGCTCGGTTACATGGGACAGACGACGGGCATTGTCGACGATACCCTGATGAGAAATCTCGTCATCGGGCAGCACGAGGTCGATCCTCAAAAATTCAACGCCCTGATGCAGCTCACCGGCGTGGCCGATTTCGCCGCCGGTCACCCGCAGGGGTTCGGCATGCAGGTCGGTCCGCGCGGCGAGCGGCTATCCGGCGGCGAGCGTCAGTCGGTCGCCCTGGCGCGCACGCTGCTCGCAAATCCACGGGTGCTGCTGCTGGATGAGCCGACGTCCGCGATGGATACGATGCTCGAAATGCGCCTGGTGCGCAACATGAAGGAATTCATCGGCGAAAGAACACTGATCGTCGCGACGCATCGAGCCCCGGTGCTGCAACTGGTCGATCGAATTCTCTGGCTGGATTCGGGCCGGCTGGTGGCGGACGGTCCGAAGGCCGACGTTCTCAAGCGGATGTCGGGCGCGGCCGCGTGATCGGCTGAAACCGGCCCATGCCCTGGCGCCCCTTTACGGCCCCGTTTCGCTAGACGGTGGATGCGCTTTTGATCGGCTCGGCGTCATCGCCGCATTCGTTTCGTTCCGACCCATGTTCTGCTTGCGCTGCGCGCCCCGCCGTGCACGCCGCAATGGCGCGAAACAGCTCAACCGGCCGGATCGGCTTGGTCACGCAGTCGTTCATCCCCGCGGCCAGATATTGTTCACGCTCGCTCGCCAAGGCGTTCGCCGTCAACGCGATGATCGGAATCCCGCTATGCGCGCCGGGGAGGCTGCGAATGGCGCGGGTGGCGGACACGCCGTCCATTTCCGGCATCTGCACATCCATGAGGACGAGGTCGAATGCCCTGGTCCGCACCATCGCGACGGCCTCGGCGCCGTTGACCACCATGGTCGGCTCGCATCCCTCCTTGAGCAGCAGACTGCGGATCAGGCTCGAGATGATCGGCGTATCCTCGGCGACCAGCACGGCCAGCGGCCGGTCGGCGGCGATCGAGGGCGACGGCAATTCGGGCACGACCGGCTGGCCTTCGGCGCAGAGAACGCTGAACCAGAAGCGGCTGCCGACCCCGCCAGGCCCGGGTTCGACGCCGATATCGCCATCGAGAAGATCGCACAGCTGTTTGCAGATCGACAGCCCGAGGCCACTGCCGCCATACCGCCGCGATGTCGATGAATCGACCTGAATGAAGGGCTCGAACAATCGACTCCTGGCTTCAGGTGGAATGCCGACGCCGCTGTCCACCACGTCCAGCCGCAGTTCGATCCTTCCATCGGCGCGCAGGCGGTGTGAGGCCGTCACCTCGACCTTGCCTGCCGCGGTGAACTTGATGGCGTTGCCGATCAGGTTGCTCAGGATCTGCCGGATGCGATGCGGATCACCGTTCAGCCATTGCGGAAGATCCGGTGACGGAGCAGCGGCCAGCTGCAGCCCCTTGGCTTCGGCAGGGGTCCGGAACAGTTCGATCGTCGACTTGACGAGCCTGTCGGCGTCGAAGTCGATCGCCTCGGTTCGCAGGCGGCCGGCCTCGAGCTGGGAGAAATCGAGGACACCATTGATCACCGCCAGCAGGTTTTCGGCCGATTCCCTCGCCAGGGTCGCGTAGCTGCGCTGTTCGGCAACCGAATTGGTGCGGGCCAAGAGGTCGATCATGCCGATCATGCCCGTCAGCGGCGTGCGGATCTCATGACTCATCATCGCCAGAAATTCCGACTTGGCGCGGTTGGCGGCCTCGGCAGCGTCTTTTGCCCGCGCCAGTGCCTCGTTGAGCCGGTTCAGCCGATCGGCCTCGTGGATGCTCCTGCGCATCCGGACCTGGTCGACCATGGAAGTACCGAAGGCGACAAGGATGACCACGGAGACCGCGATCGTGACGGCGACCGCGATCGATGAATGCGAAAAGGGATCGTCCACGAAGTCGGGCTGCAGGTCTGGCAGGATCGTCATCGCTGCCATGCCGGTGAAGTGGACGGACACCACACCGAGGGAGTAAGCGATGGCAGCGGCAAATCGGTGAATAGGGTTGCGGCCACGTGAGAGCAGGGCGACTGCGAGGGTCGACCATAATATGCCGAGCACGATCGATACTTCGATCAGGGTTCTATTCCAGCCGACGCTGTTCGGAAGTGTGATGCCGGCCATGCCTTGAAAGTGCAACACGCCGACCCCGCCTCCGACGATGACGCCGCTCAGCACGATTCGCCACCAGGATGACCGGGGTGAGACCAGGGCGAATCCGATCGTGTTGGCGACCAAGCCCGCTACGATGGACAGGGCCGTCGCGGTCACCTCGAAGCCCATGGGAAGGCCGACGTCGTAGGCCAGGATGGCGAGGAAGTGGGTTGCCCAGATGCCGGTGGAGCCGACGATGACGGCGCCACACGCCAAGGCCAGGCGCGCATAGCGGTTGCCGCGCCGCTGCTTGGCGCGTGCCAGCAGGTCGACGCCGATCGTCGTCGAGACGAGGCACACCAGCGCCGCTAGCGCGACGAGCTTCAGATCATGCTGCTGGGTAAGGCAGGTGTAGACTGCGATCATGCTGCGCGTTCGCCGCGACGGCTCTCTTGGTTCGCCCCGTGTCTCTTCCGACCTACGGCATCCGTCAGGGACGATCAGAAGCCGGCACACCAGTCCCGAGCGTAGGTCGCAGTCGCGAGCGTCGGGTTAACTTCGAACCCCGTAAGAACACGGCCGTGCCGGGTTCGGTGAACGACACATTTACCTATTCTTCATCGGCGCCCGGGGCCTTCCTCAGCATGAAATGACCAAACGCCGAAGCGATCGGCTTGGCCGGGTCGTCCTGCCATGCCTGCGCCTCGAAGGCGACGACGCGCCGACCCTGCTTCACGATCGAAACGCGGGCATAGCTGTCCAGCACGCGGCCGGAGCGCAGATAGTTGATGGTCAGGCCGATCGGCTTGGGCGGCGCCGAGACGCCGAGTTCGCGCGTTACGCCCACGATGGCCGTCGTTTCCAGGAACGCGCCGGTCATGCCGCCATGGATGGCGGGCAGCATCGGGTTGCCGATGATCTTCGGCGTGAACGGCATCACGAGCGTGTCATCCTCGCCGGGGCGGATGCCGAGACAGCGCGCGAACGGGCTGTTGGCAAACAGACTCGCCGGATCCTCCGGGGCTTCGAGCGTCGGAGGCGGCCCATGATGAACCCGTTCGTCGGTCAGCATGTTGGTGCGGTTGGCGCCGACCATGAAGCAGGCGGTCGCGGTGGCGACCGGGTCGTCCTCGGATTCCTGATAGGCCGCCGAGCGCACGAAGGCGATCGAGCGGGTGACGCGATAGCAGCGAGAGTGCGCCTTGATATCGAGGCCGGGCGTCGCGGGCTTCTGGTAGTCGATCCGCAGGTCGAGCGTGGCGATCGACCGCGTGCCGTCGAGGGCGAGCTGCACGGCCATGCCACAGCTCTCGTCGAGCATGGCGGTGACGACGCCGCCGTGCAGAACGCCGGTCTCGGTGTCGCCGACGAAGACGGGGCGATAGGGCAGGCTCGACCAGGCCTCGCCGGGGGCGGCGCGGTCGAGCCGCAACCCACTGATGAAGCCATAGACGGAGCGGCGCGCCTCGATGGCCTTGGCGAGTTCGTCAAACGGCAGGGGCGCATTCGGTGATTGGGTCATGCAGAGGTTCTAGACCAACGCCGGGGCATCGGCAAAGCAGACCGAGCAGCCAGCCTCACGGCCGCTACCTCGCCTGTTGGATAGCCATGTCATAAGCGTCGATCGTCGCCCTGGCGCGCGCGGCTACTTCTGCGGCCGTCATCCCCGGCTTGTAGAGGCTGCTGCCGAGGCCGAACGCGAGAATGCCGGCCTTGACATAGTCCACAAAATTCCTGTCGGAGACGCCGCCCACAGCAGCGATCATCAGGCCGGCAGGAAGCACGGCGCGAATGGCGGTGATGCCCGCGGCGCCGAGCACGTTCGCCGGAAAGAATTTCAGGCTCGAAGCGCCCGCCCTGGCGGCGAGAAGCGCCTCCGTCGGCGTGAACACGCCGGGCATCGTGACCATGCCATGGGTACGGGCGCGCGCAATGACATCGACGTCGACATTCGGCGTCACCAGCAGTCGGCCGCCGACATCATGCAGTCGATCGACGGCTTCCAGCGTCAGCACGGTGCCGGCGCCGACCAGGATTCCGGCCGGGGCTTTCCTGACCGCGATCTCGATCGAGCGAAACGGATCCGGCGAGTTGAGCGGAATCTCGATCGCCGTCATGCCGCTTTCAACGAGCGCGTCGACAATATCAGCCGTTTCCTCGGGCTTCACGCCGCGCAGGATCGCGACCAGCGGGCGCTTCATCGGCGGAAATGGGACAGCGCTCATCTTCATAGACTCCAGATCGATTGCGCGGCCATCGAAAGACCGCGACGGACTGCATCCTCCGCGCCTATTGTGCGAACCGGAACGGCCGTCGTTTCAAATGCCAACCGGTAGAGCATCTGAAGCCGGCCCGATGCGATCAGCGTGATGCCTGACTTCGATGTCCCTCGGCCAAGTCCGGCCGCCAGTTCAAGGCCGATCAGGGTGCCCGATATTTTCTCGCGGGCCGAAGAGGGCGTGCCGCCGTAAATGAGCTGACCCGATCGTACCTGAAACAGCAGATTGGCGGCGAAGGCAGGCGCCTCGAACGCGGCCATGACCGCTGATTTGAATGCGTCGATATCCTGCGTCTCGTCGGCGCCGGCCACCGCGTGCGACAGGATAGTATGTTGCGAGACGGCGTCGAACAGCTCTCCCGTCATGAACGTGGCGAAGCGTTCGACAGTCCCGCCGTTCGTCATTACCCATTTCGAGTGCGTACCGGGCATGCAGACGATCGCTTCTCCCGCCGCATCCATGCCCACCGCGCCAAGCAACTGGGTTTCCTCGCCCCGCATGACGTCGGGGGCTTTTGCATCGCGTTGCGCGATCCCCGGCAGGATACGGATGTCGCGGTCTTGTCCCGGCACCGGAACGGCCCGCTTCAGGATCGAGGCGAGTGGCGCGGGCGTGTCGACATAGCCTGCCTCTACCCAGCCCTGCCGCGCACCGGCCATGCCGCAGATGATGACGGGCAGCCCGGGTGCAGCGCCGACGGCTTCCAGATGCGATTGCAGCACGGCAGGAAAGCCGGGCTTGGCCGCCGCCATCATGCCCTCATGGCTGCGCCGTTCCCCGAGCACGTTGCCAGCACGGTCGACCAGCCAGAGCCGAAAGCTGCTGGTGCCCCAATCCACCGCGACATAGGCCGCCTGATTCATTCCAACTCCGTCCAAACGTGATCGTCGCTCTGCGACATTGTATCACGCCGGTCTCACCGTCGAGTGGTTTCCCTGCCTGTCGGGCGCTTGCTTTGCAGTTGATTTGCGCAGTTGCAATCAGCATGATCCGAGGCAATGCGAGCCACGCTGCCAGATGCGGCGCGAGTTCGCCAAAAAGCGCGTCCGCAGGGATTCGTCACAACGACAAACAGGGAGGGGGCCGTCATGGCCAATCGGCTTTGCAGGCGTGCGCTTGTCGGCCTGGGTGTGTTGCTTGCCTGTCTTTCGGCGCAGGCCCACGCGCAATCGAATCCCAAGACCATCACGCTGGTGGTGCCCTACGCGGCCGGCGGCGGCACGGATACGGTCGCGCGGCTCATCGGCGAGCGGATCTCACGTACCCTCGGCCAGACCATCATCATCGAGAACGTGGTCGGCGGCGGCAGCACCCTGGCCAACGATCGCGTAGCGCGCTCGGCGCCCGACGGCTCCACGGTTCTGATCAATCACGTCGGCCTGCTTGCGGCACCCAGCCTGTTCACCAACCTGCGCTACGACACCAGGACGGCGTTTGAGGCGGTCGGCCTCGTCAACAATGCGCCGATGGTCCTGATCGGCCGCAAGTCGATTCCCGGCGAGGGTCCGAAGGACCATCTGGCCTGGATCAAGGTGCAGCGCGACAAGGCGAACTTCGCGCATGGCGGTCTCGGGACCAACAGTCATTTGTGCGCAGTGATGATGGGCAACGTGCTCGGCTTCAAGCCGACGGTTGTGGCGTATCGCGGTTCGGCTCCCGCGATCGGCGATCTGCTGGCGGGGCAAATCGATCTGCTGTGGGATCAGGTGACCAACGCTCTGCCGCAGATTCAGGCCGGGACGCTGCACGGCATCGCCATCACCTCGCCGCAACGGCTCGAGCAGTTGAAGGACGTGCCGACCACCGCCGAACTCGGCATGCCCGAGGTCAGCTATTCGATGTGGCACGGGCTTTATGTGGCGAAGGGGACGCCAAGGGAAACCGTTGGCGCGCTGAATGCCGCGCTCCGCGCCGCGCTGGCCGAGCCGGAGCTGCTGGAAAAGCTGAAGCAGCTCGGCACCCTGCCGTTCCCCGCCAACGAGTTGACGCCCGAGGCGCATGCGCGCCTGTTCGCAGCCGATCTTCCGCGCGTGGCGACACTGATTGAAAGCTCGGGAATCAAGGCGAGCGAGGCCAAGTAGGGCGGGCCGGATTCAGCCATCACAGAGGCTGCAAGCCGGTCCAATCCTACTTTGCATGGGGTTGTTTTCGATATTTTGAATAGTAGCCCGGCGGCGTAGCGCCGGAACGCTGCTAATCCAGCTTGACGTTGGCCTCCGTCACCACCTTGCGCCAGCGCTCGACTTCTGCGGTGACCATTTTTGCGAATGCCGGACCCGTGACGTCGGGGACATCGGAACCGTTGCGTTCCCAGGCCTCCTTGATGGCGGGGGTCTGCATCGCCTTCTGCAACTCCTTGACCATCTGATCGACGATGGCCGGCGGCGTGTTCTTCGGGGCGAACAGGCCGTACCAGGTCGAGACTTCGTAGTCCGCCAGGCCCGCTTCGGCGGTGGTGGGCAGGTCAGGGAAGGCCGGCACGCGCTTTGGCGCGGCCACCGCGAGCGCGCGCAATTGTCCGGCCCTGATGGGGGCCGCCGACGAGCCGAGTCCGTCGAACACGACCGGCACGTGGCCGGCGATGAGGTCCTGCATCGCGGGGCCGGCCCCACGGTAGGGCACATGCTGGATGGTGGTCTTGGTCAGGATCTTGAACAATTCGCCCGCGAGATGATGCGTGGTGCCGGCGCCCGCCGAACCGTAGTTGAGTTTGCCCGGATTGGCCTTGGCGTAGGCGATGAATTCGGCGAGCGTCTTGGCGGCGACCTTCTCCGGATTGACGACCACCACCTGCGGCGGCCGCGCGATCAGCGCGACCGCGATAAAATCCGTTTCGATGTTGTAGTCGAGGTTGGGGTAGAGTGAGGGGGCGATGGCGTGATGCGCCGCGCCCATGAAGAAGGTGTAGCCGTCGGCAGCCGACTTCGCTGCGGCCGATGCACCGACCGTGCCGCCGGCGCCGGCGCGATTTTCGATCAGCACGCGCTTGCCCAATTGGGTATCGAGCTGCGCTGCCAGCGGGCGGGCAAACGCGTCCGTGCCGCCGCCGGCCGCGAACGGCACGATGAAGGTGACCGGCTTGTCCGGCCAGGTCTGGGCCTGCGCCTGGCCGGCCACGGCCGCGATGAATGTAAACAGGGCGAACCGGACAAGTCTTGATTTCACGGCATTTCCTCCGGCTATGGCAAGCGTCCGCGACCGGCGGCGCAATTGCGTTTTTTTGGCCCCCGGTGCGACGTCGCCCCGGGGGAAGGCGGCAACTCCTTACCGTATGCAAGATGCCAGAGGTGATCCATCAAAAAACGCACGAGCGCGCGTCCGGCGGTACCGAGACTTTGGTCGCGGCGCGCGGTTCCCTGCTGGCCGAGCAGGGGCGCACGGGGCCGCGACCGTTCTATCGCCCGGGTACCGGTCCGCCAACGCCGGGCCGGAGCAGCAGCACGATCAGCAGGAGGGGAATCAGCGGCGCGATCCTGGCGACGGGAAACAGCACCGGCGGGCTCAGCATCGGCAGCAGCCAGACCATGAACGCCAGGGTCCAGCACCACAGCGGCACGGGTGCGGCGCGTGACATCAGCCAGAACGCGGCGGCAATGACCAGGAGCGTCACGTCATAGGGGCCGGAATGCGGTGCGGCGAGGACCGTGGCGGCGAGGAACACCGCGGTCCTTTCCCTTGTCCCAAGCCGCGACCGGAATGCGATGACGACGGAGACGGCGGCGCCGATCATGGCGAGCAGTTGAACCCACGACGCCAGCCGCGCCGAAACGCCGAGCAGCACCGCGCAGGCATAGACGCTGTGGCCCCACATCCGGCCATACGCGATCCACTTCTCGCTCGGGCTGATGAAGTTCTCGATGATCAACGGCAGCCAGCGCAGCCAGAGCTCCCATCCGAACATCCATCCGCTCGCGATCACCATCGCAAGGGCCGACACGCCTGAAGCCAGCAATGCGCGCCATTGCCCGGCCGCGATCAAGGCGATCGGCACCAGGATGCAGAACTGCGGCTTGAACGTCAGCAGTCCCAGCACCAGTCCGCCGAGAAAGGGACGCCGTTCGAGAAGGCCAAACCCGCCGACGATCAGCGCTGCGACGAGGAAGACAGCCTGACCGTTGATCGCGTTGATGGCCGATGCCGGGCAGCCCAGCGCGGCCATCAACAGGACCGGCGATGGCGCGGCAGTGCTCGCTTGCAGCGCCCGCGCCAGCAGCGCGCCGGTTGCAAGCTGAAACGCGACATACGAACCCAGGAAACCGAGGCCCGCGAACGGCAGCAGCATCAGCAGGAAGCTCGGCGGGTAGGCCCATGGCCGAAAATCCAGCGGTGACGAGAGCAAGCCGGCAAACGTGGTGTTGAGGAAATCCGTGAAGCGATCGCCGTCGAAGATCAGCGCGGCGTTGCCGTCGAGCACCGAACGGATCGCGCCGTAGAAAACCATCCAGTCGGTGCCGAGCGTGTTGTAGTCGAGCCCGATCTTGCCGGGATATGGAATCGTCGTGAGCAGGATCAGCCAGGCGTAAAGCGCGATGAGCAGGCCCGAGACCAGCACGGCCGCGGGCGGGCGAAGCCAGTCGTTCCGCGCGAAATGGTCTCCGCCGTGTGCCAAGTCCATGCGTTGTCCTGCCGGGCGGTGCGCTGATTTGCTGCGGGCGGGGGCGAATCGGCCTCGATCTTACGGCGATCGAGGCGATGTGCCCGGAATGATCCGGCAAAGAACTTAACGAAGCGCTTCGGCGCTGGTGCCGGCCGGAAATTTCCGCCCGCCCCAAATGGACTCTGGTTGCAAAGACAAATATGCTCATCCTGGGTGTGTGGGGAAAATGCTGATGAAATGCCGTGCTGCTGCGGTTGCAGTTCTGTTGAGTGCGATTTTTACCGGTTCGAATGCGGAGGCGCGGGGGCCCTATGGCTCGATCAGCGTCGGCAACTGGAAGGGCGGGGCCTACACCAACGACCAGACCGGATCATTCTCGCATTGTGCGGCCGGCGCGAGTTACGCCAGCGGCGTCTATTTCGTCGTGATGATCGATCAGGACGGCAGCTGGGGCCTAGGCTTCATGCACGAACAATGGAAGCTGAAGACCGGTGAAGCGTTTCCGCTGACGCTGACATTCGACGGCCAGCAACCGTTCAACGTTCACGGCGTTGCGATCGCCGACAAGCTGGTTCGCGTTCCGATGCCGATCAATTCGTCGCTGATCGCTCAGTTCCGGCGGGCGAAAGGCATGACGGCCTATACCCAGGGGCAGCTGTTTCAGTTCAAGCTCGATCAGACCGGACAGCTGCTGCCGGTGCTGGCGCATTGCGTCGCAAAGATCAAACAATCCGGCCTGGGCGCCGCCGGCGATTTCTCGGCGTTGCCCGCAGCCAAGCCGACCGCCGTGGCGGCGGCAGCGCCGGACCAGGCGCCGGCCAAGCCCGAGAGGGTGTTCGACCAGAAGGGCACCGGATTTGTCGTGAGCACGAACGGGCATCTCGTCACCAACGCGCATGTCGTGCAGGGCTGTGTCGGCGACATCCAGGGCAATCCGACCGGCGAGGCGCCGGCCAAGTTGCGGCTGGTGTCGAGCGACGAAACCAACGATCTGGCCCTGCTGCAGGCCACCGGCACGTTCAAGGACATCGCCAAGATCCGCGACAAGCCGATCCAGTCGGGCGACAGCGTGGTGGCGATCGGCTTTCCCTTCCATGGATTGCTGACATCCGATTTCACGGTGACCACGGGAATCGTGAGTTCGCTCAGCGGCCTGCTGAACGACACGCGCTTCCTGCAGATCAGCGCCGCCGTTCAGCCCGGCAACAGCGGTGGGCCATTATTGGCTTCGAACGGCGACGTGGTGGGCGTGGTCGCGGCCAAGCTGAACGCCATCAGGTTCGTCAGGGCCACCGGCAACATTCCGGAAAACATCAACTTCGCGATCAAGACCGGCGCGCTGCGGGATTTTCTCGACAACAGCGTGGTGCCTTATCAGATCTCCGACGCGAAGGAGGAATTGAAGACCGCCGATATCGCGCGCAACGCGCGGGCGTTCACGTTCCTGATTTCGTGCAAGGCAAAAGCGAAGGAAAAAGAGACCGCGAAGAATTAGCCTGGTTCGGCGACTTTCATCGCCGCGAATTGCTGCCGCTTCTGTGCGGGGCCTGGGCATTCCAGGCGCTCCAGCTCACGCTGGCGAGGCTGCGCCGGTCGGTCGCGAGCGGTCGCCGGGTCTGCCGCTCGTAGGCGGCGATGATGTGTTGCGACTGGCGAATCTTCTGCTCGAGTTCGGCAACCGCCTTCTGCGTCTTGCTGGTCCTGTTCGACAAAGCTGGCTCGCCGATCGTGAATCGCGTGGTCTCGATGTTCTTCAAGGTCTCGCGTAGCTTCTTGAGCTGGGCGCGGTGCCATGCAATGGCGCTGTCGCTGTCTACCGGCATGCGAGCTCTCCTGATTCGTGGCCGAATCTAGCACGCCTCGGGCAAGTTGGGCCAAGGGTGGCGGCCAGGAGACTGCAGAACCAGCGTTCTTGTGAACTGCGCGGGGTTGACCTTCCCGATTTCGGCCCTTTTTTGCCATCGAAGCGACCGTGGCCGAGCCTTCTAACAACAAACTCGCGTGATGATCTCTGCTCAGCGCGGGCCCTCTTACGGACCGGGCGACAGAATGTCGGCCCGGCGCTTGGAGCGTGTGATGAGCGAAGTGGAATTCGATCGGATTGTCGATGCCGTGCGAAAGGAAATCGCGCTGGTGCCGGGTTTGGATTCGTTGACGGGATTGCGGGCGTCGGACTGGCGGCAGCGGGCCGTGGTCGACAAGTCGCGCCGCAGCGCCCCGATCGCCAGAGTTCGTCGTATCGGCGAAGGGCAGAAGCGATATCGCTGAAGGCGGAAGCGGTGACCCCGACGGAGCGGCCGATGTTCGAAATCGTGGGAACCGCGTACGGTAAAGCCGGCATGAAGACGGCTGCTCGAGTTTGACGGATCGCGTCTACCTCGCGTGAGGACTTGCACCCTAGCCTGAATTCGTCCGCGCCGTTTCGAGCCACGTGCGGATCGACCTTGGCCGCCGTCGGTTTTCCGCCGGCGGCCCTTTGTTGCCAGGCAAGGCTGTTATTTCATATCGTCGTACGGCGACACCGCGGGGCTGCCGACGCGCATCCGCTTGATGCGGCGCACTGCCATCGGCGTACCGTCGGACTGATACTGCAACTCGTAGTTCTTGCCGTTCTGGTCGACGGCGGTGCAGGAAATGCTGGAGAGCTCCAGCGTCACGAAATTCCCGACCTGCCGGCAGAGGCCCGCGGCAAGTGCGATGGAGGGCACTGGAAGGCCATCGACCTTCGGCCGATCCTTGGATTTCAGCAGCATCCGGTCGATCGGCAGCTCATACACGTTGGCCGCCGGCCTTCGTCCGTTGTCACCGGAAAATGTGATGATGTGGCTGTCGTCCTTGGGGTCGTTGATCGCGATCGTGAAATTAGCCCGGCCTTCCTCGGTCTGGGAGAACGCCACCGCCCGGCAGGGTAGATCGCGCCCGCCGACCTTGAACGTCCTGCACTTGCCGGACATCATCGCGAAAATGATGGTATCCGGTTCCGGCCGCGGAAGCTCTTCCGAGGCGCAAGCGGGCATTGCAACGAGGGCGATGGCAAGCGCGAGAGCTCGCCGGCAGAATCTCATGGTCATGGCACGGTTGATAGGACATGGCGCGCGGTGTGACCAGAGTCTGGAATGGCCGACACCGCGGGAAAACCCTGTTTTGCAGCGCCGAACAGGCATCAGAAATCGAGCGGCGCATTGTCGACCACTTCCTTCATGACGAAGAAAGTCCGGGTCTGGCGGACCCCCGGCAGCGCGATCAATTGCTCGCCATGGATGCGGTTGAAATCCTCCATGTCGCCGACCCGGATTTTGAGGAAATAGTCGAAATCGCCTGCCACCAGATGGCAATCCAGCACGAATTTCAGTTGCGCGATGGCCCGCTCGAACGCGGCAAAGCTTTCCGGCGTGGAGCGGTCGAGCACCACGCCAACCATCACCAGCGCCCCCTTGCCGACCTTGCGCGGCGCCACCATCGCTCTGACTTCGGCGATGAACCCCTCCTCGAACAGGCGCTGGGTGCGGCGGTGACAGGTCGCGGCGCTGACGCCGGCCATTTCGGCCAGCTCAGCGTTGGTCAGCCGGCCGCTATTCTGCAGGAATCGCAATATCTTGAGGTCAATGCGGTCGAGCCGACCGGCCATGAAAGATTCTCTCGTAAATAGGCTAATTAAAGAAAGAATAGATACGTAAAATTACATTCTCCTGCAATATCCAGGAGCAATTATCTTACAAATAGAGAGCACCTTTCCTGCCACCAATGATACCGGCGTTGCGGAGATCAGTCCATCGACGGAGATGACGATGCTGGAGAAATTCGAACGCTATCCGCTCACTTTCGGGCCCACCCATATCGAGAAGCTGGAGCGGCTGTCGCAGCATCTCGGCGGCGAGGTCGAACTCTACGCCAAGCGCGAGGACTGCAATTCGGGGCTCGCTTTCGGCGGCAACAAGCTGCGCAAGCTCGAATACATCATCCCTGACGCGATCGCCTCCAATGCCGACACGCTGGTCTCGATCGGCGGAGTGCAGTCCAACCACACCCGCATGGTGGCGGCCGTGGCGGCCAAGATCGGGATGAAGTGCCGCCTGGTGCAGGAAAGCTGGGTGCCGCATGAGGACGCCGTCTATGACCGCGTCGGCAATATTCTGCTCAGTCGCGTCATGGGTGCGGATGTGCAACTGGTCGATGAAGGGTTCGACATCGGTATCCGCCAAAGCTGGGAAGAGGCGATTGCGGATGTGAAGGCCAAGGGCGGCAAGCCCTATGCGATTCCGGCCGGCGCCTCCGTGCACAAATATGGCGGGCTCGGCTATGTCGGCTTCGCCGAAGAGGTGCGCGCGCAGGAGAAGGAACTTGGCTTCGCCTTCGACTTCATCGTGGTCTGCACCGTCACCGGCTCAACCCATGCCGGCATGCTGGTGGGATTCGCCAAGGACGGCCGCGCGCGAAAAGTGATCGGCATCGATGCGTCGTTCACGCCGGCGCAGACCAAGGCGCAGGTGCTCGACATCGCCCGCAACACCGCAGCCCTCGTCGAACTCGGCCGCGAGATCGTCGAGGATGATTGCGTGCTGATCGAGGACTATGCCTATCCGGCCTACGGCGTTCCTTCCGAGGAAACCAAGGAGGCGATCCGGCTGTCCGCGCGCCTCGAAGGCATGATCACCGATCCCGTTTACGAGGGAAAATCCATGCAGGGCATGATCGACCTCGTGAACAAGGGATACTTTCCGAAGGGATCGAAGGTGCTGTACGCCCATCTCGGCGGCGCGCCCGCGATCAACGGATATGCCTACGCGTTCCGCAACGGCTGAGCCTACGCGTCCGCCGTTCGCACCAGCGCGAGCAGTTCATCACCGTAATGTTCGAGCTTCTTGTCGCCGATCCCCGCGATGTTTCGCAGCTCGTTGAGCGACGACGGCCGTGCGGCGGCGATGCCGTCGATGGTGGAATCGTGCAGCACAACATAGGCCGGCACGTTGCGTTGGCGCGCGATGTCGGCACGCCAGGCCCGCAGCGACGCCTGCAGGCCGGCATCGGCGGGCCTGGTCTCGGCGCGCGGCGCCAGGTCGCCGCGCCTTGATTTGGCGCGGCTCTCGCGAAGGCGCGTGCCGGGCGCCGCCTCACGCAGCATGATTTCCGTCTCACCCTTCAGGACGCCGCGCGCGCTCTCGGTCAGCTTCAATGCGTTGTAGGCTTCGCTGTCCGCGCGCAGATGGCCCATCGCGACCAACTGGCGGATGACCGCGCGCCATTGCTTCTCGTTCAGGTCGCGGCCGATGCCGAACACGGTCAGCTTGTCATGTCCGAACTGCGTGACTTTTTCGGTCATGCGGCCGATCAGCACGTCGATCAGGTGCATGGCGCCGAAACGTTGCCCGGTGCGGTAGGCGCAGGACAACAGTTTCTGCGCGGGAATTTTTCCGTCGCGAAGCTGCGGCGGCGACAGGCAGTTGTCGCAATTGCCGCAATTGTTGCCGGTGACCTCTTCGCCGAAATAGCCGAGCAGACGGCTCCGTCGGCAGCCGGCGGTTTCCGCCAGCGCCACCAGCGCGTCGAGCTTGCCGATCGAGACGCGCTTGAACGCTTCGGAGCCGGTGGATTCGTCGATCATGCGGCGCTGCTGCACGATGTCGGACAGGCCGTAGGCCATCCAGGCGCTGGACGGCTTGCCGTCACGCCCGGCGCGGCCGGTTTCCTGGTAATAGGCCTCGATGCTCTTCGGCAAATCGAGATGCGCCACGAAGCGCACGTCCGGCTTGTCGATGCCCATGCCGAACGCGATGGTGGCGACGATGACGACGCCGTCCTCGTTGATGAAGCGATCCTGGTTGCGGGCGCGCAGGCCAGCGTCGAGCCCGGCGTGATAGGGCAGTGCCGGGATGCCTGCGCTGGTCAGCGCTCGCGCAGTATCCTCGACCTTGGCGCGCGACAGGCAGTATACGACGCCCGCGTCGCCAGCATGGCGTTCGCTGATAAACGCCTTGAGCTGCGCCGGCGCATTCTGCTTTTCGACGATTTCGTAACGGATGTTCGGGCGGTCGAAACTGGAGATGAATTGTGGCGAGCCGTCCAGCCCGAGCCGGGTCACGATCTCCTTGCGCGTCATGTCGTCGGCGGTCGCGGTCAGCGCGATCCGCGGCACGTCCGGAAAGCGCTCGGCGATGGCTGACAGGCCGATATATTCGGGACGGAAATCGTGTCCCCATTGCGAGACGCAATGCGCCTCGTCGATCGCAAACAGCGCGATCTTGGCCTGGCTCAGCAAGGAGAGACAGCGCGGTGTCAACAGCCGCTCCGGTGCGACATAGAGCAAGTCGAGGTCGCCGGCGAGCAGCCGCCGCTCGACTTCCGAGGCCTCATCGAACGACAGCGTGGAATTCAAAACCGCCGCGTTGACGCCGGCTTCCAGCAGCCCCGCAACCTGGTCACGCATCAGCGCGATCAGCGGCGACACCACGATGCCGCAGCCTTCGCGCAACAAGGATGGCAACTGGTAACACAGCGATTTGCCGCCGCCGGTGGGCATCAGCACCAGGCAATTGCCGCCGTCGGTCACGTGCCGGATGATCTCCTCCTGCGAGCCACGGAAGGCCGGCAGGCCGAACACCGAGTTGAGGACGGACAGCGCATCGGCGGCGCGATCGGGCGCGTGATTTCGGGCTGGATCCATATCGGCTTCAAACGGAGAAAAACGGCCGCCAGTGGTGGCGTCTACGACGGTCGACCGATTAGAACATGGTCGCGCTGCAAACTCAAACAAGGCCTATTGATAACTCGCCACGATATCCGACACCGCGCGTTCGAGCTGTTTTGCGGTGGCGCATTGCCGGACCACGGTGCAGAAGGTCGCATAGCGCGGCATTTCCGAATCGCCCCAGCCCCAGGCCATGCGGCCTTCCGGGTTGAGCCACACCAGGCGCTTCGAGCGCTCGGCGATGCGGCGGAGGATGTCGGCGCGCGGGTCGAGGTTGTTGCTGCGGGCGTCGCCGAGCACGATCACGGTGGTTTGCGGCGTGATCGCGCTCATCCAGCCGTGTTCGAAATCGTCGAAGGAGTTGCCGTAGTCGGAGGAACCGAAGCCGACTTTTGACATGATCTCGGCCATCGCTTCCTCAGGCGATTTTGCCTCGAGAATGTCGCTGACCTCGATCAGATGGCCGGAGAACGCAAACGATCGAACGTCGTCGACAACCTCGTGCAGGCTGTGGATCAAGAGCAGGAAGAAATCCGACACCCGCGCCACCGAGCCCGAGACGTCGCAGAGTGCCACGATCCTCGGCCGGTCGCGGTGGCGGCGTTTCCAGGCGGTGAGGAACGGCACGCCGCCCCAGGCGGCGTTGCGGCGGATGGTGCGACGGACGTCAAGATGGCCGCGGCGCTGGCGCTTGCGCGGCTTGGAATAGCGCTCGCGCAGGCGGCGCGCGATCTGGCGGATCAACCGCCGCATCTGCTCGACCTGCCGCGGTTCAATCCGCGACAGCGGCGCGTTGGCCAGGATTTCGTTGCGCAGGTTTTCGGCTTCCTCGCGCCCGTACAGCAGCAGCGCCTGCGAGACGGTCTCGCGCACCGTGCCGCGCAGCCCGTCGAGTGCGTTGGTCAGCCGTTCCGCCAGCCCCGGGTTGGTCGCCGTCAGATGGTCGAGATCGTCGCGCAGGCGTTCGATGCCCATCTGTTCGAGAACGCGATTGGAGAAGATGCCGCGCTGGGTGAAATAGCGGATGTCCGACAGCGAGGCCGCGCTCGCCGCGTTGGCGATCGCCGCCGAAATCTGGTTGCGGTCCTGCGCCAGCAGCATCTGCGCAAGCTGGCCGAGCCCGTCCGCCTGCTCGTCGCCGCCGCTGGCGTCGCCTGGAGACTCGGATGTCGAATTTGACCCCGAAGAATCCTGTTCATCGGCCTTGTCATTCTCCGGGGGGGACTGCGGCGCAGGCTGATCGAAGAACAGATCGAAACAGTCGCCCAGCGCCTTCTTCTCGTCCTGGGTCTTGGCGAGCGTCAGCAGAAAAGTGTCGCGCAAAATGGTGCGGTCGGCAAAGCCGACCTTGGAGACGGCCCGCATCGCGTCGATGCTCTCGGCCGGCGAGAGTTTTACGCCCGCGCCCCGCGCCGCACGAAAGAAGCGATGCAGGTTCTCTCTCATGCCGGCCTATCCGAAGGCGTTCTGACGCGAGGCCTTGGCGATGAAGGTGGAAACCTGGGGCATGGTGGCCTCGATATCCGCCTCGTACTTCAGCAGAACGTTCAGCGTGTCCTTGACCACCTCGTGACCGAGTTCGCTCGCCTGCAACAGCACCAGCACGCGCGCCCAGTCGATGGTTTCGCTGACCGACGGCAGCTTCTTCAGGTCGAGCGTGCGGACCTCGTGGATGAAGCTCACCATCTGCTTGCGCAACGTCTGCGAAATGCCGGCCACCCGGCTTTCGACGATGCGCTCTTCCAGCTTCTGCTCGGGGAAGCCGATATGAAGATGCAGGCAGCGGCGCTTCAGCGCGTCGCCGAGATCGCGTTCGCTGTTCGAGGTCAGGATCACGGTCGGCGGCGAGACCGCGACCACCGTGCCGAGCTCGGGGATCGTGACCTGGAAATCGCTGAGGATTTCCAGCAGCAGCGATTCGAATTCGGCGTCGGACTTGTCGATTTCGTCGATCAGCAGCACGCAGCCGGCGGGCTGTTCCAGCGCCTGCAGCAGCGGCCGCGGCTCGACGAATTCCTTGGAGAAGAACACATCGCCGAAATCATGCAGCTGGCTGAGCGCCGCTTCCAGCGTCGGTGCGCCACCGAGCACTTCGCCGAGCTTGTCTTTGAGGATCTGCGTGTACAGCAGTTGCTTGGCGTATTTCCACTCGTAGAGCGCCTTGGCCTCGTCGAGTCCCTCGTAGCACTGCAGGCGGATCATCTTCAGGCCGCGCCAGGCCGCGATCGCTTTCGCAAGCTCGGTCTTGCCGACGCCGGCGGGGCCTTCGACCAGGATCGGTTTTTCGATCTGCTGCGCCAGATAGACCGCGGTCGCGATCTGGCGGCTTGCAATATAGCCTTGCGCCGCAAGACCGCGTTCCACTGCCTCGATCGAGGCCGACGGCCCATTTTCAGCCACGGGGTTAAACTCCGAATTCGGTAGATTTCACAATGTTCTGCCCGCGTTCCCGGCAAAGAACAAGCGGCGTTTTGCTCATGGGGGGCCGCAGTTCTCCGGTATTTCCGCCTAGCGCAATGCCAGCCCGGTAGCGGCTTCCAATTCGGCAATCGCCTGCGGAGCGTTGAGCACTTTTATCGTGGTCATGCCCATCTCGCGCGCCGGCTTCAGATTGACGCCGAGGTCGTCGAGATAGACGCAGTTTTCCGGATCGACCTGCAAAGTCTCGACCATCATCCGGTAGATGCGCGGGTCGGGCTTGCGCAGGCCGATCTTTGCGGATTCGATGACGTGGTCGAACAGCACCATCACTTCGGCGACATAGAGCGAACGGCCGCTGTGGCTGCCGATGGCGTTGGCAGGAAGGTTGTTGGTGATGCACCCCGTCTTGAACTGCGCCTTCACGCGCTTGAGAGCCTCGACCATCTCGGGCCGCAAGTCTCCCGACAGCAGCGGCAGCACGTCCTTGCCGCGAACTTCGGCGCCCAGCGCACGGGACTCGTTTGCGAACAACTCGTCGAAGGCGTGGATGTCGACTTCGGCGCGTTCGAACTTCGCCCAGGCGTTTTCCAGATGGTTGGCGGCGTTGGTGCGGCGGATGATGTCGGCGGGCAGCCCGCGCTCGGTTTCGTACCGCGCAAACGCCTCGAACGGCGAGGTGGTCAGCACGCCGCCGAAATCCCAGATCACTGCCTCGATCATTATTTCCTCGCCTGAAACGACTATGTTGGTCTGCGGCTAACACGAATTATCACATGGAACCAGTGCGATCGGGCGCTTGGCGGCATGCGCCGCGCGGGTTATTGCTGCGCCGATGAAGATACTGCCCCGCCTGATCGCCAGCCTTGCCCTGCTGCTATCGGTTCCCGCGCATGCCATCGTCGGTGGCGGTGCGGCGTCGACGGAAGGCGTGGCGCGGTCCGTCGTTACTATCGTCGGCTCGCGCGGCAATTTTTGCACCGGCGCATTGATCGCGCCGCGACTGGTGCTGACCGCGGCGCATTGCGTGCCATCCGGCGCGGACTACAAGATCGTCGAATACGCCGCGGACCGGCAGCCCTCGCTGCAGGACGTGAAGAGCGTCGCCATTCATCCCGACTTCAACATGCAGGCCATGCAGGCGCATCGTGCGACGGCGGATGTCGCGTTGCTGCAACTGGCGGCGTCGCCCAAGGCCAAGACGGCAGCCGCTCTCGGCATGCCAAACATCCCCATCATGGTCGGCAGCCGCTTCACCATCGCCGGCATCGGCGTGACCGTGCGCGGCGACGGCAAGAGCGGCGGCACCATCCGCGTCGCCGGCCTGGTCGCGACCGGCAGGCCGGGGACGCTGCAGATCCGGCTTGTCGATCCCGTCGGGCAGGGCACGCGTGAAGGGCTAGGGGCCTGCACGGGAGATTCCGGCGCGCCCGTGTTCGAGGACAAGCAAAGTGGGCCGGTGATCGTCGGCGTGGTGAGCTGGTCGACGGGGCCGAACGGCACGGCGGGTTGCGGCGGCATGACGGGTGTCACGCCGCTGACGCTGTATCGGGACTGGGTCGTGCAGACGGCGCAGAAGTGGGGAATGGGGTTGTAACAACACCCGTCGTCCCTGCGGACGCAGGGACCCATACGCCGCGGCCCATCGGCAAGACAATGGTGCTAGCAATCTTCGCAACAACGGGCATCGGTGGTTATGGGTCCCTGCGTCCGCAGGGACGACAACGGCCAACGAATCAACCCCTAATGCTTCGCCGCCTTGTTCGCTGCGGGATTGTTCAGCACGATCAAACCATCGACGGCGACGCCGAGCTTGCTGTTGATCAAAAACGGATTGACGTCGATCGACGCGATGCGGTTGCCGGCGTCGGCCATCAGATTGGAGAGGCCGACCAGCGCCTTCACGGCGGAGGCCTCATGCAGCGCGGGCTTGCCGCGATAGCCCTTCATCTTCACGCCGGCCTTGGTCTTGGCGATCAACTGCTTCGCCTCGGCCTCGTCCAGCGGCGCGCCGGCGAGAGCCACGTCCTTCATCAGTTCGATATCGACCCCGCCGGTGCCGAACAGCACGACGGGCCCCATCTCGGCGTCGAGCGAGGCGCCGACCACAAGTTCGAGATCGGCCTTGACCTGCTGCGCGATCAGAATGCCTTCGAGCTTCGGCTTGCTCTTGATCTTCTTCACCCGCGCGGTGATGTCGTTGAATGCCTTCTTCACTTCAGCGGCACTGTTGAGGTTCAGCACCACGCCGCCGATGTCGGACTTGTGCAGGATGTCGGCGCTGACCACTTTCGCCACGGCGGGAAAGCCGATTGTCTTGGCGATCTTCACCGCTTCCGCCGCGGTCTGCGCGATCTCTTCCTTGGAAACTGGGATGCCGTAGGCCTTGAGCAGCTTCTTCGAGGCGACCTCGTCGAGCGCCGCGGCGCCGTTGGCGGCCTTGAGCGCCTTCTCCAGCACCGCGCGCGCCGAAGCCTTCGAACTCGATTGGATGTCGGGTACTTCCTTGCGCAGCGAAGAATACTCGATCAGCGATTTGATCGCGCCGACGGCGCGGTCGAGACCCTGCATGACCGCAATGTTCGGCAGTGATTTGCGCAGACCCTTGGTGAATTCGGTAAAGCCGATCGACATCGCGCTGATATAGACCACAGGCTTGCTGGCGGCGCCGGCCATTTCATTGACGATCCGCAAGTTACGTTCGCGCAACTCATGCGGCGCCTTCGGCAGTTCGGCATCGATGATGACGATATCGGTGTCGGGATCGTCGATCATGATCTTGATCGAGTTCATGTAGACCGAGGGGTCCACCACTGCGGCAAAACCGGCATCGAGGGGATTGCCGACGATGCTGCCGGGGCCGAGCATCTTTGCCAGTTGCTCGGTCGCATTCGGGCTGAGCGGCGCAAAATTGAGACCGGCCGAATAGAACGCGTCGATCAGCAGCCCCCGCTTGCCGCCCGACAGCGAAACCGCGGCGAGACGGTTGCCCTTGGGCGGATCGGCATGCACGAAGCATTCAGTGGTTTCGATCAATTCGTCGAGCCCGCGGACGCGGATCACGCCTTCGCGCGTCGAGATCGCGTCGAATGTTTCGATCGAGCCGGCAAGCGCGCCGGTGTGCGCCATCGCGGCGGCGCGGCCGCCCTCGGAGGCGCCGAGTTTCAGCGCGATGACCGGCTTGCCGGCGGCGCGCGCGGCCTTGCAGGCCGCGCGAAACACTTTGGTGTTCCGTACGCCTTCGAGATAGACCACGATGACGCGGATCGAGGGATCGGCGGCGAAATAGGCCATCAGGTCCGGCGTTTCCAGGCCGGTTTCGTTGCCGGTCGTGACCATGTAGCCGACGCCGACGCCGCGATCTTCCAGCGTCTGGCGGATCGCCATCACGATCGCGCCGGATTGTCCGGCAATCGCCACGGGACCTGCTTCCATGGTGACGATGCGGTCGTCGATATTGGTGAACAGCTTTTCGCCCGCGCTCAGATTGCCGAGGCAGTTCGGGCCGGTGACGGCAAGGCCGGTCTCCTTCACGGCCTGCTTCAGTTCTTCGGCCAGCCGCTGGCTGTCCTCGTCCTGCAATTCGCTGAATCCGGAGGTGACGATGGTGGCGGAGCGTGCGCCGGCGGCGGCGGCGTCACGGATCACCTGCACCGCGAAACGCGCCGGCACCAGCACCAGCACATGGTCGGGCTTTTCGGGAAGGCTGGCGAAATCCTTGTAGCAGGGCACGCCCCAGATCGTTTCCCGTTTGGCGTTGACCGGGAAAAGCCCGCCTTCGTACTTGTATTTGATCAAATTGTTCCAGATGCGCTCGGCATAGTTGCCGGGCTTGTCGGTGGCGCCGACCAGCACGATATTGCGCGGGTGCAGCATCGCATGGATGCTCTTGACGATGTCGCTGGCGTCAGGCGAGGGCGACCATTTTTCGGCTTGGTGCGATGCGGTGCTGGCCTGGGCGTCCATGAGAATCCCTTAAACGCTGTTGTTTCTTTGGCCGTAGCGGTCGCGAAGATGCGCCCGCGCCATGCCTTGCGTGTGATTGAAGCCTTTCTATTGGCACTTGGCTGACGTGGCAACACGCGTTGCGTACGCAGCGCCATTCGCGCCGCGCACGATATCCCGGCTTGCGGAGAATTTAGCGCGAATCTGCTGCAGCTTCGGCCAGCGTGGCGTGTACGAGATAGCGATCTGGCCCCTGCGTCATCGCATCGAACGGCCAGCAGGTCGACAGCACCAGTTCGTGCCCGTCCGCGAGCGGATCGATGCCAGAGGCGTCGAAGCGCACGACCGAGGTTGCAGCCACGCGATAGCGGAATGTCCGGCCGTCTTGTCGCGTGACATCAATCTCGTCGCCGACCACGACGTTCTTCAGAAAGGCAAAGTGCGTGTCGCGGTGCGCGGAATAGACGGCGACCCCGCGCTCGCCGGCGTCCGGTGTGCGTTCGACATGACCCGGGCCGAAGGCGAGCGCCTGACCGCTGCTGCCGGCGAGCACGATGGTACTGACATGGAGCCGCCGCACTTCGATGCGCGCGACCGGCCAGGTGTCCGCCCAGGACCACGGTTTTGTCTCGCGACCGGTGACGATGGATTTTTCGAAGGCGCGTTCCAGCAGCACCTGCGCGACCAGCGCCTTGGCGTGGATGTAGGCGCCCTGGCCGAACAGGATCAGACCGATGACGGCGAGAAGGAGCGGGAGGATGAAGCGGGGCATTCTGGTGGCCCTTTCGTCATTGCGAGCGTAGCGACTTGTCCGCCGTAGCTCCGAGAGCGAAGGCGGAAGCAATCCAGTCGTTCTTCGCGCGGCGAGATGGATTGCTTGGTCGCTTCGCTCCCTGGCAATGACGGCGGTTCGGGAGGGAATGATGGTTGCGGAAAAGGGGGGGGGCGCGCGCGGCCCTGGGGGGACGGGTGGAAGCCGCGCGCGCTCTGGAAAGAGGGGGTGGGGGAGCCTCCTCTTTTCAGTGGACGTCAACTCGGTGACATCTGACGCCGAGTGAACACCAGCAGGATCAGGCTGACCGTGAGCAGGATCACACCCGCGATCATCTTCAGTTCGGCATCGGTGGCCGTCTTCGGCAGCGTCACCGTGTTGGGCGCCTGGGTGACGATGGGCTGCACCCGCTTCAGCGCCGCGACCTGAAGCTGCGCTTGTCCGTCATCCGCGCGGCGTTCCGTCGGGTTAGCCGGCGCACGCTGACGCTCGCCGAACACTTTTTCAAGATCCCAGCCCGCCGGCAGGTTGATCGGCAGCTCCGCGAGCGTGAGCGGTGCACCCTCGGGGCGGCTCGGCGTCTTGTCGACCGCGACCAGGCTGGTCAGCCGCGTCACGAGCTGATGCTCGAGCGCCAGCGCCAGGGTGGTCTTGTCGGCGTCTTCCGGGCTCGCCTGCCGCGTGGTGCGTGCGACTTCGGCATCCGTGATCTTGCGCCGCGCCCAGAGTTTGGACAGGCCTTTGCCTTCGGCGGCGCTGGCCAGCGGCAGGGTGACGACCCACGGACGGTCGCCGATGCGGCCCTTGATCTCGACCGAGCCTGCCAGCGTGTCGAGCTTTGCGGCGAGAACCAGCGGCTCGTCGCGATAGAGGTCGGGGATTGCAACCGGCGTGATGTCGGCCGCAGCATCGGAGAATTTGGCGGAGAGATTGGTCACCACAGGATTTTCCAGCTTGGCGAACAGCCCGCGCATGCGCTCCTCGACCTGCTCCACCGCGCCGATATGGGTGAACGTGCCGCGGCCGAGTTCGGCAGCACGCGTCATCAGGTAGGTGTTCGGCGCCGAGCCGATGCCCACCATGAAGATGCGCGAGCGGCCGCGCAGCGCATTGATGGTCTCGAACAATTGCTGCTCGTTGCCGATCGCGCCGTCGGTCAGGAACACGACCTGCCGAACGTAGCCGGCATCGCTTGCGTTGTCCGACAGGGCGGCGCGCATCGCCGGCACCATCTCGGTGCCGCCATTGGCCTGCAGCGCGTCGACAAAGGCAGTGGCGCGGCCGATATGCTCACGATCCGCCGGCACCGCCGACGCAAACAGCATGTCCATGGTGTTGTCGAAGCGGATCACGTTGAAGCGGTCGGTCGGCTGCAGGCGGCCGAGGGCGTAGGTCAGGCTCGCCTTGGCCTGGACAATCGAGATGCCGCCCATCGAGCCGGAATTGTCGATCACGAAGATGACTTCGCGCGGCAGCGCTTTTTGCTGGGCCTGTTCGGCTGCAGGCGGGGTAACGAAGGCGAGCAGGTAATCGCTGCCGCCGACGTGCTCGCGAAACAGCCCGACCGACGGCGCCTTCTCCGCGGCCGGCTTCCAGGTCAGCTCGAAATCGCGGTCGGCCGGCACCGGGCCTTCGGCCAGACGAACGATGCTGGTGCTGTCATCGGCCTTTTCCGTCTTGACCGCATGGTGGTGACTCCTGACCTCGCCGAGCGGAAAGCCGGCCTGCAGCCGCACGGTAATCCGGGTCGGATTGACCGGGGCATTGGTCGCGGGGTCGAGGACCTCCGGCGAGATGCGATCGCGATCCGGCACAGGATCGGAGTTGGCCGAACCCCAGCCGGTGCCATCGCGCTTGAAGTCGACACTCTGCACGATGGGTTTGGGATTATAGCGCGGCGCGACCACCATCGGCACCCGCAGCGAGAATTCGTTGCCGGATTGCCGGACTGGTTCCTGATATTCGATCTGCACCAGCACGGTTTCGCCGGGGCCGATATTGGCGACCGAGTTGGTAAAAATGTTCGGCCGCTCCTGTTCGGTCAGCGCGGCTTTCTGTCCATTTTGCTTGGCTTGCTCGTAGATGATCTTGGCCTGCTGCCGCTCCTTGATGTCGCCGACCACGACGCGGTCGCCAATCACCATCTTCAGCGTATCGACCGCGCCGCCCGACGGCAGCGGATAGACGTAGACCGCCTCGACCCAGTCCTTGGTCGGGTTGCGAAAGATCTGGGTGACACGGGCGCGGACGGTCGGACCCGAGACGGTGAGATCGATATCGATGCCGAGCCGCGATGCATCGGCGTAGCCATCGTCCGTCTTCAGCAGCAGCGATCCGGAACGCGCGTCGCCGGGCTTGACCAGGGCTGCTTGAATACGCTCCGCCGACCACACCGGCTCGAAGCTCAAGAATAGTGCCGCAAACCCGACCAGGATCACGGCAACGCCCTGCATCACGAGGAACAGTACCAGCCTGATCAGGCCGGGCTGTTCGCCGGTTTTGTCGGCCTCAATATCGTCGCACGTCGTCATGTCGCTCACTCCCAAACGGCGGTTTCGCCGCGATGTCAGGGTGCGGAAAGCCGTGATTTGGCGCGAGCGGAATGATCGGCCTTGTTCGGTCGCCCGCCACCGTCCGCCGCCGCGGGCGCGGCGGCTTTGTGCGGGTTTGTGATGGATTGTGCGTCTGCTAGACTGGCGGGGTAGAGCAGGGGTGACGATGCCAGCGCCGGACAAGCAGCTTTCCGCCGAGCAAAGCCGGCAGATCGCCGACACTATTCGCGAGGAAATCGCCCGCCGCCACATTTCCCGGCAATCGCTGGCGGAGCTTGCCAAGCTCAGCCTCTCGACGCTGGAAAAGGTGCTGGGCGGCCGCCGCCCGTTCACGCTCGCCACAACTGTCCGTATCGAGCAAGCGCTTGGTGTCTCCCTGCGCAAAGCGCCTGACGCGATGCCGTCTGCCGTGCCCAATGGCAACGGCGACATTGCGCCCGACGGGCTGGGCGCCTATTCGCGCCGCGCGGTGGCCTGGATCGAGGGCACCTACGTCACCGTGCGCCCGTCGTTCGGCGACAGGGAGGCAGTCTTCGCCTACCGCACCGGAATCTCCTGGGACGATGCGGCGTCTTGCCTGGTATTTCACGAAAGTGAACGGCAGGACGCGGCCTTCACCCAGTTCGGCGAAGTGGCGGTGCCGAACCAGTCCGGCCACATCTATCTCGTCACCAACCGGCACGGCCAGCACCGCCTGATCACGGTGGCGCGGCTGGCGATCTCCGGCGAGATGTACGGCATCATCACCACGCTGCTCGCCGGCCGCGGCTCGCTGCTGACGCCGATCGCAGCGCCAATCGCCTATTTGCCTATCAAGATGGTTACCGATCCAACCTTCGGCCGGATTTCGGCCAATGACCCCAATTACGCGCAATATCGCCAGCATTTGCGGCGCACGACGGATGAACCGTTCGCGATGTTCCTGCCGGGCTAGTGCTCGCCAGCCTTGCATTTCCTGCGAAATAGCGTATATGGCTTCTATTCGAATGACCGCTCTGCCTTGTTGACCACGCCGAAACCGGCCCCAATCCCCAAGACATCGTTAAATCGGATGAAGCCTGCGCGGAGGTCGTGCAGGCACAAGCGCTTTCGCGCATCTTGGAGATAGTGACATGGCTACCGGAACAGTTAAGTGGTTCAACGCGACCAAGGGTTTTGGCTTCATCCAGCCGGATGATGGCAGCACCGACGTTTTCGTTCACATCAGCGCCGTTGAGCGTGCGGGCCTGAGCTCGCTCAATGAAGGCCAGAAGATCTCGTTCGAAGCGAAGAAGGACCCGATGCGCGGCAAGACCAGCGCCGAGAACCTTCGCGTCGACTAAAGGTTGCCGATTACGGATTTCCACGGATGTACTGGGATCCACTGATTTGCTTCTGATACGAGTGCCCGCCGGTGATGAACCGGCGGGTTTTTTGTTGTTGCCTCATCTACAGTTCTTTCTCACCCGCTACGAAACGACCTTGTCCGTCGCCTTCACCGCGTTGAACTTCTCCCGCAGCGTCGGCTTGTGAATCTTCCCCGTCGCGTTGCGCGGCAGCGCATCGACGAACTCGATCAGCTTCGGACACTTGAACCGTGCCAGGTTGGCGGCGCAATGCGCGTGGATTTCCGCGGGCGTCAGCGTGTGGCCGGGCTTCACGGCGACAATCGCCATGCCGACCTCGCCCCATTGCTCGTTCGGCACGCCGATGATCGCAGCCTCCGCGATCGCGGTGAGCTGATGCAGCACGCTCTCGACCTCGGCCGGATAGACGTTTTCGCCGCCGGAGATGTACATGTCCTTCCAACGGTCGACGATGTAGTAGAAGCCATCTTCATCGACGCGCGTGGCGTCGCCGGTGTGCAGCCAGCCGTCGGTGAACGACGACGCGTTGGCGTCCGGCCGGTTCCAGTAGCCCGGCGTGACGTTCGGTCCCCTGACCCAGAGTTCGCCGAGCTCGCCGACACCGGCATCGGTGCCGTCGGGGCGGACGATCCGCACTTCCGTATGCAGCACCGGCTTGCCGGACGAGCCGGCCTTGCGCGCGGCGTCCTCCTTGTCGAGGGTGAGCACGGCCGGGCTGGTCTCCGTCATGCCGTAGCCTTGTTGCAGCGCGACGCCGCGTTCTTCCCACACTTTCAGCAGCGGCACCGGCATCGGCGCGCCGCCGACCCCGCCGATCACCAGCCGGCTGAAGTCGGCCGTGGCGAACGCCGGATGCTGCGCCATGAACTGATAGATCGAGGGCACGCCGAAAAACTGGTTGATGCCGTGGGCGGGATCGCTGATCAGCTGCAGCGCCAGGCCGGGATCGAACGCGCGCATGATCAGGACAGTGCCGCCGGCATGCAGCACCGGGTTGGTGTAGCAATTCAGCCCGCCGGTATGGAATAGCGGCAGCACCGTGAGCAGCACGCTCGATGGCGAGATATAGGCGGGGCCGCCGAGATTGACGCAATTCCAGAACGTCATGCCATGGGTGATGATCGCGCCCTTGGGCTGCCCCGTCGTGCCCGAGGTGTACATGATGGTCGAGATGTCATCGAGCGTGACGATCTCGGCGCGATCGAGCGGCGGCGCCGCCGCAATAGCCGCCTCGTAGGAACCGCCGGCGCCGAACCGCAGCGCGGACGAAACGCCGCAAAGTTTTGCGACCGTGAGCGCGACTTCGGCGAGGTCATCATCGTGGATCATCACTTTCGGCGAGGCGTCGCCGACGATGAACTGCAACTCCGGCACCGTCAGCCGCGTGTTCAACGGCAGGAACACCGCGCCGATCCGGAAGCAGGCGAACTGCACCTCCAGCGTATCGGTCGTGTTCAGCGCCAGCACCGCAACGCGGTCGCCACGCGCGACGCCCAATGTGTCGCGCAGGTGAGTGGCGAGCCGCGAGACGCGCGCGTCGAGCTGCGCGTAGGAGAGGCGGCGTTCGGTCGCGAGGTCGACGGCCGCGATCTTGTCCGGCGTGCGGCGGCCGAAATGCGCGATCCAGTCATAATAGCGAACGGACGACATGCTTCCTCCACATCCAGCGGTCTCGCGCCGCCTGTTTTGCTTGACGGCTTTCAATCTAGCAGATGAGGCGGCGGACGGGGATGCTGTCTTGCGTGGAGTGGCTGAGATGATGGCTGTTGGGCGAGTCGGCGTTAGTCGTCTCTGGAATACAGGATCATCCGCCGTCGCGGATGATGACGAGCCGCTGGCGCTATTTCTCCGTCGTCATTCCGGGGCGCGCGAAGCGCGAACCCGGAATCCAACTCTCTGCTGTGCTTGCTGCCCAATGGATTCCGGGTCTGCGCCCAAGAGGGCGCATCCCGGAATGACGGCGGTGGATGGCGCGATCACCTCACGCCTTGCAATGCAACCTCATCCGTCTCTCGCCGCGATGATTTCGCCTGGCTGCCCTTGGTCGCGCACCAGCCAATAGACGGCGCCCAGCGCGAGGATGGCTGCGGCTAGCGCCAGCAGATGGAAGGCATCCGTGGTCGACAGATCGAGAATGATCAATTTGCGCACCACCGCCAGCAACGCAATCAGGATGACAGAGCGTACCTGCACAACACTGTCGCGCCGCTCCGCCACCACCAGCAGGGAGCGCTTGAACTCGAGTGCAATAATGACGGTAAAGATCATGCCGAACACGGTCTGGAACACGCCATGATCAGTCGGGTCGAGATTGGTTGCCCAGATGCTGAGAAGAATTTTCAGCGTCAGATTCCACAGCGCGAGGGCAATGATGATGGCGATCAGCGCGGTCAGCATCAGAATGCAGACGTGCTCGAATTTTTGGTAAAACGTCAGCGGCTCGAACGACAGGCGCAGGTCAGAAAAGTCTTTTTTCAAAGGCATTGTCGGCTCCATCCGCCATCGCGGCTTCATGCATAGCATGGTTTCGACAATGACAGTGCCTTACCTTCGTGATGCCCGCTTTGGGTCAAGCGCGTCGTGCCGGCGACGGACCAGTGGCAGGGGCAACGCCGGAACGATAAGGTCTTCATAACCTTGCGAGCGCTCGAGAGCCGCCACGATCCGCTCTAGATTGGCATCTGTCCGCTACGCTTCGGTGAGATGCTGCCGACACGGTTCGATTGCCAAACCCGGATTGTTGGGGGCGCACGGGGCCGCCGCAGGATCGTCATTGATCCCGCGGCGACGCGCTAACCTCATGCGACTTCCTGTTCTGCCACTTCCTGCGCCCGCACAGCCTCGGCCGGCGTCGCAAGCTCCTTGGCCAACCTCGTCGCGCCGACATAGTCGGTCTTGCCGGAACCCAGCAGCGGCACGGTGTCGACGACGCGGATATCCGCCGGCACCGCCAGTTCAGATGCGCCGGCGCTCTTGGCCTGGCGCTGCATCGCCGACCGCTCGGCGTCCTTCTGCGTGGTCAGGAGCACGATCCGCTCGCCCTTGCGGGCATCGGGGATCGATACCGCAACCGACATCGCCTGCGGCCACAGCGTCGCGGCCATGGCTTCGACGGCCGACAGCGAGACCATTTCGCCGGCAATCTTGGCAAAACGCTTGGCGCGGCCCTTGATGGCGATGAAGCCGGCGGCGTCGATGGCGACGATGTCGCCGGTGTCGTGCCAGCCGCCGGCGAGCGGCTCCAGCACGCCGGGGTTTTCCGTGCGCAAGTAGCCAAGCATGACGTTCGGACCGCGCACCGACAGCCGTCCGCCTTCCTCGATGCCGGGGACCGGATCGAGGCGGGCTTCCATCAGCGGCGACAGCCGGCCGACGGTGCCGGGACGGTTGGCCATGGGCGTGTTCATCGCCAGCACCGGCGCGGTCTCGGTGACGCCGTAGCCTTCGAGGATGCGGATGCCGTAGCGCTCCATATAGACCTGCCGCGTGCGGTCCTTGACCGCTTCCGCGCCGGCGATCACGAGGCGCAGGGTGCGGAAGTCGTAGGCATGCGCCGAGCGGGCGTAGCCGGTCAGGAAGGTATCGGTACCGAACAGGATGGTGGCGCCGGTCTGGTAGATCAGTTCCGGCACGATCCGGTAATGCAGCGGCGACGGATACATGAAGATCGGAATGCCGGCCAACATCGGCATCATCATGCCACCCGTCAGGCCGAAGGAGTGGAACACGGGCAGCACGTTGAACACCTTGTCGTTGGCGTTGGCGTCGACGCGCGCCAGCGCCTGGGCCGCGTTGGCCAGGATGTTGCGATGGGAAAGCACGACGCCCTTCGGCGTACCTTCCGACCCCGACGTGAACAGGATCACCGCCGGGTCTTCAGCGTTGCGTGACACACGCGGTGCGGATCCGGCGAGCAGGCCGCGGACCTTGTCGAGCGCACCGATGCCGGCCCGCACGTCCTCCAGGTAGACGACGCGGGCATTGCCGGCGATGGCTGCGACCAGCTTGTCGAGCTTGCCTTTCTCGATGAACGCCTTCGAGGTCAGCACGGTCTTGACTTGCGCAGCCTGCATCGCGGCCAGCACGTTGACCGGGCCGGCGGAGAAATTGAGCATCGCCGGCACGCGGCCGATGGTCTGCAGCGCCATGAACACGACGGCGACGCCGGCCGAATTCGGCAGCAGCACGCCGACATTCTCACCCGCCACGGTGCCGTGCTCGAGCTTGCGGCTCAGCACCTGGGCGCCGAGGATCATCTTGCGATAGGTCAGCTTGGTGCCCAGCGCGTCTTCGATGATCGGCTTGCCGGTATCGCGGTCGCGGCGGGCATGGGCCAGCGCTTCGAACAGCGTGTGGTCCAGCATGGCGTTCTGAACCACGGCGTCGATCATGACGTCCTGCAGCGCGGCGCCGGCGGCGTTGCGGCGAAGTTTGCCCTTCAGCGCCGGATCGACCGACAGTTTCACCGGCGGCAGGATCGTGATCGTCACTTTTGGGAACCACGCGCGCTTGATCTCGCCGTTCTTCAAATAGCTCAGGCGCGAACGCTGCGCGCCCTCGATGCGGACGGGCACGACGATCGCGTCGGCCTTGTCGGCGATCATCGCGGTGCCGTCATAGACCTTCATCAGCGAGCCCGACACGGTGATGCGGCCCTCGGGGAAGATCACCACCGGTTCGCCCGACGCCACCAGCTTGATCAGGTCGCGCGCCGCCAGCGGTTTGCTCGGATCCATGGTGTAATGCTTGATCAGCTTCAGGAACGGCTTTGCCCACCACGCCTTGGAGATGCCGGTATCGACCGCATAGCTGGCGTCGATCGGCAGCGTGGCATGCAGCAGCGGGCCATCGACCAGGCTGACATGGTTCGGCGCGATCAGCATGCGGGTGCCTGCCGGCGGCAGGTTCTCCATGCCGCGCACCTCGACGCGAAACAGCGCACGGAACAGCAGCGCGCCGAAGTCGCGCACGCCCTCGCGGCCCCATTTGGTGAGCACGAACCAGACCGAGCCGAAGCTGGCGATCGCCAGGCCGAAGAAGATCCAGGCCACCGGAAGACCAAGCGCCTGCAATCCCGCGACCAGCAGCGAGCCGGCCACCATGAAGGCCGCCTGCAGCACGTTGCCGGCCGCGATCACGCGGGCGCGTTCCGACGGCGCGGACCATGCCTGCACCGCGGCAAAGGACGGCACCACGAACAGGCCGCCGCCCACGGCGAACAGGAAGAAATCGGCCAGCATGCGGAAGCCGGCGAAGGAGGTGACGAATGCGGCGGCGGTGACGTCGGTGCCCCGCACCGTGCTTCCAATCGCCCACGCCAGATCGAGGCCGACGATGCCCATCACGATGGCGCCGATCGGCACCAGCGCGAGATTCGGCCGCACATGGCTGAGCTGTGCTGCAACCAGCGAACCCGCGGCAATGCCGATCGCGAACACCGCAAGGCACATCGTCACGACGCCTTCGGTGCCGCCGATATCGCCCTTGACCAGCGCGGGCAGCAACGACAGCACGATCGCGCCGACCATCCAGAACCAGGACACGATCAGCATGCCGTCCCACAGCCGCGGTTCGGCATGGAGCGACTTCAGAAGATGAACGGTAGAAGTCCAGGGATTGGCCGTGATCGGCAGGTCAGGCGCGGAGGGCTGGCTCACCGGGATGCGGGCCGCGAAGGCCCAGGACAGGACCGACAGCCCCACCACGGCCAGGCAGATCCAGCCCATATGCGAGGCGCCCGCGATGAACAGGCCACCGGCGATGGTGCCGATCAGGATCGCCATGAAGGTCGCGCCCTCGACCAGCGCGTTGCCGGTCGCGAGTTCGGAAACCAACAACTGGTCGGGCAGGATCGCGTATTTCACGGGGCCGAACAGGGCGGCCACCACGCCGAACAGCGCGAGCGCCACGAACAGCAGCGGGATCGAATGCAGGTAGAAGCCGGCGGCCGCAAAGCAGGCGGCAAATATTTCGGCGAACTTCAGTCGCCGCGCGACGGTCATCTTGACGTATTTGTCGGCCAGTTCACCGCCGAGCGCCGACAGCACGAAGAACGGAAAGATGAAGACC
Organism: Bradyrhizobium roseum; assembly: GCF_030413175.1. Taxonomy (NCBI): domain Bacteria; kingdom Pseudomonadati; phylum Pseudomonadota; class Alphaproteobacteria; order Hyphomicrobiales; family Nitrobacteraceae; genus Bradyrhizobium; species Bradyrhizobium roseum. The sequence continues at coordinate 618,139 of NZ_CP129212.1, forward strand.
GCACCGGCCAGCGTCACCAGCGGCGCGCCTTCTTCGGCGGCCACGCCGTAGAGCAGCATGATGACGAGCGCATTCTTCAGCACGTTGTCGTTCAGCGCCGAGCAGAATTGCGACCAGAACAGCGGGGCGAAGCGGCGGGAGGACAGCAATTCCTTGATCATGACTAATTCCTGTTACGTCGGCCGGGCAATCCCGGGCGTGGTATGGAAATCGTGGGCTAATGAACGTTAAGCGATGGCGGATCGCGCAGAAGTTGCGTCTGATGTGTGAAGTGGTCGCCGGCAACGCTTGCCTTGAAAACTTGTACGGAAAGTTATCCGGGCATGGTCGCGAGGAACCCGCTTGATGATTTGCCGCGGCATAGTGATCCCTTTCTTACGATCGGAGACACATTTGAACCGAAGCGGCGGCGGCTCAGGTCAGGTAGTGCAGGGAGGCGAACGGCGACAGCGAGCGCTTCCACGGCGCGCGGGGACGATGGGCGTTCCTCATCGCGCGCAGGCGGCGCGCCGACTGCCGGCGGGCCAGAACCCCGCCGACGTCGCAGGCATTGGCCATGCGCTCGATCGGCGCGGTGGCGATGTGGACGACAATTTTGCCGAATCCCTTCACGAGTTCGATGGCATCGGCGATGAACGTGGTGGTCAGGCGGGAAACAAGGGTTTGCATCGGGGCAGCCTCCAGGTAAATGAACATTGTTCAAAACATATAGGGCAAACGTGAGCAACGCTCAAGAAGAATCTTCGCGGGACCGCAAAAAAACTTTGCGGCGCCACCTGATGATCGAGACGGCGCGAGGCAGAATTGCTGCTAATGGATTGAGATCATTGAAGGTTCGGGATGTCGCCGAGGCTGCCGATTGCTCGATCGGAAGCGTCTATAACGAGTTCGGGGACTTCGACGGCCTGATCCTGACGGTCAATCGGGAGACGGTTCAGGCCCTGACGGACGCACTGGTCGCGGTTCCCGCCGAAAACCCGGTCAGCCAGCTCCATGGACTGGCCGAGACCTACCTGTCTTTCGCGGCCGATCACGCCAATCTGTTGCGCGCGCTGTTCGAACACCGGATGGAGGACGACCGGCCGTTCCCGGAAGACATTTTGCTGATGGTGATGCAGGCCTTTGCGCTGATGCATGAGCCACTGGTGCGGCTGTTGCCCGACCGCGATCCGGAACAGGTGGTGCTGCTGGCGCGCACGATGTTCTCCGCCGTGCACGGCATCATTTCGCTCGGCCTGGAAGAGCGAATGGTCGCGGTGCCGCCGGAAAAGCTGCGCCAGCAACTGGCGCAGTTCGTGGACACACATTTGGCGGGTTTGGGAATTGAGCTTGATAAAGCGCGGGACGGCGACGGCTGACCCTGAACGCAGTACGTTCGGTCACGCCGCGATCGTGACGCGCGCAAGATATGCCGGCCATCAACAGGCTTGATTCTGTTGCTCCCGCGAGATTAGCTCCAGCCGAGCGTTCGGGGAAATCGCATGGCGCGCATCGTTGTGCTTGGTGCAGGATTCGCAGGGCTCTGGGCCGCCCTCGGGGCTGCGCGCAAGCGCGACGAAATCGGGGCACCGGCAGCGGACGTCGAAATACTCGTCGTCGATCGCAACCCCTACCACAACATCAGGGTACGCAACTACGAGGTCGACATCAGCGACGCGGCCATACCGCTTGTCGACCTGCTTGACCCGGTCGGGGTCGATCACAGGGTTGCGGAAGTCCGGGACATAGATCCCGTCAAGCAGCATGTGAGCGTGACAACGAACGGCGGCCCTGAGGAGGTCATCGGATACGATCGGCTGGTGCTGACGCTTGGCAGCCAATTGGTGCGCCCTGCCATACCTGGGCTGATGTCGAACGGCTTTGACGTGGATACCTACGCGGCGGCCGTCCGGCTCGATGCGCACCTAGCCGGATTGGGCAGGCAAGCGGCTTCGGAAGGCCTTGCCACGGCGGTCATCGTCGGCGCCGGGTTTACGGGCATCGAAGTCGCAACAGAGATGCCAGGCAAACTCGAAAAGGCGGGCCTCTCCGGCACCCGGCGCGTCATTCTCGTCGATCCTAACGCCGTCGTGGGCGCGACGATCGGCGAGCAGGCACGCCCGATCGTCAGCGAAGCGTTGGCGGCGCTGGGCGTTGAAACGCGGCTCAACGTAACGGTCACATCCGTCGATGCAAGCAGCGTTACGCTGAGCTCCGGTGAAATGATCCCGACGCGGACGGTCGTGTGGTGCGCGGGCATGAGGGCAAGCCCCGTGGCCCAGACGTTGGCGGTCGAGCGGGACCGGCTTGGTCGCCTCCATGTGGATCATTTCATGCGCGTTGCCGGTGCGGCAAACGTCTTTGCCGCCGGCGACGTGGCTTCCTGCGTCGTGGACGGGGAACATTCCAGCGTAATGTCCTGCCAGTTCGCAAGACCGATGGGCCGCTTCGCCGGGAATAACGTGGTGGCCGATTTGCTTGGACAGCCGATGCTGCCCCTCGACATCGATTGGTATGTGACGGTGCTCGATCTCGGAGCCTGGGGAGCGGTTTATACCGTCGGATGGGACCGACAGCTGTCCGCCTACGGCGCCAGCGCGAAGGCGACCAAGCAAACGATCAACCAGCAGCGAATCTATCCACCCAGGAATGGAGTGCGTGCGGACCTTCTGGCTGCCGCCGCACCGACGGTGCAGAAGCCGCCGCCGACGGCGCGTCGATAGTTGGCCGCGTCGGCCCTGCGTGCCGGACGGGTCGCCGGTTCACGTACCCCGCAGCAGTTCGCTGATCACGTTCAACTGGTTGTCGCGAAACTCGACCATGTAGCCGTCGCGGATCGGACGATAATCCGTCGGCGAGGTATTGAGCGTGATGCCGGGCAGCAGCATCGAGAGCGGGACGTTCTTGAGATTTGCGGCCTGCGCCATGATGTTGGCGCGGCTGAGATCGTTCTTGCACTGCTCCAGCACCACGACCAGCGCCTGGGCGACCATATAGCCATATCCCGCGGCAAAGTTGCCCGGATCCACATTCGGCAACCGCGCCTTCATGAAGTCGGCATAGCCAAGGAGCCCGGGGTCCTTGGTATCCTGGCTATAGGGTTTCAACGCCACGACCGACATGATCCCGGTCGATGCCTCGGCGCCGGCCGGCACGAACACCGTATCCTTGTTGGCGCAGCCGGAGGAGATGAAGCGCATCGGCCGCCAGCCGGTCTCATACGCCTTGCGGACCGCCTGGGCGCAGGCGCGCGGCGTCACGCTGTAGATCAGGAAGACATCGGCCTTGGTGTTGGCGAGTGTGAGGATCTGCGAGTCCACCGTGGGGTCGGCGACCTCGAAGCTCGACGCCATCGCGATCGCCTTGTCGGCGTCGGGGCCGAGCGCTTCCTTTACGCCGCGCAGATAGTCCTTTCCGGCATCGTCGTTCTGGTAAAGGATCGCAAAGCGGGCATTGGGATTCCTCGACCGCGCATAGCGGACTTCGATGCCGGCTTCCTCGACGTAATTGGGCGCCCACGGCAGCGCCATCAGCCAGGGCTGCGTCGCCGGCTCGTTCCATTTCGACGCCGAGCTGATCAGGAACAGATGCGGCACTTTGGCGCCGTTGAGATATTTCGCCGTCGCCGAACTCGGCGCAGTGCCCATGGTGCCGAACATGAAGGCGACGTTGTCGCTCTCGACCAGCCGGCGCGTGGCCTCGACCGTCTTCGGCGGCGAAAAGCCGTCGTCGAGCGAGATCATGTTGAGCTTGCGCCCGTTGACGCCGCCCTTCTCGTTGATCATGTCGAAATAGGCCGCGAACACCTTGCCGGTGACGCTGAGCGCCGACGCCGGGCCGCTGTACGGCATGATGTTGCCGAATTTGATCTCAGTATCGGTAATGCCGGGTTGCTGGGCGTTCGCTTTGGTCGCAATGCCCAGGGCGAGCAGTGCGGAAAGAAGCGCCGGGAGGAATTGGCTCAATCGGATCACGCGTCATCCTCCCGGCAAATGGCCGATAATGTTGTTATTGGTTTTGAACCAACGCTAGGGCATGCTCTGCGGGCGGTCTTGCGTTCAGTTGCTGGAACGCAACCAGGCAGCGTCGGCGCGATCAAGCCAGCCGCTCAACGCAAGTTTGCGCGAGCCAAATCGGGGCATCGTGATCCCTCGGGAGGAAAGCATGCTGGAGCGCACAAGGGTGCAGAGCCCGTTCTATACGGCCGAACACGAAGCCTTCCGCGATGTGATGCGCCGCTTCGTGTCGCGCGAGATCGAGCCTTATGCTCACGAATGGGACGAGGCCGGCGAATTTCCGCGCGAGCTGTATCGCAAAGCGTCCGAAATCGGCCTGTTGGGGCTCGGCTTCCCCGAAGAATTCGGCGGCATGCCGGCCGACCAGTTCATGAAGATCGTGGCGTCGCAGGAACTGGCGCGCGCCGGCGCCGGCGGCGTCAGTTCGAGCCTGATGAGCCACACCATCGGCTCGCCGCCGATCGCGCGGGCTGCGCGGCCCGAGGTGAGAGCGCGGGTTCTGCCGCAGGTGCTGTCGGGCGAGAAGATTTCCGCGCTGGCGATCACCGAACCGAGCGGCGGCTCCGATGTCGCCAATTTGCGCACCAAGGCGCGGCGCGACGGCGACCATTATGTCGTCAGTGGCGAAAAGACGTTTATCACCTCGGGCATGCGGGCCGATTATCTGACCGTTGCGGTGCGCACCGGCGGCGAGGGGCCGGGCGGCGTCAGCATGCTCTTGATCGAAGGCAACACGCCGGGCCTGTCGCGCACGAAACTGAAGAAGATGGGCTGGTGGGCGTCGGATACCGCGACGCTGCATTTCGACGCGTGCCGGGTGCCGGTGGAAAACCTGATCGGCGAGGAGGGCCAGGGTTTCAAGATCATCATGCATAATTTCAACAGCGAGCGCATGGGCATGGCGGCCAGCTGCACGGCGTTTGCCCGGGTCTGCGTCGAGGAGGCGATTGCCTACGCCAAGGAGCGCCAGACCTTCGGCAAGCCGATTGCGCAGCACCAGGTGATCCGTCACAAGCTGGTCGACATGGCGCAGAAGGTCGCGGCGTCGCAGGCGATGCTGGAAATGCTGGCGTGGCGGCTCGGGCAGGGCGAGAGCCCGGTTGCCGAGATCTGCATGATGAAGAACCAAGCCACCCAGACCATGGCGTTCTGCGCCTCCGAAGCCGTGCAGATCTTCGGCGGCGCCGGTTTCATGCGCGGCGTCAAGGTCGAGCGGATCTACCGCGAGGTCAAGGTCAACGCCATCGGTGGCGGGACGGAAGAGATCATGAAGGATCTCGCGTCGCGGCAGATGGGGCTGTGACGCGTCGCACGCACCGTCATTCCGGGGCGATGCGAAGCATCGAACCCGGAATCCAACGGGCCGCAATTGCTGTAGTAAGTTGGATTCCGGGTTCAGCCCTGCGGGCTGCCCCGGAATGACGGAGGATCAATGCTCTTCACCGCCGACCACGACGAACCCCGCCGCGCCCTACAAAAATTCATCGCCGCCGAGATCAACCCGTTCGTCGACGAATGGGAGAAGAACGACATCTTCCCGGCGCATGAGCTGTTCAAGAAGCTCGGCAATCTCGGCTTTCTCGGCCTCAACAAGCCGACCGAGTTCGGCGGCCAGGGACTCGATTATTCCTACGCGCTGATGATGGCCGAGGAACTCGGCGCCATCACCTGCGGCGGCGTGCCGATGGCGATCGGGGTGCAGACCGACATGGCGACCCCCGCGCTGGCGCGCTTTGGTTCCGATGAAGTACGCCGCGAGTTTCTTATCCCCGCGATCGCCGGCGATGCGGTGGCTTGCATCGGCGTCTCCGAGCCGGGCGCCGGCTCCGACGTCGCTTCGATCAAGACCAGTGCGCGTTCCAACGGCGACGATTACGTCATCAACGGCGGCAAGATGTGGATCACCAACGGCACCCAGGCCGACTGGATCTGCCTGCTCGCCAACACCAGCGACGACCAGGTTCATCGCAACAAGTCGCTGATCTGCGTTCCCATGAAGAGCAAGGGCGTGCAGATAGCGCGCAAGCTCGACAAGATGGGCATGCGCTCGTCCGACACCGCACAGATTTTCTTTGATAATGTCCGGGTGCCCAAGCGCAACCGCATCGGCGACGAGGGCAAGGGTTTTACCTACCAGATGGTGCAGTTCCAGGAAGAGCGGCTGTGGGGCGCGGCCGCCTGCCTCAAGGCGCATGAATTCATCATATCAGAGACCATCGAATACACCCGCAACCGCAAGGCCTTTGGCGGTTCGATCCTCGACAACCAGACCGTCCATTTCAAGCTCGCGGAAATGCAGACCGAGGTCGAGCTGCTGCGCTCGCTGATCTACCGCGCCGCCGAGGCGCTGGTCGCGGGTGAGGACGTGACCCGGCTCGCGACCATGGCCAAGCTGAAGGCGGGACGGCTCGGCCGCGAGCTCACCGATGCCTGTCTGCAATATTGGGGCGGCATGGGCTTCATGAACGAGACGCCGGTCAGCCGGGCCTATCGCGACAGCCGCCTGACCTCGATCGGCGGCGGTGCCGACGAGGTGATGCTGATGGTATTGTGCAAGATGATGGGCACGCTGCCCGGCATGAAGAAGCAATAGGACTGATATCAATGCTCTATCAGGAGAGCCAGAAGGTCGTCGAACTCAAGCATCGCTTGCGCTCGTTCATGGACCGCCACGTCTATCCGAACGAGGAGCGCTACTACCGCGAGGCGGAAGAGCTCGGCCCGTGGAAGGTCTATCCCGTCGTCGAGGAACTCAAGCCAAAGGCCCGCGACGAGGGCCTATGGAATCTGTTCCTGCCGGAGAGCGAACACGGCGCCGGCCTGACCAACCTCGAATACGCGCCGCTCTGCGAGATCATGGGCCGCTCGCATCTGGCGCCGGAGCTGTTCAATTGCTCGGCGCCCGACACCGGGAACATGGAAGTGCTGGCGCGCTACGGCACGCGGGAGCATCAGGAACGCTGGCTCAAGCCGCTGCTGGCAGGCGAAATCCGCTCATGTTTCGCCATGACCGAGCCGGCGGTCGCTTCCAGCGACGCCACCAACATCGAGAGCTCGATCGTTCGCGACGGCGATCATTACGTCATCAACGGCCGCAAATGGTACACCACCAACGCGACCGACCCGCGCTGCAAGATCTGCATCTTCATGGGCAAAACCGACCCTGACAATCCCGATCGCCACCGCCAGCAGTCGATGATCCTGGTGCCGATGGACACGCCGGGCGTCAAGGTGCTTCGCCCGATCCCGGTGTTCGGATTCTACGGCGTACCCGACCGCGCCTCGGAAGTCGTGTTCGACAATGTCCGTGTTCCCGCATCCAATATGCTGCTCGGCGAAGGCCGCGGCTTCGAGATCGCGCAGGGGCGCCTTGGTCCCGGCCGCATCCATCATTGCATGCGTCTGATCGGGCTAGCCGAACGAACGCTGGAAAAGATGTGCATTCGGACCAGAAATCGCGTGGCCTTTGGCAAGGCGGTGTCAGAACAAACCGTCACCCAGGAGCGGATCGCGGAATCGCGCATCATGATCGAGCAGTCGCGGCTGCTGACCCTGAATGCGGCGTCCATGATGGACACCGTCGGCAACCGGGTGGCGAAAGCGGAAATCGCGATGATCAAGGTCGCGGTTCCGAACATGGCCTGCCAGGTCATCGACTGGGCGATCCAGGCCCATGGCGGCGCGGGCACCGGCAATGATTTCGGGCTGGCCGCGGCCTACGCCACCGCGCGGCTGCTTCGCCTCGCCGACGGCCCGGACGAGGTCCACCGCAACCAGATCGCCCGCCTCGAATTGCGCAAGCACAGCAACGCCTGAAGGGAACTTCCCATGATCACGCTCTATCACTGCGACGGCGCACGCTCGTTCCGGCCGCTCTGGATGCTGGAAGAGATGGGCTTGCCCTATGAGCTGAAGATGCTGCCGTTCCCGCCGCGGGTGCTGGCCAAGGAATATCTCGCGATCAATCCGCTCGGCACCATTCCGTTCATGGTCGACGGCGAGACCAAGATGACGGAGTCCTCTGGTATCTGTTATTATCTCGGCACCAAATACGGCCCGACGCCGCTGGTGGTCGGGATGGACGATCCGGCCTATGGCGCGTTCCTGAACTGGATGTATTTCAGTGACGCCACGCTGACGTTTCCGCAGACGCTGGTGCTGAGATACAGCCAGCTCGAACCGGAGGAGCGGCGCAATCCCCAGGTCGCCGGAGATTACGCCAAATGGTTCCTCGGCCGGCTGCGCGCCGTGGAGGCAGCCACCGCCAATGGCCAAAACTTGTGCGCCGGGCGCTTTACCGCGGCCGACATCGTTAACGGCTATGCGTTGCGCCTCGCCGGCAATATCGGCCTCGCCAAGGATTTTGGCCCCAATGTGTCCGCCTATTGGGCCCGGTTGCAGGAACGCGACGGCTACCAGCGCGCGGTTGCGGCCGAACGCGCGGCCGGCATCGCGCAGAACATTGCGCCGCGGGTGCGTCCTTCACCCGCCCCTTGAGGGGGCGGGTCGTTACGCATCGAAGATGCGTAACGGGGTGGGGTGACAGTCTCTCCACGCATTTTCTGCTAGCTGGGCGACGGTGTCTCTACGCCTGCAGAGCATGCGCGGATAGTCTGTCACCCCGCCCCGTCTCACATGGCGCTACGCTCCATGTGAGCCGACCCGCCCCCTCAAGGGGCGGGTGAACAAGGCGCGCCGGGAAATGACGGCCCTCTTATATCGATGACAGGCCACAAATTTCCGCTATGGTTGTTTCAGTCGCAGCGTCCAAAGAGTCGCGCGAGGAGGATGCACCATGGACGATATCGGCCACAAATCCGGCCACCTGATGCTGATCACCCCGGAGCGCGTGTTCTACGCGGGGCTGCTCGGCCGTCCGCGCCAACGCTGCTCGGGCGGGTTCAACATCTACGTCTCGATCGAAGGCGGGCTGTGGCTGACGACGGCCGATGGCCGCGAGAGTTACGGCGAGATGGTCGCCGTGCTGCCGAATGTCAGGCACACCATCGCCAGCGATCACCGCTCGGTGCTCTCAATCGTGATCGAGCCGGAGAGCATTCGTCCCGGCGCGCTCGAAGATCTCGCCAAACGTCTGGAAGGGCCGGAAGGCGAGGCGTTCGCCCGCCGCATCCGTGCCGCCTATCTCGAACTGCGCGAACATCACGCCGGCCGCGAATTCTCCAGCGCCGAGTTCGATACCCTCTGCCTTGGCGAAGCGCTGCCGCCGCGCGACCTCGATGCCCGCGTCGCGCGCGCGATCGTGCAGATCGGAAAATTCTCCGGCGAGCCGGTGACGGCGGCGAGCTGCGCCGCGGAGGCGGGGCTGTCGCCGTCGCGCTTCCTGCACCTGTTCAAGGAAGAAACCGGCATTTCCTTCCGCTCGTTCCGCGCCTGGAAGCGGGCGCGGCATCTGCTGCACTTCGCCAACCAGGACATCAACCTCGCGCATCTGGCGCAGGACATCGGCTATCCCGACTCCACGCATTTCAGCCACTCGATCCGCCGCTTCTACGGCCTGAAGCCGCGCGCGATCTTTTCAGGCTCGCGGGATCTGGCGATCTATAGCCACCGCCGCGCCAGCACCGAGCTTAGCGGGTTGACGCAAGAAGCCGGCTGATGCGGGACGCATGATCGCAGCGACATTTCTGCGATCCGTCGCGTCCTGCAATCGAAGGCTTCTCCATGGGCGACAAGGCCGTCATCACCTGCGCGCTGAACGGCGTGCTGACCGATCCGAAGCAGCACAACGTGCCGGTGACGCCGGAGCAGATGGCGCGCGAGGCCAGGGCCGCGTTCAACGCCGGCGCCAGCGTCATGCATGTTCACCTGCGCCAGCAGGAACCGAACAAGGGGCACCTGCCGTCCTGGGACGTCAACGTCTCGAAAGAGATCCAGCAGGCCATTCGCGAAGCCTGCCCCGGCGTCATCATCAACCACACCACCGGTACGTCAGGCCCGAACTATCAGGGCGCGCTCGATTGCGTGCGCGAGACGAAGCCCGAGATCGCGGCATGCAACGCCGGCTCGCTGAATTATCTCAAGGTCAAGGCCGACAACACCTGGGCCTGGCCGCCGATGATGTTCGATAACGCGGTCGAGAAGGTGCAGGACTATCTCGATGTGATGAAGGTCGCGGGCACGAATCCCGAGTTCGAGTGTTTCGACGTCGGCATCGTGCGTTGCGTGAACATGTATGTGCAGACCGGGATGTATTCCGGTCCGCTGGAGTACAATTTCGTGATGGGCGTGGCCTCCGGCATGCCGGCAGACCCGGAATTGCTGCCGATCCTGCTCAAGCTGAAACTGCCGCAGGGCCGCTGGCAGGTCACCGCGATCGGCCGCGCCGAAATCTGGCCGCTGCACCAGCGCTGCGCCGAACTCGGCGGCCATCTGCGCACCGGGCTCGAAGACACCTTCTATCTCGCCAACGGAACCAAGGTGACGTCGAACGGCCAGCTGATCGAGGAGATCGCCGGCTGTGCGCGTCGCGCCGGCCGCGAGATCGCCAGCCCGGCGGAAGCGCGGCAGATCTTTGGAACCAAGCACTGACATCTGCGCCAGCCGTCATTGCGAGCGCAGCGAAGCAATCCATGTGCCGCGGCACGAAAGCTGGATTGCTTCGTCGCTTCGCTCCTCGCAATGACGCTGGTGTGAGTAATTGGACGAGGACCAAATGACCAATCTCGCAGCAACCGGCGGCGTGCCCGGTCCCGGCCGGATCGGAAGGGTCGCGATCGGCGATCTCTTGAAGCGCGCAGCAGCGCGGTTTCCGGATCGCATTGCACTGACCGACGGTGCGCGCCGCGTGACCTATACCGAACTCGAACAGGACGCCAACCGTTTCGCCAATTACCTCGTCCAGCGCGGACTGAAGCCGGGCGAAAAGATTTCCACGATCTGCAACAATTCCGTCGAGTTCGTCAAAGCGCTGTTCGGCGTCCACCGCGCCGGCCTGGTGTGGGTGCCGATCAACACCATGCTCGGGCCGGCCGACATGGATTACATCCTCGATCACGCCGAGGTGCGCTTTGCGTTGATCGACGATGCCATGCATGCGCAGCCCGATCGCCGCGCCGCGCTGGAAAAGCGCAACATGCAGATGATCGCGATCGATCTGGCCGGCAAGATCGCCGAGACGGGACTGGAGAACTTCAACGACCTCATCAAGGGCCAGTCCGAGATCGAGCCCGAGATCGAGATCGACGACCGCGATCTGGCGATGATCATCTACACGTCGGGCACGACGTCGCGGCCGAAGGGCGCGATGCATTGTCATCTTGCCGTCGTCATGGCCGTGATGAGCAACGCGATCGAAATGAAGCTCGGCCGGGACGACGGCATCACCGGTCAGTTTCCTCTGTTCCACTGCGCCGGCCACGTGCTGCTGCTGAGCTATCTGTCGGTCGGCGGCCGGATGGCGCTGATGCGCGGCTTCGATCCCGTGGTCTGCATGGAAGCCATCGTGCGCGACCGGCTGACCGTGTTCGTCGGCCTGTCGCTGATGTACCAGGCGATCCTCGATCACCCGCGCCGCCGGGAGTTCGATCTTTCGCACTTGCGGACCTGCATCTACACCATGGCGCCGATGGGCCGCCCGCTGCTGGAGCGTGCGATGGCCGATATGTGTCCGAATTTCGTGCTGAGTTCAGGCCAGACCGAAATGTATCCGGCCACCACGATGTCGCAGCCCGACCGCCAGCTCGAACGCTTTGGCAATTATTGGGGCGAGTCTCTGATCGTCAACGAGACGGCAATCATGGATGACAACGGCAATCTGCTGCCACGCGGGCAGGTCGGCGAACTCGTGCATCGCGGGCCGAACGTCATGATGGGCTACTATAAGGATCCGAAGGCGACGGAGGAAGCGCGCAAGTTCGGCTGGCATCACACCGGCGATCTCGCGCTGATCGACGAGCATGGCGAGGTGCTGTTCCTCGACCGCAAGAAGGACATGATCAAGTCCGGCGGCGAGAACGTTGCCTCGGTCAATATCGAGGAGACGCTGCTGGCGCATCCCGCCGTGCAGAACGCCGCCGTGGTCGGCCTGCCGCATCCGCAATGGGGCGAGGCGGTGTCCGCCTTCGTCAAGCTGAAGCCGGGCGCGCAGGCCGATGAAGCCGCGATATCAGAACATTGCCGCAAGCATCTCGGCGGCTTCAAGGTGCCGAAACTGGTGCGGATCCTCGACGAGATGCCGATGACGGCGACCGGAAAACTGCGCAAGGTCGAGCTGCGCCAGGCCTTCAGCGAACATTTTGTCGGAAAGTAGCAATGGCCCTTTTGGAATCCACGATTGCGACCGGCAGCGCGGCCTACAAGGCCAACCGCGACGGCATGCTGGCGCTGATTGCGCGAATGCGGTCGCTCGAAGATCGCACCCGCGCTGCCTCGGCCGCCGCAAAAGATCGCTTCCACAGGCGGGGACAGTTGCTGCCGCGCGAGCGCGTGGCGCTGGTGCTCGACCCCGGCTCGCCCTTCATCGAACTGTCGACGCTTGCCGGCTACATGTTCGACGTCCCCGATGCCGACAAGAGCGTGCCCGGCGGGGGCCTCGTTGCCGGCATCGGCTTCGTCTCCGGCATCCGCTGCATGGTCAGCGCCAACGATTCCGGGATCGATGCCGGCGCGCTGCAGCCCTATGGCCTCGACAAGACGCTGCGGGTGCAGGAACTGGCGCTGGAGAACAAGCTGCCTTACGTGCAACTGGTCGAAAGCGCCGGCGCCAATTTGCTGCGCTACCGGGTCGAGGATTTTATTCGCGGCGGCAACATCTTTCGCAATCTCGCCCGCCTCTCCGCAGCGGGGCTGCCCGTCGTCACCGTGACCCATGGTTCGTCGACGGCCGGCGGCGCCTATCAGACTGGCCTGTCGGATTACATCGTGATGGTCCGCGGCCGGACCCGTGCATTCCTCGCCGGCCCGCCGCTGTTGAAAGCGGCGACAGGCGAGATCGCCACCGAAGAAGAGCTCGGCGGTGCGGAGATGCACACGTCCGTCTCCGGACTCGGCGATTATCTCGCCGAGGACGACCGCGACGCGCTGCGCATCGCGCGCGACATCATGGCCAATATGCAATGGGACCGGCCGAAGCCCGCGGAAGCATCGTTCAAGCCGCCGCGCTACGACGCCGAGGAACTGCTCGGCATCATGCCGATGGACCACAAGCGGCCCGTCGACATGCGTCAGGCCATCGCGCGCTTCGTCGACGATTCCGATTTCACCGAGTTCGGCGCCAGTTACGGCCCGGCGACCGTCTGTGGCCATGCCCGCATCGAGGGGCGGGCGATCGGAATCATCACCAACAACGGGCCGCTCGACGTCCCCGGCGCCAACAAGGCGACGCATTTCATCCAGGCCTGCTGCCAGTCGCGCACGCCGATCCTGTATATGAACAACACGACGGGCTACATGGTCGGCAAGGCCTATGAAGAAGCCGGCATGATCAAGCACGGCTCGAAAATGATCCAGGCGGTGACGTCGGCGACGGTGCCGCAGATCACGCTCTATTGCGGCGCCTCCTTCGGCGCCGGCAATTACGGCATGTGCGGACGGGGCTTCCATCCGCGCTTCTGCTTCTCCTGGCCGAACGCCAGAACGGCCGTGATGGGCGGCGAGCAGGCGGCGGAAACGATGGCGATCGTGACCGAGGCTGCCGCCGCGCGGCGGGGCAAGCCGATCGAGAAAGAAAAGCTCGACGCCATGAAGGCGCAGATCACCGGCGTGTTCGACGGCCAGATGGACGTGTTCTCGACCAGCGCCCGCGTGCTCGACGACGGCGTGATCGATCCACGCGATACAAGAAGCGTACTCGCCGAAGTGCTGGCGATTTGCGGCGAGGCCGAGGCGCGCACGCCGCAGCGCATGCAGTTCTCGGTGGCGCGCCCATGAGCGACCAGATGATGAAGCGGACGCCGTTCTTCAAGATCCTCGTCGCCAACCGCGGCGAGATCGCGCTGCGGATTATGCGCACCGCACGCCGGCTGGGCTACGGCGTGGTCGCCGTCTATTCGGATGCCGATCGCGACGCACTGCATGTGCGCGAAGCGGATTCCGCTGTGCGGATCGGCGAAGCGCTGCCGGCGCAGTCTTATTTGCGGATCGAGGCGATTATCGCTGCCGCCAAAGCCAGTGGCGCCGGCGCTGTGCATCCGGGCTATGGCTTTCTCGCCGAAAACGAAGAGTTTGCGCGGGCTTGCCGCGACGCTGGGCTGGTGTTCATCGGCCCGTCGCCGGAAGCGATTCGGGCGATGGGCAACAAGGCGGGCGCCAAGGACATCATGCGGAAGGCCGGCGTGCCGTGCGTGCCCGGCTATCAGGGCGCCGACCAGAGCGACACCGTGATGCTGGCGGAGGCGAGGAAGATCGGCTTCCCCGTCATGATCAAGGCGGTCGCCGGCGGTGGCGGGCGCGGCATGCGGCTGGTTGCGGATGCGGCGGCGTTCCCGGACGCTCTGCGCAGCGCGCGATCTGAGGCGCAAGGCGCGTTCGGCGACGGCAATGTGATCCTGGAACGCGCCATCCTCAATCCCCGCCACATCGAGATCCAGGTGTTCGGCGATCGCTACGGCAACGCCATCCATCTCGGCGAACGCGATTGCTCGGTGCAGCGAAGGCACCAGAAGCTGATCGAGGAAGCGCCGTCGCCGGCGGTGAACCGCAAATTGCGCGCGCGGATGGGTGAGGTTGCCGTCGCCGCGGTGAGGCAACTTCGCTATGAAGGCGCAGGGACGCTGGAGTTCCTGCTCGATCCGTCGGGCGAGTTCTATTTCATGGAAATGAACACCCGGCTGCAGGTCGAACATCCCGTCACCGAGGCGATCACCGGCCTCGATCTTGTCGAGCTGCAGCTGCGGGTCGCGGGTGGCGAGCCGCTGGGACTGGTGCAGGAGGACGTCACATTCTCGGGCCACGCCATCGAGGTGCGGCTGTGTTCGGAAGACGCCGGCCACGATTTCGTGCCCCAGTCCGGCAAAATGGCGCTGTGGCAGATGCCGGACGGTGTTCGGGCCGAGCATGCGCTGCAATCGGGCTCCGAGATTCCGCCGTTCTATGATTCGATGATCGCGAAACTGATCAGTCACGGCGCCGACCGCAACGAGGCGCGGGCCCGGCTGATCTGCGCCCTGGAGCAGACCGTTGCGTTCGGCGTCACCACCAATCAGGGATTTCTGATTTCCTGCCTGCGTCATCCCGGCTTCGCCAGGGGCGAGGCGACCACTTCTTTCATCGGCGAGCATCGCGACGAGTTGCTGGCGTCACGTCAAGACGACAAGGCGGAAACCGCGCTGGCGGCCTTGCTGCTCTACGTCACCAACTCCCACGCGCCGCCCTGGCGCAGGGGGCGAAGCCTGGCCGCGACGTTTCCGCTGACGATGCGGATCGATCGTGGCCTTGGCGCGCAGGAGGTGGACATCGTGCGCGGCCGCGACGGCGGCTATGTCGCCGTTGTCGATGGCAGCGAGATTCGCTTCGAGCTCGACGAGCTTGGTCCCGATACGATCCGCTTCCACGACGGCGATCTGATGGGATCGGCAAAATTCCTGCGCGATGGCGACCGGCTATACGTCCTGCACCGCGGCGTCACGATTGCCGCGCGTGACCTGACGCTGGCGGCGCCGGTATCCGCGGCAACCAGCGGCGGCGACGGCAAGGTACGCGCGG
This sequence comes from Bradyrhizobium roseum, assembly GCF_030413175.1. Lineage (NCBI taxonomy): Bacteria > Pseudomonadati > Pseudomonadota > Alphaproteobacteria > Hyphomicrobiales > Nitrobacteraceae > Bradyrhizobium > Bradyrhizobium roseum. The sequence goes on from NZ_CP129212.1 coordinate 633,795, forward strand.
CGATGAACGGCCGCGTGGTCGCCGTCCTGGTCAAGCCCGGCGAGCAGGTTGCCGCCGGCCAGCCGGTGATGACGCTCGAAGCGATGAAGATGGAACATGTGCATACGGCGGGTGTCGCCGGCACGGTTTCGTCGATCGATGTCGTCGAAGGCGAGCAGGTGACGACAGGCAGGATCGTGGTGGAGATCGCGGGGGCGCTATCCTCTTCACCCGCCCCTTGAGGGGGCGGGTCGTCACGCATCGCAAGATGCGTGACGGGGTGGGGTGACAGGCTCTCCACTGGGACGGTGCCCGTGTTGAGAGATCACCCCACCCCGTCTCGCATTTCGCTTCGCTCAACGCGAGCCGACCCGCCCCCTCAAGGGGCGGGTGAAGAGATCTCACGAATTCTCCGCTCGCCCCGTCCCCTCATTCAGCCAGCACGCCACCTGATGTCCCTCACCGGCGTCTGCCAGCGCCGGGCGGTCCACCTTGCAGCGGTCCATCACATAGCGGCAGCGCGTGTGAAACGCGCAGCCCGACGGCGGGTTGATCGGGCTCGGGACGTCGCCGTCGACCATCGGCGCCAGCTTCTTCGCCTTGGGATCGGCGATCGGCACCGAGGCCAGCAGCGCCTGGGTGTAGGGGTGACGCGGGTTGGCGAACAGTTCTGTCTTGTCGGCGATCTCGACGATGCGGCCGAGATACATCACCGCGACCCGGTGGCTGATATGGGCGACGACGGCGAGATCATGCGCAATGAACAGATATGAAAAACCGTGCTTGCGCTGCAGGTCGATCAGCAGATTGATCACCTGCGCTTGGATCGAGACGTCGAGCGCCGAGACCGGCTCGTCGCATACGATCAGCTTTGGCCCGAGCGACAGTGCCCGCGCGATGCAGATGCGCTGACGCTGGCCGCCGGAGAACTGGTGCGGATAGTTCTTCATCTGGTCGGCGCGCAGGCCGACCTGCGCAAACAATTCGGCAACGCGTTCCTGCTGCGCGCGGCCGGTAGCGAGGCCGTGCACCGCGAGCGGCTCGCCGACGATGTCGCCCGCGGTCATGCGCGGGTTGAGCGAGGCGAACGGGTCCTGGAACACGATCTGCATCGAACGTCGGTGCGGTCGCATCTCGGCCTTGCTGAGGCCGATGATGTCGGTGCCGTCGAGCTTGATGGCGCCGGAGGACGGCTCCACCAGCCGCAGCACGGTGCGCGCCACCGTCGATTTGCCGCAGCCGGACTCGCCGACCATGCCGAGCGTCTCGCCCTTGCCGACCGAGAAACTGACGCCGTCGACGGCATGCACGGTGCCGACCTGCCGGCGCAGAATGCCGCCGCGCACGGCGTAATGCTTGACGAGGTCGGTGACCTCCAGCAGGGGGCGTTGATCGGTCATGGCGCGCCTACCAGTTCCGCCGCGCGCCAGCATGCCGCGTGATGAGCGCCATCGACTTCCTGCAACGGCGGATATTCGGCGCGGCAGCGGTCGATGGCGAGGCTGCAGCGCGGCGCAAAGGCGCAGCCCGGCGGCAGGTTGGTCAGCGACGGCACCATGCCGGGAATTTCGTTCAACCGGGCATCGGTCTTGGCGCCGAACGAGATCACCGCCGGCATCGAGGCCATCAGCCCGCGCGTGTACGGATGTTTCGGGTTGGCGAACAAATCTTCCACCGTGGCTTCCTCGACCTTCTTGCCGGCATACATCACGATGACGCGCTGCGCTGTCTGCGCCACCACGCCGAGGTCGTGCGTGATCAGGATCAACCCGGTGCCGAGCGTCTTCTGCAGATCGACAATCAGCGCCAGGATCTGGGCCTGGATCGTCACGTCGAGCGCGGTGGTCGGCTCGTCCGCGATCAGCAGCGCCGGCCGGCAGGCCAGCGCCATCGCGATCATCGCGCGCTGCCGCATGCCGCCGGAAAGCTGATGCGGATATTCCTGCGCGCGCCGCTCCGGCTCGGGAATGCGAACCAGGCGCAGCATCTCGACCGCCTTGGCCCAGGTCTCCTTGGAGGTCATGTCGCGATGCAGGCGGAGCACCTCGGTGATCTGGTCGCCGATCCGCATCACTGGGTTGAGCGAGGTCATCGGTTCCTGAAAGATCATCGAGATCCGGTTGCCCCGGATCTTGCGCATCTCCGCCTCGCCGAGGCCGAGCAGGTCGGTGCCCTCCAGCGTCACCGAGCCGCCGATCACCCGGCCGGGCGGGTCCGGCACCAGCCGCATCACCGACAGCGCGGTCACGCTCTTGCCGCAGCCGGATTCGCCGACGATCGCCAGCGTCTCGCCGCGGCGCACGGTGAACGACACGTCGTCGACCGCGCGGAACAGGCCGGAGTTCGTAAAGAACACCGTCTGCAGGTTCTTCACATCGAGAACCGTGTCGTCCTTCTGCGTCTCGGTCATCAGCCGCGCTGCCTCGGATCGAGGATGTCGCGCAGCGCGTCGCCGAACAGATTGGTGCCGAACACGGCGAGGCTGATCGCGACGCCGGGGAAGATCACCAGCCACGGCGCCGTGCGGACATATTCCGCCGCCGATTCCGACAGCATGCGGCCCCAGGACGGATAGGGCTCGGGAATGCCGAGGCCGAGGAACGACAATGATGCTTCCGTGAGGATGGTGGAGCCGAGCTGCGCGGTCGCCAGCACGATCAGCGGCGCCAGCGTATTGGGCAGCACGTGGCGGAACGCGATACGGGTCTCGCTCATGCCGATCGATTTCGCGGCCTCGACGAACGGTAGTTCACGCAGCGCCAGCGTATTGGCGCGGATGACGCGGGAGACCGTCGGGATCAGCGGAATCGCAATGGCAATGATGACATTCGGCAGCGACGGGCCGAGCGCCGCCGTCATCACCAGCGCCAGCACCAGGAGCGGCAGGGCCTGCAGAATGTCGGTGACGCGCTGAAATACCAGATCGACCCAGCCCGACAGATAGCCGGAGGCGAGGCCGACGAGGACGCCGAGCGACGATCCCAGCACAGTGGCGCCGATGCCGACGGCGAGCGAGATCCGCGCCCCGTGCACGATCCGGCTCCAGACGTCGCGGCCGAATGAATCGGTGCCCATCCAGTGCGCGGCGCTGGGCCCGGCCAGCCGCTGCGCGGAGTCGACGCTGAGCGGATCGTAGCGGCAGATCAGGTCGGCCGAGATCGCCATCCAGACGAACATCACCATGATGAGCAGACCGATGGTGCCCAGCACATAGCGCTGGGCAAGAAACAGCAGCCGGCGCCAGCCATGCGTCGAGTAGGCGCCGGCCCGTCTCAGCTCGCTGTCGAAATTGATCGTGGCCAAACTCTTAATCCCCATACCGGATGCGCGGGTCGATCGCCGCGTAAAGCATGTCGACGGTGAAGTTCGCGACCACCACGACGACGGCGATCAGCATCACAAGATTCTGCACGATCGGGTAATCGCGCCAGCGCAGCGCCTCGACCAGGAAGCGGGCGACGCCGGGAATATTGAACACGGTTTCCGTGACGATGAGACCGCCGATCAAAAACGCCGCCTCGATGCCGATCACGGTGATGACGGGCAGAATGGCGTTCTTCAGCGCGTGGCGATAATTGACCGACGATTCCGAGGCGCCCTTGGCGCGCGCGGTGCGGATATAGTCCTGGCGCAGGATTTCCAGCATCGAGGAACGCGTGATGCGCATGGTCAGGGCGGCGCTGCGGAAGCCGACGGCCATTGCCGGAACCGCGTAGATCGCGAACGCCTCGGTCCAGGTCTTCGGGTTCGGGTTGTAGATCGGCATGGCGCCGAACAGCGAGACCGACGCCATCAGCACCAGCAGGCCGAGCCAGAACGAGGGCAGCGACAGCCCGCTCAGGCTGACGAGGCGGAGGGTGTAGTCGAGCTTCGATCCCTGATGCACCGCGCTGATGACGCCCAAGGGAATGCCGATCGAGGCCGAGAACAGCAACGCCAGCGCCGCCAGCCGCGCGGTGATCGGAATCCGCGGCAGGATCTCGTCCAGTGCGGGCTTCTCCGAGACGTAGGAATAGCCGAGGTCGCCGCGTAACAGCCCGCCGATCCAGTTCAGGTACTGCTGCCAAATCGGCAGGTCGAGGCCGAGCTCCTTTTCGAGGTTGGCCTTGTCGGTGGGATCGACGAAGCCGGCGGCGTCGAACAGGATATCCACGATGTTGCCGGGAACGACGCGCAGCAGTACGAAGATGATGATCGAGATCCCGATCAGGGTCACGAGCATCAAGGCGAGGCGTCGCACGATATAAGCAAACACCTAGGCGGTTCTCCCCGGCAGGCTGGATTGTTCTTGCGGCTGGACGCTACTTTATTTGTCCATCCAGACGTCTTCGTAGCGGTAACCGTTGTAGGAACTGTTCACCATGATGGTGACGCCCTTCACGTACGGATGCCAGCACGTCCCGGAGCGGCCGTGGAAGATGATCGGGCGCGCCACATCCTCCTGCAGCTTCTTGTCGATCTCCCACACCAGCTTCCTGCGCTTCTCCTTGTCGGTCTCGGCCGACTGCTGGTCGAACAGCTTTTCGATCTCCCTGTTGCAGTAGTTGGTGTAGTTGCGCTCCGAGCCGCAGGAATAGTTCTCGTAGAACGACTGGTCGGGATCGTCGACGGCGTTGCCGGTAAGGTTGAGGCCGAGCGTGTAATCCTTGCGCGCGACTTTCGGGAACCATTGCGCGGTATCGACGACGTCGAGCTCGCCGTCGATGTAGATGCTCTTCAACTGGTCGATCAGGATGACGGCGGGATCGCGGTAGATCGGGATGTTGCGGGTGGCGACCTTGACCGCGAGCCGCTTGTCCGGGCCGTAGCCGGCCTTCTGCATCAGCTTGCGCGCCTCGTCGCGGTTGGCGTTGATGTCGGGGCCGTAGCCGGGGATCGATTCCATCATCTCCTTCGGCATCGCCCACAGACCGCCCGGCGCCGGCAGCATGGTGCCGCCGATATCGGCCTGGCCCTCGAACATGATCTGGATGAACGCCTTGCGATCCAGCGACAGCGCCAGCGCGCGCCTGATATCGAGATTGTCGAACGGCGGCGAGGACGAGTTGACGATGATGTTGGTCGCCACGTTGATCGGCTCGACCACGCAAACGGCCTTCGGCGCCTGCGTCTTGACTTCCTTGAGCAGCGGGATCGACACTTCAGTGGGGAAGGTCATGTCGAACTTGTCGGAAACGAAGCCGAGGATCGCCGTCGAGCGGTTGGTGATGATGGTGAATTCGATGCCGTCGAGGTGCGGCAGGCCCTTCTTCCAGTAGTCGGTATTCTTGGTCAGCTTGATCGATTCATTGGCCTTGAACTCGACGAACTTGAACGGTCCGGTGCCGACCGGCTTGGTGCGCATGTCGCCCGGAGAGACGTGACAGGGGTAAACCGGCGTATAGCCGGAGGCGAGCAGCGACAGCAATGCCGGCTGCGGTCGCTTCAGTTCGAACGACGCTTCGAAATCGCCGTTGACTGTCACGTCGCTGACCTGATCGTACCAGGACTTGCGCGGGTTCTGGCGAAACTTCTGCTGCGATTTGCCCATCAGCATGTCGAACGTGCATTTGACGTCGGCCGAGGTGAACGGCTTGCCATCGTGCCATTTGACGCCCTGCCGCAGCTTGAAGGTCAGCTTCTTGTTGTCGGCGCTCCACGCCCAGCTTTCGGCGAGGTCGGGGACGATCGATTCGACGCTGTTCTGCGGCACGTCCTGCTTGAATATGACGAGGTTATTGAAAACCGGCATGAAGGGAATGTTGACCGAGTAGGTCGCGCCCTCGTGGATCGAGGCGCTGCCCGGGCTGTCGCGGTGATACATCCTGAGAATGCCGCCCTGTTTCGGCTCGGCCGCCGAAGCAACGTCGTAAGCCGGCAGCAACAACAACGCTGCGGCGGCAAGCGCATGAACGCTCCGCATGGTCCCCTCCACAATTTTCGGTCTCAATTGGCCGATTGAGATCAACGATAGCATGGCGCGGCGTCGGGGCAACCGGGCAAGCCGACGCAAGGATGGACAATTCGGACTAGGGAAAGTCCATGTCGCGGAACGTGCCGGCTGCTTTTCGATCATTTGCGCCAAATCACGCGAACACATCCCGCCACTCGCGCGATACCGCCCCATTGGAATGATGCACCGCACCACACGGGTGCGGCTCAAACGATCCGCGAGGTCTTGTTCCCCCAGTAGCGGTCGCGCAGCAGCCGCTTGTAGAGTTTTCCGGTCGGAAGCCGCGGCAACTCGGCCTCGAAATCGATCGAACGCGGCACTTTCTGGCGCGACAGCGACTGGCTGCAGAAGGCAATCAGCTCATCGGCCAGCTCCTGATCCGGCGAAACCCCCGGCATCGGCTGCACCACTGCCTTCACTTCCTCGCCGAGATCCGGATTGGGCACGCCGAACACGGCCGCATCCGCAATCTTGGGGTGGGTGATCAAGAGGTTCTCGCATTCCTGCGGATAGATGTTCACGCCACCCGAGATGATCATGAACGTCGCGCGATCGGTCAGGTAGAGAAAGCCGTCGTCGTCGACATAGCCGACGTCGCCGACCGTGCTCATGCTGCCGTCGGCCGAACGGGCCTCCTGCGTCTTGCCCGGATCGTTGAAATATTCGAACGGGGTCGCCGTCTTGAACCACACCGTGCCCGCCGTTCCCTTGGGGCAGGGCTGCATGTTTTCGTCAAGGATGTGCAGATCCCCGAGCAGCACCCGGCCGACGGTGCCGCGATGGGCCAGCCATTCCTCGCTGTTGCAGGCCGTAAAGCCGAGCCCTTCGGTGGCGCCGTAATATTCGTGCACGATCGGCCCCCACCATTTGATGATGTCGTCCTTGACCGCCGCAGGGCAGGGAGCGGCGGCGTGAACCGCGATCTCGAGCGACGACAGATCGTAGCGCGTCCGCACGTCTTCCGGCAGTTTCAGCATCCGCGAAAACATCGTTGGCACCAGCTGGGTGTGGGTGATGCCCCATTTCGGGATCAGCGCGAGATATTGCTCGGGATCGAACTTCTCCATGATGATGGCGGTGCCGCCCATCTTGATGGTGAGGTTCACGGCCGCCTGCGGCGCCGAATGATAGAGCGGCGCCGGCGACAGGTAGATCATGCCCTCGCGGTACTGCCAGATCTTCACCAGGAAATCGAACAGCGGCAGTTGCTGGTCCGCCGGCTGCTCCGGCAGCGGGCGCAAAATCCCCTTTGGGCGGCCTGTGGTGCCGGAGGAATACAGCATCGCGGTGCCGATATATTCGTCGCCGATCGGCGTGTGCGGCAGGCCGGCGGTTACTTCCTGCAGGCCGACGATGCGGTCGCTCTCGCCTTCGCCATCGGCGACGACGCAGAGTTCGACTTTGGGGCACTCCTTGAGCGCCTCGCGCGCGATATCGAGCTTTTCTCTCGACGTGATCAGGATACGCGACTGGCTGTTGGTCAGGATGTAGGCGAGCTCGCCCGCGGTGAGGTAGGAGTTCACGCAGGTATAATAGAGGCCCGAGCGTTCGCCGGCGCCGCAGGCTTCGAGATAGCGGCTGTTGTTCTCCATGAAGATCGAATAGTGGTCGAGTCGCTTCAGGCCGCGGTTGCGGAACAGATGCGCGAGCCGGTTGCTGCGCGCCTCCAGTTCGCGATAGGTGACCGTTTCGCCCGTGCTTGCCATGATGAAGGCGGGTTGCAGCGGCCGAAGATGCGCATGCTTGCCGGTGTACATGTTGGCTTTGCTCTCCCTACGCGGTCATTTCAAGAATCTCGCGCACCTGCGCCGGTCCCTCGATCTTGCGCGGGTTGCGCGGCACCCAGGGCGTTGCCATCGCGGCCTGCGCGATGCGGTCGAAATGCTCCGGTGTGACGTTCACTTCGCGCAGGCTGCGCGGCATGCCGAGGTTGCGGATGAAGCCGTCGAGCACGTCGCCGGCGTCCTCGTCGGGGTGGCCCATGGCGGCGGCGACCAGCGCCTGCCGCGCGGCATTGGCCGGCTTGTTCCAGCGTATCACCGACGGCAGCATCACGCAGGAGGTGTGGCCGTGCGGCACGCCGAACACCGCGCCGAGCACGTAGCCGATGCCGTGGCTGGCGCCCATCGGTACGCCTGACGCCAGCGGGCCGGTCGAAAGCCAGGTCCCGATCTGGCAGTCCATCCGCGCGTCGAGATCGTTCGGATCGGCCTTCACCCGCGGCAGCGCCTGCGCCAGCATCGATAGCCCCTGCAGCGCCTGGGCGTCGCCATAAGGCTGCGCCTCGCGCGAACAGATGCCCTCGACACAATGATCCACGGCGCGGATGCCGGTCGAAAGCCACAGCCATTCCGGCGTATGCAGGCTGAGCCAGGGATCGAGAATGACCGCGCGCGGCATCAACAGCGGATGCCGCAGCGCTTCCTTGACCTCGGTTTTCTCGTTGGTGACGCCCGCGATTGCCGAAAACTCCCCGCCGGCGATCGTGGTCGGCACGCTGATCTGCCGCACGGCAGGAGCCTTGAGCTGCGGCGCTGGTCCGCTACCGGCCTTGATGCGATCGATGTCGTCGGGATCGCGGATATCGTTGGCGAGGCAGAGCTGGACCGCCTTGGCGCCGTCGGTGATCGAGCCGCCGCCGATGGTCACGATCAGGTCGGACCCGGCGGCGCGGGCCTGTTCGGCCGCGGCAATCACCGCCGCGCGCGGCGTATGCGGCGGCATGGCGTCGAAAGTGCCTACGCAGCGCGGTCCCAACGCGCGGCGAATCTTTTCGATCTCGTCGGTTTCGCGATTGAGCGTCCCGCTGACCATCAGGAACGCGCGCTGCGCGCCCAGCCGATCCAATTGTTCCAAAATCGCCCCGGATGCCGGCCGTCCGAACACGACCTCATCCATCGCGCCGAATACGACCCGACCCTTGTGCACGTCTGTCCTCCCTGGACCTCTGGCCCTTGTTGCAGGCCTTGACGCCAAGGTTAGCGGAGGATTTTCCCGGCGTCATGCCCCATGATAGGCGTGGAAGGCTGAGAGCGGCCGCTACTTCTGCGCGGGGCCAATCGAGTATGTGCGCCCGCGGAGAGATGGATTGCTTCGCTGCGCCCGCAATGTGCTCGGCGCGACACTGTTCGGCCTGATATTCACGCCGATCTTCTGTGTGCTCGTGCGGAACCTGGCGGGCGGCAGGGGAAAGAAGACGATGGCGGAGTGAGTGGGATCCGACGACAGCTCCGTCGCCATTCCGGGGCGCGCGGAGCGCGAACCCGGAATCCATCTCACGACACGTCATGTCGCCCGTTGGATTCCGGGTTCGCGCGTTGCGCGCCCTCAGGTGCGCAATTGCGCACCGGGGAATGACGGTTCCCCATACTTTTGGCTGATCCGAAATGGATGGGCACCTGCGGGGTTATTGAATAGTGTCGTCAGGTTACTCCGATAAAAAATTCCGGGAGAAAAAAATGAAGTCGGGATTGTTGGCCGCCGTTGCGGCGGGTGGTCTTTTGCTGGCCGCGCCGGCCTCGGCGCAGGGCGTCAAGATCGGCATTCTGAACGATCAGTCCGGGGTCTACGCCGATTACGGCGGCAAATGGTCGTTCGAGGCCGCCAAGATGGCGGTCGAGGATTTTGGCGGCGAGGTGCTCGGCCAGAAGATCGAGATCATCTCCGCCGATCACCAGAACAAGCCGGATCTCGGAAATGCCATTGCACGGCGCTGGTACGACGTCGAGAACGTCGACATGATCACGGAACTGACGACCTCGTCGGTGGCGCTCGCGATCCACGAGTTGTCGAAGGAGAAGAAAAAGATCGACATCGTCGTCGGCGCGGCGACATCGCGCCTGACCGGCGACGCCTGCCACCCCTACGGTTTCCACTGGGCCTACGATACCCACGCGCTGGCGTTCGGCACCGGCGGCTCGCTGGTGGAAGCCGGCGGCGACAGCTGGTTCTTCATGACCGCGGACTACGCCTTCGGCTATGCGCTGGAAAAAGACACCAGCGATTTCGTCAAGGCCAAGGGCGGCAAGGTGCTGGGTTCGGTCCGCATTCCCCTGAACTCTTCGGACTTCTCCTCCTTCCTGCTGCAGGCACAGAGCTCGAAAGCCAAGATCATCGGCCTCGCCAATGCCGGCCTCGACACCACCAACTCGATCAAGCAGGCAGCCGAGTTCGGCATCGTCAAGAGCGGCCAGAAGCTGGCCGGCTTGCTGCTGACGCTCGCTGAAGTGCATGGCCTCGGGCTCGACGCTGCCCAAGGCCTGGTGCTGACCGAAGGCTATTACTGGGACCGCGACGCCAGGAGCCGCAATCTCGGCGAACGCTTCTTCAAGCGCACGGGCCGCATGCCGAACATGATCCAGGCCGGCACCTATTCGGCCACGCTGTCCTACCTCAAGGCGGTCAAGGCGGCCGGCACCAAGGACGCCGAGGCGGTGGCGAAGAAGCTGAAGGAGCTGCCGGTCGATGATGATTTTGCGCAGGGCGGCAAGGTGATGGAGAACGGCCGCATGGTGCACGACCTCTATTTGTTCGAGGTGAAGAAGCCATCTGAATCGAAAAAGCCGTGGGATTACTACAAGCAGCTTGCCGTGGTGCCCGGCGCCAAGGCGTTCCCTGCTGCAAAGGACTCCGGCTGCCCGCTCACGAAGTAGGTCGCCCGGACTTCGTCATCGAGGAGCGTAGCGACAAAGCGATCCATCTTTCTTGTGCCGCGAGATGGATTGCTTCGCTGCGCTCGCAAAGACGGCGGATCCTTCCGCTACCGCTGCACCAGCCGCCACACGATGACGCCGATCGACCCAGCCCACAGAACGATGGTCGCCATTGCCTGGACATAAAAACCAGGGCCGCGCTTGGCCGCAGCCTTGGCGTAGCCGTGCACATAGAGAATGCGGCCAACGACCCAGACCATTCCGAGCGCCGCTGCGGTGCCGTCGCCGATATAGATGGCAAACAGCCAGAGCGAGGGCAGGAAGATCGGCAGCCATTCCAGCGTGTTCATCTGCGCGCGAAACACCCGCTCGAAATCCGCATTGCCGGAAATCGCCGGCGGCTTGACGCCAAACCTGGCGCGCGCTTGCGACACCAGGATTGAGGAATAAAAGTAGACCAGGATCGCCAGCAAGGTGGCGAGCGCGGTGAAATGATACATCATTGATTCCCCTGTTGTGCCGCTCAATAGCCCGTCATTTCCAGATAACCAACCCCGGCATGGCTGCCGGCAAAGCGGATCGGGCCTTCCCAGTAGGGAAAGCTCGTGCCCATCCAGCTTCGCGCGTTGAGCGGCGTGCACTCGATCGACAGGGCCATCTTCGCAATCGCGATGCGCCATGACGTCGGGATCTTTCGTCCCGCGAGCTCGGTGACGATGAGCGGCGTCATCACGATGTCTTCGGAGCCGAGCAACTCGGTCGAGCCATCAGGCTTGATCCATTTGCCCGACCCAAAATGCTTTCCGTCGGTCTGGCGCATCCGGTACAGCATCAATTTTTCGCCGGAATTGAAATGCAGCGACAGCCAGTCCCATCCGCTTTGATCCGAAGCCAGCGGCTGGCTGCTCCATTCGCGATCGAGCCAGGCCTGCCCGGTGACGTCGACCGGCTTGTCGTCGATGGTGAGCGTGCCGGTCGCCGTGTAATGCGGCTGGCTGTAATAATAGGAGGCCTGCTCGCGCAGCGATTTGCGGCTGTAGCCGGCCTCGCCCTGCAGCACCAGCGGACGCTGCGCGTCGAGGCGTAGCGCGTAACTGAAGTCGGCGCCCGAGGCTTTCAGCTCGCACGGCGCGATAAAATCCTTGTTGACAGCATCGAGCCCGCGCATCTCCCAGGCATCGATCCAGGCGTGAAATGGTTTGGCGTCGACGCCGGCCTGACCGACCCCGCCACGCGCGAACGCCTGGGCGAAGCGATGGGTATCGGCGCGGGTGACGGCGGCATGGCCCATCCAGATCTGCTGGTTGGCCCAGCCTTCTTGCGGTCCGCCCGCCGCGATCGCCTGGCGAAACAGCGTCCATTGCACGCCGTAGGCCGCGCCGTTGGCATCGATGAGATTGGCCGTCACATACCACCACTCGATGCGAAATTCCGGATGCGGGCCGTGATCGACGGGAAACGCAAATGCCCGGCCGGGCACAACCGCGGCAAATCCATCCGCGCTTTCGCCGAGCCCGGCAAAACCCTGCGCCAGCGCGTGGCCGCTGAGTCCCGCGAGCAGCGCGCCGCCGATGAAGCCGCGGCGGGTGATCGGGCCGCTACCGTTCATTGGCAAATATCCTGATCAGGCTCGCCGGCTGCATGCGCGCCAGCCGGATCACGGGCAGCGCGGACGCGGCAATGGCGGCCGCCATCGCGACGCCCGTCAGCCACACGAGTTGCATTGGGAAGACGTGAAACGGCAGCCGCCAGCCGAACGCCTTGACGTTGACGACCGCGAGCAGGCACCACGCCACCAGGAGACCAAGCGGCAGCGCGAACATCGTGGTGATCAGCGCCATCGACATCGTCTTCAGCAGCTCGATGGCCGCCAACTGCCGCCGCGTCAGGCCGATCGCCCATAGCGGCGCCAGTTGCGGCAGGCGGGAATTGGCCAGCGTGAGCAGGCTGGTCAGCAGTGCGACGCCGGCGACGCCAAGCGTAAAGGCATTGAGCGCGGCGGTCACCGCAAAGGTGCGGTTGAATATCCGTTTCGATTCCGCCTTCATCGTCGCCTGATCGGCGAGGTTGCGGTCGTCGAGCGCGAATTTTTCCTGCAGCGCCGCGATCAGCGCCGGTATCTTTGGCGGCGCGACCCGCAATCCCATGCGGGTCAGCGGAATTTCCGGAAAGCGCCGCGTCAGCGCGGCGAAGTTGACCGTGATCTGGCCCTTTGGGTTGCCGTAATCGGCATAGATGCCGACCACATCGAGCGGCCAGTTGCCGCCCGGTGCCGGCACCTCGATGCGGTCGCCGACCGAGAGATTCAGCCGCCGCGCCAGTTGCTCGCTGACCAGCGCCGCGTTGCCGGGACGCAGCTTGATCCAGGCATCCTTGGCCGACTCCAGCAGCGGCCAGTTGTCGCGATAGGTGGCGTGATCGGGCAGGCCAAGCACTTCGATCGGCGCCCCCGCCAGTTGCGTATCGGCGCGGCCACCGGGCAAAATCGCCTCGACCTCGGGACGCTCGCGCAGCCACGCCTTGATCCCGTGCGCCTGATCGTCATCGGTCGCGCTGATATACACATCCGCCGCCAGCCGCCCGTCGAGCCACACCAGGAACGTGCGGTTGAAGCTCTGGACCATGGTAGAGACGCCGACATTCACTGATAGCGCGAGCAGCAGTGCCATCAGGGCGAGTGAAAGCCCGGACAGTTGCTGACGGCTGTCGGCCCAGAACCAGTTGCTGACCGGCTTCTGCGCCAAACGCTGCCCGAGCGACAGCACCAATTCCAAAAACATCGGCAGGATCAGCGCGGCGCCGAGCATCAGCGCCGCGAGCACGGCAAATCCTGCCATCAGCGAATCGCCGAACCAGAGCAAGCCTGCGGCGATGGCGAACGCCACGAGCGCCGCGGCGCTCTGCCAGGCCAGCCAGCGCCGCTGTGCCTGCTGCCAGGCAAAGGGCTGCGCGGTGGCCAGCAGCGGCATGCGCAACGCTTTGGTCAGGCTGGCGGCGGCGGCCGCGAGCGCGCCGGCTATGCTGATGGCGATGCCGGCGATCCACCATTGCGGCTTCAGCGTCAACTGTCCCGGAATCTGCGCGCCATAGAGCCCACGCAAGGAGGCCGCGACGTCGGGGAGAAGCACGCCGGCGATGAAATAGCCGCACACGAGGCCGACCAGGCCGGCGAAAAACGCCAGCGACACCAGTTCGAGCACCAGCACGGCGTTGAGCATTCGCGCCGAGACGCCGCAGGCGCGCAGGGTGCGCAGCACCGGCAGCCGCTGTTCGTAGGCGAGCCCGATCGCGGAATTGACGATGAACAGCCCGACAAAGAAGGACAGCAGCCCGAACGCGGTCAGGTTCAAATGAAAACTGTCGGTGAGGCGCTCGAGGTCGGTCTCCGCATCCGGCTCGATCAGGCGAAGCTGGTCGCCGGTGATGCTTTCAAGCGACGCGCGTTTGCCGGTCGCCTTGCCGATCAGCAGCCGCGAGATCTGGTTCGGCATCTTCAGCAAATTCTGCGCGATGCCGATGTCGACGACCAGCACGCCGGGCACCAGGTTCGGCTGCACCCGCAGCGGCGGCAGCAAGGCGCCGCCATGGGCCTGCGCGCGCGCGCCTGCCGCGAGCTTGAGATCGGACAGCGTCTCCGGTGCCGCCAGCATCATGCCCGGGGGCGTCATGAAAGCTCGAAAATCGTCCCTGCCGACCGCCGGCGCGGAGCCTACTTCCGCCGGCAGCGTGACCGGCTCGATGCCCAGCAGCCGGAACGAGCGTCCCTCGATCTGGATGCGGCCTTCGAGCACCGGCGACACCGGCCAGCCGGCGCGGCGCAAATCGACGAACAGTTTTCGCGGAAAGCTCGCGCCGTTGCGGGCGGCCAGCATGGCGGTGCGCGTTCCGCCAAAGGTCGCGGCAGCGCGATCATAGGAGGTGCGGGCCTGCTGGTTGAGCGCCTGCACGCCGCTCCACAGCGCGGTCGCCGCGATCAGTCCGATCAGCAGGGTTGCCAGCTGCATCGGATGCCGCCGCCAATGGCTCAGCAACACGGCCAGCGTCCACAGCGCGCGCCTCACGCGATCAACCCGGCATGGAGATTGACCTGACGGTCGAGGGTCGCGGCAAGTCTCGCGCTGTGCGTCACCATCAGAAAACCGCAGCCGCTGCGCGCCACCAGATCGCGCGCCAGCGCCAGCACCTCGTCGGCGGTATCCTCGTCGAGATTGCCGGTCGGCTCGTCCGCCAGCAGCAGCAGCGGTTTTACGGCGAGCGCCCGGCCGATCGCGACGCGCTGCTGCTGGCCGCCGGACAATTGCTCGGGATAGCGTTTGAGGAATTTGCCGAGCCCGAGCCGTTCTACCAGTTCGCCGTGCCAGGCCGCGTCGTGACGGCCGGCAATGCGCGACTGAAAGGTGAGGTTGTCCCCCACCGTGAGGCTCGGAATCAGGTTGAACTGCTGAAACACCAGGCCGAGCCGGTTGCGGCGCAATTCGGCGCGCCCGGCATCGTCGAGTTCGGAGAGGTTCAAATCCGCCAGCCTGATCTCGCCGCCATCGGCGGCATCGAGGCCGGCGATAAGGTGCAGCAGCGTGCTCTTGCCGCTGCCGGATTCGCCGGTCAGCGCCACGCTCTCGCCGGCGGCGACCGCAAGATTCACCCCGCGCAGCACGGCCACCTGTTCGCCGGCGGCGCGGTAGCTCTTGCTCAGGCCGGTGATGTGCAGTAGCCGACCGGTCACGCTGGAATTACCCTTGGTCATGCGCGACGATGAACCGATCTGACCATGAAAATCCCCTGAGGTGATGGCATGCAACATATCAGGGCACGTGCCCGGGATCACGACCTCAATCGCGCCGCGACGTGATCGTGATCCGGTCGTGCTGCGCGCCCTGCAACAGCAGTGGGCAGTTGTGAAAATCCCGGTTGCCTTGCCCGGGAGCCCACTTGTAGCATCGGAACCGGCCGATCTCACAGAGCCAGCAAAGAAACGGGGAAACCTGCCATGACCGTGCAAACGACGCATGAGGGCACGCCCAAAGGCGCCTGGAAGATCACCTTCCTGCTGTTCCTGTTCATGCTGGTGAACTTTGCCGACAAGATCGTGGTCGGCCTCGCCGGCGCGCCGATCATGGACGAGCTGAAACTCACGCCGGAGCAGTTCGGCTTCCTCGGCTCCTCGTTCTTCTTCCTGTTTTCGATCTCGGCCATCGTGGTGGGCTTCATCGTCAACCGCATCGATACGCGCTGGGTGCTGCTGGCGATGGCGGTGATCTGGTCGGTGGCGCAGTTTCCGATGGTCGGCTCCGTCAGCTTCACCACGCTGGTGATCTGCCGCGTCATCCTCGGCGCCGGCGAGGGGCCGGCGTTTGCGGTCGCGGCGCATGCGATCTACAAATGGTTTCCCGACGAGAAGCGAACGCTGCCGACCGCCATTCTCTCGCAAGGCTCGGCCTTCGGCGTCATCCTGGCCGTGCCGGCGCTGAACTGGATCATCGTCAATCACAGCTGGCACTATGCGTTCGGCGCGCTCGGCGTCGTCGGCCTGATGTGGGGCGTGGCGTGGCTGGTGATGGGCCGGGAAGGTCCGCTGGTGCAGACGGCCCAGGCCGCTGCGGCCGATACGCGCATTCCCTATTTCCAGTTGCTGACCTCGCGCACCTTCATCGGCTGCTGCGCGGCGACCTTCGGCGCCTATTGGGCGCTGTCGCTCGGGCTGACCTGGTTCACGCCCTTTATCGTCAAGGGACTCGGCTTCACGCAACAGGATGCCGGCTGGATCTCGGTGCTGCCGTGGGTGTTCGGCGCCACCATCGTGCTGCTGACCGGATGGATCTCACAGGTGATGCTGGCACGCGGCTACACGACGCGCGCCTCGCGCGGCGTGCTCGGCTCGGTGCCGCTGATCGTGGGCGGGCTGGTCCTCGCCGTGCTGCCGCATGTCCACGGCGCGGGGCTGCAGATCGCGTTCCTCGTGGTCGGCTCCGGGCTCTGCGGTTCAATCTATGTGGTCTGCCCGCCGATGCTCGGCGAGTTCACGCCGGTGCAGCAGCGCGGCGCCGTCATCGCGATCTATGGCGCGATCTATACGCTGGCGGGGATAATTGCCCCTTCGGTGATGGGCGCCGTGATCCAGAATGCGGCGGTGCCGCTCGACGGCTACATGACCGGCTTCACCATCAACGCAGTGGTGATGGTGGCCTCGGGTCTGCTCGGGCTGCTGTTGCTCCGGCCGAACACGGAGCGCAAGCGGCTGATGGCGCAGGCGGCAGTGCAGCCGAAGTTTGCGTGAGGCGATAACAACTCTATCGGTCGTCCCTGCGAACGCAGGGACCCATACCGCGTGATCTCACGATGAAGCGTGGTGGCTGACGCTCAGCGTTGGTCAGATGCAGCAGTGAGTCGTAGCCCGGATGAGCGCAGCGATATCCGGGGCCGGCGTCGAGACAGTTCCCGGATATCGCTGCGCTCATCCGGGCTACAGCTCGTGCCCTTTACATGGGCCGCGGCGTATGGGTCCCGGCGCAAGGCCGGGACGACACCGCAAATGTTGAAGCGGTTTGGCCTTAACTCGCCGCCGCGTTCAGCTCCGCCTTCGATCCCTGCGTGCCCCGCACCAGCCGGCCCGGTCGCACACCCGTCGCCGCGCCACCGCGCTGGGTCACCACGCCGGAGACGATGGTGGCGTCGTAGCCGTCGACCTGCTGCATCAGGCGGCGGCCGCCGACCGGCAAATCGTAATGCACCTTCGGCGGATGCAGGTGCAGCCGGTCGTAGTCGATCACGTTGACGTCGGCCTTGAAGCCCGGCGCGATCACGCCGCGGTCGTAGAGGCCGACCGAGAGCGCGGTCTTGCGCGACTGCGCCGCCACCACGAACGGGATCGAGAGTTTTTCGCCGCGGCTGCGGTCGCGGGTCCAGTGTGTCAGGAGATAGGTCGGGAAGCTGGCGTCGCAGATGATGCCGCAATGCGCGCCGCCGTCGGAAAGTCCCGGCACGGCACTGGGCTCGCGCAGCATCTCATGGACGGCGTCGAGATTGCCGTCGGCATAATTGAGGAACGGCACATAGAGCATGCCGCGGCCCTCGTCGGTCAGCATCGCCTCATAGGCGAGTTCTTCCGGCTGGCGGCCCTGGCGGCGGGCCTGCGGGCCAAGCGCATTTTCCGGTGGCTGTTCGTAATCGGGCGGATTACCGAGCAGATACATCTTGTCGTAGTTCGGCCGGAAGAACAGCGGATCGTCGGTCGCGGTCGCCGTCTCGCCCAGGATGGCGGCCCGCACTTCGGGCTTGCGCAGCTGCGTCAGCCGCTCGGCCAGCGGCAGTTTTGCGATCGCGCGGTAGCTCGGATGGGTCTGGAACGGGTTGCGCGACAGTTCCAGCCCGAGCAGCAGCCCCACGGGACGCGCCGCGATCTGCGTCGTGATCGACAGGCCGCGTTTGGCGGCCTCGTTGATGGTGTCCATGGTCTGCCGCCAGCGACGCGGCGCCTTGTCGGCCTGCGCCACCGAGAACGAGATCGGGCACTTGGTGTTTTCCGCGACCCGCAGCATCATCGGCAGATCTTCATGCACCGTGCTCTGGTCGAGCACGAATTGCAGCACGCTGCGGCCGACGCCGTGCATGGCGGCGGCAATCGCGGTCAGTTCATCCTCGCCCGCTTTCAGCGTCGGCGTGTAGTCGCCCGTCGAGGTGCGGTGGTTGAGCGTGCGCGAGGTCGAAAACCCCAGCGCGCCTGCGCGCACGGCGTCGCCGGCCAGCGCCGCCATCGCCCTGTTGTCCTCGGGCGTGGCGGGATCGCGCCGTGCGCCGCGCTCGCCCATCACGTAGACGCGCAGCGCCGCATGCGGCAGTTGCGCGCCGATATCCATGTCGAAACTGCGCTTCGACAGCCACTCCATGTAGTCCGGAAAACTTTCCCAGGCCCAGGGAATGCCGGCGCTCAACACCGGCTCGGGAATGTCCTCGACGCCTTCCATCAACTGGATCAGCCGGACATGATCGACCGGACGGCACGGCGCAAAGCCGACGCCGCAATTGCCCATGATCGCGGTCGTGACGCCGTTCTGCGACGACGGCGTGATGTCCTGGCTCCACGTGACCTGGCCGTCATAATGGGTGTGGACGTCGACAAACCCGGGCGCGACCAGTTTGCCCTTGGCGTCGATCTCTTCCTTGCCCTTGGCGGCCACCTTGCCGACGTCGGTGATGCGGCCGCCTGAGATCGCCACATCGGCTTCATAGAGATCGCCACCCTTGCCATCGGCGACGGTGCCGCCACGGATCACGAGGTCGGGGGTCGAGGTCATGGCTTCCATCCCGGTTGTGGTTTGTTGGGCGCATCATCCGATGCCCCTGAAAACTGTCAACCGCCGGGTATGGGGTTCAGGGATGCATCCCCTCACACCTTGGCCGGTTCCGCCGATTTGCGGTCAGTCGCCAGCGCCAGCAGCACCGTCAGCACCATGAAGGCCACCGACGCGCCGAACACCCAGTGTGGCATGTTCTGGTCCATGATCCATCCGAACAGCAACGGGCTGAGAATGCCGCTGAAATTGAAGCCGGTGGAGACGATGCCGAAGGCCCTGCCGGCGGCACCCGCCGGCGCCGCATGGCGCACCAGCATGTCGCGCGAGGGCGCGATGACGCCGCCGAGGAATCCGGCGATGCCCATCGCCGCGGTCAGCACTAACGACGGCAGCGTGGTGGTCGCGATCACCAGCATGATCACCGCGTTGATGCCGAAACACGCCGCGGCGACCTGCCCATGGCGCGTGGTGCGGTCGGCCAGGTAGCCGCCGGCCAGCACGCCGGCCGCGCTCGCGCCGAGAAACGCCGTCAGCGCGATATTGGCGGCCGAGAACGTCACGCCATAGCCGGTCATCAGCGCCACCACGCCGAAATTGCTGATGCCGGCATTGGAGAGGCCGAGCAGCATGAAGAAGATCGTCAGCATGATGAGCGCCGGCGTGATGATGCTTTGCTTCGGCGCGGCGGCACCGTCCTGCCTGCGATCCGCCGAGCTGGCATCGGGAATGCCCGCGGCCAGCAACCCCAGCGCCGCCGCGGGGCCGACCGCGCCGGCCACGATCAGCGCGCCGAGGCCTCCGACCGATGCGACCAGCGCCGCCATGATCGCAGGCGCCACCGCGCCGCCGAGGAAACCGGCAAAGGTGTGGATCGAGAACGCGCGGCCCATCCGCGCTTCGTCCATGTGCGTCGACAGGATCGCGTAGTCGCAGGGGTGATAGACGCTGTTGGCGAGCCCGAGCAGGGCGGCGCAGACGATCAGCGAGGTGTAGCTCAGATGCAGCCCGAGCATGATCAGCGCCACGCCGCCGACCGTGAGCCCGATCAGCAGCACTTTTCGCGCGCCGATATGATCGGCAAGATAGCCGATCGGCGCCTGCGTCAGGCCGGACACGATGCCGAATACCGTCAGGGCGAAGCCCAGCTCGATATAGCCGACGCCGAGTTGCGCCTTCAGGAACGGGAACAGCATCGGCAGCACGAACAGGTGGAAATGGCTCACCCAGTGCGCGACCGAAATCGCCCCGAGCGTGCGCAGCGCGGAGTCAGTCTTCGCTTGCTGCGGTGCAGCCAGAATATCGACCATGTCGGCTCGGAATCCTTACGGTGCCTCAACGCCCGGCAGGGCTGGATCAAAATAGAGGCAAGAAAATAGAGGCAAGCGGTTATTTGTCCATGAATACCGGCGCATGGCTTGCCCCGGCGGAGCGCAGGGCGGGGGCCGTCCGATTTGGCCGGATTTTGCGAATCGGACGTGAATAGGCATCTACGTTGAGGCAGGCTCGCATTCCGCTGGAGCGAAAACGCGGTCGCGTTTGGGACAACCGCCGGGCCCAGCGTCGCGCCATGTGGGATTACTGGCCGCATCCTCGGTCAGGCACGCGCATGACGGTGCAGTGGAAGCGGCCGGATGCCGGCCGGTGGCGTCAGGACGTCGCGCTAGTTTACCACTTTCGGTGAGTTGGGTCCGGCCGTACTGCTCGTATTCTGGCTGCTTCCTGAATCCGTGGCGTTGAGGATGGCGCCAAGTCTGGTGGTCCAATCCTGCACTTGTTTGGCATATGGATCATCCTTGATTTTCGGATCGAGCTTAGGACACTTCTCCGGCGGTAAAAACGTCGTGCTCGCTATTTTTGTAGCAATATCCGAGTGAAGTTGACGAAGCGCGGCCAACGAGCGTTCGCTCTTCAGGTATGACTCCCGCGGAGCATAGAATGAATTCAGCGCCGACGTCGCCGTGCCCAACGATGAAAATACGATAGCGAGTATGCCGACCCAGAGGGACAGGTTGTTGGTCGACGGTGTTTCGCCGGCCGGCGCTATCGATTTGATACTGATCAGAATGGTTGTGATTGCGCCGATCCCGACGATCGCAAGCTGAAACCAGAACATGCTTGTGTAGTTCCGGTTGGCTGCGGATGCTGACTCGATCCGATTGCGCTTGATCGAATCGCTGAGGTAGACGATGGCGCGCTGATAGTTTGAGAGTACGAGGGAGTTTGCGGCTTTCTGGTCTGGGGCCCTGACTGCAGATTGCCTGCGGACGTCACTGGGCAAGATATCCAGCCTTAATGCGGCGCGAACGAAATCTGGCTGGGCATCGAGGTCTTGGATGTTCGAACACGCAGCCGCCGCTGCGGCGATCATTTCATGATCGGCGCGGGCCAACTGCCATTCCTGGACGGCAGCGTAGGAATAAATTTGGCTTTCCGAATTCCGTCCGCTAACGCCGTCGTATCCGTATCGCATCAGCAAATAGCCGATCACCAAGACGACGACCACAAACGCGAACGCGCCTACTCTGCGGACGATCTGCCAGAAGCGGGCATTTTCGGCCGCCGCTGAAGGCGTATCGGGAGGTGCTGTTCCGGGCAATGTAACCTCCAAATCTAAGAATGAAATTTTGAAATAATACAATCTGTACGTTAAGTATCAATCCGATTCCGGCTGGCGGGATTAAAAGCCAGCGGTGTCGGTAAGCTCCATTGACCCTTGTCGGGACCTGCGCCAAGCTTGCCGAAAATCAAAACAACAATCGGAGGTCGCCCATGCTCCGCGCAGAAGACAACAAATTCCTCACCGAGAGTGGTGCGGGCACCGGCATGGGCGAATTGCTCCGCCGCTTCTGGCTTCCCGTGCTGCTGTCTGAAGAGCTGCCCGAGGCCGACGGCACCCCGAAAAAGATCATGGTCATGGGCGAGGAGCTGCTCGCGTTCCGCGACACCCGCGGCGTCGTCGGCGTCATCGATCAGTATTGCCCGCATCGCGGCGCCAATCTCTGGCTCGGCCGCAACGAGGAGTGCGGCATCCGCTGCGTCTATCACGGCTGGAAGTTCGACACCGACGGCCGCTGCGTCGACATGCCGACCTCCTATCCCGACCTCAACGCGAAAGACCTGATCCGGATCAAGTCTTATCCGGTGCGCGAATGGGGCGACATGATCTGGGCCTATATGGGCCCGGCCGATCAGGTGCCCGATCTGCCCGATCTGGAAATGGCGCTGGTGCCGGCCTCGCATCGCTTCGTCACCAAGAAATGGCAGGACTGCAACTGGGTGCAGGCACTCGAAGGCTCGATCGACACCGCGCATTTCACCTTCGCGCATCTCTCCTTTGAGAAGGAAGAGAACGAGATCCTCGACATCAAGAAGCATTTTGTGAACCCGCTGACGCGGGTCGCGACCGACCACATGCGCTGGATCGCCGAGGACCCGCGCCCGGTGATCAAGATCAATCCGCACGAAGCCGGGCTGACGGTCGCCGGCGGGCGGCTGACCGGCTCCGATAACATCTACTGGCGCATCGCCCAGTTCCTGATGCCGGTGCACGCCTATGCGCCGAGCTCGATGCCGGGCGAGAACATTTTCGGGCAGACGTTCGTGCCGGTGACCGATACCAATTGCTGGATCTACACCTATGCGTGGAATCCGGAGCGCCCGCTGACCCAGGCCGAGCGCGACGGCTACGCCAACGGCAACGGCGTAATGGCGGTGGTTGACGAGAATTATGTTCCGCTGCGCAACAAGTCGAACGACTATCTGATCGATCGCAAGCTGCAGAAGACGTCCAGTTACACCGGCATCAAGGGCGTCTCCGAGCAGGACGCCGCGGTGCAGGACAGCCAGGGGCCGATCGCCGACCGTACCCGCGAGCATCTCGGGCCGACCGATCTCGGCATCCTGCATTTCCGCAAGCTGGTGATGGACGCCGCACGCGCGCTGCAAAACGGCGAAGCGCCGCCGCATCTGCAGCATCAGCACCGCTATGCCGTGCGCTCCGGCGCTTGCGTCACCAGCAAGACAAAGGACCTCACCGCCGTCATGATCGAGCGCTTCGGTGATGCGGCCGGATATGTCGGCCGCCCGGGCAGGGACGCGGCGGAGTAGGGCGCTCACCGTCATTCCGGGTTCGTGCTTCGCACGCCCCGGAATGACGAGCGATCCCTACAGCGGCATCTTCCGATACTCGCGATTGCTCAAGCTCGCTTCCTCCAGATCGAGGTCGCGCTCGATATGCCGTCTGGTTTCGTCGGTGATCTTGCCGTCGCGGAGCAGGAGGTGGATGAACTTCCGTTCCGCCACGATCAATTCCCGGGTCAGCGCGGCGCCGGCCACCGAGACGTCGTGGGCGTCGGGATCGAGCGAGTTCGGCAGTTGGTTGCTGCGGGTCTCGTGGCGCGCCCGCAGCAGTTTCACGACTTCATCGGAGAGCTGGCGGTCGTCGGTAATGGCGTCGAGCGATTTGAGCGCCGCATCGAGCGCCGCGCGCCTTGCGGCGATCTCGGCCTCGTGTTCCGCGAGATGCTCGGTGCTGCCGTCTTTGGTGACGCCGAGCCACCGCACCACCGGCGGCAATCCGAGCCCCAGTCCGACCAGCGTGATGAAGATGACGCCGAAGGCGACGAACAGGATCATGTCGCGGTAGGGAAAGGGGGCGCCGCCGGGCAGTGCGAGCGGCAGCGCCAGCGCGGCGGCCAGCGACACCGCGCCGCGCACGCCGGTGAAGGCGACCACGAAGACGGCCTGCCAGGAGGGCGTCGGATCGCGTTGGCGGATTCGCTTGCTGAGCAGCCGCGGCAGATAGGTTGCGGGGTAGACCCAGGCGAAGCGGGCGAGAATGACGATGATGGCGACCAGCGCCGTGGCGATCAGGATGTCACCAAGCGGAAACGCCTTCGATTTCTCGAACAGCAGCCGCATCTGGAAACCCGTCAGCAGGAACAGCAGGCCCTCGACCAGATAGATCACCAGGTCCCAGAAGAAAATGCCCTGCAGGCGCGTCGCCGACGAAATCAAAAGCGGTCCGTTCCAGCTGATGTAGAGGCCGCAGGCCACGGTTGCGATCACGCCGGAGCCGCCGAGATGTTCGGGTATCCAGTAGGCGAGGTAGGGGGTGATCAGCGACAGCGTGATCTCGATCTGCGGATCCCGCGCGTGGTGCCGCGCGCGCAACGACAGCCAGCCCACCGCAACGCCGAACAGGATCTCGCAGACGACGATGGCCGCGAACGTGCCCGTCGCTTTCGGCAGCGAGAACAGCCCGGTCGAAATCGCCACCACCGCGAACCGATAGAGGATCAATGCGGTGGCGTCGTTGGCGAGCCCCTCGCCCTCGAGCACCACCAGGATGCGGCGCGGCATGCCGAGCTTGCGGGCAATGGCCAGCGGCGCCACCACGTCCGGCGGCGCGACGATCGCGCCCAGCAGGAAGCCGATGCTCCACGGCAGTCCGATCAGAAAATGGGTCGCGGCCGCGACCGCGAAGGCGGTGAAGATCACGCAGCCGACCGACAGCAGGATGATCGGACGCAGGTTGGATTTGAACTCGCGCCAGCTCATGGCGACGCTCGCCGAGTAGATCAGCGGCGGCAGGAAGACCAGCAGCACCAGCTCAGGCGGCAGTTCCACCGTCGGCATCCCGGGCACGAAGGCGAGCGCGATGCCGGCGAGCAGCAGCAGGATCGCCGGCGCGACGTTGATCCGCCGCGCCAGCAATGCAACGCCGGCCAGCACGGCGAGCAGGATCAAGAACATCTGAAACTTGGCTTCCATGATCGCCCATTCGCAGGGAAAAACCGCGACGTCAATGCGCACGGCGCGCACGCCCCCGGACGACGAGCGAAGCGGTTTCAAGCCGTTACTGAAAAGTTTGTGGCCCTGCCTCCGAACGCGCCCGATCGGCTCCCGTAACAGCAAGCCAGCCCATTGCGGCGAACAGGGCGGGAGCATTGCCATGAAGCATATCGGTCAGCATGCAATCGTGATCGGCGCCAGCTTGGGCGGCCTCCTGGCCGCGCGTGCTGTCGGATTTCTACGCCGTCGTGACCGTGCTGGAGCGCGATGGGTTTCCGCCGCAGCGGCAGCGCGGAGGCCGCACCGGCGGGCGCGCAAATCTGAATCGTCAATACCCGGAATCACAAATCGGTATTGTGCCCATCCTTCGAGACGTCTGCTTCGCGGCCTCCTCTGGGCGAGGTCCGACTTGTTGAAACACAACAACCTCATGCTGAGGAGCGAGCGACGCGAGCGTCTCGAAGCATGGGCAGCAAGCGACTCAGATATTTCCCATACCCGGTACCAGTCGACTACTCGCGCAGATCGTAACGGTAGGATTTCGAGACGATCTTCCAGCCGTCGTTCAGTTTCATCGCCACCAGATAGTCGGTGAAATAGCGCGGCGGCAACTGGCAGCGTACCTTGATGAAGGCGGTCTGGTCGTCCGAGCGATCGATCGTGACGATGAAATCCTCGCGTGGCTTGCCTTCGGCCTTGGCGGAGGGGCGCTTGCGCACGCGATCCAGCCAGTCGGGCACGGTCAAAACCTGCAACTCGCCCTTTTCCAGCCAGCGCAAATCGGCGCTGGTGTCGAAGATCGCGCCGAGCTTGTCGGCATCGCCCTCATAAAGGCCATCAAAATAGGTCTTCACCACGGCTTCGACGGTCGATCGGTCGGCGTTCACGGCTGTTCTCCCAGCAAATGAAAAATGGTTCGAGGGAATAAGCCATGAACGCGCCGATAGCGCTATTGAGAAAAGTCGAACGCTCGCATCGCTGGGGAAGAATGCGTGTCTTGCGGGGTTGCGGTAAGGCGCTGTCTTTGTCGCCGGGGAACCGGCGAACAGCCGCGGCCATCGCCGAACCTTGCGGCTTGTTCGCCTGACCAAGGATATGGCAGGGCACCATTCACATCCGTGTGGATCGTGACGTACCTCACAAAGCCAGACTGTGGCTTCTGGTACGCAGGCTGGTGTGGTAAAAAAGTTCAAGGCTCCGGAGGAGTCACGATGATGTCTGGATATTTAAAATTGTGCCGATTAGCCGTTGCAGCCGCCAGCTTCCTGCTGGTCAGCGCACCTGCGTTTGCCGAAAAGCGCGTGGCGCTGGTGCTGGGCAATTCCGCCTACCGCAACGTCGCCCCGCTCGCCAATCCCATTAACGATAGCATGAAGATTGCAGCGACGCTGAAAGAGGCCGGCTTCGACGTGGTCGATTCCCGCCGTGACCTGCCGGCCGCCGAAACCCGCCGCGCGCTACGCGACTTTGCCGACAAGGCGCGTGATGCCGATATCGCGGTGGTCTACTACGCCGGCCACGGTATCGAGGTGGATGGCGGCAACTACCTCATTCCCGTCGATGCGCGGCTTGAGCGCGATACCGACATCTATGACGAGGGCCTGTCGCTCGACCGCATCCTGATCGCGATCGAGCCGGCCAAGAAACTGCGGCTGGTGATTCTCGATGCCTGCCGCGACAATCCGTTTTCGCGGACCATGAAGCGCACCGTCGCTTCGCGCGCGATCGGGCAGGGCCTCGCCAAGGTCGAGCCGACCAGCCCGAACGTGCTGATCGCCTATTCCGCCAAGGCCGGTTCCACCGCGGCCGACGGCGACGGCCAGAACAGCCCGTTCACGTCGGCGCTGTCTCAACATTTGACAAAACCCGGCCTCGACGTGCGCCGCGCCTTCGGCTTCGTCCGCGACGAGGTGCTCAAGTCCACCGGCAACAAGCAGGAGCCCTTCGTGTACGGCTCGCTCGGCGGCGAGGACGTGCCGCTGGTGCCGGCAAAGGCGGTGCCCGCCGCTGCGCCCGTCCCGAGCCCGCAGGCCGAGGCCCGCCGCGATTATGAGCTGGCGCTGCAGGTCGGCAACAAGAGCGCGCTCAACGCCTTCCTCGCGCAATATCCCGACGGTTTCTACGCCAGCCTTGCCAAGCTGCAGCTCGACAAGCTTTCCGCCGAGGAAGCGCGCGTCGCCGCGACCGAAAGGGCCCGCATGGCCGAGCAGGAACGCGCGCGGCTCGTCGCCGAGGGCGCCCAGAAGGCGCAGCAGGCCAAGGCCGACGCAGATGCCAGGGCCGCCGAGCAGGCGCGCCTTGCGGCCGAGAAGGCCAAGCAGGTGGCGCAGGAACAGTCCGCCGCCGCCGAGCAGAAGCGCGCTGCTGCCGAGGCTGCCGCCGCTGCACCGGGCCCCGCACCCGCCGACAAGGCGGTGAACGTGGCCGCGCTCGCCGCCGGCCCGCCGCAGCCCGACGTCACCAAGTCGGTGCAATCGGAACTGCGCCGCGTCGGCTGCCTGACCGGCAACGCCGATGGCACCTGGAACAGTTCCACGCAGCGTTCGCTGTCACAGTTCAACCGTTATGCCGGCACAAAGGTCGATACCAAGGTCGCAAGCGTCGATACGCTCGACACCATCAAGCTGAAATCGTCCCGCGTCTGCCCGCTGGTCTGCGAGCACGGTTTCCAGGCCGAGGGCGAGCGCTGCACCAAGATCGTCTGTGCCGAGGGCTCTTTCCTCAACGACGACAATGAGTGCGAGAAGCGCCGCGCCAAGAAGCCGGTGGCGGCACGCGAGCGGCCGGAACCGCGGCGCGATTACCCCGAAGCACGGCGCGCGCCGGAAGCGACCAAGCGCGTCTACATCACCGGCTCCCAGGTGCCGCGTGGCGCAGGGACCGGGGCCAACGGCCGACCCTTGACCGGCCAGGACCGTGCCACGGGTTGCCACTCCTTCGGCGCCATCATGTCGGGCGTCTGCCCGTAGGCTGCCAATCAGGAAGGTGTCGTCACCCGCCTTGTGCGCAACAGCGCGCCAGGGCGGGTGACCCAGTATTCCAGAGGCCTCAGTAATAGAACCGAAGGGCCGCGGCGTACGCGGGGAATGACAGATGAGTTTGACGGGCGGCAAATAGATGCTTGTAAAGCCCTGAGCGATTCCAAAAGCTTAGCTACTGTGCATGGGGTTGTTTTCGATGTTTTGGTTTCGGCCCCCCGCCGCCTGCTTCAAGCCCTCGCCGGCCAGTCCTCAGATCGCACTTCCCGCGATATTCACCATCAACGCAATCAGCGCCGTATTGAACACGAACGAGATGATGCCGTGCACGGTCGCGGTGCGGCGGATGATCCTGTCGGTGATGCCGACGTCGGAGACCTGCGCGGTCATGCCGATGACGAACGAGAAATAGACGAAGTCCCAGTAGTCCGCCTCGGCATGGCTGTCGCCGCTCGGGAACTGCAGGCCGCCGGGCTTCTTGTTGCGATAGAAGTCGTGGGCTTAGTGCAGCGCGAAGGCCGTGTGCACGATTGCCCACGACAGCGCGATCGTCACGATGGCCAAGGTCATCTCGGCGGGGTTGCCCTTGGCCGCGCCGAGCTCGATCACGATGGCCGCCAGACTCGCGAAGGCGCCGAGCGCGGTCAACAGCAGCAGCAGGAAGCGTCCATCATCCTGAATGACGGCGCTGCGCCTGATATGGCTGGTGTCACAGCGCATCATCATGCTGTAGGCGAGCACGAGATACAGGGCGGCGAAGACGTCCCAGGCGACCACCAGACGCGTCGCGAACCGCAGCCCATCCGGCAGCAGGAAGAATATGACGATGCCGAGCGCGAGCGCGATGAAGGTGCGCGGGCGGCCATAGACCATGCGGACAGGCAGCGGCAGGTTGCGGAAGCGAACAAGGTAGTCTTCGAATTCCTTGTTCATCCGGTTCCTTCGGCTGCGAGAGGCGCTAGTTCTTGCGCTCCGCGACGAAGCGTGCGGCCGCCCGCAATACGTCGCCCTTCGTCCCGAAGATCGCAAGGGCCGAATCGGCCCGCGCCAGCAGGTCGCGCACGCGCTGCTTGGCGCCGTCGATGCCGAGCTGGGTGACGAAGGTGGTCTTGCCGAGCGCGGCATCGGCGCCGGCCGGCTTGCCGAGGGCTTCGGCGTCGCCCTCGACGTCGAGCAGATCGTCGGCGATCTGGAACGCCTCGCCGAGCGCGCGGCCGTAATCGTCGAGCGCCTGGTATTGCTTTTCCGTCGACTGGCCGAGGATGGCGCCGGCGATGCAGCCATAGCGCAACAGGGCGCCGGTCTTCATCTGCTGCAGCCGCGCCACGTCGACCGGTTCGCGGTCGCCGAAGCGGCCTTCGCCGGCGAGGTCGAGGATCTGGCCGCCGACCATGCCGCCGATGCCTGACGCGCGCGCCAGCGCTCGCGTCAGCAGCAGGCGCACGGTCGGGTCCTTGTGGATCTCGTCGCGGGTGACGATGTCGAACGCCAGCGTCAGGAGGCCGTCGCCGGCGAGGATCGCGGTGGCGTCGTCGGTCTGCTTGTGCAGGGTGGGGCGACCGCGGCGCAGGTCGCTGTTGTCCATCGCCGGCAGGTCGTCATGGATCAGCGAGTAGCAGTGGATGCATTCCAGCGCCGCGCCGACCAGCAGCGCGGCCTCGCGCGGAACGCCGAACACGGCCGAGCTTTCGGCCACCAGAAAGGGGCGCAGCCGCTTGCCGCCGCCGAGGCTCGAATAGCGCATCGCGTCCATCAGCCGCTTCGGCCGGGTGATCTCGTCGGGCAGCACCGTATCGGACAACAGTCTTGCCAGCAGCGCTTCGGTATCGTCCGCGGTCTGGTCCAGGCGCTTGGCAAAATCGGCGTTGGCGGTCGTCATTAAGAATAGCTCCAGATCAATTTGGGCGGACAATCGTTGATGGCAACGGCTTCGTCAATTCCATGACGGAGGTCACAAAAGGGCTGGAAAACGCCCTAGATATCATGGAGATGTCACGTGGGTGGGGCCATTGATCGCCCCGGGGGCCGGCTCGGGCCGAACCGGAAGCTTCCAAGTTGCGCATTGTCCGAAATCTGGTGCTGGTCCTGCTTGCGGTGCTGTTGCTGCCCTATCTGGTGGCGCCGCTGTACCGGATCGGCCATCCGGTGTCGGCGCTGATGGCTTGGCGCTGGCTGACGGGGGCGCCGGTGTCGCGGCAATGGATCGATTTCAACGCCATGTCGCCCGCCCTGCCGCGCACGGTGGTGGGTTCGGAGGACGCCAAATTCTGCAGCCATCACGGCGTCGACTGGGACGCTTTGCAGGACGCGATCGACGACGCCGGGGATGGCGAGCCCGCCCGCGGCGGCTCGACCATCACCCAGCAGGTAGCCAAGAACCTGTTTCTCTGGCCGGGCCGCAGCGTGGTCCGGAAAGGCCTGGAACTGCCGCTGGCGATGTGGATCGATTTCGTGCTGCCCAAGCAGCGGATTCTGGAGATCTACCTCAACATCGCCGAACTCGGCCCGTCCGGGCAGTTCGGGGCCGAAGCGGGTGCGATGTACGCCTTCGGCCGTTCGGCATCGACGCTGTCGTCGCGCGAGGCGGCCCTGCTGGCGGCGATCCTGCCCAATCCGGTCCGGCGAAGCGCCCGCAATCCCGGCCCGGGGGTCCGGCGGCTGGCCGGGACTTATATGGCGCGGGCAGGCGCGGTGCCGCGCTGCTGGAGCGAGAATCGCGCCTATTGAGCCAATTTTCGGCCAATTTAACCGCTGGCCGGCCTAGCTTTACGCCATGCCATCCTCTATAAGCGCGGCCTTATCGGCATCGCAGCCCGCGCAGCAGGCGCCGGGCCGTCCGGCTTCGGACGGTGCCTCCACAACACATCTGCCCGCAACACCCCTAGAGGATCGTTATGGCCGTTCCGAGAAGAAAAACATCGCCCTCGCGGCGTGGCATGCGCCGTTCGGCGGACGCCCTGAAGAAGCCGACCTATGCGGAAGACAAGGATTCCGGCGAACTGCGCCGTCCGCATCACCTCGACCTCAAGACCGGCATGTACAAGGGCCGGCAGGTGCTCAAAAAGAAAGAATCCTGATCGGGTTCGGGGGATAAGACGCGACTTCGACTCGCGTCCGCCCGAATTTGGCCAACGAGTGGGCCAACGGTTCCGCAGGGCGAAGCGCTGCTTCGCCCGGGGACAATCCGGTTATCCTGTAAGGCGCGATACCCATGGTCGGTTTTCCGCTGCTTCTGATTCCGCTCGCGATCTACAACATCATCGTCTTCCTGATGCCCGACGTGTCGTTCACCGACCCGTTGGTGAAGCTGACATTGGTGTCGGGGGCGGAGTGGACGGTCACGCTCAGCGATATCTTGCTGACGCTCTCGATCCTGCTGCTGCTTGCCGAAGTCATCAAGGGTGCGCGCCCCGGTGCGAAATACCTGACCGACCATTTGCTGTCGCTGATCGTGTTCGGCGCGGCGGCGGCCGAATTCGTGATGTGGCCGAAATTCGCCACCTCGACCTACTTCCTGATGACGGCGCTGTCGCTGGTGGATTTCATCTCCGGTCTCGCCTTGCGAACGCGACGCCGCGCGGCCGTGCCTGCTCCCGAGCGTCCGGCAAAGGCCGAAAAGACCGAACCCGAGAAAGTCGAGCCACCGGCGCCCGAGCCTCAGCCGGTCCCTGCGTCACCTGCACCGGTTAGGCCAGAGGCCCCGCCGGCCACCGCCGTCGCGGAATCCGTGCTGCAGGAAAATCCCGAGCCAAAGCCAGCTCCGGCTCCGACAGCGCCGCAGCCAACTCCAGTCGTGCCCGAGCCGGATTCTCCGAAAACGGCTTCGCCGGAGGTCCATTCGCCAGAGATCCCGTCGCCGGGACTGCAGCCGGGCCCAAGCTTTCCGCCATCGGACAAACCGGATACGCCGCGCTGATCTAGATGGTGTGCCGCGTCCGGAAGCCCGAACCGAAGCGCAGGCTCTGGCCGGCGCCATAGGCGGTCTGGGCATCCGCCAGCGAAGCCCGCCGCAGGCGGCGGGTCTGCGGCGCCTGGTCGGCGGTCGCGATCAACTGCGCGACGAAGGTTGGATCGGGCCGCGGTGCCGGTCGCGGCGACCAGTGCACGGCCTCGGTTACCGGCACCAGCGCGGCATGAACCGGCTCGTCGAGATCGACGAACTCGCCATCCAGGATTTTGTCCGAACGATCGTACTCCAGCATCGCACACCGTAACCGGCTAAAACTGTCACGTTTTGGGGCGTTACCCCCCTCTGCGAGCTGACCTCGCAAGGCCCATGCCGATTCCTAACAATTCGTTCCCGCCGTCCCGGAAAGCCCGAAAAACGTGGTTTCCGGATTATTTATCAACATGGCCTAGCCTTGCTCGCGCAAGCGCCACTATCCTCATGGCACGGGGATCACCCCGCCGGTGTCCCGAATCGAGACGTCCCGATGCTACCTGTTCCACACGCTTCCAGCATCCTCGCCTCGCTCGGTCAGGCGGCCTTCGTCTGGGACCTGACGGCGGATACGATCGCCTGGAGCGACAGTGCCGGCGCGGTCTTCACCGATATTCCGGCGGAAGCGCTGGCTAGCGGCTCGGCCTTCGCCAGGCTGATCGAGCCTTCCCGTTCGATCCGTGACGAGGCGCTGGCCCAATCGGCGTCGTCGCGGAGCGACGAAGGCGTCACCTACCGCATTGAATACGGCGTGCGGGCTGCGGCCTCCGCGCCGGTGATCTGGATCGAGGAGACCGGTTGCTGGTTTGCGGGGGCGGACGGCAAACCCGTGCGTGCGCAGGGCATCGTCCGGATCAACAACGAGCGCCACGCCCGCGACGAGCAACTGATGCGGCTGTCGCGGCACGATCCGCTGACCGGTGAACTCAACCGGACCCATCTCGTCGCTGCGCTGGCGGAGACGATCGAGGAGACCATGCGTTTCCGCTCGACCAGCGCCTTCATGCTGATCGGCATCGATCATCTGTCGCGCGTCAACGACGCCTTCGGTTTCGACGTCGCGGATGCCGTGATTGCCGAGGTCGGGAAGCGCATCCGCGCCAAACTGCGCGGCGGCGACGTGCTCGGCCGCTTCTCCGGCAACAAGTTCGGGTTGATCTTGCGGAATTGCACCGTCGACGACACCAACACCGCGGCCGAGCGTTTCCTGGCCGGCATCCGCGACACGGTGATCCCGACCAGATCCGGCCCGGTCTCGGTGACCGCCTCGATCGGCGCGATTACCATCCCGCGCTACGCGCGCACCGCCGATGAAGCCGTCAGCCGCGCCCAGGAAACGCTCGACGGGGCCAAGCGCCGCCGGGCCGGATCGTTCGCGCTGTGGAAGCCGAACGTCGAACGCGACGCCCAGCGCCGCGTCAACATCCGCGTCACCGACGAGATCGTCACCGCGCTCAACGAGCGCCGCATCGTCGCCGCGTTCGAACCGGTGGTCGAGGCGCGTTCGCGGCAGCCGGCGTTCTACGAGTGTCTGGTGCGGATGGAGCAGGCGGACGGGCAGGCGCTGCTGGCGCCCGATATCGTCCCCGTCGCGGAGCGGCTGGGCCTGATCCGGCTGGTCGACCACCGCGTGCTGGAACTGGCGATCGCCGAACTGGCGGCGTCGCCGACCGTGCGGCTCAGCCTCAACATCTCGCCCGACACCACCATGGATCCGGATTGGTGGGCCGGGATCGAATCGCTGATGAAGGCCCATCCCGGCGCGGGCGAGCGGCTGATCGTCGAAATCACCGAAACGGTCGCGATCCAGGATATCGACGATATCCGCGGCTTCGTCACCCGGCTGAAGAATTTCGGCAGCCAGATTGCGATCGACGATTTCGGCGCCGGCTACACTTCGTTCCGTAACTTGCGCAAGCTCGGCGTCGACATCGTCAAGATCGACGGCGCTTTCGTGCAGAACATCGCGCGCTCGGCGGACGATCGCGCCTTCGTGCACACGCTGATCGATCTGGCCAACCGCCTGCAGATCAAGACGGTAGCGGAATGGGTGCAGGACGAGGAAGCCGCCGTGATGCTGCGCGAATGGGGCTGCGACTACATCCAGGGCCGCCTGATCGGGCTGGCGTCGCCGGACCGGCCGTGGGCCGCCACGGCCGACACCGCGCTGCCGGCGGCGGGCTGATTCATCGGCCACCCCCGCGGCGAGGGCGAGAGAGCATCAGGCTGGCGCCCCGCCGTCGGCCGCCGCAGGGGTATCCTGCTGCACCTGGCCGTCGACGATGTGGATGCGGCGATGCATCTTCGCGGCCAGATCGAGATCGTGGGTGACCGCGACCACGGTCTTGCCGTCCAGCGCCACCAGGTCGCGGAGGATGCCGAACACCTGCGCCGTCGAAACGGAATCGAGGCTCCCGGTCGGCTCGTCCGCGAGAATGACCGGCGGATCATTGGCCAGCGCCCTGGCGACCGCGACGCGTTGGCGCTGGCCGCCGGATAGTTGATCCGGTGTTTTATGGCGATGGTCGCCGAGCCCGAGCGAGTCCAGCAATTCCTCGGCGCGCGCGATGATTGACCGTGGGGACAGGCGCGCCAACGCGCGCATCGGTAACGCGACATTCTCGGTGATGCTGAATTCCGGAAGCAGAAAGTGGAACTGAAATACGAAACCCAGCCGCGCGAGCCGGACCTTGGCCCGTTCATTCTCGGTCATGGCGGTGGTGGAGCGGCCGTCGATCAGAACGTCGCCGTCGGTCGGCAGGTCGAGCAGCCCGAGCAAGTACAGCAGCGAGGACTTTCCGGAGCCGGATGGGCCGGTGATGGCAATAAACTCCCGCGGCATGATCGTGAGGTTGATATCGCGGACCAGCGTTACCGGCACCACGCCGCTGAGGATCTTGGTCACGCGTCGCGCCTCGATAAGCGGCGGGCTCATGTTGCGCCCCTGATGATGTCGACGGGATGAACGCGCGCGGCGGCGCGGGCCGGGAAATACCCGGCAACGAAACTCGATGTCAGCGCCACGGCGGTGGCGAGCAGATAATGCTTGGCTGAATAGATCACGGGCAGGTGGTTGTAGTCGGAGAACGGCGTCTTGAATTCGAGCGAGCCGAGGCCGCGGGTCAGCAGATAGCCGAAGATCCAGCCAAGCGCCGCGCCGACCAGTCCGACCAGCAGGGCCTCGAGGATGAAGATCGCCCGGATGGTGTAGTCCTCAAAGCCGAGCGACTTCAAAATCGCAATGTCGCGGGTCTTTTCGTGCGTGATGGTGGAGATGATGTTGTAGGTGCCGAAGCTCGCAACCAGCAGGATGGCCCCGACGATGGTGTACATCAGCACGTTTCGCAGCGTGATGGCCGAGAGCAGGTCCTCCTGGGCTTCCTGCCACGAGATCGAACGGTACCCGGTCTGCTCGCCGATTCGCTCGCTGATCAGGCGCGCCGCCATCGGATCGCGCGTGCGGACGCGGATCTCGTTGACGACCCCGGTCTGCTTTTCCAGAACCTGCGCCGTCTTCAACAGGACATAGCCGGTGGTTTCGTCCGTCATCCGGAAGCCGGAATGGAACGTGCCAACCACGGTGGCGTTCATGTTGACGCCGTCGGAGGAGGCAAGCGTGATGTTGGAATTGACGCGGGCGCCGATCTTGCTTGCCAGCCGGTCGCCGAGCAGAATCGCATTGGACGCCCGATACAGCGAATGCAGCGATCCCTGTCTCATGTGAGCGGGCAGGTTCGATACGTCCGGCTCGGTGCGGGGATCGATACCGACGATCGAAATGGTGAGGTTGCGGCCCGCGAAGCGCAGCACGGCCTTTGACTGCACCGAAGGTGTCAGCGCGCCGGGCAACCAGGTCCGGATCGAGGCGATCGTGGCCATCGGGTTCTTGATGCCCGGGCGGCGCACTTCCGGCGTCAGGCCGTGGAATTCGGCGGCCGTGTAACGGATGTCGGCCGGTTGGCGGTTCGGCTCACGCAGTTCGTCCGTCACCGAAATATGGGGCAAGGCATTGACCAGGGTCTGGATGAAATCATCCTGCGAGCCTTCCATCATCGCCGCCATCATGATGGAAAAGCCGACCCCGGTCATGACGCCCGCGATTGCCACGAAGGTCTGGCGGGCGCGATAGCGGACATGGGTCCAGGCGATGGTCAGGATCAGGTTCACCGCGCCGCCGACTCCGCCGGCGTCGCACGGACCCGGGAACCGTTCTTGATGTTGGCGGTCGCCGGCGAGGCGACGAGTTCGCCCTCGCTGACGCCTTGCAGGACTTCCACAAAGCCGGTGCCGCGGATGCCGATCTCGACCTTGCGCAGCCGCGCATGGTTGTCCTCGATCGCGAACAGGCCGTTGTGGATCACGGCATTGGCAGGGACGAGGACGGCGTCCGGCTTCTCGCGGCTGACGATATTGGCTTCGACGCTCATGCCGACACGCAGCGGGGTGTCGTCGGGCAATCCGATCCGGACGCGAAACGTCTTGGAGACGGGATCGCCGGCCGGCGTGATCTGCTTCACGATGCCTTGCAAAACCTCGCCGGCAAAGGCGTCGGTGCGCAGCAGCGCGTTCTGGCCGACCTTGACGCGGGGGATGTCCTCCTCGTTGACGTCGGCGACGACCCACAACGGCCGTTCCAGTCCGACCCGGTAAAGGATCGTGCCGGGCTCGACCATGTCCCCGACTTCGCCGTCTTCCTTGAGAACGATGCCGTCCATCGGCGACACGAGCTTGTAATAGTCGAGGCGCTGCGTCTGCGCCGCAATCTGTGCCTTGATGCGCGCCAGGTCGCTCTCGGCCTTCTGGAAGGCCTGCGACGTCGCAACGCCACGCGACAGCAACTGCGACTGGCGGTCGAATTCGCGATGCTGAAATTCCTCCAGCGCGTGCAGGTCGTTCAGTGTCGCCAGCGCTTCCCTGTCATCGAGGCGGGCGAGAACGTCGCCGCGTTTGACGGACTTGCCCTCGCATCGACAGCGCTCGATGATCCGCCCGCGAACCAGCGGCGTCGAACGCGACCACGTCTCGGGCTCGACCGAACCGGTGGCGTAGACGATTTCGGCGGCCGCGCCGCGCGTCACGCGCGCAACCGTGATCGCGGGCCCCCGCAGCAACCACCATGCGACGCCGCCCGCCGCCGCCGCGATCAGGGCCGCAACCGCAAGCTTCCATGACAGTCGCCGGTTTTTTTCAGATGGCAACCCCATGGGGGCTGCGGTGGAGTCGGTAGCCGCAACGCGCATGTCCATGCGGACATTGTGATTGCAACAGCGGCTTTCCTGCTTGATGCAGGTCAACGGGAAAGCGAAATTCCTTGCAATCCCCGTGAACGCGGCCGCCACGTTTCGTTATGCGGGCGAGGCAACAGCCCCGCCTGCACGTCGCGAATTGGACGGATTGCCGGGGCTGGCTACTCTTCCTTCTTCGGCTCTTTCGACATGCGCTCGAGGCGGTCCTGCATGTCTTTCATCTGACGGCGAAGGTCGTCGATGTTGGCCTCGTCGGGCGCCGGCTCGGGCGCCTTCTCCGGCTCGGATGGCGCCGCCGCCCCGCCGCGCGGCGGCACGAACGGCTTGAACATCGAGAACGTCTGCTGAAACAATTCCATGTTGCGGCGGACGTGTTCCTCGAGCGGCGCAAACGGCGTGCCGCTGAACGTGTTGGTGAGCTGCTGGCGGAATTTTTCCTGCTCGCGCGTCAGCGTGTCGATCGACTGCTCGAGATATTTCGGCACCACCATCTGCATGCTGTCGCCGTAGAAGCGGATCAACTGGCGCAGGAACGTGGTCGGCAGCAAATTCTGACCGGCCTTGTTTTCCTGTTCGAAGATGATCTGCGCCAACACCGAGCGGGTGATGTCGTCGCCGGTCTTGGCGTCGTAGACGAGAAAATCCTCGCCATCCTTCACCATCGCTGCGAGATCCTCGAGCGTCACATAGGTGCTGGTGCCGGTATTATAGAGCCGGCGATTGGCGTATTTCTTGATGGTCGTAGGTTGGTCTGACTTTGCCATAAGCTCACACAATACACCGAGAGCGGGGAACCCGACGACAACCGCCGCGGGCAGACGAGCAACGCAACGCAGCAAAGTAAGCATTTTCAATGCGGTTCGGCTACCGTTTTGTGCGGCACGGTTAATTCCAAGGCATGGGTGCTGCTATGGAAACCCTCATCGGGATCAATTTGAATGCGCCGCGGCAGGATTTTGGGCCCCGGCCGATTGACATGGGTCAATGGCGTTAACAGGATAAGGTGAGAGACAGGCATGCCGTCCGGCCGCCCGCCGTCAAAAAAAACCTCAACCCAGGAGATGTCCATGTCAGACGATGTCGTCATCGTCAGCGCCGCCCGCACCCCGGTCGGCAGTTTCAACGGCGCGTTCGCCACCACCCCGGCCCACGACCTCGGCGCCGTCGCCATCAAGGCCGCGCTGGAGCGGGCCGGTATCGAGCCGGGCCGCGTCTCCGAGGTCATCATGGGTCAGATTCTGACCGCCGCCCAGGGCCAGAACCCGGCCCGTCAGGCCTCGATCGCCGCCGGCATCCCGGTGGAAAGCCCGGCCTGGGGCGTCAACCAGCTCTGCGGTTCGGGCCTGCGGACGGTGGCGCTTGGCTATCAGGCGCTGCTTAACGGCGATTCCGAAATCGTCGTCGCCGGCGGCCAGGAATCCATGAGCATGGCCCCGCACGCGCAATATCTGCGCGGCGGCGTCAAGATGGGCGGCCTTGAACTGGTCGACACCATGATCAAGGACGGCCTGTGGGATGCCTTCAACGGCTACCACATGGGCAACACCGCTGAGAACGTCGCGAAGCAGTACCAGATCACCCGCGCCCAGCAGGACGAGTTCGCGGTTCACTCGCAGAACAAGGCCGAGGCGGCGCAAAAGGCCGGCAAGTTCACGGACGAGATCGTCCCCGTCACCATCAAGTCCCGCAAGGGCGACATCATCGTCAGCGCCGACGAATATCCGCGCCACGGCGCCACCATCGACGCGATGGCCAAGCTGAAGCCGGCCTTCGAGAAGGACGGCACGGTTACGGCCGGCAGCGCGTCCGGCATCAATGACGGCGCCGCCGCCGTGGTTCTGATGACCGCCAAGCAGGCCGCCAAGGAAGGCAAGAAGGTCCTCGGTCGCATCGTGTCCTGGGGCCAGGCCGGCGTCGACCCGAAGATCATGGGCACCGGGCCGATCCCCGCATCCCGCGCCGCGCTGAAGAAGGCCGGCTGGAACATCGGGGACCTCGACCTGATCGAGGCCAACGAGGCATTTGCGGCGCAAGCCTGTGCGGTCAACAAGGACCTCGGTTGGGATACGTCCAAGGTCAACGTCAATGGCGGCGCGATCGCGATCGGCCACCCGGTCGGCGCTTCGGGCGCGCGCGTGCTGGTGACGCTGCTGCACGAGATGCAGAAGCGCGACGCCAAGAAGGGCCTCGCCACGCTGTGCATCGGCGGCGGCATGGGAATCGCAATGTGCATTGCACGCGACTGAACTAAAGGCAGAGTGACTGGTTGAATGATGAAAAGATCATCTCGCAACCGCGGCCTGAGTTGATAAAAATGAAATGCCCGGTCTAGCGCCGGGCATTTTCGTCTCTGCAGGTGTTCCAGGAACAGCGCAGGACACAACGCAAGGTCGAAAATTGAGATTCGTCAAAAGACCGGGACAATTCCGGCGTATCAAGAAGAGTACCAAGGAGGATTAGGACATGGCACGTGTTGCATTGGTTACCGGCGGAACGAGAGGTATTGGTGCGGCGATCAGCAAGGCGCTGAAGGCTGCGGGCTACAAGGTGGCGGCGAGCTACGCGGGCAACGACGCCGCCGCCGAGAAATTCAAATCCGAAACGGGAATCCCGGTCTACAAATGGGACGTCAGCTCGTTTGACGCCTGTGCGGCCGGCGTCAAGCAGGTCGAAGCCGACCTCGGCCCGGTCGATGTGCTGATCAACAATGCCGGCATCACCAAGGACGGCGCCTTCCACAAGATGACGCTCGATCAGTGGAACGCGGTCATCAACACCAATCTCGGATCGCTGTTCAACATGACGCGCCAGGTGATCGAGGGCATGCGTGCGCGCAAGTTCGGCCGCGTCATCAACATCTCCTCGATCAACGGCCAGAAGGGCCAGTTCGGCCAGGTCAATTATTCGGCGGCCAAGGCCGGCGACATCGGCTTCACCAAGGCGCTCGCGCTGGAGAACGCCAAGGGCGGCATCACCGTGAACGCGATCTGCCCCGGCTACATCAACACCGAGATGGTCCAGGCGGTGCCGAAGGAAGTACTGGAGAAGAGCATCCTGCCGCTGATCCCGGTCAACCGTCTCGGCGAGCCCGAGGAAATCGCCCGCGCCGTAGTGTTCCTCGCCGCCGATGAAGCCGGAGGCATCACCGGCTCGACCATGACGATCAATGGCGGGCAGTACATGGTGTGACCTAACCGTCACGATTATGTTGGTTAGCTAAAACGTCGTCATGCCCGGGCTTGTCCCGGGCATCCACGTCTTTACAACCAACGATCGGAAGAGACGTGGATGGCCAGGCAGAGGTGAGCGTCAGCGACGCCGTCCTTCAGACCTCAATCCCCGGCCATGATGAGAGCACGCTGCCAATGACTCCCCGCGCCGCCACGCTGATCGGACTGACCGCGATCCTGATGTGGTCGCTGCTGTCCGTTCTGACGGTCGCGACCGGGAAAATTCCCGCGTTCCAACTCGCCGCGATGACGTTCGCGATCGGCGCCTTGGTCGCCTTTGCGAGTTTCCTGTTCCGGCCCGCCTCGTTCCATGCGCTCAAGCAGCCACTGGTGGCCTGGGTGGTCGGCGTTGGCGGCCTGTTCGGCTATCACGCGCTGTATTTCCTCGCGCTGCGCTTCGCGCCGCCGGCGGAAGCGGGGTTGTTGAATTACCTCTGGCCGCTGTTGATCGTGCTGTTCTCCTCGCTGCTGCCGGGCGAGCGGCTGGCGCCGCATCACATCATCGGTGCGCTGCTCGGACTTGCCGGCACCGTGCTGCTGTTCGCCGGCAATGGCGCCAGCTTTGCGCCGGGCCAGATCCCGGGCCTTGCCGCGGCCTTCGTCGCCGCCTTTGTATGGGCGGCCTATTCGGTGATGTCGCGCAAGCTCAAGGCCGTGCCGACCGATGCGGTCGCCGGGTTCTGTCTGGCCACTGCGTTGCTGGCGGCGCTGATGCATGGCGTGGTGGAGACCACGGTGTGGCCCGAGACGCTCGGGCAGTGGCTGGCGATCATGGCGCTTGGCGTCGGCCCCGTCGGCGCCGCGTTCTTCGTCTG
This sequence comes from Bradyrhizobium roseum, assembly GCF_030413175.1. Lineage (NCBI taxonomy): Bacteria > Pseudomonadati > Pseudomonadota > Alphaproteobacteria > Hyphomicrobiales > Nitrobacteraceae > Bradyrhizobium > Bradyrhizobium roseum. The sequence goes on from NZ_CP129212.1 coordinate 674,651, forward strand.
GGACATCGGCATGAAGCGCGGCGATATCCGCGTGCTCGGCGCGGCGTCCTACGCGACGCCATTGCTGTCGACGGCGTTTCTCATTCTTGCCGGCTTTGCGCAGCCGACCGCGACGATTGCGATTGCCGCGATCCTGATCGCGGGCGGCGGCCTGATCGCGGCGAAGGATCTGGTGTGGAGAAAAGAACCGTCGCCGTAGGGTGGGCAAAGCGCAGCGTGCCCACCATTCTCGCGGCGTCGGGAAAGCTGGTGGACATGCTGCGCTTTGCCCACCCTACGAAATCACGTAGGCTCCCAATTCCTCGGGGCCAGTTCGAATTTCGAAAACGCGAATCCTGGCGCCACCGTGCAGCCGACCAGCGTCCAGTCGCCGTTGCTTTCGGCGGCCTGCCAGGCATGCGGCGGCACGATCGCCTGCGGCATTTCGCCGGCCGTGAGATCGGGGCCGAGCTTAATGCTGCGCTCGCCGCTGTCATCAGCGATCTTTAGCGTCAACGGCGCACCCGCGTAATAGTGCCAGACCTCCACGGCATCGATGCGATGCCAGTGCGAGCGTTCGCCGCGTGCCAAAAGGAAATAGATCGCAGTTGATCGCGAACGGCCGCCGGCGTCCACGTCAGTGTCGCGAAACGTCTCGCGATAATGACCGCCTTCGGGATGCGGCTTGAGATCGAGCCGCGCGATGATCTCGGCGGCGGTTTCCGGCGACGCCATCAGGACTTGTTCTTGCGTTCGCGCAATTCGCCGAACACTTTCTCGGCGCTGGCCCCCTTCATGTGCAGTTTGGCCGCCACCGACGGTTCGTCGGCGCGCAGGAACACGTTGGCTTTCTTTTCGTCGCCCAGCAGCACCGGGATCGTCGGCTTGTTCTCGGCGCGCAGCCGCGTCACTTCTTCCGCGCGTGCCTGCAGCGCGGGGTTGTCGCCGTCGACGGTCAGCGCGAACTTGACGTTCGATGCGGTGTACTCATGGCCGCAATAGAGTTTGAAATCGTCCGGCAGCGCGCGCAGCTTCAACAGCGAATCCCACATCATCGGATAGGTGCCCTCGAACACGCGGCCGCAGCCGATCGAGAACAGCGTGTCGGCCGCGAACACCGCCTTTTCGGTGTCGAACACGTAGGAGATATGATCGAGCGTATGGCCGGGGGTTTCCAGCACCCGCGCCAGCAGGCTGCCGACCTTGATGACGTCGCCATTGATGGCGCGCAGGTCGACATTGGCAATCTTGGTGGACTTGTCGTTGGGGGCAACGACCCGGCAGTTATACTTCTGCTTGAGTTCGGCGACGCCGCCGACATGATCGTGATGGTGGTGGGTGACGAGAATATCCGTCAGCGTCCAGCCCTCGCGTTCCAGCGCCCCGATGATCGGGCCGGCCTCCGGCGCGTCGATCGATGCGGTGGCCTTGGTCGCGGGATCGTGGATCAAATAGCCGAAATTGTCGCTGAGGCAGGTGAAGGTGCGAATTTCCGCGGCCATGATAGCTCCGTGGTTAAGGCTTTCAGCCCCATTAATTCCAAAGAAGTATGGCGTTAACGCTCGCACGGCAATGCCATTTTCGGCACGCCGCAATGAAACGCGATGTGGTAGATTGGGCCCATGACCATCGACGTCATCGATCTGCGCGATTTCTATTCGCAGCGCCTGGGCATCGTGGCGCGGCAGTTGATCAACCGCGGCATCCGGGCGCGCTGGCCCGATGCGGCGGGGCAGCGCGTGCTCGGGCTCGGCTATCCGACGCCCTATCTCGGCCTGTTTCGCGAGGATTCCGAACGCTGCATCGCCTTCATGCCGGCGGGGCAGGGCGTCCTGAAATGGCCGACGGCGCGGCCTGCGCTGGCGACGCTGATCGATGAATTCTCGATGCCGCTGCCGGATGCGGCGGTGGACCGGATCCTGATGGTGCACGCGCTGGAAATGTCCGACGATCCGGAGCGCCTGCTGCGCGAGGTGTGGCGCGTGCTGGCGCCGTCAGGCCGGCTGATCGCTGTCATCCCGAACCGTCGCGGCGTGTGGACGCGCACCGACAATACGCCGTTCGGCCACGGCCGGCCCTATTCGCGGGCGCAGATCACGCAATTGCTGCGGCATACCTGGTTCACGCCGGCGTCCTGGGGCGAGGCGCTGTTCCTGCCGCCCGTCGGCAACAGCTGGTTTCTGCGCTCGGCGATGGCGTGGGAGCGCGTGGGCGCCGCGCTGTCGCTGCCGTTCGCGGGCGTCCATATCGTGGAGGCGACCAAGCAGGTCTATCGCGCGATCCCCGCGGGCCGCGAACGCACGCGGCTGATTCCGTCGCTCCAGCCGGTGCTGGTGCCATCGTCGACGGCGACGCGGGATAAAGTGTAGTCTCTCAACGGGTCGTCCCCGCGAACGCGGGGACGCATAACCACCGTCAGGAGTGATCTAAAGAAAGTCGTCAACCGGCGTGCTTCAAAATGAAAGCCGCGGCGCATGGGTCCCTGCGTTCGCGGGGACGATGATCGTGAGCTAACTACTACTCATTCCCCGGATTGAAATCTTCGCTGGGCGCGGCTGGCGCGGCGGCCATGTCGGGACGCGGGCCATGCGGGCGCCGGCGCCGGCGCGGGAAACGCTCGCCGCGGCCCTCTTCATAGCCGCCCGGCGCGCCGTTCACCTGCGGCTGCGGGCCGGTGATGAAGGAGGGCAGGCGGTCGACGCCGCCGGTATCGGCGATCACCGGCTGCGGCTGAGGTTGCGGCTGGTACTGCGGCTGCGGACGGTGCTCGCGCTCGCGATGATGCTCGCGCGGCTGCTGGTAGGGCTGGCCATCGCCGCGCGGCTCCCGTGGATTGTTGTCGCGGACGTAAGGCTGCGGCTGCTGCGGGACGAAGCCCGGCTCCTGGCCGAAATGCGAAAAATTCTCGCCGTCGTCTTCGCCGTCTTCTGCCGTGGGCTGCATCTCGGTGTCGATACGCGGCTGCGGCTGGTTCTGCCGGAATTGCTCCTGCGCGGCGGCAATCAGGCGGAAATAATGTTCGGCGTGCTGGTAGTAGTTCTCGGCCGCCACCGGGTCGCCGGAAGAGCGCGCGTCACGTGCGAGCTGAACGTATTTTTCGGCGACGTGCGAGGCGGTACCGCGGATCTTGATATCGGGTCCGTTCGATTCGAACACCCGGGTCATCGGGTTTTGACCGCGCCGGTTATTGTTGCTGCTGCTATTGTTGTTGTTATTATTCCGGTTACGCATCCGCTTGTTGTTCTGACCGTTTCTCATGTCTCGCCTTTATTCCAGCCCTGAAGTTATGCAGTTGCCGTCGTAGCCTGGTCGGATGCGGCGCGCGCCAAGGCACACCGAATCACGGCGCACTGAATTGCGATGCCGTCCAGATTCATGTCGTCGATTTCGCTAGCCATCGCGTTCAGCAAAGACGCGTTCCCCAATCGGCGGCATCTATTCGCGCGCCGGAACAAATCATTCAGCGTGCCAAAACCAGCCCGATCTTCTTGCTCGACGGCTTCGCAGGACTGGCGGATGCGTAAGTCTTCAAGCGCAATATCAGGCTTTCGTTCGCTTTACGGTCGAGAGCAGCACAGCTCCGGCTATTGCGCTCAATTCGACCTGCTTTTGGAACCTTTCACCCGGCGGGCTCTCGTTTCGAGAACTCTGGCCTCACCCGTATCGTCTTAACGGGGCCAGCAACCCTGGACCGATGTTGTGAGCGGAACGTAGTCGCTCCCGGGGAATATTCCAAGGGGTTTTTTTGCGTCCGAAAGGGACTTTATCGGGCCAATTTATGGCCTGCGACGGCCCGCGGAATGCCCGCCAGGTCGGCCTTTGGGGCGGTCGCGAGCGTTAACCCGGCATTCGTCATAAAAGCTTCAATCGCGCTGCTTTGGCCCAGTCCGGCTTCCACGACAAGAAGGCCCCCGGGCGCCAGGAGGCCCGCCGCCTGTGGGATCAGCGCACGGTAGGCATCGAGCCCATCGGCGCCGCCATCGAGTGCGGCCCGCGGATCGTGATTCCGCACCTCCGCCGCCAGGCCGACAATGTCCGCCGTGCGTATATAGGGCGGATTGGAGACGATCAGGTCGAACGGGCCGGTCAGTCCGGCTGCGTAATCGCATGCGATGAACGCGGCGCGATCGGAAAGGCGCGCGCGGGCGGCATTGGCGGCGGCGGTTTGCAGGGCATCGTCCGAAATGTCGGTCCCGAAGCCCTGCGCCGCCGGCAACTCGGACAGCAGCGCCAGCAGAATGGCGCCGGAGCCGGTGCCGAGATCGGCGATGCGCAACGGACGGTCGAGGCTTCCACCGGCGCGCAACGATTCCAGCGCCAGTTCGACCACCGTCTCGGTATCAGGCCGCGGCACCAGCGTCGCGGACGAGAGCTGCAAGGGCAGCCCCCAAAATTCCTTCTCGCCGACGATGCGCGCGACCGGTTCGCCTGCGAGGCGGCGGCGCGCGAAGTTTTCGAGACGCGCCGATTCGTCCGGCGTGAGCTGGCGCTGCGCAGCCGATATCAGGCCGGTCAGGTCGAGGCCGAGGGCGTGGCCGGCGAGAATACGCGCGTCGAGGTCAGCGGATTCGATCGAGGCGGCCTTGAATTTCGCGGCGAGCGCGCGTCGTGCGCTGTCGATGGTCGCCGCGGTCACGCCGCCGCGCCTTGCGCGGCGAGTTGGGCGGCCTGGTGCTCGGTCGTCAGCGCGTCGATCAATTCGCCGAGCGCCTCGCCCGAAATCACCTGCGGCAATTTATAGAGCGTCAGATTGATGCGGTGGTCGGTGACGCGGCCTTGCGGGAAATTGTAGGTGCGGATGCGCTCAGAGCGGTCGCCCGAGCCGACCTTCTCCTTGCGCTCCGCAGAACGCACGGCATCGACGCGCTGGCGTTCGGCGTCGTAGATGCGCGAGCGCAGAATGTTCATCGCGGAGGCACGGTTTTTGTGCTGCGAGCGGCTGTCCTGCATCATGACCACGATGCCGGTCGGGATGTGGGTGATGCGGATCGCCGATTCGGTCTTGTTGACGTGCTGGCCGCCGGCGCCCTGCGCGCGCATGGTCTCGATCCGCAGATCGTCGTTCTTGATGTCGACATCGACATCCTCGACCTCCGGCAGCACGGCGACGGTGGCGGCCGACGTGTGAATGCGCCCCTGCGTTTCGGTGTCGGGCACGCGCTGCACCCGGTGCACGCCGGATTCGAATTTCAGCTTTGCAAACGCGCCGCGGCCCTGCACCTCGGCGATGATTTCCTTGAAGCCGCCCACGGTGCCTTCGGAAGCCGAGATCACCTCCACCTTCCAGCCCTGCAGGCCGGCGAACCGCTCGTACATCCGGAACAGGTCGCCGGCGAACAGGGATGCTTCGTCACCGCCGGTGCCGGCGCGGATTTCCAGCACCACGTTGCGGTCGTCCATGGCGTCCTTGGGCAGCAGCGCCACGCGGATCTTCTGCTCCAGTTCGGCGATGGTCGCCTGCAGCGTTTCGAGTTCGGCCTCGGCCATGCCGCGCATGTCGGGATCGGTGGCGGAATCCGCCAGCAGCTGTTCGGCGCCGGCGATTTCGGCCCGCGCCCCGCGATAGGCTTTTACCGCATCGATCAGCGGATTGAGCTCGGCGAGTTCGCGGGTGATCTGGACGTATTTTTCGGAATTCACCTGGCCCAGCAATTCGGCCTCCAGCGAGGCGTGGTGGGCGAGCAGAATGTCGAGTTTGGCTTCGGGTAGCATGGCATGATTCTCAAGGACCGAAAGGGAAGGCGACGTCGTCGGGAAGCAGCCTCGCTACAACGACAGCCCCTCGGCCTCCGCGAATTCCGTCAGTTTCTGCCGGATCGAGACGCTGCCGGCCGGCGCATCGATCAGCGGCATGATCACGGCTTCGGCCTTCCTGGCGTCGAGGTCGAGGATCATCGCCTTGACCGGGCCATGCCCGGTGGCGGACAGCGACAGCGAGCGGTAGCCGAGCGCGATCAGCGCCAGCGCGCCGAGCGGCTTTGAGGCCATCTCGCCGCACAGCGAAGCCGTCTTCTTCGCCGCCTGCGCCTTGTGCACGATATCGCGCAACGCACGCATGATCGGCGCCGACATGGTGTCGAACCGTTCGGAAACCTTGGCGTTGCCGCGGTCGACCGCGAACATGAACTGGAACAGGTCGTTCGATCCGACCGAAACGAAATCGACCCGCTTGAGCAGCTCGTCGAGCTGATAGAGCAGCGCCGGCACCTCGATCATGGTGCCGACATCGATCCGTTCCGGCAGCGCATGGCCGTGCTGGCGCAGATAGGTCAGCTCGCGCTCGACGATCGCCTTGGCCGCGTCGAACTCGGCGACGTCGGAAATCATCGGGAACATGATCTTCAGCGCGCGGCCGCCGCCGGCCCGCAGCAGCGCGCGGATCTGGCCGCGCAACAGGCCCGGCCGGTCGAGTCCGAGCCGGATCGCGCGCCAGCCGAGCGCGGGATTTTCCTCGATCACCGTCTCCATATAGGGCAGCGCCTTGTCGCCGCCGATATCGAGGGTGCGGAACGTCACCGGCTTGGAGCCCGCCGCGTCCAGCACCGTGCGATAGAGCGCCAGTTGATCCGACGAGCGCGGCAGGCTCTGGCCCACCATGAATTGCAACTCGGTACGGAACAGCCCGATGCCGGCGCTGCCGGTGTCGTCGATATGCGGCAGGTCGATCACGAGGCCGGCGTTGATCATCAGTTCGACCTTCTGGCCGTCCTTGGTGACGCAGGGCTTGTCGCGCAGCGCGGCATATTGCGCCTGCCGCCGTGCGCGAAAACGCACCCGCTCCGCATAGGCCGATTCGATCTCGGCCGAGGGACGGACATAGATCGAGCCCGACGTGCCGTCGACGATGATGGCGTCGCCGGGATCGGCAATGCCGGGCGCGTTCGGTACCTCGCCGACGGCAGGAATGCCGAGCGCGCGCGCCACGATCGAGACGTGGGAATTCGCGGTGCCTTCCTCCAGCACCAGGCCGCGCAGCCGCTTGCGGTCGTAGTCGAGCAGCGCCGCCGGCCCCATCGCGCGCGCAATCAAAATGGCGTTCTCGGGCAGTTGCTCGCGCGACGGTGCATGATCCTGTCCGACCAGCTGGCGCATCAGGCGGTGGCCGAGGTCTTCCAGGTCGTGCAGGCGGTCGCGCAGATAGGGATCGGTCGAGCGCAGCATGCGCGCGCGGGTGTCGGATTGCACGCGCTCGACGGCGGCCTCCGCGGTGAGGCCGGTGGCGACCGCCTCGTGCAGCTTGTGCGACCAGCCGTGGTCGTTGGCGAACATGCGGTAGGCTTCCAGCACGTCGCGGTGCTCGCCGCCCTCGGCGACGTCGCCGCGCTCCAGCATGCGGTCGAGGTCGGCGCGCAGCTTGGCCAGCGCGGTATCCAGCTTCTTGATTTCCTTCGGCAGGTCTTCGGCGATGTAATTGGTGATGACGACACGCGGCTCGTGCAGCACGACATGGCCGAGCGCGATACCGTCAGAGAGGATCGCCCCTGATTTGTGCAGGGAGTGCCGCGCCGCCGGCTCCGCGCCCGGCTGCGCCAGCGCCGCCAGTTCGCCGGAGGCGATCATCTCCGCCAGCACCATGGCGGTGGTCTGCAGCGCCTCGACCTCTTCCTCGACATAGGTGCGCTTGGCGCGGTTCTGTACAACCAGCACGCCGAGCGTATTGCCGGCGCGCAGGATCGGCACGCCGAGGAAGGAGTGGTAGATTTCCTCGCCGGTTTCAGGCCGGAACGAGAACGCCGGGTGGCTTTGCGCGTCCGAGAGGTTCAGCGGGCTGGCTTCGCTGGAGACGAGACCGACCAGACCCTCGTGCGCGGTAAGTACCGTGCGGTGCACGGCGTCGCGGTTCAAGCCCTCGGTAGCATACAGTTCGAGCGTGTTGTCGACGCGCAGCACGTAGCAGGAACAGACCTCGGCCACCATGTTGGCCGCGATCAGCACCACGATCTTGTCCAGGCGCTCCTGCGCCGAGACCTGCTCCGCCATGGTTTCGCGGAGCCGTCTCAACAAGACGCGGGGGCCTCCCGACGCGCTCCGCATGTGCTGGTATCCTCCCCCCGCGAGTCCAGGCCGCCGGGCCGGCGGCTGGCGTAAAACGCTCGAAAACAACAATTTTATTCATTCGGCGCGGTCGCAGGCACCTGATTCCAGCCGAATCGGGATTGCCAAAACCGTCGCAAAGTTTGCGGCAACCCACCTCACAGGCCTATAGCCAATCGAGGCTTGTTTTGCCAAGCAAAACGCCTGCCAATACCAATAACGTGTGTGTCAGCGCCGATGCTGCGGGCGCGAAGCCCGCGAGCTGTCAGACCATGCGTCAAATTTGAGAGAAAATTGTTCTAGGCCTGATCGAGCCCGTAGAGGGTGTGCAGCGTACGCACCGCCAACTCGGTATAGGCGGCGTCGATCAGCACCGAAAATTTGATCTCGGAGGTGGTGATGGCGCGGATGTTGATATTGCGCTCGGCCAGCGCCTTGAACGCCTTTGCCGCGACGCCGGCGTGGCTGCGCATGCCGCTGCCGATCACCGAGACCTTGGAGACGTCGGTGGCGCTGTCGAGCCTGGCGTAGCCGATCTTGTCCTTCGACGAGGTGATGGTGTCGCGGGCGCGGTTATAGTCGGAGGCCGGCACCGTGAAGGTGAGGTCGGTCGCCTTGCCGTCCTCGGAGACGTTCTGGACGATCATGTCGACATTGATGTTGGCGTCCGCCAGCGGCCCGAAGATCGCGGCGGCAACGCCGGGCTTGTCCTGGATCTGGCGCAGCGAAATCTGGGCTTCGTCCTTGGAGAAGGCGATACCGGTGACGACGTGGCTTTCCATGATTTCCTCCTCGCTGCAGATCAGCGTGCCCGGCGGCGTGCCGTGCGGGTCGATATCCTCGGGCTTGTCGAAGCTGGAGCGGACGAACACCGGCATGTTGTGCACCATGCCGAGTTCCACCGATCGCACCTGGAGGACCTTGGCGCCCAGCGAGGCCAGTTCCAGCATGTCCTCGAAGGCGATCTTGTCGAGCCGCTTTGCCTTGGGAACCACCCGCGGGTCGGTCGTGTAGACGCCGTCGACGTCGGTATAGATGTCGCAGCGATCGGCGCGAATCGCGGCCGCGATCGCTACCGCCGAGGTATCGGAGCCGCCGCGTCCGAGCGTAGTGATACGGTTGGTCTGCGGGTTGATGCCCTGGAAGCCGGCGATGACGGCGACCTCCTTGCGATCGGCGAAACGATTCATGATCTCGCTGCCGTCGATTTCGAGAATCCGCGCCGAGGCGTGGGCGTCCGAGGTCACAATCGGTATTTGCCAACCCTGCCAGGAGCGGGCCTGGATACCCATGCCCTGCAGCACGATAGCGAGCAGGCCGGACGTGACTTGTTCGCCGGACGCCACCACAGCGTCATATTCGCGGGCATCATGCAGCGGCGACGCGTCGCGGCACCAGTCCACGAGTTCGTTGGTCTTGCCGGACATGGCCGACACGACGACGGCGACATCGTGCCCGGCGTCGACCTCGCGCTTGACGTGCCGCGCGACGTTGCGGATGCGTTCGATATTGGCGACGGACGTACCGCCGAATTTCATCACGAGGCGGCCCATGACGACGCGTGCATTCCCTGTGAGGATAAGTAAGGTGGCCCGCACGAAATTTGAGCGCCCGGGCCGAAAGCGGCGTATACATAGCGGCGCGGTTCGGGGCAAGCAACCAGCTTGGTTTCCGGACCAAAAATGTCGCAAATCGCTGGCGTAACGGGTTAATTCAGGACGGGCGTATGGGCCGGTATATCGACGAAATCCTTCAACCCGGCGAGAAGGTGCTGTATTCGACCAACGCGCACTGGATCTACTTCCTGCCGGCGATTCTGGGGTGGATTGCAGCCGCCGTCTTCCTCGTGGCCTCGGGCATGGTACCGCCGGGTTCTCCGGCACTGGTATGTCTGTCGCTCGCGGCGATTGCGGCCATCTTTGCGTTGTTCAAGACCGCGACCGCCTGGTTCCACCGCTGGACCACCGAGACCGACGTCACCAATTATCGCGTCGTCCACAAGACCGGTTTCATCCAGCGGCAGACGTTCGAGATGAGTGTGGACAAGGTCGAGAGCGTCGACGTCAACCAGAGCATCCTCGGCCGCCTCTTCAACTACGGCGACGTGACGGTGCTGGGGGTCGGCGAGGGCGGCAAGACCCTCGACATGATTGCCTCGCCGCTGTCGTTCCGTAATGCCATCACCGCACGACCGGCCGGCGTATAAATCATGACCATGCAGCAGAATTCACCCGCTGGTCTTTCCACCGGCAGCTCGGTCGACCCGGCCGAAATCGCAAAATTCTCAAAACTCTCGGACGAGTGGTGGGACCCCAAGGGCAAGATGGCCCCGCTGCACAAGATCAATCCGCTGCGGCTGGCCTATATCCGCGACGCCGCCTGCCGCAAGTTCGATCGCAACGCCAAGAGCCTGAGCTGCCTGTCGGGCCTGCGCATGCTCGATATCGGGTGCGGCGCGGGCCTGCTGTGCGAGCCGTTTACCCGGCTCGGCGCGCAGGTGATCGGGATCGACCCGTCTGCGACCAACATCGCCGCGGCCAAGCTGCATGCCGACAAGGCTCATCTGTCGATCGACTACCGCTGTACCACGATTGAGGAAATGGACGTGCGCGAGCGCTTCGACATCGTGCTGGCGATGGAAGTGGTCGAGCACGTCACCGATGTCGGTGCCTTCCTCGCCCGCTGTTCAGCGATGATGAAGCCCGGCGGATTGATGGTGGTCTCGACGCTGAACCGCAACTGGAAGAGCTTTGCGCTCGCCATCGTCGGCGCCGAATACGTGCTGCGCTGGTTGCCGCGCGGCACCCATCAATGGGACAAGTTCGTTACCCCCGAGGAACTGGCGCAGCATCTCGCCAACAACAAGCTCACCATCACCGACCAGGCCGGCGTGGTCTACAATCCGCTTGCCGACCGCTGGAATATCTCGTCCGACATGGGCGTGAACTACATGGTGGTGGCGGAGGGAGCGTAGGGTTCTATGGTCGTCCCGGCGAACGCCGGGATCCATACTCTGCGGCGCTAATCGGGTTACGAGACTTCTATTATTCGTGCTCGCATGAGAGAGCACGGCGTATAGGTCCCGGCTCAAGGCCGGGACGACTCGAGGACCTTGGCGCGCAATCCTGTCATGACGCCGATTCTGTTGACCTGACGCATCCCGCCCGCCACGGTGCCGCGACCTTACCCGCCGGTTTCCCCCAAATGTTCACCGTCGCCTCGCTCTGGATTCCCTTCACCATCGTCGCTGCGCTCGGCCAGGTCGCGCGCAATGCGATGCAACGATCGTTGACGGGGCCGCTCGGCACCTGGGGCGCGACCAATATCCGCTTCCTGTTCGGCTTCCCGTTCTCGATCGTGTTCTTTGTGGTTGTCGTGGCCGTCACCGGCGACGGCGTGCCTTGGCCGACGGCGACTTTCTGGCCGTGGCTGCTGTTGGGTGCGCTGAGCCAGATCCTCGCCACCGGCCTGATGCTGCTGGCGATGAACGATCGCTCGTTCGTGGTGACGACGGCCTACCTGAAGACCGAGGCGATCCAGACCGCGATCTTCGGCTTCATTTTTCTAGGCGATCATCTGACGCTGCTGAAGGTGGTTGCCATCATGATCGCCACCATCGGCGTGGTGATCACGGCGCTGCGGCCGGGCGGCGAGAAGGGGTTTGCCGAACTGAAGCCGACCATCATCGGCCTGGTCGCCGCCGGCTGTTTCGCGCTGTCGGCGATCGGCTTTCGCGGTGCCATCATCACGGTGCCGGGCGTGTCGTTCGTGACGGCAGCGTCCTACACGCTGGTGTGGGGATTGTTCGTGCAGACGCTGGTCCTGACCGTCTATCTGGTCGCCCGCGCGCCCGATGTGCTCAAGAAGATTTTTGGATTGTGGAAGCCATCGATGCTCGCGGGCTTCATGGGCGCGTTCGCCTCGCAGTTCTGGTTTTTGGCGTTCGCGCTGACGGCGGCGGCCAACGTGCGCACGCTGGCGTTGGTCGAGGTGCTGTTCGCGCAGGCCGTGTCGTATTATTCGTTCAAGCAGCCGCTGTCGGCGCGTGAACTGTTTGGCATCGCGCTGATCGTGGCGGGTGTGGCGCTGCTGGTGGCGGTGTAGCTCAAGTCGTCATTCCGGGGCGCGCGAAGCACGAACCCGGAATCCAAGCCGCCGCAAGGTCGGTCTAAATATGATAACGGGCACCAACCGCGTGGAGAGTTGGATTCTCAGATGTGCAATTGCACATCATAGTTCACGCTGCGCGTGCCCCGGAATGACGGGCGAGGCTCAGTTCCGGTCGTCCGGCAGCACCGGCAGTGGGGAGACCTCGACGCCCTCGTCGATCAGTGCGCGCGCTTCTTCGGCTGAGGCCTCGCCGTAGATCGGGCGATGCTCGATATCGCCGTAATGCATCTTGCGCGCTTCGTTGGGGAACCGTTCGCCGACATTGTCGGCGTTCTTGACGATGTGATCGCGCAATTCCTTGATCTTGGCGCGTAGCTCGCGCTCCTGCGCCATCAGGAGCGGTGTTGATTCCGATGATGCCGTGACTTCGGCGGTCGGCGCCTGCGGGGCGGTATCGCGGCCCTTCTTGCTCACGATCCGCGGGGCCATGATGGCGCGCTCAACCTTGGCCGAGCCGCAGGAGGGGCAGCTCACCAGCTTGCGCTTCTCCTGGCTTTCGTAGGCCGCCGAGCTTTGAAACCAGCTTTCGAACGTATGGCCCTTCTCGCAGCGAAGGTTGTAGCGGATCATACCGAACCCCGGACGAGGTGCAGATGCTCCGGGCCCGCCTTGGGATCGGCGAGGCCGAAACGCCGGCCATGCTGCAGCGACGGCACGGTTTTGCGCGCGGTCTCGACCCTCGATGTGTCGATCTCGGCGAGGAATACGCCGGGCTCGACGCCGCCCTCGGCAAGAATCTCGCCCCAGGGCGCGATGATCAGCGAATGGCCGTAGGTCTCGCGCTTGTTCTCATGCATGCCGCACTGCGCGGCGGCGAACACGAAGCAGCCGGTCTCGATGGCGCGGGCGCGCAGCAGCGTGTGCCAATGCGCCTCGCCGGTCTTGCGCGTGAACGCTGACGGCACCGTGAGGAACGACGCGCCGGCTTCGGCCAGCGCGCGATACAGCGCCGGAAAGCGCACGTCGTAGCAGATCGTCAGCCCGATGCGGCCCCACGGCAGATCCGAGATCACGGCCGTTTCGCCCGGCTGGTAGTTGGCGGATTCGCGATAGCTCTCGCCGCCGGGCAGGTCGATATCGAACATGTGGATCTTGTCGTAGCTCGCCAGCACGCTGCCATCGGGGGCGATCAGGAACGAGCGGTTGACGGCGCGATCCGGCGAGAAGCGCAGCGCCAGCGAGCCGATATGGAGATGGATTTTCAGCTCCTTCGCCAGATCGCGATAAGCCTTCAGCGAGAGGTCATCTTCCTCCGATGCCAGATGCTCGAACAGCGCCGTACGGTTCAGCTGCATCATGTTGCTCACCTCGGGGGTGAGCACGTAATCCGCCCCTTGGGCCGCGGCCTCGCGTATCAGTTTCGTGCCTTGCTCAAGGCTTGGCCCGGGCAACAATCCGGTGCGCATCTGCACCATGGCGGCGGTAAAGGTGGAACCATCGCTCATGAGGAGGCCTTTTCTCCGGCGAGCAAGCCGTCGAGCTTGCCCGCGCGGTCCAGCGCGTAAAGCTCGTCACAGCCGCCGACATGGGTTGTGCCGATGAAGATTTGCGGAAAGGTCGAGCCGTGTCCGGCACGCTCGTACATCTGCTCGCGATAGGCCGGTTCGTCCGCCACGTTCAATTCGGTGAACGCGGCATTCTTGCGCGTCAGCAGTGATTTGGCGGCGGTGCAGTAGCCGCAGCCCGGGCGGGTGTAGATTTCAATGGCGGTCATGGGGCGCTCTGATTTGGCAAGTACTTGAATTATATGGGAGCGCGGTGGCTGTCCACAACCCGCGCGAATACCAGCACGTCGACCTGCGCGGCCTTGGCGCGCAGCAGCGCCCGGGCGCAGGCGTCCGTCGTGGCGCCCGAGGTGAGCACGTCGTCGATCAGAACGACGCGGCGGCCGGCGATGTCAGCGCTGCGGTCCGGCGCGACCTTGAAGGCGCCCTGAACGTTGGTGGCGCGCTGCGGCCGCGACAGTCCGATCTGCTGCGCGGTTGGGCGGATGCGCCGGAGCGCCTCGGTGGCCAGTTTCACCCCGCTTTGGCGCGAAATCACCCGCGCCAGTGCGCCCGACTGGTTGTAGCGGCGGCTCCAGCCGCGCCGCCAGTGCAGCGGAACCGGCACCAGCACGTCGGCCTGGCCAAGCAATTCCTGTCCGGCGCGGGCCATCCAGCGGCCCATGGCCGGCGCGAGATCGGTGCGGTCCTGGTATTTCAACGCATGCACCAGCGTGCGGGCGACGTCGTCATAGCGTACCGCGGCGCGGGCGCGCTGGTAGGCGGGTGGGCTGGCGATCGCCTCCATCGACAGCAGGTCCGGTCCCGGATCGTAAACAAAGGGTATCCCGAGCCGCGGGCAATAAGGCGGTTCGATGAACGACAGCTTTGCCCAGCACGAAGCGCAGACGCCCTCGCCATCGACCGGCTCGCGGCAGGACACGCACTGCGTCGGCAGCGCGATGTCGAGCGCGAGTTTTGGCAGATGCGCGAACGCATCGCGACAGGCGTTCAACGCGCCGCGCAGGTGGCTGGTGACGGAGCGTGGTGGTGATGCCTCGGCGTCCATGGGGGGAGGCTAGCGCCGGGGCGGGCGCGGCTCAAGCCGCAAGATGTTGTCACGCTACAACAGCATTTCGTTGTGCTGGCGTAATATCGCTCGCGCGCTGCGGGTCTCGCCGTGCTGGCTCGGCGCGATCGCATCATAGGCCAGCCGCATTTGGCGCGCTGCCGTCGCCGGCGCAACGGCGCCGATGCCAGTGCCAAGTCCCGGAACGAGCAAGGTCCGAATTGGCGTCTTCGTGCGTGCGTTGTGCGTCAGCACAGCAATCAACGCAGCCCGGAAGGCCAGATACACATTGACTGTCGCGCTGATGTTCGAGGGTATCCGCATCGTCGGCGCGCTAATCAAATATGGGATATAGTCGTGGCCGGTAGGCACGACTACGGCTTGCCCAACCGGCAGTTCGCCATAATGCTGCTCCGCGAGCAGGCCTTGCAGCGCTGTTTGAAGCTCCCACCCGAAATATTTCGAATACAGCAAGTCGATCCCACCATCCATGAAACCAAAGCTATTAGCCGGGCTAACGATGGCGTCCGCCTTGTGTTCGAAGATGTCGCCGCGAGATACGTGCACTTCGGGTACGTCGGCAAAAGCCTGTTCCCAAGCCTTGACGATGCCTGCATTGATGTCTCGAAGATGAACCGCGAGCATGAGGAATATCCGTATCCGTATGACAAAAGAATAGCGGTCCATCTGGCAGCTCTCAACCTCCGGATTGCCAGCGTAGGGCGGGCAGCGTACCAACCGGCATGGCTTCGAATCCGACCGCCGCGCCCATCCTGTTCGACCGCGCCTTGTTGCGCGCGCGGATGGAACGCGCGCGGCGTGGCGGACCAGCGACCTTTTTGCTCGATCGCATCCGGGAGGATTTTGAAGATCGGCTGCAGGCGGTGATGCGGAATTTTGCCGATGTCGCCGATATCTGGACGCCGGACGGATTGCTGCGAAAGCCGCTGGCCGATCGCTTCCAGTCGCTCACGCGCATCGATCCCGATCAATCGGAAGCGCTGCCGCTGCAACCGCTATCGCTCGATCTGGCCGTCTCGGCGCTGGCGTTCCAGTTTGCGAACGATCTGCCGGGCGTGCTGGCGCAAATCCGCCGTGCGCTGCGGCCCGACGGGCTGCTGCTGGCGGCGATGATCGGCGGCGATACCTTGACCGAACTCCGGCAATCCTTTGCCGCGGCAGAAGCCGAATGCGAAAGCGGGGTGTCGCCGCGCGTCGCGCCGTTTGCGGATTTGCGCGATGTCGGCGCGCTGCTGCAGCGGGCGGGGCTGGCGCTGCCGGTCACCGACGTCGATCGCGTGGTGGTCCGCTACGACAGCGCGTTTGCGCTGATGGCCGACCTCCGGCGGATGGGCGCCACCAATATCCTGATCGAGCGGCGGCGTACGCCGACCCGCCGCGCCACCATGCTGCGGATGGCGCAGATTTACGGCGAGCGATTTGCCGATGCGGACGGTCGCATCCGCGCGACCTTCGATGTCATCTGGCTGACCGGCTGGGCGCCGCATGAAAGCCAGCAGCAGCCGTTGAAGCCGGGGTCGGCGAAGGCGAGTCTGGAGGACGCAGTGAAGCGGAAGAAGTGATGCCTGTCATTGCCGGGCTTGACCCGGCAATCCATCCGCTTCTCGAAGAGTCTTTCGAAGATGGATAGATGCGCGGGTCAAGCCCGCGCATGACGATCGTGGGCGTTGCGCGCCCCGCTACATCAGCACATCGATCAAATGCGGAATCAGCGGAATGTCCGCCGGCGGCATCGGGTAGTCGCGCAGCCTGTTGGCGCGGACCCAGGCCAGTTGCTGGCCTTCGCGCGCGACGGCAAGGCCTTCCCAGCGCCGGCAGATGTACAGCGGCATCAGCAGGTGAAACGTCTCATAGGCGTAGCTGGCAAAGGTCAGCGGCGCGAGGCACGGCTCGCTGACCTCGATGCCGATTTCCTCGCGCAGCTCGCGGATCAAGGTTTGCTCCGGACGTTCGCCGGGCTCGACCTTGCCGCCGGGAAATTCCCACAAGCCCGCGAGCGCCTTGCCTTCCGGGCGCTGGGCGATCAGCACGCGCTTGTCGGCATCGACCAGCGCACAGGCGACGACGAGGGTGAGCTTGAGGTCGGCCATGCGACGCGCTCTCGCCTATGACCGGTAGTCGCCGTTGATTGCGACATATTCCTTGGTGAGGTCGCAGGTCAGCACGCGGTCGCGGCCCTTGCCGAGGCCAAGCGTGACCTTGATCTGGATTTTCGGGTTCTTCATCACCTCGGAAACCTCGGCCTCGTCATAGGACGGGTCGCGCGCGCCGCTTTTGGCGACGCGGATGCCGTTGAACGAGATCGATAGCTTGTCGCGGTTGGCCGGTTCGCCGGCCTTGCCGACCGCCATCACCACGCGGCCCCAATTGGCGTCCTCGCCGGCGATCGCCGTCTTCACCAGCGGCGAATTCGCAATCGACATCGCGATTTTTCGCGCAGACATTTTGGTGGTCGCGCCTTCGACGACCACCTCGACCAGCTTGCGCGCGCCTTCGCCGTCGCGGGCGACCTGCTCGGCGAGGTCGGCCAGCACGGCGTGGAACGCCCTGGTAAACGCCTTCAGCCTGGGATCGCTGGCGCGGCTGATCTTCGGTGCACCGTTGGCGGCGGCCGCGCCGGTCGCGAAGGCCAGTAGCGTATCCGACGTCGATGTGTCGCTGTCGATGGTGATGGCGTTAAACGTGTCCTCGACGCCGCCCTTGAGCAGCGACTGCAGCACGGCCGACGACAGCGGCGCGTCGGTGAAGATAAAGGACAGCATGGTTGCCATGTCGGGTGCGATCATGCCGGCGCCCTTGGCCATGCCGTTGATCGTGACCTTGGCCTTGCCGAGTTTCACGGTCGCGGTCGCCACCTTCGGAAAGGTGTCGGTGGTCATGATCGCCCTGGCGGCGTCCATCCAGTGGTCGGGCGTAGCGGCGTCCGCCAGCGTCGCCAGCACGCCGTCGAACTTGGTGGCGTCGAGCGGCTCGCCGATCACGCCGGTCGAGGCGAGGAACACGTCGGAGGTCGCGCAGCCGACCGCCTTCGACGCGATCTGCGCGGTCTGCGCGGTCGATTGCTTGCCGGTCTTGCCGGTGAAGGCGTTGGCGTTGCCGGAATTGACCACCAGCGCGCGGGCCTTGCCGCCTTTCAGCCTGGCGCGGCACCATTCGACCGGCGCGGAGGGGCATTTCGACTTGGTGAAGACGCCCGCGGCCGTGGTGCCCTTGTCCATCACGGCGAGCAGTACGTCGGTGCGGTTCTTGTAGCGGATTCCGGCGGCGGCGGTGGCGAGCTTGACGCCCGCAATCGCCGGCATGTCGGGAACATCGGTCGGGGCGAGGGGGGAGACGGCAGTGGACATGGAAGCACCTGTTCGGCCAGATCAAACCATAGCCGGACCAGCCCCGGCCATCGACGTCTTCAGGGCCGGTTAGCGACCCCCGGACATGAAACGGCCGGGCGCTTCGGCCCGGCCATAACGATGGTCAATACTATTGGTCTCGCTGAAGGAACAGCGATTTTTTACTTCTTCGCCGGCGGCGCCATCTTGGAATCCGACGGCTTCGGCGCGTCGGTCTTGGCGGCTTCGGCCGGCTTGTCCATGCGCTCGACCTTGGCGGTCTCGCGCAGCTTGGCGACGTACTCGGCCTGGGCCTTGCGCGTCACATAGGTCTCGATCTGGGCCTTGACCTGCTCGAACTCGGGGGCCTTGCGGGCGCGCTTTTCCTCGACCTTGATGATGTGCCAGCCGAATTGCGACTTGACCGGGTCGGAGATCTTGCCGGGCTCGAGCGTGAAGGCGACGGCGGAGAATTCCGGCACCATCTGCTCCTTGGTGAAGAAGCCGAGATCGCCGCCATCGGAGGCGCCCGGGTCCTTGGACTTTTTCTTGGCCAGTTCGGCGAAATCGCCGCCCTTCTTCAGCTCTTCGGCGATCGCCTTGGCCTCGTCCTCGGTCTCGACCAGGATATGGCGGGCATGGACTTCCATTTCGCCGGTGATCTGCTTGGAGGCCTCCTCATAGACCTTCTTCATGGCCTCGTCGGTGGTCGCGGCCTTGCCCTCGGTGGCGAGCAGGCTGTCCATCAGGAGGCGGCTGCGGGTGAAGGCCAGACGCTTCTTGAAATCCTCGGAATTCTCGACCTTCTTGTCCTCGGCGGCCTTGGCGACGATTCTCAGGTCGATCAGGAACGCCAGCACGTTGTCCTTCTTGGTCGCCGGGTCCATCTGCGCGAGGCTGGGGCCCAGTTCCTCTTCCGCGAGCGCCACGTCGCTCTGGCGTATCTCGACACCGTTAACCTTGGCGAGAACGGGGTTGTCCTGGGCACGAACCGGCAGGCCGGCGGCCAGAATCGCGGCCAGGCAGGCCGTCGTGGCCAGGGTGGCGAGGCCGAAACGCAGTCCGGTTTTCGTTTCCGGGAACGAGGTGGTCATGCAAAATCCTTGTCTTGAAGATGGGGGCGGCAAAGGCGGCGGGACACTCGCCCAATCATACGGCATTGGCAACGCGAAAAGTCTGTCAAAATGATGAATTCCTTGACAGATGGCTGCACGTTGACAAGGTCCGAACCCAGCCATATCTGTGCCGGAACCACCAGCGGCGATAGCGCTTATTTTGCTGCGTTTTTTGCCGTTGAACCTTGGATTGCCCGATTCCCACTCATTTGGCGGATGACCCCCGGTTCGGGGCGTTCGCCTCGATGCGTCACGGTGAGTTGATAGGCAACTTGGTGGACCACGTCGCGGTTGGTAACGCAAGTAACGGCAAAGGCAGGATTGGCATGATCGGCGCGCTCGCCCGCAAGTTTTTCGGCTCCGCCAACGACCGGCGGGTGAAGGGATATCAGTCCCGCGTCAACGCCATCAATGCGCTTGAGCCCGAACTCGTCGCGCTGTCCGACGACGCGCTGAAAGCCCGCACCGCCGAATTCCGCCGGCAGCTCGCCGACGGCAAGTCACTCGACGATATCCTGGTGCCGGCCTTCGCCACCGTGCGCGAGGCCGCCAAGCGCACCCTCGGCCAGCGCCATTTCGACGTCCAGCTGATCGGCGGCATGGTGCTGCATGAGGGCGACATCGCCGAGATGAAGACCGGCGAAGGCAAGACTCTGGTGGCGACGCTGGCGGTGTATCTCAATGCGCTTGCCGGCAAGGGCGTCCACGTCGTCACCGTCAACGACTACCTCGCCCGCCGCGATTCCGGCTGGATGGGCCAGATCTATTCCTTCCTGGGCATGACCACCGGCGTCATCGTGCACGGCCTCGACGACGCCGAGCGCAAGACCGCCTATGCCTGCGACATCACCTACGGCACCAACAACGAATACGGCTTCGACTATCTGCGCGACAACATGAAGTACCGCCTGGAGGACATGGTCCAGCGCGGGCACTATTACGCGATCGTCGACGAAGTCGACTCGATCCTGATCGACGAGGCGCGTACGCCGCTGATCATCTCCGGTCCGCTCGACGACCGCTCGGACTTCTACAACACCATCGACACCTTCATGCCGAAGCTGGAGAAGAAGACCGACTACGAGGTCGACGAGAAGCAGCGCACGGTGACGCTGACCGAAGGCGGCATGGAGAAGATCGAGACGCTGCTGCGCGATGCCGGCCAGCTCAAGGGCGAGTCGCTCTACGACGTCGAGAACGTCTCGGTCGTGCACCATGTCAACCAGGCGCTGCGGGCGCACTCGCTGTTCACCCGCGACAAGGACTATATCGTCCGCGACGACGAAGTCATCATCATCGACGAGTTCACCGGCCGCATGATGCCGGGCCGGCGCTATTCGGAAGGCCTGCACCAGGCACTCGAAGCCAAGGAGCACGTTACGGTCCAGCCGGAAAACCAGACGCTGGCCTCGATCACCTTCCAGAACTATTTCCGCATGTACGAGAAGCTCGCCGGCATGACCGGTACGGCCGCGACCGAAGCCGACGAACTGTTCGACATCTACAAGCTCGAGGTCCTGGAAATCCCGACCAACGTGCAGGTCGCGCGTCTCGACGAGGACGACGAGGTCTACCGCACCCAGGGCGAGAAATACGCGGCGATCCTGGCCGAGATCGAACGGGCCAACGCGCGGATGCAGCCGGTGCTGGTCGGCACCGCCTCGATCGAGAAGTCGGAAGTGCTGGCCGAGTATCTCAGGAAGAACGGCTACAAGCAGATCGATTTCGGCGCGGAACACGGCATGGAGAAGCTCTACGCCGCGGCGCGGGCGGGCAAGCCGGCAAAACTGTTCGCGGTGCTGAACGCGCGCTTCCACGAACAGGAAGCCTACATCGTCGCCGAAGCCGGTGTGCCCGGCGCGATCACGATTGCCACCAACATGGCCGGCCGCGGTACCGACATCAAGCTCGGCGGTTCGCTGGAGATGCGGATCCAGCAGGAGACCGGCAACATCACCGACGAGGCTGAGAAGGCCAGGAAGATCGAGCAGATCAAGGCTGACATCGAGCGCTTCCGCGAGATCGTGCTGAAGGCGGAGGAAACGGTCGAGATCGAGCCCGCCAAGGGCTCCAAGCCGGCCAAGACCATTACCAAGCCAGGCGGCCTCTACATCATGGGCTCGGAGCGGCATGAATCCCGCCGCATCGACAACCAGCTTCGCGGCCGTGCCGGCCGTCAGGGCGACCCCGGCCGCTCAAAATTCTTCCTGTCGCTGGAAGACGATCTGATGCGGATCTTCGGCTCCGACCGTCTCGACAGCATGCTGCAGCGGCTCGGCCTCAAAGAGGGCGAGGCCATCATCCATCCCTGGATCAACAAGGCGCTGGAGAAGGCGCAGCAGAAGGTCGAGGCCCGAAACTTCGACATCCGCAAGAACCTGCTCAAGTTCGACAACGTCCAGAACGACCAGCGCAAGGCGATCTTCGACCAGCGCATCGACCTGATGAAGGACGACAGCGTCGCCGAGACCGTGACCGACATGCGTCATTCCTTCATCGACGACGTCGTCGCCAAGCACATTCCCGAGCATGCCTATGCCGAGCAGTGGGATACGGCTGGGCTGAAGGAAGAGTTGAAGCGCGTGCTCGACGTCGATCTGCCGGTTGACGAATGGGCCAAGGAAGAGGGCATCGCCGACGAGGAACTGCTGTCGCGGATCGAGAAGAACGTCGACGAGCGCATGGCGGCCAAGGTCGCACAGTGGGGCCCCGACGTGATGCGCTACGTCGAAAAGACCATCCTGCTGCAGACGATGGACCATCTCTGGCGCGAGCACCTGATCATGCTCGACCATTTGCGCCAGGTGATCGGCCTGCGCGGTTACGGCCAGCGCGATCCGTTGCAGGAGTACAAGCTCGAGGCCTTCAACCTGTTCGAGACGATGGGCGCGCATCTGCGCGAGGCAGTGACCGCGCAGCTGATCCGCGTCGAGATCGTGCCGCCGGAAGAGCAGCAGCCGGTGCTGCCGCCGATGGAAGCGCACAAGCTCGATCCGAACACCGGCGAAGACGAGATGGCGTTCGCCGGCGCCTCGCTGGTGCCGGATGCCACCGCCGCCGCCCGCGACCCGAAGAACCCAGCCAGCTGGGGCAAGGTCGGCCGCAACGAGGATTGCCCGTGCGGGTCGGGGAAGAAGTACAAGCACTGCCACGGCAGATATGCCTGACCGCCGGTGCCGGCTCTCGAGCCGGCGCCGCAGGCGAACACCCTGTCCGGCAGCGAGCCGGACATCAGCCAGGTGCAGGCCTCAATTCGAGCTGTCGATCAGGCTTTCCAGCAGCCGCTTGAGTTCGCTGGTCGGCTTGTCGCCGTAGCTTTCCAGGATGTGCTCCTCCTGGCTCACGGCCAGGGAATTCAGCCGCTTGCTCAGCGCCTTGCCGCGGTCGGAGACGTACATCAAGACCTTGCGGCGGTCCTTGGGGTCCTGAACGCGGTAGACCAGCGCGTCCGACACCATGCGGTCGACCATCTTGGTCAGGGTCGGATGGTTGAGGAGCACGGCGTCCGCCAGTTCCCCCATGGAATGCCCTTTGCCGTCGGACAGCACCTTGAGGATGCGCCACTGCTCGACAGGTACGCCTTCCTTGCTCAGCCGCATCTCCAGCTGCCGGTTGATCTCCCGGTTGGCTTGCGCGAGCAGATAGGCGAGATGTTCGGTGATGGGGGAGTTGTCTTTTGGCGGTTTGGCCACGGTTGAGACTTCGTCTTGATCCAAATGAGTGAATGTCCGGCAGCGAATGCCGTTTCTATATGCACTTCAATTGTTGAATATTCAATATTTTCCAATAGGATATTTCACCAACTAACAAGGGCGGATGCCGCGGCCGCCTGCTGGATGCGTTCAGGTCTGGTGCCAGACAGGAGTTGGCGTGCCTTCGACGGAAAACTTCCCGGCTGCCGGCGGGTCTGCGTTTCCGCCGTCTTTGCTGTTGAGGAATTTGGCGTCGCCGGCGGTCGATCGCGCGTTGTCACCGGATGACCGTACCTTCGGGCGGCGTGGCGCGCGCAACAAGCTTCGTGTCGGCGGCTTCATCTGTTGCACCGGCTCACCCGGGGTTTGGGGGCCGTGCGCCACCAGCAGCGCGCAGTTGGCGGTCGCCGAGATCAACAGGCGTGGCGGCGTGCTTGGGCGCGAGATCGAACTGTCGATCTACGATGCCGGCGGGCCGATCGACGAAGTCGTGGACCGTGCCGAACAGGCCATTGCTTTCGACGAAGTCGACGTGATCGTCGGGCTGCACACCAGCGCGGTGCGTGTCGCGCTGCGCGATGTTATCACCCGCAACCGGATTCCCTACATCTACACACCTGTCTACGAGGGCGGCGAGCGGACGCCGGGCGTCATCGCGATCGGCGAGACGCCGCGTTTTCAAAGCCGGCCGTCGATCCACTGGCTTGCCGAGGCCAAGAAGGCTTCGCGCTGGTACCTGATCGGCAGCGATTACGTCTGGCCGTGGCATTCGCATCGCGCGGTGAAGAGATACATCGCCGAGACCGGCGGACGGGTGGTCGGCGAAGAGTTCGTTCCCCTCGGCGAGGACAATCATGAGCCGCATCTGGCGCGCATTCGTGCCGCCAAACCCGACGTCGTGCTGATCTCGCTGATCGGCACCGACAGCATCACCTTCAACCGCGCCTTCGGTGAATGCGATCTCGGCGCCACCACGCTGCGGCTGGCCGGCGCGATGGATGAGACCGTGCTGCTCGGCATCGGCGCCGACAACAGCGAGAACCTGTTCTGTGCTTCCGGCTATTTCCCCGGCATCGCTTCGCGCGCCAATGATGACTTCCAGAGCCGATATCGCACGATGTTCGGCCCGAATGCCCCGCCGATCGGCTCACTTGGTCAATCCAGTTATGAGGGGCTCTGCCTCCTCGAAGCCGCGGCCAATCAGGCAGGCACGCTGACGGTCGGGCCGTTGCTCACGGCCGCGCGCAATCTCGTCTATCGCGGCGCCCGCGGTTCCGTCGCGATCCGCAATGGCCACGCCCGGATGCCGATGTATCTCGCCGAGGCCGACGGGCTCGACTTCAAGCTGATCAAGCCGATCTGACGACGGGCCATGTACCGCAGGTGGGTGCTTTCAAAATAATGCTTGAAAAGGAAAATATTTCCGTTTTCAATACCGCGGTGATGGCTGCGCCGGACATCAGGTCGATCGAGGTGCCGCGCAGAGGGACTCAAAGCTTCAGGAGAAGGCCGTGTCAGTCGCCCTACCAACCCCAATGCAACTTCGCGCGGTCGCCGAGCAGTGCGGCCTGTCGCTGACTGAGGAAGACGTCGCCTCGTTCCGCGGCCTGATGCAGGGCTCGATCGATGCCTACAATCTGGTGGCGGCGATGCCCGACGAGGTGCCGGAAGTGAAATATCCGCGTACGCCGGGCTACCGGCCGTCTCCCGAGGAGAATCCGCGCAACGCCTGGTACCGCAAATCGATCGTGAAGGGGGCGGCCTCCGGCAAGCTCAAGGGCAAGACCGTCGCCCTGAAGGACAACATCATGCTGGCCGGCGTGCCGATGATGAACGGGTCGGCCACGCTGGAAGGCTACGTGCCCGATTTCGACGCCACCATCGTCACGCGGATGCTCGATGCGGGCGCCGAGATTCTCGGCAAGGTGCACTGCGAATCCTTCTGCATGTCGGGCGGCAGCCACACCAACGCGGTTGGGCCTGTGCACAATCCGCACAAGATGGGCTATTCGGCCGGCGGCTCGTCCTCGGGTAGCGGCGTCGTCGTCGCGCTCGGCGAAGTCGACATGGCGATCGGCGGCGACCAGGGCGGTTCGATCCGCATGCCGTCGTCGTTCTGCGGCACCTACGGCATGAAGCCGACCTGGGGGCTGGTTCCCTACACCGGGATCATGCCGATCGAAATCTTCGTCGATCATACCGGGCCGATGACGGCCACGGTCGCGGACAACGCGCTGCTGCTGGAGGTGCTCGCCGGCGACGACGGCTACGATCCGCGCATCAAGGCGCCGAAAGTCGAGGAATACACCAAGGCGATCGGCGCCGGCGCCAAGGGCATGAAGATCGGCATCCTCAAGGAGGGTTTTGAACAGCCGAACGCGGAAACGGCCGTCAATGAAAGCGTGCGGGAGGCCGCCAAGCGGTTCAAGGATCTCGGCGCCTCCGTCGAGATGGTGTCGATCCCGATGCACCTGACCGGGCCGGCGATCTGGACGCCGATCGGCACTGAGGGCATGACGCAGACCATGATGTATGGCGACGGCTACGGCCTGAGCCGCGGCGATCTCTATTCGACGTCGCTGATGGATTTCCATCGCGGCTGGCGGCGGCAGGCCGACTCGCTGTCGGAAACCACAAAACTGTTTCTGCTGCTCGGCACCTACATCAACAACAATTTTGGCCCGCGCTACTACGGCAAGGCGCTCAACATCTCCCGCCGGCTGACCGCCGCCTATGACAAGGCGTTCAAGGACTATGATCTCTTGCTGCTGCCGACGACGCCGATGAAGGCGACGCCGCTGCCGCCGGCCAATGCAAGCCGCGAGGACTATGTGGCCCGCGCGCTGGAAATGATCTCCAACACCGCGCCGTTCGATATCACGCATCATCCGGCGATGTCGGTGCCCTGCGGCATGGTCGACGGCCTGCCCGTCGGGATGATGCTGGTCGGCCGCATGTTCGAGGAATCGACGATCTATCGCGCCGCGCATGCCTTCGAACAGATCGGCGACTGGAAAAAGATGTGAGGAGACCATCATTGCCGGTCGGCTGGACATAGGACATGGCGAGCACCTTCGTTGCGGCATTCGAGATCCTGAGTTTCGGCGCGATCATCGTCCTCGTCGTGCTGGGGCTCGGGATCATCGCCAGCATGATGGGGATCTTCAATTTCGCGCAGGGTGAGTTCGTCCTGCTCGGTGCCTACGTGACCTACCTCGCCCATAGCCGCGGGCTGCCGATCTGGGCCGGCATGGCGGCCGCGCCGTTCATTGTCGGCGGCATCGGCTTCGTGCTCGAGGCGCTGATCATCCGGCGCTTCTATGCCGCGCCGATCGTCGCAATGCTGGGCACCTATGCGCTGGGCCTGATCGTCCGCGAAAGCGTGCGCGGCCTGATCGGCGGCTTCTATCTGACCGTGCCGGAGCCGATCGGCGGATCGATCGATATCGGCACGATGCACATCTCGGCGTGGCGCTTCACGATCGTCATCATCACCGTGCTGGTGATGGGAGGCTGCTATTTGCTGCTGTCGCGAACCAGCTTCGGCCTGCGCGTGCGCGCGACGCTGGAAAATCCTGCGCTGGCGCGGGCGTCGGGAATCTCCACGCCCCTGATCTACGGCGCCACCTTTGCCTTCGGCGCCGCGCTGGCGGGGCTTGCCGGTGCGTTGATCGTGCCGGTCTTCAGCCTGTTTGCCGATCTCGGCATTCGCTTCCTGATCCAGGGCTTCGTCGCGGTGATGGTCGGCGGCATCGGGTCGTTCATCGGGCCGGTTGCCGGCGCGGGCCTGATCGGGACGCTCAGTGCCGCGCTGCCCTGGGTCATGGCGCCCGTCGTTGCCGACGTTCTCGTTTTCGTATTGGCCATCGTGTTCATCAAGTTCCGGCCGCAGGGCCTCATCGCTGGAAAAGGGGTTTAAATCATGTTCGCTGATCGTCTTGATCTGACACGCCGTCGTTTCATGAGCGGCTTTGCCTTCACGGCTGGCGCGATCGCCACCGGCGCCGGAAGCTGGGTGATCCGGCCCGACTGGGCCAACGCCGCCGAGGGCGCGATCAAGGTCGGCATCGCCACCGACCTGACCGGCCCGATCGCCTATGCCGGCAACGCCGACGCCAACGTCGCCAAGATGGTCATCAAGCAGATCAACGACGCCGGTGGCCTGCTCGGCCGGCCGATCGAACTCTATATCGAGGATACCGCCTCCAACGAATCGGTCGCCGTCGGCAACGTCCGCAAGCTGATCCAGCGCGACAAGGTCGACATGGTGCTCGGCGGCATCACCTCTTCGATGCGCAACGCGATCAAGGACCCGATCGTGGCGCGCGGCAAGACGCTGTACATCTATCCGCAGCTTTACGAAGGCAAGGAATGCACGCCCCATCTGTTCTGCACCGGGCCTACGCCGGCGCAGCAATGCGACGAGTTCATTCCCTGGTTGATCAAGAACGGCGGCAAGAAGTTCGCGTTGCCGAGCGCCAATTATGTCTGGCCGCACACGCTCAACGTCTATGCCCGCAAGGTGATCGAATCCAACGGCGGCGAGGTCGTGTTCGAGGAATACTATCCGCTCGACCAGGTGGATTTTTCGTCGACCGTCAACCGCATCATTTCCAACAAGGTCGATGTGGTCTTCAACACCGTCATCCCGCCGGGCGTCGGTCCGTTCTTCAAGCAGCTCTACGAGGCCGGTTTCCTGAAGAACGGCGGCCGGCTCGCCTGCGTCTACTATGACGAGAACACGCTCAACATCAATCAGGCCGCCGAGATCGAGGGCCTTGCGAGCTGCCTCGACTATTTCAAGGTGCTGACCAAGGAGAACCCGTTCGACGCCAAGATCCAGGCCGCGTATGAGAAGGATTTTCCTGGCAACTTCCTGTTCGCCGCCGGCAGTGCCGCGACCGGCACCTATCGCGGGCTGAAATTGTGGGAAGCCGCGGTCAAGGAAGCCGGCAAGATCGATCGCGAGGCGGTCTCCGCGGCCCTCGATCACGCCAAGATCGCTGAAGGACCGGGCGGACCGGCCGAGATGGTGCCGGGCAAGCGGCACTGCAAGATGAAGATGTATACGGCCGTCGCCAAGGGCGGAAATTACGAGATCGTCGGCCGTAGCAATGGTCTCGTCGATCCCAAGGAATGTTGAAGCAATGCTGAGTGATCGATGGGCGCAGCAAAGCAGGCCCTCCGCGTGACAGTAAGCGAAGGGTCGGACGTGTCGATGGCTGACGATGGATCGAACCGGGCATTGCCGGCGCGACAGGCGGCAGGACTGAAGGTCCTGCCGATCGTGGAAGGATTGGTGCTGATCGTGGCGCTGGTCCTGCCGCTATTCCTGAAGGACTACCTCACGGTATTTGCCACCCGTGTCGTCATTCTCGCGCTGTTTGCGCTCTCGTTCGACCTGGTGTGGGGATATGCCGGCATCATGAGCTTTGGCCAGGCCCTGTTTTTCGGCTCGGCCGGCTATGGAGTCGCATTGCTGGCGCGCGATCTCAACGTCACCTCGATCCTTTTGGTGTTGCCGGCGGGAACGCTGATCGGGCTCACCACCTCGCTGTTGCTCGGTGGATTTCTGCTGCTCGGCCGGCATCCTTCCAGCGTGATCTTCGTTGCGCTCGGCACGTTGACGGGATCCTACGCGGCCGATCGGCTGGCGCGGGGCTGGTACTATCTCGGCGGACAGAACGGCATCCCCTCGATTCCGCCGATGACGCTCGGCAGCTATGACCTGACCGAGGGGCCGGTCTATTACTACTTCGCGCTCGGCATCCTCACGATTTGCTATGTGCTGTGCCGCTTCCTGGTGCGCTCGCAGTTCGGCCTGGCGCTGGCCGGATTGCGTGAGAACGAGCCGCGCATCGCCTTCTTCGGCTACAAGACGCAACACCTCAAGGCGATCGTCTTTGCCGTCGGCGGCACTATCGCAGGGCTGGCCGGCAGCCTCTACGCATTCCACGAGGGCTTCGTCTGGCCCAACATGCTGGGTGTCGTGATCTCGACCCAGGTCGTGCTTTACGTTCTGTTCGGCGGATCGGGCACGCTGATCGGAGCGGTGATCGGCGCGGTGATCATCGAGGGCGTCAGCTTCTGGCTTTCGGACAACTACCGCGAGATCTGGCCGATCATCCTCGGCGTGCTGCTGCTGCTCGTGATCCTGTTCCGTCCGCTCGGACTGATCAGCTTCGTGCTCGGCGAGCGCGAGCGTGTCGGCAGTTTCGGGGCGAGGGCCCGGGAGAAGCGTCATGCCGCTCCTTGAAGCCGTCGGCATCGGGAAGGTTTTCGGCAAGCTCACGGCGCTCGATGGCGCGTCGCTGACCGTGGAGGAGAACGAGTTTCACGGCCTGATCGGCCCGAACGGCTCCGGGAAAAGCACGTTGATGAAGTGCGTTGCCGGCGCCGAAACGCCGACCAGCGGCAAGGTCAGCTTCGTCAACCGCGATATCACGGCGCTGTCGCCGACCGAGCGGGCGCGCGCCGGCATGAGCCTCAAATTCCAGATCACCAGCGTGCTGCCGACGCTGACGCTGTACGACAACATCCTGCTGGCGCTGCAGGCGCAGTCGTCGCTGATTGATCTCGTATTCTCGCGCACCCGCGGCGCGCTGCATGATCAGGTCATGACCATGTTGAGCCAGTTTCGCCTCGCCGATCGCGCGGATGATGCCGCCGCAGCCTTGTCGCACGGGCAGCAGCAATGGCTCGAGATCGCCATGGCGCTCGCGGGCAAGCCGCGGCTGCTGCTGCTGGACGAACCGACCGGCGGCATGAGCCTCGAGGAGCGCCGCGTCACCGGCGAATTGCTGCAGCCGATCAAGCAGCATTGCTCGCTGGTCATCGTCGAGCACGATCTGGATTTCATCCGCGATATCTGCGACCGCCTGACCGTGCTCGACCAGGGCCGTGTGCTGGCGTCCGGCACCGTCGCGGAAATCCAGGCCAACAAGAGCGTCCAGGAGATTTATCTGCGCCGTGCCTGAACCAACATTCCTCGACATAAGACATCTCGACGCCGGCTATGGCCGCAGCCAGGTCCTGTTCGATGTCAACATCGGCATCCCCTGGCGCGGCGGGGTGGCGGTTCTCGGCCGCAACGGCGCCGGCAAGACCACGTTGATGAAGACCATCGTCGGCGAACTCGCAAGTTCGAAGGGCGAACTGTTCTTCGACGGCCGCGATATCACCCGCCGCCGCACCGAGGAGCGCGTCCGCTCCGGCATCGGTTATGTCCCGCAGGAGCATTCGGTGTTTGCCCGCCTCTCGGTGCGCGACAATCTGTCGGTCGGATCGCTGTCCAATTCCGATCCGACCGCCATCGACCGGGTGCTCGCCATCTTTCCGAAACTCGGACAGCGGCTCGACCAGCCGGCCGGCACGCTGTCGGGCGGCGAGCGCAAGATGCTGGCGATCGGGCGTGCGTTGTTGGGTGATCCCAAATTGCTGTTGCTGGACGAACCGACGGAAGGCGTGTGGATCGGCGTGATCGAGGAAATCACAGAGCGGCTCATCGCGTTGGCCAAGGAGATATCGGTCGTCATCGTCGAGCAGCATCTCGATCTCGCGCTGCGCGTGGCCGACTATGCTTATGTGCTCGACCGCGGCCGGGTGGCGCTGCAGGGCGCCGCCGGCGAAGTCCGCAGCGATCCGGAATTGCTGCGATATCTCGCGCCATAGCGCGCGCAAGCGCTGGCTGCGCGGACGTTGGTTGCCGATTCGATGGAACGTCCGCGCTTATCTCACCGCGCCAAAACGGCTGTCGAACGAGTTCGGCGGCACGATCGGGGCGGAGCCGGCCACGTTCCTGTCCTTGGCGGCGGGGGTAGCGGTATCCACCGACGGCTTCAGCGGCGGGCGGGGGGCAGCGGCGGCTTGCTTGGTGTCGTGCTTCGGTGCCGCGGTCTTCGGCGCTTCCGGCTTCGGCGGCTGCTTGGCCTCCGCCTTTGGCTTCGAGGGCGGGGTGCTGGCGGTGGCGTCCGCGCCGCCGCCGAGGCCGACCTTGCGGGCGAGGTTGGAGAAAAAGCCGCCTTCTTCCTGCGCCGCCGGTGCTGCGTTGGCGACCCGGGTAGGCGCGGCGGCGGCCGGCGCTGCGGCGAGCTTCGGCTGCTCCGGTGCGCCCATCAGCAAATTCTCGGAAGGTGCCCGGTCGGCAGGCGCCCGCGGCGGGTTGACGTGCGAGGGAACGGTGCCGGGGGCCCGGGCCATCAGCGACAGCGATGAGCCGTCGCCCGGCTCCGAAAGACCGGTGCTGCCTTCGGGCACACGGGCGGCGAACACGCGATGCATGCCGCCGTCGATGCCGGTGTTGATCTTGGCGACCGGCGTGCCCTTGGCGACCAGCCGCGCGGTCTCGGCGATGTCGGTGGCCTGCTTCTCGCGCACGGCGTCGGCGACGTCGTCCGCAATCGCGTAGTCAGGGCATTTGCCTGCAGCGTCGAACACGAGCTCTTTGGTCGCGCCCGGCTTCTTGATCGGGTCGAAGACGTATTTCTTTTCGCAGAATTCGACCTTCGGCTCGTGCTTCGTCACCTCGAAATGATCATTGCCGTCCTTGATCATCCGCCAGAACGGCATGTTCGGATTGTTGCGGTGCTTGGCGAGGTTGGCCGGCGTCATTTTGAACGGATAGGCCTGCAGCTGGAACTGCTTCTGGCCGCCGAAGAAGGATTCGCGGCCCAGCGAATAGATCTCCGCAATCTGCTCGTCGGTCATCGCGTAGCAGCCGCGCGAGGAACAGTCGCCATGCACCATCAGTTGCGAGCCGGTGCGGCCCAGCGCCTTGTCGAAGGCGTTCGGGTAGCCGGTGTTGAAGGACAGGTAATAGGCCGACTGCGGGTTCATCTGCGCCGGCGAAATCGAATAGAAACCTTCCGGCGCCTGGCGGTCGCCTTCCTTCACCTTGGGTCCGAGATCGCCGGACCAGCGGCAGATCGGGTAGGTCTTCAGCAGCGCGAAGCGGCCGGAGCGGTCCTGCTTCCAGATTTCCAGTTCGGCTTCCTGCTTGAACAGGCGGACAAGGATCGGCGACTGCAGGTCCATGTCCTTCGCTGCCATGTCGGCGACCAGCTTCGGCGGCACCGGCTGGTTGGCCTTGGCGTTGTTGGCGAGCGAGATGTCGTTGCTATTGCAACTGGCCATCAGCACGCCCGCGCCCAAGAGGGCAGCCGACGTCACGAGCGCGCGAACAAACGAGCGGTTATTCAAAGGCTAAGCTCCACACCCACCGGACATTTTCGCACCCCAAACCACAGCGAATATGCCCTGAAGCCAATGCATAAAATTGTACCCTTTGACCTTTCGCGCCGCAACCGCAACGCGCCGCACGGGCCGCTTCTACGGCCGGCATGGTCAACGGGAGTTTAAAGACCGGGTCTGGGCCTAATTAGGGCCGAATCAGGTGATCCGGCGAAATAAAGCCGCTTTTTGGGAGAGGTGACGCCAAGCGAATCGGGTCGACCGGAGGCGAGGCCGATCAGCTCAGCTTGCGGCCGATATCGAGGAATTTCTGTCGCCGCTGCTGGCGGACGCCGGCCGCGTCCAGATTGCGGAATTCGTTGAAGGCCTCGGCGATGGCGTCGCCGGTGGCCGAAATCATCGCGGCGGAATCGCGGTGGGCCCCGCCGGACGGTTCCTTCAGGATCCGGTCGATCACGCCGAATCGCAGCATGTCCTGGGCGGTGATCTTCATGCCGTTGGCCACTTCCTGCGCCTTGGTGCCGTCGCGCCACAGGATCGAGGAGGCGGCCTCCGGCGAGATCACGCTGTAGATCGCGTGTTCGAACATCAGCACCTTGTTTGCGGTGGTGATGGCGATGGCGCCGCCCGACATGCCCTCGCCGGTGATGATCGCGACATTGGGCACGCCAAGCGACAAGCAGGTGTCGGTCGAGCGCGCGATCGCTTCGGCCACGCCGCGTTCCTCGGCGCCGATGCCGGGATAGGCGCCGGCGGAATCGACCAGCGACAGCACGGGAATGCCGAAACGGTCGGCCATTTCCATCAGCCGCACCGCCTTGCGATAGCCCTCGGGCCGCGCCATGCCGAAATTGTGCTTGATGCGGCCGTCGGTGGTGGCGCCCTTTTCCTGGCCCATCACGCAGATCGGCTCGCCGCGGAAGCGGCCAAAGCCGCCCACCAGCGCCTCGTCCTCGGCAAACTTGCGGTCGCCGGCCATCGGGGTGAATTCCGTCATCAGCGCGCTGACGAAATCGGTGAAATGCGGCCGCTGCGGATGGCGGGCCACCAGGGTCTTCTGCCACGGCGTGAGGTTGGCGTAGAGGTCCGACAGCGCCTGCTGCGCCTTGTCCTCGATGCGCGCGATTTCGTCGCCGATGTCGCTGCCGGTCGCCGCCAGGGCGCGCAGTTCATCGACCTTGGCCTCTAGCTCAGCGACGGGTTTTTCAAAATCGAGATAGCTGCGCATCTGATCCGGCATCGACACAATATAGGGAACAACGTGCTTTGAGGCGAAGCGGTTTCGATTCGCTTAAGGAAAGCACGCATCTTCAATGATTTAGCACGCATCTCGGTCCGGTGGCTCGGCTTGCCGAAAGCGCGCCAAACATGGCCGTGGGGCGAGAAACGGCTGTTTCGTTGGAGACGAAGCGGAAGTCAAGGCGGGTGTTGCGGAGAAGCTTATTTCTCCGCCAGCGGGTGCAGGTCGCGCACCAGGCTTTTGAGCCGCTCTTCGACCACATGGGTATAGATCTGGGTGGTCGAAATGTCGGTATGGCCGAGCAGCGTCTGCACGATGCGCAGGTCGGCGCCGTTATGCAGCAAATGGCTGGCAAAGGCGTGGCGCAGCACGTGCGGGGAAACCAGCCGTGGCGCCAACCCCGATGCCGCCGCCAGTTCCTTCAGGTCGCGAGCAAAATGCTGCCGCGTCAGATGGCCGCTCTCGCCGAAGGAGGGAAACAGCCATTTGGACGCGACGGCGTTTTTCTTGTTCGCGGGCTTGAGTCCTTCCATCGCGGCGAGATAATCGGCCATCGCCTGCCGCGATGCGTCGTTGAGCGGCACCAGCCGTTCCTTGTTGCCCTTGCCGCGCACCACGATCATGCGGGCGTCGCGCCGCGCCGCCGACAGCGGCAGCGCCACCAGTTCCGAGACGCGCAAGCCGGTGGCGTAGAGCACCTCCAGCAGGCAATACAGCCGCATCGCGCGCAAACGCGCCTGAGGCGAAGCGCTTTCGGCCTCGGTCAATTGCTTTGCCCGCGTCAGCATGCGGTCGACATCTGCGATCGACAGCACTTTGGGCAGGCCGCGGCCCCGTTTAGGGCCGGACAGGATCGCCGCCGGATCGTCGCTGCGGATGCGCTCATTCAGGAGAAATCGAAACAGATGCCGCATCGCCGACAGCCGGCGCGCCACGCTGGAAGACTTGAAGCCTCTGACATCGAGGTCGGCGAGGTAGTCGCGCAGCACATCGGTCCCGGCGCCGGCAAAGTTTTGGCCCGTGCGGCCGAGAAAGTCGGAAAAATCCGTGAGATCGCGGCGGTAGGCGTCGAGCGTGTTGACGCCCGCCCCCTGTTCAGCCGCGAGCATGTCGAGGAACAGGTCCGTCAGTCTCGCGTCTGTCGCCGTCTTGCTGGAACGCATTGCCCCCGACACCCCCGTTACGGGATGCCGCCCCCGAATCCGCCTGTCACAGAATCAGACGATAGCGGCTATTTCTTGAGGAACCTGTCTGCGGGGATAGTGACCGTCATTTCCCGGGGCTTTGGGGTGACGAAATTCGCCAGCGAAAAAATCACGCCATAGATCACCCCGGCGATGAGGCCGACGACCGTCAGAAAGCGGAACAAACTGGGCATTGGGGGGCTCAGGGCGACGAATTAACCAATGAAATCATCCAACATGTTCCCATCCCTGTGGCAAGAGTCTCTGGCGGGGGCGTCAATGGGGGTAGTATAGGTGTCGAAGCTGCGGGCAAGTCCCGCAAAACCGAAGGGTTTTCGATGTCCGAGACCGCCGCACCGGCACCGGCGAGCCCCAGCCTGGAGGCCGACATCACGTCGGCGCTGGGACGGCGTTCGGTCGTGCTGGTCGGCATGATGGGCGCCGGCAAGTCGACCATCGGCCGGCGGCTGGCGGCCCGGCTCCACCTGCCGTTTCTGGACGCCGATATCGAGATCGAGGCCGCGGCCAGGATGTCGATCCCGGAAATTTTCGAGACCCATGGCGAGCCGTATTTCCGGGACGGAGAAGCGCGGGTCATCGCGCGGCTGCTCGACGGCGGTCCGGCCGTGATTGCCACCGGCGGCGGTGCCGTGATGCGCAAGGAGACCCGCGACCGCATCCGCGACAACGCGGTATCGATCTGGCTTAAAGCGGACCTCGACGTCATCATGAAACGTGTCAGGCGACGCGCCGACCGGCCGCTGTTGCAGACCGAGGACCCGACGGGGACCGTCAGTCGCCTGCTCGAAGCCCGTGAGCCTCTCTATGCCACGGCCGATCTCACGATCGGCTCGCGCGACGTGCCGCACGAGCGCATCGTCGACGAATGTGTCGATGCCCTGCGCGCCCGCCTGTGCCCCGCCGCCCCTCCTGCCCAGCCGACAACCGACGGGATCAGCGTCACGCCATGACCGCACCACTGAAGCACTCCGCCGATATCACGGTCGACGTCGCGCTCGGCGACCGCGCCTACGATATCGTCATCGGCCGTGGTGTGCTGTCCTCGCTCGGCGCGCGCGTTGCCGCGCTGCGACCGGGCGTGCGCACCGCGATCGTCACCGACCGCACCGTAGCCAAGCACTGGCTGGAGCCGGCAGAGCGCTCGCTAGCCGAATCCGGCATTCCCACCTCGCGCGTCGTCGTCGAGGAAGGCGAGGGGTCGAAGACCTATGCCGTTCTCGAAAAGGTGTCCGAGGCGCTGATCGCTGCGAAGATCGAGC
Source organism: Bradyrhizobium roseum (assembly GCF_030413175.1). Lineage (NCBI taxonomy): Bacteria > Pseudomonadati > Pseudomonadota > Alphaproteobacteria > Hyphomicrobiales > Nitrobacteraceae > Bradyrhizobium > Bradyrhizobium roseum. The sequence goes on from NZ_CP129212.1 coordinate 710,434, forward strand.
GCAACGATCTCGTCATCGCGCTGGGCGGCGGCGTGGTCGGCGATCTCGCCGGCTTCGCGGCCGCGATCCTGCGGCGTGGCGTGGATTTCGTACAGGTGCCGACCTCGCTCCTGGCGCAGGTGGATTCCTCCGTCGGCGGCAAGACCGGCATCAACTCGCCGCAGGGCAAGAACCTGCTCGGTGCGTTTCATCAGCCGGTTCTTGTGATCGCCGACACCTCCGTGCTCGACACGCTGTCGCCGCGCCAATTCCGCGCCGGCTATGCCGAGGTCGCCAAATATGGCGTGCTCGGCGACGAAGCGTTTTTCAGCTGGCTCGAGGCCAACCATGCCGACATCTTCTCAGGCGGTGCGGCGCGCGAGCACGCGATCGCCACCTCCTGCCGCGCCAAGGCTGCGATCGTTTCCCGCGACGAGCGCGAGAACGGCGAACGCGCGCTGCTCAATCTCGGGCACACGTTTGGTCATGCGCTGGAAGCCGCGACCGGCTTTTCCGATCGCCTGTTCCACGGCGAGGGCGTTTCCGTCGGCATGGTGCTGGCGGCGGAATTTTCCGCGCAACTTGGCATGATCTCCGCGGCCGATGCCGCGCGTGTCGAACGTCACCTTGCGACCGTCGGTCTGCCGACCCGTCTGCAGGACATCGCGGGCTTCGCGCAGGAAGGCTTGGCGGACGCGGACGCGCTGATGGCGCTGATGGCGCAGGACAAGAAGGTCAAGCGCGGCAAGCTGACCTTCATCCTGCTGCAGGCGATCGGCCGCGCGGTGGTCGAAAACGACGTCGAGCCGGCGCTTGTGCGCGACTTCCTGCAACAGAAGCTGTCGGGATGAGAACGGGATTGCCGGGACGCGGCGCGGCGCAAGCAATGCGCGGAGCCTTCACGAGGCAGGCATGAGTTCGACTGCATTCAACCTGCTGCTGGCGTTCCTGCTGCTCGCCGCCAACGCGTTCTATGTCGCTGCCGAATTTGCGCTGGTCAAGAGCCGTGGCTTTCGCATCAGGGCGATGGTCGAACAGGACCGGTTCGGGGCGCGCCTGCTGCACGACATGATGGGTAATATCGAGGCCTATCTGGCGTGTTGCCAGCTCGGCATCACCATGGCCTCGCTCGGTCTCGGCTGGGTCGGCGAACCCACGGTTTCAGCGCTGCTCGAGCCGTTGCTGATTCCGCTCGGATTGTCGGAACGCACCCTGCACTTCGTGTCGTTCACGGCGGGCTTTCTGGTATTCTCCTCGCTGCATATCGTGATCGGCGAGCAGGTGCCGAAAACGCTCGCGATCCGCCAGCCGATGCCGGTCTCGCAATGGATCGCCTACCCGCTGTATCTGTCCTATCTGATCTTCTACCCGCTGAACTGGCTGCTCAACGCCGCCTCGCGCGGCATCCTGCGCATGCTCGGCGTCAAGGAATCCTCGCAGCACGAAATTTTGACCGACTCCGAGATCGAGGGGCTGGTGGAGGAATCCGCCGTGCATGGCGGCATCGAAAGCGGCGAGGCCGAATATATCCACAATGTCTTCCGCTTCGGCGATCTCGCCGTCTCCGACGTCATGGTCCATCGCACCGCGATGGTGATGATCAACGCCGATCTGCCGGCGGAAGAACTGGTGCGCGAGGTGCTGGCGACCGAATACACCCGCATCCCGCTATGGCGCGACAAACCGGAGAACATCATCGGCGTGCTGCACGCCAAGGACCTGTTGCGCGCGATCCGCGCCTCCGAGGGCGACACGTCGCGCATCAACGCCACCGCCATCATGCTGCCGCCCTGGTTCGTGCCGGAGATGCGCCCACTCTCCGAACAGCTGAAGGCGTTCCGCCGCCGCAAGACCCATTTTGCCCTCGTCGTCGATGAGTATGGCGAGGTCGAAGGCATGGTGACGCTGGAGGACATCCTGGAGGAGATCGTCGGCGATATCTCCGACGAGCACGACGTCGTGGTGGCCGGCGTCCGCGTCCAGGCCGACGGCTCGGTGGTGGTGGATGGCTCGGTGCCGATCCGCGACCTCAACCGTGCCATGAACTGGCATCTGCCGGACGAGGAGGCGACCACCGTCGCGGGCCTCGTGATTCACGAAGCGCGCTCGATCCCCGAGCGCGGCCAGAATTTTACCTTCCATGGTTGCCGCTTCCGCGTGCTGCGGCGTGAGCGCAATCGCATCACGGCGCTCAAGATCACGCCACTGCCGCGCGACGCCGAGGGTGAGGATCCGAAGCCGAGACGGGCCGGGACGGCGTTCTGAGCGTCTCCGGTTGTGCCATCCCGGGCGATCCGCACAAGAAGCTGGACGATCACCTCACGCCAGATAGCCGATCGCTTCCGCGAGCAGACGTCCGGGTGGATGCGCCGATGTATCCAGTGTCAACCTTGCGTCGGTCCAGGCTTCATATTCTGTCCGGCGCTGCTCGACCCTGGCCCACGTGACCTCGGCCATCCCCTCGATTCCACGCATTCGCGCCTCGATCCGCCGGCGGTGCGTCGCTTCATCCGCACACACGCATTCGATGATCGCGAGGTCGGCGTGATATTTCGCAGCGAGGTTTCGCCATACGGCGCGTGGCGCCTCGACCGGGTTCACGGCGTCGATCACGACGGACTGCCCGCGCCGCAGATGCTCCTCGGTCAGGGCTTGCGCAACGACATAGGCGGCGATCCCGGTTTGATCCCGGGGCAGGCCGCCGCGCCACATCGCCGCTTCGATCGGATCGATTGAGAACAGCGGCAGCGAAAAATGCCGAGAAAGTCCTTCCGCCAGCGTGCTCTTTCCGGAACCCGGCAGTCCTGCCAAAACAATGAGCTTCTGCGACGTTTTCATCGGATGCTCATATTCTTGCGGCCAGCGCTCCAGACTACCGGCCGGCGGTTTCTCCCGGCGCCTGCGCCTTGATCGCGAGCGCGTGAACGGAGCCCTTGAGTTCCGCGTCTAGCGTCGCATTTACCATGCGGTGGCGTTCAATCCGGCTCTTCCCTTCGAAGGCCGGAGACACGATATTGACCCTGAAATGCGTTTCGCCGCCTTCCCGGTGACCCGCATGACCCTCATGCAGATGAGATTCGTCCGTGACGTCGAGGCTTTCCGGAATGAAAGCTTCACGCAACTTGTTTAAGATAGCGTCTTTGGTGCTCATGATGGCGTCAGATAATTCCGTTATCAGCTTTTCGTCAATGACGCATCCGAACAGAGGTATTGGCAATGTCAAGACTTGAAGCCTTGAGCATTGCGTAGTCAAAGTTAGCCATGGCAATTGATTCATCCAAATTCTTCGACTCCATTCGCATCAAGCCCAACAAGCAGAGCGCGAAGCAGCAGGCGCAGGCGCGCGAGGAAGCCGCCATGTGCGAGTGGGCGGGCTGCCCGAACAAGGGCCCTCATCGCGCGCCGAAGGGCCGGGAGAATTCGCGGGAGTATTTTCACTTCTGTCTCAACCACGTCCGCGAATACAACCAGAACTACAATTTCTTCCAGGGCATGAACGCCGACGCCGTCGCGCGCTACCAGAAGGATGCGCTGACCGGCCACCGTCCGACCTGGAAGATGGGCGCCAACACGGCCGGCAAGAAGGGCAAGCAGGCCGCCGAGGATTTCGACGGCGCCTCCGATCCGTTCAGCATGTTCTCCGAACTCAACGGCCGCGGCCGCTGGCGGCCAGGCCCAGGCGCCGAGGCCAAGGTCGAAACCCGCAAGGTGATGAACGCCGAGCGCAAGGCGCTGCAGGTGATGGGCCTCACCGCCGAAGCCACCCTCGAGGACGTCAAGGCCAAGTACAAGGCGCTGGTCAAGCAGCACCACCCCGACGCCAATGGCGGCGACCGCTCCACCGAGGACCGCCTGATCGAGATCATCAAGGCGTATAATTATCTGAAGACGGTGGTGCGCGGCGCGTAGTTGCCAGCCAAGTCTCTCGTCGTCCCGGCGAACGCCGGAACCTATATGCCGCAGCCTCTCGATTGAGAACCGTAGTCGGCGAACTCCTTCAACCCACCTCCGCCTGTGGTTATGGATTCCGGCTCAAGGCCGGGATGACGGCGGAGTTTGTGGCTCCGCCGTCACTTAAACTACCGGCGCCTCTCACCCCGGCATCGGCCCGATATACGCCGAACTCGGCCGTATCAACCTGCCGCCGCGCTGCTGCTCACGCGCATGCGCGGTCCAGCCGGCGGCGCGGGCGACGGCAAAAATCGGCGTGAACGCCTGACGCGGGATCTTCAGCGCGTCGAGCAGGATCGCGGTGAAGAACTCCACATTGGTATCGAGCGGGCGGTCGGGATTCTTCTTCCGCAACGCGCTGCGGATATAGGCCTCGACCTCGCCGGCAAACGGCAGGTCGGTGCCTTCGCCGGCCAACTGTTCGATCGCGCTTTTCAGCACGTCGGCGCGCGGATCGCGGACGCGGTAGACGCGATGGCCAAATCCCATCAGCCGCTCGCCGCGCGCCAGCGCGCTGTCGACCCAGGGCTTGATGCGCTCGCGGGAGCCGATCGCGTCGAGCATTTCCAGCACCGGCTCCGGCGCGCCGCCATGCAGCGGCCCGGTCAGCGCGCAATAGCCGGCGGTGACGGCGGCGAACAAATCGGCTTGCGTCGACGCCACCACCCGCGTCGCGAAGGTGGAGGCGTTCATGCCGTGGTCGCACACCGTGACCAAATAGGCGTCCAGTGCCGCCACCTCGCGCGCGTTCGGCTTGCGGCCGAGCATCATCGACAGTGTGTCGGCGGCATGGCTGGCGGTGGGATCGGGCGCGACCGGTTCGCCGCCCCTGACCTGCTGCACCAGGGCGCCGGCGATCACCGGAAACGCGCCGACGATGGTGGCCTCGTGCGCCAGGCCTGCTTCCGCGCGAAGCCCCGCGACCGCCGCGCGAAAACCATCGACGATCGAGAGCCCGCGCGTGATGCCGAGCAGGTCCGGTAGCCGCGCAAAGGCGCGTTCGCGGCCGGCGCCGAGCGCGGCGCGGACCGCGGCTTCGCCGACCGGCTGGCCGGTGCCGCCGCTCCATAGCCGGGCGGTCACGCCTTCAAACCCGGTCTTGCGGGCAAGGTCGCCGACCCGCTCGCCGGCGATGATCAGTTCGCCGCGCTCGCCGTCGACATGGCTGAGCACGGTTTCTGCGGCGGGAATTCCGTCCAGGCCGATCGGGGTCTTTGAAAGCTGGATGTTCATGAGAGCCCTCCTTTGTCGGTTTCAAAGTCGAGCCTCTCGACAGATTGATCAATCTTGATTATGTAAATCAATATGAAAAAATCCGCCGGCCTGTACCTCTCGGCGCGCGAGGCCTCGGCCGAACTCGCGATTTCGCAGGCCACCCTCTACGCCTACGTCAGCCGTGGGCTGATCCGCTCGGAGCCGTCGGAGGATTCCCGCAGCCACCGCTACCGGGCCGAGGACGTCCGCACGCTGAAGGAGCGGCGCACGCCGGCGCCCGAGCCGCGCGGCATGCGCAGTTTCGACGCCGATCTGCCGATGCTGGATTCGGCCGTCGGGACCATCACCGAGGACGGCGCGATCTATCGCGGCGTCAACTGCATCGATCTGGCCGAGCGCGACACCCTCGAACACGCCGCGACGCTGTTGTGGGACGTCACCGGCGTCGATCCGTTCGAGCAGGACAATTGCCCTGTTGTGTCGGATGAAATGCGCGCTGTCGCCGAGGCCACGAGCAAGGCCAACGCGATCGATCGCGCGATATCCGTGCTGGCGCTGGCGGCCGCTGCCGACCCGCGCGCCTTCACCCGGGCGCCCGACGGACGCGCGATGGTCGGTGGCCGCATCGTGCGGCTGGTGGTCGCGACCATGCTGAACGCGAAATCATCGGCAAAACCGCTTCACGTGCAGATCGCACGCGTCTGGGCCCCTGACAACAAGCATGCGCCGGACCTGATCCGCCGCGCGCTAGTGCTGCTGGCGGATCACGAACTGAACGCCTCGACCTTCACCGTCCGCTGTGCGGCCTCGACCGGACTCAACCTCTTTGACTCCGTGATCGCCGGCCTGGTGGCGCTGAAGGGCCCGAAGCACGGCGGCGCCGGCGTGCTGGCGGCGCAGCTCCTGAAGACGCTGGCGAATGGCGAGGTCGCTCCCGTAATCCGCGAGCGCGTCGCGCTCGGCGAACGTTTTGCCGGCTTCGGTCACGGCGTCTACAAGCACGGCGATCCCCGCGCGCGGGCGCTGCTGGCGGCGCTGGCGCGCTGCGGCGCGGACCGCAAGTTCACCCATGAAATCCCCGAGAGCATTGCCGAAGCCACCGGCGAGTTCGTCAATATCGACTACGCGCTGGCCGTGCTGGTGCACACGCTCGGCCTGCCCCCCGGCCATGAACTGGTGCTGTTCGCCATGGCGCGGACGGTGGGGTGGATCGCGCATGCCTGCGAACAATTGCAGCACGGCCGGCTGATCCGGCCCCGCGCGCGCTATGTCGGTCCGGCGCCCGGGCGCGGCCCGGGGCGGGCCTGATCAGGAAGCCTTTGCGATCCGGCGGCGGCGCAACGCCCAGACGCCGAGGGCCATGATCGCGGCCGCGAACACGGCAAGCATCCACAAATGCTTGCCGACGTGCTGGTGGTGCGGCAGGCCGGCATAGTGATGCAGGGCCGAGACCGCGAGCACGCCCGGCAGCACATGCGCGCCCGCCCAGGCCAACACCGCGGGAATATTGACGCCGAAGAACAGCGCGGGGCGCATCCCGAGCGCGCCCGCCGTGACCGGCACGAAAGCGCGGATCGGAGGCACAAAACGCCCGAAAAACACCGCCAACGTCCCCCAGCGATGGAAAAACGCCTCGCTCTGCGCCATTGCGGCGGGATATCTCGCCATCGGCCAGGCATTGAGGATTTCGCGTTGCGCGCGGTGGCCGGTCCAGAACGCCGAACCGTCGCCGATCAGGGCGCCTGTGATCGCCGCCGCCAGCACACCCCACAGCGTCAGTTCGCCGCCCGGCACCAGCGCGCTCAGGGCCAGGATGATGGTCGAGCCCGGCACCAGCGCCCCCACCACGGGGGTGGCCTCGAACAGGGCCGCCATAAATAATGTCAGATAGGCCAGCCACGGGTGGGCGGAAACAAATGCAATCACGGGATCAAGGAACGAAGTCACCATCTGCCTTCCGCCAAAGGGGCTAACGCACCAGAGCTATCAAGCCCTGACCACGGCTGAAAGTGCCTGAGAGGCCCGATTTCAGCCGGCGGGGCACCCAGGTAGGCAAAAGTGCGGCGTGATTCGCAGGGCAGCCCTCCAAAAACCTGATACACAGCCTATCTAGATGATAAGGCGACGGAACTTTCATTTCGCCGCGGGCTTCTGCCGGCCCGTGCTCTCTGCTAAGTTGACCCAAGCCCCCATCCGCAGCCATTCAACAAATCTGGTTTCGGGAACGCCCGGGATCTCGGAGGATTGATGACGACCGCCGCCATGAGCAAAGTTACGCAGCCCGCCGGATTGCCCGACATGAAGGTGTCCGTTCGGCAGGTATTTGGAATCGATACTGATCTCGAAGTGCCCGCCTATTCGGAAGTCGATCCGCATGTGCCGGATGTCGATGCTGACTACCGGTTTGACCGCGCCACCACGCTCGCGATCCTCGCCGGTTTCGCCCACAACCGTCGCGTCATGGTCACCGGCTATCACGGCACCGGCAAGTCGACGCATATCGAACAGGTCGCAGCACGGCTGAACTGGCCCTGCGTGCGCGTCAACCTCGACAGCCACATCAGCCGTATCGACCTCGTCGGCAAGGACTCGATCGTGGTCCGTGACGGCAAGCAGGTCACTGAATTCCGCGACGGCATCCTGCCCTGGGCGCTGCAACACAATATCGCGCTTGTGTTCGACGAATATGACGCCGGCCGTCCCGACGTGATGTTCGTGATCCAGCGCGTGCTGGAAGTCTCTGGCCGCCTGACGCTGCTCGACCAGAACAAGGTGATCAAGCCGCATCCGGCATTCCGGCTGTTCTCGACCGCCAACACGGTCGGCCTCGGCGATACGTCGGGCCTCTATCACGGCACCCAGCAGATCAACCAGGGCCAGATGGACCGCTGGTCGATCGTCACCACGCTGAATTATCTGGCGCATGACGAGGAAGTCGAGATCGTGCTCGCGAAGGCCAAGCACTATCGCACGCAGGAAGGCCGCGACATCGTCAACAAGATGGTGCGGCTCGCCGATCTCACCCGCAACGCGTTCGCCAATGGCGACCTCTCGACGGTGATGAGCCCGCGCACGGTGATCACCTGGGCCGAGAACGCCGACATCTTCAGCGATATCGGCTTCGCGTTCCGCGTCACCTTCCTCAACAAGTGCGACGAACTGGAACGGCCGCTGGTGGCCGAATTCTATCAGCGCTGCTTCAATCAGGAGCTGCCCGAGAGCTCGGTGAACGTGGCGCTGAGCTAGCGGTCGTCCCGGTGGAAGTCCGGATCGAGACGACTTACGGCGCGACGAAAAAATTCGTTGCAGCCGGTCTCGAGGCCTTCAATTGTGAGCATCAGGCGGGCAGTCCGCCGAAATCGTTCGCGGTCACAGTGAGGGAGAACGAAACTGTTCGAGGCGGTTTGGTCGCCGAAGGTGTCGGCCATTGGATGGTCTTCACTCTGCTGTGGGTGGAGGAGCGATATCGTCGCCGCGGCTTTGGAGCCTGATTGCTTCGCGCTGCGGAAGCTGAGTCGAAAAACAGGGGTGCAGTTGGTGTTCTCGTCGATACCTATTCGTTTCAGGCGCCGGCCTTCTACAGGAAGAACGGCTACGCGGCCTACGGGCAGGTTGACGATTTTCCCGAAGCCGGAATGATCTGGTTCCGATTCAAGAAAGCGCTCTGATCGATTGGCACCGTTGGATTCTGCAAAAGAAAGCGAATGCGATGAGCACGACGACCAGCAAGGTCCGTCCCGGATCGAACGAAACATCGACCGCGTCCGCCCGCTACGAGGACGATCTCTACGGCTGGGTCGAGGCTCAGGTCGCGCTGCTGAAGGCCGGTCGGCTGGCCGAAGTCGACGCGGAGAATATAGCTGAGGAACTGGCGGACGTGGGGCACGATCAGTACGACAAACTGGAAAGTGCGTTGAGCATCCTGATGATGCACCTTTTGAAATGGGACCATCAACCGACGCATCGATCGCGAAGTTGGTTGAATACTGTGCACGAGCAGCGGAAACGGATTGCGCGCGTCCTGCGCAAGAACCCGAGCCTCAAGTCGCGCATTCCAGAGGCGACAGAAGAGGGGTATGAGGATGCGCGGGACAACGCTGCGGCCGAAACCGGGATCGCTAAAAAGCTCTTCCCGAAAGTCTGCCCTTATGACTGGTCCGTTATTACGACGCGTGTCATCGAATTTGACGATCTCCGGTCGCCGGAAGAATAACATGCTGCTGGAGCTTCGGGCGATCCCATGACCACCTCCAACTCCAAATTCCGTACCGGATCCAAGGAAGCGCCGACCGAGCCGTTCAAGCGCGCGGTGACCTCCTGTTTGCGCGCGATCGCCAAGGCGCCGGAACTCGACGTGACGTTCGCGGCCGAACGTCCCGGGCTCGCGCCCGGCAAGGCGCGGCTGCCGGAGCCCGCCCGCAAGATGACCCGGCGGGATGCTGCGATCGTGCGCGGCCACGCCGATTCGATCGCGCTCAAGCTCGCCTGCCACGATCCCAAGGTGCACCGCAAGCTGATGCCGGGAAACCCGCAGGCGCGCGGCGTGTTCGAGGCGGTGGAGCAGGCGCGCGTCGAGGCGATCGGTTCGCGCCGGATGGCGGGGGTCGCGAAAAACCTGACCGCGATGCTCGACGATCATTTTCACCGCGGCAAGTATGACGAGATCACCGACCGCGCCGACGCGCCGTTGTCGGATGCGCTGGCGATGCTGGTGCGCGAGCGTCTGACGGGGCTGGCGCCGCCGGCGGCGGCGAAGAAGATGGTCGATCTCTGGCGGCCGGCGCTGGAAGACAAGATCGGCGCCCGGCTCGACCAGCTCAGCCGCGTCACCGAGGACCAGGCCAAGTTCGGCGATCTCGTGCATGACCTGCTGTCGGCGCTCGACCTCGGCGACGACCGCGATGCGGACGCCGATGATGACGAGAACGACGAGAACCAGGATGGCGAGAACGATCAGTCCGGCGCCGAGGGTTCGCCCGATTCCGATGCCGCGCAGGAAATGAGCGCCGATCAGGCGCAAGCCTCCACCGACGAAATGTCGGAGAGCGCGATGGAAAGCGCACAGGCCTCCACGTCCGACACGTTCGACGACGGCGAACTCGGCGACGACGAGACGCCGGGTGAGGCGACGCGACCGAATTCGCGCGGCGCCAACGAGCCGCGTGGGCCGGAATATCACGCCTTTGCGCCAAAATTCGACGAGGTGATTGCGGCCGAAGATCTCTGCGATCACGACGAACTGGAGCGCCTGCGCAGCTATCTCGACAAGCAGCTCGCACACCTGCAGGGCATCGTCGCGCGGCTCGCCAACCGGCTGCAGCGCCGACTGATGGCGCAGCAGAACCGCGCCTGGGAGTTCGATCTCGAGGAAGGCATCCTCGATCCGGCGCGGCTGTCGCGCGTCGTCACGGATCCCTATCATCCGCTGTCCTTCATGCATGAGAAGGAAGCGACCTTCCGCGACACCGTGGTGACGCTGCTGCTCGACAATTCCGGTTCGATGCGCGGCCGCCCCATTACGGTGGCGGCGACCTGTGCCGACATTCTCGCGCGTACGCTGGAGCGCTGCGGCGTCAAGGTCGAGATTCTCGGCTTTACCACCCGTGCCTGGAAGGGCGGGCAGTCGCGCGAGGCGTGGCTGGCCGCTGGTAAACCGGCCAATCCCGGCCGCCTCAACGATCTCCGCCACATCATCTACAAGTCGGCCGACGCGCCCTGGCGGCGCGCGCGCAAGAATCTCGGGTTGATGATGCGCGAAGGCTTGTTGAAGGAAAACATCGACGGCGAGGCGCTCGACTGGGCGCACAAGCGGCTGCTCGGCCGGCCCGAACAGCGCAAGATCCTGATGATGATCTCGGACGGTGCGCCGGTCGACGATTCCACGCTGTCGGTCAATCCCGGCAACTACCTCGAACGGCATCTGCGCCACATCATCGAGGAGATCGAGACCCGTTCGCCGGTCGAACTGATCGCGATCGGCATCGGCCACGACGTTACGCGCTACTATCGCCGCGCTGTCACCATCGTCGATGCCGAAGAACTCGGCGGCGCGATCACCGAAAAGCTCGCCGAACTGTTCAGCGAGACCCATGTCGCCGCGCCCACCACGGGCCGCCGGCCGCGCCGGCTGCATTCGTGAGAGCATGCGCACGCCGATAGGCCGCCGCTGGCTGTTGACGTATGCGGCGGCGGGGCTTTCGGTGGCTGCTGTCCCCGGGGTGGCGCTGGCGCAAACGGCCGTGCAGCGGCCACCGAAGCCGGCCGTCCCGGACGAATTCGCGGTCACCGCGCCGGTTTCGATCGAGGTCAATGCCCGGCCGCTGCCCTCCTTCGACACCCGCGACCGCTCGCGTGCGCGGTTCGGCCAACTCGAATACCGTAGCGGGCTGATCCTGACCTCGCGGTTTCGCGGTTTTGGCGGATTGTCCGGCCTGCGGCTCGACACGAAGGGCGAGCGCGTCATCGCGATCAGCGACAAGGGCGGCTGGTTCACCGGCCGTATCCTCTACAAGGGCCGCGACATGATCGGGCTCGACGACGTCGAGGCCTCGCCGATGCTGGGCCCCGACGGCAAGCCGATCACCTCGCGTGGCTGGTTCGATACCGAGGCGCTCGCGCTCGACGGTTCGCTGGCCTATGTCGGCATCGAGCGCGCCAACCAGTTGCTGCGCTTCGATTTCGCCAAGGGTTTTACCCGGGCGCTGGCCGAAACCGTGCCGCTGCCGCCGGCGGCGCGCAGGCTGCCACACAACAAGGGCATCGAGGCGCTGGTGGCCGTGCCGAAGAACCTGCCCTTGGCGGGGACGTTGATCGCGCTCTCCGAACGCGGCCTTGACGCCCAAGGCAATATTCTGGGCTTTCTGATCGGCGGGAAGTCGCCCGGGCAGTTTTCGATCCGCCGTACCGAGAATTTCGATATCAGCGACGCGGTGTTGCTGCCAACCGGCGCGCTGTTGATCCTGGAGCGCAAATTCTCCTGGCTCGGCGGCGTCGGCATCCGCATCCGCCGCGTCGCGCTTGCCTCCGTCGTCCCGGGTGCCGTCATCGACGGGCCTTCGATCTTCGAGGCCGATCTCGGCGATGAAATCGACAACATGGAAGGCATCGATGCCCATGTCACTCCGGAGGGCGACACCGTGCTGACGCTGATCTCGGATGACAATTTCTCGCTGATCCAGCGTAATCTGCTGCTGCAATTCACGCTGGTGGAGTAGCGGGGGGGGGGGGTAATAACGGAACGGTTCTTGCAGCGCTCCAGGCGATGAAACGGAGCTTTTGATGAACAAGTCTCTTCGCGTTATTTGCGTATTTCTCAGCTTTTGGGCAGTCGTTACCGCCCCCGCCGCACAGGCGCAAACCCAGCCAACGGGTTGGCCGACGCGGCTGATCAAGGCGACCATTCCGTTCGGCGCGGGCAGCGCGGCCGACGTGGTGCCGCGGCTGGTGTTCGAGCGTCTCGCAGTCGAGCTCGGTCAATCGATCGTGATCGAAAACCGCGCCGGCGGCGGCGGCATGGTCGGTTCGGCGCTGGTCGCGAAATCCGATCCCGACGGCTACAGCCTTCTCGCCCAGTCGTCGGCGCTGACGATCGCACCGGCGATCTTTCCGAGTGCGACCTTTGACCCCACCCGCGACCTCGCCTCCGTGTTCATGATCGGATCCAGCGCCAACGTGATGATCGTGCCGAAGGAGCGGCCCTGGAAGACCATCCAGGACTTCATCGCCGACGCCAAGGCCAAGCCCGGCTCGATCTCGTTCGGTTCGGTCGGCATCGGCAGCGCCGTGCATATCTCGAGCGAAAAATTCCGCTTCGCTGCCGGGATTGAAGCCACGCATGTGCCGTATCGCGCCGGCCCGGAAGTGATCGCCGACATCCTCGGTGGGCGGATCGACCTGTATTTCTGCCCGCTGGCGACCGCGCTGCCGCTGATCCGCGAGGGCCAGGTCCGCGCGCTGGTGGTCTCGACGGCCAAGCGCGTCGCCGAACTGCCCGACGTGCCGACGCCGGTCGAGATCGGGTTGAAGGACGCCGACAGCAACATCTGGTTCGGTGTGCTCGCGCCGGCCAAGACGCCGCGCGAGATCGTCGAAAAACTGTACGCGGCGAGCGAGAAGGTGCTGGCCGATCCGGCGATGCAGGCGAGCCTGAAAAAGCTCGGCCTCGAACCGATGCCGATGAAGCCGGCCGAGATGGACGACCTTCTCAAGCGCGAGATGGCGGCGAATCTGGAGCTGATCAAGGCTGCGGGCATCAAGCCGTAGGGGAGGGTTGCGCTCCCGGCGGCTGGAGGGGAGGGAAGCGGCTCGACCATGATGCGATCCGAAGAAGTCGCATCTATTTGTTTGAGCATGATCTTTTCGAAAAACCGGTTTCCACTTTTTCGGATCATGCTCTAGCATCGCGGCCAGCTTCCCTCCGGTCCGGATCCCATTCCCATGAGCGCCCTGTTTACCCCGATCAAGCTGCGCGGCCTTGACCTTGCCAACCGGATCATGGTGGCGCCGATGTGCCAGTACTCGGCCGTCGACGGCGAGGCCAATGACTGGCACTTCACCCACATCAATTCGCTGGCGCTGTCGGGGGCCGCGATCTTCTGCATCGAGGCCACCGCGGTGGAACCGATCGGCCGCATCACCCCCGGCTGCCTCGGCCTTTACAACGACGCCACCGAGGCCGCGCTGAAGCCGGTCCTTGCCTCGGTGCGCAAGCGCTCGAAGGCCGCAATCATGATCCAGCTGGCGCATGCCGGCCGCAAGGCATCGAGCCACACGCCGTGGGATGGCGGGCAACTGATCCCGGTGGCCGAAGGCGGCTGGCGGCCGGAAGGCCCCTCGGCGATCCCGCACAAGGAGGGCGAGACGCCGCCGCTGGCGTTCGACGCGGCGGGACTGAAGCGGGTGCGCGAAGCTTTTGTCGCTGCAGCGAAGCGTTCCGAGCGGCTCGGGATCGACGCCATCGAGGTGCATGCCGCGCACGGCTATCTGCTTCATCAATTCCTGTCGCCGATCGCCAACCGGCGCACCGACGAGTATGGCGGCGCGTTGCCGAACCGCATGCGGTTTCCGCTCGAAGTGTTCGACGCGGTGCGCGAGGCGTTCCCGCACGATAAGCCGGTCGGCATCCGCGTCTCCTGCACCGACTGGGTCGAAGGCGGCTGGGATCTGCCGCAGACCATTGAATTCGCCGGGGAATTGAAGAAGCGCGGCGTCGACTGGATCGACGCATCCTCGGGCGGCGTTTCGCCACTGCAAAAAATCCCGCTCGGTCCCGGCTATCAGGTGCCGTTCGCGCAGGCCATCAAGGAGGCCACCGGTCTTACGACGATCGCCGTCGGCCTGATCACCGAGCCGAAGCAGGCCGAGGAGATCATCGCTTCCGGCAAGGCCGACATGGTCGCGCTGGCGCGCGGCATTCTCTACGACCCGCGCTGGGGCTGGCACGCCGCCGCCGAACTCGGCGGCGAAGTTTTCGCACCGCCGCAATACTGGCGCTCGCAGCCCTCCACGCAAAAGGCGCTGTTCGGCACCACGACATTCGGCACGAGGTAGCGGCATACGCCGCTCTTCCTTCCCCTCTCTTGTCCGCCGAAGCCTTGGCGAAGGCGGATGTGGGAGAAGGGATGCGCGCGTCACACCGCCGCGGACCTCTGCCTCGCCATTTCGTCATATCTCGGCCACAGCCTCGGCATGCTATGCTCTCGCTGGCGCGCGACAGACGCGCTTTCAACAAAACACATAGCGAGGACGCCCCATGGAGATCGGATATTTCACGATGCCGTCCCATCCGCCGGAGTGCGGGTTGAAGGAGGGTCACGACTGGGATCTGCAGACGCTGCGGTGGCTCGATGAACTCGGCTACCAGGAAGCCTGGATCGGCGAACACCACACCGCGCCGTGGGAACCGCATCCCTCGCCGGATCTCATTCTCGCGCAAGCATTTTTGCAGACAAAGAACATCCGCCTCGGTCCAGGCGGATTTCTTTTGCCCTACCACCATCCGGCCGAACTCGCCAACCGCGTCGCCATGCTCGATCACCTGTCCGGCGGGCGGCTGAATTTCGGCATTGCCGCATCGGGCCTGCCGAGCGACTGGGCAATGTTCAACGTCGACGGCATGTCGGGCCAGAACCGCGACATGACGCGCGAGGCGCTGGAGATCATCCTGAAAATGTGGACCGAGGATGCGCCATGGTCCTACAAGGGCAAGTACTGGACGGTGAACAAGCCGGATGTGATGTTCGACTTCCTCAAACCCCACATCAAGCCGCTGCAGCCGCCGCATCCGCCGATCGGTGTCGCCGGCCTCTCGAAAGGCTCGGACACGCTGAAACTCGCCGGTGAGCGCGGCTACATCCCGATGAGCCTCAACCTCAACCCGGCCTATGTCGGCAGCCACTGGGAAGCGGTCGAGATCGGCGCGGCCAAAACCGGCCGCAAGCCGAACCGCAGCGACTGGCGCATGGTGCGCGAGGTGTTCGTCGCCGATACCGACGAGGAAGCGTGGCGACTGTCGGTCGGCGACATGATGGGCAGGATGATGAACGAATACTTCCTGCCGCTGCTCGGCCATTTCGGCTTCAAGGATTATCTCAAGGCCAATCCCAATGTGCCGGACTCCGACGTGACAGCGGAATATTGCGCGCGCAACAACTGGATCGTGGGCTCGCCTTCGACGGTCGCCGAGAAGATCGAAAAGATCTATCACGAGGTCGGCGGCTTTGGCACGTTGCTGGTGTTCGGCTTCGACTACAAGCACAAGCCGGAGGCCTGGCACAACTCGCTGCGGCTGTTGAAGCAGGAAGTGATGCCGCGGCTGAACCATCTCAACCCCGATATGATCAGGGCGGCTTGAGATTGTTTTCCCTTCTCCCCTCTTGTCCGCCGAAGCTTTGGCGAAGGCGGATGTGGGAGAAGGTGCCGGAGCGAAGCGGAGGGCGGATGGGGGGTATGTCTCAGCGAGTCATGGACGTTGAGAGAACCCCTCCTTCGGCCTTCGCGCCACCTTCTTCCACAAGGGAAGAAGGCAAGAGCGTTCTGCTCACCCTACCTTCGGCGGGGCGTCGGCGGCGCGAACTTGCCAGAATTTCAGGAGGCGGCGGGCGCTTTCGAGCGTCAGCTTGCCGTATTGCTCTTTCGCCTTCGCCAGTTCGTAGCGGCCCATGCAGCCCGAGGCGAAGCGGCTGTTGAGCACGGCGTCGACCGTTTCCCAACTCAGCCCTGCGACGCGGCAGGGGATCAGTACGCCGTCGTCGCGCAGGCTCTGCATCACCGGGCGGATCACGTCGATTGCCGAGCCCGACAGTTCGGCCAGCGCCGCGACCGTTTCGGCGTATTTGTGCTCCTTCGCCAACGCCAGCAGCATCGGCTCGTTGAGCTTGCCGTTCTTGGCCAGTGCCGCAACGAAGCGGCGGGCCGCGGTGAAATCGCGCGTGCGCGCCATCTCGCGGTTGGCGCCGGCGGCGGCCAGCGCGATCGCGTTCCTGATTTCCTCGAACAGATGCGGCGGCGCGCGTGACAATAGCCGCGTGCGCACCGCTTCGGTGGCGCTGCGCAGCAATTGCGTGCGTAGCTCGGCCGGCAAATCCACGCGGATGCCGGTTTCGACCGCCAGGTCGGGGTCGTGCTCCGCCTGCTTCAGCACGATGGCGTAGCCGGATGCCGACATCCGGGCGCCGGGATTGGTGACAAGCCGCCGGCTCACGGAAGGGTAATGCCGCTTCAAGAGCGCATCGGTGACGATCTCGGTCAGCCACCAGCGCCCGGAGATCGCCAGCAGATGCGGCTCGCCCTTGGTCTGCGCCAGCGCGATCAGGTCTTCGGCCGTCAGCCGCGCCGATTCCGTCAACACCGGCCGCGCGATCGTGATTTCGTCATTGTTGGCCAGGCGGCGGACCACGTTGGCGGGCGCCTGCTTGGTGGAGGCGAGCTGTGTGCTCATTTCAGCGAGCGCGATCCGCGCCGAGACGTCGGCCAGCGCGCGCAGTTCGACGGTGCGAATCAGCCGTTCGAGCACGTCGCCGAACAGCTCGATCTGTTCGCCGGAATAGCCGTCGGCGGAACGCAGAAACAGGTCGGTGACCTGTTTCAGCGTATCCAGATGTTTGTCGGCGGAGCCGGCCGTGACGGCCGCCTCGACCTCGTCGGCGATCGATCGTTCCAACATCGCTCGTCCTGAGCGTTTCAAGCCGGTTCTGGCAGCAGGACGCAGAGAATAGGGGGCAGTGCTGAACGTTGCGTAAACCATTGGGGTCGCGCGGCGGCGGCAATGCGGCCGAACCGGTACGAAAGGGCGGGTGTTCGTTCCGCGCAGGCCGCCTTGCAAAGGCGCCACGGCGGTTGTGCTGGCGCAAAAGCTGCGGTCAGATGGCGATAACGACAAGAATTCATAGGGAAATACCGCCATGCTGGACCGGCCGGATCTGCCGCCTGATGAAAGCCACCGTGAAATTACGGAAGCCTGGCTTGCCGCATTCCGCACGGCGCTGGAACGGCGGTCGGCGGCGGAATTGTCCTGGTTGTTCGTGGCCGACAGCCACTGGCGCAATCTGTTCGGCTTGTCCTGGCAATTTGCGACCTTCAGCGGCCAACGCACGGTCGCGGCCGAACTGGTGGCGCGTTCGGTCTGGGCCCGGGCGCACGGCTTTCGTCTCGACACGGCGCGGCTTTTGCCGCGCGCGGCGAAAGTCGGCGGTCGCGAGGTTCTGGAGGCGATCTTTGCCTTCGAAACCGTCAACGGCCCCGGCTATGGCGCCGTCCGGCTGCTGCGCGAAGAAGACGGCGTGGCGCGCGCCTGGACAATCTCGACCTCGCTCGATTTCGATGCCATCTGCGCCGCGCGCGAGGCGGCCGCCGCGACGTCCCATATCAGGGATTTTGCCGGCCCGGACTGGCTCGAGCAGCGGCGGGTTTCCGCCGCTTACGACGATCGGGACCCCGACGTGCTGATCGTCGGCGGCGGCCACGCCGGCATTTCGGTGGCGGTGGAGGCCCGGCGCATCGGTCTGTCGGCGCTGGTGGTCGACCGCATGGCGCGGATCGGCGACAATTGGCGGCTGCGGTATCGCGGGCTGAAGCTGCACAACAAGACGCCGGTCAATCATTTGCGCTACCTGCCGTTCCCCAGGACCTTTCCGGATTACATCCCGAAGGACCAGATCGCGAACTGGCTGGAAAGCTATGTCGACATCATGGAGGTCGACTTCTGGACGCATACCGCGTTCGACGGCGCCGATTACAACGAGGCCACGCAGCGCTGGACCGCGCGGCTGACGCGCGAGGGCGAGGTGCGCACGCTCAAACCAAAGCACATCGTGCTGGCGACCAGCGTCAGCGGCACGCCGAACATTCCCGAGATCGAAGGCATCGAGAATTTCCAGGGCGAGGTGCTGCACTCCAGCGGCTTCAAGGCGGGCCGGGAATGGGCCGGGCGGCCGGTCATCGTGTTCGGTACCGGCACCAGCGCGCATGACATCTGCCAGGAGTTGCAGGCCGCGGGCGCCGACGTCACCATGGTGCAGCGCAGCCCGACCATGGTCGTCAATGTCGAGCCGGCGCAGCTTTACGACAAGGCCTATCTCGGCGACGGTCCGTCCATCGCGTCCCGTGACATCCTCAATTCGGGCGTGCCGCTGCCGGTGATGAAGCTGGCGCACAAGCTGGTCACCGACGAGGTAAAGCGTCTCGACGCGCCGTTGTTGACGCGGCTGGAGGCGGCCGGCTTCCGGCTCGAATATGGCGAGGATGGCACCGGATGGCCGCTGAAGTTTCGTACCCGCGGCGGCGGCTATTACTTCAACGTCGGCGCCTCCGAGCTGATCGCCGACGGCAAGATCAAGCTGATCCAGGCCGCCGACATCGAAGCCTATGTGGCCGATGGTTTGAAGCTGCGCGACGGTACCGTGCGCAAGGCCGATCTCCTCGTGCTCGCCACCGGCTACAAGGGGCCAGATCACTTGCTCACGCAATTGTTTGGCGCGGAGGTAGCAACGCGTGTCGGCCGCGTCTGGGGCTTTGACGACGCCACGTCGGAACTGCGCAACATGTGGACGCGCACCCCGCAACCGGGCCTGTGGTTCGTCGGTGGCGCGTTTTCCCAAGCCCGGATCTACAGCCGCTACGTCGCGCTGCAGATCGACGCGATCGAAGCGGGAAGGTTGGCGAAGGCGGGATGAGGGTGTCTTTCCGCAGCTACAATCCTTTGCCCATCTCGCTGCCGCTTCGCGTCCGCGATTCACCTGCTCGCACAACCAGCGCAATCAGGGCTTGGTCACCCGCCCCGCCGCTCGCACCTCATTTGCAAAGCGGTGCCAGATCTCCGGCCGCCAGCTTCCATTGGCGGCGCCGGAGGTCGAAGGCAGTATCCACACCCTGGTGTCGCCGATCGCCTCCACCTGCTGGCCATAGTCCCGCTTGCCGTCGAAGAATTTCTGGCCGGCGGTCTTGCTGGTGAAGGCGAGGAATGTTGGACGGAATGTCGCGATCGCCGTACTCAGCCGGGCGCGATCCGCTGCGGTCAGTTTGGGAAGTGTGTCGCGATCCATCCCGGCGCCCGCTTTCACCAGATCGGTCAAGCCGATGCCATGCTGCAGCAGGTCGCGATACTGATGCGGCTGCAGCCGTTCCGGTGTCAGCTTCGTCTCGTGCAAAATCTTCCAGAACTTGTTTTGCGGGTGCGCGTAGTAGGCCCGCTCGGCAGCGGATGTCGTTCCGGCAGCGGTCCCGCACAACACAAGGCGCAGCGAATGTTGCAGCAGGTCGCTCAGCACGTCGGTCACGGCGTGACAATCCTACTGGCTCATCCAGACAATCCGTGCGATCCAGGCGACCTCGTCGGCGTTAACGACGCGGTCGGCCTGGGTCGGATTCAGCGAAGCCAGTTCCAGCGTCTTTGTCGTTCGGCGCTTCAATTCCTTGACCATCACCTCGCCGTCCGACGTCTTGAGCACCACGCGGTCGCCGCGTCGGATCGGCGTTCCTGGCGACACCACGATGATGTCGCCGTCACGATAGACCGGCTTCATCGCGTCGCCCGAGATCTCCAGCGCATAGACGTGCTCGTCGGAGGCCTGCGGCAGCGTCACCTCGCCCCAGCCGCGGCCCGCCGGAAAGCCGCTGGCGTCGAAATGGCCGCCACTGCCGGCCTGCGCGAGCGCGAGCAGCGGAACCGATTGCAGGCCGCGCGCGCCGTCGCCGATCAACTGTACAAAAATTTCGATCGAGGAATTGGTCGCCGCCAGGGCCTTGGACACCGATTCGGTGGAAGGCCAGCGCTCGCGGCCGTCGGCGGTGATGCGCTTCGACTTGTTGAAGGTGGTGGGGTCGAGGCCTGAGCGTTTGGCGAGGCCGGATGGCGACATTCCGGCGCGTTCGGCCAGCCGGTCGAGCGCGCTCCAGACCTGGGCGTGGGTCAGAATGCGCTGAGCCTTGGGGTGCCTGGCCATATAAAATCCGGGAATCGCCTAGGAATTATTGCCTCATTCCGCTCCGCGGCGCAAATCTTCCCCCACGCCTGATGCGGCAGCGCTTGAGTTGCCGGGCTGCCGCCTTTACGGTCGACCGCCACCCGGCCATTTTCCGGGAAATCCCATCCGTCTCAACGACAAGCCCGGAAAGCCGTGCGCACCATCTATAAAATCACTCCCGCCTCGGCCTGGCGCGAGGCCGAACGGCAAGGTGTCTACCGGGGCAGCAGCGACGATCTGCGCGACGGTTACATTCACTTCTCCACGGCGTCTCAAGTCGCCGAGACGGCGCGCAAGCATTATGTCGGTCAGACCGGCCTGTTCCTCGTCGCGGTCGATGCGCATGCGCTTGGCGACGCCCTGCGCTGGGAACCGTCGCGCAACGGTGAATTGTTCCCGCATCTCTATGGTGAACTCGATCTCGGCGCCGTGACAGCCATCCTCGACATGCGCGCGCGGTCTGACGGCACGCATGATATTCCGGAACTGATGCCGTGATCCGCGCCTTCGATGCCTTTTCGCTGCCGCTGCTGCGCTGGTTCGATCCGGAGGACGCGCATCGCATGGCGATCCAGGGCCTGCGGCTGCTGCCGCCGGTCAAGCCGCGCGCCGACGACCACAAGCTGGCGGTGCGCGCCTTCGGCCTGAATTTCCCCAATCCGATCGGCATGGCCGCGGGCTTCGACAAGAGCGCGGAGGTGCCCGACGCACTGTTGCGGCTCGGCTTCGGCTTCGTCGAGATCGGCACCGTAACGCCGAAGCCGCAGGCCGGCAATCCGCGGCCGCGGCTGTTTCGCCTGGAGCGGGATGAAGCCGTGATCAACCGCATGGGCTTCAACAATGACGGCGCGGAAGCCGCGCTGCGCCGCCTTGCCGCGCGCGCTCATCACGGCGGCATCGTAGGTGTCAATGTCGGGGCCAACAAGGATTCGACCGACCGCGTCGCCGACTACGTCAAGCTGATCGAGACGTTCGCGCCGGTCGCGAGCTATTTCACGGTCAACGTCTCCTCGCCGAATACGCCAGGCCTGCGCAACCTGCAGCAATCGGCGGCGCTCGACGATTTGTTGGCCAAGGTGATCGATGCGCGCGAACGCGTGCGCAAGAATGCCGGCGATTCACCCGTGCTGCTGAAGATCGCCCCGGACCTGAGCCTGACCGAACTCGACGACGTCGTGCACATCGCGCGCTCCCGCCGCGTCGACGGCATGATCGTCGCCAACACCACGCTGGCGCGGCCCTCGTCGCTGCGTGAACAGTCCCGCGCCAGTGAGCAGGGCGGCTTGTCCGGCCGACCGTTGTTTCGACTGTCGACCCGCATGGTGGCCGAGACCTATGTCCGCACGGAGGGCGCATTTCCGTTGATCGGCGTCGGCGGCATTGATTCCGGCGGCGCGGCGCTGACGAAAATCCGCGCCGGCGCCAGCCTGATCCAGCTCTACTCGTCGCTGGTCTACAAGGGGCTCGGGCTGGTCGAGGACATCAAGAACGATCTGGCTTCGACCTTGCTGCGCACCGGGCGGGATTCGCTGTCGGAGATCGTTGGCGCGGATGCCGCGGCGATCACGGCCGAGGATTGGCCGGTGAAGTGATTCGGGCTACGGACCGAACGACTTCCGCAACAACACCGGATATCTCAGCGCTTCCAGCCCGCCGCGGGCGGCGTAGTGCACCAGCAGTGCGCCCCATAGCCCGGCATTGCCGAATGATCGCAGCGCAAACCACGCGCCGAGGAAGATCACGAGCGACAGCACCATCAGGTTGCGCATGTCGCGCGCCCAGGTCGCGCCGATATAGATGCCGTCGAACGCAAACGCGAACACGCCGAGCAGCGGTGCAAAGATTACGAACGGGAGATAATAGCGTGCGATGCGACGTACTTCTTCGCTCGCCGCCATCACATCGATGAAAAAAGTCCCGAAAAGCAGGAAACAGGCGGCGACCGCGAGCGCGAAACCAAAACCCCACCTCACGATGAGCTTGACGGCGCCGGCAAAGGCATCCCTGTCGCGCGCGCCGTAGGCACGGCCGCAGAGCTGCTCGGCGGCGTTGGCGAGACCATCGAGGAAAAAGGCGCTGATCAGCAGGAAATTGTTGAGCACCGCGTTGGCGGCGAGCGTCACGTCGCCGGCGCGGGCACCTTGAGCGGTAAAGAACAAAAAGGCCGCGATCAGCGACGCGGTGCGGATCATGATGTCGCGGTTGACCGCGAGCATGCGCATCAGCTTGGCGCGGTCGAACAGCAATGCGCGGGAAGCCGCGAACTGCCCGTTCGAAAGGTGGCGTGCGATCAGCAGTCCAAGGACGAGGCCGGCGGCTTCAGCAATCAGCGCGGCGATGGCGGCGCCGGCGATGCCGAAATCGAACACCAGCACCAGCAGAACGGTCGCCGCCATGTTGATGAGGTTGATGGTGACCTGAGTGCCCAGCGCCAGTCTGGCGCGGGCCTGTCCGATCAGCCAGCCCAGCACGACATAGTTGCCCAGCGCCAGCGGCGAGGACCAGATCCGGATCACGAAATACGTCTTTGCCGCGCGCGTGACGCCATCGCTGCCGCCCATCGCGTTGAGCAGAACCGTGGCGAGCGGGATCTGCAGGACGATCAGCGCAGCCCCAACCAGCGCTGCGACGATAAGCCCACGCAACAGGATAGCGCGCAATTCATTCGTCTCGCCGGCGCCGAGCGATTGCGCGGTGAAGGCGACCGTGCTCATCCGCAAGAATCCGAACAGCCAGAACATGCAGTCGAACAACACGGAGGCCATGGCGACGCCGCCCAGCAGCGTGGCGTCGCCGAGCCGGCCGATCGCCGTGGTCGAGACGATGCCGATCAGGGGCGTCGTCAGGTTCGCGACCATCGCGGGACCGGCGATGGCGAACACCTGCGCGGTCGTGACTTTGGACGGCGTTACGGGAGAGTGCATGCCTACAACTCGACGGCCATGCCGTCATGGGCCGCGAGATAGGGCAGTTCGCCGACGCGAGCGAGCATGTCCTCGCTCATATGCGTCAGTACCAGCCGCTTAGCGTTGATCTCAGGCAAGCGCGCTTCCAGCGTCTTCAGGCTGAGATGGTTCTTGACGATCTTGTCATAGTAATACGCCTCGGCAATGAACAGGTCCGCGCCGCGCGCCGCCGGGATCAGCGTGTCCGTCCACTCGGTATCGGCGCTGTAGGTAATGACGCGGCCCTCCGCCTCGATGCGATAGGCCAGGAACGGTCCGCCGGATTCGCCGTGGACCACCGGATAGGGCGTCACCTTGACCTCGCCAAAAATCCTGCTGTGCTCGGGTTCGAGCGCGACGACCGAAAGATCGAAGCGCGGCTTTGTTTTGGAGGAATGCTCGAACAGCGTTTCCATCAGCGCGGCGAGCTTGGTCTCGATGCCCTGCGGGCCGGCAATCACAAGCGGACGGGCGCGCCGTGTGAATTGCGCGTCCAGCAGCAGGAATGGCAGTCCGCCAAAATGGTCGCCGTGGAAATGCGTGATCAGGACCAGGTCGATGCTCTCGCGCGCGATGCCGAGCCGCTTCAGCGCCGGCAGCGACGACGCCCCGCAATCGATCAGGAAATTGACGTGGTTGCCCGTGACATGGAAGCAGGTGTTGAACCTGCCTCCGGAACCGAACGCGTCGCCGCAGCCGACAAATCGCAATTGCATCGGCTGCAGCCTTGCCGGTCCGACCTATCGCCCGCGCGGTGTGCCGAACAGCCGCGATAGCAGCCAGATCGGGATCACGATCACGGCGCCGAGCAGGAAGTAGCGCCACAGCCAGTTGACCGCGTCGAAGCCGAGATCCCACAGCCGCTGGAACAGCATGCGGATGCTGATGAGGATGTTCCAGGGGTCGAAGCCGATGGCGGCGAGCACCACGCCGACCAGAATCGACAGCATGATCAGCCGGAACGCGACCGACAGCGGCGAGCCGCCGAGGAATCGGTACAAGCCGTCATTGCTGGCCGGCAGGTCTCGTACGTCGTTCGGCATCGGTTTCTCCCGCGGAATGGTCCGCAACAGTATAGAGCACGGCGAGGCAAATGGGGAACCCGCGTCTCGCCGTCAATGGCTGCCATGCGACAGCGGAACGTTAATTTGCCGTCACGTCTTTCAGCATCCGTTCCAGCGTCTCCAGCCGGTCGGCCTCGCGCGGTGGCTTGTCCCAGCGCAGCCGGCTGATGCGGGGAAACCGCATCGCGACGCCGGATTTGTGCCGCGGCGAGCGCGCCAGCCCCTCGAACGCCACTTCCAGCACCAGCCCCTGCTCCGGCTCGTGCACGACATGGCGGACCGGACCGAACTTTTCGGTCGTGTTGCGGCGGACGAAACGGTCGATCTGCAGCAGTTCCTCATCGGTGAAGCCGAAATAAGCCTTGCCCACCGGCACCAGCTGCTCGCCGTCCTCGCCCGAAGTCCAGACGCCAAACGTGTAGTCGGAATAGTAGGACGAGCGCTTGCCATGGCCGCGCTGCGCATACATCAGGACGGCGTCGATGATGTGCGGATCGCGCTTCCATTTCCACCACTGGCCCTTCGGCCGCCCTGGCAAATAGGGCGCGTCGCGCCGCTTCAGCATCACGCCTTCCACGGCTTCAGCATCTTCGCCCGCGCCGGCGCTTGCGGGATCGGCCCGCGCGGCCATCAGCGCCTCCCAGCTTTCGAAGGCGATCGTCGGCGACAGGTCGATACGCGGGTCATCCAGCTTCTTGATGAATTTATCGAGATGCGCGCGGCGCTCGGCGAACGGCAGTTCGCGCAAATCGTTCTCATCGTCTCCGAGCAGATCGTAGGCGCGCAGGTGAATCGGGAATTCCTTGATCAGCTTTGGCGAAACGGCTTTCCGGTTCAGCCGCTGCTGCAGCACGTTGAAGGTCTGGACCCGGCCCTCGCGCAACACCAGCAGTTCACCGTCGATGGCGCCGGGCAGACGGAGCGAGGGGACCAGGTCGGGAAAGCTTTTGGTAATGTCCTCGCCGGTGCGTGAGTAGAGCCGTGCCTGCATGTGCCCGCTTTCGTCGCGGCCCGAGACAGCCTGCACGCGAATGCCGTCCCATTTCCATTCAGCGACGAAGTCCGCGGGATCGAGACTGGCAAAGTCCGTATCCTCGATCGCATGTGCCAGCATCACCGGGCGGAACGGCGCTGGATCGAGGTTGACCGGCTTTTCACCGCGGCCTTCCAGCCAGGCGAACAGGTCGAGATAGGGCGGGGCAAGTCCGGGCCAGATCAGTTCGACGTCGTGAGGGTCCTTGTCGCTGAGGGCGGCCGCCGCGGTCTTCGCCAGCCGCGCCGAAATCCCGATTCGCATCGCGCCCGTGACGAGTTTCAGCAGCGCCCAGCGGCCGGTCTCGTCGAGTTCGTCGAGCCAGCGCGCGAGCTGTTTTGGCAGTTCGGTCTTGCCGAGGGTGCGCAGCGTGGTGACGACCTCGGAGAGGGTGGGGGGAGGCCGGTTGTTGTGGCCGGGCAGCGGGGCTTTAGGCCACATCAGCGCGACCGTCTCCGAGAGGTCGCCGACATAGTCGTACGACAGCCCGAACAGTACGGGGTCGGTACGATCCATGATCAGATCGCGGATCAGCCCCGGCTTGGCGTGCTTGAACGACAGCGCGCCGGTCAGCGCGGCGAGCGCGTAGCCGCGGTCGGGATCGGGTGTGTCATGCAGGTAGGCCGTAAGCAGCCGCAGCTTGTTGTTGCGGCCGGGCTCGTAGGCGAGGCGGTCGAGCAGGTCGGCGAAACGGTTCATGCCTCGGCCTCGTCGGCCACTGCCGGCTCGTGCTCTTCCTCATCGCCATAGCCGACCAGGTCGAGCGGCTGTGCAGCAAGCCCGCGCGACTTGCACCAGTGCACCAGCGCGTCTTCCTGCCCGTGCGTGACCCAGACCTCGCCGGCGCCCGTGGCCGCGATGGTGGCGGTCAGGCCGTCCCAGTCGGCGTGGTCGGAGATCACCAACGGCAGCTCGATGCCGCGCTGCCGGGCGCGCGCCCGTACCCGCATCCAGCCCGAGGCGAATGCCGTGACCGGATCGGGGAAGCGCCGCGTCCAGACATCAGATGTGGCCGAGGGCGGCGCCAGCGTGATGGTGCCGGCGAGATCGGCCTTCTTCACGCCTTTCACGGCGCGCAGCTCGCCGAGCGCGATGCCGCGGCTTTCATAGTAATACGTGATCTTTTCCATCGCGCCATGCAGATAGATTGGGGCGTCATGGCCGGCCTCGCGCAGTAGCGCGATCACGCGCTGCGCCTTGCCGAGCGAATAGGCGCCGACCAGATGCGCGCGCTCCGGAAACAGCGCCACCGATGCCAGCAGCTTCCTCACCTCATCCGCCGCATCGCCGTGACGGAACACCGGCAGGCCGAACGTCGCTTCTGTAATGAAGACGTCGCAGGGTACCACTTCGAACGGCGTGCAGGTCGGATCTTTGGCATCCTTGTAATCACCGGAGGCGACGATGCAGGTGTCCTCGCAGGTCACGGCGACCTGCGCGGAGCCCAGTACATGGCCGGCCGGATGGAATTTGATCCTGACGTCGCCGAGCGTCATTTCCTCGCCGTAGCGGATAGCCTGTGTCGTTCGCGCAAAATTGTCGCCGTAGCGCAGCCGCATCATGTCGAGCGTTTCCTGCGTGGCGAGTACGGCGCCATGGCCCGGCCGGGCGTGATCGGAATGGCCGTGCGTGATCACGGCGCGCTCCACCGGGCGCACCGGGTCGATATGAAAGCCGCCGGGCTTGCAGCACAGGCCGGCGGGAACGGGCATCAGGATGTCTTGCGGGCGCATGCGGCGTTATATAGGAGGTCTTGCGTCGAATTTTACCCGCCATGCGCCGGCTTGACCCGCGCATCCATCCTGGAACCCATACTTTCCTGGAAGTCATGCCCTCGCGCCTGTTTCTCTCCTCCGGCGATCTGATGGCCGACCGCCGCTTCGATTTCGCGCGCGATCTGCAATTGAAGGGCGATCTGGCGGCCGCGGCCGATCTGCTGCTGCAGGCGATCGAGCTGGCGCCGAATTTCACGTCGGCCTGGTTCACGCTCGGCGGCATCCGCGAAGAACTCGGCGAGCATGATGCCGCCGTCGTGGCCTATCAAAAGGCGCAGGCCAGCGATCCCGGCGACCGCCACGGCGCCGGGCTTCGCTTGATGCGGCTTGGCGCCGAGCCGGTGTCCGGCATGCCGCAGGCCTATGTGCAGACATTGTTCGATCAGTACGCGCCGCGGTTCGAAGCCTCCCTGGTGGGCGATCTCGGCTACCGCGGCCCGGCGCTGCTGTTCAAGGCGGTGCTGTCGGTGCGATCGGCGGCCCGCAGGCCGGCGCTCTTTGATCGAGCCATCGATCTTGGCTGCGGAACCGGGCTTGCCGCAGCGGCCTTCGCCCGCACGGTCGATCATTTCATCGGCGTCGACCTCTCGCCGCGCATGATCGAGCGGGCGCGGGCCACTTCGCTCTATGCGGAACTCGAGGTCGCCGACATGCTGCAAGGCCTGCGCGCGCGGCCGGACGCCAGTGTCGACCTCATTCTGGCCGCGGACGCCGTGGTGTACGTCGCCGAACTCGCGCCTGTCGTCGCAGAGGCCGCCCGTGTGCTGACCGCGGGCGGGCTGTTTGCCTTTACCGCCGAAACCCATGACGGCGAAGGCGTCGTGATCGGCAGCGGGCTGCGCTATGCCCACGCCGCGGCTTACGTCCGCGCCACGGTCGAATCCGCCGGCCTCCAATTAGCGCTGCTGGAAAATAGCTCGGCGCGGAACGAGGATAATGCCCCCGTGCCGGGCTTGGTCGCCGTCGCCGCTAAAACTTGAGTCTAGGCGCTACGCGCCCACCGAATGGCGCATTGCGTGCGGCATGTCAGCTATTGCCAGTGACGCCGGAATGCCGGATCAAGACTGCCATAAGGGAGAGATACAATGAACAAGAAGCAGACCCGGCGCGAATTCGGCGCCACCGCGCTCGGCGCCATCCTCGCATCGACGCTGCCCGCACCCTTCGTCTGGGCGCAGACAAAGAAATACGATCCGGGCGCCAGCGACACCGAAATCAAGCTTGGGCAGACCGTGCCGCATTCGGGTCCCGGCTCGCTCTACGGCGTGCTGGGCCGGGTCGGCGAGGCCTATTTCCAGATGCTGAACGAGAAGGGCGGCATCAACGGTCGCAAGGTGAAATTCTTCTCGATGGACGACGCCTACAGCGCGCCGAAATGCGTCGAGGCGACGCGGCGGCTGGTCGAGCAGGAGGAGGTGCTGGCGCTGTATGGCTCGCTCGGCACCGCGCCGCAGACCGCCGTGCACAAATATCTCAATTCGAAGGGCGTGCCGCAGCTGCTGCTCAATACCGGCGCGTCGAAATGGAACGACCCGAAGAACTTCAAATGGACCATGGCGGGCCTGCCGCTGTATCCGACCGAGGCGCGCATCCTCGCCAAGCACGTGATCGGCGCCAAGCCGAACGCCAAGGTCGGCATCCTCTACCAGAACGACGATTTCGGCCGTGACTTCCTCGGCCCCTTCAAGAAGGTGCTGGCCGACGCCGGCGGCACCGCCAAGGTGATTATGGAACAGAGCTATGATTTGACCGAGCCGACGGTCGATTCACAGCTCATCAACCTCTCCAAATCCGGCGCGGATGTGTTCTACAACATCTCGACCGGCAAGGCGTCGTCGCAGTCGATCCGCAAGGTGGCGGAACTCGGCTGGAAGCCGCTGCATTTGCTGTCCGCGGGATCGACCGGGCGTTCGATCCTCAGCGCGGCCGGCCTCGAGAACTGCACCGGTATCGTTGCCATCCGGTACGCCAAGGAAGTCGGCGTGCCGCGCTTCGAGAAGGATCCGGACGTGATGGCGTTCGAGGAACTGCGCAAGAAATATCTGCCCACGGTCGATCCGGACAACACCATCGCCTTCGCCGGCTATGGCCAGGTCGCGTCGATGGCGGAAATCCTGCGCCGCTGCGGTGACGAACTCACCCGCGCCAACGTGCTCAAGCACGCCACGACGCTGGCGGGCTTCCACTCGCCGTATTTCCTCGACGGCGTCAATTTCAGCTACACGCCCGACGACTACACGCCGATGAAGACGCTCTACATCTCGGAGTTCAACGGCAAGGATTGGGATATTTCGGACAAGCCGGTGACGGAGTAGGAGACGCTCCCTCTCCCCGTTCTTCACGGGGAAGAGGGCAGGGGTGAGGGGCTCTCTCAACGCGCTGGGTTCGCCGAGAGAGCCCGTCGCCCGGATTGCTTCGCCATCCGACCTTTCCCCGCAACGAGCGGGGCGAGGTGACTTCCGAGGCCCCTCGACGAACCCACCCTGACGGCTTACCTCTGCTCCGTGCCGTCGCCCGATCCCTTGCCCTTCACGCCGCTTGAAACGGCTGCGCTCTTGCCCGACCGCTTTCGGCGCTGGTTCGCCGCGCGCGGCTGGTCGCCTCGCGAGCATCAGTTGGCGCTGCTGGAAAAAGCCGGCAACGACCGCTCCGCGCTGCTGATTGCCCCGACCGGCGCCGGCAAGACGCTGGCCGGGTTCTTGCCGACGCTGGTGGAGCTTTCCGCGGCCTCCAAGGGCGCGGCCGAGAAAAACCTCATCTCCACCGGCAGCACCGTGAAGCGCACGGGTGGCCTCCACACCCTCTACATCTCGCCACTGAAAGCGCTCGCGGTCGACATCGCGCGCAATCTGGAAACGCCGATCGCCGAAATGGGCCTGCCGATCAAGGTCGAGACCCGCACCGGCGACACGCCGGCCTCGCGACGGCAGCGGCAGCGGCGCTATCCGCCGGACATCATGCTCACCACGCCGGAGCAGCTGGCGCTGCTGCTGTCGTCGGATGACGCGCCGTTCCTGTTCTCCTCGCTCAAACGCATCGTGCTCGACGAGTTGCATGCGCTGGTGACCTCCAAGCGCGGCGATCTGTTATCGCTCGGGCTGGCGCGGCTGTGGCGGCTGGCGCCCGACATGCGCGCGATCGGTCTCTCCGCGACGGTGGCCGAGCCGGAATCGCTGGCGCGGTTCCTGGTGCCGCAGCACGACGGCAGGCACGTCTCCGCCGATATCGTCTTGGCCGGTGGCGCGGCGGCGCCCGTGGTCGAGATGCTGGACACCAAGGAGCGCCTGCCATGGGCCGGGCACACCGCGCGCCATGCGCTGGGCGAAATGTACGAGCTGATCAAGCGCAACAAGACCACGCTCATCTTCGTCAACACCCGTAGCCAGGCCGAAATGCTGTTCCAGGATTTCTGGCGCATGAACGACGACGGCCTCGCGATTGCGCTGCATCACGGCTCGCTCGACGTCGCCCAGCGCCGCAAGGTCGAGGACGCGATGGCGGCGGGAAAACTGCGCGGCGTGGTCTGCACGTCCTCGCTCGACCTCGGCATCGACTGGGGCGATATCGATCTCGTCATCAATGTCGGCGCGCCCAAGGGATCCTCGCGCCTGATGCAACGGATCGGACGCGCCAACCACCGGCTTGACGAGCCGTCGCGCGCGGTGTTGATCCCGGCCAATCGCTTCGAGGTGCTGGAATGCCGCGTCGCGATCGATGCGATCGCCGAGAATGCGCAGGACACACCGCCGCTCCGGACCGGCGCGCTCGACGTTCTGGCGCAGCACGTGCTCGGCTGCGCCTGCGGCGAGCCGTTCCTGTCCGACGAGCTCCATGCGGAGGTGCTGACCGCGGCGCCCTATGCGTCGCTGACGCGAGCCGACTTCGACGACGTGGTCGATTTCGTCGCCACCGGTGGCTACGCGCTAAAAACCTACGAACGCTTCGCCCGCATCAAGCAGGACAAGCAGGGTCGCTGGCGCGTCGCCAATCCAAAAGTGCGGCAGAGTTATCGTCTCAACGTCGGCACCATCGTCGAGGACGTTATGATGAAAGTCCGTCTCGTGCGCGGACGCGGCGGCGGCAAGGGCTCGACCGGCGTGATCGCTCGCGGCGGACGGATGCTCGGCGAGATCGAGGAAGCCTTCATCGAAGGTCTCGTGCTCAGCGACACCTTCGTGTTCGGCGGCGAGGTCGTGCGCTACGAGGCGCTGGCGGAAGACGTGGTCTACGTCTCGCGGGCCAACGACAAGGATGCGAAAGTGCCGTCTTACATGGGCGGCAAGTTTCCGCTCTCGACCTATCTGGCCGAGCGCGTTCGAAAATTGCTGGATGACCGGCGCCAGTGGGACGCGTTGCCCGAGCAGGTGCGCGACTGGCTGTCCTTGCAAAAGAGCGTTTCCCGCGTTCCGGCGGTGCGCGAGCTTTTGATCGAGACCTTTCCGCGCGCCAACAAGCATTATCTGGTCTGCTATCCTTTCGAGGGACGGCTGGCGCACCAGACGCTGGGCATGCTGCTGACGCGTCGGCTGGAGCGGGCACGGGTGCGGCCGCTCGGCTTTGTCGCCAACGAGTATGCGCTTGCAGTCTGGGGCCTCGGCGACATCTCGCACATGATCCGCCAGGGCAAGCTCGATTTCGATGCGCTGTTCGAGCCCGACATGCTCGGGGACGATCTCGAAGCGTGGCTCGCCGAATCAGCACTGATGAAGCGCACGTTTCGCACCTGCGCGGTGATCGCGGGTCTGATCGCGCGGCGTTTCGTCGGCGAGGAAAAATCCCGCCGTCAGGTGCTTTTTTCGACCGATCTGATCTACGATGTCCTGCGCAAGCACCAGCCCGATCACGTGCTGCTGCGCGCCGCGCGCGCCGATGCGGCGACGGGGTTGCTCGACCTGAAGCGATTGGGTGATATGCTCTCGCGCATCCAGGGGCGAATCGTTCATCGGGAACTCGACCGCGTTTCCCCGCTCGCCGTCCCCGTGATGCTGGAAATCGGCCGCGAGTCAGTTTATGGCGAAGCAGCGGATGAGTTGCTGGCGGAAGCCGCCGAGGAGCTCGTCAAAGAGGCGACAAGATAGACAGGTAGAACGTGATCGCAGTTGCGCAATCTTCGGGGGATGATCAAGACGTGCGCGCCTCAAAGGTTACGATCGCAGACGTCACGTTCCTCGCCGATCTCTCCGGCGCGCTGTTCTGGCAGGCGCAGCGGCTGCTGATTGTTTCCGACCTGCATCTGGAAAAGGGATCGAGCTATGCCAGGCGCGGCGTGCTGCTGCCGCCCTATGACACGCTCGCGACGCTGAGCCGGCTCACTGCGGTTATTGCGCGGCACGACCCACGCATGGTGATCGCGCTCGGCGACAGTTTTCACGATCGCGACGCCCATGAGCGCCTGTCGACATCGAATCGCGAGATGCTTGCCGCCATGCAAATGCGGCGCGACTGGATCTGGATCTCGGGCAACCATGATCCGGCGCTGCCGCCCGATCTCGGCGGTACGGTGGCGAGCGAGGTCGCAATCGGCCCGATCGTGTTTCGTCATGAGCCGACCGGGGCCGCGGGTGAGATCGCCGGCCATCTGCACCCCAAGGCGCGGGTCGCCACCCGCGGCCGTTCGATGGAACGGCGATGTTTTGCTTCCGACGGCGAGCGCGCGGTGATGCCGGCGTTCGGGGCCTACACCGGAGGATTGAGCATCCGCGATGCGGCATTCGCCAGAATTTTCCGCAATGCCGGCCTGATGGCGCACGTGCTCGGCGACAGCCGGTTGCACGCAATCTCGGCGTCACGCTGCCATTGACGATCGCTTGTCGAATGGTGCGGCTCAGATGCCGGGCGGCCCGAACATCGCGCGAAACTTTGCCCGTGCGCCTGCGGCCTTCCTGACGTCATGGAACATCGCGACCCATTCGCCAAGCGCGATCCGGACCGGGTTGAAGGACCGCTTGCCGCCGACCAGTCCGTAGCGCAGGGCCTCACCCGCAGGTGCCTCTGCAAACGTGCCGAACAGCCGATCGAATACGACCAGGATACCGCCAAAATTCTTGTCGAGGCAGGGCTCGTTCGACGCGTGATGCACGCGATGGTGTGCCGGCGTGTTGAGGACGTATTCAAGCGGGCCCAGCCGCGGCGCCAGTTCGGTGTGAATGAAGAACTGATAGGTCAGGTTGATGCCGAGCATCGCGACGACGGCGAATGGATGAAACCCGATCCAGACCAGCGGCAGGAAGAACAGAAAATTGCCGGAGATGTTGCCGGTCCAGCCGAGCCGGATCGCCGCCGTCAGGTTGAACCTGGTCGGCGAATGATGGACCCGGTGCGTTGCCCACATCCAGCGGACCCGATGCGAGGCGCGATGCTGCCAGTAATAGAGAAACTCGCTGCCGACAAACAGTCCGAGCATGGCAGGTAGGCTCGTCGCGGAGAAGTCGAACAGCCGGTGCTGATAAACGAAGGCGAACGGGATCGCGACGATGCCGGCCTCGAGAAGGCGAACCAGATTCTGCACCACCGCGACGCCGAGCGTCGCGGCACTTTCGCGCCAGTCATGCGTCTCGCGATGCACGAGGCGGCCAAGTCCGTATTCCAGCGCCATGAAGCCCAGCGCCGTCAGCAGGATCAGGCCGCGAAAGGCGGGGCCGGGGAACAACGGCTCCATGGTTGCAGGCTCCCTGCTATTTCGGTATCGCGCCGGCGGCTGCCGCGCTGTTCCTGAGCGCATCTGCGCGCGGCATGGCCTGGCCGCAGGCGGCGCTGAGCTGGTGCGAGTGCTCGTGCAGGCAGGCAAGTATCCGCCCGCCGCCGGGTTGCACGCCCGCGCACAGGCGGTCGTAATCGCTGCGACAAACCAGCATCAGCGTCTTCGCTTCACTGCGCATTTGCGGCGACAGCTGCGCCTGCGCCGAACAAGCCACGGGGAACGCGGCCGATATAACAGCTGAACCGGCCAGCGTGAGAGCCGGAATCGAAGGTATGGAAAACCTGGGCATCATGATCTCCTGTAAGTGACCGGGACAGTGGCGGGAGCCGCGACCGCCCGAGGCAATCAAGCGTCGGGCGATCGCTGCTGCCGTCAGTAGCGGGTGACGGTGCCCTGACGGGTGTAGGAGTTGCCGTAGGGGCCGGTGCGGGTCACGGAGCGCGTGCAGCTACCGTTGGCGCAGCCGCCCGAAGCCTGAACACTCGACGTTCCGCGCGGGCCGGTCGCAGTTCCGGAGCGGGTCCAGGCGCTGGCGTCGGCGACGGCAGCGATCGAAAGGGCGCCGGCAAGCGTGGACATGGCGATGAGCTTCTTCATGGTCGCGGTCTCCTCGATGGATGAAGGCTGCCGTTGCGGTAGCCATGCGAGGAGCATGCGGGCGCCATGTCAGCCGGATATTGCCGCGGAGAAACGGTTGGTATCGTTTTGTCGACCGGATGTAACAGTGTGTAACAACGCCGCTTCGGGCCTTGCACGGCGCGCGACCATGTCCACAATAAGGCCATGACCGCGCCCTCTGCTTCACTTTTGATCGTGGAAGACGATCCCGAAATCCGCCGCCTGCTCGCCGATTTTCTGCAGCAGGAAGGATTCGAGGTCGAGTGTGCCGACAGCGGCAAGGCGATGGACGCGGTGCTGCAACGGCTGCGTCCGGATCTGCTGGTGCTCGACCTGATGCTGCCGGGCGAGGACGGGCTTTCGATCTGCCGGCGGCTTCGTGCGGACGACAATATCCCGATCCTGATGCTGACGGCGAAGAGCGACGAGATCGATCGCGTGGTCGGCCTGGAAATGGGCGCCGACGATTATCTGGCCAAGCCTTTTGCGCCGCGCGAGTTGCTGGCGCGGGTCCGCGCTATTCTTCGTCGCGCCAGGGCGGCGCCGGCCAAGCTGCCGGTGCGGCGCTACGCGTTCGACAAGTTCGTGATCGATCTCGACGCGCGCAGCATCGAGTTCGGTGATTCCAGTCAGGATTCCCTGCAGCTCACCAGCGCTGAATTCGATCTGTTGGGCTGCTTCGTGCAGCGGCCACGCCGCGTGCTGACGCGCGACCAGATCCTCGACTGGACCCGCGGACGTTCCGCCGAACCGTTCGACCGCACCGTCGACATGCTGATCTCGCGCCTGCGCAAGAAGCTCGATGCCGCAAGCCCCGGCTCGGGGTTGATCACCACCGTGCGCAATGGCGGCTATCTGTTCACGCCATCCGTGAAGCAGGTGTCGTGATGCTGCGCGTGACGCTGGCCACGCGTCTTGCGCTGATCGTGATCGTGGCATTGTCGGCGATCAGCATCATCATCATTGCGGTGTTCTACCGGACGTCGGTCCGGGAAACCGAATCGGCGCGGCCTTCGCCGGGGCGGCTGGCGGCGATTGCGGAAATGGTCGAGCGGTCCGATCCGGCGATGCGCCGCACGTTCCTTGCGGCCGTGTCATCGCCGCAATTCGTGGTTCGCGTCGAGGCTGCCGGTGCTCCTGCAGTGCTGCCGCCGCGCATCGTGAGACCTCAGCAGGCCCGGCTTGACGATATCTACTCCGCAGCGCTGCCCGGGCGCGACGTTACAGTTTGGCCAACGACGGCTGCGACCCACGACCGCTGGTTTCCGCGGCTGGCGCGCGCAATGTCGAACGCGGTCGAGTTCAGGATCGGGTTGCGTACCGGCGAAACGCTGGTCGTCGACGCCACGACCCGCTTGCCCGTGACGTCGTTCGGCCTGCCGGTTGGTCTCGGCGTCGGATTGTTCGGCACCGTCGTGGCGCTGCTGGCCTTGCTGGTGATGCAGCGCGAAACCCGACCGCTGGCACAACTCGCGGCCGCCGTCGATCGCGTCGACCTTTCCACCGATCCGCCGCCGCTGCCCGAAGCGCGCCGCAGCGCGCCGGAGATTCGCGCGGTCATCGCTGCATTCAATCGCCTGCAGACGCGGCTGAGCGAAATGATGCGTGCGCGCATGACATTGATCGGCGGCATCGCCCATGACGTGCGGACGTTTGCGACCCGGCTGCGGCTGCGCGTCGAGAAAATCCAGGACGCCGCCGAACGGCAGCGCGCGGTCGCCGACATCGACGACATGATCCGCCTGCTCGACGACGCGCTGCTGTCGAGCCGCGTCGGCGCCGGACAGCTCTCGCAGGAGATGGTGGATTTTGCAGCGTTGGTGCGCACCGAGGCCGACGACCGCCGCACGCAGGGAGGGCGCGTCGAATTGTCGGCGGACGACGCGACGCGCGACGTCATCGTGCTCGGCGACCGGTTGGCATTGCGGCGCATCGTCGCCAACATCATCGACAACGCGATCAAATACGGTCGCGTCGCCTGCCTGCGGCTACAGTTGAACAATCACATGATCGTCCTGACCGTCGATGACGAAGGGCCGGGGATTCCGGCCGACCGGCGTCAGGCCATGCTGGAGCCGTTCAATCGCCTTGAGACCTCGCGCAACCGCGCCACGGGCGGTGCGGGGCTCGGGCTTGCCGTCGTGCGCAGCCTGGTGGAGGCGCATGACGGCACGATCGCTCTGATGGCAGCGCCGGGCGGCGGCACCCGCGTGCACATCGAATTGCCGGTGTTTCGTCCCGGCGCATGATTACGGGATGCCGGAGCGAGCCGCTCAATCCTTCCGGAACACGATCGACGCCATCCAACCCGTCATCAGCGCCATGGCCGCGGTGATCAGCCCGTAGACAAAACCGTGCTGCTGCGCCGTGGTGGCGACGAACTGCTCGAAGCCGACCTTGACGATCTCGAACGCGGTGTCGGTCTTGGCCACCAGGGCGCCGTCGGTGAACAGCTTGATCTCGACGTTATAGAGGCCGATCGGCACTTCCGCGGGCAGCGGAATGCTGGTGCGGAACAGCGTCGGCGTCAGGAAGGTCACCGCCGAGGTTTCCTCGCGATACAGCCCATGCTGCTTGCGCAGCCGCACGAAGGCGCTGCGGAACACATCGTCGGGCACCACGTCGGCGTAATCGCCGCTGACGCGCTGGGTCAGCAGCACGTTGTTCAACCCAAGCTGCTGCCGCCGCTGCACCTCGGGCGACGCGATGGCGTCGAACGGCCGGTTGGAGAACAGCGCCAGATAGGTCGGCACTTTCAGGAATTGCCGGGAGTCGGTGTTGATCCAGATCCCGAACTTGCGTTCCTTGCGGCGCGTCACCATGTCGGCGCGCGGGCCGGCCACCGTCACCACGAGATCATAGGTGCGATTGGCCGGCGTGTTGGCGTCCTTTTCCACCGAGCCGAACAGGACGAGTTCCTCGCCGGAGTAATTCGGCGTCACGGTGACGCGGTGGTTCGACACCGACACGATCAGCTTTTCGGCCCATGCGGGCGAGGCCGCGAGCGTAGCGCCCAGCGCAAGCCATCCAAGGAGGAGGATGAGGCGCGGGGTCATCCGGTCACCCCGGTCTGGCGAATGGTGAAGAGGTCCTCCGGGCGCAGCACCAGCTCGACGGCAAAGCGGACGCCGACGGCGAGCACCAGGAGGCCGAGCAGCAGCCGCAAATGTTCGCCGCGGATCTTCTGACCCGCGCGGGCGCCGAACTGCGCGCCGGTGACGCCGCCGATCATCAGGATCAGCGCCAGCACGGCATCGACCAGATGGTTGGTGATGGCGTGCAGCATGGTGGCGAACACCATCGTGACCAGGGTCAGGACCATCGAGGTGCCGATCACGGTCGAGGTCGGCACCCGCAGCACGTAGATCAACAGCGGCACCAGGATGAAGCCGCCGCCGATGCCCATCACCGCGCCGATGAAGCCGATGATGAGGCCGATCACCACGACGGGAATCACGGACAGATAGATCTTCGAGCGCTTGAAGCGCATCTTCAGCGGCAGTCCGTGGATCCAGACATGGCTGCCGGGGCGGCGCAGGGTGACCGGCCCGCCGCGACGGGCGCGCAGCAGCGCGCGCAAGCCTTCCCAGAACATCAGGCCGCCGACGGTGGTCAGCAGGATCACGTAGGACGTCGCGATCATCAGGTCGAGCTGGCCCAGCGAGCGCAGCAGCGTGAAGGTCCATACCCCCAGCGCCGTGCCCATCGTGCCGCCGGTCAACAGCACCGCTGCCAGCAGTGGATCGATGGCGCGCCGTCGCCAGTAGGACAGCGCGCCGGAGAACGAGGAAGCGGCGATGTGGCTGGCGACGGAGGCGACCGCAACCGCGGGCGCAATGCCGACGAAGATCAGCAGCGGCGTCATCAGAAAGCCGCCACCGATCCCGAACATGCCGGACACGAACCCCACCGCCGCGCCCATCGCCAGGATGAGGAAAACATTGACCGGAATGTCGGCGATCGGGAGGTAGAGCTGCACGCGCGTCTGCTTTTTTTAAGCTTTGCCGCACGAGACGGCCCGGTGGCCGTCCACGGCTTGGTTTCTGTTGTATCTGCCGGCAGTGGGAGCCGGTTCGCGCATGCAGTGCGTGCACAGGGCCGGTTCCCGCATCCCTGCATAACTGAATTCGGCCGCGTGAGGGACTAAAAATGCCCGGCAAGGCAAATTTTTGCCTGCTGTGTGCTCGCGTCGTCAGGGTGTTGAAACGCCGTTACAAATGCGGGAAAGCGAGGTCGCCCGCCGGCGGGCTCAGGGATTTCCGAGCGGGTCGGTGACGAGGTTCATTGCCAGCGCCTGTTTGGGGCTGAGCCAGCGAATTTCCCGGGTCTCGGACATCGCTTCGACGATGGCGGATGAGACCCCCATTTTGGTCATGTAGCCCAGCACGGCGCCGGAAATCCGCTGCGCTTCCGCGACGGGGTCATCGACGGGCCTCGTTGTGACAAACCTGTGAACGCCCAATGCCGAGCCCAGCACGCCGAAGCGGGTCTTGCCTCCGGCGTACACCATCACGCAGGCGCTGGCGCAATAGGCGGGTTTGACGCGGCCCGAGGCGTCGGCGCTGCCGACGGCGGTTGCGAGCCCGCGCTGGCGGATGATCTCGCCCATGATCGTGGCCTGGGCCAGATCGCCGCCGGGCGAGGCCAGCAGGACGATGTCGCCGGGAACAAGATTGGCCTGGTCCAGCCGGTCGCGAAACCAGTTCGCGGCGGCGGGGCCGATCGTCCCGCTGACGAACAGGGCGCGACGGCCTTTGACTGATGCATCGAGGTTGAGTG
Source organism: Bradyrhizobium roseum (assembly GCF_030413175.1). Classification (NCBI taxonomy): domain Bacteria; kingdom Pseudomonadati; phylum Pseudomonadota; class Alphaproteobacteria; order Hyphomicrobiales; family Nitrobacteraceae; genus Bradyrhizobium; species Bradyrhizobium roseum. The sequence continues at coordinate 749,954 of NZ_CP129212.1, forward strand.
TGTCGATCACCTGCGAGGCCAGGCTCGGCGAGACGTACTGGTCCTTCCAGTAGTCCCAGGCATCCGGCTGCGACAGGTCGCGATAGGCGCGAATGCAGACGCCGGAGACCATCAGGATGAAGATGGCGATCGACCAGAAATGCCGTTTGTGTCGGGGCGGTTGCGGTTGCGGCGGCGGTGGGGACGTCTGACTGGCGGGGGTGCGTGGCGCGGCGACCGCGGGGCCGGTGGGCGACCTGCGAAAGCGGTTTTCTTCCTGGCGATCCTCGCTCGACAATCGGTCCTCATTGCAGTCCCGCCCGCATGGGGCCGGGCCGGCAGCACTATACGGATTTATGGCCGAGGATATGGCGGCGATGCGGTTGCCTGAACAGGCCGCGGCATCGCGGCCGTCTTAATGAATGGCGGCGGTGCGCTTGGTTACAGCCGGCTTGGTCGCGGGCTTGCCGGTGGCCGGTGCGGGAGCCGAATCCCAGCCGCCGGCGGGCGAGGCGACGTTGACGGCGTCGTCGGGCTGCGGCTCCGGCGTGAAGGTCTGAATCGCGAGCCGTGCAGCCGCCAGCGACTGGACGTCGAGGCGTTTGGCGACGTCGTCGCGCTTGCGCGCGGCATCCGCGTCGCCTTGGGCCGCCGCGAGGCTGAACCATTTGAAGGATTCGGCGAGGTTCTGTTCGACGCCGATGCCGCGGGCATAGAGGATGCCGAGGTTGAACTGGCTGTCGGCGACGCCGCGGTCGGCGGCCTTGCGGAACCAGGTCGACGCGCTCTTGTAGTTGGCACCCTTGCCGCCGCCGTCGGCGTCGAGCACGGCGAGATTATGCATCGCCTTGGCGCTGCCGCGCTCGGCCGCCTGCGCGTAGTAGCGTCGCGCGATGTCGACGTCCTTCTTCACGCTGAGGCCCTTCTCGTAGAAGGTGCCGAGTCGGAACAGCGCCGGCACCACGCCGGCCTGCGCCGCGCGGTCGTACCATTTCGCGGCCTGGTCGAGGTCCGGGGCGACGCCCTTGCCTTCGGCAAAGCGCACGCCGATCTCGTAAGCCGCAGCCGGGTCGCCCTTCAGCGCGGCAGTGCGCAAGGCCGGGCCGCCGATTCCATCGGGCAGCCGCTCGCTCGGCGGCACCGCGATCATGGCCAGCCTGGCGCCGGTGGCGGGCATGGTCGTGATCGCGCCGGTGATGTCGCTGGTCGCAGCCGGCGGCGCGGAAACCGGTAGCGCCGGAGCCGGCGGGGACGTCGGCAAAGACGGCGGGACGGCGATCCGCGCGCTGTCCAGCGTGTTCGGCGCGAAGGAATTGTTCGACTGCTTCTCGACCGGCGTCGGCGACATCATCAGGGGCGCGGCCGGCAGTGTCGGCGCCGCAGGCAGGACCGGAGCGCTGCTTTCCGCAGGCGCGGGAGCACGCGCCGGAGCTGCCGGTTCGCTGGGATGTTCCATCATCGGCAGTTGCAGCCCGCTGCCGGTGTCGAGCAGCGTCATCGCCATCTTGAACGTGCCGAGCACGATCACGACCACGCTCGCGCCGATCAGCAGCGAGCGGATCTTGGTCGACATTGTGGAGGGGACCTTGTCGTCCGCCTTCTCGCTAGCCTTGGCCTTGTCGCCGCCCTTGTCCTTCGAGGGTTTTGCGCGTCCTGGCTTCTCGAGCGGCGGCGCGGCGGCGGCGGCCTGCGCGGCGCGGCGGGCGGCGGCAATGAAGCTCGACGAACTGACCGGCTCTTTCGGCGCGGCGGCGATCTCGCTGATCGCGCTTTCGGAAGCCGCGATCCGTTCTGACGGCGAAGACATCCGAACCGGCGGCCGGGTACCCGGCTCGAGCGGATGATCCGGCGGCAGGTCCGGCGCGATGGCGGCGCGCGGCGCGGCGGCATGCGGCTCCAGGATGTCGCTGATCGCGCGCGGCGGCACCGGCGGGGCGGCGGGCACAGCCGTCTCCGCGACATGGAACTCGCGCGGCGCGGCGGCAAATTGCTCGTGCGCGCTGGACTGCAGCGCCGCGGGGTTCGGCAGTTCCGGCTTCGACTGCTGCGGCCAGGTCTGCAGCGGCGTCATCGGGCGGGGCAATTCCTCGCGCACTTCGATCGGCGGCGACGACAGGGGCGCAACCGGCGGCGCGGTGCGAACCGTACGCAGATCGCCTTCGATCGTGGACAGGCGGTCGACCACGTGGCCGAGCGTGCTGTTGACGGTCTCGAGCGAATCCTGCGTGCGGCGGTCGGTTTCCGTCTGGCTGAAGCGGATGTCGGACAACTCGCGCTTCACCAGATCGACGATGCCGGGGTCCATCGACGGGCCGGTGTCGGCGGGAGGACGATTGTTGGAATCGGCGAGCGCGACCAGGCTGGCGTGCTGGCGTTCCAGCGAACGCAAGATGTCGTGCAGGCCTTCCTCGACCCGCCCGAGATCGATGGCGGGCGTGGCGGAAGAGCGGTCGTTGCCGGAAGCTTCCAGGCGCTCGAGCAGGTAGGATACCCGCTGCTCGAGATGGGCAAACGCCGACGCATTGTCGCTGCCGGCCGGGATGCGGTCGAGCCGTTCGGACAGCGTGCGCACCGCATTTTCCAGCAGTTCGGAATGTTCGCTGGCAGCCGGCGGCTGCCTTGATTCCACGGTCGCGGTCAGCGCGGTCAGGCGCTGCTCGATCATGTTCCAGGCGTCGCTGTTAGCGTCGAAGCGCGGAAGCTGATCGACCTTGGCCGACAGCGTGTGCACGTCCTGGGCGAGCCGGGCCAGCGCGTCGTTGGAGGCGACGTTGGAGACGATGCCGCGCAACGCTGCGATCGCGCTTTCGAGCTGGTGCACGGTCGACGGATCGTCGTTCGAACGCAGGATCAGGTCGAGCTTGGCGCCGAGATTGCGGATCGCCTCGTCGTAGCCGGCCAACTGCTCGGCCGGCGTCAGCGAGCGCAGCACCTCGCGGATTTCGCCGAGCGCGCGTTCGATGCCGGCCAACGTCTGGCCGTCGCTGCCGTGCTGCTTGTTTTCGTCGATACGGCGGGACAGCGAGCGGATTTCGTTTTCGAGCGATTCGATTTCGCGGCGCGGCACCGCCTCGGTGATGGCCTGGCGGATCTCGGCGAGTTCGCTGCGGAACGCCGCGATCGATTCTTCCAAATGATCGGGACGATGCAGCGCCTCGATCTGGCTGGTGATCTTGAGCAGATGGCGCTCGAGCGAGGAAAAGTCCGGACCGGCCGGCGCGGCCTGCGCCGCACCCGTTGCCGATTGGCGTGGCGCCTGGCGCTGCGGCGGAGCGTCGAGTTCGTTCTGGCGGGCGACGATTTCGGCGATCGAAAAATCCATCGAGCCCGGGCTGAGCGGCGGCGAGGGGCGGTAGACCTGGGCGGCGGCGCGCTCGACAACGTCGGACTGACGCTGCTTTTCCTGCATCTGGGCCTGCCGGGTCGGCGCGGGGTTCGAGATCTGCGACAGTCGCGCGTCGAGGCGCGAGATGGCCTCGTTGAGCTGGCGGGCCACCGTCGGCTCGCTGCGGGTTTCGCGCGCCGGCCGTGAGATGTGCTCGATCTGCCGGGTGATCGAATCCAGCCGCTGGTGAATGTCGGCCACGTCAGGCATCTGCCGCGGCGCGGAAGACGCGCCGTAGCTGGGCGAGGCCGGCTCGCCGACGGTCGAATTGAGCCAGTCGTTCAAGGTCATGCCGGCGCGGCGTGCCGCCGCCTCGGCCCTTTCACGGACGGAGGGATCAATGCCGTCAACACTCCACGATACGCGCGAATTCATGCTTTCGTCCGGTTCCGCTTCGGCGCCCCACCAGCGCCATCAGCCTCCCCGCGCGTCCCAGAGTAGAGACAATCTCATTTCGGCGCGGGTCGCCTGCCTCAGCGTCGACTTTTTCGCGTTACGGTAAAGAACGGGTTAAAGAACGGGACGGACCGCGCCAAAAGTTACCGGCGGGGGCGAGTCCATCGCTTGATCCGGATTCAAGAATATCGAAAACAACCCCATGCACAGTAGGCAGGGGCTTGATCTAGCCGCTGTTTTCGCGGTCGCCGCGCAGGCCTTCTTCGATCGGCACCACGTTGCTCCGTTCCGCGCTGGCGGTGAGCGCGGACAGCGCCTCGATCGCCTCCTCGCACCACTCGGCCACCGCGCGCTCGTGCGCCAGGCCGATGCGCAGCCCGAGCAGCTTGCCGAGGTCGGCGGGCGGTGCGGTGCCGTCGGGGAAGCGTTTGTTGAGCAGGCGCTCGTAGCGGGCAAACCGGTCGCGGTGGTGCTCCAGCCGGGCCATCAGGTCGGTGCGCAATGGTTCGACATCGACGCTGTCGAGCGCATAGAGCCGCACCAGCAGGTCGTCCTTGATCGAGGCGGGTACGCTCGGCCGCGCGGCCCAGTTCCGCAGCGCGGCGCGGCCCTCCGGCGTCAACGTATAAACCAGCTTGTTCGGCTTGCCCGACTGCACCACCTCGCGGCCCTGGATATGGCCGCGGTCGCGAAGTTTGGTCAGTTCCCGATAAATTTGCTGGTGGTCGGCCTTCCAGAAGAATCCAATGGAATTGTCGAACGTCTTGGCGAGCTCATAGCCCGTCATCGGACGTTCGGTCAGGCAGGCAAGGATCGCGTCGCCTAGCGCCATGACGCCGGCCTCCGAGTTTACAGCGATTGACTTTATGCATAAAGTTGCATATGCGTCAATGCGCATAAGCGCCGGAGCGATCGGTTCCCCGGCGGTAGCTCAGTGCCCGTCAGAACGACCCGCCAGAGGAGACATGATGACCATGAGCGGCCTCGACAAGTGGTACGGCTACATGAAGTCCCATGACACGGCGGCGTTGTGGGATTTGCTGCACCCCGATGCGGTGTTCGAAAGCCCCGTCGTCCACACGCCGCAGCGCGGGCGCGACATCACCTTCAAATACCTGGCGGGCGCCGAGAAGGTGCTGGGCGGCCCCGGCTTCAAATATACCGGCGAGTGGCGCAACGACCATGGTGCCGTCCTCGAATTCGAGAACGAGATCGAGGGCATCAAGATCAACGGCGTCGACATCATCAGCTTCAGCGATGACGGTAAGATCACGCACTTCAAGGTGATGGTGCGTCCGCTGAAGGGAATCAACCTGCTGCACCGACTGATGGGGGAGCAACTCGCCAAACAGTGAGGCGCGGCTCGCGCGCCGTCGCCGTTTATGTCGCATCGGTCGATGGGATATTTGAAGCCAGCTCACTCCCCGGAATCTCTCGAACCGGATAAGGTCCGGGTCCGGTACGCCACCCGCGAATTTTATCTCGAACGCCTTCGCCACCCTTTGCCCCTGCCGGGAGAACATCATGCCGATCTACAAAGCCCCCGTGGAAGACGTCACCTTCCTGCTCAACGACGTGTTCCAGATCGACCGCTACGACAATCTGCCCGGCTTCAGCGACGCCTCCGCCGATGTGCGCGAGGCGATTTTGAGCGAGGCGGCAAAACTCTCCGAAGAGGTGCTGCAGCCGCTCAACCGCGTCGGCGACCTCGAAGGCTGCAAGCGGCATGACGACGGTTCGGTGACGACGCCGAAGGGATTCAAGGAAGCCTTCAAGCAGGTCGCCGAAGGCGGCTGGCTGGGCCTGTCGGCGCCGGCGGAATATGGCGGGCAGGGGCTGCCGGTGACGCTGAGCCAGGTCGTCACCGAATTCCAGAGCGCCGCCAACATGGCGTTCTCGATGTATGGCGGGCTCACGATGGGCGCCACCGCGGCGTTGCTGGTGCACGGCAAGCCCGAGCAGAAGAACATGTTCGTGCCGAAGATGATCGCCGGTGAGTGGACCGGCACCATGAACCTCACAGAGCCGCAATGCGGCACGGATCTCGGCCTGTTGCGCACCAAGGCGGTCAAGCAGGCCGACGGCAGCTACAAGATTTCCGGCACCAAGATCTTCATCTCGTCCGGCGAACACGACATGGCCGACAACATCATCCATCTGGTGCTGGCGCGCATCGAAGGCGCGCCGGCCGGCATCAAGGGGGTCTCGCTGTTCGTGGTGCCGAAGGTGCTGGTCAATGCCGACGGGTCGCTGGGCGCGCGCAACGGCGTGACGTGTGGCTCGATCGAGCACAAGATGGGCATCCACGGCAATTCCACCTGCGTGATGAACTACGACAACGCCACCGGCTGGCTGATCGGCGAAGAAAACAAGGGCATGCAGGGCATGTTCGTGATGATGAACGAGGCCCGCCTCGGCGTCGCCGTGCAGGGCCTTGCACAGTCCGAAGTCGCCTATCAGAACGCCGTGGCCTATGCGCGCGAGCGCCTGCAGGGCCGCGCACTGACCGGTGCGAAGGAGGCGGACAAGCCGGCGGACCCGATCATCGTGCACCCGGACGTGCGCCGCGTGCTGCTGACGATCCGCGCCTTCAACGAGGCCGCGCGCGCCATGGTGGTGTGGACCGCGCTGAAGAGCGACGTCGCCCACCGTTCCGCCGATCCGAAGGACCGCGAGGCGGCCGACGACCACATGGGCCTGATGACGCCGGTCATGAAGGGCGTGATGACCGACGTCGGCTTCTCCAATTCGGTGATGGCGCAGCAGATGTATGGCGGTCACGGCTATATCGCCGAGCACGGCATGGAGCAGTTCGTGCGCGATGCCCGCATCGCCATGCTCTACGAGGGCGCCAACGGCATCCAGGCGCTCGATCTGGTCGGGCGCAAGCTGCCGCGCAATGGCGGCCGCGCGGCGATGGCGTTCTTTGCCGAAGTCGGCGCCTTCGCCAAGGAGCACGGCGGCGATGAGGCGATGCAGCCGTTCATCACGCCGCTGTCGACCGCGCTCGGTCACCTGCAGCAGGCCACCGGCTGGCTGATGCAGAACGCGATGACCAAGCCCGACAATGCCGGCGCGGCGGCGACCGATTACATGCAACTGTTCGGCCTCGTTGCCTTCGGCTTCATGTGGGCGCGGATGGCCAAGGTCGCGCAGGACAAGATCGCCTCCAGCGGCGCAACGCCCTATCTCAACACCAAGCTCGTGACCGGCCGCTTCTTCATGGAGCGGATGCTGCCGGAAACCCACGTCCATCTCGCGCGCATCCAGACCGGCTGCGCCACCACCATGGAATTGGCGGCGGAAGCGTTCTGAGATTTCTCACCGCTGCTTCGTTCCGTCGTCTATAATATTACGAGCATCATACGGGAGGGCGTCATGCCTGAGGCATATATCTACGATCACGTTCGTACTCCGCGCGGCCGCGGCAAGGCCGACGGCGCGCTCCATGAAGTCACTGCGCTGGCGCTCGCGTCCGTGCCGCTGCAGGCGCTGAAGGAACGCAACAATCTGGCGGAGGACGTGGTTGATGACGTCATCCTCGGCGTGGTCGACCCGGTCGGCGAGGCGGGCAGCGACATCGCGCGCTTCGCGGCGCTGAAGGCGGGGCTCGGCGAATCCGTGCCCGGCGTCCAGATCAGCCGCTTCTGCGCCTCCGGCCTCGATGCCGTGAACTTTGCCGCGGCCCAGATCATGGCCGGCCAGCATGAACTCGTGATCGGCGGGGGCGCCGAATCGATGAGCCGCGTCGGCATCGGCGCCTCCGGCGGCGCCTGGCCGATGGATCCCTCGATGGCGGTGCCGTCCTATTTCATGCCGCAGGGCGTCTCGGCCGACCTGATCGCGACCAAGTATGGTTTCTCGCGCGACGATGTCGACGCCTATGCGGTGCAGAGCCAGCAGCGCGCCGCAAAAGCCTGGGACGAGGGCCGCTTCAACAAGTCGGTGGTGCCGGTCAAGGACATCAACGGCCTGACCATCCTGGCCAAGGACGAGCACATGCGACCGACCACGACGATGCAGTCGCTCGGCCAGCTGCAACCGTCCTTCGTCGTCATGGGCCAGATGGGCGGCTTCGATGCGGTGGCGATCCAGTCGCATCCCGAGGTCGAGAAGATCAACTATGTGCACCACGCCGGCAACTCCTCGGGGATCGTCGACGGCGCCGGCGCGGTGCTGCTCGGCAGCAAGGAAGCCGGGGCCAAGCACAGCCTGAAGCCGCGCGCCAAGATTCGCGCCTTCGCCAATATCGGCTCGGAGCCCGCAATGATGCTGACCGGGCCGGTCGATGTCACCGAAAAGCTGTTCGAGCGTTCCGGCATGAAGAAGTCGGATATCGATTTGTTCGAACTGAACGAGGCGTTTGCGTCCGTCGTGCTGCGTTACATGCAGGCGTTCGATATCGATCCGTCCAAGATCAACGTCAATGGCGGCGCGATCGCGCTCGGTCATCCGCTCGGCGCCACCGGGGCGATGATCCTCGGTACCGTGCTGGATGAGCTGGAGCGGACCAACAAGTCCACCGCGCTGGTGACGCTGTGCATCGGCGGCGGCATGGGGACGGCGACGATCATCGAGAGAGTGTGATCGTAGGGTGGGTTAGCCGAAGGCGTAACCCACCCTACCACCGCGCATGAAGCGGTGGGTTACGCTTCGCTAACCCACCCTACGCGACCGACGAATTTCAAATTCAACCGCCGCGCCTTTGATCGGCTGCCGGCACCGAGGGAGCAACCACCATGGCCTTCACGAATTTCAAGCTGGAAACCGACGCCGACGGCATTGCGCTCGTCACCTGGGACATCCCCGGACGTTCGATGAACGTGCTGGACGAGACCTCGACCAGCGAACTCGAGGCGATCCTGAAGCAGACGACGGAGGACGCCGCGGTGAAGGGCGTCGTCATCACCTCCGCCAAGGACGCGTTCTGCGCCGGCGCCGATCTATCGATGCTCGAGGGCATGAACGTCGCCTATGCCAAGATGCTGAAGGAGAAGGGCGAGGAAGCCGCCAACCAGATGCTGTTCGACCAGGCCCGCCGCTTCTCGCTGGTGCTGCGCGGCATCGAAACCTGCGGCAAGCCGTGGGCGGCGGCGATCAACGGGCTGGCGCTCGGCGGCGGCTTTGAGGTGACACTGTCCTGCCACTACCGCGTCGCGGCGGAGAATCCGAAGACGCGCCTCGGTCTGCCCGAGGTGAAGGTCGGCCTCTTCCCGGGTGCCGGCGGCACCCAGCGCGTGCCGCGGCTGGTGCCGCCGCAGGATGCGATGACGATCCTGCTCAAGGGCGATCCGGTGACCGTCGAGAAGGCCAAGGCGCTCAATCTGATTCACGCCGTGGTGCCGGCCGCTGACCTGGTCAAGGCGGCAAAGGACTGGATCAAGGGCGGCGGCAAGGCCGTCGCGCCCTGGGACGAGAAGGGTTTCAAGCTGCCGGGCGGTCCGGTGTTCTCCAAGGCCGGCATGATGATGTTTCCGGCCGGCAACGCCATCTACCGCCGCGAGACCTATGACAATTATCCGGCGGCGCGCGCCATCATGAGCTGCGTCTATGAAGGCCTGCAGTTGCCGATCGACGCCGCGCTGCGCGTCGAGTCGCGATACTTCACCAAAGTGCTGCGCTCCAAGGAAGCGGCGGCGATGATCCGCAGCCTGTTCCTGTCGATGCAGGAGCTGAACAAGGGCGCCCGGCGTCCGGCCAACGTGCCGCCGACCAAGATCAAGAAGGTCGCCGTGATCGGCGCCGGCTTCATGGGTGCCAGCGTCGGCTACGTTTCGGCGAAGGCCGGTCTCGACGTCGTCCTGATCGACCGCGACCAGGAGAGCGCCGACAAGGGCAAGGCGCACGCCAAGAGCGTCATCGACGGTCTCATCGCCAAGGGCCGCGCCAAGCCGGCGGAGGCCGACGCCATCCTGTCGCGCATCACACCGACCGCGGACTACGCCACACTTGGGGATTGCGACCTCGTCATCGAGGCGGTGTTCGAGGATCGCAAGGTCAAGGCGGACACCTTCGCCAAGGCGCAGCAATATCTCAAGCCGGACGCGATCTTCGCCTCCAACACCTCGACGCTGCCGATCACCTCGCTCGCCGAAAGCTTCAAGGAGCAGGGCAAGTTCGTCGGCATCCACTTCTTCTCGCCGGTCGAGAAGATGATGCTGGTGGAAATCATTCTGGGCAAGAACACCGGCGACGTCGCGCTGGCTGCCGCGCTCGACTATGTGCGGGCCATCGGCAAGACGCCGATCGTCGTCAATGATTCACGCGGCTTCTATGCCAACCGCTGCGTCGGCCGCTACATCGCCGAAGGCAACGAGATGTTTTTGGAAGGCGTGCCGCCGGCGATGATCGAGAACTGTGCCAAGATGGCCGGCATGCCGGTCGGCCCGCTCTCGCTGTCGGATGAAGTCGCCCTCGATCTCGGCCTCAAGGTCATCAAGGCGACCGAAGCCGATCTCGGCCCCAACGCCATCAACCCCGACCAGAAGAAGCTGATGGTGGAGCTGGTCGAGAAGCAGGGGCGTCTGGGGCGCAAGAACAGCAAGGGATTCTACGACTACCCCGAGAAGGGCAAGGGGCAGAAGAGCCTGTGGCCGGGTCTCTCCGCGCTGCAGCCGAAGCAGCTCGATCCGGATACGCTCGACATCGAGGAATTGAAGCAGCGTTTCCTGGTGGTGCAGGCGGTGGAGGCCGCGCGCACGGTGGAGGACCACGTCATCACGGATCCGCGCGAGGCCGATGTCGGCTCGATTCTCGGTTTCGGCTTCGCGCCGTTCACCGGCGGCACGCTGTCCTATATCGACTTCATGGGCGCTCGGAAGTTCGTCGAACTCTGCCACAAGCTCGAGGCCAAGTATGGCGCGCGCTTCACCCCGCCGAAACTGCTGGAAGACATGGCGGCGAAGGGCGAGACGTTCTACGGCAGGTTCGCGCCGAAGAAGGCCGCGGCGTAAGGCTGCGCAGCAAACACAGCGTCGTCCCTGCCTTCGCCGGGACGACGGCAGAGTGTGGGCTAACCCCTCAAACCATCCGCGGCTGCACGATCAGGCTGTTCAGCTCATCGCGGCTCTGCGGCTTGGCGAACTTGACGGCAAATCCGTCCGGCGCGTGGCGGATGACGCGGCCGACGCAGGCGCCGATGGCGAGCGGCGTTCCGATCGGGGGCTGCAATTCCGACGTCACGGCGACGCCCGACTTAGAGGCGTCGATGACGAAGCAGCTGTGAATGGCGCCGTCGGCCAGTGTCAGGGTGGTCTGCGCGGCTTTCGGGACGAAGCGCGGCGCATTGCGGACGTCGACGATGCTGGCGGGATCCTGGGTCTTCTTCTCCAGCCAAGTGAGCTTGTTTGCGAGCTTCGCGCGCATCGTCTGCGTCATCTCGAGTTCAAGCAACACACCGCCTCGCGCGGTGTCGCTGATCATGCCCTCGAAGTTGCCGATGTCGCGGAAATAGGAAATGAGATTGTCGCCGACCTTGCCCGCTACGGGCATGTCGACGATCATCCGGAACGGCGAAACGCGCGTCGCGCGGCAGGTGAAGGTGCGAAGCTTGCCCTGCGGATCGTACCAGTTGGAAAGCACATAGCTGCCTTCCATCACGATATCGACGGCGCGCTGCTTCAGGAATCGCTCGATGGACACGACCGGGCCTCACGGAGAGTACAATACCGCTTCAGCAGATTTTCGATCGTTGTGGTGAAGCACTGAACGATGAAACGCGGCATTGGCCGGATACGACATGCCCGGCGGATATCCTCGAAGTTACGAGCGAGTCGCTAAAAAACCGTGATATTTTGCTGCATTTTGTAGGCTTCCGGCTCGTTACTTCTACGTATTTTTACAGGGTATTCGCGATTTTTGGATGAGGTTCTGACGATCGCACAATCGGGAATTGCCGGAGATACCTTGCGCCGCCTTGCGCAAAAAAACGGGTGAGGAGTTTACATCTTCCTCACCCTTTCGATTGCAGCCATCCGTCGTCGCTGTGGTCGGCTGCGATGCGCCGGCGCCTTACGCCGCCTTCAACAGCCCTTCTTTGGTGAGCGCTTCCTGCACCTTCGGGCGGGCGGCGACGCGGTTCTTGTAGGCGACAAGATTCGGCATAGCGGAGAGGTCGAACTTCATCCGGTCCGCCCACGACAGCATCGTGAACAAATAGCCGTCGGCGACGGTGAAATCCTTGCCCATCAGGTAATCGCGGCCGCCGAGCTGGCTGTCGACATACTTGAACTTGCCCATCACCCGGTCCTTGAAGAATGCCTTGGCCTCGTCGGCGAGTACCGGCGAGAACATCGGGCCGAAATTCTTGTGCAGCTCTGCGGTGATGAAGTTCAGCCACTCCAAGAGCTTGTAGCGGTCGCCGCTGTCGCGGGCGGGGGCGAGGTTCTTCGCCGCGGCCTGGTCGGCGATCATCTGGACAATGACCGGCCCTTCGGTGATCAATTCGCCCGAATCGAGCGCCAGCGCCGGCACCTGGCCCTTCGGGTTGATCTTCAAAAAGTCGTCACCGTTCTCCAGCTTCTTGGCGCGCAGGTCGACTTTCACGAGGTCATAGGGCAGACCGGCCTCGAGTAGCGCGATATGGGGGGATAGCGAGCAGGCGCCTGGGGAATAGTACAATTTCATCGGCTTTTCCTTCCCTCGTAATTGATTGACGGGCTGACTAAATGCATCTGCATGGAATAGTCAAGATTGATGCAGGTGCATTTAGTGCGCTACACTGATCTCCGACTGATATGGACGGGACTATGAAACGCAAACCTTCGACCGAGGCGACCGCCGCCTGGATCCGCCTGATGCGGGTGCAGAGCCGGGTGCTCGACGCCGTCGAGCAGGATCTGAAGAAGGCGGGCTTTCCGCCGCTGGCCTGGTACGACGCGCTCTTGGAACTGTCGCGCGCGCCGTCCGGCGAGATGCGCCCGGTGGAACTGGAAAAGCAGATGCTGATCCCGCAATACTCGACCTCGCGGCTGATCGACCGGCTCGTCGACGAGGGACTGGCGGCGCGGCGCGAATGCAAGATCGACAAGCGCGGCCAGTTCGTCGAGATCACCGAGGCCGGACGCGAAATGCAGAAGAAGATGTGGAGCGCCTATTCGGCGGCGATCGAAAAGCACGTCGGCTCCAAATTGTCCGACGCCGACGCCATGAAGCTTTGCGGCCTGCTTGACCGGCTGGGCTGCTCGTGCTCCGAGGTCAAGGCAGCCGCCGCCCGCGACGGCGTGCCGGCGCGATGACCGCCCTGAACTTTTTCGTTGTTGCGGACGATGCCGTCCGCATTCCCTTGGCCACTCGGCGCTTTCGGTCGAATCGCCTGACATCCGGATGTTCCCATGGCGCGTGACCAGATCGATATGAGGCCGCTGGAATCACGCGACGAACTCGTCGCGTGGTTCGAGGCCGGCATCAAGCCGCCGTCCGAGTTTCGCATCGGCACCGAGCACGAGAAGACCCCGTTCACGCTGGAAGGCCATCAGCCCGTCCCCTACGAAGGCGCACGCGGCATCGGCGCGCTGCTCGAAGGCATGCAGCTCCTGCTCGGCTGGGAGCCGATCATGGAGGGCGGCAACATTATCGGGCTCTACGACATCACCGGCGGCGGCGCGATTTCGCTGGAGCCCGGCGGGCAGTTCGAGCTGTCGGGGGCGCCGGTCGAGACCATCCACCAAACCCAGTCCGAGCTGATGGCGCATCTGGCGCAGGTGCGCGAGATCGCAACCCCGTTGGGGATCGGCTTTCTCGGGCTCGGCATGACGCCTTCCTGGTCACGATCGCAGATGCCGGTCATGCCCAAGGGCCGCTACAAGATCATGACCAACTACATGCCGAAGGTCGGCAAATACGGCCTCGACATGATGTACCGCACCTGCACGGTGCAGACCAATCTCGACTTCTCCTCCGAAGCCGACATGGTCAAGAAGCTCCGGGTATCGGTGGCGCTGCAACCGATCGCGACCGCCTTGTTCGCCAATTCGCCGTTCACAGAAGGCAAGCCGAACGGCTTCCTGTCGTTCCGATCCGAGATCTGGCGCGATACCGACAATGCGCGTGCCGGCATGATCCCCTGGGTGTTCGAGGACGGCATGGGGTTCGAGCGCTGGGTCGATTACGCGCTCGATGTGCCGATGTATTTCGTCAAGCGCGGCGACCAGTACATCGACGTATCCGGCATGTCGTTCCGTTCGCTGATGGCGGGCCGCCTCGACAATCTCGCCGGCGAGCGCGCGACCATCTCCGACTGGGCCAATCATCTCTCGACGATCTTCCCGGAAGTCCGCCTCAAGCGCTATCTGGAAATGCGCGGCGCCGACGGCGTGCCGTGGGGCCGGCTGCCGGCATTGCCGGCGTTCTGGGTCGGGCTGCTCTACGACGACCAGAGCTTGAACGCGGCCTGGGATCTGGTCAGCCACTGGACAGCGCAGGAGCGCCAGGCCTTGCGGGACGACGTGCCGCGCTTCGGCTTCAAGGCCAGGATCCGGGATCGCTATTTGTTCGAGATCGCCCGGGAGTGCCTGACGCTGTCGCATGCCGGCCTGCGCCGGCGTGGCCATATCGATCAACTCGGCCGCGACGAGAGCCGCTACCTCGAACCGCTGGAGCACATCCTGGAAGCGGGCCGGACGCCCGCCGAAGAGATGCTGGACAAGTTCAACGGCCCGTGGGGCGGTTCCGTCGAGCCTGTATACCAGGAATACGCGTTCTGACCGAAGGGCCTGCCTGAACTTTCGCGGCCGTTCATCCACCGTACAGGTTGATGGCGCTCAAATGGCCAATCAACGGTCTGTGCGGGAGGGTTTTGCCGTCCCGCGCCGCAACGCGTACTCGAAAGCAACCCGCGAATGGGGACTGGTCGCCTGCTCAGGGCGTGTGTGGTGATGCTTGCCCTCTTGGCGGCGGCCGCATCCGTGCGCCCGGCGCAGGCGCAGGCGAATTTCGACCGGCCGGGCAGCGACTATCTCAGCGCCCCCGTGACCTCGGGCGACCCGGCCGAATGCGCGCTGGTGTGCGAACGCGACCGCCGCTGCCGCGCCTGGACCTTCAGCTACCCGACCGACCTCGCCAACCGCGCGGTGTGCTGGCTCAAGAGCAACGTGCCGCCGCGGGTGCAGAGCGATTGCTGCGTCTCCGGCGTCCGTGGCGCCGGCGTGCTCGAACGGCGCAACGACGCCGTCGAAACCTCGATCGACCGCTTCGGCGGCGACTACAAGAGTTTCGACCTCAAGCGCAGCGACGGCGACGACGCCTGCAAGGCCGCCTGCGCCGCCGACAACAAATGCCGCGCCTGGACCTATGCGCGGCCGGGCTACGCCGGCAAGGAAGCGCACTGCTTCCTGAAAAAGGACATCAAGCCGCCGCGCCGGAAGGCTGGGTTTATCTCGGGCGTGGTCAGGTAACATTTCGGGCGGCTGCTTCGTACCTCCCACTGCGACGCGCGTGCTGACAAATATGGCCGGCGGCGCGGTATCAGGGAGATCGAAATGTCCACGATGAAATTCTCGCGCAGGTTCTTTCACGCGGCCGTGATCGGGGTGACGCTGCTGGCGGCAGGATGGTCGCTGCCGGCGTCGGCCGGCAGTGCGGTGCCGTTTTCCGCCGAAGCCTTCAAGGCGGCCCAGGCGGGCGGTGGCCCGATCCTGGTCGAGATCCATGCCGACTGGTGTCCGACCTGCAAGGCGCAGACGCCGATCCTGGAAAAGCTTGCGGCGGAGCCGAAGTTCAAGGACCTGAAAATATTCCGCGTCGATTTCGACGGGATGAAAGCGGCGGTGAAGGACTTCAAGGCGCAGAGCCAGTCGACCCTGATCGTGTTCAAGGGACCGGCCGAGCGCGGCCGCTCCGTCGGCGACACCAAGCCGGCCTCGATCGCGGCGCTGCTCGACAAGAGCCTGTAGCGTAACGCCGGTGGGCACGCTCGCACTGGCCTTTGCGGCCGGATTACTGTCGATCTTGTCGCCCTGCGTGCTGCCGCTGGTGCCGATCGTGCTCGGGGCCGCGGTCGCGGCCCATCCGTTCGGCGCATTGGCGCTGGCCTCGGGCCTTTCGGTCTCGTTCACGGGCATCGGCCTGCTGCTGGCGGTGGCGGGCTTCGGGCTCGGCATCGACGCCGGCTTGTTTCGCGTCGCTGCCGCCATCGTCATGATCGCGCTCGGCGCGGTGCTGCTGGTGCCGTCATGGCAGGCGCAACTGGCGGCCGCCGGCAGTCCGGTGTCGGCCTGGGCCGACCGGCAGTTCGGCGGCGTTGCCTCCTCCGGGCTCGCCGGCCAGTTCGGCATCGGCCTTCTGCTCGGCGCGGTCTGGTCGCCCTGCGTCGGCCCGACGCTGGGGGCCGCGTCGCTGCTCGCCTCGCAGGGCCGCGATCTGCCGCAGGTCGCGCTGACCATGGCGGTGTTCGGCATCGGCGCCGGCCTGCCGCTGGTGTTGCTCGGGCTGCTGTCGCGCGCCACCCTGATGCGGGTCAGGGCGCGGCTGATGTCGGCCGGCAGTCTCGGCAAAGGTCTGCTCGGCGCCGCCTTCATCCTGATCGGGGTGGCGATCGTCACCGGCGCCGACAAGCGGATCGAGGCCGCGCTGGTCGAAGCGTCGCCGCAATGGCTGACGGATTTGACGACGTCGTTCTAGCTATGCGATGGCAGGCAGCACTGTGATTTCGGGCCACAATGATTTCCAACGCGCGGCTTTCGCCGCATAGTTCGCCGCCGAAAAATTCGGCGCCGGATTGGGGCGCACGATCATCGCCGCGACATCGTCAAAGCCGTTCGGTGCGTACACCTCATAGCCATGCTCCGTGCGCCGCAGCCCGATCTGGGTGTTTTTGGTAAGGAAGCGGTCGATGCCGTCGCTCGAACGGCGCAGTTCGGGATAGGGCAGGCCGTGTTTTTCGCCGTACCACAGATGCACGCGCGCCTGGTTGCGGGCCTCGACCCCGATGCCACGTTTTGTGAGGCGCTCGGCAAGCGTGCGGATGATCCTGTCTTCCGCTTCCCATGAGGTGTCGGGATCGAAATAGAACACGTCGTAATCGTTGATGCCGTAATCGACCGCGCGCCCGGTCAATACGTTCCACACCGTCTGGACCAGACATCCCGCCACCAGCCAGGAATCCGGCAGTCCGAGTTGAAACAGTTCTTCGGTAATGATGGCGTTGGCGGGATTCTTTAGAACTGCTGTGAGGAACTGGTCCTGATCCATCGGCCCGCCGCCTACTCCTCACCTGGATGACGAAAGCCTCACTGCACGGACGTAAAGAACCGCGCCAGCCGGAATCCCGACAGCCACGTCCATACCGGCTGGCTGCGCATGCCGAGATCCCAGGAGCCGACCACGGCGTCCGCCCGGCCGATCAGGCTGTCGACCGGCAGCAAGCCGACGCCGCCGTCGCGCACCGCGACGCGGCTGTCGGCCGAATTGTCCCTGTTATCGCCGAGCACGAACAATTTTCCCGGCGGCACCGTCACCTCGGGCGTGTTGTCGAGCCGGCCATTGTCGCGGATCTTGAAGATGGCGTGGCTGACGCCGTTCGGCAGCGTTTCGACAAACTTGTAGGCCCGCTCGGTGTTGCCGCGCTCGTCTTCCGCCGTGCCGATCCCGTCCGGCTTCAGCGCGGCGGCGTGGTCGTTGATGAAGAGCTGTCCCTGCCGCAGCTGGATGCGGTCGCCCGGCAATCCCACGACGCGCTTGACCCAGGCTTGCGAGCGGTCGCCCGGCCAGCGGAACACGACGACGTCGCCGCGCTTGGGCGTGTCGCCGAACAGGCGGCCGGTCTCCGGCAGCGTGATCTGGATCGGCAGCGACGACGCGCCGTAACCGTAGGGGAATTTTGACGCCACCAGCGCGTCGCCGATCAGCAGCGTCGGCTCCATCGAGCCGGACGGCACGTAGAACGGCTCGGCGATCGCGCCCTTGGCGACGAACACGATGCCGACGATCGCAGCCAGCTGCACGGCCTGGGCGCGCCAGCTCGACGGCTTGCCCGGACGGTGCTTTTCGCCGGCCGTTTTCGCGTCGCTCACTAGCCGGTTCCTCCGACCGTGATCTTTTCCATCCGCAGCGTCGGCTGGCCGACGCCGACCGGCACGCCCTGGCCGTTCTTGCCGCAGGTGCCGATGCCGGTATCGAGCGCGAGGTCGTTGCCGACCATGGTGATGCGATGCAGGTCGGTCGGCCCGTTGCCGATCAGCATGGCACCCTTGAGGGGGGCGCCGAGCTTGCCGTTCTCAATTTTGTACGCCTCGGTGCACTGGAACACATATTTGCCCGAGGTGATGTCGACCTGGCCGCCGCCGAAATTCGCGGCGTAGATGCCGTTCTTCACCGAAGCCAGGATCTCCGCCGGATCGCGCTGGCCGGCCAGCATGTAGGTGTTGGTCATGCGCGGCATCGGCACGTGGGCATAGCTCTGGCGGCGACCGTTGCCGGTCGGCTTCATGTTCATCAGCCGCGCGTTCTGGCGGTCCTGCATGTAGCCGACCAGGATGCCGTCCTCGATCAAAACCGTGCGGTTGGTCGGCGTGCCCTCGTCGTCGATCGAGAGCGAGCCGCGCCGCGACGCCATGGTGCCGTCGTCCACCACCGTGACGCCCTTGGCCGCGACCTGCTTGCCCATCAGCCCTGCAAAGGCCGACGTCTGCTTGCGGTTGAAATCGCCTTCGAGGCCGTGGCCGACCGCCTCATGCAGCATCACGCCGGGCCAGCCGGCGCCGAGCACCACGTCCATTTCGCCGGCCGGGGCTGGCACCGATTCCAGGTTGACCAGCGCCTCGCGGATCGCGCCGTCGGCCGCCTCGCGCCACGCCTTGGTCTCGATGAAGCGCGCATAGCCCTCGCGGCCGCCATATCCCTTGCTGCCGCTCTCCTGCCGGTCGCCTTGCCCGGCGACCACGGAAATATTGACCCGCACCAGCGGGCGGATGTCGCGATAGCTCTCGCCGTCGGGGCGCAGGATTTCGACCACCTGCCAGGTGGCGCCGAGGCTGATGGAAGCCTGCCGCACCCGCGGATCCTTGTCGCGGACATAGGCGTCGATCTCGGCCAGCAGTTTCACCTTGGCCTCGAAGCCCGGCGCTTCCAGCGGATTGTCGTCGCCGTAGAGCCGCACGTTGGTATGCGCCGGCGCCGCGGCAAAATGGCCGCTGTATCCGCCGCGCACCGCCGCCACCGCATCCGCCGCGCGAATCAGCGCCGGCAGGGAGACGTCGGACGAATGCGCATAGCCGACGGCGTCGTCCTTGACGGCGCGCAGGCCAAACCCTTGGCTGGTGTCGTAGGTCGCTTGCTTCAGCCGGCCGTTGTCAAAGCCGAGCGCTTCGGTCTGGCCATATTCCAGAAACAGCTCGCCATCGTCGGCCCCCTCGAGACCCCGCGTGATCTCGCGACGAACGGCATCGCGGTCGAGATTGGCGCGGTCGAGCAGGGAAGTTGTCGCGGGATTGGTCATGCAGGCTCCGATTCAGCGCAAATGCCGGGGGCGTACCCACTCTCGCAGGAACGACAATCGCCCGAAGATAGTCATGCGCCCAACGAAAGGGGAGCCCCCTCACGGCAGCTTGTCATACCCTTCCCCCAGCCCGTTCAGGCTGAGCGGAAAGCCGATGCCCTCTTCGGGCGTCTCAAAGATAATGAAAGTTGCGGTTTTGGCGCTCCGGAGCTGGCCGAGCAGCTTCTCCTCCAGCACCACCTCGGCCACGCATCCGTTCGGCAGGCAGCGGACGAATCCAGCCCGGCCGACGTCCTGGTTGTCGAGCTTCAGCCCGAGCCCTGACGGCAGCAGCACGCCGAGCGGCGCGACCACCCGCATCAGCTTGCTCTTCTGGTCGGCCGTCTTCAGCACGATCACGGTGAGGCCGGCGTTGGAGCGGTCCTCCGCTACCACGCTCTGGATCAGGGCGCATTGCTCGCCCTGGGCACCCGGCGGGGTGTCGCAGCGGATCTGCCAGTCGCCATGGACCGAGCGCACCGCGCCCTGGGCGGTGGCGGCCTGGGTCAGGCCCAGCATGAGGGCCGCGGCGAGCAGGCCGGCCAGCCAGCGGGCCGGTTCCCGACCCACTCTCGCCTGATGTTTCGAACGCCCCATCTGGGTCGATCCTCTTATCGATTTCCGGCGGTGCAGGGACATTTACGGCCCAGACCGCCAAGCCTGCATTGTAACTGGACTTATCCGGACTGATACGCAATGACGGCGCCTTGAAGGCGGTCCGCGGCCAATCCACGCGGTCCGGCACCGGCCTTTAGCCTTACCGAATCAGACCCTCGAGGACCGCTGCACCTGTGCCTACATCCGGCAATCGGACTGTCAAGCGCCGAAGCCCCCGCCGCGCGGCCGGGACTGCCTGATTTAACGAGAAAATCCGACATCCGCTGAATAGCAGGTGAAGCATGGCTTTGTGCCTTACTACTGCATTGCGAGCGCCCTGGAATTATGGTTTGAGAGGCGGGATTTCGACGCGTTCTAACGATCTGGCCCGACTACTTTTGAAGCTGGACTTCCAAAGTACCTCCGGTTGGCCGTTTGTGAGGGCGGATCGTGCGGCATTTTTCGCCATTCGGCGAAAGTGCTTTGGGGACTTAATTCAAGGGAGCGCGAGCGGCATGAAGATGTCGAGTGGCCAGATGGGCCGGCGATTGCTGGGGTTTTTGGTGGCGGTCATGACGCTTGCCGCCGGCGGGACGGCGCTGGCGGCACAACCCAAGCCGTGGGAAATCACGCTGCAGGACGCAGCCACCCCGGTGATGGAAAGCATCATCAGCTTCCATAATTTGCTGTTGTGGATCATCACGATCATCACTTTGTTCGTGCTGGCGCTTCTGGTCATCGTGGTGGTGAAGTTCAACGCCAAGGCCAACCCGGTCCCCTCCAAAACCACCCACAACACCCTCATCGAGGTGGCTTGGACGCTGATCCCGGTGCTGATCCTGGTCGCCATCGCGGTGCCTTCGTTCCGTCTCTTGTTCCTGCAGCTCGACATTCCCAAGGCCGACCTCACGGTGAAGGTCACCGGCAAGCAGTGGTATTGGAGCTACGCCTATCCCGATAACGGCAAGTTCGAGTTCGATTCGCTGATGGCGGCGGACAAGCCGCCGCGCCTGCTCGGTGTCGACAACGAGATGGTGGTGCCGGTCAACAAGGTGATCCGGGTCCAGACCACCGGCGCCGACGTCATCCACGCGTTCGCAGTGCCTTCATTCGGCATCAAGATCGACTCGATCCCCGGCCGCCTGAACGAGACCTGGTTCAAGGCCACCAAGACCGGCATGTATTACGGTCAGTGCTCCGAGCTGTGCGGCAAGGATCACGCCTTCATGCCGATCGCGGTCAAGGTGGTCTCCGATCAGGAATTCGCTTCGTGGGTCGAGGCGGCGAAGAAGAAATATGCGGCCAACCCGGCAAACACTTTCGCCTCGGCCGGTGGTCAGGTTGCGCAGTAAGGCGCGGCCAGACGACGAGCTGAGCGATAAGCCGACGGACAAGGGCGACGGGACCTGAACGGGTCCGAAAAGGGACTGCAAGGCAGGATTTCAAAATGGCAACGACCGCAGCGACACACCACGATCACGCCCATGACGATCATGCGCATGCCAATCCGACCGGATGGCGGCGCTGGGTCTATTCGACGAACCATAAGGACATCGGCACGATGTACCTTATTTTCGCGATCTTCGCGGGCATTATCGGCGCCGCGATGTCGATCGCGATCCGCATCGAGCTGATGTACCCGGGCGTCCAGTTCTTCCACGAGTCGCACACCTACAATGTGTTCGTGACCTCGCACGGCCTGATCATGATCTTCTTCATGGTGATGCCGGCGATGATCGGCGGCTTCGGCAACTGGTTCGTGCCGCTGATGATCGGCGCGCCCGACATGGCGTTCCCGCGCATGAACAACATCTCGTTCTGGCTGCTGCCGGCCTCCTTTGCGCTGCTCCTGATGTCGACCTTCGTCGAAGGTGCGCCGGGCGCCAACGGCGTCGGCGCGGGCTGGACCATGTATGTGCCGCTGTCGACGTCGGGCCATCCGGGACCGGCCGTCGATTTTGCGATCCTTTCGCTGCATCTGGCCGGCGCCTCCTCGATTCTGGGCTCCATCAACTTCATCACCACCATCTTCAACATGCGCGCGCCGGGCATGACCCTGCACAAGATGCCGCTGTTCGTATGGTCGATCCTGGTGACCGTGTTCCTGCTGCTGCTGTCGCTTCCGGTGCTCGCCGGCGCCATCACCATGATGCTGACCGACCGCAATTTCGGCACCACCTTCTTCTCCGCCGATGGCGGCGGCGACCCGCTGCTGTTCCAGCATTTGTTCTGGTTCTTCGGTCACCCCGAAGTGTACATCCTGATCCTGCCCGGCTTCGGCATGATCAGCCAGATCGTCTCCACCTTCTCGAAGAAGCCCGTGTTCGGCTATCTCGGCATGGCCTACGCCATGGTCGCGATCGGCGGCATCGGCTTCGTGGTGTGGGCGCACCACATGTACACCGTCGGCATGTCCTCGGCGACGCAGGCCTATTTCGTCGCCGCCACCATGGTGATCGCGGTGCCGACCGGCGTGAAGATCTTCTCCTGGATCGCCACGATGTGGGGCGGCTCGATCGAGTTCCGCACCCCCATGCTGTGGGCGATCGGCTTTATCTTCCTGTTCACGGTCGGCGGCGTCACCGGCGTCGTGCTGGCCAATGCCGGCGTCGACCGCGTGCTGCAGGAGACCTACTACGTCGTCGCGCACTTCCACTACGTGCTGTCGCTCGGCGCCGTGTTCGCGATCTTCGCCGGCTGGTACTACTGGTTCCCGAAAATGTCGGGCTACATGTATTCGGAGGCCATCGGCAAGGCGCACTTCTGGGTCACCTTCATCGGCGTCAACCTGGTGTTCTTTCCGCAGCACTTCCTCGGCCTGTCGGGCATGCCGCGCCGCTACATCGACTATCCGGATGCGTTCGCGGGCTGGAACCTGGTGTCGTCGCTCGGCTCCTACGTTTCGGGCTTCGGCGTGCTGATCTTCATCTACGGCGTGGTCGACGCGTTTGCGAAGAAGCGGGTGGCCGAGGCCAACCCGTGGGGCGCCGGCGCCACCACGCTGGAATGGACGCTGCCGTCGCCGCCGCCCTTCCACCAGTTCGAAGTGCTGCCGCGCGTCCAGTAAAGCCACTTCGCGGCGCGCAGCTGTTGCGCGCCGCAGTCTTCGTGAAGCGAGATCAATCTTGTCGGTAGTCGATCACAACGCCATCGATGCTCTTCCCCGGATTTCCGAGGCGGAGGTCGGTGATTACCTCGCGCTGTTGAAGCCGCGGGTGATGTCGCTCGTGATCTTCACTGCGCTGGTCGGCCTCGTGATCGCGCCCGGCCATGTTCACCCGGTGCTGGCGTTCACCGCCATCCTGTGCATCGCGGTCGGGGCAGGGGCCTCGGGTGCGATGAACATGGCGTATGAAGCCGACATCGACGCGCTGATGTCACGCACCGCCAACCGGCCGATCCCGCGCGGACGTATCACTTCCGGCGAAGCGATGGCGTTCGGCCTGATCCTGGCATTCTTCTCGGTGCTCACGCTCGGTATTCTCGTCAATTTGCTGGCGGGCGCGCTGCTGGCGTTCACGATCTTCTTCTACGTGGTGGTCTATACGATGTGGCTGAAGCGCTGGACGGCGCAGAACATCGTGATCGGCGGCGCCGCGGGCGCGCTGCCTCCCGTCGTGGCGTGGGCCGCGGCCACCGGCTCGCTGTCGATGGAGCCGCTGCTGCTGTTCCTCATCATCTTCTTCTGGACCCCGCCGCACTTCTGGGCGCTGGCGCTGTTCCGGTCCGACGACTATGCCCGCGCCGGCGTTCCGATGCTGCCCGTCGTCGCCGGGCCGGATGCGACGCGGCTGCAGATCCTGCTGTACACCATCGTGCTGGTCGCGGTCGCGGTCTCGCCGTGGCCGCTTGGCTATTTCGACGCGGTCTATGGCGTCACCTCGCTGGTGCTCGGCGCCGGCATGATGTGGCTGGCGATCGAGGTCTACCGCTACCGCGAGGGCAAGCAGGCGCAGCGCGCGACGCGCCGGCTGTTTGCGTTCTCGATCCTCTATCTGTTCGCGCTGTTTGCGACCCTGTTGCTCGAAGTGGTCGTCCGCGCCGTCATACCTTTGATCGGGTAGGGAGCGCATGGCGACCACATGGACGACAATCAGAAGCCGGATGGAATCGTCCTCACAGAGGCGCAGAAAAGAAGCCGCCGCCAGCGCTCGATCGCGATTGCGCTCGCGCTCGGCGTTCTCGTCGTGTTGTTTTTCGCCGTCACCATGGTCAAGGGGCCGGCAGTTCTCGTCCGGCCCATGTGATTGATAGCTGAGATGGAAAACGAACCGCAGAAGCCCAAGGCAATGACGGGGAGCGGCAAGGCCGCCCCGCGCCGCACGCTGACACGCGATGCGGTTGTCGCCTCGATCTGCGGCTTCGTCGTGGTGTTCATGGTCGGTGCGTCCTATGCGGCCGTGCCGTTCTACGACTGGTTCTGCCGCGCCACCGGTTTCAACGGCACCACGCAGGTCGCGACCTCGGCGCCGTCGGACGCGCCGCTGGCGCGCAAGATTTTTGTGCGGTTCGACGCCAATGTCGGCCCCGGCCTGCCGTGGAAGTTCGAGCCCGAGCAGAACGAGATCGAGGTCAGGATCGGCGAAGTCGTCACCGTGTTCTATCACGTGACGAACCAGGCCGCGCGCGCCACCGCAGGCGTTGCCGCCTACAATGTCGCGCCGCTCACCGTCGGCGCCTATTTCCAGAAGATCAACTGCTTCTGCTTCAATGAGCAGATCATGGGGCCGGGCGAGAAGCGCGAGATGCCCGTGGTGTTCTACGTCGACCCCGCGCTGGCCAAGGACAGCGAGAACGACGGGCTGAACACGATCACGCTATCCTATACCTTCTATCCCGTGCGCGAGACCGCGCCGAAGCCGCTGGCGGCCGGCGAGGGCGACAAGCGCAAGGGAAACCTGTGACAAGAAGCCTGTGACTGCCGGTTTTCGTATCTGACGGAAATTCGGCTTCGAGATTTGAGACGAATATGTGCCGAAGGGAACGGCACATGCAACGGAGAGACCGCAATGGCTACGGCGCACGCGAAGCACCACGACTATCACCTCGTCGATCCGAGCCCGTGGCCCGTGGTCGGCTCGATCTCGGCCTTCGTCATGGCGGTCGGTGCGATCACCTGGATGCATCACATGACCGCCGCAGCTCCGTTCATCTTCGGCTTCGGCACCATCGGGGTGCTCTACACCATGGCGAGCTGGTGGGGCGACGTGATCCGCGAAGCCCAGTACAAGGGCGACCACACCCGCGTGGTGCAGATCAGCCATCGCTACGGCATGATCCTGTTCATCGCCTCCGAGGTGATGTTCTTCGTCGCCTGGTTCTGGGCCTTCTTCAATTCAGCGCTGTTCCCGGCGGATGCCGTTCACGCCACCCGCGACGCCGTGTTCGGCTGCGGTCCGGGAACGGCGATGGGCGCCTGCAGCGTGCCGGGCACCTGGCCGCCGAAGGGCATCGAGACCTTCGACCCCTGGCACCTGCCGCTGCTCAACACGCTGCTGCTGTTGACCTCGGGCACGACCGTCACCTGGGCGCATCACGCGCTGCTCGAGAACGACCGCCAGGGCCTGAAATACGGCCTGATCCTCACCGTGCTGCTGGGCGCCGCCTTCACCTGCGTGCAAGCTTATGAATACGCCCACGCCACCTTCGCATTCTCCGGCAACGTCTATGGCGCCACCTTCTTCATGGCGACCGGCTTCCACGGTTTCCACGTGCTGGTCGGCACCGTGTTCCTGCTGGTGTGCCTGATCCGCGCCTATGCGGGACATTTCACCTCGAAGCAGCATCTCGGCTTCGAATTCGCCGCCTGGTACTGGCACTTCGTCGACGTGGTGTGGCTGTTCCTGTTCGTTTGCATCTATGTCTGGTTCCGCGGCGCGGGGGCTGCGGCCGGCGGGCACTGATCCAGATTAGACGTGCTACAAGGGGGCGGCCGGAAGGTCCGCCCCTTTTTGCTTTTTCTTCCTTCTCCCCTTGTGGGAGAAGGTGGCGGACGCAGTCCGCCGGATGAGGGCTTCTCTCGACGAGCAAGACTCGCAGAGGCAAACCCCTCACCCGTCTCGAATGAGCTGACGCTCATTCGATCCACTCTCTCCCACGAGGAGAGAGGGAAAAGGATGAGTATGATGCCTGATCAATCACCCACTCTGGCCGAGAGCGCGCTGCGCGGCATCGCCTGCCGCTGCCCGCGCTGCGGCAAGGGCAAGCTCTATGCGGGCTTCCTCGACCTGCGTCCGAACTGCGAGGCGTGCGGGCTCGACTACGCCTTCATCGACGCCGGCGACGGGCCTGCGATCTTCATCATCATGCTGGCGGGCGCCATCGTCGTCACGGCGGCGCTGATCGTCGAAATCAAGTACCAGCCGCCGTTCTGGCTGCACGCGGCGTTGTGGCTGCCGCTGATCCTGGCAACCACGCTGCTGCCGCTGCGCTCGATGAAATCGCTGTTGATCGCGCTGCAATTTCACCACAAGGCGGCGCCCGGCCGGCTGATCGACCGCGAGCCGAAATGAGCGGTGTGTCATCACGGCGGCCGGCGGTCACCGGCTTCGCCATCTTCACGCTGCTGATGGTGATGGCCTTTACCGGCCTCGGGATCTGGCAATTGCAGCGCCGGGTCGCCAAGCACACTCTGATCGCGATGCTGAACGAGCGGCTTGCGGCTGCGCCCGAGGCGCTGCCGTCGCCGTCGCAATGGACCTCGCTGACGCCGGCCAAGGACGAATTCCGCCGCGTCAGCTTTACCGCCACCTACGCGCCGGTGCCGGACGCGATGGTGTACAGCGCGGGTTCTGCCGTTCGCATCGACGTCTCCGGCCCGGGCACCTGGGCGTTCCTGCCGGCGCAACTCGCCGATGGCAACACCGTGGTGATCAACACCGGTTTCGTCCAGAACACGATGCAGGATCGTGGCCAGCAGGATCGCGCAGCAGGCCGGCTGATCACGGGCGACCCTGTCGAACTCACCGGCTATCTCCGGTTTCCGGAAAGCGCCGGCACGCTGACGCCGCCGGAGAACACGACCAAGCGGCTCTGGTTCACCCGCGATCATCTCGCGATGGCGCGCGCGCTGGGCTGGGGCGAGGCCCGCAAGGCCGTCGCGCCGTTCTACATCGATCTGGAAACGCCGGCGCCCGGGAGCGGCATTCCAAAGCCCGGCCCGCTCTCGGTGCATCTGAAGGACGATCACCTGCAATACGCCATCACATGGTTTACGCTGGCATTCGCGGTCGTCATCGCCTTTGGCGTGTGGTGGCGCGCCCAGCGCCGCGCCTGAGCTTTAGCGGCCGCGCCCGTATTCCACCGGATGGTTGCCGGAACCTTTGTTCCCCACAATGGTTGCTGTCCAACCTGCAAACCGGGCAACAGGCCGTTCAGTGTCCATTCATGACGATCGCCATATTCCGCCAGCCGCGTCAGCGCTGGGGACGACGTATATCGGTGTGGATGGGATTGCGGGTTTGGCGGACGATTTCGATCAGGTTGCGCTGGTGGTCGATTGGCTCGACGCCTGCCGGAATCGCGACCTCGCCGCCTTGCTCGACCTTTATGCCGACGATGCGAAGCTCGAATGCCAGTGCGGCCAGGCCAAGGACAGCCAGGGGCGCGCCGAACTCGAGTCCTACTGGCGGCCACGCCTCAAGACGCTTGCCCCGGCCGCTTTCGGGCTGGAGGAAATCACGCCCGCCGCCGGGAGCGTCGTGCTCGATTATCTGAGCTACGAGGGAAAGCCGGTCCGCATCGCATTCAGCTTTACGCGCGACGGCAAGATCCAGCACACCTTCTGTGCGCCAGCGGGGCAGACGCAGCGCGAGCCGGCCGCCGGCATTGTGCATCAGGCGGACTGACCGCCATCTTCTTCTGTACCCCGTGCGCGCGATGCGACATCGCTCAACGGAAGCCGGCAGCGCACACGGGTACGACCTTCCTCGCGCAGCAATTCGAACGTTCCGCTCAGCGCCCGTGCCCGCTCCAGCATGCCGGTCAACCCCCGGCCGAACATCTGATCCGCGGCAAAGCCGACGCCGTCGTCGACTATTTCCACGATCGCCTCGCGGTCGTTGATGTCTGCCGTAACGTGCATCGCCTTCGCGCCGGCGTGGCGAAGCACGTTGGTGACCGCCTCCTGGATCACGCGGTAGATCGTCTGCGACAGCAAGCCGTCGACACCGTTCAGGTCGGCGTCGATCTTTGACGTCACTGTGAGGCCGGGCGGCTGCGTCCTCGCGTTCTGCAGCAGCGTCTGGATGCTGCGCTCCAGGCCGAGCTCCTGGATGTAGAGCGGCCGCAGCCGGTCGAGGATACGGCGGTTCGCCTGCTGCAGCGTTTCGACCGACTGCAGGATTCCCTCGGCGGCAGCCTTCGACTTGGCCTGGCCTGACGGGATCGATTCCAGCAGCGCCACCGTGTTGGCGCGGATGCCGAACAGCAGCGGGCCGAGTTCGTCATGCAGCTCGCGCGCCACGTCCTGGCGCTCGTCGTCCTGCAAGGACACGATCTGCCGCAACAATCGACGGTTGTCGTGGCTAAGCCGATTGAGGGTGCGGGCGAGTTCGTTGGCTTCCTGCGCGCTCTTGCGAATCTCGGGCGGGCCGGAGGGCGCGATCGGCTGTTCGTATTCGCCCGCACGCAAGCGCGTCAGGCCCTCGCCGAGGCTTTGCAGCGGCTGCAGCGCAGAACGCGTGGCGAAATGGGCGATGGCGCCGGTCAACAGCATCAGGCTGATACCCGCGCAGGCGATCGCGAGAAATCCGATCCACTTCTCATAGATGTCG
Source organism: Bradyrhizobium roseum (assembly GCF_030413175.1). NCBI lineage: Bacteria > Pseudomonadati > Pseudomonadota > Alphaproteobacteria > Hyphomicrobiales > Nitrobacteraceae > Bradyrhizobium > Bradyrhizobium roseum. Next base: position 778,557 of record NZ_CP129212.1, read on the forward strand.
GCGGATATGTCGGGCGCGACGACGATGTCTCCAACCTGCTTTCCCCCGATTTCGACGGGGAAGGCTGCTTTTAATTCGGGCAGGACGAGCAGGCGGACGAACCAATCAGGCACCGTATCCGGCAGGCCATGCACCTCGGGCGGCCGATCATCGGAGACGCTCCCTACATGTCGAAAGCGGATCCCTTCAGAAGTCCCGAGCGACCGTACGAACGCATCCAGCGTCGCCTGCGGATTCTGGGACGCTTGAAGCGCGCCGTTGAGCGCGGCCGCAACGGCCTTGGCTGAACGTGCGGCTGGTTCGGTTTCCTCTAGAAGTTGCGTCGTGGCAAAGATCTGGAGCGAGACAGCTCCAGCCAGCAGAGCGACAGCGAACAACAGCCCGAGCAACAGCAGCAGTCGCGCGCGAAGAGAAAGCCTTTCCCATATCCGGATCAATATAACCCTCGCAACCCAAGATTTCTCTTTTAAAAAATCGCCAACGGCCTATTTAATCCCGAAGGGGATGAGTGAATGCAGAATATTACCAGATCGGCAACCAGGGTGTTGATCGTCGACGACCATCCGGTGGTCCTGTCGGGTTGCAGGTCGCTGTTTGCGTCGGACAATACAGTGCGTATCGAAGAAGCCGCCGACGCCAAATCCGGGCACCGCGCCTATGTGGCGAGGCGGCCCGACGTCACCGTGATCGATATCAAGCTTCCGGATGTGTCGGGTTTCGAACTGATGCGGCGCATCCGCAAGGACGATCCCGACGCCAGGATCATCATGTTCAGCATGAACGACGATCCGGCGTTCGTGGTGCGCGCCATCGAGATGGGCGCGCAGGGTTACGTTTCGAAATGTGACGATCCGAGGTTGCTGGTGAAGGCCGTGCGCAAGGTGGCTGCCGGCGACAATTTCATTTCGCCGCAACTGGCGGAAGCGGTGACCTTCTCAGGTGCTTCGATCAAGGCCAATCCGGCGTCGCAGATGACAGCGCGCGAACTGGAAATATTGCGGCTGCTCGGCCGCGGCGACAAGATCGTCGAGGTCGCCGATGCGCTGGAGATTTCCTACAAGACGGTGGCCAACACCACTTCGCTGCTCAAGCAGAAGCTCGGCGCCAAGAATCATTCGGACCTGATCCGGATCGCGGTGGAGATGGAACTCGGCTGAACCGGCCGCGCCGGTCGGGCGCGACCCGTTCGAGCCGCTGCATTCGCGCATCGCCCGGGCAATGGAATGGCGAGCGCGAATCCAGCGAAGGCCTATCGTCAGTGACGGTAGCCGCGTCCCCTGTGCCAGCCGTGCTTGTGGTGGCCGCGTCCCCTGTACCATCCGTAATGATGTCCGCGTCCCCGATGCATGCCATGGCCGCGCCCATGCTTGACCTGGACTACGGAGCCGTCTTCCGCGGCCATCGGGGCCATACCCAGCCTGGCGGAAGCGGATGCGCTCATGGCTAGCGAAGCAATCAATGCGGCGCCTATCAGGACAATTCGTCTCATCAAGTTTCCTCCCGTTCGCGTGATTGACGTCATGCACAAGCGAGCCGGCGAGCGTTTGTTCCTGAGGGCGGGAAGCAAAAGCGGTCATGAGGAATGTCGGCCATCCTTCTGTTCATCTACGAGCGCGATGCTGCGGCGCACCCGGAAGCTGTTTTAAGGTTGCTGTAGATGTCTCGGGAAAAAGTTGCAATATGTGGGCTCGATGTGGAGGCGGGAGTGAGGAATGGCTGACAAGGATATCGTGGAGATTGCCTGCACCCGAGCGTGGGGCGTCTATCTCCTGATCCACCGCAATATCGCCGAGACCGACGTCCGTCGCGAAAAATTGCGGCGTTTTATCTGTGAGCGTTGGAAGGCCGGCACTAATGAAAGCGAGCTGCTGGCCGTCGAAGGCCTCAAATATCTCAAGACGCTGGACGGGCCGCCGGCCGGCTAGCGGTTCACGCGGCGGTTGCCGGAGGAAATATTTAATTCGGGAAAAATAGGAACCGTGGACTTCTTCGGGTGTTGACCGGCCGTTGTGAAAACTTGAGGAGGAAGCCTTGAAGAAATTTCTGATGACGGGAGCGCTAATCCTTGCCGCGTCGGCGGCTGCTGAAACCGCGGTCGCTGCCGAGTTCTACGTGGTTCGCGACGCCTCCACGAAGAAGTGCACGATCGTCGATACCAAGCCGACGACCACCACGACCACGGTCGTCGACAACGGCACGTTCAAGACCAGGACCGAAGCCGAAACCGGCATGAAGACCATGAAGGTCTGCACCGAGTAACGACAGACCCTTCCAAGAGAGAGAGCCGCGGCGCTGCCGCGGCTCTCTTTTTGTTTGGCAATGGCAAGTGCGCGGCGTCAAATCCCGCGTGGCGGGAATATGGCGGTGGACTAAAAATGTTTGCGCAGCCGGGCGCTCGAATTGGCGTAAAAAGGCGCTAGAGTGATGGCATGGAAAACGTCACGCGCCCCCTGCCGTTCTCGGCGTTCGAATGGCTGCTGTCCGGGCGCTACTTGCGGGCGCGGCGCAAGGAAGGGTTCATTTCCGTCATTGCCGGCTTCTCGTTTCTCGGCATCATGCTCGGCGTCGCGACGCTGATCATCGTGATGGCCGTGATGAACGGCTTTCGCAAGGAGTTGATCGACAAGATCGTCGGCATGAACGGCCATCTGGCGGTGCAACCGCTGGAGTCACCGCTGACGGACTGGCAGGACGTCGCAGCGCGCATCGGCCAGGTGTCGGGCGTGAAGCTGGTCGTTCCAGTGGTGGACGGTCCGGCGCTGGCCTCGTCGGCGCAGACCGCCTCCGGCGTGCTCATTCGCGGCATTCGCGCCGACGATCTGAACAAGCTTGCCTCGGTCGCCAGCAATATCCGGGATGGCTCGCTGGAGGCATTTCAGCAGGGAGAGGGCGTCGCCATCGGACGCCGGCTTGCCGAACAATTGAGCTTGCGCGCCGGCGACCCCATCACGCTGGTCGCGCCCGGCGAAAACCTGACGTCGAAGGCCGTTACGCCGCGCATGAAGCCGTACAAGGTCGCGGCGGTGTTCTCTACCGACATGTCGGAATATGATTCCGTGATGGTCTTCCTGCCGCTCGCCGAGGCGCAGGCCTATTTCAACCGCGCCAACGACGTCAGCGCGATCGAGATCTTCCTCGAAGCCAGGCCGGATCGGGTCGACGATTTCCGCAAGCCCGTGGCGGACGCCGCCGCGCGGCCGGTGTACCTGGTCGACTGGCGGCGGCGCACCTCGGCGTTTTTCGCCGCGCTCCAGGTCGAGCGCAACGTCATGTTCCTGATCTTGACCCTGATCGTGCTGGTGGCCGCGCTGAACATCGTGTCGGGCCTGATCATGCTGGTCAAGGACAAGGGCAGCGATATCGCCATCCTGCGCACCGTGGGTGCCTCGCGCGGATCGATCATGCGGGTGTTCCTGATCGCGGGTGCCGCGATCGGCGTGGTCGGCACGCTGACCGGGCTCCTGGTCGGTATGCTTGTTTGTGTGAATATCGAAAAGATCCGGCAATTCCTTTCCTGGATCACCAACACCGAGCTGTTTCCGCCAAAGCTCTATTTCCTGTCGAAAATGCCGGCGGAGATCGATTTCGGCGAGACCGCCGCCGTGGTGGCCATGGCGTTGACGCTGTCCTTCCTGGCGACCCTCTATCCTTCCTGGCGTGCGGCCCGGCTCGATCCGGTCGAGGCGTTTCGCTATGGCTAGCGGGACGCCTTGTCGACCGCTCGGCCTAGCTTCTTTTTGACCCCATGGCATTTCCCCTTCGCCGCAAACGCTTTATGGTGGCCCTTGCTTCGCCCCGGGGCGAAATAAATTCATGATGGATATCAAAGGCTTGGCATAAGGCTTGCGCCTTTGGAGGGTGGTTTGACGCGCTATATTTCGACGCGGGGGGAGGCCCCGGTCCTGGGTTTCTGCGATGTGATGCTGACCGGGCTCGCCCGCGACGGCGGTCTTTATGTGCCCGAGATCTGGCCGCAACTCTCTGCCGAGACCATCGCGGGATTTTTCGGCCGGCCCTATTGGGAAGTCGCCGTCGACGTGATCAAGCCGTTCGCCGCCGGTGAAATTTCCGACGCCGATCTCGGCCGCATGGCGAACGAAGCCTATGCCACCTTCCGCCATCCCGCGGTAGCGCCGCTCGACCAGATCGGGCCCAATCAATTCGTGCTGGAACTGTTTCACGGCCCGACGCTGGCGTTCAAGGACGTTGCGATGCAGCTGATCTCGCGGCTGATGGATCACGTGCTGGCCAAGCGCAATCAGCGCACCACCATCGTGGTCGCGACCTCGGGCGATACCGGCGGCGCCGCGGTCGACGCGTTCGCGGGCCTCGACAATGTCGATCTGGTCGCGCTGTTTCCGAACGGGCGGATCTCCGACGTGCAGCGGCGGATGATGACGACGGCGGGTGCGCCGAACGTGCATGCGGTGGCGATCGAGGGCACGTTCGACGATTGCCAGGCGCTCGTGAAGGCGATGTTCAACAACCACGGCTTCCGCGACGCGGTCGCGCTGTCCGGCGTCAACTCGATCAACTGGGCGCGGATCGTGGCGCAGGTAGTCTACTATTTCACCTCCGCCGTCGCGCTCGGCGCGCCCGCGCGCGCCGTGGACTTCACCGTGCCGACCGGCAATTTCGGCGACATTTTTGCGGGCTATGTCGCGAAGAAAATGGGGCTGCCGGTGCGCTGGCTGCGCATCGCCTCCAACATCAACGACATCCTGCCGCGCACGCTCAAGACCGGCATCTACGAGGTGAAGGAAGTTCACGCCTCCGCGTCGCCCTCGATGGACATCCAGATCTCCTCGAATTTCGAACGGCTGCTGTTCGAGGCGAGCGGCCGCGACGCCGCCAGCGTTCGCCGGCTGATGGACTCCCTGAAGCAGTCCGGGCGCTTCGTGCTGCCGGACGCGATGCTGGGCGCGATCCGCGAGGAGTTCGACGCCGGCCGCGCCGACGAGACCGAGACGTCGGCGGCGATCCGCGCCGCCTGGCGCGAGGCCGGCGATCTCGTCGATCCCCATACCGCGGTGGCGCTGGCGGTGGCCGAGCGCGACACCTCGGATTCGCGGATTCCCAACATCGTGTTGTCGACCGCGCATCCCGCGAAATTCCCCGATGCGGTGGAAGCCGCCTGTGGCGTGCGGCCGCAACTGCCGCCCTGGCTCGATGGACTCATGACCAAATCCGAACACATCACGGTAATGAAAAACGATTCAGCCGAAGTGGAGAAATTCGTGCGCTCGGTGAGCCGTGCCGCGAAGCAGGGAGTAGCCGGATGACCGTTGACGTTACCAAGCTGCCGTCCGGCCTGACCGTCGTCACCGACAGCATGCCGCATCTTGAAACCGCGGCGCTCGGCGTCTGGGCCGGCGTCGGCGGCCGCGACGAGAAGCCGAACGAGCACGGCATCTCGCATCTGCTCGAACACATGGCCTTCAAGGGCACGACGCGCCGGTCTTCGCGCGAAATCGTCGAGGAAATCGAGGCGGTCGGCGGCGATCTCAACGCCGGCACCTCGACCGAGACCACCGCCTATTATGCGCGGGTGATGAAGGCCGACGTGCCGCTGGCGCTCGATGTGCTGTCCGACATCCTGGCCAACCCGTCCTTCGTGCCTGACGAACTGGAGCGCGAGAAGAGCGTCATCGTGCAGGAAATCGGTGCGGCGCAGGACACGCCCGACGACGTCGTGTTCGAGCATCTTAACGAGCTCTGTTTCCCGGATCAGCCGATAGGCCGTTCGCTGCTCGGCACCGCCAACACGCTGAAGGATTTCGACCGCGACATGCTCAGCAATTATCTGTCGACGCATTACCGCGGCCCCGACATGGTGGTGGCCGCCGCCGGCGCGGTCGACCACCAGCGTGTGGTCGAGGAAGCGGCGCAGCGATTTGTCAGTTTCGACGCCACGCCGGCGCCGAAGCCGACGCCCGCGATGTTCGGCAAGGGCGGCTCGCGCGTGGTGCATCGCGATCTCGAACAGGCGCATCTGACGCTGGCGCTCGAGGGCGTGCCGCAGACCGACCTGTCGCTGTTCTCGCTGCAGGTGTTCACCAACACGCTGGGCGGCGGGATGTCGTCGCGGCTGTTCCAGGAAGTGCGCGAGAAGCGCGGCCTGTGCTATTCGATCTACACCTTTCACGCGCCCTATTCGGACACCGGCTTTTTCGGCCTCTATACCGGCACCGATCCCGAGGACGCGCCGGAGATGATGGAAGTGATCGTCGACGTCATCAACGACGCCGTGGAAACCCTGACGGAAGCCGAGATCGCCCGCGCCAAGGCGCAGATGAAGGCAGGCCTTCTGATGGCGCTGGAAAGCTGCTCCTCGCGCGCCGAACAGCTGGCGCGCCATGTGCTGGCCTACGGCCGGCCGCAGACGGTGGAAGAGCTGGTCGCCCGCATCGATGCGGTCAGCGTCGAATCGACTCGCAATGCCGCGCATGCGCTGCTGTCCCGCAGCCGGCCGGCGGTGGTCGCGCTGGGCAGCGGCCGGGGGCTGGACACGGCGGTGTCTTTTGCGGAAGGATTAACGAGGTCGAAAGCGAAGTCGCTGCTACACTAACGCCAACTTCTCCCCTCAAGATTGCGACGAGGGAGAGGTAACTCGGGCGGGAGAGTTGAGGGCATGGCCCTGTTTCGTTTGCCAACCAGCGGACCGGCCGCGCTCGTGCCGCGCGGCCATGGGCTTCTCTTGCGCGCGCCGCAGATGGCGGACTTCCTGCAATGGTCGCAGTTGCGCGAGCACAGCCGCGCCTATCTCACGCCATGGGAGCCGATCTGGCCGTCGGACGATCTGACCCGCGCCGGCTTTCGCCGCAGGCTGCGCCGCTACGCCGAGGATATCGCCGCCGACCGCTCCTATCCGTTCATCATCTTCCGCGCCTCCGACGGCGCGATGATCGGCGGCATCACGCTCGCCAATGTCCGCCGCGGCATCGTGCAGGCCGGCACGATCGGCTACTGGGTCGGCGAGCCCTATGCCGGGCGCGGCTACATGACCGCGGCGCTGCGGGTGCTGCTGCCGACGCTGTTCGGCGAGCTCAGTCTGCACCGCATCGAGGCCGCTTGCATTCCCACCAATTCGCCCTCGATCCGGGTGCTGGAGAAATCCGGCTTCACCCGCGAGGGGTTGGCGCGGCGCTATCTCTGCATCAACGGCGTCTGGCAGGACCACCTGCTGTTCGGCCTGCTGCATGAGGATTTCCGCGGCTGAACCGTTGATTTCCAAGCTGTTTGGTGGCGTTTGGGTGGCCTTGGGTTCGCCGCCATTGGGCTGCTATAAGGCCGCCGGGGTCAATGACAGGGCATGATGAATCAGGGACGTCGCATGGGTGACAATCATTTGGCGAGGATGATGGCGGCTGCGGCGGTCGCGGGCGGGCTGGTCTGCCTGGTGGTGGCGCCCGCATCGGCGCAGTCGCTCACCGACCGTTTCAAGAGCCTGTTCGGCGGCAAGTCGGACGAGGCGCCGGCGACCAGCGCGCCGGGGGCGGCGGTACCGCAGGACACCGGCGATCTGACCTGCCCTCCGGTTACGGTAAGAGCCGGCGCATCCACCTACGCGGTTGCGGCGCCCGGCAAGCAGCCGGTCGGCAACGACCTCAAATTCCAGGCGACGATCTCCAGAATGGCGCGCGAATGCAGCGTCAATGCCGGCGTGATCACGGCGCGGATCGGCATTCAGGGCCGCGTTATTGCCGGTCCGGCCGGCGCCCCTTCGTCGGTCCAGGTTCCGATTCGTGTGGCGGTGGTGCAGGGCGGCGTCGCTGAGAAGACCATCGCCACCAAGGCCTACCAGACAACGGTCACCATGACCGAAGGCGGCAGCGAGCCGTTCACGCTGGTGGCCGAGGATCTGACCTATCCGGCGCCTGCCGGCGCCGTCGGCGACAGCTATATCTTCTATATCGGTTTCGATCCGCAGTCCCTGAAGCCGGAACGCGCGGCGCCGAAAAAGAAGAAGCAATAAAAAAGCCGGCGCGATCGTCTCGCGCCGGCTTTTTGTTGGGTTTGAAAACCGCTCAGTTCAGCTTGGCGCGAACCTCGGCGATGCCCCTGGTGAGCAGGTCGTCGGCGACCGAGCCTTTGACCGACTTCGCCAGGATGGCCGAGGCGGCGTCGACTGCGGCGTTGGCGGCGGCGGCGCGGACGTCGGCCAGCGCCTGGGCTTCGGCGAGTGCGATCTTGCTCTCGGCGGTCTTGGTGCGGCGGGCGACGAAGTCTTCCAGCTTGGCCTTGGACTCCACCGCGATGCGTTCGGCTTCGGCCTTGGCATTGGCGATGATTTCCTCGGCCTCGCGTTCGGCGCTGGCCCGGCGGGTCTGGTACTCGCCAAGCAGCTTCGCGGCCTCTTCCCTGAGACGCTTGGCGTCGTCGAGTTCGGCCTTGATGCGCTGGGCGCGATGATCGAGCGCCGTCAGCACCGCCTTGTGGATGCCGAGATAGGCAAACAGCGCCATCAGGATGATGAAGGCGATCGCGACCCAGGTTTCCGGTTGGGCAAACATCCCGTTATCCCTTCAACGTGGCATCGACGGCGCTGCTGACGGTCTTGCCGTCGGGCAGCACGCCGGTGAGGCGTTGCACGATCGCGCCGGCCGCGTCCGCAGCGATGCCGCGGACGTTGCTCATTGCGGTTTCGCGCGTCGCCGCGATCTGCTTCTCGGCGGCGGCGAGCTTGGCGGTGAGCTGATCTTCCAGCTTCTTGCGCTCGGCCTCCGCCGTGGCGTTCAGGTTGTCGCGGGTCTCGTTGCCGATGGCCTGCGCGCGGGAACGCGCCGAAGCGAGCTCCGTCTCATAGGCCTTCAACGCAGCGTCGGAATCGTCCTTCAGCTTCTGCGCCGCGGCCAAGTCGCCCTCGATCGCGTTCTGACGTGCATCGATCACGCTTTCGACGCGTGGCAGCGCGAAGCGGGATACGATCACATAGAGCGCGACGAATGCGATAACGAGCGACACCAGCTGCGAGGCAAACGTGCTTGACTCGAACGGAGGAAATGTTCCGCCGTGGCCGCCGTCTGCTTCGGTGTGGGCACTGGTACCATGACTTTTTTCAGCCACGGGGTTCTCCTGTTGCCGTCAGGCGCGCCGCCCGGGGGGCGGCGCGGGAAAGTGCAGTTCAGAGCGGAACGAAAAGTAGCAGCAGCGCGACCAGCAGCGAGAAGATGCCGAGCGCTTCGGTCACGGCGAAGCCGAAGATCAGGTTGCCGAACTGGCCCTGCGCAGCCGAAGGATTGCGTATCGCCGCGGCGAGGTAGTTGCCGAAGATGAATGCCACGCCGATTGCCGCGCCGCCCATGCCGATGCATGCGATGCCCGCGCCGATGAATTTTGCTGCTGCCGGTTCCATTTTCTAGAGCTCCTTGAGAGATAAGACAGAGTGAGGGTAGAAATTCCCCGGACGCTTAGTGTCCCGGATGAATGGCGTCGTTGAGGTAGATGCAGGCGAGGATCGCGAACACGTAGGCCTGCAGGAATGCGACCAGCAGTTCAAGCGCGGTCAGCGCCACCGTGAGCGCCAGCGGCGCGATGCCGCCGATCCAGCCGATGGTGCCGAGCGAGACGCCGAGCATGGCGACGAAGCCAGCGAACACCTTCAGCGCGATGTGGCCGGCCAGCATGTTGGCGAACAGACGCAGCGCATGCGAAACCGGCTTCACGAAGAAGAACGACAGGACTTCGATGAAAACGACCAGCGGCATAACAAAGGCCGGAACGCCGGAGGGCACGAAAATCTTGAAGAATTTCAGGCCGTTTTTGTACACGCCGTAGATCAGAACCGTGAACCAGACCAGAAGAGCCAGCGCCGTAGTGACGATGATGTGACTCGAAACCGTAAACGTGTAGGGAATGATGCCGATCAGGTTCGAGACGCAGATGAACATGAACAGCGAGAAGATCAGCGGGAAAAACTTCATGCCTTCCGCGCCGGCGGTCGAGCGGATCGTCGCGGCCACGAACTCGTAGGAGATTTCCGCGATCGACTGCAGCCGTCCGGGCACCAGTTGTCCTCTTGCCATGCCGCCGATCATCAACAGCGAAATCACCGCTACCGAGAGGAACATGTAAAGAGATGAATTGGTGAAGGCGATCGTCTGATTGCCAATACGGCCGATCGTGAACAGGGGCTCGATATTGAACTGATGGATCGGGTCGATTTTCATCCGCGCGGCTCGTTATCCACCGGCCTGGCCGGCAATCGAATTTCAACTGTCGTGACTTCCCGTCGACGCTCAGCGCCTGCCTGGACCTGCGCCGGCGGTTCGCACCACGTTGACCACACCGGCGACGAAGCCGAGCAGAAGAAACACGATGAAACCGAACGGCGATGTCGACAATAAACGGTCGAACCCCCAGCCAATCGCCGCCCCGACGACAACGCCCGCGACCAATTCCGAGGAGAGCCGGAAACCAAGCGCCATAGCAGAAGCTCTGGCGGCTGTGTCTCCGCTTTCAGTTCCGGGTTGATCAGTCTTGATTTTGCGGCTGTCGCGAATTTCGGACAATCGGGTATCGAGACTTCCGAGCCTTGCGGAAAGCGCAGCTTCGTCGGACGACGATTTATCGCGATCGCCACTTACGTTGTGTTTCTTGTCCTGGGCCATGCCCACGACACTAAACGATGCCAACGGTTGATGGAAATTACGCCCGTCACCCTTGAAAGCCGCGCGGACCATACTTAGCGCGTCTATTCAAGTCAAGATTAGGTCGCATCGGGTTATTTTGTTGATTTAATTGATGTTTTTCAGTCTTGGCCTGCGACATGGTAGACCCGGGATCGCAGTGCAGCAGGTTTGCCACAGGTATCGATCTTGCGCAGCCTTGAGCGCTCTGTTGGGATGTCGAAAGCGAAGCAGGAATCCCTTGTGCCGGAGCCCGCATGCCACGTCAGGTTGATTACTATTTCTCGCTCCAATCGCCCTGGGCCTATATCGGCCACCAGTCCTTTCGTCGCCTGGTAAGTACTTATGATCTCAAGGTAAATCATAAACCTGTGGTGCTGGTCGACCTGTTCTCGGAGACCGGCGGGTTGCCCCTGTTGAAGCGCCACCCGGTGCGGCAGCGCTACCGGATGGTTGAATTGCAGCGCTGGCGCGACAAGCGCGGTTTGACATTTCATCTGCAGCCGGCGAACTGGCCGTTCAACGCGCGTCTGGCCGATGGCGTCGTGATCGCGGCGCTCGAGGCCGGCCACGATCCCGACAACTATCTGCGCCGCGCCTTTGCCGCCGTCTGGGAAGATCAGCTCAACCTTGCCGATCCCGCAACCATCGCAAAACTTGCCGATGACTCGGGGCTTCCCGGCCAGGAACTGGTGGAGCGTTCCGGCGCGGAGGACATCAGCGCCAGATATGAACAGAATCGGCAGGAGGCACTGGACGCCGACGTGTTCGGCTCGCCGGTCTACGTGCTGGACGGCGAGGTGTTCTGGGGGCAGGACCGCCTTGAATTGCTGGACGACGCATTGAAGTCCGGCCGGGCGCCCTATACCTCAAAGGTCCAGGACGCGCCTTGAAAGCGCCCCGGCGGTCGAGGAAACCGGTAACTCCTGAGGCGGGAGCAAGCCCATGAGCACAGCGAGATCGTCGTCGAAATTCTCCACGATTTTCTTGCTGGCCGTTTGCTGCGCTGGCGCCGGTCAAGCGCTTGCGGGCCCGATGCCCGAGACCGAGAACGGCCGCTACGCGCTTTCGCCGGCGGGTGACGGCGTGCTCCGTCTCGACACCCGCACCGGCGCGGTCTCGACCTGCAACAATTCTGGCGCGGGCTGGGCTTGCTACACTGTGCCCGACGAGCGCGCGGCGATGGACAGCGAAATCGGCCGCCTGCAGTCCGACATTGTCCGCCTGCAGGCCGAGAACGAACGACTCAAGTCGCAGCTCGCCGCGCGCGAGCCGGCGGTGCCCGGCAAGATAGAAGAGCCTTTGCCGAAATCGGACTCGCTCAAGCCCGCCGAGCCGAAGGCGGCGGAGGGCGGCCGCAAGATCGAAATCCCGCTGCCGAGCGACCGCGACATGGACCGCATGATGTCGTTCCTGGAGCGGGCGTGGCGGCGCCTGATCGAGATGGCCAACCGCGTGCAGCGGGACATCGACGGCAAGATTTGACGGGTAGCTCCGTCGTGCGTTGCGCTTTCTCCTCTCGTCGTCCCGGCGAAGGCTGAACTTGTAGGGTGGGCAAAGCGAAGCGTGCCCACCGTCTCACAACGAGTTCGATGATGGATGGTGGGCACGTCGCTTCGCTCCTTTGCCCACGCTACAAAGATAGGCATTATGACTTCACCCAAATCCCTCTCTCGCACGACGCCTTCCGTCGTCACCGCCAATACCATCGTCTCCTCGCTGCTGACGGTGGAAACGCGCGGCGCAGGCTTTACCGACCTGAGCTCCGAAGTGACAAAATTCCTGCGCGACGTGCATGCGCGCGAAGGCGCAGTGACGCTGTTCATTCGCCACACCTCGGCGTCGCTGACGATCCAGGAAAATGCCGACCCGACCGTGCTGGTTGATCTGGCCACCGCGCTCGATCGCCTCGCGCCGGAGAGCGCCGGATGGCGTCATGACACCGAGGGGCCGGATGACATGCCGGCGCATATCAAGGCCATGCTGACGTCAACCTCGCTGCACGTCCCGGTGCTGCAGGGCGCCCCCGCGCTGGGCACGTGGCAGGCGATCTATCTGGTCGAGCATCGCGCGCGGCCGCACCGGCGCGAGATCGTGCTGCAGTTCGTCGGCGTGGCGGAGTGAGGCGGCCGCAAAGCAAAACGGCCGCGGATCGCTCCGCGGCCGTTTCATGATCTCGTTACGCTGAACGAAACCGATTACTTCGTGATGTCGACGTCCTTGGTTTCCGGCAGGAAGAAGAAGCCGACAACCGCGGTGATCGATGCGAAGATGATCGGATACCACAGACCCGCGTAGATATCGCCGGTCGAGGCCACGATCGCGAAGGCGGTCGCCGGCAGCAATCCGCCGAACCAGCCGTTGCCGATGTGGTAGGGCAGCGACATCGAGGTGTAGCGGATTTTGGTCGGGAACAGTTCGACCAGCATCGCCGCGATCGGCCCGTACACCATGGTGACGTAGATCACCAGGATGAACAGCAGCCCGATCACCGCGGCGACCTGCGGTTTGAAGATGTCGAACGGATGCGTCATCTTCACGATCTGGGCGTCGCCGGCCTTCGGGTAGCCCGCGGCCTGCACCGCCGCCAGCACGGCTGGATTCGATGTCTTGGCATCCGCATAGGCCGTCTCCTTGCCGTTGACGACGACTTTTACGCCGGAGCCTGCGGCGCCGTAGCTGGTCGTATACCTGACCGACTGCTGCGCGAGGTAGGCGCGGGCCGTGTCGCAAGGCGCCGTGAAGACGCGGGTGCCGACCGGGTTGAACAGATCGCCGCACAGCGCGGGATCCGAGACGACCTCGACCTTCACGGTTTCGATCGCTTTCTCCAGCGCCGGGTTGGCGTTGGAGGTGATCATCTTGAAGATCGGGAAGAAGGTCAGCGCCGCGATCAGGCAGCCTGCCAGGATGATGGGCTTGCGGCCGATCTTGTCGGACAGCACGCCGAACACGATGAAGAAGCCGGTGCCGAACAGCAGCGACCAGGCGATCAACAGGTTGGCGGTGTAGCCATCGACCTTGAGGATCGATTGCATGAAGAACAGCGCGTAGAACTGGCCGGTGTACCAGACCACGCCCTGGCCCATCACGCCGCCGAGCAGGGCGATGATCACGATCTTGGCGTTGCTCCAGTTGGCGAAGGCTTCGGTCAAGGGGGCCTTCGAACTCTTGCCCTCATCCTTCATCTTCTGGAAGACCGGCGATTCATTGAGCCGCAGCCGGATCCAGACCGAGATACCGAGCAGCAGCACCGAGACCAGGAACGGAATACGCCAGCCCCATTTCGCGAATTCCGGTTCGCCGAGCGCGGTACGGGTGAACAGGATCACCAGCAGCGACAGGAACAGGCCGAGCGTGGCCGTGGTCTGGATGAACGAGGTGTAGTAGCCGCGTTTGCCCATCGGGGCATGTTCGGCCACATAGGTTGCCGCACCGCCATATTCGCCGCCGAGCGCGAGGCCCTGCAGCAGGCGCAACGCGATCAGGATGATCGGCGCCGCGATGCCGATGGTCGCCGCGTTGGGCAGGATGCCGACGATGAACGTCGAGAGGCCCATGATCAGGATGGTGACGAGGAAGGTGTATTTGCGGCCGACGATGTCGCCGACGCGACCGAACACGATGGCGCCGAACGGACGGACGATGAAGCCCGCGGCGAACGCCAGCAGCGCGAAGATGTCGCGCGTGGCCTGGTTGAACATCGGCTGGTTTGTCGCGGGATCGATCACGCCGAAGAACTGCGCGCCGATCACGCTGGCGAGCGAGCCGAACAGATAGAAGTCGTACCATTCGAAGACGGTGCCGAGCGAGGAAGCGAGAATGACGAAACGTTCGTCCTTCGTCATTCCTGCGGCCTTGCCGGATGTGGCAGTCATAGTGGACATTTCAACACTCCCCAAAATTGATGCAAAGTCCGCCCTTGCCGAACTTGGCCGGATTAGCTGGGCTTGGTGCCAAGGTAACATCCCCGTGAAAGCACCCCCAATACGACTTTCGGCCCTTTGCACGGCGTGTGCGGCCGGGTTTGTGCGGGGTCCCGCGGAACGCGGAGGCGTATTGCAGCGCACAAGTGTGCGGGTTAACTGCTTTCAAACATGATAGGATTGGCCGCTTGCGCTCGTCTGTCCAACGCGGGACAAAGCGGAGCGGACCCCTCGCAAGCCAGTGCAAGAGAGCCGAATGACGACCTCTGCCATTACCCGCCTCGTCATCGCCGATGACCATCCGCTGTTCCGCGATGCGTTGCGTCAGGCGGTTGTCAGCGTCATGGCGTCCGCCGTCGTCAGCCAAGCCGGCTCGTTCGACGATCTTACCGCGATGCTGGAACGGGATTCCGAGGTCGACCTGATCCTGCTCGATCTCACCATGCCTGGAATCTCCGGCTTCTCAGGCCTGATCTATTTGCGCGCGCAATACCCGGCGATCCCGGTGGTCATCGTCTCCGCCAGCGACGATGCCGGAACCATCCGCCGCTCGCTGGATTTCGGCGCCTCCGGCTTCATTCCCAAGCGCTTCGGCGTCGAAACGCTGCGCGACGCGATCATGAAGGTGATGGAGGGCGAGGTCTGGGTTCCGCCGGACACCGATCTGTCCTCGGCCGACGACCCCGACATGTCGCGCCTGCGCGACCGCCTGGTAACGCTGACGCCGCAGCAGGTGCGGGTGCTGATGATGCTGTCGGAAGGGCTGCTCAACAAGCAGATCGCCTACGAGCTCGGCGTCTCGGAAGCCACCATCAAGGCGCACGTCTCGGCGATCCTGCAGAAGCTCGGCGTCGAGAGCCGGACCCAGGCCGTGATCGCGGCGGCGAAGATTGCCGGCGGCCAATGGCGCCAGGGCACGCCGACGGGTTAGCATCCGACGTAAACTCTCGGCCGTCATTCCGGGGCGCGCCTTTTTGGCGCGAACCCGGAATCCAACAAGCAACGGGTCCAGCGGTGAATTGGATTCCGGGTTCGCGCCAAGGGGCGCGCCCCGGAATGACGACCATCTATTCCGCCGCCACCATCTGCTGCGCGCGCCATTGGCCGAGCAGCGCGCGCAGCGAGGCCGGCTTCACCGGCTTGTTGAGGATCGCGATGTTTTCCTCGCGGGCGGCGGCGCGGACGTTGGGGCTGCGGTCCGCCGTGATGAGGATGGCTGGAATGGCTTCGCCGAAGCGGCGGCGGATCTCGCGGATCGCGGCGACACCGTTGCCGCGGTCGAGATGGTAGTCGACCAGGAGGCCGGTCACGCTGTTGCCGGAGGCTTCGATCGCTGCGATCGCGGCGTCCGGATCGGCCACCGCGATCACCTCGGCGTCCCACGCCGTCAGCAGCGTCTTCATGCCGTCGAGGATCGCCGGATCGTTCTCGATGCAGACGATCAGGGCGCCGCTCATCGGCGTCTTCGAAAGCGGCGTTGCGCTGGTGACCGCGGCGGTATGGTCGATGGCGTTGGCAACCGGCACCGTCACCGAAAACACCGAACCGCCGCTGGCGGTGGCGTCGATCGCGATACCGTGGTTGAGCACGCGCGCCAGCCGCTCGACGATCGACAGGCCAAGGCCGAGGCCGCGCGCGATCCGTGCGCCCTGTTCGAGGCGGTGAAATTCCTTGAAGATCTCGCCGCGCTTGGTCACGGGGATGCCGACGCCGGTGTCCCAGACGCCGATCTGCAGCGACTGTCCGTGGCGGCGGCAGCCGACCAGCACGCGGCCGCGCGGGGTGTATTTGATGGCGTTGGAAATGAAATTCTGCAGCAGCCGGCGCAACAGCGAGCGGTCGGACTGCACCGGCAGCGAGCAGGGCACGAAGGTCAGCTTCAGCCCCTTGGCGCGGGCGATCGGCGCGAACTCGATCTCGAGCGAGCGCATCAGGTCGGCCATCTTGAAGCTCGAGATCGAGGTCGTCATCGCGCCCGCGTCGAGCCGCGAGATATCCAGCAGCGCGCCGAGGATTTCCTCGATCGCCTCCAGCGAGTCGTCGATGTTCTCGACTAGGCGCGAATCCTCGCCGCCGGTCTGCCGCTCGACCATGCTCGTCACATAGAGCCGCGCCGCGTTGAGCGGCTGCAGGATGTCGTGGCTGGCAGCCGCCAGGAACCGCGTTTTCGAGATGTTGGCGTCCTCGGCGGTGCTCTTGGCCTGGGCCAGCTCGGAGTTCAGCCGCGTCAGTTCCTCGGTGCGGTCGCGCACGCGTTTTTCCAGCGTCGCATTGGCGCGTTCCAGCGCCTCGGCCGCCTCAAAACTCGGGGTGACGTCGGAAAAGGTGATGACGAACCCGCCGCCCGGCATCCGGTTGGAGCGGACCTCGATCACCATGTGGCGGTCGGGCAGGCGCTCCAGATAGGGGGCGCCCTCGGTGGTGTAGGCCTCCAGCCGCCGCTGCAGCAGCGTATCGGGATCGCCAGGATCGGCTGCGCTGACGGCGCCCATGAATTCGAGGATTTCCTGCAAGGGAATGCCGAGCTGCACCAGATGCGGCGGCAGCGCGAGGATTTCGCCGAACTGGGCGTTCGAGCAGATCAGCTGCAGGTCCGCATCGAACACCGCAATGCCCTGGCGCACATGGTTCAGCGCGGTCTGCAGGATCTCGCGGTTGAAATGCAGCGCGGCGTGGGAATCGTCGAGCAGTTTCAGCGCGGCCTTGGCAGAGACGGTGCGCTTGCGCAGCAGCAGCGACATCACGAGGCGCGAGGAGGCCGCCCCGATCGAGGAGGCGATCAGGCGTTCGGCGTGCTGCAGCAATTCGAAATCGGCGGGGGCCGATGGATCGAGATGGCCTGGATGGCTGATGGCGAAGGCCTCGAACGCCTGGGCGGCGCGCTCCGGGCCGAGATATTGCGCCACCGTGCTCTGGATGTCCTGCACGGTCACGGTGGTACGCCAGCGACGAAACGTCGGCGCGATCGGCGTCAGCGCGCTGGGTACGAACAGGTCCGCCTGCAGCCGCTCGATCGACGACGGCCGTTGCGCCAGCGACATCACGATATAGGTGAGGATGTTGAGCGACAGCGACCAGATCACGCCATGCATCAGCGGCGGCAGATCGGCGCCGAATAGCGCCCGCGGTCGCAGCGCCTCGATGCCGAACGGGCCATGTTGCAGGAAAAGCAGACCGGCGGTGCTGCCTTCCAGGAAGCTCGGCACGAACAGCGTATAGGCCCACACGGCAAAGCCGACCAGCATACCGGTCATGGCGCCGCGCGCGGTGCCTTCGCGCCAGAAAAGTCCACCGAAGAAGGCCGGCGCCAGTTGCGCCAGCGCTGCGAACGACAAGAGGCCGATCGCCGCCAACTGCGTGTTGCCGAGCGCGCGATAGTACAGATACGCCATCACCATGATGGCGAAGATGGCAAAGCGCCGGATGCTGAGCAGGAAGTCGCCAAAATCCTTGCTGCCGTCGCGCGCCGCCCGGCCGCGCTGCAGCACCAGCGGCAGCACGATGTCATTGGAGACCATGATGGAGAGCGCGACGCATTCCACGATCACCATCGCGGTCGCCGCCGACAGGCCGCCGACGAAGACGGCAATGCTGAGCAGCGTGGCATCCGCCTCGATCGGCAGCGCCAGCACGTACATGTCGCTGTCGACGGCGCCGAACGGGAAGGTGACGAGGCCGGCAAGGGCAATCGGAATCACGAACAGATTGATCGCGACCAGATAGAGCGGAAACAGCCAGCGGGCGCGGCTGACCTCCGCCGGGCTGGAGTTCTCGACCACGCTGACGTGAAACTGCCGCGGCAGCAGCATGATCGCGCAGAAAGACAATAGCGTCATGGTGAGGAAATTGCCGATCGACGGAGAATAGTTCATCGCGCGCACAGCCTCCGGCGTCTTCATCGCGCGTTCGATCAGTTCGACCGGCGTGAACATCCAGAAGGTGACGAAGGCGCCGGCGGCGAGGAAGGCCACCAGCTTGACGATGGATTCGGTGGCGACCGCCAGCATCAGGCCGTGCTGGTGTTCGGTGGCGTCGGTCTGCCGGGTGCCGAACAGCACCGCGAACGCCGCCATCGCCAGCGTCACCACCAGCGCGATGTCGCCGATGATCGGGATCGAGGAGAACAGCTTGTCCTCGCCCAAAATCGTTTCCAGCGAGGACGCCACCGCCTTGAGCTGCAGCGCGATATACGGCACGGAGCCGACGATCGCGATGACGGCGACGGTGGCGGCCACCGCCTGGCTCTTGCCGTAGCGCGCCGCGATGAAGTCGGCGATCGAGGTGATGTTCTGCGATTTGGCGAGCTGGATCACGCGTCGCAGCAGCGGCGTGCACAGGCCGATCATCAGGATCGGGCCGACATAGATCGCAAGGAAGTCGATGCTGGTGCGGGTGGCGAAACCGACCGAGCCGAAGAAGGTCCACGAGGTGCAGTAGATCGCCAGCGACAGCGGATAGATCAGCATGCCGGCGCGGCCACGCTGGCCCGGCGACAGCCGGTCGCCATAGCTGGCGACGAAGAACAGCAGGCCGATATAGGCAAAGGCGGCGGCGATTACGCCCCAGTCGTGCAGCATCGCTGCTTGTCTCCCTCTCCGGTCGGACGCGCGCTGGCGCCAATGCCGGAAACCAGGAGTATAAACGCTTTGGGCCAGCAGCGCATCGCGCCACCGGCCCAATTTTGCGAGGCTTGGGTGAGTAGGGTTACTCGGCCGCCAGCGATTTCTGCTTCACCGGCAGGCCAAGACGGTCCCAGACCTGCAGCAGCGCCTCGGCGAGCCCGTCAATCAGGCCGTCGTCGTGGTAGGGCGAGGGCGTGATGCGCAGCCGCTCGGTGCCCTTGGCGACCGTCGGATAGTTGATCGGCTGGATGTAGATGCCGTGCTCCTCCAGCAGCATGTCGCAGGCCTGCTTGCACTTCTCGGGGTCGCCGACGAACAGCGGCACGATGTGGGTGTCGCTCGACATCACGGGCAGGCCGGCGGCGTTGAGAATCGCCTTGACGCGGGCGGCGCGGTCCTGATGACGTTCGCGCTCCCAGTTCGAGCCCTTCAGGTGGCGGATCGCGGCGGTGGCGGCCGAGCAGATCGCCGGCGGCAGCGCGGTGGTGAAGATGAAGCCCGGCGCATAGGAGCGGACCGCGTCGATGATCTCGGCATTGCCGGCGATATAGCCGCCGAGGCAGCCGAACGCCTTGGCGAGCGTGCCTTCAAGCACGTCGATGCGATGCATGACGCCGTCACGCTCGGCGATGCCGCCGCCGCGCGGGCCGTACATGCCGACCGCATGGACTTCGTCGACATAGGTCATGGCGCCGTATTTATCGGCGAGATCGCAGATCTTCGACAGCGGCGCGACGTCGCCGTCCATCGAATACAGGCTCTCGCAGGCGATCAGCTTCGGCCGGTCAGGGCCGGCGGCGATCAGGAGTTCTTCCAGATGCGCCATGTCGTTATGGCGGAAGATCTGGCGTTCGCAGCCGGCCTGGCGCACGCCCTCGATCATCGAATTGTGGTTCAGCGCGTCGGAGAGGATCAGGCAGTTCGGAATCAGCTTGGCGATCGTCGAGATGCCGGTCTGGTTCGAGACGTAGCCCGAGGTGAACAGCAGCGAGGCCTGCTTGCCGTGCAGGTCGGCGAGTTCCTGTTCGAGCTGCACCAGCGGATGATGGGTGCCGGCGATGTTGCGGGTGCCGCCGGCGCCGGTGCCGACTCTTGTGGCGGTTTCGACCATGGCGCCGACCACCTTGGGATGCTGGCCCATGCCGAGATAATCGTTGGAACACCAGATCACGACGTCGCGCTTGCCCTTGGGCGAGTGCCACACCGCGTGGGGAAATCGGCCGGCGATCCGTTCGAGATCGGCGAAAACGCGGTAGCGCCGCTCGTCATGCAGGCGATTGAGGGCGGACTGGAAGAATTGGCTGTAATCCATCGCGAAACCCGAGGCGGAGGAAGAGCTGAGGCGGAACCGGCCGGTTTCGCTCGGCCTTTTTAGAGCCTTTCCAGCTTGGGTGTCCATGCGGAATCCCACATTTCAGGGCCGCTCCGGGATACTACCTAGGCGAAGAAATATTGATCAGGATCAAGACGCTAGGCGGGATTCGGTCCCGGGATTTTCGCCGCGCCGCCGAAACCGTGAACCGCCCGCTGGGCGACCCAAATCCGGCTAACCGTCCAGTTCCCTGATGGCGCGATGGGCGGCGATGACGGCATCTTCTTCGGACTTGCTGTCTTCCGCCGTCACAAAGCCCCGGATCGCGTCCCCCCGCGTGATCGTGGCGGGTTGAACAATCGGCGTCATGTTGGCGCGCCAAAGTCCGGGTTGGCGTTGAAAGGTAACGATCCTGTAGTCAGACGTCTTGGCCATTGCAGTCCTTTTGGCAGTCCTTTGGCGGTCGTCCTGTCGCGCCAGCAGCGCCAAGGCGGAACGATCGTGTTTTTCCGGGCGGTTCAACAACCGCGGCAGATGTTCTTCAGTTTGGCGGCGGTTCGGGCGTCCTCCGCGAGGAAGGGGTCCCTGTATTCAGGTCGCGAGGCGTCTCTCTCAAGCGCCTTGGGCTTTTCTGTTTTCGGAGGCGACGCGGCGTCGTAGCAGGCGAGTCGCGCGCTCGTGCTTTCGATCAAACGGCACTCCTGGCCTGCGGCAAGCGCGCCCGATGCGAAGGCGAACAGCGCCAATACGGCGGCAACCGTTTTCATGCATTTTCCTTTGCGTGCGGCATTGCCCGGGGATCGGGAAGTCACATCGATGAATAGCGAACCGCACTTTTCAGCGCGCCATCGATCTCGTCGGCCAATTCGACCTCACCGATCGCATGAAGCGCGGACGCCATCGTCGATGCCTGCGCGGCACTCATCGAAAGCGGCTCGCTCGTCTCATAGCTGAACTTGATCCGCCAAATTCCGCCGGGGTTGCGGTGCGGCTCGACAAGCAACGCGGGAAGATCAGGTAGTCCGTTCTCAACAAGCAGGGCTGACCGCGTCAACATGACGGCATCAAATCAGGGCTACACGCATGGAAAATTTGAACACGAAAAAACGTCCGGTGTGGCGTCAATTTTAACATGCCGCGACCGTGCGCCCATTTGGGTGCAATAGCCATGGGTTAGTTTGGTCAGGTCAGGTAGGCGAGTACCGTGAACGCCTTGGAGCGGCGTATGGGTCAGAATGCGAAGCACCACTGCATCCGCCCTCCCGATTCAGCCTGTCGCTGTCAGGTGGTCCGGAAGCGCAGGACGCCGTCGGTCATTTCCGAGGTCAGGCGCCCTTCGTTGATCATGTAATTGACGTGGGCGATCAACTCGCCGGAAGCAAAGCCCATCTGGTGTACATCGAGCGGATATTTGTTGAACACGACCGGCACCAGTTCCCGTGACGTTTGCGGGACTTCCCGGCAGGCTTCCGCGATCAGGCGGCAGCGATCCTCGTGATGATCGGCGAGCTGCTTGATACGGGTCTTCAAGCCGTAGAACGGCACGCCGTGGCCGGGCAGCACCATGACGTCGTAGGGCAGGGTGGTGGTCAGGCTGGCAAGCGAGGCCAGATATTCGCCCAGCGAGTTCTGGTCGGGCTCGACGGCCCAGACGCTGACATTGGGCGAGATCTTGCTCAGGACCTGGTCGGCGGAGAGAAACAGCTTGTCGGCCGCGCAATACAGCATGACCTGGTCGAGGGCGTGGCCGCCGCCGGTGATGACCTTGAAGCGGCGGGTGCCGATCACGACCTCGTCGCCGTGGGAAATGCGGTGGTAAGCCGGCGGCAGCACCGAGACGCGCTTCAGATAATCCTGGCCGCGGCCGAGCAGCTTGTCGGTCAGGTCCTCGTCCATGCCGTGACGGCGGAAGAACAACCGCTGTGCGTTTTTCCGCTCTTCGGTGCCGCGGTTCTGGTGATAGACCGATTGCAGGTATTCGACCTGCGACATCTGCAGCGGGCAGTCGAAGCGCTCCGTGATCCAGCCGGCAAGGCCGACATGATCGGGATGCGAATGGGTGACGATCAGCCGCGTCACCCTCACATGCTGCAGCGGTCCCTCGAACAGCGTCGTCCACGCCGCAATGGTCTCTTCATTGCCGAATCCGGAATCGACCATCGCCCAGCCGTCGCCGTCGGCCAGCAGGTAGATGTTCACGTGATTGAGCCGGAACGGCAGCTTCAGACGGATCCAAAGCACGCCGGGCACCACTTCGACGACCTGATCGTGGCCGGGGTGGCTTTCCCAAGGGTATCGCAGTGCCTCGGCCGAGGACGGCACGGTGTCGGTTTTCGAATGCATGCTACCGGCTTAGCGGCAGAGGCGGCGCTGCGCTAGTTGAAAAAATGGGGGTAGGACGCAGGCGTGCATTGGGGGCGCGGAGCCGGCCAAGACCTCAATCGTCGTCCCGGGCTTGACCCGGGACCCATAACCACCGGCGGAAATTGATCTGCTCGCAGGTCGTTATCTTTCTTTCCGGCAATAACGGCCGCGGCGTATGGGTCCCGGGTCAAGCCCGGGACGACAGCGAGTTTGTGGCAGCTGCATCCGGCCCAAGGCCGGGACGACCGTCTCTTACGCCGCCCGGATATTCGACAGGAACGCGTCGATTTCCTCGCGCAGCACGTCGGCCTCGCGGCGCAGCTTGTCGGAGGCGGTCAGCACCTCGTTGGCGGTGGTTCCGGCCTGGGCCGAGGCGCTGGAGACGCCGACGATGTTGGTGGAAACCTCGGTGGTGCCGCTGGCGGCATGCTGGATGTTGCGCGCGATTTCGCGCGTCGCCGCACCCTGTTCCTCGACCGCGGCCGCGATCGCCGTCGTCACCTCGTTGATCTCGGCGATCGTGCCGCTGATGTTGCGGATCGCGGAGACCGCGGTCTCCGTCACCGTCTGCATGCTGCCGATCTGCTGGCGGATCTCGTCGGTGGCCTTTGCGGTCTGGTTGGCGAGGCTCTTCACTTCGGAGGCGACCACGGCAAAACCGCGGCCGGCGTCGCCAGCGCGCGCGGCCTCGATGGTGGCGTTCAGCGCCAGCAGGTTGGTCTGCGAGGCGATGGTCTGGATCAGGTCGACCACCACGCTGATGCGCGCGGCGTTGTCCGCGAGCCCCTGCATGGTGGCGTCGGTCGCGCCGGCGTCTTCGACCGCCTTGCGGGCGATTTCGGAGGAGGTGACGACCTGGCGGCCGATCTCCTCGATGGACGACGACAATTCCTCGGTGCCCGAGGACACCGTCTGCACGTTGGCGGAGGTCTGCTCGGCGGCGGTCGCGACCGTGGTCACCAGCGCGCTGGACTTGTCGGCGGTCGCGGACATGGCCTTTGCGGTGGTCTGCATCGAGCCCGCGGCGTTCGACAGGCTGTCGAGCGCGGTGCGGACGGTGGTTTCGAACTCGACGATGCGGGCTTCCATGCGGCTGGCACGTTCGCTCTTGGCGATGCGGTCCTTGTCCTGCTCGGCGGAGAGCGCGCGGCTCTGGATCATGCTCTCGCGGAACACCTGGAGCGAGTCGGCCATGACGCCGATCTCGTCCTGGTGGTGGGTCTGGTAGATATCGGTTTCGAGGTCGCCGCTGGACAAAACCTGCATCGATTGCTGCAGGTTGCTGATCCGCCGCAGGATGTTGCGGCCGACATAGAGCCAGACGAACAGCACCGAACCGACCAGCGTGCCGATGCCGAGCGCGAGCATGACCATGGTCCCGAACGAAATCTCCTGGCGCGCCTGCCAGGTCGCGGCGTCGGTTTCCTTCTGAACGCCATCGACCAGCTGCTGCACGCTGATTCCGAGTCCGACGTTGAGCTTGCGGGTTTCCTCCAGAATGGTCTGGCCGAAATCATCCGCATCCAGTTCCTGCTGACGGACCTTGAAGATACCGGCCTTGCCGTCGGCCAGCGCCAGCAATTCCAGCGTCGCCGAGCGGACCACGTTCATCGCCGTGGTTTTCGGCAGCGCTTCCACGTTCGACTTCACGCGCCCCTGCGCCGTGCGGAATTCCTTGCCGATGTTTTCCAGCGTTTGGCCGTTGGTCGCAGACAGCGCGGCGATCATGTCGAAAGCCATGAGGTTGCCGCTGGCGGCGATGTCGGCAAGCTGCTCGGCGGTCTTGTGCGCCTTGATGGCGTCGGACTGGGAGAAGTTCGGCGCGGCGTAGATGCTGTAGAGCTCGGTCTGCGCGTCGATCGCCGCGGGACCGGCCGCGGCGACGAAGCGCCGTTGCGCCTTGCGGACCGCGGCGTACAGCCTTTCGTGCTGCGCGGCGAGTTCGAGCCGTTCGAGGGCGGCCGAGCCGAGGCTCTTGATCACCGCGTCGATGTTTTTCATGTTCTCGGTGAGTGCCGCGACGACCGCCTTGTCGGCGCCGAGTTCGACGATCTCGCCGAGCTTCTGCGTCGCGATCGCCTGGGTTTCCTTCATTTTCCGGGTGCGATCGTTCAGTGCTTCTTCGCTGCGCGCCGCCAGCAGCGCCGGCCCCTGGCTCGCGAGGCTCGCGCTCTGTGCGGACAATTGCAGGCTCGCGGCAAGACGCGGGATGTCCCGGGCGCTGAGGTCAATCATGGTGCCGCCGAGGCGCCCGAGCATCAAGCCGGCGCCGGCGGAGATGATGATCGCCATGCCCGCGATGACGGCGAAGGCGGCAAACAGGCTGCCCCTCACGCCGAAGCTAAAACCCTTGGATTTGATTGGTGCCGCCATTTTGCCCACTGCCCCGTCCGCGCTACCTTGAGGTGTTTCCTGGCGGCAGTATCCCCTTACCCGGTTAACAAGTTTGGAATTGAAGGGCTTTTCGTCGCTTTTTTGGTGGCGAATGAATTATTCTGTTCCGCAAACCGGAAAACTCGCGCCAAAAAATAAGAAGGCCGGCGCGAACGTCGGCCTTCTGCAACTGATAGTTGAGGTTACTCAGTAGCGTGCGGCGACGGGGCTCGCGAAGTTGAAGCGATAGTTGACGCCGAGCTTCAGCGTGTGGTCGTCGGTGCGGAAGCTTCCAAACGGCGCGAGCGCGACAGGGCTCGCGAACCGCGCGGTGCCGAAGTCATAATACATGTACTCGCCTTTGACCGCCCAGTTCGGGGCGACCATGTATTCGAGGCCGGCGCCGACGGTCCAACCGTTGCTGTGGTTGCCGTTGAGCAGGAAGGGGATCGGCGCGCCGGCCAGCGTCACCCGCTCGTTGTTGTCGGAATAGGCATAGCCGCCTTTGACATAGAGCAGGCCCGGACCCCAGGTGTAGCCGAGGCGGGCGGTGACCGAACCGAGGCCGCGCTGGTCGTTGGTATAGACGTAGGCGCCGGGGAAGGTGGCGGTGAGGTTGCTCTTGCCGAGCCAGGAATACTGGCCCTCGGTGCCGAGCACCCAGTTCTGCGCGAACTGCCAATCCAGGCCGGCCTGGATGCCGCCGAGCACGCGGGCGCTGGAATCGCTCAGCACCGCGCCGTTGAAATCGCTGCTGCCGCTGAATGCACCGCCGACATGGCCACCGATATAAAAGCCAGTCCAGTTATAGAGTGGCGCGGCATAGGCCGGAGGCCCCTTGTAGTAGGAGCGGCCGCCGAGATCGGCGCCGAAAGCCGGGGCGGCGGCGGTGAGGGCCGCGGCGGCGACGAGGGCTGCGAGGATCTTTTTCATTGTGCTGGTCTCCGAAAACCGTTCGGCGACCTCGACGCGGGCCGCCCTCCATGGCCACGGAGATAGACGGCATTTGACTAAAATGCTGTCACTTGGCGGTGACACCGGGTCGTAACCCAACCCATTGGCAGGTAAACGTTTTTCGTGCTTAATGAAGGACTAATCAAAGGTTAGGGAAGGCTTAATTTCGCGGACCTTTCGCCCCTTCCGGCAAGCTTTGCTTAACCAATGCGGCGTCGCACGTCGCTGCGCATCTGTTCGCGAAAGGCCTGCCGGCGGGCAGGCCGTTCTTTCGCCGGCACGTCGTGGCGGTCGAATACGTTGAACATGTCCAGGATCGGGTAGCGGTCGCTGGCCATCGACAGAATCCGCAGGAACTCCGCCACGGGTCCGGCCGGACCGGTGACCTCCCATTTGCGGATGGTGTCGGCGCCATCAGGGCCCTCCAGCCCGCAGAGTTTGGCCATGTCGGCGACCGACAGCTTCTGGCCGATGGCTTCGCCCAGATGCTCGCGAAGTTTCTTCAATTCAGCTCCGGTCAACGGGTTCTCCGTTCAATTCATTTCTGTGAAGTAAGTCACACACCAGGCGTGACTTGGGGCGTATACGCAGCGCATTCATTCCCGAGGAGGCCATCATGCGGCGGTTGATCGAAAGCCTGACGCCACAAGCCCGCCAGCTTTACTGGAAATGGGTCGGCGGCGTGTTCGCACTTTATGTCGTGCTGTTGCTAACCGCGGCCAGCCTGTTTGTCGGTCACGAATCGCCGCGCAAGCTGGCGCAAGAACCGGTCACGACTGTGGCGGTCGAGGGCAAGACGCGCTCGATCTCCGAGGTCTCAGCGCCGGTGCGGCAGGCCGCGCGGTATTGATCCTGGTGCTGTTCCGGAAAGTGCATGCCGTTCCTCCGAAAAGGCCGCGCACAATTCATGGCGTTGGCCATCACACGCCGATCGCGTTGCGCGCCACCACGTCACGATAGAAGTCGACGCTGAGTTTCGGCGTCCGGCGCTGCGTCGCAAAGTCGACATGGAAGATGCCGAAGCGCTTTTCATAGCCGTAGATCCATTCGAAATTATCCATCAGGCTCCAGAGGAAATAGCCGCGTACCGGAACGCCCTCTGACGTCGCGCGCTGCAGCTGCCGCAGGTAGTTGCGCAGATACATGATGCGATCGAGATCGTAGATCTGGCCGTCGGCGCTGACCTTGTCTTCCGACGAGGTGCCGTTCTCGCTGATGTAGATGTTCTCGATGTTCCAGACTTTTGCCGCCAGCCGCGGCGCCCAGTAGATCGTCTCGGGACCGACGCGAAGCCAATCCGAACTCATGTGCGGGAATGACGCGGGGAAGGGCAGCATTTTCCAGCCGGGCGGCTTGTCGGAGGCCGCGATGTAGAACTGCGGCGCGTAGATGTTGAGGCCGACGAAATCGTTCGGCGACGAAATGATCTTCAATTCTTCTGCGGTGAATTTCGGTGCGTTGCTGCCGGCATATTGCAGGAAGCCGTCCGTGTACTTGCCTTCCAGGATGACGCCGAGGAAGCCCGAATTGAGCTCGCGCGTCGCGATCTCGGCGGCGCGAACGTGTTCAGGTGTGTCGAATGCCGGTACGCAGGTCGCGAGGTTTTCCGCGGGGCCGACCTTGGTGCCAGCGCGCCCGCGGGCGCGGATCGCCTGCACGGCAAGCCCATGCGCAAGCGCCACATGGTGACGGACCTGGTTGACGTCGGCATCCGGCAGCTTCAGTCCGGGCGCATCGATGCCCAATCCGTAGCCGAAGGTCACGAACCTGCCGGCCTCGTTGATGGTGAAGATCGATTTGACGCGGTCGGTCAGGCGCGCCGCCATGTGGCCCGCATAGTCCGCAAACGCTTTCGAGGTTTCGCTGGAGCGCCAGCCGCCGCGCCGATCCTCGAGCGCCTGCGGCAGGTCCCAGTGATACAGCGTAGCAAACGGCTCGATGCCGTTCTTGAGTAGTTCGTCGACGAGGCGGTCGTAGAAGTCGAGTCCCTTGGGGTTCGGCGCCCCCGTTCCGTCCGGAAACACCCGCGGCCATGCGATGGAAAACCGGTAGGCCTTGGCGCCGATCTGTTTGATGAGGCCGATGTCTTCCTTGTAGCGATGGTAGTGTTCGTTGGCGCGGTCGCCGGTGGTGCCGTCCTCGATCTTGCCCGGCGTATGCGAAAACGTATCCCAGATCGAGCGGCCACGACCGTCTTCATTGACAGCGCCTTCGATCTGGTACGACGACGTGGCGGTGCCCCACACGAAGCCTTGCGGAAAGCTGGCAGGCTGCCCGGCCGTTGCCGGCGCGGCGGCGTGAGCCGGCGCGGTTGCGACGCCGAGCGCCGACGCGCCTGCGAGCTTGGCAAAATGCCGGCGCGAGAATTTTCCGAACATCCATTGTCTCCGGTCAGCGTTCGTCGATTTGATAGGCGGATATGCGGTCGATCTCGAAGGCGACGGTCGCGGGCGACAGGCCGTCGACGAATCCCACGCCCTCGAACGTCTTCGAACCCATTGCGAGATTGACGATCATGTACATCGGATCGATGAAGCCGACGGGAACCTTGATCTCGGATACCGGTCGACGATCGATGAAATAGGTGATGCGGTCCGGCTGCCACAACGCGCCGTAATTGTGGAAGGCGGTCGGCGCGTCCGGAACCCGGAAGTCGAAGCCGCAGCGCTCCACGCGCTGCGTTTCCGGGATGCGCCAGTGCGTCGTCATCGCGATGTCGCCCGGCCGCTGCCCGCGGCCTTCCATGATATCGACTTCGGGCGGCCAGCCGCCATTATCGGCGAGCATCCAGAACGCCGGCCACACGCCGATGCCGACCGGTATCCTGGCGCGGATTTCGAAGTATCCGTACTTCTGGGAAAACCGGCCCTGTGTCGTCAGGATTCCCGAGATATATTCATTGTCGAACAGCAAGGTTTTCAGCGCCGCGGGGGTGCGGCTGGCGACGATCGAGAGAACACCGTCCTTGACCTTGAACGGGTCGAGTCCGAGCGGCGTTGTTTCCCGTCCGCCATAGCGCGGGTCGACATAGATCTGCTGCTCGCCGTTCCAGTTGGTCTTGCGCCTGAAGTCAGAGCCGTCGCCGCCCCAATAACGCGCTTCCGGCCAGGCCGGGCCGCCAGCGTAATGCGGGGCCCATCTGTTGTCCAACAGGGGATGGGTGTCGAAATCGTCGTTGAAGGTTCGGTGCAGCGATACCGAAGCCAGCGAGGCGGGCTCTGGCGCTTCGATGCGGCGGCATTTCTCGCCGAGGATGGTGGTCGCGACCTGCAGCGTGAGCTTGCTCGTCGCGCCGGCGAGATCGGCCTGCGCGAATGCCGGGACGGCGGCGATCACGCTCCCGAACGAGGCCAGTGCGCACCACGTCAATCTTCCGTAGCTGGTTTCGCTTCGAAACGACGGGAAATCACTCACTGATGGCGCCCTCGATCTGACGGTCCTTTCGATCCTGACGGACGCGCTCACCCGTTTGGGGTCCGTAGTTATACGAGGTCGGAACTTAACGGCAAGGTAGCCAAGTTTGATGTTGATTAAAGGCTGAAATGCAATGCGACGAATGCGCCGATCCATGGTGGGATATATCGGCTAGCGGTTTCATTTCCGGTCAATGCTTGAATTTTAAAGAGCAGCTACCTCTAGAGTACCGAGTACGGAAGTTCCAGGAATGCTCGTTTATTTTGTCACCGACGAACCGACGAAGCTGCCGGCGGTTCGTGCGATGCTCGAGCCGCAACACGCCGTACTTCCCTGGGTATTGGGCGGCGACGGCACCGGGGTCAGGTCGCACGGCGTGCTGATGGTCGACATCGACCTGCGGCAAGGGGCGCGCGTCGATCAGCTCAAATTCGTTTTGCAGGATCTCGCCGAGATTCCCGAGAAGCTGTTCGTCGTTCACAATCTTTCCCGCTCGATGGTGGCGCAGGCCTACGCGCTCGGCGCGACGGCAGTAATTTCACGTCCCAAGGAAGCCGTTCTCAAGGTGGCGGAGATCGAACAGGCGGAAACCGCTGCAGAAGATGGCGCCGCAGAACCGCCGACGGCGGACGAGGGCGTTGCCGCCTTCGCCTCGATGTTTTCGAATGTGCGCAATGGCAAGCCGCTGAAGCTGGCCGATGCGCAGCGGGCGACCTCCAAGATCATCACCCGCGTCGGGCAGGACGGGCTTTCGACATGGCTCGACGAGGTACGCCGCTATCACGAGGGCACGTTCCAGCACTGCCTGCTCGTGACCGGTATTGCCGTCGCCTTCGGGCTGGACGTCGGATTTTCCGGCGGCGACGTCTCGCGGCTCGGGATGGCGGCGACGCTGCACGACATCGGCAAGGCGCGCATTCCGCTCGCGATTCTCGACAAGCCGGGACGCCTCGATGCCGAGGAAGAGGAAATCATCAAGCGGCATCCCGCGATCGGATATGAATTGCTGAAGGGCGTGCGCGGCATCAGCCCGGAAATCCTCGACGGCGTCCGGCATCATCACGAATATCTCGATGGCTCCGGCTATCCGGACGGACTGTCGGGCTCGCAGATTTCCGATCTGGTCAGGTTGCTGACGATATCGGATATTTTTGCAGCACTGGTCGAGGCAAGGCCCTACAAGCCGCCGATGCCCCGGCAGGACGCCTACCAGATACTCTGCGGCATGGAGGGCAAGCTGGAGAGCGCGCTGGTCAGGGCGTTCCGCAAGGTCGCGCTAGCGCCGGAGTGAACCGGCGCGCTGGCCGCGCAAACTGACATCCAGAGCAAAGCTGCCATCGCATCGTCCGCTCGTTCGTCGGCGGAAATCAGCGCATGACATTGTGCATCCGCAGCCGCGGGATATTCGTTGCTGTGGAGCGGGCAGCTGTTGCCGGTTATGGTTCGGGCCGAAAGGCGAAGCCATGAATGTCATCGTCGAGGATATCGATCGAACGCTGGAATACCGCTCGGACGCGGTCATGGTTCGGCTGCTGCCGAGCGGCCTTTTGCTGATCTTCCTCGGCCTGTTGATACATGTGTTGTCGTATCCCGCGCCGATCGGGACGATGATCGCGGTCGCCCTCTGCACGGCTTTCGGAATCTGTCTGGTCTCCCTTGCGCTCTGGCGGCGCATCCACCACGGCAGGCCGCTGTTCAGGCTTTCGCCTGACGGCATCGACTACCGGATCCCCTGGCTGAAGGCGCTCCACATCCCCTGGAGCGAAATCCGGGGCATCGACACGATCGACGTCGAGGCGAGGTACTGGAGCTTTTGGGACTTCCGTTACGGGTTTCAGATAATCCCCGACCGTAAAGTCGTAAACTATCCCAACGTCACCGTCGTGCTGGTGTCGAAGCAATTCTACGACCGGCGGATAGGCGTTTCTCCGCTGCTCCTGCCAGGTCCCGGCTGGAGGGCGAATTTCATTCCAAAAGACGGGCTGGTCCAGGTCGCCCTGCACCACGATCTCGTGTCGGTCGAGCCGCGTCCGTTTCGCGAAGCGGTCGAAGCGCGGTGGATGGCGTTTCGCGACCGCCCCGGCAACACAAGCGTTCCGGCCGTCGCGGTGGGGCAGGGCAATGCGGCGGCGGCTTCAAGGCCCGCCGTGCGACGCGCCGCGCCCGGGACGGCCGCCGTTGCGATGGGGGCAAATCCGAAAGCCATGTCGCGGTGGCAGGTTGTGGCGAGCTCCGTGCTGCTGATCGGCATCGCCATCCTGCTGGCCAATATCGCCGGGCTGTGGGATCTGCCGGGGCAGAACGAGGTGCGTGAAGCCAGAACCAAGGCTCAGACGGAACAAAAAGTTTGGGCGGATTCGATCAAGCGGAACAGGGAAGAAAGCAGGCGGCTCGAAGCGGAGCAGAAAGAATTGCGGCGGCAGCTCGACGAGGACATGCGGCGGATGTTTGCGCGATAGAAGGTTCAGCCGGCGGCGGTTTCCGATGTTGCCCCGCGCGTCCCTTCGTTCGCCGCGCCGCCGGTGGACGCGCGCAGCATGACTTGCCGCCCGGCGTGAATGTGGGCGCGCATCACCGCCACGGCCCAATCCGCATTGCGGCCATCGATGGCTTCGACCAGGTCGTAATGATGGCTGACGCTGCGCGCCAGTTCCTGCCGGTCGAAGCGCGTGAACGTGCGCACCACAAGCGGGATTTCAACGAGCGTGACGAGGAGGCTGACGAGGCGCTGGTTGG
The DNA here is from genome assembly GCF_030413175.1 of Bradyrhizobium roseum. NCBI lineage: Bacteria > Pseudomonadati > Pseudomonadota > Alphaproteobacteria > Hyphomicrobiales > Nitrobacteraceae > Bradyrhizobium > Bradyrhizobium roseum. The sequence continues at coordinate 810,886 of NZ_CP129212.1, forward strand.
CTGCCGACGCGACGATCAGGCTGTGGAAGCGGTTGTTCAGCTCGGTGATGCGCACATAGTCCGGCTCCGCGCCGCCGAACGCGGCCTGCTCGATCTGCCTCGCGAGTTCGCGCAGCTCGGCGACCTGCGCCGGGCTGGCATGGCGCGCCGCCTGTCCCGCCGCGTAGCTTTCCAGCTCGACGCGCAGCGCAAAAATCTCCTCGATGTCACGATGGGACCAGCCCGGCACCCGGACGCCGAGATGCGGCTCGAACGCGACCAGCTGTTCGCTGGCAAGCCGGCGCAGCGCCTCCCGCACCGGCGTGCGGCTGATGCCGAGTTCGGCCGCGAGTTCGCTTTCGCGCAAGTGCGAACCGGGCGCCCAGCGGCCGGCCGCCAGCCCCTGACGGATCGAGCTGTAGGCGACGTCGGAGGCGCGCAGGCGCTCGGGTTGGTTCAAGGCGGCATCTTTCCGCTGGACAGAAGAGATCATTGTATACAATATAACTGGAGAAAAACAGGATGTATCGACGAGACAGTCGATATTTGTTGAATCAAAGCGATTTGGCAATCATTCCGGGTAGGGAGCGACCATGAGCATTGTGTACAAGTTTGTCCTGGGCTGCACGTTGACCCTGGCGGCATGGGCAGGCCTGCGCCCGGCTGCGGCCGAACAGATCACGGTCACGCATTGGGGCGTGCTGATGTACGGCGCGCCCTACGCGATCGCGATCGAGAAGGGCTATTACAAGGAGGTCGGCCTCGACATCGACGGCGTGCTTACCTCCAAGGGCGGCGGCACCACGATGCGCAATGTCATGGCCTCCAGCCTGCCCTATGGCGAGGTGGCGCTGTCGGCAGCCCTTGCCGCCATGAAGCAGGGCATCGATCTGAAGATCATCCATACCGGCGTGCGCACCGCCGGCGAAATTCTCTGGGTCACCCTGCCGGATTCCGGCATCTCGTCGGTCAAGGACCTCGCCGGCAAGAAGGTCGCCTTCACGTCGCCGAAATCCGTCACCGACATGCTGCTGACGATGGTGAGCGACAAGCATGGCATCAAGTCGGAGACCGTCGCGGCCGGCGGCATCGGCGCCGGGCTGACGATGGTCGAGCAGAAGGCCGTGGTCGCGGCGCCTGTGATGGATCCGATCTGGTCCAAGGTGTCGGCCAAGTTCAAGCCGGTGTTCTTCGCCAAGGACGAATTGCCGCCGATGGTGCAGACGGTCGGCGTCACCACGTCGGAATACGCCAAGGCCAACAAGGACAAACTGCGCAAGCTGGTGCAGGCGCGCGCCAAAGCGGTCGCCTTCCTCTACGCCAATCCGGAGGAGACGGCCAGGATCGTGGCGAAGCGTTACGAGACCGACGAGAAGACCATTCTCGCTGCGGTCAACAATCTGATCGCGATGAAATACTGGAGCGACGGCGCTTTCGAGTACGACGCCATGGATCACATGGTGAAGGGGCTGCAGATCGTCGGCGAGATCGACGGCAAGGTCGAGTGGAACAAGGTCGTCGACGAAAGTTTTCTGAAATGAGCGCCGTCGCGCGCACGATGGAAGGTAAGGTGCGCGAGGCTTCCGGGGGCGACCTGCACGCCGAAATACGCGGCGTCACCCGCGTCTATCCCGGCGGCATCCATGCGCTCGCCGCCACTGACCTGCGCTTGCGGCGAGGCGAATTCTATTCGGTGATCGGCCCGTCCGGCTGCGGGAAGTCGACGCTGCTCGACGTGCTCGCCGGCCTGTCGCAGCCGACCAGCGGCGAGGTGCTGTTTGAGGGCCGCCCGCTTGATGGCCGCGTGCCCGAGGGCGTCGGCGTCGTGTTCCAGGAGGATGCGTCGTTTGCCTGGCTCAACGTCGCCGACAACATCGTGTTCGGCCTGCGCCGCGAGGGCGTCGATGCCGCAGAGATCGCGCGCCGGCTCGACGATGCGCTGCGGCTGATGGGGCTGGTCGATTTCGCAAAAGCCTATCCGGCGCAGTTGTCGGGCGGCATGCGCCAGCGCGTCTGTATCGCGCGGACGCTGGTGATGCAGCCGCGCATGATCCTGCTCGACGAGCCCTTCGGCGCGCTCGACGCGCAAACGCGGCTGGTGATGGGCGACGAATTGCTCAAGGTCTGGCGGGCCACGGGCGCGACCGTCTTGTTGATCACGCACGCGCTCGACGAGGCCGCGATGCTGTCCGACCGGATCGGCGTGATGTCGGCGCGGCCCGGACATATCATCGAGGAACTGGAAACCGGCTGGCCGCGCGAGCGCGATTCGCGGATTGCGGCCGATCCGGCCTTCGGCGCGATCACCGCCCGGCTGTGGTCGGTTCTGCGCGAGGAATCGCTGAAGACGATGCGGCAAGCCAAGCCCTCAAAGGGTAAACCTTCATGAGCCGGGTCGGCCTGATCCGCCTGCTGGTGGTCGCAGGCTTCATCGCGGCGCTCGAACTGTTGTGCCGAACCGGCGCGATCAGCCCGCGCGTGCTGCTGGCGCCGTCGGACATGGCGGTGCGGCTGGGAAAACTGCTCGCCTCCGGCAAGGCCAATGCCGACATCGCCGAGACGCTCGGCAATGTCGCGATCTCGCTGCTGCTGTCGGTGGCCGGCGGCTTTACCATCGGCGCGCTGGTCCATGGCTTTCCGCGGCTGCGCGCGGCGATCGATCCGTTCCTCGCCAGCTATTACGCCTTGCCGTTCTTCGCGTTCTATCCGCTGTTCATCGTGCTGTTCGGCCTCGGACGCGGCGCCATCGTCGCGATCGGCTTTCTGTTCGGCGTGGTCGCGATGATCATCGCCACCCTCAACGGTTTCGACCGCATCCCGCGCGTGCTGCTGCGCACCGCCGCCGTCCACCACATGAGCCCCGCCGCCACCGCCCTGCTGATCAAGCTGCCGAGCGCCGTGCCGTACCTGTTCACCGGCGTCAAGCTGGCCATCGCCTATTGCTTCATCGGCGTCATCGCGGCCGAGTTCATCATGGCCTCTTCCGGGCTGGGTTATGCCATCTCCTATGCCTTCAACAATTTCGACAACGGGACGATGTATGCGCTGATGCTGTTCGTCATCGTGCTGGTGACGATCGTCAACGCGCTATTCTACGGCTATGAGCGGCGCTTGCTGCGCCGCTGGGGGCGCTGACATGAGACGCGTCCTCGATACCGCGCTGCTGATGCTCGCCGGCCTCGCCATCTGGCAGGCGCTGCACTGGGCGGCGCCGTTTGTGCTGACCTCGCCGGCCGGCACCGCTGATCGAGCCTGGCAGATGCTGTCGAGCGCCAGTTTCTGGCCGCATGCGGCCGAGACCGCGCGCGCGTTCGCCTGGGCGCTGCTGCTGGCGGTCACAGGCGGCCTCGCGCTGGGGTTCAGTCTCGGCCTCAACCGCACCAGCGCCGAAGTCGCCGAGCCTATTCTGGTGTCGGTCTACAGCCTGCCCAAGGTGACGCTGTATCCGCTGATCCTCTTGGTGTTCGGGCTCGGCGTCCCCGCCAAGATCGCCTTCGGCACGCTGCACGGCATCGTCCCGATCGCGATCTTCGCGATGAACGCCGTGCGTAACGTCGCCGCCGTCCATTTCAAGACTGCCCGGGTGATGCGCCTGTCGCGCCGCCAGACGCTGCTCTCCATCGTCATCCCCGGCGCCATGCCCGAGATCGTATCGGGCCTGCGCATCGGCTTCTCGCTCACCTTGCTCGGCGTGCTGATCGGCGAGATGTTCGCGTCGCAGCGCGGGCTCGGCTACCTCATCATGAACGCGATCGGCCTGCATGATGTCCCCACCATCATGGCGACGATCCTTCTGCTCGCGATCGTTGCCGTATCTGCCAGCGCCTTGCTGCTCTGGCTCGACCGTCGCTTGCACCACCGCGTCGCCTGAGGCGCCCGACAATTTTGAAAGTAATGAATCGATGACGCAAAGCCTCTCCGCCCGCCTGAAACAGCCCGGCTTGATCTCGGCGCCCGGCGTGTTCGAAATGATTTCCGCGCGCATCGCCGACACCATGGGCTTCGATGCGCTCTACATCACCGGCTATGGCGTGGTCGCCTCGCATCTAGGCCTCCCGGATGCGGGACTGGCGAGCTACACCGAGATGGTCGGCCGCGTGCAGCAGATCGCCTCGGGTACATCGACGCCGCTGATTGCCGACGGCGACACCGGCTATGGCGGACTGCTGAACGTCGATCACACCGTGCGCGGCTATGAGAAAGCCGGCGCGCAGGCGATCCAGATCGAGGACCAGGAATATCCCAAGAAATGCGGACATACGCCCGGCCGCCGGGTGGTGCCGATCGCCGACGCCGCGCGCCGCATCAAGGTCGCGTGTGAGGCGCGTTCGTCAAAGGATTTTCTCGTCATTGCCCGCACCGATGCGCGCACCGCGCTCGGCCTCGACGAGGCGCTGCGCCGCGGCGAAGCTTTTCTCAAGGCCGGCGCCGATTTGCTGTTCATCGAATCGCCGGAGAGCGAGGCGGAACTTGCCAAGATCGGCCAAACCTTCGCCGGCGTGCCGCTGGTCGCCAACATGGTGGAAGGCGGCCGCACGCCGATTCTCTCGCGCGCCGAACTTGAGGCCTCCGGCTTCAAGCTCGCGATCTTCCCCACCGCTGGATTTCTCGCCGCAGGCGCCGCACTTCGTTCCGTCTATGGTGAACTCCGCGCCAAGGGCTCCAGCAAGGCGTGGGGCGGGGAACTCTATCCGTTCGACGACTTCTCCCGCCTGATGGGTTTTGAGCGGGTCTGGGCGTTCGAACGCGAGCACGCCGAAGGCTGACGTTTTTCCGCAACGGAAAACCAAGGTTGTCGCTCTCAAGGATCCGACCTTTGATGCAGCCATCGCTTGCAGAGAGTGTTTCTCTCGTCTTGTTACGAGCGTCGCTAGCATCAGGCACATACCGGCATGCGTGCCTGACGCGCCGGCGGTGGGAAACCGTCACACACGCTTAATACTGGTAAACGAAAGATGAACTGTCGCTGCAACGCGCGGCGAGAAAAGCCTTGGCCGGTGCTTGGCTGGCAAGAGGCGAGTTCATTGAGGAAGTGGTATGAAAATGATCAAGACGGTTGCGGCAGTTGCCGCGCTAGCTTGGGTCGCTGCAGTTAGTGTATCCCCCGCATCAGCTGACGTTATCAGCAATCCCATCAACGGTTACTCCTTTCCCTATCTCGGCACCGGGACTGGAGGTCAGCAAACGCAATACATCGGACAGACGTTCACGTCGCCGATCTCCGGGCAACTGACCGACTTCCAGTTCACCCTGAACAGCTCGACCATCACCTCGCTCTATGCGGCGGTGTACGAATGGAATGGCTCCGGACCGACCTCTTTGCTCTGGCAAAGCCCGACGGTATCGGGAATTGGATCCGGCGCGAACGGCGCCGGTGTTTTCGACTTCTCGCCCACCGGGGTGAGCCTTGTCGACGGCCACACCTATGTGGCTTTCCTGAGCACCTACGGAATCGCAGGAAATTCCGGCCTGGCGACCGTCGGTACGTGCCTGAGCTTCAGCCAATGCACCAGCGTCGACCCGCATCTCGGCAATCTGGTGTACGCCAACGTCTTCGGCGACGGCACTACCACCTGGTCGAACGCAAACCGCGCTTTCGACGCCACCTTCTCCGCGACGATCTCCGCCGTCCCCGAGCCCTCCACCTGGGCGATGATGATCCTCGGCTTCTTCGGCGTGGGTTTCTTTGCGTATCGGCGCAGGAACGGAACTGCTATCGCCTGATTTTCGGCGCTGGCTATCAAGCACAACGGAAGACCGCCCTGGTGGCGGTCTTTCTTGTTTTCGCAAGTCAATTGCGTCGCCAGTCTTGCGGGAGCTTTCGCGGATGTCGGCGTCGTTGCCTATCGCTGAGTCAATCGGTCGAGTGTTGTGGGAAATGAATGGTGCTGCCAGACAGGATTGAACTAAGGCTGTAATCCTGCTTGATATTGATTTTACTGTACTTTTCGGTCCGGCGATCTGTTCTTGTGTGGCACTCGTGGGTGGCGCCTGTTGGCGCTGGAGAGTACCTTACAGCGGCCCAGAATGCATCATCTCTTGGCGGCGCAGTCTAAGATTCTCGTAGGGATGATCCTGAAGCCTTGACGACGCTGGTGCAGCGCCGGATCGGTGAGTCGATGAACTGGCGCACTCACGACAGTTCGTCCGAATACACCTAACCAAGGGCTCAAAACTAAGGCCCTGCCATCCCCGGCGGGCCTTTTTCTTTTCCTGACGAGCTGACTCGGATGCAAATGGCAATGCAAACCAAGACCGGCAACAATAAGAACTCTCCGAGGAAGGTATTCCGAGAATGATCCAGCATCCCCAAGAGTACAGCATCGAACACCGGAACGGCCGGTACGTCGCCAAGCCGCTGGATAGAGACAAGTTGAAGATTTGCTCCAACTTGCCTCGCGTCCTGATGCAATCGATACACTCTGGGATCGCCTCTCTCAAATACCGGCTATGCGGCGCGACGACCGAGTTCGCGACGCAGTCGCAATTTGGGCCAAGGCTGATGCTTGGCATGCCATTTCGGGCCAGGGCCACGCATGTAGCGCAACTCGGGCCGGTAGCTATCGCGCACGTCCATAATCAAGTTGTGAACGACGTTGGCGAACTCGGAGACGGTCTCAACTGTCTTGTGAGCAAAATCGGACTTTGCGAACCGGCGCGCAAAAGCCCGTGCGATCGCATGGGGGCTGACGATGCTTTTCCAGGCCATGCTTTTTCTCCGTTCGGTTGATTGTGGGCACCATGATGGCTTAGCGTATCGGAGCTGCGGCTGCGCCAGAGTGATTGCCGTACCTGTAGAGGGTTTGCTGCCGACACTTGCGCCCCGCCACTCGCTCAGTATTCCGCAGGTGTCGCAGGATAGCTCGGCCGGTTGTGTTCTCCGCCAACCCGGAGCTGCCGCCCGTTACGATGATGACCTTTTCATTCCGCATGTGCGATTTTCTCTTCTGTTGCCATTAATGCTCCTCGTGCAAGGATTGGCACCGTCTCGACGGGCGCGGCCCCGTCGAGAAAAACCTTCACCGCTGTGCGTGCGCGCAAATCGATCTCGGAGAGCGTTGGTATGTCGCCGAGCTGAAGCACGGCGTCCAGATGAACGTTTCCGTGGAGCATTCCAAGAAACTGGCGGGCACCGGCTTCACAATCCGGAAGATCGATTCCGCCGGCCTGCTTCGCCTTTGCGAGAACTTTCGTAAGAACCGCGATGGCCGGCGCAGGGCCATGTTGCGCGTAGGCCCGCGTCGCATCGGGGTAGCGGTCCGCTTCGAGGATGGCGGTGTAGCAAACCTCCAGCAACGACGGCGTCATCATCGTCTCGAGAAGATTGCGCCCAACGATGATGAGCAATTCCCTTAACGGGAGAGAAAGCTGGTCGGCACTGACACTCAGTGCGTTGGACGAGCAATGGCTGACAACTTGGGTGAACTGGTCGACGAGAAGTTGCTGGACACTCTCGCGCTGTGTCGACTTTTCCCGGAGCAGTTGCCGGTAGAGACCGTGTGGCGTCCATGCCCAGCTCGATCGCCCTAGCAGGAAAGCAGAAAGAACTGCGCAATTCGACCAGCCGCGAATCTGGCTCGCCTTGCCTGGTACCGCTTCGCGCACGCGAAGGATATCGCCCGTCGCGCCCCACCGCAGAAATCTGACGGCATCGGCCGGCGGCAGGATCGTCACCATCAGGCGCGTCCACCACGGCTCTACGAGCAGCCAGCTCCCCGTGCCCGTGGGGCGCATGGCAAAAACGTGCTTGTGCCTGCGATGGACGAACCGGTGCCACCATTGCCGTCGGAGGCCGGGCACGAAGCAGACGATCCAGTCGGCGGCATCGACAGTTACAAGGGAGCCGTCCTCGTCGATGCTGTTCGCCAAGTCCGGTGGGACATCGCCGACGACCTTCAGTTCTGAAGGGATCTCTCTATTCCTTACGCAGAACCGTTTCGACTGGGCAATATCATTAGCTGTGGTCATCGTGTAATGCTCCTCGCGCTCGCGCATCCATGGATAAAGGTTTCGATCGTGCCTCTGACGCGGTCGGCGGCTGCTCCCTCCCGGCGCATTGCGGGACTCAGCATCAGTGCCTGGTAGAGCGGCTCTCTCAGCAGTCCCAGCAATTGCTCGGCGTACAGCTGAGCGTCCGCTATCGACAGGATCCCCCGTTCATTTGCTGTTGACAGGAACTCCTGCAGCTTAAGTGTGACCGTTGCCTGACCCGCCTCGTGCACCCGCTTCTTGAGCAAGGGGTTGCGTGAACCTTCGGTCATCATCATGCGAATGAACCCGACCAAGGTAGTCGAATATTCCTTCCAAGCAACGCGTCCGAACGCGATCAAGGTTTCGCGTACATCGTCTATGGTGCCGGGGGGCGCTCTCCTCACCAATGGCTGCGACATGAGGGAGGTTTTGTGTTCGGCGATCGCGACGATGAGATCGTCGACGCTCTCAAATGCCAATAGAATATCTTCCTTCGAGTATCCGCTTCGATCCAGTATGCTATCGAGGTTAGCCGGTGCCGCGCCGGGACGAGCGAGAGCCTCGCTGACTGCCAGCACAATGTCGGCGCGGGCGTCTGGCCTCGAGATGGTATTGTCTTGTCGAACGGGATTCGGCGCAGCATGTGTCATGGAGGGCTCCTCGGTCTGGTCTAACTGCGCCACGCGCATCTTCGCGTGCAGCGCGAAGGCGATCTTGATGGAGACCAGCACCGGCGCGGCGATGACGAAAAGCAGGGCAATTGCGGCGAAGGCGGTGTCGAAGGCGATCACTGTGGATTGGCCGGTGAGGGATCGGCCCAGCAGGCCCATCGCAGCCCGGCCGGCGGTCACGCCGTCCATCCCTCGTGCCACGAGCATAGCACTCATCGTCGTAAGCCGCTCGCTGACCGCAGGAACGCCTGCGGTGACACTGGCGCCAAGCACGGTGGCATTGGCGGTGACATTGTGGTCGATCATGGTCTGCAGCCCGGCGACGCCCATGAGGCCACCGAGTTGACGACCGGCATTGAAGAGACCGATGCCGGCCGCGCGGTTGCGGTTGTTGAGGTCGCTAAAGGCGATCAGGGTGATCGACAGAAAAAGGAAGCCAAGTCCAAAGCCGCGCAGCAGGATGGCTGCCATCATGTCGTCGGTGCCGCTTTCGCTGGTCGAGCCTGATAGCATCCACATCGCCACCATGATCATCAGGATGCCAAACGGCACGGTGACGATCGGCGGAGCCCCGCGTACCTGCATAAGAAAGGCGGCCACGAGGAGGGCGCCGACGAAAAGCGCGCCGCTTGGCAACAGGAGCAGGCCGGCATCGGTAGGCGTGAACGCGAGCACGGACACGGCAAACGACGGGATCAGGAACGCACTTCCGAACAAGGCGGCGCCGGCGACGAAGCTGACGATGAAGGCGAAGGAAAAATCGCTCGACCGGAACAGGGTGAAATCGAGCATGCCACGGCTTCTGGCCATCACCTGTTGGCCGAGAAAGGCCAGCAAAGCGGCTGTCCCGATCACGGTCAGCCAAACGATGCGAGGCTCCTCGAACCAGCGCCATCGGCTGCCCTGATTGAGAACGTAAGTAAGACAGAAAAATGCGACCGTCAGGAGTACGAAGCCGATCCAGTCGAACGGAAAGCGATCTGTCTTAAACTGCCTCGGGCTGTCCGCGATCAACTGAAGTCCGGCAGCGGCGAGGGCCACCGGAACAACGCCGAAGAAAATCCATGCCCACGACTGGCTGTCGATCAACCACCCCTGGAGCGCCGGAGCGATGGTTCCGGGAGCGACGACAGATCCCACCGCAAACAGGGCCTGAAGGATCGGCTGCCAGGAGCGCGGATAGGCTAGGAAAAGGATCGACTGCCCGGCGATAAGCAAAGTGCCGCCGGAGAAGCCCTGTATCATGCGCAGTGCGACCAAGAAGTCCAGCCGATATGTGATGGCGGCAATTCCGCATGCCGCGCCCATGACCAACGTTGAACCAATGATCAGGCTGCGCGGATTTATGCGCGTCATGAGCCAAGCGGCCATCATGAACCCGATAAGCTTGCTAGCGGTGTATCCGACGTCGAGCCAGGCGAACTCGTCGGGAGTTGCATGGATGTCGCCGATGATGTCGTTGCGTCCGAGCGACAGGACGGTGCTCGCGATCGCCTCCGTCAGGGTGGCGAGCACGATGCCTGCCACGAGAAGGCTTCCTGCCGCGCGCTTGTCGTAGCCAGGCGTGACGCAGACAATCGCGGTCATTTGCCACTTCCTCGATCGATCTCGACACGCGCTGACAGGCCGGGCACGACGCGGCCGGGCAAAGGATTCCTGGCGAACTTGATCTTCACCGGCACGCGCTGGACGACACGAATGAAGTTTCCCGTCGCATTGTCGGTAGGGAGCAGGGTGAACGCAGACCCGCTGCCCGGCGCAAAGCTGTCCACCACGCCTTCAATCGTTTGGTTCGGATAGCCGTCCACGGTGATGTGGGCGCGCTGACCGGGCCGGATATGTTCGATTTGGCTTTCCTTGAAATTCGCCACGACCCAAACGTCCCTGACCGGAACGATGTCGAGCAGGGAGGTGCCCGGCGCGACAAGCCGGCCGACGCGGACCTGACGGTTGCCGATGACACCATTGATCGGCGCATGCACCACGGTGTGGTTGAGATCGATCTGGGCAATATCGCGCGCAGCGTGCGCCTGCGCCACGGCAGCGACAGCAGCTCCGCGTTGACTGGCAAGAACAGCGATGCGTTGCTTCTGGGCCTCCACCGTTGCCGACGCCGCCGACACGCCGGCTTCGGTTTTCGACAGCGCCGCATCGCTCTCATCGACCTGCGCCTGGCTGACGGCGTTGGTGCGGATCAGCTCGCGGCGGCGATCGGAAGCCTTGCGGGCTAGATTCATCTCGGCCACGCTCGCAAGTCTTTGAGCCTCAGCCTGCCGTATCAGAGCGTGCTGGAGCTGAGTCTCCGCATCGACATTGGCGAGGCGAGCTTGAGCCGCTTCGACATTGGCTTCTGCTTGCGCAAGGCGAGCGCGGTAGTCCCGGTCGTCGATCCGGAACAGGACATCACCGGTGCGAACGGCCTGGTTGTCCTGAACCTCGACCGCCGTGACGTAGCCCGCAACCTTCGGCGCGAGCGAGGTCATGTCCCCGCGAATGTAGGCGTTGTCGGTGAATGTCTCGTCCGAATGGGCATAGACCCATCCGCCGGCCACGACCAGGACTGCGCCAAGGCACAGCAACAAGCCAATCCTCTTCTTCTTGTCGAAATGGGACATGACGTCTCCTGAAACGGTTATTGCTGTTCACCAAAGGCCGGCTCACGTGGGGCTACCGCGCGGTCCAGCCGCCATCGACGGAGATCGCGGTGGCCGTGATCTGGTCTGCCGCCGCCGAGCACAGGAAGGCGACGGTGCCGCCAAGCTGCGCCGGCGAAGCGAAATCGAGCGACGGCTGCTTCTCGGCGAGAAGCTCCTCAGTCGCTTGCTTCTGGCTGATGCCTCGCTGCGCGGCGATGTCGCTGATCTGTTTTTCCACCAAGGGCGTCTTCACCCAGCCGGGACAGACCGCGTTGCAGGTGACGCCGCTGCCGGCGGTCTCGAGGCCGACCACCTTGGTGAGACCGACCAGCCCGTGCTTGGCCGCGACATAGGCGGCCTTATGCGTGGAGGCGACGAGGCCGTGCGTAGAGGCGATGTTGACGATGCGTCCCCAGCCCTGCTTCTTCATCTGCGGCACCGCGGTCGCAATGCCGTGGAACGCCGCCGACAGATTGATGTCGAGGATGGCATGCCATTTGGCCGGCGGGAATTCATCCACCGGCGCGGTGAACTGAATGCCGGCATTGTTGACGAGGATGTCGAGGCGGCCGAACTTCTCGATGGTCGCGTCGATCAATCCGCGCACAGCCTCGCCCTTGGACATGTCGGCGCCGTCATAGGCGACGCGCACGCCGTAGTCGCGCTCGATGCCGCTGCGGATCGCCTCGATCTCGCCGGCGTCGCCAAAACCGTTCAACACGAGGTCGGCGCCTTGCTTTGCCAGCTCCTTGGCGATCCCGAGACCGATGCCGCTGGTCGATCCAGTGACGATCGCTACCTTGCCCTTCAACATGGGATTTCCTTTCGATGCTTGAAAGACGAATGGCCGGAACTCAATCGCGGCGATGGATGTCATGGGTGACGATGCCGATCTCGGGCGGCGGCGGGTCGAGGCGCCGGCGGTCGGCCAGCGTGCGGCGGATATCCTCCAGTCCGCTCTGCCAATGGGCGCGCATCCCGCTCAACCCGAACTCGTAATCCTTCGAGTGACCCTCGTGGAGCTTGGACTGATAGATCAGGTGGATGATGTTGTGCGAGCGGTGTTGGGCCAGATCCGCGATGGCGCGGATTTCCGGATCCTTCCTTGCGCTTTCCGGCAGCACGTCGAGCGTCCGTTGCAGCGCCTGGCGCATCTTCTGCATCCGCAGCGCCTGGTCGGTGACGGTGCGGGTGCGGCTCGAGTACTGAATGTCCTTTTGCCGGCTCGACACTTCCATCATGTCGTAGGGAACGCGGCCCTTGGCTGACCAGAGGTCGATCTGAAATGTCAGCGTATCACGCGCATCGCCTGACATCACGCGGGAGAGAGGCGTGTTAGAAACCACGCCGCCATCCCAATAGTGCTCACCTTCAATTTCGACGGCGGGGAATCCTGGCGGCAGCGCGCCGGAAGCCATGAAATGCTTGGGTCCCAGCAAGCGCTCGGCAGTGTCGAAATAGGTCAGGTTGCCGGTGCGAACGTTGACCGCGCCGACGCTGACGCGCACCTCGCCCGAGTTCAGCCGGTCGAAGTCGACTAGCCGTTCCAACGTCTGGTGCAACGGTGCGGTGTCGTAGAAGCTGGTCGCGGCATCGCCCGAAAAAGGCGACCAGAGTGGCGAGGGGAAGCGTGGCTTGAAGAAGCCGGGCTGGCCCTGGACCAGGGCTCTCGCCGCCGCCAACGCGTTGCGGACCGAGTGAAAGTCGAGAGCAAATGGCAAGGCGTCGACCAACCCTTCGCCGGCGGGCCACTCGATCGAATGAGCGCAGATAGTCTCCCAGAACTTGCGCAGCCGTTCCACGCGCTCTTCTTCCGGGGAACCGGCGATGATGGCCGCGTTGAGCGCGCCGATCGAAATGCCGGCCAGCCAGTTCGGCCGGATGCCGGCCTCGTGGAGGCCTTCATAGACTCCGGCTTGATAGGCACCCAGCGCTCCGCCGCCCTGCAACACCAGAGCGACGACATCATATGGCAGCGGATTGATCTGCTGCGCAGAATTGATTTGCTCGCGCGTCACGTTCAACATTGCCAGTACTCCCTGCATTGCGGCTGATCCGGTCAATCGGCGTTCGCTTCGATCAGGATTTCAGATGCGGCTCCGCGCCATCGCGCCACCGCGGCTGGGCACAGATAGTCGTGGACCACCGTGCCGAGCCCGAGCGTCAGGTCGGCGACGACGTGCTTGGCCGACAGCACTTGCAGCACCGGCAGCTCCGCGACGGGGGCGAGCGCATGGGAATAGAGGTCGAGCGCAGCTGGCCCGGTCCACGCGCCCTTCACGGTGATGTCCTCGAGGTGGAAGCGCACCAGTTCGCAAATGCGTGCCGTGCCGTCGACATGCGGGATGATCTTGAGCAGGAAATTCGGCGCGGCGAGTTTCTTTGCTTCGGCAACGGCATCGAGGGCGCGGTGCTTGTAGCCCATGGTGCCGGTCGCGATGCGCACCGAGCCGTAGTTCAGCGTTCCGACTAGTGCGTCGATCTCGACGGCCAGCTTCGGCTGCGCCAGCTTCTTGGGAAAGCCCCACAGCTCGCGGCCGCCCGCAATCGGCGGATGGTCGTTGAGGAACATCTGATGCACGAAGCTGCCGGTCTGGCCGCGGAAGCACACCGGGATGACCTGTCCGCTCTCGGTGTAGTCGCCAAAGCCGGTGGAGTCAGGCATGCGGATGAACTCGTAGTTCACCACAGGTTCCGCGAGTTCGAGCGGCTCCGGCACGACCCGGCGCAGTGCTTCGGGATCGGTCCGGTACTGGATGATGAAGTATTCGCGGTTGACGAACCGGTAGGGGCCGGACGGAAAAGCCGGGTTCGTCAGCGGCATGGCGAACGCGCTCGTACGCACGGTCTCGTGTTTCATCGTCGTCGAGCTCCAGATCGATTGAGGTGAGCGGGCCGCGATTCCAGCGTTTCGAAACGCGGCCCGTGTCGCGTGAGGCGATGCACAAGCGGTCAGTAATCCCAGGTGACCGGAACCCAACGAAACACGTCGCCGGTGACTGCCACCCGGCCGACGGACGGGAACGGCAGGTGAGTGGCCACCAGCAGCTCACCGGTCGCCGCCAGCTCCCGCAAAAGACTGACCCGAACGCGGGCCGCCTCCTCGGGGTCGTGTTCGAAGCCGTTGTGCCAGTCAGGGTGGTCGAACCCGACCGTGAACACGGCGTCGCCGGCGAACGTCAGCCGGTCGCCGCCTGACGCCAGGCGCACCACGCTGTGTCCGGGGGTGTGGCCGCCGGTGCGAGTGACCACCACCCCCGGCGCAACCTCGTGCTGCTCCTCGAACGTCCGCAACTGGCTGCGGTACTCCCTCAAGAACCGCTGGGCGGTCGTCTCAAGTGCGTCCGGGAACCCCTGCGGCATGGAGGTGAGGGAGAAATCGGGCTTCGCCCAGAACTTGACCTCGGCGGCCGCCACGTGGATCCGCAGGTCGGGACGCAGCTGTTCCTTCACTCCGTCGATGAGCAGCCCGCCAATGTGGTCCATGTGCATGTGAGTAAGGACCACGTCGGTCACGGATCCGATATCGATGCCGGCGTGCTCCAGTCGCTGGGCCAACTGCCCGGCTCGCGGCAGGTTCGGGTTCACACCCACACCGGCGTCGACGAGTATGGTTCGGCCGCCGCTGTTCACCACGGCCACGTTCAGCGGCCAATCGATCATTTCCGGCGGCAGGAACATGTCGTCCAGCCAAGCCGCCCGGACGGCCGGGTCGGTGTCGTGTGCCAACATCTTGGTCGGCAGCGATAGTATCCCATCGCTGATCACCAGCACTTCGATCTCGCCGACCCGCACCGCGTAGCGCGACGGGACCAATTCGTCGTGTTTCGGTCGACCGAGGTGTGAAGGGTTGTCTGGGCTCATGTGCGAGATGTTGTGCAAGTTCATGCTTGTCTCCTCCTGAGTGTTGCGGATCATCTGATCCATCCTTGAAAACTCATGTGTTCGACCTTGGGGCTCGATTCTGGGCGGGCCGCGTTTCGGTAGGGCATGCTCGGCCCGTTTCGCGTGAGGGCCTATAAGAAGCCAGTCACGTCAGTCACACGCTCCGGATCGGCCGAGGCCAGCGCGGCGGCGCGTTCGGCTCGCGGCGGATAGATCCAGACGGTGTTGATCTCGCGCTTGGTCTTCTTGCCGACGTCGCCGACCATCTTGATCTTGCGATCCCAGCCGGTCGTGAACAGTGCACCGGCTTCGCCAAGGTCGAGGCAGGTAACGTACCCCTTCTGGTGATAAGTCTTGGTCGGAACGCCGACCAGCTCGGCGGCGGCGTTGTTGCCGGCAAAGGCGCCCATGCGCGTGGCGTGCTGGCACGACATCAGCGCGTAGTTGCCTTCATCGTCGCAGGCGGCGCGGGCGGCATCCCCGGTCGCGAACACGCCGTCCGCTCCCGGCACGCGCAGGTCGCGGTCGACCAGCAGCCGGCCGAAATTGTCGCGTTCGGCGGGGATCTGCTGTGTCAACGGCGCGGCGCGAATGCCAGCTGCCCACACCACGGTCTCGGTTTCGATGTGTTCACCGTTGGAAAGCGTGACGCCGGATTCGTCGAGCGAGGCGACACCGGCGCCGAGACGGGTCTCCACGCCAAGCTTGCGCAGAGCATCCTCGATGACGGGGCGGGGGCCTTCGCCCATGTCGGGTGCGATCGCATTGTTGCGGTCGACGATGATGACGCGCGGCTTGGCTTTGTCGCCTAAGATTTCGCGCAGCCGCGCCGGCATCTCGGTGGCCGCCTCGATGCCGGTGAAGCCGCCGCCGCAGACGACGACCGTGTCGCGTCCATTGATGGCCGGCCGGTCGGGGAGGCTGTGCAGATGCTTGTCGAGGGCAAGCGCATCATCGAGCGAGTCGACACTGAAGCCGTGTTCGGCGAGGCCAGGAATGTTCGGACGGAACAGCCGGCTGCCGGTGGCGACCACCAGGCGATCGTAGGAGAGCGACTTTCGCGTTCCCATGGCGGTGGCGATTTGCACCATGCGGGACTTGGTGTCGATCGTCTCAGCGCTGCCCTGCACGTAGACGACGTCAATCGACTTAAGGACATTCAGCAGCGGCGCCGTCAGGGTCTCAGGCTTCGGCTCGTAAAGCCGCGGGCGAACGACCAGCGTCGGCTCCGGCGCAACGAGTGCGATTTCGAGTTCGTCGGGCGAAACGCCCTGGATGTCGCGCAGGCGGGCTGCGGAAAGGGCGGCGTACATGCCGGCGAAGCCGGCGCCGATGATGACCAGTCGCATGTGTCTTCTCCTTGGTTGAATTCCCCAAAGTTCGCGCGTTACCGCCGCTGCTCCCGTTGAGGGCAGCGCTCGAGGACGACACGAAGAAGTGAAATGAAAAGGTCTCGATCCTTATGGACGGAGGCCGTCCGGCATCGACATTGGCCGCGAGGACTCACATGCCCGCGCGGCGTTCGTCCAGTCCTCATAGGGGAGTCGGGGGCCGGTCTCGGTCATGATGGACATCACGGACTTGGCCCGTTGCGCGGACTGCACTGGCAACTCGACCTCCTCGCCCGCTGCCGAGGTGAAACGGACGGCCAGCGAAAGCCCGTACACGGTTGCGGTTGCAAGGCCGTGCCTTCGCGATGAGATGGCAAGCCGGTTGACGAAGGTTTTCTTGATCATTGTGGTCTCCGTCGGTTGTCGTTGACACTGTGATTGTTGTAACTGATCGGATCTTCAGCTGCCCCAGAGCGATTGCCGTACCTGTAGAGAGATTGCTGCTAACGCATGCGCCGTCGCCAGTCGCTGGGAGTTTCGCCAGTCAGCTTCCGGAATGCCGCGGCGAAGGCGGTCTGCGAGGAATAGCCGAGCGCGACTGCGACCTCGACGATCGATACATCGCTGTCACGCAGCATGTTCATGGCGTGCTCAAGCCGGTGCTGGCGCAGCCAGGCGTGCGGCGAAAGGCCGGTGCTTTCCTTAAAGGCGCGGCAGAAGTGGAAGCGCGACAGGCCGGCATCGGAAGCCAGCGCATCGAGGGAGACGTCCGCACCGCTGTCCGAGCGCAGGCGTTCGATTGCACGGCGCAGGACCTTCTGCGACAGCCCGCCGATGGTCGGCTGGAACGTGCTTGGCGAGCCGGTGTGCGCAGCCAGGAGCCGTGTGGCCAATAGGTCTGTCAGTTGATGCCTGAACAGCGCATCCAGGGCCCCATTGCCCTCCAAGGCATCGGCCGCACTCAAGAGCAATCGGGACGTAATGGGGTCGGGATACGCAGTTCTCTCCAGGAGATCGGTCGGTGATGCGATCTCGGCTTCGTCGGCAACGCGTTTCAGCATTGCGTGAGGAAGATAGAGCTGAACGACGTCAACAGGCTTTGGGATATCCCACCGGGAGCTTGATCCTTCCGGAATGATTATCACAACCCCGCGACGAAACGTTCCAATCGCAACCGATCTCCCGGTCCGCCGCTCCATGCGCTGCACCGAGCCGTTATAAGCCATGATGACGTGATGGGCCATGGGCTCGACGTCGTCGTGCAACGGGTCATGTTTCCAGTGGGCGATCCCGCTGCCGGAGGCATCCAAAGCCATGTGAAATGGTGTGGTCCCGAGCACGCGTGCCATCTCCGCATCGGGGGGACGCCCATCGGAAATCGGCATGTTGCTCTGATGCGCTTCAGGCGCGACCGGCTGATCCACTGAACGATCGTGCAAGATTGGCTTACTCATGGGCATATGCTCGCGTTGGGAAGCTATGTGCTCACTCCGGACATTCATCTCTGGGCAGGCGCGGAGACCTTGCCTCGTCTGCTCGCAATGATGATAGGGAACACCGCGTGGCGGTATCGTGCGGTGAGTCTGATCCCGCTAGGCTCAGCAGATAGATTGACCTGTACTTTGGGATAGTACGCGCGGATTGTGCGTCATCGGGCCGACCGCGCCAGAATGGAATAAGAGCTCATCGGCAAAGGATCACTGGATCGGCTGGTGCGCTTGGCCGATGAAATCGACAACACTGGAATCGGGCGGGTCGAGCCGTGGCACAGGAAGCGTGAAGCGAAAATGTGCGCCGCCGTTCGGACGGTTTGAACCTGAAATGCTGCCGCTGTGCGCGGTAATGATCGAATGGCAAATAGCCAGGCCAATGCCAATTCCTGCTTCCTTGGTGCTGAAGAAGCTATCGAAGACATGACCCAGGTCTGCGGCAGGAATGCCCGGTCCATTGTCAAAAGCCGAAAAGACGACCGAACCCTCGTTATCGAGCGATGTTTGGACGTCAATTCGACGGATTGGCTGCCCGGACTGGGTAATCGCCTGGACGCTATTGACCAGCAAGTTGATGATCACTTGCTGCAGCTGAATCCGGTCACCCAGCACGCGGGGAAGTCCTGCGCCGAGGGTCGCCGAAAGAACGATCGACTTCGCGTCAATGTCGTGGCGGATGAACAGGAGGGCTTCCTCGACTGTCTCATTGAGGTCGATGAGACGTTTCTCCGGTTCATTTTTCGCCGCCATGCCCCGGATGCGATGAATGATCTCACCCGCACGCCGCGCGCTCGATACGATTCTGGAAGTGAGCTGTGTGACCTTCTCGATGTTTTGATCGGCGCGCGCGAGCCACCTCAGGCTCGTCTCGCCGTTGGTAATGATTGCCGTAAGCGGCTGGTTGATTTCGTGCGCAATCGAGGTTGCCAGTTCGCCGAGGGTTGCGATGCGTCCAGCATGCGTGAAGTCGGCCTGCAATTTTCGAAGTTGCTGTTCTGCATTCAACCGCTCGCTGATGTCCTGCATGGTTATGAAGGTCATGTCCAGTTGCTCGGGCGGCACCGGATATGTAACCGTGAACAGAACATCGACGACCGTACCGTCAAAGGCGCGAATCCTGGTCTCTTCGATGAAATTTCGGCGACCTTCGAAGTGCGCAACCATGACCCGTTCCGCGAGCCCGGGGGCCGCGGCAAAGATGTATCGAACAGACTTTATCAGAGCAGCGGCGTTATCGGCGCGAAACAGCGAAACCGCGCCGCGGTTTACATCCGTTACGCGCACGACGTCTTTGGCATGTTCAACTAGGTCCGGATTCTGATCGAGATAGGTTGCGATATCGCGTACGCCGTTTGCCTTCAACTGTTCGAGCGCGTCGGCGGCGCGACGGGAGTCGACCTGCCAGAGCGCGGTCGGTAGATATTGAATCAGCTTGCGGTATCGGTCCTCGCTCGCCTGCAGTTCCCAGGACGTGCGATCGTCACTTGCTGCACCCTTGATCGTTACAAGCACGGTGCCGGGAGGCTTCGGCTCCGCAGCACGCCATGCACTGATGATGGGACTGCGGATAGTTCCGCTCGAGACCATTTTGCGAGCCTCGAAGGGCGAGCGATCGGTCGCTACTTTTTCTAGTAGGGAGGCAAGGACTGAGCGACTTTCTGCCGGCCAGAACGCGCCGACGGGTTGACCGACCATCTGCTCGTACCCGGCATGCGCTCCGAACATGCGAACCGCGCGATCGTTGACGGCCGAGATGCGGGTCGCCGTCAGGAGCCTCTCAACCCACTTCGGATGTTCGTTGAGATTGTCGATTATGCCACGGCTTCTGAGTTCGTCGATCGTATGGAGCACAGAGCGTGCGGGCGAGGTATCAAGCTCCCAAGCGGCCGCTAGGTAGCTTTGGAGTTCGGCATCCATGCGCATGGTTGCGGCTTGGGCTATTCTCCCCGCGTCTCGTCCGAACTCAATGATATCAAGCACGGTGCCGCTTGCGTCTCGCCTGACGATTTGCCTGACGGCGGCAGCAACTTCTGTTCCATCCGGACTGCGTCTACGGGCCACACCCTCCCACCGACCTTCCTGCAGCAGTGTGCGGACCTGTTCGGCAGTGTCGGGGCCGGGCGCGCAGAACGCCGCAAAATTCTGCCCGATCATGGCCATGGCCGGCCATCCATAGAGAGCTTCCGATGCTGCATTCCAGTACTGGATGATGCCATCCGCGTTGCGCACGATCACGCTTTCAGA
Source organism: Bradyrhizobium roseum (assembly GCF_030413175.1). NCBI lineage: Bacteria > Pseudomonadati > Pseudomonadota > Alphaproteobacteria > Hyphomicrobiales > Nitrobacteraceae > Bradyrhizobium > Bradyrhizobium roseum. The sequence continues at coordinate 831,093 of NZ_CP129212.1, forward strand.
TGCCCAATCGGACAATTCCATTCCCGGCGCAGACGCGAACGGGCGTTCTGGGCCGCCCGTGATGGCTTTGTGGATGAGGCTAGTCATCGGAAGGCGTCCCCCGCCCATTACCATCAGAGGACGGATCCACATGTCTCAGAGCGGACTGCAGATGACCAAGCAGCGCTTCGCTGTTTACCGGCTTTGTCAGATATGCCTGGGCGCCGCCTCTCATGGCGCGCAATCGGGTCGCCGATTTCGTGTCGGCAGTGACGATGATGACGGGTATTAAGGAGCCGATGCTCCGTAGTCGATGCAGCAGGTCGAGCCCGCTATGTCCCGGCATGCTCACATCGGTAATCAGGCAATCGAACCCGCCCGGGACGTATTCCGCCATGAAGGCCTCCGCTCGATCGAAAGTGCGACACGATAGATCCAGCACCAGAAGGAGGTCGGAAAGGGCCTCTCGCACAGCTTCGTCGTCATCTACGATCGCGACAATAGGCGCTTTAGACAAGCCAGTGACCTTCGCTAGCGTGGCCGGATGGCCACCCTCGCATCTGGCCCATTGCTGGCCCGGACTGTAACCATCCTTTGGTCTAGGGTGATCCTTCTCGAATTGCCGCAGGCAACAGTTCCCAGATGCGAATGAGCTGACCAACGGACGTTGCCTGCATCTTTTTGGTGACGTTGCCGCGGTGCAACTTGACGGTGATTTCGCTGATACCGAGATCGAAGGCAATTTGCTTGTTGAGGCGGCCCTTGACCACCTCGCGCAGAACTTCGCGTTCGCGCGGTGTCAACTTTGCGTAGCGGTCGACATGCTGTTTGACGAGCCGGGCCGCGGCCATTTGCGAGACATCTTTCTCGATCGCGGCCCTGACTGCATCGAGGAGCGTCTGGTCTCTGACAGGCTTGGTAAGGAAATCGACAGCTCCAGCCTTCATCGCCTGCACGGTCATGGCGATGTCGCCATGACCGGAAAGGAAAATGATCGGTCGCGTACTGCCGTTCAGAGCGAGGTGCTGCTGGAGATCCAGGCCGCTTGCTCCGGGCATACGAACGTCGAGGATTAGACAACCCGGCCGCTCCGGAAGATCGGCACTCAGCAATTCTTGTGTCGATCCAAAGCAACAGGCATCAATTCCGACCGACAGCAGAAGTTCGCGGAGCGCGGACCGGACCTCCTCGTCATCGTCCACGATCAAGACAAGCGGATCCGTATTGTCGATAGCCAGGCTCATGGGAAGGCGGGGTAAAGCAAATGGCCCGGCGAGTGCAGTTGTACCAACCACTGCGTGCCTCCTTCATTCAAGAATGGACCGGAGAAGGGCGTTGGTCTGCGCAATAGCGCCTCGGGCAGCAGGAGTATCGGCCAGTGCGTTGAGCATGACGAAATCATGAATAGTGCCGTTGTATCGCGTAGAGGTGACGCGCACCCCCGCGCGAGCCAATTTGCGCGCGTAGCACTCACCCTCATCACGGAGAACGTCGTTTTCGGCGACGATGACAAGCGCATCCGGAAGGCCGGTCAGTTGATCAATCGAGGCGTTGAGCGGTGCCGCGGTGATCTGCCTGCGCGTGGCGAGGTCCGGAATATAAGCGCTCCTGAACGCTTCCATCGCTTGCCTGGTCAGCCACGGACCATTTGCGAACGAGGCATAGGACCCGGTGTCGAACATCAGGCTGACGGCGGGGTAGAACAGCACCTGCACGTCTATCTTGGGGCCGCGCCGCTCCTTTGCCATGAGAGTGACCGCGGCGGCCATGTTGCCGCCGATACCGTCGCCAACGATGGCCATCCGCGTGGAATCAATTCCTAGATGCCCAGCATGGTCCACTAGGTATTTGGTAACGGCATAGACCTGTTCGATTGCTACGGGATATTTGGCTTCCGGCGAGCGGTCGTAATCCACAAAGAACAAGGCGACGTGCGCACCGACCGCGATCTCGCGAATCAAGCGATCGTGCGTCTGTTTATCGCCGGAAGTCCAACCGCCATGGACATATACCAATGCAGGCAGAGTTTCACTTGCGCTCTCCGGTCGAACGATGCGAATTGGCACCGTGCCGGTGGGACCGGTGCAGGCTACCATATCCTCAAAATGCACGGCTGGCTTGCCGATGACGCCTGATTGGATATCCGCTAGAAACATTCGTGCGTCTTTGAAAGACAGTTCGCGTGTCGTCGGGCCGTTAGCCATCGCATCGACAAACTGCTGCGTCAGGGGCTCGAGCAAACCGACATCGGCGATACATGCTGGTTCGGCTTTCTCACGCATCGAATCCGTCCGGAAAAATAGCGCTAGACGTGCATTATGCGCACTCGCGCGGCAAAGTCCTAAACAAACCTTGTGAATTCTCGCAAATCTAGGAAGGAAGCGTGAAACCTCCCCATGAAACATTGTGAATTTCCGTGAAATCTCAGCACGGGATGTGAAGCGGCGTGCTTTGGTCTGGACTAGCGCTGTCCGGAGAGCTCATCCAGCAGACCCTTCGCGATCCTAAGATCGTTGGTTTCGTAGCCCTCGGTGAAGCGGCTATAGAGCGGCGAGAGCAGCTCGTAGGCTTCGCCGACCCTCCCTTGATCCCGTCGCAGTCGCGCCAGGCTGGTTGTGGTGCGCAGCTCCCATGCGAGAGCCTCCTGCGTTCGGGCCAACTCAATCGACGCCAGAAATTCTTCCTCGGCCTGACCAGCGTCTCGCTGCAAAGCGACGACACCCTTGATCCGCAACAGCTCCGGACTGCACCAGCGCTCCTCGCTCTGCTCGTTTCGTTCGATCGCCTCATCGATCGTGGTCCGTGCCAGCAGATCGTCTCCAGCGGCCGTCAGCCCCTCGGCCAACGCTCCCAGAAAGGTCGTGAGATACTGGACGAATCTGGCTCGGCGAAGCTCGTCGATACCAGCTTTTAGCTGCCGTAAGCCGGCGGCGAGATTGCCGCGCTTGACCTGCAGTTCTCCTTCGAAGCAGCGCCCATAAGCTCGCCAGATATCGAGCTCATCGCTGCCGGTCTGATAGAAGAGCATCCTCGTGTAACGCTCCGCGGCCGACAGATCGCCAGCCACGAGGGCAATCGGACACGCCGCTTGAGCGAGCGCGTTGCAGAGCGAGAGTCTGTGATTGATCGAAAGAGCGTCGCCGACATTATTCTCGATACAGCGTAATGCCTCAGTTGCAAGCCCTTGCAGCCATAGCACCCGTGCGAGCGTGATGCGTGCTGTCACCCGTTGGTCGAACTGGAAGCGCACCGCATGTGATCGACGGACGGGAGCTACGTAGTGCGCAAGCATCCGCTCAATGTGCTGCCTTGCACCGGATTGATTGCCCAGGAAGTGCAGCGTCGCACCTTTCAATCGGTCGCCGAGTAATCGATCGTTGATATCTGTCGTCTTCTCAGCAACCGACGAAAACCGCTTCGCGAGCTCCAGAGCTTCGACGAACTGGCCTCGGTTGACTCGCGAAGCCCACATTCCCCAAAGAGCCCGCAAGCGGTAGTCAGTATCATCCAGAGTTTCTGCGATTTCGAACGCAGTCGCCCACGCCACCCCAGTGTCCCGGGCCGATGCTGTCGTGTACATCTGCGACCAAGCAACCGCAGCATAGAGGTGCATCCGGCGGCGACCGTCGCTTGTGCTTTCGCCGAGGATAGTCAGTGCACGCTCGGCCCGCGTGCGACATTCCTCCATCAGGGACATCTCGAACCAAACAGGCACCGCCACGACCGTCAGTGCTACACCGACGCCAGGATCGCCGCTCGGCGAAAATGCCCAGTCCAGTGCGCTGCGAAGATCGTCGATCTGCGGTGCATGCGCCGATAACCATTCGGTGGTGGGCCAGGTCTCCCACTCAACAAGGGCGCGCTCGAACCGCTCAAGTTGGTAGAGTGCGTGTCGGCTTCTAACAGCCAGGGTTTCACCCTCTTCACTCAGCCTTTTCTGAGCGTAAGCTCGTGCTGTATCAGTTAAGCGGTAATATACGGTCTCGCCTGCCACATCCGCTATGACCAGCGACTTATCGACAAGATCGGCAACGACCCCATCGATGTCGGACGCGACTATTTTGTTGTCTCCGGTGATTGCGCTGGCAGCTTCCATCGTAAAGCGTCCGGCGAAAACACCTAGTCGGCGCATAACGACGCGTTCGACGTCGGAGAGCAGATCGTAGCTCCAATCGAACGCCGCGCGGAGCGTTTGGTGCCGGGGCAGTGCGGTGCGTCTACCGCGTGTCAACAGATGAAATCGATCGTCCAGGCGACTGGCCACTCCGCGAACCCCAAAGGCGTCCACGCGACATGCAGCAAGCTCGATGGCCAGCGCGATTCCATCGAGGCGACGGCAGATTTGCGCGACAACCGGAACATCTTCATCCTTGAGTTCGTATCCGCCGGCGCTCGCTGCCGCGCGCTCGACAAAGAGTTGTACCGCTGGGTAGCTAAGCGCTTCCATGACCGTCAATTCTGCCTCGACGGGAGCAGTTTCCAGTGGCGGGAGGCGCTGCACGCGCTCGTCCTCGGCACGTAAAGGTTCTCGGCTGGTGGCAAGGATATGAACAGCAGGTGCCCCTTTCAGAAGTTCTTCAGCTAACTCCGCCGCTGCCAGCAAGACATGCTCGCAGTTGTCGAACAGTAGCAACATCTGCTTATGCTTGAGAAACGAAGTCAGTGCGGGATATGGATTCTCCGAGCGGATCGGAACACCAAGCACAGAAGCGAGTGCGCTTGGAACAAGCTTGGAATCGTTGAGCGGAGCAAGGTCAACGAATCGTCCACCATCTTTGTAAGAAGCTATCAACTGGTCGGCGACCGCCAGAGCAACTGTAGTCTTGCCGATTCCGCCCGGTCCGACGATCGTGACGAAGCGGCGTCGCTGTAGCCTGCTGCTCACCATGGCGACGATATCGGCACGGCCGATCGGTCGGGTGAGGCGGTCCGGCAAGTTGTGGCCTTTATGAGGGGCGGGGAAGGTTTGGGCTGTATCGCCCATGTGCCGTGAAACCGTCGCAACGAAGCGATATCCCCGACCGGGCGCCGTGACGATGTAGTTCTCGCCCGGTCTACCTTCCGCTAGTGCGCGGCGCACTGCGTTGATTTGAGCTCGAAGATTCGATTCTTCTACGGCGAGACCAGACCACACACGAGCAACGAGTTCATCCTTGTCGACCACCTTGCCGGCTTGCTCAACCAACGCCACGAGAATTTCAAAGGCTCGACTTCCGAGCGGAATCGGATTCCCGCCTTGGAGGAGTAGTTGCTGTCGCGGGAAAAGGCGGAACGGGCCAAAGGCAAAGGTAAGCTCGATGGACGCGCTTAGGTCGTTACGTCCGCCAGCTTCCGTTCCGGATACATGATGGTCAGGGCCGCCTCTGGTAGCGGGTGCCATTGTTTTGGCTCACCATTCTTGAAAACGAAATAGCACGCCCCGATGGAACCGGTCAATGCGAGGGTCACGCTCCTATCCACCGAGGCCGCCGACGATAACCAATGGGAATGGTTAGACTTTTGGTCAACCAAAAAATTAGCCGATTGAACTTGCGAGGCCGTTCAACCCATGCGGCGATTCCGCGGCTTTCGTAGGCACGACTCGGTTTAGAATTTCGCCGCGGGAACAATCAATGCGGATCGGTCGTCCGCCTTCGACAACACCTCCCAGTCACGCGCTCCGGGTTGACTGACCGGGAAGACATCACGCTTCCCAGAAACTTTTCTGCGGAGGAGCTCGAAGAGCGGTGGGCCGGCCGGAGGCTGGGGCAGGGTATGGAAACGTCAGATACACTCGACGGGCGGGAGCCGCGCGCGCCTATCGGGCGTCTTGCTAAGTCGGCATCGACGATGGCCGCCTTTGGCGGAAGGGCCGTCTGAAGTGCCGAGCTATCTCGAGTTCTTCGCCGGCGGGGGGATGGTGCGCGCAGGCCTGGGCGGTCGGTGGAAGTGCCAGTTCGCGAACGATTTCGACCCGCTTAAGGTCAAGGTCTACGCTGACAATTGGGGCGACGCGGAAATCGTCGAGGACGATATCCACAAGCTGGAGCCCGAAGATCTTGGTCGTCGCGTCGATCTCGCTTGGGCCTCGTTCCCTTGCCAAGACCTGTCAACGGCCGGAAATGGCCTTGGCATCGGCCAGGCGGCCGGCGCTAACCGCACCAGGTCCGGAACGTTCTGGGCGTTCATCGACCTGATGAAGGGGCTCAAGGCAAACGGGCGGCTGCCCCGCATCGTAGTCTTGGAGAACGTCGTCGGCCTCCTGACAATCAACGGCGGCGAGGAGTTCAAAACGGTCATTTCGTCGCTCGACAGGCTCGGCATGCGGGCCGGCGCGGTCGTCGTCGATGCTCGGCATTTCGTTCCACAGTCACGCCCCCGCGTCTTCATCATCGCCGTCTCCAAGACGTCGACGCTGGCTCAAGAGCTCGTTCGCGAACAGCCGCATCCGAGTTGGCATCCGGACACGCTGGTCAAGGCTGTCGGCAGGCTATTGCCGCAATGCCGCGAGCAGTGGATCTGGTTCAATCTCGGCCCCGCGCCCGAACTCAAAAAGACACTCAATAAGATCGTCAAAGGCAAACCGATCGGCGTCGAGTGGCACACGCCCGCAGAGACCAAGCGCCTGGTCAGCATGATGTCCGATGCGCACAAACAGAAGCTTGCTGAGGCTAAAGGGTCCGGCAAGCGGATGGTCGGTACGCTCTCGCTGCGCATGCGGCCTTCGCGCGGAAAGACCGTGCAGCGCTGCTATGGGTTGGAATAGGTGCTGGAAAGCGTGTGACATATGCGTCCGGCGTAAAGTCACCGTCCGCGTTCCTCGCGAGCTTTTTCGCGGCTTCTCTTGCGATAATACCAGTTCTCCGAACCGTTCCTCTTGATCAGCGACACGACATTCAAGACCATATGTGCAACAGCTCCGTGTAACAGGAGCGGCGCGAAAACCACAACCAGGCCAGTATGTTGCTGATCTTTCAGGGAAAAAGCTGGTGCTGCCAGACAGAATTGAACTGGGGCGTCAGTCCTGCTCAGCATTGATTTTATTGGCGTTTTCGATCCGGCGATGTTGTTTTGTGTGGCACTCTTGCGTTGCAAAAGTGCCCACGGACTGTAGCTCAATCAAAGTCGAATTGCACTTGCGCAATTCGCTCCTCGCCTTCCTCTCAGGCGCTTCTGTCAATTTTCTCAAGACAAGAGCTCGAACACGATTTTATTTATCTGCTGCATAGCTGAGCTTTGATCCAAAGCTTCCCGAAGTCGCCGCCTGCTCGCCGCAAAATGCAATTTGGGATCGATGGTTACCTTTTCCGCGACCGACTGAGCTTCACGCCCAAGTTTTGCAAGGGCAACATGTGCAGCGTCGTCGCTGTTAAACTCCGGAACGGGGAGTTGCCAAATGTGTTTCTCGATATCTCTCTCGTCCTTGCCATAGGACATGAACGGTCGAGCCAGTTCTGTTGTCACGGGAGCATTCAGTATTGCGCAAAGATAATCGGCTTCATCTTCTGTGCTTGTTGCTGCCCAGTAGAGCCCATTTTCAATTACAGCCCTTCGATCGCGGATTTTGGCCGCGACTACGTGCATCCCTGACTTATTGTACGCTACGCGAATGTTGGCGATTGGAAGCTGCTTGGAGAGCTTTGACATATAGTCGAGCTGGCCCCCCAAATTGAGGCGGTCGTTTGAGCGGTGTTTCTCCCAAGATTGGGACGACTGGCGCCACCAAGCTGCTAGGCCCGGATACATCTCAAGATCGTTCTCATTTCCACCCAGAAGCTTACTGCCCTCCAAGGGAATTACCGCTTTTGCTGGCGCGGTTGTCCGGAATGGAAGCAAGCACTCGCTCAATATCACTGGCCGAACAAATTCGGTCTCAACAACACCGGAGAGCGCTTCCACCTTTTTCCAGGGAGACTTCTCATTCGGACTACGAGCGGATTCGATCCGCATTCTACCGGCCGGCACCCCAAGCGGGCTCTGATCCTGTTCTTTGACGAAGAAAAGAACGCGCGGAAATATGGTCGCCCCATTGTAAAATCGATCTCGATAAGGCGAGAACGACGTCGACGAAACCCGCGAAATCTTCCCGTCAGTTGTAGTAAGTGTAGGGCTAACCTCTTGCCACGACGAGCCAGTCTTTGGAACTCGACCTGACCAATTGACCACTGCATTCCCCATCGGGACGGCCGTCGAACTACGGCGGCCAAATACAACGGAGGAGCCGCGTGGAAAAATATGAGGGCGAATGCGACGAAGGTCCCATGGCGTCGTGAACTCGAGCCGTAGTTGCTCGCTCTTCTCATCGTAGTCGCCGGTTCGGAAGCCAGAATAGTGTGCACGGTCGACGACCGCGTTTGGCATGACAAAGCCGAACGTGCCCTCCTCCTTCAGGTAGAGCTGAATAGACCTCGCCACGAACAGGGCCGATAAGTCTTGTTGAGTAGCCACTTCTGCCCCTTCCCAAAGACCTCGCGCCTGACTCATTTCGCGGAACGTGTCCTGCATATCAGGAGTCATGTGTCGGTAAGCCAACCAAGGCGGATTACCGATGAGCGCGTCTACGCGATTGGGCTCGCGTGCGAGCCACATGGGGCGCGCTAGATTTCGGATATAATAAGCCCAGATGTGATCGCGGTCTTCGTCGTGCAATCGACACATCGTGGCGAAAGTGGCTTCCACCGTCGAGTGGTAAGCGGTTGGGATACCTAGACGTTGAAACGTGGGTGACAACGCTGGTGCTTTGGTTCCCTTTTTTCTATTTGAGGCTTTAGTCGACAGGTCACTCACGAGCTGATCGAAAAGCGCCGCATTCTCTAGCAGGGCGTCCGGAAAGCGCAGCTCCGACGAAAACAGCTCACGATTATCGTCCGTACGGATGACCAAATTTCCCGCAGTCCACAGGTCAACCTGCTGCCTCCATTGTATGGAATCGCCAAGGTAGACCGGTATTTGAATGGTACCGCGTTGTGTATTGGTCAGGCGGGCCTTTCCTATCGCAAGCAAATAGGTAACCCGAGCTAGAGTTACCGCAACTGGGTGAAGGTCCATGCCGATCACGTTCTTTGTAACGCCGTTAAGCGTTTCGGCAAGATCGACGCCGTTTTCTTCTGAATGAGCGATGTACTTTCGGACGGCGTGAAAGAGGAACGTTCCTGATCCGCATGCAGGGTCGAGGACGCGCATATCCAGCGGCAAAGTCAGAACCTCGTCTACAATACGAGCGGCGAGCCAATCCGGTGTGTAATACTCTCCAAGCTTCTTGCGTGTTTCGGTCCCGATCACAGACTCGTAAAGCACCTTAAGGACATCCTGGTCGACCGAACTCCAGTCGAACCTTCCCAGGCGCCGAGAAAGGGTTCTAACAAAACTTGGACCGTCATCGACCTCAAGAACCCAGCTGAAAAAGTCAGATTCTACGACGCCATAAATGCCGCTTTCATCAAACTTTGTCCCAGTCAGTAATGAGTTTGGATTGATGGCCTCTACGACGAAACCCAAAACAGCATGCGCAATAATCTCCGCAGAATTAACCAAGAGAGTGTGCTCGATAAATAACTCATCGTCGTCTCGGAATTGCGTACCCAGCGCGGACGTGAGGAGCCGAGACCAAAGTTCTTTCTTAAGCTTCACGGTCGGCGTGTGTCGATTCTTCTCATATAGGATCGCCAAGGTAGCTCGATCCAGCTGATGGGCGCTGCTGCCGGCACCTAGCCGGGCTCGGATCTCCGACGCCGTTGGCGAGACGCCCTTTGCCGTCGCTAGGACACCCTCAAGCCAAACTGTCAATCGTTCTACGTCAGCTCGGCCGTCCGACACGGCAATCGATGACACCTTCTGAAGAGTTCCCTCAACTAGGTTGTAGCAGTCCCATTCGGCGCCATCGGTAAGCACTCCCGCGTAGCGTCTACCAGTTTGCTTCGCTCTCGCAGCGACGTAGCCGGCAAGCTGAACTAGGGCCTCATCTCGAACGCGCCCTCGCCGAAGGTCTCTCTTGACCTCAATTACCGTTGAGCCGACTTCGACGTCGATGCGACGGCGATCACCCAATTGCGATTCAAGCAGGACGTTTTGCACGTCCCCCTCTTCTAATTGAAATGGGGCCTCCAGCAAGAACCCGCGGACGTCCGCCTGTACCTCCGCCTCCGTGCGCGGCGCTTCGCGGTTCGCCAGACGTTTTAGTAAATCGCTTAGGCTCATGAGTTAGAATTTGTCCAAAAAAATGAAGCCTCAAAGGAGGGATCTTTGTTGGCTTGCCGGAGGCGAAAGGGAGGCTGATCGCGCGGTCTCGATAGCCGTTGGTAACAGGTGCGGAGCACCGTTCGCCGTCTGCTTCGATCTTCAATCATGAGCAGTTTTGACAACAAATGTAAACGATTCATAGCCATCTACCGGCTTCCGACTTGCTCAGGTATCTATTCCGCGTTGGGCCATGATGTCGCTCGGTCCCGTTCCGCGAATAAGGAAAGCGCCGCCTCTAGGGTGGGCGGGCTCTATAGTGGCACATCAAGTCTTCTCGCCTTGGCGGCGTTGGGGTCCAAGCGTCCCCTCACCGTCTTAGAAACGTGCGTCGAATTGTGTTCGCGATCGATCTTTGTTGCGCCGAAGGCTTAAGCGCTAGAGGCCCCCGATCGACGTTCGAAGCTTCTGTTGCAGCCGCTGCGAATCCTTCATGCTCCGATTCGCCCACGCAATGCATCAGCGGTTATGTTGAGCGAGGCGGTGGGCCGCTATGAATGTTCTTCGCTTGCAGCTATTAGTATACTGATTCGATGTTCACCCGCGGTGCGATAATGCCCAAAGCTCCTGAGCACAAGCCGGCATCTGACCGAAGCATAGAGTCGTTTTTAGCACTCGTACGTGAAGATGAAAGTCTGCCAATTTCGCTTCGCAGCATAGTCGAGGATTGCAAGGGTAAGTCGGCGACAGAATTGCTAACTGCTATCAAACAGGCGATCGGAAAGAGCTTGTGAAGCTTGAAAAAATCCAAATCGGAAGGATGCGCGGTATTCCAAGCGATTGGCCCGCCGTCGAAGTTGGTCCGCGTGGTCTTATTGTGTATGGCCCGAATGGGGTCGGCAAAAGCTCGATAATTGATTCGATAGAGGCGACGATAAGAGGGACTTCGTCTCTATTCCCTAACGCACGCGCCGGCGTAAATTGGGAAGCGGCTTCCCTCCACGTAAAAGGGGGGGCTAGATCTTGTACAGTGTTTGGTTCTCACGATGGGAAAGACCAAGCGATAGCGTTCGGTTCAACACCTCCGGTGGAGCTGGCTGCGTGGATGAAAGCAGCGGGAGCAGCGAGCTTCGTGCTTCGCCGCTATATGCTGTTGCAGTTCATCGATACGGAACCGAAGGAGCGTTACGAGCAAATTGAGCCGTTTCTCAATCTGGATGACTTTGCGAACCTGGAGCGGGGGCTCAAGGTCGCAGTTCTAGACTTTGAAACACGCCTGACCGGCGTCACTGCCAAATCGCTAGGAACCGCGCAGACAATCCGCCAAATCTTTGGGTTCGCACGAGACAGAGCGATCGACCGAGATTCGCTTCTTGCGCATCTGAGACAGAGGCTGGTCGGCACCGGACAGTCCCTTGCTGGCTCAGCTGCTACTGATCTGGCAAAGCTTTCCGATGAACTAGCTGCCGAACTCGGTGGAAGGAGCGTTAGTCAAAGAGCGGCTCAACTTGGTGCCGCAATGCATTTGGCCCAACAGTTAAGTTCGGTGTCGGTCCTTCGTGCTTCGTACGATCAAGTGCTCAGTGCGGCGGAGACTCTCAGCAAGGAACTTGAGTCGGCCATCCAAAAGACGCCTATCGACCTCCTAACAGCGGCGCGAGAGCATATTGCAACCAGCGAGGAGGATCGGTGTCCGGTTTGCGAACAGGCAATCGATCGCATAGCAATTCTTTCTCAACTCGATGATCGCATAGCCAAAAGCGAGTCGGTAAGGCTTGCGCGCAGAACGCTTGATCAGCGTCTTCGTGACCTCAGTGATGCGGCGTCCCAAGCGCTCAATTTTTACCAGACTTTCTTCTCTGCTTGGGGTCAGCTCGGACTCGCGGCATTGCCAGATTGCTACGCTGAGGCGGAAACGTTGCTCCGCAGGCTGTCCGCATTGATCATCAGTACGTTGGATACCGAGAAGGCAACGCTAAGCGGTGCATTTGAAAAAGCCGAGTGCGATCCATCAATTCAAATCGCCCTAGTCGATGAAGCTATCCTCGCGCTTGGGGGCGGCGATCGAGTTGCAAGCTTAACCCAAGCAGTTGGTTTTATTTCCTGCCTGCAACAAGATGTGCCCGCGTACGAAGCGACCCTGGCAGATGTCATTCTTTTGACGAAGCAAAAGACCCTGGCGGAAAAGGTCCACGCTCACGCCGAAGCGGCGCGCAAGACAACGGTTCAGGAGATCGCCAATGATGTCGCAGAGCTTGCGAACAGGTTTTACGATCTAGTGCATCCAGGCGAGGGGATTGCAACGGCAAAATTGACCGTCCGATCGGCTACCTCAAGCTCAGTGCTTCTCAATTCCACATTCCATGGGCAAGAAGCGCCGCCGCTCAAATATTACAGTGAAAGTCATCTCGACACGTTGGGGCTCTGCTTCTTCCTTGCTATTCGAAAGCTGGAGCTGGCAACTTATCCGGATTTTCGACTGCTTCTTATCGACGATGTCTTGCACTCAGTGGATGCAGAACACCGGACTAGGTTGGCCAATCTGCTCCGAGATCACTTCAATGATCATCAAATCATTCTCGTGACCCACGACAAGAATTTCTATGATAGGCTTAGGGCAACATTCGGCGGAGGTTTCAAGTACCTCTCCATCTCCGCTTGGGATGTCGATAGCGGCCCTAGGCTCAGTGATCCTTCCACCGATTTGGACCGGGTGCTTGATCCATCAACAAGAGCGGGAAAATCGCATGAAGAAGTCGCAGCCGCGGCAGGTCGCTTCTTCGAATGGCTCTTGAAGCAACTTACAGAGCGGCTGCAGGTTGCGATTCAAGCTCGCTTCACTCACGAGCATGACATTGGTTCGATGTGGCCGGCCCTCGCGGCAAAGCTTGGAAAGCACAAGGTCTTTGTTGCGCTCCATCCAGGGCTGATAGCGACTCTCAATGAGAATGTCTGGGTACGCAACAAATTGGGGGCGCATGACAACAGTTTCTCGGCGAGCCCAGTCTCTCCTTCTGAAGTTGGCGAGCTTGCTGACGGCATTGCCGCGCTTTATTCAGCCACTATGTGCAATTCTTGCGGCACTCATATTCAGAGTGGGAGGGAGAAGCGGGATATTTGGCGCTGTGCCTGCTCGAAGCTTCAGTATGGTGCATGACTCATTGGTTGCTGTGGACCAGCTGTGGTTCGGTTTTCAGTGTTAAGCGGGCCGCAGATAAAGAACAGGGCGCTGCGGCACGAGTATCGTTCTCGGTCTGTAGGAGGCTGTGCGTCGAGGGCGATGGGGAATGGGGCGACTACTCGGGCAAGCAGTCCTTCAGAGTTTCATATATCTCTCGTATAATAGTAGGTTGGCCGCGCCAATCGTACAGCCCATTTCTGCGCGTTGAAGTCGTCTAGATAGGTCGTGCCTAGCGCCGTGACGAGACTAAGTATCGCTCCTCGTAGGTCGGCTATTGTGCCTTCCAGAGTTTCTACGGTGCCGGCTCGCGCTTGATTGCCACAGTCTTTTGATTCGATTAGTAGGCGATTCCACCAGTTCCGAAGCGCAACGAACTCGCTGTAATGGTTTCTTATCGGCTTCCCGCCGAAATGGTAGGGGTCAACCCACTGCGACAGCTGAACCAATATCTGCTCCAAGACTCCAACGATTAGTTGCCCCGCAGCCACCGCGACCCGGCTGTCTCCTTCTGCAATCAACATGGTTGCACCGTTGGCGTAGGCATCCCCGATGATGTCGGGTAACGTTTCGAGATAGAACCTCAAGACTTTTGCCGAAGGCCTATACCTGAACGAGGCGTCCTCTACTTCTCGCGATGTCCCAGGAGCGAGTTTTCCGGGGATGGCTGCAAGCCGTGCGATGACCATCCTGTCGACTTCGATGCGGCGTTCCTGAATCCGTCGTGTCCACTCTTCGCGATACCTGCTCACGTCTACCGCGCGCAACTTTCTACCGAAGCCGCCGCTGATTTGGGTTTCCTCATGATGCTGGAGACAAAGAACAGCTAGATTATCTGGATCGTGGTTTGAAGGATCTTCGTCAATATGGTGAAGCTGAACGGCCTTGCCGGGCTCATTGCAAACGCAACAGATGCGGTCGTGCTGGTAAAGCACCTCAGTCGTAACGTCATCTGGAATTCGTGTACGCACAAAGTCTCCTTGCCACCTGTGCGAGCATTGAAGTAGCCTATAAATCGCGGTCGTGCTTGTCCAGTTTTGACCGTGGAGCTTCATATCTTGCATCAACGGAAGGGACTTCGCGAAGGACGCTGGTCTCTCCAGGCGAGGTCGAGCGGCGACTTCCGCGATCGTCGGGCGATGACAGGTGCTCGATAGGCGAGAAGTAGCAGGATGAGCGAGAATGTTCGGACCACAACATCTTAAGTATTTGATCACTTATTTCGACGGAGTAGATAAGGCTCTCGCCAAAAAGTTGGCGCGTAAACATCCGCCGGATGAGCCCGCGTTGACGAACGAGCTTTGTGCTTTGCTCGACGCTGAAACGCAGCGTGCCGAGCCCACACTGGAGTATAGCTTAGACCAGCTCAATCGTGATCTCGCTGCGGTCGGTGACGGCCTCGATTTTGAGATTACGCTAGATACTCATCCTCACAACATGGCCATGGAGCGCTATGTATCGCAGTCCGATTTTGGTCTTGTGCTTGAATACGACAATCGCGTGCTGCCACAGGAGAATTGGTCGAAGGCCTATCTCGTTCAGGCAAAGAGGCTGTTTCGGAATCCGCAATCGGGCGAATACGATCACAAGTCGCGATTTCAGGCCTTGAACAGCGATCAAAGCGCCAGGCTCACTCGACTTGCCGAAATACTGGGGCGGAATGCTCTATATTATGCATTCTATTGTCCTTTGGCTTCGGCCTTGTCCGAGACTGCACGAACTCAAGTGCGTGCTTTGCACACTCGTAACCTCAGCCGTAAACTCTATGATGGTAGCACAGGACTTGCTTTGAGGGATGCGGTTGCTGTCAATGGTGGAATTGACGCTGGCATTTGGATGCATCAGCTTGCAAGTCCTCCGACCCTGCTGCCGCAACTGCACGTTGGCGCGTTTAATCAGGCATGGCCGCTCACTTGGTTTCTTGTTGACCGGTTCTCAGGTTACGATGACCTTTATGGTGACGACGAGAGCTACGACCAGGAGCGCGTAAGGCGAATAGTCGCGGGTGACATGGTGGCGATTCGAGAGCTTATCGAAGAACTCTCGAAAGCAGGCGAAGAGGACGTAGCTCCCTCGACCATTACTGTACTTCCGCGCCATACAATTTCGATCAAGGTGACGGTTGGAAAATCCCTGCCATCTGACTTGGCTGGCATTCAGGTTGATTGAAGGGGAACGTCGTACCAGCGTACGCTGTGCGTGAGGCTAGACGTTGCAGACGCTCCCCAGACCCGGGCAACCGAATCTGCTTATGTTTAGGGGCCGCGGGGGAATGGATTCGCGCTAAAGAAAGATGTTCAGGTCGTCGTGATCTTCAACCGGTTTTGGCCCTTGGATGTTTGCTTCGAATTCGCGAAGCACGCGAACCTTCTTATCGCTAGACCATTTGTCGTAGTGCGATGGGCTTAGTACAAAGTTCTCAATGCGTTGAATAATTAGCTTTGCCAATTCATACGTCAACCTGTCCTCGTCGCCATCAAAGATCTCGGGTAGATCGGCCTTTATCTTGGGCTCCTGACCGGACGGATATGAAAGTACAGCAAACGACTTATCATTATCCATCGGGACAACATTAAAGGTTGGGCCGATGAGTTCGCCATCCTCTGCGAAATCTGAGGATAGCAGTGCCGACGCCGCCACTACCGGCTCTTGACCATTCATGGTTATGAGGAGGTGCTGAAGGTCGGGTATCTTTCCCCTCGATAGCGGAGTGTCGAAATGCTTCTCGCGATAGTTCAGCGCTTGCAGCCCCTTTCGATCGTGGTTCAAAGCAATTATGGACGCCGCCGTGGCCACTTCGGCTGGGTTCTTGCCGCCAGCTTTACAAAGCTGCTCATGTATCGCCCATGCCTTCTCCGAGTTTAGCAGGTGAACGTGTAAATCCCGCATGACTGAGCGATATGCGAGCTGCTCTAGGTGCTCGCGTCTGCGGACGTTGAGAGGCTCAGTGTCAATGGTCTTGAACAGTTCAATGTCATGCTTTGAGCAGAGGCCTGTAAAGGTCGACGCATCGTTTCGACCGATTTTGACGAACGCAAGCTTCGGCTCGCCGTTAACCAGCCTGAAATCCGGCATGAGCACATGTCCATTATCCTGGATCAGCTCAATCACCTTCGCATTCTGAATTGAATGGGCGTCAACAGGCTTTTCTTCGCACGTTAAGTCGCCATACAAGCACTTCGCGTAGGTCCTTTTCTGGGCCGCAACAAAGGTCTGGATGGTTTCGTTCGACATGAATCGCCTCCGAACTGATCGAACAAGGTATCGCTTAGCGTTGGAATTTGTAAGCATTGCTCGCTTTGGGGGGGCCTCGTCTTGATGAGGCCAAAGGGGGCATTCTTAATTCTTGTGTAGGGGGCCGATTTAAGAACTGGGCTCGTGTGACGAAGTTGCGCTAATGAATGTCCTTCGTCAGAGCGTATCGTCGACTGGCTCGGCAGATGGTCAATGGGTGAGTGTTTGCAGAGACAACCTCATGGTCCGCCGATCTTGTAGGGCGGGCAAGCGTCATTGAAGGCCGCGTGCTTGGAAGGCTGGGCGGTTATTCGATTTACTCAACTTACTGGAAAGACGGGGTGCTCCAGTAATCGACCGAGCTTCGACGCTGCTCCATTATGCAGGCGATGGAAGCGATGACAGCCGAGATCGAGGGGAAGTAATAGTCCTCACTAACTATTTCGTTTCATCGCATGCGACCCGTTACCCATTAGGCGCTTCGCCTGACTCGATTTGACTCATGCGCCCCCTCTTGCTGCGCGATTCCAGCCGGCTGCAACAACCATGGTTGTTTGTCTACTGGTATGCGACGCGATACAAAGCATGAACGATAAGATCCAGCCAATGGGAGAACCATCCATAAATGAAGAACCAAGGCCACGCCTACACGCCGGTCATCGCTATCCGACTGCCTCAGAAAACGATTGATGCCCTCGACACCGCAAAGAACCGCCTCGGAGTCACCGGCCGGTCGAAAGTGATCCGCGCAGCGATTGCTCGGTACCTCGCAGATATCGATACCGGGCCAGCCGCCTAATCCCCATAGCAAAAGCCCCGGCGCGATCAACACCGGGGCTCTAGTAATTTCCTCAAAACAGCAAGTGAACAATACCACACGATGACCTCGAAAAGCAAGTCCAGGTACCAGCTCGATCTACTCGACGAGAAACGCGCCTTCGTCGTAATCGCACTGACTGACAAGTTGAAACAGCCCGCGTCCAAGCTTGCCGCTATGAACGCGCTGGCTCACTACAATTCCAAGGAAGGCTATTCATGGGCATCGGTCCCAACGGTGGCCGTTGAAAGCGGGTACTCAGCCACTTCAACCAAGACGATCAATGCAGGTCTCGAAGAGATCGAAAAAGTTGGCGCCTTCAAGATCAAGAGAACCAAAGGTGGCGCAAAGAACACGCATCGCATCTGCCCTGTCATGTCATGGTTCAAGGCTGAGTATGATCTGATCCGGAAGTCCGGCAAGATTGCGAACGACAATGATGACTTTGCCGACGTCAGAACCGGGGACGATAACCCGGGTCCACAACCTGGGTTAGACGACCCGGAGGAGGAAGAAACCCAGTTTCAGGACCAAGACAACCCGGGTTCAGAACCCGGGCAACCCGGGTCCACAACCCAGGCAACCCGGGCTCAGAACCCGACTAACCCTGGTTCAGAACCCGACGAAGAGAACAAACGAAACGAACAGAGAGAAACGAACAGAGAGAAACGAACCAACCAAAACGAACAGCACCAGCCCGCCTGCGGCGAGCGACCGGCTGGAGTGGACGACATGCCAGCCGACTGGACGGAGGACTGGCGCAACCGGTTCTGGGACGCTTCACCGGAACGTAAGAACGTTGCCGCCACGGAGAAGGCACTGATTGCCATCGCTAAGACCGGAGTGAAGTTCGAGTCGATCCTGATAGCAGCGCGACGACGATCGAAGGCAGAAGGCTTTGGCTACCGCCGTGACCCGGTGAAGTGGCTGGCCGATGAACCGTGGCGGGACAATGCCAAGGCACAGAAGCAGGTGCACCGCGCTGTGCAATCCTTCGCGATCTAGACCAGTAGCAACCTGACCAGCTGCCTTCAGCGCAGCCGGTCCCTTGCCCTATCACCAGTCGCGTCGCCTCAGCCCGCCCCTGGCCGCGACCAGGGGCGCCGCCTGTGCGTTGTTTCAGATAAGAGGCCGGGTTCACCGCGCCGACATGCAGAGCCTACGTGCGGCTACGTAGCGGCTTCGGGACGCGTTGCCTGTTAATCACACGGGCATGATCGCCGTTACGGCATGACGCGCGTGCCCGTATACGAAAGCACGTAATATCATAGCGTGCTAATTCCTGCTTCGGCGGAATCGACGTAAGGGGGAAAGCGATCGAAATCGAGCGGTGCGGATGTGTTGTCCGCTCGCCAGATGCCTCCCCCATAAAGAAGGAATTTGAATTACGCTGTGTCACTCGCTTACAACCATGGTTGTTTGACGCTGGGCCGATATCGTGCTATGTATTCAGGCACAATCACACAAGATATGAGATGACCACAAGGCTGCCCTCTCGGTCGCCCTTGGTATGTCTGCATGTGAACCCCAAGCTCGCTTCGCTCTCACCCAGAGCAGGCGGGCTTTTCTTTTGGAGAACGAAAATGACACCCAAATTTGATGCCGCCGCGCTCGTCGCATCACCAATGCGGAACATCAGTGTTCTATTGCCGGAGGCGCTTCTCAGCGAAATCGACAAGGCCGCCGTCCGCGACGACCCGTCCGCGCCCAACAGATCATCTTGGATGCGCCGTGCCTTGATCGGCCAACTCAAGCGCGAGGCCGCGTAAATGACCGATCTTGAAGATAGGTTCGTCGCGGAATGTCGCCGTCAGGGCTTCCAGCCCGATCAGAACGCCATGCAAAAGGCGGCAATTGCCCTGGCCGGTTCGAAACAGACACCAGAGGGGTTGATCCACCTCTGCAATGTTGGCGTTATCAGTCCGGCGGACTTCGCCAGATCACTGCGAAACGGAATGCCGGAAGCCTTCGCGGCACTCGCTGACGACAAGCCGGCCAAGTCCACCGGCCATCACTCCGGTCTTACCAAGCAATACACAGATGAGATTGCCGCCAACCGCAACAAATCCCGTCTAGACGCATCGAAATTCACTGGCATGACACGCCGGTTTATCGAAGAAAACCAAGGGAAACACCAATGAGACGACCCGGACTAAAGAACCGCGCTCTTGCAGCCCAAATCCGGCGCGAAGCGTATGAAGTGCCGCCAGACGTCAGAGCTGCTCGCAGTGCCGCTCGGGCTCAGTTCGATCTCGGGCGGCTCAAGGTTGCCGCTGACGAGCGAGTTGAGGCAGCGCGGGCCAAGCTTGAATCGATCGATCTGTTCTCGCTCAGGCAGGAACTTGAGGACGCGATTGCGGCGCAATCCGAAATCGATGGTAAGCTGGCCGATCTGCAGGGCGAGAACGTCCTAATGGCCGGCTGAGAGCAGGTAGATGAACGGCGGTAGCGGCTTCACTCCCGGGGGCCGCCGTTCTTCCCGGAGGAGCGAATAGACGATGTTGAGACTCGCGGTACTGCTCGGATCGGTGGCTCTCGTCACCGCTCCTCCGGCCCTTGCTGACAGCCCATATGCAAAACCGACCCGTGACGGCCGGGAGCGCATTCAGCGCACGGGAACGTGTCCGACTGGATATATCGGCAAAGGTGATAAGTGCGAGGCGTTGCACGCTGACACGCCACGGGCCTTTCCGGTGGTCTCCGGTGAAGCCTGTCCGTCCGGGACCTTCCGGAGCGGCGATTACTGCAAGAGTTTTCGATGAGGGGCTACCGAGAGGCGTCAATGCCGGCGGCGTTCCACTGACGCGCCGACGGCTTCCATTTGATCGAGGAGCCGCAGATAGTTCCGGAGCTTCTCCATAGAGCTTTCTAGTAGCTCCTCGCGGTCCGAGGACTCGATCAGAAACAAGACGTGAGCAAGGGTGCCAACGACCTTCAAGAGGGCTGCGTCGGCATCGTCATCAACCGATTTGATAATCTCGTCAGCCATGGCAAGCGTGGCTTCGACGTGATCTGCCATTTCTTGTTTTTCGCGGGCCATTGGCGCACCCCTAGTTTGGTTCCCCCACAGACCATGGTTTAATGGCGGCTTCGAGACAGAATCCGTAGCGGACAAGCGTAGTGTTCACGCTGCGCTGGACCGGTCCAATACATTCTTGACCGTCATTGCGTGCCAGCGACCGCCGCGTGCTGTCCGGACACCACGGGCATTGAGCGCGTCGGCAATTTCACGGAGTGTAGTAGCACCCGCTTTCCGGGCATCGTTGATGATGGGAACGATGTTCGCCGCGTGCCGGTCCGCGCTGGCGGTTACAACCACCTTGCTGGCCTCGCGAGCCTCTTTGAGTTTCGGGCCGCCCAACACCACGCCTTGCGCTTTCTTGGCTGCCAAAGCCGCCTTGGTGCGCCCAGCGATCAGCGCCCGCTCTTTCTCACCGAGCGCGGCGTAAATGTGCAGCATAAAGGGATCAACGTCCGGACCTAGCTCGGTAACGATGAATGGCACCTTATGAGCCATCAGGCCGCTGATGAAATGGACGTCGCGGCTCAGCCGGTCCAGCTTAGCGACAACTACTGAGCCCTTGCGCTTGCGTGCGTCGGCGAGGGCTGCAGTCAACTTAGGCCGGCGGTCCAAAGCATCGGCGCCCTTGCCCGTCTCGACTTCCTCGTACCACTCGACAACCTCGTAGCCCTCGTTGGCTGCAAAGCGTTCGATGTTCTCGCGCTGCGCTTTGAGACCGAGCCCCGACTTGCCCTGCCGTCCAGTCGAGACACGGAGGTAACCAACGAGGGGCAGTTTCGGCATGGCAACGATCCTTACTGGCTGTCTGTAAAAGATACATACCAGCGTTTAGAATTTATACAAGCGAGAACTTAGCTAGACTTTCGACCAATCCCGTCATCCGCCGCTGGCCATGCGCCCCGCTGACCAGGAGTGAGTCCTGCCGTCTCCCGGTTCGCTTCCAACGTTCCGCGACCGTCCCCCCGTTGGGTTTTCCATCTTCGATCACGCAGCACGTTGCGTTCTCTCGTGGTCACGCGAGGTCAGCAAGCGAAGAGGTTTCCCAGCACTCAATCGAGGGCGCGGGGCTCAGATTTTTTATTCGGTATGGCCCGCGTCGGGCCGCGAACCCGGGACTTCCCAACTCATCACGACCTTTTATCGATTTACGGAGACCACCCTGATGCCTCGCGGCAAAGAACCTGAGAACCATACCGGCCAACAGTACGGAGATTGGATGCCGCTCTTCCGCTGCGAGCCGCCGTTTCCATCCGTGCCGGGCCGCGCGGTGCCGTGGATGTGCAAGCACAAATGTGGCCACGTGCAAGCGCTGATCCCGTTGCGCTTCAAGTACTCGCGTGTCGCGCGATGCGAGCGCTGCAAAAGCAAGCCGCCGCACCTGATCTAGATGAGACCCTGCCGCCCTCGGAATCGGGCGTCACGGTTTCATTCCGAGAATCGGCGCGCAACCCAAAAGACGATTTAACACCGGCCCATTCCTGGCCATCCGCATCACACCGCGCGCCACCCTAAGCAGCGCTCCCATCATAACGAGGAACTACACTACAGTGTCCGACAACCTCTCTATCCACACCAGACTCACCGCGACCAATGAAGCAAGCCCGGCAATCCGAAAGCTGATCGCTGACTTGGAAAAACTGAAAGTTGTTGCCAAGACTTTCGGCGCATCATTCAGCAACGTCGGCAAGGCGGCTTTCCAATCGCTGGACGGCGTGACTCGCGCCAGCAAATCGGCCGCCGATCAGATGCGAGGCCTCAGCAATGTCGCAGAGCGCGCGGCGAAGTCCTACGCCAACGACTGGAACAAAGCCAACGCCAGTCGCATGAGTGATGCACGCTCTATGTACAGCAAGCTAATGAATGAGGAGCGGCAGTATCAGGCGCTGGTTGCCAAGCGTTCAGCCGGTCCATCATCCCCGCATGGTAACGGCACCAGCGTTCGTAGGATTGCAGGCGGGACGTTCTTGGGCGTCGGCGCGGCATCGGCAACGCACCAACTCAGCCACTCCGTTGTCGCTGCAGAGCGAAGCATCAGCCGGGGAATCGCGTCGGCATTCCGTGAGAGGCTGAAAATCTCCCGAGCCGAAACTCAGAGTGAGATTTTCGGCGACCTTTCAGCCAGCGAAGTAAAAAAGCTGCGGAAGGATTCCCTCGACAGGCTCGGCATCAAGTTCGGGACCGGCGCGGAAGGAACGTTGGGCGTTGCCACCGAACTTAGCAAGGCCGGTCTAGGCAAAGAAGTCCTCGGCGATGCCACCGAACTTGCACTCAAGGCTAAGATGGCCCTGGATGTCAGTGCGGAAGACACCGCAAAACTGTTCGGCGGCCTCGCCAGCTTCATTCAGTTCGACAAGATGCGATACGGTTCGATCTCAAATGCCATCGCAGTCGCCAACAAAAGCTCGAAGGCGAGTGGCACCGAGATTATCGAGGGCATGAAGCGCGGCCTGTCCGCAATAGCGACTACCGGCGGAAAGCTTTCTCCCGAACAACTCGCCGGCCTTGTCGGTACTGCGATTGATGTTGGCATTCAGCCCGGCAAGAGCGGCAATTTCATCTCGCATTTCGTTGGCACCGTCGGATCATCGGACACACAGCGGGGTCAGAAGGCCAAGGACGCGCAAGAGGCCGCTCAGCATCTCGGTTTTGGCAGTCGCCAGAACATGGCGCAATCGATGCGGGATAATCCGCTGGAGACGATTTACAAGATTCTCGACGGCCTCGCGAAGTTGCCGGAGAAGATGAAAATCCGGGTTGCCAAAGACCTGGGCGGCGAGATGTGGTTTGATGAGATTCTGCAGATGGTTTTGGCCAAAGACAAATTGAAGTCGATGCAGAAGGATATCGCGGCCGACACCGGCTTTCTCGACAAGGCCGCGCTCAAGGCCATCCGGTCCATCTCCGGTGCACATGCCAGTGTCATTGCCGCAGCGAAGCTGGCGCAAGAGAAAGTTGGCGGCGGTTTCGACCGGGCATTCACCCAAATCTCTGATGCCATCCTGCGGCACGCCGACACCTTCAACTTCGATTCCGTGACCAGCCACGTCACTGCGTTCGTCGATGGATTGCGATCGGGATTTGGGTTTCGGGATTGGGGTCAGGCGATTGTCCGGCTGGTGGCTCAGTTCGATGCCGGGACGATCGCGACCTGGAGAGCATGGGGTCGCGGGTTCGCTTCCGGCCTCAAGTCCTGGGGCGAAAACCTCGCTTCCGCCTTCAACGTCATCAAGCGCCTGACCGGCACCGGTGACGATGCAGAGAGCACGGGCAAACTGGTCGCCAATCTCGCGGTGCTCGCAACCTCGTTGATCGTCGTCAATCCGCTGCTGCTGCTGCTGGCCGGAACGATGGCGTTGCTCTCAAGCCCTTTCGCGGCCTTCATCGCTGCGGTCATCGCGCTGAAAAAGGCACTCGATTGGGTTGCAGATAAAATGTTCGCCGCGTTTGTCTCCATCGTGGATGCGATCAAAGGCGTCGCACTATCGATGGTCAACAAGGTCCGCGGCTGGATGGGCTTAAACCGGATCGAAGGCTCCGGCCCTAGTCGCATGCCGGGGGAAAGCAATCAGGACTTCCAGAAGAGGATCGACGACTTTACGCTCGAACGCCTCAAACAGCCTACCAACTACAGCGGCGCTACCGACTTCTCCGGCCGGCGACGCAATGCTGACCTTTCCGAGAACTTCACCAAGTTCGCCGGCAAGATCGAGCGCGCTGCGTTCATGTCAGGTGGCCTCGGTGGCGGCATTCGATACGCCGCACTCGGTGGCGGATCAGGCAGAGGAATCAGCAGCAACGGTGGTAGTCGCAACATCGTCGGCGAAGTCCCCGGCATCATCACCAGCACACCGGGTACGGCTTTGCCGGGTCTCAATCGCTTGGGCGGCAACGGCATCATTCGACGGGACCGTATTCCGTCGTTCGATGGATCAGGCGGCAGTGCTGCATCTGGCGGAAGGTCCGGCGGCATCGTGGCTCCTAATGTCATAACCGGCGCAACACCGGGAGGTGGTGCAGCGTCGGGCCGATCATCGGCTGGCAAGTCATCATCCGCTGGGTCAGCCGGTACTGGCGATGCGGTTGGATGGGCCGAAAAGTACAAGGGCATGAATGAGTACAGCGACACCAAAATTTTGGCATCCGTTCTTGGTGGTGACGTTCGTGGCAAGTCGAACGCCTGGTGCGCTCGGTTCGTCAACAAAGCACTGGCGGAAGCTGGTGGCAAAGGCACCGGCAGCGCTGTAGCAAACTCGTTTCAGCGCTACGGCACTGCCGTTCGACCGGCTGACGTGAAGCGGAACGACGTTCTGTTGCAGACCCATGGTCGCGGCTACAACGTGCCCGGCGGCCACGTCGGAATGGCTACGGGAAAGACCCGCATGCGGAACGGCAAGATGGAAATCGAAATGATCGCCGGCAACGATGGCGACTCCGTTCGAACGCGATGGATCAGTGCGGACGATCCGGACTTGATGGTCCGTCGCAGTAACGTCGGTACCAACGTCTCGCAGGGCGTCACTAACGCGGTGCCACCTTCCGGTTTGGTCCAGAACGTCCCGCCGGCCGACGCTGTCTCTCGCGGCTTCACCGGACCGGGAATGATGCGTGGTGGATCAGGCGTTCAGATCCACATCAATGGCTCTTCGCACGATCCGGAAGCTCTGGCAACGCTCGTGCAGCGCCGCGTTGACGAGTCGATGAACTGGCGAACCCACGATACGGCGTCAGAATATACCTAATCACTGCGAAGCACGGCTCCCGCTTTTGCATCAATGCAAATTCGTACCGCGTTAATGCAAATTCGCATCGTGCTTCGACAGTGCTACAAGGACCACAGGCTGAGTTCGCAACGCGTTTGCCAAACGACAACCCACTATGAAGAAATTCAAATTTGCTTGTTTTGATGTCGAACAAGTCGGACCGGATACGCCCCTGCGATTGGAAGTCGCCGCGCGGCTGGCGTTCCCGGACGGCTCTATCAAAATCGCTGGCTTGCGCCGGGAGATCGCTCGTGGCCGGCTGGAATACGAAGTGATTGCGGGCAAGCAATTTACAACATTGGCCGACATCAAGCGGATGAGGGAAAGGTGTCGCGTAAAAGCAAAGGACCTCGCCTTTACAAGCGCTCAGCACAGTACAAGGACGGCGTTATCAGAAAGAATGCCGTTTGGGTCATCCGAGACGGTGACCGGCAAATCTCCACGGGAGTTGCTGCAAGCCCGACTGAATCTAAACCGCCAAGCAAGGCAGAAGAAGCCCTAGCCGAATACTTGATTAGGAAGCATCGGCCAGACCGCAGGCTTCGTCAGCTCGAAAACATAGCGTTAGCCGACGTATTGTCCGTCTATTTGGACGATCAGATCGACCCGGAGAAGTCTCCGCACGAGCACACCTCCAAGGAACTTCATCTTGAAGGGACTATCCGGCGCCTCAATGAATATTGGGGCGACAAGTGGCTGTCTGAAATTAATACCAGGGAGAGTAAGGGATACGTAAGGCATCGCATCGCAGCCGGGGGAGGCGAGGGCGGCGCTCGGCGGGATTTGCAGATCTTGCAAGCGGCTATCAATCATCATGGCTGCGAGAATTTGCACTACGGCCAGGTAAATGTTTGGCTTCCCGCGAAGGGAAATTCTCGTCAGCGGTGGCTGACTCGAACTGAGGCGGCAAAGATGATTTGGGCCGCCTATCGCTATCGCGAAATTCAGACGATTCATATCGGTCCAATGAAAGGTCAGAAGATTGTTACAGGTCGCCGGCCTCTTCGACACATCGCTCGGTTCATTTTGATCGGGTGTTACACCGGTACGCGGGCCAGTGCGATCGCGTCTGCGGCCAAGCGACAAGAATTTGGGAAGTCATGGGTGGACTTGGAACGTGGCCTCTTTTTTCGTAAGCCCATCGGCAAGAAGGAGACGAAGAAGCGTCAGCCGCCTGTACCACTCTCCAATCGGCTGCTGGCCCACATGCGCCGCTGGGACCGCCTAGATATCGCGAAGCATCATTTCGTCGAATACAACGGTCAATCCGTCCAGTCGGTCAAAACGGGTTTTGCCAATGTGGTTAAGCTCTCGGAGATCGACATCTCGCTCGAGAACGTTACACCCCATACCCTTCGCCACACCGCGGCAACTTGGCTTATGCAGGCGGGTACGAATCTTTGGGATGCGGCGGGGTACCTCGGCATGACCGTGGAGGTGCTAGAGCGGGTCTACGGCCACCATCATCCCGACTATCTGGCCGAGGCGAGAAAGAACATCACGAAGAAGAGGCCAGATGAAGTTGATCGAGATCGATAGCTGGTAAGCGATCGGAGATGATGACAATCTACACTTTCGTACGGACTACTCTCGGTGTGGCATCTTTCATTATCCGGCCGTTTCGAGTTGCGCTGCTTGGAGACTTTTTCCGGTATCGACCATTATCCGGGGGATGGCGGAAATCACTCGGGCCATCGCCGTTACGGTGACGTCGCCGTAGTCTTCACCGGAGGTTCGTGCCGCGTGGCCTTGGATGCAGTCGACGACCCTGTGGTCTAGTCCCAAGTTGCGGCTGATCGTTTTCAGCCGGTGTCGCCAAGCGTGATTGGGTTGGATCCGTTCGTCAGTGGCAACGGTTCGAACAAGATCAGTCACGCGCTTGTAGCTACCCTTCGCAAACAAGGGGCCATGGTCGGAGCCGTCAATGAAAGACAACAGGCCCAACTCGATCAAGTGTTGATGTACTGGTACCAACCGGTATGACCCCGATTTGATGCTGCCGGCCAGTGGGTTGAGATCAAAAATATAGTGTCCGGACTCATTCCGGATATCTTCTTTTCGAAGCTGCAACGCCTCGGCAATCCGGCATCCGGTATACGCGGCTATGAGCGGAGCCCATCGCTTGGCTGCGGCGGTCTTGGAATCCTCTTTCGGCTTTCGCACGTAGCCAAGGCAGGCCTTGAATATCGCCTTGGCTTCGTCATCGGTAAAGCCTTTCGAACGAGTCCGCTTTTTCTTCTCTGACTTTACCTTGACGGCATCGGCCGGATTTTTGGTCAGCTTCCGATTATCAACTGCCCAGCCGAAGACTGATCGTATTCCCGGTAGATCACCGTCCTTCAAGCTCTTGGCAGTGACCACCTTGAGCCGCGCGTCCTTGAACGCCAGCATGTCCGATTCGGTCACGCGGCGAGCATCGTCATGACCTAAATGCTTGACCAATCGGTCTACGGCGCCCCGGTAGGTTTCATAAGTTTTCTGCGAGCGGCCGGTGGCTCTGGCTTCCTGCCACCAGTGATCAAGTAGACCAGTGATGGTCAGCTTTGGTTTGACGGAGGTGACTGAGTCGATTGGCGGGAAACGTTGCGCCTTAGGATCGGGGCTGTAATCGCCTTCAGCGTTCCGGCGAAGTTGCCACGACGCATCCAGTGAGGCCACCCCCACTAATCTGAGGAAACGTTTCCGATCGTCAGGCGCTAGGTGGATGATGTGTCGGATGAGTACCCAATCCGCCAACAGCCCGAACCGTGCCTCTAGCCCATCGTGCTGACCGGCCGGCAATGCGTCGATCGACTGGGTTAAATTGCCCGTCTCGAACAGACCAGAGGCCGCGTCGTAATCATCAACCTTGAACGTGGCTGGTGGAGCGTCTTTGATCCGTCCTTCGAGAACGGCCCGTGTAAGCCCCTTGTGCCACGCCCATCTTCCCGGCTCGCCGGGATTATCTTCGTGGACATAGACATAGGCGTGATACACCTCGCCTGCCAAGGCGACCATGTCGCGATGGGACAGAGTAATTGGTGGACCTGCAGTCAGATCGAAAAGGCGCTGCAGGTGTTCAAGCGCGTTTGCGTGGCGAGCGGCAGCAATCGCTTCGTCGGTAGTCTCTAGACTGAAGGCGACATCGTTACCGATGGTCACGACCTTGATGCATGCGGAATCAGTATTGCGCGAGAGGTGCAGCAAGACTTGCTTGCCGCGCAATTGCGCAACCAACTTAGATGGGACGCGGCATCGGAATTGGGGGACGGAGGATCGGGCTCGCTTATCCATACGACGTTTTACGGAAACCATTGGTCTGTGTGGCACTCTTGTGTGGCACTCAGGACCGAATTTCCAATAAAATCAATGTTCCCAATGCAATGGGTGGTGCTGCCAGACAGGATTGAACTGTCGACCTCTCCATTACCAATGGAGTGCTCTACCACTGAGCTACGGCAGCGTGCCCGGTATATGAAGGAATCGGCCTTAAAGGCCCCTTACTAGGCGGCCGGTTCTTGCCACATGGGCCCCGCTGGCGCAAGCACGCGGGCGGGCCGGGAAGGGACAAAAATCGTCAGAAAGCGGGGCTTATTGCCGACCGACCGCTGCAACGCCGTCAAAAATCCAGAAAAATCTACCGGGGAGGCTCCCGACGCCAGCACGGATCCCGACCCTCCGCGGCGGACATTCGATGCGCCCGAACCGTGGCTTTCGCGCCGGTTTCCGGCGAGATGGTCATTGCGGCGGGCGGCGACGAAATCCGCTATGCTCGGGTCACGGCGTCGCGGACGGTGCGGTGCCGGATTCAACATCGAGACGTGTTCGACGGAATGACGACCAGGGACCATCAGGACGGCAGCTCCGAAAAGACCGGCGCGGGTGTGAAGGATTCACGACGCGATCGGCTGAAGCTCGCCTTGCGCGAAAATCTCAAGCGGCGGAAGTCGCAGGCGCGCGGGCGCGGCGATGTCGCATCTTCCGAAACCGGCGATACTTCCCTAGATACCGGCGGCGGAAAATCGTAGCCTCCATCACAGCGGGAACCCGTGCTTCGCTCGCCGGGCGGCTTGGCCCGTTTTTCGCATAGTTCTGGTTCTTTTGTGGGCGACGACAATGAGTTCAGACATCACGGCCGATCCGGCGATCGGCGCGGCTTCCGTCGTATTTCCCCGCCATGAGCAGACCTTTCCGTCGCTCACGGATTCCGAAATCGAGCGGATGCGCCGGTTCGGGGAACTTCGCAGCTACCGGCACGGCGAAGCGCTGTTCGAGACCGGCAAGATCGGTCCCGGCATGTTCGTGGTGCTGTCGGGCACCGTCTCGATCACCCAGCGCGACGGCCTCGGCCATGTCACGCCGGTTATCGACCAGGGGGCCGGGCAGTTCCTCGCCGAGATCGGCCAGCTTTCCGGCCGGGTGGCGCTGGTCGATGGCCATGCGGAGGGCGACGTCGAAACGCTGCTGATCCCGCCGGAGCAATTGCGCGCGCTGCTGGTCGCGGAAGCCGAACTCGGCGAGCGCATCATGCGCGCGCTGATCCTGCGCCGGGTCAATCTGATCCAGGGCGGCACCGGCGGTGTGGTGCTGATCGGCCCGACGTCGCTGGGCGACATGGCGCGGCTGCAGAATTTTCTGGCCCGCAACGGTCATCCGCACCATACGCTCGATCCCGCCACCGACAAGGACGCCGCCGATCTCGTCGCGCGCTACGTCACCACCCGCGCCGACCTGCCACTGGTGGTCTGTCCCGACGGCCAGGTGCTGCGCAACCCGACGGAGGCGGCGATCGCCTACGCGATCGGCATGATCGGCGACCACGACCATGAGAAACTCTATGACGTCGCGGTGGTCGGCAGCGGGCCGGCCGGACTCGCCACCGCCGTCTATGCGGCTTCCGAAGGACTGTCGGTCGCCGTGTTCGATTCGCGCGCGTTCGGCGGCCAGGCCGGCGCCAGCGCGCGGATCGAAAACTATCTCGGTTTCCCGACCGGCATTTCCGGCCAGGCGCTCACCGCCCGCGCGTTCAACCAGGCGCAAAAGTTCGGCGCCAACATGCTGATCCCGGTCTCGATCCAGTCGCTCGATTGCAGCCGCGCCGACGGCGCCTTTTATCTCGCGACCGACTGCGGCAAGAACATGCGGGCCAAATCCGTCGTGGTCGCGAGCGGCGCGCGCTACCGCCGGCCTGAGATCGAAAACCTCGCGACCTTCGAAGGCCGCGGCGTCTGGTACTGGGCTTCGCCGATCGAGGCCAAACTGTGCAGCGGGCAGGATGTCGTGCTGGTCGGCGCCGGCAATTCGGCGGGGCAGGCCGCGGTGTTTCTCTCCGCGCATGCCCGCAAGGTCTACATGATCATTCGCGGCGGCGGGCTCGGGGCCAGCATGTCGCGCTATCTGATCGACCGCATCGAGGCGGCCGACAATATCGAATTGATCTTCAACGCCGAAGTGGTCGGCCTCGAAAGCGACGATTCCGGTGCATTGTCGCGCATCCGCTGGCGTAGCCGCCTCGCGCCTGACGATGTGCAGACGCTGGATATCAGCAACCTGTTCCTGTTCGTCGGCGCCGATCCCGCCACCGACTGGCTCGACGGCTGCGGCGTCATGGTCGATCGCGGCGGCTTTGTCGTCACCGGCGCGCAATGCAAGCCGAAGGACGGACAGTTGGCATCGCCGCTGGAAACCTCGGTGCCCGGCGTGTTCGCGGTCGGCGACGTGCGTTCCGGCTCGGTCAAGCGCGTCGGCGGCGCGATTGGCGAGGGCGCGCAGGTGGTGGCGGCGTTGCACGGCTATCTGGCCGATTCCATGAAGCCGGCGCTGTAGTTCAATGATGCAGCTGAGGCGATCTATCCCCGTCACCCTTACGGTCCGTCGCCTTTGTAGCCCGCATGAGCACTTGCGATATGCGGGACCGGCGTGCGCGGCATCCCGCATGTCGCAAACGCTCATGCGGGCTACAATTCCGAACCCGTGCTCCAACCAAGAATGAGGAAATCTCACATGCCATCCATACCGAAGACGCTACGGGCCATTGCTTGTGTCACCTGGATGGCATTGTCGATCTCGTTGATCTCCTCAAGCGCTTCTTTCGCGCAGGCGCCGCAAAGCAAATTCGCCGAAGTCAACGGCGTCAAGCTGCATTATCTCGTGGCGGGTAAAGGCGATCCCGTCGTGCTGCTGCACGGCTTTGCCCAGACCAGCCACATGTGGCGGCCGCTGATCGCAAAGCTTTCCGCCAAACACACCGTGATCGCCCCCGATCTGCGCGGCTTCGGCCAATCGTCCACGCCCGACGGCGGCTACACCAAGAAAGCGATGGCGCAGGACATCCACGCTTTGGTGAAAAGCCTGAAATACGACCGCATCCGGCTGGTCGGCCACGACATCGGACTGATGGTCGCCTACGCCTATGCGGCACAATATCCTGATGAAGTCGACCGCATCGTGCTGATGGAGGCGTTTTTGCCCGGCGTCGGCGAATGGAATAACGTCTTCCTGCTGCGCGATCTCTGGCACTTCCACTTCTTCGGCAAGACGCCGCTGGCGCTGGTCACCGGCCGCGAGCGCACCTATCTCGAACATTTCTGGAACGATTTCGCCGCCGACGCCCAAAAATCTGTGCCCGAGGCTGACCGAAAATTCTACGCCAAGGAGTATGCGCGGCCGGGCCACATGAAGGCGGGCATGGAAGTCTTCCGCGCCTTCCCGCAGGACGCCAGCGAGTTTGCCGAACTTGCGAAGACCAAATTGCCGATGCCGATGCTGGTGTTGTCCGGCGAGAAGGCCGGCGGTACGTTCCTGATCGAGCAAGGCAAGATGGTCGCAACCAATGTCGAGGGCGTGCTGGTTCCAGGCCGCGGACACTGGCTGATGGAAGAGGCGCCCGATCAGGTGATCCCGAAGCTGGTCGAATTTCTCGATCGCTAACGCGACAAACGCTTTGCTGGCCGGTGCCTTCAATCCAATCGGTTCTCGTGCCGATGTTTGTGACAGCCGTGCAAATATTTCGTGCATCATACGACTTTCGTTGATGCGTCATTCTTTCGCGCACATGCCTGCATTGCCTGACCTGTGCGGGATGCGTGTGGAAATTCTCCGCGCTGCGTCGTAACCTTCGGAACAATTCCAGCGAGGGGGCGCTCCGATGATCTTGGGTATGAGTATGGCGACGTTTGTTCAGGTGCACGTCGTCATCAGTTTGATTGCCATTGTCGCGGGCCTGATCGTGATGTTCGGAATGCTCAGTTCGAAATCGCAGCCCGGGCTCACCGCGATCTTCCTGCTGTTCACCATCCTGACCAGCGCCACCGGCTTTCCGATTCCGCCGCTTCTGACCGAAAAGCTGCTGCCGTCGCACATCATCGGCATTCTGTCGCTGGTGCTGCTGGCGATCGCCTGTCTCGCGCTCTACGGCATGAAACTCGCCGGACCGTGGCGCTGGATTTATGTGCTGACCGCGCTGATCTCGCTGTACCTCAACACGTTCGTGCTGGTCATCCAGAGCTTCCTCAAGATTCCGGCATTGTCGGCGCTGGCGCCTGGCGCCCCGCCCTCAGGGCCGGTGTTCGCGGTGGTGCAGGGCATCGTGCTGGTGTTTTTCGTCGTCATGATCATCGGCGCCTTGCGGCGCTTCCGCCCGGTCTAGAGATGGCTCAAGGCGTAACCGCGTAACAGAAGGAGCATTCCCATGCCCACTATCACTACCAAAGACGGCGTCGAGATTTTCTACAAGGATTGGGGCAAGGGCCAGCCGATCGTGTTCAGCCATGGCTGGCCGCTGTCGGCCGACGACTGGGACACGCAGATGCTGTTTTTCGTCAACAACGGCTTTCGCGTCATCGCCCATGACCGCCGCGGCCACGGTCGCTCCAGCCAGGTCGCCGACGGCCACGACATGGATCACTACGCCGATGATCTCGCGGCGCTGACCGCGCATCTCGACCTGAAGAATGCCGTTCACGTCGGCCAC
Organism: Bradyrhizobium roseum; assembly: GCF_030413175.1. Taxonomy (NCBI): domain Bacteria; kingdom Pseudomonadati; phylum Pseudomonadota; class Alphaproteobacteria; order Hyphomicrobiales; family Nitrobacteraceae; genus Bradyrhizobium; species Bradyrhizobium roseum. Next base: position 864,189 of record NZ_CP129212.1, read on the forward strand.
TCCACCGGCGGCGGCGAGGTGGTGCACTACATCGCGCGCCACGGCGAAAGCCGGGTGGCGAAGGCCGCGATCCTCAGCGCCGTGCCGCCGCTGATGGTGAAGACGGATGCCAATCCCGGCGGCCTGCCCAAGGAGGTCTTCGATGGGCTGCAGGCGCAGGTAGCGGCCAGTCGCACGCAATTCTATCGCGACCTCGCGGCCGGGCCGTTCTATGGCTACAACCGGCCGGGCGCCAAACCGTCGGAAGCGGTGATCGAGAACTGGTGGCGCCAGGGCATGATGGGCGGCGCCAAAGCGCATTACGACGGCATCGTCGCGTTCTCGCAGACCGACTTCACCGAGGACCTCAAGAAGATCACCGTGCCGGTTCTCGTCATGCATGGCGACGACGACCAGATCGTGCCCTATGCCGACTCCGCGCCGCTGTCGGCAAAACTGCTGAAGAACGGCACGCTGAAGACCTACCCGGGCTTTCCGCATGGCATGCCGACCACGCATGCCGAGACCATCAACGCCGACCTGCTGGCGTTCATCAAGGGATGATCGGGGCTTTGGCATGAAGGCCATCCTGTTCGGCGCCACCGGCATGGTCGGGCAGGGCGTTCTGCGCGAATGCCTGCTCGATCCCGGTGTCGCCGAAGTCTTGTCGGTCGGGCGCAGCCCGAGCGGGGTGCAGCACGCCAAGCTCAAGGAAGTGCTGCACGACGATTTTACGGATTTCTCGAAGATCGAATCGCAGCTGGCGGGATATGACGCCTGCTTCTTCTGTCTCGGTGTCTCTTCGATCGGCATGGACCCGGAGCGCTACCGGCACCTGACCTACGATGTCACCATGGCGGCGGCGAACACGCTGGTGCGGCTCAACCCCGGCATGGTGTTCACCTATGTCACCGGCAAGGGCACCGATCAAACCGAAAAGAGCCCGCTCGGATGGGCGCGGGTCAAGGGCAAGACCGAGGCCGACCTGCTCAAACTGCCGTTCAAGGCGGCCTACATGTTCCGGCCCTCCGGCATCCAGCCGCTGCACGGCGTGCGGTCGAAGACCGGCTGGGTCAACGCGGTCTACGCGCTGACCGCGCCGCTGCTGTCCTGGATGGTGCGCGCCGTGCCGAGCCAGATGACGACCAGCGAGCAACTCGGCCGCGCCATGATCAAGGTGGCGCGCGAGGGGTATCCGAAGCCGACACTCGAGAGCGAAGATATCAATCGCGTCTAACCCGTCGTCACCACACTCTCGGCCGTCATTCCGGGGCAGCCCGTAGGGCTGAACCCGGAATCCAACTCACGGCCGAGTAGGTGGCGCGTTGGATTCCGGGTTCGCGCTTCGCGCGCCCCGGAATGACGACTGTGGGTTTGGCGCCCATCCCATCAAATCGCCGCAAATGTCGCCGCTTCTGCTGTGCGCCAATTTGTGCATCACAGAGGGATGGCATGGACCGCATTCGTATCGTCGGCGGCCGTCCGCTCAACGGCACCATTGCCATCTCGGGCGCGAAGAACGCCGCCCTGCCGCTGATGATCGCGGCCCTGCTGACCGAGGAAACGCTGATCCTCGACAACGTGCCGCGGCTTGCCGACGTCGCGCAACTGCAGCGCATCCTCGGCAACCACGGCGTCGACATCGCCGCGATGGGCAAGCGCTCCGGCGACCGTGCCTATCAGGGCCAGACCCTGCACATCTCGGCGGCCGACATCATCGACACCACGGCGCCCTACGAACTGGTCTCGCGGATGCGCGCCTCGTTCTGGGTGATCGCGCCGCTGCTGGCGCGGATGCATCAAGCCAAAGTCTCGCTGCCGGGCGGCTGCGCCATCGGCACGCGGCCGGTCGATCTCTTGATCATGGCGCTGGAAAAGCTCGGCGCTGAACTCACCATCGACGGCGGCTATGTGGTGGCGAAGGCGCCCGGCGGCCTGCGTGGCGCTCAGATCGATTTTCCGAAGGTAACGGTGAGCGGCACCCACGTCGCACTGATGGCGGCAACGCTGGCGAAGGGCACGACAATCATCACCAACGCCGCCTGCGAGCCCGAGATTTACGACGTCGCCCATTGCCTGAAAAAGATGGGCGCGCGCATCGCCGGCGCCGGCACGCCGCGCATCGTGGTCGAGGGCGTCGAAAAACTGCACGGCGCGCAGCATACCGTGCTGCCGGATCGAATCGAGACCGGCACCTATGCGATGGCGGTCGCGATGACCGGCGGCGACGTCCTGTTGTCCGGCGCGCGCCCTGAATTGCTGCAGTCGGCGCTCGACGTGCTGAGCGAGGCCGGCGCCGTCATCACCGTCAACCGTGACGGTATAAGGGTGGCCCGGAACGGCGCCGGGATCCGGCCGGTGACGGTATCGACCGCGCCCTACCCGGGCTTTCCGACCGACCTGCAGGCGCAACTGATGGCCCTGATGGCCTGCGCCGGCGGTTCCTCGCAGATCACCGAGACGATTTTCGAGAACCGCTTCATGCATGTGCAGGAACTGGCGCGGTTCGGCGCGCGGATATCGCTGGACGGCGAGACCGCGACCATCGACGGCACCGCACGATTGCGCGGCGCGCCTGTCATGGCGACGGACCTGCGGGCCTCGGTGTCGCTTGTGATTGCGGGGCTTGCCGCCGAGGGCGAAACCATGGTCAACCGTATCTATCATCTGGACCGCGGCTTCGAACGGCTCGAGGACAAGCTCTCCGGCGTCGGCGCGTCGATCCAGCGCATCAGTGATTAGGAATCATTTCAGGACGATCGAGGATGTCGGAGGACCCGCTCAAACTCATTGCGCTCGATGCCGACGATCTCGCCGTCATTTCGGCCCATGTGCAGGATGCCCGCGTCCAGGCCTCCGACATCGTCTGGCGGCAGGACGAAAAGCGGCTGGTGGTCGGCATCGACCGGCTGGACTGGGAGCAGACGCTGTCCGGCGGAACCGAGCCGCGCCGCTCGATTGCCGCGCTCCGGTTCGACCGCGTGCTGGCCTGCAAGTCGCGCAACATCGATCTGGACCAGCCCGAGGCGGTGCTGGAACTGATCGGGATCGAATTCCATCCGGGCGAAGCCCCCGGCGGCAGCGCGCTCTTGCTGTTCACCCACGACAAGGCGCTGCGGCTGGACGTCGAATGCCTGGAATGCGAGCTGACCGACCTCGGCACCGACGACCTCGGCGCCAGCGACCTGGCCATCGCCCCGGAGGGGTGATTCCGGCGCCGTAGGGCGGGCTAAGCGAAGCGAGCCCACCACTGGCCCGGGCGGCTGAGGATGGTGGGCACGGCGCAAACGCGCCTTTGCCCACCCTGCCGCCGCTGTTTCCGCGGCCGCAAGGGTTGACGGCCCTTGGCCGCCGCGCCATTGAGCAGGGGCTTCGACGTCTCCCGAGAAAGCCGCCATGCCCGTCCGCCTGGATACCAGCCGCGCCGATTTCGGCCCGCAATTCAAGCAGTTCCTCGCCGCCAAGCGCGAGGTGTCGGCCGATGTCGAGCGCGCCACCCGCGCCATCGTCGACGACGTGGCCGCGCGCGGCGACGCCGCCCTGATCGAGGCGACCCGGAAATTCGACCGGCTGGAGGTCACGGCCGCCGGCCTGCGCGTCACCGCCGCCGAGGTCGAGGCTGCCGTCAAGGCCTGCGACGCCGCCACGCTGGACGCCCTGAAATTCGCCCGCGACCGGATCGAGCTGTTTCACAAGAAGCAATTGCCGAAGGACGAGCGCTTCACCGATGCGCTGGGCGTCGAACTCGGCTGGCGCTGGAGCGCGGTCGAGGCGGTCGGGCTCTACGTCCCCGGCGGCACCGCGGCGTATCCGTCCTCGGTGCTGATGAACGCGGTGCCGGCGAACGTGGCCGGCGTGCCGCGGGTCGTGATGGTGGTGCCGTCCCCGGACGGCAAGCTCAATCCGCTGGTGCTGGCCGCCGCGCAGCTCGGCGGCGTCTCCGAAATCTACCGCGTCGGCGGCGCGCAGGCGGTGGCGGCGCTGGCCTACGGCACGGCGACCATTGCGCCGGTGGCCAAGATCGTCGGACCTGGCAACGCCTATGTCGCCGCCGCCAAGCGGCAGGTGTTCGGCAAGGTCGGCATCGACATGATCGCCGGCCCCTCCGAAGTGCTCGTGATCGCCGACGACACCGGCAATGCCGGCTGGATCGCCGCAGACCTGCTGGCGCAGGCCGAGCACGATGCCAGCGCGCAGTCGATCCTGATCACGGACAGCGCGGCACTGGCCGACGACGTCGCGCGGGCGGTCGAGTCGCAATTGGCGACGCTGCCCCGGGCCGACATCGCCCGCGCCTCGTGGAACGAGTTTGGCGCCATCATCATGGTCAAGAAACTCGACGAGGCGGTGGAGCTGGCGAACGCCATCGCCGCCGAACACCTGGAAATCATGACCGCGGACGCGGAAGGCCTGTCAGCCAAGGTCCGCAACGCCGGCGCGATCTTCCTCGGTCCGCATACGCCGGAGGCGATCGGCGATTATGTCGGCGGCTCCAACCATGTGCTGCCGACGGCGCGCTCGGCCCGGTTTTCGTCGGGGCTCGGCGTGCTGGACTTCATGAAGCGCACCTCTATTCTCAAATGCGGGCCGGACCAGTTGCGCGCGCTGGGGCCTGCCGCGATGACTCTTGGAAAAGCCGAGGGTCTGGACGCCCATTCGCGCTCGGTCGGACTGCGCCTCAACCTGCCATGAACCAGCCGCCACCAGACGATGACCAGCACAACCGCATCGTCGCGGTGACGCTCGACGAGGAATCGATCGGGCGTTCCGGGCCCGACATCGAGCATGAGCGCGCGATCGCGATCTACGATTTGATCGAGCAGAACCTGTTCGCGCCGGAAGGCGCCGGCGAGGGCCCCTACACGCTGCATCTGGCCATTACCGGCAACCGGCTGGTGTTCGACATCCGCCGCGAGGACGGCACGCCCGTGGTCGCGCATCTGCTGTCGCTGACGCCGTTCCGGCGGATCGTGAAGGACTATTTCATGATCTGCGACAGCTACTACCAGGCGATCCGCACCGCCACCACCGACAAGATCGAGGCGATCGACATGGGCCGCCGCGGCATCCATGACGAAGGCTCGCGCACGCTGCAGGAGCGGCTGAAGGGCAAGGTCAGAATCGATTTCGAAACCTCGCGCCGCCTGTTCACGCTGATCTGCGTCTTGCACTGGAAGGGGCAAGACGCATGACGCCGAAAAGTGCGAAGCGGTTTTCGGATCACGTCATGCGTAAGCAGGAAGGCATGACGCCGAAAAGTGCGAAGCGCCCCGCAAGGATCTCGTAACGCATGGAAGCGCCGCCGCGCGCGCGCAACCCGCAGGCCGTGCTGTTCGCGTGCGGGCTGAACAGCGTGCGTTCGCCGATGGCGGAAAGCCTGCTGCGGCAGATGTTTCCGCGGTCGCTCTATGTGAAATCCGCCGGCGTGAGAAAGGGCGAGCTCGATCCGTTCGCGGTCGCCGTGATGGCCGAACTCGGCCAGGACATTTCCGAGCACAAGCCGATGACGTTCGAGGAACTCGAGGATTGGGAGGGGCTCAATTTCGACCTCATCATCACGCTGTCGCCCGAGGCCCATCACAAGGCGCTGGCGCTGACGCACACGCTGGCCGCCGACGTCGAATACTGGCCGACGCCCGACCCGACCGACACCGAAGGGACGCGGGAGCAGAAACTCGCCGCCTACCGCGAAGTCTGCGACGGCCTGATGATGCGCATCCGACGCCGGTTTTCGAAAGCGGGCGCGGCGAGCGGGTAGGTTCCTTCATCCTCCCCTGGAGGGGGAGGATCGGTTCGCATACAATGCGAACCGAGGTGGGGTGACAGCCGATCCGCTCGGGCGGTGCCCGCGGAGAGATCACCCCGCCCCGTCTCGCATTCGCTTCGCGAACGCGAGCCGACCCGCCCCCTCAAGGGGCGGGTGTAGAAAACCGCACCGCCAATCGCCCTTGTCATCCCCACGACAACCGCCCGTGCTTTCCATCCCCCCAGTCCGCAACCGCCGCTGATTCGCAACAACAACAACCACTTGTTCCCCGGTTGTGGAATGAAGCCCCTTCCGATAGGTTCCGCGCGCGCATCCCCCGAATCCTTTCCGCGACACATCCCCGCATGCTTGGCCGCCCCAAAATCGTTCTCGCCTCCGGTTCGCCGCGACGGCTCAGCCTGCTCAACCAGGCCGGCATCGAGCCCGACGCGCTGCGCCCGGCCGATGTCGACGAGACCCCGAAGCGGGGCGAGCTGCCGCGCGCCTGCGCCAACCGCCTGGCCCGCGCCAAGGCCGACGCCGCGCTGAAATCGATCCAGCTCGACGACGAACTGCGCGGCTCCTTCATCCTCGCCGCCGACACCGTGGTCGCGGTCGGCCGCCGCATCCTGCCCAAGGCCAATCTGGTGGACGAGGCCGCCCAATGCCTGCGGCTGCTGTCGGGCCGCAACCACCGCGTCTACACCGCGATCTGCCTGGTGACGCCGAAGGAGGCGTTCCGCCAGCGCCTGATCGAAACCCGCGTCCGCTTCAAGCGGCTCAGCGAGGACGACATCCAGGCCTATATCGGCTCCGGCGAATGGCGCGGCAAAGCCGGCGGCTACGCCGTGCAGGGCATCGCCGGCTCGTTCGTGGTCAAGATGGTCGGCTCCTATACCAACGTCGTCGGCCTGCCGCTCTACGAGACGGTGACCCTGATGGGCGGCGAGGGTTTCCCGATCCGCTTCGGCTGGCTCAATGCCAGCTGAGCCGCCCGACGCGGCGCCCGGCGGCGGCGCCAGCCCGCCGGCCAAACCCTGCCCGGAATGCGGCAAGCCCGCCAAGGCGGCCACGCTCCCGTTCTGCTCCCCCCGCTGCCGCGACGTCGACCTGAACCGCTGGCTCTCCGGCCGCTACGTCATCCCAGGCCGCGACACCGACCCCGAAGACGCCGAATAGGCGTGATTCGCCAATAATTTGGGGATGAGGTGCCAGGCGGGCCGCGCCCGGCGTAGCCGAAGGCGAAGCCGGGTGGACATGCGCTCCCGACCTCTCTATAAACCGCCCGCTCGCACCGCCTTTGGGCCGTCCGGGTATGCCCAGGTAGCTCAGTTGGTAGAGCATGCGACTGAAAATCGCAGTGTCGGTGGTTCGATCCCGCCCCTGGGCACCATGCTTCTACCCACCAAGTGCCGGTGGTTCGATTCCCGATCCCACGCTACATGAAACGCTATGGACCGCGGTGAACAACCGCGTCGGTGTCATGTAAAGCGACAACGCCCGTCGCCTTTTCCTGCGATCACTCTATCGAGTTGGCAATGATGACAGGTCAAGAGTTCAGAACGGGCCTGTTCGCGGCTTTACAGCAGCATGGTTTCACCCGGCGTGGAAGTCTGATGCGGCTTCCGGGAGATGCGGTTCTAACCCTCATCGGAGTCCAGAAGGGATTTGGCGAACAATGGTTCGTCAACGTGGGCTTCTGGCTGAAGCAATTAGGTCGAGATGAACCCGATCTGATAGAGCAGTCACATTTGTACTTCAGGCTTGAAAGGCTATTTCCGCAGTATCGGGAATTTATTCTTGAGGCAGGCGATCTGGCCGCTAAGGGACAGCTGAGCGCATATCACAAAATTCTCACGGTGCTGGTCGATGAAATCGCGGGCGGTCTCAGGCAACTCGGGACAGCCGAGGGGCTTGCTGACGCATATCACGCGGGTAGATTAACAGCAGGCTTTGTGACGAAGGCAGCCAAGGAATTGTTGGCGAGAACTACGTGACGTCCATTTTTTAGCAAGCGTAGCCTGGATGAGTGAAGCGATAGCCGGGTCCTAGTCGTGCCGATCCTAGCACATCGTTGCTGATGCAGATTGCCGCGCAACGTACTGCAATCATCATAATCCACGGCGAAAATACCGGAAAACTTCGATCTACTGATAGAGCCACCAGCGCGCGAGCCACAATGCCGCCAGGTAGACCGTGCCGAGCGCGGCAGCGAAGATCAGGGCGAGGGGCCACAAATTGGATCCCTGGTACAGCGCGAGCAGGCTGAAACAAAGGGCGGGCGCGGTCAGGAGCAGCGGCGCCAGCGCCGCCAGGCGCCAGCCGCCGGGCCAGCGCACGATCGTCACCGGCTGGGCCACGAAATAGGCCGGTACGCCGGCCATGACGACCAGCCCGAGGAGCATTTCCATTTGGCTCCTCCTTCCGATGGAGCGAGGTCAAGCCTGTCCCGATCCTACCCGGTTGGATTTGCGTTTCCCTTAATGCTGGACCCCACACTCGTCGCACGCAAAGCCGGTGCAATCGTAGCCTGGATGAGGAGCGATATCCGGGGTGATGTCAGCGCTGAACCCGCATATCGCTTGGCTCATGCGGGCCACGAGTTCAGGCGAGCGCACGACCTTGAGCACGTCCACCGTCGTCATTCCGGGGCGCGCGGAGCGCGAACTATGATGTGCAATTGCACATCAGAGAATCTAACTCACGACGAATTCAGCCGTTGGTTGGATTCCGGGTTCATCGCTGCGCGATGCCTCGGAATGACGGCGGAGAGTATGGGCGACAGCCGAGTAGCTTGGATGAGCGCAGCGATATCCGGGGTGTTGTGAACGCCGATCCCGCATCTCGCTTCGCTCAAGCGGGCTACCGCCGAGTAACGCACCGCGCCGCTCACTCTGGAAACAGCCCCGCCAGAATCTCCCCAGCCATGTTGAACGCCGCCACGCCGCGGAACAGTGCGGCGATACCGGCGGCGGCGTGCAGTTCTTCCAGCGTGGCGCCGGCCTTGATCGCGGCCTTGGCGTGGTTGGCGGCGGCTTCGGAGGTCTGCACCAGCAGGATGGCAAAAGCCATCAGCTGCACGGTCTTCTGGTCCAGTGCATCCGGCGTCAGCGCCGCGATGCGCCAATCCTCCAGCGCCGTCACCAGATCGGGATCGACGCGCAGGCCGAGTTCTAATCGCTTGGCGATCTTGGGCGGCGTGAAGCCGATCATGGAGTCATAGCGGGACTTCAGTTCGTCCAGTGACGCCGGCTTCTTCGTCATGCGCTGCTCATCCTTGTCTTGGTGCCGGTTCACTCGACCTTGGCGCCTGAGGTTTTTACCACCTCGCCCCATTTGTCGACCTCGGTGCGCAGGAACGCGCCGAAGGCGTCGCCGGACAACGCGCCGGGCTCGGCGCCGACATCGGCCAGCCGTTTTGCCATGTCAGGCTCGCTCATGACCTTGCTCACGGCTTCGATCAGCGCCTTCGTGACCTCAGGCGGCGTCTTGGCGGGCGCGACCAGGCCGAACCACGACGACGCCTCGAAATTCGCCACGCCCGCCTCGGCCATGGTCGGAAGCTCGGGAAACAGCGGCGAGCGCTTGGCGCCGGCCACCGCCAGCGCGCGGATCTTGCCGCCCTGCACCTGCGGACGAACGGCCGGCATGTTGTCGAACATCATCGGCATCTCGCCGGAGATCAAATCGTTCATCGCCGGCGCCGCGCCGCGATACGGCACGTGCATGATGTCGATGCCGGCGCGCGCCTTCAACAGTTCGCCGGCCAGGTGATTGGTCGAACCGAGACCGGACGATCCGAAATTCAGCTTGCCCGGCGACGCCTTGGCCAGCGCGATCAGTTCGGACACGGTCGTCGCCTTCACGCCCGGATTCACCGCCAGCACGATCGGCACCGATGCGATCAGTGCGATCGGGGTGAAATCCTGCGCCGGGTTGAACGACAGTTTCGAATACAGCGATTGATTGACGACCAGCGGCCCCGGCGCCGCCAGCAGCAGCGTGTAGCCGTCGGCCGGCGCACGCGCCACCGCTTCGGCGCCGATATTGCCGCCGCCGCCGCCGCGATTGTCGATCACCACGGACTGCCCCCAGATCTCGGACAACCGGTTTCCCAACATGCGCGCCACCACGTCGTTCGATCCGCCGGCCGGGAAGGGGACCACGATCTTGACTCCGCGCTCGGGGAATCCGGCATGCGCCGGCTGGCCAAACAGCGATCCCATGGCAAGCGCCGCGAGAGCGGAAATGAGATACCGCATTCGTCTCTCCGAATAATCGATTTTTTGTGTTTCGTCGATTTTAGGTTGACCGCAATCGGCGGCGTGGTCAAACCGGTATTTCGATGCCGTTCCGGCAGAGTTAGCAAGCCGTCAACGAGGAGGATACGCGTGTACCGATCCGGCACAGCAAAGCCTTGCCCCGGCCCGGACCGTCATCCGAAGCGGCCGGCGTTCGCGATGCCGCCGGGCGCCTGCGATACGCATGTTCACGTCTTCGGGCCGCAGGCCGAATTTCCCTTCAGCGACGCGCGCAGCTACACGCCGGAGGACTGCACCTGTAACGACCTGATGCAGCTTCACGCCACGCTCGGCATCGATCGCGCCGTCATCGTCCACGGCGGCGCGCATGGCACCGACAACCGCGCCACGCTGGCGGCGCTCGACCGCCATCCCGAAAAACTTCGCGGCGTGGCCGTGGTCCCGTCCGGCCTGCCGCGCGCCGAACTGCAGGACATGCACCGGCGCGGCATGCGCGGCTGCCGCATGTCGACCGTGGTGAGCGGCGGCGCCTCGTTCGCGCATCTCGGCGGACTGGCTGAGGAGACCTTCGATTTCGGCTGGCATCTCGTGCTGCATTTCAACAAGGCCACCGAACTGGTGGAGGTCGCGCCGCAGCTTCTGCAGATCAAAAGCCCGTTCGTGCTCGATCATCTCGCGCGGATCAGCGCCGCCGAGGGCGTCGCCTCCGAACCGTTCCAAACGCTGCTGCGGCTGCTCGATACCGATCGCTGCTGGATCAAGCTCGCCAGCCTCTATCGCCTGTCGTCAAAACCCTATCCGCATCGCGACATGCTGCCGATGATCGAACAGGTCGTTGCGCGGCGGCCGGATCGCATCCTGTGGGGCAGCAACTGGCCGCATCCGATCTGTCCGGTGCCGATGCCGAACGACGGCGACCTGGTCGATCTGATTCCGCTGTGGCTGCCGGACCGCCGCACCCAGCAGCTCGCTCTGGTCGATAACCCCGCCTTGCTTTACGGCTTCGGGCCGGTAACCTGAGCGCATCATGAGCGACGCCCGCGCCTCCGCCGTTCCGGCCTCCGCCACGCTCTCGACGACGCTGGTCACCCGCCTGCGCGACGCGATCATGCGCGGCGAGTTGCTGCCGGGAAGCAAGCTCAATCTCGACCGACTGCGCACCGCCTTCGGCGTCAGCCTCAGCCCGCTGCGCGAGGCGCTCTGCCGTCTGGAAAATGACGGGCTGGTCGCGCTGATCGACCAGCGCGGCTACCGGGTCACGCCGGTCTCCGCGGATAACCTCACCGAGATCATCCGGCTGCGCGTCGAACTCGAGGGTCTCGCGATCAAGGAAGCGATCGAACACGGCGACGTCGCCTGGGAAGGCCGCATCCTGGCGGCGCTGCACCGACTGAGCCGCTGCAAGCGCGGCGCGCGCTCTGCGGCCGAGCAGGAGGTGTGGGAAACCGCGCATCGCGCCTTCCATGCCGAGCTGATCTCCGCGTGCCAGATGCCGCTGCTGCGCCAGTTCTGCGCCACCCTGCACGACCAGAGCGACCGCTACCGCCGGATTTTTCTCAAGAAGAATGCGCCGGACCGTAACGTGCCCGTCGAGCACACCGCCCTCGCGCATGCGATGATCGAGCGCCGCACCCGCGACGCCACGCGCATCCTGCGTGAACACATCGAACGCACCGGCCGTAACATCCAGGCGGCGCTGGCACTCACTTCGAAATAGTACTAATTCGTAGCCCGGATGAGCGAAAGCGATATCCGGGGTCTACGGAAGCCCCCGCATATCGCAAGCGCTCATGCGGGCTACCGTCGCGCAAGCGCATGCATGTTGCGCGCACACCATCATCCAGCCATTTCCGGGATGATGAACTTGTGCCGCTGATTTGCCCGACATGTCAAGTTTCGAACCAGACCTCAGACGGCCATCGCCGGCTACTTTGCATGGGGTTGTTTTCGATGTTTTTGTTTGGGACCCCCGCAATCCGGCGCACGCCTCACTTCTGCTCCTGCGCCTTCATCACGTCCGCAAACGGCTGCAGCGCCTTGTTCATGTCGTCGAGGCGCTTCTGCCATTCGGCGCCGGGCATGAAGGCGAGAACGGCGGCATCGGCGGGCGAGGCCTTGATGAACTCGGGGTCGCGCAGGCCCTCCGCGATGGCGGCTTCGAGCTTTTTGGCGATGTCGTCGGGGATGGCCTTGGGCACCGCAAAGCCGCGTTCGGCGGTCATCGTCACCGCGACGCCCAGCTCCTCTGCCGTCGGAACGTCGGACAGCACGGGCGCGCGCTGCTTGGAAAGAATCGCCAGCGCGCGGAGCGTGCCCTTGCCGCCGCCGTGCAGTTCGGGCACTTCGCTGACGCTGACCATGCCGACCTCCAGATGGCCGCCGAGCAGATCGGTGCGCTGCACGGCGGTGCCGCGGTAGGAGATTTCGTTGGGCTCAACCTTGGCGGCGCCCGCCATCATGCGGATCGCCAGATGGCCGTTGGTGCCCGCGCCGTTATGGCCGAACGTCACCGAGCCCGGCTTGGCGCGCAGCGCCGCCAGCACGTCGGCCAGCGTCGCATACTTGCTGTCCGCCGGCACCACGATCACGCTGGGGTCGTCGACCACGCGCGCGATCAGGCGGATCTCGTCCATGCTGTACTGGGTCTTCCGCGTCATCGGGATGAAATTGTAGCCGGGCACGTTGACCACGCCGATCGAATAGGCGTCGGGCGCGGCGCGCTGGATTCCGGCAAAGGCGATCTCGCCGCCGGCGCCGGGCTTGTTCAGCACGACGAACTTGGCCTTGCCGCCGAGCTTCTGCTCGACGAACGGCAGCAGCTTGCGCGCCATGACGTCGGTGGCGCCGCCCGGCGCAAACCCGATCACGACCTCGATCGGCTTGTCCTCCGGCCATCCCGCCGAGGCCGGTCCCCCAGCCAAACATCCCAATGCCGCTGCAACCAGCGCGATGACCTTACCCTGCATGGCGTTCCAACCCCTGTTCTTATTGTTGCCCGGTCGTCCCGCCAGGGCGGCGCGGCCGGTGAATGATGTGGAGCGGTTGTAGCGGTGCGGTTCGGTCGGGAATAGCGGGCGGCACGCATAGCCCCATGAGCGGCTTGTGGCGCCACGGCAATCCTAAAAATTGAACAGGCTGAAAATCGCCCCCAAGATCCCCGCGATGACGGCCAGCACGCCGAAGAGCACGGTCGCTACCGCGTCGAGCAGCACGTCGATTACATTCGACAGCGAACTGGCCGCCACGATCACGACGCAGCAGCCGGCGCCGATCAACAGCGACGTGATCATGCTGAACACCATGATCCACAGCACGGCGAACACCAGCGCGCTCAACATTACCGCCACGGCGAGGCGGCGGGCAGGGCTGGATTTTGAGGCCGGCCGGGCGGCTGGCTCTGACGGGCTCATGACGGGAAATTCCAACGGGCGATGCGGATTTTGTCTCGGCAGGGCCGCAAACGGTTCAACCGGAGCCGAGCCGCCGGCGTCGCCTGGCGGCTTGCATGGCCAAGCGCGCAAGTCGCGTGAGGCTGCGCCAGCTTGAACCCCCTACATTTGAAGATCGGGCACGAACATCGCCCGCACCGTCCATTTCATCTGCGGCTGGCTTTGCCGGATGCAGTACCGGCCGTCGATGACGGGCACCTTGATGACGGAAGTCGGCCTGTTGCCACAGCAATTCTGGACGCTGTCCGGAAATCCCGGCTGGTAGATGTAGAAGCGGGCGTAGAAGGGGTCGACGGTCACCACGAGGTAGATCGAGTTCAGGCCCCGCGGAATCTTGTCGCGCAGGTCGACCAGACGGTCGCCGGGAGTGCAGGCCAGGGCGGCCGTGACCAGGAGCCAGTTCATCGCCACAGCGTAGCCTAATTCGCGCCGTCCGAAAGACCGCCTGTTGGCGTGGGTCGCCGGGTTGTGTTCTGATCGGCTGTCGGCCATCAGGCCGCGGCGCATCTGGATTGACGCGCGGCCGGTCTTATCTTCTCGAAGTGGCCACGTGGCGTTGTCCTGCTGACTGTGGCCCGAAGGGTGCAGCCATGACGGAATGGTATTTTGTCTGGGTCGAAGGTCTGCGCGGGCCAATGCCGCAGAAATGGTCGTCGGATGGGCTCTGGGGCCAGGTGGGCCGGCAGGATGTCATCGTTCGTTTCACACTTGATGACGCGGAGGCGCATCTGCCGCTCGACGAATTAGCCAGGCGTCATCCGGTTCCCCGCGGCAAATAGGTGAGGGGTGGCCGCCACAACACCGCCGGCATTTCGGGGCCGCGTGGTTCGCCGGTCAGTTCTCGAAATGGACGCCGATCCGCCTCTCCTTGCGCCAGACGACGCGGCTCGGCAGATGGCGGTGGTCGGCTTCCACCACCAGCATGAAGCGTTCGGGAATGCCGACTGGAGAGTTGACGTCGAGGGCAGCGCCGGTGTCGGAGAGATTGCGGATCGTGCAGTCGATAACGGCGCCGTTACTGAATGAAATCTTGCCGCCTTTCAACAGCCGCCGCCGGGGTGCGATTCTGTGCTCGTCCATGGCCTGGACCTCCGCATTGATGCGGAAGTCTTTCACACCCACTGTTACCATCCTATTACCGTACGTTGTACTCCAAAGGAAGCACACCAAGTTGTGAATTGCCGCAGGCCGGCCTGGCCGTTCAGCGGGGCGAGCTATCGGTCCGCGCCCGCCGGCCTTCAATCGGGTAGCCGGGGTCGTTGAATCCCGGCGTCGAGGGATGGCCGCTCACCACCAGCCGGTCGATCAGCGCCTCGTCCTCGGCCGTGAAGCGATAGTCGATCGCCTTCAGATAATCATCCCATTGTGCCTCGGTGCGGGGGCCGGCGATGACAGCCGAGACGAACGACGAGTTCAGCACCCATGACACCGCGAACTGTCCGGCGGTGATGCCGCGGGCTTCGGCATGCTGCTTGATCTGTTGGGCGAGTTGCAGCGACTCCGGCCGCCATTCGGTCTGCATCATGCGCTTGTCGGCGCGGCCGGCGCGCGTCTCCTTGTCGGGTTCTGCGTCCGGTCTGTACTTGCCGGTCAGCACGCCGCGCGCCAGCGGGCTATAAGGCACGATGCCGAGTCCATAATAGCCGCAGGCCGGAAAATGCTCGACCTCGGGCATGCGGTTCATCGCGTTGTAATAGGGCTGGCTGACGATCGGGCGGTCGATGCCGTTATTGTCGCAGATGTTGCAGATCTCGGCGACGCGCCAGGCGCGGTAATTCGACACGCCGAAATAGCGGATCTTGCCCTGGCGCATCAGGTCGCCGATGGCGCGAACCGTCTCCTCCAGCGGAGTCGCATGGTCTTCCTTGTGCAGATAATAGATGTCGATGAAATCGGTGCCGAGCCGCTTCAAACTTTCATCGGCCGCCTGCAGCACCCAGCGGCGCGACAGCCCGCCGCGATTGGGATCGCTGCCAAGCTGGTTGGCGAGTTTGGTCGCGAGAATCCAGTTTTGCCTGTTGTTGGAGATGGCGCGACCGACCACCTGTTCCGACTGTCCGCCATTATAGGCGTCCGCCGAGTCGATGAAGTTGACGCCGGCCTCGCTGGCTTTAGCGATGATCCGCGACGACGTCGCCTCGTCGGTGGGGCCGCCGAACATCATGGTGCCGAGACAGATCGGCGAAATCTTCAGGCCGCTGCGGCCGAGGTGGCGATATTGCATCGGGTGTGTCCTCTCCGTAACGCTGGAAGCATAGCGGCTAGACGTGGAAAGTCGGTGGCCTCAGCCCTCGCTCTTCAATATCTTGAACACGCCGCTCGCCATCGCGATACAGCGCTTGTCGACGGTCACCTCGGTCGTGATGAAGATCAGGCTGCGGGTGGAGCGTACCACGTGCGGCCGCGAGATCAGGATCTCGCCGATCTTGCCGGCTTCGACGAAATGCGTATCGAGCTGCACGGTCGCCAGTGTCGGCTTGCCCGAGACGTACCGGGCCGTCATGCCGCAGGTGCGGTCGGCAAACGTCATGAGCACGCCGCCCTGCACCAGGCCCCGGCGGTTGTGGTGCTTGTCCTCGGTGGCGAGGGCGTATTCGTGGGTGTCGTCGACCACGCGCTGCCATAGCGGCCCGATCAGGTGCAGGAAACCCGTGGTTTCGACGATTTTCCAGCCGTCGGATTTGAGTTTGTCCGCGGCTTTGCTCGTCATCGTGCTGTCCATTCCCTGCGGGTTGTCATGCGGTCCGTGTCATTTCATCTGATGCGCTTGTGTTGTAGTCAAGCAGGATGGCCCGGTCATTTGACGATACCACCCGGCGGAATATCGCAGAGCTCTGTGCGGCATTCACGCGGGCGCCTTCGGGCGACGCTGCGCCGGGGCTGAAGCGCGCGGCGGTCGCCATCGCGCTGACCGAGGGCGAAGCCGGTGGCGGCACGACCTTCTTGCTGACCCGCCGCGCCGCGACCTTGCGCTCGCACGCCGCGCAGTGGGCGCTGCCGGGTGGGCGTTGCGACCAGGGCGAGACGCAGGCGCAGGCCGCGCTGCGCGAACTGCATGAAGAACTCGGCGTCGGCCTCGGGGAGGGCGATGTGCTCGGCCTGCTCGACGACTATCCGACCCGGTCGGGCTATCTGATCACGCCCGTCGTGGTCTGGGTGAGCACCAGCACCGAACTGGTTCCGAACCCGGGAGAGGTCGCCTCGGTGCATCGTATCGCGCTCGACGATATCGAGCGTGGGGATGCCTTCAGCTTTACCACGATCCCCGAAAGTACGCGGCGGG
Organism: Bradyrhizobium roseum; assembly: GCF_030413175.1. Lineage (NCBI taxonomy): Bacteria > Pseudomonadati > Pseudomonadota > Alphaproteobacteria > Hyphomicrobiales > Nitrobacteraceae > Bradyrhizobium > Bradyrhizobium roseum. Next base: position 880,908 of record NZ_CP129212.1, read on the forward strand.
TGATCCGCTTCCGTCATGCCGGCCAGCATATCCACGCGCCGACGGCGGCGTTGATCTATCAATTTGCTGAAGTGCTGGCGGGAAGAAGTACCCGCGTTGCGGAACTGGAACAGCCGGTATTTGCGTGGAAGTAGATGGGCGCGTCATTGCGAGCGAAGCGAAGCAATGACGGAAGCTCCGATCTGCCGGGTTGCGCAGGTGTATGGTTTCGGCGACGATGTCCTGGCCAATAAGAAAATAACTCCGGGAGTTCGCTCGACATGCTCAGAAACTGGCTTTGCGTTGCCGCCGCCATTCTCTGCTTGGGCGCAGCGACCGGTGCAGCACAGGCGCAAAACTATCCCGTGCGCGCCGTCACGCTGGTGATCCCGTTTGCGCCCGGCGGCAGCACATCGATCGTCGGCCGCGCCATTGCCGACAAGATGAGCGACGTGCTCGGCGAGAAGGTCGTGGTCGACAATCGTCCCGGCGCCGGCGGCACGGTCGGCACCAAGGCCGTCGCCAAGAGCGACCCGGATGGCTACACGCTGCTGCTGGGCTACACCGGCACGCTGGCGATCGGTCCCTCGCTCTACAAGAGCCCCGGCTACGATCCGCGCAAGGATTTTGCGCCGATCGGGATGATCGGCAACGCGCCGAATTCGCTGGTCGTGCATCCATCGTTTCCCGCCAAGAGCGTCGCCGAACTGATCGCCTACGCAAAGGCCAATCCGGACAAGGTCAATTTCGGCTCGGCGGGCGCCGGCACCGCCAGCCACATCACCGGCGAATATTTCGCCCGTGCCGCCGGCATCAAGCTGGTGCACATTCCCTACAAGGGCACCGGCCCGGCGCTGACCGATCTGCTCGGCGGCCACATTCCGATGGCGTTCGCGCCGATCCCGGCCTCGCATCCCAACGTCTCCGCCGGCAAGCTGCGCGCGCTCGCGGTCACCAGTGTCGCCCGCACGGGAATGTTGCCCGACGTGCCGACGATGATCGAAGCGGGCCTGTCCGGCTTCGACGCCTCGCTCTACTACGGCCTGGTTGCGCCCGCCGGCACGCCGCGGCCGGTGATCGACAAGCTGAACAAGGCACTGCGCGATGCGCTCGCATCCGACGAGGTGAAGAAGCAGCTGGGCAATGATGGCACCGAGATCACACCCGGAACGCCGGAAGACTATGCCGACTTCATCGACAAGGACGAGAAAAAGTGGTCGCAGCTCGTGAAAGCCAGCGGCGTCGAGCAAGAGTGATGCCGGACCTCGTCGGGAGTTTTCCGCATCGCCGTTGATTTGCATCAAGTTCTGCGTCGTACCGGCGGTAATATGATCGCAAACCAGCGTTGCGGAATTATGCCATGACTGACGATATGAAAATCGTTGTTCGCGAAGCCTTGATGAGCACGCGTGCCGTCACGGTTTGCCCGTTCCATCCCGACGTGACGATCCGCATTGGCGATGACGCGGCAGAAACCCATGCCTCGCACCGTCTGACCAATATCGCCGACGCCAACTGGGACCACGACACTCGATTGGTCGAAATGGCCAGACAGCTAGGCGACTGTGCGGATGGCGTCTGTCCGAAATGTTCCGAGGGACGGCGCTGAAGGTGGCGACATGACGCATTCGGCCGGCGTCGATCCTCGCAACCCATTGAAACTGCGTTGCCACATGGCCAGAGGCAAAAAGGTCGCGCCGTTTCGGGGCTGACTTGGGCCGCGTCCTTGCTACAAGAGCCGTATGCGCCTGCGGTTGATTCGCTTGAGGTCCGGATTTGTCGTGCTCGCGTTGCTCGCTGGCGCACCGCCTGCTGTTGCGATGGAGGCGGCGGAAATATTCCCTCTCTCGACCGCTAACGCGATGGCGCAAGCGGCTTCGCCGCAGGCGATCGCCGAATATCGCCGCAAGCTGAAAGAGTACCAGGAAGCCCGTGCGGCGTTCGAGCAGGAGGCGGGGGCCTACTGGTCCTTGATCTCGGAAAAGCGCAAGGGTCGCAATGCCAAGCGGCGGGAACGCCAGGCCATTGCGCTCAACGATTATGTGCTGACCCAGCCGCCGGTCTACAGCGGTCCGAAGGCCCCGGTGAATCCGGAGCCCGAGGCAGAAAAGCCGCCGCGCGAGCGCAAGGCAATCCCGGTGGTCGCCGATTTCCTGAAGGCCGCCGCGGAGCAGTTCCAGTTCGTGCCGCAGCGGCCGTCATCCGAGGTCGAGTTCAAGCGCGCCTATGCCCGCTACGCGCTGGCCGCGGGGCTGACGCGCGAACAGGTGGTGCGGGTCTATTCGTTCGAGACCGGCGGCACCGGCAATCACGATATGCAGTCAGGCCTGAGCGCCTCGCGCCCCGGCTCGCGCGCGATCTCGACGGCGATTGGCTACAACCAGTTGCTCACCACCAACAGCGTCGAATTGCTGGCCGAGCAGGGCCACGAATTCATCAAGGAATTGACGGCGCGGGCTTCGGCGCTCTCCGGCGCGCAGCGCACGGCAATGGAGCGCAAGCTCGCGGTATTGAAGAAGATGGTGGCGTTTACGAAAACGGTGCCCGACACCTGGTCCGAGCATGAAAAGCTCGCCAGCACCCCGCAGGGCTGGGCGGTGCACGCCATGGTGCTCGATATCGACGTCGGGCCGATGCTGCAGACCCACAAGCTGCTGACATCGGTAAATTTTGCGCGCGCCAAGGGCTATAACCGTCCGCTTTCGGCCGCCGAGCTCGAAATGATGAACCTCACCGGCGACGGCACCGGTTTCGACATGGTGACCATGCCGCAGGCAATGCGCGAACAGGTGCCGACCTCGAACTTCTTCCAGCGCGGCGGATACGAGCGCAACCCCGTCGCAATCCGCCACAATACGGTGGCAAAGCTGCTCGCGGTCACCGACGAGCGGATGGATTTCAACAGCAACAAACCTGGTGCGAAGGAATTGGCGGCAGCGTTTTAGTTTCCCTTCTCCCCTTGGGGGAGAAGGTGGCGCGAAGCGCCGGATGAGGGGTTCTCTCAACGGGAACGATTCGCGGAGACATACCTCTCATCCGCCTCCGCTTCGCTCCGGCAGCTTCTCCCACAAGGGGAGAAGGGAGGAGTCGCCCTCAATTCGCCCCGAACTTGAACCTGCCGTCGTCCTCGAGATAGGGACCGGTGCGCATGTAGAGCTGCCCATTCTCGCCGACGAAGAACAGGGTGCCTTTCGGCACCTTCTTGGCGCCCTTGAGCAGCATGCCGGCATTGTTAGTGCCCATCTTGTAGGACACCGTCTTGCCGTCCTTGCCGTAGGCATAGCCCATATCGGACTTCAGCTCCCACGGTGTCGGCGTCGCGCCTTGCGCGAATGCGCCAGTCGAAAAACCCGCCAGGACGGCCATCGCCAAAACCGTCTTCGTTGAAATGCCCGTCATCATCCATCCTCCCCGTGACCCTTCGGCCTCTTGCCCCGTGTTTTGAACAAATCACGAACGGTGTCGCGCCGTCAATTGGCACATTCGACGCATTGCACAGGCCTTCTGGCAAGTGTTGAGACTTTGTGATTTCCCGCGTGCGGCTTCGCGACTATGTTCGTCTTTCAAGCTACAATCATGCATTGCGAAGGACGTCATAGGGATGGTCAGGATGAACCACGTCGTGAAGATCGGTCTTGGTGTTGCGCTGTCGTTCATGACGCTGGCCCAGGCGACGGCGGCCAACGATTTCAAGCTCTCGAACAACCAGCGCATCTCCTGCAGCCGCGGCCTGAGCGCGGGCAAGCTCAATACCTCGACCTGCAAATCCTATGCGTATGTGTTCAACACCAAGACGTCGGAATATTTCCGCTGCCAGGTCTCGCTGGCGCTGACGCGCGACAACAAGGAAGTCATCAACGTGCAGGCCGACGGAGGCTGCGCTAAGAAGCCGCGGATCTTCGACGCCGATTCCAGCTATTCGTTCGACGCCACCGAAACCGAACCGCCGAACACCAATTCGTTCTTCGGTCCCGGCGGCTATGCGGTGTGGGCCAGCGACAACAACAATCTGAAAGTACGCGGCTGCATCATCATTTCATCCGGCCTCGGCTCCGATATTTCGAAATGCATCGACATGAAGTTCGATTGAGGTTGGGTCAGGAAGGTTTGTCGGAGCCGGGTGCGAGCTGAGGGCGGGAACGCGCAAACTTCCGCACCGCCACCGGCTTGCCGAACAGGTGGCCCTGCACGAGATCGAATCCCATATCATGCGCGGCCAGGAAATCGGCGCGGGTTTCGATCCCCTGCGCGATGGCGCGGGCACCGTTGTCGTGCGCGAGTTCGACGATGCTGCGGCACACCGTCTGCTTCAGGCGGTCGTCCGCGCAGCCGTTGATGTATTGCTGGTCGACCTTGAGTTCGGCGAACGGAAAACTCGGAAGCTCCAGCAAAGACGGCCACTCCGCGCCGACATGGTCGACGGAGAGCGCGATGTTGTGCAGGCGCAGGGCACGCGCGGCGTCCAGGACGAGGTCCGCATGTTCGTTGGCTTCGCCGCTGTCGATTTCGATCAAGAGCCCGCCAAAGGCGGGGTGCGCCGGTATGGCGCGGCAGAGATCGCGTACCGCCGCACCGTCGCCCAGAAACGCCACCGGCAGGTTGATCGAGAGATCGACCGGGCCCTGGCTCTCCAGGAGGTAGCGCCAGTCGTCGATGGCGCGGCCGATCACGAATTCGGACAGTTTTCGAAAATGCGGGTCCTTGTCGTCGGGAATGAAATAGGCCGGCGGGACTACGCCCCAGGCGGGATGTCTCATCCGGACCAGCGCTTCAGCGCCGCCAGGCGCCAGCGAGCGCGTGTTGATCTTCTGCTGGTACCACAATTCGAGCCAGCCGGCCTTCAGCGCCTCGGCGACATCGACCGCCGGGCTTGGCGCCGGCTCGGCGGGCAGCAACTCCGCGACGCTGGCGCGCAGGCTCGCCGCGCCGAACGGCGTGGGCAATGAGGGCAACATGGCGATGCCGTACTCGTCGCCGATTTGCCTGACCGCCTTCACCATGATCGAGTCGGGCTGGCCGATGACGAGCACCTTGCCGCCGAAATTCTTCCGCACGATGGCTTCGAGAATTTCGCCGACATTGATGCCGTCGACACATACGCTGAGCAAGATCAAGTCCGGGTGCTCGGTCTGCAGCAGGCCCGCCAGATCGCCGGCCTGACCGCACTCGCAGGTCACAAAGCCGAGATCCTCGAGCGCATCGGAAAGAAACAGCCGAAGATGTTTCTTGCTGTCGATGACGCAGGCCCGCGGTGTCAGCTTGCGATGTCCGAAATGCGCCGCGCGCGCATGTTCGCTGATGTTGACTTGCTCCATCCCCGCCCTCCATCAAATACCCCGATGGCAGTGGTACATCCGCGTTGAGGTCGCAATAATGGAATTTTGCGGGAAGCCCCAGGATTACTTCAACAGGGTTAAGACCGCCGACGAAATGGCTGCGATGGCGTTGCACTGCGCGCGTGCGTAGAAAACCATTCCGTTTCATGAACTTCAGCGAGCGCCTGTTCGCCTGGGCTGATCTTGATCCGCGTGGCGTGTTAACGCCTGTGTTCGCTTGTCGGCGGCGCGGTGTTCGTAACTCGTTCGCAGAAGCAGAGATGATGCGGCGCACACCGCCGTGCTGAGCGCACCGCCGAGGCTCGCGGCGGTCGCGAACGTCCCGGTGGCTGGGCTGGTTCCCGCCACCAAAAGAAATGACCGCGGCCCATGACGGACCGCGGTCATCGAGGTGTGTGCTGAGAGAAGCGAGCCGACTATTTGCAGCTTACTTGCCGATGCCCTGCTCCTTGAAATATTTCAGCGCGCCGGGATGGAACGGGATCGGCGAACGCTCCTGCACCTGGTTGCTGAGCGAGAAACTCTCGGCTTCCTTGTGCACGGCGACGATATCGGCCTTCTTCTCCACCAGTGTCTTGACGATGGCGTAGGCGTCGTCATTGCTCATCTTGTCACCGGTGACGATCAGATTCCAGACCTCGGTGATGGCATTGTCCTTGTCGTAGCCGGGATAGGAGCCCGCCTTGATCTTGCTCGCCGTGTAGAGCTTGCCGTATTTGGCGTTCATCTTCTCGGCGAGGTCGCCATGGTCGATCAGCTTCATCTTGATGTTGGGCGTCGCTGCGAGGTCGGTCACCGCGGCGGTCGGAATGCCGCCGACCCAGAAGAACGCGTCGATCTTGCGGTCCTTGACCGCGTTGACGGATTCGGCGACGCCGAGTCGTTCGCGCTTCAAATCCTTGTCCTTGTCGAGGCCGGCAGCCTCGATAACGCGGAACGCCATCACTTCGGTGGCGCTGCCAGGCGAGCCGGTCGAAACGCGCTTGCCCTTGAGGTCCGCCATGGTGTTGATGCCGCTGCCTTCCACCGTCACCACGTGCATGCGGTTCGGATAGACCACCAGCAGCGCCTGCAGCGGCAGCTTGCCGCTCTTGAACTTGTCCTCGCCGTTCAGCGCATCGAGCGCGGCGTCGGCCATGGTGAAGCCAAGCTCGCTCTTGCCGGCGCCGATCAGCTTGAGATTGTCGACCGAGCCGCCGGTGACCTCGGCGGTGGCCTGCACGTTGGGCAGGCTCTTCGACAGCACGTTGGCGACCGCGCCGCCGAGCGGATAATAGACGCCACCGGTGCCACCGGTTCCGATCGACATTGTTTTTTGCTGGGCATAGGCGGCGCCCGCGAGGGCGAGCCCCAGAGTGATCGCCAATGCGGCTGTGGTTTTTCTCATTGTTGTCTCCTCAATCCCTTCATTAACTATGTCGTTAGAGCGGGCCGCGCTGGCGACCGCGTTCTGGCCTGCCACAACACCACGCCGAGGCCGATGATCAGGCCTGGGACGTAGGTGTAGCTGATATCGCGGCCGATGATCCATTCGACGATCGCCTCGATCAGGCTCGGGAACACCAGCAGCAACCCGGATAGCAGAAGCAGGCTGCGCTCGACCGGTGTATTTTGTCGCAGCGCCCAGTTCTGGGCGAAGGAGGCCAGCGCTAGCAGGCCGAAGGTCGTCTTGATCGTGATCTCCAGGACATCGACCCAGGATCCACCCTTCGGGATCGACAGCAGGAGGCCGACGCCCTGCGGGTCGAGCACGAACACGAACGGCACCAGGAACGCAGGCAGCGTGTATTTCCAGGATTGCAGCGTGGTCTTGTAGGGATCGCCGCCGGTGATGGCAGCGGCCGCGAACGGAGACAGCGCCGTCGGCGGCGACACCTCGGACAGCACCGCATAGTAGAAGATGAACATGTGCGCGGCATAGTCGGGCACGCCGAGCTTGATCAGCGCAGGCGCCGCGATGACCGCGCAGATGATGTAGGAGGCCGTCACCGGCACTGCGAGGCCGATGATCCAGACGATCAGCGAGGTGTAGATCGCCGTGAGCAGCAGGCTGCCGCCGGCATAGCTGATGACGATCGCCGAGAATTTCAGGCCGAGTCCGGTCAGTGTCACGATGCCCACGACGATGCCGGCGCAGGCGCAGGTCGTCGCGGCGTTCAGCGCGCCGATCGAGCCGTCGGCCAGCGCCTTGACCAGCTTGGCCGGCATCAGCGCGGTTTCCTTGCGCAGGAACGAAAGCGCGAAGGTGACAACGATGGCGTAGAACACCGACAGCGACGGCGAGTAGCCGATCACCATGAACACAACCACGGCCAGCAGCGAGATGAAATGGAAGCCGTAGCGCTTCGTCATTTCGCCGAGCGACATTTCCGGCTTGAAGTCGACATCCCTGGCGCCGAACTTCTTGGCGTCCAGTTCGACCATGAACAGCAGCGACATGTAGTAGAGGCAGGTCGGAATGGTCGCCATCCAGATCACGTCGAGATAGCTGATCTTGAGGAACTCGGCGATCAGGAACGCGGCTGCGCCCAGCACCGGCGGCGACAGGATCGCGCCCAAACCACCGGCTGCGAGCAGGCCGCCCGCGGCATTCTTCTCGAAGCCGGCCTTCGCCATCATCGGATAGGCCACGGTGCCGATCATCACGGTGGTGGCGACGCCCGATCCGGAGGGACCGCCGAGCAGGAACGACGACAGCACGACCGTGCGGCCGGCGCTGTTCGGCTTGCCGCCCATCAGCGCCAGCGAGAAGTCGATGAAGAATTTCCCGGCGCCGGACTGCTGCAGGAATGCGCCATAGATCGTGAACAGGATGATCAGCGTCGCCGAGACGTCGACCGCGACGCCGAAAATGCCTTCCAGCGTGATGAAGAGGTGGCCGATCAGCCGGTCCACGTCATAGCCGCGATGGGTCCAGGGCGCCGGCAGATGCGGGCCGAGCATCGCATAGGCGATGAACAGGAGCGAAACGACAGGCATGATCGCGCCGGTGGTGCGGCGCGTCGCTTCCAGCAGCAGGATGATGAAGACAATGCCGACGATGACGTCCCAGCGGTCCGGCATGGTGGCGCGGTCGGTGAAGTCGTCGCCGCCCCACAGCGCATAGACGATGGTGGCGACCGCGACGATCCCGGGAACGATATCCCACCAGCGCACGCGGTTGCGAAAGCGCGTCGCCAGCGGAAACAGCAGGAAACTAAGCACCAGGGTGAAGGCGACATGGGTGTAGCGCAGTTCCTGGGTCGGAACGATCGCGTAGGCCGCGTAGAGGTGAAACAGGCTCATCACCACCGCGATCGCGGTCGAAATTTTCCCTGCCCATCCCAACAGGCGGTTGGCCGCGCCTTCTTCCGCCTCGACGAAGGATTCCGCCTTCTGCAGCGCTTCATCGGATACCGCAACGATCTCTTCGTTGGGTGGCAATGTCTTGTCTGCGGCCATGCTTTCCCCGGGGACCCCGTTAACTCCCAGACCCGGTGTTCCCCAGGCCGTTCGCGGCCGCATTCAGTCCATTTTGGGTAGCCGTGGCAAGGCCCTTGTAGCAGCATGCCCGCCGGTTCGCTTTAGCTCATCGGACAGGTTGACCCGGAGCCTCCATCCGTCCAGTTTCCCGGCCCAAATAGGGGACCAGCAAAAATCCGTAGCCCGCCGAGCGAAGCGATATCCGGGAAAACTGCCTGCGGGATCCCGGGTCGCTTCGCTCTCCCGGGCTACAAGGGAACGAATACGGGAAAAGAAGGTCGATGGAACGGCTGAAGGGCAAGACGGCGATGGTGGTGGGGGCGGGCTCGATCGGTCCCGGCTGGGGCAATGGCAAGGCGACCGCCGTCACCTTTGCGCGCGAGGGCGCGCAGGTGTTTTGCGTCGACCGCAACGCCGCAGCAGCCAGGGAGACCGCGGACATCATCACCGGCGAGGGCGGCAAGGCGACCGCCTTCACCGCCGACGTCTCGCGCGAGGCCGAGGTCGAAGCGATGGTGGCGGCGTGCGTGAAGGCCTATGGCCGCATCGACTTGCTCGACAACAATGTCGGCATCGCCGAAATGGGAAGCGTCGTCGAGGTGAACGAGGCGAGCTGGGATCGCGTCTTTGCGGTGAACCTCAAGAGCGCCTATTTCGCCATGAAGCATGTGATTCCCGTGATGCAGAAGCAGGGCGGCGGTTCGATCATCAACATCTCGTCGATCGCCTCGATCCGCCATCTCGGCATTTCCTACGTCACCTACGGCGCCTCGAAGGCAGCGATGAACCAGATGACGCGCACGACCGCCGTGCAGTTCGCGCGCGACCATGTCCGCGTCAATTGCATCCTGCCGGGCCTGATGAAGACGCCGATGGTCGAGCACTCGGCGGGATTGGCGGCCAGCTATTCGGCCGGCGATGTCGAGGCGATGTGGCGGGCGCGCGATGCGCAGGTGCCGATGGGCCACATGGGCGATGCCTGGGACGTCGCCCATGCCGCGCTGTTTCTGGCCTCCGACGAATCGAAATATGTCACCGGGATCGAGCTGATTGTGGACGGCGGCATCACGAGCAAGTCGGGCGCGTAGCGTTCCACTATGCCTGTGCGCTCAATTCGGCGCGGTGCCGGTGCTGGATCGATGTCGCCATCAATCCAGCACCGGATCCGGTCGATCTATTGCGCCATCGCCAGGATACCGCCCGCGAAGGAATGCCACAGCGGCGTCATGCTGATCGGCCAGTTCAGGAGTTTGACCGCGAGCAGCGCGATGCCGCCGTAGACATAGACCGGATGCGGCTTACCGCGCGAGCGCCAGTCGAACACCATCGCGATTACCAGCAACAGATAGGCGACAAAGGCCGGCGGAATGGTCACCGGCACCGGTGGCGGACCGAGCGGTCCGGGAGGCGCAAGGAAGGTCAGAAACCAGCGCGCGACTGCGGCGTCGAGCAGCGAGATGCCGGCCAGCAGCATCAGCCGCTTGTGCGTCTCGGGCTTGCGGATGGCGGCAATCGCCAGCGCGAACACCACGGCGAAGAAGGCAATTCCGCTGAGCGGAACGATTGCGAAGGCAATGCCCTCATTGATCATTCCGATCTCTGCCGAGCGCTTCATCGCGTGGACGGCCACCAGGAAGCCGAAGATCGTCATCGTGGTCGAGAGCGACACGCCGATCATGCCGATCGCGCGATGCCTTGCGACTTTGCCGGATGCAGCGAGCCAGCTCTGGAAGACGAAATAGAGCGACCAGGCGAAGAACAATAGTCCATGAAAATGAACCACGGGCGAAGCCGATAATGAGCGCTTCGCCAGCGGCAACCAGTAGGTCGGCGCAAAGCCGAGAAAAGCGACGGCCATGCAGGCCAGCGCCATGTAAAAATAAAAGTAGCCCGTTTGGGATTGCGCAATGCTGCGCGGTGGATTGAAGTCGGTCAATGTGGTCATGGTTCATGAGTCCGCTCGACCCGCAAAAGGTTCATGGGTGATCGACATATCCGTTCACGTGCGGGTGAAGCCGTTTTCGCGCGCGTCATGTTTCGGCCCAAATTCATCCCCTTACGAAAGCGGATACGCGCCCGTGCCCGTTGTCGGAAAAGCCGGCGGCTTGCTAGAATTGCGGGCTAATCCAAGACTCCCGGATCGACTGATGCGATTTCATTCCGACATCCGCAAACTGATTGCGGCTTCCTTGCTGTGCGTCGCATTTGCTGAAGGTGCGTCCGCGACCGGCGTCGAACCCGCCAAGGACTTGCGCGTCGACCCCGCGCTCTGCCTCGCCGCCGCGCACTCGCGTAACGACGACAAGACGATCGTGGCCTGTGGCGCGCTGATCGACAACGCCAAGACGGAAAAGCCCGACCGCGTCAAGGCGCTGACCGCGCGCGGCGGCGCCTATGAACGCAAGGACATGATCGAGCGCGCCATCGCCGACTATGACGGCGCGCTGCGGCTCGATCCCTCGCTCGCCGATATTCACAACACGCGCGGCGAACTCTGGCGCAAGAAAGGCGACCTGCCGAAGGCGGTGGCGGATTTCGCCGCGGCGATCAAGCTCAATCCGGATCACGTCTTGGCCCGGGCCAACCACCGTGCGCTGGCGCAGGAGGTGGAGCGGCTCGGTGCGCTGAAGGCGGTCGCCGGGAAGCCGAGTTTCAATTGCGCCATCGCCCGCCGCAAGGTCGAAAAGGCGATCTGCGCGAACCCCGAACTTGCCGATCTCGATCGCCAGGTTCAGGGATCGTATGTCAGGACAGTCGCTGAGAAGCTGACGCCGCAGCTGGCGCGCAAGCTCAAGCGCGAGCAGGAGGAATACATCTCCCGCCGCAACGCTGAATACGGCCGGCCCGGCTACGATCTGAAAAAGGCGATGCTCGACCGCCTGCAGCGCATCAACGGGATCGACGGGTACTAGATTCGGCGGACCGTCCGGCCTGTTCCGGCTTGATCTGGCGCAACTTCCCGTGACAATGCTTGAAATAAATTCGCCCAGACAAGACGAAGTCGCGGGCGGTCGGGGAGTGCGCCATGAACATTCAGAGCAACAGCCGGTATCACGAGGTTCACGCCCGCTCGCTGGCTGATCCGGAAGGGTTCTGGGCCGAGGCGGCGCGCGAGATCGACTGGATCGAACCGGCGAAGAAGATCTTCGATCCGTCGATGGGGGCGTATGGCCGCTGGTTTACCGGCGCCGTCGTCAATACCTGCTACAACGCGCTCGACCGCCATGTTGCGAACGGCCGCGCCGACCAGCTGGCGCTGATCCACGATTCGCCGCTCACCAACTCGGTCTCGAAATTCACCTATGCCGAGATGCTGAAGGAGGTCCAGACGCTCGCCGCCGTCATGCAGGATTTTGGCGTCGCCAAGGGCGACCGCGTTATTCTCTATATGCCGCTGGTGCCGGAAGCGGTGTTCGCGATGCTGGCCTGCGCGCGGATCGGCGCGGTGCATTCCGTGGTGTTCGGCGGCTTTGCCGCAAAAGAGCTCGCGACCCGGATCGAGGACGCCAAGCCGAAGCTCATTTTGTCGGCCAGCTGCGGCATCGAGCCCGGTCGTATCGTGCAGTACAAGCCGCTGCTCGACGAGGCGATCCGGCTGTCGAGCGTCAAGCCTGAAAACTGCATCATCCTGCAGCGACCGCAGCAGACCTGCGAGCTCACCGCCGGGCGCGATCACGACTGGGCCACGCTGCGGGACGCCGCGCTCAAGGCCGGCAAAGCAGCGCCGTGCACGCCGGTGCTGGCGACCGACCCGCTCTATATTCTCTATACGTCAGGCACCACGGGAATCCCCAAGGGCGTGGTGCGCGACAATGGCGGGCATCTGGTCGCGCTGAAATGGTCGATGTTCAATCTCTACGGCGTCAAGCCAGGCGAGGTCTGGTGGTGCGGCTCCGACATCGGCTGGGTGGTGGGCCACAGTTACATCGTCTATGGCCCGCTGATCCATGGCGCGACCTCGATCATGTACGAGGGTAAGCCCGTCGGCACGCCGGATGCCGGCGCGTTCTGGCGCGTGATCGCCGAACACAAGGCGGTGGCGCTGTTCACGGCGCCGACCGCGTTCCGCGCGATTCGGAAAGAAGATCCGGACGGATCGTTCATCCGCAAATACGATCTATCGAAACTCCGGACGCTGTTTCTGGCCGGCGAGCGGGCCGATCCGCCGACGGTGGAGTGGGCGGAAGCGCAATTGAAAGTGCCGGTCATCGACCATTGGTGGCAGACCGAAACCGGCTGGTGCATCGCCGGCAACCCGGTGGGCCTGGGCACGCTGCCGGTCAAGCACGGCTCGCCGACGGTGCCGATGCCGGGCTACCAGGTCGACGTGGTCGACGAGGCGTCAAAGCCGGTGCCCGCGGGCACCATGGGCTCGATCGTGATCAAGCTGCCGATGCCGCCGGCCTGCCTGCCGACGCTGTGGCAGCAGGACGAGCGCTTCAAGGAGGCCTACCTCAACGAGTTCCCCGGCTACTACAAGACCTCGGACGCCGGCTACAAGGATGAGGACGGCTATATCTGGGTGATGGGTCGCACCGACGACATCATCAATGTCGCCGGCCACCGGCTCTCCACCGGCGGCATGGAGGAAATTCTGGCCTCGCATCCCGACGTCGCCGAATGCGCGGTGCTCGGCATCAAGGACGCGATCAAGGGCGAAGTGCCCTGCGGCTTCCTGGTGCTGAAGGCCGGCGTGTCGCGCGCGCCGATCGATATTGAAAAAGAGATCGTGGCGCTGGTGCGCGACAAGCTCGGCCCCGTCGCTGCGTTCAAGCTTGCGATCACCGTCGGCCGCCTGCCGAAGACGCGCTCGGGAAAAATCCTGCGCGGCACCATCAAGAAGATCGCCGACGGCGAAAGCTGGAGCATGCCGGCCACCATCGAGGATCCCAAGGTGCTCGACGAAATCGGCGACGCGCTGAAGGGCAGGGTGTAGCGGATAGGGCGAGCCGATCGCTCGCCCCGCCCATCTTCGCGTGACCCGTTATCCCAACAGCTCCTCGGTGACCTCTTCGGAGAACCGCTTTCGTGTGCCGGCGATCAGCACCCGTTCGGGATCGTCAGGAATGGCGGTTGCGCCGGGCATGCCGTGATCGAGCAAGGCGCGCGCGCAGCCGACCCAGTCGCCGCCGTCGACCGGCTCGTTGCACGATGCCCAGCCGAGCGTGCCGCAGGCGTTGTCGCGATGCCCATGCTGCTCCGTCCATTTCGCGCCATGTTCGAGCAGGAAACGTGTCAGGCCGGCATCGCCGCGGAACACCGCGAGATTGAGCGCGGACGCATCCCAGTCGCCGCCGCGCACCGCGATCGGCCAGCCGAGTCGGACCATCAGCTTCACGACATCATTAGCGCCCGCCGCAGTCATGTCCGGCAGCAGGCGCAGTTGCGCGGCCGACAGCCCAGAAGGCAGATCGGGACGTCGCGATACCACGGCGCGCGCGCTGGCTTCGTCGTTGCGCGCGCAGGCGGCGACAAAGCGTTCGTCGTCGGAAATTTCCGGCGCATCGGTTTGCGCCTGCAGCAGGGCGGCGGCCTCGGTCATCCCGAACTGCAGCGCCAGACGGTAAGGACTGATGCCTTCTCGCGTAGCGCGCGACGGGTCGGCGCCCGCATCCAGCAGAGCTTTTGCGTGAAGCGGCCGGCGGCGGTAGATCGCCCACGCGAGCGGCGAACCCCAATCGGTCAGCGGTGGATTTTGCGCAGGTTCGTTCGGGTCGCCGCCATGCGCCAGCAGCAATTTCAGCGCGGTGGCGTCCTCGAGATCGATCGCGCGATAGATCGCGTTGCTTCCGGCGATACGCGCGCCGTGCTCCAGCAACAGGCGCGTGCAGTCCGGGTTTTCCAGCGAATGATAGAGAGATTCGCCGTCATTGGGATCCGCGCCGGCTTCGAGCAACAATCTGGTCAGCACCGGATCGTGGTTGCTGCCTGCCGCGCCGTAGAGCGTCGAGAGCGGACAGTTCTGATTGGGTTCGCTCAGCGATCCCGGCGGCCAGCGGCTGTGAATGCGCTGGTTGACGTCGGCGCCGTCAGCGATCAGCAACGCCGCGCAGCGATGCAGCCTTTCGCGGAACTCCTCCACGCGCAGCAGGCTCGAATGGGCCACGGCGACAAGCGGCGGCAATCGCAGGGGGCCGCCCGACTGGTTGACCCATGCGGGATCGGCCTGTGTCGCCTGCCGCAGCGCGCGGTCGTCACCGATCGCGCAGGCAAGCCAGGGATCGCCCGCAGCCAGATCGGGATCATCGGCCAGAATCCGCAACGCGACGCGCGGGTTTGCGCGGTTGACCGTGCCGCTGACGTCTCCGGCATAAAGCAACTGCGCCCAGTGCAGCACGCGAATGGCGCGCTCCTGCTGCGCCACCGCCTGCACCTCGACGTAGCGCTTCAGATCGTGCCAGGACGCAAAGCCGTGTTCGCGCGCGATGCAGGATTGCGCATCGTGCAGGCGCAATCCCAAGCTCAAAAGAGCGTCATCGCCGAGGCCTGCCGCAGCCGGCAGCGCGCTGCGAAACCGCGCCATCGCCGCCGCATCGCGGCTTCGATAGAGGCGGATCAACTGCTTGGCTTGCTTTTTCAGATGATCGAGGTTCAGCCGATCGGGGAGCGGATTCATCAAAACACCTCCGTGCATGACTTCGCCGAAGGCCCGCAATACCGGCTGCACAAAGGCTGTGGATGTCGCTCGAAAGCTGCAAGTGGGTTCAACCCTTCCCGCGGGCCCGGGAGCGGCTTGCACCGCATGCGCGACCATATGGCCCGCACGGGCGATGGTCAATTGGCCGGGATTCCGGACGGCAAGAAATCCCGGCCGCACGAAAGGCGGCCGGGATCCTCGCCTGAATGTTGGATCAGTAGGCGCAGACGTTCACGGTGCGCAGGCGCATGCCGCGTCGGGTTTCGACCCAGCGCTGCTGCAGGCAGCCGTTCAAGCCGGTGTTGACATAGAGGCCGCCGATGCCGACGCCGACAGCCGGACCCCAGCCATAGCCGTAACCGTGGCCCCAGTGATGGCCGTGATAAAAGCCGCCGGCGGAAGCGGGCGCTGCAGCGGCAATGGTGAGCGAGGCGGCGGTGATCAGTCCAAGGGTCATCTTGCGAAACATTTCAAATACTCTCCGGTTTGATTGGCGCGAGGCCGTTGTTGCGTCCCTGCCCATCAGTCGGATCGAAATCGCCGTGCGTTCATGCGCGTCGTGGAGAATCGTGTTTCAGGAATGTTTCGTGGTGCGGGACCGGGTCTTTCGATCCTGGTAACCATGTTGCGCCGTCCGGTAGCGCGCGGCCATGGCCTGCGTCAGTTCGGTCATCTTGTCGCGCAGCTCGGCCGGCGCCAGCA
Organism: Bradyrhizobium roseum; assembly: GCF_030413175.1. Classification (NCBI taxonomy): domain Bacteria; kingdom Pseudomonadati; phylum Pseudomonadota; class Alphaproteobacteria; order Hyphomicrobiales; family Nitrobacteraceae; genus Bradyrhizobium; species Bradyrhizobium roseum. The sequence continues at coordinate 897,024 of NZ_CP129212.1, forward strand.
CTTCCGCCTCGGCGCCGAGACGAAGCAGTTCGGCCGCCGCATGCCACACCGTTTTGCCGATCGGAACGAACGCGATCCGCCAGCCGTCGGCATCGGCGTTCTCCTCGATGCGGGTGCGCGTCTTCACGTATGGCTGGCTCAAGGCGTTGAGCAGTTTGATGCCGAACGGCGACAGCCGTACAGTGGCGGTGTTCGGGTGCATCTCGCCTTCGAGCCGCGTGGTCGCCGCAAGCCAATAGGCGGCGAGGTCGAAACCGGCGGGTCGCTCGAAGCGTTCGTCGAGAACGTTGCAATCGAGCACGCGCGCCACGCGATAGGTCCGCACGCTGCCGTCGACCTGCCCAGCGAGATACCAGCTGCCGCCTTTCAGCACGAGGCCGAGCGGCGCGATGCGCCGGCGCTTCTCGGCCCGCCAGCTCTGGTAGCGGATTTCGATCGGGTTTTCGCGCAGCACAGCGCCCGCGATGGCACGCAGATGTTTTGGCTGCTCGGATTCGCCAAACCAGCTCGGCGCATCGAGATGAAAGCGCTCCTGCATCCGGCCGGCGTTCGGACGCAGACTGGCCGGCAGCGCCGCCATCAGCTTGGTCTGCGCAGCCAGCATCGCGGGCTCGAGGCCGAGCGCGGCGGCGGGACCCGGCAGGCCCGTCATGAACAGCGCCTCGGCCTCCGGCTGCGACAGTCCGTTCAGTCGCACGCGATAGCCGTCGAGCAGGCGATAGCCGCCTTCCGCGCCGCGATCGGCGTAGACGGGAATGCCGGCGGCGGCAAGCGCATCAATGTCGCGATAGATGGTGCGCACCGAAACCTCGTTAGCCTCGGCGAGTGCAGGCGCGGTGACCTGTCCCCGCGCCTGCAGGGTGGTGAGGATCGAAAGCAGCCGGCTCGCGCGCATGGTTCCTTAAACCATACCTGACACAGGATGTCAGGTATGGTCGGGCATACAGGGTCCGTTGCCGAGAGGCCCCATTGGAGACAGCTCATGATCAGCCCGGACCGCATCACGCTTTATTATTCGCCGCAGACCCGAGCGACTGGCGCGCGGGTGCTGCTGGAGGAGCTCGGCGCGCCCTACGATCTCCATGTCCTCAACATGAAGGCGGGGGAGCAGCGCCAGCCGGCCTATCTCGCCGTCAACCCGCTGGGGAAGGTGCCGGTGGTTCGCCATGGCAACGCGCTGGTGAGCGAACAGGTCGCGATCTTCATCTATCTCGCCGACCTGTTTCCGGAAGCCGGTCTGACGCCCGCGCTCGACGATCCCTTGCGCGGGCCGTATCTGCGCTGGATCGCCTATTACGGTTCGTCCTTCGAGCCGGCCCTGATCGATCATTTCATGAAGCGCGAGCCGGCGCCGCAGACGCAATCGCCCTATTCCGACTACGATTCCATGCTCGGCGCATTGGAAGCGCAGCTTGCCAAGGGGCCGTATCTGCTCGGCGAGCGCATGACGGCGGCCGACGTTCTGTGGGGCGTGGCGTTCAGCTGGACGATAATGTTCGGCCTCGTGCCGCGAAAGGACGTATTTACGGCCTATGCCGAGCGCATGACGTCCCGCCCCGCCTTCCAGCGGATCACGGCGGCCGATGCGGAGATGGCGGCGCAGCATGCCGCGGCCGCCGGCGGGTGAGCGGCCACGGATTTCCGATGCCAAGGACCATGCACACGACCAACTATTTCGACACGTTCATCCAGGTCGCGGAGGATTGCCCGGCGCGCACCGGTGAGGAGCCGCTGCCGCGCGCCGGCAATCCGACGGTCGCAGGTTTGCAATACAAGATGATTGCGGATGCGCCGTACAAGTACACGTCGGACGACGTGGTATTCGCGACCTCGTCCCAGGGCCGGCAACTCGACGCCAAGGCGACGAGGAAGGAGCGCAGTCTCGCGCGTGACGAATTTTTCTCCAAAGGGCAGGCGTGCCTGAGGGCATCGGGTCTGGGCAAGCGCTTCGGCTGGGGCGTGCATGCCGATGCCGAGGGGCGCATCGCGATCTATGGGGTCGACAGCAAGCGCTACCAGGCGCTTGCCAAGGATGCCGGCATCAAACAGGTTCGTGCGATGCGGACGAAGCGGACCTGAAGTTCTCTCAGAATTTGGGCGGGCGCTTCTCGGCGAACGCCTTGATACCTTCCTTGATCTCGTCACTGCGCATGCTCTCGCGGTGGCGCAGGTCGGCGGCCTCCTCGTCGAATTTGCCGTGGGCGAATTCGTTGATGGCGCGCTTCATGCCGCGCATCGCCTGCGGCGCGTTGCCGGCGAGGATGTTGGCGAGCCTGTCGACTTCCCCGTCGAGCGCCTCCTCGGGCACCATGGCGGTGAGGTACCCGATCCGCAGCATTTCCGGCGCCGTGATTTTTTGCGCGGTGAGAAACAGCATTTTGGCGTTGTCGACGCCGAGCCGCGACACGTAGCGGGCGATGCCGCTCCTGTAATAATGCAGGCCGAGCCGCGCCGCCGGCATGAACATTTCGGCGCTGTCGACGCCGATGCGGAAATCGCAGGCCAGCGCCAGGTCGGTGGAGCCGCCATAGACGCCGCCATTGAGCCGGCAGATCGTCGGCACTCCGATATCCTCCAGGCGGTCGACCACCGCCTCGAACGCCGATCCCGCGCTCGGCTGCGCGGTCGCGCTGGTGGCGCGGTCCGCCACCGAGTTGAGGTCGTAGCCGGCGCTGAAGGCGCGGCCGGTGCCGGTCAGCACCAGCACGCGGATCGCGGGATCGGCCTCGATCTGGTCGAACAGTTTAACGAGATCGACGAGATCCTCGCTCTGCAGCCGGTTCAGATGTTTCGGCCGGTTGAGGCGGATGGTGGCGCGGGCGCCGCTGATCTCGAGGAGGGGCGCGGTTGCCGCCTCGGTTGTATCAGGCATGCTGGTCTCCATTGTTCTTGCTTGTTTGATCTACTTGTTTTCTTGCGCCCGCCGCCGGGCTTCGGCGTCGATGGTTTCGGCCAGTTCGGGATGCCGCGCCATCAGCAGGCGAAAATCCACGAGGTCGAGCACCAGAAGCCGTGTCACCTTGGTGGTCGTGACATTGGCGCCGCGCACATGGTTGCCGAGCAGCGCCATCTCGCCGAAGAACGCACCCTCGCCGAGTGGCACCTTCTTGCCGGGCAGCTCAACCTCGGCTTCGCCAGCGGCGATGAAATACATGCATTCGCCCCGCTGGCCTTTGCGGATGATCATGGTGCGCGCCGGCAGGTCCATGGTTCGCAGCATATTGGTGACGTCGGCGATCGCGGCAGGCCCGAGGCTTGCGAAGAACGGCACCTTGCTTACGGTCTCCCACGTCTTCAGAAAACTGTCGCGTCGGGTCTCGGCGGCAAAGCCGGTCGCCAGAATACCGGTCCACAGTCCGAATACGCCGAGGCCGGAGATCATGACCAGTGCCGCCACCATGCGGCCGAGCGGTGTGATCGGCACCACGTCGCCGTAGCCGGTCGTGGTCAATGTCACCACCGCCCACCACAGCGCCGCCGGCACGCTGCCGAAAGTCCCCGGCTGCACGTCGCGCTCCAGAAAATGCTCGGCGACCGATGCCAGAAACACCACCATCAGGAAGATCACGAGCACGCTGAGCAGCGGCCCGGATTCCAGCACCAGCACCCGGCGCAACTGTCGCAGCCCAGGGATGCCCGGAACGACCTTGAGCACCCAGAGGATGCCGAGCAGCCATGCCGTCCTGGGTTCGATGCCCGCCACGAGCGCGGCCGGAACGGCAAGCGCGCCGATGGCGTCGACGATTCCGCTGGCGGAAAATACGTAAAGCGGCAGCCGTCCCTGTACGGCCATATGGCGGAGCCGCACCAGCCACTCGAACACGAAATAGCCGAGGCATGCCCACAGCACCGCATCGACCCAGAGCTGAGCCGCCTCGTAGGCCGGCGCCATGGTGAGGACCGCCATCGCAGCGACGCCGGCCGCGACCGCGGCATAGGCCGTCCTGGTCATGTTGCGGCCTGCCGTCTTGGCGATGAACTGGGCCAGTGCCGAGAGAACGAGCCGCTTGGACATCGGATGAGGCGGAGCCTGACGGGTGCGATGAAAACTGGATGACGGTCAGGCCGTAGCGTGACCGATGCCCGCAAGGTGCCTGCCCGCCGGGGAGCCGTCAACGACGGCCTTCACACCGCGGTGCTTACAGGGTGTCGGGGCTCAGCCCGTCAGGGCGCCGGGCAAAGGGTCGAATTTTACCCGGGAAGGGTGAGAAACCCGACAAATCGTCGTTCTTTCCTCGTATATCAAAATGGCCCCGCGGACATTACGATGGCGGGCACAGCCGCAGAATCGCGACAACGCACACGTTCAGATATTGGTTGGATTCCGATGGATACGTCTCATCTGGCACAACACGCAGGAACCGCGGGCGCGCTATTCGCGTCGATCTTCGTGGTCGCCACGACCACGATGAAGACCATGATCCCGTTGCGGGTGTTCGGCATCCTTGCCAACGTGGTCCTGATTGTAACCGCGATCCCGTCCCACAATTTTCTGGTCATGGGGGTGCAGGTGGTGATGCTGCTGGTCAACTCCTATCGCCTGCACCAGATGCTGCAGCTGGTGCGCGACGTCAAGAAATCCGTCAATAGCGACCTCTCGATGGAGTGGTTGAAGCCGTTCATGACCGAGCGCCAATGCGCCGCTGGCGAGATTCTGTTCTACAAGGACGAAAAAGCCGAGGACATGCTCTATATCGTCAGCGGCAGGTTCAAGCTGGTTGAGTCCGGCATCGTGCTGCCGGTCGGCGCCATCGTCGGCGAACTCGGCATGCTGTCACCGTCGAACATGCGTACCCAGACGCTGGAATGCGTGGAGGCCGGCCTCGTGCTGAGCGTGAGCTACACCAAGGTCGAGGAACTCTACGTGCAGAACCCGGCCTTCGGCTTCTATTTTCTTCGTCTCGCCAGCGCGCGGCTGTTCCAGAATCTGGAAACGCTGCAGCAGCAGCTGAACCAGCAAACGGCGTCCGCTGCTGCGCCGAAGCCCGCATAGAGGCCGGAGCCCGAAGGAGTGGCAGACCGCGGTATCCTGTCGTCGTTGCGTTATCTGTTCGCCGATGTCATCGGCGACGATGACGACACGCCACCGTTCCTGCCCGAAGGGCTGCCGGAGCCTGTCATGGCGGCGGCGAGCGAGGCGATCCATCGGTTGATTGATTATCAAGGCCCGGGTTACGCGCACCTCTATGTTACCCGGCTGCGGCGGTTCATCGGCAAACAGGGTGTCGACGAGGCGATGCTCTTCGATATTGCGCAGCTGATGGCGGCACGCATGAGCTACGAGGATCCGATCCGGATCGCGCAGTTGAAGCTGTTCGAACTCGACGGCCGGCCCGGCGCATCAGCCGGTTCCGTCGAGGTCAAGAAATTCCGGATCGAGGAACTGATTGGCGCGCTTCCGGCCGTCATCGCCGAATATTTGCTCGATGCCCTCGATTGGGCCGGATGGTCGAACAAGCGGATCTCCATTCGCTTCAGCACGGCCAGCTGGCTCGGCATCCGCCGTCTCAGGATCGAGGCGGGGCTCAAGCGCTGGCGACTGTTTTCGGTGCGCTACGCCAGAGAGCGGGTCTGGGTCGAACGCTGGTTGCACATGATCGACCGCAGCCTGACCAAGCAACCCCAGGCCGCGCCCGCGATCATCCACACCGCCTCCATGATCGAGGGGTATGGCGACGTCTATCGCCAGGGCATGGCGGACTGGAATGCGATCATCGACAGCCTGGTCAAGCCGACTTTCGATGGCGTGCTGGCGCTGCCCGATCTCGGACGCGCGGTAACCGAGGCCCGCGCCGCCGCATTGCCCGACCCGCGGCAGGCGTCGCTCAAGCGCAAGATCGCCGAAATCCGCGCGCGGGTGGCGGCCAGCGCCTATGTGACCTGATCTTACGCGCTCTGGGCGGTCTTCACGGCCACCACCTTGTCGTCCGGGGATGGCGGGTGCCGCTTGAGATGTTCGCGGCGCAAGCCGATCTCGTCGCGCACGAATTCATAGCCAAGTTTGAACGTGTCCAGTCCGTCGCTGGAAATGGTACCGTCGCGCAAGCCGATCACCGCGCGGCGCAGGATGGTTTCCAGTTCGTCCTGCAACTCGTCGAGCGCATCCAGCGATGTGGCATATTCCATGCGTTCGCCGACGTCGAGGATGGCGGTCGCGAGCTGGCTGGCCTTCTCCGGCGCGACTCGCGTCACCTTGGTGTAGATCGCGGCAAAGATCGAGCCGATGATGCTGAGTGCGGCGAGCCCGACATAGATCGGCTCGCTGTAGCGCTCGAAGAAGGACTTCGATTCGTCGTTGATGTATTCGGCGGCGCCTGGATGCGCCACGATGAAGGCGTCCTTGTCGGTAGCCGCCGGCTCGATCTTGGACGCGAAACCGTCGGGCAGCGCCAGTTCGGTCTTGTTCTCGTAGATGATCCGGGCGAGGTCGGCGACGGTCGCAGCCGGCAGCTTGGACTGGGCGACCAGCAGCCATTCCAGCCCGATCGTATCGAGGTCTTCCTCGGGCACTGCGGGCGAAGCCGACAGCATGCCGGTCGCCACTGTTTCCTCCGAAATGGCGGGGTTCTTCCTCGCGATCGACTTCGCCGAATCGATCGGGTTCAGGGCGAAGGCGCCGCGCCTGGCGAGCGGCTCGTAGCTCTTGTCCTTGACGATGTGCGAGGCGTGCGCGACCTTGATCACCGCGCCGAAGCCCGAAGAAAACAGCTTCTCGAGGGTCGCGCCGGGTGGAGCCATCTGAATGCGGGCTGCGCCATCCGCGTCCGGAAGTTCGAGAACATTGCGCACCAGCGCGCCGCTGCTCTCGCTGTCGGCGATGACCGCGATCTTCTTTTTCTTCAATTCGGCAATTGTCTTGATTTTCTTGCCGCCGGGGCTGATCAGCAAGAACAGGTCGCGATCGAGAATGGCGAGCGCGCGGGCGCGCGGCGGAATTCTGGCGTCGGTACGCAATATCGCCAGGTTTGCCTCCTTGCGGTCGAATTGCGAAAGCGCCTTCACATTGTCGCCATTGGGCACGATCTTGAGCCGCAGCCTCGAGGAATTATTCTTCAACACCGTCGCCAGCCGGGCTGCGAAGCGCGCCTCGGGGCCGTTGGCCTCGCCGACGGCAAACACCAGCGTTTCGGAATTGCGCAACCATGTCCGGCCGCCCCATACCACGGCGGCGGTCAGGACCAGGGTCAGGACAGAGAACAGCAGGATCTGGGTCCGATTGCCCTTGACGATGCGCAAACGGCGGTGCGGCATTTCCGGACGCGGCGTTGCGGCTTCAGCGCTCATGGCTCGTACCCGGAGATCCACGGACGTGTCGCCGCGTGCAGGCCGCAGGCCGTCCGACTGAATTCGTAAATGCCTAGAAAAGAACGATAATTTTACCCTCGGGACAAGGATAGTCCGCTCCTATGGGTTTGCAAACGGCGCACGACGGTAACCTTACCCCCAAGGTCATGCTGCGCGCCGGCGCCGCAGTATCGCAGTTCCGCCACACCGTGCTATTTTCAGACCACCCACAGGTGCATTCCGGCGCGGGAGATGTCATAAATCATGACAACTTTCGAATAGTCCGGGTTTGACAAGAACATTGCGCTGACAGCCTAGGTCCCGGTTTTTCGCCACCTCTTCAGTCCCAGCAAAGGGCGTCAGCTTTGTTGTTTCCCTCGATGTCGTCCTCGGTCCCGGTAGGTGCGCTGATAGGATGGATGCTGCTTCTGACCGTGAAGCACGTTATTGCCGATTTCATGCTGCAAAACTCCTGGATGGCGATCGGCAAGGATCAGAAGACCGGCTGGGCCCTGCCACTATTGGCGCATTGCCTCGTCCATCTCGCGGTATCGCTGGTTTTCATATCGATCGTCGCGCCGCGATTCTGGTTCGTGGCCTTTATCGACTTCGCCATCCACATCACCGTTGACCGTATCAAGGGGATCATCGCTTCCAGGCTCGGCGTGACGCTGGAGAACGAGCATCCCTGGTTCTGGACACTGATCGGCGTCGACCAGGCGCTGCACCATCTCACCGGGTTCGGCCTGTCGATCTTCATGGCCGCGAACTGATCCGCGCGCCAAACGGGGCTCGAGCCTGTTTGTTCATCGCGCCTCAGGCATGGCCGCACCTCCGCGAATCAGTTCCCGGAACCGGAGGGCAAGCCCCCCGGTACACTACTAGTGGTCGTGGTTAACCTTTCGTTAGAGAATTGCGCTGCATCTTCCGCGAAGGGAGAACCCGCAATGTTTTCAAGCCGCGACGCCTTCGAGAACGATTTCTGTCCGGTTCGCGACGAACTGCTCGGCGAGATGTATCGGGCCAATGCCAATGGCCTGCCGCTTCTCGTGGATAGCGTTTCGTCCGACGTCCGCGCCATGCTGGCGCTGTTCTGCTATCGCCGCAGCCACCTCCATGCGCTGGCCGTCGCGATCGCTGCGAGCTGCACCGAGCGTGAACTGGTCCATTTCGGCGGCCGGGTCGGGTCAACGCTGTACGCGCTGTCGCGCGAGCCCGCCGACCGTTCCGCCGGGTTATCATCCAGCAGCGGCCGCAAGCCGATCACGCTGTCGACCAAGCCGCTCTCGACCTTCAAGCCGATCGAGGACGAAGTCGATGATGAAGATCTTGAATCAGTGACGGCGTAAGGCTTGCTGTCGTTCCTGCGAACGCAGGAACGACGCCGTTGCTACGCCAACACCGGCAGTCCGTGACGCTTCCGTGCCATCGCACATTCGACGTCGCCGGGCATGCAGGTGCGGCACACGTCGGGCCGCACCGCATAGACCAGGCATGACGTCGCTTCGCCGACCTTGCCCGACAGCGCCGAACAGCGGTCACCGTCGCAGCGCATGCCTGACAGTCTTTCGTTGACGAATTTTTCCGGAATCAGGTCGAGCGCCGAATCGTCTTCGATCGTGAAGCGCGGCCAGTTCTGCGAGTAGCTGCAGCAGGCGCCACAGGCCTGGCAGGGGCTTTCGCTATCGGCGGCGATTCGAGGCATACCCAGCGTTTAGCCGCAAATCGTGGCCGCGGCCAGCCGACAGGTTTCTTCAGGTATCCTTCGGCGCTTCCCAGACCAGGCTGCGCCGCCATTTCGCCCGCAGGATGTCGCGGCGCTCCGGATATTTTTCGTCGTGGTACACCGCATCGACGACGCGGTCGGTGCGGAAACTGCGAAAGTCCTTGCGCAGTTCGCACCACGCCGCGAGGATTCGCACGGCTTCGTGATAGCCGACCGCGATCGGCCAGATCGTGCGCTGACTGTCGCGGCCATGCTCGTCGCGATAGTTCAGCGTGATCTTCCTACCCTCGTGGATCTGCGTGCGTGTCCGCACCATGTCGATTCGGTCGGGCTCCCGGTTCCAGGCTCGCCGGGCACGGCTCGCCGGCTCCAGCACGAAGGGGCGCAGCCGCTCCGGCACCGTTTCAGCGACTTTCGCCATCAGGTCCTGGGCGGCGCGCGCCAGCGCCGGATCGGCGTGACCGACCACCCATTGCGCGCCGAGCACGCAGGCCTCGATCTCGTCAGGCGTCAGCATCAATGGCGGCAGGTCGAACCCCTTTTCCAGGATGTAACCCACGCCGGCCTCGCCGCGGATCGGCACCCGCTGTTCGATCAGGGTCGTTATATCGCGGTAGATGGTTCGCTTTGAAGTCTCCAGCTCGGCGGCAATGGCATCCGCTGTCAGGGGTTTGCGGGTGCGCCGAAGCACCTGGATGATCTGGAATAGCCGGTCGGCCCGTCGCATGGCGCGTTCTCTTTTCTAACAGCACCTGCCCGATGCTGACAGCATGTTGGCAGCAGGGGGTGGGTATATCCGGACAACACCTCAAGTGAAGGGATTTTGTCCATGACGATTTTCGGCGATTTCGGCTTCCGGGGAAGCCGCACTCCTCTGGCGAATGTCCGGGGATTTGCGTTCGAACAACTTGTCTCCGTCCATTGCGTCACCACCGATCTGCGCTGGGCGATGGTCGAACTGGCGTGGCGCTCATTCACGGCATTGTGTGGTTTGGCACAAGGGCAGTTCGCCTCGTGGGCGCGCAAGGCACGTGCGCCGCGGCCGCAGGGCCGCGGCGACCACTGCTGCTGCTGACACCATGGTGGCAGCAGGGGGGCGCTAAGCCTCAGCGACGTGTCAAGAGATCGGGAGACCAGTATGATTACCTTGTATGGCTTCGGCGCCGGTTTCGGCCTCCCGGAGATCAGCCCCTTCGTGACCAAGACCGAGGTTCAGCTGAAGATGGCCGGTCTTGCCTATCGCAAGGAAAAGGCAAAACCGCCGGCCTCGCCGAAGGGGCAGTTGCCTTACATTGTCGACGAGGCCGAGACGATCGCCGATTCAACTTTCATTCGCGCGCATCTCGAAGCCAAACATGGTTTCGATTTCGACGCGCCGCTGAGCCTGCAGGCGCGGGCGCAGGCCTGGGCCTTCGAGCGGATGATCGAGCACCATGTCTATTGGGCGCTGGTCGGCGCGCGCTGGGTCGATGCCGATAATTTCGCCAAGGGCCCGGCGCATTTCTTCGACGGCGCGCCGGCCCACCTGCGCGAGAAGATGCGCGAGGACGCGCAATTTCGCGTCGCCGAGAATTATCTGCTCAGCGGTCTCGGCCGCCATGCTCCCGACGAGGATATCGATCTCGCCGTGCGTTCCATATTCGCATTGTCGGTGCAACTCGGCGACAAGCCCTTTCTGATGGGCGAAACGCCCTGTGGCATGGACGCCACCGCCTTCGGGGCGCTCGCCGGAATCCTGACGCCGTTCTTCGATTCAGCACTCCGGCAGCGCACCGAGCAGTTCTCCAATCTCACCGCCTATGTCGACCGGATGATGCTGTTGTACTATCCCGAGTTCGCCTGGGCTTCGGTGCAGCAAGCCGCTGCCTGACTATTGCTTCGCCGCTGCGGGCTGGCCCTTCAATGCGGCCAGCTCCGCTTCGAGTTCGGCGATGCGGCCATCGCGCACGGCAAGCGCCTGTGCGACATCGGCCGCGTCGAATTTTTGCGGGATGTGCTGCGGGCAGTTGGTGTTCCACGCCGAGATCTTGAACAGGATCACCTGTTCGGGCCGCGCTTTGTAGCCTTGCGGCATCAGCGATTCCGTCAAGGCTGGATCGTCTTCCACAACACGTGCTTCGCCCCAGATTTTGACGCGGCGGCGATGGGCGTAATCCATTACGAAGATGTTCGCCTTCGGATTCTCCGACAGATTGCCCTGCGTGATGTACTGTCGGTTGCCGCTGTAGTCGGCGAACGCGATGGTGTTCTTGTCGAGGATCTTGACAAAACCCTTCGGTCCGCCGCGGTGCTGGATATAGGGCTGGCCATCGGCGGAAGCGGTCGCAAGGAAGAAACTGTCGGCCTCGGCGAGAAAGCCGGCGAGATTCTCGTCGATCTCGGTCCGCCAGCCGCCCCGGGCCTCGACATTGGCATAACCCTGTCGCGAGCCTTTTCGGGTCTGGATCGTCTTCACCGCCGGGGTGAAAGCAACATCGCTGGAATAGGTGTGAACGTCTGACATTTGAGCCTCCAGTCGGGGGGCGCCGGTACGGTCGTCCTTCGCCAGCCAAAATGGGAGGTTTCCTAAAATAAAACAATCTGGCGTATTGACACTACACTATTGCGATATATGCAATAATTAGATGGACCGGATCGAAGCGATGCAGGCGTTTGTGACCGTGGCCGACCTGCGGGGTTTTGCACCCGCAGCGCGTCGGCTTGACCTGTCGCCCTCGGGCGTCACACGGCTGATTGCGGCGCTGGAGGACCGTCTTGGCGCTCGGCTGCTGCAACGAACCACACGACAGGTGACCCTGACCGATGCCGGTTCGCGTTACCTGGAGCGGGCGCGGCGGATCCTGGCGGATATTGCGGAGGCGGAGAACGCCATCGAGGGCGAGCGCACGAGGCCGGAGGGACAACTTGTCATTTCGGCGCCGGTCGGGTTCGGCCGGCTGCATGTCAGCGGCATCGTGACCGCCTATCTGAAGAGCTACCCCGACGTCAGCGTCGACCTCCGTTTGTCCGATCGCATGATCAACCTCGTGGAGGATGGCGTCGACCTCGCGGTCCGGATCGGCCATCTGCCGGACTCGACGCTGGTGGCGCGCCAGGTCGGCGAGATGCGGCGGATCGTGGTGGCCTCGTCAGGCTACCTCATGGCGCACGGCGAGCCGAAGCGGCCGCAGGAGATTCCCGCGCATGACACCATCCAGTTCGGAGCGATGTCGGCGGCGCTCGACTGGCGCTTTGTCGAGGACAACGGCGAGATTCGCGTCGCCAGCACGCCGCGCCTCGCCACCAACAGCTCGGACGCCGCGATTCAATATGCGAAAGCGGGCGGCGGGCTGACGCGGGTGCTGGCCTATCAGGCCGCCGAATCGCTACGGGCGGGGCAGCTCAAGATCGTACTGACGGAGTTCGAGCCGCCGGCGCTGCCGATCCACATCGTCTATCCGACGTCGCGACTGTTGTCGGCGAAAGTTCGCACCTTCATCGACCTGGTGACGGAGACCGCCGACTGGCATTTCGGCTAGGACACCGGCGCCTTCTTCGGCACGACCCGAAACGTTGCGTTCGCGCGCGCGATCACGACGCCGTCGGCCTTGATCAGGCTCTGCACGAAACAGATCGTCTTGCCGGTCTTGACCACGTCGCTCTCGATCGCGAGCCATTGCCCGACCTCGGCGGTGCCGACGAAATCGACCGCCAGCGAGATCGTCACCAGCGACGACACCCCTCCCATGACGTGGGCGCAGGAGTGACCCATGGCGTTGTCGGCGAGTGCTGCGATCAGCCCGCCGTGAATGAGACCGCGACCATTGGTGTGCGGTTTTGCAAGCCGCAGTCCGATGATCAAGGCCTTGTCGGTCCGCTTCGAGTACAGCGGCTCCCAGGGATCGGTGAGTGGACTGCGGCGGGTGTGGCGCTCGAAGCCTTCGGGGATGTCGGTCATATGCGGCTCGCGTGCAATGATGTTTGTCGTCATTGAACGCAACGCGGCGCAGAAGTCACCACCTACAAAGTTTTAAACGGGATTACGGAGCGTGTTTAAAGTCCACCACCGTGTCGTCACCCGCGCAGGCGGGTGACCCAGTATTTCAGAGGCGCTTGGTACAGAACCGAGAAGCCGCAGCGTACTGGATGCCCCGCCTTCGCGGGGCATGACGACGATAATTTGGCGCCACGGACTTATCTAAAACGGCAGCCCCACGTAATTCTCCGACAGCGACGCCGAGGCTGCCTTCGAGTTGACCACGTAGTCCAGTTCGGCGAGCTGGATGCGCGCGCCGAATTCGCCCTCGTCGGGGAATTTGTGCAGCATCGAGGTCATCCACCAGGAAAAACGCACCGCCTTCCAGACCCGCGCCAGCGCCTTGGCCGAATAGGCGTCGATGCCCGCCGACGACTTTTCGTCGTAATATTCGCGGAACGCGTGCGAGAGATAATGCACGTCGCTGGCGGCTAGGTTCAGCCCCTTGGCGCCGGTCGGTGGCACGATGTGCGAGGCGTCGCCGGCCAGAAACATCCGGCCGAACCGCATCGGCTCGGCAACGAAGCTGCGCAGTGGCGCAATGCTCTTTTCGATCGAGGGCCCGGTGACGAGTTCGTCCGCTGCCTGCTGGTCGATCCGGCGCTTCAACTCGTCCCAGAAGCGCTCGTCCGGCCATTGCGCGATATCGTCGTCTAGCGCGCACTGTACGTAGTAGCGGCTGCGGCGGGTCGAGCGCATCGTGCACAGTGCAAATCCGCGCGCGTGGTTGGAATAGATCAGTTCGGGACTGACCGGGGGGGTATCCGACAGGATGCCAAGCCAGCCGAACGGATAGATCCGCTCATAGGTCTGGATCGCCGACGGCTTTACGCTGGCGCGGCTGACGCCATGGAATCCGTCGCAGCCGACGATGAAGTCGCATTCGATCTCGTGGCTGACGCCATCCTTGACGTAGGTGACGCGCGGGTGGTCGGTATCGAAATCATGCGGCGTCACGTCCACGGCCTGGTAGACGGTGGTGAGACCCGCGGCCTTGCGTGCATTCATCAGGTCGAGTGTCACCTCGGTCTGGCCGTAGATCATCACGGTCTTGCCGGTGGAAGCGTGCATGTCGATGCGATGCCGCGCGCCGCCGAACGCGAGTTCGATCCCATGGTGCACGAGTCCCTCATCATGGGCGCGCGCGCCGGCGCCGGCTTCGTCAAGCAACGCCACCGTGCCTTCCTCGAGCAGGCCGGCGCGGATGCGGCTCAGCACATATTCCCCCGTCTGGCGCTCGAGGATGACGTTGTCGATGCCGTAAAGGCGTAATAGTTGCCCAAGCAACAATCCCGCCGGACCTGCGCCTATGATCGCTACTTTTGTCCTCAATCCCGCCTCCCCTGAGGGCTGTCGTCGGCAGGCCGGTTGCCTGCGAGCTTGCGCCGATAATTATATGATATAACAGTCTTGGCAAAGCATGCCGGCACAAAAACCGCGAAGCGCCTACGCTGCACTGCAAAAGGTGCGGCCGGATGTCCGCCTTGAAAAAGCGGACAAGCTAGATAACATGTTAAATAACGGGGCCGCGCAACAATGGCCTGTCATTCGAGGGGAGAGAAAGTCCATGAGGAAAGCGTTATTGGCGCTGTTGCTTGCCGCCGGTGTAACGCCTGCGCTGGCGCAGGAAAAAACCTTTGAGCTGAAACTATCGCACTGGGTGCCCGCCTCGCACCCGCTGCAGAAGGCTCTGGAAGAGTGGGGCGCTGCGGTCGAAAAGGAATCCGGCGGCACGATCAAGTCAAAAGTGTTTCCGGCGCAGCAACTCGGCAAGGCGTTCGACCATTACGACATGGCGCGGGACGGCATTGCCGACGTCACCTATGTCAACCCCGGCTACCAGCCCGGTCGGTTCCCGATCATCGGCGCCGGCGAATTGCCGTTCCTGATGTCGGATGCCAAGGGCGGCTCGATGGCGCTCGACGCCTGGTACCGCAAATATGCCGAGAAGGAGATGAAGGACGTCAAATTCTGCCTCGCCTTCATCCACTCGCCGTCCTCGTTCCATTCGCGCAGCAAGAAGATCACCGTGCCCGAGGACATCAAGGGCATGAAGATCCGTCCGGCCCACGCCACGATGGCCAATTTCGTCACCCAGCTCGGTGGCACCAATGTGCAGTCGTCGGCGCCGGAAGTGCGCGACATCATCGAGCGCGGCGTGGCCGACGCCGTCACCTTCCCGTGGGGTTCGGTGGTGCTGTTCGGCATCGACAAGGTGACGAAGTATCACATGGACGCGCCGCTCTATGTCACGACCTTCGCCTTCGTGATGAACAAGGACAAATACAACCAGATGTCCGACAAGCAGAAGAAGGCGATCGACAACAATTGCAGCACGGAAGCCGCCGGGCGTGTCGGCGAGCCTTGGGGCAAGTTCGAGGATTCCGGCATCGAGAAGATCAAGGCGATGTCCGACCACGAGGTCTACAAGATCACCCCCGAGCAGACCGCGGCGTGGAAGAAAGCCTCGGAACCGCTGGTCAAGACCTGGGGCGAGGGCGTCAAGAAGAACGGCGGCGATCCGGACGCGGCGCTCTCCGAGCTCAAGGCCTCGTTGACCAAGTACAACGCGCTCGCGCAGTAACAATCAGCTGCGTGTAGCGGCGGCAGGAACGCTCCTGCCGCCGCTATCCCCAAACATTGCCAGCCGTTCGGAGCGGACATGAATCGCGCGTGGATGGATCGTTTCATCGACACCATCGAATGGATCGCCGCCGGCTTCGTCGGCATCGTGGCGCTCAACATCTTCATCGGCGTGCTGTTGCGCAACACGCTGAACTACTCGATCCCGGATTCCTTCGACATCGGGCGCATGCTGCTCGGCATCCTGATCTTCTGGGGCATCGCCGCCACCAGCTATCGCGGCGGCCACATCACGGTCGACCTGATCTGGGCCAATGTCGGCCCGAAATACCAGCGCATGATCGACGTGTTCGCGACGCTGGTGCTGCTGTTCGTGGTGTTGGTGCAGACATGGACGCTGTTCGACAAGGTGCACGGCACGTACAACGACAACGTCCTGACCTTTGACATGCGCATGCCGACATGGCCGTTCTTCGCCATTGCCTGGGCCGGCGACGCCGCCGCCGTACTGCTGATTGCAATTCGCACTTACCGGCTGATCTTCCATCCGGAAGATATCCATGATGCCAAAGTGAAGACGGTGGAGTAGGTCGCGTGGGTACAGACGCCGTCGCAGTTCTCGGATTTGTCGCACTGTTTGTGCTGATGCTGCTGCGCGTGCCCGTGGGCATGGCGATGGGGCTCGTCGGCGTCTGCGGCTTCGGCTACCTCGTCGGCTTCACGCCGGCGCTCAAGATGGTCGGTCAGACCTCGATGCGCACGGTCACCGACTATACCTTCGGCGTGATCCCGATGTTCCTGTTGATGGGGGCGTTCGTTACCAATTCCGGCATGAGCCGCGAACTGTTCCGCGCGGCCAACGGTTTTGTCGGCCATTTGCGCGGCGGGCTCGGCATTGCAACGGTCGGAGCCTGTGGCGGCTTTGCCGCTATCTGCGGGTCGTCGGTCGCGACTGCCGCGACGTTTTCCGCGGTGGCCTATCCGGAAATGCGGCGCTATGGCTATCCGCAATCCTTCGCCACTGGCGTCATAGCGGCCGGCGGCACACTGGGCGCCATGCTGCCGCCGTCGACCGTTCTCGCGGTCTACGGCATCATCACCGAGCAGGACATCGGCAAGCTGTTCATCGCCGGCATCGTCCCCGGCCTGCTCGCCATCGCCATGTACATGCTCACGATCACGCTGATCGGATGGTTCCGGCCGGACTTCCTGCCGAAGGGGCCGCATACCGAATGGCGCGAGCGTTTTGCCGGCCTGAAAAACATCTGGGCGCCGGTACTGCTGTTCGTCTTCGTCATCGGTGGGCTTTACGGCCTGCCATACCTGCCGCGCTTCACGCCGACGGAAGCCGGCGGCGTCGGCGCCACCGGCGCGTTCCTGATCGGCTTGCTCACCGGGCGGCTGGACAAGGAAAAAATCCTGGCCTCGCTGCTGCAGGCGACCCGCACGGCCGCCGCCGTCTTCACCGTGCTGATCGGCGCGCTGATCTTCGGTTACTTCCTGACGGTGACGCAGACCCCGCAGAAGGTCACGGAGCTTCTTACCGGCCTCGGCCTCGGCCCGTACGGCATCCTGGCGCTGATTATGGTGATGTATCTGGTGCTGGGCTGCCTGATGGATGCGATGGCCATGATCATCCTGACGGTGCCGATCATCTTTCCCGTGATCATCCATCTCGGCTTCGACCCGATCTGGTTCGGCGTCATCATCGTGATGACGGTGGAGCTTGGCCTCATCTCGCCGCCGATCGGCATGAACGTCTTTGTCATCAAGAGCGTCGTCAAGGACGTATCGTTCTCCACGATCTTCCGCGGGGTGATGCCCTTTGTGGTGACAGACCTGATCCGGCTGGTAATCCTGATTGCATTTCCGATGCTCGCGTTGTGGCTGCCGCAACGCATGGCGGGATAGGGCAGAACATGATCCCTCAGCTTTCGACGAAATACGTCTTCACCATCACCGCGCGGATCGGCGAGGTGACTTCGGCCGGCGAGATCGGCACCGGCGTGCGCCGGATCATTCCGATCCTGGGCGGCGAAGTGAAGGGCGAGGGCATCAACGGCAAGGTCTGTCCATTTGGCGCGGATTTTCAGATCATCCGCCCCAACGAACTGATCGAGCTCGAAGCCAAATACGCCTTCGAGACCGACGACGGCGCGGTGGTTTATGTCGAGAACAGGGGCCTGCGCTTCGGCCCGCTGGACCTGCTGCAAAAACTCAAGCGCGGCGAGCCGGTCGACCCCAAACTGATCTACTTCCGCACCGTGCCCCGGTTCGAGACCGGCGCGGAAAAATACCGCTGGCTGATGGAAAACCTCTTCATCGGCTCCGCCGCCCGCCACGCCGACCGCGTCGTGATCGACGTGCATCAGGTGTTGTGACGCCATTTCCTGCCGCGGACCGCGACGTCGCACCGCGTCGTCGTCACCCGTCTTGTGCCCAATTGCGCGCTGGGGCGGCTGACCCAATATCCCAGAGGCGGCAGTGATTGAACCGATTACGCCGCGGCGTACCGGACCCGCCTGCGCGGCGATGACAACCGCGTATGAACCTCGTGCCCGTCCAGGCCGCAGCAGGGGCGCAACCCCACCTTGACTTGCTTGCACCCAGATCGTTATAAATCATAACTATTCTGGACAGGAAACAATGTCGCCCATGGGAAACGCCACCTCCGCCGCCGCGGGTTCATCCGACCTGCTCATGATCGAGCAGAAGGGCGCGGTGCTGACCGTGGGCCTCAACCGTCCAGCCAAGCGCAATGCGCTGAACGACGGCATCATCCTCGCGATCCAGGATTGCTTTTCCAATCTGCCGGACGACGTCGGCGCGGTGGTCATCCACGGTGTCGGCGATCATTTTTCCTCCGGCCTCGATCTCTCCGAACTGACCGAGCAGGACGCCACCGAGGGCCTGCGGCACTCGCAGATGTGGCACCGGGTGTTCGACCGCATTCAATATAGCCGGGTGCCTGTCATTGCAGCGCTCAGGGGGGCCGTGATCGGCGGCGGGCTTGAGCTCGCCTGCGCGGCGCACATCCGTGTCGCCGAGCCCTCGGCCTATTTCGCCCTGCCCGAGGGCCAGCGCGGCATCTTCGTCGGCGGCGGCGGATCGGTGCGGCTGCCGCGCCTGATCGGCGTGGCGCGGATGGTCGACATGATGCTGACCGGGCGGGTCTATTCGGCGACCGAGGGGGCGGCCTACGGCTTCTCGCAGTACCTCACGGAAGCCGGCAATGCGCTGCCCAAGGCGCTGGAACTGGCGGAAAGGGTAGCTGCGAACGCGCCGTTGACCAATTTCGCGGTGCTGCAGGCATTGCCGATGATCGCAGAAGCCAATCCGCAAGCCGGCCTGCTGATGGAATCGCTGATGGCGACGGTGGCGCAGAGCGACAAGGAAGCCAAGCGCCGCATTCGCGCCTTTCTCGACCACAAGACCGCAAAGGTGAAGCCGACCTGACATGAGCGCCACGCCGTTCGCCTCATCCGACAAAGCTGCGCGCGACAATCATCCGCTGCGCCCGATTTCGTTCGGCACGCCCGCGGTGCATGTCGAACGCCGCGGCGACGGCACCGTCTATCTGCGTCCGAAAGCGCAACTGCTCGACTATCCGGTGCGCATCACCGACCGCCTGCATCACTGGGCCGCGACAGCGCCCGACCGTGTCTTCATGGCCGAGCGCAACGCCGCGCAGGGCTGGCGGCAGATCACCTATGCCGAACTGCTGGTGTCATCGCGGCACATCGCGTCCGCGCTGCTGGCGCGCGGCCTTTCCGCCGAAAAGCCGGTCGTCATTCTCTCCGGCAATTCGATCGACCATGCGCTCGTCGCGTTCGGCGCGCTCTATGCCGGCATTCCCTTTTGCCCGGTATCGCCGGCCTATTCGCTGGTGTCGCGCGATTACGGCAAGCTCAGCTACCTGATGAAGCTGCTGACGCCGGGCCTGGTCTTTGTCGATGACGCCGGCAAGTTCGCTGATCCACTGGCAGCCAACGTATCCCCAGGAGTCGAGATCGCCGCGTCGTTCGGCGCGATGCCGGGACGTGAGGTCACGACGCTCGCCGATCTGATGGCGACGCCATTGCATCCGAGCCTCGACGCCATCCATGCGGCCATCGGCCCCGACACGATCGCAAAGTTCCTGTGCACCTCCGGCTCGACCGGCAGCCCCAAGGCGGTCATCAACACCCAGCGCATGATCTGCGCCAACCAGGTGATGCTGCGCGAGACGCTCGCGTTCCTGAAGGACGAGCCGCCCGTCATCGTCGACTGGCTGCCGTGGAATCACACGTTCGGCGGCAACCACAATATCGGGCTGACGCTGTTCAATGGCGGCTCGATGTATCTCGACGAGGGCAAGCCGATGCCCGGTGGCATCGAGGAAACCGTACGCAATCTCCAGGAGATTTCGCCCACCGTCTATTTCAACGTGCCCAAGGGCTATGAATCGCTGCTGCCCTATCTGCGCGACGACTCAGCCTTGCGCAGAAAGTTCTTCGCGCGCCTCCACGCGATGTTCTTCTCGGGTGCTGCGCTGTCGGCCTTCGTCTGGAACAGTCTTGACGAGCTTTCGGTGCGGGAGACCGGCTACCGGGTGCCGATGCTGACCGGTCTCGGCGCCACCGAGACCTCGCCGTTCTTCATGTCGGTCAATCCGTTCACCAGCCGGTCGGGCCATGTCGGCCTGCCGGTCGCGGGCAACGACGCCAAGCTGGTGCCCAACAACGGCAAGCTCGAGGTTCGCGCCAAAGGGCCGAACGTGATGCCGGGCTACTGGCGTCAGCCTGACATGACCGCGAAGGCGTTTGACGAAGAAGGCTTCTACAAGTTCGGCGATGCGCTGAAGCCGGCCGATCCCGACAATTTCGATGCCGGCTTCGATTTCGACGGCCGCATCGGCGAGGATTTCAAGCTTGCCAGCGGCACTTGGGTCAGCGTCGGCCCGCTGCGCGCGCGCTTCGTTGCGGCCTGCGCGCCCTTGGTACGCGACGTCGTCATCGCCGGCATCAACCGCGACGAGATATCGGCGCTGGTCGTGCTCGACCTCGATGGCTGCCGGCTGATCAATCCGACGCTGCCATCCGGCGATATCGCCGCGGCGGCTTCCGACCCGCTGATCCGGGACGCTTTTCGCGAACGCTTCCAGAAGCTGATGGAAAACGCCACGGGCTCGTCGACCCGGATCGTGCGCGCGGTGCTGCTCGATACGCCGCTGTCGATCGATCGCGGCGAGGTCACCGACAAGGGTTCGATCAACCAGCGCGCGGTTCTGGACAACCGCAGCGCGCTGATCGAGGAGATCTATTCACCCGTGCCACTCGCGCATGTGATTACGCCGTAGCCGAATAATTTATAACCAAGCCTGTCAGGGAGAACGCCATGCAGTTGAAGGACCAGGCCGCCATCGTCACCGGCGGCGCATCGGGACTGGGCGCGGCGACCGCGCGCCGCCTCGCCGCGCAGGGCGCCAAGGTCGCCGTCTGCGATCTCAACGAAAAGCTTGCCGAGAGCGTTGCCGCGGAGATCGGCGGCGTCGCCGTGATATGCGATGTCTCCGATGGAGCGTCGGCGGAAGCGGCGGTCGCCAAGGCCGCGGCGGCGCACGGCCCGGCGCGCGTACTGGTGAACTGTGCCGGCATCGGCGTCGCCAAGCGCGTCATCGGCAAGGAAGGCCCGATGGCGCTCGGCGACTTCGACAAGGTGATCAAGGTCAATCTGATCGGCTCGTTCAACATGCTGCGGCTGGCGACGGCGGCGATGTCGAAACTGGAGCCGCTTTCGACCGGCGAGCGCGGTGTGGTGATTTCCACCGCGTCCGTCGCGGCCTATGACGGCCAGATCGGTCAGTCGGCCTATTCGGCCTCCAAGGGCGGCATCGTCGCCATGACGCTGCCGATCGCGCGCGAGCTGGCGCAGTTCGGCATCCGTGTGCTGACGATCGCGCCCGGCCTTTTCCTCACGCCGCTGCTCGCCAACCTGCCGCAGGAGGCGCAGGACTCGCTGGCCGCCGCGATCCCGTTCCCGCGCCGGCTCGGCCACGCCGACGAGTTTGCCTCGCTGGCGCTGCACATGATCGACAACCCCTATCTCAATGGCGAGGTGGTTCGGCTCGATGCCGCGCTTCGTATGGCGCCGCGATAGGATCATTGTCATGTTCGTCAACAAGCGTGACGTGCAGATCCAGTGGGGCGACTGCGACCCCGCCAACATCGTCTATTACCCGCGCTATTTTGCGATGTTCGACGATTCGACCTCGATCATGTTCGAAGCCGCCGGTTTTTCGAAGCAGGACATCGTTCACAAATACGGCCTGGTCGGCATCCCCATGGTGGATACGCGGGCGAAATTCCACATCCCGTCGACCCATGGCGACTGGATCAGGATCGAGAGCCGGATCGAGAGTTTCAAGCGGTCCAGCTTCGAGGTGCTCCACAACGTGTTCAAGGGCGAGGCGCTGGCGATTGAGGCGTTCGAGACCAGGGTGCTGGTCGGCAGGCATCCCGACGACCCCGAAAAGCTGAAATCGGCGCCGATGCCGGCGGAGATCATTGAGCGGTTCATGCGGGGCTGACACGCGTCCCCGCATCACCTAAAGAAGGGGCTGAATTGAGCGCAGGTTCTGCTTAAAACCATAAATAGAAATCAGGGAGGAATGAATGAAGAAGGTTTTTCTGTCCGCCGCAGCCGTTGCCGCGGCTCTCGCGTTGCCGGGTTCGCCCGCGCTCGCGCAGACCAACGAAATCACGATCGGCATTTCCGTCACCACGACGGGGCCGGCGGCAGCGCTCGGCATTCCCGAGCGCAACGCGCTGGACTTCGTGCCGAAGGAGATCGGCGGCGTGCCGCTGAAGCTCATCGTGCTCGATGACGGTGGCGATCCGACGGCTGCAACCACCAATGCGCGGCGCTTCGTGACGGAATCCAAGGCCGACATCATCATGGGCTCGTCGACGACGCCGCCCACGGTCGCGGTGTCCACCGTGGCGAACGAAGCCGGCATTCCGCATTTCGGCCTTGCGCCGTTCCCGATCAATGATGCGCGCATGAAGTGGTCGGTGGCGATGCCGCAACCGATCCCGATCATGGGCAAGGTGCTGTACGAACACATGAAGGCGCACGGCATCAAGACGGTGGGCTATATCGGCTACTCCGATTCCTATGGCGACCTCTGGGTCAACGACTTCAAGGCGCAGGCCATTCCGATGGGCCTGACCATGGTGACCGAGGAGCGCTTTGCCCGACCCGATACGTCCGTCGCCGGACAGGTGCTGAAGCTCGTCGCCGCCAATCCGGACGCCGTTCTGGTCGGCGCTTCCGGCACTGCGGCGGCACTGCCGCAGACCACGCTGCGCGAGCGCGGCTACAAGGGGCTGATCTACCAGACCCATGGCGCCGCCAGCATGGACTTCATCCGGATCGCGGGACCAGCGGCAGAAGGCGTGATCATGGCCTCGGGCCCGGTGATGTCGCCGGAAACCCAGCCCGACAGCGCGCTGACCAAGAAGCCTGGCCTGGCGCTCAACACCGCCTACGAGGCAAAATACGGCGTCAACAGCCGCAGCCAGTTCGCCGGACACTCCTATGACGCGTTCGAAGTGCTGAAGCGGATCGTTCCGGTGGCGCTGAAGACGGCGAAGCCCGGCACGCCGGAATTCCGCGATGCGCTGCGTCGGGCCATGACGACGGAAAAGGATATCGCGGCAAGCCAGGGCGTCTACAACTTCACGGAAAAGGATCGCTACGGTCTCGACGACCGCTCGCGCATCATTCTGACCGTGAAGGACGGCAAATACGTTCCGGCGAAGTAGAGGGCTTGGGGTCGTAGGGTGGGCATGGCGTAAGCGCGCCTTCGCCCACCCTACTTTTTTGAACTTCCTAACCGCCGGTCGAAGCCATAGATTGCGACGGTGCCGTTTGCGGGCGGGCCTGCTCGATGCGCTCGCGCATCGCCCGCGCCTGACCTGCTACATGGTCGAGCAACCATCGTTCGAACGCTTCGGGCGGCATCGCGGGTGCGTACAGATAACCCTGCACGACATCGCAGCCGAGTCCGGCCAGCAACTGGCGCTGCCCCTCTGTTTCGACGCCCTCGGCGACCACAGTCATCTTCAGGCTTTGGCCGACCCGGACGACGGCGGTGGTGATGGCGAGCGCGCTGGCGTCGCGCTCGATGTCGCGCATAAAGCTGCGATCGATCTTCAATTCGCGGATCGGCAGGTGGGCGAGCCGGCTCAGGCTCGAATAGCCGGTGCCGAAATCGTCCAGCGACAGGCCGACGCCGAGTGTGCGGATCGCGTTCATCGTTGCGATCGCCGCCGATCTCTCGTTCACGAGCACGCCTTCGGTGATCTCAAGCATCAAAGCTTCGGCCGGCAGGCCGTTGGCCGCAATGGTCTCCTCGACCACGGTGGCGAGTTTTGTATTCTGGAAATTCAGCGGCGACAGGTTAACTGCCACGCAGGGGATATCCAGTCCGGCGCGGCGCCACGCGGCCATTTGCCGGCACGCCTCGCGGATCGACCACAGGCCGATCTGCTCGATCAGGCCGACTTCCTCCGCCAGCGGGATGAATTTCGAGGGCGGCACCTCGCCGAGGTCGGGGTCATGCCACCGCGCCAGCGCCTCGACGCCGTACAGCGCGCCATCGACGGTCCGGGTCTGAGGCTGATAGAAAAGCTTCAGCCGGTCGTCGGCGATGGCGTGACGCAGCGCAGCGCTCAAGACGAGACGCTGTTCGGCAAGGCGGTTCATGTCGGCACTGAAGAAGCGGTGGGTGGAACGGCCCGCCTGCTTGGCCTTGTACATCGCGGCATCGGCCTGCTGTATCAGGGCATCGAGATCGGTGGCGTTGTCGGGGTAAATGCTGATGCCAATACTGGCGGAAATCGGTACCTGCCTGTTGTCGATCCACAGCGGCGATGCCAACGCTTCGGTGATGTGGGAGGCAACCCGCGAGGCGCGGGCCGGATCGCAGTCCGGCAACATGATAACGAACTCGTCGCCGCTCAGGCGTCCCAGCAGGTCGGACGGCTGAATACAGGCGCGCAGCCGCTTGGCAAATTCGATCAGCAATGTGTCTCCGGCCGAGTGTCCGAGGGTGTCGTTGACGTCCTTGAAATGATCGAGATCGAGGAACAGAAGTGCGAGCTGCCCGCCCCTGCAATCCTCGATCGCCTGGTCGACCAGATATCGAAGCTGTGTGCGGTTCGGCAGCCCGGTCAGCATGTCGTGGAAGGCGAGCCGGGCGATCTGCGCCCGCGCTTCCTTGCGCTCGATCGCCAGCGCACCGAGATGAACGCAGGCGTCGACGATGTGCTTATGCCAGCGGCTTGGCGCGCGCGGTTCCCTGAAATAGAAGGCGAAGGTTGCGATTACCCGGCCGTCGTTCGCCTTGATCGGCGTCGACCAGCAGGCCTTGAGTCCGGCGGCAAGCGGCATCGCCTTGAAGGGCTGCCAGCGTGGGTCGTTGTCGATGTCGGACGCCAGCACCGGCTCGCCGTAATACGCCGCCGATCCGCACGAGCCGACATCAGGCCCGATGGCGACACCGTCGAGCGCACGGGAGTAGGCTTCGGGCAGGCTCGGTCCGCCCAGCGGATGAATTCGGCCGTCGGCATCGATATGCAGCAGCGAGCAGACGACGTCGGGAGCGATCACCTCGACACGCCGGCAGAGTTGCGCTGCAATCTCGGTAAGCGGCAATTCGTCTGCCAGTGCGTTCGTGATGAGTTGCTGCAGCGACCTCAACTGCTTGTTCTCGGTGATGTCGGTCAGCAGGGCGAACACGGACTTGATCCGCCCGCGCTTGTTGCGGAACGGCCTGACGGACGCCGAGATCCAGACCTCATCGCCGTTCTTGTCGTAGGTGAGAATTTCCTCCTCGTCATCGCTTCCCGTGCAGAGATGCCGCAGCAGGCGCCTCCGGGTCTTGCCGTCGGTGTAGCGGCCCGCAAGTAAATGGTCCGCACGCCGCCCCAGCACATCCGCGGGCGAGTATCCGTATATTCCGGAGAACGCGGCGTTAGTGTAGATGATCCGCATGCGGCGGTCAGTGATGACGACGGCGCGGCTGGTCTTGTCGGCCACCAGGTTCATCATCGCCAATCGCTCGCGGCGTTCGACTTCCGTGCTGATGTCCCGGACAAACGCCAGATAGCTGCTTCGGCCGTCGACCTCGACGCGCGACACCGACTGCGCGGCCCGCAGCCGGCTGCCGTCGCCACGCTGCAGCGTGATCTCCGAATGCGGCCCGAGATCAATGATGCCGAGAAGGTTGGCGTGAAGCCCGAGCACTTCCTCGCGGGGAACGCCCCAGATCTGCTCGGCCGCGGCGTTGAAATGAGCGATGTGCAGATCACTGTCGATGAGGATAACGGCTTCACTGGCCTGCTCGAGCGCCGCCAGTAAAAATCCGGAAGTCTCAACCGTCGTACGATCGAAAACGCGCATCACCCCGTCCTGAAGTACCTTTCAGCCGCCTTCGGCGGCCCGGCGCCGGGAAAAGGGACTGCATTCGCAAAAATGATAGGAGGGGTGGGTATTCAGGAAGTTCTACACCCCCCAACAGGGCGTTGTGCATCCCGACATGCTCAAGGAAGCGTTAAGCGCAATCGACGGGGGATGGCCAGGCTAGCTCTCGCTGGCGCCTTCGTGCTGGAACCCGAGATAGCTCGCCGCGACGCGCTGGTTGCCGGCGATCTCGCCGGCCGACCCGGACAGGATGAATTCGCCGAGTTCCATGACGTAGGCGCGGTCGGCGATCTGCAGGGCGGCTTTTGCATTCTGTTCGACCAGCAGCACCGACACGCCGGCGGCACGCAGTTCGCCGATGGTGCGGAAGATGTCGGCGACGATGATCGGCGCCAGTCCGAGGCTCGGTTCGTCCAGCATCAGCAGTTTCGGCGCGCCCATCAGCGCGCGGCCCATCGCCAGCATCTGCTGCTCGCCGCCGGATAGCGTGCCGGCCAGTTGCTTGCGCCGTTCCTTCAGCCGCGGAAACAGCGTGTAGACCCTTTCGAACGATTGGCCGGCGGCAGACTTTGGAATCCGGAATGCGCCGAGCAGGAGGTTGTCCTCGACATTCATGGTGCCGAACAGCTCGCGATGCTCGGGCACGAGGCTGAGGCCGGCCGCGACGCGGTCCTCGATGTCGAGTGTCGCCACGTCGCTGCCGGAGAAGACGGCTGCGCCCTTCAGCGGCAATACGCCCATGATGGCGTTGAGCAGCGTGCTCTTGCCGGCGCCGTTGGCGCCGATGATGGTGACGATTTCGTTGTCGGCGACGTCGAGCGATACTGAACGAACGGCTTCGACTTTGCCGTAGGAAACGTGAATGTCGGAGACCGAAAGCAGCGCGCTCATGCGGTGGCTCCGAGATAGGCCTTGATCACGTCGGGATTGGTCTTGATTGCGGCCGGTGTGCCCTCGGCGATCTTGGTGCCGAAATCCAGCACCACGATGCGGTCGGCGAGATCCATCACAAAACCCATGTCGTGCTCGACCAGCAGCACCGACATGCCGCCGTCGCGCAATTGACGAAGCAGCGCCGCGAGCCGCTGCTTCTCCATGTGACGCAAGCCCGCCGCCGGCTCGTCGAGCAGCAACAGCAGCGGATCGGCGCACAGCGCCCGCGCAATCTCGACGATGCGCTGCTGGCCGAGCGACAGGCTGCCCGCGAGCTGGTCGATCTGCTCGCCGAGGCCGACGCGCTCGATCTGGCGGGCGGCTTCCGCCAGCAGCTTCGCCTCGTCGGCGCGGTCGAGCCGGAACATGCTCGATATCGCGCCCGAAAACCCGCGCAGATGCGTGCCGATCGCGACGTTCTCCAGCACGGTCATGTCCGGAACCAGCTTGACGTGCTGGAAGGTGCGCGCGACGCCGAGCTTGACGACCTCCTGCGGCGGGGCGTTGTCGACCTTGTGGCCGAGCACCGAGATGCTGCCGCCGGTGGTCGTCAGCACGCCGGTGATCAGGTTGAAGGTGGTGCTCTTGCCGGCGCCATTGGGCCCGATCAGGGCCACGATCTCGCGCGCTCCGACCTCGAACGAGACGTCGTTGACGGCGATCACACCGCCGAATTGTTTGCGCGCCTTTTCGATCTGCAGCAATGCGGCGGCAGAGGCCGGCGCGCGCTCGCGCCTGGCGAGAGGAAGCGATGTGTCGGGCACCTTGCGACCCGGCTTTAGCGGTAGCCGCGCCATCAGCCACGGCCAGACGCCGGTCGGCGCCAGTTGTAGCAACACGACCAGCAGGATGCCGAACACGATGGTCTCGAGCTGGCTCTGGCCGCCAAAGACATAGGGCAGGTAGCTCTGCAGGATTTCCTTCAGGATCACGACGATGCCGGCGCCCAGCACCGCGCCCCAGACATAGCCGGCGCCGCCGACCACGGCGATGAACAGATATTCGATGCCGGCATGTGCGCCGAACGGGGTCGGGTTGGCCGCGCGCTGGAAATGCGCATAGAGCCAGCCGGACAGGCCGGCGAGAACAGCCGCGTAAACGAACACCAGCAGCTTTGCGCGCGGGGTCTGCACGCCGAACGCTTCGCCGGCGATATGACCGCGCCGCAGCGCGCGGATGGCGCGGCCGGTGCGGGAGTCCAGCAGGTTCATGGTCAGCAGGGCCGAGATCAATACTCCGATCCAGATCGCGTAGTAGATCGTGCCGGGATCGAGCATCTTGAAAGTGCCGACCGAGAGCGGCGGAATGCCCGAGATGCCGTCGTTGCGGCCGAGAAATTCCAGCTTGCTGAACAGATAGAACAGCCCGATGCCCCAGGCGATGGTGCCGAGCGGCAGGTAATGGCCGGATAGTCGCACGGTGACGATGCCGAGCAGCACCGCGGCGATGCCGGAGACCAGGAGCGATAGCGGCAGCGTCAGCCACGGCGAAAAGCCGTAGGCCGTCGTCAGCACCGCCGTGGTATAGGCGCCGAAGCCGCAGAACGCGGCCTGGCCGAAGGAAGTGAGGCCGCCGACGCCGGTCAGCAGCACCAGCCCCATCGCCACCAGCGCGGCGAGGCCGATATTGTTGAGCAGCACGATCCAGAACGGCGGGATGCCCGGGATGAACGGGATCGCCGCCATGACGAGTGCGAAGATGAGGACGGGAAGCCGCTGATGCATCGCCGTCAGTCCTTTTCTTCCTCGACCGCGGGCGCTGCGAGCGAGCGCAGCACCAGCACGGGGAGGATCAGCGTGAAGACGATGACCTCCTTGAAATTACTGGCGTAGAACGAGGAGAAGGCCTCGACGCTGCCGACGATCAGGGCCGCGACCGCGGTCAGCGGATAGCTCACGAGACCGCCGATGATCGCGGCGATAAAGCCTTTCAGACCGATCAGGAAGCCGGTGTCGTAGTAGAGCGTCGTGATCGGCACGATCAGGATGCCGGAAATGGCGCCGATCAAGGACGCCAGCAGGAACGCAATCTGCCCCGACAGCGTGGTGCGGATGCCGACGAGGCGGGCGCCGAGCCGGTTGACGGCGGTGGCGCGCAGCGCCTTGCCCATCACGGTGAAGCCGAAGAACAGCCACAGCGCGATGATGAAGGCGATCGTCAGCCCGTACACCGCAAGGCTCTGGCCGGTAAAGCGCAACGGACCGACCGTGAGCGCCGCATTCGACAGCGCCGGGCCGCGCAGGCCCTCGGCGCCGAAGAAAACGAGCCCAAGACCCTGCAAGGCCAGGTGCGAACCGACGGAAGCGATCAGCAGCACCAGTACCGAGGTGTGCGCGAGCGGCTGGAAGGCGATGCGATAGAGAAACAGGCCGATCGCCGCCACGATCAACAGCGACAGCGCGATGTTGACCGCGATCGGCGTTTTCGGACCGGCCAGACCGAAGGTCAGGGCCAGGATGGCGGCGGGCAGCACGATGTTGATGGCGAGGGAACGCAATATGCGCCCGAGCCGAAGCGATCGCCGCGCGTCGAAGAGGTCGAGGGCAAAGGCGACCAGACCCATTGCCAACGCGAGCCACGCTGTGCCCGGCACCTTGCCGGTCGCCAGCACCGCATAGCTCAGCGCGCCGTAGGTGACGAATTCGCCCTGCGGAATCAAAATGACGCGCGTGACGGCAAATACCAGCACCAGCGCCAGCCCGAGCAGCGCGTAGATCGCGCCGTTGGTAATGCCGTCCTGCAACAGGAACAGCATGATCGTGGTATTCAAGACTGGCGCTCCCCCTCAAGCGTCGCCGGCCCGGCGTCGCGCGGACCCCGGACATGCCGTGTCTCGGCAGTTGAAAGCCGCCGATAATTTGATATGTTCAATAACAATTATCAAATATAACATCAAGGCCGGCCATCGGCTGGGCCTCCGTTTCGGGTGCGAGCCTCACGCGATGACAGTTTCCAAGGCAGCGACCGATCCCGTCAAGCCGTCGCGCAGCACCGGCCGGGAGATCGCCGACGGCGCCGCCGACCATGCCGGTTTGCACCTCGGCGAACTGGCTGAGCTGCTCGGTTATTCGCTCAAGCGCGCGCAGCTCAAGGTGTTCGAGGATTTTTTGCGCTGCGTCGCGCCGTTGCAGCTGACGCCGGCGCAATTCTCGGTGCTGTTGCTGCTCGACCGGAATCCCGGCCGCAACCAGACCGAAATTGCCAACACGTTGGGCATTCTCAGGCCGAATTTCGTATCGATGCTGGATGCGCTGGAAAGCCGCGGCCTGTGCGCCCGGATGCGCTCGACCAACGACCGCCGCTCGCACATCCTGGCCCTGACCGACAAGGGCAGGGCGGTGCTGGCGCGCGCCAAGAAGCTGGTCGCCACCAAGCACGAGGCGCGGCTCAACGAACTGCTGGGCCCGGCCAATCGCGTCGCGTTGCTGGAAATGCTGACCAAGATCGCGGCTGAGTTCTAGCCGCGGTCCACCAGGACCACCCTGACGTCGTTGACGTTGGTGAGCGTCGGGCCCGTCAGCAGCAGATCGCCGGTAGCAGAAAAGAACCCGGTGGCGTCGTTGTTGGCGAGATAGGCCGCGGGCGAGAGGCCGAGCGACTTCATTTTTGCAAAGGTGCTTTGGTCGATCACGGCGCCGGCCGGATCGGTGGCGCTGCCGGCGCCACCATCGGCGCCGTCGGTGTCGGCGGCGAGCGCCGCGATGCCGGGACTGTCCTTCAGCAGGTCCGCCAGCGCCAGCGCGTATTCCTGGTTCGGCCCGCCACGGCCGTTGCCGCGTACGGTCACCGTCAGTTCGCCGCCCGAAAGGATCGCGACCCGCTTGCCTTCGCTGCGCGCCTGCAACGCCATGCGCGCATGCTCGGCCGCGACATCGCGCGCCTCGCCTTCGAGATCAGCGCCGAGGCCGATGACTTCGTATCCGGCGTCCTTCGCAACCTTGATCGCCGCGTCGAGCGAGGCCTTGGGTTTTGCGATCATCTCGAATTGCGCGCGGGCAAACGCGGCGTCGCCCGGCTTGCAGCTCTCGTTGTCAGGATTTTCCAGGGCGCGCCTGACGGCGTCGTCGATTGCCAGATCATACCGCGCCACCAGCGCGCGGGCGTCCGCCAGCGTGCTCGGATCGGGCACCGTCGGCCCCGATGCGATCGCGGAGGGATCATCATGCGGCACGTCCGAGATCGCCAGCGTCACGATCTCTGCGGCGCGCTGCCCGGCGCGGGCGAGCCGGCCGCCCTTGATCCGCGACAGGTGCTTGCGGACGACGTTCATCTCGCCGATCGGCGCGCCTGACCGTAGCAGCGCGCGGTTCACCTGCTGCTTCTGCGCGAATGAAACGCCATCGGCCGGCGCAATCCAGTTCGCCGAGCCGCCGCCGGACAGCAGCACCAGCAACAGATCGTCAGCGGTTGCATCGGCGGCGAGGCGCAGCGTTTCGTCGGCCGCCTTCAGTCCGGCCTCGTCCGGCACGGGATGGCCGGCCTCGATCACCCTGATCCGCCGTGTCGGCACGCCGTGGCCGTGGCGCGTGGTGGCAAGGCCGGTCAGCCGTGCGGGATCAAGGCCGAGCGCGTCGAGATAGTGCCGCTCGGCGGCAGCCGCCATGGCCCCTGCGCCCTTTCCGGCGGCAAGGCAGATCACGCGGCCTTTCGGTGCGGGCCGCAGATGGGCTGCGAGCATGACGTCGGGATGCGCTGCCGCGACAGCCGCATCAAAGATCGCACGCAAGAGGGGACGTCGGTCGGTCATGGTTGCACGGATGCTGCATGGGACGGGGTCTGGTTATCCATCCAATCGCCAAAAAAGAAAACCCCCGCGGCTGGCCGCGGGGGGATGCTTCAGACCCGCAAATGGGCCGATCGGAATGCGAAATGACTATCCGCCGACGTCGCCGCTCATGATCTCACCGAACAGCTCCCAGGCTTCGCCCTTGAACTTCTGCAGTTGGACCTGCGAGATCGGAGCGAAGTCGGTCGGTGAGGTGTTGACCTTGATGCCGGGCAACAGGCCACCGAGCTCGAGCCCCTTGATGTTGGCGGCCTGCTTCATGACGTTTTCACGCGTCAGATCATCGCCGCACGCCTTGAGGACCTGAACAAGCCCCTGGGCTGCGGTGTAACCATACATCACATTTGCATCGATCCGGTTACCTTCCGGGAAATACTTCGTCAGGAACTCATCGAAGGCCTTCATGCCGGCGTCGTCCTTCCACTGCGGGTCGGACGTGTCCTTCAGGTAGGCGGAGGAGATGATACCTTGACCGGCTTCAAAGCCGGCGGGCTTCATGACGGCGCCGATCGAGGCCGAGACGTTGTTGAGGAAGTGCGTGGGCTTCCAGCCGATCTCGGCGTTTTTCTTGATCGCCTGTGCCGCGAACTTCGGTGTGGTGATGTTGATGAACACGTCGGCGCCGGTCGACTTCAGCTTGACGATGTGGGAGTCGATCGTCGGCTCGGAGACTTCGTAGCTCTCCTCCATGACGATCATCGAGGCGGCCTTCGCACCGAGTCCGTCCTTGAAGCCCTTCAGGTAGTCCTTGCCGTAGTCGTCGTTCTGGTAGAGTACGCCGATCTTGGCATTCGGAAGATTCTTCAGGATGTACTTGGCGTAGATGATGGTTTCGCTCTGGTAGTTGGGCTGCCAGCCCATGGTCCACGGAAAGGCCTTCGGATCGTTCCACTTGGTGGCGCCGGTCGCGACGAACAGTTGCGGGACTTTCTTGCTGTTCAGGTACTTCTGGATCGCCGTGTTCGGGGGCGTGCCGAGCGGATTGAAGACCAGCAGGACTTCATCGCTTTCTACCAGCTTGCGCGCCTGCTCGACCGTCTTCGGCGGGCTATAGGCGTCGTCATAGCTGATGAAGTTGATCTTGCGGCCGTTGATGCCGCCCTCCGCATTGACCTTCTTGAAGTAGGCCTCTTCGGTCTTGCCGATCACGCCATAGGCCGAGGCAGGGCCGCTGTAGGGCATGATGTTGCCGATCTTGATTTCGGTATCGCTTGCGCCGGGATCGTATTTCTTCTGTGCCAGGACGCCGCTCGACGATGCTGCAAGCAATCCAGCCGCCGCCGATAGAACCGCCAGTTTTTTGATTGTGGACATTTCTGTCTCTCCCTTTTCATTTAAAACAACGTTAGTCGTCCGGCCCCTTGAACGAAGCTCTATTAGTGTCGCGTGCTTACCATCTTGGCGAAAACGTCACAACAAGAAGCCCCTGCGGCATAGCCGCAGGGGCTGCTGCTTTAGTAGGCTGCGCAACTAGCCGCCGACGTCGCCGGAGAGGATTTCGCCGAAGCGCTCCCAGGTGTCGCCTTTGAACCTCATCAGTTGCACCTGCGAGATCGGCGCGAAGTCCGTCGCCGAGGTGTTTACCTTAATGCCGGGCAGCAGACCGCCGAGTTCGAGGTCCTTGATGCTGGCCGCCTGCTTCATGATGTTGGCCCGCGTCAGGTCGTCGCCGCATGCTTTCAGCACATGCACGAGACCCTGTGCGACGGTATAGGCGTACATCAGCGAGGCGTCCGCACGGTTGCCTTCCGGGTAATACTTATCCAGGAACTGGTTCCAGGCGATCATCCCGGCATCCTTTTCCCACTGCTTGTCGGTGGGGTCCTTGAGGTATGCGGAGGAGATGATGTCCTGGGCATTCTCGAAACCGGCCGGCTTGATGACGCTGCCGATCGAGGCCGAGACGTTGTTGAGGAAGTGCAGCGGCTTCCAGCCGATTTCGGCGTTCTTCTTGATCGCCTGCGCCGCGAATTTCGGCGTGGTGATGTTGATGAACACGTCGGCGCCGCTCGACTTCAGCTTGACGATGTGGGAGTCGATCGTTGGCTGGGAGACTTCGTAGCTTTCTTCCAGGACGATCATCGAGGCCGCCTTGGCGCCCAGGCCGTCCTTGAAGCCCTTCAGGTAATCCTTACCGTAGTCGTCGTTTTGATACAGGATGCCGATCTTGGCGTTCGGCTTCTCCTTGAGAATGTACTTCGCATAGATCTGCGTTTCGCTCTGGTAGTTGGGCTGCCAGCCCATCGTCCACGGGAAATCCTTCGGATCGTTCCATTTGGTGGCGCCGGTGGCAACGAACAGCTGCGGCACCTTCTTCGTATTCAAGTATTTCTGGATCGCCGAGTTTGGTGGGGTGCCCAGCGGATTGAACACGACCAGCACTTCGTCGCTTTCGACCAGCTTGCGTGCCTGCTCGACCGTCTTCGGCGGGCTGTAGGCGTCATCGTAGCTGATGAAGTTGATTTTCCGCCCGTTGATGCCGCCCTCGGCGTTGATCTTTCTGAAATAGGCTTCTTCGGTTTTGCCGATGACGCCGTAGGCGGAAGCGGGTCCGCTGTAGGGCATGATGTTGCCGATCTTGATTTCGGTATCGCTGGCGCCGGTGTCGTATTTCTTTTGTGCCAATGCGCCGCTGCTGGATGCGGCAAGCAATGCGAGGGCAGCCGCGAAGGCTCCCGGTCGCAAATTGAGAACGGACATTTTGATCTCCCTAGGATCAGGATGAATGTGTCATCGTTTTTTGATAGGAGCACTTGGCGGCTCTTGGACTCGCATTGAATACCTTTCGGTTGCGCCCAGCAACAAAAAGCCCCGCGCAACGGCGTTGCGCGGGGCGGTATTTGGTTCGGCGCGATGGGAAGCTGCCCGTCGGGCGGAATATTAATGATTGCCGGTTTCGCCGCTGATGACGTCGCCGAACAGGTCCCACTTCTCGCCCTTAAAGCGCATCATCTGAAGTTGCTCGATCGGCGCGAAGTCGGTGGCCGAGGTGTTGATCTTGACGCCTGGCAACAGCGTGTCCGGCGTGAAGTCCTTCAGGTTCGCGGCCTGCTTCATGATGTTGGCGCGGGTCAGATCGTCGCCGCACATCTCCAGGATTTTCGTGAGGGTTTGCGCGGCGCCATAGCCGTACACCACCGAGCTGTTGAGCCTGTCGGCCTCGGGATAATATTTGTCGAGCAGGGCGAAGAACCTCTTCATCCCGGCGTCGTCATTCCACTGCGGGTCGGCGGCGTCCTTGGCGTAGGCCGCGGACAGCAGGCCTTGCGCGTTCTCGTAGCCCGCGGGCTTGATCACGCTGCCGACCGAGGCCGAGACATTGGCCACGATCTGGAGCGCCTTCCAGTCGATCTCGGCCATCTTCTTGATGGTCTGCGCCGCGAATTTCGGCGTCGTGATGCTGATCAGGACGTCAGCGCCGGTGGCTTTCAGCTTGACGATATGGCTATCGATCGTCGGTTCCGAGATCTCGTAGCTTTCCTCGGCGACGATGGAAGATGACTTGGCGCCGAAACCGTCCTTCAGGCCCTTGAGGTAGTCCTTGCCGAAATCGTCGTTCTGGTAGAGCACGGCGACCCTGGCATTCGGCTTTTCCTTCATCAGGTATTTCGCGTAGATCAGCCCTTCGCTTTGATAGCTGGGCTGCCATCCGATGGTCCATGGAAAATGCTTCGGATCGTTCCACTTGGTGGCGCCGGTTGCGACGAACAATTGCGGCACCTTCTTGGCGTTCAGATATTTCTGAACGGCGGTGTTGGACGGCGTGCCGAGCGGATTGAATACCACCAGTACCTCGTCGCTCTCGACGAGCTTGCGCACCTGTTCGACGGCCTTCGGCGGACTGTAGGCGTCGTCGTAGGAGACGAACTTGATCTTGCGTCCGTTGATGCCGCCGTTTTCGTTGACCATCTTGAAGTAGGCTTCTTCGGTCTTGCCGATGACGCCATAGGCGGAGGCGGGGCCGCTGTAGGGCACGATGTGACCGACCTTGATCTCGGTATCGGTCGCACCGGTGTCATATTTCTTTTGGGCGAGGGCGCTACCGGAAGCGAAAACGAATGCAGAGACCGCCGCCCCGAGGGCGGCAGTCCGAAGTAGTGCAGGCATAGTGTCTCCTGAGTTTGTTCTTTAGTTTCTTAGTTCTTCTTGAGTTTACCGAGCATTTGCTGGGCAACCATTGCCACCTGCCTTGCGCCATGCGGCACAAGGAAGATGACGAGGAACAGAAGCACGCCGAATACGGCGCCGGAGAGACCTTTGGAGATCCCTTCGGCGATATTCGGCACGAAGATGATGAAGGCGGAACCTACGATCGAGCCCGGCAGCCAGCCGACACCGCCGACCACCATGCCGAGGAACAGCGAGATTGCCAGCGTGATGGTGTAACCGTCGGGGGCCACGAACTGCACCGCGATGGCGCCGAGGCCGCCGGCGACGCCGGTGATACCGGCCGAGACGCCGAACGCCAGCGTCTTGTACAGCGCGACGTCGACGCCCATCGCGGACGCCGCGATCTCGTTGTCGCGGATCGCCATGAAGGCGCGGCCCGAGCGCGAGCGCAGCAGGTTCACCGAGGCGATATAGATCCCGATCCCGATCGCGAGCGTGAAGTAATACAGCCACATGTCCTGCGACATCGGCAGGCCGAACGGCGCGTCGGGCTTGGTCACGACCAGGCCCTGCACGCCGCCGGTCCAGTGCTCGAAGAAGCCGAGCTTGAGCAGTTGCGGCATGGCGACCGCGAGCGCAAAGGTCGCCAGCGCCAAATAGACGCCGGAGAGCCGCAGCGCCGGCTGGCCGAACACGAAACCGAACGCAAAGCAGATGATGCCCGCGATCGGCAGCGTCAGCGCGTAGTTCATCCCGACATGTTCCATCAGGATCGCCGACGTATACGCGCCGACCGCGTAGAACGCGCTCTGGCCGAGCGAGAACTGCCCGCTTCCGCCGGTCAGGATGTTCAGCGCCAGCACGGCAAGGGCGTAGATCAGGAGCATCGTCATCTGGAAGATGATGAAGTTCTTGACGAACAGCGGGGCGATGACCAGCGCGGCCAGCACCACCAGCGAGGTGCCCAGCCCGAGCGTCATCGCCCGTTTCGGAGCGGCCTCGACGGCCGGTGCTTCTGTGACGATTTCCTCGGCAGCGCTCATGATCAAACTCGCTTCACGATGGGCCGGCCGAGCAGGCCTGCCGGTTTGACGACCAGGACGGTGATGATCAGCGCAAGCGCGATCGGCAGTTTCAACTCGTTACCGACGCCGGGAATGTAGGTTCCGGCGAGATTCTCAAACACACCGACCAGGAAGCCGCCGAGCACGGCGCCGAGCGGCGAAGTCAGCCCGCCGAGGACGGCCGCGGCAAATCCGTAGATCAGCACGCCGCCCATCATGTTCGGCTCCAGGAACACCACGGGTGCGATCAGGATCCCCGCAATCGCGCCGATGGCCGAAGCCATGCCCCAGCCCAGCGCGATCATCCACGAGGTGTTGATGCCGACCAGGCGGGCCGATTCCGGCATGGCGGCAGCGGCGCGCATCGCAAGCCCGATCCGGGTGAACTGGAAGAAGAAGTAAAGCGCGATCAGCAGCCCCAGCGTCACGCCGATCATGCCGGCCTGATGGGTCGAGATCAGCTGACTGCCGAGGAAGGGCGAGGATCCGAACGGCGACGGATACTGCTTGATGGTGAAGTCCCAGATCAGGCCGGCCACCGAGTTGACGATCGCAAACAAGGCGATGAAACCCGCGACATTAGTCAGGACCGGCGCCTTGGCCAGCGGCTTGAACAGCAGCCGCTCGATGGCGATGCCGCCGACAAAGGAGATGATCAGCGTGGCCAGGAAGGCCCACCAGTAGGGAAGGCCCCACTGCATCAATTGCCAGGAAATGAAGGTCGAGAACATCGCCATTTCGCCCTGGGCGAAATTCAGATGGTCGATCGCCTGGTAGATCATCACGACCGCGAGCGCCATACAGGCGTAGATCGCGCCCGTGGCGATGCCGGCCAGGACTTGGTTGGTAAACAGCTCCATGGCCTGCTCCTCAGTAGCCGAGATAGGATTTGCGGACGTCTTCGTTGTTCGCGATGTCCTTGGCGTTGCCCGACATCACGATCTTCCCGGTTTCGATCACATAGGCCTGATCGGCGAGTTCCAGCGCCAGCTGCGCGTTCTGCTCGACCACCAGGATGGTGACCTTGTCCTCGCGGTTGATCTTGCCGAGGATCTTGAACAGCTCGCGCACGATCAGCGGCGCAAGGCCGAACGACGGCTCGTCCAGCAGCATCAGCCTCGGCCGCAGCATCAGCGCGCGCGCGACCGCGAGCATCTGCTGTTCGCCGCCCGACAGCGTGCCGGCCTGCTGCGTGTGCCGCTCCTTCAGCACCGGGAAGTGCTGGTACATCCGTTCGATGTCGGCAACCACGCCCTTCTTGTCGCTGCGAGTGATGGCGCCGAGTTGCAGGTTCTCCTCCACCGTCATGGTGGTGAAGGTGCCGCGGCCCTGCGGCACATGCGCGATGCCGAGACGGACGACGTTCTCGGTCGATTTTCCCGAGAGTGCCTTGCCCTCGAACTCGATTGCGCCGGTGGAACGCACCATGTTGCAGATCGCGCGCAGCGTGGTGGTCTTGCCGGCGCCGTTGGCGCCGAGCAGCGTGGTCAGAGAGCCCTCGTTGAGCGAGAAGCTGAGGCCATGAAGCGCCTGGACCTGGCCGTAATAGGCGCGCAGATCCTTGATGTTGAGCATCGCGGTCATTGGTCCTTGCTCCCGAGATAGGCCTTGATGACATCCGGGTCGGCCTGGACCTGGGCCGGCGTTCCCTCAGCGAGCTTGCGACCGAAGTTGAGGGCGACGACGTGGTCGGCGATCGACATCACGAGGCCCATGTGATGCTCGACCAGCAGCACCGTCATGTGACGCTCGTCGCGGATCCGTCGGATCAGATCGCCGAGCACGTAGACTTCCTCATGGTTGAGGCCGCCGGCTGGCTCGTCGAGCAGCAGGATTTTCGGGTCGGCGGCGAGCGCGCGCGCCAGTTCCACGCGCTTCTGGGTGCCAAACGGCAGGCCCGACACCACGGTGTGGGCGACGCTTTCGAGATCGAGATAGGCGAGGATTTCCTGCACCTTCTTGTTGATCGCGGCCTCGCTGCGGCGGACCCAGGCCAACCTCAGCGAATCCGAAATGATGTCGCTCGAGGTGCGCGCGTGGCAGCCGATGCGGACGTTGTCCATCACCGAAAGGTTGGGGAACAGCGCGACGTTCTGAAACGTGCGGCCGATGCCGATCTCGGCGATCTTGTGCGCCGGGCGAGTCAGGATGCTCGCGCCTTCCATCAGGATATCGCCGGAGGACGGCTGATAGAGCCGGGAGAGACAGTTGAACAGCGTGGTCTTGCCGGCGCCGTTCGGCCCGATCAGGCCGAGGATGGCACCCTTGTGCATGTCGAAGGACACGCCATTCAGCGCGATGATGCCGCCGAACACGACGCTGACGTCGCGAACCGCGAGCAGGGGAGCGTGTCCCTGCGCGAGCTGTGCTTGCGTCATCGCGTCCCGCCCGCCCTGAGCACGGCGGGGGAATGACCGGCCGAAGGTTTTCGCCGGTCATGGTGAACGCTATCTGATCCCCTCGGACAAACGTGCAACTCTTCCTCCTGCTTTCACTTTTTTGTTGTCTGCTTTTTTTGATTGCGGCGCTGCGCCGCCGAGCGCTGCCTCGATGTTCCTTACCATCGTCACCAGGCGCGGTCCAATGTCGTTGATCAGGCGATCTTCCGTGAAGCGGAAGGCGGGTGCTCCGCAATTGAAGGCATAGGGTCCGGTTCCGTCGCTCAGCTTCAACGACACACCTACCGCGTGCACATCGTCTTGCCATTCGCCCGCGGAGATCGTGAATCCCTGACGCGCGACCATTTCGCCCGCGCGTTCGATGCCGTCGCGCATTCGCGACCAACGGCTGCCATAATGGTCGCGCAGTTCGCGCAACAAGGAGGCGCGCTCGTCGTCGGGCAGTGCCCAGATATAGGCGCGTCCCATCGCCGTGGTCGCGATCGGTACCCGCGAACCGACGTCGAGTTGCACGCCGAGCAACCCGTTACGGCTCTGCCCGAAATAGATCATGCTGTGACGATCGCGTCCGCCGACCGCGACGGCGCCGCCGGTCTCGCGCATCAGTTCTTCACGATAAGGTTCGGACAAATGCCGAACGCCAAGATTGGCCAGCGCGGCATACCCCAGCGCCATGGCTGATGGCGCGAGTTGATACTTCTCGAAGCGCGGAACGGGTGTAAGATAACCGAGCTTGGTCAGGGTGTAGGTCAGGCGGGAAATGGTCGGCTTCGGCAGATTGGTACGGGCGGCGAGTTCTTGATTGCCGAGAAGGCCATCGTTGGGATGAAATGCGCGCAAGACATCCAGTCCGCGGGAAAGCGCGACGACGAAGCTGCGATCGGTCGCCACTTTTTTCCCTGGACGCTTCATTACCCGTTACTGCTGATGAGCTCGTTGACAACGGACGTGCTTCAAAATAACCCTCCGTGTCAAGATGTGGAATTAAATTTCGCAGTGCGAAATTGGCTAAACGTAGCCACTCAACGCAAGTTGCGTGGCGTCCAATAACAAACGATCCAGAGAACAAACTGAACAGGGAGAGTGCCGTGAGTGAAGTGGTAAAACTCGAGCGTCACGACATCGTCGCCATCGTCACGGTCGACAGCCCTCCGGTAAATGCGCTGAGCGCTGCGGTGCGCGGTGGCATTTTCGAATGCATGAAGAGCGCGATCGCGGACCCCGAGGTGAAGGCCATCGTGCTGACCTGTGGCGGCCGCACCTTCATCGCCGGCGCCGACATCACCGAATTCGGCAAGCCGCCGAAGCCGCCCGGCCTTGCCGAGGTGCTCGAGCTCATGGAGAAGTCGCCGAAGCCGATCGTTGCCGCCATCCACGGCACCGCGCTCGGCGGTGGCCTCGAAGTCGCGCTGGCATGCCACTATCGCGTCGCCGTCAAGGAGGCGCGGCTCGGCCTGCCCGAGGTGAAGCTTGGATTGCTGCCCGGCGCCGGCGGAACGCAACGTTTGCCGCGCGCGGTCGGCCCCGAACTCGCGGTCAAGATGATTGTCGGCGGCGAACCCATCAGCGCGGCGGAAGCGCTCAAGAGCGGCCTGATCGAGGAGATCGTCGAAGACAGGGTCTCGGGCGGCGAGGCGTTTGCCCGCAAGCTGGTCGCCGAAAAGCGTCCGCTGCGAAAACTGCGCGACGACGATTCCAAGCTGGCGGCGGCGAAGGCCGATATTTCGATCTTCACCAACGCGGTTGCCGCGATGACCAAGAAGGCGCGCGGGCTCGAAGCGCCGTTCGCCGCCGCGGACGCCGTTCGCGCCGCCATCGAACTGCCGTTCGATGAGGGCCTGAAGAAGGAGCGCGAAGGTTTCCTCAAGCTGGTTTCCAGCGACCAGTCCAAGGCGCAGCGCTATGCGTTCTTCGCCGAGCGCGAAGCCTCGAAGATCGCGGGTGTCCCTGACGGCACCAAGCCGCGCAAGGTCGACCGCGTCGCCGTCATCGGCGCCGGCACCATGGGCGGCGGCATCGCGATGTCGTTTGCCAATGCCGGTATTCCGGTCACGCTGATCGAAACCACCGACGAAGCGCTCAAGCGCGGCATGGGCATCATGCAGAAGAACTGGGAAAACACCGCGGCGCGCGGCGGCATCCCGGCGGATGCGCCCGCCAAGCGCATGGCGCTGATCGACGGCAAGGTCGGCCTGGAGAACGTCAAGGATGCCGACCTCGTGATCGAGGCCGTGTTCGAGACCATGGCGGTGAAGAAGGAAGTGTTCGGCAAGCTCGACCAGTTCGCCAAGCCGGGCGCGGTGCTCGCCTCCAACACTTCGTATTTGAACATCGACGAAATCGCGAAGGAGACCAAGCGTCCGCAGGACGTGCTCGGCATGCACTTCTTCTCGCCGGCCAACGTCATGAAGCTGTGCGAGATCGTCCGCGCCGAGAAGACCGCCCCGGACGCGCTCACCACTGCGGTGTCGATCTCGCGCAAGATCGCCAAGGTGCCGGCCGTTGTCGGCGTCTGCGACGGTTTTGTAGGCAACCGCATGCTGGCCCAGCGTGGCAAGCAGTCGGAAAAACTGTTGTTCGAAGGCGCATTGCCTCAGCAGGTCGACGCTGTGGTGACAAAATTCGGCATGCCGATGGGACCGTTCGCGATGAGCGATCTCGCCGGCCTCGACATCGGCTGGCGCTCGCGCAAGGACCGCGGCATCAAGTCGGAGATCGCTGACGCACTCTGTGAAGCCGGCCGCTTCGGCCAGAAGACCGGCAAGGGTTACTACAAGTATGAAGGCGGCTCGCGCTCGCCGCTGCCCGATCCCGATGTCGAGAAGGTGATCGACGAGACCTTGCAGAAGCTCGGCAAGAA
Organism: Bradyrhizobium roseum; assembly: GCF_030413175.1. Lineage (NCBI taxonomy): Bacteria > Pseudomonadati > Pseudomonadota > Alphaproteobacteria > Hyphomicrobiales > Nitrobacteraceae > Bradyrhizobium > Bradyrhizobium roseum. The sequence goes on from NZ_CP129212.1 coordinate 939,251, forward strand.
GCGCCGCACCGTCAGCGACGAGGAAATCCTCGAGCGCATGATGTACCCGATGATCAACGAGGGTGCGCGCATCCTCGAGGAAGGCATCGCAGCGCGGCCGAGCGATATCGACGTGATCTGGCTCTATGGCTATGGCTGGCCGATCTACCGCGGCGGCCCGATGTTCTGGGCCGATTCCGTCGGCCTGAAGCACATCGCCGATCGGCTCTCGCATTACGCCAAGGAGACCAACGATCCCTCGCTTGAACCGGCGCCGCTGCTCAAGCGCCTCGCCGCGGAAGGCAAGACGTTCGCGTCGCTGGCCGAGAAATCAAAGGCGGCTTGATGTACAGCCACGTCATTCCGGGGCATCGCGAAGCGATGAACCCGGAATCCATCTTGCCGCTGAGAATGTGGCCCAATGGATTCCGGGCCTGTCCCTTCGGGCCATCCCGGAATGACGACCTCTAGAGTTTGCATACCCGCGCCATGACCCATCCCGGCGAGCAGTTCTATCCGCAAGGCGTCCGTTGGGACGATGCGATCGCGCGCGGAACGTTGCCGGACCTGTTGTCGACGGCTGCGGCCGAGTTCGGCGCGCGTCCCGCCCTCGAATTCCGCGACCGGCCGATCAGCTACGGCGAACTCGAAGCGCTGGTGGAGACCGCGGCCAGCGCCTTTCTGCGCGCCGGCTACGGCCGGAACAGTTCGGTCGCGCTGTTCCTCGGCAATTCGCCCGATCATCCCGTCAATTTCTTCGGCGCATTGAAGGCCGGCGCCCGAATCGTGCACTTGTCGCCGCTCGACGGTGAGATCGCGCTGTCGCACAAGCTGTCCGATTCCGGTGCGCGCGTGCTGGTGACCAGTAACCTCTCGGCCCTGCTGCCGACTGCGCTGAAGTTCCTCGACAAGGGGCTGCTGGATCGCCTGATCGTCTGCGAGGACGATCATTGGGGCAAGGTCGGAACGCCGCAGACGGCGCTGCCGGACAACCCCAAGATCATCACTCACCGCCAGTTCACCGAGGGCACGCAAAAGCCTTCGCAGTGGCCCGCGATCTCGGCCGACGACGTCGCCCTGTTGCAATACACCGGCGGCACGACGGGCCTGCCGAAGGGCGCGATGCTTAGCCATGGCAATCTGACCTCGGCGGTTTCGGTCTATGACGTTTGGGGCAAGCCGTCGCGGCTGGAGCGCAACGCGATCGAGCGCGTGATCTGCGTGCTGCCGCTGTTTCATATCTATGCGCTGACGGTGGTGCTGCTGTCGTCGATCCGGCGCGGCAATCTGATTTCGCTGCACCAGCGTTTCGATGTCGACGCCGTGATGCGGGACATCGAGGTCAAGCGCGCCACGTCTTTTCCCGGTGTGCCGACGATGTGGATCGCGATCGCGGCGTTGCCCGATCTCGACAAGCGCGACCTGTCGTCGCTGGTCAGCGTCGGCTCTGGCGGCGCGCCGCTGCCGGTCGAGGTCGCGCGGATCCTGGAGAGCCGGGTCGGCATGAAGCTGAAGAGCGGCTGGGGCATGACCGAGACCTGCTCGCCCGGCACCGCGCATCCGAAGGAGGGGCCGGACAAGCCCGGCTCGATCGGCTTGATGCTGCCGGGCATCGAGATGGACGTGGTGTCGCTGGAAGACCCGACGAAGTTGATGCCGGTGGGAGAAGTCGGTGAAATCAGAATTCGCGGGCCGAATGTGACGAAAGGCTACTGGAACCGGCCGCAGGAAACCGCGAAGGCCTTTGTCGGTGACCGGTTCCTCACCGGCGACATCGGCTACATGGACAGCGACGGTTACTTCTATTTGGTCGACCGCAAGACGGATATGATCATCTCCGGCGGCTTCAACGTCTATCCGCAGATGATCGAGCAGGCGATCTATACACATCCCGCCGTGCAGGAAGTGATCGTGATCGGCATTCCCGACGATTACCGCGGCGAGGCGGCCAAGGCCTTTATCAGGCTGCGCGATGGCGCGAAACCTTTCACGCTGGACGAACTGCGCACTTTTCTCACGGGCAAGCTCGGCAAGCACGAATTTCCGGCCGCGGTCGATTTCGTTGACGAACTGCCGCGCACGCCGGTCGGGAAACTGTCGCGCCATGAATTGCGGATGCGGCAACAGCCAGCCGCAGCACCAAACCAACAAACCGCATCAGGAGGTCGTTCCTAAACTCCGCCGTCGTCCCGGCCTTGAGCCGGGACCCATACGCCGCGGCCTTGGTTTGGGGCAGATGGGAAGACGGCCTTTGTAACATAGACGACGGTGGTTATGGATCCCGGCTCAAGGCCGGGACGACGAGAGACCAGAGTTCACGCTACTACGGATGTCATTCATTCGCTCACAGGAGGGTCCAGATGGATCTCGCTTTCAGCAAGGAAGAAATTGCGTTTCGTGAGGAAGTTCGCAGCTTCTTCCAGAACAACGTGCCGCCGGAAACGCGGCGCAAGATGATCGAAGGCCGCCATCTCTCCAAGGACGAGATGGTCGCCTGGTGGCGTATCCTCAACAAGAAGGGCTGGGGCTGCTCGCACTGGCCGAAGGAATATGGCGGCACCGGCTGGACCTCGGTGCAGCACTACATCTTCAATGAAGAGCTGCAGATGCACCCGGCGCCGGCGCCGCTCGCCTTCGGTGTCAGCATGGTCGGCCCGGTCATCTACACCTTCGGGAACGAGAAGCAGAAGCAGCAGTATCTGCCGCGCATCGCCAATGTCGACGACTGGTGGTGCCAGGGTTTTTCGGAGCCCGGCTCCGGATCGGACCTCGCCTCGCTCAAGACCAAGGCCGAGCGCAAGGGCGACAAGTACATCATCAACGGCCAGAAGACCTGGACCACGCTGGCCCAGCACGCCGACATGATCTTCTGCCTGTGCCGCACCGATAATAACGCGAAGAAGCAGATGGGCATCTCCTTCATCGTATTCAGCATGAAGTCGAAGGGCGTCACCGTTCGCCCGATCGAGACCATCGACGGCGGCCACGAGGTCAACGAGGTGTTCTTCGACGACGTCGAGGTGCCGGTCGAGAATCTGATCGGCGAGGAGAACAAGGGCTGGGATTACGCCAAATTCCTGCTCGGCAACGAACGCACCGGAATCGCCCGCGTCGGCGTCTCCAAGGAGCGGCTGCGCCGCATCAGGGATCTCGCCTCCAAGGTCGAAGCGAACGGCAAGCCGGTGCTGGAAGACCAGGGTTTCCGCGAAAAGCTCGCCGCCTGCGAGATCGAGCTCAAGGCGCTCGAACTCACGCAGCTGCGCGTCGTCGCCGACGAAGGCAAGCACGGTAAGGGTAAGCCCAATCCGGCGTCCTCGGTGCTCAAGATCAAGGGCTCGGAAATCCAGCAGACCACCACCGAGCTTCTGATGGAAGTGATCGGCCCGTTCGCCGCGCCCTACGACGTGCATGGCGATGACGGCACCAACGAAACCATGGACTGGACCGCCCAGATCGCGCCGAGCTATTTCAACAACCGCAAGGTCTCGATCTACGGCGGCTCCAACGAGATCCAGCGGAATATCATCACCAAGGCGGTGCTGGGGCTCTGATCTTCTTCTCCCTCGCCCCGCTCTTCGCGGGGAGAGGGTCGGGGTGAGGGGCTCTCTCCCAGCAAAGACTGTCGAGAGACCTGTACCCCCTCACCCGGATCGCATCTTGCGATGCGATCCGACCTCTCCCCGCAAGCGGGGCGAGGTTAAGAAGAACCCGGCGCCTGGCAACGACCACGATTGAAGCGACGACGTGTAGTCAAGGAAAACAACATGGATTTTGATTTGTCCGAGGAGCAGCGCCTTCTCAAGGAAAGCATCGACGGTCTGCTGACCGACTCCTACGATTTCGATGCGCGCAAGAAATACCAAAAGGAAAGGGGCGGCTGGAGCAAGACCGTCTGGAACAAGCTGGCCGAGCAGGGCTTGCTGGGTCTGCCGTTCGCGGAAGCCGACGGCGGTTTCGGCGCCGGCGCGGTCGAGACCATGATCGTGATGGAGGCGCTCGGCAAGGCGCTGGTGCTGGAGCCGTATCTGGCGACCGTCGTGATCGGCGGCGGTTTCCTGCGCCATGGCGCATCGGCCGAGCAGAAGGCCGCGCATGTCCCCGGCATCATCGACGGCAGCAAGACCTTTGCCTTCGCCCAGCTCGAGAAGAACTCGCGCTATGACCTCGGCGATGTCAGCACGACCGCCAAGAAGAAAGGGTCAGGCTGGGTGATCGACGGCGAAAAGTTCGTCGTGCTCAACGGCGAGAACGCCGACACCCTGATCGTGACCGCGCGCACCAAGGGCAACCGCACCGACAAGTCGGGCATCGGCGTGTTCCTGGTGCCGGCGGACGCCAAGGGCGTCACCCGCAAGGGCTATCCGACCCAGGACGGCCTGCACGCCGCCGACATCACCTTCACCGGCGTCGAGATCGGTGCTGACGCTGCGATCGGCGATCCCGAGAACGGCCTGCCGCTGATCGAGCGCGTGGTCGACGAAGCCCGCACCGCGATGTGCGCGGAAGCGGTCGGCGCGATGGATGAGTCGCTGAAGTCGACGGTCGAATATCTCAAGACCCGAAAGCAGTTCGGCGTGCCGATCGGCAGCTTCCAGACGCTGCAGCATCGCGCCGCCGACATGTTCGTGGCGCTCGAACAGGCCCGCAGCATGTCGATGTTCGCGACCATGGCGGCCGATTTCGAAAGCGCCAAGGAGCGCGCCACGGCCGTGGCCGCCGCCAAGGTGCAGATCGGCAAGTCCGGAAAATTCATCGGACAGCAGTCGATCCAGCTCCACGGCGGCGTCGGCATGACCCAGGAATACAAGATCGGTCACTACTTCAAGCGGCTGACCATGATCGAGAACACCTTTGGCGATACCGACTACCACCTCCGCCGCGTCACCGACGCAGGGGGATTGGTGTAACGGCCACTCTCCGTCATTCCGGGGCATCGCGCAGCGATGAACCCGGAATCCAACTCACAGCTTGCGCTGCCGCCCAATGGATTCTCTGATGTGCAATTGCACATCATAGTTCGATGCTGCGCATCGCCCCGGAATGACGGGGCGAGAGTCAGGGAACCAACAACAATGAAAAACACCCCGTTCGATCTCACCGGAAAAGTCGCCGTCATCACCGGCTCCAGCCGCGGCATCGGCCGGTCCTCCGCCGAACTGCTCGCCCGGCTCGGCGCAAAAGTCGTGATCTCCAGCCGCAAGGCCGATGCCTGTCACGAAGTGGCCGAAGGCATCAGGAAGGACGGCGGCGACGCCCATGTCATTCCCTGCAACATCTCGCGCCGCGAGGAAGTCGAGGGGCTGATCACGGGCACGACAGAACATTACGGCAAGGTCGACATCCTCGTCTGCAACGCCGCGGTGAACCCGTATTACGGCCCGCTGCTCGACATCAAGGACGAAGCCTTCGACAAGATCATGAACTCCAACGTCAAGAGCAACATCTGGCTCTGCGCGCTGGCGATCCCGCAGATGGCCGAGCGCGGCAACGGCTCGGTGGTGATCATCTCCTCCATCGGTGGCCTGCGCGGTTCCACCGTGATCGGCGCCTACGGCATTTCGAAAGCGGCGGAGTTCGCGCTGTGTCGCAGCCTCGCCGGCGAATGGGGACCGAAGGGCGTCCGCGTCAATTGCGTTGCGCCCGGTTTGGTCAAGACCGATTTCGCCCGCGCGCTGTGGGAAGACCCGGACAATTTGAAGCGCCGCACGGCAAGCTCCCCACTGCGCCGCATCGGCGAGCCCGAAGAAATCGCCGGCGCCGTGGCGTATCTGGCGTCGGACGCCTCGACTTTCATGACCGGACAGACCATCGTCGTCGATGGCGGCGTGACCACAGCCGCGACGTGACTTTTCTTACCCGCCCCTTGAGGGGGCGGGTCGGCTCACATGGAGCGCAGCGTAATGTGAGACGGGGCGGGGTGACAGCCTATCCACGCATGCTCTGTTGGACGTGGAGAGACCGTCACCCCACCTCGGTTCGCATTCCATGCGAACCGATCCTCCCCCTCCAGGGGAGGATGTAGTGAACAGCTCACCTGCTTGACCTCCGTCTCCCAATCCGCTTGCCTCTCCACAACCAAAACCTTCCCGGGGAAGCAACGTCATGTCCTTCGTTCTGGCCATCGATCAGGGCACCACATCCTCGCGTGCGATCGTGTTCCGCAGCGATATTTCCATCGCCGCCACAGCACAGCAGGAATTCCCGCAGCATTTTCCGGCCTCGGGCTGGGTCGAGCACGAGCCGGAGGACATCTGGAACTCGACGGTCGCGGTCTGCCACGAAGCGCTGGAAAAGGCCGGGCTGAAAGCCAAGGACATCGCCGCGATCGGTATCACCAACCAGCGTGAAACCACCGTGGTGTGGGACCGCGCCACCGGCAAGGCCGTGCACCGCGCCATCGTCTGGCAGGACCGCCGCACCGCCGATACTTGCGCGAAGCTGAAAGCCGACGGCCATGAGCCGACGATCACCGCCAAGACCGGCCTGATCATCGACCCGTATTTCTCCGGAACAAAAGTCGCGTGGATCCTCGATCACGTCCCGGGCGCGCGCGAACGCGCCGGCCGGGGCGAATTGATGTTCGGCACCGTCGATTGCTATCTGCTGTGGCAGCTGACCGCTGGCCGTGTGCACGCCACCGACGCCACCAACGCCTCGCGCACGCTGCTGTTCAACATCCACACCGGCGAGTGGGACGAGGATCTCCTGAAGCTGTTGCGCGTGCCGCGCTCGATGCTGCCTGAAGTGAAGGACTCGTCCGCCAAATTCGGCGACAGCGATGAAAGCCTGTTCGGCGGCGCGATCGCCATCTCCGGCATCGCCGGCGACCAGCAGGCCGCCACCATCGGCCAGGCCTGCTTCACACCCGGCATGATCAAGTCGACCTACGGCACCGGCTGTTTTGCCCTGCTCAACACCGGCACCACGCCGGTCGCGTCGAACAACAAGCTGCTCACCACCATCGCCTATCAGCTCGGCGGCAAGCGCACCTACGCGCTCGAAGGCTCGATCTTCGTCGCAGGCTCCGCCGTGCAATGGCTGCGCGACGGCCTCGGTATCATCAAGCAGGCGTCGGAGACCGGACCGCTCGCCGACCAATCCGATTCCACCCAGAGCGTCTATCTGGTGCCGGCCTTCGTCGGCCTCGGCGCGCCCTACTGGAATCCGCGCGTGCGCGGCGCGCTGTTCGGCCTCACCCGCAACACCGGCCCCGCCGAACTGGCGCATGCGGCGCTGGAAAGCGTCTGCTACCAGACCTTCGATCTCTGGGCCGCGATGCGCGCCGACTGGCCGGATGCCACGGCCGCCAACATCGTGCTCCGCGTCGACGGCGGCATGACCGCGTCCGACTGGACCATGCAGCGCCTCGCCGACCTGCTCGACGCGCCCGTCGATCGCCCGATGATCCAGGAAACCACCGCGCTCGGCGCCGCCTATCTCGCGGGACTTCAGGCCGGTGTCTATCCCGAGCCTTCAAGGTTCGCCGACAACTGGCGGCTCGAACACCGCTTCAAGCCGGCGATGAGCAAGGCCACGCGCGGGCGTAAGCTGGCGGGCTGGGCGCGGGCGGTGAAGGGCGTGCTGGCGAGCGATGAGGGGGAGGGCAACCCGTGAAGTACGGTTCGCATGGAAAGCTACCGCGCGTTTCCGATCGCTTGAAGACCTTGGTGATTGCTGTGGCCGGACTATTGGCGTTGAGCGTACCGGCGGCGGGCCAGGAGCGCATGGTGCTGGGACCGCGCCAGTTCGAGTTCGACAAGACCGGAAATGGTGCCGTTCTGTGCGCTTGGTCGATGTACCTGTCTGTCCAGGCCAAAACGGCGGCGTGTGGGTTGCAGCGGCGACCGACCGACGATGCGATGGACGAAGCAATTGCCGCGATCGATCAATTCATTCTGGCGAATTCATCGTTGCACCCGACGCGCCCGATGCTGGAAGAATTCAAGCGCAGTGCCGCGGAATCGGATCTCGCGGTTGCGCGCAAACAAGGGCTCGAGAAAGCCTGCACCAGCCGCGATCTGGAGCATTTTCGCAGTATCAGCCCGGATCAAATCAGGGGCTCGGTGAAGAAGCTTCTCGAGGCTCCGCGCGAACCGGTCATAAACCCTTGTCTTTGAGCGGCTGGACCTTCAAAGCGCATAGGCGAATGACGCGTTGCGAGCGAATATGTTTCGTACCTGCCGCCGCATAGGAGAAAGCGATCGATGATTTTGCCCGACGGCTATTCCGACGTTCCCGCCGGCAAGATCGCCGCTGTCACCACGCACCTGGAAATGACCGCGCGCCCGGCGCCGCTTCCTGATCCCGCCGGCGCCTGGACGATACGGCACGTCAATGCCCCCGCGCTCGACTGGTACCGCGATCTCTATGGCCGCGTCGGCCGGCCGTGGCTGTGGGTCTCGCGGATAAAGATGCCCGATGCCGAGCTGGCTGCGACCATTCAATCGCTTTCGATGGAGATTCATGCGCTCGTCCATGAGGGCCGCGACGAGGGCCTGCTCGAGATGGATTTTCGCGAGCCCGGGCACTGCGAGATCGTCTCCTTCGGGCTCACCGAAAAATGCCTCGGCACCGGCGCCGGCCGCTGGCTGATGAACCGCGCGCAAGAGATTGCATGGTCGCATCCGATCAAGCGCCTCTGGCTGCATACTTGCACGTTCGACCATCCCTCGGCGCTCGCCTTCTACCAGCGCTCGGGCTTTCGCCCGTTCCGGCGGCAGGTCGAAGTGGTCAACGATCCACGGCTTGACGGGACAGTGCCGCGCGATGTGGCGCGGCATGTGCCGGTGATTGAGTGAGACACTCAAGCTTCCTCACCCTCCGCCGTCATCCCCGCGGACGCGGGGATCCAGTATCCCAGAGCAGTTTTGATAGAATCGCGACGCCGCGGCGTACTGGATACCCCGCCTTCGCGGAGTATGACGACCTGTTATTGAGGCAGCGCCGAACGTCATTCCTCAGAAAACCTCCTGCTTCCCCCGAGACAGCGAAAATCCGCGTCGCTCCGCATTGAAGCACGTCACGCCCGTCTGCTCCGATGTGCAGGTAAATCCGCCGCGCTGCCACACCTCGCCGTAGCCCAGCACGGGCAGGCGCGGGTCCATCACGGTGTCGCCGTGGCAGAGGCGGGCGGCGGGGCCCTTGGTGTTCATCTGGAAGGCGCCGCCATAGTCGAGCTCGCAATCGGCGGGGCGGCGCGGCTTTATTTCCATCGCAGCGATATCACAGCGGAGCGCGTTCTGCTTGTCGTCGGCAAAATACTGGCAGGTGATGTTTTTTGACGGCGACTGGAAGCCGGTCGGGGCGGATTGGGCATGGGCCGTGGCTGCAGGCATAAGCAGCACGAGCAGGCCGAATAGCAGAGGTGACCACATGTCGTTTTCCCGATCTCAGAATGTCATGCCCGGACTTGATCCGGGCATCCATCTACCTCCAATATGATCACTTCAAGGTAGATGGATGGCCGGGTCAAGCCCGGCCATGACGAATGGAGAGCAGTGCCCCATGTTCCTGATCGGCCAATACGACTCCCCCTTTGTCCGCCGCGTCGCCATCGCGATGCGGCTCTATGGCATCGCCTACGAGCACAAGCCGTGGTCGACCTTCGGCGATGCCGACAAGATCGCGCCCTACAATCCGCTGCGGCGGGTGCCGACGCTGGTGCTGGACGACGGCGAGGCACTGATCGAGAGCGCGATGATTCTGGATTATCTCGACGACCGCGTCGGACCCGACAAGGCGATGATCGCGCGCAGCGGCGCCGCCCGGCGGCATCATTTGCGGATTGCCGCGCTGGCGTCGGGCCTCGGCGACAAGGGCGTCAGCCTCTTGTACGAGCGCGTGCTGCGCAAGGATCGCCAGCTTGAGCTTTGGATCGACCGCTGCACGGCGCAGATATCAGGCGTGCTCGAGATGCTGGAAAAGGAGCGCGCCGCAGTCACGACGCCGTATTGGTTCGGCGAAAACATCGGCCACGCCGATATCGCGGTCGGCTGCGTGCTGCGCTTCGTCGGCGAGGCGCATCCGGCGCTGTTCGACGCGCGCTATCCCGCGTTGAAGGCGCATGCGGCGCGCTGCGAGGCGCTGCCGCCGTTCCAGGAGATCGTGCAGGCGCTGGATCCGCCGAAGAATTAGCCCTTCGCCGGGACCGCCTCCCGCAGCCTGACCAGCGCCGCTTCGACGACCTCGCGGGTGTACGGCTTCTGCACCACGGGAGCGGCGGCCAGTGCGGCCGGGATCGGTGCCCGCTCGCCGTAACCCGTGGCGAACATGTAGGGCACCTTCAATTCGGTCAGCCTGGTGGCGACCGGGATGCTGTTCTCGCTGCCGAGGTTGAGGTCGAGCAGCGCGAAATCCGGCTTCTCGCGATCGATCGCCGCCAGCGCCTGGCTGACGGACGCGGCCGTCCCGACGTGGCGCGCGCCGAGTTCGAGCAGAATCACTTCGGCCGCCATCGCGATGATCAGATTGTCTTCGACGATCAGCGCCGTGCCGGACAGGCGCGGCGGCGCCGCCTTGTCGGTCTCCACCTTGCTTGCAATGCCCGTCATGGCGGTCACCATCTCCACATAATTGGCGGGAATGACGAAGTGCGCGTGTACGCCGAGCAGGTCGAAACGCAGCTCGGCGTCACCCTTGAGGTCGAACGGGATTGAGCGCTCGATGATCGTGGTGCCGAAGCCGCGTCGTGACGGCGGCTGCACCGGCGGGCCGCCGCTCTCCTTCCAGTCGATCACCAGACTTGAACTCTGGTCGAGCTTCCAGGCGATCTCGACCTTGCCGGTGGAATCCGCGAGCGCGCCATATTTGGCGGAGTTGGTCATCATCTCGTGGACGACCAGCGCCAGCGTCGCGAACGCCTTGGGGTCGAGCGCCACTTCCGGTCCGGTCATTTCGATGCGGTCGGCGCGCGCGCCGAGATAGGCGCCGGCTTCCGATTCCACCAGCGCCTTCAGCGCCACCGGCGCCCAGTTCAGGCTGGTGATCTGGTCATGCGCGCGTGCCAGCGCCTGGATGCGTCCGCCCAGCACGCCGGCGAATTCCTCGATGCTGGCGGCGGTGCTCTTGCTTTGGGTCACAAGGCCGCGCACCAGGCTGAGGATGTTGCGGACGCGGTGGTTGAGCTCGGCGATCATCAACTCCTGCCGCTCCTGCGCGCTCTTGCGCTCGCGGGCGGCGAGATCGGCGAGCTGCAAGATCACCTCGAGCAGCGTGATGCGCAGCCCTTCCGCGATCTGCAGTTCGGCATTGGTCCACGGCGCGGACTGGCCGTGCACCGTCTCCTGCCACAGCTCAAAGCTCTTGCGCGGGGTGAGACGGGGGCCGAGCGGGCCGGAAGCATAGACCTTGCCGGGCGCGCCCGCCCAGTTCACCTTGCGCAGGATTTCGCGGCGGAAAAAGATCAGGCAGTCGCGCGGCGTGCGCGAGATCGGGATCGCCAGGAAGCCAGCGGCGCGGTCGCGGAAGGATTCGCCCGCGGCGTAGATCTTGCCGATCTCGGCGCTGGCGCAGATCTTTCCCGGCGAAGTGCGGTTGATGAAGCCGACGAGGTCCTTCACCTCCCGCTCCGTCGGGGTTTCCCCGGACAGCGTGATTTCGTCATTGGACCAGATCGCGATGCCGTCACATTCGATCATCTTGCGATAGTCGCCGATGAAGTCGGCGACGGCGCGCTGGCTGTGTTCGTGGCCGGCGGCGGCCTCGATCAGCCGCTCCTGGATCTGGTGCGCGCGCGTTTCATAGGCCATCGTCGCCTCGCGCTCGCGGGTTTCCAGCACCCAGGAAAACATCTGACCGAAAAGTTCGGCGGCGGTGCGCCGCTCGAACGAGACGTGTCGCGGCGAGTAGTGGTGACAGGCGAACAGGCCCCACAATTTGCCGTCGCGCAGGATCGACACCGACATCGAGGCGGCGACGCCCATGTTCCGCAGATATTCGATGTGGATCGGCGACACCGACCGCAGCGTCGAGGTCGACAGATCGAGCAGCGCCGCGCTGTGGGTCGCCGTTGAGGCCAGCGGCACGGGCGTGGCGTTGATGTCGGCGATGATGCGCAGCCAGTTGCGGGTGTAGAGCGTGCGCGCCTGCGCCGGGATGTCGGAGGCCGGGTAATGCAGTCCGAGGAAAGGCTCCAGCCCCGACGTCGCGACCTCGGCGATTACCTCGCCCGATCCGTCCGGGTGGAAGCGATAGACCATCACGCGGTCGAACCCGTTCAGCACTTTGAGCTGGCGTGCGGCTTCCTGCGCCAGTTCGGTCACGCCCCTGGTCTTGCGGATTCGGCTCACCATCAGACGGACCATCTCACCGGAATTGGCGTCGTGCTCGATCACCGAGGGCTCAGCCTCGATGATCAGGTACACGCCGGAGAAATGGATGGAGATGTCGAACGGCCTGCCGCCATCCTGCAGGGGCGCCCCAAAAATCCGTTCGCTGGCGTCCGGACTAGATAAATAGTCGACGCGGGCGCGGATGGCGTCGACCGCCGCTTTCGAAAGTACTTCGGTGACGGGGCGCTGGAAGACGTCGGTGTAGTCGCGGCCGAGATAGTCAGCGACGTTTTCGGAAGCCATGCAGACGGTGAAATCGGATTGCAGGCCGAGCAGGAATCCGAACGGCTGGATGCTGCCGGGAATGTGAATCGGCTCGCGGTCGCAATTTGTGAGGTCGACCTGCGGCTTCATGACAGCGCCTCCGCGCGTGCGAACAGGTCGAAGGCGGACCGCGCTGCGCGGACCACATCGTCCTCGGAAAGGTCGTCGGCATAGCCTTCGAGCGCGGCGAGATATTGCGGCCAGAACTGCCGGCCCGCGCCATGGCCGAGGAAGGCGGTCGTGCCTGAAATCAGCGGGTCGCTGCACTGCTTCACCGTCCTCAGCAGATAGGCCGCGCCGAGACGTGATCCTTCCAGCACATACAGCGTGCCGAGCATGGCGGAGCGATCGGTCAACTCGGGCGCATCCAGGCGGCTGGGCCTTCCGCCCAGCCGGGCGAGGTCGGCCAGGATAACACCCGTCCGCGCGCGATCGTCCCAATCCGGCAGCATGGCGCGCACGCCGGCTCTTTCCAGCGACCGCTCGAGCGGCAACAGCGCCGCAGCGTTGATTTCCAGAAAACAGCGATAGCCGGCAACTGTGCAGAGCGCCAGCGCACCTAGCTTTGCATCAAGCCGCGCATGATCTGCCGCGGTGGCGTCCCTCAAAATGCTTCGAAGATGGGATTTTTGGCGGGAAGAGAGGCTGCGATCAACGAGATGCGGCGTCGGAATTGCGATTTCCGGCATCCGAAATCCTTCTTGTAGGGAGCTGCTTGGCAGTCAGGTCACAGGATAACCCGATGCAAACGCGGCAAGAAACCCCGGGTTCCCTGCGCGATATGGCGATTTTGCCGATTGGCCATGCGGCCGGTCGACCCGGCAGCTGGGGAGGGCCTATCGCTTTACCCGCATCGCCTCGGGCGTATCCGGCTGAGCCAGCGGATGCGCTTTGGCGAACTCCGGCAGCGCCATTGCGGTCTCGAAGATCCGCTGCACCGTCGGCCAAACCGCAAGATCGATCTGCTGCGTCACCGCTGCGGTGACGTGGCCTACCATGCAGATATCGGCCAGCGTCGGTTGATCGCCGTGACAATACCGGCCCGTGTCCTTGTGACCGGCCAGGTGTCCTTCCAGCGCCGCCAGCGTCTCCACGGTCCAGTGCCGCCGCCACGCCGCCTGCTGCGGGTCGCGCAGATTGAGTTCGTGGTCGAGATAGCGCCGCACCCGCGGCGTCAGCAGCGGATGGCCCTCGCAGGCCACCATCAGCGCCAGCGCGCGCACGCGGGCGCGGCCGTTGAGATCGGCCGGCAGCAGCGGCGGCGAGGGATATTTCTCGTCGAGATATTCGAGGATGGCGAGCGACTGGAACAGCGTGGTGCCGTCATCCACGACCAGCGCCGGCAACGCCATCTGCGGGTTGATCTGGCGATATCCGGCTTCGCGATGGGCGTCGGCGTCAATGTCGACGAACACGACCTTGACCGGGAGGTTTTTCAGATTGAGCGCGATCCGTACGCGAAAACTCGCCAGCGATCGCCAGAACGAAAAGAATTTCATGGGAGGCTCCGCACTCTCTTCCCCTCTCCCCTTGTGGGAGAGGGTGGCTTCGCGAAGCGAAGACGGGTGAGGGGTTCTTTCCACAAGCACAGAACGGTGGGTGCGGAGAGCACCCCTCATCCGGCGCTTCGCGCCACCTTCTCCCACAAGGGGAGAAGGGAAGAAAGAGGCTACGCCCCCACCGCCTTCTTCCGCCAGGTCAGATGCACGGCGCAGGTGCACCCCGGGGGATGTGAGGCGACATCATTGGCCGGGACGATCTCCGCCGCAGCCGTTTTCGTGGCTTCCTGCGAGGGAATGTAGTTCAGCACCGGCGCCAGCCAGCGCTCGGCCTCGGCGACGCTCATGCCCTTGCGCGCGGCGTAATCCTCAACCTGGTCGCGCTCGATCTTGCCGACGCCGAAATAGAAGCTTTCGGGATGAGAGAAATAAAGCCCCGATACCGACGAGCCCGGCCACATCGCAAAGCTCTCGGTCAGTTTCACGCCGGCGGTGTTCTCGGCATCGAGCAGTCGGAACAGCGTTGCCTTCTCGGTGTGATCGGGTTGCGCGGGATAACCGGGCGCCGGGCGGATGCCGGCATATTGTTCGAGGATCAGCTGATCGGGAGCAAATGTTTCGTCCGGCGCGTAACCCCAGAATTCCTTGCGGACGCGCTGGTGCATCCGTTCGGCAAAGGCCTCGGCGAGGCGATCGGCCAGAGCCTTGCACAGGATGGAAGAGTAATCATCATTGGCGTTCTTGAAGCGGTCGGCGACCGCATCCTCGCCGATCCCGGCGGTGACCACGAAGGCGCCGATGTAATCAGGCACACCGGAGGACGCGGGTGCGATGAAGTCCGACAGCGCGGCGTTGAAGCGGCCTTCGCGCTTCTCCAGTTGCTGGCGCAGCGTGTGGAAGGTCGCGATCTTTTTCATGCGGCTGTCGTCGGCATAGACGGCGATATCGTCGCCATCGGCATTGGCCGGCCAGAAGCCGATCGTGGCACGCGCCGTGAACCATTTCTCCTCGACGATGAGATCGAGCATCTTGCGTGCGTCGTCGTAGAGCGAGCGGGCGACTTCGCCGATCTTGGGATCGTCGAGGATCGCCGGAAAGCGCCCGGCCAGTTCCCAGGTCTGGAAGAACGGCGTCCAGTCGATGTACTCGGCCAGCTCCGCCAGGTCGTAGGCGTCGAAACTTTTGATGCCCAGAAACGCCGGCTTCTTCGGCGGCGTTCTCGCAAAATCGGCCTTCACTGCGTTGGCGCGGGCATCCGCCAGTTTCAGCCGCTTCTTGTCGGCCTGCGCGCGGAAATGCGCCGCGGAGATTTTTGCGTATTCGGCGCGGATGTCGGCGGCGTAGGCCTCGCGGCGCTCGGGCGACAGCAGCGATGACGCGACGCCCACCGCGCGGCTGGCGTCGTTGACGTGCACCACCGGCCCGCCCTTGTAGTTCGGGTCGATCTTGACGGCGGTGTGGACGCGGCTCGTCGTCGCGCCGCCGATCAGCAGCGGCATCTTCATGCCCTGCCGCTCCATTTCGCCGGCCAGAAAACTCATCTCGTCGAGTGACGGCGTGATCAGGCCTGACAGCCCGATGATATCGGCGTCCTCGGCTTTGGCGGTTTCGATGATCTTGCTGGCCGGCACCATGACGCCGAGGTCGATCACTTCAAAGTTGTTACACTGCAGCACGATGCCGACGATGTTCTTGCCGATGTCGTGGACGTCGCCCTTGACGGTGGCGAGCACGATCTTGCCGGCGGCGTTGCGGCCGTCGGTCGCCGTACCATTGGCAAGGTTGCGCGCCTTTTCTTCTTCCATGAACGGCATCAGATAGGCGACCGCCTGCTTCATCACCCGCGCCGACTTCACCACCTGCGGCAGGAACATTTTTCCGTCGCCGAAGAGGTCGCCGACGATATTCATGCCGGCCATCAGCGGGCCTTCGATCACGTTCAGCGGCCGCTCCACCGTCAGCCGCACGGCCTCGGTGTCGGCCTCGATGAACTCGGTGATGCCGTGCACCAGCGCGTGGGAGAGCCGTTTTTCGACCGGCCATTCGCGCCAGGCCAGGTCCTGCTCCCTGGTCTGCTTCTCCTTGCCGCGGAATTTTTCCGCCAGCGCCAGCAGCCGCTCGGACGCGCCGGGGTCGCGGTTGAGGATGACGTCCTCGCAAGTTTGGCGCAGTTCGGGATCGATGTCGTCATAGACGATCATCTGCCCGGCATTGACGATGCCCATGTCCATGCCGGCCTTGATGGCGTGATACAGGAACACCGAATGCATCGCCTCGCGCACCGGCTCGTTGCCGCGGAACGAGAACGACAGGTTCGAGACGCCGCCGGAAATATGCGCATGCGGCAGGTTCGCCCGGATCCAGCGCGTCGCCTCGATGAAGTCGACGCCGTAATTGTTGTGTTCTTCAAGTCCCGTGGCGATCGCAAAGATATTGGGATCGAAGATGATGTCCTCGGGGGGAAAGCCAACCTCGTCGACGAGGATGTCGTAGGCGCGCTTGCAGATCTCGGTCTTGCGGGCAAACGTATCCGCCTGGCCGGCTTCGTCGAACGCCATCACCACCACGGCCGCGCCATGGCGGCGCGCGATCCGGGCCTCGTGGATGAACTTCTCCACGCCTTCCTTCATCGAGATCGAGTTCACGACAGGCTTACCCTGAACGCATTTCAGGCCGGCTTCGATCACGTTGAATTTCGAGGAGTCGACCATCACGGGCACGCGCGCGATGTCAGGCTCGGCAGCGACGAGGTTGAGGAAGGTCACCATTGCGGCTTCCGAGTCCAGCAGACCTTCGTCCATGTTCACGTCGATGATCTGCGCGCCGTTCTCGACCTGGTCACGCGCCACCTGCAACGCCGCGGTGTAGTCGCCCGCCGTGATCAGCTTGCGGAATTTGGCGGATCCCGTGACGTTGGTACGCTCGCCGACGTTCACGAAGGGAATCGCGGACGTCAGGGCGAACGGCTCGAGTCCCGAAAGCCGCAGCCGTGGTTCGATCTCGGGAACAGCGCGGGGCTTGTGCGGCGCGACGGCGGCAGCGATCGCCGCGATATGGTCCGGCGTGGTGCCGCAGCAACCGCCGACGATATTGACGAGGCCGGCCTCGGCGAACTCGCCGATCAGGCGAGCCATGTATTCCGGGCTCTCATCGTACTGGCCAAACTCGTTGGGCAGCCCGGCGTTCGGATAAGCGCACACCAGCGTATCGGCGACGCGGCCGATGTCGGCGATATGGGCGCGCAGGTCTTCGGCGCCGAGCGCGCAGTTGAAGCCGATGGTGATCGGTTTGGCGTGCCTCACCGAATTCCAGAACGCTTCCGGCAGTTGACCCGACAGCAGCCGGCCCGACTTGTCGGTAATGGTGCCGGAGATCATCACGGGCACGTCGATGCCGCGTTCCTCGGCGATCTCCGAGATCGCGTAGAGCGCCGCCTTGGCGTTCAGCGTATCGAAGATGGTTTCGACCAGCAGCAGGTCGGCGCCGCCGTCGAGCAGGCCGTTGATCTGTTCGCCATAGGCCTGGCGCAGATCGTCGAAGGTGACGGCGCGATAGCCGGGGTTGGATACGTCGGGAGAGATCGATGCGGTGCGGTTGGTCGGGCCCAGCGCGCCGGCCACGAAACGCGGCTTGCCGTCTTCCGCCGTGACGCGTTCGGCCGCGTTGCGGCAAAGCCGTGCGCCTTCGCGATTCAGTTCGTAGGCGAGGTCCGACATGTCGTAGTCGGCCTGCGCGATCGAAGTCGAGGAAAAGGTGTTGGTGGCGACGATGTCGGCGCCGGCACGCAAATAATCAGCGTGGATGTCCTCGATCGCTTGCGGCTGCGTCAGGATCAACAGATCGTTGTTGCCCCTGACATCGCGATGGAAGTCCGCAAAGCGCGCGCCGCGAAACGCGGCTTCGTCGTATTGCAGGCCCTGGATCATCGTGCCCATGGCGCCGTCGAGCACCAGGATGCGTTCGCGCGCGGCAGCGAGCAGCGCGGCTCTCTTCGGGGAAGCGGCTACACTCATCGGATCACGCGGCTTTCTGTGCGCCATTGGGGCGAATGCCCAGGAGATGGCTGATCGCGAACACCAGGTCCGCGCGATTCATGGTGTAGAAATGGAAGGTGTCGACGCCGTGCTTGGCGAGTTTCTGCACCTGGCCGGCCGCCACGGTGGCGGCCACCAGCTTGCGCGTCTCGGCGTCGTCGTCGAGGCCTTCGAATTTTTCCGCGAGCCAGTCCGGCACTGTTGTGCCGGTGCGCGTTACGAAATTCCGCGCCTGCTTGAAATTGTGCATCGGCATGATGCCTGGGACGACGGGGATATCGATGCCGCGGGCGCGCACGCGTTCCAGGTAGCGGAAGTAAAGGTCGTTATCGAAGAACACCTGCGTGATGGCGCGGGCTGCACCGGCATCGACCTTGGCCTTCAGCGTGTCGATGTCGGCGTCGATGGTCGGGCTCTCCGGATGTTTTTCCGGGTAAGCCGACACCGAAACCTCGATATCGGGATAACGCTTCTTGATGCCTTCGATCAGGTCCGGCGAGCTCTGGTAGCCGTCCGGGTGCGCCCGATAGGCGGTGCCGATGCCGGTGGTTGGATCGCCGCGCAGCGCCACGATGTGGCGAACGCCGATCTCGTGATAGCGCGCCACCACGTCGTCGATCTCGCCCTTTGGCGCGCCGACGCAGGTCAGATGCGCGGCCGGGGTCAGGCTGGTCTCTTTCAGGATGCGGGCAATGGTCGCGTGCGTGCGTTCACGGGTCGATCCGCCCGCGCCGTAGGTCACCGACACGAAGTTGGGGGTGAGTGGCGCCAGCCGGTTGATGGATTCCCACAGGCTCCGCTCCATCTCGTCCGTCTTGGGTGGAAAGAACTCGAACGAGATCTTTGGCGAGTGCAGCGCGCGAGGGCCATCGAAAGTGGCGGGCGTGGTCTCGGTCATGGCACTCACAAGCTCTCCGGAAGGGTGGAAGGACATCGGGTCTAGCTCTGATGAGCTAAAATAGGACGAATGGGGTTGGCCCAACAGCCCATTTGAGGTGGGAAATAGCCCAATACGTTCAGGAAAATGCCACAGAGGCGAGGGTGGGGGTGAGAATTGGGCAACGAAAATACTGAGATTTGCAGAATATATAGCTGTAAATGGCAAAAATATCACTCCAACAACGCTTCTGTACCAGTGGGCCAGTTGATATATTCACGAGAATGTAACATTTTCTCCCACTCGACGATGTGGTGCGGGGCTCTCTTTTTTCCCCACAGGCGCGGGCCTGCTCTGCGCCGTCAGGGCCTTTGTCGTCCTCACCTGCCGCACTAGTTTACCGCGATGATCCCGCTTTCAGTCCTCGACCTCTCCGTCGTCACCACCGGCACCCGTCCGGCCCACGCGCTGCAGAACAGCATCGACCTGGCGCGCCACGTCGATGGGCTGGGCTATGTCCGTTACTGGCTTGCCGAACATCACAACCTGGCTTCGGTGGCGAGCCCCGCGCCCGATCTGATGATCGGGCAGATCGCCGCGGTGACCAAAAACATCCGCGTCGGTTCCGGCGGCGTGATGCTGCCCAACCACGCGCCGCTGGTGGTGGCCGAGCGCTTCAAGATGCTGGAGGCGCTGTTTCCCGGTCGCATCGATCTCGGCCTCGGCCGCGCGCCCGGCACGGATGGCGCCACGGCGCACGCGCTGCGCAGCCGGCTGGATCGCCGCGAGGGCGACGATTTTCTCGAACGCTTAAGTGAACTGGTGCTGTGGGAGACCCGCGATTTCCCGCAGGGACATCCCTACCACAATGTGGTGGCGATGCCGGATGACACGCCGCTGCCGCCGATCTGGCTGCTCGGCTCGAGCGACTATTCCTCGGAGCTGGCTGCGCAGGTCGGCATGGGATTTGCGTTCGCGCATCATTTTGCCTCCTATGACGCGGTCGCGGCGATGACCAATTACCGCAGCCACTTCAAGCCGTCGGGCTGGCGCGAAGGCCCGCATGGCATCCTCGCCGTTGCCGCGATCGCCGCGGAAACCGATGCGGAAGCCGAAACGCTGGCCTCCTCGATGGACCTCAACCGGCTGCGCCGCGACCGCGGCCAATATCTGCCGTTGCCGAGCGTCGAGGAAGCGCAGGCCTATCAATATTCGGACGCCGAGCGCGCCTCGGTCATGCGCAACCGCTCGCGGCTGTCCGTCGGCAGCCCGGCCACGGTCATGGCGAAGCTGCAGCCGATGATCGCGGCAAGCCAACCGGATGAACTGATGATCATCACGGCGGTGTACGATCACGACGCGCGCAAGAAGTCGTATAGTTTGCTGGCCGATGCGTTCGGCCTCGCGAACAAGGCGGCGGCGTAAGAAAAGCTGTCGTCCCTGAAAATTGCAAGCTTTGGTCGGTGGCGCTGAAGCGGTTCGGTCAGGCCAGCTTTGTCTCGGGTTCCGGGCGCCGCTGCCGTTACGGGTCTCGGACCGTGTTTGCACGGGGAATTAACTTCATTTTTGCTTAAGCCGTTAGCGCAATGCTAACCATACATTGCATTCCGTTCGGATCGCGCCGCTGTCGAGATGCCGTGCTGAATTTGCGTGCTTTTTTCGCAGCGCTTCGGCTGGGGCATATTCCGATGTCGTTATTCAGCTTTGGCATCCAGGGCAGGTTGCTTGCAGGTTTTGGTGCGACCTGCGTGCTGCTCGCCGCGACCGTCGCCTATACGGCTTATGCGATATCCGACATATCCGATCGCTTCAAACGCGTCGTCGATCTGCGCGCACCGGTTGCGATTGCGAGCACCCGGCTTGTCGGCAATCTCTATTCGACGCTGTCAACGGTGCGTGACCATCTGCTCACCGGCGATCCGCAGGGCAAGCAGGACCGCGCCGCGACCTGGGCCGAACTCGACCGCACCAGTGCTGAGTTCGACCGTCTGGCCGCAGGCTTTACCGATCCCGAGAACAAAAAGATCTGGGCCGAGGCCAAAACCCTGATCGGCGAGTTGCGCGCCGCGCAGGCCAGAGCCGAGAGCGTGGCCTTCACGCCCGATGCCTATCCCGCCACCAAGCTGCTCTCGACCGAGGCCGCGCCTTTGATCGCCGCCATGTTTGGCCAGATCACCCGGATGATCGACGAAGAGGAACAGCTCGAGGCCAGCCCCGAACGCAAGCGTCTCCTGAAGACGATGGCCGATGTGCGCGGCAATCTGGCGGCGGCGGGTTCCCAGCTACGGCTTTATGTCGCGTCGGGAGAAGCGGCGGATCGCGAGAAGTTCGGAGCACCGTTGTCTAACTTCAGGACGGCGCTCGCGCTGCTCAAGACCAACGAAGAGCTGCTGACCGCGACACAGAAGAGCTCATTCGAAGCGATTGCAAAGGCCGACGCCGCGTTCGCGCCGCTGCCGGGCCGAATCTTTGCACTTCGACAATCGCCGGAGTGGAACGCGCCGGTCTTTATTCTCACCAGTGAAGCGGCGTCCCGTGCGGCCAGGATACTGGACCTGCTCGACGGCAAGAAGGACGCCAGCGGCATTCGCTCGGGCGGCATCAAGACCAACCAGCAGGCCATTCTCGCCCAAGACACAACAAAGATTGCCGGCCGCGTGGAGAGTCTGCTGCTGTCGCAGTGGATTATGCTCGCGCTCGGGCTCGGCATCGGCATCGTGACGGGATGTCTGGTCGCGCGCTCCATCACCGGGCCGATCGCGCAACTGGTGGCGGATTCTGCCCGGCTCTCCGGCGGCGACACCGCGGTGGAGTTCAAGACCGCGGCGCGCCGCGACGAAATCGGCCTGGTGGCCGGCGCCGTTGCCAAATTCCGGGATACCGTCATTGCGCAACAGGAATCCGCGAAGAATTTTGCGAAGGAAGTCGAGGCGCGGGACGCGATGAACCGCAACATGGAAAAGGCGGTCGAGGATTTCCGCGGCAAGTCGACGGAATTGCTGGCGATGGTGGGCGAGAATGCCGTGGCCATGAAGCAGACCGCCGCGGCCCTGACCAGAATCGCCAGCGAGGCCACGAACCAGGCGGCCTCGGCGGCCTCGGCCTCCGAACAGACGGCGGGCAACGTCCAGACCGTTGCCGCCGCGGCCGAAGAACTCACCAGTTCGATCCACGAGATCGGCCGTCAGATCGAACTGTCGAATTCGACGGTGCGCTCGGCAAGCACCGTCACGCAGCGCTCGGAAAGCCAGATCGAAGGCTTGGCCGAAGCGGCGCAAAGCATTTCTTCGGTGGTGGATCTGATTCAGGCCATTGCCGCGCAGACCAACCTGCTGGCGCTCAACGCGACCATCGAGGCCGCGCGGGCCGGCGAGGCGGGCCGTGGCTTCGCTGTGGTCGCCCAGGAGGTCAAGTCGCTGGCCGAGCAGACCGCCAGGGCGACGCAGGAGATCTCACGGCACGTTTCCGGTATCCAGGCCTCGACCGGCAGCGCCGTGTCCTCGGTCAAGGAAGTCGGCGAAGCGATGCGCCGGATCGACGAAGTGACCACCGCGATCGCCCGCGCCGTAGAGCAGCAGGGCGCCGCGACCCGCGAGATCTCGCACAACGTCCAGATGGCGGCTTCCGGTTCGAAGACCCTGGCGTCGAGCATTTCGACGGTCAACGATGCGATCGGCGAGACCAGCCGTTCCGCCGATCACGTGCTGGAAACGTCCGACAGCGTCTCCAGTGCGGCCGAGCGCCTTGCGAACGAGGTTCGCGAATTTTTCCTCAAATTGCGTACCGGCGCCTTGAATCGTCGCATGGAGAACGATTCGAATTATCGGGGTCCTGAGCGGCGCAGCCGCGGGGGACAGTCGGCGTCACGCCGGTCCGACGA
Source organism: Bradyrhizobium roseum (assembly GCF_030413175.1). Classification (NCBI taxonomy): domain Bacteria; kingdom Pseudomonadati; phylum Pseudomonadota; class Alphaproteobacteria; order Hyphomicrobiales; family Nitrobacteraceae; genus Bradyrhizobium; species Bradyrhizobium roseum. Next base: position 962,113 of record NZ_CP129212.1, read on the forward strand.
CAGGAAAGTGGCCTGAGGGGGCGGCCTGCCGCAAGCGTGCAAATAGCCACCGTTGTCCGGCGGCCGCAAGGCTGACTTCAACCCGCCTTCTCGCTGAACGTCGCGCGGAACGGCTGCGCGGGATAGACGCCGACTATGCGGAATTCACGCGAGAAGAATTTCAGTTCCTCCAGCGCAAAGGCCAGTCCCTTGTCCTCGGGATGGCCGTCGACGTCGGCGTAGAACTGCGTCGCGAAGAATTCACCGTCGACCATGTAGCTTTCCAGCTTGGTCATGTTGACGCCGTTGGTGGCGAAGCCGCCGAGCGCCTTGTAGAGCGCGGCGGGCAGGTTGCGCACCCGGAAGACAAAAGTGGTCACCAGCGGGCCGGATCCCTGTTCGGCCCATTTCTCCTCGCGCGCCAGCACCACGAAGCGCGTGGTGTTGTGGGTCTCGTCCTCGACGTCCTCGGCCAGGATGTCCAGGCCGTAGATGTCGGCGGCGAGCCGGGAAGCGATCGAGGCGCAATGTTTGTCGCCGCGCTCGGCGACGATGCGGGCGCTGCCGGCGGTGTCGCCCGAGACGATCGGCTTGATGCCGAGCTTGCGGATGATGCGACGGCACTGGCCAAGCGCGTGGACGTGGCTCTCGACGGTCTTGATGTCGGCGAGCTTGGCGCCGCGCGGCGCCATCAACTGGTGGTGGATCGGCAGAAACCATTCGCCGACGATGAACAGGCCGGAGTGCGGCAGCAGGTGATGGATGTCGGCGACCCGGCCGGCGACCGAATTCTCGATAGGGATCATGCCGAGGTCGGCCTCGCCCGATGATATCGCGGCCAGTGCGTCCTCGAAGGTCGGGCACGGCAACGGCTCGGCGTCCGGATAGGCCCCGACGATGGCGATATGGGAATTGGCGCCAGGCTCGCCCTGGAATGCGATTTTGAGCTTTTTGATCATGCGGGGCTTTTAGGCAGCCGGTCAGGCTTTGGCTATAGCGTTTTCAAGCGAATTGGATACCGGTTCGCGCCAGGAAAACGCGTCAAAACAAAAGCAAAAGTCTCGTTCAAGCAGAACGAGGCTTTAGTATTTTACGGGCGGTTTCGAGGTCGGCCGGGGTGTCGACGCCGCGTGGGACGCTGTCGACGAGGGTGATGTCGATCCGCATCCCGGCCTCCAGCGCGCGCAGTTGCTCCAGTTTCTCCTGTTGCTCCAGCGGCGACGGCGGCAGCGCCACGAACCGCTCCAGCGCGGCGCGCCGGTAGGCATAGAGGCCGATGTGGTGGTAGCGCGGGCCGTCGCCATAGGGGGCGGTGGCGCGGGTGAAATAGAGCGCGCGGAGCCGGTTGGCCCCGCTCGGCGAGCCGACCGCCTTCACCACGCTGGGGGCCTGGTCCTCCTCCTCGGTATGGATCTGCGAGGCCAGTGTCGCGATGTCGACCGCGGGATCGTCGAGCGGCGGCAGCGCTGCGCGGATGGTCGCCGGGTCGATCGTTGGAAAATCGCCCTGCAGGTTGACCACGATCTCGGCCTCACCGTGGGGATCGATCGTCCGCATCGCCTCATGGATCCGGTCCGAGCCGGAGGGATGGTCGGCACGGGTCATCACCACCTCGCCGCCGGCGGCCTTCACGGCGGCGGCGATCTCGGGGGTGTCGGTGGCGACGGCCACCCGGCCGATTTGGGCCTCCTCGGCCCGCCGCAGCACGTGAACGATCATCGGCTGGCCGCCGATATCGAGCAGCGGTTTGCCGGGCAGGCGGGTCGCCGCCATGCGGGCGGGAATCAGCACCAGAATGCGGGTTTGGGTCATGCGGAACGCGGTCGGCCGGCCTCTGAGAACAGGCCGGAAATAATGGGGGACTGGCGGAAAGTCGGGGCGTTTATACGGGTTGCCAGAGCCGGGGCAAACCGATATCTCCACCGTGCTGAGGGTGCGGCGCGAAAGCTGATTCCTGACGCGCATCCGCGGCCGTTCTGCCGGCCTTCAGTCGAACTTTCCGGCCTGGAGCCTGATCCGTTATGGACTCCTTCGAACTCAACAAGATTCTCGGCGCCATCCTCGCCACGTGCCTTCTCGTTCTGGTGACGAGCTTCGCCGCCCATGCGATTTTCGCGCCGGTGAAGCCGGAAAAGCCGGGCTTCGAGATCGCCGTGAAGGAAGACGCTGCGCAGGGAGCCGGATCCAAGGACGCCGCGGCGCCCGCCGAGCCGATCGAAAAGCTGCTGCAGACCGCCTCCGTCGAGAAGGGCGCTGGCGCCGCCAAGAAGTGCGCGGCCTGCCACACCTTCGAGAAGGGCGGCCCCAACCGCGTCGGTCCCAACCTCTATAGCGTCATCAACGAGCCGAAGGGCGCCGGCCGCGGCGGGTTCAACTTCTCGGCCGCCCTGAAGGGCAAAGGCGGGACCTGGACCTTCGACGACCTCAACAAGTTTCTCGCCAACCCCAAGGCCTACGTTCCCGGCACCGCGATGGGCTTTGCCGGCATCCAAAAGGACAGCGAGCGCGCCGACATCATCGCCTACCTGAACTCGCTGTCGGAAAAGCCGGCGCCGCTGCCGACCGCGGCGAAGTAACATTTCGCCAGTCCGGCATGGACTTGTGCGCGACATCACGGCCAGGCATTGCCTGGCCGTTTGCGTATGAGGGATCGCGCCGCCGTTGCCATAGTCGTTACCGGGACTTTTCGCCGCAGCGGCGGTGTTCCCAAGCTGCTATCATGAGGAAAAAGCAACGTAATACGTCGAAACCTTGCCTTATATTGGGTCCTCAATAACCCCGCCTCTTGTTTGCGTGGTTCGCGTCTGGGACCGCCGCAGACTTCGAAAGCACGGATACTGGCGTCAGCAACAGGAATTCTGCATTTGGCAATTACCCGACGACATCTTCTCCAGGGCGGCGCGGTCGCCGCTATGGCCCCTGCGCTGGGATTGACCCCGGGCGCCCCTGGCATTTCGCCGGCCCAGGCACAAGCGGCCGAACCGGCGTGGCGGCATGCGCTATCGCTGTTTGGCGAGGTCAAATACCCGGCCAACTTCAAGCGCTTCGACTACGTCAATCCGGACGCGCCCAAGGGCGGCGTGGTCCGCCAGATCCTGGTCGGCACATTCGACAATTTCAATCACGTCGTCGCGGGAGTTAAGGGGCAACTCGCATCGGCGGTGCAGCTCATCTACGAACCCCTGATGATACCATCGCTGGATGAGGTCTCGACCGAATACGGCGCCTTGGCCGAGTCGGTTAGCCATCCCGATGATTTCTCGTACGTCATCTACCGCCTGAGGCCGCAGGCGAAATGGCACGACGGAAAGCCAGTGACGCCGGAGGACGTGATCTTCTCGCTGGATTCCTACAAGAAGCATCATCCGTTCTACTCGGCCTATTACCGCCACGTCGTGAAGGCGGAGAAGAGCGGCGAGCGCGACGTCAAATTCACCTTCGATGCGCCCGGCAATCGCGAGCTGCCGCAAATCGTCGGCCAGCTTGCAATTCTGCCCAAGCACTGGTGGGAAGGTACCGATAGCGAAGGCCGCAAGCGCGACATTTCCGGGACCACGCTGGAAAAGCCGCTTGGCTCCGCTCCCTATCGCATCAAGGAGTTCGTTCCCGGCCGGACGGTGACGCTGGAGCGGGTCCAGGAATACTGGGGCCGCGATCTCGCCTTTGCCATCGGGCGCAACAATTTCGACGAACTGCGCTACGAATATTTCCGCGACAGTCAGGTGGCCCTTGAAGCCTTCAAAGGCGATCAGGTCGATTGGCGCACTGAAAACAGCGCCAAGAACTGGGCGACGGCTTATGACTTCCCGGCTGTTGGCGACAAGCGTGTGCTGCTCGAGGAATTCCCCAACCGCAGCTCCGGAAGCATGCAGGCGTTTGCGCCGAATCTCCGTCGCGCCAAATTCAGCGATCCTCGTGTGCGTCGTGCTCTCAACTACGCGTTCGATTTCGAGGAGATGAACAAGCAGATCTTCTTCGGTCAGTACAAACGCATCAGCAGCTACTTTGATGGTATCGAAGAACTGATGGCGACCGGTTTGCCGCAGGGAAGAGAGCTGGAGATTCTCGAAACCGTCCGCGCGGAAGTCCCCGCCGAGGTTTTCACCAAGCCGTACACCAACCCGGTTGGTGGCAATCCGGAAGCCGTGCGCGAGAATCTGCGCGAGGGGCTGCGGCTGATGAAAGAGGCCGGTTACGAGGTACGGGATCGCAAGCTGGTCGACAGCAAGACGGGAGCGCAGTTTACGGTCGAATTGCTGACCCAACAGCCTGACTTCGAAAGGGTCATGCTGTTTTACAAGCCTTCGCTGGAGCGGCTCGGAATCACCGTCAGTGTACGTACGATCGATCCGACACAGTATCAAAACCGCCTTCGGAGCTGGGATTTCGACATCATTACTGCGTCTTGGGGGCAGTCCTTGTCGCCGGGCAACGAGCAGCGCGAAGACTGGGGTTCCCAGGCGGCTGACATGGCGGGCTCGGACAATGTTGTCGGCATCAAGAATCCGGCGATCGACAAGCTTATCGAGCGTGTCATCTTTGCCAAAGATCGAGCCGACCTCGTGGCGGCGACCAAAGCGCTCGATCGGGTGCTGTTGTGGAATCACTATGTGGTGCCGCAGTGGAATTACCCCAAGGTCCGTACCGCGCGCTGGGATCGCTTCGGCCGGCCGGCCGAACTACCCAAATACGGCCAGTCGGGCTTCCCCGCGTTGTGGTGGTTCGACGCCGACAGGGCGGCGCGGATCGGAAAACGCTCTTGAAGGACATCATGCGCATGGCGCAGTTCTCCCGCCGGCACGTCCTCGGCCTCGGCGCAGGCGCGCTGGGCGCTCTCGGGTTTGAGCCCGTTCGCGCCGCCGAGGAGAATGGCGAGGTGCACGGCATCTCGGCATTCGGCGATCTAAAATATCCCGCCGACTTCAAGAATTTCGACTACGTGAACGTCGCAGCGCCAAAGGGCGGGATGTTCTCGACCATTCCCTCGACACGCGCCTATAATCAGTCCTACCAGACTTTCAATTCGCTCAACGCCTACATCCTCAAGGGCGAGGGCGCACAGGGCATGGACCTGACTTTCTCGGCGCTGATGGTGCGCGCCGGCGACGAGCCGGATGCGATGTACGGGCTCGTCGCAAAGTCGGTGCGAATTTCGCCGGACAAGCTGACCTATCGCTTCACGCTGCGACCGGAAGCAAAATTCCACGACGGCTCGACAATTACGGCGCATGACGTTGCTTGGTCGATCAACACGCTGAAGGCCAAGGGCCATCCGCTGATTCAGGTGCAGATGCGCGATGTAAAGGGCGCCGAGGCAGTCGACGATGCGACCGTGATCGTCACCTTCGTCGAGAAGCGCGCCCGCGACGTGCCGCTCTATGTTGCGGGCCTGCCGATCTTCGCGAAGAAATACTATGCGACACGGGTCTTCGAGGAATCGACGCTCGATGCGCCGCTGGGTTCGGGGCCGTACAAGGTCGGCCGGTTCGAGGTCAACCGCTTCATCGAGTACGACCGCGTCAAGGACTGGTGGGGTGCGGACCTTCCGGTCTGCCGTGGCTACTACAATTATGACGTTGTCCGCTACGAATTCTACCGCGACCGCGACGTCGCTTTTGAAGGCTTTACCGGCAAGAATTATCTGTTCCGCGAGGAATTCACCGCGCGCCTCTGGGCGACACGCTATGACTTCCCGGCCATCAAGGACGGCCGCGTCAAGCGCGAGCAGGTGCCGGACGAAAGGCCGTCGGGTGCGCAGGGCTGGTTCATCAACAATCGCCGCGACAAGTTCAGGGATCCCCGCGTGCGCGAGGCGCTGATCAACGCCTTCGATTTCGAATGGACCAACAAGACCATCATGTACGACGCCTACGCGCGTACGCATTCGCCGTTCCAGAATTCGGACATGATGGCGAAGGGGCCGCCTTCGGCGGAGGAATTGAAGCTGCTCGAGCCATTCCGCGGCCAGGTGCCCGACGAGGTGTTCGGCCAGCCCTACGTGCCCCCGGTTTCGGATGGCTCGGGGCAGGACCGCAACATGCTGCGCAAGGCGCAGCAATTGCTTAACGAGGCCGGCTTCGTCGTCAAGGACGGCAAGCGGATGACGCCGGGTGGCGAAGTCTTCCGCATTGAATTCCTGTACGATGAGTCCTCGCTGAATGCGCATCACGCGCCCTACATCAAGAACCTGGGCACGCTCGGAATCGAGGCAAGTCCGCGCCTGGTCGACGCCGTGCAGTACCGCGCCAGGGTGGAAGATTTCGATTTCGACATGACGATCACGCGCTTCTCGATGTCGACGACGCCGGGCGACTCCATGCGCGCCTATTTCTCCTCGCAGGCCGCCAAAACCAAGGGCTCGTACAATCTCGCGGGGATCGAAAGTCCCGCCATCGACGCGCTGATCGAAAAGATCATCGCCGCCGCGAGCCGCGCCGAGTTGACCGTCGCCTGCCATGCGTTCGACCGTGTTTTCCGCGCCGGGCGCTACTGGGTGCCGCAGTGGTACAACAAGACCCACCGGCTGGCTTATTGGGACATGTTCGACCGCCCGAAGGACCTGCCGCGTTATCAGATCGATGCATCGGGATCGGGCGAGCGCGTGATCTGGTGGCATGACGCCGCGAAGGCCGGCAAACTCGAGCAGGCAAAGCCATAATGTCGGCCTATATCGCCCGCCGCATCCTCTTGATGTTTCCGACCCTGCTCGGCATCCTGTTCGTCTCCTTTGTTGTGGTGCAGTTTGCGCCGGGTGGCCCGGTCGACCGCGTCATCGCGCAGCTCTCCGGCGCCGACACCGGTGGCTCCTCGCGCATTTCAGGCTCCGCCACCGGCGATTTCGCCGGGCAGAGGCCGCAGGCCGGCGCCTCGGCCGATGCCGTCAATTCAAAATACCGCGGTGCCCAAGGACTTGACCCGGATTTCATCAAGAGCCTGGAAAAGCAGTTCGGTTTCGACAAGCCGGCGCCGGAGCGCTTTGCGCTGATGGTATGGAATTTTGCCCGCTTCGATTTCGGCAAGAGCTTTTTTCGCGACACCAGCGTGATCCAGCTGGTCAAGGAGAAGCTGCCGGTCTCGATTTCGCTCGGCCTGTGGCTGACGCTACTGACCTACCTGATCTCGATCCCGCTCGGCATCCGCAAGGCGGTGGCGGACGGAACGCGCTTCGATACCTGGACCTCGGCGATTGTCATCGTGGGTTTTGCGATCCCCGGGTTCCTGTTCGCCATCCTGCTCATCATCCTGTTTGCCGGCGGCTCGTTCTTCAACTGGTTCCCGCTGCGCGGCCTGACCTCCGACGGCTGGTCGCAATTCCCCTGGTACTGGAAGATCATCGACTATTTCTGGCACCTCACGCTGCCCTTGATCGCCATGGGCCTCGGTGCATTCGCCACCATGACGCTGTTGACCAAGAACTCCTTCCTCGATGAGATCAGAAAGCAGTACGTCATGACCGCGCGCGCCAAAGGCTGCAGCGAGCGCCAGGTGCTTTATGGCCATATCTTCCGCAACGCCATGCTGATCGTGATCGCAGGCTTTCCCGGTGCGTTCATTGGCGCATTCTTCTCCGGCTCGCTGCTGATCGAGACCATCTTCTCGCTCGATGGGCTCGGGCTGCTCGGCTTCGAGAGCGTGCTCAACCGCGATTATCCGGTCGTGTTCGGCACGCTGTTCATCTTCTCCCTCGTGGGCCTCGTGGTGGGTCTGATCTCCGACCTTGCCTACATGTGGATCGATCCCCGGATTGATTTCGAGGCGAGGGAGGTCTGATGACGATGCTCGCCCCGCAGCCGACCGAGACCTCGACGCCGTCGCCGATCGGTGCCGCCGCGCCGGCCACGCGTCATCCCTTTGCGTTGTCGCCGCTCAACCGCCGGCGCTGGCAGAATTTCAAGGCCAACCGCCGTGGCTACTGGTCGCTCTGGATATTCCTGATCCTGTTCGTGGTATCGCTGTTCGCCGAATTGATCGCCAACGACCGGCCGTTCCTGGTCAAATTTGACGGAAAGCTGTACTGGCCGGCCTTCGTCAGCTATTCGGAGACGACGTTCGGCGGCGATTTCGAGACCTCGGCTGACTACCGCGATCCCTATTTGCAGAAGCTGATCGCCGAGAAGGGCGGCACGATCGTCTGGCCGCTGATCCGCTATTCCTACGCCACCCACAATCTCGATCTGCCGACCCCGGCGCCGTCGAAGCCGACATGGATGTTGACGGAAGAACAGTGCAAGCCGGTAGTTGAGAAGAAGGGGCTGAAGAGCTGTCGCGATCTCGAGTACAACTGGCTCGGCACCGACGATCAGGGCCGCGACGTGGTCGCGCGGCTGATCTATGGTTTTCGGATATCGGTGTTGTTCGGTTTGACGCTGACCATCCTGTCGTCGATCATCGGCGTCATCGCCGGCGGCGTGCAGGGCTACTTCGGTGGCTGGGTCGACCTGTCCTTCCAGCGCTTCATCGAAATCTGGAGTGCGATTCCTTCGCTCTACCTGTTGCTGATCCTGTCATCGGTGCTGGTCCCCGGTTTCTTCGTGCTGCTCGGCATCCTCCTGCTGTTTTCCTGGACGACGCTCGTTGGACTCGTGCGCGCGGAATTTCTACGCGGTCGCAATTTCGAATACATTCAGGCGGCGCGCGCGCTCGGCGTCTCCAATGGCGTCATCATGTTCCGGCATCTGCTGCCGAACGCGATGGTGGCGACCATGACCTTCCTGCCGTTCATCGTATCATCCTCGGTGATGACGCTGACCGCGCTCGACTTCCTCGGTTTCGGCCTGCCGCCGGGCTCGCCGTCGCTCGGTGAGCTCTTGTCGCAAGGCAAGGCCAATGTCCAGGCGCCGTGGCTTGGTTTTACCGGCTTCTTCTCGCTCGCGATCATGCTGTCCCTGCTCATCTTTGTCGGCGAAGGCGTGCGCGACGCCTTCGATCCACGCAAGACGTTCAGATAAGGATCGAGCATGGATGCCATCAACCAGCCCCTGCTCGATGTGCGCGACCTCTCGGTAGCGTTCCACCAGCCGAGCGGTGTCACGACTGCCGTCGACCACGTTTCTTTCTCGATCAAGCGCGGCGAGTGCGTGGCCCTCGTCGGCGAGTCCGGCTCCGGCAAGTCCGTCAGCGCGCTGTCCGTGCTGAAGCTGCTGCCTTATCCGGCGGCTTCGCATCCCTCAGGTACGATTCATTTCAAGGGCCGCGAACTGCTCAATGCCTCGGAACGAGAGATGCGCGAGATCCGCGGCAACGACATCTCGATCATCTTTCAGGAGCCGATGACCTCGCTCAATCCGCTCCACACCATCGAAGCGCAGATCGGGGAAATCCTGTCGTTGCATCGAGGCATCGGCGGCCGGGCGGCGCGGGCGCGCACGCTGGAACTGCTGACGCAGGTCGGCATCCCCGATCCGGAAACCCGTTTGCAAAGCTATCCGCATCAATTGTCCGGCGGCCAGCGCCAGCGCGTCATGATCGCGATGGCTCTCGCCAACGAGCCGGATCTGTTGATCGCGGACGAGCCGACCACCGCCCTCGACGTCACCGTGCAGGCCCAGATCCTGGCGCTGCTCGCCGACATCCGCCGGCGGCTCGGCATGAGCATGCTGTTCATCACCCACGACCTCGGCATCGTCCGCCGCATCGCCGACGTCGTCTGCGTGATGAACTCGGGAAAGATTGTCGAGCAGGGGCCGGTCGAGGAAGTCTTCAGTGCGCCGAAGCACGCCTACACCCGCGCGCTGCTCGCGGCCGAGCCGAAGCCCGATCCGGCGCCGCCGCGGCCCAACGAGCCGGTGGTGATATCGGCCGACAATCTCAAGGTCTGGTTTCCGATCAAGCGCGGACTGTTGCGCTCGACCGTCGGCCACATCAAGGCGGTGGATGGCGTCAGCATCGCGGTCCGCAAGGGCGAGACGCTCGGCGTCGTCGGCGAATCCGGTTCCGGCAAGACCACGCTGGGGCTGGCGCTGCTCCGGCTGATTTCCTCCGAAGGGCCGATCGTCTTCCTCGGCAAGGACATCCAGGGGCTGCGTTTCAAGGATATGCTGCCGTTCCGCCGCGACATGCAGATCGTGTTTCAGGATCCGTTCGGCGCGCTGAGCCCGCGCATGTCGGTCGGCGATATCGTCGCCGAAGGCCTGACCGTGCACCAGAAGGCGCTGTCCTACGAGGAGCGCGAAGCGCGCGTCGTCAAGGCGCTACAGGACGTCGGGCTCGATCCGGCGACGCGTTTCCGCTATCCGCACGAGTTCTCCGGCGGCCAGCGCCAGCGCATCTCGATCGCGCGCGCGGTGGTGCTGGAGCCGAATTTCGTCGTGCTGGACGAGCCGACCTCGGCGCTCGACATGCTGTTCCAGGCCCAGATGGTCGATTTGCTGCGCGAACTGCAGCGCAAGCGCGATTTGACCTACATGTTCATCTCGCACGATCTGCGCGTCGTCGCCTCGCTGGCCAGCCACCTCATCGTGATGCGCCATGGCAAGGTGGTGGAGGAGGGGCCGGCCGCGGAGCTCTTCAAGAATCCCAAGAGCGACTACACCCGCGCGCTGTTCGCGGCGGCGTTCCGGATTGAGGCGGTGGCGGAGTTGTAAGCGGCGTCAAGATGACGAGCTTCTCCGGCTATGTGGCTTGGTCCGTGGCTTTGCTTCTGCCGATATACGCGCTGGTGAGGCTGATCTTTTCTCACCGGTCTGGTATTGGGCGATGCAGCGGGCAATAGGCATGCTGCAGAAGGTGGGCGGCTGGTGTCGGGCTGGATGCTATCGTGCAAGGCCCGCGGCATCTTTGGTAGGCCGCAGAAATTTCCCACAGAGGTCCAGCTTGAAATAGGCGTGCAGCCGCAGGTAATGCTTAAGGTGGTCTGCTTTCAAGCAAAACACAGCGGCCGCGGGTCCGGATGTCCGATATCCCAGATTAGTTGGTAGTTTGGCCAATAGCCACAGTCCTCATTTCGGCTTTGAATCTGGCGGACACTCGGGTCTTATTGTCAACGGCTCACCACCGCTTTGCACTGTGGGCGCAGCCGAGTTGGACCCGCCTGCACTCGGCAAAATGGCGCTCTTTCCCACCGTCATAGATGTCGTTTTTTCATCGGTCGTTCCCGACGTTACCGAGCCCGGCGTCGTGCAACTGGTGACCGATTTTTCGCTCGACGGCGTCGCTGGCTGTGCAGCTAAAGCTGCGGTCCAGAACAAGCTAAAGAGACTCGCTATGGCAGCGCGAAGAATTTTCGTTTTCATCGTCCATCGCTTTTCTGAGTTCGAATTAAGAAGACTCCCAGTCGGGACGATAGTTCCACCCTGGTAGGACCGACCATGAAGGCCAAGCATTACGATGAAGGCCGGGGTGCGCGTCACGACCGTCACGACTGCGCGGCGTTGCAAATATTCACTCTTTCAGCAAGTTTTCCTTCGCTTCCGGCGCCTGGCCCCTGGATTGGGCAGACACCTCGGTCTGTTCGTTGCTCAAGTTACCTTCGCCGATTGCCGCAGAAAGCCTTTCTTCTCGGCAATGAATGGAACCCTCCGCCTTCGGAGACTCAAACTTGGAATTATGCGCATCGGCAGGGACAATTGGTATGCCTTTCGGAAAGACAACTTCACGAGCTGCATCGGGAAGTTCGATACCTGCGCCTAGCAGCGCGTCCTTTGTCAGGCGAAGGAGGGCCGAATTGATCTTGATCGGAGAATAGATGGCACTGACGAACCAATAATAGACTCGGAGATTTACGGTCGCCATGCCCAGTTCCTCCACAAGGACCAGCGGTTCTGGCACATCGAGAACCGCGGGATGTTGCTTCAGCACATTCGCGATGAGGGCCTGAGCCTTAGTGGTAGATGAATCGTAGCTGATGCCAACTGAAAAGTCGGCTCTCCGGCTCGCCGAACTGCTGTAGTTCATAATTGTGCTCTTGAAGACAACGGCGTTTGGAATTTGGACGTAGTGGCCATCGAGTGTGAGGAGAACAGTGCTTCGAATGTTGAGGTTCTGAACTATCCCTGTGTTTCCATCGACTTCTATGAGATCGCCCGTCCTGAAGGGATTTCGCACGCTGAGCAGGATGCTGGAAAGAAAGTTCTCAGCGATGTCGCGAAAAGCGAAGCCGACGATGATGCCAAAAAGCCCGGTGCCGCCCAGAACGGTCAGCGCGAGGCGTGTCAGGCCTGCGACCTGAAGGACGAAGTAAAACCCGAGAAGGAAGACCGGGATAGAGAACAAGCGGACAATGACGCTGAGTAGGAGCGGTGAAGGGATCCGACTGACGAAAAAGCGTCGAGCGAGATGCGCAGCGAGACGAGCCGTGAGCCACGTGATCATGAGAATCACAACCGCAATCAGGATCCATGGCCAAACTTGAAGCGCCTGCCGATACGTTTTCTCAAACTCTTCACCGGCGTGTCCAAACGTTGATCCAATGTCCGCCTCAACCCCAATGCGGTTGACCACTGCAACGGTGCCTTGGGTTTTTTGTGCCAGGGCACTGGCCCAGCGGAAATGAGCCTGAGTCTTTGTTTTTCCCTCGATAAAGACTATGCCCTCCCGCACCGAGACGCGCGGGTTTTGGAACCAGTCCGTCGATTGCAGAATGCGCTGGATCCGGCTCGCGATCGCCGTATCGCCGGCGGCGGGCTCGACTTCCACGGACTTTGAAATCAATTGGTCATCTTGGCCGATCGCAGGAGGTGCCGGTGCTGTCGTTTGTGCAATCGCAGGAGAAACTGCCAACGTGATCGCGCTGCAAATCGTAATGCATCGCACGCCTTTACCGGTTGCGAACAACCACCTCAAATCTACACCTGTGCAGAGCGTTCGGCCCGCGACGACTGCCAAAAGGGCCGTCTGTGGGCCGAGCCTGCTCCAACGGCGGACCACACCGCTCGTGCCGCGCAAAGCACAAGCCAAAAGCGCCGCGGAAAATACCAATAAAAGCATGTCCCTCAACAACCAGATAGAGATCATAAGAAACAAGCCGATAGCGCCGTAGCCCAACATCTGGTCGATGCTCTGCAGATGTCGAGCGTTATTTCCGTTCAAAATCCGATCCTCCCTTGTGGAAGATGTGTGCTTGTAAGATCCCAGCGATTATTTCAGTTTCGTTTCAAGAATGCTGCTCTCAATCTCTGTGGCCTATTGCAACCTTCCGGTGGGCGGTTCGTTCAGATCGTGCAGCAATTTGCCGATATAGTTCGCCAATAGTCGCTTCGACGCCGGACGCCGTTGTTATCGACTTCGCAATCTCAAGGGGCTGATCCCTCCATCTACCAAACGTGCGTGTCTCAATTTCCTGTTCTTCACTGAGGAGCTAAAACCTATGATTATGGTGGGTCGTACATGACCGCGCGGCTCCGGAAGCTTTTGGCTGATCTCGCAGAGACGTTTTGGCTAGTCCCAGCGCTTCTGGTACTATTTAGTGTCGTCGGAGCGGTTGGCTTCGTCTCCCTCGACCGTAGCGGAGCAGTCCCGACCCGGCTGCTGGAGAACTGGCTCTATGACGGGGGTGCCACAGGAGCCCGGACCTTGCTTGGAACTATTGCGGCGTCGACTATAGGTGTAGCCGGGACGGTCTTCTCGATCACGATCGCAGCGCTTTCACTAGCCGCTGGCCAAATGGGGCCAAGATTGCTTCGCAACTTTACCCGCGACCGCGGCAATCAACTCACGTTAGGCGCGTTTCTTGGGACTTTCTGCTATGCGTTGATCGTGCTTCGAAGCGTGCGCACCGAAGCTGAAGGCGCTTTTATCCCTCACCTCGCGCTTAGCGTGGGCATCGGTCTCGGGTTCGTCTGCGTCGGAACGCTCGTCTACTTCGTCGGCCACATTGCTGGTCGGATAAACGTCGATACCGTAATCGATCTGGTGAGCGATGATCTCCATGCCGCGATTAAGCGCCTCACGACTGAAGCGACGCAGATCGATGCACCTGGCCCCGGCTTCTGGGCTGCAGCTCAGCCAGTCTCGGACACTCGGCGCGGCTATCTGCAGCAGCTAGACGAGCACGGCCTCGCAACGTGGGCGAGCGAGCACAGTGCTGCTGTCCGCCTCCTAGTCCGCCCGGGGGACTACATTTTTCCTGGAGCGCCCATTGCTCTCATAGTGCCTCCGACCGAGGGGGCTTATGAAGCGATACGGAGTGCCACCGCTCTCGGATCGCAGCGTGTCAGCTCGTCCGACTTGCGCTTTGCGGTTCGCCAGCTCGTCGAAGTGGCCGTCCGCGCCCTGTCGCCGGGAATTAACGACCCGTATACTGCAATGGGTGTGCTCGACCGGCTCGGTGCAGCGCTATGCGAAATCAAGCCGTTGAAGCTCCCAACAGGCGTTACGGTTCAAAATAAACGCCTGGTGTTGGTCGTTCCCCATGTGCAGTACGACGAACTCGTCAACACGATGCTGCACATGATACGTCAGAACGCGGGAGGCAAGCCTTCCGTTTTTATAAGACAGCTGGAGATCTTGACTCAGGTGGTGAGTTACGAACGCGATCCCCAACGAATGCTTTCACTGAGCCGACATGCCGATCTTATCATGGCTGACGCCCAGCGGGATGTCCGATCGCCCAGCGATATTGAGGATATTCATCGGCGGCATCGGGCATTTATCAAGGTGATGCGGAAAGGTAATCTGGCTAATTTCGGATAACCGGATTTCTCGATGCCAATCGCTAGGCAGCATCGATGCAAATTGACACGCTTGCGATCTGACGTCCCGTCTTCATACCTAGCGTCTTGAACAAGGACGGGTCGGCATTGTGCGCTCGCCTTTTGATCTATTGCCATGGATGAAGAAAATTCCGGCCGTCGTGACCCTGTCTTCTATAGCTGACGTCTCTGGAATACTGGGTCACCGCCTTCGTGTTGACGACAGTGGAGGCCGTGCTACAGCCGTTTGATCGCCGTCACTTCACTGCCGGCGGCCTTGATTCGCACGATCGCTTCCCGCGTGCTTTCGATCACGGTCGCCATGTGATGCGCATTGGCGTGCACCATGGTGTCGGCGTCGCGGACGATGGCGACGTGTCCCTTCCAGAAGATCAGGTCCCCGCGTTGCAGCTTCTTCGTCTCGGCCGTGTCGAGCGCTCGTCCGAGCCCATCCTGCTGCATGTCGCTGTCCCTCGGGCAGCCGGTGCCGGCGGCATTCAGCGAAACCTGGACCAGGCCGGAGCAGTCGATGCCGAGTGAGCTCTTGCCGCCCCACAGATACGGCGTGCCGACGAAGCGTTCGGCGACCGCGACGAAATCCTTTTCCATCGCATCGAGGCTGCCGACATGGCGTCGCGGCAGATACCAGCCGTCGTCCGTGACGGCGAACGCGCCGTCTTCGCGGGCGACGGTGACGCGCGCGCCCATCGGCAGCGTCTCGACCGGCGGCAGTTTGATCGAGGGGCCCGGGAACGCGAACGTCCGCAGCGCCGTAACCTTGTGCGTCGGAGCCGCCGCGGGCCTGGCCAGCGCGGCATCCGGAATCCAGCCGACATAGCCGTCGTCGTTCAATTGGCCCCAGGCCAAGCCTTCGCCATCACGGTCGTATATCCTGACGCGCTCGCCCTTCAGCGCCTGCGTCGCCAGCATGGCTTCGGCGGCAGGTCCCTCGCGCAGCGGCGCGATCGCGTCGCGCACGCAGAATTCCTCGCCGGTGACATAGCGCGCGGCCTTCACCTTGCCTTCGAGATATTTGGCGGCGAGGTCCGGCCGGGCCGGGGTCAGGCGCGGATCATCCATAGCGCTGGCTCAACAGCTTGTAGATCGCGCGCGCGGCCTGGCATTCGCCGCCTTCGGGGCGCGCGGGCTTGGCAGACGGAGTCCACCCGTAGATATCGACATGCAGCCAGCTTTTCGCATCGGTCACGAAGCGTTGCAGGAACAGCGCGCAGGTGATCGAGCCGGCAAAGCCGCCCGACGGTGCGTTGTTGATGTCGGCTGTCTTCGAATCCAGCCAGGAATCATAGGGCGGCCACAGCGGCATGCGCCACAACGGATCGTTCTCGTTCCTCGCGTTCAGGGCAACGGCGTCGGCCAGATCTTCGTCATTGGTGTAGAACGGCGGCAGGTCCGGTCCCAGCGCCACCCGCGCCGCGCCCGTCAGGGTGCCGAGGTCGACCAGCAGGTCCGGCTTCTCCTCGTCCGCCAGCGCCAGCGCATCCGCCAGCACCAGCCGCCCCTCGGCATCGGTGTTGCCGATCTCGACGGTTGGTCCCTTGCGCGACTTGAAGATGTCCAGCGGACGGAAGGCGTTACCGGCCACCGCGTTCTCGACCGCGGGGATCAGCACGCGCAGCCGCACCTTCAGCCCGGCGTCCATCACCATCTGCGCCAGCGCCAGCACGTTGGCGGCGCCGCCCATGTCCTTTTTCATGATCAGCATGCCGCTGGACGGTTTCAGATCGAGGCCGCCGGTGTCAAAGCAGACGCCCTTGCCGACCAAAGTCACCTTAGGGTTCGAAGGATCGCCCCAGCTCAGGTCGATCAGCCGCGGGGCGCGCGTCGAGGCCATGCCGACGGCGTGGATCAGCGGAAAGTTCTGCTTCAAAAGTTCGTCGCCGACGATGCAGTTGAACGAGGCGCCGAACCGCGTTGCCAATGCCTGCGCCGCCTGCGCCAGTTCTTCCGGGCCCATGTCGTTCGACGGCGTGTTGATCAAGTCGCGCGCCAGCGCGGCCGCCTCCGCCATCCGCGCGATGTCGGCGGCGTCGACACCCTCGGGCGGCACCAGGCGGACGTTAGGCGCATCATTCTTGCGGTAGCGGCCGAAGCGATAAGTGCCTAGGGCAAAGGCCAGCGTCGCCAGCCGCAGGTCGTGCGGCGCATTGGCGAAGCGATAGACGCCCGGCGGCAGCAGGCCGGGCAGGGCGCCCGGCCGGAACAGGTCGCGGGATTTGCTGCCCTCATCTTCAAGCCCGAACACCACCTGCGCGATCTTGCCGTCGGGTCCGGGCAGCGTCAGGCATTTGCCGGGCTTGGCGGTAAAATCGTTGGCCACCGCGAACTGTCGGGCTGGTTCGGGAAGCTCCTTTGCGACGCCCGCCCATGTCGTTTTGGTCGCGAAAAGGATGGGGATGGCGGCGGTGTCGGGGGCAGTCTCGAACGGAGATGGCATGCGGGTCTCGCGCGAAGGGATTGGGCGGGGTGATGCGGCAGGCATAGCACGGCCGATTAACCGGCCGTTAGGGTTAACAGTCTATTGCTGGCTGCATTCGTCAGCCTTTCCCGCGAGTTGAAGTGCCATGCGTCGACAGTCCAGCCATGCCGGATTCCGGTTCCTCTGCTCCGCGGCCGTGACGGCGATTCTCGCTGCCGGCCTTGGCGGCTGCCAGACCATGTCCGACATCACGGGGTCGCTGACCTCCTCATCGTCTCCGAAGGCGCAGGCCGCCCCCGAGGATCCCCAGCGCGCCGTAGAGGTGTATGGCGAGCAGTACCGCGCCAACCCAAAGGATGCGCAAGCGGCTTTGGCTTACGGCCAGGCGCTTCGTACCACCGGCCAGCGGGAGCAGGCTTCCGCCGTGCTCGAACAGGCCACCATCGCCCATCCCGGCAACAAGACCCTGCTCGCCGCCTACGGCCGCGCGTTGGCCGACAACGGTAATTCACAGGCCGCCTTCGACGTGCTCAGCCGCGCCCATTCGCCTGCCAATCCCGACTGGCGCATTCTTTCGGTGCAGGGCACCACGCTCGACAAGATGGGCAAGCACGAGGAGGCGCGCCGCTACTACGCGAGCGCGTTGAAGATCGTGCCGGAAGAGCCCTCCGTGCTGTCCAATCTCGGCCTGTCCTACATGCTGACCCGGGAGCTGCCGCAGTCGGAGGAAACGCTGCGGCGCGCCTATGCCAATCCCCGTGCCGACGGTCGGGTGCGCCAGAACCTGGCGCTGGTGGTCGGCCTGCAGGGCCGCTTCGCCGAAGCCGAGACCATCGCCAAGGGCGATCTGCCCGCCGAGGAGGCGGCCGCCAACGTGGCGTATTTGCGGGAAATGCTGAACCGCAAGGACAAGGACAATTCGCGTCCGCCCGGCCGCAAGGCGACCGTCCCTGTCGCGGCCCTCAACCGGCCCGACTGAGCGCGGGCGGCCATTCCCGAACTATCCGGACATTGAGGCGGGCGCTCTGCGCACCGCCTCGTTTCGCCCGCTCCACATCCAGCTGTAACGCCGCGGCTTCGCCCGGACGCCGCTACCGGTGCTTGACGCCTTGCCGCCCGGTGAGCTCACGCACCGAAATGGAAAACGGCGCAGCGTTGTCGCCGCGCCGTTTGCCTGGATCACGATGGAAAATGAAGAGCCGGCTTTCCTAACAGCTCGCGATATCAGTGCATCATCTGGAGCTTGATGTAGGTCGGCCCGAGAATGACGATGAACAGGCAGGGCAGGAAGAACAGGATCATCGGCACGGTCAGCTTCGGCGGCAGTGCGGCCGCCTTCTTCTCGGCCTCGGTCATCCGCATGTCGCGGTTTTCCTGCGCCATCACGCGCAGGCTCTGGCCGAGCGGGGTGCCGTAGCGCTCCGACTGCATCAGCGCCAGACAGACCGATTTCACGCCTTCGAGGCCGGTGCGCTTGGCGAGGTTCTCGTAGGCGTTCTTGCGGTCCTGCAGGTAGGACAGCTCCGCCGTGGTCAGCGCGAATTCCTCCGACAGCGCGATCGACTGGCCGGCGATTTCGGTCGAGACCTTGCGGAAGGCGACTTCGACGGACATGCCGGACTCGATGCAGATCAGCAGCAGGTCGAGCGCGTCGGGAAACGCGCGCTTGATCTGGAGCTGGCGCTTCGAGATGGCGTTCTTCAGGAACAGCATCGGAGCCTGCAGGCCGAGATAGGCGGCGCCGATGCAGATACCGAGCTTGATCGTCAGCGACTTGTCCAGCGGCACCAGTACGAACACGTAGAGCGCCGCGGCGATGAACAGCGCGATCGGTGTCACCGCGCGGGCGAACAGGAACGTGACATAGGGCGCGTGACCGCGGTAGCCGGCCATGATCAGCTTGTCGCGCGCCGCCTCCTGCGCCAGCCATTTGGTCAGGTTGAAATCTTCCACGACCTTGGAAACAAGCTGCTTCGGGGTTTGCCGCAGCGATACCTTCTCCGATTTGACGAGGCGCTCGCGCTCGCGCTGCCGGAGCCGTTCGCGTTCGCTGGCGACCGCCTTCATGCGCTTGGCGAGGCCTTCGCCGGCGAACAGCGGCATGATCAGCGTATAGGCGGTCGCGCTCGCCGCGACGGCGGCCAGCAGCATCGTCATGAACCGCGCGTCGTGCATCTTGGTGATCAGAAAATCAATCATGTTCGCACCGTCAGAAGTCGAAGTTGATCATTTTTTTCATGACCATGACGCCGATCGCCATCCAGCCGAGGCAGCACACCAGCATGAACTGGCCGATCTGGTGGGTCCAGAGCAGCGCGATGTAGTCGGGCGTCGAGAGCCACACCAGCAGCATCACGGCCGGCGGCAGCGCCCCGATGATGCTCGCCGAGGCCTTGGCTTCGGTCGACATCGCCTGAATCTTTTCGCCCATCTTCTTGCGGTCGCGCAGCACCTTGGAGAGGTTGCCGAGCGCTTCCGACAAATTGCCGCCCGACTTCTGCTGGATCGCGACGACGATGCCGAAGAAGTTGGCCTCCGGCAGCGGCATTCGCTCATAGAGCCGCGCGCAGGCTTCGCCGAGCGGCATGCCGATGGTCTGGGTTTCGATGATGGCGTTGAACTCGCTGCGGAGCGGCTCGGGTGAATCGGCCGCCACCACCTTGATCGATTCGAACAGCGGCAGTCCGGCCTTGATGCCGCGCACGATGACGTCGACGGCGTCGGGCAGCGCCTTCAGGAAAGCCTTCTCGCGCCGCTTCTTGAGAAAGTTCAGCGCCCAGCGCGGCAGGCCGAGGCCGCAGGCGAAAGCCATCACGGCGGCGCCCAGCGGGCTGCCGCCGACCATGAAGGCGAGGCCGCCGCCGACCGCGCCGGAAATGCCGGACGCGATCCAGAATTTCTGGGTGGTCCAGGTCCCTAAACCGGCCTGGGCGAGCCGCAGGCCGAGCGGGACGGAGCTCTCCTTCTTGCGCCGCGCGTCGAGCTCCTTGAGCGATCCTTCGACCTGCTCGCGGCGCGAACGCTGGGTTTTTTCGGCCTGGCGCGCCGGCGCGTCCGAACGCGCGATCGAGGCGCGGCGCGATTCGGCCTTCCGCTCGCCCGACAGCGACGGATAGATGAATACCCAGGCCAGCCCGCCAAGGGCGGTGGCGGCGAGAAACGCCAGCGCGAGCGTCTGTATGCTCATGGACTCCTCACCTGTTCTCGATGACTTCGGCGGCGTCGAGCGCGGCTGCAAGCCGCTTCTCCTCGCCGTAGTATCGCGCCCGTTCCCAGAACCGTGGACGTCCGATCCCGGTCGAGCGGTGCCGGCCGATGATCTTGCCGTTGGCGTCCTCGCCGACCATGTCGTACAGGAACACGTCCTGGGTGATGATGGTGTCGCCTTCCATGCCCATCACCTCGGTGATGTGGGTGATGCGGCGCGAGCCATCGCGCAGGCGCGCGGCCTGCACGATGACGTCGATCGAGGCGCAGATCATCTCGCGGATGGTGCGCGAGGGCAGCGAGAAGCCGCCCATGGTGATCATGGATTCGCAGCGCGACAGGGCTTCGCGCGGGTTGTTGGCGTGCAGCGTTCCCATCGAGCCGTCGTGGCCGGTGTTCATCGCCTGCAGCAGGTCGAATGCCTCGGGTCCGCGGACTTCGCCGACGATGATGCGTTCGGGGCGCATACGCAGGCAGTTGCGGACCAGTTCGCGCATCGTGACCTGGCCTTCGCCTTCGATGTTGGGTGGCCGGGTTTCCAGCCGCACCACGTGGGGCTGCTGCAATTGCAGTTCGGCGGCGTCTTCGCAGGTGATGACGCGTTCGTCCTCCTCGATGAACTGGGTCAGGCAGTTCAGCAGCGTGGTCTTGCCGGAGCCGGTACCGCCCGAGATCAGCACGTTGCAGCGGACCCGGCCGATGATCTGCAGGATCTGCGCGCCTTCCGGCGAGATCGCGCCGAACTTGACCAGCTGGTCGAGCGTCAGCTTGTCCTTCTTGAACTTACGAATGGTGAGGCAAGGCCCGTCGATCGCCAGCGGCGGAACGATGGCGTTGACGCGGGAGCCGTCGGCGAGACGGGCGTCGCAGATCGGCGAGGATTCGTCGACGCGCCGGCCGACCTGGCTGACGATGCGCTGGCAGATGTTGAGCAGCTGCTGGTTGTCGCGGAAGCGGATGCCGGTCTTCTGGATCTTGCCCGCGACTTCGATGAACACCGTGCCGGCGCCGTTGACCATGATGTCGGCGATGTCGTCGCGCGACAGCAGCGGTTCCAGCGGGCCGTAGCCGAGCACGTCGTTGCAGATGTCGTCGAGCAGTTCTTCCTGCTCGGCGATCGACATCACGATGTTCTTGATCGCGATGATCTCGTTGACGATGTCGCGGATTTCCTCGCGTGCCGACTCGCCGTCCAGCTTGGCGAGCTGGGCGAGGTCGATCGCCTCGATCAGGGCGCCAAAGATCGTCGCCTTGACCTGGTAGTAATTTTCCGATCGCCGCGCCTCCATGGCGGGCGCGGGCGGCGCCTTGGCGGGCGCGATCGGCGGCGACGCCACGGCCGGCGCTGCCGTCTCGCGCGGCGCTGTCGCGGCGATGGAAGCCGGCTGTGGCGCCTGAATGGCGGGCTTCACCCGCGTATCGCTATCACTACGCTTACCGAACACGATGATACTCCACGCAGGCGGCTACTTCTTGGCCCGCAACTTATCGAGCAGGGGCGAAAGCAACGAACTCTTGGGCTTCTTGGTCTCGCCGCGGCCGGTGAGCCGCTGGGCGATTTGCAGGAACGTCTCTGTCGTCTTGTGGTTGGCGGCGATCTCCGCGATCATCTGGCCGTTGTTGGCGGCCGAACCGAAGATCTGCGGCTCGAACGGGATCGTGGCGATCGGGTGGTTTTCAATCGCCTTGGCGAACTCGGCGGCCGGAATCTCCGGACGTTTCGGGACGCCGACCTGGTTGAGGCAATAGAGCGGAGCGCGGTCGTTCGGCCGCGACGTCTTCAGCAGGTCGTAGATGTTCTTGGTGTTGCGCAGGTTGGCGAGATCGGGCGCCGCGACGATCAGGATGTCGTCGGCCGCGATCAGCGCGCGCCTGGTCCAGCCCGACCATTGATGGGGAACGTCGAGCACGATGCAGGGCATGGTGGTGCGCAGCGTGTCGAAGATCGAATCGAACGCCTCCGCGCCGAAATCGTAGACGCGATCGAGCGTCGCCGGTGCCGCCAGCAGGCTCAGATGATCGGTGCATTTCGAAAGCAGGCGGTCGAGGAACGCGGTATCGACGCGGTCGGGCGAGAACACCGCGTCCGCGATACCCTGCGGCGGGTCCTGATTGTAATCGAGCCCGGCAGTGCCGAAGGCAAGGTCGAGATCGGCGACGACCGAATCCAGCGAAAGATCGCGCGCGATCGCCCAGGCGACGTTGTGGGCGACCGTGGAGGCGCCGACGCCGCCCTTGGCGCCGACGATGGCGATGATGCGGCCGACGGCCTTGGCTTCCGGCGCCGAGAACAGGTTGCAGACCGAGCGCACGACGTCGATGGCGTTGACCGGCGCGATGACGTAGTCGCTGACGCCGCGGCGCACCAGTTCGCGATACAGCATGACGTCGTTGATGCGTCCGATCACGATCACGCGGGTTCCGGCGTCGCAGACCGTGGCGAGCTGGTCGAGGCCGAGCAGGATGTCGTTGCGGCCCTCGGTCTCCAGGATGATGACGTTCGGGGTTGGGGCCGAACGGTAGGCCTCGACGGCGGCGGCCATGCCGCCCATCTGGATCTTGAGGTGGGCCTTGCCGAGGCGGCGGTCTTCGCCCGCGGACTGCACGGCAGCCGCGGTTTCCACCGTCTCGCAGAAAGCCTGCACCGACACCCGGGGTGCCGGCGCGATGTGGTCTTCGGTGGACGCTGCCCCGGACTCCGGCGACTGCTCTGTATCTTGGCGCGAGTAAGTGATCATTTGCCGGTATCGCTGAGTTTGGCCTTGTCGGCATCGGGATAGATGGTCGAGGTCGGGGTGCCCTTGCGGTATTTATCGAAGGCTACGGCGCGGCGCGGTGCCCAGGCCGCGGTTTCGGGGCGCGGTTGCACGAGATCCGATGGATTGTCGATCATCGCCGCCAGATTGCGTTGATTGGAACAGCCGAAATTGTAGTACGGCTTGTTTTCGAAATAGCTCTTGTTGTGGACCGACGGACCCAGATCCTCCGGCCACAGCCCGCATGGGCCCGCCACCGCCGAAATCTTCGGATAGTTGAGGCGGATCGCGGCCATGTGCCTGGGGTCTTCGGGGCGGTACTGGCGGACGGTGGTGGCGCGCGGCGGCACGCCGACGGCCGCCAGCATCGACTTGATCTCGCGCAACGAATCTTCGGCCGCCCGTGCATTCGGCGTGCTGACGGGCACGTCGATAGAAATGACGCCGGTGCCTTCGCGCATCCAGGTCTGGCCGAGATACATCACGTCGGCGCGCTGGGTGGCCGAGAGGCCGCCGCGTCCGCGGCCGACGAAAACCACGATCGAGCGGTCGGCTTCCTGGATGGCGATCGGATGCCGCAGGCGAACGTCGTCGGGTACGCTTGCCGTGGTCGCCACATCGGTGGCGGCTGTCTTGCAGGCGCCCAGCGCCACGGAAAGCCCGATCAGCGCTCCCGCCAGGCAGAGCATGCGCCTGGGATCGGCGGACTTTTTTGATTTGATCTTCGATGTCATCGTCCCGCCTCAGTCCGTAATAAAGCCGTAGGTGCCGCGATAATTCCGGGCCTTCTCGACGCGGCCCGGAACGCCGTAGATGCGATTGACGCTGCCGAGCAGATCGGCCTGCGGGTCGGAGGCGGCGGCAAAGCCGTCGTCGGGCCGCGACAAATCCTTCTGCGCGACCGCGCGCACCACATAAGGCGTGACCAGCACCATCAGTTCGCTCTGGTTGTTGACGTAGTCGCGGCTGCGGAACAGCGTGCCGAGAACCGGCACTTGCGCCAGGCCGGGGAGGCCGTTGATGGCCTGCTTGGTCTGCTCCTGGATCAGCCCGGCCATCGCCATCGCACCGCCGGACGGAATTTCCAGCGTCGTCTCGGCGCGGCGGGTCTTGATCGAGGGGATCGTCGTGCCACCGGACCCGCCCTGCAATGCGTTTTCGGTCGAGACTTCCGATACTTCGGTCATCACCCGAAGACTGATCCGTCCCTCTGTCAGCACGACCGGCGTAAAGTTGAGGGAGATGCCGAATTTCTTGAAGCTGACGGTCTGGACGCATTGTCCGATGCCGCCCGACGATGTCGTTTGGCAGGTCACGCCGGTTGGAATTGGAAATTCGCCGCCCGAGATAAAGGTTGCGGACTCGCCGGAAATAGCCGTGAGGTTGGGTTCGGCAAGGGTCCGCACCACGCCGGCGGTTTCCATCGCGCGCAGCGTCGCCTGCACGGATGGCGTCGAGCCGAAACTCCCGACAAGGGAGTTGCCGGCGACCAGCGGCGCGCTG
This sequence comes from Bradyrhizobium roseum, assembly GCF_030413175.1. Lineage (NCBI taxonomy): Bacteria > Pseudomonadati > Pseudomonadota > Alphaproteobacteria > Hyphomicrobiales > Nitrobacteraceae > Bradyrhizobium > Bradyrhizobium roseum. Next base: position 986,622 of record NZ_CP129212.1, read on the forward strand.
TTCGCGGAGAACGGGTTGCTGTTGTTGAACCTGACGACGGATGTGCCGTAGGTCAGGTTGGCGCTGAGATCGATGCCCAGCTGCTTGATGACCGAGCGCTGGACTTCAGCGAGAGTGACTTTCAACATCACCTGGTCGCGGCCGCGGACGGCGATCGAATTGACGACCTTGGCGTCACCACCGACGAGGCGGGCCGCGATATCTGCGGCCTGCTGCGCCTCGATCGGGCTCGCCGCGCTGCCGCTCAATACGACGCCGTCGCCGACGCCCTCGATCGAGATGTCCGAATTCGGAAGCGACTGCTTCAGCGCGGCCCGCACACCGTTGAGGTCGCGCTTGACCGCGATGTCATAGGCCGCGATCTGGGCGCCCGTGGAATCGAAGAAAATGATGTTGGTCTGACCGACCGCTGCGCCGATGATATAGGCGCGCTGGGTCGAGCGGATCACGGCGTTGGCGACCTTCGGGTCGGCGACCAGCACGTCCTTGATCTCCCGCGGAAGGTCGATCACGAACGATTTGCCGATCCCGAGCGAAACGAACCGCGCGTTCATCTGCCCGTCGGTGGTGACTGGCGCGGCGGCGCGATAGTCGCTCGCCATCACCGGCGTCAGCGCCGGGTTGATCGTGAGCGCGGCCACGGCCGAAAACGACAGGGCGCGGACGATGGACGTTCGCATCATCGGCTGAATTTCCCTGCACTTCATAACGTGCGTCCTTTCGCTCACTTCTGCATCGTCTGCTGGCTGGCAACGCCGTAACGGATGACGTTGAGACTTTCACCGCGCTTGTCCGCGGCCTCCAGCGGCTTCTCGTCGGTCTTGATGTCGGCAATGCTGCGCAGCGCCAGCGACAGCGTGCCGCTCTGGCGGGAGCGCGCAAGCGTCTCGGTCTGTTCGGGCTTCAGCTCGAGCGTGACGGTTCTGCCGACCAATGCGCTCGAGCCCTCCTTTTCCTTCGGTGCCTGGTCGATCGCGAGCACGCGGATATTGCTCAGGATGACCTCGGCGACGGCGACGTCGGCGCCCTTGCCGTCGGGATTCTTGTCGCGCTTGGTCAGCAGCACGTCGACGCGGTCGTTCGGCAGGATGAAGCCGCCGGCGCCGGTCTCCGGCGAAATTTCGGTGGAAACCGCCCGGAAGCCCTGGGGCAGGATCGCCGCCATGAAGCCGGAGCCGTCGGCCTTCACCAGCTTCTGGTCACGTATCGGCTCGCCCGCGATGAACGGCGAGCGTGCGATCGAGCCCGTGATCTCCTTGATGGCGTCGGCTTTGCTGGCGCGGCTGATGAAGCTGCTGGCAGTCGCGGCCGGCCAGGCCTGCCACTGCAGATCGTCCGGCTTGACCGACTGGCCGAGGCCGATGTCCGCCTTGGCGACGAGAATATCGACGGTCTGCATCTGCACGACCGGTTGAGCCGGCGCAGGATTGTCGTTGGAGCCGCTTGCGAGATATGCGGCGATGCCACCGGCGCCGAGGGCGATGGACAGGACTGCAATGCGTGCGGTATTCATTACGCTTCACTTTCCACATTACGCTGCGACGCATCCGCCGCCGTAAAGGGAGTTGACCAGCTATTCGTCAAAGCATGGTTAATGAGGCGTGTGTAAATTGCCTTAACGGAAAGTTAGCGACGCCGGATCAGCGCATCGCGAGATGTGCGAGGTCGATCGCCTTGATCCATTCGGTCTCCGGATAGACCATCAGTGCGCCGATCGCGAGCGCGATGCCGTAGGGAATGCCGCTGCGTTTGTCGTGCAGTCGCTCCAGCCAGGCCTGCCTCGCCAGCAGCGAAGGCAGCGGCCATTGGCGAAACTGAATCAGAAGGACCGTCAGTGCTCCGCCGAGCAGCGAGACGAACAGCAAGTAATCGAGCAGATGGTCGAAACCGAACCAGAGCGCCACGCTGGCTGCGACCTTGGCGTCGCCGCCGCCGACCCATCCCATCGCGAAGCAGCCGAAGGCCACCACCAGTACGGCTGCGCCGGCGCCGATATGCATCAGGATGTCGTGCAGACCCATGCCGCCCAGCACCGCGAGCGCCGCAAAGCCGGCGATCAACGCCAGCGATACCCGGTTTGAAATCGTCATCGTGAACAGGTCGCTCGCGGCTGCGAACGCCATCAGGGCCGGAAACAGCAGGAGGCGGGCGGTGTCGAGAATCATGAGTTCACCGAGGCTGCGGTTGACCGGGAGTGGCGGAAGCCTAGCCACTAGAAATGAACAATCGGGAAACGCCGGAAAGTAGACCGTTCGAGCCGCATCCGGCGGCGGCATGCCGATGCACGCCGAAGCGCCTGGCCAAAAAACAAAGGCCCCGGCAAGCCGGGGCCTTTGAAGCGTTATCGCGACGTCGCTTACTTGAGCGAGTTCGAGATCGCGACGAAGTTGCTCGACAGCTTGGTGCCGAGGCCGTTCACCGCGCTGATGATCGCGACCGCGATGCCGGCGGCGATCAGGCCGTACTCGATGGCGGTGGCGCCGGACTCATCCTTCACGAAACGCGAAACCAGATTCTTCATTGATGATAGCTCCTGTGTACACATGGCTGGTCGAACTTTAACTGCGGTCTCTCCGGCGTTCTCAGCGCCGTGACCATGCCGAACCCTAGGGGTGCGACAATTTCGACGCAGTTAATTCGATCGCGCAAAAATGCCTGGAACTTGCAGTTGCTGGGCACAGTAAACACGGCATTAAGCGGTTCGAGAAAATGCGGGAGAATTTGCTGTCGCCGTTCCTCGCCGCCTCGGTCGGCTGCCTTCATTCACGGCTCTTTAAGCGCCACCGGATACCCCTGACGTCTCAGATTGAACGGGGTCGTCATGTCCGAAATGTCAATGCAAGTGATCACTGTCGTGGGGCAGACGATTGCGAAGGTCGTGCCGATCACGATCGCGCTCGCGCTGGTGTTCACGGTGCTCTCGCATTTCTGGGCCTGCAATCCTGGCAAACCGTGGTGGCGCAAGCGCGAACTCGTCACCGACATCTGCTATTGGTTCCTGGTCCCCGTATTCGGACGGATCCTGCGCATCGGCTTGCTGGTAACGGGCGCAGCGGTCGTCTTCAACATTCACGAGGTCGATGACCTGATTGCATTCTACGACAACGGCCATGGGCCTTTGTCGACGCTTCCGCTCTGGGTGCAGGCGATATTGTTCCTCGTTGCGTCCGACTTCATGCTGTATTGGCTGCATCGTATGTTTCACGGCGGCGGGTTCTGGAAATACCATGCCATCCATCATTCCTCGGAAGATCTGGAGTGGATCTCGGCGGCGCGGTTTCATCCCGTCAACCTGTTTATCGGAACGATCCTGGTCGACGTCGTCCTGCTGATGGCGGGCATCTCTCCCAACATCATGCTATGGGTCGGGCCGTTCACGACTTTCCACTCCGCCTTCGTCCACGCCAACCTGAACTGGACGCTGGGCCCGTTCAAATACGTGCTTGCCACGCCGGTCTTCCATCGCTGGCATCACACGTCGCTCGAACAAGGCGGCAACACCAATTTCGCGGGCACCTTCCCGCTGTGGGACATCCTGTTCGGCACCTTCCGCATGCCTGAAAACGTACTGCCCGAGCACTACGGCGCGGACGATCCGAAGATCCCCACCGAGATCGGTGGACAGTTGGCATATCCCTTCCGTCAGTAGGGCATGATCCAACGACGACGCGTGCCGGTACGCGACGGGACGGCAAACGGGGGGCCGGTTTGAACCGATCAAGCGCTGCGGCGCCGGGCTGGAACGTGTCATGAGCATCGACGCCGCGACCATTCGCCATGTGAAAGTCTCCAGCTTCGGACAGATTCCGGCCTGGCTGTGGCTTGGCGCCGGCCTGTACGCGTTTCTGCTGTTCGCCAGCAGCGGGCTTCTCAACGATTCCGACACCTACTGGCAGATCGCCGTGGGCCAATGGATTCTCGACCACGCAGCGATGCCGCGCGTCGATGCGTATTCGTTCGCCATGCCCGGCGAGGCCTGGATTTCGTCATCCTGGCTGGCGCAAGTGCTCTATGCCGCAAGCTACAGCGTGGCCGGCTGGGCCGGGCCGGTCGCGGTTGCGGCGGGCGGCATCGCTGCGACTTTTGCGCTGCTCGCCCATATCCTGGAACGGCGCCTTTCCCCGACTTATGCGGTCCTGATCTCGCTGGCGGCCGTGGTGCTGTCGATGCCGCATTTTCTGGCGCGTCCGCACGTACTGGTGATGCCGCTCATGGTGGCCTGGGCCTACGGATTGATGACGGCGAGCGAGCGGCGTCAGCCGCCGTCGCTCTGGCTGCTGCCGGTGATTGTACTGTGGGCCAATCTGCATGGCGGCTTCGTGTTCGGTCTGGTGCTGGCGGGCGCTTTTGCGATCGACGCATTATGGAACGCGGAGCCTTCGCAGCGCAGGCCGCTGGCGCTGCGCTGGGCCGGGTTCGGGTTGGCCGCGCTGGCGGCCTGCTGCGTCACGCCTTACGGCTGGGGATCGATCCTGGCCTCACGCAGGATTCTCGATCTTGGCGAACTGCTGCGGCTTCTCAGCGAATGGGCGCCGGCGGATTTCAGCAAGCCCAGTGCCTTCGAATTGACGATCCTCGTCCTGATCGCGGGCGCGCTTTATCGCGGTATCAAGCTGTCGCCGCCGCGGATCGCGCTGGTGCTCGGCCTGCTGCACATGGCGCTTTCGCATGGACGGAATCTGGAGATATTCGCGCTGCTGCTGCCGATCGTCGTGTTGACGCCGGTGTCGCAACAGTTGGGGCTGCAACCGGATCGATCGGGCAGGGTCACGCTTGGTTCGGCGGTGGTGCTGGCCGCGGCGCTCGCCGTCTCGACCTGGACCGCCGCGGCGCACGGTACGTATGCGCCGCCGCACGATCAGTCGCCCGCCGCGGCGGTCGAAGCCGTCAAGTCGCATAACCTCCGGCGCGTGTTCAACGACCGCGCCTTCGGCGGCTACCTGATCTGGCGGCGGGTGCCCGTCTTCATCGATGGGCGGGCCGAGTTGTACGGCGAAAAATTCACGATGGCCTACTACAACGCGCTGGAGCGTAATGACGTCGGTCGATTCCTCGGCCTGCTCCAGGAGTACGACATCGACGGGTTGCTGCTGCGGCCGGGCACCCCCACGGTGGGTCTGCTCGACCATCTGGGCGGCTGGCGGCGGGTCTATGCCGACGATGTGTCCATCCTTTATGTGCGTGGCGGAGGCTGACCGATGAGGGCGACGCCGCCGGGTTGGCCCGCGCGTTCCGGGGCCGGGGTATCCCGCGCTTTTTCAAACCTGTGTGGGTGGCCGGCATGAACACGAGCGTTATGCCGGCAACCGTCGGAAAATCCTCCATCCTGGGCCAGGTGCCGGCATGGCTCTGGGTCGGGATGGGCGTCTACACGCTGGTGCTGGTTCTGCTCGGCGCGCCGGTGCTGTTGAGGGATTCAGACACTTACTGGCAGATCGCCGTGGGGCAGTGGATCCTCGACCACCATGCAGTGCCGCGCGTCGACATCTATTCCTTCACCAAGGCGGGTGAGCCTTGGATGTCGTCGTCCTGGCTGGCGCAGGTCCTGTATGCGACGAGCTACAATCTGGCGGGCTGGACCGGGCCGGTGGTTCTCGGAGCGAGCGCCATCGCTGCGACCTTCGCATTGCTCACCCACATGCTCGGGCGCCGGATTCCGGCCGTCTGGGCGGTCGGCGTCGCGATCGCGGCGTTGATGCTTTCGTACGGTCATTTTCTGGCGCGCCCGCACGCGCTGGCCTTGCCGGTCATGCTGGCATGGGCGTACGGGCTGATGTCGGCGAGCGAACGCGGGCAGGCGCCGTCGCCATGGCTGCTGCCGTTGATCGCGCTGTGGGCCAACCTGCACGGCGGATTCATGTTCGGCCTGGTACTGACAGGGGCTTTCGCGCTCGATGCGCTGTGGAACGTCGACCGTGTCTTGCGAAGGGCGCTGGCACTGCGCTGGACGGCGTTCGGCGTCGCGGCGCTGGTGGCCTGCTGCGTCACGCCTTACGGGTGGGGATCGATCCTGGCCGCACGCAAGATCCTGGATCTCGGTGAACTCCTGCATCTGATCTATGAATGGATGCCGGCCGACTTCAGCAAGTTCGGCCCGTTCGAACTGGCGATCCTCGCCCTGGTCGGCGGCGCGCTGTACGGCGGGGTCAAGCTGACGCCGCCGCGGATCGCGCTGGTGCTCGGCCTGCTGCACATGGCGCTGGCGCACATCAGGAACTTCGAGATATTCGCCCTGCTGCTGCCGATCGTCGTGCTGTCACCGGTGGCGTCGCAGTTCGCGCTGCGGCCGGCGTGGACGGCCCGCGGGAGCGTCCCGGCGCCGGTGATGGCCGCGGTCATGCTCCTGCTCGGTGGCTGGACTTGGCTGCTCGCCGCCAACGCTGCCATGGCCGTGCCGGAACACCAGGCACCGGCGGCGGCGGTCGAGGCGATGCGGGCGTATCAGCCGAAGCGGGTTCTCAACGATCTGCCGTTCGGCGGCTATCTGATCTGGCGACAGATCCCGGTGTTCGTCGACGGACGTGCCGAGCTTTACGGCGAAGCGTTCGACGTCGCCTTTTACCGCGCCATGCAGCTCAAGGACGTCAACGAACTGCTCGGCATGCTGAAAAAATGGGACATCGATGCGGTGCTGCTGACACCGCACACGCCTGCGGTGGGCCTGCTCGATCGCATCGACGGCTGGCGGCGCGTCTATGCCGACCAGAACGCCGTGCTGCACGTTCGGACCCCCAACTGAAACCTCCCACCGAACCGCCCGGCCGCCGCGGCCCCGTTCCGATTGAGGGCGCGCCCGGATTCTGATACCCGGGCCGGATGAACCTGCCGACCGAAATCCTCGAGATGCTCGGCCAGACCCTGACGAAGGTGGTGCCGGTTACCATTGCGCTGGCGCTCGTGTTCTCGGTGCTGGCGCATTTCTGGGCCTGCAATCCGGGCAGGCCGTGGTGGCGCAAGCGCGAACTGGTCACCGACATCTGCTACTGGTTCCTGGTGCCGCTGTTCGCACGCGTGTTTCGCGTCGGCCTGCTGGTGCTCGGCGCCGCTCTGCTGTTTGGCATCCGCGATGCGGACGAACTGATCGCCTTCTACGACAACGGCCATGGTCCGCTGTCGCGCCTGCCATTGTGGCTGCAGGCGATCCTGTTCCTGGTCGCAGCCGACTTCATGATGTACTGGCTCCACCGCATGTTCCATGGCGGCGGATTCTGGAAATACCATGCCATCCATCATTCGTCGGAAGACGTGGACTGGATCTCGGCGGCGCGCTTTCATCCCGTCAATCTGCTGCTGGGCACCATCGGGGTCGATGTCGTGCTGCTGCTGGCCGGCATATCACCCGGCGTGATGCTCTGGCTCGGGCCGTTGAATATTTTCCATTCGGCGTTCGTTCACGCCAACCTCAATTGGACGCTCGGGCCTCTCCGTTACGTGCTGGCGACGCCGGTATTTCACCGCTGGCACCACACCTCCCGCGAGGAGGGAGGCGATACCAATTTCGCGGGCACATTTCCGCTCTGGGACATCCTGTTCGGGACCTTCCGGATGCCGAAAGGCGTGCTGCCGGGGCACTACGGCGTGGACGATCAGTCGTCGTTCCCCCGTGAAATCATCGGCCAGATCGCCTATCCGTTCCGCAAATAGTGCACGATTTTTTAACCATGTTGGCCGGGGATTTCTTGCCTCATTCCGGGGTCTCTTTTCCCTTTGTTCATCAATAGCCGTCAGATTCACCTTGTCGGGCGCCGGTGCCGCTGCGTATCGCCACTGCCGGCTTGTTGATGCCCCGGGGTAAAAGATGTCGTTCAAGTCCCAGCGTACCCGCGCGCGCGCGCGTTTTGGATTGCGTTCCCTCCTTGCAGGCCTCCTGCTGTGGCCGGCCGTTGCGCTCGCCGCACCCGATCCCGACCGCATCGCCGTCTATGTCGACCAGGCCAAGCTCGTGAAGCTTCCCGCCAAGGTCTCCACCATCGTGGTCGGAAATCCCCTGATCGCGGACGTAACGCTGCAGAGCGGGGGCATCATTGTCGTCACCGGAAAGGGCTACGGCGCCACCAACTTCATTGCCATGGACCGCAACGGCGAGGTGCTGGTGGACCGCCAGATCCAGGTCGAAGGCCCGACCGACCAGCTGGTGACGGTCTATCGCGGTGTCGAGCGCGAATCGTATAGCTGCATGCCGATCTGCCAGCGCCGGATTACGCTTGGCGACGGTGAAACCTTCTTCAAATCGGCGATCGACCAGGCCGGCAACCTCAGCGGTCAGGCCGCCGGCGCCGGAGGCCGATCGAACTGATCGTTCACGGCTCCGATCGAAATCAGAGCCGAGGTTTCCATCGTCCACGTGTTCCTGCCCGAAGCCATCACGACCGGCATACCCGTTGGCGTCGACTCGCCGTGGCCCGCGAAGGCCCGCTGCGGCGATGGTTAACGCTTCGTTAGCGGCCGGGGCCGCTCTGCATCGATGCGTCGAAACCATTCCACAATCACTTTCAGGTAACTCTCGCTGGCAGATATCGCTGCCGTCCCGGGGATCTTTCGATGTCGTCACCTGCTGTTGCAACAGCCCCTGTCAAAAGCATTCTGGGCCGCTTCCGCCGCAACCGGCGGGGCTCGGTCGCCGTCGAGTTCGCGCTGGTCGCGCCGTTGTTCTTCTGCATGCTGTTTGCGATTCTCGAAACGGCGATCGTGTTTTTTGCCGGCCAGGTCCTGGAGAACGCAACGCTGGAAAGCGCTCGGCTGATCCTGACCCGTCAGGCCCAGAACGCGGCCATGACCGAAGCGGACTTCAAGCAAAATCTCTGCGATCGCATCAAGATAATGTTCAATTGCCAGGGCAATCTCGGCAACCTGACCGTCGATATGAAGTCCTTTGCGCCGGGCGCAACGATCACGATTACCGATCCGATCGTCGCCGGCAGCCTTACTGGACCCTTCGTCTATTCGTTGCCGCCGTCGGGCTCTCCCAACACCATCGTGGTTCGTGCCTTCTACCAGTGGCCGTTGTTCGTCACCGGGCTCGGCTACAACATCGGAAATCTCAACGGCAGCAAGCGGCTGCTCTCCGCGACCGCCGCCTTTCATGTCGAGCCGTGATGCGATGATGGTATCCCAAATGCAGAATATGTCGCTTCGCCTGCGCGGTCTTTGGGCCGATCGCAGTGGTCTCGCCGCCGTCGAATTCGCCATGATTTTTCCGATCATGGTGGCGATGTACTTCGGCGTGGTCGAATATTCGTCGGCGATATCGGTGGACCGCAAGGCCACCCAGGTGGCGCGAACGCTTGCCGACCTGACGTCGCAGAGCCAGACCATTGCCGACGCCGATCTCATGAGTTTTGGTCAGGCGGCAAAAGCCATCATGACGCCTTATCCGGGGCAGCCGCTGGTATCCTATGTCACCCAGGTTTACATCGACAGCTCGACGGGGGCCGCCCGCGTTCAGTGGAGCAAGGAACTGGTGATCGACGGGGCGGGCAATGTCACGATCTCAGGGACAGCGCCTCATACGCAGGGCACAACCGTGACGTTGCCGTCCACGCTTTCCGTGGCCAAGGGGACGTTCGTGGTCTGGAGCGAGATCAGCTACAAGTATACGCCCGCAGTCGGTTATCTGGTGTCGAAGACCGGCATGACGTTCAGGGATGTCGCCTATACACGCCCGCGCCTGGTTCTGTGCGTGACCTATCCGACGGCCGGCTTCTCGAACTGCGCGACACCTTTGTAACGGCAGGCGGTTCCGGACCAACTACGTAACCGTTCTCCTGTTTACCGCGCCCTTCCCTTCAAGGACGAGGGGCGCGCGGCATTGCCGGGATCCGCTTCGGCTGGCACGCGCCGGCCCATCCGTAGCGGCCTTTGATCGCGGCTCCGAACGCAGCATCGCGTCGGCGCAGGTCGCGGTTGGCACGCCCCTGCTTCGACTGACATGGGCATACGCCCTCTGTCCGCCCCGTGCTCCGTCGCGGGCTCTGAGGCCGGACAAGGTCAGTCAGGCCGGCCGCAGCAACGGTCCGGCGGCCGGACGCAGGCAGCCTGAGGGCTGCGAACCCCGGGGTCGTTCTACTTTGCATGGGGTTGTTTTCGATATTTCGTGTCAGGGCGTCAGCGGCGCCCGGAACAAGCCGCGATCGCCGGCTTGGCCGGCTGCTCCGGCGGATGACCGGTCCCGGATACGGGTCGCTTGCGGGGATGCTGCGCGCTTGGCGTCCAGCGCCGCGCCGGCATCGGCCGGCGAAGTTGCGCTGTGGAAGAGGGCGGCGCAGTTCTCGGGAGCCAGGCCCGCGCGGGCCGTCGGCGGAGCCGACGACCGCCCTCTCGTTGCCGGGTCAGTTCGTAATATGCGCCGTCTGTAGCGCGTGGTTGAACATAGCATTCAGCGCCGCGGTGATTTCAGTAGGCGAACTCGCGGTGTAGAAGAAGCCCGGCGACGCGCATTTCTGCAGGCTGGCCGGAATATACGCAATGTTGTCGTTGGCAGCGGTGCCTTCGTTGTTGGCAAAGCTCGTATTCACGGGATCGATCTTTTGGTAGGGGATGTAGAGCACGGAAACGACGACGCCGCGGCTCTTGAGCGTTTCGCATTGGGAAACGGTCGCCAGGGCGCCCCGATTATCGATCGTGGTCGCATGATTGCTGCCCGACCAGGAACCGTTTGGAACGCCTTTAACCTGGTTGTTTTGTGCGCCGTCGGTGACGAGGAAGACGTAGGGTTGCGGAGTGCTCTGCGTACTGCCGTCGCCGACGGCGCCGCTGCCGCTGCCGATGAGGCCGTTGACCGTGGTGAGCGCGGTGGTGATATGCGTGCCGCCCGAGCCGAGGCTTGAATTCATGTTCGTGTCGAGCTGCGTGGCAAGGTTTGCGGCTGCGTAGTTGATGGTGCCCGGCGTGGTGGGAGATCCGTTGATGGCGCTGGTCAGCGGAAAATACGCGTAGAGGTATCGAACGAAGGGATAGATCCCGATGCGGAACTGGTCGGGGACCTTCTTGGAGGCGTTCGCGGTTTTGAACAGCTCGGTTACGGCGTAGCCGACGGCGTCGGCGCGCAACTGGACGCAGGCGTCGGTGCCGGCTGTGTCGCAGGAAGAAACCGTCGTCAGGTTCGAGTACAACGAATCCGGCAATCCGTCTCGGATCGTATTTGACTTGAACCTTTTTCCCGCAGGGTAGGTCGAATTCACAGTCGTGTTCTCGAGCAGGTTTTTGAAGCCGGACTGACTGACACGCGAGATCGCATAGCCCAGACAGGCGTTGTTCGTGGGGTATCCCTGAGTGCCGGTATTGGTACAGGCGCTGTTCTTGGGCTCGAAATGGCAGGCGAAGACGCAGCCGGTGGGATATTGGCGATAGTTGTCAGGGTTGACCTGGGAAAGCCGCGTCTGCTCGGCGGGCGTCGACGCCAGGCCCATTGAGCCCGAGGTGTCCAGCGTCAGGTAGAAATCGAGGTACGGCGGCAACGTGGCGGCTGCGCTCGAAAGCCCCGACACCGTCAGCTTGTTGAAATTGATCACGCGCAGGAAGGTTGTCGGAACATCGACCGAGAACGTGACGCTGGCGGCGAGCTTGATGCCGGTCTTCGTTACCGAGATGTTGATGTTCGGGTTGGTGTAGCCGGTGATGCCGTTCATGTTGGCGTTGAAGACGTTGGTCGCGTCGGTGACGCCGGCGGTGACGGAGCCGTTGCCGGTCATGACCGAGGCCGCGAGGAAGCCCGGCGATTTCTGCGAGAGCGCGGCAATGCCCGCGGCGTCTGCCGCGGATTGCAGTTTTGCTTTCATTCGCGTCGCCATCGAATAGTCCACCGCGCAACCGATCGCCGATACAAGGGGGATCGCTGCGAACGTGAAGATGATGGCCACGTTACCGCGTCGGTCGCGGCGGAAACGGGAAAGAAACTGCTGAAGACGAATTGGCACGAGCGCGCCCCCTGGCTATCCAAAAGCGCGCGATCGTAGCCGCAGCCTTCCTAAGTGCGGCTTAATTCGATTGCCGAAAAACCGGCCGATCCGGGGATGTGACGGATTGCAGGTGCCGCCGGTTACGATTTGTTTACGGCTTGGGTCGGTGCGACCCTGCGCCTGTTCGCCAGCGCGTATCGTTCCCAACAAACGAAAGGCCGCGCTATCGGCGCGGCCTTTCGGCTCAGTCAGTGGCGATTGCCCGGGACGCCGTCGCGAGCGGCCCGGGGAATCGTTATCCGGCGGCGCGCAGATTGTCGGCCGAAGATTTGCCAGAACGGCGATCTGCCACGATCTCGTAGGAGATCTTCTGGCCTTCACGCAGCGTTCCGAGGCCGGCACGCTCGACAGCGCTGATGTGCACGAACACGTCATTGCCGCCGTCATCCGGCTGGATGAAGCCATAGCCCTTGGTTGCGTTAAACCACTTCACGGTTCCCATGCTCACTGGGGTAGTCCCTTCTCAGATATACAAGTCGTAACCCACCCTTCGATGGGCTGGTGAGATCGAATTTTTGGAAGGGTCGTCAGCGTCTAAACCGGCTGTACCGGTGGATAGCTAATGTCGTCCGGCCGAAAATCGATGGACAATATTATTCGATTGCAACGTTCAAAACAATCCTGACGTGCACGATTTTTTGATTCGGCCGGGCAGCCGCCCGCCTCCGCGCGCGACAGGGCTGCCGGGCGCGTTTCCGATAAGGTTAGCGGTACGTTACCGTCGGCGGAACTGACCGCCGCGCGGCGGTCCCCCACGCGGGGCACCGGGGTTCGGGCGCTCGTCCTTGTGACGGAAGATCAGGCGGCCCTTCTCCAGATCGTAGGGCGACATTTCGATCGTGACCCGATCGCCTGCCAGCGTCTTGATCCGGTTCTTCTTCATCTTGCCGGCCGTGTAGGCGACGATTTCGTGTCCGGCATCGAGCTGCACGCGGTAGCGCGCATCAGGGAGGATTTCGGTCACCAGTCCTTCGAACTGGATCAGCTCTTCTTTAGCCATGGTGGTCTCCAGGTCGATCGAGGCTAGCGCTGCGGTCGGTGGGTACGGTTGGGTTGAGTATTCGGACGGCTCTCGCGATGCAAGAAGGCGACGCCCTGAATGCCCTCACTTTTCCCGCCTTGGCTCTTGCCGGCCTGTTGCGCCGGACGCGGCTGGTCGTGCCGGTTCGGCTGCGGCGCGGCACTATTACCACCACCTCGGCGGGGACGGCGAGGGCCTTTTGAGCCCGGCGCCGCTTCATGTCCCCGGGATTCGTGACCCCGGGAGTCCTGTGTGCGGGCGGCGTGGGCGCGCGGGGCGGAGCGTCCGCCACGATTCTTTTGCGCGGGGCGCTGCGAAGCAGCCGGCGCGGCGTCGCGGCTGCCCGGCGTGCGGCGGTCTTCCCGCGGCAGGGTGATGCGGATCAACCGCTCAATGTCGCGCAGATAGCCCATCTCTTCAGCGCCCGCGACCAGCGAGATCGCCACGCCTTCGGCGCCGGCGCGCGCGGTGCGGCCGATGCGGTGGACATAGGATTCCGGAATGTTCGGCAGATCGAAATTCACCACATGGCTGATGCCGTCGACGTCGATGCCGCGGGCGGCAATGTCGGTGGCGACCAGGGTGCGGATCTCGCCGGTGCGGAACGCGGCGAGCACGCGCTCGCGGTGGTTCTGCGACTTGTTGCCGTGAATGGCGTTGGCGGGGATGCCTGCCTTCTCCAGCGTCTTCACCACCTTGTCGGCGCCGTGCTTTGTGCGGGTAAAGATCAGCGCGCGGTCGACCGGTTCCTGCTTCAGAAGCTGCGCCAGCACGCCCGATTTGGCCGAGAAGTCCACCTGGATAATGCGCTGCGTGATGCGATCGACGGTCGAGGCCACCGGCGTCACCGCCACGCGGGCGGGGTCGCGCAGCATGGCTTCGGCGAGTTCGGCGATGTCCTTCGGCATGGTGGCTGAGAAGAACAGGGTCTGGCGCTTGATCGGCAGCTTGGCGACGATTTTGCGGATGTCGTTGATGAAGCCCATGTCGAGCATGCGGTCGGCTTCGTCGAGCACCAGGAATTCGACCTGGTTGAGCTTCAGGCCGTTGCTCTGGACGAGATCGAGCAGGCGGCCGGGGGTCGCGACCAGGACCTCGACACCCTGCATCAGCGAGCGGACCTGGCGGCCCATCGGTACGCCGCCGATCGCCAGGGTCGAACTTAGGCGGATATGGCGGCCATAGGCGTTGAAGCTGTCGAGGATCTGGCCTGACAATTCGCGGGTCGGCGACAGCACCAGCACGCGGCAGGTCTTGGGCTGCGGCCGGATCCGGTTTTCCAGAATACGATGCAGGATTGGCAGCGCGAACGACGCGGTTTTGCCGGTGCCGGTCTGGGCGATGCCGACGATGTCGCGGCCGGTGATGGCGAGCGGGATGGTCTGGGCCTGGATCGGCGTGGGGGTATGGTAGTTTTCTTCCTTGAGAGCACGGGAAATGGGTTCGGCCAGGCCGAAATCCTGAAAGGAGGTCAAAAGAGGGTTCTTTCCATCAAAAAAGGCAGGCGCCCAACCGGGTTCGGCCAGGAGCGCGCGAGGGGGGTGTCAGAGACACCCGCGTGTTTGGGGCGTCGGTTTTGCTAGCTGAAAGGGGCAAGCCAGAAACCGCAAAACGGGATCAGAACACGCGGCTCGCAAGGACCTGATGATTCTCTAGGTCACCCCTGTCATATGGCTGACCTGCGCGGCGCTTTCAAGGCGAATCCCACGCATTTCATCCGCAGAGTGAAGGAATTGCTCTGCGAGACAGCGCGTGACCGCCTGCTGGCAACCCCAAACGATCAAAAACCGTGCAAGAAATTTAGCCAAATTGCGGCATCTGCACAAAAATTAGATAGTTTGCTGCCAAAGCATACATTTTGAGGGTCTAAAAATTAAGCGGTTTGGCTAGAGGCAATTTCCGCACGCCACAAATTCCAAAACAATTAGATGGGTTTATCCCGTTTTTTCCCAATGGCATGGTTCTTGCGATTCCCTTAACGCAGGCGGCCGTTGGGGCCGTTCGCAGCGTCTAACGCCTGCGTCAGGGAGATGACACCTCATGCTTACTCAATTGACTCACGATATAGCGACGATGAGCCGCCGTCGCTGGCTGGCCGCCACGGCCGGCCTGGTTCTGGGCCTTGCTTCATTTTCAAACGCCCAGGCGCAAGAGACCATCAAGGTCGGCGTCCTGCATTCGCTCTCCGGCACCATGGCTATCAGCGAAACAACGCTGAAGGACACCATCCTCTTTCTGATCGACGAGCAGAACAAGAAGGGCGGCGTGCTCGGCAAGAAGCTCGAGGCCGTCGTTGTCGACCCCGCCTCGAACTGGCCGCTGTTCGCCGAAAAGGCCCGCGAGCTGATCACCAAGGACAAGGTTTCGGTCGTGTTCGGCTGCTGGACCTCGGTGTCGCGCAAGTCCGTGCTCCCGGTGTTCAAGGAGCTGAATTCGATCCTGTTCTACCCCGTGCAGTACGAGGGTGAAGAGTCCGAGCGCAACGTGTTCTACACTGGCGCCGCCCCGAACCAGCAGGCGATCCCCGCGGTCGACTATCTGATGAAGGACGAGAAGGTGAAGCGCTGGGTGCTGGCCGGCACCGACTACGTCTATCCGCGCACCACCAACAAGATTCTGGAAGCCTACTTGAAGTCGAAGGGCGTCAAGCAGGAAGACATCATGATCAACTACACGCCGTTCGGTCATAGCGACTGGCAGACGATCGTGGCCGACATCAAGAAGTTCGGCTCGGCCGGCAAGAAGACCGCCGTCGTCTCCACCATCAACGGCGACGCCAACGTTCCCTTCTACAAGGAGCTCGGCAACCAGGGCATCAAGGCGACCGACATTCCGGTGGTCGCGTTCTCGGTCGGTGAGGAAGAACTCGCCGGCATCGACACCAAGCCGCTGCTCGGCCATCTCGCCGCCTGGAACTACTTCCAGTCGATCAAGTCTCCCGAGAACGAGAAGTTCATCAAGGCCTGGCAGGCCTACACCAAGAATCCGAAGCGCGTGACCAACGATCCGATGGAAGCGCACGTCATCGGCTTCGACATGTGGGTCAAGGCGGTCGAGAAGGTGAAGTCGGTCGATCCGGACAAGGTGATCGACGCGCTGCCCGGCATCGAAGCCAAGAACCTGACCGGCGGCACCTCCAAGATGCTGCCCAACCATCACATCACCAAGCCGGTATTCATTGGCGAAATCAAAGCCAACGGCCAGTTCGACGTGGTGTGGAAGACCCCCGGTCTTGTTGCCGGCGATGCATGGTCGAAGGAGCTCGACGGCTCCAAGGACCTGATCGGCGACTGGGTCGGCAAGAAGTGCGGCAACTACAACACCAAGACCAACAAGTGCGGCGGCCAGGGCTCCTGATGCCGATCTGATCCAATCGGATCTATCCCTGACGCTATAAAAAACCTCCAAGAGAACGACCAAACAAGAACGGAGAAGGCGGCGCTGCCGCCGCCTTCTCCCCACAACTCCTGCCGGGGTCGTATTGTGCCTGCCAATTTCCTCCACCGTATTCGTGCGGCGCTACTTGCCATCCTCCTGACCGCAGTCTTCGCCGTGCCGGCGCTGGCCGGTCCGTTCGAAGATGCCGTCGCCAAATTCGCCAATGACGATTTTTCCGATACCGACGAGGCGATCGGCGCGGTCGCCACCTCGGGCAATCCGCTGGCGTTTCCAATCATCAGCGCGTTGCAGGAAGGCCGGCTGTCGGCCGATCCGGAATCCAAGAAAGTGTTCGTCACCGGGAGCGACGGCAAGTTCATCGATGCCGCCACCGGCGCCGCCGTCGACAAGCTGCCCGACAATGCCGCCGCCGTCCGCCTCAACAACCGCCTGCGTCGCACGGTGGAAGCCGCGCTGGGCGGCCTGACGCTGCTGTCGCCCGATCCCGCCAAGCGCATCGCGGCCGCGCAGTCGGTGTTCAAGAGCCACGACGAGAATGCGCTGCCTGTCATCGACGGGGCGCTGGCCAAGGAAACCAACAAGGCGGCCAAGGCCGCCTTCACCGAAGCCCGCGCCGCCATTCTGCTCTACAAGGCCGACGCGACCGAGCAGGAAAAACTCGAGGCTGTCGCCGTCGTCAAGGCGAAGGGCGACCAGGAAGCGATGGCGTTGCTGACCGGATTGGGCAGCGATGTGCCGCCCAACGTGGCGCGCGCGGCCACCAGCGCGATCGCCTCGATCCAGAGCAATCTCGCCATGTGGTCGATGGTGCAGAATGCCTGGTACGGCCTGTCGCTGGGCTCGGTGTTGCTGCTGGCCGCGATCGGGCTCGCCATCACCTTCGGCGTCATGGGCGTCATCAACATGGCGCATGGCGAAATGGTGATGATCGGCGCCTACGTCACCTTCGTGGTGCAGGAGGTCATCCGCACCCGCTATCCCGGCCTGTTCGATTACTCGCTGCTGATCGCGGTGCCGCTGGCTTTTCTGGTGGCCGGCGCGATTGGCATTCTGATCGAGCGCGGCATCATCCGCTTTCTCTACGGCCGCCCGCTGGAAACGCTGCTGGCGACCTGGGGCCTCTCGCTGGTGCTGCAGCAGGCGGTGCGCACGATGTTCGGCCCGACCAACCGCGAGGTAGGCAATCCCTCCTGGATGAGCGGCGCGTTCGAACTCGGCCAGATCACCATCACCTACAACCGGCTCTGGATCCTCTGCTTCACGCTTGCCGTGTTCGTCATCCTGCTCGCCATGCTGCGCTACACCGCGCTCGGGCTCGAGATGCGCGCGGTCACGCAAAACCGCCGCATGGCGGCCTCGATGGGGATCGCCACCTCGCGCGTCGACGCGCTGACCTTCGGCCTCGGCTCGGGCATTGCCGGGATCGCCGGCGTGGCGCTGTCGCAGATCGACAATGTCAGCCCCAACCTCGGGCAGAGCTACATCATCGACAGCTTCATGGTCGTCGTGTTCGGCGGCGTCGGCAATCTCTGGGGCACGCTGGTCGGCGCCTTCACGCTCGGCATCGCCAACAAGTTTTTGGAGCCGGTGGCCGGCGCCGTGCTCGGCAAGATCGCCATTCTGGTGCTGATCATCCTGTTCATCCAGAAGCGGCCGCGCGGCCTGTTCGCGCTCAAGGGCCGGGCGGTGGAAGCATGACGCCGCACGTCCTGACGCGATCGCTCGACCGTAGCGCTTCCATCTTCATCTTGGTGGTTGCCGGCCTCGGCGTGCTGATCCCGCTGTCCAACCTGCTATTGCCGGCAGGCTCGATGTTCCAGGTGCCGACCTATCTGGTCGCGCTGTTCGGCAAATACGCCTGCTACGCTATATTGGCGCTCTCGATCGACCTGATCTGGGGCTATTGCGGCATTCTCTCCCTCGGCCATGGCGCGTTCTTCGCGCTCGGCGGCTACGCCATGGGCATGTACCTGATGCGCCAGATCGGCAGCCGTGGCGTGTATGGCAATCCGATCCTGCCGGACTTCATGGTGTTCCTGAACTATCCGAGCCTGCCCTGGTACTGGTACGGCTTCGACATGTTCTGGTTTGCGGCGCTGATGGTGCTGCTGGTGCCGGGCCTGCTGGCGTTCTGCTTCGGATGGCTGGCGTTCCGCTCGCGCGTCACCGGCGTCTACCTCTCGATCATCACCCAGGCGATGACGTATGCGCTGCTGCTGGCCTTCTTCCGCAACGATTTCGGTTTCGGCGGCAATAACGGCCTGACCGACTTCAAGGACATTCTGGGCTTCAACGTGCAGGCCGACGGCACCCGCGCCGTGCTGTTTCTGCTGAGCTGCCTCGCGTTGATCGTGACTTTCCTGATCTGCCGGGCGGTGGTGACCTCGAAACTCGGCAAGGTGCTGATCGCTGTTCGCGACGCCGAATCGCGCACGCGTTTTCTCGGCTACCGCGTCGAGTCCTACAAGCTGTTCGTGTTCACGCTGTCGGCCTGCATGGCTGGCGTCGCCGGCGCGCTCTATGTGCCGCAGGTCGGCATCATCAATCCCGGCGAATTCGCACCCGGCAATTCGATCGAGGCGGTGATCTGGGTTGCGGTCGGCGGCCGCGGCACACTGGTCGGCGCAGCGCTCGGTGCCGTCGTCGTCAATTACGCCAAGACTGTTTTCACTTCGGGTCCGCTGGCGCCGTACTGGTTGTTCATGCTGGGCGCGCTGTTCATCCTGGTGACGCTGCTGCTGCCAAAGGGGATCATCGGCACCTTCAACGCATGGTGGGAGGGACGGAAGGCAAAACAACTATCGGCCATTGCCGAAAGCGCCGAGCGCGAAGATGGCGTCGGCGAACCGAGACCGGCGGAGTGAGCGCATGAGTGTCATGGAGGGAAGGACCACTTCCGCGCTGCTCTACCTCGACGGCGTGCACGTCTCGTTCGACGGCTTTCACGCCATCAACAACCTGTCGCTGACGCTCGAGCCCGGCGAGATGCGCGCCATCATCGGCCCGAACGGCGCCGGCAAGACCACGATGATGGACATCATCACCGGCAAGACCAAGCCCGACGAAGGCACGGTGCTGTTCGACGGCATGACCGACCTGACGCGGCTGGATGAGACCCGCATCGCCGAACTCGGCATCGGCCGGAAATTCCAGAAGCCGACCGTGTTCGAGAGCCAGACCATCGAGGACAATCTGCTGCTGGCGCTCAATGTCGATCACAGCGTCAAGGGCACGCTGTTCTGGCGCGGCAGCCGCGACGAAGCCGAACGGATCGAGCGCGTGCTGGAAACCATCCGCCTGACCGATGCCCGCAACCGGTTGGCCGGCAGCCTGTCGCACGGCCAGAAGCAGTGGCTCGAAATCGGCATGCTGCTGGCGCAGGACCCGAAGCTGCTGCTGGTCGACGAGCCCGTCGCCGGAATGACCGACGTCGAGACGCATCAGACCGCAGAGCTCTTGAAGGAAATCAACAAGGAAAAGACGGTCATGGTCGTCGAGCATGACATGACCTTTGTGCGCGAACTCGGCGTCAAGGTGACCTGTCTGCATGAAGGCACGGTGCTGGCGGAGGGGACCATCGATCAGGTCTCGTCGAACGAGCGGGTGATCGAAGTGTATTTGGGGCGCTGAACCATGCTGAAGGTCGACAATATCAGCCTGTACTACGGTGCGGCGCAGGCCTTGCGCGGCGTCTCGCTGTCGGCGGAGCCGGGCAAGGTGACCTGCGTGCTCGGCCGCAACGGCGTCGGCAAGACCTCGCTCTTGCGCGCGATGGTCGGGCAATATCCGATAGCGGGCGGTTCGATCGCGCTTGAGGGCCACGACATCACCGGTCTCAAACCCTACGAGCGGGCGCGGGCCGGCATCGGTTTCGTGCCGCAGGGCCGCGAGATCTTTCCGCTCCTGACGGTCGAGGAAAATTTGAAAACCGGCTTCGGGCCGCTCAGGCGTGAGGACCGTTACATTCCCGACGACGTATTCTCGCTGTTTCCGGTGCTGAACTCGATGCTGGGACGCCGCGGCGGCGACCTCTCCGGCGGCCAGCAGCAGCAATTGGCGATCGGCCGCGCGCTGGTGATGCGGCCAAAACTGTTGCTGCTGGACGAGCCGACCGAAGGCATCCAGCCCTCGATCATCAAGGACATCGGCCGCGCCATCACCTATCTGCGCAGCCTCGGCAACATGGCGATCGTGCTGGTCGAACAATATCTCGACTTTGCCTGCGAGCTCGGCGACAATTTCGCGGTCATGGATCGCGGCGCGGTGAAATATGCCTGCGACCGCGCTCACCTCGATCCCGCCGAAATCAGCCGCCAGATGGCGTTGTAAGGTCGTATCGGGCGTACATTTGGGGGATGGATGCGGACCGATAGCGCACGCGCGAGTTCAGCGACATTCGCAGCCAACCGCGCCCAGGGCGCGGTGCGGTTCGGCGTGCATTTGCAGGATGGCGTCACCCGCCGTGGCGATCTGCATGAATCCGGCTCATTGCGCGTGCGCTTTCCCTCGCCCGAAGCGGAGGGACTGTCGGGCGTGTTCGTCAACACGGCCGGCGGCATCGCCGGCGGCGACCGTTTCGATATCGACATCGCGGCAGGCGAGGGGGCGCGGCTGACGCTGACGACCGCGGCGGCGGAAAAAGTCTATCGCGCGCCCGGACCTGCCGCGCAACTCGACATCGCGCTCAGGGCAGCAGCCGGCGCGCATCTGGCATGGCTGCCGCAGGAGACCATTCTGTTCGACCGCGCGCGAATATCGCGGCGGATCGATATCGACCTGGCCGAAGAGGCTTCGCTTCTGCTCTGCGAAATCGTGGTGTTCGGCCGCGCGGCGATGGGCGAAACGATGTTGCACGGCGAGTTCGTCGATCGCTGGCGCCTGCGCCGCGGGGGCCGTCTCGTATTCGCGGAAACCGTCCGGCTCGATGGCGACATCGGCGAAAAGCTGGCGCGGCCGGCCGTTGCCAACGGTGGCGTCGCCATCGGCACCGCGCTGATCGTCCCCGGCGACGAGGCGCTGGTGGAGCGGATCCGCGAGGCATCGGAATCGTTCGGCGGCGAGGTGGGCATCTCCGCGTGGAATGGATTTGCAATGGCGCGCTTCTGTGCCCAAGATGCAGCGCGGCTCCGCGCCGATATGATGGCCGTGCTCGGCCGCGCCAGCAGCGTGGCATTACCCCGGCTGTGGCTCAACTAGGTCAAACCACCAGAGTGCTCGCATGAATCTGTCTCCCCGCGAAAAGGACAAGCTCTTGATCTCGATGGCGGCCATGGTGGCGCGCCGCAGGCTGGAGCGCGGCGTCAAGCTCAACCATCCCGAGGCGATCGCCATCATTTCCGATTTCATCGTCGAGGGCGCGCGCGACGGCCGCACGGTGGCCGAACTGATGCAGTCCGGCGCGCAGGTCATCACCCGCGCCCAGTGCATGGACGGCATTGCGGAGATGATCCACGACATCCAGGTCGAGGCGACATTTCCGGACGGCACAAAACTCGTCACCGTACATGAGCCGATCCGATAGGAGCACCAGATGATCCCCGGCGAACTCTTCATCAAGGACGGCGAGATCGAACTCAATGCCGGCCGCAAGACTGTGACGCTCACCGTCGCCAACACCGGCGACCGCCCGATCCAGGTCGGCTCGCACTATCATTTCTTCGAGACCAACCCGGCGCTGAAGTTCGATCGGAAGAAAGCGCGCGGCATGCGGCTCGACATCGCGGCGGGCACCGCGGTGCGTTTCGAGCCGGGGCAGACCCGCGACGTGCAGTTGGTGGCGCTCGCCGGCAAGCGCGTCATCTACGGCTTTCGCGGCGAGGTGCAGGGGAAACTATGAGCGTAAAAATCAAACGTTCCGTCTATGCCGACATGTTCGGTCCGACCACCGGCGACAAGGTGCGGCTGGCCGATACCGATCTCATCATCGAGGTGGAGAAGGATTTCACCATCTATGGCGAGGAGGTGAAGTTCGGCGGCGGCAAGGTGATCCGCGATGGCATGGGGCAGTCGCAGGTCACCAACCGGCAGGGCGCGGCCGATACCGTCATCACCAATGCGCTGATCGTCGATCACTGGGGCATCGTCAAGGCCGACGTCGCGATCAAGGAGGGAATGATCGCCGCCATCGGCAAGGCGGGCAATCCGGATATCCAGCCCGGCGTGACCATCATCATCGGCCCCGGCACCGACGTGATCGCGGGCGAAGGAAAAATCCTCACCGCCGGCGGCTTCGACAGCCACATCCATTTCATCTGCCCGCAGCAGATCGAGCACGCACTGATGAGTGGCGTCACCTCGATGCTGGGCGGCGGCACCGGGCCGTCGCACGGCACGTTTGCGACCACCTGCACGCCCGGGCCCTGGCACATGGGGCGGATGATCCAGTCGTTCGACGCGTTCCCGGTCAATCTCGGCATATCCGGCAAGGGCAACGCCGCGCGCCCGGCCGCGCTGGTCGAGATGATCAAGGCCGGCGCCTGCGCGCTGAAACTGCACGAGGACTGGGGTACCACACCGGCCGCGATCGATAACTGTCTCAGCGTCGCCGACGATTACGACATCCAGGTCATGCTGCATTCGGATACGCTGAACGAGTCAGGCTTCGTCGAGGACACGGTGAAGGCGTTCAAGGGCCGCACCATCCACGCGTTTCACACCGAAGGCGCCGGCGGCGGCCATGCGCCTGATATCATCAAGATCGCCGGTCTGAAGAACGTGCTGCCGTCTTCGACCAACCCGACGCGGCCGTTCACGCGCAACACCATCGATGAGCATCTGGACATGCTGATGGTGTGCCACCATCTCGATCCGTCAATTGCGGAAGATCTCGCCTTCGCCGAAAGCCGGATTCGCAAGGAAACCATCGCGGCCGAAGACATTCTGCACGATCTCGGCGCGCTCTCGATGATGTCGTCGGACTCGCAGGCGATGGGCCGGCTCGGCGAAGTCATCATCCGCACCTGGCAGACCGCCGACAAGATGAAGAAGCAGCGCGGCGCGCTGCCGGAAGACAAGGGCAACGACAACGACAATTTCCGGGTCAAACGCTACATCGCCAAATACACCATCAACCCGTCGATCGCGCATGGCGTCTCGAAACTGATCGGCTCGGTGGAGAAGGGCAAGCTGGCCGACCTCGTGCTGTGGTCGCCGGCGTTCTTCGGCGTCAAGCCGGACTGCATCATCAAGGGTGGCTCGATCGTGGCGGCGCCGATGGGCGATCCCAACGCCTCCATTCCGACGCCGCAGCCCGTACACTACCAGCCGATGTTCGCGGCCTACGGCAAATCGCTGACCGCGTCGTCGGTGGTGTTCACCTCGAAGGCGGCGATTACCGGTGGTCTTGCGCGCAAGCTCGGCATCGAGAAGAAGCTCTATCCCGTGAAAAACACCCGTGGCGGTATCTCCAAGAAGAGCATGATCCATAACGGGGCGACGCCGAAGATCGAGGTTGATTCGGAGACCTATGAGGTGCGTGCAGACGGCGAGCTTCTGACATGCGCCCCGGCCGAGGTGCTGCCCATGGCGCAGAGGTATTTCATGTTCTAAAGCGCGATCGGCAAAGGTGGATTCCGGTTTTGCGTCCGATTGTGCTTCTGTACTAAGGTCCCGCCCGGAACCAGCCAAAACAAGTATCCGGGAGGATTTTGAGTGATTTACGTCGTTGCCACGCTGACCATCAAGCCTGAAACGCGCGCCGATTTCATCGCCGCCGCAACCGCCTGCATCGCCGAGACCCGGAAAGAGCCGGGCAATATCGCCTATGACTTGCATGAAAGCGTTACCGATCCCGCCAAGATGGTATTCGTCGAACAGTGGGAAAATGCCGAGGCACTGGGGCCCCACCGCGGCGCCGAGCACATGAAGACCTTCGGCCGCGTCGCCGTGAAATGCATGTCGGCGCCGCCGAAGATCGAAATCATCACGCCCGAAAAGGTCGACGTCCGCTAATCAAGAAAAGCCAAAGGGAGAACGATTCATGATCTACGTGATCGCCACCACGCCGATGAAGCCGGAAAACAAGGACGACTTCATCAAGGGCCACAAGGCCTGCATCGCCGAAACGCTGAAGGAAAAAGGCTGCCTCTCCTATGAAGGCCATGTCAGCGTCAACGACCCCAATCTGTATGTAGTGGTGGAGCGCTGGGAGACCCGCGACGACCTCAATGCGCATGGCAAGGCGCCGCACATGAAGGTGTGGCGGGAATATTCCTCGCAAATGAAGACCGCGCCGACGGTGATCGAGATCATCAGCGACGGCAAGGTGGAGAAGTTTTGATCCCCATGATCCGCGCGACAACAGTCTTGGGCCAGCATCGCTGGACGCAATCCGCGGCCGATACCGTCGTGCTCGATTTCGACGACCGGCACCGGCGGCGGATGGCGATGACGGGAACGCGCGGACTGGAGTTTTTGCTCGACCTGGAGAACGCCGTCGCGCTGCGCGGCGGCGATGCGCTCGTGCTGGAGGATGGCCGGCTGATCGAGGTGGTGGCCGCCGCCGAGCCGCTGCTTGAAATCCGCGGCGCGGATCCATTGCATCTGGTCCGCGTCGCCTGGCATCTCGGCAACCGCCATCTGCCGACGCAGATCATGCCAAAAGGCCTGCGGATCCGCAGGGATCACGTCATCGAGGCGATGGTCAAGGGACTGGGCGCACGTATCATCGAGATCGAGGCGCCGTTCGATCCCGAGGGCGGCGCGTATGCGCAGCCGGCCCATGATCACGCCGCGCATGACCATGGTCACCATCATCATGATGATCATCACCACGGCGACGACCACCACCATCATCACGACGAACATTGCGACCACGATCACCACCACCACGATCATTCCCATGCTCATGACCACAAGTGAGCCCGCGCCGCCCGATGTGGGCGGCGGCATGAATGCGGATGAGGCGGCGGCGCTCTATCGCCTGATGACCTGGCTGTCGCCGTCGTTTCCGGTCGGGGCATTCTCCTATTCCAGCGGCATCGAATGGGCGGTGGAGGCGGGCGACATTTCGGATGCCGCGTCGCTGCGCGGCTGGCTGGCCGCGATGCTCGGCGAGGGCTCGGGCTTTTGCGACGCGGTGTTTCTGGCGCAGGCGCACCGCGTCGGATCGATCGGGGACGACGTGGCGCTGCGCGAGATTGCCGAACTCGCCGCCGCTTTCGTGCCCTCGCGCGAACGCCAGCTCGAGACCACGACGCAGGGCCGCGCCTTCATCGAGATCGCGCGCTCGGCCTGGACCTGTGACGGGCTCGATGAACTGGTCGCCGCCTGCGATGGCCCGATCGTCTATCCCATAGCGGTCGGTCTCGTCAGCGCAGCCCACGGGCTGCCGGTTGCGCCGGCGCTGCATGCCTTCCTGCATGCGGTGGTGTCGAACTGGATTTCCGCCGGCGCGCGGCTGGTGCCGCTCGGGCAGACCGACAGCCAACGCATTCTCGCTGCGTTGGAGACCGATGTCGCCACCACGGCGAAGCGCGCGCTCGCAGCGTCGCTCGACGACCTCGGCAGCGTCACCTTCCGCGCCGATCTCGCCAGCCTCCGGCACGAGACGCAATATACGAGGTTGTTCCGGTCATGATGGGGCGCACTCTCGCGTCGTCCCTGCGAACGCAGGGACCCGTACCGCGTGATCCATCGATCAGGCAGGACGGGCGACGCCGTTTGCAACAACCATGGACGGTGGTTATGGATCCCTGCGTTCGCAGGGACGACATGAGAGAGGGCTGCACACATGTCTAACTCCCACGGTCCACTTCGCATCGGCGTCGGCGGCCCCGTCGGCTCCGGCAAGACCGCGCTGATGGACCTGCTCTGCAAGTCGATGCGCGAGCGCTACGACATCGCCGCAATCACCAACGACATCTACACCAAATGGGATGCGGAGTTTCTGGTGCGCTCTGGCTCCTTGACGCCGGACCGCATCGCCGGCGTCGAGACCGGCGGCTGCCCGCACACGGCAATCCGCGAGGACGCCTCGATGAATCTCGCCGCGGTCGCCGACATGCGGGCGAAATTCCCTGATCTCGACCTGGTGCTGATCGAATCCGGCGGCGACAATCTCGCCGCGACGTTTTCCCCCGAACTTGCCGATCTCACCATCTACGTGATCGACGTCGCAGCCGGCGACAAGATCCCGTCCAAGGGCGGACCGGGTATCACGCGTTCTGACCTTCTGGTGATCAACAAGATCGATCTAGCCCCGCATGTCGGGGCGTCGCTTGAGAAGATGGAAACCGACGCCAGGAGAATGCGCGGCGCGCGGCCGTTCGTGATGACCAACCTGAAGAAGAGCGAGGGGCTCGATCGCATCATCGGCTTCATCGAGGCCAAGGGTGGCCTGCGCCCGGCGGCGAAGGCCGGGTAGGGACCGCGCGACGATTCGGACAGGGCACGCGAGGCCCGTCGGCCTGCGGCGCGCGACAGTATGTTAACATTAACGACCGGACCGCCGCACAGCGCACAAAAACTCCTTCAGCGCCGGGAACCAAATCGGCGGCATCGGATTATCAATCTCTGGCCCCGCCAATTCAGCGTTAACGGCGGCCTGTCGTTTACCTCGCTGCCAACCTCTCAGTTGCGTGCTGATGAACGCTCCGTCATATTCGCCGCGGTTGGCCTTCGCGCTATTGCCCTGTGTCTCTGCCCCGGCAGGCTCAAAGATGCTTTCGATACGTCTTCGCCAACACGTCATTTCCGAGTAAGCGAGTGGTTCGGCTGGGCTTCATCATCGGCTTCATCGCGCTGATCGGAGTTCTGCTCTCCGGTTTTGCGGCCTATCGCGTCCACGAACAGGAAATGGCGATCGACGGAATCGCGCTGTCGCGCGCCATCGACGTTCATGCCAGCCTGGTGCAGGACCGCCTGACCGAGCGCGAATTGCTCGCGCGCGTTGCGTCCGGATTGTTTCGCGCGCCGTCGGTAGTGAAAGCCAACATGCTGCAGCCGCTGCGCTCAGCGATTTATGCCTTCAAGACCGATTTCGTGACGGCGTTCTGGATCGCGCGGCTCCAGCCGGTCGATCTGGCGGCGGCGCAGGCGGAGCTGAAGAGCGCAGGCTTCACCAACCCGGTGATCCGTGATTTCGACGACAAGCCGCTCGACATCAAGGCGATCGATCAGCCGCTCGACGTTCTGATGGACCTCGAACCGCGCAGTGCGGATAGGCTGAGCTATCCGGGCCGCGCCTACGACCGTCATTCGGTGATCGGGCCGATGCTGGTGCAGGCGGCGGCCAGCGGCAAGCCGGTGGCATCGAACCCGATTCCGTTGTTGCGGAAGGATGGGCCGATCGGCCTCGTGCTCGCGTCGCCCGTTCTGAAGGAAGGTACCTCCGAGCCCGCCGGATTCATCACGTTTTCCTACGAACTGTCGCCGCTGATGCTGACCAACGACGACCGCGCGCTGTTTTCGGTGGTGCTGAAGGACCCCGATGACGCCAGCGACGAATACGTCGCCAGCGACCAGGGCGCGATTTCGTTGCGAGCGGTCAAGGTCGGCGATCCGCCGCCGTCGGTGGTGCGGACGGTTACGTTCGGCGGTCGCGACTGGTCGCTCGGTTACTATGCCAAGAAAAATGCAGTGCAGCGCGCCCAGCAGACGGCGATCATCGTGGCGGCCATTGGCTTTGCGCTCACCGGCATCGTCTGCGGCCTGTTCGGCTACGTCGCCTACAACAATCTGCGGCTCAGCCGCGAGATTCAGGTCCGGATCGGCTTCGAGCGGCGGCTGACCGCCGTCATCGACGAACTCAACCACCGGGTCAAGAACATCCTCGCCGTGATCCAGTCGATCGTGACGCGCACCTTGCGCCACGGCTCCGACCTGGACGTGGCGCGCGACCTTTTGATCGGCCGCATCCATGCCATGTCGAACGTGGTGACGCTGCTTTCGGAAAGCCAGTGGCAAGGCGTCAAGCTCCGCGGCCTGTTCGAGTCGCGCGCGATCCCGCATGCCGATCGCATTGCGGTCAACGGTCCCGACATCGCCGTCAGCGCGCGCGCCGCTCAATCGCTCTCGCTGTTGTTCTTCGAGCTCGCCTCGCATTCCGATGAGGGGCTGTCGCTGGTCGGCAAGCACCCGCACATCACGGCCAATTGGGAAGTCACGGGCGAAGAGCCCGACCAGACCTTCCATTTCCGCTGGGAGGAGTTCAACACCAGCGCGGCCACCCGGCGCGAAGACAGCGATTTCGGCCTGATCCTGCTCGACCGCGTCGCGCCCGAAGCGCTCGGCGGCACCGCCAAGCGCTATTTCACCGAGGTGAGCTACATCTACGAACTCACCGCGCCAATGGTCACCGTCGTCGACATGACCGAGCGCGACCGCACCGAGCAGATTACCGCGCCTGTGCGCCCGGCGCGTTAGGGAACTCCGTCACGCCGTTCTGCATTGCTCCGCATCGATATCAATGACCGACGGAGCTCAATCATGGGACGTTATCTGCTGCTGTGGATGCTCGGTATTCCCCTGCCGATTCTCGTGCTGATCTACATGTTCGGCGGGCTGAACTGACGCGGCCTGCTTCTGGATTGGGTAGCAGAGGCACCTCATCCACAAAACGACCAACAAAAAAGGCGGCCCGTCGAGGCCGCCTTTTCCGTGTCATTTCGACCACGTCGTCATCCGCCGTTGCCGCCGATCACCGCACGCACGGTCTCGTCGGGCCCGAAATCCTCGGCGCCGTCGACATACAGCAGCGCGGACAATTTCGAGCGCGCGCGGTTGACGCGGCTCTTGATGGTGCCGACCGCGCAGCCGCAGATAGCGGCGGCGTCCTCATAGGAGAAGCCGGAAGCACCGACCAGGATCAACGCTTCGCGCTGGTCCTGCGGCAGTTTCTCGAGGGCGTGGCGAAACTCCTCGAACTCCAGATGCGCGTTCTGCGCCGGCTGGGTCTTGAGGGTTTTCGCATAATTGCCCTCGGCATCCTCCACCTCGCGTCGCCGCTTCCGGTAGTCGGACCGGAACAGGTTGCGCAAAATGGTGAACAGCCATGCCGGCAGGTTCGATCCCGGCTGGAACGAGTCGATATTGGCGATGGCACGCAGCAGCGTTTCCTGCACGAGGTCGTCCGCCCGGTCGCCATTGCCCGAGAGCGAAATCGCAAACGCGCGCAGGCTGGGTACCGACGCCAGAATATCATCGCGAAGAGAGTCTGTGAGAGGCATTAATCTCTCCCGCTGGTTTTTGCCGGATCGTCGATCTGGGCCGCCGCCGCGTCTGGCCCATCGAGCTTCCGGATCAGTTCCGCAAAGCGGTCCGGCACGCCCTGCCGGACCACGTCATCGTACATGGCGCGAAGCTGATGCCCGATCCTGGATTGAATCTCGGCGTTGAGCCCGCCCTGCTTCTTTACTTCCTTCATGGTCTCATCCACGCTTCCCCGAGAGTTAATTCTCTGTGATTTCAAGAGGTTACCTCGAAATTGGGCCTAGGCCACCGCGTTATACGTCGAAGGCTAATGCGAATAGCTGCGGAAGGTTCCGAAATCCGGGAACTTTTTTTGGAACTTTTTGATCCCCCGGGAGTAGTCGGGAGGTGACAGGGGAACCACGGTCCCCCCGCCAGATCTAAAATTGACCTGCGGCGCGGTGCTTTATGGTTACGTCCGCGCGGCTGAGACCCTAAGTAGCACGTACGGGCGAGAATGCAGCCCAAGACAAAGGATGGAATGGGGATGTCCCGATCACAGCTCGTTGCTGAACATTTGCCGCTGTTGCGGCGCTATGCCCGTGCGTTGACCGGAAACCAGGCCTCGGGCGATGCCTATGTCGGGGCCATGCTGGAAGCCCTGCTGCAGGATGGCTCGCTGCTCGATGAGAAGCACGGCCCCCGTGCCGGCCTGTTCAAGCTTTTCACCCAGATCTGGAATTCGGTATCGCTCAACGACAATCCCGAGGTCACGACGCTGGCGTTGCCGCCGGAGCGCAGGCTGTCCAACATCACGCCGCTGCCGCGGCAGGCGTTCCTGCTGCTCTCGCTGGAAGGCTTCTCCGAAGAGGAGGTGGCCTTCATCCTCAACGTCGACATCCCCGAGATGCGCGCACTGACGGACACCGCCGGCCGCGAGATGGCGGCGGAAATCGCCACCGACGTTCTGATCATCGAGGACGAGACGTTTATCGCGATGGACCTCGAGAGCCTCGTAAAGAACCTCGGCCATAACGTGATCGGCGTCGCCCGCACCCATTCCGATGCGGTGGCGCTCGCCAAGAACAAGAAGCCCGGCCTGATCCTCGCCGACATCCAGCTTGCCGACGGGTCGTCGGGACTGGATGCGGTCAATGAGTTGCTGCGCCTCTTCGAGGTGCCGGTGGTGTTCATCACCGCCTATCCCGAGCGCTTCCTGACCGGCGAACGCCCCGAGCCGGCGTTCCTGATCTCAAAGCCGTTCCAGCCGGCGATGGTCTCGGCAGTCGCCAGCCAGGCGCTGTTCTTCCAGCGCAATTCGCGCAACCGTGCGCCGCGGGCGGCCGCGGGCTAGGTAGAGCCCCCGGTCGTAGCCTGGGAGCAGAAAATGATCCGGCGCGCACCGCGCGCCGGATTTTTGTTGAGTTGACTGCTACGGTCTTCCTGAAACGAACGTCTGATGGTGTGGAGCAATAGCCGATGAGTGTCGGGCTGATCGGCCTTCTCGATGATATCGCTGCGATCGCCAAGGTGGCTGCGGCGTCGCTCGATGATGTGGCGAGCCAGGCCGCCAGGGCGGGCGTCAAGGCCGCCGGCGTGGTCATCGACGATACCGCGGTCACGCCCGGCTACGTGATCGGGTTCGAGCCGAAGCGCGAGCTTCCCATCGTGGGCAAGATCGCGGCGGGATCGCTGCGCAACAAGCTGCTGATCCTGCTGCCGGCGGCGCTGCTGCTGAGCTATTTCCTGCCCTGGACGATCACGCCGCTCCTGATGCTGGGCGGTGCCTATCTTTGCTACGAAGGGGTGGAAAAGGTGCTCGAGGCCGTGATGCCGCACAGCGCGAAGCAGCATGAGTCGCAAATCGGCACGGTGGCGTTGAGCGCAAAATCGGTCGAAGATGAGAAGGTCGCCAGCGCGGTCAAGACGGACTTTATTCTCTCCGCCGAAATCATGGCGATCACGCTCGCCGCGCTTCCCGCGGGCAGCCTGTGGAAGCAGGCGCTGGTGCTTGCGGTCGTGGCCGTCGGGATCACGGCTGCCGTGTACGGCGTGGTGGCGCTGATCGTGAAAGCCGACGATGTCGGCCTGGCGCTGGCACGGGGCACCACGCATGCCGGCCGCGCGGTCGGCCGTGGCATCGTCCGCAGCATGCCGGTGCTGCTGAATGTGCTGAGTGTTGTCGGCACCGCAGCCATGATCTGGGTCGGTGGCGGCATCGTCCTGCATGGCCTCGAGATCTACGGCCCGCCGGC
Source organism: Bradyrhizobium roseum (assembly GCF_030413175.1). Taxonomy (NCBI): domain Bacteria; kingdom Pseudomonadati; phylum Pseudomonadota; class Alphaproteobacteria; order Hyphomicrobiales; family Nitrobacteraceae; genus Bradyrhizobium; species Bradyrhizobium roseum. The sequence goes on from NZ_CP129212.1 coordinate 1,018,382, forward strand.
GATCCCGCACGCCGTTCACGCGGCGGAAGAGGCGGCGGCCCATGTCTTTCCTCCGGCTGCCGGGCTCCTTGCATGGATCGTCGAGGCCGCGATTTCGGGTGTCGTCGGTCTCGTGGTCGGTGCCGCGACAATTCCCGTTGTCGGCTATGCGCTGGCGCCCGCATGGGCAACCGTGAAGGGCTTTCGCAAAGGGTGAGCCGCGGCATCGCTGCCGCGATCCGGGCGCAGACACGTTCCCGTGTGCAAGCGCTGTGAACCAGGTCACGTTTCGATTTCCTGTCGGGGGGTAGCATCCAGCTGGATTCATCGCCGGCCTTCGAACGGCGACGTACGGGCTTCGACTTCGCGGCCAGGCACCTCCCCCTGGCTCGGGCCACCAGCTTCGAATTCGTGGCTGGTCGGACTTCCGGCGCGCCCAAGGCGCGCCGGATTTTTTTCACGTGAGAGCCATGCGCGCGCCGGGATGGAGCGGCTGATTCTGGCTTGCTAAGAAGCCGCCATGGATGCGGCACGGCGCGACAAGTGGATCGGCTCTCTCTGTCTTGGCGTCACCGCGTTCGGATGGGCGCTGAACTGGCCGTTGATGAAGATCCTGCTTCAGCAATGGCCGCCGCTGTTTTCCCGCGGACTTGCCGGTGTGGCGAGCGCGCTGATCCTGTTTTCGATCGCCAAGGCGCGAGGGCAGGCCCTTGACGTCCCGCGCGAGGCCATCCCGCGCCTCTTGTTCGCGTCCTTCACCAACGTCTTTGCCTGGATGGGATTTGGCACGGTGGCGATGAAATTCGTCCCCGTCAGCGAAGGCGCGCTGATCGTCTACACCATGCCGATCTGGGCGACGCTGCTGGCCTGGCCGCTGGCCGGCATCCGGCCAAAGCCCGTGGATATCGCAGCGCTCGTGCTTGGCATGGGCGGTGTCACCGTGCTCCTGGGCGGTGGCGGATTTTCGTTCGACATCGGCCGGATCGCCGGGATCATCCTGTTGTTCGCCGCCGCCATCCTGTTTGCGATTGGCAACATCCTGAACCGCGTACCGCTTCCGATGCCGCCGCTGGTGGTGGTCGCCTGGCAGGTCGGGCTCGGTTGCCTCGTGATGCTGATCCTCGGCGCCGCGTTCGAGCAGCCCGACTATGGCGCGCTCACCGCGCAGGGCTTCGCCTGCTTGGTCTACATGACGGTGGTGCCGATGGGCATCTGCTATCTCACCTGGTTCGAGACGCTGCGCCGCCTGCCGCCGTCGTCGGCCTCGACCGGCATGCTGCTGGTCCCGCTGATTGGCGTGATCTCGGCGGCGCTGATTTTGGGTGAGCCGCTCGGCCTGCGCGAAATCGTAGCGATGGTGCTGGTGCTCGGCGGCGTGACGCTGGCATTGCAGAAGGCGTAAGCCTCAACAGCCCCGGCAGATGCTGTTCACCTTTGCCCGCAGCCTCGCCTGTTCCTCGTCCCATGCGCCAGACTCCTGTCCCGATAAGGCCGGCCGGGAGCGGAAGATAATCGGAACCGTGAAAGTTATGCGATCTTCCGTTAGACGATCTGACGGAGGCATAGGAAATGGCTTGGCGCGTTCGAGGATGGCCAGGCTCTCTTCATCGAGCGTGCGATTGCCTGTGCTCTCCTCCAACCAGTGCGAAACGAGATCACCCTGCCGGTCGAGCACGAACCCGACTTTGGCCGTGCCTGTCTCACCCATCGCCTGCCGCGGAAAGCGTCTGTGGCTCTGAAGATGAGAAAAGAATTGCTTTTGCCACTCTTTGATCTGATCAGTCTCTGCATGCACAGATAGCGAGACGGCAATGAGCAGAGCAGCCAAACCAATCCGGCGCAACATCGGCAAAACCTGCAATTCCAGATTTCCGGATCATATTCGCGTTTAGGTTGATTGCAAGGTTGTTGAACTGCGCTCCCCGCCCGCATAGGCTTGCGGCAGAAACAATAAAAGATACCGGAAACGCCTTCATCTCATGCAGTCCGCCGAGCGGCCTTTCCCCTACCGCCGGGGCCTGATCATCGTTGCGACCATGGCTACCGCCTACGTCGCCAGCCATTTTTTCCGCGCCTCCAACGTCACCATCGGCCTCGATCTGATGCGCGATCTCGGAATCGGACCGGAAGCGCTGGGCGCGCTCACCGGCGCGTTCTTCTTCGGCTTTGCCGCGATGCAGATCCCCTGCGGCTTCTTCTTCGATCGCTTCGGGCCGCGCTACACCGTCGTCGGCATGCTGATGCTCGCCGCCATCGGCGGCGCGATGTTCACTCTGGCGCCGAGCTGGCCGGTGCTCTTGACCGGGCGGGTGCTGATGGGCGCCGGCTGCGGCGTGATGCTGATCGGCAGCATGGTGCTGATCTCGCGCTGGTTTCCGCCGGATCGTTTTTCCACGCTCACCGCCGTCGTGCTGTCGATCGGCCTGCTCGGCAACCTCGCCGCCACCACGCCGCTCGCCTGGGCCGCGCAGGACGTCGGCTGGCGGCCGGCGTTCGGCGCCGTCGTCGTCTTCATCGCGCTGGCGACGATCGCGATCTGGCTGGTGGTGCGCGATGCGCCGCCCGGCCATCCCTTTCTGTCCCGCAAGGTCGAGCCGTCGGGCGAGATGCTGAAAGGCATGCTCGAGGTGCTGCGCAACCCGCGCCTGAAGCCAATCATCGCGATGAATTTCTGCAACTACGCCTGCACCTTCACCGTGCAGGGCCTGTGGGGCGGCGCGTTCCTGCGCGAGGTGCACGGCTTCAGCCCGATCGCGGCCGGCAACGTGCTGCTCTGCGCCGTGATCGCCTACCAGGCCGGCATGCTCGCCTTCGGCCCGCTCGACCGCCGTCTCGACACCCGCAAGGGGATCGCGATCGGCGGCACGCTGGTGATCGTCGGCCTGCTCGCGATACTGGCGCTGTTCTCGCATCCGCCCGTCTGGCTGCCGGTCGCCGTCATCATCGCCATGGGTTTCTTCTCGGCCTCGAGCACCATGGTGATGACCCACGGCCGCGGCATCTTTCCGGACCGGCTGATCGGTCGCGGCATCTCCACGATGAACACGGCCGTGATGCTCGGCGTCGCCTGCATGCAGACGCTGTCCGGCATCATCATCGGCGCGTTCGAACCGCTGGCGAGCGGCGCCCGCACCGAAGATGCCTACCGCGCGCTGTTCGGCACGCTGACGCTGGTGCTGATCGTGGCGGTGGCGATCTACAGCCGCTCGGAGGATGTCAAGCCGAGCGAGGAGATGCGGGCGAGGGCGCTTTAATTCTGGTGCAGTGCAGGATTGCCATTCCGTCCCGGCGGGAGGATGGTTCAAGAAAGCCACAAGGGAGAGCGGCATGAGCAAGGCAGGTCCCGACAACCGCAAGCAGGACGGTGAAATCGGCCACAAGCACGGCGCCACGCCCATCGGCACGTTGCGCAAGATTTACGGCCAGGGTTTTGCCGCCGGTTATCCGCCGACCGACAAGCTCAGCGATGTTTTCCCGAACTTGAACGAGACGGCGCTGAGCCAGCTCCGCCGTGACTACAAGACGGGGCATCTCGATCACAAGATCACGAACGCCCTGCACTGAAGGCGGCCGTCATCGTTCGTGACCGAAGCAGGTTGCCGGCATACCCGCACAAGGCTAGCTTGATCGAAAGGCTGGCCTGACGCCGCCTGCTCGGAGATCTCGACATCATGCCGGTTACCATCGACTACTATTTGTCGCTCACCTCGCCGTGGACCTATCTCGGCAGCGCACGGTTCGCGGAAATTGCCAGGCGAAACGGCGCGACCGTCAACGTCAAGCCGTGCAAGTTCGGTCCGATCTTCGAGCAGACCGGGGGGCTGCCGCTGCCAAAACGGTCGCCGCAGCGGCGCGCGTACCGGATGATGGAGTTGAAGCGCTGGCGCGACGCTTTGGGCATTCCGATCCATCTCGAGCCGAAGCATTTTCCCTGCGACGACGCGGCAGCGACCCGGCTGGTGATCGCGGCCAAGCTGCAAGGCAAGGACGCGCACCGGCTGTCGCTGGAACTGGGGCGGGTGGTATGGGAGCGCGAGGAAACCCTTACCGATCCCGAGGCGGTCGCGGCGGCTGCGCGGCGGGCCGGTCTCGACGCTGCGGAGCTGCGTGCGGCCAGTCCGTCGGATGCCGAAATAGACAAGGTTCACGAGCAGTACACGCAGGAGGCACTGGCGGCGGGCGTCTTCGGCGCGCCGAGCTACGTATTGCCTTCGGGCGAGATATTTTGGGGCCAGGACCGGCTAGACCTTCTGGAGCGGGCGTTGAAGGAGCTGGCCTAAAAAAGCAGGGCGCGACCGGCATCACCACGGTCGCATGGTGTTTTTGCTTTTGTCCGTCTCGGGTCGCTGCCGGCTTCTAACCGCCTGTTTATTCTGCTATAATTGCTCAATCTAATTCCGCAGTGGTTCACCGAAATTCGCGGTCGTTCGTCGCAATCCGGGACCAATGGTGGGGCGGATGGTGGGGCGGACATGGGCAAAAGACAGCTGCATAAACTCTCCGCTCGAGAAGCGGAAACAATCACTCAATCCGGACGGCACAGCGATGGTGGGGGACTTTACCTCGCGATCGAGACCGGTGCGCACGGGCGGCGTCAATGGGTTTTCATGTACCGTGTGCGTGGTACGGGCAAGCGCAGAGAGATTGGTCTTGGTTCAGCCAAAGGTAAGAGTAAGGACGGCTTGTCACTCACCGATGCCCGCCTTAGGGCGGCGGACGCGCGTAAGGCGCTAGCTGAAGGTAGAAGCCCGACCGCAGATCGACGCGCCGACGTGGTAGCAGGCACTACGTTTGGAGAATTCGCGGACATCTTCTTAGCGTCGATCAAAGCGGGCTTCAAAGGTAGAAACACGTTCGTCGACTGGACGCGAGATCTAAAGGTGCACTGCAAACCTATCCGCGCTAAGGAGCTCGCCGACATCAACTCAAATGATATATTGGAAATCTTGTCGCCAATCTGGATGACGATCAACCGAACGGCTCGCGAGACGCGAAGTCGAATTGAGCGCGTGCTTGACGCCGCGGAAGCCAAGGGGTTTCGGTCTGGAAAGAACCCTGCGACGTGGAAGACATTGAAGCCACTCTTGCCGAAGGCGAAACGGTCGAAGCGCCATCACAAAGCCGCACCCTACAAGGACGTGCCTGGTATCGTCCGGGCGTTGAATGCCAAACACAATATGGCCGAAACGACAGTGAACCTCGCAGCTGAATTTATCATCTTAACGGCGGTGCGGACCGGCGAAGCCCGCTTTATGCGCGTGCGCGAGGTCGATTTTGCGGAACGTCTTTGGACAGTCCCAGCGGAGCGGATGAAGGCGGAGGTCGATCCGGAAGGCAACGATTTCGAAGTACCACTTTGCGATCGCGCAATCGCGATCTTGAAAGCGGTCATTCCGAAGGATGCTGCTTCTGACGCCTACGTGTTCGCCGGGCAGTGGTCTTCGGACCACTCGAAGCCGCTTGGTATGAACGCGGTGCTACACGCGCTCAAGGCTGTTTATCCGGCGATGACGACGCACGGGTGTAGGTCGAGTTTTCGCGATTGGGTAGGGGATGAAACTCGTTTCGAACGAGACATCGCTGAAATGGCACTAGCCCACAAGGTCGGCGACGAAACGGAGCAAGCCTATCGACGCAGTAGCGCGTTGAAAAAACGGCGGCAGTTGATGGAAGCTTGGGGGAGATACGTTGGAAGCGCTTCTAACGTGATCGCTCTTCCCCGTCGAGCATCATAGAGTTGCGACGATGGCAGATGGTCGCGGGGATCGTTCACGTCTGCGCGGGATCGTATGTAGCGAGGAATTCGTACCTTACGAGAATCGACCGACCCCGAATTGTCGCCGCCGTTACTCGGCCCAACCCATTTCGAAGATCCGTTTCGACCGTCATCTCGAAATGCCCCTCCTTTGGCCGGGACTGGTACGCTGCCTTGGGGTGGCTGTATTGGCCAGATTCTGGCCAAGGGAATATTTTTCACAGAATACGTATGGAGAAATTATTTTTCATGAATTATGATAGAAATTCGAGCTGTAGGAGACTTTGTGAACGAAATTCGGGCGAGAGAGCGTTTTTCGGGAGAATTTGATTGAGCGTGCAATTTTCAGGGCCGGTGAGCGTTTTTCATGACCGGAGACTGCCGGAGACGGCTGCTCCGGCGGGTTACGCTGCCCTGATCGACGCTTACAAGCTGCCCGTTCCTGTCCCGCGGACCCTTTCGGCGATAGGAACTAAGCACCGGATTCTCGAGCAGAACGGCTGGCGCATCTATACGCCGCGCCACGCCCCGGAGGCCTCCCTTGAGGGACACCTGACTTTTGCTCTCAAGAACGAGGGATTGGACCTTGCCGTCCTGAAGCGGCTTTTCCTCGCCGTGATGGAAGGGGAGATTGCAGAGCTTGTAAGGCAGAAGCCGACCGGCCTCTACACCCGCCGCATTTGGTTCCTGTACGAATGGCTGCTTGGCCGTGAGCTGAAGCTGCCGCCCGCCGACAAGGTCTCATACGTGGATGCGGTTGATACCGATCTTCAGTTCGCAGGGCCAGGAGAGAATTCGGCTCGGCATCGTGTTCGCGACAACCTTCCCGGAACGCCGGAATTCTGTCCGCTCGTGTTTAGGTCTCCTGCGCTGAATGAGTTTATTGCGCAGGACTGGAAGGAGCGCGCGCGCGCGGTCGTCAATGCAGTTCCGAAGGACCTGCTCGCTCGGACGGCTGCGTTCCTTTTGCTGAAGGATTCGAAGTCCAGCTATGTGATCGAGGGAGAAAGGCCGCCGCAGGATCGTATTCAGCGGTGGGGTCGCGCTATCGGCGAGGCGGGCCGCGCGCCGCTCGACGAACAGGAATTCCTGCGATTGCAGAACATCGTCATCGGTGACGGGCGTTTCGTGAAGATGGGCTTTCGTCAGGAAGGCGGCTTTGTAGGTGAGCACGACCGGGATACGCAACGCCCCATTCCCGATCATATCGATGCGCGGCATGAAGATATTGCCTCGCTTATGACGGGATTGATCGCGTTCGACCATGACGTCGAGAACGATCTCGATCCCATCATCGCCGCAGCGGTACTGGCATTTGGGTTCGTCTACATCCATCCCTTCGAAGACGGCAACGGACGCATCCATCGCTACCTGATGCATCACGTTCTCGCGCGCCGAGGCTTTAATCCTGCGGGACTGCATTTCCCCGTATCGTCGGCGATTCTCGATAGAATTATGGAGTACAAGGCTGTGCTGGAGAGCTATTCCAGCAGGCTGCTTCCCTGCGTCCAATGGGAAGCTACGCAAAAGGGCAATGTAACGGTCCTTAACGATACGGCTGACTTCTACCGTTTCTTCGATGCCACGCCGCATGCTGAGTTCTTGTATGAATGCGTACGCCAGACGATAGAGCAGGATCTTCCGAACGAAACCAACTTCCTCCGTAACTTCGACACATTCCGTGCTGGCATCGAGAACATGATCGATATGCCGGAACGAACGCTCAACAACCTGTTCGGGTTCCTCAGGCAGAATCAGGGAAAGCTTTCAAAGAGAGCGCGAGATAACGAATTCGCTCTGCTGACTTCGGATGAAGTCGGGCAGATCGAAGACTTATACCGCGTTTCGTTTCCCGAGGCAGGATAGCGGAGCTATCATACCTTAAGAGTACGAACTTGATTACGGAGCTCAAATTATCATTCTGACGAGACGGCTCCTTGAAGGCTGAACGGCTCGCCGCCGTCCTGTTACAACTGTCCGGCTATGAAGAGATTGATCCGCAAAGCAGGACGACGCTTTTCTTTCAGAAAACTGACGCAAACTGCTGTCGATCACTGTCGATTGTCGCGCGACGCGCCTGCGCCTGATATGGTCGCGTCATGTCAGCGTCGCCAACAGCAACGAGCCCACACGGTACACCCGGATCCCAAGCAATTGAGATTTCGGGTGTGTGCCGGATCGAATTGCTGCGATCATCGGTTTCTCGCCTTCGAGACTCAGAGCGGCACGCACGCGTTCGCCAGCAGCCGCAGGACGGAATTCCAAGCAACTCCGAACCACCTGTCGTTTCTACCGATAGGTTGCGATGTCTATTCGCGGTCACAGCAGGGCGGCGAGTATCTGAAGGTGTCGCTGGACAGGCGATATGCAGTCGAGCCCATCCAGTCCCGACGCTTCAGCAACATCGTGTATCGTCAGGCCATCAATGCTGCGCATCGGCTCCGCCGGCGGTTGATCGCCGACCACCCCGTAGAGGCACTCACGTGTGAGCGGCTCGTTGGCGTGCTATGTGAGCGCGTTGCCGTGATCCTGCGCGGCGAGGTCCATCAGCAACGGGAAGCCGCTTGGATGACACCACGGCGCTTGAAGCTGATCGATGAGTTTATCGACCAGCCTCTCGAAGCCAAACTGACAATACTCGAGTTGGCCAACAAGCTTGGCCTTTCGGCTGGGTCTTTCACGCGCGCCTTCAAGGCCGCTGTCGGTCACACGCCACACGACTACATCATCGACCGCGGTGTCGCACGAGCGCGCCAACTCATGCGCACGCACGACATGGATCTGTCGACGATCGCGAACGCTACTGGTTTCGCATCGCATGCTCACCATGATAGCGCTGTTTTGAGCGCGACTTGGCGTCCCGCCCAGCCGCTTGCGGGGTGGTGCTCAAAGCATCCGGCGCGCGGGTTGACAATAAGCACGACCGGTCGTACTTAATCCCCATGAAGGCCAAGGGTGACAGCACGCGTCAGCGACTTCTGACGACAGGCCTCGACAAACTGAGCGTCGAAGGTCTGGCAGGTATCACGATCGGCACGCTCGCCACAGCAGCCGGAATTTCCAAGAGTGGCCTCTTTGCGCACTTCGCGTCCAAGGAAGAGCTGCAATTGCAATTGCTCGATGAGATGACACGAGTGGCCGAGGCGCACGTGCTTGCCCCTGCGATGTCCCGCAAGCCCGGCCTCGCACGTCTCGAAGCACTATTTGAGCATTGGCTTGGTTGGTCGTCCAAGGCCGGCCTCTCCGGTGGCTGTCCGATTTCAGCCGCTATTTTCGAACTCGATGATCTCGGCGGGCAGGTTCGTGATCAGGTGGTGGCACTGGAGGCTCAATGGCGGGGAGTGCTTGAATCGCTCATCGTCGAAGCGATGGCGGCGGAGGAGATCTGCGACGATACCGATGCCGCTCAGATAGCCTGGGAAATGACAGGCATCTATCTCGCCCACCATGCGTCCAGCCGGCTGGCGCGGGATCGCACAGCCAAGCGGCGTGCCGAGACAGCGTTCAAAGCACTCATGGCCCGCATAGCGGCACGAAAGGGACGGCGCTGATGCAGCCACATGTCATAAGAAGCAAGGTGGCGAACATTACTGCACTGATGTCGTCGCCTCTGCGACGCTTGCGTTTTGCCGGATGGATCGAAGGATGCACGCTGATTGCCCTACTGTTGGTCGCAGTACCGTTACGGCATTTCGCGGGCTTTGCTGCCGCCACCAAGATCATGGGACCGGTGCATGGACTGGCGTTCATCGTCTACATTGTCACGCTGATCGATGCCGTGTCCGGCGGTGGGTGGACTCGCAAGGAAGCGGTTAGGGCTGGACTCGCTGCCCTGTTCCCTTTCGGCGCGTTTCTCAATGACCGGGTTGTCGCCGTAAAAATCATTCAACAAGAAGCGGTCAACCGATGAGCCTGCATGAGTTTTTAAAAGTAATGCACATCCTCGCGGTCGTCGTCTGGATCGGTGGAATGCTCGCGGTCGCGCTGATCCTGCCCCGTCCATCGGATAAAAGTATTGTCGCCGTCATGCGTGCGCGGCTGTCAATTGCCGTCTCTTGCGCAATGTTTGCCGCACTGATCTTTGGTTTAGCGATGGCCGTCCACGCCGGGTGGATGGGGCAGAGGTGGATCCATGCCAAGCTCGTCTTGGCTTTCACGCTTGCCGGCGTACATGGTGTCATCACTGGCCAGATGCGGCGAATGACAACCGTTGATGGACATCCATCTCCATCCTGGCTGGTCCATCTCCCGGTCGTCATCGGCACGCTGGCGTTGGCGACTATAGCCGTCGCGGTGCTGAAGCCTTGAGCGCAAAAGCACGTGTCGCTTGCCGGATTGACGGCACGTGCGATCCCGATTGCCCTTCATGCAACCGGAACAGCGAACCAAGCGAGGTCCGCGCGAAGCCTTGATTTTATCAATTCATGATACTCATGAAGTTACCTGAGACGCGACAGCCGGCTATCGGATGTGCTGCACAACCTACTGCATGTGGCCGAACAACATGGCGGTCAGCAGAGACGTCCCATGACGTCCGAAGAATTGGCGAAGGCGATGGACACCAATCCTGTCGTGGTTCGCAGAATCATGGGTGGTCTTCGTGACGAAGGATTCGTGCAATCCGAAAGAGGACACGGTGGCGGTTGGACTGAATGTGCCTTGCAAGGTTCAGAACTCTAATGTTCCCCGAGTGAAGATTTCCACGGCCTTCATGGCGACGCCCTCGGCGAGTATGCCCCACTTGGTGGATGATGGGCCTTTGGAGTTTCTCTTCTCCGCAGCTTCTCCAAGGGCACGGGACTCCTGAGCGCGACTTCGCTGGAATTCCCTTTTGTCATCTTCCGCAAAGCCGCGCGCAATGACTGCGCATAGCGCCCTGGCATCCTTCAGCGCCATGCTGATGCCTTGTCCACCAGGTCCGTAGGGATGTGCTGCGTCCCCGATCAAAATCATTCTGCTGCTATACCACCGATCAGGGGGCTTCCCGTTGTAGATGGGTCCGTAGGCCAGTATGGCTTCCGCGTCCCTGGCGTACAGCTCATATTTTCTTCTCAGCTCAGGACTCCATCGCTCTGCTCGTCTCGCCAGTTCTGCTTCGACGCTCGCCTGCGTCGCCAATTTCGCATCTGCTTCGGGCATGCGGATGTGAGTCCACATGAAGATGCTCTTGTTCGTCGCGGCCTCGTTCACCTTCCCGCAAGAGGCGATTCCAATCTGGTGACCAGGATAGTTGTGCAGCGTCATTTCGATTTTGGTTTCATCCCTGGTGATGAACCCCACGCCCAGGTACCCGGCATAGGTTTTCGTCGAACTCTGTACTGAATTCAATAATTGTCGGAGCTTTGAGCCTACCCCATCGGCCCCCACGAGCAGGGTGCCAGTCACCTTCTCATTCGAGTCCGAGGTCACTTCGGCGCTATCGGCGGACTCGGTCATGGCCGCAACGTTGAAGCCGGTCACCACGCAAATTCCCAGGGAGTGTGCTCGCTTCATCAGTTGTTCATGAAGCGCCAACCTTGTGACCATGATTGCGGAGGTGTCGCGCTTAGGGGCGGAAAAGCTGGCGGATAGACCACCAAACCGCAGGTCGACTCTCTGCGTGTCCTCACCGATCGCATCCATCTTCATGAGCCTCAGAATCTTGACGCCTTCGGCTGATATCCGCACGCCGCTCGTCGGGCCATCGAAACGCTGTCTTGATTCCAGAACCTGACTTTCGATGTTCTGTTCTGCGAGCATGATGGCGAGGCTGAGGCCAGCCACACCTGCTCCGACGATGATGACTTTCTCGCTGCTCATGGTAACTCCAAATAGGACCGAGGTCGATGAGACACTTGCCAGCGTGCATCGGACGTCAGTAGTGCCCCGTTCGGCTGCACCCGGTCGAGCGTTGAAAGACGAACGCCATGCTTGCCGACCCCAGACACGCGAAGCGCGCGCCAGGCTGACCGGCCCATTGGTCGGGACGCTGTGCCGACGGCAAGCCGACATCGGCTCCCGTGATCGGCTCATGCTCGTCCGTGGCGAGTGTTACGCGCGCACTAGCCGGTACCAATGAGAGCGGGCGATGCGTCGCCGGCTCGCGCGCGCCTCTCGCAATTCGAAGCCGGGGGCGAAGATCGTCTTGACGACAGCCGGCGTCAGCGAGATGTCGCTGGGTGCGTCATCAAGAGCCCAGATCAGATGCGTGCGTCCGGGCTTCAGGAGCCGGTGAATTTCCGATGCATACCGTTGCTGACCTATAGCATCCAGGCAATGGAAGCAGCCCACGTCGAACGAAACGTCGAACGGATCCTTGAGCCCATCGAGTTGAGTGACATCACCCACCAGGAACTGAAGCGGCAGGCCGGCGGCGCGAGAGCGCGCTTTCCCGATAGCGACCGGTGAAAAGTCGACGCCGGTCGTGCGCACGCCTGCTCGGCCGCATAGCGTGAGAACCTCCCCACGCCGCAACCGAGTTCGAGCGCGGTCTCAGGCGTTTGATCGCGCAGAAGTGCGGCGATCTCGTTGGGGATGCGGAAGTCCCCCCAGACGGTGAAGAGCCCCCGATAGGCACGATCAAAGTCATTGGGTGTCGTCGGCGTCATGATTGCTCCGCTGCATGGTGTTGCCTTCTCGCTCAGAAGTACATATATAGCATACTATGAAAATCAAGTCCGATTGGAATCCGGAGTCGACGCCTACGTTCTGGATCAACCACGCATCGCGATTGATCATGCGGAGCTTCGAGCGGGAGCTTCGCCCGCTCGGGTTCGGTATGGCTTACCTGCCCGTGGTGATGGCGCTCGAGGAAAGCGGTCCGATGCTGCAGAAGGATCTTCTTCAGCGGGCGCGGATCGAGCAGCCTACAATGGCCGCGCTCCTTGCGCGAATGGAACGTGACGGTGTCATCGCGCGTAAGCCGGATCCGATTGACAGTCGCGCGCGCCGAATCTCGCTCACGGCGAAAGGGAGGTCGCGGCTCGGCGCGGCGCGGCGGGTGATGTCCGAGGTGGTCGATGTCGCGCTCGCAGGCATCGACGCGCGCGAGCGGGCTGCGCTCATGAGCGTCCTTCGCCGGCTAGTGACGAATCTCAGTGAGATCGGTGACGAGCACGCCGGTGCAAGAATCCGGCCATGACGTCGCTTCTCGCGACTATCAGTACGTTGATTTTCCGAGTGTTTCAGATGCCGGAATGGCCACGAGAACTCACAGCGCCACGAATGCGGTGGTTGCCGGAGCGAGGACAAGGCAGGCTTGCGAGATTGCGCGCCGACGCTGCAGGCGTAGAAACCGCGGCGATGGCGTTCGCAATTTATACCGAAGTGGCGCGCCACGGCCGATGAAGATGGGCACTACTCGTTCGCCGTGGCGCTATGATGCTGCGACCCGCTGCACGCTCCAATCGGCGAATCTGCGACGGCCTGCGATCTTGCGATACGCCTTATAGACGGCTGTCTTCGTGATACTGCGAGGTGGTCCGGGTAGGCTTCGATAGCGGCCCTCTCGATCAACCCGGGACCGACGTCATTTGCCATTGCCGGATAAGAACCTTAGCTTGGCTCCGCGACGGTCGCGCACAAAATGGTTGGTTCACCTCCAATCACGAGCGAGGTGGAGCGCGGGCACTCATCTCGTATTCTCGTCCAGATGCAAATTCACCCGTGCAGATGGGCTCACCAATTCAAAGCGGCCCCTTCTGCACGACCAATTCAAGTAATCCCGATCGCTCCCTGCCACTGAAACCAGAAGCGCGTGAAAATTAAACGTCCACCCATCAACGTTCGGTGCTCGCATGCTGAGACCGGTCAGGTCGCGGGCAGCGCGCGCAGGCCGCCCGTCGACATCGATACAATAGGGGCGATCTTGAGCAACAGTCTCCGCCCCGCTGATGATCCTCGGGGGCAACATTGAAGACCACGCCAGAACGCCCGCATACCCGCCGCATAGCAGGGCTAGCGTGACCCCAACATAGACGAATTCGGGTCTTTGCGGTTCGTTCTGGATTTTGTCGTCGCAATGCGGGCAATTCATTATGGCTATGGCAGCATCGCCAACGAGAATGATGAAAAGAAAACCAATAATGAAGCCTGCGAAGGCCTCCCCGGGCGACGAATTGCCAGAAGAGTTCGATGCGATCGTCACGACGAGGAACGCATTGTAAAGCGCCGCATGCACCTTCAGGAACACGAGGGAGAGCGGCTCTCGCGCAAGAAGCGCGATGATCCACAGCAAAGGAGCCGACACGACGAAAATCTCCAGAGCAGTGGACCACGATCGGTACAGCAAAGAGTCCTGAGATCCGGTCGAAAACGCAGGTAGGCTGTTGAGGACGTAAAACGCAATTGCTCCGCAACCGAATGAGAATGGCAAATAGAGCGACAAGCCACAGCCACCCCTCCGACAGTTCAGTTAAAGTTCATCTTGCTTGCGCCTGCTTGGCGTCCGCGATGGAGCCGACGACGTCGACGATGCCGTTCAATTGCCCGAGCAATCGTCTGATGTAGCGGCCGATGCGCGGTTCTTCCTCGATCGCAAGGGAGCGCACACTGCTAGTCCTTCAATTCCGGAGCGGTTGACCCTGGGTCGAGACACTCCTGACCGAAATCTCTCGTCTCGGCTCGCGCATGGATTCCCTTTAAGTCAGCCCGGCGGGCAAATCCAAGGCTAGCCTACGGGTCCCCCAAGGACAGAAAATTAGCCTTGACGACGCGGTCCCAGACCCCAGGCAATGTTGGTCGAAGCTACCGAACGAAGGCATCCATGAGTGGAGGGCGTCGGCACCGGGTCTGTCGGCAATCTTGGGGCAACTTTGCCAACACATGGTGGAGCTACAGTCGCACTAGCCGACTCGACAGAAATCAGGGTCGGAGGCCCGGAATGAAGAAGAATAAAGACGAAGCAACGCTCCGCCGGGAGACGGGCATACGACAGCTGGCCACCTCGCTCGCTGTGTTCGGTGCTATCGTGGCGATTGCTCCAGGGGCGAAAGCCCAGACCGCTTTTACGCTTCCGGCGCCGCCCTTCGAAGTGCCCGGCCTGCCCTCCCCGTCGGGCACCTGGACGGCCACGGTCGGCGTCGGCGGAGAGTATCGGCCCGACTACCCGGGCTCGAAGAACTGGATGCTCAGCCCGATGCCGATTTTTTCCATTCGCCGCGCGGGGACGGTGCAGGAGTTTCGCGGCCCACGGGACAGCGCGAGCATCGCGCTGATCGACTTCGGGGATCTCCGCGCCGGTCCCGCTTTTAAGTACGTAAAGGAGCGCAAGAGCAGCGATCATTCGGAGCTGAACGGTTTGGCCGACGTAAAAGCGGCATTCGAAGTCGGCGGCTTCGTCGAATATTACCCGGTCGACTGGCTCCGCCTGCGCAGCGAACTGCGCCAGGGCTTAGGAGGTCACAAGGGCACGGTGGCCGACCTATCCTCCGATTTCATCGTCCCGCTGATCGACAGAATTACCATCTCGGCGGGGCCGCGGTTCACGTGGAAGAGCACGAAAGCGGTCGCGCCCTATTTCGACGTCGACCCGGTGCAGTCGGTGGCGTCGGGCCTGCCGGTCTTCGATGCCAAGGGAGGGCCCTACTCCGTCGGAGTCGGTACCCAAGTCTCCTACCGGATCAATCCGCAGTGGGAAGTCCACGCGTACGTCGAATACGAAAAGCTGTTCGGAGATGCAGCCGACAGTCCGATCGTAAAGCTCCGCGGCGCGTCGAACCAGACCACCATCGGCCTTGGCGCATCCTATTCCTTCGACTTCAAGATCCGATAGGCGAGCATGCGCAAGATCATTCTAGGTGTCAGCCTCGCCATTACATCCCTATCCCTGACCGCCGCCGCGGCCTTCGAGACGCGCACGACCCGGCTGCAGGCGATCAAGACCGTGGGCATCATCTCGGCGGTGGGAGAGGAAATAAGCGTGACGCGCGTCGGGCTTGCGCCGTTGAGCAATCGTCTCGAAAGCGTGCCGGTGCAGTCATGGGGGCTCGATGACCTGATCGTCAGGCAGGCGACAGCGGTGCTCAACGGGCGCTATCAGGTGCAGACGGTCAATTATCCGCGCGCGGCATTCGCGGCTGTCCGGGAGTCGGCGATCGGTCCCGTCAATCTCATCAGCGGGGACCCGTTCAAGGTTCTGGTCCGGAGGGATGTCTCGCCGCAGGGGCTCGATGCCTACGTCGTGATCACGCGCGCGAAATCGACGCTCGGCACCGGCCGCAAGGTCGAAGGGTTCGGCTTCGCCGAATACCGCACGTTGCTCGCATCCTACGGCATCGTCCATGCGCTATACGAAGTCCGCGTCATCGACGGCAAGTCCTTCGACGTAATCGACAAGAGAGCGGCCTCCCCACTCGGCAGCACCGACATGATCAGGCTTGCCGGACCAAGCCGGACCATCAACGGAACTCTCTGGGGCGCGGATGCAGGCGACAAACTGCGCACTGAGATCGTCGATCTCATCACGCGCAGCCTTCCGGGCACGCTCGCCGACATGCGCCTGGCGGGCGGGTCGTAGTCGACATGAAAAGGCAAAATCCATGGAAGCGCCACGTCGAATTCGCGTGCGATCGCGGACCGCCGCGGCGTCGTCCGACATGGCTTTTGCTGTCTGGTGGGGTGCATCCGCATGGTTCGATCGCGGTTCATCCTCAGAAGCGGTTCTGTTGCCCGAACATTGCGCACGCTCCATGATTTCGCATTATTGAGTACTTTGGATTTCTTGTCGGCTTGGCATTTGACCACAGAAATGCCCGTATCTCGCAGCGATCCTCTTGCGGCACATGGAGGTCAGCGCAGAGGAATTGGCTTGGTCGGCGATGATGATGTCCTGTTGCCGTGTTCTCAGATTCAGCTTCGTTTATCCTAGCCCGGTCAACTCCACGGCGTCGCGCCCAACAGCTGATGCTTCGCCCGTCCATAACGATGAAATTGAAATATCATGCGAGTACTCGTTGTCGAGGATGAGCCTGATCTCAGCTCGTTCCTCTCGTCTCTTCTGCGGCGCGCGGGATTTGTGGTCGACTCGGTTTGTTCGTCAGAAGAGGCGCTTCGTGCGATTGCGAGCGCGTCGTTCGACATAGCGATTGTCGATCGACGACTGCCGGACGGCGATGGCCTGTCGGTGATACGGGCCGCAAGAGCACGAGCGCCCGAAACTGCCCTTCTTGTTCTTACCGCGCGTGATGCGAAAAACGACGTGATCGAAGGGTTAAACAGTGGAGCCGACGATTACCTCGTCAAGCCCTTTGAACCCGACGAGTTGCTGGCGCGCGTGCGCGCTATCGCCCGCCGCCAAAGTCCAAACCGTGCGACCCCGACCGCAGTAGGAAAGCTTTCGATCGACCAGCATGGGGGGGCGTCGGTCGAGAATACCCCACTGGCGCTACGGCGTGGGGAGCTATTGATCCTGCAGGCTCTCGCTCTTCGGGCAGGCCGCGTCGTTACTCGCGGCATCCTGATCGACGCCATCTACGGTTTTGACGACTTGATCGAGTCGAACACTCTAGAATCGCAGATTTCACGATTGCGGCGGAAGCTCCGCAACGCCGCAGCCGACGTCGAAATCGCAACCCTACGTGGATTGGGCTATATGCTGCAAAAGATGGAGCCACCGGAATCCGCCGCCGATAGTGAAGGTCTCGATAAGCCATCGATATAAGCTCCGCGCCAGCTTTCGCTATGGTTTCGGCTCGTGCTGACCGGAGTTATCCGTAAAGAAAAGGCGAACCGTCGTTCCTCCGCCTGGAGTATCAGAGATCGACATCCGTCCTCCATGTGCCGTCATGATGTCGCGGACGATGGTAAGCCCCAATCCGGCTCCGCCGGACTGCGGTGACGGTCGGCTGAACGGTTCCGTGACCTCCTCGCGGTCCGTCGAAGCGATGCCGATACCATCATCGACGACTTCGAGGTTCACGTTGTCGACGACACGAACGAGAATTGTCGATTTTGCCTGAGCATGCATTACGGCGTTGTCGACGAGGTTCGCTACGGCAGCGCGAACGGTCGCGTCATTTGCGTCAATGCGCCGGATCGTATCACCTTGCTCTTCGAAAGCGACGTTGATACCTCGCGCCACGAGTAGTGGAGCCATATCGGCCAGAGCGCCACGCGCTAGGCGGTTTAGATAGACAGGTTCGAAGGGGAGAACGTCGTTGTGTAGTCTCGCAAGCTGTAGCATCGATGAAACGATTGTCGTCAGGCGGTGCACGTCTGCTCTCAGGGCGACCCGTGTCTTCGCATCATCGACACCTTCGATCTTGGATCGGATGACAGATAGCGGAGTACGTAGCTCGTGGGCGACATTATTCATGAATCGCCGTTGCAAATCCATCGTGGCGGCGATCTGATCGAGGGCCGAGTTCAGGGCTTTCGTCAATGGCATGAGTTCGGCGGGGGTCTCCTGTGTCGGTAGTAAGCCGCGGGGAGATTTTGGGTCGATCGAGGCTGCAGCTTTGGCAGCGCGTCGGAGCGTCGCGCCAATGAACGAAACGGACATTGCGATAGCCGCGGCGATAACGATCCCAAATACCAGAGATGTCATGAGCGCGGGAACCGCGATAGCGCCGAGGTAATGTCCAAGGATCATTGCCCAGCCTGGAGTGCCTCCGCTCGTCGCGATAACCACGCGTTTGGAGTTGATTTCGACGACATCGAAGGAAACGGCACTGCCTACGCCACGACCGAGGCTCATTTGCGCTTGAATGGTCGGGCCATCGAGACGGATATCGATCGGAAGGTGCGGACGGAGGCTCGACGCGTATTCGACGACGGTGTCTCCATCCGACGCCAGATACCAGAGTTTCGGGCTCATTCTCTCGATGTCTACCAAAGCCGCGATTTTCTCTATCTCAACGCTCTTGGAAACAGATACACGTATCGCTTGTCGAATGGCCGCGGAGGTAACCTTGTTGCGAAGCGAGCCGGGCTCCTCGGTAATAAACGTAAACGCCAGTACAGCTGCGACACCGGTTCCGAAAAGAGCCACTCCAAGGACGGAAAGTCGGAGGGCCAAGGCGCGAGAAAGAGACGTCATCGTTGACCCCGGGACGGTCTCCGCGTCCGATCGCATATGTGACGTGTGCGGAGCTCGACGAAAACTAGCCGATACCAGCTTCGAGCTACCGTATCTAGGGCTTGGTACTAATCGTCGGACTTGTAAGCATGCTCGCGTCGCGTGTAGGAAATATCTTTGGGGAACGAGGTGTGCGGGATGAGAGCGTGATGCCGGATCCTCACGGCCTAAAAGCCGCCCCCTTGTCCTTGCAGGCAGACAGCATGCCCGACGGGTCTTTTTCTGCAGCAGAGCTCGATCGACCAACGGATATAAACGCTGTAGCAAAGCGCCGATTTGGCTCACATTCGCGCTGGCAGATCGCTCTAGCCTTCGTTGTTGCTCTATTTTCCGCAACGGAGGGCCTTGCCGCGGACCGCGACACGCGTCCTGGCGGTATGCCAACAGCGCCCGGACGAGACATTCTGGAGCAGATCGACAAGACTTTCGATACGGCTTCGAGGCGAGCCGCCAGTGCCGTCGAAAGATCGCTTGCTTTGTTCGGAGAGCCGAATGCCTACATACTTGGCAGCGAACTCAGCGGTTCATTCGTCATCGGCGGCCGTAACGGAGTTGGCCAATTGCGTCTAGCTAACGGGCTGCCTTCCCGTGTCAACTGGTCCGCAGTCTCCATCGGTATTGGACTTGGAGCCAACTACGGCAGGGTCGTCATGCTAGTCTATCGGCTGGACAAGCCCGAAGATATCTTTGGTACCTATACAAGCATCGGCGGTAGCGCTCATTTCTTGGTCGGGGCAAATGCGACAATCTTGGCTTCGGACAACGCGAGAATCGTCCTAATTTCTTCGGGATTAGGACTCCGCCTCTCAGGTGATCTCAGCAGCCTTCGCATCGATCGCGATATCGACGACGGCCAGCCTCGACCACCCGAGAACATCTGCGATCGCACTGATTGTCTCCGTCGACGCTAACGTGGGACTGCGCGCCGCAGAGTTTAGCGCTCTGCCATATCGCTGACCGCGTGCAAGCCGGGCAATCTTCGTGCAATGTTAGCCCGCCATCTAGCACCTCTGCATACGAGCTTCCAACGGACATCCGAAGTGGCTCTGAGGTCAAAGGCTTTCAATGAAGTATATCATCCAAGTGGATCTTGGCGCGAAGCGGTGCCGACGGCGTCGTACGTGGCCTGGAATTTTCGATCTGAGCGCAGGTGCTCGGGCGTTTAACGCGGTATCCCTCGCAAACGCTGCTCCGTTCTCGCCATGCGAAGGCCGTCACCGCTTGTTTGAGCAGAAGTCTTGCGTCGGTCAACCCGGGCTCTTTCGAAGCATCCGGGACTGGCGGGACCAGGAATCGGAGGATGCGGATACACATGGCCTACTGATTCATCCCCCGAACCCAGACGCACGGCGGCCTCCAAGATACCTGCAACGCTCCCGGCGGTCGAATGATTATGCGAACCACAGCCCGACAGAAACGCAAGTGTATTTCGTGCTCCGCGACGATTCTGCGGAAGCGTCGGAGGTTCACGGAAAGCCCATCGAGCACCAGAAGCAGTTCTGGGTGTACAGATCTCGAGACGCAGGTTGGCAGACCGAACGGTTGCTGGAAGGAATACGCATGGCGGGGAGCTTCTACTCGCACGAAGTCGTGCAGGTGCGCACAGACGCTTGGTCCAAGGGACGCGTGGTCCTCGTCGGTGATGCCGCGCACTGTGCTTCGTCGTTCAGCGGCATGGCAGTATCCGGCGCTTTGGTGGGAGCGTACGTCCTGGCTGGTGAGATGAACCGACATTCCGAGAACTTGCCGACGGCCCTTGCGGGTTACGAGTCCGCGTTACGGCCTTTCGTTTGGGAGATACAGAAGGTGAGGCCTTTCCTCCTGCGAATCGGCATTCCGATGTCCCAATGGCGTATCGACCTCCTGCACTCCGTCGCAGCTTTGGCTTGCAGGTGGGGGGTGTCCGATCTCGCTGCTAGGTTGGCCGACGATCGCGGTGGTAGTTGGAAGATGCCCGACTACGCAAGTCCGACGATCGACCGCTAATCGACGTTACCGCGCGAACGGTCGAACTTCCAAAAGAACATTGCAGTATGGGGACGCAGGTGAATCGTCGAGTTGGAACTGGTGGCAATGCGCTTCTGCGCCGCCGAACCGGTCGGACAAGTCTTCTCCGAATGATTGCCAGCACGATCATGATCACCTGGCCGCTGTCGGCCAACACCGCCGAACCTACCGCGGAGGGAATATGGCAGATTGCCGATAGCGCCGGGCGTCCAAAGGGTTGGTTCAAGATCTATAGGTGGGAAGAAGTCTACGAGGCGCAGATCGTAAAGATCTTCTCCGCCTCCGACGACGACTCTTCGACTCTGAAGTGCACCGCCTGTCGAGGGCCCGAGAAAAATCTGCCGGTCCTCGGTCTGATCTTTGTGATCGGCATGAAAAAGGCTGGGCTCGCGTACAACGACGGCCGAATTCTGAATCTCTCGGATGGAGACTTATATCGTGTCCGGATGAGTTTGCGCGAAGACGGAGCGGTCCTGACCGTTCAGGTCGATCTGACCGACGAGCAGATGGGTAATCCTCAAATATGGAGTCGAGTGCCGGACAGCCCCGAAACGCACCGTCTGACGGCACTACCTCTCAGTAAATGACCGCCCTCATGCATTCGTTCATTCCCGCGATACTGGTGCTAGCCATTCTGGCGACGGGCTGTACGTCGCTGCCTCGCGCTCCGGTGGCGGCGTTGGGTCCGGCGGTCATCCCGGACATTTCCAAGGCACGACTGACGTCCCGCGAAATCGACCGTCTCTTCCGTGGCGGGAGGTCGCGCGCGCCGCTTACGATCTTGGCGCTGTCAGGCGGAGGCGCCGACGGCTCATATGGTGCCGGCTTTCTGGCAGGCTGGACGCGGAGCGGACAGCGTCCGGAGTTCGATGTGGTTACCGGATCCAGTGTTGGCGCCTTGATAGCTCCATTCGCTTATCTGGGTCCCCGTTACGATCCCATCCTGAAGCAAATGTTCACTACGGGCATGACCGACAATCTGCTGCGAATTGCCGGCTTGGATGCCATTGTCGGATCCAGCGTCTACGCGTCCAGCCCGCTGCGGGACCTTATCGCACGTTTTGCCGACGAGTCCCTCGTCGAGGCAGTGGCTGCCCGACATCGCGAAGGCAAGTTGCTCATCATCGCAACGACCGACGTTGACCGGCAATCCACCACCTTGTGGAACATGGGAGAGATCGCGGCGAGCACCAGTCCAGGACGCGTCGAACTGTTCAGAGACGTGCTGGCCGCTTCGGCAGCCCTCCCGGGCATCTTCCCGCCGGTGCTCATCAAAGTACGAAACGGCAACGATACATATGTGGAAATGCACGTCGACGGGGGCGTGACCTCGAACGTCATACCCGTTCCGGAAGCATTGCTCGTCTCGTCGGACCGCGCTGCCAAGTCGCGACTTTTCGTCATCATCAATGGAAAGCTAAGCTCCGCCCCGGCCCACACGCCGGATTACGCGTTGCCGATCGTCGTGCGGTCATTTCAGACGGCCGTGAAGGCGAATACCCGCAGCACCATGATCGCGACCTACGACTTCTGTCGTCGCAATGGATGGGAATTCCACGCGACCGCGATCGACGCACGGCTACCTACGCCCACGGCAGTGGCGACCTTCGATCGCAATTACATGCAGGCGCTTTACGAATTCGGAGAGGCAAAAGGTGCAACAGGACGCGGCTTCGAGCGATCGCTCGAGAATCGCGCATTGTTCGGACTTTGACTCGCGGCAACCAAACCGCGTCGCTCAAGGAGCGAAGTGCTTGGAAGTAAGTTCACTGGTCGACAGCGGACTGAGCGACAGGCCTCTTTCAGGAGTTTGTACCGTGACGGCGTGCAGCCGGATGGTCGTTTTCATCGACGGACCCAACCTGGAACGGCCGAAACTCTCCGCAGCTTGGCGCATCGAGCCCAATTTTTTGGCGCAAGTGACGCTCGAAGAAAAAAGCCTGTTGGTCGGCGGAGCGCGTGTGAAAACGCCTGCGCAAGTGAAGCCCTTGATCGACAAGACGGTCTCCGATCAGCTCGATGCGGTCGCCGGCCGCATCCGCAACGATTCCACGTTCGAGCAGGCGGCGCGACTGCAATGGGCGAAATTGTGCCGTTCGATACGTCTGCAAGGGGCGCGGGCCGGGATCTCTCCGCTTCCGGAACTCTGGCTCGAACTGCGGCCGATACATGCTATCGCCGCGCAGCCACGCATCGATTCCTCGGCAATGACGGCAACGCTCGGTATCGCGGCGGAAACTCGCGTCACTCCTGCACAAACCAAGCCCGATTGTCCTTTTCCAGCGACGATCTCCATCGTTCCGCCAACGCCGAGCGGTGTCAGCATCGGCGTGCCGATCGACGTACCTTTGACCGAGGTCAGCAAGGTCATCGAAACTCAGCTGGTTGGCCGGACCTTTCCTGAGAATGGCTCTGGCTCGGTCGACCTTACCGTGAGGCGCGCGACAGTCGCCGCGTCAGGTGAACGGTTGCTGATTTCCCTCCTGTTGAGCGTGAAGGATCGCAGCAAGGTCTTTTCGTTACGAGGCGAGGCTAATGTCCATATCTGGGGGCGACCGTTCCTCGACGAAGAGGGGCTGACAATTGGCCTCAAAGACATCGATCTCTCCGTAGAATCCAAGTCCGCGTTCGGACTGCTCGGAGTTGCTGCGCAGGCGGCCAGGCCGTATCTGATGAAAGCTTTGGCGGAAAGGGTCACCATCGACCTCAAAGCGTTCGCCGTAAACGCTCTAAAAAGGATTGCCTCGGCGATATCCGATCTCCGTCAGAATCAGGACGGAATACGGGTGGCGGCGGAGATCACGACGATTCGTCTGGCCGACATCACCTTCGACTCCAGAACCCTTCGGGTGATTGCGAAGGCGGAGGGGGCGATCAACGTCTATATGACCGCCTTGCCAGGGCTGTGATGGATGGGAGCCGAGCGTCGGTGAAGCGTTGCGCCCGGAGAACGAGGGAAACGAGACGCACGGAACGGCGAGGTCGGCCGCGTGTCTTGCCCAGGCGTCTGACACATTGAACGCGATACTGTGGGACGCGCCGCAAGATGGCGGAGCGATACGATTACCAATGGTGGTTATGTCCGTTGGATATTCCGCCGACGTGAGTCGCGTAATTCTGTCGCTCATCATTGCGCGCCGCGCGGCTTTTTAGCGTCTTGAGATCGGATTTAACATACCGTTGTGATTTGCGAGTTGCGTGATAAAAGACCGCTCCCGAAAAATTGGAGCAGTAATGGCTAAGAAGACTAAGAAAGTTGTTCGCCGCGCATGGACCAAGGCCGACGTAAAACAAATGAAGACGATGGCGAAAGCCAAAACTGGAGTCACAAAAATAGCGAAATCATTGAAGAGAACACCGGGCGCTACGACTGCCATGGCCGCTAAACTGGGCGTTTCACTATCCACGCGCGCCTAGCAGAACCGGACTGGCTTGCATTGCGTCTGTTCGCGGCCAGTCCGTTCCAGTAGGGCAGCTGCAACAATTCATCGAGAACGAGCGGGGACGAAGGACCATCCGACGCTTCACTGGCAACCTCGACCCGGACCAATCTTGAACGCTTTGGCTTGTCAAACCCGAGTTCCGCGCGCCATCGGAACGGCGCGCTGGTGACGATCCGATGTCGCCGCGCCACCGATGATACCGTCTCCCGTGCGATCAACCTCGAGCACGATCGCGAGCTTTTCGGCCGCGCTGAAGCTGCGCCGCGTCGGTCTCGCTGGTGTTTCCGGATGGTCAACCGGTGGCGTTGTCAAGGCCGATTGAGTGTGAGTCTCCTTAGCACTGCCCCTAGCACTAGTGCTTATTCGCGCGCGGGCGCTTCGGGTGAAGTTGGGCCCGCAAGTCGATTTCGACCTCCTGGGCCTCGAGGAGATCGGGAGATCGCGCCATCGCTGCAGGCCAAAACGCGATATTTCATGGGCCTTGGCGTACGCCCGCACGCTCTTCCGGGCCACGTCATCGCCTCCACATGCATCGCCCAGAACGCCCGGACGGCACGGCTGCGCGCGTCGCTGGACAACTTGAGAGGTTGCCGCAAACGACGCTCCTCACGCTTCAATTCGGCTTGTACTCTAAGGGTTTAAGCGTCGACGAGGACGCTCAGCCAGCGTGCAAAAGTGCCCTGATCCAGGCCGCGCTGACGGCAATAACTGCGCCGGCTGAGGCCGCTTCTACGCCACGCCTCGATGGGCACCGACCACCAGGTTCGGCGCGCCGTGTTCTCATGTTGTTTCCGCCCCACAAGAGATCCTCCATGCTGCAGGAGAATGGAATATGGAACGACAAGACATTCTCGAAAGACGTGCGGGAACCGGACGCTTACAGGGTAGGGCGGAGGGCTCTTCAAATCGGGCTTCGAGATATCGGTGCACGGGGATAGGAAGGTGGTGGCCGAATCCGGAGCCTGGTGCAACGACTTGGAAGGTCGTTGCCAAAAGGGAGAGCTCCGATGAAACTGTACGTTGGATTGGACGTCGGCCTTGAAGAAACCAGCGTTTGCATCGTCGATGGCGAAGGTCTCACAGTCCGCGAAGTCAAGGTCAGCACGGAGCCAGCGGCGATCCGCTCCGCTGTTGAGGGCTACGCGGATCGCCTCGATAGAGTAGGGGTCGAGGCGTCATCGCTGGGCATCTGGCTGTACCGTGAGTTGCAGCCCACTGGGGTGCCGATCGTTGTCGTGGAGGCACGCCACATGCGCGTTTCGCTATCGACGATGCGCAATAAGACCGACCGAAACGATGCACGCGGCATCGCGCAGATGATGCGGTTGGGCTGGTACCGCGCCGTGCATGTCAAGAATATCGACATGCAGAGAATGCGCACATTGTTGACCAACCGGAAGCTGTTGAAGCGCAAGCTGGTTGACCTCGAGAACCATGTTCGGGGCGCTTTGCGGGCCTATGGTTTGCTCGTCGGGGCCGTCGCCCGAGGGTCCTTTGAGGACCGCATCCGCGAGCTGATCGAGCACAGCGATCCGATTTTTGTGATGTCCATCCAGGTCATGCTCGACGTGCGCCGCGCCATCCTCGAAGGTTATGATCGGCTGCATCGCGTGCTGCTGCAGGTGGTCCAGCATGATCCTGTTTGCCGGCGTCTGATGACGGTTCCGGGCGTCGGTCCGGTGGTGGCGTTGTCATTCAAGGTTGGCGTCGATGACCCTCATCGTTTTACCCGCTCGCGTACGGTGGGCGCCCATTTTGGCCTGACGCCGAGGCGCCACCAGTCCGGTACATCGATCGACTTCGAAGGTCATATCAGTAAACAGGGCGACATCTCCGTGCGGGAGGCGCTCTGTGAGGCAGCTGCTAGTCTGCTGCTGCGGGTCAGAAAATGGTCGGCGTTGCGGGCGTGGGGTTTGCGAATTGCCAAGCGGTCGAGCATGCTGTGTGCGATTACGGCAGTAGCGCGAAAGCTCGCGGGCATTCTTCACCGGATGTGGGTCAGCGAGACCGACTTCCACGTCGGATTTGGTGCCAAGGTCACGCAACGGCTGCGCCTGAAGCCCGTGCAGTAACGACTGGAAAGACGAGCATAGGAAGGCCGCTGGGGCGACTCCCCAGCATGCTGAGGAGGGAAGGAAATTAGAGATCCGCGCGCGCGGTGAGCGTCCCCTGGCGGGGCCGCGAAACGGGGAATGTCCGCTATCTCTTGCCTGCTGCCGCCCTTCGGGGATGAGAGCGCTAAAGTGCTTGGACAGCCCTGTTTACCAACCTGATGAAGAGCATGCGACGGCCCTGGTGCTGAACGCGAAGGAACGCATGGACCCCGCCTGGTGAATGCCCGTCGCAAGCGCGGCTGTGGCGAGACTTGTGCGTGTAGATGGAGGGAAGCAGCGATGCTTGTTCTGCGAGAAGTCGAGAAAATCTGCAGGAGGGAGTTGACTTTGTCCGCCCGATTAGGAATGCAAGATAAAAGCAATGGCGCCTGAGTGCGACTAAGCCGTTGTCTGCACATCCAAGACTAGGCGACACCGACGATTTGCGGTGACGCCAATCGCGGCCTGCGAAGAGCTGTTGTCATTGATTGCGTCAATGTCGCTTGGGCGGGCTGCACAAGTAGTCTACGTTTCCTTTGCCGAGATCAAAAGAACTCATAGACGCAACGACGGTCGGAAGGTCTTCCACATGATTCTGCAGCCCTATCTCACTTCGATCTCGAAGAGGCGGATTGCGCGCTCAACAGCTTCAACGGACTTGTGAAGGCGTTTGAGCAGTGTTGCCAGTTCCGCTACCGTCGCCTCTTCCTTGTGAAGGTTTTGACTGTTTACAAATGCTTCCACCAACTGGTCGACGGTTACACTCGACCGTAATGAAAAGCGGTCGGACGCCGGGCCAGCGACAGAAGAACCAATTTCTCCATCGCCTAACAAAGTGATTTCCACAGAAGCATTTTCGAGAACCGCACTCTCAATTACTTGAGCCGGAATGATAATGGAGGCAATCACTCCTCCTGTGGACGCGTCACGAAATCCAACAGTAGCTGTGGTTTGACCGCATTCCGCGAACGCTCCAAATGATGAATTATCAGGTTGGATGAACATGGTCGTCTGTTGCCTCATCAATACCTGTCACCTTAGTCATTTTATGATATAGTCTATGGGATGTTCATGCCGTTTCTTTTGATTTTCCTGCATGCGCCTGCAGGATTGAGTCGGCTTAAATATTCAGTAGTTGCGGCGAGCGAAGAAACTCAGCCAGGAGGAACTCGCCGATAGGGGCAAAGTTCACCAAACGTACTTAAGTGGCGTAGAGACGGGTAAGCGAAATTGCTCTCTGCTAGTTCTCGAGCGAATAGCTCGTGCTTTGGACGTCGATCCCGAGGAATTGGTTCGCCGTCGACGGCGGCGGGCCGGCGGATCTTCGCAAGTCTGAGCACTGAACAAGCATGGTCCGCGAAGGACTGGAATAGGGTTCATTCCTCTAGGCCGCTCCAGCCAATCCTTAAGCGATCCGCGGGTTCAGGTGGATAATTCAGGAGCCATCCTGCCGGTCATTTTTAGCCCCTTGGCAGCATGTCCGCGAGACATGCGATGTACTGGCCGCTCGAGACCTTAAGCCAGTGTCAGGCGGCGCATTGTTCGTTTTTTCATGATGACGCATCCGACTGATTCGAGCGCGTGTTGCCTTCGGAGCAATCTAACTTGCCCTACGCCAAAAGGCGCCAGGGCATCCGATGTTTCGCTATCTTGTCGTCCGTGAAGATCGGCTAAGCGATTGGGCTGGAATCGCATTTGTCGGCGTGGACTGTTTTTGGATTGCAACGTTTTGATGCTTCGAGCCTCGGAACCTTGCAATTTCGTTTTCAGGATTCCATCGAATCGCCAGTCATGATTCCGTGGTCGCGTCGGAGGTGGCGATGCGACCGAAGAAGCAAAGGGCGACGGCATCTGACGATCTGTTCCGGGCCAGGCTGGACCAGATCATCAATATGAAGCACGAACTGGTTCTGCTTGCCGGCATGGTCGATTGGGACTGGATCGATGGCAAGATCGCACCGCTCTAAAGCGAGAACGGGCGGCCTGGGATCGAGACCCGCTTCATGATCGGGCTGTTGCTGCTCAAGCAGATTTACGGCCTGTCCTAGGGGGTGTGCGAGCGCTGGGTCCACGACCCGTATTTCCAGTACTTCACCGGCGAAGAGTTCTTTCAGCACGCGTTTCCGCACGAGCGCTCGGACCTGAGCCACTGGCGCAAGCGGCTCGGCGACGGGCTGGAGCTGTGTATCCCTCCGCCAGAGGCCGTCTTGTTTGAGGGACGCGAGGGCTGCAGGTCCTAGGAGTAATCCTAGGAGAAGCACTATGACGATTTCGCGGGCGGAGGTGATCACATCGGTCGCGCGGCGGCGCCGGTGGTCGCTGGATGAGAAGGAACGGCTGGTTGCAGCATCGCTCGAGCCCGGAGCCAGTGTTTCCGAGGTGGCCCGCGTGGCAGGCCTACATGTGAGCCAGCTGTTCAGGTGGCGCAAAGCGCTTTGCAAGCATGGTGAAGCGAGTACAGCGCCGTTCGTGCCGGTCGAGATTGGGCCGTCTGCACCGCCGCGGGAGGTGGCCAAAGCGCCATTGACGACGACGGCGGCTCGTCCACGGAAGAGCCAGGGCATCATCGAGATTGATCTTGGTAGCGGGCACTGCATCCGGGTCGATGGCGACGTCGATGGAGACGCGCTACGTCGCGTTCTCGATGCTTTGGTACGCCGATGATCCCGGTTCCGACGGGCGCGCGAGTGTGGCTGGCGACAGGCTACACGGACATGCGCCGAGGCTTTCCATCGCTGGCACTCCAGGTGCAGGAGGTTCTTCGCAAGGACCCGCTCAGCGGTCATCTGTTCGTGTTCCGCGGTCGCCGAAGCGATCTTGTGAAGGTGATCTGGCACGATGGCCAGGGAGCCTGCTTGTTCACAAAAAGACTGGAGAGAGGAAAGTTCATCTGGCCATCGGTTGCCGGTGAATCGGTAACGATCTCGCCGGCGCAGTTGAGCTATCTGCTGTCCGGGATCGATTGGCGTAACCCTCAAGAAACCCATCGGCCGACGCGGGCCGGATAGCCGCTTTTACGGTTTGAATCTGCTGCTTGATCTGATTCAATGGCTTCATGATATCGAAGCCGGACGATCTTCCATCGGACCTTGCGAGTGCCCTGGCGGCGCTGCAGGCCGAGCGTGAGGCGCGGCTGCGAGCCGAGGCGGTGGCTGCCAGTGCGCAGGCGGAGCTGTCGGACAACGAGGCGCTGATCGCGCATCTCGAGCTGCGGATCGAGAAGCTCAAACGCGAACTGTACGGGCCGCGCTCCGAGCGCACGGCGCGGCTGATCGAGCAGTTGGAATTGGAGCTCGAAGAGCTGATCACCACGGCGAGTGAGGATGAACTCGCCGCGCGTGCCGCGGCTGCAAAGGTACAGAACGTTCGGGCCTTCACGCGCAAGCGGCCGGTGCGCAAGCCGTGGCCGGACGACATCGAACGCGAGCGGGTCGTCATTAAGGCGCCAACGACCTGCGCCTGCTGCGGTGGGGCGCGCTTGGCGAAGCTGGGCGAGGATGTGACCGAGACGTTGGAGGAGATTCCGCGTCGGTTCAAGCTGATCGAGACGGTTCGAGAAAAGTTCACCTGCCGCGATTGCGAAAAGATCAGCCAGTCGCCCGCACCGTTCCATGCCACGCCGCGCGGCTTCATTGGTCCGCAATTGCTGGCGACGATCCTGTTCGACAAGTTCGGCATGCATATCCCGCTCAATCGCCAGAGCGTGCGCTTCAAGGCCGAGAGGATCGACTTGCCGCTATCGACGCTGGCCGACCAGGTTGGCCACGGAACCTTCGCCGTCATGCCGCTGTTCCAACTGATCGAGCGGCATGTGCTCGCGGCGGAGCGCCTGCATGGCGACGACACCACCATCCGTATCCTGGCCAAGAGCAAGTGCACGACCGGACGAATCTGGACCTATGTGCGGGATGACCGGCCCTACGGTGGGCCTGCGCCGCCAGCGGCGGTCTATTACGCCTCGAGCGACCGACGAGGTGAGCATCCGCAGAAGCATCTGGCCGCCTTCACCGGCATCCTGCAAGCCGACTGCTACAATGGCTTCGAGCCGCTGTTCGACCCGCAGAAGAAAGCGATGCCAATCACGCCGGCATTTTGCTTCGCCCATGCGCGGCGGGGCTTCTTCGAACTGGCCGATATCGAGAAAACCGCCCGGGACGGACAAAAAGGCAAACCGGTCTCCCCGATCGCGCTGGAGGCGGTCAGGCGTCTGGACGCCCTGTTCGAGATCGAGCGCGCCATCAATGGCCGCAGTGCCGACGAACGGCGTGCCGTTCGCCAAGAGCAGAGCAAGCCGCTGCTCGACGACATGCACGCCTGGCTGCTCCGCGAGCGAGAAACCCTATCGCGCTCCGCCGAGGTCCTGAAGCCCATGAACTACATGCTCAGGCGCTGGGACGACTTCGCCCGCTTCCTCGACGATGGCAGGATCTGCCTCAGCAACAACGCCGCCGAAAGAGCGTTGCGCGGCATCGCCTTGGGAAGGCGCAACTGGACCTTCGCCGGCAGTCTGCGTGGCGCTGACCGCGCCGCCATCATGCTGACGATGATCACGACCTGTCGCCTGAACGACGTCGATCCCAAAGCCTGGCTCGCCGACGTCCTCGCCCGCATCGCCGATCTTCCCGTATCCCGTCTGCACGAGCTGCTGCCATGGGAATGGAAGCTCCTGCGCCAAGCCGACAACCCCACCGATCAGCGAGCCGCCTGACCTTCACGCATCGCCATCATAGAACTCGCCGTGCCCGCGCGCATGCGTCAATCAGGCGGTCTTCATCGTATGCGTACGGAGCTGTTGCTGGCCGAGAGCCTGCGGGTGGCGCACGAGGCCGGCGCGTTACGCAGCCCGGACCTCAAGCGGGTCACGCTCGATACCACCGTGCAGCCGAAGGCCATCACCTTCCCGACCGATGCCAAGCTGCTGCACGCGGCGATCAAGGGGCACAACCGCCTGCGAGGAAGCACGGGGTCAAGCTGCGGCATTCCTATCTTCGCATTGCCAAGACCGCGGCAATGATGGCGGGGCGCTACGCCCATGCCAAGCAATGCAAGCGGCATCAGCGCCAATTGCGCATCCTGCGCGGCCGCTGGGCCGGATCATCCGCGACATCCGCCGCAAGGTCGAAGGTCGGGCTGTGCTCGAGAACGCGTTCGCCCTCCCGCTCAGCCCGGCTTCGCAGATCCGTTCGCAGCAGCAGCGCCAGCGCGGCTGGAAGCTTTATTCCTTCCACGCCCCGGAAGTGGAGTGCATCGGCAAGAGCAAGGCCGCCGCGCTTTACGAGTTCGGTGTCAAAGCCTCCATCGTCACCAACAACCGCCGTGCTTCCGGTGGCCTGTTCGTGCTGCACGCCAGGGCGCTACCCGATAACCCGTACGACGGTCACACCTTGCGGGACGTCATCGACCGTACCGAAACACTCACTGGCTGCACGATCGAGCGGGCCTATGTCGACAAGGGATATCGCGGCCACGACGTACAGAACCCGTGCCGTGTCTTCATTTCCGGTCAGAAGCGTGGGGTCTTCGGTATCATCAAACGCGAGCTGCGCCGTCGCTCCGCGAAGGCCGAGGCAGGGATCAAGCACCGATTGCTTTTGTCGAAGTGATGACCCTCCGAGGGGAATTGAACACCGGACCGCCGCGGCTGGATGGCGGAAAGCTGAACTTCATCGGCACAAGTTCAATGCCGTTGCCCGCGGCACGCATCGCGGGCCCGTTGTCATTGATCTTGATGTCGTCCGACTGCGGCAGGTCGAGTTCGATTTGCTGCGTCGGAATGCCAAGCTCCAGATCCTGCATCAGCTTGCTGATTCGGCCCAGCGGACATGTTGCTCGTAATCGTTGCCTCATGTAGGGCTGCGATGCGCGGGTACGAGGGCTGCGATGGGGCGTCTCCCTGCGGGACCGGGCTGTCAGCTTCGCTGAAGCCCCGGTTGCCGGGTCTTCACCCTTCGGGCTTCCATTTCTAACGCAAGCGCGGGTTCCTTCCGCCGTGCCCGTCGCGGAGAACCGCGATGTCCAGACCCACCGCTCGCGCCCGTAGCGTTCAAGACCGCCCGGTGCTGGAGGGACTCGATCTGCTGTAGAGGATCAGCTTCGCCGAATGCAGGCGGCCAAGCTCTTCCTTAATGCCTTCGTTGATCAAACGGTAGTAATGGGCTGTGGATTCCCAGCTCATGCCGCCAATCAGTCCAATAGAGCGGTTCATCGATTGATTGAATCGGGAGGGATTCCGTTGGGGGGCGGTTTGTGATTCAAGATGCTGGCTGGATCGGAGGCCAGCATCGAATGGTCCGACCTCTTTCGAACGATCTTCGTGAACGAGCCGTGAGGGCGGTGGAATCCGGCGAGAGTTGCCATGCTGTGGCGGCCCGGTTCGATGTTGCGGTGTCGTCCGTTGTGAAGTGGCGCCAACGCTATCGCGCGACAGGTTCGGTGGCTCCGGGCAAGATGGGCGGGCACCGCAAGCCGATTCTGGAGCCGCATCGGGCGTTCATCGCGGAGCGGATCAGCCAGACGCCACATCTGACGCTGCACGGTCTGAAGGACGAACTCGCCGCACGAGGCGTGAAGGTCTCGCACCACGCGGTGTGGACGTTCCTGCGACGCGAGGGTCTGAGCTTCAAAAAAAACACTGTTCGCCCTTGAGCAGGGCCGCGCCGACGTCGCGCGGCGGCGGCAGCGCTGGCATAGCCTACAGGATCGCCTCGATCCAAGCCGGCTGGTGTTCATCGACGAGACCTGGATCAAGACCAACATGGCCCCGCTGCGCGGCTGGGGGCCCAAGGGTGAGCGGCTGCGCGGCTTTGCGCCGCACGGCCACTGGCGAACGCTGACCTTCCTGGGCGCGCTCCGCTGTGACCGACTCACTGCGCCTTGCGTGTTCGATGGGCCGATCAACGGCGAGAGCTTCCGCGCCTATGTCGAACAGCAACTCGTTCGCGTGCTGCGGCCGGGCGACATCGTCGTGATGGACAATCTCGGTAGCCACAAGTCACCGTCCGTCCGTCAGATGATCCAGAAAGCCGGTGCCAGGCTGTGGTACCTGCCGCCGTACTCACCCGACCTCAACCCGATCGAGCAGGTCTTTGCCAAGATCAAGCACTGGATGCGCATCGCACAGAAACGCACGATCGACGACGCCTGCGACCACATCGGCCACCTCGTCAGAAGCGTCATGTCCGACGAATGCAGCAACTATTTCGTCAATGCCGGATACGCTTCCATAAAAACATGAAACGCTCTAGTCTTCATGTGCAGCTCCTTTGCGAGATGCGCGATGCGCATCGATGACCTAGGCTTCATGAGTCTACTTCGGCCTGCGACCTCTTTGGCGACCCTGCCGTGAACGCTTCCGTGCACGCAGCCCCTCGACGATGAGCGCAACGCCAAACTCGAAGCGCATGTCCACCCTTGATGGGCCGCCGCTCTCCGGCATTTGCATTTCGGCGAGCATTTGGCGCATCGCAGGCGAAACTTCGGGTAGCGGGCCGGGGTCGCCATGCCGAGGATCGGATTGCTCCTCCAGCGTCGCACCAAGCGTGTAGTGGATAAGGGTGAGGACGCCCCAAAGCGCATCACTCGCGCGAAAGCCCTCTGCCACGAGCGAATTCACCAACGCTTCGATGCGGATGATAAGAGCGCCGCCGGGTTGCGATAGATTTGCGGCAGCGATCAGACGAGCGCCATCTTTTCGGCTGCGCATCGCGCCGCGCAAGGCGTGCGCAAAACGCTCAAGTCTTCTCGCCCAGGACCGTTGCTTGGCGCTGCCGTCCTCGACCGACAGGAAGCCCTCGACCAACAGCGCCTGCGCCATATGATCCAACAGCGCCTGCTTGTTTTGGACATGCCAGTAGAGCGCCGGGTTCTGGACGCCGAGCGCGTCGGCGAGACGTCG
Source organism: Bradyrhizobium roseum (assembly GCF_030413175.1). Taxonomy (NCBI): domain Bacteria; kingdom Pseudomonadati; phylum Pseudomonadota; class Alphaproteobacteria; order Hyphomicrobiales; family Nitrobacteraceae; genus Bradyrhizobium; species Bradyrhizobium roseum. Next base: position 1,052,607 of record NZ_CP129212.1, read on the forward strand.
CATGCTGAGTTCGTCAAGGCCCGCCTCATCGAGGAGCCCGAGAGCAGCGTGCACGATGCCAGCAAGGTCCAGAACCCGGCGCTGAGTTCGTTTCATGCAGAGGAGGGTAGCATATCTTACTTAGCAGTGCTAATTTAGCGCTGCTAAGGACCCCACGTCATTGGAGAAGCCGAACATGACCCATGCCAGATATCGAGAGAAATCCCTGAATGTTCTGATCTGTGGCGGCGGTTGTGCTGGACCGGCATTGGCCTATTGGCTCGCACACAGCGGCCACCAAGTCGTCGTGGTAGAACGGTTCCCCTCACTTAGAGTCACGGGCGCGCAGGTCGACCTTCGTGGTCAAGGCATCGAGGCCGCCAAGCGGATGGGGCTGATCGACGCGATCCGAAGCAAGCTAGTTGATGAGGCCGGCGTCTCGTTCGTAGACGCCCGAGGGAAGACGGTGGCTACAATCATGGCCAACACCACCGGTCGGGGTGCACAAACACTGACGTCCGAATATGAGATTATGCGCGGCGACTTGGTGCGAATTCTCCACGAAGCGACCAATGGTATGGTCGAGTATCGCTTTGGCCAGACGATCGAAAACTTCGAGCAGAATGATGAGAAGGTTGTGGCTCACTTCTCCGATGACACCTCGGAGGTCTTCGACTTGCTGGTTGGTGCGGACGGCCAAGGGTCACGCATTCGAAAGAATATGCTGCCCCCGACCAACCGGATCCTTACACGCGAATGGGCATCCACATGGCCTATTGGTTCATTCCACGTACGCTGGCCGACGACGGCAACATCCGCAACACGTACCTCGCTCCTGGCGGGCGGATGATCATGCGGAGGAGCCACAATTCAACCGAAACGCAGGTCTACTTCACTCTTCGGGAAAACTCCGAAGAAGCATCAGCAGTTCATAGGGCTCCGATCGACAACCAAAAGCAGTTCTGGGCATCCCGATTTCGAGACGCTGGCTGGCAAACTGACCGGTTCATTGAGGGCATGATGACGACGTCCAACTTCTATTCTCAGGAGGTTGTGCAGGTGTGTACCGACACGTGGCACAAAGGGCGCGTGGTTCTTGTCGGTGATGCGGCGCATTGTGCGTCACCGTTCAGCGGCATGGGCGCGTCCGGAAGTCTGGTCGGAGCTTACGTCCTCGCGGGCGAGATCAACGGCAACTCAGGGGATCTCTCCCAAGCTTTGACGCGCTACGACCAAACTCTACGCCCCTTTGTCAAAGAGATTCAGAACGTGAGACCGGCCCTCCTCCGTCTCGGAATGCCTAGGGCGAAAGTGAGCATTGCCCTCTTCCACGCGCTCGGGGCCTTGGCCTGCCGGCTTCGTCTCCCCGAATTGATTGCGAGATTTTCGTCCGACCGCGACGGAAGCTGGACCCTGCCTCAATATGAGCAAGCAACCCTCAAATGACCGCGAGCGGGTATGTGTCCCCATTTGCGCTACTCCTGCACGCCGCTATCCGCCGAAGATAGTCTTCAGCCGCCTGTGTCGCGTCCGAATGCTAACGGCAATGATAGTTGTGCTCAGAGCACTCGCTCACCTCGATAGCCGCGCCAAGTAGGCGCAGAGCATGTCGGCCATCGCGTCCGCGTATGCCGCGATCTCCTCTTCCGACCGTTCGGCCTCGGAGAAGCTCCTGCCGACCTGCGTCAAGGTCGCTTCGATGAGATCGGCGGCCAGCGCGACCTTGCGGGCGTTCGCGCCGGGCAAGGCCTCCGTCAGGAAATCGCGGATGACATACGAGCCAGAGGTGCGGACCGCATGGGCTTCGGGCGCATCGCGATAGAGGGGTGCAGCGTCGCCCAGCGCAGTCCGCACCTCGGCCTCCTGGCATTCCGAGTGCAGAAAGGCGTGAGCAAGCGTCCGCATACGCTCCGTTGGCAGCCGGCTCTTGTCGGTCAGGATATCGCGCAGCAGCTCGCTCGTCCGGCGCCATTCGTCGCTCTGGAGGCGAAACAGGATCGCCGCCTTGTTGGGGAAATACTGGTAAAGCGATCCCACGCTCACACCCGCGCGCTCCGCAATGCGGGCGGTCGTGAATCGGGTGGCGCCTTCCGCCCGCAAAACCTGAACAGCCGCGTCGAGAACCGCTGCGACAAGGCCGTTGGCGCGCGCCTGCTTCGGCTGTTTTCGTGAGGAAACCTGAGGACTTCGGCGCTCAGGCATTGGCGGCTCCAAGGATGCGAATAGCGAACCTGATGAATTATTCGTATTTTGCGTTGTAGGCAAGATTTGCCTCCAGCCATCGGAGTAACCGCATGAACACAATTTCCGCTGCGCCAGTCGCACCCCTGCTCGATCGGCTCTTCGCCGAGGCCGACGCGGCGTCGCCGCTGGCCGCTCCCGCGTTCGCGTTGCTATCTGCGGACGAGCGCCAGCGCCTGATGCGCAGCAAAGACGCGTATCGCCAACTCTACGCCAACCTCAAGGATTTCGCGCTGCCGGTGTCGCGGGAGACCGGCAGGCTGCTCTATATGCTGGCGCGTGCCACGCAGGCGCGGACGATCATCGAGTTTGGGACGTCGTTCGGCTTGTCGACGCTGCATCTGGCGGCAGCGCTGCGCGACAATGGCGGCGGTTGCGTGATCACCAGCGAGTTCGAGCCGTCGAAGGTCGCTACGGCCAAGGCCAACCTTATCGAAGGCGGGCTTTCCGATCTGGTCGAGTTCCGCGAGGGCGACGCGCTGGAGACGCTTGCGACTGACCTGCCAGAAAGGGTCGATCTGTTGCTCCTCGATGGGGCCAAGTCGCTCTACGGCGATATCCTGGCGCTGGTTGAACGCCGTCTGCGGCCCGGCGCGGTCATCGTCGCCGACAACGCCGACTACTGCCCCGAATACCTCAAGCACGTTGGCTCGACCGCCAACGGCTACATCACCATGCCGTTCACCGACGACGTGGAACTGTCGATCCGGCTGTGACGCCGGAAGTCACTGGAGAATGTCATGATCGTCATCACCGCGCCGACGAGCCAGATCGGCAGCAAGGTCGTGAGCGACCTGCTGGACGTCGGCGCACCCCTGCGCCTCGTTGCACGCGGCGCCACCAAGCTGCCCATCGCCGTTCGAGACCGAACAGAGGTGATCGAGGGATCGCACGGCGACGCTTCGGTAGTCGATCGCGCCTTCGCAGGTGCCGATGCCTTGTTCTGGCTCGCACCGCCCGACCCGACGAAAACGCTTGAGGAAGCCTGGCCCGACTTCACGCGGCCGGCGGTGGAGGCGATCCGACGCCACGCGGTGCCGCGGGTCGTCTCTATTACCGCGATCGGGCGTGGAACGCCCTGGCAGCATCGCGCCGGACCCGTGACCGCCTCCGTCCGCATGGACGACATGTTGATGACAAGCGGCGCCGCCTTTCGCGGTCTGGCCATGCCTTCCTTTATGGAGAATATCGTCCGGCAGGCCGGCGTCATCAGGGACAGGGGCATGTTCTTCGGTCCCATCCGCTCCGATCGGAAACTGCCGTTCACTGCGACCCGTGATAAGCCTGCGGCTGCGGTACGTTTGCTCGGCGATGATTCGTGGAGCGGCCAGGAGGAAGTGCTGGTGCTGGGGCCGGAGGACCTGTCGTTCGACGATCGGGCCGCGATCATCTCTGACGTCGTCGGTGGTCCGGTGCGCTACCAGCAGATCTCGTTCGATCAGTTCAAGCAGCAGTTCCTCGACCGAGGGGCGAGCGAGTCTGCCGCGCAGGGCTATGTCGACATGTACCGCGCCAAGGACGAAGGCATCGACAATGCCGCGCTTCGCACGCGTTAAAACACCGGACCGACAAGCTTCCGTATGTTTTGCGAGCAGACCTTGCGGCCGCTTTTATCACCCTAGAGTATTGGCGAACGCCCCCTCCTGAAGTCAACGAGCCTCGTTTCGGAGGACTAACTCTGGTTGCAGAGCCGATTGCGCTGTCCAGCAATTCGAACATACTCGCCGCCTTGCATGCCGGCGTACTCCCGCGGCCCCGATGTCACACATGGCAGCAGGCGGTGGCGTTGGCGCGCCCGACACGATTCGAACGTGTGACCTCCACCTTCGGAGGGCAGAGGTGCGGCTGTCGCGAATGTTTGGATTCAACGCAGTGACGGCACGCCGCGCTAGCAACGACACAAGAACAGACACTGCACGTATCTGGGCGGCGCTTATTTGGATCGGATGTCACTGTTTTTAAGTATTTGAACTCATAGACCCTTTGCGGACTCTATTGTGCAAAGATCTGGCTCGTTCGAGTAGTAGCGGGCTGTTTTCGGAGGTATTAGTATCCGCATCCTGTTATCAGCAAGCATGGTTACCGCCTATGGACAGTCTCGTTGACCTTGTTTCTATCGATCACACTGGGGACATACCCTTTCGAACGTACTTCGATATCAGCCCGGATTGCATGCTCTATATGCGCGTTGAAGGCGACGGAAGGTTCGTTTACGACGCAGCCAATCAGCGAGCGTTAAACTCGGTTGGCCTAACTTTAGATCAACTGATCGGCCGCACCCCAGAAGATCTGCTTGGGCCTAACAATTCGGGCTTGATGACCGAGGCGCTAAGGACAGTTCTTAACACTGGAATGGCTTACCGTTGTGAACCGACATGGGAGTACCCTACAGGTCCAGTCACATACGACGCGGTCTACATTCCTGAAAAGAACATGATGGGTGAAGTTGTAGGCATTTTAGGCATAGCGCGAAACATAACCAAGCAGCGCGAACTTGAAGCCAATCTACATCAAGCTCGCAAAATGGAAGCAATGGGACAGCTCGCAAGTGGCGTCGCTCACGACTTCAACAACGTGCTGGCGAACGTTCAGGCCTGCCTACAGTTATTGCAGAGAAATTTTAAGTCAGAAGGCGCGCAACAGTTAATTGAAGAGGGGCTGCGCACTATTGCGCGGGGCGGCAGCCTGACATCCCGAATGCTAGATTTTGCACGTATACATCCGCTGGCGCTCAAGCCGGTCGATCTGAACACCCTGTTGGTAGGGATGTCCGACTTGCTTTCGCGTACTCTCGGTAGCGGGATTGTTGTCGAAAAACATTTAGCTGATCATGTGGGGCAAACCTTGGCCGACCGCAACGAACTTGAAGTGGCGTTCCTAAATATTGCCCTTAATGCTCGCGATGCAATGCCAAACGGTGGCAAGCTCACGATTCGATCCTGTAAAGAAACGATTGGCGAGAATACCGGAATGACGTTGGAAAAAGGGGACTATGTCGCAATAAGATTTACGGATACTGGGGAAGGCATGCCAGCAGAGATTTTGGCGCATGCGCTTGATCCATTTTTTACTACAAAGCCCGCAGGGAAAGGCACGGGGCTGGGGCTTAGTATGATCAACAGCATGGTGCAGAAAATCGGTGGCGCTATTGCCATTGATAGCAAGCCGGGAATCGGTACCACGGTTGCTATCTATTTCCCTCGAACTGAATTTAAGAGCGAAAGCGCAGCGGCAGATAAGTCTGGAAAGAAGCACTGAAATATTGATTCAATCAAACCGACATGCGTGTCGGCTGTTGAGCCAGCGTTTTCAAGTGTGCGCATCTAATATGGCCAAAAGTGGTGCGGTACATGATGCCATGTCTGCAGTTGGCCGATTCCGTTGAAAAAGGCGGCAGCAATCCGGGCATTCTGTTGGGAGCGCTGAAGTGGCGAGCGGGTCTGCCGCTTGCTATGCGCGTCGGGTTGGGCATCGGGATCAGCTTGGCCATCTTGCGAAGGTTTTGGGCGGTGGCCGCGAGAGTGAACTCGTCGCGCGCGCCGTTTGGGCCTCGTAAGCGTAGACGGTCGAGTTTGAGAATGCGCTTGAGGTGCGCGAACAGCATTTCGATCTTCTTGCGAAGCCGACGCGAGGTGCGGCCCTGCCACGATCTTGCGATCTGACGCGCCATGTCGCGAGCGCCCTCATATATCGAGCGCGGCGCCCTTCTTGAGGGCTGCTTGGGACAGCACCGGGACTTCAAAACGCAGCGATCACAATCGCGCTTGCTGGCCATGTGAAGAATGGTGGCACCATCATTCACCAGCGTTCCGGTCGTAGTAAGACCTTTCCCGTCAGGGCAACGAGACGTCCCCGGCGTGATCATAGGTGAAGTCATCACGTGCAAAGATCCCGTCTGTGCGATCCGACTTGTCGAAGACGGTCACATGCGGCTCGATGCCATGCTCATAAACCAGCCAAGCCAGCATCTCGGCCGAGCCATAACCGCTGCCGCCGAGGAGCCGGCCCGGGTAAAGATAAACCGTTCGAACGAGCGTTCAATCATGCGCTTGGCAGCCAATACCTCCGCTTGACTCGCTCCGGAAATCGAGATTTCATATATGCAAGAAACATATCATATATGAAATGAGGGAACTTTGGGAACGCTCTCCGAGGCGGCCGCCGAACATTACCGCGAGCACGGCTATTACGCCCCGATCCGGGTGATGCCTGCCTCCGAGGCCGAAGGCATTCGTAGACGGCTCGAGGCGCATGAAGCGGCCCACGGCGCGCTGAAAGGGTCGATGCGCCACAAGGGTCACCTGCTGTTCACTTGGCTCGACGGTCTGATCCGACATCCTTCGATCCTTGATGCGGTTGAAGGGGTCGTGGGACCGGACATCCTGTGTTGGAGCAGCACCTTCTTTATCAAGGAGCCGTACGATCCTGCTTTCGTGTCGTGGCATCAGGATTCGACCTATTGGGGCCTCGATCCCGCCGATATCGTCACCGCCTGGGTGGCGCTCTCCGAAAGCACCCCCGAGAACGGTGCCATGCGCGTGATTCCGGGCACCCAGAAGTTGGCGCAGGTCGCGCATCGCGATACCTTTGCGGCCGACAACCTGCTGACGCGCGGACAGGAGATCGAAGTCGATGTCGACGGGAGCAAGGCCGTGATGCTGTCGCTGCAGCCCGGCGAAATGTCGCTGCACCACGTCCGCCTGATCCATGGCTCGGATCCGAACCCCTCGGCGAAACGCCGCATCGGTTTTGCGATTCGCTATCTTCCCACCCATGTCCGGCAGATCGAGGGAACGCGCGACAGCGCCACGCTGGTTCGTGGCATCGACCGGTTCGGCAACTTCGAGCGCGAAACGTCGCCGGAGCGCGATCTGTCCGAAGCCGCAGTTGCCCTCCATGCCCATGTGATGGGCGACCAGCAGAAAGTACTGATGAAGAACGCGCCGACCAGCGCGATTCGATGATCGACCACAGAAAGAGCGGCGATGAGTGATTTCGACGACCCAAAGCGCCACATGTTCGGCAAATACCAGTTGAAGCCGAACAGCGGGGTGAACCCGCCTTATTCGCCGGCCTATCCGGTGGAGTGGGGATGTTCGCTACGCACGGTGGAGATCATCACGCATGTGGCGCCGGGGAAGGTCGCGCAGCTGCTCGCCGATACGCCATTCGAGATCGCCAGCGATCGCGTCGCCTTTCGCTTCATGCTGTCGCCGGGGCATTCGATGGCAGTGCATGCCGGGCAGATGTTCGATCTGATGATCACCGTGCCGGTTCGTTACAAGGGGTTGTTCACCGAGACCCATATCTTTATGTATTGCAGCGATCCGATGGGGATCTGCGCGGGACGCGAAGTCTTCGGCTACACCAAGAAGGACACCCACTACGCCTTCGAGGAGCGCGCGGACGGCTCGATCAGTGGCTGGGTGCGGCGTCGTGGCTTTCCGTTGGCCGATTTCAGCTTCGTGCCGGACCCAGCCGCGCCGCTGGTCCGGATTGTCGACGGCACCGAGCAGCCCGGCGGCGAGATCCATGTGCGGCGCGTGCCGCACCCGGAGCGCCTCGAAACGGCCTATGCCGATATCGCCTATCGCCGCACGCCGCTGACATACTCCGCGCCGGTGCCGGGCCGCGCGACGATGGTGCTGCATCCCTGTGAATACGACCCGATCTCGGATTTGAATCCAAAAATGCTCGGCGCGCATTTCATGGTGTCGGATGTGTATGGCGGCGGCTTCGGGGTGGAAGATCGCCGCTTGATCGAACGCCTGATTCCTTAGGAAGAGACCGGCTTCGCGCAAGGCGCGCGGCCGGATGCAAATAGCGGCATCGGGTCACAAAGGCCTGAGCCGATAACAGGGAGGCCTCGGCCATGGGAAAGCATCAATTGTTGAGCCGTCGCTGTCTGCTGGCCGGCGCAGCTGGATTGGCATTGACGATCAGCACGGCAATGACGCAAGCGGACGATGCCCTGCCGCTGCGCATCGGCGTGCTTTCCGACATGTCGAGCCTTTATGCTGACATCGGCGGGCCGGGCTCGCTTGTCGCCGCCAAGATGGCGGTGGAGGATTTCCTGGCTTCGCCGCATAAGATGAAGCGCGGCATCGAAGTCCTCAGCGGCGATCACATCAACAAGGCCGACGTCGGGGTCAACATCGCCCGCGAATGGATCGATCGCCAGAACGTGGACGCGATCATCGACGTGCCGAATTCAGCGGTGGCGCTCGCCGTTCGCAATGTCGTGCAGCAAGCCAACAGGGCCATTCTGGTTTCGGGTTCGTCGTCGTCCGATCTCACCGGTAAAGCCTGTTCGCCCAATCTGGTGCACTGGACTTACGACACCTACGCGCTGTCGTCGGGGACGACGCGAGCGGTTCTCGCCGGCGGCGGCAAGACCTGGTTCACGCTGACCGCGGATTATGCGTTCGGCCACGCGATGGAGCAGGAAGTCAGGAACGTGGTGCGGAAGTTGGGCGGCACGGTCGTCGGCGGGGTCCGCACGCCGATTAACAGTCAGGACTTCTCGTCCTTCCTCTTGCAGGCGCAGTCGTCGAAGGCGCAGGTAATCGCGCTGATCAATGCAGGCGGTGACACCATCAACTCGATCAAGCAGTCGGTTGAGTTCGGCATCCCACAGGGCGGCCAGCATGTGGTCGCCACCGTGCTCTATCTCAGCGACGTGCATTCGCTGGGGCTGAAGGCAGCCCAGGGGCTTCAATTCACCGAGTCGTTCTATTGGGACATGAATGAGGGAAGCCGCGCCTTTGCTGCGCGCTTTGCCCCGCGCAACAACGGCCGCTATCCGACCGCGATCCAGGCCGGCGTCTATGCCGAAACCCTGCATTACCTGAAAGCCGTCGACGAACTCGGTGCATCGCGCGATGGCAAGGCCGTGGTCGAGCGGATGAAGAAGCTGCCGACGGACGATGCGTTGTTCGGCAAGGGCACCATTCGCGCCGACGGTCGCAAGCTGCACAACATGTATCTGTTCGAGGTCAAGAAGCCCGAAGAATCTAAATATCCGTGGGACTATTACAAGGTCATCAAGACCATCCCGCCTGAAGAGGCCTGGCGTCCGCTGGAAGAAGGTGGCTGCGACTTCGTCAAGTCATGACGATAGAGGTCGAACGGCCGGTGGCATTGGTCACCGGCGCCGGCGGCGATATCGGCCGGGCCATTGCGCTTCGTCTTGCCCGTGTCAGCGCAGCCGTCGGGATCATCGACATCGATGAAGGCGCGGCGGCCGAAACCGCACGCCTGATCGAAGCCGAGGGCTGCAAAGCCATGGCCATTCGCGCCGATGTGTCGAGCGGGTCCGAGACGGCAGCCTTTGTCGAAGCTATCGAGGAGCGGCTCGGGCCGATCGGCATATTCGCCAACAATGCCGGCATCGAAGGTGTAGTCGCGCCGTTGCACGAATATCCCGACGATATCTTCGACCGTCTCTTGCAGGTCAACGTGAAGGGCGTTTTCCTCGGCCTGAAGCACGTCCTTCCGAAGATGATTCCGCGCGGGCAGGGCGCGATTGTCAACACCGCATCGACCTCAGCGATACGCGGCCGAGCCGGACTTGCCGGCTACGTCGCTTCCAAGCACGCCGTGCTCGGCCTTACCCGCACGGCAGCTCTGGAAGTGCTGGGGACGAGAATCAGGGTCAATGCGATCCTGCCCGGCCCGATCGAATCGCGGATGATCCGGGAGCTTGACCTGCAAGTGCGGCGTGGTTCGGCAGCCTTGCGCCGGGCGGGGTCCGCGCCCTACGGCCGGCCAGAAGATATCGCGAATGTCGTGGCGTTTCTGGCATCCGACGATGCCGCCCATGTTAACGGCGCGGCGTGGGTGGTCGATGCCGGAATGACGGTACCTTAAGCGCGCCCCCGATTTTCTCCGAAACGGCTTTGGCCGCCTGGCGGAGCTCGCTGGCGATATTGGCGGCTTCATGGGCCGGGATCTTGTCCTGCCGCACCAGTGGCACGGTCAGGGCCGCCGCAGCGCGTCCGGAAGCTTCGACGATTGGACAGCTATAGGCAAGGATACGCGTGTAGCCGTCGTCGTTGGAGAAGTTGCCGCCTTCGGCGGAAATCCGGTCCAGCGCCGCGATCGCCTTCTTGCTGCTGATGCGGTCGTAATCGGCCATGACACTGGCCAACTCGTCGCGCCGGCTTTTGAGCTGAAACGCCGCCAGAACTTTTGCCGACGCATATTGCTGGGTGAGCGGAAACACGGCGCCGACCTTGACCGACCAGCCCATCAGCCATTCCGGCTCCATCCGCGCGATCACCATGAACTGTTCACCGTGCAACACCGTGAGATGGCATGACAACTGAACCCGAGCGGCGAGTTGTTCCATCACCGGCAGGGCGGCTTGCAGCAAGCGCTCCGTCGGCGGGAATTGCGAAGCAATCCGGAACAGTTGCAGCGTCAGCGTATATTCTGCCGTCGCTGGATCGCGGGTGACGTAACCGCGGCGTTCGAGGGCAACCAGCATCCGGAATATCTCGCCGACTGAGCGTCCGACGCGTTCGGCAAGCTGCTTCTGGTTCAGCCCGCGCGATTCAGCGGCAAGCGCCTCCAGCAAATCCAGCCCCTTTTCGAGGGCCGGCGCTCCCGGCTGTACCGTCTTCTTTGCCTTCTTCATTTACTCGAGACCTGCGCGACGTGCACCGGCAGTCACCTTACCATCTGCGCAAGCTGTCTGGTCAATGTCCATAGCGCGAACGCTAGTTTCGATCGTGCCGCTGTGCAACATGCTCGCCGAAACCGGATGCCGGTTGGACGAATGCTTGAAGTGAGCAAGAAAAACGATCGTGGGCGCCGTGGTCGCATCGGGCAGCAAAGACGGGCAGCTACTTGCGATTTAGATCTCGAGGCTCGCCAATTTCCCAGCCGACACGCTCAACGCTCGCCTCGCAGCCTTCCATACTCCCACCGTTTATTATGCTGCACGTCTCCGCAACCCCGGCCAGCTCCGACGACGCATCGAAAGGTCTTGAAAAGTTCCTGGACAAGTTGACCGACCAGAGCACGCAATGATTAAAAACACACCGGCATTAGATTGAAGCGGAGGCCTCCGAGCAAAGCCGAAAGTAGCGCGGCGAAAAGCAGCGAGCCATTCTCCGGGATTGCCTAGTCGACCGGCGCCTTGAATTCAGCGGCCCGATTTTCATCGATCAGTGTCAATGTCAAGGGACGGCCAGCTGGTGGCAACCCTGCAAGCCGAACGGTCAGACGGGCGGTCTTGCCGCCGTCCTGCAGTTCCACCTTCGGCGCCGGCGGAATTCCATTACCGGCACCCTCGACAAACAGGTCAGGTTCAACAAAAGCTTCGGATCTGCTTCTAAGGTCGACCACGAGGGTTGGTCCTGATGAGGGGCCCGTGAAACGAATGCCAATGACTTCGAAACCGGCAGCATCCGGCGAACCCGGTACTTGCTTTTGAGCCGAGCTGATCAACCCGGACTGGGCTGAAGTGCTCCCGGCTCCGGATGGCAACGCAAGCGTGAGTTCAGCCTCAAGGGGCACGCAAACATCCGAGCAGGCGGCATAGGTGATGGACGCTTTAATCCAGACAGAAGTGTGTGCTTGCTTCAGAAACAATTTGACCGGCAGAACCACGCCGTTCTCGTAGACGCTGTTTTGCAATTCATCGATGACGAGACGGTGTGGGGCGGGCCAAGAGATTTCCTCGCCCGAAATATTTTCGGAAGCAGACCAGTCGACCGCCAGCGGAATGCCCGCGTTGCCCGGGGTACGCCAATAACCGTGCCACCCCTTGGCAAACCGAAATTCCAACCTTGCTTCGAGGGTCGACTCGACAGGTATGTTGTCCGTCGCTGTGATAAGGCGCACCGCCGCCCGTCTGTCTCCCACCCAATCGGTGGCAGCTGCACGGGCGCTGCCGGTCGACGTGATGAATCCGACCGACAGCACAAGGACGGCGGTAAAGCGAGCGAGAGCCATGAGGCGTCCAGTACGTCTAGATATTACTCTACGGTGTCATCGACTGACGGTCGGCCGTCCTTGGCAGACGTATTTCGCGTCTACGATAAGGCCGGTTGGCTTGCACGACCGGCGCGAACGCTCAGCTTGAGCCGTCCGACAACCTGGAAGCTCCGATGATCCGGCCATCGGGTGCTTCGAGCACAACGGCAACGTCCTGCCCTTCGGGGAAGCGTTCTTTGGTCTGGAGCGGCGCTCCGGACCATTGGCCGACCGATCGGAACGATCTCACGATGTTCGCTTCTTGCAACGTTCTGCCGCCATTTTCTCCCCGGCCGATCGCAGTCGTATGGTCGTGATCGAAGCCGATCAGAAGGACCTTGCCCGTGCCAGAGCCGGCGCCGACCTGAATTGAAACCTGCTCCCCGCCAGTCTTCGTGACGCTGACTGAGGCCGCAGTTCGACTTTCGCGTTTCGCTTTTTCGATGGCTGATCCAACATCGCGGCGGTGCGAGCCGACCAACCCAGCGGCGCCGTCGACAACGATCTCCGGCGTGTAAGATCCATCGCCAAAGCGATGGCCGTATTGGTCCTGTCGGTCCGTGGCGGCTTGCAGCGAATACGGGTCCTTCCAACCCAGGCGGTCCCAATAGGTGACATGGAAGGCAAGCGTCAGTACGACGTGCTCGACCGGCGGCTGGCGGACACGCTCTACCTGGCCGGTGACGACTATACGATCGCCGACATTGCAGCGTGGTGTTGGTATGGAAATGTCGCGCTGGGCCGGTTCTACGGAACGCGGCGGAATTCCTGGCGCTGCATGAATTTAGCCCCCTTTTGCCGGTTGCTGCCATATAGTAGGCACCGAAGCAGGGTCGCTGCCGAAGCGATAGCGTAACAGCGTTGAAGTGAAACCTGCCAAATCCACTGTGGGGACCAATCAGAAGCAACGAGGAAATGCGCAAGCCAATCGACAGATACGCGAGATCCATGACGTCAGCCTAATTGCTGGCCTACGGGCCCGGATGGTCTATCCGGGTCAGGTCGTGAGGATGAGCCGACGTCTCCGAAACATCGGCTGTATATTAACAACGGCTATCCATGCGGCAGCAAAGTTGTGAGGCGGTGATGAACCCGGCTGCGAAACAGTGCGACCGCCTCCCTTAGCGCCCGGAAAATCAGCCACAAGAAAGTTTGCTTCTGCGGAAAGGATTGGTCTTAGACGCAGCAACTGTAGCAACGAGGGAGGAACTTGCCCACCTCCCGGATGCGGGGCATCCCACCCTTGGCGGACGGATTCGACACGAACATACGGCCGATTCCGCCTTTGCGAATCCACGCACGGTGGTTGGCACGCTCAAAGATGGCGCTGCGATCGTGCAGAGCCTCGACCAAGCGTCGGCCAAGCTTGCCGAACTTCGCGCGGCCAGCGATTGTGCCATGGGTTTACCGATGAGCAGGCGCGATCCGGCCCCGGTGAATGCCTTTCTGCCGGGCCTTGCGGCCGTGTTTCGGATGATCGATCCTCAGCTAAATAGGCTTGAAAACCAAGTTGCGATGGCGGACGCGTCGCTGACGGCGCTGCTCAATATTGCTTGGACGTCTCAGGATCTGCGGATGTCCGCCGGCGGGCGCGTCGCCAACATGCTACCCGCAATCGGCACGCGTCGCCCGTTAACGGCGGCTGATATCTCGACCAACAACCGCGGCCAGGGCCGGGTCGATCTCGATCGCGAGCGGATAGGGGCCGGCGTCGAGCAGGTCGGCAGTCCTCCGGGTCTGGTGCAGGCTATGAACGAGGCATTCGACTCCTATTTCGTCAAGTTCGCGCCGTGGATCGAAAAAGAAGTGGCCACCGGGCGCGACGCGGGAAAATGCGAAATCAATTCGGATCAGCTCACAGCTAGGGTCGTCCCGGCAGTTCAGACCTTTTTCGCTGTGCGCGACGCGGCCCTCGCGGAGGCCGCAACGCGTGCAGGTCAAACGCGCGATGGCGCGTTGTCGATGCTGTTGCTGGCGGGTTTCGCCGTTCTAGCTCTGCTGGGTTTTCTTGCCGGCGTCACCGTGATGCTACGCCGTTATCGATGCGCGGATAAATCGATGTCGCCGGGTCGCGGCTGCACCGCTACTGGTGCAGCCGCTACGTCCTTATCGTCGCGGTCGGGGAATAACGAAGTCAACAACGGTCTGTGGCCTGCCCAAGCCGAGCCGCTTACTTTCGGCGGCAGAGACAATGGTCGGTGGCTTGCAATCGTCTCCGGTCGGCGGAGCGTTCCATAAGCTTTCGGCGTACCTTGTTTGAACCGCCCATACGATCTGTTCGAGCTTGTTATCATCGATCAGGTTAGCATCAACGAGTGCCTTGCCGACTTCCGCCAATATCTGGGCCGATTGTTTGAATGTTATGTCCTTGACTTCGGGCGGCGCGGGCAGATTGCAGCGGTGTACCAGGAAAATCCAGTCGTGAATTATGTAAGCCGGTCCAAGCGCCCAAGGGGAAAGCCCCGGAATGCCCCAAAGTATCTGTGGAACGGACCCGCCGTCCGTGTACATGGGTCCGGGTACAATATTGTCCCTGCCTGTAAAGAAGGATGGACGGAAGCTGAACGGATTTTGCTTATCCGGGACGAAAATGAACTTGTCCTGTCTATACCATTGAATGATTACATGGCCTCTTAGATCGCCCTTGCCGTAGGTGATGAAAGAGGCACAGCCAGCCGTGAACACGGCCGCAAGCAAACCAAGCATCGAAAGATGCCTGCCACGAATTCGAAAATTCATTAGGGTCCCCCTGGCAAATATCCCGCCAGCCCCAACGGGTAAGCTACCGCAGGTTCCCTTAACGTCAGGCTAAGAATTCACCCCACCGGCCAAGACCTCGCACCGCTCGCGGGCATATGCCCAAGCGCTAAAATTGACCACCGGTGAGGTTTTGTAATCGACCGGGACAACGGGGTCCTCGCCAAAGCCCGTGTAGAGGTCGTACAAGTCCTTTGCGGACATGCCTAGCTTGAATGCACCGGCTAGAAATTCGTCTACGATTGACCGGCAGGCGGCGATGGATTCGGCGGCTGTTTCGAACTGGCCGTGGGTGACGCGTTCGTTCTCGTCTTGATATCGAAAGTTGTCGTCGCTCCAAACTTCGTAAATGGTCGGCCTCCGGCCTATTCTAGCGCAGTTCATCCGAAAAGGAAGAGACAGCCGCCCCGTAGCGCGGCCGCCAAGCTCAATGCGTCGAAATCATGCGGCAATAACCGCGGTAGCCCGTTATCGTTATCGGCGACCTTAGGCTCGACCAAAAGACTGCGCGATGCGTCCAATTGCGTGCGATGGGTTGAGTGACAGGAGTGACGGGCAATCGGTAGGCGTGCCACCACGAAGCGCCAGACACCGGTTCCGGTGCCGGGCCGATTGCTTGCGCATCATCGCCGCTGGTCCTGGTGTGGGATCGCTCAAAGTCACTTCGTCGAGTGGAATGGCAAGCCTGTGGCATCAGTCAAAACCGGCTTCGCATCAGCCGTACGGCTTGCCGATCTTGATGTAAGCACTGGGAACGTGACGCCGCACACCCTGCGGCACACGGCGGCAACCTGGCTCATGCAGCGTGGCGCGGCAATGTGGGATGCGGCAGGCTTCCTTGGAATGAGCGAAAAGACGCTCCGTGAAACTTACGGTTACCACCACCCGGAGTTCTTGCGAGGGGCGGCACATGCAATTGCATCGCGCCCAGCGCCCGCAAAGGAAGCATTGGTTATTTCGTTGGTTGAAGAGAAGGCGAAGGGGACGGCCCCCCGCAAGCCAATGAAATTGCTGGTGCGCCCGGCAGGACTCGAACCTGCAACCAGACCGGTATCAGCGGGATGTCGCGGGTTCGTAGCGCCTAAAGCGTTCCCCGATGATATCTAAAACTCATCTGACTGCTCACGGCTTCTTGCACTGTTCGACGACACGCGCCGAAACTTGCCCGAGCTGGATTTGCACTGCGCGCGCTAGATTGAAATGACCGCCGCCTATTTGCGCAATTAACAGGTATGTTGAAGTCTCTTCGTCATTGCGGATTGTGTCCTCCGACGCTGTCTACACACCATGTAGCCTAGCGCTCCCATTCTCGAAAAGGAGGCTTCATGACGAACAGTCAATTGAGGAGAGATGGACGAAGACAGCCGAAAAGCGTTCCGTCGTCGACAGGTGGTCGAGAGTCGAAGATGGTCCCATTTGCCGAACGATTGAGCTGTACGATCGACGAAGCCTGCGATGCAACCGGCTTGGGGCGCACAAAGCTTTATGAGCTGATAGGAACGGGCCAACTAATCACTACTACGGTCGGACGTCGGCGCCTGGTGATGATTCGGTCACTTCTCGCGCTTCTGGAAAAGCAAACATCGATGTGATCGATTGCTGTCCTCTGTCCACCGTCTAGCGACCATCTTGGTGACATGAGCGGCAAGCACTCCATTCGAACGTGCTCCTGCGAGAATTCGGCGGAGTGAGAAGTCACCGCGAGGATGCGCGCCAATGCGCGCTTGGCTCGGTAGGTCCTAGATCGTGAAGGGTCCGTTCGATCTTGTCGTATCCGTGACGCTACCCGCTGTGCTGAGAGCTTCGTCACGAAATAGGCAGTGCAAGTTCGTTCTGACGATAACAGCCCGCCAGCAATGTCCTGCCGCTCGCTAAGCGCGCAAAGAGCGACGGCATCTTGTGCGGTCTCTCCCTGTTCGTGCGCAAAGGCTATTCGGCGTCAGCCGTGTCGTAGCTCGCCCAATTTGTTCGAGCGTCACGATGCTGTCGGAAGGTCGGCCGTTTCAAAATGACCCGGTCCAGGCCCAATCAGCCCGGAACAAAGGTGGGGCGGATGGTGGGGCGGGGCGGAGACATATTCGGAAATGCCCGACAAAAAAGCAGGGCGCGACCGGCATCACCACGGTCGCGCCCTACATCGCCGGTCAATGGGGCAGGGGGAATAACCGGCTGCCGGGATGACTCCCAACCCCCCAATGTCGTTCCGGCGGCCTGCAAATATTTTTTCATACACGACTAAGTGATCACGATGTGTCGGACCCTCTTTGGCCCGGACCGGGTTGTGTCTGTGCGCGCAATGGGGCGAGGGACAGATCAGCATGTCACAGGTCTTCAAGGCAATTTTGGCCACGCTCGCCGTCTCCGGGACGCTCGGCGCCGTCCAACTCGCATCCGGCCATGACCTTATCGGTCGCCAGCAACTGGCCGCGACCGACGAGCCGGCCGGGGTCATCAACCGTGGCGCGAAGGCCGATCGCGTTGCGCTGAAGGCAGCGCAAACGCCGACCGAGACGCTCACGATCCGCACCGTCGACCTGCCAGATACTTCCGTCGTGGTGCGTGTTCCCGTCGCTCAGATGCCGTCGGCCCGGGCGCCCAAGGAAGAGGTGCGTAACCGTCCCGAACCTTCCAGGCCGGCGACTACAAAGCGGGCGATCGCCTGCGAGCCTCCGGTCAGCGTTTTGACCGAGGTCGCCAAGCTGCTTGAACCCGGCCGCTGCGTGACCTGATCGAGGCGGGCTCCTCAATTCTTTGAGCTGTCGTCCGCTCCGTGTCATCGCCCGGCTTGACCGGGCGACCCCTTACGTTGCGTGGTCTCGACTAGATCCGGGCTTCTCTGGGATAATCGATCGCTGCCTGCGCGGGGATGACGGTGAAGGTTGTGCCGTCACTTCGCTAATTGAATTGACGAACGCCGTTACTCAGCCGGCGCTTCGCTGGTGTCGGTCGCGCTGGCGCGGCTGACGATGAATCCCAGCGCCAGTCCGCCGATCGCCAGGATCGGGATCAGCTTCTTGACGCCGATGGCGCGGATGACCTGGACGCCTGCGGCGACCAGCATCGGATCCGCCAACACGCTCTGCGCGGTCGATTTTGCTGTTCTCGCGACTTGTTCGACCCGCGCTTCGATCTTCCGCTTTCGCGCCATATAGGAGCCGGCCGCGATCAGGGTGACCACGAAGAAGATGGCAGCGCCGGTGAGGCAGGCTTGTACCGGACCGTATTTCTGAAGCACGAACACGAACGCCGCCGCGCACAGAAAACCGGTTGTCACCAGCAGCGCCACGGCCGCAGCCGCCGCAAGCGAGGTAAGCCGCAGCGCCGTGCCGGTCGAATCCTTGAAGTCATCGATCAATCGCTGAAACATGTCTAAGCCCCGATCCAAAGTCGATCTGAAAACGGCGTCACCCAGTCAAGCGCAACGGCGCCGCGGCGTCGGGCGCGCTTTGATACGCCGTCAAACACCATCGGCGCCGCAATCATCTGCGCCTACAAGACTTCCGCGAAAATTACCTGCGCCAGGTCAAGCCGATCAGGAAGCCGAGGCCGAGCGCGATTCCGACGGTCGCCAGCGGCCGCTCGGTGATGGCGTCTTCCAGCGTCTCGCCGATCGAAGATGCGGCGTCGTGGGCGGCATCCATCATGGCGCTGCCGCGCTCGGACATGTCGTCCACCGCATGCTCCGCGTTGGCGCGAACTTGGCTGTAGCCGCGCTGCGCCTGCTTGGTGGCAGTGCCGGCAAAGCTGTTGATGGCGTCGGTGATCTGGTCGGTGAGGGCTGCGATATCGTTTTTCACGGCGTTGACTTTCTTTTCGAGGCGTTCTTGGGAGGCTTTGTCCGTCAGATTTTTCGTTGCGGCTTCGCCATTGGTCATCGACATCGAAAGCTCCCGGGTGTCGATTTACGTGGTGAACAAACGCCCCGTGGGGAGGGAAGTTCCATATGGGGCCCGTTAAGCTTCGGGAAGTTGCGGCGCATCCGACGGCATCAGATGCTCCTTCACGACCAGTGCGACAATCAGCAGTGGCGACGACAGGAACGCGCCCATCGGTCCCCAAAGCCAGGTCCAGAACGCGAGCGCGATGAAGACGGCGAGCGCGTTGAGCGCCAGTCGGCGGCCGACGATCATCGGCGTGAGGAAATGGCCTTCCAGAAACGTCATCAGCGCGAACAGCGCCGGTGCGAGCAGTCCGGCGCCGACGCTCTGGAACGCGACCTGGCCGACCACCACCAGCACGGCGAACATCGCCACCGGGCCGATGATCGGGATGAAATTCAGCACCGCCGCCAGCGCGCCGAGCCCGGCTGGGTTGGGCATGCCCGTGACCGCGCAAATCACGCCGGTGGCGACGCCGACGCCGACATTGATCATCGTCACCATGAGGAGGTAGTTGCCGAGATGCTCTTCGATCTCGTTGAGCATGCGCAGCGTCCGCAGCCGCGCCGTGCGCTCGGCGAAATTCATGATGAAGGCCCGCCGCAGGTCGCGCCAGCTCGCGATGAACAGGATCAGCGTCGCCACGAACAGCAGGAACTCGGCAAAGGTCGGCGACAGGAATTCAAGCGTCGGCTGCACCCAGTCGAACTTCGGCATATGGAATGTCGAGATCGTGCCGGGGCCGCCGATCATGCTCTGCAACTCCTGCCAGAGCGCCAGCGGCCGGTCGAACACGTGCAGCTTCTCTTTCAACAGCGCGCCAAGTTCGGGAAGCCTGCTGCTCCATTCCATCGCGGGCGAGGCGATCAGGCCGATCATGAAGGTGGCGCCGGCGCCGGTCGCAGTCACGAGCAGCACGGCGGCGACCGGACGCGGAATCCGGTAGCGTTCGAGGAAGCCTGCGGCCGGCGACAGCATGGTGCCGACGATGAAAGCCATCGTCATCGGCAGGAAAAACGCCTTGGCCAGATAAAGACCGGCGATGATGCAGATGATCAGCAGGCCGACAAGGGCGATCGCCACCACCTCGGTGCGGCGGATGACCGGCGGCAATTCGCCCTTGGCGTCGGGGACAGGCGTGCCTTCGTGCGCCGTCGGAAGCTGGCGTTCGCCGGGTAGCGGTTTTGAGGACGCAGACTTGGTTGCCGCAGGTTTGGTCATCGACAGCTTGGCGGGCGCGGGCTTGGTCGGAATGACGCTCACAATGGCTTCCCCCGCCGACGATGACACGGCAAACGCGATGTCGCGGACCGGACTCGCACCATAACGTCGTGGCCGTCGTCGGGTTCCATCTACAGAAAGCTGCGTCACACCCTGTGTTCGTGCGCCACGGCGCGGCCCCGGAACCGCCGGCCGGTGGCCGCGTTTCTTTCAGCAGAGCATCACGCGATGCGCATCTCCAGCGGGGCACTCCCATGACACAGTTTTCAGATCGCCGGCCTTTGTCGCGCATGGCTAGCGCGCTTGTCATCGTCAGCGCCGTGTTGCTGGCGCCACTGATGATGTCGGGCGCGGCAAACGCGCAGTCGCTTGGCTATGCTGCGACGGCGCCGGACGGCTATCCGGCCGACGAGGTGATCGCGTCCGATGAAAACGCAACGCCGGAGCGGCTTCGCCGCGCCGTGGTCTCGTTCAGCACCGCCGAGGCGCCGGGCACCATCGTCATCGATACCGCAAACACCACGCTGTACTACGTGCTCGGCCAGGGCCGCGCCATCCGTTACGGCGTCGGCGTCGGCCGCGACGGCTTTACTTGGTCCGGCGTGCAGAGCGTCAGCCGCAAGGCGGAATGGCCGGACTGGCATCCGCCGGCCGAGATGATCGCCCGCCAGCCCTATCTGCCGCGCTTCATGGCCGGCGGTCCGGGCAATCCGCTCGGCGCCCGCGCTTTGTATCTCGGCAGCAGCGTCTACCGGATTCACGGCACCAACGATCCCTCGACGATCGGAAAGTTCGTCTCGTCCGGCTGCATCCGCCTGACCAATGAGGATGTCACCGATCTGTTCGGCCGCGTCGATGTCGGCGCCAAGGTCGTGGTACTTCCGAAGCGTGCGCCTGTGATGGCGCGCGGCGACGACGGCAGGACCGCTCGTCCGGCCGCCATGTACCCGCGTCCGGTGGCGGCTGCGCCCACGGGCCGGCAGGCGATGAACCTGACGGCGTCGCGGCTCAACTGACGATCAGCTGAAGGTACGCGTTGTGTTGCAGAGGAGTGATCGGATGCGATCCGGAAAAAGATGGGCGGCGGCTGCGCTGCTCGGCGCCTGCGCACTGGCGCCCGCCGCGCAGGCCCAGGATTTCTTCTCGCAAATGTTCGGCGGCGCCCGGCCGCGCCATCAGCCCTACATCTCGATGCCGTTCAGCGACGAGGGCGAGGTCCAAGGTCGCGCCTATGCGCCGCGCGGCGAAGGGCGCGTTCGCTATAGCGGCGGAGGCGGTCAGGCGTTTTGCGTGCGGACCTGCGACGGGCGTTATTTCCCGGTCTCCGGATCTGACAATGCGAGCCGCGCGGCAAGCTGCAACAGCTTCTGTCCGGCGAGCGAAACCAAGGTATTTTCCGGCAGCAATATCGACAATGCGACCGCCGACAACGGAAAGTCCTATTCGGATTTGCCGAACGCGTTCCGCTTTCGCAACGAGCTCGTGAGCGGCTGCACCTGTAACGGCAAGGACCAGATCGGTCTCGCGCCGGTCAAGATCGAGAACGACCCGACGCTGCGCAAGGGCGACATCGTCGCCGGCGACAACGGCCTGCTGGTCGCCGGCCGCAGCGCCGACCGTCGCGGCGCAGAAGTGAATTTCTCGCCGGCTTCCGAAAAAGTCAGCGCCAGATACAGCCGCGTGCCGGTCGTGGCTCGGGAGTAAACACACGAAATACGTAGCGACAACTGGCTGATCCAGCCTACGAATTTATCCATTCCATGTATTCGGTTCCGGTTTGGGGAACTTTAGTTGACCCGCGCGGTTCTCAACGCATGCTCTGAGTTAGTCAGACGTCGCAAGCAAAGGGGCCCCCCGTGTCGGTACTCATCGGTATTCTGATCACCTTCCTCGTTATCGTTCTGGTGCTCTATTTGATCAACATGCTGCCGCTCGACGGCCGCGCCAAGCAGATCGCCCGCGTGGTCGTCATCATCATCGGCATCATTTCGCTGCTGAAATATCTCGCGGTATTCTAGGCGCGATCCGAAAAAGACCGTTCGATCCCAATGAAAAAGCCCCGGCCGAGGCCGGGGCTTTTGAAGTTCGGAAAGACGAAACTTACTTCAAGGTGCCGAACCAGTCGTCGACGTCCTTGCGGATCTGGTCCTTGGCAAAACCGTAGCGCTGCTGCAGCTTGCCTTCGAGCTGTTCGCGGCGGCCCTCGATGACGTTGAGGTCGTCATCGGTGAGCTTGCCCCACTTCTCCTTGGCGGAACCCTTTAACTGCTTCCAGTTGCCTTCAACCCTGTTCCAATCCATGTCCATCTCCCTCTGTGTTTGAGATGGACCATCAACGGGGAAGCGCCGCAGGCGTTCCAGCGAGAAACCGCGGCATCTTGAACCGCGGCATCCGGGCAGATCCGCTGGTTCAGCCCGCCGCCTTCGCCTCGCGGCGGCGCGCGGTGAGGATGTATTCGGTGTAGCCGTTCGGCTGTTCGCGGCCCTTGAACACGAGGTCGCAGGCGGCCTGGAACGCGACACCGTCGAACGACGGCGCCATCGGCTTGTAGAGGGCGTCGCCGGCATTCTGCTTGTCGACCACGACCGCCATGCGCTTCAGCGATTCCATCACCTGGTCCTTGCTGACCACGCCATGCGCCAGCCAGTTCGCCAGATGCTGGCTGGAGATGCGCAGCGTCGCACGGTCTTCCATCAGGCCGACATCGTGGATGTCGGGCACCTTGGAGCAGCCGACGCCCTGGTCGATCCAGCGCACGACATAGCCGAGAATGCCCTGGCAGTTGTTGTCGATCTCCTGCTTGACGTCGTCAGGCGCCCAGTTCGACTGCGACACCGGGATGGTGAGGATGTCGGACAGCTTTGCACGCTGGCCACCCTTCGCTAGTTCTTCCTGGCGGGCCTGCACATTGACCTGGTGGTAATGCAGCGCGTGCAGCGTCGCGGCGGTGGGCGAGGGCACCCACGCCGTGGTGGCGCCGGCCTGCGGATGGCCGATCTTTTGAGTGAGCATGTCCGCCATCTTGTCGGGCGCCGCCCACATGCCCTTGCCGATCTGGGCATGGCCGGGCAGGCCGTCGATCAGGCCCATGTCGACGTTCCAGTCCTCATAGGCCTTGATCCAGGGCTGCGCCTTCATGTCGTTCTTGCGGATCATCGGCCCGGCCTCCATCGAGGTGTGAATCTCGTCGCCGGTGCGGTCGAGGAAGCCGGTGTTGATGAAGCAGATGCGCTTCGATGCGTTCTGGATGCAGGCCTTGAGGTTGACCGTGGTGCGGCGCTCCTCGTCCATGATGCCGACCTTCATGGTGTTCTCCGGCAGGCCGAGCAGCTTCTCGACGTCGCCGAACAATTCACAGGTCAGCGCGACCTCGTCGGGACCGTGCATCTTCGGCTTGACGATGTAGACCGAGCCGGTGCGGCTGTTCCTGGTTTTCGAAGAACCCTTCAGATCGTGGATCGCGAGCAGGCCGGCGACGGCGGCGTCCAGCAGACCTTCGGGAATCTCCTCGCCCTTCTCGTCCAGCACTGCGTCGGTAAACATGTGATGGCCGACATTGCGCATCAGCAGAAGGCTACGTCCGTGCAGCTTCAGCTCCTTGCCGTCAGGCGTCGTGTAGACGCGATCGGGGTTGAGCGAACGCTTCAGCGTCTTGCCGCCCTTCTCGAAATCCGCCGAGAGCGTGCCGTCCATCAGGCCGAGCGTGTTGCGATACACCAGCACCTTGTCCTCGGCGTCGACGGCGGCGACGGAATCTTCCATGTCGAGAATGGTGGAGACCGCCGATTCCAGGATCATATCGGCCACGCCGGCCGGATCGTCCTTGCCGATCGTATGGGTGCGATCGATCTTGACGTCGACATGCATGCCGTTGTTGACGAGCAGGATTGAAGTCGGTGACGCGGCGTCGCCCTGGAAGCCTGCGAACTGCGACGCATTCTTCAACGCCGTCGCGTTACCGCTCTTCAGCTTCGCGGAAAGCTGGCCCGCGATGACGCTGTAGGAGGTCACGTCGGTATGACTGCCGGTGGCGAGCGGCACGGCGGCGTCGAGGAACGCCTTGGCCTTGGCGATCACCTTGTCGCCGCGCGCCTTGTCAAAACCCTTGCCGGTTTCGCTCGGGTCATGCGGGATCGCGTCGGTGCCGTAGAAGGCGTCATAGAGCGAGCCCCAGCGCGCATTCGCCGCATTCAGCGCGTAGCGCGCGTTGGTGAGGGGAACGACGAGCTGCGGCCCGCAGATCTTGCCGATTTCCTCGTCGACATTGGATGTCTCGACCTTCTGTGTCGCGGGCTCCGGCAGCAGGTAGCCGATTTCCTTGAGGAACGCCGTGTAGGCGTTCATGTCGAACGTCTTGCCCTGGTTGGCGCGATGCCAGCCATCGATCTTGGTCTGCAGCGCGTCGCGGAAGGCGAGCAGCTCGCGGTTTTTCGGCCCCAGCTTCTTGATGATGGCGGCGACGCCGGCCCAAAACGCATCGGGCGAAATCCCGGTCTTGGGGGCCGCCTCCTTGGCGATGAAATCGAACAGGACAGGGGCGATCTTCAATCCGTGGGCATCGACACGATTCATGACGGGCTTTCTCGATGGAAATTGGCGTTGAAAGCTGCGCTTTTACGAAAAGCAGCAAAAACGCGCCAAAAAGGGCGGCGTTATCAGCCCTTTTAGCCCTAAAGCCGGGTCGATGAGAAGGCCCCAAAAAGGGTTAGATATTGGCCGCCAGATCCGCCACTTCGTCGAACAACACGCCGGTTTCCGCCAGCATCCGCCCGATCTCGTCGGTCGCATCCGAAACCGTCTTCGCCGAGGTGTCGATCCGCAATTCGCATTGGGCCGGTGGCTGGTAGTCGTTGGTAATGCCGGTGAACGACGGCAGCGTGCCGGCGCGCGCCTTGGCGTAGTGGCCCTTCGGGTCGCGGCTTTCGCAGACCTCGGCGGGGGCGGCGACGTGGATTTCGCGGAACGCGGTGTCGGCGATGCGGCGCGCCGCGGCGCGATCGGCGATCGCAGGCGATACCGCGGCCACGATGGCGATGTGGCCGTTACGCGCCAGGTGGGTGGCGACTTCGGCCAGCCGCCGGATGTTCTCACTGCGATCCTGCGGCGAGAAGCCGAGATCGTTGTTGAGGCCGGCGCGCAAGGTGTCGCCGTCCAGGAGAATCGGCGAGCCGCCGCGCGAAAACAGCCGGCGCTCCAGCGCGCGGGCCAGCGTCGACTTGCCTGAACCCGGCAGGCCGGTCAGCCAGATCACCGCGCCGTTGTGGCGATAGCGCGCCGAGCGTTCTTCTGGCCGCAGCGCGGATTCGACTGGCACGATGTCGACCGGCACGGCGCGCGCTCCGGCGTCGACCGACAGCACGAGGCCGCCGCCGGCGATGCGGCCGTTGACCTCGATCACCAGCCGTCCGGTGCGCGGATTGTCAGCGTAAGGATCGGCGGCGATCGGCTGCGCCAGCGAGATGTCGATTTCGCCGACATGGTTGCGCGCGATCGCCGTGGTTTCGGCATTGGAGAGTTCGCCGGGGTCGACTGCCTTTTCGATGGCGACGACGCTGGCGCGGCTTTCCCGCGTGCCGAGACGGATCAGGATCTGGTCGCCCTTCGACAGCGGCTTGTCGTGCAGCCAGAAGATCCGCGCGCGAATCCGTCGCGTGTCGCGCGGGGTGGCAACGGCATGCGCGATGACGTCGCCGCGCTCGATGAACAATTCACGGTCCAGCGTGATGCCGACCGAACGGCCGGCACCATGGCTGCCGGCAAGCGGCGTCACCGGCCAGCTCTCGACGGTTTTGATCTTCGCGATCTTGCCGGCGGGCATGATGACGATTTCGTCGCCGGCCGAAAGTTGACCGGACTCGATGCGGCCCGCGACGATGCGACGGTCGTCGAATTTGTAGATCGCCTGCACCGGCAGCCGCAGCGCGAGCTGCTCCAGCGGCCGCGCCGGCTCGAGCGCATCTAGCGCTTCGACCACGGTCGGTCCCTGATACCAGGCGATCCGCGCTGTCAGTTCGGCTACGCCGTCGCCGTCGCGCGCGGAAATCGGGATCACCGCCGTGGGCGTCACGCCGAGGCCGGTCAGATGCGCCGATATCTCGTCGCTAATTTCCCTGAAACGCTCGCTGCCGAAATCGACGCGGTCCATCTTGTTGACGACGACCGCGACCTGCTTGATTCCCAGCAGATGCAGCAGGTAGCCGTGCCGCCGGGTCTGGTCGCGCACGCCTTCCAGCGCATCGATGATCAGCACCGCACCGTCGGCCTGCGAAGCGCCGGTGATCATGTTGCGCAAGAATTCGGCGTGGCCGGGGGCGTCGATCAGCACGACGTCGCGCGAGCGGGTGCGGAAGCGAATCTGCGTGGTGTCGATGGTGATGCCCTGGTCGCGCTCGGTCTGCAGCGCGTCGAGCAAGAACGACCATTCGAACGGCATGCCGCGTCGCGCACTGACTTCCTTCAGCATCTCCAGCTTGCCCTCAGGCAAACTACCCGTCTCGTGCAGCAGGCGGCCGACCAGGGTGGATTTGCCGTGATCGACATGGCCGACGATGACGATGCGGACCTGCGGGCGGGTTGTGCCGTTTGGCATCGACGTGTCGCCGTTCGGCATGGCCGAAACGCTGGCGGGAAGGATCACGTTCATGGCAACACTCACAGCAGATGTCCTTCAAAGATAGCCAGCGACACGCAGCCGCTCGAAGGCGTCTTCGGTCTCGTGATCGAGCGCGCGACCGGCGCGCTCCGGCACTCTGGTGCCGTCGAGTTCGATCAGGATTTCATCGATGCTCGAAGCGGTCGACGCCACCGGGTTGGTGATGTCCTGGTCGCCCAGCGAGCGATAGCGCTTGCCGTCCTTGGCCAGATACAGCGGGATGATCGGAATGTTTTCGCGCTTGGTATAGGCCCAGATGTCGGCCTCGGTCCAATGCAGGATCGGGTGCACGCGCAGATGCGCGCCCGGCGGCACCGAAGCGTTGAACTGATCCCAGAATTCCGGGGGCTGGTCCCGCACGTCCCAGCCGCCTTCGGTACCGCGCGGCGAAAACACGCGCTCCTTGGCGCGCGTCGCCTCTTCGTCGCGGCGGATACCGGCAATCAGTCCGTCAAAGCCATATTTGCCGAGCGCCCATTTCAGCCCCTCGGTCTTGCGGGCGGCGGAGCGCGCCGCCGGCGGCAGGGTCGGGTCGACGGCGTCGATCGGCGGGCAGGGCTCGACCTTAAGATCGAGTTCCCATTCCTTGCTGAAGCGATCGCGGAACGCATACATCTCGGGAAACTTCTTGCCGGTGTCGACATGCAGCGCCGGGAACGGCACGCGGCCGAAGAAGGCCTTTCGCGCCAGCCAGATCATCACGTTGGAGTCCTTGCCGAGCGACCAAAGCAGCGCCAGTTTCCTAAGCCGCGCAAAGGCCTCGCGCAGGATGTAGATGCTCTGCGCCTCGAGCTCGTCGAGGTGGTCCATTGAGGGGGGCAGCAGGGTCTCGCCCCGGTTTTTCGGCACGGAGGACGCCTCGCGCAGGGCTACCGGTTGCAACCCGTGACCGCCGGATTCACTGTTGAGAAGATGCATCTCTGCGCCTTGGACTTGGGAGAGGAAAAATTCTAAAGTTGCGCCGCAATAGAGAAGAAATAATTTTCTATTTATGGCCCTTGATCGAGACATAAATAGAAAATAATTTCAGTCAACCCCCTCGTTGGGGGAAAGCGAGTGTCGGATGCGCTACCTGCCAGTGTTTCTGGATATGCAAAGCGGCAAGGTGCTGCTCGTTGGAGCGGGCGAACTCGTGCGCGCCAAATTGCGCCTGCTGGCGGCCGCCGGCGCGCACATCCGTTGGTATGCCACTGACGGGAACCATGACCTCGCAGGTCTGGCTGCTGACGATGCCGCGCGGATCGAACTGGCCGAGGGCGATCCGCTGTCGGCCGATCTGTCCGGCATCATCGCGATCCTCTGCGCCGGCGCCGGCGATATCGGTGTTGCGATGTCGGTGCGGGCGAAGGCGCTGGGACTGCCCGCCAATGTCATGGACGATCTCGCGCACTCGACCTTCATCTTTCCCGCGATCGTCGATCGCGGCGACGTCGTCGTTGCCGTTGGAACCGGCGGCACATCTCCGGTCGTCGCGCGCCGCGTGCGCGAGCAGATCGAAGCGGTATTGCCGGCGCGCATCGGCGATCTCGCCACCTTCATCGGGCGCTTTCGCAAGGCGATGAATGCCCGCATTACCGAATTTCCGCTGCGTCGCCGTTTCTGGGAGCGCGTGGTCGATGGCCCGATCGGCGCGCTGGTGCTCGCCGGCCGCAAGGCCGAGGCAGAGAAAGCGTTGAACGACATCGCCGATCCCGCCGCCTTCGCCGGCGTGTCTGACGAGGGCAAGGCCGAAGGCCGCGTCACGCTGGTCGGCGCCGGGCCCGGCGATCCGGATCTGCTCACCGTCAAGGCGCTGCGCGCGCTGCAGGATGCCGACGTCGTTTTCTATGATGAACTGGTATCGCCGGAAATTCTCGATCGCATCCGCCGCGACGCATCGCGCGTTCCGGTTGGCCGCCGCATCGGCAAGCCCGGCATCGGCCAGGATGCGATCAACAAGCTGCTGATCGAGGCCGCACAATCCGGCCAGCGCGTGGTGCGGCTGAAGGGCGGCGATCCCTTCATCTTCGGCCGCGGCGGCGAGGAGATCGAGGCGTTGCGCGCCGCCGGCGTCGCCTATTCGGTGGTCCCCGGCATTACTGCAGGCCTCGGCGCCGCTGCGCAGTTCGAGGCGCCGCTGACCTATCGCCACGAGGCGCTGCGCATCACCTTCCTGACTGCGCACAAGGCCACCGACGCGGATGCCGTCGACTGGTCGGTGCTGACCGACAGCAAGATGACCATCGTGGTCTACATGGGCATGACGGCGGCGCCGTCGGTTCGGTCAGGGCTTTTGGCCGCCGGACGATCGCCGGAGACGCCGGTCGGTATCTTCGCGCGCGTGACGCGGCCCGATGCCCAAGCCGTGGTCGGCACGCTCGAAGAGCTTCCCGCGCTGGTCGAAAAAATCGATGGCGGCCCCGCCATCCTCATCATCGGCGACGTCGTCGCGCATTCCGCGCCGTGGCGCGAGGCCAACGCCGGTCACATCATCTCCAAACTGCTGGATGCCGCTGAATGACCTCTCCGCTTCAACAAAAAATCAAGATCACCGGTCCCTCGATGGTCACCGCCAACCGCACCTCGGACGGCATCGTGATCTATCGCACCGCGCAGCAGGGCTGGTCGGCGAACCTGTCGGACGCCGCGATTGTGCGCACCTCCGACGAGGCGCGGGTGCTGCTCAACGAAGCCAACGCCGACGACGTCGGTGCGATCGGTGCCTACATTGCGCCCGTTGAACTCGAGGATGGCGGCGAGATCAAGCCCGGCAACTTGCGCGAACATATCCGCTCGAAGGGTCTCACCATCGAC
Organism: Bradyrhizobium roseum; assembly: GCF_030413175.1. Taxonomy (NCBI): domain Bacteria; kingdom Pseudomonadati; phylum Pseudomonadota; class Alphaproteobacteria; order Hyphomicrobiales; family Nitrobacteraceae; genus Bradyrhizobium; species Bradyrhizobium roseum. The sequence continues at coordinate 1,082,110 of NZ_CP129212.1, forward strand.
CTGCTTCCGGCTTGAGGCTGATTTATCATGTATGCTTATGACGAACTCGATCGCACGCTGATCAATGAGCGCGTGTCCGAATTCCGCGACCAGGTGAAGCGCCGGCTCTCCGGCGAACTCACCGAGGACGAATTCAAGATGCTGCGGCTGCAGAACGGCGTCTATCTGCAACTGCACGCCTACATGTTCCGTGTCGCGATTCCCTACGGCACGCTGTCGTCGAAGCAGTTGCGGCGGCTGGCGCATGTCGGGCGCCGCTACGACCGCGGCTACGGCCATTTCACCACAAGGCAGAACATCCAGTTCAACTGGATCAAGCTGTCCGACCTGCCGGACGCGCTGGCCGACCTTGCCGACGTCGGCATCCACGCCATGCAGACTTCCGGCAACAACATGCGCAACGTCACCTCCGACCAGTGGGCCGGCGTCGCGCCGGGCGAAGTCGAGGATCCCCGCATCTGGTCGGAGATCCTGCGCCAGCACACCACGCTGCATCCGGAGTTCTCGTTCCTGCCGCGCAAGTTCAAGATCGCGATCACGGCGTCCGAGCACGACCGCGCCGCCATCAAGGTCCACGACATCGGGTTGCGCCTGCACAAGAACGCCGACGGCGAAACCGGCTTCGAGGTGCTGGTCGGCGGCGGCCTCGGCCGCACGCCGTTCATCGGCAAAACCATCAAGCCGTTCGTGCTGGGCCGCGACATCCTGAGCTATGTCGAGGCGATCCTGCGCGTCTACAACCAGTACGGCCGCCGCGACAACATCTACAAGGCCCGCATCAAGATCCTGGTCCATGAACTCGGCATCGAGAAGTTCTCGCGCGAGGTCGATGAGGAATGGAAGCAGATGGACGGCGGCGGGCTGACGCTCGATCATTCCGTCGTCGAGGAGGTGCGCTCGCGCTTCTCTTATCCTCCTTACGAAAAGCTGCCGCATATGCCGGACGAGCTGAAGCAGGCGGCTGCAGATCCTTTGTTCGAGCGCTGGCGCAAGAATTCGGTGGCCCCGCACAAGGTGCAGGGCTATTCGATCGTGACGCTGTCGCTGAAGCCGGTCGGCGGCCCGCCCGGCGACGCCACCGCCGACCAGATGGACGCGGTCGCCGATCTCGCCGACAAGTATTCGTTCGGCGAAATCCGCGTCGGCCACGAGCAGAACCTGGCGCTGCCGCATGTCGCCAAGCGCGACCTGCCAAAACTCTGGCGGGCGCTCGACCGTCTTGGGCTCGCCACGCCGAACGTCAATCTCGTCACCGACATCATCGCCTGCCCGGGGCTGGACTATTGCTCGCTGGCCAATGCGCGCTCGATCCCGATCGCGCAGGAACTGACCAGGCGTTTTGCCAACCACGACACCGCCGAGATGATCGGCCGGCTGCACATCAACATCTCCGGCTGCATCAATGCCTGCGGCCATCACCATGTCGGCCATATCGGCATTCTCGGCGTCGAGAAGAACGGCGAGGAATTTTACCAGATTACGATCGGCGGCCGCGCCGACGAGCACGCGCAGATGGGCGAGCTGATCGGTCCCGCCGTTCCCTATGCGGAGGTCGCCGACGTGATCGAAGACATCGTCGAAGCCTATCTCGCCCTGCGCGACCGTCCCGGGGAACTGTTCGTCGACACGGTGAAGCGCCTGGGCGTCGAGCCATTCAAGGAGCGGGTCTATGCCACTCGTTAAGAACGCAAGAATAGCGACCGATCTGTTCGTCCATGTCGCCGACGGTGCGGAATTGCCCGGTGACGGCGACGTCCTGGTTTCGGCCCAGCGCCTGCTTGACGACCCCGAGACGCTGCTGAAGCGGCCGGGCAAGGTCGGCGTGGTCTGGCCGAACAACCGCGCCGTCGATGATCTCGTGCCTCATCTCAACCGCCTGGCCGCGGTAGCGCTGGTATTTCCGTCGTTCCGCGACGGTCGCGCCTACAGCCAGGCGCGGCTTTTGCGCGAACGGCACGGCTATGACGGCGAATTGCGCGCCACCGGCCAGGTGCTGCGCGACCAGTTTGTCTTCATGGTCCGGGCCGGCTTTGATGCGTTCGACGTCAAGAAGGACGCGGACGCGGACGCGTTCGCCGAGACGGTAAAGCGCTATTCGGTATTCTATCAGCCGACCGGCGACGGCCGTGTCGCCGCGTTCAATCGGCGGATGCAGTTGCGTCACTCGGAGAGCGCCGGCCAGTGAGCATGACTGCACAGCAGGTGCTGGTTCCGGAAGCGGCGATAGCTTCGCAGGCACGGTCGCTCGATCTGGCGCTGCGCGCTGCGTCCCCGGCGGAAGTCATCAAGACCGCATTGAAGACCGTCGGCCGCGAGAATCTTGCGCTGGTCTCGTCGTTCGGCACTGAATCGGCGGCGCTGCTCAGAGTGATGGCGGGTGTGGATTCCGCCATCCCGGTGGTGTTCCTCGATACCGGCTGGCTGTTTGAGGAAACGCTCGCCTATCGCGACGCGCTGATTGCCACGCTCGGTCTTACCGACGTCCGCTCGATCCAGCCGCTGGACGAAAACTTGACCCGCGAAGACCCCGACCGCGAATTGTGGTTTTCCGATCCCGACGCCTGCTGCCGCATCCGCAAGGTCGAGCCGCTGGCGCGAGCGTTGAAACCGTTCTCGGCATGGATCAATGGTCGCAAGCGCTTTCAGGGTGGTGCGCGCGCGGACATTCCCGTTGTCGAGGACGACGGCACGAAGTTGAAGTTCAATCCGTTCGCCAATGTGTCGCGCGAAGAAATCGAGGCGATCTACAAGCTCGCCAAACTACCGCCACATCCGCTGGTCGCCTCGGGCTACCTCTCGGTCGGTTGCATGCCGTGCTCGAGCCGCGCCGCAGCGGATGAGGACGCCCGCGCCGGCCGCTGGCGCGGCAGGCAGAAGACTGAATGTGGCATCCACACGACGAAAACTTCCTAGGTTGCTCGCTTCTTAGGACAACGCGGCTGCCGGACCGCAAACAATGAAATGCGGTTTCGTTGACTAAGCGGCCATTCGCCGCGACTTATGCGTCCGTGTTTGATGTATGCTTCATCCAGCCGAATGGAGATCAACGATGATCCGTCGCATTCTGCCGCTCTTCGCGGGACTGCTCTGGGCAAGCTCAGCGTTTGCCGCAGATGTTACCCTGCTCAACGTGTCCTACGATCCGACCCGCGAACTCTATGCCGATTTCAACAAGGCGTTTGTCGCGGCCTATAGTAAGGAAACCGGCAAGAGCGTCGAGATCAAACAGTCGCACGGCGGTTCCGGCTCGCAGGCGCGCTCGGTGATCGACGGGCTGCAGGCCGACGTCGTGACGCTGGCGCTGGCCTATGACATCGACGCCATCGCAGCCAAGGGCCTCGTGGCGCCGGATTGGCAGAAGAAGCTGTCGCTCAACGCATCGCCCTATACCTCGACCATCGTGTTCCTGGTCCGCAAGGGCAATCCCAAGGCCATCAAGGACTGGGACGATTTGATCAAGTCGAACGTGCAGGTGATCACGCCGAACCCGAAGACCTCCGGCGGCGCCCGCTGGAATTATCTGGCGGCGTGGGGCTTTGCGGAAAAGAAATACGGCTCCGCCGACAAGGCCAAGAAATTCGTTGCCGATCTGTTCAAGAACGTGCCGGTGCTGGATACCGGCGCGCGCGGCTCCACCGTGACCTTCGTCGAGCGCGGCGTCGGAGACGTGCTGCTGGCGTGGGAGAACGAGGCGTTCCTGGCGCAGCGCGAATTCGGCAAGGACAAGTTCGAGATCGTGGCGCCGCCGCTGTCGATCCTGGCCGAGCCGCCGGTCGCCGTCGTCGACAAGGTTGCCGACAAGAAGGGGACGCGGGCGGCCGCCGAGGCCTACCTGAAATATTGGTATACCAAGGAAGGTCAGGAAATCGCCGCACGCAACTCCTACCGTCCGCGCGATTCGGAGATTGCGAAGGAGTACGAAAAATCCTTTGCCAAGGTCGAACTTTTTACCATCGACGACGTTTTCGGTGGTTGGACCAAGGCGCAGAAAGATCACTTCGGCGAAGGCGGCATTTTCGACCAGATTTACAAGAATTGATCTGGTCGCAAATATTCTGGTTAAGAGTCGGCCGTCGCGAAAGCAGGGGGATTTGTGAGCACAGCGGTCGCGCGGCGAAGCAGCTTGCCGGGATTTGGTCTCACCATGGGACTGACCCTGACATGGCTCTCGATCATCATCCTGATTCCGCTGGCCGGCCTGTTCCTCAAGACGCTCGAGTTGTCGCCCGCGCAATTCTGGGAAATCCTGACCAGCCGCCGCACGCTGAACGCACTGAAGATCTCGTTCGGCCTTTCCTTTGCGGCGGCCTGCGTCAACCTGGTGATGGGCACGATCATCGTCTGGGCGTTGGTGCGCTATCGCTTTCCGGGCCGGCGTCTGTTCGACGCCATCGTCGACATTCCCTTTGCGCTGCCGACCGCGGTCGCGGGGGTGGCGCTCACGCAATTGTTCGCAACTAAAGGCTGGCTCGGCGGACCGCTGGCCGAGCTCGGCATCAAGGTCGCGTTCACGCCGATCGGCATTTTCATTGCGATGGTCTTCATCGGCATCCCCTTCGTGGTGCGGACGGTGCAGCCGGTGCTGATCGATCTCGACCCCGAGATCGAGGAGGCGGCCGCGAGCCTCGGCGCCAACCGGTGGCACACGGTGTTCCGCGTGATCATGCCCAGCCTGACGCCGGCGCTGTTGACCGGCTTTGCGCTGGCGTTCGCGCGCGCGGTCGGCGAATACGGCTCGGTGATCTTCATCGCCGGCAACCTGCCGAATGTCTCGGAAATCGCGCCGCTTTTGATCGTGATCCGGCTATCCGAATTCCGCTATGCCGATGCGACCGCGATCGCCGTCATCATGTTGCTGGCGTCGTTTTTGATCATCCTGATCGTCAATCGCCTGCAACGCTGGGCGCAAACCCGCGTTCCCGCGCACTGAGGGCCCGGACGATGTCGATGCCATCCAGCTTCGTGACGCCGGCGCCGCTGAGAACTTACGCCTCGGCCGTTGACCTCTCGGTCTCGCCGCCGTCGACACGCGAGGCCGGCGAGCGGGCGCGCGCGATTGCGTCGCCTCGGGACCTGCGGACCGAGCCCGGACCGGTGCGCTTCATCATCATCGCGCTCGCCGTCAGCTTCCTCACCATCTTCGTCGTGCTGCCGCTGGTCGTGGTGTTCGCCTCGGCCTTTTCAAAGGGCATCACGGCCTATTTCACCGCGCTCGCCGAGCCGGAGGCGCTGTCGGCGATCAAGCTGACGTTGCTGGTCGCGGCGATCTCGGTCACGCTCAACCTCGTGTTCGGCGTGATCGCGGCCTGGGCGATCGCCAAGTTCGACTTCCGCGGCAAGACGTTTTTGATCACGCTGATCGACCTGCCGTTCTCGGTCAGCCCCGTCATCTCCGGCCTCGTCTTCGTGCTGTTGTTCGGCGCGCAGGGATACTTTGGCACTTGGCTGCAGGCGCGCGACATCCACATCCTGTTCGCAGTGCCCGGCATTGCGCTGGCGACCATCTTCGTGACGTTTCCCTTTGTCGCCCGTTCGCTCATACCGCTGATGCAGGAGCAGGGCACGCAGGAGGAAGAAGCCGCGATCTCGCTCGGCGCCTCAGGCCTGCAGACCTTCTTCCGCGTCACCCTGCCCAATATCAAATGGGGCCTGCTGTATGGCGTATTGCTGTGCAACGCCCGCGCCATGGGCGAGTTCGGCGCCGTATCGGTGGTCTCGGGCCATATCCGCGGCGAGACCAACACCATGCCGCTGCTGGTCGAAATCCTCTATAACGAGTATCAGTTCGTGGCGTCGTTTGCGATTGCCTCGCTGCTGGCGATGCTGGCCCTGATCACGCTGGTGGTGAAAACCGTGCTCGAGCAGCGGCTGGACGAAGGACAGATAAGGGACGATTCCGGTGACCATTGAAGTCAGAAACATCGTCAAGAAGTTCGGCGCGTTTGCAGCGCTCGACAATGTCGACCTGAAGGTCGGCAAGGGCGAACTGCTGGCGTTGCTCGGCCCGTCGGGGTCGGGCAAGACCACGCTGCTGCGGATCATCGCCGGCCTCGACTGGCCGGACGCCGGCGAGGTGCGGATCGACGGCGAGGACGCGCTGGGACGCGGCGCCAGCGAGCGTCACGTCGGGTTTGTTTTCCAGCACTACGCGCTGTTCCGCCACATGACGGTGTTCGAGAACGTCGCCTTCGGCTTGCGCGTGCAGCCGCGCGCCGTCCGCAAGGACGAGGCCACAATCCGCGCCCGCGTCAAGGAATTGCTCGATCTGGTGCAACTCGACTGGCTGGCCAACCGCTACCCCAGCCAGTTGTCCGGCGGCCAGCGGCAGCGCATCGCGCTGGCCCGCGCGCTCGCGATCGAGCCGCGCATCCTGCTGCTCGACGAGCCGTTTGGGGCGCTCGACGCCAAAGTGCGCAAGGAACTGCGGCAATGGCTGCGCTCGCTGCATTCCGAAATTCACGTCACCTCGATCTTCGTCACCCACGACCAGGAAGAGGCGCTGGAAGTCGCCAACCGCGTGGTGGTGATGGACAAAGGTCATATTGAGCAGATCGGAACGCCCGGCGACGTCTACGACAATCCCGCGTCCGCCTTCGTCCACGGCTTCATCGGCGAATCTATCGTCCTGCCGGTGGAGGTTTCCGGCGGTTCGGTGCGGCTCGGCGGCCGGCCGCTCAACATCGCCGCCGATGGCGCAGTCTCGGGCGCCTCAAGACTGTTCGTTCGCCGTCACGATATGCAGATCGGCCCGGCGGGAACCGGCTCGCTGGAAGGCGCCGTGCGCCATGTCCGCTCGTTCGGCCCGATCCAGCGGGCGGAAATCGCGCTGTCGGGCGGCGAGGGCAAGACCGTGATCGAAATCGACGCCCCCCGCGACCGGGAACTGCAAGCCGGCGAGATCATCAGCCTGCAGCCCCGCCGTTATCGGATATTTGCGGTCCAAGAATAGGGTCGCCGTCATTCCGGGGCGATGCGCAGCATCGAACCTGGAATCCCAAGATTCCGGGTTCGCTTCGCGCCCCGGAACGACCGTTGATTGGCTCCCGCGTTCACCATTCAGCCACTGTTGATATGCAACAACGGCCGCATTCAGCCTTTCAGATTCGGGGGATTTTTGCATTGAAACGGGCGACCACCGCCATCATCGGGCTTTTGCTGCTGGCCGGCTGTTCGGCCGACGTCAAGGTTCCCGAGCAGCCGTCCATGTATGCCGACATGGCGCAACCCGGCGCCAGGCTTGATACGGCCGCTGCCGCAATCATGATCTCGCAATACCGCCAGAACAACGGCCTCGGCACGGTCGTGGTCGATCCCGAACTGACCAGGCTGGCCGAGCAGCAGTCGCAGGCGATGGCGGCCCGCAACAAGATGGACCACAATGTGAAGGGTCCGCTCGACAAGCGGCTCAGCGCCGCCGGTTATCCTGCCACCGTTGCGGTCGAAAACATCTCGGCCGGCTACCACACGCTGGCGGAGGCCTTTTCCGGCTGGCGCGACTCGCCGCCGCACAAGGCCAATATGCTGAAAAGCGGTGTCACAAAATTGGGCATCGCGGCGACCTATGCGCCGAACGTCAAATACAAGGTGTTCTGGACCCTCATCCTGGCATCGACCTGAAGCTGGCCCGCTCACGGGCCCGCCGCTTCACAAAACGGTAAACTCGGCGTGATCCTTGCTTCGATCTCGCCGATTGACGCCGTTGCGAACTGCCGCCACGGTGCCGGCCAATTGCCCACGGATCGATGGTCACGATGGATCATTCCAGCAACCCCGCGCCCGCCACCACGCCCGCCTTGGCGCAGCGCGTACTGGTGCTGCAGGGCGGCGGCGCGCTCGGTTCCTATCAGGCCGGCGCATTCCAGGCGCTGTGCCGGGCGGGTTTCGAGCCGGAATGGATCGCGGGTATTTCAATCGGTGCCATCAACGCCGCGATCATCGCCGGCAACGACCCGGAGAAGCGCGTCGATCGCCTCAAGGAATTCTGGGAGATGGTGTCGTCTCCGGTGCCGTGGAAGCCCGTTACAAATGGCGACCGCGCGCGCTCGCTGTTCAACGAGACCTCCGCCGCACTGATCGCGACGTTCGGCGTGCCCGGCTTTTTCACTCCGCGGATTCCGCCCGCGCCACTGTGGCCGCCCGGCAGCGCGCAGTCGCAGAGCTATTACGATACCGCGCCCCTGAAGAAGACGCTGGAGCGGCTGGTCGACTTCGATCGCATCAACGATCTGAAGACGCGGCTCAGCGTCGGCGCGGTCGGCGTCACCTCGGGCAATTTCAGATATTTCGACAATGTCGAGTTCAGTAAGCTCGGCAAGAAGATCGGCCCCGAGCACATCATGGCTTCCGGCGCGCTGCCGCCCGGTTTTCCTTCCGTCGAGATCGATGGCGAGCACTATTGGGATGGCGGCATCGCCTCCAATACGCCGCTGGACTTTGTGCTGAGCGAGGAAACCCATCGGGATCTCCTGATCTTCCAGGTCGACCTGTTCAGCGCGCGCGGCGAATTGCCGACGTCGCTTCTGGAGGCTGCCGAGCGCGAGAAGGATATCCGTTTTTCCAGCCGCACCCGCATGAACACCGACAAGAACAAGCAGTTGCACAATGCGCGAAAGGCGCTGCGCGACTTGCTCGCAAAGCTGCCCGATGATCTCAAGAATGATCCGTCGGTGGAAGTCCTCTGCAGCGTGGCCATGGAAAATACCGTCACGGTGGTGCACCTGATCTACAAGAGCAAGAACTACGAAACGTCGTCCAAGGACTACGACTTTTCGCATGTCGCCATGGTCGAGCACTGGAACGCGGGCGTCCGCGACGTTCATGAATCGATGCGTCACAAGGACGTGCTGGAGCGGCCGCAATCCGGCGAGACCATGATCGCCTACGATATGTTGGGGGATGCCGCCAAGGTCCCCGCAGGCAAGCAGGAGTGAATGCAATGACGACACTGAAAGGCAAGACCGCCGTCGTGACCGGCTCGACCAGCGGCATCGGACTGGCGTATGCGCGCGCCTTTGCCGCCGCCGGCGCCAATGTCGTGCTCAACGGCATGGGTGTGCCGGCCGATATCGAGCGCGAGCGTTCAGGCATCGAGACCGATTTCAAGGTCCGCGCGGTGCATTCGCCCGCCGACATGACCAAGCCTGCCGAGATCGCCGAAATGATCGCGCTCGGCGAGAAGACGTTTGGCGCGGTCGATATCCTCGTCAACAATGCCGGTATCCAGTTCGTGTCGCCGATCGAGGAGTTTCCGCCGGAGAAGTGGGAAGCCATCATCGCGATCAACCTTTCGTCGGCGTTTTACGGCATCCGTGCCGCGGTGCCCGGCATGAAGAAGCGCGGCTGGGGCCGCATCATCAACACGGCGTCAGCCCATTCGCTGGTGGCGTCGCCGTTCAAGTCGGCCTACGTCTCGGCCAAGCACGGCATCGCCGGCCTCACCAAGACGGTGGCGCTGGAGCTTGCGACCTTCAAGATCACCTGCAACTGCATCAGCCCCGGCTATGTCTGGACGCCGCTGGTCGAGAAGCAGATTCCCGAAACCATGAAGGCGCGCAACCTGACCAAGGAGCAGGTCATCAAGGACGTGCTGCTCGACGCGCAGCCGACCAAGGAATTCGTGACGTCGGAGCAGGTCGCAGCACTGGCGCTGTTCCTGTGCAGCGACGATGCCGCCCAGATCACCGGCGCCAATCTCTCGATCGACGGCGGCTGGACCGCGGCATAGGCGGCGCGAACGGCTCCCGGGGAGCGCACGCCCTCGTCCTAATGGGCGGCGCTTCCGACAAAGGCTGCGATGCTCGCGGCCGAGAGATGCAACTCGTTGGCGGCAAGCTTGCCGGCGACGAGAATCAAAACGCTGGCCAGCAACAGCCTGAGCACCGTCTCCGGCACGCGCACCGCAAAATAGCTGCCGATGACGATGCCGGGCAGCGAACCGATCAGCAGCACGCCCATCAGCGCCCAGTCGACCGAGCCCAGCGCCCAGTGGCCGATGCCGGCGACCAGCGTCAGCGGCACGGCGTGCGCAATGTCGGAGCCGACGATCGTGGCCATCGGCAGCCGCGGATAGAGCAGCAGAAGGGCCGTGACGCCGACCGCGCCGGCGCCGACGGACGAGATCGACACCAGCACGCCGAGGGCGACGCCGACCATCACGGTCGCGCGGCCGGTCATCCAAACGTCGATCGCTTCCATCCGCCGACGGTATTGCTCCATGATCGCTTTGCGAAAGATCAGCGAGGTAGCCGTGAGCACGAGCGCGAGGCATAGCACCAGATTGATCAGGCTGCGCGCGGCCTCGCCGTTGAGTTCGAGCTGCCACAGCACCAGCAATGTCAAGACGCTCGCCGGGATGCTGCCGCTGGCCAGACGGATCACCGCCGGCCAGTGAATGCTTCGGGCCCAGCCATGCACCAGGCTTCCGCCGGTCTTGGTCGCCGCAGCGTAGAGCAGGTCGGTGCCGACAGCGGTCGATGGATGAACGCCGAACAGCAGGATTAACAACGGCGTCATCAGCGAGCCACCGCCAACCCCCGTCATCCCGACCAGCAGGCCGACGCCGAAGCCCGATGCGACGTAAAGAGGATCGATCATTGACAGGCGTCAGCTCGTTGATTCGGGCGAGTATAGAGCAATGCCGGTATCAACGTCCTGATTGGTCGCAATAAAAATGTGTTATGCTGAGCTTGGCCCGGCCGACGATGCCCAGCTAGTCGTCCCAGGCGGCAGGCCTTCGCGACGTGTGACGGATGCGCAAAATGTCGATCGTGTCTTTTCGCACGCGGTAGAAGATCCGGAATGGATAACCTACGACAGACGCTACGCGGACCTGAGATCGTTGCGAGACTCTCGGAGAGGATTCAGGGACCCGGCAAATCCGGTCGATGACATCTTCCATCGTCCGATGGCAGCAGCGATCACCGGGCTTGCGCTGGCGGTGTAGTATGCAGAAATCCGATCGAGATCGGCGAGCGCTTGTCTCGAATAGACGGGCTTCATGCCCGACGAAATTTTGCGAATGCTGCCTTAACTTCAGCATCGGTCGCGGTGTCGCCAGCGTCGATCGATTCCATCGCCGCATCAATGATCCGCAATTCCTCTTGGGTCACCGGATAGTCCGGCCCTCGCAATTCGTTCTCGATCTGGTTTGCGATGGCAACGAGCTCATGCTGTGCCTCCTCAGGCCAGGTTTGAGCGCGTTCCAGTAGCTTTTTCAGATCGGTCGCAGCCATGGTAAGAACATATCATGGCGGAGGCTGTCTTCCAACCGCTGCGATAGCCTCAAGGACACTGCTTCCCGAATGCCAGCACGTGCAGGCCGAGCCGCCGGCGCACGATCCAGAACAGCAGCACCGTCTCGAACGCCAGCGCGATCGAGGTCGCGGCCGCGGCGCCATGGCCACCGAAGCGCGGCACCAGGATCAGGCACAGCACGAGGTTCATCACGAAGGCGAGCGCATAGGCCAGCGCGCAGATGTGCTGGTGGCCGAGCATGTTGAGCAGCCGCTCGACCGGGCCGATGGCGGATCGCACCAGAAGCCCGATGGAGGCAATGAACATGATGTCGTAGCCGACCACGAATTGCGGTCCAAACAGCCACAACAGCGGCTTGCCCAGCGCCAGCAGCAGCACGGTTGCAGCCAGCGACGGCCAGAACGTCCACTGGATCGCATGCGTCACATAGGCCGACAGCCGCGCCTTGTCGCCCAGCGCGTGATACTCGGCAAAGCGATGCGCCGTCGTCGCGGCCATCGCATAGTGGATGAAGGAAACCAGCGCCAGCGTCTTCACCACGGCGAAATAGACGCCGACCTCTTCGGAGGAGCGGAATTGTTGCAGCACCAGCACGTCGGTGTAGGACAGCAGCAGGTAAAAACTTTCCACCAGCAGGATCGGCAGCGAGACCGCCAGCCAGCCGCGGAAATCATAGGCCTTGGGGCCGGCCTCGACATGGCCGCCGAGCCTGCGGTTCAGCACGATCATCTGGCCGATCATCGCGATCCATACCGCCGCGGCACTGGCCCCCATCGCGGCGGTAGCGCCGAGATTGAAGCCGAGCACGAAGGCGCCGGCGGTGAGGCCGATGATCAGCGACTGCCGCACGATGAATTGCGGCATCAGGCCGAGCCGCATCCAGTCATGCGAACGCGCGATGCCGTCCTGGGTGTTGGCGACCACGAATGCCGGCAGCGTCAGGCAGCCGATATAGAGCGGCACGATCGTGTTGGCGTCGATCCAGGGCGACAACGCCTTCACCAGGCCCGCCAGCAGCAGCGAGACGATGGAGGAGACGGCGAAGGTGATCCAGCGGCTGCCGGAGAGGAAGCCGCGCAGCAGGGCGTGTTCACCGCGGGTGCGATATTCCGGAATGATCTTTTGCGCTGACGCCGAGATGCCGAAATCCATCATGCTGCCTAGCAGCAGCACCCAGGTCCAGACATAGACATAGACGCCGTAATCCGAGCCGCCCATCCAGCGCGCCAGCAGGATCTGCGAGAAATAGGCGAGCGCCGCGCTCAACACGCGGATGATGAAGATGGTGCCGGCCAGCCGGCGGGTGACGGAAGCCTCGCTGGAGCCGCCGAGCAGCGCGCGCAGGCGCGCGATCGCGCCGGTGCGCGAGGCGGTTGCGGATTGCGTATCCATCACGGCCACGGCGGTGCATCCCCGAAACGCGCCGCGAGGCGGCGGCGATGTGCGGGGTGTATCAACCATTCGTTAAGATTTGGTTGGGTGGGGCCGCCTACCGCTATCGTCCCTGCGCAGGCAGGGACCCATGATCACCGGCGGATATTAGGCGGAAGGTTTCAGTCACCATGCCATGACCGAGAGATCACGCGGTATGGACCGCTGCGTTCGCAGGAACGACAAAACGGCTTAATTCAAATTGACGTTGAACTCATACGCCCGGTCGCCGCTAACCAGCGTCAGTTTCAGCGCGGCGCCTTCAGCGCTGGCGCCGGGCGGCAGGCCGTCGAGTTCGAAGACAAAGCGTTTGACGCCGGGTGGGCTTTGCTCCGCCAGTCTGGGGACCGGCAGCGCCCAATCGGGTGTCGGTCCCTCGACGAACAGGCTGACGTCCCGGGCCTCGGGCGCGGTCACGTCGACCAGCACGTTGTTCTTGCCCTCGCGCTTGACGTCGCGGATGGTCAGCGGATTGGGATCGCCGATATTGGCGGGTTTGGGCACGGTATTGAGCGCATCGGAAAGATTGCCGTCCTCGGTGCTGGCGACGCTGGCAAAGGCGAGCTCGGCATCGGCTTCGACCGGTATGCAGATCTTGTCGCAGACCGCATAACTGACGCTGGCGCGCAGCGTTACCGGCTTGTCGGCATTCTTGGCGACAATCCGCAGCGGCAGCACCACCTGCTGCTTGTAGCCCAGCGCGGTGCCGCCGGCGCCGTCGTCGAATTTCATCGGTGCCGGCCACAGCACGGTCACGGCTTCGACATTATCCGACCTGGAAAAATCGAAGCGCGGCGGGACGCCGGAATCGCCAGGGGTCCGCCAGTAGGTCTTCCATCCCGGCTGCAACTGGATGGCAACGCCGCCGAGCAGCACCGTGCCGCTGCGCGATCCCGCCAGCAGCCGGACCGCGGAGTGTGCGTCGCGTTGCCACGGCGAGGCATCCTCGGCGCGAACCTCGGACGTAGAATAGGCGGCGCAGAGAGCGGCAACGCCGAGCGCGGCGCGCAGGGGAACCATCGCGATCATGGGACGTCTTTACAGGCTAGTGTCGAGGTAAACCATTGAATTGCGTGTGATCGGCCGCCGAATGATACCGGAAGCTTGATTGACAGAAACCCGCCCCGATATCAGGATGTGCAATCAGCAGGAGAGGCCTTTGCGGATGAGCCCTGAAGGCAAAACACCGAAGCCCGTTCGCCGCAAGTCCGCGGGCTTGGGTGATATACCGTCCGGTGGCGACGGCTATCTGGACGGGCAGTTGCTGATCGCCATGCCGGTCATGGGCGATCCGCGTTTTGAGCGCTCCGTCATCTACATGTGCGCGCATTCCTCCGAGGGAGCGATGGGCATCATCGTCAACCGTCCGGCCGGCAGCATCGATTTTCCCGGCCTGCTGGTTCAGCTCGACATCATCCAGAAGGCCGACGAGATCAAGCTGCCGGAGAACGCCGAGACCATGCAGGTGCTCAAGGGCGGCCCGGTCGATACCGGCCGAGGCTTCGTGCTGCATTCCAGCGATTACTTCATCCAGGACGCGACGCTGAACATCGACGACGGCATCTGCCTGACCGCGACAGTGGACATCCTCAAGGCGATCGCCAAGGGCACCGGACCAAAGCACGCGATCCTGGCCCTGGGCTATGCCGGCTGGGCGCCAGGCCAGCTCGAGAACGAGATCCAGCATAATGGCTGGCTGCATTGCGACGCCGACGCGGATCTGATTTTCGGCGATGATGTCGGCGAAAAATATCTGCGCGCGCTACGCAAGATCGGCATCGATCCTGGCATGCTCTCGAACGAAGCCGGGCACGCCTGACTTGTCATTGCCGGGCTTGACCCGGCAATCCATCGAGAAGAGATGCTTTTGCGAAGATGATGGATGCGCGGGTCAAGCCCGCGCATGATGGCCTGAGGGCTTGGACTCGCTACTCCGCCGCCTGCTGCTGCACCGTCGGTTCGGTGCCGGCCACCGTCGCGCGGCGCATGTCGCGGGGCTGCGATTGGTCGTAGCGGCGGACGCGGTGCATGGTCTGGCGGTTGTCCCACATCACGAGGTCATGCAGCGTCCATTTGTGGACGTAGACGAATTCCGGCTGCGTGGCGTGCTCGGTCAGGTCGCGCAGCAGCAGCCGCGCCTCCGGCATGGTCATGCCCTGAATCGCGCCGGCATGCGATGACAGATACAGCGACTTGCGGCGATGCACCGGGTGCGTCCGCACCAGCCGCTGCAGTACCGGCTTGAACATCGCCTTCTCTTCGTCGGTATAATCCAGGAAGCCGAGCGAGCCGCGCGAATACATCAGCGAGTGCTCGCAGATCAGGTCCTCGATCTCGGCCTTGGTGTCGTCGTCGAGCGCGTCATAGGCCGCGCGCATGTCGGCGAATTCGGTGTTGCCGCCCTTGGGGTTCACCACCCGCGCCGACAGCAGCGAGAACTTTGCCGGAATCGGGCGGAACGAACTGTCGGAATGCCAAAGGCAATTGCCGAGATTGAACAGATGGGCGCGGCTGTCGCGGGGCAGCGGCTTGCCGTCCTTGCCGAGGTTGGACACATCGTTCAGGCCGGTGGTCAGCCGGTAATCTTCCTTCCTGGTGATGTTGCCGCCGCGGGCGCTTTCCCGCTCGCCGAAATTCAGCGCAAAGGCCATCTGCTGTTCGTCGGTCACGTCCTGGTTGCGGAACAGCAGCACGGCATATTTGTCCATGCCGGCCTCGATGTCGGCCGCGTCCTGCGGCGTCAGCGGCTTGCGCAAATCGACGCCCGAAACCTCGCCGAAAAAATGCGGATGAAGCTGCCGGATCGTAACCGTCATGGCGTCCCTCCAGGATGCGGCGGGCGGTGTGTCCCGCTTTGCTTGCGAGAAAAGTTACTCCCCGAACTGTCCAAGTCAACGCTGCGGACGCATGCCCGCTAAGCGTTTCGCGCCATCAGCCCGCCGTCGACCGGGATCACCGCGCCGGTCAGGAACGAAGCCGCCGGCAGGCACAGGCTCAGCGTCATGTGCGCCACTTCCTCAGGCTCGCCGTAACGGCCGAGTGCGGTGCGGCGCTTGGCATAGATCGTCTTGTGCTCTTCGGAAATCCGGTCGGTGATCCCGGTGCGGATCGGGCCCGGGCAGATGCAGTTCACGGTGATGCCCTCGCGGCCGAGCTCGACGGCCAGCGAGCGCGTCAGGCTGGTGACGCCGCCTTTTGCGGCCGAGTAGGCGCTGACGGTCGCGGTGGCGCCGAGCGCCTCGGTCGATGCGATATTGACGATGCGCGGGCACTTCGATCGGCGCAAATGCGGTAGTGCAGCGCGGATGATCCTGGGATGCGCGGTCAGCATCACGGCCAACGCCTTGTCCCATGCGGCGTCATAGCCGTCATCGTCGATCGGCATGCGGACGGACATGCCGGCGTTGTTGATGACAATATCGAGCGAACCGAAATGCTTCGCGACGTCGCCCACGACCGTGATGATGTCCTGCGGCTTGGCGACATCGAGAACCCATGCCTTTGCCGAGCCGCCGGCCACGGCGATTTCATCGGCCACCGCCTGGGTCGCTTCGACGTTGAGATCGGTGACGGCGACGTTGGCGCCCTCGGCGGCGAACACGCGCGCCGTGGCGCGGCCCATGCCGCTGGCGGCGCCGGTGACGAGAACGGTCAGGCCTTTGACCGAGCGGCTGAGCTGTTTGAAATCTGGCATGATGGTTCCCGGCGATGGAAGGCTGCGCGCTGGAAGGATTGACAAGGCTGGCACCGATCCGCAGAGAGGTCAACGAAGCCGGGCGCGGGCCATCCAACGACAACACAACAACAGGGACGGGAGCGATGAACGAACTGGATTTCAGTGGCAGGCAGGTCTTGGTGGTGGGCGGCTCGAGCGGCATCGGCAACGGCATCGCGCAGGCGTTTCGCGCCAAGGGTGCGAAGGTGGCCGTCTGCGGCACCCGCGCCAGCGCCGCCGACTACTCGCCCGACGAAGGCTCGCATCTCGAAGGGCTGAACTATTTTCAGCTCGACGTCAGCAACGCGCAGGCGATCGAAGCGCTGAAGCCGCCGTTTGAAAAGCTCGACGTGCTGGTGCTGGCGCAAGGCGCGGTGATCTATCGCCGCGGCGAATTCGAGATGGACGGCTTTCGAAAAGTGCTGGAAGTCAATCTGATGAGCCTGATGGCGTGCGCGATGAAATTTCAGCCGATGCTGAGCGCGAGCAAGGGGTCGCTGATCATCGTCAGCTCCACCGCGGCCTATCACTCCACCATGGGCAACCCGGCCTACAACGCCTCGAAGACCGGCGCGGTCGGTCTGACCCGCACGCTCGGCGAGGCCTGGGCCGAGAACGGCATTCGCGTCAACGGCATCGCGCCCGGCCTGGTCGATACCAAGATGACCAAGGCGACGACGGCCAATCCGAAACGCCTGGAAGGCGCGCTGGAGCGGATTCCGTTGAAGCGGCTCGGTACGCCCGCCGACATGGCCGGCGCGGCCTTGTTCCTGGCCTCGCCGTTGTCGTCCTACATCATCGGGCAAACCCTGGTGGTCGATGGCGGGCTGATCCTTTGAGCCTGAAATCTTGAACCGCGGCATTTCGCAAGCTTGAGGAACCCGAACGGGTCTCGCCGGTTAGCCCTCCAGAAATTCCGGAAACAAGGAGAGACCATGATGGACAAGGATCGGATTGCCGGTTCGGCCAAGGATTTTGCGGGTAAGGTCGAAAGCACCGTCGGCGACTTGGCCGGGGATGCGAAGACCCAGGCCGAGGGCCGCGCGCGCGAAGCCGCCGGCACCGTGCAAAATATCTACGGCCAGGCCAAGGACGCCGCCCGCGACGCTACGGATGCGGCGGTCAACTACGCCAAGGACGCCTATGACAACAGCGGCGACACCGTTCGCAGCGGTCAGCAGGCGGTGGCCAAGACCGTGCAGGAAAATCCGCTCGGCGCGCTGCTGGTGGCAGGCGGCATCGGATTTGCCTTGGCGATGCTGATGTCGCGCCCGGCGCGCCGTCCGCCGTCGCGCTTCCGCTACTAAGGTCAGAACACGGAAGCACCCCATGCCCCGGACGCCAGCCTTGCGGCTGCGCTCCGGGGCATTTCTGCATGGGGCTGTTTCGATATCTTGGTTTGGAGCGATGACGTGTTCACCCGGCGGTGCGATGTACCGTCGGGTAAACAACGCATGTCTGGCGAGGATCTTGGCCGTGTAAAAACCCCATTCCAGAGAAGCCGGAGAGAAGGTCGGACCGGTCGGCCTCAGGCCGCGATCGCGGCCATCAACGGCTTGGTCCCAACGATGTTCATAACCCGGGTCAGATTGTAGGCCAGGACCGAGAGGGCCATCTCGGCGGCTACTTTAGGAAGCGTTTTGGTCAGGAAGTGCGTCGCACCCATGCGCGCTTTCATGGTGCCGAACGGATGCTCGACGGTCTCGCGACGTAGTCGCATGGCGAGCGGGTTCGCATCGAGCCGCTGCTGCACGGCGTCGAGCAGATGCTCGTGTTCCCATCGTGTGATCCGTCGCTCGGACCCGGGCGTGCACTGGGATTTGATCGAACAATTCTTGCAGGCGTTGGTCCAGTAGCGCCTCAGCATCTTGTCGGCTTCTTCGTTTGTATAGCGATAAGGCAAACGCTCCCCGGCCGGACAACGATAGGCATCGTCCTCCGGCAAATAGACGAAGTCCTGCTTGCCGAAGCGTCCGTCCGACTTGGCGCCCGAAGTCATCGGCTTGGGCAGGGTTATCGTGATGCCGGCCTCGTGGCAGGCGAGGATCTCCGGGCTGTTGAAGTAGCCGCGGTCGGCAACGGCCTCGAGGGTCTCGGTCTGCAATACAGCCTTTGCTTGCCTGGCCATATTGGCGAGTTGCGCCCGATCCGAGCCGCTGTTCGTCACCTCATGGGTAATGATCAGGTGATGATCGGTATCCACAGCGACCTGCACGTTGTAGCCGACGACGCCCGAGCCACGGCCGCTGGTTGCCATCGAGCGACTGTCGGGGTCGGTCAGAGATATCTGCTGGTCGGGCGAAGCCAGCATCTGCTTCTCGTAGACAGCAAGCTTGCCCATTTGCTCCTTCACCTTCGCCAGCTTCTCCTTGAGTCTCGTCACCTTCCCGGCCAGCGCTTCGGTCGGCTCCTGCCGGTCGGCGGTGTCAAGCTGGCTCAGATAGCGGGCAACGCTTTCCTCCAGTTGGGCACGCCGCCGCTCCACCTTTGCCCGCGTGAAGTTCCTGTCCCGGTTGTTCACGGCCTTGAACTTGCTGCCATCGATGGCAACGCTCGCCGTCGCGAGAAGGCCCATCTCACGGCAAAGCTCAACGAAGCGCGCGCAGACCTTGCGGAGCCCCAGGCCGTTGTCCTTGCGGAAGTCTGCGATCGTCTTGTGATCAGGCACGAGCCGGCCCAGCAGCCACATGACTTCGACATTGCGACCGGCCTCTCGCTCCAGCCGCCGGCTCGACTGCACCCGGTTAAGGTAGCCGTAGATGTAAAGCTTCAGGAGAACCGAGGGATGGTACGACGGCCGTCCGGTCGCCGCCGGGTCCACCCCATCGAAGCCCATTTCCGCCAAATCTAGCGCATCGACAAACACGTCGATCACCCGAACCGGGTTGCCTTCGTCAATGAAATCATCGAGGCATTCGGGCAGCAGCGTCGATTGCCCACGATCCGCCTCTTCAATGAAGCGCCTCATCAATTCTCTCCCGAGAATCATCGAGGGAATCATAGCAGCGCAATGGCGTTTTCACACAGCCAGGATCAGAAGCGGCTGAGATTGCCCGGCGGGACTTCTGCCGATCGACCGACGCTGCCCGGCGGGCGCGGCGCGCCTGGATTGGCCGGTCCGCGCGGTGCGGCGGCGGGCGGCGGTCCGGGCGGGCGCGGTGCGGGACCAAAGCCGCCGAAGAAGTCGCGCAAGGACGGCTGCGGGTTGGTTTGCGCCGGTCGGATCTGCATCGGCGGTGGCGGCAGTTGCTGCTGCTGTCGTCTTGGCTGCTGGAATGTTTGCTGCGGCGGCGGCAACAGAAGCTGCTTTTGCGCGGGGGCTGCTGCCGCGGCCGGCCCGCCGCTGGGCGTCGCGGCCGCTACCGGCGTGTCGCCTCGGGCCTGCTCGCGGCCGATCTCCCGTCGCGGCCAGGCGTAATCGTCGGCGCGGCCGGCTGGTGCAGCCAGCGCTTCACCCTTTACCAGTGTTCGTGCCGCCAGCGCGTCGACCGAGGCCGGGCGCGAGCCGGGACCGCCGAGCAGCTGATCGGTGCCGACATTGGAGGCCACCAGCGGCATCACCGGTCCGGCCAACGGACGCGGTGCCGGCTGTCCCGGCACCACATTGGCGTCTGGCGTTACCGGTTCGATCGGCACGGCGATCGGCCCGGAGCGGGCGGCCAGCAGGCGCGTTACCTCGCGCTCCACATAATGCGCGAGCTTGCGCGCACCGGCCTTTGTGAAGAACACGCCGTCGGCGGCGCGCAACTGGCGGATCTGGCCTTCGAAGTCGGGGCCCTTCTGCAGGAAGCGGCCGGCCTCATCGACAAAGCCGTCCCAGACATCGACGTAGGTAATGCCGGCCTTGCCGGCGCCGTCGCGGTACAGCGCATCGAGGTACAGCATGTCGGACGTTCCGCGCTGGCCGCGGATGGCGGGCAGGCCGACCCACAGCACCGGCACGCCCTTGGATTTCAGCACGCCGATAAGCTCTTCGATCTTCTTGGCGTAGAGTTCGACCCAGCGCTCGTCGCGAAACTCGTAGAGCCCGCCGCCCGAACGCGCGCTCTTTTCGGGGGCGCTGATTTGCGGCGTGTCGTTGTCGGCGGCGTCGTCGGGCGACAGTTCGGCATCGACCGGCTTGTCGTCGCGCTTCGCGGCATCGGCCGAACCTTCCGGCTTCGCCTTGGGGTCTGCCGGTTTGGCGTCCGCCGGCTTCGCGTCGGTCTTGGCATCCGTCTTGCCGCGCGCGTCCTTCTTGTCGTCTTTCTTTTCGGTCTTCTTCTCGGTCGCCGCCTCGCGGATCGCGACGCGATCGTGCAGGCCGAGCATGACGACGATGGCGTCGGGCTTTTCGGTCGCGAGAATGGCCTTGGCCGCAGCAATCCAGTCGGCGGGCTCGCCGCGCGGCTGATACTTGATCAGGCCGGAGACGGTCTTGTGCTTGCGGATCACGCCCATGTCGGGCTGCTCGGAATAGGCGTCTTCGAGCCCATAGCCGAGCCAGTCGGCCATGGCGTCGCCCAGCACCAGAACGTTACGCTCGGCGACCGTGTCGCGCTTGGCCGGACCCGGTGCGCGCGAAAAATCCTGGCGCGGCGCCTGTTGCGGGGCCTGCTGCTGGAATGGCTGAAAGAAATCGCCGCCAAACCAGCCGCCGCCGCGCTGTGGCGACTGGCGCTGCGGCGGGCCGCCGAAATTGAAGAACTGCGCCGACGCCGGGCCGACGATCCCGATCAGGAGCGCGATCGCAACCGCCAGCGCCACCAGCGGACCGGTGTCGGTGAACACGTGCAAAAAGGACGTTGGCTTTCGCATCCGGCTCAGTCGCAATGGGGGTCGCAAGACGTCAAATATAGTAGCGGAATCGGGCTGCAAGCGGGCAGGTTTTCCCCATAAACCGGGGTTCCGGCCGAATCGTCAAGCTTTCTGCCGAATCGTGGTTTTCAGGGGCCGTTTTGCCCGGAAAAGGACGTCAGCGCCCCCTCAGCCGCTCCAGCACGTCGGAGGAGGCGAATCCGTCCGCGGGCGTGCCGATCGAGGCCTGGAAGCCGCGCAGCGCCTCCCGGGTCTGGCCGCCGAACTGGCCGTCCGGCGTGCCCTTGTAGTAGCCGCGCTGGGCCAGCAGCTGCTGCAGTTCCAGCCGCTCGGCCCGCGACAGCACCCGTTCGTGCCGCGGCCATGGCTGCACAAAGGGCGGGCCGCCGCGCAGGCGGTCGGCGAAATGACCGATCGCCAGCGCATAGGCCTCCGCCGGGTTATATTTCATGATCACCCGAAAGTTCTGCAGCATCAGGAAGCCCGGCCCCTGCGCACCGGCCGGCGCCAGCAGATAGGCTTTCTCGGTCGTGTCGGGGAACGTCTTGCCGTCGGCCCGCTTCATGCCTTGGCTCTGCCATTGCGCGATCGTCATCGCCTTGGCCTTGTCCGCCAGCATGAAATTAAAACCCTCCGGCAGCACCACCTCGTAACCCCAGGTGCGGCCGGTCTGCCAGCCGTCTTTCTTGAGGTTGTTGGCGGTCGACGCGATCAGGTCGGCGGCGTTGTCAACGACATCGCGGCGGCCGTCGCCGTCGGCATCGACCGCGTAGCGCTTGAAGGCGGTCGGCATGAACTGCGTCGGCCCGAAAGCACCGGCCCAGGAGCCCCGCATCTGTTCGGGACGCAGATCGCCGCGGTTGAGGATTTCCAGCGCGGTGAGAAATTCATCCTTGAAATAGGCCTGGCGGCGGCCCACGCAGGCCAGCGTCGCCGTCGAATTCACCACGTTGCGGTCGCCCATTTGCGTCGAATAGTTCGACTCGATGCCCCAGATCGAGGCGACCGCGTAGCGGTCAACGCCGTAAGCCTTCTCCATCGCGTCGAACTGCGGCTTGTATTTGGCGAGGATCTCGCGACCCTTGGCCATGCGGTTGTCGTTTACGAGGATGTCGAGATAGTCCCAGATCGCCTTGGTGAATTCGGGCTGCGAATCCATCAGGTCCATGATGCGCAGATCGGGCTGGAGATCTGCGGTGAAGCGCTGGAAGTTTTCCTGGGTGATATTGCGCCGTGCGGCATCGGGCCACATCCCGGCGACGCAGTTCGGAAAGTTTGCGGCGGCTTCCCGGATCGCGGAAGCCGTCATCAGGGGGTGGCCGGATCCGCCGTCCTCGCCGCTCCAGGGGGGTGGGCTGCCGTTGGGGCCGGGCGCGGCCTGCGGTGCCGGGGCGGACTTCGGACCGGAGAAAATGTTGCCGAAAAAGTTCGAGCCCCCGGTGCCGGAGGAGGGGTCTTGGGATTGGGCGTGAGACGTTCCGCTGGAACACAACAGCGCGGCCGCGATTAGCATCGCGCCGGTTCGATTGCTCATGCCGCGCTCCATTGGACCCATGCCGTACCCGCCCATCGCAACCAGCCCTGCGCCAAAAGGCCCTGTTACAGTTTCCAATAGCTTAACAGAGGGGATCTTGTTGTCGCACCCTGCGCACGCAAGGGGCGCGCTTGATCTTCATACATCCGCCTTTGTTCAGGGGTGCAAACCGGCTACCAACGTGCAATCTAAGCACTTTCCGCATTTCCAGCTGTTCCATAGCAAGGCTCTCGACATCCCATGAAAATCCGCAAAGCCGTCTTCCCGGTCGCCGGCCTCGGCACCCGCGTCCTGCCCGCCACCAAGGCGATGCCGAAGGAAATGCTGACCATCGTCGACAAGCCGCTGATCCAGTACGTGTACGACGAGGCGAGGGAGGCCGGCATCGAGCATTTCATCTTCGTCACCGGGCGCAACAAGGGCGTGATCGAGGACCATTTCGACCGGATGTTCGAACTCGACACCACACTCGCCGCGCGCGGCAACAAGAAGGCCGAACAGGATATTCTGGCGCGCGACCAGCCGGAAGCGGGCGCCACCAGCTTTACGCGCCAGCAGGCGCCGCTGGGTCTCGGGCACGCGGTCTGGTGCGCGCGCGACATCGTCGGCGATGAGCCGTTCGCGGTGGTGCTGCCGGACGAACTGGTGCTGAACGACCCAGGGTGCCTGAAGCAGATGATCGAGGCCGCCAACAGGCTCGGTGACAAATCCAACCTGCTTGCGGTGGAAGCCGTGCCCGACGATCTCACCCATCAATACGGCATCTGCGGCGTCGGCAGGCGGCTCGACAAGAACGTGTTCGAGGTCGACGGCATGGTGGAGAAGCCGGCGAAGGGCACCGCGCCATCGAACCTGTCGATCACCGGGCGCTACATCCTGCAGCCCGAAATCTTCAAGATCCTGGCAACGCAGGAGCGCGGCGCGGGTAACGAGATCCAGCTCACCGACGCGATGAAAACGCTGGCGAAGACGCAAAACTTCTACGGCGTCGAGTTCGAAGGCGAGCGGCACGATTGCGGCTCGAAACCCGGCTTCCTGCGCGCCAACATCGCCTACGGCATGGCGCGCGATGATCTGCGCGATGGGCTGCGCGCGGAGATGAAGAAGTATCTGGAGAAGTGACGAGAGCAGCTCAACGAGCTGATCTCGTCATTCCGGGGCGCGCGTAGCGCGAACCCGGAATCCAGAGCCGCAAGGGATTCTTTTCCAACAACGCCGAGATTCCGGGTTCGGCTGCGATGCAGCCGCCCCGGAATGACGTTGAAGTAATTCAAGCCACCAGCGCCAGCTGCGGCATCGCCGCGAGCACTGACTGATTACGGCCGTTGGCCTTGGCGGCGTAGAGCGCGCGGTCGGCGGCTTCGATCAGGTCGGGCCAGTTCGATGTCGCGGTCGGCGTCATGCTCGCCACGCCGATACTGACGGTCGTCACGCCGGGATCCTCCGACCATTGTTCGACCTTGAGGCGAATGGTCTCGGCGATGGCGAAGGCTTCGATCGCCGAAAGACCCGGCAGCAGCACCGCGAATTCCTCGCCGCCGAAGCGCGCCGGACAATCGCCCGACCGTTGCACCGAGTCCGAGATGCAGATCGCGATGCCGACCAGCACCTGGTCGCCAGCCTGATGGCCGTAGGTGTCGTTATAGGCCTTGAAGCGATCGGCATCGATCATCAGCACGGCGATCGGAGTTTGGCCGCGCGCCGCACGACGCCATTCCATGTCGATTTCCGAGTCAAATCTGCGCCGGTTCCTCAGACCCGTGAGTGCGTCGGTCGTCGCCAGCTCTTCCAATTTTTCCTCGGCCTCGGCGCGACGCCCGATCTCGCGTGCGAGAAACAGCGTGGTGCCACCGACGAACAGGATAAGCACCATCATGATTATTCCGATCCGCAGCACTTCGCGGTGCCAAAGGTTCAGGATGCTCGCGAGCGGCTTTCCGACCACCACGAAAAACAAGCTCGTGCTGCCGCTCCGGACATAAAGCCGCGGTATCGAATCGACCGGGCCGACGCCGGCATAGGCCGCATCAGCCTTGAGATTCTCTGCGCGCCAACTCGGCCGTTCGGACAAGTTCTTTCCGATGATCTCGAGGTCGAATGGCGTCCGCATGATGATCGTACGGTCGCTGCGCAGCACGGTGATCGTGTCGCCGGGGTTGAGGTTGAGCCGGCCGAACAGGTCATGAAAATAGCTGAAACGGATCGAGCCCACCACGACGCCGAGGAAGCCACCCTCGGCATCGGTGATGCGTCGGCTGAGCACGATCGAATAGGCACCGCGGCGTACCATCGGGCGGCTCACATACAGGCCCAGGTCGGGATCGGCGCGATGAACCGTGAAATACTCCTCGTCGGCGCGATTCTCCGGCGGCGGATCGAGACTGGCCGCATCGTGAGTCAGTTTGCCCTGGGCGTCGAAGACCTGGATCACGCCAAAATGCTTGGCGGTGGCGGCATGATCGAACAGGATCAAGTGCTGAATTTCCCGGCTGACGCCCCGGACATCCGGCATCATCAGATTGCTGGCGACGGCGCGCAACGAAAGGTCGTACAGCTCGATGTTCCGACTGATGTCGGCATCGATGCCGGAAGCAAGATTTTCCAGGGTCTGGCGCGCGAGTTCTTCCTCGCCGCGCCGCATGTCGAGCATGACGCTGCTGCAGATCGCGGTGAAGCCGATCACGGTGGCGATCGACGACGCGATCAACAGTTTCGCGGACAACCGCCAGGGTCGGCGGCCGGAGTCTTTCCTGCACCACCCCTTCCTGGCCCCATCGCTCTGTCGTCCGAATAGCATCGACCGCTCCAAGAAACCCCGTATGTATCCGGATACGTTGTTGCGGCCTTAAACGGCGACAGCGACATGAGAATGAGTTAACGCTTGGTTGCCGGGAGCGACGGTTTTTTGCATATCGCCATTGGAGACAAGGGTGAACGACTACGACCTGCTGCGGGACTATCTGAAGAAGCAGAAACTTCCCGAATTCGTGCTGAGCTTCGAACAGATCGAGGAGATCCTCGACGCGGCGCTGCCGCGCGCCGCGCACCGCGCGTCATGGTGGGAAACCGAGCGCAGCCCGCAGGAGAAGATGCCGCAGCGCGAGGCGTGTATCGAGGCCGGCTACATCGCGACCCGGCAGGCGGACGGGAAGAGCGTGAAGTTCAAGAAGATGCCGGTGAGGCGGTGAGATAAGCCGACGGCCCGGGCTTGACCCGGGACGACGGGAGAAATCAGCTCGCCGCTTCCAGCCGTTCTTCCGTCAACAGCCGCATCGCCGCGTCTGCGTCCATCGGCTCGCCGAAGGCAAAGCCCTGGGCGTATTCGCAGCCGAGTTGATAGAGCTCGACCGCATCCGAATCCGTCTCGGCGCCTTCCGCCACCACGTCCATGCCGAGGTCGTGGGCGAGCGCGATGATCGATTTCAGGATCACGGGCCGTGTGCCGCGGCTGGTGGTGCGTACGAAGGACTGGTCGATCTTGATCGTGTCGAACGGGAAACGCTGCAGATAGGCCAGCGAGGAATGCCCGGTGCCGAAGTCGTCGAGCGACAGCCCGGTGCCGAGCTCGCGAATCCGCGTCAGCATCTGCGCGGCGTGCTCCGGGTTCTCCATGACCAGCGATTCCGTCAACTCCAGCTTGAGCGTGCCGCGCGCCACCGAGGAGCGCGACAGCACGGTGCGGATATCGTGGATCAAATCGTGGCGCAGCAATTGCCGCGAGGAGACGTTGACGGAGGCAAAGATCGGCTCGCGCGAGCGCATCGCGCGCTGCCACACCGAGAGCTGCCGCGCGGTCTGGTCCATCACGAACATGCCGAGGTCGACGATCAGGCCGATTTCCTCGGCAATCGAGATGAATTCCGACGGCGACATCCGCCCGAGCTTGGGGTGGTCCCAGCGCGCCAGCGCCTCGAAGCCGGCGATCGAGCGGTCTTCCAGCCGCACGATCGGCTGGTACAGGATGGTGATCTCCTGCCGCTCGATGGCGCGGCGCAGTTCGCTTTCCAGCGTCAGGCGGTCGGTCTTGCGCGCGCGCATCGCGGGCTTGTAGACGTCGATGCGGTCGCCGCCGATCCGCTTGGAATGATACATCGCAAGCTCGGCGTCCTTGATGATCTCGTCGGTGAGCTGAACCTGCGGATCCGACAGCGCCAGCCCGATCGAAGCGGTCAGGAAGATCTCGCGGTCGTTGAACGCGATCGGGGCGCGGATGGTCTTGCGGATGGTTTCGGCAAACGCGGTGATGCGCGCCGGATCCTGCTCCGACAACAGGATCAGGCCGAACTGGTCGCCGGCCAGCCGCGCCAGCGTGTCCTGGGGTTTCAGGATGCGCGTCAGGCGACGCGCCAGCGTCAGCAGGATCGAGTCGCCGACCGCGATGCCGACGGAATCGTTGACCTGCTTGAAGCGGTCGAGGTCGATCACCATCAGCGTCGGCCGCAGCGTCGGCATGCTCTTGGCGAGATTCGCCACCGCGCCGAGCCGGTCGATGAACAACCGGCGGTTCGGCAGGCCGGTGAGGTTGTCGTGCACGCTGTCATGCAGCATGCGCTCCTCGGCGTTCTTGATCTCGGTGACGTCGGTCAGCGTGCCGACCACGCGCGAGACCTCGCCGTCGGAGCCGACCACCGGCCGCGCCTTCAGCGCGAACCACATGAAATGGCCGTCGGGCGTGCGCAGGCGGAAATCCTGCACCAGCCGGCCGCGGCGCTGGTCGAGCACGCTGTCGAGCGCGGCGCGGAAGCGGTCCTGATCGAGCGGGTGCAGCACTTCGAGCCATTTCGCTGCCGGGCCTTCCAGCGTGCCGCGTTTCAGCCCGAGCAGGCTTTCGGTCTCCGGGCTGGTGAACACCTTGTCGGCGGAAACGTCCCAGTCCCAGATCAGATCGCCCGAGCCGGTCAGCGCCAGCGCGCGGCGCTCGACATCGGAGACGATGCCGGTGGTGGCGCCGCCGCCTGCGAAGGCATGCTGCATCACCGTGAAGCCGATCAGCATCACGATCAGCACGAGGCCGCCGAGCAGGGCCGGGCCGACGATGTCGTTGGTCACGGAGCCCGCCACCGTCATGCCGGCGGCGATTACCCAGACCACCAGCAGGAACCAGGTCGGGATCAGCAGCACGGCGCGATCGAACCCATGGGTCGAGAGATAGACGATCAACGCAAAGCCCGCGAAGGCGATCAGCACCAGCGAGATGCGCGCAATGCCGGAAGCGACCGCAGGATCGAACAGCGCCAGGCCCACCAGCGAACCGAGGAAGGTCAGCCAGCCGACGGTGATATGGGCATAGCGCACGTGCCAGCGGCTGAGATTGAGATAGGCGAACACGAACACCAGCAGCGTCGCCGCCAGGATCGCTTCGCCGGCCGCGCGCCAGACGCGCTCGGCGTTGTTCGACATGTCGAGGACCTTGCCCCAGAAGCCGAAATCGACGCCGATATAGACCAGCACCGCCCACGCCAGCGCCGCAGCGGCCGGAAACATGATGCTGCCCTTCACCACGAACAGGATGGTCAGCACCAGCGCCAGCAGGCCGGAGATGCCGATCACAATGCCCTGGTAGAGCGTGAACGAGTTGACCTTGTCCTTGTAGGCGTCGGGTTCCCACAGATAGAGCTGGGGCAGCTTGTCGGTGCGCAGTTCGGCGACGAAAGTGACGACGGCGCCGGGATCGAGCGTAAGACGGAAGATATCGGCGGTGGCGCTTTCCTGTCGCTCGGGACGATCGCCGACCGATGGCGTGATGGTCGCAATGCGCGACAGGCCGAGGTCGGGCCACAGCAGGCCGGACGACACGATGCGATAGTGCGGCGCGACGATCAGGCGGTCGAGCTGGTCGTCCGTGTTGTTGGCGAGCGCGAACACCACCCAGTTTTGTCCGCCCTCGCGGGCGCGGACCTCGATGCGGCGGACGATGCCGTCGGTTCCCGGCGCGGTCGAAACCTGGATGCGGTCGGTTTCGCTGCGCTGGTGGTCGAGGACGGCGGTGAGATCGATGGCAGGCGCGTCGCCGCGGACGCTGACTGCGTCAATGGCGTGCGCCGCTGGCGCGACCGCAACAATCATGAGGCCCAGCGCAACCAGCGCAAGGCACCTGATCAGACGCAATGTCAGTACTCCGCGACCAACGATTCATCCGGCCCGGCGAACGGGTCGGCGTAGCCGCGATAAATGACATGAAAGCGAAGTAAATCAAAGGGTTTCCGCCTTCACTCCACTTGCGATTGGCTAGACTGCCAACACAATTTTGCCAATATGTGCGCTGGTCTCCATTCGCCGGTGCGCGTCAGCGGCCTTTTCAAGCGGGAATGAGCTGTCCATCAGCGGTTTTACCCGTCCTTCGCGCAACAGTGGCATGACCTTGGCCTCGATGGCCGCGACCATCGCCGCCTTGTCCGCATTCGTACGGGGGCGCAGCGTGGAGCCGGTGTGGGTCAGTCGCTTCACCATCACCTTGGCGATGTTGACGGTGACCTTGGGTCCGTTGAGGGTGGCGATCTGCACGATCCGGCCATCGACCGCGGCGGCGTCATAGTTGCGATCGACATAGTCCCCGGCAACCATGTCGAGGATCAAATTGGCGCCGACATTGTCGGTTTCCGCCTTGACCACGGCGACGAAGTCCTCGGTCTTGTAGTTGATGGCGCGATCGGCGCCGAGCTTGAGGCAGGCGTCGATCTTGTCCTGCGAGCCGACGGTGACGATGACCTTCGAGCCGAACGCTTTTGCGAGCTGGATCGCCATGGTGCCGATGCCCGATGAGCCGCCATGGATCAGCAAGGTCTCGCCCGGCTTCAGCGCGCCGCGCTCGAACACATTGTGCCAGACCGTCATCAGCGTTTCCGGGATCGCACCGGCTTCCTGGATCGAGAGCGAGGAGGGCACCGCCATCGCCTGCGCGTCTTGCGCAATGCAATATTGGGCATAGCCGCCGCCGGCCACCAGCGACATCACCTTGTCGCCGAGCTTGTGCTTCTTGGCGCCTTCGCCGAGTGCAACCACTTCGCCCGCGATTTCGAGGCCGGGCAGGTCGCTGGCGCCGGGCGGCGGCGGGTAGGCGCCGGAGCGCTGCGCGACGTCGGGGCGGTTGACGCCGGCGGCCATGACCTTGACCAGGATTTCGCCCGGGCCGGGTGTCGGTACCGCTCGGGTTTCGGGCAACAGCACCTCGGGACCGCCGGGCTTGCTGATGCCGACGACGGTCATTTGCGCGGGCAGCTTTTCCATGATTTGTCCTTGCGAAATGCGGGAATTTTAGGTGGTCCCTGATTAGCCAGCCCGGCTCCGGCTGGCAACCGCTTCGGGATCCGCCCAGCGCAAGGAGAAACGCATGGCGATCGAGGACGACGACAAGCCGCGCAAGAAAATCAGCCACGAGATCGGCCAGGACCTGTCGCTGCTGTCGGTCGAGGAATTGACCGAGCGCATCGCGTTGATGAACTCTGAAATCGAACGGCTGCAGCAGGCCGTCACCAAGAAGCGCGCGTCAATGGATGCGGCGAACAGTTTTTTCAAGACGTGAGATTAGAACCCGATCTCTCACCACGTCGTCCCGGCGAAGGTCGGGACCCATATGCCGCGGCCCATCGTGTGGCAGGCCACTGGCCGACTTTTCCCTCAATCATCACCGCTTGTGTCTATGGGTCCCCGCCTTCGCGGAGGCGACGAGAGAGTCAATCGCAAACCTCGGCCACTGGCCGACATGGCAAATAATCCCTGAAGAAATCCGCAAATTTACGAAGGATTAAGCTTTCCCCTTTATGACTTAGATTGTCCTCGTTTGGACACCGAGTGGCTCCTGTCCACTCTGTTTGACGCCTCCCTGTTATCAACTTCAAAAGCCGCCGGAAACGGCGGCTCTTTTTTGCGTCCAGCGTGGCTATTTAGTGCCCCCATCCGCCGGAAACCATAAATCCGGTTGCCGCTGGACTCTCGCCGACACAAGCGCAATGATTTGTTCATCATAAGCCGGTGGGGTTTACAGCCGGCGGGGCAAATAGTGGCGTGAGGGCGTTTACCATGGCGGACCGTTCGCAAAGCGAATCCGCGCTCGTTCAGTTCAGCGAGCGGCTCACCAATTCGGCGGCATTCGGAACCCTGTTCCGGGAGGGCATGGACTTGGTCGAGGAGACCGCCGCCTATCTCGACGGCGACGGCCGCACCGAGGCCAAGGCGCTGGAGCGTTCCGTCAGCCTGACCTATGCCACCGAAAGCATGCGCCTGACCACCCGGCTGATGCAGCTCGCGTCCTGGCTGCTGCTGCATCGCGCGGTCAAGGAAGGCGAGATGACGCTGACCCAGGCCAACCGGGAAAAGACCAAAGTCAAGCTCACCGCCGCCGAGCCCGGCGCCGAGGACATGATCGAAAAGCTGCCGCAGCAATTGCAGGACCTGATTGCGCGCTCGGTGAGCCTGCAGAACAAGGTGCGCCGGCTCGACGCCACGATCCACACGCCGCCGGCCGAACGGGCCCCGATCGGCAACCCGCTAGTGCCGCAGCTCAACCGCCTGAAGGCGGCGTTCGAGCAGTAAGCCTCTGCGATCATTATCGTCAGCCAACGGGTCGGCGCAAAGCGCCGTCCCGTTGGCTCGCAATGACGCTGATGGGGCTTAGCCAAACAAAAACGCCCCGGCTTGACCGGGGCGTGTTTGTATTCTGGGCAGGAATAGAGAGGGTCGATCCCCCTCAGTCCTTCTTGAGGAAGCCCGAAAACTTCTTCTGGAAGCGCGACACGCGACCGCCGCGGTCGAGCAGCTGCTGCGAACCACCGGTCCACGCCGGGTGCGACTTGGGGTCGATGTCGAGGTTCAGCTTGTCGCCTTCCTTGCCCCAGGTGGAGCGGGTCTGGTACTCGGTCCCGTCGGTCATTACGACCGTAATCATATGATAATTCGGGTGAATTTCGGCTTTCATGGCATATCCTTCGGCGCGCCGGCGCCCATCGCAATCGTCAGGGGATACGGGATTTGGCGGCTCTATAACGTAAGCTGACCACCAAAACAAGCTTGTATCAGCCCTGATTGGGATCTCCCGGATTTGCCAGCGCCGTCCGCGGGGCCTATCTGGGGGCAGAAAAACCGGTCGGATTTCATGAGCGCAGCGGAACAGCTTGAAGACGTCAAACCCGCGCCGCCGCGGCGCGACGCCTTGCTCGAGGAGGAGGCTTTCATCGAGGACGAACTGACGCAGTCGCCGGCCAAGACGGGCGCAAAACTGCGTCCGCTGCTGGCGCTGGCGCCTTATGTCGCGCGCTACCGCGGCCGCGCGATTCTCGCCTTCATCTCGCTGACGGTCGCTGCGATCACCACGCTCATGGTGCCGATCGCGGTCCGCCGCATGATCGATTTTGGCTTCAGCCCCGAAGGCATCGTGCTGATCAACAGCTATTTCAGTGTCATGATCGCCATCGTGGCGGTGCTCGCCGCCGCCAGCGCGTCGCGCTACTACCTCGTCATGACGATCGGCGAACGCATCGTCGCCGACCTCAGGCGCGACGTGTTCGCGCACCTGGTGTCGCTGTCGCCGGCGTTCTTCGATTCCGCCCGCTCCGGCGAACTGGTGTCGCGGCTGACCGCCGATACCACCCAGATCAAATCAGCGGTCGGCGCCTCGGTGTCGATCGCGCTGCGCAACATGATGCTGTTCATCGGCGCCACCGCCATGATGGTGATCACCAGTCCGAAACTGTCGGGCTTCGTGCTGCTGGCGATCCCGCTGATCGTGCTTCCGCTGGTGGCGTTCGGGCGCTGGGTGCGGCGGCTGTCGCGCAATGCGCAGGACACGCTGGCGGACGCCAGCGCCTACGCCTCCGAACTGATCGGCGCGATCAGGACCGTGCAGGCCTATACCAGCGAGCGGATGGCCACCGGCCGGTTCAGCGGCGAGGTCGAACAGGCCTACGAGGCGGCGCGCAGCTCGACGAAGGCGCGCGCGGTGCTGACGCTGATCATTATCTTCATCGTGTTCTCCAGCGTCGTGGCGATCCTGTGGGTCGGCTCGCACGACGTGCTGACCGGGCAGATCACGCCGGGCCGGCTCGGCCAGTTCGTGCTGTACGCGGCGTTTGCCGCATCCGCCCTCGGCCAGCTCAGCGAGGTCTGGGGCGAAGTGTCGGCCGCGTCCGGCGCCGCCGAACGGCTGTTCGAGATCTTGCGCGTGAAATCGCAGATCGCGGCGCCGCCAAAGCCGGTCGCGCTGCCGCAGCCGGCGCGCGGCGACGTCGGGTTTGAGAAGGTCAGCTTCGCCTATCCGACGCGGCCGGACGTGATGGCGGTCGACGACGTCTCGCTGTCGGTCAGGGCCGGCGAAAAGGTTGCGATCGTCGGCCCGTCGGGCGCCGGCAAAAGCACGCTGTTTCACCTCTTGCTGCGCTTCTACGATCCGGCGCGCGGCACGATTTCGCTCGACGGCGTTCCGGTCAGGTCGGCCGATCCGGTCGACGTGCGTTCGCGCATTGCGCTGGTGCCGCAGGACTCGGTGGTGTTCGCCGCGTCAGCGCGTGAAAACATCCGCTTCGGCCGGCCTGATGCGAGCGATGCCGAAGTCGAGCGCGCCGCCGAGCTCGCCCACGCCAGCGAATTCCTGCGCCGCCTGCCCGGCGGCTTCGAAACGCCGCTCGGCGAGCGCGGCGTGACGCTGTCCGGCGGCCAGCGCCAGCGCATCGCGATCGCCCGCGCGATCCTGCGCGACGCGCCGCTCTTGCTGCTCGACGAAGCGACCTCCGCGCTCGACGCCGAAAGCGAGACGCTGGTGCAGACCGCGCTGGAAGAATTGATGCGGCACCGCACCACGCTCGTGATCGCCCATCGCCTTGCCACCGTGCTGTCCTGCGACCGCATCCTGGTGATGGAGCAGGGCAAGATCGTCGAACAGGGCACGCATGCGGAGCTGGTGGCCGCGAACGGTCTCTACGCGCGACTGGCGCGGCTGCAGTTCGACGCAGGCTAGAACGGTTTACAGCGAAATGGAGGCGACTTCGCGTCGAGAAAACGCGTCTGGAGCCACACGCTGACTCTATCGGTTCGGCGCGCCCGAAAGGCGGGAACCAGAACGTCGCGTGCCTGTTGTAGCCCCGTTAATCATCTGGTTCCAATCGAACAGGAGAGGGGCATGCCTTACCGTCGCGCAGGTTTCGCGCTTACGCCGCCGTCGCTCGTGATATTTTTGATTTCGGTGGTGCTGGCGCTGATCGCGCTCCTGATCCGGTATGCCCACCTTTCCATCCCGATCATCAGCTCGGCACGGGTCTTCGACGTTCTGGCGATCGCCTATGTCGTGCTGGTGATCGGCGTGCTGTTCCGGCGGATATGACGCGTTGAGTGGCTGGCGGCGCGAAATTCGCGGCCGCTACTTCTCCGTCAGCTTCAGTTCGATGCGGCGGTTGCGCCTGTAGGCGTCTTCGTTGGGGGACGGGTCCAGCGGCTGGAATTCGGCAAAGCCGGCGGCGACCAGCCGCTGCGCGGGGACGCCGAGGAAAGCCAGATATTGCACCACCGAGATGGCGCGTGCCGACGACAATTCCCAGTTCGACTTGAACAGCGGCGAGTTGATCGGCCGCATGTCGGTGTGGCCGTCGACGCGCAGCACCCAGCCGATCTCGTTCGGAATCTGCTTGTCCAGATCGATCAGCGCGGTGGCGAGCTTGTCCAGTTCGGATCGGCCTTCGGGCAGCAATAGTGCCTGACCGCTGTCGAAAAACACTTCCGACTGGAACACGAACCGGTCGCCGACGACGCGGATATCGGGGCGGTTGCCCAGGATGGCGCGCAGGCGGCCGAAGAATTCCGAACGGTAGCGCGACAGTTCCTGCACGCGTTGCGCCAGCGCGACGTTGAGGCGCGAGCCGAGATCGGCGATCCGCCCCTGCGATTCCTTGTCGCGCTTTTCGGACGCCTCGAGCGCCTCCTCGAGCGCTGCGAGCTGGCGGCGCAACGCGCTGATCTGCTGGTTCAGCACCTCGATCTGGGCGAGCGCGCGCGCGTTCACCGTCTTTTCGGATTCGAGCGCCTTGTTGAGCTCGTTGGCCCGGCCTTGCGCATCTCCGCCGGCGCCAGCCAGCCCCTCGTACAGTCCCTTGATGCGGTCGCGCTCGCTCTCCGCAGCGGAGAGGCCGGCGCGCAGCTGGCCGACCTGGTCGTCGAGCGCGAGCTTGCCGAGCTTTTCCAGCGACAGCAGGTCGTTGAGCTGCGCGATCTTGGCGTTGAGCTGCTCCAGCGCCTTGTCCTTGCCCGTGACTTCCTGCGACAAGAAGAACTGCACCACCAGAAACACCGAGAGCAGGAATACGATCGACAGCACCAGCGTCGACAGCGCGTCGACGAAACCGGGCCAGTAGTTGAGACCGGCTTCGCTGCGGCGTGCACGGGCTAGGGCCATCTATTTTTCTCCGGTATCGGGTCGCGGACACGGAGCGGCGTTGCACGTCGCAGCGCGTCCGGGACGCGGAACACTTTGCCTTCAGCCTTTCTCGGGCTGTTTCGCGATCCGCTCCAGCAGCTTCTTGATCTCGCGATTCTGCTCGCCCTGGCCGTCGGCCCATTCGCGGATCATCTGCTGCTCGGTGCGCATATGCGCGACCAGTCCCTGGATGGCCTCGGCGAGGTTGGCCATCGCGGCGGTGGTGCTTCGCCCGCCGCCGCTGTCCTCGAGCACCGTGCGGATCCGGTCCAGCGCATGTTGCAGTTCGCCGCCGAGGGCGGCGCCGCCATCGCCATACTCGCGCACGGTGGAGGCGAGCCAGTCCTCCAGATCGGTGTAGAAGCGGTTCTGCGCCTGGCTCGACTGCAGGTCGAGAAAGCCCAGGATCAGGGAGCCGGCGAGGCCGAACAGCGAGGACGAGAACGAAATGCCCATGCCGCCGAGCGGCGCGGCCAGGCCGTCTTTCAGGGTATCGAACAGGGCGCCGGAATCGCCGCCGACCTTCAAGCCGTCGATCACCTTGCCGACGGAGCCGACGGTTTCGATCAGGCCCCAGAAGGTGCCGAGCAGGCCGAGAAAGACCAGCAGGCCCGTCATGTAGCGGGAAATATCACGCGCTTCGTCAAGTCGCGTCGCGATCGAATCGAGCAGATGCCGCATGGTCTGCTGGGAGATCGACATCCGCCCCGAGCGCTCGACGCCGAGGATCGCGGCCATCGGCGCCAGCAGGGTGGGCCGCCGCTCGATCGCCAGCCCGGGGTCGGCGATACGGAAATTGTTCACCCAGGCCACTTCCGGATAAAGCCGGACCACCTGCCGGAACGACAGGATGATGCCGATCAGAAGCACCGCGCCGATCAGGGCGTTGAGGCCCGGATTGGCAAAGAACGCCGCGATGATCTGCTTGTAGAGCACGACCGTGATCAGCGTGCACAGCACCAGGAACACCAGCATTCGCACCAGGAAAATCCGGGGCGAGGACAGTTTGCTCAGTTCGATCTCCATGTCGGAGCGGGAGGAGGGGCCTGAGGGCATTTGCGGGTGTCATCCGTTACGAAAAGCCGCGCTGGGAACCAATATGGCACAGCGGGCTGGAGAAAAAAGCTGGGAAGCTGCGATTTCAGGTGGACGGTGGGGAACCTCTGCCTGAAACCCAGCTTTGACATCAACGTATTTTGCAACGGTTCAATGTCCAAACGGGATCTTCATGACGATCTTATATCTGGAAGCGCTGGTGGTGATTGCCGCGTCGCTTTCGGCCCTGATGGCAGGCGCCTGGCTGGTGCAGCAGCGGACCGGCAATTCGGGCTGGGTTGACACGATCTGGACCTTTTCGCTCGGCCTGGTTGGCGCCGGAAGCGCCTTGTGGCCGATCGAAGGCGCCCCGCAAACCGACCGGCAGTGGCTGGTGGCGGTGCTGGTTGCCGTCTGGTCGCTGCGGCTCGGGGTTCATATTGCAATTCGCAGCGCGGGGATATCGGACGACCCACGTTATGCCGATTTTGCCCGCGAATGGGGCGCCAATTCGCCGCGAAGGATGTTCATCTTTCTGCAGAATCAGGGGCTCGGATCGATTCCGCTGGTATTCGCCATCTTTGTCGCGGCGCACATGCCCGGCGACGGCCTGCGGCCCGCGGACTATCTGGGCGCGCTGATCCTCCTCATTGGCATTGCCGGCGAGGCGCTGGCCGATGCGCAGCTCCAGGCGTTCCGCACGAATCCAGCCAATAAGGGCAGGGTCTGCGATGCAGGGTTGTGGCGCTGGTCGCGCCATCCCAACTACTTCTTCGAATGGTTCGGGTGGCTGGCCTATCCCGTGATCGGCATCTCGTACGCCGATCCATTGTCCTATCCGTGGGGCTTCGCGGCGCTGCTGGCGCCGATCTTCATGTACTGGATACTGGTCCACGTCACCGGCATCCCGCCGCTGGAAGCGCAGATGCTGCGCTCGCGCGGCGATCGCTATCGCGACTACCAGGCGCGCACCAGCCGGTTCTTTCCGTGGCTGCCGCAAGCATGATCCCGGCCCCGCGGGCCGTATCAGCGAAGGGAGTGGTCGCATGAGCTTCACCTCCACCGTCATCGCCACCGCCGAGCGCGTGCCGTTGCCCGATGTCATCGTCCGCGCCGCGATTCACCGGTTGTGCTCGCGCACCGCCCTGCGGCTCGCCACCGGGAATGCGGAAAGCGATGCCGTGTTTGCCGACGCCATGGCAGCGCGCGCCATCGCCGAACATGCCGACGCGGCCAACGCCCAGCATTACGAGGTGCCGGCGGCGTTCTTCGCCCTTGTCCTCGGCCCCAACCGCAAATATTCCGCTTGCTTCTACAACGAACCGGCCTCGACCTTGCAGGAGGCCGAGGAAGAGGCGCTGCGCCAGACCGTTGAGCATGCCGATCTGGCCGACGGGCAATCGATCCTCGAACTGGGCTGCGGCTGGGGATCCCTGTCGCTCTGGATGGCGCGGCAGTTTCCGCACTCGCTGATAACAGCGGTTTCCAATTCGAACTCGCAGCGAAAATATATCGAAGAAGAGGCCCGATGGCGCGGCCTCTCGAATTTGCGGGTCATTACGCAGGACATGAACGTGTTCGCGCCCGAGGCGCGCTTCGACCGCATCGTTTCGGTCGAGATGTTCGAGCACATGATGAACTGGCGCGAATTGCTGACCCGCGTCGTCGCGTGGCTGAAGCCCGATGGCCGCTTCTTCATGCACATCTTCACCCATCGTTCCGGCGCCTATCTGTTCGATCGCACCGACGCCGAGGACTGGATCGCGCAGCATTTCTTCACCGGCGGCGTGATGCCGAGCCATCACCTGATCCGGCAATATTCCGATCTGTTCGAGGTCGAAAAGGAATGGCGCTGGAGCGGCGTGCACTATCGGCGCACCGCGCAGGACTGGCTCGACAATTTTGATGCCAATCGCGACGAGATCGAGCGGGTTCTCCGTGAGGTCTATGGCAGCGACGCCGCGTTGTGGATGCGACGCTGGCGCTGGTTCTTCCTCGCCACCGCGGGCCTGTTTGGATACGCCGGGGGGAGCGAGTGGGGCGTAAGCCATTACCGGCTGAAAGCCGCTGGCTGACGCTTCGATTCGCGGGGGATACCTCATTTTGGCAGTTATCCCGGCGCGAGGACGCGGTTCCCGATTCGCCGTAAACCTTAACGTGAGAACGGAACCCGACTCACAATCGAGTGACCCCGGGAAACAGCCGCGAATTCAGCACGATAGCGTTGTGTGACATTGGGCCGCCGCGCGATCGTATTGCATCGCAGCAGGTGCGGTTTATCCTCTGTTCATCAACTGAGTTCCAGGAGCTTCGGCCGTCGCCTTTCGGGGATGCCCTCCTGAACAACGTTGCGAATGATCAATTCGCGCTTTCAACCTGAACTGGGGCAATGCTTTCAATGTCCGGACTTCGAACGCGATCGGCATGCATCGTTGTGATGTTGGCTGCGATGGCGCCGCTATTGGCTGGCTGTAACGAACCCACGGCGGTGGCCGCGGCAGCGACGGCTCCGGCCGAACCTGAAGTCGGCACCTTTACGGTGCGGCCGCAGTCCCGCGCCATCATCCGTGAATTGCCGGGCCGGATCGCGCCCACCCGGGTTTCGGAAGTGCGCGCGCGGGTCTCCGGCATCGTCGTCGAACGCCTGTTCCAGCAAGGTACCGAAGTGACGGCCGGCCAGCCGCTGTACCGCATCGACCCCAAGCCGTTCGAAGTGGAACTGCAGGCGAGCGAAGCCGCGCTGGACAAGGCGGTGGCGGCGTTCGATCTCGCGTCCCAGCATGCTCGGCGCATCGCGACGCTGACCAGCCAGCGCGCGGCGCCCGAGGCCGAGAACGAAAAGGCGATCGGCGCCCAGCGCCAGGCCGAGGCCGAAGTCAGCAGCCGCAAGGCCGAAGTGGCGCGCGCCAAGCTCAACCTCGATTACGCGACGATCCGCGCGCCGATCAACGGCGTGGTCGGCGCGGCGCTGGTGAGCGAAGGCGCGCTGGTGGTTCAGAACGAAAGCACCAGCCTCGCCACGATCCAGCAACTCGATCCGATCTATGCGGACTTCACCCAGTCCGTCTCCGAGATGAACAAGCTGCGTCGCGCGCTCGATAGCGGCGATCTCGACCGCATTGCGCCCGACGCCGCCAAGGTCCGTCTGGTGCTCGATGACGGAACGGTCTATCCGATCCCCGGTAAGCTGCTGTTTTCCGAAGCCAAGGTGGACGCCTTTACCGGGCAGGTCACGTTGCGCGGCCAGTTTCCCAACCCGAAGCGCGAATTGCTGCCGGGCATGTATGTGCGCGTCCTGATCGAGCAGGGCATCGATTCCGATTCCATCGCCGTGCCGCAGCAGGCCATCCAGCGCGATGCCGGCGGCGGCAGCGAGGTGTTCGTGGTCAAGGAAGACGGCCGCGTCGCGATGCAGCCGGTTCGCACCGGCGCGGTGCAGGACGGTGTCTGGCTGATCAGCGAGGGCCTGAAGGATGGCGATCAGGTCGTTGTCGACGGGTTTCAGAAATTTGTTCCCGGCGACAAGGTCAAGGCGAAGGCGTGGATCGACGCGGATGCCTCGGTTGGGTCGGTATCGGGCGCACCGGCGACGCAAGCTGCGCGCTGATCGATGCCCAGTTTCTTCATCGACAGGCCGATCTTCGCCTGGGTGGTCGCGCTTTTTATCTGTCTGATCGGCGCGATCTCGATTCCGCTGCTGGCGGTCGCGCAATATCCGATCATCGCGCCGCCCTCGATCTCGATCTCGACCAGCTATCCCGGCGCCTCGCCGGAAAACCTCTACAACAGCGTCACGCGGCTGATCGAGGAGGAACTCAACGGCGCCTCCGGCATCCTCAATTTCGAATCGACCTCCGACTCGCTGGGCCAGGTCGAGATCATCGCCAATTTCGTGCCGGGCACCGAGACCGGCGCGGCCTCGGTGGAAGTTCAGAACCGTCTCAAGCGCGTCGAGGCGCGGCTGCCGCGCGCGGTGATCCAGCAGGGCATCCTGGTCGAGGAAGCGTCTTCTGCCGTTCTGCAGATCATCACGCTGAATTCGTCCGACGGCTCGCTCGACGAAATCGGCCTTGGCGATTTCATGATCCGCAACGTGCTCGGCGAGATCCGGCGGATCCCCGGCGTCGGACGCGCCACGCTCTATTCCACCGAGCGCTCGCTGCGGATCTGGGTCGATCCCGCAAAACTCGTCGGCTACGGCCTCACCGCTGACGACGTCAACAAGGCCATTACAGCCCAGAACGCGCAGGTCGCTTCCGGCAGCGTCGGCGCCGAGCCGAGCACGCCGGAGCAGAAGATTTCCGCGCTGGTGCTGGTCAAAGGGCAGCTCTCCTCGCCTGAAGAATTCGGCGCGATCACGCTGCGCGCCAATGCCGACGGCTCCACGGTGCGGCTGCGCGACGTCGCGCGCATCGAGATCGGCGGCCTCAGCTACCAGTTCAACACCCGCCTGGACGGCAAGCCGACCGCGGGTCTTTCCGTGCTGCTGTCGCCGACCGGCAACGCCCTGGCGACCGCGAGCGCCGTCGAAGCCAAGATGAAGGAACTGTCGAAGTTCTTTCCGACCAATATCGGCTATGAAATTCCCTACAACATTACGCCCGTCGTCAAGGCCTCGATCAACAAGGTGCTGATGACGCTGGTCGAAGCCATCGTGCTGGTCTTCATCGTGATGTTCCTGTTCCTGCAGAACATCCGCTACACCATCATCCCGACCATCGTGGTGCCGGTGGCGCTGCTCGGCACCTGCGCGATGCTGATGGCGGTCGGCTATTCCATCAACATGCTCACCATGTTCGGCATGGTGCTGGCGGTCGGCATTCTCGTCGACGACGCCATCGTCGTGGTGGAAAACGTCGAGCGCATCATGGCCGAGGAAGGCCTGCCGCCCAAGGAAGCCACCCGCAAGGCGATGTCGCAGATATCGAGCGCCATCATCGGCATCACGCTGGTGCTGATGGCGGTGTTCGTGCCGATGGCGTTCTTCCCGGGATCGGTCGGCATCATCTATCGCCAGTTCTCCGTCACCATGGTGTCCGCGATCGCCTTCTCGGCGCTGCTGGCGCTGTCGCTGACGCCGGCGTTGTGCGCAACGCTGCTGAAGCCGGTCGAGGCCGGCCACGCCCATGCGCGCAAGGGCGTGTTCGGCTGGTTCAACCGCGTGCTGGAGTCGACCCGCGGCGGCTATACGCGCACCGTCCAGGGTTCGCTGAAGCGCACCGGACGGCTGATGCTGATCTACGCCGTGCTGCTGATCGGCCTCGGCTGGGCGTTCGTACGGCTGCCCGGCGGCTTCCTGCCGGTCGACGACCAGGGCTTTATCACCACCGACGTGCAGACGCCGTCCGACTCCTCCTATGCCCGCACCCAGGCCGCGGTCGAGCAGGTCGAAAAATATCTGCTCAAGCGCGAAGGCGTCGAGAACGTGACGTTCCTGACCGGCTTCAGCTTCCTCGGCCAGGGCGTCAACACCGCGCAGGCCTTCATCTCGCTGAAGGACTGGTCGGAGCGCGGCAAGAAGGAGTCGGCAGCCGCGATCGTCGCCGACATCAACCGCGACCTGTCGTCGATCCGCGATGCGAAGATCTCCGCGCTGCAGCCGCCGCCGATCGACAACCTCGGCAATTCCAGCGGCTTCTCGTTCCGCCTGCAGGACCGCGGCCAGAAGGGTTATGCGGCGTTGATCGCCGCCTCCGACCGCCTGATCGCGGAAGCCAATGCCAGCCGCGTGCTGCAAAAAGTCTATGTCGAGGGCCTGCCGCCGGCGCCGCAGGTCAATCTGATGATCGACCGCGAAAAGGCCGGCGCGTTCGGCGTCACCTTCGAGGACATCAACCAGACCATCTCGACCAATCTTGGCTCGAACTACATCAACGACTTCCCGAACCGCGGGCGCATGCAGCGCGTGATCGTGCAGGCCGACCGCGCCAGCCGCATGAACGCCGACGACATCCTCAACTACAACGTCAAGAACAGCCGCGGCCAACTGGTGCCGTTCTCGGCGTTCGCCACCGTGCAGTGGCAGAAGGGCCCGACCCAGATCGCGGGCTTCAACTATTATCCAGCCGTGCGCATCTCCGGCGAGGCCAAGCCCGGCTTCACCTCCGGCGACGCCATCGCCGAAATGGAGCGGCTCGCGGGCAAATTGCCGCGCGGTTTCGGTTACGAATGGACCGGGCAATCTCTGCAGGAAAAACTGTCCGGCTCGCAGGCGCCGTTCCTGCTCGGTCTCTCGGTATTCGTCGTGTTCCTGCTGCTCGCCGCGCTCTACGAAAGCTGGACCATCCCGCTCGCCGTGCTGCTGACGATCCCGCTCGGCATCTGCGGCGCGGTCATCGCCGCCACCATGCGCGGCCTGTCGAACGACGTTTATTTCACCGTCGGCCTGATCACCATCATCGGCCTGGCGGCAAAAGACGCCATCCTCATCATCGAATTCGCCAAGGATTTGCGCGCGCAGGGCAAGCCGCTGGTCGAGGCCACGATCGAAGCGTGTTCGCTCCGCTTCCGCCCGATCCTGATGACCGGCCTCGCCTTCGTCTGCGGCGTGCTGCCGATGGCGATTGCGACCGGCGCCGGCGGCGCCAGCCAGCAGGCGCTCGGCACCAGCGTGATGGGCGGCATGATCGCGGTCGTGATCCTGGCACTGCTGCTGGTGCCGGTGTTTTTCGTCAGCGTGCAGCGCGTGCTGGCGGGGGACCGGGAGAAGGTGGTGGAGACGGCGGCCGTTGCTGCGAGCGAGCCGCGAGCGCCATCGGCACAGCCAACGAAATAGGACTTCCTTAACCGAACGCGCCTTTTAGTCGCGCCAAAGTTGGAAGAGGGCGATGCTACAATTACTAACCCTCTTGCTAACTCATACGGTCAGGGCGTAGCTCAGGTCAGGCATCTCAGTCACACATTCGGGATCGGAGTATCCGGAGTGCGACGATTGATATGAATATCGGCAAGCAAATCACGCTATTCCTGAACTATTGCAGGCTCGAACGACAACTGTCAGAAAATACGCTGCAAGCGTATGCCTATGACTTGGCTGATTTTCGCAAATGGTTGCC
The DNA here is from genome assembly GCF_030413175.1 of Bradyrhizobium roseum. Classification (NCBI taxonomy): domain Bacteria; kingdom Pseudomonadati; phylum Pseudomonadota; class Alphaproteobacteria; order Hyphomicrobiales; family Nitrobacteraceae; genus Bradyrhizobium; species Bradyrhizobium roseum. Next base: position 1,125,327 of record NZ_CP129212.1, read on the forward strand.
GGCGCGGAACTCTCTCGCTGCCATCAAGACAGAAACACTACGCGACTATCTGGAAGAGATGAGAACGCGTGAATTCTCTCCCGCCACCATCCGCCGGCATCTCGCCTGTCTCCGTTCGTTCTTCCGGTTCATGGAATATGAGGGCAAGTGCACCAACCCGTTCACGGGATGGCGACTGAAACTGCCGCGACGCAAGCGTTTGCCAAGAGCCTTGTCGCGCAAGGAGACGTCAAGCCTTCTAAGTCTGGCTCGCGGGTCCCGTCGCGGAAGGAAGGCCGCGGGTCATTCGCATATTCTCGATATCGAGATACGGCTGATGATTGCCACCGGAATTCGAGTCGGGGAGATGTGCAAGATTCAGATCGGGGACGTTTCGGCCGACGGCTCCACTCTTCGCATACACGGCAAGGGTTCGCGTGACCGCATCGTCTACGTTGCGGATTCGGCTCTCCAAAATGATCTGCAAAAGCTGACCTCTTTCCGCCGACGCCTGATCATGGCCGACGGCCCGTTGTTTATCAATCGCAGCGGCAAGAAATTGCGGCCGCACTCCTTCCGTTCGAAGTTGCGTAGCTTTGCAGGTCAGGCCGGCATCGAGCGACGCGTGACGCCGCACATGTTGCGGCATACGGCGGCGACATTGCTGATCGAAAGCGGCGTCGATATCAGGATCGTACAGCGGTTGCTTGGGCATTCGAGTATCGCAACGACGGAAATTTATACTCACGTCACCGATCAGGCGCTTCGGACGACGCTTGAGCGTGTGAATATCGTTGGTGGGCTTGCGGCGTAGTTATTCCAGGCTTCGAAAACGCTTCGCCGCACCTTGAAAACTAGAAGGGTTGCCGAATCCACATAACTCCGGATTATGCGTCTGCTTTTAGAAGCCCTCGACCGAATCGAGTTGGCCGACGAACTTGCCCGAACACTCGCTGACGGACAGTCGTGTTGGCTGAGTGGTCCGTCCGGTAGCGGCAAAACAGAGCTATCTCGCTATGTTGGATCTCAGCGGTCTGGCGTCGCCGGGGAGGTGCACTGGATCGTCGGCGATAAAGATCAGTCTGGGACGACGTGTCTTGCCGCGCACCGCATGCTGGCAGCGACGCGACCCCGGCGAGCTGCACGGGAGGCTGACAGGGAGATTCCAACTGCAGCTCTGCGTGGTATTCCTTGGGTCGGCGGTCCTATTTCGGCATTGGCCAAAGCGTTTCTCGCCAGGATGGAAGTGACAGGTCCCGACTTTCTGCCATCCGAAATGCAAGATCTCCTGTCCGGCTTCCAAAGAATCTGCATCAGCGAGCGAGTTCTCTTCATCGTTGATAATGTGCATTGGCTCGACACTGGCACGGCAGAACTGCTTGTACGGATGAAATCACCTGAGGTAATTGAAAGTTACCCCTTCGCGGCACGCTCATCCTTCCTCTTCATCGAAACCACCGATCAGGAAGCGCTGCCGTCAACCGCTGCAGATGTTGCAACGTTAAAGTCGCTAACGTTTAAGACTTTCGCTTTGCCGTTTCCCTCGCGCGCACAGTTTCCTATTATCTTGAAGATGTTCGGGCTGGCACGTGCGCCTGATCCGGATATCTGCGATCGCCTTTACGACGTTACTCGTGGGCACCTAAGGCTCGCCAAGGAGATTGTTCGCCTGCTGAATACCGACGGTCCAGAGGCGGAGTTGGGGCGAGAGAATGCCACGACGCCAACAGAAATGGCAAAGCGATTGCTTGGACTCCGGCTACAGACCCTCGCCCCCTCAACACCGCATATTCAAAAGCTTCTCGGGATTGCTTCTTGTATTGGACAGACGTTCTCTAGGCGCGAGTTAGAATGCGCTTTTGCTGACCCACTTGATTTTGCCTCGGCCCTCGATTTAGCCCGCCGGGAAGAATTTCTTTCTGGCGAGGACGACTCTCTCCAATTTGCTCACGATATAGTGCAGAGCGCCTTGAAGGCACTTGTGGAGTCTGATGCTGCGCCGTTTCATGACAAGCTGGCTGAGTGCATCCGTCATATTCGACCCGGCGACTATCGCGCACGTCTGCGCCACTCAACCCTTACTAACAATTCGCATCGGACGGCGTCATTGGCATTCGCACTATTGATGCAGGAACGTAGGGGAGAAATAGTTCTCGATGAAGATGTTGATCGCCCATCTGACGAGATGACGCGAGAATACAACGGCGCACTCCGTGCAACCTCGTCAGCCTTACGTGCAATGGACAACGGGCGTCACACAGAGGCCATCAATGAGCTCGTCCTGCACTATGACGGCACCAACGCCCTCGTTCAAGGTGAGATCGCCTATCTCATTTCACTCAACTACTATAAGAAACGCGGCCGATCCGATTACCAGAACGCTCGCGTTGTACTTGAGCCGTGGGTTGCGCGACGCGACGAAGGCGAGCTTTGGTATCGTCTTATGCTAACCCTTGCAGTCGTCAATGCCTCTCTCGGCGACCAGCGTGCTAGCAGTGAGGTGCTCACCCGCGTGCGAACGCACCTTGAGCGTTCCGCTTTCCACGACCCACACGCCCGGACAAAAATTCAGATACTCAACAGAAAGGCCGACGTCTTTTACCCGCTAGAGGTTGCCGGCGCCCTTATCGAAAAGGCAGTAAAGTACTTTGCGGCGCCGCAAGGTGGTGGAATGCCACGCAACGCCTTTCAGTATAGCGCCGCGCTCATTAATTTGGCGGGCAATGCATATTTTCGCGGTGAATTCTCCGCCAGTGTCACCAATGCTGATGCGGCGGTCAGGTTTATCAGCACGTTTTCGGATCGGATCCGATTGCCTGAAGCGTACAAAGCTTTCAACAATTACGTCATTGCAGCGGTTCGTGCCGCACACATCACGCCGCGCGAGGGATTGGATATTTTAGATTCGATTGCACAAACCACCGGCGGTTCTGATCGATTTGATTACGCGCTACTCTCAGCAAATCGTGGCGCCTTGGCTATCTTGGATGGGGGCATCACAGAGGGCGATGCTCTGTTAGGACGAACATTCGAGCGCTGTAAGATTGACGGCGTCGAGGGATACTATCTTCTGTTTGTCGCAAGTAATTTCGCGGCGTCACGATACCTTCTGGGTGCATCGGAACGCGCTCTGGAGCTTTTGGACGAGGTAGACAGGTGCATGTGGGAAATTCCAAGCGAGCTCCGCCGCTCAATCGAGTTGAGGCAAGCCTGCATGCGTCACGCGATCGAGAACGGAATTGCAAAAGAACCCGAAAGTTGGGACGGCTATCCAAAGACTGTGCATGGCGGCGACGGGCCCCACATATCGTGGCGCGCAGTTGGCTACGGCATTATCATGTCTGACATTCAAGTGTGGTCCGAAAGTTAGAATCTACGAATTTCAAATTCAATACCAACCAAGACGTTGAGCGTTAGCCGCCACTACAGCCCCTAGCACGTCGGCATGTCGAAAACCCGCCTGATCGAACCAGAAGGCAAACGCGCTATGCCTCACAAGATGCGGGGTCGTCGCTACATCTGTAATGAAAAACCGATTGTCTGGTCCAATCCTGAAATCGACGCGTCCGATCGCGGTCATCCCTAGCGCACGAAAAACCCGCTTGGACGTCTCTCTCATTTCTTCACATGTTCTCTGGTCAAGGTGCGTGCACATTGCAAACCCTCCGAGATCGTCCGCCACGATGTCATAGTCGAGAATTCGGTCGCCAAGAATAGGGCTGCCATCCAGTGTCATCGCTACGGGATCCAATGAGAACGCCTCGCCAAAAAGGTCTATGACTGGAACCTCCGCTTCGCTGCCCGCGATGAATCGCTGCACGATAAACGGTTGCCGCAACGCGGCCACCTTACGCGCCAGCGACGTTTCATATGCATAAGATAGCTCGCCAATGCACTCGTGGTCCAAGCCAATACTTGCCGACTCATGGCAGGCCTTTGCTATAAGCTTGAGTTCATGAGGCGGCTTTTGATCAAAAAGCCAGCCCTGCTCATCGAAAAGCCAAGACTCGGTTGCCGGAAGACCCAGCGCTCGTAAGATTAAAGAAACATGAAATTTGTGGCGCGCCAATGAAAGGACGTATGCGTTCGAGTTACAAACGGGAATGTTATGTAGGGTGCAAAATGCTGGAATCAGTGACTTACGACCTGCCCCTGTGCCGCTCTGCGAGGTGTTGTAGACTAGCTTCCGCGGCCTCGGCAGATTGCTGAACGAGCCCTCGAGAATCGCAGTGATGAATTCCAATTCGCCGACATAGAGTTTGGTATAAAAACCGCATTCTTGCAGACCGAGAAGAATCTGGCTGGCTTCGTTCTCCGAGAAGTACTCGGTCACGACGGAAGAGACGTCGTAGTCGCCCGCTTTTACATCCGATGACTTTAGGTTTGCCACGAGAGGAACCGTGAGTGTATCTGCAATGGATGTGATCGCATGCAGTGCGCGTGCAATAGTCTCCACTGCTTGTGCATTCACGGCCATAATCCGGAGTTATGTGCTAGTTGCTCGCATAGGTAGAGACTGTATCTAAAATCCACCGTCTGGCTAGCCATCTGTTGGACGGTGCTGGTGTAATTAGTTGGCCTTGGGTGCTTGTGCCGGCAGAGAATAATCTGTACATTCGCCGCATAGAGTGCGGAGAATGGCTGGACAAATCTATCAACGGCCTGATTGGCCCAGCTTTCATTGCGATCAGGGGGCGCTTGCCCACCAACTCGGCGCCGTACGGTACCGGCAAGGACGGCTGATCGGCCGCATGCAGGCGCTTGGCTTCCCTCTGCAGGAACAGGCCGTCCTCAAAACCCTCACCGAGGACGTTCTCAAGTCCAGCGAGATCGAAGGCGAAATTCTCGACAGGAATCAGGTGCGCTCGTCCATCGCCCGGCGTCTCGGGATTGATGCGGGGGCATTGCTTCCGGCCGATCGCAACGTCGAGGGCATCGTCGAGATGATGCTGGATGCGACCCAAAGGTTCGACCAGCCTCTCAGCTCTGCAAGACTATTCGGTTGGCATGGAGCGCTGTTTCCGACGGGCCGCAGCGGTCTGGACAAGATCAAGGTCGCCCAGTGGCGCGACGAGGAATCGGGGCCGATGCGCGTCAGTTCCGGCACGTATGGTCGCGAGAGGGTTCACTACGAAGCACCGGCGGCCGATCGGCTCGATCATGAAATGCGGGGCTTTCTCATCTGGTTCAATCGCGAAGAAGAGCTTGATCCGGTCGTCAAAGCCGCGCTCGCGCATGTCTGGTTCGTCACCATCCATCCATTCGACGACGGCAATGGCCGCATCGCGCGCGCCATCGCCGACATGTCGCTTGCACGGTCGGAAGCCAGCCCGCAGCGCTTCTACAGCATGTCGGCGCAGATTCAGCTGGAGCGGCAGGCCTATTACGAGGCGCTGGAAGCGACGCAGAAAGGCGGTCTCGATATCACCCATTGGCTCGAATGGTTTTTGGCGTGCCTGGACCGCGCATTCGATGGCGCCGAAGCGATCCTGTCGAGCGTCTTCCGAAAAGCAGAATTCTGGAGAGCAAATGCCGCGACGCAGCTCAATGAGCGTCAGCGCGACATCCTCAATCGCCTGCTCGATAGATTCGAAGGCAAGTTGACGACGTCGAAATGGGCAAAGATCGAGAAGTGTTCGGCGGACACTGCGCTGCGCGACATCAACGAACTCGTCGCGCTCGGCATTCTTGCGAGAGACGAAGCGGGTGGCCGCAGCACCAGCTATTCGCTCGCGGAGATCAAGGCCGATCGCTGACCGGCAGGTCCGTCTGATGATGGCCTTATGCCGCTGATTTGCCCGACGTGTCAAACATGCGCTTCGTCACAGAGCCAAGCGTCCGGCTACTGTGCATGGGGTTGTTTTCGATGTTTTAGTTTGGAGGCCGCGGACGTCGGCAACCGTCGCTCTACTTGTCGAGCGCCTTCAATATCTTCACCAGTTCCCCGTGCACGAACTCATTCCCGCACACCACGTGCCCGGTCTTCAGCGCATCGTCCTTGCCGCCGACGTCCGTGATCGTTCCCCCGGCTTCCCGCACCATGATCTGCCCCGCCGCGATGTCCCAGGGCTGCAGGTTGCGTTCCCAGTAGCCGTCGAGGCGGCCGGCGGCGACGAAGGCTAAGTCGAGGGAGGCGGCGCCGAAGCGGCGGAAGCCGGCGACCTTGTTTTGCAGCGCGGCCATTTCCTTTTGCGCCAGCGCATGGTCGCCGCGGCCGATATGCGGCAGGCCGCAGGCCACCACGCATTCGTCGAGCTGGCGGCGGCCGGCAACGCGGAGCCGCTGGTCGTTGAGGAAGGCGCCCTTGCCGCGTTCGGCGATGTACAGCTCGTCATTGGCGGGGTTGTAGATCACGCCGGCGATGATCGTATCGTCGCGGCGCAGCCCGATCGAGATCGCGAATTGCGGGATGCCGTGCAGGAAGTTGGTGGTGCCGTCGAGCGGATCGACGATCCAGGTGTGGCTCTTGTCGGAGCCCTCGCGGTTGCCGCCTTCCTCGCCGATGAAGCCGTAGCCGGGGCGGGCCTTGGCGAGGTCCTCGTACAGCATTTCCTCGGCGCGCTTGTCGGCCTTGGTGACGAAGTTTGCCGGTCCCTTGAGCGATACCTGCAGGTGCTCGATCTCGCCGAGGTCGCGCTTGAGGTTGCGGCCGGCGCGGCGCGCGGCTTTCACCATGACGTTGATTAGGGCTGAATGCAGCATGATGCGCGCTTACGGTGTGAGGGAACGGCCCAATGCCGTCAGGGGTTTAGGGACTGGGTTGCCCTGCAGATGTGCCGCCGTCAAGGCGTCATTTATTGGCCGCGGCACCAATGGTCCCGGTCCATTTGCGCGCCGCCGCATCGACCTTGGCGCGGTCCTCGGGGCTGAGCTCGGAGAGGCGCTCGTCGAGTTCGGGGTCGCCCTTGCCGGCGGTTTTGGCGACGAGATGCCACTTCAGGCCCTCGATCTTGTCCACCGGCACCCCCAGCCCGCTCACCAGCACGCGGGCGAGACGGTTCTGCGCGATCGGCGAGTTCTGCCGCGCCGCCTTGCGCAACAGCGCCACCGCGGCCGGCTGGTTCTTCGGCGTGCCGGTGCCGTTGAACAGCGCGATGGCATATTCGACCTCTGCGTCGACATTGTCGGCCAGCGCCGCCGCCTGCAGCAGGCGTACCGCCTTGTCGAGATCCTTCGGCACGCCGTTGCCTTCCTTGTAGAAGGTCGCCAGCGCGTATTGCGCTTCCGGGTTGCCGGCGTCGGCCGCGACGCGCAGCAGCTCGGCCGCGCGCCTGACGTCCTGCGGCAGCGTGTTGCCGTCGAGATAGAGCAGCGCCAGATTATAGGCCGCCTTGGCGTTGCCGAGCTTGGCGGAGGAGGCGAGCAGCTTGACCGCCTGGTCGCGGTTGGTGGCGCCGCCGCGGCCGGACAGCCGCATCATGGCGAGTGCGAACATGCCTTCGCGGTCGCCTGCATCCGCGGCGCGCTGATACCATTCGGCAGCCTTGGCGTAATCGCGCTTGATGCCGAGCCCGTTGGCATAGAGCTCGCCCAGCATCGTCATTGCCTTCGGGTCGCGGGCGTATTGCGCGCGCGTGGTCGCGAGATCGAAGGTGGTCTTGTAGAGGCCGCGCTGATAGGCGGCGTAGACGTTGTCGACGTTGGGATCGTCAAACGTCGGCATTTGCGGGTCCGGCTGCCCCAACACGGGTTTGGTCGCCGTAGGCTTGGGTGTCGTCGCGGGGGCAGGCGCCGGTGTCGCGGCAGGCTTTTTCGCCGGCGCAGCAGGCGCTTTTGCTTTCGGTGGGGCCTGCTTTGCAGCCGGAGCAGCTGCGGGCGGCGGCGCGGCGGGCGGCGCCAGCGAGGTCTGTGCTGTGGCACCGGCCGTCGTCATCACGAGGCCCGTGAGCAGCGATATGGGACGTAGCAGTTTCATGGTCCGGCGTTATCCGTGTCCGGCCTTGTCAGGGCTGGTCCTGGTTTTTCCGAACGCGGCTTCATACGCCTGCAGGACAGCCTGGGCGACATCGGTCAGCGCGGCCTCGGCGCCGCGCGGATCGGCCCAGATGAAATCGCCGACCAGCACGAAATCCGCGCCGGCGCGCGCGAACTCGGCGGCCTCCTCGCGCGAGGCGGCAAAGCCGACACAGGGCGGCTCGAACAGCTCGTCCCACCATTGCAGGCGTTCGGCAATCGCTTCCACCGAAGGCCGCTGGCCGTTTGCATCGGGCTCGCCGAACAGCACGTAGTCGGCGCCACTTTCGCCTGCGGCCATCGAATCGTGTCGCGTCGTGAGCCCGCCGACGCCGGCAATGCGGTCCGGCTTCAGCGAGGGCAGGGCGTCCTCCAGCGCGGCGAGGCTGTTCAGATGCGCGCCGTCGGCGCCCGCGCGCGCCACCAGTTCGACATGGCCGTCGAGCAGCAGCGCCGCGCCGGCATTCTGGATCACGGGCGCCAGCGTCTTCACGCGCGAGATCATGGTGCGCTGGTCCGTGGGCTTAAGCCGCAGCAGCACTGCCGCGACGTCGGCCGCAGCCAACAGCGTCGGAAGTTCGCTCGCGAGTTGCGCGGGATCATCCACCTCCGGCGTCGCGAGATAGAGACGCGGCGCCGGGCGGGGCGGAAGAGTTTTGCCAGCCGAGTCTTTATTGGCCAAATCTAGGCGACCTTCTTTTCAAGGCCGGCTTCCCACGCGCCCTTGCTCGCCAGCGCGTTCATTTTCGCGCGGTGGGTGAAGGCGCGCTGGCCGGCAGCGACGTTCTCGGCCTTGCCCGACCACGCCTTTTGCGGCGCTGCCTGCAGCGCGCGGCCATAGGAGAAGGTGAGCTTCCAGGGCAGGTTGCGGATCCTGTTCATGGCGTCCAGATGCGCGGTCGCTTCCTCGTCGGATTGCCCGCCGGAGAGGAAGGCGATGCCCGGCACGGCGGCGGGCACGCAGGCTTTCAGCAGCCGCACGGTTTTCTCCGCGACCTCTTCGACGGAAGCCTGCTGTGCGCACTTCTTGCCCGAAATGACCATGTTGGGCTTCAGCACCATGCCCTCGAGTTCGACGCGCTGGATGCGCAATTCCTGAAAGGTCTTGTTCAGCACGCGCTGGGTCACGTCGTAGCAGCGGTCGATGTCGTGATCGCCATCCATCAGCACTTCCGGCTCCACGATCGGCACGATCTGCGCCGCCTGGCACAGCGCCGCATAGCGCGCCAGCGCGTGCGCGTTGACGCTGATCGCGGTCATGGTTGGAATGCCCCGGCCGCCAGTGCCGCTGCCGATATCGATCACCGCGCGCCATTTGGCGAAGCGCGCGCCGCGCTCGTAATACTTCTTCAATCGCTCGGCGAGCTTGTCGAGGCCGACGGTGACCAGCTCGCCCGGGCATTGCGGCAGCGCCTGCGTTCCCTCGTCGACCTTGATGCCGGGGATCGCGCCGGCCTGCTCGATCAGCTTGACCAGCGGCGTGCCATCCTTCGCGTTCTGCCAGATCGTCTCGTCGTACAGGATGACGCCGGAGACGTATTGGCTCATCGCCTCGGAGGAGCGGAACAGCATCTCGCGGTAGTCGCGGCGGCTCTCCTCGGTCGATTCGACCTTGATGGCGTCAAAGCGCTTCTTGATCGTCCCGGAGGATTCATCGGCGGCGAGGATGCCCTTGCCCGGGGTGACCATGGCGAGGGCAACCTTGTTGAGGTCGGCGAGATTCATCGAAGTTCTCCAAGAACATCATGCCCTTGCGCACCAAAATAGGCGGTTCTCGGGCAATTGCCTAGAAAACGTTCGTCGCACCCTAGGTGTTTGCGGGGCGCGGGCGGCCCTTCAGGCAACCTTGTCAGGCAACCTTGGGATCGAGCTCACCCTTGGTGTAACGCTTCGCCATTTCGGCCGTGGTCAGCACCTTCTTGATCTTGCTGGCCTGGCCTGCGGTGTTGAATTCCTGCAGCCGCTGCTTGCACAGCTTGGCCATCGCTTCCATCGCCGGCTTGAGATATTTGCGCGGATCGAACTCTTCCGGATTTTCCTTCAGGACCTTGCGGATCTGACCGGTCATCGCCATGCGGTTGTCGGTGTCGATGTTGATCTTGCGCACGCCGTTCTTGATGCCGCGCTGGATCTCGGACACCGGCACGCCCCAGGTCGGCTTCATCTTGCCGCCATTGGCGTTGATGATCTCCTGGAGATCCTGCGGCACCGAGGACGAGCCATGCATCACCAGATGCGTGTTCGGCAGCTTGCGATGGATTTCCTCGATCACGTTCATGGCGAGGATGTCGCCGTCGGGCTTGCGGGTGAACTTGTAGGCGCCGTGCGAGGTGCCCATCGCGATCGCCAGCGCGTCGACCTTTGTCTCGCGGACGAACTTCACGGCTTCGTCGGGATTGGTCAGCAACTGGTCGTGCGACAGCTTGCCTTCGGCGCCGTGGCCGTCTTCCTTGTCGCCCATGCCGGTTTCCAGCGAACCGAGTACGCCGAGTTCGCCTTCCACCGAGATGCCGCCGAGATGCGCCATGTCGGTGACGGTCTTGGTCACCCCGACATTGTAATCCCAGTCGCCGGGCGTCTTGCCGTCAGCTTTCAGCGAACCGTCCATCATCACAGAGGTGAAGCCGGCCTGGATCGCGGTCATGCAGGTGGCGGGTTCGTTGCCATGGTCGAGATGCACGCAGACCGGAATCTGCGGATAGATCTCGGTGACGGCGTCCATCATGTGCTTGAGCATGATGTCGTTGGCGTAGGAGCGCGCGCCGCGCGAGGCCTGGATGATGACGGGGGCATCGAGCGAGGACGCGGCCTCCATGATGGCCAGCGCCTGCTCCATGTTGTTGATGTTGAACGCCGGCACCCCGTAATCGTGCTCGGCCGCATAATCGAGCAGTTGACGCAAGGTGATGCGAGCCATTCAAATTCTCCTGTATTTGCCGCGCCTCTGGCGCTCCACTAATTGGTTTATCGCAGTTTCAGAACTTCGACCCCGGGCAGCGGCTTGCCTTCCATCCATTCGAGGAATGCGCCGCCGGCCGTCGAGACATAGGAAAAATCGTCGGCCACGCCGGCCTGGTTCAGCGCCGCGACGGTGTCGCCGCCGCCGGCGACCGAGATCAGCTTGTTGGCCTTGGTGCGCTCTGCAGCATGCTTGGCCGCGACCATGGTGCCGCGGTCGAACGGCGTCATCTCGAACGCGCCGAGCGGGCCGTTCCACACCAGCGTCTTGGCGTCGTCGATCGCGGCGTGAATCCGCGCGGTTGATTGCGGGCCGACGTCGAGGATCATGCCGTCCGCCGGGATCGCATCGAGTCCATAGGCATGCGAGGGTGAGTTGGCTGCGAAATGATAGGCGACCACGGCATCGACGGGCAGGATGATGGCGCAGTTCGCGGCCTCGGCCTTCTCCATGATGCGCAGCGCCGTGGCGGCGAGATCCTTCTCCGCCAGCGACTTGCCGATGCCGACGCCCTGCGCATGCAGGAAGGTGTTGGCCATGCCGCCGCCGATCACCAGCGCATCAACCTTTTTCACAAGGTTTTCCAAGAGGTCGATCTTGGTCGAGACTTTTGCGCCGCCGATGATCGCGATCACCGGCTTGGTCGGCGCGTCCAGCGCCTTCTCAAGCGCAGTGAGTTCGGCCTGCATGGTGCGCCCGGCGTAGGCGGGAAGCTTATGGCCGAGGCCTTCGGTGGTGGCGTGCGCGCGGTGCGCGGCCGAGAACGCATCGTTGACCCAGATGTCGCCGAGTTTTGCCAGCTCCGCCACGAACGCCGGATCGTTCTTCTCTTCCTCTTTGTGGAAGCGGGTGTTTTCCAGGCAGAGAATATCGCCGTCCTTCATCGCCGCCACCGCCTTGGCTGCGGCGTCGCCAATGCAATCGTCGGCGAAGGCGACCGGCTTCTTGATCACCTTCGACAGCGCCTCGGCGACCGGCTTCAGCGAATCCTTGGCGTCGCGTCCCTTCGGCCGGCCGAAATGGGCAAGCAGGATGACCTTGCCGCCCTTGTCCGAGATTTCGGTGATGGTCGGCGCGACGCGCTCGAGCCGCGTTGCATCGGTGACGCGGCCGTTCTCCATGGGCACGTTGAGGTCGACGCGCAGCAGCACGCGCTTGGCTTTCACGTCGATGTCATCGAGAGTACGGAAGCTTCCTGCCATTGATCACCATCGTTTCAAGCGAATTACTATTGATGGTCCGGTGGCGGCGAGTGGCCATGGTCGCCACTTCCGCCGCCATCGTCAGGGTCGTTGACCTTCATGCCTCGCAGGAAACCGTACGCGATCAAGCCGATCAGCAAGATTACTCCGGGGATTCCGAGCCAGTGCGGAAGGCTCATCGATCTGTTCTCTTACAGCAGCTTCCCCATCGCCACGGCGGTGTCGCCCATGCGGTTGGAGAAACCCCATTCATTGTCGTACCAGGACATCACCCGCACCAGCGTCCCGTTCTGAACCTTGGTCTGGTCCTCGTGGAACGTCGAGGAATGAGGATCGTGGTTGAAGTCGATCGAGACGTTCGGCGCCGTGGTGTAGCCGAGGATGCCCTTGAGCTGCTGCTCGGAGGCGCGCTTCATCGCCGCGTTGATTTCCTTCACGTCGGTGGCGCGCTTGGCGACGATCTTGAGATCGACCACCGAAACGTTGGGCGTAGGCACCCGGATCGCGACGCCGTCGAGCTTGCCCTTCAGCTCCGGCAGCACCAGGCCGATCGCCTTGGCAGCACCGGTGGAAGTCGGGATCATCGACATCGCCGCCGCGCGGCCGCGATAGAGATCCTTGTGCATGGTATCGAGCGTCGGCTGGTCGCCGGTATAGGCGTGGATGGTGGTCATGAAGCCGGTCTCGATGCCCACCGTGTCGTTCAGCACCTTGGCGACCGGCGCCAGGCAGTTGGTGGTGCAGGAGCCGTTGGAGACGATCAGGTGATCCTTCGTCAGGGTGTCGTGATTGACGCCGAACACAATGGTCGCATCGGCATTCTCGCCGGGCGCCGATATCAGGACGCGCTTGGCGCCGGCGGTGAGATGGGCTGAAGCCTTGTCCTTGGCGGTGAAGATGCCCACGCACTCCATCGCGATGTCGACCCCGAGTTCCTTCCAGGGCAGCTTGGACGGATCGCGCTCGGTGGACACTTTGATCTTGCCGTTGCCGACGCTGATCGAGTCGCCGTCGACGGTGACGATGCCGGGGAAGCGGCCATGCACGGAGTCGAAACGCAGCAGGTGGGCATTGGTCTCGACCGGGCCGAGATCGTTGATGCCGACCACCTCGATATCCTTGCGGCCGGATTCCGCGATGGCCCGCAAGATATTGCGGCCGATGCGGCCAAACCCGTTGATCCCAACGCGGATTGCCATGCTCGTTTCTCCTCTGATAGCTGGCGCCACCCCGCGGATCCGTTCCACGAGGAGCTTACGGCGGAACGCCCGGTTCGGCCGGGCGGGAACGGTCAAGATGGCGTTTAGGTAGCGCCTTTTCCCGGCAATCTCAACCGTCAGCCCAAGCGCTTCAGGGCAGCGTTAACGGCAGCCTCGGCCGTAATTCCGAAGTGCTTGAAAAGGTCCTTGGCGGGGGCGCTGGCACCAAAACCGTGCATGCCCACGAATTCACCATCCCGGCCGATCACGGCATCCCAGCCCCAGCGCACCGCGGCCTCGATGGCGATCTTGACCGGGGCGTTGCCGATGATGGCCTTCTGGCGGTCCGCCGGTTGCGCCAGCAGCAGTTCGAGCGAGGGCACCGAGACCACCCGCGACGCGATGCCACGCTCAGCGAGCTGTTTCTGGGCGGCCACGGCGATCTCGACCTCGGAGCCCGAGGCGAACAGCGACACTTTGGCCTCGCCCTGTGCCGCGACCAGCTCATAGGCGCCATGCGCGCAAGGATTGTCGTTCGGCGCACTGGTTCGAAGCTGCGGCAGGTTCTGGCGGGTCAACGCCAGCACGGTCGGGCCGTCGATCCGGTTGAGCGCCAGCTCCCAGCACTCGGTCACCTCAATGGCATCGCAGGGCCGGAACACGCGCATGTTGGGGATCGCACGGAGTGCCGCGAGGTGTTCCACCGGCTGGTGCGTCGGGCCGTCTTCACCGAGCCCGATGGAATCATGGGTCATCACATAGACGACGCCGGCGCCCATCAGCGCGGCCAGCCGCATCGCCGGGCGGGCGTAGTCGGTGAACACCAGGAAGGTCGCGCCGTTCGGCGCAAAGCCGCCGTGCAGGAAGATGCCGTTCATGGCAGCCGCCATGCCGTGCTCGCGGATGCCGTAATGGATGAAGCGGCCCTTCGGCGTCTTGGCTGAGAACGCCACGGCCGATTTCGCCTTGTTGTTGTTGGAGCCGGTGAGGTCGGCGGAACCGGCAAGAAATTCCATCGGCATCGCAGATGCAATTGCTTCGATTGCAGATTCGGAAGATTTCCGCGTGGCGATATTCTGTGGCGATTCCAGTAGCGCCTTCTTGTGCGCCCGCAGCGCTTTCGAGAGCGTGGCCGGCCGCTCGTGCCGCATCCGCCGCTCGAATTCGGCGCGCTTGCGCGGGCCGAGCTCGGCAAAAACGCCTTCCCATTCCTGGCGGGCGGCGGCGCCGCGGCTGCCGGCTTCACGCCACGCCTTCAGCACATCGTCGGGTACCGAGAAAGCTTCCTGCGAGATTCCGAGCTTTTCCTTGGCGCCCTTCAGTTCGTCGGCGCCGAGCGCCTCGCCATGGGCTTTTGCGGTGCCAGCCCGCGTCGGCGCGCCGTAGCCGATCGTGGTCTTGCAGGCGATCAGCGACGGCTTGCTGGATTTCTGCGCGCGGGCGATGGCGGCCGCGATCGCCTTCTGGTCATGACCGTCGATCAGCTCGGCCGCCCAGCCTGCGGACTTGAAGCGCTTCACCTGGTCGACCGAATCGGCGATCGAGGTCGGGCCGTCGATCGAGATGCCGTTGTCGTCATACAGCACGATCATCTTGTTCAGCTTCCAGTGTCCGGCCATCGCGATCGCTTCCTGCGACACGCCTTCCATCAGGTCGCCGTCGGAGGCGAGCACGTAAGTGTGATGGCCGACCACCTTCTTGCCGAATTCGGCGGCTAGCATCTTCTCCGCCAGCGCCATGCCGACGGCGGTGGCGATGCCCTGTCCGAGCGGACCGGTGGTGGTCTCGATACCCTTGGTGTGAAAATTCTCGGGGTGTCCCGGGGTCAGTGATCCGAGCTGGCGGAAGTTTTTGAGATGGTCGAGCGTCATGTCCTTGTTGCCGGTAAGGTACAACAAGGCATAGAGCAGCATCGATCCGTGTCCGGCCGAGAGCACGAAGCGGTCGCGATCGGGCCAGGCCGGCGCCGCGGCGTCGAATTTCAGAAACTGTGTGAACAGCACGGTGGCGATGTCGGCGGCGCCCATCGGCAGGCCGGGATGACCGGATTTCGCCTTCTCGACGGCATCCATGGCAAGCCCGCGAATCGCATTGGCCATACGGGTGTGATCGACCTGCGTCATGATGAAAATCCGCCTGAATTGAGGTGCTTGGTTACGGGTAACGTACCGGGCAAAGCCGGAATACGGGCGTGGGCCTAAGGGAGTTAAGGGCTGGATAGCACCACAATCCCCGTGAGTCCAAGGCACGGAAACGCGCCTGCGGTGCGAAAAGTTGCTTAGCAGTGCATAGCTTCGCGTCGGCGTTGCGCTTGCCTCGCTTGCCACGTAAATTTCGTGCTCTAACCGCTTGCCGAACCGCGGATTTTGCTGCCGCGCGGCGGGCCTACGCGAAGGTGCGCGCTGCTTCCCATGAGCGATCGTCTCACCAACGGGGCCGGCAATGCCGAGCCGATCCAGGTCGACATCGACGCCGCCACGCGGCGGCTGATGATGGCGCTCGACGCGCTTGAGGCTGCCGCGGAACGACGGCGCGATGCCGATCGCGACGAGAACGAGCTGGCGAGCCGTATCCAGGCGCTCGGCGCCGATCGTTCGCGGCTCGCCGACGAACTCGACGGCTCGCTGGTGAAGACACGGCGGCTGGAACGCACCAACCGCGAGATCGCCGAAAGACTGGATATCGCGATCGGTACCATCCGCGCGGTGCTCGATGCCGGAGAGGATGAATGAGCCACATCAACGTCACCATCAATGGCCGGCAGTACCGCATGGCCTGCGAGGAAGGGCAGGAGGTGCGGCTGCTGAAACTTGCCGAAAGCCTGGAAACGCGGGTCGGCGAATTGCGCGGCAAGTTCGGAGAGATCGGCGACGCGCGCCTCACCGTGATGGCCGCGCTCACCGTGTGCGACGAACTGGTCGACGCCAACGCGCGCATCCGCGCGCTGGAGGGCGAACTCGAAACCCTGCGCAATGTCCGCGTCGCCGCCGCCGACCGCGCCAAGGCGACGCAAGCCGCCGTCGCCAATGCCCTCAACGCCGCCGCCGAACGGATCGAAAAGACCACGCAAGTCATTAACCGCACGATAGGTAATGGTGTGGCGATAGGCTGAGGTGGGGGCGGTGTTTTTCCCACCCGCCCCTCGAGGGGGCGGGTCGGCTCACATGACGCGTAGCGCCATGTGAGCCGGGGCGGGGTGACAGACTATCCGCGCCGGTGGCGTCTCAGTGGAAGCGCGTCAGCATCCAACGCACCGTGTACCTCTGCATAGACCCGTTCCATCACCGCGTTGAGGTCACCGGTCACATCCGAATTCCAGAAGCGGATGACGCGATACCCTTCCTTCTCCAGCCACGCTTGCCGTTCGTTATCGCGCTGAGCCGTCGCGTCTTCGTTATGATGCCCGCCATCGAGTTCGACGATTAGGCGCTTCGCTGGACAGAAGAAATCCACGACATAGGGACCGATCGGCGCTTGTCGTCGAAAGTGCGTGCCTTCGATTGGCAGTTCTTTCAGTGCGCGCCAGAGGATACGCTCATGCGGCGTTGTGTTCGCGCGGAGTTTCTTGGCCACGGCGCGGCGGATTGCTGGTGAAACCATTTCTATCTCGCTCGCGGAGAGATCACCCCACCCCGTTTGAAGTCGGCCATGCCGACCTTCAAACGACCCTCCCCCTCCAGGGGAGGGTAAAGTAAAACGCAATCTTAAGATGTTCGCAATCGGTACCGCTGGCGGTTTCCTTCTATAACCCTTACATTGCTCCTGCGAAGCTGCGTCGTGCGTCAGGAGCCATAATATCCCCGGGGCCTTATCGATCCTTTAGGGAACTGTCCCTGGCCGGGTCCGTGGACCCGGACATATGGTGCCCACCTACTTTCGTAGGGAACTCCGGGATCGAGTGCTTCAACGGCGTTCGCGGCTTCGTACTTGTTAATTGGGTTGCTTGCGGCGTTGTGCTACGCGCGCGTCCCGTCATACCCCGCGAATGCGGGTATCCAGTACGCCGCGGCGTCTCGGTTGAATCACTGAAGTCTCTGGATTACTGGATCAGCCGCATTCGCGGGTGATGACAGCGGAAAGATACTGCATGACCGCAACCTTGTCGAAAGCCGATCTTCGCGCTGCTGCGCTCGCCAAGCGCGATGCGTTGAATGACGAGCAGCGCGCGGCTGCAGCGCTTGCGATGGCCAAGCGCGGCGTGCCGTTTGCGATCCAACCCGGCATGATCGTGTCGGGTTACTCGCCGATCCGCAGCGAGATCGATCCCGCGCCGTTGATGCGCAAGCTCGCGGAGCGGGGCGCCAGGCTGGCGCTGCCGGCCGTTCTCTCGCGCGGAAAGTCGCTGGCGTTTCGCGCGTGGTCGCCCGACGACCGGCTGATGCTGGGGCCGCTCGGCATCCTCGAGCCGTCGCCGGCGGCGGAAGAACTGATTCCCGATGTCATGCTGATCCCGCTGGCGGCGTTCGACCGTCAGGGCCACCGCATCGGCTATGGCGCCGGTCACTACGACTATACCCTCGCGCATCTGCGGAAGGCGAAAGCCATCATCGCCGCCGGTACCGCCTTTTCCGTGCAGGAAATAAAAGCCGTTCCTGCGCTGCCGCACGACGTGGCGCTGGATTATGTGCTAACGGAAAAGAAAGTGTTCGATTTCCGGAGCTGAACTTTGCGCATTCTCTTCGTCGGCGACGTAGTCGGCCGTGCCGGCCGCACCGCGATCGCGGAATATTTGCCCGGCATGGTCAGGGACTGGGCGCTCGACCTGGTCGTCGTCAATGGCGAAAATTCCGCGGGCGGTTTCGGCATTACCGAGGCGATCTACCAGGAATTCCTCGATGCCGGCGCCGATGCGATCACGCTCGGCAATCACGCCTGGGATCAGCGCGAGGCGCTGGTGTTCATCGAGCGCGCGCCAAAACTGGTCCGTCCTGCGAACTTCCCGAAAGGCACGCCCGGCCGCGGCGCGGCGCTGATCGATACCAAGAACGGCAAGCGCGCGCTCGTCATCAACGCCATCGGCCGCGTCTTCATGACGCCGTTCGACGATCCCTTTGCCACGCTCAATCGCGAGCTTGAAGCCTGTCCGCTGCGCGAGGCGGCGGACGCCATCGTGGTCGATTTCCACGGCGAGGCGACCAGCGAGAAGCAGGGCATCGGCTATTTCTGCGACGGCCGCGCCAGCCTCGTCGTCGGCACCCACACCCACGTGCCGACCGCCGATCACCAGATCCTGGCCGGCGGCACCGCCTATATGACCGACGCCGGCATGACCGGCGATTATGATTCCGTCATCGGCATGCAGAAGGAAGAGCCGCTGCGGCGTTTCACGACCGGCATTCCCTCAGGCCGGTTCGAACCGGCGGCGGGCGCTGCGACACTCAGTGGTGTGGCGGTCGAGACCGACGACGCCACCGGCCTGGCGCGGCGCGTCGCACCGGTGCGGGCCGGCGGCAGGCTGGAGCCGGCCATGCCCGGCTTCTGGGCTTGAAAATCCCAACGCGGAAAGAATGACGATGCGCAGGCTGCTGATCGTCGCGCTGGCGCTGTTCGTTTCCGCCACGGCCGGCGCGCAGACGCTGACGAAGCGGCCGGTCTCCCAAGGCGCGGTGACACCTGCCGACATGACGGAGCGGCTCGAGAAGGCTGCTCTCCGAACCAAGGAGCAGGCGCCGAAAGGCGCCGCGCGTGGATCGTCGATTGATTTCTGCTGGCCGTCGAGTGCCGCTGAATATCAGGCGATCGGCAAATACGTGCTGGTGCTGGTCAGCGTCGTCACCCAGGACGCAGCCGAACTGCCGCTGCGGCGGGTCTACGTCACCGTCAACGGCGAGCAGACCGAGCTCGTGAGGCTTTCGAGCCAGCGCCGCGACGTCGGCAAGGGATCGACCACGTTCTCGATCCTTGGCCCGTTTCGCGAGGATAGTTTCTACGTCGCGCCCGCCGGCCTGATGATGCGCGACGGCTATCTGCAGGCCGACTTCGCGATCCGACGCAGCAATTTCAATCTCTACAAGCTGCCGGGCACACCGCCCGATTTCATCAAGGCGGACAGTAACCCGATGCCTTCAAAGGATGCGACGCCGAACATGCCGGTGCTGAAGGCGTTGCTGACGCGGGAGTATCAAGGGTTTGAACTCCCGACGGGACTGCGCTAGCGCAGGCCCGCGACGGTGGGTTCGAATTGAACCACCTTGTCCAGCGTGATCGGCAGGTCACGCACGCGCTTACCCGTGGCGTGATAGACCGCATTGGCAATCGCCGCCGCAACGCCGACGATACCGATTTCACCGAGGCCCTTGATGCCGAGCGGATTGACGAGTGTGTCCTGCTCATCGACGAAAATGACCTCGATGTCGTGAATGTCGGCATTCACGGGCACATGATACTCGGCGATATTGGCGTTCATGACGCGCCCGAAGCGGTGGTCGTAGAGCGTCTCTTCGTGCAGCGCCATGCCGATGCCCCAGACCACGCCGCCCATGATCTGGCTTCGCGCTGTCTTTAAATTGAGGATGCGGCCTGCCGCCACGGCGTCGACGATGCGGGTGACGCGGACGACGCCCAGTTCCTCGTCGACCTTGACCTCGGCGAAGACGGCAGAGTGGACGTTGCGCGCGTGAGACTTGTCCTCGTCGGGCTTGTTGGTTTCCTCGCGCGTGATGCGCTCGGCGTTGTCCGACTGCATGACGCTGGCGATCGAAACCGAGCGGCTGGCGTCGCGCTTGCTGGCGATCTTGCCGTCGACCAGCGCAACGTCGTCCACGGTTTCGTCCGCGAGCGGTGAATCCTTCATCGCCTGGGCAAGCCTCAGAATGTCGCCGCGAACGGCGTTCGCCGTATTGGCGATCGCGTTGCACACCGAGGATGCGATCCAAGAACCGCCCTCCAGCGGACATTGAGGCAGCGTCGAATCGCCGAGCTTGACGCTGATGTTCTCGATCGGCAGGCCGAGCATGTCGGCCGTGACCTGCGCCATGATTGTGTAGGTGCCTGTGCCGATGTCGGAGGCTGCTGTCGCCACTTCGGCATGGCCGTTGGCGGTCAGCACGATGCGGACGGTGGCGGGCATCTGCAGGGCTTCCCATACGCCCGTCGCCATGCCCCAGCCCACCAGTTCACGTCCGTCCCGCATCGAGCGCGGCTCGGCGCTGCGCTTGTCCCAGCCGAACGCCGCAGCGCCTTGCTGGTAGCATTCGCGCAACCGTTTGCTGGTGTAGGGGACGTCTTCGCCCTGATCACGATCGGAATAACATTGCAGCCGCAATTGCACCGGATCGGTCTTGAGCGCGACGGCGAGTTCATCCATGGCGCATTCCAGCGCATAGACGCCGGTGGCGGCGCCCGGCGCACGCATGTCGCACGATGTCGGCAGATCGAGCTTGACGAGCTTGTGCTCGAACTTTGCGTTCGGGGTTTTGTAGAGCAAATTGCCCCAGCCGATATCGTTGCGGGAAAATTCTTCATACTGCGATGTGATGGAGACGGCTTCATGCTGCATCGACTCCAGCGTCCCGTCGCGGTTGGCGCCGATCGCCACACGCTCGATGGTCGCTGGCCGATAGCCAAGCGCGTACATCTGTGCGCGGGTCAACATCACGCGCACCGGACGTTTCAGCGCGAGCGCCCCGAGCACCGCCAGCACGACTTGGTATTGCGGCCGAAGGCCAGACCCGAAGCCGCCACCCATGTAGGGCGACATCACGCTGATGGCGTCCGCCTTCATCTTGAACACACCGCAGAGATATTGCTGCACGTTCTGCACGCCCTGCGTCTTGTCGTGGACCGTCAGGTGGCCGTTGTCCCAGACGGCCGTGGAGGCGAACAACTCCATCGGATTATGGTATTCGCTGGGGATGAAATATTCGGCGTCATGGCGAACGGCTGCGGCGGCAAATGCTTTTGCCGCATCGCCCCGCGGCTTTTCCGGCTTCTCGACAACGAAGGCTTCCGAGCGCTGCGCATACAGGTCGGTGACGTGGGGCTCGCGCTGGTATTCGATCTTCACCATCGACGCGGCGATGCGGGCGGTCTCCCAATCCTCCGCCAGCACGAGCGCGAGCGGCTGCCCGCTGAAACGGATTACATCGTCGAACAACGGCCGATAGGGCGAGCCATTTTCGGGCGCGGTTTCGTCCTTGTAGGCTTTATCATCGTCAGCCATCTCCGGCCGGTTCTGATAAGTGAGCACGTCGATCACGCCGCTGACGCCGAGCGCCTCTGAGGCATCGATACGGGCCACGCGCCCTTTGGGAATCGTGGACTCCACGATATAGCCATGGACGAGGCCGTCGACGCTGAATTCGCCGGCATATCTGGCCCCGCCCGTGACTTTCGCCCGGCCGTCGACGCGGGATGTCGCTGTTCCGATATAGCTAGCCATGGCGATCACCGTATCCTCTTGTCTGATATCGACTGCGGCGTTCCCCGCGCAGCCTGACCGAGCGTCCGGATGATCGCGCGTCGCGCCAGGCCGATCTTGAAGTCGTTGTGTCCAAAACCCTTGGCGCCGCGCAGCAGCACGTCGGCGGCGGACTCGAACGCGCCGGCCTCGGCGCGCTGGCCGCGCAGGACGGTTTCCGCCGCCGGGCTGCGCCACGGCCTGTGGGCGACGCCGCCGAGTGCAATGCGGACATCCTTGATCGTGTCGCCCTCAAACTCCATCGCAGCCGCGACCGATACCAGCGCGAACGCATAGGACAGACGGTCGCGAATCTTCACGTAAGAATAGTTCGCGCTGAAACCGTTGGCCGGAAGCTCGATCCGCGTGATGATTTCGTCCGGGTCGAGGTTGGTATCGCGCTGCGGGGTGTCGCCGGGCAGCCGATGGAAATCCGCAAACGCGATGGTGCGCGTTCCGGCGGGGCCGGCGACATGAACGGTGGCTTCGAGTGCGGCCATCGCCACGCACATGTCGGAAGGGTGCGTGGCGATGCAGGATTCGCTCGTGCCGAGGATCGCATTGACGCGGTTGACGCCGTCGATGGCTGAGCAGCCGCTGCCCGGCGCGCGCTTGTTGCAGGGTGTCGTTGCATCGTAAAAATAAAAGCAGCGCGTCCGCTGAAGGAGATTGCCGCCGGTCGACGCCATGTTGCGCAATTGCTGGGAGGCGCCCGCCAGGATTGCCCGCGACAGCAGCGGATAGCGCTTTTCGATCAGCGGGTGATAGGCGAGATCGGCGTTCGGCACCATCGCCCCGACCATGACGCCGCCGTCATCTGTCTCCTCAACTCTGCCAAGCGGAAGGTGCGAGATATCGATCAACCGGGCAGGGCCCTCGACGTCGTATTTGATGAGGTCGAGCAGATTGGTGCCGCCGGCAATGAATTTCGCGGAAGGTTCGGCGGTGATCTGCTTGATGGCGTCGGCGACGTCATTGGCCCGCGTATATTGGAAAGGGGTCATGATCGCTCCATCGCCTGCTGGATCGCCGCCACGATGTTCGGATAGGCGCCGCAACGGCAGATGTTGCCGCTCATCAGTTCCCGGATCTCATCGGGTGTTTTGGCTTTGCCTTCGCTGATCAAGCCGACCCCCGAGCAGATCTGCCCCGAGGTGCAGTATCCGCATTGGAACGCGTCGTGATCGATGAAGGCCTGCTGCAGCGGATGCAGCGCGCCGTTGCTGGACAGACCCTCGACCGTGGTTATCTCCGCGCCTTGTTTCATCACGGCGAGCGTCAGGCACGAATTGATCCGCCGCCCGTCGACGAGCACCGTGCACGCGCCGCACTGGCCGTGGTCGCAGCCCTTCTTGGTGCCGGTGAGATCGAGGTGATCGCGCAGCGCGTCGAGCAGCGTTGTCCACGGCGCGACCGTAAGGTCCAGCTGATTGCCGTTGACGTTCAGCCGGACCGGAATCTTCTCCGGGATCTCTGCGGTTCGGGTAACGCGCGTTGCCGTGCCAGGTTGTGTCATTTCGATCTCCGCGGGCGTGGCTGGTGCGCGCAAAATTGCGCGCGGAGGACGATCCAGCCTGTCTGACTTCGCGCCAACGGGCTTGTCGGCAGCGGGTTCCAGGGCCGCCTGTCAACGAGTTCGAACGAGGAAAGTTCACGTCAAGAACGCCACGCTTGTGGGCTTGCGCAGCCCATCTTCTGGGCAGCTATCGCTTCCCGCGATGCCGTGGCGCGCGCGATGGAGGAGTGCGGTTCTTCAGAAAACGCGGCTACAGCCGGTACGCCGTGCGAAAGCCGCCCCAATGGCGGCCCTTGACACTGACGGGCACGTCGATCTCGCGCATCATCACGGTGTTGCCGTTGCCCATGTCGCGGGCGTAGCTCTGGATCAGATAGGCGCGCTGGTTGCGGCCGGCGGCAAGGCCTGCCGGATCGTTGAAGATGCGGCGGTTGCGGCTGTTAGCGGTGTTCCAGGTGACGTCGCCCGGCCGCTGCGGGTGCGAGTAGATCCTGTTGTGAACCGGCAGATAGCCGTTGGCGTCGATCATTGCGCAGAATGCCATCCGCTTGTCCCTGGCCAGGAAGGCTTCCTGGAACGGGGGCAGGACGCGATCGGCCCAGTCCAGTATCTTGGTGCGATACTGCGTCGGGTTGGTGCCGGGTATCTCGACATAGTTGGTGTCAAACATGTCCTCGATCGAGATGGCCCCGCTGTCGATGGCATCATTGAAAATCTTCTTCAGCGCCGCGCCGGCTTCCATCGCGCGGGTCACCGCCTCGGTGTTGTCGTCCTGGATCGACCACAGCTTGTCTTCGATCTTCTCGGCCAGCGCGGCGTTGACGCGCTCGAAGCGGGCCTGCGTGCCGGTCTGGGTGCGGTCACCGACGTGAATGCGGCAGACGCCGACATCTTGCAGCGTCGCATCGAAACTCTGACCCTGCGTCAGCCGTTCGGCGTTGGGCCCGCCAATCAGGATGCCATCCATCGAAATCTCGTGGACCGGCGCAGATAGCTGTCCGCCCGGTGCCTGGATCTCGAGCGCGAGGCTGCACGGCCATTTTTGCTGTTCGCGGCGCTCGGCGCGCTCGCCTTGCCGCAGCAATACCGTGCAACGCGACTTGAGCTTCTGCGCGAACGTCGTGACGGCGCGCCCGGCCTTGGCGACGCTTTCGCCATGCAACTCGGCTTCCTTGGTCGCCTGATCGATTTCGGTGGCGCTGTCGCCGACCGAAACGATGAAGCTGGAGGCGGTGGCGGCGTTGTCGGCAATTTCTCCGGTCGTGGCGTTCTGCTCGGCGACGGCGCCGTTGACGTTCTCGAATACCGGGCGGATCGCCTCGATCGCCTGCGAAATGCGATGCACGGCATCGACCGAGCCCGCGGCGTCGCGCTGCAGCGCCTCGATCTTCTTGGTGATCTCTTCCGTCGCGTTCTGCGTCTGCACCGCAAGCGCCTTCACCTCGGTGGCGACCACCGCAAAGCCACGCCCCGCCTCGCCGGCGCGCGCCGCTTCGATGGTGGAATTGAGCGCCAGCAGCGTGGTCTGGCGCGCGATCTGCGCGATCAGGTTGACGACATTGCCGATTGCGGCTGAGGATTCCCGCAGGCGGTCGACATTGGTGCTGGCCTCGCGGGCGGCGTCGCTGGCCTGGTCGGCGAGCTTGCCGGCGTCGCGGACCTGGGAGCCGATCCCCTGCGCCGACCGGGTGAACTTGTCGGCGGCGTGCGAAAAGGTCGTGGCCGTGCCCTGCGCGGCGCTGGTGTGGCTTGTCAGGGCATCAGTGCGCTGGCGGATGGTCGACAGCGTGGCAGCCGTTGCCTCCGCACCCCCGGCCACCGAAGTGGCAGCACGTTCGAGCTGGCGGATCATGGCGCCGAGTTCGAGTTCCAGGAGTTCAAGGATGGCCCTGGCCGAATCGCCCTCAGCGGACACGGCTTCCGTTGAAGTGGCGGCCCGCTGAGCCTTGGGCTGGACAGCAGGCAACGCCGGTTCCGGCACCCGCCTTTTGAAGAAACCGAAGGCCATAGCGTCTCGTAAAAGTTGAGGGTCGGTGGGAAATCCTCTCATCCGAGCATGAAATCATGGTTAACAACTGCCTGATATTTTGGTGGGCGGGCACTACTTTAGTCGCCGACTCCGTCCCAAATCTTTGATTTTGCCTGATTGTCGGCCTATAAGGCCGCGCTTTCACCCCACATTCCCACCGGACG
Source organism: Bradyrhizobium roseum (assembly GCF_030413175.1). NCBI lineage: Bacteria > Pseudomonadati > Pseudomonadota > Alphaproteobacteria > Hyphomicrobiales > Nitrobacteraceae > Bradyrhizobium > Bradyrhizobium roseum. Next base: position 1,150,726 of record NZ_CP129212.1, read on the forward strand.
AATCCAAGAGAGCCCTGCATGGCCGGCCATTCCCAGTTCAAGAACATCATGCACCGCAAGGGCAAGCAGGATGCCCAGAAGTCGAAACTGTTCGGCAAGCTGGCGCGGGAAATCACGGTGGCGGCCAAATTGGGCACCCCGGACCCGGCCATGAACCCGCGGCTGCGCGCGGCCGTGATCGCGGCGCGCCAGGAGAACATGCCGAAGGACAATATCGAGCGCGCCATCAAGAAGGCGACCGGCGGCGACAGCGAGAGCTACGACGAAATCCGCTACGAGGGCTACGGCCCCGGCGGCGTTGCCGTGATCGTCGAGGCGCTGACCGACAACCGCAACCGCGCCGCCTCCGACATCCGCTCCTTCTTCACCAAGTCCGGCGGCAATCTCGGCGAAACCGGCTCGGTCGCCTTCATGTTCGACCGCACCGGCATCATCGAATATGATTCCAGCAAGGCCTCCGACGACGCGATGCTGGATGCCGCGATCGAGGCCGGCGCCGACGACGTGATCTCGAGCGAGAGCGGCCACGAGATCTACGCCTCGCAGGAAACTTTTCGCGAGGTGGCCAAGGCGCTGGAAGCGAAATTCGGCGAAGCCCGCAAAGCGGCGCTGACCTGGAAGCCGCAGAACACGGTCGCCGTCGACGACGAGACCGGCGAGAAGCTGTTGAAGCTGATGGACCTCTTGAACGAGCACGACGACGTCCAGAACGTCTACGCGAACTTCGAGATTTCGGATGCGCTGGTCGCGAAGATGGGCGGATAGTACCCGGCGTTACTCCCACGCCGTCGTCATCACCCAGCTCGACGGGCGATCCAGTATTCCAGAGACGTCCGTTATCGACCGAAAAGCCTCGGCGTACTGGATCCCCGCCTTCGCGGGGACGACGAGCGAAAGTGGGGCGAGCTCTAGAGGCAGGGGATTTCCGTTCTCTTTATGTTTCGTTCATCCCCCTCTGGCGTTATCACTACGCCATGACACCCCCACCGATTCGCCAACCCGTCCGGATCATCGGCATCGACCCCGGCCTGCGCCGCACCGGCTGGGGCGTGATCGAGACCGAGGGCAACCGCCTCGTGTTCATCGGCTGCGGCTCTGTGGAGCCGCCGGACGATCTGCCGCTGGCCAGCCGCCTGCTGGCGATCCATGAGGGGCTTGCCGCCGTGCTCGGCGATTTCCGCCCGGCGGAGGCCGCGGTCGAGCAGACTTTTGTCAACAAGGACGGCGTCGCCACGCTGAAACTCGGCCAGGCCCGCGGGGTTGCCATGCTGGCGCCCGCGATGTTCGGGATATCGGTTGCCGAATACGCGCCCAACCAGGTGAAGAAGACGGTGGTCGGCGCCGGCCACGCCGACAAGAACCAGATCGCCGTCATGCTGAAGATCCTGCTGCCGAAGGCAGACCCGAAATCCGCCGATGCCGCCGATGCGCTGGCGATCGCCATCACGCACGCCCATCATCGCGGAGGCATAGCGCTTCGGCTGAAGGTGGCGAGCCTATGATCGGCAAGCTCAAAGGCCTGATCGATTCCTACGGCGAGGACTATGTGATCCTCGATGTCGGCGGAGTCGGCTATCAGGTGCATTGCTCGTCGCGAACGCTGCAGGCGCTGCCGTCGTCCGGCGAGGCCGCCGTGCTCTCGATCGAGACGTACGTGCGCGAGGACCAGATCAAGCTGTTCGGCTTCCGCACGGATACCGAGCGTGAATGGTTTCGCCTGCTGCAGACCGTGCAGGGTGTCGGCGCCAAGGTCGCGCTTGCCGTGCTCTCGACGCTGCCGCCGGCCGAACTTGCGAACGCGATTGCGCTGCGCGACAAGGCCGCGGTATCGCGGACGCCCGGGGTCGGCCCGAAAGTCGCCGAGCGCATCGTGAGCGAATTGAAGGACAAGGCGCCGGCCTTCGCCAATGTCGATCCGGCCGTGGTGCATCTCGCCGGCGCGCTCGACGACCAGCGCGCGCCGCGCCCCGTGACGGACGCGATTTCCGCGCTGGTCAATCTCGGCTACGGCCAGCCGCAGGCGGCCGCCGCGATCGCCGCGGCGTCGCGCAGCGCGGGCGAGAAGGCCGAGACGGCACAGCTGATCCGGCTGGGCCTGAAGGAATTGTCGAAATAGACTGGCGTCGGGTAGCCGCCGACCGAAGGAACGCACTCACCACCATGCCGAGCAAAAAAGACCAGGAACTGATCGATGCCGCCACCAAGGCCATCAGCCGGCGCTATCGCAACGATTGGCAGGAGGTCGGCGCTGCCATGCGCACGCGCGACGGCCGTATCGTCACCGGCGTCAATATCGACGCCTATATCGGCCGGATCGCGGTCTGCGCCGAGGCGATCGCCATCGGCCGTGCCATCACCGAGAAAGGCGACCACGGCATTGAGACGATCGTCGCCGTGCGCCATCCCAAGCCCGGCGAGCCCGGCAAGATCGCGGTGGTTTCGCCGTGCGGCATCTGCCGCGAACTGATCCACGACTATGACGCCAAGGCGCGCGTCATCGTCCCAGACAACGGCAAGGCGCCGAAAGTCGTGACCATCGGCGAACTCCTGCCCAACAAATACAAGCGGGGCAGCGAGTGAACACGCCCTCGCGCATCGTCACACCCGAGCGCCGTTCCGACGATGTCGGCGACACCGTGCTGCGCCCGCAATTGCTGTCGGAGTTCGTCGGCCAGGCGCAGGCGCGGAAAAATCTCTCGATCTTCATCGAGGCGGCGCGCAAGCGGGGCGAGGCGCTGGATCACGTGTTGTTCGTCGGTCCGCCCGGCCTCGGCAAGACCACGCTGGCGCAGATCGTGGCGCGCGAACTCGGCGTCGGCTTTCGCGCAACGTCAGGTCCCGTCATAGCGAAGGCCGGCGATCTCGCCGCGCTGCTGACCAATCTCGAAGAGCGCGACGTGCTGTTCATCGACGAGATCCATCGGCTCAGCCCGGCGGTCGAGGAAGTTCTCTATCCCGCGATGGAGGATTTTCAGCTCGACCTGATCATCGGCGAGGGACCGGCGGCGCGTTCGGTCAAGATCGATCTGGCAAAATTCACGCTCGTCGGCGCCACCACGCGCGCCGGGCTTTTGACCAATCCGCTGCGTGATCGCTTTGGCATTCCGGTGCGGCTGAATTTCTACACCGAGGAAGAGCTGGAAAAGATCGTCAGCCGCGGCGCCCGCGTGCTCAACGTCGGCATGACGCCCGACGGCGCCAACGAGATCGCGCGCCGCGCCCGCGGCACGCCGCGCATCGCCGGCCGCCTGCTGCGCCGCGTGCGGGATTTTGCATCCGCTGCGGATGCCAGCTCGATCGACCGCGCCATCGCCGACCACGCGCTGAGCGCGCTGGAGGTCGATGCCGCCGGCCTCGACGCGATGGACCGGCGTTATCTCACGACCATTGCGATGAACTACGGCGGTGGGCCGGTCGGCGTCGAGACCATGGCGGCGGCACTGTCGGAGCCGCGCGACGCCATCGAGGACATCATCGAGCCGTTCCTGATCCAGTGCGGCTACCTGCAGCGCACGCCGCGCGGCCGGCTGCTGACCTCGCACGCCTTCCGCCATCTCGGTCTTGCCGAGCCGGCGCGCGATCCAGCACAGTTTGGGCTGTTCGGCAACGGCGACAGCGACGACTGATCGCTTCGAACCCGATCGTTGCCGCGATGCACTAACGGCCAAATGCCAGGCGCGCTTCAGCGTCGGGTTTGCTGCCGTGGGGTGCGAGTATGGGTTCAATCGAAGACGCTGACATGCTCGTCTTCATCGCGGCGGTGCCGGAACGGGCGACGTCCGACGAGACGGAAGCCTTTTTTGACGCCATGCCGATCGTCGAACTTGCCTCGATGTGGGCCGAACTGCAGCGTCCGGGCCAGCGCGCGCAGAATGGCGCCGTCTGGCCGGCGGTTCTCTATTTCGACCGGCTGCCGCACAGGCAGCCGGATCGCGCGCTCGATCTTGTGCGCGAAGTACTGCGTTCCCAGCTCGACAAGCGCGACGACCAGTTCATGCGGTCGCTGCTTTATGCCTATGGCGTCGCTGCGATCGGCCAGATCGGCGGCGCCTCGCAAACCCGCGCGCCCGACGAATTGAAGGCACGGCTGGATCCGCTGGTGGGACAGGACGGCTGATGAGAAGCTGCTGGAGCTCTGCTGGCGATCTGCACAAGCGCACCGCAATTCAGGCTCAATCCGTCACCATCCTTGCGATGCATCACGAGCGGATCAAATGTTAACACGCCGTCATTTTCTGCAAGGCATCGGTGGGCTGGGTGCGGTGGGCGTCTCGACCGCTGCGTATGGGTTTAGTGCACCGGTCGTGCGGCTTCGGGTTGCGCGCTACCATATCTCGCCGCCGCAATGGCCGGTAGGCTTCAAGCTCCGGATCGCCGCGATCGCCGATCTCCATGCCTGCGATCCCTGGATGTCGCTCGATCGTGTCCAGGCGATCGTCGAGCGCACCAATGCGCTCAAGCCCGATATCGTCGTCATGCTCGGCGACTACGTGGCCGGGCATCGCAAGGTGACGCGGTTCATTCCGGATGCCGAATGGGCCGCCGTGCTGGCCGGCCTGAAGGCGCCGCTTGGCGTGCATGCGGTGCTCGGCAATCACGACTGGTGGGAAGACAAGGAAGTGCAGCGGACGGGGCATGGATTGCCGTTAGCGGGCCGTGCGCTGCAGGCGGCCGGTATTCCGGTTTACGAGAACGATGCGAAGAAGCTCAGCAAGGACGGCCATTCGTTCTGGCTCGCCGGTCTCGGCGATCAACTGGCCTACATCCCGGCGCGCCGCTTCCGGCCGCTCAAGCGCATCGGCGTCGACGATCTCGGCGCGACGCTGGCGAAGATCACCGACGATGCCCCCGTCGTTCTGATGGCGCATGAGCCCGATATCGCGCGGCGCGTGCCTTCGCGCGTCGCGCTGCAGCTTTCCGGGCATACCCATGGCGGCCAGGTGCGGATGCTGGGCTGGTCGCCGGTCTCGCCGTCCGGGCAGCAGCTCGCCTATGGCCATATCAAGATGAACTGCGACGTCGTCGTCTCCGGCGGCCTCGGCTGCAGCATCATGCCGTTCCGCCTCGGCGTTCCCCCGGAAATCGTGCTGGTGACGCTGGGCGCGCCACGGCCGGCGGTGGCGTAACGGAACCTTGCCGCGCTTGCGTGCCGGGCTGATTTTGCGCAAAAGCGGGGCTTTCCAGCGCGATCAGGGACCGCAAGTGACATCACCTATTCTCGACGGCGAGATCCGCGACGGCCGCCATCACATGCAGGTCCGTGTCTATTACGAGGACACGGACTTCTCCGGCATCGTCTATCACGCCAACTACCTGCGCTTCATGGAGCGCGGCCGCACCAATCATCTGCGGCTGATGGGCGCGTCGCAGCATGCGCTGTTCGAACAGGCGCTGGAGGAGACGCCGGGCTTTGCCTTCGTCGTGCGCTCGATGGAACTCGATTTTCTGCGGCCAGCGCGCATGGACGACGTGCTCGACGTGGTGACATGGCCGGTCGCGGTGAAGGGCGCTTCGATCACGCTTGCGCAGGAAGTACGGCGCGGCGACGAGGTTCTGGTCAAGGCCGCGGTGCGGGTCGCCTTCATCAGCGAGGGGCGGGCAAAGCCGATCCCGAAATCGTTGCGGCTGCTGATGAAGGCCGATCTCGCGCCGGAGTAATTACCGATTGACTCTTTGTACCGATCGGTACAACTTCCGGAAGTTGCCCACTCCCGGAGAAGCCACATGTCGCGTCCGCCGCTGCCGCCCTTCACCCGCGAAACCGCCGCCCAGAAGGCGCGCATGGCGGAAGATGCCTGGAATTCGCGCGATCCGGTCAAGGTTTCGCTGGCTTATACCGAGGACAGCCGGTGGCGTAACCGCTCCGAATTCTTTCAGGGCCGCGAGGCGATCGTCGCCTTCCTCACCCGGAAATGGCAAAAGGAGCATGACTATCGGCTGATCAAGGATCTATGGGCGTTCGACCAGAACCGCATCGCCGTGCGTTTCCAGTACGAATGGCACGACGATGCCGGGCAGTGGCATCGCTCCTACGGCAACGAGCAGTGGGAGTTCGACGAGCACGGCCTGATGCGGCGGCGCGAGGCCAGCATCAACGATTTAGCCATCAAGGACAGTGAGCGCCGCTTCCTCTGGCCGGCGCCGGGTCCGCGCCCGGCCGATGTCGCAGGCCTCGGCGAAAGCCCGCTGTGACGCCATGCTGAAGCGGGGCGCCGAGCGCAGGGATGTGTTGCGCGCGCTGGGCGAGGTGTTTCGCGCGCACGGCTATGAGGGCGCCTCGCTGACGCTGATCACGGACGCCACCGGGCTCGGCAAGGGCAGTCTCTACAATTTGTTCCCCGGCGGCAAGGAGCAGATGGCGGCCGAGGTGCTGGCCGATATCGACACCTGGTTCGAACTCAACATCTATGCGCCGCTGCGCGAGGCGGAGAATCCCGCGCGGGCCATCGCCGCGATGATCGCGGGCGTCGACCAGTACTTTCATTCCGGCAATCGCGTCTGTCTGGTCGGGTTAGTGGCGCTTGGCGCGGCGCGCGACACCTTTGCCGAAGCGGTCGATGGCTATTTTGCGCGCTGGCACGCTGCGCTGGCGCAGCTCCTGCGCCGATCCGGCTTGAGCCGAAGCCAGGCGCAGCGGCGCACGGAAGACGCGCTGTTGACGATCCAGGGAGCACTGGTGCTGGCGCGGGCGCGCGACGACACCGGAATCTTTCGCCGGGCACTGAACGACCTGACGGCGCGATTGCTCGCGCCGCCGGAGTGATGGCTGCGATCACGATGTCGCCCCTGCGAACGCAGGGGCCCATACCGCGCGATCTATCGATGAAGCGCCGGAGCTGACGCTACGCCGTGTTCAACACTGCTGTCGCGCGCAGTAGCGTGCCCTGCCGATCCGGCGCGCCGTATGGGTCCCCGCGTTCGCGGGGACGACGTGTTGAGAGATACGGGCTACGCCGCCGCTTTGTGGCGGGCGAGTTCGGCCTTGTACAGTTCGAACTCCTCGGCGACCGCTTTGGCGATGCTGGGGCGGGTGCGCAGTCGCTCGTGATAGGCCTTCACATTGGGCCATTTCGCCAGTTCGATCGGCGGCGTCGCCATCGTCCAGTTGATGATGGTGACGAGGTAGGCGTCGGCCACGCTGAAATGATCGAGCAGGAATTCACGGCCTTTCAGGTAGTTTTCGAGATAATCGAGCCGCGAGAAATTCTTGCCGAGCGCATAAGTCTTCGCCTCCGGCGGCGCGGTCTTGTCGAGCAGCGGCACGAACAGCGCCTTGTGCAATTCAGTGCCGATGAAGCAGAGCCATTGATGCAGGCGGCTGCGTTCCTCGGCCGAGGCAGCCGAGATGCCGGCTTTCGGAAAGCGGTCGGCGACATATTGCAGGATCGCCGCGTTCTCCGTCAGCACCGTGCCGTCGTCGGTGCGCAGCGTCGGCACCAGGCCGAGCGGATTGACCTGGCGAAAATCCGAGCCGTCCTTTCGCACCAGCTTGGTCTTGGGATCGACTTCGAGATAATTGGCCTCGGCGCCGGCTTCATACAGCGCAATCCGTGTCGCCAGCGAGCAGGCGAGCGGCGAGAAATAAAGATCCATGGGTTACCTCCTTGGCGGTTAATCAATCCTGCCGCGCAGGCCGTGCGGGATTGATTATTATACTGTTCCGCATAATATAAATCGGGTCAAGGAATTTATTGCGATATGGTACAAAAAAGTAAAAAGCCGCCCGTGCCGAGGATCGACGATCCCGTGCCGCCAAAGCGCCGCGGCCGGCCGCGCGCCTACCAGCCGGAGGTCGCGCTCGGCAAGGCGCTCGACCTGTTCCGCAAGGACGGCTTTGCGGCGACCTCGCTCGACGATCTTTCCGCTGCGACCGGCATGAACCGGCCGAGCCTTTACGGCGCGTTCGGCGACAAGCGCGCGCTGTTCATCAAGAGCTACCGGCGCTATCGCGAGGACGCGCGCGCCGCCATGGGCAAGATTTTTCTCGACGAACTTCCGATCCGTCGCCGGCTGGAGCGGATTTATTCGGTGGCGCTCGATATCTACCTGTCCGGCGAGTCCGGCCCGCGCGGCTGCTTTACGGTCATGACGGCAGCGTCCGAGGCGGTGCACGATCCCGATATCCGCGCCATGGTGATGGAAGGTTTTACCGAACTCGACAAGGCCTTCGCGGCCTGCTTCCGGCGGGCCAAAGAGAACGGCGAATTGCCCGACAGCGCCGATCCGGCCGTGTTGGCCCAGCTCGCTTCCGCCACCCTCCACACCATCGCCATCCGCGCCCGCGCGCAGACGCCGCGCAAGGAGCTGGAATCGATCGTCAAGGGCGCGCTCGACGTGATGCTCGGCGCGGTGAAATAAGCCGCGGACGCGACCTTAATGCGCAGCGCTTAACGTCGGACGCTGGTAGCGCAGCCACAACACGGCGCAGGCCGCGGCCAGCATCAGCAGCATCGAAAACCAGTTGAGCGGCTGCCAGCCCCAGCGCTCCTGCAGAAAACCCGCCATGAAGCTCGATGTCGCGGTCGTGCTGAACACCAGCAGGTCGTTGAGCGCCTGGGTCTTGCCGCGTTCGTTCGGGCGGTAGCACGTCGTCACCAGCGTGGTAGCGCCGACGAACAGGAAATTCCAGCCGACGCCGTTGACGGTCAGCGCAATCCTGAAATTCCATTCGGTCATGCCCGACAGCGCCGCGACCACGCCGGCCAGCATCAGCGCCACGCCCCAGGCCATGACCGTCGTGGCGCCGAACCGGTTGATCAGATTGCCGGTGAAGAACGACGGCACGAACATGCCGAGCACATGCACGAAGATGACCCAGTGGGCCTCTGAATGCGGAAATCCACAGCCGACGATGGCCAGCGGCGACGCGCTCATGATGAAGGACATCGTGCCGAACGCCAGCATGCCGGCCATCGCCGATGCGACGAAGCGCGGTTGGCTGGCGATCTCCAGCAGCGGCCGCGGCGGCGCGATGGCCTCAGCCGGGCTCGCCGTCGGCGGGGCGGCGGCGACCGATGGGAAGCTGATGAAGGACATGATCGTGAAAACGATCAGATGCAACCCGAGAATGGCGGCATAGGTCGCGACGTACAACGGCATCGCCAGATCATGCGTCACGCGCACCAGGCTCGGCCCGATCACGGCGGCGGCGACGCCGCCCGCGGTCACCCATGAGATCGCCTTGGCGCGGTAGTGGATCGGGACCAGCTCCGCCGCGGCAAACCGATACATCTGCAGACAGGCGACCGCGTAGCCGAGGACGAGCCCGCCGCCGCACATGACGAGGAAGTTGGCGGTGTACAGACCGATGCACATCACGGTGGCGCCGGCCATGCCGAACAGCGAGCCGACGCGGAAGCCGATGCTGCGGCCGATGCGCTGCATCAGCAATGCGGCCGGGAACACCCAGATCATCACGCCAAGATGCTGCATCGTCACCGGCAGATTGGCGAACTCGGGATGATGATAGAAGGTGATGACCGACAGCCCGGTGGCCGCGAACATCATGGTGTTGCAGGATTGGCCGACGGCCTGGCAGCAGGTGAGCAGCAGGAGATTGCGGCGGGTGCGCCGGTCGAGCCCCGGTTCCGGATCGGTTTCAGGCTTGAGCCCGGATTCTGGATTCAGCGCATCCATTATTGTTCTTGCCCAATCGCTCCGGGATGCCGCGCGGCGCAGAGTGCGCGAGGCGGCGCCCGACCTTGTCGGGGAAAAGCGGCTGCCGCTCAAGGAAAAAGAGGAATATTTTTGCTGCCGGGGCCTGCGTGGAAAGCATAACAGTCTCTCCGGCGTTGATGGGTCGCTCAAATCGCGTAAGCTCGCCAAAATGTTCGCGCCGGACGCCGGCCCAAAAGCATGAAAAGCAGGACAGGGGACAGCGATGGCCGATGATCTGAAATTCACGGTCCAGCGCCCGCCAGCCTATGGCGAATTGACGGATGTGCTGCCGGGATTGTTCTGGGTACGGCTGCCGATGCCGAACGCGCCCAATCACGTCAATTGCTGGCTGCTCGACAACGGGCCTGATTGGACGATGGTCGACTGCGGCTACAATACCGACGACACGTTCGAGATGTGGGACAAGCTGTGGCGCGGTCTGCTGCGCAGCCGTCCATTGCAAAACCTCGTCTTCACGCATGCGCATCTCGATCATTTCGGCTTGGCCAGTTTCTTTGTGAAGGAAACGAAATGCGCGGTGCGCCTGCCATTGGCCGAATGGCTCAACGCATGGAAGCTGTGGCACGAGCGCGAGGAGGGGCCGGACGAGCAATTTGCGGTCTTCATGAAGCGCAACGGGGCCTCCGACGACGACGCGACGAGGATCGTGGGAACCCAGCGCCCGTCGAAATATCTCGGCCTGCGGCCGCCGCGCGAATTCATTCGGATTCGCGACGGCGATGTTGTCGCGATGGGAAAGCGCGAGTGGCGGGTGATCACGGCCGGCGGCCACTCGGTCGAACACGCGCTGTTCTATTGCGAAAGCGACAAGATCCTGATCGCGGGCGATCAGGTCCTGTCGCATATGACGCCCTCGGTGATCACGCCATCGGCGCAGCCGGAGGCCAATCCGATGAAGGAATATCTGGATTCGCTGGCGCGGCTCGAGACGCTGCCGCCGGATACGCTGGTGCTGCCGTCGCACGGCCTGCCGTTTCGCGGGCTTCATGACCGCCTGGCGCAGTTGCGTGAACATCATCAGGCACGGCTCGACGACGTGGCCTCCGTCATCAGCGGTAAGACCCATGCGTTTGCGATAGCGCAGGAGGTATTCCCGCGGGTGCTGTACGCCAATCCGCGTCAGGCATTCGGCGAATCGCTGGCGCATCTGAACATGCTGGCCTCGCTCGGGCGGCTGTCGCGCGATGTCGACGCCGATGGCGCGATCACGTTTGCGCCGGCGTGATTACCGAACCTGGTCTTCCCAAGGCGCCGGCCGGCCTGTTTCGCTCCAGGGGCTGGCAGGTCGCCATGATCGGGCTGGGGACGGCGACGGCGCAGCTCGATACGTCGGTGAATATCGCGTTCCCCGCCATCACCCGTGGCTTCGATCTCGGCATCGCCGACATCCAGTGGGTGGTCATCTGTTACGTGCTGACCTACGCCAGCCTGCTGCTGACACTCGGGCGCGTCGGCGACACCGTCGGCCATGCGATCGTCTTTCGTGTCGGCCTGGTCTGGAGCGCGGCGGCGTTGCTGTTCGTCGGTGGCTCGCCGAGCTACGGGGCGGTGCTGGTTTTCCGCTGCCTGCAAGGTGTCGGTGCGGCGCTGGTCTTGAGTTGCGGCGCGGCGTTGGTGACATCGCTCTATGGCGAGGAGCGGCGGAGCCGGGCGCTCGGTGTCTATACCATGATGATGGCGTTCGGATGGATGCTGGGTCCGCTGCTGGGCGGTGCGTTGACGGCCGTTTGGGATTGGCCCGCGGTATTCTGGTTCCGGATTCCCATCGCCGTCGGTGCACTGCTGTTGTTGCGCGGGCTGCCGGTATCGCCGCTGCAACGCGCCGGCGATCGCCTCGATATTGTGGGCGGCATCGCGCTGGTTCTGGGCCTGGTGACAATGCTGCTGGCGATCAACCGCGTGCGTGAATTTTCCGCCGTCTGGTTCGCGTTGCTATCCGCGGCTGCTTTCGCCGCCTTCATCGTCCGCGAGAGGCGCGCGGCGCATCCCATCATCGCGATCGACATTCTCCGGCTGCCGGGATTCGCGCTGCTCAATATTGTGAGCGTGCTGGCCAATCTTGCGGCCTTCTCGGTCTGGCTGCTGGTGCCGTATTTTCTGGCGCGCGCTCCCGGCTATGCGCTGGCCGCGAACGGCGCGATTCTGGCTGCGGCTGCTGCGGGGGCGGTGCTGGCCGCGCCGATCGCCGGCCGCCTCGTTGGGCGAACCATTTCAGCCGAGCAGCTCGCGGTCTTGGGGGCGCTAGCCATCGGCGCAGGTCTCGTACTCATCAGCACGTGGACGGAGCAAACGCCGACCGCGCTGCGGGTCGCCGGGCTCATCGTGCAGGGCGTCGGCCTTGGCCTGTTCCAGCTTGCCTATTCGGATATCGTCACGGCCGCGCTGCCGCTGCGGGATCGCGGCGTCGCCGGCAGTCTCGTCCTCCTGACGCGAACGCTGGGAACGGTGACCGCTGCCTCGATCGTGCTGATGGTGTTCGAAATCCTGCAGCAGCACGACAGCTTCCTCGAAGCCTTCCAGCAGACCTTTCAACTGGCGGCCTTGCTGGCATTTGCCGCTGCGGGTTTGTTGGCGTTGTCGCCCCGCAGGACCGGAACTTCCTAATACCCCCGTCCGCGGTCCACCACATTCTCCAGCGCGCCGCCGGCCTCGAAGCGCGCGATCTGCTCCGCGACGTATTTCGATATTTCGTCGGCATCGGTATCGGCGGCATTGTGCGGGGTCAGCACTACCTTCGGGTGGGTCCAGAACGGACTGTCCGTGGGCAACGGCTCGGTGGCGTAGACGTCGAGCGAGGCGCCGCCCAGCGTGCCGTCGTTCAGGCTTTGCAGAATGTCGGCTTCGTTCTGCAGGCCGCCGCGGCCGGCATTGATCAGGACCGGCGCGCCGAGCGGGCTGCTGCGATTGAGTTTTTCGAACAGCGTGCGGTTGAGGACGTGGCGGGTCCCGGGCGTCAGCGGCAGCAGGCAAACAAGAATATCGGTCCGTCGGAGGAAGGTGTCGAACTGCGCTTCGCCGTGAAAGCAATCGATGCCGGTAAGCGTCTTCGGGCTGCGGCTCCAGCCCGCGACGCGAAAGCCGATACGCTTCAGCGCATCGGCTGCATCCGCCCCTAGCGTGCCGAGCCCCATGACGCCGACCGAGATCGCGCCCGCCGCCCATTGGAGTTTGGGCGCCCAGCGCTTGGCGCGCTGTGACTCCCGCAAATAGAGTTCCTGCCGGTGGTGCATCAGCACGTGCAGCACGACATACTCCGTCATCCGCGCGGTGAGGTCGGTGACGGCCACGCGCACCAGCGGCACGTCGGGCAGGGAGCGGTCCGCCATCAGCGCGTCGACGCCGGCGCCGAGGTTGAAGATGACACGCAGGTTGGGAAAGGCGGCCAGCTCGCCCGGCTGCGGCTTCCACACTGCAGCGTAATGCACCTCGGCCGGATCGAACGAGTCGCCAGGCAGCAGGCGTACGGGGCGATCCGGGCAGACGCCCTCGAACCGGCCTTTCCAGCGCTGCGGCGACCAGTTGTCGGTCCCGCCATGCACCAGAATGGCGAGCGCACCTTTGTTCTCTGTCATTTTCTTGGCCGTCCCTTTCGTGCCGTCACGGGCGTGACCCGTCTCACATCGTCGATCGAACCGCTTCTCTAGCCTCCTTTCGGTGAACAAGGGAGACGCCAGGTGCGCGGAATGACCCCGGCCGACGAGCAAATTGCACGCCAGATTGCCGCGCGACGCGGCTTGATCGGATGATACCGGCCTTCTTCACCGCGGTCGCAGTGGTGTCGCTGGCGGTTTGCTGGCGCAACGACCGATGCAAGGGCATGACCCGGATCGAAATCTTCCGGATGCGGATGAAGACCCTGTTTCTGGTTCTCGTCCTGTGCAGCCTTTGTTCCAAGGTCGCCGTCCACACCTACCGGCATTTCAATCCGCCGCCGGCTGCGATCGTCGGCCCCTGAACGTCTGCGGAACCTCCGATAATTTCTTCGACCCACCTGTCGGCGACAGGCATAATCGTTCGTCATCATGACAATGGAGATGCCGGCCCCATGCTATATGCCATCCTTTGCTATCACGACGAAGATACCGTCGGCTCCTGGACCAAGGAGCAGGACGCCGCGGTCATGCAGAAGCTTTCCGTCGTGCAGGACAAGCTCACCCAGCAAGGCCGGCTCGGCCCGGTCGCCCGCCTGCTGCCGACGACGGCGGCGACCACGCTGCGCAAGGAAGACCCGCCGCTGGTGCTGGACGGCCCGTTCGCCGAAACCAAGGAGCAATTGCTTGGCTTCTATGTGGTCGACTGCAAAAACCTCGACGAGGCACTGGATGTCGCGCGCGATCTCAGCAGGGTCAATCCCGGCGGCGCCTATGAAATCCGCCCGGTCGGTCACTTCACACCCGGGAGCGTCAAGCCGTGACCGATACCGCCTGGATCGATGCCGCCCTGACCTCGGCACGCCCCCAGGCTGTCGGCGCGCTCTTGCGCTATTTCCGCAATCTCGACACCGCCGAGGAGGCGTACCAGAACGCCTGTTTGCGGGCGCTGAAGAGCTGGCCGCAGAACGGCCCGCCGCGCGATCCCGCGGCGTGGCTGATCATGGTCGGCCGCAACGTCGCGATCGACGACATCAGGCGCAGCAAGAAGCAGGAGGCGTTGCCCGACGACGCGGCGATCTCTGACCTCGACGACGCCGAGGAGCAACTCGCCGAACGGCTCGACGGCTCGCACTACCGGGACGATATTTTGCGGCTGTTGTTCATTTGCTGTCATCCGGACCTGCCGGCGACGCAGCAGATCGCGCTGGCGTTGCGCATCGTCTCGGGGCTGACCGTGAAGCAGATCGCGCGCGCCTTTCTTGTATCGGACGCCGCGATGGAGCAGCGCATCACCCGCGCCAAGGCACGGGTCGCCGACGCCGAGGTGCCGTTCGAAACGCCCGGCGCAGTGGAGCGTTCCGAGCGCCTCACCTCCGTCGCCGCCATGATCTATCTGATCTTCAACGAGGGCTATTCGGCCTCGGGTGATACCGCCGAGATCCGCAGTCCGCTGTGCGAGGAGGCCATTCGCCTGGCCCGGCTGCTGCTGCGGCTGTTCCAGAGCGAACCCGAGATCATGGGGCTGACCGCGCTGCTGCTGATCCAGCATGCGCGCGCAGCCGCCCGCTTCGACGCGGGCGGCGCGGTGATCCTGCTCGACGATCAGGATCGCTCGCTGTGGAACAAGTCGCTCATCGCCGAGGGGTTGGCGCTGATCGACAAGGCGATGCGTCATCGCCGCAGCGGGCCCTATCAGGTTCAGGCCGCGATCGCCGCACTGCATGCGCGCGCCGAAACCCCTGCGGATACCGACTGGACCCAGATCGACCTGCTCTATGGCGCGCTCGAGATCATGCAGCCGTCGCCGGTGGTGACGCTGAATCGCGCGGTCGCGGTGTCAAAGGTGAAGGGACCGCAGGCCGCGCTCGACATGATCGAGCCGCTGGCACAACGGCTGTCGAACTATTTTCATTTCTTCGGCGTGCGCGGTGCCTTCCTGATGCAGCTCGGCCGCAACGACGAAGCCCGCACCGCCTTCGACCGTGCCATTGCCTTGGCGAACACCTCGGCCGAAGCCGCCCACATCCGCATGCACCTTGATCGCCTGCAGCGCGACAGCCAGCCCCGCGGCAAGAAGTCGGGGAAGTAGGCTATCGTCGCGCACGACGGACGCTAAATCCCAAAATTTTTCGCTCTTCCTGTCGGCCCCCGCCCGCCCCGTTCGTCTTCAATCCGAACCGCCATTCACGACACGGAGAACCAGTCATGACCGTCATCGCTGACACACCTTCTGGGCCGCGATGGCTTCGCATGTGCGGATCGGCAGTCCCTTGTTTACGCACACGCTGTTCGGACTTTATCTCGGCCGATGGTATGGGGTGGGCTGTGGCTGCGCGACCGGAATCTGCAAACCTTGATCCCGTTTCGCCGCTGACGCGCGGCAACATGTGTGGAGCTCGTCATGTTTGATGTCGTCGTCATCATCGCCGTCATCCTGGCGGTCGCCATCGCCGCGGTTCTCGTTCTCGCAGCGACCAAGCCGGATACGCTGCGTGTGCAGCGTTCGATCGATATCAAGGCGCCGCCGGAACGGATATTTCCGATGGTTGCGGACTTTCATCAATGGCTGAACTGGTCGCCTTACGAGCAGAAGGATCCGGCGATGAAGCGCAGCTATGACGGCGCGGAGCGCGGCGAGGGCGCGGTTTATGCCTGGAATGGCGACAAGAACGTCGGTTCAGGACGCATGGAAATTCTCGAGGCCGCCGAGCCGCAAAAGATCGTCATCAAGCTCGATTTCTTCACGCCGTTCGAAGGCCACAATACCGCCGAGTTCACAATGCTGCCGCAGGGCGATGTCACCCACGTCACGTGGCTGATGCATGGTCCTGCGCGCTTCGTGACCAAATTGGTTCAGGTGTTCTTGAACCTGGACAACATGATCGGCAAGGATTTCGAGGCCGGTCTCGCCAATCTGAAGCGGATCACCGAAAAATGAGTTTCGCCGCAATGACCCCGGAGCAGCAGCGCATCGCTCTATGATGTGCTGCATCCGGGAATGCAATACACACTGATTGACAACCCAAGGAGCCCCCGATGCAAGTCAACCCCTATATCTTCTTCAACGGCAATTGCGAGGAAGCTCTCAGCTTTTACCAGAAGGTGCTCGGTGCGCTGATCGAGGCCAAGATGCCGTTCGGCGACGGGCCTGCCGACATGCCGGTCGCGGCGGATTGGAAGGACAAGATCATGCACGCCCACGTCACCATCGACGGCGAGGTGCTGATGGCGTCAGATGGCATGCCGGGCGACTATCAGCAGCCGCAGGGTTTCCGCATCGCGCTCCAGGTCGAGGACCCGGCGGAAGCCGAGCGCCGCTTCAAGGCGCTCTCCGAAGGCGGCTCGGTGCAGATGCCGTTCGGCGTGACGTTCTTCTCCAACGGCTTTGGCATGTGCGTCGACAAGTTCGGCATCCCCTGGATGGTGAACAGCCCGAAGGACTTGATGTAGCGGCAGATCGGCAGCGCGCGGCAGATTGCGTATGGGGTTGGGTCGGGCGAAGCCGTAACCCACCCCTGGGGCGGGGAAGTTGGCGGGGTACGCTGCGCCAGCCCACCCTGCACGAAATCTCACCTGCACCTTGGGTACATCGCCGCGAGTTCGCGCCCGCGCAGCAGCAGCAGCCGCGAGGTCAATCCGCCGCGGCGGGCGATCCACCGTCGCACTGGCTCCGGATAAGCGGCCTCCACCTCGCGCGAGGCTTCCGGCTCCGCGTACATCCGGCCGCGGCGGTCGATCGAGCGTGCGGCGTGAAATCCCAGCACCGCGCGGCGGGTCACGCAGATTCGCTCTTCCGGTATCGTCATCAGCACCAGCGTGCACGCCGACAGGCAGGGCCCGTCGATCACCACGCGCTCGCCGGACTGACGAACGCGCTCGAACATTTCAAGAAACGGCCCGACCGCGCCGCCGGGGCTCGCCAGAATGCGAATTTCGGCCCGCGCAGGCAGGATCGCCGCCAACAGCGCGGCGGACCCAACGACACCTCTGATGAACGCCATTCGCACGCGCGGCTCCCTTGTCAGACGGAATGCCCTTGCCCAGTTACGCTGAGGTATGTGGCAAGGTTTCGTCAATCCCCCGCGCCGGCGACGCCGGCTTCGGCGAAAGTCGCCATCCCGGCGTGACAGGCGAGCGCGGCGCGGGCCAGCAGGATTGCCACGCCGGCTCCCGAGGCCTCGCCGAGCCGCATGCCGAGGTCGAGCAGCGGATCGAGCTTCAACTCGCGCAGCAGGTCGCCGTGGCCGGATTCGGCCGAAACGTGCCCGGCGCGGCAATGATCGAGCGCACGGACGTCGAGACGCGCGAGCGGCAGCACTGCCGACGTTGCGACGAAGCCGTCGAGTATCACCGGAATGTGACGCCGCCGCGCGGCGAGCACGGCGCCCGCGATCGCCGCGAGTTCACGGCCGCCGAGGTTTACCGCCGCCGCCAACGGGTCGCCAAGGACGTCGCGGTGGAAATTCAGCGCGGCCTCGATTGCCGCGCGCTTGCGGGCCAGCCCTTCGTCGTCGACGCCGGTGCCGCGGCCGGTCCAGCGCGCCGCGCCGCCGCCGAGCAGGGCCGCGCACAGCGTCGCCGCCGTCGTGGTGTTCGCAATCCCCATCTCGCCGACCGCCAGCAGGTCGCAATCGTCGGGTAGAGTGCGGAAGCCGATATCGACCGCTGCGAGAAACTCGTCCACGCTCATCGCCGCGGCCTCCGTGAAATCGCGCGTCGGACGTTCGAGCTCGATCGGCACCACATGGAGTTCGGCGGCCGCAGCTTTTGCGATCTGGTTGATGGCTGCGCCGCCGGCAGCAAAATTCGCCACCATCTGCGCGGTGACAGCCTGCGGATAGGCGGATACGCCGCGCGAAGCGACGCCGTGATTGCCGGCGAACACGGCGATCGCGACGCGGTCCAGCCGCGGATTCTCGCGTGCCTGCCATTGCGCGAGCCAGATCGCGAGTTCTTCGAGGCGGCCGAGGCTGCCCGGCGGCTTTGTCAGATTCTGCTGGCGCTGGGCTGCTAAATCGGCGAACCGCTGTTCGCCGCCGGGCAGGTCGCGACAGAAGGCGCGGATGTCGTCTAGACTGGCGAAGCGCATGCGATTCCTTCGGAGGCATCGTGAGGGGCGCGCAAGCTAGACCAATTCTCCGGACATCTCCATGAATGAATGGTTCGACGATCTCAAAACCGCCGTCGCGTTCCTGACGCGGCTGCCGATGCCGCATCCGGACGGCGCGGTCCCTGCGAATTTCGTGCGCGCGCACCGGATGTTTCCGGTGGTCGGCGCGCTGATCGGCGCGGCAGTTGGATTGCTATGTATCGGCCTGCGATCCATTGGCGTGCCGGATCTGGCAGCGGCTGCGCTTGCGCTGGGCGCCAGCGCGCTTCTGACAGGCGCGTTGCACGAGGATGGGCTGGCCGACATTGCCGACGGATTCGGCGGTGGCCGCACGCGCGAATCCAAGCTGGAGATCATGCGCGACAGCCGGCTCGGCACCTATGGCGCCATGATTTTGCTGGTGAGCTTTGCCGCGAAATCGTCGGCGCTGGCGGCCATCCCGAGCGGCTACGTCGTGCCGAGCCTGATTGCCGCACATGCGTTGGGCCGCGGCGTCCTGCCGGCGATGTCGCTGAATCTGCCCTATGCGCGCAAGGATGGATTGGCCCGCAACGCCGGTCAGCCCGATACGGCGACGGCGGCCATCGCCGGCGGATTGTCGCTGCTGATCGCGCTCTCGTCGCTGTCGTGGAGCAACGCGCTGTTCGCGGCGCTGCTGGCCGGCGCGAGCGCGCTCGTGATGTCGTGGCTGGCGCTGCGGCAGATCGGCGGCCAGACCGGCGACGTGCTCGGTGGCGCCGAACAGGTCGCCGAGACGGCGATTCTCGTCCTGCTTGCCGCGAGATTGGCGCAGCCATGAACGGGCCGACGCATCTCTGGCTGATCCGCCATGCGCCGGTCGATGGGCCGCGCGGCGTGATTCACGGACCCGACGCGCCGGCCGATCTCGGCGATGCCGCGCGCTTCGCCGCGCTCGAGGCAAGGCTGCCGGCAAACGCATGGGCCGTATGCAGCCCTGCGCGCCGCACGCGGGAGACGGCCGATCGGCTGGGCCTCGTTGCAGCCGAGCAACCCGCCTTTCGCGAGCAGGATTTTGGCGCCTGGACCGGACAGCGTCACGAGGAACTCGAACGTGAGCTCGGCCCGGCCTATCGCGAGTTCTGGAAATCGGCCGCCAGCAACCGGCCGCCCGGCGGCGAAAGTTTTGTCGATCAGATCGCGCGCGCCGGCGATGGGCTTGCGCTGCTGCCGGCGGGCGAGGCGATCCTGGTCGTGCATTCCGGCACCATCCGCGCCGTGCTCGCCATCGCGCTCGATCTCGCGCCCGAGCACGCGCTGCGCTTCGTGATCGACCCGCTGTCGTTGACGCGTATCGACAGGCTCGAGAACGGCTGGCGCGTGGTGGCGGTCAATACTGCGTAGGGTGGGCAGAGCGAAGCGTGCCCACCATTCAGTCGTCATCAGATAGATGGTGGGCACGTCGCTCCGCGCCTTTGCCCACCCTACGAAGTCCTACCCGTTTCGCCGCGCGCCGCGCAGCGTCGGGAGGCCGATGCCGGCGGCATCAAAGCCACCGTCGACGGCGAGGATCTGCCCGGTGATGTAGCTGGAGCGATCGCTGCACAAGAAGAAGATCGCTTCCGCCAGTTCCTCTTCCAGGCCGTAACGATTGAGCGGAATCGCGTCGTGATAGTCGGCGCGGATTTCCGGGGTATGGACCTGTTTGGCCATCGCGGTTTCGACCGGGCCGGGCGCCACAGCGTTGACGCGGATGCCGAGCGAAGCAAGTTCGACGGCGAGTTGCTTGGTGAGATGGGCCAGCCCGGCCTTGCTGGTGCCGTAGGCCGATCGCAGCGTCGAGGCGCGCACCGCCGATATCGAGGTGATGTTGACGATCGCGCCGCCACCGTGCTCGCGCATCAGCGGCGCCGCCGCCTTGGTGCAGAGGAACGGCCCGGTGAGGTTGACCTGCAGGATGCGGCTCCAGTCTTGATCGGAGGTTTCGAGGATCGGCGCGAACACCGCGACGCCCGCATTGTTGACCAGTGCGTCAAGCCGGCCGAAGCGCGCGCCGACCGATGCCACGGCGTTCGCCACCGCCTTGGCATCGGAGACATCGCAGTGCAGTTCCAGCGTATTGTCCGAATCGGCAATGCCGGCGATCGCGCCACGCAGCAGTTCGCCCTCGATGTCGAACAGCGCCACCTGCCAGCCCTCGGCGAGAAAGCGCCTCGCGGTCGCGAGCCCGATGCCGCGCGCGGCGCCGGTGACGAGAGCAACTTTTTTGGGAGAGGAGGGCATGAGCGGGTCCGTGGGCGAGAGAAAGAATTCCCGCACCTATAACCCAAGCCCTGTACGGTGTCCCGGCGGCAATGATGCGGGAATTTGGCGCGTCCCCCGGGCAGCCGCTGTGATGCGTGCCCTGGATTTCGCCGAGCGGGTCGCCGAGGGCCTTGAGGCAATGGTTGTTGGCGCGAAGCGAAGCTATCGTCCGTTCACAACGCTTTCATAGGCCGCCTGCAGGCGCGCACCGACCGACGGGCCCGGCCGCTTGCTCCGCTTCGCGCCGAGATGGCTCTCGCGCAGTTCGTCCATGAACTCGGCCCATAATTTCGGTCCGCCATCGCGCAGCAGCCGCGCGCGAATGCCGAGTTCCTTGCTGACCGGAAGATATTTGTAACCCCAGGCCGCCATCTGCGCGAGAACGGGCAACAGCTCGATGCCCTGTTCGGTCAGCGAATAGATTCCCTTCTGCTTGTGCGTGGGATCGTCCTCGCGGGTGATGATGTTTTCATCGAGCAAAGTCTTCAGCCGGTCGGCGAGAATGTTGGAGGAGATGCCTTCCTCCGATTTGGTCAGAAGTTCGCGAAAATGCCGCCGGTTGCCGAACATCATGTCGCGGATGATGAGCAGGCTCCATCTGTCGCCGAGCACTTCCAGCGAGAGGTTGATCGGGCAGCCGGAGCGGGTGGTGTCGGCCATTGATGGTTCCAGGCGGGGCAGGACACCCTCGGAAAACTGCTTGCAATATTGCATCGGTTATCTCAAGATACAACCGGTTGCAAAATGCAATCGGTATGAAGAGATGCTGGCATCCGCGACCAATGTCGGCGTGCCCGCCCGTCGATCGTCTTGCTGGTAAGGCCTGTCAAAACCGGAGATTTTCATGTCGCTGACGCTGCACTTCCACCCGCTGGCCTCGTACTGCTGGAAGGTGCTGATCGCGCTGTACGAGAACGACATTCCGTTCACGCCGAACCTCGTCGATCTCGGCAACCCGGCCGAGCGCGCCGCGCTGGTGAAGCTGTGGGGGATCGGAAAGTTTCCTGTGCTGTGCGACGAGGCGCGGAACGAGACCGTGCCGGAATCGAGCATCATCGTCGAATATCTGGACCGCCACTATCGCGGTGCCACCCGGTTCATTCCGGACGATACCGGACGTGCCTTGCAGGCGCGGCTGCGCGACCGCTTCTATGATCTCTACGTGCATCTGCCGATGCAGAAGATCATGATCGACCGGATGCGGCCTGCCGACAAGCGGGATCCGCTCGGTGTCGAGGAAGCCCGCGCGCAGTTGCGGACATCCTACGCGATGATCGAGCGACAGATGGCAACGGGCGGTTGGGCGGCTGGCCAGGATTTTGGCCTCGCCGACTGCGCCGCGGCGCCGTCGCTGTTCTACGGCAGCATGGTGGTGCCGTTCGAGCAGACGCAGACACATCTCACGGGCTATTTCGAACGGCTGAAAGCGCGCCCCTCGTTCGCGCGGGTGGTGCGGGAGGCGGAGCCGTATTTCAACATGGTGCCCAAAGAGTCATGACCGGGGGCTGATATGACCGAAGCAGACCGGGCAGAGACGATCCGCGCGATCTTTGCAGCCTATCTCGCCAACGATCGTGCGTTCGTCGAGAACGCGCTCAGCGACGATCTCCGCTTCACCAGCCCCTATGACGACGGCATCGACAAACCGACCTATTTCGAGCGGTGCTGGAGGAACAGCGACTGGATCGAACGGCACGAATTGGAGCGGATTGTCGTCAGAGGCGATGAAGCGTTTGTCACCTATCGTTGCGTCGCCAAGGGCGGAAAGACGTTTCGCAATACCGAGTTCTTCACCTTCGACGGTGACAAGGTGAAGCAAATCGACGTCTATTTCGGCGCGACCTACGACAATGGCAAATTCGTCAGCCAGCCCAGGTAGCCCGCGGACTGCCCCGCGCCTGCGGGCGGCAGCACAATTGCCCGCGAAATAATTTTTCCCGATATGTCGGCGGGGTAAAGCCCCGCTCGTCTTGTTGACGAAGGCGGGCGCTGCGGTAGCCGGCCCAAAGATATCCAACCGGGGAACGACGATGCGATTCATGGTGATTGTGAAGGCCAGCAAGGATTCGGAAGCCGGGGTCATGCCGAGCACGGAAATGCTGGCCACGATGGGCAAGTTCAACGAGGGAATGTGCAAGGCCGGCGTGATGGAGGCGGGCGAGGGCCTGCATCCCACCGCCAAGGGCGTGCGGATCAGATATGAAAACGGGCAAAGCAGCGTCAGGCGCGGGCCGTTCGCGCTCTCCGGCGATCTCATTGCCGGGTTCTGGCTGATCAACACCAAATCGCTCGATGAAGCGATCGAATGGATGAGCCGGGCGCCCTTCACCAATGGTGAGGAGATCGAAATCCGCCAAGTGTTCGCGACGGAAGACTTTGGCGAAGCCTTGACCCCCGAACTGCGCGAGAAAGAAGCGTTGATGCGCGCGCAAACTGCGAAGAAATAGCTCTCTCCGAGACGAAGGAAACCCCCATGCGCTTCATGATGCTGATGATTCCCCTGGGCTATGAGACCGCGTCACCCGACGTCCAGCTCGATCCCGAGAGGGTCAAGGCGATGATGAAATACAACGAGGCGCTGCAGGAGGCGGGCGTGCTGATCGCGCTCGACGGGCTGCATCCGCCCTCGATGGGCGCGCGGGTTTCCTTCGCCACCGGCAAGCCGGTCGTGACCGACGGCCCCTTCACCGAGGCCAAGGAAGTGCTCGGCGGCTACTGGATGATCAACGTCGCGTCGCGCGAGGAGGCGATTGCCTGGGCGAAGAAATGCCCGGCTTCCGAGAACGAGATCATCGAGATCCGCCAGGTACAGGAAATCGCCGATTTCTCCGATGAAGTGCAGCAGGCGGCCAAGGGTTTCGAGGAACTGCAGCAGGGTAATGCGCACAAGGCGCGGTGAGAGGCTGCCACCTGTTCCACCGTTAACCTTCCTGAACGCGTAAAATAAGTGACCTTTTCATCCACCTCATGTAAAAGCCGTTCACATGAGCTGGCGCAAGGAACGAGGCCGCGCCGAGCGCGGCTATCATCACGGCAATCTGAAAGAGGCGTTGCTGCAGGCGGCGCTCGGCCTGATCGCCGAGAAGGGCGCGGCCGGCTTCACCTTTGCCGATGCCGCGCGGATGGCCGGGGTCAGCCCCGCCGCGCCCTACCGGCATTTCCGCGACCGCGATGAATTGCTGTCCTCGATCGCCCAGCGCGGTTTCGAGCAGTTCGAGGCGCTGCTGACGCAGGCCTGGGACGACGGCCGTCCGGACACGGTCACCGCCTTCGAGCGCGTCGGCAAGGCCTATCTGGCGTTCGCCCGCAACGAGCCCGCCTTCTATTCGGCGATGTTCGAGTCGGGTCTGCCGATCGACGCCAACCCGACGCTGATGGCGGCCAGCGAGCGCGCTTTTGCGATCATTCGCGCCGCCGCCGAGCGGCTTGCGGCGATGGCACCACCCGGCATACCGCGACCGCCGGCGATGATGATGGCATTGCACATCTGGTCGATGTCGCACGGGGTCGCCTCGCTGTTCGGCCGGGGCGATGCCGCGCGGCGCAAGCTGCCGATGTCGCCGGAAGAGCTGCTGGAAGCCGAAGTGCTGATCTACCTGCGCGGCCTCGGCTTCCCGACCGACCGCCGGCCCGGTCAGAAGCCGTCCGGCCCGCCGCCGGTGCCGCCCGGCAGCGCACCACCCGGCGCGCCATCAGGCCCCTGGGGCACCCCCAAATAATTTTTTGAGAGGCGCGGCGGGCCGCCCGCTTGACAAAACCGCTGGATGGTTTAGGTATGTAAATGTTATTTACATTCACAACGGCGTGATCGCCGTCATGGAGAGGGAAATGGCCTACACCGCAGATGTCAATCGATGGCGCGGCCCGACGACGGACGAGAACTACCGCCCACGCCCGCATATGCTTGAGAGCCCGTGGCATCCCGGCTGGATCGCCGTGACCATCCTGGGCTTCATCATCTGGTGGCCGATCGGCCTCGCCCTTCTCTTTTTCACACTCGGGAGCAGAAAAATGGGTTGCTGGAGCAACGGAGACCGCTGGCAGAACAAGATGGAGCGGATGCAGTACAAGATGGACCGGATGCGCGGCCGCATGGAAAGCCGCGGCTTTGGCGGCTTCGGCTTCGGCCAGCCCACCAGCGGCAACCGCGCCTTCGACGAGTACCGCATGGAAACCCTGCGCCGGCTCGAGGAAGAGCAGGTCGAGTTCAGGAATTTCCTCGATCGGCTGCGCCACGCCAAGGACAAGGAAGAGTTCGACGCCTTCATGGCGCAGCACAAGCCGCGCCCGACCCCGCCGAACGACCAGCCGCAGCAGGGCTGATCGAACGTGAGAGTTCAGCCGCGGGTGTGATGCCCCCATGACGCCCGGTGGCGGATACAGCCGCCCATCTGCGAAAGCAGGTGGGCGGTTTGTTTTGGTGCGCCCAGCATGAGCGCACTTTTATGGGTGCAAGTCCCATCGTGAGTTACCCTGGCCGGTGGCCGGCGCGGGCGTACGAACCAGCGTAAGCCTGGGAGTGCCAGGGTATGGTGGATTTTGCTTGCTGCAACCCGGCATTCCGACTGCCCGCTGTCGTGGTCCGATTATGTGTCCGGATACACCCGCGCGCCCGGCGGTCACAGCAAGGAATTTTCGGCTGGACCGCTGACCTTTGCCGCCTCCGCATCGGACCTCAAGCCGGGAACCCTGTGAAGTTCAGGCCACGGGCCGGTGCGGGCGTAACATTTGCGGTTTCCAAACGAAGCTCATCTGAAGCAACAAGGAGGGCACATGCTGACCCGGCGCGGCCGGTTGCCGGCTGCGGGAATGAATCAGCGCTCGGTCTTTTCTCCTTGTCGTCGGCATCCTCATCATCTCCGGAGCGGACAAGGCGCTTGAGGCCTTCCTGGTCGATGCTTCGCCGGAATGGCTGACCAACCTGACGACGCGCTTCTAGATTCCCTGGCGGCAGGATGAATCCGGCCACGCCAGTTACTCGCTTTAAGATTTTGAAACCAGCAGGAGAAGTCCGATGAAGTTCATATTCGTTTTGGCGGCACTGGTCATGGCAACGCCGGCTCTTGCAAGCGACGGCATCATTACAAGGCCCAGCAATTTTTCGGTGAAGGATACGATTTCGCGCTTTGAGGCGGCCGTCAAATCAAGGGAGGGCGCCGGCTTCATCGTGTTCACCGAAATCGACCACGCCGCCGCCGGAAAGAAATTCGGCATCGATATGCGGCCGCGCACGGTGGTCGTCTTCGGCAATCCGAAACTCGGCACGCCGGTAATGGCCAAGACGCCGTTGCTGGCGATCGATAATCCTCCGAAGGCTCTGGTCTGGGAGGATGATCAGGGCAAGGTATGGCTGTCCTACAATTCGGCTGACTACCTGTACAAGACGATATACCCGCGGCATGGATTGGAAACCCCGCCCAACTACGCGGCGTTCGCAAAGACCTTGAGCGACATCGTCGACGAGGCGACAAAGTAAAGCCGCTGGCTTAACCGGAAGCTCAAAAATAGGCTGACGTCGAGCACGCAGGTTGGCGCGCTTTGGCGGCCAGGTTATATTGGGTGGACGCACTGAGCCGGAGCGGTCGTCATGAACGGAATATTGTCGCTCGATCGGCTCTGGCAATCGATCCGGGATGAAGCGGAAAGCGCCGCGTCGCGAGATCCGTTGTTCGGTACGGCGCTGTCATCGGCCATTCTTGACCACCCCGACTTCGCACGCGCGCTGGCGCACCAGATCGGTGCACGGCTCGGCAAAAGCCCCGCGGATCGCGAGCGGTTTGCGCGCATGGCCGGCGAGGCATTTGCGGCTTCATCCGATCTGGTCGAGGCGGCGAGCCGCGACCTGCAGAGCATCGCTATTCACGATCCCGCCGTGACGACGCTGCTGCCGCCGCTGTTGAACTTCAAGGGCTACGTCGCGCTGCAGGCCTGGCGGGTGTCCCACTGGCTGTGGGGCCAGCGCCGCCACGATCTCGCGCTGCTGCTGCAAAGCCTGTCGTCGGATCAACTTTCCGTCAGCATTCACCCCACCGCGTCGATCGGCACGCAGGTTTTTCTGGATCATGCCACTGGCATCATCATCGGCGCCCACGCCGTGATTGGTGACGAGGTGACGATCCTGCAAGACGTCACCGTCGGCCGCAAGCAGTCCGAGCCAGACCGCGCGCCGAAGATCGGCCGCGGCGTCTTGCTCAGCGCCGGATCGAGTGTCATTGGCGATGTCAGCGTCGGAGACTTCGCCAAGATCGGCGCCGGCGCGCTCGTCGAGCATGACGTGCCCGCAGGCTGCACCGTCGTTGGCGTGCCGGGGCGGCTGACGAATTGCCCGGAGCCTGCGCTGCTGTTGTAGTTGCCACCGGATGGGCACGTCGCTTTGCGCCTTACCCGCCCCTTGAGGGGCGAGGCGGCAACGAATCGCAAGATGCGTGACGGGGACGGGTGAGGCGTGCGCTCGCGCTACTTCACCATCGCGCCGTAGACGATGTCCTGCACCTGCTCGCGATAATATTTGCGAAGCTCGCCGGGCGCCGCCGTGCCGACGACCACGACGAGGCGCTCTTTCGGATCGCAGAAGAACTGCGTGCCATAGGCGCCGTTCCACGAAAACTCGCCGGGATTGCCCGGTACCGCCGAAAGGCCCTCATGCGTGCGGACCGCGACACTCAGCCCGAAGCTGAATCCGCCGCGGTGCGGCTCGACATTGGCGACTTTGTTCCTGATCTCCGGCCCAAGGTGGTTGGAGATCATGTGATGCACCGTCTTGGGCCCGAGCACGCGCTGGCCGTCGAGTTCGCCGCCGTTGAGCAGCATCTGTCCAAAGCGCACATAGTCGCCCACGGTGGCAAACGCGCAGGCGCCGCCGCAGTCGGATTTGGTTGGTGTATCGAGAAGCTTGATCGCCTGCGGCTTGCCGGTCAGCGGATCATTGGGAAACGGCCGGGCCAGGCGCGCGCGCTGCGCCTCGGTGGGGCGGAACGTGGCGTCGGTCATGCCGAGCGGCTGCCATACGTTGCTCGCGAGGTATTCCCCGAGCCGCTGCTCGCTCACCTTCTCGACGACGGCGCCGAGCACGTCGATCGAAAAGCCGTATTCGAAAACCGTGGACGGCTGGTGCGCCAGCGGCAGCTTTGTGATGCGGTCGATGAACGCCTGCGTATCGCCCTCGATCGCCGGCGCGGTGCCGTCAGGATACTGGCGCGCCACCGGGCTCGAACTGTCCGGGCGGCCGCCATACATCAGGCCGGATGTGTGCCGGTAGAGATCGTGGATGTAGATCGGCGAGGCCTGCGCATCGAGCTTAAGGGATCCATCCGCCTGCGGGACGCCGACCTTCATGTCGGCGAATGCCGGATAGTAGTCCGAAAGCTTGGCCTTGAGCGGCAGCCGGCCATTTTCCATCAAGGTCAGACCGGCAACGGCGGCCATCGGCTTGGTCATGGAAGCCAGCGCGAACACCGCATCGAGCGGCATCGTGGTGCCTTTGGTCGGATCGAGCTGGCCGTAGGCCTTGTATTGAACGAGCTTGCCGTCGCGGGCGACCGCGATCACCGCTCCGGGGACACGCTTGGCGGCGATCTCACGGGCGAAAAAATCGTCCAGGCGGGCCAGTCCCTGCTGCGAAAATCCGACGTCATCCGGCTTGGCTTCGGGCAGTGGCGCGGCATTCGCCGCCTGCGCTGCGATGCCGGCGACGATCACGGCGGCCATCATGATCGGCTTCATGCATTTCTCCCTGCAGATGCGGTTCAGACCCGCACGATTATTTTTGGTTTCGAATGTCATGTGTAGGGCTGGCGAACCCGGGGCGCAATGCACCGCCCTTTTCGTGGCATGGTGAGAATGGGTAGGGCGCGGAAGCGGACGA
Source organism: Bradyrhizobium roseum (assembly GCF_030413175.1). Classification (NCBI taxonomy): domain Bacteria; kingdom Pseudomonadati; phylum Pseudomonadota; class Alphaproteobacteria; order Hyphomicrobiales; family Nitrobacteraceae; genus Bradyrhizobium; species Bradyrhizobium roseum. The sequence goes on from NZ_CP129212.1 coordinate 1,179,233, forward strand.
TCGGCTTTGTGCCGCTATTGATGGGTGCTCCATCCATCCTTTGAGACGCCGCTTCGCGGTGCAGCGAAGTCGGGCGGCCGAAGGGCGAGCATCCCCGCCAAGACTACCTGTCCGGGCATGGAACCGGGACGACCAGCCCTTGTAACCGCCCGGTCAGCCTCCATTTCCGGCACTCGGATTCCCCTTTGGTAACCTAAAGTTAACCGAGCTTAGCGTTTGGTTAGGGACGGAATGACGCGCGGACAGCCCTCGTTTTGACACGTTGGCAGGGGAAGCAGGGCCCGGCTTTCGGCGGGCCCCCCATGCGACACAAGAGCGGCTTTCGCGCTGGCGCATATTGCCGCGCCCGACGCGCGGCTGTGGAACCGGCAGCCGTTTGCTCCCGGAGGAAATAGGGACACTTTCGTTGAGAGGATACCGCTCATGAATCCCGCCGACGTGGCTTCGACAGCCTTGCCGTTGGTCTCCGCCGATGTCTCGCTGATTGCCCTGTTCATGCAGGCCCACTGGGTCGTGAAAGCGGTCATGCTTGGGCTGCTGGCCTGCTCGGTCTGGGTCTGGGCGATCGCGATCGACAAGATTTTCCTGTACGGCCGCACCAAGCGCGCCATGGACCGTTTCGAGCAGGCGTTCTGGTCCGGTCAGTCGATCGAGGAACTCTACCGCGCGCTGTCGGCCAAACCGACGCAGTCGATGGCGGCGTGCTTCGTCGCCGCCATGCGCGAGTGGAAGCGCTCGTTCGAGAGCCAGTCGCGCTCCTTTGCCGGCCTTCAGATGCGGATCGAGAAGGTGATGAATGTCTCCATCGCCCGCGAAGTCGAGCGGCTGGAGCGGCGGCTGCTGGTGCTCGCCACGGTCGGCTCGGCCGGGCCGTTCGTCGGCCTGTTCGGCACCGTCTGGGGCATCATGTCGAGCTTCCAGTCGATCGCGGCCTCGAAAAATACCTCGCTGGCCGTAGTGGCGCCGGGCATTGCGGAAGCACTGTTTGCCACCGCCATCGGCCTCATCGCCGCCATCCCCGCGACCATTTTCTACAATAAGTTCAGCTCCGAGGTGAACCGGCAGGCGCAGCGGCTGGAAGGTTTTGCCGACGAGTTTTCCGCCATCCTGTCCCGCCAGATCGACGAGCGGGCATGAACACGGCCAATGACGAGCGCATGGTGAGAGCAAGATCATGGCGATGAACATGGCAGGTTCGGCCGGCGGTGGCGGTGGACGCCGCGGCCGGCGTCGCGCCGCCGTCATGGCGGAGATCAACGTCACGCCGATGGTCGACGTGATGCTGGTGCTGCTGATCATCTTCATGGTGGCGGCGCCCTTGATGACGTCGAGCATCGATATCGACCTGCCGGTCGCGTCGGGCAGCAAGCAGATCCAGGCCAACAGCCCGCCGCTGACGCTGTCGGTCAAGCGCACGGGCGGCGCCTGCAATTCCAATGTCGAGCTCTATCTTGCGGATACCCTGATTTCAGCCAACGACCTCCAGCCCAGGATCAAGGCGATCCGGGAAGGCCGGTCGGATGCCGACAGCGTGGTATACCTGAGGGGTGACAAGGACGTCTGCTACACGGATATGATGAGAATATTGGGGTATATTAGAGCGGCTGGGTTCAAGGCGAATATCGTGATTGTGCCGGAGCAGGGCTCCTGAGCATGCAGCGGCGCGCGACGGCTGACAGCGGAGCGGGAAAGCTCAAGTGAAGGTCAAGGTCGATAAAACGGTTCTGGCATCGGTTGCCCTGCACGTCGTCGTGGTGGGGTGGGTGATGCTGTCGTTCTCGACCAAGGCGCTCGAAATGATGCCGGAAGATTCGGTGGCGGTGGATGTGATTTCGCCCAACGAACTGGCCAGGGTCATGGCCGGCACCAAGACCGGCAAGAAGGAAAATCCGAAGCCGCTGGCCGAGAAAGTCGCGGAAGCCAAGCCGGTCGATGACGCGGTCGGCAAGGTCACCGAAAAGCCGCCGGTCGTCACCGAAGCCGCACCGCCGCCTCAGCCCAAGGTCGAGGAGAAGCCGGTCGAGAAGAAGCCCGACCCGCCGAAGGTCGTCGAGAAAAAGGAAGAGCCGAAGAAGGAAGAGCCGAAGCCGGTGGAGAAGAAGCCGGAGCCGCTGAAGCCCGATCCGATTGCGGAAGCGATCAAGAAGGAAGAGAAGAAGCCGCCGCCGAAGCCTGTGCAGGCGGCCAAGCCGCCCGAGCCGCAGAAGCGGATCGTGGAACGGCACTTCGACCAGAACCAGATCGCGGCTCTGCTCGACAAGCGCGACCCGTCGCGTCAGGCGGTCACCAACGACACGCTGAACTCCAACGCCGCGCTCGGCACATCCAGGGGCGCGGCGGCGGACAATTCCGCGACATGGGGCGCGATGTTCCAGCGCCAGGTCGAACGCTGCTGGAAGAAGCCGTATGGCGCGCTCGAATCGCAGAAGCCCCAGGTCGCGTTTGCCATTCGTCTGAAGCGTGACGGCATGCTTGAGGGGACACCGGTTCCGGAAGGCGTTCCGGCGACACCCTATCTTCGCGTTTATCAGGAGAGCGCGTTGCGCGCGATCCTTGAATGCCAGCCATACAAGCTGCCGGCGAACCTATACGAGGAATGGAAATATTTCGCGCCGGTTTTTCAGGAGAAGGCCTGAAGGAGGTCGCCGATCGGCGATCACATCCGTTGCGGATCACACAAGAGTTGGCGATCACAGAAGAGCAAGATTGAAGCCATGATTGACAAAGATGGATTGCCCGCCATGCCGTTCCGCCCAAGCCGCAGGCAGGTCGTTTCCGGGATGGCTGCGCTCGGTGCGTTTTCAGGCGCTTCGCAAGCTTTCGCGCAGGCGCCGATCCGGGTGCCAATTCAAGAGGGCCAATTCGCGCCAACACCGATCGCGATACCGAACTTCGTGGCGGGCACGCCGCAGGATGCCGAGGTCGGTGCCGGTGTGGCGCAGGTGATCACCAACAACCTCAAGCGAAGCGGGTTCTTCGCGCCGATCGATCCGGCCGCCTTCATCGAGCGCATTACCAATCCCGACGCGCCGCCGACGTTTCAGAGCTGGAAGCAGATCGGCGCGCAGGCGCTGGTGATCGGACGCATGACGCGCCAGGCCAACGGGCGTGTGAAGGCGGAATTCCGTCTCTGGGATATCAACACCCAGCAACAGCTCGCCGGCCAGCAATACGACACCCAGGCGGAGTACTGGCGGCGCATCGCCCACATCATCTCCGACCAGATCTATGAACGGGTGACCAGCGAAAAGGGTTATTTCGACAGCCGCGTGGTGTTCGTCGACGAAACCGGGTCGAAGGAGCGCCGCGTCAAGCGGCTGGCGATGATGGATCAGGACGGCGCCAATGTCCGCTATCTGACCAAGGGCGCCGATCTGGTGCTGACGCCGCGCTTCTCGCCGTCGACCCAGGAGATCACCTATATGGAGTTCGGGCAGGGCGATCCGCGCGTCTACCTGCTCAACACCGACACCGGCCAGCGCGAGATCGTCGGCAACTTCCCCGGCATGTCGTTCTCGCCGCGGTTTTCGCCGGACGGCCAGCGCATCATCATGAGCCTGCAGCAGGGCGGCAATTCCAATTTGTTCGTGATGGATTTGCGTTCGAAATCGACGACGCGGCTGACCGATACGCCGGCGATCGATACCTCGCCGTCCTATTCGCCCGACGGCAGCCGGATCTGCTTCGAATCCGATCGTGGCGGCAAGCCGCAGATCTACGTGATGGCGGCCACCGGCGGCGGCGCGCAGCGAATCTCGTTCGGCGAGGGCAGCTATTCGACGCCGGTCTGGTCGCCGCGCGGCGACTACATCGCCTTCACCAAGCAGGGCGGCGGACAGTTCGCGATCGGCATTATGAAGACCGACGGCTCGGGCGAGCGGATCCTGACCTCCGGCTACCATAATGAAGGGCCGACGTTTGCGCCGAATGGCCGGGTCGTGATGTTCTTCCGCGAGCCAGGCGGCAACGGCGGGCCGTCGCTATATACGGTCGACATCTCAGGTCGAAACGAATTACGCGTGCCAACGCCCGGTTTTGCGTCTGATCCGGCTTGGTCACCGTTGCTGTCGTAACGGAACACAACCGCGCGGAGCGTTGTCGTTAATCGGAAAACCGTGCTTAGCCTGATGATTTTTCGGGCAAATTTTTTGCAACCCGAGCAAAAGCAACGTCTCGGTAACGATGTTCCCTCAGAAAGACTTCATCTGCAGCGGGTAGAACTACGTACCCGAACAGGATGCGCGTCCCTCACATGCAGCTTGCAAGTCAAACCGAAGAGCCGGATCAGAAGGTCTCGCCGTCAACCTATTCGGCACTGATTGATTCGCTTTTTCAGAATCCCGCGCCGCTGTTCGCGGGCGCGGTGATGGTTGCCTTTGCAGCGGCCATGACTGCCGTGAAAACCGGACAAGACCTGCTCTGGCCATGTGTCGCTTTTCTCGTGCTGTCCGGCACCGTCCGCGCCCTCGACATGCATCGCTACAACAGCCGCAGAGCCGCTCTGAGCGCCGGTGAAGCCGCGTACTGGGAGGTGCGCTATCAAATCGGGGCGATGATCTATGCCGTTGCGCTGGGGTCTTGGTGCGCGGTGGCCTTGCTCGGCAGCGATGACGCCGTGGCCCACATGATTTGCCTGACGGTGACCACCGGATACGTGGCCGGAGGAGCGGGCCGGACCTATGGAAGGCCATGGATCTTCCACGTCCAGATCGCACTCGCCTGCGGCCCTGCGGCGATCGCGCTGGCGCTTCGCGGCACGCCCTATTACATCGGTATGGCGGTCGTCAGCGCGGTGTTTTTCCTGGCGTTGAAGCAGATTTCGACCGACTTGCAGCGGATTTTCGTGCGCGCGCACGTCGCGCGCGAGCGCGAGGCCGCGCTGGCCGATCAATTCGATACCGCGCTGAACAACATGCCGCATGGCCTTTGCATGTTCGGCGCGGACGGCCGCCTTGCGGTGATGAACTATCGCTTCAGCAGGATGATGGAGCTGTCGGACGGACTCGTGCGAAGTGGCGCAAGTGCTTCCGACGTCATCGCAGCCTGTGTCGGGGCTGGATCGATCTCGGCAGCGAGCGGCCAGATCATCCTCGCTGAAATACAGAATTCGCATGCGAGGGGTATCGTCACCGCTGATCCTGACTTCGCAAGGAATCGCTCGCTGTCATGGACCTTCCAGCCGATGGCCGGCGGCGGCGCGGTCGTGTTGCTGGAAGACATCACCGAGCGCCGTAATGCCGAAGCCCGCATCAGTCATCTGGCGCGTTACGACGAACTGACGGCGCTACCGAATCGGGTCAATTTCCGCGACGAGATCGGAAATCTGCTGGCGGCCCAGCAGGGCGCCGAACAATTGTCGGCGCTGCTGTTCGTCGACCTCGACCAGTTCAAGCAGGTCAATGACACGCTTGGTCATCCCTGCGGCGACCAGTTGCTCTGCGCCGTGTCCGAACGGCTGCGCGAGATGCTGCGGCCCGAAGACTTCGTGGCGCGGTTCGGCGGCGACGAGTTCGTGGTGTTTCAGCAGAACATCCATTCCCCCGACGACGCCGCGGGCCTTGCCCGGCGCATCGTCGATCGCCTGAGCGAGCGCTACAAGATCGACAATCATCTGGTCGAGATCGGCGCCAGCGTCGGCATTGCCATGACCGCGCCCGGCGTCAGCGCCGATACGCTGTTGAAGAACGCGGACATGGCGTTGTACCGCGCGAAGGCCGATGGCCGCGGCACCTTCTGCTTCTTCCGCGAGGAAATGGCGCAGGTCGTCGAGGCCCGCCGCATCCTCGAACTCGACCTGCGCAAGGCATTGGCCAACGAGGAGTTCGAACTGTTCTTCCAGCCGCTCGTCAATCTCAAATCGGGACGGATATCGACCTGCGAGGCGCTGTTGCGCTGGAATCATCCGGTCCGTGGCACGGTTTCGCCGACCGATATCATTCCGATCGCCGAGGACATGGGCCTGATCGTCGATCTCGGCCGCTGGATCCTGCGCAAGGCCTGCATGGAATGCATGAAATGGCCGGAAGGGGTCAGCGTCGCGGTCAACTTCTCGCCGCAGCAGTTCCATCAGCGCGACGTGCTGAGCGAAGTCCGCTATGCGCTCGAGGTCTCCGGCCTGCCGGCGCATCGTCTCGAAATCGAGATCACCGAATCCTCGCTGCTGCGCAACACGCAGTTGACGCATGATGTGCTGTCGCAACTGCATGCGCTCGGCGTGCGGATATCGCTCGACGACTTCGGCACCGGCTATTCGAGCCTCAGCTACCTGCACAATTTCCCTTTGCAGAAGGTCAAGATCGACCGCTCGTTCCTGGAAGGCATCGACAGCGACCGTCCGCTGACCCTGCTGCGCGGCGTGGCGCGGCTGTCGGCCGATCTCGGAATGTCGGTCGCGGTGGAGGGCATCGAAACCAACGAGCAGCTCGAACTTATCAGCGCCGACGGCGCGGTGACCGAGGCGCAAGGCTATCTGTTCAGCCCGCCGGTGCCTGCAGTGCGGGTTCGGCAATTGCTCAATGCCTCGCACGGGCGCCGTCCGGCGGACGGCCATCTGGTTGCGGTGGCCTCGCGCTCCATCGCCTGATTCCCGTATTACGGGAAGATACACGCTATCCGGGGTCCTACGGGGTAACCATAAACTATTGATTGCTTTGCAATCTCGTTAACGAGATGTTAATTCAATACTCGCTCGTTGAAGTTGCTTGTAGCGTTAGGAGTGCAGTATGAGGTCCCCGGCCGAAGCTCGCCCCATGGCCTTGGGACGTAGTCCCGATCCGCTGGATTTGGTCGATTATAGACTCGCGCGGACTCCCGAAGAGAAGGACGAGATCTACCGACTGCGTTATCGGGCCTATTTGCGCGAAGGCGCTATCCAGCCTTCGGCGGACGGGCGCGTGATCGATCAGTTTGAAGAGGCGCCCAACGCTTGGACTTTTGGCGTCTATTTCAACGGTGAGCTCTACAGCTCAATTCGGATCAGTGTGCTGACGTCCGAATGGCGGATGTCGCCGTCGGTTGAACTGTTCGGCGACGTGCTCCACCCCGAACTCGACAAGGGCAAGATCTTTATCGATTCGACGCGCTTCGTTGCCGATCCCGAGAAAGCGCGTAATTTTCCCGAGCTTCCCTATGTCACGGTCAGGCTGGGTTCCATGGCCGGCGTCCATTTCAATGCCGATTATGGCCTGGCGATCGTGCGCCCCGAGCATCAGGCGTTCTACCGTCGGGTGTTTCTGCATGAAACCTGGTGCGAGCCCCGGTTGTATCCAGGCCTCGTCAAGCCGGTCGGGTTGATGGCTGCGCATTTGCCGGCGGTGCGCGACAGGGTTCTGGCCCGCTATCCGTTCCTGCGTTCGAGCGCGTTCGAAAGAAGGGCCCTTTTCGACCGCGACGGTCATCTTCCTTCGCCGTCCAATGCGGTGGTCAACTCGTTAGCGCCTGCCTTAATCGCCCCCGGTTCCTGAACCGGGCGGCAACCGGCGGGCAGAATCAATCTCAGTCTCGCGCGGGCTTCCGCCGCGGCCCCCCCCCTGATCAAGGCTTGGCAAGGCTTGTTTGATTGCGGTAGGGGCGATTTCGCTCAGATGCCGACTATAAAGCAGCAAATCCGGTGATTGGACCATGCTGCGCTTGCGTTCACCGTGGCGCCACATTTACAACCCATTAACTATCGCGGTCGCTTTTCACGGTTCGTCAGCATTTGACCGGGTCCGGCAAGGTTCCATCAAGGTTGACGGAACGTTCGCTTAACCATCGACCTGTAGACCGGATGACAGTCGAAATACGTGAGCGTGGAGGCTCCGGAATGAAATATCAGATGCGTATCCTCCAGGGATGGAAGCTGGCGGCGGTGGTCGCGGTGGCGCTGTCGATGGGCGCCTGCGCCAAGAACAACGTCGGCGCCGATGGGGCGATGGCGAGCGCTGCTACCCCGGGGAGCCAGCAGGATTTCGTGGTCAATGTCGGCGACCGCGTGTTCTTCGAAAGCGACCAGACCGAACTGAGCCCGCAGGCGATCGCGACCCTCGAAAAGCAGGCGCAGTGGCTGCAGACCTACAACCGCTACTCCTTCACGATCGAAGGCCATGCCGACGAGCGCGGCACCCGCGAATATAACATCGCGCTCGGCGCCCGCCGCGCCCAGTCGGTGCGTAGCTATCTTGCTTCGCGCGGCGTCGATCCGAATCGCATGCGGACGATCTCCTACGGCAAGGAGCGTCCGGTCGCGGTCTGCAACGACATCTCCTGTTGGTCGCAGAACCGCCGTGCCGTCACGGTGCTTAACGCCGGCGCCTGACAAATCAAGACTCTCGCAGTTTCAAAAACCGGCATCCTCAGATGCCGGTTTAACTGCGTTTTAACCATTTGAACCAAACGGATGCCGGCGTTCGTTAACGAAACGCGGCAAGACGTTAACCTATTGCCTCAGGATGAATTCCCGGAGCAGCGCCATCGCCCGTTCTGGGGCGTCGGGCACCACGCCGTGCCCGCAATTGGCGAACCGTTCGAACTGCACGAGGTGGCGCGGCAAGGCGGCCGCGAGATCGGCCTGGCTTTCGATCGGATGCATCGGATCGTCCTCACCGCCGATCACCAGGGTCGGACACCGGATCCGGTCAAGCTCTGGAAACATGTCGAACCTGTCGCTTTCGCCGCCCGGTTTGGCGAACCAGTGGAGCGCCACGTCCGGACGGCTGATCGCGCGGCGCGCCATGTCCGGGTCACGAGGGGTGCGCGTGTAGACCGGTATCGCAAGCCGCCTCCAGGCCTCACGCGCCTCCTGGTCCAGCGCAGCCTCGGGCTCCAAAAACCGCCGGCGTGCCAGGGCGCCGACTTCCGGGCCGCCGAGACGCTCGAACAGCGCCACGCGGCGCTCCCGGTACGAACCGCCGGCGGCTTCGGTGCTGATCAGTGCGAGCTTGCCGGGGTGGGCCGGATGACGGGTGGCGTAGGCCAGCGCCACCATGCCGCCAAAGGATGCGCCGAGCACGATCGGATCGACGATGCCGAGCACGTCGCAAAATGCGTGCACGTCGTCGCCCCACTGGGCGAGATTCCAGCGCTCGCGCGGGCCGTCCTCGCTGCGACCGTTGCCGCGGTGGTCGAGATAGACGATCTGGGCGATGTCGGCCAAGGCCGAGTAGGCGGGTCGGTAGATCGAATGGTCGGCGCCGGGGCCGCCATGCAGCATCAGCAGCACGGGCTTTTCCCGCATCGCCGGGCCGTCGGGAACGAACTTCGAGCCCTCGACATCGAAGAACAGCCGCACCCCGTTCACAGTCACGTACATGAACGGAGCTCCCCCGATTTGTGAACGGCCGGCGGCGCCGGACGGCTTGTCTTGTCGTGGATACTAAACCATACCGGAGAGCCGCGAGCCGAGTCGGAACTGCCAGTCACAATTCTGGCGTACTGGCTCTCTCAAGGTATTCTGCTTTCATTTGACACGTGGTTTCGTCGTCAGGGCAAGATGTCATCCAGATTCCTCAATGCTGCCGGCGCCGCGGTGATTGCCGCGATGCTGGTGTTGTCCACGCAGACTGCATCCGCACAGATCACGTTCCCGTGGGAGCGTTCGCAGCAACAGCAAGGTTACCCGCAGGGGCAGCAAGGCTATCCGCAGGGCCAGGGGCAGTCCGACGACGCCGATATGGAGATGCGGATCCAGCGGCTGGAAAGCCAGCTCCGGCAGCTGACCGGCCAGAACGAGGAACTGCAATTCCGCAACCGGCAGCTCGAAGAGCGGCTTCGCCAGCTCGGCGCCGCGCCGCCTGCACCGGGCGGCCAGCCCGCACAGCCCAGCGTGGCTGCGGCGCCGCCTCAAGTTCAGCCTGGCCCGCCGCAGGGGCAACAGGGCTATCCGCAACAAGCCTATCCGCAGCAGGCGCCCCGCCAGCAGGGCTATCCGCAAGCCCAACCCGGCTACGACCAGCAGCCGCAGGCCGCCGCCCCCGCGCCGATCGTACAGGATCCGGCAGCGCCGCCGATCGGTGGTCGCCGTCGCGGCGATGCCTTCGACCCCAACCAGAACCCGAATGCCCCGGGGGCGCCGCGGGCACTCGGGGGTGGTCAGATGCCGATGCCGGCCGAAGCGGCAGTCGGCGCGCCGGGCGGTCGCAATCCGGGCGAGCCGCTCAATCTCGGTGGTCCGCGCGATGGCGGTGGGGCCTTGCCGCCGCCTGTTGCCGCTGCGCCGCCGCGCGGCCCAGGGCCCGGCGCCAGCGCCGCGCTGACCACGCTGCCGCCGTCCGCCACGTCGAAGGACGAATTCGATCTCGGCATTGGCTACATGCAGCGCAAGGACTATGCGCTGGCCGAAGAGACCATGAAGAATTTTGCGCAGAAATACCCAAGCGATCCGCTGGTTTCGGATTCGCAATACTGGCTCGGCGAAAGCTATTTTCAGCGCCAGCAATATCGCGACGCCGCGGAGGCGTTTCTCGGCGTGACCACCAAATACGACAAATCCGGCAAGGCGCCCGACGCCCTGCTGCGGCTCGGCCAGTCGCTGGCGGCGCTGAAAGAAAAGGAAGCCGCCTGCGCCGCGCTCGGCGAGGTGACGCGGAAATATCCGCGTGCATCGGCTGGCGTCAAAGCTGCAGTCGATCGTGAGCAGAAGCGTGTGAAGTGCTGATCGGACCGCTCGGCGACCGGCTCCTGCGATCAATGGGTAGACCGCAGGAGCGTCGACCGGTCTATTCGGCCTGCTCGATCGCGGCCGGCATCCTTGCCACCGACATCAATGAACGCGCGACCTGATTGAGAAGCTGATCCGAATTTTCTTCCTCGGCCAGCGACTTCGACAACAGGGAGACGATCGCGCTATGGCGCAGTTGCTGGGCAAGGTTCTTGGCCGTGGTGTAGGCTGAGATCTCATAGTGTTCGACGCGTTGCGCCGCACCGATCAGCGCAAGATCGGCTGCCGCGTCTTCCTTTTTCTCGCCCTCGGCCATGATCTCCTGGCCTTCCTCGACCAGCCCCATCATGCCTTTGCAGGGCTTCGCGCGCGCCGTCTTGCCGAGGAGATCGAAGCACTCATTGATCCGCTCGACCTGGTTTTCGGTCTCGATCAGATGTTGTTCGAATAGCTCACGCAGCTGATCGAAACGTGCCGCCTCCGCCATTTTCGGCAGCGCCTTGGTCAATTGCCGCTCGGCATGCAGGATGTCGCGGAGCTCATCGACAAGCAGATCGTTCAGTCCTGCGTCATCGACCGGGGCTGAACTTTCCGTGACGATGCCGCTTGCGGCGCCCGGTTCAGCCTGCAGGGCTGGCGATTCCGTGAATACCCAGCCGTTGCCCTCATTCCAGGGACCGCGGGTGTCGATCTCGCCATGTTCGCCTGCGCCGGTGGAGTCATTGAAGTATTGATCGACCAGACCCGGCGTGGGCGCGATGCGGCCAATGCTGAAGGCGGGCTTGCTCATGCTTTCGAGCGCCAGCGCAAAAGCCTTCATGTGGGTGATTTCCCGGGTCATCAGGAACTGCAGCGCGTCCTTGGTGCCGGCGTCATCGCAGAAATTGATAAGCCGCTCGTAGACGATCTTGGCCCGCGCCTCCGCCGCGATATTGCTACGCAGGTCGACATCGAGCTCGCCGGTAATTTTCAGATAATCCGCCGTCCAGGCACTGCCTTGTGAATTGAAGAGGTTTACGCCGCCGCCGCCCGCAATCGCGATCAATGGATCGGCCTCGGCGGCCTCCCGGTCGAATTTCATCGGCTTGAGATGCATACGCGCCAGCGTGCCGACGATTTCAAGATGGCTCAGTTCCTCGGTGCCGATGTCCATCAGGAGATCCTTGCGGTCCGGATCTTCGCAGTTGAGCCCCTGGATGGAGTACTGCATGGCGGCAGCGAGCTCGCCATTGGCGCCGCCGAACTGCTCGAGGAGCATGTTGCCAAAGCGTGGATCGGGTTCATCGACGCGAACGGTGAACATTAGTTTCTTGACGTGGTGATACATGAGACGGCCTCGAGGTTGAGATGATAAGTCTCGAACGGTCCGCCCGGTGCTTCGTTCCTAAACAGCCTGGACGGCTGTGTTGCAGCGCCAATGCTACCGGCGTGATAGGGCGGTGGCTGGAGCGGGCAACTTGCAGTCATTGCCAGATCGTTCCAAAAATAGGCGCCCTCGCAACATCAGCCGAGCCATGCCCGATCCTGACCAGTCTCCGATCCCGGTCCAGCAAGCGAAGGAATTGTTCGCTCAGTGGAAGACTGCGCCCGCATTGGTGCTGGCGGTCTCTGGCGGGCCCGATTCCCTCGCCCTGATGTGGCTGGCTGCCCGCTGGCGCCGCGCGTTTTCGCGCGGCCCACAATTGCTGGCTGTCACCGTCGACCACGGCTTGCGCCCTGAGGCCGCGCGCGAGGCGCGCGAGGTCAAGCGTGTCGCACAGGCGCTCGACGTTCCGCACCGCACGCTGCGTTGGACGGGCGCCAAGCCGAGTACGGGATTGCCGGCCGCGGCACGTGCCGCGCGTTACCGCCTGCTGGCGAAAGCCGCGCGGGCGAGCGGCGCGACGCATGTCCTGACCGCGCATACCCGCGACGACCAGGCCGAGACGCTGTTGATGCGGATGCTGCGCGGCAGCGGCATCGCCGGCCTCGGGGCGATGGCGCGGGAGACCGAGCGCGAGGGCGTGTGGCTGGCGCGGCCGTTGCTGGACGTCCCGAAATCGCAACTCGTGGCGACCCTGGCCAAAGCAAAGATCGCGTTCGCCGACGATCCCACCAATCGCGACACGCGTTTTACGCGGCCGCGGCTGCGCGCGTTGATGCCAGCGTTGGCCGAGGAGGGCGGCGACAGCCGGAACCTGGCGCGGCTGGCGACCCGGCTGGCGCGGGCGAATGCGGCGATCGAAGTGCTGGCCGACGGCGCCGAGCGCTATCTCGCCTTGCGCGACCACGATGATGTCTCGCGCTTCGGCTTCGACGTTACCGCATTTGCGGGTCTGCCTGAGGAAATCCGGCTGCGGTTGCTTAAACGCGCCATCGATCGGGCCGGCCATGAGGGGCCTGCGGAACTCGGCAAGGTCGAAGCGCTGCTGGCGGCACTGGACCGGGCGATTGCCAGTGGCGAGAGACAAGCGAGGCTGAAGCAGACGCTGGCCGGGGCGACGATCAGCCTGGCGAGGGGCCGAATTCATGTCGACCCGGCGCCGCCGCGGCGGGGCAAACACGTGTGAGAGGCGTCCATATACCGCAATATCGGCAGATATCGCCACCGAGAGCCTTAACCACCCCGGAAAAACCTCAGTTCTCGTGCGATATTTTGACGGGGAATCGCCTCGAGATGCGTTAAATAGTCCCTTGTGGTTCCCTTGGCATTGACCCGGGCGCCACCTAGATTGGGTGGCAGGGGACCGGGGATTCTCGTCTCACTACCCAAAGAATACCCAAGGGTTACAGCCAAGGACATAGGGCCGCGATCCGCGCGACCACGAAGGAAGATCGATGAACGCCAATCTGCGCAACTTCGCCCTCTGGGTCATCATTGTTTTGCTGCTGTTGGCACTGTTCACGCTTTTCCAGAATCCGGGTCAGCGTACATCCTCGCAGGATATCTCGTTTTCGCAGCTGCTGAGCGACGTCGATCAGAACCGCGTTCGCGACGTCGTGATCCAGGGGCCGGAAATCCACGGCACCTTCACCAACGGCTCCACCTTCCAGACTTACGCGCCGAACGATCCGACGCTGGTGAAGCGCCTGTATGACGGCAAGGTCTCGATCACCGCGAAGCCGCCCGGCGACAACGTGCCGTGGTTCGTCTCGCTGCTGGTGTCATGGCTGCCCTTCATCGCGCTGATCGGTGTGTGGATCTTCCTGTCGCGCCAGATGCAGGGCGGCGCCGGCAAGGCGATGGGCTTTGGCAAGTCGCGCGCCAAGATGCTGACGGAGGCCCATGGCCGCGTCACCTTCGAGGACGTCGCGGGTGTCGACGAGGCCAAGCAGGATTTGCAGGAGATCGTCGAATTCCTGCGCGACCCCGGCAAGTTCCAGCGCTTGGGCGGACGGATTCCGCGCGGCGTGCTGCTGGTCGGCCCTCCCGGTACCGGCAAGACCCTGATCGCGCGTGCGGTCGCGGGTGAGGCCAACGTGCCGTTCTTCACCATTTCGGGTTCGGACTTCGTCGAAATGTTCGTCGGCGTCGGCGCTTCCCGCGTCCGCGACATGTTCGAGCAGGCCAAGAAGAACGCGCCCTGCATCATCTTCATCGACGAAATCGACGCGGTCGGCCGTCATCGCGGTGCCGGTTTGGGCGGCGGCAATGACGAGCGCGAGCAGACGCTGAACCAGTTGCTGGTCGAGATGGACGGTTTTGAAGCCAATGAAGGCGTGATCCTGATCGCGGCGACCAACCGTCCCGACGTGCTCGATCCCGCGCTGCTGCGTCCCGGCCGCTTCGACCGTCAGGTCGTGGTGCCGAACCCGGACGTGGTCGGTCGTGAGCAGATCCTGAAGGTCCACGTTCGCAAGGTGCCGCTGGCGCCGGATATCAACCTCAAGACCATCGCGCGCGGCACCCCGGGCTTTTCCGGCGCCGACCTGATGAACCTCGTCAACGAGGCCGCTTTGACCGCCGCCCGCCGCAACAAGCGGATGGTGACCCAGGCCGAGTTCGAGGAAGCCAAGGACAAGGTGATGATGGGCGCCGAGCGCAAGTCGCTCGTCATGACTGAGGAAGAGAAGCTGCTGACGGCCTATCACGAGGGTGGTCACGCCATCGTAGGCCTCAACGTCGTCGCCACCGACCCGATCCACAAGGCCACGATCATTCCGCGCGGACGTGCGCTCGGCATGGTGATGCAGCTGCCCGAGCGTGACAAGCTGTCGATGTCGCTCGAGCAGATGACGTCGCGGCTGGCGATCATGATGGGTGGCCGCGTCGCCGAAGAACTGATCTTCGGCAAGGAGAAGGTGACCTCCGGCGCCTCTTCCGACATCGAGCAGGCCACGCGATTGGCGCGCATGATGGTGACGCGCTGGGGTCTGTCCGAAGCCCTCGGCACGGTGTCCTACGGCGAGAACCAGGACGAGGTGTTCCTCGGCATGTCGGTATCGCGCACCCAGAACGCATCGGAAGCCACGGTTCAGAAGATCGATACTGAAATCCGGCGTTTTGTCGAAGACGGCTACAACGAAGCCAAGCGAATCCTCACCGAGAAGCGCGAAGACCTCGAAACCCTTGCCAAGGGCTTGCTTGAATTCGAGACGCTGAGCGGCGACGAGATTCAGGATCTGCTGAAGGGCAAGAAGCCGAACCGCGAGTCGGTGCTGGAGCCGACCACGCCGCGGGCCTCGGCCGTGCCGCCGGCCGGCAAGTCACGCCCGCGTCCCGATCCGGATCCGGGCCTCGAGCCGCAACCGCAGGCGTAAGCGGCAACGTTGCCAGATGAATGAAGGGGACGGGCGCATCGTGCGCCCGTTCTGTTGTGGACCGCCCGCTTGACAGGGGACCGGCATGCGCGTGACCGAATGCGACGTACCGTCCAGCAGTGCGTTGGGTCGGGATCTGATTCGGTCCGCCTATTTTCGCGATTCATACCGCGTTCCGTTGGCGCGTCGCGGGCTGACGATGGTTGAGATTTTCTTTGCGCTGTTCGGCCATACGCCGCGCTGGATGAAGACGGTGTTGATCACCCGCAATGCCGTTGCGAAGTGCTTCGGACTGGAAGTCCCGACCGTCGCCGAAATTCTCAAACCTGCGGCGCGCACGAGCTATAGCGTTGGCGACAAGATCGGTCCGTGGCCGATCTTCTTCATTGGCGATAATGAAATCGTCGCGGGCCGTGACAATAAGCACCTCGACTTCAGGCTCTCGGTGCTTCGGCTGACGGATGGTAACGCGGAGAGCGTTGTCGTCTCGACGATCTGCTCGGTGCATAACCTCGCGGGCAAAATCTATCTGTTCTTTATCGTGCCGTTCCATCGGACCGGTGTGCAGTCGCTGCTGGCCAATGCGCTGGCGGCAAAGCGGCTGTAGATAGCGGCCGAAACCGCTGTTCCCTTTGCGTCCGAGCACTGTGATTTGGGTTGGCGTCGGTAAAAGCGCGCCAATATTCTGACCGCGGGGTACCTTTGATCGACCGCTCGATACTGGGTTTGGTGGGCGACGGGATCCGCAAGGACGACCACAAAACCCCCGGCGTTACGTCAAAACTTAAGATTTCCTCAATTCGACCCGGTCTATTGCTTGGAGGTGTGCGCCTGAAAGCCGGCGCCCAGGCAAGGACCGCGCATGACTGCATCCATTTCCACCGTCAAGGCCGCAGGCGAGCCGGCCTCGATTCCGCCGTGGCTGGTCAGGATTTGCCTGGTGCTGGCGGTTGCAAACCTGACCCTTTGCGGGATCGCCTATTTCTCGCAATGGTGGGTCTACGATCGGGACGGCCTCGGCATCCCGACCGATTTCATCAATGTCTGGGCGGCCGGCCGGCTGGTGCTCGATGGCCTGCCGGCGCAGGCTTATGACTGGGACATCCAGAAGCAGGTCGAGGTCGCAAAACTCGGTCAGGATTTTGTCGGCTACTTCGCCTGGCACTATCCGCCGCCGTTCCTGTTCGTTGCATCCTTGCTGGCGCAGCTCCCCTACAAGCTCGCGTTCATCGGCTGGGTCGTCGTCAGCTTCGTGCCTTTTCTCGTCGCGATGCGCGCGATCGTCGGTCATCCCTTTGGCTTTCTGCTCGCGTTCGCCGTTCCGATGGTTTTCATCAATGCACTGGTCGGGCAGAACGGATTCCTCACCGCCGCGCTGATCGGCGGCGCGCTCTATCTGATCCCGTTACGGCCGGTGCTGGCGGGAATCTGCCTCGGGCTGTTGACCTACAAGCCGCAATACGGGCTGCTGTTTCCGATCGCGCTGATCGCAGCCGGGCATTGGCGCGTGTTCATCAGCGCCGCGGTCACGGCGGTCGTGCTCGCCACCGCTTCCTGGCTCGCCTTCGGCATCGAGAGCTGGCTGGCGTTCTTTCAATGGATGCCGAAATTCTCGCAGGCATTTTTGACCGAAGGCAAGGCGCCGTGGTGGAAGATGCAGAGCATGTTCGCGCTGGTGCGCTACTTCGGCGGCACCGAGCCGCTCGGCTGGGCGTTCCACTGGGTTCTCACCGCTTCCGTCGCTGTGGTGATGGCGCTGATCTGGCGCAGCCGCGTGCCCTACACGCTGAAGGCGGCCGCGCTCGCCGCCGGGGCGCTGCTGACCACGCCCTACCTCTTCATGTACGACATGATGGTGCTGGCGATTCCGGTCGCCTTCCTGGTCCGCACCGGATTGCGGAGCGGCTTTCGCGCCTGGGAGCTTCCGGTGCTGGGCGCCGTTGCCGCTCTCATCGTCTGCTATCTGTTGTCGGGCATTCCGACCGGCTTTTGCGCCACGCTCGCGGTCTCCACGCTGATCCTGCGCCGCGCCGGGTCGTGGTGGCGGCATGAGCCGGCGCCGAAATTGGCCGCGGCGACGGCATAGGTGGTGCTAGCCGGGCTGCGTTGAGGCGCTGTTAATGTTTTGAAAGCCCGGGTAGGGAACGCCGCAAAACCGGCTTGTCATCAGCCCTGAATAGTTGTTCACTTCTTCAAGCGGCGAGCTGGCTCGTTGCTCAAGAGTTGAAGGCGTGCGCGTTCTGGCAGGGTCCGCGGGGCCCAGGGGCGCGCCGGGGACGGAAGCGCGCCATGGTCTATCGGCGAACCCATCAAGTCGTGAAGCGGCTGGCGGCGCGGCGCAGCGCCATCCTGGCGGCGGCGCGGGACGCTGCGTCCGAGGGCGGCATGGCGGCGGTTCAGATCGCCCCGGTCGCGGTTCGGGCGAATGTCGCGGCGGGCACTGTTTATCGCTACTTTCCTTCCAAAGCAGAGCTGATTTCCGAACTGATCGCCGAGGTTTCGCGCGACGAACTGGCGGCGATCCGCCGCGCGGCGGATGCGGCGCCCGGACCGTCCTCGGCGCTCGCCGCCGCCGTCACCACCGTCGCGGTGCATGTGCTGTCGCAGCGCAAGCTCGCCTGGGGAATTCTGGCCGAACCTGTCGATGTCGACGTCTCGGCGTCGCGGCTGGCCAGCCGCCGAGAGATATCCGGCGAGATTGCGACGAGGATCGACGCTGCGGTACGCGCCGGCCATCTGCCGGCGCAGGACACGGCGCTCGCCGCTACCGCGCTGCTCGGTGCGCTGCATGAATCGCTGGTCGGTCCGCTGGCGCCCGAGAACCTCGATGATCCCGCAAAGCTGCGCGATGCGGTGCAGACCGTCACCTTGCTGGCGCTGCGCGCCGTCGGCGTGATGGACGCCCGCGCCCGCGGCCTCGTGGTGCAGGCGGTGCTGCCGGCAAAGGCGCTGGTCGGGGCCTGAGCCCGACGTCATCAATCAGAGTTGGTCGAACCAGGCCTTCCATTGCGGGACGCCCTTGGCGAAGGTCCCGCGATGGCTGGTCGCGCCGGTCGAGATCGCCTCGACCTGCGGATTGCCGCTGCCGATCGCGCGCTGATAGGTCATAGCAAGCTGGCCGAGCCCTATGGAAATAGCCTCATCGGCTTCACCGAAATAGTTTCGCACGGGTGACCTGACGATCCAGCGGTACGCCTGGGTCTGCGCCACGAGCCGGCCGTAGGCCGAGGCTGCGAAGAACTTCGCATCCAGATATTCCGGGCGAACCAGCTTGCGCACGTCGGTCGGAATCTCGGCGGCGTTGAAAGGCAGGCGCTCGTATGCCTTGCGCGACGTCTCGTAGTATTGATCGGCGATGAGCGATCGTGCCAGGCCGGGAACGCCGTAGTAGTTCTCGAACGCAAACGACGACAGGATGAACAGGGTCGGTACCCATGTCGCGTCATTCTTGCGCGGGAAGCTCAGGAAGCCGTTCAGGGCGACGAAGATGTCGACCGGTGCGCTGGCGGTGGCCGCGGCCTGAACGGTGACGCCTGCGGCTTCCAGCTTTTCCAGGAAGGCCATGGTGACGAAGCCGCCCTGCGACCAGCCGGCGAGGAAGAGCTTGGTGCTGGTTAGTTTCAGGTGGCTCAACACCGCGCGGCTTGCGGTCAGCAGATCGTAGGTGGCCTGCTGATGGCTCGCTTTCACCATGTAGCCCTCGGGCTCGGTAGAGACGCCGAGCCCGAAATAGTCGGCGCCGATCAGCAGGTAGCCCTGGCCCGCGAACTGTGCGATCATGAGTTGGGTTTCAGGCGACTGATCGGCGAAAGACGGCACCTCCTGCTTTCCGTACACGGTACCGTGCTGGTAGGAGACCAGGGGAAAGCTGGTGTCCCCGGTGTCGGGCACCGCCAGCAGGCCGCTGGCGGTCACGGGCTTGTTGTCGCGCTCGGGCGCCACCGAGGCATAGGTGATGCGGTACAGCCGGACCGCGTTTCGGGCCGGCGCATAGGTGACGGCGATCCCGGCGAATTTCGGGGTATCGACCTGCAGGATCTTGTTCAGCCGTTCGACGTCCCAACGGTCCAGATATTGGAAGCTCACGCCGCTCGTGACCTGGACTGGCGCCTTGTCCTGCGCGCTGGCGATCGTCGGCATGGCGCTTGCGAGCAGCAGCGCGGCGAGGCAGAGGCAGGTCTTGATGATGTGCGGCATCGTTTTCACCGGGGTTCGAGCGTTCCACCCACGCGTGACGGTGGCGCTGGCCGTTTATGTAGCCACCGGGTGTAAAGATTTCCTACTGCACCACGATTCAGGGCGTGGCGTCGCCTTCCGGCGCGACATTGGCGATGCGCACCATGTTGGTAGTGCCGGCGATGCCGAGCGGCACGCCGGCCACGATGATGACGCGCTGGCCGGCCTTGGCAAAACCATCGCGGAACGCAATCGCCCCGGCGCGATCGACCATGTCGTCCTGATCGTGGGCATCTTCGGCGACCACGCAATGCACGCCCCAGACGACGGATAGTTTGCGCCCGGTGGCGAGATTGGGCGTGATCGCCACCACCGGCGGCTTCGGCCGTTCGCGCGCCACCCGGATCGCGGTCGAGCCCGACGAGGTCCAGCAGATGATCGCCGACAATTCCAGGGTCTCGGCGATCTGCCGCGCGGCGTCCGCAATGGCGTCGCCGACCGTGTTCTCCGGCTCCGGCCGCTGCGCGGTCAGCACCGAGCGATAGATCGGGTCGCGCTCCACTTCCTCGCCGATGCGGTTCATCGTGGACACCGCCTCGACCGGAAATTTGCCGGCCGCCGACTCCGCCGACAGCATGATGGCGTCGGCGCCCTCATACACGGCGGTCGCGACGTCGGAAACTTCCGCGCGCGTCGGCACCGGCGCCTGGATCATTGATTCCAGCATTTGTGTCGCGACCACCACCGGCTTGCCGGCGCGGCGCGCCATCCGCGTCATTTGTTTCTGCAGGCTCGGCACCCGCTCCAGCGGCAGTTCGACGCCGAGATCGCCGCGCGCCACCATCAAGGCGTCGGAGACCTCGATGATCTCACCGAGCCGCTCGATCGCCTGCGGCTTTTCGATCTTGGCCATCACGGCAGCGCGGCCGCGGATCATCCGCTTGGCCTCGAGAACGTCCTCGGCGCGCTGCACGAACGACAGCGCGATCCAGTCGACCCCGGTCACCAGGGCAGCTTCGAGATCGGCACGGTCCTTCGGCGTCATCGCCGACACCGGCAGGTCGGTATCGGGCAGGCTCACGCCCTTGCGGTCGGACATCTTGCCGCCGATCACCACCCGCGTCACCGCGCGCTCGGGCGAGGTTTCTTCCGCGATCAGGCGCACCTTGCCGTCGTCGAGCAGCAGGGCGTGTCCCGGCCGCAGGGCTGCGAGGATTTCCGGATGCGGCAATTGCACGCGCTTGTTGTCGCCCGGCGTCGTGTCGGAATCGAGCACGAAACTCTGGCCGTTCTTGAGCTGGGTCGAACCTTCGGCGAAGGCGCCAAGCCGCAGCTTCGGCCCCTGCAGATCGACCAGGATGCCGATCGGGCGGCCATAGCTCGACTCGACATTGCGGATGGTGTTGACCAATTCGCGCATCTTGTCGTGCGGCGTGTGGCTCATGTTGATGCGGAACACGTCCGCGCCGGCCTCGAACAGTTTTCGGATCATCGCGCTGTCCGACGATACCGGGCCGAGGGTGGCGATGATCTTGATGCGACGGAGCCGTCTCATGGTCTTGGCGCCGGTGCTGGCGGTAGACCGGGTCCGCTTGGATTGGACAGGCCCGGAACCCCGCCGGGTCCGCCCGGTCCCATCGTTCCTGGAATGCCCGGCACGCGCTGCGCGGGCTGCTCGTTGGCTTCGGTCAGTTGCACGGTCCATGCTCGCTGTTCGCCGGTGTCGACCTCAAAAAACCCGGTGCGGTCGTAGCCGCGCGCCAGGCAGTTCTCGGTACCCTTGATGGTGAATTCCTTGTCGCGAGAGCACATGAAGGCCTGTCCCGACCATTCGCCGCCGCGGTCATAGTCGAGTGCGTAGATGTAATAGTACCTGGCCACGAGGGTTCCGCGCAGCAGCGTCTCGCAACTGCGTGATGACACGTTCCACCAGCCCTCGGTGGTCCAGCCCTCGGCGTCCTTGTAGCCGAGCGCGATACCGACCCGGCTGGAGGTGTTGTTGCAGAGCCGAAAGTCCGCCGACGCCGGGCTGCTCCACAGGCCAGCCGCCGCCAGCGCGAGCATCGGCATCAGGCCGACGGTCGTGCGCGCACGGAGAGGGGGCAAGCGGCGAGAATCTTTTCCGATCATGCAACGAAGTTATATCAAATCATTGACGATTTCGCGTGCTCCGGCGGGGAGTGTCAACGGCTGCTACTGCCTTTCCCGCCCTGTGGGAAGCCGGGACTCCACGTGCGACGGCCGCTTTTGCGCCGAGATATGGTAAAATCTGTGACGATAACCACTTGGTAACGATATGCTCATCCCCTGACGCAGGACCTAGGCCATGACGATCGACGACAAAACCAGAACGGAACTCGAAGCGGCGGTTTTCCGCCGCCTGGTCGGCCACCTGCAAAGCCGAACCGACGTCCAGAACATCGATCTGATGAATCTGGCCGGCTTCTGCCGCAACTGCCTCTCCAACTGGATGAAGGAGGCCGCCGATGCCAAGGGTATCGCCGTCAGCAAGGACGAGAGCCGCGAAGCGGTCTACGGCATGCCCTACGAGGAATGGAAGGCGAAATTCCAGGGGGCAGCGACGCCGGAGCAACTGGCCGCGATGAAGAAGGTTCACCCAGGGCACTGAGTCGTTTTCACTCGCGCGCGTGACCTGCTCACGAGGTTCTCGTCAAGCCCCGCGATGACGAGGGAGCAACTTGCCCGATCTCCTGTGGGCGCGCTGTGGATGAGCGTGATGCTGCCTTGACGCAAGGCCGCCCGATCTTGAGGGTCATTCTGCAAAAGCGCCGCGCGGTAACGTGTGCGGCGCTTAATCTTTCAGCATCACTTTCGGTTCTACTCAGGAGTACCCGATGGCCACCTCCGCCGCCGCAGCCGTCCAGGACGAGCCCGCGACAAAATTCGCCAAAGACCAGCTCAAGGCCATCATCGAGCGCATCGAGCGTCTGGAAGAAGAGAAGAAGACGATCTCCGATGATATCCGCGACGTCTATGCCGAAGCCAAGGGCAACGGCTACGACGTCAAGGCGCTGCGCACCATCGTGCGGATGCGCAAGCAGGACGCCAACGAGCGGGCCGAGCAGGAAACCATTCTGGAAACCTACATGCAGGCGCTGGGGATGCTGTGAGGCGTCTCAAGACGTCAGAAGCGGATTAAAGCGCGAAGCGCGTCTGTTGCGGCAAAAGCGCGACGCGCGTCTTTTGAGGACAGTGAGCCGCGTATCCATCACACTTTCAAAAGACGCGTTAGAGGGGGATGGATTGCCGGGGCAAGCCCGGCAATGACGCAAAGCGTCTAGCGCAGCGCGGCTGTGCGCACCGCGAATGTCCGCGTCGGCAGTTGCGCGGTCGCCGATCCCGTGAAGCTGTCGCAGCTGATGCCCATCATCGGATCTTCCGAAAAGGTCATGGCGATCGCGGACAGCGGCTTGACGAAATAGCTGCGCATCTGGGTCATCTCGGTGTCGCCGAGCACCGTCGTCGACATCGCGCTGCTCGCGCTCGGCGCCAGCATCACCACCCGCATCCAGATGTTGTTGCCTTGGGCGGCGGTGAGGCGGGTCGAATTTGCGACCACGGGGTCCTGACCCTGCATACCCTTGGCGACCACGGTATTGATTTCGGTGGTGGCGGCGCCGGCATTGCGCGCCGGGCGGGCGGCACGCGGGATCGCCGCAGTGGCTGCGACGATGTTGCTGCGGTCGACCGGCGAGGAGGCGGGCGGGGCGTAGGCCATCGCCTTGGTGAAGGTGTCGGTAACGCTGGCGGTCGGCTGCGGATCGGTGGCGGCGGCGAGCACCTGGCGGGCCCGCAGGGCGGCGACCTGGGCCGGGGTCGCCTGATTCGATTCCCTCGGTATGTCGTCCCAGAATCCACGGGAATTGATGATATCGGCCGGCGTTTGCAGTTTCGGCTCGGCCTTGTCGGCGGGAGCCTGCGCGGTCTGCCTGGCTTCAGGTTTGGATTTGGGCGCCGACACGATCTGGGCGTCGGCGGAGGCCAGCTGGATGGTCGCGCCGACCGGCTTGGAGCGCGGGGTCGGGACTGGATCGGCAGATTTGACGGCTGCTACGCTCGCCGGGGCGGGCTTCTCGTTCTTGGCCGGAGCGCTGGCGCCCTCGTCATCCTCTTCGGTCGACTTGCCGCCGCGGAACAGCGCTGCGAACAGGCTCGGCTTCTTGCCGATGGTGGCGGCATCCTCGCCATTGCCGCGGCGCTCGATGTCGGCGCGGGCCAGTTCATAGCCCTTCATCGGACCGCCATTGGCGGGCAGGTGCACCGTGCGCCCGTCCGGGAACACCTTGGCGAGTTGATCATGGGTCATGCGCGGCCAGTGACGGACGCTGCCGGTGTCGAGGTGGACGAACGGAGAACCGGAAGTCGGATAAAAGCCGACGCCGCCGCGCTGCAGGCGGAGGCCGGCAGCACGGACGTTCTCCAGCGGTACGTCCGGAATGTAGAAATCCATCGCGTGGCCGAGCATGTGCTGGCTATGGCGGGCCACGCCGGAAGAGCGGCGGCGGAGCATGGCGTTGGTGGCGGGCGAGCGGTAGGCAGAGATGATCTTGATCGGCTTCTTGCCGTCGACGTCGCGGTAGACCTCCCAGAGGATATCGAACAGGTGCCGATCCATCGTGGTCGAGTCTTGGTTGCGCCAGTCGCGGAGGAAATGATTGAGCTTCTTCAGCGCTTCTTCGTCGTAGCGGCCGTCGCGCTTGAACGTGACGGTGAGGTCTTCGTCGGAATGGGTGTGGTGGAAGGAGAGGGTACGGGTCTCGTTCAGCGCGGTCGCATCATGCACCGAGCCGGCGCCGGCGAGCAGCAACAGCGACGTCAGCCCGATCCGGTATCCGGCCTTTGGCAAAGCAAACGGATACAATTGGCGCGCGAAACCAGCCAGCACGTATGAGCC
This sequence comes from Bradyrhizobium roseum, assembly GCF_030413175.1. NCBI lineage: Bacteria > Pseudomonadati > Pseudomonadota > Alphaproteobacteria > Hyphomicrobiales > Nitrobacteraceae > Bradyrhizobium > Bradyrhizobium roseum. The sequence goes on from NZ_CP129212.1 coordinate 1,203,700, forward strand.
CACCCAGTCGACGAGCATTCACGGTGTTTCTTTTGCAGACCCCGGCAAAAGAGGGTGAACGCTTTCTTAAAGCAGGATGGTTAACCGAGGTTTACCGCACCTGCTCCCCAAGTCAGCTTTAACCTAACCCGTTGACTGTGGCGAAAAAGTGCCGGTGGCGCCTCCGGCATGGATAATGGTTAACGTAAACGAACTCGCCGGAAAGGCGAGTTCGTTGATTTTATTGGATAATTTTCCCAAGCAGGATTATCGGGTGAACCGCTGCTGTGGCCGGCGGCCGACCGCGGCTGGGGGCGTCGGGGTCGAGGGGCCGCCGAACAGGCGCTCGAAGAACGACGGCCCGGAGGACGTGTTGTCGCTGGCGAAGTTGACGCCGGCCGGCAAGGTGTCCCTCGGGCGGGCGTAGCTCGGCTGGGCGTGGGAGACGAGGGTCTCCAGGTCCTTGTTGCGGCTGTTCTTGAGCAGGCCGATCATGATGGCGTCGCGCCCGTAGATGTCTTTGCGGAACTGCAGCTTGCCGGCGTCGTCCACGAACGCGGTCTGGTAGGTGATGTTCACCGGGATCGGCGTCGGGAATTTCAGGTCGATCTCGCTGCGGCCGTACATGCTGCGGATTCTTTCCGGCGTATAGCGCTCGTTCGGCATCGTGATGTTGAGCAGCGTTGCGGCGTATACATCCGGGTTCTGCACGCGCATGCAGCCATGGCTGAAGGCGCGCTCGTCGCGGGCGAACAGGTGCTTGTCGGGCGTGTCGTGCTGATAGACCAGGAACTTGTTCGGGAAGTTGAACCGGACACGGCCGAGCGCATTCGCCTCGCCCGGCGGCTGCGAAATATGGATGGTGCCGTCGCGATTGCGATCGAGCTTCAGGCCCATGCGCTGCAGCACCGTCGGGTCCTGCTGCAGGGCAGGCAGGTATTCGTTGTAGATGATCGACGGAGGCACGTTCCAGGTCGGATTGACCGTGATGAACTTCATCGTCTCCGTCAGCATCGGCGTCGCATGCTTGCCGGGCTTGCCGGTCACCACGCGCGTGGTCCAGACCTGTGCGCCGTTCTGCATCACCTTCAGCGTGAAATCAGGCACGTTGAGAATGACGTAGGCGTTGCCGATCGAGGAGGCGCCGAGCTGGCGCGGCAGCCAGCGCCAGCGCTCCATGTTGACGAGGACCGTGTCGATGTGACGATCGCGCTTCGGGCTGTTGAGCGCCTTTACCGTGCGGTCGTCGAGCACGCCGGTCGCCTTCAGATCGACGCTTTCCTGGAATTTGCGTACGGCGGCAGCGACCTTGGCGTCGTAGGTCGTGCTGTCGGGATGGTCGGAGACGCCGAGCTTGGCGCGCAGTTGCGGCACGCGCGAATCTTCCGGCGCGACCTCACTCTGCTTCTTGGTCGCGGCCTTGTAGGCCAGCGCCGGGCCTTCGGGTATCTGCAGAAGCGGTCCGTCGCCCTGGCCGCGCAATTCGGCGAGCTTGGCTTTCAGCTCCTTGTAGAGCTTGTGGGGCGGATTATAACCCTCGAGCGCGACAGAAGCGTCCTTGGCGGTCGAGATGTTGGCGAGCACTTCCGACGGATCGGTCGGGTGTTCGGGATACTGGATATCGGCGGCGACCTGGGACCAGTGCATCCGGCCGCTCTGCGCCTGCCGCGCATAGTCGAGCATGCTCGCGGTCAGCTTCAGTTCGGCCTCGGCGATCAGGTCCGGCGAAGTAGCAGCCGCAAAATCCGGCACCGGATAGTCGGCCGGATTGAGGCCCTCGGCGGCGGCGTCCTTCAGACGGGCGATCACGCCCTTGCCGCTGTCGGTCAATTGCCCGGCCTGGATCCATTGCGGCGCAAAGTCGCGTGCGGCGTAGAACTTCTCGACGGCGGCGCGCTCGTTCTTGCGGTCGAAGTAACGCACTGACTTGGCGCCGACGATTTCGCGCAGGCGCTCGGCGACCGGCTGATCGGTGGGTGCGACGGTGGAGATCTTCAGCGCTTCCTTGAAGGGTTCGGCCGAAGGCGCGGTAGCGGTCGTGGCCGGAGGCGCTGTGACGGTCTCGGCCGGCTTGTCGATCGCCTTGGCGGCGTCAGGCACCGAGGCGGTGGAGTCGACCTTGAAGTCGCCGATGGTCGGCGGCGGCATATTGGCGGGTTCGGGGCGGGGGACTGCTGCGTCGATCGAGAGCTCGGCGGCGCTGGCGCGCGGTGTGGTCGATTGGGCCGCCAGTGCCGAGGTCGCGGACACCGTGAGGAAGGTTGCCGCGACGGCCATCAGTACGCGGTCAAATCCTGCACGATTCGTCGAACAGTCACGCATCGTCACACCCCCTTGGGCGAAACTGCTCCGACATGAAGCAGTCGTTAGGTATCGTTTGTCACGGCTTGCGCGGGAAGCGCCGGCTCGGTCGGTTCTCAGTCGTACGCCTGCACACCATGGTTCAAACGCAGAACGGGTTCAAACGCAGACGATACATGTGCCCCTTTCATGCAGCCAGCGCCATGCGGGACAACTCACGACAAACTGACCTCAACTAACCACCGGCTTACGTTCGGCTCTTGGATTTTTGCCACGGCACCCGCCTTTTGTCTGTCACCGCCAAGCCACGGTTCGAAAGCTTCGGAACGGCGATGTCTTTGGTTTGCCACGATCTTTGCCATGCCGACGCCATAATCGGCTGGCGCTCCGCCCGCTCAGTTGGCGTCGCCTTGGGCCCGGTCGCCGGCCGCGGCCTCATCGAGCTTTCGGTAGAGCGTGGAACGGCCGATCTTGAGCCGGCGCGCGACTTCCGACATCTGACCGCGATAATGCGTGATCGCAAAGCGGATGATCTCGTTTTCCATGTCGTCGAGCGGCCGCACTTCGCCACTGGCGTTCAGCATCGAAAGGCTGCCGGCAGCGGCCAGCGGCGCGATCGGTATATCGCTACCCGACACCAGGCTTGGCGCCGCCGAGGGTTCGACGATCAGCGGCTCGCCGGGTGCGAGTTCGGCGTTCGTTACAGCGCTGTTGAGGATCTGCGGGAAATCCGACAGGCCGAGCAGGTCGCTCTCGCTCATCACGACGGCGCGGTAAACGGTATTCTCGAGTTGGCGGATGTTGCCGGGCCAGTCGAGCTGCGAAAGATGCGCCATGGCCTCGCCGCTGATGCCGGTGATGGTGCGGTTTTCCTCGGCGGCAAAGCGCGCCAGGAAATGCCGCAGCAGATGCGGAACGTCTTCGCGCCGCATCCGTAAGGGAGGGATGGTCAGCGGGAGCACGTGCAGCCGGTAGAACAGGTCCTCGCGGAACGCGCCGCCCTTCACCAGGTCGAGCAGCTTGCGGTTGGTCGCGGAAATGATGCGAACGTCGACCCTGACCGGCTTGCGGCCGCCGACTGCCTCGACGGTGCCTTCCTGCAGCGCGCGCAACAGCTTGACCTGCGTGGCCAGCGGCAGCTCGCCGACCTCGTCGAGAAAAAGCGTGCCGCCGGACGCTTCGACGAACTTGCCCATGTGGCGTTCGGTGGCGCCGGTGAAGGCGCCTTTCTCATGACCGAACAGGATCGATTCCACGAGGTTATCGGGGATGGCGCCGCAATTCACCGCGACGAACGGTTTGGACTTGCGCTCGCTGGTGCCGTGGATGGCGCGGGCGAACAATTCCTTGCCGACGCCGGACTCGCCCTCGATCAGGACCGGAATGCTGGAAGCCGCCGCCTTCTGCGCGGTGCGCAGGACGGCCGCCATGGCCTCGCTGCGGGTGATGATGTCGGCAAAGGTCAACCGGCCTTCGCGGCTGTGACGGATGCGCTGGAGTTCGCCCCTGAGCGCACTGGTGTTGAGCGCGTTGCGCAGCGACACCTGCAGCCGTTCGAAGCTCGCCGGCTTGACCACGAAATCCTGCGCGCCGGCGCGCATCGCCGAAACCACATTGTCGATGCCGCCATGGGCGGTCTGCACGATCACGGGAATGCTCAGGCCCGCCTCGCGCATTTTTGCCAGCACGCCGAGCCCGTCGAGGCCGGGCATCACGAGGTCGAGCACGACCGCGTCGATCGGCTGGGCGTCCGGCGCGGTCAGCAGTGCCACGGCGGCGTCGCCGCTCTCGGCGACGAGGGCCTCATAGCCGCACTTCTGCACCATGTTTTCAACCAGACGGCGCTGCACGGCGTCGTCGTCGGCAATCAGGATGGTGGCAGCCATGGTACTCCCCGCACGCGACTGATGTATCGAATCGGGGCACTCTGGCCGATGCCGATTAACGCACGATTAATCGTCCGAAATGGCATCCGTGGGGCGGGGAACTCAAGCGACCACGTGGGGCCACACCTCGAGCGCTCCGCGATAGCACATGTCGAAAGCGACATAGAGGATGATCACCAGGCCGACATAGGCGATCCAGCGATGCTTCTCCAGAAGGCGTGCGATGAAGCTGGCGGCGAATCCCATCAGTGCGATGGAAAGCGCCAGGCCGAATATCAGGATCATCGGATGCTCGCGTGCTGCGCCCGCTACCGCGAGCACGTTGTCGAGTGACATCGAGACGTCGGCGATGGTGATCTGCCATACGGCCTGGCCAAGCGTCTTTTGGCGACTTGCTGTCGCTGTCGCATCCATCGTGCTCGCGGAGGACAGGTTCTGAAATGTCGGCTGGTGATGGGAGTCGCGCAATTCACGCCACATCTTCCAGCATACCCAGAGCAGCAGAACGCCGCCGGCCAGCAAGAGGCCGATGATCTGCAGCAATTGCACCGTAATGGAGGCAAAGCCGATGCGCAGCACCGTGGCGGCGACGATGCCGATCAGGATGGCCTTCTTGCGCTGCGCCTCGGGAAGCCCGGCGGCCGCAAGGCCGATGACGATGGCGTTGTCGCCGGCCAGCACCAGGTCGATCATGATGACCTGGAACAGCGCCGTCAGATGTTGCGAGGAGATGAGTTCGAGCATTGCGGGCCACTCCGTTGAAGGTCCAATCCGACATCGCAGTTCGCTTGAACTGCCAGAGGGGCCCGGGCTTGGACGCGCAGAAAAAACGACGCAGTCAGACTGCGGATAAAATACGTTCCGTTACTCAGGTTGATGCGAGAGGGTGAACAGTCCGACCATCTGATCCGGCTCGATCAGAACCGAGATGGCGATGCCGATGAATGTCAGGCTTCCGGCGAGGTCGAGCCACATGATGCGGAATCGGCGGGCATGGCAAAGCCACGCCGCTCCCGCGGTCACCGCCCCCGCCGCAAACAGCAGCGTGACAATGGCGGGCGCCAGAGCGTCGGTCGGCATCAGGCTCCGGATCGCGAGAGCAGCCACCAGCACTGCCAGGAGAATACCGGCGATCAGCTCCTTGCCGGGGGCCGGGGGAGCTCGATCGGTCAGTCGGTCAATCTGGTTGCGGTCCAGGAGCGTCATTGATTCATATTCGCGGCTGGAATTGTGGTAGGGTTGATTACCTAACCAGCAATTCAATTTGGCTAGTTTAGTAAACATGAAACGTGCAAAACATCAAGATGTTTTCGCTGAACCGCCCGCGGTCAAGGCCGCGCCGGATGCCAAACAATTGCGCAAACTGGCCGGGGATTGGCTGAAGCTGCGGAGGGCGGATGCCGGATTGTCGCAGGCCGATCTCGCGGCGCGCCTCGGCCTGAAATATTACACCTTCATTTCGCAGGTCGAGAACGGGTTCAGCCGTGTTCCGACGGTGATCATGGGCGCATGGGCGCGCGAGTTGGGTCTTGAACCAGCCGACTTCGCTAGGCATCTGTTAACGTACTATGAGCCGGAAATGTACCGGCTGCTGTTTGGAGCGGAGAGCAAATGAGCGTGGTTGCGTTCGAACGCAAACAGGACAACGGCGAGTGGAGCGAAAAGGAACTCAACACCCTTGCCGCGGCGTTTGGCGCGGCGATGGCGCGCGGGATCGGCCGGCGATGGGAAACCGGCATGACGGAGAACGGCGACGCGCAGTTCTATCTGCTGGGTCCGCTGCCGGAACAGGTCTGCGAACTCTGCGTATCGCGGATCGGCGGCCGTTACGTCCTCGAGGATGGCTGCGGCCGCCTGCTGTTCGAACACCGCAACCTCGAACGCGTGGCGCTGCATGCCAAGGCCGCGGTTCCCTCGACGTCGTGGCTCATGGTACGCGCGATTACGCTATGGTTTGCCATCCGCAATACGATCCATGAGAAGGTCGAGCCGCTGCTCGTCGAGGGCGAGGAGCTGTTTGTCCAGTTCGTACCGCAACTCGCGGCCCTCGCCTGATCTCACGCATTTCCTGATCACCTCTCAATTCTGAAAGTCTCATGAGCGCAAAATCTGCGACATCCCGAGCCGCCAAGCCATCCCGCAAACCCGTCGCCGGCAAGGCGGCCGTTAAATCCAAGACTGCAACCAAGACCGGCAAACTGCCGGAATGGAATCTGGCCGACCTCTATTCCGGTATCGGCGCGGAAGAAGTGACGCGCGATCTGCAAAAGATGGATGCCGACTGCGCCGCTTTCGAGGCTGACTACAAGGGAAGGCTCGCAGAACGCGTGGCAGGCGACGACGGCGGTCGCTGGCTCGCCGAGGTGGTCAAGCGCTACGAGGCGATCGACGATCTCGCCGGCCGGCTCGGCTCCTATGCCGGCCTCGTGCATGCCGGCGACAGCGTCGATCCGGATATCTCCAAGTTCTACGGCGACGTCTCCGAGCGGCTCACGGCCGCATCGGTCCACCTGCTGTTCTTCGGATTGGAGCTCAATCGCATCGACGATGCCGTGATCGAGCGCGCCTTGCAGACGCCGGAACTCGGCTACTACCGGCCGTGGATCGAGGACCTGCGCAAGGACAAGCCGTACCAGCTCGAGGACCGCGTCGAGCAGTTGTTTCACGAAAAGTCCCAGAGCGGCTATGCCGCCTGGAACCGGCTGTTCGACCAGACCATCTCCGGCCTGCGCTTCAAGGTCGGCGGAAAGGAGCTGGCGATCGAGCCGACGCTCAATCTGCTGCAGGACCGCGCACCCGAGAAGCGCAAGGCCGCGGGGCAGGCGCTGGCGAAGACCTTCAAAGACAATGAGCGGACGTTTGCGCTGATCACCAACACACTCGCCAAGGACAAGGAGATTTCCGATCGCTGGCGCGGTTTCCAGGATGTCGCGGATTCGCGTCATCTCAACAACCGCGTCGAGCGCGAGGTGGTCGATGCGCTGGTCGCGTCCGTTCGCGCGGCCTATCCGCGGCTGTCGCATCGCTATTACAATCTGAAGGCCGGCTGGTTCAAAAAGAAGAAGCTAGCGCATTGGGACCGCAACGCGCCGCTGCCGTTCGCTGCCACCGGCACCATCGCCTGGCCCGAGGCGCAGAAGATGGTGCTGACTGCCTACCGCGGCTTCTCGGACGAGATGGCTGATATCGCGGAGCGCTTCTTCACCGATCGCTGGATCGATGCGCCGGTGCGGCCGGGCAAGGCGCCGGGCGCGTTCTCGCATCCGACCACGCCGTCGGCGCACCCTTACGTGCTGATGAACTACCAGGGCAAGCCGCGCGACGTGATGACGCTGGCGCATGAGCTTGGCCACGGCGTGCACCAGGTGCTGGCCGCCAAAAATGGAGCGCTGATGGCGCCGACGCCGCTGACGCTGGCGGAGACCGCCAGCGTGTTCGGCGAGATGCTGACCTTCAAGCGCTTGTTGTCGCAGACCAGGAACGCCAAGCAGCGCCAGGCGCTGCTGGCCGGCAAGGTCGAGGACATGATCAACACGGTGGTGCGGCAGATCGCGTTCTATTCGTTCGAGCGCGCCGTGCACACCGAGCGCAAGAACGGCGAACTGACGGCGGAGCGTATCGGCCAGCTCTGGCTCAGCGTGCAGGGTGAAAGCCTGGGGCCGGCCATCGACATCCGCCCGGGCTACGAGAATTTCTGGATGTACATCCCGCACTTCATCCATTCGCCGTTCTACGTTTACGCCTACGCGTTCGGCGATTGCCTGGTGAACTCGCTCTACGCGGTCTACGAGAACGCCTCGGAGGGGTTTGCCGAGCGCTATCTCGCCATGCTCGCGGCCGGCGGCACCAAGCATTATTCCGAATTGCTCCAGCCGTTCGGGCTCGACGCCAAGGATCCCAAATTCTGGGACGGCGGACTTTCCGTCATCGCCGGCATGATCGACGAACTGGAGACGATGGGCTGACGGGGCACCCCGGCACGGAACGCATTTGTGATGGGCGCGGACACAATTCCATCCGCCGTCACGCTTCATGATCATGGCGGCAACACGAGTGGAGTGCCCCATGATCGATACCCCGACGCGGCGCGTGATACTCGGAGCGGGCGTCTTCGCGGCTGGTTCGCTGCTGATGAGCGATGGCAGCGTTGCGCAAACCCCGCTGGCGCCTACGCCCTCGTGTCACGACGGCCACGAAGCAACCCTGCCGCAGACCGAGGGGCCATACTTCAAACCGTCATCCCCTGAGCGAATCGAACTGCTCGAGCCTGAGATGGCAGGGCAGCCGATCGAGCTGGTCGGCTTGGTCCTCAGCCGCGCCTGCAAGCCGGTCGCCGGCGCCTTGCTGGATTTCTGGCAGGCCGACGACAAGGGCCGCTACGACAATTCCGGTTTCCGCCTACGCGGCCACCAGTTCACCGATGCGGAGGGACGCTATCGATTGCGAAGCGTCGTGCCCGGCCTTTATCCCGGCCGGACCCGCCACATTCATGTGAAGGTGCAGCCGCGCGACGGATCCGTCCTGACCACTCAGCTCTATTTCCCCGGCGAGGCCAAGAACCGCTCTGACGGCCTGTTTCGCAAGGAGTTGCTGGTGAAGACGGCCAAGAACGAGGGCTGGCTGGCTGGGCGCTTCGATTTCGTGGTGTTGTAGCAATCTGCCGTAAAACATTTGTTGTACGAGGCGGATTTGGCGTGTTATACAGCCGTATAACGGTTGCAGCCGCGTGAAGGGAACTCGCCATGAAAATCGAAATCAAGAAAATTGGTAATTCCGACGGTCTTCTGATCCCGCGCGAATTGATGCAGCGGCTTGATCTCAAGCGTGGTCAGCAGCTCCACATCACGGAACTCCCTGGCGGAGGCTTTCAAGCCCTTCCTTACGATCCTGACTTCGAGAGGACCATGGAATTGGCGGAAGAGACCATGGATACATACCGCGACACGCTGGCAACGCTCGCAAAGTGATTGAAACGCCACATGAGCGATTCCGAAGAGCCGCGTTGGATCACCTATGAGCAAACCATCGCGATCCACAGCCGCCAGCTCCGCCGCTTCGGCGGCGCGCCCGGCTTGCGCGGTGAAGGCATGCTGCGATCGGCGCTGGAGCGTCCCATCAACAAGTGGCGGTATGAACAGGCGGAGCTTGCCGAACTCGCTGCGGCATACGCGTACGGGCTTGCCAAAAATCACGCCTTCGTCGATGGCAACAAGCGCATCGCGTTCCTGGCGTTGCGGATTTTCTTGCTGAAGAACGGCGTCTTATTTAACCCCAAGCCCGAACACGCCACCTCCATCATCCTCTCCCTCGCCGCAGGCGAGGTCAGCGAGGAGAGCCTGGCGCGCTGGATCCGGGATAATTGGCCTTCCGAATGACCCGATAGGCAGGGGGCCGTTGCCCTCCCAAACGCTTTACGGTAATTGCACGCCAGAAGCGCGCATTTGACTGGGGATAGAGATGGCAGAGCATAACGAAGTGGCCTACACGACCGCCGACGGCAACGACTATCCGGCCCATGAGCAGACCTATGAAGGGTTCATCATGCTGGTCAAATACGGCACCATCGGCGTGGTGATCATCGTTGCCCTGATGGGTTACTTCCTGACCTGATGCGTCGATGCCTGCACCGCCCGCGCGGGCGGTCGCCACAATTGCACGCATGCCGGTTGCGAAACCGGTATCCAACGAAGCAAAAAAGACGCTAGTTTGCTTGCGCGCGCCTGCCGCGCGGCGGGAGGCTCTATGAAGATTGCCGTTGCCAAGGAAATCGATCCGTCCGAACCGCGGGTCGCCGCTTCCCCGGACACCGTGAAGAAATTCAAGGCGCTCGGCGCCGAAGTCGCGGTCGAGCCGGGGGCGGGCATCAAGTCGGGCCTGCCGGATTCCGAATTCACCGCTGTCGGCGCCACCGTCAGCGCCGACGCGTTGAAGGATGCCGACATCATCATCAAGGTGAAGCGGCCCGAGCCTTCCGAGCTTTCAAAGTACAAGCGCGGCGCGCTCGTCATCGCGATCATGGATCCCTACGGCAATGAAGCGGCGCTGAAGACGATCGCGGATGCCGGCGTGGCGGCGTTCGCGATGGAACTGATGCCGCGCATTACGCGCGCGCAGGTGATGGATGTGCTGTCGAGCCAGGCCAATCTCGCCGGCTACCGCGCGGTGATCGAGGCCGCCGAATCCTTTGGCCGCGCCTTTCCGATGATGATGACCGCCGCCGGCACGGTTCCGGCGGCAAAGGTGTTCGTGATGGGCGTCGGCGTCGCCGGCCTGCAGGCGATCGCGACCGCCCGCCGGCTTGGCGCGGTGGTTACCGCCACCGACGTGCGCCCGGCCACCAAAGAGCAGGTCGAATCGCTCGGCGCCAAGTTCCTCGCGGTCGAGGACGAGGAATTCAAGAATGCGCAGACCGCCGGCGGCTACGCCAAGGAAATGTCGAAAGAGTACCAGGCCAAGCAGGCCGCGCTCACCGCCGAGCACGTCAAGAAGCAGGACATCGTGATCACCACGGCCCTGATCCCGGGCCGGCCGGCGCCAAAGCTCGTCAGCGCCGACATGGTCAAGTCGATGAAACCTGGTTCGGTGCTTGTCGACCTCGCCGTCGAGCGCGGCGGCAATGTCGAAGGCGCCAAGGCGGGCCAGGTCGTCGATGTCGATGGCATCAAGATCGTCGGCTACACCAACGTCGCCGGCCGCGTCGCACAATCGGCGTCCAACCTGTATGCGCGCAATCTGTTCAACTTCATCGAGACGATGGTCGACAAGGCCAACAAGACGCTCGCGGTCAACTGGGACGACGAACTGGTGAAAGCCACCGCGCTGACTAAAGACGGCGCCGTTATCCACCCGAACTTCCAGCCGAAAGCCTGAGGAGAGAAGCCATGGAGCACATCGCTCAAGCCGTCGATCCCTTTGTATTCCGGCTTTCGATTTTCGTCCTTGCCGTGTTCGTCGGCTATTTCGTGGTGTGGTCGGTAACGCCCGCGCTGCATACGCCGCTGATGTCGGTAACCAATGCGATCTCCTCGGTGATCGTGGTCGGCGCGCTGCTCGCGGTCGGCGTCCCCATGATCTCGAGCGGCTCGGGCTGGGCGCGCGGCTTCGGCTTCATCGCGCTGATCTTCGCCTGTGTGAACATCTTCGGCGGCTTCCTTGTCACCCAGCGCATGCTGGCGATGTACAAGAAGAAGGTGAAGTGAGCGGCGTGCACCTCGTGGTGACGAAGACAATGGGGACCTGAGATGAACGCCAATCTGGCTGCAATTCTTTATCTCGTGGCGGGTGTGCTGTTCATCCTGTCGCTGCGCGGTTTGTCCAGTCCGGCGTCGTCACGCCAGGGCAATTTGTTCGGCATGGTCGGCATGGCGATCGCGGTCGCCACCACGCTCGCAAGCCATCCGCCGGCGGATGCCGTCGCCTGGGTGCTGGTCATCCTCGGCATCGCCATCGGCGGCGGCATTGGCGCCGTGATTGCGCGCCGCGTGCCGATGACCTCGATGCCGGAACTGGTGGCTGCCTTCCACTCGCTGGTCGGCATGGCCGCGGTGCTGGTCGCGGCGGGCGCGTTCTACGCGCCCGAAGCCTTCGACATCGGTACGCCCGGCAACATCCACGCCGCCAGCTTGGTCGAGATGTCGCTTGGCGTCGCCATCGGCGCGCTGACCTTCACCGGCTCGGTGATCGCGTTTCTGAAACTTTCCGCACGCATGAGCGGCGCGCCGATCATCCTGCCCGGCCGCCACATCATCAACATCGCGCTCGCGCTGGCGCTGGTGTTCTTCATCTTCGGCCTGGTCCGTTCCGGCAGTGCGCTCGACTTCTGGCTGATCACCATCATCGCGCTGGTGCTCGGCGTGCTCATGATCATCCCGATCGGCGGCGCCGACATGCCGGTCGTGATTTCGATGCTGAACTCCTATTCGGGCTGGGCTGCGGCCGGCATCGGCTTCACGCTCGGCAATTCCGCGCTGATCATCACAGGTGCGCTGGTCGGCTCGTCCGGTGCGATCCTGTCCTACATCATGTGCCATGCGATGAACCGGTCCTTCATCTCGGTCATCCTGGGCGGCTTCGGCGGCGAAACCGCCGCAGCGGGCGGTGGCGGCGGCGAACAGAAGCCGGCAAAACTCGGCTCGGCGGACGATGCCGCCTTCATCATGAAGAACGCGCAGAAGGTGATCATCGTGCCCGGCTACGGCATGGCGGTGGCGCAGGCCCAGCACGCGCTGCGCGAAATGGGCGACCTGCTGAAGAAGGAAGGCGTCGAGGTGAAGTACGCGATTCACCCGGTGGCGGGCCGCATGCCCGGTCATATGAACGTGCTGCTGGCGGAAGCCAACGTGCCCTATGACGAGGTGTTCGAGCTCGAGGACATCAACTCTGAATTCGCGCAGGCCGATATCGCCTTTGTGATCGGCGCCAACGACGTCACCAACCCGGCGGCCGAGGAGGACAAGACTTCGCCGATCTACGGCATGCCGGTGCTGCAGGTCTGGAAGGCCGGCACCGTGATGTTCATCAAGCGCTCGCTGGCTTCAGGCTATGCCGGCATCGACAACCCGCTGTTTTATCGCGACAACACCATGATGCTCCTTGGTGACGCCAAGAAGGTCACCGAGAATATCGTCAAGGGGATGTAAGCGTTCGCGGGAAATTCATGACCGTCTTTAAATGGCTGCTGATTATCGTCTCAGCCGGCTATGTCTGCGGTCTGCTTACCCTGTTCCTCGCGCAGCGCGCGGTGCTGTTTCCGGCCCCGACCAGTGTACGCACGGCGCCAAAGGCGGCCGGCTTTCCGGAAGTCGAAGAGCACGTCCTGACGACGGCTGACGGGGAGAAGGTCATCGCCTGGTACGTTCCGGCCAGGCCGGGTCGCCCGGTCGTGCTCTACTTCCATGGCAACGGCGACTATCTCGCCGGCTTCTTCGGCCGTTTTCGCAGCCTCCTCGCCGACGGCACCGGGGTCGTCGCGCTGTCCTATCGGGGCTATGCGGGCTCGACCGGAAAACCGAGCGAGCAGGGGCTGATGCAGGACGCTGCCGCTGCCTATGCCTTCACGACGGCACGCTATCGGCCGGACAACATCGTCGTCTGGGGCTTTTCGCTCGGCACGGGTGTTGCGGTCGCGCTCGCCGCAGAGCAACGGATCGGAAAGCTGATCCTGGAAGCGCCCTATACGTCGGTCGTCGATGTCGCCGCTTCGATGTTCTGGTTTGCGCCGGTGCGTTTGTTGATACGCGATCAGTTCCGTTCCGACTCGCAGATCCCGCGCGTGAAGGTTCCGTTGCTGGTGATGCATGGCGCACTCGATCCCGCGATACCGGTTACTTTCGGCGAGCGGCTGTTTGCGCTGGCGAACGAGCCGAAACGGTTTGTACGCATTGCCCGCGGTGCTCATAACGATCTGGACAATTTTGGCGGCATTGAAATCGCGCGCAATTTCATCAACCTTGCCGAGGGAAGTGATTTTCTACATGGGCGCATGCTGCCTCCCCGAACCTAAGGCTTGACTGCATGAGCGCACATGGACCGATGCCGCGATCGGCGTGGATTTTCCCCGCGCTGGCGATGCTGCTGTTTGCCGTTGCCACCGGCCTCGGGCTCGGCTTTACACCCTCGGTTGGCGGGCTTCTTTTCGCGGCAGTGCTGCTGGCGATCCTGTTCGGCACCGTGTTCGCCGCCGTGCATCATGCCGAGGTGATCGCCGAGCGAATCGGCGAACCCTACGGCGTGCTGCTGCTGACGCTGGCGGTCACCATCATCGAGGTGGCGCTGATCGCCACCATCATGCTCGGCGACAAGCCGCAGCCGGCACTGGCGCGCGATACCGTGTTCGCTGTGGTGATGATCGTTTGCAACGGTCTCGCCGGCATCTGCATTTTTATCGGCGGGCTGCGCTATCGCGAGCAGGATTTCCAGGTCTCGGGCGCCAACCTTTATCTCAGCGTGCTGTTCGTGCTGGCGACTATCACGCTGATCATGCCGAACTACACGCTGACGGCGCAGGGGCCGATGTACTCGGCGCTTCAGCTCGGCTTTGTCAGCGTCGTCACGCTCGTTCTCTATGGCGTGTTCGTCTATACCCAGACCTTCCTGCATCGTGATTATTTCATCAACGAGGGCAACGGGGAGGCGGGTGAGTCCCCTCTCTCCAACCGGATGCTGGCGCTCAGCGTCGTGCTGTTGATTCTGTCGCTGCTGGCAGTCGTACTGCTGGCCAAAAAATTTTCGGCGACCGTCGATATCGTCACCGCGATGATCGGCGCGCCGCCGGCCTTTGCCGGCGTGGTCGTGGCGCTGTTGATCCTGCTGCCGGAGAGCGTTGCCGCGGTCGGCGCCGCCCGCAGGAACGACCTGCAGAAGAGCATCAATCTCGCGCTCGGCTCTTCGCTCGCCACGATCGGGCTGACGGTGCCGGCGGTCGCGGTGGTCGCCTACACGCTCGACAAGCAACTGGTGCTCGGCGTCGATGCCCGGGAAATGGTGCTGCTGGTGCTGACCTTCGTCATCAGCATGCTCACTTTCGGCACCGGGCGCACCAACATCCTGTTCGGCGTGGTACACATGCTGGTATTCGCCGTGTTCCTGTTCATGGTATTCGTGCCGTAAATTCCCAAGGAGTGAATCCTGATGCTTGCCGCCAAATCCGATGTTCAGGTCGATACAGCCGAAGTGCGTGTCACCGAGTGGCGGCTGGCGCCGGGCAGCGCCACCGGCCGTCACACCCACGAGATGGATTACGTGATCGTACCGGTGACCGCGGGCGAGATGACCATCGTCGCGCCGAACGGCGAACGCAGCCAGGCACAGCTCGACGCCGGAAAGTCCTATTTCCGAAAGGCCGGCGTGGAGCACGACGTGCTTAACGAAACCGCGACAGAGATTGTGTTCCTGGAGGTTGAGCTGAAGCCGCGATCGCGGTAAGGTTGAGTTTGCTGGAGTCGCTTTCAGGCTGGCCCTACGGCGCTGTAATGGTTAGGTAATTCTTAACCGGCGTGAGCCAGTTTTACCCACCTGCACGGGAACTGCTGAATTGCCACCGATCTGTCGCAGTTGATCCCTCAATGTGCCTCAAAGTTCCTGCAATTGGTGCGCCGCGGGGAGTGGCCGGAATGCTGAATTACCTGAAGAAATTTGCGGTCGACATCTTCCCCTCGGTGGCCGCAACGGTCATCGGGGCGTACATCGTCAACCACTACATCGTGGCCAGACCCAGCTCCGACGCGCCGCCTGCTGCTGCGGCGTCGACCGCCGATCCCAAGGGGGATGCGAAGGCGGAATCCAAGCCGAACACGAAGCCGGTCGAAACCACCGCCAGCGTCAGCAATCTTCCGGCCGCCGGCGTCAAGGCCAAGGGGATCTCCGAGAAGGCGATCATGGAGAAGACCGCCGCCGAGCGTCCGGCGGTGGCCGAGAAAGCTCAGGGCAAGGCCGAAGCGAAGGCTGACGAGAAAGCCGACAGCAAACCCGTCGATACCAAGTCTGCCGATGCGAAGCCGGTTGAACCCAAGACCGAAAAGATCAGGGTGATATTGCCGTCCCCCATCCAGCCCTTGCAGTCTTCAGCTGCCGCGGCGGCGCCTGCGCCAGCCGCTCCGGTTGCGGTGACCGCCCCGGTCGCGCCGGTCGAAGCTGCTGCGGTCGCGCCGGCACCGGCTGCGCCGGAGGAACGTCGCGATGCCAATGATCTGGCGCGCGCTGCGATCGAACGGCTGCGCGCCAACGGCGACGCTCCGCGCGCGCCCGAGGTAGCCCGTGTCCATGAGCAGCCCAAGGAGGCGCAGCCCAAAGAGGCGCCCAGGGTTGCGAATGCGCCCGCGGTCGCACATGCGCCTGTTCCCCCGCCCGCGCTTCGTCCGCTGCCGCCGCCGATCATGGTCTCGGGACCCTCGGTCAACGAACCGCTGGGTCAGGTTTCGTCGCAGCCACGGCCGCCTTATGCCGAGGTTGCCAACCCGAACCGGCCGGTCCCGCCCGCCGACATTCCGCTGTCGCGCCCGCTCGATCTACGTGCCGATATGACCGAGCCTTCCGTGCGCGAACGCGCCACGGCGGCCGCCGAGGACGCGCTGTCGACCGCGAAGTCGATCTTCCACGCAGTCCTGCCGAAGTAATTCTTGAAAGCTTTTCAGCCGCCGGTGCGCGCAAGGCCGCTTCGTGCGGCTTCGTCCTTGGGGCGGAGTGCGAGCGCGCGGCTATAGGAGGCGAACGCCTTGGCCTTGTCGCCGAGGCGTTCATAGGCGGCGGCGCGTGCTGACCAGGCTTGCGCGCTGTTCGGATCGGCCTGCACGGCCTCGTCGAGATCGGAAGCGGCTTCCTTCGGCTTGTCGATGGCAAGGTAGCTGGTGGCGCGCGCCAGCAGCGGCTCGACCCGTTGCGGCGTCAGGCCGTTGGCCGCGGTGAAATCCGCGATCGCCTGCTCATGCCTTTTGTCGGCCTGATGCACCAGCCCGCGGCCATACAGCGCCGGCACATTGTAGGGATCGAGTGCAAGGGCGCGGTCGAATTCCGCCAGCGCTTCTTCAGTCTTGCCGGCCTTGGCGAGCGTGTTGCCGCGCGCAGCGTAGCCTTGGGCGTCGCCGGTGCCTTGTCCGCCGATCGCTCCCGTGGGCTTCTGCTCGGCGGCCTGTGGCCTTTCCCTGTCCGGCCCCCATGATCCCAAATCGAACGAACAGCCGCCGAGCGGAAAGCCGAGAGCAATCGCGAACAGTGCGACGGGGACGGCCGTGACGCGCGAGGCGCGGGGAAGGGCATTGCAATCCGTGACGGCCATGCAGCGGAAGACTCTTCTGTCGAACACGGAACAGGTAACCCGATGCGTGGCAAAATGCATCGGTCAAAATCGCCGCAAGTCCCGCCGAACTCCTGCGCGATTCCGATTCGGTCGCAACGGCGAAAAAAAACGCGGGCTTCGAAGCCCGCGTTTTCAAATTCAAGACTTTGAAGGCTTCAGCGCGGTCCGCGCGGACCAGCGCCCGGGCCACTGCGGCCACCAGCGCCACCACGGTCGCCGCCGGGACCGGCGCCGAACACCGGCTTCGGCTTCATCGGCAGCAGGCCTTCGCGCTGCAGCTTCTTGCGGGCCAGCTTGCGTGCGCGGCGCACGGCTTCGGCCTTTTCACGGGCCTTTTTCTCGGAGGGCTTTTCGTAGTGGCCGCGGAGCTTCATCTCGCGGAAGATTCCCTCGCGCTGCATCTTCTTCTTCAGCGCCTTGAGGGCTTGATCGACATTGTTATCGCGAACGAGAACCTGCACGCGGCATCCTCTTTCAATTGATCGGATAGGAATTCTGGTGAAGTGAAGGGCCGGCCAAAGGCCTGGCTCTTAACCCTGAGCGCGGGCATGTAGCAGACAAAGCTGCCGATGTCCACCTGAGAAGGCGGTTTTCTGGTCCGGAAAGCCACGAAAATCGGCGGAATTCCGCCCTTACGGCCCCACTCCCACAAATAACGAACCCCTCACGGGGGCCTCTATAGCATCTGGGACACAGAAAAACATGCGGGGAGGCGAGTATGAGCAGCAGAAAGTACACCGCTGAGGCCATCGGGACGTTTTGGCTCACTTTTGCGGGATGCGGCAGTGCGGTCATCGCGGCCGGTTTCCCGCAGGTCGGGATCGGCCTGGTCGGCGTATCGCTGGCGTTCGGCCTGAGCGTCGTGACCATGGCCTACGCGATCGGCCACATCTCCGGCTGCCATCTCAATCCTGCGGTGACAGTCGGCCTCGCCGCGGGCGGGCGCTTTCCGCCCGGTCAGATCCTGCCTTACATCATCGCGCAGGTAATCGGTGCGATCGTTGCGGCGGCGCTGCTCTACGTGATCGCAAGCGGCGCGCCCGGGTTCGATGTCAGCAAGGGCTTTGCCTCCAATGGCTATGACGCGCATTCGCCCGGGCAATACAACATGATGGTCTGCTTCATCACCGAGGTGGTGATGACCGCGATGTTCCTGTTCATCATCATGGGCGCCACCCACGGCAAGGCGCCGGCGGGCTTTGCGCCGCTCGCCATCGGATTGGCGCTGGTGATGATCCATCTGGTCAGCATTCCCGTCACCAACACATCGGTGAATCCGGCGCGCAGTACCGGGCCCGCGCTGTTCGTCGGCGGCTGGGCGCTGGCGCAGCTATGGCTGTTCTGGGTGGCGCCGCTGATCGGCGGTGCGCTCGGCGGCGCGATCTACCGCTGGCTCAGCGAGGAGCCGGCCGGTGTCGTGGAAGGCCTGAAGAGGGCCTGACCTGCCGACGCGCCGAGGGCACGGGCAGGCACGCTATTTCTTGCCCGGGGTCACTTCGGTGACGTGGCCCATCTTGCGGCCCGGCCGCGGCGCGCCCTTGCCGTAAAGGTGCACGGTGGCGCCGGGCACGGTGAGCCACCGCCCGTAGTCGAGGATGTCGTCGCCGATCAGATTGGTCATGGTGACCTCGCCGTGACGAACCGGCTTGCCGAGCGGCCAGCCGGCGATCGCCCGTATGTGCTGCTCGAACTGCGAGATCGAGGCACCATCCAGCGTCCAGTGCCCGGAATTATGCACCCGCGGCGCGATCTCGTTGACCAGCACATGCGGCCCGCCGTTTCCGGCAACGACGAACAGTTCGACCGCGAGCACGCCGACATAGTCCAGCGCGTTGGCGATCTTCTCGGCGACGGCGCGCGCGTCGGCGGCCAGCGCATCCGATACCGCCGCCGGCACGCGGGAGAATTTCAGGATGTGATCGCGGTGCTCGTTTTCGGTGACGTCGTAGCACTCGACCTCGCCGTCCGCCGAGCGCGCGGCGATCACCGAGATCTCGCGCTCGTACGGCACGAAGGCTTCGAGGATCGCGGATTTGGTGCCGAGGTCTTCCCAGACCTGGGCGAGATCGTCGCCGTCGCGGATGATCGCCTGGCCCTTGCCGTCATAGCCGAAGCGGCGGGTCTTGATGACAGCGGGAAGCCCGATGCGCGCGATGGCCGTTCGCAGCGATTCCACCGACGACACGTCGGCATAGTCGGCGGTGCCGATGCCAAGCCGCTTCACGAAGTCCTTTTCGATCAGCCGGTCCTGCGTGGTCTCCAGAATCGTCCGCGCCGGCAGCACCGGCCGCCGCGCGGCCAGCACCATCGCGGTGGCGGACGGCACGTTCTCGAATTCGTACGTGATGACGTCGACATCGTTGGCGAACAATTCGAGCGCCTCGACGTCGGCATATTCGGCGCAGGTCGCGTTCAGCACGACGTCGAAAGCCGGCGAGTCCGGGTCCGGCGAAAACACCTGGCACTTCAGGCCGAGGCGCGCCGCCGCCATCGCCAGCATCCGGCCCAATTGTCCGCCGCCGAGAATTCCGATGGTGTCGCCCGGCTTCAGCTTCACCTTGCTTGAAGCGGTCACGCCGATCCCTCCGGGCGCTCCTTGACGGTGTCCGTTTGCTGCTTGCGCCAGGCCGCCAGGCGCGCCGCCAGTGCGGTGTCATTCAGCGCGAGCACGCTGGCCGCGAGCAGCGCGGCATTGATGGCGCCGGCCTTTCCGATCGCGAGCGTGCCGACGGGAACGCCGGCCGGCATCTGCACGATCGAGTACAGCGAATCGATCCCCGACAGCGCCTTGGATTCGACGGGGACGCCGAACACCGGGAGTTCGGTCAGCGCCGCTGCCATGCCCGGCAGATGTGCCGCGCCGCCGGCGCCGGCGATGATGACTTTGAAACCGGCCGCCTTGGCGCCCTTGGCAAAGGCGAACAGCCGGTCCGGGGTCCGGTGGGCCGAGACGATGCGCTTTTCGCAATCGATCCCGAGCGCGGCCAGCGTGTCGGCGGCGTGGCGCATGGTCTCCCAGTCGGACTGGCTGCCCATGATGATGGCGACGGGTACGGTCATCTCGTCAATTCTGTTCGGGAATCCAAAAGCATAGGCCGGATTATAGGGGCGGCCCGGTTCTCATCCAAGGCGTGGCAAGGGATCAGGAATGGACTATCCTGTCTTGGTGAATCCCGGCAAGTCCAGATAAGCGAGCCTGCACAGGGAAGGCCATGACGAAGAAAGCCAGGAAGACCGCGGCCAGGGCCGGAAAAGGCCCTAAAAGCGCGGCTTCCGGTCAAAAAGTCACGCCGCGCCGCTCTGACGTGCCAACATCCCGGCCACGGGCGGTGGCCAACAGCGACAAGGCGACGATTCGCCGCCTCAAGGCGGAACTGGCCCGGACCCAGGCCCAGATCGAGGAACTTCAGGCTTCCGCCGATACGGACTACCTGCTCGGGATTCCGAACCGCCGCGGCTTCGAGCGCGAACTCAAGCGCGCGATTGCCTACATCAAGCGCTATCGGGCCGGCGCTGCTCTGGTGGTGCTCGACGTCGACCGCCTGAAGCCGATCAACGACGCTTTCGGACACGCCGCGGGCGACCAGGTGCTCAAGGTGATCACCACCACGCTGCTGGCCCAGGTGCGCGCTTCGGACGTGGTGGGCCGCCTCGGCGGCGACGAGTTCGCGCTGCTGTTGTGGAATCTCAGCGAGACCGATGCGCGGGCCAAGGCCGCCGCGCTGGAGGAGGCGATCGATCAACTGACCTTCGTGTTCGATGGCCGCACCATCACCGCGGGCGCCTCCGCAGGCGTCGCTCTTCTCGACACCCATTCCGAAACAAGCCGTGCGCTGGAAGCCGCCGACAGCGCCATGTATGTGCGCAAGGCGCTGCGACGGCACGAGGCGTTCTGAATCAGCCGCGTTGCGCTGCCTTCGCCATCGCGCGTGCAAACGCCTCGCGCTTGCCGCAGGCAATGATGCCGCTCACAACCCGCTCAAATCTTCCGGCACGTTGCCGAACTTGCGCAGCAGCTTCGCGTCGCCGAATTCGCCGATCATCGGATCGCCGCTGCGGCTGAAGGCGACGGCGCCGATGCTGCCGGCCATGCGCGACATCGTCTCGGCGCGTCGTAACGCGGTCGTCGGGCTCTGGCATTCTTCCGCGGCGCCCGCCATCGGCGAGCCGTCATCGTCCTGCAGGAACGGCAGTGCGACGTAGTAGGTGACATCGGCCATTGGTTCGCTCCGGCGTGATGGATCAGGCGGCGTTGCTCTCGACATCGGAGCTTCGCGCCGGCGCGCAGCCGGCGGCGATGGCCGTCTGTAATTCCTCCAGTTCGGTTTCCAGATACTCGTTCACCATGATCAGCGCCTTGATGGTCGAACGCAGGTTACCGTCGCACATCGCGATGGCCTGATCGCAGGCTTGCTCGTAGTGGTTGTTGTCGGACAGGATTGGCGTGACGGACATGGCGGACTCCCGGGGCTGGCGGCAGAGCGTTATGTTCTCTTTTTGTTCTATAAGAGTCAAGCGCAGTTGCCGACCGGACGCCGGTTTTTCTGTCACCTCCGACGGCGTCGGGCCGTGTAGCCGGGGCGCGGTGTGGATGTCGGGGAAAAAGGTTCGTTCAAAGACCGGCGGCCTTGGTGAAACACGCTGGCCGAGGGAACCGCGCAACGATCAGGCGATGATGTCGGGCGTGATCTGGTCTTCGATGAAGGCGATGCGGTCGCGCAATTGCAGTTTGCGTTTTTTCAGCCGCTGCAATCGCAGCAAATCCGGCGCCGGCGACTGATGCAGCGCGTCGATCGCCGCATCGAGATCGCGATGTTCCTGCTGCAGCCGGGCGAGCTCGTTTTCAAGCTCGCGCTCATCATCATCGGTCATGGTGTACGTTAGCTGAAAGCGCGATCTGGTTGTGAACGGATTGTTCCGGATTGGCGGTAAATATCGCTCCTGCGCGGCTGCTTCGCAAGCAGCGCAGGTTCCCATACTCACGTTTGGTTACAGATATATCCGAAAATATGACAGGCGCGATTCGGGATACCCATCGACAGCTTCGCAGCCTGGTGTACACTCTCACGTCCGGATCGAATCTGAGGTTCAACCACCGAGGAGATTTCGAATGGCACTACAGGCGCATCTTGTTGAACTTGAACGTAAGCACAAGAGCCTCGAGAATGAATTGCACGATGCACTCGTGCACCTTTCCACCGACGACCTGCAAATTGTCGAGTTGAAGCGCCGCAAGTTGATGGTCAAGGACGAGATCGAACGGTTGAAGCATACCGTCGGCGAAACTCTCCACTAACCACATTCCAGCAAAGTATCGCAGATTCCCCGTGCGGCGGATGGACGCCGATGCTCTTGTCCGCCCGGGTGTAGTTTGTAGCAGCGTAGATCTTTGAACTCCGGCGCTCTCTTCGACCCTGATCCGGAAAAGTGGCAGCCGGTTTTTCAAACCGATCATGCTTGAGCAGAGAAATCAGATCATGCTGCGATTTCGTAATATCGCAGCATGATCTGGAACTCCGCACCTAGAACTCCGCCACCACGCCGATGTGATCGGCGATCGCGAGCGACGACGTCAGTCCCGGCGACTCGATACCGAACAGATTGATCAGTCCGGCGACGCCGTGATCGGCTGGTCCCTGAATCAGAAAATCCTGGGTAGCAACCGCCGGCGGCACGATCTTCGGCCGGATTCCGGAATAGCTCGGCATCAGTGCGCCGTCCGGCAACGCTGGCCAGTAGCGCCGGATCGCCGGATAGAAGCGTTCGGCGCGGGCCGGATCCACCGCGTAATCGATGCTCTC
The DNA here is from genome assembly GCF_030413175.1 of Bradyrhizobium roseum. Lineage (NCBI taxonomy): Bacteria > Pseudomonadati > Pseudomonadota > Alphaproteobacteria > Hyphomicrobiales > Nitrobacteraceae > Bradyrhizobium > Bradyrhizobium roseum. The sequence continues at coordinate 1,226,460 of NZ_CP129212.1, forward strand.
GACCCATTCCACGTCCGGGCCGAAACGGGCCTGCCCTGCCATGTCGAGCGTCAGGTGGACGCCGAGCCCGCCGGGCTCCGGCACCGGATAGATCAGGCGCGAGAACGGCGCGCGTGCGCTGCAGGCGAAATAATTTCCCTTGGCGAGATAGGCGTAGGGGATCAGCGCGACCGGCATGCCTTCGATGCTGCGCGCCACCGCCGGCGCGCCGAGGCCCGCCGCATTGACCAGCAGGTTGCATGCCAGCGTCATCGGCGCATCGCCGCCGGCTTCGATTTCGATTCCGTTGCTGCCGGCCCGGGCGCGCACCAGCGGCGTATGGAACGCGTAGGCCGCGCCGGCTTCTTCCGCTTCGCCTCGTAGCGCCAGCATATAGGCGTGGCTGTCGACGATGCCGGTGGACGGCGAGAGCAGCGCCGCATCGCAGTCGAGCGCCGGCTCCAGCGCGCGCGCCTCCGCGCCCGTCAGCAACTGAAGGTCGCCGACGCCATTGGCTTCGGCATGCGCCCGGATCGACTGCAGTTTTTCGGTTTCGCCCGGCGTCGTCGCCACGATCAGCTTTCCGCAGTTGCGATGCGGAATGCCGCGGTCGCGGCAGTAGCGGTAGAGCGCGTGCTTGCCGCTGACGCACATCTGCGCCATCAGGCTGCCGGCGCGGTAATATATGCCGGCATGGATCACCTCGCTGTTGCGCGAGGAGGTAATGGTTCCGATGCCCTCGGCGGCTTCGAGCACGATCACTTCGCGGCCCGCTTGGGCCAGCCGCCGTGCGATCGCAAGCCCTATCACTCCCGCGCCGACGACGACGCAATCGACCTTGTCCATGTCAGTTCCGGACCTCGAAATACGGCATGAAAATCGGCGCCCGCCACGTCGCGCAATTGTTGTGTGGCCCGCCGGAGCAATCAAACAACCCTTTGGTTTGTCTCGAAATACGCCGGGAGCACGCTGCCGTTAGTAGAGCATTAATCATGTCGGGCCAATTGCCGTAATTTGGGTCGGATTCTGGAATTGAGGGGGTAGTCATTTACCCGATCCAAACCCGTCAAGCCAGACACTCCGGCCGCAAACCTCGGGTGGGTAATGGCTGACAGCAACCGGCAGGCAGGACGGAAGAATTCGATTCCGGCGCAGGCCCTCGTCTGTCTGCTTGCCATTGCTGCGCCGTGTGGATTCGCCTTGGCTGCCGAGCCGTCGGCAGGCTTTGCCCCGTCGAGCCAGATCGGCGAATACGATCCCAGCCGGGTGTGGGAATTCCTGCTCGGGGGGATCGCCGCGGTTTCCTTCCTGGTCGCGATCGGAATCTGGATACTGGCGGCGCGGCGCGGCGCCAAGAGCGCGCAGCTGCGTCGCAGTACCTTCATCAGCTCGGCGCTCAATACGCTCAACCAGGGCGTGATGATCACCAACGCGCAAGGCCGCGTGGTGTTCTGCAACGACCGCTTTCTTGAAATGTACGGGCTCAACCGCGCCGAGATTCCGCGCGCGATGACCGGCCGCGAACTGCTCGAGCTGCGCCGCTCACGGGGGCTGCTCAGCCTCACCGTCGAGGAGTTCAGCACGCTTGCCCGCCGCCCGGAAGGCGTCGTCACCGAACTGGCGGACGGGCGGTCGATGGTCACGAAGCTGTTCCGGCTGCCGAATGGCGGGACGATCGGCACGCATGAGGACTGCACCGAGCAGCGCCAGCTGTCGCGCAAGCTGGCGTCGACCACCAAATTCCTGGAATCGGTGCTCGACAACGTTCCGGTCTGCGTCGCCGCCAAGAACATCGACGACGGCCGCTATATCTTCGCCAACCGCGCGTTCGAGCGCTTCTCGCATTTCTCCCGCGACCACATCGTCGGCAAGCGCGCCGACGAGATATTCCGGCCCGAAACCGCCAAGAGCATCGAAATCGTGGACCAGGCTGCGCTGGCTGCGCCGGAAGGCTCGTACCTCAGCGAATACGTCGTCGAACGCGGCGACGAAAAGCGCGTTCTGTCCTCCAATCGCGTGGTGGCGCGCAACGAGAACAACAAGCCGGAATTCCTGATCGCACTGTTCGACGACGTCACCGACCGCCGCTTGCTGTCGCGCGAGCTCGAAAGCACCAAGAAGTTCCTCGAACTGGTGGTCGACAACATCCCGGTGTCTCTGATCGTGGAGCGCGTCAGCGACGGGCGCTATTTGCTTGCCAACCGCAGCGCCGAGACCATTCTTAATCGCCGCCGCGAGGACGCCACGGGTCTCACCGCCGCCGATATCTTCAATCCGCGCGAAGCCAAGCTGATCATCGCGCGCGACGAGGCCGCGATCAAGAAGCGCGGGCTGCTCACCGAAGAGCATCCGATCTCCACCAAGGACGGCCTGCGGCTGTTTCTGACCCGCCGCATGACCGTGCTCGACGACGCCGGCGAGCCGCAATATCTGATCAAGACCCACGAGGACGTCACCGACCGCCGCCAGACCGAATCGCGGATGGCGCACATGGCCTACCATGACGGTTTGACCGACCTGCCGAACCGCGCCTCGTTCCTGCAGGCGCTGACGCAGATGATCGAGGCCTGTGCCGGCACCGACGAGGAATTCGCCGTGCTGTGCGTCGACCTCGACGGTTTGAAGGAAATCAACGACGTGTTCGGCCATGCGGTCGGCGACAAGCTGCTGATCGAGGTTGCGGGCCGCATCCAGGCCAACGCCCGCGGCGGCGTGGTGGCCCGCCTGTCCGGCGACGAGTTCGGCCTGATCATCGACGGCAAGCAGCCCGAAGCCGGCAAGGCGCTGGCCGACAAGCTCGCCCAGGCGCTGTCGGACGAGTTCGTGATCGACGCCAAGTCGGTGCGCACCGGCATCACCACCGGCATCTCGGTGTTTCCGCATCATGGCGCCGATGCCGCCTCGCTGCTCGCCAATTCCGGCGCGGCGCTGTTTCGCGCCAAGCAGAAGTCGCGCGGCTCGATCAGCGTTTTCGCGCCCGAGATGGACCAGCAGATCCGCGACCGCCGCGTGCTGCACCAGGATCTTTCCGCGGCGATCCGCAACGGCGAATTGTCGCTGTATTATCAGCCGCAGGCCGCGGCGGAGGCAACGATTGCCGCCAGCAAGGTCATTGGTTTCGAGGCGCTGGCGCGCTGGATGCATCCGGTGCGCGGCTTCGTCCCGCCGAGCGAATTCATTCCGCTGGCCGAAGAGAGCGGCCTGATCGTCGAGATGGGGGTCTGGATCCTGCGCGAAGCCTGCCGCGAGGCCGCCTCGTGGCCGGTGCCGCTGCAGATCGCCGTCAATTTGTCGCCGGCGCAGTTCATGCACGGCGACGTGGTCAGCCTGGTGCATTCGATCCTGCTCGAGACCGGGCTCGCCCCCGACCGGCTCGAACTGGAAATCACCGAAGGCGTGCTGATCGAGGATTTCGATCGCGGCCTCGCGCTGCTGCGGCGGCTGAAGTCGCTCGGCGTCCGCATCTCCATGGACGATTTCGGTTCCGGCTATTCCTCGCTGAGCTATCTGCAGGCATTCCCGTTCGACAAGATCAAGATCGACCGGGCCTTTGTCATGAATCTCGGACGCAACCCGCAGTCGGCGGCGATCGTCCGCGCCGTCATCGACCTCGGCCATGGCCTCGAAATGTCGATCGTTGCCGAAGGCGTCGAGACCCAGGAACAGCTCAGCTTCCTGGCCGACGAGGGCTGCGATGCGGTGCAGGGCTATTTCCTCGGCAAGCCGCAGCCGATCGGGAACTACGCCGCGCTGGTCGGCCGTGACGGCGCCACCGGCGAAGCTGCGCGCAAGCTGAGCGCGTGATTTACGAGATCGCGCGCGCTTGCCTTCCCTTGCGGGCCCGGCTATTTTTTGTCCCGTATCTGGCCGAGACAGGGAGGGCTGCGCGGTGACGACGTTTTTCCGGCACTACCGCCAGCATGGTCCTGTCAACGCCCTGCAAATGCGTTTGCAGGGCTGACCAGAGACTTTCCCTACATCTTCTTCCTGGTCTGCCCCCGTCGTAATGCGGCATCGAACGTATGTCCGTTCGTGCCTGCATTCGTGTCGCTCGCCGCGATCCCGCACCGACATCCGCTGACGGCTGTATGCCCCGGATGTCGTGTCGGCCGGCAAGACCAGGGAACGGCCATGACCCTTATCAATCTTCGCAATCTTGGCGTGACGCTGGGCACGCCGCTGTTTTCTCAGTTCGACCTCTCCGTCAATGCCGGTGACCGCATCGGGCTCGTCGCTGCCAATGGGCGCGGCAAGTCCACGCTACTGCGCTGCATTGCCGGCATGGTGGAGCCGAGCGAAGGCGCGATCACCAGATCGCGCGGGCTGACCATAGGTCATGTCGCGCAGGATGTGCCGTCTGCGCTGGCGGATGCGCCGTTCCATGCCGCGGTGCTCGAGATGCTTCCCGCCGAACGGCGGGCAAGTGAAGGCTGGCGGGTCGATGTTGCCCTGGAAACGCTGGAAGTGCCCGAGGCGCTGCGGCAGCGGCCGCTGAAGCATTTGAGCGGCGGCTGGCAGCGGTTTGCCATGCTTGCGCGTGCCGTGGTGGCCGAGGCCGATATGCTGTTGCTCGACGAGCCGACCAACCATCTGGACCTCGCCAGGATTTGCCAGCTCGAAGCCTGGCTGAACGCGCTGCCGCGCGATATGCCGGTCGTGATAGCGAGCCATGACCGCGCCTTTCTCGACGCCACCACCAACCGCACGGTATTCTTGCGGCCCGAGCGGTCGCCGATATTTTCCTTATCCTATACGCCGGCGCGCGCCGCGCTCAGCGAGGTGGACGCATCGGATGAGCGGCGCTACCGGCGCGACCTGAAGGCGGCCGGGCAGCTTCGTCAGCACGCCGCCAAGCTCAACAATATCGGCATCAATTCCGGCAGTGATCTTCTGTTGCAGAAGACGAAACAACTGAAGCAACGAGCCGCAAAGCTGGAAGACGCGGCCAAGCCCGCCCATCTGGAGCGTTCCGCAGGGGCGATCAAGCTCGCCAATCGCGGAACCCATGCCAGGGTCTTGATGGCGCTGGACGATGCCGCCGTCGTCACCCCCGATGGCGGGTTACTGTTCAGGACCGGCAAGCAGTTCATCTGCAAGGGCGACCGGATCGTACTGCTGGGACCGAACGGGGCCGGCAAGACCCGGCTGGTGGCGATGCTGCGTCAGGCGATCGACAACGGGGAAGCCATGCCGGCCGGCATCAAGGTGACGCAATCACTTGCGCTCGGCTATTGCGAACAGAATCTGGCCGATCTTTCCGATGCCGAGACGCCGTTGGACACGATCGTCAGCCGTTTCGAGGTCGGCGACCAGCGTGCGCGCGCGTGGCTCGCCGGCGCCGGCCTGTCGATTGCGATGCACGGCCGTTCGATCGGCCGGCTTTCCGGCGGACAGAAGGCGCGTCTCGCCATGCTGCTGCTGCGGCTCGCCCAGCCGAACTTCTACCTGCTCGACGAGCCCACCAACCATCTGGACATCGAGGGGCAGGAGGCGCTGGAGGACGAGATACTTTCGCATGAGGCGAGCTGCCTGCTGGTTTCCCACGACCGCAACTTCGTGCGAGCGGTCGGAAACCGGTTCTGGCTGATCGAAAAAATGAAGCTGGTGGAACTGGAGGGACCGGAGCGCTTCTTCGACTCAATGGGGGCAGCCGGCTAGTGCAACCGGTCGCTGACTTGATTCATTCCGCAAGCGACATCCTCTTTTGGCCATCATGACCTGCTGTAGAGGAGCAAGCTCCCTGCAGTTACGTTGTGTATGGCGGACTACGATCTCGCGATCATCGGTGGCGGATTGAACGGCGTCAGCATCGCGCGCGACGCCGCCGGCCGTGGCCTGCGCGTCATTCTGCTGGAGCAGGGCGATCTCGGCGCCGGTGCTTCGCAGGCCTCGCCGCGGCTGATCCATGGCGATCTGGCCGATCTCGAGCGTCGACATTTTCTGCGCGTCCGCAGGGCGCTGGCCGAGCGCGACGTCTGGCTCCGGATCGCGCCGCATTTGGTGCGCCCGATGCGCTTTGCGATCCCGGCGCATTCGGACGAACGGACATCCCTGCATTTGCGCTCCTGGCTGCTGCTGTATGACCGGCTCGCCGCGCGCAGCGGTCTGCCGGCCTCGGCCACCGTCGACGTCACCCATCATCCGGTCGGCAATGCGCTGAAGCGGCCGTTCGGTACCGCCTTCGAATATTCCGACTGCGTGGTGGACGATTCGCGGCTGGTGGTGCTCACCGCCGTCGATGCCGCGGCGCGGGGCGCGGAGATCCGCACCGGCGCACGCTGCACCCGGGCTGAACGGGACAGGGAATGGCGGCTGGTGACGATCGATCGCGGCTTTCGCCGCATCGTCACCGCGCGCGCGGTTGCCAGCGCCACCGGTGCCTGGACGCCATCGGTCGCCGAAACGGTGTTGCGCGTGCCGCCGCCGAAGCTGGCCGCCGTGCAGATGGATCAGATCGTCGTCCGCCGCCTGTTCGACAGCGACAACATCTACGTATTCCAGAACCGCGACGGGCGGCTGATCTTCGCAAGTCCCTATCAACGGGAATTCACCCTGATCGGCACCGCCAGCCGCGCCTTCAAGGGCGATCCTGCCATCGTGACGACGGCGGCCGCCGAAGTTGCGTATCTCTGCGACGCGGCGAACCGCTATTTTCGCGAGCGGATCGAGCCGGTCGACGTGGTGCGCACGCTGTCCGGCGCCAACATGGCGATGACGCCCGCGGACGCGCCGTCGCCGCGCGACGGCGGGCTGACGCTCGATCACGGGCGCGGCAGGGCCCCGCTGATCACGATCATCGGCGGCGACGTTACCACCTCGCGGTTGCGCGCCGAACGGGCGGTCTCGAAGCTGACGCCGTTCTATCCGATGTCGGCGCGCTGGACCGCCACGGCGCCGCTGCCCGGCGGCGATTTCGCCTGGGACCGTTTTGACGACGAGGTCGATGCGGTGCGCGAACGCTGGCGGTTTCTCGGCGAGGCGCAGGCGCGGCGGCTGGTCGCGGCGTACGGGTCGAACGTCAAGGAAATCCTCGACGACGCCAGGGAGCCCGGCGACCTCGGCCCGGCCTTCGGGCCGGAATTGACGGCTGCCGAAGTGCGCTATCTCATGCAAAAGGAATGGGCGCGCTTTCCGGATGATGTTCTCTGGCGGCGGACCAAGCTTGGGCTGACCATGCCGCAAGCGGATCGGGACGCCTTGGCGGCGTTCATGGCGACGGGCGCACCGGCACGCGCGAGCGTTGCGCGCTGACCCCGACGAGGTGGCCATTTTCGTCCAGCCCGGGCCGAACGGAGAGGCACGCTGCATCCACAATGTTGTGGCCGCGCGTCGCCCGCCGGTTGAGCGGATGCCGATCCGCCGCTAGCGTGCGGCCACGATGGCGCCAGCGGATTACATGAACGAGCAATTGCCTGAAATCGTCAGATCTGACAGCACTGCGCCGGCTGCGCCTGCCCTGCCGGCCGGCGGCACGCCTTTGCTCCGGATCGAGGGCGTCTCCAAGTCGTTTGGCAGCTTTCGTGCCGTGGACAAGCTCTCGCTCGACATCGCCGCGGGCGAGTTCTTTGCGCTGCTGGGCCCGAGCGGCTGCGGCAAGACCACGCTGCTGCGGATGATTGCCGGCTTCGAGACGCCGGACGAGGGCCGCATCCTGCTCGCCGGACATGACATCGCGCCGGTGCTGCCGCATGAGCGGCCGGTCAACATGATGTTCCAGAACTACGCGCTATTTCCGCATCTCAACGTGCGCGACAATATCGCCTTCGGATTGAAGCGCGCCGGCATGGCGCGTGCGGATATCGCCGACCGCGTCGCCGACATGGTCGCGCTGGTCAGGCTCGAAGGCATGGAGAAGCGCAAGCCCGACCAGTTGTCCGGCGGCCAGCGGCAGCGCGTGGCGCTGGCGCGCTCGCTGGCGCGACGGCCCAAGGTGCTGCTGCTCGACGAGCCGCTGGCCGCGCTCGACAAGAAGCTGCGCGAAAGTACGCAGCAGGAATTGATGGAGCTGCAGCGCCGCCTCGGCATGACCTTCATCATCGTCACCCACGACCAGGAAGAGGCGATGACGATGGCCAGCCGGATCGGCGTGATGGATGCCGGCCGGCTGGAGCAGGTCGCGGCCCCGCGCGACCTCTACGAAGCACCGGCCACCCGCTGGGTCGCGGGCTTCGTCGGCGACATCAATCTGTTCGAAGGCGACATCATCATGCAGGAGCACCGTCGCCTGATGGTGACGACCCGGGATAGCGATGCCATCGTGGTCACGGCGCCGCGCGAGCCTCCGGCCAAGGCGATGATCACGGTTGCGATCCGCCCCGAGAAGGTCAGGCTTTCGCGCCGCGGCCCGGCGTCGGACGCCGACCATGCGCAGTCGATCAACCGGCTCGAAGGCGTCGTCACCGACATCGGCTATCTCGGCGGCTCGACCGTCTACAAGGTCAAGCTGGATTCCGGCGCCGTGGTGCGTGCGACGGTGGCCAATATCGCGCGGCTCGACCGCGATACCTACAGCGCTGGCCAGCGCGTGGTGGCCTGGTTCACGCCCGACGACTGCATGGTGCTTGATCGATGAGCGCGCGCCGCATCTTCGCGCGGCCGGCGCGCTATGCCGCGGTCGCACCCTATGTCTGGATGGGGCTGTTTTTCCTGGTGCCGTTCGGCTTCGTGCTGAAGATCAGCCTGTCGCAGACGGCAATCGCGCAGCCGCCCTATCTGCCGCTGTTCGATGTCACTGAAGGGTGGGCGGCGATCAAGGCGGCCTTCGCGCAGTTGTCGCTGGACAATTTCCGCCTGCTGGCCTCCGACAACCTCTATATCTCCTCTTACCTGCGCAGCCTCGTCGTTGCCGTCACCGCGACGCTGATCCTGCTCTTGATCGGTTATCCCGTCGCCTATGGCATGGCGCGGCTGCCGCAGCGCTGGCAGGCGATCGCGATGATGCTGGTCATCGTGCCGTTCTGGACCTCGTTCCTGATCCGCATCTATGCGTGGATCAACATCCTGCAGCATGACGGCCTGCTCAACCAGATTCTGCTGGCGCTGCATCTGGTTTCCGCGCCGGTGGTGTGGCTCTCGACCGACACCGCGATGTATATCGGCATCGTCTATTCCTATTTGCCGTTCATGATCCTGCCGTTGTACGCGACGCTGGCGAAGATGGATCCCTCGCTGCTGGAAGCCGCCGGCGACCTCGGCGCGTCGCCGCTTCGCGCGTTCTGGCTGGTGACGTTTCCGCTGTCGCTGCCCGGCGTTGGCGCCGGCGCGCTGCTGTGCTTCATCCCTGTTGTCGGCGAATTCGTGATCCCTGATCTACTGGCCGGCTCCGGTTCGATGATGATCGGCCAGACGTTGTGGCTGGAATTCTTCACCAACAAGGACTGGCCGGTCGCCGCCGCGGCGGCCGTCGCGTTGCTGGTGCTGCTGGTGCCGCCCTTGCTGCTGTACGACCGGCTGCAGCGCCGTGAGTTGGAGGGCGGACGCTGATGGCGCAGCGGATCGGGCAGATATCGCGCTTCAACATTACCGCGCTGGCGCTCGGGATGGCGTTTCTGTACCTGCCGATCGTCATCCTCGTGATCTATTCGTTCAATGCCTCGCGGCTGGTGACGGTATGGGGCGGCTGGTCGCTGCGCTGGTATCACGAGTTCTTCAACGATCGCGCGATGCTCGATGCCGCCTGGATGAGCCTGCGCGTCGCCGCGGTGTCCGCCAGCATCGCGACGCTGCTCGGCACGCTGGCGGCGGTGGGGCTGGTGCGCGGCGAACGTTTTCGCGGGCGTTCGCTGTTTTCCGGCATGCTCTATGCGCCGCTGGTGATGCCGGAGGTGATCTCGGGGTTGTCGCTGCTGCTGCTGTTCGTGGCGCTCAACGCCGAGCGCGGCTTCTGGACGGTGACGATCGCCCATACCACGCTGACCATGTGTTTTGTGACCGTGGTCGTGCAGTCGCGCCTCGCCGCGCTCGACCGCAGCCTGGAGGAGGCCGCGATGGACCTCGGCTGCGATCCGCTGCAGGCGTTTCTTCGCGTGACGCTGCCGCTGATCGTGCCGGCGATCGCCGCGGGCTGGATGCTGGCCTTCACGCTCTCGCTCGACGATGTCGTGATCGCGAGTTTTACCACCGGCCCCGGTTCGGCGACGCTGCCGATCCGGATCTATTCCGAGGTGCGGCTCGGCGTGAAACCCGAGATCAACGCGATCTGCACCATGGTGATCGCATTGATCGCGGTGGTGATCGTGATCGCGTCGCTGGCGTCGAAGCTGTCGAGTTCGGACGGCAAGAGCGCGGCGCCGCTTTAGTCTCGTTATGACTTGACGGCGCCCGCGGTCAATCCGCCGACCATATACCGCTTGAACGCGTAGTAGATCGCGGCCGGCGGCAGCGCGTAGATGAAGCCTGTCGTCATCAGCAATTCCCATGGCGAATCGTCGGCGGCCAGGAAGTTGCCAAGCGCCACGGGAAGCGTGATCTCGGTATCTTTTGACAGCAGCAGGAACGCGTAGAGATACTCGTTCCAGGCCAGCAGGATCGCGTAGGTGCCGATTGCCACCAGCGACGGCATCATCAGCGGCACATAGACCAGCCGAAACAGCTGCAGCGTGGTGGCGCCGTCCATGGTAGCGGCTTCGTCGAGTTCGACCGGCAGCTTGTCGGAGGCCTGCTTCAGCACCCAGATCGCGTAGGGCGAAGCGATCGTCACCATTGCGAGGATCAGCGACCAGTGATTGTTGAGCAGGCCGTAGGTGCCCATGGTGCGGTACATCGGCACGGCGAGGAACGCCGCCGGGATGAAATAGGTGAGTAGCGCGAGATTCATCACCCAGCGTCCGCCGGGCACGCGCAGCCGCGAGATCGAGAACGCGGCGGCGGTCGCGATCATCAAGGTCAATGCGCCGGCCGACAGCGCGATGACAACCGAATTCAGGAACTGGGCCCAGAAGTCGCGCAGGAAGTAATGCTGCTGGTGGAACACGATGTTGAAGTTGTTCAGCGTCGGATGCGCCGGCCACAGTTTGCCCGAGAACGCGTCTTCCTTCGGCGAAATCGCGAACAGGAACATGTGGTAGATCGGCACCATGGTCCAGATGAACACGGGAATGCCGATCAGCAGCAGTTTTGCTTCGGTGCCGATTTCGCGGAGTGTTGGCAGCTTCATCGCGACAACCGTTTCATCATGAAATAGACCAGCGGCAGCACGAACGGCAGCGCGCAGACGATCGAGGCCATCGCCAGCGAGAGCTGGTCGAGGCGGAGATAGCGGATGCCGAGCGTGGCCAGAACGTGGGTGAGGTCGGCGGGCCCGCCGCCGGTGAGCAGATAGACGCTGTTGAAGTCGCCGAGCGTCCAGATCATCGATAGCAGCGTGCAGGTGACGTAGAGCGTCTGCATCGACGGCCAGGTGATGAAACGGAACTTCTGAAACCAGGTGGCGCCGTCGACGTCGGCGGCCTCGTACATGTCGTGCGAGATCGCCAGCCGCCCCGTCATCAGGATCAACGTCCAGAACGGCAGCGATTTCCAGATGTGTACGCCGATCGCCATGGCAAGCGCCACCGTCGGGTCGTTCAGCCAGTTCGGGCCGTCCTCGCCGGTGAGCTTGAAGATCAGCTGGTTGACCACGCCCCATTCCGGATTGAACATGAAGCGCACGGACAGAATGGTCGGGATCGACGGCACCGCCCAGGGCAGGATGAACAGCACCGACAGCCATTTGATCCAGGTGCGCTGCTGGGCGAAGAAGCCGGACAAAAACAGCGCGATCGCCATCTTGATGTTGATGCCGATGACGAGGAAGATCAGCGTATTGACGGCGGCGCGCGCAAAGATCGGGTCGTGCCACAGCGCGACATAGCTCGCCGGATGCCGCGCTAGCCACAGCCCGTAGCCGACGGGATAGACCACGAAGGCGAGAAACACGAGGGCGTAGGGCGCCAGCAGCACGATGCCCCACACCTGCGGCGTCGTCAGCCGGGCTGACAACGGCGGGGCGGGTAGCTCGTGATCGGCCGAAAGCGTGATTGCCATGGTCTGAACTCTATTCTCAGGAGACGCCGGCCGCAGCCACACCGTCGTCCCGGCCTGCGCCGGGACGACAAGTTAAGAGCGGCGGCCGGCATCGCTTACTTTAACCCGCGATCTGCTTGATGCGGGTGATCAGTTCGTCGACGGCCTTTTCGACGGGCACCTTCTCGCTCACCACGCGGTTCATCGCCTTGGCCCAGACGTTCTCGTTGTTGAGGATGGTGAACTTCCAGTTCTTGGTGAAGTCGAACGGCGTGGTGCCGCCGGTGAACTGGTTGTACACCGCCTTGCGATGGCGGTCAGCCTGCCAGAACGGGCTCTGCTGGCTGGCCGTCGTCACCGGGAACCAGCGGCCGAGCGCGCCTTCAATATAGGGCCGCAGGTTTTCCTCCTGCATCAGGAACTTGATGAACTCCTTGCCCTCGGTCTTGTTCTTGGCGACCGCGAACATCAGGCCGGTCTTGACGTCGGAGCGGTACTTGATCGGCGTGCCGTCCGGCTTGTTGGGGAACGAGGCGGTGATGATGGTCTCGTCGTAGTTCTTCTTGCCCAGCGCCCGCTGTTCCGGCGTCAGCGCGGCGTTGTTGGAGTCGTCGAGCCATTTGGCCGCGATCGAGATCGTGAAGTTGTGCGTCATCACGATCGTCTTGTTGTGGAAGGCGACGTTGTTGTCGGGATCCTTCCAGGTGGTGGAGGAGGGCGGCGTGCAGCCCTTGATGTAGGTGTCGGTGTAGTCCTTGAGCGCCTTGATCAGGTTCTCGCGCACCTTGGGATCGTCGACCAGGAGCTTGCCGTCGTCGTCGACCAGCTTGACGTTGTAGGCGTCCATGAAGGTGTAGAACGACTGGAACGAGTCGGTCGATTCCACGCCCATCGGCTGGCCGACGGCGTAGACGCGCTGGCCGGTGGCCTTGCGGCTGGAGGACTGCACCTTGTCGCACCAGAACGACCAGTAGTCTTCCCACTTGGTCGGGATGTCGCTCTGCTTGAAGCCGGCCTGCTCCAGCATGTCCTGCCAGATCTGCACATGCATGCTCTGCTGCTTCAGCGGAAAGCCGTAATAGGCCTTCTTCTTGGCAACGTCGTTATAGAGCAGCACGGTTTCCAGCGTGTTCGGCGCGAACGCCGACTTCATCGGCGTCATGATGTCGGTGAGGTCCTCGAGCTTGCCTTCAAAGGCCCACTTGCCCTGCGCCTGCACGTCGTAGCTGTCGGAATAGGCGACGTCGGGCACGGTGCCGGAATCCAGCGCCGCCACGGTCTTCGGAATCATGTCCTGGATGGCGTATTGCGACAGCTCGACCTTGATACCCGTCTTGGCCTCGAACTTCTTGATCGCCTCGAGGAGCGCGTCGTCCTCGGATTTGTAGAAGCCCTTGCCGAACCAGACCGTGATGGTCTTCTGCTGGGCCAGCGCGGGCGCCGTGGCGTACAATAGCCCAGCGGCTGCGACCGCGAGTGAAACTGATCTCCTGGATATCACGTTGTTCTCCCTGAAAACGCCGGCTTATTAACCGGTTGGACAATGATAGCGCAACCATAAAGCGTTATAAAGATGGTGCGAGGCAAACTTCAGTAGGGGGACATTCCGGGCGCAAATGCGGCGGCGGCCTTGCCACAGCATTTTGGTTCAATCATTTGGTTCAATCATTTTCGCCCACAGATACCGGTGGCGGCCGGGCGGACGCGCTCCACATGAACCCTGAACCCGTGGCGAGACCGTCATGCCCGCCGCCGGGTCTCTTCATTGGCGAGCCCGATGGCAGGGCCCCGCCGGGGCATCCGGCACGCCGCGACTTGTCGATTGGGTCACGGCCGTCTCTGGAATACCGGCCCGCCCGGCCAAGGCCGGGCGATGACAACCGAATATGCATCGGCAGTCTCGCGATGCGCCCCTTGCGTCTTGATCAGGCCGCGACCTCGATCGCCTTGCCGTTGACGCGGGTTTCTTCCTTCATGTTGTCGACTGTCACATGAGTGTCGTACCAGGTAAGGCGGGGCCGAACCCCGAAGCGCGCGGTCAGGTCGGCGATGCGCGCTTCGGTAAACCAGGCTTCCGCCGCTTCACGGCTGTCCCAGAGATAGACGCCGCCGGTGCCATTTTCCCCGTTCAGGTAATCCTTGCGGATCAATCCTTTGCCGGCAAGGCCGCGATAGGTCGGCGCGGTCGACGTGCCGCCTTTTATGGCCTGTTCCTCGGAGCGTTTTGGCAAATCGAACTGAACGACAACGATGCAATTGGGCATGGGGAGTCCTCCGGTCAGGTCGGGTATCATGCGCTGAATTTTTAAGCCTGGTCAAAGGCCGGTTGAGATCGGCACAGAAGCGTGATCCCGTCTGCATCGGCAGTCCGGAGAGAACCGAGGAAGCGAATGGAATTATCCTACTCACAGAATCTCGAAGACTATCATCTCTCGCTTGCCTTCACCGGACAGGCTGCCGGAACCTACATCGATGTCGGCGCGGGGCATCCGGTCGCCGACAACGTCTCATTCTGGTTCTATGAACGCGGCTGGCGCGGCATCGTCGTCGAGCCGCAGCCCGAACTTGCGGCGCTTTATCAGCGGCTGCGTCCGCGCGACGTCGCGGTTCGTAGCCTGGTCGGACGTCACTGCGGCGAAATGGATTTTCATGTGGTCGAGCGCCTGCACGGGCTCTCGACGACGGTGGAAGGCCTGGCGCAAAAGGCAAAGGACCTTGGCGCCGATTATCAGACGGTTCGCACGCCAGTGACCACGCTGGCAAAACTATGCGAGAAGCACGATCTCGGCGCGATCGACTTCCTCAAGATCGATGTCGAGGGCGCCGAAGGCGATGTTCTGTTCGGCGGCGACTGGCAACGGTTTCGACCCAAGGTGATCGTCGCCGAAGCGGTGACGCCGCTGGCGTCGGAGCAGGGATGGCAGGACTGGGAGCCGTTTCTTCTGGCGCAGGGCTACCGTTTCGCACTGTTCGACACGCTCAACCGCTTCTATGTCGCGCAGGAACATCCCGATATCCTGGCGCGCCTTCCGTCCGAGCGGGCGCCGTGGCACGCGGTTCGCCACATGTACGAGATCGGTCGCGCGCCCGACAACGAGCTGCATCCCGATCACGCGTTGGCGCAGGATCTCGCGCGCGGGTTTTGGGCGAGCCTGCCTCATCTCGATCCGGACCTGTTGACATCGCTTCTGGCGCGCGCCCGCCGAATTTCGAAATCCGACGACATCGCAGCGCTGGCGTCCACGGTCGATACCGAACCGTTTCGCGCCGCACTCGGCCGCATCGCCTGCGGGTATGACGGCGGACAGATCGTCGATGAGTGAGAGACGGCGAATGTTGTCAGCGTGTCTCAATGTCTCCCGCGCATATGCCGACGTTCAAAACGAATTCGCCAACTCGATCTCCGCCTTCAGCGCGGCGATCCGCCGCTCGGCTTCCTTTGCCGTCAAATCCCGCTCGAACAATTTCGGCTGATAGGCCTCGGCGCTGAGCGTGCGCAGCGTCGCTAGTTGGCGGGGTGTCATGGGGGCGTCCACCTGATCGGGGAGGCGGGGCATTTTTGGAACTCCAAAGAATCTTTGCTCGGCCCCGACTCTTAACTTGAAATTTGTTCTTTATTTGTTCTTATAGGGTTCAACCGCAAGGAGACCACCCATGGACAATAAACTCAACGAAATCAGAAGGAAAATCAGGCTCTTGCGGGCGGAGATGCTGGACGCGGAGGGTAATATCCGCCACCAGGTCAACCGCGATGAGGACTGCTCGGCGGCCGCCGTTCACCTGATGTCCATGCGGGGTGCCATGCTCGGTCTGATCCGGGAGCGCAACCGGCTCGGTGGCGAGGAGCGGCTGCTCAATGTCGACGAGCGGCTGAAGCTGGATGTTCGGGCGGCCAGCCGAAAGCCCGCGACCGGAATGCCGGCGGGTTTTCCGGCGAAGGCCGCCGCGGCAAAGGCCGCCACGACAACGGCCCGAGGCCGCCGTGAGCGATGAAGCGATTCAATCCCTGCGCCGGCGGATCGGCGAGCTGGACCAGCTTGCCCGCCGGCTCGATCAGTCCGGCCTCGACAACGCGCGGGCGCAGCTCCTGCTCGCGCGCAAGCGGGCGGAGTTGGAAGACTTCATCAACAGGGATCGGCGATGTCAGCACCGCTTCGATGGTACGACCACAACGCGGATAACCCGCCATGGATAAAGGCGCTGGCGGAAGTTCGCATCCAGGCCACGCGCGAAGGCTGGTGCCACGCGCATGTGCAGGCGATCATCGTGGCGATCGACCAGTACGCCGAGGCGGCGCTGGGTAACCGGAGTTATTTTCTCAACAAGCCGTATGGTGTCGGCGGGGGGCGGGGGAATGACGTGCCGTGAAGAGCGCCGCTGAACGCCGGCATCTGCCAGCTGATGTCGTTGACATACTTATATAGCAGTACCGCTATAAAGAGCGCGGATGACGGTGCAAAAGCCGACCCATTGGATCGGGGGATGTCGAAACCGGCAAGACGATCCTGCGCGACTACATCAAGGCGACAGTCGGATTTGAAGAGCTCGGCGAAGCGACTGGGACCCAGCCCAAGAGTTTCATCCGAATGTTCGGTCCGCGCGGCAATCCGCAGGCCAGGAACCTCTTTAGCGTTCTTGGCTATCTTCAGAAGCGTGCGGGTGTGAAGCTCCACGTCGCATAGCGGACGCAGCAAGTAGCCTGGATGAGCGCAGCGATATGCTGGCTGCGATCGAGCAAAGAGCCCGGATGTCGCTGCGCTCACCCAGGCTACGCAGCATTGATTAGAACAGATAGCTAATTCGCCTTCGCGCCCTCTGCCGCTTCCGGCGCCGCCGGCTTCTGCCCGCCGCCGGTGAACCGCTCGATCACCGAGCGCACCGCGTCGCGAGTCTTGCGATCCTTCACCGCATCGAGCAGCGGGGCGGCGCCCGGCGAGCGGCGGATCAGGCTTTCGGGATCGGGGAACACCAATGGGTCGTCCCACGGGCCCTGCACCACGAAGGGCAGTTCAAATCCCTTGTCGCCGCCATTGGCCGCCGGCGTCAGGCTGGCGACGCCCTTGAGATCGTATTCGCGCGACGGCACGGAAGCCGTACCGATCAAACTCAGGCGGGTCGTCGGCCCGTCGACGCGGAGGTCCTCGACGGTGGCCAGCCCGTCGTTGAAGCGCACCGAAACCGAGAGATTGTCGTAGGGCGTCGAGCCCGAGCGCAGATTGCCGCTGCCGGCCAGCGGCCGGCGCTCCAGCCGCTTCAGCAGTTGTTCGACATTGAAGCCCGCGATCGCGCCGTCATGGCCGGTCAAGGTCGCGCTGCCGTCGAGCGAGGAGGCGAGGCCGAATGGGCTCGAGCCCGACGCCGTCAGCGATACCCCTAGATTGCCGCGGCCGGAGAGTTTCGTAATGCCGAACAATTCGTTGGCGCAGGCCTGCAGGTCGACATCCGCGAACTGGAATTGCGCCTTGACGTCGGCGACCGCATCCGACCGCGCGATCCCTAACGAGCCCCTGGCGATGCCGCCATACATCTGCGCCTCGCCGATCGAGAGCGCCAGCGCGCCGTTGCGCAGGTTGGCGCCGAAGGCGGTGCGGCCGAGCTTGGTCGGGCCGACCGTCACCTTCGCGGCCGACAGCCGCATGTCGAGATCGGTGGCGGACAGCGAGGACAGGTCGAACAATTGCCGGTTCCAGTCGCGGGCACCGCTCGCCAGCAGCCGCGCCGCGGAGATGTAGGGCGTAAAATCGAGGTTGCCCGCGGCGAGCGTCGCTTGCAGCGTCTGGCGGCCGTTATTGGCGAACGTCATCACGCCCTCGGCGGCATTGCCGTCGAGTTCGACATTGACGTTGGTCAGCGCCACCGAGGCGCCGACCACGTTGGCGCGCGCCTTCAGGGCAAAGCGGCCGAACCCGCCGCTGCCCGGCACCTGCTGTCCCATCCAGCGCAGCGCGTTGCGCAGCGACACGCTGTCCATCGTCAAGACACCTTCCATCATCAGGCTGGTGCGGTTGGCGATCGAGCCGTCGAACGCCAGTTTCAGCGGCGCGCTGACGAGGCGCGCCTTCAACCCCGAACGGTCTCCCGACAGCATCGCGACGAAATCGCCGGCCGAGATCGAGCCGTCGATGCGTTCGCCGCGCCAGTCGAACTGGCCGGTCGCCGCGAACGAGCGTGAGATCGACGGCCAGGCCAGCGACAGGTCGATGTCGCGGAGTTGCTCGGTAACATGGTTGGTGGCGTCCTCGTATTTCAGTACGCCGTCCTGAATCCGGATTTCCGAGAAAGACACCCGGTTTTCGGCGCCGGGCTTCATCGTGCGTGTGATCCGCTCGACGAACGGCGTCCAGTTGCTCTCGCCGCCGGCTTCCCGGACGACATGGATCTGCGGCCGCAGCATCATGACGTCGGCGATTTCAAAGCGGCGCAGCAGCAGCGGCAGCAGCCGCAAATTCGCGGTCAGCGCGTCGACCTGCAGTGCCGGGTCGGCGGTGCCGCCGCCTTTCAGTCCGACTTTGTGGAACGAGACGTAGCTGCCCGGAAACACCGACACGTCGACAGCGCCCGACACCACGAGGTCCAGCCCGGTGACGTCGCGAATCTGGGCCTCGACGGCCTGTCGCAGCGCATCGCGGTTGAGGAACCAGGAGGTTCCGATCAGGGCGAATACGGCCGCGCAAAACAGCACCGCAACCGGCATCCCGAGGCGCTTCATTCCCTTGGCCATCGTCAATGACATATCCGGATCTGACTAAACCGAACTCGGGTTTCTGATAGGGGCTGGTGCTAAAGGGTCTATGTCGATTGGGGCAGACGGCGCAACGGTCGCGCCCGTGCCAACCCACGCAACTTGAAGGGTTTTCTTGACGCTTTCAAGGCCGGGATGGCGCCGGGCTGGCGGTTCGGCGGCATAATCCCCGCATCATTGACGCACCGCGAAGAATTCGCCTAATAATTCCGGATAATGCCGGCCGAAGGGCCGTTCCCTCCATCAGGTATATTCCATGAACAAGGTTTATCCCGACGCCAAATCGGCACTCGATGGCGTCCTCAAGGACGGCATGATGATCATGTCGGGCGGCTTCGGCCTGTGCGGCATCGCCGAGACCCTGTCGGACGCGATCCGCGAGTCCGGCGTCAAGGGTCTGACGGTCGTCTCCAACAATGCCGGCGTCGACGGCATCGGGCTCAGCCGTCTGCTGGAAACGCGGCAGATCAAAAAGATGATCTCGTCCTATGTCGGCGAGAACAAGCTGTTCGCGCAGCAATACCTCGCCGGCGAACTGGAACTCGAGTTCAACCCGCAGGGCACGCTGGCCGAACGCATCCGCGCCGGCGGCGCCGGCATTCCGGCCTTCTACACCAAGACCGGCGTCGGCACGCTGATCGCCGAAGGCAAGGAAGTGAAGGAATTCGACGGCGAGAAATACATCATGGAGCGCGGCCTGGTCGCCGACCTCGCCATCGTCCACGCCTGGAAGGGCGACACCGCCGGTAACCTGATCTACCGCAAGACCGCGCGCAACTTCAACCCGATGATGGCGACCGCCGCGAGGGTCACGGTGGCCGAGGTCGAACACCTCGTTCCCGCCGGCGAACTCGATCCCGACCACATCCATACGCCCGGCATCTTCGTCAAGCGCATCATCGAAGTGGGCACCGGCAAGAAGCGCATCGAGTTCCGCAACACCCGCCCGCGCCCTGCACGCGCGCCCGCGGCCGCAACGGGGAGTGAAGTCTGATGGCCTGGACCCGCGAACAGATGGCCGCGCGCGCGGCCAAGGAATTGCGCGACGGCTATTACGTCAATCTCGGCATCGGCATCCCGACGCTGGTCTCGAACTACATTCCTGACGGCATCGACGTCAGCCTGCAGAGCGAGAACGGCATGCTCGGCATGGGACCGTTTCCCTACGAGGGCGAGGAAGACGCCGACCTCATCAACGCCGGCAAGCAGACGGTCAGCGAACTGCCCGACACCAGCTATTTCTCGAGCGCCGATTCCTTCGGCATGGTGCGCGGCGGTCATATCGATCTGTCGATATTGGGCGCAATGCAGGTGGCGCAGAACGGCGACCTCGCCAACTGGATGATCCCCGGCAAGATGGTGAAAGGCATGGGCGGCGCGATGGACCTCGTCGCCGGCGTCAAGCGCGTCGTCGTCGTGATGGAGCATTCCGCCAAGGACGGCCCGAAACTCTTGAAGAGCTGCAATCTGCCGCTGACCGGCGAGAAGGTCGTCGACATGGTGGTGACGGATTTGGCCGTCTTCACCATCGACAAGCACGGCAAGGACGGTATGGCGCTGATCGAACTCGCCGACGGCGTCACGCTGGACGAGGTGAAGGCGAAGACCGAAGCCGAGTTTCGTGTCGCGCTGAAGAACGCGTAGAGCGAAGCATTTTATCGTCGTCCCGGCGAACGCCGGGACCCATACGCCGCGGCCTCTCGGTCAAGCGCCGACGGGAGATACCTTCTACAAGCAACAGTTCAGCGATCCGCCGGCTTCCCCGGGCCGAGATGATACCGGCTGGAGAAGAACACCAGCGGGAGATCGTCGCAGTAATCGCAGTCGGAAACTTCGGCGATGAACAGCGTGTGGTCGCTGACGTCGATCGTCCGCGTGACCTCGCAGGCAAAGAACGCCACGCAGTTGGCGAGGCGCGGCAAGCCTTCTACGATTTCATAATCGGGATCAGCGGCGCGTGAGCGGCCCGCGAAATGCCGCGACAATGCCCCGCCCTGTTTCGGCAGCACGTTGACGCCATAGCGCCGGCTCGCCGACATCGCCTCGTGCATCCGGCCGGATTTGACCGAGACCAGCACGGTCGGCGGCGACAGGCTGATGGTGACAAAGCTGTTCGCGGTCATGCCGCAGACTTCGCCACGGGAATCGAGTGCGGTCAGTACCGCGACCCCGGTCGCAAAGCGCGATGCGGCCTGGCGGAAGGCGACCGGATCGGCGCGCTGCATTCCGTTCTCCCTCAGGCCGTCGCCCGTAGCGCCGGCGTCGCGTGGCGCGCGATCCAGG
The DNA here is from genome assembly GCF_030413175.1 of Bradyrhizobium roseum. NCBI lineage: Bacteria > Pseudomonadati > Pseudomonadota > Alphaproteobacteria > Hyphomicrobiales > Nitrobacteraceae > Bradyrhizobium > Bradyrhizobium roseum. Next base: position 1,247,467 of record NZ_CP129212.1, read on the forward strand.
CCTGGATGCGGTCGGCCGATGCCACGCGGTCCCATTGCTGGTCCGGATAGTTGAAGTTCTCGGTGAACTCGTCGGCCAGCGCCTGGTTCTGGCTCATGGTGCCGATCAGCTGGCCCAACGCCTCCGATGGCGGCTGCAGCATGATGTTGGTCCAGCGCGCGGCCGCCAGCACGCGGTCCTGCCGCCTGAGGTCGACCTTTTCGCAGAACCGCGCATCGAGTACGTCGGCGTTGACGATCTCCTCGCCGAGCACGAACGCGGCATAGGACGCGACGTTGGCGCCCTGTCCCATCATCGGATCGACCACCGAATGGACGTCGCCGAGCGCGATGGCGCATTTGCCGCCGTCGAACTCCACCACCGTCTTGCGCACCGTCGGCACCACGCCGCCCTGCAGAAGGTCGAGCGGCTGCGCCAGGTCGAAGCGCGCGGTGTCGATGCGGTCATAGGTGGTCGGATGATGCTTTTCGAGTTTCTCCAGCATGGTGGCGAGGAAACGCTTGCGGTCCGCCTCGTAGCTCAGCGTCGCCAACTCCTCCATGTCGCCGCCCGGCACGTTCTCCATCAGGAGCGCGCTGGCGATGCCGTCGAAGGTGATAGTGGGGATCACGATCATCTCGCCGTGCCCGGGCGAAACCGACAGCGTCACGTTCATCGGCTCCGGTTCGCGCACGCCGGTATAGAGGCCGACGCAGAGCCGTCGCTGCGGCTGCGAATAGGGCGAGTGCTCCGGCCGGTAGGCAAACAGCTGGCCGAGCGGGCCCTTGCCGGTGGCGACGACGAGAAGGTCGAAGCGAGCGACCAGCGGCGCGATGTCATTTTCCTCGATGCGCTGGTATTCGATCTTGCCGCCGCGATCGGCAAAGTCCTTCATCAGCACCGGCAGATAGATCCGGTAGTCGACGGCGCGGCTCGGCTTCGAGAAGTAGCCACGGAAGCCGATCGGCTGCGGGAAATTGAAGAAGTGATCGTGGTAGTAATAATGGTGCTTCGGGTCGTTCCAGTGATTGACGCCGAGATAGTCTTCGCGCGCGATCGTGACATGGTGGTGCGCGACCGTGTTGAGCAGGCGGATGCCGCGGTACTCGTCCGGCGCGCGGTCGGTGATCAGCGTGGCGTCGACGCCGTGCTTTTGAAGGTAAAGGGCCAGATGCAGCCCGGCGATGCCGGCCCCGACGATTCCGATGCGCCGCTTCATGTCCGCCTCCCCAAAGGTTTGCTCGGGAGCTGGCCTCCCGTTGTTGCCTGCACCCTAGCGGCGAACTTGCCCGGGAAAAACGGAATGGATAGGATATGATCTATTCCTGTTAGGAATGATTGTATGGACCGGATCGATTGCTTGCGCGCCTTTGTCCGCGCGCTGGAGGGCGGCAGTTTTTCGGTGGCGGCCGACGAACTCGGCATCGGCCAGCCGGCGGTGAGCAAACGGATCGCGCTGCTCGAACGCGAGTTCGGCACGCAATTGTTCTTCCGCACCACGCGCAAGCTGAAGCCGACGCCCGAGGGCCACCGCATCTACGATCTGGCCCGCCAGATTCTTGGAAATTTTGATCTGGCGCGGGCGAACGTCGAGGAAAGCTCGCTGCGTCCGAGCGGTACGCTGCGGGTCAGCCTGCCGTCGTCATTCGGCCGCCGCTATCTGATGCCCGTCATCGCCGAATATGTCCGCACCTATCAGGGCGTTCGCCTCGACGTCCGCTTCAGCGAGCGGTTCGTCAATCTGGTGGAGGAGGGGATCGAACTGGCGCTGCGGATCGGGCAGCTCGAATCGAGCACGCTGGTCGCGCGGCGGCTCGGCACGGTGCGGCGCTATCTGGTTGCGACGCCGGCCTATCTGAAGGAGCGGCCAACGCCGCGTGCGCCGGAAGACCTCGGCGCGCATCAGTGCATCGTCTATTCGCGGGTGCCCGCCGCCAATGACTGGATCTTCGAATCCGAACACGGCCGCCACGTCGCTTCGATCGGCGGTCCACTGCTGGTCGACGATGCCGACGCGATGGAGCAGGCGGTGATGCATCATCTCGGCATCGCCGTGCTGCCGGAATGGAGCGCGCTGGCCGGCATTCGCAGCGGCCAGTTGCAGAATTTGCTGCCGGATTTTTCGATCGCCGCGCTGCCGCTGCACGCGGTCTATCCCGAAACCCACTGGATGTCGCTGCGGGCGCGCAGCTTTCTCGACCTGCTGATCAAGCGCGCCGGGCAATTCTCGACGCCGTGAGCCTGCTCTCGTCGTCCCGGTCAACGCGGTCCCGTAGGGTGGGCAAAGCGCAGCTTGCCCACCCTACGGCACCGCCACGACATCGCCTCACGCCGGCCCGCTCGGAATATCCGAGAACCGCGTCAGCCACGCCACCGGGCCGATGCTGGCGGCGACGATCAATAGCGCGGCGAGCGCGCCTTCCTCGAAACTGCCGCGGCTGGCGTATTGGTAGATCGAGGTCGCCAGCGTTTCGACGTTGAGCGGCCGCAGCAGCAGCGTCGCCGGCAGTTCTTTGAGGCAATCCACGAACACCACGATGACGGCACCGAGCACGGCGGGGCGCAACAGCGGCAGATGGATCAATCGCATCGTCGTGGCCTGGCCGGCGCCGACCGCGCGTGCGCTGTCGTCGTAGTCGCGCGGAATTCGCTCGAACCCTGCCTTGATGAATCCGGTCGGCACCGCCAGAAAGCGGATCACATAGGCGATGACGACAGCGGCTCCCGAGCCGACCATCACCAGCCCCGGCAGCGACCATCCGAGCGAGGCGGCGACCGTGTTCAGCATATTGTCGATGGCAAGCACCGGCGCCAGCAGGCCGAGCGCCAGCACCAGTCCCGGCAGTGCGTAACCCAATTGCGCGATGTTCATCGCCACGAAGCGCAGCCTGGTCGGCCGCCAGCGCCACGCCAGGATGGTCGCAAATCCCAGCAGCAGTGCGGCTGATGTGGCGAGGCTCGCGAACGCGATCGAGTTGAAGGCGTCGCGCCACAACGCCATGTCGAAATTCGCAAACAGCCCGCGCTTGAAGCTCTGATGCGCGAGATACAGAAGCGGCACGAGGAATCCGAGGCAGACCGGCAGCAGGCAGACAATGACGGCGCCAACGCCCTTGATGCCTGACAGCGTCGTCCGCTGGGTCAGCCGCGGGCTTTCGGCGGAAAACTCCGTCGTGACGTTGCGCCGCCCGTAGCGTTCGACCGCGATCAGGACGGCCACGATCGCCAGCATGAAGCAGGACAGTTGCGCCGCGCCGGCGAGGCTGCCGCGGTTCAGCCAGGTGGTGAACACCGAGACCGTCAGCGTGCGGACGCCGAGATATTCGCTGGCGCCTATATCGTTCAGCGTTTCCAGCGACACCAGCGCGGTGCCGACCGCCAGCGCGGGCCGCGCCATGGGCAGCGAGATGCGCCAGAAGATGGTCCAGCGTCCGGCGCCGAGCGTCTTCGCGGCCTCGGCGAACTCCGCGCTCTGAAACTGGAACATGGTGCGCGCCGACAGGTAGACGTAAGGATACAGCACCAGCGCGATGATGATGACGGCGCCGGGCAGCGAGCGCAGCGTGGGCAGCAGGCGCACCGCGTCCTGCATCGGCATCCAGGCGGTGAGCGTCTGATGGACCAGGCCGAGCGGCTCGAACAGATCGACATAGACGTAGGCCGCCAGATAGGTCGGGATCGCGAGCGGCAGCGGCAGCAGCCACAGCAGTAGCCGCCGGCCAGGGAATTCATGCAGCGACACGATCCATGCCGCGCCGGTGCCGATCGCCAGCGACAATGCGCCGACGCCGACCAGCAGCAGCGCGGTGTCGAGCAGGCTGCGCGGCAGCACATAGTGGATCAGGGTTTGCCAGACGTCCGGCGCCGGCTGCATCGCCAGCGTGATGATGGAGATGACGGGTGCTGCGACCACGATGGCGGTCGCGACCGCGATCGCTGCGGCGATCCGTCCCGAGGGCGTGGTCCGGGTCACGCCCGCTCACATCGGCAAGGTGTCGGAAGCCCATGCAGCAATATGCCCTCTTCCGGGGAGGAAGAGGGCATATCGGCGCAAATGCTTCTGCGACGTGGTGCGATCAATTATCGAACCCGACCTTGTCGACCAGCGTCGACGCGGCCTTTCGGTTGGCGACGATCTTGGCGATCGGCGTCGGATCGGTGACGAGCTTGCCATAGCCCGCAATGGTCGGGTTGACGCCGGTGCCCGCGCGGATCGGGTATTCGTAGTTGGCGTCGGCGTAGATGTGCTGCGCCTTGTCGCCGGCGAGCCACTCGATCAGCTTGAGGCCGTTGTCCTTGTTCGGTGCGTGCTTGGCCAGGATGACGCCGGAGAGATTGACGTGGGTGCCGCCACCCTCGAAGGTCGGCAGGATCACCCGGGTCGCTTCCGCCCACGGCTTCTTCTCGGGATCGTTGTTCATCATCAGCGCCCAGTAATAGGTGTTGCCGATGCCGATGTCGCACTTGCCGGCCGCCACGTCGCGCGCGGCCTCGCGGTCGCCGCCCGAGGGCTTCTGCGCCAGGTTGGCTTTCACGCCCTTCAGCCATTCCTCGGCCTTGGCCTCGCCGTATCTCGCCACATAGGCCGCAAACAGGCCGTTGTTGTAGATGTGCTGGCCGGAGCGGATGCAGATCTTACCCTTCCATTTCGGATCGGCCAGCTCTTCATAGGTGATCTTGTCCTGCTTGACGCGGTCTTTCGAGGCGTAGATCACCCGCGCGCGCATCGAGATGCCGGCCCACTGGCCATCGGGATCGCGGAACTGCGCCGGCACGGTCTCGTCGATCACGACCGACTTGATCGGCTGGGTGACGCCGGCCTGCACGGCGTCGTCGAGGCGGCCGAGATCGACCGTCAGCAGCACGTCGGCCGGGCTGTTGGCGCCCTCCGCCTTGATGCGCTGCTCGAGGCCGGAGCTCGCCGAGACGACGTTGACCTTGATGCCGGTGTCCTTGGTGAAGGCATCGAACAGCGGCTGGACCAGCTTGGTTTCGCGATAGGTATAGACGTTGACCTCGCCGCTGGCGGACGCCGGCGAGGCTCCGAATGCGGCAAGGCAAAGCAACGCGGCGGTGGCGGCGGTGGCGCGAAAGTTGGTCATGATGGCTGCCCGGCAAAGCTGGTGAAGATGCTCGTCTCAGTAGCGCAGCGATGGCCATGCCGTCAGCGGCTGGATGTCGCGAAAGGCTCGATTTAGAAGGATTCCAGCGCATTGATTTAGAGTGATTCCAAACTATGGGATATACCGTCGTCAAGGCCGCGTGCGCGCGCCCGGCTGTGGCATCGTTCATGCTTGGAATTCAGCGTGCACGGCGCTTGAAGGCGATACAATTCGGCCACGGAGCAAAATCGATGCGGGCTGTTCTGGACTACTGCACCGGCGGATTTCAGCGGCAGGTGCCGGCCGGCACGTTCGTGCTCCATGAAGGCAGCAAGACCGGACATCTGTTCGTGCTGCTCGAAGGACGGCTGGAGGTCATCAAGGGCAACAGCGTCGTTGCCGTGCTGACCGAGCCGGGCGCGCTGCTCGGTGAAATGTCGGTGCTGCTGGACCAGCCGCATACCGCCACCGTGCGCGCCGCCGCCGATTCGATCGTCTACGAGTTCGACGACGCTGCGGCGTTCCTGCGCGACCAGCCGCAGGTTTCGCTGTTGATCGCGCGGCTGCTGGCGCAGCGCCTCAACGTCGCCAACACCTATCTGGCCGACTTGATGCGTCAGTATGCCGGCCAGGGCAATCATCTCTCGATGGTCGGCGAACTCCTGCAGAGCATGATCAACCTGCCGCCGTCGCAGGTCTCGCCAGGCACGGACCGGCAATCCGACCCGCGCCTATGATTTCATTCCTCCTCCCGGAGGAAGGGAAATGTGGGCGGCCGTCGGATGCGAGCGCGGCGCCTTACTGGAACAATGTCGTGACAGCCAACTTGGCATCCGGGAGGTTGCCAATGCCCCGCTACTTTTTCGATGTGAAGGACGGCCACCGGCTTTTTGATGCATCGGGCTTTGTCTGCGAGGACGACACCGATGCCATGATCAGGGCTTCGGTGCTTGCCATCGGGGTCTCACTCGATAGTCCCGAAGACGATCCCGAGCGTCGCGTCGCCATCATCAACGATGCAGGCCGTGAGATTGGCAACGTGCCGGTATATTCCAGGCCTTCCTATCGAAATCCGGCCAAATAGGGTGGCGCCGCTACGTTGGCGCCCGCAATTGTCCGCGCAGCCATGTGTTCGCTCTGAGAGACTTCATCGGGTTCATCAGTAGATTGACCTCAATCTGATCAATCTGGTTTGACGCCGTGCGTTCGAACGGCCGAAGGTCGAAGCCGACAGGGCCGGGGGCAACCCGCGCCAACGGGGTTCTCGTTGGGCCCACGGGGCAAAGCTGTTCCAGGATAGGCATGATGCTGTCGCCCTTGGTTCAGGTGGGAGCGTGACTGAACTCTCAGTCACCGGCAGAGCCGGTAATGGGCTCAGCATGGAACCTCAGCGGTCACACGGCTGGTCAATATTGCTCATTTTCGAAAGTTAATGACGCTGCAAGGGGCGCTCCATTGCCCAACGACCTTGCCGTGCGAAGGCCCGATTCCAAGGTCGCGCCTCTGGCACATGGAACCCGAGTTGCTCCTGTTCTGTTAGATGGGCTGCGCGTCCCCAAACCAGTCGAGCCGCCCATGCCCAGGATCCGCATTTCAATGCCGGAATTGCAGCGTCGAGCGTTGGCGGAAGTCAGACTGCAGCCGGGCTGTCATAACGTTCAGGAGATCGCGATCAATCGCGTTGCAAGGCAGGCCGAAAACAACTGGTCGCTCTGCGTGCTCGCCGCCGGCGCGGCGGATGCCAACACCGCCGCGCGCGCGGCGGTTCACGTCCAGACTGTCTTGCGCCGGGATTATGAGCTGCTGACGGATTGACCGACAAGTCCCGCACGCGAATGCGGTTCGGCAATCCGGCCGAGGGATATCAGCCACGGCGGCACCTTCTCGATTTCCGCCGCTGGCCGCTGCAGCGGCGCACGCAGGTCGATGCGCTGCGCTTCGCCGGCCGCCAGCCAGAACGCCGCGCCCTCGTCGAGATCGAGCACGATACAGACCGGCGGTCGGCCGTGCTGCAGGCCGGTGTTGAACACCCAGGTGTCGCCGAGCCGGTCGAACCACGAGCCGTCGGGAATGAACGGCGATTGATGCACGTGGCCGGAGATCACCATCGACGGCTGGTATTGCGTGATCCACTGCACCAGTTCGACATCGCCAAAGAACCGCTTGCCGCCCCAGCTGGTCGGCGAATTCGCCGGCGGCGCGTGGTGCACCCAGATCCAGCGCTGCGCCCGCCGGGCTGCGGCGTCGCGCAACTGGGCTTCGAGGCGGCTCTTGACCAGCGGCCCGTCCCACCACGGACACACCGTGAAGTGCGTGTCGCCGATGGCGAGATCGTCGCCGTCGCAGGCGATGCCGAGCTCTCTGACATCACCGACCCAGCGCGCGATCTTCTCGCCTTCCGCGCTGCGGTCGTCGAGGTCGTGATTGCCCGAGCAGAAAATGACCTTTGTCATGCCCGACAGCAGCGAAAGGTATTTCTTCACCACCAGAATCTGCGCGCGATAATCGACGAACGATCCGATGTCGAGCGCGTCGCCCGCAAAAATGACGACGTCGAATTCAGGCGCCGCCGCGAGCAGCCAGTCGAACTGCGGCAATGAATAATGCAAATCGGCAACGACGAGGCAGCGCATAATGCTTCAAGTCCAAAAATGCCCGTGAAACCGGCGATCCGCAGGCGGATGCATTCAGGCAGGTTGGAAGGAGCAAAAATTGTGCCGATCATGACCTCAACCAGGATATATCGGTTGCCGGTACCCAGGCGGACGGAGCCGCGACAGCCGATCGAATACCGCATCGCAGCGAAACGACGTCGAACGGCATCAGTTGACGTTCGCCGGCTCGCCTTGGTTGATGCGGATCAATCAGGTCTCCTCAACCGGCGCTAAAAGTTCGAAACCAGTGGTTTTGAGACCAACCGGGTAATGCTCCAAAAGAAATACTTCGCCCCCGACGAAATTCGGCTGCTTGCTCGATTCTGGCAGAGCGCCTCCGGATTCTGGCGAGGGGGTTCGGCATCCATGGCTTGGCTCCTGGTCGGCCTGCTGGTCGCCACCGTGCTTCTCCAACTGTTTACCCAGTATCGTCTCAACTTCTGGAATCGCGACTTCTTCGACGCGATCGAGCGCAAAAACGCCGCCGGGCTCTGGCAGCAGGCGTTAGCACTCCTGCCCATCGCCACAGCAAGTCTGGCCCTTGCCATCATCTCCGTCTGGGGCCGCATGACCATGCAACGCAAATGGCGGGAGTGGCTGAGCAATCATCTCTACGATTATTGGCTGGAACGGGATCACATCGTCCGGCTCAGGTTCATGTCCGGAGAGCACCAGGCTCCGGAGTTCCGAATTGCCGAGGACGCAAGGGTCGCGACGGATCTGCCGATCGACTTGTTGCTGGGACTGCTTTCATCGATCCTCGTCGCCATCACTTTCATCAGCGTTCTCTGGAATGTCGGCGGTGGCCTCGTCATCAATGCCTTCGGCACCAGTCTGGTCGTCCCCGGATATCTTGTCATTGCGGTGAGCGCCTATTCCGTGCTGCTGACGGCCGCGATGATGCTGATCGCACGTCACCTCACGCGGGTCATCGAAGAAAACAAGCGTACGGAAGCCGAGTTGAGGTCGGTCGGAACGCATCTGCGCGAGGCGGGAGAAAGGCTCGTGGAGCCGGAGGTCTACAGGAACGGCCGTCGGGCGATCGGGGCGGCGCTGGAAGCGGTTATCCGGGTTTGGCGAATCTACTGCTGGCAACTGATGCGAATGACGATGGTGACGCACACGAACGTTTTGCTGACCCCTTTGATCGGCTTGCTGCTCTGCACTCCCAAATACATCGAGGGAACGATGACCCTCGGCGAAGTCATCCAGGCCGCTGCGGCCTTCGTCGTCGTCCAGAGCGCCTTCAACTGGGTTACCGACAGCTACGGGCGCATCGCAGAGTGGGCCGCTTCGGCGAACCGCGTCGCGTCGCTGCTGCTGGCGTTGGACCAGATCCACGGGCAGGGCGATCTAAAATCATGAAATCTGGAGCGGCGATCGCTTGATGTGAGTCAAGCGGATCTGGCTTCGCTGCCTTAGGTTGCTTTGGCCAGGGGCCGATGATCGGTGTCCGCAGAGCCCACCATGGGGCTCGAGGCCGAGAGAAACATCATGATCCGTTCCCATAAGGAGGCCCATCTCGTCGATCGCATCGGGTGGCTCAGGGCGGCAGTGCTCGGGGCGAACGACGGAATCATATCGACCGCAGGCCTGATTGTCGGCGTAGCCGCGGCCGCTGCACAGCAGAACGACGTCCTGATCGCCGGAGTCGCGGGCCGGTGGCGCGAACATCCTTCGCGCGACCATCCGGGTGACGTTCTGGGGCGCATTGGCGCTCGGGGTCACCGCCGGGATCGGAAAGCTCTTCGGTACCATTCTCTGAGCGTGTTTGCCGGTTCATCGAAAAGATTGCTGGCGTACCCGGTGCCGGGTCCCTCAGGCCGACATCCAGGCTCAGACCGGCCTCACGCACCGCGCTGATTCAAATTCCGTCGGGAGCGATGTGATGATCAAGCGCGAACCGCACCGTGAAGCACGTGCCGCGCCCGGAATAATTGGTACCGTAGAGGGCTTGGCCGCCAATTTGATGGACGAGAGAAAAAACAATCTTCATCCCGAGTCCTTTGGATTTCTTCGGATCAAACCCTTCCGGGTAGCCCGGGCCGTCATCGCAGACTGAAAGCTCATAATCGTTTGGCTTCTTCTCCAGCCTCACCATGATCCTGCTGTCGGCATATTTGGCGCAGTTCATGACCAGTTCACTCACGATGTATCCCAGCGGGATTCCGATCGCAGTCGGAACCTCCAACGCAACCCCCTCGACGGAAAGTTGACGTTGCTCGCCGCCTGGCAGGACGCCCGCCAGGTCTTCGCAGAGTTTTTCGAGATATTGTTTGAGTTCGACGGTTCCGACGTGATCCAGCGCGTGAAGGCGTTTGTGGACGCTGCCTATCGTGGCGACGCGGTTCGCGGCGATCCTGAGCTGCTCGGCGGTCCTGACGTCCTGCGCCTCGCGGCTTTGGAGCGATAGCAGGCTCGACACCATCTGGAGACCGTTCATCAGCCGATGATCAGCCTCCCGCCTCATCAGATCCTGATGCCTGATCAATTCGTCCTTTTGACCCAGCAGCGCTTCTTCACGCGCAAGTGCGTTTCGCAGCTCGTCTTCCACACGATACAGTCTTTCCAGCTCCTCTCGCCCCGTGTGGAGTGCCACGCAAAACTCGCGCGGGCATTCTGGCGGCTTTTGAAATGCGGCCGCGTCTGGTTTTTTCTTCACGCGCGTCACTTCGCCACTCATAGGCTGCTCCGACCGTGAGAACTGCGTCCGCCGCTCTTGCGTGGCAAGCGGAGTCTTGCGTGCACAGATGTGCAAGCCGGCTTCGGCCTGCAATGCCCTTTCGTATGTACCCCTTTCGCGGGGCAGGCGGCTGGAAGCGAGGCGAGCTTGAGGGCTCGGCGTGTTCTTGAAGGGTCGTCAGGTCCCTGCTTCGCGCTGAAGCCTAGATCAGGTACGGTACCCACGTGTGACAACGACTTGTTGATTTATATCAAACAGCGTTCGGGCCGCATGGTGCCCCGCCAATGACGACATCGATCAATTCGGAACTTCGCTGCGAGGCCGGAGCGGAGTAAATTAAACCGGCGGCAACCCGAACTTTGCTGCGGGTGAATAAGCCCACGCTCTAATCCTCGATCGCCTTGAACCGTCCCATCCGCTTCAGCACGAACGGCGCGAGAAGCGCGATGCCGAGTAGCATCGCTAACATCTTTCCGGTCGACTTGATCCAGGTCGCAGCCGGGTGCGGCGTCAGTATGTCGTGTCGAAGTTCACCGCTGCCGTGTTGCCGCCGCTGATCACGATGGCAACCCGCTCGCCGGCCGCGGGTTGATAGGCGCCCGACAAGATGGCGGAAAAAGCCGCGGCACCTCCGGGCTCGGCCACGATGCGCAGGCCGCGCCATAGCTGTGCCTGCGCGTTCGCGATCGCGTCGTCCGACACCAGTACGGTCTGTCGCGCATATTGCTGGACGATCGGAAACACTTTCTCGCCGACGCGGCGCGGCGCCAGCGAATCCGCGGCGAGGCCGCCAGCCTCCGCATCGACCGGATGTCCGGCCTCCAGCGCTTTTGTCAGCGTCGGCGACGCCGATGGCTCGACGCCAACGACCTTGACGCGCCCGGCATACCAGGCGGCGATGCCGGCGATCAGCCCGCCGCCGCCCACCGCGACAAGCACGGTGTCGAGATCGGCCGCCTGTTGTTCGAGTTCGAGGCCGAGCGTTCCCTGTCCCATGATGGTTTCGTTCTGGTCGAACGCCGGTATTTGCATCGCGCCGGTCTGCCGCGCCCACGCCTCGCTGGCCGCCAGCGCATCCGCGTAACGATCGCCCTCGATCGCGAGGTCGGCGCCGTATTCGCGGATACGCTGAATCTTCGCGGGCGAGGAGACGTTGGGGACGAAAATCTTCGCCCGCTTGCCGAGCTTCACCGCGGCATAGGCCGTTGCCGCCCCGTGATTGCCGCCGGACGCCGCGACGATTCCGGCTTCCGGCACCTCGCGGGTCAGCACATTGGCAAACGCGCCGCGCGCCTTGAAGGAGCCCGAGTGCTGGAGCAGTTCGAGCTTCAGTGTGAGGGGCATCGAGGGGAGACCAAACTCCTCGCCGTCGATCTCGATGACGGGCGTGCGCCGGATATGCGGCCGGATCAGCCGTTCGCATCGCGCAACGGTTTGTGGATTTGCGGTGTTGTCGGACATCGGACGGCTCGCGGGTGACGATTGACAGGAATTAGTAATTTAGCTAATTAGCAATATGACTTCTTTTGACGATGACGTCGAGTCCGCTTTTCGCGCGCTGGCCAGCGACCGGCGCCTCTTGATTCTGGAATGGCTGAAACGCCCGAAAGCGCATTTCCCGCCTCAGGTGGACGGCGATCTCGTCAAGGACGGCGTGTGCGGCGTGCTGATCGCCGAAAAGCTCGGCGTCAGCCAGCCGACGGTTAGCGAGCATCTGAAGATCTTGTCGAAGGCGGGCCTGCTGAGCGCCAAGCGTGTCAAGCAGTGGACATTCTACAAGCGCGACGAGGCGCGGATCGCGAAGCTGAAGGCGGCGATGCTCGCGAAGATCTGACGTTGAAGCCGCCCCCAATCGATCGGGCCGGAAAGGTTGATGGCGAGCGCGCGGCGCAGTTGCTTTCTTCGATCGGTCCAGGGATCAGTCCGACGACGACGGGCGCGATCGGAAAATCGAAGCGGCGCATCAGCAAGCCGAGCATGGCTTGCCAGCACCGACAGTTCGACCACGGACGGCTTTGCGACGATGGTGCCTATGGTCGCGAACAACAGGATCCCGCTGTAGAGCCAGGGCTGCGGGATCGCGAGCAGCTTTGGCGCGCGGCTGCGCCGGCAAGAATCGTTCGCAAGCGGATTGCGCAACTCAATGGTTGAGGCCTGCTATCCCCCGACCCGTTCAGGAGCCTCAGCGGGAGGTGGCCGGGAAGTCAGTCTTCGTCCCGCGGCGTACCCATCGCGGCCTGCGCTTCCTGGGCCTTCGCCGGTCCCCTGAATACGCCTGCCACCAGAACCGCGACAACGGCGCCGGCAAGCGGACCGACGACATACACCCACCAGGAGGAGAGATCGCCGCGGGCAAGATCGGGTCCGAACGCGCGGGCGGGGTTCATCGCGGCGCCTTCGTAGGGGCCTCCGAGCGTGCCCAGCGACATCACGTAAGCGCCGACGGCGAGCGGGATGAACTGGCCGTTGAGCTTCGGACCATTGGCCATCGACAGCACCATCAGGACCATGCCGAAGGTCAGGATGGCTTCGAACAGAACCGCCTGCAGGGCCTGGCCGTGCTGCGGGATGGTGGCCGCGAGGTTGCCCTCGATTCCAAAAAACGCGCGTGCAAGCAACGATCCTGCCGTGGCCGCGATCAGTTGCACTACGACATAGGCCAGGCACATCACCCAGCCCATATCGCCGCGCAAGGTGAAGGCGAACGTCATCGCCGGATTGAAATGGGAGCTGATGTCGCCGAGAAAATAAATCGCAACCACCAGCCAGAGCGCTGAAATTGCGGACAGGATGAAGGCTGCGATGATGGGCTCGACCTTGATGCCGCCGTAAAGCACCAGAATGGCGGCGCCGGCCGACAGCACGAACGTGAGCCCCGCCGTTCCGATGAATTCCGCCAGCAGCCGCCGAAGCCGATGCTCGGGACTTTTCCAGTCAGCATTGAACCTCTGCTGGCCAACCTGCAGTGCAAGCGCTGCTTCACCGGAAAGAGGGGCTCTCGACTTCATTGGCATTCCTCCGAATTCATATGCCCGCCGTCCGCGGTTGAAACATTGGACGGCGGCGATTGTCGGCGTCAGGTGAGTTGCACGGTCACGCAGACGTCGCGACGTAAGGCTTGACCATCTTCGCGGGGTCGACCACCTGGTCAAACTCGGCTTCGGTCACGAACTTGAGCTGGAGTGCGGCCGCCTTCAGCGTCAAATCGTTGTCCATCGCGTAATGCGCGATCTTCGATGCCTTGTCGTATCCGATGACCGGCGACAGGGCCGTCACCAGCATCAGGGATTCCTCGACATACTGCGCGATCTTCTTCCGGTTAGGTTCCGTGCCTTCGACCAGGAATTTTCGGAAGTTCGTGCAACTGTCCGTCAGCAGCGTGATCGAATGCGTGATGTTGTAGATGATCAGCGGCTTATAGACATTCATCTCGAGGTAGCCGCTGGCGCCGCCGAACCCGACCGCGACGTCGTTTGCCATCACCTGCGCGGCGACCATCGTCAGCGCTTCGGCCTGCGTGGGATTGACCTTGCCGGGCATGATCGACGAGCCTGGCTCGTTGGCCGGTATCGACAATTCGGCAAAGCCGGCGCGCGGGCCGCACGACATCAGGCGGATGTCGTTGCCGATCTTGTAGAGCGAGGCAGCCAGCGTTCGCATCGTGCCGGAGAACTGCACCAGCGCGTCGTGCGCGCCCTGGACCGTGAACTTGTTGGGGGCGGTCACGAACGGCAGGCCGGTCAGTTTGGCTATCTCCGCCGCGGCTGCTTCGGCAAAGCCAGGTGCGGAATTGATTCCTGTGCCCACCGCCGTTCCGCCAAGCGCAAGGCGATAAACGCTCTTGAGCGAATCTTCGAGCCGCTCGATGTCGTCGGCGAGCATGCCCGAATACCCCGACCATTCCTGGCCGAGCGTCAGCGGCGTCGCATCCTGCATGTGGGTGCGGCCGATCTTGACGATGTCCTTCCACTCTTCGGACTTGGCGGCAATCGCATCATGGAGCTGCTTGACCGCCGGGATCAGACGCTGCTTGGCATTGGTGGCCGTCGCAATGTACATCGCCGACGGAAACGAATCGTTCGACGACTGCGCCATGTTGACGTGATCGTTGGGGTGCACCGGCGCCTTGCTGCCGAGCGCGGTGCCTGCGAGCTGGCAGCACCGGTTCGAAATCACCTCGTTCACGTTCATGTTGAACTGGGTGCCGCTCCCGGTCATCCAGACGTGCAACGGAAACATGTCGTGATGCTGGCCCGCCAGAATCTCGTCGCAGGTGCGTACGATCAGCTGATGCGCCTGATCGTTGAGCCGTCCGTCGGCATGGTTTGCGTTGGCCGCGCCCTTTTTCAGGATCGCGTACGAAATGATCATCTCGCGGGGGATCAGGTCTTTACCGATTGCGAAGTGCTCGAGCGATCTTTGGGTTTGGGCGCCCCACAGCTTTTCGGCGGGGACATCGACTTCACCAAGACTATCGGTTTCCTTGCGTACCTGGATCACGCATTGCACTCCTCTCAACGCATTTGTTTTTCAATGTTTTTCGCCAGCCACTCGCCGGAGATCAATGAGGGCAGTTCGTTTCAGGATTATTTCACGGTATCTCAAAATGGCTTCCTCGCCCGGGAAAGCAGCGGTCACGAATGCCGGGCCGTGGCGTTTGACGGGGCTGGGCGACGTCTCGGCCTCTGCCGCCAGGTTCTGCGCTCGGTCCAACCAAGGCATGTTAGCTATTGTCTCGGTCCATGTCAGCAATGGTGGTGTCGGCGATGGTCGATCAGGGAAGCCCTTCGGCGGACCGCTCCTGATTGTCCGTCAGAAGGCCGCCAGATCAGCTTTCGCCCCTTCCGCACTTCAGGCTGAAATCTTAGTCCGGGTGGTGGTTGCTAAGCCTCAACGCACCCACATACAATCAAAGGAAGAACAGGCGCAGGCGTGTATTAGAATGGAATTTTGGAGCCAATTCATC
The DNA here is from genome assembly GCF_030413175.1 of Bradyrhizobium roseum. Classification (NCBI taxonomy): domain Bacteria; kingdom Pseudomonadati; phylum Pseudomonadota; class Alphaproteobacteria; order Hyphomicrobiales; family Nitrobacteraceae; genus Bradyrhizobium; species Bradyrhizobium roseum. Next base: position 1,262,851 of record NZ_CP129212.1, read on the forward strand.
ACAACTTGGATAGCAGAAGACCTGCTGGGCCAGTCCAATGACCCCTTTCCCCGGACGCTGCTTGGCTGGACCAAGGTAGGGCTGCTCGCGGGACTTTTCGTGCAGATTGCCTACCTGATCCATTCGAGCATCGCGTCGTCAGCCCCTAATTTCCTGTGGGTCTGCATCCTGGCGAACATCGCGGTGTTGGTTGTCGTGCGCCGCGCGTTGCGATCGCGCTACCCCGTATAATGTAAACAAGTGTCGCAATCTGGGACATTTCTTCCCGCAGTCCCGCTTCTCTAATGGTCACACATGGATGAGCACGACAGATCACGAAGAGCTGTAACAGGTAGGCGTTTTGTGGTCGTGGAAAGTGACCGGTCTCCACCATGGTCGCCCATGCTTGATGGACACGCTTTTCGCTCGGACTTTCAGTCCGAACTTCATCACGACGCGATACGTCTCCTTCGTTCTAGTGGAGTTGCACCAGAGAGTTCATCACGTGCAAACGACGTGAAAGTAGCTTTCGGGCGCTACACGCTTTCAATTTACGTGGATGGCGCAAACGTCCATGCGATTCCGAATCTCGACAAGTACTTCAAGGCAGAAGAGTTTTCCGACTTCGATCGACTAAAGCAATCTGTGCTGCAGTTGCTGACGACGCTGTTGAATTTTGATCAAGTTGGACATGCCCCTTTTGAGGAGGCCATCAAAGCTGTTGTACAGAAGCGGATCGGCGCGCCGATCAAAATCCGCAAGTCGAAAGGTACTCCCGATGGGGTATTTGCGTTTGAGCGTCCGCCGGAAGGCGACGCGCCAACCGTAAACTGGCAGGAGATAGCGGTCGAACTCGCTTACGTTACCGGTGTGGCAGTGCTTTGCATCTTTCATTTGCGGGCGGTCGAAAATCCCGGTATCGACCTGACAATTGTCGTTTTTCATTTCCCTGGACTTACGGAAGACTATGTCGACGACAACCGAAACCTGATCGAACCCGTCGACCTGAGCGGGAGTATGTTTCGGAAGAAATGACACCGAAACCGAAGGTCAATTTGCAATCGCCTCGATCTGAATTTGGCAGCGCACTGACGAGTCCTAATCCTCGCTCGCCTTGAACCGGCCTAACCCCTTCATCACGAACGGCGCCAGCAATGCGATCAGCGCGATGCCCAGCAGCGTCGCCGACATGGGGCTTTGCAGCAGCGTCATGGGATCGCCGAGGCTGATGGCGAGCGCGCGGCGCAGCTGGCTTTCAGCGATGGGTCCAAGGATCAGCCCGACGACAACCGGCGCGATCGGAAAATCAAACCGGCGCATCAGGAAGCCGAGTACGCCAAAGCCCGCCAGCATCGACAGTTCGACGACCGAGGGTTTGGCGGCGATGGTGCCCATGGTCGCGAACACCAAAATGCCGGCGTAGAGCCATGGCTGCGGGATCGCCAGCAGCTTTACCCACAGGCCGACCAGCGGCAGATTGAGCACCAACAGCATGACGTTGGCGATGAAGAGGCTGGCGATCAGGCCCCATACGAGATCGGGGCGCTCGGCGAACAGCAGCGGTCCCGGGTTGAGGCCGTATTGCTGAAAGCCCGCCAGCATCATCGCGGCGGTCGCCGAGGTCGGCAGGCCGAGCGTCAGCAGCGGCACCAGCGTGCCGGCGGCGGATGCGTTGTTGGCGGCCTCCGGACCCGCGACGCCTTCGATCGCGCCCTTGCCGAATTCTTCCGGGTATTTGGTCAGCCGCTTCTCGGTGGAGTAGGACAGGAAGGTCGGAATCTCGGCGCCGCCGGCCGGCAGCGCGCCGATCGGAAAGCCGAACATCGTGCCGCGCAGCCACGGCTTCCAGGATCGCTTCCAATCCTCCTTCGTCATCCACAGCGAGCCGCGCACCGGCTCGATCTTCTCTTCGGTGTGGTGGCGGCGCGAGGCGACGTAGAGTGCTTCGCCGAGCGCGAACAGGCCGACCGCCAAGGTCGTCACCTCGACGCCGTCGAGCAGTTCGGGGATGCCGAACGCAAGCCTGGCCTGGCCGGTGAGCTTGTCGATGCCGACAAGCCCGAGCGTCAGCCCGATGAACAGGCTGGTCAGTCCGCGGATCGGCGAATCGCCGAAGGTGGCCGACACCGTGATGAAGGCCACGCACATCAGCGCGAAATAATCTTCGGGCCCAAAGCGCACCGCGAAGTCGACCAGCCACGGCGCCAGAAACGCAAGGCCGATGGTGGCGATGGTGCCCGCGACGAACGAGCCGATCGCGGAGGTCGCCAGCGCGGGCCCGCCGCGGCCGTCCTTGGCCATCTTGTTGCCCTCGAGCGCGGTCGCCATCGAGGCGCTTTCGCCGGGCGTGTTGATCAGGATCGCGGTGGTCGAGCCGCCATACATGCCGCCATAATAGATGCCAGCGAACATGATCAGCGAGCCGCCGGGATCGAGCTTGTAGGTCACCGGCAACAGCAGCGCGACCGTGAGCGCGGGCCCGATGCCGGGCAGCACGCCGACCGCCGTGCCGAGGAACACGCCGATCAGCGCATACAGCAAATTCATCGGCTGCACGGCGACCGCCATGCCATGCGCGAGCGCGGCAAACGTTTCCATTACAGCAGTCTTTCCAGGGGCCCGGTGGGCAGGCTCAATGTCAGCAGCCGGTCGAACGCGAGGTAGATCAGCGTGGTCATGACGAGCGCGATGGCGGTGTCAGCGAGAAGGGCGCGCCGTCCGAACGCCGCCGACGTCGTGACGAACAGCGCTGACGTCGCGATGATGAAACCGCCACCGAGGCCGATGATCGCAATCAGCAGGGCCAGCCCGCCGAGGGTCAACCATACGGCCTTGGGGTCCGCGCTCTCGCGCGCCGGCAAATTGCCGCGCAGCGCGTCGACCAGATTGCCGATCGCGAGCAGGCCGAGCCCGATGGCGATGACGACCGGCATCACCTCGGGTCCCATGCCGTACATCGTCGTGGTGGCCAGTTGACGCGAGTCCCACACCAGCACCACCGCAAGGGCTGCGAGCGCGGCGGCGATGATCACGCCGGCACGATCGACGCGCCGTGCCGCCGGCCCTTGCGGCAGGTCCGTCATGATTTGACGAGGCCGACCGACTTCAGCACGTCGGTGACCCGCGTCGTTTCCTTCTTGAGAAAGTCGGCAAAGGCGTCGTCGGCGAGATAGGCGTCATCCCAGCCCTTCTGCTTGAGGATCTCCTTCCACGCATCCGACTTCACCATGTTCGCAACCGCATCGCTCAACACCTTGCGCTGCTCAGGCGTGATGCCGGGAGGGGCGACCACCGAGCGCCAGTTGGCCAGCACGAGGTCGATGCCCTGTTCCTTGAAGGTCGGGATATCGACACTGGCGACGCGCTTCTCCGACGTGATGCCGATCGCGCGCAATTTGCCCGACTTGATCTGGCCTTCATACTCGCTGTAACCGGAAATGCCCGCGGTGACTTTTCCGCCGAGAATGGCCGCCAGCGACTCGCCGCCGCCGGAGAATGGGATGTAGTTGACCTTCTTGGCGTCGGCGCCGATCGCGCCGGCAAACAGCGCGGCCATCACATGGTCGACGCCGCCGGCCGAGCCGCCGGCAAAGGTGACCTTGGCGATGTCGGCCTTGACGGCAGCGGCGAGATCCTGCGCGGTCTTGATCGGCGAGTTCGCCGGCACCACGATGACCTGGATCTCCTCGGTGAGGCGCGCGATCGGCGTCACCTGGTCGAGCGTCACCGGCGACTTGTTCATGGCGAGCGCGCCGACCATGACGAAACCGTTCACCATCAGCTGGTTGCCGTCGCCCTTGGCGCCGTTGACGAACTGCGCGATGCCGACGCTGCCGCCGGCGCCGGCGACGTTCGTCACCTGCACGCTGCGCGCGATCTTGGCGGCGACCAGCGCCTGCTGCATCGAGCGCGCGGTCTGATCCCATCCGCCGCCGGGGGCGGCGGGCGCCATGATCTTCAGCTCGAGCTGCTGCGAGAGGGCAGGCGCGCCGGCCGCAAGCGTCAACGCGACGACCGCGCCGAACAGGCGCGTGTGGAACGGGATCATGGGGCTTCCTCCAGGCTCACGGCGAGCCGTTGTGTGTCAATTCGCCGCATATCAACCGGAAAAGCCGCCGCTGTCCAGAAGGACTCGCGGGGCCTTCGCGACGGGTCAGTGCAAGCGCCTAAACGCCTGCAATTTGAAACCCTTCGCTACTGTGCATGGGGTTGTTTTCGATGTTTTTGGTTTGATGCCCCGTCAGGCGCGCGCCACCGCATGCGGGAACACGATCTCGATCAGCGTGCCGGTACGGCCGCCGGTCTTGATCTGGAACGTGGCGCGGTTGGCTTCGACCAGGGCCTTGGTCAGCGACAGGCTGACGCCCGAACCCTCGGCGCGGTCCGACGGCGCAACCGTGCGGAACGGCTGCAGCGCCGCGGCCACCTCGTTGTCGTTGAGGCCGAGGCCGGTGTCGCGGACCCGCAGCATCACCTCGCCGAAATCCGAGAGCGCGGTCGAGACGATGACCTGGCCGCCGGTATTGGCGAGCTGGATCGAGTTGCCGATCAGGTTCAGCGTGATCTGGCGCAGCGCCCGCGCGTCCGCGACCACCGGCGGCAGCATGTGGGCGAGCGAGGTGCGGATGATGATGCGCTCGCGGTTGGCCTGCGGCTGCAGCACGCCGACGCAGTTTTCCACCAGCTCGTTGAGGTTCTGGCTGGTGAAGGCGAGATCGAGCTTGCCGGTTTCGATCCGGGAAAGATCCAGCAGGTCGTTGATGATGGCGATCACGCGCTCGCCGGAGGCGCGGATGTCCTTCATGTATTCGCGGTAGCGCTCGTTGCCGAGCGAACCGAAGCGTTCGCCGATCATCACTTCGGAGAAGCCGATGATGGCGTTCAGCGGCGTCCGCACCTCATGGCTGATCCGCGCCAGCACGTCGGCCTTGGCGTTGGCGGCGCGCTCGGCGAGCCGCCGCGCCTCGCGCAATTCGGTCTCGGTCTGCCGGGCCTGTGACAGATCGCGGAACACCGCGAAGAAGCTCGGGCCGTCGGGGCGCGTGCGGCCCATGGTCATCGTCAGCGGGATGATGCCGCCCTTGCTCTCGCGGCCCAGCACCTCGCGGCCGTGATCGAGCAGGCTCGCGACGCCGGCCGCCTTGATGTCGGCGAGATATTCCAGCACGCCGTGCCGGCTTTCCGGTGCGAACAGGTCGGCGAGATTGCTGCGCGCCAACGCGGCGCCGTCATGGCCGAACAGCGCCTCGGCACTGCGGTTGGCCGCATGAATGTTGCCGTCGGCGTCGAACATCACGATGCCTTCGGCCGTGGTGTCGAGGATGGCGGCGAGGTCTTCGGCGTTGGCGTGCCCGACGTCGGACGTGTCGGGCGCCGGTGCCGGCGGTTCGGAAACGATGCGCTCCGGTGCCGGCTCCGCCTGCGCAATCGCGGCCGCGATCGCCGCGCCCTCATGGCCGGTGCCTGAGAAGATCAGGGCCAACGCAGAATCGCCGTCCCATGAGATCGTGTAGAGACGCGCGTCGGCGGCTGAAGATGGCGTATCGTTATCGGCATCCATCGGCTGGCTCGCCGAAATCCGCACCGGCCTGCCGGTGTCCGATGTCGAGGAGGCGTTGGACGGGCCGGGCTCGACATAGAGCGCGTCGAGGCCGCCGGCGTCTTCCAGCGCGTGCAGGTTCGGATAGCCTATTCGCGCGAGGAAGGCGGGGTTGGCATAGAGCAGCCGGTCGAGCCGGTAGATCAGGATTCCGACCGGCAGCAGATCGAGCAGCGCCTTGTCGCGCGCGCCTTCACCGCGCGCCGGCGGCTCCGGCGCCGCCAGCCATTCGGGCGGCGCGGCAGGAGCTTCGCGCGCCGGCGCGGCGAAGGCGGCTTCGCCCGGCGCCGCGTTGTCGTTTTCGGTATCGAGCCGTGCCGACAATTGCCGTGCGAGTTCGTCGAAGGCGCTGTTTTCAATCGGCGTCAGCACCGGCTGCTTCGCATCGCCCGGGGCGCGGAACGGCACGACGTTCGCGGCGGCATCCGCCGGCAATGCGGTGGCCGTTTCCGCAGGCACTTCCTTGACGATGCTCTCGACGTTTTCGCGAACACGTTCCGCTGGGGATTCCTTGGGAGGTTCCACGGGCGTTTCCAAATCGTTTTGGTGTGAAGTCTCGGCAGCAGGATTTTCGAAGGCAATCGGTTCGGGCGCTTCATCGGCGGATGGCGCAGCGGGCGGCTGTTGCGGCGTCGCCATCCCACCGGACAATTCCGCCAACCGCAGGGCGGCGAGCCGTGCGATGGCATCAAAATCCCGGCAAACGCCGAAGCCGCGATAGCCGGTGAAGTTTCGTGCTGCATCGAAGACCGGCAGGCCCGACAATTCCACCGGCAAGGTGCCGCCGCCATCCACCGTCCAGTTCAGCGTGATGCCGCTCCAGGTGGTCCCCGTCGCAAACGCCTGCATCATCCGTCCGGCGGGATCGAGGCCCAGCGTCTCGGCGATCTCGCGCCATGGCCGGCCGAGCGCGGCCGCGGTGCGCGGACCGATCAGACCGAGAAATTCGTCGCTGCCGAGCGTGAAGCGGCCGTCGCGGTCCATCTGCCAGGTGAAGCGCAGCGGCAGGCGGCGCGTTTGCGCCTGGCCGGCGGGTGCTTCGATGGCGTGTGATGACGCGCGTGCTGGGGTCTCGGTCGCAGGCGGAAGGGTCTCGGCGGGGGGCGTCGCATCGGCATCGGCCGGTTCGGCAAGCGCATCGAACAACGCAAACCCGGCGGGTGCTTCGCCCGATGGGGCCGGTTGCTGGTCATCGGCGATCGGCTGCACCGCGACCACTGGTGCGCTCGGCGGCAACACGGGCTCGGATGCAACGGGCTCCGGCAAGTGCCGCTCAGGCGCCGTGACGGCTGGCGGCATCTCAGGATGGGGCGCCCGAAGCGGCGCGATCAGCGCGATGTTGCCGGCGGCAATCAGAACGCCGTGGCTGCCGTCGGCAAAGTCGATCCGCGAGCAGCCGCAGGTCGCAAGCCCGCCGGGCGCTGCGCCAAATCCCTGCAGGCGCTCCAACCGTATGGCGCCGTCCGCGCGCAGACGGCCTGCGAGCCGCGCGATCTGCCGGCGGTGCCGGTCGGCCGGACCGAAGGTCTTTTCGGCGAGGGCTGTGGCGTCGGCGGCACCGAACAGGCGTGCGCCGGCCGGATTGGCCCACAGAATGCGCTGGCCGTCTGCGGTCCATAGCCATGCGGGCAGGCGGCTCGCCGCATAGGCGGCCAATCGCGGATCGTTCGAGGCCAGGCGCTGAATTTCCGCATCCTTCATCGCAACCACATCACCGGCCGGAATGCCGACAGCGTTAAGCAATCGTTACTATTGCAAGCGCGCCGCGGCAGGTCCACGGCCGGACGGGTCAGGCGGCAACCTTAGCCATGGATAACCTTAATCCGGTCGAGGCTTTCTCGGGCTCAGCTCCCGGCCGGCCGCTTGTGCGGGTGGCTGCGAACGGCCGTCAGGGGAGGAGCTTCTGGGCCATGCATCTTTTACGATTAAATGTGTCGCGCCGCACCTGAATTTGCATTGCGTTGCACAAATTTGACATGATATGGGTGCTTATTAGGCAAGCCCGTGGATGGGCACTTCCGTGAATGTGTGTGTGCATGATCCCTCCGGTGTCCGGCCGATTGCCCGGCGCCCGCAAGGGAAAACATCGTTTAACCCCATTGTGAAGGATGCAAGCCGTGACCAGTTCCACCGATCCCTTCTCTGCCTCCATCATCCCGTTCGAAGTTCCGGAGCAGATGCGCGCGTTTGCCGAAAAGGGCGTTTCGCAGGCCCGCGACAGCTACGCCAAGTTCAAGGACGCTGCCGAAACCCATAACGGCACCATCGAGGCGGTGTTCACCACGGCCAGCAAGGGCGCGAGCGCCTACAACGCCAAGCTCATGGAGTTTTTCAAGGCCAACACGACTTCCTCGCTCGATTTCGCGCAGGAACTGGTCGGCGTGAAGACCCCGGCGGCGGCGATGGAGCTGTGGACGGCGCAAGCCAAGAAGCAATACGAGACCTTTACGGCGCAAGCCAAGGAACTCGCCGAACTCGGCCAGAAGGTCGCCACCGAGACCGTCGAGCCGATCAAGGCCTCGGCCTCGAAATTCTACAAGCCGGCCGCCTGACCGCTCCCGGCGTCCAACACGAAAAGCCCGGGCCTGTCGGCCCGGGCTTTTTGCTGTGTGAGCGTGGACACGGAAGCCGCCAGCAAATGAACGCAAAATGCCCCCGGAACGACGTAATCCGTGACGCCGCGGCCTTGCCAAAGCGAGGCGTTGCACCTAGTTTCCGGCCCATTCGCGACGCCCCTTTTTGAGGGTCTCGCGTCAGGATGCAGTTGTAGCTCAGTTGGTTAGAGCGCCTGTCTGTGGAACAGGAGGTCGGTGGTTCGAGCCCACCCAACTGTACCATCCCTGCAGCGGCGCTCATTCGGAAATCTCCCGCGCTGCCGGCTCATTCGCTCGATGCAGGCCCGCTGCTCCGAACAGTCGATATGTCGAAACGGTATCCGGAGGCAGCTTCTCCGATCTTAGCAGGCGGCTGATCGCGATTTCGAACGGCATGCACGCGCATCGAAGGGCCAACACCCGCTCTGCTTGCCAATCTCCTCACGTTCACTCACAATTCCGCATGAATCGGGCGTGCGCGGCAATGAGGCCCGGTCATTCCAGGGAGATGGGGGACTAATGCTGGCTGTCGCATCAAGGAGGATTCAGCTCGGAATATTGCTGGCCACCGTGCTCGGGGTCTCGACCTCGCCCGCCGCCGGCCAAGGCTACACACCCGAGCAGGAGCAGGCCTGTACCGGTGACGCGTTCCGCCTCTGCAGTGCCGAGATTCCCGACGTCAGCCGCGTCACCGCCTGCATGGTCGCGAAGCAGTCCCAGCTCTCGCCGCCGTGCCGCGCGCATTTCAGGCCCGATCCGGAGCCGAGCGATGTTTCGGCGGCCAGAACGACGGGCCGGCCGACCGTGATCCGGCCGGCAGCGGCTCGCAAGACTGTCAGTAGCAAGGCTGTCAGTAGCAAGGCCGTGAGCGCCAAGGCCCGCAAAGCCAAAAAGCCGGCGAAGGCGACCTGACGGCACGAATGATCCACGGGCGGGAGGTTCCGCGCGGCATCGCATTTTCTCCGCGGCAGAGTGCCGCTTGTCGGCGGCCGATCCGATGAACATCTCCTCATTGACGAGGAGTGGGTTATTGAGCCAGCACCGTAAAGAGCTCGACCGGCACTTTGCCTGGTTTGAGAACAAGCTGCCGCCGCGGCCAGCGAAGTTCGTCGGTTGGGTACGCAAGCCGTCCTCGATCTATGCCCGGATTCCAATCGCCATATTGCTGGTCGCCGGCGGGTTTTTCAGCTTTCTGCCGGTACTCGGCCTATGGATGCTGCCGCTCGGACTCGCTTTGTTCGCGCAGGACGTGCCGCCGCTGCAGAAGCCGATGGCGCATGGCCTGGGGTGGATCGAGCGCAAATGGCTCGAACGGGAGCGCGCCAAGCAAGAACGCGAGCGCGCCAGGGGCACGCAGTAATCCGGTCGGGGCATTTGACCGGCGCCGGTCTCGGCCGCGACGGCGTTCACCTTCGGTTGTGACCGTACTCACACGTGTCACTCAAAAACCAGCCTTGTTGGCAATTACATGGCTGCATCGCGGCATTCAATAAATTTTTCTTTCGCGAATCAGCCCGCTGATTCATTTTCGCTTTCTGGGGTCAACTGGAGGCCAAGGTAATGAACGTCATAGTTTTCGCTTCGCGTAAGGGGGGCTCGGGTAAGAGTACCCTGGCTGCTCACCTCGCTGCCCACGTTCACAAGGCAACGAAGCCAATTCTTCTCGTGGACGCCGATCCGCAGGGGTCGCTAACGCTCTGGCACAAATTGCGCGGCACCAACGAACCGCCGATCAAGGCCGCGGTGAATTCCGTCAGCGGCATCGTCGCCGCCGCCAAGCGCGACGGCATCGAATGGGTGTTCATCGACACGCCGCCGAATCTGTCCGCCGTCGTCGACGACGCGATCCGCAACGCCACGATGGTGATCATTCCGGCACGGCCGGGCGTGTTCGACGTCAACGCGGTGCAGGAAACCATCCAGACCTGCCGCTCGGCGCGCAAGCCCTATGCGGTTGTCGTCAATGGCGCGCCGGCCGAACGTGACGGCGTCGAAAGCCGCATCGTCACCATCGCCCGCGAAGCGCTGGCGAAATTCCGTGCGCCGGTGTGGAGCGGCCAGATCACCAACCGGGCCGATCTGCTGATGGCGTTGAGCCAGGGCGAGGGCGCCCGTGAATATTACGCAGAAGGCCGGGCCGCGGCGGAGATTGCCAGGCTGTGGGGCGCGATCGAACGTTCGATCAAGGCGATCCGCGGAACGGCGTCGGCATCGGGCACCATGCATAAGCAGGCGGCGTAACCGCGTCGTTTTCTTTTCCGGATTATTTTTTCCAGTGACAAAGACGCGCGGCGCTCCGCGCGTTTTTCTTTTGCGCGCCGTGTTCGCAATGACGGCGGTGAGAAAGGCTTAAGCCACCATCAGCACGTAGAACACGACCACCGGCGACAGCGTCAGGATCACCGACCAGATGCCGACGCCCCACACGATGTCCTCGGTGGAAAAACCCTGTTGAGGGATGGAATTGTTGCCTTGGAAGTGCACGACGCGCCCCCGCGTTTATTATGGCTCCTGCCAGTCTGATACGCGACCAGTTCTAAAAACCTGGTTGCGATTTCGTTTGCATTTGATTGCATCTGCGATTGCCGATCAGCCACCGGTGGCTTTCTGGTTAATGGTGGGTGACGGCAAAGCCGCTACTTTGAACGAAGGTCCGGCCGCGACATTAGAATTTTATCGGTAGGTGTCTCCCTCGACGACGTTGAGGGGGATGATGATGACCGCGCGTGACAAATATCCGATCGGCGAACTTGCCCAGCGGGCGAATGATGTTTTGCTGGTGTCTTCGTTCGCCGTCTGGGCGATGGTGCTAGGCTTCGCGCCGGTACTGACCTATCACCTCTTGCTCAGCTGATCCCTCCCGCTACGAAGGCGAGAGGGGCCGACCGAATTCTATGCCCGACGCAAGAGCGGCGGCTTGCGCCGCTCGATTTCCTCGTCCAGCAGGCCGGCGAGTTCGGCGCTCACCTCGACCATGGGCAGGCGCACCTCGGCGCTGTCGATTAGCCCGCCGCGCGCCAGCCAATACTTCGCCGGCGCCGGGCTCGGTTCGGCGAACAGGAGCCGGGTCAGAACGGATATTTCCTTCCAGCACGATAGCGCGCCCTGACGGTCGCCCTGCTTCATCAATGTCTGTACCGAAGCGAATGCTTCGGTCTCCAGATGCGCCGACAGCAGGATCGCGCCATCGGCGCCGTCGGCAAGCGCTTGGTGATACAGCGCGTCTTCGCCGGTCAGCACGCGAAAGCCGCGCGGCCGCCTCTCCAAGAAGTCGATCGACTGCGCGCGGTCGGCGCTGCAATCCTTCATGCCGACGATGTTCGGGTGCAAGGCGAGCTGCAGCAGCGTCTCGTTGGTGAGGCTGACGCCGGTGCGGTAGGGGATGTTGTAGAGCACGATCGGCCACGAGGCGCGGTCGGCGAGCGCGGTGAAATGCTGCACCAGCCCGCGTTGCGAGGGACGGAGATAATAAGGGCTCGCGATCAGATAGCCGTCGATCGGCCAGGTCGCCGTCTCATCCAGCGCATCGGAAAGCTTGGCGGTCGAGGCGCCGGACAGGCCGAGCAGGATCGGCAGGCGGCGACCACTGTCGGCGAGTTCGCTGCGCGTCACCGTCACCAGCCGCGCCAGCTCGTCCGCGCGGAGCGACATGCCTTCGCCCGACGTGGCCGCGAGAATGAAGCCGTCTACCTGGCCGGTCGCGTAGTGCCGGACGAGACGGCGCAACGACGTCTCGTCGAGTTCGCCATCGCGCAACGGCGTGATCAGCGGCAGCCAGAGGCCCTGCAAGCGGCTGGCGAGATCGTCGGTCGGTTGGTTCGTCATTGTTCCATCTCCTCATCGGGTGAGCCGGGAGACGGGACCAATAAAAAACCCCGTCCAATCGGCGGGGTTTTCGGGATCGCGGGTTGCGGCGGTCTTCAGCGCGCGCGTCGATCTCGGGTCCCCAAGTGGGGACCTTTTTTCGACAACAGTGCTGCGCACGAACGCGTGATCATGTACAGATGATGCTGGCAGAGGTCTTCAATGTCAATCTGCAGAACAGCGTCAGGCGCAGACGAAAAAAAGCCGGGCCCAAGAGAGCCCGGCTTGAGGTATTGGCCACGTGAGGCCGACACAATCACCTTCCAAGAGGGATTACTGAACTTCCGCGCCACTGGAGGAGGGGGACATATGCGCGACGCGACCGCTCAGCGTTCGAGTACTATGATCCTCATCAGCGTCGCGCGGCAACCGTCCGAGCCGCATGTCTGACATGCGGGGAGCGGGCCCTCTATAAAAATAGGTTAATCATGTAACGCGGATGAAACGTTACCCGCGTGCGGTTGTCGGTGAAGCTTGATCTGCGGGCGGGCGCTTCAGGAGAAAATCTGTCCGCGGGTCGCAGGTCATGCCTGCTACGATGGCCAGCGTTGCGCCTTGCTCACCACGAAATCGCGGAACACCTGCACGCGCGCCACCGTCTTCAACTCTTCGGGATAGACGAAGTAGGTGTCGATCACGATCGAGTCGGTCTCGCCGAACAGCTGCACCAGGCGGCTGTTTTCCTCGACCAGGTAGTCGGGCAGGGCGGCGATGCCGAGCCCTTGCTGGCATGCGCGAACCAGACCCAGAATATTGTTGACCTTGAAGTAGGCCTCGCGCGGGCCCGAGCCGTTGCGGCCGGCGTCGATCAGCCAGGCGCGGTTCTGCAGATGCGGCGGAACCTGCGCATCGCCGAGCATGATGATGCGGTGCGAATCGAGATCGTCGAGGGTGCGCGGCGTGCCGAAGCGCTTGATGTATTCGGGCGAGCAATAGGCGTGGAAGCCGATCGAGAACAGTTTGCGCTGGATCAGGTCCGGCTGCGTCGGCTTGCGGGTGCGGATCGCGACGTCGGCCTCGCGCATCGACAGATCGAGATCCTCGTCGGTGACGATCAGCGAAATCCGGATGTCGGGATAGAGCGCGGTGAATTCGTCGAGCCGCGGGATCAGCCAGTTGATGCCGAGTGCCGGCGGGGTCGTGATCTTGAGGTCGCCGCTCGGCCGCTCGCGGCTGTCGGTCAGTTTGGCGCGGGCCGCCTGCAACTGCATGAACACGTCATGCGCGGTGCGGAACAAGAGATCGCCCTGTTCGGTGAGGATGAGCCCGCGCGCATGGCGATGAAACAGCGACACCGCGAGTTCCTGCTCCAGCGCACTGACCTGTCGCGATACCGCAGATTGCGAAAGCCCGAGCTGTTCGCCGGCGTGGGTAAAGCTTCCCGCCTCCGCAGCCGCGTGAAAGACTTTGAGCTTGTCCCAATCCATATCCCTTGATCCGTCCCGTGTTCGAGGCATGACTATTCAGCCGCCGCGCGATCGCTCGCGCGCAAGGCCAGGAAACGCTCGGCCTCGAGTGCGGCCATGCAGCCGAGGCCGGCGGCCGTGACCGCCTGCCGATAGGTTTCGTCGGCGACGTCGCCGGCTGCGAACAGGCCGGGGATCGAGGTCGCCGTTGAATTCGGCGCCACCTCGACATAGCCCGAGGGTTTCAGCTTGATCTGGCCTTTGACGAGCTCGGTGGCGGGCGCGTGGCCAATGGCGATGAAGACGCCATCGGTCGGCACGTCGGCCAGTGCGCCGGTCTTGACGTTCTTCAGCCTGATATGGGTGACCTTGTTCGGGTTCTCGGTGCCGCAGATTTCGTCCACGGCCGAGTCCCAGATCACCTTGATCTTGGGATGCTTGAACAGCCGCTCCTGCAGGATGCGCTCGGCGCGGAAGTGGTCGCGCCGGTGCACGATGGTGACCTGGTTGGCGTGGTTGGTGAGGTAGAGGGCTTCCTCGACAGCGGTATTGCCGCCGCCGACCACCACGACGTTCTTGTTGCGATAAAAGAACCCATCGCAGGTGGCACAGGCCGAGACACCGCCACCCTGGAATTTCGCTTCGGACGGTATGCCGAGCCAGCGCGCCTGGGCGCCGGTGGCGAGGATCACCGTTTCGGCCAGATAGACATCGCCGCTGTCGCAGGTCAGTCGGAACGGGCGCTCGCCCGCTTCGAGCTTGTTGACGAGGTCGGTGACGATCTTGGTGCCGACATGCGCCGCCTGCTTCTCCATCTGTTCCATCAGCCAGGGGCCCTGGACGACGTCGGCAAAGCCCGGATAGTTTTCGACGTCGGTGGTGATGGTCAACTGCCCGCCGGGCTGAATGCCCTGGATCAGAATCGGCTCCAGCATCGCGCGCGCCGCGTAGATCGCCGCGGTGTAACCGGCGGGGCCGGAACCGATAATGACGACCTTGGCATGGGTAGGCGCGGGCATCGGCGAATCCCTCTCTGACTCGGGGGTGGTGTTGACTGAGCAGAAAGCGCCCGGAACGGCGTCGCACGGCGCTGAAAGTGTCAAATCCAAGTCTAGGACATCTGGGTAGCTATGCAAGAATTGCAATTCATCCCAGCGGATTTTCCCCGGAACTAGGGGTAACAAACTCGAAATGTGGCGGCGCACGCGCAATAAAATTGCGCTAGCGCCCCGGCCTGCGCTAAGAGAGTTGCCTTAAAGACCCTGCCCAAGGCAGCCAGAATTAGGGAACCCGACGCGCGTGTCGAAGAATCTTGACGAAATCGACCTCAAAATCCTCGCCGAAATCCAGGCCGACGGCCGAATCACCAATGTCGAACTGGCCAAACGCGTCGGCATCTCGCCGCCCCCCTGTCTGCGTCGGGTCCGCACGCTGGAGGAGGAGGGGTATATTCAGGGCTATCGGGGCTTGCTCGATCCGCGCCGGCTCGGATTCGACGTCACGGTGTTTGCGTCCGTGCATCTGTCCAGCCAGGCCGATGCGGATCTGCGCGCGTTCGAGGAGTTTGTCCGCGCCGAGCCGCTGGTGCGGGAATGCTGGATGCTGTCGGGAGAGGTGGACTTCATCCTCAAATGCGTCGCGCCCGACATGGCGACATTCCAGGATTTCGTCACCCATTTGACCGCCGCACCCCATGTGCGCAATGTCAGGACGTCGCTGGTGTTGCACAATTCGAAATATGAAGCCGCCGTGCCCCTCGATGTGAAGCTGGCAGGGTGACGATCTTGTAGGGTGGCCAAAGGAGCGTCAGCGACGTCCCCACCATCCATCAGCGATCAGACTGATAGAGGGTGGGCACGCTGCGCTTTGCCCACCCTACGAATTCCTTACGACTTCTTCCGCATCATCGCATCGAGGCTGATCGGGCCGCCGCCGGCCGTCGAGAGATAGAGGCAGGCGAAGCAGAACGCGATCGCAAGCGTGCCGCCGTTGATGAGCGGAAAGAAATTCCTCGGCGCGTGACCCATGAAATAGGCAAAGGCCATTTCGCCCGCCAGAATGAAGGCGACCGGCCGCGTGAACAGGCCGAGCAGCAGGAGCGCGCCCAGAATCAATTCGATCGCACCGGCCGCTCCGGAGAGTGACATCAACTGCACCTTGTTGAGGAAGGCATAGGCGTTGCCGTCAGGAATGACAGGAAACTTCAGAATCTTCGCGACGCCGAATTGAAACAGCAGCAGTCCGGTAATGAAGCGAAACAGGCTCAGCGCCATCGGCTGATATTTCGCGAGCATCCTGTCGAATTGGTCCATGTCATCGTCCCCCTTTTTGACACGCTGGAAGCCAGCACCCCGATATTACACGGTGGCGGTCGATCACGTGTGATACCGACACAACACCGGTGAACTATGAAATCCGCCCCACCTCCACTCACAATCCGGTCAGGACAGCCGCAACAAAAAAGCCGCGTGGCAAACGCGGCTTTGTCGCAACAGTAACTCGCAGGTGACTATCGCCACTCGACCTTGGTGATCTCGTAGGCCTTGGCGCCGCCGGGAGCAACGACCTCCACGGTCGCGCCCTTCTTCTTGCCGATCAGGGCACGCGCCATCGGTGACGTGATCGAGATACGGCCCTTCTTGGCGTCGGCTTCGACCTCGCCGACGATCTGCCAGACCGTCTTCTTTTCGGTATCCTCGTCGATCAGCGTTACCGTCGCGCCGAACTTGACGGTGTCGCCGGAGAGTTTCGAAATGTCGATAATGTCCGCGCGCGCCAGCTTGTCTTCGAGCTCGGCGATGCGGCCTTCATTGTGCGACTGCTCTTCCTTGGCGGCGTGATATTCCGCGTTTTCCGAAAGGTCGCCATGCGAGCGCGCCTCGGCGATATGCTCGATGATTCGCGGACGGTCCTCCGACTGGCGCTTCTTCAACTCGACCTCGAGGGCGGCATAGCCGCCCGCGGTCATCGGTACCTTTTCCATCATCTCTTCCGTCCTTCCATCGTGCGAGCCGCCCGGGGCGTCGCGCGCACGAGGCACTTTTTAGATTTCGATTCGGGCTTTCATGGCCCAATGCGGGCCCGTCCGCCTATTAATTTCGTAATTTTCGGCCCGTCCAAGGGCCTACTCAACATCCAAACGAGCGGTGAGTTCCTGCCATAAGGCTTTATTGCCAATCATTTAGCGGGCTTTTGGCCCGTCTAACGATCAGTTTTCGGAAAAGTAACTCTGCAGGGTACGGACCTCAAGGTCCCCGCCCAGATAGGCGCGAATGCCTTGGGCGGCCGCCACAGCTCCGGAAAGAGTGGTGTAATATGGCACTTTATGCAAGAGGGCAGCCCGCCGCAGCGAACGGCTGTCGGCCAGCGCCTGCGGCCCCTCGGTGGTATTGAAGACGAGCTGGATGTCGCCGTTGGTGATGGCGTCGACGATATGCGGCCTTCCTTCCAGCACCTTGTTGACCTTCTCGGTCGGAATGCCCTCGTCGGTCAGGAAGCGCTGGGTGCCTGATGTGCCCATCACCTTGAATCCGAGCGAGTGCAGGAGGCGGACCGCCTCGCTGATGCGGTGCTTGTCGGTCTCGCGCACCGACACGAACACGGTGCCCTTGCGTGGCACGCGGGTGCCGCCGCCGAGCTGGCTTTTGGCGAACGCCACCGCGAACGAGCGGTCGATGCCCATCACTTCGCCGGTCGAGCGCATCTCCGGGCCGAGCACGGTGTCGACGCCGGGGAAACGCGCGAACGGGAAGACCGACTCTTTCACGCCGACATGGTCGAGCTTGCGCTTCTTCAATTTGAAATCCGCCAGCTTCTCGCCGGCCATGATTCGGGCGGCGATCTTCGCCACCGGCGTGCCCACCACCTTGGCGACGAACGGCACGGTGCGTGAGGCCCGCGGATTGACCTCGAGCACGTAGATATCGCCGTCCTTGATGGCATATTGCACGTTCATCAGGCCGACGACGTCGAGCCCGAGCGCCAATTCACGCGTCTGCCGCTCCAGCTCCTCGATCATCTTCGCGTCGAGCGAATGCGGCGGCAGCGAACAGGCGGAGTCGCCGGAGTGAATGCCGGCCTCCTCGATGTGCTCCATGATGCCGACGATGAAGGTATCCTTGCCGTCGCACAGGCAGTCGACGTCGATCTCGGTGGCGTCGGACAGATAGCGGTCGAACAGCAGCGGATTGGTGCCGAGCACGGTATTGATCTGGCCGGTCTTGTCGTTGGGGTAGCGCGCCTTGACGTCGCCGGGCACCAGTTCGGGCAGGGTGCCGAGCAGATAATCGTTGAGCTGGTTCTCTTCGCGGATGATCTGCATCGCGCGGCCGCCCAGCACGTAGGACGGGCGCACCACCAGCGGCAGGCCGAGATCGGCCGCGACCAGCCGCGCCTGCTCGACCGAATAGGCGATGCCGTTCTTCGGCTGTTTCAGCCGCAGCTTGTCGAGCACGCGCTTGAAGCGGTCGCGGTCCTCGGCGACGTCGATGGCGTCGGGCGAGGTGCCGAGGATCGGCACGTCGGCGGCTTCCAGCGCGCGCGCCAGTTTCAGCGGGGTCTGGCCGCCGAACTGCACGATCACGCCATGCAGCGTGCCGTTCTGCCGTTCGGTGGCGATGATCTCCAGCACGTCCTCGGCGGTGAGCGGCTCGAAATAAAGCCGGTCGGCGGTGTCGTAGTCGGTCGACACCGTCTCCGGATTGCAGTTGACCATGATGGTCTCGTAGCCGGCGTCGGCCAGCGCGAAGCAGGCGTGGCAGCAGCAATAGTCGAACTCGATGCCCTGGCCGATCCGGTTCGGGCCGCCGCCGAGGATCACGACCTTCTTGCGGTCCGACGGCGCGCTTTCGTCCGCCAGCGCGCCCGCGAACGGCGCTTCATAGGTCGAATACATATAGGCGGTGGGGGAGGCGAACTCGGCCGCGCAAGTGTCGATGCGCTTGAAGGCCGGGCGGACGCCGAGCGAGCGACGTTTGGCCGTCACGTCGGCCTCGGTGGTCTCCGTCAGCACGGCCAGCCGCGCATCGGAGAAGCCCATGGCCTTCAGCGTGCGCATGCCGAATGCGTTCGGTGGCAGGCCGTTGCTCCTGACCTTGGCTTCCATATCGATGATGGCGCGCATCTCGCTGAGGAACCACGGATCGATCTTGCAGGAATTGAAGATGTCTTCGTTCGACCAGCCGAGCCGCATCGCTTGCGCCACCTGCAGGAGGCGGTTCGGCGTCGGCGTGCCGAGCGCCGCTCGGATCGCGTTCTTGTCGTCGCCGCGCCCGAGCCCGTCGATCTCGATCTCGTCGAGCCCGGTCAGGCCGGTTTCGAGCCCGCGCAAGGCCTTCTGCAGGCTTTCTTGAAAAGTGCGGCCGATCGCCATCACTTCGCCGACCGACTTCATCGAGGTCGTCAGCGTGGTGGAGGCACCGGGGAATTTTTCGAACGCGAAGCGCGGCACCTTGGTGACGACGTAGTCGATCGTCGGCTCGAACGAGGCAGGCGTCGCGCCGCCGGTGATGTCGTTGGCGATCTCGTCGAGCGTATAGCCGATCGCGAGTTTTGCCGCGACTTTGGCGATCGGGAATCCCGTGGCCTTGGAAGCCAGCGCCGAGGAGCGCGACACGCGCGGGTTCATCTCGATCACCACCATGCGGCCGTCGGCGGGGTTGACGCCGAACTGCACGTTGGAGCCGCCGGTCTCGACCCCGATCTCGCGCAGCACCGCCAGCGAGGCGTCGCGCATGATCTGGTATTCTTTATCTGTCAGCGTCAGCGCCGGCGCCACCGTGATGGAATCGCCGGTGTGCACGCCCATCGGATCGAGGTTCTCGATCGAGCAGACGATGATGCAATTGTCCTTCTTGTCGCGCACCACCTCCATCTCGAACTCTTTCCAGCCCAGCACGGATTCCTCGATCAGGACTTCGTTGGTCGGGGAGGCGTCCAGGCCGCGTTCGATGATGTCGAGAAATTCTTCCTTGTTGTAGGCGATGCCGCCGCCGGTGCCGCCCATGGTGAAGGAGGGACGGATGATCGCAGGCAGCCCGATTTCGGACAGCGCCATCAGCGCCTGACCGAGCGCGTGCTCCTGGTAGCGCTTGCGGCGCTCGCTCTCGCCCAGCGTCCATTGCCGTTCGAGCTCTTCGAGCGCGGCACCGGACAGCTTCGCGCGTTCGGCCTGGTATTTGTCGCGGTAGGATTTCTTCAGCGCCGAGGCATTGGCGAGCCGCGATTTCGGCGTCTCGAGCCCGATCTTGGTCATGGCCTCGCGGAACAGCTGCCGGTCCTCGGCCTTGTCGATGGCGTCAGCCGTGGCGCCGATCATCTCGACGTCGAACTTGTCGAGCGTGCCCTGCCGGCGCAGCGACAGCGCGCAGTTCAGCGCGGTCTGGCCGCCCATGGTCGGCAGCAGCGCAAAGCCGCCGGGAATGACGTGGCGCTCTTTCTCGATGATTTTGGCGACGATTTCCGGGGTGATCGGCTCGATATAGGTCGCATCCGCCAGTTCCGGGTCGGTCATGATGGTGGCCGGATTGGAATTGACGAGGACGATGCGGTAGCCCTCTTCCTTCAGCGTCTTCACCGCCTGGGTGCCTGAATAGTCGAATTCGCAGGCCTGGCCGATCACGATGGGACCGGCGCCGATGATCAGGATGGTGGAGATATCTGTTCTTTTGGGCATCAGCTCTCAGACTGGATTTTGGGCACAAAAAAAGGGCGCGCATGCCGCGCGTCCCCTAAGCCAAGAGCGCGGGTCACCCTCGCGCGCGGGTGGTCTTTAGACCAGATTCAGCACCCGCGAAACCCCCAAAAACGGGCCATCAACGGGGATTTGAGCTATTTGGGCGGGTCGAGGAAGGCGTCTGTCGGAGGCCCTGGTTCGTCTACGCTTTCGCGTCGCTCCAGCTACGCCGGACACGCCCCCGACCTGACGGTCTCTGCGTGGCTGCGCCACGCTTAGCCCGTCAGGGCGAAGCGTGGAGGCCCGGCCTGGATTTGAACCAGGATAAAGAGCATTGCACTGCTCCCGCGTCGACGCTTCCGCCACCGGGCCGCGGCAATCATCGCCGATCACGGTGCGGTGAACCATCCCTTCCGCGCCGTAGGGTTAACAAGCTCAGACCGGAATCAGCCGAGCTGCAGGGCGTGGCGGGCAACGAAGGTCATCCGCCATGGATTGTGCCCGATATTCTGCGGCGCGCGCACGGCGGAGAAGCCGGCCCGGGCGAGCTTCTCGATCATTTCGTTTTCGCCGTAGCGCTGCAGTCCGACGCGGGTGCGCAGTTGCCGATAGTCCGACAGCGCGGTGCTCGCCAGCCCGTAGAGGGCGTCTTTCAGGAAGCCATGGGCGCGCGCGAATTTCAACAGGGCCAGCACGTCCCTGGCCATGCCGACGTCGGGCCGCAGAATGTCGCCCAGCACGAGGCGGCCAGCGGGCTTCAACAGCCGGCGAACCACGGCGAACGCTGTATCCAGCTCTTCCGGCGTCATGTATTGCGCCACCGAGTTCATGATGACGAGATCGACCGCGTCGTCCATCTTCCGGAGATCATCGAGCGAGCGGACGCGGATCTTGGTGTTCGGCGCAAAGCGCGCGATCAGCCGGCCGCGGACGCCGGGAGCGGGTTCGGCCAGATAGAGCTTGGCACAGGCATCGGCCACCTTGGCGGCGGACAACGCCTCGCCGCAGGCATAGTCCAGCACGACGGCGTCGGGCGAGGAGATGTAGCCGATGATGTCGCGCGCAATGATCTGGAAATGCAGGTCGCGATGCAGCTTGCTCGCATAGATCGTATGCGTGGAATCGTAATAGTCGATCCAATCGTCCATGCGCGCGCGCCCGGCAAAGGGTGGTTCCGGCGGCGGAACCAGCCTGAAAGTGATGCGTTAGGTCGTCCGGCGGCCAATGTCCACCGCCGTCAATCTCCGGTTCCTAACAGGAAGGTGCAACGTGAGCAAAACCAACAACAAATCCGCCAAGGTATCGCCCGATCTCGACACGCCGACCGACCTGGCGCCGGCCGCCGTCGAGAAGATTTCGGCCTCGCTCAACGTCCTGCTGGCGGACGCCTTTGCGCTCTACCTGAAGACCAAGAACTTCCACTGGCATGTCAGCGGACGGCATTTCCGCGACTATCACCTGCTGCTGGACGAGCAGTCGGAAGCGATCTTTGCCACCACCGACCAGCTCGCCGAACGCGTGCGCAAGCTCGGCGGCATCACGCTGCGCTCGATCGGCCAGATCGCCAAATTGCAGACCATCCAGGACAACAACGAGGACTACGTGCCGCCCCGCGAGATGCTGCGCGAACTCATGGAAGACAACAAGAACATGGCGGCGGCGATGCGCAAGGCGCACAAGCTCGCCGACGACAACGAGGACAGGGGCACTGCGAGCCTGCTCGAACAGTTCATCGACGAGACCGAGCGGCGAACCTGGTTCCTGTTCGAAGCCAGCCGTCAGGAAGGCGACAACGCGGCGTAACGGCCGGGCGGGAGACGAGGACTCGCGCCCCGGCGGCGCGGCTGCGACAAAGATGCGCGCAAAAAGCGCGCGTCTTTAGGGTGTGCTGCAAGATTCCGATAATCAATTTAAGCGAGCTTGTCCGAGGCTTCGCTATCATGAAAGCCGCCCGGTTGTTTTCGCGCAGAACGGTGTGAATGCAACCATTCCGTGCGCTGCTGGCTGTTCTGATTTGGAAACGAGCGAATGCATAAAATAATTGAATTCAGGGTCCCGCAGGCCGAAGCCGTGCAGGAACCGCAGACGGCGCCGCCGGCCATGGAGCCGATTATGGCGGTGGTCAATTCATTGTCCCATACCCTCACTTGCATCCAGACCATGTGCGCGACCGAGCGGAACGGCGCGATCCGCGACAGGCTGGAGACGGAACGGGCAAATCTGGTCATCGGACTTTTCGTTGCGCGGGTCGCCGCGATGCGGCTGTCTTCGGCTGAGGGGGAAGCAACGGATTCAGCCAACACGATCACGCCGATTGCTCGCCGCGGCTGACGGGCACATCGCTTTATCGCGCGTCTCTCTTCCACAGTCTGACAAGGGGGCCGTCCGCGCCCCTGACCGGATCGGTTTGCGGCAGCTTCACTTCCGGGATGGTCCTCAGCGCCTTGGCGTGATTTTCCGGCGTCGGGCGTGTGATCTGCATCGGCGGTCCTGGCGGATAGGCGCCGACCACGCAGAAATCGGGACTCGCCGATATCAACCGGTGGCCGGTTCCCGCCGGCAGGATGGCAACGTCGCCGGCTGCGATATCCAGCGCCTTGCCATGGTCGCCGCCGAACTGCACGCGCGCATGCCCACGGGCGACGCCGAGCACCTCATGCACGGTGGCGTGGTAGTGCGTATAGTCATAAACGCCGTTGCGCCACATCGCGCCCCAGCCATTGGCGCCGAACAATCCCTCGATGGTCTTTTCCGGGTGGTCGTTCGCAACATCCACCGCGCCCTGGTAGACGAGGAACGGCATCGAATTGTTGGGCACGAGGCCATCATCCTGGAAGACGAGGGCGAGGGGTTCGATGTCGGTGTTGACGACGGACATGATGTTTCCCGAGATCGTCGAATGGTGTCTCTTCGCTCGACCTATCCTACGACACTATCATCTCAAACCCTCTTCTGTGCCTCACGTTCCCTTCGGGATTTCGAAAACCAGGCACGTCGTCGTCGCATGCGCGAGCAGCCGGCCCTTGGCGTCGGTGATGCGCGCCTCGGCGGTGGCGGCGCGGCGGCCGACGCTGAGCGTCTTGCCCTCGCTGCGGACCGGGCCGGTATCTTGCGTCATGCCCTTGATGAAGGAGATCTTGAATTCCAGCGTGGTGTAGCCGCTGCCGGCCGGCAGCGCGGTGTGAACCGCAAGCCCCATCGCGGAATCCAGCAGGATCGCGGCATAGCCGCCGTGAACCGAGCCGATCGGGTTGTAATGCCGGAAACCCGGCACGCTGTGAAACACCACATGGCCGGTCTCGGCGGTGGAATCGAACGGCTCGACGTTCTGCATGATCGGCGGCGCCGGCAGCTTGCCCTCAAAAATGGCACGGACGAAATCGAGGCCGGACATCGAGGCCATCACATGCGTCGGCGTCACGCCGTATTCGACGGTACGGGCAGAGGGTTTGTCGTCCATGGCAGCGTCCTTTGTTCAATTATGATCATCATATGATGTGATCGAATTGAACACCAGTGCGGCAAATTCCCGTCATGGCCGGGGGCTTGTCCCGGCCTTCCACGTCTTCGCTGTGGCGATACCGTCAAGAACGCGGATGCCCGGGACAAGCCCGGGCATGACGAAGGAGCCAGTCGAAAGGAGCGGCTACGCCCGCTTGTTCGCCCGCATCAGTTCGGCGAACCGCTTGAAGAGGTAGTGCGAGTCGCGCGGGCCCGGCGAAGCTTCGGGGTGGTACTGCACGGAAAATACCGGCTTGCCCTTGAGCTCGATGCCGCAATTGGAGCCGTCGAACAGCGAGATGTGGGTCTGCGTGGCGTTCTCCGGCAGGGTCGCCTGGTCCACCGCAAAGCCGTGGTTCATCGAGGTGATCTCCACCTTGCCGGTGGTCTCGTCCTTGACCGGATGGTTGGCGCCGTGATGGCCCTGGTGCATCTTCATGGTCCTGGCGCCGACGGCGAGGCCGAGCATCTGGTGACCGAGGCAGATGCCGAAGGTCGGCGTCCCCGATGCGATCACCTGCTGGATCACCGGCACGGCGTACTTGCCCGTCGCGGCCGGATCGCCCGGTCCGTTGGAGAGAAACACGCCGTCCGGCTTCATCGCCAGAATGTCTTCGGCCGAGGTCGTTGCCGGCACCACCGTGACCTTGCAGCCTTCACCGGCCAGCAGCCGCAAAATGTTGCGCTTGATGCCGTAGTCGATCGCGACCACGTTGAACTCTGGATCGCTCTGTCGGCCAAAGCCCTTGTCCCAGGCCCATGGCGTCTCGTCCCAGGTGAAGCGCTGGGCTGATGTGACCATCGGCACCAAGTCCATGCCTTCGAGGCCGGGCCATTCGCGCGCCTCTTCCTTCAAACCGTGCAGGTCGAACTCGCCGTTTTTGGCGTGGGCGATCACCGCGTTCGGCATGCCCTTGGTGCGGATCAGCGCGGTCAGCGCGCGGGTATCGATGCCGGAAAGGCCGATGATGCCGCGGGCGCGCAGCCACTGGTCGAGATGCTTTGTGGCGCGGTAGTTCGAGGGGTCGGTAATCGCCGAGCGCAGGATTACGCCGCGCGCACCCGGCGTCGCCGCCATGTTCACCGTCTCGATATCTTCGTCGTTGGTGCCGACATTGCCGATATGCGGGAAGGTGAAGGTAATGAGCTGCCCGGCATAGGAGGGATCGGTGAGGATCTCCTCATAGCCGGTCATCGCGGTGTTGAAGCAGACCTCGCCGACGGCGTGGCCCTCTGCGCCGAGGCCAAAGCCTTCCAGCACGGTACCGTCGGCAAGCACGAGGAGCGCGGTCGGTTTATGGTCCGGCCAGGCTGAGGAATTATCTGATGTGGTCATGAGCGCACTTCATAGTCTCAAGCACCCCCGCGCGTCAAAGCCGGAAGGCCGGAAAAGGGGGAGATTCACATGCGTTTACCGCATGCTTGGCCGCCGGTTCCGGCAAATTCGCCCGAAACTGTGGCCTGCAGCTGCCAATTCCAGCCGTGCTCGTCCGTTCCTGCCGTGCCGGCCGCCGGCCGATACCTCCGCAAGCCGGTGGCGCGGTTTGCCCGTCCCCTGTATAGACGCGCCATACCGAGGGCCCTTTCAGCGACACGATCCCAGTGAGGCGACCATGCTGCGCGACGACATCAACAACGCGGTCAAGGAGGCCATGAAGGCCAAAGAGGAGCGAAAGCTCTCCACGCTGCGCATGGTCAATTCGACCCTCAAGAACGCCGACATCGAGGCGCGCGGGCAGGGCAAGCCGCCGCTTGCCGATGCCGACGTGCTCGGCGTGCTGCAGAAGATGATCAAGCAGCGCCAGGAATCGGTCGAACTCTACGACAAGGGCGGCCGCGCCGAGCTCGCCGCGCAGGAGCGCGAGGAGATCGCGATCATCTCGGCCTATCTGCCGAAGCAGATGTCCGAGGACGAGGTGAAGGCGGCGATATCGGCCGCGATCGCCGAGACCGGCGCCGCCGGGATGAAGGACATGGGCAAGGTGATCGGCGTGCTGCGCGCAAAATTCGCCGGCCAGATGGATTTCGGCAAGGCCAGCGGAATGGTGAAGGCCGCGCTGGCGGGCTGAGCCCACGCCGGGGCTGCAGGCATGCGTTTGCCGGCGCCGGTCCGTCGCGGGGGGCGACTGGACCTGTCGGTTGAAATGGGGAATCGTTTGCGAAAGCTCCGCCCCCCATTCGACAGGCAATTCCATGTCCGCTTCCGCTGCCGAAACCCCTGACGCGACACGTCCTCTGCTGTTTCAGCCATTCAGGATTCGCGACCTGACGCTGAAGAACCGTCTGGTCGTTCCGCCGATGGTGCATTATCGCGCCGGGCCCGGCAGCACCTGCGGCATCTTTCACAATGTGCATCTTGGCCGCTATGCACTCGGCGGATTCGGCATGGTGTTTGTCGAGGCCACCGGGGTCGAGGAAATCGGCCTGATCAACGAGCATGACCTCGGCATCTGGAACGACGCGCAGATCGAGAGCTTCAAGCCGCTGATCGCCTTCATGAAGGGCGAGAACACCGCGATCGGCATTCAGCTCGCGCATGGCGGCCGCAAATCGTCGTCGCAACGGGCGATGGACGGCATGGGGCCGCTCACGCCGGAGCAGATCAAGGCCGGCGCCAAAGTGTGGCAGCCGGTGGGGCCGACCAGCGAGCCGGTTGCGGAGGGATGGCTCACCCCGCGCCAGCTCACCACTGAGGAGTGCCGGGCGATGGTCGGCACCTGGGCAAAGGCCGCCCGCAACGCGGTTGCCGCCGGCTTCGATGCGATCGAGGTTCACACCGCGCACGGCTATCTGCTGGCGTCGTTCCTCTCGCCGGTTTCCAACACGCGCAACGACGAATATGGCGGCGATCTCAAGGGCCGCATGCGCCTGCCGCTCGACATCGTCGAGGCGGTGCGGCGCGAGATGCCGGATGGCATGCCGCTGTTCGTGCGGGTCTCCTCGGTCGACGGCGCCAGGGACGGCTGGAACATGGGCGACACGGTGGCCTTTGCGCGCGAGCTGAAGGCCCGCGGCGTCGACGCGATCGACTGTTCCTCCGGCGGCATTTCCGGCTCGGCGACGGCGGCGCAGGTGCCGCGCGGTCTCGGCTTCCAGGTGCCTTACGCTGAGCGCGTTCGCAAGGAAGTGGACATCCCGACGATGGCGGTCGGCATCATCCTCGAAGCCGAGCAAGCCGAAGCGATTTTGCAGAACAAGCAGGCCGACCTGATCGCGGTCGGGCGGCAATCCCAGTTCAACCCCAACATCGCCCATCACTGGGCCCATGATCTCGGGATCAACCGGAAGTTCGAGGATTGGGCGGCGGAATATGGCTGGTGGCTCGAAAAGCGGATTCGAACCATGGAAGGGTTCGCCACGCCGGTCGGGGCCGTCACGCGACGCGCAGGGGCCAATTCGCCGGCCAAATGAATGGCAGGGATGTGAGGGCTATCGTTTCCGACCAGCTTGCAAGGCGCGATGGAACTGGGAGACCGCGTTCTCGAGTTGGTCGCGATGGATTTCGTCGGCGGGGATCTTCGACGCCTGCGAGCTGAGCTGTGCGACGATGTCGGCAAGCAAGCCGTAGTTGATGTGGATGTGGACGGATTTGCGTACGTCCTCCGAACCTGGACGTTCCAGAACCAGCAATACGCCGGTGGCGTCCACCGAGGCGTCGAAACGAGATGAGCGTTCGAACGTGCCGCTGTAGAACTTGTCGGGATATTCGAGGGCGACTTCTGCCCGGTCGGAGATAGGCTTTGTCATATCGTCAATGTTTCGCCCGATCGCGACCGCGCAGCAGGCGGTCGATTAAACATGGCTGCCGGTGAAAACCCAGGCCACCGACGCCGGAAACTGCGAAGGCCACAGCGCGACGCGGTCCTAAAATAGGGCGCACTCAAAAAATCGAATTTGATTTCGATCAACGATCGGCCACATTGTTGCCGGGACCTCTCCGGGGTCTCCTCCAGGGATACGGGCCGCCAGCATGCTCACCGAAGCCGCCACCTACGACGAGCTCTATCGCAACTTTCGCTGGGATATACCTGCGCGCTTCAACATGGCGACGGCGTGCTGCGATCGTCATGCGGATGGTTCCGGCCGCCTGGCGCTGATCTATGTCGATGAGGACGGCGCGACCACGCGCACTTCGTTCGACGAAGTCGCGGAGCATTCGCGCCGCTTTGCCAATGTGCTGAAGGCCGACGGTCTTGCGCGCGGCGACCGCGTCGCGGTGTTCCTGTCGCAGTCGCTGGAACTGCCGATCGCGCATCTGGCGGCGTTTCGTTCGGCCATGATCTCGATCCCGCTGTTTGCCTTGTTCGGCGAGGACGCGCTGGAATTCCGCTTGTCGAATTCGGAAGCGAAAGCGATCGTCACTGACGAGAGCGGTTGGGAGAAGCTGGCAAAGATCCGCGACCGCCTCCCGGCGCTGCAGAACGTCTACGTGATCGGCGGTCGCGCGCCGGCCGGCACGAAATCGTTTTGGTCTTCGCTGCAGGCGGCGTCGCCGGATTTCGCGACCGTCGACACCTCCTGCGACGATCCCGCCCTGATCATCTACACCTCCGGCACCACCGGAAATCCAAAGGGTGCGCTGCACGCCCATCGCGTGGTGCTCGGCCATCTGCCGAATGTCGAGATGTGCCACGACTTCCTGCCCAGGCCGGGTGATCTGATGTGGACGCCGGCCGACTGGGCCTGGATCGGCGGGCTGATCAACGCCCTGCTGGCGTTCTGGTATCACGGCGTTCCGCTGGTCGGCCACCGGGCGCGCAAGTTCGAGCCGCAGGCGGCGATGCAAATGATGGCGGAGCTTTCGATCCGCAACACCTTCCTGCCGCCGACCGCGCTGAAACTGATGCGGCAGGCCGGCGTGAAGAATCCCGGCCTGAAGCTGCGCAGCATTTTTACCGGCGGTGAATCGCTCGGCGGCGAGTTGCACGGCTGGGTGCGCGAAACCTTCGGCATCGATGCGCATGAAGTGTTCGGACAGACCGAATGCAACCTCGTGATCGGCAGCAATTCGAACCTGTTTCCGATCCGTCCCGGTTCGATGGGAAAGGCGACGCCGGGTTTCGACGTCCGCATCGTCAACGACAGAGGCGAGGAACTGCCGCGCGGTCAGCGCGGCATCATCGGCGTGCGCCAGCCGTGCCCGTGCACGATGATCGAATATTGGAAGAACCCGGACGCGACCGCGAAGAAATACGCCGGCGAGTTTCTGTTGACCGGGGACCTCGGCATGCAGGATGAGGACGGCTATTTCTGGTACGTCAGCCGCGAGGACGACGTCATCACCACGGCCGGCTATCGCGTCGGCCCCTCCGAGATCGAGCACACGCTGATGAAGCATCCGGCGGTGGCGATGTCGGCGGTGGTCGGCATTCCCGATCCGATCCGAACCGAGTCGATCAAGGCCTGGATCGTGCTGCGCCCGGGCTTTGCCGCGAGCGATGCGCTGGCGCGCGAGATCCAGGAGTTCGTGAAAGTGCAACTCGCCGCCCACGAATATCCGCGCTTCGTGCAGTTCACCGATACGCTGCCGATGACCGCGACGGGCAAGGTGCTGCGAAGGGAATTGCGGGCGCTGGGATAGGGCACTCTCTCCGCAGTCGTCCCGGCGAACGCCGGGACCCTTAACCACCGGCGGAAATTATTTGGCTCCGCCGGTCAATCTGTCTTTTCCAACAATGACGGCCGCGGCGTAGGGGTCCCTTACATTCGCAGGGACGACCGCGGGCTGAAATTGACCGAGATCAACACATCCCCCGCACCGCGCTGTCTCAATGCGTCTCAGATCAATGGGAGGGGTGTATGGCATCGGTTTCCGGCAAGGCCGATCCGGTGGTGCGGCGCATTACGGCGGCCGATATCGCGGAGGCGCTGGGCCAGGGGCTGCGGGATTTTCAGGCCGTGCCGCTCTACGGGCTCACGTTCGGCGCGTTTTATGCCGCTGGCGGGATTGCAATCCTGCTCTGCCTGACCGCGTTCCGCATGATCTACCTGGCCTATCCGCTCGCCGCCGGTTTTGCGCTGATCGGCCCGTTCGTCGCGATCGGGCTCTACGAGGTCAGCCGCCGGCGCGAGGCGGGGCTGCCGGTCTCGCTGGGCGTGATCTGGGCCACGGTGCGGACGCGCAGCGAGATCGGCTGGATGGCTTTCGTCACGCTGTTTTTGTTCGTGGTCTGGATGTACCAGGTGCGGCTCCTGATCGCGCTATTGCTCGGGCTCAACGCCTCCTTCGGCAGCCTGCAGGAATTCATCACCGTGGTGTTGACCACCAATGAGGGGCTGCTGTTTCTCGCGATCGGCAACGCGGTCGGCGCGGCGCTGTCGCTGATCCTGTTCTCGCTCACGGTGGTGTCGTTTCCGCTGCTGCTCGACCGCGACGTCGATTTCGTCACCGCAATGATCACGAGCGTCCGCTCCGTGGTGGCAAGTCCGCTGCCGATGATCGGCTGGGCGGCGTTGATCGTGATCCTGCTCGCGGTTTCCGCGATGCCGTACTTCCTGGGCCTCGTGGTGACGCTGCCGGTGCTCGGCCACACCACCTGGCATCTTTATCGCCGGATCATCGCGCCGCTGCCTGGCGAATAGCGGCGAAGGCAAGTCGGGTAGTGGTCAGTCGGCGTTCAGGGCCGCACGCAGCGTCGATGCCAGCTCGTGCCGGCGGTAGGGCTTGTTCAGGACATGCACGGCGCGGCCGGTTCCGTCGGTGGCACTGATGGGATGCTCGTGGTGGCCGGAGGTCAGCAGGATCTTCAGTCCGGGCCGCAGGCGGGCGGCTTCACCGGCAAGGTCGGTACCGAACATGCCGCCGGGCATCACGATATCGGTGAACAAAAGATGGATGCTCTCCGGCCCGCGCAGGATGTCGAGCGCCGCGGGCGCGTTGCGCGCGATGATGACGCGATAGCCGAGCGCCCTCAGCTCGCCCTCGACATAACTGCGCACCATGTCGTCGTCCTCGACCGCGAGAATGGTTTCGCTGCCGGTGGTCGCTTGCCGCCGCAGAACAGTGGGGGCGGCGCCGGCGCGTGGCGGCCGGATGCGGGGAAAGTACAGCCTGACGACGGTGCCCTGTCCGGGCTCGGACCGTATCTGCATCATGCCGCCGGATTGCCGGGCGAATCCGTACACCATGCTGAGGCCCAGTCCGGTGCCCTTGCCGACTTCCTTGGTCGTGAAGAACGGTTCGAACGCCCGCCGTGCGACTTCCGCGGTCATGCCGTTGCCGGTGTCGGTCACGGCGACCATGACGTAATCCCCGGGCCGCGCCTCGCCGCTGACGTCGAGATCGGCGTCGCCGAGCGGCATATTGCGCACATCGACTCCCAGCTTGCCGCCCGACGGCATGGCGTCGCGCGCGTTCAGCACGAGATTGAGCAGCGCGGAGGCCAACTGGCCAGGATCGACGCTGGCCCGCCACAGATCTTGGCCGAGCTGCAATTCGCAGTCGACCTGCTCGCCCAGCGTCCGGCGCAGCAGCGGCTCCATGCCGGCAATCTTCTGGCCGATGTCGATGTCCTGCGGCATCAGGGGCTGCTTGCGCGCGAAGGCGAGCAGGCTTCGCGTGAGGTCCGATCCGCGCTCGGCGGCGGTCGCGATGCTCTCGGCGATGCCGCGCAGTTCCATGTCGGTCGCGAGCTGTTCGGCGAGGTGCTCCGCGTTGCCGAGGATCACGGTCAGCAGGTTGTTGAAGTCATGCGCCACGCCGCCGGTGAGCTGGCCCATCGCTTCCATCTTCTGGGCTTGCGTGAGCTTCTGGTTGAGCTCATCGATCGCGGCGCGCTGTCGCTCGAGCGATTCGGCCGTGCCGTTGAGCAACTTCATCAGCCCGCCCAGTTCGCCACGCGGATAGGGCGGGGCGATGCGCGCCTTCAGGTCGCCGAACCCGAGCGTGGTCGCCATCGCCGCGAGGCGGCCTACCTGGCGGCCGATGCTTATCGTGGCCAAAATCCAGACGCCCGCGAGGAGCAGCAGCAAGGCCACCGCAAGGATCGTCATATCCTCATAGAGGCGGCGGTTGGCCGCGGCGACGAGTCCGTCCTTGGCCCGTCCGACCATGATGTAAAGTCCGGCATCGCGCAGCGCGGGCGTGCGCGCGACGGCCCAGACACGCACCTGGCCATCGCGCCCGGTGACCTCGCGGGAGGGCTCGCGCCCCGCTGATGCCGCAAATCGAAAGAGCCCGGTGTCTGCGATCGAACTGCCGGCCGGCTCGACCCAGCCCGCGCCCTCGGGCGCGACGAGCACTATGCCCTTCCTGTCGACGAGCAGGATTTCGTTTTCGTTGGACAGGCGTCTTTCGTGGCCCTCGGCGAATTTTTTCAGATTGAACGAGGCCAGCAGGATGAACTTCAGTTCGCCGGCTTCCGAACGAACCGGATAGGCGATCTGCAACACGGAGGTCCCCGTCAGCCGGCCGAACACCGGCTCGAGCGTGACGGTGCCGTGAGCCGCCAGCGCCTGCCTGAAATAGGTCCGGTCGCGCAGATCGAGCGTGCGATCGGTGCGCAGCGAGTCGCAGAACAGGCTACCTTCGGGGGTGATGGTCAATATGCCGGTGAAGCGGGTGTATTCCTCGCGAACGGCCGACAGGAAGTCCGAACACGCCGCCTTGTCCCGCGTATCGAGGTCGCGGGCGCGGGCAAGACCGTAGTGAAGCTGCGCCGTGCCCTGGATTTTCTCGTCGAGATCGTTGGAGATATCGTTGGCGGAGGCCGACAGGCCGGCGACCGCCTCGTCGATCTCGCTGGTGCGGTTCTGCGCAAATCTGAGCCCGACCAAAATCGCCGGCACCAGCATCGCGGCAATAACCAGGATCAGTAGCCGCGTGCGCAGGCTCATCGGTGCGTCGTTCCGCGCTCGAAGTGGCGACTTCGTTATCAGCGGCGTCTGCAATCTGCCGGCGAAGCCGAATTTGTATCCTCGTGCTGGAATATCTCCTGAGCAGGCGTAAGTCCACTCGCGAGGAAAGGCGCTACGGCGTACCGATGCCCATTTCCTTCAGCGCGGCCAGCATTCGCTCCGGCGGCGCCATCTTGATCGTCAGCGCCTGGCCGGTTTCCAGGAGGCTCTTCAGGCTCGACAGGATCGCGGGCCAGCCGCTGCGCCCGCCGGACAGGATGTCGTCGCTGATCTCGCGGTCGTGCGATTGCAGCATCGTCAGCCTCACCGTTTCGCCGGCGGGCTCGATCTCGTAGGTGACGAGCGTCGGCCCGAGTTTCTCCACCAGCGCCGGCCAGTTCAGGTTCCAGGTCACGGTGAGGCGCTTCGGCGGATCGCATTCGATGACTTCGCCGCCGATATGCACCGAGCCGTCAGGCGCGCGGACGCTGAAGGCGCCGCCGACTTTCAGGTCGGCCTCGACGGCAAGACCGGAAAAATAGTGCCGGCTGAACTCGGCGCTCGTCAGCGCCTGCCACACCTTCTCGGGCGGCGCGGCGATGTAGATGGTATAGACGATGGCAGGCTTGAAATCGCCGGGGTTGATCGTCCTACTCATCACGCTTCTCCAATTTCCGTTTCAACTCGCTGAGCGCGACGAGTTTGCCGCGCTCGAATTTCCTGATCCAGCGTTCGCCGATCTGATGGATCGGCACCGGGTTGATGTAGTGCAGCTTCTCGCGGCCATGCCTGAGCGTGGTGACGAGACTCGCCGCTTCGAGAATTCCAAGGTGCTTTGTCACCGCCTGCCGCGTCATGGCGAGACCGTCGCAGAGTTCATTCAGCGTCTGTCCGTTCCTCACGTGAAGCCTGTCCAGCAGCGAGCGCCGCGACGCATCGGCAAGCGCTTTAAAGACCTCATCCATGGCCTTGAATAATAGGCAACCAAAAAGTTGCGTGTCAATTGGCGTTTTCCGTGCCGCCATGCATAGTGCGGCAATCCTCCTTCAAGCCGGGTTCGCTCCTCATGTCGCTTCAAGCCTATTTCGCCTTTGTTGCCGCCTGCATCGCGCTGGCGCTGTTGCCGGGTCCGGTGGTGACGCTGCTGATTGCCAACGGCCTGCGGCACGGCACCCGCGCGGCGCTGATCAACTGCGCCGGCGCGCAGACCGGGCTTGCCATCGTGATCGGCATCGTCGCGATCGGCCTGACCTCGCTGATGGCGACCATGGGTTACTGGTTCGACTGGGTGCGCTTTGCCGGCGCGGCCTACCTGATCTGGCTCGGCATCAAGCTGGTCCGCGCGCCGGTCGAAGACCTCGATGCCGACGCGTCGCCACCGCCGCCGCGCGGCGGTTTCTTCCTGCAGGGCTTTCTGGTCCTGCTCTCGAACCCCAAGGTGCTGGTGTTCTTCGGCGCGTTCATTCCGCAGTTCATGGACATGGACAAGCCGCATTTGCCCCAGGTCGCGCTGCTCGGCGTGACCTTCATGGTGATCGCCGCCTCGACCGATGCGGTCTATGCGCTGCTCGCCGGCCGTGCGCGGCTGTTCTTTTCGAAGGAGCGGACGCGGCTGCTGTCGCGCATCTCCGGCGGCTTCATGATCGGCGGCGGCATCTGGCTGGCGCTGACACGGGCGAGGTGACCTCGCGGCCGTTGAACCGGCACGGGCGGCGGCGCGTCTAATTCAGCGCCGTCTGGGGGAAGCTTCATGCCCGATCTGCCGTGGTTCGCCTACGCGATACTGCTTGCCCCGCTCGGGCTGCTGCTCGGCATCGCCTGCTACAAGTCGCTGCAGGTGCGCGCTGCGCGCGAATGGCCCTCGACCGCGGGCAAGGTGGTGGTGTCCAAGACCGAGGTTCGCAAGGTCAAGGTGATCGACAGCGACCGGGCAGAGGGGCATCGCTTCGAGGAACGCAACTTCGCCGATATCGTCTACGAATATTCCGTCGCAGGCCGCAAGCTGCGCAACAACAGAGTCAGCATCGGCGAGGACCGTGGAAATTTCCAGGTCGCTGAAACCATCGCGAAATATCCGGTCGGCGCCGCTGTCACCGTCTATTACAACCCGCTGCATCCCGACCAGGCGGTGCTGGAGCGTGATCTGCCGAAGGGCATGTGGGGCTGCCTCGGCATCGGTACGGCGATCGTGCTGTCGATCGTGTTCGGCTCGGCGATCGGGTTGCATCAGCTGACGGAGATCGCCGCGACGCATCTCGTGAACCCAAAAGTGTCGCCGTTTGTCGTCGCCATGGGCGCGTTCGGACTTCTGATTGCTCTGTTCGGGCTGGCGCTACAACGCCGGGCTTCGTTGGCAAGGAAATGGCCGGTGGTGCCTGGCACCATCAGATCATCGGGCCTCGAACAATTCATGTCCGCGCCGTCGGAATCTTCCGGACGCAGCCAGCTCACGTTTCAGTCCAAGGTTTCTTTCGCGTATCGCTTCAAAGACATCGAGTATGTCAGCGAGCACGCCAGCCTCAGCGGCACCGTCTCGTCGACGTCGAGGGCTCTGATGCAGCGCTTTGCCCGAAAATATCCCACCGGCGCCAAAGTCCAGGTGTACGTCAATCCGCTTGATCCGTCGGACGCCGTGCTGGAGCCTCGCGTCAGCCACATCTGGATCATCTGGGCGTCCGTCGCGTTTATCTGGGGCGTCGCGTATTACGCCGCGGTGCACGGCTAGGCGGGCAGCAACTGCTGGGCGCGAAGCATGGTTTCGATCTCGCCCAAAATCCGCGCCAGCCGATCCGCCCACGCCTGCTCGCCCGCCCGGTCCGAGATCAAATCCTGGCGAATCTCGATTCCCGTGTTCATCAGCCCGCGCGCTTCGCCATGCACGGGGATCGTGTAATCGGTCTCGTCGCTGACCGCATAGGGCTCGTTGTCGCCGACCACGAGGTCGCCCTCGGCGCGCAGCAGCTTCAGCAGCAGCGGCGGCAGATGGGTGTCGCGATGATAGAGCGTGCCGATATGCCAGGGCCGCGCGATGCCGGCATAGATGGGGGTAAAGCTGTGTAGCGACACCAGCACCGTCGGCAGGCCCGCGCTGCCGCGCTGGTCGATGATCTCGTCGATGCGGCGGTGGTAGGGATCGAAGATCTGTGCGCGCCGCGTCGCCGCGGCCTCGCGCGAAATGCCTTCGTTGCCTGAAATCGTCGTCGCCTCGCTGATGCGCGGGATGGAGCTGGCGACATTCGGCGGGCGGTTGCAGTCGATCACAAGCCGTGAGTACCGCTGCGCGATCAGATGGGCGTCGAGATGTTTCGAGAGCGCCTCCGCGACGCCGGCAATGCCGATGTCCCAGGCGATGTGCCGCACCAGTTCGCTCTCGGGGAGGCCGAGGTCGCCGAGGACCTGCGGGATCAGCCGGCCGTAATGGTCGCAGGTCAGCAGGAAGGGCGAGCGTCCCTCGGCATTGAATTCGCGGGCCGGAGGAACCTCCTCGGGCTTGAGGAGTAGTGATGTGTCGGCGGCGGCGGCCAAAGCATTTTCCTTGAACTGGTGCCTATCGAAGCGGCATTCCGATCTACAAATAAGCAGGGTACCTAGCAGGGTTCGACCTAGATTGAACGTACCAGAATCGATGATTGTTTGACGATGCCGCTCCTGACCATCAACCACAAGACCGTTTATCGCTACGACCGCCCGGTGGCGTTTGGTGAGCACCGGATCATGCTGCGCCCGCGCGACGGCCATGATCTGCGGGTGCTGTCCAGCAGGCTCGATATCGCGCCGCAGCCGATGCGCCTGCGCTGGATCCACGACGTGTTCGGCAACAGCGTGGCGATTGCGACCTTTGACGAGCGCGCCAACGCCCTGTCGTTCACCTCGACGGTGACGGTGGAACACAATCCGGAGAATGAGTTCGCGCTCACGCCGGATGATCCGGCCTACTTCTATCCGTTCCTATACGACGATGAAGAGTTTCCCGACCTGCAGCAGTTCGTGTTGCCGCAATATGGCGACCCCAATGGCGAGCTGTCGGCCTGGGCACGAAATTTCCTCGACGTCGAGGGGCCGACGCCGACCTTCAACATCCTGAGCGGCATGACGCATGGCATCCGCGAATCCTTCACCTATCGCAAGCGCCACGAGCAGGGCACCCAGCATCCGCTCGATACGCTGCAGACCGGCTCGGGCACCTGTCGCGACTATGCGCTGTTCATGATCGAGGCGCTGCGCCGGCTCGGCATCGCCGCGCGTTTCGTCTCGGGATACGTCTTCATTCCCGGCGACCGGGCCCATGGCTATGTCGGCGGCGGCTCGACCCATGCGTGGGTGCAGGTCTATCTTCCGAGCGCGGGCTGGATCGAGTTCGATCCGACCAACGGCATCGTCGGCAGCCGCGACCTGATCCGCGTGGCGGTGGCGCGCGATCCGCGCCAGGCCATCCCGCTGCACGGCACCTATCTCGGTTCACCCGACGCTTTCGCCGGCATGGAGGTGAACATCAACGTCGTCTCGACCGGCGAACCGCAACCCGAAGCGCCGCAGGCGGAGAAGGTCTGAACATGGAAATCAGAGTCGGCTTCGAAATTTCATATGCGGCGGTGCAGCCGACGCCGATGGTGATCATGCTGTCGATCCATCCGTCGCGCTTTTCGGACATTGTGGGGACCGAACGGATCGTGGCTGAACCAAACGTGCCGATCGGTTTCTACCGCGACAGTTTCGGCAATGTTTGCGGCCGTCTCGTCGCGCCGGCCGGCGGCGTGACGCTGCGCGGCGACGCGCTGGTACGCGATTCCGGGCTGCCCGACGTCGTGATGCCCACCGCGCAGCAATTGCCGATCGATCAGTTGCCCGACGAGGTCCTGCAATACTTGATGCCGAGCCGCTATTGCGAGACCGACAAGCTGACCGATATCGCCTGGTCGCTGTTCGGCGGCACCCCGCCGGGATGGGCGCGGGTGCAGGCGATCGTCGACTTCGTGCACAACCACGTCACCTTCGGCTACCAGCACGCCCATCACATGAAGTCGGCGCACGACGTCTACGAACAGCGCGCCGGCGTCTGCCGCGACTTTGCGCACCTGGCGCTGACCTTCTGCCGCTGCATGAACATCCCGGCGCGCTATTGCACCGGCTATCTCGGCGACATCGGCGTGCCCCGCGATCCCGCGCCGATGGATTTTTCCGGCTGGTTCCAGGTCTACCTGTCCGGCCAGTGGTACACGTTCGACGCGCGCCACAACGTCCCCCGGGCCGGCCGCATCCTGATGGGCACCGGCCGCGACGCCGCCGATGTGGCGCTGACCACGAGCTTCGGGCGGATGGATCTGGTGAAGTTTCTGGTGATCAGCGATGAGGTCGTGCCGGCCTAGGTGGCTGTGCACTACATCATTGCGAGGAGCGGAGCGACGACTTGTTCGCCGTAGCTCGAAGAGCGAAGGTGGAAGCAACCCATGCCTCCGCCTGCCGCGCCAAGGATTGCGTCGCTGGGCTCGCAATGACATAGAACATCCATGATTTCAGACCGTCTCTTCGTCTACGGCACGCTGATGCGTGGCTTCGACCATCCGATGGCGCAACTGCTGTCGCGCAGTGCGGATTTTTTGGGTGCCGCCACCTGCCGCGGCCGGCTCTACCTCATCAAGCACTACCCGGGGCTCGTGCTCTCGGACGATCCCGCCGACCTCGTGTTCGGCGAACTGTACCGCCTGCGTGACCGCGACGCGCTGCTCGGCGAGTTCGACATGTATGAAGCCTGCGGCGAAGGTTTCCCGGAGCCGACCGAATACATCCGCCGCATGCTGCCGCTGACGCATGAAGACGGCACGGCCGGCGAGGCCTGGACCTATGTCTACAACTGGCCGGTCACCAGCCTGCCGCAGATCGCCTCGGGGAAGTTTCTGGAGATGTAGACCTGCTGCCGATGTTGCGGTGATGCCGCAAAAAATTAGCCTTGCGCCGCCGTGCGCCGCGACTGCCACTCGAACAGATTCTGAATGATGCCGAGCGCAATTTCGCGCTCGCCCATGATGATCAGGTCCGCGCCCAGCGACTTCAGATGCTCGACTTCGGCGTCCGAATGCGCGCGGGCGATGATCTGGATTTTTGGATTGGCGGCACGGGCCTGTTGCACGATCTGCCCGGCTTCGAACGCTTCCGGTATCGCCACCAGCAGATACTGCGCGCCCGCGAGATTGGCGGCTTTCAGCACGTCGGAACGCGCGGCGTTTCCGGTGATGGTCTCGAGATTTCTCTCGCGAAGCTGCGCCGTGACCGCGTCTGTATCCTCGATGATGAGAAACGGCTGATCGCTCTTCTTCAAGGCATCGGCGACAATGCTGCCGACGCGTCCATGGCCAACCAGGATCGTATGGCCTGTCAGACTTGTCGCTTCAAGCGAAGCGGACGATGGCGCGGGCGAGACAACCTTTCCCGCCTGCATGCTGTCCACCTCGTCGCGGCCGGTCGAAGGCTCGAGGCGTCGGGACAGCCGATCGGCCGCCGCAAAGATCAGCGGATTGAGCAGGATCGAGAGGATGGCGCCCGCCAGGATGAGGTCGCGTCCCGCCGTCGGCAGAAGGTTCAGGTTCACCCCGAGCTCGGCAAGTATAAACGAAAATTCGCCGATCTGCGCGAGACTGGCCGAGATCGTCAGCGCCGTGCCCGGTGGATGACGAAACGCCAGCACAATCAGGTACGCCGCCACCGACTTGCCGATGATGATGATGAACAGCGTGGCGAGCAACGGCCACGGCTCGCGCAGCACGCTGGCCGGATCGAACAGCATGCCGACCGAGACGAAGAACAGCACGGCAAAGGCATCGCGCAACGGCAAGGTTTCCTGCGCCGCCCGCTGACTGAGCGCGCTTTCGCTGAGGATCATGCCCGCAAAGAATGCGCCG
Source organism: Bradyrhizobium roseum (assembly GCF_030413175.1). Taxonomy (NCBI): domain Bacteria; kingdom Pseudomonadati; phylum Pseudomonadota; class Alphaproteobacteria; order Hyphomicrobiales; family Nitrobacteraceae; genus Bradyrhizobium; species Bradyrhizobium roseum. Next base: position 1,302,198 of record NZ_CP129212.1, read on the forward strand.
AGCGCCAGCGAAACGCCGAACAGCTTTGCCGATCCGAACGCCACCGTCAGCGCGATGGCCAGCACGGCGAGGCGGAACAACTCCCGCGATCCGGTGTGGGCGATGTAGTGCAATATCCAGGGAATGACACGCCGCCCCACGACCAGCATGGTGCCGACAAAGACGGCGACCTTGGCGATGGTGAGCAGCAGCACGCCGCCGACGCCGAGACCAAGCCATGACGCGAGCGGGTCGGCGGCAACCGCATTGCCGTTTGCGCCGAGCATGCCGGCCAGCGCCGGCAGCAGCACCAGCGTCAGCACCATCGCGAGGTCTTCGACGATCAGCCAGCCGACCGCGATGCGACCCCGCTCGGTTTCCATCAGCCGGCGCTCCTGCATGGCGCGGAGCAGCACCACGGTGCTGGCGACCGACAGCGCAAGCCCGAAGACGAGACCGGCGCCGACCGACCATCCCATCAACAGCGCGAGGCCGAGTCCCAGCAGGCTGGCGACGATGATCTGGACGACGGCCCCCGGCAGCGCAATCGCGCGCACCGACAGCAGGTCATTCAACGAGAAGTGCAGTCCGACGCCGAACATCAGCAGGATGACGCCGATCTCGGCCAGTTCGGTCGCCAGCGGCTGATCGGCAACAAAGCCCGGCGTAAAGGGTCCGACCGCCACGCCCGCCAGGAGATAGCCGACCAGCGGCGGGATCCGAAAGCGCTGGGCGAGTGCTCCGAACACGAAGGCCAGTCCCAGGCCGGCGACGATGGTGGCGATGAGAGGCGTGTCGTGCGGCATTCCTGATTCCGTGTGGTTTCCATTCCACACAGTCTGCCATGGCGATGCCTGCACACCCTGCGACCAAGTGAGGCGCTTTCGTCAGGCCGCATCCAGCCTTTCGCGCTCGACGCGGATATCCATCTCGCGGTCGACGTAGTTCCATTCCTCCGTCGCGCGCAGCATGCCGACCAGTTCCTCGAACGCCTCCGCCTGTGCGGGCTCGTATTCGAACCAGGTCAGGAAGTCGAAGGGTTCGCCGAGGTCGCGGCTGTGATAGAGCTGCCGCGCAATCGCGGGCAAATATTTCATGCTGGCGGCGATGTGCTGCGACTTGTCCTCAAAAATCTGCCGACGCTCTTCCTGCGTCAGCTCCCACCAGGCCGCCGATTTCTTGATCGGGATCAGCGCGGCGCAGGTCGCCTCGGGGCGGCCAAGCTTGGCCTGCACGGCAACGAGCTGGTCCTTCTCAGGGCGCTCGGTATAGCGGACATGGCTGGCGACGCCGGCCAGCCGCCAGGAAGTCAGCGCGGGCATGATTGGCAGCGCGATCGAGGACGAGGAAACTGTCGACAGCGCCGGCGTCCGCACCAGCGTCGCGCCCTTGACCGGCACAAACCTCGTCACCCGCCAGGCCCCGCTCTGGCCGCCCCTGAAAATCGTAAACATGGCGGGGATGGAAGCGCGGAACCGGACGGGATTCAAGTCCTACTGCCGTCATTCCGTCGGTCATTCCGTCCGTCATTCCGGGGCGTCCGCAGGACGAACCCGGAATTCAACGGGCCGCGTAGTGGCTGATAGTTGGATTCCGGGTTCGTGCGTCGCACGCCCCGGAATGACCGAGGGCTGTGAATAGCGGCGAGAATCGCGATAAACATCGCTTTCGGGTCGAGCATCCCTATATCCATCATCGGTTGGCATCCGCCCCGACTCAGGCACACACTCAACCCATGCGCTTCACGCCCCAATTCCTCGAAGAGCTTCGCGAGCGGCTTCCGGCCTCGGAAGTTGTGGGCCGCCGCGTCAAGCTGAAGAAGGCGGGGCGCGAGTACAAGGGGCTGTCGCCTTTCCAGCAGGAGAAGACGCCGTCCTTCTTTGTCAACGATGAGAAGCAGGCCTGGTTCGACTTCTCGTCCGGCCTGAACGGAAACATCTTCGATTTTGTCATGAAAACGGAGGGCGTGTCGTTCCCCGAAGCCGTCGAGCGGCTGGCTTCGATGGCCGGCATGGCGCTGCCGGTGGCCACCCCCGACGCCGCGCGGCATGAGCAGCGCCGCAAGACGCTGCATGACGTCATGGAACTGGCCGCCAAATTCTTTGCCGATACGCTGGCCTCGCGCAACGGCGCCAAGGCGCGCGGCTATCTCGGCGATCGCAGCATCACCCCGCAAACGCAGCTGCAGTTTCGCCTCGGCTATGCGCTGCCGGATCGGTTTGCATTGAAAGAGCACCTCGGCGCGCAGGGCATTTCCACCGAGGACATGGTGGAGGCGGGGCTTTTGGTCGGCGGCGACGACATTCCCGTCCCCTATGATCGTTTCCGCGACCGCGTGATGTTTCCGATCACGGATGCGCGGGGCCGCGTCATCGCCTTCGGCGGCCGTGCGCTGGAGAAGGAGGTTCCGGCCAAATACCTGAACTCGCCGGAAACGCCGCTGTTTCACAAGGGCGACAACCTCTACAACCTCGCGACCGCGCGGAGGGCCGCGCATGACGGCTCGCCGCTCATCGTGGTGGAAGGCTATGTCGACGTCATCGCCATGGTCACCGCGGGATTTGCCGGCGCGGTGGCGCCGCTCGGCACGGCGTTGACCGAAAACCAGCTCGCGCTGCTGTGGAAGATGGCGGACGAGCCGATCCTGTGTTTCGACGGCGACCGCGCCGGCCAGAAGGCGGCGTATCGCGCCGCGGATCTCGCGCTGCCCGCGCTGCTGCCGGGCAAGAGCCTGCGCTTTGCGCTGCTGCCCGAAGGGCAGGACCCTGATGATCTCGCGCGCTCCGGCGGCCGGGTTGCGATCGAGGAAGTGATCTCGGCCGCGCGGCCGCTGTCCGACATGCTGTGGTCGCGCGAGGTCGAGGGCGGCAGCTTTGCAACGCCCGAGCGGCGCGCGGCGCTGGAGGCGCGCATCAACGAACTCTCCAAGGGCATCCGCGACGAGGTGGTGCGCCGGCATTACCGCGATAATCTCGCCGATCGCCTGCAGCGCGCCTTTGCGCCCCAGGGCGGCGGCTACGGCCGGGGCAATTTCCGGGGCGGACGGAGCGAATCACCCCGCGCATTCACCCCGCGCGGACCGGCTGCGGCCGGCCGATTCGCCGCCCGGGGCGGCAGCCGCGGGCCGGGGGCGGGGGCAGCCCCGTCGATCGCGCCCGGTCCCTACCAGGCCGCCAGCCCTCAGCTCGCGACCAGCCCGATCATGCGCGGCCAGCGCAGCGCGATGTCCCGCCGCGAGGCGTTGATCCTGCAATCTCTCATTAACCACCCATGGCTGTTGCACGATCATCTGGAGGAGGTGGCGATGCTGGAACTGGCCCATCCCGAAGCCACCAAGCTCCGCGCCGCCATAATTGCGGCCTTCGCCAACGACCATCACCATTCCCCGGATGTCGAGGAGCAGGCCGAGAAAATGCGGGCCGATCTCGAGGCTCGCGGATTAACTGATATTCTTCAAAGGGTTGAGCGGGCGATTACGACCTCGGCGGTATGGGCCGCCAAGCCCGGCGCGGCGCGGGAAGACGTTTTGGCCACATGGCAGCAACTCGTTGTCTTGCATCAGAAAACACATGCCTTACTTAGGGAGAGGAAGGACGCCGAGCTGGCGCTGGGCGATGAGCCCACCGAGGCCAACATGGCATGGCTGAAGGACGTCAGCGCCCGCCTGGAGTCGATCGACGGTACCGAAGCCCTGATCGAGGGGTTCGGCGAGCTTTCGGGCCGGTTCCGAAAGAGCGTCTGAGGAAATAAATGATGCGGACGGCGGCGGCCGTGCCCGCAAAAAGACTCGCCAAATCCTTGGTTTGGCGGCAAAAACAGGGTTAAGCGAAGCTTAATAGTCCAGAGGTTACTTATAAGGCGCCTAAGGGCTATTGGCATAACACCGGCGATGGCGGGTTAATGGGGTGGCGACATCTGCGCCGCCCTTTGCGCGTCATGCGTATGCGAATATTCAAGGGGCACGAGCGTGATCGGGAAAAGCGGACTATCCGGTTTTCCGAATCGATCACACAGGCAAGGATCTGGCGGGTTGGCTTTTCAAACAAAAGACATCCGGCCAACGACTTCAGTAATTCAGGAGCGGATGGCGTCGCGCGCCATCCTGCACGAGCGCGTTTCGGGAGCTTGATGAATGGCCACCAAGGCAAAGACGCTGCAGGTTAAAGACAAGGAAAAAGACGACAAGGCAGCGGACGCCCCTGAGAAGGATTCGGCCGACGCGCCGTCGCCGTTGCTCGATCTTTCCGATGCCGCGGTCAAGAAGATGATCAAGCAGGCCAAGAAGCGCGGCTTCGTGACCTTCGATCAGCTCAACGAAGTGCTGCCCTCCGACACCACCTCGCCCGAACAGATCGAGGACATCATGTCGATGCTCTCCGACATGGGCATCAACGTCTCCGAGGCCGAAGAGGCCGACAGCGACGAGGAAAAGGAAGACGACGCCGACGACACCGACAACGAGCTTGTCGAGGTCACGCAGAAGGCCGTCACCGAAGTCAAGAAGTCCGAGCCCGGCGAGCGCACCGACGATCCCGTCCGCATGTATCTGCGCGAAATGGGCACGGTGGAATTGCTGTCGCGCGAAGGCGAAATCGCGATTGCCAAGCGCATCGAGGCCGGCCGCGAGGCGATGATCGCGGGCCTTTGCGAAAGCCCGCTGACCTTCCAGGCCATCATCATCTGGCGCGATGAACTCAACGAAGGAAAGATCTTCCTTCGCGACATCATCGATCTCGAAGCCACCTATGCCGGCCCCGACGCCAAGAACAACATGAACCCGGCGTTGATCGCCGGTCCCGGTGGTGAGGGAGCTCCCGCCGCCAATGGCGAGGCTGCGCCCGCGCATGTCGCGCCTCCCGCGGCGCCCCCCGCGCCGACACCGTTCCGCGCCGCGCCCGCGGCGGCCCCCGGTGGCGACACCGTGGAAAAGGACCCGGCCGAGTCCGCCGCCGACGGCGACATGGACGACGACGAGTTCGAAAACCAGATGTCGCTCGCCGCCATCGAGGCCGAGCTGAAGCCGAAGGTCGTCGAGACGTTCGACAAGATCGCCTCCGAATACAAGAAGCTGCGCCGCTTGCAGGAACAGGATATCGCCAACCAGCTGCAGAGCGAGTCGCTGTCGCCCTCGCAGGAGCGCAAATACAAGAAGCTGAAGGACGAAATCATCGTCGAGGTGAAGTCGCTGCGGCTGAACCAGGCGCGTATCGATTCGCTCGTCGAGCAGCTCTACGACATCAACAAGAAGCTGGTCTCGTTCGAGGGCCGCCTGCTGCGCCTCGGCGACAGCCACGGCGTCGCGCGCGAAGACTTCCTGCGCAACTACCAGGGCTCGGAGCTCGATCCGCGCTGGCTCAACCGTGTCTCGAAACTTTCCGCCAAGGGCTGGAAGAATTTCGTTCATCACGAGAAGGATCGCATCAAGGAGCTGCGCGGCGAGATCCAGCAGCTGGCGGCGCTCACCGGGCTTGAGATCGGCGAATTCCGCAAGATCGTGCACGGCGTGCAGAAGGGCGAGCGCGAGGCACGCCAGGCCAAGAAGGAAATGGTCGAGGCCAACCTGCGCCTCGTGATCTCGATCGCCAAGAAGTACACCAACCGCGGCCTGCAGTTCCTCGACCTGATCCAGGAAGGCAATATCGGCCTGATGAAGGCGGTCGATAAATTCGAATACCGCCGCGGCTACAAGTTCTCGACCTACGCGACATGGTGGATCCGGCAGGCGATCACGCGCTCGATCGCCGACCAGGCCCGCACCATCCGCATCCCCGTGCACATGATCGAGACCATCAACAAGATCGTGCGCACCTCTCGCCAGATGCTCAACGAGATCGGCCGCGAGCCGACCCCGGAAGAGCTCGCCGAAAAGCTAGGCATGCCGCTGGAGAAGGTCCGCAAGGTCCTGAAGATCGCCAAAGAGCCGCTCTCGCTCGAAACCCCTGTCGGTGACGAGGAAGATTCACACCTCGGCGATTTCATCGAGGACAAGAACGCGATCCTCCCGATCGACGCGGCGATCCAGTCCAATTTGCGCGAGACCACCACGCGCGTGCTGGCCTCGCTCACCCCCCGCGAAGAACGCGTGCTGCGCATGCGCTTCGGCATCGGCATGAATACGGATCACACGCTGGAAGAAGTCGGCCAGCAGTTCTCGGTGACGCGCGAACGTATCCGCCAGATCGAGGCGAAGGCGCTGCGCAAGCTGAAGCATCCGTCGCGAAGCCGGAAGCTGCGGAGCTTTTTGGATAACTGAACGATGTCAAAGAAGAGGGATGTCCTTCATGACCTCAGCTTCGGCAATCAAATTGCCGAAGAAGAAAAGGACACCCTCAAAGACTACTTTGTTCAGACTTCCTCATGGCAAAAAATTCTTCGCGGCGAGATCGACGTAATCTACGGGCCTAAAGGCGCCGGGAAGAGCGCGATCTATGTCTTGATCCAAGACTATGTTGACTATCTATTTGATAAAAACGTTCTGCTCGTGTCCGCGGAACACATTCGCGGCGATCCGGCTTTCAAAAGTCTGACGCTCGACCCGCCAACAAGCGAGCGTGAATTTACCAATATTTGGAAGCTGTATTTTCTGACGCTGATAGCTAGAGCGTTAGATGACTACGGTATGAAGGGGGCGAGCATTGAGCAGTTGCGAACGGTGCTTTCCGAGAACGGCCTGCTGGCTTCGAAATCAACGACGCTTGGCGCGATATTGAAGCTGGTCCAAACGTATGTACGCAAATATTCGAACCCGTCCGCGGTCGAGGGCGGAGTTCAGGTATCGGCCGAGGGGATGCCGAAGTTCTCGGGGAAGCTCACTTTCGAGGATACCACCCCTGAGAACGAGAAGAAGGGTTTCGTGTCTATCGACCAGCTCTTCAATTTGGCGAATCAGTCGCTTGACGGTGCGCGCCATAAGGTTTGGGTCCTGCTGGATCGCTTGGACGTGGCATTCGATGAATCCTCCGAGCTTGAAAAAAATGCATTGAGGGCGCTCTTCAGAGCATATCGAGACATTCGAAAGTACGACCATGTAGTCGTTAAGGTGTTCCTGCGAACAGATATCTGGGAGCGGATTGCGGATAGAGGATTCCGCGAGGCCACTCATATCTCGCGCGACATTACGCTTAAATGGGATAAGAATTCCTTGCAAAATCTGATTGTTAGGCGCTTGCTGAGCAACCCGAAGGTGTTAGACTTCTATTCTGTAAAGCAAGAGCAGGTATTGGAAGACTATAATGCTCAGAGCGATTTTTTTTATCGAGTGTTTCCCGACCAAATAGAGCTTGGCGAGAAGCAATCAAATACTATGGACTGGATCATTAAGCGCAGCACCGACTCTCGTAATGATCCGGCGCCTCGTGAGATTATATATTTTTTGAATAAGGCGGTAGAGCATCAAATGGCTCGTTTGGAGCGTGGTGAAGAAGAGCCCGATGGGAATGCGCTGTTCGATCGGGCGGTGTTCAAAGAGGCGCTTCCAGAGTTGTCAGAATATCGAACAACTAAGATGTTGTATGCTGAGTACCCCGACGAAAAAAAGTACATTGAAAAAATGCGGGGTGAAAAATCGGAGCAAAGCGTGGTGACCCTCTCTAGTCTTTGGGCTGTGAACGAAGACGAGACGAAACGGATAGCTCAAAAGCTCGTAGATATCGGCTTTTTCGAGCAACGAGGATCGCGTGAAAACCTTAGTTTTTGGGTGCCATTTATGTACCGTCCTTATTTAGGTTTGGTGCAAGGTAAAGCCGAAACTGACCAATAAGAGATGCAGCCGCTCCTCGCGCATAGTGTAGGGGGCGATGACGCGGCTATTTGCTCCGGCGCACCAGGCCGATGCTGTTGATCGCCAGCGGCGCGGGGAGCGGTTGTTTCCGGCGCTCTGCCGGTCCTATTTTTTGACATAGCCACCGCCGATCGGCGCGGCGATTCAGTCCAATCAGCGCGAAACCACTACGCGCGTGCTGGCCTCGCTCACCCTGCGCGAAGAACGCGTGCTCCGCATGCGCGTTGGAAAGCTTCAACGGGCGCATGCGCGATGAACTGCTCAACGAGACCCTGTTCTTCGATCTCGACGACGCTAGGGCAAAGACTGCGGTGTGGGTCGCAGACTACAACGGCGACCGCCCCCACTCATCGCTGAAATACCTCACCCCGGCGGCCTACGCTACCACATTCACCGCAACGGGCGATCGGCTGCGCAACCCCGACCAGCTCCGCCGATCGCCCGTTGCTCCACCTGCGCCAATCGGCGTACAAAACCCCGGGACTCTAATTGCCACCGGATGAAAGTTCAGTGGCAGGTCAGTATCGGCATGAATACGGATCACACGCTGGAAGAAGTCGGCCAGCAGTTCTACGTGACCAGCGTACGCATGCGCCAGATCGAGCGAAGGCGCTGTGCGAGCTGAAGCATCCGTCGCGGAGCCGGAAACTGCGGTCGTTCCTGGATAGCTGATTCAAACTGTCGTCGCCGGTTTGGCCGGCAAATAAATTGATGCATAAGCGGCGGGCGAAAGCTCGCCGCTTATTTTTGTGTTTTGAAGGCGGGCGCTGCAAAAATTACTATCAAGCTCGATCTCAGTTCGATCGGACTTGACGCCCCACGATGACGACAAATTTGTGATGGTCACTTGACAACCTCGGCCAATATAGATTGCATCTATAGATTGTATTTGGGGGAGGATTACCATGAAATGGTCGACTGCAAATATTTTATTCGCCGATGTGAAAGGCTACAGCGCGCTCAAAGACACGCACATGAAGACATTCGCAGAAGTAATATTGCTTGCAATAGCGAAGCGACTATACGGCATTTCCATCAAGCACGCGAACACGTGGGGAGATGGGATAGTTATTGTGTGCGACAAGATCGAAGATGTGTGCGAGTCCGCGGTTCATTTGAAGGACCTTTTTCAAGGCTTCAATTGGAAGCGGCATGATCTGCCGAAACTCGATATTCGCATATCTATTCACCATGGAGAATATTTGGAAGGCGATGACGCCTTCACGGGAAGGCCTACGTTTTGCGGCCGTACCGTTGTTACTGCGGCGCGGATTGAACCGGTGACACCACCTGGCAAAATTTGGATGACCGTCCAAGCTGCAAATATGTTGAAGCAACATATGAACGGAGAGGACAATCCCTACTTCGCAATCGACAGCGTCGGCGAAATTAAGCTTCCGAAGAAATACGGTTCAATTGAGATTTGCACTCTGCGCCGCTTCTCCGAACCTCCTTTATCGGATCAAGATCTGAAGGAGATCAGAGAGGCGGAACGCATGCGGTTAAAACTCGGCGGTGTTGTTGATCGTGACAGTGACATCCGCGAACTAGTCAGCGGAAATCAAATCGAATCGTACGGCATCGTGATCGGTGTAGTGGTTAATCGCAGGGAAGTTTTGTTGGTCAAAAGAAGGGATCGTAGCGAGGGGCTAGACTGGATGTTTCCGTCAGGCAAGAAATGGCCCAATCAAGACGAAATTTCCGTTATCGAAAAAGAGGTGCTTGAAGAGGCGGGGATCACTTGCGGTGTGATGCGGAAAATTGCTCAAGTCGAGGACCATCCAAAAACCCACTTCAGATGCAGCTACTTTCACTTGGAACCTGGGGAGAATACCACAATCGTGAACGGCGATACGCGGGAAAATGAGGAGGTTAAGTGGGTATCTATTCCTGAGGCATTAGCTAAGATTGGAAGTGATATTAATCCAGATGTTGCTAGATTCTTGACCAAGTTTGCGACCGATTCGGCCTGATTTGGAGCTCTGGATGGTGCAACTATCGTTGTATCTACCTTCGGGGTCTGCGATAAACTCTGGATCAGAGAGGATCTCCCCGGTGCATAGGTTGTCACAAAACCGGCCTGAAGTGGCATTGGCCGTCGTAGTTCGGTCTGACGAGGGCTGCAAATCTGTATTGATGGTTCGACGCGCAAATTCTGCTGAGAATTGCCCTCGTTGGGTATTTCCTGGTGGGAAAGTCGATGCTGGAGAAAGCGTGCGAGCAGCAGCAAAGCGCGAGCTTAAGGAAGAAACTGGAATTGAAGTCGCTCGCCCCGACATTCTTGGATCACGAATCCATCCGGTTTCAGGAATGCGCATTCACTACGTGAGCTTTCACTACAGGAAAGGATTCGCGCGTTTGTGCGAGCCAAGCAAGCTTGATCAGCTGAGTTGGGTTAGTGTTTCTGAAGTCGCGGGCTTCGCTGGGGATACGCTCTTTGCTCCAGTCGAATCTTTTCTGCAAGATAGCGCCAGCTCAGCTCAAGCGGAGCTGCTGTAAGATTTTCAAGAGCCCTCGCCGCGTGCGAATGTCCTGACTTATTTTTCGTCGTTCGGAAGCATTATTGTTTGCTTAGCATTTTGGCTTCAAAGCGGAGATGAAGGTTTGCAGTTTTGCATTCGATAGATATTCAGATCAAAACCCTACTTCTTCTTCGCCCCGACCCGGCTGAGGCTCTTGATCGCCAGCGGCGCGCGGCCGGATTTTTCGGCGATTTCGCGGTCCTGCTCCATGATGAACGCGCGCGCCGGCTCGTCGCCGTCCAGCCCGCCGAGCAGCTCGGACGGCACGCGGCGGTTGGAGCGCTGCGAATCGTCCTCATAGACGACGTTGAAAAAGGCGAACTCGCCCTTGGGATTGGTTCCGGGTTTCTTGGCCATGGGCGGCTTGTCTCCGATTAGAGCTGTGCTGTCAAAGAAAAAGGGCAGGCTCTGATCGCCGTTTCGGGGGACGCCCGGCGCTGCCGGGGCATGCCGAAAAACTCGGCGAAATCTGCAAATCCCGGCCCCGTTTCGACCGCGATGCCCCGCCACGTTCCCTGCCATGCATCCCGCCCCGGACCGGTTTTCCACGCACCCGAGCGCCGCCGCCAACTGGCCGCCGCTGCGCCGCTTCATCGCCGGCGAATACCGGCTCGGCTGCGTCATGGCCCGCCGCCGCTGGACTGCAGCACTTTATGAATGCTTTCGTTTCGGCGTGAAGCAGGCCTGGGCCAGCCTGTTTGGCGGCATCGCCATCTTCCTGATGATCGCCACCTGGTGGTTCTATCCGGCCGGCGCGGCGCTGCCGCGCTACGACTTTCTGTTACTCTGCATGGTCACGGTCCAGCTCGCGTTGCTCGCCGGGAAACTGGAGACGCCGGACGAGGCCAAGGTGATCCTGATCTATCACGCCGTCGGCACGGTGATGGAGCTGTTCAAGACGCAGGCCGGCTCCTGGATCTATCCGGAGGCGAATTTTTTCCGGGTCGGCGGCGTGCCGCTGTTTACCGGTTTCATGTATGCCTGCATCGGCAGCTATCTCTGCCGCGCCTGGCGGCTGTTCGATTTCGAATTCTCCCACCACCCGCGCCGCCGCGGCCTTGCCGCGCTCAGCATCGCGATCTACCTCAATTTCTTCAGCCATCATTACATCGTCGACCTGCGCTGGCTGCTGTTCGCGCTGGCAGGCGCGCTGTTTTTCCGCACCCGGGTTCATTTCAGGATCTGGCGCCGCCACCGCTCGATGCCGCTCCTGCTTGGCCTCGTGCTGGTGTCCGCGCTGATCTGGTGCTCCGAAAACATCGGCACGTTCACCAAAATCTGGCTCTATCCGTCGCAGCGGCTGGGCTGGTCGATGGTTTCCGTCGACAAGCTCGGCTCATGGTTCCTGCTGCTGATCATCAGCTACACGCTGGTGAGCTTGGTCAATGCGCCGCGGCCAAGGCGCGGGGAGGCGGTGCGAAGTCATGTGTTCCTTCGCCCCCGCGGTTCGCCGGCAGCGGGCTGAAAGGTCTCTACGCCGCCGACGCCGTACCCGGACCGCCCCGCCCCTTCTGCTGGCTGGACAGGATGCTCTGCCACAGCGCGGCAACGCTCTTCTGCGTCTCCGGCGCGATCAGGCAATGGCCCTGGTTGTCGAAGCCGCAGAATTTCGCCGAGGCATCGCCACGCACGCGCGCGAAGGCCTCGTTGATCGCCTCGAGGCATTCGATGACCTGGCCGATGTCCTGCAGCCGCGTGTGATAGAGGATGTCGATCAGGCGGAAGGCCATGACGGGCGGCTGTCCGAACGAAATGCCGGGCCGCGCGAATTCGAAGAACACGTTGAACGCCGGCATCATGCCCTTGATCTGCGCCAGCACCGCGGCGGCGTCCTCGGTCGTGCAGCCGACCAGGTGTGCGGCTTGCGGATGTTCCGCTGCCGCCGGCGCGTCGGCCGCCAGCCCGAGCGAGGCAATCACCTCGTGCTCGATCCACTGCCGGACATGGGCAGGGGCATTGCGGATCTGGTCGGTGGTCAGGGTAATTCCGATCATGGCGGGCCTCCTTTGGATGACATCCTAGGAAAGCCGGCGTGCGGTAATATTGACGCGGATCAATCGTGTCGGCCGAAGCCGTAAGGTCAGCGGCGGCGTGCCCTTGCCATCGCGTGTTCCGGCCGCACCACCGGGGCCGGCGGGCCGCGCCGCTTCTCGCCGTCGGCACGGCCCATCGCCATGATCGCGGTGCCCATCGCGGCCGAACCGAACGTGACGGCGAAGCCGAACAGCAGCAGCCCGAGCGCGGTGCCGGGCGAGGCGTCGGCGAAAATCAGATGCCGCAGGCCACCGGGGTTGAGCGCCAGCAGCCCGCCGACCAGCAGCGCCGCCAGCGCTATGCCGACGGCGAGATTGATGAAGAGCAGGCGAAACAGCGGCACGCGGAGGAAACCGAATTTTCGGGACATCTGCGCCTCGCTTGCTGGTTCGCGGGGCCATGTGGCTCCGCCTCTCTGCGGGCCATTCTAGCAGAACTTCGCCGCCGTCAGAAAGCGCGTTGCGCGCCGGTCTCGCCCGGTTCAGGCGAGCCTTACGGCGCCACCAGTTCCACGCGGCGATTGAGCGCGCGGCCGGCCTCGGTGGCGTTGGAGCCGGCCGGCGCCAGCAGGCCGACGCCCGCCGTGCGCAGTCGCGGCGCACCGATGCCGTAGTTCTTCACCAGTTCGGCGGCGATCGCCTCGGCGCGGCGTCGCGACAGGTCGAGATTGTAGGCGTAGGGCCCCTGGTTGTCGGTGTGGCCGACGATGAAGACGTTGAGCCCGACATTGGCGTTCAGGAGCTTGGCAATCTGTTCGAGGGTCGGGCGGCTCTCCGGCTTCACTTCGGCCCGGTCGGTGTCGAAATAAATCCCGTACAGCGCGATGCGGCCGGTCTCGCGCAGGCCCTTGGCCATGACCGTGGCATCCACCATCTTGTTCTCGATCGCACGAACCTCGGCGATGACGAGTTGCGCATAGATCTCGCGGTTGTTCTCGCTGACGGTGAGGCCGACGAAAGTCTCGCGTCCGCCCTCCGCCTTGCGCCCCGAAAAATAGCGGTAGTTGAAACCGTCCACCCACATCTGCGGGATCGGCAGCGCGTCGATGCCTTCCGAAAACGGAATGCCGCCGCAGGCGTCGGTGTCGCAGGCCAGCAGCGTCTCGAACCCGGCCTTCGCCAGCTGGGTTTCGAAATTGCGCGACACTTCCAGGATCGAGGGGCCGGGATTGGTACGATAGGCGATGCGGGTGATGCGCCCTTCCAGCCGCCGCGCATCGGTCGGCTGGCCGTCCCTGAACACCGCAGCCTGCACGCGCGCCGCGTCAAAATCCTTCACCTGATATCCGGTGATGACGCTGCCGCCGAACCGGCCGATGCCGGGATAATCCTTTGCGCCGACGACGTCGCGCGTCTGCGCGGCGGCGCTCGTCATCGCGCCGAGCGAGAAAGCGAGCAGCAGCAGGATCGGCTTGAACAGGGTATGCGGCACGCTCATGGGAAATCCATTCGTTGGGAAGCGGTCGGAGGATGGGAGGGAAGGTCGACCGGTAATGGTCGCGCCGGCAGATCAACCGGTTCAATTTCGTCGCAATCATGGCCGTTTTCGCAGGAGATTTGGCCCGTGCGTCCAGCCGCCGCCCTCGAAGCGCGGGCAGGGACGTGCTAGAAGCCGGGGCTATTTGCAGTGCTCTCCAAGGATTGGCCGTTCATGCTCCGCATCGCATTTGCTTTCAGCGCCGCCCTGGCTGTGTCCGCAGGCCTCAGCCACGCCCACGCCGCCCAATGCGGCAACTCTTCGGCCGGCTACGCCGCATGGAAGCAGGAGTTTGCCGGCGAGGCTCGCGCCAAAGGCGTCAGCGCCGGCACCATCCAGGCGCTGATGGCGACGAACTATGCCCAGGCGACCATCAATGCCGACCGCGGCCAGCGCAGTTTCAAGCTCTCGCTCGACGAGTTCCTCGCCAAGCGCGGCGCGACGACGATCGTCGCCAAGGGCCGCCAGCTCAAGCAATCGCAGGCCGCGCTGTTCGCCTCGATCCGAGAGCGCACCGGCGTGCCGCCGGGACCGCTGCTCGCGATCTGGGGCATGGAAACCGGGTTCGGCACCCAGCGCGGCAACCAGAACATGCTCGCCTCGATTGCGACGCTGTCCTACGACTGCCGCCGCTCGGAATATTTCACCGAGCATCTCTATGCCGCGCTGCAATTGATCGATCGCGGCACGCTCTCGCCGAGCCAGCGGGGCTCGATGCATGGCGAGGTCGGGCAGACGCAGTTCATGCCGAAAGCCATTTTGGCGTACGGCACCGGCAATCTCGAAAACTCGGCGAACGCGCTGATGTCGACCGGCAACTTTTTGAAGGCGCACGGCTGGAAGGCCGGCGCCGGCTATCAGCCCGGCGAGCCGAACTTCGCCGCCATCCAGGCCTGGAACGCCTCCGGCGTCTATCAGAAGGCGATCGCGCTGATGGGCAAGCAGATCGACGGCGGCGGCGAGTAGGGGCTTCTGACTTCGCGCATGCTCTCACAGTCATAGGGCTCATGCGCGCGGTCGATGTGTCTAACGCGCCACACCGGAAACTTTTCGCGCCGACGGTACCCGCCGAGATTGTACCGGATGCCGTCCCCTGAGACTCTACGAATCATTTTGAGATTCGAACCATCTTCGGATCGGGGTCTGCATTGGGGGCGGAGCTTGGCGAATTTTTTGATTGCAACGGTTGTGGGCGCTTTGGCGGGGGCCGCGCTCGCGGGTTCGGCGTTGGCGGCCGACATACCGGCGAAGGCGCCACCGGCCGCGCCGTCATGGTCGGGATTCTACGCTGGCGTGTCGCTCGGAGCCCGCTGGGCGGCCAACGACTGGCGAACCAGCAACGTCGCTCCGAATTTCGGCGCCAACTTATTCATTCCGACCGCTGGCACCGGTGGCGCGATGGATAGCGTTGCGGCCAGGTTCGGGGCCTATCTCGGTTACAATCTGCAGGTCGCGACATCATGGGTTGTCGGTGTCGAGGCCGACTTCGGGTGGGCCGACAACAGCAAGGCGGCGAATTCTCTGCCGGGAACGGCCGGGGTCATGTTCGGCGCCCCTCTGGTTGGCCTTCCATCTGGCTCCGTAAAGGAGACGTGGGACGGCAGCGTGCGCGGCCGTCTCGGTTATTTGGTCGCGCCCGCCACACTGGTTTACGGCACCGGCGGCGTCGCATGGCAGCGCCTCGGACTGAACGCCAGTTGCACCGTGGTTCCCGGAAACTCCTTCTGCTTCGGCAATCCTCACAACGAAACCCTTGGGACGACCAGGGTCGGTTGGACCGTCGGCGGCGGCGTCGAGCAGATGATCGGCCGCAACTGGCTCGTGCGCGTCGATTACCGTTACGCCGATCTCGGGACCGTCACCCAAACTTTCTTCACTGCCGGCGGGGTCGGCGTCGGGTTCGACGACCGCTTCGACGCCCGCGTCAAGGTGCACACCCACACCGCGACGGTCGGCCTCGCCTACCGGTTCTGATTTTGAAACTCAGTTGACTGGTTCGGCGCCGTCGCAGGGCCGCCGCGAAGGGACGTAACTCCGGCCCTGCGTGCACATGCGCCGTCGGGACGGCGAGGTTTCGCAGGTCATTCTCCCATGGCATGATCGGGCCCAGATGAACAAGGGATTCGCATGCGCATGTTTCGTTGGGCCATTTTCCTCAGTGCCGTCATTCTCTCCACCCCCGTTTACGCCGCCCGCTGCGGCGGCGATTTCAACACCTTCGTCGCGGCGATGTCGCAGGAGGCGCGGGCGGCGGGGATTTCGGAGGCGGTGATCAGCCAGGCGTTCGCCGGCGTCACGCAGGATCCGGCGGTGCTGGCCTTCGACCGCCGCCAGCGCGGCACCTTCAACAAATCGTTCGAGCAGTACGTCTCCACCCGCGTCGGTCCCGGGCGCATCAACATGGGCCGGCAGATGCTGCAGCGGCACGGCTCGCTGCTGTCGCGCATCGAGCAGAAGTTCGGCGTGCCGCCGGAAATCGTGGTCGCGATCTGGGGGCTGGAGTCTGATTTCGGCAAGGGCGACATCGGCAAGATGCCGGTCATCCGCACGCTCGCCACCATGGCGCATGATTGCCGCCGCACCGAGCTGTTCCAGGGCGAATTGCTGGCGGCGCTGAAGATCGTGCAGCGCGGCGATCTGCCGTTGCGCGACCTGATCGGCGCCTTCGCCGGCGAACTCGGCCAGACGCAATTCCTGCCGTCGTCCTACATCAAATACGGCGTCGACTTCGACGGCAACGGCCACGTCGACCTCCGCCACAGCGTGGCCGACGTGCTCGCCTCCACCGCAAACCTGCTGCACGTCTCCGGCTTCAAGGGCGGCGCGCCCTACGGCGAGGGCACGCCGAATTTCGAAGCCATGCGCGAGTGGAACAGGGCGACCATCTACCGCAAGACGATCGGGTATTTTGCCGATCGGCTGGCGGGAAGGTAGATCTGTCTGCAGTCATTTTCGAACGACAGCCGTCATCACCCGCGAAGGCGGGTGATCCAGTATTCCAGAGACAGTGTTGATTGAACCGACAAGCCGCGGCGTACTGGATCTCCGCCTGCGCGGGGATGACATTGGCGCGAGCGACGGTACCGCCTCTAACTCGACTGCCTGCTCATCTTTTCGATCCGCTTCGCCAGCACCGCCCAGTACGTCGCCGGGCGAAACCGCTGCAGCAGGTCCATGAACTTCGCATCGTTCCCGATCAGGATGCGCGGCTGGTTCTTCTCGATGCCGGCGATGATGCGCTGGGCCGCGACCGGCGGCGTGGTCTTGGCGACCGCATCGAAACGGTCGATGGATTCGACGCGGCGCGCATTGTCGGTGATCCCCGCGCCGGTGCGGGAGTTGCGCACGATGTTGGTCAGCACGCCGCCGGGATGCACCACCGAGAGCTTCACCGGGCTGTTGGCCATCGCGAGTTCATGCCGCAGGCTTTCCGAAAAGCCGCGCACCGCGAATTTCGCCGCGCAATAGGCGGTCTGGCCGGGCGGCGCGATGATGCCGAAGATCGAGGACAGATTGACGATATGCGCCTCGCGCTGTTTGGCCAGATGCGGCAGGAACGCACGGGTGCCGTGCACGACGCCCCAGAAGTTGATGTTGATCAGCCACTCCATCTGCGCCTGATCGACCTCGTGGAAGGCGCCGAGCAGGGCGACGCCGGCATTGTTGATGAGGATGTTGAGCGAAGGGTGGGCGGCCGTCGCCGACCCGGCAAATTCCTGGATCTGCGCGGGTTCGCCGACATCGACGCGATGCGTCGTGACCTTGCGTGAATTCGTCTTGCCGATCTCGGCTGCCACCTGCCGCAGCCCGGCCTCGTCGCGATCGGCGAGCGCGAGATCGCAGCCGCGCGATGCCAGCTCCAGCGCCAGCGCGCGGCCGATGCCGCTGGCGGCGCCGGTCACGGCGGCCGCGCTTCCGGATATGGCGGTCATGTGGAGAAACTCCCTACGGATGCAGTGCTGGTTCCCGCGAAGTTTCGCAAATTGGAACCGAACCATAAAGCGGTTTCCTCGCTTAACTTGAACCACTTGATAGAAAAAGTCGTCGCCAAGCCGGCGCAAATGCTGAGGAGGCTCCTTATGGGACAATCAAAACCGTTTCGCGCGACCGCCCTCATCGTCGAGGACGACCCGATGCAACGTGACATGATCTGCCTGCTGCTGGAGGAGAGCGAGGTCGATGTCATCGAATGCGAAAGTGCGGAAGCCGCGGAGCTGGTGCTGGAGCGCGCCGCCGGCAATCTCGTCCTGATGATGACCGACGTTCAACTCGCCGGCAATATGGACGGCGTCGAGCTCGCGCATATCGCGAGAAAGTACAATCCAGGGATGGGCGTGATCGTCACCTCGGGCCGGCCGCTGCATCAGCAGTTGCCGGATGGCTGCCAGTTCTGGGAAAAACCGTGGGCACCGCTCGATGTGATCCGCGAGGCGGAGCGGATGGTGAATGAGAAGCGCCGCGACCACGAGGCGCGTCCGGATTCCTGAGCGACCGCGCCGCGCGCTTCCACGCCGGGTACCGCCGTGGTAATGGCGGAGCATGACGCTGTCGTTCCTGTTGACCTCGCTGATCGTGGTCGCATCCCCCGGCACCGGCGTGCTCTATACGCTGGCGGTGGCGCTGACCTCGGGTGCGCGGCCGAGCATCGCAGCCGCCTTCGGCTGCACGCTCGGCATCGTGCCGCATATGCTGGCGGCCATGCTGGGCCTGGCGGCGGTGTTGCACACCAGCGCGTTGGCTTTCGCCGCGCTGAAATGGTGCGGCGTGGCCTATCTGCTCTATATGGCGTGGCAGGCGTTGCGCGAGACGGGCGCCTTGTCGGTCGACACGCGCCCCGCCACTTCCGCGCGCTCCACTCGCCGCGTCATCATGACCGCGATCCTGATCAACATCCTGAACCCGAAACTCTCGATCTTCTTCCTGGCCTTCCTGCCGCAGTTCGTCGCGGTCGATGAACCGCATCCGTTGGCGCGGATGCTGGAATTGAGCGCGGCCTTCATGGCGATGACGTTTGCGGTGTTCGCGGTCTACGGCCTGTTCGCCGCCGCGCTGCGCGACCGCGTCATCACCCGCCCGAAAGCGATGGCCTGGTTGCGCCGGAGTTTTGCCGCAGGCTTCGCCGCTCTCGGCGCCAAGCTGGCGTTGTCGGAGCGCTGACTTCACGGCCCGGCACGTCGTCCCTGCGCTCGCGGGGACGACGTGGCACCGAAAATGAAAAAGGCGGGCCGAAGGCCCGCCGTTCTCCAAATCGCACCCGGAGTTGGGGGCCCGGGCGAAGCTGAACGAGCTTCACCCAGGCCGAAATTCACTTCTTCTTGGCTTTCTTGACCTTCTTCGCCTTGGCCTTTTTCGCCTTCTTCGCTTTCTTAGCCATCGTATCCTCTCAAGGTTTTCATGGATTGAACGCGACACCGAGGCATGCTTGGCGGAGGGCCAGCCTCGCAACATCCTCGATCGCGATCCCAGCAGATTCGCAGGCGCCTGCCGCGTGTCGTCATGGCGCTGTCATCACGTTATCCACAGCTGTTATGCATTTCGATGCGATTTTTCGGCGAAGCCGGCCGCGCCTGCGCGTTCGCATCGCGCGCGTCATGCTTAACGATGTCCGACGCCGGCGATCTTCATCAATTCAAAACCACAGTTCGGATTGGCCGGCGACGGTGAGGATTCCATTAAGCAGCGCGGAGGCAATTAGTCCCGTGGACGGCGGAGACCGTCATGGGACAAGTGCTTGGGGGCGCGCGGGCGCCTTGTGCGGTGGTTAGACAACAGGGGAGACGCGTCGTGCGCGTCCCGGGTTCGCAATGCTGAGCGTTCCGACGCTTTGGACGGTGTTCGTCATCAATTTTCTCGCGCTGGGCCTGATCTGGGCCTACGTCGTGCGCTGCTATCCGTCGTTCGAAGCGGCGCGGTTCTGGACCGGCTCGGCGTTCGCCGCGGCGGCTGGCGCGGCCATGGCGACGATGCGCGTGGTATTCCCGGATTCGCTGGTGCCCTTGCTGTTCGGCGGCACCGCCCTGCTGCTGGCGATCTGCCTGGCCGCGATGGGGGTGCGGAAATTCTTCGACCGACCGGTGTCATGGCGCGCCACCCTGCTGACGACCGGCCTCAGCTTTGCCAGCCTGTCGTTCTTCATCTTCGTCTACGACAGCGTGACCGCGCGGTTGACCATCTTCACGGTCGCGCAGGCGTTGCCTATGGCCACGAGCCTGAAACTGCTGCTGGGCCCGCATGAGGGCCGCGTGTATCCGGGCGCCCGGCTGGCCGGTATCGTCACCATCGTCATCCTGGGAATTTTCGCAAGCCGGCTGGTCGGTGCGCTAACCGAGGTCGGTGGTGGATACTCCTACCTGCAGTTCGGTCCGGTGCAATCGGTCGTCATCCTCGTGCTGGTGTTCCTGTCGATGTCGCTGAATTTCGGCTTCCTGCTGATGGCGATGGACCGCCTGCGCAACGAGGTTGCGGATCTGGCGCTGCTCGACGATCTCACCGGCGTCGGCAATCGCCGCTATCTGCTGCAGCGGCTGGAAGAAGAATGCGCGCGCTCGGAGCGCAGCGGCAAACCCTTCGCGCTGCTGGTGATCGATCTCGACAGCTTCAAGGCGATCAACGACACGCACGGCCATGCCGCCGGTGACGCCTGCCTGCAGCATTTCACATTGATGGCGCAGACCCGCCTGCGGCCCGGCGACATGCTGGCGCGGACCGGTGGCGACGAGTTCTGCATCGTGCTGCCGTCCTCGACGCTGCGCGAGGGCGCCATGATCGCGCGCCGCGTGCTGGAGGTCTGCCGTGCGGATGCCGAACAATGCGTCGGCAACGATATCCCGGTCGCGGTGTCGATCGGCGTCGCGCAATGGGGCCCCGAGATGGGCGCCTATCCCGACCGCCTGATCGCGGCCGCCGACCATGCGCTCTACGATGCCAAGAAGGCCGGCCGCAACGGCTTTGCCCTCTACGAACCGGCGCCGCCGCTGGCGCCTGAATCGGCAGCGCTGGAATTGTCGGACATCGCGTTGCGCCAGCGCGCCTGAGCCATGCTACGCTGGTCCGTCACCGGACCTCGCGCATGAATTTTCGCCTCGTCGCCGCCGCCCTGTTCGTCCTTGTATTTTCCCCATGCGCCGTGGCGCAGACGCCCGATCTTGCCGCGATCGCGCGCGCGTCGGGCACGCCCGACATTCCCGGACTGAAGATGGTCTGGCTCGCGCCATGGGGCGACCTTTCAAAAGCCCATTCCTGGCGCAACATCATCGTGCACCAGACCGAAGGGCCGGCCGGCTCGGCGCGCGGCGGCGCGCAGGCGCAGTCGAAGAACCCGACCCGGCGCGGCGTCACCGTCTGGGTGGAGACGGACGGCACGGTGTACTGGGCCGTCGCCGAACATCTCATTCCCACCCATGGCGACGGCGCCAACCGCAACGACAACAAGTACATCGACAACCGCGCGACATACCGCCAGGTGATCGGCGCCAACTCGATCGGCGTCGAATTCGCCGGCAATTATCCCGACGTTACCCGCGGCCCGACCGAGGCACAGATCGCGGCGTGGAAGATCCTCGTGAAGGTGCTGCGCGCGCGTTACAACATCCCGCGCGAGCGCGTCTACGCGCATAACTGGATCGACTACAAGGACGCGCGGTATTGCGAAGGCTGTGCGTTGGCGACGATGGCACGGGAGTGGGGGGAGTAGGACGCTCGCTCGTGATGCTTCTGTTCAAGCACGCTCAACTCCACATGCTGCCTCGTCGTCGCCCGGCTTGTCCGGGCGATCCAGTCTTCCAGAGGTTGTTGCTATTGCACGCTGTCTCATCGCCACCGCGGCGTACCGGGTCCCCGCTTTCGCGGAGGACGACAGCGGAGTGGGCGGAGACAGCTCCGCAAAACGGAACCCCAAAAACAAAAAGCCGGCGTTGCCGCCGGCTTTCCGTAATCGTTACCTCGATCCCGCGATCAATGCGCGGCTTCGAGCGCTTCGGCTTCCGCCTTTGCAATCGTGCCCTTGACGGCCGACTGCACCTTTTCGAAAGCGCGGACCTCGATCTGCCGCACGCGTTCGCGGCTGACGCCGAATTCGGCGGCGAGGTCTTCCAGCGTCATCGGGTCTTCCGCCAGGCGCCGCGCCTCGAAGATGCGGCGTTCGCGCGGGTTGAGCACACCGATGGCGCCGTTCAGCGCCTGCCGTCGATGATCGAACTCCTCGTGTTCGGCCATCACGGCTTCCTGGTTGGGCGAATTATCGACCAGCCAGTCCTGCCATTCGCCGGCTTCACCGTCGTCGCGGATCGGCGCGTTGAGCGACGCGTCGCCGCCGAGGCGGCGGTTCATGTCGACCACGTCCTGCGTCGTCACGCCGAGGCGCTTGGCAATGATCGCCACCTGGTCGGGGCGAAGATCGCCTTCGTCCAGCGCGGAGATCTTGCTCTTCGCCTTGCGCAGGTTGAAGAACAGCTTCTTCTGGTTCGCGGTGGTGCCCATCTTCACGAGCGACCACGAACGCAGGATGTACTCTTGTATTGACGCCTTGATCCACCACATGGCGTAGGTGGCGAGACGAAATCCCTTCTCGGGCTCGAACCGCTTCACCGCCTGCATCAGGCCGACATTGCCTTCCGAGACGACCTCGGAGATCGGCAGGCCGTAGCCGCGATAGCCCATGGCGATCTTGGCCACGAGCCGGAGATGGCTGGTGACGAGGTGATGCGCGGCCTCGCGATCGTCATGTTCGCGCCAGCGTTTGGCGAACATGTATTCCTGCTGGGGTTCCAGCATGGGGAATTTGCGGATCTCGGCGAGGTATCTGGAAAGGCCGGATTCTCCATTAAGAACCGGCAGCGTAGCTGTACGGGCCATTGAGCGCCCTCCAGTTGGTTCAGGCCCCCGATAGCGGCGGGCCAGGCAGGTGATCGCTGGGTTAAAGCCGACCAGGCTGCGATGTTCCGCGCTGGATATTCAGCGCAGGTGCAACATACACAAAAACGAACAAATAGGGAAGGAATACTGACGTCACGAGCCCGTGTGGGCGGCTTAATCTTTTGTAATGTCAGGCCTTTTCAGGATGGCCTGCGTCATACCGCCGCTTCCAGCGCGCCCTGCAGGAGACGCAAATCCTCCGGCAGGGCCGCCTCCCAATGCAATAATTCTCCGGTCCGGGGGTGCTCCAGGGCCAGCAGCCAGGCGTGCAAGGCCTGCCGGCCGAGCGCGGTGAGTATCTCCTTACCTTGGGGCCCGAGGTGCCCGACCTTGGTCTTGAAATGCGGGCCGTAGACCGAATCGCCCAGTAGTGGATGTCCGATATGGGCGAGGTGGACGCGGATCTGGTGCGTCCGCCCGGTCTCGAGCTGGCAGGCCAGCAGCGAGGCCACCGGCTTGCCGTCGCGCCCATGATAAGTCGCCTGCATTTCCCAATGCGTCACCGCCTCGCGTCCGCCCTGGCGCACCGCCATCTTTTCGCGGGCATAAACGTGCCGGTCGATCGGCGCGTCCACCGTGCCGCGCTGGCGGCCGGGCACGCCCCACACGAAGGCCATGTAGCCGCGCTGCATCGGCCCGGTGCGGCCGTGGTCGGCGAATTGCGCGGTCAGCGATTGATGTGCCTGGTCGTTCTTGGCGACCACCATCAGCCCGGTCGTGTCCTTGTCCAGCCGGTGCACGATGCCCGGCCGTCGCACGCCGCCGATCCCCGACAGGCTGGCCCCGCAATGGGCGATCAGCGCGTTCACCAGCGTGCCGCTCTCGTGGCCGGCGGCCGGATGCACCACCAGCCCCTTGGGCTTGTTGATCACGATGATGTCGTCGTCCTCGTAGACGATATCGAGCGCGATATTTTCGCCCGCAGGCTCCGGCGCCACCGCCTCGGGCACGTCGATAATGATCGTATCCCCCGCGACGACATGATAAGCGGGGTCGCGGATGGGGGCGCCCTTGGCGGTGACGGAACCGGCCAGAATCAGCGCCTTCAGCCGCGAGCGCGACAATTCGGGGCGGAGCACCGCGAGCACGCGGTCGAGCCGGGGCGATCCCTCGTCGCCGCCGACGATGACCTCCAGCCGTTGTCCGCTGTTCGACGAAAAACCTTGTTCCAATGACGCGCCTTGTTGAGAGCCTTGCATGACCGATACCACAGCCCCCGAACCGACCCCCGAGCAGGCCGCGCTGATGGCGCGGGTGCGGCGGATGATGCTGATCGCGGGCCTGACCTCGGTGCTGGCGGTGGCCGTGGTCCTGATGGCTGTCGGGTACCGCCTTTACCGCGGCGATGGAAGCCCCGCGGCGTCCGCGACCGACACCATCGCGACCGTCCCTAAGGGCGCCCGCATCGTCTCCACGGCGGTGGCCGGCGAGCGACTGGTGGTGACGCTGGATATAGGGGGGGTGACCGAAATCCGCACGTTCGACGCCAAGACGCTGAAACCGGCCGGAAAGCTGAAATTCATCAGCGAACCCTGATTAACCTTTCTCTGCCGTCATCCGGATCGTCGTTACCCGGTCTGCCGTCATCCACCCTTCCGTCATTCCGGGGCAGCCCGCAGGGCTGAACCCGGAATCCATCTCAAGGCCGTGACGGTGCCCGTTGGATCCCCACTCCGGAGCCCGAAACCGCACCTTCCGCCTTGCCCGCCGCACATTTCGCGGCTATTCCCTCTCCCGTACGCTCCCTTCGTCTAGCGGTTAGGACGCGGCCCTCTCAAGGCTGAAACAGGGGTTCGATTCCCCTAGGGAGCGCCAGCAATTTCAAATAGTTAGATTTAGTTTGGAAATGTCGTCGAATATCCGTCGAATAAGCCTCGGCGAGCATTGGCGAACGCGGGTTGCTAGTCACTCTGCTGGCCGAAGCTTATGCTCGCGTTCAGCGTCGTTTGTATCTGACGCGCTGACTGACCTATCCGCTGCGCAATAAGTCGCGCACAGGCGAATGCATGCTTTGCGTTTCGAACGGCAACGAATCCTCGCTGCGCCGGCCCCACTGCCTCACCGTTAAACTACGAATCTGGGGGTCAGGAGTTCGAATCTCTTCGGGCGCGCCATTTAATTCAAACACTTGCAACAAATCGCCGTTTGAGAAATCGAAACTAAAACGGTTTTTCAAACGGTGTTTTTACTGCTTTAGAGCACATTGATCTCACTCAACCAATGAGAACTGAAAGGCGTCCAGTTCGACTGCAACAGTCCTGAGTTCGCGGTTCGATCGGCCGGCCGGACGACGGCGGCGGCGGCACTATGCACTGATAAGCGCGCGCGGCTCCGCGGAAGGTCACGCTTCGCCGCACATTCAACGCTTCCTATGTTTGGCGCGCCACCGGCGAGTGAACAATTTGCCTTCCTCCTATGCATGCTCTTACAGGACGGCCCCAGAAGGCGGCTTTTGAACGTGGGGATCACCCCGTGGGGCAAGCGCATCTACAAGCGCCGCAAGGAGACGGTCGAACGCTCCTTTGCAGATGCCAAGCAACTCCATGGTCATCGCTACGCGCGCTTTCGGGGTCTGCTCGCCGTCACTTGCCAGTGCCTGCTCGCCGCAGCCGCCCAGAACATCAAGAAGATCGCTCTCGCCCTGGCGCTCCGCCCCGCCTGGGCCTGAAGCCCCACCAAGCCCAATCGACCCGTCCCAAAAACAAAACCCCGCCGAAAATCGACGGGGTTTGTCAGCGGTCTGAGCCCGCCTCTGGCGGGCTTTTTCATGCCTTACAAGTCATTCGCACTCTATGCGAACGAAAACCATTGTTTCGCAACGGGTTAGAGAAATTCCGGCTCGAACTACCAAGCTCTCCCAAAAACTCCGCGGCACAAAACTGGCACAAAACGGCACAAAAATTTCGACGTAAAGTCAGCCCCAAAGCGGCAGTTCGAGCGATGCTTTTTGGGTCGTCATGCATGCCTGTGGCGCCAACCTACGCATCAAGGCGAACCAAGTCCGACGCCCCGTTTGGAATCGTTGAGCAGCAGCGCGCCGACGGCATCCACGTCGAGGTCTGCGCCTTGTCTTTGCGAGCGCGATGTTGCGCCAACAATGCGAAGTCCCTCGACCATTTCGGTCGCGCACAGCGCAGAAGTGCTCCTTGTGCTGTTGTCGTCTGCCCGCGACCAAGGAAGGCAAGGCGAGCGGTATAACTTGCCGCTTCCCTGATACTCTAATTTCCGCTTTGCTCGGTGGAACTCACCTTCACCAGCGCTGCGCGTCAAAGGCAAATGCCGAAAAAGAAGAAAACATCATCAGGGGGAAAGGCCGAAGCATCCGGGGGCAATTACGAGACGCTGGTTGCCACGTGGTACGCCCATGCGGCGCTACTCGGTGGTGGCGCACATCCGCCATTTGACCTCGACGCTGGCACGCAGATCGTGTCGTTCGCCTGCCAATCGGAGGCGCCCGTCGACGACGTCAACGCGGTCACTAGCCACGCCGGTATCATCTTCGTTCAGGCCAAGCGCAGTGTCGCTATGAGTTCGGCCGCGACCTCAAGCTTTGCTGGCGCTCTCGACCAATTCGTGCGGCAGATAAAAGCAAGCGCCGCCGCTGACTCCAAGCACGCCTGGTCGCGACCGCTTGATTCATCACGTGACCGGCTCGTTCTTGCAACCCCCAGCACCAGTTCGTCGAAAGTTATCGTGACGCTGCCGGAGCTTCTGCGCCGCGTACGAGATCGCAGCGACGTGCGCACGCTGAAACAAGTGGCCGTGTCACAGTCTGAGAGGGATGTAGCGAAGACGGTAGAGACCAATCTTAAACGCTCCTGGAAAGCCGCCTATCGCAAGAGTCCGACGGATAAGGAGCTCAATGCGCTGCTTCGGCTGATCTGGGTGCATCAGCTTGACCTCGAAAGTGGCGGACGAGACAGGAAGTTCATTCTTGAGCAGTTTCGCGCAAACCTGTTGGAGGACGCCACGCAGGCCAGCTTGGCTGTCTCGGAATTGTTCAAGCTGGCAGCGCGCCTCCGCGCTGAACGATCAGGAGCGGACCGGTCTACGCTCCTACAGTTGCTCGCCCGTGCCGGGATTCGGCTTACGGCACTTCCCGACTTTCGCGGTGATGTCGCTGCTCTAAGGAGATGGACGGCAGCCCGTCTTGAGCCTGCGCCTAGCTTTACTAGACTTCTCGCCGACGATCCGAAGCTGACAATTGAGCGGGCTGCGTGGCCCGAATTCCGGGATGCCGCAACCTCTCAATCACTGTTGCTTGTGGGAGAGCCGGGAGCTGGAAAAAGCGGTCTTATGTATCGGCTCGCAGCAACCGCGATCGCGGCCCAGCAGGATGTCGTATTTCTTCCGGTCGATCTGCTGAATGTTGATACATTCTCTGGTCTTCATGCCGAACTCGGCATTAGCCACGGCCTGGTCGAAGTTCTCGACAACTGGCCGGGCTCGAAGCCGGGCCTGCTCATTTTGGATGCGCTCGATGCGGCCCGAAAGCCAGAAACGCAGAAATTATTGCGCGAGGTGGTCGGAGCGGTTCTCAGGTTGCCCGGTTCGCGTTGGAGGGTGATCGCGTCAGTTCGCAAGTACGACCTTCGTCAGGGCACCGAATGGTCAATGATGTTTCGCGGCCAACCGCCGATACCGGCACAGGCCGATCGCGAATTCTCTCGGGTCTGTCACGTTTCGGTCGGTCGGTTGGCGGATCACGAGATACTCCAGATCGCAGAGTTGTTCCCAGCTCTGGGGGCGCTTTATAGCGCCGCTTCCCCAAAGCTGCGCGATTTGCTCCAAAACATCTTCAATCTGCACTTGCTGGCTGATTTGCTTCGCGCCGGCGTCGCTGGTTCGGACTTGAGCGCAATCACCACCCAGTCGGAACTTCTCGACAGCTATTGGCGCCATCGCATCCGTCGGGCTGACGGAAAACACGACTCGCGCGAAGCTACGTTGACCACCGTGGTGAACGCGATGATTGACGCACAAGTTCTTCGTGTCCTGCGCGCCGACGTCCGCACCGAGGTTGATACCGATGCATTGGTCGACCTGGAGCGCAACGGAATTCTTCGCGCTGAGGATCAGGGTGGACAGCCCGACGAAAGCGTGCTGCTGTTCAACCATCACGTCCTGTTCGACTATGCCGTGGCACGGCTCGTGTTCGGGCGCGGAAGGGATGCTGTTCGACTGGTCGCGCTTTTGCGTGCGCGTCGCGAGCTTTCGCTCATGCTTAGTCCCAGTCTCGTGCTGGCGCTATCAGATGCGTGGAATACCGGTGATGGTCACGCGCTGTTCTGGAATTTGGCATTCGCGTTAGGGCAGGAAACCGGATTGCCCGGCGTCGCGCTACTCGTCGCTCCTATGGTTGCCGTTGAACAGACAAGGGACTTGGGCGACCTGCAGCCCATCTTTGATGCGCTGAATGGTCCGGAACCACGCAAGAGCGCCGCCGAACAGGTCGTACAAAACATGATAGGCGCGCTTTTCGTTCGCAAGAATGCGGGCGTGCCCTTGCTGGGCCCGGACGCAGGCCCATGGATGCAGTTCGCCGAGCGGCTGGCGGCGATAGGTTCGGACCGGTTGATGTTGGCTTTGCGCGCATTAATTGCCACGGCAGTGGAGGCGCTATGACCGCGACCCCGGATCAAATGATCGCAGTCGGAAAAGCCGCGCGGGATCTTTTGCGCTTCGCTTGGACGCGAACGCCCCGGTTCGAGCTGATGATCGCCAACGGTCTCATTGCCGTAGGAAAGACCTTTGCCGCAGATCCTTCAGAGTCGGCCGCGTTACTCAAGCAAGCGATCGAGCCCGGACACTTGAAGGATCACGGTTATAAAGAACTGAGATGGATAGCTCATGAGATCAGGGGTATTGCGAAGGGTGATCCTGGCCTGGCCATAGATATTTATCGTGCAGCCTACGGTTATGTAGAAGTCTCCGGCGACGCTACGAACATTGGCAATAGTGCGATTCTGCCGCTTCGCTCCAACAGGCGGCAAGATTATGAGGGAGCCTGGTTTCAGTTGTCGGAAGCCATCCCCGCCTTGCTGAATGACAATCTTGAGGCGGGTGTCCGCGCCGTTGTTGTCGGCCTGCATGGCTACGTGGAACGAGAGCGTCGCCGTCTCCCCCGTCCCGGCGAGCTATCGACGGAGTCGTTCCCTCTCGGTCCCACCACGGCGAGTTTCAAGGCCGATTTGAGTTGCTCCTGGTATCGTGGCGGATATCAGCCGATGCAGGACGGGCCGGTACTGCTGAAAAAGTTTGACGCATTCCTGGAAGGTCTTGCGAGCGATGCCGACGCCCAGGGCAAAATTGAACGAATACTTTCGACCCTCTCGCGTGAACCGGATGTACCTGCGGCCATCTGGGGAAGTTTGCTGGTTGCCGGCACGAGGCATCCGTCGATCTACGGACACCAGCTCGTTCCGCTGGCCTGCGCCGCACCGATCATGATGAGTTCCGATACGCGGTACCAACTGGGAACGTTTATCGGCGCTGCATACGCACATCTCGCCGAGCCCAAACGCGGTGCGATCGAACACGCAATCTTGTCGTTGCCAAGCGATCGAGCCGGCGACGGAAGTAAGGCCGCGCTGATCGGTTGTATTCCGAAGGAGGCAATCGCAAGCGCGGAAATGCGCACATTCATCGAGACATTGGAACAAACAGGGGCAACGCGCCCGAACACGCAGCCCGTTCGATTCACAAGCTCATCGCGCCCCTTCGATACGGATGCCTATTTGGCGTCGGAAGGCGTTTCGCTCGATGATCCGGAAAGTGCTGCGCTGCGCGAGACGATGCGGGACGTCGAAGCGCTGGTTACGTCCGACCGCACGACAGATCTTTCATTGTCTTCCTTGAAACAGCATCTCGTCGTCCTCGATGATGCTCGAAAGGCCTTGCTCAAGCGTTTTCATGGTCGAGTTCCGGACAAGCTGTTCGAACATGCCATCGGACACGTGGCGTACGTTGCCGGACGTATTGCGCACGCGGCACCGAAGGTGCTGGCAGAACCTACGGTCAAGACGCCGCTAAAACGCATTTTGCTTTTCTGCGCCGGCAGCGAATATCCGCGCCATGACGCTGAACGCGACGATCAGTTCCATGAAAATCTGTCATGGGGCGGACAATCGGCTCGCACGGAGGCGGCACACGGGCTGATCGATCTTACGCGTGCATCTCAAAAGCAGGATCGGCAAGTCATGACCGCCATCCGCAAACTCGCGAGAGATCGAGTTCCGGAGGTCCGACTTCAAATCATCCAGAACCTGTCAGTGCTTCGCAGCCTCGATCCGAATTGGGTTTGGTCAGAATTGGAGCATGTTCTTGCGAAGGAGCCGGCGCGAGGTCTCGTGGATAGCGCTATCGGTGCGCTGGCCGCCATCATCTATCAGGACGTTCCACGCAGCGTTCGCGCGGCGAAGGGGGTTATCCGCCGCTATCGTAACAAGGAGATGGCGGGGATGGCTGCGTGCCGACTCTCCGCGGCAACCCTTATTTTCGATATTCATATCCTCGGAACAAATGCCGAGGCCGATAAATTCGCGGAGAGCTTCATCGATGACGTGATAAGCAATGCGGGGAGCATCCAGCATCTTGTCGCGCGATATTCGGACAAGCTGTTGACTGGAAGCTTAGAAAATCCGCAAGCTAAGGACAATCGACCGCGGCAGAACACTCTGGCCTTTTATCGTACTGTTACCGAGCTTGCCTTCTCAGAAATTGAGAAACGCGCCACGGCGCTTGATATCCGCCAGTTCTCGACGTGGCCAGACGCCGACCAGGCAGCGCTCCGCGACATGGTCGGTATACTCAACGAGGTGGCGCTGAGGCTGTATCTCGCCGCCGGGACGCATTACAACGGCTCCATCCCCCCTGATGATGTCTCTCCGCCGCGCGCACGACTGTACTGGGAGACGAAGCCGATCTTGGCTCGCCTCGCCAAGGCAATTGTTGTTCCGGTCGCTCATCATCTTGTTCAGGCGCTTGAGACATTCATCCCGCTCGATCCTCCCGGTGTTTTCGCGCTCATTGCGCAAGCGGTAAAGTCGGCCGAACAAGGCGGATACAGCGACGAGTCGATGGGCGCGGATCTGATTGTACGAATTGTCCAACGATACTTGGCCGACTATCGTGGCGTCTTTGCTGATCGGGCTCGGCTGGACGATCTCATGGATTGTTTGGATGTGTTTGTGCGCGCTGGTTGGCCCGCGGCGCAGGCCCTGACATTCAAACTCGGCGAGATTTGGCGATGATGGACGGCAAATAGAGAACGGGCATGGCCATGAGGTTTTCATTCGATCCCGATTTGATTGCCAACGCCCGTCAGCTCATTCTCCACAACCCAGGCCTCAACATGCTTAGGCCGGAGCATGAGGGCCAATATTCCCCTTTGGTTGTCGCAATCGAAGCGGAACTCAAGAAGCGTGACGCCGCCGGACTGCTGCTGTTGCCTGATTTGAGTGCGCTCGCGAACAGCACGGTTGGAATTTTCTCGGACTATGGTGGCGAACACTCCTCCAGCAGCTATCTCACATACTCGTTTCTGATATGCGCTTGGGGCTCGCTGGATACATTTCGGATGAAGATGAAGGAGCTCCGCTCAGAATGCGGGCTCGGAGACAAGGAGATTGAATTTAAGGATTTTGGGATGGGCGTTGTGCGCAACGCGCTGCTGCCCTATTTGGACGTTCTCAACGGATATGTACCCGGGCTTCTCTTCACCGTCGTCGTGCACAAGCGCATTGTCTCGCTGTTTGGCCCGCAAGGCAGGTCGACCGGAAATGCTTTGGTCAAAAGGCTAGAAGAGCAAGGCTTTGGAAAACTTAAGCCTCAGGTCGCGGAAAAAGCACTTCGCGTCGTTCATACGGCCGCATTCTTGACCGCCTTGCTCGGGCACGAGCGACAGAAAATTTTCTGGATGTCGGATCACGACGCGATTTGTCCCGATCTGAAAGCGCACAACCGTTTGCTTGCGCTCTTTCATAACGTCCTCAATCTCTACACGTCACGTCAATTCGGCCTCATCGGAGGCGCGCTGCCGTTCAGTGAACGCAGCACCGATTACCTTGATCTGTTGAGCGCGGCCGATATCGTCGCGGGCTCGGTCGGTCAATACTTTACGGACCGCGACAAGGTCGGTGAGCGCAATGCTAGCGTCAAAGAAGGAGCCGAAAAGATTCTTGTTTGGCTTGGGCACGACGGACTTGCACTGAAGAAGTTGTGCATCCAGCTCTGTCTTGACGAGGACGGCAAGATTCGGTTCGGCGCCATTGAATTTGAACCTAAGCGAACGCGCGACACGATCACATTCCTGCCCGTTCACTGGTGCCGGTAGTTGCTGCGCACGCGACTTGAAGCGTCTACGGCTTGTCTGTAAGGGCCATAGCTAGAAGGTTTATATTTTTGCCTGAAAATCAATACCGTATTGATTTTCATGAGTTTTTTCAAACTGGCTGGCGGTTTGAAAATGTGCTATATTATCAAGTATGAGTAGAGAAACGGCAGGTCTTCTAAACCAGCTCGCCAGCAAACTCCCCGAAGGAATGCTGGTGGACGCTGCTTGGCTGAAGGCTCAAGGGTACTCGACCCAACTGCAACATCTCTACGTGAAATCTGGCTGGCTCGAACAACCCGCGCGCAGCGTCTTTCGCCGGCCCCGTGGAGCATTGAGCTGGCAGCAGGTCGTCATATCGCTCCAGACCATCCTCAACTATTCGCCGCTCGTCGTCGGTGGACGCACCGCACTCGAATTGCAGGGGTACGCCCACTACCTCGCGCAATCGAGCACGACCGTCCATCTCTACGGTCCCAAAGCGCCACCTGCATGGGTTCACAAACTGCCGCTCAAGGTCAAGTTCGTCTATCACAACGATCGACGGCTCTTCAAAAACGACCCCGTCACCAAAGGCCTCGGCAGTCTCAAATGGAATGTCGATACAGGCGAGGCGCGTGATGTGGCGGGCTTGCATGGCGGCGACATAACCGCATTGAGCTGGGGCCAGTGGGATTGGCCTTTGACGCTATCGACGCCTGAGCGTGCACTATTCGAGATGCTCGATGAGTTACCCAATCACGAGACCTTTGAGCAGGTCGATGCCCTGTTCGGCGGCCTCGCCAATTTGCGCCCCGTTCGTTTGCAAAAGCTCTTGAAGGATTGCTCCAGCGTTAAGGTCAAGCGCCTGTTCTTCTACTTTGCTGACCGACACAGGCAGCCCTGGCTCAAGCGACTCGACAAGGAAGCCGTCGATTTGGGCAGCGGCAAGCGTATGCTCGTCAAAGGCGGCGTCCTCGACCCCACCTACCACATAACGGTTCCTGAGGATCTGAATGGCGTTCGCTGACATCTACAAACGGCAAGTCGCCCTGCTGATCCGCGTTCTTCCTCTGGTCACCGAGGAGGAGTGTTTTGCCCTCAAGGGCGGGACAGCGATCAATCTGTTTGTTCGCGATCTTCCGCGCCTCTCCGTCGATATTGATCTTACCTACTTGCCGGTAGCACCACGCGCAGAATCTCTCGCGGATATCGATGCCGCTATGAAGCGTATCGCCGGCAAGATCAAAGTCCTCATTCCGGACGCCCAGATCACCGAAGCCAAGACCGAAAACGCCGTCGTCAAACTGACCGTTCGTTCCCAAGGCGTTCAGATCAAGATTGAGGTAACGCCCGTTCTGCGCGGTTGCGTGTTCGAACCCAAGCTTGTGTCTGTCAAGCCCGCAGTCGAAGAAGAGTTTGGCTTTGCCGAGGCGCGGACTGTGTCCTTCGAAGACCTTTATGCCGGGAAAACCGTTGCTGCCCTGGACCGCCAGCATCCCCGTGATCTCTTTGATGTGCGCGACCTGATCGCGAACGAAGGTATCAGCGACGCTTTACGCAAGGCCTTTATCGTCTATCTGCTCAGCCACGACCGCCCCATGTCGGAGGTGTTGGCGCCGACCCTCAAGAATATTGAGCCGGCGTTCAAGCATGGCTTCTCGGGAATGACACGCGATCCTGTGGAGCTTGCCGATCTACTTGCCGCCCGTGCGACGTTGATAAAGTCCATCGTGGGCGACATGCCAGCCGATCATCGCAAATTCCTCATCTCGTTTGAGCGTGGCGAGCCCGACTGGGATCTGTTAGGTGTGCCCAATGCGGCGGAACTTCCCGCGGTGCGCTGGCGGCAGAAGAATCTCAACAAACTCTCAGCGAACAAGCGTGCCGTCCTCGTCGCGAGGCTTGAAGAGGTGCTCGCCGACCCTGGGACCGAACCAGCACAAACGACACCCCCAACTTGATCTCAATAGCGGTCTATGAAGCGGCGAAGAACCGATCAGCACGGCAAGCCGAGAAAGCCGCATCCAAAGTCGGAGCCCGGCCTCAAGCTGTTTCGGCGCCCGTTATCAACCGCTGAGCCTGCCGCCATTCGGGCGGCGTTTCTCAAGATGGCGGACCGCAAGACCGAGCAATTCCCCGCGCTTATTAAGACGATCCTACAAGGCTTTCGCGAGAGATATCCGCCGCACATAATCGCGGTGATGGCGGGGTACGGTCTAACCGCCCCCGTCTCGGATGCTGGCGTTTCCGCTAAACGGCTCACCCCAAAGATCGAGCAGCATCATATCGAGCTGCTTCAGGCGCTGATGCTGATGCTTCCCATCTCGGAGTGGGGCGAACCGCCTGCATCACCAGCCGATATCCAAAAGATAATCGACTCGATTGTTGATCTCGCCGATGCATTTTTTGCGCGCCGCTTCAAAGCCATCGAAGAAGCGTCCGATCTCCAAGCCCGGACGGTTTTGGCGCTTCAGGAGAGACTGCGCATGCATACGCAAATGGTGCGAAATTGGGGTTATTTCTCCGAAGTCGTGCAGATCTCATCCGAGCTCTATGCACCCTTGGATGATGCGTTTCGTAACGCCCATGGCTTTGCCGCGTCCGATCTTATCGCTACGGGCCGACATCTCGTTCGGTTGCTCGAAGATCGCAATACCGAGAACTTCAAGCGGTTAAAGCTCGCCTTTCGTGAGAGGACGATCCCGCGCTTGGTTCGGGCCTTCTTCAAACATCATCCCGAGATGAAGGAAGACGCCGAGCAATTCCTGCGCGCCATTCCGGACGACGTGACGCTTGAACAAGTCAAGTTCAGACTCTTGGCGCACGCTAGCATTTCGTTGGTGGTCGCTATGAGCTTCGCCGCCCAACAAGTGGCGCAAAGCTCCGGGCTTACCGTGGACACAACCGGCGCCGTATTAGATGCATTGTCGCTGCATCCTGGCGACCTAAGTGGTCAGGACCCAGAACGACTATTTATGGCCAATCCAGTCTGGCGTTCTCCTGTCCTCAAGGTCGGCAGTGCTTATTTTTGCCCAGCGCCGCAGAGTCTCTTCAGCCACATCCACGAGGTGATGCGCTCGCTCGCAGACAAGATAGGCTTAAGCAAGAGCCTCGAAAGTCGGCGCGCCGCATATCTCGAAGATAAGGTGAAGAGACTGCTCTCCGAGGCATTACCGACGGCTCAATTCCGTCACGGCATCAAATGGCGCAGCGATGAGGTCGAATATGAAACCGACCACGTCGCGGCTATCGACAAAACCGTTGTGATCATTGAGGATAAATCAGCGGCATTAACGGCGCCGGGATTGAGAGGCGCACCCGACCGCGTCCGGCGGCATGTCACCGACCTTATCGTCGCGCCATCAGAGCAGTCGAGTCGCCTCGAGAATATCATCTGGGAGGCGAAAGCCGGAGACCGCAATGCGGCCGCAACCCTAACGCCTTTCGGCCTTGACTTCGCCGGCACTGAGCGAGTTGTCCGCATCTCGGTGACGCTGGACGATTTCTCCATACTCGCGTCGGCCGAAGGCGAACTGAAAGAGGCCGGCTGGATTCCCCGTTCTCTGATGTTGGCGTCGACGCTCAATGTCGCTGATTTTCAAGCGGCCATCGATATACTAGGAAGGCCTGCCTATTTCCTTCACTACTTTGCGGAGCGGGGACGACTACAAAGAGCGCTCCGGATTTTTGCGGATGAGATGGATTTTCTAGGTTTCTATCTCGATACAGGTTTCAACGTTGGCGATCTCGAAAAGGAGAACGTCTCACTCGCTCTGACAGGAATGTCGGCGGCCGTCGATCACTATTACAACAGCCGGGACGCAGGCGTTGTGGTTCGAAAGCCGACGCCGAAACTTAGTCCCTATTTTTCGGCGCTCATCAGCGCGATCGAGAGCCGCGCGTTTGCAGGCTGGACGACGGTGACGACGGACCTGTTGCGATGTGCGAGTTGGGAGGAGCAGAGGAAGGCCGAGAAGATCCTGGCGAAGCTGAAGAAGCAGGTCGAGCGCGACTGGCGTGATCCGGAAAATGAATGTTCACTTGTCATCAGTCCGCCCGAGGCACGCGATACGGCCGTGGTGTTTTACGCATATCCGCCGCAGCATGCCACGCGCCGGGATAAAATAGCGGAAGAGCTGGCATCCAAGGCATTTGAGATGAGTGGTCGGCAAAGGTGCATAATGATCTGTCGAAACACTGCGCAATGGGATGAGCCCTACAAATCGATCTTCATCTTTCACGCGGCCGCCGATCAAGCTGATGACGTCTTCCCACTCTCGTAAGATACTAGGGCTGGAAGGGTTGCGGATAGCGTAATCCTTGTGGCGACGACGGCCCACTCGTCTTTGATATTCCCTGCAATAATTTCGTGGATCAAATAATCTCCCCATACCAGCCCGATCTGGGCTTCGTGGGGGTGATTGGTTGGGACCCTGCCGGAATACACGCTAACGAACTTGTTGAGTGGGGTATCAACCAGCGCAACGACACCAGGTTCGACCATATGATTTGTCCAGCTTCGGCGTATCACAGGCGCGCCAGACATTCCGGGCCGGGACGCGGTGTCAACGAGCATATAGTCTGTCGTGATCCGAGCTAGTTGCGGCTCGGACGCGATGCTTCCACGTTTCCAGACCGGATAAGCAGGAGGCTCAATCCTGAATGGATAACCAAGGATAAAGACCTCCATGCCGATCTCAATGCGTAGCCTCGCTATTCCGCTTTGTTCTTTCGCGCAGCTTCCGTCAGTGAGGTCAAAAGGCGGATATGAGGCACTGCGCCGATCAAAAGTGTCGCGACTTTCTCGTAGGAGTTCGACATTGCCGGTTCAGCTCCATAGTGGATTGAGTTTCTGGAGTCGCGCACGCAATCTGCCCAGACAACACAGTTCCGAAGGTCTTGGAGTTTGACGCCGCTTGCTTTCGCGATACCACTGAAAACATGCTGGTGAGCATAGAGATCGAGTGTGGTCTTGATCTTGCGACCGATTCCGACAAAGGGATCTTGAAGTTCGTCGCCGATTTTAGTCCCGTTGACCGACGATCCGGCCGGTACGGCTGCGGCAAGCGCGAGTCCCGTTTCAATCCACGCTGCCTCGGACGCGCGGCCCAGCATCGCCAGACACGCCATATAGAGTTCGTGCCGGATGCATCGCACCGCCTCGCGGAGCGCCATTTCGACCGCCGGGAGAAGACCGGGTAGGTTGAGCTCCTTCAGATAAAGGTCAGGATCGGTAAGGGGCAGGTCGACATCGGGACTTGTCGACCTTGGAAGCGCCAGTTTATCGGGTACCTGAATGGCATACTCGTCGAGAGAAAATCCCGACGAAGTGCCACCGCTTCCAGGCACGACGGTTGTCCATGGCAGCGTCCCAAACCCGCCGCACAGTCCGCTTGATGCTGGAAAGACAGCGGCATTTGCAATGAGACCCCAAATCGCCTCGCACGCGGCGAGTTGCCACGAGATCGCGTTGACGACGCCGTCTAACGTGGGAAGAGGATCGACCGAGGAATGAAGTACGAGCCTATGAGGCATCTTCGCATCAACCGACACCAAGAATTGGCTGAGGAGTTCGGATGTCGTCGGATGGAAGTGTTCCAGAATGAACGCTTTGGCGATCGTGACATGAAGCCGCGACACCTCGACGTGTTCAGCGACGTAGCGCTTTGCGTCGTCTTCATTCACTTTGTTTCTCCCGCGTTCGGTTCTGACTTCTTGGCTCGTTCAAAGAACGTTTTAGCACGCTCGCTTCCGTATGCGCGAACTCGCCCGGCACCCTAAGCGGCTTAGCGACAGGCTCAAGAAGCGTGGGGTCGAGGTCATCAAGTAATGCGGTAAACTCCAGCGACGAATGGAGACACGTTGGACGAGTTGTCCGAATCGCGCAAGAACTCAGCAACCCGGGGCGGTATCTTTGTCGCGATCAATTGGCTGAGGTTCTGGGGCCACGGCTGCCGCTCTTCAGGCTTGGTTCAATGCTTTGCGCGGAAATCAGTTCTGCTGGACTTCATCGCTGCGCAGGAGATCCGCGCACTCGAAGAACATGGGATAGCAGGGGACGAGCAGCCAGATTCTGGCGTGTGTAGTCGGGCCGGCTGTCGGAACGACGGCCAGTACCCCTCGGGCAATTGCCGCGTCGTTGAATGCAGCAGCGAACTCCTGTATATTCACCTCAAGTCCGGGGTACCGGAGGCCGCGTCCTGCAGGACGCGGCTTTTTTATTGGGCAGCTGCTTTGTTAAAAATGAAGCCCGCGCTGCACCATCGCGCGGCGAATGTTATCGAGGCTGGTCGGGGCGTTCAGCCGCCCGACCGTGCCAGCTTCGAAACCAGGTAGAACGCTTTCGATCCGGCCGGCGAGATCGCAAAGCTCGTCTCGCGTCAGGTGCATCAGTTCGTCGATCGTACATGGCTGCATTGTCTCCTCCATCGCTTTGACCGCGCCAATCGCGGCCTTCGCGGGAGGCCGTTGCGCCGGAGGAGGCGGATGCATCGACAGACCGGAGCGAAGCGGAGGAGTGCGACCCTGCCCGCCGAAGCCTTGGCGTAGACGGGAGCACTTGCATCCGTGAGCCGACGAGAGGTGCGATAAGGCCGAGCAAGGATGCGTGGTGCGGGAGTGAGGGAGGATTTGCGACTGCCGACGTGACGATCAAGCAACTAGGACCAGCGAACGCGTCAAACGAACCCGTCGCAGCGGACGCCTTGCAATGCGCCGTATGCATCGGCAGAATCGGCCGCCCCCGGGTCACGGAATGATTGCGCCGATGGAGCTGAAGCTACCGAACGACTGTTTAGCGGTGTTTGCTGACGATACCGGTCACGAAGCCCTGGTTCCGGGCCAGCCCGTATATGGCCTTGGCGGCTGCGCTGTGCTCGCGCAAGATCTTGATGCTATCGTTCGGACGCCGTGGCGCGAAGTAAGGCGGCAGGCGACCGGTTCGCCGGATACACCACTGCATGCCAGCGACTTTGGTCAGAGCGCGACCCGCGAGCAGATTCTCGCGGCCGCCGCGTTCTTCCGCCAGGGCCGTTTTGCGCGGTTTGGTGCCATCGTGTCTGTCGATACCGCGTTTGCTGACAATCTTGGCCCTCTGCCGACCATCGCTTTGGTGCTCAAACAACGCATTGTCGACATCGCCAGGTGGACCCGCTTCCGTTCAGTCGCGGTGACCTTCGAATCGTCGGAACGCGCCGATCCCCTGGTCGAGGAAGCATTCCAGAACTTCTCTCTCGAGGAGAATGGGAAGCCGCTGCCGGTCGAGTGCTATTTCATGCGAAAGCAGGAGGGCGAGCCCGGCCTCGAAGTCGCCGATTTCATCATGCACGCGATCGGCCGGCAGGCACGTCACAATCTCACCAAACGGGGCACGTTCGTGCCGGACTTTGCTGCCGTCTTTCATGGCATCGATACAAAGCTGGTCAGCTTTATGGAAGTGTCATCGGTCGTGCAGAACACAAGGCAATCAGGTTAGGCCGCTGCGAGAGGTCGTAAAGTGACCTACTCTCAGCCGCGCCTCGCCCGAGAGCTCTTTTCCGAAGACAGTCGAGGTCTCAAGTCCAATCCCCTTGCCATCAGCTTTGCCGTCCCTCCGAGTTCCCTGGATATTCGTTCCGCTTCATCGTTCAGGAGGGACATCAGTTCTTCGAACCCGATGAGCTTGCGGGTCTGGGGATGCTCCCACTCGCGGACCTTTGCGATCGTCACGAGGAGACATCCTGCCCGGCACTCGTCGGCGGCCATGTACTTGGTCAAAAGTTGATCGTGGATCGTGTTGAACAGGTCGGTGCCGGAACGCTCATCGCCGAGTTTGAGTTCAATCGTTCCTTGCTGTCCGGATGCAGTCGATCGAAACCGAATGTCGGTCTCCTTCTCATCCGCCGTTACCGCCTCCTGATCGATGGTGTAGTTTTGCCTGGCGGCGTCCCGGAGGACGCCGGCTAATGCTCGCCGCATCACGTGCTCGTCTCTGATGCTGGCCCATAGTTCGCGTGGCGAAACATCCTGAAGCAACAGGTCGTCAATGTCATCGAGACGATCCTGCATGAGCGCAAACATCGCTTCGCGGGTCTTTGGCGGCGCCTCTCCGGTCTTGTCGAGAATTGAGAATTCGGCCTCCGCCAGCGCAACGCTGTCCGCTTCCTCCGCCGCTTTTTGCTGTGCGAGCGCCATGGTGCGGTCCTTGATGTGCGCAAACAACGGATCGCCAGCCATTTCGATCTTTGCCGCCCAGCCTTGGGGGCCAGTTGAAGCAAACAGCGCGCTTAAGATTGCGCTCCGCCCCCGCTCGGCATGGTCTCGGGTGTCGAGTGAATGTGACCCTTCATGCTGCGTATCGTCGCCTATCCGAACTTGGACATAGGCGAGCCGGAGAAGACGAAGCAAAAGCTGTGGTCCAAATCCAGGCCCGTGGAGATCGAAGCCAAGACCGCCGTATTCGTGGCCGAAAAGGTCCGCAAATAACTGAACGCCGGAGCCCAGCTTGGCGGCCGGCGTATTCGCGAGCTCCTTTTCCAGGACATCGACGCCTGCGCCCGGATTTAGGTTTAGAAGCGCCGGCAACCACACCTTCGCGAAAGGAACGGTGAGTCCCCCAGCGAGACGTTGCTGTGCGGCTAACTCTATGAAACGGCGATCATCATCGGTACCCGATTTGACCAAGATTTCGATCGCCTGACGCAGGTTTTGCTCATACTGCTGATCGTTGGGGCGAGTCTCGCTCTGCGCCACCTCGGCCAACCAAGCGCGGATACGTGGAACAAAGAGTGCGGCTATGATGGCCGGTGCATGATTGATGTTCTGCAGGAACATTGAATAGCCGTTTGTGCTCGCGACCTCGCGCAGAGACAGGCTGAGCTCCTGACCAAGGACACGGTCCACGGCTTGCGGATACTCGACGGCAACTGTTTCGAGCCACGACGGAAAGCTGTTGAACTCCAGCGGCGCGTAACGGCAGGCGAGTTCAGCTTCGCTCTCCGTCAACCGCTTCGCCCAGTTTGGGTCTTCCGCCTCCGCTGCAATCCCGGCTAGACCAAACTGCCATCGAACGAGGAACGTGTTTTCCTCTCCTTCGGCACGTTCGCTGCGCAGTGTCGGTCGATCCTTGCGCCAAGCAGCCATCATGGTTTCGCGAAGCCGGTCAGCGACAGTCGCACCGAACTGTTCTTGGATGAAGCGCCGGTTCCATCCCGAAGCGCGACTTTTTTCGCCGGAGCGCTCGACCGCTCGCCATAAGTCCCAAGCCGTGCCTTCAGCCCGATCCGCAGTAAAAACGGCGTCCGGATTTTGCACGATCTCACGCCAGAACGTCCCCCAACTCGCATGTGCCTTGGCTGTGCGGCGTTCGGCCTGCTTTGCCTGTTTTGCTCGCTCCGCCTCCATACGGCGGTATTCGGCAGAGCCCTCTTGCGGCTTCAGGCGATTATCGATGATTGTCGCGAGGACAGACGAATCCGAAACAAGCGGCTTGAGGCTTTCAAGCAGCGTCCGGTGATCGGTCATGTTGGTTGTGAGCAAGACCATCTCGGCCCACAGCATCATCTCGCGATGATCGAGTGGCTCCTGACTGTCGGCGAGGCGTTTTCGAACCCACGCAGCATCCTTGTCGCTGAGCTGGATGCCACCATGGTGGGACAAGTCGAAGATGCGCTGCCAGGCGTCCTGAACCTTATGAATCGTCGCGACAAAAGCATTTTCCGTCCAAAAGGCCGTCTCTCGAGCCTCCGGAGAAAGTTCTCGGATCGCGCGTCGCAATCCGGCGAGAGCTTGCTGGTCAGTGCCATGCTCATCTTTTGAGAGCCGAATTGCGAGCAAGCTCGACGAAATCCATGCTTCCGTTCGGACGCCTTCAGCTGCCTGCCGGTGGCATGTTGCTATGAGCGTCGGCAACAGCTCGTAGCGTTTCGTTCGTAGATGCGGGTATTTGTCACGGGCCCACGCGATTCCATCAAGGATCAGATCCGTCAGCGCTTGG
Organism: Bradyrhizobium roseum; assembly: GCF_030413175.1. NCBI lineage: Bacteria > Pseudomonadati > Pseudomonadota > Alphaproteobacteria > Hyphomicrobiales > Nitrobacteraceae > Bradyrhizobium > Bradyrhizobium roseum. The sequence continues at coordinate 1,344,188 of NZ_CP129212.1, forward strand.
CGCAATTCATCAAGATCCTCGGGTGAGAGGCCCGCGGTCTCAATCTCGTGTGGCAGACGGTGATTTAGTTCGCCGATACCACGGGTATTCTGCCTCACGCGCTTCAATATGCGTGACAATCGGCTTACCGAGAGGTGGGTGGGGAATAAGGTGATCAGCGCACGGCGGGCCATCGCGTCAGGCCACCGAGCAGGCTCGTTTTCGAGCGAGTCTGCCAGTGCTTCGAGATGCTTGTCGTTCAGTTGCACCAAGGCTTCCGTTGCGAGACTTCGTTCATAGTCATCGCCGGCAGCATCCATCGCAATCGCATAAGCGATATCCGCACAATCCTTTAGCTTTCCGGCAATGACGATCCGGAGCAAAAGGCTGCGCACTTCCGGATTCTCGATCCCGGAATTCCACAGCCGCCTAACACTCGGCGCAAGTTCCGGCGAAGCGAACCGATGAACCTGAATTTCCGGGGTGCTGAGGCCCCGCCAGCCGCCGCGGCCGTAGCGCTCGACATAAGCGTCGAGCGCTCTGATCCGCTGGGCCGTGCTCAGCGACTGCGGGTCACCGTGATCCAAAACGACCGCCGGATCGAGTTCCACGATATCATCAAAGATGGTGTGGTGCCAAAGAGCCAGCCACGCGGCCACCGGATGCATTGACGGACGGACCGTCCGTGCCCCCTGCGCCGTCTCTACGAACAAGAGCCGCTTGATGGACTTGATCGAAACACCGCGGGTAAGCAAGGCGTCGAGGCGCTTCGCGGCAAGAAATTCGAGCACGGACCGGTGGTGAAATCGAACGCGGCCATAGCTGGCGAAACCAAACAGCGCGCGCTCCAGGAGGACCGATTGCGCCGCGTCGCTCCAGTCCAGCAAAATCTTGGAAACGTCCAGCGCTGCCTCGCTTGCGTGGATGCTGTCCGCATCTGCCGAGTGGCGCAGGGTAAGCTTTCGGGTCAGCAGCGCAGCGAGAGCCAGGCGGCTGGAGCCTTCAATCGCCGTGTCTTGCGATAACTCCACTCTCTCCTTCGGGTCCGTCCTCGGCTTCAGCTTGGTGGCGATGTTGCTCTCAACCTGTTCCCGATGGGAACGAATGCGATGATGCTCGCGCCAATCGGAGCACAACTCGATCAAATCCTGTGGGCGTTCCGCGAATTGTTCCGCATCGCGCTCCCGAATGTCGGCCAGCAATTTATCGGGATCGGTTACGCCTTGGAGCACGGCAAATTCGCCCATCTGCTCTGTCGACAGCGGCATCAGGCTGACATTGCGCCATGGTTTTGGCCTCGTTTCGTCTTTGGTCTTTTGTTGGTTCCGGTCCATCACCATGTCGGCGAACGCTTCGGCTGTAGAAGTCGCGTTTCGCGCAGTTGGAATCGGCAAATGTTCTGCAAAAAGCTCGCGGTCGATAGGTACTGGCCGCGTCGTGACGATTATTCTCGCGCGTCCGAGCTGGCCGGCCAGCGCCTTGTTGAGACGTTTCAGCGCTTGCTCAAAGCTCCCAAGCGTCAGCTTAAGTTCGTCGTAGGAGTCCAGGAAGAAGGTCGCCATCTCGGATTGGGAGCGTAGCCACGCGTCGAAGCGCTGTTCCTCGTCATAAGTCAGCATGTCGCGGACCGAACTGCCGGCCAGCGTCGCGAGTTCAAGAAAGAACGCTGGTTCGCCGTCCTTCCAGAGTCTGGCCTGCTGTGTTTGGCACTCGTAAGTCTTTCCCGCGCCAGCTTCGGACACCATGACGACGCGTTGCGAAAGCAACAGCTCGTCCCAGCCAAAACCACCGCTCCAGCCCATGCGCGCGAGGGTTGAAGCCCTTTCGATATCCGCGACCTCGACATCCGACAGATCTCGAAACGAACGCTTGATGGATGATGGGGTGGAGGCAGCAGTGGCGATTGGTGTCATGGCGGCGTGACTGGCCTATCGGAGGGAGGTGTCTGATTCGATGATGCTAGAATAGCACTGTGCAACCACGGGAGAATGGTGGCCGATTTAATCAACCAAGGATCACCAAGGCCAGATCGAGGCGAGGGTCATCGGGTTAGCCGTGTTCGGTCATCCATCTGTCGCCGGCGAGATGACTCTCGTGAGGCTTGCGGGCGCGCTACGGTAGGCGCCGCAGCGCCACTGCGGATGTTGTTGAGGCTCGCCAGGTCGTTCAGCCGTCCGTCCGACAGTGCTCGGTTCGAAACTCAGCAGGGTGGCGGTGGTAGGAGCAGACAGCAATTGATCGTCGGTCTGGACGGTGGGGTGGGCCGATCCCTCAGCGAAAAGCGTGCCCCACAACTAGCCGGCGAGTTGTGGTAAGCATGGTTAATTAAACAAGCGAATACGCATCTCGGCCGATTAGCGCCGGGCCTACATGTTTGGGAAGGTAGTGGTATTCGCGGCGAAATGAGGGGCTATGGATGTCATACAAGTAATGGGTGAGGTTTTTCGGACCGATGTCCAGTTGGTCCAGATGCCGGCGAAACAGGCGAGGGGACGGGACTCGTCGAGGGCGAACCAGATGTCGCCGCCTTCGGCCTTGTTGAACTCGCTGAAAGAGTTGAACGGCACTACGCAGTTCTCGGGTCCCAGCCATCGCGTCCAGTGTTTGCTTTTCACGTTGCGGATGTTGGTCGTTCCGCCATCCGGCTCCATGCGGAGCAACTCCTTGAAGTCGACCGGCTTGCCCATGGCTTCAAGTTTCCTGGCCCGCTTCTTGGTCGCCTCCATCAAGGCCTGCTGGGATGACGGCATTCCCCACCGTGCAGTGGCAAGCTCGCGGCCTTCGGCGCCGTTGCGCACGATCGGCGCCTTGTAATCCGGAAAGACGCCTGGCATCGGCGCGAGGTTGCCGACGTAGCGGTTGACCACGCGAAACAGCGCACTGATGGCCGCCTGATTGGTGGTGATCGAGTAGAGATTGCACATGTTCAGGCTTCGGTTCGAGGATGGCGCGTATGCGATGCAAGTTGGAGCAGGGTCGCCGATGGACGCCGCCCTGCCTTCACGCACTTCCTGCAGCGCAGCCGGCTGGCGAGATCGTGCACGAACGTGGTCGGAGGATGCATCATCGCCGCAAGATCGACGTCACTCGGCGTCTTGCAACGCGCGCACTGGCTTTCCAGCCACGGGAAGCCGCCGTTGACGGCCTGGTCGATGGTCGGCGACGGATCGATTGGCTCGCCGTCGCTCCACATCCGCTCGTTACAGCTTTCGCAGAGAAGTTTGTCGGCCTGCTGGATCAGCGCTTCCCCCTTGGCTCGCATCTCGGCCGACTGCGTGGCCAGAATACTGGCCATCGCGCGCGACTTGCCGAGCGCCTTCGCGAGAGCCTTGCGATCGCCGCCCGAAAGGAGTGTGGGGTGATACTTTGGCTCCATCCGGACATCCAAGCGCAGAGAGAGCGGATCGGCAATGCGGTGCAGGTCAGGGCGCCTCGAACGCCGGCCAACACCCGTCTTCCTCATGCCTTCCGGTGCGCTGCTGGCAGGTGTTGTCGAGTAACCGCTGGGCGACGTCCTTCCAGATTGCATTTCCGCCATTGAGCCGGACCGCATCGACGGTCTGGATTTCCAACGTTCGATCGCAGCGGCGGCAGCTGACGCGCAGGACGTGGCGCTGAATTTCAGAGAGGTGCCTTTGGCGCAATTCGGCGCCGGTGATAGCGGCGCGGGGGTCTTTGAGCACCGAATCCCAATATTCGGGCGGCAGCGGTTCCTCGGGAGCCGCCACCGGGGTTGCCTGCTTCCGGACGGTACCGGCAGCCAGCTTTTCCATCTGTTTTGGCGTCGGCATGCGCCAGCTCGCGGGTCGGTCAGTCATGTCCGCATTAGAACATAACAAGAACGAATGTCGAGTCCGTAGAAATAGGGATAGGAGGAGGCCCGTTAAAAATATTGGGTCCCGGCTCGGTCAGGCGTGTCGGAACAAGGCTGGCTGGATCGTCTTGAATCCGGCATCAGTGTTGGAGTTCCCCGCCATGGCCCCGCGCGCAAATTGGAAAGGCTTCCTGCGCCTTTCTCTCGTCACCTTGTCCGGTAGCGCTCTATCCGGCCACTTCGGAATCCGAAAAAGTCACCTTCAACCAGCTCAACCGGAAGACCGGCCACCGCATCAAGTATGCCAAAGTGGACGCTGATACCGGCGAGGAGGTAGCCAATGAGGACATCGTCAAGGGCTATAAGGTCGACACCGACATCTTCATCGAAGTGACTAAGGAAGAGCTCGAGAACGTCGCGCTGGAATCGACGCGAACGATTGAAATCGATGAGTTCGTGGACCGCAGCAAAATCGACTCGCGGTATGTGATCCGTCCCTACTATCTGTGTCCAGACGGCAAGGTCGGCCACGACGCCTTCGCATTGATCCGCGAAACCATCCGCGAGATGAACAAGGTCGCCATTGGACGCGTCGTCCTCACAAACCGCGAACACATCGTTGCGCTGGAGCCTCTGGACAAGGGGCTGATGGGAACGCTGCTGCGCTATCCCTACGAGGTGCGTGCCGCGGACGAGTATTTTAGCGAGATCCAGGACGTCAAAGTCACCAAGGACATGCTCGATCTCGCCAGGCACATCGTCAATCAGAAGGCGGGTCATTTCGAGCCGGACAAGTTCGAAGACCAGTACGAAACGGCCCTCATCGATCTCATCAACCAGAAGCGCGCCGGCAAACCCATTGCCGAGAAAGCGCGACCTCGGGGCGAGAACGTGGTGGATCTGATGGACGCGCTGCGCAAGAGTCTCGGCAGTAGTGCGGCGGCAGCCGCTCCAGCGAAGAAGCCGGCCAAGAAGCCGCGTAAGGTCGCCAGCGGTCAGAAGGAAATGCTGATGCCGATCGCCGGCAAGAAGCCTGCAAAGGAAACGGCAACCAAGAGACCTGCGGCCAGGCAGCGGAAGTCGGCTTAGGACAATCGCGAAGCGTTCCCCAAGGCGGAAGAAGTGGGGTGCCATTCTTCGTTGGGGCTGGGCGCGTCCGCTGGTCGCGGACCGGGCTCTCGTGAACCGAGCCACTCCGCGTCTCGACCTCCGGCTTCGATCCCTCGCGCAGAGCTGCGGTGCTCCTCGCCGGGGGCACTCGGGACAGGGTCCCGCCGTCATGAATCATGCCGGCGTCGCTATCACTGCCCCTGTCCCGGGTGCCCTTTCAACCGGTCTCGTCGCTGCACTCGGTCCCGCGTGCCGCCTTCGGCGTCGCTATGCTCACGCTCTTGCGGGTGCCATTTCTGGAGGGCGATGCGCCCATTGGCGCACGCCTGATCGGGGCCTGCGGCCCCGGCGATATCGCGCACTACCTGAGGTAAGAGTGCCGGCTGCGGTGACGTCTTGTCTTCAACCTTCGTTGCTGATGAATTAGCTAGACTTCGCGCTTGGATCGTCCGACCTCCTTTGAGGTCAGATAGCGCCGCATGAGAGTAATATGGTTGCGCGATCTCCAAGATCGATGTTGAGCGCGGGCATTCTCGCCTACCGCAAGGGCGCTGGACGTCTCGAAGTGCTGCTCGTACACCCGGGCGGGCCCTATTGGCGCAACAAGGACAATGGCGCTTGGTCAATCCCGAAGGGGGAAGTCGATGGCACGGATGATCCGCAGCAGACCGCCCGACGGGAATTTTCGGAGGAGCTCGGTCCGGCCGCTTCGATCGGACCATTAACGGCAGTGGGAGAAGTCCGACAACGAGGCGGGAAGCGCGTCATCGCATTCGTCGGTGAAGGCGAATTCGACCCGACGGCGCTGGCCAGCAACACGTTTGAGATCGAGTGGCCGCCCCGAAGCGGTCGGCGGCAAATCTTTCCCGAAGTCGATCGCGCGGAATGGTTTGATATCGAGTTCGCTCGAACCAAGCTGATTGCTGCGCAGGTGGAGCTTCTCGATCGCCTTCTGGCAATCGCGGCCGACAATAGCGTCGAAGGATGATATGTTCACGATCGGGATCATCTCAGACACGCACGGGCTGCTAAGGGCGGAGGCAGAAGATCGCCTGGCGGGGGTCGATCACATCATTCACGCCGGCGACATTGGCCGTCCTGAGATCATCGCTTCGCTTCGCAAGATTGCCCCCGTCACTGCAATCCGGGGGAACGTCGATGACGGCGAATGGGCCTGCGAGTACGCCGATACCGAAGTCGTGCGTCTCGCCGGTAAAACGATTTCTGTCCTGCACGACCTGAAGACGCTGCGCACCGACTCCCTGTCCGGCGTCGACGTGGTCGTTTCCGGGCATTCCCACATGCCGAAGATCGAAACGGTCGACGGCGTCCTCTACCTCAACCCGGGCAGCGCGGGCCCACGGCGCTTCAAGCTGCCGATCACCCTTGCGACGCTTGCAATCACATCTGAAGGTGGCATGGATTGGAAGCTTCTTGATCTGGCCGTTAGCTGAAGCGCGAAGACCGGGAAAATTGTTAGACAGATGGCCAGAAAGCTGAAGACCTATGAGACTTCGCTCGGATTCTTCGATCTGGCAATTGCCGCGCCATCGATGAAGGCGGCGCTGGACGCCTGGGGCGCGGATAGCAATTTGTTTCACCAGGGCGTCGCCCGGCAAAGCGAGGACCCGGACGTCGTCGCCGCAACGATGGAAATGCCGGGCGTCGTCCTTAAGCGTCCGGTTGGCTCGAATGGTCCCTTCAAGCAAAATGCGGACCTGCCGACCGCCATCGAAGATGGACGATCGAAGAAGTCCACTCGCAAATCGACGACAAGCAAGGCGCCTAAGCGGTTCAAGCCCGCGGGCGACAAGGCGGCGGAGCGTGCGGCCGCGGTCGCTTATGTGAGAGAGCAAAAGCAGCGCGATCGCGAACGTGCGCGGGAAGAAGCCATCCGCGAGAAGGAGCGCAAGCGCCGGCAGGCAGTCGTCGAAAAGGCGGAAAACGCGCTCAATGTCGCCCGTGAAAGACACACCAGGGCTACGACTGATCTTAGAAACGAGATCGAGGCCCTCGAGCAAATGGTTCGGACGGAAAATCAACGCTGGGAGAAGGAGAGACGTAAGCTGGAAGCTGCGCTGAAACGTGCCAGGATCTGATGCGATACCTAATAAAACGTTGGCCTGAGGGCTTCATATAGGTAGATCCAACTGAGGAGCGCTGCTTTCCTCGTTCTGAAGAGAAGACAAAGATATCCCAAGTAGTCGCACCGACTTTGGCAGCGGCATCTCTGCCTGCAGTAGGCTAATCGCAATACGCGCCAGCTCGTCCCGACTAGAAATCGGGTCCGAAACGGATCGTGCACGCGTGATAATCTCAAAGTCAGAGAACTTGACCTTCAGCGTTACCGTTCGCCCACGGTTGCCAGTGGTCTCGCAATGCCGCCAGACTTTGTCGGCTAAGGGCCGCAATTCGCCGACCATGGCGTCGAAGTCGACCAGGTCGCTGGAGAAGGTGTTCTCGGCGCCTACAGACTTGCGGATTCGATCGGCACGCACGGGGCGATCGTCGACGCCGCGCGAGATGTAGTAATAGTAGGCGCCGGACTTGCCGAAATTTTCTTGCAGAAAGGCAAGTGTTTGATTGCGAATGTCGAGGCCGGTGAAAATCCCCAACGCGTTGAACTTCGCGCTTGTCGCAGGGCCGATGCCGTGAAATTTGCCGACGGGCAGCGTCTCCACGAATGCAGCGCCCATTTCCGGCGAGATGACGTACTGGCCGTTCGGCTTTCTGTGGTCGGAGGCGAGTTTGGCTAGGAATTTATTGTAGCTGATACCAGCCGACGCGTTAAGGTCGGTCTCGGCCTTGATCTTCTCGCGTATCCGCAGTGCGATGTCGCGCGCCAGAGGGATCGCCTGAATGTTTTCCGTGACGTCGAGATAAGCCTCGTCCAACGATAACGGCTCGATGATGGCGGTGTGCTCGGCGAAGATGTCGCGGACCTGCCGGCTGATCGCCTTGTAGACCTCGAATCGCGGTTTCACGAATATCAAGCCTGGACATAGCCGCTTCGCAGTCACCGACGGCATAGCCGATCGGACGCCGAACTTTCGAGCCTCGTAGCTTGCAGCGGCCACGACGCCGCGCTCCGCCGAACCGCCGACAGCCACCGGCTTGCCGCGAAGGGCTGGGTTGTCCCGCTGTTCGACCGAGGCATAGAATGCATCCATGTCGACGTGGATGATCTTGCGAGGGCTCGCAGCGGCGGCCGGGTGTTGCTGCTCCAATTCGTTCATGAGCGATGCCATCGAGACCTAAGTCTTGTATCGCGGCGGCTGCGGTCCTTCGAAAAAATGCAACCTCGATCCAATCCGCTAGGCCGCTTCCGCGCTTTGCGCGACTTCCTCGTCGCGCTTGCGGTTGATCAGGTTCAGAAGATGAACGGAAGCCCGCGCGTCGCATAGTGCCCGATGGTGATTCTCGAGCTCTATCTGGTAGATTTCGCACAGTTTTCCGAGGCTGTACGACTTATGACCTGGATAGCGTCGGCGCATCCCGGCGCACGTGCAAAGCTTCGGAAAACGAAAACGTCGTTCCAGGCGTTCGAATTCGTAGGCGATGAAGCCGTAGTCAAAGTTGACATTGTGAGCGACGAAGATGCCGTCCGCCATGAATTCCATGAAGCTGTCGGCAACTTCTACGAACAAGGGCGAACCGTTCACCATCTCGTTCGTGATTCCGGTCAGCTGAACAATCTTCGCCGGAATGGAACGCTGGGGGTTAACGAGGCTGTGCCACTCGTCGATAACGCGATGGTTACGCACTTTCACCGCGCCAATTTCGGTGATGCGGTCGCCATTCGCCCAGGCGCCGGTGGTCTCGATGTCGACCACGACGTAGTCCTGCTCGGGGTCAAATCGATAGTCGACCCGACCGATCTCGGCGATGATGCCGGCGGCGCCGAGTTGATGAAGCCGGGTGAGCTGATTGCGCCGGATCACATCGCCTTCCGCCTTGATTTCCATGAACGAGGCGTTGCTTTCGCGCACAAGCATCAGGTCGGGGAAGCCGTCTTTCATGCCACTGAAATCGCAACACATGGCATGGACGATCCTGGCGACGCCGCCTGGATCTGCCCCCTCGAGCAACGCGCGTAGTGCTTCGACCTGCACATGGTCCCAGGCGAAGATACCGTTGGGGCGCCCCCATCTTGTCGCCACCGTGCGGAGGATCAACGGAAAGGCAGTATTGGATCTGATGGCGTCCAACTTCTCCTCGATCGTCGAGGCGAACAATCGGGAGAAGCTGCGGTCCTTCAAGCAATGCGGCACCCAGTCGAAGCCGCTCGCCAAATGAGCCGTTTCGAAAAGTTCATCCCAGAAAAGCAAGCCGAATAGGGTGTGCCAAAGTACGTTCTCCGCGAAGAAAACCTGGACACCTTCGCGTCGCAGCACGCCGGCGACGCCCGCTTCGGGATTGCCGCGGTGAGTATCGTCGACCGTGATCACGCGACCCGAGCGGAGCAATTCCGTGTAGAGCCCGGTGCGCCGCCCTCCAAACTTGCGGGCGTAGAAATCCGTGGCAAAAAGATGCTCCCCGTCGCTGACCGGGTCATCGATCATCCGTTGTAGGACTTCTTCGGCTTCGTCGCGGTCGCCTTCGATGTAGAGCAAGCGCACCAGACGCTCATTGCAGTCCGGTGAAGAGCCGGCCCGATAAAGTTGCCGTGCGAGAGGCGGATCGTTCTTCTCGAAAAATTGTCCGGTGCGATATGCCGCTTGGCTGCGAAGATCGGCGGCATAATCGGTCCCGCAAACCGGGCCCGCGAAAATATCAATTGCAGCCTGTCGATAGGCGATCTCTGATTTCACCTCGAGACGGTCAATGATCTGGCTGTAATGGAAGGAGGCTAGTGCCTCCTGGCCGTCGGCGAACCGCGCACTAAAGGAGGTCTCGCGGTTGGTGCGGAGGATACCAAGGTCGCGTAGCGCGAAATTCTTCAGGCTGACCTCGGTCTTGCCGAAATAGAGGTAGAGCAGGAATTCGATAGGTCGCGTGTTGTCGAGTGCGATGAATTTGTGGGCGCCGCAATGTTGCGCGGCAACTGAGAAGGGGATCTTGTCGAGATAATAGTCGATAAGTTTCCCCTTCGACCACGACTTCCGGACGTCCTTTCTTCCGGCGGCCTGCGTCCCTCTAATGAGAATATCTTTTGGAAGGCAGGCGACGAATGCTCCGTAGTCAGGTTCGCAAAGTGCTCGGGCATGACCAACTGCCATTAGTTCGGCTGCTGCGCGTTCGATGTCGGTGATCTCGGGGTAATTGAATAGCGATCGGTTGAAAATCGCACCACGCCGATTGACCATCCGGATCAACAGACAGCGGGCGTCTCTCGAGAGGCCCTCGAAGCGAGCGATGAAGGCGCAGTGTTCTTCCGTAAGGATCGACCCGTACGTCCTCTGTACGAAGCCGAGCATCTCCGTGAAGTGATCGAGGTAGTAAAAGGCGGGCAATATCGGCAGCTTCACGGCGCGCCCTTTCTTGGCCGGAATCAGAGGATGTTCTACTTTTGTTCGGAAGTGACATTGAAAGTCAATAGTCGGGCCGATAGGCCCGCTTCCGCACGGACCGCACTGAAGTCCGCGTTCAGCTGCATGCTCCCGTAAGAGGGGCATCCGCTGCCTACCTTAGTTGTTCGGATGCGTGACTAGTATAATGGACGGCCAGCCGGCGCTCCGGCATATGTCGGTCAGCAGGTTGAGTCCTCGCTTTAATTCGTCGTCCGTGAACAAGCCTCTAACCGATTGAGGGGGATTCTGTTTTTCGGATGCGCCGGCATTTGAGATTGCAGGGATTGGGGGCTTGAGAACCCAAAACCCTGCAATTTCGTTTTTGGATTCCCTTTCGCGGCGGGCCATGATTCTGTGGTGCATCGGAGGGGACGATGCGGCCGAAGAAGCACACGACGACGGGATCGAACGATCTGTTCCGGGCGCGGTTGGACCAGATCATCAACCTGAAGCACGAACTGGTTCTGCTTGCCGGCAAGATCGATTGGGACTGGATCGACGGCGAGATCGCACCGCTCTACAGCGAGAACGGACGGCCGGGGATCGAGACCCGCTTCATGATCGGGCTGTTGCTGCTCAAGCACATCTATGGGCTGTCCGATGAGGGAGTGTGTGAGCGCTGGGTCCACGACCCGTATTTCCAGTTCTTCACCGGAGAAGAGTTTTTCCAGCACGCCTTCCCGCACGAGCGGTCGGACCTGAGCCATTGGCGCAAGCGGCTCGGCGACAGACTGGAGTTGCTGTTGGCTGAGAGCCTGCGGGTGGCGCACGAGGCCGGCGCGTTACGCGGCCAGGACCTCAAGCGGGTCACGGTCGACACCACGGTGCAGCCGAAGGCCATCACCTTCCCGACCGACGCCAAGCTGCTTCATGCGGCCATCAAGGGTCTCAGCCGCCTGGCAAGAAGGCACGGCGTCAGGCTGTGGCAATCCTATTCTCGCGTAGCCAAGGCCGCGGCGATGATGGCGGGCCGCTACGCCCATGCCAAACAGTTCAGGCGGCATCAGCGGCAATTGCGCATCCTGCGCAGCCGGCTCGGCCGCATCATCCGGGACATCCGCCGCAAGATCGAGGGCCAGCCAGCCCTGGAGGAGGCGTTCGCCCTCCCACTGAGCCGAGCCACCCAGATCCGCTCGCAGCAGCAGCGCCAGCGCGGCTGGAAGCTGTATTCCTTCCATGCTCCGGAGGTCGAGTGCATCGGCAAGGGCAAGGCCAGCGCACCTTACGAGTTCGGAGTGAAGGCTTCCATCGTCACCAACAACCGCCGGGCTCCCGGTGGACTGTTCGTGCTCCACGCCAGGGCGCTGCCCGATAACCCCTATGACGGTCACACCCTGCGGGACGTCCTCGCTCACCGGCTGTCCGATCGAGCGGGCCTATGTCGACAAGGGATACCGCGGCCACGACGCCCAAAATCCACGTCGCGTCTTCATCTCAGGCCAGAAGCGCGGCGTCTTCGGTGTCATCAAGCGCGAGCTGCGCCGCCGCTCCGCCATCGAGCCCATCATCGGACACCTCAAGGCGGAAGGCCACCTCGGACGCTGCTACCTCAAGGGCCGCGACGGCGATGCCGCCAACGTCGTCCTCTCAGCAGTGGGCCACAACTTCCGCCGCATTCTCGCCTGGCTCAGAGAACTCTTGTGCATGTTCCTGGCCCAGCTATCGCGAACGCTCGCCTGTCCAGCCCCGCTCAATTCAGCTTCTTAACGGACGACTAATTCTTCCCGCGTAGGGCCGCCAATTCTACCCGCACGCCGCGACTGTGGGCGTGAGGGGCCAGTGAAAAATGATCTCCCGACACCACGGAACGACCCGCCCGCTCGGCCTCGACAACGAAATCGCGCGCCATCTTTGCTCGCCCGCGCTCGCATCTCGTCGGTTGACGCGAGCGACGACGACGTGACCGTTACTGCGCGCGACCTAGCGCGTTGGTAATTCGAGCCAAAGCCAAGCCACAAAAATTTGGAGACGGAAGACGGGGCAGGATAGGGTAAGCGTCCGGAGCTTGCACCTGACCTCATCCCTTGACAGGATTTTCGATTTTCCAGGCCCACGGCAGTAACTCGTCGAGGCGGGTCACGGGATATCCGTCGACCATCCGCGTGAGCACGTCGCGCAGATAATGGTACGGTTCAACGTCGTTCAGCTTGCAGGTTTCGATCAGCGAACAAAGGATAGCCCAGCGTGTCCCGCCGCCGTCGCTTCCGGCAAAAAGGTGGTTCTTGCGTACGCATACGATGAAGACCGCCTGATTGACGCATGCGCGCGGGCACGGCGAGTTCTATGATGGCGATGCGTGAAGGTCAGGCGGCTCGCTGATCGGTGGGGTTGTCGGCTTGGCGCAGGAGCTTCCATTCCCATGGCAGCAGCTCGTGCAGACGGGATACGGGAAGATCGGCGATGCGGGCGAGGACGTCGGCGAGCCAGGCTTTGGGATCGACGTCGTTCAGGCGACAGGTCGTGATCATCGTCAGCATGATGGCGGCGCGGTCAGCGCCACGCAGACTGCCGGCGAAGGTCCAGTTGCGCCTTCCCAAGGCGATGCCGCGCAACGCTCTTTCGGCGGCGTTGTTGCTGAGGCAGATCCTGCCATCGTCGAGGAAGCGGGCGAAGTCGTCCCAGCGCCTGAGCATGTAGTTCATGGGCTTCAGGACCTCGGCGGAGCGCGATAGGGTTTCTCGCTCGCGGAGCAGCCAGGCGTGCATGTCGTCGAGCAGCGGCTTGCTCTGCTCTTGGCGAACGGCACGCCGTTCGTCGGCACTGCGGCCATTGATGGCGCGCTCGATCTCGAACAGGGCGTCCAGACGCCTGACCGCCTCCAGCGCGATCGGGGAGACCGGTTTGCCTTTTTGTCCGTCCCGGGCGGTTTTCTCGATATCGGCCAGTTCGAAGAAGCCCCGCCGCGCATGGGCGAAGCAAAATGCCGGCGTGATTGGCATCGCTTTCTTCTGCGGGTCGAACAGCGGCTCGAAGCCATTGTAGCAGTCGGCTTGCAGGATGCCGGTGAAGGCGGCCAGATGCTTCTGCGGATGCTCACCTCGTCGGTCGCTCGAGGCGTAATAGACCGCCGCTGGCGGCGCAGGCCCACCGTAGGGCCGGTCATCCCGCACATAGGTCCAGATTCGTCCGGTCGTGCACTTGCTCTTGGCCAGGATACGGATGGTGGTGTCGTCGCCATGCAGGCGCTCCGCCGCGAGCACATGCCGCTCGATCAGTTGGAACAGCGGCATGACGGCGAAGGTTCCGTGGCCAACCTGGTCGGCCAGCGTCGATAGCGGCAAGTCGATCCTCTCGGCCTTGAAGCGCACGCTCTGGCGATTGAGCGGGATATGCATGCCGAACTTGTCGAACAGGATCGTCGCCAGCAATTGCGGACCAATGAAGCCGCGCGGCGTGGCATGGAACGGTGCGGGCGACTGGCTGATCTTTTCGCAATCGCGGCAGGTGAACTTTTCTCGAACCGTCTCGATCAGCTTGAACCGACGCGGAATCTCCTCCAACGTCTCGGTCACATCCTCGCCCAGCTTCGCCAAGCGCGCCCCACCGCAGCAGGCGCAGGTCGTTGGCGCCTTAATGACGACCCGCTCGCGTTCGATGTCGTCCGGCCACGGCTTGCGCACCGGCCGCTTGCGCGTGAAGGCCCGAACGTTCTGTACCTTTGCAGCCGCGGCACGCGCGGCGAGTTCATCCTCACTCGCCGTGGTGATCAGCTCTTCGAGCTCCAATTCCAACTGCTCGATCAGCCGCGCCGTGCGCTCGGAGCGCGGCCCGTACAGTTCGCGTTTGAGCTTCTCGATCCGCAGCTCGAGATGCGCGATCAGCGCCTCGTTGTCCGACAGCTCCGCCTGCGCACTGGCAGCCACCGCCTCGGCTCGCAGCCGCGCCTCACGCTCGGCCTGCAGCGCCGCCAGGGCACTCGCAAGGTCCGATGGAAGATCGTCCGGCTTCGATATCATGAAGCCATTGAATCAGATCAAGCAGCAGATTCAAACCGTAAAAGCGGCTATCCGGCCCGCGTCGGCCGATGGGTTTCTTGAGGGTTACGCCAATCGATCCCGGACAGCAGATAGCTCAACTGCGCCGGCGAGATCGTTACCGATTCACCGGCAACCGATGGCCAGATGAACTTTCCTCTCTCCAGTCTTTTTGTGAACAAGCAGGCTCCCTGGCCATCGTGCCAGATCACCTTCACAAGATCGCTTCGGCGACCGCGGAACACGAACAGATGACCGCTGAGCGGGTCCTTGCGAAGAACCTCCTGCACCTGGAGTGCCAGCGATGGAAAGCCTCGGCGCATGTCCGTGTAGCCTGTCGCCAGCCACACTCGCGCGCCCGTCGGAACCGGGATCATCGGCGTACCAAAGCATCGAGAACGCGACGTAGCGCGTCTCCATCGACGTCGCCATCGACCCGGATGCAGTGCCCGCTACCAAGATCAATCTCGATGATGCCCTGGCTCTTCCGTGGACGAGCCGCCGTCGTCGTCAATGGCGCTTTGGCCACCTCCCGCGGCGGTGCAGACGGCCCAATCTCGACCGGCACGAACGGCGCTGTACTCGCTTCACCATGCTTGCAAAGCGCTTTGCGCCACCTGAACAGCTGGCTCACATGTAGGCCTGCCACGCGGGCCACCTCGGAAACACTGGCTCCGGGCTCGAGCGATGCTGCAACCAGCCGTTCCTTCTCATCCAGCGACCACCGGCGCCGCCGCGCGACCGATGTGATCACCTCCGCCCGCGAAATCGTCATAGTGCTTCTCCTAGGATTACTCCTAGGACCTGCAGCCCTCGCGTCCCTCAAACAAGACGGCCTCTGGCGGAGGGATACGTTCTTGCGGCCGAGGGCGACAGGGCGGATCGCGCGTTCGACCGGATTGGTGTCGAGTTCAACGCGGCCATCATGCAGGAAGCGCGTCAGCCCATCCCATCGCGAGAGTGCGTAGCGCATCGCCTCGGCGAGCTTGGCACGGTCGGGTAGCAAGGGAAGCTGCGTCCCCATCCAAAGCCGGAAGCTGTCGACGTGCGGCTTGGATAATGAGCGCCGCGCAGCCTGCCGATACGCCGGCGATTGACCGCGGATTCTGACCTCGACGGCATAGATTGCGCCGATGCGGCGCAGTGCTTCCCGCGCTAGGGGAGCGCCGTCGGCTTCAGCAATTTCATAGAACTTGCGTCTGGTATGGGCCCAACAGGCGGCGAGAATGATGTCGCCATTGCCGGTCAGCCGCTCGAAGCCGGCATAGCCATCGACATGCAGCACGCCTTTGAAGCGCTCGAGATGCGCGGCGGGACGCTCGGCCTTTCGGTCCGGTGCAAACAGATAAACTGCTGCCGGTGGCGCCGGTCCACCCCAGCCGTGTTGATCGCGGGCATAGACCCATAATCGTCCCGTTTTCGTTCGTCCCCGTCCTGGATCGAGCACCGGGATCGGGGTGTCGTCCGCAAAAAGATGATCGGAGGCGAACACGTTCTTGCACAGCCGTTCGTGCAAACTCTCGAACCACCAGCAGGCTCCGCCCACCCAGCCAGCCAGGGTCGAGCGCTCCACTTCGACGCCGTGGCGCGCAAAAATCTGCGCTTGGCGATAGAGCGGCGTGTGATCGCAATACTTGCTGACCAGTACCTGGGCGAGCAGGGCCGGTGTGGCCAGACCACCAGCGATCGGCCGCTCGGGAGCAGGGGCCTGGGTGACCGTTCCGCATGCGCGGCAGGCAAATTTCGGACGGCGGATGCGCGCGACGCGCAGCTGGGCCGGCACCCAGTCCAGCATCTCGCTGACGCTCTCGCCGATGGCATGCAAAGCTCCGCCGCAGCCCCCGCATGCCTCGCCACCGGTGCCGAGAACGACCTCGTCGCGCGGCAGATGAGCGGGCAGCGACCTGCGTTGCGGCGGTGCATCCGGAGCCGGCGCGTGTGGTGTGATTGGGGCAGGATCGGTCTCGGCAACCGCCAAATCGGTGTCGAGATCTTCGAGTCCGAGCGCGAACTGATCACTGTCGAGACGCTCGGAGCGACGCCCATACTGGGCGCGCTGAAGCTGTTTGATGATCAGACGAAGACGCTCGATCTCAGTGTTTCGGTGCTCGATGAGCGAGGCGATGTCGCGCACCAGACGGTGCAGAAGCGCTGGGTCCGACGGCAGATTGTTGAGATCAAGCTGCATGTCCGATCCTACTCGGACGTGCTGATTCGAAGAATCAAATTCGCTTTATTCCAAGATGTTTTTACATTCTCAGCCCGCGATTGCGGGCCGCCATCGGCGCTCCGGTGTGCGCCAGTCGATACCCTCGATCAGCATGGCGAGTTGCGCTGGTGACAGCGTGACCGTACCGCCGGGTTCGCTCATTCTGGGCCAGATGAAGCCGCCTTGATCGAGCCTTTTGGTGAACAGACAAAGTCCGTTGCCGTCCCAGAACAGGATCTTCAGCATGCTCGCCCGCTTGCCTCGGAAGGCAAACAGATGGCCGGAGAATGGATCTTTCTTCAACGTTTCCTGGACAATCGTCGCGAGCCCATCCAGCCCCTTTCTCATGTCGGTGTACCCCAGAGCCAGATGCACCTTCACGCCCGCGGGAACGATCATCATGATGCGGTCTCCCGGTCGGCAACATGTCGCCGGACGACGTCCGGATCAGCACCGGCGGGCGCGAAGACGCGTCGTCCGTTGGGCAGTTCGACCACCGCCATGCCGTCTGGCGGCTGCAACAAATCATGGAGAACGAGCGGGGCCGACGAAGCGCCCGACGCATCGCTTGCGAGCTCGACCCGGACCAATTTTGACCGCTTTGGCTTGCCAAAGCCGAGCTCGACGCGCCATCGGAACAGCACGCTGGTAACGATCCGATGCCGCCGCGCCACCGATGATACCGTCTGCCCCGTGCGATCAACCTCGAGCACGATCGCAAGCTTTTCCACGGCAGTGAAGTTGCGCCGGGTCGACTTCACGGGTGTTTCCGCGTCGCCAACCGTTGGCGTTGTCAAGACCGATTTGCTGTCCGTCTCCTTAGCACTACCCTTAGCACTAGTGCTTATTTGCGCGCGGGCACTGGGGTGCAGCTGCGCTCGCCAGTCGATTTCCACCTCGTTGGCGTCGATTAGATCGCGCCACCGCTGCAGGCCAAAACGCGATATTCCATGGGCCTTGGCATACGCCCGCACGCTCATTCCGGACCACGTCATCGCCTCCACATGCATCGCCCAGAACGCCTGGACGGCACGGCTGCGCGCGTCGCTGGACAACTTGAGAGGTCGCCGCAAACGACGCTCCTCACGCTTTAATTCGGCTTGTACTCTAAGGGCTTCAGCGTCGACGAGGACGCTTAGCCAGCGTGCAAAAGTGCCCTGATCCAGGCCGTGCTGACGGCAATAACTGCGCCGGCTGAGGCCGCTTCTACGCCACGCCTCGATGTGCACCGACCGCCAGGTTCGGCGCGCCGTGTTCTCATATTGTTTCCGCCCCACAAGAGATCCTCCATGCTGCAGGAGAATGGAATATGGAACGACAAGACATTCTCGAAAGACGTGCGAGAACCGGACGGTTACAGGATAGGGGTGTAGGGCTCTTCAAATCGGGCTTCGAGATACCGGTGCACGGCGGTAACGCGGCCGTGGCCGAATCCGGAGGCTGGTGCAACGACTTGGGAGGTCTTTGCCAAAAAGGAGAGCTCCGATGAAATGTTACGTTGGATTGGACGTCGGCATCGAAGAAACCAGCGTTTGCATCCTCGACAGCCAGGGTCTCACGGTCCGCGAAGTCAAGGTCAGCACGGAGCCAGCGGCGATCCGCTCCGCTGTTGAGGGCTACGCGGATCGCCTCGATAGGGTAGGGGTCGAGGCGTCATCGCTGGGCATCTGGCTGTATCGTGAATTGCAGCCGACCGGGATGCCGATCGTTGTCGTGGAGGCACGCCACATGCGCGTCTCGCTGTCGACGATGCGCAACAAGACCGACCGCAACGATGCGCGCGGCATCGCGCAGATGATGCGGTTGGGCTGGTACCGCGCCGTGCATGTCAAGAATATCGACATGCAAAGAATGCGCACGCTGTTGACCAACCGGAAGCTGCTCAAGCGCAAATTGGTTGACCTCGAGAACCATGTTCGAGGCGCTCTGCGGGCCTATGGTTTGCTCGTCGGCGCCGTCGCACGAGGGGCCTTTGAGGACCGCATCCGTCAGCTGATCGAGCACAGCGATCCGATTTTTGTGATGTCCATCCAGGTCATGCTCGACGTGCGCCGCGCCATCCTCGAGGGTTATGATCGGCTGCATCGCGTGCTGCTGCAGGTAGTCCAGCATGATCCTGTTTGCCGGCGTCTGATGACGGTTCCTGCTGTCGGTCCAGTGGTGGCCTTGTCATTCAAGGTTGGCGTCGATGACCCCCATCGCTTTGCCCGATCACGTACGGTGGGCGCCCATTTTGGCCTGACGCCGAGGCGCCACCAGTCCGGTACATCGATAGACTTCGAAGGTCATATCAGTAAACAGGGTGACATCTCCGTGCGGGAGGCGCTCTGTGAGGCAGCTGCGAGTCTGCTGCTCCGGGTCAGAAAATGGTCCGCCTTGCGGGCTTGGGGCCTGCGAATTGCCAAACGGTCGAGCATGCTGTGCGCGATTGCCGCGGTGGCGCGGAAGCTCGCCGGCATTCTCCACCGGATGTGGGTCAGCGAGACCGACTTCCACGTCGGGTTTGGTGCTAAGGTCACGCAACGGCTGCGCCTGAAGCCGGCGCAGTAGCGACTGAGAATACGAGCAGGGAAGGGCTGGGTTTATCCTAGCAGCTGAGGAGGGAAAGGAACCAGAGATCCGCGCGCGCGGTGAGCGTCCCCTGGCGGGGCCGCGAAACGGGGAATGTCCGCTATCTCTTGCCTGCTGCCACCCTTCGGGGATGAGAGCGCTAAAGTGCTTGGACAGCCCTGTTTACGAACCTGATGAAGAGCATGCGACGGCCCTGGTGCTGAGCGCGAAGGAACGCATGGACCCCGCCTGGTGAATGCCCGTCGCAAGCGCGGCTGTGGCTAGATTTGTCCGTGTAGATGGAGGGAAGCAGCGATGCTTGGTCTGCGAGGAGTCGAGAAAATCTGCAGGAGGGAGTTGACTTTGCCCGCCCGATTAGGAATGGCGGCGTAATCGGGCTTGAGCAAGAGGCGGCGGGTTCGCCGGAATTGTCGCACCATGGCGGTGGATCAATCCTGATTCGCCGAAAAGGACGTCCCGCCATGAAACTCTCTGCAGCGCTTGATACTTCCAGCTCCAGGACAGCAGTTTGTGTGGTCAACAGCCGCGACGGTTCTGTCGTATTCGAAGTGAGCGTCGCGACAGATCCAGCTATCATCTTTGCTGCGCTGGCGCCGTTCCTTCCTCGGCTCGATCGGGTCGGCCACGAGGCCGGCAGCGTGGCACCGTGGCTGCATCGCAAGCTGACCGCTCTTGGCCTGCCCATGGTGCTATTAGAGACCCGGCATGCAGCGGCCGCGCTGGATGCTCAGCGCAACAAAACCGACAAGAATGATGCGCGGGGACTAGCACATCTGGTGCGGTCAGGCTGGTATCGCCCGGTCCATGTCAAAAGCGAGGAAAGCCACAAGCTCCGCCTGTTGCTCGGGCATCGGCGCACCTTGAAGCGCAAGCTGCTCGACATCGAGAACGAGGTTCGCCAGTCGTTGAAGGTCTTTGGTTTAATGGTTGGGCCGCGTGCGCAGCGGACCTCATTCGAGGCGCGGGTCCGCGAGTTGGTTGCTCCTGATCCGCTGGTTGCGGCGGTGACCGAGTGCATGCTGCGGGCTTGGGCGGCGCTATGGGCCGAGTACAAGCGGTTACACCAGGTGCTGGTCCAGATTGTCGGCAGGGACGAACTTTGCCGGCGCTTTTGCCGGATCCCGGGCGTTGGTCCGGTCACGGCCCTCTCGGTGAAAGCCGCGATCGATGATCCGCGCCGGTTCGTCAAATCGAAGACGGTTGGGGCGCATTTTGGTCTGACGTCGCGACGCATTCAGACCGGCGATTCGATCGATATCGAGGGCCGCATCTCCAAGTGCGGCGATGGAGAGGTCCGCACCGTACTTTATGAGGCGGCGAGCGCCATGCTGGTGCGCTCGAAGCAATGGTGCGCCGTCAAGGCATGGGGTATGCGGATCGCGGCCAGGCGCGGCCACAAACGGGCCGTTGTCGCAGTGGCGCGGAAGCTCGCCGTGATCATGCACCGGATGTGGCTGGACGGCAGCGAATTCCGGTTTTCTTCAGCAGCCGGGGATAGTGGCAACGGAGCAAGCGGGACGACGGCGCTCGCCGCCGCTTGTTGAGGCTCTGGCGAGCGCCGTCTCGCTGACGGGTTGACGGCAGAAAATGGTTTTGGGTTCCGCCGCATGGCGGACAGACGTCTGGTGGATCGAAGCGGATGCGGAGAGCACGATATCTTGCCGGCGCCGACACCTCCCTGGAGGTTGAGAGCGCGCGGGAATGCCGGTGTTGCCCCGTGATCCCGACATCGACATGTGCGCCCGCGCGGCACGCGGGGCTGAGCACGAACTACTGCATGGACCACCAGGTGTCGTCTTCTAGCGCAATCAGAATCCCAACTAAGCCTGGAGTTGGTGTAGAATGCTCTACATCTGCTTCAACGCGCGCCCCGTCATTGCAGATCACCTGGCGTCATTCGATGTGCCTGATTGATACAGCCGAGGGAGAGTTTTATGGCAAAGAAGCAAGTGGATAAGCGCCCGATTACTACGGCTCTTCAAATCGGGCTTCGAGATATCGGTGCACGGGGATAGGAAGGTGGTGGCCGAATCCGGAGCCTGGTGCAACGACTTGGAAGGTCGTTGCCAAAAGGGAGAGCTCCGATGAAACTGTACGTTGGATTGGACGTCGGCCTTGAAGAAACCAGCGTTTGCATCGTCGATGGCGAAGGTCTCACAGTCCGCGAAGTCAAGGTCAGCACGGAGCCAGCGGCGATCCGCTCCGCTGTTGAGGGCTACGCGGATCGCCTCGATAGAGTAGGGGTCGAGGCGTCATCGCTGGGCATCTGGCTGTATCGTGAGTTGCAGCCGACCGGGATGCCGATCGTTGTCGTGGAGGCACGCCACATGCGCGTCTCGCTGTCGACGATGCGCAACAAGACCGACCGCAACGATGCGCGCGGCATCGCGCAGATGATGCGGTTGGGCTGGTACCGCGCCGTGCATGTCAAGAATATCGACATGCAAAGAATGCGCACGCTGTTGACCAACCGGAAGCTGCTCAAGCGCAAATTGGTTGACCTCGAGAACCATGTTCGAGGCGCTCTGCGGGCCTATGGTTTGCTCGTCGGCGCCGTCGCACGAGGGGCCTTTGAGGACCGCATCCGTCAGCTGATCGAGCACAGCGATCCGATTTTTGTGATGTCCATCCAGGTCATGCTCGACGTGCGCCGCGCCATCCTCGAGGGTTATGATCGGCTGCATCGCGTGCTGCTGCAGGTAGTCCAGCATGATCCTGTTTGCCGGCGTCTGATGACGGTTCCTGCTGTCGGTCCAGTGGTGGCCTTGTCATTCAAGGTTGGCGTCGATGACCCCCATCGCTTTGCCCGATCACGTACGGTGGGCGCCCATTTTGGCCTGACGCCGAGGCGCCACCAGTCCGGTACATCGATAGACTTCGAAGGTCATATCAGTAAACAGGGTGACATCTCCGTGCGGGAGGCGCTCTGTGAGGCAGCTGCGAGTCTGCTGCTCCGGGTCAGAAAATGGTCCGCCTTGCGGGCTTGGGGCCTGCGAATTGCCAAACGGTCGAGCATGCTGTGCGCGATTGCCGCGGTGGCGCGGAAGCTCGCCGGCATTCTCCACCGGATGTGGGTCAGCGAGACCGACTTCCACGTCGGGTTTGGTGCTAAGGTCACGCAACGGCTGCGCCTGAAGCCGGCGCAGTAGCGACTGAGAATACGAGCAGGGAAGGGCTGGGTTTATCCTAGCAGCTGAGGAGGGAAGGGAATTAGAGATCCGCGCGCGCGGTGAGCGTCCCCTGGCGGGGCCGCGAAACGGGGAATGTCCGCTATCTCTTGCCTGCTGCCGCCCCTCGGGGATGAGAGCGCTAAAGTGCTTGGACAGCCCTGTTTACCAACCTGATGAAGAGCATGGTATCCCTCCGCCAGAGGCCGTCTTGTTTGAGGGACGCGAGGGCTGCAGGTCCTAGGAGTAATCCTAGGAGAAGCACTATGACGATTTCGCGGGCGGAGGTGATCACATCGGTCGCGCGGCGGCGCCGGTGGTCGCTGGATGAGAAGGAACGGCTGGTTGCAGCATCGCTCGAGCCCGGAGCCAGTGTTTCCGAGGTGGCCCGCGTGGCAGGCCTACATGTGAGCCAGCTGTTCAGGTGGCGCAAAGCGCTTTGCAAGCATGGTGAAGCGAGTACAGCGCCGTTCGTGCCGGTCGAGATTGGGCCGTCTGCACCGCCGCGGGAGGTGGCCAAAGCGCCATTGACGACGACGGCGGCTCGTCCACGGAAGAGCCAGGGCATCATCGAGATTGATCTTGGTAGCGGGCACTGCATCCGGGTCGATGGCGACGTCGATGGAGACGCGCTACGTCGCGTTCTCGATGCTTTGGTACGCCGATGATCCCGGTTCCGACGGGCGCGCGAGTGTGGCTGGCGACAGGCTACACGGACATGCGCCGAGGCTTTCCATCGCTGGCACTCCAGGTGCAGGAGGTTCTTCGCAAGGACCCGCTCAGCGGTCATCTGTTCGTGTTCCGCGGTCGCCGAAGCGATCTTGTGAAGGTGATCTGGCACGATGGCCAGGGAGCCTGCTTGTTCACAAAAAGACTGGAGAGAGGAAAGTTCATCTGGCCATCGGTTGCCGGTGAATCGGTAACGATCTCGCCGGCGCAGTTGAGCTATCTGCTGTCCGGGATCGATTGGCGTAACCCTCAAGAAACCCATCGGCCGACGCGGGCCGGATAGCCGCTTTTACGGTTTGAATCTGCTGCTTGATCTGATTCAATGGCTTCATGATATCGAAGCCGGACGATCTTCCATCGGACCTTGCGAGTGCCCTGGCGGCGCTGCAGGCCGAGCGTGAGGCGCGGCTGCGAGCCGAGGCGGTGGCTGCCAGTGCGCAGGCGGAGCTGTCGGACAACGAGGCGCTGATCGCGCATCTCGAGCTGCGGATCGAGAAGCTCAAACGCGAACTGTACGGGCCGCGCTCCGAGCGCACGGCGCGGCTGATCGAGCAGTTGGAATTGGAGCTCGAAGAGCTGATCACCACGGCGAGTGAGGATGAACTCGCCGCGCGTGCCGCGGCTGCAAAGGTACAGAACGTTCGGGCCTTCACGCGCAAGCGGCCGGTGCGCAAGCCGTGGCCGGACGACATCGAACGCGAGCGGGTCGTCATTAAGGCGCCAACGACCTGCGCCTGCTGCGGTGGGGCGCGCTTGGCGAAGCTGGGCGAGGATGTGACCGAGACGTTGGAGGAGATTCCGCGTCGGTTCAAGCTGATCGAGACGGTTCGAGAAAAGTTCACCTGCCGCGATTGCGAAAAGATCAGCCAGTCGCCCGCACCGTTCCATGCCACGCCGCGCGGCTTCATTGGTCCGCAATTGCTGGCGACGATCCTGTTCGACAAGTTCGGCATGCATATCCCGCTCAATCGCCAGAGCGTGCGCTTCAAGGCCGAGAGGATCGACTTGCCGCTATCGACGCTGGCCGACCAGGTTGGCCACGGAACCTTCGCCGTCATGCCGCTGTTCCAACTGATCGAGCGGCATGTGCTCGCGGCGGAGCGCCTGCATGGCGACGACACCACCATCCGTATCCTGGCCAAGAGCAAGTGCACGACCGGACGAATCTGGACCTATGTGCGGGATGACCGGCCCTACGGTGGGCCTGCGCCGCCAGCGGCGGTCTATTACGCCTCGAGCGACCGACGAGGTGAGCATCCGCAGAAGCATCTGGCCGCCTTCACCGGCATCCTGCAAGCCGACTGCTACAATGGCTTCGAGCCGCTGTTCGACCCGCAGAAGAAAGCGATGCCAATCACGCCGGCATTTTGCTTCGCCCATGCGCGGCGGGGCTTCTTCGAACTGGCCGATATCGAGAAAACCGCCCGGGACGGACAAAAAGGCAAACCGGTCTCCCCGATCGCGCTGGAGGCGGTCAGGCGTCTGGACGCCCTGTTCGAGATCGAGCGCGCCATCAATGGCCGCAGTGCCGACGAACGGCGTGCCGTTCGCCAAGAGCAGAGCAAGCCGCTGCTCGACGACATGCACGCCTGGCTGCTCCGCGAGCGAGAAACCCTATCGCGCTCCGCCGAGGTCCTGAAGCCCATGAACTACATGCTCAGGCGCTGGGACGACTTCGCCCGCTTCCTCGACGATGGCAGGATCTGCCTCAGCAACAACGCCGCCGAAAGAGCGTTGCGCGGCATCGCCTTGGGAAGGCGCAACTGGACCTTCGCCGGCAGTCTGCGTGGCGCTGACCGCGCCGCCATCATGCTGACGATGATCACGACCTGTCGCCTGAACGACGTCGATCCCAAAGCCTGGCTCGCCGACGTCCTCGCCCGCATCGCCGATCTTCCCGTATCCCGTCTGCACGAGCTGCTGCCATGGGAATGGAAGCTCCTGCGCCAAGCCGACAACCCCACCGATCAGCGAGCCGCCTGACCTTCACGCATCGCCATCATAGAACTCGCCGTGCCCGCGCGCATGCGTCAATCAGGCGGTCTTCATCGTATGCGTACAGAGCATGCGACGGCCCTGGTGCTGAACGCGAAGGAACGCATGGACCCCGCCTGGTGAATGCCCGTCGCAAGCGCGGCTGTGGCGAGACTTGTGCGTGTAGATGGAGGGAAGCAGCGATGCTTGTTCTGCGAGGAGTCGAGAAAATCTGCAGGAGGGAGTTGACTTTGTCCGCCCGATTAGGAAGGCAAGATAAAAGCAATGGCGCCTGAGTGCGGCTAAGTCACTGTCTGCACATCCAAGAGTTGGAGCTAGCGGCACGTGCGGTGTCGTTACAATGTCGCTAAGCACTCTAACCCGCTCGGCCCAAGAGCTTACGTTGGACCTTGGGCATGTTTGCCGGACAGATGCATCATGGCTTCCCTTACAAGAGCCACTGAACGACAGAGCCGTTGCAAAAGAGAATTCAAATCGGCAGAAGTGATTTCCTCAAGGTGTAGGCTGTCGACCGAAACGGTCTGAGCGATGACTCGGTCAATCGGTTCGGTGACCGATGGCAGGCCATCTCTGAGGCTAAATTGAATGTGTCCGTCCGACGCTATGGCCACCGCTAGCTCCGCATCTCTAAAAATTGCGCTTTCGACGATTGAGGCAGGAAGTTCCAGCGCGCAAACGACATTTCCCGTTTCACTGCAGCGATAGCCTGCCCGGTAGGTAACCGGGCCAAGCGGTCCGCTGCTTCCAATTGTGAAGAAAGCTTCAATCCTATTGGTCATCTCGTCTATGGCTTTCGTCGAACGGGCGAGAAACTGAGATGGCCTGCCATCGGTCATCCGCGGTCAGCTTTACATACTATAGTTGATAAACTTAAAGTGTGTAATCGATTTTGTTTCCGCGCATGGATATGCGCAGGCTGGTCGGCCAAAACGTCAAGAGGATCAGACTTGAGAAGAAGCTAACTCAGGAGCAGTTCAGCAACATATCTGGGTTCAGCCAACAATATCTAAGTGGGCTAGAGTCTGGGCGCCGCAATCCGACTGTCGTCACTTTGTACGAAATTGCAAAGGCCTTAGGAGTCAGTCATTTGGAGCTGCTGGAACCGCTGTCGTCTCGACAGAAGCGCAGCAGCTGAGGTCGCTTTCGCCGGCTTCCCCGGCGATTGATTCCTAAGTGTTCATCTGAGGCGAGCAAAGCCACTCTCGGGTTCTTCTTATAGTATTGCATGGCTCGCCTAACTTTGTTCGTACGACAAAGCTTACCGATCGGCTTTCAGTTGAATGGCGGGTACTTGTCTGCGGCAATATTGCGTTTTCGGCGGATTACTTTATCAAGCCAAGCACACGGATCGAGCGAAGCGAGAACTAAAGGGTTTCTCGCGCCGCGCCTTCCATGCAAGTTGTGTAGACGGTCCTGTATGTATCGCCGTTAAAGTTGTCGCGAATCTCCAAAGCCCCGCGCGTTTATCAATGGGTCGTCGAAAAAGGTCACTAACCGGTTTTACGGCAGAGGCGGCGAAGTCCCTCGAGATGGTTGGGATCGACGATCTCCATAAGCGCCACCAAGGCAGCTGCGGCAGCCTTGCTCTCTTCGAGAGTCATGGCCGAGAAGCCGATCAGGTCGTCAATATTATCCGAATGGGATTCGAGTTGCGCAAGGCGCTCTAGCGCGGCAACCCGGTCCGCATCGAGGGCGCTATGTTCTCGGCGCAACTGCTCCATTTTAGACGCAAATCCCGCACTGCCTGGGCATCGAAACGCCAAGAAGACGTCTAGCACGCGCCGGAGAACGTTCGGCATCATATAGGCATATTCGTAATCACGGTCGTCGCTGGCGTCGAACGACAGGACATGATCGACGAGGTAGTGATACTCCGAGTCGTACTCGCGCAACAGCCGCGACATCTCAACGAGCGTCGACGAGCGGATCCCGCCCTTGGGCACTTTCACGTCGAGAAACAGCAGGGACGCGGTTGGCTGGGTCGCTGGATTGCGCGGCCTGTGAAACTTGCTCCACGCCTTCTTAAACTCGTTCATGCAATTCTGATTGTGCGTCAGCACGAAGACCTGTGCCGCGTCACCAAGCCGGCTCAGCAAGAGCGAACAGGCGTAATTCAGCGCCTTGCTGTCGAGGCTTGAGATCGGATCGTCGACAACGACAATGCGATCTTTGATCGTGCGGCCTTCGGCTTCAAGGGTGGAAAGGAAATAGCAAAGCGCGATCGCCGTCTTCTCGCCTTCGCTGGGGCTGCCTGCAATCGGCTTGCCACGGCGATGTATCTCGTAGCCGTTTTCGACGCTGACGATCGACAGCTCATTATGTCCCAGGTATGCCTCTATCAGCCGATTGATTTTGGCTGCAGCTTGCCCGTGCTCCTTCATGCGCGTGCGTAGGTCGGTCGCCGTTGCATTTAGGCCGGTGAGCTCACTAGTAGCGTCATCAACGGCCTTATTCGCAATGTCGATGGCGTCACCTGCCGCTTTGTACCCACCTTGCTTTTCAGCAAGGTAGTGGCGTCTCAGCGCAATGCGAGCTGCTTCCTGGCGATCGGCGAATTTATCACATGATTCGTTATGCCGTTGAGCAGTGATGTCGATCACTTGTGCCCAGGATTGAACCAAAGCCAGGGACTCGGCCACGGCGTCGATCCAACCCAATGCGGATGCCGGCAGCCTGGTGGTTGGTCGTGCGAGCTTGGCGTCGATAGCCGCAAGCGCCGGTTCGAAAACGTTGACAACCGCGTCTCTCACCGTTTCGTTCACCCGGGCCGAGGCTTCGTTGTAACGCTCTCGCCAATCCGCCGTGACGTCTTTCGAGGCGGCCAACGACAGGGGGAGTTTGAGATACTGATCTTTCTGCAGCGCGAGGGTGCTTCGGGCCTCACTTAATTGATCAATCAGCGTGTCGAACCCTTCGTCCAAGGACTGCGCCAGCATCTCCTTTCGGGCGTCGGAAAGAGAGCCGCCACAGAGAAGGCAGTCCGCGAGTCCGTGATCGGCGTGATATTTGCTGCCCTCCTTCACCCACAACAGCATCTCCGGATGCTTCTGCAGTTCGGCAATCACCGTAAGAGCTGGCGTCTGTTGAAGAAGGCCGACGATGGTGTCGAGCGTCTGCTTAGCCTCTTTGCTGTCGAACGCCGGCTTGCTTAACTGCGCCATGGCCTCTTCAAGACGGCACAGCTCCTTGTGCGCAGATAACGCTTTTTCATCAAGGGTCGCGCCGGTCCCCAGATCGAGGGTCGCAAAGTCGGCCGTCAATTGCGGCGCTTCGTACTTTCGATTAGCCAGTCGGATATCGCGCGAGATGAGGCGGGCCTGCTCACGTTTGAAGGTCGTCAGAGCCTGTTCCTCAGAGCGCATCATGCGCTCGGCGGCAACTTTTCGCTCTGCGGCGGCAGGAATCGCCGCTTCGGTTTTCTTGAGCTCGGCCGCGACTTCGGCCTGCTCTTTGCCGATGTAGAAGACGGGCCTTGCTTTACCTGACGACCACTGCAGATTCTCGTTAATGAAATTGTCGTTGAAGACGGCAACTTGGCGGCTCAAGGCATTGCCGGCACCGATACGCACCGTTGCACCGTCGCTGGTCAAGACCTCGAATTCCCAGCCGGTCGGGAGGCGGCCTGTTTCCTGATCGCCTTGCATAGCCGCAAAGCAACGCGACAACGTGCTCTTCCCTGAGCCGTTGAACCCGTAGATCAGGTTGTACCGCTTAAAGCCGATACTTGGCTGTTTAGCCGACAGCTCGGCCAGAATGGCCGCTTTCCGCAGTTTGCAGATATGTTCGATCAACATCATGCACCTACGCGTGCAGACTATTCTTGATGGGAGCTGGTCACAAACGGGGATTGCAAAAATGTTGTGAACAACCTTCAATAAAGGTTACATTAGTGGGCCCGGAGGGACTCGAACCCTCAGCGGGAGATTACGCCGTATGAGTGGGTGGATCCTGATGAGGAGCG
This sequence comes from Bradyrhizobium roseum, assembly GCF_030413175.1. NCBI lineage: Bacteria > Pseudomonadati > Pseudomonadota > Alphaproteobacteria > Hyphomicrobiales > Nitrobacteraceae > Bradyrhizobium > Bradyrhizobium roseum. Next base: position 1,373,207 of record NZ_CP129212.1, read on the forward strand.
TTGAGGTCGTGTCAAAGGGGATGGGAGCCCTTCGGCATCGACGCGTTCCGCGCCCGCTAACCGTGTCAGCTCAAACGAGCGCCCTGAAGATAGCAACGACGCCTCCAACAAAGACGCTGAGGGCTAGGATCGGGCCGCGGGGGTATTCGGCGATCCTTCGGACAGTAAATTCGATCAGCGCTAAGGTAGCTGAAGCGAGATAGACAAGGACTAACGGTAATACGGCCACCATCCAAGCAAGGGTAATCATAGACCCAAAAAAGGCGGTGATTCCAAATAGTCCGGAGCTGAAGTTGAATTGACCCGGCACGGGAGGATATCTATTTAAGCCATAAAGACCAAATGCCGTGACGCCGCAGACCAGAAAAGGAAGTAGCCAAAAGAAAATGCTTCTTGGCGACGTCGCAACGACTGGCAGAATATACTTGATCGTCCATCGTCCAAGCATGGACGCAGTCATGATCGCAGCAAGGTATCCAACCCAAGGCGGCCCAGGAATCGGTTCCGTCCCACTCGGATGTGGTATTGAGGCAGCGTACAGGAAGAACGCCCAGCTTAGCGCTAGGATTGTCCACTGCCACTTACCGCCGTCACGCCACCATTCAACGAGTGAAAAGCTTTTGAGTTCGTCCAAGCGGACCCACGCAGCAACGGCCTTATCGTTGAACCACGCCTTTTGCTTTGGACTCAAATAGAAGTCCAGCAGCGTGAGACCTGCGACGACGACAGAAAGAATAATAATGAGGTCCGCTAACAGTCCGCCGAGCAATGCTCGCCCCCCAAGGTATCACATCCGAAGTGCAAGTCCTTTGATCCAACTCATGCAGAATTCGATGGCCCAACTCTCTTGATAGGTACTAAGAGTAATCATTTCGCTGCTACCGGCACCATGTCCCATTGGGTTACGAATTTTGGAAAAGAATATCTTCAAGCTCTCAGCTTCCCAAAGCTCGATGAACTTGGCCTTGCTGGACAAAAGATTATCTATGTAGTTGTGGGCTCCTCGCTCTCCCCCATGAGTCCAACCCTTCTCGTCCGAAATAATCTTGATAGTACTCTCAAGAGCACGAGCTGCATAAAATGCAGGGTCTCGTGTACCCTCGTCGCGTCGATCCACTGCCTCCTTCATATCAATATCGACGTTCTTCCATTTCGGCGCAGCGACGATGTTCCAAAACGGCTGCTCTACTGTACTTAGGACGAGGCTATCCTCCGAACGCTGGATGAAGCCGTTATGGTAGTGCAAGCTGCAGCCGGCTTGTCGAAAGCGAGTGTTCAACTCGTCGACGAGCTGTCGGAATGTATCGTTCAGCTTCTTGTTAGACTCTCGGACACCCGCAGCCGGATCCCCAGGCAACTGAAGAGTGCCAGGTATTTTACGCGACGCTCGCAAGCGTGCATTTTCGATCGCTGTAGGTAGGTGTTGGTTGACGGTTGCGAGTTGCTCGTCCCGTGTTCTGAAGCCCAGCTCGATGAGACTCAGTCTCTCCTTGACGTAGGTATCCGCAGACTCGCTCGAGGTGCGGTCACGTAACATCCAAGTTTCGCAAACCTTAACGATGGTGTACGTGCCGCTAATCCACTGTTTTGTGGGCGAGTAGTACCCATAAACAAGCGGGGAGAGAGAGGGGAGTCCGAGCTCCATTGAGATACGCGGATGCAAGTCCGTCCAAACTGCCTTCATTGGAAGCGTCTCGTTTCCGCTGCTATCGTAATACGAGAACAGCTGCTCCTTTAAAATACGGAACGTTTGGACGAGTAGCCGGCGCTCCGGCTCACCAAATGTAGTCCAGATAGGTACGTTCAGATAACGATTGGAGAAGACGTCTGTAAGCACCGCAGCATCCTGCCGAACTAGTACGTGTTGATCTTTGGGCGCGCCTAACGACCGCGTTGCGGGCAACCGCCTGCCAGCAACCCCGGCGGTCCGTTGCCAAATTGTACCCCATCCCAATATGCTCGCTAGGATTGATGGAGGCGAATATGAGGTCAATTCGTTTCAGGCGCAAGCGGCCCAAGCCAGTCGAAACGAAGTCTCCAGTTCTCACGTTTGTTCAGGCGTGGGTGCCAATTATAGCGGTGATCCTAGGAGGACTCTTTACCACTTGGACGTACGTTAACGATCATAGGGTTAAGTTGGTCGAGTATGAAAAGACCCAGAAGATAGAAGCGCAGCGTCCTTTTCTAACTAAGAAGATGGAGCTGTTCTTGGAAACCGCACGGACCGCTGGCGATCTGACTGCAGTCAAAGTGGGGTCAAAGGAGTGGAAAGCTGCAAAGCAAAAAATATACGCCTTGCGTTGGGGTGCAATGGAAATGTCAGGAAACCCCGTCGTCCGTTTAGCAATGCGCGAAGTAATCGCGGAGGTGAACGCCCTGGAATCAGCAACGCCTGAAGACAGAGAAAGACGACACGCGCGGCTTCGCAACAGTGTCGAGTGTTTGTCTGATGAACTACGCTATTCGTTGGAGGAGGCGTGGGGTAATCCTGTTGAACCCGTCGAAGATCGTGCCTCATCTTCCGAGCCGTCTCGAACCGATCTGCCTACGGGATGCTGGCAGCCAGAAGAGATAAAGAAGCAACAACGCGTTATATTTCACTCCCGGCCCAATTTTACTCCCTTCTAACAACGACCCCGATCTGTGATTTTGTCGCGTCAGTGCCACAGCACTCATCCACGGCGTCTGCTCCACTGTGGCCTTGGTGAGGTTGATAAACTGGAAGAGGACTGTTGCGCCGATAGATGCGCCGCCGTTCACTCGATAGGACGATAGGATTCACCCGCTAATAGTAGCACCGTCGCGCTGCTTAATGATAAAAGTGCTCGGGGAGCTGGGAATGCCGGGTCTGAATGAAGTCATGAAGGCGCTGGGCGTCGGCCTGCCGTTTCTGTACGCGGCGGGCACGTATTACCTCTTCCATCGCCTGGACATGCGAGCGTCCGGTCCAGCAAAGAAGGCGTTCTCCGACTGGTTTACAAGACGGTACGACCGCTCTGAGGTAGCTTCAGCCGTGGTCGAGGTGTTCGACCGCGTTTACACCCGGCCGCTCTTTGGCTGGCGCGCATTCTTGCGCTCTCTAGCCCTCACTCTCCTAACTGCCGTCATCTTCGTCGAGATGTTTTTCCCGATGATATTCCCCGTCGCGCGTTCGTCAGCAATCCTGGTCGCGACTTGAACGGCAGCATACCCAATGAAAACGCAGATGCTCACCACCACCCAAAAGTAACGGGAGCTGCCAGACGTTATTGGGTAGCCAATGGACATTGCAGATGCCCGATTTTGGAGTGAATACGGGCGAATATGCAGTCTGAGGAGTTAAGGCAAAATTAGCATTGGCATAGGCGCGGTAGGGGCTGTGTTCTGCCGGGGCATCGAGCATACCGCTTCGTGATGGCAGCATCATAAACAGAAAACTAATTCACTCTCCTTTACGGGCGATTCATCCCAAAACGATGATCAGGGCCTCATCCCGACGAAAGCAATTGTGTTCCTCCAGAAGTTGCATAATGTTCCAAGGATAACTGGGGGAATAGACATATGGCAAAGTTATCGTCCAAAGTAGCGGCTCGAATTGCGGTTCAGTTGAAGAAATATCAGGGCATCCTTACTGGCCTGCAAAAGCGCGATGTGAGCGAAGCGGACACGGTCACCGTCGTTAACGACATGCTTTCCGACATCTGCGGGTATGATAAATACATTCATGTTACGGGTCAGCTCGCCATTCGTGGCACCTTTGTTGATCTTGCGGTTCGTGTTGATGACGAAATTCGTTTCTTGATTGAGGTCAAAGCGATTGGGATCGAACTCAAGGATGCACACGTTAAGCAAGCAATCGACTACGCTGCGAACGAAGGCATTGAGTGGGTCGTGCTGACGAACGGTGTCAACTGGCGCATCTATAAGGTCCACTTCGGCCAGCCTATCGAGAAGATCTTGGTCTTCGATCTGGATGCTATCGAGGCAAGTGCGAAAGGCCCTGAAGTTCTTGAATGCTTCGGAAACTTGAGCCGGGAAGGCTTCTCAAAAAACACCATGGCGGAGTTCCTGCTCCATAAACAGGTGACCAATAAGTTTACGGTAGCTGCGGTTTTGCAGACCGATTTTGTCTTGGAAGTCCTGCGCCGTGAGATTCGTCGGATGAGTGCTGGCGTCAAGGTTGAGGTCGAATACCTCAAATCGCTGCTTCAGGACGAGGTGATCAAGCGCGACTTAATTGAGGGCGAAGAAGCGAAGGCTACGCTTCAGAACATTCGGCGTTTGCAGCGAGCAGCGACGCGGAAAAAAGCTGGCGTTAAGTTTGTGGATGACGCTCCAACTGTTGCTCCGGTCGGCGACGCTTCGGCTACTCCTCCTAGGGCGATTGTTGAACCAGTTGTGACGGTGAAATCCGCATAAGCAGCGTTGCGATGTAATCGAACTGGAACCGCCTCCTGTGGCCAGGACGGTAGTACCGCGTTGAAATGAGGGTGGCAAAGGTCGCCTCATTTAGTCGTGACGATACGCGTCGGCCAAGCATACGTTCTCGCCCATCACCTCTATTGCATCGTAGCACCATCGGCGTTGCTTCACGATACCCATCCCTCAATCTGACTGCTTCACGTCTTGTTGTACTGTTTCATCACATTCGTCCAAATTTCCCTGAGCTTGATTACATGTGCGAGTGCTGGCTTGAAAAGCCGCCACTCATTCGCGTGCTTCACGGGTCTGTTGCAGTCTCTTCGTTGTTGCGCATTGTATAGTTCGATGTTGTCTCACAACACGTCGTAATGCAGCGTCTTGTTTGCGACGAGGAGGGTTTATGGCGGATGGCCAATTGGTGAACGGTAGACGAAGATCGGCGAATAATGTTCCGTCGACTGCGAATGGTCGAGAGGCAAAGACGATTCCGTTTGCCGAGCGTCTGAGCTGTACGATCGACGAAGCGTGCGAAGCAACCGGCTTGGGGCGCACTAAACTTTACGAGCTGATAGCAACCGGCCAACTCATCGCTACAACGGTCGGACGTCGACGCTTGATAATGGTGCGATCACTCTTCGCGCTACTTGGCGAAGCCGGTGTGATAGCCAAGGACAGTGGGTGAGCGGCGTCATCGCTGTGCCCCACGTCCTGAGCCGCCATTGCCGCCGCGGCCCTTGTACGACCCTGGCACCATGAGACGCCGCTCAGAGACCTGTAGGTCGCCCACGCGCATACGCCTGAACTGGGCATAGCGCGCGCCGGTCGCGGCCAGACAACGACGATGTGATAGAGATCGCCGTCGTATCTCTGCTCCCTGTCAACTTCCAACGCTTTTGAAGTAGTTCAGCGATCTGCTGATCTGTGAGGATCTGGTTGTCTCGAGCTAACCGTCGTCTCATCATCGTCCTCAATCCGCTCGGCTGTGAAGCCGGCTTTCACGTCGGTGAGGAACGTGGGATTTAACTTCTTTCGATTCGCGGAAAGCCGGGGCCGCAGGTCGTTCATAAGCCGCTGTTTTGTCGTGACCTTGAGTTCCTTCGGTAAGCCCTAACGCCACATTATCAGATCATCTTCCTTCACCTCCTGCAGATGCACCGCCGCGAGAGGTGTAGCCTCGATCGCTCGCTGAGTGCAGCGGTTGTCTTGGCCGAGTACGTAGCGCCGGAGTTTGTTGGCGGCATCGGACCGCATGTCGCGACCTGTTCGCCGCCGTTTACGAGCGTCGCGCTCCTTGATGTAGGCCTCAACGGCTGATCGCACGGTAGGGACAGGTCCCGCTGCCTGCGCCGCCGCTTCTGCCCCGGACCGAGCGACGGCGTCTCCGAGCTCGACTTGCCGAAGTCAACCGAGGAACGAGCGGCCGAACCCAAGGGCGTCAAAGGGACCCGGGCACCGCCATCCTCGATTGAAATTGATGTCTTGACATCCCTCGGTCGCACAACCCATGATATAGGCATATTTTATTGATCGGAGGCTGCGATGTATCGCCTGGTTCCGTTCTTCATTTCCGCATTTTTAAATAGTCCGGCCCTTAGACGTTTCATGGTTCTGACCGCGGTTTGCTTAGTGTTAGGGACACCTGCCCAAAGCGAGCCCTATGATATTCCGCAGGACACGGCGGCCGCGATTAATCGTCCTGACGAGTATGCGTGGAAATTGTTTGTAGCGCTCAATTGGCCAGCAGATGTGACAAAGCGCGCGGCAAGTCCTACCGCAAAATTTGGTGCGGACGGACCGGTTGTCTGGGAAACTTGGAAGAACGCGCGCGGTGAGGTTTTTCGATCGGATGGAAAGGATCCCGGCGATTGGCTGGACCAGCCGGCTGTGGTCGCCTCGCGGAACGCTACCGACGTTGATCCCAGGCCGCTCCAACAAATCGCCCGCGACAATCAACTTGGAATTTTTCAGCCGGCGTTTGATCCCGTCGCGGCAATAAACCAAATCAACGAAACCCGCCTCAATAAGGAGGCCTACGAATTCGTCCGCAGCAAGACGCTTTACAATCGCGACGGCCAGAACGCGCTCGCCAAGGCCGGTGAATTGACGATCTCGTTCCCGCTTCCGGCAAAGGAGATCAAGGCGCAATGGCGTGTGATTAGCGAAGCGGACAAGCTCCGGTACCACTGGACGACGCTTCGCCAGGGCAACACGACCATCATTTTCGGTCTAACCGCGCTCCATATCACCACGAAGGATCTGCCGAATTGGTTCTGGGCAACCTTCGAGCATGTCGATAACCCAACGCGCCCGGGAAATGAACCATGGATGCTCGAATCGCGCGACAGCTTTGCATGTCCGACCGCTCCGCATAATTGCAACTTGGCGCCCAGCGGAATCGGTTTACAGGGAACCAAATGGGCGTTCTTTCGGCTGAGGGGCACGCAAACAGATTTCGTTGACTCGCGTGGAAACATTACGCTGCTCGCGAACTCGCAACCCGAAGGAGGGTTCCAGAAGAGCTCGTCGTGCATCACTTGCCATGCACGCGCGACCATCGGCGCGAGCGGCAACGATCGGCTACAGGTCTTTATGCCGAATGGCGAGAGCGCTAACGGACCGCCGGATTCGAACTGGTTCGTTACCAAGGACGCCAGCGGCAAGTCGATCCTCCGATATACTCAACTGGATTTCGTTTGGTCGCTATTCCGCGCCCAGCCGAAGCAATAGGGCTGGAGCTTCGCAATGTCTGATGAATCCCGTCGCCAGCGCGTGACACGGTCGCTGGGCGCTGCCGCGCTGCTACTCGCGCTTGGCAGCATTTCGTCCGGTTACGCGGCCGAAATCGTCATGAAGAAAGCTACGCCTGCCGGCGCAGGCGCCCCCCAGATCGACGGCGGCACTAGGCAGGACGTAGCGACGTGGCCGGCAACGCTCAAATATTTTCTGTCGGATAATTTCGCCTGCACCAGCACCATCGTTGGCGAACGCGCGGTGATTACGGCGGCACATTGCGTCGCTGGTGCGACCCAGGCAAAAGTGGATTTGGGCGCCGATATATTTCCGATCGACTGCACCACGCATCCGCTTTTCGTCCGCGAGACACTCGAGGCCGATATTGCCTTGTGCTACAGTTCGAAGGATTTCCCCAGCACCATAGGATTTGAAAATCTCGATCTGCGGTCGACGCGCGTACGCATCGACAGCAACCTGTATCTGCTCGGGTTTGGCTGTCGCAATGTGAATACACTCGCCGGCGACGGCGAGCTTTATGGCGGCAGCGCGAGGGTATACCAGTTGGCCACGTTGCCGACCGGCCATGTTCGAACCCGGGGCGGCGTCGTGATTTGTCCGGGTGACAGCGGCGGCTCCGCCTACATGCTGGCGGTCGACGACAAGCCGGTAAATCCACGGTCGATCGTCGGCATCAATTCGGGCTATATCGCTGTTAACCGCGTCTCCGCGATAACAGGACTTACCGGGGTGATGGCGGACTTCATCCGCGACTGGGCAGACGACAGGAAGGCACGCATATGCGGCGTTCACCAGGACGCGCGGTTTTGTCACGATCGATTCTCGCCTTGAGGGCCACGATGCGCGCTCGTAAGCTGCTCGTCTCCTGCTGCATTATTTCCTTGCTTGGACTCTGTTCGCCATCGGCTCTTGGCCAGGACACCAGCAAGGACCTTCTCATTAAAACGAAAAAACTCACTCCCGAGCTGGTGGTAGCGGCCGCCAAGCTCGGAAAAGAACGGATGATCCCGGCCAAGGCCAACTCGGACATCTTGAAGCTGATCGCGGAGATCTGCGGTACCGCCAATGCGCGCCGCTACTATCTTCCGGTCTTTCTATCGGCCAACGCCGGCAATGAGGATATTCGATCTGGGAAGACGATTCTTACCAAGGACGCAACGCTGGTCTTTCCGGCCTGCCTCTATGCAGATGAGCAGCTTGCGACGGCCAAGGCATCGAACACGCGCATCGAATGGGGCAAGCTGACCCCGACCACGGCGCGTACGTTGCAGGATGCGATGCGCAAGACCGAGCCGTCTGCTGCCGCGCTCCCCAAGAGCACCAAATGGATCGCAAGCGCGAGTACGACCGCGGCGCTCGAGGATGTCTCCAGCACTAATTGGGGCGGGCAACTGATAGGCTATGAACATCTCAACAAGACGATTCCAAAGAAATTGGTCCAGCAGGGCCCCGCCATCGTCGCGGGATTCGACAGCGGGCGCATTCTCGATCCTGGTGCGAGCGAACAATACAAGAAGCTGCTGAAAGGGTCGCTCGCCACCGACGCAACGTCGCTCGACAGCAACCTGATCCTGAATTCGACCGCCTTCGAGCGCATTGCGCGAGCGCAAGATATTCGGGCGTCCAATCAGACGACTGACTTCAGCAGACTGCCTACCGGCTCCAGCGTTGTTACGTCGGATTTCGCGCCTGGCGGATATCAGCTCACCCTCAAGGAGGGTACCGATGTCAAGGCGGCCGCGAAGGAAATCTTCGCTGCTTTGCCGCCGACGGGCTCGGCGGTCGGCCAATTGTCGAAGTTCACGCCGTACTTTGCCGAACCGCTCAGTGGCGGCGCCGGCGACTGCACGCCCGGCGCGGCCAAGAAATGGCCGATCGATCTCGACGAACTCAAGACCGTCCTAGAAGCGCGCAAACGCATCGGTAAAATGCCGCTTACGGGCAGGCTGCTGATCCTCGACACCGGATTCCCGCGCGGGAAGGTCGGCACCGCCCCGTTCAGCCAAAATTTCTTCCATCCTAGTCCGCGCGATGACGATCCACTGAGGGAGCGCTTCTTGTGGACGGTCGCGCGTCCACCGGAATACTTCAACGAGAACTCAGAAAATGCCAGCCACGGCGTCGGCGTGCTCGCGCTGGCGCTCGGAGGGACGCAGCTTCTGGACGAAGGCTGGCTCTGGCAATACATCGATACACAAGGCGGCTTCATCGTCGACTTAATGGGCTATCAGCGGATTCCCGGCAACAAGTTGGGTGTCGATGCCAACGCGGTCACGCGAAGCCTGTCCGGAACCGGCTGGGGTCAAGCCGATATCGTGTCCGTCAACCTCAGCCTCAAATTCAATATCGAGACGATGGAAGAGGCGCCCGACTTCAGCGGCTATTTCAACGAGCAGCAACAAGTTCTGTTTGTGATCGCCGCCGGCAATGATGGAGCCGACGTGGTCGGCATCATCCCGGCGCAGTGGGGCGGCACGTCCAAGCGAAATGTACTGACGGTTGGCGCCGTGTCATCCGACAACAGATATTGGGCGAAATCCAACAAGAGCCAATCCTTTGTCGATATCGGCGCGCCAGGTTGCGCGGTGCCGACCTTGTCCTGGAACAGCACATCGCAAAAGTTCGAGCCGGTCGTGCTGAGCGGTACATCGTTCTCCGCCCCGCTGGCGTCCTTTGCTTCCAACCTGCTCCAGGAATTCACGGCCGGTGCAAGGCGCAAGGCGCGAATCCTGTCGAGCGGCCGCTTCTCCAGCGACCTTCGGAAAACAACACGATCGTCCCGGGTGCTCGATATACCAGCAGCGCTCGCTACTCCTTTTGACGTTGTACGCATGGGTGACGGAAAGATGCGTCTCGGGCGCATTACCTGGGCTCCCGGGCGCACGCTTTGCAATGTCCCGTTCGTTCAGAACAGTTTTGCGCAAGTTCATCGCACCGACACGCCTGACGAGGTTAGCGTCGTCCGCAAGATTGGGCCAACCAATCAGGGGGCGATAGATTTTCCGAATTGCACGCTGGCGAGCGGCCAGCTCAGCAGCATAGGCTTTCAGGAGGCCGTGGCATCTGACGATGGACTAAGACTCGGGCCCGCCGAGACGCTGGATTTCAGAAATCTCGAGAGCATCACCTTCTGCGACAACTGCGACTTGTGGCAGCCGTAGGCCGATGTCGGGCTTTGCGCGTAGCGGTCCGAACCGGGACGAGAGACCCGAAGCAGCTCAATGCGGCCTCGTAGCATCGCCGCCTGCCTGGAAGAGGCACGGCTAACCTCCGGGCGGCTTGCGCTCGTTGCGCGAGGGCGGTGACCGGTATTTGGTGCATCGCTTAGCTGCCTCTACGTTCTTGTCGTTGCAGGTCGGCATCTAACTTCGGCTACGGAGGGACGAGGAGAAACGATGTTCAATGAGAGATTGAGAGTGATCGCTCGCGGGCACTTGCGATCTGTCCCAACTTATGATTGATTTGATCTGTTCATTGATGCGTTTGATGCGCGGGCGTTTACGATGCCTTCGAAGAGTTACTGTTTGGCTTTCGCGTTATTCGCCCTCGTCACGTCCGGCGCAGCTGTGATTCAGCCGTCCAGCGCGAGAGCTCAAGCCGCTCTTCCAGCGGGTGTCTCCAAGGAAGAGGCCTTCGGTACCGTTCTGAAAGCGTCAAAGTGGGAGCGTTTGAACATCCAGGTCTGCTGGGAAAATCCAGTCACAGACGACGCGCCTTACCGTTTGATCGTGCGATCGGCTGTGGAGGAAACGTGGCAGCGTTATTCGAGGATTAAATTCGAAGGATGGGGGAAGTGTGCACAAGACACGCCCGGAATCCATATTCGCATTTCGGATGAGGGCGCCCACACCAAGGCACTCGGCAAGTTTCTCGACCAGCGCCCCGACGGGATGGTCCTCAACTTTACCTTCAAGACATGGAGCAAAAGCTGTCAGGCGACCCGCGAGTTCTGTGTATACGCCGTCGCGGCTCATGAGTTCGGGCATGCCTTGGGTTTTGCCCATGAGCAAAATCGTGCAGACGCTCCCGCCGAATGCCACAAGGACGCCCAAGGAACGCCTGGCGACTACAACGTTACGAAGTACGATCCACAATCCATCATGAATTATTGTAACCCGATATGGAACGGCGACGGCAAACTCAGCGACCTCGACATCGAGGCGCTCCAAGCCTTTTATGGAAAACCTGGCTAGGAGTCTCGATTGCGCAATGCCTTACCGTCAGCGCCTTGGCTGACGCGGCTGCGGTCAAGGTCGCCGGAAAATACAATGCCCGCGTCGCCCACGTGGAGACGATCGGGACGCTCTTCAACGACAAACAAGACGTCGGTGCGGGCTCCGGCCTTTTAATTGGTGAGACGCTCATCGTTACCAATAATCATGTTGTTCCGGATGCGAACAACTACAAGCGGCTGGACATCTTCATCCGCCTCAAATCCCGCCTAAACAATCCGCAATCCGCTACTATTCTGGCACGTGATCCGCAGCGGGACTTGGCGTTGCTGCAGTTGAGTACGCCTGTCTCGGATGCCGGCGGTAAGCATTGTCCAATGCCTATCTTGTTGAACCCATCCCAAGCCCCGATGGGTACAACAGTGCTGGTACTCGGCTTTCCGCTAAACCAGGACCTCAGCTTATCGGGCGGTTTGATCAGCAACCAAGGCTCACCTCCCAAAGAAGTCAGATGGCAGACTGACACTGTCATGAACCCGGGCAATAGCGGGGGGCCGGCATTCGAAGACCATGGATTCCTATTGGGTATCGCATCCGGCGGCATCGTCCAGTGGACGATCGGCGGCGAGACGCGCAACGTGAACGGCGTAAACTACTTCATCCCGGTATCAGAGCTCGTCGCGAGCCCCCTCTACCAGCACATAGACGAAATCCCCCAGGAAAAGCGTTGCTGGCGCGCATCTCAGGAGGATCTGGTCGTCGATGCGAGCACCTCAATCGCGATCGGTGATTCAGGATCATCGAAAGCACCTCCGGGTCCTACCGCACTTCAACGGAGCTATACAGTTTCAGAGACCAAGGACGATCATCCAGTAGCGTTGGCATCGCATTCCCGGAACTATCAGTCTCGTTTCCAGGCAGAGCCCGGCTACAAGGTCGTCGCGTGTACGCCGAAGGCGGAGAGCGCAAATCATGCCAACGATATTGTCTGTAACATTGATAGCGGCGGAGGATCTGCTGTCTTTTCGTACCGCTTGGAAAGCGGTCCCGCTATCGATCGCTGGCGCGGGTGGTGGGCCGGATACGTGACGCTGCGACAAGAGCGCATCGGAGGGGATAACGCACAATAGGAATTAGACGACAGCCGTACACGATCGATAGCGAGGGAAGCAATCTTCAAACGAGCGGCGATTGCGAACGAACGGTAAGGGGCGAAAGTGGCACGATTGCAGCGAATAGCGCTTACGCTTGCATGCGGGCTCGGCGGATGCGCCGTCATGCCCGACATTGCACCGGACTGGGCACTTCCGATGCGGGAGATCATGCTCCATTCCGCCTGTGAACTTCAGGATGCGCTCGGTACGCTTGATCGGGAGGTACCGCACGAATTGTTCAATGCGCGAAACTGGAAAATCGCGGTCACGCTGAATCCGAAATCGGAAGCGGACATCGTTCCCGGTGCCGGTTTAACTCGGAAGGTTCCCCCTCCCGCGACGACTCGCTTCTCGAACTGGATTGTGGGAGGCGGTAACGGTGTCACTCTTGATATGAGGGGAAACCGTACTGGAAGCGTCGATTTCAATTTCGACTCTGAAAAACTAATCCTTGATAGCGCTCTGCCCTGCGAGCGCGAAACGATTTCGTACCATTCGCTCACAAAGAATCTGGCCATTAAAGAATGGCTTTATCGTTCCGTGCAAGCCAACGCGGTAGCGGGTTCGGTCATCGACAATCCAAAATTCACGGCGCAAGTAGTCGTTAAGTTCAATGGGACCGCGAGCTACACCTATACATTCCCGCCTGGCACCGACTTTTTGACGCTTGGAGGGTACCTTCAGCTCGACCAGACGCTGAGCATTGTATTCACAAAGAAGCCGGCCGTCGTGGCAAAATATGATCTCGTGACGTTGCCGGCTGGCGGCGACGGGTTCAAGCGAAACCAGGCACGTCAGGTAACATCAAGCATTTCGATTCTAGAAGACCAACAGGTCTCGCTGCAGCAGATTCGGCAGCAATTGCAGAATCTGCGGGCAGTCGGCCAATAAGGGGGGCACCATGGCTGAGTCACTGCCGACGACCCTTCTGATCTTGTATTTCGTTGGGCAACCGCCGGTCGATCCGAAGGGCATTTCCAAAGCGGACTTGGAAACAAAAATCAACTGGACCCTTCAAAGCACTAGCCAGATAGAAACACGTAGCCCTGAAGCTTGCCGCGTTATCGGCAACCAGCTCATCACAAGGATAGACAAGGTCAATACCATGACTGTACGCGCATACTGCCTGTGCGCAGATGTCTCAGGGACGGTTTGCAAAGGAACGGAGGAGATGTCCCAGGGGCGAGATGCCAATGAAAAGAGCGTTCGAAAAGTAGAGAGCGCGATCGTAGAGGCACTTGGCCGGACCTCAGGAACGCAACGGCGAGCCCCGCCTAAAAACTGATGCTCGATCGAAGGCGCTGCGGACTGCCAATTTGGCGAACGATAGACGAAGATCGCCGAATAATGTTCGTTCGACTGCAAATGGTCGAGAGGTAAAGACGATTCCTTTTGCCGAGCGTCTGAGCTGTACGATCGACGAAGCGTGCGAAGTAACCGGCTTGGGGCGCACTAACTTTACGAGCTGATAGCAACCGGCCAACTCATCGCTACAACGGTCGGACGTCGACGCTTGGTCATGGTACGATCACTCTTCGCGCTACTCGATAAGACGAAACCGGAGTGATAGCCAAGGACAGTGGTGAGCGGAGCAAAAGCATCTTCGCAACTGCTCGAGAAAAGCAGCGCGTGAGCGGCATCATCGCTGTGGTGCCCCACGTCCCCGGGGCACAAGCGCCGCAACGCTCATGCGCGTTTCTCCATAGGCACCACGTTTCCGCCGCTCCTACGTACCAGAGGCACGACTATCGCCCTCGCGAGCTCTTCCAGGGCCGTCGCAATGTATTTGGCATAATGCCGCTCGATCATATTGACGGAGGTGTTATGCAATTTGGCGACGTGCTGGATAGGCAAACCCTTCCGGAGACCGCGCACGATGCTCGAGTGCCGCAAAGCGTAGGGAATTACGTGAGGCATTGCGGCACGTTCGCGAATAGCGTGCCAGGGGCGCGTAAGTTCAGCTGTTTTCCATGGGCCGCGTTTGGACCTTTTCCACTTTATGCCGTTAGACTCCTGCTCGTGGATCCAGCGCTCGAATAGCGTCGCATCACTCGGCCGCCCGACGATCGCTGGCAAAAGCGTCTCGATGACATCGTCACCGACCGGCACGGGGACTGAGCCGCCATTACCGCCGCGGCCCTTGTACGACCCCGGCACCATGAGACGCCGCTCAGAGACCTGTAGGTCGCCCACGCGCATACGCCTGACCTGGGCATACCGCGCGCCGGTCGCGGCCAGACAAACGACGATATGATACAGATCGCCGTCGTATCCCTGCTCCCTGTCAACTTCCAACGCTTTTTGAAGTAGTTCAGAGATCTGCTGATCCGTGAGGATCTGGTTGTCTCGAGCAACCGACGTCTCATCATCGTCGTCAATCCGCTCGGCCTTGAAGGCGGTTTTCACGTCAGTGAGGAACGTGGGATTGAGCTTCTTTCGCTTCGCGGAAAGCCGTGGCCACGAGGCGTTGAGGGCGGCCTTCAGGTCGCCGATGAGCCGCTGTTTTGTCGTGACCTTGAGTTCCTTCGGTAAGCGCTCGCGCCACGTTAGCAAATCGTCTTCCTTCAACGCATGCAGATACACCGCCGCGAGAGGTGCAGCCTCGATAGCTCGCCGAGTGCCGCGCTTGTCTTGGCCGAGAACGTGGCGCCGCAGCTTGTTGGCAGCATCGGACCGCACGTCGCGACCTGTTCGTCGCTTTTCCCGATCATCGCGTTCCTTGATGTAGGCCTCAACGGCCGAGCGCACGGTAGGAGCAGGTCCCGCTGCCTGCGCCGCAGCTTCTGCCCTGGCTCTGGCAACGACTTCTCCGGCCGTCTTGCTGGCCTGCTGGAAGGTCAGCATGCCAGCGGCCGGTTTGTCGTTGACATCGTTCGCCGTGCCAACAGGGGACTGTTTGTAGCTGGCACCATCATAGTGATTGCGCCAACGGACTAACCAAATGCCGCCTCGTTTCCCCTTGCGATAGCCGAGGTGCGCTTCCGCATCGATGCGGCGCCAATGCACCCCGGCTTCCAATTTGGAGCGCGCCTTTGCTGTCGTGACTTGCGACTCTATGAGGGCCTTTGACATCTCATCCACCTGTCGACCGCATTGCGACGGGCAAGTTTTCGTCGAATAACCGTCGAATAAGCATCGTTGTACCGAGGCGGACGATAGCGGAGCAAAACCTCCAAGTCATTGATTTTATTGAATGTTGGCGAACGGGAGCGGACGGGTGAAAGCGTTTTCTCGGGCACTCTCAAGGCTGAAACAGGGGTTCGATTCCCCTAGGGAGCGCCATCTGGGCTTCTCGCTCCAGCAACATCAGTCACTTAGAGCCCGTTTGTGCAATTGTTGAATCGTTGTTTATGTAAGCTCCGTTCCGGCTTTGGTCGGTGAGCCGGCTAGGGGCCTTTGCGGCGGCTTCGCGCATCTTGGCCGCGCCGCTGTCCGCCAGCTTCCTTTTGTCCGCCGCCTTGGTGTAACGCTCCACTTCGCTCAGTGCTCATCCGGGGAAATGCGATATTCGCTATCGAGCCCACGTCGTGTCGAACTCCTTGAATATACGTTTGCAATCCCAAGTATCGACTTTCATCTCTAGTCCGCGCGGCGACGCAATCGCGCTTGCGATTTGCTCCATTATTTGCCCAACGGCTGACGATGAACGCTCTGTTGCAGTGGCGTAGACGACCACATTGCGATCGTGGGAAGCGGTCGCGGTTGCGCGAAGTAATTTCATGTTCTGCTCGTGAAAATGACAGCCCAAGAATATAATCCGCTCCGCATCAGCGACTTTCAATGACAGCTTTTCCAAGAATTGTCGGTCAGAGATTTCCTCGTTGTATGTCGAAATGCGTTGCCAGAGAGCAACGAGATCGTGAGGACTCGGGCTTTTGCCAAACGCATGGCCTCGACCATCAGCCTGCCAAGGCAAGTTCGCTACCTTTCCGTACACATGATCGATGTCCAGTTTGCCATTGACGATCAAAGCGGCTTCATCTGGGGGCAGATGAAAAGCATGCTGCAATCCTTGATAAAGGAAGTGCTCAAAGGTGCGGTCATAGTTGAACGTGATAACGCTCAGCTGATCAAATATATTGATAAGGTTTTTGCTTTTTACGACGTTCGTTTCGAGGATTGACCAAAGTGACTGAAACACGACTGCCGAACGGCATCCTTGTCGCGAAATCCCTGTTTATTTGAAGCGGCTTCTGAATCGATGTAGAGAGCGCAATCCCGTTCGCTTTCAAGAATGATTTGCGCGATGGCCAATTTCCCGCACTGTTGAACTAACGGCTGATCTTGATGGCGATGCAGGTATCCGTCGATTGAATTCGTCCAGCCGGGCAAGCCTCGGGAAATCTGATGACCTGCGAGAAAGTAAGCATTCACGTCGGTTCCGGATGCTTGCGCCAATAACTGCATCGCAGTGCGCGTCGTGCTGTTACCGGTGGCGCTGTTCTTCTCTTCCTCTGTCCAACCCCAATTGTTCTCTGGGCTGAGGTTTAGATACTTTGCGATCGTTGTAGCTAGTGCGCCGCCCATGGGCATCTTTATGTCAGCGCCAGCAACTGCGCCAATTATCAAAAGTGTTTTTCTTCCAAGCATTCGAATTCTCCAAAATATCGTTATGCTCGAACCGCATCCGTTCTCCAGTCACACGCTCGCGCATTCGTATTCGACGAACCATCGGCAAGCCTTAGATTGCGTAAAGATCGCGCGACTCTATTTCACAAGAGCGATCCATTCTTTGATCACCGGCCATGCTGCGATGATTGCAGCCACGGCGGCCACGGCAGTGAGCCCCAGCATCAAACGTTGTTGTCCTGCATTTTGCTTTTGAATGCTCTCCAGCTTATCTGAAACTTCCTTCGAACCGTTCCATTCGTTAAGCGGAATGCCCATTGCTCCTCCGACCGTTATGGAGTGCCGAATCAGTGGACTAGAGGGTGACACAATTTGGAGTAGCGGAACCGGGATCTTGCGTTCTGCCCCGTTATTCACAGCCCACCCGTGAGGCTGTAGCTGGTAGGACTCGCCGCCGTTTAGCTACAAACTATTGACGATTTCGTTTTCACCATTGGCGAGGGTAGGCGGCTTGCGCATCTCCTTCGCGCCAAGCGCAACCGGCCGTCAGGTCGTCGCCGTTCCCAAAAGCCCCTTCCACGCCCGATCGAGCCGTCGGAGCGCGTCGGCAAGCGGCACCGCCGTGAGGCTGCCATCGGTCTCGATGACGAGATCAAACTGTCTCAGCCGCGACAGGGCGTGATCGACGTCGAAATCGGCGGTGACGCCGATCACGCGCGCCAGAAGCGCCTCGATCCGCGCATCGAGTACGTCACGCGTGACGGGCCCCGCTTCGATCAACAGGCCGTAATAGGCAAGCAGCACTTCCTTCCAGTCCTGATCCTCCGCCTCGCCGATCAGGTAGGTGAAGATGCCGGCATTGTTGTTGACGTTGCGGTAATAGACGTTGTCGGTGACCTGCTTCTGGTGGATCAGCGACTGGCGGTGGAAATTTCCCCACTGCCGCAGCAGGAAGGCGCCCAGCGCCAATATTCCGCTGAGCGCGGCCAGCGCCTGCTCCATGTCGCGGTCCTGCATCGTGCCGGAAAGGCCGAGATAGAATCCGGCGACCAAAAACAGCACGGTGAGGGTCGATGCCAGCTTGATCAGGATCGGAACGCCGCCGAGAATGGCCGGCACGCCCAGCATGAGATGGTCAAGCAGGCTTCTGACCACGCGCACATTGGGAAACAGTGCCTTGAGATCGGCGCGCGCAATGTGCCGGAAATATTTGAACAGCACCGCGCCGCTGCGGACCTTTTGCCCACCGCTTCGCGCGCTCGACAGCGCCTTGCGCGTTTCGTCCGAACTCATGTCGTCGGGCTTGGTCGCAACCATCAGCACGACGTCGTCGTAGACCTTGACCTCGAGTGGACGCTTGCGCAGGCCGAACCAGGCCGGAATCTCGATCGTCTCCATGTGGCTGCCGCGGCGGAACATGCGGACATCGCGATAATCCTCGATCGGCGCCTTGATCTTCACCCGTACCCGGGCGCGCTCGGCAAAGGCCTTTGTGATTTCCTCATGCGACACCTCGACGAAGTTGGCATCGGTCAATATGCGGATGAATTCGTCGCTCAATTGCCGGTAGGGCTCGCTCAGATCCTTGGCCAAGCCGAACTCGCGCGGGTCGACCTCGGGATCGAAGTAAAAATAGGTCTCGCGCAGCCGATCGAGCTCTGCGGCGTATTCAAAGTGCAGGATGGCACCGAGCATGCGGGCCAGCTGCGTGAACTTTTCCTGTTCGCCCTCATCAAAACGGCCCTCGGCAACCAGCCCGTCGATGATGTCAGACTTGCGCAGCGGAATGACGCGGTCGCGCTGCTGGCGCGGGGCGACCACGGGGCCGGCCTCGACGGGCGCATCCATCACAAACGGCCCGCCGGCCTCGGAAGCGCTTCCTCGACCCGGATCCGGAACTTGATTGCAACCCGCACCTTCATCGGCCCCGACAGCGTATCAATGCCATTGCGGGGATCGATAGGTCATGGATGGAATGCGGCGTCAAGCCCGGCCCCTGACCGTAGATCATGGCGCAGCATGTCCGTGGTTCTTCAACCAAAGCGCCAGGCGACAAAGCTGACGCCGAGCAAAGCTATCTCGCCGCCGTCATCTGCAACGAGTTTCTCAAAGCCCGTTTGGGGCTCGAGTCCGAATCCGCGATCGGGCGGCGGTAGGTCGCGATGCGGCGGAGCCAGCCGACCTCGAAGACACGGTTGGATGGCAGGTTGCGAACCCGCTGCTGCAGGACGAACTGCGCCGCATCGGCGAATTCGGCGCGCACGGCCTTCGGATCGCCGGTCGCGCCGTTCATCTTGAGCAGCACCTGCTTGAGGCCCCAGCCCTGCCGCCGCCCGGTCTCCCGGTTCATGGCGGCTTCGTTCGGGTTGGTGCCTTCGCCCTTGAAGTTGATGTAGTCGATCAGCGGATAAAAATTGTCGGGGTCGCGAACGACGCGCGTGAACTGGGTGACGAGATGGTCGCGCTCCGTGCCGTCGGGCGTCGTCTTGAGGATCTTCTCCATCGCCCCTTGCGCCCGCGCCATCATGAATTGCGTCTGCTCCGCCACGGTGTCGAGCAGAAACTGCCGCAGCTCTTTCATCTGCGGTGCGTTGGCGTTCCTCTTGAACTCGGCCCGGCTGGTCCACGGGTTGGCCGGAATTTGCGGCTGGTCCAGCCAGCCGGGCAAGCGCACGTTCTTCTTGCGCATGAATTCGAGCAGGGCCGGAAAGCTCTCCTCGAAAGGCAGCCATTTGCCGACAGGGAACCAGATGAAATGACCGATGCCGAGGGAAGCGAATTCCTCGTTCGCACTCCATGACGTGATCGCATCGATTTTTCCGCCGGTTTCATTCAGCCAGATCTTCTGGCCGATCTTCTTCGCCAGATCGCCCGGCAAGACCAGCTGAGGGACAGTTAATTCCTTGGCCAAATCCTTTGCCGAATCCTTCGACAAATCCTTGGCCAAATCCTTCGGCTCTTGGCCCGGTTTCCGTGCGTCCGGCACTTGAACGGCCGCTTCCGGCGCCGGCTTCTGCACCTCGGGCTGCCGCAGGGCTGTCTCGGGTTCCGGCTTCGGCGCCTGGGATGCCGGCGCGGCGCCAGGCCCAGCCGGCTCCTTTTCGTTATCAGGGGCGCGTGTCGCGGCCGGCGCGGCTGTTTCGGCCCATGCCGTTGGCGTCGCCATGTCGGCGACGATGACAGCCGAGAGCAGCCATGAGACGCAGGCCAGCCCCGTCGCGCCGTAGCGTCCGGGTGTCGCCTGCCGTGCCGCTCTCCGGCCGCTACCGGCACGCCAGCGGCCCATGAAATCACCGCCCATATCCATGTTTCCGAAGGCTAGCCTGACGGGAAGGGTCGTGGGAGCGAACAACACGATGCATATGGCGAAATCGTGGGGCCACCGTGGCGGCCCGGTGCCGGCGCCCGGGTGTTGCTTTGCGGTGGCGACAAGTCCAGCCAGCGGATGATGGGGGGCAAGAAAGCGGTCCCTGAGAACTTCCTGAGAATAGCGTTTAGCGAGCATCGCTCGGCTGCCCGTATTACGCTGACGGGCACAGAATTCCTACCCCGACGTTGCTTGCGCTGCCGCGGGCGTCGGCCAGCGCCAGCACGGTTTCCGGAACCAAGCACGTTACCGATCATTGATCCATAACCTGTTCGGCAGGTGCACTTCCTCACACTCCGGAGATTTCATGCTGGTCCCCAAGGGAACGATCGTAGCCGTCGCCGACGGCGAAAAGTTCAATTTGTTCAGCAACACGGGTGACGAGACCGCCCCGGCGCTCACCGCGATGCCCGAGGTGGATGTCGAGAACGTCAACAAGGGGTCGGGCGCAAGCCATCAAAGCAGTTCGGCCAATCCGGATGACAGCCAGGCCTCGGAAGATGGATTCGCCGGAGGCATCGCGGATCTGCTCAACAAGCGGGTGCTCGATGGCAAGATTTCCGATCTGATCATCATCGCCGCTCCGCGCACCCTCGGCGAGCTTCGCAAAAGCTACCACAAAAAGCTGTCCGAAGTTCTTCGCGGCGAGATCCCTAAGGATCTGACGGGTCATGCGGTGCACGATATCGAGAAGACCATCGCTGCGGCGTGACGCTTTGTCGGCATGGCGCAAACAACAAAAACCCCGCCGCGGAGGCGGGGTTTCGTTTGGCGTGATGTCCACACGCGCTAGTTACTCCGCGGCCGCGCGTTGCGTTGATGCGCCGGCGACTTCCCTGATGGCTGACATGACTTCATTCGTCGCAGTCTGCTGTATCATGTGGCCATTGCCGGTGATCCTGCGGATCGTGCTCTGGGAGACGTCGTCATGCAGCCGGGCTGATTGACTGTCGATGTCGATCAGCTTGTCGTCTTCGCCGGCGATGATGACGGTCGGCATTTGCAAGTCCTTATACTTGCCGCGCAGCCCGAATGCGTCGGGAATCATCAGCGCAGCCTCCGATGCGGATGCCCTGATCTGCGAGGGCCGCAGCGCCATCTCCTTCGGGAAAGCCTGGAATTTCGTCGGCACCGATTTCGGGCCAAAGAGTTTTTTGAGCATGAGAGGCCATATCGCGCGGCTCAGCAGGGGCGATATCGTCTGGCTGAGCAAGTCGCCAACGATCGGTAGCGCAGGCGCGCCCATCGCGACCACATCAGGCCTGACCGTGGGATAGTAATATCCCGATGCCAGAACCAGTCCACGGACCAGGTCCGGATATTTCAGACCCATGGCGACCGCCACCGACGCGCCCCAGGAGTGTCCAAGTATGATTGCCCTGGAAACGCCAAGCTGCGTCAGCGCCGCCTTGATCAGTTCTGCCTGGGCACCGGGCGTCCACACCGTGCCGCGCGGACGTTCGCTATGGCCGAAGCCGGGACGATCGAACACGACGACCCGAAAATTCTTGGCGGCGAGGTCGATCAGGCCGCTCGATTCGAAATCCTGGATCATGCTTCCGTTACCGTGCAGAAGCACCACGGTGTCGCCTGTGCCGCGTTCGACGTAGTGCAGCCGCACGCCGTTGACGTCCAGGAAGCGGCCGACCGGCGGATTGTCACGTTCCGCCTTGTTCGCGAGATATCGATTGACGGCGGCGGCAGCAGCCAAAGCTGCGATCGCGATCGTCGAAGCCGTGACGAGCGAAGATGCCTTGCGATTTCGACGCCGACCGGAAACGGAGCGGCGAAGAGGCTTCAGAAAGGGAATGGCGGCCATGGGGATATACTCGGTCGGCGCCTGCACGAATTCTCGGACTATTCCCAGAAATGTTGCAGCGCATAACGAACCGGCGGCCGCGACGATCGTTCCTGACGTTGGTGTTGATTGCTGAGACGCGGGTAGTCTGCGCCTCGTCTGGCGCTGTCCCTCAATCGCTCTCAGGCCTGACGCCGACGATGCAATTGCGGAGCGTCTATTAGCGAAAACGAGTGCGGTCTCCGTTCGCCCGCGGACGCGCATTCCCTTGCACCTCAGCGCCGCCGCGCGACAGCCACACCCAGCAGGAACGCAACCAGCAGCGATCCCAGCGGCGCTTCCCGCGCGATGTTGCTCAGCACGCTGAGCGGCATGCCGGGCTTTTTGCCTCGCTCGATCGCGTCGCCGACGCGGTGGGCGGCGCCCTTCACGGCGTCGGAAACTTCTTCAATCGTGGACTTCGGTTCCGGACTGGGATCCAGCCCTTCATACACGAGCGGCGGGGAGGGCATGTCGTCGGCCATGGCGAATTTCCTGATGAGCAAGGGGTAATGGATTGGGCCGCATTTCGTTCCGGTTTGCGAACGTGATCGCGGCGCTATCTCACCGGACGCGACATCGGACGGGGGCTGTCGGGAGGGCGAGGTTTCGGCGGCGCTCGTCCGGCGGCGGGGGTGCGCGGCAAATCGGCGAATTCGGAAGAGTGGTAGTCTCGCCCTTCGGGCGTCGTGATGGTGATGTCGTAGCAACCGGCGCGCGACAGCTCCCGGGCCTTCTTGAGCGCGGCTTCGGCCGTCTTCCGGCGGTGGACGAGATCGCCGTGTTGGCACATCGCTTTGATCGAAAAACTCATTTCTTCTTCTTTTTCTTGTTCTTCTTGAGGATATCGGCCTGGGTTCGAAAGGCCTGCGCCAGCGCTCTCATCTGGCCGGCGACGACCGCGTCAGCCGTGTTCACCGCCACCCGCTCGGCGGTGGCTGCCTGTTGCCGGATCGCCTTGACCATCTTCATGCCGGTCAACTGTTCTGCTGTTTCATGGTTCCAGCGGAAGTCCCCCTCTGTGACAAATGCTCACGCCTGCGCATCGTGCGGACGGGAGCGCTGGTCATGTCGAGATTCCTCACGGCGCGCGCAGGCAAGCGCGGGGGTCTGTCGCGCAGGCGGCGCTTGCCGCAGCTGTCCGGTGCATTTCAATTTGGGAAGAAGGTGAGCCGCCTACCGACGCGTTCGCTGGTGCGGGCGAGGGCTTTTACAGAACGACGGAATGGTGAAGGAGTGCCGCTGATTTGCCCGACATGTCAAGTTGCCTTTCGCGCGCCGCTTCTACTGTGCATGGGGTTGTTTTCGATGTTTTGGAATCGCGCTTCTTCGAAGCGGGCCGATGCATATTTCCGGCAACACCGGCGCGACCTCTGACGCGCCGCGACTGCTTCAGCGCCATCCCGATACAGGCGCGATTGTGAGCGAGGATATCCGGTCTCGTCCGGCGGTTACCCACAGCGTATCCGAGTAGTCCTTCCGTAGAAACACGGGACGTCACGCGCTCTTGCGATGCAAATCCGATGTCCGCGTTCAGTCGCCGGATACCATCAACGCAAAGTGTCGGCGACGATAACCAATCCGTGAGACCACGGACGTTATGCCGCGGACTATTGCGCTAAAGCAATGCAGAGGAATATGTCCGTGGTAGTTGCACAGAAGGGCGATTGCGCGGGTACCGATGTACAGGTGCCGTCACATCGACGAGAGGCTGTCTGACAGGGAGGGCAGGGATGAGCGATGTCTACGAGGGCCGGCGTCAGATTTACGTTGTCGATGACGACCCCATCGTCCGCGAGGTGTTGTCGATCATCCTGCGCAAGGAAGGATACGACGTCATTTGTTTCGCCGATGGCGCCGCGCTGCTGGCAGCGGGCAACAAGAAGCTGCCGGCCTGCATCCTGCTCGACATCGATATTCCCGGTCCGTCCGGCATCGAGGTCCTGAAGAAGCTGCGCGCGAGCAAGTGCACGGTGCCGGTCTTCATCATTTCGGGCAAGGGCGATATTCCGACCGCGGTCGAGGCGATCAATTGCGGTGCGGTGGATTTCATCGAGAAGCCGTTTCGCGGCAGCGACGTCGTCGCGCGCCTGCGCGCCGAGCTTGCGGGCGACCCGAGCCGGCAACCGGCCGCCTCCGACATTTGCCCGACTTTCGAATGCCTGACCGTCCGCGAGAACGAGGTTCTCAAGCTGTGCGTGGAAGGCGCGTCGAGCAAGGAGATCAGTGCAAAGCTCAACATCAGCTTTCGCACCGTGGAGGATCATCGCTCCAACATCATTCGCAAGCTCGGCGTCAGGAACACCGCCGAGATGGTGCTGAAAGCGATGAGCATGGCGCCCGCAAGGATGTCCGCCGCCTCCTGATGAAGGCGGGCCTGCGGGCCTGCCGCCGGATGTCACGCCGGAGCATGATCCGGCTTTTCAACAATCTCATGTTCGAACGAGAAGATGCGATAGTGGTGCGATTACTTCAAATCGCATCATGATCTACACGCTCACCGCACGCGGTCGGTCTTGCGACGAAGCTTCCGCCGGGCGGGCGCCCCAGTGCAGGATCGCAGCGGCAAGCAGGTTCGGTTGGATCGGCTTGGTCAAGAACGCATTCATGCCGGCGGCCAGGCAGCGCTCCCGCTCGCCCACCAGCGCATTCGCCGTCAGGGCAATGATCGGTATGTCGCGCTCGAGTCCAGGCAGCGCGCGGATCTGCCGGGTGGCCGTAATGCCGTCCATCACTGGCATCTGCATGTCCATCAGCACAAGGTCGTAATGCTCCTTCTGCATCGCCTCGAGCGCCTGCGCGCCGTTGGTCACCAGGTTCGCCTGATAGCCCAGCCGCGCCAGCAGTTTTGAAATCAGCGTCCTGATGATGGGGCTGTCTTCAGCGACGAGGATCTTGATGTCGCTGCCGGCGGAAACGCCCCGCGGCGCCAGTGGCGGCGACGCCATCGCCGGCGGCTCCAGGCACGGTGCGCAGCGCACGTTGAACCAGAACACGCTGCCGCGGCCCGGTTCGCTCTCGACGCCGATATCGCCGCCCATCATGCGGCACAATTGCCTGCAGATCGCCAGCCCGAGACCGGTGCCGCCATATCTGCGGGACACCGACGAGTCCGCTTGCGTGAACGGGCTGAATAGTGAGGCAAGGACATCCGGCGGGATTCCCGGGCCGGTGTCGATCACCTTGATCCGGAGTTCGATCTGGTATTCGGCGACGACTACCTGCGACGCTTCGATCCGGACCGATCCTTGCTCGGTGAACTTGATGGCGTTGCCGACAAGATTGAGCATGATCTGGCCGATCCGGTTGGGATCGCCGCTGAGATACTCCGGAATCTCCTCGCTGACCGATGTCTCGAGCAGCAGGCCCTTGCCGCGGGCCTTGAGGCCAAGCAGGTTGACGACGGCCGCGACCGAATGCTTCAGGCTGAACGGAATCGACTCAGGCGTGACGTTGCCTGCCTCGAGCTTGGAGAAGTCCAGAATGTTGTTGACCACGCCAAGCAGGCTGTTCGCGGATTCGTGCGCGATGTTGGTGAGGCTGCGCTGCTCGTCGTCGAGATCGGTACCCGCCAGCAGGTCGATCATTCCCATCATGCCGGCCATCGGCGTGCGGACTTCGTGGCTCATCATCGCCAGGAAGTCCGATTTCGCGCGGCTCGCGGCCTCGGCGGCGTCCCTCGACCTGCTCAGGGCCTCCGTGGTCGCCATCAGTTCGAGCTTCTGGGCTTCCAGCGAATTTCGCGCATGAGTCAGTTCGGCCACGCGATCTGCCAGCGTCGCCGCGGCGATCTCGCGCTCGGTAATGTCCGCATGCGTCGAAACCCAGCCGCCGCCGGGCGTCGGCGTACAGCGAACCGAAATGGAGCGCCCGTTGGCAAGTCTCGCCACACGATGCTCCTGCCAGGCGGTGTCACGGTTGGAGCCTTCCGGCAATTCAAACCGGTCGCCACCGGCGATCGCCTTCTGCATCAACGTGTCGACCGAGACGCCGGGCTCGACCTGCCGTTCGTCGAGATCGTAAATCTCCCGGAACCGAGGGTTTGAAAGGACGAGCTTGCGATCCCTGTCGGACATGCAAAGACCTTGAGACATGCTGGTCAGTGCGTCGTCGAGGCGCTGCTTTCCGAGCGCGAGCTGCTGTTCCGAAGTCCGGCGCTCCTGCGAAAAGCGCCAACCGATCAGCAGGAATACGGCCACCATCACCGCGGCGAGGAGGCAGGCGACCACAAAGAGAAGGCGCGTCTGCTCGCGCCAGTCGGCCAATGCCATCTCCGTCGTCATCGTCGCTACGACCCAGATCGGATAGTTGCGAAGTTGGCGCGCTGAAGCCAGCCGATCCTCGCTATCGGCCTCGGCTTCCAGTCTTACGGTCGCGGGGCCGGATGTCGTCACCGCCTGCTTGAATACGGGATCGTCGGCAACGCCCTCGCCGATAAGTCTTTCATCTCGCGGAAGCCGTGCGATCAGTTCCCCATTGCGGTGAATCAACTTGATCGTTGAGCCCTGGCCGAGCATGGTGGCTCCCAGCAGCTTCTCGAACCTGTATGCTTCGATTCGTCGCGTCAGTACGCCGAGGAAGACGCCGCTCGCGTTGGTGAGTTTGCGCGCGAGAACGGTAGTGCGCTTGCCGGTCACGATGCTGCGAACGGATTGCACGATTGTCGTGGCCGAGGTCGAGTCGGAGCGGAAAGCCTTGAAGTAGTCGCTTTCCGAGATGTTGGTTCTGGGCAGCAGGCCCGGCTGCGACGTGTTGATGACGTTGCCGTCGACATCGAAAATGAAGACGTCGCTCGGATCGAAGTCGCTGCCGATCTCGTCGTTGAGCAGCATGCGTACGCCGGGCGTCGATTTCTGAGCCCTGAACTCTTCCGCTGTCTCGATGTCGGCGAGAGCCAGCCGGTTCGCCAGCCGCGCCTGACCATCCGTGAAGTCTTCGAACCGCTGGTCGAGGTGGCGGGAGAGCAGCAGCACCGTATTTTCTATCTCGCGTTCGGCTTTCGCGAGCGCTCTCTCGCGAAAATGGCTGACCATGATGATGGTGCCCGCGACGAGCCCGATGATCAGCAACAGACCAAAGAGGACGATCCACGAGACTTCCAGCCGATGCGCGGTACCGGCTTTCGTGGATATTCCGCTGTCTGCCTGTCGTGCGTCGTTCAAGGGACGTTGCTCCGTTCCGAACTCGACGCCTTTGCGGAATTCGTGGCGACATTCACGCACTGCCGGCTAAACAAAGCGTTATGCGGCCTGTCCGGGTGGCCGGCGCATGTCGTCGATCAGCCCTCGCGTGGCGCTCTATCGCGTATCGCAATTGCGTTGCACCGCGGGCGCGAGCCAGACCATCCGTGGTTATCCGGTAGCCACTCTTAAGACTCTGTCCGCGATCGCATCGATAGAATTTTTCGGGCTGCCGGTCGCGTTCGTTCCAGTGAGTTCAAGCGGGGCGCCAGATTGCGCCTCCGGAAAAAGGGTATCGTAAACGCATCGACGATCTCGGGATTCCAAAGAACGCCGAGAACTGGGCCGCCGCCCGGACGGAAAAGGAACTCTCGATCGCGAGACTCGCGGCCGCATGAGAGCACGCGTTCACCGAGTGTTATGGAAAACAACCCGTGGTCGTACGGGGTATGAAATTAACGTGCGGGCAATGGCGGTCCGCCACACTGAAGGCGACACGATCAATAGTTGAGTCGAACCGCACTGGATAACACGTAGCTGGGTACCGCCGCCGCAGGGGCGGACCGCGGATTTCGTTTGACGCATTGCCTTGAGAAACTAGCAACCCCGGGACTCTCCATGACTGCAATAGCCGGAGACGAGAACATCACCTCCGTTTCGGAGACCGGGGATGGCCGCTACAGCGTGCCCGCCACGCTCGATCTGACCGCCGCGCGGGAATTACGCGAGCGCCTCGTTGGGATGCTGTCCGGCAATAGCGTCGTACTCGACATGAGCGCGGTGGATCGAATGTCGACGCCATGCGTGCAGGTCCTGCTCGCAGCCGGACGCTCTGCTGACGCGGCGAAGGTTTCATTCCGGATCGTCGATGCATCCGACGCGTTTCGTGCGGCCGTCGCCGATCTGGGCCTGGAAACACAATTTTTTAAGTGGGTGTCTTGATATGACGAAGCGAATTCTCACCGTGGATGACTCCAAGACCATGCGCGACATGGTTTCGTTCACGCTCAAGAAAG
This sequence comes from Bradyrhizobium roseum, assembly GCF_030413175.1. Lineage (NCBI taxonomy): Bacteria > Pseudomonadati > Pseudomonadota > Alphaproteobacteria > Hyphomicrobiales > Nitrobacteraceae > Bradyrhizobium > Bradyrhizobium roseum. Next base: position 1,401,654 of record NZ_CP129212.1, read on the forward strand.
CCGGGTTTGATGTGGCCGAAGCCGAGGACGGCAAGGTCGCGCTGAATGTGCTCGGAGGCGGGAAGTTCGATCTGATCATCACCGATCTGAACATGCCCAACATGGACGGCATCACACTCATCAAGAACGTCCGCGCCGGTTCAAACCATCGCGGCGTTCCGATCCTGATTCTCACCACCGAGAGCGACGGTACGAAGAAGGCCGATGGCAAGAATGCCGGTGCGACCGGTTGGCTCGTGAAGCCGTTCAGTCCGGAAAAGCTCATTGAGCTGGTTCAGCGCGTGTGCCCATGACCACGCAGAATGAGGGCTACCCGCTCGAGCAGTTCAGGAAGACCTATTTCGAGGAATGTGCCGAGCTTCTTGATGCGCTGCAAGCCAATCTTGATTCGCTGTCCAACGGATCGGGCGACGACGATACCTTGCATGCCATCTTCCGCTCGGTGCACTCCATCAAGGGTGGCGCCGGCGCTTTCGGTTTTGATGGGCTGGTTGCGTTCTCGCATGTGTTCGAAAGCCTGCTCGATGCCATGCGCGAGGATAAAATCCCGGCGACACCGGATGTGACGCAATTGCTGCTGCGCGCCAGCGATGCGCTCGGCGACATCGTCAACGCCGCGCGCGCCGACCGGGCGCTGCCCGCCGATTTCGCGTCCGACATCCGATCCGCGATGCAGGAGGTGCTGCTCGGAGCCTCGGATGAGGCCGACGCGACGCCGATCCAAAACGAAACCGTCGCGGCGGCGGTCGACGTCAGCGGGGAGCAGCGCTACCGCATTCAGTTCACCCCGCATTCGGAGATGCTGCAGAAGGCCAACGAGCCCCTGTTGCTGGTCAAGCAGTTGCGCAAGCTCGGCGGCCTGACCATCGAGGCCGATGTGTCCAAGTTGCCGGTGCTGAACGCGCTGGAGCCTGAAGCCGCCTATATCGGCTGGACGTTCGTGCTGGAGACCGGTGCGCCGCAAAGCGCGGTCCATGAAGTATTCGAATTCGTCGAAGACGATTGCGATCTGAAGATCGAGATGCTGGGCAATTCCGCCGGCGAAAGTGCAGAGCCTCCTCCGTCGGCCGCCCCGGGTGCCACGGCCGCAATAGCGACGCCGGCGAACGAACCGGCGGCAACTCCGGCTCCCACGCCTACGCAATCCATTCGGGTGGACGTCGACAAGGTCGACCGGCTGGTCAACCTGGTCGGCGAACTCGTGATTACCCAGGCAATGCTCACCGAGCAGGGCACGCTGCTTCCCGTCGATCAATACCCGGCGATGCTCCATGGCATCGAAGCGCTGGCCCAGAGCGCGCGCGAGTTGCAGGAGAGCGTGATGGCGATCCGCGCCCAGCCGGTGAAGTCGGTGTTTGCGCGGATGCCGCGGGTGGTCCGCGATCTGGCGGCGACTTTGCACAAGGAAGTCAGGATCGTCACCGCAGGCGAGATGACCGAGATCGACAAGACCGTCATCGAGCAGCTGAACGATCCGCTCACCCACATGATCCGCAACGCGCTCGATCATGGCATCGAAGGCCCCGACGAGCGCGCCGCCGCCGGCAAGCCCCGCCAGGGAACCATACATCTGTCTGCGGCACAGCGCAGCGGCCGCATCGTGATCGAGGTCTCCGACGACGGCCGCGGGCTCAACCGCGAAAAGGTCCTTGCCAAGGCCCAGGACCGCGGCCTGGTGGCGCCGGGCGCCAGCCTGACCGACGAGGAAATCGACAACCTGATCTTCCTGCCGGCATTCTCGACGGCGGACGTCGTCTCCAATATTTCCGGGCGCGGCGTCGGCATGGACGTGGTGAAACGCAACGTCCAGGCGCTCGGCGGCCGCATCAGCGTGCAGTCGCGCTTCGGCCACGGATCGAAGTTCACGCTGTCGCTGCCGCTGACGCTGGCGGTGGTCGACGGCATGGTGGTTTCGGTCGGCAAGGAGACTTTCATTCTGCCGCTGACCGCCATCATCGAAAGCCTGCGACCGCAGCCGAACGACATCCATCCCGTGGTAGGCCGAGGCGACGTGCTCGCGCTGCGCGGCGAATACCTGCCGCTGACCTACCTGCATCGCTGCTTCGCGATCGACACCTTAGTGACGGACCCTTGCCAGGGCATCGTCATCATCGTCCAGCGCGACGGCGCGGGCACGATCGGCATCGTGGTCGACGAACTGCTGGGACAGCAACAGGTCGTCGTGAAGAGCCTGGAAGCCAACTACGACGCCGTCGACGGCATCAGCGGCGCCACCATCCTGGGAAACGGCCGGGTGGCGCTGATCCTTGACGTGACGCATCTCCGCGAGATCGACGACGGTTCCGGCGGAAATCTGAAGCCGCAGCGGCCCGCCCAACCAATCGAGGTTCAAGAGGATATGACCCATGCAGCCTGAGAATCAGTCGATCAGCACGTTGAGCCAGGACAGCCTTGATCGGGCCGCGGCCGGCGAAAACACCGAGCAGTTCATCACGTTCACGCTCGGCGAGGAGGAGTACGGCATCGACATCATGGTCGTGCGGGAAATCAAGGGATGGACCGACACCACGATGATTCCCAATGCGCCTGCGCATGTGCGCGGCGTGATCAACCTTCGCGGCGTGATCGTGCCGATCTTCGATCTGCGCGCCAGGTTTGGCGTCGGGCTGACCGTTCCGACCAGCATGCACGTCGTCATCATCGTCGCTGCGGGGACGCGGACCGTCGGCCTCTTGGTCGACACCGTCTCCGATATCATTTCGGTCGATCCGAAAGCCATTCGTCCGATCCCGGAAATGGGACTGCCGACGGAAGACCAGTACCTGGCGGGCCTTGTCGCCATCGAAAACCGGATGGTGACCCTGGTGTCGTTGGCCGGACTATTCGGAAAGCCGGCCGATACGACCAGGCGAGTTGCCAATGCCGATTCACCCGCCCCGAAAGCCGCCTAACCAGTTCCAGTTTATCCGCAATTTTCAAAATTTGAACTCCACTCGAGGACGACGAAAATGATGCACGAATTCGACGAGCAAGCGGCCCAGGAACTCGAAAGTCAGGTCGCCAAGCCGAAAGCAAAGCCGCGCGCCAAGAAGGCCAGCGGGGCGGCCGCGGGTCCGGCGAAGAACGCCGAGTTGGCTGCGATCAACGCGTCGCAGATCGTGGCGGAATTCAGCCTCGACGGGAAAATCATCCGGGCCAACGAAAACTTCCTGAAGGCGACCGGCTATCTGGCGACGGAGATCGCCGACCAGCATCATTCGATGCTGGTGGACGCGACCACCAAGCAGAGCGACGAATATCGTTCGTTCTGGGCGAAGCTCGGCCGGGGCGAATCCGATGCCGGGCAGTACAGGCTGGTCGGCCGTGGCAACAGCGAGGTCTGGTTGCAGGCAAGCTATGCGCCCGTGCTGGATGGCGCCGGCAAGGCGACCCATATCGTTGCTGTCGGCATGGACGTCACGGCTTCCGCGCAGAAGCGTATCGCCGATGAAGCGGAACTGAAGCTTCGCAGCGAGATCATGGATACGACCAGCATCGTGTCGTATGCGGATCTCAAGGGTGACATCCTCTCCGTCAACGAGAAGTTCCTCGAAGTCTCCAAATATCCCAAGGAAGAGCTGATCGGCCGGGGGCACAACACGACGCGCCATCCGGACATGCCGAAGGAAGTCTTCAAGGACATGTGGAGCACGATCGGCCGCGGCAAGGTTTTCCGCGGTATCGTCAAGAACCGGGCGAAGGACGGTACGCCCTATTACGTCGACGCGGTCATCGCACCGATCATGGGCAACAACGGCAAGCCGAAGGGCTATCTCGGGGTCCGCTACGACATCACGGAAGCGGAGATCGAGCGCCACAACATGCGCGGGCTGTTTGCCGCCATTGATGAGAACTACGCTTACATCGAATTCGACACCGGCGGAAACGTCATCACCGCCAACCAGAACTTTCTGAACGTGCTGGGGTACCAGCTCAGCGAAATCGCCGGCAAGCATCATCGTACGTTCGTGGATCCCGTCGATTCCGGCAAGCCGGCATACGCTCAGTTCTGGGCTGATCTGAACGCGGGCAAGTCGTCCAACGATGTCTTCAGGCGGATCACGAAGACCGGCAAGGATATCTGGATCCAGGCCGTCTACACGCCGATCAAGGATGAAGTCGGACGCGTCGTGAAGATCGTGAAGATTGCGACCGACGTGACCGCGCAGCGTCTCCAATCGGCGGATTTCGAGGGACAGCTTGCGGCCATCGACAAGGCGCAGGCTGTCATCGAGTTCTCGCTCGACGGCAAGATCCTGCGCGCGAACGACAACTTCCTCAACGCTCTGGGATATGTCGGGTCCGAAATCACCGGCGCGCATCACTCCCTGTTCGTCGAGCCGGGGTATCGGCAGAGCCCGGAATACCGCATGTTCTGGGACAAGCTCGGTCGCGGCGAATACGACGCCGGCCAGTACAAGCGTATCGCCAAGGGTGGCAGGGAAATCTGGATCCAGGCGAGCTACAACCCGATCTTCGGCCTCGACGGCAAGCCGTTCAAGGTCGTGAAGTACGCCACCGATATCACCGCGCAGGTCAAGGCATCCGAGGCGCTGCAGGCCGCCGTCGCGCAGACCCAGGAAGTTGTTACCGCCGCCAAGGAGAACGATCTGCGGCACCGGATCCCGCTGGAAGGCAAGAACGGCGAAATCGCCACGCTGTGCGAGGGCGTCAACGGCCTGCTCGACACGATGTCATCGATGATCGGCGACATTTCCGAGACGTCGCAGACCCTGCGTACGGCCGCCAACGAAATCGCCACGGGCAATACCGACCTGTCGCAGCGGACCGAAGAGCAGGCGGCCAGCCTGGAAGAGACCGCGGCGAGCATGGAAGAGCTCACCGCGACGGTGCGCCAGAACGCCGAGAACGCCCAGCAGGCCAACAAGCTGGCTTCGTCGGCCTCCGATGTCGCGGTCAAGGGCGGCTCGGTCGTCGCCGAAGTCGTGCAGACGATGGACGGCATCACGCAGGCGAGCCGCAAGATCGCCGACATCATCGGCGTGATCGACGAAATCGCGTTCCAGACCAACATTCTGGCGCTCAACGCCGCGGTGGAAGCGGCGCGGGCGGGCGATCAGGGGCGCGGCTTTGCCGTCGTCGCGGCCGAAGTCCGCAACCTGGCGCAGCGCAGCGCCAACGCGGCCAAGGAGATCAAGGGCCTGATCTCGGACTCGGTTTCCAAGGTCGAGTCCGGTTCGCGCCTGGTCGACACCGCCGGCAAGACGATGGAAGAGATCGTCCAGTCGGTGAAACGCGTGACCGACATCATGGCCGAGATCTCGGCGGCATCGCAGGAACAGCGCGGCGGCATCGAGCAGGTCAACAATGCCGTGACGCAGATGGACAAGGTCACACAGCAGAACGCGGCTCTGGTGGAGGAAGCGGCGGCTGCCGCCAAGTCCATGGAAGACCAGACCGGCGCCATGGCGGAGATGGTCGGGCAGTTCATGTTGTCCGAGGAATTCGAACGCGGCGCGCCCCCGTCGAGAAATGCCGGCAAGCTGACCGGCAACCCCGTCGTCGACCGCTCGCTGCGGTCGGCCAAGGAGCCGATATCGAATGTCAGCGCGGCTCGGTCGGCAACGCCCAGGCTTGAAGCCGCCCGCAAGCCCAAGATCGAGGAGGAACCTGCGCCGCGGCGGAAAGCGGTCGGCGCGGACGATGCGAACTGGAAGGAATTCTGATCTGAACGCCGCCGGTTCGTCCATGGAGGAACCGGCGGCTTCGAACTTTAGGTGTGTAAAGTGACCGTGCAACAGGAATACGAGCTTCGGGACAAGGACTTTCGCAAGATCGTCGAACTGGTCATGAATACGGCCGGCATTGTACTCAGCGAAAAGAAGCGTCCGTTCATCCAGGGGCGCCTTGGACGGCGGTTGCGCGCGCTCGGAATGGAGGATTTCCGGCAATATTGCAATCTGCTCGAAACGCCGGCCGGCGATGAAGAGCGTTCCAATTTGATCAATGCCATCACCACGAACCACACCAGTTTTTTCCGCGAGCCGCATCACTTCACCTATCTCACCAGAACGATCCTGCCGAAGATCGTGCAGGACGCGGGAGATCAGCGCCGCCTGCGCATCTGGTCGGCCGGATGCTCGACCGGAGAAGAGCCCTATACGATCGCGATGACGCTGCGCGAGCAGCCTTCGATACAGACCGGCTGGGACGTCAAGATCCTCGCCACCGATCTCGACACCAACGTCGTGGCACACGCCGCAGCGGGGGTCTACGACGCCGAGCGGCTGGAAGCCGTGCCGTCGTCTGCGCGCAAGCGATTCGTCACGGAGCTTTCGGGAGGAAAGGCGCAGATGAACGACGAGCTCTGCTCGCTCATCACCTTCGCGCCGCTCAACCTGCTGCAGAAATGGCCAATGAAGGGGCCGTTCGACATCATCTTCTGCCGCAACGTCGTGATCTATTTCGACAAGCCGACGCAGCGCAAGCTGTTCGACCGTTATGCCGATATTCTGAAGCCTGACGGCTGGCTGTTCATCGGGCATTCCGAGAGCCTGCTCAATGTCACCGATCGGTTCGACCTGGTCGGACGGACGATTTACCGCAGGACCAAATGACCGTACGAAGAACAGCGCATGAAAAGCAGCGGCCCGACGGCGAGAATGCTTCGGCCACGGGTTCGCGCAAATACCGCGATCCGCGCTTCGATGCCGTTGCGGTAAAGGTGTTTCCCGGCGATCACTACGTCACGTCGGTTGTCGATGAAATGCTGGTGACGATCCTCGGCTCCTGCGTCACCGCGTGCATTCGCGATCCGCTGGCCGGCGTCGGCGGCATGAATCATTTCATGCTGCCTGAATCCGCCGGTGCCGGCTGGGATACAGCCTCGGCCAGCATGCGGTACGGCAACGTCGCGATGGAACGGCTGATCAACGACATCCTCAAGCGCGGCGGCGCGCGCGATCGGCTCGAGATCAAGGTGTTCGGTGGCGGCAACGTCATGAACGGCACCACCAATATCGGGCATCGCAACGCCGAGTTCGTCGAGGAATACCTGGCCGCGGAAGGCCTTCCGATCGCCGCCCGCCATTTGCGCGGCAATCTTCCACGGCGGGTTCACTACTTTCCGGCCACCGGCAAGGTGATGTTGCTGGAACTACAACGTTCCGAGCAGGAAGAGGTCGTTCGCAGCGAGCACACCTATAAACACAAGATCGAAGTCGAGCCCGCGGCGGGTTCGGCCGAACTGTTCTGAGGCATTACGCCATGACCGCCATACGCGTGTTGATCGTCGACGACTCTGCGTTCGTGCGCAAGGTGCTGACCGAAATGCTTTCGAGCGATCCCGCGATCGAGGTGGTCGGTGCGGCGCCCAACCCGCTCATCGCCAGGGACATGATCAAGACGCTCAATCCCGACGTACTGACGCTCGATATCGAGATGCCGCAAATGGACGGGCTTTCCTTCCTGGAAAAGATCATGGCGCTGCGCCCGATGCCCGTCGTGATGATTTCGTCGCTCACCCAGAAGGGTGCCGAGACTGCGCTGAAGGCGCTCGAAATGGGGGCCGTCGATTACGTGGCCAAGCCCGCCATCGGGCTGGTCGGCGGGCTTTCGACCCTGGCTGAGGAAATCGTTGCCAAGGTCAAGATGGCCGCTTCGGCCAAGGTCCGGCCGCGCGCGGCGGAAAAGCCGCAGGCCGCGCGGCTGCCGTCGGCGGCATCGTTCAATTCGTCGGAGAAGATCATCGCCGTGGGCGCCTCTACCGGCGGCGTGGAGGCATTGCAGGAGTTCCTCACGGCGTTTCCTCCGGACGCGCCGGCCATTCTGATTACGCAGCACATGCCCGCGATGTTCACCGCGTCGTTCGCGAACAGGCTGGACCATTGCTGCGCCGTGGGCGTCAGCCAGGCCCGCGACGGCGAGCGGGTGCTGCCGGGTCACGCCTACATCGCGCCGGGCGGCTACCACCTGGAATTAACGCGAAGCGGCGCCAACTACATGTGTCGGGTTCACGAGCAGCCACTGGTCTCCGGTCATCGTCCCTCGGTGGACGTGCTGTTCCGTTCGGTGGCCAAGGCCGCCGGCGCGAACGCGATCGGCGTCATCCTGACCGGCATGGGCAGGGATGGGGCGGCGGGCTTGCTCGAGATGCGCCAGGCCGGTGCGCCGACGATCGGGCAGGATGAGGCCACCTGCGTCGTCTACGGCATGCCAAAGGCTGCCAGGGAATGCGGCGCTACCGAAGTCGAACTGCCGCTGGGCAAGATTCCGGCGGAGGTTCTGCACAATTGCCGGGGACGGGGCGTACGGGTGTAGCGATGTTGAGTGTGTTGCGTGGTGGAGTTGCTGCGGAAGCCGTGCCCGTGCCCGACATGGCCGGCGTGCCGCAGACGGCGGAAGTGCCGCAAGCGCCGGACGATCAAACGGCGCTGCTGCAGCGCTGGATGTCGCTCGCCAGCATGCAGCAGCGCGTCATTGAAGCGCTGATATCGGAAATTACCGGCACGTCGACGTTTGTCGAAACCGAGGCGGAGGCATTGAGTGGCCGGTTTCAGCGGCTCGCTACCAGCGCGGAGCAGCAGACGGCCCGGGTCGAAAGCCTGACCAATCTTGCAAAGGGAATCGAGGTCGACGGCGAGCAGGTACCGATCGAAAGTATCGCCGGATTGCTCGAGGAGACGCTCAGCGATGTCGTCGCGAAGATCTTGATGCTGTCGAAGGATTCGATGGCAATGGTCTACGCGCTGGACGATTTGAGCAAGAACGTCGTGCAGATCGAAAAATGCACCGTCAATCTGAACCGCATCAACAAGACGACCAACATGCTCGCCCTGAATGCGAGGATCGAGGCCGAGCGCGCGGGCACAGCCGGCATGGCATTTCGCGTGGTTGCCGGTGAGGTGCAGGAATTGTCGAAGGCGACGGAAAGCCTTTCGCGGGAAATGAAGGCCGAAATCAAAACGGTGACGACCGGCATCATCGAAGGTCAGGCGACGCTGCAACGCGTCGCGACCATCGACATGTCCGAAAACATCATGGCGAAGGACCGCCTGGAAGTGCTGCTGGCCGCCCTGGTCAACCGGAGCGACAACCTCAGTTCCATCGTCGCCGATGCCGTCCGGGAGGCCAGCCTGATCTCCGCTGACGTCGACGGCATGGTCACGGGAATCCAGTTTCAGGACCGCACCAGACAGCGCCTCGAGCATGTCGTCGATACGCTTCAGGTCATCGGCCAGGCGCTGGAGGACACCAAAGGCAGGACCAAGGCCGTCGTTCCGGAATTGTCGGGCGAGTCCGGGTCCGACGTGGAGTGGGTCAAGGGGCTGCTGGACAATATCAAGATGAGTGATTTGCGTGCTCGCTTCGTTGCTCAGGTCCTCGATGGAAAGCAGCTTTGCGAAGTTCAAGATGCGTCGGCGCACGATGGGCCGGCGGTGAGTGGTGATGTCGAGTTGTTCTAGGAGGTATCAATGCAGTTTGAGTTTGTCGGAAATGATGCGTGCGTTCGGATGACCGGTGACCTCACGTTCACCGACCATGTCGCTTTCAAGACCATGACGGATCGCCTGTTCGGCGGCACGGACCAGTTTGTCACCATGGACCTCGCCAAGCTCGAATTCATCGATTCGGCGGGCCTGGGCATGCTGCTGCTGGCCAGGGATGTCGCCGACAAGGCCGGCCGCAAGCTGGTCCTGCGCAGCCCGGGTGGCCAGGTCAAGCGGATGTTCGGACTGACCAAGTTCGACACGCTGTTTGCGGTCGAAGAGTAGAGACACGACATGGCGCCGGAAGGACAGGCGATCATATCGACGGCTTCGGCTCCTAAAGGGCCGAGACTGACCTATTGGGACGGCGGTTCCAGTAGCTCATTGATATCGGCGCTTTCGCCGCCTGCGACGCAATGTATCGAGGCCGACCTGGCCGACGAGTGTCAGATCGCCGAGCCACGTCACCGGATCATGGGGCACCTCAGCCTCCTGGTAACGACCAAGTCGGCTTACCGGCATCACATCAGCAGGGCATTCGTCGAGGCTATCGAGAGTCGGACGACGCTCTCTAACGATCTGCACGACCGAATCTACACCGCGACTCAGGAGGCGGTGATGAACGCCGTCCTGCACGGAAATCTCCGGATCGAAGCGGGTTTGCGCGACAACCTGGAACGCTTCGTCGAATTCCACGAGTCGATCGAGCGCAAGCTGGCGCTTCCCGAGGTTGCCGGCGGCATGGTTCGAGTCGATGCGCTCTGGAACTCGAAGATGCTCTATGTCGTCATTCGAGACAGCGGCGACGGTTATGACAAGGCAGCTGTGCCCTCGTTGAGCGAAACGATTGGCGACAGTCCGGTCGGCAGAGGCCGTGGGCTGTCCATCCTGGAAACGATCTGCGACCGCGTCGTCCTGCTTCACGGCGGCAGGGCCATCAAGCTGGGCTTTCGCATATGACACAAGGTCCTGCCGAGACGCTGTTGCGGGCCGGTGCGGTGGACAACGCCGTAAGCAACGGCATTCGCGATGCCAAGATACTGATCGCCGACGACGATCCGCTCAGCCGCCGTCTGCTCGTCGGCATTCTTCAGAAGCAGAATTTCAGGAATCTGAAGGTCGCCGAGGGCGGAAGGGCGGCGCTGGAGCTGCTCTATTCGTTTCGCCCGGACCTCGTATTGCTGGACATGCAGATGCCCGATATCGGCGGGCTGGAAGTCTGCCAGAAGGCGCGCGCGCATCCCGATTCCGTCGATATTCCTATTCTGGTCCAGACCGCCACGGTCAACCGGCGAGAGATGGGGAACCTGTTCGCCGCCGGCGCTTCCGATTTCCTGTCCAAACCCATCAACCCATCCGAACTGATCGCGCGTGTCATCGTGCATCTTGAGCGGCGGGAATTGCTGCAGGAGTTGCGCGAGTACCGCGAGCGCACGTCGCTCGAACTCGACGCCGCCCGCCGCATGCAGCTCGAGCTGCTTCCATCGCCGGAAGTCCAGCAGGCGTTGGCGTCCTCCACGGGGCTCAGATTGGCTTCGTTCAGCCGGTCTTCCTCGGAGATCGGCGGCGACCTCTGGGGCCTGTTACCGATCGACGAAACCAGCTTCGGGGTTTTTGTCGCCGACTTCACCGGCCACGGCGTGACGGCGGCGCTGAATACGTTCCGCCTGCACGCGCTGATTCACGAATACAGATCGCTGCATCACGATCCGTCGCGGCTGCTGTCGATGCTCAATGAGCGGCTGACCCATCTGCTGCCGCGCGGGCAATTCGCCACCTTCCTTTACGCGGTCGTCGATCATGCGGCGGGAATGTTGCGGATCGCTTCCGCGGGATCTCCGCCACCGATCATCGCGGCTGGTGTCGAGGGACCGTCCCGTCTTTTCGAGATCGCAGGGGTTCCGTTGGGGATTGCGCCCGGCATCCAGTATGAGCAGCGGATTCATGCGTTCGAGCCGGGCTCGCGGCTGCTGTTGTTCAGCGACGGGTTGCCTGAATTCGCGGGCTCATCCGGAAACCGGATCGGAGAACCGGGCCTCGTCGAGGCGGTCGATGCCTGCCACTCCGATCTTGCCCCGGGCGAGGTCATCGACGGGCTGTGTCGCGTAACGGGCATCACGGACGCGGTGATGTTGCCCGACGATACGACGATCGTGTGCGTCGATCGGCGGGGCGGTCCCTTACCGGGTTCCAGCAAGCAATCTGCGCTTTCAGGTGATCGTTCGTCGAGCCAGGCGGAATTCCACCTGACGAAACAAGAAAAATCAACATGCTCGACCGGTTAGAAAATATCTCGTTGCTTGATGACGAACAGATCGGCCTGCTTCGCGAAGCGCTCGAACCGGACGAACTGGCTGCAATGCTGTCGGAGTTGCCGCTTGCCGCTCGCCACGCGCTCGCGGCAATCGAGGCGGCTGTCAAGTCGGCGGAACTCGACGAGGCGCGGCGTGCTGCGCATGTCCTGAAGGGGGCTGCGAGCAGTTTTGGCGCTGCGAGGCTGGCGGAAGTTGCCCGCGCGATTGAACTCGACCTGCCTTCGATCGCGGACATAGACCGGACCATGCCGCTGCTCGTCGAGATCATCGCACAGACCACCGCGGCGCTCCCGCTCCGAACCGGGAAGCCGGCATGATGGCTCACGAACTACCCGGGCAGGCTGGCGTTGCGGCGGCTCGATCGTCAAAGGATGCCATCGTACCTTATCTGCCGATGATCGTCGCGGCTTTTCTGATGGTGCTGTCGGTCGTCGCGGCCGGAACCGCGATCTGGAACCTGCATGACCGGGTAGAGAAAGAGACGCGAGCAGGCCTCGATCGGGTCGCGCTCGTGATCGCGGAACAGACGTCGCGCTCCTTTCAGTCCGTCGATCTCGTCCTCAAGGGGGTGATCGACCGCGTCGCCTCGGCATCTGCCGGAGAGGCGCTCACCGGACAGGATCTCACCGGCAAGGGATTGCACGAATACATGGCCGGAGAGGTTGTGAACCTTCCGCAAGTCGCCAATCTCATCCTGATCAATGCCGAAGGTGACTACAGCAACAGCTCGCAAGCCTGGCCCGTGCCCGCAATGTCGCTGGCCCACCGCGAGCAATTCAAGTATCTCCGCGACAATGCGGGTGGAGGCTTGTTTGTCAGCCAGCCGGTCAGGAACAAGCTTGACGGCGCCTGGACGCTCTATCTGGCGCGCCGCCTCTCCGACAAGAATGGCGTGTTTCTCGGCGTGGCGCAGGCGGCGGTGCGGCTGAAGCATTTCGAGGATTTCTACGCTTCGGTGTCGCTCGGCGAAGGCGGGTCGATTGCGTTGCTGCGGAACGACGGAATGATGCTGGTGCGATACCCGTTGATCGAAAGCATGGTCGGTGAAATCGTCGGAAGGCGATGGCGCGAGACGGCCGATCCGGGCGCACTGGAGCGAAAGGAGGTGTGGGCCGAGGGCGTCGATGGAAAGATGCAATATGTGGCCCTCAACGCCGTACCCGAGTTTCCGCTGGCCGTTTCGGCGGCGCTTACAAAGGAGGAGGTGCTCGGTTCCTGGCGTCGCGATGCCATCCTGGTGACGGTCGGCGCCATCGGCGCGGCTGCAGGCATCACCCTTCTGCTGATGGTGCTGGTCCGGAAGATGCGCAGGATGCGTCATTCCGAAATGCTGCTGGAGCGGCAGAACCGGGAGCTGGAGCGAAGCAGCCGCCTCCTGCTCGATGCCCAGCGGGTAGGGAAGCTGGGTCACTGGTCGTCCAATGAATCGGGAAAATATGCAATCTGGTCTCCGCAATTGTTCGACATCGCGGGAATTCCTCCCATCTCGCCGGTGCCGTTCGACACCTTACTTTCGCTGATCCATCCCGAGGACCTGCAGGGCTACCTTGTCGAGCGCTCCGAGGCGCGATCGACGGGAAAGCCCTATATGCACGAGCATCGCTGGGTCCGTCCCGATGGAAGCATTCGATGGGTGCGGATCGAAAGCGATCCTCAATCTGCTTTTGACAAGGAGCGCAGCGGCACCTTCGGCATCGTGCTGGACTTGACGGAACGGAAGCAAGCGGAAGCCGTCGCCGAGGAGTCCCAGGCCCGGCTCGTCGACGCCATCGAGTCGTTGGCTCAGGGTTTCATACTCTATGACCGCGAAGATCGCTTCGTGCTGGCGAACAGCCATTTCAGGGAAATGTTTCCCGAACTCGCACGCGTCCTGACGCCTGGAATGCAGTATGACGAGGTGCTGCGCGCCGCATTGCGGCTGGACTTGTTCGGCAAACTCGACGCCGACGCTGAAGAATGGCTCGCGCGCACGAAGGCATGGCATTATGCCGGCAGCAAAGCCGTGGAGCGCATGAATGATATGGGCCGGTGGATCCAGTTCGTCGACCACAAGACATCCGACGGCGGCACCGTCGGCCTGAGAACCGACATCACCGAGTTCAAGCAAGTCCAGACCGCGCTGGAGCAGAAGCTCGGAGATCTCGAGCGGATTCGAGCCGATCTCGAGATGCAAAAGCGGGAATTGCTGGAAACGTCGGAAGACCTCGTCAAGGCAAAGGACGCGGCAGAGGCAGCCAGCCGGGCCAAGTCCGATTTCCTGGCGATGATGAGCCACGAAATCCGGACGCCGTTGAGCGGCATGGTCGGGATGATCGAGTTGCTCCGCGAGACGCCGTTGAGCCTGGAGCAGGAGCGTTTCACCGCGCTGGCCAAGGAGTCGTCCGACGGGCTTCTCAACGTGGTCAACGACATTCTGGACTTTTCGAAACTGGAAGCCGGGCGAATTTCGCCGGAGTTCATCGAGTTCGATATCGTCCACGTGGTCAAGGGCGTTGCCTCGCTCATGACGTCAAAGGCGCGCGACAAGGGACTGGAGCTCTCGATCGCCGTTGCGGACGGCCTTCCGCATTGGCTGAAGGGGGACGGCAATCGCATACGCCAGGTTCTGCTCAATCTGGTCAACAACGCCATCAAGTTCACGGACGCCGGCCGCATCGGCATAGAAGTCTCTCATCAATCGTTGGCGGACGACCAGGTGGAGTTGCGGATCGAGGTCACCGACACCGGCATCGGTATCGGCCCGGAGACGCAGCTGCAGCTTTTCAATCCGTTCGTTCAGGCCGATACTTCCGTCTCGCGAAAGTACGGTGGCAGCGGATTGGGATTGGCGATCTGCAAGCAGCTCTGCGGCCTCATGGGGGGAGCCATCGGCGTCGACAGCCATTCGGGCAAAGGCAGCAGGTTCTGGTTCACGGCGCGATGTGGGATCGGCTCGCCCCGTATCGCCGACGCGCCTTCCCTCGTGCCGGACCTCGATCGTTCCATCAAGGTGCTGGTCGCCGAAGACAGTCCCATCATCGCAACGTTGATATCGAGCCTGCTCAAGAAGCAGAACTTCGAGGTGCAGATGGTCACGAACGGCTTGCAAGCCGTGGCCGCGGTTACGAAAGACACATACGATATTGTCCTGATGGACATTAACATGCCGGAGATGGACGGCATCTCCGCGACGCGGGCGATTCGCGCGCTGCCCGGACGGCAATCGAGCCTTCCAATCGTCGCGTTGACGGCAAACGCCATCGTCGGCCAGCGGGAAATCTATCTCGCCGCCGGAATGAACGACTACGTGACCAAGCCGATACAGCCGCATACCCTGTTCCAGGCCATCCAGCGCTGGGTCGCCCCGGCTGGCGCCGGAACGGCGGCCGCTTCGTCAGCGGACGAGGCGAGTGAAAGCACTCAGCTCCAAGGCTGAAGTCTTCGAGCGATCCCGTCGCCTCAGTCAGGAGATGCGCGGCATCGTCAGGCCGATGGTCTGCTAAGGACGTAGACCAAGCCCACCAGCATGAAGACGCCGACGCTTGCCATCAGGATCGGGCCGGGCGCGCTGCCAAGCCAGAACAGCAAAAATCCGGTGCTGATGCCTGTAACGGCCAGCAGTTTGGCCCGCAGCGGGATAGCGCCGCGTTCCCGCCACGCGCGCAACGACGCCCCGAAACGGGGATGCGAGAGCAGCCAGTTTTCCAGCCGCGGTGAGGATCGTGCAAAGCAGGCGGTGGCGAGGATGAGGAACGGCGTCGTCGGGAGCACCGGCAGGAATGCGCCGATGAAACCAAGGGCGATGAAGAGAAGGCCAAGAACGAAATAGACGCTGCGCATCGGCAGCAACCTGCATCATGGGACGAGAACTTGCAATCGCGCGGCAGGCCCGGAGCGGCGCAGCGCGGCGATCAGGCAGGTTGCGCCCAACACGATGATGACCGGAAAAGACGTCTGCCGCGCATGATGCGTCGGCATCGGCGGAGGTGGTCGCCGGCCCGAAAATCTGTCTCTATTGGCTGCCGGCACGTGGCCGGTCTGCGTGCCACGGCGCTGCCGCCGGCCCTGCCTAAAGTTTTTGCTGTGGAGAATGAGATGGGTGGTTTGGTGATCAGTGGCGGCCGGATCGTGGACCCGGCGAGCGGGATGGACGCGATCGGGGATGTGGCGGTGTTGGATGGCAAGATCTCCGCCGTCGGTACCGGGCTCGGCGGCGCCGAGCGGGTGATCGACGCAACCGGCCTCGTGGTCGCTCCCGGCTTCATCGATCTGCATGCCCATGGCCAGTCGATCCCGGCCGACCGCATGCAGGCGTTCGACGGCATCACGACGACGCTCGACCTCGAGGCGGGCGTGCTGCCGGTCGCATCCTGGTACAACCGCCAGGCCGCCAAGGGGCGCGTGCTGAACTACGGCGCCGCCGCCAACTGGGCGTTTGCGCGGATCGGCGCAATGACCGGCTCCAACGCCGAAAGCTCGCTGGAGGCGTTCGGCAACGCCATGCGCGACCGGCGCTGGATCGACAACATCGCCAGCGACGCCGAGGTGGCCGGCATTCTCGACCGTCTCGCCATCGGGCTCAACGAGGGCGGCATCGGCATCGGCATCCTCAACGCCTATGCGCCGGGCGCCGGCGTGCAGGAACTGACCGCGGTGTGCCAGCTCGCGGCGGCGCAGGATGTGCCGACCTTCACCCACGTCGCCTACATGTCCCGCATCGATCCGGAAAGCGCGGCCGAAGCCTATATCCGCCTGATCGGCTATGCCGGGGCCACCGGCGCGCACATGCACATCTGCCACTTCAATTCGTCCAGCAAGACCGACATCGAGCGTTGTGCCGTGCTGATCGCCAAGGCGCAGGCGCAAGGCCTGCCGATCACGGTGGAGGCCTATCCCTACGGCACCGGCTCGACGGTACTGGCAGCCGCCTTCTTCAGCGATCCCGAGTTCGAGGCGCGCAACGGCCTCGGCTACGATTCGGTGCAGCGCGTCACCGACGGGCATCGCTTTCGCGACCGCAAGGAATTATTGGCGGCGCAGGCGGAGGAGCCGTCCACACTGGTGCTGTGGCATGTGCTGGATATCGAGAACAACCCGCACCATCGCGATCTGCTGGACATGGCGGTGCTGTATCCCGGCGGGGCGATCGCCTCCGACGCGATGCCCTGGTCGCTGCCGGACGGCAGCGCCTACACCGGCGACGCCTGGCCGCTGCCCGACGACGTCACCTCGCATCCGCGCTCGGCCGGCTGTTTCACCCGCTTCATCCGCGAATGGGTGCGCGAGCGCAAGAAAGTGTCGCTGTTGGATGGCATCCGCAAATGCGCGCTGATTCCGGCGGAGATTCTTGCCCACAGCACGCCCGCGATGCGCGCCAAGGGCAGGCTTCAGGCGGGCGCGGACGCCGATATCGTCGTGTTCGATTTCGAGACGCTGAGCGACCGGGCAACGTTCACGGCGATGAACCGCCCGTCGGAGGGCGTACGGCATCTGGTGGTCAGCGGCCATCCGCTGATATCGGATGGCGTGCTCGATGTGGCGGCGCGGCCCGGCCGGCCGGTGCGCCGGCCCGTCGCCGAGGCGTGACGTTGCCGGTCCCCATCCTGCTGGTCACCGGGTTTCTCGGGGCGGGCAAGACCACGGTTGTGAACCACCTGCTGGCGCATGCCGAGGGGCGGCGGATCGCCGCCGTGGTCAATGATTTCGGCGCGATCAACATCGATGCGGAGCTGATCGCGGGCGCCAGCGACGGCGTGGTCAGCCTCAGCAACGGCTGCATCTGCTGCTCGCTGGAGGGCGATCTGCTGCGCACGCTCGCCACGCTGCTGCGGCGCGAGCCGCGGCCGGAATTCATCGTGATCGAAACCTCAGGGATCGCCGATCCCGCCGATATCGTGCGCAACCTGATGGATCCCCTGATCTGGCAGGAAGCGCCGCTGGAAACCGTGCTGTGCGTGGTCGACGCTACGACGGATGCGGAGAAGTTGAACGATGCGCTGCTGCGCTCTCAATTGCGGGCCGCCGACGTGGTGGCTCTCAGCAAGATGGACCTCGTCGACGCAGCGGCCCGCGCAAAACTGTGCGATGTGATCCGCGCGCAGCGTCCGGCGGCGGTGGTGGTCGATGCGCTGCATGGCGAAGTGCCCGCAGCATTGCTGTTCCCGGCGGATGTCGACCGCGTGCCGGCGCCGCGCGAGGTCGGGCCGCGCCGGCCGGCGGTGGACCGGTTCGAGACGCTGAGCTGGACGTCGGAGCGGCCGGTGTCGCTGCCGCGCCTGCAGCAGGCGATCGGCCGGCTGGCACCGAAACTCGCCCGCGCAAAGGGATTGTTCGAGACAGTGGAGCAGCCCGGCCGGCTGACGGTGTTTCAGCTCGCCGGCGGCCGAGCGACGCTGGCGCCGGGCGGAACGCTCGCGGCCGGGGTGCCGCGGACACGGATCGTCTTCATTGCCGAACTCGGCGTTCTCTCGCGCGCCGAGATCGATGGGATCATGAAAGCCTGTGTCGAAGCCGGGTAACGTGGCGTCCGGCCATCGAATGCCGGACGCCACCCGAGTAGCGATCGTTCTACTTCTTGTAGGCCGCGATCACGGCTTCACCGTCCGCGCCGGCCTTCTTCAGCCAGTCGGCGGTCAACTGCTCGCCGACCTTCTCAAGACCCGTCTTCAACGCGGCAGGCGGCGGCAGCACCTTCATCTTGTTGGCCTGAAGCTGTTCAAGATACCACTTGGCTTTTTCTTCCGCGAGCTTCCAGCCGCGCTCCTCGGCGACCGCCGCCGCCTTGAGGATCGCGTCCTGGGTCGGCTTGTCGAGCGCGTCGAACGCCGCCTTGTTCACGAAGGTGACGTTCTTCGGAATCCAGGCCTGGGTATCATAGAAGTGCGTCATGCTCTCCCAAGCCTTGCTGTCGTAGCCGGTCGAGCCCGAGGTCATGAACGCGTTGACCACGCCGGTCGCCAGCGCCTGCGGCAGTTCCGCCGCCTGGATGGTGACCGGCTGCGCGCCGACCAGTTCGGCGATGCGCGAGGTGCCGACATTGTAGGCGCGCCACTTCAGGCCTTTCATGTCCTCCAGCGTGTTGATGTCCTTCTTGGCGTAGATGCCCTGCGGCCCCCACGGCACCGCGAACAGCAGCATCAGGCCCTGCGAGGCGAGCTTCTTTTCGACTGATGGTTTCGACGCCAGCCACAGCTTCTTGGCGGCCGGGTAGCTTGTCGCCATGAACGGGACGACGTCGATGCCGAACATCGGATCTTCGTTCTCATGCAGCGAGATCAGGACTTCGCCGGCCTGCGCCTGCCCGGTGGCGACCGCGCGCTTGATCTCCGGTGCCTTGAACAGCGAGGCGGCCGTATGCACGGTGATCTGCAGCTTGCCGCCGGTCGCGTCGCCGACGTCCTTGGCGAACGCGAGCAGGTTCACCGAATGCGGATTGTCCGCCGGGTAGGCTGCCGGGAGGTTCCACTTGGTCTGCGCCGCTGCGGGTGATGCGAGCGCCGCGACGCAGGCGGCCAGTGCAAACGTTTTAACGAGCCTGAACATGAAAATACCTTTCTCTAGCCGGGAAACGCCATCTGCGGCAACACCATCACGATAGCAGGAAAGACCGTGATGATGGCAACCGCCAGAACGAGCAAAAAGAAGAACGGCAAGGCGGCCTTGGCGACCGTGTTGGAATCCTTGCCGCTCATGGTCTGCAGCACGAACAGATTGAAGCCGACCGGCGGCGAGACCTCCGCCATCTCCACCACCAGCACCAGGAAAATGCCGAACCAGACCAGATCGAAGCCGGCCTGCTTCACCATCGGGATTACGATGGCGGTGGTCAGCACGATCATGGAAATGCCGTCCAGCGCCGTGCCAAGCACGATGTACATCACGGTCAACGCCGCGATCAGCGCATAGGGGCTGAGCTGCAGGCCGTTCACCCAGTTCGCGAGCGCCAGCGGAATGCCGGTATAGGCCATCGATGTGCCCATGTAGGAGGCGCCGGCCAGGATCAACAGGATCATGCAATTGACCCGGGTGGCGCCCATCACGCTCGCCCAGAACGATTCCCAGCTCAGCGAACCCTGCCACCATGCGATCGCGAGCGAGCCCAGCACGCCCCAGGCCGCGCATTCCGTCGCCGTCGCCCAGCCCATCAGCAGCGACAGAAACACGAAAACGATCAGCAGCAGGCAGGGAATGAGGTTGAGCGATTCTGAAATCCGCTGGCGCAGGCTCATCGGCGGTTCGGCCGGCGGCGTGAGTTTTGGATTGGCGAGCGACCAGATCGCAATGTAGCCGGAATACAGTACCATCACGAGCATGCCCGGCAGGAATCCGGCAAGGAAAACCTGAATGATGGAGACGTTGGCCTGCACGGCGTAGACCACCATGGTGATCGACGGCGGAATGAGAATGCCGAGCGTGCCGGCGCCCGCCAGCGAACCGAGGCTCAGGTTCTCGTCATAGCCACGCTTCTTCAATTCCGGCAGGGCGATCTTGGCGACCGTGGCGCAGGTCGCGGCCGACGAGCCCGACACCGAACCGAACACGCCGCAAGCGAGCACGTTGACGTGCATCAGCCGGCCCGGCAGCCAGTTCAGCCAGGGCGCAAATCCGCGAAACATTTCCTCCGACAGCCGCGTGCGGAACAGGATCTCGCCCATCCAGATGAAGAGCGGCAAGGCCGCCAGCGACCACGACGCGCTGTTGCCCCAGACCGTCGTCGCCAGCACGCTGCCCGCCGGAATGGCGCCGCCGGCGAACTGCATGCCGGCCCATCCCGTCGCCATCAGGGCAACGGCGATCCAGACGCCGCCGCCGAGCAGCAGCGCCAGGAATCCGAGCAGGATCGCCGCGATGGAAAGCAGTTCCATGTCAGACCCCGCTCTGCATGGCGCGTTCGACGATTTCCTCGGCGCTCTGCGGCTTCGGCAATTCGTAGCGCGGCGGGTGACCGCGCAGGACATGGATCAACTCATCGACGAACGCGATCAAGAGAATGACGAGTCCGCCGCTATAGCCGAGCTGCGGAATCCACAGCGGCACCGCGATCACGCCCTGCGAAATGTCGAAGAATTTCCATGACTGCCAGGTCATGACAGAGGCGTGCCAGGCGAAAAAGCCGATGAAGCCGACGCCGACGAGGAGGGCGGCGATCTCGACGTAATGGCGGACGCGGTCGTTGAGGCGGTCGATCAGGAGGCCGACGCGGATCATCTCGCCATGCTTGAACGTGTGCGCGAGCCCGAGAAAGGCGGTCGCCGCCATGCACCAGGAGATGAAATCGTCGCCTGCGGGAATATTGATGCCGAGCGGACGGCCGCCCGAGAGCAGCAGCATCAGTACGAAAATTGCAATCAGGAAAAGTCCGGCGAGATAGCCGGAGAAAAGGTAAATTCGATCGAGTAACACGCGGATCATACTGGGCCTTCTACTTGCACGGCTGTCGCTCCCAAGCAATAGCAATGCCAGTTCCGGCGCCCATTGGCTTCTTGAACACGTCTATTGGTCCTATTCGCTGGCGAGGGCGGAGCGGCAAAATCGATCTTCGGAAGGGCGCAGGGTTTCGGAATTGCTCGGGATCGTCAAGGCGGGATCCCGTCACGGTCCAGCCGCTATTGCTGCAGCGACGATACGCTTGCGGCGATATTGTCGGCCAACGTCTGCACGAGGGGAACGTAGCGCTGGACCACGTCGGTGCGGTCGAGCGCCGAGGTGAAGTACGTCATGCCGACGGTGGCGAGCACGCGCCGGTTGACGATGATGGGAACGGCTATCGTGCCGGACGAGCGCGGCTCGACCATCGGGTCGCGTTCGGCAAAGCCCTGCTTGCGGATCGTAGCCAGCAAGCCCAGCGCCCGCTTGCGATCGGCGGCGAGTTTGTCCTCGGGCTCCTGCGACCGCGCCAGCATGTCGAGCAGCATCGACCGCTCGCTTACGGGGCAGAAGGCCAAATAGGCCCGCCCCAGCGCGCGCCCGAGCAGGCTGAGATGCGTGTTGAGGGTGGCGTGAAAGGGCGAGACCGGGCTATCCGGAATGGTGCTGAAGCGGATAATGACAGAATTTCCGTCGAGCACGGCGATGGCGATCGGCCAGTGATATTGCCGCGTGAAGGCGAGGGCCCACGGACGCGCGGCTTCAACCACAAGCGGATCGCCGTGAAAGCCGTTGCTCAGCGATTTGACCCGCGAGGCGACCGCGTAGCCGCCTTGCCGCCGGTCGTTGGCGGCATAGCCCATCGCGCATAGCGACTTCATCAGCCGCACAACCGTCGATTTCGGCAGGCCCGTCGCCCGGTGCAGGCGATCGATCGAGGTGACGCGGTGGCGGTTGAGCTCCTCCAGCAGCAGCAGGGTCCGGGAGGCGGCTTCGACAGTATCGGATCTGAGCGGCATATCCTCTATTCCACCTGGTGGAACATGCCAGAATAGCTATGGCCCACCGGCGGGCGGCCTGCAATGGTTTTCGCCAAGCCACGCCGGAGCCGGTCTTCTATGGACGGCCCCGGGCAGATGGCGGGGAGGAACAGCCGTGTCCGGAGACGCCGTCAGGCCGCATTTTTCGTCGTTCCGCCGACGCTTCTCCGCGCGGCAGACGGTCGTCGGCTCGTTCATCAAGACGCCCACCACGCATGCGACCGAAATCCTCGGTGCGCTCGGCTATGATTTCGTCGTGATCGACGAGGAGCACGCGCCGATCGACCGCGCGATGACCGATGTCATGCTGCTGGCCGCGCGCGCCAGCAACCTCGCCGGCATCGTGCGGGTGTCGTCGGACGATCCAGCAAAGATCCTCTCCTGCCTGGATTGCGGCGCCGCCGGTGTGCTGGTGCCTCATGTCGCGACTGTCGAGAAGGCGCGCGCGGTTGCCGCCGCAGCGCGCTACCGCGGCGGACGGCGCGGCTATTCCGGCTCGGCCCGCGCGGGGGGCTATGGCGGCACGCCGATGTGGTCTCTGGTCGACGAACAGGACGCATCCGTCTGCGCGATCGCCATGATCGAGGATCCGGAAGCTCTCGACCAGATCGACGACATCGCCGCCGTCGACGGCATCGATGGCTTCTTCATCGGCCGTGGTGATCTCACTGTTGCCCTCGGTGCCAAATCGTCGGCGGATGCATCCGTCAAGGACGCGGTGATCAGGATCATCGCGGCGGCGAAGAAAGCTGCCAAGCCGGTCTGCGTGATGGTCGCCAGCGCGGCGGAAGCCAAGGATTTTGTGGTCCTCGGCGCCAGCGCCTTCATCGTCTCTTCCGACCAGGGCCTGATGCGCCGGGCTGCGACCCAAACCCTCACCGAGTTCAAGACCCTCGTTCAGATTACGGATGAACAGCATGTACCACAGCACTGATCCCCGCGCGGCGCTGGCTGCCACGCCGGTTGGCACAAAGCCCGCCGCCACGCAATTCGCCGGCGCGGAGTATGCGAAATTCTATGAGACCGCACCGGCCGAGAATCGCGACGGCGCGCGCACCTGGTACGCCCGCGGGCAGAATTTCATCATCGCCTATAGCGACGCCGACAAGGGGGCGGTGCTGAGCCGGAGCGACCAGCCCGACGAATATGTCGTGCTGCTTCCCGATCCCGGAGCTGGCGCCGAAATCGTCTGGGGCAACGAGCGCAAGACCGTCAGCGGCCATTCCATCAGCTTCGTGCCGGCGGGCGCGAGCTCGGTCACGCTGCTCGGCGCCGCCAAGGTCGTGCGCATGATGACGACGCGATCGGAAGATCTCGCAAGTCTGTGCTCTAATGCGGCATCCTACGCGACACCGCATCCGAACCTGCCGCCGTTCGAGCCGTGGCCGGAGGCGAGCGGGGGGAGACAGATCCGAACCTACAGTCTGGACGTTGCGGCGACGCCCGGCAGGTTTGGTCGCATCTTCCGCTGCTCGACCTTCATGGTGAACTTCCTCGATCCGAAACTGGGGCCCCGCGATCCGAGCAAGATGTCGCCGCACCATCACGACGATTTCGAGCAATGCTCGCTGGCGCTGGCCGGCACCTTCGTTCACCACCTGCGTTGGCCATGGACGACCGACATGGCACAGTGGCGCGCCGACGATCACGAGGCTTGCGGATCGCCATCCATCGCGGTGATCCCGCCGCCGTCGATTCACACTTCGCAGGCGATGGATCCCAAGCTGAATATCCTCGTCGACATCTTCTGTCCGCCGCGGATGGATTTCTCGTCAAAACCCGGCTGGGTGCTGAACGAGGCGGATTATCCGATGCCCGCGCCAGCGCCGGCGGACAAGTCTGCGGCCTGACACGCAACGAGAAGGGTTTTCACCATGGCCGACAAGCAAGCGTCCTATCCGACCACCGTGCCGTTGCCGCCGCTGTCGCGCCCGGAGGAGGTTGCTGAACTGCTGGTCGGGGCGATCGATCTGCATTGCCATAGCGGCCCGGCGGCGATGCCGCGCATCCTCGATCATCACGAGGAGCTGCTCGATGCGGCGGCCGCGAAATTCCGCGCCGTGCTCTACAAGGACCACTTCTATGCCGGCATGGCGCATGCGATCCTGCTGGAGAAGCTGTTCCCCGAAACCAATGTCAAACTGTATTCGGGAATCGCGCTGAACAATGCATCCGGCGGCATCAACCCGCACGCCGTCGACCACGCCATCAAGCTCGGCGCAAAAATCGTCTGGATGCCGACGCTCTCGGCCGCGAACCATATAAAGGCGATGGCGGCGGGAAATTCGACCTTTCCAAAGACCGCGCAGAAAATGCTCGACCCGATCCCGCTTTCGGCGCTCGACGCCAGCGGCGGACTGACGGACGACACCAAGAAGGTCATCGATCTCATTGCCGAGGCGGATATCATTCTGGCGGGTGGCCATTTGCCGGCCAGCGAGCTGCACATCCTGTTCGACGAAGCGGCGCGGCGCGGCGTCAAGAAGATGATGGTCAATCATCCGACCTACATCGTCGGCTGTAACGACAATGATATCCGTCAGCTCGTGGCGGGAGGCGTGAAGATGGAACATTCGATCTGCATGTTCATCGAAGGTAAATCGCTGAAGTACAGCCCGGACGATCTGGCGCACCTGATCGAGGTGGCCGGCATCGACAATACCATCCTGTCGTCCGATCTCGGGTTGCAGCATTCGCAGCGTCCGGTCGACGGCTTTCGCAGCATAACTCAGATCCTGCTCGACCTGCAGATGCCGCGAGCCGCGATCAGAAAACTCATCAGCGACAATGCGGCGCAATTTCTGAATCTCCCGGTGAGGGAGAAGGCGGCGCAGGACGCTGCCTGAGCCGAGACAAGCGTAAAGACCGCGACAAGCGGCGTGCGCAATTTGGGGAGGATGCCGACGATGAGGCGCGACAGCCATTCGAAGGACCGGCGGCGATTGCAGCCTTTGGCAGCGGCGCTGTTGCTGGCCGGACTGGGCCAGCCTGCATTCGCGGACGAGGCCCGCAAGCCGCAGAAGCAGCCGATCATCCTGGAGTCGACGGGCGCCTATGAGGTAGGAGGCAAGATCGTCGCCAAGCCCGGCGATCCCGGCCAGACGCTCTCCTGCGACCATGGCTATGTCGAATACTTCATCCCTGCAAAGCGGCGCAGCGCTGGCCTGATCCTGTGGCACAGTTCCAGCACGAAGGTGTGGGAAAACCGCTGGGACGGCGGCGAGGGCTTTAAGAGCATTTTCCTGCGCCGGGGATATCCCGTCTATCTCTGGGACGGCCCGCGCGTCGGCCGCGCCAATTGGAGCTGCGAGCCGATTACCTACACGCCCGACTATTTCGACCAGCGCAATTTCGCCGCCTGGCGTTTCGGCATCACCTATCCGAACTGGCATTCGGGACTTCAATTCCCGACCGCCGACACAGAAGCCTGGAACCAGGCGACCCGCGCCCGCTACGACGAGTTCGATACGCTCGCCAACGCGCTGCTGCAGGCCGACGCCGGCGGACAGGCCATCGACAAGATCGGCCCCGTTATCGCCGTCACCAATTCAGCGGGCGGCTGGCGCGCGCTGCTCTCGGCGCTAAAGGCGAAGAGCGACAACATGAAGGGGATCGTCGCCTATGAGACGCCGGGCTTCGTTTTCCCTGAGGGCGAGGGGCCCGAGCCGAAGCCGGATGCGCCGTACGGACCCAATTCGGTGCCGCTGGCCGAATTCAAGAAGCTGACCAGGTTTCCGATCCAGATGGTGTTCGGCGACTACACCGACACGCGGCCGATCTGGAAAACCTCCGTCGAAGTGGCAAAAACCTTTTGCGGGATCGTCAACCGCCATGGCGGCGATTGCGAGGTGTTGCTGCTGCCCGACGCGGGCCTGCGCGGCAACACGCACATCGCCTTTGCCGATCTCAACAACGAAGCCGTGGCAGACGAATTGTCCAAATGGCTAGCCCGCAAGGGCCTCGACAAGTTTGCTGCGGAATAAGCGCTGGCCAACACGAGCCCGCACAAATCGGAGGGAACATGCGCCTGCTGTCTTTCGGCCTGCTCGGCCTCGCACTCGCCATCGCGCCATGTCCTGATGTTCGCGCGCAGGAGTGGCCGAGCCGCCCGGTCACCCTGGTCGTGCCGTTCCCGGCGGGCGCCGCCGTCGATACGCTGGCGCGCGCCGTCGCGCACGCGCTGAGCGAAGACTTCGGCAAGCAGTTCATCGTCGAGAATCGCGCAGGCGCGGGCGGCAATCTCGGAGGGACAGCGGTCGCCAAGGCCGCGGCCGACGGCCACACCTGGCTGTTCGGAACGCCGGCGCCGATCGCGCTCAACAAGTTCATGTACAAGGGCCTCGCTTACGACTCCGAGCGCGATTTCATCCCGGTCGTGCTCGTCGCCAAGTCTCCGATGATCATCACCGCGACAACGGATTTTCCGGCAAGGACGCTGCCCGAACTGATCGCCTACGCGAGGAAGAACCCCGGCAAGGTCAATGTCGGTCATCCCGGCAACGGAACGCTGGGTCACATCACCTCGGCGCTGATCCAGCAGTTCGCCGGCGTCGAGATGACACATGTACCCTATCGCGGCTCGGCGCCGTTGATCACGGACCTCCTGGGTGGGCAGGTCAACGTCGCGATGGATTTCATGCCGACCTATCTGCAGCTCGTCGCCGACCGCAAGATCCGCGCGCTCGCGGTGACGACGAGCCAGCGGGTCGCGCAATTGCCTGACGTACCGACGGTACAGGAAGCAGGGTTCAAAGGTTTCGAGGCAACCGCATGGTACGCGGTCGTCGCTCCCGCCGGCACGCCGCCCGATATCGTGGGCAAGGTGAACAAGGCGGTGAACGCCTTCATCAACAGCGACAAGGGCAGGACCATGCTCGAACAAAACTCGCTGCAGGGCGTCGGCGGTTCGCCGGAAGACCTGAAGGCGTTCATCGACGGCGAGCGCGCCAAATGGGGCCCCGTGATCGAGGCCGCCAAGATCACGATGTAAGACGACCACGTCGCGGATGTCATGGATGAGGGACGATGGAAAAGTTGAAGTTCTACATTGACGGCGCCTGGGTGGAGCCCGCGACGCCGTCAACGCTCGGCATCGTCAATCCCGCGACGGAGGAGACATTTGCGCAAATCAGCCTTGGCTCGCGGGCTGACGTGGACCGCGCCGCCAAGGCCGCGCGCCGCGCATTCGCGACCTATTCCGTGACCAGCGTCGAACAGCGGCTGGCCTGGCTACAGAAGATCATCGGGGGTTTTCGGGCGCGCCTGCCGGAACTGGCGCGGATGATGACGCTCGAAATGGGCGCGCCGATCACTTTTGCGACCCAGCGCCAGGCGACCGTGGCGCTGTTTCACTTCGAGGAAGCCGCGCGCGTGCTGACGAACTACAGCTTTGAGGAGCGGATGGGGAACGGGATCGTCCGCCGCGAGCCGATCGGCGTCTGCGGACTGATCACGCCGTGGAACTGGCCGCTGAACCAGGTCGCCTCCAAGACAGCACCGGCACTCGCCACCGGCTGCACCGTCGTTCTGAAACCAAGCGAGATCGCGCCGCTCAGCGCGATGTTGCTGGCGGAGATCATCGATGAAGCCGGCATTCCGGCTGGGGTCTTCAACCTCGTCAATGGCGACGGGCCCACCGTGGGCGAGGCGATCGCCGCGCATCCCGAGATCGACATGGTGTCGTTCACCGGATCGACGGCGGCCGGCATCAAAGTCGCCAAGCTGGCGGCAGACACGGTCAAGCGCGTCGCACAGGAACTCGGCGGCAAATCCGCCAACATCATCCTTGCCGATGCCGACCTGAAGAAGGCGGTGATCGAAGGCGTTCACGCCTGCTACACCAATGGCGGCCAGAACTGCCAGTCTCCGACGCGGATGCTGATCCCCCGCGCCCAGCGGGACGCGGCCTTTGCGGCGGCGCGCGAGGCGGTCGGCAGCATCCGCCTCGGCGATCCCCTCGATCCGGCATCCACCATGGGCCCGCTGGTGAGCCAGGTGCAGTTCGAAAAAGTACAGGATCTGATCCAGTCCGGTGTGGACGAAGGGGCGACGCTGGTGGCCGGCGGCACCGGGCGGCCGTCCGAACTCAACCGCGGCTACTATGTTCGTCCGACCGTGTTCGGCGACGTGACGCCGCAGATGAGGATCGCACGCGAGGAGATTTTTGGTCCCGTGCTGTCCATCATGAGCTATGACAGCGAGGATGAGGCGATCGAAATCGCCAACGATACGCCGTTCGGATTGGCGTGCTTCGTGCAGTCTACCGATCCCGTCCGCGCCCGTGCCGTCGCCAACCGCATTCGTGCGGGCCGCGTCTATCTCAATGGCGCGCCTTTCGACCGCAGCCTGCCGTTTGGCGGCTACAAGCAATCAGGCAATGGCCGCGAGTTCGGGATTTTTGGATTTGAGGAATATCTCGAGGTGAAGGCGATCCTGGGCCAGTGAGGCGAGCGACAAAGACGCTTACGCGGCAGCGCTCAACTGTGTTTGTCGAGTCTTCGCTTCAGCAACGTCAGATGCTGCAGCAGGTCCGACTGCGCCACGGGTGACAATTCGCCGATCAGGGCGATCACCCATTCCTCGTGCCGCCGCGCCATCCGGCCGAACTCCCTGGCGCCTTCCTGCGACAGGCGCAAACGAAAGGTGCGGCGGTCATCGGAATCGACTTCGCGATGGATCAAGCCGTCGGCTTCCAGCTTCTGCACCAGCGCGGTGATGGCGCCGTTCGAGACCATCAGCAGTTCGGAGACCTCGGACATCGTCGCCCCTGCCGGCTTGCGCGCCAGTTGCGCCAAAAGGTCGAAGCGGGCCAGCGTGGTGTTGAACTCCTTGCGCAGCTTTGCGTTCAGCGCCTTCTCGATCCGGGTGGCGCAGGAGAGCAGCCGCAGCCAGATGCGCAGTTCCAGATGCGCGCCGTCGGATTCGTGAGTCGGCTCGACCGGCCGCAATGCCGGCTCGCGCGCGCCTTTCGCGGGTCTGGCCTTTCGCTTGACGGTGGCGTCCATGGCTGTGATCTCGCCCGGCTAAATGGAAATCGATCCGATGCTGGCTCCGCCGCAGACATACAACGTTTGCCCGGTGATGAAGTCGGCATCGGGTGAACTGAAGAAACTGACCGCGCGCGCGACGTCGGCGGATTTGCCGAGCCGGCCGAGCGGGATCGACTGCGCCAGCTTTTTGGCGCGTTCGGATTCCGGCGACATCACGCTCTCGAACATCTCGGTATCCGCAATCGGACCGGGGGCCACGACATTGACGGTGATGCCGAAAGGAGCCAGCTCGAGCGCCCAGGTCCGTGCCATGCCGATGATACCGGCCTTGGTGGCCGAATAGACGGTGCGCGTGACGGCGCCCAGCGCGGCGCGCGAGGACAGCAGCACGATACGGCCGAAGCGCGCCTGCTTCATGCACGGCAGCGCGGCCTGCGCCAGCGCAATCGCCGCGCCGAAATGCAGTTGCGCCAAGGCGCCAACGTCCTCGTCGGCGACTTCTTCCAGCAGCTTGGCGCGGATCGCGCCGGCATTGTGCACGACATGGGTGATCGCGACTTTCGCCGCGATCTCGTCGGCCGCCTGCCGCGTCGCCCTCGCATCGAGCAGGTCGACTTCGTGCGATGTGAATTTGGGGTGGCTCCAGTCGGGCTTGCGCCGCGACAGCGAGATCACGTCATAGCCCTCGGCGAGGAGGTTGCGGGCGATCGCCGCGCCGATGCCGGTATTGCCGCCGCTGACGATCGCCGTGTGGTGGACCACGCTCATCTCACCTCACATAAAGAGCTGGATATTGCCGAAGGCAGCGTCGCAATTGATCAGGTCGACGCGCTTCAGCTTGATCTTGAGCCTGCCGTCCTCGACGCTCAGATGATGCGTGACCCAGGCGGCATAGAGCGCCTGCTCGTCCAGGCGCGTCTCGACATAATGTATCGGCGTCCAGGTGACGTAGCTGTTGGCGGCGGCGTCGCGCGAATCCACCTGCGGCGTCTGCAGCACATGATGGCAGCGGCTTTTCGGTTTCTGGCTGAAGGTGCGCGCGCCCTTGAGACGCTCGACCCGG
Source organism: Bradyrhizobium roseum (assembly GCF_030413175.1). Taxonomy (NCBI): domain Bacteria; kingdom Pseudomonadati; phylum Pseudomonadota; class Alphaproteobacteria; order Hyphomicrobiales; family Nitrobacteraceae; genus Bradyrhizobium; species Bradyrhizobium roseum. The sequence continues at coordinate 1,431,855 of NZ_CP129212.1, forward strand.
ATCGAGAGCAACAGCTTGTCCTCGTACATCAGTGAGCAGGTCAGCCGTGGATCGGTCTGATTCCATTCCAGCGGCATCCAGTAATAGGCGTCGTCCGCGTACATATCGAGCCATTCGTCGAAACGCTGCTGATCGATCAGTCGCGCTTCGCGGACGACGAAGTCGATCAGTTCCTGATCGGTCGGAACCGCATTCTTCTGGGGAGCCTCGGCGAGCATGTTCATATCACATCCCCATGGTCATGAACTTGGTCCAGGCGCGGAACTGGTGGCGCATCGGCCACTCGCTGGTCCCGTTGACCGCGACATTGGTCTGTCCGGCCTCGTCGGGGCTGTAAAGGCGCTGCAGGTTCACCCACTCATTGCCGTTCGAGTGCAGGCCTTCCTGCGCGCGCTCGTACATTTCGAGGTCGTCATGGCCGACGATCGAGGTCGGCGCATTGATCAGGCGGTTGTACATCAGCGTGCGCTCCAGCAGCATGTCGGGCGCGTCGACGAGCTGGAACGTCCAGGATTCGACCAGCGTCTTGTTCGCCGCGATCGGCTTGAACTGCCGCAACAGCTGGATCGGGCCCTTGATCATGATGTTAGGGAAATAGACGGTGTTGTGCCTGTTTTCGTCCAGGATCGCCTTGGCGCGTTCCTCGCCATAGGCGGCTTTCATCTTGTCGAAATAGCCGGGCACCGCCGAATAATCCGAATGGATCGAGTGGTGCACGCCGGTATGGCCGTGGCCGTTGTCCCAGATCCGGATCCCCATGTTCTCGAAGAACTCGTATGGGCTCATGAAGGGCGCGATGATCTCGACCGCCATCGGCTTCTTGGTGCCGGGTGGCGCCTTCTTCCAGACCTCGACCGCCGTGCCCGCGGAGGATTCGTGAGCCACCATCGGATGGCAGGTGTCGGTCTGGTTCTCGACCAGCATCTTCCAATTGCAATTGTGCATGTAGCGCAGCACGCCGCCGGCGACCTTGAGCTGGCCGGCCGGCGAGCGGTCGACCATGTTGTCGAGACTGGACAGGCTTTCGCCAAAAAACTCCTCGAAATCGAGGCCGTCATCATTGATTTTGGCGAACACGAAGCCGCGATAGTTTCTGACATGCCGCACCGGCGTCATGCCGGGCGCGGCATGACTCTGCTCGAAGCCGGTATTCTCGTAGCCCTTCTTCAAGGGAATCGCGAGCAGCGAGCCGTCGGTCTTGAAGCTCCAGGCATGGTAGGGGCAGCGGAAAAACTTTCCGGTGTTGCCGCAGGTCTCGGAGGTGATGCGCGTGCCCTTGTGCGGGCAGCGGTTGTGCAGCACATGCACCTTGCCGTCGGTATGGCGTACGAGCAGCACCGGCTGCGTGCCGATCGTGGTGCCAAAGTAGTCGCCGGGATTCGGGACCTGGCTGTCGTGGCCGACATAGACCCAGCTGTTCGTGAAGATGTGCTCCATTTCAAGCTGGAACACCTCTTCGCTGACATAGACGTCGCGGTGAACCTCCTGGTCGCGGACCAGCGCGCGAAGCGCAGCGGCGTTGCCGGCATATCGGGTCATGCGTTCCTCCTCACAGGTCGAGCACAAGTCGTTTGGTTTTCGCGCGAGAAATGCAGATCTGCATCACTTTGTTCGACGCCTTCTCGCTTTCGCTCAGGATGTAATCGCGATGATCGGGGATGCCGTCGATCACCGTGGTTTGGCAGATGCCGCAATCGCCGCGCTTGCAGTCATGGATCGGGTCTTCGCCGGCCTCGAGCAGCACGTCGAGGATCGTCTTCCCGGCGGGAATCTCGTAGACGCGTCCGCTGCCCTTGAGTTCGACCTCGAAACTGGCATCGCCGGACTTCTCTTCCGGCGCGGTGAAGATTTCGAAGTGCAGCCGGCCCTGCGGCCAGTTCATTTGTTTTGCAAGTGCAATGGCGGCTTCAATCATCGGCAGCGGTCCGCAGAGGTAGAGCGGTACGTCGCGCGGGAGCCGCGTCATCGAGCCCTCGAGATCGAAAAACCGACCGGCCTCGTCGTCGGCATGGATGGTCGCGTTGGCGCTGGCCAGCCGCTCGATGTCGCTGAGAAAGGCGAGTTCGCTGCGGCTGCGGCCGGCGTAATGGAACGAGAACGGTCGCTTCGCCGCGCACAACTCGCAGGCCATGGCGAGCAGCGGCGTGACGCCGATGCCGCCCGCCACCAGCGCAACTTCGCCGGTGCCTGCGCCAAGGGGAAAATTGTTCGCCGGCGGCGAGATCGTCAGGCGATCGCCGGTCTTGAGACCGTGCATGAAACGGGAGCCGCCGCGACCGTTGCTTTCCTGCAGCACGGCGATGCGATAGGCGGTCGGATGTTCGGCGGCCGCGCGCGGTGACCCCGTCTCGATCAGCGAATAGGAGCGCCGGCCAACATCGGGCAGATGGACGTCGATATGGGCGCCGGCGGCCCAGCCCGGCATCGGCGCGCCGTTGGCGCGCGCCAGCACGAATTCGCGAATGCGCGGCGTGAGCGCCTCGGCCTTCGACACCACGACCTCGAATTGATCCATCCTCAGGCGTCCTCGAACAGTGTCTCGACGGTACGCAACGCGCCGTCGAGCTCGGCACCGTCGGCGTCCTTCAGCGCAATCTTGGTCAGACGCTGCACCCATTCGGCCGCATCGGGCCGGCCGGCCAGACGCTCGGCCGCCTGCATGACCTTGTCGAATTTCGTTTCGCCGCGCGAATGCGTGTCCGAATAGCCGCCGACGAGACGGCGCGCCTCGCACACGGCGGTCGCGAGCGGGATGTCGCTTGCAGCGAATTTTTGGGCACGTTGCGCCCATTGATCGAGATGGCGCATCTCTCGGGCGTGCCGCAGCGTGCCCCGGCGAAAGCGCCGCAGGCCCGCCACGCCATACAGCATCAGGAACGCCAGTGGAGCGGTGGTGCGTAGCCTCCGTCCGCGATCGATCAGACGCGCGAGGCGTTCGCTGCGCTCGACCTTTTCGCCGAGCAACGGCGGCAACAGCCCCGCCATTTCCTCGATCCGCGGATGAAAGAATTCGGTTATCCCGAGGATCTGGTCATCGCCGGCCCGCGCCTCCCGGCGCACCCGGTCAAATCGGCCGGCGCGCGTCTTGAGATCCGCGACGCGGATCACGTCGTCATAAGCCATCGCGATCGCGAGATATTTGGCAAAAGCGTTCATCAGGCCGGTCGCGTCGCGCGGCAGCGGTTCCAGCCGGTCGAGATATTCGCGGCCATAGGCCACGTCCTGATAATCGACGACGCGCTGCAGACCGGCCGCGACGATGCCGTGCACTGCTTCCGGCAGTTGCCGCGCCCGCGCGACAAGTGCGTCGTAATCGGCGTGGCCGATCGGTTCGAGGCGCGGAAAGCGTTTTGCGAGCGGCGGTTTTGCCGTGGGCTTGATCTTGGGGTCCTGCGCGAGCGTGGCGGCGGCCCGTTCGCGGCCGGCGGCGAAGGCGCGCAGGCTGGCATCGACGCCGACGCCGGCCGCGCGGATCGTCGCTTCAAAATCCGCGGTCGCGAAGGGCAGGGCGCCGGAGCCTGCGAGCGCGCCGAACAGCACCGAGGACACCACGCTGCCGGTGGCATCCGCGATCTCGGCCATGTCGAAGGCGATGAAGCGGTTGGCGGCGACGTTCGCCGCCTCGTAGACCTGCGAGGCGTCGGCGGTACCGTCGCCGGGCGCGGTCTTCTCGACCACGGCCAGGGAGCGATGCGAGGAGCCGATCAATAGCGTGCGGTCGGGCGAGACCAGCCCGCGCAGGATGGCGCGGCCGGCTTCCATCAATTCGGCGCCGATCACGATGTCGACCTTGCCGGACGCCGGCATCAGCGACAGCACGGGATGACGTTCCGGCCTGCTGGCGTCGGGCGCGATCATCTCGATGTAGTAGATCGTGGCACCGGTGCGCTGGGCGACGCCGGGCACCGAGGTCGATTGCGCGAACCAGCCGCGCCGCTCGGCCAGCGCCACGATCCAGTCGACCAGCACGCCGCCGCCCTGGCCGCCCATCGCGAGCACTGCAACGGTAATGGGGCGGGCCTGGCTGAGCGCGACGGAGGAGGGGGCGACCGAGACGTTCATGCCGTCTCCTGCTGGAACATGATCCGCCGTCCCGCCCGCCAGCGCTGCAGGGCGCCGATCATGCGCCGCCAGATGCGGTCGAGACGCGCTTCGAACGCGGTGGGGTTGGAAACGATGTCGGCGCGGTAGAAGGAGGGACACAGCACGGCCGCATCGGCGACCTCGCCGCAATGGCCGCAGCCGACGCAGCTGTTGTCGACGGCGGCGACCGGGTTGTCCTTCAAGGGGTCTGTGGTCGGCTTCACCGACAGCGACGGGCAGCCGGACAACCGAATGCAGGCGTGATCGCCGGAACAGGTGTCTTCATCGACGCCAAAACGCTCGCGCACGACGCGTTCGCCGCGCTTGGCGGCGGCCGCCACCAGCGGCTTCACGCGGCGCTGCTTGTTCAGCATGCACTCCGACGAGGCGACGATGATCTTCGGGCCTTTCTCTTTGGTCGTCAGCGCCTCGCGCAGCGTGTCGCGCATGTGCGAGACGTCGTAGGTGCGGTCGATCTGGCGTACCCATTTGGCGCCGACGCCCTTCACCGCCTCGACGATCGGATGCTTGGTCGAGCGCGAACGGTTGTCGGCGCGCGAGGAGGGGATATCCTGGCCGCCGGTCGCGGCGGAGTAATAATTGTCGACCACGACGATGACGCCGTCGTGCTGGTTGAAGACGGCGTTGCCGACGCCGCTGGTCAGCCCGTTGTGCCAGAAGCCGCCATCGCCCATCATCGAGATCGAGCGCTTGCTGGCAGGAACGTTGAAGGCGGAAGCCGACGCGGGGCCGAGCCCGTAGCCCATGGTCGTGGCGCCGATATTGAACGGCGGCAGGATCGAGAACAAATGGCAGCCGATATCGGCGGCGATGTGGTGCGGGCCGAGTTCTTTTTCCACGAGTTTCATCGCGGAGAAGATCGGCCGCTCCGGACAGCCGGTGCAGAAGCCCGGCGGCCGCGGCGGCACCACGTCGGCCAGTGCGCGGATCCTGTCGTCGACCTCGACCCGGTCGATGTTCGGTGCCCGTGCGGAGGCCGGCAGCACATCCGATCGCCAGCGGCGGATGAAGGCGCCGATCGCAGCGTCCATGACCTGCGCGGTGTATTCGCCGGCCATCGGAAAGACGTCCTTGCCGTGCAGCCTGGCGGGAATGTCCGCGTTGCGCAGGATCTTGTGCAGCGACTGCTCGATGAATTCGGGCTGGCCTTCCTCGACCATCAGCACCGCCTTCTTGGTTCGGCAGAACTCGATCACCTCGCGGTCGACGATCGGGTAGGTCACGTTCATCACATAGAGCGGGACGCGTGTTTCGCCCCAGATATCGGCAAGGCCGGCCTCGCGCAGCGCGGTGATGACGCCGTTATACATGCCGCCCTGCATGATGATGCCGATATCGTCGATATCGCCGTCGAACGTCTCGTTCATGCCGCGCGCATGGATGAATTCGACGGCAGCCGGCCAGCGCTGCTCGATCTTCTCTTTCTCGTGCAGGAACGAAGCCGGCGGCAGCACGATGCGGTTGGTGTCGCGCGACGGCGTATCGAGCGCGCGGGACAGCGGAAAGCTGGGCCGTACATTGTCGCGGGTGGCAAAGCGGCCATGCACATGGCAGGCGCGTATCCGTACCTCCAGCATCACGGGCGTATTCGAAGCCTCGGATAGTTCAAAGGAATCATGCACGGCCTTCACGATCGACGCCACGTTGGGCCGCGGATCGACCAGCCAGAGCTGCGACTTCATCGCAAAGGCGTGCGAACGCTCCTGCATGATGGAGGAGCCTTCGCCGTAATCCTCGCCGATGATGATGAGCGCGCCACCGGTGACGCCGCCCGAGGACAGGTTGGCGAGCGCGTCGGATGCGACATTGATGCCGACCGGGGCCTTGAAGGTGACCGCACCGCGGATCGGATACATCACGGAGGCGGCCAGCGTCGCCGCCGCGGTCGCCTCGCTGGCGCTGGATTCGAAATGCACGCCGAGATCGGAAAGGATATCCTGCGCGTCGGACAGCACGTCCATCAGGTGCGAGATTGGCGCGCCCTGGTAGCCGGCGACATAGCTGACGCCGCATTCGAGCAGTGCTTTTGTAATGGCGAGAATGCCTTCGCCGCGAAATTCCTCGCCGGCGCCGAGCTTCAGGTCCTCCACCTCGCGCGCGAAAGAGCGTTCTGCCATGCTCGACACCTCGGCCTTGCGGGGAACTTCGGACGGCCGGATATAATTTTAGACATCAAACAAAAATGAAGTCAATCGGACTTGCGGAATGGGGCGCTTCGAAACGGCGTGCGTGCCTTTATCCGCTATCATGCAGCTTATTTCGTAGGCTTCATGCACAGACCACCGGCGCACGCGCCACGCCGGTTTGCTTGACACGATATTTTAGCCATGAAACATTATTGGGCGCGCCGCGCTTGATGACTCTCGCCATCGCGGATTCGCGCGACCCGTTGTTTGATCCGCCGCCGCGGAGTGAGATATGTTCGAGTTCTTGCAGCCGGCCGGTTGGGCCAGGCCGATCGGTTACGCGAACGGCGTCGCTGCCCGCGGCAAGATGATCTTCGTCGCCGGCCAGATCGGCTGGAACGAACATTGCCAGTTCGAGTCCGACGATCTGGTGGCGCAGACCAGCCAGACCCTGAAAAATGTTGCCGCCGTCTTGCGCGCCGGTGGTGCCGGGCCCGAGCATATCGTGTCGATGACATGGTTCATGCTCGACCGTAAGGAATATTCGGCACGACTGAAAGAAATCGGTACGGTCTATCGTGACGTCATAGGCCGGCACTTCCCGGCGATGACGGCGCTGCAGGTCTCGGGGCTGATCGAGGACCGCGCGAAAGTCGAAATCCAGGCGATCGCGGTGATACCTGACCAGATGGACTGAAGGCGATGCCAACACACGGAGGGCGCCATGGCAACCAAGGCTCGTGAAAATCACCGCGAAGACGTGGCCGGACGGGCCAATGTCGAGGATACGCCCGAGCTGCTTGCCTATTACGACGAACTTGAAAGACTGGAAGCGGGGGCGCTCTGGACGGTCGCGAACAAGATCGAGCCATGGGCGCCGAAATCATCCTCCGTCCCTGTGTTGTGGCGCTACGAGGACCTCCGCGCCCACGTGCTGCGGTCCGTCGAACTGGTGTCGCCGGAAAAGGCCGGCCGCCGCGTCATCTATCTGAACAATCCCGGCCGGCGTGACTACGCCGCCGCGGTCGGCTGGCTCTATTCCGGCTTGCAGGTCATGCATCCGGGCGAGGTTGCATCCGCCCATGCCCACTCGGCTTCCGCGCTTCGCTTCATCATGGAGGGCGAGGGCGCCTACACGATCGTCGACGGCCACAAGATGACGCTCGGCGCCAACGACTTCGTGCTGACGCCGAACGGCACTTGGCACGAGCACGGCGTCTCCGGCGACGGCACGCCGTGCATCTGGCAGGACGGTCTCGACATTCCCCTGGTCAACACGCTGGAAGCCAATTTCTATGTGGTCCACCCCAATTTGCAGCAGAGCGTCGGCTATCCCGTCGACGACATGACCCACACCTGGGGCAATCCCGGCCTGCGGCCGGCGGGCGCCGAGTGGTCCAAGGGATATTCGCCGCTGCTGAAATATGAGTGGGGGCCGACCTACGAAGCGCTGCAGCGCTACGCCAAGGCCACTGATGGATCGCCGTATGACGGCGTTCTGATGAACTATGTGAACCCGGTGACCGGCGGTCCGGTGATGCAGACGATCGGCGCATCGATGCAGATGCTTCGCCCAGGCGAAAGCACGCGCGCGCATCGCCACACCGGCAGCTTCATCTATCAGGTCGCCAAGGGAAGTGGTCACTCGATCATCGACGGCAAGCGCTTCGACTGGAAGGAGCGCGACATCTTTTGCGTGCCGTCCTGGGCCTGGCATGAGCACGTGAATGCGTCGGCCAGCGAGGACGCCTGCCTGTTCACGTTCAACGACCTGCCGGTCATGCAGGCGCTTGGGCTCTACCGCGAGGAAGCGTTTGGCGACAATGGCGGCCGCCAGCCGCTCGTGGCCTAGGAGAAATTCGGTGCGTCTTGTCACCTATCGCAGCACCATTGAGGCTGCTGCCCGTCTCGGCGCGATTGTCGGCGATCTCGTGGTGGACGTCGAGGAGGCCGGTCAGCATACCGGGGTGCCCCTTCCTTCATCGATGCTCGCGTTCATCGATCTGGGGCCGCCCGCCTTGGCGGCCCTCAGGAAAATTTTGAACGAAGGCAAGGATAACTGGCCGGTAGGCGCCGCACTGCCGCTGGCGAATGTCAGGCTGCTGGCGCCGATACCGCGTCCGCGCAAGAACATATTTGGCATCGGTCTCAACTATGTCGAGCACGTCGCGGAATCGTCGCGGGCGCTGGACACGGCAAAGGACGTGCCGAAACAGCCGATCATCTTCTCAAAACCGCCGACCAGCGTGATCGGGCCGGACGAAGCGATCCAGCACAACAAGAAGATCACGCAGCAGCTTGACTGGGAGGTCGAGCTTGCGGTGGTGATGGGACGGACCGCGCGGCGGGTGTCGGAGGCTGAAGCGCTCGGCTTCGTGTTCGGCTACAGCGTGATGATCGATATCAGCGCCCGGGACAATCGCCGTGCCGGCCAGTGGATCTACTCCAAGGGCCAGGACACTTATGCGCCGTTCGGACCGTGCATCGTCACGGCGGATGAAATCACCGATCCGCACGCGCTTGATCTCTGGCTGACGGTGAACGGCGTGGAGAAGCAGCGCTCCAACACCCGCCATATGCTGTTCAAGGTGCCGCTCCTGATCGCGGACATTTCGGCCGCGATGACGCTGGAGCCGGGCGACATCATCGCGACCGGCACGCCCGAGGGCGTCGGCGCCGGACGCTCTCCGCAGGAGTGGCTGTGGCCGGGCGACGTGGTGGAAGCGGAAGTCACCGGCATCGGCCGGCTGCGCCACCCTGTTGTGGCGATCTGAGAGGCCGGCATGATCTTCGACATGGAGACGCTGGAGGCGCAGAACCGCTACAAGATCCTGACGGCCACGGTGACGCCGCGGCCGATCGCCTGGGTCACCACGATCTCCGCGAGCGGCGTGATCAATGCCGCGCCGTTCAGCTTCTTCAACGTGATGGGGCATGAACCGCCGACCGTCGCGATCGGACTGCTGGCAGGCTCGGAGCGCTTCAAGGATACGGCGGCCAACATCCTCGATACCGGGGAATTCGTCGTGAACCTCGTGGGCGAAGCCAACGCCGAGGCTATGAACATCACCTGCATCGATGCGCCGCCGGAGATCGACGAACTCGAGCTCGCAGGACTGACGCCGGCCGCCTCGCAGGCGGTGCGCCCGCCGCGCATTGCGGAATCGCCAGTGTCGTTCGAGTGCCGGGTGCTCGCGTCGCTAGTGACGGGGCCGCGCCAGACCGCGGTCATCGGCCGTATCGTCCGTGCCCATGTCGATGACGCGGTGATTCTGGACCGGGAGCGTTGTCACATCGATACGCCGGCGCTGCACCTGATCGCTCGTATGCACGGCAGCGGCTGGTATGCGCGCTCCACCGACTTGTTCCAGATCGATCGCCCGAGTTGGGCGGCGTGGCAGGAAAAGAACGTCAAGGCATAATCTGCGTAGCGGGATCTGTAGCGGAGAATAGCTTGAAGATTGCAGTATTGGGTGGGGGCAACGGTTCGTTTGCGGCCGCCGGCGATTTCGCCTTGGCCGGCTACGAAGTCCGGCTGTGGCGGCGAAATGCTGATGATGTCGAGGCCCATCGCGCGCAGGGCGGCGTGATAACGGTCATCGATCGGGCGGGCCAACGGGAAACGAGGCCGGCTAAGATCACGTCGGCGATCGCGGAAGCGATCGATGGCGCCGATCTCATCCTGTGTCCGGCACCGGCGTTTGCCCAGCCGGCCATCGCCGAGCTCGCCGCGCCGCATCTGCGCGACGGCCAGGTGGTGTTCTTGCCGCCCGGCACGTTCGGTTCCTACCTCTTTGCCCGCGCGGCAAGGGACGCGGGCAACCGCGCGGAAATTGCGACCGCCGAAACCGGGACGCTGCCGTGGCTCGCGCGCAAGCGGGGACCTTATGCGGTGCGCATCTCGGGCCGGGGCGCGCGTCTGCCGACCGGCGTGTTTCCGTTGCGTCTCGCCCCTCACGCGCTCGACGTGATCGGGCGCGCTTTTCCGAATGCGATCGAACCCTGTGGCGATGCGCTGTCAGGCGCGCTGATGAATGCGGGCCCGATCATCCATCCGCCGCTGATCACCATGAACGCCGGCCCGATCGAGCATTTTGAGAAGTGGGACATCCACAAGGAAGGCACGCAGCCGGCGATTCGCCGCGTCACGGACGCGCTCGATGCCGAGCGCGTCGCCATCCGCGAGGCGCTTGGTTACGGCGGGCCGCATTTTCCGCTGGCCAACCATTATGCGAAGGACGGCGAACCCTGGATGTATGCGCGCGACGCGCACGACCAGCTCACGGATTCCGGCGACTGGTCCGAACGCCTCGTTCTCCTCGAACATCGCTACATGCTGGAAGATCTGCGGCTCGGCCTGTCGTTCTTCGACTCGGTGGCTACGCTCGTGGGCGTGCAAACGCCGCTCGTCAAGGCGTTCCTCGCGATCGGCTCTGCCATTACCGGACAGGATTTTGCGGTGACGGGCCGGACACTCGCTTCGCTCGGCCTTGGCGATCTCGACCGGGCTGCACTGCAAAACCATCTCGCCGAGGGTTTCCGATGAGGCCGGTGATCGGATGCCTCGGCGCCGGCCGGATGGGCCGCGGGATTGCGGTGGTGTTCGCCTTTGCCGGCCACCAGGTGATCATCGTCGATTTCAAGGAGCGGGAAGCTGCCGCGTTCGAGGCGCTGGCGGCCGAAGCCAGCGCGGAAATCCGTTCGACGCTCGAAATTCTCTCGCGCATCGATCTACTGCCGGCAGAACTTGTGCCCACAATCGCCGAGCGGGTCACGATCGCGCCCCGGCAAAAGGCGGCTGCTGTGTTACCGCGCTGCGACGTGATCTTCGAGGGCGTGCCGGAAATCCTCGGCTTGAAGCAGGCGGCGCTGGCGGAAGCTTCGCAGCTGGCGGGCGAAGGTTCGATCATCGCTTCGACCACGTCGACGATACTCGTCGACGATCTCGCCGGATCGGTCGAGCATCCCGGCCGCTTTCTCAATGCCCACTGGCTCAATCCGGCCTATCTCGTGCCGCTGATCGAATTGTCACCCGGGAAGCTCACCGCGCCGGAGACGACCGCGCGGATGAAGACGCTGCTCGAAGGAATCGGCAAGGTGCCGGTGGTCTGCGCGGCGCGGCCGGGCTTCATCGTTCCCAGGATCCAGTCGCTAGCGATGAACGAGGCCGCCCGTATGGTGGAGGAGGGGGTGGCTTCGGCGGAGGATATCGACAAGGCCGTGATCTACGGTTTTGGGTTCCGCTTCGCGGTGCTCGGCCTGCTCGAGTTCATCGACTGGGGCGGCGGCGATATCCTGCATCACGCCAGCCGCTATCTGGTCGAGGCGCTCGGCGACAGCCGTTACGCCGCGCCCGAGATCATCGCGACCAATATGCGCGAAGGACGCATCGGCATGAAGACCGGGCAGGGTTTCATGAACTATGAGGGCGTCGACCAGGCGGCCTATCGCGAAAAGCGCCTGGCCGCTTTTGCTTCGGCGTTGCGGGCCATGGGTCTCGCGCGCGAACCGGTGGCATGATGCGCGCGCCGCGCGCCTCGCTTCAGTGGCCGCCGAGATAGGCCGCGATCAGTTTCGGGTCGTGGATCAGCGTGTCCGCCGGACCGGACTGGATGATCTCGCCGGTTTCCAGCACGTAGCCGTAATCAGCGGTTTCCAGCGCGGCGCGGGCGTTTTGCTCGACCAGCAGGACCGAGACGCCGAGGCTGCGCAGCGAGGCAATGGTGCGGAAAATTTCGCGGACGATCAGCGGGGCGAGGCCGAGACTGGGTTCATCGAGAACGAGGAGCTTCGGCTTCGCCATCAGCGCGCGGCCGAGCGCCAGCATCTGCCGCTCGCCGCCCGACAGGGTGCCGGCGGCCTGCTTGCTGCGTTCCTTCAGCCGCGGAAAACGGTCGAACACGTCGTCGAGGCTTTTGCGCGTTGTCGAGCGGTCGCGCAGGCTGTAGGTGCCGAGCAGGAGATTGTCGGCCACCGACATGTCGGCGAACAGCTCGCGCTTCTCCGGCACGAGGCACAGGCCGCGTTCGACGCGGCCCTCGACGTCGATCCGCCCCAGGTCTGTGCCTTGAAACAGCATCCGCCCGGTGGACTTTAAAAGGCCGATAGCGGCCATCAGCAAGGTGGTCTTGCCGGCGCCGTTAGGGCCGATCACCGTCACGATCTGGCCCTGCTCGACGGACAGCGAGACGTTGCGCACCGCCTCGACCTTGCCGTAGGCGACCGACACGTTTTCGATGGAGAACATCGCCGTCACGCGACACCTCCGAGGTAGGCTTCCTGGACGCGGGTATCGCTGCGGATCGCCGCCGGTTCGCCCTCGCAGAGCTTTGAGCCGAAATCGAGTACGACGATGCGGTCCACCAGCGACATCACGAACTCCATGTCGTGTTCGACCAGCAGGATGGTCAGGTGATCCGCGCGCAGCGAGCGCAGCAATTCGGCAAGCTTGAGCTTCTCCTGGCGGCGCAGGCCGGCGGCCGGCTCGTCGAGGACGAGCAGCGTCGGATCGGCGGCGAGCGCGCGGGCGATCTCGAGCACGCGCTGATTGCCAAGCGGCAAATTGCCGGCGAGCTCGAACGGCTTGTCGCCGAGTCCGACCCGCTCGAGCTGCCGCAGCGCCTCGTAACGGGCGCTGGCTTCTTCCGCCTGGTTCAGGCGCAGGGCGCCGGCGAGCAGGCCGGTCCTGGTGCGCGCGTAGGTGCCGAGCAACACATTGTCGAGCAGCGTCATCCGCGGGCGCAGCTTGACGTGCTGGAACGTGCGGGAGATTCCGGCGCGGGCGATGTGAAATTGCTGGTCGCGGGTGATCGAGTGTCCCGCGAACGCGATCTCGCCGCTGTTGATGCGCAACGCCCCGGTGAGCAGGTTGAACATCGTGGTCTTGCCGGCACCATTCGGCCCGATCAGCCCGAGAATTTCGCCGGACCTGACCTCGAAGCTGACATTGTTGACGGCGACGAGGCCGCCGAACCGCCGCTGCGCGTCGCTAACCTTGAGCAGGAGCGTGCCGGGCGCCGGCTGCGCGCGGCGCGGCAAGGCGGGCGCTGTCGGCGGGCGGGACTGCTTGAGCTCGGGTAGAAAGCCGGAGAGGAACGGCACGATGCCTTGCCGGGCGCGTTGCAGAAACAGGATGAACAGCGCCGAGAACGCCACGATCTCGAGCTGGCCGGAAGCGCCCTTGGCGATCAGCGGCAGATAATCCTGCACGGAATTCTTCAGCAGCGTGACGATGGCGGCGCCCACCACGCCGCCCAAAATGCTGCCGGCACCGCCGACCATCGCCATCATCAGATATTCGATGCCCATGCTGGCTTCGAACGGGCCAGGACTGACGAAACGGCCAAGATGGGCGTAGAGCCAGCCCGACAGCGAGCCGAGGAACGCGGCGATGACGAAGGTCGTCAGCTTGACCTGAAAGGCGCTGATCCCGAGGCTTTCGACCAGCGTATTGCCGCCGCGCATCGCGCGCATCGCGCGGCCGATGCGGGAGTCGAGGAGGTTGTAGCAGAGCAGTAGCATCGCAACGACGATCGCCCAGATCAGGAAATAGATCTGCCAGCTTTCGACCAGCGCCACCGGGCCGATCGAAATTGGCGGGATGCCGGAGAGGCCGTTGTGGTGACCGAGGCCGTCGATATTGCCGAACAGAAATGCGATTGCCAGTCCCCAGGCAACCGTGCTCAGCGACAGGAAGTGGCCCTGCAGGCGCAGCGTGACGAAGCCAAGGATCCCGGCGATGCCGCAGGTCAGGACCACGGCCAGCACCAGCCCGAGCCACGGCGAGTAGCCGTTGACGGCCGTGGTCCATGCCGTCGCGTAGGCCGCAATGCCGACAAAGGCCGCCTGACCGAACGATACGATGCCGCCGACCCCGGTCAGCAGCGCCAGCCCGATCGCCGCCAGCGAGTAGATCCCAATATAGTTCAGCAGCGTGATACTGAACGGATTGAGCACAAAGGGAGCGGCGACGAGGCAGGCGATCGCCGCGGCAATGACGAGACGGATCTGCTGCTGCGTCATTCCTCGACTTCCTCTTCGGAATGCTGCGAGGCGAGCGAGCGCCAGAGCAGGATGGGGATCAGCAGCGAGAACACGATGACGTCCTTCAACGTGCTGCTCTGGAACGAAGCAAAGCTCTCGATGATGCCGACGCCGAACGCACCGAGTGCAGCACCTGGATAGCTGGCCAGCCCGCCGATGATGGCGCCGACAAAGGCCTTCAGCCCGAGCAGGAATCCGGAATCGTAGAAGATGGTGTTCACCGGCGCGATCAGGATGCCGGAGACGCCCGCCATCAGCGATCCCAACAGGTAGGCGATGGTGCCGGCGCGGGCGGGGCGGATCCCCATCAGGCGGGCGCCGGTGCGGTTCAGCGCGGTGGCGCGCAGCGCCTTGCCGATCAGCGTGAAATCGAAAAACAGGAACAGCAGGCCGCTGAACACCAGCGCCGCGGTCAGGATCAGCACCGTCTGTCCGGAAACGTGAACGCCGGCAATTTCCATCGCCATCGAGGTCAGCGGTTCGGTGCGCACGCCTTCAGGGCCGAAGAACAGCAGGCCCAATCCGACCAGCGCAAAATGCAGCGCGACCGAAACCGTCAGCAGCAGGAGAACCGAGGCATCCGCGATCGGACGGAACACGATCCGGTCGAGCAGCGGCGCGATCGGCATGATCAGGAGCAGCGCCAGCACGATCCGCACCGGCATCGGCGGATTGAAGCGCATCGTCAGCCAGACGATTCCGACGACGATCAAGGGCAGCACGAGATAGCCGAGGAGGGCCTTCGGCACGGCGCGAAACTCGCCGGCGCGCGCCAGCGAGACAACTTCCATCGCGCAGGCCATGCAGGCCAGCACGACGACCAGCCCGACCGTTCCGGGGAGCTGCTTTGCGTCGAGCGCCGCCAGCGTGAGCGCCGTGAATGCTGCGATGTCGCCGAACGGAATGAATATCACCCGCGTCACGGTGAAGATCAGCACGGTGCCGATCGCCACCAGGGCGTAGACCGCCCCGGTGGCTATGCCGTCGATGGCGAGGATCGCTGCGATATCTGCCGTCATCCCGTCGGCCGCCCTTCCGTGCTACACGTCGTTTCCGCTCAGGGTTCGTAAGTCCAGGCGCCGTTGACGAGGCGGACGATCACCAACGCGCGCTCGTCCACGCCGTAATAAGCGCCGGGCTTGAAGTTGTAGACCGCATGCACGCCCGAGAGCTCCTTGGTGCTCAGGATTTCGTCGCGCATGGCCTTGCGGAATTCGACTGTGCCGGGCTTTGCGGTCTTCAGCGCACGCTCCGCGGCGGAGGTGAATATCCGCCAACCGTCGAAGGAATAAGCGGAGAAGCCGTCGGTGGTCGGGACATTGTTGGCCTTCTGGAAGGCGGCGCGGAATTCGAGTGCGAGTTTTTTGGCGAAGTGGCTGTCGGGAAGCTGTTCGGCGACGATCACCGGCCCGGCCGAGACCTGGATGCCTTCGGCCGCCTTGCCGCCGACGCGCACGAAATCCGGATTGACCAGAGCGACCGTACCATAGGTCTTGCCCTTGTAGCCGCGTTCAACAAGCGCGAGCAGCGGCAGCGCCCCTTGCGTGCCCGATCCGCCGATCAGCACGGCGTCCGGACGTACCGCGAGAACCTTCAGGATCTGCCCGGTGACCGACGTGTCGACCCGCGCATAACGCTCGTTGGTGAGAATCTTGATGCCGTCATCGGTTTCGGCGGCCTTGGCGCCGTTGTAGACGAGATCGCCCCAGGCATCGGAGAAGCCGATATAGCCGATGTTCTTCATCGCATCGCGCTTCATGCGGTCGGCGACGATCTTGACCAGCAGCGCGGCGGGCTGCGGAACAGAGATGGCCCATTGATCGGACGGGTTTGGCTGCCCGGATAGCGGGGATACCGCGATCATCGGCACCTTCAACTCGGTCGCGACACCCATCATCGCGATCGTGGACGGGGTAGTCGCGGTGCCGATCAGGAGGTCGACCTTTTCTTCCTCGATCAGCTTGCGCGCGTTGCGGGTGGCGGCGGAGGGATCGGAGCCGTCGTCGAGCTGTATCAGGCGGATCTTTTCGCCGTTGACCTCGCTCTTGTATTCCATCGCGGCCTGGATGCCGCGTCCGTACGGAATGCCGATCGAGGAGCCGGGCCCGCTGAGCGAGGTCACGAACCCGACCGTGATATCGGCCTGTGCGGTTGAGGCGGCGACAAGGCCGCCGATAAGGGCAGTCAAACTCAACATCTTGCGCATTGCATTCCCCTTGGTTGAAAACAGCCGCGATTTGAGCGAGATGTCAGCACGGATCGAGGTCGTACCAGCACGACCGATGCTGCAATTGCCGCCGGAAGCCGCCGCGGGTCTGGTCCCCGCGACCGCATGGAGTCTTGAGATGAGCGTTACCAGCACCGGTTCTGGCATCGAGCGCCGCTTTGTTGCGACGCCTCTTGGGCGTATCCATACCGCCATGGCGGGAAGCGGCTTTCCCATTCTTCTGCTGCATCAGACACCGCGCTCGTGGGACGAATACCGCGACGTGCTGCCGCTGCTCGGCCGCGATTTCCGCGCCATCGCGATGGACACACTGGGCTTCGGAGATTCCGACGCTCCCGCCGGCACTCCTTCGATCGAAGTGTGGGCGGAAGGCGCGTTCGCGCTGCTCGATGCGCTGGAAGCGCCGCGCGCCGCGATCGTCGGCCATCACACCGGTGCGGCGATTGCGGTTGAAATGGCCGCAGCGATGCCCGCGCGCATCGACGCGCTGGTGCTCTCGGCTTGTCCGTTCGTCGATGCGGAGCGGCGAGCCAGACACCACGGCATGCGTGTTATTGACGATGTGGAGCCACGGACCGACGGCACGCATCTCACTGAGCTGTGGGCGCGGCGGCAGCCGTTCTATCCTGCCCACGATATCGACCTGCTGCAGCGTTTCATGATTGACGCATTGCGGGCTGGCGAGATGGCCGCAGAAGGCCACCGGGTGGTGAATCGCTATCGGATGGAGGACCGTCTGGGACGCATCAAGTGTCCCACGCTGGTCATTGCTCCGACAGGCGATCCGCACGTTCATCCGGTGGCTCCGAAGGTCGCAGGAGCCATCGGGGGCAGCATCTTGCGCGAACTCTCAGGAGGCATGGTGCCGCTCCCCGACCAGATGCCGGAGGAATTCGCCAGCATGGTTCGCGAGTTTGTTTCCGCTCAGGTGACGAGGGCCGGAAGCGGCTCCTGAAACAGCGCGATCGATCGCGGCAAAGGCGACCCCGCTCGCGCCGCCCGCCGTCCCGAGGTCGATGATCCCAGACACGATTGAAGAGCCTTTATCAACGCAACGATCAAGACGGCCGCGCATCCACACGGCGTCCACTCCCCGTCAATTGTTTAAAGCCTAAAGTATTTCTCAGACGCAGGTCAATACGCGAGATCGGCGCGGCGCAGAAAAGTTCGCGGCGGCGCGAGCGACTGCAAGAGATGAATTCGCTTGTGCAAAAGGGTGAGGCGCTGTCTGCCTGTCGTTTCGGCAACACGGCCTCGGCGTACGCAGCGCGCGCCCGCGTGCCGTTCAATTGACGTCAAAATTGTTTTGTGGTTGAAATATTTCAGTCGACAGGATGGCGTCACGCTTCGACGCGCCTTCGCAACGCTAGCCGTGCGTGTCGTCACTCTCCGTGACTGCGGGGCGCAAGGCCCGGCGCGGTTCGCCTGTGAAACAGGATATTGCTGTGCGCATCTTCTGGCAGAGCTTCGTCGACCAAGCCACCAGCGCGCCCTACATGGCGCAGCTTGCTGAATACCTGAACGAGATCGCGGCGCCCGGCACCAGCGTCCATGTCGAGGGCATCACGCCCGCCGACCGCGACTTCGGCCGCTTGAGCGAATTTCGTTGCGCGATCCAGGCGGTCGACAACGGGCTCGCGGCGCAGGAGAATGGTTTTGACGCCTATGTCATGGGCCACTTCCAGGATCCGGGACTGTATGAACTGCGCTCGGCGCTGACGATTCCGGTGATCGGAACGGGTGAGGCCACGCTGCTGGCGGCGTCGCAGCTCGGGCGGCGGCTCGGCCTCGTCACGCTCGATGCGGCCTTCGAGGTCTGGCATTACGAGCAGGCCGATCGCTACGGGCTTTCCGGCCGCGTGGTGCATGTCACCGGGATGGGTTGCCGGCCGGAGGATTTCAGCGCGGCATTTGCCGGCGACTCCGCAGCGAAGGCCCGCATGCTGACCGACTTCACGGCCTGCGCGCAGCCGCTGCTCGATCGTGGCGCCGATGTCATCATCCCCGCCGGTGTGCTGCCGGGTCTCCTGGTCGCGAGCGAGCACGGCTTCAAGGTCGGTCATGCGCCGGTGGTGAACTGCGCGGCGGTGGCGCTGAAGAGCGCGGAGATGTGGGTGCAGTTGCGGCGCCTGAACGGCACCGAGCCAAGCCGGGGTCCGAGTTTTGCGCTGGCCAATAATCGCGCCCGCCAGGATTTCCGCGCCGCGCTGACGCGCACGCAGGCCGATAAACTAAAGAACTCCTGAAGGACGAGACATGCTGCAGCCGGACAAGATTTTGTATGAGGCCGAGGTAACGGCGACCGGGGGGCGCGACGGCAAGGCCGCGAGCGACGATGGGATGCTGTCGGTGTCGCTGTCGCTGCCGAAATCGCTCGGCGGGCCGGGCGGACCGGGGACCAATCCGGAGCAGCTGTTTGCCGCTGGCTATGCCGCATGCTTTCTCGGCGCGGTAAAGCTGGTAGCGCGTACCCGCAAGATCACGCCGTCGGCGGAGCCGAGCGTCACTGCCAAGGTCGGCATGGGCCCTGTCCCGGTCGGCTACGCGCTCACGGTTGAACTCAAGGTGCTGCTGCCGGGGCTGGAAAAATCCGTCGCCGAGGAAGTCGTTGCCGGCGCCCATGAACGCTGCCCTTATTCCAATGCGACGCGTGGCAATATCGACGTCAAATTGACCGTGCTTTGAACGGCTCACAGGAACCCGCCAGTCCGATGCAGAGCGCCGTCCGAAAACCTTATGATCGGGTCGTGATGGCGGTGCCGGTGACGATTCCCTATGTGCGCTATTCGATCGAGAGCGCGCCGTGGTGGATCGGCCGCGCGTTGAAGGCGCTGGTCGATGGCGCGGGAATCACCCCACGCGATATTGACGGGTTCTGCGTTTCGAGTTTCACGGCGGGGCTCGACAGCGGGGTCGGGCTCACCCAGCATTTCGGCCTGTGCGTGCGGTGGGTCGACACCATTCCGCTCGGCGGCGCGAGCGCAATCGCCGCGTTGCGCCGTGCCGCGCGGGCGGTGCAGGCGGGCGATGCCAGCATCGTGGCCTGCGTTGCCGGCGATACCAACCATGTCGATTCGTTCCGCGCCACGCTGGAGAACTTTTCGCGCTTCAACCAGGATGCCGTCTATCCCTACGGCGCCGGCGGGGCCAATGCGAGCTTTGCGCTGATCGCGCGCAACTACATGCGGACGTTCGGCGCGCGGCGCGAGGATTTCGGCCGGATCGCGGTGGCCCAGCGCAGCAACGCGTTGCGCAATCCCCACGCTCTGATGAAGTCGCCATTGAGCCTCGAGCAATATATGTCGGCGCGGCCGATTGCCGATCCGATCCATTTGTTCGACTGCGTGATGCCGTGCGCGGGCGCGGAGGCATTTCTGGTGATGGGGGAGGACGTCGCCGCATCGCTGAAACTGCCTGCCGTGAAGATTCTCTCGACGATCGAGCGCCACAATGCGTTTGGCGCCGATCCGGTCCAGGTGCGGGGCGGATGGGCTGCTGATATCGACGAGCTTTACGCGATGGCCGGCGTCAGGCCCGATGACATCGACTTCGTGCAGACCTACGACGACTATCCCGTCATTTCGATGATGCAGTTCGAGGATCTCGGGTTCTGCCGCAAGGGCGAGGGGCCGGACTTCGTGCGGCAGCATGATCTCACGATCGACGGCACGTTTCCGCACAACACCTCCGGCGGGCAGCTCTCGGTCGGGCAGGCGGGCGCGGGCGGTGCCTATCTCGGCGTGGTCGAGGCGATGCGGCAGGTGCTCGGGCAGGCCGGTCCGACGCAGGTACGGGACGCGCGGATCGGGTTGGCGTCGGGTTTTGGAATGATCAACTATGATCGCGGTCTCGCTTCGGGCGCGGCGATCCTTGCGGGATCGGGCTGATGGTCGAACCGATCGTAAAACCGCGTCGGAAGAACCCGCTGTCGCGCACGCGGCTGCCGACGTCGCCGCCGCGCGCGCGCAGCCGCGCCGCGCACGGCTTTACGCTGGCCGCCGCCGAAGGCCGCTTCATGCTGCAGCGCTGCGGCGCGTGCGGGACCTTCTGCTATCCGGCGCGGGACGCGTGCCCGGCGTGCCTGTCCGCCGATCTCGTCTTCGCCGACGCGCCGCGGCGCGGCACGCTGCTGTCCGAAACCACGCTGCGCGTTCCGGCGGACGTGCACTTCCGCGAGCGGGCGCCATGGCGTGTCGGACTTGTCGCGATGGAATGCGGCCCCAGGCTGGTGACGCACCTGCATGCCGATTGCGAAGAAGGCAAGCCGGTCCTGATGTCGTTTCAACTGGACAAAAGCGGGCAGGCGGTGGCCTTCGCGCATCCCGAACGGGAGACCCCCAACATGGCAGACGACAGGCAGTGGCGTGAGATGACGGCCGACCCGAAATTCCGGCGTGTTCTGGTGACGAACGGGCGGAGCATCGTCGGTCAGGAAGTCGTCGCCGCGCTCAAGGCGGCCGGCGCGTCGATCGTGTTCGTCGGCGTCGCCGAACCGTGGAAGCCGTTCCCCGGCGAGGATGCGCTGCGGGCGATGGAGGGGGTCGAGATCGTGCCGCTCGATATCGGCGACGAGAAGTCGGTTGCCGATCTGGCGGCCGATATCGGCGGCAAGGTCGATATCCTGGTCAATACCACCGAACATGTCCGCGCCGGCGGGCTGCTCGACCGGCAGGGCACCAGTGTCGTGCGTGACGAGATCGATCAGAGCTACCTCGGCTTCGTGCATCTGGCGCAGGCATTCGGTCCGGCGATGCGGATGCGTGGCGCCGATGGCGTCAACAGTGCGGCGGCCTGGGTCAATCTTCTGTCGGTCTATGCGCTGGCGAACTGGCCGGTGTTCGGCGCCTATTCTGCGTCGCAGGCGGCTTGCCTGTCGCTGTCGCATTGCCTGCGGGCGGAGCTCCGCCCTGGCGGCATCAAGGTGGTGAACGTGTTCACGGGGCCGCTCGAAATCGAGTGGTTCCAGACCGTGCCGCCGCCGAAGGTCGCGCCGCGCACGGTTGCGTCGTCGATCGTCTCGGCGCTCAAACGCGGACTGGAAGACGTGTTCGTCGGCGATGTCGCCGAGGACATTCGCCGGCGCCTGGCGGCCAATCCAAAGGCCGTCGAACGTGAGCTTGGGGCGTAGGCGGGTTTGTTGAGAACGGGAGAAGCGCAATGGATAGCCATGGTCTCATGCAATTTGCCGGCGCGGTCGCATCCGGCGCGGTGCGCGTCGTCGACCTGACATTCACGCTCAGCCCGGACTTTCCTGTCATCGTGCTGCCGCCGGAATTCGGCCAGGCCGCGCCGGTGCGTATCCAGCAGATTTCGCGCTATGACGGGAGCGGTCCCGCCTGGTACTGGAACAATCTGACCTTCGGCGAGCACACCGGCACGCATTTCGACGCGCCGATTCACTGGTTTACCGGCAAGGATCTGCCGAACAATTCGGTCGACACGCTTCCGGTGCGCGACATGATCGCGCCGGCCTGCGTGATCGATTGTTCGGCGCAGGCCGCAAAGGACGCGGACTTCCTGTTGACGATCCCGGTCGTTGAGGCCTGGGAAAAAAGCCACGGGCGGATTCCGGAGCGGCATTGGGTGCTGCTGCGCACCGACTGGTCGAAGAAGGGCTGGCGCGACTACGCCAATCTGAAGGACGACGGCGCGCACACGCCCGGTCCGGATGCCGCCGTGATGCGCTGGCTCGTCGAGGAACGCGGCGTCATCGGCTTCGGCACCGAGACCATCGGCACCGACGCCGGCCAGGCCGGTCATCTCGATCCGCCCTATCCGGCGCATCATTTCCTGCATGGCAGCGGACGTTACGGCCTGCAATGCCTGTGCAATCTCGACCAGCTGCCGCCGACCGGCGCGGTGATCGTGGCTGCGCCGCTCAAGATCCAGAACGGCTCCGGCAGTCCATTACGCGTTCTTGCGCTGGTGCCGGGGCAGGGTTGAGCTCCTTCTCCCACATCGAGTGACATCATCATGAAAAACAAAAAGACCTTGTTGGTCGGCGTCGCGCTCCTGCTTGGCACGGTTGTTTCGGCGCGTGCAGAAATCCTCGTCGGTTTCGTCACCGGCCTGAGCGGGCCAGTGTCCTCGATCGGCGTACCGAACGCCAAGGGACTGGCGGCGGGACAGGCCTATGTCGGCGAGATCGACGGCGAAAAGGTCCGCGTCATCCAGCTCGACGACGGTTCGGACCCGGCGGCGTCGACGCGCAATGCGCGCAAGCTGGTTGAGCAGGAAAAGGTCGACTTGCTGATCGGCACGTCAGGCGCACCACAGACGCTGGCGATGGCCACCGCGGCGATTGAAATGAAGGTGCCGATGGTGGCGGTCTCGCCGATCGCCCCGGTCCCGCCTGGAGAGGGCGGGCCATGGGTGGTGCAGACGCCGCAGCCGACGCCGCTGCTCGTGCAGGGCATCGTCGACCATATGAAGGGGCGCAACGTGAAAACGGTAGCCTTCATCGGCTTTTCCGACGCGTTCGGCGACCTGATGTACAATTCGTTGCTGCAGGCGGCCGAGAAGGCCGAGATCAAGGTGATCGCGAACGAACGCTATGCCCGTTCCGACACTTCGGTCACCGCGCAGGTGCTGCGTGCGATTTCGGCGCGGCCCGATGCGATCATGCTCGGCGGCACCGGGACACCCGGCGCGCTGCCCGTGATCGCGCTTGCCGAGCGCAGCTACAAGGGACCGCTCTATGGCAATCACGGCATGATCAGCGCCGACTTTTTGCGGCTCGCCGGCAAGTCAGCCGAGGGCATCATCTGTCCGACCGGGCCGGTCACGGCGGCCGAGCAGCTTCCCGAAAGCAATCCGATCCGTAAAGTGGCCCTCGCATTCCGTGCGGCTTATGAGAAGGCCAACGGCGAGGCGCCGGCCGATGCATTTTCGCCTTATGCCTTTGATGGCTGGCTGGTGTTCATGGATGCCGCCAAACGCGCCAAGGCGACAGGCGCCGCGCCCGGTACGCCTGCCTTCCGCAACGCGCTGCGCGAAGCACTGTTCACCACCAAAGAGGTCGTCGGCACGCATGGCGTCTATACCTACACGCCGGCGGATCGTCACGGCGTCGACGGCCGCGCGCGGATCATGGTCCAGATCGAGAACGGGAAATACAAGCTGTTGCCGTAAGCATGATTGCGCTCAGGCGTGGCGCAGCTTCGCTTTCAACGCGCGGGTGTCGATCGCACGATGGGCGCTGACGGCTTCCGCCGCCAGCGTTTTGATCTCTCCGCGCGCGAGCTTGCGCGTCGATGACAGCGGCAGTTCGCCGACGAAGGCGACGTAACCTGGCACCTTGTGATAGGCGAGACGTTCGGCGCAGATCTTGACGATCGATGCGGCGAACCCGTCCGCGTCGTCTACCTTTTCAGTCGGCACGATGAACGCAAAAACCTCCTCGCCGCGGATATCGTCAGGAACGGGCGTCACCGCGCAGCCGCCGATACGGCTGTCCATGTACAGCGCGCTTTCGACTTCGAGCACGCCGATATTCTCGCCGCTGCGCCGTACGATGGTCTTCTTGCGGTCGAAGAAATACATCAGTCCGTCATCGTCTGCGAAGACCAGATCCCCGGTATGGAACCAGCCGCCCTGCCACGCTGCTTCGGTGGCTTCCTCGTCTTTCAGATAGCCGCTGAAGAAACCCGCGCGCGCGTCGTCGCCTTTGGCGCGAACCAGCAATTCGCCGGGTTTCCCGGGCGGGACGTCGGCGCCGTGATCGTCGACCAGGCGATACTCCATGCCGTCGTGCGGCCGGCCGACGCAGCGCGCGCCAAAGCCTGCCGGTTCGCGCGCCGTGGTGGTGGCCGCCGCGCCGCCGGTCTCGGTCATCGCCCAGGCCTCGACGATCGGGATGCGGTAGCGTTCCTCGAAGGTGGCGCGGTGACGAACATCGACGCCGGGCGCGAAAGCGAAGCGCACGAGATGCTGCCGTTCGACCTCGGTCACGGGAAGCTGAAGCAGGATCGCCGGGATGACGCCGAGACAATGCACGACGGTCGCGCCGCTATCGACCACGCACTGCCACCAGCGGTTGGCGTGAAAACGATCCAGCGGCACCACGGCGCCGCCGAGCGCCATCATGCCGACCGCGCTGCAGCCGAGCGCGTTCATGTGAAACATCGGCAGCGGCGTCAGGTTGACCTCACGGTCCGGCAGCAGTTCGGCCACGCCGCCCTGCGCCAGATACCAGTCTGCGACCTGCAGGAAATAGCGGTTCGACAGCATGCAGCCCTTCGGCTTGCCGGTGCTGCCCGAGGTGAACAGCAGGGCGCACTCGCTGTTGAACTCGGCATCCTGGGCCACGACGTCCGACTGGCACGGCGGGATGCGGCTGTCGGTATCGATCAGGCGGGTGCGCCCGAGCGTGGCGCCCTTCGTCACCCGTATGCGATCCGGTGCGGAGACCAGCAGGTCGGCCTGCGACAGTTCAAGCTGGAACGACAATTCGTCGGGCCGGACGTCGGGGTTGATCGGGACGATCGAAACCCCAAGCGCATTGAGCGCCAGCCAGTGCAGAAAAAACACCGGGCGATTGTCGAGCAGCAAGGCGACCCGCGCTCCGCGCCCGTAGCCGGCAGAAGCATACTCGGCACGCAGCCGGTCAATTTCGGTCTTGAACGCGCCATACTCGATCCGAAATCCTTCTGGCGCGTAGGCCAATTCCGCGCTGGCGGGCGCCAGCAGGAATGGCCCATCCGGTCGCCTCGCGGCCGCAGCCGCAAAAGCATCGAATGGCGATCGGTACGTATCGAAGCTCATTTCGGACATCGCTCCTGCTCGTCGGCTGCAGCAACCGTATGGCCTTGCAGCGGCATTCATGAATATTTTAAGCCTAAACCATCTTGCGGGCCAAGGGTGATCTGACGGGGTGATCCGACGGGAGCGGCCTGGCGAGGCCCGGGGCGCTGCGGCAGCGAGGTATCGTCGCTGGTCGGGTCCCAGCGACTGCCTTATTCGAGCTGGCCGATATCCGTATCGCTTCCTATCTGTTGGTCGACGGGGATCAATTTCTCCGCCGTTTGACGTGTCCTGAAGGAGCCTCCTGATGCGCCTGTTGACCTGCGCCATCCTGGCGATTGCAACGGTGCTGGTCGCCGGACCTGCGCGCGCCCAGACTTACGACCCGAGCTACCCGGTTTGCCTGCAGACCTACGGCATTGACGGTGGCTACATCGACTGCAGCTTTACGTCGCTGGCACAGTGCGCTGCGTCCGCATCGGGCCGTTCGGCGCAATGCCTGACCAACCCCTATTTTGCGCAAGGCGCGAGGAAACTGCGGCGGCAGCGCGGCGTTTACTAGACGCCGTCCGATCGGCCGCCTGCGAAGGCGGCGCCCCATTTTGCTCATGCGGCGGCTTTTACGTATAATCCGGTAAACCACCATTCCGTGAGGTCATGTGACTGCCCCCAATCCCGCTGCCGGTAAGCCGGTCGATCCCGCCTCGCTCATCAACGTGCCGCAGCTGGTAACGGCCTATTTCGCGTCGAAGCCCGATCCGTCCGATCCCGCCCAGCGCGTCGCCTTCGGGACCTCGGGCCACCGTGGGACGTCGCTGAAGAACTCGTTCAACGAAAACCACATCCTGGCGACGACGCAGGCCATTTGCGACCACCGCCGCGAAACCGGTCTGACCGGCCCGCTGTTCGTCGGCATCGATACCCATGCGCTGGCCGAACCGGCGCTGGCGAGCGCGGTGGAGGTGTTCGCCGCCAACGGCGTCGACATCATGATCGACGAGCGCGGCGGCTACACGCCGACCCCCGTCATTTCGCATGCGATCCTGAGCTATAACAAGGCGCGGACCAGCGGACATGCGGACGGCGTCGTCATCACGCCATCGCACAATCCGCCCGAGGACGGCGGATATAAATACAACCCGACGCATGGCGGCCCGGCCGACACCGACGTGACGGCCAAGGTCGAGAAGGCCGCCAACGCCTATATGCAGGCCGATATGAAGGGCGTCGCGCGGCTTGCTTACGAACGCGCCCGCAAGGCCTCCACGACGCATCTGCACGACTACATCCGTCCCTATGTCGCCGATATCGGAAATGTCGTCGATATGGCGCTGATCAAGTCATCTGGCGTGAAAATCGGGATCGATCCACTGGGCGGCGCTGCCGTTCACTACTGGCAGCCGTTGATCGAGCACTACGGAATCAATGCGACCGTCGTGAACACCGCGGTCGACCCCACGTTCCGTTTCATGACGGCAGATTGGGATGGTAAGATTCGGATGGATTGTTCGTCGCCGTTCGCGATGGCGAGCCTGATTGCGATGCGCGATCGTTTTGACGTCGCCTTTGCCAACGATACCGACGCCGACCGGCACGGCATCGTGACGCGGACCGGCGGCTTGATGAATCCGAATCATTTTCTTGCCGCTGCCATCGCCTATCTGTTCGAGCACCGGCCGCAATGGGGCAGTGAGGCCGCGATTGGAAAGACCATCGTCTCCAGCTCGATCATCGACCGCGTCGCGGCCAAGCTGAACCGCAAGCTGGTCGAAACGCCGGTCGGCTTCAAGTGGTTCGTCGACGGTCTTGGCACCGGCACGTTCGGTTTTGCCGGCGAGGAAAGTGCCGGCGCGTCGTTTCTCAAGCGTGACGGGACGGTCTGGACGACCGACAAGGACGGGGTGGTGATGGGACTGCTTGCCGCCGAAATCCTCGGCCGCACCGGCCGCGACCCGAGTCAGTTGTTCGCGACGCTGACGGACGAACTCGGCGTGCCCCATTACGAGCGTATAGACGTCCCGGCGACGCCGAAGCAGAAGAATGCGCTGAAGGCGCTCGGGCCGGAGCAACTCGATCTGCGCCAGCTCGCCGGCGAACCGGTCACAGCGATCCGGACCAAGGCTCCGGGTAACGATCAATCCTTCGGCGGCGTCAAGGTCGAGACAAACGCGGGATGGTTCGCTGCGCGACCGTCAGGCACTGAAGACGTTTACAAGATCTATGCCGAGAGTTTCCGCGACCAAAATCATCTGAAGGCAATTCAACAGGACGCCCAGCGCGCGATCGCAAAAGCCTTCTGATTCGCAAAGCCGGGCGGCGCGCTTAGACGAAAGTCTGCTGCGGCCATACCAGATTGTGTCAATTCGGTACATTCCGGCCGAACGGTGGTGTAATTGAGCCTGGGACGCCACCGGATTTGCGATCACGCTGAAATCACGAAGCTCCACGCAGTGTTGAGCGGGAGTTAGCTGTCAGAAGCTGCCCGAGATCGGGCGGCTTGTAGGCTATCGGCGAGGTTACCGGGGGAAGAAATGAGTGCGGAATCGGTCGTCTACTATCTAAATCGCGTGCCTGAAAGCGATCCAAATGACCAAACCGAATGGCTTTTGACGGCGTTGGGGCAGTACACCGGCGCCGAACTCCGCGAACTGCTCTATGTCGCGGAAGAGCCGGGATTTTTTGAGTTGATGCGCGGGCTGTTTGCGCTTTCGGACGAGAGCCGTGCCGTTCTGCTGCAATTCCTTGAAACCGGCCGTCCGGCTACGATGAAAGCCGCAGTCGATTCGAATGGCCGATTAACGATCGAACACGCTGAGTCACGCGTAGGAATGCTTCCTGTGATCGTAAATTAGCGCTCTCGTCTTCTTGAGGTTGTGGTAGAGTTCCCACTCGAACAGTGGGAGCCGCCTATGGCGACGATGAAGTCTGGCGCGCTGGATCAGATGGTGGGTGCCCGGATTCGCATGTTGCGGGTCCACAGCGGCATCACCCAGACCGCACTGGCGGCGCGAATCGGCGTTACTTTTCAACAAGTGGCAAAATACGAGCAGGGTGATGGCCGGGTTGGCGCCAGCATGCTAGCGCGGATCGCCTCTCTGCTGGATGTATCGGTCGGCGAGTTTTTCGAATTTTCCCGCCCCGGACTACCCGTCTCCAGATTGTCGGTTTTTCCGCACGCCGAGCCGAGAGCCCGGCAGGTTCCCAAGACTTATCCCCGAATGGCCAATCCGCAGCTGCGCGCGCGCATCGTGGAACTGGCCGAAACTGTCGTCGACCAAGGGGCCGCGACCAAGTCCGCGGATGCGCCTCTCAATACTGTAGATCTCAGCAAGCGTCGCAAATTTCCCTCACGGGGATAGTTGTTGTTGGGCAGCAATCTCATATTGCCACGCCATTCTGTGGGAGGCTTCAGCCGGTTGCGCGAATCGCAAGCCGTTCCGGCAGCCTGCTGCCGGGAATGAACTCTCCGATCCAGTCGCGGCGCGTCGCTTCGATGTGCCAGGACATTGCCTCGGCCGAGTAAGGGGCCGGGTCGGGAATGTCTTTGCGGATCTCCTTGCCGTCGAGCCAGCCGCAACTGTGGGAGTAGCGCGCCTTGCAGACGAGATGGATATCGCCGCGGTCCTGCATCAACACATAGCCATCGGCCGGAAAAAATGTTCCGGCAAGCTCGATCGCGCCCGGCATTTGGCGGACCAGCAGGAACGTGCTGGTGGACTGCGATTCCGACTCGGAAACCAGAACGCCCACCAGGCTATGGATCGGCGAAATCGCCTGCGGCGCAATCAGTGCGGGTGGTTCGGTGATCGGTCCGGCGGTCGCGATCGACAGGTATTCGCCCTCCGGTCCCCAGCGGCAGGCGATCAGCCATTCGCGGCTATGACTGCGAATCAAGGTCGGCTTGGCATAGTCTGAGCGGGCGAAATCCGCTGCCATGGCTATGACGAAGGCTTTCGCGAGCATAAGTTCCTCCAAGGCGAGAGCGTGCTGGCCTCTCGCGTCGACTATGCGCGTCGAGTCGTGAGGTCACCGTGAGCGGCGGCGAAAGTTCGATGCAGGAATTGTTTGCACGTGCGGCGTCGTTGCTTCTCGGCAAAGACGCCGGCGATCACGATGCCCGACGGGTTTTACAGGCGCTGGAATACGGCCCGGAAATGGGCGGCCGGGACGATGGGGAAACCGCCAATCGCGCCCATCTACTCATGGCAGCCTCCCGATTCGCACGCGTGTTCGAACTGACTTCACCCGACGCGCCCGGACTGTTCAGCTTTGGTGCGCAGTTTGATCCGGCGCTCGCCGATCCCATGCATCACGGCAGCCCGATTGTTGGCGTCTCCGGCGTCGGTCTGACGTTGCAGGAAGCATTTCAGGGCTGTATCGGCGAAGGAATCGAATATCTGTCTCAATTGCAGGTCGCGACCGACCTGTTGTTCAAGCCCGGAGCCAACGAATGGGCCTCAAGACTCGGTCCGAAGGCCCTGAAAGTCGTCAGCGTGCTATCGGAACACTGCATGCAAGCGGAGCGAGAGCTCTCCTGGTGTCGTGCCACGAGACCGATCGACGATGGCGAGGTGTGGCTTCCGGCCGACATGTGCCTGCGGCGGCCGCCCGTGCAGCGCGATTTCGCGCCGCCATTTCCGTTGAGCATCGGATCGGCTGCCGGCCCGTCGCGCGATGCGGCGGCGTTGCATGGCCTGCTGGAATTGATCGAGCGCGATGCCACGAGCCTGTGGTGGCGAGGCGGTCAACTCGCCCGATCGATTCCGACGCAGCATCAAGCCAGCGGCGTGGCGAAAGAATTGTTGCGGCAGCTCCGGCATGGCGCATCGGAGGAGCGACGAACATGGCTGCTCGATATCACAACGGATATCGGCGTGCCCTGCGTCGTGGCCGTTTCGTGCCGTGCGGACGGTGCCGGTTTTGCTTTCGGCCTCGCCGCGCGGCCGGCGCTCGAAGCCGCAGTCCGCTCCGCGATTCTGGAAATGTGCCAGCTCGAACTGGCTGATGCCGTCGTCGTGGCCAAGCGGAACGAGCGCGGCGATGACGCGCTCAACGCTCAGGACCGCATCCATCTGCAGCGCTCGGCGATCGACGCGGATCAGTGCAGATTGTTGCAGCCGATTGCGGAGCACGCGTTCCATCTTCCTGTTCGCGCAACTGAAACGCGCGACATGTTTGGATTGATCGTGCAGCGTTTGCACGAACTGCAAATCGAGACATTCTGTATAGATCTGACGCGCCGACGCTTCGCCATTCCAGTGATTCGCGTGATCGCGCCGGGCCTGCAGCTCGAGCCATCCAAAATCGTCACGCCAAGGCTGCAGGATATGATTGCGCGAACAGGCGGCGGCGCAACCTATACCAGGGGCATCGCTTTGATATAGACTGGCCCGAATTAACCAACCGGTTCCGGAAACCGTTGCATGCCGGTCAGTGTGAACGCCATAACAAAAGACGACGCGACGCAAGTGCCCGAAAGCGCACCGCGTCTGTCGGTGTCGCTGGTCGGGCGGCTCGGCGTGCGATTCAACGGCCGGCCGATCGAGCTGCGGACCCGCAAGGCCGGTGCGGTTCTCAGCTACCTTGCGCTCTCGGAAACAAAGCAGGAGAGCCGCGAGCGCCTGGTCGGCCTGCTCTGGAGCCGATCAGACGAGGAAAAGGCGCGCGCCTCGCTGCGGCAGGTGGTTCGCGAGTTGCGCTCGATGCTCGAAGAGGCCGGCTATGACGGCTTCGTCGCGGAGCGGCTGATGATCGGTCTCGACGTCGGGCGAATCCAGGTCGACATCGAAAGCGTGATCCAGCTTGCCGAAGGCGGTCGCGTTCACCCGCTGTTGCTCGATACGCCGGAACTCGACAGCCGGCTGCTTGAAGGAATGGATGATCTCGACCCGTCGTTCCGGGTCTGGGTGCTCGCCAAGCGGCAGACCATCCATGAACGGCTGATGCGAAATCTCGACGAAGGCCTGACCTCCCCGCACGTTCCCGCCGACTCCAAGAAGCGCATCGCGGCGGCGATCGTAAATCTCGACCCGACGCACGAATATGCCTGCCGGTACCTGATGCGGGCACATGCGGAAGAAGGCGATACTGCCGGCGCGCTGCGCATCTACAAGGCATTGTGGGATCTGCTGGACCGCGACTATGCGATGGAGCCGTCGGCCGCGACCGAAGAGCTTGTCGCCAACATCAAGCTAGGCATTCTGGAGCGCGCGCCGGTCGATCGGGCTGCCGCGGCGGCGGCAAACGACGAATTTGCCGTCCGGACGATCAGGGGGACGGCTCTTGAGCCGCTCGCACCGATTTCACAATCGGTCAACCTCTCGGCCAGGACCCGGCTGGTGCTGCGGCCGTTCGCGATGCATGGCGTCGATGACAATCACAGCCATCTGGTGCAGGGCTTTTCGCAGCATCTCGCCGCCTGTCTCGTCCGCTTCCGGGAGTGGAGCGTGGTCGATCGTCCGCCCGCGGCTGTCATGCTGCCCGCCTCGGGCACTGCGCCGCAATACTGTATCGAAACCACGGCCTACCAGGCCGGCGCCGAAATAAACATCGTGATGGTGCTCCGGGACGATACGACGGGCATCTACGTCTGGAGCGAAAGTTTCCGGCTCGGCCTCGGCAACTGGTTCGAAACGCAGCAGCGCATCATTCGCCGCATCGCGTCGTCGCTGAACGTGCAGCTGTCGACCGAGCGGTTGATGCGGTTGGCGGGCGAGCCCGACGTATCGCTCGACCTGCACGATCGCTGGCTCCGCGGCCAGAACCTCATGTCGAGATTCGATCCGGAAAGCTGGCGGCGGGCGGTCGCCATCTTTCGCGATGCGATACGCGACAATCCGGGTTTCTCGCCCTGTTACAGCAGCCTCGTACAGATGAACAACATCGAGCACTTCGTGTATCCGGGTCTGTTTCGCGATTTCGAAAAGGCGCGCGCGACGCTCGAGCTGGCGAAGATTGCTGTTCAGCTCGACCCCGTCGATTCCCGGGCGCATCTTTGCTGCGGCTGGTCGTATATGATGGCGCTGCGCGAGGCCGAAGCCGGCCCGCACATGCAACTGGCCTGCGAGCTAAACGACAACGATCCCTGGACCTTGCTATCGAGCGCCCATTACGATGCCTTCTGTGGATCGATCGAGCAGGCGCGGCTGCGTGCCGAGCAATCGCTGACGCTCTCGCCGGCGCCTTCCTATCTCGAGTGGGCCTACCACTGCACTATCCGTTTTCTCCACGGAGACTATGCCGGAGCGCTCGAGGCCTGTGATCGCGCCAATCATGTCGTTCGGATATTGCCCGCGTGGCGTGCCGCGGCGTTGTTCTATCTCGGAGAGGCGGAGCAGGCGCGCGAAGAGGCGCAGCGCCTCGTCAACGGACTGCGCTCGTTTTGGGTTGGCCCTTCCGCACCGACCGACGAGGCCGTGGTGCGATGGATTATGCAAGCCCATCCGATCAGAGTGAAAGATCGATGGGAAGCCCTCCGCGACGGATTACATGGCGCAGGGCTCCCAGTCGAAGGTATCGTTCAGCGGTTAGGTGCGGTTGACATCGCTTAGGCGCAGAAGCTGATCGTGTAGTCGCCGATGCGCTCGGCGTGCACCTTGAATTTTTCGGCTTCCGGAATCACCGGATCCATCCCGTTGAACAGGCGCTTGTAGAACGGCGGAAGCGGGTAGGTCGCGCCGGGCTTGCTGAGCTTTTCTTCGGAATCCGCGATCGCGAAGGCGGGCGGCAGGCGTACGACGACGGTGTCCATGTGCTGCTCAACGAACTGAACCTTGGTGTAGCGGTCCGGCACCGTCATGAACACTTGCGCCTTGGCGAGTTGCTCCTTGAATTCGTCGATGGTGGTCGGGATTGGGTACTCGTTGTCGTCTTCGAGATAGTTCTTGCCGGTCGACCAAGTCTTGACGAGGTTGCCCCAGCGCTCATGATTGGTCACTTGCATTCTTTCGAGGGCCATCGCTTTTACTCCTCCGGGTTGCGTGAAACGGAGAATTCCGCTTCACAAAAATGCGGGCACGGCTTGTTGCAGACCGGCAACCTCGGTGGTGAATTCCACCAGTTGAGCCATGCTCGATATTTCTGGAATGTCCTGAAGTACGTTCGTCAGGTAGAATTCGCGGGAGATGAGGTCCAGTTGATCGGCGAGCGAGCCGCCGCCGGCCGATTGGGGGTCGCCCGCCAGCGCGCCGAATATCGTTTCCGATACGATGATCGAGCCGAGCAGACCGAGTTGCAGGCCTTCCGTCTGCTGCATCGCCTCGAACAGGATGAAAAACGGCAGCGGCGGATCGCTTGAAAGAGTTTCGATGTCCTGGTCCGTGAGTGCGCCGTAGACCTGCCCCGAGGCGAGCCATTCGCGGAGCTGATCGACACGGTAGGCGCGGTCGGTCAACAGGCGCGAAGCGGCAATGAGCTGCGGTCTACGGTTGCTGATCTCAGCGATCAGAGCGTCGACCGACCACATGCCGGCTAAACCGGAGCCGAGCAAGTCGCGGTACAGCAGACCGACCCGTTCGGTTTCGTCGAACGCCGGAAATATCTGGTCGTTCCCCAGTCCGTCGCTGAGATGCGGTCCGATGCGGCGGCTGAGATTCGGCGTAGATCCGTTGATCTCGAAGAAGCGCGACCATTGTACCATCCACGTTTCATCGAGCGGCATGTTTGCCGGATCGTTCACCGAACTCTTTTCCAGCGTGTTGTTGAGGTCGTGCAGCGACAGGTCATTGATCTGGTATTCCGGGCGCACCATGGCGTGGCCGAAGCGGAATGCGCCGTGTGAGAATTCGAGCGGAATTTCCCAGATTTCGGTCGAAAATCGTTCCGCGGAGTGCGGACGGTCCATGAAGTCGGGATTTCGTTCGCGATAGATGCCGTAGATCGCGGGATGGATCACTCGCCGCATCAGGTCGTCGCGCAGGACGTTGCGATAGATCGCCACCAGTGCCTCGCGGGCGCAAAGGAAGCGCCGGTAGGCGGCGTTGAACTGACCGTTTGGTCCGGCGTTGCCTTCATGGCGGCGAATGATATCGATGAGCCCGTTGTGCAACAGCGCAAGCAGCGCAGTGAGCTGCGACATCACGGCATGATCGTCATTGCGCGGATCGGCGACCAGCGCCTCGGTAAGCGCGGCGCGGACGCCTGCAATGCTGCGATCGATCCCGGTCAGATTTTCAGCCGGAGTCCGCGCGATGTCGCGGAATGGGCAACCGCTCGCCGGCTCGCTCTCTTTCCAGCGCATTCGCCCCAGCCTCAGCTTGGTGCGGCGGTCGTCGCTGGATGCGTCGAGTGCGTAGATGTGCGGCGAGCCGACCGGGCCGCTGCCGTACAAGGTCTCCAGCCGAAGCGGCGTGCGGCGCGCATTCGTGGTGCCGCCGCGGATACCGCCCGCGACCGAAAGCGGAACCGCCGAATGGACGAGATCGTGCGCAACGAATTGCAGCAGATAGGTATAACCTGAGGGGATGCCGGGATTTTCCCAGTATTCTGCCGATCCGGCCGAGTGAGGCTGCCACTTGATGGCGGCATCCATGCGCCGCGACAGGCGGTGCATCAGTCCGCGGAGTTCGGCATGATGTGACGGCGAAGCGAGCGGATCGATACCGAAGGCTCGGAAGCGCTGCGACGGAGCAGGCGTCCCGAGGAAGTGACGAAAGCCGGGCATTGTTGCCGTGCGCGCAGCGCCGCGCGTATCGACCCCGGAACTTCGGAACGTGGATGCGCTGGCAACGTTCTGCAGAGCCATCAAAGCCACTCTCGCTCGCGTGGACGGGCGGCGAGACTGCGAAGTAAGTCGTGAAATTATCGTGAGTGAATTAATTAGAACCTGTGAACATCTGTGGACATCTTTTGATCAATCAGCGGCCGCCGACGCTGCGCCACGCGGTGCATTTCGGCTGTTTCAGATTGGGTAACGCAGCAGTATGGTTGCGCATGTCGTTGCATCGTCGGCCATAAGGAGCAGTCCGGACAGCACCCTTGGCGCGCTTCGTCGGGAAGATGCTCGCGGTGATGATTGTTGTTCCAGGTGCTGCGCCCGCCGACCCTTCATTCAATCAAGCGGAGACAGGACGTCGGCAACTGGATTGCTTTGCGGCGCTGATCAACAAGTTCGACCGTCGGTACTTTTTCGTCGCCTACCCTGCCGAAGGCGGCGTGAAGCGGATATGACCGGCTTGATGATCGCAATCTCCAGCGACCGCCATGCAAGAGCGCCGCCGCTGGTCACGCATGAATTGGGCACTGCAAGTGAGCGCTGGGAGCGTTGCGTTGTCCAGGTGTTCCGGTTAGCCATATCGGGAAAATGTTTCCGCGCGAGGGACAATACCGGTCATGGCTGACTTCCACGGCGTCTTTCCCTATCTGGTCTCGCCGATCGATGCCTCAGGCCAGATCCGCACCGAGGTGCTGGGCCGGCTCTGCGACGACCTCATCAAGGCGGGCGTGCATGGCTTGACGCCGCTCGGCTCGACCGGCGAATTCGCCTACCTCGACCACGCCCAGCGCGCAGCCGTCGTGCAGGCCACCATCGAGGCCGCGAAGGGCCGGGTGCCGGTGATCGCCGGCGTCGCCTCGACCTCGACGGCGGACGCGGTGGTGCAGGCAAAGGCGCATCAAAAGATCGGCGCCGACGGCATTCTCGCGATCATGGAAGCCTATTTCCCGGTCGCTGATGCGCAGGTCGAATCCTATTTCCGCGCCATTGCCGATGCCGTCGACATACCTGTCGTGATGTATACCAACCCGCAATTCCAGCGGTCTGATCTCACGCTTGACGTGATCGCGCGGCTCGCGACGCATCCGCGCATCGGCTACATCAAGGATGCCTCGACCAACACCGGCCGGCTGCTGTCGATCATGAATCGCTGCGGCGACAGCATAAAGGTCTTCTCGGCGTCCGCGCATATTCCGGCGGCGGTGATGCTGATCGGCGGGCTCGGCTGGATGGCCGGCCCCGCCTGCATCATTCCGCGCCAGAGTGTTGAACTCTACAACCTCTGCAAAGCGGCGCGTTGGGATGAGGCGATGGCGCTGCAACGCAGGCTGTGGCGCGTCAACGAAGCCTTCGCCCGCTTCAATCTTGCCGCCTGCATCAAGGCCGGGCTCGACATTCAGGGCTATGCGGTCGGCGACCCCGTGCCGCCGCAGGCCGCGCTGACGGCGGAGCAGCGTAAGGTCGTCGAGGCCGCATTGCGCGATTTGGCATAGAAGTGTCCGCCTCGCATTTCGATCTGCGACGTCGGCTTGCGCGACAAATCGTACTTCCTAAATCATCCGCTATGGGGTGCGCCAAGGTGTCCCTGAATGACCAGAAACTTTCGATCGGCCCGGACGTTTGGTGACGCGAAATTCCCGGGGGAACAGACCGTCTTTGCCTCGTCGGGCGAGGCGAATCAGCAGATGAGAGATCGATGAGCCGTCGCTTTGCGCTTTTTCTCGCTGTCATCGCTGCCGTATTGGTGGCGTTGACACTGTCCAACATGCGCTACAGCCCGTGGACCAATACATCGGCACGCTCCGTCGACCAGCGCGGGCCTCTGTCCGATGCCGAGCGCGCCAATATCGAGCTGTTCGAGCGGGTATCTCCGTCGGTGGTGCAGGTGGCCGCACGCTCGGCCGCCAGCAATCCGCTTGCCGACGAGGAAAGCGGCGGCGCCGGAGCCGCCTCCGGCACCGGCTTCATCTGGGACAATGACGGTCATGTCGTCACCAACCATCACGTCGTGCAAAATGGCACCGAAGTTGCGATCCGGTTTGCTTCCGGAGAGGTAGCGCAGGCCGGGATCGTCGGCGTTGCGCCCAACTACGATCTGGCGGTGCTGCGGATCAAGAGTGCCCGAAAGCTGCCGCCGCCGGTGGCGCTGGGCAGTTCGAACGAACTCAAGGTCGGGCAGTCGGCGTTTGCGATCGGCAATCCGTTCGGGCTCGATCAGTCGCTGACCAGCGGCATCATCAGCGCGCTCAAGCGTCGGTTGCCGACCAGCAGCGGCCGTGAAATCTCCAACGTCATCCAGACCGACACTGCGATCAATCCCGGCAATTCGGGCGGGCCGC
The DNA here is from genome assembly GCF_030413175.1 of Bradyrhizobium roseum. NCBI lineage: Bacteria > Pseudomonadati > Pseudomonadota > Alphaproteobacteria > Hyphomicrobiales > Nitrobacteraceae > Bradyrhizobium > Bradyrhizobium roseum. Next base: position 1,469,148 of record NZ_CP129212.1, read on the forward strand.
TGCTGGATTCGGCCGGCCGGCTGATCGGCGTCAACACGGCGATCATCTCGCCTTCCGGCTCCAGCGCCGGCATTGGATTCGCGATCCCCGCCGATATCGTCAACCGCGTCGTTCCCGAACTCATCAAGAACGGGCGCGTCCCGACGCCCGGCATCGGTATCGTCGCCGCCAGCGAGGCCGTTTCGACCAGGCTCGGCGTCGAAGGGGTGATCATTGTGCGCACTGCGCCGGGAAGTCCGGCCGAACGGGCCGGCATCCGCGGTGTCGACTTCAATTCCGGCGCGCTCGGCGACGTCATCGTCCAGGCCGACGGCAAGCCGGTTCACCGGCTTTCCGACCTGACCGACCAGATCGAGCAGGTCGGCGCCGGCAAGAGCATCCGGATTAGTCTTAAGCGAGGTGCGCAGACCCGCGATATCACCATCGATATCGTCGACATCGGCCGCAGCTGAAAGGCCCTCATATGATGGCAGGATCATACCCGGGCGGCGCAGGCTGGACCGGCGCGCTGGCGCATTTATTGCAGCGACTTGAATGAGTTGTGTCCCCTGAAAAATCCGCTAAAACCCGGCCAAATCCTGCCAAGAAGCTCGAAGGACAAACTGATGAACATTCTTCCCGGCAATATGCGTTTTGGTGCGGGCCAGCCGGTCAAGCGTTTGGAAGACCAGCGGCTGCTCACCGGGAAGGGGCAGTTCATCGACGACAAGCCGGAGGAAGGCGCGCTGTGGCTCTATGTGCTGCGCTCGCCCCACGCCCACGCCAAGATCGTTTCGATCGACAGCGCGGCGGCCACCGCGATGCCGGGTGTCGAAGCGGTCTACACCGGCGCCGACCTGGTCAGGGACAATATCGGCACCATTCCGACGCTCGCGATCTTCAAGCGCCCGGACGGTTCGCCGATGACGGTGCCGCCGCGGCGCCTGCTCGCTCACGAAGTCGTGCGTTATGCCGGCGAAGCCGTTGCGGCCGTCGTCGCGACCTCGCGGGTGCTGGCGCAGACCGCGGCGGAAGCGGTCGTTGTCGACTACGAGGTGCTGCCCTCGGTGGTCGACCCGCTGGAAGCGATCAAGCCCGGCGCGCCTGCCGTGTGGCCGGAAGCGCCTGACAACATCGTGGCGGCGATGAGCTATGGCGATGCGGCCAAGGTCGAGGAGGCCTTTGCCAACGCCGCGCACACCGTCTCGCTCGATCTCGTCAGCCAGCGGCTGGTGCCGTCGGCCATGGAGCCGCGTTCGACCATTGCGGAGATCGACAAGAAGACCGGACGCCTGATCCTGCACGTGCAGTCGCAGACCCCGGCCTCGACCCGCGACGTGCTGGCAGAAGCCGTGCTGAAGCGACCAAAGGAAAGCGTGCGCGTGCTGGTCGGCGACATCGGCGGCGGCTTTGGGCAGAAGACCAATCTCTATCCGGAAGACGGCATCGTCGCTTACGCGGCCACCAAATTGTCGCGCAAGATTCGCTGGCGCGGTGACCGCACCGATGAGTTCGTCGGCGGCACCCATGGCCGCGATCTCACGTCCACCGGCGAGTTCGCGCTGGACGCCAAGGGCCGCGTGCTGGCCTATCGGGTCCGTTCGGTCGGCGGTACCGGCGCCTACTCTTCCGGCGCGGCCAACATCATTCCGCTGGTGCTTGGTCCCTTCGTGCAGACCGGCGTTTACGATCTACCGCTGGTACATTTCGAAGTGAAGTCGGTCATGACCAATACCGCGCCGGTCGGCGCCTATCGCGGCGCGGGGCGGCCCGAGGCCGTGTTCATCGTCGAGCGGCTGATGGACGCCGCGGCGCGGCAGATCGGCATCGACCCGCGCACCATCCGCAAGGTGAACTATATCAAGCCCGCGCAACTGCCCTACACCAATGCCGTCGGTCAGGTGTACGATTCCGGCGCCTTCGCGCACATGCTGTCGCGCGCCTCGGAGCTTGCGGACTGGGACGGCTTTGCCGCGCGCAAGAAAGCGGCGAAGAAGAAGGGTCTGCTCTACGGCCGTGGCCTCACCAGCTATATCGAGTGGACCGGCGGTCGCGCGCACACCGAAAAGGTTTCGCTGCACGCCACGGCCGAAGGCCGCATCATCCTGCATTCCGGCACCATGGCGATGGGGCAGGGGCTGCAGACCACCTACACGCAAATGGTATCCGATACGCTCGGCATCCCCATGGACAAGATCGACGTCATCCAGGGCGATACGGATCTCGCCACCGGTTTCGGCAGCGTCGGTTCGCGCTCGCTGTTTGTCGGCGGCACGGCGGTTGCGGTCTCGACCAACGACATGATCACCAAGGCGCGCGAAAAGGCCTCCAACGTGCTGGAGACCTCAGTCGAGGATATTGAATATCGCGACGGCTGGCTGACGGTGGTCGGCACCGACAAGCGCATCAGCCTGTTCGAGATCGCGAAGAAGGAAGACGGCGCGCGGCTGAGTGTCGATTCCGAAGGCGAGGTCGACGGGCCGAGCTGGCCGAACGGCACGCATATCTGCGAGGTCGAGATCGATCCGGAGACGGGCGTCAGCAAGGTGGTGCGCTACACCACGGTCGACGACGTCGGCATCGCCGTGAACCCGATGCTGGTGACCGGCCAGGTCCATGGCGGCGTAGCGCAAGGCATTGGGCAGGCGCTTTATGAGGGGGTTGCCTACAGCGAGGAAGGCCAGTTGCTGACCGCGAGCTACCAGGACTACTGCGTGCCGCGCGCTGACGACATCCCGCCGATTGCGGTGACGCTCGATGATTCCGCGCCCTGCCGCACCAATCCGCTCGGCGCCAAGGGATGCGGCGAGTCCGGCGCGATCGGCGGGCCGCCCTGCATCACCAATGGTGTGATGGATGCGTTGAGCGAACTCGGCATCAAACAGCTCAACACGCCGCTGACGCCGGCCAAGGTGTGGCAGGCGATCAGGGACGCGAGGGCGGCGGGGTAGGGCTTCACCCGCCCCTTGAGGGGGCGGGTCGACGCGCGGAGCGCGGCGGGGTGGGGTGATCTCTCCGCGGGCACCGCGCGAGCGGAGAGGCTGTCACCCCACCCCGTCTCGCATTTCGCTTCGCTCAATACGAGCCGACCCGCCCCCTCGAGGGGCGGGTGAAGCGAGAGACACTACAGCCCCAACACCATCTTTGCGATGATCTCGCGCTGGATCTCCGACGAGCCGCCAAAGATCGTATATGCCCGGCCGTTGAGATATTCCGGCACCACGGGGAGTATCTCCTCCGGAATCCCCGGCGTCTCGTTGAGCCGGTAGAGCGGTCGCATCGGCTCGACATAGAGGCCGTCATTGCCGATCACGTCGACGCCGAGGCGCGTCACCGCCTGGCGGATTTCGCTGTTGCGCAGCTTCAGGATCGACGACACCGCGCCGGGATTCTGTCCGGTCTGCAGCGCCGACAGCACGCGCAGCTCGGTCATCTCGAGCGTGTCGATATCGACCTCGATCTCGGACATCCTGATCGCAATGTCGGGATCGTCGATGGCGCGGCCGGTCACCTCCGACTCGGCGAGATCGGAAATCGTCTTCAACGCGTCGCGCAGCTTGGCGGAAGCGATGCCAGCGCCGCGTTCGAACTCGAGCAGGTATTTTCCGTAAGTCCAGCCCTTGCCCTCTTCGCCGACGCGGTTGGCGACGGGCACGCGGACGTCATCGAAGAACACCTGATTGACCTCATGATCTCCGCCGATGGTGAGGATCGGCCGCGTCGTGATGCCCGGGCTCTTCATGTCGATGAGGATGAAGGAGATGCCGTCCTGCTGGCGTTCGGTCTCGTTGGTGCGCACCAGCGCGAACATCATGTTGGCGTGGTGAGCATGCGTGGTCCAGATCTTGGTGCCGTTGATGATGTAGTCGTCGCCGTCGCGCACCGCGCGGGTTTTCAGCGACGACAAATCTGAGCCCGATCCCGGTTCGGAATAGCCCTGGCACCAGTAATCCTCGCCGGAGAGTATCCGCGGCAGGTAATAGTTCTTCTGTTCCGGCGTACCGAAACCGATGATGACCGGGCCGACCATCTTGACGCCCATGACATTGACATTGGGCACGCCGGCGCGCGCGCTCTCGGACTCGAAGATCCAGCGTTTCGCCGGCGTCCAGTCAGGGCCGCCATGGTCCACAGGCCAGCCCGGTGCGCCCCAGCCCTTTCTGTTCAGCGCACGCTGCCAGGCCATGCCGATATCAGGGTCGGAAAATACCGAGGGCGTCAGCGCGGTCGCGCGTTTCATTTCCGGCGTCAGATTTGCCGCGATGAAATCCCGCACTTCCTGTTCGAAGGCGCGCTCGTCGGCGCTGTAGGTGAGATCCATGGATGGCGCTCCTGTTCAGGCCTGGACGGCACGGCCGCCGAGGGCCGCGTGGCGGCGATAATGATGGGCGCTGCCGCCGAACAGCGTGTCGAAGGCAAGCAGCCGTTTGAAATAGGAGCCGATATCGAGCTCCTCGGTGACGCCCATGGCGCCGTGCAACTGGACCGACTGCTCGGCGACGAAGCGCGCGCATTTGCCGATCTTAGCTTTCGCACCTGAGGCCGCGCGGCTGCGCGCCACCGGCTCGGCATCGGCCATCAGCGCGGCGCGCAACGCCATCGAGCGCGCCTCGTCGCATTGCATCGCCATGTCGGCGAGTCGATGTTTGATCACCTGGTTGGCGGACAGCGGCCGGCCGAACTGTTTTCGGATTTTTGTGTATTCCAGCGTCTGGTCCAGCAGCGTCTGCATGATGCCGACGGCTTCCGCCCCTAGCGCGGCCATGGCGCGGTCGATCGTGGCTTCGATCGCGGGCAGGGCGTCGTTGCCGTCACCGAGCAGCGCGTCGGCCGGCAGTTGCACGCCGCTGAGTTCGAGGTTGCAGGCGCGGCCGCCGCCCAGCCGCGGAAAATCGCGCAATGCCGTGCCGCGCGTGCCTTGCGGCACCAGGAACAGACAGAGCTTGCCAGGCTTGCCGGCGCCATCGTCGACGCGCGCCGAGACGATGATCTGGTTGGCGGCATTGCCGTCCAGCACGGCAGTCTTGCGTCCGTCGAGTTGCCAGCCGTCAGCTGTCTTGGTTGCCGTGGTCCTGACGTCTGCAAGGTCGAAACGCGCCTGACGCTCCGAATGCGCAAATGCCAAGACCAGTGACCCGTCGGCAATGGCCGGCAACAGCGCCTCCTTCTGCGCGTCCGTGCCGCATTCAGATATCAGCGATGCGCCGATCACCACCGTCGAAAGATAGGGTTCGGAGACTAACCCCCGCCCGAACGCTTCCATCAGGATGCCGATCTCGACGGCCCCGCCGCCGAGACCGCCATGGGTCTCGGCGATCGGCAGCGCCAGCCAGCCGAGTTCGGCGAACTGCTTCCAGAGGCCGGCGCTGAACCCGAGCGGTTCGCTGGCGATCTTTTTGCGGTGGTCGGCGGTGTAGGTCTCGCTGACAAAACGGTCGGCGCTTTCGCGCAGCAAGCGCTGCTCGTCACTCGGGGTAAGGTCCATTGGCGTCGCTTTGCTTGTTCTACTTTGCTTGTGCCGGCTTTTTGACGGAAGGGTGCAGGCCTGCGGGGTCGACCACCATGCCGAACTCCTGGAGGTTATGCGCGTGGCAGAGCTGATGCAGCGCGAACGCCTGCTCGATCGCAGCCGGTTGCCCCATGACGTCGACCGAGCGGTTGACGGCTTCCTTGGTCAGCTTCAGCGCAAACGAAGGTTTTGCCGCGATCCTTTCGGCGAGCTTCATGACGAACGAGGACAACTCGGGGCGCGGCACCACGTGATTGACCATGCCGAGCCGGTGCGCTTCGTCCGCGTTCCATACGTCGGCCGTGAACAGCAATTCCTTGGCCTTGCGTGGGCCGAGCTCCCAGGGGTGCACGAACCATTCGACGCCGCAGACGCCCATGGTCACGACGGGATCGCAGAACTCCGCATCGTGGCTGGCGACGATAAGGTCGCAGGCCCAGGCCAGCATCAGGCCGCCGGCAATGCACTTGCCGTGCACCTCGGCGATCGTGGGCTTCGCCAGATTGCGCCAGCGCCGCGTGATCTGCAGGTAGATCTCCTGCTCGCGCGCGAAGCGGCCGTGGGCGTTCGGTTCGGCAAAACCGCCCCAATTTCCGACCGGCGGAAAATCTGTGCCGGCGGCATTCTTGCCCCCGGGGCGCAGATCATGCCCGGATGAGAAATGCGGGCCGTTGCCGGCGAGGATGATGACCTTGACCGCGTCGTCCTGAACAGCCTGGTCGAAGGCGGCGTTGAGGTCGTAGGTCATCTGCAGGTTCTGTGCGTTGCGCGCCTCGGGCCGGTTCATCACGATCCGCGCGATACGCGGCTCCGGCCGCTCCACGACGATGGTCTCGAACGTGGTCATGAACCCTCCCTTTTTATTGTCCGGCCATGTTGTTATTTCGGCGTCCGATAGGCAAGAGCCATCGTCTGAGAAACGCCCGTCGGCCCGGTTACGGTTGCATACCTGACGAAACCAATCTGCTAGACTTGCGTTTGATTTGCTTTGGGGGAGAATGAAATGCGCAGACTATGGACCGTGTTGGCGATCTTGTCGTGCCTGGGCCTGACCAATTGCGGCTACAACGCGATCCAGACCAATGACGAGCAGGTCAAGGCGAACTGGTCGGAAGTGGTCAACCAGTATCAGCGCCGTGCTGATCTGGTGCCGAACCTCGTCAATTCGGTGAAGGGGTTTGCGCAGCAGGAAAAGGACGTACTGCTGGGCGTCACCAATGCCCGCGCCAAGGTCGGCAGCGTCCAGGCCACGCCGGAAGTGCTGAACGACCCGGCTTCATTCCAGAAATTCCAGGCCGCCCAGGGCGAATTGTCGAGCGCGCTGTCGCGGCTGTTGGTGGTGACCGAAAATTATCCGCAGCTCAAGTCTGACGCGCTGTTTCGCGACCTGATGTCACAGCTGGAAGGCACCGAGAACCGCATCACCGTGGCGCGCAACCGCTACATCAAGGCCGTGCAGGACTATAACGTCGGCATCCGCACCTTCCCGAACAACCTGACCGCGATGATGTTCGGCTACAAGGAGAAGCCGAACTTCACGGTCGAGAACGAGAAGTCGATCTCGACGGCGCCGAAGGTGGATTTCAATCCGACACCAGCACCCGCCAAGTAGCGGGTGAGCGACGATCTGAAATGAAAGCTGCAAGAGCCTCCCTTCTTGCACTGCTGATGTGCTGGGCCTGTTCGGCGCTGGCGATCGTCGCCGTGCCGACGTTGACGGGGCGCGTTGTCGACCAGACCGGGACGCTGTCGGCCGCCGACATCGCCTCGCTGACGCAGACGCTGCAGGATCTGGAAACGCGAAAGGGCAGCCAGATCGCGGTGCTGATCGTGCCGACGACCGATGGCGAGGCGATCGAGCAATTCTCGCTGCGGGTCGCGGAAGCCTGGAAAATCGGCCGCAAGAAGGTCGACGACGGCGCGCTGCTCGTCATCGCCAAGAACGACCGCCGCCTGCGCATCGAGGTCGGCTACGGCCTTGAAGGCGCGCTGACCGACGCCACCACCAAGCGCATCATCGACGAGGACATCACGCCGAAATTCAAGGCCGGCGATTTCGGCGGCGGCGTCGCCGTCGGCGTCGACAGGATGGTGCGGATCGTCAATGGCGAGAAGCTGCCGGAGCCCGAGCCGCCGCACTGGCAGGATTCGCAAGGCTTCAATCCGGAAGACCTGTTCAACCCGTTCCTCCTCATTCCCGCGATATTCCTGGGCGGGCTGCTGCGCGCCCTGCTCGGACGGCTGCTGGGCTCGGTGGCCGCCGGTGCGCTCACGGCCATGATTGCCTGGTTCCTGGTCGGGTCGGTCGTAGCGGCGGTGATCGTCGGCGCGATCGCGTCGTTTGTGGTGCTGATCAGTGACGCTTTCACATCAGGAGGGCCGGGGCGCCGGGGCAGCGCCGGCGGATGGTCCGGAGGCTCCGGCGGCTCGTGGTCCAGCGGCGGCAGTTCGGGCAGCAGCGGCGGCTTCAGTGGCGGCGGCGGCAGCTTTGGCGGCGGCGGCTCATCGGGGAGCTGGTAGCATGGGCATCAAGCGCATCGGCAGGCATCTCATCGAGCACCGCTGGCGGCTGCGCCGCCTGTTTCCGCCGGCGACGCTGGCGCGGATCGAGCAGGCGATCAAGGCGGGCGAGGCCACGCATTCCGGGCAGGTGCGTTTCGTGGTCGAGGGCGCCCTCGACGGCGGGCCGCTGTTTCGCAATCAGCCGGCGCGGGAGCGGGCGCTGGATGTCTTTTCGCAACTGCGGGTCTGGGATACCGCCCACAACAACGGCGTCCTGATCTACCTGCTCCTGGCAGACCACGATTTCGAAATCGTGGCCGACCGCGGCATCGACGCCAACGTCGGCCGGCACGGCTGGGAAAAAATCTGCCAGCAGATGGAGGAAAGTTTCAGGGCGGGCGACTTCGAAAGCGGCGTGATCAAAGGGGTGGAGGCCGTATCGCGCGAACTCGCGAAGCATTTTCCGAAGGCCGGTGGCGGGACAAATGAACTGCCGGATGAACCGGTGGTGATGTAAGGCTCAGCTTTCCGGCGTCATTGCGAGCGAAGCGAAGCAATCCATGCCGCTGCAAAATGGGTAGTTGGATTGCTTCGTCGCTCGCGTTCCTCGCCATGACGGCTGAGAGGGATCTAAGCCTTGACCGAGGGCCGCTGTGCGACGCGCGCCATCCAGGCCACGATGTTGGTGTTGGCCGCATCCAGCGGCTGGCCAACCGTGGAGGCGAAATCGAGCCAGCCGTAGAGCAGGATGTCGGCCAGCGTAAAACGGTTGCCGCAGATATATTGCCGGCCGTCGGCCATCTGGCCATTGAGCCATTGCAGGCGGTTGGCGGCGATCATCTTCAGGCCGGGCGAGGCCTCGGGCGCGACAGGGATCCGCTTTTCGAAGAATTTCAGGCCCTCGCCGAAGCGAAAACCGTTACCCATGTGCTCGCAGATGTTGAGATCGACGCGGCGCGTCCACATCCGGCATTCGGCGCGCTCTTCCGGCGTAGCCCCGATCAGCGGCGGATTGGGATGCTTCTCTTCCAGATACTCGCAGATCGCAGTGATCTCCGAGAGATAATGGCCGTTGTCCAACTCGAGCGCCGGCATCTGGCCGTGCGGATTTCGCTTCAGATGCTCCGCTTCGCGGTTTTCGCCCTTGCGCAGATCGACCGCCTGCTTCGGGATCTCGATGCCCTTCTCCGCCATGAACATGCGGACAATGCGCGGATTCGGTCCGACCGAGTCGTATAACTTCATGGCGTTTCTCTCCCTGTTTCTTGTTCTAAGGAAATTTGTTGGAAGCTGTTGAACAAGGCAGCGCCGGATTTGTCAAATGGGCGCGCGACCCGGGATCAGTCGTCGAGCTTGTTGAGGTCGCGCACCGACTGCATGATCGGCTCGAAATTCGAGCGCGCGTCCAGCGCGTCGAACAATTGCGCGGTGTCGGACAGCAGTGCGTGCGAGCGCTGGATTGCGATCCGCACGTCTTCCTGCGGCGTATCGGACAGCCGCCCGTGGCCTGACAGCAGGAGTTTGGAGTTCAAGCCCTTCAGCCGCTCCAGCGACTGGATGTAGTCGGCGATGCTGCCGGAGCCGAACACGCCGCCCATCACGCCGCCTGGCATCAGCGTATCGGCAGCGAACAGCAGGCCCTTGTCCTGCTCGAACAGCGTGATGCAGGCCGAGGTGTGGCCCGGCGTGTACATCACGTTGAGACGGAAATTGCCGAGATCGATCAGATTGCCTTCCTCCAGCCAGAGGTCGATGTTGATCGGTTCGTTCGGCTCGTTGAACATCTTGCGCAGCATCGAGAAGTCGTCGCGCAGCATGATCTTGTTCGCGGCCAGCCGATGCGCCGCGATGAAACTGCTGCCGTGGAAGTGATAAGCCGCGCCGATATGGTCGAGGTGCTCGTGGCTCAGCACCACCATGTCGATATCTTCGGGCTTGACGCCGACGTGGCCGAGGCAGGTCAGCAGGTGCGGGTAGTTCGAGGACAGTCCGACATCGATCAGGATGGTGCGCGAGCTGCCGCGTACCAGATAGGCGTTCGCCGCGCGGTTCTTGAAGCGGACCTGATAAACGTCTTCGGCCGCCTCGATCAGCGTAGCCACGTCGCTGTCGAGCAGTGTCTTGAACGGGCTCGGCGGGCGCTCGCTCATGAAGGACTCGCGGCCCTGAAGGCGACCGTGTTGGAGGCCCGCAGGCGCTTGCTCAGCGCATCCATGATCATCAGCGCAAAGGCCGGCTGCTGGCTGACCAGATAGACGAAGCGGGCGTGGTTGATCCGCATCACGCGGGTGTGTGGGGCGGCCGCAATGGCGGTGGCCGAACGGGACGAGCCGTCAATGACCGCCATCTCGCCGAAGAACTCGCCCTTTCCGAGCGTGACGATCACGGATTTGAGAGAACCGTTCATCTTGGCGATCTCGACCTTGCCGTCGAGCACCACGAACAGTTCCCGTCCGGTCGAGCCTTCCTCAAAAATGACGTCATCTACATCAAATTCGTTGATGCATTTTTCGATGGTCATGGCGGCCCCTGCCTTTCCGGCTGGTCGGTTGGTCCATGTTAATCGGGAAACCGACCGGCGCAAACGGGGCCGGCGGGATGCCGCAAGGCAGCATCCGGCCACAGAGGGCGGCGGACCGCGTTCTGGGGTCCGAAACCGCACCGGACGAGTTCCTAAAATTTCGGTAACGGCCGCCGCCGGTAAGGATTTGGCAAGCTTTAAAAGTTACCAAATGGTCAACCAATTCTGGAGAATCCAACGTGAGCGATCAGCAGACCCAGCCCGCCAGCGGTGAAGCCGGAACCCCTGCGGCGTCGGCCGCCCCCGAAATAGCCGCGTCGAATGAGCCGGTTGTTGCCGCCGCCGGGGCTGAGGTCGCCAAGCTCGCGACAGAGCAGGAAGAGACCTCGCCCAAGGCGGACGCGCCCAAAGTGGACGCCGTCGGCATGGAGGCGTCCAACGCCGAGGCGAAGGCCGAAGCCCCCAAAATCGATACTGTGAAGCCGGAAGCGCCGCGCTTCCCCGGCAATGTGACGATCATCTCGCCCGGCGAGCGTGTCGGCACCGATGTGAAGGGAACGGCCGGCAAGCGCCGGTTCGGGGCGATGGCTGCCATGGTGGCGCTGGCGACGGTAGCGGGGGCGCTGGGGGGCGCGCTGGCGACCGCCGGCCTCGGCGGCAAGCTGACCGCCGCAGACTCCGCGCAGGCCCCAGTAAAGGATACGGCGCTCGAAACCTCGGTGGCGCGACTCGGTGCCGAGATCGCGACGCTGAAAGACAGCCTGGAGCACAATTCCAGGGCGACCACAGGCCAGATCAACAAGGCCAGTGACCGCCTCGACAAAGTCGAGAAGGCGCAGGCCGAGCCCGCGGCGAAACTCGCGAAGCTCAGCGAGGCCGTCGAAAAGCTCCGCACGGCTCAGGCTTCGACGACGACGGCGGCGGCTGTCGCCTCGATCTCCACGAAGGAGAAGGATGTAACGGGCTCGACAACACCGCAACAGGCCGCTGCAGCCACCGCCGCGCCGGCGCCCGTGCCGGCCGCGCCGCCCAAGACCGAGGTGGCCCGGCTGCCGACCGTGGACGGCTGGATCCTGCGCGACGTCGCCCGTGGCGGCGCCCTGATCGAGAGCCGTCGCGGCATGTACGAGGTCTATGCCGGCGACCCCGTCCCGGGTCTCGGCCGTGTCGACGCCATCAGAAAGCAGGACGGCCGCTGGGTGGTCGTAACCAGCAAGGGCCTGATTGTCGCGCGCTGAAGGGTGCACGCAAACCGGAAGGCGCTTCACAGCGATGTGAGGCGCCTTTTTTCTTGAATAGGCCTCATTGCGCAGTGCTATTGGGGCATGAGCTTCGCGCCGCGATTTCTCGCCATCCTGCTCGCTGTGTTGTGCAGTGCCTGGCCGGCCCGGGCGGCGCAGGATGCCGCGCCGGAGCGCGGCACGGCGATCACCGATCCCACGACATTGCGCGACCTCGACGGCGGAAGATTTCGCCTCGATCGCATGCTGCTGCCGACGCGGGCGGCGGACACCCCGCTCACCAACGACGCGTTGTTTGCCCTGCCGTCGATGACGCCGGTCCGGCAGGCGATCGATGTCGAGTTCGATCGCTATGTCGTGCGGCATACGGCAACGCTGCCAAAGGAAACGATCGGCGTGGGCGCGGGCTTTGATTTCCAGTTGTTCGACCGAACGCTGCTCCATTCGCCCGAGACGCGGTTCGTGCTGGCCGGCATCGTCAACCGCATGGACCGCACTTTTGTCGCGGAAGCGAGTTGCGGCGAGATACGTTTGATCTACCGCCTGACGCGGATCAACAGGGCGGCCGGCGAGGACGCGGTGCCGCCGCGGCTGCCGATGACGCTGAACCTCGTCGTGAAAGCGAGAGGCGAAGACGCCGTGATCACCTGCGGCGAGATTGCCAGGCGCTGGCTGGTCATGTCCGGCGACGGAGCATTGTCGGACAAGGATAGTCCGCTCGACCTGATCCGCCGCGAAGATATCGACCGCATCGAGACCAACCTGCAGATCGCGCATGCGCCGAAATCTGCGATCCGCGATTTCCGCACGGACTATCTGCTGAAGGTGTTTCGCTACAATGCGCAGGCGGGTGTCTTCGCGGAAGCGCCGATGGAAAACCAGATCGACCGTGCGCGTCTGCAGGCGGACGATGGCCTCAAACGTGAGTTCAGAGCGTGGCTGCTCGATCCTGTCAACCTTGCCGCGTTCGATCGCGGCACCGCGCTGATCCCGGAAAAATTCCTGGCCAGCGGCGCGATCGCGCCGACGCCGGTAGGGTTCGATGCGTCGGGGCTGGAGCCGGTATTCGGGCTGGTGCGGGGCGAGGGCGCCGTGTTCGGCGAGCCCGACATCGTGGCCGCGCTCAGGCGGGCCGCGGAAGCGGGCGTCAAGCTGCAGAACATCCGCTCGCCGGCGGGCTTCGAACGCAGGCTCAACGACGTAACCTGCGCCGGTTGCCACCAGACGCGCGGCATCGGCGGCTTTCACTTCCCGGGCGTCGACTGGATGGCGGAAAAGCCGTCGAATACGGCGGTCGTGCCGGCATCGCCGCACTTCTTCGGCGACCAGGTTCGCCGCCGCGACATTCTCGCAAGCCTGCGCGACGTCAGGCCACCGGACTATTCACGCGGCTTTTCCAGCCGTCCGCAGTTGCGCGGCAGCAGCGAACTCGCCGGCAGCAATTATAACGACGGCTGGGGCGCGCATTGCTACGCACGTGGCAAGCCGGCCGCCGGCAATGACGCGAGCTTCCGCGACTGGACGTGCGCGGAGGGCTTGAGCTGTCAGGCCGCCGGCAAGACCTCGCGCATCGGCATGTGCTTCGTCAAAAGCCGCTGAAAGGTTCCCGCGAACTGTGCTACGTTGAAGGGACAGCGAGCGGAGATTGGCGATGAGCTCTCCTGACGAGAACCGGCAACGTAATCGCAAGATCGCGGAGAACGAAGCCAATCGGCAGGCCGTTGGCGACGTCAGGGTCAGCGTCTGGGCAATCGCGGTGTCGATCGTTGTTGGGTTGATCGTGCTGGGTTTCGCCTGGGCGTGGCTCAACCGTTGAACGACGTCCGTGCGATCATTTGGCGTAATGCGTCAGCCGCTTGCCCGGCAGCAGATCATAGGCCGATTTCCAGCCCGGCAATTGCGCCATGCGGCCGAGCCAGGCGTTGATCGCGGGATGGCTCGCTGCCCAGTCGTATCCGGTCTCGTCGGCGGGATAATGCAGATAGGCCATCATGGAAATGTCGGCCACGGTCGGCCGCGCGCCGATGGCAAATGCATTCGCTTGGCAGTGCGCTTCGAGGATGGACAGGAAATCGTCAAGCCGCCGGCGGAAATACTTTTGCACATGCTCGTTCGGCGACGGCGTGAAAGTCCGGTTGTAGCGGTAGGTCGCCATGTAGCCGGTGAGCTTGTGGTTGTCCCAGAACAGCCAGCGTAGCAGTTCGAACTGCTCCTGTTCGGTCTCGCCGCCGAAACGGCCGAACTGTTTGGCCAGCTTGAGCAGAATCGGTGCCGTCTGGGTCAGCCGCTCGCCGTCCACCTCCAGGACCGGGATTTCGCCCATCGGGTTGACGTCGCGTCGCCATTCCGGCGTGCGGGTCACGCCGCCGCCGAAATCGGTCCACACCGGCTCGAACGTCTGACCGCACAGGGTCAGCATCAGCGCGAGCTTGTAGCTGTTGCCCGACTCCGGGAAGTAATGCAGGCGATAAGTCGGCATCGGGCGGCTCCCTGCGCGTCGGCGGCTTGCCAACGCGAATGGCATTACGTATAGTCCGTAAAACAAAACATTTGTTCTTTTTCTATGCTCTATCGATAGTCGTGTCAACATGGCCCTGGAAATTGAACGCAAGGCGAGCGAGCGCGAGCGCCCGTTGATGGAGGCGACGCTTCGCATTATCGGCCGCAAGGGAATCGACGGCGTTACGCATCGCGCCGTCGCGACTGAGGCCGGGATGTCGGTCGGCGCCGTCACGCATCATTTCGCAGCGCGCGACGCCCTTGTGGACGGCGCGCTTCGTTTTGCCCTGATGCGCGAAGTAGGCCGGCTCCGCGCGCTAGCGCTCAGTCTGCAAAGCAAGGCGTTCGACACGGAAGCCTGGATGGATTCGCTGGTCGCCTGGTACTCACAGGAACTCAAGACCCAGCCCGAAATTCACATCGCTTGCTACGAGGCGTTTCTGGCGTCGGCGCGAAATGAACGTCATCGGCCGATAGTCGCCGAATGGTTCGACACGTGGCGGCAAAGTGCAGAGCTTGCCTTGCGGGCCGCCGGCTCGCCCGATCCTCATGGCCATGCCGATCTGTTCGTCTCTACCCTGATTGGAATTCTGCTGCGGCAACTCGCCGTGCCCCGCCGCAATTTTCGGCAGGAAACGAAGACGGAATTGCTGGGGCTAATCAACACTCTGCTTGCGAAGAGATAACCTCCCTCAAGCTGGAGAGGTGTTTTTCCGACAGGCGACGGGAGCGTGACGCGGATTTCACGCCACCGCGCCGGAGGCGCGCAGCTTGCCGATCGCGGCGTCGTCGTAGCCGGCGTTGCGCAGAATCTCGTCGCTGTGCTCGCCGATGCCGGGCGGCTTGCGCGGCTGAACTTTCTTGCTGCCGTCCACCCAGATCGGGCTCGAGATCGTCAGCATGGTGTCGTTCTCGAACGGTACGAGTATCTCGTTGTCGAGCATCTGCTTGTCGGTCGGAATATCGTCGAGGATGCCGACCACGCCGAACACCAGGCCGTTGCCGTCAAGGATCTTGCGCCACTCGGCAAGGTCCCTGGTCGCGAAGACCTCATCGAAAATCTTGATCAGTTCGAGCGAGCGCGCGTGACGCTCCTTCTTCGCTTCAAATCTCGGATCGGTGACGAGGTCCTCGCGGCCGAGGCAGCGTGCCAGCGTCGGCCACTGCCGGTCCTCGTTGAGCAGCGACAGGATCAGCCAGCGCCCGTCCTTGCACTGGTAGTGATTGGTGACGGCGTTCAGCGCGCGTTCGCGCGGGCGGCGTTCGCCGAATTTGGCGCCGACCAGTTTGGCTTGCGCCAGCACCGAAGCGGCCCATACGCCGTTGGCCATCAGGTTCGAACTGACATGCGAGCCCTTGCCGGTGCGCTCGCGCTTGTAGAGCGCGGTGACGATTGCGCTGTAGAACGCCATGGCGCAGGGGTGGTCGCCCATGCCGGCGATCGATCGCGCCGGCGTGGTGTGTTCGTCCGCCCGCACCAAATCCATCAGCCCGGAGCGCGCCCAATAGGCGTTCGAGTCGAAGCCGGGCTTGTTGGCTTCCTCGCCCTTTTCGCCATAGCCGGTGAAGGAGGCGTAGATCAGGCGCTCGTTCTGTGGCGCCAAATGTGCGTGGGTGATGCCGAGCCGCTCGCGCACCTGCGGCGGATAATTGGTGATGAAGACGTCGGCCTGCGCGGCCAGCCGATGCAGCACCGCCTGGCCTTCGGGCTTCGACAGATCGAGCGCGAGGCTCTTCTTGTTGCGGGCTTCCAGCATCCACGCGAAATTATGCTCGCTATGCGGGTAGCCCGGCAGGTTCGGCAGGTTGCGATAGGGATCGCCGGTGCCGGGCGGCTCGATCTTGATGACGTCGGCGCCGAAATCCGACAGCACCGTGGCAGCGGCAGGCGCGGCGATGAAACTCGCGCAGTCCAGAACCTTGAGGCCGTCGAAAATACCCTTGTCCATCGTGGCGTCGCTCCGTGCCGTTTGTTGCTCTTGCTGAGATCCCGCCTGTGGGCGACCCCCGTTCGGGCGCCATTTGGCCCATCTTGGCGTGGCGATGCAACTACTCCCCGCCGGACAGCAGCGCTGCATTTCCGCCGGCTGCGGCCGTATTGACGGTCACCGTCTGCTCGGTGGCGAAACGCGTCAGGTAATGTGGTCCTCCGGCCTTCGGGCCGGTGCCAGATAGTCCATGACCGCCGAACGGCTGCACGCCGACCACCGCGCCGATCATGTTGCGGTTGACATAGATGTTGCCCACCTGGAGTCGTTGGATCGCGTCCTCCACCGTGTCGTCGATCCGGGAATGGATGCCGAGCGTTAGCCCGTAGCCGGAGCGCTCGATCGCTTGCAGCACCTCGCCGAACCGGTCGGCGCGGTACCGCACCACGTGCAGTACCGGCCCGAATATTTCATCGGTAAGTTGGCCGGCATCGGACAATTCGAAGATATGCGGCGCGACGAAATTGCCTTGGGGAGCGCTGCCCGCAAAGTGCACCCGGGCTTCCCGCTTCATGCGTTCGATATGCGCATCCAGCCGTTGTTTGGCCTCGGCATCGATCACCGGGCCGATATGCGTGGCAGGATCGCCGGGATCCCCGATGACGAGTTCCCGCGCCGCGCCCGCAATCATCTCGATCATGCGGTCGGCGACGTCGTCCTGCAGGAACAGCAATCGCAGTGCTGAACAGCGCTGGCCGGCGGAACGGAACGCCGAAGTCACGACATCGTCGGCGACTTGCTCGGGCAGTGCGGTGGCATCGACGATCATGGCATTGATGCCGCCGGTCTCGGCGATCAGCGGCACGATCGGTCCGTCCTTGGCGGCGAGCGCGCGGTTGATGGTGCGCGCGACGTCGGTCGAGCCGGTGAACACGACGCCCGCAATATCGGGATGTGCCACCAGCACGGCGCCGATCCGGCCGTCACCCGCGACCAGATGCAGCGCCGGCGCCGGCACACCGGCTTCATGCAGCAGCCTGACGGCTTCAGCCGCAATGCGCGGCGTCTGCTCGGCCGGCTTCGCAACGACCGCGTTGCCCGCCATCAAGGCCGCCGTGACCTGGCCGAGGAAGATCGCCAGCGGAAAATTCCACGGCGAGATCGCGACGAAGACGCCGCGGCCCCGCAGGCGGAGCACATTGCTCTCGCCCGTCGGTCCCGGCATCGGCTTGCCTTCACCGAACAGTTCGCGTCCCTGCGCGGCATAGTAACGGCAGAAATCGACGGCCTCGCGGACTTCCGAAATCGCGTCGTCCAGTGTCTTGCCGCCCTCGCGCTGCAGGAGCGTAACGAAACGCGCCGTGCGCTGCTCCAGAAGAGCGGCCGCCTTCTCCAGTGCCGCTGCGCGGGTCTCGGCCGGTGTTCTGGCCCATTGGCTGAAGCCCGGGCGCGCCGCCGCTATCGCGGTGTTGGCCTCGCGCTCAGTCGCATCGATGAGGCTGCCCGCGACAGGTGCTGGTTCGGAGGCGATGTTTGAAACGAGTTGCGCCAGTGCCGCGCGTTCGCCGAATTCGATCCCGCGAGAGTTTTTCCGGTTGGCGCCATAGAGATCGCGGGGCAACGGGATGTTGGGATGCGCAGCGTTGTCGGCGCTGCCGATGATATCGGCCGGTCGCCGCAGCAATTGCGACACCGGGACCGTTTCGTCGGCAGCAAGCGCGACAAAGGATGAGTTGGCGCCGTTTT
The DNA here is from genome assembly GCF_030413175.1 of Bradyrhizobium roseum. Lineage (NCBI taxonomy): Bacteria > Pseudomonadati > Pseudomonadota > Alphaproteobacteria > Hyphomicrobiales > Nitrobacteraceae > Bradyrhizobium > Bradyrhizobium roseum. The sequence goes on from NZ_CP129212.1 coordinate 1,487,073, forward strand.
CCAGCAATCGCCGCACCAGATAGGCCAGCAGATCGCGGTGGCTGCCGACCGGCGCGTAGGTGCGATGGGCGATATCGGGACGGTCTTCGCCGAGCTTCGCGTAGAGCGCCTCGCCCATGCCGTGCAGGCGCTGGAATTCGAATCCGCCTTGGTCCGTTTGGAGTTCGAGGATGCTCGCGACCGTCAGCGCATTGTGGGTGGCGAACTGCGGAAAAATCCGCGGCCGCAGCGCCAGCAACTGGCTTGCGCAGGCGACGTAATTCAGATCGGTCATCGCCTTGCGGGTGAACACGGGATAGCCGTCGAGCCCGCGTTCCTGCGCGCGCTTGATCTCGGTGTCCCAATAGGCGCCCTTGACCAGACGCACCATCATCCTGCGGTCGAGGCTGCGTGCGAGACGATCGACATAATCGATCACGTCGCTGGCGCGCTTCTGGTAGGCCTGGATCGCCAGGCCAAAGCCATCCCAGCCTGCCAGCGATGCATCGCCGAGCGCTGCCGCGATCACGTCGAGCGACAATTCGAGCCGGTCGGCTTCCTCGGCATCGACGGTGAAATTGAGGTCATGGGATTTGGCTTGCCGGGCGAGATCGATCAGGTGCGGCACCAGTTCGCGCATCACCCGCGCGCGGCTCACCGCCTCGAAGCGCGGATGCAAGGCCGAGAGCTTGACCGAGATGCCCGGGCGGTCGGGCAGGGGCCGGTCACCGGCGGTGCGCCCGATCGCCTCGATCGCACTTGAATAGGCTTTGAAATAGCGTGCGGCATCATCGGCTGTGCGGGCGCCTTCGCCGAGCATGTCGAACGAGTAGCGTTGATGGCGCGAGGAATCCGGCTGTGCCCGCGTCAGCGCCGCCTCGATGGTCTCCCCGAGCACGAAATGATTGCCCATCAGTCGCATCGCCTGCCGCGTCGCCGCCCGCACGGCCGGCGCGCCGAGCCGCTTGGCAAGCCGGCCGATGGTCCCCTGCGGCGTCTCGCCGGGCTGGATCACGCGGGCGGACATCCCGAGCGCCCACGCCGAGGCGTTGACGAGGAAGGCGCTGGATCGCGTCTCGTGATGGATGAAGTCGCCTTGGGCGAGCTTGTCCTCGATGAACTGGTCGGCGGTGCGGGCGTCCGGCACCCGCAGCAGCGCTTCCGCCAGCACCATCAGCGCCAGGCCTTCCTTGGTCGACAGCGCAAACTCGCGCAGCATGTCCTCGACGCCGCCCAGCGGATCGTCATTGGCCCTGATCGCCTCGATCAGCCGCGTTGCCGTGCGATCGATGCGCGCATCCTGCGATGCATCCAGCCCCACGGCTCCCACCAGGCGGGACGCCATGGTCCGATCGTCGGGCGCGTAGGGCGCGCTGAAGGCGGGAAGGGGGGCGGCGGGAATCAGCATGGGGTTGTCTCGGCTTCTGCCAGTCTAGCGAGGCCGACATGGCCGGAACAGGCGGTAAATTTCCTGCCGGTGCTCAGGGAGACCGGAGTCAACGATATCGGCGGTCGGTGCCGGGGCACCCACTGGCGCACGGAGAACACAGCGGACGGAATTCTGGCCGTGCGATCCACAGATCGCGGGCTTGCCGGTTGGCAGCGTGGGAGCGCCGCGCTAATCGTCGAACTCGCCGTCGTTCGGGAACAATAGGAACCATGCGAGAAGCCGCTCCGCCGAAAAGGGCAAGCCGAACGCGAACCGGCTTCGCAGCCGTGTTTGGTGTCGTCCTCGCCGTGCTGTTCGGCACCCCCGCGGCGAACGCCGCCGAGATGAGCGCGGCGATCGCCTACCTTTACAGTTCGGTCTCGATCTACCCACCGTCGGCGACCTCCATGACGGTCTGCTATGGCTTTGTCTGCCGGCGCCGTGAGATGCTCGATTTTACCGCCGCCGACCGCAGCGCGCTGACGCAGATCATGACGGCAGGCCGGGCTTCGGCCGCCGCTGAACGCGCCGCGGTGCAGAAAGCGGTCGTGTGGTTCGACCGGCGTATGGGGCCGATCCTGGGTACCAACAAGCGGGTGGCGAAGGCGGACTTCCGCTACTTCGACGACAAGCACAATTACGATTGCTGGGATACCACGCGGAACACGACGAGCCTGCTGATGGTACTGCGAGAATGGGGCCTGTTGAAGCACCACACGATCGGCGATCCGAGATATCGCGGCAATACGCTGGTGCTGCAGACACCGCACAACACCGCGGTGCTGGTCGATCGCACGACCAAGGTCGAGTGGGTCGTCGATCTCTGGCCGCGTGGCTATCTGCAGCCACCCGACGTCATGACGGTTCAGAAATGGGTTACGGAAGATTGAGCGGCCGGTTCTCGCGCGCGATTTAACCATCGTGCGTGCAGAAGCGATGCTCGCTCCGCCGAACGCTCACAGTTGTTGGGATTTTTTTAGCCTACTCCCGGATTTTAAGTCCGAGAGGGCGTTGCCGATCGCGCGTTTGCGCTAGACCTTGAGGTTCTCGGCCGAAGTCTTGCCCCGGTTGGCGATCTCTTCGTACTCGACGGACTGCCCTTCATTGAGTGTCGAAAGCCCGGCTTTCTCAACTGCCGAAATATGAACGAACACGTCCTTGCCGCCATTCGAGGGCTGGATGAAACCGTAGCCCTTGGTTGGATTGAACCACTTCACCGTACCTTTAGCCATTCACGTCGTCTCCGCGGAATCAAAAAAGTAACCGAGCCGTCGGTCCCCGCACTAACCGGCCTGCCCGCGCAATCAGGATACGCGGGTTGGGGCGGACTGGGTAGCGCAAACGGGATGCCGGATTCGGCAAAAAAGTGCCCGTTCGCACCCGATTTCCGCCGTTTTGCTGGTTTTGCGCCGATTTGAAGCGGCCCGGCGGAGGGGATTCGAAAATTGTTCGCTCCGCCGACCGCAGCCGGAAAGCGTCATCATAAACCTATAAATGGCGTCGGCGGCCGGGCCTGCCGACCGGAATATCGCACGCGGAAAACCCCGGTCGCGCGGGGCGACCGGGGCTTCCGGACGAAGGTGGACAACCGGATCAATAGCAGACGTTGACCGTCCGCCAGCGGAAGCCGAACGGGGTCAGCACGCGGCGAGGCTGCCAGCAGCCATAGCCGCCGAGGTAGCCGACGCCGAAGCCATGGCCCCAGTGCGGATGGTGATGGTGGTGATGATGGTGATGCGGCCAGAACCCGCCCGCCGAAGCGGAGGTGGGCGCCAGCGCCATGAGGCTCAGCGAAAGGGCGGCTGCGGCCGCGAGAGTCAGTTTGCGAAACATGGTCGTTCTCCAAAAATGCGCATTCGACGTTGATGTCCAGGCGCGGGTTTCAGTTTCAGTCTTACCCATCGCCGATCTGTCGCCTGCGTCACAGAGCAGGTTCGCGACTACTTCCTGAACGAATATTCAGATGTGAAAAACGTCACACAGGTTTGACACCGCCGTTGCCGCGATAGTTTCAGGCGGCGAAGCTGCGCGCTTCGTCGAGCGGCGGCAGCAACGTTCGGGCATCCGCAACCGCGCGCACGATCATCGGCTCGTTGCGCCCGCGAATCTCGACGTCATGCTGCGGCAACGTATCGGGAGGAATGCCCGCGGTGAAGCAGACCTCGTCGGAGATCACGACCTCGCACAAAAGGCTCTTGGTCATGTCCTGCAGCCGCGCCGCGACATTGACGGCATCGCCGAGCGCGGTGAACACCATGTGATCGCGATAGCCGATATCGCCGACGATCACTTCGCCGCCATTGATGCCGATGCCGAAACGGATCGGCTCGTGCAGATCGTGCTCGAGAAACTTGTTCAGCTCGTCGACATTGGCGGCGATCATCGCCGCCGCGCGCAATGCCTGGCGGCAGGCTTCATGCCGCGTGGTCGACAGCCCAAACAGCGCCAGCATGCCGTCGCCGACGAACTGGTTCGGCATGCCGCCGCTCGCGAGCACCGCCTGGGATACTGCGCCGAGGAAGCGGTTGACGATGAAGACGGTGTCGAACGGCAGACGTTTTTCCGCCATCCGGGTCGAACCGCGCATGTCGACGAACATGTTGACGAGATAGCGTTCCTGGCCGATGCGCGTCGGGTTTGAATCATGCCCGTCGGCCGACATCGTGTGCGGCAGGAAGAGCTGAAAGAACGAGATATCGCAGGTCGGCCGCAACTGGCAGGCAAGGCGGATCGAAGGATCCGGCGTGCCGACCCGGCCCAGCACGAACGCCTCGCGCTGCGAGGGCTCCGGCAGCTCATTGTGGTCGCCGATGATGCGAATGCGGCAGGTCGAGCAGCGGGCGCGGCCGCCGCAGACGCTGGCGTGGGGAACGTTGTTTCGCAGGCTCGCCTCGAGCACGCTGAGGCCTTTTGGAACGCGCACGGTGCGGCCGTTGCCGTAGGAAAGGTTGACCATGCCGCGGCGGCGTTCGTTGACGGCGCGGGCGGCACGGGCCAGCAGCGCGATGCCGATCAGGCCGAAATAGCCGTACAGGGAATAATCCGTGATGCGCTCGAGCGTCCGCGCTTCGGCACGCGTGCCGATCTGGCTTTGCGATTGGGTCTCCGCGCGCCACTCGACGCTGTCGGCTTCCATCACCATGCGACCGCTCTGATAGAAGCCGAGCATCGAGAGTGCCGGGATCAGAACCGCCAGAGCGAGCAGGAACGGCGCGGCGCGCTTGTAGAAGGCCCGCATCCGCAGCCAGAAATACAGCCCGATGCAGCCATGGACCCAGGCAATCGCCATGACTGCGAGCATCATCCAGACCCGGTATGGCGTCCAGATCCAGTACAGGAACAGCACCTGCGGATAGAGCCGTTCATGCCCGAACAGCGTCTGGCCGAGCCGGATGCCGATGACATGGCCGATGACCAGCATCGGCACGCTGAGGCCGAGCGCGAGCTGCAGCGGCTCGATCGCCTTCCAGCGGAACTGTCGGCGTTCGTACAGCGCCCAGATGCCGAGCGCGGTGTGCACCGCGCAGGCGGTGTAGAACAGGACCGTGACCGGGAGGAATTGCCAGAACGCGAGGTGCCAATAGACGCCGTCGGAAAGCGCCTCCAGCGAGATGTTGCCCAGCGCATGGTTGAGGAAATGGCTGACCAGATAGGCGAACAATACCACGCCGCTGGCGAGGCGAACCTGCCGGAGGCTGATGCCGCGCACGAAGGTCGCGATGCGTTCTCTGGATAGGGTTGCCATGCGGTCCATACGGTCAATATCGGCGATGCCGGCATTTTATTCCAGCAGTGAATACCATACCCGGTCGTCCCTGCGAACGCAGGGACGACGATAGAGTTTTTCCATCGGTATACGTTGACACCTCGGAGGTAGTCGAAGAGAAAGCGCCGTGACGACAGCCCCGCCCGATATCAGCCAGCCTAAACCGGACCGCTCCGCCGCGCCTTGGCTTTGGGTTGCGCTGCTGATCGCCGCGCTGACGGCGATGCGGCTGGTCTATGCTGGCGTACTCGATTTGCGTACCGACGAGGCCTACTATTGGACCTGGTCGAAGGAGAGTGCGCTGGCCTTCCTCGACCATCCGCCGGGCATCGCCTGGCTGATCCGGCTCGGCACCGCCATCTTCGGCGACACCCGGATCGGCGTGCGCTTCGGCGGCATCGTCGCGATGCTGGTCACGCAGCTTCTGCTCGCCGACATCGTCCGGCGCGTGACGCACGATGCGCGCGCCGTCGTCTTCGCGGTACTGCTGCCGGAAGCGGCGCTGTACTACGGGCTGTTGATGGCGAAGGTGGCGCCCGACACGGCGATGATCCCTTGCGCGGTCGCGATGCTGTGGTCGCTGGTGCGGCTGCATAAGAGCGGCAATCCGCGCTGGTGGCTCGCCGCCGGTCTTTTTGCCGGCCTCGCGATGTTGTCCAAGTTCACCGCCATCATGCTGATGCCGGCTGTGCTCGCGTTCGTGCTGGTGCCGGATTGGCGGCGGCGCTGGCTGCTCAGTCCCTGGCCATGGTTGGCGGCGCTGCTGGCGGTTATCGTGTTCCTGCCGGTGCTGATCTGGAATGCCGAGCACGACTGGGCATCGTTTCGATTTCAGTTTGTGCGCGCCGTCGCGACCCATCCGTTTTCCTTCCGCACCGTGGGCGAATTCATCGGGCTGCAGTTCGGCCTCGTCGGCTTCGTGCTGCTGCCGGTGGTGCTTTCGGGCGTGACGCTGACCGCCTGGCGCGGCTATCGCACCCGCGAGCCGGTTGCGATCCTGCTGTCGACCGCGGTGCTGGCGCCGTTGCTCTATTTCTTCTGGAAGTCGCTGACGCTGCGGGTCGGCGACACCTGGCCGATGTTTTTGTGGCCCGCCGGCTTTGCGGTGACCGCGATCAATCTCGCCTTGCTGCCGCGCGAGGGTTTTTCGGATTGGATGGTCAGATCGACATTTCGGTGGGCGAGGGTGGCCGTCGTTTCCGGCATCGCATTCGTGGTCGGCGTGTTCCTCTACTACGTCGCCGCGCCCTGGAATTTGATCGGCAGGACCGATCCGGTCGGCGGCGAGGCCGGCTACGAACAGGTGGCGTCGCGCGCCCGCGAGCAGTTGCAGGCAACCGGCGCGACCTGGATCGCGACGACGGACTACCGCACCTACGCAATGCTGCGCTGGCATTTCAAAGGGCAGGTGCCAGTGATCCAGATCAACGAGCGCGGCCGGTTTCAGGGCTTTGGCGATCCCGGCATGAGCGCGATCAAGGACCATCCTGGCCTCTACGTCGCGCGCGAGCCGGACCATCGCCTCCCGCTATGGAATCTCACGTCGGCAATCCGTCAACCACTGGCACGGGTCGAGCGCGTCTGGCGCGGCGTGGTGATGGATACGTATGCGCTAGAAAAACTGACGGGCTGGACGCCGGAGCTCTCGCCGCCGCCGGACTCGCCGCTGTTTCGCTGGCGCGTGCTGGCGGGTGAATTTTTCACCCGTCATGCCCGCGCAGGCCGGGGATCCAGTCTGCCGCGGCTCCCGGGTTGAATCGCGCGCGTCTCTGGAAATGCCGGATCACCCTGTCAAGCCAGGCGATGACGGCGCGACCGACTGTCATCGGTCGGCAAGATTCGTCTTCCGCCAACAAGGCAGACCTAATTTTTCACGCGCTTGGAACGAGGCTTGCCTTCTGAGGTTATCGGCATGGAGACGGAATTTCGCGAGCGGGACAATCGCCGGTCACGATCAAGCGGTGTAATGTCCGCTTGCCCTCAGCCATAGCAGGTAGCGACGTGATGATGCGCCGGAGAAACCTTTCGCGAAGCAGCCTTGATGTGCGAGACCATGTGAAGGTCAGGGTCGTGAGAAAGCGCCGGAAGCTCACGGATGCGCATCTCGTCGACTCCATCCGCAAAACCGGCAATTCGATCTCAGCCAACAGCAAGGAAGCTGGCGCAAGGCCGTGCCTCTCGTTGCCGAAGCATATGCCGCCGCCTGCTGTCGCTGCGACCGAACCGGATGTCACAGCATCGATGCAGGCCGAAGCGGTCTGATCGGGCGGCGTCGCGGCATATTTATCCGAATGTCAGAAAAACTACCACTTCGCGCTCTGCAGTTGCCAGGGCTGGGCCCAGTTCTGGTGTGCCGGAAATGTCTGAAGCGGATCCCCGATGGCGAGAAGCTCAGGCGGCGCCTCAAGGCCAGCCTCAAACATCACAGCGGCGGCCAGAGGAAAGGGCGTGCACGTCTCGTGCTCGCCAACTGCTTTGGAATATGCCCCAAGAATGCCATCGTTACCGCGAGCGCGGCAACGTTTGCGCGTGGTGAAGTGTTGCTGATCCGGGATCGTTCGGAAGACGCGATCGCTCAGGCGACCGCAGTGCTTCTCGACGCGAGTCCCTAGGTAGGCAAAGCGGAGTGGACCCACCATTCAATGCGTGTTCCACGAAGCAAGGTGGGCACGTCGCTTCACCCTAAACGAAATCACGCCTCATCATCGCGCTTGCGCAGCAAATCCTTGGCGAGGTCGCCGAGCGCGGGCCGCGGCAGAGCGGTAAACGGCAGCGGCCGCGTCACGTCGATCGCGGCCAGCCCCAGCCGCGCGGTGAGCAGGCCGTTGAGCACGCCTTCGCCGAGCCGCTGCGAGAGCTTTGCCGCGATGCCATGGCCGAGCACCTGCTGCACCAGGCTGTCGCCGACCGCCATGCCGCCGGTGATGGCGAGGTGGCCGATGACGTGGCGCAGCAGGCTGATCATGCCGAGCGTACCGCGGCCGCCGCCATAGAGCCGCGCCAGTTGCCGGATCAGCCGCATCGCGGCGACGAACACGAACAGCACGTCGATCAGGGCGCGGGGGCTCACCGCGGTAACGACCGAAACGCGTTGCGCGGCCGTGGAAACCAGCCGGCGGGCTTCCTCATCCAGCGGCGCCATCAATTCGCGCTCGGCGAGCTTGATCATGTCGGCGCCGTCGATAATATCGTCGGCGTGGCTCACCAGCGCGGCGCGGGCGCGCGCCAGTTGCGGGTTTTCATGCGCAAGCTTCAGCAGATCGTTGACAACGGCGCGGCTTTCGGCGCGGTCGTCGCTGCGCAGCACTTCTATCGCGCGCTGATGCAGCTTCTCGATCGCGGCCAGCCGCGCCATCCCGAAGGCTTCGCGCCCGATCACGACCGCCAGCGCCAGCGCTGCGGCTCCCGCGAAGGCCAGCGCGACATACCCGAGCGTTTGGCTGCGCGCAAACAGGTCCTCGATCAGGTTGACGACGCCGAGCCCCGAGCCGAGCAGCACCAGCCCGCCGACCGCGGACCAGAACAGCGTGCCCCAGCGAAATCCGCGGCGCGCCAGCACGCGCGGCGCCACGACGGGTACCGGCAACAGCGCAGGATCCGCTTCGGGCGTGATCTGCACGGTGCCGCGGGCCGGGCGTCCAGTTTCGTCCGGGCCGATCACGACCACACCGGGATCGTCGAGCTTGAACGTGGCCGGCCGCCGGTGCGGCGTTTTCTCGCTCATTGCAGTCGGTCTCCGATCAGGAACTGGAGGGCCCGGTCGAGACGGATGTGGGGCAGTGCGGGCTCACCGTCGGCCGCGCGCTCCAGCAGCGGCGGCCGGAAGCGCAGGAAGCGGAAATCGGCCTGATCGGAGGCGGTGCTGGACAGGCCGCGAAAGCCGCCGTTGAAGAGTTCCTCGGGGTCCGCGGGCAGGTCGCCTGGAAACGTCGCGACTTCGGTTTCGCCGTCGAAAGCCTCGCCATTGGCGGTCTCGCCGGGCGCGGGCGTGCCGATGATGGATGGCAGTTTTTCGCGGCCGCGCGCCACCTGCGCCTCGCGTGTCGCGCGCACCGCCGACAGCGCGACCACGTCGATGGCAGCGCCCGCATATTCGGCGCGGTCGGCCGCCTTGGCGACCGCGCGCCGCAGCACGGCTTCCAGCCGGTCATGGCTCAGGTGGTGCAGATGATCGGCCTTGGTCGCGGCGAACAGAATGCGATCGATCCGCGGACGAAACAGACTGCTCAGGATCGTGCTGCGGCCGATGCGGAAACAATCGAGAATTCCGGTCAGCGCCGCTTCGAGATCGTGCAGCGCTTCCGGTCCGGCATTGAACGCGGCGAGCGCATCGACCAGCACGATCTGGCGATCGAGCCGCGCAAAATGATCACGGAAAAATGGGCGCACCACGACGTCCTTGTAGGCCTCGTAGCGCCGCCGCATCATCGCCCACAGCGAGCCGTCGGGCGCGCTGCCGTCGATCGCGACGTCGAGCGGCGCAAAGGTCAGCGCCGGCGTATCGGCCAGATTGCCCGGCATCAGGAAACGGCCGGGCGGCAGCAGGCTCATCGCAAAGCGTTCGTCGCGGCAGGCGCGCAGATAATCCGTGAACAGTTTGGCGGCGGCAAGGGCGGCCTGTTCGTTCTCGGGGCTTTCGGGCTGAAGCGTCTTGAGATGCGCATGCCACGGCGCGGCGAGTTTTGCGCGCGGGCCCTCGCGCGACAGCGCGAGGCTCTCCGCCGACCATTGCTCAAAGCTCTTGTTGAGCAGCGGAAGATCCAGCAGCCATTCGCCGGGGTAGTCGACGATGTCGATGGTGAGCGTGCGGTCGGCCCCGTTCTGGCGCTGGTAGTCGATGACGATGCGAAGCTCGCTGATGTCGGTGGTCGAACTCGGCCAGTGCCGCTCCTCGATCAGGGTACGGACGTGGCTCTCATAGGCGAAGCGCGGCACCGCGTCGTCCGGCTGGGGCGCCAGCCGCGCGCGGGCGATCCGGCCCGTGGCGTATGGCTCGAAGATCGGAAACCTGCCGCCGCGGGTCAGGCCGTGGATCAGCGCCGTGATGAACACGGTCTTGCCGGCGCGCGACAGGCCGGTGACGCCGAGCCGCACGGTGGGATTGAAAAAGCTGTCGCCGTAGTCGAGCAGCGCCCGCGCCGACAGGCGCGCTTCCTCGACAAGGTCTGAAAAACTGGGGGCCATGCGGGCGTAGAGAGCCTCGAACGATGCGTGGGTGGGTGATGCCAGCAAGGTGGCTATTGGCGGGCCGAAATCAAGCTCTCGTGATCGGCGGACGGGGCGGCCCAAGGGGATATCCAGGGGATATACGGTCGCCGGCAGCACGAAAATGCCACGGCGATGGCGTTGAACGGAGGCGGCCGTAGAAACCCTTCCGTTCCGACCGTCCGTTCAAAAGCTCAGGTGGACCTGCATGACCATCTTCCGACTAAAGCAACTTGCCTCGACATCCTTCCATGCGGCGGCCGGCGTCATGCAGTGGAACTACGACCGCGCCGAGCTGATCGCCGACGGCGTCGTGCATATCGTCGGCATCTGTTTCGGCCTGGTGGCCGCCACCGCGCTGATCGTGTTGACCGCCGTCTATGCCACCGCGGCCGATATCGCCGCGGTGTCGATCTATGTCGCGGGCCTGCTGGCGATGCTGGTGCTGTCGGCGACCTATAATCTCTGGCCGGTCTCGCGCGCCAAATGGGTGCTGCGCCGCTTCGATCATTCGGCGATCTATCTCCTGATCGCGGCGACCTACACGCCGTTCATCATGCAACTGAAGGACAGCTATTTCGCCATCGCGGTTCTGATCGGGGTGTGGTGCCTGGCGATCGTCGGCATCGCGCTGAAGATCGCGCGGCCCGGCCGGTATGACCGGCTGGCGACCGGACTTTACCTCGCCATGGGCTGGAGCGGGATGATGCTCTATGACGCCGTGGTGGAGCGGCTGCCGGCACTGACGCTGGGCCTCACGCTTGCCGGTGGCCTATTGTACACGTCTGGCGTGATCTTCCATGCCTGGCAGCGGCTGCGCTTCCAGAACGCGATCTGGCACGGCTTCGTCTTGCTCGGCGCCGCCTGCCATTATACGGCTATACTCGACCTGATCGTTTTGACGTAAGAAAATTCTAAGGGAGAGCGGCCATGCAGGTGACCGGCAAAGTCGTGGTTGTCACCGGTGGCGGCAACGGCATCGGCAAGGCGATGTGCGAGGCCTTTCATCGCGCAGGTGCCGCCAAGGTGGTCGTCGTCGATCTCGATCATGCCGCCGCCGAAAAGGTCGCCGCCTCGATCGGCGGGGCCGCCTTTAAATGCGACGTCGGCAAGGAAACCGACATCCTTCACGTCATCGAGGAGACCGAGCGCCAGTTCGGCCCGATCGCGCTGTTCTGCTCCAATGCCGGCATCGGCGGCGGCTTCGATCCGCTGTCGGTGAATGCCGGCGGCAGCTCCGACGAGCCGTGGCAGCGAAGCTGGGCGATCCATGTCATGGCGCATGTCTATGCGGCGCGGCATTTGATCCCGCGCATGAAGGCGCGCGGCGGCGGTTATTTCCTCAACACGATTTCGGCGGCGGGTCTGCTGTCGCAGGTCGGCAGCCCGGCCTATTCGACCACCAAGCATGCCGCGGTCGGCTTTGCCGAGAACCTCGCAATCTCGCACAAGGCCGACAACATCAAGGTTTCCATCCTTTGTCCGCAGGGCGTCGACACCAACATGCTGCGGTCGATCCCGAAGGGCCCGCAATCCGGCGATGGCGACCTGTCGCCGGAGCAGGTGGCGCAGGACGTGCTGCAGGGGCTGGAAGCGGAAACGTTTGTCATTCTGCCGCACCCGCAGGTGCTCGGCTACATGCGCAAGAAAACCGAGAATTACGACCGCTGGATATCAGGCATGGCGAAGATCCAGGCGAAGATGCGGGAAGCTTACGGGAAATGAGCTGGGCGCGAATGTCTCTTCGCGTCATTGCGAGGAGCGAAGCGACGAAGCAATCCATGCTTTCGCTTGCGGCACGATGGATTGCTTCGCGGAGCCTGTCATCGGGCGCGCGTTCGCGCGGCCCGGTGGCTCGCAATGACGGGGATAGAGTCGTGCCTCACCCCTTCTGCGCGTAGAGCAGCGGCACCGCCGAATCCACCATCACCTCGATCAGGCTGGTGCCGTCATGCGACAGCCCGTCCTTGAGTGCGCCCGCGAGTTCGGATGACTTCGTCACCCGCACGGCGTGGCAGCCCATGCCTTCGGCGAGTTTGACGAAATCGATGCCGGGCAGTTCGAGCCCCGGCACGTTGCGCACCTGCATCACCTGGCTGAACGACCGCATCGCGCCATAGCCGGCATTGTTGATGACGATCACCGTGAGCGGCAGGTTGCGTCGGGCCGCGGTCCACAGTGCCTGGATCGAATACATCGCCGACCCGTCGCCGATCAGGCAGACGATGCGGGTCGCCGGCCGTCCCAGCGCCATGCCGACCGCGGCGGGCAGGCTGTAGCCGAGGCCGCCGCTCGACATGGTGTAAAAACTGTCCTGGCCGCGCATCGGCATGAATTTTTGCATCGCCGGGCGATGCGAGGGGGCTTCTTCCACCAGCACGGCATTGGCCGGCATCGCCTCGGACAAGGAGTGCAGCAGAAATTCCACCGGCAGCGGATCGGCGGCGGCGGGCGCCGGCGGCAGCGTGCGGCGCGAAGGTATGGCGCGCTTTGATTCCGGCAGCAGGTCGAGCAGCATCGAGAGCGCCGGCTTCATGGTGGCGACGATGCTGGCGCCCGACGGCGTCACCGCGGCGGCGTCCGGATCGTCGGTGATCTGGAAGATCGTGGTGGCGCCGTCGAAGATCGCGGCATGTCCCTCGACATGGAAGGTGAACACCGGTGCGCCGATCACGACGACGAGGTCATGATCGCGCAGCGCGTCCGATAGCTGTCCCGGCGAGGCGTGCAGAAAACCCGCGAATTGCGGATGCCGTTCCGGGAATGAGCAGCGCGCCGAGAACGGGCTGACCCAGACGGCCGCCTTGGCCTTCTCCGCGACCTGCACCATTAGGTCAACGGCGCCGGCGCGGTCGACGCCGGGTCCGACGACGAGGGCAGGGCGCTTGCTCGCCGCGAGCGCGGCCACCATCGCCTTCATCGCCTCCGGCTCGGGGCCGAGTTCGCGGCTGACGTGGCGGGCCTCGATCGGCTGCGCCGGGCGTGTCCAGTCGTCGATCGGTATCGAGACGAAGGTCGGCCCGCAGGGCGGCTGCATCGCGACGTAATAGGCGCGCGCGATCGCCGCTGGCACGTCTTCGGCGCGCGCCGGCTCGACGCTGTATTTGACATAGGGCCGCGGAAACTCCGAGGCGCGGTCGGCGTAGAGAAAGGCCTGCAGCGGCAGGATCGAGCGCGCCTGCTGGCCGGCCGTGATCACCAGCGGCGTCTGGTTGCGGTGCGCGGTATAGATATTGCCGAGCGCATTGCCGACACCGGCGCCGGAATGCAGGTTGACGAAGCCAGCGTTACGGGTGGCCTGCGCATAGCCGTCGGCCATGCCGACGACGCTGGCCTCCTGCAGGCCGAGCACGTAGTCGATGTCGTCGGGCCAGTCGCTGAGGAACGGCAGTTCGGTCGAGCCTGGATTGCCGAACACGCGCTTGATGCCGAACGCACGCAGCAGGCCGAAGGTGGCTTCCTTGACGGTGAGCGTGGCGCTCACGGTTTTGGCTGACTTGCGCGATGACATCGGGCGGCTCCCCTTTGAATTTTCTTGGCTCCGCCATGACTTCCAAGCGAGATGGCTTCAGCGAAGGCGATCCACCTCTCGATGGATTGCCTCGTGAAGTCAAGCCGATGGCGCGCCGTGACGGCCAGGGTTCAGGCCATCTTCTCCCACAGCCGGGGCACCAGCGGTCCCGCGCGCTTCTCGATCGCCGCCGCCGCATCGAGCGCGAGGTCCTCACGATAGCGCCCTGCAATCAGCTGCACGCCGATCGGGTGGCCGTCATGGAGTGCCACAGGCACGACGGCGCCTGGCAGGCCGAGCACATTGATGGCGGAAATGAAACGCAGATCGTTCCAGAACAGTTCGCGCGTACGTTCCGCGCTGATGGCGTCCTCGCGTGGGCCGGGCGTCGGCTTGACCGTCGTCGGCGCGAGCACCACGGGGTACTCCTCGAAGAACAACTGCCACGCCCGGATATGGGAGTTGCGCGCGGCGGTGGCACGCATCCAGCCCAAGAGGTCGAGTGTGTTCGCCTTGGCCTTGATGCCGCTCCAGGCGGCATGGAAATCCGGCGACGTCACTTTCAGCATCGCGGCTTCCTGCAGCATCGCGGTCTCGTTGGCGATGATGTCGCACCAAGTCTGCCAGACGCCGTTGATGTCGGGCACCTCGACGTCGCTGACGCGGTAGCCCGAACGCTCGAGATGGTCGGCGGCCTGGCGCAGCGCATCGCGTACCGAGGGATCGACATCCATATCGTCGGGCAGCTTTGCCAGCGCCACCTTGATCGGGCCTTTCGGCTTGGGCCCGACCAGCGGCGCGGGCACCCACCAGGGATCGCGCGGATCGCGCTGGCTCATGACTTCGAGCGCGGCCCGGACGTCGCCGACGCTGCGCGCCAGCGGCCCTTGCGCCGACATCAGATGCGCCAGCATCGGCCGCTCGGCCGCGGCGCTCTCGTTAAAAGCGGGGACACGGCCCTGCGTCGGCTTGATGGTGACGACGCCGTTGCAATGCGCCGGCCAGCGCAGCGAGCCGCCGATGTCGTTGCCATGCGCGATCGTGCCGATTCCGGCGGCCACCGCACTACCTGCGCCGCCCGACGAGCCGCCGCAGGTGATCTCGGCATCCCACGGGTTCAGCGTCAACCCGTGCAGCGGGTTATCGGTGAAGCCGCGGAATGAAAACTCGGGCGTGTTGGTCAGGCCGAGCACGATCGCACCGGCCTTCTTGAGGTTGCGGACAACAGGCGCATCGGAGGGGGCGATAATGTTCATCTGCGCGGGCACCCCGTTGGGGTTGGGCCGCCCTTCATAGTCGACGTTTTCCTTGATCGTGATGGGCACGCCGTGCAGCGGGCCGAACTCGGTCTTTCTTGTCAGGGCCTTGTCCGCGGCTTTTGCCGCCTTCAGCGCTTCCTCCGACAGATCGACGACGACCGCATTGAGTTTCGGATTGACGTCGCGCATGCGCGCGATGTGCGCTTCGACAACTTCGACCGAGGAAATCGCCCCGGAGCGGATGGCGGATGCGGTCTGCAGCGCCGTCCATTGCCAGACCGGTCCCTTGGGCGGGCGGGCTTTGGCGGACTTTTGAGAGGCCGCTTTCTTCTGTGCTTTTGCGGTCGTGCGGACGGCGGATTTTTTCGCCGGTATCTTCGCTGCCTTCGCGCCGCTCTTCCGCTTGTTGACGGTTTTCTTTGCCATTTCTCGCCCCATTGCTGTGCCGGCAACGTTTAAAGACGTCGGGGCCACGAGTCGAGACGGGCGGGGACTTTTGTGGGATCAAGTCGAATGCAGCGCGCCCGATCTTTGGTCAACGTCCTCAATCACGCCTGAATTTTCGGATTGCTTCGCTGGCTTCATCGAGGTGCATTTGCTCACGGCTTGGCCGTTGGAGGGACGAGCGTGGCCAGGAAAAAGGCAGCCCAACCGGAGACAATCACGTCTGCCGCACGTCCTACCAAGAAGGCGACGGCAACCGGCGGGACTACGGATCGGATTCAGTTCCGTCTGCCGCAGGGGATGCGGGACAGACTCGTTGGGGCGGCCGCGGCAAACGGGCACTCGCTCAACGAAGAGATCATTCAGCGGCTCACGCAGTCGCTTGAGCGCGACGAGATGCAGAAGCTGTCCGACCGTCTCAAGGCGCAGGGCGACCGCCTTGCGAAATTTGAGGGTGAAATAGCCGCCATCGTCGGGCAGCTCAGGCTGCGCAACGAGTAGCGGCGGGGCGGCCGTGGTAGCGGCGCCATTATGCGGCGTTGCGTCCCGTCGCGGCTCTGACGTCGAGCAATCCTGCCTCGATCAGCGCGTCCCTGATCCGGGCGATTTCCCCGTCCGATATCTTCACCAGCGGCGGACGCACCACCGCGCGGGGCAGCTTGCCAAGCAGCACCAGCGCTTCCTTCATGCGGTTGTGCATGTCGACAAAAGGATCGGCGTAGAACACGCGGGCCGTGGGATAGATCCGGTCGTTCAGCCGGCGCGCTTCCGCCAGATCGTTGGCCTTGACGGCGCGGAACAGCCTGGCCTGGAGATCGGCGATGACGCTGCCGCTGCCGGAGAGCAGCCCGTTGCAACCGAGCACCAGCGAGCTCAACAGCCATGCGCTGTTGGTCGACAGCACGTTGATCGGACGCGCGCGACCCTGCAACGCCCGGATGTGGGCTTCGTGCTGCGGCACTTGTGGCGTCCAGTCCTTGATGGCACGGATGGTCGGAATTTCGTCGAACAGCCGCTCCAGCGTCGCCGCCGGGTAACCCTGGCCGGTGGCCAGCGGATACTGGAATACGATCATAGGCAGATCGGTGGCATCGGCGATGGCCTTGAAATGGGCCAGCGCCATCTCGGCCGTCTGGCCGAGGGTGAAGGGCGCCGGCGGAAACACCAGTATCGCGGAAGCGCCGCCGGCCTCGGCGCGGCGGGCAATCCGCGCCGCCTCCAGGCTGCCGTCCGCCCAGATACCGTGAATGATCGGCAGCTTGCCGCCGACTTCCTCGCCGGCGATCTCCATGACGCGGCGCTGTTCGTCCGCCGTGCACGAGGCGACTTCGGTGGAGTGGGCGTTGACCGTGATGGCCGACAATCCCAGCACCGCGGCGATATCGCGCAAATGGACGCGGAAGCTTTGTTCGTCGATCGACAGATCGTCATGGAACGGCAACAGCACCGCCGGGATGACGCCGTGAGGTACGAAATCGGGATGGCGGCTCATGTCTCGTCTCCTCCGGTTCAAACGACGGGTACGCGCTTTGCGGCCACGGCGGCCGGCGAAATCACCTCGATGTCGAGCGGCACCTGCCAGCGTTCGGTGAAATTCACCTGCGGCGGCGTATTGCCCTGGCGGGCGCCCTTGAGCACAAAGCCCTCATAGGCGTTGTTCATCACTTCATTGCACTTCTGCACATAGACCGGGAAGCCGCCGATATAGGGCATGAACACGCGCGGCCGTCCCGGAATGTTGGTCCCGACATACCAGGAACTGCAGGTCGAGCGCAGCGACACCGTCGAGACGTCGTTGACGTGCGCCACCCAGGCGTCCTCATCGGCCTGCAACGGCTCGATACTGCGGGCGCCGGTCTCGCGCATATGGCCGAGGCAATCGGCCAGCCAGTCGACATGCTGCTCGATCGCCTGGATCATGCTCGCCAGCACCGAGGGGCTGCCGGGACCGGTGATCATGAACAGATTCGGAAAGCCCACCGAGGCGAGGCCGAGATAGGCGCGCGGGCCGGCGCGCCATTTTTCGGCGAGCGTGCGGCCACCACGGCCGGTGATGTTGATCTTGTCAAACGCGCCGGTCATCGCGGCAAAGCCGGTCGCGGAAACGACGGCGTCAAACTTGTATTCGGTGCCGTCGACCACGATGCCCTCTTTGGTGAAGCGCTCGATCGGCGTCTTCGATACGTCGACCAGCTTCACATGCGGCAGATTGTAGGTGGCAAAGTAATCGGTATCGACACAGAGCCGCTTGCAGCCGAACACGTTCTGCGGACACAGCAGTTCGGCGGTCGTGGGATCCTTCACGATGCCGCGGATCTTCTGCCGGGCGAATTCGGCAATGGTGTCGTTGGCCGCCTTCTCGAACAGCAGATCGCCATAGGCGCCGAGGAACGGAAGTCCGCCGCGCTCCCACGCCGCTTCATATTGTTCCTTCCGCTGCTCCGGACTGGCCTGCAGCGCCGGCTGCATATTGAACGGGAAATAGAAGCCGGTCGGCCGCGCGCGTGCCTTGGCGCGCAATTCCGGATAATGCGCCTTGGCTTCCTTCAGATAATCCTCCGACAGCGCTTCGTTCCGCGCCGGCACCGACCAGGTCGCGGTGCGCTGGAACACCGTAAGCTGCGCGGCCTGCTGCGCGATGATCGGGATCGACTGGATCGCGGACGAACCGGTGCCGATCACCCCGACACGCAGGCCGGTGAAGTCGACGCCCTCGTGCGGCCATTCACCGGTGTGATAGATCGGCCCCCTGAAATCATCCATGCCGGGGAAGGCCGGGCAGTTCGGCGCCGACAGGCAGCCGACCGCCATGATGCAGAACTTTGCCGTGACGCGGTCGCCGCGGTCCGTCTCGATCAGCCAGCTATCGGTGTCCTCGTCGAAGGTCGCCGCCATGACGCGGGTATCGAACACGATCTGGCTGCGCAGGTCGAAGCGATCGGCGACGTGGTTGGCGTAAGCGAGGATTTCCGGCTGCGGCGAATATTTCTCCGACCAGTTCCATTCCTGGTCCAGCTCTTCGGAGAACGAGAAGGAATATTGCAGGCTCTCGACGTCGCAGCGGGCGCCGGGATAGCGATTCCAGTACCAGGTCCCGCCGACGCCGCCGCCAGCCTCGTACACCCGCGCCGTGAAGCCGAGCCCCCGCAACCGGTGCAGCATGTAAAGGCCGGCAAAGCCTGCGCCGACCACGACCGCGTCAAAAGCCCCCGTTTCAGGAGCGCGCGCTGCTGCACTCGCCTGAGCCATACCTGTTCCCTCTGCTTTTCTTGTCGCGTTTCCGCTGACAAGAGTAGGGCGGGTGTATGGAGGTCGGCAAGCGCGACGGTCGCCGCGTCACGAATGGCACCTATGCTGCGCGGGCGCTTGGACTCGCCTGCGCGATCAAGGGGAGCGCGGCAGGTGCGGCCTTACCAGCTCGCCGTGCCCTTCATGGTCGGCTGGCCCTCGGCATTCGCGATCCACAGATCCATGCCGGCGGCGGTCTCGTTGGCGTTGATCGAGAACTCGCCGCCTTCGAACAGCGGCTGCACGCCGCGATAGCTGAACTTCTTCGGCGCAATGCCGCCGCGCAGTTTGGCGGCGAATTCGACGATCAGCGCGGCCTGCAGGGGACCGTGGAAGATCAGGCCCGGATAGCCCTCGACCTTGGTGACGTAGTCGCGGTCGTAGTGGATGCGGTGGCCGTTGAAAGTCAGCGCCGAGTAGCGAAACAGCAGCACGGGATCGCTGACATGGGTTTCGCGATGTTTGGCCATCGGGGCCGGCGGAGGGGCCTTTGGCGGTGCAGCAGGCGTTGTGCCGCCCATGTCGCGGTAGACGATGTCCTGGCGTTCGCGGATCGCGACGCCCCGTGGCGTCGTCACGGTATGCTCGACCGAGACGAAGCACAGCGAGCCGGTCGAACCGGTTTTCAGGGTCACGTCCGAGATCCGCGAGGTCCGCGTCGATTCGTCGCCGACGCGCAGCGGTTCGATGAATTCGATCTCGCCGCCCGCCCACATCCGGCGCGGCAACGGCACCGGCGGCAGGAAGCCGCCGCGGGTCGGGTGGCCGTCGGGGCCGAGCATCGACATCGGAAACACCGGTTGCGCCAGGCACCAGTGCGTGGTCCACGGCGCGGCATCACCCGCCTTGGGCTCGCCGATGTCCTGGAACAGCGTCGCGCGCAGGCCCTTCACGAGCTGCGCGGTAACGACGTCGGTCGCTTCCGCGCCGCGGCCGATCCATTGGCGCAGATGGTCGAGGTCGAGTTTTTCGGCTGATGCGGTCATGGCCTCAGGCCTTTTTGCGGGCTGCGGGAAATTCGGCATGCTCGCCGATCGCGGGCACGGGGCCATAGTGCCTGTCTTCGCCGACGAAGATCGCCGCCGGCGCGGCATAGCTCACCTTGCCCTTTGGCGTGTCGACCTCGATACGCCTGAGGTGTGGATGCGCGGCGAGGTCGGCCATGGTGTTCACTTCGGCAAATGCGATGTCGGCCTCGTCGAGTCGCTTCAGCAAGTCGATGCGGTCCATCGACGCGAAGCTGTCTGCCACCGTCTTGTCAGTCAGCGCACGGTTCTTGACCCGCTCGACCATGTTCGCAAAACGCGGATCGTTCGGCAGGTCGGGCTGACCGAGCACCTCGGCGCAGAGTTTTTTCCACTCGCGCTCGCTCTGGATCGAGATCAGGATGCCCTTGCCGTCTTTTGAATTGAACACGCCGTAAGGCGCGATCGAGGGATGGGCCAGCGCCATCCGCTTCGGCGGGTTGCCGGCCTCCGAATTGATCAGCGGCACCGCCATCCAGTCGGCCATCACGTCGAACATGGAGATGCGAATGTCGGCGCCCTTGCCGGTGCGACCGCGCGCGATCAGCGCCTCGAGGATGGACGCATGCGCGGTGGCGCCGGTCGCGATATCGACGACGGAGATGCCGACGCGGGACGGGCCTTCCGGGCCGCCGGTGATCGAGGCCAGGCCGCTCTCGGCCTGGATCAGCAGGTCATAGGCCTTGCGCTCGGCATAGGGGCCGGTGTCGCCATAGCCGGAGATCGTGCAGCAGATCAGCGCCGGATAATCCTTGCGCAGCCGCGCCAGCGAGAAGCCGAGCTTGTCCATCGAGCCGGGCTTGAGGTTCTGCAGCAGCACGTCGGCGCTCGCGATCAGCTGTTCGAGTTCGGAGCGGCCTTCCTTGGTAGCGAGGTCGACCACCTGCGAGTTCTTGCCGCGGTTGAGCCAGACGAAATAGCTGCTCTGGCCTTTTGCCGCAGCGTCGTAGCCGCGGGCAAAATCGCCTTCGGGGCGTTCGATCTTGATGACATGCGCACCGGCATCCGCCAGCCGCGAACTGCAGAACGGCGCGGCAACGGCCTGTTCGACGGAGACGACGATCAATCCCTCTAGCGGCAGCATGTTTTGTTCTCAGTAGGAGCGGGGCAGGCCGAGCACATGCTCGGCGACGTAGGACAGGATCAGATTGGTCGAGATCGGCGCCACCTGATAGAGCCGCGTTTCGCGGAACTTGCGCTCGACGTCGTATTCTTCCGCAAAGCCGAAGCCGCCATGGGTCTGCACGCAGGCATTGGCTGCTTCCCAGGAGGCATCGGCCGCCAGCATCTTGGCCATGTTCGCCTCGGCGCCGCAATCCAGTCCGGCCTCGTATTTGCGGGTGGCTTCCTTGACCATCAGTTCGGCCGCCCGCATCTGGGCATAGGCCTTGGCGATCGGGAACTGGATGCCTTGGTTCATGCCGATCGGGCGGCCGAACACCGCGCGTTCCTTGGCGTAGTTAGTCGCCTTGGCGATGAACCATTTGGCGTCGCCGATGCATTCGGCCGCGATCAGGATACGCTCGGCATTCATGCCGGAGAGGATGTAGCGAAAGCCCTTGCCCTCCTCGCCGATCAGGTTCTCGGCAGGCACCTTCATGTCCGTGAAGAACACTTCTGTCGTGGCGTGGTTCATCATGGTGCGGATCGGACGGATCTCGAGGCCGTTGCCCTTGGCCTCGCGCATGTCGACGATGAACACGGAAAGCCCATCGGTGCGCTTCTTGGCCTGATCCTTCGGCGTGGTGCGCGCCAGCAGGATCATCAGGTCGGAATGTTCGGCGCGGCTGGTCCAGATCTTCTGGCCGTTGACGACGTAGTGGTCGCCGTCGCGCTTGGCGACGGTCTTCAGCGAGGAGGTGTCGGTGCCGCTGGTCGGCTCGGTGACGCCGAATGCCTGCAGCCGCAATTTGCCGCTGGCGATCCCGGGCAGATACTGCGTCTTCTGGGCGTCGTTGCCGTGCCGGAGCACGGTGCCCATCGTGTACATCTGGGCGTGGCAGCCGCCGCCGTTGCAGCCGGCGCGCTGGATCTCTTCCAGGATCGCGGCCGCGGCCGACAGCTTCAGCCCGGAGCCGCCATATTCCTCGGGGATCAGGACCGAGAGGTAGCCGGCCTCCGTCAGCGCATCGACGAACTCCTTCGGATACGCCATCTGGCGATCGAGCTTGCGCCAGTATTCGCCCGGGAACTGGGCGCAGAGCTTGGCGACGGCGTCGCGGATGTCGTGGAATTCGTCTTGCTGTTCTGATGCGGTCATTTGATTTTCTGGCGATGGATGGTGGGGGATGTCAATTGCTGAAGGCGCGGGCCGTTGTGAAATGGCGGCGGGGCGCCTATGCTGAATTGTTATAGCGTATGAACCTGCCTTCGAAGATTGGCAAGCGATGGATATCAGGCAGCTCCGAACCTTCAGTTGCGTCGCCGAGCTGGGCAGCCTCAGCAAGGCCTCCGACACCCTGCGGGTGGCGCAGCCGGCGCTGAGCCGCCAGATCAAGCTGCTCGAGCACGAATTGCGCGCCGATCTGTTTACCCGCAACGGCCGCGGCATGGTGCTGACCGATGCCGGCCGGTTGCTGCTGGCACGCACCGCCGGCATCGTGCGGCAGCTCGACCAGGTGCGCGACGAAATCCAGTCCGCCGGCGGCCCGCCCTCGGGCCGCGTGGTGCTCGGGCTGGTGCCGACCGTCAGCTGCGTGATTTCGGCACGGCTCGCCCGGCGCACCGTCGACAGATATCCGGGCATCTCGCTCTGCATCGTCGAGAGTTACAGCGGCCACTTGATGGAATGGCTGCACCGCGGCGAGATGGATCTGGCGTTGATCTATGGCCCATCGAGCGACCTGCATCTGACCGTGCAGAGCCTCGGCCGCGATCCGATCGTCGCGGTGGGGCCGCGCGGCAGCGGACTGGCGCAGAGGAAGCAGGTCGAAATCGGCTGGCTGCTGAAGCAGACGCTGGTGCTGCCCAGTCATTCGCACGGCCTCCGCGCGCTGATCGAGCAGGCGGCGGCGAAGAAGAAACTGAAACTCGACGTCAGGCTGGAAGCCGATTCCTTCCGGGTACTGACCAGCCTGGTCGAGGAAGGTTTGGGATACACGCTGCTGCCGCCGTCCTCGGTGCGGCACGAAGTCGCCAGCGGCCGGCTGGAAACGGCTGCGCTATCAAAACCGGCGCCGATGCGCGAACTGACCCTTGCATCTCCCATCGATCATCCCGGCTCGACTGCGATCACGCTGGTGAGCGAGCTGCTTCGCAGCGAACTTTCCGCCTGCCGCGAAGAGGGCCTCTGGGACATCAAGCTCGGCTGAGCCGATACCGGGCCGTTGCAGTTGGCTTAGAGCAAAACTTGGCTGCTCTGCATTCTCATCTGGGCACAACAGTCATGCCGCAATTGTATAGGGCAATGATCCATGGCCTAGATCGCCACGCCGACGCCTTGAGCCTGCAGGACATCCTGGACCGCGGATTGCCCCGGCGATCTTCGCTATGAAGGCCGGGTCCGCCGGACGTTGCATACCTTGTGCGGAGCGATCCTGAGATCGGACAGCGACGTCGTTCCCGGTCCTGGATCGGCAGGTTCCAGCACGATCCGGCAACGGAAACCAAGCGCCCGCGCGATGCGCAGATAGTTGGTGAGGGTGACGCCGGAAGTGCCGTTCAGATAGCGGGAGATCTGGCTGGGATCGGCTCCCAGCATGAAACCGATCGCCTCCAGGCTCATCGGATTTTCCTGCCGTCGTTCCAGGATTTCGTTGATGATCAGTTTTTCATCGTTGGCGACCTCGAGCGCAAGGCGCTGGCTGGTCTCGTGGTCGGTACCAGGAAAGTCTCGCGTACGCGTTCTCATCATAGGCTCTCGATATGCTCTCGATGCCCCTCCGACTTCATAACGAATTCGGGCCGGTGTTGGATCACTGCGCGAAGGTGAATTCGAGCGACCCCTTTCCAAACTTACCGGGCAACGCGAGTTCCCGGATTTTGGTATGGCCTCACCAGGGGTGAGCCGTGCATTGGCTGTACCACCCGATACGTTGATCGCCTCCGGGAGCGAAGGCGGATCGAGGCCGGCGCCGCTTATCCAGGAATACGCACCGGCAACTGCTCGATGCCGCGGACAAAACTCGAATAGACCCGCTTCGGCTCGCCGACCACCTCGATGCGGTCGAAGCGCTTCAGCATTTCCTGCCACACGATCTTGAGCTGCAACTCGGCGAGCCGCATGCCGACGCAGCGGTGGATGCCGAAGCCGAACGAAAGGTGCGTGCGCGGGCGGGCGCGGTCGATGATGAACTCGTCCGGCCGCTCGATGCCTTCCTCGTCGCGGTTGCCCGAGACGTACCACATCACGACGCGGTCGCCCTTCTTGATCTTCTTGCCGCCGATCTCGGTGTCGACCAGCGCGGTGCGGCGCATATGGGCGAGCGGCGTCTGCCAGCGGATCACTTCCGGCACCATGGTGTCGATCAGCTCGGGGTTTTCGCGCAGCTTCTGGTACTGATCGGGATGCTCGTTCAACGCCAGCACCGAGCCGCTCATGGTGTTGCGGGTGGTGTCGTTGCCGCCGACGATCAGCAGGATGATGTTGCCCATCAGATTATCAGGGTCCATGTGCCGCGTGGCATCGCTATGCGCCATCATCGACAGCAGGTCGTTGCGCGGCGGCGCGTTGACGCGCTCGTTCCACAGTTTTGAGAAATAGGCGTAGCACTCGTCCATTTCCTGGCGCCGCTGTTCCGGCGAGTCCACGACGCCGCTCTTGGGCAGCGCGGTCGAGACATCCGACCAGCGCGTCAGCTTGCGGCGTTCTTCCCAGGGAAAATCGAACAGCGTCGCGAGCATCTGCGTGGTCAGTTCGATCGAGACCCGCTCGACGAAGTTGAAGGTCTCGTTGCGCGGCAGATTGTCCAGCACCTTCTGCGAGCGCGCGCGGATGAGCTTTGCCAGCTCGTCCAGATGCGTCGGCGTGAACATCGGCGACACCGTCTTGCGCTGCGCCGAATGCCTGGGCTGGTCCATCGCGATGAAGCTCGGATAGTCGTAGCCGGGCGGCACGTCTCGGATTGAGATGCCACCGAGCGTCGAGTCGGACGAGAAGATGCCGTGGTTGGTGTCGACATGCATGATGTCATTGTACCTGGTCACCGACCAATAGGGTTCGATCGGCGCGTTGGTGCAGTAATGCACCGGCTCTTCCTTGCGCAGCCGCTCGAACCATGGCCACAGCGTATCGTTCTGGAATAGTCTCGGCGCGCCCGGGTGAAAATCCTTGAGCGGCGTCGAATAGGCCTCTTCACGCGCGGCGCGCAGCAGCTCTTTTTTGTCGGCTCTGATGGATGCCTGGACGTTCATGGTCGATCATCCCACGTGGGTTTCAAGTCAAAGGCTAGGCGGCGATGCGGACCGGCAGGGTCTCGTAACCCTTCACGAAGCTGGAATATACCCGCTTCGGTTCGCCGACCACCTCAATATTATCGTACCGCTTGAGGATTTCTTCCCAGATGATTTTGAGTTGCAGCTCCGCGAGCCGGATGCCGACGCAGCGGTGAATGCCGAAGCCAAAGGAGACATGGGTCCGCGGCCGCTTGCGATCAATGATGAATTCATAGGGACTGTCGATCACGTCTTCGTCGCGATTGCCGGAGACGTACCACATCACGACCTTGTCACCCTTCTTGATCTGCCGGCCGCGGAACGCGATGTCTTCGAGCGCGGTGCGGCGCATATGGGCAAGCGGCGTCTGCCAGCGGATCACCTCAGGCACAAAGCTGTCGATCAGGTCGGGGTTGTCGCGCAGCTTGCGATATTGATCCGGGTTCTTGTTCAGCGCGTACACGCTGCCCGACAGCGTATTGCGCGTGGTGTCGTTGCCGCCGACGATCAGCAGGATCAGATTGCCGAGGAAATTCTTCGGGTCCATGTCGCGCGTGGCAGGGCTGTGCGCCATCATCGACAGCAAATCGCTCTTCGGCGGCTGGCTGATGCGCTCCTTCCACAGCTTTCCGAAGTAGGCCGCGCATTCCATCAACTCGGCCTGACGTTCTTCTTCCGTCGCGACCAGCCCTTCGGGGCCGGGAAGGGTGGTGGCGACGTCGGACCAGCGCGTCAGCTTGCGGCGGTCTTCCCAGGGGAAGTCGAACAGCACGGCGAGCATCTGCGTGGTGAGCTCGATCGAAACCTGGTCGACCCAGTCGAAGACCTCGTTTCTCGGCAGGTTGTCGAGGCACTCGGCGGAACGCTTGCGAATGTTGATCGCGAGCTGGTCGAGATGCGTCGGCGTGAACATCGGCGCCACCGTCTTGCGCTGCGCGGAATGGCGCGGCTGGTCCATCGCGATGAAGCTCTCGCTGCGCAGGTTCGGTGCGATGTCGCGGATGGTAATGCCGCCGAGAGAGGAGGCCGACGAAAACACCGCGTGATTGGTCTCGACGTCCATGATGTCGTTGTATTTGGTCACCGACCAGTACGGGCCGAACATCGAGTCCTTGCAGTAGTGCACCGGGTCTTCCCGGCGCAGGCGGTCGAAATACGGCCAGAACGAGTCGGTCGTGAACAGTTCGGGATGGCTGACGTCGAAATCGCCGATCGCAATCGACTCGGCCCGTTCGCGCGCGGCGCGCAGATGGGAATCTCCGGCGAGATCGATGGTTCCGTGCATGCGCACCTCCCTTGGATGTTCTCCCGCCGAAGCAATCTGGCGGTTCGATGTTTTACCCTATTACATCCCGAGCCGTGCGCCGGCGCAAGGGGAGTTGGGTGCCTTGGTCAAATCGATACCGCTGTCCGATCAGCGGCCATCGGGCGCTTTTCGCCCCGTGACAAGCGTATCCACGGAGATTAAGGCTGTTTGAAACAACGTCTCATTCGCCGGGAGGTGGCCATGATCCCCAACGCCCACAGGATGTTCAACTTCGATCTCGGCGACACCGCGGACGCGATCCGCGAGACGGTGCATGCGTTTTCGCAGAACGAAATCGCACCACGCGCCGCCGAAATCGACCGCAGCAATCTGTTCCCGCGTGATCTCTGGCCCAAGATGGGCGCGCTCGGCCTGCACGGCATCACGGTCGAGGAAGAGTATGGCGGGACGGGCCTGGGCTATCTCGAGCATTGCATTGCGGTGGAGGAGATGTCGCGGGCCTCGGCCGCGGTCGGGCTGTCCTATGGCGCCCACTCCAACCTCTGCGTCAACCAGATCCGGCGTAACGGCAATGAGGCACAGAAGCGCAAATACCTGCCGAAGCTGATCTCGGGCGAGCATGTAGGTTCGCTGGCGATGTCGGAGCCCGGCGCCGGAAGCGACGTGGTGTCGATGAAGACCCGCGCCGACAGGAAGGGCGATCGCTTCGTCCTCAACGGCAACAAGATGTGGATCACCAATGGTCCCGTCGCCGACACGCTGGTGGTCTACGCCAAGACCGACCTCAACGCCGGTCCGCGCGGCATGACCGCCTTCATCATCGAAAAGGGCATGAAGGGCTTTTCTACGGCGCAAAAGCTCGACAAGCTCGGCATGCGCGGCTCCGATACCTGCGAACTCATCTTCGAGGATTGTGAGGTGCCGGAGGAGAACGTGCTCAGCGAAGTCGGCCGCGGCGTCAACGTCCTGATGAGTGGCCTCGACTATGAGCGCGCGGTGCTGGCGGCAGGCCCGATCGGCATCATGCAGGCCTGCATGGACGTGGTGCTGCCTTACGTGCACGAGCGAAAACAGTTCGGCGAGCCGATCGGCACCTTTCAATTGGTGCAGGGCAAGATCGCCGACATGTATACCACCATGAATGCGTCGCGGGCTTATGTGTATGCCGTCGCAAAGGCCTGCGACCGAGGCGAGACCACGCGCGAGGATGCGGCCGGCGCGATTCTCTATGCCGCCGAGAAGGCCACCCAATGCGCGCTCGATGCTATCCAGCTACTCGGCGGCAACGGCTACATCAACGACTATCCGACCGGGCGGCTGCTGCGCGATGCCAAGCTTTATGAAATCGGCGCCGGCACCAGCGAAATCCGCCGCATGCTGATCGGCCGCGAGTTGTTCGAAAAAACGGCGTAACCTCTGCGGCGGGAAGCGGGCGAATACTAAGCAAGGGTTGCAGCGCGTTTCTATGCGTCCTGTGGAACCTAGGTCACACAACGGCCGATATATTCGTGGTTTGATCCGCCACCGTTTCTGTCGGAGTTGATCGATGAATGAGATGAGCTGGCCCCCGCAGGTGCCGCCCGGGCCGCCGCCCATGCCAGTGCCGCCGCCGATGCCCGTGGCATTTTCCGGCAGCCGGGGTGAATTCTTCGATCTGGCCAAGCGCGGCGCGGCCCTCGAGCTTGTCACGCTCGGCTTCTACCGGTTCTGGCTGCTGACCGATATTCGTCGCCATCTCTGGTCCAACACCCTGGTTGATGGCGATGCTGCCGAATATACCGGCCGCGGCAAGGAGTTGCTGATCGGCTTTCTGGTGGCGCTTGCGATCCTGGTGCCAATCTATCTCGGCTATTTCCTGATTGGTCTGGAAGCCGAGCGCTATCAGGCGTTCGCCAGCATTCCGCTGGTTGCCTTCTTCTACCTGTTCGGGCAGTTCGCGATTTATCGCGCGCGGCGCTACCGCCTGACGCGAACGGTATGGCGCGGCGTGCGCTTCTGGATGACGGGGTCGGGCTGGAAATATGCCCTGCAGGCATCGCTGTGGGGCGTGCTGATGATCCTCACCCTCGGGCTGATCCTGCCTTGGCGCGCGGCGGCGCTTGAACGCTACAAGATGCGCCACTCCCATTTCGGCGACCTGCAGGGCCGCTTCGAGGGGCGCGGCTGGGAATTCTTCAAACGCGGCTGGTGGCTGTGGCTGCTGACGCCGATTGCGATCTACATCAGCCCGATCGCGCCGTTCGTGTACGCCGGTTACAAGGCGATCGAGTGGCGCTGGTGGCTGTCCGGCATTCGGTTCGGCGAGGTCCGTCTGGAATCCTCATTGCCGAAGAGCGCGCTGATCGGGCTGTACTGGAAAGTCGTTGGCTGGATGGCCCTGCTTGGGTCGGTCTTCGGCATCTATCTGGCGCTATGCGCGGTGCTGGTCGCCAGCATGAGCGGCGAGGGACTCACGGAGTTTTTCAAGACGCCGGAATTGATGCGCAGCATTCCGCTGCTGGTGGCGGCTGGTCTCGGCTATCTGGTGATGGCGCTGGCGATGAACGTGGTGATGCGGGTCTATTTGACGCGCGATCTCTGGGTCATCGTGCTGGGCTCGGTCAATATCGTCGGTATCGAGGCCGCCGCCAACGTCGCCGCGCGCGGTGATCTCGCCAATGCGCTCGGCGAGGGTTTTGCCGACGGCCTCGATGTCGGCGGGTTCTAGGATGTGATGACCATGGATGGCGATGTGCCGGAAATCTCGAAAACGCCGTCGGCCAATGCGGCGACCTATTTCGACGGCGTATCGAGCCGGCGCCGCGCGGTCATGCTCCGCTTCTCCGACCGGCTCGAAATCACCGACCACGAACAGACGCTGGCCGTTTGGGACTATGCGGATGTCCGCCGCGCCGACAGCCCGTCGGGCATGCTGCGCCTCGGTTGTCCGACTGCGTCCGCGTTGGCCAGGCTGGAGGTGCGCGATGCCGCGCTTGCCGGCGAACTGGCCTCGCGCTGCACCAGGCTGGATCAAAACACGCCCGGTCGGCGCGGCGTCGCCGTCATTGTCGGCTGGTCGCTGGCTGCCGCGACTTCGATCGTTCTGGTGGTGCTGTTCGGCCTCCCCCTGATTGCCGACCGCCTCGTGCCGCTGGTGCCTGACGCGTTCGAGCGGCGGCTCGGCGAGGTCGCCGACAGCCAGATCAGGAAGATCTTCGATGCCAAGGCTTGCGACAACCCCGCCGGGCAGAAGGCCTTCGTCAAGCTCGTCACCGCCATCCGCGAATCCGCCGGCCTCGACACCTCGGTGCAATCAGGCGTGTTGTCGAGCCCGATTCCCAATGCCTTCGCGCTGCCGGGCGGCAGGGTCTATCTGTTCAATGGCTTGCTGGCGAAGGCCGACAACGCGGACGAGATCGCGGGCGTGCTGGCCCATGAACTGGGCCATCTCAAGCATCGCGACAGCATGCGCGGACTGATCCGCGACGGCAGCACCTCGTTCCTGATCGGACTGCTGTTCGGCGACATCACCGGCTCCAGCGCGCTGATCTTCGGCTCCCGCACGCTGGTCACGTCGTCCCATTCGCGCGAGGCCGAGACCAAAGCCGACGGCTTTGCGATCGACGTCATGCACCGGCTGGGCCGTCCGGCAAAGCCGACCGGTGAATTGTTGCTGAGGGTCACCGGCAAGGAGGGCAAAGGGCTGTCCATCATCTCCAGCCATCCCCTTAGCGAGGACCGGCTGGCGCGGATGAGCCGGGAAGACCGGTCAGCCAGCGGGCCGCCGCTGCTGACGCCGGCAGAATGGCGGTCGCTGAAATCGATCTGCGATAACAAGATCTGATCCTGCTTTATTCACCGCCTGGCGCTTTTGCGCGATCGTACCGCCTCGACCGGTGCGGTCGTCGCGCTGTCCGGGGTCCGTCCCCATACCGCCTGCATGGCCGAGAACGCCTGGGAGATGACGGGCTCGTGCCGACGCGACGTCAGACAGGCGAAACTAAGATCGCAGGTCAGCGCCACCTTGTCGGCAACCACGAAATTCCGTTTGCGCGTGATGCGATCGATCACGTGGTCACGGGCCAGGCTGAGGCAGTTGCCGGCTTCGACGGATTCGATCATGGCGTCTTCATGTTCCGCGAAGGCGACGCGTTTAGGCAATGATCCGGTCGGCCGGAACACGTCGTCGATCAGCCGGCGATGTGCCGAATCGTGCGGGGTCGTGATCCAGGGCAAATCGATCAGGTCGGTCCAATCCTTGCCCGACACCTTGTCGCTCCATTCGAGGGGGGCGATCACACGGTAGTCGTAGCGAGTCAGCGTTGCGAGCCGGTACTTGCCATCCTCGATGGTGCGTTCGGGCAGCACGTCCAGCGTCAGGTATTCGGGCGGCGTGGCGTCGATATAGTATCCCACGTCGAGCTCGCCTCGGCCGATCTGGGCCAGCACGTCGTTGCTCATGCCGTAGCGGAGGAACACCTCGGTCTTCTTCGAGGACGTGGCGATGCTGCGCACGAACGAGCCCAAACGGGTCGACTCCGGATCCAGGATCGTCCCGACGCGCAGAGTCATCCGCAGCGATTCGCGCAAGGAATCCGCCGCTGTCTTGAAATCTGCCGAGGCCGATATGGTTCGGTGCGCCAGCGGCAGCAGTGCGGCGCCCGCTTCCGTCAGGGTAAAGCCGCCCGGCGTGCGGTTGAAGAGCTGCAGGCCGGTGCTTTCTTCCAGCCCCTTCAACTGCAAGCTGACGGCCGGCTGGGTCAGGTGCAGCAACATGGCCGCGCGCGAAACCGTGCCCTCGCGGGCCACGGTGATGAAGCAGCGCAAGGCCTGGATACGTGGCAGGTCGTTCATTTGGAAAACTTATAGGAGGCGCCCATACAGTCCATTAGATAGGATTTGCTCTTGGAAGTCACAATCTTTCGCAGATTAAACTTTGCGTTGTCATCGGAAAAGTGATGAATGCGTGGGCTCGACCCAACCGCGAGCGATGCTCGCCGGACATAGCTGAGGGAGCTGGCCGGGTCCCCGCAGGTGAACATCGCACTGGCGGTCAGCCCGCAGGCGGCATAGCAAGCACTGCCGCGGCCCGCTACTTACGGCAGGTTGTTGACCTTGCGCACCCATGCGCGCACGTCTGTCAGCACCTCCGGCAGCAGCGCCTTGACCTCCTGCACGGTCATGCCGGGCCTGATCCGGGGATCATACAGCAGGTTCAGCAGATACTGGTCGTAGACGTCGAAATAGCCCATCGAGACGTTGTCGTTGAACATGGTCCAGGGCACGCTCTCGGTATCGTTGATCGGTCCCAGCGATTGCAGCAGTTCCTCATAGGCGCAGTCGAAGAAGACGAAGTCGCCATTGTCGATCGTGAGGATCACGTCGGAATGCTCGATCTCGAACTTCTCGTTCTTGCGAAAGCCCGACAGGCATTGCGGGTCGAGTGAAGAGCGAATTTCTTTCGCCCGTTCGCTGCCGTAGAATGTCGCGATAGTGCGCTGGAGGTCGCGGTCGCGCACCAGCTTGACCTGCACATTGGCGGCGTCGATATCGTCGACCATGGCAATGTCGAGGTGCTGAACGCGCGAAGCGATGTCGGCCACGATCTTCGCGAGCTGCGCCTTGCGGTCGGCGCGGGTCCCGTCGGCGAACACCCGGACCGGTACGTCATATTTTCTGATGCGGTCGACGCGTCCGGCGAGATGATATTCGGCGCCGAACGCAGTCTTCAAGAAGCCTTCGACGATCTCGTTGTCGGTGAAGTTCTTTTTCTCGCTGCGCTGCCGCTGCGCAACCGAGGCGATCTCGGTGGATGCCGCGCACGGCACCCATGTTCCGCCGAGCACAGCTGCGCCCAAGGACGCCGCGAGCGTCCATCGGCAGAGGAATAGGCGGGGCGTACGCATTCAAACGACGCTGCAGCAATCGGCGCGCGCGCGCAAGGAAAGAAAGCCGTGATCGACCCCCGCATCGATCACGCGCTTGCGTGCGTCCCAGCGGTTCCAGGAGAAGGCGGTTAGTTCTGCACGACCACCTTGGTGCCGACCGGCACGCGGCTGTAGAGATCGGTCACGTCCTCGTTGGTCATGCGGAAGCAGCCGGAGGAAACGGCCTGCCCGATGGTCTCGGGTTCGTTCGAACCGTGGATGCGGTAGAGTGTCGATCCCAGATACATCGCCCGGGCGCCCAGGGGGTTGTCGATGCCGCCGGGCATGTGGCGCGGCAGGTCCGGTCGGCGGCGCAGCATCTGCGCCGGCGGCGTCCAGCTCGGCCATTCCTTCTTCGCGGAAATGCGGTGGGTTCCACCCCAGCGGAAGCCGTCACGGCCGACGCCGATGCCATAGCGCAGCGCCTGACCATTGCCGAGCACGAGATAGAGCCGGCGCTCGGCGGTGTTGATGTAGATCGTGCCGGGCGCATAGCCGGCGTTGAACATCACCGTCTGACGCGGGATCGGGCTCGATCCGCTCGGCGAGCCGGGCCGGAAGAAGCCGGGGCCGCCGCCCATGATGTCGCGCGAATCGTCGAAGAAGAAGTTTGGAAAACCTTGCGCCCGCGCCTGGCCGGCTCCCGCCAGCACCACCATCGCTGCAAAAAGAAAAGCAAAAGCCCGGGTCATTTTCGTCCTCGTCAAAAAATCTGAATATCTCGGTCGAGAGAGGCCACAATTGCGCCGGTCGTGCAACCAACGAGCTTGTGACCCGGCCATTTTCGAACGCCTTGGTTGAAAAAGGCAACAGGCCTTAGGCGATGGCTGCATTGTTCCGCTAAACCTTTGACGAAACGCCGGAACAAATGTTTGATCGCCGCCAGCTGATATAGCAACGATCGAAAGGGAACGAGACCATGAACGGCGCGGAAAGCCTGGTGCGGACTTTGGTCGCAGGCGGCGTGGATGTCTGCTTCACCAATCCCGGCACCTCCGAGATGCATTTCGTCGCCGCACTCGATCGGGTAGAGGGAATGCGCTGCGTGCTTGGTCTGTTCGAGGGCGTCGTCACCGGCGCCGCCGACGGCTATTACCGCATGAAGGGCACGCCGGCGTCGACCCTGCTGCATCTCGGGCCCGGGCTCGCCAACGGCCTTGCCAATTTGCACAATGCCAAGAAGGCCAATTCCGGCATCGTCAACATCGTCGGCCAGCACGCGACCTATCACATCGCCTACAACGCCCCGCTGACATCAGACATCGAAGGCCTGGCCCGGCCGATGTCCGCCTGGGTGCGGACTTCGCCGGATGCAAAATCGGTCGCCGCCGACGGTGCGGCCGCAATCGCGGCGGCGAAGGGCGCGCAGATCGCCACCCTGATCCTGCCCGCCGACACGGCCTGGAACGAGGCCGACGGCATCGCGCAGGTGCCGGATGAGAACCAGCGCGCCAGCTATTCTGCGAAGGCGGTCGACCAGGCTGCGAAGCTGCTACGCAATGGCGGCGCCTCGACGCTGCTGCTGATGACCGGCGGCGCGCTCACCGAGCACGGGCTTGATCTGGCCGGCCGGATCGCCGGCAAGACCGGCTGCAAGGTGATGACGCCGACCTCCAACCCGCGCGTGGCGCGGGGGCGGGGCCGTTTCTCGATCGACCGCATTCCTTACGTGATCGAGCAGGCGATGCCGATCCTGAGGGAGTTCAAGAACATCGTGCTGGTCGAGGCCGGCGAGCCCGTGGCTTTCTTCGCCTATCCGAACAAACCCAGCCTGCTCAAGCCGCAAGGCTGCGAGGTGCATCGCATGACCTCGGGCGCCGAAAATTCCGTCGCCGCCCTGGAGGCGCTGGCGGGCGCGCTGCAGGCGCAGCCGTCCGACCGCCAGCCGCAGAAGCTGGTCGAACTCGTAAAGCCGACCGGCGCGCTGACGCATGCCTCGATCGCGCAGGCGATCGCGATGGCGATCCCGGAAAACGCCATCGTGGTCGATGAATCCATCACCACCGGCCGCGGCTTCTTTCCGCCGACGGCGGCGGCCAACCCGCACGACTGGCTGCAGAACATGGGCGGCTCGATCGGTTTCTCGACCCCGGTCGCGACCGGCGCCGCCGTGGCGTGTCCCGATCGCAAGGTCATCTGCATGGTCGGCGACGGCAGCGCGATGTACACGCTGCAATCGCTGTGGACTCAGGCGCGCGAGGGCCTCAACGTCGTCACGATTGTATTTGCCAACAAAATCTACCAGATATTGCGTGGCGAGTTCGACGGCGTCGGCGCCGGCGAGCCCGGCCAGCGGGCGCTCGACATGCTCAAACTTGACCGTCCGGACCTCGACTTCGTGGCGCTCGCGAAGGGCATGGGCGTGCCGGCCCGCGCGGTCGCCAACGTCGACGATTTCGTCAAGGCGCTGGCGGAAGCCGTCGCCGAGCCGGGACCGCGGCTGATCGAAGTGCAAATGTAAGGCGACCTCGATCGCTCGCCTTCGTGGGAGGCGTCATGCAGACCGTTCTGAACAAGGTCATCGCCGCGCTTCACGCGTTCTATGCAAACGAGGCCTTCCTGCTGGAAAACGAAGCCGGTGAGCGTGCGCTGACGCACCGGCTGGCGGTGCATGTCGAACGGCAATTCCCGGGCTGGGAGACCGACTGTGAATACGACCGGCTGGGCGACCGCACGCTGCGGCTGCCGCGCGGATCGATCGTCTCCACCGACGATCATCTCGCCAAATCGATCTATCCCGACATCGTCGTGCATCAGCGCGCCATACCCAACAACCTGCTCGCTGTCGAGATTCGGAAATCGGCCAATCATCAGCCGATCGACCATGACCAGCACAAGCTGCGGGCGCTGACCGACCCGCATCTGTGGTTCGCCTACTGGATCGGCGTATTGCTGACGCTGGACAAGAAGCAGGTCACGACGTCGGAAATCTACACCAGCGGCGCTTTCGATCAGCCGCTGTCCGGCTGGTTCGCCGGACGGATCAAGGAATCCGGCTTGCGCGCGAGCTAACGCTCACGCGCGCTCCGCGGCGTTTTCCGGAATGTGGATCTCGCCCATCCCGTGCATGTTGGGCAGCTTGGCGCTGGCGCTGCGCAGGTTTGCAAGCGCGATCCTGAGCACGGCCAGATCGACCGGCTTGGAGAAACTCTGCGTTACCTCGATGCCCAGTTCTTTCATCCTGGCCCGGCAGATGTGGCGCGACTTCGCGTCCGTTCCGCTGACGACCATGACAGGCACCCGTTGTCCGGCGTTTGCCATCTGCCACATGATGTCAAATCCGTCGCCGTCCTCCAGCGTCAGGTCGAGCGTCAGGCAGTCAAACCGGCCGGTCTTGAGCTGTTCGATGGCCGCGCGACAGGAGTCGACCGCGACCACCCGATAGCCGGTATTTTCCGCCGCGCGCACGATGAGCGTGCGCTGGACCGGATCGTCTTCAATGACCAGAAGCCGCGGTACTTCGAGAACCCCGTCGGGCTTCGTCCTGTCGTCACGGCGTGCGCTTTGTCTCGAATTGCTCATGGTTCACCTTTTGGTTTTAGTTAAGGAAAAGCGTCGCGGCCTCAACCGTACGCAAGCGAGGTTGTCCGGCTGGGCGGACGGAATGCCGGAAACCGGCCGGCGGCGCGGGGATCCCATCGTTTCATCAAGTGTGAGAACTGCCTTATTCCAAGCGCGGGAGCGAACAGATAGCCTTGGCCGATATCACAACCGGCGGCGCGCAATGCGCTCAGCGTCGGCTGGTTGTCGATTCCCTCGGCGACCACTTTCATGCCGAAGGCTTTCGCCAATGCGATGGAAGCTTCCACGATTTTCATCATGTCCCTGTCGTTGGCGCAGTTTCCGACAAAGGACCGGTCGATCTTCAATTCGCTGAACGGCAGTTTGGCGAGTGCCGAAAGCGAGGAAAATCCGGTTCCGAAATCGTCGATCGCGGCTCCCATGCCCTTGAGCCTTAGCCGGGATACGACGTCCATCGCCCGATCGACGTCGGACATGGCAATGCTTTCCGTTACCTCGATGATCAGTGCTTCGGGGGCCACCTCGTAGGTGCGCAACACGCCGTCGATCCGTTCGGGAAGGGTGAGATCGCTCAGATCGGACGCGGAGACGTTGACGGCAACGGTGAAGCCGGGACGTTGCTGAATGAGTCCGCGGCTGGTGGCGACGGCGGCTTCGCAGACTGCGTGTGTCAACTCGGACATCAGGCCGAATTCCTCGACCAGCGGAACGAAGATGGCGGGCGAAACCATGCCGAATTCCGGCGTCAGCCAGCGCGCCAGCGCCTCGGCTCCGCAGATTTCGTTGGTGCGCAGGTCGATCTTGGGCTGCAGTTCGACGAGGAATTCCTTCTGCCTGAGCGCGGCGACGATTCGATCGCGACTGATCGTCGGCGCTTGCGCTTGGCTGCCGGCCGCGGCGCTCAAGAGCGCAGGCCGCTTCAGCGCCGCGCGCAGCTTGTCGATGTTCAGGGGCTTGGCCAGGCTGGTGGTCAGCGAGAGATTCAGCGCGGCGGCGACGCGCTTGATCGTGTTCCGGACGCGCTCCTCGCACCCGCTGACGATCACGATCGGCATGGCATTGAGCTTCAGGGCGGCGATCAGGCGCAGCAACTCCACGCCGTCACGCTCGCCGAGCGACAGGTCCAGCGTCATCATGTCGAATTTTTCGTCTCGCAGCATCTGCGATGCGATCTCGAAGGTCGACGCGATCATGGTGTCGTAGCCGAGCTTGGCGCCGATCGATCCGATGATGGTCCGCTGCACCAGGTCGTCTTCTACGACCAGCAGCCTGCCTCTCAGCTCGTCGGTGCGGTGTTCTATCGCGGTCATGCCGCCGCTCCTGACGTGCCTTGGAGCAGGTTGCGATCGGCGAATACCCGTGTCGCCTCGAATGCGAGCCGGAGTTCGCCGATCGATGCTTGCAGCGCGGCTTGCGGCATGTCTTCGGCGCCGGCCTCGAGCTGCCGCGCCGTTTGCGACAGCACCCTGAAGCCGAACGTGGCGGCCGAGCTCTTCATCGAATGAGCCTCGCGTTTGATGACGGCGCGGGTCTGGTCCTGGGCCTCGATCCTGACGAGTTTTTTGGCGGTGTCGGCCAGGAAGACGTTCAACAACGCGACCAAGTCGTCGGCGCCGAGTTCGCTTCCGAGCTCGCGAAAGACGGCTTCGTCGAAGGAGAAACTCTGGGTCATGCGATCAATCTTTCCTGGGTGGATGCGGTGTTCACGCGGGCCAGCGCCTCGGTCAGACGGTCCCTGGTGACGGGTTTGGTGACGAAGTCGTTCATGCCGGCCGCCAGGCAGGCCAGTTCGTCCTGGCTGGTCGCGTTGGCGGTCAGGGCGATGATTTGGATGTCGCGTGAAGGCGGGGGCAGCCGGCGAATCGTCCGTGTGGCGACCAGGCCGTCCATTTCGGGCATCATCATATCCATCAGGATGAGGTCGTAGTTCTGGTTCTGGACCGCCGCCACCGCCTCTACGCCGTTCTCGACCAGGTCGGGGGTGTAGCCGAGCTTCTGGAGCAGTTTGCGGATGACGAACTGATTGGTGACGTTGTCCTCGGCCACCAGGATTTTCAGCGGGCGGAAGTCCGCGGCGGCGGCAGGTTCGGACGACGCTCCGGATTTAGCCGGTGACGTGGCGGCCTGCGGCTGCCGCTCCGCTTCCTGTTCCAGATGTGGTTTGACCAGCACCGAAAATCGAAACTGGCTACCTTTTCCGATCGTGCTTTGAGCCGAAATCTCGCCGCCCATGCAGGCGACAAGGCGTTTGCTGATCGCCAGTCCAAGGCCGGTGCCGCCGAACCGACGCGAGATCGAGCTGTCGACCTGCGAGAATTCGCGAAACAGGCGGCTGATCGCGTCGGGAGGGATCCCGACGCCGGTGTCGGTGACCTTGAAAATCAACCGCGTCAGTCCGCCGTCCGCCGGTTCGGCCTCGACCTCGACCTCTACGGCGCCGGATTGGGTAAACTTGATGGCGTTGCCGACCAGATTGAACAGCACCTGGCGGAGGCGGGCCGGATCGCCGAGAACCGTCCGCGGCACCTCATCGGCAATCGACGCCGTCAGCTGCAATCCCTTCGCCTTGGCGCGCGACATCATGAGTTCGATGGTGGCCGTGACCGACAGGCGGGGGTGGAATTCGACGTGTTCGATCTCCATCCGGTCGGCGTCGAGCTTGGAAAGATCGAGCACGTCGTTCAGGAGCTGCAACAGATAGTCGGCCGACTCCCGCAGCGTCGTCGCGATCTTCTTCTGCTCGGCGGGCAGGTCGCTCGCCGCCAGCAGGTCCGCGAGCCCGATGACGCCGTTCATCGGCGTCCGGATTTCATGGCTCATCATCGCGAGGAATTCGGAGCGGGCGCGGGTGCCGGCCTCCGCCGCGTCGCGGGACTTGGCCAATCCGGCCTCGTAGCGAACGATCAGGATCGAGATGGTGAGGATGACCAGGCTCAGCAGTACTGCGGCGATCAGGTTCCGGTCGCGATCGCGACGCTGGGCGGCAAAGACCTCCTCGGACGCCTGTCCGACGGCGACCGCCAGCGGATAGCCGTTGACCTTACGGAAATTGGAGATGCGCTCGATACCGTCGATCCGACTTGCTGCCGTGAACGACCCGCTATCTTCGCGTGCAAGGCCGGCCATCAGTGCGCTGCCGGCGACGGACATGCCGACCGCGCTGGGCCCGGAGGAGGCGCGCGCGCGGACGATGCCGTCGAGGCCGACAAGCGTAACGATGCCCTTTCTGCCGATGTCGACCGAATTGTAGAACCGCGAAAGATATTCGGGGTCGAGCGAAACGACCACCACGCCGCCGAACGAGCCGTCCTGTGCAAAAATGCGTCGCGTAAGCTGGATCGACCACTTGTTCGATACGCGGCCGAAGATCGGTTTGCTGATGAACAGATGGTCGATGGTGCCCTCCGCGTGCACCTTGAAGTGTTCGCGGTCGCGCAGATCGAGTCCCTTCATGCCCGGGTCGAGATTGCTCGCGAGCATGATGCCGTTCTTGTCGATGATTACGACCTGGAACGAGAAATCCGAAAGAAACTGGCTGTTCTTCGACCATAACGACATGTCGAAGCCGTTGGGATCCTTGGCGTAGGAGTCGCGCACGTAGAGCAGCGTCTGATCGGCGGCCTTGATCGACCGGATGATCTGTTCCTCGAACGCCCGGGTCAGATTTGAATTGTTCTGACGCGCGGCCTGTTCGGTCCGTGTTCGCTCCTCTGAAATGCCGTAGAGTGTACCGGCCCAGACCATCGCGATAGCGAAAACGCCGATCAGCGCGCTGCCGTAGCGGCCGATCAGCTGCGATACGCGATCGAAGCCTGATGTGAGTCGGTCGTGCTGGTTCATTGTCTGCCGTTGAACATCTGACGCATGTCTTCGCTTCCCCAGAGTTAGCGCTTACATGTGGAGGACGGGTGTAACTTGATTGGAAAATTTATCGGCGGTTTTGACGAACGA
Organism: Bradyrhizobium roseum; assembly: GCF_030413175.1. Classification (NCBI taxonomy): domain Bacteria; kingdom Pseudomonadati; phylum Pseudomonadota; class Alphaproteobacteria; order Hyphomicrobiales; family Nitrobacteraceae; genus Bradyrhizobium; species Bradyrhizobium roseum. The sequence continues at coordinate 1,526,998 of NZ_CP129212.1, forward strand.
TTAGCCAATGGCTTCCATCGCCCGTATAACCACGGGAAAAGTGCGTAGGGATACGGAGACCTTTCATGAAGAGCGATAGCCGTCTGTTCATCATCTTCGCCGCTTTGCTGCTGACCGCCGAATTGCCGCTGCGAACGGCAGACGCGCAAACGGCGTCTGCTCCCGGCCTGGAAGCCATTCTGGCCGATCCCAAAATCGGCAAGATACTCGATGACATCAGGGCCGACGATGTGCGGACGCTGGCCGAACAGAAGCGCATCACCGAAATTCCCGCGCCGCCGTTCAAGGAGAAGCTTCGCGCCGAATACTACCGGCAGCGGATGCAGGAGCTCGGCTTCAAGGATGCCGCGATCGATGCCGAGGGCAACGTGATCGCGCTGCGCAAGGGCACTGGCGGCGGCCGGCCCCGGCTCGTGGTGTCGGCGCATCTCGACACGGTGTTTCCCGAAGGCACCGACGTCACCGTGAAGGAGAAGGACGGCGCGATCATAGCGCCCGGCATCGGAGACGATTCTCGCGGGCTCGCCGCGATGCTGTCGCTGATCAAGGCGATGAACGAGAACCAGGTCGCGACCGTCGGCGACATCATGTTCGTCGGCACGGTAGGCGAGGAAGAACTCGGCAATCTGCGCGGGGTGAAGGCGCTGTTCCGCGATCACGCCGATATCGACGGCTTCATCTCGATCGACGGGCTCGGCATCACCCGCGTCGTCAACCAGGCCACCGGCAGCCATCGCTACGAGTTCACCTTCAAGGGGCCCGGCGGACACTCGTTCGCGGAATTCGGATTGCCGAGCGCGATCCATGCGATGGGCCGGGCGATCGCAAAAATCTCCGAGCTGCAGCCGCCTTCCGATCCCAGGACCACGTTTACCGTCGGCACCGTGAGCGGCGGCACGTCGGTCAACGCCATCGCGGCGGAAGCGAAGATGGCGGTCGACATGCGCTCGAACTCGGAGGAAGCGCTGCTCAAGCTCGAGGCGCGGCTGCTCGACCTCGTCAAGGAAGCCGTCGCCGATGAGAACGCGCGCTGGAAGTCCGACAAGATGACGGTGGAGGTGAAACTGATCGGCGACCGGCCGGCGGGCATCGTGCCGATGGATTCGCCGATCGTGCAGGCCGCGGAGCGCGCGGTCTCGGCCGTCACCCGGGGCCCGAAGCCGACCTTTGCCGGCTCCTCGACCGATTCAAACATCGCGATGTCGCTCGGCATTCCGGCCGTCACCATCGGCGGCGGCGGCGAAGGCGGCAACTGGCATTCGCGCAACGAATGGTACAAGCCGGTCAACGCCTGGTACGGCCCGCAGAACGCATTGCTGACCGTGCTGATCCTGGCCGGCCTCGACGGCGTCACCCAACCGGCGCTTTTGGTGCGAAAAGCCGCCAGATAGCGCCTGGTTTGTCCCCGGCACCCTCGCGCGCGCCCCCGATTGGACAAATTATCGGCCCATTACGGCCAAAGCGGTAGCCGAACATCGTTCCCAGATAGTTCCACGTGCGTAGGGGATGTGGCATGGCGTATCGAATCGTGGCGGAGCGCAGAAACGAGACCGTCAGGATGGACCGCAGCAGCATGCTGGTGGCGGTGGCCAAGGCGCGCGTTTGGGCCAGCGAGGGATGGAAAGTGACCATCATCGTCGGCGACGAAAATGAAGTTGCGCCGGCCGATGCTCGTCGGCTTTCCTTTGCGTGATGCGTGCGGCGGCCCGTGCTGATGGGGCCGCTTGCATTGATCGGAACCGGGAACCCGGTCCGGCATTATCCCTGCGGGCAGGCTTTTGGAGCAATGCCATGCAGTGGCGGTCAGCAAGCACCGGCCCCGACGCGATGCGCGGCGCCGGCGACGACGAAATATCCTATGCAACCGGATGGACCATCAGCGGCCTCGCGACGCTAGGCACCATCGTGGCGATCTGGCTGTTCGGGATCTGATCCCGCACCATGCAAAAAGACCGCCCGAAGGCGGTCTCCGCAGGTTGATCGTGGCTACGATTGATCAGGCTGCGCGCAGCGCGGCCGGTTGCTGACGGCGGCGATGGGCCGCGAAACCGACGCAGCCAAAACCCACGATCAGCATGATCCAGGTGGAGGTCTCGGGAACGGCGGTCGCGAGGAAGGCGTCGGCGATCACGGCGTGCGCCGCGGCCGTCGGATGAATACCGTCCCAATAGGCGTAGGTGCTGCAGTTTGCGGCAATGATGGCCCCGCAGGCGTCGGTTACGTTGGTGAAGCCAAAGGCGCCCGGATTGCCGGCGATCGCCGTGCCCAGGCCAAAGATGTCGAATGTCTTGACGCCCGGCTCGCCCGCCAGTTCTGCGGCGAGGGCCGCGTTCATGCTTGAAGCGATAAGCGTGCCGAGGCCGGAAGCGCCGGCCGCCGCGACGGCGGGCGCCAGCCCGAGATTGGGCGTGTTCCAGACAACGATGTGCTGCGCGCCGCCGGCCTGAAGCGCATCGACGATGGCGCCGACATTGGCGGCATAGTCGAGCGCCGTTTGCGCCACGGTCGGCCCCAGGCAAACTCCCGCGCACCCGGCGATCGTGTTGAGCGCCGCCCGGGCATCATTGCCGCCGCCGGCGATCACGTAGAGCGCATTGGCGGAGACGCTGTTGACGGCCAGATACTGGTTGGCCTGGGTCAGCAGGCTGAACGGAAAGCCACTGCCGGCCGGTCCCGTGGTCGCGCCGCCATAGGCATAGTTGGTCCCGCCGGCCAGCGAAGGCGTGAGCGGCACGCCAAGCTGGGCGGCGGCGTTCGTCGCCCACACCGGCCCGTTGCTGTAGACGCCGGAGCCGTAAGTCTGGCTCGGCACATAGGTGTTGCCCGTGATGACCTGTCCGGGATTGCTGCCGATCACGATGGTGTTGTTGCCGCTGTCCGAAAGGCTGTCGCCAAAGACAACGAACTGATCGTAGACGGCTGCGGAGGCGGGGAGGGGGGCGAGAGAAAAAGCTGTGACGGCAACGAGCGGCAATAGCCTGCCGAAGAACGCATACTTCATGACGCTACCTACTCTTTTACGAAATATTTCAGCATAGCATCGTGTCGCGAGAGGTGTGTCAACACCTCAATCCTATATTGCAGTGCATTCATTCGCGTGCAGCAGATCGCAACAACGCCGGCAGTCGGGTTGCGATATCGACGCTGCAAGCCGCCGGCGGCTGATCCGCGCCGGATCGGTGAACGCGATCAGGCGGACCAGCGGTCTTCTTCCTGCCGATGCTCATCGGCATTCAGTCGCTTTGCCACTTCGTCAGCCGTCTTTTCATCCTTGGCCAATGCGACCGGCCGGCCGCTCGTCGTCAGGATCTTGTTCTTGTCGGAGCGAACCGGGAAATCGTCGGGCTTCAGCGGCGCATCATTCTTTGTCATTGGCTTTCTCCTCGCAAAGCTGATCAATGCCTTGCGTGCCATCGAGTTCCGATACGATCATTGGCCGCCGGAACTCCGGTGAGATCGACACGTTCCTAGCTTCATCCTCTCGGGCAAACGGCTCCATCGATGGCACATCTGCGCGACCGCGACCGCCCCGGATTCCGCTACCATCTAAAAGTCCATTCTTTTCGAACGCTCACCGTGATCCTGGCATGGACGCTGGTGGTCGCCGCCTTCTATCAGAAGCCGGAGTTGCTGACGGGCGCGCAACGTCTCATGCAGCGCGGCATCGAAGCTCTCGGCGATGCCGTACCTCCGCCTTGGGGGCCACGGATGGAATTCGTCTTCCGGGAAATCGGTGGATTGATCTGGCTTCAGATCACGCTCGTTGTCCTGGCGCTGCGCTTGGCGCTGTCGACGATTGCAGCAACCTGGCGGCTTGTCTCGCGTCGGGATCGTGGGCTTGAGCAGTAGCGGGCGAACCCATGCTTCCGAAATTGCTCCAGCGACGCAAGCTCTCTTTACGACACGGCGCGTTTTCTTCCGCTTGGCATCAGTCGCCCGTGCCGGAAGGCGGATTCCCAAAGCTCCGATGATCCGCATGATGGTCGCGAACTCCGGATTGCCGCCCGCTCCCAGCGTCTTGTAAAGACCCTCCCCAGTCACCCCGGCGGCTTTGAGACCTCGCTGATACCTCGGCTCTGGCAACAACATTGAGGGCATCACGGACCTCGGCAGGGTCGCCGTCGGCGAGAACGATACTCAGACACTTCGCGCGAGCCTCCGGGGTACGGAGGTGTTCGGCAGCATCGAATTTTTTAAGTTTGTTGACTTTCATCCTAGTCTTCCAATTTCTCCGCGATCTCCACTGCTTTCCTGATGTCCCGGCTCTGGTTGCGCTTGTCACCATGGTGGATGATCCGCCTCGCAAAGAAACGGCTAACCAAGTTGCAACGGCTGCAGAGGGGAGGGCATGGAAAGGTCGATCAACCAATGATAGTATGCGATTTCTGAGGCCAACCAGGGAAAATGCCGTGCCTGCAATGACCAAGCTTCGCTCTTGGTTTCTGCCCGTTGTTTTGTGGATTGTTCTCGTCGGCGTTCTTGTCGGCTGGTTTTCGCTCACGCCACGCGGCGGTGCGCCGTACTGGTTGGTGAGTCTGATTGTTTCCTGGTTGCCCTTTCTGGCGCTGGTGGGCGTTTGGATATGGTTTTCGCGCAGGAATGGGCGCACGTCATCCGGGGCGAGTTGGGTCGACCTCTTCGAGCAGCAGGTCGTGGAAGCCCAACGCACGAACGCATTGCTGGAGAGGATCGCGGCAGCGCTTGAAAAGCCGTCTGCCGGTTAGCTCGAACTGGCGCATCGCGGGGAGAAGAGAATGCGCTCTGGGGTTTCCGCGCCTGTCTGGCTGATTGCCTTGGTGTTGGCTGCCGTCAGCCGGCCAGCGGCAGCCGACGATCGGCAGGAGTGTTTGAACGGATCCAAGGAAACCGCTGCCGCGGCCATCGTCGCCTGTACACGCGCGATTGAAAGCGGAGTCTACGAAGACGGCGACCTGTCCAACCTGTATCATACCCGCGGCTACTCCTGGTCATGGACAAGCCGTGCCGATCGCGTTGACCTCGCCTTCAAGGACTACACTGACGCGATCCGGCTTGAACCGAAAGCTGTCAGCTCCCTGCTCAACCGCTCGCATATCTACAACCAACGGCGTGACTACGACCGGGCGATAGCGGATGTGAACCGGGCGTTCGAAGGCGGCCTGTCGGACTATGGAAAGCGGATCGGATACGGCGAGCGCGGCTACGCCTATCAAGCCAAAGGTGACAACGACCGTGCCATTGCGGATTATTCCGACAGCATCCAGCTCAATGCAAACAACGATGTCGCCCTCACGGCCCGCGGCAGCGCCTACCATGCCCAAGGGGATCTCGACCGCGCCATCGCCGACTACGACCGGGCGATCGCACTCGACCCGAAATATGCGCTCGCCTATTACAACCGCTGCCTCGTATACCGGGAAAAGGGTGACCTTGATCGCGCCATCGCCGACTGCGGTCAGGCGATCACGCTCTATCCGCGATACAGGGACGCCTATTACAACCGCGGCTCCGCTTATCAAGCGAAGGGTGACGTCGACCGCGCCATCGCCGACTACGATCAGATCATCGCGCTTGATCCAAAAGATAGCGAGGCCCATAGCAGTCGCGCCATGGCATATCTCTCCAAGGGCGATTTCCGCCGCGCGATCGCGGACTTTGGCCAGGGACGGGTCCTATTGTGGTTCGTTACCATTGTGTTGCTGGCTGTGATTGGCTGGCTTTGGAGCCGAACAAGCGTGCGTGCGCGCGGACGGTGGTCCGGGCGGACAATGGTGGAGGTTTGCGAACAACAGATTGCCGACATGCAGCACAGGAACGCCGCCCTGGAGAGGATCGCGCTGGCTCTAGAGAAGCATTCGTTGGGTCAGCTGGGCTGACGAAGTGGTGCGAGGCCTTCTGGCCAAGGGCATGACGAGACCACGCTCGGCCCGATGATGACATCATGCGCCTGATTTGCCCGACGTTTCAAGGTCGTTTCGGAGAACGCCGGTCTCTACATCGGCACTTGATGGCTACTGTGCATGGGGTTGTTCCGCGGATTTTGATTTTGGACCGTCGGAAGAGCCCAACCGGGCGCTTGACGTCGATGATTGTCCGTTAGCGGGATGAATGGTGGACGCACAAGGGATCGAACCTTGGACCTCTCCCGTGTGAAGGGAACGCTCTCCCGCTGAGCTATGCGTCCGGGAACGGCGAACAATGCGGCCGTCAGAGCCCGCGATTTACGAAGTGCAGGCCGTCAGTGTCAAGCGATAAGGGCCGGAATCACGCCCCTTGCTGTCGGGCCCGCGAGGCGTGCGACTGAAGCGCGCGGATGCGTTCGGCGAGCGTCCCGCCGCCTTCGGGAATCGGCGCGCCGGCAATGTCGTTGGCGGGCTTGGCCGGGGTCTTTGGCACGGCCGGTTCCGCGGCCAGCATGGCCTCGATCGCGGAATTCGGGCCTTCGAGCTGCATCGCCAGCTTGGCGACCTCGGCGGCAATGTCGTTGATGCGCTCGCGCAGCAGCGCGTTTTCCATCCGCTCGGTCTGCCAGGAGCTTTCGGCCTGCTGCTGGATCGCGTTGATGTCGCGCTGCAGTTTGGCACGCTCGTCGCGGGCGATGCGAAGCTGCTCCTCGACGGCGGCCTTCTCGGCGCGCAATTTCTCGACGATCGGCGCTTTGCCGCCGTTCGTCGCCGTCAACTCCGCGTGCAGTTCGCGCACCGCGCGTTCGGCCTTTTCGTTGGTCTGCCTGAGCTGATTGTTTTCGTATTCGCGCTCGGCGAGGATCTTGCCTTGCGTCGCCAGCCGCGCCTCGAGGTCGTTGACGCGGCTGCCGAGCATCTCGGCTTCCTTGACCTGGACGATCAATTGCCGGTCGAGATCGGTGACGCGCTGGCTCAGGTTTTCGACGCGGCTGCGCGCCTCCGTCAGTTCCTGCGTCGCGCGCTCGGAATCGGCGCGCTCCTGGGCGAGGCGAGCCTGCGTCGTCGAAAATTCCTTTTCGGCGTCGCCGACGCGGCCCTTCAATTCCTCGATCTGCGTGCGCACCGCGACCAGCTCGACTTGCCGGCTGTCCGCCGTCATCGCGCGATCGTTCAGTTCCTGATTGATGCGGGCGAGTTCGCTCTGCTTGTCGGTCAGCGCCGCTTCCGCGTTGCGCAGCAGTTCGGTCTTGGCGGCAAATTCCTCCTCGGTGGCGCGCAGTTGCTCCTTCACCGCCTTCTCGCGCGCCTCCAGCGAAAAGATCGTGGCGTTCTTTTCGCCGAGTTCGATCTTCATGCGGTTGATCGCATCGCTCTTCTTGCCGAGTTCGGCGAGCTGGCTGGTGGTCTTGTTCCTGAGCTGCTCGACGTTCATTTCGAGCCGTCGCGCCGACATCGCGAATTCCGCGCGCAACTGGTCCTTGTCGGCCTGGATCTCGGCCATCGACAGCGGGGTGGCCGCCTCGAGCCGCCGCGTCGTCAGCCGCACCGCGCGGTTATGCACCAGCGGCACGATCATCAGACCGAACAGCATGGAGACCAGAAAACCGATCGCCAGGTACATGATCGGTTCGATCATGATTGGTCACTCCGCACGAGATGAGGATTCGTTAATCACAATGCCACGCCCGATCAGGCTTACGCCAGCCCATTGCCGCGTTAACCTGAATCGGGGCGGGAAGTGTTGCGCGCTGGTATCCGGCAACAGGAGTTCAGAACGGGTTCCAGGTCGCGCGCGGGGTATATTTGAGATAGCCGACATTGGCGCCGAGTCGCAGCCCGATGCCGGAGCGGATCGGGACCAGCACGATGTTGTTGGAGGTCAGCGCGGTCATGCCGAAGCCGCCGACGATGTAGGCGGATCCGTCGATGCCGACGAAGCGCTGATAGATCGCGTTGGTGGCAGGCAGGTTATAGACCAGCGTCATGGTGCGCGCGCCGTCGCCGCCCCAGTCGAAGCCGACTGACGGTCCCTGCCAGTAGACCCGCAGATCTCCGGCGTTCTTGGTGTAGAGCGTGCCTTCGCCATACCGCAGGCCTGCTACGAAAGCGCCCGAGCCTTCCTCGCCGAGCACATAGCCGTTGGGCAGACCCCATTGGCTGACCGCGCGCTCGATGATGGAGGCAAGGCCGCGCGAGACGTTGCCGAAGAATTTGTGCCCGGCCGAAACCAGTTCGCCGGGTTCGAAGGTGTCCGGGCCTGCCGGGCGCTGCGGCGGCGGATAGGCCCCAGGCGGCGGCGCCGGCTGGACGGGATACGCCGGCGGTTGGGCCGGGTAACCCGGTGGCGGCTGCTGCGCCGGATAGCCCGGCGACGGCTGCTGCGCCGAGGCCGGCACGGTCCAGCACATCAGCGCGGCAAACGTCACCGCGGCAAGGCGTGAAGCAAACGTCATGAAAGAACCCCTGGCATCGAATTCTGGCCGCCGCCTTAACCTGACGCCAACAAGCATGGCTCTAGGTTGCGCCCAGTGTCCCCTCGACTCGCAATGTTATCGGCACCAACTATGACGGTACAACGGCAGGAAAGATACGGCTGGTGCCCCGGAATAGCCGTTTTTGGCTTATTGGCAGGCTTTTTTCTCGCGCTCTGCCTCGATTCTGCCGTGTGGGCTGCGACCACCGAGCGGGTCGTGGTGAACCGCTATTCCGGCCTGGCCATCGAGGGTTTCGATCCCGTCGCCTACTTCACGGATTCCATCGCGGCCCAGGGGTCGCCCGATTTCGAGGCCCGCGAGGCCGGAGCCGTCTGGCGCTTCCGCAATCATGGAAACCGCGCCTCCTTCGTGGCGCATCCTGAAATCTATGGGCCGCAGTTCGGCGGCTACGATCCGGTCGATCTGGGGCGGGGGGTAACTTATGCGGGCAATCCGCGGTTCTGGCTGGTCGTGGCCCAGCGGCTCTATCTGTTCGGCCGCGAGGACAACCGCGATGCGTTCGCCGCCGAGCCGGCCCGTTTCCTGAAGGAGGCCACCGAGCGTTGGCCGGCCCTGGAGCGGGGATTGGCGCAGTAGCTTGCAGGCAACCGACCCTCTTAAATCTAAATCGCTTTCGGATCGCCCCAGGCGATGAATTCCGGAACCAGGAAGCCGTTGCGTCCGGAACCAAAAACCAGTGCCGCGCCGCTCGAATCCGTGATCCTGCCGCCGGCGGCGGTGACGACCGCATGGCCGGCAGCCACGTCCCATTCCGACGTGGGCGACAGCCGCGGGTAGATATCGACCGCTCCCTCGGCCACCCGGCCGAATTTCACCGCCGAGCCGAGTTCGCGGCGGACCGCGCCGGGTCTAGCCGCGATGAAGGCCTCGGTCCTAGCGTCGCCGTGCAGACGGCTGACAGCCACCATCCATGGCTGACCGCGCGGTGGGCAGGTTCGGGTGCGGATCGGCTCGATCTGCGGTTTACCCGTGCCGAGCGTCAACCGTTCCGCGCCGCGCCCGACAATGCCGCGCCAGATCAGGCCGAGCGCCGGCGCGCTGACGATGCCGAGCAGCGGCGCGCCCTCGGTCACCAGCGCCAGATTGACGGTGAATTCATCGCGGCCGGCGACGAACTCCTTGGTCCCGTCCAGCGGGTCGATCAGGAAGAAGCTTTCCGTATAGGGCAGGGGGGTCTGCGCGGCGCGCTCTTCCGACAGCGAAGGTATGTCGGGGGCAACCGTTGCAAGGCCTTCCGCGATGATCCGGTCGGCCGTCAGATCGGCCTCCGTGACCGGCGATCCATCGGTCTTGCCATCGACCTTCATGGCGGAGCGGTCGACGGCAAGGATGGCGGCGCCGGCCCTGATCACGATCTCGGTCAGCGGGTCGATCAGTGCGGCGGCGCGGTCGCCTGGACGTGCCTCATTCATGGGCTTGGCCTATTTGCTGTTCGTCCTGCCTTACCATTGCCGCCCCGTGCTGGCAGCAGGGGGCTGCGCAGTGTATCAAACCGATAAGCACGCATGATTCGTAACTGCCGCCAGCCATTGCGATCTCGGCGGCTTTCCAGGAACCCATGATGTCTGGCACTTCGTCTCCCGGTCCGGCTCCCGATGCCCTCGAACTCGCGGCGCTGTTGTGTTCGCGCGTCTGTCACGATCTCATCAGCCCGGTTGGCGCGATCGTCAATGGGCTTGAGGTCCTTGACGACAACCCGAAGCCTGAAGACCGCGATTTCGCGCTCGATCTGATCCGCAAGAGCGCCAAGACCGCTTCCGCCAGGTTGCAGTTCTGCCGCCTCGCGTTCGGCGCCGCGGGCTCGGCGGGTGCGCAGATCGATCTTGGCGACGCTCAGAACATGGCGCGCGGCCACATCGAGGACGGCAAGATCACCATTACCTGGAACCTGCCGCGCCTGCTGCTGCCGAAGAACCGCGTCAAGCTGCTGTTGAACATGCTGATCATCGCGCAGCAAACCATCCCGCGCGGCGGCACGCTGACGATCGATCCGATCGGCGACGGCGAGGCGATGAGTTTCCGCGTGACGTCGGCCGGCCTCAATGCCCGCGTGCCGCAGAACATCGCCGATCTCCTGAGCGTGAGCTCGACGGCCTCCGTCGATGCGCACGCGGTACAGCCTTACTATACGCGGCTGTTGGCGCAGGCCTGCGGGCTTACCGTGACGCTGGCGCCCGACGGAGAAAAGATAGTGGTTACCGCGGCATAGCGGCGCGGCAGCGCGTAGATATGGTTAACAATTGGTTGAAAACAGGCGGCAAAATCCATTTTCGCCCTTTATCTCTTTGTTGATCCCGTTCTTTTCCATTTGCGCAACCAATATTAAACGGTTTGCATAGAAGCTGGCTTCGTTCCGTAAGGCGCGTCGATGTCGCGTGCCACTGCGTGCGAAGGCCAGTTTCATGGATGACTTGTTGCGGGAATTCCTGACCGAGACCAGCGAGAGCCTGGATACGGTGGACAATCAGCTGGTGCGGTTCGAGCAGGACCCGAGCGACGCGAAGATTCTGGATAACATCTTCCGCCTGGTCCACACCATCAAGGGCACCTGCGGCTTCCTGGGACTGCCGCGGCTGGAAGCGCTGGCGCATGCCGGCGAGACGCTGATGGGTAAATTCCGCGACGGCATGCCGGTCAAGGCCGAAGCCGTGACGCTGATCCTGTCGAGCATCGACCGCATCAAGGAAATCCTCGCCGGCCTCGAAGCCACCGAGACCGAGCCCGAGGGGACCGACGAAGACCTGATCGAGAAGCTGCACGAGATGGCCGAAGGCGGCCACCATGAGGAAGCCGAGCCGGTTGCCGCGCCGGTCCCCGTCGTCGCCGCTCCGCCGGTGCAGCCCGTTGCTACGCCGGAAGTCGCCAAGGGCACGCTGGTGGACCAGGTTCTGGAACGCCCGCTGCGTCCGGGCGAAGTCTCGCTCGACGACCTCGAACGCGCCTTCCGCGAAACCGAGACCGAAGCCGCTCCGGCTCCCGCGCCCAAACCTGCGCCGGCGCCCGTCGCCAAACAGCCCGAGCCGGAAAGTGCCAAGCCGGCGGCGCCCGCCGCCAAGCCGGATGCGAAGACCAAGCCGGTCAAGCGCGCCGCCGCCGCCGATGCCGATGTGCAGGAAGCCGACAAGATTGCGAACCAGTCGATCCGCGTCAACGTCGACACGCTCGAACACCTGATGACCATGGTGTCCGAGCTGGTGCTGACGCGCAACCAGCTGCTGGAAATCTCCCGCCGCAACGAGGACACCGAGTTCAAGGTGCCGCTGCAGCGGCTCTCCAACGTCACCGCCGAGTTGCAGGAAGGCGTCATGAAGACGCGCATGCAGCCGATCGGCAATGCCTGGCAGAAGCTGCCGCGCATCGTCCGCGACCTCTCCGGCGAACTCGGCAAGCAGATCGAGCTCGAGATGCACGGCGCCGACACCGAACTCGATCGGCAGGTGCTCGACCTGATCAAGGATCCCCTGACGCACATGGTGCGCAACTCTGCCGACCACGGCCTGGAAACCCCGGCCGAGCGGCTGGCCTCCGGCAAGGGCGAGCAGGGCACCATCCGCCTGTCCGCCTATCACGAGGGCGGACACATCATCATCTGCATCGCCGACAACGGCCGCGGCCTCAACACCGAGCGGATCAAGGCCAAGGCCCTCCAGAACGGTCTCGTCAGCGAGGCTGAACTGGAGAAGATGACCGAGGCGCAGATCCACAAGTTCATCTTCGCGCCGGGCTTCTCCACCGCCGCCACCGTCACCTCGGTCTCCGGCCGCGGCGTCGGCATGGACGTGGTGCGCACCAATATCGACCAGATCGGCGGCACCATCGACATCAAGTCGGTGGCCGGCGAGGGGTCATCCGTCACCATCAAGATCCCGCTGACGCTCGCCATCGTCTCGGCGCTGATCGTGGAAGCCGCCGGCGACCGCTTTGCGATCCCGCAGCTCTCCGTGGTCGAACTGGTGCGGGCCCGCGCCAACTCCGAACACCGCATCGAGCGCATCAAGGACACCGCCGTATTGCGCCTGCGCAACAAGCTGCTGCCGCTGATGCACCTGAAGAAGCTCTTGAAGATCGACGATGGTTCTTCCAGCGATCCCGAGAACGGTTTCATCGTGGTGACGCAGGTCGGCAGCCAGACTTTCGGCATCGTGGTGGACGGCGTGTTCCACACCGAGGAAATCGTGGTCAAGCCGATGTCCACGAAGCTGCGGCACATCGACATGTTCTCCGGCAACACCATTCTGGGCGATGGCGCCGTGATCATGATCATCGATCCCAACGGCATTGCGAAAGCGCTCGGCGCCTCCGGCTCCTCGGCCCATGAGCTGGCCGATGACGCCTCCGCCGCGCATGCGATCGGCGGCGAACAGCTCACCTCGCTGCTGGTGTTCCGCGCCGGTTCGAACCAGCCCAAGGCGGTGCCGCTCGGTCTCGTCACCCGGTTGGAAGAGGTCGCCGCCGACAAGATCGAACTCAGCAACGGCCGCCACATGGTGCAGTACCGCGACCAGCTGATGCCGCTGGTGCAGATCGCCGGGGTCACCATCCAGACCCAGGGCTCGCAGCCGATCCTGGTGTTCGCCGATGACGGTCGTTCGATGGGGCTGGTGGTCGACGAGATCATCGACATCGTCGAGGAGCGGCTGCACATCGAGGTCGCCGGCCAGGCCGACGGCATTCTGGGTTCGGCCGTGATCAAGGGCCAGGCCACAGAAGTGATCGACGTCGGCCACTTCCTGCCGATGGCGTTCGCGGACTGGTTCTCGCGCAAGGAGATGCGGGCCTCGTCGACGGCGCAATCGGTGCTGCTGGTCGACGACTCGGCGTTCTTCCGCAACATGCTGGCGCCGGTGCTGAAGGCCGCCGGCTACAAGGTGCGGACGGCCGTCAACGCGCAGGAGGGCCTTGCTGCGCTGCGCTCGAACCACACCTTCGACGTGGTGCTGACCGACATCGAGATGCCCGACATGAACGGCTTCGAGTTCGCCGAGACCATTCGCACCGACCACAATCTGAGCAAGATGCCGATCATCGCGTTGTCCTCGCTGGTGTCGCCGGCGGCGATCGAGCGCGGCCGGCAGGCCGGCTTCCACGATTTTGTCGCCAAGTTCGACCGTCCCGGCCTGATCGCGGCGCTGAAGGAACAGACCGCCGAAACCAGGGAAGCGGCATAAGCGAGCTTGGCCACGGCATAAGGGTAGCATCACATGACAACAACGAAGACCGAGACCATCGAGGGCAGCGTGGCCGAATACGTCACCGCCATGATCGGCGGGCAATTGTTCGGCCTGCCGATCTCGCGGGTGCAGGACGTGTTCATGCCGGAGCGGCTGACGCGGGTGCCGCTGTCGTCGGCCGAGATCGCCGGCGTGCTCAATCTGCGCGGTCGCATCGTCACCGTCGTCGACATGCGCGCCCGGCTTGGTCTGCCGAAGAACGACGATGGCAAGCCGCCGATGGCGGTCGGCGTCGATCTGCGTGGCGAGTCCTATGGCCTGCTGATTGACCAGATCGGCGAGGTGCTGCGGTTGCCCGACGACGGCCGCGAGGAAAACCCCGTCAATCTCGATCCCCGCATGGCCAAGCTCGCCGGAGGCGTTCACCGTCTCGACGGCCAGCTCATGGTCATCCTCGACGTCGACCGCGTGCTCGAAATCGTGCCGGACCTGATGGCGGCGTAAGATCGAACCTGGAACGAAAACATCCCGCTTGGGATCTGGTGCAATTGGAGACCTGAAATGAGAACATGTCTGGTTGTCGATGACTCGAGCGTCATCAGGAAAGTCGCGCGCCGCATCCTCGAAGGCCTCGACTTTCAGATCGTGGAAGCCGAGGACGGCCAAAAGGCGCTTGAAGTCTGCAAGCGCGCCATGCCCGAGGCGGTTCTGCTCGACTGGAACATGCCGGTCATGGACGGCTACGAATTCCTTGGCAATCTGCGCCGCATGCCCGGCGGGGACGCGCCCAAGGTGGTGTTCTGCACCACCGAGAACGACGTCGCGCACATCGCGCGCGCGCTGCATGCCGGCGCCAACGAGTACATCATGAAGCCGTTCGACAAGGACATCGTCGCAGCGAAGTTCCAGGAAGTCGGCCTGCTCTGATATCGCGCAGGTGATCCCGGTGGCTCAACGGCCTTCGGCGTTGTCTTGTAGGTGTGCCGCTTGAGTCGGGTCGGGTGAACGAATGAGTGTTGCGTTAACGAAGTCGCCGCCGCCAGCCTCGACACGGCAAGACAAGCTGCGCGTCATGGTGGTCGACGACTCCGTCGTGATCCGCGGGATGATCTCGCGCTGGATCGATGCCGAGCCCGACATGGAGGTCTCGGCCTCCCTCCGTACCGGTCTCGACGCCGTCAACCAGCTTGACCGCGTCAAACCCGACGTTGCCGTGCTCGATATCGAAATGCCGGAACTGGACGGGATTTCGGCGCTGCCGCAATTGCTGGCGAAAAAGCGCGACCTCGTCATCATCATGGCGTCGACGCTGACCCGCCGCAATGCGGAGATCAGCTTCAAGGCGCTATCGCTCGGCGCATCCGACTACATCCCGAAGCCGGAAAGCACGCGCGAGGCGACTGCCGCCGAGACTTTCCACCACGATCTCATTCAGAAGATCCGTCATCTGGGTGCCAGGGCCCGCCGGCGCACGTCGCCGGCCCCGAGCCCGCCCGTTGCGCCGGCCCCAGAGCGGGCACGGGGAGTATCCGTGCCGGTCCAGCCGGCCGCCGTGCCGGTCGCGCATCTGCCGCTCGCGCGCCGGCCCTTTGGTGTCCTGGCGCCGCGCGTGCTGCTGATCGGCTCGTCGACCGGTGGCCCGCAGGCGCTGATGACGCTGGTTGCCGACATCGGTCCGGTGATCGATCGTTTCCCGGTGCTGATCACCCAGCACATGCCGCCGACCTTCACCACTATTCTCGCCGAGCATCTGGCGCGCGCCAGCCGCCGTCCGGCGCATGAGGCCGTCGATGGCGAGATCGTCAAGCCCGGCCGGATCTATCTCGCGCCCGGCGGTCGCCACATGCGCGTGGTGCGCCATGGCGCCGAAACCGCAATCGCTCTCGACGACGGGCCGCCGGTGAATTTCTGCAAGCCGGCGGTGGACCCGCTGTTCAATTCCGCCATCGACGTCTGGCAGGGCAGCATCATGTCGGTGATTCTGACCGGCATGGGCTCGGACGGCATGCGCGGCGGCAAGGAAATCGTGGCCGCCGGCGGTAGCGTGATTGCCCAGGACGAAGCCACGAGCGTGGTCTGGGGCATGCCGGGCGCCGCCGCCAACGCAGGGATTTGCGCGGCCGTGCTGCCGCTCAATCAGATCGCGCCAAAACTGGTTCGGTTGTTTTCGGGAGATCGTTCGTGACGCCGTCAGACTATGAGTATCTGCGTAAGCTTCTGAAAGAGCGCTCCGGCCTCGATCTTTCCGCCGACAAGCAATATCTGGTCGAAAGCCGGCTGCTGCCGCTCGCGCGCAAGTCCAGCCTGGCGGGGATTCCCGAACTCGTCGCCAAGATGAAGGGCAGCGCCGAGGCGCTGACCGCGGAGGTGGTCGAGGCGATGACCACCAATGAGACATTCTTCTTCCGCGACAAGATTCCGTTCGACCATCTGCGCGAGGCGGTGCTTCCGGCGCTGGCGCAGGCGCGCGCCGCCCGCCGCGCCCTGCGAATCTGGTGCGCGGCCTCCTCCACCGGACAGGAGCCGTACTCGATCGCGATGTGTCTGAAGGAAGCCGGGCCCCTGCTGTCGGGCTGGCGTACCGAGATCGTTGCCACCGATCTATCGCAGGCGGTGCTCGAGAAATCGAAGGCCGGCGTCTTCAGCCAGTTCGAGGTGCAGCGCGGGTTGCCGATCGGCCTTCTGGTGAAATATTTCACCCAGATCGGTGAACTCTGGCAGATCAATTCCGAAATCCGCAGCATGGTGCAGCACCGTCAGCTGAATCTGCTGCAGGACTTCTCCCATCTCGGCGTGTTCGACATCATCTTCTGCCGCAACGTGCTGATCTATTTTGACCAGAATGCCAAGGTCAACATCTTCGAGCGGCTGTCCCGGATGCTGGAGCCCGACGGTGTGCTGGCGCTGGGCGCTGCCGAATCCGTGGTCGGCATCACCAACACCTTCAAGCCCTATCCGGAGCGTCGCGGACTGTATCGTCCGAACATCGCGCCGGTGATACGGGTGGGAGCCGGGGTGGGTGCGTCGACGCTGGTGCCGCAAACGCTGAGGGCCGCTGCCGCGGCGCGCTGAGCGCGATCTTTGCCGCAAGCGGCTCGATCTACACGATCGCGTGCGGCAGGAAGCGCGAGGTGTTGCCGGTGATCGGGTTCTCGTCCTCGCGGATCGACAGGCCGCATGGCGTGTGATCGACCAGCCAGCTTCCGATCACTGCGTACTGATCGGAATTGCTGGGCAGCGGGGCGAGCGCCTGCCGGATATATCCTTCCGCCCCATAGGGCCCTTGCTGTTCCACCAGCGTGGTGCCGGCGCTGACCAGCGTAACGTTGGCGCCTTCGCGCGAATAAAGCGGCTTGCGCACGAAGGAGGAGCCGAGCGAAGCCGCCTTCGGATCGTCCTCGAAATAGGCCGGCAGCAGATTCGGATGTTTTGGAAACATCTCCCATAGCAGCGGTAGGATGCCCTTGTTGGAAAGGATCGCCTTCCAGGGCGGCTCGATCCAGCGTGTCGGCGCAGCCGCGAGCTTTGCGCCGAACGTATCCTGGAACATCCATTCCCATGGATAGAGCTTGAAGGCGAACTCGATCGCGCGGTCTTCGAGATCGACGAAGCGGCCATCGCCGGCGAGCCCGATGTCCTTGATATGCATCAGCGTGGTCTGCAGTCCAGCCTGGCTCGCCGTGTCCTGCAGATAGGCGAGCGTGCCGCCATCCTCGACATTGTCGGTCATCCCCGTGAGATGAAGGTGCTTGCCGCGGCCAAGTTTCTTCCAGGCCTCGATCAGCCGTTCATGGATTGAATTGAACTGATCGCCGCGCTTGGGGACGATCGCGCGCTCCATCGCCTGTTCGAGCCAGGTCCACTGGAACACCGCCGCTTCGAACAGCGAGGTCGGCGTGTCGGCGTTGTATTCAAGGAGCTTTGCCGGGCTCCAGCCGTCGTAGCTCAGGTCGAGCCGGCCGTAGAGACTGGGATCGCGGCGGCGCCAGCTCTCTGATATCAGCGGCCAGAATTGTTCGGGTATCTTCAGCCGGCGCAGATATTTTTCGTCGCGGACCGCCCGGCCGACCAGTTCGAGGCACATCGCTTCGATCTCGGCGGTGGGCGTCTCGAATCGCCGTTCGATCTCGTTGAGCGTGAAGGCATAGTAGGCCTGCTCGTCCCAATAGCGCTCGCCACCGATGGTGTGAAAACTGAAGCCCATGCTTTCGGCGGTAGCGCGCCAGTCATCGCGTTCGGGGCAGGGAATGCGCTGCATGAATCAGCCGCCGGAAAAGCCGACCGCGTGCCCGAACGAACCGAATCCGCCGCGCTGCGCGCTGTGCGAGGCGGAATCGGAAGTACCCGAGGATGAGTGGCCCGAGGACGAATCGCTCGAGTAGTAGCTGCTGCGCGACGAACTGCCGCCAGAGCCGCTGCTGTGGCTGCTCGAGGACGAACTGCGCGAGGAGCACTCGGTGCTGGTTTGCTGGTACGACGGTGCGCCCGGATTCGGCGACGGTTCGCAACTGCGGCTCGGCATCAGCACGTAGGCGGTGCTGCCGACCGCAACCGTCCCCATCAGCAGCAGCGCGACGTGGCCCGAGCGCTTG
Source organism: Bradyrhizobium roseum (assembly GCF_030413175.1). Taxonomy (NCBI): domain Bacteria; kingdom Pseudomonadati; phylum Pseudomonadota; class Alphaproteobacteria; order Hyphomicrobiales; family Nitrobacteraceae; genus Bradyrhizobium; species Bradyrhizobium roseum. Next base: position 1,545,141 of record NZ_CP129212.1, read on the forward strand.
GCCGGCGGCGGGGCAGGGCGCGGCGATGCGGGTCCCGACACCGGCTTGCGCTTGCCGAACTCGTTGTTGGATTTGTCGGCCATGGTCAGTAGATCATGCTGGCGGCGTTGAGGGCGCCGGCGGCGAGCGATGAGAGCCCGAGCCAGATCGCGGCGGCCAGTTCGCCGGCGGCAATCCGCTCCGACAGTTTCGGCACCGGCACCCGGACCAGGAAGTAGACGATGATCTGTACGATCAGCGCGATGGCGGCCCAGATCAGGCAATCCCAGACATTGGCGGAATGGGCGATGGCCGAGACCAGCGGCAGCACGAAGCCGAGCAGGCTCAGGCCGAGAGCGATGGCCGCCGCCGGCTCGTTGGCGCGGATCAGGTCGAATTCATTATGCGCGGTGACGCGGGTATAGACGAAGAGATAGGCCACCACGGCGACAATTGCCGTGCAGAAATAGACCAGGAACGCCGGCAGCCCGGCGAGCGATTGCAGGATCATGGACGACGCCCCAACTCATGCGATCCGATGAGGTTCGCACGATTGATCAGTCGGCGGATAGGCGCGGGCGGTTCAATCCCAGACAAAAACCCCGCCATTTCGGGCGGGGTTCGCAATCTTAAATGGTCACCTGACGCGGTCTTCTATTCCTTGACCTCGATCTTGCCCTTCATCGCCGGGTGCAGGCCGCAGATGTAATCGTAGATCCCGGCATCGGCGAGGGTGAGCTTCGTGGTCTGGCCCTTCAGCGCGATCGAGGAGCGCTGTGCCTTGGCGCCCGTGATCGTCACCTGATGCGGCGAGGAATCGGTGTTGTGCCAGGTGATAGTCTGGCCCTTGCTGACGACGACGGTCTCGAGGCCGAACTTGAAGTCGGAAATCGAAACCACGCCGGGGCCGGGTGCCGGCTTCGCCATGGCGCCCTCGGACGTGCCTTTCAGGCCCGCCAGCGAAATTACAAAATCCTGCCCGGCATGGGGCTTGTGGCAGGTGAAGCAGGCGGTCAGGTTGGCCTTGTCGTTGACCTTCTTGTCCGGGCCGAACGCCTGGTATTCCCACTCGCCGTTCCGAATATCGTCCTTGTACTCGGTGCCCCAGCCCTCGCGCTTTTCCATCACGGTGTAGGCGACGAGGTCACCCTTCTGAAAGCGGCCGTTGCCGTCCTTGAGCGGCTCGCCGGCAGCATCGAGTTGCGCCTTGTATTGCACCAGCGTCAGCACCGTTCCGCTTGGGATCGGTTGACCCTTGCGCACCGCGTCGATCGCCGCCGGCGTCGCGTAGAGCTCGCGATACTGCTTGTTGTCGTAGCGGTCGACCGTGGCGTACAGCGCGCCCTTCTCGAAACCTTCCGGGAAGGCGACCTTGTCGCCGCCGGCGAGCGCCGAATAGCCGATCAGCGCGCCCGTTGCCGATCCGAGCGCAACAGCGGCAACCATGCTGACATTTCTCATGACTTCCCCCTCGTTTACAGACAATCCGGTCAGCTACGGAACCCCGCGGGGCGGGTTTCAGTCCGGGGGGACGCGAATTTATCGTGGATCAGGGTAGCCCAAACAAAAACCCCGCCATTTGCGGCGGGGTCCAGTCGGGAGGAGGAGCCTTTCGGCTCGCCGTAAAACCCTGGTGTCAGGCGGGAATGCGCTCTTCGTGCTCATGTGGCTCGCGCAGCACATAGCCGCGGCCCCACACGGTTTCGATGAAGTTGCGGCCTTCGGAGGCGTTCGCCAGCTTCTTGCGCAGCTTGCAGATGAAGACGTCGATGATCTTCAGCTCGGGCTCGTCCATGCCGCCATAGAGATGGTTGAGGAACATTTCCTTGGTCAAGGTCGTGCCCTTGCGGAGCGAGAGCAGCTCCAGCATCTGGTATTCCTTGCCGGTCAGATGTACCCGCTGGCCGCCGACTTCGACCGTCTTGGTGTCGAGGTTGACGACGAGGTCGCCAGTCTGGATGACCGACTGGGCATGACCCTTGGAACGGCGCACGATCGCGTGGATGCGGGCAACCAGTTCGTCCTTGTGGAAAGGCTTGGTCATGTAGTCATCGGCGCCGACGCCGAGGCCCTTGACCTTGTCCTCGATGCCGGCGAGGCCGGAGAGGATCAGGATCGGGGTCTTGATCTTGGAAACCCGGAGCTGCTTGAGCACGTCGTAACCGGACATGTCGGGCAGGTTAAGGTCGAGAAGGATAATATCGTAATCATAGAGCTTACCGAGGTCGACGCCCTCTTCCCCGAGGTCCGTCGTATAGACGTTGAAACTCTCGGATTTAAGCATCAACTCGATCGACTGCGCGACTGCGCTGTCATCTTCAATCAGCAAAACGCGCATGCCAGTCCCCTATAGTCCGCCGCTCGGGCGTCAGGTCGGCCGCACCTGCGGCACTCAAAACGCCTTTAACAACTGATTCGGATCCTGACAGACACATGGTTAACAAATCCTGATTCCCGATCGCAAGCTCTTTAAGTGCAATTTCTAACGAATCGCCCTAAGATGTTGCTCAGAAGCAGCTTTTCTCGACCGTGCCTACTCATGCTCCAGATTAAGAGCCGGGCCTAACCGACTCCAGCGTTCACCCTTCTTCTGACGGGCGCGCGCTCTCAGTCACCAAAGACAGTGACGCAATGATTAATGATGCGGGTAAACACGAGGTTAAGCGGCGGCGGCTAATGCGTGGAAACTTAAGGTTTTCGCAATGAAGGCCCTGGCGGAGCAGATCGGCGACATCGACGGCGTCAATATATATGGCCGTGTTGTGGGCGTACGCGGGTTGATGGTTGAGATCGCGGGGCCGATTCATGCGATGTCGGTCGGGGCCCGCATCGTGATCGATACCGGGGGCAATCGATTCATTCCGGCCGAGGTGATCGGTTTTTCCGGCAGCAATGCTGTCGTAATGCCGTTCGGCGGGCTGGACGGTGTCAGGCGCGGCTGCCGCGCGGTCATCGCCACCGCGGCCAGCCAGGTGCGGCCGTCGCCGGCCTGGCTCGGCCGTGTCATCAACGCGATGGGGGAGCCGATCGACGGCAAGGGGCCGCTGGCGCAGGGGCCATCGCCGATGCCCTACCGGGCCTCGCCGCCGCCGGCGCATTCGCGCAAGCGCGTCGGCGCTCCGCTCGATCTCGGCGTCCGCGCGCTCAACACGTTCCTGACCTGCTGCCGCGGCCAGCGGCTCGGCATCTTCGCCGGTTCCGGCGTCGGTAAATCGGTGCTGCTGTCGATGCTGGCGCGCAACGTCGATGCCGACATCACCGTCATCGGCCTGATCGGCGAACGCGGCCGCGAGGTGCAGGAATTCCTCCAGGAGGATCTCGGCGACGAAGGTCTGGCGCGTTCCGTGGTGGTGGTGGCGACCTCGGATGAGCCCGCCCTGATGCGGCGGCAGGCGGCCTACCTGACGCTGGCGATATCAGAGTATTTCCGCGACGAGGACAAGGACGTGCTGTGCCTGATGGATTCGGTCACGCGCTTTGCGATGGCGCAGCGCGAGATCGGGCTGTCGGCGGGCGAGCCGCCGACAGCCAAGGGGTATACGCCGACCGTCTTCACCGAATTGCCGAAACTGCTGGAGCGGGCCGGGCCGGGCACCGGGGTGGGCACCATCACCGGGATTTTCACGGTGCTGGTCGATGGCGACGACCACAACGAGCCGATTGCGGATGCGGTGCGCGGCATCCTCGACGGCCACGTCGTGATGCAGCGCTCGATCGCAGAGCGCGGCCGTTTCCCTGCCATCAACATCCTCAAATCGGTCTCCCGCACCATGCCGCGGGCGGCCAATCCTCAATTCTTGCCCGTGATCATGCGGGGCCGCCAAGTGATGGCGACCTACGCCGACATGGAGGAACTGATCCGGCTCGGCGCCTATCGGGCGGGGTCGAGCCCGGAGGTCGACGAAGCGATCCGGCTGCACGAGCCGCTGGAGGCCTTCCTGCGCCAGGCCAAGGATGAAAAATCGACCCTGAATGACGGTTACGGCCAGTTGGCCCATATCCTCGGTAATTTGGAAACGGAACGCTAACTTTGTCAGGCCATCATCCTCGGCACATGATTAATGATGCCGGCGGGGTCCCCCCGGGGAGCCGGTACTGTCCCGCGTTCAGATTGGGACTTCTGGGGAGTATGAGTCGATGAAGTCACGAGAAACGCTGATCCGCCTGAAGAAATTTCAGGTCGACGAGAAGCGCCGCAGGGTTACCCAGATCGAAGGCATGATCGCCGACTTCCAGCGCATGTCGGTCGATCTCGAGCGCGAAATCCAGACCGAGCAGGACAGGGCCGGGATCAACGATCCCTCCCATTTCGCCTACCCGACCTACGCCAAGGCCGCAATCCAGCGCCGCGAAAACCTGACCCGTTCCGCGGACGAACTGCGTATCCAGCTCGAAGACGCCAAGGGCCTGTTGGGCGAAGCGTTCGAGGAGCTGAAGAAGGTGGAATTGCTCGACGAACGCGACCAGGCGCGCGAACGCGCCGAGGAAAGCGCCCGCGAACAGGCGGACATGGATTCAATCGGCCTGATGCGCGCCCGTCTCGGCGTTGCCTGAGACCTCAAGCATCCATCGGTCGCAATAATCGAAATCCCGGGCCGCAAGGTTCGGGATTTTTTTCCTTTCCGGGTCGTCTGGAACCGGCGACTTGGTGGCCCCTTTGACGCAGGGTATGCTACGAAACTTCCCGATTGCTCCGGCGTAAGCACGCGATGGAGGATCGCGATTTGAGGGACTCTGAATGCTGACGCCAGCGGAGCTGGTCTGGCTGATTGCCGCGGTTGCGAAGGGGGACGAGGCCGCTTTCGAGCGGCTTTACGCTGCCACGCGCGCGAAACTCTTCGGCGTCGTTCTCCGTATCTTGCGCCGTCAGGACCTCGCGGAGGAGGTCATTCAGGAGGCTTACGTCAAGATCTGGAACAGCGCCGGACAGTTCAATCCGGCGCTTGCTTCACCGATCACATGGATGGCATCGATCGCGCGCAACCGGGCGATCGATGTCGTGCGCAAGAAGAGCGAAGTCTCGATCGAGGAGGAGCCGTCCGCAATGGAAGTCGCGGCCGATTCACCCGATCCGCTGGCACGGCGCGAGATGACGGAAGAGTTGAAGCGGTTGCTGGAATGCGTCGGCCGGCTCGAACCGGATCGGCAGAAGCTGGTGCTCCTGGCCTACTACAACGGCTGGAGCCGCGAGCAGCTTGCCGCCAAGTTCGAGACGCCGGTGAACACGGTGAAGACATGGCTGCGCCGCAGCATGATGGAAATCAGGGAGTGTCTCGGGCTTTGATGCCCGGATCTTGAACGATGGCCCATAGCGAAGACCATATCGCGCTCGCCGCGGAATATGCGCTCGGTACCCTCGATGCCGATGAGCGCACACAGGTCGAAACCATGATGGCCGTCGATACCGAATTCGCTGCGATCGTGCAGGCCTGGGAATACCGGCTCGGTGCCTTGAACCAGATGGTCGGCTCGATCGAGCCGCGGCCGGTCGTGTGGGAAAACATCAAGGCCGCGATCGGGCAATCCGCCGGACAGCAGGTGCCATTGGTGTTGCCCAAAGCGCCGCCGGCCGAACCCGTGGTCGAGCCCGTGACGGCAGAACCCGCGGCGCAGCCCGCGGCAGCGTCCCCGGTGACCGTGGACACTGCGAACGACAATTTTAACATCATCCAGCTGACCGGTCGGGTGCGCCGTTTGCGCAGCATCGCGACGGTCGCCACCGCGCTTGCCGCGGCTCTGGTCGGAATGCTGGCGGTGCAGGTCTATCGGCCGGAAGCGTTGCCGGAAGCCCTGCGGCCGAAGCCGCGTATCCAGACGGTCGAGGTCAGGGTTCCCGCGCCATCGCCGGTACCGTCGGCGCAATATGTCGCGCTGCTGCAGGGAAGCCCCGGTGCACCCGCTTTCATCCTGACCGTCGATGCCGCCACCAAGAATTTCACCGTTCGCAAGGTCGGTGCCGATGCCGAGCGCGGCAAGAGTTTTGAACTGTGGCTGATCTCCGACCGCCTGCCGCAGCCGCGCTCGCTCGGCGTGATCGGCGGCAGCGATTTCACCGCGCGCCCGGTGCTCGCCGGTTTCGACGCCGGCACGATCAACACCGCGACCTACGCGGTGACCGTGGAGCCTGCCGGCGGATCGCCGACCGGTCAGCCCACCTCGGCGCCGGTCTATACCGGCAAGCTGATCGAGACGGTGCCGGCGCGCTGATCCAGGCTGGCCACCGCTTCCAGGGCGTTTGTGTTCCGCGCTGACTCAGAATCGGGCGCCAATATCTCGTTAAACGCCTTCTCGATGTGACGCGGCGTCCGTTCTCACAAATGAGATTTTGCCAACAGCATGTGAATGCCCTTGTTGCCGTCAACCAATTGGGTCACGCGCAAATTGCCCGCGAGCGAGCAGAGCATATAGGCCTCATTGCGTGTCAGATTGGTTCGCGCGCAGACATGCTTCACCATTTCGCGCACGGCCTGTTTGGCGGCATCATCGAGATCCTCGTCCAGGCCGATCGACATCAGATGCGTTGCGCTTTCGGCAAACGGCCACTTGATATCCATGTCCTTGCGAACCGTCAGGCGAAACGTACCCGTGACGCCGGTCTCGAGCGCGGTGATGCAGACTTCACCGTCGCCCTGAACGGCGTGGCCGTCGCCTGCGAAGAACAGCGCGCCCTCGTTGAAGACGGGCAGATATAACGTTGAGCCGGCGCGCAGTTCCTTGTTGTCCATGTTGCCGCCGAACGCCCGCGGTACCGGCGAGCCGCATCGGCCCCAGGCGGGCGGCGGCGCGGTCGCTACAATTCCAAAGAACGGATCGAGCGGAATTTCGGTCCCCCATGGCATCGTGCAAACATTGCGTGAGCGGTCGATTGCGGGATGAATGGTCTCATAGTCGGTAAACTCGTCCGGAAGTGTCCCGAGCAGAGGGAGTATGGAAACGAATCCCCAATCCTGCCGAACCTTCACATCGAGAATGTCGATCTGAAGTGCATCGCCGATCTGCGCGCCTTTGACGTAAACCGGGCCGGTGATGAAGTGGGGACCGGGTCCGGGAGGGAGCGTTTCCAGCGCTTTCAGATAATCGGCGGGCACACGGCTCAGGTCCTCGGGAAGGGTTTCTCTTCCGCCGGCGGGAAAACTGTGTAGCGTGACGGTGTCGCCGGAATTTACGGTCAGGATAGGCGGGGTCGCGCTGTCAAGATATCCCCAAACCATGTTTTCGGGGGCGGAAGAGATTTCGTGTCGTCTGGCCATGCAGCACTCCAACCCGGCGGGCCAGAGCAGACCAGAGGTCGCGGGCGACGGCAAGGGAAGATGCGGACGGATTGCGGCGTCAACAATCGTTCTTGTGGGCCTCAATTGCGCTGAATTCGCTCGCGCTCAGATTTGAAGTTTGGCAGGCTGGCTTCACGTCGCGAAATCCGTTCAGGAGGCTTGGATGAGACGTTCTCGTTTCACTGAAAGCGAAATTCTTCATCTGCTTTATGAGGCCAGCGCTGGCGTGCCGATTGCGGAAATCTGCGACACCGCTGGCGTATCGCTGCGCACATTTTACCGATGGAAGCGGAGCTTCGGAGGACTGAGTACCGCGGATGTGCCGAAGATAAAGGAACTGGAGTTCGAAAACGCCCGGCTGCGGGGATTGGTGCGAAATCTCACGGAGCGGCTTCGGCAGGAGCAGGAGGCCCGAAAGGCGGCTCCCGTTCACGACAAGGAACGTGAGCGGCGGCGTGCGATCGGGATTGCCGCCGAGAAGTGCGGCGGCGCCGTGACCGGGCGGTTTGCGTCCGTGCGCGTCAATCCCTGATCGCTGCGTCACTCTTTGATCGCTTTTTGTTTGGGCAGCATAACGTCAAAAATGACATTATGCTTTTGCAGATGATGCCGGTTTGCTCACTTCGCCTTTAAAGCGGGCACCTAATTCTCAACAACGATGCAGGGCGATGGATCTATGCGTCGCAGCTGTGACGCAATTGAACACGGTGCACCGAACGCGAACATCCGCTGATCGCTATTGTTTCTTGCCGATTGTTGGCCGGGCCGCCTAGCTTTACGCGTCGCCGTCCATTCATTCAGTGAGGAACCGGAGCATGACAGATCACGTCCGCCACTTTGTCGACATCGGCTCCCGCGTCAGCCGCCGTCATTTCCTTTCCGCGTCCGCGACGATCGCAGCGGGTGTTGCGCTGGGACCGCTCGCTGCGTCCAGGACAGCGGCCGCTGCAGGTTTGAAGGATGTTCGGTTCAGCGAAGCCGTTCATAACCTCGGCTACATCAACCTGTATGTCGGCATGCATGCCAAGATATTCGAGAAGAACGGCCTCAACATGAAAGTGAGCGCCGCCGGCGGCGACACGCAGACATTCGCCGCTGTACTCGGTGGATCGGCGGATTTCGCGATCGGCGATGCCACCATGGCGCAGATTTCGCGCGAGAACGGTGGGCCGGGCGTCGTCGTCGGGACCGTCGTGCAGCGGGCGCATTATTTCGGCGTGTCGAAAACACTGAAGCCGATCACGGATCCCAAGGAGTTCAAAGGGCTGAAGATCGTTACCTCGCCCGAGCCGAACACGAATTATAGCGTTGCCAAGCGGCTGCTGGAGAAGGCCGGGCTCAAGGTCGGCGTCGATGCGACGATCATTCCGGTCAATCCCGGAACCGAAATCGCCGCCATGCTGGCCGGGCAGGCGGACATTGCCATCGCCTACCAGCCCAGCGTCGCGGCGGCCGAAGCGCAGGGCGCCAAGGTGGTTTTCGATTTTTCGACCTATATCGGGCCGTTCTGCAACACCGGCATCATGGTGCTCCCGAGCACGATCCAGAAGAGCCCTGACATGGTGCAGGCGCTGGTGACCTCGTTTGAAGAGGCGTCCCGCAAGACCTACGCGGATCCGGCGTTCGCCAAGGAAGTCGCCCGCAAGGAGTTTCCGGATTTGCCGGGCGATGTCGTCGACAAGGCGATCGATGCCCAACTGAAATACCTGATCCCGGCCCAGTCCGTCGTGACCAAGCAGGATCAATGGAAGAATCTGATGGAGATGCAGGTCTATCTGGGCAATGCGAAGGGATCGGTTCCGTTCGATCAGATCATCGATAACTCGTTTGCCGACAAGGCGGTCGCCAGCCTGAAATGATGTCGGAGGCAAGCCGTGATGCCGCCTCGACGGTTGTTGGCACCGGGGCGAGACCGTCCGAGGTCTTTCCGCTGGTCGTCGACCGGGTGTCCAAGAGCTATGACGTCGATGGCAAGATCGTGCCTGTCATCGGCGATCTCAGCCTGTCGCTGGACAAGGGCGAGATCGTCAGCATCGTCGGTCCGTCGGGTTGCGGAAAAACCACGCTGCTGAACACGCTGTGCGGATTGATCGCGCCGGATGCCGGTCGTATCAGATGGTACGGCCGCGAGCTGTCCGGTCAGCCGCAGAACGTCGGCTACATGCTGCAGAAGGACCTGCTGCTGCCGTGGCGTACCGCGCTCGACAACGTCATGCTGGGCCTGGAAATACGCGGTGTCGCCGCCAGCGAAGCGCACGATCGCAGCCGGGCGATGCTGGATCGACTGGGGCTTCATGGTTTTGCGGATCATTATCCTTCCACGCTGTCCGGCGGCATGCGTCAGCGCGTGGCGCTGGCGCGCACGCTGGTGAATGAGCCCGCTGTTCTGCTGTTCGACGAGCCGTTCGCGTCGCTGGATTTCCAGAACAAGTTGCTGATCGAAGGCGATACGGCAAAGCTGGTGCGCGAAGGTGGCCGGTCGCTGCTGCTGATCACGCACGATATCGAGGAAGCCGTATCGCTGGCCGACCGCGTCATCGTTCTTTCGAAGCGCCCGACCCGGGTCAAGGCTGTCTACGACATCGATCTCGGCGGCGACCGAACCGACATGATGGCGGCACGCGATAGCGATAATTTCAGCAGTTACGTTCGGCAGATATGGGCCGATCTCGATGTCGTGCTGCAATGAAGGCGGACACGAGGGACGAGATCAGGCCGGACATTCGGGCTGGCGCCAATCCGGAAAAGCCACGGGGCAGTTCCCGATGGACGAAGCTGCGTGCGACATTGCTGATCCTGGCGACGCAGGTCGTGCTGCTGGCCTTGCTGCTCGGCTTCTGGGAACGCGCCACGGCCACCGACAAGCAGGCCGCCTTCATGTTCGGATCGCCGTCGGCGATCCTGGGCTTTCTCGCCCAGATGTCTCGCGACGGGAGCCTGTGGCGCGATACCTATGTCACCGGGCTCGAGACGCTGCTTGGATTTGCCATCGGGAATTTTTTTGGCACGTTGATCGGGTTGCTGCTCTGGTATTCCCGCTTCGTGTCACGTGTCGTCGAACCGTTCGTCATCGCGCTCGGATCGATTCCGATCATCGCGCTCGCGCCCATCATCATCATCTGGTTCGGGACCGGGCTCATCTCCAAAGTCGCGATGTCAACGTTGTCGGTGATCATCGTCGCGCTGGTGACGTCCTACAAGGGCGCGACCGGCGTGGACCCCGACCAGATCAACCTCATGAGGACGCTGGGCGCGTCCAAGTTTCAGATTTTTCGAAAGCTCGTCGTGCCGGCATCGCTCACCGACATCTTCGCCGGACTGAAGTTGACGGTCGGCTTTGCGCTGATCGGGGCGATCGTCGGCGAATTCATGTCGTCCTCCGAGGGGTTGGGGCACGCCATCTTCAAGGCCGGCTCGCTTTACGTCATTCCGAAGGTGTTCGCAGCGCTGGTCGCGACCATCGCGCTGGCGTTGCTGTTGACGTTCCTCGTCGGACGGATCGAGCGCCTTTTGATGCCCTGGCGCCGGATTCGGTAGAGCATGATCCGGAAAAGTGGGTACCGGTTTCTCCGAAAAGTTCATGCTCACATCAAAGAAATAGAGCCGCATCAGTATTCAAGCAGGAGAGGATGAACATGTCGAAGCGTGTCAGCAAGGCCGGAAACATCAAGTACGCGCTCTCCGGGAACGACAAGTTCGTGGCGAGCGTCGAGCCTGGCGAGACATTCGTCGTCGAATGCGCGATCAACGCCAACGACGGTACGATCCGTCATCTCGGCCAGCAGTTGACGGAAGCGGACGTCACCATGCCCTTCGTCAACGGGGCAACGGGACCGATCGAAGTCCGCGGTGCAAAGGCCGGCGACATGCTCAAGGTCGAGATCCTCAAAATGGAGCTCGACAATCTTGGCTTCACGGCACTCTGGCCGGGTATCGGCATGTTTCCGGATTGGGTGCGGCGCAAGGAATTCGGCATCCAGACCCGTGTCGTCGAGGTCAAGGACGATCTCGTTCACTGGAACGAGCATGTCAAGCTGCCCGTGAAGCCGATGATCGGCGTCATCGGCGTTGCGCCGGTTCATGGCGCGGTTCTGACCGTCGACAACGGCACGCACGGCGGCAATCTCGATGTTCAGGAGATCACCACCGGAAACACCGTGATGCTGCGCGTCAACGCGGAGGGCGCCCATCTGTTTCTCGGCGATTGCCATGCGATCCAGGGGGACGGAGAGGCCAATGGCATGGGCGCGATCGAGATCGCGGCAACGCTCACCGTCAAGGTCTCCTTGCAGAAGGCGCCGTCGCGGCTGAATCATCCGCGCATCGAAACGCCGACGCATATCTGCACGCTGGGTTGCGCCAAGCCCCTGGAAGACGCGATGCGGCTGGCCTTCGAGGAGATGATCTACTGGCTTGAGGAAGAATACAAAATACCGGCATCGGAAGGCTACATGCTGCTGGGGCAGATTGCGGAGGCGAGATGCACCCAGGTGGTCAATCCGAAGTACACCTACATCTGCAAGGTCAACAAGAGCGTCATTGCGAAGTATTTCGGCTGACGGTTTCGCTTGTGATAACTGCGCGTCGACCAACGAGGGGAGTAAGACATGGATCTCGGGCTGAAGGGAAAGAACATTCTTGTCACCGGCGGAAGCAAGGGGATCGGACTGGCGGTTGCTTCCCTGTTTGCGCAGGAAGGCGCCAACGTCGCCATCTGTGCGCGGAATGCCGATGAGGTCGCCGCGGTCGTGGCGTCGCTGGCGGAAAAGGGCGTCAAGGCCTGGGGAAGTGCGGTCGATGTCGCGGATCCGGCAGCGCTGAAAGCGTGGGTTGACGACGCTGCCGGGCAACTCGGCGGGATCGACGCGCTGGTCTGCAATGTCAGCGCATTGGCGGTCGGCGACAGTGCGGAGACCTGGGAAAAGTCATTTCGCGTCGACATGATGCACACGGTCAACTCGGTTGCCGCAGCGCTTCCGTACATCGAGCGCTCGAAGTCCGGTTCGGTCGTCATCATTTCCAGTGTTTCGGGCTTTGAAATCGACTTTGCAGCGGGGTCGTACGGCGCCTTCAAGGCGGCGTTGATTCACTACAGCAAGGGATTGAGCCATCAGCTCATCGGCAAGGGCATTCGCGTCAACACGGTGTCTCCCGGAAATACCTATTTCGACGGTGGCATCTGGCAGAATATCGAGCGCAACATGCCCGAGCTGTTCAAGACGGCGATGTCGCTGAACCCGACGGCGCGAATGGGAACGGCGGAAGAGGTTGCTGCGGGCGTGGTTTTCCTGACCAGTCCAGTGGCCAGCCGTATCTCGGGAACCAATCTGATTATCGACGGTGCGCTGACGAAAGCTGTCTAGCCCGCGCAGCGGGCGACACCCCCAAAAAGAAAACGCCCGTGGGGAGCGGGCGTTTCCGTAGTCAACTTGGGGGTAGTTGGGGTCTTAAATATCCACGTGGCGACTTTGGGGGGCTTTAAAGGGGCCGCGTGAATTCCGTAAATTCTTCTTTAGCGTACGACAGAATTGCCTGAACTGGTAATCACGACCGGCTTACCGGCCTTCACGACAGGCGTGCTGGCGGTCTGCATCAAACCGTCATCCGAGCTGGTGCGCGCGGAGATGCCGAAGCCGGCGACCACGATAGCCGCCACCAACGCCACCACGACGATCTTGAGATGGGTGGTGCGATCTGCGCTGTAGATCGAATGGTTCATGGAAGCCTCCTGCCGCCTTCCGCCCTGCAAATTAGTGAATGTCGTTTGCAGGCTGGTTCAATGTCTCGCGTCAGGAAACGTGGGATTCCCGGCTTTCGTTCCCAATAGGCGATCACAAGGCGGTGAAAAGACTTGAACGGCCGCGAGCAGAAGGGCTCGATCTATCCCGAAAAATGGATAATTCGTAAGATATTACAGTGCGTTAATTTGTCTTTGAGCGCGCGGTCCGGAAGCCGCACCCAATTGATGCGATGTTAACAAATCGGTTGCCTGTGGCGAAAAGGCTGCGGCGTCTCGTCGCTGATTTGCCGGCGGGGCGGCGCCCGGGCCTAGACGCTGCCGACCGTCTTCAGCCGCGCGCGGGGATGGATTTCGGCCTGCGACAGAACGGTGGTCTGGGAACGGAATCGTTCGACGAGCGAGCGGACGAACGGGCGGATCGCGGCAGAGGTGACCAGCACCGGCGCTTCGCCCTCGCGGGCGGCCTGTTCGAAGGCATTGCGCACCGAGGTCATGAACTCCGAAAGCTTTGAAGGCTGCATGGCGAGGCTGCGGTCCTCGCCGGTACCGATGATCGATTCGGCAAACGCCTGCTCCCAGCGCGCCGACAACGCGATCAGCGGCAGATAGCCGTTGTAGGTGGTGTTCTGCGCGCAGATCTGCCGCGCCAGCCGGGCGCGGACGTGCTCGACCATGGTGGCAGGGTGGCGTGAGAAGGCGAGCGCGTCGGCGATGCCTTCGAGAATGGTGGAGAGATCCCGGATCGAGATCCGCTCGGCCAGCAGCAACTGCAGCACGCGCTGGATGCCGGAGACCGTAACCGAACTCGGCACGATGTCCTTGACCAGTTCGCCCTGTTCCTTCGGCAGGTCCTTCAGGAGCTTCTGTACCTCGCCATAGGACAGCAGGTCGCTCATGTTGTTCTTGAGCAACTCGGTCAGATGCGTCGACAGCACGGTCGCGGCATCCACCACCGTGTAGCCCTTCAGCGACGCCTCTTCCTTCAGCGCGGCGTCGACCCAGGTCGCAGGGAGGCCGAACGTCGGCTCGATGGTATGGATGCCGGGCACGCCGACCTGGTTGCCGGCGGGGTCCATGACCATGAACTGGTTCGGCCAGATCTTGCCCGAGCCGGCGTCCACTTCCTTGATCTTGATGACGTAAGTGTTGGCCTCGAGCTGGACGTTGTCGAGGATACGCACGGCCGGCATCACAAAGCCCATTTCGATCGCGAGCGAGCGGCGCAGCGCCTTGATCTGCTCGGTCAGGCGGTCGGTGCCGTCCGGGCCGTTGACCAGCGGCAGCAGCGCATAGCCAAGTTCGATCTTGAGGTCGTCGATTTTCAGCGCGGCGGCGATCGGCTCTTCGGCCGCTGCGGCGGCGGCGGCCGCGGCAACGTCCGGCGCGGCGGCTTCGGCAGCTTCCGCCGCCTTGGTGACGCGGTTGTGGTTGCGCGCCTTGAAGGCCAGCGCAGCGGCGCCGCCGCCTAGCGCCAGGAAGGGAAGCATCGGAATACCCGGCAGCAGCGCCAGCACCAGCATGACGCCGGCCGACATGCCGAGCGCCTGCGGATAACCCGACAACTGCTTCATCATCGCCTTGTCGGCCGAACCGGTAATGCCGGCCTTCGACACCAGCAGGCCCGCCGCGGTGGAGACGATCAGCGCCGGCACCTGGGTGACCAGGCCGTCGCCGACCGTCAGGATGGTGTAGCTGCGGGCGGCGTCGGCAAAGCTCATGCCTTGCTGGGCAACGCCGATGATGATGCCGCCGATGACGTTGATGAAAACGATCAAAAGGCCCGCGATGGCGTCGCCGCGGACGAATTTCGAGGCGCCGTCCATGGCGCCGAAGAAGCCGCTTTCGTCTTCCAGTTCCTTGCGGCGCGCCTTTGCGGTCTTTTCGTCGATCAGGCCGGCGGAGAGATCGGCGTCGATCGCCATCTGCTTGCCGGGCATCGAGTCCAGCTGGAAGCGGGCGGCGACTTCGGCGATGCGGCCCGAACCCTTGGTGATGACGACGAAGTTCACGATCACCAGGATCGCGAAAACGATGATGCCGATGACAAAATTGCCGGACATCACGAAGTTGCCGAAAGCCTCGATGACGTGGCCGGCGGCGGCCGTGCCCTCATGGCCGTGCGACAGGATCAGCCGGGTCGAGGCCATGTTCAGCGACAGCCGCAGCATGGTCGAGATCAGCAGCACGGTCGGAAACGCCGAGAATTCGAGCGGCGCCTGGATGAACAGTGACGTCATCAGGATCAGGATCGAGACCGTGATCGAGATCGCCAGAAACAGGTCGAGCACGATTGCGGGCAGCGGCAGGATCAGCACCACCAGGATGGTGAGGACGCCGAAGGCGAGGAACAGATCGCCGCGCTTTAAGATATCGCCGATTTCGCTGAGGCTCGGAAACTTGTTGCCGGCGCCTGCGCCGCCTTGACCCGCCGTGACATCGACCATGGTAGCCGCTTCCCCCCGCGATCGACGCCCGCGGGCGCCAAACGTCTGCGCGGCGGCCGAAGGGCCACCGGTCCGAAAGTGAGGCACCGCACTTGCGTCCACGGGGTTCCTCCCGTTCTAACGCGGCCGACGACACTCGACTTCACCCGGCAATTCTTGCCGGGTGTATGGTTAGCAAAGGGTTAACGGGGGTGGTTTGGGGCAAATAAGCCGCATATCGACGTGCTAGCGGCCGGTTTTGGCGTCAGTCCGGGCGGCACGCCCCCATCGGTAAAGTTCCATTGGCGTTCCGCTCATCGCTGCCAATAACCTTGTGAACAAGCTGTGGACAATTGCCCTAGTTTCGACCCATTTTAAACTCTAAGCTCATGAAGTTACGTAGTTTTTTTGTTCCCTTTAGTTTTGCGTAGGGTGCTTCTGTGAAAAGATTTCGGCCGATCCTGGCGGGGGCTGACGTCGTTTGTGTTCTAGCAATTGCGTTGTCCTGCGCCGCGGCTCCGGCGGAGGCGAAGCAATGCTTCACTGAGCGGCCATCGAATGCGCAATCCCATTGGTCCTATCGCCTGATCGACGGCCGAAAGTGCTGGTACGAGGGCAGGCCGGGATTCTCAAAATCATTGCTGCATTGGCCGGCGGCTCAAACCGCCCAGAAGAGCCCCCGCCGCGAGTCGGAATCGAGCCCCGCGAGCAAGTTCAATCCGCTGGATGCGCAGGCATCCATTTCAGAAAATTCCGATACGCAGCCGAAGGCAAAGCCTGAAATCGCCGGGCGTGCGCCGGCGTCCAACGGCACCTTGACCGCGGATGATCTGCGTGCGTGGGGAAGCAACAAGACCGCGATGCTGGCTGAGCCGGTCCTGACGATCATGGATCGCTGGCCTGATCAAGAATTGCAGCAACAACGCGCCGTGCCGGCGCCGGCGGCGCAGTCGTCATCCACGAACGGTGGCCGGACGGCCTTGATGGTGATCATCCTGATCATGGCATTGTCGGCGGTGCTGATGACGACCTTGAGGAAGAAGGCCGGCACGTGGCGACTGCCCTTCTGGCCGACCAGGACGTCCCGAAAAGGGACCGCAGCCTGGTACTGACGCAGCAGACCTGATTCGCCGCCCGGTCTGCCTTGCGGCGCTTCGCGAAGTTCATGCCGCAGATATATCCGAAGGTCATGGCTCGGCCCGAGCGTGGCGCCGGGATAGCTGCCGCCGAACGTGGGTTCGTTCTCCACCACAAGAACGTCGGCGCCAAAATGATGCGCCGTGATCGCTGTCTTCAGCCCCGCTGCGCCCGGAGCCGATGACCAGCACGTCGCATGATATGGCTTCCATTTGTCCCCGCTCCCCCTGGGTAGCGTGAAAGCGAAACCCACCATCCTGTCGAATGGAATAGATGATGGGTCTCCATTTCTCGAATCCCGTGTGCGGAGGCATGAAGGTATCGCTTTCGCTCCACCCCTCCGACGGGAGGCGGGCTGCCGCTGTCGGCGGCCTCAATCGCAGTAGGACCACCCGCCATAGCCATCGTCGCAGCGTGCCCGCGCGCGAGCACGATAGGGCACGGGCAGCGGCGGCCGCGGCGCATATTCGTAGTCATAGTCCTGCGCGTAGCGTTCACGGGGGTAATAGGATTCCTGAGCGTAGTAACGCTCGGAATAGGCGGGCGCCCGGTTGACATAGACAGGCCGTGCGGCGTAGCCGGCTCCGTAGTCGCCATACACGGCCGCCGGCGCGCGGTAGGCAGGATCCACGCCGTACGTTGGCTGACGATATCCATAGCCGGGTTCCGCGTGCGGCCGATGAGTCTGGCCGGAGCGCACATAGACGTTCGCGGCTGGCGCATAGATTCCGCCGGGCGCGACGTAAACGGATGACAGGTCGCTGGCGGCGCCGGCCGCCGAGTACAGGATACAGCAAGCCAGCGTGAGCGATGTTCGGTACATGAGTGACGCCTCCAACTATGCAGCCCCGCAGCCAGCATGGGTTAATTTTCGCTAAACAATGCACAGCACGCAATGATATTTTGCGCGAGGAAGTGTGCCATTTCTGGACTGTGCATATCGTCACGTTGCGAATTTCACTCACGCGATTTGTTCATAATCGCAATTCGCAAGGTGGCGGCCGAAGCGATGCATTCGAGGATCGTCGTCATGAACACCTTCACGATACGATCGATGCGGCCGGAGGAAATTTCACTGGCCGTCGGCTGGCTGCAGCGGAAGGCTGGAATCCCGGCGTCGCGGATGCTTCGCGCTTTGCGTCCGTCGATCCCTAAGGTTTTCTGATCGGCGAACTTGGCGGCGCGCCGGCCGCGACCCGTCTCCTGCGTCAACTACGATGCGCGCTTTGCCTTTCTCGGCTTCTACACCGTGCGCGCGGATCTGAGCGGCAGCAGCCTTGGTGTGCGGATATCGAACGCGGCGATCGCGCATGCCGGCGCGCTGTTCGAGACCGCGCGGATGTACACCGGCGCGATTGCGCCGCTGCGGCTGGATCGGGTGTTCGGCGTGACGACTTTTGAACGGGGTTAGATGTGCTACGGGCCGGTGACGTCCGGCTCCTGCCGCGACGTTACGAAAATTTGCCAGCTCACCATGAACATCGCGGCGATGACCGGACCGATGACAAAGCCGTTGAGGCCGAATACTTCGATGCCGCCGAGCGTGGAGATCAGCACCACGTAGTCCGGCAGTCGCGAGCCCTTGCCGACCAGGAAGGGCCGCAGCAGATTGTCCACCAGCCCGATAACGAGCACGCCATAGACGATCAAGCCGATGCCCTGCCAGATCGCGCCGGTGGCCAAGAAGTAGATCGCGACCGGAAGCCAGACCAGCGTGGCGCCGATCGCGGGGATCAGCGACAGGAACGCCATCAGCACCGCCCATAGCAACGCGGCATGGATGCCGAGGAACCAGAACGCGATGCCGCCGAGCATGCCTTGCGCCATCGCGACGAGGATGCCGCCTTTTACCGTCGCGCGAACCACGTCGGCGAACCGGGTGAACAGCGCGGCCTTCTGCTCGCCGCGCAGCGGAATGGCTTCCCTGATCGCTCCCGCCAGCGTCTTGCCGTCACGCAACAGGAAGAACAGCAAGTACAGCATGATGCCGAGGCGGATCACGAACTCGAACGTGTTCATCCCGATGCTCAGCGCCTGCGGCGCGAGAATCTGCCCGCCCGTCATCAGGCCCGAGGCGAGCTTTTCGCGCAGCGCCGACAGGTCGGTCAGATTGAACCGCGCGATCAATCCGGTGGCCCAGGCCGGCAACGCGTCGAGGATCCGCTGCAGGTAGCTGCCGGGATTGTATTCGCCCGACTGCATCTTCGCGAACAGGCCTGACGCTTCCTGCGCCAGCGAGGTCGCGACGATGGCGAGCGGCAGGATGACGATGGCGATAATGATCAGGACGGTGACCGCGGACGCGAGGCTCGGTCTGTCCGGCATCGATTGCAGCAGCCTGCGATGCACCGGCGCGAACAGCACCGCCACGACGACCGCCCACAAAACGGCGCCGTAGAACGGGTACAGCACCCACGCGAACGCCACGGTGACGACCATGAGCAGCAGCAGAAAACCCCGATGTTCGATCACTTGCACGTCCCGTTCGTTGGCTTGCATTGCGGCTGCGTCGCCGGATGACGGTCCCGGCGTTGTCCAATGCCTTGTCGCATGGTGCTGACGGGTTTTGCGGGGTCCATCGTTGGGCAGGCCCGCAGGCCGTCCCTGTTTGGCTCTGCCTTATCCTACGACTGCGGCGCAATGTCGAGTTGTCGGATGCGCTCGTTTGGTGCGGCGAGGCGGCCGCGCTTCGCGTTTACGGTCCTGTCAGTCGTTCGCTCACTTTACCACGATCTGGCCGATCATGCCGCCGTCGCGATGTCCGGGGATCAGACACGAATATTCGAACGTGCCGGCCTTGGTGAATTTCCAGACGATCTCGGCCGATTTCGCCGGCGCCAGCCTAACGCCGTTCGGTTCGTCGTGTTCCATCTGCGGATTTTTCTTCATCTCCTCGGCGTGCTTCAGGTTCTCGTCCGTGGTGGCGAGCAGGAATTCGTGCTCTTCCTTGCCGACGTTGCGGATCACAAAGCGGATCTGCTCGCCGCGCTTTACCTGGATTTGCGAAGGCGCATAGGCCATCTCGCTCATTTCAACTTGAATCGTGCGCGCAGGCTTTTTGGGATTGCCGGGCTCGCCCGCCGCAAAGCTGTGGTGGGCGTGCTGATCGTGGCTGCTCGCCGCCAGCGGCCATGCCGCCAAGGCGGCAAGTGCGAGGAGGGTGGTCATGCGTTTCTTCATCGGATGTTCCTTCTCTCAAGGGGATGCAGCTTAAGCGCTGGGGCGCTGTCCCACCACATCTGCATGCCCAATATCGCGGCAATATGGCTTGACCTTGCGCAATTTGCCGCCGAAGTTGCGTGTGCCGTGGCAATTTCCTCTGAACTCACCCGAGATTCCGACCTGTTTATTCCCGACTCGCGCCGGGCGTGGCTGCGGCTTGCCGTCGCGGTGCTGATCGGTTCGCTCGGCAGCGTTGGCATGTGGTCGGTGGTGGTGGCGCTTCCCGCGGTGCAGACCGAGTTCGCCGCCAGCCGCGGCACCGCTTCGCTGGCCTTCACCATGGTGATGCTGGGATTCGGCTCCGGCGGCGTGCTGACCGGCAAGATCACCGACCGCTACGGCATCGTCACCGCGATCGGACTCGGCATCGGCATTTTGGGGCTCGGCTATGTCGTCGCCGGCATGTCATCCTCGATCTGGCAGTTCATCCTGGTGCACTTCGCGATCGGGCTGTCCTCGTCGGCCACCTTTGGGCCGTTGATGGCGGAGGCTTCGCACTGGTTCGACCGCTACCGGGGACTGGCGGTCGCCATCGCCGCCAGCGGCAACTACATCGGCGGCACGATCTGGCCGCCCCTGGTGAATTTCGGCATGGAGCGGATGGGCTGGCGTACCAGCCATATCGTGGTCGGCATTTTCACCGCGGTGGCGATGACGCTGGCGCTGATCGGCTTGCGCATGCTGATGGGGGCGGGCGCGCGGCGCGATCACGTCAACGCGCCGCCGCCGCGCGTCGATCTGCGGCTTTCCACCAATGCGCTGACCGCGATCCTCGGGCTCGCCAGCATCGCCTGCTGCGTGGCGATGGCGATGCCGCAGGTTCACATCGTCGCCTATTGCGGCGATCTCGGCTATGGCGTGGCGCGCGGCGCGGAGATGTTGTCGCTGATGCTGGGCTTCGGCATCATCAGCCGCATCGGAAGCGGTTTTCTCGCCGACAAGATCGGCGGCATTCGCACGCTGCTGATCGGCTCGGTGGCACAAGGCACTGCGCTGCTGTTCTACCTGTTCTTCGACGGCCTGACCTCGCTCTACATCATCTCGGCGATGTTCGGCCTGTTCCAGGGCGGCATCGTGCCGAGCTACGCGATCATCGTGCGCGAGGCGATGCCGGCCTCGGAGGCCGCGACCCGCGTCGGCATCGTGATCTTCGCTTCGGTGTTCGGCATGTCGTTCGGCGGCTGGATCTCGGGCTTTATCTTCGACGCCACCGGCTCCTATGCCGCCGCCTTCGCCAACGGGATGGCGTGGAACGCGCTCAACGTCGCGATCATGCTGCTGCTGTTGATGCGCGCGCGGCAGCGGCTGGCGATGGCGTAAGGCCATACCGGCGCAACGCTTTCCGTCAAGCTTCCCCGACCAGGGCAAGCGGCCGACCGCGATGCAGCGACGCGGAGCGCGTCATTCTACTTGAGATTGATCGAGCCGCGTAGCACCATACGCCTTTTCCGTGGAGGTGATCATGGCAGACCAGGCATCGCGATACGGGAAGCCCGAGAAAACCTGCGACATCGTGATGAAAGGCGGGATCACGAGCGGGGTGGTCTATCCGCTTGCACTGGCAACCCTGGCCGAGAAGTATCGATTTTCAAACATCGGGGGTACGTCGGCCGGAGCCATTGCTGCTGCGGCGGCGGCCGCGGCGGAGTATGGGCGTCATACTCCGGGTGCCGGGTTTGACCGGCTGGCCAAGATCCCAAACGAGGTGGGGCCGGGCTTGCTCTCTATGTTTCAACCGGTGCCGTCGCTAAGGCCGCTGTTCAATGTATTCATCGCCGCTCTCAAATCGGGGTGGAGACGGCGCGTCGCGGTAATCTGGTCCGCGATTCGCGGATATTGGTCGAGCGCCTTGTTTGGTCTCGCACCGGGCGTCGCCGTCGCTTGGTGGTATGGCGGCGATGTCGGTTTCATGGCGTTCGGCGCGTTGCTTGCGCTAACCGGCCTGGTCGTCGCGATCGTCCGGCGGCTGCTGAAAGCCGCCCAGGTCGAACTCCCCGCCAGCGACTTTGGCCTTTGTCCCGGAATCAGCCAGCCCTATTCGTCGCGCGAAGGGTTCACCGACTGGCTCGCACGGCTCATCAATGAGGCCGCAGGACGGAAGACGACGGACGACCCGCTGACCTTCGGCGATTTGTCTGCCGAGCATGACGGCCGGCCGGTCATTCGGCTGGCGATGATGACGACCAGCCTGATGGAGCAACGCCCTTACACGTTGCCCTTCCCGGAGAGCGAGCACCGCTTCGTGTTTGCAAAGAGCGAGTGGGCGCGAATTTTTCCGCGCTGGATCATGGAATTTCTCACCCGCAAATGCACCCCTCTCGAAGGGCACCCCGATGGTTCCGTCGAGTACTACTACTTTCCCGATCCGGCACGACTTCCCCTCGTTGTCGGCGCCCGGATGAGCCTGAGCTTTCCGTTCCTGATATCCGCGGTGCCATTGTGGCGCAAAGACTTCACGCTGGTCGACGTGACCGAACAACAAAAGCTGCGACGATGCCTGTTCAGCGACGGCGGACTGTCAAGCAATTTTCCGATTCATTTCTTTGATCGCCTCCTGCCGAACAATCCGACATTCGCCATCTCCCTAGATGACTACTACGAGAAGCGAAGCCAGGGCCGCGACCGCGTCTGGCTGCCGAAAGACGCCCGCGGTGGAATCCTGTTGCCGGTTCAACCGATCGACGGCCTGAGCGGATTTGCGATGCGGCTGGTGATGTCGGCCAAGGACTGGCAGGACAATCTGCAGAGCACGCTTCCTGGATACCGTGAGCGCATCGCGCATGTCGTCCTCAAGCCGGAGGAGGGCGGACTTAATCTGACCATGGACGAAGCAACCATACGGCAACTCGTGAAATTCGGCGAACGGGCAGGTGAGAAACTCAAGGACGAATTCGACCTCGATGCCCATCGCTGGCGGCGCTTCCTGGTTGCCATGGCGCGGATGGAGGAAACCCTCGACGACGTCGCGCGGGCCCATCAGGACTTGCCGGATGGTTCTGAAGGATTTGCGCGCTTCCTCGCCCGATACGCCGGGGTTGCAACCTCCTACCAGCAGAAACCACCGATGCTCGCCGAGATAGTGAAGCGGGCGACCGAACTGGCTGCCTTAGGAATGAGCTGGCAAGCAAAGCCCAATATTCGCGATGGCGATTTGCCAAGGCCCGGTACCAATCTCCGGATCACGCCGAAATACTGACGGCGGCCGGCAAGCCTTGGCGTTAGCAAGCCTTGGCGACGGCGATGGCGACGGCGATTCGCCGCCTGTCGTCCGCCATGGACTGCGGTGCGGCAGGTGTGGTGGCGCCGACTAAACCGCCTGTCCCGCCTTCAGCAGCGAGCATCCCGTGATCTTCAGGCTGCCGTCGCTCTGCTGCTCCAGCGTATACATCGCCTCCCAGGCCTCGCCATTGTCGTCGACGATATGGACACGTTGCGCGATCCGGCCGCCGGCTGAGCGTGCCTCGCCGAATTCGAAACTCTTGTGGCGGTGGATCGGCGGATAGGCCTGCTGCACCATCTGCAGGAAGATGTCGGCCTGCGGAAACAATTGCTTGATCTCGGGCGCGGCATGCGAATAGGCCGCCGCGGCATCGCCACGAGCCAGCGCCTGTTCCTGCTCGCGGATCACGTTCTGCGCGGCAGCGACATCGTCGGCCAAGGCGGGCGCGGCGAGGCCGAAGACAAAGACGAAAAGCAGGACGATGGCACGCATGGGGCTACTCCGGTGTCGATGCCCATGAGATACGTTCTACATCGCAACCGGTTTCCTCGCCGCGCCCTTGCCCCGCCGGGAAGCGTTGTCAAAGCAGGGCGGACAGGGTCACTGACGGATTCATCAAGCCCGGCCGCGTGTCGGGCTTTCGTCCAGCGCAAAATCGGCAGTGGAACGCGGTGCCTGAATGTCGCCGTTACGACGGCCATCCTGCAGCGCCTTTTCCGCCTCGAGGGCCACCATGCCGAGCAGGTAGGTCAGAAACGGCAGTTCAGCCTCCTCCGCCAGATCGCGGAGTTGCTTGGACGTGAGGCCGACATGCGAAATAACGTTCAGCTTTCTGCCGTCCATAACTGCCCCGTGAGTGACTGAAATCAGTGTCTGAAATCGCGGGGACCATAGGTGCTAAATTATGCTTCGGGCATCCGGGATACTACTGGAACAAGCGGGCGATTGCGTGGCAACGTTATGAACTGTCGTCTGCCAGCGTCTGTCGCATTTCAGCAGGCGAGGCCGGCTCGGCGCCGTGCTCGCGCACCATCCGCACCGCCTCTTCGACCATTTCGAGGTTGCTCGTCCTTGCACCGAGTGGCGCATCCTCCAGGCCGACGCGAATATGGCCGCCACGTGCAACCGTTTCGGCGATCAGGGGCCGAATATCGGCGCTGACGCCCGCGATCATCCAGGGCGCGCCGGGCGCTTCTTCCTCCAGAAGCGCCAGATAGGCCGAGAGCGCATACGGTTTGGGCGGAAAGCCGACCGCGATCTGGTTGCAGAACATGAGGCGATAGATCGGAATCCGTGTACCGGCCGCGCGGGCCAGCGCTGCGCCGGCGCGCAGGAAGCCGGGTTCGTAGATCGCGAAATCCGGGTGGAGCCTGTGCCGCACGGCAAAGTCGAGCACATAGCGGATATGATTCTCGGGGTTCATGTAGGTGCCGGCCGGCTTCGCCGCTGATGTGGTGGATGTCAGCGTGAAGTTGACGCTGCCGGGATCCACCAGCGCGAATTCGAGCAGGCCGCGCTCGGCCAGCGCTTCGATATGGGCGTAGCGCGCGCGTATGTCGGCAAGGCCTGCGTCGCCGTCCGTCATGAATGCCGGGTAGGAGGGATAGACGGGGACATCGACCTGGTTGCGAATGCCTTCGATGATGCGCGCATACACCTGCCAATCGTGGGTCTGCGGGCCGCCGCCGTCATAAGCGTGGACGTGAACGATGGTGGCGCCGGCGCGCGCGCAGGCGACGCCCTCGGCCACGATCGTCTCGACCGTATCGGGAATGCCGAATTGAAACCTGCGGCTCCAGGCGCCATTCAGCGCCGCCTCGATCCAGACCTTGCGCATGATGTCGTCTCCTCAAAACGTCGGCGGCGTGCAGGCCGAGATCACTTCGCACGGCTTGCCGCCGACGCAGCGGAAGCGATGCGGGCGGCGGCTCTCGAAATAATAGGCGTCGCCGGGATCGAGGATGCGGCGCTCGTCGTCGACGGTCACCTCCAGTCGGCCCGAGACCACGATGCCGCCTTCCTCGCCGTCATGGGTCAGCGGCACGCGGCCGGTGTCGCTGCCGGGCTCATAGCGTTCCTTCAGGATTTGCAGGCTCCGGCCGAACAGGTTATCGCCGACTTGGCGGAACGAGATCGGCTTCTTGCCGATCTCGGTCAATTCGTCGGCGCGATAAAACGCCTTGCGCGGCCGCTCCGGCTCGATGGCGAAGAACTCGGCGAGCCCCATCGGCAGGCCGTCGAGGATGCGCTTGAGCGCGCCGACACTTGGGTTCATCTGGTTCGATTCGATCAGCGAGATCGTCGAATTGGTGACGCCGGACCGCTTCGCGAGCTCGCGCTGCGACAGCTTGTGCCGGGCGCGAACGAAGCGGAGTCGCCCACCGATATCGACGCTCATCGGGAAATCCCTGTTGCAGGTGTTTCGGATCGAACAAATATGCCCTGACACACTTAACAAAATCAATGGGTTGCAGGACCCAAGAAAAGGACTTGTTGCGCCTTTTCGAGCGTGGCCCCGTGGGATCTTCAGCCGCCAGCCCAGGAGCCGCCCGTGACCATTCATCAGAAGCCGAACACCCTGCAAACCGACTCGTTCTGGATGCCGTTCACGGCCAACCGGCAGTTCAAGAAGGCGCCGCGGCTGTTCGCTTCCGCCGAGGGCATGCACTACACCACGGTCGACGGCCGCAAGGTGATCGACGCGTCGGCCGGCCTCTGGTGCGTCAACGCCGGCCATGGCCGCCGCCAGATCGCCACCGCCGTCGAGCGCAGCCTGACCAACCTCGACTTTGCGCCGTCGTTCAACATGGGCCATCCGGCGGCGTTCGATTTCGCCGAGCGGCTTGCCGAGATCGCGCCAAAGGGGCTCGACCGCATCTTCTTCACCAATTCCGGCTCCGAGTCGGTCGACACCGCGCTGAAGATCGCACTCGCCTATCAGCGCGCCATCGGACAGGCCACGCGGACGCGCCTGATCGGCCGCGAGCGCGGCTATCACGGCGTCGGTTTCGGCGGCATGTCGGTCGGCGGCATGGTGGCGAACCGCCGTGCGTTTGCGACCCATCTTCCCGGCGTCGATCACATTCGCCACACCCACGACCTCACCCGCAACGCCTTTGCAAAGGACCAGCCGGATCACGGCGCCGAACTCGCCGACGATGTCGAGCGGATGGTGGCACTGCATGGTGCCGATACCATCGCCGCCGTCATCGTCGAGCCGGTGCCGGGTTCGACCGCCGTGCTGCCGCCGCCGAAGGGCTATCTGCAGCGGCTGCGCGAGCTGTGCACCAAGCACGGCATCCTGCTGATCTTCGACGAGGTCATCACCGGCTTCGGTCGCCTCGGCGCGCCGTTCGCGGCAAATTATTTTGGCGTCACGCCGGACATGATGACGACCGCCAAGGGCATTACCAACGGCACGGTGCCCTGCGGCGCGGTGTTCGCCAGCCGCCAGATCCACGACGCGCTGATGAACGGCCCGGAGGGGACGATTGAGCTGTTCCACGGCTACACCTATTCGGCGCATCCGACCGCCTGCGCGGCGGGCCTCGCCACGCTCGACATCTACAAGGATGAAGGGCTTTTGACGCGCGGCGCGTCGATGGCCGAGTACTGGCGCGATGCGCTGCATTCGCTGAAAGGTCTGCCGAACGTGGTTGATATCCGCAACGTCGGCCTGATGGGCGCCGTCGAGGTTGCCCCGCGCAAGGAAGGGGTCGGCGCACGCGGCTATGATGTGATGGTCGATTGCTTCAACAACGGACTTTATCTGCGCATGAGCGGCGATTCCTTTGCGCTGTCGCCGCCCCTGATCGTCGAGAAGAGCCATATCGACGATATCGTTTCGATCCTCGGCGACGCCATCAAGCGCGTGGCCTGATCCTTGCTCTCCGAGTTTCGGTTCTGAATCAGAACCGAAACTCGAGCTGTTGTTTTGACGCGTTTTCTTCACGCGAACCGGTACCCACTTCGCTTGAAAACGCTACAGGAGCAACATAGGCCGCGGAAAATTCCCGCGGCGGATGTGTGAGGAATCGTGAAGACAATCGTTCTCGGCAGTGGCGTCATCGGCGTCACCACGGCCTATTATTTGGCGCGCGCCGGCCATGAGGTGACGGTCGTCGACCGTCAGGCAGAGCCTGCGCAGGAAACTTCGTTCGCCAATGCCGGCGAGGTGTCGCCCGGCTACTCGTCGCCGTGGGCTGGCCCCGGCGTGCCGGTGAAGGCCATCAAGTGGCTGTTGATGCGCCACGGCCCGCTGGTGATCTGGCCCAAGCTCGATCCTGTGATGTGGTGGTGGATGCTCAAGCTGCTGCGCAACTGCACGGCAGAACGTTACGCCATCAACAAGAGCCGGATGATTCCGATCGCGGAATACAGCCGCGATTGCCTGCGCGCGCTGCGGGCCGAGACCGGCATCACTTATGACGAGCGCAGCCAGGGCACGTTGCAGCTGTTCCGCAAGCAGAAGCAGCTCGACGGCACCGCCGACGATATCGCGGTGCTCAAGCAGTACGGCGTGCCGTATGAAGTGCTCGATCCCGCCGGCTGCATCGCTGCGGAGCCGGGGCTGGCCACCTCGGCCGTCAAGTTCGTCGGCGGGCTCAGGCTGCCGCAGGACGAGACCGGCGATTGCCACATGTTCACGCAGGCGCTTGCCAAAGAAGCAGCCAAGCTCGGCGTGCAGTTCAAGTTCAATACCGGGATCGAGCGGCTGGAGACGGAGGGCGACAGGATCACCGGCGTCGTCACCAGCGCGGGGCTGTTGCACGCCGATGCCTATGTCGCGGCGCTCGGAAGCTGGTCGCCGCGGATGCTCAAGCCGATCGGCATTTCCGTGCCGGTCTATCCCATCAAAGGCTATTCGATCACGGTGCCGATCGCCGGTGCCAATGGCGCGCCGGTATCGACCGTGATGGACGAGAGCTACAAGGTAGCGATCACGCGGCTCGGCGATCGCATCCGTGTCGGCGGCACGGCGGAAATCTCGGGCTATTCGTCGAGTCTCGACGCGGCGCGGCGCGCGACGCTCGAGCACTCCCTGACCGACATGTTTCCGCAGGGCGGTGATTTGAGCAAGGCGACGTTCTGGTGCGGCCTGCGCCCGATGACGCCCGACGGCCCGCCGATCATCGGCGCGACGCGCTACAGCAATCTGCACCTCAACACCGGCCACGGCACGCTGGGTTGGACCATGGCGTGCGGCTCCGGAAGGGTGCTGGCGGACCTGATGTCGGGGCGGAAGCCGGATATCGACGTGAGCGAACTCGTGGTGAGCCGGTACGAGCAGCGGTTCGGGTGAGAGCACCGGCGCCTGCCGCCGTCATTGCGAGTGCAGCGACTTGTCCGCCATAGCTCGAAGAGCGATGGCGGAGGCAATCCATCGTGCAGCATAGCGGATGAATGGATTTCGTCGTCGCGTTGGTCCCCGCAATGATGGCGGAGGTGCTGCTTCGAAGCTTGTCGCGCGGTGTGTCGCAACCGTTGCATCACAGCTTACTCTGCCTCAACGCATTGCGCGTCGAGCCGACAGTATCCGTGCCACGGGTCCTTCCGGGCCGTACATTGCATCCCAAAGATCGACGCCTGATGCCCATGCTGTGATCCACTGTTCGAAGCTGGGAGATTCCTCGAAGAAGGAATCGCCCCAATCGTCTCCATCGTGCACGTTGGGGTCAAAAACACGCATTCGAAAATTCGGGTCCGCACAGTCTACGCAGGAGTAAATCGCGCATCCCCAGTGGCTGACGGGCAACAATCGCTCTGGCCAATTCCAATTTGGTTCGTCGGTACTGCCACCTCGGAACAATTCGTAAATTGCTGGTCCGGTCTTGCCTGAATCATCCGGTACTCCGTTTGTTATACCGATGAGTCCGTAACCGGGCCCGAAACCTCCGTTGCTGACTTCCTGGTAGATTCGCTTCATCAGAGGCGGCAGTGCGAAGCCGAGCCGCATCTCATCGGATGCGAAGTCAGGCGGTTCGCTTGGAATCAATCCCGAGCGCCAGGGCTCCCCGAGGTCGGTAATTTTCTTCTCCAAGCGTTGTCGGATTGCAGAGATAATGTCGTCCATTAGCCGGTTCTCTTCCCAATAGCCGGTACGATCACCGGTTCGGGTGATGCCGCTACTTCCGCTCCGACGACCACGGAAAATTCACATACTGATCGCGGCTGTCATAACAAATGTTGCCGTACATTTTTAAGTAAGCCGCGCGCCGCGCCGGATCGGCCCAGACGCCAGCGGGATTGGCGAGATCGGCCTCGTATTGCGCGATGTTCGCTGCCGTCAGCGGGCTCGGCAAAATATCCATCGCCTGCGGAATGCTCTTGCCCTCGAGCCAGTCGGCGGCGTGCTGGCCCATGGCGTAGCCGAAAACCGGCGAGGCCAGGCTGATGCTGATCCGGTAGGGCGAGTTGCCCTTCTTGATTTCCGACACCGCCTCCGGTTCGCCGTCGATGCCGCCGAGAAACTGGTTGGGTCGCGTCTTGCCGGCGGCGCGCAGCGCGGCCAGCGCACCGAGCACCACATTGTCAGCGCCGAGCACGACGTCGACGTCAGGATTGGCGAGCAGGATGGTTCGCATCGTCGCATAACCGCCGTCCTTGCTGA
Source organism: Bradyrhizobium roseum (assembly GCF_030413175.1). NCBI lineage: Bacteria > Pseudomonadati > Pseudomonadota > Alphaproteobacteria > Hyphomicrobiales > Nitrobacteraceae > Bradyrhizobium > Bradyrhizobium roseum. Next base: position 1,574,743 of record NZ_CP129212.1, read on the forward strand.
CCGGATGGGGCGAGATGTCGGCCACGATGCTGGCGCCTGGAATGTCGCGCAGCGAATCCCGCAGCGCGACGAAACGCGGCGCCAGGAATTCCAGGCTGTCCTGGGTCAGCAGCACGACCTTGGCCTTGCCGCCGAGCGTCCCCTTGATATGCGCGCTCGCCGCGTCGCCCAACACCTTGCCGGTGAGATATTGCGGAGCATTCAACAGCGAGGTGGCGGGTGGCGCCACGACCGTGCCGACATAGCCGCCGGACCAGATGACGTCCTGCAGGCGTCGGCCAAGGGACGCTGAGTCGACTGCCGATGCAACGACGCCGCCGGTCCTGGCGGCGACGAGCGATCGGACGTCCTCTGCCTGTTTGGCTGCGTCGCTATCGGCGACGAGAACGCGATGTTGCAGGCCACGATCCTTCGCGGCGGCCGCCAATCCCTGATTGACGCCCTGCATGAACTCGCGCCGCGTGTCCTGCGAAAATGCCAGCGCCTTTTGGAGGCCCGGTGGCGGTGTGCAGGCGGGAGCGGTGGGATCGAACGGCGGCAAGGTCCTGGGCATCGTAATGCCTGATGGCCCGCCCTGTGCCGTCGCCGGCACGGAGCCGACGATCGCGCCCGACGCAAGAACGGCAACGCCCAGCCAAATGACCCGCGGCCCTGGTGTGTTACCCTGTAACATACTGCCCCCAGCGTCCAGGCTGCTTCCGGCCGGACCGGCTTCCGTTATCCGGGCTTTCGGATCAGGCGGCAATAGTCTCTGATGTCGCGAGCGCCCGCGGCATCGTCAGGCGAAATGTTGTGCCGCGGCCGAGTTCGCTCGCCACGCTGATCTCGCCGCCGAGGTTGCGGACGGCGACAAGGACATGGGCGAGGCCGATGCCGTCGCCCGGCTGGTCCTGCGTTCCCGCACGCTTGAACAGGTCGAACACGCGCTCCTGGTCGCGTTCCGCAATGCCGCGGCCGTTGTCGGCAACTTCGATTTCGACACGATCGCCGGCGATCGGGCGTGCCCGCACCTTGATATGCAACGGGCGGTCCTTGGACCGATACTTGACGGCGTTGTCGAGCAGATTGCCGAGGATCAGGTCCAGCGAGAAGCGATCGCTCTCTATCCTGGGGACGGCAAGATCGATGTCGATCTTGCCGTCGGCCTCGGACAATTGATGCTGGATCGCCGCCGCGCCGGCGGTGACGATCTCCCGTAGATCGATGGTCTCGGCTTTCAACGGCCGCCGACCTTCGCGCGCGAGCTTGAGGACGGCGTTGATGAGCCGCTCCATCTTGTCGCTCGAGGAGCGAATATATCCGATCGCTTCGGGCAGCAGTTCGGTGGCGGCGGCGCGCGCTTCCTGCAGGTCCGGATCGTCGGCGCTGCTCGCGGCACTGGAGCGGTCGACCAGCAGGCGCAGGCTCGCCAGGCTGTCCTCGAGCTCGGCGGTGAAGCCGACAATGCTGACCAGCGGCGCGCGCAGGTCGTGCGAGATGATCTGGACGAAGCGCTGGATGTCGGCGTTGGCGCGCGCCAGGTCGGCGGTGCGGGCTTCGACGCGTTTCTCGAGCCCGGCATTCAGCACGCTCACCTCGGTCCGCGCGCCCCGCAGTTCGCGCGTGTAGCGCACCACGGTGACCGCGGCGATCCCGATCACGATGACGATCACGATGCCGCTGACGATCGAGAACAGCCGAAGCAGGGTTGCGTTCGCCTTCTGCTCGGCGACACTGGTCGTCAGGCGCACGTCGGTGGCGCTGATGATGCCGGCGAAGAAGATGTTGGCTTCGTCCATCAGCGTCTTGCCGCGATTGGTTCGGACTCGCGCCAGCGCCTCCGCATCGCGGTAGTCGCGCTTCATGTCGATGGTCATGTCCATCTCGGCAAACTTGTCCTTGATGACGGTCGTAAGGCGCTTCAGCGACGCATCCAGGCCCTCATAGGAGGCCAGCAGGCGGTTCACCGCCGCCAACTGCCGCTCGGCCAGCGTCTTGGCCGGGCCGTAGGATGCGAGATAGACCTCGTTGCCGGTGTACAGGAACCCGCGTTGGCTGGATTCGGCGGTCTGCAGGGCGTTGCGCAGATCGACGGCGGCGCTGCGCGCGTCGCGGGCCGCGATCACCTCGTTGAAATAGACCTGGGCGCGTTCGCCGAGCCAGAACGTCATGCCGACGATGCCGAGCAGCGCCAGAAACCCGACCAGCAACAGGGCCGTGGTGGATTGGACGAAGAAACGACTGGAAATGGGCATGCCTTTAGGACTGCCCGAATTTCAGGCGGCGCGCTAGCGGATTTGCGTTAGTTCCGGCCGCCGCGCCGCGTCTCCGGAACCCGCCTCATTGCTGATCGGGGGGATCGAAGGCGTGGATGGCAGGCGGGATTCCTTGAAACCTTTCGCACTCCACCACGGTCACCTGGCCGCAGCAGCCTTGCGCCAACCGCGAGGTGCCGATATCGCGCGTCAGCACGTTCGGATTGCCGTGGATGCACAGCGGTTGTTCCGCCGTGCCTTGCTCCGGATCGTACCAGGCGCCGGTGGACAGCTGCACCACGCCGGCCATGACGGCGTCGGAGACGACGGCGCCGGCCAGGCACGCGCCCCGATCGTTGAACAGGCGGACGATGTCGCCATCGGCGATGCCGCGGCGCGCCGCGTCAGTGGGGTTGAGGCGGACCGGTTCGCGGCCGGCAATTTTCATGGACTGGCTATAGGCGCCGAAATCGAGCTGGCTGTGCAGCCGCGTCGCCGGCTGGTTGGCGATCAGCGTGAGAGGGTGACGCGCGGTCGCAGGCTCGGTCGAGGGCAGCCAGGCCGGATGCGGCGGGCAATCGTCATAGCCAAAACCCGCGATGGCCGTCGAATGGATCTCGATCTTGCCGCTCGGCGTCGGCAGTTTGTTCTTGTCAGGATCGTTGCGAAAGGCACGTAGCAGGCCGCCGTCATCGGGAGCCGGCGGCAGCGCGAGTTCGCCGCGCCGCCAGAATTCCTCGAAGTCAGGCGCGTCGCAACCCGCGTCGGCGAGCGCACGCCGCGTCGGCTCATAGAGATGGGCCAGCCACTGCCGGCTGTCGCGTCCCTCCGCAAAGGCCTGCTCGACGCCCATGCGCTGCGACAGCGCGGCAAAAATATCGAAATCGTCGCGCGCTTCGCCGACCGGCTCGACCGCCTTCTTCATCGCGACCAGCCTTTGATCGGTGGCGGCGGCGCCGATGTCGTCGCGTTCCAGCGTCATGGTGGCCGGCAGCACGATGTCGGCGAATTTCGCCATCGGTGTCCACGCGTTTTCGTGCACAACGATGGTTTCGGGAACGTTGAAGGCGCGGCGCAGCCGGTTGATGTCCTGGTGATGATGGAACGGATTGCCGCCTGCCCAATAGACCAGCTTGATATCAGGGTAGCGCATCGTGCGGCCGTTGTAGTCGAACGACTTGCCTGGGTTGAGCAGCATGTCGCTGATGCGAGCCACCGGGATGAAGTCGCCGACGCCGTTCTTGCCCTGCGGCAGCGTTGGAATCGGAAGGCCGTGGGGGCGGCGGCCGGTGTGGCCAAGCGCGCCCAGCGCGTAATTATAGCCGCCGCCGGGCAGGCCGATCTGGCCGAGCATGGCCGCGAGCACCGCGCCCATCCACACCGGCTGTTCGCCATATTGCGCGCGCTGCAGCGAATGCGAGACCGTGATCAGGGTGCGTCCGTGGGGCAGGCGGCGGGCGAGGCCGATGATCGTGGTCGCGGAAATGCCGGCGATATCGGCGGCCCATGCTGCGTCCTTTGGCGTGCCGTCGTCGCGGCCGAGCAGATAACGTTCGAAGATGTCGAAACCGGTGCAATAGCGCGCGACGAAATCGCGGTCCCAGAGGTTCTCGACCAGTAATGTGTGCGCGAGCGCCAGCATCAGCGCCACGTCGGTGCCGACCTTGATCGGCAGCCATCGCGCACCGGCCACCTCCGGCATGTCGTCGCGCAGCGGCGAGACGCCGTAGAACACGGCGCCGCGCTGTACGGCCCGTTGCATCGCGTCGCGCTCGATGTGCCGGCTGACGCCGCCGCTGGCAACTTCGGAATTTTTCAGCGCCATGCCGCCGAACGCGAGCACCGTATCGGTATGTTCGGCGACCTGATCCCAGGTCACGTTGTGGCGCGAGAGCGCTTCGTAATTGCCGAGGATGTGCGGCAGGATCACGGCCGAGGCGCCGGCGCTGTAGCTGTTCACCGAGCGCACATAGCCGCCGAACGCCGTGTTGAGGAAGCGATGCACCTGGCTCTGCGCGTGGTGAAACCGTCCGGCGCTGGACCAGCCATAGGAACCGCCGAATACGGCACCCGCGCCATGCTCGGTTCGGACCCGTGACAGTTCGCCCGCAAGCAGATCGAGCACTTCGTCCCAAGGGCACGCGACGAATGGCTGGTCAAAGGTGCGCTCGGCTTTGCTGCGGTCCAGCCATGCCTTGCGCACCATCGGCCGTTGGATGCGGGCCTTGTGCCGCATCGCCGTGGTAAAATTCTGCAGGATCGAGGAGGGCGCTGGATCTTCTGCGTAAGGCTGGATCTCCAGCGTCGCGCCGTTCCATCGCGCCGAAAACGCGCCCCAATGCGCGCTGTGCGGGCTCCAGTCCTCCCGGGCTTGATCCGTTTCCTGTCCGAGACTGTCGCTCATGTCACCGCCGTCACGCAATTCACCCACAGCACCACCGCTTTGGCATCTTCCGACGGATTTGAAAAGCGGTGGGGGCGACGGCTGGCAAAGCGGAAACTGTCCCCTTGCTTGAGCGACCAGGTTTCGGCGTCGACCGTCAGCGTCATCTCGCCTTCCAGCACCAGGCCGGCCTCCTCGCCGTCGTGCGTGTACAGCTCGTCGCCCGTGCTGCCGCCGGGCTCGAGGTGCACCAGAAACAGATTGAGGCGGTTTTCCGTTCCCGCCGGGCTCAGCAATTGCTTGGAGATGCCGGTGCGCCACAGCTTCAACTCGGCGCGCTGCAACCGGCGTGTCACGACGCCGCCGGAAGCGGGATCGCTTGGCCGGGAGCCGAACAGCGCGGCAATGCCGACGCCGAGTACATCCGCCAGCGTCGCCAGCACGCGAAGCGAGGGGGACGACAGCCCGCGCTCGATCTGGCTGAGAAAGCCGATCGACAGCTCCGTACGATCGGCGATCGTCTCCAGCGAGAGTTTGTGTTGATGCCGCAGGTCGCGTATGCGCCGGCCGACGGCGAGGTCCATCGCGAGCTCGTCCACTTTCGCTGATGTCCTTGCCTTCGGCCTCGCCGTTGTCCTTTTTGCCGGCCTTGGTTTGGCCTTGGCCGCCGGCTTCCCTATGCGTCTGCCTTCGCTCACGTCAGACCTGCTTCCTTCATGTGCATGAAAACTGCTTGCAATGCCCGGGCAGTTGTGACCACAATTTCATATTGATGAAAATAGACCTGAACGGTGCCGCTCGCAACGCTTTGGTCTGACAAGGGCGGGCAGGCCCGTACGGCAGTCAATTCAGGAGTGATGCGATGGCTCTGAAGCGTTTCTTTCAGGCTGCGTTGGCGGCGGTGGTTATCGCAGCCGCGGCGCCGGCAACCGCGCAGCAGTTGATGAAAGTCGGTTCGACGCCGACGGGTATCCCCTTCACCTTCCTCGACACCAAGACCAATACCATACAGGGCATCATGGTCGACCTCATCACCGAGATCGGCAAGGATGCCGGCTTCCAGGTCCAGATCGAGCCGATGCAATTCTCCGCGCTGGTGCCGTCGCTGACCTCCAGCAAGATCGACATCATCTCGGCCGCGATGTTCGCCACGGCCGCGCGCAAAGAGGTGATCGACTTCTCCGACGCCGTCTACACCTATGGCGAGGGGCTCGTGGTGCCCAAGACCGACGCCAAAAAATACGCTTCGCAGGAAGACCTCAAGGGCGAGACCGTGGGCGCCCAGGTCGGGACGGCCTTTGTCGACGCGTTGAAGAAGACGGGGCTGTTCGGCGAGGTCAAGGTCTACGACACCATCCCCGACATCCTGCGCGACGTGAATGCGGGCCGCCTCAAGGCCGGTTTTGCCGACTACCCGATCCTCGCCTACAACCTCAAGCAAGGCAATTTCGCCGAGGTGCGCCTGGTCGATTCCTACAAGCCGGTCACCGTGGGCACCGTCGCGATCGGCGTGCGCAAGAGTGATACGGAACTGCTGGCGAAGATCAACGCCTCGCTCGCCAAGCTGAAGGCCAGCGGCGCCATCGCCAAAATTCTCGAGAAATGGGGACAGAAGGCCGACGCCTCCTGATGTCGTGAAGCGCGACACAACATTATCTCAGCAGGACGCAACCCCGAGCCGATGCAGAAGTTTCTCAGCGACGCCGTCGAGTTCTTCCCGATCCTGCTGCAGGGCGTCTGGCTGACGATCGTCGTGACCATCGGCTCGCTGGCGCTGTCGACCGTGCTCGGGCTGTTCTGGGCGCTGTTGCGGGTGTCCGGCATCGGCGTGCTCGCCAGCCTGAGCGCCGGACTGATCAATGTCATTCGCGGCATCCCGATCATCGTGCTGCTGTTCTATCTGTATTTCGTGATGCCGGATTTCGGCGTCGCATTGACGGCCCTGCAGGCCTCGATCCTCGGGCTTGGCGTCGCCTATTCCGCCTACCAGTCGGAAAACTTCCGCGCCGGCATCGAGGCCATCGACAAGGGCCAGATCGAGGCGGCGCAGAGCATCGGCATGGGCTGGTGGCTCACCATGCGCCGGGTGGTGCTGCCGCAGGCGGTCAAGATCGTGCTGCCGCCCTACGGCAACATCATGATCATGATGCTGAAGGATTCCTCGCAGGCCTCGACGATCACGGTCGCCGAGCTCGCGCTGCAGGGCAAGCTGATCGCGTCCTCCACCTTCAAGAACACCAGCGTGTTCACGATGGTGGCGCTGATGTATCTGACCATGAGCATTCCGCTCATCCTGCTGGTTCGGCATTTCGAGAAGAAGGCCAGCCGGAAATGATCAAGCTCGACGATGTTCACAAGAGCTTTGGCACGGTCGAGGTGCTCAAGGGAATCTCCGCGTCGATTGCGAAGCGCGAGGTCGTCTGCATCATCGGCCCGTCGGGCTCCGGCAAGTCGACCATCCTGCGCTGCATCAACGGGCTTGAAAGCTATGACCGCGGCGACATCCGTATCGAGGATATTAGCGTCGATCGCAACGCACCCTCGATCGTTTCGGTCCGCACCCAGGTCTCGATGGTGTTCCAGCGCTTCAACCTGTTTCCGCACCGCACCGCGCTGGAGAACGTCATCGAGGGGCCGATCTATGTGAAGAAGGAGCCGCGCGCCGAGGCGCTGGAGCGCGGCCTCGCGCTGCTGGAGCGGGTGGGGCTGGCCGAGAAGGCCGATGTCTATCCGCCGCAACTGTCGGGCGGACAGCAGCAGCGCGTCGCGATTGCCCGGGCGCTCGCCATGCAGCCGAAGGCGATATTGTTCGACGAGCCGACCTCCGCGCTCGATCCCGAACTGGTCGGCGACGTCCTGGGCGTCATGCGCAAGCTCGCCGACGACGGCATGACCATGGTCGTCGTCACCCATGAAATGGGATTTGCCAGGGACGTGGCCGATCGCGTGCTGTTCATCGACGGCGGCGTGATCGTCGAGCAGGGGCCGGCCAAATCGCTTCTCAACCAACCGCAGCATCCGCGCACGCAGGACTTTTTGCGGCGCGTACTGCATCCACTCTGAGTTTGCCAATATGAACGCGCCTGTCCATCTGCCCCTGCGGCCAAGCCTTTACGCCGATACGGCGGTTGCGCCGGCAGCGACGCCGCCGCTGCACGCCGACAGGAAGGTCTCGGTTGCGATCGTCGGCGGTGGTTTTACGGGACTGTCCACCGCGCTGCATCTGGCCGAGCAGGGCGTCGATGTGACCGTGCTGGAAGCGCAGCAGCCGGGCTGGGGCGCATCGGGCAACAATGGGGGCCAGGTCAATCCAGGCCTCAAGCATGACCCCGACCAGATCGAGGCCGATTTCGGCGCCGAGCTCGGCGGCCGCATGATCGCCTTCGCCTACGGCACGACGAACTACACGTTCGATCTGATCCGCCGCTATCAGATCCCCTGCGAGGCCCGGCAAAACGGGACGCTGCGCGCGGCCTACAATGAAGCGAGCGCGGCGGCAATCGAAAGCACCGCGAAGCAGTGCATCCGGCGCGGCATGCCGGTGGAGTTCCTGGGCCGCGAGCAGATGCAGGAGATGACCGGCAGCGACCGCTATCTCTGCGCCATGCTGGACAAGCGCGGCGGCGACCTGCATCCGCTGAGCTATGCGCGCGGCCTGGCGCGCGCGGCGATCGCGGCCGGCGCCACCGTCCATGGCGAGACGCCGGCGCTTTCCCTGTCACGCGAAGGGGGCGGTTGGCGCATCGCGACGCCGCGAGGAATCGTGCACGCTGAAAAAGTGCTGCTGGCGACCAATGGCTTTACGGACGATCTATGGCCGGGCCTGCGCCGCACCATCGTGCCGGTGTTCTCGTCGATCGCCGCCACTGCGCCACTGCCGGAAGAGGTGGCGCGCGCGATCATGCCGACGCGCTCCGTGTTGTACGAGAGCGGCCACATCACGGTCTATTACCGCATCGATGCACATAATCGCCTGCTGATGGGTGGACGCGGGCCGATGCGCTGGATCAGCAAGCCGTCGGATGTCGCCTATCTCATCCGCTACGCCGAACGGCTATGGCCGGGCGTGAAGGGCGCCACCTGGACCCACGGCTGGAACAGCCGGCTCGCGATCACGCCCGATCACTACCCCCATGTGCACGAACCCGCGGAGAATCTCCTGATCTCGCTCGGCTGCAACGGCCGTGGCGTTGCGCTCTCCACTGCAATGGGCGGGCAACTCGCGCAACGTCTCGCCGGCGGCCGGGATGCACAGATCGACATGCCCGTTACCGCCATCAAGCCGATGCCGTTTCATGCCTTCTGGCCGGTGGGCGTCACCGCCGCGGTGCTGGCGGGCAGGGTGCGGGACCGGCTGGGGATGTAGTCACCCCTCCGCCACCGCCTCGCTCCACGGCTGGAACACCTCGGTCGCACCGCTGTTCGTGTCACCATCGCGCAGCACGATGCTGGGGCAGGCGAACTTCATCGGCAGGGTCTGGATACGGGCCTCCTCGTAATCGAATTGGGCGCTGAGCGCGTCGCGCGCGGGCATTGGCAGGCGCACGTCGCCGATGACGACCGCGCCTTCGCTGGCGTCGATGCGGGGCTGATGGATCGTCGCGTCGAGATCCATGCCGTAATCCATGACAAAGGACACGAGCTGGCTCACCGCGGGCAGGATGCGCCGGCCGCCGGAGGCGCCGATCGCGGCGCGCCGCCCGTCGCTCGCCTGTGTCAGCACCGGCGTGTAGTTGGTGAGGCAGCGCTTGCCCGGCGCCAGCGAGTTCGGCGTGCCCGGCGTCGGGTCGAACCACATGATGCCGTTGTTCATGGTGAGACCGGTCTGGCCGGACACGAATCTGGAGCCGAAGCTCGACAGCAGCGTCTGCGTCACCGCTGCCATGTTGCCGTCGCGGTCGACGACCGAGAAGTGCGTCGTGCAGGCCGGCGCCAGCGCATCCGCGCCAAGCGAACGCCGGCCGTCCTGGTCGCCCATGTCCTTCAGCCGTTCGCGGTAGGCCGCCTGCAGTGCCGAAGCATACGCGACGTAGGCGGCGGCATCGGGCGTGCCCCGCGCGGGCTTCAGATGTTCCTGCAGCAGGCCGAGCGTGCGCGACAGCGTCGGGCCCGCGGTGAGTTCGGGTGTCGCAAACACCTTGCCGCCGCGATAGGGGATCACCAGCGGCTCGCGCAAATGAGCGCGGAATGCCGCAAGGTCCTCGACCGACAGCGCGCCACCGGCCGCCTGAATGTCGGAGGCCAGGTTCTTCGCCAGATCGCCTTCATAGAAGTCGCGTGGGCCGGCGCTGGCGAGCTGCGCCATCGTCGCCTGGAGCCGCTCCTGCGGCATCCGGACCTTTGCCTTGATGCCCCATGGCGCATTCGGCGGCAGGCCATCCATGAGATAGGCCGCCGCACTCGCGGGATAACGCCGCAGATCCACGGCCGCGCTCGAAATCATCAGCGTGGTCCACCAGTCGACTGCAAGGCCCTCGCCGGCGAGCGCGATGCTCGGCGAGACCAGTTCCTTCCACGGCAGTTTTGCGTGACGGCGATGCGCTTCCTCCATGCCCGCCACCACGCCGGGCACCGCGATCGCGCCGGGGCCGTGGATATTGCGGTCGTCCTTGACGCGGGGCCAGGGGAAAATGTCGGAGGCGGCGCCGCCGGTCAGCGGATAGTCCTCGGGCCGCAGGCTCAACGGCGCGCGCATGCCGTAGTCGATCACCTCATAGCGGTCCTCGCGCGCCCGGTAGAGCACCATCGCGCCGCCGCCGCCGGCCCCGCTCATCCAAGGCTCCAGCACGCCGAGCGCAAACGTGGTCGCGATGACAGCATCGACGCAGTCGCCGCCGGCCGCCAGCACCTCGGCGCCGACCCGCGCCGCCTTGCCCGATTGCGCGGCGACGATGCCGCCTTTGGAGGTGACGGCGGGTTTGCGGAACGTTTGCGTATCGGAGAACTGGTCGCGCATGGAATGGCTTTCGCTTGCTGTGGGAGTTTGTGGGTAGAGGCGTGGTCGGGCGGTCTAGGCGTTGTCCCACCACGGATATTGGCTTGGCATGTCCTGCGACACTTTTCCTGGAAATAACGGCGGCCGCTTTTCGAGAAAAGCCTGCACGCCTTCGCGCACGTCGGCATGGCTGCCGCGCTCGATCGACATCGGCTTGTCGATGCCCAACAGCTCGAACGGGGCGGGCGCCCCGGCGAAGCGCCACAGCATTTGCCGCGTCAGCGCGATCGCGACGGGAGAAGTCGCCTCCGTCATCTCGCGGGCGATCTCCTTCGCGCGATCGAGAAGCTCTGCCGGCTCGACGACCTCGGAGACGAGCCCGCCCGCCTTGGCTTCGTCCGCATCGAACGTCCGCCCCGATAGGCACCAGCGCAACGATTGCGGCAGCCCCACCAGCTTTGGCAGAAACCAGGCGCTGCCGGCTTCCGGCACCAGGCCGCGGCGGGCAAAGATGAAGCCGATCTTGGCACCGCGGGCCGCGATCCGCACATCCATCGGCAGGGTCATGGTGATGCCGACGCCCACGGCCGGTCCATTGATCGCCGCGATCGACGGTTTCCGGCAGTTGAAGATCGCCTCGATAAAGCGCCCACCGCCCGGCTTGGCACTGGCGAATACGCCGGCGCCATGCTTGCCTGAGGTATCGAAGCTCGCCGCGCCGCCCGAGACGTCGGCGCCGGCGCAGAAGGCACGGCCCGCGCCGGTCACGATGATGGCGCGGACATTGTCGTCGCCATCGGCACGCTCGAACGCATCTGTGATCTCGGCGCCCATCTGCCCGGTGTAGGCGTTCAGCTTGTCGGGCCGGTTGAGCGTGACGGTCATGATCGCGCCGTCGAGATCGCAGGTGATATGCTCGTAGCTCACAGGATCGCCCTCCCGGCCTTGTTCCGCCGCCGTCATTACACCCTAAAAATCCCGGGCGAGCCATGACAGAAAAACATGCAAGGGAGCCACATTCGTTCGTCGTCGCGTTCGGCGACAGGCAGCCGGGAGTGGCCTGAAGCCGACCGCTTTCAAACAATGTTTGAGCGCCGGCTTCCTCGCTCACCCCGGCATCCTGACACAAGTGCGCAGCGCGAATAATCCGCTATAGTCGCCCCAACGTCGACCAACAAACAATATCGGGGAGGCCGCACATGACCGACGGCATCAAGTCGCACTACGAGGTCGTCGTCGTTGGTGCCGGCGTCTCCGGCATCTACCAGATCAAGCGGCTGGCCGATCTCGGAATTGATGCCCTGGTGCTGGATGCCGCGCCCGATCTCGGCGGAACCTGGTACTGGAATCGCTATCCGGGCGCGCGGTTTGATTCCGAAAGCTACACCTACGGCTATTCGTTCTCGAAGGAGCTGCTGAACGAGTGGCACTGGAAGGAGCGCTTTTCGTCGCAGCCGGAGAATCTGCGCTATCTCAACTACGTCGCCGACAAGTTCGACCTGCGAAAGTACATGCGGTTCAACCGCAAGGTCGCGGCCGCCATGTTCGACGAGACGAGCAATCAATGGAAGCTCCGGCTCGACGATGGCTTCGAGCTGACCTGCCGCTTCGTCATTCTCGCGGTAGGCCTGCTGGCGGTGCCGACGCTGCCACGGCTGCAAGGCATGGAGACGTTCAAGGGCCGTTCGTTCCACACCTTCTACTGGCCGCACGAGCCGGTTGACCTGGCCGGCAAGAAGGTCGGTATCATCGGCACCGGCGCCACGGCGATCCAGATCATCGGCGAGATCGCCGACAAGGTCGGTGACCTGACCGTGTTCCAGCGCCGACCGAACTGGAGCGCGCCGCTCAACAACAGCCCGATCTCGGACGCCGAGATGGCTGACATTCGCGCGCGCTACGACGAGATTTTTGCCGCCTGCACCCGCAGCCCCGGCGGTTTCGAGCACGAGCCGGACCGGCGCGGCTTCTACGAGGTCACGCCCGAGGAGCGGATCGCGCTGTGGGACAAGCTCTATGACGAGCCCGGCTTCGGCATCTGGCTGAGCAATTTTCGCGAGATATTTACCGACGAGGCGGCCAACGCAGAGTTCTCCGCCTACATCGCCGGCCGCATCCGCCAGCGCGTCAAGGACCCGGTGACCGCGGAGAAGCTGATCCCGAAGGATCATGGCTTCGGCGTGCAGCGCGTGCCGCTGGAGACCCATTACTTCGAGGCCTACAACCGCGACAATGTGCATCTCGTCGACCTCAGCGAGACGCCGCTCGAGCGCATCACCGAGACCGGCCTGCGCACCAGCGTGCGCGACTACGAGCTCGATATTATCATCTATTCCACCGGCTTCGACGCCATCACCGGTTCCTTCGATGCGATCGACATCACCGGCGTCGGCGGGATCAAGCTCGCCGATCAGTGGCGCGACGGGCCTTCGACCTTTCTCGGCATGATGGTCCACGGCTTTCCGAATTTGCTGATGCCGACCGGGCCGCAGAGCGGTTCGGCCTCGACGAATTTTCCGCGCGGCATCGAGAACGGCGTCGGCTGGTGCATGGGCCTGCTCGAACACATCCGGCGGCACGGCTACACGCGCGCCGAACCCACGGCCGAGGCGCAGGCGCGCTGGACCGCGCACGTCACCAAGATGTACGCCATCATGCTGATGCGCAAAGCCAAGTCGTGGTTCACCGGCTACAATTCCAACGTTCCCGGCCACGAATACGGCAAGACGCGCTATCTGGTGTACAATGGCGGCACGCCGAAATACGTCGCCGCGATCACCGACGTGGCGCAGAAAGGCTACGAAGGCGTCGTGTTCGACGCCGATGCAAGGGCTGTGGCCGCCGCGGAATAGCCACTCATGTCCCCGGTGCGAATTGGTAGCGAAACGTGCAACTCGGCGCGCCCTGCATCAGTGTCTGCCCGCGCGCCAGCCCGACCTCGCCGCCGCTGGCCGCGACGATGTCGAAATTGGTGGCGCAGATCAATAGCGCGCCGAGCTCCGGCTCGCCGAGCGCGCGAAAGAATTTTGCAAAGCGGCAATCCGTGACGTTGAACTCCAGCGCTTCCTTGTCGTGCCGGATCATCTCGAACGTCACCTCGCGTTCGGTGATCTCGGTCAGCGCCGTCTGCATCGCCGCCCATTTGCGCCGCGGGCTGCCTTCAATGCTGTCGCCGACGGCGGCGAACAGCTGTTTCGACCAGTCAAGCAAGGCCTGACGGATCAGCGCGTCGGCCTTGTCTTGCCGAGTTCGGCGCGCAGCGCCTGCAGCACGGGCACCAGCACCTGCGCCTGAATTTTGGTCTTGTCCAGCAGCGACAGGCGTGGATCGACCATGTAGTCGTCGAGTACGTCCATGGTTTTCTCCATGTGGCGACGAGTGGCCTCCTTCAACCTCGCCCCGCTTGCGGGGAGAGGTCGACGCGCTCTTGGCGCGTCGGGTGAGGGGGTACAGGTCTATCGATAGACCGAGATCGCGGAGAGAGCCCCTCACCCTAACCCTCTCCCCGCAAGAGCGGGGAGAGGGAATTGAGAAAGATCACTCCCGCAGCTCAGTCATGAAAACCTTTTGCGCGACCTGCCAGCGGCCGTCAATTTTCAGCAGCGACAGCTGATCCGTGAAGAACCGCGGCGGGATTGCGCATTTCAGCTTCACGTAGGCCATCGTCGGGCCGACCAGATCGATCGACAGCACTTCGTCATGCCGCGACAGGCCGCGCTGCTTCGGCGACGGACGGTTGCGGACATTGTTCAGCCAGACGTCGCGGGGCGTGATCGCGAGCTCTCCCGTTGCGGAGATGCTGGTGAGCGCACTGGTCGGATGAAAGGCGCTGGCGATCTTTGCCGAGTCGCCCTCGTGGAGACCATCGAGATAGGACTGGACCACGCCTTCGATGGCTTTGGTATCGTCTGTACTGCTCATGAGATTGGGTTTCCGAGATATGCTTTATCGACACGAAGCCGGGATGCGCAGAGACCATAAGCGGAATCTGTCGGGCGGTTGCCGTAGAAATTCTATTGCATGAGGCCATGCGAAGGCCGACGGGCCTGAGTGAACCTCAGGCCGCCCGGACATTGCCTATCGCGCGCGCTAGCCCGCGGCGGCGTTCACCTCGATCGGCGCGGTGCCGTCGGCTTTCAGTTTCCGCGGCAGCCCGGCAAAACCGCGCAGCGCTTCCGCCATTTTCACGCGGGCGCTGACGCCGGTGACCACCACGTCCACCATCACGAGCGAGGAATGGATGTGGCCGCGCGCCTGCAACTGCTCGACCGGGACGCCGGCCGCGGCCATCGCCTCGGCATATTCGATGCCCTCGTCACGCAGCGGATCGAACTCGCAGGTGGCTACGAACGCCGGCGGCAGGTTCGCCAGATTGCCGCGCAAAGGCGAGGCGCGCGGATCGGTGCGATCGGCCGGCGAGCAGTAGATGTCCCAGAACCAGAACATCAGCGCGCGCGTCAGGAAATAGCCGACCGCGTTGTCGGCGTAGGATTGACGGTCGAACCGGCAATCGGTGACCGGACAGACCAGCAATTGCCCCGCGATTTGCGGTCCGCCGCGATCGCGCGCCAGCTGGCAGGTGACGGTGGCGATGTTGGCGCCGGCGCTCCAGCCTGCGACCAGCAGCGGGCCCTGTTTGCCGCCGAGTTCAGTGGCGTGGTCGGCTATCCAGCGCGTCGCCGCATAGCCATCCTCCGCTGCCGCCGGGAAGCGATGCTCGGGCGCGTGGCGATAGCCGACGCTGACCACGATCATGCCGCTGCGGCGGCAGAGGTCACGGCAGAACGGATCGTCGGACAGTTCGTCGCCCAGCACCCAGCCGCCGCCGTGGAAATACACCACGATCGGATGCGGTCCCGGCGACGCCGGCCGATAGAGCCGATAGGGCAGCGGACCGTCGGCGCCCTGCAGCGCGCCGCTGCCGACCTCGCCGACCGGCCGGCCCGCGGGACGGCCCTTGTTGAATTCGGTGAGGAAGTCGCGCGCGCCTTGCGAGCCCAGCGATTCGATCTGCGGCAGGTTCATCTGCTCCAGCATGCCGAGCACCAGCCGCACGTCCGGCTGCAGGCGCACCACCTCGCCATCGTTGCATTGCTCGGCAACGCCGGGGCCTGACAATTTGAAGCCCAGCATGCCGCGGCCGACCACCTCGTTGCAGATGCTGCGGTAGGGGCCGACGCCGCCGGTATACGGCATCACGCCCTGTGCCTTGCCGGGAACGTTGGCGCCGGTGTACCAGGTGTTGGCCAGTCGATGCAGCGTCATCATCGCGCAATCGGCCATGTGCCTGGCCCAGCCCGCCTGCGCGGCTTCCGTCGGCTCCATCGTCGTGAAGCCGGCCTCGCGCATCGCCGCCAGCCGTTCGACCACCCAGTCGACATGCTGCTCGATCGAAACCGCCATGTTCGACAGCACCGACGGGCTGCCCGGGCCGGTGATCAGGAAAAGGTTCGGAAAACCTGCGACAGTGAGCCCGAGATAGGTCTGTGGCCCGTCGGCCCAGACGTCGTTGATCGATTTGCCGTCGCGGCCGGTGATCGGATGCACCGCCTTGATGGCGCCGGTCATGGCGTCGAAGCCGGTGGCGAACACGATGACATCGACGTCGAAGCTGCGCTTGTCCGTCTTGATGCCCGTCGCCGTGATCGCCGTGATCGGCTCCTGCCGCAAATTGACCAGCGTGACGTTGGGGCGGTTATAGGTGGCGTAGTAGTTGGTATCGAGGCAGGGCCGCTTGGCGCCGAACGGATGATCGTGCGGGCTCAAGGCTTCGGCGATCTCCGGATCCTTGACGACCTCGCGGATCTTTTCACGGATCAGGTCTGCGAGCAGCGCGTTGCCGTCGGCGTCGACGCCCTGGTCGGCCCAGAGCTGGGTCAGGATGTGAACGAGATCGCCGGCGGCCCAGGCCTGCTCGAACCGCTCGCGGCGTTCGGCTTCGGTCAATTGCCAGCTCACGGCCATCTGCTGCGGATACGGCACGCCCGCCAGCGACCACCGCGCCTGCTCGCGATAGCCGGCGCGGTCGCCTTCCAGCAGGGCGCGGCGCTCTGCCGGCGCCGGGCCGTTGTGGGCGGGCAGCGCAAAGTTCGGCGTGCGCTGGAACACGGTGAGCTGCGACGCCTGCTCCGCGAGTAATGGTATCGACTGGATGCCCGACGATCCCGTGCCGATCACGGCGATGCGTTTGCCGGCGAGCTTGACCTCGTCATGCGGCCAGCGGCCGGTGAAATAGACCTCGCCTTTGAAATCCTTGAAGCCGTCGATCTCCGGCGGCTTTGGCGCCGAAAGGCAGCCGGTCGCCATGATGTAATAGCGGCAGGAAATCGTCGCGCCCTTGTCGGTGGTCAGCTTCCAGCGTTCCGCAGCCTGATCCCAGTTCGCGCCCGTGACCTTTTCACCGAAGCGGATGTCGCGCCGCAGATCGTAGCGGTCGGCGACGAAGCCGAGATAGCGCAGGATTTCGGGCTGGGTGGCGTATTTCTCCGACCATTGCCAGGCGTTCTCCAGATCGGGATCGAACGTATAGCTGTAGTCGATGGTCTGGATATCGCAGCGCGCACCGGGATAGCGGTTCCAGTACCAGGTGCCGCCGACGTCGTCGGCCTCCTCGATCGCGACGGCGCTGAAGCCGGCTTTTCGTAATTTGTGCAGGAGATAGAGGCCGGCAAAGCCGGCGCCAACCACGGCGACATCGACTTGCGTCTTGGCGCTGTCGGTCGTTTCAGAAGAACGTGCTGCAACCGCTGCGTCTGGCATGTCACTCCTCCCATATGTGATCTATATTTTTTGATTTTTATTTTGGGGACAGGCTACTGCCGCGTTTTCAGTTTGTCATCAGGACAAATGCAATCGCCGGATGTTTCCTTGCGTACCCCTCTCTCCACGTCGTCCCTGCGAACGCAGGGACCCATACGCCGCGGCCGTCGGAATGGGCAGGAGAGGAGACGGCTTTGCTTCTGCAACAGACACCGGTCGTGTGCTAACGCGAGGCGTCTGCGACGGCGTTCCCTCGATGGATCACGCGGTATGGTCCCTGCGTTCGGAGGGACGACACTGAGTTTGTTGCACGGTCATTCACTACATGCGCTTGCGCCGTTCGCGGCGAATGCCACCCGCTGCCCCGCTCTGGCTGAACGCAAGCGTAAAATCGCGAAAGCTCTCCACCGCCGGCGACAGCGATGCACTATGCCGCACGAACATCGCAATCTTCCATTTGACCGCCGGCTGCAGCAGCGGCAGGAAGGTCAGCCCGAAGCCGCGCACCAGCGGCTCGGCCATCGATGGACAGATCACCGCTCCTTGCCGTACCCGCAGCATCGACAGCGCCGTATTCACGCGGTTCACCGGCAACAATTGCTTCGGGTGATTCCGCGGCGGCACCTGACTCAATATGTTGATGGCGATGTTGGGCATGTAGTTGAGCAACGTCCGCTCGCGCAGATCCTTCCAGCCGACCGACGTGCCCCTTGCCAATGGATCGTCGCTGCGTAGCGCCACCCAGAGCGGGTCGGCGCAAATGATATGCACTTCCACCGATTGGTCCGGCACGACGCCGGCCGGCCCGAAGCCGATGTCGGTCGAGCCGTTCTGCAGGCCCGCCACCACTTCCTGGATCGGCACGTCGTCGAAGCGGACGTCGACGCCCGGATGGTGCGCGCCGTATCCGGCGATCAGCTCCGGCAGCAGCGTGCAGGACAGGGTTTCGGGAGCGGCGACCCGCACCAGCCCGCGGCGCAGCTCCTTGAGATTGGTCAAATTGTCGAGCGCCTCGTCGAGATTGGCGAGCACGCGCCGCGCCATCGGGGCAAACGTCTCGCCGACGCTGGAGGCCGAAACCTTTCGCGTCGTGCGGTCGAGCAGTCGGACGCCGACACGGGCCTCCAGTTCCTTGATCAGCCCCGAAAGCGCTGCCTGCGACAGATGCATGGCCTTGGCGGCTTCGGAGAAGCTGGCGCACTCCAGCACGGCGACATAGGCACGCAACTGCCGCAGGGTCACGTCCATCGCCATGTCCCGCCTCCATCATCGTCGCTGACATTTATAAGAGCATCTTATCAATTCGTCAAAAAATACACATTGTTCGATAGAAGGCGCATCTCTATCGTTGCAGCCTCCATAAGACGAAGGCCCGGCGACCGCGGCAATGCGATCGCACCAACGCGGCCCAATGAACGGAACGGACTAGCCGCCGGCCCAGGCGGTTTCTTTTCCCAGGAGGATGCATGAACATCACGCGCCGAACGCTGCTGGGGACCATCGCCGCCGGCATTTCCACCATTCCTGCCTTCAAGGCGTCCGCCCAAAGCGACTGGCCGTCGCGCGTCGTGCGGCTGGTGTCGCCGTACGGCGCGGGCGGGGCGAGCGACATCTCGTTGCGGATTCTGGCAGAGCAGTTCGGCCGCACCTTCAACCAGCAATTCATCGTCGAGAACAAGGCGGGGGCGGGCACCCGCGTCGCCAATGAACTGGTCTCGCGCGCCGCACCGGACGGCTACACTTTCCTCTACGTAGCGGCGCCCTATGCGACGGCGGAAGCGCTGTTCGAGAAGGTGAACTACAATCGTAGGGATCTGCAGCCAGTGGCGATGGCGATGCTGGCGCCGCTGTTTCTGGTGGTGAACGCGCAGGCGCCGTTCAAGACCGTTCAGGAGATGATCGCCTACGGCAAGTCGAAGCCGGAGGGCCTCACCTTCGGTTCGCCGGGCGCCGGCTCGCAGCCGCATCTAGCCGCTGAACTGCTGTTCAGGGACGCCGGCGTCAAGGGCCTCATCGTTCCCTTCCGCGGCGACAACATGGCCTACACCGAATTGCTGGCGAGCCGGCTCGACGCCACGCTGACCGCGCTCGCTACCGCCTTGCCGCATATCCAAAGCGGCGCGTTGCGCGTACTCGGCGTGGCGTCGGCCGAGCGCAGCGCGATCTATCCGGAAGCCATGACGTTGCGCGAGCAAGGGCTTTCCAGCGTGGTCGCGTCCGGCTGGTACGGGTTTATGGCGCCGGCGGCGACGCCGCAGCCGATCGTCGATCGCCTGCAGACGGAGGTTATCCGCGTACTCGGCGATCCCGAGGTGAAGCAGAAGCTGGTCGTGCAGGGACTGGAAGCGCGCCCCGGCACGGCCGCCGAGTTCGGCAAATTCATCGATGACGAGACGCGGAAATGGGGCGAGGTGATCCGCGCGGCAGGGCTCAAGGGCGAATAGTCTTAATGCGCGTACAATCCCTCGACGATCGGCAGCCGCGCGGCGCGCAGTGCCGGAAATAGTCCGCCGATCAGGCCCACGACCAGCGCCAGCGCGACGCCCTCCGCGATCAGCCAGGGACTGAGCTTGAAGTCGAACACCACCTGCGTGAAATTGCCGCCGAGGGTGGAGGCGGTGACGCCGTCGAAGATGAAATAGGTGGCGGCCGCCCCCAGCAGCCCGCCGATGGCGGCGAGCAGCAGCGATTCCGCCAGCGTTCCCACGAATGCGGGAAAACCGCCGAAGCCGATGGCGCGCAGCGTCGCGATCTCGGTCGCACGCGCGGCGACCGACGAATACATCGTGTTAAGCGCGCCCGCGATCGCGCCCAGCGCCATCGCGATTGCGAGCGGCCAGCCGAGTTTCTGGATCAAATCCGATGTCTGCGAGGCCTGTTCGGCGAAATAGGCGGCCTCGGATTTGACGTCGAGTTTCAGGCGCGGATCGTTGTCGCTGTAGTTCTTGAGCTCGCTCAACGCCGCCGGTCCGGTCAGGCGCGCGCGCACGGTCTGCACGATGTTGTTGCGGTTGAACAGGCTCTGCACCACGTTGAGGTCGGCCCAGATCTCGGACTCGAACACGTTGCCGCCGGAATCGAATACGCCGACGACGTTCCAGCGGGTGGCGCCGAATGCCACGGTGGAGCCGATCTCGAATCCTTCGAATTCGCGCAGCAGCGCCTTGCCGACGACCACCTCGTTGCTGCCGCGGCTGAACATGCGGCCCGCAATGATGGTGACGCCCTTGCGCAGCGCGCCGCCCTGTTCGCCGATCCCGCGCAGCGGCAGATTAGCCTTGGTATGGGTCGAGCGTTTGAGGCCGTCGACCACGAGATACAATTCCGGCGAGATCAGCGGCTTGCCGTCGCTGCCGCGGGCGATGCCGGGACCGTCCTCGATCAGCCGCACCTGGTCGCGGCTCACGGTGCTGTTGATTTCGGCCTGCGAGCCGGCCCGCAGCACGATCGCGATGTCATCGGCGCCGGAGCCGGCGATGGTGCGCTGGAAACCGTTCGCCATCGCCAGGAACGCGAGCAGCACGACCACGACCAGCGCAATCGCGATCACCGTCGAGAGCGAGAGCCAGCGCCGCTGCGCGATGCTCTTGAGGTTGATGGCGGTGACCGCCGCGACTTGAAGCCAGAGCGAGCGCATGTCTATCCCCGTCCAAGTGCGGTTGCAATCTGGAGCCGCATCGCATTGAGCGCCGGAATAATGCCCGTGATCAGCCCGAGCGCGACCATCAGCCCCACGCCCTGCAGCGCGATCGTCGGGGATACCGAAAAGGCGGGCGCGATGCTGGCGAGGCTGTTGCGCAGCGCGATGGCGATCAGCGCCGCAATCGCCAGGCCGGGAATGCCGCCGAGCAGCGCCAGCAGCATGGATTCGCCGAGCACCATCGCCAGGATGCGCGGGCCGGAAAAGCCGAGCGTCTTCAACACGCCGATCTCCCGCGTACGCTCCCGGATCGACAGCGCCATGGTGTTGCCGACGATCATCAAAATGGTGACGAAGGCGGCGCCGACCACCAGCACTACGATCAGCGCGATGTTGCCGAATTGGGCGGCGAACGCCTTGCCGAACGCCTTTTCGGTGTCGGTGGACGTTTCCGCGGTGGAGTTGGCAAACATCGCGTCGATCGCCTTGGCCACGCGATCATTGTTCTCCGGCGCGGTGGTCTGCAGGATCATCCAGCCGATAGTGTCCTTGCCGAACGAGCGGGTCTCATCGAAATAGGCGTACTGGAACAGGAGAAAGTTGGTGTCGACATATTCGACCTTGCCCTTGACGATGCCGACAATGGTGAAGTCCCAGGTGTGTCCGCCGCTCTTCTGGCTGAAGATGCTGCTCGCAATTGGGATGCGGTCGCCGATCTTCCAACCCCATTTCTGCGCCAGTTTTTCGCCGACCAGCGCGCTGCTGCGGTCGCGGATGAAGGCCTGAAGCTGCTCGGATGGAACATCGAGCTCGCTGCGATAGACGTCGAAATAGGTGGCCGGCTCGATCGCGAGCGACACCAGGAAGTTCTTTGGGTCCTGATAGTAGCCGCCGAACCAGTTGGCATGGGTCACCTGCCGCACCCCGTCCACTGATTTCACGCGGTTGAAATACGCGATCGGCATCGGCTGGGTGAAGTTGATCTTGTTGACCGTGATCATGCGGTCGGCGGCGGCGCGGTCCTCGCCGGCGGTGAAGGCGCGGTAGAATCCGGCCAGCACGCCGAAGATCATGAAGGCGATCAGGATCGACACGATCATCAGGATCGCGCGCAATTTGCGGCGGAACAGGTTTTTTCGGACCAGGTCGAAATCGTTCACGCGGCCAGCCCCCGCTCGACGAAGCGGCCCTTGTCGAGATGCAGCACGCGCTTGGCGTAATTCGCCGCCGCCGGATCATGCGTCACCATCACGATGGTCTTGCCGAGTTCGCCGTTGAGCAGTTGCAGGATGGTGAGGATCTCGTCGGCGGACTGCCGGTCGAGGTCGCCGGTCGGTTCGTCGCAGAGCAAGAGATTCGGATCCGAGACGATGGCGCGCGCGATCGCCACGCGCTGTTGTTGTCCACCCGACATTTCGCGCGGGCGGTGTTTGGCGCGATCGGCGAGTCCCACTACCGACAGCGCGGTCTGCACGCGCTCGGCGCGCTCCTTCTTCTTCAGGCGTGTGAGCAGCAGTGGAAGCTCGACGTTCTGTGCGGCGGTCAGCATCGGCATCAGATTGTAGAACTGGAAGATGAAGCCGATATTGGCGGCGCGCCACGCGGCCAGTTCACCCTCGGAAAGCCCGTCGATACGGCGGTCCGCCACCGAAATCTCACCGGCATCGGCGCGATCGATGCCTCCCAGCAGATTGAGTAGCGTGGTCTTTCCCGAACCGGACGGCCCCATCACGGCGATGAAGTCGCCGCGCGGAATGGCGAGGTCGAGATGATCGAAGATCGAGATCGTTTCCTTGCCCTTGGTGAAACGCTTCGCTACGCCGGCAAGGCGAACCATCGGTTGTTCGTCTGTCACACTTGTCTCCTTTGAGAGATTCCGGCTTGTGCTAGTTCGCGGCGGTGGTCTCGGCGCCCTTGGCTTTGGTGTCCGTCAAAAAGTTCACCTTCACCGCCATGTCGGGCAGGATGCGCGGGTACTTCTTTTCGAAGCGGATGCGCACCCGCACCGTGGCCTTTTCGCGGTTCGCGGTCGGCACGATGGCAATGACGGAAGCCGGAATGGTCCAGTCCGGATAGGCATCCAGCATCGCGTTGACGGCGCCGCCGGCAACGACGCGGCCGATGAAGGCCTCGTTGACGTCCACCTCGATCTCGATCGAGTCCATGTCGACGATGGTGCAGATGCCGGTGCGGGTGTAGCCGCCGACCGACATCGGGGAAATCATCTCGCCGGGCTGCGCACTGCGGTCGACGATGACGCCGGCGAACGGTGCGCGGATCTTGTGCTTGTCGAGAACAGAGGCGCTGCGCTTGGCATCGATGCTGGCGGTTTCGAACTGCGATTTGGCCTGGCGCAATTGCGCGCTGAGCACGCCGACGCGGGCCTGCGCCTTGGTCAGGTCGGCCTCGGTGGCAAAGTTCTTCTGCGAGAGCGTCTGGGTCCGCGTCATGATCCGCGTCGCGTCCTCGAGGTCGGCGGTGATGGCGGCAATCGCGGCTTCGGCGCTCTCGACGCGCGAACGCGCCAGCTCATAATCCTTTTCGGCCAGCACGCTGTCGAGCCGCGCGACGATCTGGCCTTCGGTCACCGTCATGCCTTCGTCGATGAAGACCTCGACCACCTTGCCGGTGATCTCGGCCGCCACCGTCGCCTTGCGCCGCGCCACCACGTAGCCTGATGCGGCGAGGTTGCCGGCCGGCTTGCTGGTCGTGGCGGCCTGTGGGGCGGGCTGCGGTTGCGATGTCGGCGTTTGCGCAGCCGGCGGCTGTGCCATCTCCCTGGGCGCGTACTCCTTGCCGAACTCGAAGGCGGCAAAAGCAGCCGCGCCGACCACGCAAACGATGATAACCGCCGAGATCGGCAGCCAACTCCTGCCGGACGGCTCCGCTTTGTCGGGGCTGCGATCGATCTTCAGCGATCTCAG
Source organism: Bradyrhizobium roseum (assembly GCF_030413175.1). NCBI lineage: Bacteria > Pseudomonadati > Pseudomonadota > Alphaproteobacteria > Hyphomicrobiales > Nitrobacteraceae > Bradyrhizobium > Bradyrhizobium roseum. Next base: position 1,598,618 of record NZ_CP129212.1, read on the forward strand.
CAATTTGGCCTTGTCTTCGGTCATCGTCCATTCCATCCGGCGGCTCGCAGGCGGTTCCCGCGTGGCAATATCATCTCGCGATGACGGTGTCGCTCACAGCCGGTCTACAAATCTCGCCATCGATAGGGCGCGCCCCTAAGCTTTCGGTGAGGTGGCGATCCCGGCTCGGTTGAGAGTCCCGCTCAGCTCTCGCGAGCGCCAAGGCGGCGCCGGTTTTCGACGAGGCGAATAGGCGCAATTTAAAGCTTAATAACGACGGAAGCAATCGCCGGAACCTGCGGCAGCTGCATGTGACCAGATGCCGCCATTTTTCAGCGGCGGGCGGGGTTGAGAAGGCTGTTGCCGCAGCCGTCATTCCGGGGCTCGCGAAGCGAGAACCCGGAATCCATCGGGCAGCAGCCCCGCAGCACCATGGATTTCGGGTTCGTGCTTCGCACGCCCCGGAATGACGGCCTGTCGCGGCTTTATCCGATCTCGATCGCGATCTTGCCAAAATGCGCGCCACTTTCCATGTGGGCGAACGCCTGCTTTACCTGGTCGAACGGAAACACCTTGTCGATGACCGGCTTCATGCCGCTGGCCGCGATGGCATTCGCCATGCCTTGCAGATCCTCGACCGATCCGACCGTGACGCCCTGCAGCCGCTGCTGCTGCATCACCATCAGAGGCAGCCGCGAGTCTGACGTCGGCGGTCCCGCCAGCACGCCGATGAAGGCGATCGTGCCGCCGATCCGTGTCGCGCGAATCGATTCGTTCAGCGTGCCGACGCCGCCGACTTCCACGACGACGTCGACGCCGTGGCCGCTCCACTCACGGGCCTTCTTGCCCCAGTCCGGCGTCGCCTTGTAGTTCAGCGTGTGATCGGCGCCGAGCGTCTTGAGACGTTCGATTTTCGCATCGCTCGATGAGGTCGCGATGACGCGCGCGCCGCACAGTTTGGCGAATTGCAGCGCGAACAGTGAAACGCCGCCGGTGCCCTGGGTCAGCACGGTCTGGCCGGGCTTGATGTTGCCGAGTTTTGTCACTGCGCTCCACGCCGTGACCCCGGCGCAAGGTAGCGCGGCCGCCTCGATGTCGCTGAGGTGTTTTGGCGTCTTGACCAGCGCGCGTTTCGGAAAGATCCGATACTGCGACAGCACGCCGTCGGCTGAGCCGCCGAGGGCGCCATGCATCTTGGCTTCGCTGGGCTCGCCACTGGTCCAGTTTTCGAAAAAGCTGCCGATGACGCGGTCGCCGCTGGCAAACTCCCGCACACCAGGACCCACTCCCTCAACGACACCAGCACCATCCGACACCGGCACCAGCGGAAACTTTTGTCGAGAGCCGTAGCCGCCCTTGACGGTGATGAGATCGCGATAGTTCAGCGTCGCTGCCGTGAGCCGGACCAGCACTTCGCCGGGGCCGGGCTCCGGCACAGGCTTGTCGACGAGCGCCAATCCATCGATTCCGCTCGGTCCCTGCAATTCATAGCACTTCAACGGCGTTCTCCCTCGGCATTCGGTAGCAGTATTGCCGCAAATGCGCCGGTTCCGCCACACCTCAGAATCGCGCGGCCATCTCGGCCAGCCGCCGGTGCGCGGCCTCGCGCGCGCTGCGGATCGGCTCTGCCGGCCCGGTGGTCGGTCCGATCGGCACGAAACGCACGTCGCTGATTCCGATGAAGCGCAGCGCCTCCCGCAGATAAGGGGTCGCCATGTCGATGCGGCCGCGGTTCATCCCGGTGATGAAATCGCTGCCGCTCGCCAGGATCACGACCGTCGGCCGGTCCCTGAACAGCGGCAGATAGCCTTGCGCTGGATCGAAGCGGAACGCCAGCCCGGGCTGGGTGATGACGTCGATCCATTGTTTCAGTTTGTAGGGAATGCTGAAATTCCACATCGGGGTCGAGATCAGCACGCGGTCGGCGAGCGCGAAGCGCAGCGCGATGCGCTCGGTCACCGCAAAGGCATCGCGCTGTGAATCCGTGAACGGCCGTCCGCCGATGCGGGCATATTTGGCCTCCAGCACATATCCCTCGAATTCCGGCAGGTGATCGCGCCACAGGTTCATCGCGTCGATGTCCCAGTCGGGCCGCGCCTGCCGGAAGCGCTCGAGAAACACTCGCGCGCCGGCCGCGGATTCCGAATCCGTGCGCGGCGAGCAGCTCAGGTGAAAGAGTTTGGGCATGGCCGCGCTCTGGTCATCCGAGCCCCTTGATCACCGCATCTGCGTTGGTCACGACGGCGACGTTCTGCATCGCGAAGTTGATCGAGGCGTTGTGCCAGTCCGCGTTCATGGTCGAGCAGCAGTCTTCCGGGACGATCATGAAGTAGCCCTTGTCGGCCCCGGTGCGGGCGGTGTGCTCGACCGACATGTTGGTCCAGGCGCCGGTGTTGATGATCATGTCGCGTCCGGTCGCCTTGAGGATGGTTTCCAGGCGCGTGCCTTCCCAGGCGCTCATTCGCATCTTCTCGACGGTGAAATCGCCCGCGCGCGGCTCCAGCCCCGAAACCGGCGCCGCGCCCCAGCTTCCGCGCACCATCGCGCCACTATCGACGAGTCCCTCGAACAGCGGCGCATTGAGCGTGACGCCGGGCGCGCCCGGCTCGACGATGAACCAGACATGGATGATGGCGACGCCGCGCGCGCGCGCCGCTTCCGCGAGGCGGCGGACGTTGTCGACCACGCGCTGCTGGCGCGCATGACCAGGCGCGCCGGAATCGGCGAACGCGCCGCCTTCCATGATGACGTCGTTCTGCAGATCCTGAATGATCATCGCGCAGCGTCGCGGATCGAGCTGCATGTCGCTGCCGGCCAGTTGAGGCGCGGCAGGAGGCGTGGAGGGGGCGGTACCGGGACCGCTCGAAGCCCGGCTGCTCATATAGGGCTCGTGGCGCGGCCCGGCCTTCACCGGGATCGCATAGACCGAGTGCGTCGCGGTCAGATAGAGCGTACGAAAATCCGTTCCGCCCCAGGCGAGATTGGCGACCATTTCGGGCACGCGCACCTTGCCGAGCAATTCGCCGGCCGGCGAATAGACCCAGACCCCGCCGGGCGCCGTGACCCAGACATTGCCGCGCTGGTCGCACTTCATGCCGTCTGGCAGGCCGGGCTCGAGCTCGGAGCGGAGGCCGCTGGCGAACACGCGCGCATTGGCGAGCGAGCCGTCGGCCTCGACATCGAAGACACGGATCAGCGCCTGCACGGTATCATTGACGTACAGCAGGCGCTCGTCCGGCGAGAAGCAGAGCCCGTTGGGCTGGTCGAACAGATGACGGTCGACCACGAGCTTCGGCGGCCCGCCGCCGGGCGGCACGCGATAGACGCCCTGGAAGCCGAGCTGCCGCGGGCGCTCGACGCCATAGACCGGCATGCGGCCATACCAGGGGTCGCTGAAATAGATCGCGCCGTTCGAATGCACGCAGACATCGTTCGGGCTGTTGAGTTCCTGGTTCTCGAAATGCGAGGCGATCACCTCGCGTCGTCCGTCAGGCCGCTCGCGGATCAATGACGACGTGGCGTGCTCGCAGACGATGAGATTGAGTTCGGCATCGTAGGTCATGCCGTTGCATTTGTTCGATGGCCGCTTGACCTCGACGACGCCGCGCCTGGCGTCCCAGCGCCGTCGCACATCGCCGGGCATGTCCGAGAACAGCAGATAATGATGGACCGGATGCCAGATCGGCCCCTCCGTGAAATTAAAACCCGTTCCGACCTGGCCAACTGGCGCATAGGGGTCGATCAGCGTTTCGAATTCCGGGCGCAGCGTGACATGCGTCATCGGTCCGTCCTTTGCTTGGGCTTCAGGCAGGGAACCAGTTGCGCTGGGGCAGGCTTTGCACCACCGGCCCCGGCACCTGATCGTGCAGCCGGCCGACCACGTTGCCGCCCTCGATCTTCGCGGGCCGGTCGTGCACCGGCAGCAGATAGCGCGAGCTGCTGAGCAGCTTCTTGATCGCGGCTTTCTCCGCGCGCTTGCTGGTGCCGTGATTGCCCGTGGTGCGCGGCTCGCCGTCGTTGATCTCGTTGAAGGGGGTCACGATCTGGTCGTTGAAATCATAGATTACGTCGCCGCAGATGGTGGCGATGCCGTCGGCGGTGTGAACGTGGATGTTCATCGAGCCCTCGGTGTGGGCGTTGGCGGCGTCGCAATAGACGCCGGGCATCAGTTCGACTGGGCCGGTGATTTCGAGATCGAGAAACCGCAATGCGCTCTTGGTGTGCAGGCGGTCGATCAAATGCTTGATGTCGGGCGCCGGATATTGCGGATGCATCAGGCCGGAGACGGAATACTCCAATTCCTTGCGGTTGAGCACCACCGTCGTGTTCATCGGAAACAGATCATCCTTACCGGCGTGGTCGATGTGCAGATGGGTGTGGCAGACATAGCGGACGTCGCCCATCCGCACGCCGTGGCGCGCCAGCTGGTTCTCGATCATGTTTTCGTGGAACTGCAGCCCGCGCATGCCCAGCGTTTCCATGATCTGATTGGAGCGGTAGCCGGTATCGACCACGACCGGCCAGGGACCGCCGGTGATCAGAAAGCCCAGCGTCAGGACGCGGCGGGTCCGGCCGCAATCGCGCCCCAGCACCAGAAAACTCGATTCCAGTTCGATATCCCCATAGTCCAAAATCTTGATTTCAAGCGGCATGTGACTCTCCCCGTATTCTCAGGTTTGCAGCCGGTAAACGCGCGCGGCGGTCCTGCTCAGGACGGCTTCGCGTTGTTCGGCGTTCAGATGGGCAATCGCGGCGCGATGGGCATCGACCAGTTCGCGATAGCTGGTCCAAAGTTTCTCGATCGGAAAGTTGGAGCCGAACAGGCAGCGCTCGGCGCCGAAGATCGCCACCGTGTCGGCCACGATCTCGGTGATGAGCGCCGGATCGTTGCGATGGATGAAGGTGCCGAGGCCGGAAAGTTTTGCGACGATATTCGGACAGGCGGCCAGCCGCATCATGCCGCCGCGCCAGGCCGAGCGGCCCGCGGGCGAGAGGTCTTCCAGCATGCCGGCATGCTGCAGGACGAAGATCACGCCGGGACAGGCGTCGGCGAGTCCGACGGCATCAGCCATCTGCGGCGCGAACACCTGCAAATCGAAGCTGAAGCCATATTCGGCGAGCCGGGCGATGTTGCGGCGGATGGTCGGATCGGCGCAGAGGTCCGGCCGCGCGGCAAAGCGGTAGAGCGGGTTGTCGTGCCAGTGCAATTGCATGCGCACGCCGCGCACCAGCGGATAGCGCGCCAGACGGTCCAGTTGTGGACGGACGTCTTCGACGTTGAAGTCGGCGTAGGCGACGATGGCGTGCGGCCAGCCGTGCTCCTTGGCGGTTTGCTGCACCCAGGCGGTTTCGTCCTCAAAACGGTCGTTGGCCCAGTTGGTCTGCACATAGACCGAGCGCGTCACGCCGCAGCCGGCGAGGTCGGCGAGATATTCTTCGATCGGATAGTCGCGGCGGATCGGCTCGTAGGGTCCGAAGATGCGCGGCTGCATCGGGCCCGAAAGCCAGGGCAGGTCGGCCTGCCGCCAGATGTGATGATGGGCGTCGACGATGTCGGTCACGCAGCCTTCCTTTGTCCAAGCGAGAGAACGTGCGAGACGATCGCGGCGGTCGATCCGCCGTCGACCAGGTCATCGACAAAGCGCCGGATCGCGATCAGCGCCTCGGTCTGCGGCTGAAAGCCGGGTCCGGAAGCCAGCGGCGTCAGCCAGCTCAGCCGCCAGGCGCGCCGCGACAGTTTGGCGACGGCATCGCGCAACGCGGAGGGGTCGCCGCGCTCCAGTCCGTCGGAGACGATGACGACAGCCGCACCCCGCGCGTAGCCGCCGAATCGTGGCACGGCGAGGAATGCCTGCAGCGCATCGCCGATCCGTGTGCCGCCGTCCCAGTCGCTGACCAGATGCGCGGCGGCGGAAAGTGCCTGCTCGCGGCGCTTGAGACGAAGCGCGCGGGTCACACGCGTGAGCCGCGTGCCGAAGGTGAATACCTCGACATGCGGCGCTGCATGGATCAACGCATGCGCGAGCTTCATGTTGTCGTCGGTGCGGCTCTTCATCGAGCCGGAGACGTCGATCAACAGAAGGATCTTGCGCGGCCGTGCGCGCCGCTTCAGCCGCCCGAGCCGCAGCACCTCGCCGTCACTGCGGACACTTTCACGCAGCGTACGTCGCAGATCGGCAAACGGACCGCGGCGGGAGCGCATCCGGCGATGGCCGCGCCGCCGCGGCAGCCGCGCAGGGGCCTCGCGCGATAGTTTGCGCAAGGCGTCGCCGGTCGCGCTCGTCGCAAACCGGCGTTCGACCAGCGCCTCCGTGCGCGCGGCGACCAGTCCGGACTCGTTGGTCTCGTCGGCCAGCAAGGTCTCGTCCTCGCCGCGGCTTTCCTCCTGCAGCCGAACGACTTCTTCGTCTTCCGCACCGGCATGGTCGATCGTCTCGCTGCCGATGAAATGCAGGTCGAACAGCCGGTCATAGGTCGCGCGCCGCTCGGGCGGCGGGCCGAACGTGGCCAGCCCCGCCTGCCGAATGGCTTCCATGCTGCGAGGGCCCAGCAGCTCGATCGCCGACAGAAACGCCGTTGTCTGCTCCGGCGCCACCGCAAAGCCGTTGATTCGCAGCAGCGCGGCAAAGGACACGAAGACGCGGGCCGCGTGCGGCAATTGGGGCTCATCGCTCATGCGGCAGCCTCCGCAATCAGGGCGTCGAGCCGGCCGGAGATGTAGGTGAGATCCTCCTCGTCCTTCAGCGCCACGCCGATCGAGCGCTTGAAGGCCTCCGGCCAGCGCGCGCCGCGCTCGTGCAGCAGCGTGGCCGCTTCGGCCCAGTCCACCGCTTCCGCGATGCCCGGCGCCTTGCTCAGCGGCTCGCGTCGCAGTTTTCCGACCGCGGCGACGACGGCGCGCGCGGTCGATTCGGCGACGCTCGAGGCCCGCATCATCACGATGCGCGCCTCGCGCTCGGCGGTCGGATAGTCGATCCAGTGATAGACACAACGACGTCGCAGCGCCTCGTGCAGGTCGCGGGTGCGGTTCGAGGTCAGCACGACGACGGGGCGTTCCGCCGCGCGCACCGTGCCGCGCTCGGGGATCGAAATCTGGAAGTCGGAGAGGAACTCGAGCAAAAACGCCTCAAACTCCTGGTCGGCGCGGTCGATTTCGTCGATCAAGAGAACGGTGGAGTCGGGTGCGCGCAAGACCGCGAGCATTGGCCGCTCGATCAGGAACGTCTCGCCATAGATATCGATGCTCTCCTCGCCGGCCTGGCGGATCGCCAGCATCTGGCGCGGATAGTTCCACTCATAGAGCGCGGCGGACGCGTCGATGCCCTCATAGCATTGCAGGCGGATCAGGCGGCGGCCGAGCACGGCGGCGATCGCTTTTGCCGCTTCGGTCTTGCCGACACCGGGCGCGCCCTCCAGCAGGAGCGGCTTGCCGAGCGCCAGCCCGAGATAGGCCGCGGTCGCGAGGCCTTCGTCGGCCAGGTAATACGCCGTCCGCAGCGCCCGTTCGAGCGCCTCGGGGCTGTCGATGCCGACGATGTTGCCGCGCACCGCCATGTTCAGCGCCGGGCCTGCGGCCGCGCGCCGCCCTGCGCCTTGATCGCCCGCAACACTTTTTCCGGCGTGATCGGCAGCTCATCCATCCGCACGCCGACCGCGTTGAAGATCGCGTTGGCCACTGCGGGCAGCACCGGATTAGCGCACATCTCGCCGGGGCCCTTGGCGCCGAACGGTCCGTCCGCCGCGGGACGTTCCAGCACGGCAATATCGTGCGGGCAGATGTCGCCGGGGCCGGGCATCAGATATTCGACGAAGTCCCGCGGGCCATGCGAGGGATCGGGATAATAAGGCTCGGGCGTTTCGAATAGCGCGTGGCTGATCCCCATCCATGCCCCGCCGACCAGCTGCTGCTCGACGAGGCGGGGATTGAGCGCGCGGCCGAGCTCATACGCACTGTCCATTCGCACCATCGCGACCTCGCCGGTCTCGTCGTCGACCTCGACCTCGGCGACCAGGCAGGCGTGCGCATAACAAGTTGCCGGCGACATCTCGCCGGTCTCGGGATTGACCTCGGACAACGGCACCAGAAAGATGCCGCGTCCCGATATCGTCTTGCCCTGCTTGAACTGCGCGGCGATGGCGACCTCCTTGGTGGAGATCGAGCGATGCGGCGCGCCCTTGACATGGATATTGCCGCGCCCGTCGGTGTCGAGATCGGCGGCGTTGACCTCCAGCTCCTCGGCAGCGGCCTCCATCATGACGCCGCGCGCCTCCTTGGCCGCCGCCATCACCGCATTGCCGACGCGATGGGTGCCGCGCGAGGCGAACGAGCCCATGCAGTGCGGACCGGTGTCGGAGTCCGCGGTGTCGACATAGACGTCCTCGACCGGCACACCCAGCGTCTCCGCGCAGATCTGCCGTGTCACGGATTTCATGCCCTGGCCGAGATCGATCGACGACAGCGAGACCGTGAACTTGCCGCTGGGGTTGGAGTGCACCAGCGCCTGGCTGGGATCGCCGCCGAGGTTCATGCCGATGGGATAGTTGATCGACGCGATGCCGCGTCCGCGATGCCGGGCCATGGTCAGCGCCTCCTGGTGCCGAAGACGGACGAAAAACGGGTGGCGCCGTGCGACGGCGCGGGAGTGGATGGTCGCGGCGGCGGCGGCGTGGGAGAAGGCGGCGGCTGGGTCGCCACGGGCGGTGCGCGATCATAGGTGGTCCGTTGCTGCGAAGCCGCGGCGCGTTGCGGAGCCGGCTCGCGCGGCGTCGGCGAGATTGTCGCGCGGCTGCCACCGCCATCCGTGCGCGACGACATCCGCTTCACGTCCTCGCGAAGCGGCCATTTGGCCTTCTCGGCGGCGACCTGAACGCATTCGATCAGCGCGGTGTTCTTCGCCTCGCGCCGGTGCGCCTTCATGTCGCCATCGCGATAGGCGTTGAGGATGCGGAACTCCATGGGGTCTATGCCGACGAGATGCGCGAGCTTGTCCATCTGGCATTCGAGCGCAAAGTCCATCGCCGTAACGCCGAAGCCGCGCATGGCGGTCGCCGGCGTCCGGTTGGTGAACACGCAATAGATATCGCCGTAGACGTTGGGAATCGTGTAGGGGCCGGGCAGATGCGCCGCGCATTTGACGACGGCGTAGCTCGAAAGCCGGGTATAGGCGCCGCTGTCGAAATAGGCGCGGATCTTGCGCGCGACGATGCGTCCATCGCGCATCACGCCGTCCTTGATGTAGATGCGCTCCGCCCCGCGCGGGGATCCGAACTGCATCTCCTCCTCGCGGCCGAGTTGGTAGCGCACCGGACGTCCGGTCAGCATCGCGCCGAGAATGGCGAGCGGCTCGGTCAGCGTATCCACCTTGCCGCCGAAGCCGCCGCCGACGGTGCCGCCGATGAAATGGAAGGTGTTGGAGGGAACGTCGAGGATCTTGGCGCAGGTATCGAGCGAGAAGAACAGCGCCTGCGTCGAGGTGTAGACGACATAGCGGCCGTTGGTGTCGGGCGCCGCGATCGAGCCGTTGGTTTCGGTCGGCGCGTGCTCGATCGGCGACATCTGGTAGCGCTGTTCGAGGACGTGGTCAGCCTCGGCAAAACCGCGCTCGACGTCGCCGAAGCGCAGTTTCTGGTGGTCGTAGAGGTCGTGATAGACGAACGTGTTCTTGGGATAGGTCTCGTTGACGACGGGCGCGCCCGGCTTCAGCGCTTCCTCGACATCGAAAACCGCCGGCAGCGGTTCGTAATCGACCCGCACCTTCGCGAGCGCCTCGAAGGCTTCGCGCGGGCTGTCGGCGACGATGGCGACGATCGGCTCGCCCTTGTAGCGCACCTTGTCGACGGCCAGCGACGGCTCGTCGTCCTTGCCGAAGTTGATCAGGCTAAGGAGTGTGTTGAGATTGACCGGCACGTCGGCGCCGCGAATGATCCGGCGGACGCCGGGCGCGCGCTCGGCTTCCGTGGTGTCGATGCGACGCAGGCGGGCGTGGGCGTGCGGGCTGCGCAGCACCTTCAGATGCAGCATGCCTTGAAGTTTATGATCGTCGAAATAGGTCGAGGCGCCGGTGACATGGCCGAGCATGTCCTGGCGCTGGGTGCCCTTGCCGATCTCGTTCAGATTGTCGTCGCGCTCGTCGGCAAAGATGTCCTTGCGCAGTTCCAGCATGGTCGTTTCCTTCAGGCGCGGGCGCGGCCGCCAGATGCGGCGGCGAGGACGGCGTTGATGATCGGCTCATAGCCGGTGCAGCGGCAGATATTGCCCGAGATCGCCTCGACGACTTCGGCGCGGGTCGGCGAGGGATTGCGGTCGAGCAGCGCTTTTGCGGCCATCAGCATGCCCGGCGTGCAGTAGCCGCACTGCGCCGCGAACTGCTCCATGAACGCGCGCTGCAGCGGATGCAGGTTGGGGCCGTCCTTCAGCCCGTCGAGCGTCTGGATCGAGCGGCCGTTCGCGGATTCCGCCAGCGTCAGGCAGGACAGATGCAGTTCGCCGTCGATCAGCACGCTGCAGGCGCCGCAGCCGCCCTGGCCGCAGCCGAACTTCGGCGTCATGTCGCCGATGCCTTCGCGCAGCGCGACCAGCAGGTTGACGCCGCCATCGACGAACACCGCGACGTCGCGGCCATTGTGACGAAACTGGAGCGGGGTTTTGGTCATGAGGCTTACTCCAGGCCGGACAGCAGGCGGCGCAAATGAACGCCGACGATCTCGCGGCGATACCAGGCGCTGCCGAGCGCGTTGTCGGTGGGCGATACACCTTCGGCGGCCACCGCCGCCGCGGCATTGATCGCGGCGTCGTCGAGCGCACGCCCCTCCAGGGCGCGTTCGGCGGCCCGCGCGCGGATCTGCATCGCGGCCATTGAACCCAGCGCGATGCGCGCGCCCGAGATGCGGCCACTGCTGACCGGCAGATGTGCCGCCAGCGTGATCACCGAGCCGCCCTTCGGCTTGATCCGCGCGATCTTGCGATAGCGAAAGGCGTCGGCGGTCGCGGGCCGCTGGCAGGAGACGGCGAGCACCAGCGCGCCGCTCTGCCGTTCGCGCGATTGCAGAAATTCCTCGATCGGCAGATCGCGTGCGCCGAGCCCGCCCTGGACGGAGACGGTGGCATCGAGCGCCAGCAGCGCGACGGTGAAGTCGCCATACGGATTGGGCGCGAACAGATTGCCGCCCACGGTGCCCATGTTGCGCACCGCCGGCCCGCCGATTGATCGCGCCGGCGCATGGAGGAAAGCCAGCTCGCGCTCGGCCAGGATCTTCGCAAAGGTCACGCCGGCGCCGATCGTGATCCGCGAACTCGTCACGTCGATGCGGGAGAGCGCCTGGTCGGTCGCGCGCACCACCGTCGAGATCGAGATGTCGCCTTCGTTGAGCGCGCGCATGACCAGCGTGCCGCCGCCGAGATAGCGTGCGCTGCGGTCGGACGACAGCGCCGATGCGGCCTCACCCGTACTTCCAAACGTCTTCACCGTGACGGGCATGTTGCCTCCGCTTTCATGCGGCCTCCCTCAGGTGCCGGCGAATCGCATCGAAGCCGGCTTGATAGATCTGTTCCGAAACCATCTGCGTCAGCTGGGTTGCATCCGCGGGCCGCGTCGTGAAGCGGGATTCCCAGTGCCAGAAGGTGCGGTCGCCGTCGGTGACCGGCAGCAGGCGGACATGGGCGACATAGTTGAACATCGGGATCGGCGTATCGAGCAGGCAGTAGGTGAACGTCTGTTCGAGGTCCGACAGCGCCAGCAATTGCTCGCGCAGTTCCGAGCCGTCCTGCAGCTTGAAGCGCCGGATGCAGCCGATCTTGTCGGAAGCCTGCGCGCGCTCGATGGTGCTGGTCGCCACCGCCGGATGCCAGCGGTCATGGCCGTTGAAATCGCGCAGCACGTTCCACACCGCGCCGGTCGGCGCGTCGAGCACGGTGCTTTTGACGATATGCGGCACGCTAGCCTCCGAACGCGCGTTTGAGCGCGTCAAAACCGCCCTGGAACACGCCGCCGCCGATATTGCTGACGAGCTCGGTCTCGCGCTCGGGCGCGCAGTCGAATTCGGCGGTCCATTCCATGAACGTCTGGTCGCCGTCGGTCACCGGCGTGAGCCGCAGGGTGGCGACGTAGTTCTCCACGCCCATCGGCGATTCCAGGATGGAGTAGGTGCAGAACATGTCGTAGTCGGAGAGCCCGAGCAGCTTTTCGCGGATGCGGTCGCCATTGCGCAGGCGAAAATCCCGCACGCAGCCGATCTTGTCCGCGGGTTCGCCGCCCTCGATGCGGCTCTCGGCGATGGCGGGATGCCAGTTCGGCAGGCCGTTGAAATCGCGCACGCGCGCCCAGACGCGGTCGTTGCGGGCGTTGACGACGGTGGAAACATAGACGCGGGCCATGGCGTGCGGTTATCCCTTCTTGCGCGGGCCGCGTTCGGGAACAGGCTCCCCGGAGGCGTCGGGGGCAGGCGGCGTGTCGGGCCTGGCCTGGCCGCTCTTGCGTGCCGCCTCCTTGATGCCCTGCATGTCGCGCGCTTCGCGAATGAGGCCGGGCATCTTGGCGAGGCTGCCGCCTTCGACGCCGATGTCGGCCAGGATCGAATCGATCAGCGGCGCCTGGACGCGGTAGCGCAGCGCGGAGTCGATCACCTCGTCGGTCGGGCTGCGACCGCCGTTGCCACCGCCGCCGCCGCCGCCATTGAGGCCGTCGACACTGAGAATTCGAATCCCCTCGATCTTCTCCATCGGCTTGACGCTCTCGCGCACGATGCCCTCGATGCGGTCGAGCAGTTTTCGGCGGAACAGCGAGTAGCGCGCCTGGTCGGTGAGCACGTTTTCGGCTTCGTTGAGCAGCCGCTGCGCCTCGGCCTCGACGGCGGCGCGGACACGCTCGGCGTCGGCCGCGATCTTGGTCTCCTCGGCCCGCTTCTCCGCGAGCAGCACCTCGATGGTCTTCTGGCGTTTTGCGATCTCGCTGTCGCGGGCCGTGACGACGCGTTCGGCGGCCTGGGTCGCCCCCACGCGCGCATCCTCGGCGGCCACCTTGGCGGCGGATTCTTCCAGCGACTTCTGGTAAAGCGCGATCGCCTTTTCCATCAATGCGGTCTCGACTTCCTTCTCGCGGTTGACCTCCAGCTTGCGCAGATCGCGCTCGCGGCCGACGCGGGCTTCGTCGAGGCCGCGGTCGGAGGCGATGCGGGCGCGCTCGACTTCCTCGCGGGAGGCGATCTCGGCTTCCTGCAGCGCCTGGACGCGAGCGACTTCGAGCTGCTCGATGGCGCGGCGGCGGGCCAGCCTGGCCGCTTCAAGCGCCTGTTCGCGCGAGACATCCGTGGTCTCGACTTCCTTGCGCGCGATGATTTCCGCCTGCCTGACCTGGCGGTCGGCGTCGATCCGCTCGGAGCGCTTGGCGGCGAGCGCGATCACGCGTTCCTCGTCGGCGATCTCGACCGCCTTTTTCTGGTCGATATTGAGCACTTCGCGGGTCCGGGATGAGGCGATGCGCTCGGCCTCCAGCGCCAGTTCGACCTCGACGCGCCGTCGTTCGATCGCATCGCGCCGCTTGAGTTCGGCGGCCTCGATCGATTCGGTACGATCGATCTCGAGTCCTCGCGTCTCCTTCTCCGCCCGGATGCGCTGGGCGGCGATCACCTTCTCCTGGGCAATGCGCGCGGCCTCGATGGCTTCGCGCGAGGCGATGTCGGCCTCCTCGATGGTGCGGTTGCGCGCGATTTCGAGCGAGCGGACGCGCTCTTCCTGGGCGATTCGCGAGGCTTCGGTCGCCTCGCGTGCGCTGATCCCGGCGACTTCCAGCGCCTGGTTGCGCTCGATCTCCAGCTTGCGGGTGGCATGCTCGGACCCGATGCGTTCGGCGGCCAGCGTCCGCTCCCGCGCGATCCTCGCGGCCTCCACGGATTTTTGCGCCTCGATCTCGGCTTCCTGGATGGTGCGGACCTGCGCGATCTCCAGCGACCGGGTACGCTCGTCGGAGGCGATACGCTCGACATTGACGATGGTGGTCTGGGCGATCCGGGCCTTTTCGGTGGCCTCGCGCGCGGCGATCTCGGCTTCCTCGACCGCGCGGGTGCGCTCGATTTCGCGCCTGCGGGTCTCCTCCTCGTTGGCGATCCGCGCATCGGTGATGGAACGATCCTGCTGGATACGCGCCTTCTCGACCGCCTCTCGCGCCGTGATCTCGGCTTCCTCGATCGTCCGCGTGCGCTCGATATCGCGCTGCCGCACCTCGCGCTCGGAGGCAATCCGCGCGGTGTCGACCGCGCGCTGGTTGGCGATCTTGGCTTTTTCGATTTCCTCGCGCGCCAGCAGTTCCTTTTCTTCCACCGCGCGCGTGCGCTCGATCTCGCGGTGCCTTGTCTCTCGCTCCGACGAGATGCGGGCTTCGGCGATCGCCTGCTCGTTGGCGATGCGGGCCTTCTCGATGGTCTCGCGGGCGAAGATCTGCGCCTGCTCGGCCTCGGTCTCGCGCAGCGCGCGCTCGCGCGCCACTTCGGTGCGCTGCAGCGCCCGGCGCATCTCGATGTCACGCTCTTGTTCGAGGCGGGCGGTCTCGATCTCTCGCTCGATCTCCAGCGCCTGGCGTTCGGCTTCCAGGTTGCGGGTGCGGATCTTGATCATCGAATCCTGTTCGATGTCGTTGCGCAGCTTGCGCCGGGCCTCGATGTCCTCCATCAGCCGCGTCAAGCCCTCGGCGTCGAACCGGTTCGACGGGTTGAAAAATTCGAGATCGGTCTGATCGAGATCGGTGATGGCGACCGATTCCAGCTCGAGCCCGTTCTGGGCCAGCGCCTCGGCGGCGGCGGCCTTGAGCCGCGTGACGTATTCGCCGCGCTGCTCATGCATCTGCTCCATGGTCATTTCCGCGGCCACCGAACGGATCGCGGAGACGAACTTGCCGGAGAGCAGGGCATGCAGCTGCTCGGGCTCCAGCGTGCGGCGTCCGAGCGTGGCGGCGGCGATGGCGACGGCCTCGCGCGTGGGCTGCACGCGGACGTAAAAATCCGCCTCGATATCGATCCGCATGCGGTCGCGGGTAATGACCGCGTCGTGCTTGGCCCGCACGATCCCCATCGGCAGCACGTTCATGTTGACCGGCGTGTAGTCGTGGATGAACGGCAGCACGAAGGCGCCGCCATTGATCACCACGCGTTCGCCGAGCAGACCGGTTCGCACAAAGGACACTTCCTTCGACGAACGGTGGTAGAGCCAGTTCACGATGTAGACGACGATGGCGATCACGACGATCGCTGCGATCAGCCAGAGGATCAATTCGCCAACCAAAGTCCCCGACATCTCTTCCTCCCTTTGCTCCCGGCGTTATCGGGCGCCGATCGCCTTGAATTTACGAACCTGTTCCGTCAGCGCCCGCTCCACCGGCAGCCGCTCCATCGAGGAGGCGCCGTAGAAGCCGTGGCACTTGCGCGTGTGTTTCATGATGAAATCGGCATCATCGGGCTCGGCGATCGGCCCGCCATGCGCCAGCACCAGGATGTCCGGGTTGACGCTCAGCGCCGCCGCCGCCCAGGTGTCGATCTGCTCCGGACAGTCTTCGAGTCTTAATGCGGTATGCGCGCCGATCGCGCCGCCGGTGGTGAGGCCGAGATGGCAGACGACGATGTCGGCGCCCGCGATCGCCATCGCCGCGGCTTCGCTTTCGCTGAACACGTAGGGCGTCGTCAGCATGTCCTTGTCACGCGCCCTGGCGATCATGTCGATCTCCAGCGCGTAGGACATTCCGGTCTCTTCGAGATTGGCGCGGAACACGCCGTCGATCAGCCCGACGGTCGGAAAGTTCTGCACGCCGGCAAATCCCAGTGCCTTCAACTGGTCGAGGAAGAGGTCCATGTCGCGGAACGGGTCGGTGCCGTTGACGCCGGCCAGCACCGGCGTCTTCGTGACGACGGGGAGCACTTCGCCGGCCATTTCCACGACGATCGCGTTGGCATCGCCATAGGGCATCATGCCGGCCAGCGAGCCGCGCCCGGCCATGCGGTAGCGGCCGGAATTGTAGATCACGATCAGGTCGACGCCGCCGGCTTCCTCGCACTTGGCGGATAATCCAGTGCCGGCGCCGCCGCCGACGATCGGCTCGCCCCTGGCGGCCATGGCGCGGAACTTGCTCAAAATCGCTGAACGTTCGAATTTTGCCATGGTCACCTCGCGACTTTCCGACGGGTCCCCGGGCGTCCGGCCAGCGGGCGGAGCGCGGTGACGATGGCGGATGCAAATTCGGGGTCGTTGATGTGGCGCTTGATGCGGATGAGCTGGCGATTGCCGGTCTGGCGCACGCTGCGCTCCAGCGCCGTGAACAGTGCAGCATCGGCCTCCGGATCCCAGAACGGCTGGCCCGGCGAATCGAGCGCGGAGACGCCGCCTTCCGGCAGAAAGAAGCGCACCGGCCCATCCATCCGGTTGAGCTTGTCGCCGATCCAGCGCCCGATGCGCTCGTTCTCCTCCGGCGAGGTGCGCATCAGCGTCACCTGCGGATTGTGAACGTGGAATTTACGCTGGCGATAACGCTCGGGGACGGTGTCCGGCGCGCCGAAATTGACCATGTCGAGCGCGCCGGTGGAGCCGATGAAAGGGAGGCGGGTGCGGATCACCGCGCCGAAGCGATCTTCCGTCGCGGGAAACACGCCGCCCATCAGGAGATCGCAGACTTCCGTCGTGGTGAGATCGATCACGGCGGCAAGCATGCCGGAATCGACCAGCTTCTCCATCGAGCGGCCGCCGACGCCGGTGGCGTGGAAGACCAGACATTCGAAGTCGTTGCGCAACTCGGCCGCGATCTTCTGCACGGCCGGTGTCGTCACGCCGAACATGGTGATGCCGACCGCCGGCAGATAGGCGGGGGCGTTTCGTCCAACCTTGGCCTGGTCGTCGAGACGCGCCTTCACCATGCCGGCAATGGCATTGGCGCCGTTGGCGAGCACGGCGCGCGAGATCGAGTTGAGGCCCTGCACGTCGGTGACCGAATACATCATGGTGATATCGGCAGGGCCGACATACGGGCCGACATCGCCCGACGCGACCGACGAGATGATCAGCTTCGGCACGCCGACGGGGAGGGCGCGCATGGCGGGCGCGACCAGCGAGGCGCCGCCGGAGCCGCCGGCCGAGATGATGCCCGCGATATTGCCCTGGCGGCGCAGCCAGCTCGTAAACGCGTCCGCCATCGCCGCTACCGACGCGCCACGGTCGGAGCCGAACACGCTCGAACCGCCGCGGCCGTGGTTCAGCGCGATTTCCTGGGCGGAGACGTCGCAAGTGTAAAGTTTTCCGCTGGTGGAGACGTCGACCAGCCGCGTCCGCAAGCCCTGTCCGGCGACCACATCGCGGATGAAACGCAGTTCCTCGCCTTTGGTATCGAGCGTGCCGGCGACGATCACGACGGGTGGGCCGGATGTGCTTTGCATGGTCGCGCTGGCCGCGCGCCTTGGCCGCGTAGCGTCTTCGATCCGCGTCACGCCGGTCGACAGCGTGCGTGCGGCGGCCTCGATGCGGGCCATCGGCGCCGGTTGAGACCAGCGCGTCGGCAGCGTGGGATTGGAGATGTAGATCCGGATCGGCGCCGTGCTCGCGGGGCGCGGCGGTGCAGGACGCGCTTCGGCGCTCGCGTCGGCGGCGTCGATATCCGCTTCCGGTTCGGCGTGGACGCCGACGACCCCGACGCCCAGCAGGCGTTGCTGCAACTCGCGGTCGGCGGCAAGGCGCGCGGAGTCGATGATCCGGTTGATCCGGCCGTTGACCATGATCGCGACGTTTTTCGAGATCGCGGTGGCGACGCCGATGTTCTGCTCGATCACCAGCACCGACATCTCGCCGTCTTCACCGAGGCGGACCAGCATTTCCTCGACCTGGGCGACGATGACCGGCGCCAGCCCTTCGGTCGGCTCGTCCATGATGAGCAGATGCGGGTTGGTCAGTAGCGCGCGCGAGATCGCCAGCATCTGCTGTTCGCCGCCCGAAAGCTGCCCGCCGCCATGCTCCTTGCGCTCGGCGAGGCGGGGAAACGTTTCGTAGATGCGGTCGATGGTCCAGGCGCCGCGTCGCATCCCGGCGGCCAGGCTCAGATGTTCGGCGACGCTGAGCGAGCGCCACAGCCGCCGCCCCTGCGGGACATAGCCGACGCCGGCCTTGGCGATCCGCGCCGGGCTGAGGCGGGTGATATCTTCGCCGCGCAGGCGCACCGAGCCGCCGCTCGCCCGCAACAGGCCCATGATGGTCTTGCACAGCGTGGTCTTGCCCATGCCGTTGCGGCCGACCACGGAGAACACGCCGGAGTCCAGCGTGAGATCGACACCCTGCAACGCATGCGAATGGCCGTAATAGACGTCGAGGCCTCGGACTTCGAGCGCGGGCGCGGCGCGGCGGGGTTCAGCCATGGCCGGCCCCCAGATACAGTTCCTGCACCTCGGGGTCTGCCTCGATTTCGTGCGGCAGCCCTTCCTTGAAGATGCGGCCGTTGTGCATCATCGTCACGCTCTCGACGACGCGCAGCGCGACATCCATGTCGTGCTCGATGATGATGTAGCCGATATGCGCGGGCAGCGAGGTCAGGATCTCGATCAGCTCGCGGCGTTCGGTAGGGGAGAGTCCGGCGGCCGGTTCGTCGAACAGGATGAAGCGCGGCGCGCCGGCGAGCGCCAGCGCGATCTCGAGCTGGCGCTGCTGGCCGTGCGCCAGCTCTGCGACCAGTTGTTCCCGCACCGCCGTCAGGTGCACCGCCTGGATCAGCGATTCAGTCGCGTGCATCAGGGCGTCGTTCGTACCCGGGCGCAGCAAAGAGAAGCGTCCACGCGAAACGCCGCGGCAGGCGAGGTAGACATTGTCACGCACCGTCAGGCCGGGAAACAGCGCCGAGATCTGGTAGGTGCGGCGCAGCCCGCGCCGGATCCGCTCATAGGGCGGGAAGTGGGTAATGTCCTCGCCGAAGAAACGGATGGTGCCGGAGGACGGCGGAAAATCCCCGGTTACGCAGTTGAACAGCGTGGTCTTGCCGGCGCCGTTGGAGCCGAGCACGGCGCGGCGTTCGCCCGGGCGAACCGTGATGGTGATGTCGGTCAGCGCGGCGAGCGCGCCGAACATCCGCGTCACGCCGCGCAATTCGAGCGCGGCGCCGGCCGCAACGGCCGAAAAGCGCGGTGCGGCGCTATCGATGGCCATGGCTTCCGCCTTCCGTTGCCGCCTTGCGCCGCCACCGCTCCCACAGCCCGATCACGCCGTCCGAGGACCAGAACACGATGGCGAGGAATCCGAGCCCGATCAGCAGCCGGAAACGATTGCCGTCGAGCCCGAACTTGACCAGGAGATCGAGCGCGAAAGTGCGCAGGATGACGAAGATGAAGGCGCCGATATAGGGGCCGACGGGACGGGTGATGCCGCCGACCACGGCGATGATCAGAATATCGATACAGGCGCCGACACTGACCGAGCCGGGCGAGATCTGCCGGTAGTTCCAGACCTGCAGCACGCCGCCGAGGGCGGCGATAAACGACGCGAAGGCATAGGCCGCCACGCGGTGCGCGTTGACATTGAAGCCGAGCGTCGCCATGCGGCGGGGATTGTCGCGGACGCCCTGCAGCGCGAGGCCGAACGGCGCGCGCGAGACATATTGCACGGCGAAATAGCTGAACGCCGCGACGCCCAGCGTGACGTAATAATAGGGAATGTCGGAACGCCAATCGACGCCCCAGAACTTCGGCGTGGCGATGGTGTTGATGCCGGTGTGGCCGCCAAAAATCGCCCAATTCTGGTTGGTGAAATAGTAGAATGCCGCGCCGATCGCCAGCGTGATCATGATGGTGTAGATGCCCTCGGTGCGCACCGCGAGGGTGCCGCCGAGCGTCCCGAAGATGGTCGCGAGCACGAGCGCCATCGGAGTCGCGAGCCACCACGGCCAGCCGAGGCTGATATTGGTGTTGGCGCTCATGCCGAACACCGCGACCATGTAGGCGGCGAAACCGGCGATGGTGAGCTGCATCAGGCTGACCATGCCGCCATAGCCCGCCAGGAACATCAGGCTGAGCGCGATGGTCCCCAAAATCAGCGTCGTGGCAAAAATCTCGATCAGGAAGAAATTGCTGGCGATGGCCGGCATGATCAGCAGGATCAACGCGACCAGCCAGACCGCCGGCTGGTTGAATTCCGGCCACGCCAGCCAGCTGGTGCGCGCCGTCGCCGGCCGGCCGGTCTCCTGATGCGTGCCCTGGACCAGCGACATGTCAGCGCCTCGCCAACAGGCCCTGCGGCCGCAGCGCCAGCACCAGCACCATGATGAGGAAGGTCACCACGATCGCATAGGTCGGGATGTAGACCGAGCCGAGCTGCTCGGCGAGGCCGATGATCAGCGCGCCGAGCGCCGCGCCGGGGATCGATCCCATGCCGCCGACGATGACGACCACCAGCGAGGCGAGCAGGAAGCGGGTATCCTCGCCGGGCGAAAGCGACTGAAAGGTGCCGCCGACCACGCCCGCGATGCCGGCAAGGCCGGCGCCCAGCGCGAACACGGCGACGAACACGAGCTGGATCGGCACGCCGGTGGCGGCGAGCATGTCGCGGTCGTCGACGCCGGCGCGCACCATCATCCCGACGCGGGTCCGATTGAGCGCCAGCCACATCGCGATACCGATCACGACGGCCGCGACGAAGATCACCAGCCGCACCATCGGGTAGCGCAGGTAGACGGCTTCGCCGGACGATTTGACCGCGGTCACCAGCGGCAGCTCGATCGGGCCGACCAGCCAGTTCGGGGTCTGGATCTGATAGAAATCGCCGCCGAACACCCACAGCATCAGGTCCGCGAACACGATCGAGAGCCCGATCGTGACCATGGTCTGGCGCAGATCCTGCCCTTCCATGCGGCGGAACACGACGATCTGCAGGACGACGCCGAGCAGTGCTACGCCCAGAAATGCGGCGATGAAGCCGAGCACCCAGGAGCCGGTCCAGGTGCTGATGGCGTAGCCGATATAGCCGCCGAACAGGTAGAGCGAGCCGTGCGCCAGATTGACGTTGCGCATCAGGCCGAAGATCAGCGTGAAGCCGCTCGCCACCAGGAAGTAAAGGCTGCCGAGCGTGATGCCGTTGAAGACGGCGTTGAGGAACACCCGCTTGCGGCCGATCGCCTCTTCGAGGCCGGGCGGCCACACCGCAAGGATCAGCCACAGCAAGATCGCGACCGCGATCAGCAGGATCACCGCCCAAGCCGGATGGCGTTCGATGAATCGTGTCACGGTTTTGGTCCGGCCGTCGCCATATCGTCCTCCCAGACGCCGCGGCCTTTTCGGCTCGCGTTTTCAGGGCATCCTAGCGACGTCGCAAAGCCTGCACTTGATTGTCAGTATCTTTTCGCGTTGCTCGCGCTCAGGGCCGCAAGACTTTGGCGGCGCGGCGGTATTCGGTCGGCGCCATCCCGACATTGGCGGCGAAGAAGCGCGTGAAGCCGCTTTGCGAGGAGAAGCCGAGATCGAAGCCGATGTCGGCGATCGGCGCTTCGCTCGCGACCAGCGCGTCCAGCGCCTGCTCCATGATGAGGGTATTGAGATAGAGGTTAGGCGTGACGCCGGTCTGGGTGCGGAACAGCCGGTAGAAATGCGGACGCGACAACCCCGACGCCCGCGCGATCGAGTCCAGTTCGATCTCGGCGCCCGGACTTTCCGACATCAGCTTGATGGATTTGCGAACGCGGAAGTCGGTAACGGCTGTGGTGCGAATCTCCTGCACCGGCTCGGGAATCTGCCAGCTTTCGTCATAGCAACTGTCGATCAACTGCCTGAGTTCGCAATCAAGGGTGCTTAGCGAAGGCGCGCCGCAGACCAGCGCTGCGCATCGGCGAATATGCCGGTCCAGCGTGGCCGTGCGCTTGAAATAGGTACGCCCGAACCGCAGGCTGTGGGCGCGGGCCGCGTCGGGAGCGAACCATTCGGGGTTGACGTAGAGGACGAAGAAGATCGCGCCGTTCTCGACATCGGTGGGAATAAAATTGTGTGGTTCCCAAGGGTTGACGGCCACAATGGAATCTTCTGCGAGCAGCCTTCGCTCATCGCACACGTCGATGCGGGCCGGCGTCCCACCGACATGAAACACCAGATGCCCTTCGCGATGCGCATGCATGTTGAAGGGCCGGTTCAACTGATAGACCGTCGCGCGACCAAACAGGCCGTGGAAGACGGCCAGAGCCTTGCTCATGCCTTCCCTCCCGCGGGGATGTTCTTGTCTTTTTCAACCAGCGTTCAACATCCGCCGCGAGATTGCAAGGAAAGATCAGCGGAAAGATGACGTCCGGCACGGGGACGAACGGACCCCGGCGCGTGACCGGGATCCGTTCGCAAATGCGAAGAGCTCAGTACTTCTTGCACTCCGGAACGGTGCGGCTCGGCAGTCCGATCTTGGCGAACACCGCCGGATCGTAGCCGAGCGTCTGGTTCACGTCGGGAATGACCTTCACGACCTTTGAGAACAACGCGCCCTTGCCGTCATCGACCACTTCGGTGACGAAGTTGGTGCCTATCGCCTGGCGGTTGGAGTCGAGCTTGATCTTGCCGTTCGGCGCGTCGAGCACGATCTTGGCCAGCGCTTCCCGGTACTTCGCCTGGTTGTTGCTGAGGTCGCCATTGACCTCGCGCAGCGCCAGGATGAGCGCCATGGTCGAGCCGTAATAGTTGGTGGCGAGCAGCGAGGGACTCGGGAACCGCTTGGCCGGCGGGAAGGCGTCCTGATAGGCCTTCACGAATTTCTGCCAGTTCGGATCCTCCCAGGTGTCGGCCTGGCCGCTGGCGGCGATGGTGCCGATCAGCGCGTTCTTGGCGTTGCCTTTGGCCGAGAGAATGGTCTGGTCGACCATGATCGAGCCGCCCATCAGGCGCGCCTTGCCACCGGCCTGCTGGTACTGGTTCAGGAAGTTGACGGCATCCGCGCCGCCGAGCCCGAGATAGATCGCGTCGACATCGTCGGGCAGCGCGGCGATCACGGAGGCAAAATCCTTGGTGCCGAGCGGCACCCATTGCCGGTTGGTGACCTGTCCGCCGGCGCCGCAGAACTCCAGCACCAGCCCGAACACCTGGGTGTAGATGAACGAATAGTCGTCGCCGACGGTAGCGATCTTGCGATAGCCCTTGGTCTCATAGGCGTATTTGCCGAGGCCGACCTGCCACTGCGCGCCGTCCATGTTGTAGCGGAAGAAGTTCGGCGCCGGATCGACATAGGTGGTTTCCTGGGCGCCGGAAGCCGCGTTGATGAAGGTCAGCTCGGGCTTGGTCTTGGCAAAGTTCTTTACCGCGATGCCTTCGTCGCCGGACAGCGGCGACAGCAGGATCTGCACCTTGTCCTGCTCGATCAGCTTGCGCACGGCGCGCACGGCCGAATCGGGCGTGGCGTCGGTCGAAGCGATGATGAACTCGATTTCCTTGTCGCCAACCTTCTTGCCGAGCACATTGATCGCGGTCTGGTGGCCGCGTATCCCGTCCTCGCCGAGCACCGTATAGGTGCCTTCGAGGGTCGCGGTGACGCCGACCTTGATCTTCTCCTGGGCCAAGGCGGCGCCGGAAAGCAACAGGCTGCTTAACGCGACGAGTCCCGCACAGCTTTTAAACATCGAACCCCTCCCTTGAATTGTCAGTTATTAGGTCGTCCGAAATCGCAATGCGGCTGCGGAACGCGCAGCCGCGGGTACTGCGACAGGGATCGCCGGTGCGAAAGCTAACCGATGATCGCGGCAGCGCACGCGGCTTCACCCGTTGCAACTTGACCGGTAGTCTCATTTTGCATGTTGCGCCGCGACGGCGTTCGCCACGATGTGGGAGCGACAATTCGGCAATCCGGAATGTGCGCCGGAAGCACTAAGTCCCTGATTTCACCTTGCGGGCGTGGATCAGACAGCACTGCTGTCCCAGTGCGCGGTCCCATGACTGCGGCGGCCACGACGATGCTGCACTGAAGCTAGCCTGCGACAAAGCCGCCGTCGACCGCGACCACCGTTCCGGTCGCATAGTGCCGGTCAGATTGACGTCGAGCACCTTCATGAAGGTCGCGATCTCAATTTGTCGCGCGCCAGAATGCCGGCGCAATTGACCAGCGCGTCGACGCGGCGGTGCCGTTGCGCCAGCGCCGCGACCGCGGCGTCGTCGGTGACGTCGAGCGTGGTCAACTCCAGTCCCGCCTGCGGTTCAGCGGCGTTCGCGCCAGGTCGGCGTCGCTGAAGGCGGTGGCCGTGACCGTCGCGCCAGTTCGAGGAAGCATGTGCTGATGGCCGCGCCGATGTCGCCGGCGCCGCCGATTACGACGGCATGGAAACCTTGCGCTAGCGAAAAAGTGTAGGTCAACGCGATCGTCCGTTGGGCTTTGGGGGAGGGGCCGTTGATTCGCGAACGACGAGCGAATAGTCGATTTCGTGGTGCATGATGGTGTGCTCGCCGGCCAGCCGTCGCACCAGATATTCGCCGGCGCGCTGCCAGGTCTCGCCGGTCGGAACGTGGATGGTGGTCAGGCTCGGCCGCAAATGCCGGCTCCAGTCGAGGTCGTCGAAACCGACGACGGAGAGGTCGCGCGGCACCGAAAAGCCGCTGCGCTCGGCTTCCAGCAGCACGCCGTAGGCGATGACGTCGTTGCCGCAGACGACGGCCGTCGGGCGGTCGTCGAGGCTGAGCAGATAGCGCGCCGCCTCGCGCGCATCGTCCAGCGTATAGGGCACCTCGACATGCCATTTCTCCGGCAATTCGATGCCGCCATCGGCCAGCGCGCGGCGAAAACCGGCGACGCGGGCGCTGGCGCGGTCGTTGTTGCGCTGGAGCGCCGAGACGATCCCGATTCGGACATGCCCGAGTTCGACGACATGCGCGGCGGCGCGGTAGGCCGCAGCCTCATTGTCAGTGCCGACGCAGGGGTAGGGACGATCCGGCCGGTAGATGCCGACATTGATGAAGGGCACGGCGTTGTCGGCCAGCAATTTGCGCAAGCCGTCGTGATGGCAATCGCCGCGCAGCACCAGCCCGTCGACGCCGCGGCCGATCAGGTTGCGCGCCTGTTCCAACTCGGTGTCGAGATCGTAGCCGCTGGTGGTCAGGAACAGCATGTAGCCGACGGAGGAGAGATATTTTTGCAGCGAGGAGATGCCGCGCGCGAACATCGTGTTGTCGATGGTCGGCACGATTGCGCCCAGCGTGCGCGAACGGCGCGAAGAAAGAATGCGTGCGGGCGCGTGCGGGATGTAGCCGACCGCCTCGATCGCCTGCGAGATGCGCGCGCGCAGCGAAGCGCTCACCGCTTCGGGATTGTTGATCGCGCGTGAGACAGACGCCGTCGAGACGCCGGCTTGCGCGGCGACCGCGCGAATGCCTTGCTTCAACGATCCGATGGCGGGCGGGGTCATTCTTTCTTTTGCCCATGTAACGTTACATTTGTAGGCGAATGTTCGCGCAGGTTATCGGGTAATTCTGCGCGATACTAGGCGTCAGGTCGACTCCCTTGACAAGCATGAGGTGACGCCTAGTGTGAAAACGGTTTCAAAAAGGGGCGGGCTGACGAACGGGGCAGGCAAGCCGGGTCAGGGAGGACTCCATGAACGCCAGGACGTTTGCGGCGTGCGCAGCGTTGCCGGTTCTCGCCGTCGCCAGCGCGCCGGCGCACGCCGCCGATTTCGAGTGGAAGAAATTCCAGGGCAAGACCGTCACCTTCCTCGCCAACAACAACCCGCTGGCGCTGGCGCTGTTGAGCTTTAAGGCCGATTTTGAAAAACTGACCGGCATGACGCTCAAGGTCGACGGCTACCAGGAGCAGCAGATGCGGCAGCGCCTGGTCACGGTCATGAACGCCCGCAGCGACGAGGTCGACGTGTTCATGACGCTGCCGTCGCGCGAGGGCGAGCAGTTCGCCGCCGCCGGCTGGTACGCGGATCTCGCAGCGATGTCGAAGGATGAGGCGGCGAAGGAGTATGATCTCGCCGGCCTCAGCCCGGCGCTGCTCAAGGCCGGCACGTTCAACGGCAAGCTGACCAGCATGCCGATGAACATCGAAGGGCCGATCCTTTATTACCGCACCGATATCCTCAAGCGCTGCGGCGTCGAGAAGCCCGCGACCATCAAGGACATCGAGGCTGCGGCGGAGAAGATCAAGGCTTGCGACAGCACCATCACGCCGTTCGTCTCGCGCGGCCTGAAGCCCGCGATCGCCTACACCTTCAGCAATGTGCTGCACAATATCGGCGGCACCTACATCGTGAACGGAAAATCCGCGCTCTGCTCGCCGAAGGGCAAGCAATCGCTGGAGACTTATAGCCGCCTGCTGCGCGACTTCGGCCCGCCCGGCGTCGTCAACTACAGCTTTCAGCAGATCTCGGCGCTCTATCGCAGCGGCCGCGCTGCGATGTCGTTCGACTCCTCCAATGAGCTGCGCACCGTGATGGACGGCGGCGAGCGGCTGAAGGACACCGGCCTCGCGCCGTTCCCGGCAGGCGAGGCCGGGCAGGTGCCGACCGCGATCGGCTGGGGCATGGCGGTGTCGGCTTACAGCAAGCAGCAAGGCCCGGCCTGGTATTTCGTGCAGTGGGCGACCAGCCCGGACGTCCAGAAGCGCATGGCGCTGCAGGGCATCGCGCCGCCGCGGCCGGCCGTCGCCAACGATCCCGAGTACCGCAAGTGGATCGAGGCCGAGCCGGTACGCAGGGAATGGCAGGCTGCGCTCGACGTGCTCGCCGAGAAGGGCTCCTCGGAAGTCGGCTACCCCATCGTCGCCAATCCCGAGTCGCGCGAATTCATCGGCCAGGCCGTGCAGGACCTGATCCTGAAGCAGAAGACCGTCGATCAGGCCTGCGCCGATGCCGACAAGGCGCTCGATGCGCTGATCGCGCAAAAGTAACGCCGGCATGAGGGGAAGCGGGGGCACGGCGGACGCGGCTGCGACATTGACGCAGGACCGGCAGCGGCTGGAACTGTCGGCGCTCTCCGCGCCGGCGGTGATCTTCACCGTTTTCAGGTTGTTCGCGGACGGACGCTCCTCGATGTCCGGCATCATCGTCGACAGTCTTGGCGAGCGGCAGATCGTGAACTTCCGCGGGTGGTTTCCGGAAGCTGCCGATTGCCTGCCGCTCGACAACGTCGCCAGGGCCTCTGCGGTGCTGGCCGATCCGCGCTGGGTCGATGGCGCGGTGGCGCTGTTCGGCAAGGCGCGCGCTGGGCATTCCGACCGTACTCGATGGCGATGTCGCCGACGCCGAGGTGTTCGAACGGCTGCTGCCGCTGATCGACCACGCGATTTTCTCCGAACCCGCGCTCGCAGCCTTTGCCGGATCGGCGGACGATGTTTCGCTGGACACGCTCGCCCGGTTCAACTGCCGCGTCGTTGCCGTCACGCGCGGCGGCGAAGGCGTGAGCTGGTACGAAAACGGCCGCCCGCAGCACCGCGCCGCCTTTCCCGTTTCCGTCGTCGATACGACAGGAGCGGGCGATGTCTTCCACGGCGCCTACGCGCTGGCGATCGGTGCAAGCCTGACCGTGCCGGATGCCATGGCGTTCGCGTCGGCTGCCGCCGCGCTGAAATGCACCCGATCGGGCGGCCGCAACGGATATCGTGTCGATCGAACGATACCGCACGCTGTAGGGGCCAGGTGCCCCCGGCGAGATGGATCGTCCCGGCTGCGGCCTTCAGGCGCGGCCAAGCTGTACGTCGCGATCGACTGCGATCCAGGTCGCTCGGGCCACGGCCAGCAACGTTCCGTTTTCGCCATGGACTGCGGCTTCGCCGACGCGTTTGCGGCCGTCGCGGCCGGCCTCCCAGGCCGTGATGACGCAGCGCTCTCCCGGATGCGGCCGTGTCTCGATCCGTGCCGACATCCGGCCGAGCAGGATCGGCGTGCGGTCGAAGCGGCCGCTCTCGCGGTCATGAGAGGAAGCATAGCCCGTGGGACAATCGAGCGCCGACCAAAGAAATTCGGGCGCAACCCGTCCGTCTTCCGCCGCCAAGGTCGGATCCGGCGTCCAGGCCGCCGCGAACACGGCCGAAGCGGTGGGCGGTTGACGCGCCAGTAGTCCCGGAAAAATACGAAGGCCGTCGCCAAGCGCCCGCGCCGGACCGCACACGAAACAGGTCGGCAGCGGATGCTCATGCGGCTTGATCGGCGTGGTCAATTCGGCCGCGCAGGCTTCGTCGAAGCTTGCCTGCTCAAGGCGCGCAAGTTCGACGGTGGCCGATCGGGCGGTGGCAACGACCGTGGCGCCGTCGCGAAGCTCCCATGCCGTGCCGTCGGTCGCGACGGCATCGAGCCGCCTGTCCAGCGGAGGCGGCGCGCGTAACGTCACCTCGGCGCCGCCCTGAATATGTGCGGCCAGCCGGCCGCAGACATATCCGCCATTTCCGGAGTTCGGCGGACCGCAGTAGCGCTTGTCGATCATGATCGATGGCATGCGTTCTCTCCTCGTTCGCCGTCGTCGGCGTGCGCGCTGTCTTGAGGACGTTTTCCGTGAACCGTCCGATAGCGAGCGCGCTCGACCGGCGCCGACTGCTATCATCGAACCGTCCCCTGTGCGTCCCCTTGCTCTAGCCGCGGGCCGTGAGCACGTTATCACTCCAACCGTCTGCTCGAACCTTGAATTCGAGTTTGTCTGCTCTCGCCAGCAGCTCTAGATGGCTCCTTCCTTCGCCATGCCTGAGAACATTCACGGCAAGCCGGTAGTCCATCAATAATGCCGCAAGCTGAAGTTTGTCGTGCTGTCGGAATTGATCGGCCGTAAGCAACCTAGCTCCTTACGGAGTGCAATGAATTCTCCGTGAGGCGCCCAACTTCCGCCCGAACGCGCTCAACGGAAAGTCCGCTTACTCCAAATCTTTCAAACAGCGAAGCGACGAGCGGATGGAGCACGTCAGCTAGCTTTTCCTTAATGTCCTGAATCGTGGCGGTCGTTTCGAGCACGGCTTCGTCGCTGCGCGCGGCCCCACCCTCAAATATCAAGTCACTGGACGGGTTACCCCAGTTGCGAAGAACGCGTCCCGTCAGGCCCGAGTAGTGCGCGCGCATGCGGACCTTGATGTCCGCCGCGTCGCGCTTCATGAGCGTCGCGAGTTCGGCTGCATGCAGGAGTAATTCACCCATGCGCCAAACCGGTAGAGTCGTGTCAAAGATTGTTGCCGGCGCAAAGGTATCCTGCGAATCTTCTTGGTAGCCACGGACAATAAGGGCGCGGCCAGATGGAGCGACGCGCCAAAAATCGCAATGGGCGGGATCGCCCAAGGGACGGTTGGCACCCGTCTCATCCGTCGGCTTAAGCCAGCATTCGATCGTGCCATCCTTCTCATAAGGTGCGAGTTCGTGCCTGGTGAGAAACAAGAACAGTGGCCAACCGGTGTGGCGAATGACGGCCTTCTCCAGAATGTCTTTGAATTTGTGCAGCTCGAAGGTCGGAAGATCGCCTTCCAACGCGTAGTCAAATTGGTATGAACCGGTGGGAAAACGCCCCGGCGAATTGTCGGGAAGATTTTTGGTCAACTCGCGCCAACGCGTGAGAGCGTCAGATACAAAGGCTCCCTGAACGCTGTTGGAGTCGCGTTCCACGACAAGACCAACCACGCGCAAAATATCGAACACCTTGGCGAGTGTGAGCGTCTCCTCACCACGATCGAAGGCGACTATGGTTGGAATGGAGACGCCCGCCAATGCAGCGTGCTCTTTTTGCGTAAGCTTCTCGGAACGTCGGCGGCGTATCGCTTCCGCGACAACCAATTTCCAATTGAGAGCTTCTACTCTTCCAGGATTCGCAGGCATGCGCCCCTCACAATGTCAGAATACCGATGAACGAACCCATCGGGCGGCTCGCCGCGCGGGGGCTCGATGATGCGAGCAGCTTTTTTGACGCGTGCTTTGATATCTGTACGCGCTTGGTCCACCGCAGCCTGAGACAGGCCGATGCGTAGGCCGAATGAAGACAGCAGGGGCCACGCAACTTCGTCCAAGTTGGGTTTCTTGCCATCGATCGAAAGCGCGATGTTTTGATCGTAGCCATCATAGAGGGCCGTGTTCAGGATGTCGTAGGCGGGCGACAGGCGAAGACCTTGCGGTGTTTCAAGCAACGAGAAATTCTTCAGATGGGCATCGCAATTGCCGATCAGGACAAAGACGATCACACGGCGGAAGAATTTTGAAAGGTCAATTTCAGGTCGAACCGAATGTTTTTTGAGAGCCGTGGCGACCTCCTCATAGGAGGCGTCGTACTTGCCGCTAAAATCGGCTCCTCGCGGCTTGACGAGTATCTGCGCAAAGTCCTCGAGCCGGAGCTTTTGATTATCCTGCGTACGATCGAAGCGCGTGACGACGAGGCCAACTTCGTCGAGCTTAGAGACTTGTCCTTGCGTAAATGTGTTCACTTCATCGGCGCCAAGCAAAGCGGCTGCCCAACGCAAACTCAGGGCTTCGTTGCGGACAAGGCTGTCGAGCCGCTCTGAATTGAATTTCGCAATGTAAGGAGCAGGACCGGTCGCGGCGGCCGGGGCAAAATGATCGCCCTCTTCGACAACAAGCAACTTGCGCTGTACGCCAGAGATCGTGCGGCCTGGGTTGGCCGTTGCCTCCTTGACCGGCGGAAGGTTTTGCGCAGCGCCGTTCTTGTCGCGCACACTGACGGCGCCAATACAGTCGGCGCCAAAACGTAACAGCAGCCCCAAGTCATCCTGCTCCTGAAGATGGGCGACGTGGGTTTGCTTATCGCGAAGCCAGCCTTCGGGGCCGAGATGTTGAAAAAAGGGGTGCAACCCTTGCTTCCATTCATGCTCGCGCCGGCTGACGGGAAAGCAGCAACCGATTTCGGTGTTCCAGTCGGCGTTATAGGTGAAGCGCGAACCTCCGGTGGCGGTTTCGTCCAGGGTTCCGACTACCTTGTCTTTGAACAGGATCTCTGCGCTTCTAGCGGTCATGCTAACCCTTGCCTTAGTCCAGATAATTCCTGCTCTGAAGATAAACTTCAGCTTCTCTTTTGATCATTTTACATATATGAATAAGCTATAGATTACTTGCAATGGCCTAAGGCTGGATTAAGAAGCTTTAGTTTATCAGAGCTGCTATATTGTTCAAAGACTTACCTGTGGATGAGTGATCCGTTGGTGGAGACCTTAGCAAAAGAAGCATTGATATCAGAACAGATGCGGAACAAAACGCAATATACCTAAGGAAACATACCAACCACCTCAAATCGCGGCCCCAGCGGCGACGGGCGGCGCTGGGCCTCAGTTCGAGGCCAAGGTTGGAATTACGGGAATTACGGTGCCAGTGCACTTAACTTGCGCGCGGTAGATGCAGCTACCGACGCAACGCTCCAGCCGCAGCCGTGAGCCCATCATCCCTTCAACTCTCGCAGCAGTTTCCGCGCGTCAGCCAGCAGCGCCTCGATCCGCTTACGTCTGTTGATCGCCCTTCGTGTGAACCGGCCGTGCTTGCGAGCGTTCCGGTTTCGCCTCGGCGCGCCTGATTTCGCTGCGCCGCCGTGCATGCGGCAGCGTCGTTTGCCGCGCACCGCCGGCGAGCGGCAGGATCCGCCGCGGCGGGTTTTGGCGCCGCAGCGCGGGCTCGCCAGCATCGGCGCAGTATTACGGACGTGATCGCTCACGCCTGCGCTTCCGGTTTTGCAGCCACACGCGCGGACTTGCGTGCGCGCGCCGGCTTCGCCCGGTGCTTCTTCGCCCGCTCTCGAGGTTGCTCCGCGATGATTACCTTCGCATGCTGCGTAACGTTGCCGACGATGGCCTTGCCGCCGTCCTGGACCGATACGTTCTGCACGGTAACGGCAGGTTCGCCGTTGGTGCGGTAGCGGCTGAGCGCGTCGATCTGCGCCGGAAAGGTTCGGGCCAGCCTGCCCAGCGCCCGCGCGGCGCTGTCCTGGCGCGCAATGTCTTCGGCGCCGGCGAGGTGATAGGCGCATCGCATCGCCAGCACGTGGACCGACACCATCTGCGCCACCAGCATGGCCTCGATGGAATCTCTCGGCCGGATGCTGCGCACCATCGAGATCATGAAAGCGAGATTGTTCGCGTCGGGCTTCTGCCCCTTCGAACTGGCCCGCGCCAGCTGCCTGAGCAGGCCATGCATCGCATCGCGATCAACGGCGCCTAAGGCGTCGGCCATGAGCCGGTCGCCGAGCTCGGGATCCGGATGGTCGATGGCGAATCCCTCCGGCGAGAATTTTATCCGCGGCGGTGCGGTGGCTTCGTTCGATCCGGCCTTAGCGACTGGTGCGGTATTTTCGAGTTCGGCCATTGTGTTCATCTCTGTCTCTTCTGAGTGCGGAAGGCAGGCGTGTACGGCGCGGCAAGCCGCCGGCGGTCCTTCGCCGTCGGGAACCGATGTCATTTCAGCTGTGAGGATTTTCGGGTGTCGTTGCACTGGACCACGGGCCGGGCCCTCGGGCGATTTCCGCAAAGGTCGCGACGATGCCCCGGCGCATCACCTCCACACGCGTGAGCTGGAACCGCCTCGGCAGACAAAGCCGTGTAAGCTAACCCGCTGACCCCGAGTAATTTTGTAGGGACACTTTGGGCTTCTAGGTCCGGAAACTGTGGACTCTCGGAACTTCGACCGTCACCATTCCTTCGCGAATCGCTCAACCACAGGTACATGCATGGCTGCAGAAGATCCGGACTACGCGATTTGGCTGCCTGTAATCGGGAAGAGCCTAGCCTACCTGTGCCTGAGCCACGCAGTGAAGGAGCACCCCGTCAAACTTAAGGAGGTGTTGCCGAAAGTCGAATTCCTTGAGGCGCTCGGGGTGCCGACCAGGGACGCAGCGCACGCTGCCGGCTCCAGCGTCGCGTCCGTTGCCGAACTCCGCCGCCTCGCGAAGAGAAGGAAAGCTAATGGCAAGAAAGGCAGCAAGAAAAGCGCGCGCCCCGACCGCCGCTGACGACGGCGAGCAGCGGCAGCAGGGGACGCCGGCGCTCGACCGGATCGCGGCGCTGCTTGGTCTCTACGTCGTCAAGGACATGGAGGCCGACGAGGCTTCCGTGAAGCTCGGCAACGTCGGCTTCTCCGACAAGGAGATTGCCGCCCTGATTGGTGTGACCGTCGGCTACGTCAGGCTCGCCCGCTTCCGGGCGAAGAAGAAGGGCGGCCGCAAGCCGCGCAAGAAGAAGGCCGCCTGACGTGGCTAAGATCGACCAGCGTCTGATCGAACGTCTCGGCGACAAGCTCGGCATCGGCCCGGCGGCCGTCTACGCGCGCATAGCCAAAGTCGCCAATGAGATGATGCTCGACCGGCATCTGGCCGCGCTGGTGCTGGCGGGACGGCACCATATCAACACCAACAAGTATTCCACGCCCGAGCAGCGCGCCGAGATCCGTGGCGCACAGCGGGGGCGTGGCGGCGGCTTCGAGTTCGATGTCGAAACGGAGATCGTCGAGCGTGCGCCGGCTCGCCGTCCGGCGACGAAGGCCAAGGCCGTGAAGAAGCGAGCCAAGGACAACACAATCTTTCGTTCACGGCCGCGACGAGGCGATTCGCAAGAGCATGTTCGACTTCCTCCGGGCGCTCAACTTGAACCCTAAGGAATGGGACCACGTTCTGCGCGAGGCCCGCGGCAACAATCCGTTCATCGGCAACGCTCTCGACGAGGTTATGGAGAAGGCCCAGGCCGTCGTCGTCATGTTCACGCCCGACGACTTGGTAACGCTGAAGGAGCAGTTCCGCGGCGCCGACGAGCGCAACACGGAGGGGCAAGCGCAGGGGCAGGCTCGGCCGAACGTGCTGTTCGAGGCCGGCTTGGCGATGGGCCGACACGCCGAGAAGACCGTGTTGGTGCAGATCGGCAAGGTGAAGGCGTTCTCGGACGTGGCCGGCCGCCACATCGTTAAGCTGTCGGAGACAACCGAGAGCCGCAACGACCTCGCCAACCGACTCGAGAAGATCGGTTGCAAGGTCGACAAAGTCGGCCGCGACTGGATGAAGGCGGGCTACTTCGTGCCCACCGAGCCGAAGCCGGTCAAGAAGAAGCGCGCCGTCCGCTAAGCAGGCGCGGAGAGAAGACCACGGCCAAGGCGAACGAGCCTTACCGATATTGCGTAGTCGAAAGCTACTACCCCGGCAACACCTCCGGGCTACATGGTCCCGTCCACATCCGGCCGGTGCCAAGCGAACAATTTCCGACCCAACTTCGGGTCGAGTGCAGCAAGGATTTGATGAACCCGCGGATGCATCCGGTCGGCATGCGCTTCCGACTGCGCGTCAAGCTTACCGACTGCGAGGGCGGCCGCGAATTTTCTATTCCTATTTCAGATGGCCTGTCGAGATACTCGGCCCGGGCAAGGCCTGATCTATGTCGGAGGGTCCTGCTGCGCGACTCAGGCCACTTAAGTCCGAAGGCGGCTGCCGATGCCGCCTTGCCCCGGCGTTCGGTGCCGGTGACGCCGCAGTGCCATCCCCATTTGCGGGTGCGTCTTCGGCACGCCGGCCCCTTCACCGGCGGGCCAGCACGGTCAGATCAGCCACCCTCGCGGGGGTAGACAAAGTTGTGAGGGGCAACCATGATGCGCGCTTCGGGTTGACTGCACTGCGGAGAGCTTACTCATGAACAAGTTCGCCATTATCGCGGTTTCCATCATCGCGAGTTGTATCATTGCGGAGCCTGCCAAAGCACAGGTGTTCTGCCCTTTCAATTACCTTCCAGTCTGTGGGACAATGCCGAACGGGTCTCGGCAGGATTTTACAAACGCCTGCTTCGCACAAGTTGCCGGCGCAACGCTCATTCGGCTTGGTCAGTGTAAGGGCGGCAAGCGAGCCGAAGGAATACCCCTCCAGCGGGTCGAGGGATTGCCACTTCCATGGCCATTTCCGTGGTTCACGCCGGTCGAGCCAACGGTCCAAACGGCTCGCGTCCGCATCCGGACTGGCGTAGTGGAATAGGCGGGCAGCACCCGGGTCAGCTTGGTGACACGAGCAGCCTGACCTTCCAGTCGGCGCCCCGCCATGCATGCGACAGCGTCGTTTGCCGCGCACCGCCGGCGAGCGGCACGATCGCCGCAGCGGGTTTTGGCGCCGCATCGCGGGCTCGTCCGCATCGGGTCTGTGTTGCGGACGTGATCGCTCACGGCTGATCTTCCGGTTTTGCATCCGCGTGACCAGGCCAGCGTGCGCGCGCATGCTTCGCCTTGCCTTTCTTTACACGATCCGTCCGAGGTTGCTCCGCGATGATCACGTTCGCATGCTGCGTAACGTTGCCGACGATGGCCTTGCCGCCGTCCTGGACCGATACGTTCTGCACGGTAACGGCAGGTTCGCCGTTGGTGCGGTAGCGGCTGAGCGCGTCGATCTGCGCCGGAAAGGTGCGGGCCAGCCTGCCCAGCGCCCGTGCGGCGCTGTCCTGGCGGGCGATGTCTTCGGCGCCGGCGAGGTGATAGGCGCATCGCATCGCCAGCACGTGGACCGACACCATCTGCGCCACCAGCATGGCCTCGATGGAATCTCTCGGCCGGATGCTGCGCACCATCGAGATCATGAAAGCGAGATTGTTCGCGTCGGGCTTCTGCCCCTTCGAACTGGCCCGCGCCAGCTGCCTGAGCAGGCCATGCATCGCGTCGCGATCGACGGCGCCCAAGGCGTCGGCCATGAGCCGGTCGCCGAGCTCGGGATCCGGATGGTCGATCGAAAATCCCTCCGGCGAGAATTTTATCCGCGGCGGTGGGGCAGTGCTGGTGGGGCAGGTCGCGGCGACCGGCGTCGTGGGCTCGGGTTCGGCGATTGGGTTCATCGGTCTCTCCTGTGGACGCGCGGAACGGCGCGCGTGCCGCATGGCGATGCGTCAGCGGTCGCGCGCCGTCGCGAGGCGGCGTCATGTCAACGATGGGGATTTGAGGATGTCTACGCGCTGGCCTGGTCGGCGGGGACCACCCGGCGATTTCTGCAAATGGCGCGACGATGCAAGAATGCCGCTGATTTGCCCGACGTGTCAAAGTGTTTTCGCAGGCGGAGGCGGCGCTGCCGGCGATCCCCGGCTACTTTGCATGGGGTTGTTTTCGATATTTTTGTGCGGGCCGCATTGCCCACCGTCGGCTTCGACGCAGCGGCCTTCGCTCTCTTCTTCCGGAGCCTCACTTCCGCCGGCGTAGGCCGTGATATATGAGCAAGTAACGGAATGGATCGCGATCGAGGCTTGATCGACGCACGTCCGCAAGGCTTTCGACCGGGGCAGGGAATGCCGCACCAATGCACGACCGCCGCGGCGAAGCGGCGCTGGGATCGCTACGCCACGGCCATGCTTGCCGCGATGGCGGCGCTGACAATGCTGGCGGCCGACACGGCGGCGCGCGAGTCGCGCCGTCCCCAGACGCGCGAGGAGGTTGCGCCGCGCCAGGGCGGCGAGCCCATCATGGCGATCGTGTCGATCAAGAGCCAGCAGGTCACCTTCTACGACGCCGACGGCTGGATCCTGCGCGCGCCGGTTTCGACCGGAACGACCGAGTACGAGACGCCGGCCGGCGTCTTTGCGATCGTTCAGAAGAAGAAGGACCACCGTTCGAACATGTATGACGATGCCTGGATGCCGCACATGCAGCGCATCACCTGGAACGGCATCGCGCTGCACGGCGGACCTCTGCCGGGCTATGCGGCTTCGCACGGCTGCGTGCGGCTGCCGTTCGATTTTGCGCAAAGGCTGTTCGACAGGACGCGGATCGGAATGCGGGTGATCGTCGCTCCGAACGACACGGCCCCGGTGCCGTTTTCCCACCCGGCGCTGCTGGTCCCGAACGCGGAGGCGTTGGCGGCCGCACCGGTGCGCGCGGAGCCCCTCGTGCGCGAGGCGGCGGAGGCCGCCAGGGCGGACGGCGAGGCGAAGAGAGCCGCAACGATGGCGGCGCGCGAGGCCGCAACGCTCGCGGCATCGCTGCGCGCGCTCGAAGTGTCCAGGAGGCGCGCGGACGCGGAACTCGCATCGGCCGACAGGGCGCTGATCGATGCACGAACGGATCAGGCCCGGGTGCAGGCCGAGGAGCAAAAGCGAAAGGCCGCGCGCCGGGCTGCGGAATCAAGCCGGCAATTCGACGTCGCGAGCGCCGAAGCAAAGCGAAGGCTCGACGCTAGCAACGCTGCAAAGGCCGCCGCGGAAGCGGCGGAGATCAAGAAGGCCGACGCGGGGAGGGCCGCGGACCAGGCAAATCTCTCGCTCGAACCGGTATCGATCTACATCAGCCGCGCGGCGCAGAAGCTCTACGTGCGGCGCGCCACGCGCAAGCCGGTGCGAGATGGCGGCGAAGTGTTCGATGCGAGCATCGAGGTTCCGGTCAAGATCCGCAATCCAGGCAGGCCGATCGGCACGCATGTGTTCACGGCGATGGCGCGGGAGGGCGCGGGCCTGCGCTGGAGTGCGGTCACGATCGACGATGGCGACGACGCCGGCAGCGCGCTTGACCGCATCACGATCCCGCAGGAGGTGCTCGATCGCGTCGCGCCGACCGCATTGCCGCGGTCTTCGATCATCGTCTCGGACGAGCCGCTGAGCTCCGAGACCAACTATCGCACCGAGTTCGTCGCGGTCCTCAGCAACCACCCCCAGGGTGGCTTCGTCACCCGCGATCGATCGGGCGAAATCCTCTCTGCCGACGATCATCTTTGGGGCGAGCGCGGATATGAGCCGGTGAGCGGCATCAGGGGCATCAGCGACTAAGCTTGTTCTTGGCGGCGAGCAGCGCGGATCGGACGACCGGGCTGCTCTCCGCCGCCAGGCGCGTCTCGATGGCCTGCGTCACCGCGGCGGTACGGACGTTGCCGAGCGCGTCGGCCGCGAAGTAACGCACGTCGTCGTCGCTGTCGGCAAGCGCCGTCAGCAGCGCCGTCTCGGCCTCGGCCGGCGCAATGACACCCAGCGCCAGCGCGGCCTCCTTGCGCACGCGCGCGCTCTGATCTTTCAGGGCGGAGACGAGAGGCGCTATCGAACTCTTCTCCTTGAGTGTCCGCAGCGCCGTGCAAGCCGAAACTTTCTGCTCCTCGGAGGCGCCGCTGTCGGCCAGCCGCTTCTCCAGCACCGGAACGGCATTGAGGGTGCGCAGCGCGCTCTTGACCGCTGCAACGATTCCATCGTCCATGATCGCGAGCTGCTTGACGAGGGTGTCGATCGCCCGGGGGTCCCTCGCGTCGGCGATGGCATTGGCGGCCTTGATGCGCTCGGCGCGCGAGGCTGCGGGATCGTTCAACGTGGCCATTGGATTACCTTTGCTGGCGCCAGCCCAGCCCGAGCCCGGTGCGAGCACGAGCGCAAAAGCGAGCGCGGAGTGGATCATACGCGATGTCAGTCGTCGTCGAGGCCGTCGAGTCTCCATTCGGTTCATTGCCTTCCTGCCGGTTGATGTCCTCGAGTCCAGCCTTGGCTTCGTGGATGGCTGTGGGCCTCGCTTTACCTGGGTTTAGTTGTCGTTAAAGCCGTCGGCTTTCCACATCGGCCCCTTGCCCTCCTCCTTGTTGATGTCCTCAAGCCCGGCCTTGATTTGATTGATGCTCGCGCCGCTCGTCACGCCGTCCAGCATCTGGAAGGCATTGGGCTCCATGTTGGGCCAGTATAACAACTCATTCGATACGACGAGATCGAGGTTCTTGCTGTCCTTTCCCGGGACGGCGCGCAGGTCGTCGAGATAGCGGGATGTGGTGCATCCGCTGAACATCATCAACTGATAGTCCTTCGTCATCGCCGTTTTCTGCAAGTCGGTCTTGCCCCGGTTCAGCGTAACGTGACCAGCCTCGTAGGGTTTACCGATGACAAAGTTTCCATTGGGCGATTTGATGTCGTCGAAGTCAGGCCCGGAGCCGTAGCGGCCATGGCCGGCGTAGATCAGCATCTCCGACTCGCCCATGGCCTTGGCGAACTTGTCCTTCGCCTGCGGCGTGTCGGCCGTGATCAGCTTCACTACCGAGGTGACGTCTTTTCCGTTGTGCTTGAAGGTCTTGGTAAAGTACTGAAGCCCGTCCGCCTTGGCCGCGGCCGGGTCGATGCCGGCGGCCTTGAAGCGTTCTGCCATGGCTTTGTCGGAGGCGGCCGTGTTCGGGTCCAACTGGGTGTAGCCGCGCTTCGATAGTCCCGCGATGATGTCCTTGGTCTGGCCCTTGTCCCAGCCGCCCTCATCGAAGCCGACACCGATGGTGGTGTTGAGCTTCCCGTCGGCAAACAGCTTGCCGTATTCGGGGAATTTGGTGGATGCGATGCTGAGCTGCTCCATGGTCTGCTTGTCGAGACGTCCGGTATCCTTCAGGCAATGGTCGGTCTGAAACTTCTTCAGCGCCTTGACCGTCTCGTCGCCGAACTTTCCGTCCGCACCGTACTTGGGCAGCTTGTAACCGGCCGTCTGCAGGGCTTCCTGCATCTTGCCCACTTCTGTACCTTTCGCATTCTTGGCGAGCTCCTTCTTACCTGCCGCCACGTCGCGTAACGCCGGGTCGACAAAGGCGCCGGCTTTCTGCTGAGCGGTGGGCGTCGCGCAGGTAAAGGTTTGCGGAGGCGTCTGGGCCGGGATCGGCGGCCGGCGCGCCAGCATGATGGGGGCCGACGTCGACGCACCCTGTGACGGCTGTGAACTATTGTTCGAGGTGTTCGAACGGTCGACCGCCTCGTTGAACTCCTTCACCTGTTTCGGCGAAGCGGCGCCGGGATCCCTGGGAGGAGGGGGTGCGCTCTTGACCGTATCCGTGGAGCCGATGCTCATTGCTTGCCACCTTTCAAGGCTGCTTGTCTGTCCTGACTCCGATCGTCGTCGATTGTGCTGCGAAAAGATGTGACGGAAATCACTCCCGTCAGTGGCACGGCAGATAACGCGGGTTTGACAGAGGGATGGGTGGGCGGGAGGTCGCGCCACCCGGACGCGTCAAGAGAGCCATCCAATCTGAACCTCTGTGACGGCGCCGAGACAAATCAGGGCGGGCGTTGCGGACACCCGGGGAAGCCGGTGGATGAAGCAGAACCGGGGGCGCGCATTGACCGGCTCCTGTTGACGGCGCCAATATCCAGTCCTCTTTTCCGTGACGACCAGCTTTTGTGATGTCTCTCACGGTTCTCCCGGCGGCGACGGTCTATGTTGTGGACGTCAAGCCAAGAATGAATTGGGGTCCAAAATGGCCGCTACCGGGATGATGTCTTCCTTCACCAATTGGTTCTCCGCCGCCGTCTCGTCGTCGCCGTCGACGTTCGTGCTCGAGAGCACGGCCGGCTTTCATCGCGGCGTGCGCCTCGAACTTGAACCGGGCGATATCCGTATCGGCTCCACGCCGGGCGCCGACATCGTCTTGCGGGACGCCGGCATCGCGGCCGAGCATGCCGTCCTGCGGGTCGGCCGCCGCACCATCGACCTTCATGCGATCGGCGGAGACGTCCGCGTCGGTGAGAACGTCATCGCGAACGGCTTTGGCTGCGCGTTGCAAGCGCCGATCGATCTGACGATCGGGGAAGCGCGGCTGCGGATCTCCATCGAGCGCAATCAGGCCGCTGCACCGGCCCACGTCGAGTCCGGCGCCACTCCCGCCCGGCCACGCATCTCCAAGGCCCTCATGATCGCCGGCGCGCTCTTGCTGGCAGTTCCGGCGCTGGGGCTGGCCGCCATGCGCCCCGCCGCGAAGGCGAACGACCTGACCGGCATCGCCCGGGCCGAGGCGCAGGCCCTCGCGCCGGCCAACGAAAATCCGGCCCTGGCCGCCGCTTCGAAGCTCATGGCCGATCTCCCCGCGGCCGACCGCAAGTTCATTGAGCATTGCTTGTCGGCGCGGACCGGAATTTCGGTGCGCGAGGCGATTGCAGAGCTCAATGGCTGCGATCGCAAGCCGTCTCCAAGCCTCGCCGCCGCACTCAACGGAACCGGGCCTAACGTAACCGCGCCCAACGGAGCCGCGCTCAACGCCGAAGAGGCCGGGCGCAAGCTCACCGAGCGCCTCGAGGCGTCGGGGCTCTCCGCTCTTCGGGTTGGCGCAGCGGGTGGACAGGTCACCGTCACCGGCAACATCACCAAGCAACAGACCGGCGCCTGGACGGAAGTGCAGCAATGGTTTGATGCGGCGTATCGCGGGCGGTTGGTTCTGGTCGCAAACGTAACTCCCGCCGAGGCCAAAAAACCGGCGCCGGTGATGAATGTGCAGGCCGTGTGGTTCGGCGAGCGCCCCTATGTCATTACGACCGAGGGCAACCGCTATTACAAGGGCGCCTTCCTCGACAATGGCTGGATGATCAAGGATATTGTCGACGGCCGCATCCTCCTTGCAAAGGACGGCGAGACCTTGGCGCTGGTCTATCGTCAGTGAAGTGCGCGCGGAAAGGACAGATTGTCCGGCATGGATAACCGTCGCATAGAGCGTACGCCGCTCGACCGGCCTGAATCGCGTGGACCGGAGGGTTTTGGCGGCCCTGCCAAAGACTGGGCCGTCGATTCCCCGGAGTTCGCGCGGCAGATTGCCGCCGCGCTCCACGAGCGCAAGGGTACGGTCGGCAAGGCTATTCTTCGCGAACTCGTCAGCGAGTTCGTCAAGCCGATCGTTGCCGATCCCCAGATCCTGTCGACGGATCGCGCGATTGCGATCCTCGAGCAGCTGCTCACTACGGTGTTGCCGCAGCTCAAGGAGAGCGAAGAATTCAATCGCCTGGCAAAGACCGTGTTGGGTGAGGAGATCGAGCAGCGCCGCCATTTGCGCGCGCGCAGCCTTGAGGATACCGCGACATGACGCCGGGGCGCGACCAGACGGTGGAGTTGCTGCACGCGCTTGGCCACCTTTATGCCCGTCACAGCCAGCCGAAACGCGGGCTCGTCCTGCTGCTGATCGCCGCTCGCCTGGCACCGAACGATGAGGGCGTGCTGCGCACGCTCGCCGACGCGTTCTTGCGCAGCCGCTCGCCGCAGGCGGCCGCCGAGGTCATCGAGCGGCTGCAGGCGCTTGGTGGCGCGGACCAGCCCATGCTCGATCTGCTGCGCAGTCGCGCGCTATGGCTCGCCGGCAATGAAAGCGAAGCGAAGCGCATTTTCCGCAGATTCCTCGAACAACGCGAACGGTCCTGATCATGATCGATAGATTGGCACGCGCGCTCGTCTACTTGTCCGGCCGCAGCGATCTCATCGTGGCGATCCTGATGCTGGTCGCGATCATCATGATCATTATTCCGCTGCCGACCTGGCTGGTGGACGGCCTCATTGCCATCAATATCTCCGTCAGCATGCTCATCCTGCTCGTCGTCTTCTATATCGCGCGGCCGGTCGAGTTCTCGTCATTCCCGTCGGTCATTCTGATCGCCACATTGTTCCGGCTCGCGATCACCATCACCACGTCGCGTCTCATCCTGCTTCAGGCCGACGCCGGCGAGATCGTCAGTGCGTTCGGAAACTTCGTGATCGGCGGCGACATCGCCGTCGGTCTCGTCGTCTTCCTCATCATCACGATCGCCCAATTCGTGGTCATCACCAAGGGTGGCGAGCGCGTCGCCGAGGTTGCTGCCCGATTCAGCCTCGACGCCATGCCGGGCAAGCAGATGGCGATCGACAACGACCTGCGCTCCGGCGACATCGACCAGGCCGAGGCCAATCGGCTCCGCCGTGGACTGGAGCGCGAGAGCCATCTGTTCGGCGCCATGGACGGCGCGATGAAGTTCGTCAAAGGCGACGCCATCGCCAGCATCCTCGTCGTCCTCGTCAACCTGATCGGCGGCATGATCATCGGCAGCCTGAAACACGGCATGACGATCGGAACCGCCGCCGAGACCTATGCGCTGCTCTCCGTCGGCGACGGGCTGGTCGCGCAGATCCCCTCGCTTTTCGTTTCGGTCGCCGCCGGCGTGTTGGTGACGCGGGTGTCGTCGGACAGCGACATGGGCACCGAAATAGCCGGGCAGTTGTTCCTGGAGCCGCGGGCGCTGGTGCTCGGTTCGGTGATCCTGGTTGGAATGGCGTTCGTCCCAGGCTTTCCGGCGGTGGCCTTTCTGCTTCTCGCGGCGGTCCTCGGGTTTGCCGGGTTCTTGACC
Organism: Bradyrhizobium roseum; assembly: GCF_030413175.1. Taxonomy (NCBI): domain Bacteria; kingdom Pseudomonadati; phylum Pseudomonadota; class Alphaproteobacteria; order Hyphomicrobiales; family Nitrobacteraceae; genus Bradyrhizobium; species Bradyrhizobium roseum. Next base: position 1,641,528 of record NZ_CP129212.1, read on the forward strand.
GCCCGCCGGAAAGCGGCGCTCGAGGCGGCTGTGCGCAACGCCCCGGTAAAGCGGGCGGCAGGTGCGACGGCAGGCACGACTGCCCAACCCTCGCAAGTAGGTTCGACCGCTCAGGATTCGGCAAGGCTGGCAGGCCCGCCGGCATCTGATGCCACCATCGTCGTTTGGGTCAGCAGCGAGCTTGCATCGGCTGTACCGCCGGAGGGCTTCGCCGAGCTGACGACCCAGGCGCGCGCGGAACTGCTCAGCGATCTCGGCATCGAGATCCCGTCGATCGCGCTCGAGGTCGACCCGACCCTCGCGCACGATCGCTTTCGCATCGACCTCGAGGGCACGCCGGTTATTGAAGGCACCGTTCCGCCGCAGGGGCTGCTTGTCGACGACGAGCCGGCTCACCTCGAACTGCTTGAGATACCCTACCGTCAGGAGCTGCCGCTCATCAGCTACCGCCCCGCGCTTTGGGTCGAGCGCTCGCATGCGGAAACCTTGTCTCAGGCCGGTGTCGCCTTTGCGCTGCCGGCCCAGATTCTGGCCAGATGCCTGATACAGATGTTGTACCGGCGGGCCGGCAGCTTCGTCGGCATTCAGGAAACGCGGAAGCTCCTCACCAAGATCCAGTCGAACTATGCCGACCTGGTGAAGGAGGCCGAGAAGATCGCGCCTCTGCAGAAGCTGGCAGAAATCCTGCGGCGCCTGGTCGATGAAAACGTACCCGTCCGCAACATGCGCGCCATTCTCGAGGCCGTGGTCGAATGGGGACAGCGTGAGCAGAACGTGGTGCTCCTGGTGGAATATGTGCGCGTTGCGCTGGGCCGCCAGATCTGCTTCCGGTGTGCCGACCGCGACCGGGTGATCGCGGCCTATATGCTCGAGCGCTCGGTCGAAGACATGCTTCGCTCAGCCCAGCGCCAGACCGCGGCCGGGACCTACATGAACCTGACGGAGGAGGCGGTCCAGCCGTTGGTCAGTGAAATCGCCCGCGCCCTGGCGGAAGCGGCGCCGGACGCGAAGCCCGTCGTGCTTACCGCAATGGACGTGCGGCGGGTCACACGACACTTGCTCACGCGCAGCAATATCTACGTGCCGGTCATGTCCTATCAGGAGCTGGCGGCTGAATTTAACGTGCAGCCCCTCGGCTCCCTGACCAAGGGCAGTCAGGCTGAGGAGGGGTTTGATAGCGTCGGCCAATCGGCAGAACGGTTGAAGCTGGAGGCCGGGGCGAGATGAAGCCCTGCGGGATGCGCCCGCTCCTCGAGCGGTGCAACGCAATGCGGGCCTTTCGGCTGAGCCTTGTGTGACGTAGGTGTGTGACCTGTGCCGGCACGATGCAGGCCGCGGTGCGAACTGTGACTTTAACTGTGACTGTGGCCAAATAACACCTAGAATAGTTTTTCGCCCGTACGTTGCCGGTTCGACATTTGAGATTGCCTCGACTTACCGTAAAAGCGCGGGCATCGGTTTTGTTCGCTTGGTTGCTATCAACCTTGCGTTTGATTGGCCCCGTAAGGGGCCGTTGAGGGAGCGGGCCTCGTGAAATCGTATGTAAGGGCTGCATGGAAGCTGAAGGCGGGCGCATTCCTGTTCGCTATTCTGCTCGCGCCACCAGCTGCAGGCCAGGCGCCGACAAGCTCTTCTTCGCCGCGACAATCGATCGAGTTGATGGTGGGCCAGGGCCGCCTCCTACAATTGGATGAGGCGGCCGAGTCGGTCTACGTGGGCGACACGACGATCGCCGATCTGCGTGTCGTCGCGCCCGATGTCGTCTATGTTTACGGCAGGAAGATCGGCAGCACGAATCTGATCGCGATCTCGGCCGAACACAAGATGCGCGCCAATGTGGCGTTTCGTGTTGTCGCCGACTCCGGCTCCGCCAACGGTGCTATCCGCGACCTTCAGCCGACGTCTCACACCAAGCTCAGGCTGTTCGGCAATCGGGTGGCCGCGACCGGCCGCACGGGCTCCGTCGAGGAAGCGGTCGACGTGCAAAACACGGCGGATACTTACTCTCCGCCGGACCAGCCGCCGATCAACAACACCACAATCGCCGGCTCGCAACAGATCAATATCCGCGTGCGCTTTGCCGAGGTGTCGCGCGATGACGTCCAGCGCCTGGGCATCGGGTCGTCAGGTGGCGGTGGCATTGCGTTCGGCGGCAGCGGCAGCGAGGTGGATGCGCTCGTCGGTGCGATGCAGCGCAACGGGATGATGACCATCCTGGCCGAGCCGAATTTGACGGCGTCGAGCGGGCGGTCCGCGAGCTTCCTGGCGGGAGGCGAGATTCCGATCCCGACCCCCGGAAACCAGGCAGGGCAGATCAGTGTCACGTACAAGCCGTTCGGGGTCTCGCTCGAGTTCACGCCGACCCTGATCAGGACAAATCGAATCGCTCTGCGGGTGAAACCGGAAGTGAGTTCGCTGTCGCGGGTAGGGGCTGTCAAAGCCAATGGCGTCGACCTGCCGAGCCTGATGGTCCGGCGGGCCGACACGACGGTGGAGGTAGCGAGCGGCCAGACGTTTGCGATCGCTGGTTTGTTTCAGCGACAGATGTCGCTGGATTTCGACAGAACCCCCGAAGTTGCTGACCTTCCGATTCTCGGCGGGTTGTTTCGCTCTGCCCGATACCGTCGCGACGAGACGGAGCTCGTGATTCTCATCACGCCGGTCCTCGTCAAACCTGTGCGCGACCGCGGCCTTGCGACCCCCCTCGACAGGCCCGCACCGCCGCCGCCGCCCGGGCCGGCTCTCGTCAAAGCCAAGTCGCTACCCGAATCAAATTCCGGCTTTGTGTTCAAATGATCGATCGAGGGTGCACGATGCTGCGTATGTCCGCCGTCTACCTTTGCCTCGCCGTAGCGGCGTCGGCCCTCGCCGGCTGTGCGGCGGCGCCGCCCTATCCGGAACCGACGGTTTACTGGGGTAGTTTTCCGCAGCAGCCGCCTGACTATTCGCCGGACTATGCTTCCGTGCCCGTGGTCGACCGGAAGGGCCGCACACGCTATGTGCTGGTCCCGAAAGCTTGCCTGACAGCGGACGCGACGGAGCCTCCATTCCTGGGTCCACATTTGCCGCCCGGCTGCGCCAACGCTCACAACCTTCAGCGCATGGCCGAGCGCCAGTCCGATCTGGTCCACGGCCGCCCGCTCGGCGCCGCTCCAGCGGCTCCCACGGCGCGGGCGGCGCAGGAATACATTTATGGCACCAAGGGCACTCTGGGCGGCGGCCTTGCGCGCCTGCCGGGCACCCTGCCGCAGGGGGCCGGGAATGAGAGCGTGACGGAGAAGCCTGCCGGGACGAGGTGAGCGTGCTACACTGGCTTGATGGGGGCGGCCAGGCCACCTCCGTTTTGCGATGCAGCATTGATGCTGCATGCCCACCACCAAGGACAGGGCGATGAGCATCGGGTTTCGTCTCGCATCCTGTGCCGTGCCGACCCTCCTCGGCTTTTTGCTCGCCGGGTGCGCGGGGCAGGCGTTGCTGGATGCAGCGGTCACTACCGAGACGAAGCCGGATCGGGACGGGTTGATGCGTGTTGCATCCGACGTCGAAGCCCAGGGACAGATCGTCGCCGCGCTACCGATCTATGAGCGTGCGGCTGCCGCGTCGAGCGGCGATGCCGCAGCGCAGGTGCGTCTCGGCGACGCCTATACGCGCGCCGGCAAGACCGATCAGGCGATCCAGGCCTACCGGGCCGCACTCGCTGTGGCCCCTGACAATCCCGATGCGTTGATCGGACTGGGCTCGGCCCTGGTCAAGGCTGGCGATGCCGACGGTGCAGTCGTGCACCTGGCGAAAGCCGCCCCGGTCGTCAATACGATGACGGCCTACAATCGGTTGGGCGTGGCGCAGATGCTTGCGGGCCAATTCGCGCAAGCGCAATTGTCATTCGACGCTGCGAGCGCGCTTGCGCCTGACGACCTCGATATCCGCACCAACCTCGCCCTCGCGGCCGCGCTCGACGGGCAGGAAGCCAAGGCGATAGAGGCCGCGCGCATCGTCGTCGCGTCGTCGGGGGCGGAGGCACGACATCGGCGGAATCTGGTGATCGTGTACGGTCTGCTTGGGCGGGGCAACGAAGGGCGGGCCGCCGTGCCCAAGGGATTGTCGGCAAGCGAAGTGAAGAAACTGCTCGCGCGCGCGACGGCGATCCGCGCCATCAGCGATGCCAAGGCGCGCGCCAAGGCTCTCGGCACGATCATGAGTTGACCTGCGTGCAAGAGTGCCGAGCAATTGCGAGCGTGATGAAGGTCACCACGCTCCCATCCAGCCAAGTGTATTCGCTATCGCCGGAAGCGTAATCGTCGTCGTCCGACGGCGGCTCGATGAAACCCCGCCGATTGTTGCCGCGCCGCCCGGGCGCCACCTGACGCTTGACATCGACCGGATCAAATGGTCGCCATGCGTCGGAATCCATGGTCGCCTTCACCGGAATGCGCCCTCATGGTGAGGTTTTGGCCGTCCTGGAAGCTAGTACTGCATGGCAACACGGGTTGAAATCAAAGGCGATCGCATTTCTTTTCTCCGGATCATGGTGGGATTTCTTCCACTCGCTTTCGGATATTTTTTGTCTGTTCTGTTTCAGAGCTTAGATCCGCTTATTGCCGATGATCTGACGACCGATTTGGCGATCGGTAAGGGCACGCTGGGGATGCTGACTGCGGCATTTCCACTGGCTTTTGCGGTTTGCCTGCTGCCGTCCGGCATTGCGATTGATCGATTTGGGCCGCGTGCCGTCCAGGCGGTTATGATGGCGGTGGCGGCGCTCGGCGCATTGATATGCGGCCTGTCTACAGGATCATTCGGCCTCATGATGGGCCGCACGCTGCTCGGTGCGGGCGCCGCCTCGGCGCTCCTCGCGGCAATGAAGGCGGTCGTCACATGGTTTCCGCGTGAGCGCCTCGGCCTGGCGACGGGGTGCCTCATAGCGGTCGCAGGGGTCGGCGCGCTCGCGATGGCCGATCCGGCCGCAGTCTTCGTGCGCGCGCATGGATGGCGGGCGCTGTTTATCCTGTTGGCCGCGCTGTCGACGTTCTGCGCTATCCTGGCCCTGCTGCTGGTTCCCACACCTGCAACCGTCACCGGCGATGTGCCCGATCACGACCACGGCCTGCCATTCGTCCTGCGCGATCCGGTCTTTCGACGATTGGCGCCGCTCGCCGCGATTGTGGTCGGGACGGTATGGGCGATCCAGGGCCAATGGGTTGCAGGCTGGCTTGGTGTGAATGGGGTCAGGCTCACCAGCATTATCACCTACATCAGCTTCATAGCGGTGGGCCAGGCCGCAGGTGCGCTGGTCTGGGGGTGGCTCGCCGACTGGGCTGTGCGAAAGGGTCTATCGGCTGCACGCGTATTTGTGGGCGCCGTCGCGCTCTCCGGCTGCATCCAGCTCGCCGCGGTCGGCGGCATAGCATTGCCGAACTCTATCGTCTGGGGCGTGTTGGTGGCCGCCGCTGCAGCCACGCTGCCCTTCGTCGTCCTGCTGACGCATTTTCCGCAAGCCTATGCGGCTCGCGCATGCGCGAGCATCGGCGTGTTGCAGTATGTCGCTACCCTTTTCATCCAGTCGGCTGTTGGTGGCGTCGTCGCGATCTGGCCACATGCGGCATCAGGTCAAACGTCAGCGACGGCCTATGCGATGGCATTCATGGTGCCGATCGCATTGCAACTCGCGGCTCTGGCCTGGATCCTGTTTCCTCGGTCGGAAACACGAGACGGCGCGCAGAGCGTCGAGGAAATCGCTGTCGCATTTGAAGCGGCTCGATCCGCTGCGCAGGTGCAGGGCCTCTCGGAGCCGCCTCCCATTCCTGGTGGCCTGCCAGCCAACGTCGCTGCGAGTCCAGCCGGCACTGCCGTGCAGCCAACCGAGGCTGCCGGAGAGACCGTCCCGGCTGCCTCTGCGTCAGCCGAGACCGTGGAAGCGCTCACCGACAACACCCCGGCGGAGCCAGCCAGCCCCACCTCGGGGCCGCCCGACGCTGCTGCGACCCCGGCCGACACTGCCGTGGAGCCAGCCGAAATTGCGGTCGATCCGGTCGGCGCCGCATTGGCACCAACCGAGACAGTCTCCGAGGCAGCGGTGCCTGTCTCAGCGCCAGAGGCAGAGGCTGAGGCAGCACGGACCGACAGCCCCGCGGCGCCATCCGGCCTCGCCGGGGAGCCGGTCGGCACCGCTGGCGCGGCAGCCGAGACGGTCACGGCACTCACCGGCGCCGCTCTTCGATCCGTCCTCGATGGCCCGCTGACCGTCGGCCCGGCCGGCGCCATTGACACGATTTCGCGCGCCAGTGCCGACCCGTCAGACGGGGTCGCTCCCGATCACGACGCCGAAACGGCTCAGCCTCAAGCGCAGGGGCTTTCCTTGCCGCGGGTCGCGCCGTCGCACGTGCAAGCGCTCAACGCGGTGTATCGTCGGCGCCCGGCCTTGGCGGCGACGATTGGCGGACGACGAACAACCATTGTCGCCGCGTGGCCGCCGTCCGATCGGCGTCCCGAGGTGAGCCATCGGGTGGCGCTGCGCCTCGATGGCGAAGCCGGCGAGTTATGGTTGCCGCAATCGATGCTCGATGTGCTGGTCAATAGTGTGGATCCGGCGCTGTCGCTCGATCGCCTGGGGCCGGACCGGGCTGCCATCGTTCTCGAATTCGCTCTCGACAGCGCCCTGACGGCGGTCGAGATGATGCTCGGTTGCAAGCTCGCGATCGATTCATATTCGGGTCAGGTCGAGCGGCTGGAGAACGATGGACAGCTGCCATTGTTTTTTACCCTCGTGATAGAGGGGCTCTTGACCACCGGTTGCGAACTGCGAATTCCCCCGGATTACGCGTTCAGGCTTGCGGAAGGGCTTGACCGGCATGCCGGGATCGATCGCTCCGTTCTCGACCTGCCGATCCCGGTGTGCCTGCGCGTTGCCGCTGCCAACCTCACGGCGGGCGAGATCGAACGCTTGTCACCCGATGACGTCGTGCTGGTCGACGCTTCCTGCGAGCCGGGCGATGACGTGATCGCCGTCATCGGCGAGCGGCTCGTTGCGTCGGTGGCGCTCGGCCCGGAGGGTCCCCGCCTTGCCACGCATCCGATCCCCGGAGCCACTTCATCCTGGGCATGGAGTATGCCGACCGATGCCACGGCCGGCGCGTGGGAGGGGGAAGCCGAAACCGATAACCGGCCGCTGCATGTCCTGTTCGAGATCGGACGCTTCGAACTGCCGGCCAGCCAGGTGAAGCAGCTCGCGCCGAACTTTCTGTTGCCGTTGGAGCCGCTGCACGACCAGACGGTCGATATCGTCGTCGACGGACAGCGGATCGGCCGTGGCACCTTGATGCGGATCGGCAATCGCACAGGCGTCCGGGTCATCGCAGTGCGCGAACGCCCGCGCCCCGCTCCGGGCTTGAAAGACACTCCAGCCGGCGAGCAATAATTTCAACTGAAAAGCCTGCGACCCGTTCCGTCGGGCGTGGAGCGCGTCAGATTCCGAAGCGGACCAGGAGGCGGGCGACATCCGTGAAGGCACCCGCCGGAATCCTGTCGCCAACCGTATGGGGTATGAGCAGCTCGACCAAGGACGCATCCTCGACAACCGGGATTCCGAGGCGTCTCGCTTCGGCGACCATATCATCGCCAGCCTGGCCGCGAGCCTTGCTGCAGATCAGCGGCACCGGCTCTTCTTCGCGGTGGTACAGCAGCCCAACCGCACGATCTTCGTGTGCGACGACAACCGCGGCATGGCGCACGCCTTTGCGCACCTTCTTTGCCGCGAACATGAACTGGAGGCGGCGGCGCTCGGCTTTGATCAGCGGATTGCCTTCGAGCTCCTTCATCTCCTTCTTCCTCTCGGTCAGGCTCATACGCATTTCTTTTAGAAAGAGATGACGCTGCAACGGCATGTCGAGTATGCCGATGACGACAAAGGCGATCACGGCGGTCACGGCGAGCGGCTGCAAGGTGGAAATCACCATCTGGCCAAGGCAGCCTTCGCCGCAGGAAGGGGTCTGGAACAGCGGTGGGATGTAGCCGCGCAGGACGGTCCAGAAGGCGGCGGTCACCACGACGACCTTGACGAGACTCTTGGCGAACTCGACCACGTTTCGTGACGAGAAAATGCGTTTCGCGCCTTTCATCGGACTGATGTGGTCGAATTGCAGTTTCACGGTCTCAAACGAAAATAACGGGCCGCCCGTCGCCGCCATTCCCATCACCACGGCGACGGCGAAGACCACGGCAAGGAGCGGCACGGTGGTCATGACCAGCACATCGATGGTGCCGTACACCGCGCGCGGCCAGGTTTCGGCGAACGGCCGCTCGGTGGATTTGGAAACAAGGTCGATGAGCTCCACCAGGCGATCGCGCATCATCGGCCACTGGTACAGCAGATAGAGCGTGGCGGCGAGCATCGTGAAGCCCGACACCAGGTCCTTGCTGTTGGAGGTCTGTCCCTTGCGGCGTGCGTCAGCGAGCTTCTTTGGCGATGCCGGAAGGTTTTTCTCTTCTGATTCGTCAGCCATGCTGGTGTCTGCCGTCGATCTGCCCCGCGCGGGCGCGATACTGGCATCGCGGCGCTCGTGGTCAAGACCTGTTCAAGGGCGCCGGGTGTCGTCTTTCCAAGTCGGAACGCTACAGCGTCGCTCCGGCTCACTTGTGATCGACGTCACCCTGCGATCAAGGCTGCCGTCACCATTGTGATCCCGGAATGCTGCCATCTGACGGCAATGGGTGCGCTGCTGGATGGCGATGCTGGCGTGATCGCCGGACCTGCAAAACGCAACCGGCGCGAACACCAACTCGCCGCCGTCCAACAAGCCGGTGACAAGCCGATGTTCGCGCCGGTTGAACCGGCTCACCACAGCCGCGCGTACCTTGGCTCTGCCGATCTTGGCTCTGCCGATTCTTGGCCGGTGTTTCGCCGGCCAGCTCAATCGGCTCAGAGCCCCTTGGCCTCGTCCAGCACCGCTTTGAACGTCTTCAGCGCCTGCATCTGTTCGTGGTTCTCTTGCTCCTTCATCTTGTTCTCCAGCTCTTTCTGCTGCGTTCGCTGCGTCAGCGCTTCGCCGGCGCCTTTAAGATCGACGGATGCCATGATCATTCTCCTTCGGGTTCGGGTTTGCCGTGCACGTCAGCCTCACATTGCGGGCTAGACATTCGCAACGTAGCCCCGTTGAAATCGGAAAAAAGTGAGCCACGTCACACAGGCCCGTCGCCACCGGAAAAACGGATTTGGTGAGCGGCGATGCCGGGCGGCCCGGTCGATCGGCGGCTGTCGCAACAGAAATCAGCAAATGCGCAAACGGCACATGACGGTCGCACGAGCGGCCGTGGCATTGCGTCATTGGCCGCCGGTTGAAAAAAGCAGGCTGGCAATTTGGCGGTCTGTGACGCAGGTCCGGCGCGCAGCTCCAAAAGTGCGATTGATCAAGCCAAATTCGCCGTGGTACAATTTTATTGCATTTCAATGTGCACCATTTCGCTGCTCGCGACCCAGTCGGCCGGGTGCACTCGGGAGACGAACCATGCCTCTGAAGATCGTCTCTGCTGTCCTCCTGGCGGCGGCAATCCTTGTCGGAATGCCGCGGGCCGCCGAGGCACTGGATCCAAAATGGCCGCCAGGCCCCTACAAGTATGTCGTCATCGAGCAAGAGCTGAAGGACGCCCTGATCGAGTTCGGCCGCAACGTCAACGTTCCGGTCAAGGTCAGTGACGAGGTCAAGGGCAAGCTGCGCGGCGATCTGGGGGCCGGATCGGCCGAGGATTTCTTCAAGCGGCTCACGTCAAGCCACGGCCTGGTCTGGTATTTCGACGGCTCCGTGCTGCACGTCAATTCAGCAAGCGAACTGCGAACGGAAGTGATCGATCTCGGCCGGATCCTGCCGACGGATGTGGTGTCCAAGCTCACCAGGCTCGGCATCGCCGATCCACGCTACCCGATTCGGACGACGCCGGGATCTGGCGTCATTTCGGTATCAGGCCCGCCGCCCTATATCGTGCTCGTGCGCCAGACGCTCATCGCAATGGCTCGGCAGATACCTCAGGGAGAGGATACCAGGGTGCGGGTATTTCGCGGCTCGAGCGGCTAACAACGACGCATTCCGCTGCTTCGACAATTCTGCTGCGGCCAGCCGGCCTTTTCTGCGCGACTGTCTTGATTCGATCCGCCTGCGAATGCGCGGGCTGACGGCATGGCCGCTGTGTCGGGTTGTTCGGCCGTCAATCGCAAAGCTGCAACATGCGGCATCACGTCGATCGGACGCCGCTCGTTGAGACTGAGATTTCTGCGTCGCAGGCTTCGCCGCCGTCAAGCGTGACCGCAGTCGGCATGCCGCGCGATCATGTGCAGCCAAAGCCGATAAATTCATATCGTCAAACGTAATCGCAGCTTCGGTGGCACGCCGTTTCGTCGAGAAAAACAGCATTTTGTGGTCTCGGCGGCGGACGTGCTGCAGATCACGGAAGGACGGATTGGCTTCTGTCTTAATCAAACCGTCAGCAGGCACCTGAGCGTCGGCATGAGGCGGGCGCGGGCATCCCTGGCGACAATGGAGAATGGCTCATGTTCCCAGGTCTTCTTGCGGGAGGCTTCGTCGGAGGTCTCCTCAACAATTTGTTCAATCATCATAACCACCACCATCACCACCATGGTCACTGCCACAACAATGGCCACACTGGCCAAGGCATAAACCAGCGCCTGGCGCAGGAAGATTTCAAGGACGCAGCGGAGAATTTCAGGCGCGGCGACATCGCCGGCGGCATGGAGGAAATCTCCGAAGGTATGAGCCGGCTCGCTAACGGTCCCGGCCCCGACCTCGGTTACGCCGGTACACGCCTCGCCTTGGCGGCTGAAGATCGGAAGGACGCCATGCAGGATTTCGCGCGCGGCGACTTTGCCGGCGGCTTCGAAGAGCTGGGCGAGGCGAGCCGGCGGTCCTGGTACTGACGGTCGAAGCACCGGTGTCACGACGCGGAGATTCTGTCCTGGATCGGGCCTGATAGCGAGGCCATGAGCCGCCGATAGCAGCGCCCGATCAAGGCACGAACTTTCGCTGGAAAGACAGCAACACGGCCCCCAAGCCTCAGTGCAAGGGGAATTTTTTCCCAGATCTTGTAACTCTTAAACCAGGAGACGAACGATGTTAGGCGGCATAATGGGTTTGATGGGCGGCGGAGGCCCGATGGGCATGATCAACCAGGTCATGAAGGCGGTTGAGCAGATGAAACCGCAGCAGGGTGGCGAAAGCGGCCAGTGCTCCGAGGGTGGCGGCAAGAATGATCCGGCGCAGATGTTTCAGCAGATCATGCAGCAGCTCACGCAGCAGGGCTGATCCGCTTTACTCACGTGATCTGACATGGCGGACGCATGCCGATGGTTCGGCATGCGGCCGCCATTTTGGCGTCCTGAGAGACGAATTCAACGTGTCTCTGACGACGGGACATTCGCCCCTTTAGCAGGCGAACTCGAAGGCTTCAGGCATCCCATTCTAGGCGCTCATGGACGAACAGATGGGCCAATGGTACGCTGAGACTCGCTCGTCTTTCGCCGTAATTTGCCAGAATGCGGGAGGCCGCTCGCCGGTTGCGGCAACGGACATAAATGTGCGGCGCATCACAGAAGGGCGGATTTAGTCGTGTCATATTTGGCTGTCAGTACGATACAGTCAGCTGAAAGGACTTAAGTCATGAGTGTGGCCATTACCGCCCAAGCCCCGGTCGCCTCTTCGCCGCCGAACGCTTCGCCGCAGGCAGCCCAAGGCGCTGGCGCGACCAGCGAGCAGGGGCTTGTCGACTTTTTCGCCAAGGCCCGCGTGGACGCCGCCAACGGACACCTGCCGGAGGCAGCAGCCAATTCCGTGGCTTCGAGCGGGGAGATGCTCGGGAAGCTGCGCGAGTTCATTGAGAAGGCGCATCAAACCGATACGTCGAACAAGGCCACGAGAGCCAAGCAGAGGGCAGCTGCCGCCGAGGCCAAGACGGAGATCGCCACGCTCGACACGCTTGGTTCGCTCAGCAGACCTAACTCCCTCACGCAATTCAGTCCGCTCGGCCAGTCTGGTCCGGTCGGTCAGTTGGGCGCCTTCAATCAGTTTAGCCCCGGCGGTCTGCCTCCGGGACCGGCATCGGGATCGCTTGGTCCCGGCCCCGGCCTGGAGATGAGAGGCCGCCTGCCGGCCATGGCCGACAAGATGACCAACGACCTCGTGGATTCCGCGATCCAGCGCATGTGGACCCAGGTGGTGGCTCATGCGACCAGTTCGGTAACCAAGAACGTGATGAGCCTGCTCAAGGGGCAGTGACGGGGGGAAATTCCGTGAGCGCCGTCTTGCTCCGTTCTTCATTGCCACGCTGGGTACAGCGGGCCCTGGTATTGCTTGTCGCGTTGCTGCTCTCGGCTTGCGAGGCGGAGCTCTACAACAATCTCGATCAGCGCCAGGCCAACGAGATGATCGCGGCCCTGCAGCAGCGCGGGATCGCCGCGCAGCGCGTGCCGGTCAAGGGCGGTCAGTACACGGTCGTGGTCGACAAGGGCCGCTTCGCCGAATCGATCGCCATCCTCAAGGAAGCTGGTCTCCCCAAGCAGGAGTTCCAGAACATGGGGCAGGTGTTCAAGAAGGATGGCCTCGTCTCCTCGCCGATGCAGGAGCGCGCGCAGATGATTTTCGCGCTGAGCCAGGAGCTTTCACGCACCGTTTCGGAAATCGACGGCGTCCTGTCCGCCCGGGTTCACCTCGTGCTGCCGGAAAACGACCCACTGCGCCAGCAACTCGTGCCGTCGTCGGCGTCGGTCTTCATCCGCCATCGCAGCAACATGCCGGTCGGCAATCTGGTGCCCCAGGTGAAGATGCTGGTGGCCAACGGCGTCGCCGGCCTGTCCTACGACAAGGTATCGGTTGTCCTCGTACCGGTCGACGCGCAGAAGGCAAGTCAAGGCCAGGACCTCGAAATGGTCTCGTTTTTCGGCGTGTGGATGCAGCGCGACAACCTGGCGCAGGCGATGTGGATGTTCTTTGGCCTCGTCGCGCTGGTCGTCCTGCTGGCAGGCGCGCTCGCCTTCGTCTTCTTTCGTCAGCGCGGACGCGTCTATGCATTGAGTGCGCCGCGCCCGGTCCCGTCGAATGTCTTGAGCGCGCCTTCGCCTAACGCGGTGAAGCCTGGTTCGTCGAACGTGGTGAAAGCGTCGTGAGCACGGCGCCCGAAAGCACCGGAGTCGATGCCGGCTGGGATGCGTTCGTCACGCGGCCGGCCCTCTACATCGAGCCGTCGCGGCTCGCCATGTGTTTCGACGGAATGGTGGATTCCGAATTGTGCGCGCGGCTCAAGACCTCACGCCGCCTCGAGGAGCGGCTGTCGCGTCTCGTCCATTCGCGCTACCGGCTGGGGCGTACGGTTGCGGCCGAGGACGTCGGCGACATTGACCGTTCGATCGCGCTTGCCTCGTCGGAACAGCTGGCGGAGCTGGCGCGCCGCGCCGGAGCGATCTATTGGGCGAACAGCATCGCCAATACCGTTCGGGCCGCGGATGCGGCGGCGTTCGATGCCGCGCTGGGCGAGACGCTCTGCGTCGTCGCGCTTGCCAATCGCGATCTTTCCGGCCCGATGCAGCCGCTCACCCCCTACGATCAGCTCAGTGCGCGCGTGATGCAGGATGGCCTGCGCTGCCTTGGCGCATGGTGCAGGGGGCAGAGCCCCGGTGTCGGTCTGCGCGTCGGCCTCAAGCTCGCGCCAAATCCGGCGCTCGACGATGCCGTGAACCGTCCCTTCGATGAGCTCGGCCCCGCGATCATCCGCCGAGCGGCCGGCTGAGGTTGAACGCCATGATAGACAGAGTGAACTCGGTATCCTTGAATCGACAGCAGCCGGCGGATGGTCCGACGAAGGGCTCGGTTCTGAATGCCAGGGATGTGAAAGCCTGGCAGGACGCCTTCGAATTCCTGAGCCATGCCGAGAAGCAGATCGCCGAACAAAAGACGGAAGCGGAGGAAACCGCCTCCCGTCTCTACGAGGCCGAGCGTGCCAGGGGCTACGAGGACGGCAAGGCGGAGGCGACCAGGCTCATTACCGAGACGACCCTGAAGGTGGACCGTTATCTTCAGTCGATCGAGCCGCAAGTTGCCAAGCTCGCCATGAGCGTCGTCAACCGTGTCCTCGGCAATTTTGACACCCGCGACCTTGTCGCCGCCGCTGCCGCACACGCCATCACCGATTTGCGTCGTGAGAAAGGTCTGACGGTCACGGTTCACCCTGACGTCGTCGACAGCGTCTCCAGGGAATTCGCCCGCCTCGGCCTCAGCGGACGCATCGAAGTGACGATCGAGGGCAACCCGTCTTTCGACCGGACCGCATGTATCATCGCCAGTGATCTTGCCGTCATCGACGCCAGTGTCCAGACGCAACTGTCCGCCATCGCCGCCGCGATCGGCGCGGTTTGACGAGGCGGGATGCGATGACCGCCGAGCGCTTCAGCATCGACGACCGCCTTACCTCCGTTCTGCCCAGCCTGTATGAGAAGATACGCGACAGCGCGCCACGGTCGCGCAAAGGGCGTGTCCGCCGCCTGCTCGGCGTCATCATCCATGCCACCGCGAGCGGGGCGCGCATCGGCGAACTCTGCCATCTGGTCGACCCGGAAACCGGCCGACGGGTCATGGCCGAGGTGATCGGAATCCTTGACGACGTCGCCGTGCTGACCCCGATCGGCGACCTGTTCGGGCTGTCGAGCATGACCGAGGTGATTCCCACCGGCACCGAGTTGTTGGCCCCGGTGGGAGACCGCCTGCTTGGTCGCGTGATCAATGCGCTGGGCGATTCAATCGACGGTGAACCTCTTCCGACTGACATCGCGACCCGTCCGGTCACCGGAGCACCACCGGCGCCGCTCGCCCGGGGCATCATCCGCGATCCCATTCAGCTCGGCATCCGCGCCATCGATGGGCTCATCACCTGTGCACGCGGGCAGCGCGTCGGAATTTTCGGTGAAGCCGGCGGCGGCAAGTCCACCCTGCTGGCCGACATCGTCCGCGGCACCGACGCGGATGTGGTCGTGGTCGCGCTTATCGGCGAGCGCGGACGTGAGGTACGGGAGTTCCTCGAAGATCAGCTTGGACCGGAGGGGCGCAAACGCGCGGTCGTCGTGGTCGCGACGTCGGACAGCCCGGCCATGGAGCGCGTCAAGGCTGCCTATGCGGCGACAGCGATCGCAGAGCATTTCCGCGATGAGGGCAAGCAGGTGTTGCTGCTCATGGACAGCCTCACCCGCTTTGCGCGCGCCCAGCGCGAGATCGGGCTGGCGGCCGGTGAACCGCCGACGCGGCGCGGCTTCCCGCCGTCGCTGTTCGCCGCACTTCCGCGTCTCGTCGAGCGCGCCGGCCTGGATGGTGGCGGCGGGTCGATCACCGGCATCTACACGGTGCTGGTCGAAGGCGAGATCGCTCTTGATCCGGTTGCCGAGGAGGTGGTGTCTTTGCTTGACGGCCATATGGTCCTCTCGGGCGAACTCGGTCGCCGCAACCATTTTCCTGCGATCGACGTGTTGCGCAGTCGCAGCCGACTGATGGACTCGACAGTGCCGCCGCAGCACCGCGACGACGCGGCCCGCATGCGCCAGCTGATGGCAAGCTACGCCGACGTCGAGCTCCTGCTGCGTGTCGGCGAGTACCAGAAGGGCAGCGACCCGTTGGCGGACGAGGCGATCGCCAAGATCGACGCCATCAACGGATTCCTTCGCCAGAAGATGCACCAGCACGAGGCGATCGAAGAGACGCGGCGGCGGATGCGCGAGATTGTCGCCCAGGTCGGCAGCCAGCCGCAGCCGCTATGACGAACGCACGCGCCATCGCCCGTCTTCTCGACCTGCGACGCTTGCGGGAGCGGTCGGCGCTCAATGCGCTGACCCAGTGCGAGGGCGACTGCCGCCGCGCGGAACAGCAGATCGAAGCGGCACGAAATGCAGTTGCGGGCCATTTGGCGCAGGCCCGCACGCACGAGCAAGACAAGCGCCGGGCGCTGGTCGGCCGGGCCGTTTCAATGGTGGAGATTACCAGTCTGCAGGCCGATCTCGACGCCATGGCGGCAATGACCATGCAATTGCGCCAGGTCGAGGAGGAATCGCGAACCGCTTTGCATGATGCCGAGCAGGCGCGTGACGCCGCTCGCGAGCGCTACCGTCTTTGCCAGCGGGCGGTGACCAAGCTCGACGGCCTGGCCGAGCAGGAACGGCGTAAAGCGGAGCGGCTCGAGGGAGCCTATGCCGAGGCCGATCTCGACGAACGCGCCATCATGGCTGCCGCGTCGACATCAGAACAGAGTTGGGCTTGAGGCAAGGTGCTCGCGCAGCGGACCATACCGGCGTCCAGTGATGCCCGTCACGCTCCGCCGATGGCTCCGGATGCCAACATGCGGCCGGCGCTCGACGGTGTCGCGCTCGCCGATCTACAGTGTCAGCCGGACAATGCGGCGACAGCCGTCAGTGGTACTTTCTTGGAGTGGAGCATGGGCAATCCGACAGCGTTCTCCGGCCCGGCCGGCCAGCACGATCTTGATCTCGACGACCTGCCGGTGCGGCTCGTCTTCGAAGCCGGCCGCGTCGAGCTTTCGCTCGGCGAGCTGCAGCGCCTGGCGCCAGGTGGGGTGGTGCAGCTGAATCGCCCGGTCGACGAGCCGCTCGACATCATGGCCAACGGCAGGCGGCTCGGTCGCGGCACGTTGGTGCAGATCGGGGACAGTCTCGGTGTACGAATTGTGAGTCTCGCCGGCAATGAATGACGCTCCCAGCACAGTTGGCCTGATCATCTTTATGACGGCCCTCGGGCTGTTGCCGTTTATCATTGTGACGATGACGGCCTTCCTCAAGATCTCGGTGGTGATGTTCATCGTCCGCAACGCCATCGGCTTGCAGCAGACACCGCCGACCTTGGTTCTGTATTCGATCGCCCTCATTCTCACCGTTTTCGTCAGCCTGCCGCTGGCGGAGGACATCTCCAATCGCCTCTCCGCGCGGCCGCTCGATTTTAGTTCGCTCGAAAAGCTGCAGGCATCGGCCAATGTGGTGAAAGAGCCGGTCAAAGCCCACCTCATGCGCTACGCGAAACCCGGCGAGCGCGAGTTCTTCCTTTCGGCCACCGCCCGCATCTGGCCACCGGAAACCCGCGCCAATGTCAAGGACGACGACTTCATCATTCTGCTGCCGTCTTTCGTCAGCTCGGAGCTCACGCGCGCGTTCGAGATCGGCTTCCTGCTCTTTCTGCCATTTCTGGTCATCGACATCATCGTCTCGAACATTCTCATGGCCATGGGGATGATGATGGTCTCCCCGACGCTGATATCCCTGCCGCTCAAGCTGTTCCTGTTCGTCGCCGTGGACGGCTGGTCACGCCTCATGCATGGTCTCATCCTGAGCTATGGGTAAGGCGCGACGCGGCATATCGAGGACATCCCAATGAGAACGGTCCATGACTCACGATAGCATCCTGGCGAAGGTCAACGAGGCGCTCATGATCATCCTGATCGTGTCGTCGCCGGTGCTGATCGCGGCCGTCGTGATCGGATTGCTGGTCGGGTTGCTGCAGGCGCTGACCCAGATCCAGGACCAGACCTTGCCGCAGGCCGTCAAGCTTGTCGTCGTGCTGGTCCTCATGATCCTGCTGGGCCCGGTGTTGTCGCAGCAGGTTGCGAGCCAGGCATCTGGGATCTTCGACGCTTTTCCGATGATGACGCGCTGACCGATGCAGGAATGCTGGAATGGAGTTGATTGGCGATCCGTTCAAGCCGTTGGAGCCCTACATTATTGCGACTGCGTTCGCGCTCGCCCGGATGCTCGCCGTGATGATTGTCTTCCCGGTGTTCGACCGCCTCGGCGTGACCGGTTTTGTACGCAACTCCATTGCCGTCGTGATCTCGATCCCCCTGATCCCGATGATTGCGGCTCACCTGGAGAACGAGAAGCTCAGCCTCGGGCTGGTCGTCGCTCTGATACTGAAGGAGGTCGTCGTCGGCCTCATCGTGGGCCTCGTGCTGGCCGTGCCGCTGTATGCGGCGGAGGCCGCCGGTGACATCCTCGACCTGCAACGCGGGTCCTCGTCGGCCACCCTCAGCGACCCTCTCGGATCGTCCCAATCCGCCATCACGGGCACACTGCTGGCGCTGATCGTCATCGCGCTCTATTTCGCTTCCGGCTGCTTTGACCTGACGTTGCGCGCGATCTACGACAGCTATGGCATCTGGCCGGTTCGCCGCATCCTGCCGCTGTTCAGCCGCGAGGCCGGGGGGCTGCTTCTCAGTCTGCTCGATACCATGGTATCGACCGGCCTTATGCTGGTCGGTCCGGTCGTGGTTTGCCTGCTGTTGGTCGACCTTCTGTTTGCGCTCATCGCGCGCGCCGCGCCGTCGCTGCAGCCCTTCTACCTCTCGATGACCGTGAAGAACCTGGTGTTCTCGCTGGTGCTCGTGCTCTACGGCGCCTTCCTGGTCGGCTACATGAAAAACGGCCTCGTCGTCTTTCTCGACGCGAAGCCGCAACTCGAGGCGATCGCGCCGCGCTGAACGCGTTCGCAACCGTAACGCGCGGCGTGGCGCCGCGCGTTATCTCTATCTCTCCCGATCGTCAGGGGTGCGTCGGCCCGCCGCTGCCATTGCCCGGCACGGCCTGGCTCTGGGCGGGCGGGGGCGGCGGCGGTGGGATCAACACTTCGGTCCGGCGCATCATGCCCATCTCGGAGGAGCGGCGGATCGAGCCGACCGCCGGATCGCCCGTGGTCGGCAGGTTCGCCGTGGCGGCGGACGAGAACGTGTACGCGCGCAGATCCCGGGTGTGGTACACCTCGCCGGTCATCTGGTGCACCGTCGCGTCCAGGTCGGCCTGCGTCACGCCCGCCTTGGCATTGCTCGGGCTTACCTGACGGAAGTCCTCGTTTGACGTGACCCAGGTCGTTCCGTCGGGCGCCTTGAACACGCCCAACATATGGCCGATGCCGTCCGGCCTCTGCACGTTGATGCTGCCGACCGACGTAAAGCCGGCCGAGGTCAGCAGACGCGTCTGCATGTACACCTTGCTTTCACAGTCGCCGATGTAGCGGCCCGCACGCGGCGCGCCTTGCGACGTCACGTCGCTCCACTGGTCGGGCGAACGCGCGATCATCTGATTGATGCGGCCGGAGGGTGCGTCCGGCGATCTGTGGGCGCGTGCGGCTGTTGCAGCCGTCTTCGCGTCGGCCAGCGACGGGAACTCGTGTGTCCTGCCGGCGCGATCCTTGTAGAACGCACGCGGGGTGGGATTGCCGTCATAGATGGGATCCTGCCGGCCGGCTGCGCTGTAGTGCATGATCATGCCGCCGGTGATGTCGCCGGCCGCCTGCATCACCTGCTGCGAAGTTGGCTGCGGCCGGCCCTTCGGCGGGTTCGCGAGATCGCGCATGTACTGCGTCACCTGCGCCTCGGTCGGCGGGTTCGACACGCCGCCCGGCGCCGACGCAAGGCGATTGATCATCTTCGC
This sequence comes from Bradyrhizobium roseum, assembly GCF_030413175.1. Taxonomy (NCBI): domain Bacteria; kingdom Pseudomonadati; phylum Pseudomonadota; class Alphaproteobacteria; order Hyphomicrobiales; family Nitrobacteraceae; genus Bradyrhizobium; species Bradyrhizobium roseum. The sequence goes on from NZ_CP129212.1 coordinate 1,660,993, forward strand.
GTTGGCAGCGAAGCCGTTCATGTCTTTCATGGCCTGCTGCGTGGCCTCGCTCATGGTGCCCGCCTGCCAGCCGCCGTCCTTCCGGCCATGCACCGGCGTGCCGAGCAGGATCGCGCTCGTCCTCGCGGCGTCGCCGAGTTGTCCGCCCCCCTTGGGCAACGGAAAGCCCAGTGTATTCAGTTCGGCCTCGGCCTTCTTGTAGTCGCCCGCCTTCAGCGCGTCGGTGGCGGCCTGGAAGTGCTGCTGCGCGTCCTTCAGTTGCTGGTGATCGACCGGGCTGCGCTTGACGTTGAAGCTCTGCACGCGGCTGTTCAGCGTCTCCATCTGCGCCACATCGATCGGCGTTCCCGGCCTGGCCGGCGCCGCCTTCTGAGCATTGGTGTTGCCCGCGCCCTGTGACTGGTACAGCGGAATGCCCTTGCCTGTCGGGTTGGCGAGATTGATCGGCGGCCGACCCGCAAGCATGATGGGGTTCGAATTCGACGAACCCGGTGACTGCTGCGAACTGGTGCTTGAGGTCGACGAACGCTCGACCGCGTCCTTGAAATCCTTCACCTGTTTGGACGAAGCCGGGCCGGTATTCGTGGGGGCAGGGCTTGTGTTCTTGACCGTATCGGTCGCACCGGGGACGCTCATGTGATGCTGCCTTTCGGAGCCTGTTTCTGTAACTTCTGCGTTAGTTGTCTCCCCACATTGGTGTTCGATCGCCAGGCGAAAGGATGTGACGCACGTCACGAGCGCCGCGCGGGCGGCGTGCCGATGGTGTGACCAGGATTTCACGCGCGACGTCGCACGCCATACACGCGCGCGATAATGGTGGCGGCTTTTTTGGCCTGCGTGTTGCCGGTTGGAAGTCTTTGACCTCGCTGGTGGGCCCGGCAGGACTCGAACCTGCAACCAGACCGTTATGAGCGGCCGGCTCTAACCATTGAGCTACAGGCCCCGCCGCGAGCGGCCGGAACGGGCGGCCGGCAACGGTGCCGGCACCGTTTACAGGGAGGATCGCGATCCCGCAATGCCGGGATCGATCCACCGGACCGCCGCCGGTGAGGGAAGGGCGGCGCAGATCGGCAAGCGGGTCGGGCAAAGCCCCCGGTAGATCGGAGGATGGTCTTGGGTGGGGTCTTGGGTTGGCATGACGTTGCAGGCATGCTTCCATAAGCGCGCGTCATTGCCTACAACCTCGCTGCGCATGGGCTGGCCAACCGCCGTGTCGATGGTGCATGACGGCGGAACCTCGCGAGGCCCAGCATGAAAATCCTTCCTATCGTCGGTGCGGTCTTGCTGCTTACGGGCGCCGCTGCTGCGCAGGATGGGGGCAAGGCTCCGGGAGCAACGCCGATGGCCAAGACCACGATCAGCCTGGGCACCGCGACGCCGGGCGGCGGCTTTCCGGTGTATGGCAACGCGTTTGCGGAGATCATGAACGCCGCCGATCCAACGTTCTCGATTGAGCCGCGCAACACCAAGGGGTCCTACGAAAACATCCCGCTGCTGGAATCCGATCAGCTCGATATCGCGCTGGTGGCCGGCGAGCCGTCCTACGAAGCCTTCATGGGCATCGGGCGGGCGCCGACCAGGCTCAAAATTCTCACCGCGATGTATTCCAGCCCGGGCATGTTCGTGGTGCGCGCCGACAGTCCATACAAGACGATCAGGGATCTGGTTGGTCAGCCGGTGGCGTTCGGCGCCAAGGGTTCTGGTTTGCCAATCCTGTCGCGCTACATGCTTGACGGCATCGGGCTGAAGCAGGACGAGGATTTCAAGTCGATCTATCTCGACCGGGCCGGCGATGGCCCTGCGATGGTGCAGGACGGCCGCGCCGCAGCACTATGGGGCGCCGGCGTCGGCTGGCCCGGTTTTGCCGCGATGGCGCAGGCGCCGGGCGGCGCCCGGTTCATCGCGCCCGACGCGAGCGAGATCGCGCGCGTCCGCGCCAGGCACACCTTTCTCAAGCCGCTGACGGTGCCTGCCAACAGCTATCCGAACCAGCCCATGGCGATCGACTCCGTCGGCTCCTGGAGCTTTGTGCTCGTGCGCGAAAGTCTGCCGGACGACGTGGCTTATCGCCTCGCGCGCACGCTGCATGGCGCGGAAGCCGCGCTGTGCAAGAAGCTGCCGCAGGCCTGCGAGACCACCGCCGCGAACACGGTCGCCGCCGCGCCGAACGCCGCGCTGATCCATCCCGGGGTGATGAAGTATTTTCGGGAGGCGGGGGTGGTGAAGTAGGGCGAATAGCATTCGCTATTCGCCACTCGCCATTCGCCTCTTATTTCTTCGCCATCGCGCAGGCCGGATCGATCGGGCCGAAGGCGTCCTCGCCGGAGATTTTGGCGAGGATCTGATAATAGTCCCACGGATATTTCGATTCCTCGGGCTTCTTGACCTGCACCAGCCACAGGTCGTGCACCATCAGATTGTCCTCACGCAGTTTGCCGTTGCGGGAGAAGAAATCCTCGACCGGCTTTTCACGCATCTTCGCCGCCACTTTCAGCGGCTCGTCGGTGCCGGCTTCCTTGATCGCGTTGAGATAGTGAATCACCGAGGAATAGACGCCGGCCTGCCACATCGTCGGCATCCGGTTCATCTTGGCGAAATAGCGCTTTGACCATTCGCGGGTCTTGTCGTCCATGTCCCAGTAGAACGAGGTCGTCAGCAACAGGCCCTGCGCGGCCGGCAATCCCAGCGAATGGATGTCGGTGATCAGCGCGAGCAGCGCCGCCATCTGCTGGCCGCCCTTGAAGACGCCGAACTCGGCGGCGGTCTTGATCTCGTTCATGTTGTTGGGCGGACCGGCGGCGATGCCAATGATCTTGGCCTTGGACGCCTGCGCCTGCAGCACGAACGACGACAGGTCGGGCGTCGCCAGCGGCGGCCGCACCGAGCCCAGCACCTTGCCGCCGTTCGCGGTAATGACGGACGAAGCGTCGCGTTCCAGCGAGTGGCCGAACGCATAGTCGTCCGTGATGAAGAACCAGCTGTCGCCGCCGCGCTTCACCACCGCCTGCGCGGTGCCGACCGCAAGCGCGCGGGTGTCGAAAACCCACTGCATCGCGTAGGGCGAACAGAACTTGCCGTGGAAATCCGCGGTGCCGGTCGAATGGGCGATGAACAGCTTCTTCTTCTCGTTGGCGATGTTCTGCACCGCGAGGCCGACCGCCGATACCGGAACGTCGACGATCAGGTCGACCTGGTCGACATCGTACCAACGCCGCGCGATGCCGCCGCCGATATCGGGCTTGAGCTGGTGGTCGCCGAAGATGATGCTGATCGGCTTGCCCAGCACCTTGCCGCCGAAATCGTCGATCGCCATCTGCGCGGCGGTGACCGAGCCCTGGCCGGTCGGCGTCGAGGCCGGGCCGTTCATGTCGGTGAGGACGCCGATCTTGATCACGTCGTCGGAGACTTGCGCCGATGCTGCGGTCGTTGCCAGCAGCGTGGCCGCAAGAATTCCCAGCCTGGATAGGTTCCCGGCGAACATCCTGTCTTCTCCCTAGAATCGGCGTCTGGCCGTTGGTGTCTTGTGGGCGGTTGCTCCGCCGATTGGTCTCAATTGCAACTATTTTGCGCGGTCGTCAACGTGGCCGACGGGAGGGACATCTGCGGGCGGTTGCCGGTTCTGTTTATTTCCGGTCCGATTCAGGGCATAGGCGAGCGATGACCTCGCCGCAGCGCCTGCCCAATTCGCTCACGCCGCTCGATCAGGCGCTCGACGCCCTGCTGCAGGGCGTGGAACCGGTCGCGCCGGTCGAGCTCCTACTCGTCGAGGCGTTGCGCTGTGTCGCCGCCGAAATGCCGGCGCTGCCGGCCTGTCCACCGCGCGCCATCGCGGCTGTGGATGGTTTTGCCTTTGCCGCACGTGATCTCGTCGGCGCATCTTCCTATTCGCCGTTGCCGTTGACGGCGCCGCCGATCTGGGTCGAGGCGGGCGAGGCGATGCCGGAGGCTTGCGATGGCGTGCTGGATTCCGATTCCGTCGATATGTCCGGGCCGATGCCACAGGTGCTGGCGGAGGTGGTGCCGGGGCAGGGCGTTCGTCGAACCGGCAGCGATATCGCTGCCGGTCGTCTCGCCGTGGAGGCCGGGCGGCGCGTGCGATCGCGCGATCTTCTGCTGGCGCGCGCGGCCGGCTTGGAGCGATTGAGCGTTCGTCGGCCGCGGCTGCGCACCGTCAATGTGCCCGGCGGCAGCGTCGCGGCGGAGTCTCTCGTGGAGAGCGCGCAAGCCGCCGGCGCCGAAGCTGTTTCCTTTACCACTGTGGGCCGCGACGCCACGTCGATTGCGGCAGCACTCGATGATAGCGCATGCGATCTGCTCCTGATCGTCGGCGGCTCCGGCGTCGGCCGCACCGATGCGGCGGTAACGGCACTGGCGTCACGCGGACAAGTTCTCGTCCACGGCATTGCGCTGCAACCCGGCCGTACCTCGGCCGTTGGGCGCATCGGCAAGACGCCCGTCCTCGTGCTGCCGGGCGCGCCGGCTCACGCCTTTGCGGCATGGTGGACGCTGGCGCTTCCGATGCTCGATCGTCTCTCGGGCCGCCGACCGCGCAAGACGGTCAATTTGCCGCTGGCGCGCAAGATTGCATCCAGCGTCGGTATCGCCGAGATCGCGTTGCTGGAGCGGCGGCAGGGAATGTGGACGCCATTGGCGGTGGGTGAATTGTCGCTGGACGCGATTGCCCGCGCCGAAGCCTGGCGTGTGATATCAGGCGGCTCCGAAGGGTTTGCGGCAGGCAGCCCGATCGATGCCTATATGTTGCGGGATTGAGATGAACTCGGGAATGACCAAAACGCCATCGCCAAGGGATCGCGACATCGATCAGGACCAGTTCCTGACGATCCTGTCGCGTGAGGATGCGCTGGCACGTTTCGAGACCGCGCTGTTTCCGCGCGCGGTGCCGGCCGAGCAGCGTTCGCTCGCCGACGCGCTCGGCTGCGCGCTGGCCGAGGACGTGACGGCGCCGATCGACGTGCCGCCGTTCGACCGCTCTAATGTCGATGGTTTTGCCGTGCGTTCCGCCGATCTCGCCTCGGCCGGCGAGGCGTCGCCGATCCGCGTGATGCTCAACGACGAGGTGATCGCCTGCGGCATTGCGCCGACGCGGCCGGTGCTGTCGGGAACGGCCACGCCGATCGCCACCGGCGGTCCGGTGCCGCGCGGGGCGGACGCGGTCGTGATGGTCGAGCACACCCAGCCGGCAGGGCCTCGCGCGATCGAGATTCGCCGCGCCGCTTCGCCCGGACAATTCGTCTCCTATGCCGGCTCCGATATCGCCCGCGGCGAGGCGCTGTTGCGCGCCGGCACCATCATCGGCTCGCGCGAGATCGGCATGCTGGCTGCCTGCGGCATTGCGCAGGTCTCCGTCGCGCGACGGCCGCGCGTCGCCATTATTTCCACCGGCGACGAACTGGTGCAGCCCGGCCAGCCGCTGCGCCCGGCTGCGATCTACGACACCAACGGCGCGATCGTCACGGCGGCGATCACGGAGAATGGTGGCGAGGCGCATTTTGTCGGCGCCATCCCCGACGACGAGACCCAACTTGAATCCGCCATGCGCCAGGCGCTTGCGACCAGCGATATGGTGGTGCTGTCCGGCGGTACGTCAAAAGGCGCGGGCGATGTCTCGCATCGCATCATCGGCCGGCTCGGCATGCCGGGCATTATCGCCCACGGCGTGGCGTTGAAGCCCGGCAAGCCGCTGTGCCTTGCGGTGTGCGACGGCAAGCCCGTGATCATTCTGCCGGGCTTTCCGACTTCTGCCATGTTCACCTTCCACGACATGATCGTGCCGGTGCTGCGGCGGATGGCAGGCCTGCCGCTGCGTTTCGACGCCAAGGTCAATGCCCGCGTGCCGGTGCGGATCGCTTCCGAACTCGGCCGCACCGAATTCGTCATGGTGTCGCTGGTCGAAGGTGTCGATGGGCTGATCGCGTATCCGACCGGCAAGGGCTCCGGCGCCATCACGTCGTTCGCGCAGGCTGACGGCTTTCTGAAGATCGATGCGCTGGCGGACCAGATGCTGGCCGGAGCTAAGGCCGAGGTGACGTTGTTCACGCCGCATGTGCGGGTGCCGGATCTCGTCATCGTCGGCAGCCACTGCACCGGGCTCGATCTCGTCACCGCGCCGCTGGCGCATGCCGGCCTCGTCGTGCGCACGATCGCGGTCGGCAGCCTTGGCGGACTGGCCGCTGCGAAGCGCGGCGAGTGCGACTTTGCGCCGATCCATCTGTTCGATGAGAAGACCGAGACCTACAACACGCCTTATCTCAGCGACGGACTCGAACTGGTGCCGGGCTGGCGGCGCATGCAGGGCATTGTGTTCCGCAGGGGCGACCGCCGCTTCGAAGGCTTGAGCGCGGAAGACGCGGTCCGCGCGGCGCTGGCCGATCCCGCCTGCATCATGGTCAACCGCAACCAGGGCGCCGGCACGCGCATCCTGATCGACCGCCTGCTCGGCGGGGCACGGCCCGACGGCTACTGGAATCAGCCGCGCTCGCACAATGCCGTGGCGGCGGCGGTCGCGCAGCGCCGCGCCGATTGGGGCATGACCATTGCGCCGGTCGCGCATGCGTCAGACCTGGGTTTCATCCCGTTTGCCGAAGAGCATTATGATTTCGCGCTGGTGACGGCGCGCAAGCAGCGGCCGGCGGTACAAGCCTTTCTTGACGCGCTAGCGTCCGACGCAGGACGAGCCGGGCTGGAGCAGGCAGGGTTTCGGCCGGCTTGACGCGGTCAGGACAAAGCCGGCAACACGATCGTTACGGGCATCGCTGGATTACTTTTTTGGGAGCCGGCCGACAAATCCGACTGCCATCGCAATCCATTTCTTGAAAGCCTCGTCGTCACATTCTTCTGCATCGACAAAGACAAGCCCGCCAAGGCGCCTGCCACCCATGTCGACGATGGATGCGCCCGGTCGCCGCAAAGCCTCGGCCTCGTTGTCCTTGCCAACGCGGAACATGAAGCGATCGCGGCCCGACTTGGCCCGGTCGACGCCGCCAAGCATGTTTCCGTTCACCAGCAGGCAGAGCCCGCCCATCATGCGCCTTTCCGTGACACCTTTGACTCCGCGCAAACCATCGCGGAAGCGTTGTGCAAGCACGTCATCATAGGCCACAGCTCAAATCGCGGATTTGACGAGGATGACATCCTGCGGCCCGCCCTCGGGCATGGTGGCAAAAGTCGGCAATGCCGGGCTCATGTGATCCCACGACGGTGCCTGGCTGGCATAGACGACCATTTGCGGCTGGACGATTTCGGGATCATCGAGCACCGAGGCACGCGGAAATACGATGCCGGGCATGCCGGAGTTCTTCGAGTAGATCGGAGATCCGCATGTCCCGCAGAAACCCCGACTGACGATATTGCCGCTATCCGCCGCACGATCATAGAACGTGACCGAGCCGGTGACGTAGAATGCCTGTTCCGGTACGACGAGATGCGTGCAATGGCCCGTGCCGCTCGACTTGCGACAGTCGACGCAATGGCAATGCCCGACCATTTGGGCGTCGGCCGTACTTTTGAAATGAACAGCGCCGCACAGGCAACTCCCCGTGAACCCCTGCAACATCGCATCCTCCATTCGAATTTGCATTGTTGATGGCACAACGATAGCGTAGTGACTTGTAACTTGCAATATGCCAGTGACATCAACGGAGAATCCGCCGCGTGACCCGTGAGCCAAGATCAGGTTGCCCGATTGCGTCGACGCTCGACATCGTCGGTGATCGCTGGACGCTGGTGATCCTGCGCGATCTCCTTAACGGCAAGAGTCGCTTTTCGCAGTTCCTCTCTTCGCCGGAGAGAATTACGACCAACATCCTGACTGATCGACTGGTCGCGATGGAGTCTGCGGGCCTCGTCACGAAATCGCCCTATCAGGCACGGCCCCAGCGTTTCGAATACAAATTAACGCGCAGGGGCGAGGCCTTGCTTCCCATCCTGCAGGAGATGTGTCTCTGGGCAAACGCCCACATTCCCGGGACCTGGACGCCACCGGTAAGCTTCATGGCACGGAAGCCCGAATGAAGCGCACGCAGCTGTCCTGTTCTGTCAGGAGGGTCCTTCATGGTGTCGTCGGGCATATCGGGTCCCAAAACGACGGGGCCTTCTTGTTGGGTGCGGTTCTGGCCAAGCGCTCTTGATCGGCAAGCCTATCGTAGGGGCCCCGTGCGCCGGGACAACGGAGGGATTTGAAGCTAACCGCCATCCAGCGCTGCCAGCCGCTCCGCCTCGACGATGTCCTCCATGGTGTTGGCGTTGAAGAACGGATCGAGCGGCGTGACCGGCCAGGTCACGGTGGCGAGCCTGAATCGCGCGGTCCAGCGGTCGATCTTCCTGACGTCTTCGACAACCAGCGCGTGGCGGAGCTGTTCGCGCAAGGCGACGCTCCATAGTCCGATCACGGGATGCGACTGGCTGTCGGAGGCGGCGACGGCAAGTTCGGCATTCTCCGCGGCGAGTGCTGCATGCAGGCGCGACACCAGATCGCGCGGCAGGAACGGACAATCCGCTGCGGCGCTCAAAAGCAGCTTTACATCCGGACGGTTCGCTGCAGCCCAGTCGAGCGCCGCCAGAATGCCGGCGAGCGGGCCTGGAAAATCGGCCACGCCATCCGCAATGACCGGCAAGCCGAACGCCGCGAAGCGCGCGGGATCGCCATTGGCGTTGAGGATGAGGCCATCGCATTGCGGCTTCAGCCGCGCGATCACGCGCTCGAGAATGGTGCGGCCGGCAATCGTGCGCATCGGCTTGTCGCCGCCGCCCATCCGCCGCGCCAGGCCGCCGGCGAGCAGCATGCCGGGAATTTTTGTCGTGGTCGCCGCGTCAGTCATCGCTTTCGCCCTTGCGCTTGTGTCGCGCCGATTCTTCCTCGACATATTCGAGGTTCTGGTCGAACACGATACGCTCCTGGCCGGACAGCGCGATGAAGCGCTTTCCGCGCGCGCGTCCGATCAGCGTCAGCCCGACCTGGCGCGCGAGCTCGACGCCCCAGGCCGTAAAGCCGGAGCGCGAAACGAGAATGGGAATGCCCATCCGCACCGTCTTGATCACCATCTCGGAGGTGAGGCGGCCGGTGGTATAGAGGATCTTGTCGGCGGGATCGACGCCGTGGCGATAGATCCAGCCGGCGATCTTGTCGACGGCGTTGTGGCGGCCGACGTCCTCGGTGTAGCAGACCGGCGTGCCTTCCCTGCATAGCACGCAGCCGTGAATGGCGCCGGCTTCCAGATAGAGCGAGGGCATGGTGTTGATCGCACGCGTCATCTCGTAGAGCCAGGAGGTGCGCAATTCGGCTTTCGGGAGCGCGACGCTTTCGACCGCTTCGAGCAGATCGCCGAACGCCGTACCCTGCGCACAGCCGGACGTCTGCGTGCGCTTCTTCAATTTGGCTTCGAAGTTGGTGTGGTGCTCGGTGCGCACCACGACCACCTGCAGGTCGTCGTCATATTCGACCTCGGTGACGACATCGTCGTATTTCAGCATGTTCTGGTTCAGCAAATAGCCGAGCGCGAGGTATTCCGGGTAGTCACCGATCGTCATCATGGTGACGATTTCCTGCGCGTTCAGATACAGCGTCAGCGGCCGCTCCACCGGCACCCGGATTTCGACCGCCGCCCCGGTCTGATCGGTTCCGGCGACGCGCTCGGTCAGCCGCGGATCGTCGGGATTCGGCACGATCAGGGGGGCGGGGGCTTTGTCGATTTTCATCATATCCGGGAGGTTAGCATGACAATGGCTGCCAGCCGATATAAAGCACCTTGGGAGAATGCCTAGCCCGGTTCGGCCAGGACAGCGGAGAACGTGATGAAAGTGATAGGCCTCGCGGGATGGAGCGGCGCCGGCAAGACCACCTTGCTGACGCGGGCCATACCGCAATTGCAGAAACAGGGCCTGCGCGTTTCCGTGATCAAGCACGCCCATCACGCTTTCGATGTCGACGTGCCCGGCAAGGATTCGTGGAAGCACCGCGAGGCAGGTGCTGCCGAAGTTCTGGTGTCATCCAGCCAGCGCTGGGCACTGATGTGTGAGCTGCGCGGCGCCGCCGAGCCGCGCCTGCCGGAACTTCTGGCCAAGATGGCGCGGGTCGATCTCGTCGTCGTCGAAGGCTTCAAGCGCGAGCCGCACCGCAAGATCGAAGTCTTTCGCGCCGCGAATGAAAAGCCGCTGCTGTTCCCCGACGATCCCGGCATCGTTGGCATTGCAACCGATACCGCGGTTGAAACCACGCTGCCGATCGCCCATCTCGACGATATCGAGGCGGTGGCGGCGATGCTGTTGAAATCTGCGATCTCGCTCGAGGACGTGATGGCGAAATGCGAAGCTGAGGGCTGAGCAGGCAGATGGCGCAATTGTCCGACGATTGCTTTGCCTTCGGCGGGCCGATGATGTCGGTCGATGAAGCCGTCGGCCTGATCGCGGCACGCGTGACGCCGGTGGTCGATGTCGAAACCGTCACGCTTTCCCGCGCCGATGGTCGCGTTCTCGCGCACGATATCCTGGCGCCGCTGCCGCTACCGCCCTTCACAAATTCCGCCGTCGACGGCTATGCGGTTGCGAGTTCCGACTTGCCGCAGGAGGAGCGTGCATTCCTGATCGCAGGGCGGGTCCAGGCCGGCGGCGCTTCGCATGCGCCGGTCAGACCGGGGCAGGCGATACGCATCTTCACCGGCGCGCCGATGCCTGATGGCGCCGATACCGTGTTCATGCAGGAGGACGTCCGCGTCGACGGCGACAAGGTCGTGCTGCCCGCAGGCCTCAAGCCCGGCGCCAATGTCCGTCCGGCGGGCGAGGACATTCCGGCAGGCACCGTCGCGCTGAAGGCCGGGCAACGGTTGCGGCCGCAGGATGTCGCGCTGGCTGCGGCGTTCGGGCTGACGCAGCTCGATGTCGTCAGGCGGCTGCGCGTTGCCGTGTTCTCCACCGGCAATGAGCTGGCGTCGCCCGGCGAGGCGCGCGCCGCGGCGCAATTGTTCGATTCCAATCGCTTCATGCTGATGGCGATGCTGGCGCGGCTCGGCTGCGAGGTCAGCGACCTCGGCATTATCAGGGATGACCGCACAGCTCTCGCACGCGCGCTGCAGGACGTGGCCGGCAGCCACGATCTGATCCTGACCACCGGCGGCGTGTCGACCGGCGAGGAGGATCACGTCAAGGCAAGCGTCGAAAGTGTCGGTCGGCTGGTGCTGTGGCGGATGGCGATCAAGCCGGGACGCCCGGTCGCGATGGGCATTATCGGCGGCACGCCGTTCATCGGTCTGCCCGGCAATCCCGTGGCGAGTTTTGTTACTTTCGTCCACGTGGTGCGGCCGACCATTCTGGCGCTGTCGGGCGCGCGGCCGGAGCCGTTGCTGCCGCTGCCGGTGCGCGCCGCCTTCAGCTACAAGAAGAAGATCGCGCGCCGAGAATATGTCCGCGTGACCCTGCGCAAGGCTACGGACGGGGCGCTGGAAGCGGTGAAATTTCCGCGCGAGGGTGCGGGGCTGTTGTCTTCGCTGGCCGACACCGACGGGCTGGTCGAACTCGGCGAGGAGGTCACGCATGTCACGCCCGGCGATATGATCGGCTTCCTGTCCTATGCCGGCCTCATCAATTGATGTCCGTTGACGGTGCGGGTTCGCTTCGCCATGTTCGGAACATGACCACGACCAAACTCGATCTTGCCGGGCTGAAATGCCCGCTGCCGGCATTGAAAACCCGCAAGGCGCTGAAGAAATTACCGCCGGGCGACCAGCTGGAAGTGCTCTGCACCGACCCGCTCGCGGTGATTGACATCCCGAACCTCATTCGCGAGACCGGCGACAAGGTCGAAATCACCGAACGCAGCCAGGACCGCATCGTGTTTTTGATCGAAAAAGCCGATGGTTCGGTGGCTGCCTGACCGATCCGGGCGGGGTACGGCCATTGATGGGTGGCAAACCTCGCCAAAATGGCGATTGATAGGTCTTCGCAATCGCAGCATGGGATCGCTTTATTGATCTGGCGATCATTTCGCGGTCTCATCGGGCTGTCGGGCAAGGCCGTCGCGAGCAAAGATTTGCCGCGGATGGGCGCGCGCGCCCACATCCAGCCGCGGCTCAAATGCTGATCAGGACGCTATAATTCTGTTGGCATCTGGTATGCCAGAGATTAGAGTCGATCCAGTTCAAGTCCGTAGAACGAGACGCCAACCATGACTGTCCATGACGTACAAACGGTCCGTTCGTTCGAGCATCCGGGTGCGGGCCGGAAGCGGGCCAAGGCAACGCCGAAGGGCCGTCAGATTGATCCGACCGCCGCCCATGAGATCGAGCTTTTGCTCGGCGACCGACCGCGGCGGCGCGATCTGCTGATCGAGCACCTGCATTTGATCCAGGACACGTACCGCCAGATCTCGGCGGCGCATCTCGCCGCGCTGGCCGACGAGATGAAGCTGTCGTTCGCGGAAGTGTTCGAGACCGCGACCTTCTACGCGCATTTCGACGTGGTGAAGGAGGGCGAGCCCGACATCGCACCGCTGACCATCCGCGTCTGCGATTCGCTGACCTGCGCGATGATGGGCGCGGAAAAGCTGCTGCATGAGTTGCAGGAAAAGGCCGGCCCCGGCATTCGCGTGGTGCGCGCGCCCTGCGTCGGCCGCTGCGACACGGCGCCGGCCGCCGAGGTCGGCCATCACTTCGTCGATCATGCCACGGTGACGAATGTGCTCGCTGCCGCCAAGGCCGGCGATACCCACGCGCATCTGCCCCACTATATCGACTACGAGGCCTATGTTGCCGATGGCGGCTACCAGCTGCTCAATCGCCTGCGCTCCGGCGCGATGACGAAAGACGATTTGCTGAAGTCGCTCGACGATGCCTCGCTGCGCGGGCTTGGCGGCGCGGGTTTTCCGACCGGGCGCAAATGGCGTGCGGTGCTCGGCGAGCCCGGTCCGCGCCTGATGGCGATCAATGGCGACGAGGGTGAACCCGGCACCTTCAAGGACCGCTTCTATCTCGAGACCGATCCGCATCGTTTCATCGAGGGCATGCTGATCGGCGCGCATGTGGTCGAGGCGAGCGAGGTCTACATCTATCTCCGTGACGAATACCCGGCCTCGCGCGAAATCCTTGAACGCGAAATCGCAAAACTGCCGTCCGGCGGTCCCGTGCTGCACATGCGCCGCGGCGCCGGCGCCTATATCTGCGGCGAGGAATCCTCGCTGCTGGAGTCGATCGAGGGCAAGCGCGGCCTGCCGCGGCACAAGCCGCCGTATCCGTTTCAGGTCGGCCTGTTCGGCCTGCCGACGCTGATCAACAATATCGAGACGCTATGGTGGGTGCGCGACATCGTCGAGAAGGGCGCGGACTGGTGGAAGGGCCACGGCCGCAACGACCGGCACGGCCTGCGCAGCTATTCGGTATCGGGCCGCGTGAAAAATCCCGGCATGAAGCTGGCGCCGGCCGGTGTCACCGTGCGCGAATTGATCGACGAGTTCTGCGGCGGGATGGCGGATGGACACGTCTTCAACGCCTATCTTCCGGGTGGCGCTTCGGGCGGTATCCTGCCGGCCTCGATGGATAATATCCCGCTCGATTTCGGCACGCTGGAAAAATACGGCTGCTTCATCGGCTCGGCCGCCGTCGTCATCCTGTCCGATCAGGACAGTGTGAGGGGCGCGGCGCTGAACCTGATGAAATTCTTCGAGGATGAAAGCTGCGGCCAGTGCACGCCGTGCCGGGTCGGCACGCAGAAGGCGGCGGTGCTGATGGAGCGCCCGGTCTGGGACCGCGAACTGCTCGACCAGTTGAGCCAGGCGATGCGCGACGCCTCGATCTGCGGATTGGGCCAAGCCGCCTCGAATCCGCTGACGTCGGTGATTAGATATTTTCCGGAAGAATTCGTGCCGAAAGAGGCCGCGGAATGACGAAAATCAAGTTCGAACTCGACGGCCAGCAGGTCGAGGCCAATGCCGGCGAGACCATCTGGCAGGTCGCAAAACGTCACAGTAAGGAAATTCCGCATCTGTGCTATTCGCCGGAGCCGGACTACCGGCCTGACGGCAATTGCCGCGCCTGCATGGTCGAGATCGAGGGCGAGCGCGTGCTGGCGGCGTCCTGCAAGCGCACGCCGAGTGTCGGCATGAAAGTGAAGTCCGAGAGCGCGCGCGCGGTCGCGGCGCAGAAGATGGTGATGGAGCTTCTGGTCGCCGACCAGCCGGCGCGCGAAACCTCGCACGATCCGGATTCGAAGTTCTGGCACTGGGCCGAGAAGGTCGAGGTGACCGAAAGCCGTTTCCCGGCCGCCGAGCGCTGGCAGGGCGATAGCAGCCATCCCGCCATGAGCGTCAACCTCGACGCCTGCATCCAGTGCGGCCTGTGCGTGCGCGCGTGCCGCGAGGTGCAGGTCAACGACGTCATCGGCATGGCCTACCGCAGCCACGAAGCCAAGATCGTGTTCGACTTCGACGACCCGATGGGCGAGTCCACCTGCGTTGCCTGCGGCGAGTGCGTGCAGGCCTGTCCGACCGGCGCGCTGATGCCCTCGGTGATGCTGGACGAGAACCAGACCCGCGTGACTTATGCCGACCGGAAGGTGGACTCGCTGTGCCCGTTCTGCGGCGTCGGCTGCCAGGTCACCTATCAGGTCAAGGACGAGAAGGTCATCTATGCCGAGGGCCGCGACGGCCCGGCGAACCATAACCGCCTCTGCGTCAAGGGCCGCTTCGGTTTCGACTACATCCATCACCCGCATCGTCTCACAAAGCCGCTGGTGAGGTTGCCGAATGCGAAGAAGGACGCCAACGACCAGGTCGATCCGGCGAACCCGTTCACGCATTTCCGTGAAGCGTCGTGGGAAGAGGCACTGGATATCGCCGCCAAGGGCCTCGTGAAAATCCGTGACGAGAAGGGCGTCAAGGCGCTGGCCGGCTTTGGCTCCGCCAAGGGCTCCAACGAGGAGGCCTACCTGTTTCAGAAGCTGGTGCGCACCGGGTTCGGCTCGAACAATGTCGATCACTGCACGCGGCTGTGCCACGCTTCATCCGTGGCGGCGCTGATGGAAGGGCTGAACTCGGGCGCGGTGTCGGCGCCGTTCGCGGCCGCCATGGATGCTGAAGTCATCATCGTGATCGGCGCCAACCCGACCGTGAACCATCCCGTGGCTGCGACCTACATCAAGAACGCGGCCAAGCGCGGCGCAAAACTGATCGTGATGGATCCGCGCCGGCAGACGCTGTCGCGCCACGCCTGGAAGCATCTGCAGTTCAAGCCCGGCAGCGACGTCGCGATGCTGAACGCGATGCTGCACACCATCATCACCGAAGGGCTGACCGACCAGCAATATATCGCGGGCTACACCGAGGGCTTTGACGAACTCGCCGAGCGCATCAAGGATTTTCCGCCGGAGAAAATGGAAGCGATCTGCGGCATCCCCGCCGAGACGCTGAAGGAAGTGGCGCGGACCTATGCCCGCTCGCAGGCCTCGATCATCTTCTGGGGCATGGGCATCAGCCAGCACATTCACGGCACCGATAACGCGCGCTGCCTGATTGCGCTGGCGCTGACGACGGGGCAGGTCGGCCGTCCCGGCACCGGACTGCATCCGCTGCGCGGCCAGAACAACGTGCAGGGCGCCTCCGACGCCGGCCTGATCCCGATGTTCTTGCCGGACTACCAGCCGGTCGGCCGCACCGATCTGCGCGAGCCCTTTGAAAAGCTCTGGCACCAGGACCTCGATCCCGTGCGCGGTTTGACCGTGGTCGAGATCATGAACGCGATCCACGCCGGTGAAATCACCGGCATGTATATCGAGGGCGAGAACCCCGCGATGTCGGATCCCGATCTGCAGCATGCGCGCGGGGCGCTCGCCATGCTCGATCACCTCGTCGTGCAGGATCTCTTTGTGACGGAAACCGCGTTCCACGCCGACGTGATCCTGCCGGCCTCGGCATTTGCCGAGAAGAGCGGCACTTTTACGAACACCGACCGCCGCGTGCAGCTCGCGCGCGAGGTGGTCAGGCCGCCCGGCGATGCGCGGCAGGATCTCTGGATCATCCAGGAGATCGGCAAGCGTATGGGCCTGCCCTGGAATTACGACGGGCCGGCAGAGGTGTTCACCGAGATGACGCAGGTGATGCCGTCATTGAAGAACATCACCTGGGACCGCCTGGTGCGCGAGGGGGCGGTGACCTATCCGGTCGACGCTTCCGACAAGCCGGGCAACGAGATCATCTTCACCACGGGTTTCCCGACCGCGAGCGGCCGGGGCAAGATTGTGCCGGCAAAGGTCATCGCGCCCGACGAGGTGCCTGACGCCGAATATCCGATGGTGCTGTCGACCGGCCGCGTGCTCGAACACTGGCACACCGGTTCGATGACCCGCCGCGCCTCCGTGCTCGACCAGATCGAGCCGGAAGCGGTGGCATTCATGTCGCCAAAGGACATGCGCAGGCTCAGCGTCTGGCCCGGCGATTTCATCCGCCTGGAGACGCGCCGCGGCGCCGTCGAGGTCAAGGTGCGCTCCGACCGCGACGTTCCTGAAAACATGATCTTCATGCCGTTCTGCTACGCGGAGGCGGCGGCGAACCTGCTGACCAATCCGGCGCTCGACCCGTTCGGAAAAATTCCCGAATTCAAGTTCTGCGCGGTGCGCGTGCAGAAGGTGGAGTTGCAGTCGGCGGCGGAGTAGGCGGGCTGTCGACAGGGATGCGACCGCGCGTCATCGCGAAGATGGCCGCCTCACTTCGCCGGAACGACGAACACCTGTCCGGGATAGATCAGGTTAGGATTGCGGATCTGCTCCTTATTGGCCTTGTAGATCACGGCGTAGCGCATGCCGGCGCCGTAGGAGGCCTGGCTGAGTCGCCAGAGGCTATCGCCGCGGGAGACCGTCGTGGTGGCGATTTTCGGCACAACCACGGTGGAGGACGGCGAACTGCTATCCGGCACGACGGTTGTCCCTGCGGCGGCGAGCTGTGTCTGTTGCGAGGCGGTGGAGTCCGGGCGCTTCGTTGGCTGCGCCGACACCGACGCGGTGATATCGGGCGCTGTGAACGGCACCTCGGCGCGGGCGCGTACCGTGCCGGAACCTGACGCCTCGTCGAGCCTGACGCGATAATTGCCCGGCGCGACCCCTTCATTGATGGTGACCGCAAAGCGGCCATCCGTGCCGGCCGTTACCGACGTGATGAAGCTGTCGTTGAGATAGAGCCTCAGCGCGGCGCCGGGGCGCGCCTGGCCGCTGACATGGAACTTGCCGCCCGGTTCGATCTCGACCGTTTCCACCACCACCGCGTCGGTCCCCGGTTTGGCGGCACCCGGTTGCGACAGCACGACAGTCGGCTTGTTCGGTGTCACCAGCGCCACGACCGGCTTTTCGGTCGATCTCGGCTCCAGCGCCGCCGTCACCCGCTGCCTGGACGTGTTCACTTTGCCATCGGGCGCTTTCGAGCGCAGCGTCAGGTCATAGGTACCCGGTGGAAGCTTGGGCGGCACGATGACGAATTGTCCGGATTGATCCGCGACCGCGCGATCGTGCACTTCGCCGTCGCGCAGCAGTTCTACCGTTGCGCCCGGCGTTGCCCGGCCGGCGACGACGGTCTCGCCGGTCGGCTCGATTCTGGCAACGTCGAATGTCGGTATCCCGTCGTTGCTCTCCGGCGCCGGAGGCGATCCGATCAGCGCGTCGACGACGGACTTTGTTTCCGACTGCACCTTGGCGAGCGGGGCCGGGCTCTGCTCACGCGCCTCCGATGCGGACTTTGACATCGCCGGCGATGTCGTTTCCGCGCCGGTGTCGACTGCCGGGCGGCGCCCGTACTGGATGGCGAGCGCGAGCGCCACGCCACAGGCAAGGAACACCAGGAAGGGGACGATAGAGCGGTTCGCCGATATGGCAGTCATGATACCTATCCATCTGACGGATCGTCGGCTCCGATCCCTTCGTTCCGGCGCGGGGTGGGTACCCGATTTGCGTCCAGAAAGCTCGTCAGCCCGCGGTCGGCCAGCGCACCAGAATCGGCAATAAAAGGCGTTTACACGAACAAGGCCGTTCCGGCCACCGCGAAGTAGCCGCGTTAACCCTGTTGTTCCGGCATATTCGCGCGCCCGGCGCCCCTCGTTGGCGGCACGGAAAGGCGAAATTCTCGCTGCACAGCTGCTCGTAGAGGGCGCTCCCGCGCCGCAGTGCATCACGCGCGCTTGTCCGTTGCCACGACATGCTGACGTCCCTGGCCTCGACGAACGCGCTCAGGATTGCCAGCGCCACGCCGGCGTGGCGGGTCTCGATCGGCTGATCCAGCCAATGCGGAACGACCGAGGCGGCCTTTATGAGATTCCTATAACGTCGCCATGGCTCCCGCCTCGAAAACCTATGCGCCCGGTGGCACTTCAGCCCGGCAAAACGCGAAAGCCGTCCATCGGCTCGCGGGCCACGACGCACAGGAACATACCCATGCTGGACATTCTCATGCTGGCGCTCGCCTTCGGCTTCTTCGTCGCAGGCATCGGCTACGCCTACGCCTGTGAACGGCTGTAACGGAGCAGGACCATGATCTTCGACTACTCACTCGCCGGCCTCGTATCGCTCGGCCTGCTGCTCTACCTGACCTACGCCCTGCTGCGGCCGGAGCGCTTTTGAGCCCGCCATGATGACGCTGGCGGAAGTCGTTCTCGCGTTTGTCGTCACCTCGGCGCTGCTGATTGCGCTTGTTCACCTGCTGCTGCCTGCCAAGAAGAAAAAGGGCTATCGACCATGACCGTCATCGGATGGATTCAAATTCTCCTGTACTGCGCCATTGTCGTCGCGCTGGTGAAACCGCTCGGCTGGTACATGACCCGGGTGTTCAGCGGCGAGGCGACCTTTCTCTCTCCGGTCTTGCGACCGGTGGAGCGCGGGCTCTATTGGGTCGGCGGCGTCGACGAGAAGCGCGAGCAACATTGGCTGACCTACACGGTCGCCATGCTGCTGTTCCATGTCGGCGGCTTCCTCGTCATCTATGGCTTGATGAGGCTGCAGGCCGCGCTGCCGCTCAATCCCGCCGATCAGTCGGCGGTCGCGCCGGATCTTTCGTTCAACACGGCGATCTCGTTCCTCACCAATACCAACTGGCAGAACTACGGCGGCGAGAGCACGCTGTCATACCTGACGCAGATGGTCGGGCTGACGCACCAGAACTTTCTCTCGGCGGCGACGGGCATTGCGCTGGCGGTGGCGCTGATCCGCGGCTTCTCCCGCTCCTCGATGCGCACCATCGGCAATTTCTGGGTCGATGTGACGCGCTGCACGCTTTATGTCCTGCTGCCGATCTGCATCATTTATTCGCTGTTCCTGGTCTGGCAGGGCATGCCGCAGACGCTTGGCGCCTATGTCGAGGCCACCACGCTGGAAGGCGCGAAGCAGACCATTGCGGTCGGACCCGTGGCCTCGCAGGTCGCCATCAAGATGCTGGGCACCAATGGCGGCGGCTTCTTCAATGCCAATGCGGCGCATCCCTTCGAAAATCCCACCGCGCTGTCGAACTTCGTGCAGATGATCTCGATCTTCGCGCTCGGCGCGGCGATGACCAATGTGTTCGGCCGCATGGTCGGCGACCAGCGGCAGGGCTGGGCGATCCTTGCCGTGATGGGCGTGCTGTTCCTGTCGGGCATCGGGATCACCTATTGGGCCGAAACCAATGGCACCTCGATGCTGACGAGCCTCGGGCTGACCGGCGGCAACATGGAGGGCAAGGAAGTCCGCTTCGGCATCGTCGCCTCCAGCCTGTTTGCGGTCATCACCACGGCCGCGTCCTGCGGCGCGGTCAATGCGATGCACGACTCATTCACCGCGCTCGGCGGCATGATTCCGCTGATCAACATGCAGCTCGGCGAGATCATCGTGGGCGGCGTCGGCGCCGGGCTCTATGGCATGCTGCTGTTCGTCGTGCTGGCGATCTTCGTTGCCGGCCTGATGGTCGGCCGCACGCCGGAATATGTCGGCAAGAAGATCGAGGCCCGCGAGGTCAAGATGGCGATGCTCGCGATCCTGGTGCTGCCGCTGATGTATCTCGGCTGGACCGCGGTCGCCGTGGTGCTGCCCTCGGCGGTGACGTCGATGGCCAATGCCGGCCCGCATGGTTTCACCGAGGTGCTGTATGCCTTCACCTCGGCGACCGGCAACAACGGCTCGGCCTTCGGCGGTCTGACCGGCAACACCTTTTTCTACAATCTGACGCTCGCCAGTTCGATGTTCGTCGGCCGCTTCTTCATGATCGTGCCGGCGATGGCGCTGGCGGGCTCGCTCGCCGCCAAGAAATCGATCCCGCCATCGGCCGGCACGCTGCCGACCACCGGCGGCCTGTTCGTCGGCCTCGTCGTCGGCGTGATCCTGATCATCGGCGGGCTTACCTTCTTTCCGGCGCTGGCGCTTGGGCCGATCGTCGAGCACCTCGCGATGAATGCCAACACCCTGTTTTGATCGAAGCCACCAGGAGCGACCTCCATGGAAACCATGAAACTGCAGAAAAAGACCACGGCTTCGGCGATGCTCGATCCCAAGATCGTCGTGCCCGCGATCCGCGCGGCATTCGTAAAACTCGATCCGCGGCTGATGATCAAGAACCCCGTGATGTTCGTGGTCGAGATCGTTGCCGCGCTCACCACCGTGATCTTCCTGCGCAACGTCGTGACAGGCGGCGAGGGGCTCGCCTTCACCTTTCAGATCATCCTGTGGCTGTGGTTCACGGTGCTGTTCGCCAATTTTGCGGAAGCCGTCGCCGAGGGCCGCGGCAAGGCGCAGGCCGAGTCGCTGAAGAAGACCCGCACCGAGAGCCAGGCCAAGCTGCTCACCGGTGCGGACAAGACCTATCGTCTCGTGCCCGGCACCGCGCTCAAGGTCGGCGACGTTGTTCTGGTCGAGGCCGGCGACACCATCCCGTCCGACGGCGAGGTGATCGAGGGCGTCGCCTCCGTCAACGAGGCCGCGATCACGGGCGAATCCGCGCCGGTGATTCGCGAATCCGGCGGTGACCGCTCGGCGGTGACCGGCGGCACGCAGGTGCTGTCCGACTGGATTCGTGTCCGCATCACCGCGGCGCAGGGCTCGACCTTCATCGACCGCATGATCCGCCTGGTGGAGGGCGCTGAGCGGCAGAAGACGCCGAACGAGATCGCGCTCAACATCCTGCTCGCCGGCCTCACCATCATCTTCGTGTTCGCTACCGTCACCATCCCGAGCTACGCGGCCTATGCCGGCGGCTCGATTTCGGTGGTGGTGCTGGTGGCGCTGTTCGTGACCCTGATCCCGACCACCATCGGGGCGCTGTTGTCCGCGATCGGCATAGCCGGCATGGACCGCCTGGTGCGCTTCAATGTGCTGGCGATGTCGGGCCGCGCGGTCGAGGCAGCAGGTGACGTCGATACACTGCTGCTGGACAAGACCGGCACCATCACGCTCGGCAACCGCCAGGCCACGGCGTTCCGCCCCGTGCGCGGCGTCACCGAGCAGGAACTGGCCGACGCGGCGCAACTGGCATCACTGGCGGACGAAACGCCGGAAGGCCGCTCGATCGTGGTACTCGCCAAGGAACAATACGGCATCCGCGGCCGCGACATGAAGGAGCTTTCGGCGACCTTCGTGCCCTTCACGGCGCAAACCCGCATGAGCGGTGTCGACGCCGGATCCGCTTCGGTCCGCAAGGGTGCGGTGGATGCCATCCTGAACTATATCGGCGGCGCGACCGCCCAGACCATGGCCAGCGGCCACGCGGTTCGCGCCCTGCAGCCGGCCGTCGATTCGGATGCGGCCCGCGAACTGCGGAGCATCGCGGACGACATCGCCAAGCAGGGCGGCACGCCGCTCGCAGTGGCGAAGGATGGCCGCCTGCTGGGCGTCATCCACCTCAAGGATATCGTCAAGGGCGGCATCCGCGAGCGTTTTGCCGAGCTGCGCCGCATGGGCATCCGCACCGTGATGATCACCGGCGACAATCCGATGACGGCAGCCGCCATCGCGGCCGAGGCGGGGGTCGACGATTTCCTGGCGCAGGCAACCCCGGAAGACAAGCTGAAGCTGATCCGCGACGAGCAGGCAAAAGGCAAGCTGGTGGCGATGTGCGGCGACGGCACCAACGACGCGCCCGCGCTGGCGCAGGCCGATGTCGGCGTCGCCATGAATACCGGCACGCAGGCGGCGCGCGAGGCCGGCAACATGGTTGACCTCGATTCCAACCCGACCAAGCTGATCGAGGTCGTTGAAATCGGCAAGCAGCTGCTGATGACGCGCGGCGCGTTGACCACGTTCTCGATCGCCAACGACGTCGCCAAATACTTCGCGATCATCCCGGCGATGTTCCTGGCGTTCTATCCTCAGCTCGAAGTGCTCAACGTCATGCAGCTCGCCAGCCCGCAAAGCGCGATCCTGTCGGCGATCATCTTCAACGCGCTCATCATCATCGCGCTGATCCCGCTGGCGCTGAAAGGCGTCGCGTACCGCGCCGTCGGCGCCGGCGCGCTGTTGCGCCGTAACCTTTTGATCTACGGCCTCGGCGGCATCATCATTCCCTTCATCGGCATCAAGGCCATCGACCTCGTCGTCGCTGCCTTGCACCTGGCCTAACTCTCACCGTCATTGCGAAGAGCGAAGCGACGAAGCAATCCATCTATCCACGTTGCTTTGCTCCGCTGGCAATGACGAAGAAACTCACGGAGAACGACAATGCTCAGAGAAATCCGTCCCGCTATCCTCATCCTTCTCCTCCTCACCGCCATCACCGGCCTGGCCTATCCACTCGCCATGACGGCGATCGCCGGCGCGATCTTTCCCAAGCAGGCGCAAGGCAGCCTGATCGAGAAGGACGGCAAGGTGATCGGTTCCGCCCTGATCGGACAGGAGTTCAAGACCGACAAATATTTCCACGGCCGCCCGTCGGCGACATTGGCGCCCGATCCGGCCGACGCGACCAAGACGATCCCCACGCCCTACAACGCCGCCAATTCCGGCGGCTCCAATCTCGGCCCGACCAGCAAGGCGCTGGCTGACCGGATCAAGGAAGACGTCGAGAAGCTGAAGGCCGAGAACCCGTCCGGCTCCGTGCCGGTCGACCTCGTCACCGCCTCCGGCAGCGGGCTCGATCCCAATATCTCGCCGGAGGGGGCACTGTTTCAGGTCCCCCGGGTGGCCAAGGCCCGCGACCTCCCGGAAGCCCGGGTCCGCGATCTGGTCGTGGAGCATACGCAGGGCCGCATGGCTGGCTTGCTTGGGGAGCCCCGCGTTAACGTATTGGCCTTGAATCTGGCTCTGGACGGGGCCTCGAAATGAGGGCCGCTAGGCCCAACCCGGGCTGAGGACTATATAGCCGTATGGTTCAGACCCGCCGCGATCCCGAACAGCGTCCTTCGCCGGAAGCCCTTTTGGAAGCGGCCCGGCGCGAGGACGGCCGCGCTGGAAAACTTAAGATCTTCGTCGGCGCCGCGCCCGGCGTCGGCAAGACTTACGAGATGCTGCAGAGCGCCCATGCCCGGAAGAAAGCCGGCGCCGACGTCGTGGTCGGGGTCGTCGAAACTCACGGCCGGGCGGAGACCGAAGCGCTGCTCAGCGGTCTCGAAGTGCTGCCGCGCCGGCGGCTGACCTACAGGGAGCAGACGCTCGAGGAGATGGATCTCGACGCGCTGATCGCGCGGCGGCCGCAGATCGCCCTCGTCGACGAACTCGCCCATACCAACGCGCCGGGCAGCCGTCATCCCAAGCGCTATCTCGACGTCGAGGAATTGCTGTCCCACGGCATCGACGTTTATACCGCGGTCAACATCCAGCATATCGAAAGCCTCAACGACGTGGTCGCGCAGATCACCCATGTGCGGGTGCGCGAGACCGTGCCGGACAGCGTGTTCGATCGTGCCGATGCCATCGAGCTGATCGACCTCACGCCCGACGATCTGATCCAGCGGCTGAAGGAGGGCAAGGTCTATGTCCCCAAGCAGGCTGAGCGCGCGCTGGAGCATTATTTCTCGCCCGGCAACCTGACCGCGCTGCGCGAACTGGCGCTGCGGCGCACCGCCGAGCGGGTCGACGAGCAATTGCTCACCCATATGCAGGCCAATGCGATCGATGGGCCATGGGCCGCCGGCGAGCGCTTCCTGGTCTGCGTCAGCGAAGACCCGCGCGCGGCTGGACTGGTACGCTATACCAAGCGGCTGGCCGACCGGCTGCATGCGCAGTGGACCGCCATCAGCATCGAGACGCGGCGCAGCCTGCAACTGACGGATGACCAGCGCGACCGGCTGGCCGACACCATGCGGCTCGCCGAAGCGCTCGGCGGCGAGGCGCTGACCGTCCCCGCTGTCGGGCGCCGTATTGCCGACGATCTCATCCATTTCGCCCATGCCAACAACGTGACGCAGATCATCATCGGCAAGTCGACGCGCTCGTGGTGGTTCGAACTGACGCGCGGCTCGGTCGTGCATGATCTGGTGCGGCGCGCTGGAAATATCAGCGTACATGTCATCGCCGGCGATGAAGAGGACGTGGCGAAGCCGGCGGTGCAGACCGCGGCGCGGCAGGAACAATTCAACCCGCGGCCCTACATGTTGGCGTTGCTGTTCGTCGCGATCGGCCTCGTCGTCGCCGTGCTGATCCAGCCCATGTTCGGCGGCATCGAGAATGTCGACCTGGTGTTTCTTACCGCCGTGGTCGCCGTCGCCGCGCGCTACGGCCTGTGGCCGTCGATGGTTGCGAGCGTCGCGGCGTCGCTGGGCTACAATTTCTTTTTCCTGCCGCCGGTCTACACCTTCACCATCACCGATGCGACCAATGTCGCCGCGTTCTTCTTCTTCATGCTGATCGCGCTTCTGGTCTCCAACGTCGCGGCGCGGGTCCGTTCCCAGGCCGATACGGCGATCGGCCGGGTGCGTACCACCGAGTCGCTTTACGCCTTCAGCCGCAAGCTGGCGGGCACCGCGACGCTGGATGACGTGTTGTGGGCGACCGCGTACCAGACCGCGTTGATGCTCAAGGTCCGCGTCGTGCTGTTGTTGCCGGAGGACGGCGTGCTCACGGTGAAGTCGGGCTATCCGCCGGAGGACGAGCTCGACAAGGCCGATCTCGCCGCCGCCAACTGGGCCTGGAGCAACGATCGCCCGGCCGGGCGCGGCTCAGACACGCTGCCCGGCGCAAAGCGGCTGTTCCTGCCGATGCGGACCGGACGAGGTGCGATCGGCGTCATCGGTATCGACGACGACCGGACCGGCCCATTGCTAACGCCGGATCAGCGCCGCCTGCTGGATGCGCTGGTCGATCAGGGCGCGCTGGCGATCGAGCGCGTGCTGCTGGTGGAGGACATGGACCGTGTCAAGCGTTCGGTCGAATCCGACAGGCTGCGCGGCGCGCTGCTGACCTCGATCTCGCACGACCTCAAGACTCCGTTGGCCTCGGTGCTCGGGGCAGCCAGTACCATGCGGGATCTCGAATCCGGTCTTGACGACACGCAGAAGCGCGACCTGCTTGCCACCGTGATCGACGAATCCGAGCGGCTCAACCGCTTCATTGCAAACCTGCTCGACATGACCAAGCTCGAGTCCGGCGCGATCGTGCCGAACACCGCGTTGCACGATCTCGGTGAGATCGTCGGCAGCGCGCTGCGCCGCGCCGGCAAGATTCTCATGAATCACAAGGTGTCGCTGGCGCTCGGTTCCGATCTGCCGATGCTGGAGCTCGATGCGGTATTGTTCGAACAGGTGCTGTTCAACCTGCTCGACAATGCCGCGAAATACGCGCCTGCCGGGACGACGATCTCGATCAGGGGGATGCGGGATCGGGAGTCGGTACTGCTGCAGGTCGCCGATGAGGGGCAAGGCATTCCGCAGGACGAATTGGAGAGCGTGTTCGACAAGTTCTATCGCGCTGAGAAGGGCGACCATGTTCGTCCGGGAACGGGCCTTGGTCTGGCGATCTCCCGCGGCTTTGTCGAGGCCATGCATGGCACGATCTCGGCGGCCAATCGCGCCGACCGCAGCGGGGCGGCAATAACCATCCGGCTGCCGATACCGGCCGCGAACGATGCTCTGGAGACCGCCGCATGAATGCTCCAGCCATCAAGGTCCTGGTGATCGATGACGAGCCGCCGATCCGCAAATTGTTGCGGATGGGGCTGAGCACGCAGGGTTACGACATCCTCGAAGCCTCCAACGGCAAGCTGGCGCTGGAGAAGCTCGCGGAAGGTCCAGCGCTGATCATCCTCGATCTCGGACTGCCTGATATCCAGGGCCATGAACTGCTGCGCATGATCCGCGGCCGCAACGAAACCGTGCCGATCGTGGTGCTGTCGAGCCGCGGCGACGAGGCCGGCAAGGTCCAGGCGCTCGACCTCGGCGCCGACGACTACCTGACCAAGCCTTTCGGCATGGACGAACTGTTGGCGCGGATGCGCGCCGCGCTGCGGCACCAATTGCAGGTGCAGGGCGAGCGGCCGGTGTTTCGATCGGGCGATCTCTCCGTCGACCTGGTCCGCCGCATCGTCAAGGTCGGAGAGCGCGAGGTAAAACTCTCGCCGAAGGAATATGACCTGCTGCGCGTGCTGGTGCAGTATGCCGGCAAGGTACTGACCCACCGCTTTCTCCTGAAAGAGCTATGGAACGAACTGACGGACGCGCAATATCTGCGCGTCTATGTCCGCCAGCTTCGTCAGAAGATCGAAGTCGATCCCGAGCGCCCGCAATTCGTGCTGACCGAGACGGGCATCGGTTACCGCCTGCGCGCGCCGGATTGATCGATTGAGGCGGTTATGCCCAACGATGTCGCGATGCTATGCTCATCTGTGGGGGATCTGACCGATCGCAGCGGAGGACGTACGGCCATGGCTGAGAGCATCATGTATCACGATGGGAACCGGCAATTGCAGGACCGCTTCGACAGCCGGCGGATTTCAGATCGGCTGGAAGAGAAGCTGATGCGCACGGAGTTTACCGCCGACGACAAGCAGTACATCGAAAGCCTGCCGTATTTCTTTCTCGCAACGGCGGATGCCAAGGGCAGGCCGGATTGCTCGTTCAAGGGCGGTGCGCCGGGATTTGTTCGCATCACCGGACCTTCTGAACTGGCGTTTCCCGACTATGACGGCAATGGCATGTTCAAGAGCCTCGGCAACATCGTCGCCAACGCCGAGGTCGGCTTGCTGTTCATCGCCATGCATGACAGGCCGAAACGGCTGCGGGTCAATGGCAGCGCCAGCGTGAGCGACAACGATCCGCTGCTGAAGGAAACCGTCGGCGCGCAGCTCATCGTTCGTGTTACGGCACGCGCGATCTTTCCGAACTGCCCGCGCTACATTCCGACGATGGGGATTGTCGAGCCGTCGATCTATGCACCGATTGCCGGGCAGGATGCACCCGAGCCGGCGTGGAAGGGCTTTGCGGATTTCAGAGATTGCATCCATCCGCGGCAGCCGACATTCAAGGGGTGAGCACAAGCCTGTGGCAGTCATTCCAGGGCGATGCGAAGCATCGAACCCGGAATCCATCGCGACATGACTTCAGGTGGAGAGTGGATTCCGGGTCTGCGCCAAAGGGCGCATCCCGGAATGACGGCAGGGGGCCGGCGGGGCGACGAACCCGGCGCATTCTACTTTGCATGGGGTTGTTTTCGACATTTTGTGTATGCGCCCTAGATCGCCGTCATCTCACCCTTGCTCCAGGCCTCCCGCAGCTTGAATTTCTGGATCTTGCCTGACCCCGTCAGCGGGAAGGCGTCAACCACGAACCAGTGCTTCGGCGTCTTGTGCGGGGCGAGCGAGGCGCGCATGTAGTCGATCAGTTCTTCCTTTTCGATGATGGCGCCGGGCGCCGGGCGGATGAAGGCCGCGACCTCCTCGCCCCATTTTTCGTGGGGGACGCCGATCACCGCGATCTCGCCGATCTTCGGGTGCTTGAACAACAGTTCTTCCAGTTCGCGCGGATAGATGTTCTCGCCGCCGCGGATGATCATGTCCTTGAGGCGGCCTTCCACCGTGCAATAGCCGCGCGCGTCCATCGCGCAGAGATCTCCGGTGTGCAGCCAGCCGTCGGCGTCGATCGCGGCTGATGTCGCGTCCGGCATTTCGAAGTAGCCGAGCATGATGTGATAGCCGCGGGTGCAGAACTCGCCGATGGTGCCGATCGGAACGGTCTCGCCGGTGTTGGGGTCGATGATCTTGCTTTCCATGTTAGGGAGCGGCAGGCCGATGGTGTTGGCCTTGTCTTCGACGCTGTCTGTCGTGCGGGTTTGCGCCGCGACCGGGGAGCATTCGGTCTGGCCGAACACGATCGTAAAGGGCGCGCCGAGCTTCTCCTCCAGCACCCGCACCAGGGCCGCCGGCACCGTGGAGCCGCCCGAGCAGATCGCCTTGACAGCGGAGAGATCGGTGGTCGGAAATCTGGCGTGCTCCAGCATCGCGACCAGCATGGTGGGAACGCCGAGCATCGCATTGCCGCGATAGGTCTCCAGCATTTCCAGCACCAGTCCGGGCTCGAAGGCCTCGACCAGCACCTGGGTCGCTGCCTTCGACACTGCGCCGATCACGCAGCAGACGCAGCCCCCGGTGTGAAACAGCGGCATCGTGGTGACGAAGACGTCGCCGGGATCGACACCCATGCGGTCTGCTGTATCGGCGCCGTTGTTGAGCAGCCCGCGATGGCGGAGCAGGGCGCCTTTCGGAAAACCGGTGGTGCCTGACGTGTACTGGATCATCACGGGGTCGTCGGGACTGACCGCCGGCAGCTTGATCGTTTCATCGTCACCGGCGGCGATGAATGTATCCCAGTCGTCGAAGCAGATGATTTCCCGCAACTCGGGACAGTTTTGCTTCACTGCCTGCACCGTCTCCAGCATCGGATTGCCGCGAAAGCCATTGACCACGAAGATTCCGGCCGAGCGCGATTGCTTCAGCACATATTCCACTTCCCGGGCGCGAAAGGCCGGATTTACCGTGACCAGGATCATGCCGGCCATGCCGGCGCCGAATTCGAGCATCAGCCATTCCGGCAGGTTCTGCGCCCAGACGGCAATGCGCTCGCCCGGCTTGAAGCGCGACAGCAGCGCGCGTGCGGTGCGCTGGGCTTCGCGATAGAACTGCGCGTAAGTCCATTGACGGCGCAACGCCGGGTCGGGGACGCCCGCGATCAGCGCCAGGCGCTCGGGCGCCTGCTCGGCTGCCTTGCGCAGGAGATCACCGAATGTCATCTCCCGCACCGCAGGCGTCTTCGGGCCCACGACGTGCGACATCGTCAAAGTCATCAAATCCTCCCCTCACCGGGGACGGCGCCGTGTTTGCCAGCGGTTCGATCGTCCCCGGCGGCCAAAATGCCTTTCGTGGCCGGTCAATGCAAGCGGCGCGAGGAACTTTGCATGCGACGGGTGATTACTTTTTCACCAGATGAAGAAGCCGGAGAAAGACCAATGGCACGAAAATATTCAAGGAAGGCAACTACCGATGTCAAACGCGCGATGAAGAAGCGCAAGGCCGGCACACTGAAGAGCGGCGGTTCAGGCAAGAAGGTCGCGAGCCGCAAACAGGCGATCGCGATCGGATTGTCGGAGGCGAGGGCCAAGGGAAAGAAGGTGCCGAAGAAGGCAACGAAGAAGCGAAAGGCCGCGAAGAAGAAGACGGCGAAGAAGTCGAAGCGATAGAGATGCTGTAACGACACTCTGTCGCAGGATTCCATTATGGCCGGGAAAAGCCCGGCCATAATGGAGGAGAAAAGCTCACCCCGCCTTGCGCTGCCTCGCCGTGGACCGATGCGCCTTCTTCGCCGACCGGCGCGCCGGCGCCCGCCGCGGAGCCGGAGTCCGGCGCTTTCCCGCCGACGTGCCCTTCAGGCTGGCCTTCAGCGCGTCCATCAGGTTAACGACATTGTCGGGCTTTTCCTCGGGCTCGGCGGCTTTGATCGGTTTGCCGGAAGCCTTGCGTCGTACCAGCGCCTTCAGGGCGTCCTCGTATTCGTCCTTGAATTTCGAGGGATCGAAATGTGCCGCCTTGGTCTGCAGGATGTGGCCCGCCAGCTCGACCATGTCCTTGGTGATCTTCGGGGTCTTGATGTCAGCAAAATATTCATCCTCGTCGCGCAGCTCATAAGGGTAGCGCAGGGTGGTGCCGAGCAGGCCCTTGCCAAGCGGCTCGATCGCGATGACGTGCTCGCGGTTGGTCAACACGATGCGCGCCAACGCGACGCGATCTTCGTCCTTCATGGCGTCGCGGATCACGGCGAAGGCGTCCGCGGCGGCTTTGCCATCCGGGGCGACGTAGTAGGGATTGTTGTAGTAGCGCTTGTCGATCTCGTCCCGCGGCACAAAACTGTCGATTTCGATGGTGTGGTTGCTCTCGATCTGGACGGCCTCGAGCTCCTCCTTTTCGATCTCGACATACGTTCCCTTCTTCAACTCGTAGCCGCGGCCCTTCTGCTCGGTCTCGACGATATCGCCGGTTTCAGCATCGACCATCTGTTGCTTCAGCCGGTTGCCGGTCTCCCTGTTGATCATGTGGAAGCGGGTTTTCTCGACCGTCGTCGAGGCCGGGTAGAGCACGACCGGACAGGACACGAGGGACAGTTTCAGCGTGCCTTTCCAGTAGGCGCGGGGGGCCATGGCAATCTCCGGCATGGTTGGGTTTGGGAACTCCAACGGCTAGTATGGGTTTTCGTTCCAGATACCGCCGTGTGCGCGGGTAGGGGTGGTCGGGGTTTGCCGTGGCGTTGAAGAAGCTCAGCACGTACCGGAAGAAGCGCGATTTCGGCAAGACGGCGGAGCCCTCCGGCGACGTCAAGGTGGCGCCGGCAGGGCAGCGGCGCTTCGTGATCCAGAAGCATGACGCGACCCGCCTGCATTACGACCTGCGGCTGGAGTTCGACGGCGTCTTCAAGTCCTGGGCGGTGACGCGCGGCCCTTCGCTCGATCCCCACGACAAGCGGCTCGCGGTCGAGGTCGAGGATCATCCGCTGGACTACGGCGATTTCGAAGGCATCATTCCCGACGATCAGTATGGCGGCGGCACGGTCATGCTGTGGGATCGCGGCACCTGGGAATCCGACGATCCCGAGCGCGGCTTCAAGAAGGGCGACCTGAAATTCACGCTGCACGGCGACAAGCTGCACGGCAGCTGGGTGCTGGTGCGAATGAAGGGCGATCGCTACGGCGGCAAGCGCACCAACTGGCTGCTGATCAAGCACCGCGACGAATTCGTCAAGGAAGGCGACGCCAACGACATCCTGGAAGAGGATCGCTCCGTGGCTTCGGGGCGAACCATGGCGCAGATTTCGAAAGGCAAGGGCAAGGCGCCGACGCCGTTCATGCTGGCCAGGAAGACAAAGGCCGACGCGGTCTGGCAATCCAACCGGGGTGATGCCGCGGAGGCGCGCGCAGGAAGGAAAGCCGCCGCGTTGCGCGCCGCGCCGGCGACCAAAACCCGCACCCCAGCGCGAGGCGCGAAGCCGAAGAAGGTTTCCGCGATGCCGGATTTCGTCGCGCCGCAGCTTTGCGCCTCCGTCGAGCGGCCGCCGAACTCGGACGGCTGGTGCCACGAAGTCAAGTTCGACGGCTACCGTGTGCAATTGCGGATCGAGAACGGCGATGTGGCGCTGCTCACCCGGAAAGGCCTGGACTGGGCAGAAAAATTCAGCGCGCTTGCCAGCGCCGCCAGAGCGTTGCCCGATGCGCTGATCGACGGCGAGATCGTTGCGCTGGACCATAACGGCGTGCCTAGCTTCTCGGCGCTGCAGGCGGCGATCTCGGACGGAAAGACCGGGAGCCTCATCTTCTTTGCGTTCGATCTGTTGTTCGCCAGTGGCGAGGATCTCCGCGCGCTGCCGCTGCGCGCGCGAAAGGAACGCCTGAAAGCCTTGCTCGAGCAGCATAACGGCAAGGAAACTCTGATCCGCTACGTCGATCATTTCGAGGAGCGCGGCGATACCGTGCTGGAATCGGCGAAGAAGCTCGATCTGGAAGGGATCGTGTCCAAGAAGTTGGATGCGCCCTATCGCTCGGGGCGCAGCGAGAGCTGGACCAAAGCCAAGATTCGCAACGGGCAGGAAGTCGTGCTCGGCGGCTGGAAAACCACCAACGGAAAATTCCGTTCGCTGATGGCGGGCGTGTATCGCGACGGCCATCTGGTGTTCGTCGGCCTCGTTGGCACCGGCTTCGGGCAGGACGTCGTCCGGCGTATCATGCCGGCATTGAAGGCCGTGGCGTCCGACAAGAGTCCGTTCGGCGGCAAGGATGCCCCGAGGAAGGCCCGCGACGTGCACTGGCTGAAGCCTGAACTGGTCGCCGAAGTCGAGTTCGCCGGCTGGACCGACGGCGGCAACATCCGGCAGGCTGCGTTCAAAGGGCTGCGCCAGGACAAACCGGCCAAGGAAATTCGCGCGGAGAAACCCGCCATGACCGGAATTGCAAAGCCCACCGTGCGCTCCGTCAAATCATCGGCGAACAAGTCCGCCGAGGTGATGGGCGTTTCGATCTCCAAGCCCGACAAGGCGCTGTGGCCCGACGGCGGCGATGGCGCGGCCGTCACCAAGCTCGACCTTGCGAACTATTTCGAGGCGGTCGGTGAATGGATGATCGCGCATCTCAAGGGCCGGCCGTGTTCGATCCTCCGCGCGCCCGATGGCATTGATGGTGAAAAATTCTTTCAGCGCCACGCGATGCCGGGTAGCTCCGATCTCCTCAAACTCGCCAAGGTCGCAGGCGACCGAAAGCCCTATCTGCAGATCGACCGGGTCGAGGCGTTGGCGGCGGTAGCGCAGATCGGCGGGCTGGAGCTGCATCCCTGGAATTGCGCGCCGGATGATTACGACACGCCGGGGCGACTGGTGTTCGATCTCGATCCCGCGCCGAATGTCAAATTCGCCGAAGTGGTCGAAGCGGCCAAGGAGATGCGGCAACGGCTGACGGCGTTGGGCCTCGAAAGTTTCTGCAAGACCACCGGCGGCAAGGGCCTGCACGTGGTGACGCCGCTGCGGCATGGCGCAAGGGACAAGGTCACCTGGAAGGAAGCCAAGGCCTTTGCGCAAGGCGTCTGCCAGTGGATGGCGAATGACGATCCGGACCGCTACCTGCTCAACATGTCGAAAAAGCTGCGCAAGGGAAAGATCTTCCTCGACTACCTGCGCAACGACCGGCTCGCGACGGCGGTCGCCGTGCTGTCGCCGCGGGCGCGCGAGGGCGCCACGGCCTCGATGCCGCTGACCTGGCCGCAGGTGCGCAGCGATCTCGATCCGGGCAAGTATACGATACGCACCGTGCCGGCGTTCCTGGCGAAGACGAAAGCATGGGACAGCTACGACGACGCGGCGTCGTCGATCAAGGCCGCGATGAAGAAGCTGGCGGGAAAGCTGTAACTGATATCGCGTCCGCTGCTTGCCCCACGGACGTCATACTCCGTGAAGGCGGAGTATCCAGTACGATGAGGCCTATCGGCCCAATTAGTGGCGTCTATGGAATACTGGGTCACTGGCTTTCGCGGGTGACGACGGCCATTGTACGTGTCTACCATCTTCACCGCACGAAAAAGGGTGGGCACGGCGCATGCACCGTTGCCCACCCAGCCATTTCGATACTTGGCTTACAGCTTCCCGAGCAGCAACAGCACCAGCAGGATCACGATGATCAGACCCAGACCGCCGCCGCCGTAATAGCCGGTGCCGTAGAACGGTCCGCCGCCGATGCCGCTGAAACCGCCGAGCAGGGCAATGATGAGAATGATAAGAATGATGGTCCCGAGTGACATGAATTTCTCCTCAGCCTGGTGGGCCGTGTGTTTCGTTCCGTGTGCGGCGGATCAACACAGGGGAACTGCGAAAGTTCCGTTGTGCGGTGCGATAATGCGGTGCGCTCTTCCTTTCGAAGCCTGTGTGATTACATGGAGTTGGAAGAGAGAAGAGGTTTTTGGCGATGAGCAAACCACTGGTCGTTTCGATTCCGCACAGCCTGGGACGCGAGGAAGCGATGCGACGATTGAAATCCGGGCTTTCCCGCGCTGCTTCCAGCGTGCCGGTGTTGAGCGTCGATGAAGAGCGCTGGGAGGACAGCCGGATGATCTTTCGCGTCCGCGCGATGGGCCAGGCGGCGGCCGGCCATGTCGATGTTGCCGAGGATCACGTGCAGGTCGAAGTCGTGCTGCCGTGGCTGCTCCAACGCTTTGCCGAAGCGGCGCAGGCCGCGATCCAGAACCGCGGCAAGCTGTTGCTGACCAAGAAGAGCTGAAGTCTAGGCCCGGCTGTGCTTTCGCGCCGGCTTCACGGCACCGGCGAAACTGGCTTTCAGCACGGCGACCGGCAGATGTGTCAGCAGATCGGACAGGCGCAATTGCGTGGCGTCGGCATCTGCAAAGCCTTCCACTGCATAACCGCCCACATCAAGCGTGGCTTCAAACGTCTTCGCGTCGGGCCAGTGTCTGCCGCCATTGGTCAATGGCGCAAACCAACGCGTGACCACGACGATCGCGGCCTCGCGGTCGCGTCGGCGGGCAAAAGCGACGAAGTGGTCGCCCTGTGGCCCGGTCACTTCCAACGGCTGATATTCGCCGTTCGTGAATACATCGGTCAGTTGGGTCCGCATCTTGAGCAGATGCCGGGTCCAGGCCAGCTTCAAATGCCCGCTTGGCCATTTATCGACCAGGCGTTCCCAGTCCGGGTTCTCCAGCGCCGCGAGGCGGCCGGCGCGTGCAACGAAGTCGACCTGCCGCCGGTTGTCGGGGTCGACCAGTGAAAAATCCCAAAGCTCCGTACCCTGATAGAAGTCAGGCACACCCGGCATCATCGCCTTGAGCGTGATCTGGCTGAGCGAATTCAATGCGCCCATCAGCGACAGCCGCTGCGCCAGCGTTTGCAGCGAATCCAGAAATTCACCCGAGAGCGCGGGATCGAGGATCTTTTCGATGAAGGTCTTGATACCGGTCTCATAGGCGGCGTGAGGATTGAGCCAACTCGTCTCCTCCTTGCCCTCGCGGGCCGCTTTGAGCGCATATCCCTGCATCCGTACGGGAAAATCGGCATCCTCCGGCTGCCACGCGCCAAGCAGCGCCTGATACAGCATGTATTCGAAGGTGGCCGACGGTGCGCGCAAATTTCCATCGACCGTAAGGTGCGGCGCGTTGAGCAGCTTCCATCGCGCGACCGCGCTGGTCCATTCGCCCGGCATTTCCGCCAACGCCAGGATGCGCGCCCGCGCATCCTCGCCGCGCTTGGTGTCGTGAGTCGCGGTAGCCGTCATGCCGTGCGGCCATTCGCGAGTGCGCGCTTGCATCATGCCGTGAAATTCATCCACTGGAAGCGCGCGTGCGGCCGGATCGCCGCCCACCTCATTGAGTGCCAGCAGGCGGTGGTAACGATAGAACGTGGTGTCCTCGAGCGATTTCGCCATCATCGGGCCGGTGAACTGCTGCACCTTCAGGGCAAACCGGCGAACACGCGGTGCGCTGTGGGGCGGACTTCCCGGCTTGATCAAATCCATCGTCAGCGTGTCGCGGAGAAAGTCGAAAATGCCGTCATCGGCGGCGAACCAGTCGGCGCGCGCCCGTTCGATCGTCGTCGACATCAATTCGCGATCATGGTCCGATGGACCAGACGATGTCAGGTAGGTGCGGTATACCGGGAAGTGCAGCACATAGAGTTCGAGCGCCTGCCGCAGGCTGTCGGCGGAATAATCGCGGGTAGAGTAATGCCCGCTGGCAATACGTGCGAGCAACCGCGTCAGCACGGTGAATTCGCTGGTCAGCAGCGTCTCCAGCACGCGGCGCTTGGCCTCGCGCAGGATCGGCTCGAGCTTTGGCGACTGGTTGCTGATCTGGCGCCAGATTTCGTCGAGCGGCTCCAGCCCGCGGCCGTCCGTCAGCACCTGGGTGATAACGTTCATCCACTCATAGCCGGTGGTGCCGTGAACGCCGGCAAAGGGCGTCAGCTTTTCGTGCTCGCCGAGAATCTTTTCGATCACCACGTAGAACGGCTGGCTGGGGCCGCCATGCGCATCACGAACCAGCCGGCGCAAGCGTTGGAAATACTGGACGGGATCGCGCAGACCGTCGATGTGGTCGAGCCGCAGCCCCTGCAGCTTGTCTTCCGCGATCAGCCGTTTGACCAGCCGATGGACAGCGTCGAATGTGCCGGCGTCCTCGACGCGCAGACCCGCCAGCGTATTGACGTCGAAGAACCGCCGGTAGTTGATGTCGCTGGAGGCGAGCCGCCAGTGGCCGAGCTTGTAATGCTGGCGTTCCAGCAGGTGGTGCAGCGAAAGCGTCGGCGCGGGACGATCAGCGCCCGCGCGATAGGCTTCCAGCCCACGTTCGATGATATCGGTGGCGCCGGAGATCGCCTTCAACTCGCTCTTGAAGGCAGGCGCTTCCTTGCGGCTCGGACGACGTGGGCCCTGATGCCGCGACGCAAGTGCAAGGATTTCTTTGCCGGCTGCAACGTCTTCCGCGCCGGTCTCCTTGACAATCATGCGGAGGATTTCGCCATAACGCTCCGGCGCGATCGGCAGCCGGTGCTCGAAATACCACGCCGAAAAGCTGCCTTCGGCGGCATCGTAGCGCAGCTCGATCTCGCCATTTTCCAATGCCTGGCCGTAGGACGAGCCGATGATCGGCAGCAGCACGCCGCCGCGGGCGCGGTAGGGCAATTGCTCCCAGTCGATGTCGAAGGAGGCCGCGTGCGGCGAGGCAGGGCCCCATTCCAGCACGTCGAGCCACCAGGGATTATCCGCAAAATGGACACCGACATGGTTGGGTACAAAATCCAGGATCAACCCGAGATCGTGCTGCCGCAGCGCGGCGCTCAGCCGTTCAAAGCCGTCCTCACCACCGAGCTCGGGGTTGAACTGGGCGTGGTCGATAACGTCGTAGCCATGTGCGCTGCCCTTGCGGGCGCGCATGAAAGGCGAGGCATAGAGATGGGTGATGCCGAGCGACTTCAGGTAAGGCACCACTGAAGTCGCAGCGTCAAAATCGAAATCCGCCGATAGTTGCAGGCGGTAGGTTGCGATCGGGATCGCCGGGGGCATTTTCCTATCCGATGCGCCAGAGCACGGTCCAGGGCGGAACGCTGTCGCCCAACTCGCTGCCCCAGATCAGGGTTCCCGCGGACTGGTCCGGCGGATGACTGATTGCCTGCTCCGACAGGTTGGCAAGCAGCCAGAGCATAGCGCCATCGCCCATCCGCCAATGCGCCGTCAGCAGGCGGTTTTCGTCCGCGGAAGCCTCGCCAAAGGTTGCGTTCGCAAGACGCGGGATGATTTCTTTCCGGCGTATTTTCAGGAGGTCTCGTACCAGCGTCAGCCGCTTCTGCGCGGCTGGGGTAGTCGGTTCGTTCCAGTCAAGCACGGCGGCGTCGCGGCTTGATCGATCGAGCGCATCCGGCACCTCGTCGCCATACGCTTCGTAGGCCCAGGCCAACTCAACGCGGCGGCCCTTGCGGACGGCGTCCGCGAGATCACCGCCGAAATCACAGAAGAACGGGAAGGGCGACTTCGAGCCCCATTCCTCACCCATGAACAGCATGGGTATGGAAGGCGACAGCAACAGCACGGTAAGCCCCGCCTCGATGGCGCGTACATCGGCGGTGCTTTCAAGGCGGTCGCCGAGGGCGCGATTACCGATCTGGTCGTGGTTTTGCACGAAGTTGATGAAGGCGGTCGGCGCCAGATGGCCGCTCGGCTCGCCGCGCCGGCCGCCGCGAAACGCCGACGGCTCTCCCTGATAGACGAAGCCGGATGCCAGCGAGCGCGCGATGTCCGAGATCGGCGCCTGCTGGTAGTCGACATAATAGCCCTGCTTCTCGCCGGTCATCAGCACACGCCAGGCGTGATGATAGTCGTCGTTCCACTGCGCGCGGTATTTTCCCTGCGGCGGATCTTCGTCGGCGTCCAGAAGACTGGCGCGGTTGTCACCGTTCTCCAGCACGAGATGAATGTGCCGGCCGGTCTCGGCGGCAAGCTTGCCGGCGGCGGCGCTGATATCGTGCAGCAGCGACAGCCCGCCCGGCTCGACGATCGCGTTGACAGCATCGAGCCGCAGCCCGTCGAAGCGATAGTCGCGCAGCCAGGAGACGGCGTTTTCAATGGCGAAGGCGCGGACTTGCCCGACGCGATAGTCGATCGCGCCGCCCCAGGGCGTGTGGGCGTCGGTGAAGAAGGAAGGCGCGTAACGGCCAAGATAATTTCCTTCCGGACCGAAATGGTTATAGACCACGTCGAGCATCACCATCAGCCCGCGCAGATGCGCCGCGTCGATCAGCGCCTTGAGATCCTCGGGCCGCCCATAGGCGCTTTCTGGCGCGTACCACAGCACGCCGTCATAGCCCCAGTTCCGGGAGCCGGCGAAATCCGCCAGCGGCATCAGTTCGAGTGCGGTAATGCCGGTCTCGACCAGATGATCCAGCCGTTCGATCATCGCGCTATAGGTGCCTTGCGGGGTGAAGGTCCCGACATGGGCCTCGAGGATCACGGCCTCCTGCCACGGCCGTCCGCGCCAGTCCGCGGCGCGCCATGGATGGGCTTTGTGATCGATCACCTCGCTCGGACCGAATACGTCGTCGGGCTGAAACGCCGATGCAGGATCCGGGACGTCGATCTCGTCGTCGATGCGAAATTTGTAGCGCGCGCCTGTCGTTACGCCGGCAATGTCGGCCGTGAACCAGCCGTCCTCGCCGCGCGTCATGGCATGGGGTTGCGCCAGCATGACGTCGACGCGCTTCGCCGCCGGCGCCCAAAGCCGAAACCGCGTGCCGTCAATTGTCAGCCGCGGACCGAATTGACCGTCATTCATGCCGTGCCTGCGAAGGCAAGCACCGACCTGGGCGGCGCGCTAGTCTCGGCACCTGATGCGAATTCGGTGGGGCTCTGCACGGCCTCGACCGTGTTCAGCACCTGCTGCCAGTTCCTATATTCGGGCATTTCGGGCAATTTGAAACCGATTTCCTCAGGGGCGGCGTTCAGAACGATAAAGATCGGCGGCTGGCCTTGTTCCATCGGGCCCAGCACATAGGCGAGGAAGCGGCCATCCGGAAAAGTCCAGTCCTCTTCCTTCATTTCCTCGGCCGCCGGCGTCAGCCACAGCACGCCATAGGAACCGTCCGCACGCCGGCCATCGAGCCAGCGCTGGCAGCGAAGCTGGGCGAAGCGCCGGCGTAGCGCGGTCATGTGGCTGACGAACTCGGTGAGGTCCTCGCCGGGCTTGCCCAGATTGTCCCAGTTGACCCAACCGGTCTCGTTGTCCTGGCAATAGGCGTTATTGTTGCCATTCTGCGAATTGCCGACCTCGTCTCCGGCCAGCATCAGGGGCGTCCCCTGCGCCAGGAACAGGCAGGCGAGCTGGTTCTTGCGCAACTGCCGGCGCAGCGCGGTGATCGCGGCGTCGCCGGTCGGGCCCTCATGGCCGCAATTATTGCTGTGGTTGTCGTTGGAGCCGTCGCGATTGTCCTCGCCATTGGCTTCGTTGTGCTTGTCGTTGTAGCTGAACAGGTCGGCCAGCGTAAAACCGTCATGGACGGTGATGTGGTTGACGCTGGCCCGGGTGGCGCGATTGTCGTGATGAAACAGGTCGGAGGAAGCCGTCATGCGGCGCGAGACCTCGCCGATCAGGCTGCCTTCGCCGCTCCAGTAGCGCCGCATCGCGCTACGATAGCGGTCGTTCCATTCCGACCATTGCGAGGGAAATGCGCCGACCTGATAGCCACCCATGCCGAGATCCCAGGGTTCGGCGACCAGCTTGACGGTCGACAGCACCGGATCCTGTCGCACCGCAGTCAGGAACGAGGCATTGCGGTCATAGCCGTTGGGGCCCCGCGCCAGCGTGGTGGCGAGGTCGAAGCGAAAGCCGTCGACATGGCAGACCTCGACCCAGTACCGCAGCGAATCCATCGTCATCTGCAGCACGCGCGGATGGGTCAGATTGACCGAGCTGCCGCAGCCGGTGAAGTCGTCGTAATAGCGCGGCTGTTCCTTGTTGAGCCAGTAATAGGATGCATTGTCGATGCCGCGGAACGACAGCGTCGGGCCGAGATGGTTCCCCTCGGCGGTGTGGTTATAGACCACGTCGAGCATCACCTCGATGCCGGCATCGTGCAGCCGCGCCA
The DNA here is from genome assembly GCF_030413175.1 of Bradyrhizobium roseum. Classification (NCBI taxonomy): domain Bacteria; kingdom Pseudomonadati; phylum Pseudomonadota; class Alphaproteobacteria; order Hyphomicrobiales; family Nitrobacteraceae; genus Bradyrhizobium; species Bradyrhizobium roseum. The sequence goes on from NZ_CP129212.1 coordinate 1,701,021, forward strand.
CGGTGGTGCGGAACGCATCGAGGGCGTTGTCCTGCGCGTAACGCGGCTCCGGCGCGAAGAATGCCAGCGTGTTGTAGCCCCAGTAATTGGAAAGTCTTCGTTCGATCAGCACCCGGTCGTCGATCAGGCCGTGAACCGGCAGCAATTCGATGGTGGTGACGCCGAGCTTCTTGAGATGGTCAATCATCGCCGGCGAGCACAGTCCGCCATAGGTGCCGCGCCAGCCGGGAGCAACGTCCTCGCGCTTTTGCGTCAGGCCCTTGACGTGGGCCTCGTAGATGATGGTGTCTTCCCAGGGGATGTTGGGGCGTATCTCACGGCGGCCCCAGTTGAAGGTTTCGTCGACCACAACGGCCTTGGGCATGCCGCGCGCATTGTCGCGGCGGTCGAAGGAAAGGTCTTCGCGCGCGCTGCCGGTGCGATAGCCGAAATGCGCGTCGCTCCACACCAGACGGCCGGCGAGCCGCTTGGCGTAGGGGTCGAGCAGCAGCTTGTTGGCGTTGAATCGGTGTCCGCGTTCGGGCGCATAGGTGCCGTGAACGCGATAGCCATAGAGCTGCCCGGGCGAAACGTCGTTGAGATAGCCGTGCCAGATGTCCTCATTGCGCTCGGGCAGTTCGATCCGCTCGAGCTCGCGGCGCCCCTGGCCGTCGAACAGGCAGAGCTCGACCTTTTCCGCATTGGCCGAGAACAGCGCAAAGTTGGTGCCGCGTCCGTCCCAGGTTGCTCCAAGGCGGGCAGGGCTTCCCGCGGACAAGCGCATGCGTCAGCTTTCCGGTACGAGAAAGATCGCGGCCAGCGGCGGAATGGTCAGGTTGAGTTCGGGGATGCTTCCATCGAGCGTGTGCACTTCGCCGACATTGCCGACATTGCTGCCGCCGTAATGCGCGGAGTCGGAGTTGAGCGCTTCCTTCCACCTGCCGGCAAACGGCACCCTGACGCGGTAATTCTGCAGGACGTTTGGCGAGAAGTTCACGACCACGAGACAGCGCGCGTGTGCGTCAAAACCCTTGCGCAGCCAGGCAAAGACGTTGTTGCCAGAATCATGGGTGATGACCCATTCAAATCCCGCCTGGTTGCAATCCATCTCGTACAGCGCCGGCACGGCGCGGTAGAGGCGGTTGAGATCGCGGATCAGGTTCTGGATGCCCGCATATTTGTGTTGTCCCAGCAGGTGCCAGTCGAGCGACTGGTCGTGATTCCATTCGCGCTCCTGGCCGAACTCGCACCCCATGAACAAGAGCTTCTTGCCGGGATGGCCGAACATGAAGCTGTAATAGGCGCGCAGATTGGCAAACCGCTGCCACTCGTCGCCGGGCATGCGGCCGATGATGGAGCGCTTGCCGTGCACGACTTCGTCGTGCGACAGCGGCAGAATGAAATTCTCCGAGAACGCGTAGTGCAGGCCGAACAGGATGTCGCCGTGATGATGCTTCCGGTAGATCGGGTCTTTGCCGATGTATTTCAGCGTGTCGTGCATCCAACCCATGTTCCACTTGTAGCCGAAGCCGAGCCCGCCATATTCGACTGGCTGCGACACCTGCGGCCATGATGTGGACTCCTCTGCGGCCGTAGTGGTTTCGGGAAACAGCCCGAACAGTTCGGTGTTGACGCGGCGCAGGAATTCGATGGCTTCGAGGTTTTCCCGCCCGCCGTGCCGGTTCGGAATCCATTCACCGGCGGGCCGGCTGTAGTCGAGATAGAGCATCGAGGCGACGGCATCGACGCGCAGGCCGTCGACGCCGTAGCGGTCGAGCCAGAACAGCGCGTTGGAGACCAGGAAATTGACCACTTCGGTGCGGCCGTAATTGTAGATCAGCGTGCCCCAGTCGAGGTGACGGCCCTGCAGCGGATTGGCGTGTTCGTAGAGCGCGGTGCCGTCGAAATAGCCGAGCCCGTGCGGATCGTCGGGGAAATGCCCGGGCACCCAGTCGAGCCACACGCCGATGCCTTCGCGATGGCAGGCATCGACCAGCGCGGAAAAATCCTCCGGCGAGCCGAACCGGCTCGTCGGCGCATACAGGCCGGTCGGCTGATAGCCCCATGAGCCATCGAACGGATGCTCGCTGATGGGTAGAAACTCGATATGGGTAAAGCCCATGTCCTTGGCGTAAGCCGGCAGCTGCTCGGCGAGGTCGCGATAACTCAGCCATTCATTGCCGTTCTTGCGCCGCCACGAGCCGAGATGCACCTCATAGATCGAGATCGGCGCGTCGAGCGCGTTGATGCCCGCCGGCGCGGGGCGCGGACGCGGAATCCTGGTCTCGTCGATGACGACCGAGGCGGTCGAGGGCCGGAGCTCCGCCGCAAACGCCACGGGATCTGATTTCAGCGGCAAGTGCCGCCCGTCGGGGCCGGTGATGTCGAACTTGTAGCGGTCGCCGGCACGCGCATGCGGCACGAACAGTTCCCAATAGCCGACGCCGCGCACCCGCATCGGATGCCGCAGCGCGTTCCAGAAATTGAAATCACCGACCACGCTGACGGCCTTGGCGTTCGGCGCCAGCACGACGAACGCGACACCGTCGACGCCGTCGAGCGTCATCGGGTGTGCGCCGAGCTTGTCGTAGATCCGCCGGTGAGTGCCTTCGCCCAGCAAATAAAGATCGAGGTCCCCGAGCACGGGCGGAAATCGGTAAGGATCGTCGAGATCGACGACGTTGTCGCCAAAGCGGGCGCGGAGCTGGTATCGCGTTGATCCGTTCGGCAGCGCGCCAGCGAACAGCCCGGCGTCATGGATGCGTTCGAGCGTCGCTGTCTCGCCATGCTCGCCGATCGCCTCCACATTGGAGGCTTCGGGGATGAAGGCGCGCACCACGCTGTGCTCGCCCTCGCTGTGCAGTCCGAGATAGCGGAACGGGTCGGAATTCCTGCCTTCGATGATAGCGTAGGCCTCGGCGGGCAGTTTATTCATGAAGCCTCAAAGGATGGTTGCGACAACATTCTGATGATTCCGATCAGGGGCACGCGGAGCCATTCCGGCCGGAACGACAGTTCGTGCTCGATTTCGTTCAAGGCCTTCTCGAGCAGGAAGAACGTCAGCAGGTTATCCGCCGCGTTCGGATCGGACGGCCACAGCCGGCGATCGGTCATGGCTTCATGGTACGCGGCGAGGAACGCGGCGGCCGCCCGGTCGCGCCACTCGCCAAGCGCCGCGCCCAGCCTGCCGTCCTCATCGTGGGCTACTTTGAGCGCGCGCTCAAGGGCCGAGGTTGCCGAATAATCGATCGACCGGACCAGTCCGGCGATGTCGCGTGCCGCGGGTACCTTGCGCCGGCGCTCGGCGATGCTGCTTCGCGGCGCGCCCTCGAAGTCGATGATGAAGATGTCGTCCTTGACGATCATCAATTGCGTCAGATCGAGGTCGCCATGGCAACGGATGCTGGCGATGTCGGTATCGCGCGACAGCAGCCGTTCCAGCAAGTCCGGCAGCGCCGGCTGCAGTGCCAGCAACTGGTCGGCGAGCGGCCGGTCAGCTTCCCTGAGGCTCTCCCGCCGCTGCCGCAGCGAATCGAAGACGCGGCCGGCGCACAGCATCAGATCGTCGATCCAATGCTGCACGTCGTCACGGTCGGCAGGCTCCGGCGCAAATGCCGCCAGTTCGCTGTTGCTGGCAAGCGCAACATGCAACTCGGCCACGCGCCGCCCGGCCTGCGACATGTAGCGCAGATAGGGAAACTCATCCTCGCGCTCATCGCGCTGCACGCTTGCCGCGAGCAAGCGCTGCTCCTCGATGAAGCGATCCAGATAGCCCGCGCTGACGGTCCAAAGATCGCCCTGATTGGGGATGAAGGCGTGAACGACGCCGATTGCGCTTTTCTCGTTGCCTTCGACCAACTCGACGCTGCCGAGCAGGGCGGGCGCATTGGCAAAGTGGGCGACATCGGTGAGGAAGCGCCCCACCTCGATTTCGGGATTTGGACCTGGCTGCAGCGTCCGATAGATCTTCACCACATAGTCGTCGTCCACCAAAGCGGTGCTGCGCGGTTGGTCGGTTTCGATGATGCGGATGTGCTCGGGCTGCCGGATCGGCTTGTCGCTGAAGCGGGCGGTCGGCCGGAATTCGAGCGTCAAGCCCTGTTCGCCTTCTTCTACCGTCAGAGATTGCTGCAGGTTCCGCAGCAATAACGCGATGAAGATCTGGTCGGTGGCGACGTCGAGCAGGGTGCCTTCGCGGGCGCCCTGCCGAACCGCCGCCAGCGCGTGTGGATTATAGCGTTCGCGGTCGAAGCGAACCCATTCGATCTGCATCGGCAGCACGTAGCGCGTCGCGATGCCGCGCTGTGTGGTTTCGAAGAAGGCGAGCCATGGCCGGTTGTCGCCGATGTCGCAGAACGGCACGGCCGACGTCAGCGCTGGACGGATCGCCTTGGGCGATCGTTCCGGATACCAGCGGGTGCGCGCCAGATAGCCCGGCAGCACGTCGCGCTCAAAAACGCCGCGTTCACGCGCCAGCGACATCCAGGTCGCATTGACAGGCACCACCAGCGTTTCGAACTCCGGCACGGCGCGCTGCACCACCGGCTCCGACTTGTCGCGCTCCTGCAGCTCGAACCAGTAGAAGCCGTAGGGCGCCAGGGTAATCATGTACGGCAGCTCGCCGATGGGCGGGAACCGGGTGCGGCCGAGCATCTCCAGCGGGATACGGTCCTTGAAGGCGGAGAGATCGAGTTCGGTCGCCTGCGCCGATCGCGACAGATTGGCGACGCAAAGGATGACCTCATCGCGGTACTGGCGCACATAGCACAGTACCGAGCGGTTCTCCGGGCGGATGAACGTCATGGTGCCGCGGCCGAAGGCGGTGGTGGATTTGCGGACCGCGATCAGCCGCTTGGTGGCAGAGAGCTGCGAGGACAGGCTGCGCGACTGCGCCTCGACGTTGACCGCCTCGTAGCCATAGACGGGGTCCATGATGGTCGGTGCGTACAGCCGTGCCGGGTCGGCGCGGGAGAAGCCGCCATTGCGGTCGGGCGTCCACTGCATCGGGGTGCGGACGCCGTTGCGGTCGCCGAGATAGATGTTGTCGCCCATGCCGATCTCGTCGCCGTAATAGATGATCGGCGTGCCCGGGAAAGAAAACAGCAGCGAGTTCATCAATTCGATCTTGCGCCGGTCATTGTCCATCAGCGGCGCCAGCCGGCGGCGGATGCCGACATTGATGCGCGCCCGGGGATCGTTGGCGTAGGTCGACCACAGATAATCCCGCTCGACGTCGGTGACCATTTCCAGCGTCAGTTCGTCGTGGTTGCGCAGGAACAGCGCCCACTGGCAGTTAGCCGGGATATCCGGGGTCTGGCGCAGGATGTCAGTGATCGGAAACCGGTCCTCCTGCGCGATCGCCATGTAGATGCGCGGCATCAGCGGGAAATGATAGGCCATGTGGCATTCGTCGCCGCGGCCGAAATATTCCTGGACGTCCTCCGGCCATTGATTGGCCTCGGCCAGTAGCACCTTGCCCTTGGCGTAGGCGTCGAGTTCGGCGCGCAGCCGCTTGATGATGGTGTGGGTCTCGGGCAAATTCTCGTTGTTGGTGCCGTCCCGCTCGCAGAGATAAGGAATGGCGTCGAGGCGGAAGCCGTCCACACCCGTGTCGAGCCAGCGCTTCATCACCTGGACCAGCGCGCTCACGACACGCGGATTGTCGAAATTGAGGTCCGGCTGGTGCGAAAAGAAGCGGTGCCAGTAGAACTGGCCGGCTTCCGGATCCCAGGTCCAGTTCGATTTCTCGGTGTCGGTGAAGATGATCCGCGTGCCCGGATATTTCTGGTCGGTATCGCTCCAGACATACCAGTTGCGGGCGGACGAATCCGGGTCCGAGCGACGGGCGCGCTTGAACCAGTCGTGCTGGTCGGAGGTGTGGTTGATGACGAGTTCGGTGATGACCCGAAGGCCACGTTTCTTGGCTTCCTGGATGAAGCGGCGAAAGTCCTTCATCGTCCCGAAATCGGGGTTGATGTCGCCGTAATCGGCGATGTCGTAGCCATCGTCCCGGCCGGGGGAGGGGTAGAACGGCAACAGCCACAGCGTGGTCACGCCGAGGTCCTGCAGGTACCCCAGTTTTTCGGTCAACCCGGCAAAGTCGCCGATACCGTCATTATTGCTGTCAGCAAACGCCTTGACGTGAAGCTGGTAGATGATCGCATCCTTATACCAGAGCTCGTCCGTGACGGCGGCTGGCATTCCCTTTGCTTCGAAGGAAAGGCTGCCATCCGGATTCAGCGGATAAGCGCCGTCGACAGGAAGGGATGCGCCGGCGTTGGAGCTCTCGGCGGTCTGCGCTTTTTTGTTCACTGTGATGCCACTGCCATGGAAATGACGTCCCCGTTTCGTTGGAAGAAAGGGAGACGTTCCGTATTGAGATAGTAAGCCGCTCGGAAGGCTTTGGTTCCTTGGGAACCGTTGCTGGAATCGAGCGTTAGACACTGCCCATCTCCTTCCCGCAATTGGACAATTTCGCGACATTGGTTTGATGTTTGCGTGCAAAGTGTGTGCCGAATGAATCTTTTTGCTCAAGCCGACGCCCAGGGGATCCAGACCGAGTTCCTGGACGGCCAGGGTCACCGCCGTGTGACGGACGCCGCCGCGCTCAAAATTATCCTGGAGGCCTTGCCACCGCAGGCGCCGGGACCCCTGGTCGGCCACCCCGTCGTTGTTCGAGCGGGTCGACCGTCGCGAACCGAACTGACGGCTGCGGCGACACTTCCGGTGCGGTGGAAAATCGTTCTGGGTCGGGAGGTTATTGCCGAAGGGGACACTTCCGATCGCGCTATTGAGTGGCCCACCGACCTGCCGCCCGGAATCTACCGGCTGCAGGTGAGCGATGCGGTGAACACCGAGGATGTACCGCTGATTTCGGCGCCGGAACGCGCATTTGGCGGCGAGTTTGATCGCTGCTGGCTGATCGCGGTCCAGCTTTATGGCGTCCGCTCGGCGCGTAACTGGGGCATGGGCGACTTCACCGATCTCGCCAGCCTCATCGAACTTGCCGATCAATTCGGCGCCGACGGCATCGGCCTCAATCCGCTGCACGCCTTGTTCGACGACCGCCCGGGCGATTGCAGCCCATATTCGCCGAACAGCCGGCTGTTTCTCAACGCGCTCTATATCGACGTCGAAAAACTTCCCGAATTTCAGCCCGATGCCGGCTCGGGCGAGGCACTGGCGCGGTTGCGGGCCGGTGAAGCCGTGGATTATGTCGGCGTCGCTGCGTTGAAGTGGCAGGCGCTGCGCGCTGCTTTCGCTGCCTTCAAGACCAGCGCCAATCGGGATCGCCAACAGGATTTTGACGCATTCCGCGCCGAGCGCGGCGATTTGCTGTCGCATTTTGCCTGCTTCGAGGCGCTACGGCACAAGTTCGGCAAGCCATGGTGGGAATGGCCGGAAGAGTGGCGGCAGCCGGACGAAGGCAGATGCGCCGCGCTGCGCCGGGGGGAGGATGCCGGCGAGATCGAATTTGTCGAGTTCGTGCAGTGGAACGCCGACCGCCAGCTGGGCGCGGCGGCCGACCTGGCGAAGAAGCTCGGCATGAAGGTTGGGCTCTATCTTGACGTCGCGGTCGGCGTGCAGGCCGACGGTTTTGACGCCTGGAACGAGCAGGTCGCGATTTCGCGCCTTCTCGGCGTCGGCGCGCCACCCGATCCGCTCAACACAGCCGGCCAGACCTGGGGCCTTGCCGGCTTCAATGCCGCCGGGTTGGAGCGTGAATCGTTTGCGCCTTACCGAGATATGCTGCGCGCCTCGATGCGCCACGCGGGCGCCATCCGGCTCGACCATGTGCTCGGGCTGAAGCGGCTCTATCTGGTGCCGCAGGGCTTTACCGCCCGCGACGGCGTCTACGTGCAGATGCCGTTCGAGGCACTGCTGGCGGTGACGGCGCAGGAAAGCATGGCCAATCGCTGCGTCGTGATCGGCGAGGACCTCGGCACTGTGCCGGAAGGGTTTCGCGATCAGATCGCCGATTGGGGCGTCTGGTCCTATCTCGTGATGATGTTCGAGCGCGACGATGCGGGCGTGTTCCGCAGCCTCGATCACTACCTGACAAACGCGCTCGTCACCTTCAATACGCATGATCTATCGACCTATGCCGGCTGGCGCTCGTTCGGCGATCTTAAGCTGAAGCGCTCGCTCGGCATCGATCCCGGCGAAAGCGACGATGCGCGCTGGCACGCGCTGGCGATGCTGGACGAAGTGCTGCGCCATAACGCCATCGAGCGCAACGACCTGTATGCCATTGCGAATTTTTTGGCGCGGACCAAATCGAGGTTGCTCGCGGTCTCGCTGGAGGACCTGCTCGGGGTGGTCGACCAGCCCAATATTCCCGGCACCATCGACGAACATCCGAACTGGCGGCGGCGGCTTCCGGTGTCGATCGAGGACATGACGTCCACGGTCGACGTCGACGCGCTCAAGGCGGCGACCCATGAGCGCTCGCGCGCGGCGATCTGACATCAGCGGAAAAACATCTTGTCGTGCCGGATCGAAGATTACGGGTTGATCGGCGATTGCGAGACCGCCGCGGCTGGTCGGCCGTAACGGATCGATCGACTGGTTATGCTGGCCGGCGTTCGACTCGGACGCCTGCTTTGCAGCACTTCTCGGCACTGAAAAGCACGGCTGCGCGCTGATCGCGCCGGCGGATTGCGAAGTCGCGCGAGCCGACACCCGTCTACGCCACGGCAGGCCCGGGCTGGGGTGAACCTGCCTTCATGGGAGGATCTGGCGGTCGGGCACCGGCTCGCGCTTGCCGATCGTGCCCGGGCACCAAAGCGGATTCGCCACGCAAAGGCTTTGAGGAATCCTCGATTTATCCTTGATACGCGCTTGATACCGAAAGCATCGCCGAAGCGGATCGGGAATCCCGCTATCCGAGCCGCAGCACCGTCTCCATCGCGCGCGCAAATCCGTCGTGCTCGTTGCTGTCGGTCACATGCGTCGCACGCGTCTTGATGCTGTCGGCCGCGTTTCCCATCGCAAACGAGATACCGCTTTTGGCAAACATCGGCAGGTCGTTCTCCATGTCACCGATGGTCGCTACCGCCTCGGCCGGAATCCCCAGCCGCTTCGCGATTGCCGTAACGAAGGTGCCCTTGTCGTGACCGGACGGGGTGACGTCGAGATAATAGGTTTGCGAACGGACCGCGGTAGCTTCCTGTCCGATCGCCTCTTTCATCGCTACCTCGCAACGTTGCAGCAGGGCCGCGTCCGAACTGGCGCCGACGATCTTGCAGGAGGCGGCCAGATGCGGCGTGAAATCGGCGACGATGGTCGGATCGGCCTTGATCGCCCGCTTCTCGTGCGGGACGTACTCGCCGTCGGGACTGCGCGTGTACCAGCGTTCGTTGGTGAACAGCCAGATATCGACGCCGAACGCCTTGAGCACGTCGAGGCTGCGCTGCGCTACATCAGCTCCGATCAGGTGCTGCTCGATCGGCTGGAGCGCGGCGTCCACGATCGAACTGCCGTTGAAGGCGCCGACGGGAAGCGTGATCGAAAGCGGCTCGATCAGAAAACCCATGCCCATGGTTGGACGGCTGGAGACGATGGTGAAGCCGATGCCGGCCGCGCGCAGCTTGCGTACGGCCACCCTGGCGCCATCGGTCAAAACCTTGTCCTTTGTCAATAGCGTGCCGTCGACGTCGGAAACGACCAGTGCGATGCGGGTCATGGGGCAACCAGATCCAGTTGAGTGACAATATCATCGACGATTTGTTCGACCGACGCATCGATCGAGACAACGACCGGTCGCTCGCTCGCATCCGGCCGTTCCAGCGTCCTGAACTGGCTGGCGAGCAGGCCCGGGGGCATGAAGTGCCCCTTCCGCGCGGCGAGCCGGGCGGCGACCAGATCCTGCGTTCCGTCGAGAAAGACGATGCGGATGTCGTCGCGGCCGTGCACGAGCACCTCGCGATACGCGCGCTTCAGCGCCGAACAGGCGATCACGGCGCGCTCGCCGGCGGCCGACAGGCGGTCGATCTCGTCGGCGATCGCCTGCAGCCACGGCCAGCGGTCCTCGTCGGTCAGCGGCTGGCCCGCGCTCATCTTCGCGACATTGCTCGCCGGATGAAAGCCGTCGCCATCCTCGTAGCGCCAGCCGAGGCGCGCGGCGAGACGGTCGGCGACGGTGCTTTTGCCCGAGCCGGAAACGCCCATCACCACCAGCGCGCAAGGGGTCTTAGCGCCCACCAAAATTCTCCGGGATCGCGGCGCGGTCCACCAGCCAGAACGTTTCGCCGGTGGATCGCGCGCGGTTGGCGGGCAGGTTCTCGCCTGCGAAGACGCGCGTCAGGATCGCACGCTTGTCCGTGCCCGCAACCTCGAACAGCATTTCGCAGCAGGAGGCAAGCGTGGGCAACGTGAGCGTCACCCGCGGGACGAGCGGCGTGACATTCGCCCTGGGTACGCCGACAACCCAGCGCGCGGTCTCGTCGAGGGCGGGGTCGTCGGGAAACAGCGACGCAATATGGCCGTCGGGGCCGACACCCATCAGCACGAGATCGAACAGAGGACGAGCGTTATCGATTGCGTCCGCACCGTAGAACGATTGCAATTCCCGTTGGTAAAGCGCGGCAGCGCGATCGGGATCTGTGAGGTCAGTAGTCGCGGTCGGAATCGGATGGATGTTTTCCGGCGGCGCGCACCGGTCCAGAAAGGCCGCCCGCGCCATGCTCATGTTGTGGAGCGGATCATTCGCGGGTACGAAGCGCTCGTCGCCAATGAACCAGTGCACGCGATGCCACGGCAGCCGGTTGCGATAGGATTCGGTTGCCAGCAGTTGATAGAGCCTTGTCGGGCTTGAGCCGCCGGTGAGGCAGATCGCCACGCGGCCGCGGTTGGCGGCTGTCCTGGCCAGCACATGCTCGGCGGCGGCAGCGGCCAGCGCCGTTGGGTCGGCGACTTCGATCACGCGGCGATTGTCGTTCAGGGCCATCGTCACCCGAGTTTCCGCCAGCTTCGGCCGTCGCGCCGCAACAGTTCGTTGGCTTCCTCCGGCCCCTCGCTACCGGCCTTGTAGGTCTTCAGGCCGTCGGCGCCGGCTTTCTTCCAGGCATCGATGAACGGCTGCACCGCCTTCCAGCCGGCCTCGACGCTGTCGGCGCGCTGGAACAGGATGTTGTCGCCGATCATGCAGTCGTAGATCAGCGTCTCGTAGCCGGTGGAAGGCTCTGCCTTGAAGTAATCCTTGTAGCGAAATTTCATCTCGACGCCGTCGATCTGGATCGTCGGACCGGGTACCTTGGTGTTGAACTGCAGCGCGATGCCTTCGTTGGGTGCAACGCCGATTACGAGATAGTTCTGCGCCAGTTTCTCGACGGGCGTGCAGTTGAACATCGCGAACGGGGCCTGCTTGAACTTGATCGCGACTTCCGTACGCTTGACGCCGAGCGCCTTGCCGGTGCGCAGGTAAAACGGAACGCCGGCCCAGCGCCAATTGTCGATGGCCAGTTTCAGTGCAGCATAGGTTTCGGTGGTGCTGCCAGCGGCGACGTCCTCGATCTTCCGATAGTCTTCGATCCGGTTATCGCCAATCCGGCCGGCCAGATACTGGCCGCGCACCGAATTTTGCAAGGCTTCCATCTCGCTCTGCGGCTGGATCGCGGCGAGCACGTCTGCCTTTGCGCCGCGCACCGAATGGGCGTCGAAACGGATCGGCGGCTCCATCGCGACCAGCGACAGCAGCTGAAACAGATGGTTGGGCACCATGTCGCGCAGCGCGCCGGTCTGGTCGTAGAAGCTGCCGCGATGCCCGACGCCCAGTTGTTCATCGACCGTGATCTGAACATGGTCAATGTGGTTGCGATTCCAGATCGGCTCGAACATGCCGTTGGCGAAGCGCAGCACCAGAATGTTCTGCACCGTCTCCTTGCCGAGATAGTGATCGATCCGGTAGATCTCGTGCTCGTTGACGAGCTTGAGCAATTCGTTGTTGAGCGCCTTTGCCGACGCCAAGTCGGTGCCGAACGGCTTTTCCACCACCAGCCGCCGCCACGCGCCGTTCTCGGCCAGCATGCCGGTGCGGCCGAGTTCGCGGCTGATCGGCAGGAACGCGTTGGGCGGGGTGGCCAGATAGAACAGCCGATTGCCGCCGGTGCCCCGGGCGGCCTCCAGTTCGTCGAGTTGCTTGCGCATTGCGTCAAAGGAAGCCGGATCTTTCGGATCGGCCTCGATGCAGGTGAGGCAGCCCAGCAGGCGTTGCGCGATGGCATCGTCCACCGGCCGGGTCGCGAATTGGCGCAGGCCCTTCATCAGGCTGTCACGCAGCTTGTCGCTCGTCATGCCCTTGCGGGCGATTCCGACCAGACAGAACTGGTCCGGGAGCAAATCGCCGGCGGCGAGGTTATAGAGGGCGGGGATCACCAGCCGGTGCGCGAGGTCGCCAGTCACGCCGAAAATGACGAAGGAGCAGGGATCGGGTTTCTTCTGTGCTATCTGACCGACCGCCATGCTGATCAGGCCTTTGCGCCGGGTTTTTTCGGCGGCTCCCTGTGGCCGCCGAAGCCGGCTCGCATCGCGGAGAGGATCTTTTCCGCAAAGGTGTGGTCCTTGCGTGAACGGAAGCGCGCATAGAGCGCCGCTGTCAGCACTTCCGCCGGCACCGCCTCGTCGATGGCGGCATTGACGGTCCAGCGGCCTTCGCCGGAATCTTCCACAAAGCCGGAGTAATTATCCAACGTCTGGTTTTCCGCCAGCGCGGACGCCGTGAGATCCAGCAGCCAGGACGGAATCACGCTGCCGCGCCGCCAGACCTCGGCGATGTCGGCAATATTCATATCGAAGCGATGCTCCGGCGGCAGCGCCTCGATATTGGCGTTCTTGAGAATGTCAAAACCCTCGGCATAGGCCTGCATCAGGCCGTATTCGATGCCATTGTGGATCATCTTGACAAAATGTCCGGCGCCGGATGGGCCGGCGTGAATGTAACCTTGCTCGATGCGCGGATCGCGGCCCTCGCGCCCCGGCGTGCGCGGGATGTCGCCGATGCCGGGCGCCAGCGTCTTGAAGATCGGATCGAGCCGGTCCACCACCGCCTTGTCGCCGCCGATCATCATGCAATAGCCGCGCTCGATGCCCCATACGCCGCCGCTGGTGCCGACGTCGAGGTAGTGGAGGCCGTTGGCCTTCAGCGCCGCGCCGCGCCGCACGTCGTCCTGCCAGAACGTGTTGCCGCCGTCGATGATGACGTCGCCGGGCTGCATCAGTTTTGCCAGGGCCTCGATGGTCGCTTCGGTGATCTTGCCTGCCGGCAGCATCACCCAGGCGGTGCGCGGTTTCTCCAGCTTCGCCACGAAATCTTCCAGCGTATCGGCGCCGGTTGCGCCCTCGCCGGCGAGGGCGGCGACGGCCTTCACATCCTTGTCGTAGACCACGGCGGTGTGGCCATTGTTCATCAGCCGGCGGACGATATTGCCGCCCATCCGGCCGAGGCCGATCATGCCGAGTTGCATATCCTGAATTCCCTAGCTGAGTGCTTCTGCAATCGCGGCATCAAGGGCGGACAATCCTGATCCCAGATCGCCCTTGAGATGGACGCGCAAGGCGCGCCGCCCGCGCTCGGTGAGCACGTCGAAATCGCCGCGGGCCTGCGCGGCCAGGATGATGCCAAAACTGGCCTTCTGGCCGGGCACCTTCAGATCCTTGGCATCGTCGGCGGTGATCTGCAGGAATACGCCGCTGTCCGGTCCGCCCTTGTAGCACTGTCCGGTGGAATGCAGGAAGCGCGGGCCGAATTCCGCGCAGGTCGCGACGTGCCTGACGTTACGCACCGCGAGCCGCATCTTTTGCAGCGAGCCGATCGTGCCAGGATCGCGGGCGATGTAGGCCAGCAGGGCGACGTAGTCGCCGCTTTCCGAACGTGAAAGATGCGCCTTGATCCACGAGCCCAGCGTTCCGTTGGCACCGGCCTTGCGCAACTCGTCGGCATTGCGCTCGTCAGTATAGAGATCGGCCTCGTCGGTCGACATGACGGGCTGCTCCGCCGGCAGCTTTCCGGTCTTTTCGAATGCGCCCGTCAGCTCGCGGGTCTTGATCTTGGCGGCTTCGACATCGGGCTGGTTGAACGGATTGATGCCGAGCACCGCGCCGGCCACGGCGGTCGCCATCTCGAACCGGAAAAACTCCTGGCCGATATGGTCGATCGACTTCATGACAATGCGGACCACGGGATGTCCGGCCGCTTCAAGCGCCTTGAGCCGGTCGTCATGCGAGGCGTCGTCTTCGCCTTCGGTGCAGATATCGATGAAGAAGCGGTCGTTGCCGTACAGCGAGAGATCGCCGAGCGGCTCGCCGTCGATCGGGATGAGGCCCTTGCCTTCCTTGCCGGTGGATTCGGCGATCAGCTGCTCGGCCCAGGCGCCAAAGTCCGCGACCTTCGGCGATGAAGTGATCGTCACCTTGTCGCGGCCTTCGAGGCCGGCGAGCCCCATCGCCAACCCAAGCTGAACGCCCGGGTTTTCGTGCGGCGGCACGTCGGCGCCGCAGGAGCGCACCATCGCCAGCGCATGGGTGATCAGGCTGCGAACGTCGATGCCGGCAGCGGCGGCTGGCACGAGGCCAAACGGCGACAGCACGGAGTAACGGCCGCCGATGGTGGGATCCCCGTAGAAGATGCGGGCAAAGCCCTGTTTTGTGGCGACCTTCTGCAGCGACGAGCCGGGATCGGTGACCGCGATGAAGCGATGGCCGGCCTTGTCCTTGCCGATGGTCTTTGACACGCGATCAAAGAAATAATCCTTCATCACGTTCGGCTCGGTGGTGCCGCCGGACTTGCTGGAGACGATGAACAGGGTGTGGGCGAGATCGACCTTGTCCTCCATCGCGCGCACCTGTGCGGGATCGGTGGAATCGAGCACATGCAGCTTCGGGAATCCGGATTTTTTGGCAAAGGTCTCCGCCAGCACTTCCGGCCCCAGGCTCGATCCGCCCATGCCGAGCACGACCGCATCGCTGAAATTCTGCCCCTTCACGCGACGGGAAAAATCCTCGTAATCGGCGATATCGGCCGCTGCGGGACTGTTCAGCCAGCCCAGCCATTTGTCCTCGTCGTCGCCGGTCCAGACTGACTTGTCCTTCTGCCACAGCCGGCGGATCGTTGCGGATGCGCGCCAATCCTCGGTGCTCTTTTCGACGGCCTTCTTGATCCGGTCGCCGAGCGCGAGATGCTGGTGGTCGATGCCGCCCCCGAGCGAGGCTACGCGCTTCTGTGCGACCGCGCCGTAGAGCTTGTCGGCGGCATCGGCAAACAGCTTGACGCCGTCCTTCACCAATTCCTCGGTGATGGCGTCGAGCGAAATGCCGGACTTTTCGAGCTCTTCCAAAACCCGCCTGGCGTCCTCGATATTCTCTTCGAGGCTGTCGCGCGGCTTGCCGTGGTCGCGGAACGCATCGAGCGTAGCCGGCGGCACGGTGTTCACGGTGTTGGGACCAATCAGTTCCTCGACATAAAGCACGTCGCTGTAGTTTTTGTTCTTGGTGCCGGTCGAGGCCCACAGCAGACGTTGCGGCTTGGCGCCCTTGGCCGCGAGTTTTTCCCAGCGAGCGCCGGCGAACAGCTTCTTGTAATCCTGATAGGCGAGCTTGGCGTTGGCAATGGCGACCTTGCCCTTCAGTGCGCTCAGCCGTTCCTTCTCGCTGGGGTCGTTGGCCCTGGCAATCTTGTCGTCGAGCTGCTTGTCGACCGCGCTATCGATGCGGCTGACGAAGAAGGAGGCGACGCTGGCGACGGGCATGGGATCGCCACCGTTGGCGACGTATTTTTCGAGACCGGCGATGTAAGCCTCGGCGACCTCGCGATAGACTGCTTGCGAGAACAGCAGCGTGATATTGATGCTGATGCCTTCGCCGATCAGATGCTCGATCGCCGGCAGGCCCTCCGGCGTGGCCGGCACCTTCACCATCAGGTTCTGCCGCTTGACGTCCTTCCAGAGCCGTTCGGCTTCCGCAATCGTCCCCTTGGTATCCATGGCCAGATAGGGCGAGACCTCGAGGCTGACAAAGCCGTCGGCGCCGTTCAGCCGGTCGTAAACCGGACGCAGCACATCGGCGGCGTTCTGGATGTCTTCGATCGCGACGGCCTCGAACAGGTCGGCGACCGGGCGGTCGCCGTTTTGCAAGGCCTTGCCGATCGCGCCGTCATACTCGTCCGAACTGCCGATCGCCTTCTCGAAGATCGAGGGGTTCGACGTCACACCCTTGACGCCGTCGCTGTCGATCAGCGCCTTGAGGTCGCCCTTGGCGACGAAACCGCGGGCGAGGAAGTCCAGCCAGATCGCCTGGCCATGGTTTTCGAGCGTTTTGACGGGATTCATGGGGCCTGTTCTGTTCGGTCGGTTTTCGGGTTTCCGGCAGCTTTCGGGGGCAGGGCGGGAAAGTCAATATTTGGTTCGGCCCGCAGGCGGAACGAATGGGAGAAGCTACCACGATATTGCGATCGGTTCCGGTGCGATCCCCAAATACCCGTTCTGTCAGTGGACCCGGCGATGGGTCGAACCGGCTTCCCCGGAAGCGACACCAACCGTCGCAGAGCACGAAGTCGTGAAGGAGGCCATTGTGAAGTGTCGTATGTCAGTCACCGCCGGCCTCGTTTTATTGTCTGCCCTGACCCTGCCCGGCGCGGCATCTATGCAAGCGGCGGGCATAAGCGTGCAGTTGGGCGGGCATGGGCACAATGTCCCGCGGGCGATCGCGGGTGGGCATAACCCGCATGTCGACGCCGCGCGGACGCGGCTGCAGACGAATCCGAACACGAGAACTATTCAACCGAATATGACCGGCGAAAGTGCGGCGATCAAATCGCGCAAATGAGCGCTCGACGCGGCAGTCGATCTCAAGGCCGGATGTAGAGATAACCTTGCGATTGCAACTCGGCGATCCGCACCACGCCGCCGTGCTCGGCGGCGACGAAACCCGGCAGCAATTCCCTCAGCGTGACGTTCTGCGACGTCATGGTGTTGCCGCAGGCGGCGAACTCAAGGCCGGCTTTGGAGAACTGACCGACGCGCTTCGAAACGTCAGGATTGGCGGAAGCGGAATGAAACGCCCGCAATGCCTGGCCGTGCACCACCAGCGCGATCGTGACATTGTGGGGACCGCCGACGCCGTCGTAGTGGTTCTGGATGTTGCCCAGCACGAAGCTGACCTTGTCGAGGTCGGCGAGGTGATAAACCACCTTCAATTTCCTGGAAGGCGCGACGTCGCCAGCCGCACTGGCGCGGGAGACCGTAAAGGCCGCGCTGAAGGCCGAAACTGCGCCCCACAGGATGTTACGTCGATGCATGGAATTTTCTCCCCACCGACGCTATATATAACAGTGCCATGCAGCCGGTCTCGCCAATACTGTGCAGTGTGGTTCACTTGTGCCGGAGCGCCGCAAGTTCCTTGCGGTCCGTCACCAACTCGGAGCATTCGTGCAGATCCGCTCGATCGACACGGAAGACCTTGTCGTCGGCACCGGCAACCAGATCGTTGCTGGCATCGTCGTCAGGCTTGTTGCGCTCCCAGATTCTGATCCGCTCCAGCCGGATCAGCGCGGATTTGTCGTCTTTCATTGCGACCTCAATGCCGCCGCCTTCGCAATCGACGCCGCAGCCGAGCCGGATTTCGCCACCGGTGTTCTCGGCGACGATGTGACTGCAGTAGCCGCTGGAGTCGAAATTGCCGGCGCGGTGGCGATATTTGAAGCCGAGCCGAAACGAATAATTGACGGTCTTGTCTTCGGGCGCATCTTCGGCGGTCACCAGGAGCTTCATCGCGCTGACCTTCTGCTTCGGATGCTGCGCCAGATGACCGGCGCTATAGCGACGCACGAAGCAGGCATAGGTCTTCTGGCCAAGCGGTCCGCCGAACATCCTGTTGTCGAAGGCGGTGGCTTTGGCTTTGTCGACGCCGTCCTGGGCGTTGCAGGCATTGGCGCCGATGATGGAGGCGATGGCAACGGCAAGGAAGGCGGATTTCATGGCAGCCTCGGATTAAGCGAGCGGCATATAACTTTGGTCGCGCCCGGCGCCAGGAGCGTTCAAGGTGTGGGCGACGAAATGAACGCGTGTTCATCTTCGCAATTGTCGCCGCTCGCCCGCCCCCGGAGGGTCACAAAAGCTGCAATTGTGGTGCGTTCGGGCGTGCAAAACCCCGGATTTTTCCATTTGGGCGCCCGGGACTGCCGAGCCACGTTCGAATCGAGCCGCGCTAACCCGTCCAGATTCCTTAAAAACTCCCTAACGTCGTGTTCAGTACTACGCCGGGGCAAATGTTGCGCGAGGGCTACATGAGGAGCGAAATGCCACCGTATCACTACGAGGCTCAGGCCTCTAGCATGACTATTGCATTGCAATGCGAAGTCGCTCGCGTGTCCAATCTACCCTAGTGCAGATGGTGATTCGCGAACGGAAGCTGTAGCGCTCCGAAACTGGAACCCGATTGGAGCGTACGGCATTTACAGGTGACCATGGAGAGACGGATCATGTACAACGATTCTCTGTTCAATGCTTTCGCCCGGTCTTTCGAAGCAAGAAGCCAGACCGACATGTCGATGGCGGAATATCTGGAGTCGTGTCGAAACGATCCGATGCGATATGCCAACGCCGCCGAACGATTGCTTGCTGCGATCGGTGAACCCCAGATGATCGACACGGCCAAGGATCCCCGCCTTGGCCGTATTTTTTTGAACCGCACGATGCGGCTCTATCCCGCCTTCGCCGGCTTCTATGGAATGGAGGAGACGATCGAGCGGATCGTCGGCTTCTTCCGCCACGCCGCGCAAGGTCTCGAAGAGCGCAAGCAGATACTCTATCTGCTCGGACCCGTCGGCGGCGGCAAGTCGTCGCTCGCTGAACGGCTCAAGGCGTTGATGGAAGTCCATCCCATCTACGTGCTTAAAGCCGGCGACGAACTCAGCCCGGTGTTCGAAAGCCCGCTCAGCCTGTTCGATCCGGAATCGCTCGGCCCGATGCTCGAAGAGAAGTACGGCATTCCGCGCCGGCGCCTCAGCGGACTGATGAGCCCATGGTGCTACAAGCGCCTCGAAGCCTTCGGCGGCGACATCTCGCAATTCCGCGTCGCCAAGATCCAGCCGTCGCGGCTGCGTCAGATCGCGATCGCCAAGACCGAGCCCGGCGACGAAAACAACCAGGACATCTCGTCGCTGGTCGGCAAGGTCGACATCCGCAAGCTGGAGACCTACGCGCAGAACGATCCCGACGCCTACAGCTATTCGGGCGGCCTCAACCGCGCCAACCAGGGCATTCTCGAATTCGTCGAAATGTTCAAGGCGCCGATCAAGATGCTGCATCCACTGCTGACGGCGACGCAGGAAGGCAACTATATCGGGACCGAGAATATCGGCGCGATCCCGTATACCGGCGTCATCCTGGCCCATTCCAACGAGGCCGAATGGCAGAGCTTCAAGACCAACAAGAACAACGAGGCTTTCATCGATCGTATCTGCGTCATCAAGGTGCCGTACTGCCTGCGCGTCACCGAGGAGCAGAAGATCTACGAAAAATTGATCCAGGGCTCCGAACTGGCCACCGCGCCGTGCGCGCCGGCTACGCTCGAGACGATGGCGCGCTTCTCCGTGATGTCGCGCCTGCGCAAGCACGAAAATTCGACCGTGTTCGGCAAGATGCGGGTCTATGACGGCGACAGCCTGAAGGAATCCGACCCGAAGGCGCGCAGCGTCCAGGAATACAGGGATGCCGCGGGCGTCGACGAAGGCATGGACGGCGTCTCGACCCGCTTTGCCTTCAAGGTATTGGCGGCGACCTTCAACCACGACACCAACGAGGTCGGCGCCGACGCGGTCCATCTGATGTACACGCTGGAGCAGTCGATCCGGCGCGAGCAGCTTCCCGACGAAGTCGAGAAACGTTATCTCGAGTTCATCAAGGCCGAGCTTGCGCCGCGCTACGCCGAGTTCATCGGGCATGAGATCCAGAAGGCCTATCTCGAATCCTATTCGGATTATGGCCAGAACCTGTTCGATCGTTATGTCGACTATGCCGACGCCTGGATCGAGGATCAGGATTTCAAGGATCCCGACACCGGACAACTGCTCGATCGCGAACTGCTCAATCAGGAACTGACCAAGATCGAGAAGCCCGCGGGCATCGCCAATCCGAAGGACTTCCGCAACGAGGTCGTCAAGTTCTCGCTGCGCTCTCGGGCCCAGCACGGCGGCAAGAACCCGTCCTGGACCAGCTATGAGAAGATTCGCGAAGTGATCGAAAAGCGGATATTCTCCCAGGTCGAGGATCTGCTCCCCGTCATTTCCTTCGGTTCGAAGAAGGACGGCGAGACCGAAAAGAAGCACGGCGAGTTTGTCGCGCGCATGGTCGAACGTGGCTATACCGAGCGGCAAGTCCGTCGGCTGGTCGAGTGGTACATGCGCGTGAAACAGGCTGGCTGAGGCGGATGAAAACGTGGCTATTCACATCGTCGACCGCCGCCTGAACCCAGGCAGCAAGAGTCTGGAAAACCGCCAGCGCTTTTTGCGTCGTGCAAAGGCGCTGGTTCAGGGGGCGGTGAAGAAGTCGTCGCAGGAACGGGACATCAAGGATGTCCTCGAAGGCGGCGAGGTCAGCGTCCCGATCGACGGCATGGACGAGCCGCGCTTTCGTCGTGAGGGCGGCACGCGCGATATGGTGCTGCCCGGAAACAAGAAGTTCGTGGAAGGCGATATCCTTCCGCGGCCGAATCCGAGCGGCGGCAAGGGCAGGGGCGCGGGTGAGGGTGACAGCGAAGACGCGTTCCGCTTCGTGCTCAGCCGCGAGGAGTTCGTCGACCTGTTCCTCGACGATCTGGAGCTTCCCGATCTCGCCAAGCGCAAGCTGGCTGAGGTCGAAAGCCAGGGCATCCGCCGGGCGGGTTACTCGACATCCGGCTCGCCCGCCAACATCTCGATCAGCCGCACGGTAAGCCGCGCGCTCGCGCGACGTGTCGCGCTGCGGCGGCCGAGCCCGGAAACGCTGGCAGCGCTGGAGGCGGAGCTCGAAACGTGCAGCGAGGCACGGCGTGTCGAAGTGCTGGCCGAGATCGAAGCGCTGAAGGCGAAGATCAAGCGCATTCCCTTCATCGATCCGATCGATATCCGCTATCGCCGCTTCGAGACGGTGCCGAAGCCGGTGGCTCAGGCGGTGATGTTCTGCCTGATGGACGTTTCCGGCTCGATGACCGAGCACATGAAGGATCTCGCCAAGCGCTTCTACATGCTGCTCTACGTGTTCCTGAAGCGGCGCTATCGCCACGTCGAGATCGTCTTCATCCGGCATACCGACCGCGCTGAAGAGGTCGATGAGCAGACATTCTTCCACGGCCCGGCGTCCGGCGGCACGCTGGTGTCGAGCGCGCTGCAGGCGATGCATGAGATCGTGCAGACGCGGTTCCGTCCGGCGGACTGGAACATCTATGCTGCGCAGGCTTCCGACGGCGACAATTCCTATTCGGAT
This sequence comes from Bradyrhizobium roseum, assembly GCF_030413175.1. Classification (NCBI taxonomy): domain Bacteria; kingdom Pseudomonadati; phylum Pseudomonadota; class Alphaproteobacteria; order Hyphomicrobiales; family Nitrobacteraceae; genus Bradyrhizobium; species Bradyrhizobium roseum. The sequence goes on from NZ_CP129212.1 coordinate 1,722,455, forward strand.
GGCGAGGTCACGGGCCGGTTGCTGACCGACAAGATCCTGCCGGCCTGCCAGTTCTTTGCCTATCTGGAAGTCGGTCAGGAGCATGGCTTGAGCTACGAGATGCCCAATTCGGCGCTGTGGACCCTCTACGAGGGCCTGCGTGCCAACGGCGCGCCGCTATCGATGCGGAAGGTCAACGAACGCAGCGAGATCTTTCCGGTATTTCACGATCTCTTCCAGCGGCGCGGCCCGCAGGAAAGGGCCGCACCATGAGCGCGCCGAACCAGTTGCTGTTTCAGGGCGCCGATTGGGATTTCCATACGCTGCAGCGGATCTGCGATACCTGCGAGCAGGTGGCACGGGACGAATTGGGGCTTGACGTCTATCCCAACCAGATCGAGGTCATTACCGCCGAGCAGATGCTGGATGCCTATTCGTCGGTCGGCATGCCCTTGTTCTACAAGCACTGGTCATTCGGTAAGCACTTTGCCTTCCAGGAGGCATCTTACCGCAAGGGGCTGATGGGGTTGGCCTACGAGATCGTCATCAACTCCTCGCCGTGCATTTCCTACCTGATGGAAGAGAACACGGCGACGATGCAGACGCTCGTCATCGCGCATGCCGCCTTCGGCCACAATCACTTCTTCAAGAACAATTATCTGTTCAAGCAGTGGACCGACGCCGACGGCATTCTCGACTACCTCGAGTTCGCCAAGCGCTACGTGACCCATTGCGAGGAGCGCCATGGCCGGCTGGCGGTCGAGCACACGCTCGATGCCGCGCATGCGCTGATGTCGCATGGCATCGATCGCTATCCCGGCAAGAAGAGTCTCGATCTTCGCGCCGAGGAGAAGCGGGCGGGCCGCCGCCGTGCCCACGAAGAGAGCGCCTTCAACGACCTGTGGCGCACCGTTCCGGGCACCAAAGTCAAGACCGGTGCGATCCTGGACGTCGAACGACGCCGCCAGTTGCTCGGCCTGCCGCAGGAAAACCTGCTGTATTTCCTCGAGAAGACGGCGCCGCGCCTGCGCCCCTGGCAACGCGAGATCCTGCGGATCGTGCGGCACATCGCGCAGTACTTCTATCCGCAGAGCCAGACCAAGGTAATGAATGAGGGCACAGCGACTTACGTGCACTATCGCATCATGAGCCGGTTGCACCAGCAGGGCCGGCTGACCGACGGCAATTTCCTCGAATTCCTGCAGTCGCACACCAACGTCGTGTTCCAGCCCGAATTCGACGACCCGCGCTATTCCGGGTTCAACCCGTACGCGCTGGGATTTGCGATGATGCAGGACATCGAGCGCATCGTCACCAATCCGGAAGACGAGGATCGCGAGTGGTTCCCTGACATCGCCGGCAAAGGCGATGCGATGGCCGTGCTGCGGGACGTCTGGGCCAATTATCGCGATGAGAGCTTCATCAGCCAGTTCATGAGTCCGCATCTGATGCGGAAGTTCCGTCTGTTCCATTTGCACGACGATCCGGCGGATCGCTCCGGCATTCTGGTCGACGCCATTCACAATGAGCGCGGCTATCGGCGGCTGCGGCGCGAACTGTCGCGGCAATACGACGTCGGCTTCATCGATCCCAATATCGAGGTCGTCGATGTCGATCTTGCCGGCGATCGTCGCCTGATGCTGCGGCATACCGTGGTGAAGGGCGCCCAACTCACCGAAGCCGACACCAAGCGTGTGCTGCAACACCTCGCCGATCTCTGGAGTTACGACGTGTCGCTGTCAGAGGTGGACACATCAGGTACGGTGCTGAAGGAGTATGTCGCCCACCCGCGGAGCCTTGCCGCGGCGGCGTAGCATTTGCCTGTAGCCCGGATGTCGCTTTCGCTCATCCGGGCTACGAAATTTGGGACTACCGCAAGCTGGCGTTGATCTTTTCCAGTGCCGCCGTGCCGGGACAAAGATCCTTGGCTTCCAGCGTGTTGAGCGGCGTCTCGACGGTGTCGAGATGGGTGTGCAGGTCGTCCGAATCCGGATCGACATAGAGCAAGCCGGTGACCACCTGGCCCTTGGCGGCGTGCTTCTGCAGGAAGGTCATCGCCGCCAGCCGGTCGTTGGCGTCATAGTCGGCGTCGATCTTGCGCAGCGCCAGCCGCGTGCCGTCATGCTGCTCGACCACCTGCACCGTGCCCGGCGCGTAATCGACCGTGATCGGGTCGCGGCCGGTGATCACGTCGAGGCGGTTCACGGCGTCGTTATGTTCGCGGACATAGTCGAAGCTCTTGGTCGAGCCGGCGTGGTTATTGAAGGCGATGCAGGGGCTGATGACGTCGATAAAGGATGCGCCCTTGTGCCGGATTGCGGCTGCGATCAGCGGCACCAGCTGGCTCTTGTCGCCGGAGAAACTGCGCGCCACAAAACTGGCGCCGAGCTGCAGCGCGATCGCCACCAGGTCGATGGCGTTGTCGGTGTTCATCACGCCCTTCTTGGACTTCGAGCCGCGGTCGGCGGTGGCCGAAAACTGCCCCTTGGTCAGGCCGTAAACGCCATTGTTCTCGACGATGTAGGTCATGTTGACGGCGCGGCGGATCGAATGCGCGAACTGGCCGAAGCCGATCGAGGCCGAGTCGCCGTCGCCGGAAACACCGAGATAGATCAGGTCGCGGTTGGCAAGATTGGCGCCGGTCAGCACCGACGGCATGCGGCCGTGCACCGAGTTGAAGCCGTGGGAGTTGCCGAGAAAATAATCCGGCGTCTTCGAGGAGCAGCCGATACCTGAAATTTTGGCGACGCGATGCGGCTCGATCGAGAGCTCGTAGCACGCCTCGATGATCGAGGCTGTGATCGAGTCGTGGCCGCAACCGGCGCACAGCGTCGAGATCTTTCCCTCGTAATCACGGTGGGTGTAGCCGAGATCGTTCTTCTTCAGGCCGGGATGATGGAATTTCGGCTTTGCAATGTAGGTCATGATACGGCCTTGCGGAGAGGGGTCACTTTCAGACGGTCCTGATGATCTCCGATCGCCTTGGCGATGAAGCGGGCGGTGATCGGCGTGCCGTCATAGTGCAGGATCGGCACCAGCCGCACCGGGTCGATGCCGTTTTCGTTGACGATCAACTGGCGCAACTGGCCGTCGCGGTTTTGCTCGACCACGTAAACGAAATCATGGTCGGCGATGAAGCTCGCCACGCTGGAGTGGAACGGGAAGGCGCGGACGCGCATGCGGTCGAGCAGATGCCCGCGCGCTTCCAGAAGTCCGATTGCCTCGTCCATCGCCGGCGAAGTCGAGCCGAAATAGATCACGCCGTATTTGGTCGGCTTGGCGGCGTTGGCCTGCAACGGCCGCGGCACCATGTCCTGCGCGGTCTCGAACTTGCGGACCAGCCGTTGCATGTTGTCGGCGTAAACGGCGCCTTCTTCCGAATAACGCGCGTAGCGGTCGCGCGAGGTACCGCGGGTGAAGAACGAACCCTTGGTCGGATGCGTGCCGGGATAGGTGCGATAGGGGATGCCGTCGCCGTCGACGTCGAGATAGCGGCCGAAATCACGGCCGGGCTCGTCGAGCATTTCCGCGGTCATCACCTTGCCGCGGTCGTACTGCTGGTTTTCGTCCCACTTCAGCGGGCGGCACAGCCGGTGGTTCATGCCGATGTCGAGGTCGAGCATCAGGAAGATCATGGTCTGCAGCCGTTCGGCCAGATCGAACGAATGGCCGGCGAACTCGAACGCCTCGGCCGGATCTTCCGGGAACAGCAGCACATGCTTGGTGTCGCCGTGCGAAGCGTAGGCGCAGGCGATGATGTCGCATTGCTGGGTGCGCGTCGGCATGCCGGTCGAGGGGCCGGCACGCTGGATGTTCATGATCACGCCGGGAATTTCCGCGAAATAGCTCAGGCCGATGAATTCGGTCATCAGCGAGATGCCGGGGCCGGAGGTCGCGGTGAAGGCCCGCGCGCCGTTCCAGGACGCGCCGATCACGATCCCGATCGAGGCGAGTTCGTCCTCGCCCTGCACGATCGCGTATTTTGCCTTGCCGGTCTTGGGGTCGTGCCGCAACTTCTTGCAGTGGCTGGTGAAGGCTTCCGCCACCGACGACGAAGGCGTGATCGGATACCAGGCACAGACGGTGGCGCCGCCATAGACCGCGCCGAGCGCGGCCGCGCTGTTGCCTTCCATGAAGATGCGGTCGCCGACCTTGTCGGCCTTCTTCACCCGGAGCCCGATCGGGCATTTCAGATTCTGCAGCGCAAAGTCGCGGCCGAGATGCAGCGCGTGGACATTGGACGAGAGCAGCTTTTCCTTGCCCTTGTACTGTTCGCCGATCAGCTGCTCGACCAGCTTGACGTCCATGTCGAGCAGGGCGCAGAGCGCGCCGAGATAGATGATGTTCTTGAACAGCTGGCGCTGGCGCGGATCGGTATAGGTCGAGTTGGTGATCGCGGTCAGCGGCACACCGATCACGGTGATGTCGCTGCGGAATTTCGACGTCGGCATCGGCTTGGTCGAATCGTAGAACAGATAACCGCCCGGCTCGATCGAGGCGACGTCCTTGTCCCAGGTCTGCGGGTTCATCGCCACCATCATGTCGACGCCGCCGCCCCGTGCGCCGAGATGGCCGGCCTCGGTGACCCGCACCTCGTACCAGGTCGGCAGGCCCTGGATGTTGGAGGGGAAGATGTTGCGCGGCGAAACCGGCACGCCGTGGCGCAGGATCGAGCGCGCGAACATTTCGTTGGCGCTGGCCGAACCGGAGCCGTTGACGTTGGCGAAGCGGACGACGAAGTCGTTTACGCTGCTGATCGGGCTTTGGTCTGGCATGTCGAACCTGCGTGAGTCATATCGATGAGGTATTTCTGCATGTCCCAGGCGCCGGTGGGGCAACGCTCGGCGCACAGCCCGCAGTGCAGGCAGACGTCTTCGTCCTTCACCATGACGCGTCCGGTCTTGAGCCCTTCGGCGACATAGAGCGCCTGGTCGTGATGCGGCGCGGGCGCCTTCAGCCGCTGCCGCAAATCCTCTTCCTCGCCGTTCTCCGTGAACGTGATGCAGTCCATCGGGCAGATGTCGACGCAGGCGTCGCATTCAATGCAGGCTGGCGCCGAGAACACCGTCTGCACGTCGCAGTTCAGGCAGCGTTGCGCCTCGCCGAGCGCGAGCTTGACGTCATAACCGAGTTCGACCTCGGTCCTGATGTCCTTCAACGCAATCACCTTGTCGCGATGCGGCACCTTGTAGCGCTTGTCGCCGGAGACGTCGTTGTCGTAGCTCCACTCGTGAATGCCCATTTTCTGCGACGAGACATTCACTTCGGGGAGCGGCCGCTCGTTGATGTCCTCGCCGGAGAGCATCTTGTGGATTGATAGCGCGGCGTCATGGCCGTGCGCGACCGCCCAGATGATGTTCTTCGGGCCGAACGCGGCGTCGCCGCCGAAGAACACTTTCGGATTGGTCGAAACAAAAGTCTTGGCGTCGACCTGCGGCATGTTCCACTTGTCGAACTCGATACCGCAGTCGCGCTCGATCCAGGGGAACGCATTCTCCTGGCCGACCGCGACCAGCACGTCGTCGCAGGGGATGGTCTGATCGGGCTCGCCCGACGGCACCAGATTGCGGCGGCCCTTGGCGTCGTACTCGGCCTTCACCTTCTGGAAGGTGACGCCGGTCAGCTTGCCGTCGGTATGCTCGAACGCCACCGGCACCATGTAATTGAGGATCGGAATGTCCTCGTGGAGGGCGTCTTCCTTTTCCCAGGGGCTCGCCTTCATCTCCTCGAAGCCGGAGCGCACGACGACCTTGACGTCCTCGCCGCCGAGCCGGCGCGCGGTACGGCAGCAATCCATCGCGGTGTTGCCGCCGCCGAGCACGATGACGCGCTTGCCGATCTTCTCGACATGGCCGAACGAAACCGAGGCCAGCCATTCGATCCCGATATGGATATTGGCGGATGCTTCCTTGCGGCCGGGCATGTCGAGTTCGCGACCGCGCGGCGCGCCGGAGCCAATGAAGATCGCGTCATACTTCTCGTTGAGCAGCTTCTTCAGGCTGTCGACGCGATGGCCGCCCTTGAACTCAACGCCGAGGCCCAGGATGTAGCCGGTCTCCTCGTCGATCACGCTATCGGGCAAGCGGAATTTTGGAATCTGGCTGCGCATCATGCCGCCGGCCTTGGGATCGGCATCGAACACCGTGCAGTGATAGCCGAGCGGCGCGAGATCGCGTGCCACCGCAAGCGAAGCCGGACCGCCACCGACCAGCGCGATGCGCTTGCCGTTCTTTGCCAAAGGCTTCGGCATGCGGTGCTTGACGTCGTCCTTGAAGTCGGCGGCAACGCGCTTCAGGCGGCAGATGGCCACCGGTGTTTCCTCGACGCGCCCGCGACGGCACGCCGGCTCGCACGGACGATCGCAGGTGCGTCCCAGAATTCCGGGAAACACATTCGATTTCCAGTTGATCATATAGGCGTCGCTATAACGCCCCTCGGCGATCAGACGAATGTATTCGGGAACTGGCGTGTGTGCGGGGCAGGCCCATTGGCAATCGACAACTTTATGAAAGTAGTCCGGCGCCGAAATATCAGTCGGTTTCATTCCTACCTTGTCCGCGTCGGTTAACTGAAACGCGGCCTCATTTGCCTACGAACGCTGAGCGTTCTTGTGGTTTTTGAATTGGATCATAGGCTTATCTTATTAGAGCCATTCCAGACGCGGTACAAAGGCAAATTTGCGCGATCAGTAGCTCTCCATTGCATGAAGCTCGGACTGTTGCATTTCCGTGCGAATGCGGCGGTGCAGCATGTGCGCTGCAACTAGTTCGAGTGCGACAACGGCGCACATGTCGCGCGAATGCGATGATGTGCGCTCAGTTCGGCCGCAGATTGGCGCCTGTCGCGGCAAGGACTTGGCCGTCAAACGTCCGGTTGATTGGAGGCGCGCTCTTTATGGGTGCCGCTGTTGCGCTACGATGCGGCTCACAAATGACATGAACAGCGCAATTAAAAGTGATGTGAGATACTTCGGACCAGGTTCTCATCCGCCGCGGATATTCAGAAGAACATCGAAGGTGGATGTTGGCGGCGCGCTCGGGCCGATCACTGCCCAAGCCGGACGATCCTTTGCCGGGGCGACGTCGACTACTGGTTTAGCGGTCGCTGGTTAATAGCGCCTTCATCGGTATTTCGATGTGCTGCGCGGACAGTTGCGGCGCCACCGGGCTGGATTTGCGGTACCGACGATAAATGCTGTGGCCCTAGCCGCCGATATCGCTCTTCGCCAGATCCCACATCAGCCGGTACACGCCGTTTGAGACGATCAGCGGCTTCAGGGCGATGTTACCGCTGACACGTGGCATGGCCGCAGCCAACGCATCGACATCAGTCCCGTCGACCAGCACGAACCAGTCGCCCGCGCCGGGATTGGGCGCGGAGGGGTCATCGGTGATCGGCTTTGACAGCGCCGGATCGCTTTCGATCAGATGCATCGAGATGATGCCGTCAAGTTCCGCCGGATCGAGTAGCTCGCGCAGCGCCGTGCGCAGCCTGGTCTCGCCGCCGGCCGGGCGCAGCCTGACAATGCCGAGCGCGGCGCCGCGGCCGGTGCCGCGGCTGACCGTGATGCGTGCCACCGCGCGGATCATGTTCCGGAAGCGGGCGATGTTGGCCTTCGACCAGTCGGTCTGGTTCGAAAGCGCCGTACGATAGGCCGGGCTGTCCAGCACCTCGAAGGTCTCGGTCGAGTAGAGGCTGAGATATTTCGGGTTGCCGTCATGGGCGACATAACGGCGGGCTTCCAGGAAGCCAGCGATGGCGACGCGCTCCTCGAGATGTTCGCGGTCGTACCAGCGGTTGAATTCGGCTTCGTGCGCGGCGTCGATGTTCATCGACGTCAGCAGCATGCCTTTTCCGGCCATCGGCATTTTTCGATTCCTACTTGCTGATTCTGGAAGCCATGTCCGCGATCGCCTTCATCACGGCGTCGCGGACGCCGGGATCGTACAACGTATGGCCGGCGCCTTCGACCAGGCGGATCTCGGACTCGCGCCAACGCGCGGCCAGCGCGTGCGAGGTGGCGGGCGGGCAGAGCAGGTCGTAGCGACCCTGCACAATGATGCCGGGAATGCCTTCGAGCCGGTCCGCGTCGCGCAGCAACTGGTTCGGCTGCATGAAGCAGTTATTGGCGAAGTAATGCGCTTCCATGAACGGCGTGGCCGGCATGCTCCGCGATGAAGCCAGCACCGCGGGGTCGATGCGCGAGCGGTTCGGCGCGTGTTCGGAGAGGATGCGCTCGGTTTCGCCCCAGGCCCGCGCCGCCGGAATGTTCACGTCGGGGTTGGGATCGAGGATGCGACGGAAATAGGCCTGGATCGGTTGTGCGCGGTCGTTCTCGGGCAGCACGCCGATGAAGTCGTCATAAAGGCCTGGATAGAACCGCGGCAGTGTTTGGAGAAAACCGTTCTCGATTTCGCCGATCGTGCCGAGGAAGGTCGCCCGCAGCACGATGCCGGAGACGCGCTCCGGATGGGTTTGCGCATACGCCAGCGCCAGCGTCGCGCCCCAGGAGCCGCCGACGACCATCCAGCGCTCGAACCCGAATTTTGCGCGAATGGTTTCCATGTCCGCGATCAGGTGCGGCAGCGTATTAAAGTCGCGTCGGCCTTTCGGGCGGCTGCGGCCGGCGCCGCGCTGGTCGAACAGCACGGCGTGGAAGCGTTCGGGGTCGAACAGCCGCCGATGATCCGGCTGGCAGCCGCTGCCGGGCCCACCATGCAGATAGACCGCGGGCGTCCCGCCGGCGCGGCCGACGCTCTCGACATAGATGTCGTGGCCGTCGCCGACGGCAAGTTGCTCCGAGGTCAGCGGCGCAAAGGGATCGGTGCGTTTGACGGATTTGCCGGCGTCGGCGTCAGGCGCCATGCTCGCCTTCCGTCTCCGGCGTGCCGCCGGCGAAATTGCGATAGAGGAACCGGTCCTGGTGCGCGGCCGCCTCGCGCTCGGCCTGCTTGAAGATCTGCTCGTGCATCGGCGACAGCGTGCAGGCCGGGTCGGTATTGCCGGCATTGCCGGTCAGTGCAAACGCCTGGCAACGGCAGCCGCCGAAATCGATTTCCTTGAACTCGCAGCTCTGGCATGGCTCTGGCATCCACCCCGTGCCGCGATAGCGGTTGAAGGCTTCAGAGTTCTGCCAGATCCAGGCGATCGAATGGTTGGAGCGCACCGATTCGAATTCGAGCCCCGTGATGCTCTCGGCGGCGTGGCAGGGCAGCACCTTGCCGGCCGGCGAGATGTTGAAGAACTGCCGGCCCCAGCCGCCCATGCATTTCTTCGGCCGCAGCGCGTAGTAATCCGGCACGACATAGTCGATCGCCAGAATGCCCTTCAGCCGCACGGAGGCTTCCTCGACGATGCGGCTGTTCTCATCGATCTGCGCGATCGTCGGCATCAGCGCCGCGCGATTCTTCAGCGCCCAGCCGTAATACTGCACGTTCGCGACCTCGAGCCGGTCGGCGTCGAGATCGACCGCCATCTGGATGATGTCGGCGAGCTGGTGCAGGTTCTGGCGGTGCATGACCGCGTTGACCGTTAGCGGCAAATCGAGCTCGCGCGTCCACTTCGCGGCTTCGATCTTTTTCTCGTGGGAATTTTTCAGTCCGGCGACGCGATCGGCCACCATGGGCTCGTTGCCCTGAAAGCTGATCTGCACATGGCAGAGGCCGGCATCGGCCAATGCCGATAGTTTTTCCTTCGTCAGCAATACGGCCGAGGTGATGAGGTTGCTGTACAGCCCGACATCGGTCGCATGCTGCACCAGCTCCACCAGGTCCTTGCGCGCGGTCGGTTCACCGCCGGAGAAATGGATCTGCAGCACGCCGATTTCGGCGAGCTCGCTCAAAACCTTCTTCCATTCTTCGGTCGTCAGCTCGCTGCCGCCGCGGTCGAGTTCGATCGGGTTCGAGCAATAGGGGCATTGCAGCGGGCAGCGGTGTGTGAGCTCGGCGAGCACGGCCAAGGGAATGCCGAATGTTTCCGCGGTCGAGCGCTGCGTTTCCAGAACCGCGAGCCCGTCGGTGGGCGCGGCGCCGGCGGTTTTGCCCTCGGCGAAAATGTCGCTCATGGCGTTTTCTCGCGCACTTCGGTCAGAAAGCCCTTGTCGGCGAGGTCCTGCAGCATGCCGATGACGTCGGCCAGGATCGCCTCGCGGGGAGCTACGTATTTGGCGGCGAGCTGGTCGGCCATGTCGCCGACGCTGCGGATGCCGTCGCAAAGCTGCAGCACTTCGACCGCGATCTCGTCCGGCGCCAGCACGCGCTCCGGCGCCAGGATCACCCAGACCTTCCGCCTCTCATCGAATTTCAGCTTGGCGTGCCGCGGCAATTTCGGCCGGCTCGCCTCGCTGACACTGATGTTGCGGCTCGCAGCCATCGATCACTAGTCCCCTTTGGGCACGAATGCGCCGGGCGGTATATGGCCCTCGACATAGGCATGATACAGCGCGTCCAGCTGAACCCAAAGCACATTGGTCTTGAAGATCAGCGCGTTGCAGACCGCCTCGCGCTCGGCGGGCGTCTTCGCATGCTTCTTGACATAGTCCAGCGCGAAGTTGGCATCGCGCGGGGCTTGCGTCAGGCGGCGGCTGAAATAGCTCATGATGTCAGGGTTGACGAAGTCATAGTGCTTCAGCATCCCCGAGATGCGCTCCTCATGAATGTTGGGCGCGAACAGTTCCGTGAGCGAGGAGGCAATCGCCTCCAGCGGCGTCTTGTCACGGCAGAAATGCACATAGGCTTCCACCGCGAACCGCGTCGCCGGCAGAATGCCTTCGGTGGATTCCACATAGGCGCTGTCGAGCCCGAGCCCCTCGGTGAGCTTCAGCCAGCGTTCGATGCCGCCTTCCGATCCGATGTCGCCGTCGTGATCCTCGATGCGATGTCGCCATTCGACCCGGGTGGCGCGGTCGCGGAACCGCGAGATCACCATCGCGTCCTTGAGCGGGATCGTGCTCTGGTAGAAATAGCGATTCAGCGCCCAGGCCTGCACTTGACCCTTGTTGAGCTTGCCGCCGTGCAGCAGCCGGTGAAACGGATGCAGATTGTGATAGCGCGTCGCGCCGATATGGCGGAGCATTGCTTCGAGCTCTTCGGCATTGTTGAGCGTGATGCCCTTGCCGATCGAGAGCGCGGTCAATTCCGCTTTGGCCATGACGTTCACAGCGTGATCTCCGTTCCATCGGCCGGAATCTGCCAGCCACCTTGTTCCACGGCCTTTCGCTCGTCCGAGCCGGCGAGCAGCGCGGGGTTGGAGTTGTTGATATGCAGGAACACCTTTCGGCCGATATCGAGGCCGGCGAGGCTTTCGATCGCGCCATGGTCGCCCGACATTGAAATATGTCCCATCCCTTGTCCCGTCTTGGAGCCGAGGCCCTGCACGATCAGTTCGTCGTCCCGCCAAACCGTGCCGTCGAAGAACACCAGCGCGGCGCCCGCCAGCCGCGATTTCAGATCGTCGGTTACCCGTGCGCAGGCGGCGAGGAAATAGAAATACTTGCCGCTGCTCTTGTCCAGAATTCGAAGCCCTAGCGTATCGCCCGCCGCATCGCCGCCTTCCGGATGGGCCTTGCCTTCGAGATACCACGCGCCCTTGCCGGGAACCGCAAACGGCAGAATTTCGATGCCCGACGGCGAACCGTCGGGCAGGGCGGGCTCGAACGCCGTGTCCACCTCGATCGGCCGCCGCTTCACGTTGTTTTCGCCGAGCACATTAAAGATGCTGTTGGATCGCAAAATCGCAAGGACCCGCTCGTGTGCAAAGAGTGTGAAGGGGGAGCCCTCGCGCAGTGACAGCAGCCCTGCCACTGCGTCGACCTCGCCATTGGTCAAAATCACGCCGGTGATCGGGCTGTGCCGAAGCTGTCCGGCCTTGGGGTGGAGCTGAGGGGTTGCGGTCACCTGCTGGCGCAGGTCGGGGGAGGCGTTGATCAGGTACCAGTGCGCGCCGTCGGCGCTTACCGCGATCGAGGCCTGGGTGCTGCGCAGTTCAGGATTTTCGCTGCGTGCCTTCCGGCACACCTGGCATCCGCAATTCCACTGCGGAACGCCGCCGCCGGCCGCGGCGCCCAGGACGACGACGCGAAGCATGACCCGTCTCCTGGCGATTCCACACTTGAAAGATAGCTACCGACAAAGATAGACACAAACGTCACGAGGTGGACACGGGCCTTGCACACAATTCCACCACCAGGAACGTGTCAGGCCCGGAAGTCCACCCGCGTGAGATATGGAACGCGCGACCGCTTATTTGCGGGTGGCGCACATATACATGTTGATTTCCATGCCGACCGATACTTCGACGATTTTCGGTGCTTTCCAGGCCATATTTGCTCTCCCTTGCTACCGGACGAATTTCGTCCTTGCAGGTTAAGGTACTGCGGATCAAAAAGTTCGCCAGTTAAATCTTTTGCCTGGAACCCGCAATTGTTTATGCTGCGCTGCAAACAGATTTCACGGATTTGTGCGGGCCGGGCAGTCAAAACGGCGTGGGATCAGCCGTTTCGCGGTTGTTCGCATGCCCACGAACGATAATTCTGAATGAACGGGGCGCTACCGGCTCCGTACAAAGAACTTGTGTTAGTGACGGCCTCCGGTTGCGGGGCCTCAACCGGAGCCAGGTTTTCGCCGATGCCGCGATATTATTTCAACACCCGTATCGGCGATGAGCTGATTTCCGACCCCGACGGCGAAGTGCTCGTCGATCCCGATCGCGCCTGGGAAATGGCGCGCGCCATGATCCGCGAACTGCTCAAGACCGACGGCACCGATGGCGCGCTGTTGAGCGCGATCATCGAGGTGACCGATGACGATGGCGAGATCGTCCTTGAGTTTCCGTTCGCCGAAGCGATTCTCGACGCCCCCGGTGGCTCGGCTACCAGGCACTGACACGAAATAGCGACGGCCGGCATCGCGGGCCAGTGGACGCGGCTTCGGCAACGCATGTTTCGGGTTGCGCATCGGCGACGAAATAATGGAGATTGCGTTCCGGAAAGCCACCGGACGTAGGCGTCTTCATGCGCCGCGTGTTGAGACCAAGGGCTTCCGCCAGGGAGAATGCCCATGATCAGCCATTCGTCGGCGCCGCGCAGCCTTTTGCTGGCCGGTGCCTTGCTCAGTATCTTCACGATTGGGGCCGCGGCTCAGCAGCCCGCCGCACCGCCTGCCGCCGGCGCCGCGCCTGCGCTTCCGCCGGGATCGCCGTTGATCGGACGTCCGGCAGGCAACGAGGCCGCCGCCAAGCTCGCGCCGAATGCGCCGCCGCCGATACCCGCGTCGCCGGACAAGCTGCCCACGGCAAAGCTGAAAGTTCCGGCCGGCTTCAACATCGAAGTCTATGCCGCCGGCATGGCGAACGCCCGCTCGCTCGCGGTCGGCGACAAGGGCACGGTGTTTGTCGGCAGCCGCCTCGTCGACAAGGTCTATGCGATCGTCAACAAGGACGGCAAGCGGGAGGTCAAGGTGCTTGCGTCCGGCCTCTACCGTCCGAACGGCATCGCCTTCAAGGACGGCACGCTCTACATCGCCGAACTGTCCAAGGTCTCGAAGATCGAGAAGGTCGAGGACGCCATCGACAACCCGCCGAAGCCGACCGTGATCTTCGACAAGCTGCCGAAGGACGAGGCCCATGGCTGGAAGTTCATCGGCATCGGTCCCGACAACAAGCTTTACGTCCCGGTCGGCCAGCCCGGCAACAACGTACTCAACGACGACGATCACGGCCTGATCCGGCGCATGAATCTGGATGGTTCGAGCCCCGAAGTGATCGCGCGCGGCGTTCGCAACACGGTCGGATTCGATTGGCATCCGGAGACCAAGCAGCTCTACTTTACTGACAACGGCCGTGACTGGATGTCGGAGGACGTGCCGGAGGACGAACTCAATCGCATCACCAAGGTCGGCGAGCATTTTGGCGCACCGTACTGCCTGCAGGGCAACATCGTCGATCCCGAATTCGGCTGGGGAAAATCCTGCAGCGAGTTTACCGCACCCGTCGGCCTGTTGGGGCCGCATTCCGCAGCGCTCGGCATGCGGTTCTATACGGGCAATATGTTCCCGAAGGCGTTCAAGAACGTGGCCATCATTGCCCGGCATGGCTCATGGAACCGCACCAAAAAGGTAGGCGGTGACGTCGTCGTCGTGAAGCTGAACAAGGACGGCACCATGAAGTCGATGGAGCCGCTCATCACCGGCTTCATCGAAGACAACAAGTATATCGGCCGCCCGGTCGATGTGCTGCCGATGAAGGACGGCTCGCTGCTGGTCTCCGACGATTGGAACGGCGCGGTCTACCGCATCACCTACGGCAAGCAGAAGGTAGCGGGCAAGTCGTAGCGCGCGGTGCAGTGACATCGTCATGGCCGGGCTTGTCCCGTCCATCCACGTCTTGCTGCGGTTTAGCTAACACGTGGATGCCCGGCACAAGGCCGGGCATGACAGGTCCTGTTGCAGAGTATCATTGATGCGAAAACGAATCCTGGCTTTGGCGTTCGCCTCCATCGCCTTTTCCGCCAGCGCCGAAACCATCGAACAGCGCATCGCGCCGTGTCTCGCCTGTCACGGCGAGAAGGGCCAGTCCGTGACCGAGAACACCCCTTCGCTCGGCGGCCAGCAGGCGCCTTACACGCTGATCCAGCTCTTCATGTTTCGCGAGAAGCTGCGTACCTTTGCCCCAATGAACGAGATGGCGAAGCCGCTGACCGACGACGATCTCCGCCTCTTTTCCGACTTCATCGCCGGCATACCAAAGCCCGCACCGCCCGCGGAGGCCGGCGATCCCGTACGGATGCAGCTCGGTCAGGCACTGGTGCAGCAGCACCGCTGCGACGCCTGCCACAATCCGGATTTGTCGGGCAAGGAGAACGTCCCGCGCATCGCCAATCAGCGCGAGGACTACCTTGCCAAGACCCTTGCCGAGTACAAGGACAACAGCCGCCATGGCTACGACGGCAGCATGGCGGACGTGATGGGCCCGATCACACCGGACCAGATCGCCGATCTCGCCTATTTCATCGCCCGCATACGCTAAAATCCGGGCGGCGGGCCCGCTGGCATTGCCTCGCTCCCGGCGCTACAAGGGCGCCATCACAATGGAGTTTTTCATGCAGGACCTCTGGCGCCTGTCGGCTGCCGAAATGGCTTCGCTGATCCGTTCGAAGAAAGTCTCGGCCAGGGAAGCGGCCACCTCGGCGCTGGCGCGGCTGGACGCGGTCAATCCGAAGATCAACGCCGTGGTGGACCACAGGCCTGAAGACGTGCTGGCGCAGGCTGCCGCCGTTGATGCCGCGATCGGGCGCGGCGAAGATCCGGGTCCGCTCGGCGGCGTGCCTGTCACGGTAAAGGTCAACATCGACCAGCAGGGCTTTGCCACCACCAACGGGCTCAAGCTGCAGCGCGATACCATCGCGAAAACCAACAACCCGGTGGTCGACAACCTGCGCAAATCCGGCGCCGTCATTCTGGGACGGACCAACTGCCCGGCCTTCTCCTATCGCTGGTTCACCACCAACCTCATCCATGGCGACACCAAAAACCCGCGCGATCCCTCCATCACCCCGGGCGGTTCGTCCGGTGGCGCGGGAGCTGCGGTCGCGGCCGGCATTGGGCATATCGCGCACGGTACCGACATTGCGGGATCGATCCGCTATCCAGCTTACGCCTGCGGCGTGCATGGCCTGCGGCCGACCCTGGGCCGCATCGCAGCGTACAACGCCGCGCTCCCTGAACGGCCGATCGGGCCACAGATCAGCGCCGTTTCGGGGCCCCTGGCGCGCACGATCGGCGATATCAGGATCGCGCTGGCGGCGATGTCGGCGAAGGATTATCGCGATCCGTGGTGGGTGCCGGCGCCGCTCGAAGGGCCGGCGATGCCCAAGCGCGTCGCGATGTGCCTCAACCCTGACGGGCTCGATCCTGTGCCCGAGGTGAGGGCGGCCGTTGCGGATGCCGGCAAGCGGTTGGAGCGCGCCGGCTGGATCGTCGAGGAAATCACCGATACGCCGCCGCTGCGCGAGGCTGCCGATCTGCAAACCAAACTCTGGCTCGGCGATGGCTACGATGCGCAGTTGGAAATGGCCGAGCGCGAAGGCGATCCCGGCGCGCTGGCCTGCCTGCGCGGCAACCGCACCAAGGTGCACCCGTTCGACCTGTCGAAGGCGCTGACGCGGCGTCTGACGCTGACCCGCGAATGGCTGGCGTTTTTCGAAAACTATGCGGTGTTGCTGATGCCGGTCTCCGGCGAATTGCCGTTTCCCGATCATCTCGACCGCAAGGACGAAGCGTCGTTTGCGCGCGTCTGGCATGCCCAATTGCCGCAGATCGCCATTCCCTTCATGGGCCTTCCCGGGCTAACGGTTTCGACTGGACTGGTCGGGCGCGTGCCCGTCGGCGTGCAACTGGTTTCCGGCCGTTACCGCGAGGATTTGTGCCTTGCTGCCGGCGAGGCGATCGAGGCCGGCGGAACCCCGTCGGCGGCGATCGATCCGGCGGATTGAACAGAGCAGACCATGGCAGGCGTTTACGATTTCACGGCGCAGTCGCTGGCCGGCGAAGATGTGCCGCTGACGCGGTTCGAAGGGCAGGTGCTGTTGATCGTCAACACGGCGAGCGCCTGCGGGTTCACGCCGCAGTACAAGGGACTGGAGCAATTGCATCGCGATTTCGCAGCCCGCGGCTTTGCGGTGCTCGGCTTTCCCTGCAACCAATTTGGTGGGCAGGAGCCCGGCGACGCCAGACAGATCGCAGAATTCTGTGAGACCAAATATGACGTGACGTTTCCGATGTTCGCGAAGGTCGATGTCAACGGCAGCCAAATGCATCCGTTGTTCAACTATCTAAAGAACGAGAAATCGGGATTGCTGGGTTCGTCGATCAAATGGAATTTCACCAAGTTCCTGGTCGACCGGTCGGGCAGGGTGGTCGGTCGTTACGCGCCGACCGCGACACCCGACGGTATGAGAAAAGACATCGAGGCACTGTTATGAACGAGACCAACAAAGCGATGAACAATGAATTTCCGGACCGTCTTTCGGTCGATCCGAAGAGCCCGCACTACAACGCCGAGATCCTCGCGCGGGACGTCGGCATCCGTTTCAAGGGCGCCGAGAAGACCAATGTCGAGGAATATTGCATCAGCGAGGGCTGGGTGCGTGTCACCGCGGGCAATGCCAAGGACCGCTATGGCAATCCACTGACCATCAAGGTGCACGGCCCGGTGGAACCGTATTACCGCGATACGCCGAAGTCTTGATGCGGTCGCTTCCGCCGCAACCGCCGGCGTCGCCATGAAGGCGGGGATCCGGTATTCCAGAGGCCGCGGCGGTTAACCCGATAGGCCGCGGCGTACTGGATTACCCGCCTTCGCGGGAATAACGGTGGTGGGTATGTCGCTCTCTTTGGCGTCATTGCAAGAACCGAAAGCCAATCACCATGACTGTCCGCATCGTCGACGTCTGCGAAATCACAAAGCCGATCTCCTCGCCGATCCGCAACGCCTATATCGACTTCACCAAGATGACGACGAGCCTGGTTGCCGTCGTCACCGACGCTGTGCGCGACGGCAAGCGCGTGGTCGGCTACGGCTTCAATTCCAACGGCCGCTACGGACAGGGCGGGCTGATCCGCGAGCGCTTTGCGCCGCGGCTGAAGGAAGCTGATCCGAAGACATTGCTCGACGCCAGCGGCGGCAATCTCGATCCGGACAAGGTCTGGGCCGCCATGATGTCGAATGAAAAGCCCGGCGGCCATGGCGAGCGCTCGGTCGCAGTCGGCACCATCGACATGGCGGTGTGGGATGCGGTGGCGAAGATCGCGGGAAAACCGCTATTCCGATTGCTCGCCGAGCGCCACGGCCGGCAGGCCAATCCGCGCGTGTTCGTCTATGCCGCCGGCGGCTATTATTACCCGGGTAAGGATCTGTCGGCGCTGCGCGGCGAAATGCGCGGCTATCTCGACCGCGGCTACAACGTCGTGAAGATGAAGATCGGCGGCGCGCCGATCGCCGAAGACCGCGAGCGCGTCGAGGCGGTGCTGAAGGAGATCGGCCGGGACGCGCAACTCGCCGTCGACGCCAATGGCCGCTTCGACCTGGAGACCGCAATCGCGTACGCTAAAATGCTGCGGGAATATCCGCTGTTCTGGTACGAGGAGGCTGGCGATCCTCTCGACTTCGCGCTGCAGGCGGCGTTGGCCGAATTCTATCCAGCAGCCATGGCGACCGGCGAGAATCTGTTCAGCCACCAGGACGCCAGGAACCTGATCCGTCATGGCGGCATGCGCCCCGATCGCGACTGGCTGCAGTTCGATTGCGCGCTGTCCTACGGCCTGTGCGAGTACCAGCGCACGCTGGCGGTGTTGAAGACCCACGGCTGGTCGCCCGCCCGCTGCATCCCCCATGGTGGCCACCAGATGTCGCTCAATATCGCGGCCGGCCTCGGCCTTGGCGGCAATGAGAGCTATCCTGATTTATTCCAGCCCTACGGTGGTTTTCCGGACGGTGTTCGCGTCGAGAACGGCCACATCACCATGCCCGACCTGCCGGGCATCGGATTCGAGGGCAAATCCGACCTCTACAGGGAGATGAAGGCGCTGGCGGCATAGCGCCGGATGCCATAGGAAGGGCTAAAACTGGTGGCCGGGCAGGGCGTTCGCCCTGCCGCCGAATCCCGGCTTCCGGATCGCCATTTATCATTCATCCATCGTTGAAGGATGCCACGATCTTGGCCACCCAGCTTCCCCGCCTCTCGCTTGCCAAGGACAAGATTCGGGTCTTGCTCCTTGAAGGCGTCAACGACAGCGCCGTGCAGTTGATCGAGGCCGCCGGCTATTCCAACATGACGCGCCTGCCCAAGGCGCTCGAAGGCGATGCCTTCAGGGAGGCCATCAAGGGCGTGCATCTGCTCGGGATCCGCTCGCGCACGCAGATCACCCCGGACGTTCTCGACGCCGCGGACCGCCTGATCGCGATCGGCTGTTTCAGCGTCGGCACCAATCAGGTGGACCTCGACGCTGCGCGCCGCAGCGGCATCCCGGTGTTTAACGCGCCGTTCTCCAACACGCGCAGCGTGGCCGAACTCGTGATCGGCGAGATCGTCATGCTGCTGCGCCGGATTATGGCGCGCTCCAACGCCGCCCATGAGGGGCGCTGGGACAAGTCGGCTGACGACAGCTACGAGGTGCGGGGCAAGACGCTCGGCATCATCGGCTACGGCAATATCGGCTCGCAGCTCTCCAACCTTGCGGAAGCGCTGGGCATGCGGGTGATCTTCTACGATCACACCGACAAGCTCCGCCACGGCAACACCGAGCCGACCGCGAGCATGCACGAGCTCTTGGCGCAAAGCGACGTCGTCAGCTTGCACGTGCCGGAAACCGCCGCCACCCATGGGATGATTGGGCGCGAGGAGATCCGCGCGATGAAGCACGGGGCGTATTTCATCAACAACAGCCGCGGCACGGTCGTGGACCTCGAGGCGCTCGCCGAGGCGCTGCGCGAAAACAGGCTTCGGGGCGCTGCGGTCGACGTCTTTCCGGTCGAGCCGCGCTCGAATGCGGATCGCTTCGTCACGCCGCTGCAGGGGCTGGAGAACGTCATTTTGACGCCGCATATCGGCGGTTCGACGGAGGAGGCGCAGGAGCGCATTGGCGCCGAAGTCGCGCGCAAGCTGGTCGATTACAGCGATTCCGGCTCGACGATGGGCGCCGTGAACTTCCCGCAGGTCCAGCTGCCGCCGCGGCCGGCCGGCACGCGCTTTATCCAGGTGCAGCGTAACCTGCCGGGCATGCTCGGCCGTCTCAACGAAGTGCTGGCGCGCCACGCCGTCAATATCGCCGCGCAATATTACGAGACCGCCCACGACGTCGGCTACGTGGTGCTTGACGCCGACGCGTCGGCCGCCGACGGCGAGCGCGTGCTCGCCGACATCAGGGCGCTGGAAGGCACCATCCGCGCCCGCCTGCTCTACGAGTACAAGATCTGAACGAGGAATGTAGCCCGCGTAAGCGGAGCGACATGCTGGACCGCTCTCTCAGAACGTGATGCCTCGCAAGGGACCCGCATGTCGCTCCGCTCATGCAGGCTACGAGAGCAACCTTACTCGCCGGTCAGCGACAGCCGCATATCGAGTAGCCGCCGGCCCTCGGTCTTGAGCATTTTCTTCACCGTGCTGGAAGCGGCGATCTCGCCCTGGTTGGCATAGGCTTCGTGGTTCTTCTCGATGTCTTCGAGGCGGTAGAGATAGTTGACCATGATGCCTGCGGATTCGCGAAGGCCCTTGGGCGAAAGGTCGCCGAGCCAGTCGATCTTTTCCAGCCGCGCGCCGTTGCCGATATGGAAGCGCGCCACCGAATCGATCAGCCGGCCTTTTGACGTGCGGGCCTTGAGGAAGTAGTGCGCCGCGAGCGGCTCGACCACGGCGCGCAATTGCGCGGTCAGTTCCGGATTCTCGAACCAGTCCGGCTTGTCGAGATTTTCCAGCAGCGTGCGTTCCTCGTCGGTAACCGGAACATCGTCGGCCTGTTTCAGCCATTGCATGAAGCCCGGCACCGGTGACAGCGTGATGAAGGTGTCGAGCTTTGGCAGTTCGCGACGCAATTCCTCGACCACCTGCTTGATCAGGAAGCTGCCGAACGAAATGCCGCCAAGGCCCTTTTGCGTATTCGAGATCGAATAGAACACGGCGGTGCGCGCCCGTTCGATCGGCACCGGCTGGCGCTCGGCGGCGAGCAGGGGGCCGATCGCGGTCGGGATCGTCTCGGTGAGCGCGACCTCGACGAAGATCAGCGGCTCGTCGTTAAGCTGTGGATGAAAGAAGGCGTAGCAGCGTCGGTCGACCGGGTCGATACGGCGTCGTAGATCGGCCCAGTCGTGGATCGCGTGCACCGCCTCGTAACGAATGATCTGTTCCAGAATGTTGGCTGGCGTCGACCAATCGATCCTGCGTAGCACGAGAAAACCCCTGTTGAACCAGGAAGAAAGCAGATGCACGACGTCGCGGTCGAGCGCGGCCAGATCCTTGTTGCCCTTCATCGCGGCAAGCAGGTCGGCGCGCATGGCCACCAGGTCGCTGGTGCCGCCGGGTGCGCGGTTGAGCCGGCGCATCAGTTCCTGCCGCTGCGGCTCGGAGGCAAAGTGAACGTCGCTCGCGTCAGAGTCGTTCGGCTGGCTGCGCCAGCTCTCGATCGCCTGTGACAGCTTTTCCCGGTCGGGACCGAAATCGCGCGCCAGACCTTCGAAGAAGGTCAGCCGGCCGGCGGCGTCGAGGTCGTGGTATTGGTCGAGCACGTCGCGCGCCATCGCGGTGCCGGAGGCTTCGCCACGGCCCGACAATAGCGCCTTGCAGAGGTCGAGCAGTTCGGAGGCGTCCTGCCGGACAACGGATGGCTCGCCTCGCCGAAGCAGTGTGCGGCCCCGTTCTGATATCGTCGCGAGGAGGTCGGAGAAGAAGGCGTTGGCCATGCGGAGGGTCGAATCCAGCTGATAAAACGAAATCTTATAGGAGATTTGGGGCGGTGCCGATCACAATCAAGCGTATCGATCGTACGTAAATATGTCATGTCTCTAAAACAGTCGTCATGGCCGCGCATAGACGTCCGAAGGACGGCGTCGCTTCCGCTCGCCGGTGCCCGGCCAGCCATCCCGTTTCGGCATAAGTGCTTTTACGGAGATTGACGGATACGCGGGGGGCTTGCCCATACTGGCGCGCCGAAGCTTTGGCGGAGGCGGCAATTCCGCGCATGACAAAGTCCCTTTACTCCTTGCCGATGAATTCCGTCGGCGTTTTTCCGGTCACCTGCCGGAAGGCATGGGAAAACGCGGGCGCGCTGGCGTAGCCTAGATTCGAGGCAAGCTGCTTGACGGAAACCCCGGCGTCGGTCGAGAGCTTTTCGATCGCTGCGGCGATTCGGGCGCGCTGGCACCAGCTCTTGAAGCTCAATTGTGTTTCCGACGAGAACAGCCGCGACAACGTTCGCACCGAGGTGCCGACCTCGCTCGCCAGATTGTCGATCTCATGGTCAGCCGTGGGGTCGGCCAGCACGATGTCCGCGGCGCGCCGGCAGCGCGGCTCGCGCGGCAGCGGGATGAAGGTGGTGGAATCCTCTGCCTGGTCCAACTCCATCATCGCCAGCCGCAGCAGCAGCGCGGTCCGTTCGCGGTCGCCGCGATCGTCGAACAGGGCCAGGATGGTCTGGTGCAGCAGGGGCGACACCCGCACCACGAATTCCGCCTCCAGGCTGTGGCTGCGTGCCTCGCGCTGCAGCCAGTCGAGCTCGAAATAAAGCGTCCGCATGTCGATATCGGCCAGCACGTCGATCGCGTGCTCCGACTGCGCGGGCACCCAGACGGCGCGGTCCGGCGGCACCAGCCAGCGGCCCTTCGGCGTCGTCACCTGCATCGTGCCCCGGGCGGCATAGACCAGCTGTGCCTCGCGGTGCATGTGGGTGTGGAGCCGGACGCCCTTCTTGTAGGTATTGGCGATCATGTGGATGCCGTCGCCGGTCGTGGTCAGGCGGCCTATGATGGCGGCAATTGGCTTTTCGGCGATATTCATTGGCGACATCCCGTCAGGACATCCCCGTATAACCGATTTCAGGAAATTGCGGGATTCGGGAATCGACCATGAACAGCCACTCCAGGGTGATTACCTTCGTCAACGCTGCCCATTTCATCGACCATTATGCGATGCTGATCTTCGCCGCCGCCGTCATCATCATGGGGCCGGCGCTCGGCATGGCCTATTCGGAGCTGTTGCCTTACGCCACCCCCGGTTTCGTCGCCTTCGGCGCCGGCTCGCTGATCACAGGCTGGCTCGGTGACCGCTGGAGCCGCCGCCACATGATGGTGATCTTCTTCTTCGGCATCGGCTTGGCGATGATCTCGGTCGGCTTCGTCCAGACGCCGCTGCAGCTCGGCGCGGCGCTGCTGGCGATCGGCCTGTTCGCCTCGATCTACCACCCGGTCGGGACCGCGATGATCGTATCTTATGCTGACAAGCTCGGCCGCGAGATGGGCCTGAACGGGGTCTGGGGCAATCTCGGCGTCGCATCCTCGGCGCTGGTCACCGGCGTGATCGGGCAGTATCTCGGCTGGCGCGCCGCCTTCGTCGTCCCCGGGATCATCACGATTCTGCTCGGCGTCGCCTTTGCGCTGATGGTGGTGCACGAGGACCGCACCGGCACGCGGCAGGCGGCGGCCCAGGCGCGCATCGCCAAGCAGGACATGTGGCGGGTGTTCCTGGCCTTGCTGATCGTGGTGATCGCGATCTCCACCACCTTCAACGCCATCACCGTGGCGATGCCAAAGCTATTCGCCGAGCGTCTGGCCGGACTGACCAGCAGCCCGGCCATGCTCGGGATCATCGCTGCCGGCGTCTATGTGTTCGGCGCGATGACGCAATACACCATCGGCAAGCTGATCGACCGTTATTCGCTGAAGACGGTGATGCTGCCGCTGTCGTTCGTGCTGGCGCCGTTCATGTATTTTGCGGCGACGCTGTCGAACCTGCCGCTGATCATCGCCGCCATCGGCATCGTGATGGGCGCGTTCGGCCAGGTCACTGTCAATGACGCCATGGTCGGCAAGTACACCACCGACGAATGGCGCTCGCGCGCCTATTCGTTGCGCTATTTCGTCGGCTTCACCGCAGCGGGCGCCTCGGTCGGGCTGGTGGCCTGGCTCTACGAGCGGGGCGGTTTTGCCACCATGCTGCAGGCGTTCGGCGCGCTGTGCCTCTTGGTGATCGTGGCCGCGATCATCCTGCCGCAGGAGATCAAGGTGCCGGCGGCACAGGCGAAATAATCGTCAGGCGGGCCGTCAGCCCGCCAGCGATCTTGCAATGATATCGGAGCTTTTCTCCGCGACCATGATCGTCGCCGGGTGAATGTTCGGCGAGGGCATCGCCGGCATCACCGACGCGTCGACCACGCGCAGGCCGTCGATGCCGCGGACGCGGAGTTCGCTGTCGACCACGGCGCGGTCGTCCTCGCCCATCCGGCAGGTGCCGCAGGGATGATAGACGGTTGAACCGAATTTCCGGACGTAATCGGCAATCTGTTCATCGCTTGTAACGTCTGAAGCGGGCCTGATCTGTTCGGTCACCAGCGAGCGGAACGGATCGGTCGCGACGATCTGCCGGGCGATGCGGAAGGCCGCGACCATAATGCGCACGTCGTCGGGGTCGGTCAGGTAATTGGCCCGGATCCGCGGCGGCGTGCGCCCTTCCGCGTCGCGCAGCGTGATCTCGCCCCGGCTCTTCGGCCGGCAGACGCTGAAGATGAAGGTGAATCCCGGCCAGCGATGCAGCCCGGTCTTGAAACTGTCGGTCGAAAAATTCAGACACTGGTACTGGATGTCGGGCACCGGCTCAGTGGGACTTGATTTGGCAAACAGCGTCGCCTCGGTCGCGCCGACCGAGAGCTGTCCCGATCCCCGGAGCAGCCATTCGAGGGCGAGCTTGACCGACTTGACCGGGCTCATCACGGCCTCGTTCAGCGTATCGGTCGCGTTGGTCTTGAACGTGAAGCTCGATTGATAGTGGTCCTGCAAGTTCTTGCCGACGCCGGGAAGATCGTGTTTCACGTCGATGCCGACGTTGGCCAGCTCCGCGGCCGGGCCGATGCCGGAGGCGAGCAGCAGCACCGGCGAATTGATCGCACCGCCCGAGATGACCAGCTCGCGCCGGGCGCCAATGCGCTGGATCCGGCCGTCCCGCTCGACTTCAACGCCGATGGCGCGGTTGCCGTCGAGCAGGATGCGGCGGACCTGGGTCTTCGTCATCAGCTCAAGGTTTTTGCGATTGAGGTTCGGCTTGAGATATCCGACCGCCGTCGAGCGGCGCCAGCCGTTATGGACGTTGAGCGGTGCGAAGCCGACGCCGTCGATGCGCTCGCCGTTGAAGTCGGGGTTGCGCTGGTACTGCAGGCGCTCGCAGGCCTCCACGAAGGCCCTTGCCGTCGTCGAGGGGCGTTTGATGTTCGACACCGTCATCGGGCCGCCGATGCCGCGCCAATCGTTGGCGCCATCGACGCAGTGCTCCATCCGCTTGAAATAGGGCAGCACGTCGCGGTAGCTCCAGCCGCGTGCGCCGAGACGCTGCCATTCGTCATAATCGCTGGGTGCGCCGCGCAGGAAGACGAGGCCGTTGATGGAGCCGGAACCGCCCAACACCTTGCCGCGCGGCCAGATCACGGTTCGCCCGCCAAGACCCGGCTCGGGTTCGGTCTCGTAACCCCAGTTCATCCTGGGGTTCGGGACCAGCTTTCCAAAGCCCATCGGAATATGGATCCAGGGGTTGCGATCGCGTCCGCCGGCCTCGATGACGCACAGCGACACCTTCGGATTTTCCGTCAGCCGCGCCGACAGCACACAGCCCGCGGAACCGCCACCGACCACGACGACATCGAATTCCGCATCAAACCCGGCCTTACGCATCAAGAATTTCGTCCCCGACCTGCTTTTTGTTCCGCAACATAATGGCCGGCGGACGGTCTGGATAGGCTTGCGATGGCGTCACTCGATCTTCGGCAGCACCACATGCAAATGATGGTTCGATATTTGCATGAGACCCTGGAACGGCTGATTGAGATCGACGATCAGGAACAGCGCGCTCGATACCGAAAGGGCGAGCACGAGCGTTGACGCCACCACGATCAGGTTGGGTTCCGCGAACAGGCTGAAGCTTGCGAAGATCACCACCAGCCAGAACACCAGCACGACGAAGAACGGCAGCGGGATCCCGTCGTCGCCTTGGGTGAAAACCAATAGCCGCGTCCGGCCCATTTCTGCCGAGAGCTGGGTGATCCGGGATTTCAGCGAGGTCTGTTTTGCGTTAGCGGGCTTCAGCCCTTCAACCGCGTTGTAGAAGCGTTCAGCCATATCGCTGACGACCACTGCCGATGCGCCACCCTTGCCCGAGGCATTTTCCTGCCAGATGCGAGAGGTTGCGGATGGTATGATGTCCCGCAGCAGGGTGCGCGCCGCCTTCGCTTCCGACCCGTACTGGGCTAGCAACTGGTCGACCAGCACGGCATGGGTGCCAAGCTGCCGGATGTTGGTGTTGTGGCTGTCATAGGTGTTTTTCGCCGAAGCGATCATCAGGCCGATCACGAGTGCGGCCAGCGTCGAGAGGAAGCCAGCGCCCAAACGGATCGCCTGCTTGGATCCCGTTCCGAGCGGTGCAGCCGGCAGGGTCCGCTTCACGAGCACGCCGAGCGCTGCGCCGATCAGGATCGAAACAAAGGAGGCCAGGAACGCGGCTGTCGAACTCATGCTGTCGTCACTCCGTCAGGTATTGCGTGTTGATTCCGGTTCTGGTCCTGCGGACCCTCCCGGAACGGTCATTGCCTATCGGAGGAAACGGGCCGGATTGTTGCGGCGCGGCAGATTGACCGCATGGTCGCGAACCCAAACAGAACACTTGACCTCGGCCACCCTCCTTGTGTGAGGTGCGGACATGACCCGAATCCGGCTTTTCCTGTTCATAATTGCGATATTGGCGCCCTCGCTGGCAGCGGCACAGCAGTCCATGAAGTTCGAGGAGGCCGGCGCCATGCTGGCCGCGAGCTGCGGCAAGGACATCGACGACAACTGCCGTGGCGTCAATTTTGATGCGACCCGGCTGCGGGAGTGCCTGAACCGCAACCAGGACGTGGTGTCGGCGAAGTGCAAGGCCGACTTTCCGACGGCGCTGGGTGCTATCCAGCAGCGCATCACCGCACGGACGTCGCTGGTCAAACTTTGCAATTGGGAACTGAAGCATCTGTGCGGCGAGGTCCGCGAAGACCCGGTCAAGGGCCTGCAATGCCTTTTAGAGTCGACCAAGAAGGCGACGCCGAACTGCAACAAGGCGATCAGTGCGGCGGGGTATCGCTGATGTCCTGGGTGTATCAGCCGCGCGGCATCGCTCTCTTGCTCGGCGCCCTCGCGCTGCTTGCCTGGCCGATCGCGGCAGCACGGGCGCAAACGGCCGTGTCGAGCGCGGACATCATCGAGAAACTCGCCGTGGAAGCCGAGTCGGACATCGACCTGGCTGCCCTGAAGCAGCAGGCCTCCGACCGCATCAAGGCAAGGGCGGACGCCCAGCCGCAAAAGCGCCCGCCGATCGCGCCGCAACTGACGAAACTGCCGCAACTCCGTTTCGACGTCGTGTTCGACCCGGATTCGTCCCTGATCCGGCCGGCTTCCTACCAGACGATCGGCAGCATTGCCGACGCGTTGACCGACCCGAAAATGCGGCCTTACCGCTACCTGATCGTCGATCATGTCGAATCCGCTGGCCGGCGCGACCATAATTTGATCCTCAGTCAGCGGCGTGCGGATTCGATCCGCGATGTGCTGGTGAATACCTTCAAGGTATCGCCAAAGCGGCTGTTGGCCCTTGGTCTGGGCGAGGAACAGTTGCAGGACATCAGCCGCCCGGCCGCGCCCGCCAATGCGCGTGTCCAGCTCGTTGCCTTCGGCAAGTTTGAAACCGCCGATCCGGCCACGCCGGCAACACCGGCTGCGGCGGCGCCCAAAGGCGCGGCCGCTGCAAAGAAAAAGAAGCGCTGACGCCCCACGCCGGGTGCGCGCAACGCCAGCCCCTCGCTGGCGGGGAGGAACAACCGATGTTCAATCAACCCTTGCCGGGAATGGCCGGCCTATTTTTGGGATTAACAATCATGACGATGACGCCTGCCGCTGCCGACGCTTTGAAGAAAGAAATCGCGCCGACCGGCAAGCTGCGGGTGGCGATTGCGATCAGCCCGGCCGGCGGCGCGTTCTGGTCGACCAGGACCGAAACCGGTCATGCCGGCGTGCCGGTCGATCTCGGCAAGGCAATGGCGGCGCAACTCGGCGTCCCCGTGGAATATGTCGCGCACAACAATTCCGGGCAGATCGTCGATGCGACGTCGAAGGGCACCTGGGACATCACCTTCCTGCCGAAGGATCCGGAACGCGAGGGCAGGATGGCATTCGGGCCGATCTACGAGGTCGCGGACGCGACCTACATCGTCAAGCCGGGCTCGGTGGTCACGAATTTCGCAACGCTCGATCAGCCGGGCATCAACGTCGCCGCCGTCAACAACACGACGACGATGCGTGGCGCGATGGTGCATCTGAAGAACGCCAAGGTCACGGGCTACCAGACCTATGACGAGATCTTCGGCCTGCTCAAGGCCGGCGAGATCGACGCGTTCGCGCTGTCGCGCGACCAGCTCAACGCCATGGCAAAGCAGATCCCGGGCACCCGCGTGCTCGACGAAACCTTCAAGCAGACCGTGACGGCAGTGGCGGTGCCGCCCCATCATCCGCTGTCGCTGGCGTTCGCGGTTACGTTTCTGAACGAAGCGATCACCAACGGCACGTTGCGCAAGGCCTATGACAACAACGGCCTGAAGGATCGGCCGGTGCGCACGCAAGCGAAGTAGACGAGGGCCGTCCCTTCGTCATTCCCTGACGATACAAACGTTAGCTAATTCGTTGCGCCCGCCGGAATTGGATCCAGGCCACTCTTGACCATCTCCGCGCGGGCCGCGGGCGAGGCGAGAAACTTGATCAGCGCCTTGCCGGCATCCGGTTCCTTCGAGACGGTAGCAATGCCGGCGGAAAACACCGTGATCTTCTGCAGTTCATTCGGCAGCGGACCGACGATGTCGATGCCCTCCACCGGCTTCAGTTCGCTCATCTGCTGGAAGCCGATCTCGGCGTCACCGCGTGCCACGATCTCGCCGACGGGGGTAGCCGGAATCTTCCGCGCCTTGCTCTTCATCTCGTCGGCAATGCCGAGCTTGCCGAACATCTCGGTCGAGACATAGACGCCGCTGGCGCTGTCGGAATAGGCGACGGTTTTCACCGCCAGCAGGGCGCGCTTGAGCGCATCTGATGTCGAGATGTCCGGCTTCGGCGTGCCCGACTTCACCGCGACCGCGATCGGCGATTTGACGAGGTCGATCTTGCTGTCGGCGATCGCCTTGCCGTTATTGACGAGATCGTCGAGCGCATAGCCGACCATGATCAGTACGTCGGCGGCTTCGCCGCGATCGAGCCGCACCGGAATGGCGTTGGCGGTCGTGCCCATCGACGGCCCGTAGGCGGTCAGCACCTTGTGGCCGGTCGTGCGTTCGAATTCGGGAATCAGCGCCTTGTAGGCCGCCGCCAGCCCGCCCGAAATCATCACCCGTACCTCGGCCGCAGCGGCCGTGACCGTCAGCAGGATGACGCTGGGAATCGCGAACGCACATGCGCGAAGATAGGCCGAAAGCCGCATGATGATTCCTCCCAGGCAACTCTTGAATGGTCGACCTTGGGCGGATGTTAGCGTGCGGAGGACATGGCGGCTAGACGCTTCTCACGCATTCACATGCACGAAATCCCGCAGCAGCGGATAGATCTCGTTGTTCCACTTCCGCCCCGAGAACACGCCGTAATGGCCGACGCCGGCCTGCATGTGATGTACCTTGCGATAGGCGCGGACCCCGGTGCAGAGGTCCTGCGCCGCCAGTGTCTGACCGATCGAGCAGATGTCGTCCTTTTCGCCTTCCACCGTCATCAGGCCCATGCGCTTGATCGCGGCAGGGTTCACCGGCTTCCCGCGATGCATCAGCTTGCCCTGCGGCAGCAGGTGCTCCTGAAACACGTCGCGCACGGTCTCGATGTAGAATTCGGCCGGCAGGTCCATCACGGCAAAATATTCGTCGTAGAAGGTCTTGATGATTTCGGCCTTTTCCTTCTCGCCCTTGGCGAGATGATCGGCGAGGTCGATGTGCTGCTTGATGTGTCGCTCGAGGTTCATCGACACAAAGGCGGTGAGCTGTACGAAGCCGGGATAGACTTTTCGCAACGCGCCCTTGCACTGCACCGGTACGTAATTGATCAGGTTTTTTTCAAACCAGCTGATCGGCTTGCTCTTGGCGAATTCGTTGACCTTGGTCGGCAGGATCCGGGTGTCGATCGGGCCGGCCATCAGCGTCAGCGTGGCCGGGCGAGCAGGGTGATTCTCCTCCGACATCACGGCAGCCGCTGCCAACGCCGAGACCGATGGTTGGCAGATCGCCACCATGTGCGCGCGGGGGCCGATCTTGTCGAGAAAGGTGATCAGATGGTCGGTGTAATCCTCCAGCCCGAAGCGGCCGGCATGGAGCGGAATGTCGCGCGGGTTATGCCAGTCGGTGATGTAGACGTCGTGGTCCTGCAGCAGCGTCTTCACGGTACCGCGCAGCAGGGTGGCGAAATGGCCGGACATCGGCGCCACCAGCAGCATCCGCGGCTGCTCGGGCGCGTTCTCCTTCTTGAAGTGCAGGAGCGAGCCGAACGGTGTGGCGAAGGTAACCTCCTCGGTCACCTCCAGTTCCCGATTGCCGACCATCACCCGCTCGATGCCGTAGGCCGGCCTGTGATAGGTGAGGGAGGAGCGCGAGATCAGTTCGAGCGATGCGGCGAGCCGGCCGAACGCCCGGTCGGAAACGCCCTGCGGCACCAGATTGAGAAATTTCAATGCCGCCGTGGCCCCGGTCCGCCATGGCGACGTCAGGTCCATGTGGTTCTGGTAGGCTTGGTACATCATTGACATCATTGGCATCGCTTACACACCGGCCCCTGTCCGCAGGTGCCATGCAATATCGACGCCAGCGGGGGCCTCCCGGCCTGAAAAACTGGCACGTGGCTTGCTGAGTAGATAGTCGACGCACAGGTATTGGGCGGCGGTGCGGTCGGTCGCCCCATGCCTTGCGGCTGCATTTGGGGGTACGAAGGAAGGCCATATGGCAAAGACCACACTGACCATCTCCAGCAAGAATTATTCGTCCTGGTCGCTGCGCGGCTGGCTGCTGGCAAAATTCTCAGGACTTGAATTCGAGGAGGTCATCACCGCACCCGACGACGCCTCGGCGCGGGCGGAAATCCTGCTGCTGTCATCGTCGATCCTGGTGCCGTGCCTGCGCCATGACGGCGCCACCATCTGGGACACGCTGGCGATCGCGGAATACCTCAACGAGGTGATGCCGGACGCCGGCCTGCTGCCGGCCGACCGTATCCGGCGCGCGCACTGCCGCTCGATCTGCGGCGAAATCCATTCCGGCTTCACCACGCTGCGCGCCTCGCTGCCGGTCAATCTGAAGGGCCATTTCCCCGGCTTCAAGATCTGGTCGCGCGCGCAGGCCGATATTGACCGGGTCTGCACCATCTGGCGCGAATGCCTTGCGGAATCCGGGGGCCCGTTCCTGTTCGGCGAGCGCTCCGTGGCGGACGCGATGTACGCGCCCGTCGTCACCCGGTTCGTGACCTATGACGTGAAACTCGAACCCGGGCTGGCGGCCTACGCCAGCACCATCATGTCGATGCCCGAGATGCAGGAATGGGTCGAGGCCGCCAAGGCCGAGCCCGCCGACATCGAAGAGCTCGAGGTCGAATATTAGGCAGGCCTGGCGCGACCTTGCCTGCCCGAGAGGCTGAGGCAACGGGCAGGCTTGCCCGGGCCGATGCTGGCCGAGAGCAGCATTGGCCGCCGTCTTGGCGATCGTCTTCCGATTTTTCCCGCATCCTGCATGCCGATCCGGCCTGCGACAGGGCGGTTCGGCGCATCGCAGCCGTCGCGCGCGCGGCGCGGATTTCGCCTTTGCGACATTCAGCTGCTAGCGCGACGCTGCCCAAAATTTCTCGCGATCGGCGGTCCGGCAGATTTCTGATCGTCGGCGTCCGCAGCTATCGACAAGATTTGCCAACGACGCCATGACGTCGAACGCCATGTCCTCTCCCGAGGAATTAACCTTTGTCGTCGGCCGCTGGCTGCGGCCGATTGTGTTCGTTCTGGATGTGGTGCGCCGCTTCAATTTGCGGACGACATCTAGCCGTGAACAACGGCGTACGACGTCAAATCAGTGATTCGGGCGCGATTCGTTCCGTCGCCGTTCCGAAGGTAAACATCGCGCGCCATTGCGTCGCATTCTGGCACAGGCGCAGCCGGTCTAGGGCGAATTCACATCGCGCTGGAGCGCGGCAAGCGCCAGCCAACCACCGTGGCCTCGACCATGCCGCCGGTCCTGTCGTTGCGCCAATGGCCGTCGATCCAGCGGCAGGCGAAAGGCAGTTGATAGGTCCCGCTGTGATCCTCGCAAAGAACCTCCACGGGCTGGTTCGGCGGCGGGTCCCCACACCCGTCGAATTGAGCCAGCCGTTTTTCACGCGTTGCCATAACCATCAATCTCCACTGCCGCGGCCGGCATGCACCGGCTAAAAGTTCGCGGCGAAATCCATCCCATGATTAACGGGATGAAGCACAACGCCTGAATGAGGTATCAGTATGGTATCACTGGGGTGGGGACTTTGCGTCGTGCAAATTGCCGTGATGGATGTCCTGCGCGCCGAATGTTTCTGAAACGAGGATTTTTGATGATCGCTCCGATGAACAGGATCGCCTTCGCCGCTTTCGCGTTGCTGACGACAGCATGGCCGGGCACGCTTCACGCGCAGGACGTACCGGGCATCGAGATCTGCACTGTCGAGAAGACCATGGAGCGGCGCACGTCCTGCCTGCAGAGCAATGTCGACTTCCTGCAGAAGACGATCAACAAGCTGACGTCCGATCATCAGCAGAAGCTGGATGCCGCCAACCGCCAGATCGAGGCGCTGAAGGGCGCGGTGATCGGCATGCAGAAAATTGTCGTCGAGCTGCAGGCGGCGCAGAAGGCGGCAGAAGACGCAAAGAAGCCCGCAACACCCGCGGCGGCCAAGGAGGCTCCGCCGGCCGCCAAGGATGCCGCGCCGGCCAAGGAGGGCGCGAAGTAGCAGCGTCTTTCGAAGGGATTACGATACGCGGAACTGCTCCATCACGTCGAGATCCGGCTCATAGCCGATCCCCGGTCCCTGCGGCACCTCGATGTCGCCATTGCCGTCGACATCGACGCGGCCGTGCCACAGGCATCCGGCGCGCTTCATGTAGAACATCTCGACGAAGCTTGCGTCGTCGCGCAGCGACAGCAGGTGCAGCGTCGCCAGCAGGCCCGGCCCGAAATAGGGCGAATGCGGCGCGAGCCGGACGCCGAGTTCATCGGCCAGTGCGGCCACCGCGAGATATTCGCTGATGCCGCCGACCTTGATCACGGAAGGCTGCGCGTGGCTTACCGCGCCGGCCTCCATCATCTGCCTGAACTGATGCACCGTGCAGGCATTCTCGCCGGCCGCCACGTTGAGCCCGCCTTTGCTCCGCACCTCGGCGAGGGTAGCAAAATCCTCCGGCGGCCACACGGGTTCTTCGAGGAACAGGGGTGCGGCGTCGCGGCAGGAATGCGCGAAGGCGATCGCCTCCTCGCCGGTCAGCGGACAGTTCATGTCGACCATCAACGGAATGTCGCGGCCGATCGCCTTGCGTGCAGCGAACACCGCGGGCGCTGTGGTCTCGTGCAGCTTGATGGCCTTGTAGCCCAGCCGGACCGCCGTTTCGCATTCGCGCGCAATCA
This sequence comes from Bradyrhizobium roseum, assembly GCF_030413175.1. Classification (NCBI taxonomy): domain Bacteria; kingdom Pseudomonadati; phylum Pseudomonadota; class Alphaproteobacteria; order Hyphomicrobiales; family Nitrobacteraceae; genus Bradyrhizobium; species Bradyrhizobium roseum. The sequence goes on from NZ_CP129212.1 coordinate 1,755,856, forward strand.
GATCGGGATTGCCGATCCGCAGCAGGCTCGCATAGGCGGGAACCTTCGCGCGTTTCGCTGTGCCGAGCAGCCGGTGCAGCGGCACGCCCCTGGTCTTCGCGGCAATGTCCCACAATGCGATATCGAGCGCTGAAATTGCGTACATGGTAACGCCATAGCGCCCGAACAGATGCAGGTTGCGCTGGATCTGTTCCATGAAAGCGGGAATGCTGGCCGCGTCGGGCACTCCCAGGCCCTTCGCCTGCGGGGCGATCATTTCCTCCACCGCGGTGCGGGTAGTCTGCGTGCAGACATAGGCGAACGCATCGCCCCAGCCGGTGATGCCGGCATCGGTGGAAACCTCGACCATGATGATTTCCAGCGCCGCGATGGATGACGCGCCCTGCCTGAAACTCGCGACACCGGCGTCGTAGGGAATGCGGATATGGTGGGCCCGGACATCCGTGATCAGCATGGTTCCTCCCATTATTTTGCGGATACATTGTCAGCGGCTGAAGCGCAGAGCAAGGATTGTCAAATGAAGCGTGCCGCATGGTGCATGATGCGGTTGCTTTGCACGAAGGCTATCAGTCATGAATCCGGCCCAGAAAGCGCTCTGGTACATCGAAAGCCACCTCGCCGAACCGCTGACGCTGGATGATGTCGCCGGCGTGGCCGGCGTCTCGCGCTTCCATCTGGTACGGGCGTTCGCCACCGCGACCGGCTTCTCGGTGATGCGCTACGTTCGCGCTCGCCGCCTGACCAGGGCCGCGCAGGCGTTGGCGGCCGGCGCACCCGATATTCTGAGCCTCGCGCTCGAGGCCGACTATAGCTCTCACGAAGCGTTCACCCGCGCGTTCCGCGATCATTTCGGCGTCACGCCCGAAGCCGTTCGCGCTGCAACGTGCCTCGATCTTCTCAAGCTTCAGGAGCCTATCGTCATGGATTCGACCCTGCTCGAAAACCTGAAACTCCCGCGCTTCGAAACCGGCAAGTCGTTTCTGGTCTCAGGGATCGTCGAACGCTGCACCCATGAAAACGGCGGCGCCGGCATTCCGAACCTGTGGCACCAGTTTCACCAGACCGTCGATCACATCCCGGCACGGATCGGCAAGGTTGCCTATGGCGTCTGCTGCAACGGCGACGATGCCGGCAATTTCGATTACATCGCCGGCATCGAGGTCGCCGACTTCTCGGATCTGCCGCGCGAGTTCGCCCGCGTGCGGATTCCCGAGCAGACATACGCAGTCTTCACCCACGCCGAGCACATCTCGACCATCCGCCGCACCGTCAACACGATCTGGAATCACTGGCTGCCGGCATCGGGCATGAAGGCGGCGGATGGGCCGTCCTTCGAGCGCTACGACGAGAAATTCGATCCGGCCACCGGTAACGGTGGGCTCGAGATCTGGATACCCGTGAGGGAGTAGGGGGCTGGTGGCGACACGCCGGCCACGAGTCGCCTGCGCTTTTCCTGGCTATGCTTGCCAAGAATTTGCGCAAGACAGCCCTCTTCTGAGAGGCGGCCTTGCTGATGAGAGATAAGGCAACCCCGCTTGGCCGTTGTCTAACATCCTGTATAGCCTAGCCCTTTTTTATCGGCTGGCGCCGACGCGTCGTCTGGAAAGCCGGTGCGAGGCACGGCGGGGACTGGCCCGGAATTCGCATTGCAGCATAAGTCCATTAGGACCGATCGGCGATTCCGAGCGCCCTGCAGCACATTGAATAGGCCTCAGGTCTCGCTGAACTTCAGGGATTGGAGGGTGCCATGAACATACATGCCGCGGTTGATCTCAAATGGCCTGGCCTTACGCGCCCGAACGGCGATCCCCTCCGCCTGAACACCAGCAATTTCGTGGCGATCGATCGCGATCGCGATGCCTTGCACGAACCGACCTATCGGCCGCAGGCGCTCTACAATCGCGCCAACGAAGGCTTTCATGCCAACAACGAAACCTTCCTGCTCCACGAAGTCTCGACAAATCTGCCGATCTACCGTTCTGATACCGGCCCGACCGATTTCCATCTGCACCTTCCGCCCGGCGGCTACCAACTCGTGCTGGTTACGTCGGGCGTGTTCACCTTCGATTACGATGGCCGGTTCTACTACGTCGGTCCCGGTTCTGTGATGCTGCAGAGCGCGATCGTGCATCGGCAGCTGTTTTACACCTGGGCGGGATTGTCGACCGAAGAAAACCTGAAGACGCCGCAGACCGTGGTGCCGGACCCGATGTCGATGGGCTATTCCGGAAAATTTCTCGAGGCCTTCATCACCGATCCCACGACCTTCCCCAATCCGACGGTGGTCGATCACGACCACATCAACGAAGAGGAAACGCCGCGCGTTGCCTGGAGCCATGCGCTGCATGACCGTCCGGCCGATGCCTGTTTCTGGCTGCAGGATCCGCTGGAGCTGGAAGCGCTGTACCGACCGCTTCCGGCAGGCTCGCCGATCAAATCCGCAGGGCCGGTTTATGTGCGCGATATCGGGATCGAGGTTCCGAGCGGCCGCCTTACGACCGGACATATCATCGCGACCGACCCGCGCGGCCAGTCGCTGTTACCCAAGAGTGCTTCTGTAGCCGCCGACCCCGCCTTTCTCGGGAAAGGCGAGGTGGTCATCTATCGCGTCATTCGCGGCTCGGCCGAATTCACCAACAGCGCGGGAGAAAACTTTGAACTGGCGACCGGCGATACGGTCACGGCGGGCAAGGACACGATCAATCTGGTGGGCTTAAGCGAAAATACCCAGATCCTCCGGCTGGGCTTGCTGAAGGGCATCGAGAACCTTCGCAGCTGGACGCCGACGCAGCGCGACGAAATCGATGGCCTGGCCGGTCAGATCATTACGCGGACGGACGTTCGTCCGTTGCGCAACGAAGGCAAGCCGGTCGGGTATTTGTACGAGTAGACCGAGAGACGCTGCCGCCCGCCCCGCCCCGGTAATACCTGTTGCGCATGTCTTCGGGTTGGCAAGCTTGATCCTGTTTGCCATAACAGCCCGTAACCAAAACGTTGCGCGTGGGAAACAGGCTTGTAAACCCGCCTGCAGCCAAAAAAGCCGGGAGGAGTCATGGCCGATATCCGCGTTCTTGCCACCGATCTGGAGTTTCCGGAAGGCCCGGTGGTCATGCCCGACGGCTCCGTGGTGCTGGTTGAAATCCGCGGCAAGCGGTTGACGCGGGTCTTTCCCGACGGGCGAAAAGAGGTCGTCGCGCAGATTCCCGGCGGTCCCAACGGCGCGGCGCTGGGCCCCGACGGCAAGATGTACATCTGCAACAATGGCGGCTTCAGCTGGATCCCCACCGGCAAAATGATCATGCCGGGGCCGCAGCCCGACGACTATCAGGGCGGCTCGATCCAGCGCGTCGATCTGCAGAGCGGCAAGATCGAGACCGTCGTCGACCGCTGCGGTGAACACAAGCTGCGCGGGCCGAACGACCTGGTGTTCGACAGGCATGGCGGGCTCTGGTTTTCCGACCTCGGCAAGCGCCGCGCCCGCGAGATGGATGTCGGCGCGTTCTACTATCTCAAGCCCGGCATGACGGAGATCGTTGAAGCCGTGCACGGCGTGCTGCCCGCTAACGGCATCGGCTTGTCGCCGGACGAGAAGACGGTCTACATCGCGGAGACCCCGACGGCGCGGCTGTGGGCCTATGAAATCTCCGAGCCGGGCACCATCAAGCCGCGCGACGTGATCTATCGTGGCGAGCGCGGCAAGCCGATCGCAGGGCTTGGCGGCTACCAGATGTTCGATTCGATGGCGGTGGAGGCGGGTGGCAATGTCTGCGTCGCAACGCTGATCTCGGGCTGCATCTCGGTGATCGCGCCCGACGGCACTCTGGTCGAGCAGGTGCCGACCGGCGACCGCGTCACCACCAATATCGCGTTCGGCGGTCCTGAACTGAAGACGGCGTACATCACGCTGTCAGGCAAGGGCGAGCTGATCGCAATGGACTGGTCGAGGCCCGGACTAGCGCTTAATTTCCTGAACAAATAGACTGATCACGTCATTGCGAGCGCAGCGAAACAATCCATGTCATCACACGAGATGGATGGATTGCTTCGCTCGCAATGACGGTCTCGCCAGCGGAGTGTGCTAAATGCCCTTTCTCGAACCGGTGACCCTGCAGGGCGCGCATGCGCGGCTGGAGCCGTTGTCTCACGATCACACCGCCGGGCTGGTGGAAGCCGTCAGCGACGGCGAGTTGTGGAAGCTCTGGTACACCTTCATCCCCACCGCCGAAAACATGAAAGCCGAGATCGACCGCCGGCTCGGCCTGTTCGCGTCAGGCGCGATGCTGCCGTTCACGGTGTTCGACGCAGACGGCAAGGTCGCCGGCATGACTACCTATATGAATGTCGATGCCGGCAACCGCCGCGTCGAGATCGGCTCCACCTGGTACGCCAGGCGCGTGCAGCGCAGCGCGCTCAACACGCAGTGCAAATTGCTGCTGCTGGCGCACGCCTTCGAGAAGCTGAACTGCATTGCGGTGGAGTTCCGCACGCATTTCTTCAACCACCAGAGCCGGCGCGGCATCGAGCGTCTGGGCGCCAAGCAGGACGGTATTCTGAGAAGCCACCAGATCGCACCCAACGGCACGTTGCGCGATACCGTGGTTTACAGCATCATCGCCAGCGAATGGCCGACGGTGAAGGCGCACCTCAATTTTCAACTCAACGACAAGCCGCGATAACCACGCGGCGGCAGAAGCGAGACGATGGAAACGTTCGATTATGTAATTATCGGCGCGGGCTCCGCAGGCAGCGTGCTCGCCAACCGGCTCGGCGAAGACCTCTCCACCCGCATTTGCGTGCTCGAAGCGGGCGGCAAGGACTGGCATCCCTACATCCATCTGCCGGCTGGCTTCATCAAGACGTTCCACATGAAGAGCGTCAACTGGGCCTATCAGCAGGAGCCGGGGCCGTGGACTGGCGGGCGAAGCATCTACGCGCCGCGCGGCAAGACGCTCGGCGGCTCGTCCTCGATCAACGGTCATATCTATAATCGCGGCCAGCGCCAGGATTTCGACACCTGGGCGCAGATGGGCAATCGCGGCTGGGGCTATCCGGACATCCTACCCTATTTCAAGCGGATGGAGCGTCGGGTCGGCGAGGGCGACGAGACATTTCGTGGCCGCGACGGCAATCTCACCGTCACGACGATGGATTGGAACGATCCGCTGTGCGAGGCCTTCATGGAAGGCGCCGTCAGCCTCGGCATTCCGCGCAACCCCGACTACAACGGCGCGATCCAGGAAGGCGTGTCCTACTGCCAGCGCACCATCGAGGGCGGCCTGCGCATGAGCGCGGCGAAAGCGTTCCTGCATCCGGCGCGCAAGCGCGGCAATGTCGACGTACGCACGCACGCGCACGTCACCAACATCATCTTCGAGGGCAAGCGCGCCGTCGGCGTGCGCTACCTCAAAGGCGGCAAGGGCGGCACGCCGGTCGAAGTGCGCGCTGCCAAGGAAGTCATCCTGTCCGGCGGCGCTTACAATTCACCGCAGGTGCTGCAACTGTCCGGCGTCGGCTCGCCGGACTTGCTGCAATCGCACGGCATTGAGGTCCGCCACGCGCTGCCGGGCGTGGGTGAGGGGCTGCAGGACCACTACGCGCCGCGTTCGGTCGCGCGCGTCAAGAACATCAGGACCATCAATGAACTCCGCCGCGGCGTCAGCCTGTGGGTCGAGGCGCTGAAATGGGCGACGACGCGGCGCGGCCTGCTGTCGCTGTCGCCGACCATGGTCTATTGCTTCTGGCATTCCGGAGAAACTACCGAAAGCTCCGATTTGCAGCTCACCTTCACGCCGGCGAGCTACAAGGAAGGCGTGCAGGGCCAGCTCGAGGACGAGCCGGGCATGACGGTGGCCTCCTGGCAGCAGCGTCCCGAAAGCCGCGGCTATGTCCGCATCCGCTCCGCCGATCCGTTCACGCAGCCGATCATCCAGACCAACTACCTGGTCGAAGAAATCGACCGCCGCGTCGTCGTCGCCGGCATGAAGCTGGCGCGCCGGCTGCTCGCGTCGAAGCCGCTCGCACCTTATTATGCCTATGAGGACTACCCGGGCCCGAAGGTGCAGAGCGACGACGAATTTTTGGCCGCCGCCACCGAGCGCGGCACCACCACGTTCCACCCCGGCTGCACCTGCCGCATGGGACCGGCGGACGCCAAATGGGCCGTGGTCGACGATCAGTTGCGCGTGCACGGCCTGCAGGGCCTGCGCGTGGTCGACGCCTCGATCATGCCGCGGATGATCTCGGCCAACCTCAACGCCTCGACGCTGATGATCGCCGACAAGGCCTCCGACATGATCCGCGGCAAGACCGCGCCGGAGGCGGTCAGGTTTCCCGAGCAGGTTTAGGTCGTGATGAGGTCGGTACGGGATACGTGAGTTGAGGTGCGCCAGTCGGCGCAACGCGGTCGTTTCGCAAGCGAACAGAATCAGCAGCGCTGCACCGTGCACCCAGATTTGAATCGCCTCTTCGCGCATGGCGCGCCGCAACCGGCGCCCCTGGTATATCGATCCGGTCCCGCAATATTACGGGTACGACGGCGACTGGCACTATTTCGGGCGGCCCGGCCTTTACGGCGGCCGCTATAATGGCGGCAGCTTCGGCCCGTGCTGGACGCGGACACCGATCGGGCCGGTCTGGAATTGCGGCTGATCAAGCCGTCGCGTGGAAGACCGCGCAGCGGCGGTTCATGCTCTTACACGTGCGGTGTTCAGCCAACCGGGCCGGGGATCCAATAGTCGCCGAAAAGCGGCCTGACTATTACGCTATAAATCACCCCGAGCTGCAGGGTCGGATCGAAATAGCGCATCGCCCGCTCATTGAGGTCAATGATGCGGCCAGGCGTTAGTGGCCCTACGTCATTTATCTTGACGATGATCTTTTTGCCCACGGCTTCGACCAGGGCAAACTTCGGCCGCGCGCCATATCGGACCCCGCCAAATTTATGGCGCAAGCTTGTCTTGATGGCAGCCGCCCAGATAGAGGGTTCATAGCGCTCGCCGGAGGCTGTGTTCGGGCCACCCTCGCGCCATCCGGGCCGGAATGGATTGTATGTGGATGCAGCGCCAACGATCGCATCCCCGGAAGCTTCATCGACGACGGCACTTGAATGAACAGCAACGGTTTGACTTCGCGCAGCGGTAACAGAGCACGCAAGCGTAAATGCGGCGCCGCAAATTGCGGCGCGTGAGCGAAACAACATCATAACTCCTTGATTGATTTTCTAGAACGCTCGGTTCCCGATTCCGAAAAAATGGCCAATCGAACGCGAAAGCGTTGACGAACTCGCGCCTATTTTTTTTCGGACCGTGCCAATCTTTGGCAGTGGAACCGTTGTGGGAACCAGTGTGGCCCTCGCACAGGTGCTCTTAGTTCTCATCGACTAAGACAGAGATTGCGTCAGCAGCATGACTTAAAAGAATCTATTGGCCATGGCTGAAGGAGTAAGCATCTACCGATGACCAAGCGGGACGGTCGATGTGTTGGTCGAACTTCACGCTCTTCATCTGGAGACAAGCTCGTTGACGCAACAGCGCCGCGCGTTCGACTGCTGCTCAATGTCTGCTTCCGGCGCAACGCGCAAAGCTTGCGCCAACGAACTTGAACGTCATGCGCCGTGAACCGAGTAGATTAGTCGGCGATCCCTGCGACGCCGGCGATCAGTTCGAAGGAGCGTAGCCGCTTTGCGTGATCGTAAACATCGGACACGATCATAAGCTCGTCGGCGCCTGTTTCCGCAATAAGCGCATCGATGCCCGCACGAACCGTGTCCGGTGAGCCGACGATGGAGCGCGCCAGCATGCCCATCGCCTGCCTCTTTTCTGCGGGCGACCAGTAGCTCTCAATGTCGTCGATCGGCGGCTGGCTCAGGCCGCGCGCGCCGCGGAAAATGTTCGTGAATGACATCTGCTGCGTCGTCGCCAGCCGGCGCGCCTCATCATCGCTGCCGGCGGCGATGATGTTGACGCCCACCATCGCGTAGGGACGCTCGAGCTGCTCGGAAGGCTTGAAGCGGCTGCGGTAGATCTGCAGCGCAGGAATCAGTAATTCCGGCGCGAAATGCGAGGCGAAGGCATAGGGAAGCCCGAGTTCGGCCGCCAGCATCGCGCCAAAGTTGCTCGATCCCAGAATCCACAACGGCACTTCCGTTCCTGCCGCCGGGACGGCCCGAATCCGCTGATTGGGTCCGGCCGGCGCCAGGAAGGCCTGCACCTCGAGAACGTCCTGAGGGAAGTTTTCGGCGGACTCGGGCGTGCGACGCAAAGCGCGCAGTGTAAGCTGGTCAGTTCCGGGCGCGCGGCCAAGCCCAAGGTCGATGCGGCCTGGAAACAGCCGGGCGAGCGTCCCGAACTGCTCGGCGATGACGTAGGGTGCATGGTTGGGAAGCATGATGCCGCCCGCGCCGACGCGGATGGTTTTCGTTCCGGCTGCGATATGGCCGATAACGACCGACGTCGCGGCGCTGGCGATGCCCGGCATGTTGTGATGCTCCGCCACCCAGATGCGGCGATAGCCCCAGGCTTCGGCATGAACAGCAACATCGCGGGCGTTGTCCAGGGCGCCGCGGGCATCGGTGTCTTCGGTAACGCGGACAAGATCGAGAATGGACAGTGGTGGCATGGGACTCCCGAACGAAGCCATTTGCGTGAATGATGCCGCCCGGGGATACCCGGTCGCGGCTTGTCCGAAGCGGCAGGCGTCATCCGATTCTTCTGCCTCCATATGGATACTGCGCCCGTGAAGGTCAAATGCCTAGCGAAGCAAGGTAATCGGACCAACAGCGCCAAATGCGGCGCGCTCGGGGCATCGTCAACGCGACATGCCGACGAAGTTCGCTAACGAAGCGACGCTTCCGGCCGATACAGCGTATCGATCGTCACCACGCCGATCGCGCGCGACACGCAGGGGCAGATCTTGCGATTGTCGTGCTTCTGCTGGTCGCTGAAGAACACGTCGCGATGGTCGATCTCGCCCTCGACGGCGACGACATCGACGGCGCAGACGCCGCATTCGCCGCGCTGGCAGTCCGAGATCACCTCGAAGCCGGCGCCGTTCAGGGCATCCAGCATCGAGCTGTTCCGGGACACGACGAGTTCGGCGTCGGTGCCCCTCAGCCGCACGCGGAATTCCGCCGTCGGCTTCAGGCCGCTGGAGCCGAAAGTCTCGTAGCGCAGATCGGCGGGCGCGCGGCCCAGATCGTTCCAGGCGCGCCGCGCCGCCTCCAGCATCCGCATCGGTCCGCACATGATGGCGATGGCGTCGTGCGGCAGCGCGCGGAACGTGGCTTCGAGGTCGAGGCGGGTGCCTTCGTCGGAGGCGTGCACAGTCAGACGATCCCCGAGCAATGCCGTGAGTTCGTCGAGGAAGGCGGCATCGCCGCGGGATTTCACGGCGTAGTGCAGGGCCGCGTCGATATCCCGTCGCCGCAGGGCGGCCGCGATGCCGGTGATCGGCGTGATCCCGATGCCGCCCGCGATCAGGCAATAATTCTTCCGCGTCCAGTCGATTTCTAGCAGGGAAGCTGGATTTGAAATCTCGATCCGCGCGCCGGCTCGCAAGTTCCACATGCCGCGCGAGCCGCCACGGCTGTCCGGCGCCAGACGCACCGCGATGCGATAGGTATTGGCATCGCCATTTTCGACCAGCGAATAGGCGCGGCGCGCGGGCTGTCCGTCGATCAGCACGGTGACGCCGACATGGCTGCCGGCCGGGTAGGGCAGCACGCGGCCGTTCTCGGGGCGCAGTCTGAATTCGCGGATCGTGGGCGTCACGTCGCGAACGGTTTCGACGGCGCACCAGCTCCATTGCTCGGCAAAACGCATGGTGGCCTCTATTCGACGGACGATTTCAAAAGGGCGAGCGCCGGCATCAGTTCGAGATGCGTGCGGTTGCGGATGGCCAGCCGCAGGTTGCGCGCGGCGAGCCGCGAATGCTCTCGCATGACGGCCTCGGCCCGCGCGCCTTCGCGGTTCTCGATGGCGTCGACCACGATGCGGTGATGGTCCTGCCCGAGCAGCAGGATCTGATGTGCTTCCGGCAACGCCGACTGCGCCATCACGAATGCGGAGGGGGATGCGAACGGCAGCGCCGAGACGCGATCGATTTCGCGGATCAGCGGCGCGCTGGCCGAGAGTTCATTGAGCAGGGCGTGGAAGCGCGCGTTCATGGTCACGTAGGCGGAAAAGGCTTCGACCGAAATCGGATCCTGCCGCACCAACTGGTCGAGATCGCCCAGGCATTCCTTCAACGGCTCGAGGCTGCGCGCGCTGACGCCGCGTTCGGCCGCAAAGCGGGCGGCGAGGCCTTCAAGCGTGCCGCGCAATTCGATCGAGTCGAGAATGTCGCGTTCGGTGAACGCCTTCACCATGAAGCCGCCGGAGGGGATTGCCTGCAACAGCCCTTCATCCTCCAGCCGCACCAGCGCCAGCCGCACCGGGGTCCGCGACACGCCCGTGATATCGACCGCCTGCAGTTCGCTGATGCGCTCGCCCGGGCGCAGCCGCCCGGACAGGATCATGTCGCGCAGCGCGAGTTGCGCGCGCACGGTTTGCGAGACGGAGCGCTCGGCTTCGCGTTCGCTCATGGTCTTACTCCGCGGCCTGAACGGTCTGTGATCTGGTTTCGCGCGCGACCATGCGGTCGATCACGCGCCGCGCCCACATCGCGCCGGCATCGATGTTGAGGTTGTAGAAGGTGCGGTCCGGATTTTCGTTCATCGCGCGCTGCTGCGCTTCCAGGATGATTTCGTCCTCGCGGAAGATGCCGGCAACGCCTTCGCGGATTTCGGTGGTCAGCCTCTGCTCTGATGTCCGGTAATTGCGGACGAACGCCCAGAAATAGTGACAGCTGGTTTCGGTCTCCGGCGTCATGGTGTTGAGCACGAAGCCGTTGACGCCCTGCGATCGGTCGCCGTCCGGCGCGCCGGTGCCGGTGGGCGCCACGCCGACGTCGATGTTGACGGTGCCGGGCGCCTGGAAATGGATGATCTGCCAACGGTCGACCGGGCCGGGCTTGCCTAACTGTGCGGCCCAGAACGGCGGGGCGTCGATGCCCTTCATCCAGCGCGTCACGGTGACGGTCCTGTCGCCATGGGTGACGGCGAACGGGGCTTCGGCGACGTGGTCATTGCCGATGCTGGAGCCATGCACGAAGGTCTCGTGGGTCAGGTCCATCAGGTTGTCGACCACGAGGCGGTAGTCGCACTTCACATGAATGGTCTTGCCGTCGCCGGCCCAGGCCGGATCGTCGTTCCAGTGCATGTCCGGCACCAGCGCAGGGTCGGCCAGCGCCGGATCACCCATCCACAGCCAGATGAAGCGGTGCCGTTCGACCACGGGATAGGAACGGACACAGGCCGAGGGGTTGATGGTGTCCTGCGAGGGCATGTAGGTGCAGCGGCCCTGCGCGTTGAATTTAAGCCCGTGATAGCCGCAGACGACGGTGTCGCCGTCGAGCCGTCCCTTCGACAGCGGCACCAGCCGGTGCCAGCAGGCATCCTCGAGCGCACACACCTGACCGTTGGACTGGCGGTACATCACGACATGCTTGCCGCAGACCGTGCGCGGAAACAGCGCGTGCTTGAGATCGGCATCCCAGGCAGCGGCGTACCAGGCATTAAGCGGGAAGGACGCGGGCATGTCTGATGCTCCAAAAGCGTGGTTTGGCGCACAGTATGTATACAGAAATACAGTTTGTCGAGCGTAAAAGGCCTGAAATTGCCGGAACGGTATACAGAAATTGATTTGTACTGTAATAGGCGGTATTAAAAAACCGCCCCCAAACGGGGGCGGTTGAATTGCCATGGCAATGCGACCCGGCGTCAGCCGTAAACGAATGCCTTGTCCTTCAGATCGATGTTCGGAAATTCGTCCTTTTCGGCCCAGTAGTCCTGGTTGTGCTGCCATTCCGGCTTTTCGCCGCGCTTGGGCAGCAAATGCATGCCGCGCATCATGTAGCCGGGGTTGAAGTTTTCCGGATCGATCCACGGCAGCAGCGGCATGTTGTGGTCTTCGGGACGAAGCTGCGGCGTCACCTTCTTCACGCCCGTTTCCTTCATATGCGTGAGCAGGCGACAGACGAAGTCGGCCACCAGGTCGACGCGCAGCGTCCAGCTGGCGCGGAAATAGCCGAACACCCAGACGAGGTTCGGCACGCCGGTGAACATCATGCCGCGATAGGTCACGGTGTCGGCGAAATCGAGCGGCTTGCCGTCGATCGCGAAGTCGATATCGCCGGTGGCGCAGAGGTTGAAGCCGGTTGCGGTGACGATGATGTCGGCTTCCAGTTCCTTGCCGGACTTCAGCAGGATGCCTTTCTCGGTGAAGCGGTCTATCTCGTCGGTGACGACGGAGGCCTTGCCGGACTTGATGCCCTGGAACAGATCGCCGTCAGGGATGAACGCGATGCGCTGCCGCCACGGCCGGTATTTTGGCGTGAAGTGCGTCGCGATGTCGTAGTCCTTGCCGAGATAGGCTTCAACGGCTGACAGAAGATCCTTCTTCGCCGCTTCCGGCTCCGCAAATGTCTTCTTGGTGAAGGCGTCCTGGTCGAACAGGATTTTGCGCCGCGTGATCTCGTGGATCCACGTCTCATCGACCTGCAGCTTGCGCAATTCCTCTGCGATCTCGATCGCGTTACGCCCGGTTCGGAAATACGTCGGCGAGCGCTGCAGCATGGTGACATGCGCGCAATCCTTGGCCATCGCCGGGATCAGCGTCGCCGCCGTCGCACCCGAGCCGATCACCACCACGCGCTTGTTCTTGTAGTCTAGATCATCAGGCCATTTCTGCGGGTGGACGATCCGGCCCTTGAACTTGGCCATGTCCTGCCACTCGGGCGTATAGCCCTCGGTGTGGCGATAGTAGCCCTGGCACATCCAGAAGAAGTTTGTGGTGAAGCGCAGCTTCTCGCCGGTGTCGGTGCGCGTGGCCTCGATGGTCCAGAGGTTTTCCTCGCTCGACCATTTCGCCGAGGTAATGGTGTGCTGGTAGCGGATATGACGGGCGAGATCGTTCTCCTCGATCACTTCGCCCATGTATTTGAGGATTTCCGCGGCGCTCGCGATCGGTGCCGACGTCCACGGCTTGAAGCGATAGCCGAAAGTGTGCAGGTCGCTGTCGGAGCGGATGCCGGGATAGCGGTGGGTGCTCCAGGTGCCGCCAAAGGTTTTCTGGGCTTCCAGCGCCACGAAGCTCGTTCCCGTGCATTGCGTGGTCAGGTGATAGGCCGCGCCGACGCCGGAGATGCCGGCTCCCGCGATCAGAACGTCGAAATGCTCGGTGGCCCCGGGTGAAGTCTTGTCGATCTGCGTTTGAACGTTCATCTGCCCTGATCTTTTTGATTTGTTATCGTTGATAAGCAAAACGCCAGAACCTTAGGTTCTGGCGCCGTCGATCGTTAGCGAATTATACTTCGCGCCTGGAGAGGAACGCCAGCCGTTCGAACAGGTGGACGTCCTGTTCGTTCTTGAGCAGCGCCCCGTGCAGCGGCGGGATCAGCTTGCGCGGGTCGCGCTCCCTGAGCATTTCCGGGGTGATGTCTTCGTTCAACAAAAGCTTGAGCCAGTCGAGCAACTCCGACGTCGACGGCTTCTTCTTCAGGCCCGGCACTTCACGCACTTCGAAGAAGATGCGCAGCGCTTCCTCCACCAGCCGCTTCTTGATGTTGGGGAAGTGCACGTCGACGATCCGGCTCATGGTGTCGGCGTCGGGGAACTTGATGTAGTGGAAGAAGCAGCGGCGCAGGAACGCGTCCGGCAGTTCCTTCTCGTTGTTGGACGTGATCATCACGATCGGGCGCAGGCTCGCCTTGATGTTCTCGCCGGTCTCGTAGACGAAGAACTCCATGCGATCGAGTTCGAGCAGCAGGTCGTTCGGAAATTCGATGTCGGCCTTGTCGATCTCGTCGATCAGCAGCACCGGGCGCTTGTCGTGGGTGAAGGCCTCCCACAATTTGCCGCGCTTGATGTAGTTCGAGATGTCGGAAACCCTGCTGTCGCCGAGCTGGCTGTCGCGCAGCCGCGATACCGCGTCGTATTCGTAGAGGCCCTGCTGCGCCTTGGTGGTCGACTTGATGTGCCAGGTCAGAAGCGGCGCGCCGAGCGCCTTTGAAACCTCCTCCGCCAGCACGGTCTTGCCGGTGCCGGGTTCGCCCTTGATCAGCAGCGGGCGCTCGAGCACGATCGAGGCGTTGACGGCGACCTTGAGGTCGTCGGTGGCGACATAGTCCTTGGTGCCGGTAAATTTCATCGATCCGTTTGCCTTATTGTTCGTCTTGTTCGTTTGCAGGTTATCGTCTGTAAGCCGCTATCGGTCCTGAACAGTAAACGACCGCCGGTCCGGCGGTCGCGATGAAAGTAGATGCTTCTCTCAGCGTCTGATCAGCGACAGGATTACCAGAATAATTACCGCGCCGATGGTGGCGTTGACGATGTCCCGGATCCAGCCGGCCCCGAGGCTGACGCCGAGCTGCGGCAGCAGCCAGCTCGCCAGCAGCGCGCCGATGATGCCGATCACGATGTTGCCGATCAGCCCAAAACCCGCGCCGCGCACGATCAACCCGGCCAGCCAGCCCGCGATACCGCCTATGATCAGCGCCGCAACAATGCCCATGAATTTCCTCTGCCGGAATAAACCCTTTGGAGGACGATTGTAATTGAAAAAGCCTCCCGGTCTAGGCCTGACAGCCATGCGCCTGCCTTTACCATGCGCTGGCCCTTGACGTGTGCCGCCCGTCGGGCAATCTGTAGGCCATGTTCCTGCAATTCTTCACATCGCTGCGCGACGCGCAGGTGCCCGTGACGCTACGGGAATATCTGACGCTGATGGAAGCGCTCGACGCCGATCTCGCCGATCAGACCGTCGAGAATTTCTATTACCTTTCCCGCGCCACGCTGGTGAAGGACGAGCGCAACCTCGACAAGTTCGACCGCGTCTTCGGCTCGGTGTTCAAGGGGCTGGAAAGCTTGCTTGACGCGATGGACAAGGCCGAGATTCCCGAGGAGTGGCTGAAGAAGCTCGCCGAAAAATACCTCACCGAGGAAGAGAAGAAGCAGATCGAGGCCATGGGCTGGGACAAGCTCATGGAGACGCTGAAGAAGCGGCTCGAGGAACAGAAGGGCCGCCACCAGGGCGGCAACAAGTGGATCGGCACCGCCGGCACCTCGCCATTCGGAGCCCATGGCTACAATCCCGAAGGGGTGCGGATCGGCCAGGAAAAAAACCGCAACAACCGCGCCGTGAAGGTGTGGGACCGGCGCGAGTTCAAGGACCTCGACGGCAATGTCGAGCTCGGCATCCGCAACATCAAGGTCGCGCTGCGCCGCCTGCGAAAATTCGCCCGCACCGGCGCGCCCGACGAACTCGATCTCGATACCACGATCAAGAAAACCGCCAACCAGGGCTATCTCGACGTCCACATGCGGCCCGAGCGCCGCAACGCGGTCAAGGTGCTGGTGTTCTTCGATATCGGCGGCTCGATGGATTCCCACATCGAGCAGGTCGAGGAGCTGTTCTCGGCGGCAAAATCCGAGTTCAAGCACATGGAGTATTTCTACTTCCACAACTGCCTCTACGAAGGCGTGTGGAAGCAGAACAAGCGCCGCTTCACCGACCGCACGCCGACCTGGGACGTGCTGCATAAATATCCGCACGACTACAAGGTCGTGTTTGTCGGCGACGCCTCGATGTCGCCGTACGAGATCATGGTGCCCGGCGGCTCGGTCGAGCACGTCAATGAGGAGGCCGGCTCGGTCTGGCTGGAGCGCGTCACGCGCACCTATCCGCACACGGTTTGGCTCAATCCGGTGGCGCAAAAGCACTGGGACTATTCGGAATCCACCACCATCATCCGCCGTCTGCTGTCGGAGCGCATGTATCCGATCACGATCGAGGGCCTCGAAGGCGCGATGAAGGAACTGGTGCGGTAGTTCTCGTCATTCCGGGCGCGCATGGCGCGAACCTGTGATGCGCAATTGAGCATCGGGGAATCCGGAATGCTTCGCTCGCTCGAGATTCTCTGGGACGCAAGCGCACCCCAGAGCCCGCTGCTTCGCATCGCCCCCGAATGACGGGGCAAGAACCTAGAAGGCAAAAGCAAAAATGCCCCAGACCATCCACACCGGCATCAAAGCCCTGATCGACGAGGCCAACGCGGTGATCGAGACCGTCAGCGCCGTCGACGCCATCAAGGCCATGCAGGATCCCAACGTCGTCATCGTCGATATCCGTGACCCCCGTGAGATCGAACGCGAGGGAAAAATCCCCGGCGCGTTCTCCTGCACCCGCGGCATGCTGGAATTCTGGATCGATCCGCAAAGCCCCTATGCCAAACCGATCTTCCAGGAGGACAAGAAGTTCATCTTCCATTGCGCCGGCGGGCTTCGCTCGGCGCTCGCGGCCAAGACCGCGCACGACATGGGCCTGAAGCCGGTCGCCCATATGGGCGGCGGTTTTGCCGCCTGGCGCGACGCCGGCGGCCCGGTCGAGAAGTGGGAGCCGAAGAAGAAGTGAGCTGTCACACGCGGGCTTGACCCGCGTGTCCATCCCTTCAAAGAAGTTTTCGAAACAGATGGATTGCCGGGTCAAGCCCGGCAATGACGCCTGGGAATACGGGAGACCTGAACATGCCTACCGCCGATCCGCTCGTCTCCACCGAATGGCTCGCCGAGCACCTCAACGATCCCCACGTCAGGGTCGTCGACGCCACGTTCAAGATGCCGGGCATTCTGCCGTTGCCGAAGGACGACTATCTCGCCGCCCACATTCCCGGCGCGGTGTTCTTCGATGTCGACGCGGTGTCCGACCATTCCAACCCGCTGCCGCACATGTTCCCGTCCGCCGAGCAGTTCGGCCGCGATGTCGGCGCGCTCGGCATCGGCAATGACGATACGGTGGTCGTCTACGATTCCGGCGGCTGGGTCGCCGCACCCCGGGTGTGGTGGATGTTTCTGTCGTTCGGCAAGCAAGTCCGCGTGCTCAATGGCGGCCTGAAGAAGTGGGTCGCGGAAGGCCGCAAGGTCGAGAAGGGGCAGGCGGCAGCGCCGACGCCGGCGACGTTCAAGGCGGCGTTCGATTCGCGCCGCGTGCGCAGCATGCAGCAGCTCGTCGGAAATCTCTCCAGCCACGCCGAGCAGGTGATCGATGCGCGCGCCAACGAGCGCTACCAGGGCAAGGTCGCCGAGCCGCGGGCGGGCCTTCGCTCCGGCCATATCCCGGGCAGCCTGAGCCTGCCCTATAACAACCTGTTCGATGCCGCGACCGGCACGATGAAACCATTGGACGATCTGCGCGCGGCCTTTGCCGGCGTGGGCGTAAAACTCGATGCGCCCATCGTGACGAGCTGCGGCTCCGGCGTCAGTGCCGCCGTGCTGACGCTGGCGCTCTATCGCCTCGGCGTCGAGAACCCGGCGCTGTATGACGGCTCGTGGACGGAGTGGGGCGCCGCCGACGGCCCGCCGGTCGCCACCGGTCCGACGTGATCTCGAGCCTGCAAGCTACCTCGTCGCCGGCGCCAGCGGGAACGCGAACGGATTGGGTTGCTGCTGCTGCAGGGTCAGCGTGGCCTCGCGCGCGAGGCGCGCGCGCCGTAGGGCGGCCATCCGCCGCCGTTCCCGGGCTTGTTCTGCGGCCTTTTTCTTGGCGGTGACGCGGTCCGGCTTCGCTTCCGTGGTCGAGGTCTTTTGCTCGATCTGGACGGCGGGACCACCGAGCGTCGCGATCAGGGTCGTGGCGATGCTGGGTTCGAATGACGGGATATCCGCAGCCGGCTCCGGCGAGGCTGCATTTTGATGGGCCGCGTCCGGTTCCGGCACGGAGGCGGCGGCGATCTTCACGTCGGTATTGGCGATGGGCACCTCGGGCGAGGGGGCCGGTGTCTCCACGCTGGCCTTATCCGCAGGTTCTTCCGGCTTTGCCGCCGCATCCTGCGGCGCCTCTGTTGAGTTGAGGGCCGCCAGTTTTTCCGGCTCGGCCGGACCAGTTTCCGGGGTTTGCCCGGACTCCGCCAGGACGTCCGGGGCGGCTGCCGGTTGATCAGCGACCGGATCGACGCGCAGCAGTGCGAGCGTCGTCGGCGGGTCTTCGCTCAGGCGGGCAAACATCGGCGCGGGCGTCGCCCGCCGTGACGGAAGGTTGACGAATTCCTCGTGCGCGGAACGCAGCAGGGCGGCGGCGCCAAGTCCAAAAATCAGGACCGACGTAGACAGGACGATTGCGGAGAGCAGGAAACGAAAGCCGGGAAGCATGGACGCGAGTTCCATCCCCCTCCTGATGTCTGGAGGGCTGTTGAGATCTAAGGAAACGCGGTGACCACTCTGGGCTGTGATTCGCGAGGGCAGGCGCGCATGGCGAATCAGGCCGATTTGAGAGTATGTCAACGCGCGGCGCTTTTTTGTTACAAAAATCTGCGCTGGCGAGCTTCGAAACGCCCTTAAAGCAGCGATTTTCGCCGTGCTGAGGCATCTTTGCCGCAGTTCCAACCGCGATCACAAATGGCCGACCGAAACCGAATTTCGCGGACTTGTCTTGAATGTGCCGCTATCTTCCGCCATCTGCCGTTAACCGTCCGGTGGGGCTTGGGGTCTATAAAAAGGCGATGATGAACAACCGCATTCTGACGATATGTGCCGCCATGGCCGCGGCCATGACGGGAACTTCGCTGGCCCGTGCGCAACAGGGCTATCCGGCCCAAGGTCAAGTCTACCAAGGCCAAGTTTATCAAGGTCAGGTTTACCAGGGGCAGGGCTATTCGAACGCTCCGGGACCCTATGTCCGCGGCGGTTATGCGACGGATGAACGCCGCTCTGGCGAACCCGACTTCGACGCCCTTGACGATGACGATGCGCCGAACGCGGCTGCGCTGCCGCCGCCCGGCCCGGTGCTGTCGCCCGCCGACCCCCGCTATGGCCGCCCGGCCGCTGCTCCGGTCTATTCAGACCGTGGCGCGCCGGTGCCGACAGGCCCAATTCTTTCGCCCGATGATCCGCGTTATGGCCGCCCGGCCGGACCGCCGCCGGTGATCTATGGGGACCGTCAGCCCGGTTCGCAGCAGCAGCCCGTCTATTCGGATCGCGGCGACAGCCGCATTCCCGGAGCCAGCATCGTCTATCCGAACGACGACCGCGTCGGCCTGCGCCCGCCCGGGGGAATCGGCGACGCACCGCCCGGCGCCGTCGGCGCATTGCCGCAACAGCAGCCGTCCGCCGGCGCTGACGGCAAGCCGGTTCAGCTTGCCGCGCTGCCCCCGGAAGAGCAGCCGGAAGTCGGGCCGGCGCAGCTGCCGCCGCATCTGCGCCGCCAGGAAGTGTCGTTCGCGACCAAGGAGCCCGCGGGCACCATCGTGGTCGATACCTCCAACACCCATCTCTATTACGTGCTCGGCGGTGGTCGCGCGATCCGCTACGGTGTTCGCGTCGGCCGCGACGGGTTCACCTGGAACGGCGTGCAGAAGATCAGCCGCAAGGCCGAGTGGCCGGATTGGCATCCGCCGAGCGAAATGATCGAGCGCCAGCCCTACCTGCCGCGCTTCATGGCCGGAGGCCCCGGCAATCCGCTCGGCGCGCGGGCCATGTATCTTGGTTCAACCATCTACCGCATCCACGGCACCAACCAGCCTTCGACGATCGGCAAGTTCGTCTCCTCGGGCTGTATCGGTATGCTGAACGAGGACGTCTCGGACCTGTTCGAGCGCGCCAAGGTCGGTACCCGCGTGGTGGTGATGCCCGGCGGCGCGCCGCCCGCCAACACGGCCTCGGCGGCCCCGCCGCCGTCCGCTGGCACGGCTGCCACCGCAGGTCCGGGACCGGCGCAGGCGCAACTGACGCCCGGTGCGCAACCGGCTGTCGTGCCACCGCTACCCGCCCCGGTCACCGTGCGCTGACCCGATAGATTAGACCTTTACGGTTTTCGCCCTCCCGCCGGCTAGCGGGAGGGCGATTTCGTTCAAGCCAGTCGCAGCTTCGGCTCACCCTTGAACCAGGCGTCGATGCCTTCGACCATCTGCTGATAGTGGCCCCTGAAGCTGTCGCCGGTGACGTAGCCGAGATGCGGGGTCAGCACCATGTTGTCGAGCTTGCGGAAGGGGTGATCGACCGGCAGCGGCTCGACCGAGAACACGTCGACGCCGGCCCCCGCGATCTTCTTCTGCGTCAGCGCTTCCAGCAGCGCGGCTTCGTCGACGATCGGCCCGCGCGCAGTGTTGACGAGATAGGCGGTCGGTTTCATCCGTGCGAGTTCTTCACGCCCGACCAGCCCGCGCGAGCGCTGGCTCAGCACCACATGGATGGTGACGATATCGGCGGTCGAGAACAGCTCTTCCTTGCTGGCATAGGTGACGCCGACTTCCTTGCACTTCTCCGGTGTCAGATTCGGGCTCCAGGCGATCACGTTCATGCCGAACGCCTGCGCCAGCTTCGACACCTTGCTGCCGAGCTTGCCGAGGCCGATGACGCCGAGCGTCCGGCCCTCGATTTCCATGCCGACATGGGCCTGCAGCGGCTCGCCGGCATGCATGCGGGCGTTCTCGCGGCCGATGTTGCGTGTCAGTTCGAGAATCAGGCCCATCGTCAGCGGGGCGGTCGGGTCGCGGCCCCATTGCGTGCCGCAGACGGTCACCTTGTGGTCTTTGGCGGCTTCCATGTCGATGGCGGCATTGCGCATGCCCGAGGTAATCAAAAGCTTCAGCTTGTGCAGACTGGCGAACATCGTGCGCGGGAACGGGGTGCGTTCACGCATGGCACAGATGATCTCGAAGTCCTTCAGGGCGTGGGTCGCCGCCTCGGCGCTCGCAAACGGCTGGTTGAACACCGTGATGTCGACGCGGTCCTCCACTTTGGACCAGTCGGCGACCGACCGCGCCACATTAAGATAGTCGTCGAGAATTGCACAGCGCAGCCGCGTCATAGGGAAGTCCGTCGTTGGCGAGGATGACGGCATAGGAACGACCGTCGGGGAATATCGCCATGGTTGCGCGCAAACGGGAACGGCGCAAGCGGACAAATAGCGTTTTCGAGCGAAGTGGGTACCGGTTCGCGTGAAGAAAACGCGTCAAAAGATGGAGCTGCAGGGCAGGCTCAAATAACCGGAAAAGCTCAGTTCTGCCGGCCGAGATGCTTGGCGCGCCAGGCCGGGCCGGGGCCGCGCATATAGTGCAGTTCCGGACGGTAGGAGCTGAACGCCCTGGCGACGAACCTGCGCAAGAAGGTGCGGAGCTCTGCCGGCAGTTTTGCCGGTCCGGCACCCGCATGCGCCGGGGACGAAAGGGAAGCCGAGCCGATCGTGGTCATGACGCGAGCCCTTGTTTTCAAGGCGCCTTTTTCGGCGCTGGAATCAGTTTTCGCCCGATTTATTAAAAGATGGTTTCAATTGTCGGGATCCGGCCCCAGATGGTGACCACCCCGTATTCGTCCGTGGTGAACGGATAGAAAACGGCTCCCTGCGGTTGCCCTTTGGTGGCCGCGCCGCTACATCAGCGGCAGCAAATTTCCGTAAAATCCACTGATTCCAAGGGTTCTCGATGGCGCGCCAGTTCGTCTATTTCATGCAGGGTTTGACCAAGAGCTACCCGACCCGGAAGGTGCTCGATAACGTCCATTTGTCGTTCTACCCGGACGCCAAGATCGGCGTGCTCGGCGTCAACGGCTCCGGCAAATCGACGCTGCTCAGGATCATGGCCGGCATCGACAAGGAGTATAATGGCGAAGCTTGGGTCGCCGAGGGCGCCCGCGTCGGCTACCTCGAGCAGGAGCCGCAGCTCGATGCTTCCAAATCGGTGCGCGAGAACGTCATGGAGGGCGTCGCCAAGCAGAAGGCGATCCTCGATCGCTACAACGAACTGGCGATGAACTATTCCGAAGAGACCGCCGACGAGATGACCAAGCTGCAGGACGAGATCGAGGCCGCCGGCCTCTGGGATCTCGACAGCAAGGTCGACCAGGCGATGGACGCGCTACGCTGCCCGCCCGACGATTCCGACGTGACCAAGCTGTCCGGCGGCGAGCGCCGCCGTGTCGCGCTGTGCAAGCTGCTGCTCGACCAGCCGGAGCTGCTGCTGCTGGACGAACCGACCAACCATCTCGACGCCGAGTCCGTGTCGTGGCTGGAAGGCCATCTGCGCAACTATCCGGGCGCGATCCTGATCGTGACCCATGACCGCTACTTCCTTGACAACGTCACCAGCTGGATCCTCGAGCTCGACCGCGGCAAGGGCATTCCCTACGAGGGCAACTACTCGTCCTGGCTGCAACAGAAGCAGAAGCGGCTCGAGCAGGAAGGCCGCGAGGACGTCGCGCACCAGAAGACGCTGGCCCGCGAGCAGGAGTGGATCGCGTCGTCCCCCAAGGCGCGCCAGGCCAAGTCCAAGGCGCGCTATCAGCGCTATGAAGATCTGTTGAAACAGGCGAGCGAGAAGCAGACCCAGACCGCGCAGATCACCATTCCCGTCGCCGAGCGCCTTGGCCAGAACGTCGTCGACTTCGAAGGCCTCAGCAAGGCATTCGGCGACCGCATGCTGATCGAGAATCTCACCTTCAAGCTGCCGCCCGGCGGCATCGTCGGCGTGATCGGTCCCAACGGCGCCGGCAAGACCACGCTGTTCCGCATGATCACCGGGCAGGAGAAGCCGGACCAGGGCACCATCACCGTCGGCGAGAGCGTGCATCTGGGCTATGTCGACCAGTCGCGCGACAATCTCGACGGCAAGAAGACCGTGTGGGAGGAGATTTCCGGCGGCAACGAACTGATCCTGCTCGGCAAGCGCGAGGTCAATTCGCGCGGCTATTGCTCGTCGTTCAACTTCAAGGGCGCCGACCAGCAGAAGAAGGTCGGCGCGCTGTCGGGCGGTGAGCGCAATCGCGTGCATCTCGCCAAGATGCTCAAATCGGGCTCCAACGTGCTGCTGCTCGACGAACCGACCAACGACCTCGACGTCGACACGCTGCGCGCGCTGGAAGAGGCGCTGGAGGATTTTGCTGGCTGCGCCGTCATCATCAGCCATGATCGCTGGTTCCTCGACCGCATCGCGACCCACATCTTGGCCTTCGAAGGCGACAGCCACGTCGAATGGTTCGAGGGCAACTTCCAGGACTACGAAAAGGACAAGATGCGCCGGCTCGGCCAGGACAGCATCATCCCGCATCGGGTGAAGTACAAGAAGCTGACGCGGTGAGGGAATAGCGGCGTTTGCGTGATAGCCGCAGCACCGGCGCTGCGGCCAGTTGTCGCTTCACAGCGCGGTCAGATTTCGTAGATATACACGTCCTTCCGCCATTCGATTTCGCAGCGAGCGCCCCTGATGTCCTTTACGCCCGATACGCCCTTGCCGCCCACAGCTCAGCGGAAGGCGCTGCGTCCGATCCCGCTGCTGATCTTCAGCTCCCGCTGGCTGCAGCTGCCGCTCTATATCGGCCTGATCGTCGCGCAGGGCGTCTATGTGGTGCTGTTCCTGAAGGAGTTGTGGCACCTGTTCGCCCACGCCTTCGACTTCAGCGAACAGCAGATCATGCTGGCGGTGCTGGGCCTGATCGACGTGGTGATGATCTCCAACCTTTTGGTGATGGTCATCGTCGGCGGCTACGAGACGTTCGTCTCCCGGCTCAATCTGGAAGGGCATCCGGATCAGCCGGAGTGGCTCAGCCACGTCAATGCCAGCGTGCTCAAGATCAAGCTCGCGATGGCTATCATAGGCATCTCGTCGATCCATCTGCTGCGTACCTTCATCGAGGCCGGAAGCTTGGCTTCGGGCAAAGGCAGCTACACCGAAACCGGCGTGATGTGGCAGACCATCATCCACACGGTCTTCATTCTGTCGGCGATCGGCATTGCCTATGTCGACAAGCTGTCGAATGATTCCGCTGAGCATGCCAAGCAGGCCGTGCCGCATTGATGGATGATGTGTCGATGGACAGGATTCCGGCTTGCGACAGGGGTTGATAGCCGCGGTTCTGATATTGGCCGCGATGACGCTGGGCGCGGTGCGCCCGGTTTTCGCCGCCGACGCCGCCTTCACCCAGTTCATCGCCTCGCTGTGGCCGGAGGCGCAGGCCGCCGGCGTCTCGCGCGCGACCTTCGATGCCGAGACCCGCGGGCTTGAGCCCGATTACAAATTGCCCGATCTGCTGCTGCCGGGCCGGCCCGCCACCGGCGCGCCGTCGCAGGCCGAGTTCGTGCAGGTGCCGGCCGATTACATCAAGGAAGCTTCCATCGCGCGGCTCGCCGCCGAGGGGCAGAAGCTGATGCAGAAGCATCGCGCGGCGCTGAACGAGATCGAAAGGCGTTTTGGCGTTCCTTCAAGCGTGGTGCTCGCGATCTGGGGCCGCGAGACGGATTACGGCCGTTATCGTCTGCCCTACGACACGCTGCGCGTGGTGGCGACGCAGGCCTATGTCGGCCGCCGCAAGGATCAGTATCGCGGCGAGTTCATTCTCGCACTGAAGATCCTCGGCGAGGGCGCGGTGACGCGCCAGGATTTCCGCTCGTCCTGGGCCGGCGCCACCGGCTACACCCAATTCTTGCCATCCGAATATTACAAGCATGGCGTCGATCTCGACAACGACGGCCGGGTCGACATCTGGCATTCGGTGCCGGACGCGCTGGCCGCGGCCGCGCAGCAACTCGTCAACAAGGGCTGGCAGTCCGGCGTGCGCTGGGCCTACGAGGTGAAGGCGCCGGCCAATGTCGACTGCACCATCGGCGTGCCCGAGGTGACGAAACCGATTGGAGAGTGGCTGCGCGCAGGCTTCGTGCCGGTGCGCGGGCAGAAGCTGAGCACAGCCGAGCAGGCGCAGCCGGCGTCGCTGCTGCAGGTCGAGGGCATCTACGGTCCTGCGTTCCTGACCACCAAGAACTACTTCGTCATCAAGGAATACAATTTCTCCGATCTGTATGTGCTGTTCGTCGGCCATCTCGCCGACCGCATGACAAGCCCGCAACCGTTCGCCACGCCCTGGTCGGCATCGACGCAGTTGCGCTCGGCCGATGTCGAGGCCATGCAGCGGCACCTGACGCGCATCGGCCTCTACAAGGACAAGCTCGATGGCAAGGCCGGCATGCAGACGCGCGCAGCGCTCGGTGCGTATCAGAAGTCAGCCGGCCTCAAGGTCGACTGCTGGCCGAGCGAAGCGGTGCTGCGTGCCATGAGCGCGGGGCGGTGAGGGAGCTGAGTCTCATCCTCCCCTGGAGGGGGAGGATCGGTTCGCATGAAATGCGAACCGAGGTGGGGTGACGGTCCTTCAACCTCCAACAGCGCCCGCGTTGAGAGACTGTCACCCCACCCCGTCTCGCATTTCGCTTCGCTCAATCCGAGCCGACCCGCCCCCTCAAGGGGCGGGTAAGAAAGAAAAAGCCCGGCCGAGATTTCGGCCGGGCTTCGATCACGGCGCGCTGATCGTGCGCCAATCGATCAAATCAGTTGCAGACCTCGACGCGGCGATAGCGCCAGTCGTAGCCGTCCCAGAAGCGTTCGCGAACCATGCGGCAGGCCGGATAGGGCGCTTCTTCG
This sequence comes from Bradyrhizobium roseum, assembly GCF_030413175.1. NCBI lineage: Bacteria > Pseudomonadati > Pseudomonadota > Alphaproteobacteria > Hyphomicrobiales > Nitrobacteraceae > Bradyrhizobium > Bradyrhizobium roseum. The sequence goes on from NZ_CP129212.1 coordinate 1,781,344, forward strand.
ACATAGACCGGTCCGCCATAGGCCGGACGGCTGGAGGCGATCGCGCCACCGATGATCGCGCCGCCGAGCAGGCCGGCCGCGACGCCTGCGGCAACGCCGCGCTGCGCGTGGGCAGGCGTCGAGGCGAGCGCACCGGCAACCGTTGCGACTGCGACGAAGGCAGCAAATGTCTTCTTCATGTCCTGGATTCTCCTGGAGTGACGCGCTTGGGCGCCGGGTTTACGGTGACTCATACGCTGTTTCGAACTGCCGTTTCGCTACAGAAGCGTACCTAGGTCAATCGAAAGTAAACGTCTCGCAACCGTGATCGAAGAAAACGGTTTTTTCGGGCCGGAACAGCAATTGCCCGGAAAGCCGTGCTTTTCCGGGCATCTGCGATTGCAGATTTAATGAAGATGAACGCGTGTTCAGTGCGCTGCGTGGCTAGTCGCAAACCCTGACGTTACGGACCCGCCAGCCATACCCATCCCAGAATCGCTGACGCTGCCAGAAGCAGGATTCGCCATAGCCGGGATCCACCACATAGGCCGGACCGCCGCCATAATAGCCGGGAGCGTAATGGCCCGGGCCGTAATAGCCGTGCTGCGAGGCGATGGCGCCGCCGACAATGGCGCCGCCGATCAGGCCGGCGGCGACGCCCGCAGCAACGCCGCGCTGCGCTTGCGCAGGGGCCGGAATAGAAACGGCGGAAATGGTCAATGCGGCAGCGGCGCCGAGCGCCATCAACGTCTTCTTCATGGCCTCACCTTTCTCGGAGTGGCAAAGGGTTTGGAGTTCGATCGCGGCGAAAGTTCCATACTTCGCTTCGATGATCAATGATCGGTGGTGGCTGCCGGAACGACCAGAAGCTGGATGGTCAGGCCTTTTTGAGGTGTTTAAATACCAATATCGCGCTTTCTCACCCATCGGGCAGGACACGAATGGCACGTGTCGGAGGCAGACCCAAGCCACGAAATTCAGCCTGAGCGTGATCCAGCTCAACGACACCCTTTTAGAGTCATTCCAATATTTGGCGGGCATCAGTTTGGAATTGCTTGAAAATGCGGCTTTTCCTTTTGCATCTCGTCGCGCACTTAAATATCGATGAGGTCGCGTCACACTAGGGTTCTAGCGGTTCATGATTGTCTGTTCCTGCAACGTCCTGAGCGACCACGATGTCCGGAATGCGGTCAGCGCAGCATCGGACCTGCCGCGGAATCCCAAGCAGATTTACGGTTGCCTCGGCTGCAGCGCCGAATGCGGCCGCTGCGCGCGCACGATCAAGACCATCATCGACGAAGCCCTCGGTGCCTGCGCCAAGGAGTGCTGCTCGGGTTGTTCGCACAGCCGTCAGACGGCCAACGACGAGCCCGCGCCGGAGCCTGCCGCCGCCTTCGCACTCGCGGCCTGCTGAAAACCCGACAAAACTCCCTTTGATTGCGCCGTTTCCACCACTTTTTTCGTGGAACGGTTGCTCTCCACTGAAAACTGATTTAGAAGCATTCTAAATTCAGTTTCAGGCCTCCTTCGGCCTCAAAAAGCGGAGTGCACCATGCAAGGCGACCCAAAAGTCATCGATTATCTCAACAAGGGCCTGCGCAGCGAGCTCACCGCGATCAACCAGTACTGGCTTCACTATCGGCTCCTCAACAACTGGGGCCTGCTGGAAATGGCCAAGGTCTGGCGCAAGGAATCCATCGAGGAGATGGAGCACGCCGACAAGTTCACCGACCGGATCCTGTTCCTCGACGGCTTCCCCAACATGCAGGTGCTCGATCCCCTGCGCATCGGCCAGAACGTCAAGGAAATCATCGAATGCGATCTCGCCGCCGAGATCGGCGCGCGCACGCTCTACCAGGAAGCCGCCACCTACTGCCACAGCGTCAAGGACTACGTCTCGCGCGACCTGTTCGAGAGGCTGATGAAGGACGAGGAACACCACATCGATTTCCTCGAGACCCAGCTCGATCTGATCAAGCGCATCGGGCTCGAACTCTATACGCAGAAGCACGTCGGCGGACTTGAGAGCGGGGACTGAGCTTATCCTTCACCCGCCCCTCGAGAGGGGTCCGAGACGAGCAAAGCTCGCTCGTTGGTTGACGGCGTGCAACGCGCGGCGGGCGCGGTGATCCTTCTGCGGGGGTACTGCTAGAGGTGGGGCGACCGTCACCCCACCCCGTCACGCCTCTTGCGACGCGTGCCGACCCGCCCTCTCAAGGAGCGGGTGATCGCCGCCACGGCCAGTCGATCACGCCGGAACTGTACAGCGCCCACCAGATCAGGACCGGCTGAAACGCCAGCCGCGGTCCGTGATAGAGGCAGCTGCTGGCGATGTAGGGCAGGTCGATGCCGTCGATCGCATGCTTGAAATTCGCCGGCCAGACGCAGATCGCGTAGACGGCGAGCGCGATGCCCGCCCAGCGGCGCAGCGGTCGCGTCACTAACGCCGCGGCGCCGAGAATTTCGCAGACGCCGGTGATGAATATCACCTGCGACGGAAACGGCACCCAGGACGGCGTGATCGCCAGCAGCTTTTCCGGCACCCAGAGATGCGCCACGCCCGCCGCCGCATAGAACACCGCGAGGACCCAGCGCATCGCGGCGCGGCCCTTGTCGTTTTCCGGTTCTGACATCATCGCCGCGCCATAGCACGCGCCGCGTCATGGTGCGACGCATATCTGCTGGCGCTCTACACCGCGTCCGCCGGCACGAAGCAGCTGATGATGATGCTGCCGCGGTGGTGCACGTACCACACCACGGCCTCGCCGATCGGGTTGCCCTGGTCGCGGATCACCGCGCGTTCGGGCACCTGCATCCACTGGCCCTCGATCGGTACCCAATAGGCTCCGGCGCGCACGTCGTAGCTGGTACGATGCCCATCTGACTCATCACAGCACGGCACGCCGTTCGGCGCGATCACGCTCTTGAACCAGGCACGGATATCGGGCGGTACATGGCCGAACTGGCCCCTGTCGATGGCGAGAGCCGTGCTGCCCAGCGTCGACAGGCAGGCGAGCAGGGCGAATGACGCAAGCCGTCGCATCCGGTCCTCCGCTTGTTGTTGCGCGCGCGTGGGCTTCACCCACGATTCGCATGATCAGCCAATTCAAGCGGAGGCCGCGCGTCGACGCACGCTCAAATAATGAGCGATCTGCGTGGCGCCGATTTGATGCGGTGCGAAATCGCGCCTTCCTGCGCGCGCATAGTGGACATCGCGCGATCTTTTGCCCGCTTACATCGCCCGCTGCGGCGCGCTCTGCAGCAATTCTTCGAGCTGCTTCTTGTAGAACTTCGTATTGCCGGTCGTGAGATGGCCGCGCGTCTCGCTGGAGGCGGGGATCAGGAACAGTCTGCCGTTCTTGACGCGTTTCAGCGCGGCGTCGGTGACGCCGGTTTCCGGCGGATTGCGCTCGTCGTCGGCAGCATTGATCAGCAGCAGCGTGGCCTCGATCTTGGCATTGATGGCGTATTTCATCATGCGCGGCTGCGTGACGTAGTTGCCCCTGTTGTAGTCGGGATCGTTTTTGATGGTCTCCAGCATCATCCGCCGCAGCATCCAGTTGCGCGCCGCCATCGCGGTCGGCTGCGAGGCCATCGGCACCAGCGCGTCCATGAAACCGGGATATTTGCCGCCCCAGATCCAGGTGTGCATGCCGCCCATCGAATTGCCGATCACGAGCCGCAGGTGCCTGATGCCGAGCCCTTCCTTGAGCAGGCGATACTGCGCGTCGACCATGTCCTCGTAATTGTATTTCGGAAACGCGGTCTTCATGCCGTCGGAGGGTTTTGACGATTTGCCGTGGCCGATACTATCCGGAACGATGATGTAATATTTCGTGGCATCCAGCGGCTGGCCGGGGCCGAACAATTCGCCGCCGAACGTCGCCGTCAGCATGCTCGCCGCCGAGCCGCCCGAACCGTGCAGCACCAGCAGCGACAGTCTTTGTGCTCCGCTTGCCGGGGGAACCTTATCACACCGGCTGTTTCACCGTCACGCACATAGCGTTTTCAAGCGACGTGGTCCCGGTTCGCTTCAGGAAAACGCGTCAAAAACATATGCTCTAGCCCTCGACATCGGTTTCCGGTCGGTCATTGCCGGCGGCGGTCTCGGAGTGCCACCGGCCGTCGGCGGTTTCGTATTCGATCACCTCGGTGCGGCCCGGCACCCGCTGCTCGGCCGCCGCGTGCCTGGCGGCGGCCAGTGCTGCGGCGCGGTTCGGGAACGGTTCGGAAAATACGCCGTCGACGGTGTAGGCCCAGCCGCCGTCATGTTCGACGATCTTGTAGGTCACATGGGTCATCGGGAACTCGCTGCTTGCAGGTGCGGACAGGATGAACGCGCCGCGCGATCCGTGCCAGGATAGGCCATGACGTCGGATTTTGCACGGCCCGTTCGTCCTTGATCGACGACAGATGAAGAGGAGAGAGACATGTGCCGTAACATCAAGACCCTGTTCAATTTCGAGCCGCCGGCCACGCACGCGGAAATCCACGCGTCCGCGCTGCAATTCGTGCGCAAGCTTTCCGGCTTCAATTCGCCGTCGCAGGCCAACGCCGAGGCGTTCAACCGCGCGGTGTCCGAAGTGTCCGACAGCGCGCGGCGCCTGCTGGCCGCGCTGCAGACCAACGCGCCGCCGCGCGACCGCGAGGTCGAGGCCGAGAAGGCGCGGGAGCGCTCGCGGGCGCGGTTTGGATAAGGGGATTTGCAGCCGACCTGTTGATGGTTTGCTATCGTGCGACCACCTCACAAACGCCCCAGGCTTGCTGCGCCCCTGCCTCCCTTCCGTCAAACCAGGATCGCCTCTTCCCTTCAAGGATTTGGCAGAAGCGTCGGTAGAGGTATCCATGTTATATTCGCAAAGCCCGCCACTGACGGCCGACGATGCGTTCGATGGGCTTGCGCGCGATCTGGGCGTCCGGTCCGACCAGCGCATGGCGAGACGGCGCCCGAAGCCGGCTTCCGATTCTTCCTATTCCTATCGCTTCGGAGAAGGACAGCCGGCGGTCGCCCGGCCGTCGATTGGCAGGCGCATGTTCCGCACTCTTTTCCGGTTTTCGATTGCCGTCCTCATCGGTGTCGGCGCCACGCTCGGCTGGCAATCCTACGGTGATGAAATAAGGGAGATGCTGATAGCGCAGGCCCCGGCGGTGGGCATGTTGTTGCCGGTCCCGTCGACGCGGCCGCCGATCTCCGCTGCGGCTTACGGCGATCCGGCGCGGCAGCTTGCGCCGATGGCATCCACGCTCGATGCCGTGCGGCGCAGCGTCGAACAGCTCGCCGCCAAACAGGAGCAGATCGCCCAAAACATCGTGGCGCTACGAGCTGTCGAGGAGGAGGTCAGGCAGAAGCTGTTGCCGGCGTCTTCGACCACGCCGCCGGCGCTGGCGCCGGCTCCGCCCCAGCAGGCTTCGGCACCGCAGCCCAAACCTCCGCAAGCCAAGATCGACTCCCGACTGTCGTCCCCGCCCGGATCGCAGTTCTCGCGTTGAGGGTGCAACATGCGGAGCTGGATTTGACCGCTGAGCCACCGCGGGCCGGCGTTGACGACCGCGCGTTTTGCCGCCATATACGCCGCATGAAAAAGCTCTTCTCAGCCGCATCGACCACCACCGCGACCGCTTACGGCGGATCGCCTGCTGGTTGCGCGCGCTAGAGCAAGCGTATTTCACCAGAAAAGGCCCCGCCGGCGACGGACGGGACCTTTTTCGTTTCTGGTGATCCCGTCCGCGCTGTTCCCTGATCACAAGGAATATAGCCATGGACGATCTCGATCACCGAAATCTCAGCGTGAAACTCAACCTCTGGCACCTGCAGGACGATGCGCCCGGCATGGTATTCTGGCATCCGCGCGGCTACGCGCTATACCGTGTGCTGGAGGACTATGTCAGGCGCAAGATGCGCGGCGCCGGCTATGCCGAGGTTCGCACGCCGCAACTGCTGCCGCGAGAGTTCTGGGTCCGCAGCGGCCACTGGGACAAGTTCGGCGAGCACATGTTCCGGGTCGACGACGGCGAGCACACGATGGCGCTGAAACCGATGTCGTGCCCGTGCCACGTGCAGATCTTCAACAAGGGGCTGCGCTCGTGGCGCGAGCTTCCGATACGTTATGCCGAGTTCGGCGCCTGCCACCGCAACGAGCCGTCTGGCTCGCTTCACGGCATCATGCGGACGCGCGCCTTCGAACAGGACGACGCGCATGTGTTCTGCCGCGAGCAGGATGTCGAGGGTGAGGTCGCACGCTTCATGGCTCTCCTGGGCGAGGTCTATCGCGACCTCGGTTTTCCCGACTATGAAGTGGCGCTGGCGACACGACCGTCGGTGCGTGCCGGCGATGATGCGACCTGGGATCGGCTGGAGGCGATGCTCGGCAATGCCGCGCGGCAATGCGGCCTTGAGGCCCGCATCAATCCCGGCGAAGGCGCGTTCTACGGACCGAAGCTGGAATTTTCGCTGCGCGACCGGCTCGCGCGATCCTGGCAGTGCGGCACGGTGCAGCTCGATGCCGTGCTGCCGCAGCGACTCGATGCGTCCTACGTCGCGCCCGACGGCGGCCGCGCACGGCCCCTGATGATCCACCACGCCATCTTCGGATCGCTCGGCCGCATGATCGCGATCCTGCTCGAGCACCATGGCGGCGTGCTGCCGTTCTGGCTGTCGCCGGACCAGGTCGCGGTCGCGCCGATCTCGCGGGATCAGGCCGGATATGGCGCGGAAGTTCTGGCGGCGTTTGAGGGTGCCGGCATCCGCGCCGTAGCTTATGACGGCGCCGACACGATTTCGCGGCGCATCGTCGCGGCGCATGACATGGCGGTGCCGGTGATGGCGATCGTCGGCAAGCGCGAGATGCGGGAAGGCCGAGTCACCTTGCGCGAACGCGACGGCTTGCAGGCCGACGTCCCGCTGGTCGAAGCAGTGTCCCGTTTGCAGGCGAGGGCCCGGCCGGGCGCGCCTGCGGCCGAAACCCCGTAACCAACGGGCACGGGGTTTCGGGCAGGCAGGTGACCCGCCGTCACTTCGCGTATTTGCCCGAAAGCTGCGGCGTGATTTCCGGGTAAAGGCCCGCCGTCTTCTCCGTGGCCTCTTCGTGCATCTGCAGCCGGGTTTTGCGCGCCCAGCTCCGCTTGAGATCGTCCCGGATGCCGAACTTCAGGCGGCCGAGGCCTTCGGTTTCCAGCTCGATCGTGTCGCCGTCCATGAACGGGTTGAGACCGCGGTGGTTGGTGCCAGTGGCGACGATGTCGCCGGGCTGCAGCGTATGAATGCTCGACAGCCAGGCGATGCACCTGGCGATCTTGTGGCCCATGTCGTTGGTGTTGAAGTCCTGCATCAGCACGCCGTTGTTCCACAGCCTGATCTGCAGCTTCTGCGGATCCTTGATCTCGTCGGCTGTAACGAGCCAGGGGCCGATCGGCGCAAATGTGTCGCGGCTCTTCATCTGGAAGAACACGTTGCCGGATGGCGGCAGGCCGCGTGCCGAACCATCGATGAAGTTCATGTAGCCGAACACGTAGCTCATGGCTTCGGCTTCGCTAACATGGCTGCACTTCCTGCCGATGACGACCGCGATCTCGGCTTCGCCTTCGAAGATCGTGGCTGGCACGTCCGGCAGCACCATCGTGTCGCCATGCCCGATGATCGCGCTCGGCGATTTGTGGAACGCGTTGATCGGCGCCGGCGCACTGCGCGTGCCGTCTTCCATGTAATTGACCGCCATGCAGTCGAGGGTGCGGGGGGCGGGCACCGGTGGACGGAGGCGCACGCCCGACAGCGGCACGCCGGCAGCGCTCGCGGCCGCCGCTTCGAGCTTTGGCTTATAGCTATCCCAACGTTCGATCAGGCCATTCATCAGGTCGCCCGGGCCGGTATGCGGGATGTCCTTGACGGAAGTGCTGACGTCGACGACGGCGTCGCCCTTCAGCACGCCGAGCTTGAAATCATCAAAATAGACCAATTTCATTGTTGCTCATCCGTTATGTCGACCTTGTACGGGAGCCGGTCGATGGCCGCGGTCGGGCGTTGTGCCGACCACGTCCGGCCATGGGCTTATACAGTGTCCGAGCGGACAGGGAACGGGCTGTTCGTGCCGTGCGCGCGGTCGCGTCTATGTAGCGTGTTGCAACTTCCTGACCCCCAAGCGCCGGAGGAGACGGGCCGTCGGTCCACGCTTGATCACCTCGCGGAAACGTTCCCCGTAAGCATAGCGCCACCCCAACAGCCAACCCTCGAAAAATCCGATGATGGAGACGGCTAGCATGATGTGGAAGGCGAGTAGCAATGTCCCGGAAAGCGTGGCGATCGCCAATCCGCTGGTCGTGACCTGGGTGACGGTGGATGCGGGGTCCAGAATGCCTGAGAGCCATACCGCGCCCAACACCATTGCAGCGAGCAAAGGTGCGGCGGCAGCTTGGAAAAGGAAGACAGCCGGAAAAGTCGCGGCCATCGCCAGAGCGAGCGCCAATCCTTTGCGGCGTGTGGCTGGGTGGAGTGCCATTGCTCCGGCCACCAGCCAGACCAGACACGCGAGAGGTATCCAGACCATGGCGGCCATAAAATATATGAATGTTGGAGGCAAGGTCTCAACTCTCGGGGGCTTCCAGGGCGAGCATACATTACTCCGAGGGTGCGAAGAATAGCCTGAGAATGCTTGCTTGTGACCAGCGGATTGCGATCGGCGCGGTTTGCTACCGTGGTGCGATGCTTTCGCCGCGCGGCGGAGTCCGCTTTCGCCAGATCGGCAGGCTGGCCATCACCCTGATGGTTGCCGCGAGCACCAGCGCGCAAAGCACGGCCTTTGAGACAAACTCCATCGTCCCTTCGATCAGCATGCCGTGGGCCACCGTTCCGCAGACGATGACGATCGCAAGCAGCATGTGCGCGAGACGCCAGGTTCGCGGCCGCAGTCGCCGACGGAATGTCGCCAGCAGCGCAACCGCGAAGATCGCCCACATGGCGATCACGCCAAAGGGGGAGAACGGCGTCGGCGACGTGAACAGAAGCGCGTCGGCCATGTCAGGCGGGCTGGTGATCCAGAGGCCGCCGACGTGGACCACGACCGCCACGACCAGCGCGCCGCCGACCCACAGATGCACGCGCCGCCCGCTGCGGCCGGACAGTCCCGGCAAATATCCGCCGATCAGAAGTGGCTGAACGAGCATGACGCCGAGCCCGACAATCCCGGCGAAGCCGGCCAGGATGTAGACGGCGCTGCGCCATTCGAGCAGGGGGCTCATCGCAGCTGCGGCAAGCGGCGCGCCAATGGCCGCCGCAAGGGCGACCCAGATCAGGATCGCCCGTGCCATTCCCCGTTCCTTCATTCGCAACCCGATCAGGCCGGTTGAAGGACGAAATGCGCCTCTAGGCTGGTTTCCTTCGGACTGCGCATCACGGGACGCAGGAAGACGGTTTTGAACTCGCCGCTGTCATAGGCGAGGTGGCCGTGCGGCTGGCCGAACACGGGAATGATCTGCGGCATCTCAAGCCGGAATTTCCCGTCCTTGTCGGTGAGCGTCGCGCCGTGACTCTGCGGCTCGTGCTCCTGCCCTTCGGTGGTGTGCGCCCAGATCTGGATGCGCTGCCCGGCCAGCGGCGTCCCGTCGCCGGCGCGGCGCACGGTGCCGCTCATCCAGAAACCGCCCTTGCCGATCCGCTCCACGACAGCAGCACCCTTGCGGTAATTGTTCGCTCCGCCCGACATCGACGCGGTCGGCGCGAGGCCTTGCGCGCGGGCGGGCAACAGCGGCCCGGAAGCCCCGGTCGCCAGCACGGCACCGCCGGCGGCGAGGAGGTTGCGGCGGCTGAACAGGATGGATGTCATGTAAATTACTCCTAGCGCCCCATGCGGTTGATCTGCAGACGCTACACCAACGCGCGCAAGACGCCCAGTTGACCGACGCGGGGCCTGCCGCCACCCACAATAACAGTGTTGTGAACGAGAGGCCCTGGTTCCGATCCGGCGTGAGGCATCTCACGGTGCGGCGCGGCGCCCGCGTCCATTGCTGGCGGTGGATGTCAGCCATCGGAGAACGGCCATGGATCAAGCCAAGCGATTGAAACTCGCCGCCGTCGCATTTTCGGTTTTCTGGATCGGCGGAATGCTGTGGTGGAACGGCGAACTGCACTCTGCCAACGTCGTCATTCTCACGGTATGCGGCGCCATCGGCGGCTATCTCTGGTACCTCGCCATGCACTGGATGTTCCAGGCCATGCGCCTGTTTCCGCTGAACGACGACCGAGGTGAGGCGCCGTGACAATTCTACTAATCACTGCCATTTTCGCGAACGTCAAACGGCTCTATTGGCCTACGCGGCATCCCACGCCACCGGCAGATTGAGCAGCCCGCGAAACGCCCAGCCGCCGATCCTGACGGGCTCGCTTTCGTCGAGCCGCAGGCCCTTCAGCCGCGCGAACGCGCTCGGCAGCGCGACGTCGGCCACCATGGCGCGCGAGGCGAACGCGCCGGCGCAATAATGCGGCCCGGCGCCGAAGGCGATGCTCTTTTGCGTGTCGCGGGTGATGTCGAAGCGGTCGGGTTCGGCGAAGCAGGCCTCGTCGCGGTTGGCCGAGCCGAACATGAAGAAAACGCGATCCTCGGGTTCGAAGTCGATACCGCCATAGCGCCACGGTTTGGCGACTCGGCGCGGCTACATCCCGATCGGGGCGATCCAGCGCGCATATTCCTCGAACACGTCGCGCCATCCGGCTTCGCCATCCAGTACCAGTGCCAGTTGCGCGGGATGCGTCAGCAGCGCCCAGATCGCGCCTGCTATCGCGTCGCGCGGCTCGTTCTGGCCGCCGGAGATTGCCAGCTTGATGTTCGCGCGGATGCTTTCGAGTGGCTGGCCTGAAGCCAGCAGCACGCTGAGGATCGAGGCGTTCGGATGCTTCTTCAACACGGGGATCATGTCGTCGATCGCGGCATCGATTCCCGCGGTGGCGGCATGGCAGCGCGCCTCGATGTCCCTGTTGCCGGTATAGTTGGCGATGCCGTCGATCATCGCCTGCGACCACGCATCCATGTCCTGGAAGCGCATGTTGGTCAGCCCGGTGACGTCCTTCAGGCATTCGGCCGACAGCGGCAGCGCCAGCGCCTTGCAGAGGTCGGCAGCACCCTTCGGCGCGAGTTCATCGAGGATGCGGTCGGCATGGGCCTGGAATTGTCTGACCCAGGTGTCGCGCACCGTGCGCGGCGAAACTGCCGGAAACATCGCATGCCGCTCCGCCATGTGCGCGTCGCCGTCCTTGCGCATCATGTTGTGGCCCATCAACACGTTCATCAGCCCGTTGGGCTGGTGCGAGGAGAACACGTCGATGCGCTTCTCCTGCGTGAAGATGTCGTCGCGCCGCGTGAACACGGTCGAGCCGAACTGCGGCACGAACGCGATCGGCGCCTCCTTGCGCATCCTTGCCAGCGCCGGGTAGGGATCGGCCCAGAACGAAGGAACGTCGACGTCGAAATGCGGGGCGTTGGACACGGCTCACACCGCCCGGTAGCCGCCGTCGACCATCACGATCTCGCCGGAGACGTAGGCGGAGAGATCGGACGCGAGGAAGATCGCGGGGCCGACGATGTCTTCCGCGGTGCCGGCGCGTCCGAGCGGGGTGTGGTCCATGAACGTCTTCACCAGTTCCGGATTATTGGCGCGGGCATTGGCGTTCAGGGGCGTCGCGATGAAGCCGGGGCCGATCGCGTTGACGCGCACACCTTCCTTGCCGAGTTCGGCCGCGAGCGCCTTGGTGAAGCCGAGCACGCCGTGCTTGGAGGCGGTGTAGGCCGGGGAACTCGGCGTCCGCACATGCACGATCGACTGGATGGAACCGATATTGACGATGCGGCCCTTGCTGGCACGCAGCGGCGCGAGGAACGCGTGCGTCACGTTAAATACACCGGTGAGGTTGATCGCGATGATGTCCTCCCAGTCCTTGATCACGTCGTCGGCCGCGCCCAGCATGCCGTTGCGGCGGACGATGCCGGCATTGTTGACCAGGATCGAGACTTGCCCGACCTTGTCGGCGATCTGCTTTGCCATCGCCACGCAGTCATCCCGCCTGGCGACATCGAGCGCAAAGCTATCGGCCTTGCCGCCGCCATCGCGGATTTCCTTTGCTGCTTCCGCCGCCGCCTTCTCGTCGCGGTCGAGCAGCACGACCCGTGCGCCCTCGCGGGCATAGCCGATCGCAATGGCGCGCCCGATGCCGGAGCCTGCGCCGGTGATGACCGCGATGTGATTCTGGAGAAGGGGCATGCGACGTTTCCTCTGCTTTTGATTTTGGCGGAGGATAGCAAGCGTGTAGGCTTGTACAAGGGTGGTGCGGAACCGATCGAGGAGGCGAAGCATGACGCACATGATAAACCGGCGGGGCGCATCACGCCCGCCCGTCGCCGCACGCGCCGTATTGACCATGCTCTGCGCGGCTGCCGCATTGTCGTTTCAACCGGGCGCATCGCCGGCCGGCACGCCGATTGCGGTGGCGGTGGCGGATTTCGATTATTTCGACACGTCAGGAGAAGTCGCAGATCAGAGCGCGGAGCATCGCGCCCGCGTGGCGTCGTTTGCCAACCTGCTGCGCGAAAACGTGGCGGCGCAGGGCGATTATCGCGTGGTGTCGATCGAATGCCGCGACCCTCCCTGCACCGCCACCAGCCTGTCGCAGGACGTGTTTATCGCCGCGGCGCGGAAGGCCGGTGCCCGCCTCGTGATCTACGGTGGCATTCGCAAGATGAGCACGCTGATCCAATGGGGGGAAATCCAACTGCTCGATCTCGACGCCGAGAAACTCTTGATGCAGCGAACGGTGACGTTCCGTGGCGATACCGACGCCGCCTATCGCCACGCGGCCAATTTCGTCGGCGAGCAGCTCAAGGAAACCATGCCCAAGCCCTAAGAGAGATCCTAAGTCTTCGCCAGCGATGCCACGCACTCGATCTCGATCAGCATTTTCGGATCGGGCAGCGCCACCACCACGCAGGTGGTGCGCGCAGGATAGGGCGCGGGGCCGAACGCCGTCGCATACAGCGTGTTCATCGGGGCGACATCGGAGGCGCGCGTCAGCAGCACGTTGACCTTGACGAGATCGCGGAACGTCGCACCAGCGTCATCCAGGATACGCTTGAGGTTGGCGACGACGAAACCGAACTGCGCCTCAAAACCATCCGCCAACGCGCCCTTGTCGTCAAAACCCGGAATGCCCGAGACGAACAGCAGGTCGCCGGTGCGGGCGGCGAACGAGAGCGGCGGCGACTTGATGCCGGCGGGCGGCGCGAAATGCTGGATCGGAGGCATGGGGCACCTTCATGAACGGGTTCGTTGCCCCGAGACTAACGCGCCGCTGCCTCGCTGGAAAGGCAGCGGCGCGGCGCGTACGACCCGCCGATAGCTTTTGAAAGTGTCGCCCAGTCAAAACCGCCGGGCACGAATAGCGTAACGTCACTTCGCTTGAAGTAATGCAGTTCACAACTGACGTTGTTTTTTGTCCGTGCAATCGTGATGAAAATATGTCGATGGCACGGCGCTGCCGTGCGTCCACCGTTTTGCTTGAACCCCGAAAGGGACTATGGCCCCTTGCGCTGATCGGATACAGTCCGGCGGTTACGACTCGCTTCACGTCAAAGTTCCGCCGAACCTTTCGATTCGGCGATCTCCGGAGATCCGATCCATGAAAATGCCATCCGTCATTCGCGTCGCCGTGCTTGCGTTTGCCGCCCTCGCCGGGGCTGCGCTGTCCTCCACCGCGCGTGCCGACGAGGGCTTTGTCCAGCTCACGATCTACAAGGCGGGCTGGATCATCGGCGGCTCCGGCGGCAGCGGCGTTTTGAATTTCCGCGGACGGCGTTATCCGCTGTCGACCGGCGGTCTGGATTACGGCCTGGTGTTCGGCGGCTCGAAGACGGTGCTGCGCGGCCGCGTCAGCAACATCTACCGGCCCTCCGATGTCGCCGGCGTCTATGGCGCAGCCGGCGCGGGCCTCGCCGTCGGCCGTGGCGCGCGCGGCATCGTGCTGAGCAACCAGAAGGGCGCGGTGCTGGAACTGAGCGGCCACCAGGTCGGCTTGATGGCGAACGCCGATCTCTCCGGCCTGGCCATCACGCTGCAGTAGGGGTTCGTTGCGTCGTGCTGTGGTACCGATGAACCGCGAACAACTGATCGCTGCTTATTCCGCCCCCGGACGCCATTATCACAACCTCGCGCATATCGAGGATTGTCTCGCCGCACTCGCGCGCATCGAAAATCTCTCGCCGCGCGAGCGCGAAATTCTCGTCGAGGCGATCTGGTGGCACGACGTCGTCTACGACGCGACGCGCGCAGACAATGAAGAGCTCAGCGCGCAACTTTCGGAACAGCACGTCCGTGCGGATATCCGCGACGAAGTCGCCCGCCTGATCCGGCTGACCAAATCGCACGACGTGCAGGTGGACGATCGCCTCGGCGCCATCCTGATCTCGATCGACCTCAGTATTCTGGGCGCGGAGCCCGCGCGCTACGATGCCTACGCCGCGGCGATTCGGCAGGAGTTCATTCACGTGCTGGAGGCCGACTATCGCGCCGGCCGCGCCGGCGTGCTCGCCCGGTTCGCCGCGCGGCCGGTCATTTTTCCCGATGCGGCGTTTGCTGCGAAATACGACCGGCCCGCGCGCGACAACCTCGCGCGCGAACTGGCCTCGTTGCGCTGAGGATTACTTCACGCCGAGGAAATCCCGCTTGCCGATCTCCACGCCGTTGTGCCGCAAAATGCCGTGCGCGGTGGCGGCGTGGAAATAGAAATTCGGAAACGCGAAGTTGACGAGGTATTGCTGGCCCTTCATCGTCATGCTGTTGTTCGGCCCGGCCGGGAAGGTGACCTCGCGGCTGTCGCCGCCCTCGAACTGCGCCGGCTTGAACGATTTGACATAGTCGACAGCTTTCGCGATCCGCGCCTGCAATTCCTCAAAACTCTTTTCGGTGTCGGGCGTCGACGGCACCTCGTTGCCGGTCAGGCGCGCGCAGGTCTTCATGGCGAAATCGCAGGTGGTCTGCACCTGCCGCGACAGCGGATACATGTCGGGATAAAGCCGCGCGTTGAGCAGCACGTCAGGTTGGATGTTCTTCGCCTTGCAATGCGCGTCCGCCTTGGTGAGCAGGCCGGAGAGCCCGCCCAGAATTTGCAGGAAGGCGGGCACGGTGGCGTCATGGAAAGACATGTGATGCTCTTTTCGTGAGATGGAATGGTGCCTCAGGAGAGTGAGGTTTGGTCGAGATGGGGCTGGGGGAGAGGAAATTCAACGCTTGCAGCATGGCAATCGCCGTCAATTATTCTCCAGCCGTCATCGCCCGCGAAGGCGGGCGATCCAGTATTCCAGAGGCGGTGGTGATAGAACCGATAAGCCGCAGCGTACTGGATTCCTCGCCGGAGCCTGTCATCGGGCGGCCGTTCGGCCGACCCGTTGGCGGGGAATGACAACGAGTATGACTGACTAGTTCATCGCGCCTTGCCGCGGCGTTCCGCGCATCCGCGCCAGCAATTCAGCCGTCGGCCAGGAATCCGCCGGCAGGCCGTATTTCACCTGCATCGCCTTGACCGCCGTGCGGCTCAATTGCCCCATGATGCCGTCGACCTTGCCGACGTTGAAGCCGGCGCGCACCAGAAGCTGCTGCATCTCCTTCAGTTCGTTGAGCGGCAGCTGCGCCACCGGCACGGCGGGCTGGCGCATCGGGGCTGCGCCGGCGATGCGGCTGGCGAGATAGGCCGCCGTTGTCGAATAGATCAGCGAGTTGTTCCATTCGGTATAGGCGGCAAAATTCGCATACGCCAGGAACGCCGGTCCGGTGCGGCCCATCGGCAGCAGCAGCGAGGCCGGCATGTCGTCGTTCGGCAATGGCCTGCCGTCGGGATAAGTGACGCCGAGCTGCGCGAGTTTTGAGCGCGGCAGCTTGATCGTCAGGTCTGCCTGCTCCCACGGAAAATTCGCCGGCGCGCGCACTTCCTGCAGCCATGGCTCGCCGCGCCGCCATTTCAATCCGTTGGCGATATAGTTCGCGGTCGAACCGATCACGTCGGGCGCACTGCGCAGCAAATTGCGGTGGCCGTCGCCGTCGTAGTCCACGGCATAGTTGAAATAATGCGTCGCCAGAAACTGCGTCTGGCCGAGTTCACCGGCCCAGGCGCCGATCATCTCGGCAGCCGACAGATCGCCGCGGTCGATGATCTTCAGCGCGGCGATGGTCTCCTTCTGGAACATCTCGGAACGGCGGCAATCATAGGCCAGCGACACCAGCGATGGCAGCGTGTGCAGATTGCCGAGCTCGGCGCCAAACGAGCTCTCCAGCCCCCAGAATGCGGCGATCACCGCCGGCGGCACGCCATATTCCTTTTCCGCGCGCGCGAACGCCGCCGCATGCTTCTTGATCTGCGCCTGCGCGTTCCGCGCCGCGCCCTCGGACGCCCGATGGCGCGCGAATTCGGTGAACACCTGGCCGAACACGCGCTGGCCACGGTCGCGGTTGACGATGCCCTGGTTGTAAGTGAGGTACGGCGCGGCCTCGGCCAGCGCCCGCTGCGAGACGCCCTGGGCCACCGCCTGCTGCTTGAGGTCGGCCAGAAACCGCTCGAACGACTGGCCGTTGTGACAGGCCGCCGCACGGGGCGCGCGGGGGGCTGCGGCCGGCGGCTGCTGTCCGGGGACAACAATCGGTCTCGGCGCGGCACGAACCTGGCCGGGGGCAGGCTGGGCAGTGGCGAGGGATGAAAGGGATGCGGATACCGTGGCAGCGAGGAGGAGTCTGAACAGCGGCATCGATGTTCCCGGTAAAGCGTGAGTCAGAAAACCACGTTCTAGACCGGCCGGCCAGATTAGCCAACGCCGCCAGCCCCGTCATTGCGAGCGCAGCGAAGCAATCCATCTATCCCCGAGTTGAGACGTGGATTGCTTTGGCCGCCGCCCAGCCCCACCTCGGTACGATCCGCCCCCGCAAGCCCCGCCGTGCGCATGGGAGACCGCCGGATCAACCCGGTCTGACAGGCTGTTCCAATCGCCTCCCGCCGTGTAGGCTTGGCGCACTGCCGGGCCGGGATAAGGCCTCGCCCATGTGGGACGGGCAGACAAAATGGGAGATTGCGGAAGACCATGACGGAACTCCGATATCTGGCGCCCACCTCGCTTGACGAAGCGATCGGCGCATTTGCGAAAGCCGGCAGCGCCGCGCGTATCCTGGCCGGCGGAACGGATTTGCTGGTGCAGATGCGTTCAGGCGCGCTGAAGCCCGGCGTGATCGTCGACATCAAGAAAATCCCCGAGATGACGCAGATCGAGCAGACCGCCGATGGCGGTTTTCGCATCGGCGCCGCCGTCTCCGGCATGGCGCTGCACGATCACGAAACGTTCGGCAAGGTCTGGCCCGGCGTGCTGGAGGCGATCAACCTGATCGGCTCCAAGCAGGTGCAGGGCCGCGCATCCGCCGGCGGCAATCTTTGCAACGGCTCGCCCGCCGGCGACAGCGTACCCGCGATGGTCGCGGCCGGCGCCGTGGTCACCGTGCAGGGTCCGAACGGCCGCCGCGAGCTCAAGGTCGAGGACGTGCCCGCCGGTCCCGGCCGCACCAACCTCAAGCCCGGCGAGATACTGGTGAGCATTACGTTACCGCCGCGTCCGGCCGGATCGAGCGATGCGTATCTGCGCATGATCCCGCGCACCGAGATGGATATCGCCGTGGTCGGCGTCGGCGTCAGCCTGACGATCAAGGACGGTACGGTCACCGCCGCCCGCGTCGGCCTCGGCGCGGTGGCGCCCACCGTGCTGCTGGTCGAAGACGCCGCGAAAGCGTTGATCGGCTCGAAGCTGGACGACGCCGCGCTGGCGAAAGCAGCCGCGGCGTGCTCCGCGGCCTGCCGTCCGATCGACGACAAGCGCGGCACCATTGCCTATCGCACCAAGGTGGCCGGCGTGCTGCTCAAGCGCACCGCCGCCATCGCCGCCAAACGCGCCGCAGGGAAATAAGCTCAATGGCCAAAGTTCACGTCACCACCACGATCAACGGCGAGCCGATGGAATTCCTCTGCGAGCCGTCGGATACCATGCTCGACGCGCTGCGCGGCAGCTTGAACCTCACCGGATCCAAGGAAGGCTGCGCCTCCGGCGACTGCGGCGCCTGCTCGATCACGCTGGACGATCAACTGGTCTGCTCCTGCCTGATGCTCGCGGTCGAGTCCGAAGGCCACGAGATCCGCACCATCGAAGGCATGGCCAACGGCGACAAGCTGCATCCCCTCCAGCAGAAGTTCCTGGAAATGGCCGCGCTTCAGTGCGGCATCTGCACCTCCGGCATGCTGGTCGCCTCCGACGCGCTGCTCAAGCGCAATCCGAACCCGAGCGAGGAGGAAGTCCGCTTCTGGCTCGCCGGCAACCTCTGCCGATGCACCGGCTATGACAAGATCGTCCGCGCGGTGATGGACACCGCCGCTGAAATGCGCGCGCAATAAGCGGGAGACAGCCAATGAACGTCGTCACCAACAACAAGTGGATCGGCCAGCGCACCATTCGTCCTGACGGCATGGACAAGGTCACCGGCCGCGCGCAGTTCGCCGCCGACACCACCATGCCCGGGATGATCTGGGGCAAGGTGCTGCGCAGCCCGCATCCGCATGCGCGCATCAAGTCGATCGACACGTCGAAGGCGGAAAAGCTGCCGGGCGTGAAGGCCGTCGTCACATCGAAGGATATCTTCGATTTCACGATCGAGAAGGGCGCCGTCATGCTCGGCATCCAGGACATGCGCTGGATGTGCCGCAACGTGATGGCGCGCGACAAGGCGCTGTTCCCCGGCCACCCCATTGCTGCCGTCGCCGCCACCACCGAAGCGATCGCCGAAGAGGCCTGCAAGCTGATCGAGGTCGATTACGAAGTGCTGCCGTGGTCGATCGAGATCGAGGACGCGATCAAGCCCGATGCGCCGATCCTGCACGAGTTCAACAAGTTCGAAGGCAAGCCGTCCAACATCGCCGGCCGCCTCGAGCACAAGAAGGGCGATATTGAAGAAGGCTTCAAGAAGGCCGACGTGGTCATCGAGCGCACCTTCACCACGCGCCCGGTTCACCAGGGCTATATCGAGCCGCACGCCTGCCTGATTTCGGTGGCGCCCGACAACAAGACCACGATCTGGAGCTCCAGCCAGGGCCAGTTCATGGTGCGCGCGATGACGTCGATGCTGACCGGCATCCCGCAGAGCGACATCCGCGCCATCCCCGCCGAGATCGGCGGCGGCTTTGGCGGCAAGACCATCGTCTATCTCGAACCGCTCGCGACCATGCTGGCGAAGAAATCCGGCCGTCCGGTGAAGATGGTGATGACGCGCGAGGAAGTGATGCGCGCGACCGGCCCCACCTCGGGCTCGAAGAGCACGGTGAAGATCGGCGCCACCAAGGACGGCAAGATCGTCGCCGCCCACGGCACCTTCTATCTGCAGGCCGGCGCCTTCCCGGGTTCGCCGATCCGCGGCGCCGCGGGCTGCAGCTTTACCCCCTACGACATTCCGAACCTGCTCTCCGAGGGCTATGACGTCGTCTCCAACCGCTCCAAGGTCGCGGCCTATCGCGCGCCGGGCGCGCCGATCGGCGCCTACGCCGTCGAATGCGTGCTCGACGAAGTCGCCGAGGCGCTGAAGATGGACCCGCTCGACTTCCGCCTGAAGAACGCCGCGAAGGAAGGCACCAAGGCGGCGCACGGCCCGGTGTTCCCGCGCATCGGCTATATCGAGACGATCGAGGCCGCCAAGAACTCGGATCACTACCAGGCGCCGCTCGGCGACGGCCACGGCAAGCTGAGGGGCAGGGGCGTCGCCAGCGGCTTCTGGTTCAACGCCGGCGGCGAATCCTCCGCCCAGGTCAACATCACCGAGGACGGCAACGTCGTCGTCACCACGGGCCACCCTGATATCGGCGGCTCGCGCGCCGGCATCGCCAACATCTGCGCCGAACTGCTCGGCATCGACTACAGCCGCGTCTCCGTCATCATCGGCGACACGCAAACGATCGGCTTCTCCAACCTTACCGGGGGCAGCCGCGTGCTGTTCGCCTCCTCGATGGTGGTGACGCAGTCGACCGAAAAGATCATCCAGACGCTGCGCGAGCGCGCGGCAAAAATCTGGGAGATCGATCCCGAGGCCGTCAAGTGGGAGCAGGGCGCCGCGCATCCGGTCAGCCCGAACGCTGGCCAGTTCGAACCGCTAACGCTGAAAGAACTCGCCGAGAAGGCGCCCGCGATGGGCGGACCGATCGGCGCCGGCGTGCAGCTCAACACCGTCGGCGCCGACGGCGGCTTCGGCACCCATGTCTGCGACGTCGAAATCGATGTCGATCTCGGCATCGTGCGCGTCACCCGCTATACGGCTGTGCAGGACGTCGGCCGCGCCATCCACCCCGGCTATGTCGAGGGCCAGCTTCAGGGCGGCGTCGCGCAAGGCATCGGCTGGGCGCTGAACGAGGAGTACATCTACACGAAGGAAGGCAAGGTCGATAACCCCGGCTTCCTCGACTACCGCATGCCCGTTTGTTCGGACCTGCCGATGCTCGACTGCATCATGGTCGAGATTCCGAACCCGAAGCATCCGCAAGGCGTCAAGGGCGTCGGCGAAGTGCCGCTGGTCCCCGTGATGGCCGCAGTGGCGAATGCGATCTACAACGCGCTGGGAAAGCGGTTCTACGCTCTGCCGATGTCGCCGCCCAAGGTGCTGGAAGTGCTGGACGCACCGACGCAGCAGGCCGCGGAGTAACAGGTGCGTAGGGTGGGTTAGCCGCAAGGCGTAACCCACCATTGCCACGCACCGGCGGCGGATTCGTTTCGCGAATCCGCCCAACGCCACGGCGTAGCCCGGATGAGCGCAGCGATATCCGGGACGTCACTGTCATCCCTGCATATCGCTGCGCTCATGCAGGCTACGGACCAGCACCGCAAATGACCGACGTCCTTCCCTACCGCACCATGGCCTACAACAACGCCTGGGCCAATCATCGCCTGCTCACCGCCTGTCTCGCGCTGTCGCCGGAAGAATTCACCGCCAAACGAACCGGCTTCTTCCCCAGCCTGCGCGCCACGCTCAACCACATCCTGATCATCGACCACTTCTACGTCGACGCCATGGAAGGCGGCACGCTCGGCCCCGCCGCCTGGGCGGACCAGCAGCCTTGCGCCACGGTCGCCGCGCTGAAGGAGGCCCAGGCCGCGGTTGATCGCCGTTTGCTCAAGATCGTCGAAGCGCTCGACGGCGCCGGCCTGCAGCGCATCGTCTCCGTGCATCGCGGCAGCTCCATCCAGCGCGAGCGGATGGACCGCCTGCTGCTGCATCTGTTCCAGCATCAGGTGCATCATCGTGGCCAAGCCCACAGCATGCTCAGCGGCACGTCGGTAAGCCCGCCGCAACTCGACGAGTTTTTCGCGGTCGGCGAGGCGCCGTTGCGGGCGAAGGAGTTTGCCGAACTGGGGTGGACCGAGGAGAAGGTGTGGGGCAAGCTTGAACCGTCATGACCGATCAGCAAGCTTCCCCCTTCAACTCCATCCGCAGCATCGACTACACCGTGATCCTCGTGCGCGACATGGCGGCGATGCGACGCTTCTATGAGGGCGTCCTTCGCTTTCCGCTGACGCGAGAATTGTCGGCGAATTGGATCGAATATCAGATCGGCGGCAACACGCTGGCGCTGTCGCGGCCGGGCCGGACGGCGAAGGATGCGCCGACGCCGAAGGGCAGCGCGTCGCTGCAGCTGGCATTCAAGGTCGCAGTGGGTGATGTCGATCGCTGCGCGGAGGAGCTGCTGCGGCATGGCGTCGAGCTGCTGGAGCCGCCGACCAACCAGCCGTTCGGGCATCGCACGCTGTTCTTCAGGGATCCTGACGGGAATCTGCTGGAGGTGTATGCGGAGATTTGAGGTGGGGCGATAGATTTGGCCCGGAAGAGCGCAGCGATATCCGGGGTGTGTCGATCCCGCATATCGCTGCGCTCATGCAGGCTACGGAAGTCGCGACATTCAGTAGGGCGGATTAGCGTCAGCGTAATCCGCCGGATGTGCGCGGGAAAAAAGCTGGTGGGTTACGATGCGCTAACCCACCCTACAAAACCGTGTTCAATTCAGCGTCTGCCACACCAGGTTGCCGTCGTGGCTGCAGGTGTTGCAGTGCGCGGGCTGGTTGAAGGTGTTGGCGAGCTGCCATTCCTGCGCTTCGTTGCTCCATTGCGCGGTGGCGTGGCAGATGATGTCGTCGGAGCCGCAGGCGGCGCAGATCGGCGTGGCGCGGGCGGCGCGATTGGCGATCTTCAGCTCCGGCTGCGGCCGTTCGGGCGCAGCCCGGTCTGGCGTGACCAGATCCTGCACGATTTCGAACGGGTTCATCAGCTTGACGCGTCGCAGCATGGCATACACTCATTTGCGAGTCGGAATTCGCTTCTTTCAACCTAGCGAACCGGCCCGACCGTTCCATCGCTAAATTGCGCAATCCCCGGGATTTAACTTTGTCATTTTAAAGAAGGTTCAGGCAAGCCGCCCATGGAAAAAGACGGCCTGTGTTGACGTATCGCAACACACCGGCCGCCGGCCAGCCTAAACATCCGTAAATTCCCGGAGGTTTGGATGCCTGGCTTTACGTTGCGAATGTGGGCTGCGCTCGCCTGCATCATGCTGCCGCTCGCCGCCGCGCAGGCGCGCGATGCCGAGCATGCCCCCGCCAAGGCGATGCTGGAAGAACTCTGCGGTCGCTGCCACGCCGTCGGCCGGATCGGGAAAAGTCCAAATCCGCTCGCCCCGCCGTTTCGCAATTTTGGCGAAAAGCTCTACGACACCGACATGGTGCAGCGGCTGCAGGATGGTCTGACCACCGTGCACAAGGAAATGCCGACCTTTCGCTTCAACCGGGAAGAGGCGGCGGCCGCGGTGAACTATCTGCGATCGATCCAGAAGAGCAAATGATGTTGCGGCCGGGTCGATCCGCCGTTCCGGCTCACGCCGCCAGCGCCTGCAGCGTTTCGACGATGCGCTGCTGGTCATAGGGCTTTGCGAAGAATAGCGCGCCCTCGGGAAGCTGGGGGGGCCTGACGGCGCTGTGCCCGGACACCACGACGATCCGGATCGGCGGCCATCGGTCGCGGATCGCGGCTGCAAGCTTGATCCCGTCCATCGAGCCCGGCATCTCGACGTCGGTGAACACGATCCGGATATCCTGCCGCGCTTCCAGGATCGCGACAGCCTCGTCGGCATTTCCAGCATGGAGCGGCTGCAGGCCGGCTTCCTCGACGAGGGCGGTCGCCATCAACAGCAGGAGAGGTTCGTCCTCTACCACCAGCACCACTTTCGCCTTATCCATGCGATTGCCCGACCTGATGTTCGATGAGATGCAACGGCGCGCGAAACTCAGCGCTGAATCCGGAATGTGCAAAAGTCTTCCGGACGGCGCCGGTTCCGACCATCCCGATATCGATCAGGCGGGAGCCGAGGCCGGTACGCTCAGGCGGCGCCGCGGGCGGTCCGCCCTGTTCCACCCAGCCGAGGACGAGGGCGCCATCTTCCCGGCGCCAATCCACCTGGATGGTGCCGTCGGGCACGCTCAGTGATCCGTACTTGACGGCGTTGGTCGCGAGTTCATGCAGCAGCAGGGAAAGCGAAAGTGCGGCTTTCGGTTCGAGGCTCACGTCGGGGCCGGTACGGATGACCCGCGCCGGATCGGTATGGGCGCTGATGGCGCCCAGCACGACATCGGCGAGATTTGCCGACGTCCAGCTTTGCTGCAGCAGAACGTCGTGGGCGCGGCTGAGGGCTGCGATGCGCTGGTTGAATGCCTGCACCGCGACGCGATCGCCGGCGCCGCGCAGGGTCTGCGAGGCGATCGCCTGAACCAGCGCCATGGAATTCTTCATGCGATGGCCGAGTTCCTCGTTGAGCATGATCTGCTGCTGCTCGGCGTTGCGGCGCGAGGTGATATCGTTGAACAGGACTGCAACCTGGCGCGCCGCGCGCGGCCCGATCCTGAAGGCGCGGACGTCGTACCAGCGACGATCCAGCGCTTTCGCCTCGTGCTCGAAACGAACCGGCTCGCCGGTGAGCGCGACCTTGCCATAGATTTCAAACCAGTACGGCTCGTGATCGGGCGCGAGATCGCGCATCCACTTTCCGGTAGCATCCCGCAGACCCGTCTGCTCGACAAAGGCCTCGTTCACCTCGACGAACCTGTAATCATTGGGAGTGCCGTCCTTGTCGAACGCCAGTTCGATGACGCAAAAGCCTGCGTCGAGCGAATTGAACAGCGAGCGATAGCGGTCGTCGCTGAGCTCGAGCGCAGCCTGCGCGGTCTTGCGCTCCGCAATCTGCTGGCGCAATTCGAACGCGTGCTCGTCGTGCAGGGCGATCAACCGGCGCTGCTCGAGCAGCGTCATCACCTGCCGCGCCAGCGCTTCGATCGCCACGATCTGTCCGGCATCGAGGCCGCCGGGGCGCGGCGCCGTATCGATCACGCAGATCGTCCCGATCACCAGGCCGGAACTGGCGATCAGCGGCGCGCCCGCGTAAAAGCGGATGAACGGCTCGCCGGTCACGAGCGAATTGTCCCGGGTCCGGGCGTCCTGGGTCAAATCGGGTATGTTGAGCGTTTCATGCTGCGCCAAGGCATGCGCGCAGACCGACTGGTTGATAGGCGTCTCGCAGATATCCAGCCCGGAAACGGCCTTGAACCATTGCCGGTCCCGATCCACGAGGCTGACCAGCGCAATCGGCGTGTTGCAGATTTGGCGGGCGAGCGTGACGACGTCGTCGAATCCCGGTTCGGGCGGGGTGTCGAGAATGTCGTATTTTTTCAGGATCTGGAGGCGCTGCGGATCATGAACCGCTGCCGGTATTTCAGTCATGGGGCTCGGCATTCGATGACAGCGCGTCCGGGGTGGAGAGTTATGGCCATGTTCTCCGGGATGATGATCGCATAGCACCAACCAACCATCTGGGGGATAGGCGGTTCCCTCAACCTTGAGCGGATCGGGGCAAGGCAGCCCTGTGCCAGCGTTTCGCAGGCGCGCCGCGTCGAGAGAGCCGGGCCCTCACAGCTCCCTTGCGTTCGAGAACGCGAACGAGCTCACCCGCCGCGTGTTCTCGTCCAAAATCAGCGTGCGCGTGATCGGCGGCTCGGCGCGCTGGCTGCAGTTTTCGCGTTCGCAGAGCCGGCAGTTGACCCCGATCGGCGTGCCCTCGGCCTTCTCCAGGTCCATCCCGGCGGCGTAGACCAGTTTGGCCGCATGGCGAATTTCGCAGCCCAGACCGATCGCAAAGCGCGGCTGCGGCTGCGGGTGCGGCGCCACCGGCCGGCGCACCATCTGCGCAATGGAAAAGTAGCGGGTGCCGTCGGGCAGTTCGATCACCTGCTTCAGGAGGCGGTCCGGCGTGTCGAAGGTCGAATGCACGTTCCATAGCGGACAGGTGCCGCCGAATTTCGAGAACGGAAACGTGCCGGAGGAAAACCGCTTTGAGACGTTGCCGGCATTGTCGACGCGCAGCAGGAAGAACGGCACGCCGCGCGCGTTCGGCCGCTGCAGCGTGGTGAGGCGGTGGCACACCTGCTCGAAGCCGGCGTTGAAGCGCTGCGCCAGCACGTGCACGTCATAGTTCAGCGCTTCAGCCGCGCTGTGGAACGGCTGGTATGGCATCATCGCGGCGGCGGCGAAATAATTCGCCAGCGTGATCCGGTAGAGCCGGCGCGGCGTATCGTCGAGCGGGCCGCCACGATTGACGATGGCATCGATGCTGGCGCCGCATTCGGTCAGGCCGATCTGCAGCGCGAGCTGGAAGGCGCGGCCGGAGCCGTCGACCAGTTCCGAAATCAGAAGCTGCCGGCGATGGCGGTCGAACCGCCGCAGCGTCTCGCGCATCACGTCCACCGGCATGATGCGGGTCTGAATCGAATGCTTTTCGCGCAGGCGCGCCGCCAGGGCGGCGAACAGCTCCTCGGCGGAAACGTTTAACTCGTCGCGCAGGTTTTCGGCGGCCTGTTCCAGCTCCGGGAAATAGTTGCGGTTGGCCTCGATCAAATCGCGCACGCGCTCGATCGGGTTGGCCTCGAACCGGGCGCCCTCGTCGCGGTCGGCCATCTGCGCCGCGACCAGCGTCTCGCCACGGCGGGCCTCGGTATAGGCGGCGTACAGCCGTTGCAGGGAGTGGGTGACGCCGGGGCAAAGTTCGGCGAGGTCGCGCAACTCCTGCTTGGGCAGGTCGATCTGCCGGAACAGCGGATCGGAGAAGATTTCGTTCAGCTCGGCAAAGAAGCGGTCCTCGTCAGCGGTGGCGAGGTCGCGCAAATCGAGGTCATAGGTCTCCGCCAGCCGGAGCAGGATCTGCGCCGTCACCGGCCGCTGGTTCCGCTCTATCAGGTTGATATAGCTCGGAGAAATCCCGAGCCCCTCGGCGATCTGGGTCTGCGAGAGGCCGAGCTGCTGACGTATTCGCCGGAAACGGGGGCCGACGAAAAGCTTCTTTCCGGAATCGGTGGCCATGGCTGGGTTCCTGATCCATTTTATGACAAAATTTACAAAATAACATATGTGACAAGTTTAGATGTTACAATGCATCACCAATCAAAAACAAGCCATCTATACGAATTTCCTCTTTTAGCGTTTAGCTCGCGACACGTTTCGCAACGCACTGTCAAGAATGTCGATTGAAGGAATTACATCATGAACTACCAGCCGCGCGGCATCGACCAGGCCATCCAGGGACCCGCTTCCTATGCGACCGAGCTCGCCGCCGCCAAGTCGCTGCTCGACACCAAGCCGACCTGGAACGGCGTCACCGCCGAGGCCGTGGCGCGCATGCGTCTGCAGAACCGCTTCAAGACCGGCCTCGACATCGCCCGCTACACCGCGGCGCTGATGCGCGCCGACATGGCGGCCTATGACGCCGATCCCACCAAGTACACCCAGTCGCTCGGCTGCTGGCACGGCTTCATCGCGCAGCAGAAGCTGATCTCGGTCAAGAAGCATTTTGGCGGCAAGACCGATCGACGCTACCTCTATCTCTCGGGCTGGATGATCGCAGCTTTGCGCTCCGAGTTCGGACCGCTGCCCGACCAGTCGATGCACGAGAAGACCTCGGTGCCGGCGCTGATCGAAGAACTCTACACCTTCCTGCGTCAGGCGGACTCCCGTGAACTCAACGACATCTTCCGTGGCATCGACGCCGCCCGCAAGGCCGGCGACAAGGCGAAGGAAAAGGAGCTGATCGAGAAGGTCGACAACTTCCAGACCCACGTCGTGCCGGTCATCGCCGACATCGACGCCGGCTTCGGCAATGCCGAGGCGACCTATCTGCTCGCCAAGAAGATGATCGAGGCGGGCGCCTGCGCCCTGCAGATCGAGAACCAGGTGTCCGATGAAAAGCAGTGCGGCCACCAGGACGGCAAGGTGACGGTGCCGCACGAGGTCTTCCTGGCGAAGATTCGCGCCTGCCGCCATGCGTTCCTCGAACTGGGCGTCGAAGACGGCGTCGTCGTGACCCGCACCGACTCGCTCGGCGCCGGTCTGACGCAGCAGATCGCCGTCAGCCACAAGCCCGGCGACATCGGCGACCAGTACAACAGCTTCCTGGATTGCGAGGAAGTGACGCCCGAGAACGCCCGCAACGGCGACGTCATCATCAACCGCAACGGCAAGATGCTGCGCCCGAAGCGGCTGCCTTCCAACCTTTACCAGTTCCGCGCCGGAACGGGCGAAGACCGCTGCGTGCTCGACAGCATCACCTCGCTGCAGAACGGCGCCGACCTGCTGTGGATCGAAACCGAGAAGCCGCATATCGAGCAGATCGCCAAGATGGTCGACCGCATTCGCGAAGTCGTTCCGAACGCCAAGCTGGCCTACAACAACTCGCCGTCGTTCAACTGGACGCTGAACTTCCGTTGGCAGGTGTACGATGCGATGAAGGAAGCCGGCAAGGATGTCAGCAAGTACAACCGCGCCGAACTGATGAAGCCGGAATACGACGAGACGCCGCTGGCGATCGAAGCCGACGAGCGCATCCGCACCTTCCAGGCCGATTCCGCCAAGCGCGCCGGGATCTTCCACCACCTGATCACGTTGCCGACCTATCACACGGCGGCGCTGTCCACGGACAATCTGGCGAGGGAGTATTTCGGCGACCAGGGCATGCTGGGCTACGTGAAGAATGTTCAGCGCGCCGAGATCCGTCAGGGTATCGCCTGCGCCAAGCATCAGAACATGGCCGGCTCCGACATCGGCGACGACCACAAGGAATACTTCGCCGGCGAAGCCGCGCTAAAGGCGGGCGGCGCCCACAATACGATGAACCAGTTCAGCTAACACAGCGAACCAAAAGCAGGAGACTAGTCATGACGAAGAGCAATTTCTGGGTGATTGGCGGCGAGTTCGGTTCGATGAACTTCCACAAGCTCGTGGAAGGCTCGGCCCAGGTCCAGGGACCCTTCAAGACCCGCAAAGAGGCCGAAGATGCCTGGCGCACGGTCTCGGAAGAGAACCGCCACAAGGCCGGCGTGCGCTTTTCGATCGTCGAAGAGCCCTCCCGCGTCTCTGCCTGATAAAACTGAGGAAGCCCAAGGACAGGCGGCCCCATCCGGAAAACCGGGTGGGGTCGTCTGCGTTTGGGGCTCTACCTCTCCTGGACCTTCGCGGGAAAAGAGCAGGGGCACGGGTTTGCTACCGCAATTCATCATGGTGGACCGCTAAGCTATTGCAAAACAACAGCCATTGCGTGCGTACTGGTTACTGATAGGTTAACCGGGCCCACCTCTCAGGATAAAGGCGGCAAGCCATGGCAGAAGCCCAAAACACCAACGAGGCCCGCGACATCCGACCGACGCGGCTGCGCGACGCGCTGCGCAAAGCCCGCATCGAGGCCGCCGACCGCACTGGCGTCGTGGTCGAACTCCGCGATGCCGAGGTGGCTCGTCTCGAGATCCTCAACGAGGCGCTCGATCCCCTGTTCGCCGAGGTGCCCGAGAAGGTCGACCTGTTCGATCGCGGCGTCAGCCAGGGCGAGACGCCGCGGCTGTGGATCGACGTGGTGGCCCATGTGGTGATGGGGCGCGACAAGCGTATCTACCGCTTCGTGCAGGATACCCGCTTCGGCCGCATCGTGATCGCCGAATCGCACGACGTGCCCGTCATGGTCGATGCCGTCACCAGCTACGTGGCCCGCCGCATGATCGAGCGCGAGCACGCGATGGTGGCGACGCCCGTGGCCGAGCCGGTGGAGGAGGGAAAGCCACGCCGCCGCGGCTTTGGCATGTTCGCGCTCGGCTTCGTACTGGGCGTGGTGGCGCTGTTCGGGCTGGCGTTGTATGCAGGCTTGAAGAATTTCTGAGGCTGGCCACGCAACGGATTGGAAAGTGGTGTCGATCGCATCATGACCGTACCGTTTGCCATTCTGCTGGTCATCGTCCTGTTCGTCTGCGTTTGGCTGTACGGCAAGTGGCAGACGCTGCGGCGCGCCGAATTCATCCGCACGTTCCGCTGGCCGCGCGGGCTGCTCGAGCGGCTCGAGAAGCACCATCCCGGCTTTGCGCGCCGGGACAGCGCGCTGGTGTCGCGCGGCTTGAGGCAATTCTTCCTCGCCTATCTGATGAGCGGCAAGCGCTACGTCTCGATGCCGTCGCAGGTCGCCGACGACCTCTGGCATGAATTTATCCTGTATACCCGCGACTACGACGCGTTCTGCCGCCGCGCCTTCGGCGGTTTCCTGCACCACACGCCCGCCGTCGTCCTCGGCGAACACCGCAAGAGCAACGAGGGCCTGCGCCGCGTCTGGTGGTATTGCTGCAAATACGAGAACATCGATCCGGTCACCCCGACGCGCCTGCCGCTGTTGTTTGCGCTCGACAGCAAGCTGAAGATCCCCAACGGGTTTGTCTATCAGCCCGACTGCAAGGCGCTGCGTGAGGGCGGCAGCAGCGGCGGGCAGTGCGGCGGCGATTTCTCGGATACGTCGATCGACGGCAGTTCGGACGGGTTCGGCGATGGCAGCAGCGATTCCGGCGGTGATGGCGGCGGCGACGGCGGAGGTGGCGACGGGGGAGGCGGTGGCTGCGGTGGCGGGGATTGAGCGCTAGAGCGTTTTCCAGCGAAGTGGAAACCGGTTCGCGTCAAGAAAACGCGTCAAAGCAAGAATCTAGAGCCCCGTTCCGATTCTATCGGAACGGAAAAGGCTCTAGAGCAGCGTCACCTGCTTGATCTGCCTGATCTTGAAGTCGGCATCGATGGCGCGCACCGTCTGCACGCAGCGCCATTGGTTGCCGTTGCGTGTGATCGAAAACAGATTATACGCCGCCGCCGGATAATGCCCGTGCGCCAGCGCTGACGCCGAGGGCACGCCGACCGCGGGAATTTGCCGATCGACGCCGTCGAGCCACACCGTCGAATGAATGTGGTCGTGGCCGTGCAGCACCAGTTCGACGCCGCGCCGCTTCAGCACCGCGCGCAACGCCTTCGAATCGGTGAGGCGTTTCATCCGCGCGCCTGAATGTAGCGGGTGATGCACCAGCAGAACCCGGAAGGCATCTTCGGTCGACAGTTTGGCCAGCCGGCGATCGAGCGCGTCGAGCTGCGCTTGGCCGAGCCTGCCGGTGGCCATCAAGGGCAGCGTCGGCACCGCCGACGATACGCCGATCAGCGCCAGCGGTCCGCGGTGGCGCACAAACGGAAATGCCGCGCTGTCGGCCTCGTCGGTGTCGGCGCGCAGGTAATCCTCGAACATGTCGGTGAAATGATGCCTTGTGGCGCGGACATAGGCGTCGTGATTGCCGGGCACGACGGTGACTTCCCGCGGTGGGCCGACGCTTTCGAGCCAGGCTCTTGCGGGCATGAATTCCGCTTCCAGCGCCAGGTTGACGAGATCGCCGGTCACCGCAATGTGGTCCGGCCGCTGCGCCTGCATGTCGGCGACCAGCGCGTCGAGCACCTCGCGGCGGTGGTATTTGTGGCGGTTGCGGGTCCAGTTCAGATAGCCGAGCGCCCGCTTGCCCGCGAGGTCGCGCAGCCGCACCTCGGGCAGCGGCGGCAGATGCGGATCGGAGAGATGCGCCAGCGTGAAAGTGCCGCTCATTCGCGCCCCGCGGCATTCGCTGTGATATAGAGCCGTCGCACGATCATGGCGTCGATATAAGGATCAAACGTGATAGCTGTCCATCCGGGGTTTGCGTGACGGCGCTGCAGGCTTTGCGAAGACGCCTCGAACCGCAGTTGCGGCGGGCCTTCCATCTCTACTGGCTGACCGCCCGCGGCATGACGCTGGGCGTCCGCGGCGTCGTGCTCGACGGCGATGACAGGGTTTTTCTGGTCCGGCACAGCTATGTCGCCGGCTGGCACCTGCCGGGCGGCGGGGTCGAGATCGGCGAGACCTTTCTGGAAGCCCTGAGGCGGGAGCTTTCGGAAGAGGGGCGGATCGAACTGACCGGGGAGCCCGCGCTGCACGGCCTGTTCTTCAACGGCCACGTCTCCCGCCGCGACCACGTCGCGGTCTATGTCGTCAGGCAATTCCGGCAAGACCGCCTGCCGGAGCCGAACCGCGAGATCGTCGAATGCGGGTTCTACGCGGCCGATGCGCTGCCGGCGGATACCACGAGGGGTACGCGGCTGCGGATATCAGAGGTGCTCGACGGCGCGGCGCCGATGGCGACCTGGCGGTGAGTCCCTTCCGTTGCGCCCCAGCCCTGCACCGCCTAGAAGCGGATAGGTGGGGGCAGCCGTCGGTTCGATATGGACAGGATGAGATTTTTCAAGATTTTCTGCGGCATCGGCTTCCTGGTGGTGCTGATCAGCAACGTCTGGACCATTTCAGGATGGAACGAGAGCCGCGGGGTCTATGACGACGTCTGCTATTTGCGGCAGGCACATCTGTTCGAGCGGTTCGGCCTGCGCGGGATCAACACCGACGCCGTCTTCGATGACGATCACTATCTCAAGGACAAGCTGAAGGCGATCGGCTTCGCAGAATGGAACGACGTGAAGCGCATCCCCTGCCACACCTTCATTCCGGCGGCGGACAAATATGTCATGCAGTATCCGCCGGGGACGGGGTTTGCGCTGGCATTGTTTCCCAGCGGATTCCAGGTGGTCCCGCTCTACATCCTGACATCGGTCGTGGCCGTCGGGTTCGCCTTTATCGCCCTCGTTCGCGCTTCGACGTTCCAGCTGCTGATGCTGGTGGCCGCGTTCGGCGATGCTGCGATTTATCTGATGATCAATCCGACCAAGGCCAGCTATTCGATGGCGCCGACCATGATGCTCTGCGCGGCCGCCGGCTTTCTCACCGTGAAGTTCTTCACCGCACAACCCCGGCACCGGATGCTGTTGATCGCACTGACGGGTTTGCTGATCGGGTTGGCCGTCAATTTCCGCCTGCCCAATCTGTTCCTGGCGGCGGGCTATGGCTTCTATCTCGCCGGCGCGTTCCTGCTGGCGCGCAGCAGGACGACGTTCCTGCACGGGTTGTCGTTCGGCATCGCCTTCCTGATCGGTATTGCGCCGACATTGATCGCGAATGCGATCAATGCCGGCAGTC
The DNA here is from genome assembly GCF_030413175.1 of Bradyrhizobium roseum. NCBI lineage: Bacteria > Pseudomonadati > Pseudomonadota > Alphaproteobacteria > Hyphomicrobiales > Nitrobacteraceae > Bradyrhizobium > Bradyrhizobium roseum. The sequence continues at coordinate 1,813,844 of NZ_CP129212.1, forward strand.
CGTTCTCGACCACCTATGGCGGCGTCGACGTCGCGCCGCCCGAGTTGAACCCTGCCGTGTTGTTAAGCTATCTCGTTGACGTTCAATTCACCTTGCTGGCGATATCGGTGCTGTGGACCGCCTGGCTGTGGCGCGCCGATCGGGACCGCGGGCGGCCGATTGCGCTTCTGGTTGCCTTGAACCTCGCGGTCAACCTGATTTTCTTCATGACCCATCCGATATTTACGCCATATTATATCATTCCGATCGACATGCTTTCGCTCTGGACCCTGCTGTTCGCCACGCTCGATCTGCGCGGCCGTGCGGCCCTCCCTCAACCGGTCAACGCCTGATTGCGATGTGACGCGCCATGGACGGACCTAACCCGGTGGACATGCGATGACCGCGCCGGCCCTGCGGATTGCGGTCCTTGTGCCGTGCTTCAACGAGGAAGCCGCGGTCGCCACCGTCGTGTCCGACTTCCGCAAGGCGCTGCCGACCGCCGAGATATTTGTCTACGACAATAATTCCAAAGACCGCACCGTCGAAGTCGCGCGCGCGGCCGGCGCCAAGGTGCGCAGCGAGCGCCGCCAGGGCAAGGGCCACGTGGTGCGGCGCATGTTCGCCGACGTCGATGCCGACATCTATGTGCTGGTCGACGGCGACGCGACCTATGACGCACCGAGCGCGCCGCGCATGATCGACAGGCTGATCAACGAGCACCTCGACATGGTGGTCGGCTTTCGCATCGACCAGTCGGTCGCCGCCTATCGGCCCGGCCACCGCACCGGCAACTGGATGCTGACGACCTTCCTCTCGGCGGTGTTCGGCGAGGCGTTCAAGGACATCCTTTCCGGCTACCGCGTGTTCTCGCGCCGCTTCGTCAAATCCTTTCCCGTGCTGTCAGACGGTTTCGAGATCGAGACCGAACTCAGCGTGCACGCACTCGAACTGGCGCTGCCGGTGACGGAAGTCGAGACGCCTTATTATGCGCGGCCCGAGGGCTCGTTCAGCAAGCTCAATACCTGGCGCGACGGTTTCAAGATTCTCGGTACCATCCTCAAGCTGTATCGCTCGGAAAAGCCGCTGCGGTTCTTCACCGTCATCGGCATGTTCCTGATGCTGGTCTCGCTCGGTCTCGCGATCCCCGTGATCGTCACCTATGTGGAGCAAGGCCTGGTGCCACGGCTGCCGACCGCGGTGCTGTCGATGGGCCTGATGATCGTGGCGGTGCTGTCGGTCTCTTCGGGGCTGGTGCTGGATACCGTAACGCGCGGCCGCCGCGAGATGAAGCTGCTGGCCTACCTGTCCCAGCCGGCCGTCAAAACGGATTAAGGCAATACCGGGATTGCCGTTTCCGGCGATGGACCACGCCGCCGCCAGATGCTATCTCGCGCCCCATCATGAGCGAACTCGACGTCACCATTCTTGCCGAAACCCCTAAAGACGCCCAGGCGATCGAACGCCTGCACGAGCGCACCTTCGGTCCCGGCCGTTTCGTTCTGAGCGCCTACCGCCTGCGCGAGCATGTCGATCACCTGCTCGACCTCTCGTTCACGGCGCGGATCGGCACGTTGCTGGTCGGCTCGGTGCGGCAGTTGCCGATCTGCATCGGCGATACGCCGGCCCTGATGCTCGGGCCGTTGACGGTCGAGCCGCCGTTCCGCAGCCGCGGCGTCGGCCGCATGCTGCTCGACCGCTCGCTGCACGATGCCAGGGCCAAGGGCCATCGCCTCGTCATCCTGGTCGGCGACGAACCCTATTACAGCCGCGTCGGCTTCAAGGCCGTTCCGAAGGGGCGGGCGACCATGCCGGGTCCGGTCGATTACAGCCGGCTCCTGGTCGTGGAATTGGTCGAGGGCGCTTTCGAGGGCGTCTCCGGCGATATCCGGCCGGACTGGAGCAAGGCACGGTAGGCGCTGCGCATGGGCGCCGCCGACCTACTCGCTGTGTCTGCGTCCGCGAGACAGTTTCCTTCTCACGCCGGTCGTCTCTCCGGCAGGCCGGGTACCTCCCGAGGCCTGCTGCAACTCGTGGCGGAATTCGTCGCGCTTTTCGTGGATCGACGCGACCACCAGCCCCATCGCGACGCCGAGGCCGATCAGGGCTGCTTCCGATAACAGCAGGCTGGCCTCGATGGTCTCGGGCACCGCATCGGTAACGCCGATCTGATAAAGATGTCGCGCATGATCGGCGTCGCGGGCGCGCGACACGACCGGCATGTCCTGCCTGAGCGCACGAACCTGGGCTACGATTTCATCGATGCCCTTGGCCCCGCTGATGGTGACGATCACCGCCGCAGCCTCCATGAGGCCGCAGCTCTTCAAAAACTCCGGATTGGTCGCTTCCCCATAATAGACGGTGCGTCCCTGCCGGCGCTGCTCCGGCACGGCTGCGGCGTCATTGTCGACGGCAATGTATCGCAACTGGTGCCGATCGAGCATCGAGCAGACCACTTGCCCGACGCGGCCGTGCCCGACGACGATGGCATGGCCGGTGCTCGCGCTCGGTACAACGCTAAGCTCGGGGTCAAGCGGCTTGTCTTCCCGCACCATTGGCGCCAAGCGCCGCGCGACATGGGAAAGCGCGGGAATAAGCATCATGGTCAGCGACGTCAGCGCAACGGTGAAGCTCGACACCTTGGCATCGATCAGGCCGAGCGTTGTCGCCATGCCGATGCCGACGAAGGCAAACTCGCCACCCGGGCCGAGCAGCAGTCCGGTTTCGATGGAAGCGCGCCAGGAAACGCGAAACAGCCGGGCGAGCGCGATGAGGATGATCGCTTTCATGGCGACGAGCCCGATCGCGCCTCCGAGCAGCCAAACGGGATCGCGGGCAAGCTCACGGAAATCGATGTTCATCCCGACCGTAAAGAAGAACAGGCCGAGCAGGAGACCCTTGAAAGGATCGATGGCGGTCTCGATCGCCTTGCGGAATTCGGTTTCGGCCAGCAGCAGTCCGGCGACGAAGGCGCCAAGCGCCATGGAGAAGCCGGCCACGGCGGCGGCCACCCCGGTGGCGACGATCACGAACAGCGTGGTGGCCACGAACAGGTCGCTCATGCCCGCGGACGCGACCAGACGGAACAGCGGCCGCATCACCACCCGGCCGACGACGACGATGACGCCAAGCGCGATGGCGGCGTTGGCGAGCGCCAGTAGGAGAGCGCCGGCGACCGAACCGGACCCGCCGGCGCCGTAAATGGAGATGAACAGCAGCAACGGCGCCACCGCCAGATCCTGCGCCAGCAGAACCGCGAAACTAGCGCGGCCCGCGGTCGTGTTCAGCCGACCCTGCCTCGAAAGCACCTCGACCACGATGGCGGTCGACGACAGCGCCAGGCAGGCACCGATGATGAGCGACACCGGCGGCTTGCCGCCCGCCAGCGTCACGACGGCAGCGATTGCGGCTGCGGAGAGCGCGATCTGCAGGCTGCCCAATCCAAAAACCAGGCGCCGCATCGTCTTCAGCCGTTCATAGGATAGCTCCATGCCGATCAGGAACAGCAGGAACACGATGCCGAGTTCGGCAATGCCCGCGACGTTCTTGGCATCAACGACGCTGAACCAGTACAGCAGCGGGAACTGGCCGATGAACGAGCCAAGTCCCAGCGGACCGAGGACGGCGCCCGCTACCAGATAGCCAAGGACGGGATTGAAGCCGAACCGGTGCACCAGCGGAATGATGATGCCCGCCGTGCCGAGCAGGACAAGGACGTCGCTGTAGACGGGAATATTGATCGGCGAAGCCATCTATCCGGGTTCGTCAGCTCGCGTCGGGCAGGGAATATCCTGAACGGTGCGATATCCGAATCTGGCATCGACCCGTCATCCTGCCGACGTTAGCCGGTACCACCGGCTAACGCCACCCATCCACGCCTGCTTTAGAACTTCAGGTTGGCAAACGCCCGCACGCCAATGCCCGGCAGCAGGATCTCATCCTTGTTGAAGGACGCCGAGTTGCGGATGTTCTCGTTCAAGAGGTTGTTGCCGAGTAGCCCGACCGTCATTTCCCGCGCGCCGAACCAGGTGGGATCGAGCTTGGTTCTGTAGCTGACCTCCGCCTTCAGCAGATTATAACCGGCCGTCGGCGTCTCGCCGATCGGCGCGATGTCGTTCTGCGCGAACGCGTGCAGCAGGTTGATCCGCGTCAGCCAGTTGGCGTCGCGCCAGAACAGTCCGCCGCCGGCGCGCACCGGCGGGATCCGCGGCACGTTGGTGCCGTCATTGAAGGTCGCGCGCACGACGTCGAACTGGTTCTCGATGCCCCAGATGCCGCCGTTGAGGGTGCCGACGTCCAACTGGCTCTGGAACTCGGCGCCACGGAAGGTGGCGTCGCGTTGCGAGTAGATCGCCTGGTTCAGCTCGAGCGGGAAAGCCGGATCGGCGGGACCGACGCAGGCAACTTCCTCGCAGGTGTTGCCGGTGAGGCGGCGGTAAATGAAGCCATTGAACTTGGTGTAGTAGGCGGTTGCCTCGAACCGGAAGGGGCCGGTGGCGCGTCGCAGCCCGATCTCGATCGACTTGGCCGTCTCCAGGCTCAGATTGGGATTGCCGATGTCGAAGGTGACGGTTGCTTCATGCACCCCGCGCGAAAACAGTTCCGCCGGTTTGGGCGCCCGCTCGACATACTGAGCGGTGATGCTCGCAACCATTTCGCCTGGAAGGTCCTGGAGCAGTCCGATGCTCGCGCTCTTCGGCGTGAAGGTGAGATTGCGGGCTGTCAGCGGACCGATATCGGCGGGATTGGCATTGAGGTCGAACAACTCCGGAATGAATGCCGGCGTCGTTCCGCTCAGGTTGACATGCTCGATCCGGCCGGCGATCTGTGCCCTGGTCGTCTGGGTGAATTTGAGTTCGTTGAAGACGTAGCCGGCGACCCGGGTATTCTTGTTGGCGTCAAACAACCCGTTCAGCGGGCTGCCCGGATCGTCCGGGCTCGGCGCTGTCAGCTTCTGATGTCCGGCCTGCAGGCCGAAGGCGGTCGTGACGGCGGCAAAGCGCGCGTTGAACGGCGACATCTGCACCTCGACGCGCCCTTCCTGTTCCTTATTGGTAAAGCTCTGCCGTACGCCAAGGGATGCGAGGTCGGTGGGATCGGCGAGCGCGATCTCGCTGTGCTTGTAGTCGGTGGCGCCTGCCCAGAACCTGATGGCGTCGATCGCCGCCGCGTCCGGCCGGTATTCGCCTTTGGCGGTGAATTTGGTTTGGCGCGCGTCGATCCGGGACAGGTGATCGGACGGTTCGATGCCGGGAATGCGGTACACCGAATCGTTTTGCGCGATTGCGGCGCCGATGAATCCGCCGTGGAAGATGTAGGAGCCGCCGATCGATGCACCGGTCGACTGCATCGCCGAGTTCGGTTGCCGGCCGTTGACCGGGCGGGTTTGGTCGAACAGATACGGATAGCTCGGAATGCTGTAATCGCTGGCCTTGCGGCCATAGGCGTCGGCGTGCACAGCGAAATTGCCACCGCCGGCATCGATCAGGATGCCGCCATCGACCCCGCGGTCGACGGAACTGACGGCCGTTCGGGTTTCGACCGTGACGCAGGAAGGTGATCCGACGTTGGCGAGCGGCGCCTTCGCCGGCAGTCCGTAGCTCTGGAACGGGGTGGCCGCACAGGAGGGCAGGGCGTCCGGGATCCGGTTGTTGGTCGCGCTGACGACGCCGCCGATCGATGTCGATCCGTAGCGCAATGCCGCCGGACCACGGATGACTTCGACCTGGTTTATCGCCAGCGGATCGATCGGCACGAAATGATCTTCGCCGAGGTCGGAGGCGCCGCCGGCGTTGATGCCGTTCTCGAGGATGCCGACGCGATTGACGTCGAGGCCCCGGATGATCGGCCGGCTCGCCGCGCCCGGCGCGAAGGTGGAGCCGGTAATGCCGGGCTTCGAGAACAGGAGATCGCCAAGCTGGGCGGTGCCTTGGCGGCGGATCTCCTCGTTGGGCACCACGGTGACCGTGGCGAACTGATCGGTCACGACAGGCAGAATGCCCTGTTGAGGCGCGGCGGCGACCGGTGCGGCTGGCGGCTCCGGAGCGCGTTCGCGGTTCTGGCCGGGGGCCGCACGGGTAACGCGCGCCGGCGTTTGCGGGGGCGCTGGCTTGCGCCGCACGATCGGGCTCGGCGCCGTCACGGTGATTTCAGGCAGGGGCGTCGCCGCCGCATTCTGCGCCGCTGCTCCGTCGGCCATCGCGCACAGCAATAGCCCGCTTGCTCCACCGAGATGGAACGCTCGCTTCTTCAAAAATGTCATTGTCCCGATCCTGATTCCGTCGATGGGCGACGGATCGATTCCGATTTTCCCTCGGTGGGTCAGCCGCGTGGCGCGGCGCGCCCCTTGAGGCGTGTGTCAATCAATCGAGGTCAGGAGGTGGGTGGTGCGCGGGACTGGAATGCGGAATGGAGCGAGCCGAGATGCGCGAACCCGGCGTCGGTGCTCACGTGCAGGAGTTGGACCGCCTGCGGCAGTTCCAGCAGCGGCGGCGTGGCAAACACGAAGGTGTTCGCCAGCGAGAGAACGGCGCACATCGCGCAGTCGGAGCCGTGCCGGTCGGTATCCGGGGCGGGGGGCTGCTGCTGCGCGACTTCGGAGGGAACCTCTGCGGCCGTCAGCGTTGCAGCAATGTCGTCGCCCGCGTCGTTCAGCGCGGCCTGGACAGCCGGCGCAGCGTGGGCGATCTCCCCGTGGAAATGTCCGAACGACAACGCAAACTGGATCGCGAGCGCAAACAGCGCCAGCCGCGAGCCAGATTTGATGTTCGACCGAAACCACTTCATGCCGACAGGCGCCCCACATCGAAGGGCCGGAAGCCCTTCCGACCCCTTCGATGTTATAAAATAACATCAGGCATCGCCGGACCGGTCAACCTGGGCCAGTCTGCGTGGCGGCACAATCTGAACAGCCTGTGTGATTAGGGCAACGGTGGACACCTTCAGGCGGCGAGCGCGCGGTGCGTCAGCGCTCCCTTGCTCGGTCAAACGAATGCGCTTGGATGCTGTCTCGTCTGGCTGGCGGACGACACCGCGGGGGGACCGATAAGGGCCATCATCCCGGTTGGTCTGACGCCGATTTTCCTGGTTGACAGCCCTTCGACTTCGAATGTTATGTTATAATATAACATTTCGGAGCCCCCTCATGCCCCGCCACTCCCCAGTGGGACTCCGTCAACTCAACAGGCTCTTCGATCTCCATGCAAAAACTCCCCGTCACCGTCTTGTCCGGCTTCCTCGGGGCTGGAAAGACCACTTTGCTGAACCACGTGCTGAACAACCGCCAGGGCCTGAAGGTGGCGGTGATCGTGAACGACATGAGCGAGGTGAACATCGACGCCGACCTGGTGCGAGACGGCGGGGCGAACCTCTCAAGGACTGACGAAAAGCTGGTCGAAATGACCAACGGCTGCATCTGCTGCACGCTGCGCGACGATTTGTTGAAGGAAGTCCGCGCGCTCGCCGAGAGCGAGCGGTTCGACTACCTCCTGATTGAATCGACCGGTATTTCGGAGCCGCTTCCGGTCGCCGCGACGTTCGATTTCCGCACGGAAGAAGGCGACAGCCTCTCCGACGTGGCGGTGCTCGACACCATGGTGACGGTGGTCGACGCCGTAAACCTGCTGCGCGACTACGCCTCGTCCGATTTCATCAGGGATCGCGGCGAGTCCCTCGGTGCCGACGACAAGCGGACGATCGTGGATCTGCTGGTGGAGCAGATCGAATTCGCCGACGTCATTGTCTTGAACAAGATCAACGACACGGCCCCCGGCCAGCTGGACGCGGCGCGCAAGATCATCCGCGCGCTCAACCCGGTCGCCGATGTCGTTGAGACTGATTTCGCCAAGGCTCCCTTCGAGCGTATCCTTGACACCGGCCGCTTCGACTTCGCCCGGGCGCAGCAGCATCCGCTCTGGTTCAAGGAACTGTACGGTTTCGGCGATCACACGCCGGAGACCGAGCAGTATGGTGTCGGCAGTTTCGTCTACCGTGCGCGCCGACCGTTCGAGCCGGCGAAATTCCATCAGTTCCTGCGGGAAAGCTGGCCCGGCGTGATCCGTGCGAAAGGGCATTTCTGGATCGCCACGCGTCCACAATGGCTCGGCGAACTGAGCCAGGCGGGCGCCATCGTCCGTACCGAAGGTCTGGGGTTCTGGTGGGCCAACGTGCCTTCTGAACGCTGGCCGGACGATCCGGTCTGGCGGAAATCGCTGAAGAAGAACTGGAACGAACTTTATGGCGATCGCCGACAGGAGATCGTCTTCATCGGCACCGATATGGACGAGGACGCCATCAAGGCGCGCCTCGATGCATGTCTCGTCTCGGGCAAGCCGGGAATGCACGTCAAGGAATGGGCCGGGCTTGCCGACCCGTTTCCAAGATGGCTTCGCGCCGACGAGGCGGCCTAGACTTCCTCGCGGAAGGCGCAACGATCGACGCGGACCTTAGCGCCCCTCGCGCAGCCAGGTCGCCGCGAACGCGCCGAGCAACAGCAACAGCCCGACCAAGCCGGCGAACATCGGCAGCACGCCGACGCCCTTCACCACGCTGGCGTCGCGCATCTTCACGCCCATCCAGCCGTCGCCGTGGAAAATGCCGGAGGCGCGCACCGGCACCACGCGGGGCAGGTCGACGCTGGTGCCGTCGACCACGCGGCGGGCATCGCCGCCGGTCGCCTGCGCCAGCGGCTTCAGCAGCTCGGTGGTGGAGGTGACTTCGGAAAATTCCCGGGGATTGGTCGGTCCGACATTGATCAGCGCCTTCAGCGCGCCGTCGGTGGCCTGCCATAGCCCGAGTTCGTTGGCGGGAAGGGTGGAGCGCCAGGTGCCGGGCTCGCTAGCGGTCAGCTCAAGCTCCTTGGTAGCACCGCTCGGCGATGTCACCGTCACCGGCGGCACGTTGTCGGCCATAGTCTGGCGCAGCACCACGAGGTCCTTGCCCTGGATCTGCAGGCGCAGTGCTTCCTCGTCGAGCTCCGGCTGCTTCATCAGCCAGTGCGAGGTCCGCCGCAACAGGTCCAGATGCGGTCCGCCGCCCTCAAAGCCGCGCGCCCACAGCCAGATGTGGTCCGACAGCAGCAGCGCGACGCGGCCTTCGCCGAAGCGCGACAGCAGCAGCAGCGGCTTGCCGTCGGCGCCCGTCATCACGGGCGCGCCGATCGCGTTGCGCGTATCGACCGTGCGGAAGAACCGGCTCCAGCGCGGCGGCTCGCTGGCGGAGCCTTCGAGGCCGCGCGTCACCGGATGACGTTTACCGGCGTCGCTGATGTGCGCGTAGAACGGCTTTTCGGTGACGCCGACCGGTTCGGCCGGCAGCACCGTGTCGAGCGGTGTGCGCCAGATGCTGGTGGTGGAGGCGTAATCGGGGCCGGCCGATACCAGCACCGCGCCGCCGCCGCGGACATAGCGCGCGATGTTGTCGAAATAGGCGATCGGCAGCACGCCCTGGCGGGCGTAGCGGTCGAAGATGATCAGCTGGAATTCGTTGATCTTCTGCTGGAATAGTTCGCGCGTCGGAAACGCGATCAGCGACAATTCGTTGATCGGTGTGCCGTCCTGTTTCTCCGGCGGGCGCAAAATCGTGAAGTGCACGAGGTCGATGCTGGCGTCGGACTTCAACAGGTTGCGCCACGTGCGTTCACCGGAATGCGGCTCGCCGGACACCAGCAGCACGCGCAGCTTGTCGCGCACGCCTTCGATGGCAACGACAGCGCGGTTGTTGACCAGCGTCAGCTCGTTCTCGAGCGGCGAGGCCTCGATCTCGACGATATTTGCCCCGGCATGCTTGATATCGACCTCGACATTGGAGGTCTGTCCGCTGACGAGATTTCGCTCGCTGATCACCTCGCCGTCGCGGCGGATCACGATCCTGGCGCGCTGGCCGGAGACTCCCTGGTCGTCGAGCCGGTAGGTGATGGTCTGCGGCTGCCCCACGATGCCGAAGCGCGGCGCCGCCGTGATCGCGATGCGGCGGTCGCGCTCGTCCTTGCGCCCGGTGACGAGCGCATGCACCGGCGCCTGGAAACCGAGGGCGGCAGCGTTGGCGGGAATGTCGTGCACCCGGCCGTCGGTGATCAGGAACGCACCGGCCACGCGTTCGACCGGGACGTCCGACAGCGCCGAGGACAGCGCGCCGAACAGCTTCGTGCCGTCGGTTTCGCCGTCGGCCTGCCCGGCCTCGACGACGCGCACTTCCAGTCCCTTGATTTTCTTCAACGTGTCGACCAGCGCTTCCTGCGCCTTCGCCGCCTCCTGATTGCGTGTGCCGAAATTCTGGCTCGGGCTCTTGTCGATCACGACGGCGGCGACCGAGGACAGCGGTTCGCGGTCCTCGCGGGTGAAGGAGGGATTGGCGAGCGCGAGCAAAATCAAAGCCAGCGCGGCGACGCGCACGGCGGCCCCGCGCGCCCGTCCGAACAGCAGCACCGCCGCGATAACGACGATCGCGGCCAGCGCGATCCACAGCACGATGGTCGGGACGAGAGGGGTGAACGCGATGCCGTACTGCATGGCCTATTGCCCCAACCGTTCGATCAACGCCGGCGCGTGCACCTGGTCGGCCTTGTAGTTGCCGGTGAGCGTGTACATCACGATGTTGACGCCGGAGCGGAAGGCGAATTCGCGCTGGCGCGGTTCACCCGGCGTCAGCGGCAGCATCGGCTGCCCGTCCGGGCGGTGCGCCCAGGCGCCGGCCAGATCGTTCGAGGTGATGATGAGGGGCGAGACACCGTCACCGCCGCGCGCCGGGCGTGAGGCCGCATCGTCGTCCTCCTCGCGCGGCAGGGTTTCCACCCAGGTCTGGCCCGAGGTGAAGCGGCCGGGGAAGTCGCGCAGCAAATAAAACGTCTTGGTCAGCACGTGCTCGCGCGGCACCGGTTCCAGCTCGGGCACGTCGAGCGACGAAAGAATTTGCCGCAGCGTCTGCATGCCGGGCGTCTGTGCCGCGCCGTTTTCCCCGGGCGGCGCTTCGACCGCGTCGCGGGTGTCGAACAGCACGGTGCCGCCCTGTTTCATGTAGGCTTCGATCCGGTTGATGGCATCCTGCGGCGGTTTCGGCGCACCCGGCACCACCGGCCAGTAGATCAGCGGGAAGAACGCCAGTTCGTCGCGCGCGGGGTCGATACCGACGGGATCGCCGGCCTCCAATGCCGTGCGCTGCGCCAGGAACAGCGTCAGTCCGGCCATGCCGGCCTTGACGATGGAATCGACGTCGGCATTTCCGGTGACGACATAGGCGAGCCGCGTCTGCGAAACCGCCTTGATGGCGAACTCGTCGTTGCCTTGCTTGCCCTGATTATTGCCTTGCGCGCGCGCCGGCCAGGGCGTTATTGCGCCGGCCGCCAGAATCATGGCCAGCAGAACGGCCGCTGTCGCCGCGCGCCGTCGCCACAAGGCGGCCAGCCCAGCGCCCAGCACCGCGACCACGATCGCATCGAGCAGGAACAGCACCAGCGACGACGACAGCAGGATGCCGCGCAGATCGCGCGGTTCCGCATTCGTATAGGTGGCGCGCTGCGCGCGCAGCGCGGACGTCTCAAGTGGCGCGATGCGGTCGGCGGCGGCCAGCGTGTTGACCGCGATCGGGCCATCGGCCGGGCCGTAGAAGCCCGGCGGATGATCCAGCGTGGCGCGGTCGCGGTAGTCCGCCGGCATCGGCTTGGCGGTCGAGGGCGGCGGTCCGAACGCGCCAAAGCCGTCGAGGGTGCGCAGCGGCGCCACGGTCTCGACATTGGTGGTTTCGCTGGCGACGCCCGCGCCGGGCTTCGACGTATAGCCGGACATGTCGACGATCCGCCGTAGCATCTCGACGAAACTGCCGGACATCGGCAGGTCGGACCAGCGTGAGTCGGCGCCGACGTGGAACAGGCTGACGATGCCCTTGCCGCGATGCTCGCCGGTCACCAAGGGCGTGCCGTCTTCCAGCGAGGCCCAGGTCTTGGTGGCGAGTACCGCGTCCGGCTCGGCCAGCACCTGCCGGTTCACGGTGATGTCTTTCGGCACCGCGAGGCCCGCGAACGGACCGTCGGCGGCGAACGAAGCCAGGTGCTGTGGTTTTTCCCAGGTCAGGCTGCCGCCCAGGATGCGTCCGCCGCGGCGCAGCTTCACCGGCACCAAGTCGTCGTCGGCCTGCGCCAGCCGGGGACCGGCGAAACGCACCAGCACGCCGCCCTGTTCGATCCATGCGTTCAGCCGCTCGCGGATTTCCGGCGACAGCGTGCCGACATCGGCGAGCACGATCATCGGCAAACGTTGATCGAGGAACTGCGCAATCACCTGTTGCGCCGCGCCGCGGTCGCCGAGCCGGACGTCCGCGAATGGCGCCAGCGCGCGGGTCAGATAGAAGGTGGATGCCAGTAGCGGCTGGGCCGTGTCGCTGGTTGCACCGGTGACGACGCCCACCGCGCGCCGCCGCCATCGCTTGTCGAGCAGTTGCACCGCGCCGGCCGAGCGTTCGCCCGCGATTTCCAGCCGCGAGATGTCGTTGCGCAGTTCGACCGGCAGATCGAATGCCGCTTCGGCTTCGCGATCCTGCATGCCGAACGCGTAGCGTGCCTCGCCGATCGGCGCGCCCTTGGCGTCGATGGCGCGGACCACGCCGGCGGCGACGCCGGTGGTGGCGCGCAGTACCTTGACCGTCATCTTGGCCGCGGCGTTTTCGGCGGCGACCAGCGCCTGTGTTGGAACCGCGCCGCCTTCGAACAGCGTCAGCTTGCGCTCGCCGATGGTCTTGGCGAGAGTCTCGACGAATTCAGCGCCGCGCCCGGTATCGACGCCGTCCGACAGCCACGCGATCTCGGCATCGCCGGTGCTTTTCAGGAAGCGGTCGAGGGCAGCGAGCGTGTCGACGCGATCAACTGACCAGGGTTTTGGCGAGATCTGGCGCAGTGCCACCCGCGCGGTGCCGGCCGGCATCAGCGTGATGTCGCGCGTGGTCTCGGACAACGGAACCAGCGCGACGCCGCGGCGGTCGTTGTCCGCGTTGGCGATCAGCTCATCCGCGGCCTTGACCCGCGTGTCCCAGCTTGCCGCGGCACTCCAGCCGTCGTCGAGCAGGATCACCAACGGCGCATTGCTGCCGCCGACCCCGGTCTGCGGATTCCAGATCGGGCCCGCGGCGGCGAGGATGACGAGTGCGGCGGCGGCCAGCCGCAGCAGCGTCAGCCACCACGGCGTGCGCGACGGGGTTTCTTCCTTGGGGCGGATGTCGAACAGCAGCCGCGTCGGCGGGAACTCGATCCGCCGCGGCCGCGGCGGCATCACGCGCAGCAGCCACCACAGCACCGGCAAGCTCAGCAGGCCCAGAAGCAGCAGCGGTTGCGCGAAGGTGAGGGGGATCCCTGCGATCATGCGCTGCGCCCCGCCTTGACGGTCGAGCCGCCCGGGCCGCCCTTGGCCGCCATCATGCCCGAATGCAGGAACAGCAGCAGTTCGGCCGCCGAACGGCTGGTGGTGTGGGTCGAAAACAGCCAGTTGAGCTTGTTGGTTTCGCTGCGGATCTCGTCGCGATGCAGGGCGACCCGCGCGACATAGTCGCTGGCCCAGCTCTCGGCACGGCCGGCGGTGACGACGCCAAAGCCTTCCGGCTCGACAAATTCGACGCGGCCCGCATAGGGAAAGGTTTCTTCGGCGGGGTCGACGACCTGGATCAGCGAGCCATGGGCGCCGGAGGCCGAAAGCCCCGCGAGCATCAGCCTGATCTCGCTCATCGGCGACCACAGATCGGACAGCACGACGATTTCGGCCAGCGCCGACGGCACGAACGACGGCGGCAGGCTCGCGCGCGCCGCGTCGTCATGCAGCAGCGCCTGCGCCATCTTGTCGATCACGTTGCGGTTGGCGGTCGGGTTCATCAGGCCGGGAATGCCGACGCGTTCTCCGCCCGACACCAGCAGCTCGGCGAGCGCGAACGTCACGATCAGCCCGCGCTCCAGCTTGGAGTCGCGCGCGCCCTTGGAGGCGAACGCCATCGACAGCGAACGGTCGGGCCACAGCCACACGGTATGGGCGGCCTCCCACTCCTGTTCGCGGACATAGAGATGATCGTCGCGCGCCGAGCGGCGCCAGTCGACATTCTGCGACGGCTCGCCGGACACGAAGCGGCGATATTGCCAGAAGCTCTCGCCGGCCCCGGCGCGGCGCCGGCCATGCAGGCCATGGATGACGTTGGCGGCGATACGGCGGGCTTCGAGCACGAGACGAGGAAGCGAAGCGGCGAGCGTTCGGCTTTCGCCATCGGCACGTCGGATTGCTAGAATCTCCCTGGTCTCGTGGCTGGTCTCTGCGGCCATCAACCGATCCGCGTCTTCAATTGCTTGATCACGTCGGGAATGGTGCGACCTTCCGCGCGCGCCGAGAAGGTCAGCGCCATGCGGTGCTTGAGAATGGGTTCGGCGAGATCGAGCACGTCGTCGATCGAGGGCGCGAGGCGGCCGTCGAGCAGCGCGCGGGCGCGCACCGCCAGCATCAGCGACTGGCTGGCGCGGGGACCCGGTCCCCAGGCGATCAGCTTGTCGCCGCCATCGGGATCGGGGCGCGCGGCGCGCACCAGCGACAGGATCGCCTCGACGACGCTATCGCCGACCGGCAGCCGCCGCACCAGTCGCTGCGCCGCGATCAGGATTTCAGCGTTCATCGACGCCTTGGCGAGCGTCTCTTCGGCGCCGGTGGTCTCGAACAGGATGCGGCGTTCAGCGTCCCGATCGGGATAGTCGACGTCGATCTCCATCAGGAAGCGGTCGAGCTGCGCTTCGGGCAGCGGGTAGGTGCCTTCCTGCTCCAACGGGTTCTGCGTGGCGAGCACGTGGAACGGTTTCGGCAGGTCATGCCGCGCGCCTGCAACGGTGATGTGCTGTTCCTGCATGGCTTGCAGCAGCGCCGACTGGGTGCGCGGGCTGGCGCGGTTGATTTCGTCGGCCATCAGCAATTGCGCGAACACCGGGCCTGCGATGAAGCGGAACGACCGCTTGCCCGAATTGCTTTCGTCCAGCACCTCGGCGCCCAGAATGTCCGACGGCATCAGGTCCGGCGTGAACTGGATGCGCTTGGCGTCAAGCCCGAGCGTGACACCGAGCGTTTCGACCAACTTGGTCTTGGCGAGGCCGGGAACCCCGATCAGCAGCGCATGGCCGCCGGACAGGATCGTCACCAGGGTATTTTCAATCACCCGGTCCTGGCCGAAGATGACGGTGGAGATCGCTTCCTTTGCGGCGCGAATCTGGCCGGCGACCTGTTCGGCTGAACGAACGATCGCGTCCTCGAGTTTCTCGACACCGTCTGCGCTCGCCATCTGCTTCTCCTTGACCGCTCCATGACACCGCCGGTTGCGTCGTCATGCCAAGATCCTAGTGCTAAACCAGCCTCATGCTAAACCTGTGCAAAGGCCATGTATTCGTTGAATTAAACTATCCCCACATTATCGGCATTTCGGGGTATGAACGGCATCACGTTATGGCGACTTGATCCGCAATAATACGGAACAAATCGTCAGGAACACGTAGCGCGAGACTTGCACCAATCGTGCCAGATCGAGCCGCTGAGAGTCAGGGCAAACAATGGCGAAGCAAGGGCGAACCAGCAGCCAAGGTCTCGAAGGACTAACCGTCGCAGCACGGGAGGCCTCCGACGCTACGCCGGCCGGAAAAGGTCTGCCTCCCGTCCATCTGTGGAATCCACCGTTCTGCGGCGACCTCGACATGCGAATCGCCAGCGACGGCACCTGGTTCTATCTGGGTACGCCGATCGGTCGGCCGGCGCTGGTGCGGCTGTTCTCGACCATCCTCAAGCGCGAGGACGGCAAGCACTTTCTCGTGACCCCGGTCGAGAAGGTTGGCATTCGCGTCGACGACGCGCCGTTCCTCGCGGTCGAGATGCAAAAGGAGGCCGGCGATGGCGGTCGGCTCTTGCGCTTTCGCACCAATGTCGACGATTGGGTGCCGTGCGATGCCGGACACCGCCTGCGATTCGAGATGGCCGCCGATGGCGGGCTGACGCCTTACCTTCACGTTCGTGCCGATCTGTGGGCGAAGGTGACCCGCGCGCTCTATTACGATCTGGTTGACATGGGGGAAGAGCGGGTGGTCGATGGTCAGGCGATGTTCGGCATCGAGTCCGGCGGCGAGTTCTTTGCGATGGCGGATGCGAAGCAGGTGAGGGACGCAGTTTGAACGAGCCGATATTGAAAAAGATGGAGGCGGCTCCGATCAGCGCGACGGAGTTTTTCACGCGCAGCCAGGCGCGACTGAGTTTCGACGTGCCGCCTGGCCTGGTCGATCCCAATATCATTCCGAGAACCGGCGACTCCGGTAACGACCGCATGCTCGAGATCGTGGCGCAGGAGCAGCCAGTGCGACCGGCGGCGGTGCTGATCCCGGTGGTCGATCATCCCGAGCCGACCGTGTTGCTGACGCAGCGCTCGCCGCATCTGTCGAGCCACGCCGGCCAGATTTCCTTTCCCGGCGGCAAGATCGACGCAACCGATACTTCGCCGCTCGACGCGGCCCTTCGAGAGGCGGAGGAGGAAGTCGGCCTCAAGCGCGACTTCATCGAGCCGATCGGCTATCTCGATCTCTATGGCACCGCCTTCGGGTTTCGAATCCTGCCGACGGTGGCGCGGGTCAAGCCCGGCTTTGAGCTGACGATCAACGAGGGCGAGGTGGTCGACGCCTTCGAGGTGCCGCTGTCGTTCCTGATGAACCCGGAAAACCACCAGATCCATTCCAAGGAATTCCGCGGCATGGAGCGATCCTATTACGCCATGCCGTTCGCCGAGCGTTATATCTGGGGAGCGACGGCAGGTATCCTGCGCGTGCTGTATGAGCGGATTTATCTCGCATGATCCGTCCAGTTCTGACCGAAATCGGAATCTTCCTGATTCCGTTCGCAGCTTATGCGGTGTTTCTTCTCGCCACCCGCTCCGGCGTGCTGACGGCGTCGTCCTGGCCGGCGCATCTCGTCGCCAAGCTGGTGCTGGGATCGCTGCTGCTGGTCGTCATCAGCTTCGTCTTTCTCGCGCAATTTTCCGGCGCGCCGCCGGATTCGACCTACATTCCGGCGCATATCGAGAACGGCAGGCTGGTCGACGGAGTAGAGAAATGAGCGAGGCGCGCGTGCTGTCGGACGCGCCCTGGCTCAGTTCCGGTCCGGCCGCGCGCGTGCTCGCCCTGCTCAACGGCGATGGGGAGGAAGCCCGCGTCATCGGCGGCGCGGTGCGCAACGCGCTGCTGCATGTTCCCCTGGGCGACATCGACATCGCGACCACCGCGCTGCCCGACGAGGTCGTTCGCCGCGCCAGGGCGGCCGGCATCAAATGCGTACCGACCGGCATCGACCACGGTACGGTCACGCTGGTCGTCGAATCCCACCCGTTCGAGGTCACGACCCTGCGCGAGGATACCGAGACCTTCGGCCGCAAGGCTAAGGTGGCGTTCGGGCGCGACTGGGTGCGCGACGCGGAGCGGCGCGACTTCACCATCAATGGACTGTCGATCGATGCTGGCGGCGTCGTGCACGACCATGTCGGCGGACTCGCCGATATCGCGGCCAGGCGCGTGCGCTTCATCGGCGACCCCGGCCAGCGCATCGCCGAGGACTGTCTGCGCATCCTGCGCTTCTTCCGCATGCACGCCGCCTACGGCGAGGGTGAGCCCGACCGTGCCGGATACCTCGCCTGCATCGCCGGACGCGCCGGATTGTCGAGCCTTTCCGCCGAGCGCGTGCGCATGGAAATGCTGAAGTTGCTGGTTGCCGAGCGTGCCGCGGTTTCGGTGCAGGCGATGGCGGATGCCGGATTGCTGCAGTCGATCATCGGCGGCGTTGCGTATACCGGCGTGTTCACGGCGATGGTCGCGGTCGAACATGCGCTGACGCTGCCACCGAACGCGGTGCGGCGGCTCGCCGCGCTCGCCGTTGCCGTTACCGAGGACGCCAAGCGTGTTTCGGTGCGGCTTCGGCTTTCCAACGCGGAAACCAAGGCGCTGGACTCCATGGGCCATCGCTGGTGGCGGTTCGCCGGCAAGGACGAGGCCCGCGCGCGGCGGCTGCTCTATCGCTTGGGCGAGGATCCCTACCGCGACCGCCTGATGCTGGCATGGGCGCGGGCAGGGGGCACAGGCAACGGCGCCGTCCAATGGCGCGACCTCGCCACGCTGCCGCAGCGCTGGAGCGCGCCTAAATTTCCGCTGCGGGCGGCCGATTTCATTTCCCGCGGCATTGCCGAGGGGCCCGCGCTCGGCCATGTGCTGACGCTCGCCGAAGACGCCTGGATGGCCGCGGGTTTTCCGCTCGAAGCATCCGCGATTGCCTCAATCGCTGACCAGGCCGCCGCCCGCTTCACCCGCGATCATCGGCTGTGAACCTGCTGTCGGGTTTTGCCGACCTCTCGCTGATCCTCGATGCCGCCGTGATCGTCGGCGGCGCGTCATGATATCAGTGGCGCTGCGGCATTGATTTCGGGCGCAGAACGGGGTGAGGCCGGGTCCCATCCTACTTTGCATGGGGTTGTTTTACAGGTTTTTATCCACAGGGCTCAGCAACTCGGTCAGCGAGCGGATGATGCGGTCGGGCTTCACCGGGGAGTCCGCGGGCAAGCCGTCGCCATGGACGTCGATCCAGATCGCGTAGATGCCGAGCCGCTGCGGCGCCACGACCTCCCATTCCAGATTGTCGCCGATCATCCAGGTCTCGGAGGCGGTGACGCCGAGTGCCTGCATGGCGTGCAGATAGGCGCGCTCTTCCGGCTTGCCGAAGCCGTGCTCGCCCTCGATCTGGATGTGATCGAAACGGTCCGACAGCGCAAAGCGTTCGATCTTGGCGCGCTGCGAGCCCGCCGCGCCGTTGGTCACCAGCGCCAGCTTGACGCCGCGCGCCTTCAACTCGTCGATCGCGTCATGCGCGCCCGGAAACACGAACATTTCCTCTTCGCGGTAGGCCGTGAAGCGGTTGGCGAGCCGCACCGCGAGATCCTCTGATAACGCATGGCCGTCAGCGGCCAGCACGGCAAATCCGCCGGCGACGGTCAAGCGCCGCGCCTCGTCCAGCTTCATCCGCCATTCGGCGCCGGCGACCGACCAGAATTTGCGCGCCGAATCCAGCACTGCGGCCGCGACCTGCTGCGATGTGAACGGTCCGAACTCGGCGGCGAATTCCGCGGCGACGTTGTGCCAGGCGATCTCGGGACGGCCATAGGCCGACAGGATGGTGTCATCCATGTCGATGAGCATGGCACGGGGCAGTTGGGTCATCGTTTCGCGGCCATTTTGCTTTCAGCGCCGAGGCCAGCGAATATTCGCGGCCGATCGCCGCGAATATCAGATACTTTGCATGGGGTCCAATGCCCCGAAGGGCGTCGCCGGGCCTTAGGATGCGGGGCGACGCCGGAAATCACTCAGGACTTCTTCTTCTTGCCGTGGTCCTCGTCTTCTTCCTCTTCGTCGTCTTCATCTTCGTCTTCATCGTCCTCATCTTCCTCGTCGTCGTCCAGATCGAGTTCGGCGCTTTCGAGCACCACCAGTGGCAGCGTCTCGCGGAAGAGATCGCCTTCATTGCCCATCCAGACGCACACCGCCTTGCCGTCGTTGACTTCCTCCACGCAAAGCGGATGGCCGCCCGACTTCAGCATGACGACATCCCCAGGCTTCAAATCCATAGATCAGCTCCTTGACTACATGACACCGGTCCCAACCTAGCGACCGGTCATGACAACTGATCATGCGATCATGGCCACTTTACCTGCGGCGGCATCGACGAGAGGATCGAATCCACATTGCCGCCGGTTTTCAGCCCGAAGATTGTTCCGCGGTCATACAGCAGGTTGAATTCGACATAGCGCCCGCGCCGGATCAGTTGTTCCTCGCGGTCGGCGTCGGTCCAGGGAAGCGCAAAATTGCGCCGGACCAGCTCAGGATAGATTTTCAGGAAGGCCCGGCCGACATCCTGGGTGAAGGCGAGGTCTGCGTCCCAGTCGCCGGAATCGTGCCAGTCGTAGAAGATGCCGCCGATGCCGCGGGCTTCCTTGCGATGCGGCAGGTAAAAATATTCGTCGCACCACTTTTTGTACTTGTCGTAGTCGGCAACGCCGTTCGATCCGGTGCAGGCTTCCTTCATCGCCTGATGGAAGGCCAGCGTGTCCGGGTCCTCCTGGGTGCGACGCCGGTCCAGCACCGGCGTCAGGTCGGCACCGCCGCCGAACCATGCCTTGGTGGTGACAACGAAACGGGTGTTCATGTGCACGGCCGGCACGTGCGGGTTATGCATGTGCGCGATCAGCGAGATGCCCGACGCCCAGAAACGGGGATCGTCGGCCGCGCCCGGAATCTGCGCCCGGAATTCAGGCGCGAACTCGCCATGCACCGTGGAACAGTGCACGCCGACCTTCTCGAACAGCCGCCCGTGCATCATCGACATCACGCCGCCGCCGCCGGGCTTGCCGGTATGGTCGGTGCGTTCCCAGGGCGTGCGCACGAAGCGTCCGGCATCCCCCGGATAGAGCGCAGCCGGCGCATCGTCCTCCAGCCGCTCGAACGCAGCGCAGATGTCGTTGCGTAACGTTTCGAACCAGGCGCGTGCGCGCATCTTGCGGTCGTCGATCAGCGGCATGTCCATGGGGAATTCCCTTTCTCCCCGTCATTGCGAGGAGCGAAGCGACGAAGCAATCCATTTTTCCGCTTTGTGACGCGATGGATTGCTTCGCTTCGCTCGCAATGACGATCTACCCCTGCGGCCCGAAGTATGTGCAGCTCTCGCCGCAACTGTCCCTGAATACGCTGACGCGCGTGATCTTGCCGGCGTGCTGGACCCGCTCCCAGATGAACCGCGAAATGTTTTCCAGCGTCGGCGTGCCCAGCGCCTCGACCTTGTTGAGCAGCTTGTGGTCGAGCGTCAAGCGGACCTCTTCCATGCTGCGCTGGAGCAGGCCGAGATCGATCACCATGCCGGTTTGCGGATCGGGCGTGCCGCGCACGCTCACCTCGGCGCGAAACGAGTGGCCGTGGATTTCCTCGCTGGCCGCGCCGAAGGTCGTCCCTTTCAGCGAATGGGCGGCCTCGAAGCGAAACGATTTCGTCAGTTCCCACATCTTGAGTTTCTGGTTCCTATCTGATGCCGAGCGTCTTGTGTGTCTGCAGGCTGAGCCGCCATTGCGGATGGCGCAGGCAGTAGTCGACCGTGCGGGCGGTGTTTTCGATCGCGTCGGGCCCGTCCATCGGCTGCAGCGAAAACCGTTCGAAATCGAGCCCCGCGAAATCTTCCGGTACCGCTCCCGCCTGCGGATAGACCAGCTTCAACTCGTGGCCTCGGCGCACCACAAGCCCCGCGCCGGCTTTCGGGCTGACACAGACCCAGTCCATTCCGGCGGGCGGTTCGATCGTGCCATTTGTCTCGATGCCGATGGCAAAGCCGCGCGCATGCAGCGCGTCGATGAAGGGGGCATCAACCTGCAGCAGCGGTTCGCCGCCGGTCAGGACCACATAGCGGTTTGTGTTGTCGCCGGTCCATTGCCCGGCGATCACGTCGGCGAGTTCGTCGGCCGTGGCGTAGCGGCCGCCGAGCGTGCCGTCGGTGCCGACAAAGTCGGTATCGCAGAACCGGCAGGTGGCGGTCGCGCGATCCTGTTCGCGGCCGCTCCACAGGTTGCAGCCTGAAAAACGGCAAAACACCGCCGCGCGGCCGGCATGCGCGCCTTCGCCCTGCAAGGTCAGGAAGATCTCTTTGACCGCGTAGCTCACACCTTCTCCGTGAAACCGGTGCCGCCCGCCCCTGGGCGTTCCGTCTGCCGCAGCGCCTCGCCCAATGCCATGGCGGCTGCCATGGCCACATTGAGCGAGCGCAAATCCGGTCTGATCGGGATCGCCACCCGGGCGTCCGCCGCGGCGGCGACCTCGTCGGTTACCCCGGCGGATTCCCGCCCGAACAGCAGGATATCGTCCTGCCGGTAGCTGAAATCCAGATAGGAATCAGCCCCCTTGGTGGTGAACAGCACCAGCCGGAATCCGGCCTCGTTACGCCATTGTTCGAATTTTGACCATGAGTCGTGCCGGGTGAGGGCGACGTGATCGAGATAATCCATTCCCGCCCGACGGAAATGCCGATCCGAGATCGGAAATCCAGCCGGCTCGATGATATGGGCCGCCGCGCCCAAGCAAGCGCAGAGGCGCAGAATCGTCCCGGTGTTCTGGGGGATGTCGGGCTGGAACAGGGCGATGTGCATGGTGTCGGGCTGCGGAAAAGCGGGCGGCATGTATGGATTAAATCACGGCGCGGTACGGATTTAGTGCATTGCACGTTTGCCAGCCGATAGCGGGCTTGCGCTCTTACGGCAAGGGTGCCAATAGAACGATTCTGGACTGCTAGTTCCGCCGGGATTTGGGGGAAGGAACAGCGGTTTTTCTGCCGCCGCGGGGGCCGCGGGCGCCGGCAGCCACTTCAGGCCGCGTGTTCAACGTGTCCGGGGCGGTTGCGCCGGCTGCAGACAAGAAAGGGCTTGGAATCGTGACGACAGCGTCTTCGGCGGACCATCCGACACGCCGTGATTTCCTCTATGTTGCAACGGGATCCGTCGCCGCCGTCGGTGCGGCCTTCACGGTGTGGCCGCTGGTTTCCCAGATGAATCCGGACGCCTCGACGATCGCGGCCGGTGCGCCGATCGAGGTCGACCTGACGCCGATCGCCGAGGGGCAGGACATCAAGGTGTTCTGGCGCGGCAAGCCGATCTACATCAGCCACCGTACTAAGAAGCAGATCGAAGCGGCCCAGAACGTTGCGCTTGCGAGCCTGCCCGATCCGCAGCCCGACTCGGCGCGCGTCAAGGCGGGGCATGACCAATGGCTGGTCGTGATTGGTATCTGCACCCACCTCGGCTGTATCCCGATCGCCCATGAGGGCGCCTACGATGGCTTCTTCTGCCCTTGCCACGGCTCGGTCTACGACACCTCGGGCCGCATCCGTCAGGGACCTGCGCCGACCAATCTGCCGGTGCCGCCCTACACATTCGTTTCCGACACCAAAATCCAGATCGGCTAACGGCCCGGGCGCCAGCCCGGGATCCCTTAATCCGTCGCGTCGTTTACTTCCTCAGGATCGCATCAATGAGCGGACCATCCGATTTCCAGCCGACCAATCCCGCCTTGAAGTGGATCGAACGGCGCCTCCCGATTATGGGACTCATGCATTCCTCGTTCGTGGCGTACCCGACGCCGCGTAACCTGAACTACTTTTGGACCTTCGGCGCCATCCTCTCGATGATGCTGGGCGTGCAGATCCTGACCGGCGTGATCCTGGCGATGCACTACACGCCGCACGCCGATCTCGCCTTCAAGTCGGTCGAACTGATCGTCCGCGACGTCAACTACGGCTGGCTGCTGCGCAACATCCACGCCTGCGGCGCTTCGATGTTCTTCTTCGCCGTCTACATCCACATGTTCCGCGGACTCTATTACGGGTCGTACAAGGAGCCGCGCGAAGTGCTGTGGATCCTCGGCGTCATCATCTATCTCTTGATGATGGCGACCGGCTTCATGGGCTACGTGCTGCCGTGGGGCCAGATGAGCTTCTGGGGCGCCACCGTCATCACCAACCTGTTCTCGGCCGTGCCGTATTTCGGCGAGAGCATCGTGACGCTGCTGTGGGGCGGCTATTCGGTCGGTAATCCGACGCTGAACCGCTTTTTCTCGCTGCACTTTCTGCTGCCGTTCGTGATCGCCGGCGTGGTCGTGCTGCACGTCTGGGCGCTGCATGTCGCGGGCCAGAACAATCCGGCCGGCGTCGAGCCGAAGACCGCAAAGGACACCGTGCCTTTCACGCCGTATGCAACCATGAAGGATGCGTTCGGCGTCTCCTGCTTCCTGCTGTTCTTCGCCTGGTTCATTTTCTACATGCCGAACTATCTCGGCGATCCCGAGAACTACATCCCGGCCAACCCCGCTGTTACGCCCGCGCACATCGTGCCGGAATGGTATTACCTGCCGTTCTACGCGATCCTGCGTTCGATCCCGAACAAGCTTGCCGGCGTCGTCGCAATGTTCGGCGCGATCGTCGTCCTGGCGTTCCTGCCCTGGCTCGACAGCGCGAAGACGCGTTCGTCGAAGTACCGTCCGCTGGCCAAGCAGTTCTTCTGGATGTTCGTCGTGGTCTGCATCGGGCTCGGCTATCTCGGCGCCCAGCCGCCGGAAGGCATCTATGTGATCGTCGGCCGAATCCTCACGTTCCTCTACTTTGCGTACTTCCTCATCCTGCTGCCGGTGCTCTCCCGAATCGAGAAGCCGCGTCCGGTGCCGAATTCGATCGCCGACGACGTGCTGGCCAAGTCGGGCGGCAAGGCTGCGACGATGGTGTCGAGCGTGATTGCGCTGATGGTCGCCGGCGGCTTGCTGCTGGGCGGCGCCGAGAGCGCGCGCGCGGCGGAAGGCGGACCCAAGCCGCCCGGCGAGAAGTGGTCATTTGCAGGCCCCTTCGGCAAGTTCGACCGCGGCGCATTGCAGCGCGGCCTGAAGGTCTACAAGGAGGTCTGCGCGTCCTGTCACGGCCTGTCGTTCGTCGCCTTCCGCAATCTCGCCGAACCTGGCGGCCCCGGTTACTCGGTCGCCCAGGCCGCGGCCTTTGCCTCCGAATACAAGGTCAAGGACGGCCCGAACGACGCCGGTGATATGTTCGAGCGGCCGGGCCGGCCCGCTGACTATTTCCCGTCGCCGTTCCCGAACGAGCAGGCGGCGCGCGCGGCCAATGGCGGCGCCTATCCGCCGGATCTGTCGCTGATCAACAAGGCGCGCAGCTACGGCCGCGGCTTCCCGATGTTTCTGATCGACTTCTTCACGCAGTATCAGGAACAGGGCCCGGACTACGTGGCTGCGCTGCTGCAGGGCTATGA
This sequence comes from Bradyrhizobium roseum, assembly GCF_030413175.1. Lineage (NCBI taxonomy): Bacteria > Pseudomonadati > Pseudomonadota > Alphaproteobacteria > Hyphomicrobiales > Nitrobacteraceae > Bradyrhizobium > Bradyrhizobium roseum. Next base: position 1,838,678 of record NZ_CP129212.1, read on the forward strand.
GGACAACGCGCCAGCCGGCTTTACGCTGCCGGAGGGCTCCTACTACAACAAGTATTTCCCCGGCCACGCCATCAAGATGCCGAAGCCGCTGAGCGACGGGCAGGTGACCTACGACGACGGTTCGCCGGCGACGGTGGCGCAATATGCCAAGGACGTCACCACGTTCCTGATGTGGACGGCGGAACCGCACATGGAGGCGCGCAAGGCGCTCGGCCTGCAGGTGTTCGTGTTCCTGATCCTGCTCACCATCCTGCTGTATTTCACCAAGAAGAAGGTCTGGGCCAACGCCCACTGATCACCTCTTGGTCGCACGTTTCGGAAAAGCCCCTGCGGGGGCTTTTTTGTTGCCCTGACCCGACATGCGCGCACGTATCGAGCGATTGCTTCCGAAACGCGCTGCGGACAAAATGCCAGCCAATCAGCCAGAAATCATACGGAGGAACCTCATGGGTACCAGCATCACCTTCAAGCGGCCGGACGGCAAGGATGCGGCCGGCTATCTCGCCAACGCCGCGCGCGGCAATGCGCCGGGCGTGGTCGTGATCCAGGAATGGTGGGGCCTGCAGGACCAGATCAAGGGCCTGTGCGACCGCTTCGCGGTGGCCGGCTTCGATGCGCTGGCGCCCGATCTCTACAAGGGCACGGTGGTGCCGTATCACGACACGGACGCGGCCGGCAAAGAGATGAACTCGCTGGATTTCATGGACGCCACCACGCAGACCGTGCGCGGCGCCGTGCAATACCTGTCGCGTAACGGCGCCAAGGTCGGGCTGACCGGCTTCTGCCTCGGCGGTGCGGTGACCATCATCGGCGCGGCCAAAATTCCGGAACTTGCCGCCGGCGTTGTGTTCTACGGCATTCCACCGGAGCAGGCGGCCAAGCCCGCGGACGTGATGATTCCGTTGCAGGCGCACTTCGCCAACAAGGACGACTGGTGCACGCCGCAGGTGGTCGACGCCTTCGAAAAGGGCATGAAGGCCGCCGGCAAGTCGCTCGAGATATTTCGCTATGACGCCGAGCACGCCTTCGTCAACGAGCAGCGGATGTCCGTGCACGACCGCCAGGCCGCCGAACTGGCCTGGGGCAGGGCGACGGATTTTTTCAAGAAGCATCTGGGCTGAACAGTCGTACTTGTTCGTCATTGCGAGCGAAGCGAAGCAATCCACCTTTCTTTGTGACGAGGTATGGATTGCTTCGTCGCCTCCGCCTTCGCTCTTCGAGCTACGGCGGACAAGTCGCTCCTCGCAATGACGACGGCGGGCTATGGTAGGTAAAATGAAAATCTTCTGCACGGGCGCGTCGGGCTATATCGGCGGATCGGTAGCGGCGCATCTCATCGCCGCCGGGCATCAGGTGAGCGGTTTGGTGCGCTCGCCAGACAAGGCCGAGGCGGTTCGTGCCCGCGGCATCGAGCCGGTGATGGGCACGCTCGATGACAGCGCCGTCCTCGCGCAGGCGGCGCGCACCGCCGACATCGTCGTCAATGCCGCGAGCGCCGACCACAAGGGCGCCGTCACAGCACTGCTCGACGCTCTTGCCGGCAGCGGAAAACTGTTCGTCCACACCTCGGGCTCCAGCATCGTCGGCACGCGCGCCAAGGGTGGGCGCTCCGATGCGGTGTTCGACGAGGACACGCCGATCACGCCGTCACCGGCGCGCGCGGCGCGGGTCGCGCTCAACGAGTTCATTCTCGCCTATCGCGACAAGGGCTGCCGCCCGGCCATCGTCTGTCCGAGCCTGATCTACGGCGACGGACTTGGGGCCAACCCCAACAGCGTGCAGATCCCGTTGCTAATCAAGCTCGCCAAAAAGCGCGGCAACGCGGCGCACGCCGGGCCCGGCGAGAACGTCTGGTCCAACGTGCACATCGACGACCTCGTGACGCTCTACGCGCTGGCGATCGAGAAGGCCCCGGCCGGCAGCTTCTATTTCGCCGAGAACGGCGAACTCTCGATGCGCGACGCCTGCGTCGCCATCAACCGCATGCTGGGTTTCGCGGGACCGCCCGCCGCGATGTCCATGACCGAAGCCGCCGCCGAATGGGGCGAGGGCACTACGGAAGACACCATGGCTTCCAACAGCCGCGTCCGCGCCAGACGCGCGCGGCAGCTTGGCTGGAAGCCGAACGCACGTGGGCTGATCGAGGAGATCGAGCAGGGGTGTTATCGTGAGATGCTTCGCTTTTGGCGGCCTCAATCGTGACGAGATAATTTGGCGGCGCTGTTCACATATCCGGTGGATCATCTTGGTCGTGAGTTCATCGGAGCGCATCTCGTCTGACACTAACGCCTGCGACTTGCTGAGATTGCGAGAATACGAAAGGATGCGCGTAGTGGTTGATATGCGAGACTCAAATGTTACGTCGCAAGATTCGGGATCTATTTTTGGGGGAGCTGATAACGCTCTATTTGAGGAGCGTTTGGCGGACACGACTCGATCTCAAAATCGTTCCAGATGGCATACAGGACGCGGCGAACTATGTTTGGCCGTGCATCTTCGCAACGTGGCATGGCCAAAACTACATGCTACCTTTTTTTCGAAGGGATGGAGATGATATCGATATATTAGTTTCTCGTCACAAGGACGGGGAGCTTATGGTTCGAGCTCTATCTCGATTCGGATTTGGCATTATACGTGGCTCTGGAAACAGACGCTGGGATCGTCGCGGCGGCACTGGCGCGGCTAGGGCCTTGCTTGGTTCACTAAGTCACGGTAGATCAGTAGCATTGACCGCGGACGTACCTACGATCAGGCGCAAAGCTGGGCCCGGGATAATCAAGCTCGCATTTCAATCCGGCCGACCAATTGTGCCTATGGCTGTCGCAACAAGCCGGCGTCGCATTCTGCCAAAGACATGGGATTTAACATCGCTTCCGTGTTTTTTCAGCAAAGTGGTGTTTGTGGTTGGTTTGCCGATCTATGTTACGTCGGACGGTTCCGCAGATGGCTGGGCAGCAAAGCGGGACGAACTTGAGCGCGAGTTGGACAAACTGAACTCGCAAGCAATCAAAATCGCAACGGCATACCGGAGGCAAATAGCCGAAGCATGAAGAACGAGTAGGCTGTCTCAGCGAGCCATACAGACCTGCCCTGAAATTGAAAATCACTTTCTCCGTCGATCTGACACGTTAGCGCAGCATCATCTACTCGATCTCAACTACCGCCTTTACTACCTCTCTTACGTCTTCAACAAAGTGCACCGTTGCATCTTGGAGGTATTGAGGGCGCAATTCCATGAAAGTTCGAGCTGATCTAATGTCACCGCCGTTCTTAGAGAGGTCATCAAGAAACTGATGTACATCAGTTTCAAGGTCGACTCGCTGTTCCTTCCATATATCCATTACCCTAACGATTTTTTGAGCTGCATCGGAAGTTAGTATCAATTTGCGCTCTGTCACATACGAAAGCAGGAAGCCATAGAGCTTCTGTTTGAAATCAAGGTCTACGATGTAATCTTCGAGATATGGAACCAGCGTTACTCCCTCTAGCCCGCGAGGATTTTGTGTTTCGAGCGCGTGTCCAATCTTTCTGGCCAATTCTCTTTCCAAGCCATCTGACGAGGGAACACGAGACTTCAGAACTTCGCGAAACTGAAGCCGCAGCTTCCGACGATTTTCATTTCGATATACGATAATGCATCCGATTAGGCCTGCGAAGACAGCTAACGTCGCGATGACGAACTCGAAATAATCCATCTGATTTCCGCTCATGGCAACGTTTTACGCGTTCTGGGCTGTGGCAGTTTTGCCCGCTTCGCCCGTGCGGCTCGACACTCATCAGAAACAAAACAGTGTTGTTGGAGATACGAAAAGATGCAGGTGCCAATCATGGAAGCGAGAGCAATATAGAAAAGCAATCGTGGTTTGTGCGCATTCTGAGGGGCATACGCCGCCTTAAAGTATTGCTGGACGCATATCATGGCCAAAGCGATGACAGCAAAGGAGGTAAGGAATGTCCATCTGCCGACACCGTTCCAACCATCAAGCCTGGTGAAGGAAAGTATTGTATTGGAAAATGCTGCAATTGCGATTACGAGACCGGCAAGTGCAAGGTCCGGAATTCCAAAATAGAAAGCGTCCAATTCGAAATTATCAGACAGATGCCAAAACACTGCCCAAAAATAGGGTAGTAGAGCGACAGCAGCTGAAGACCAAAATGCTCGCAATCTTTCACGTCTTAATTCGTCTTCTGTCATCGGTGGAAACGAAAATTGAATTAGATCAGGACCCATGGAGGCATCTCCTGAATGCAATCAAGGGTAGTTAATATAATTTGATGTAAACCTACAAGCGGAAAGAATGAGGAAGTGTTGCGATGCGGCGTTTGGGAGCGGCTGGCTTCATCGCAAATAGTATGGATAACGTGTTCGGGTCAGCATAAGTGCTGTGTCAGAGCAGGCCGCTCACCCTCCACGCACCCCATCCCACCACGCGCACGTCCCCGACATCAGCTTGTAATTCCCCTCCATCACCTGCACCGGCGCGCGCAGGCCTGACGCCGCGGCGCGCATCCGCATTTCGCGGGCGACGACGCGATCTTCCGGCGGCAGCCAGACGCGTTCGTGGCCCCACAGGCTTGGGCCGTCATGCATTTCGACCGGCTGCCAGGTCGCGGGATCGATCTCGCGGCCGCCCCAGCCGCACTCGATCATGAAGGACGACGGCGTCTTGGCGTAGAACGAGGTCATGAAATCGTTGGTGTGGCGGCCGAGCGTGACGCCGACGCGGCCTTCCTCCATCTGCGCGATGTCGTAGCACTGTCCGACATCGTCGAGCGAGAACAGCTCCACCATCAGGTGGTGCATGCCGTTCTTGCCGGTCTCGATCAGCGCGAGGCTGTGATGCCGCGCATTGACGTGGAAGAAATAGGCGCGGAACGGTTTTGTGATGTAGTCGGACAGCCCAAAGCCGAGCACGTCGACATAGAACGCCATCATCGGCTCGATGTTCTCGACCGTCAGCACGGCGTGTCCGAGCCCGAGCGGGCCGGTGCGGAAACCAGAGATCGATCGTCCCGGCGTGAACGGCGTGTCATCGATCTCGGCGCCGTAAAACGCCTCCAGCCGGTTGCCGGCCGGGTCGTGAAACGAGATCAGGCCGCGGACGCGCCTTGCATCGGCCAGCGTCTGCGGCTCCGCGGTAACCGCGACGCCGGCCTGTTCCAGCCGCGCCGCCAGCGCATCCAGCGCCGCAGCGTCGGCGACTTCCCAGCCGAAAAAGCGCGTACCGTTACCCAAAGCGCGGTCGATCACGATGCGCTGCTTGCGGTCGTCCATCCGGAACGCCAGCAGCGAATTGCCGCGCTCGACCGCCTGCAGCCCGACCAGCCCGGTCCCGAACTGCCGCCAATCCTCGAGGTTGTCGGCGCCGAAACCGGCATATCCCAGACCCAGTACTGCCATCGCCTGCCTCCTTCGATCTGCAATCTTCGCGCATGGGGAGCGCCGCTGCTTGCCCAAATCCTACGCAAGTTTTCAACTTTCCGACACCCCGGGAAACAGCCCGGACGGGGGATTCCGGTCGTTCCGCTCCCTTGACATCACCGGCTCCGGATGGTGTCTAGGCTGCCATGAACACCGTTTGCAGCCCCTCCCGACTGTGGTGGCGCACCTCTTAAACGAGGTGGCCGGTGCGATTTCATTTTTCAATCGTCGAAGGTCGCCATCGCAGTGCGACGGTTTCCTTCGTTTGTCCTGTGTGGCGCTCCCTGGCGAAGTTTCGTAAGAGGATCACATGAACAGGACCGCCTTCTCCCTGCCCGAGCACAGCGAATACCGCACCGGCGGCGGCCTCGCCATCTCGCGCGCCGTCGAGCAGTTCACCGGCGACGCCAAGCGCCTTGACGATTTGATCGAACTGCTGGACCGCCGCCGCGGCGTGGTGCTGTCGTCCGGCACCACCGTGCCGGGCCGCTACGAGAGCTTTGACCTCGGCTTTGCCGATCCGCCGCTGGTGCTGGAAACCGCCGGCGCGAATTTTTCGATCTCGGCGCTGAATGCGCGCGGCGAGGTGCTGATCGCTTTCCTCGGCGACGTGCTGCGCGAGCCCTGCGTCGTCATGTCGGAGAAAAGCCCGACGCGGCTGGCAGGCCATATCATTCGCGGCGAAGCTCCGGTCGAGGAAGACCAGCGCACCCGCCGCGCCAGCGTGATGTCGCTGGTGCGCGATCTCGTCGCCGCGTTGTCCGCCAATGACGATCCGCTGCTCGGCCTGTTCGGCGCCTTTGCCTACGACCTCGTGTTTCAGATCGAGGACCTCGTGCAGAAGCGCGCCCGCGAGAGCGACCAGCGCGACATCGTGCTGTACGTGCCCGATCGCCTGCTGGCCTATGACCGCGCCACCGGCCGCGGCGTGGTGCTGAGCTACGATTTTTCCTGGAAGGGAAACTCCACCAAATGCTTGCCGCGCGACACCGCCGAGAGCGTCTACGCCAGGACGCCGCGGCAGGGATTTGCCGATCATGGCCCCGGCGAATATCAGGCCACCGTCGAGGTGGCGCGCGCGGCGTTCGCGCGCGGCGATTTGTTCGAGGCGGTGCCCGGGCAATTGTTCGCCGAACCCTGCGAGCGTTCGCCGGCGGAAGTGTTCCAGCGGCTGTGTCGCATCAACCCGTCGCCGTATGGCGCGCTGATGAATCTCGGCGACGGCGAGTTTCTGGTCTCGGCCTCACCGGAAATGTTCGTGCGCTCCGACGGCAGGCGGGTCGAGACCTGCCCGATCTCCGGCACGATCGCCCGCGGTGTCGATGCGATCGGCGATGCCGAGCAGATCCGGCAATTGCTGAACTCGGAAAAGGACGAGTTCGAACTCAACATGTGCACCGACGTCGACCGCAACGACAAGGCACGCGTCTGCGTGCCCGGCACGATCAAGGTGCTGGCGCGGCGGCAGATCGAGACCTATTCAAAGCTGTTCCATACCGTCGATCATGTCGAAGGCATGCTGCGTCCAGGCTTCGATGCGCTCGACGCCTTCCTGACCCATGCCTGGGCGGTCACCGTGACCGGTGCGCCGAAACTGTGGGCGATGCAGTTCGTCGAGGACAATGAACGCTCGTCGCGGCGCTGGTATGCCGGCGCGATCGGGGCGGTGAATTTCGACGGCAGCATCAATACCGGGCTCACCATCCGCACCATCCGCATGAAGGATGGCCTGGCCGAAGTACGCGTCGGCGCCACCTGTCTGTTCGACTCGGATCCCGCGGCGGAAGACCGCGAGTGCCAGGTCAAGGCGGCGGCGCTGTTCCAGGCGCTGCGCGGCGATGCGCCGAAGCCGCTGTCGGCATTTGCGCCCGATGCCACCGGCTCCGGCCGCAAGGTGCTCTTGATCGACCACGACGACAGTTTTGTGCACATGCTGGCGGACTATTTCCGCCAGGTCGGCGCCACCGTCACCGTGGTACGGCATGTGCATGCGCAGGAGATGCTGAAGAAGAACTGGGACCTGCTGGTGCTGTCGCCGGGTCCGGGCCGGCCGGAGGATTTTGCGATTTCAAAAACTATCGCTACCGCGCTCGAACGAAAGCTGCCGATCTTCGGCGTCTGCCTCGGCGTGCAGGCGATCGGCGAATATTTCGGCGGCCAGCTTGGCCAGCTCACGCATCCGGCGCACGGGCGGCCGTCGCGGGTTCAGGTGCGCGGCGGGCGGCTGATGCAGAATTTGCCGAACGAGATCGTGATCGGCCGCTACCATTCCCTCTTCGTCGAGCGCGACAGCGTGCCTGATGTCCTCGAGGTCACCGCGACCACCGAGGACGGCGTGGCGATGGCGATCGAACACAAGACCCTGCCGGTCGGCGGCGTACAGTTTCACCCGGAATCGCTGATGTCGCTCGGCGGCGAGGTGGGATTGCGCATCGTCGAGAATGCGTTCCGGCTGAACGTGCGCGCCAATTGAGGATTGCGAGATACCGATGACATTCGATCTGAAGGCCACCGTCCGCACCATTCCGGACTATCCGAAAAAGGGCATCCTGTTCCGCGACATCACGACCTTGCTCGCAGACGCGCGCGCCTTCCGCCGCGCGGTCGACGAACTGGTGCAGCCCTGGGCCGGGTTGAAGATCGACAAGGTCGCCGGCATCGAGGCGCGCGGTTTCATCCTCGGCGGCGCGGTGGCGCATCAGGTCTCCGCCGGCTTCGTGCCGATCCGCAAGAAGGGCAAGCTGCCGCACACCACGGTCCGCATCGCCTATTCGCTGGAATACGGCCTCGATGAAATGGAAATGCATGTCGATGCGATCCAGCCCGGCGAGCGCGTCATCCTGGTCGACGATCTCATCGCCACCGGCGGCACTGCGGAAGGCGCGGTCAAGTTGCTGCGCCAGATCGGCGCCAACGTCGTCGCGGCCTGCTTCATCATCGACCTGCCGGACCTCGGCGGCGCCGACAAACTGCGCGCGATGGAAGTGCCGGTGCGCACGTTGATGGCGTTCGAGGGGCATTGAGCGGCTGCGCTCTTGTCCTCCCCCCTCAAGGGGCGGCTGAAGCAAGCGCGCGGTTGATGAATGGATCACTACACCGCCTCAGCATTCAATTTTGCCCGCCAATACACCGCGCGCTCCTTCAACAGCGCATCGCGGATATAGGCCGTCGTTTCCTCTTCCAGCCGCTCGCATTCCCCGAACTTAAGGCCATCCGGCCCGTGCGCAGTCCATGCCGCCTGCAGGGTGCGGCAGGTGTGGCTGCCCTGGCGCAGCGTGAACCAGATCCGGTTCTGGATCTTCTCGAGATTGGGGGTCTGGCCGACCCAGGCCTGGGAAGAGGCTTTGCAGCGGACGACGAAAACCCCTGCGAAGGTTTTCTGTTCCTTGTAGGCGGCAATCGCCGCTTTTCGGTCGGATGTCACGGGAGGCCTCGCCGGGTTGCGATCAGGCAGCGGCGATACCAAACCACACGCACGGCGTCAATATTATCCGGGTAATATTGTCTGCGATCGCTTATGGCCGATCGGCCAGCAAGCTGAACTCCAGCTCGCGAAAGGCGGTGTAGTTCTTGCGGATCCACTGGTGCAGTTCGGTCGATGAATCCCGCTCATTGCGCAAATAGTCGGTGAAGGAGAACGGCAGCCGGTCGACATAGGTCTTCAGGAACGAAGGCAGCGCCGTTATTCGCAGCACCCGCCCCAGGGCCATATCCTCGGGCAGTTCGCCCCGCACGATATATTCATTATCGATCGTGATCAGCGATTTCAGCGGGAGCTGCTCCCGCAGCATCGGATAGGCGCGCGCCGAGACGCGGTCGATATCGGCCACGAACAGGACGATCGGGGCGACGTGGCGCCGTGACGCCTCTTTCAGGAACCCGATCTGGCTGGTCATCTTGAAGAACTCGTCGAAGGCGTGAAAGCCGAGGTCGACCACCTTGGCGACGCCGTCATGGACGATCAGCCGGTCCATCAGCGCCATCTTGCCAAACGTGTCCATGATGTCGGCGGTCTCGGTCACCCGCGGCAGGTATTCGAGCAGCGACGGTTCCTTCAAATTGATGTCAAACGCGGAAACCGAGCCGTCCTTCAGCAGCAGGAATTCGCTCAGCAGGCGCGCGAGCAGCGTCTTGCCGACCATGGGCCGGGGCGAGCAGACTATATAGACGGGCGTGGCACTCATCGCCCGCTATATCAGAGGAAATTTTCTGCACTTCCAGCCCCCATTGTTGCGGGGCTGGGACTATTTTTCGCCGCCGCGAACGCCGGGCTTGGCGCCGACCAGGTCGGTCAGCTTGATGCGGTCGAACTCGCTCCAGACGTTGGCGAGCCAGTGCCGGACATAGCCGCGCAGCACGAACGAATAGTTCGCGGCCTCGTCGTCCTTGCCCTTGTTGGCGACGAATTTCAGGAACGGCACCGAGGAGACCTCGACCTGCTCATAGGCCATTTCGTTGAGTTTTGGGATGACGAGGTCGGTGGCATCCTTGATACGGTGAAAATAGGAGTTGTAGGTCGCCTGGTCCCACTGGAAGAACTGGGTGTCGTTGATGAAGTTCTTCACCAGGAAGTACTTGGCGCCCTGCATGAAGCCCGCGGTCTCGGCGATTTCGTCCAGCGAGGCGATCGAGGGGCCCAGTATATGGAATACGGCGAAAGTGATCTGCCCCGCCTTGGCCGCATCGAGAAAGCCGATGTCGCGCAATGAGGCCAGCGCCGGCGACAGCAGTCCGGCGCGGACGTCGATCACGGTGACCGAGGGGCTGGCCGCGTTCAGCGTATCGAAGATCTTCATCTGGTCCGCGGTCGTCGTCATGTCGACGATCTCGGTGATGTCCGGGTGAAAGCGCTTCAGCGTGCCGCGCGGCGATTCGGTGTCGAACGCCCGTGTCGGCACGTTGTTGGCGCTGAAGTAATCCAGCAGCGTTCGCGACACGGTGGTCTTGCCAACCCCGCCCTTGTCCGCGCCCACCACAATCACGACTGGCTTTGCCATGGAATTCCTTTGAACCGCGTCTTCCGGCCATCAAAACGGCCGGCAGGACTCATTGCCTGCTTTGGGCGCGAACATGGCAGAAACAGGGGATAATTCAATTCCTTAGACCGTCGCCGCCATGATTCATACGGAATTCGTTAATCCGCAAGGTTATTGGCGGCGGTCAGGCATGCCTGCCCCAAGGGCCTTTGGAAGGGCCTTTGGAAAGGCCTTGGGCCGTGGCTTGCGCCGGATCGGCACCGGTGCCTGGGATGCCAGCGGGTTCGCCGGGGTCACTCCATGGTCCGCGGGCCGGCGGTTGTTCAGTGGGCGCTTCCGCGAGCTCCGCGGAACCATCAGCGGTATCGGCCGGGAGGGCCAGCGGTCCGGGGTCATGGCCGCCGGCAAACTGCACCAGCGCCTTGACGCGGGCGTCGACCGACGGATGGGTCGCGAACAGGTCGGCAAATCCCTCGCGCGGATTGTCGATGCAGAGTTCCATGACCGCGGACGTCGCACCGGGAAGCTCGCCGCGGTTCTCGATCTTGCGCAGCGCCGTGATCATGGCGTCGGGATTCTTGGTCAGTTCGACCGAGCCGGCATCGGCCAGCAATTCGCGCGACCGCGACAGCGCCAGCTTGACGACCTGCGACAGCAGCCAGGCCAGCAGGATCAGCGCCACCGCGATGATGATCGCGATGATCGCCCCGCCGCCGCCCTTGCTGTCCCGGTCGGAGGACGAGGATGACGAGCGCGAGGACGATCCGCCGCCACCGGACGAATTCCACGACATATTGGTGAACATGCGGAAGAACAATTCGCCGAAAAAACCGACCACGCCGGCGATGATCACCGCGACCACCATCAGCTGCACGTCGCCGTTGCGGATGTGCGTCAGCTCGTGACCGAGCACGGCCTCGATCTCGGGATCGTCGAGTGCCCGCAAAAGGCCCGTCGTCACCGTGATGGAATATTGCTGGCGGTTGAGGCCGCTCGCGAATGCGTTCAGCGCCGGGCTGTCCATTACTTTGAGTTTCGGCATCGGGATGCCGCGCGAGATGCAGAGGTTTTCCAGCAGGTTATAGAGCCGCGGCTCCTGCTGCCGCGTCACGCTCTCGCCGCCGGTCACCGCGTCGATCATGTTCTGGTGGAAGAAATAGGCGATCACGATCCACACCGCGGCGGCGATGGTGGCCCAAGGAAACGCCGCGATCAGGTCGCGCTTGGCGCTCGTCAGGTAGAAATTGACAGATCTGCCGCCGTGCAAAAACACCTCGGCGACCAGCGCGCCGGCGAACACCAGAACATAGATCAGCAGAAACAGCCCGCCGAGCAGCAGCATCGAACGCGTCTTGTTCGATGCGATGTGCGTGTAGAGACCGTATGCGGCCATGACGGGCGGCTCTGCCGAATCTTCGACGCGTCAGAACTTCACGCTCGGCACGGTTTCGACTTCGGCGCGGCTGGCGCCGAGGTCGAAGAATTCCTTATGGGTGAAGCCGAACATGCCGGCGAACAGCGCGGCGGGCAGCTGCTGGATGCCGGTGTTGTATTCCTGGACGGCGTTGTTGAAGAAGCGCCGGCTGGCCGCGATCTTGTTTTCGAGATCGGAGAGTTCGCCGGCGAGTTGCTGGAAGTTGGCGTTGGCCTTGAGGTCCGGATAGGCCTCCGACAGCGCGATCAGCCGCCCGAGCGCGCCGGAGAGCTGGTTCTCGGCGGCGCCGACCTGCGCCGGCCCCTGCGCCGACATCGCGGAATTACGTGCCTTGATGACGTCGTCGAGCGTGCCGCGCTCATGGCTGGCGTAACCCTTCACGGTCTCGACCAAATTCGGGATCAGATCGTGGCGCTGCTTGAGTTGCACGTCGATGTCGGCAAACGCCTGGCTGACGCGCTGGCTGAGCGCGACCAGACGGTTATACGCGCCGAACGCGAACAGCACGATGATGACGATGACGCCGAGAACGATCCAGCCGGTCGACATGACGGACAACTCCTGAAGGGGGACGGAAAGGCAGGGAAACCAGACAAAAAGCAGGCAGGCGGAGCCCGCCCGCGATGTGGAGCCTGGCGTTAGTCGGAAGTAGGGCGGGATAAGTTCATCCGTTCTTGTCCCGCACGCGCAGCGGCGCTTCCTGCACCGCATCGCCCCACCGCCAGCGCCGGGCGGCGGCATAATCCGCTTTGGCGCGGCGCGGCACCTTCGTGATCGCGACGCCCTCCGGCATGCAGAGTTTTGCCGCTATTTCAACCTTGCTCACAGCCGGCTGCGCCAGCACCCGCGACGGGTGTGCGCCGACCGCTGCGCGCGTCAGTGCCACATAGCAGAACCTTTCGTCCTCGAACGGCAACTCTGCGCCCTTGACCTGCTTGTGCGCGCGCGAGCGCTGCAGACGTTGCGAAAAATGGCACCAGTCGGGCGGCTGCAGCGGGCATTTGCCGTCATGCGGGCAGGGCGCGGCGACATGGGCGCCCTTCGCGATCAACTGCTCACGGAGCGCGATGATGCGCCCATAGCCCGCCGGCGTGCCGGGCTCGACCACGAGCAGCGTGTCGCGGGTCTTCTGCCACATCAGTTCGGTGAGCGCGCGTCGCTCGCCGTCGCCGATCTCGCCGATCATGTAGCTCGCCACCACGAGGTCCGCCGCATCCGCTTTCGCCAGTGCCGCGCGGGCTTCTCCGCGTTCGTAGCCGACGTGGCGCAGCCGAAAGCTGTCGGCGACGAGGCCGAGGGCCAGCGTCCGCAAGGCGTCGTTGGCATCGAGCAGCGCAAAATCCTGTAGCGTAGGAAAAGCTTCGGCCGCCGCCCAAGTGGCCGTGCCCGGTCCGGCGCCGACGTCGAGCAAACTTTTCGGCGCAAACTGCGGCCTGATCTCGATCGTCGCGTTCAGGCTCGCCGTGACCGCGGCGTAGGTCGCGGGCATCCGCGCCAGCGCGTAGGCCAGCGCATCGGTTTCCGACCGGATGCCGCCGGAGCCACCGCCGTCGCGATAGGTCTTCGAGATCGACGCGGAGCGGCCGGCGGCGTCAGTGCGCGAAAAACCGCGCAGCTTGCCGTCGAGCGCGGCTTTCAGTTCGGCGGGGAGGTCGGGTGAGGTCATGGTGTGCCTCGAACCCTCTCCCCTTGTGGGAGAGGGTGGATCAATCGCGCAAAGCGCGATTGAGACGGGTGAGGGGTTCTCTCCGCGAGCACCCTAGCCGAAAGAACCCCTCATCCGGCGCTTCGCGCCACCTTCTCCCACAAGGGGAGAAGGAAGAAAAATCACGCCACGTTCTGATCCAGAATCTTCACCGCGTCGTCGAGGCCGACCGAGACCAGTTGCGAGACGCCGCGCTCGGCCATGGTGACGCCGAACAGCCGGTTCATCCGCGCCATCGTGATCGGGTTGTGGGTGATGATGATGAAGCGGGTTTCGGTCGACGAGGTCATCTCGTGCAGCAGGTTGCAGAACCGTTCCACGTTGTGGTCGTCGAGCGGCGCGTCGACCTCGTCCAGCACGCAGATCGGCGACGGGTTGGTGAGGAACACCGCAAAGATCAGCGCCAGCGCCGTCAGCGCCTGCTCGCCGCCTGACAGCAGCGACAGCGTCTGCGGCTTCTTGCCCGGCGGCTTGGCGATGATTTCGAGGCCGGCTTCCAGCGGATCGTCGCTCTCGATCAGGTGCAACGCCGCTTCACCGCCGCCGAACAGTTCGACGAACAGCCGCTTGAAGTGGTCGTTGACGGTCTCGAACGAGGTCAGCAGTCGCTCGCGGGCCTCCTTGTTGAGGCTCTGGATGCCCTGGCGCAGCCGCTTGATGGCTTCGACCAGGTCGTCGCGCTCGGTGGTCAGCGCGGTGTGCTGGGTTTCGACCTCGCGCAGTTCTTCCTCGGCGCGCAAATTGACGGCGCCGAGACGCTCGCGGTCGCGGCGCAGCTTTTCCAGGTTTTCCTCGATCTCGTTGAGCGGCGGCAGTTCGGCGCCCGGTTCGATCTCGGCGAGGGCTCCGACCGCTTGCGGCTCGACTTCGAGCATGTCGTGGATTTCGCGCTCGATGTCGGCCAGCCGGCGCCTGGTGCCTTCCATGCGCTCCTCGGCGCGGGCGCAGGCCTCGCGGGCGGAGGAGAGCGCTTCGAGCGAGGCCTTGGCCTCGCGGTCGGTCTCCGCCATCATGCTCTCGGCGGCGGCCAGTGCGTCGGCGGCAACGCGGCGGGCGCTTTCGGCCGATTCGATCTCGTTGATCAGCGACCGGCGCTTTTCGGCGAACAGCGCCGGCGCATCTTCCAGGTCGGCCCGCTCGGCCGTCACTTCGGTGATGCGCGCCTCGACGGTCGCGACCTGGGACGCCGCGCTCTCCCTTCGGTTCTGCCATTCGGTGCGTTCGGACGTGATCGCCTGCACGCGCCGGTCGGCCAGTTCCGCCTCGCGCGCCAGCGCCTGGGCTTCGGCCCGCACCTGGGCTGCGAAGCGGCGGTGGCCGTCGATCTCGGTGCGGACGGTCGAGAGTTTTGCCTCGGTCTCGTCGGTCGGCGCGAGTTCGGTCAGCGCGGCTTCGGCGCTCTCATGCGCGGCTTCGGCTTCGCTGCGATCGGCGGCGAGGCGGCTACGGGCTTCGGTCAGCGCGGATTTACGCGCGGCGTGGCGGCTGATCTCGCGCTCGGTCGTGGCATGGCGCTCGCGGGCGGCATCGGCCTCGCGCTGCGCCGCGCGCCAGGCTTCGCGGGCGGCGGATTCAGCTGCGGAAGCCATCTTCAGTTCGGCCTCGGCGTCTTCCAGCGCCCGGCGCTTGGCCGTCGCCTCCACGCGGGCCTGCTCCAGCTCCTGTTCGATGTCGACGAGGCGCGCGCGTTCGGCAAGCCGCCGTGCGGCGCCGGTCGGCGCATGCGCGGAGGCGACAAAACCGTCCCAGCGCCAGACGTCGCCTTCCAGCGACACCAGCCGCTGCCCGGTCTTCAATTGCGACACCAGTTCGGCGCCGCGCTCCTTCGCCACCACGCCGATCTGGGCCAGGCGGCGCGCCAGTTCGGGCGGCGCCTCGACATGGGCGGCGAGCGGATCGACGCCGGCCGGCAGTGTCGGATCCTCAAAACTGGCGCCGGCATTGGTCCAGCGCATCGGCGCGGACGGATCGATCGGTGCGTCGAGGTCGTCGCCGAGCACGGCGCCGATCGCCTTCTCATAGCCCTTGGCGACCGTGACGCCGTCGATGATCGGCGGCCACAGGTTCTTGGTTTCGGAGTTGACGAGTTTTGAGATGGTGCGCGCTTCGGTCTCCAGCCGCTGCACCCGCTTGTCGGCTTCGGTGAGCGGAGATCGGGAGGCTTCCAGCTTTTGCCGCGCGGCGACATGGCCGGTCTCGGCGGCCTGGGCGGCGGCCTCGGAGGCGGCCAGCGTTTCCTGCGCGGTCTCCATGGTGGCGGCGAGCGTGTCGAGGTCGCCGAGATGGCCGGTTTCCTCGCTCAGCTTCTGCTCGTCGGCCTGCACCTTGGCAATTTCCTGGTCGAGCCGGGCGAGGCGGTCGCGGTGGGTGCGGACGCCGCCTGCGAGCTGGGTGCGCTTCGCGGTGAGTTCGGCCAGCGCCGCGGTCAGTTCGCCGAACAGGCGCTCGGCCGCAGCCAGCGTCGCTTCCGCTTCCGACACGCGTTCATCCATGCCGGAGCGCTTTTCGACGCGCGACTTGATCTCTTCCTTTAATTCGGCGTCCTCGGTGTCGAGCCGCTGCAGCGCCACTTCGGCATCGGAGGCCTGCTGCTGCTCGCGCGCGATGTCGCCGGCGAACTGCTGCAGCCGCCGGTCGAGCTCGGCGACGCGCTCTTTGGCGCGCGCTTCCTCGCGGTCGAGCTGTTCGCGGGCGTTGGTCAGCCGCTGCAGACCGGCCGCGGCGCGGGCCTCGCCCTCGCGCAGCGCCGGCAGCTCGGAGGCGCGGATCGCCTGGATGCGCGCCGCCTCGGCCTGCTCGCGGGTGCGCTCGGCCATTTCGCGGACGTTGATGTCGTGGGTATGCCCGGCCTCGGCGACGTCGGCATTGGCGCCCAGCCAGCGCAGATGGAACAGCGTGGCTTCGGCCTTGCGCACCTTGGCGGCGACTTCGCGGAAGCGAATGGCCTGGCGCGCCTGCTTCTTCAACCCTTCCATCTGGCCGGACAATTGCCCGATCACGTCCTCGACGCGGGTGAGGTTGGTTTCCGCCGCCCGCAGCCGCAGTTCGGCTTCGTGGCGGCGGGCATGCAGACCGGCGACGCCGGCGGCGTCTTCCAGCACGCGGCGGCGCTGTTCAGGCTTCGCCTGGATGATCTCGCCGATCTTGCCCTGGTGGACCAGCGCCGGGGATCGCGCGCCGGTGGCGGCATCCGCAAACAGGATCTGCACGTCGCGGGCGCGCACGTCGCGGCCGTTGATGCGGTAGACCGAGCCGGCCTCGCGCTCGATCCGGCGGGAGATTTCCAGCACCTGGGCGTCATTGACGGCGGCCGGCGCCGAGCGATCGGAATTGTCGATCGTCATGGTCACTTCGGCGTGGTTGCGCGCCGGACGGTTGCCGGAACCGGCGAAGATCACCGCGTCCATGTCGGCGGCGCGCAGCGATTTGTGCGATGTTTCGCCCATCGCCCAGCGCAGCGCCTCGACCAGGTTCGACTTGCCGCAACCGTTCGGCCCGACGACGCCGGTAAGGCCGGGTTCGATCATGAAATCAGTGGCTTCAACGAACGACTTGAAACCGTGGAGGCGGAGGCGCGTGAGCTTCATGGAACACAGATCTCTGTTGGCCGGGCGCGAATCTTCCAGCCGCGACAATACCATGGAAGGCAGTGCCGGTACGGATGGACAGCCCCTTTGCGGCTCTAAACGAGCGGCGACAATGGCGAGGCCGGGGCCGGAGGGCAACGGGCCGAACCGGCTTTTCCCAAGGGATTTGAGGCGCTTGTGCGGCGTCTTTTGCTGGACTTATCGGCTCGAATGAATCCGCGAGGCGCCGAATCAGCTCTTCAGCATCGAATTGATGCGCTTGGCGAACTCTTCAAAGCTCTGCTCGCCCTTGAGCATCTCGCCGTTGACGAAGAAGGTCGGGGTCGACTGCACCTTCAGCACCTCGGCGGCGTATTTCTGATCGGCGGCGATCTTGTCGAGCAGGGCCTGGTCCTTCAGGCAGTCCTCGACCTGGGTCTGGGTGAGGCCGGCCTGCTTGCCGATCCGGGTCAGCGTCTCGGTGGTGTTCTTCGTCACCCAGGCTTCCTGCTGCTTGAACAAGAGGTCGATGACCGCGAAATATTTCGGGGCGTCGTCCTTGGCGATGCAGCGCGCCAGCATCGAGCCCGCCGCGGCCTTGATGTCGAGCGGGAATTCGCGGAACACGAAACGGATCTTGCCGGTGTCGATGAATTCCGTCTTGATCTTCGGAAACACCTTTTCGGTGAACGCCGCGCAGTGCGGGCAGGTCATCGAGGCGAATTCGGTGACGGTGACGGTCGCGTTCGCCGGCCCGATCGCCATGTCGGGCAGCGACACCGGCTTCGCCACGTCGGTGGCGGACTGCGCCAAGGCGTCCGCGATCAGCCGCAGCGGCGACAAGCCGGCGAGCAGACCGAGCCCGGTCAGCGAGAGAGCGGCGGTGAGTGCGCGGCGGGTGATCATCAAGGTCTGCTCCCGAATGGCGCGTTCACGCCCGAAAGAGAAGTGTCGAAACACGCCTTCGCTAGCTTGAAACGCCGGATGAGGCAATGGCCGCTTGCGGCGGGCGTGCGGCGCAAAAGGCTCAATTTCGCTTGATCGCGGCGCCGAGCCGGGCCAGCGCGGCGCGCAGTTCCTCGTCCTCGACCGCCGACAGCGTTTCGGCAACTTTTGCCACGGCCTTGGGGTCCGGCGCGCGGCCGCGCACGGGCGCCTTGCGGCGCGACAACGGCGCCTGCCGCAGCGCCAGCCGCCCGACCGCGCTCCAGCCGAAGAAGCGGTTGACCCGCTGCAAAATGACGTCGGAGGAGTGCTGGATCTCCAGCGCCGCCGGCCCCTCTACCCGCAGGATCAGCGTCGCCGGCTCCTGCGGCTGTCCTTGCACCGGCCGCGGCCATTGCATCTTCAGCGGCTCGGAATGGCGCGCGATCTCGGCCCCCGCGATGTCGGCCCAGCGCGTCACCAACTCGCGCGCTGCAAAGCCCTGCTTGGCGTAGGCCTCGGAGAACACGTCGTTGAGCAGGACGGACAGCGGTTTTGCCGAGATGCGGCCGGGTTTTGCCATGGTATGTCTTATACCCTTAGCTGCGGCCCGGGTCACGCCGCGCGCGGCCGTATCGTCTTCAGGTCCCGGTCGATCTCGCGCCGCCGCTGCATCAAGTCGTAGTCCATTTGCAGGCCCAGGAAGAAGCCCTCGGAAAGACCGAAATAGCGCGCCAGCCGGAGGTCGGTATCGGCCGTGATGTCCCGCTTGCCCAGGACGATTTCGTTGATGCGGCGCGGGGGCACATGAACGGCCCGCGCCAGCCCGTTCTGGCTCAGCCCCATCGGCTTGAGGAACTCCTCGAGCAGGATCTCGCCGGGATGCGGGTTGAATTTGGCCATGGCGTGTTTGTAGCACGTCGCAGTTGATCACAGAAGCCGACTGATGCCATCGCTGCATCTCAAGCTCCTCTGGAGAAATTCTCCACGTCCGTCTGAAGGACTTCTTCAAGCATCTCACCTCGATTTGTCCAATGTCGGCGACATGGCTGTGAACCCACTCACGAGCCTTCGCTCCGCCCGCTGACAGTTTGCCTGCGTGCGAAACATCGAATGACGGCAGCCCGCCGCTGACAACACAGGAGACGGATCCATGACCGCAAACAACTCGACGGCCACGCAGGTCAAGAACGGCGTCAACGTAGAGGCCCTGCTCGGCGCGCGCGAAGCGCTGGAGAAGGCGCCGGAGGCCGCGCAGTTCAAATGGCGCGCCAGTTGCGAATGGTTGAACGGCACGCACAGCCGCTCCACGATCGGAAAATTCTTCGGGCTCGGCGCCGAACAGTCGCGCGACACGACGTTCACCGTCGAGGCGGACCATCCCAAGGTTTTTGCGTCCGAGGACCATGCGCCGACGCCGGTCGAACTGGTTCTGTCCGGCCTGGCGAGCTGCCTGACCGCCGGCGTTGCCGCGATCGCCCAGCGCCGCGGCATCCAGCTTCATTCGGTCAAGGCGACGCTCGAGGCCGACATGGACATTCAAGGCATTCTCGGCATCGACGATGACGTGCGCAACGGTTTTGGCGCCATCCGCGTCCACTTCGACATCCGTGCCGATGCCGACGAAGACGACATCAAGGCGTTGGTGGCGCAATCGCAGAAGCGCTCCGCGGTCTTCGACATCATCACCAATCCGACTGCCGTCTTCGTCACGGTCAACTGATCGCGAGCGGGAGCGAGTGTCGTGAGATCAGCGACCGCGATCATCATCGGTGCCGGCCATTCCGGCCTCGCCATGAGCTGGCATCTGACAGCCCGTTCGATCGACCATGTGGTCCTCGAACGCGGCGAGATCGCCCATTCATGGCGAACGGAGCGGTGGGACTCGCTACGCCTGCTGACGCCGAACTGGCAAAGCCGGCTGCCGGGCCATGGCTATGCCGGCGCGGACCGGGACGGCTTCATGACCATGCCGGAGGTCGTGCACTTCCTGCAGCGCTATGCCGAAGTTTCGCGCGCACCCGTCATACCGGGTGTGCGCGTTACACGGGTGAGGCAGGATGCGGAGGGCTACGAACTCTCGACCAGCCAGGGTGGATGGCGCTGCCGCCAACTGGTGATCGCGAGCGGGGCGTGCAATCTCGCTTCGGTCCCGTCGCTGAGCGCCGGCCTGCCCACCAAAGTGGCCAGCCTGACGCCCATGCAGTACCGGCGTCCCGACCTGTTGCCGGATGGCGGGGTCATGATCGTGGGCGCCTCCGCGAGCGGCGTCCAGCTCGCCCGTGAGATCCAGGCCGCCGGTCGTCGCGTCGTGCTTTCCGTGGGCGAGCATGTCCGGATGCCGCGAACCTATCGTGGCCGGGACATCCAATGGTGGATGGATGCCATCGGTGCGATGGATCTCCGATACGACGCCGCGGAGAACATCGAGAGGGCGCGGCGGCTGCCGTCGCCGCAACTCGTCGGAACGCCCGAGCGCGCGACGGTCGACCTCAACAGCCTGCGTCAGGCCGGCGTCGAACTCGTGGGCCGGCTCGCCGGGCTTCGTGATGGCAAGGCGCAATTCTCCGGCTCGCTGGCCAATGTCTGTGCTCTGGCCGACCTGAAGATGAACCGATTGCTGGCCGCCATCGATGCGTGGGTGACCGCAAGCGGACTCGAACAACGGTTCGCGGCCCC
The DNA here is from genome assembly GCF_030413175.1 of Bradyrhizobium roseum. Classification (NCBI taxonomy): domain Bacteria; kingdom Pseudomonadati; phylum Pseudomonadota; class Alphaproteobacteria; order Hyphomicrobiales; family Nitrobacteraceae; genus Bradyrhizobium; species Bradyrhizobium roseum. Next base: position 1,859,385 of record NZ_CP129212.1, read on the forward strand.
CCATCGCCCCGCACCGACCGTGGTGGGCGCCGGGACGAAGCTGAGCCTGGACCTGATCGCGGAAGGCATCGCCACGGTGATCTGGGCGACCGGTTATCGGCCGGATTATTCCTGGCTCGACGTGCCGGTGCTCGACCGCCACGGACGTATCAGGCACGACGGCGGCGTTGTGGCCGCCCCAGGTCTGTACGTGATGGGCCTGCCGTTCATGCGCCGGCGCAAATCATCCTTCATCGACGGCGCCGCGGGGGACGCCGCGGACCTCGCGGCGCATCTGCACCAGAGCCTTGATCGTGCTGCGGCGTGAAAGGCCAAGGCGATGACGCAAATCATCGGTGCACAGCATAAAGCGGTGCGCGGGATCGGCGCATGGGTGGCCGGTCATCGTGGCACGCTGGTCGTCGTTGCCGCGACCCTTGTCGTCGCCATGGGATTCGGCGGGCTGGGATTGATCACGGTGTTCATGGGGCCGATGGAGGCCGAACTCGGTTGGTCACGGTCGGACACCAGCCTGGCCTATGCCTTCTCCACGGCGGGAATGGCGATCGGGGGCTTGTGGTGGGGACGGCTGTCCGATCGCGTGGACGTGCGGCTGCTGCTCGCGATGGGTGCCGCCGGCATGGTCGGATCGTTGCTGGCGATGTCCGCGCTGCGTTCGCTGCCGCTGTTTTACCTCGCTCACCTGGTCTACGGGGGGCTGGGCTTTTCCGTGCTGTACGCACCTCTGGTGTCGACGAGCGGGGAGTGGTTTCCGGAGCGGCGCGGGCTGGTGATGGGCATCGTCACCGCGGGCGGTGCCGCCGGGCAGGGCCTGTTGCCGTTCTTCGCCAGCCTCGCCATCAAGGCGTTCGGCTGGCGATGGGCGTTTGTCGAAGTCGGCTGCGCGATGCTGGTCGCGCTCGCGCTCACCTTGCCGTGGCTGCGATGGCCGCAGGGGTTTCGGCCGCCCGCAGGCATCGTCGCCGATGCGCCCGCCACGTCGCGGGCCGAAACCACCACGGTGGCGATGCTGGCGGCCGCCGCCTTCTTTTGCTGCATGTGCATGGGCGTGCCGGTGGTGCACCTGGCGGGCTTTGTCAGCGCGGTCTGCGGCTCGGTGAGCGCCGGCGCTACCAGCATGGTCGTCGCGATGATGTCGGGCGCGGTCGGCCGCGTCTTTTTCGGTTCGATTGCCGACCGGATCGGCGCTCTGAAGGCCTATGCTGCCGCATCGTTTGTGCAGACTATCTGCGTGGTGGCCTTTCCGGCGCTCCAGGAAGGATGGTCCCTGATGGCGCTTTCGGCTCTGTTCGGACTGGGTTTTGCCGGCAACATGACGTGCCTGTCGCTGTGCGTGCGCGACGCCGTCCCGGCCAGCCGGTTTGGCGGGGCGATCGGGGTGGTCATGATGGTCGCGTGGGCGGGAATGGCGGCCGGCGGTTATGCCGGTGGCGTGCTCTTCGACCTGTCGCTGAGCTACACGCCGTCGTTTGTGGTGGCAGGCGCGGCCGGTGTGCTGAACCTTGCGGTTCTGGCGGCCCTTCAGCGTTTGAGGGGCGCCGATCGCCGGTCGGCGGAACCCGATGGATACGTCGCAGGAAATGGCCTCGTGCGATAGACGGCGCTCCATCTTCCAGGCTTGGCAATTGCGGTCTTCCAATCCTAAAATGGCGCATGCACTCCATCGTCGCGACACAGAAGCCGGCCGCCGCCGACGGCGCCCCGCGCCCCGCGCTGCTGCTCGACTGGTACGACCGCCATCGCCGAAGCCTGCCGTGGCGGCCGCCGGCGGGCGAGCGGGCCGATCCTTACCGGGTCTGGCTCTCCGAGATCATGCTGCAGCAGACCGGCGTCAAAACGGTCGGGCCGTATTTCCTGAAATTTCTGGCGCGCTGGCCGGATGTCACAGCGCTCGGCCGCGCCTCGCAGGATGACGTGCTGCGGATGTGGGCCGGGCTCGGCTATTATTCGCGGGCGCGCAATCTGCATGCCTGCGCGGTCGCCGTGCTGCGCGACCATGGCGGGGTGTTTCCCGATACCGAGGAAGGCCTGCGCCAACTGCCGGGGATCGGCCCCTACACGGCGGCCGCCATCGGCGCGATCGCGTTCGATCTCAGGACCATGCCGGTCGACGGCAATATCGAGCGCGTGACGTCGCGGCTCTACGCAGTCGAGGAGCCGCTGCCGCAGGCCAAGCCGCGGATCCAGGAACTCGCCGCGACGCTGCTGGGCGAGTCTCGCGCCGGCGACAGTGCGCAGGCCTTGATGGACCTCGGCTCCTCGATCTGCACGCCGAAGAAGCCGGCCTGCGCGCTGTGTCCGCTGAACGAGGACTGCGCGGCGCGGGCACGCGGCGATCAGGAGACGTTTCCGCGCAAGGCGCCGAAAAAGACCGGCGCGCTGCGCCGCGGCGCGGCCTTCATCGTCACGCGCGGCGACGAACTGCTGGTTCGCACGCGCCCCGAAAAGGGCCTGCTTGGCGGCATGACTGAAGTGCCGGGTTCGGACTGGGTTTCGCGACAGGAAGACAAGGCGGCGCTAAGCCAGGCGCCCGTGCTGAAGAACGTAACGCGCTGGCACCGCAAGGCGGGCGTCGTCACCCACGTGTTCACGCATTTTCCGCTCGAACTCGTGGTCTATACGGCAAGCGTGCCTGCGCGCACGCGGGCGCCGGAGGGCATGCGCTGGGTGCCGGTGGCGACGCTGGCCGACGAGGCGCTGCCGAATGTGATGCGCAAGGCGATCGCGCACGGGCTCGGGGAATGAGCTATGGCCCCTGCCGGCCCGCCGCCCGCGGCGCTTACCGCGCGAACTGCACGATCGGCGGCTTGGCGTTGAGCCCTTCGACCTGGAAGCCGGCGACGCGCTTGTAGTTGGTGGCGATGTCTTCCAGCTCCTTGAGCGACAGCACGTCGGTGACGACGTCGTAGCCGTCGGGCGCGCGTTCCTCGACCATCTGCATGACCTGCTCGGGCCCGTTGCGGCGGTTGAGCATCACGAGGTCCGTGGTGGCAGGCCGCCGCTCGGCTTCATAGGCGAGCAGGGCGGCGTTGGTCGCCCCCTTTGCCAAAATTTCGCGGGTGATGACGCGCGCATCCAGAATGGCCTGCGAGGCGCCGTTGGAGCCGATCGGGTACATCGGGTGCGCGGCGTCGCCCATCAGCGTGACGCGGCCGAACGTCCATTGCGGGATCGGATCGCGGTCGACCAGCGGGTATTCGTAGGCGTGCGAACAATTCTCGATCAGGCCGGGCACGTCGAGCCAGTCGAATTTCCAGTCCTTGAACCAGGGCAGGAACTCTTCGAGCTTTGCGGAGCGGTTATAATCCTCGCGCCGCCATTGATAGGTCGGCGGCATGTGCCGCTCGGCCACCCAGTTGATCCTGAACTTGCCGGCGCTGTCGGCCTGTTTGGAAATCGGGTAGCAGACGAATTTCAAGATCTCGTGGCCGGCCATGATCATGGTGCGGCCGGACAGGAAGGCGTCGCTGTCGGTGACGCCGCGCCAGAGAATCCGCCCGTTCCAGATCGGTGGGCCTTCTTTCGGATAGAGCTTTTCGCGCACCGCCGAATGAATGCCGTCGGCCGCGATCAACAGCGCACCGTCGTGGGCGTCTTGCGATTTTCCGGTCGCCTTGTCGATGAATTCGGCGCGCACGCCGTTCTCCGTCTCGCTCCAGCCGGTGAGATGGTGGCTGGTGAGAATGTTCTCGCGTCCCAGCCGTTCGATCGCGGCGTCGAGCAGGATCTGCTGCAGCGTCCCGCGATGGATCGAGAATTGCGGCCATTTGTAGCCAGCCTCGATGCCGCGTGGCTCGCTCCAGATCGGCTTGCCGTGCTTGGAGAAATAGGCGAGTTCCTTGGTGCGGACGCCGTGCGCATCGAGTGCGTCATGCAGGCCGAGCTCGATCAGTTCGCGCACCGCATGCGGCAGCACGTTGATGCCGACGCCGAGCGGCCGCAGCTCGGGCACGCTTTCGAACACCCGGACCGGTACGCCGATCTGGTGCAGGCTGAGGGCCAGCGTCAGCCCGCCGATACCGCCACCCGCGATGAGAACCGTCATGTTACGCCCCTGTTACTTCCCGCGCGTCATGGCACGAGAGGCGGCAAGGGGGCAACTGCGAAGGCGGCGGGAATTGCGTCGGCAGTTGTGCCGGCCTGGTACGCTGCAACGCTGCGGAGATGGACGTCGGACAGACGGGCGGCTAACCTCCGGTTCCCACCGAAAGGATCGCCATGTTCAAGCTTTATTACGCCCCCGGCACGATTGCGCTGGCTTCGCTGATTGCCCTGGAAGAGGCCGGCGCCGCTTACACGGCGGAGCGGCTCGATTTCAAGAACAGCCAGCAGACCACCCCGGAATATCTGGCGATCAATCCGAAGGGGCGGGTGCCGGCGCTGGTGACCGATCGCGGCACCCTGACCGAGACGCCGGCGATCCTCGGCTACATCGCGCAGGGTTTTCCTCAGGCCAGGCTGATGCCGGAAGAACCGTTTGCGGCGGCGCAGGCGCAGTCCTTCAACAGCTATCTCTGCTCCACGGTACACATCAATCATGCGCACAAGATGCGCGGCTATCGCTGGGCGGTCGAGGAGTCCTCGTTCGCCGACATGAAGCGCAAGGTGCCCGAAACGATGGCCGCTTGCTTTGCGCTGATCGAGCGCGAGATGCTGAAGGGGCCGTGGGTGATGGGCGAGCAATACACGATCTGCGATCCCTATCTCTACGCCATCGAGCTCTGGCTCGATGGCGACGGCGTCGATCTCAAGACGCTGCCCAAGGTGGCGGCGCACCACCAGCGGATGTTGGAGCGGCCCGCTGTGCAAAAGGTGCTGGCTGAAGTGAAGCGTTGACATCGCAGAGATTGAGAACCGTAGCCCGCATGAGCGCAGCGATATGCGGGACCGGCGTCCGCGGCATCCCGCATATCGCTGCGCTCATGCGGGCTACATCTCCTTCTCACGCTCTACGATTTTGATTTCCCCCGCTCCATCTCGCGGCCGATGCCGAGCATGATGTTGCGCAGCCAGATCGAGCCCGGGTCCATCTGGGCGCGGGTCGGGTAGAACAGATACTGCTCGTCGACCCCGGGATCGAGCGGCGGCGCGATCGTCGTCAGCGACAATTGTTTCGACAGCGCCGCGATCAGGCGGCGCGGCACGAAGGCGACGAGGTCGGTGCGCGCGGTCACGTGCAGCGCCTCGATATAGCCGGGAACGACCAGCGCGATCCGCCGCTCGATGCCCGCAGGCCGCAGCCACATGTCGATCAAATCCTCGCTCTGTCCGCGGATCACCACCGCGACATGGCGCGCCTCGAGAAAGGCCTCGATCCGTCTCAACCCTGCGCCGGCCGGGTGACCCTGCCGGACCGCCAGCGCATCGCGGTCGGTGTAAAGCCGCTGCCGGTGAAAGCCGGTAAAGGCGTTGCCGATCGAGATCACCATGTCGATGGTGCGGGCGAATTCCGCCGTGAAGATCGCGGGCCCCCGCCACGGCACCACGTCGATCCGGACGTTCGGCGCCAGTCTTGTGATCTTTTCCATCAGCCGCGGCATCAGCAATTCGACCGCGAGATCCGGCATCATCAGCCGAAACTGGCGTTCGCTGCTGGCGGCGTCGAAATCGTCGGGGATGAACAGCGATCGCACCTGGTCGAGCGTTTGCGCCAGCGGCGCGCGCAAGGCCTGCGCCCGCGGTGTCAGCTCCATCCGCGCCCCGGTCCGCACCAGCAGGGGATCGCCGACTAGGTCGCGCAGCCGCTGCAGGGCGTGGCTCGTCGCCGGCTGGGACAGCCCGATCCGCACCGCGGCGCGGCTGACGTTGGCTTCGCGCAGCAGGGCGTCGAGCGCGACCAAGAGGTTGAGATCGAGCGAATTCAAATTCATGCAGTGAATATATATCATATTCACTATCGATTGGAAGAATGACAGGCGGCGCGCGATGGTCCCGGCATCATCACAGGAGAAGCCGCCATGAGCGCAGCCGCGAACAAGAAACTGGTTCAGCAGGTCTATACGGATTCCGCCAACCGCAGCGGGACAACGTTCCTCGACAACCTCGCCGAGGACGCCACCTGGGTCGTCACCGGGCAATATTCCTGGTCGCACGAATTCAAGGGCCGTGACGCCATCAACAACGGCCTGATGGGTCATTTCCGCTCGTTCTTCGCCGCGCGGCCGCGCACCGTGGCGTTCAACTTCATCGCGGAAGGCGACTACGTCGTCGTCGAGGCGCGCGGCGACAATGTCACGAAGTCAGGCGAGCGCTATGACAACCAGTATTGCATGGTCTGGCGGATCGAGGACGGCAGGATCAAGCAGATCAAGGAATATTGCGATTCCGCGCTGGTCGAGCGCGTGCTGGGGAAGTTTCCCGAAGAGCGGAAGATGACGGCGGCGGTTTGAGACGTTCTCAGACAGAAGCCCACATGAGCGAAGCGACATGCGGGGTCGGTGGTCCCGCATGTCGCTCCGCTCATGCGGGCCACGATAAAACGCAAACTTCACCCGCCCCTCAAGGGCGGGTGAAGCAGATTCAGGCCGCCTTGATGCCGAGATGCTTGAACATGTTGCTGCGGGCTTCGTCGTCCATCTCGGCCTTGAATTTGAAATTGTCCTTCAGCGCGATCGCCTTGGCCGCCGCCGGACGGGCCGAAACCTCGTCGACCAGTCGCTTGACGTTGGGATATTTCGCGACCGCTTCCTCGCCCATCACGAACGCGGCCATCCGTGCCCAACCCCACAAGGCCATGTCGACGATGGTGTAGGTGTCGCCCACCATGTATTTGCGGCCGGCGAGGTGGTCGTTGAGCACCGCGTAATGGCGATGCGCCTCGAACTGGTAGCGGTTATGCGCATAGTCGTGATTCTGGTCCTTTGGCGCAAAGTGCTTGAAGTGCACCGCCTGTCCGGAATACGGGCCGATGCCCGTTGCCACGAACATCAGCCAGGACAGCATCTGCGCGCGATTTTGCGGCGTGTTGGCCGGCAGGAACTTGCCGGTCTTTTCGGCGAGGTAGAGCAGGATGGCGTTGCTGTCGAAAACCTTGACGCCGTCATCGTCGATCGCCGGCACCTTGGCGTTCGGATTGACGGCGAGATATTCCGGCTTGAACTGGTCGCCCTTGCGGGTGTCGACGGCGACCGGCTCATAGGCGATGCCGGCTTCCTCGAGGAAGAGGGCGACCTTGGTCGGGTTGGGCGAACCGTTGAAATAGAATTTGAGCATGTCTGGATTTCTCCCCCATGGGCTGCTTGCAGGACAGCTTCGCGCGGCGGGCGGCGTCATTGCCGCCCCATGGAACGTCCATGCTCAAATTTTGCGGGTTGCGCAAGCGACCAGTGTGTGACCGGGCCGGTGTCCGGGTGGCCGAGACCAGCGACGCCGGCTGTTACGACAGCGCCAGCCCGCCGATGCCGGTGACCGCAAGGCCGATTCCAGCGGCGATCATGATAGCCGCAAAACGCCTTTCCGAACGCAGTGCCGTCCGCTGCCCATTGCGTTCTGTTCCCCGGGCATAACCATGGACGATGATCTGCTCGCTGAAGGTGCCGTTGGCGTCGAGAATATCGGTGAGGCCGGCGCTGGCCACCAGAATGCCGAGGATGATCAGTCCGGCCGGACCGAGCAGGCTCAACAGCAGCATGGGAAACAGGCCGATCAGGAAGATCGGGAGCAGCGGCAGCACAATGAACGACTCGGAGCTTCGCGTGCGCATGGCGGTGACCTCAGGGGAACGCGGAGTAGAAGTATGCCTGAAAATCGGGGCGACAAGGCGGAAAAGCCAACCGTGCAACTCGCAGGGCTCCCATGCTGGTTGCCCGCCGAGGTTGCAGAGACAATAGGCACCGCCACATTTTGCGTCAGTTGACCTGCCCCTAATAGGCAGGTGCAGTGCTCAGGTGCGCTCGCTGACCGGCGCGGATGTACGACAGGCGGCGCCCGCAAGGGAAGTCAAGTTGCGATTGCCGCAACTCGGAGGAGCCATGCAGCGAGTCTCGGGCGTCCCTGGGTGGGTCGTCGCAGGAATATTGATGGCGGCATTGAATGTGCCGGTGTCCGCCCCCGGTCAGCAGGCGGCAGCCCGGCCGCCCTTGGCGGTGCCTGGTGCCTTGGCGCCGGATTCGCCGCCACGCGCAAGTTCGACGCTGGAGCGCTATTTCGCGAGTCTGCACCAGGATTTCGTCCAGCTCGACGCCGATCTCGACGGAATGATCACGCAGCGCGATGTCGATCTTCACGTCCTGATGGAGACCGTCGTTTCGCGCACTTTCGCTCTGCAGTTTGTTATGGGCTACGATCTCGATGGAGATGGCGCGGTGACGGAAGACGAAATCCGTCGGGCCATGAAATACCGGCTGAGATCGGCGCCGAACGATCCGGAAGCAAAGATCAGCGATACCGTTCGATCGACGATGGCGCTGGATACCGACGGCGACGGCAAGGTCAGCGCCTCCGAAGCGGGTAAGTTCACATACCCTGATATGAAGAGAGATTTGGGGTTTCCCGAACTGCCAGCGTGTGCGCGCCGAATATTAATGCTGGAATCCCGCACGAAGGGAGAAATCGCATGGAGCGATTACGAGGCCGCGGGCGAAAAACTTTTCCGCAGGATCGACACCGACAAGGACGGCAAGATCTCGCGGAGGGAACTCGACGATTGTCGCGGTGGGCCTTAGCCCGCCGCCATCTCGGAACGGATTTCCGCCGCAGTCGCCGGTCAGGGCGTGGCGCTCTCGTTCCGGACGAATGGCAGCAGTGGAGGCGCCGTTAGAATGGCGCTGGTGTCGAGCCGCATTGTGCCGCCGCTCTTGAAGCCTGCGCCGGACGATCCCTTACATGGTGGCACCGATCTGCGCCTTGCCAATTTGTCGGCTAGGTCGATGTCGCCTTCAGAATCGTAGATGGCGTCGTCCGGCTTTATGCCGAGAATGTCCGCGAAGGCGTCGGAGTGCGCGCGGTGATAGATCCCGCCTCCGGTCCCCGCGAATTGGACGCGGCTGGCTTCGACGCCGGCAATTCCGGTCTGGCTGTCTTCCAGCACGGTCAACCGCTCGATGCAGGATGCCGCGCCGGTGAAGACGAACACGCGCGGATCCTGATTGCGCAGCACGATATCGAGCGCGCCGAAATCTTCGGGGACTCGGATTTCGACCGCCCGCGCCGGCCGGGGCAACAGCACCTTTGTCTCCCGGCCGCCGTTGAAGTCGACAATGAACACCCGTCGCGCCGGATTGTCGGTGCTGCGCCAGATCGGCTTGACATTGTCGGCACAGACTTGAAGCCATTGGCCGGCAAAGCCGAGATTCGCGCATTTGTCCGCCGGGATGGTGCTGTTGGCACAGCCCTCCATCAGCGCCTCGCGGTACCGCAGCAACCGCGTCACCTTTTCACACCAGTGCGTCCCCTTCCTGACAGTCATGTTGGTCGATGTCGCGGGCGTGGACGCCAGGCGTTTCATGGTGGTGCGAAATGCCGGATCGGGCGGGGCGGCTGCGATCAGGTCGAGCGCGCGCCTTGTATCCTCGGGCCGGCCCGTCGTGCTGAGGCCCTCGACCATCTCGCGCAGGGCTTCGATGTTCAGGGCGAATGGCGGTATGATGGCGAGTTCGTCGATGCCAAGGGCAGAGAGGACAAACGCGCCCGGTTCGGGGGCGGCAACGTCCGGGCCGCTCACAACGGCACGCCGCGGGGTTGGCCGCGGAACCAGGGACGGACCGACCAGCCAGTGGAAACGCATTTCAGGAAAGGCGACGAATTCATCGTAGGCGACAAGCTGTTCAGTATCGCCGGCGCGCAGTGCCAGCTCATACGTCCAGACTGCCTCGGTTTTATAATCCTTCCGATTTGTCGTCCACGAATGCGGCGCGACTCCGGCCTGCGTGTACAGGATCAAGCCGTCGCTGGGTGCGCTTTCGACGGGAACGGCGGTCGCGCAACTTCGCCATCCCGTCGGCACGATCATTTCGTCGCGCTCGCTACGGTCTTTCGCACAAGTGTCACGAGGGCCAACTTCCATCCGCCAGATTTTCTGAGGCCGGGAATTCGAACCCTTGACGGCGTAGACGTCGAACAGCCCGGTCTCGGCGAGGAAATACACGAACGGTTCCAGCCGGTTGCCCGGGCTGCGGACGATCAGAACGCGAGGGCGGTCAGCCGCAGTGACTTTCACGCGCGGCCATGATGCAATTTCCGTCGTTCGGTTTGCCACGGTCTGTTTGGTTTGCAGCCATTGGGCGCCATAATAGCCCGGCATCAATAGCCCACCCGCCAGCAGCAACCATCCGGACGGTTCGTTACGGACGAGCTTCCGACATCCGAAAATGAAGGCGACTAGGCTTAGCGCGCAGAGGAGCAGCCAGCGCACCAAGACAAACAAGATCATTTCAAAGGTAATGGGCATGGCGGAGCTAGCCTAACAAACGCCGTTGAAGTTTCACGGCGTGTCCAGGCAATGACGCAACTTAGGGTAAATAAAGTTGCAAGCCGCGGCCTTCAGCCCGCCGCCATCTCCGAACGGATTTCCGCCCGCAATTCGTCGATCAGCTTGAGGCCGTTCTTGGTCTCGACATGCCAGAACGTCCAGCCGTTGCAGGCGGGCGCGCCCTGGGCCACCGCGCCGATGCGGTGGATCGAGCCGACCTTGTCGCCGAGCATGATGGCGCCGTCGGCGCGAACCAGCGCGCCGTGGCGCTTCTTGGAATCGACCAGTTTGGTGCCGGGCGGGATCATGCCGCGCTCGATCAGTTCGGAGAACGCCACGCGGGGCGCTTCGCGCGCGGTCATGAACGGCGCCAGCGTCGCCTCGGGCAGCGGTTCCACCGCGGCGATGCGCGCTTCCGCCGCAGCCGCATAGGTCCTGTCGCGCTCGAAGCCGATGTAGCGGCGGCCGAGACGTTTTGCCACGGCCCCGGTGGTGCCGGTGCCGTTGAAGGGATCGATCACGAGATCGCCGGGTTTCGACGACGACAGCAGCACGCGCGCCAAAAGGCCTTCGGGCTTCTGGGTCGGGTGCACTTTCTTGCCGTCCTCGCCCTTGAGGCGCTCTTCGCCGGTGCAAAGCGGGATCAGCCAGTCGGAACGCGCCTGCACGTCCTCGTTGGCGGCCTTCAGGGCTTCGTAATTGAACGTGTATCCCTTGGCCTTCTCGTCGCGCGCCGCCCAGATCATGGTTTCATGGGCATTGGTGAAGCGGCGGCCGCGGAAATTCGGCATCGGATTGGTCTTGCGCCAGACGATGTCGTTGAGGACCCAGAAGCCGAGGTCCTGCATGATCGAACCGACGCGGAAAATATTGTGGTAGGAGCCGATCACCCACAACGTCGCCGACGGTTTCATGATGCGGCGGCAGGCGAGCAGCCAGGCGCGGGTGAAATCGTCATAGGCGGCGAAGGATGAGAACTTGTCCCAGTCGTTATTGACGGCATCGACATGGGATTCGTCGGGGCGTTTCAGTTCGCCCTTCAGCTGCAGGTTATACGGCGGATCTGCAAACACCAGATCGACCGAACCGGCCGGAAGCTTCGACATCTCGGCGACGCAATCGCCAATGACGATGCGAGCGTTCGACTCGGATTCAAATTTAGTGCGGGGCGCCCTTACGGACGCCCCGCGACGCGACACTACCATGACTCAATTACTCTGACTCAGGCGACGCTGTCGGCGACGCGGGACTAAAACAACCGACTGCCCGTACAGTGAATGGGCAAAGTAAAAATCGACTTAATCGGTAGAGTTGCTGAGAAGAGATTGCCGAGGAAACGTCGAAAGGTGTCCGCTCTAGGCAAATATTGCCGGGCAGGATATTGATTAATGGAATGGAAATTTTACGTGATTGCTGCGTTGGGTATTTGAGCCAACAGCCCGGGGACGAGGACACACCGCCATGCGCTACGATGATTTCCGCCGCAGCGACAGTATCGATGACCGTCGCGACGATAGCGGTGGTGGCGGAGGCGGCGGATTTGGCCTGCCGATGGGTGGCGGCGGGCTCGGCATCGGCACCATCATCGTGCTTGGCCTCGTCGGCTATGCCTTCGGCATCGATCCGCGCATCTTGATCGGCGGCGCCGAAATTCTCACCGGCGGCAACCAGGCGCCGAGCTACCAGACCGATCGCCGCTCGGGGCCGGCCAAGACCGGCGCGCCGAAAGATGAAGTCGGCAGCATGATTGCGGGTATCCTCGGCGAGATCGACGATCGCTGGAGCGAGATCTTTCAGGCAAGCGGCCAGAATTACACCGGGCCGCGCATCGTGCTGTTTCGCAACGCCACCAATGGCGGCCGTTGCGGCATGGCGCAGTCGGCGATGGGGCCGTTCTATTGCCCGCCGGACAAGCAGATCTTTCTCGACACCGCTTTCTTCCGTGAAGTCGAAACGCGCTTCAAGGGGTGTTCGGGCAGTTCCTGCAAGTTCACGACGGCCTACATCATCGCGCATGAGGCGGGGCACCACATCCAGAACTTGCTCGGCATCCTGCCCCGCGTGCAGCGGCTGCAGCAGCAGGCGGGCAGCAAGGCGGAAGCCAATGCGCTGCAGGTCAAGGTCGAGTTGCAGGCTGATTGTCTTTCCGGCGTCTGGGTCAACCGCGAAGAGAAGAAGCGTCCGGGCTTCGTCGAAGAGGGAGACATCGATGCGGCGTTGCGGACGGCGACCGCGATCGGTGACGATACGTTGCAGCGTCAGTCGACGGGCAGGGTGGTGCCGGACAGTTTTACGCACGGCTCTGCGGCACAGCGCAAGCAGTGGTTCATGACCGGCTACAAGCAGGGTACGGTGCAGGCCTGCAACACGTTTGCGCAAGGCGCGCTATAGCTGGGTGGAGAAGTAATGATCGTCATGGCCGGGCAAAAGCGCGAAGCGCGTCTTTTCGCCAGACATTCCGGCTATCCACGTCTTTACTTGAATGAGAGATTGAAGACGTGGATGCCCGGGACAGGCCCGGGCATGACGAGAAGAAGAAAGTCATGTCGTCCATCGATGAATCCAAACAATTCGTGCCGCTGAACATCGCGGTGCTCACCGTCTCCGACACCCGCTCGCTGGCCGATGACAAGTCCGGCACCACGCTGGCGGACCGACTGAGTGCGGCCGGTCACCACCTGGCCGCGCGCGAAATCGTCACCGACGACGTCGAGGCCATCCGCGCCGTCGTCAGGCGCTGGATCGCGGATGAGGGGGTTGATGCCATCATCACCACCGGCGGCACCGGCTTCACCGGACGCGACGTGACGCCGGAGGCGATCGAGCCCCTGTTCGAAAAGCGGATGGACGGATTTTCGATCGCCTTCCACATGCTGAGCCATGCCAAGATCGGCACCTCGACGGTGCAGAGCCGCGCTACCGCAGGTGTCGCGGGCGCGACCTTCATCTTCTGCCTGCCGGGATCCCCGGGCGCCTGCAAGGATGCTTGGGATGGTATCCTCAACGCCCAGCTCGACTACCGCACGCGGCCCTGCAATTTCGTCGAGATCATGCCGCGGCTCGATGAGCATCTGCGGCGGCCTAAAGCCCAAGGCGCCTCAGCCTGACCAGCCGCGCGGCGATCGTGCCGCGCCGGCTTCACAACTCGAGTTCCCAGGTTTCGCCGATCAGGTCCTGGCCAAAACTGCGGTGCGGCTCGGTGGCGACCTGCCGGAAGCCCGCTTTCTGATAGATGCTGCGCGCGGCGAGCAGGATGCTCTGGGTCCACAGCGTGATCTTGCGATAGCCGCAGGCTCTTGCGAACGCGATGCATTCTCCGACCAGCCGGTGGCCGAGCCGCTGGCCGCGTCCGGCCGGGTCGATCAGCAGCAACCGCAGTTTTGCGACGTCGTCGCTGTGCCGCACCAGAAAGATCGAGCCGACCTGCGTCCCGTCGATCTCGGCGATCCAGCAGCGCTCGCGCGACGCGTCGAACGAGGCGAGGAATTTTGCCGTGATCTCGGCAACCAGCCCCTCGAACGAGGAATCGAAACCGTATTCTCGGGCGTAAAGCGCGCCGTGGCTCTGCACCACCCATCCCATGTCGCCGGGGCGCGGCTCGCGCAGCACAGCAGTCCGTGCCACGGCACCGCCATCGAGCAGCCGCCGGATGTCGGCCATGGAATCGATCAGCCGCGCCTTGCCGCCGGGCGGCAGCCCTTCCAGCATCGCCGCGATATGATCATTCGTGCTGCGGTCGAGTTTTGCGAAGGCTTGCCGTCCCTTGGCGGTCAAAGCGAGGCGGTACTGCCGGCGGTCGGTCGGCAGCGGTTCGCGGCTGATGAAGCCGGCTTCATCAAAACCCTGCACGATGCGGCTGAGATAGCCGGCATCGAGCCCCAGTTCGGCACCGATTTCCTTGGCCGAGAGGTTTTCGCGATGGGCGAGTTCGTAGAGGACCCGCGCTTCGCTCAGCGAGAACGGGCCTTCCAGAAGCTGCTGATCGAGCACGCCGAGCCTGCGGGTGTAGAAACGGTTGAAGGCGCGGACGGCCGCGATATCAGGTTTGGGATCTGAATCGGACATGGCGCTTCCTCAATATTTATATTTGCCATTCTCAAAGATATAGTTGCTTTTGGCAAGTATTATCTCATGGAAGGCAATTTGCGAAGCGCGCCAAGGCCTTCGCTACTGTGCATGGGGTTGTTTTCGATGTTTTGGTTGGGGCCTGCGGCGCCCTTAGGCGACGACCATGATCCGGCTGCGCAACTGCGTGCGCGCCGAACGGCCGAGCTGGCGCAGCAGCCGCGTCTCGGAGCGTCGCGAATCCGGCCGGTAGCCGCCGAGCCGTTCATAATGATCGCGGGCGATCAGCAGCCCCTGTTCCGCCGACGGTCCGGCAATCATGCGGGCCACGAACTTGATGCCGTCGCGCAGCCGCGTGTCGGAATAGGGTGAGCGGGCGTAGCGGAAGACGCCGGCGCGCGGCCGGCCGCTGTTCGATACATTCTGGATAAACTGCGTGGTCTCCTCGATCCAGCCATGGTCGAGCACCGCGCCGGCGTGCAGGAACATCAGCCAGGGCGAGCGCGCCGCCCGCGCGCCGGTGGCCAGCGCCGCGGCGCGTGTGCCGTCGAAGGCCAGGAAGCGGCAGCCGGCGACGTCGGCCACGCGTTCGATCACGCCATTGCCGGCCCGGTCCACCAACAGCACCTCGCGGATGATCCCGGCTGCCGCTCCCGGCACCAGCGCCGCCAGCGTCGCGACCGCGGGCTGCTCGACACCTTCGGTTGGAATGATCACGCTCAACATGAATAAGGCTTCGGTGGCTCAAAGGATGTAAAACGCTGCACCGTTATCACCTTGTCACATTTAAAGCAGCGGTCGCGCCTGCGGTTTTTTGCGGCACATGATGAAAGCACCGTTCTGACCATTGCGCGCCGTGCGCCAGTTGCCGAAGATGTTCTTGATTTGTTCCTTTGGCGTGCTATGTTGGCTTCATGAGCCGAGCATCCTCCCATGCCCTCAAGCCCCCGCCGGTCACGGCGCCCTCCGAACCGGCGGGGGCGACACCTTTTCCCGAACTTGCCGTCGCCATTGAAGGCAAACGAAAGCGCGGCCGCGGCGCGCAATCCAACGCCAGCGGCCGGTTCGAGGCCGAGGCGCGGGTCGCCTTCGACGACGGCTGGCAGAGCCTGGACGACCTGCCGCCGTTCAAAACCACCGTGTCGCTCGACACCTCGCGCAAGGTCATCACCCGCAACGACTCGCCCGACATCGGCTTCGATCGTTCGATCAATCCCTATCGCGGCTGTGAGCACGGTTGCGTCTACTGTTTCGCGCGGCCGACGCACGCGTTTCTCGGATTGTCGCCCGGGCTCGATTTTGAAACCAAGCTGCAGATCAAGCCGGACGCGCCGGAACTGCTGGAGAAGGAACTGGCCGCCTCCGGCTACGAGCCGCGGATGATCGCGATCGGCACCAACACCGATCCCTACCAGCCGATCGAGCGCGAGCACAAAATCATGCGGGGGATTCTCGAGGTGCTGGAGCGGGCCGGCCATCCGGTCGGCATTGTCACCAAATCGGCGCTGGTGACCCGCGACATCGATATCCTGGCGCGGATGGCAAAGCGGAATCTGGCCAAGGTCGCCATCTCAGTGACGACGCTCGATCCCAAGCTCGCACGCACCATGGAGCCGCGCGCCTCGACGCCGTCCAAGCGGCTGGAGGCGTTGAAGCAGTTGTCGGAAGCCGGAATTCCCGCGACGGTCATGGTCGCGCCGGTGATTCCCGCGCTGAACGATTCCGAGATCGAGCGCATCCTCGATGCCGCCGCCCATGCTGGCGTCAAGGAGGCCAGCTATGTGCTGCTGCGGCTGCCGCTGGAAGTGCGCGACCTGTTTCGCGAGTGGCTGATGGCGAACTATCCCGACCGCTACCGCCACGTCTTCACCCTGATCCGCGACATGCGCGGTGGTCGCGACTACGATTCGCAATGGGGCACGCGCATGAAGGGCACCGGCCCGATGGCCTGGATGATCGGCCGCCGATTCGAGATCGCCTGCGAAAGGCTCGGTCTCAATAAGCGCCGCCTGAAGCTGACGACCGATCATTTCGTCAAGCCGAAGCGCAGCGGACAGCAACTGAGTTTGTTTTAGGGCCGAGCGCCGCCGGATTGAATAGCGGGAATTGCGACAGGTTTCCGGTTGCGCCCGGCCGCGCGCTTTCGCACGATCCCGCCCATGATTCGGGACAAGTCCGCCAACAAGAAAGCCGGCAAGGCGCCGGCCAGGCCGCCCAAGGGCATCATCGCGGTTGCGCCGCCGAGCTTTCGTCGCGAGCGGGCGCTGATCAAGCGCGGCGTATGGCCGGTGGCCGGTTGCGACGAGGCCGGGCGCGGTCCGTTGGCGGGTCCGGTGGTGGCCGCCGCCGTCGTGCTCGATCCAAAACGGATCCCGAAAGGCATCGACGATTCCAAGCGGCTGACGGCCGAGCGCCGCGAGGAATTGTTCGAGGAGATCTGCGCGACGTCGTCCTTTGCGGTCGCCTTTGCCTCGCCGGCGCGGATCGATCGCGACAATATTCTGCGTGCTTCGCTGTGGGCGCTGGCGCGCGCGGTTCGCGCGTTGCCTGAGATGCCGCAGCATGTCTTCGTCGACGGCCGCGACAAGATCGACGCGCCCTGCGACTGCGATGCCGTGATCGGCGGCGACGGCATCGTGATGTCGATTGCGGCGGCCTCGATCATCGCAAAAGTGACGCGCGACCGCTTGATGAGCGCGTTGGCGCTGGATTGCCCGGGCTACGGTTTTGAAAGCCACAAGGGCTACGCCGTTCCGGAACATCGCGAGGCGCTGGACCGCCTGGGTCCGAGCATGTACCACCGCCGGTTTTTCGCGCCGGTCGTGGCGGCGCGGCGAAAGCATTATCCCGAGACGGTGGCAGAGACGGTCGAACCCGATCTCTTTACCGTCGATAGCGAAATCAATTCAGGCATTCCGGCCACAATCTGAGGCGGTTGCCTCGGCGGCGCGTGCGCTCTATCAAACGTCGTTGGGGACAGGGCTGCTCGGCCCGGCATTCGGACGTTTCATGCGCTTCACCTCGCTGGTTGTCGAACTGATCCGCGCGCGGCCGCGGTTGGTGGTCTGGATTGTCGTGCTGATCCAGGCCGCGTTGTGGCTGGTCCTGCCGATGCTGCTCTACCGCAGCCCGCCCGGCGACGTGGCGACCGTGCTGGCCTACGGCCGGGAGTATCAGGTCGGCACCTGGTTCGGTCCACCGCTAGCGTACTGGCTTGCCGACATCGCCTTCCGCTCCGCCGGCAACACCATGTTCGGCGTCTATCTGCTGGCGCAGGTCTGCGCGGTGGCCACCTTCTGGATCTATTATCAACTGGCGCGCGCGATCGTCGGCGGGCAGCAGGCGGTGCTGGCCGTGCTGCTCTCGATGACGGTGGTGGCGTTCAGTTCGCCCGGCGTCGAGTTCGGCCCGCTGGTGCTGGCGCGCCCGCTTTGGGCGCTGCTGTTGCTGCATTCCTGGCAATTGATCGGACAGCATCGCCGCAACGCGTGGTTCGCCTGGTCGATCGAGGCGGGGCTGTTGCTGCTGACGACATCGGCGGCGCCGCTGTTGCTGCTGCTGCTCGCCGGATTTGCTGCCGCCACAGAGCGCGGACGCCGCGTGCTGACGTCGCTCGATCCGTTATATGCGTTGCTCGTGATCGTCGTTCTGGTGCTGCCCTATCTGATCTGGCTCATCCGCGCCGACGCGTTCGCGATGCCGGCATGGCCCGCGATATCCGATCTCGGCGCGCGCGCCACGCAATGGGGCTGGCTGCTGGGCGGTCTCGTGCTGGCGGCATCCGCCATCCTGCTGCTGGCGCTGCTCAACGCCGGCTGGTTCGCTCGCAGCGCTTCGGACGCGCCGATCATCTACCGCCCGCCGGTCGATCCGCTGGCGCGCGACTTCGTCTATTTCTTCGCGCTGGTTCCAGCTGTACTCGGAAGTCTCATCTCGGGCATTTTCAACTTCGACCGCATCGTGGGCGGGGCGGGCGTCGCCTTGCTGATGACGGGACTGGCCGTGGTGGTCGCGACCGGCGACCTGATCTATCTGCGGCGTCAGCGCCTGCTCAGGACGGTATGGGCGGCGGCAGTGGTCGCGCCTGCGGTGGTGACCGTTGCGGCGATCGTGTTCCTGCCCTGGACCGGATCGAACGAAGTGGCCACTTCGCTGCCGGCGAAATCGATCGCGCAATTCTTCGGCGAGAGCTACGAGCGCCGCACCAATCAGCGGCTGCGCGCGGTGGCCGGCGATCCGCAACTGGCAAGTTTCGTCGCGATGAGCCGCGGGCGACCGCATCTGTTGCTCGACGCCACCCCGGAACGGACGCCGTGGCTGTCGGTCGCGAAATTCAACGAGACCGGCGGCGTGGTGGTTTGGCGCGCCTCCGACACATCTGGCGCGCCGCCGCCCGAAATCGTGCAGCGCTTCCCGGGCCTCGTGCCGGAAGTGCCGCGCGCCTTCGAGTGGCTGATCAACGGCCGCCAGCCGCTGCTGCGCATCGGCTGGGCCATCGTGCGGCCGAAGGCGCCTTAGCCGAATTTCGAGGTTGCTACGAAGCCGTCTGCTCCAGCGCCTTCGCGATCGCGCGCAGGTCCTGCCACGTCATCCGCTTGTACGATGGCGACCGCAGCAGATACGCCGGATGGAACGTCGCGATGGCGCGAATGGTGCGGGTGCCGGTGTCGTAGTCGAACCATTTGCCGCGCGTCTTCATGATGCCGTCGCGGGTCGACAGCAGGGTTTGGGTCGAGGGATTGCCGAGCGTCACCAGCACGTCCGGATTCACGAGTTCGATCTGCCGCTGGATGAACGGCAGGCAGATCTGCGTCTCCTGCGGCGTCGGCGTGCGGTTGCCGGGCGGCCGCCACGGAATCACGTTGGCGATGTAGGCTTTGCTGCGGTCGAGGCCGATGGCGGCGATCATGCGGTCGAGCAGCTTGCCGGAACGTCCGACAAAGGGCAGCCCCTCGATGTCCTCGTCGCGCCCCGGCGCTTCGCCGACGAACATGATGCGGGCCTGTGGATTGCCGTCGGAAAACACAAGACGCGTCGCCGTGTTCTTCAGCGCGCAACCATCGAATTGTTCCAGCAGCGCGCGCAGTTCTTCCAGTGTCGGCGCCGTTCGCGCCGCCTCACGCGCCATCGCGATGGCGGCTTCCGGCGGCGGCGCTATTTCGCTCCGCGGAACTGCCGGCGCCGCGGTGGGAGCTTCCCGCAGCTGGCGGGGTGGCGCCGTGTCGCGGACCGGAGCGGGGATTGCCGGAGCATCGGGTTCGCTCAGCCGATCGGCCGGCTCTTCGGCCAATGCGCAATCGACCCCGGCCTCCAGATAAAAAGCCAGTAATTGCCTGACATTAGGTGCGGGCTCGCCGATCAAATCCATTATGCCAATCTAATATGGATCGCGCCGGCTTGAAACGGTCGCGCATCGCATTTCCATGGTTGTCCTCTCGCTAAAAATCGGAAACAACGAGCCTTTAGAGCCGTTCTCAATCGGGCTGAGATCACATCATGAGTGCAGAAGAACTTCCTCCCCGCGAATCCATGGAATTCGATGTCGTGATCGTCGGCGCCGGGCCGTCCGGCCTGGCTGCGGCGATCCGGCTGAAGCAGCTCAATGCCGATCTCAGCATCGTCGTGGTGGAGAAGGGTTCCGAGGTCGGCGCGCATATTCTTTCGGGCGCGGTGATCGATCCGGTTTCGCTCGACCAGTTGATCCCGGATTGGCGTGACGACGCCGATTGCCCGCTGAAGACCCAGGTCAAGGATGACCGCTTCTACTGGACCACGGCGACCAGCGCGATCCGGCTGCCGAACTTCGCGATGCCGCCGCTGATGGACAACCATCATTGCTATATCGGCTCGCTTGGCGATGTCTGCCGCTGGCTGGGGCCGAAGGCAGAGGCGCTCGGCGTCGAAATCTACCCGGGTTTTGCCGCCGCTGAAGTGCTGTACGACGACAGCGGTGCGGTCCGCGGCATCGCGACCGGCGACATGGGCGTCGGCAGGGACGGCAAGCCGAAGGATTCCTTCACCCGTGGCATGGAACTGCTCGGCAAATACACGCTGTTCGCCGAAGGCGCGCGCGGCAGCCTGAGCAAGCAGCTGATCGCGAAATACTCCCTCGATGCCAAGAGTGAGCCATCAAAGTTCGGCATCGGCCTGAAGGAAGTGTGGGAGATCGATCCCGCCAAGCACCAGAAGGGCCTGATCCAGCATTCGTTCGGGTGGCCGCTGAACAATTCGACCGGCGGCGGCTCGTTCCTCTACCATTACGACGACAACAAGGTAGCGGTCGGTTTCGTCGTGCATCTCAACTACGACGATCCGTACCTGTCGCCGTTCGATGAATTCCAGCGCTTCAAGACCCATCCGTCCATTCGCACCGTGTTCGAAGGCGGCAAGCGGATTTCCTATGGCGCGCGCGCGATTACCGAGGGCGGCTATCAGTCGGTGCCGCGCCTGAGTTTCCCGGGCGGCGCGCTGATCGGCTGCGCGGCGGGTTTCGTCAACGTGCCGCGCATCAAGGGCGTGCACAACGCGATGGGCAGCGGCATGCTGGCGGCCGAACATGTCGCGACCGCGCTCGGCGCCGGCCGCGCCAATGACGAACTGAGCGAATACGAGGACGCCTGGCGGGATTCCGCCGTGGGCAAAGACCTGCATCGGGTCCGCAACGTCAAGCCGCTGTGGTCGAAGTTCGGCACCATCATCGGCGTGGCGCTCGGCGGCTTCGACATGTGGTGCAATACGCTAGGTTTCTCGCTGTTCGGTACGCAGTCCCACGCCAAGCCCGACCGCAAGACGCTTGATGCGGCAAAGACGCACACGCCGATCGCCTATCCCAAGCCGGACGGCAAGCTGACCTTCGACAAGCTGTCCTCGGTGTTCCTCTCCAACACCAACCATGAGGAGGACCAGCCGATCCATCTCAAGGTCGCCGATATGAACCTGCAGAAGACGTCCGAGCACGACGTCTATGCCGGCCCGTCCAACCGCTATTGCCCGGCCGGCGTCTATGAATGGGTCGAGGAAGCCACAGGCCCGCGCTTCCAGATCAACGCCCAGAACTGCGTCCACTGCAAGACCTGCGACGTGAAGGACCCGAACGGCAATATCACCTGGGTTCCACCGGAGGGCGGCGGCGGCCCCAACTATCAGGGGATGTGAGAGGCGGCCGGATTGACCACGATTGCGTGAGGTGGAGGAGGGCGATACCTCCTCTGGCCACGATACGGCCATAGTAAAAGCGTTTCCGGGTTGTGCTGGCTAAATCGGAGCCCCCAAGGGCCCTAATCTGCCAATCGATTCGCCAACCCCTATCCTTGCGGTTGAGGGCCAAAAGCGGCATTGTCGCTGCCCGAGATGCGCCGCTTGGGTTTGCATTCGAGACCGATCGTAACGATCCCGCTATACATCTTGGAGCTAGGCGAACCGTGATGCTTTCCACTCGCATGAATCGTTGGGCCTTCGCCGCAATCACCCTCACCGCACTGGCCGCGTCCCCTGCGGTTTTGGCCCAGACCCCCGACCACACCGGCGACAATGCCGCGCAATTCCCCAGTAAGGCCGACCTGAAATCGTTGACGACGTCGGGCAGCTATCTGGCCGCACGCCACGCCAGCGTCGAACGCGACGCGGCGGCGGCTGCGGCGTTCTATCGCTCCGCGCTGCGCACCGATCCGAAGAACAACGAACTTCTGGACCGTGCGTTCATCTCCTCGCTGGCGGATGGCGATATCGACGAAGCGGTCAAGCTCGCCGATCGCATCCTGACCATGGACAAAGCCAACCGCGTCGCGCGGCTGGTGGTGGGGGTTCGCGACCTCAAGCAGAAGAAATATCCGACCGCGCAGCTCAACATCAACCAGTCGATCCGCGGGCCGATCACTGACCTGGTGGCGACGCTGCTGTCGGGCTGGGCGAGCTACGGAGCGGGCGACGCCAAGGCGGCTGTCGCTACCATCGACAAGCTGACCGGGCCTGAATGGTATCCGATCTTCAAGGATCTCCACACCGGCATGATCCTCGAGACGTCGGGCAAGGAAAAGGAAGCCGGCACGCGGTTCGAGCGCGCCCACAAGCTCGACGATTCGATGCTGCGCGTCTCCGACGCCTATGCGCGCTGGTTGTCGCGCAACAAGGACGGCGCGGCGGCGACCGGCATTTACGAAGCGTTCGACAAGAAGTTGCCGCGGCATCCGTTGGTGCTGGAGGGGCTGCGCGACACCAGGGCCGGCAAGAAACTGCCGCCGCTGGTCGATTCCGCGCAGGCTGGCGCGGCCGAGGCGCTGTACGGCATCGGCGCCACGCTGACCCGCCGCGGCGGCGAGGATCTGGCGCTGGTCTATCTGCAACTGGCGCTCTATCTGCAGCCCAATCATCCGCTGGCGCTGCTGTCGCTCGCCGACCTCTATGAATCGGTCAAGAAGCCGCAGATGGCGATCAAGGTCTATGAGCGCATGCCGGCCAGTTCGCCGCTCAAGCGCAACGCGCAGATCCAGCTTGCCACCAATCTCGACGCCGCCGACCGCAGCGACGAGGCGATCAAGATCCTGAAGGGCGTCACCGCCGAAGCGCCGAAGGATATCGAGGCGATCATGGCGCTCGGCAATATCGAGCGCGGCCGCAAGAAGTTCAGCGATTGCGCTACCACCTACACGCAGGCGATCGAAGCGAATCCCGGCGTCACCGACAAGAACACCTGGGTCACCTATTATTATCGCGGCATTTGCCTCGAACGTTCCAAGCAGTGGAGCAAGGCCGAGGTCGACATGCGCAAGGCGCTGGAACTGCAGCCCGAGCAGCCGCATGTGCTGAACTATCTCGGCTATTCCTGGATCGACCAGGGCGTCAACCTCGACGAAGGCATGAAGATGATCCGCCGCGCGGTCGATCAGCGCCCCGACGATGGCTACATCGTGGACTCGCTGGGCTGGGCGTTCTACCGGATCGGCAACTTCGAGGACGCAGTAAAGAATCTCGAGCGCGCGATCGATCTCAAGCCCGAAGACCCCACCATCAACGACCATCTCGGCGACGCCTATTGGCGCGTCGGGCGGACGCTGGAAGCCAAATTCCAGTGGGCTCACGCCCGTGACCTGAAGCCCGAGCCGGAGGAATTGCCGAAGATCGAAGCCAAGATCGCCAACGGCCTGCCAGAAGATACCTCCTCCGCGGCTTCCGCCGACAAGAAGAAAGAAGACGGCAAGGGTGGCTGAGGTTCGGGCTGGCTGAGGCTGGGAATGCAGGGGCTGTTCGGCAATGCCGGTATTGAGTGATGAAGCTCGCGCCAAGGTCAATTTGACCTTGCGCGTCAATGGCCGGCGCACCGACGGCTATCATGATCTCGAAAGCGTGGTGGCGTTCGCCGACTGCGCCGACCGGCTGACGCTGACGCCGGGTTCCGATCTCGATCTGAAGATGCTGGGGCCGCTGGCTGATGCTTGCGGCGATACGTCCGACAATCTGGTGCTCAAGGCCGCGCGTCTGTTGGCCGAGCGCGTGCCCGGCATGAAAGCCGGCAGCTTCACGCTCGACAAGGCCTTGCCGGTCGCGGCCGGGATCGGCGGCGGTTCGGCCGACGCCGCGGCGGCGTTGCGGCTGCTCGCGCAGTTGAACGGGCTGGCGCTCGACGATGTCAGCATCATCGAGGTGGCGAAACTGACCGGTGCCGACGTTCCGGTGTGCGTCAACTCGCACAGCTGCGTCATGACCGGCGTCGGCGAAGCGCTGCAACCGCTCACCTTGCCGAAAATGCCCTGCGTGATGGTCAACCCGGGCGTACCCGTCGCGACCAAGGACGTCTTTGCCGCACTGGGCCTGCGTAACGGCGAATTGCGCGTCGGTGTCACCGACGTGCTGTTACAGGACCGCTGGCCCGACGGGCAGGCATCGCTCGAGGACTGGGTGGAGGCGCTCGCCGCCAGCTCCAACGATCTGGAAACGCCGGCCCTGCGCGTCCAGCCAGTGATCGGCGAGGTCATCGCCGCGCTCAACGCCACCAACGGCGCCTGGCTGGCGCGGATGTCCGGATCGGGCGCGACCTGTTTTGCGATCTATGAGAACACCGCCGAGGCGGGCCGAGCGGCGGCAAAACTCCGGCGCGATCACCCCCGATGGTGGGTCCATGCGGGGACTTTGAGCTGAAGCTTTTGTGGGATGGGTTGAGCTCTTCGCGAAACCCATCATCGCTCCGCACAAGGATTCGATGGGTTTCGGGAAGAGCTCAACCCGTCCTACAAACCGTGCGCTTCAATGCGACCTTGCCAGACAGAACGCCACGACCTGTTCCAGCGCGGTCTTCATCGGCGAAGACGGGAACAGCGCCAGTGCGTCGACGGCCATCGCGCCGTAATGCTGGGCGCGGCTGATCGTGTCTTCGAGCGCGCGGTGCTTGGTCATCAACCCGATGGCGTGATCGAGGTCGCTGTCGCCGATCTCGCCGCGCTCCAGCGCCTTGACCCAGAATTTTCGCTCAGAGTCATTGCCGCGGCGGAACGCCAGCACCACCGGCAGCGTGATCTTGCCCTCGCGGAAATCGTCGCCGATGTTCTTGCCGAGTTTGGCGGCCTTGCCACCATAATCCAGCACGTCGTCGACGAGCTGGAACGCGATGCCGAGATTCATGCCGACCGAGCGGCACGCGGTCTGCTCGGCCTTCGGCCGGTTGGCGATCACGGGTCCGACCTCGCAGGCCGCGGCGAACAGCTCGGCGGTCTTGCCGCGGATGACGGCGAGGTATTCGTCCTCGGTGGTCGCGGTGTTCTTGGCCGCCGCAAGCTGCATCACTTCGCCTTCGGCGATGGTGGCGGCCGCGGAGGAGAGGATATCGAGCGCGCGCAGCGAGCCGACCTCGACCATCATGCGAA
The DNA here is from genome assembly GCF_030413175.1 of Bradyrhizobium roseum. Lineage (NCBI taxonomy): Bacteria > Pseudomonadati > Pseudomonadota > Alphaproteobacteria > Hyphomicrobiales > Nitrobacteraceae > Bradyrhizobium > Bradyrhizobium roseum. Next base: position 1,884,714 of record NZ_CP129212.1, read on the forward strand.
ACGCCTGGCCGAGCAGAAAGTCGCCGACCAGCACGCTGGCCTCGTTGCCCCACAGCATCCGCGCCGACAGCTTGCCGCGGCGCAGTTCGCTCTCATCGACCACGTCGTCATGCAGCAGCGTCGCCGTATGCATGAATTCGACGGAAGCCGCGAGCTTGATATGGCCGTCGCCGGAATAGCCGGTGAGGTTGGCCATCGCCAGCGTCAGCATCGGGCGCAGACGCTTGCCGCCCGACGAGATCAGGTGGTTGGCGACTTCCGGGATCATGGTGACTTCCGACCCCGTCCGCGACAGGATCGTGGCGTTGACCCGCTCCATGTCCGCGGCGACGAGCCCGACCAGCGCATCAATCGAGGCGTTCGACGGGCTTTCGAAGGGTACAATAACCGCCACACGGGTCTCCAATTTTGGTCAATTCGCAGTATCCTTGTTCTACAATAGAAAGTGCAGACTAAGGCGGCAAGGGCAGGTAGCGGGGTTGACAGGCCCGGTGCGGTTGCCGCACCCGAACCGGACAGGAGCGTGACTTGCGGGAATTGGTCAGGACCAACGATATCGTGCTGGTTTCCGCGGTCGGCGCGCTGCTCGACGGCGCCAATATCCATCACCTGGTGCTCGACCAGAACATGAGCGTCATCGAAGGGTCGCTCGGCATCCTGCCGCGCCGTATCCTGGTTCATGACGACGACAGTCGCGCGGCGCGGCAGTTGCTGGCCGATGCAGGGCTGGCCCACGAATTGCGGCCCGATGAGTGATCCCGTCCTCGAACTCACCGAGGACGCGTTTCTCGGCGGGCAATTGCGCGTGCGGCAATTCAAATCGGGGCATCGCGCCGGGCATGATGCGGTGCTGCTGGCGGCGGCGACCGCGGCCCGCCCGGGCGACCGCGTGGCCGATCTCGGCGCCGGCGCCGGTATCGCCGGCCTGGCGGTTGCGAGGCGTGTGGCCGCCATCGATCTGGTGCTGGTCGAGATCGATGCGCCACTGGCGAACCTCGCACGCGCCAATGCGGGGGCGAACGCGATTCACGCCGACGTGATCGTACTCGATGTGGAGGCGGATGCCGCAGCCTTCGCCGCGGCGGGGCTTGGTCCCGACAGCGTCGATGGGGTGCTGATGAACCCGCCGTTCAACGATCCGGCGCGGCATCGCGCCTCGCCAGACGTCGCGCGCGGGACCGCGCACATGGCGACCGAGACGACGCTGGCAAAATGGATTCGCGCGGCGCGGCGCATGCTCAGATCCAAGGGGGTGCTGACCCTGATCTGGCGCGCCGATGGCGTAGCCGAGGTGCTGGCCGCGCTCGATCACGGTTTCGGGAGCCTGCATATCCTGCCGGTCCACGGCGATGCGCAACGTCCCGCCAACCGTATCCTGGTGCGCGCCACCAAGGGTGGGCGGTCGCCGACACAAATCCATCCCGCCCTGCTGCTCAATGATGAGTCAGGTGCGCCGAATAAAAGGGTGCAGGAGATTTTGGCCGGGAACGGAAGCTTGCCGCTCGCAAAGCCCTAGAAAGACGGCTCGTGCGGCAAGTTCCAGTCGCAAGATGTCCATGCCGGGGACGCTACTGCGGAAGCGTCTCTGACTGTTGTTTGGGCGCGGAAGTGAAGTGAATCGCCGCCAGAAGGCTGCCGATGAGCATTATCAGCAGATAGATTTTCATGTCAGTCTCCGCTGCGCCATTGCAGCCGTAACGTCTGCGATGCAAAAGGCGTTCCTGCCCTTTGCAATGACAGTGGCGTGATAAAGAATGGTTAATCCGAGGTAACGGTATGAGTGAACAATTAAGTGATCGAGCAGCTTTGCCGAACCTCTTCGACCGGATGAAGCAACTCATTCCGGCAAAATTCCGGCGGAACGCCGCAGTCGTGCCGGTGGTGCGGCTGTCCGGTGTCATCGGTGCGGTGACGCCGCTGCGACCGGGTCTGACGCTGGCCGGCATCGCCAAGACACTCGAACGTGCCTTCGCCACACGGCATGCCAAGGCGGTGGCACTGGTGATCAATTCGCCCGGCGGCTCGCCGGTGCAATCGCGGCAGATCTATCTGCGGATCAGGCAGCTGGCTGAAGAAAAGAAACTGCCGGTGCTGGTGTTCGTGGAGGACGTGGCGGCGTCCGGCGGCTACATGATCGCCTGCGCCGGCGACGAAATTTTTTGTGATCCGTCCTCGATCCTGGGGTCGATCGGCGTGGTTGGCGGCAGCTTCGGCTTTGTCGAGCTGATCAAGCGGATCGGCGTCGAGCGGCGGCTTTATACGGCGGGCGAGCACAAGGCGACGCTGGATCCGTTCCTGCCCGAAGATCCCGACGACGTGGCGCGTTTGAAGGCGCTTCAGCGCGAGATCCACGCCATCTTCATCGCGCTGGTCAAGAACAGCCGCGGCGCTCGCCTCAAGGGAAAAGAAGACGATTTGTTCACCGGCGAGTACTGGGCGGGGGAGAGGTCGGTGTCGCTCGGCCTTGCGGACAAGATCGGTGACATCCGCTCGACGCTGCGCGAGCGATATGGTGAGAAGGTGCTGACCCCCGTCATCGCCCCCGCTAGCGGGATGCTCTCCGGGCTGCTGGGCCGCCGGTCACCGGGGGCGGGCGCGCTGGCTGCCCTCGACGGGTTCGGGGGCTTGCCGGACGACTTGATTTCGGCGCTGGAAACACGGGCGATTTGGGCCAAATTCGGGTTCTAGAGCCCGCGGGCTCTAGATTCCTTGTTTGACGCGTTTTCTTGATGCGAACCGGTACCCACTTCGCTCGAAAACGCTACAGCAAATCAAGAACTGGTCAGCCGGCCGCGCCATTTAGTCCCAAAAGCGGAATTGCGGCGCAGCCCGGCTTGGGCGAGAATGCGCGTCATTGGGGGCTGAACGTGAACGACAAGGATCGACCGATGCCGCCGCTGATCGCATTCGCGGGAGCCCTGGGCGGGCTAGCCGTGTTCCGATGGGCCTACAAGACCGCTGTCCGCATCAATGCGGAATTGGAAGAGGCGCGCCTGGCGCGCGTCGCCGAGGTCCAGACAGGCGAGATTCCGACGCTACGCCGTGACCCGGTCACCGGGGCGTATCGCCCGGGCTAGAACAAGCCGTTTAGCAACCCATTCGGGCGGTGCCATGCCACCGGCACCGCCTTGATTCCCTGCCCACGCGCCGATACGGTCCCGCGCTCTTAAATCCCCCTCGCGAGACCGATTCTGCCGATGGACGCTCTTCCTGCCCACATGCGCCCGGAACGTTCGTTCCAGGGTTTTATCCTGGCTTTGCAACGGTTCTGGGCGGAGCAGGGCTGTGTGATCCTGCAGCCCTACGACATGGAAATGGGCGCCGGCACCTTCCATCCTGCGACGACGCTGCGGGCGCTCGGCCCCAAGCGCTGGAACGCGGCCTACGTGCAGCCTTCGCGGCGGCCCAAGGACGGACGCTACGGCGAGAACCCCAACCGGCTGCAGCACTATTACCAGTTCCAGGTGATCATGAAGCCGTCGCCGCCGAACCTTCAGGACCTGTACCTGAAGTCGCTGGCCGCGATCGGCATCGATTCCAGCCTGCACGACATCCGCTTCGTCGAGGACGATTGGGAAAGCCCGACGCTCGGCGCGTGGGGGCTCGGCTGGGAATGCTGGTGCGACGGCATGGAAGTCAGCCAGTTCACCTATTTCCAGCAGGTCGCGGGCGTCGAATGCGCGCCGGTCGCCGGCGAACTCACCTATGGGCTCGAGCGTCTGGCGATGTATGTGCAGGGCGTCGACCGCGTCTACGATCTCAATTTCAACGGCCGCGACGGCGCCGACAAGGTCACCTATGGCGACGTGTTCCTGCAGGCCGAGCAGGAATATTCGAGGCATAATTTCGAACACTCCGATTCCGACATGCTGTTCAAGCAGTTCGTGATGGCGGAAGAGGCCTGCAAGAAATATCTCGAAGCCGGCTGGAAGGATGGCAAGCATGAGGCGCACCTGATGGCGCTGCCTGCCTACGACCAGTGCATCAAGGCCAGCCACGTCTTCAACCTGCTCGATGCCCGCGGCGTGATCTCGGTCACCGAAAGACAAAGCTACATCGGGCGCGTCCGCGAACTGGCAAAGGCCTGCGGCGATGCCTGGGTTCACACCGAAGCGGGCAGGGCGGTCTGATGCCTGATCTTCTGTTAGAGCTGTTCTCCGAAGAAATCCCCGCGCGCATGCAGGCCAAGGCGGCGGACGATCTGCGCCGCATGGTCACCGACAAGCTCGTGGCCGAAGGCCTGGTCTATGAGGGCGCAAAAGCGTTCGCGACGCCGCGGCGGCTGGCGCTCACCGTTCACGGCATTCCGGCGCGGCAGCCTGATCTCAAGACCGAACGTCGCGGGCCGAAAATGGGCGCGCCCGATGCGGCCGTGCAAGGATTCCTGAAGGCGACTGGCCTCAAATCGCTCGATGAAGCCAAGATTCAAAAAGACCCGAAGGGCGATTTCTACATCGCCCTGATCGAAAAGCCCGGCAGCGCCGCGGTCGACGTGATCGCCGAGTTGTTGCCGGTCATTATCCGCACTTTCCCCTGGCCGAAATCGATGCGCTGGGGCGAGCGTTCGGCCAAGTCCGGCTCGTTGTCCTGGGTGCGGCCCTTGCATTCGATCATCGCGACTTTCGGCATCGAGACCGAAGAGCCAGATGTCGTGAAATTTTCCGTCGATGGCATCGAGGCCGGGCAAACCACCTACGGCCACCGCTTCATGGCGCCGGCGGCGATCTCCGTGCGCCGGTTCGAGGATTACGAGGCCAAGCTGAAGGCCGCCAAGGTCGTGCTCGACCCCCAGGCGCGCAAGGACATCATCCTCGCCGACGCCAAGCAATTGGCGTTCGCGCAAGGCTTTGAGCTGGTCGAGGACCAGGTTCTGCTGGACGAGGTCGCCGGCCTCGTCGAGTGGCCGGTCGCGCTGATGGGATCGTTCGACGCGGAATATCTTTCGATCCCGGACGAGGTGATTCGCGCCACCATTAGAAACAATCAAAAGTGTTTTGTGGTGCGCGACCCCAAGACCGGAAAGCTTGCCAACAAGTTCATCCTCACCGCCAATATTGAGGCGACCGATGGCGGCAAGGTGATCGTGGCCGGCAACGAGCGCGTGATCCGCGCCCGACTGTCGGACGCAAAATTTTTCTATGAGACCGACCTGAAGACGAAGCTGGAAGCGCGGCTGCCGAAATTCGAGCAGATCGTGTTTCACGAAAAGCTCGGTACCCAGGCCGAACGGATCATGCGCATCGAGCGGCTGGCGGCCGAGATCGCGCCCTTGGTCGGCGCCGATGTCGAAAAGGCCAAACGCGCCGCGCATCTGGCGAAAGCCGATCTCGTCACCGAAGTGGTCGGCGAATTCCCCGAATTGCAGGGCCTGATGGGGAAATATTACGCGCTGGCGCAGCATGAAGACGCCTCCGTCGCCGCCGCGAGCGAAGAGCATTACAAGCCGCAAGGGCCCGCCGATCGCGTGCCGACCGATCCGGTGAGCGTCGCGGTCGCGCTGGCCGACAAGATCGATACGCTGGTGGGCTTCTGGGCGATCGATGAGAAGCCGACGGGGAGCAAAGATCCGTATGCGCTACGGCGTGCGGCGCTGGGGGTCATCAGGCTGATCGTCGAGAATACGCTCCGGCTGCCAATTCTGAACGTCGCGAAGTCAGCCATGGCTGGCTTGTCCACAAAGGGCGACGTTCAGAAATTGCCGTTCGATCTTCTCGCCTTCTTCGCCGACCGCCTGAAGGTGCAACTCCGCGACCAGGGCGCGCGTCACGATCTCGTGGATGCGGTGTTTTCACTTGGCGGCCAGGATGATCTGCTGTTGGTTGTGCGCCGCGTCGAAGCGCTCGGCAAGTTCCTCGATATGGATGACGGCAAGAACCTGCTTGCAGGGACCAAGCGGGCGAGTAACATCCTCTCGATCGAGGAGAAGAAGGACAAGCGCACGTTCGACAGCGCGCCGGATGCCGGGCTCTACAAGTTGCCGGAGGAGAAGGCGCTGGCTGCCGCGATCGATCAGGTCAAGCAGGAGGCGGCTGCCGCCGTACGACAGGAAGACTTCGCTACGGCGATGAGTGCGATGGCAAAGCTGCGTCCGGCGGTCGATGCGTTCTTCGACAAGGTCAAGGTTAATGACGATGAACCCGGCGTGCGCGAGAACCGACTAAAGCTCCTGAATGAGATTCGCGCGGCGACCCGCGCGGTGGCGGATTTTTCGAAGATCGAAGGCTAGAACATGGACCCTCAGACGCTCGCCGCTTACGACCAGGGTGCGGCGGCGTTCGCGAAGGACTGGCTCGGTCAGCCGTCGCCCGTCGACCTGCAGGAAATCGTCGAACGGTTTTTTGTGCGTGGCGGCAATTCGGCCGATATCGGTTGCGGCTGCGGCCGCGAGGTGGCCTGGCTGCACGCGAACGGTTTTTCGGCGGTCGGATTTGATGCTTCCGAAGGCCTGCTCAGCGAGGCGCGCCGGCGCTACCCGTCGCTGAAGTTTGCGCAGGCCGAATTGCCGGAGCTTGCCGATGTCGGCACCTTCGATAACGTGTTGTGCGAAACCGTGATCATGCATCTCGACCACGAGCAGATCGCGGCGTCGGTCCGCCGCCTGCTCGATATCGTCAAGCCGAGCGGCATCCTCTATCTGAGCTGGCGCGTCACCGAGGGCGCCGATGAACGCGACGCGCAGGGACGGCTCTACGCCGCATTCGATCCGGCAGAGGTGCTGGCGGAATTGAAGGGCACCACGGTGCTGCTCGACGAAGAGGCGGTCAGCGCCTCGTCGGGAAAGAAGATCCACCGGATGGTGGTGAAGAAGCCGGGACTGGAAATCAGGGAATAAACAAGACCCCGCCCGGAGGGGACGCCGGGCGGGGCTTGAGGTCCGGTCGTATCTCGCGCACATCCGCTTGCGCGGCGCCCGGACCAATCGTTCAGGCTACTGAGGTCGTTTAATCGACCACCTGAACGATCCGACGGGAGCGCGGTTCGACCAATATCGTCCGGCCATTCACCACCGTGTAGCGATAGGGCGTCGCGCCGTAGGTCTGGGGTACGTCGTAATAGGTCACGCCGGCATCCGGCAGCACGCCGCCGACCACCACGCGCTCGGAAATGGTGAAGTTCGGGACGCGCTCACGCACGATGTATTCCCGAAAAGCCGGCCGCTGATCGGCGGCGATGCCTTCATGCTCGCCGACGACGACGGCGTTGCCGCCGGCAACACCGGTGGTGATCGTCGTTTGCGCCTGAGCCGCGATCGGGGCAGCCAGCGCGCCGGCGACCGCTGCGATGGCAAGTAGTTTGTTCCGCATGTTGAACTCCTTGGCGAGAAGAGAGGCGCCGGCGCTCGCCAGCACGTAGATGCGGAGGCAATTCATCGCCGGCGGCTTCGTTCCGGAAAAGCCCGGCCTCATACGCGGCAATTCCGGGGAATTATTGCGGAAGCATGGAACCCGTAAAAGCGGGAAGCGTCTTGCTATTCCAAGCCCGCGCCAGCGGCTAAGTTGCGGCCCTCGATTCGATCCCCTTCACCAGTCGGAGTTCTCAATGACCATCACCGCTGCGCATATTTCCCCGATCGTCGCCCTGATCGCGGGAGTCCTGATCCTGATCATGCCGCGGTTTTTGAGTTTCATCGTCGCCATCTACTTGATCGTCGTCGGGTTGGCCGGCCTCGGCGTGTTCAAGATGTTGAAGTTCTAAAGCGGGACAGGGGGCTTTCGCGGCTTGCGCGGAACCCCTCAAAATGGTGTAAGGCGCGCAATCTTCTCACCTTTTTCAGATAGCTGGAATCCATGGCCAAAGCCGTCGCGAAGTCCAAGAAGGCTGCAGCGAAAGCCGCAGTGAAATCCGCAGCGAAATCAAAGCCATCGGCCCGATCCAAGGCGGTTACCGCGGCCCCTTCCGCCCGCAAGGCGCTGAAGAAGGCTCCGGCCAAGCCGACGCCCAAGCCGGCACCCAAGGCCGTGGCCAAGAAGGCCCCGGTCCGCAAGCCGGAGGTCGAGACGGTAAAGGCCGGCAAGTGGGTCTATACGTTCGGGGACGGCAAGGCCGAGGGCAAAGCGGGCCTGCGCGATCTGCTGGGCGGCAAGGGCGCCAACCTCGCCGAAATGGCCAATCTGGGCCTGCCTGTGCCTCCGGGCTTCACGATTCCGACCTCGGTCTGCACATACTTCTATGCGCATGAGAAAACCTATCCGACCGCGCTGAAGGCGCAGGTCGAGAAGGCGCTCGACTATGTCGGCAAGCTGGCCGGCAAGGCGTTCGGCGATTCCAAAAATCCGCTGCTGGTCTCGGTTCGCTCCGGCGGCCGCGCCTCGATGCCGGGCATGATGGACACCGTGCTCAATCTCGGCCTCAACGACAAAACCGTCGAAGCGCTGGCCGAGCTCTCCGGCGACCGCCGTTTCGCCTATGACAGCTATCGCCGCTTCATTACGATGTATTCGGACGTGGTGCTCGGATTCGAGCACCATCACTTCGAGGACATCCTCGACACCTTCAAGGATGGCCAGGGCTATACGCTCGACACCGACTTGACCGGCGACGACTGGGTCGAACTGGTCGGCAAGTACAAGGAAGCCGTGTCGCGCGAGACCGGCAAGGATTTTCCGCAGGATCCGCACGAGCAGTTGTGGGGCGCGATCGGTGCGGTGTTCTCATCCTGGATGAATGCGCGTGCGGTGACCTACCGCCGCCTGCACGACATCCCGGAATCCTGGGGCACCGCCGTCAACGTGCAGGCCATGGTGTTCGGCAACATGGGCGAAACCTCGGCAACCGGCGTGGCGTTCACCCGCAATCCCTCCACCGGCGAGAGCAAGCTCTACGGCGAATTCCTGATCAACGCGCAGGGCGAGGACGTGGTGGCGGGCATTCGCACGCCGCAGGACATCACCGAGGAAGCGCGCCAGGAATCCGGCTCCGACAAGGCCTCGATGGAAAGCGCGATGCCCGAGGCATTCAACGAGCTGACGCGCATCTATACGATGCTCGAAAAGCACTACCGCGACATGCAGGACATGGAGTTCACGGTCGAGCAGGGCAAGCTGTGGATGCTGCAGACCCGCGGCGGCAAGCGCACGGCAAAAGCCGCGCTGCGCATCGCGGTCGAACTCGCCAATGAAGGCCTGATCTCGAAGAAAGACGCCGTGATGCGGATCGATCCGGCTTCACTGGATCAATTGCTGCATCCGACCATCGACCCCGCCGCCAAGCGCGACGTGATCGCGACCGGCCTGCCGGCCTCGCCCGGTGCCGCATCGGGCGAGATCGTGTTCTCGTCGGATGAAGCCGCCAAGCTGCAGGCCGATGGCCGTGCCGTCATTCTGGTGCGGATCGAAACCAGCCCGGAAGACATTCACGGCATGCATGCCGCCGAAGGCATTTTGACCACCCGCGGCGGCATGACCTCGCACGCCGCCGTGGTGGCGCGCGGTATGGGCAAGCCCTGCGTCTCCGGCTGCGGCGCCATTCGCGTCGACTACGGCCGCGGCACCATGAGCATCGGTTCGCGCACCTTCAAGACCGGCGACGTCATCACCATCGACGGTTCGCTCGGCCAGGTGCTGGCCGGCCGGATGCCGATGATCGAGCCGAAGCTGTCGGGCGAGTTCGGCACGCTGATGGGGTGGGCCGACGAGGTCCGCAAGCTCGGCGTCCGCGTCAACGGCGACACGCCCGACGATGCCCGCACCGCGGTCAAGTTCGGAGCCGAGGGCATCGGGCTGTGCCGCACCGAGCACATGTTCTTCGAGGAAACCCGCATCCGAACCGTGCGCGAAATGATCCTGTCCGAAGATGAGCAGTCGCGCCGCGCGGCGCTGTCGAAACTGCTGCCGATGCAGCGCGCCGACTTCGTCGAGCTGTTCGAGATCATGAAGGGCCTGCCGGTCACCATCCGCCTGCTCGATCCGCCGCTGCACGAGTTCCTGCCGCACACCCAGGCCGAGATCGAGGAAGTCGCGCGCGCGATGAACACCGATCCGCGCAAGCTTGCCGATCGCGCCCGCGACCTCGCCGAATTCAACCCGATGCTCGGCTTCCGCGGCTGCCGCCTCGCCATTGCCTATCCCGAGATCGCCGAGATGCAGGCGCGCGCGATCTTCGAGGCGGCGGTCGAAGCCGAGAAGCGCACCGGCAAGGCCGTCGGCCTCGAAGTGATGGTGCCGCTGATCGCGACCAAGGCGGAGTTCGACCTGGTGAAGGCCCGCATCGACGCCACAGCGCAGTCGGTGATGAAGGAAACCGGCAAGAAGCTGGCCTATCAGGTCGGCACCATGATCGAACTGCCGCGCGCCTGCCTGATGGCCGGCGACATCGCAGAGACCGCCGAGTTCTTCTCGTTCGGCACCAACGACCTGACGCAGACGACCTACGGCATCAGCCGCGACGATGCGGCAAGTTTCCTCGGCACCTATGTCAGCAAGGGAATCTTGGCAATCGATCCGTTCATCTCGGTCGACCGTGACGGCGTCGGCGAACTCGTGAAGATCGGCGTCGAGCGCGGCCGCAAGACCCGGCCTGATCTCAAGGTCGGTATCTGCGGCGAGCATGGCGGTGATCCCGCGTCGGTGGCGTTCTGCCACGAGATCGGGCTCGATTACGTTTCGTGCTCGCCGTACCGCGTGCCGATCGCGCGTCTCGCGGCAGCGCAAGCCTCGCTCGGAAAGAAGATCGAGAATCAGGCGTAGGTTTGAGCGCTCGCGATCCATGGATACGAGGATGCCCGGGCTTGCCCCGGGCATTTTCTTTTTTGGCCACCGCAAGAGCGAAGTTGACGATGGAGCGAGCCCGACGCAATCGCGGTTCCGGTGGTCCGACGATCAGAAATATTCTTCACCATTCTCGTTGACGGGATATTTACCACTTTGATCGCGTGCCTGTTTACCAACACTTCTCATGCGATCCGCGATCACTGCACGATCGCTTGCGTGTAACACGCAGGCCACGCCGATTAACTCCCCGGCAACCTAAATTCGATACCAACAAAATAGATCGAATTGCACGGATGTACTGAGGTTCGATCGTGTAAGCGTTGCGTGAGCGTACAATGTTTGTGTTGCGTAACCAGCCGAAGGGCGCGCGGTTCGCGCTCTTCGGCATCGGTCTTTGCGTCTTCGCATTGATGCCGACCGAGATCGGATATCAGGATATCGCTTCGCTGCTGGCGCGCCAGCCCGGCGTCGCCGAGCGCTGGCATAAGCGGGTGTTCGCCTCGGCCGGAACCATCCAGGTCGCAACTTACTCTTTCGGCCGCCCGATCGGGACGTCCTCGCCGCAGACCGCGACCTACCGCCTCGCCAGCCTCGACAATCAGGGCATCGACATCACGGGATCGGTGACGCGCAATCCGCTGATCGCCGCGCCACCGCGTTATCACGCCGCAGATTTTCCCAAGGTCGACCGCACACTGAAGGGCGACCGCCTAGTCGTGTCGCCGCCCTCGACGGAAACCGCTGTTCCCATCGGACGACCGCCGACGACCGAGGATCCCGCAACGTCGAATTCGTCGGTCAAGGGCGCCAAGACCGCCGAACAGGCGCCCGCCGACGCGCGTGCGCCGCTTGATCCCGAATTGCAGGCCGCACTGAGCGCGCCGCCCCTCGAGCAATTCGATGCGTCGCAAGGAACCAGGCCGCAGGATGTTCTCAAAACCGCGCCGGAGACGCGTGAGGCCGCCGAAAAGCCCGCGCCGCAGCGCGACGGCCTTTCCTTCAAGACCTCGAGTTTGTTTTTTGGTTCGTCACTCGGTTCGCCGGAGAACATCGAGCGCTGGCAGCCGGGCGAAGAGCCCGTCATCGTGATGCCGGACACGGCACCCGATCCCGAGATGAAGGTGATGGCCTCGCTGCCGGTCGATGCCGACGCTCCGGTGCGGGCCGGCGAGATGGGCGAGAGCGTCGCGCCGAAGGGCGAGGTCAATTCCGACAACCAGCGCGCCAAGACGCCCGCCGAGCGTCTCGGCCTGTTCGACGACAGATCGCGCGCCAAGTCGGAGAAGTGCCTGGCCGAAGCCGTCTATTTCGAAGCCCGCGGCGAGGCGGTGCGGGGCCAGATGGCGGTGGCGCAGGTGGTGCTGAACCGCGCCTTCTCCGGCAAATATCCGGAAACCGTGTGCGGCGTGGTCTACCAGAACAAGCATCGCCATCTGGCCTGCCAGTTCACCTTCGCCTGCGACAACAACAAGGACGTCATTCGCGAACCCGAGATGTGGGAGCGCGCGCGCAAGATCGCGAAGGCGATGCTCGACGGCCAGATCTGGCTGCCGGAAGTCGACAAGTCGACGCACTACCACGCCTATTGGGTGCGGCCGTCCTGGGTCAATGAAATGAAGCGGATGTACAAGACCGGCGTGCACACCTTTTACCGGCCGCGCGCCTGGGGTAACGGCAGCGACGCCCCGAGCTGGGGCACCGCCGCCGAGACCGCTGCGGTCTCCGCCAAACTCGCCGAAGCCGCGCAGAGCTCGGCCGAGCAGGTGAGCGCGAAAAGGTAACGGCGTCGGTCACTGCTCTCCGCTCTCTCCGTCATTCCGGGGCGCGCCCCTTGGCGCGAGCCCGGAATCCATCTCTCCACGTCACTGGCGGCCCGATGGATTCCGGGTTCTCGCTGCGCGAGCCCCGGAATGACCGGTGGGTGGAACGTCGCGACAGTTGCCACTCTCGTCATTCCGGGCGCGCCCCTTGGCACGAGCCCGGAATCCACCTCCCAACGTCATCTGCGGCCCGATGGATTCCGGGTTCTCGCTACGCGAGCCCCGGAATGACGGGGAGGGTCGTCGAGCGCAAGTGCCAATCCCTTCGCAGATTGCCCTCATTGCCCTCGCTGATTTTGCAAGGCTGCCTTGCAGTGAAAAATAATTCCACCACGGCTCTTGGGCTTTTCATGCAATTGCATTAACTCACCGTAACATTTTGCTCGGTCGACTCCGGGCGCCGATCGATTTGGGGGAAAACCATGGCGGCAACGAGCGGCGACATCAGCCCAACTTCCGGACCGGGCCTTACCTGGCGAACACCGCTGGTGATCATCATCTGCGGTTGCCTGATTGCGCTGCTGAGCTTCGGGCCGCGCTCGACCCTCGGCTTCTTCGTCCAGCCGATGAGCCGCGAATTCGCCTGGGGCCGCGACGTGTTCGGTCTCGCGCTGGCGCTACAGAATCTGCTGTGGGGGCTCGGCCAGCCGGTGGCCGGCGCCATCGCCGACCGCTTCGGCATTTTGCGCGTGATGATCGTCGGCGCGCTGCTCTATGCCGGTGGTCTCTTCCTGATGCGCTATTCCACCACGCCGCTGTCGCTCGATCTCGGCGCGGGCGTGCTGATCGGATTCGGCCTGTCAGGCTGTTCGTTCAACCTGGTGCTGTCGGCGTTCAGCAAGCTGCTGCCGCCGGAGAAGCGCGGCCTTGCGCTCGGCGCCGGCACTGCGGCCGGCTCGTTCGGACAGTTTCTGTTCGCGCCGTTCGGAGTCGCGATGATCGACAATTTCGGCTGGCAGGCCGCGCTCACCGTGTTTGCCTTGCTGATGCTGTTGATCGTGCCGTTGTCGCTGGCGATCGCGACGCCGTCATCGACGGCGCCGGCCGCGAACGCGCCTGCCGCAGACCAACAGTCGTTCAAAACGGCGCTGGCGGAGGCGTTCGGTCATCGCTCCTATGTGCTGCTGGTGGCGGGCTTCTTCACCTGCGGTTTCCAGCTCGCGTTCATCACCGTGCATCTGCCGGCCTATCTCGCCGATCGCGGCGTTACGGCACAGACCGGCGGCTGGGTCGTCGCCGCCATCGGACTGTTCAACATCATCGGCTCGCTTAGCGTCGGCGTGCTGCAGAACAAGTTTCCCAAGCGCTATATCCTGTCGGCGCTGTATCTGACCCGCGCGCTGTCGATCCTGGCGTTTATCTCGTTTCCGATCACCACCTTCTCGGCGATTGTGTTCGGCGCGGTCACAGGCCTCTCCTGGCTATCGACGGTGCCGCCGACCTCGGCGCTGGTGGCGTTGATGTTCGGCACCCGCTGGTTCGCCACGTTGTACGGCTTCGCCTTCGTCAGCCATCAGGTCGGCGGCTTCCTCGGCGTCTGGCTTGGCGGCGTGGTGTTCGAGCAGTTCGGCTCCTATACGCCGATCTGGTGGCTCTCCATCATGTTCGGCGTGCTGTCGGCGCTGATCAACCTGCCGATCGTCGAGCAGCCGGTCGCGCGCCCGGTTGCGCAACCCGCCTGATGCGGTAAACACTTTCCGGATAACAGTCCGGGGAGTTTGCCGTGGGAACGTTCAAGGCGATCAGGATCGACAAGGCGGAGAAGGGCACCACCGCCGCGCTGACGCAATTCGACGAAGCCGAGCTGATGGAGGGCGACGTCACCGTCGCCGTCGAATGGTCGACGTTGAACTACAAGGATGGCCTGGCCGTCACCGGCAAGGCTCCGGTGGTGCGGCGTTTCCCGATGATCGCCGGCATCGATTTCGCCGGCACCGTCAAAGAGTCCTCGCATCCGGACTGGAAGGCCGGCGACAAGGTCGTCTGCAACGGCTGGGGCATGGGCGAAACCCATCTCGGGGCCTATGCGGAAAAAGCGCGCGTCAAGGGCGACTGGCTGGTGCGGCTGCCCGACAACATCTCGACCCGTGAGGCGATGGCGATCGGCACCGCCGGATATACCGCGATGCTGTCGGTGCTGGCGCTGGAAAAGCACGGCCTGACGCCCGCGAGCGGCCCTGTGGTGGTTACCGGCGCCGCCGGCGGCGTCGGTTCGGTGGCCACTGCCGTGCTCTCGAAACTCGGCTATCACGTCATTGCATCCACCGGGCGGATGTCGGAGGCGGACTATCTGAAGGGCCTCGGCGCTGCCGAGGTCATCGACCGCGCCGAGCTCGCAGGGCCCGCCAAGCCGCTTGCTAAAGAGCGCTGGGCGGGTGGCGTCGACAGCGTCGGGTCGACCACGCTCGCGAATCTGCTGTCGATGACGAAATATGGCGGGGCGATCGCCGCCTGCGGCCTGGCCGCCGGCATGGATCTGCCGTCCTCGGTCGCCCCTTTTATTTTGCGCGGGGTGTGCCTTCTGGGCATCGATTCCGTGATGTGTCCTTTGGCCCAGCGAAAGCTTGCCTGGAACCGGCTTGCCAGCGATCTGGATAGAGGTAAACTAGCTGAAATCACTCAGGAAATTAACCTTGATCAGGTTGTCGGCGCCGGCGCGCAGATTTTGGCTGGTCAGGTTCGCGGTCGAATCGTGGTAAAAATTCTCTAACGGCGTTCAGACTTTACCAACCAACCTGCTCCAATGTTGCCACGGTTGGTATGGTAAGCACGGGGTAAAGGCGGGCGCCCGCGCTCTTTAGTAAGTTGGAGTAGCTGCATGCTTGCGCGTTTGATTTTGGGGGCCTTCACGGCAGCCGCGATGATCGTTCCTGCAATGGCCGGGAGCATGAATGCCGACGAGGCGCGCAGGTTCGTGAACGGCAAGGTTTTCGCCTTCACCTGCTTTGACGGCACCCGCGGCGCTGGTCGCATCCTCGACGATCTCGGTGCCACCGGTTCGATCCAGTTCAGCGGCTCGGGCCCGATCCGTCATGTGCGGCTGCCCGGCAATACGCTGCAGATCCGCGGTCAGTCCGTTTGCGCCTCGATCAAGGGCCTGCCGTTCGAACCGTGCTTCAATCTCGACAAGCGTGACGACCGCTCGTTCCGCGGCTCCGTCTCGGGCATGGGCTTCGCCTATTGCGATTTCCGCCATCAGGGCGCGTCGCAGATGCTGATGGCGCGCTCGGTGGCGCGGCCGCGCTCGCTGCATCGCCAGGAGCCGGCACGTACGGCGTCCGACGTGCGAGCCGAAGTCGCGGCGCGGGTCGAAGTCCCCGCCGTCGATAGCGCCAAGCTCGAGCCGGTGAAATCCGCGCCGAAGGCCGAGCAGTCAGAGCCGGCGAAGGCCGAGGGTGCGGCAGAGTTGCGCCGCTCGACGGATTGAACGACATCGGTGGGCTAGCCTGCTCGCCGGCGATTGCTGATGCCCCTGACATGAATCCGCGCGCGGCTCACCGGTCGCGGCAATGGCGTTGCACCATTTTCCTTGTCCGGTCACGCCCGGCCGTAGTGATACGGCCTGCCTCGTTCACATCCCGGTAGCTAGTCTCATTCCATTGGTGCCGACAGAAGACCGGGAGGCGGTCCAACCGATGAGTAGCAATCATGCCGCTGTATTTTTTTCGGATCAGCCACGGCCGGTATGCCGGGGCATCCGATCAGGGCGCTGAATTCGAAAGCCGCGAGGCGGCCTGGTCCGAGATGACCAAGGTCTGCGGCAATCTGCTCGGCAGTCTTGCGCGAAGCCTGAAACAGAACGCCGAATGGCAGATGGAATTGCTGGACGAAGCCAGGAGGCCGGTTTTCCGCATTCGTCTTGTCGCCGAATCCGTCGGCTAGCCAAGCCAGCACGCATTCCGTCCGTAGTTGTACGGGGCGCAGTATTAACGGTCGTTTGCAACCTGCTGCTTACGGTTACCGAGTATTCCCGGCGCGTCAACGATGACGGTGATCCAGATCGGTCGGCGGCGCCATACTCCAATATTTGAGAGAACTCGCCATGTCCGCACTTTCGATCCGCGCCAAGGTCATCGCCGTGATAGCATTCCTGCTGATCGCGATGTCGGGCATGGGCCTGCTCGCGATCCGCAGCATGCAGGCAATCAACGCCCATACGGTGGAAATCGCCTCCAGCTGGCTTCCGAGCGTCCGGGTGCTCGGCGATCTGCGCACGGACATCAATCTGTTCCGCATCGCGCTGCGCGCCCATGTGATGGCGGAAACGCTCGAGGCGAAGGCCGCCAACGACAAGCGGCTGGCGGGCATCCTCGAAAGGATCGCGAAGGATCGCAAGGCTTACGAACAGCTGATCAACTCTGCCGAAGAGCGCTCCATCTATCAGAACTGGTCGACCGCCTGGGACAAATATATCGCCGGCGTTCAGGACGTCATCGTGCTGTCGCGCGGCAGCATCGGGCGAATTCCGACCGAAGCGAGCGAAGCCATCTCCAAAAAGGTCGCGGTCATCGCCGCCGAATCCGATGCCATCCTCGAGAAGGGAATCAATCTCAACAATGCGGGCGCCGAAACCGCGACGCGGCAGGCGGCCGAGGGCTACAATTCTGCATTCTGGCTGGTGCTGAGCATTGTCGCTGCGTGCGTCATCGGCGGCATCGGCGTCGGG
The DNA here is from genome assembly GCF_030413175.1 of Bradyrhizobium roseum. Taxonomy (NCBI): domain Bacteria; kingdom Pseudomonadati; phylum Pseudomonadota; class Alphaproteobacteria; order Hyphomicrobiales; family Nitrobacteraceae; genus Bradyrhizobium; species Bradyrhizobium roseum. The sequence continues at coordinate 1,901,909 of NZ_CP129212.1, forward strand.
ATCTATCTGGTGCGCGACCTCTCCAACGGCATTGCTGCCATCGTCAAGCCGATGCAGGCTTTGGGAAGCGGCGACCTTTCCGCCGAAGTGACGCGCCGCGGCGAGAAGACCGAAATCGGCGCCATGGCGGATGCCTTGCAGGTGTTCAAGGATGCGCTGATCGCCAAGAAGGCTGCCGATGAGGCTGCCGCCGTTGATGCGGAAGCCAAGATCGAGCGCGGCCGCCGGGTCGATGGCATTACGCGCGACTTCGAAGCTATGATTGGCGAGATCGTCGAAACCGTGTCGTCGGCCTCGACCGAACTGGAGGCTTCTGCGGGCACGCTGACCGCGACGGCCGAGCGCGCGCAGGAACTGACCACCACCGTCGCCTCGGCCTCGGAAGAAGCTTCGACCAATGTGCAGTCGGTCGCTTCCGCGACAGAGGAGATGGCATCCTCCGTCAACGAGATCAGCCGGCAGGTGCAGGAATCCGCGCGGATGGCCAGCGAGGCCGTGGAGCAGGCCTCGCGGACCAACGATCGGGTCGGCGAATTGTCGAAAGCCGCTGCCCGCATCGGCGACGTGATCGAACTCATCAACAACATCGCGGGCCAGACCAATTTGCTGGCACTCAACGCCACCATCGAGGCGGCGCGTGCCGGTGAGGCCGGCCGCGGCTTCGCGGTCGTTGCCTCGGAAGTGAAGGCGCTGGCGGAACAGACCGCCAAGGCCACCGGCGAGATCGGGCAACAGATCACTGGCATCCAGGCTGCGACCCAGGACTCGGTCGGCGCCATCCAGGAAATCTCCGGCACCATCGGAAAGCTTGCCGAGATTTCCTCCGCGATTGCCGCCGCCGTGGAAGAACAGGGCGCGGCGACGCAGGAAATCTCCCGCAACGTGCAGCAGGCCGCGCAGGGCACGCAGATGGTCTCCGCCAACATCACCGACGTGCAGCGCGGCGCGACCGAAACTGAGACGGCTTCATCCCATGTCCTTTCGGCAGCGCAGTCTCTGTCGAGCGACAGCAACCGTCTCAAGAACGAGGTCGCCAAATTCCTCGAGTCGGTGCGCGCCGCCTGAGTGCTTAGCCTCCCGCGGGCGCGGCCGGCGCAGCCGCCGCCTGCCTGCGGAACAGGATGCGCTGGTACAGCCAGCCGATCGCCACCAGCACCAGGCCGAGGCCCATGAACGACAGCGCGCGATAGACGCCCGTGAGTGTCGACATGTCGATCAGGAAGGCTTTCAGGATCGTCAGTGCGATCACGACCGCTGACGCCAGCCGGGCGCGCTGCGAGTTGAACAGAATGCCGACGCCGAGCAGGACGACACCGAACGCCAGATACGCAATCGAGTAGGTGTATTGCTCCGCGCCGGTGGTCGGCCCGCGCGCAATGACCGGGCCGTGATACAATCGCCTGATCTCGAATGTCACGTAGGCGAGCGCGAGGACGAGCGCCGCCGCCGCGATCGTATTGGCGTAGGCGACCGGGCGGCGTCCGGCGACGGCATAGGACAACAGCAGCGCCAGCACGGCCGGCAGGGCATAGCCGAGCAGCAGCAAATTGATGACGAGGCCTCCGATATCGATCCATCGCAGCATCGGGTTTTCCAGCAGCAGCAGCCCGGCCACCGTCGCGAGGCCGGCAAAGGCCGTCAGCAGGATCGCGCCGGCATTGTGAATCACGCTGCCGGTGCGGATGCGCAGGCGTTCCAGTCCGATCGCCATGGCGAGCGTGGCGCAGACCTGCAGCGCCACCTCGGTCAAGTCGGCGCTGGCGCGATAGACGTCGCCCTGGTTGACGGCGTGCCGGATTTCCATGAACGCCAGCAGCACCGTGAACAGGATCGCGGCGGCCTCCACCGTCCGCAGCGGCGCGTCGTCGCCGCCGCGGCGCAGCAGGATGCTGCCGCCCCAGAACGCCGCCGCCGGAATGCCGTAGCCCCACAACAGCCAGTTGAAGATCGGCGTGGCGCCGACGGCGTCACCTGCGATGCGCGGCTCGTAGCCGATGCGCAGCACCACGATGCCGGCGAGCACGGAAGCGAGCACGCGCAGGAAAGCGATCGGCCGCTGCGTCGATATCCAGGCGGTGCCCGCCGACATCAGCGCCAGCGCGATCGTCAGCCAGCCCTTTTCCAGCGCGAAGGTCAGCGCCAGCGCCAATGCTGCGAGCGTGCCGGTCGCAAACAGCGCGATCGACGCCTGCAGCCCCGGACGGTCCTCGCGTTTCGACAGGATCTCGGTTGCGGCGGCGAAGGCTGCGGCGAGCACGACCGCGACGATGGCGAACGGAATCGAGCGGTCGAGATGCGCGATGCGGGCATAGAGCGCGACCAGCAGCGCCAACGGCGTGAACACGCCTGCAGCCGACCAGATCACCGGAATGACCGGGCCCGCGAAGCGGCCTTGCGCCAAAAATCCGGCCATGCCGAAGCCTGCGGCGAAGATCGCGGCCGATATCAGATGCAGCGAAACCGATCCATCGGTGGCGTTCGGTCCGATGCCTTGCAGCGGGCCGCCGGGCAGCACCAGCATGTCCGGATTGGCGCGCACGGCCCATTCGGCGAACACCACAAAGACGAGCGCCGCGGCGGCCCCGACCGCGCCGGCAGCGGCATCGCTGCGCCAGGCGACCACGAGGCTGCCGGCCACCAGCAGGCCGAACACGATCATCGCGGTGTCGGCATGAAAACTGTTGAGCACGATCAGGGTCGCGCCAAGCAGATAAGCGGCAAGCGAGCCCGACGAGACCGGCTCGATCTCGCCTTCGTCGGCGGGCGGGCCGAACATGAAGCCGCATACCACCAGCAGCGCCGCGAGAATGAATCCGGCCAGCACGTGGAACGCGTGCGGGGCCACCATCGACGGGCCGCATTGCAGGCACGGGAAGGTCCACAGCAGCGCAAAGGCGATCGTTGTGACCGCGAGCCAGCGCCACAGCCTGATGCGTGCCAGACCAAAGGCGGCCGCGGTGACGATCGCAAGATAGATGTAGAGCGCCCAGAAGTCCGGCTTGCCGGACGAGACCAGGACCGGGGTTGCGAACGCGCCGACGACGCCGAGACCGGCCAGCGCCGGCCCATGCAGCAGCGCAGCGGCCAGCGTGCCCATCGCCACCAGGCCGAGCAATACGAATGCGGTCGCCGGCACCAGAAAACCGTACAGCGCATAGGCCGCATAGACCGTCGCAAACGCGACCGCCGTTCCGGCCGCGGTCAGGATGGCGGGGATATTGGCGATCGGCGTCGCTTCAATGGTGGAGATGCTCTCCTTGCGGCGAGTCCATTCGCCTGCCAGCAGCAACGCGAGCGCGAACACGCCGCCAAGCATCACGCGTACGCCGGGGCCGATCAGGCCCGCCTCGATCGAATAGCGCACCATGAAGAAGCCGCCGAGCGCCAGCGTCAGCCCGCCGACCCACACCACCCAGCGCGTGCCGATGGTTTCCTCAAAACCGCGTTCGCGCGCCGGTACGGGGGGTGGTGGCGGCGACACCGGGTCTTCCGCGGCCTGTCCGGAAGTCTCGGGCGCCGCAACAGGTGCGACCGGCTCTGCGTCGGGAATGATCGGCGGCGGTGTCGGTATGGCCGTGGTCGAGGCCGGCGGTAGGGTCCGTTCGAACGCTTCGAACGGCGTCAGCGGGGGAGGCATGGCCGCAGCCGCGGTCGCCGGTGCGGCCTGGAACGCCTCCAGGCGCTTGCGCAACTCCGTCACCTCGTTCATGGCCTTTCGCGCGACGACCAGGGCAACGATCGCGATCGCGATCGCGAAGAAAACGAAGGGGTCTTCGAACATCTGGCCTCCAGGCGGGCGCATCAAAGCGGCAACCGGCCACGTCCGCAGCCCGGTTGCAATCCTCTGTGCAGGTTTGTGCGCTAAAAGTTCAAATCAGGCCCGCGAGGTCAATGTCGCGGGCGTTGCAGAAATGTGTATGGCATTTTCGTGCCATGCTTTCAGGTGCTTACGGCCGCTACTCCAGATCGAGCTGGAACGGCCGGCCTTCGATCGTCATGGTGCCGGGGCCCATTTCGTCCAGCGCCCGCAGCATCCGTCCCTCGCGCCCCAGCGCCTTGTCGGCAAGGCTCACGATCAGCCGGTTGGGAGATGCGATCGGCGAGCGGGCGCGGATCTGCCGGGCGATTTCGATCTCGTCGCGGTGCGGGTTGAGCAGGCAGGCGGCGGCAAAGGCGCTCGCGGTCGAGCGGCTGATCCCGGCATAGCAGTGCACCACCATTGGTGCGCTGCGGTCCCAGCCGCGGACGAAATTCAGCACCCGCTCGATATGATGATCGGCAGGTGCCGTGAAGCCGTCCATCTGCTCGGTGATGTCGTCCATCGACACCCTCAGGTGATTGGCTTCGAGCACTGAAACCGGGCGCTGCACCTGATCGACATTCGCCATCACGGTAAGGATGTGGCTGGCGCCGGTAACCCTGACGGTCTCGGGAAGTGCGGCGAGCGAACAGACGTGAAGCATGATGATCCTTCGAAGCGTTTCCCGGGAAGGCGCTGATTGATCGCGATTATAGGCCCGCCATCGAGGCGGCGAAAGCAGGTTCGCGCCAGCCGATCAACCGAGCAATAGCTTGAATCGCGCCAAAAACTGCTTTTCGGCGCGGGCCGCGGTCCACGGCGTCAGATAATCGCGCACCGTGGGTTCGGGCAGGCCCGGGTCGCGGCCGAACAGGCGCCTGGCTTCGGATTCCGAAAATCCGGCAAGATGAGTGGCTTCGAGATAGGCCGCGCCGCGATCTGCCGCCTTGATCGCCTTGGTGATGTCGTCCGCCAGAACCGGCGGCAGGCCGAAGCGGATATGGATCGCCGCCAGCAGGCGCTTTTCCACCACCTTGTAGTCGCCGCCGAGCACTGCCTTGAACGGCGAGATCATGTCGCCGATGACGTATTCCGGCGCGTCGTGCAGCAGTGCCCCGAGACGAAAGCGGACGTCGACGCGCGGCATCTGCTCGCGCATCACGGTTTCCACCAGCAGCGTGTGCTGCGCCACGGAGAAGATATGCGCGCCGCTGGTCTGTCCGTTCCAGCGCGCCACGCGCGCCAGGCCATGGGCGATGTCGGCGATCTCGATATCGAGCGGCGAGGGGTCGAGCAAATCGAGCCGCCGCCCCGACAGCATCCGCTGCCAGGCGCGGTCCGCGCCGTGGGACGATTTGCTTGCCGCTTTCCGTGCCGTCATTTGGCTTTGAGGCGCGGCTTGCGAAGTTTGCCGCTGCAACTCTCGTGGCAGAAGCAGGTCACCAGATGGTCGTTGACCATGCCCGTGGCCTGCATGAAGGCGTAGACGATGGTCGGGCCGACGAACTTGAATCCGCGCGCGCCGAGCTCCTTTGAAATCTTGATCGAGACCGGCGTCGAAGCCGGCACGCTGGCCGTGGTCTTGAACTGGTTGACCTTTGGCTTTCCGTCGACGAAGTCCCAAAGAAACTGAGAGAAACCAGGACCTTCCTCCATGATCTTGAGATAGCCCTTGGCGCTGTTGACGGCGCCTTCGATCTTGGAACGGTTGCGCACGATGCCGGCGTCGTTCATCAGCGCATGGACTTTTTTCTCGCTGTAGCGGGCGATCTTCTCCGGCTGAAAATCGTCGAAGGCTTTGCGAAAATTGTCGCGCTTGCGCAGGATCGTGATCCACGACAATCCGGCCTGGAAGCCGTCGAGGATCAGCTTCTCAAACAGCGCCCGATCGTCATATTCCGGCACGCCCCATTCGGTGTCGTGGTAGGCCATGTAGAACGGGTCTTCGCCGGGCCATGGGCACCGCATCTTGCCGTCGGGGTGCAGGCGCGCGGATTTGCTCATTGAAATTCGCTCATCGGAACCGGCTCATGCGACGGTCTGCTTCGGTGGCGTCCGAACCTCGTTCGGGTCCGCCAGATGCATCGCAAGGCCGCCTGCCGTCAACGCCAAACCGGCGTCGAGGGCGTCGGCGACGCGATCGATGCGGACCAGCGCGAGCCCCCTGCCGCCGGCGGTCGACCCCATGGTGCCGACCTGCTTGTCGCCGGCCTGAACCGGGATGCCGGTTTCCGGCGAGAAGTCGTCCAGCACCACCCGCACGATCCGTGTGCGCGCGGTGCCGCGATGCTGCATCCGCGACACCACTTCCTGGCCGACATAGCAACCCTTGTCGAAGTCCACGCCGTGCAGGCGGTCCATGTTGGCTTCATGCGGAAACGCATCGCTGTACATGAAATCGAGCCCGCCGCGCGGCACGCCGGTGGCGATGCGGTGCGCTTCGTAGGCGTCGCTCTCCACCAGTTCGGCGCCGATCAAATCGGCCACCTTGTGCGTAAGATCCTCGGGCGCGAGGATACGCCAGCCCAACGCCTCGTGGCGCGGATCGGCAAAGGCGAGATCCGGCTTCACCGCCGGTTCGCCGTCCCATACCGCCACCACACCCATATCGGCGGAGATGTTCTCCACCGCGACCTTGGCGCGCAGCTTGTAGAAACCGAGCTTGTCGGCAAGGCTCTGTGCCAGCGGGAGCGGCGCATCGATCAGGAAACCGCCGCCATGGCCAGCGGGGGCTTCGGTGATCAGAAAGTCCACCGTGATCTTGCCCTGCGGCGTCAGCAGTGCGCCGAACCGGCCAAGGCCTGGCTGCAGCAGCGTGACGTCTGTGGTGATGAGGCCGTTGAGGAAGTCGCGGGCATCCTCTCCGCTGACCTTGATCACGCCCCGGTCTGGAAGAAATGCAGCTTTCATCGACAAAATAGGCCCCTTTTGGCGTTTTCCTGAAGTTCCTGGGGAAACGCAGGTGACAGGTACCCCATACGAAGTTAAGGCGCTAATGTGCGGCCAACAAGCCCCGCGACAGCCCTGAAGCCGCCGCTCAAGGAGCGATGAATCAGCGATGAATCAACGATTCGATACCATTCTAAAATCCGGCACCGTGGTCAATCAGGACGGCGAGGGCGTCCGCGACATCGGCATCTCCAATGGCCGGATCGCCGCGGTCGGCGGGCTCGGTCAGGCCTCCGCCGGCGAGACCATCGACTGCAAGGGTCTGCATATTCTGCCCGGCGTGATCGACACGCAGGTGCATTTCCGCGAGCCCGGCCTGACGCAAAAGGAAGACCTCGAGACCGGCTCGCGCAGCGCCGTGATGGGCGGCGTCACCGCCGTGTTCGAGATGCCGAACACCAACCCGCTGACGATCACGGAGGAGACGTTCACCGCCAAGATCAAGGCCGGCCGCCATCGCATGCATTGCGATTTCGCGTTCTTCATCGGCGGCACGCGCGAGAACGTTCAGGATCTGCCTGAACTCGAACGCGCGCCGGGCTGCGCCGGCGTGAAAGTGTTCATCGGTTCATCCACGGGGTCGCTGCTGGTCGAGGACGACGAAAGCCTGCGCCGCATCTTCCAGGTGATCCGCCGCCGCGCCGCCTTTCATGCCGAGGACGAATACCGTCTCAACGAACGCAAATCGCACCGGATCGAGGGCGACCCGCGCTCGCATCCGGTGTGGCGCGACGAAGACACCGCGCTGATCGCGACGCAGCGGCTGGTCAAGCTGGCCCGCGAGACCGGCAAGCGCATCCATGTGCTGCACATCACGACCAAGCAGGAGATCGAATACCTGCGCGATCACAAGGACGTCGCGTCCTGCGAGGCGACGCCGCATCACCTGACGCTGGTCGCGCCCGAATGCTACGAACGGCTCGGCACGCTGGCGCAGATGAACCCGCCGGTGCGCTCGGCCGATCACCGGGCGGGCATCTGGTACGGCATCGAGCAGGGCATCATCGACGTGCTCGGCTCCGACCACGCGCCGCATACGCTGGAGGAAAAGGCCAAGACCTATCCGGCCTCGCCCTCGGGGATGACCGGCGTGCAGACGCTGGTGCCGCTGATGCTCGATCACGTCAACGCCGGGCGGCTGTCGCTGGCGCGCTTCGTCGATCTCACCTCTGCCGGCCCGGCGCGGCTCTATAACATCGCCTGCAAGGGCCGCATCGCCGCGGGCTACGACGCCGACTTGACCATCGTTGACCTCAAGCGCAGCGAGACCATCACCAACCAATGGGTGGCCTCGAAGGCGGGCTGGACGCCCTACGACGGCGTGCGCGTCACCGGCTGGCCGGTCGGCACCTTCGTGCGCGGCCGCCGCGTGATGTGGCAGGGTGAGGTGATGACGCCGTCGACCGGCGAGCCGGTGCGGTTTCTGGAGACGATGAAGGCGTAGGGCTACTGGTTCTGCCCCACGCGACTGTCGTCACCCGCCCGGCGAGTGACCCAGTATTCCAGAGACGACAGTGATTGAACCGAGAGGCCGCGGCGTACTGAGTCGCACGGTCAAGCCGGGCGATGACAGCTTGGGGGATGACGCGAGCTACTACTGCTTCGCCAGCTTCAACGAAAACTCGCCGTTGCGAATGCGCGCGGAAAGACCTTCCGCGAATTTCGCCACCGCGTCCTCGCCATAGGTCGAGACCAGTTCGGCCAGTGCGGTGAACAGGCTCGCCTGCGCCAGGCAATCGCCATCGACGCCCTCGTGGCGGGCGTCGGCCCAGGCTTCGCTCAGGTAACTCAGTGCGGTCTGCTTCTGGTCGAGGTCGGGAAGCGGGTCGCGGGCGATCGGCGAAGGGGCTGGGCGGCTCATGAAACTCAACGAAATTGGCGCGCGAACCGGGGCGGAACGCGCTTTAGCGCGACAAGCTCTAGCATGCGGCGCGGACCCGCCTAGGCCACATCTTTAAAAAGGGTTAACGCGCTGCCCGAATTTCAGGCGGCCAGTGCCGGCTCGGCCATTTCAGGAGACGCAGCCCAAAATCGCGGCCGGAGTCGCGCAGACATGCTGCGCGCCGGCTTCCAGCAACTCGTCCCGGCTGCCGTAGCCGTACAGCACGCCGATGCGCTGCATGCCGTTGTTTTTCGCGCCGACCATGTCGTGGCTGCGGTCGCCGATCATCAGGGTCTTGGCCGGATCGACGGCGGCTTGCTTCAGTGCGTATTCGAGCAGATGCGTTTTCTCGACGCGCGTCCCGTCGAGTTCGGCGCCGAAAACGTGCTCGAAGTGACCGCGCAGGCCGAAATGATCGATGATGCGGTCGGCAAAAACATGCGCCTTGCTGGTGGCGACGAACAGCCGGTGACCGGACGAGCGGAGCGTGGTCAGCACCTCGCCAATGCCGTCGTAGACGCGGTTTTCATAAAGGCCGATGTCGGAAAACCGCTCCCGATACAGCGTCACCGCACGGTCGGCGGCCGGCTCGCCGAGCATCTTCACAAAGCTCGAGCGCAGCGGCGGGCCGATGCACCAGGTCAGTTCTTCCTCGCTCGGGATGGTCTGGTGATCGAGTCGTTGCAGCGCATACTGGATCGAACGAGTGATGCCCGGCTTGGGGTCGGTAAGCGTCCCATCGAGGTCGAAATAGATCGCGTCCAAAGCCATTGCCCTAGTTTGCGTAGCGCGCGGTCAGGTCACGCGAGATCTTAGACCCTTCCTCGATATAGCGGCGGATCGCGACCGACGCCGCAGGCGTGCAGGTGCGGTAGGTTTGTTGAAAACCGTTATAGCCGCGGTTGAAGCCCGCGATCATGCGGGTGCGGCGGTCGCCGGAGGGGGTTTCGGCGTCGATCAGCGCCTGCATTTCGTTGCGCCATTTCGCGCCTTCGTTGGAACCGCAGATGCCGCGGAGATAGTGCAGGGTGCCAAGGATCTCAGCCAGCCGCTGCAGGTCGCCGTCGAACGGCGCGGCGGCATCCTGGGCCCGGGCGGGGGCCAGATGGCAGGCCGAAAGCAGGATGAGGGCGGCGAGGGCAGACTTCAGCATTTGAGGCCGATATGCCCCCTCCATACGCCCGAGGCAAGGTGCGTGGTCCGATACTGGCCGTCTAAACCAGCTTCCGAGCGGCTTCGATGACCTCCATGAGACCGCCGGTGACCTTGAGGTCGCCGAGTTCATGTGGTGCCAGCCATTTGAAATCGTCATGCTCGTCGTTCAGGACCGGTTCCGCGGCCGTCCAGCGCGCCGCGAATGACATGATCACATAGTGCCCGTCGCCGCCGGTGGCCGGCAGCACCTCCCGCCAGCCGGCCAGCCCCAGAATCTCGATTCTCAGGCCGGTTTCCTCGTCGACCTCGCGGTGGAGCGCCGATTGCAGCGATTCGCCGAATTCGACGCGGCCGCCGGGAAAGGAATAAAAGCCCTTGCCGGGCGAGCGGGCGCGGCGGACCAGCAACACCTTGCCGTCACGGAAGATCGCGCCGCTGACGGCGAGCTGGGGGCGGGTCGGCGGTGCAGGGAAGGACAAGGGAAAATCCGGTAAGCGGGAGCCTTGCCGGGATGATGCCCGATCGGTTCGCGCAGGTCTAATCCCGCAGCTAGCTCGACATGGCGGCTTCGACGTCGCCCTCGACGCTACCCTCGACGCTGCCGTTGATGACACCACCGGCCAGCGCCACCAGCGGCTTGACCCAGGCGGTGGCCTGCTCGGCCAGCGTGGCGCGGGTCTTGTCCTGCTGCGCCTCGCGCATGGCGTTGCCGACCGCCGTCAGGATCGAGGTCATGGTGGCCGTCAGGTTGTCGAAATTGGCGCGGATTTTCGGATCGGCGCACTCATAGGCCTCGATCGCGAGGTCGCGGGCCTTGAAGTTGGAGGCCCAGAAATGCTCGGCGTAGGACAGCGGGGTCCAGGTGAGGAAATCCTCCGCGCATTCCGGCATGTCCGGAACCATTTCGAGCAGCATGATGGCTTCGTTGAAATGATTCAGGTAGTCGGTGGCGAGCCCGGTGCGGGGATTGATGTTGGCCGCGCGCAATTGCTCCGCACGCGCCTCGTCAATGCGGCCGGTCGACGGTGGTATGGATTGATCGGATCGCACTTGTGTGGCGGCCATGGAGGTCATCCGTCTCACTGTTAGCACGTGGGGTTAACACTGGTTGAACGGAAGCTTATCTAGGCCAGATAATGTGCGGACGTTTTGTAATTACCTCACCGCCTGAAGCGCTACGGCAAATATTCGGCTACCGCGAGCAGCCGAATTTCCCGCCGCGGTATAATGTTGCGCCGACGCAGCCCGTGCCGGTCGTCATTCTGGAAAATGGCGGGCGTCATTTCCGGCTGATGCGGTGGGGACTGATTCCATCTTGGGTGAAGGAACCCCGTAGTTTTACGCTCCTGATCAATGCGCGTTCAGAGACGATCCGCGAAAAGCCGGCGTTCAAGAACGCCATCAGGCGACGGCGCTGCCTGATACCGGCGGACGGCTATTACGAATGGCAGGACGCCGGCGGACGAAAGCGGCCGTTCTTCATTCACCGTCGCGACGGCCGCCCGGTGGGCTTTGCCGCGCTGGCGGAAACCTGGATGGGGCCGAACGGCGAGGAAACCGACAGTGTTGCCATCATCACCGCGGCGGCCAGCCGCGACCTCGCCATGCTGCACCACCGCGTGCCGGTGACGATTGCGCCCGAGGAATTCGAGCGCTGGCTCGACGTCCGCCTCGATAACGCCGACGACATCATGCCGCTGTTGCGCGGACCGGCCGAGGGCGAGTTCGCCTGGCACGAGATTTCCACACGCGTCAACCGCGTCGTCAATGACGACGCGCAACTCCTGCTGCCGATCACCGACGAAGAGCGCGCGGCGGAGGAGCCGAAGCCGGCGAAGAAAGCCGCGCCGCGCAAGGCAACGGCGTCGGAGGATGACGGGCAGGGCTCGTTGTTTTGAGGATCCACGATGTAGATTTGTAGATTCCATGGGGCGGTGAGCGTGGCCTTTCCGATAGGTTTGGGTTTGCACACTCGAACCATCGGAGAAGTCAGATGCAAGCATCGACCGCAGTCACGCCCACCGCGGACCATATTGGCACAATTTTCGTTTCGATCGAACTAAGTCAGAAGACCTGGCTGGTGACGCTGCACAGCCCGGTTCGTGACCGGATCTCCCGCCACAAGCTCGAGGGAGGCAATCAGGTCGAGTTGCTTGCCCTGATCGAGAAGATCAGGGCGCGGGCGGCCGAGAAGCTGGGGTCTGTGCCGCGCGTCGTGAGCTGCTACGAGGCCGGCTATGATGGCTTTTGGCTGCACCGGCTGCTGCTGACGGCAGGCATCACGAACTACGTCTTTGATCCCGCCAGCATTGCCGTGGACCAGCGGTCGCGGCGGGCGAAGACGGACCGGATCGACGGCGAGTTGATGCTGCGGACCTTGATGGCCTATCTGCGGGGCGAGCCACGGGTGGTCCGCATCGTCCGCGTCCCGAGCGTGGAAGCCGAGGATGCCCGGCGTGCGAGCCGGGAGCGGGATCGTCTGGTCAAGGAACAGACGGCCCATACCAACCGGATCAAGGCGCTGATGCGTCTGTCGGGCATGGCGGTCGGCAACCCGCGCCGACGGGACTGGCTCAGCTTTCTGGAGCAGCAGCGGGATTGGGAGGGGCAGCCGTTGCCGCCTCATTCGTTGGCCGAAGTGAAGCGCGAACACGCGCGCCTGACCATGGTACGCGAGCAGATTGCGGCGTTGGAACAGGTACAGACTGCACAGGCCTGTCCCGTTCCTCCTCCGATGGCGGAGCGGCGATCAAGCCTGCAGCGGCTCAAGGCGCTCGGCCCGGCCTTCACCGCGACGCTGGTGAACGAACTGTTCTACAAGGACTTCCGCAACCGGCGCGAGGTCGCCAGCTACTGCGGATTGGTGCCGAGCCCCTGGAAGAGCGGCGGCATCGACCGCGAGCAAGGCATCAGCAAGGCTGGCAACCCGCGGGCGCGCAACAAGGCGATCGAGCTGGCCTGGCTGTGGCTTCGCCATCAGTCGGACAGCGCGCTCAGCCGCTGGTTCCGCACCCGCACCGCCAATGCCGGCAAGCGCGCCAAACGCGTCGCCATCGTCGCCCTGGCGCGCAAGCTGATCGTGGCGCTGTGGCGCTACCTCACCACGGGCCTCATTCCGGAGCAGGCAATCATGAAGGCATAAACCAACACCTCGCCGCGCCCGTGCGGGGATGGATGATGACCGTGCCATCCTAGGGCTTCAAACGTCGTTTTGTAGATGGGTCTCATCCTAGCCAGGCTTCCTTGCCGCAAGCATGCGGAAGGTGGGTCCGGATCTAACGATCCGACCGGATATGAGGTGATGCAGTGAGCTGCAGAAATCTTCGGAAGCCAATCCTCGCCCGGAGCCCGGTCGGCGCGCTGCGCTACGCATGGCTCCACGCGCCGCCCTACCACCGTCAAACCCCTAACCCAAACCAGGAGAACAGCCTTGACTCTCAAATCCCCATATGAGGGTGGGCAAAGCGCAGCGTGCCCACCATTGCTCAGCTTGCTCGTTGGTAGATGGTGGGCACGTCGCTTCGCTCCTTTGCCCACCCTACGGAATCTTCACCGAAAGACATGCAGCGCGGCGTGTTGCAGCAGCATGATGGTCTTCGCATCGACGATGCGGCCATCGGATATCATCGCCAGCGCAGTTTCGATCGACAGCTCCAGCACCTCGATGTCCTCGCCTTCCTCGGCGAGGCCGCCGCCGCTGCCGACGCGCATCGCGGGCTCGTACTCGGCGACGAAAAAATGCAGCTTCTCAGTGACGGCGCCGGGGCTCATGAAAGCCTCGAACACTTTTCGCACGTCGTGCAGCCGGTAGCCGATTTCCTCTTCCGCTTCGGCGCGAATCCGCTTCTCGGGTGTTTCGTCGTCGAGCATGCCGGCGGCGGCCTCGATCAGCAGATCGTCATGGCCGGCGAGGAAGGCCGGCAGGCGGAACTGCCGCGTCAGCACGACGGTACGGCCGGCGAGATTGTACGGCAGCAGCGCCGCGGCATGGCCGCGGTCGAACACTTCGCGCTTCTGGGTCTGCCATTCGCCGTCGCTGCGCCGATAGTCGAACACGACCTCGTTCAACTGGTAGTGCCGGTCGGAGAGCACGGTGGTGTTCGTGATGCGGACGCGATCGGAGATGCTCATCGAATACCCTTCGCCGTCACGGCGTCGGCTCGCGGCCATCGAGCCATTTGGCGAACACGATCGTCTGGGCTTCGGCGTAGCCGATCGACTGGTAGAACGCGCCGGCGTGAGCGTTCTCGCGCCGGACCAGTAATTGCAGCTTGGCGATGCCGGCCGCGCGCAGCCAATCCTCGGCTGCGTTCATGATGGCGCGGCCAAAACCTTTCCCGCGACGATCGGGATCGGTGGCGACATAATAGACCCAGCCGCGATGGCCGTCATGGCCGACCATCACGGTCGCGACGATCGTATCGGCGTCGCGGCCGACCAGGATCGTGGAGTTCGGCCGGCGGCGGGCGAGTGCAATATCGCTCGCCGGATCGTTCCACGGCCGCGTCAGGCCGCAGGCCTGCCATAACGCGATCACATCGGCCACATCCGCTTCCGCGATCTCGGCTATGGCGAGGGCCGGGATCGTCTTCGCCGCCGATGCCGTCACAGCACCTTGCCCGGGTTCATGATCCCTGCCGGATCGAGCATCGCCTTGATGCCGCGCATCAGTTCGATCGCGACCTTGTCTTTCACGTCGGGCAGTTCGTCGCGCTTGAGCACGCCGATGCCGTGCTCGGCTGAAATCGAACCGCCCAGCCGCAACACGATCGCGAATACCACCTCGTTGACCTCGTGCCAGCGCGACATGAAATCGGCGGTGTTGCCGCCGACCGGCTGGCTGACGTTGTAATGAATGTTGCCGTCGCCGAGATGGCCGAACGGAACCGGCCGCGAACCCGGGATCAGCTTCACCACCGCCGCGTTGGCTTCCGCGATGAACTCCGGCACCGCGGCGACCGGCACCGAGATGTCGTGCTTGATTGATCCGCCTTCCGGCTTCTGCGCCGCCGACATTTCGTCGCGCAATTTCCAGAAGCCGGCGCGCTGCGAAAGGTTCGCTGCGATCACGGCGTCGTCGACGATGCCTTCCTCCATGCCCTTGGCGAGAATCGATTCCAGCGCGGCGCGGGCGTCGTCGCGCGACGACGACAATTCCATCAGCACGTACCAGGGATGCTTGGTCGTCAGCGGATCGCGGATGTCGATGCCGTGGCGCAGGCTGAAATCGACGGCGATGTCGGCCAGCAGTTCGAAGCTGGTCAGGCTGCCGGCCGCCTCGTTCTGCGAGATCGACAGCAGTTTCAGCGCCTCCGCCGGCGATTTGAGGCCGACATAGGCGGTCTCCACCGCGCGCGGTTTTGGAAACAGTTTCAGCGTCGCCGCCGTGATGATGCCGAGCGTGCCTTCGGCGCCGATGAAGAGGTTGCGCAGGTCGTAGCCGGTATTGTCCTTTTTCAGCTTCGACAATCCGTTCAGGATGCGGCCGTCCGCCAGCACCACTTCCAGCCCGAGCGCCATTTCGCGCGCGACGCCGTAGGCCACGGCCGCGGTGCCGCCGGCATTGGTGGAGAGATTGCCGCCGATGGTGCAGCTTCCTTCCGCGCCGAGCGACAGCGGAAACAGCCGGTCGACCTCGGCCGCGCGCGCTTGCGCGATCTGCAGCACCACGCCGGCCTCGCAGGTCATGGTGTTGGAAGCCGCATCGATCTCGCGGATCTTGTCGAGCCGCCGCAGCGAGACGACCACCTCGCCATGATGCGGTGTTTGCCCGCCGACCAGGCCGGTGTTGCCGCCCTGCGGCACCAGCGCGATTCGGTTTGCGCTGGCGAGCTTGCATATCTCGGAGACTTCGGCGGTCGATCCCGGCCGCAATACCAGCGGCGACCGGCCGTGGAACAGGTCGCGTTCCTCGGTCACGTAGGGCGCGATATCGGCGGCATCGGTCACCGCATATTTGTCGCCGACGATGGCGCGAAACTTTGCGATCAGATCGGCGGGAAGCGGGGGCAGGGAGGCCGGTTTGGCGCCTTGGATATTCATTTTCTTCTCTTTCGTTCCCGCCCGCTCATTCGCGCTCCACGGCGGCGCGGCGTAGCCGGTCGTTGATGGCTTCACCCAGACCTTCGCCCGGAACGGGCATCACCGCGATGGCGTTCACACCCTTGCCGTCGAGCGCCCGAAGATGGCCGAACAAATTGGCGGCGGCCTCGTCGAGATCGCCACGCTCCGACAGATTCATCACCGCAGCGGCGGCGTCAATTCCCGAAATTGCTCCGAGGCCAAAGGCGAGCAATGCCTCGCCGGGCTCGACCCGTTCCGCGTTGAGGCGCACACGGGCGCGTGGCGCATAGTGCGAAGCCAGCATGCCGGGCGCCAGCGGTTGGCCACCGCCGCCGTCGGCCTCGGCGGGTGCTTGCCGCAGCGCGCGGCCGAGCACGCGCTCGATCTCCGCGCGCGGCAGGCCGCCGGGCCGCAGCAGCATCGGCGCGCCGAAGCAGCCGACGATGGTGGATTCGACGCCGACGGCGACCGGCCCGCCATCGACGATCAGGTCGATCCGCCCCGCAAGGTCGCTCTCGACATGGGCTGCCGTGGTCGGCGAGACGTGGCCCGAAAGATTGGCCGACGGCGCCACCACGGGGCCGCCGAAGGCGCGCAAAATCTCGCGCGCCACCGGATGCGCGGGGATCCGGATCGCGACAGTGTCGAGGCCGGCGGTGGCGAGGTCGGCGACCGCGCAATCCTCCGCCTTCGGCAGCACCAGCGTCAGCGGACCCGGCCAGAACGCCTCGGCGAGCGCAGTCGCCGCCGCGTCGAAGCGGGCGATCCTGCGGGCCGCCGTGAGGTCGCCGACATGGGCGATCAGCGGATTGAAGGCCGGCCGGCCCTTGGCGCGGTAGATGCCGGTGACCGCCGCCGGATTGGCCGCGTCGGCGCCGAGGCCATAGACGGTCTCGGTCGGGAACGCGACCAGCCCGCCCGCCGCCAGCACCCGCGCTGCCGCCGCCACGGCAGCCTCGCCAGCGGGCAAAATCCGGGTTTTCGGGCCGACATTCACTGTGATTAATTTCCTCAAATCGGCTGCTTGCGGTGACCGACACCCAAGGCTATAAGCCGCGTTCCAAGTCGGAGTGTGGCTCAGCCCGGTAGAGCACTGCGTTCGGGACGCAGGGGTCGCAGGTTCGAATCCTGCCACTCCGACCATGAATTTCCTGCGCTTTTCGTCTTCTTTCACGATAGGCGGCCAAGTCAACCCCGCGATCAACCCCAGATACGATGTTCTTGCTTTTGGTCGTGATGGCGGCGGCCGCCTCGCGCGAGAACGCGGGGTGGTGGTGGCCACAGGCATCAGGCAACACCTCGACCGGCATCTCAAGAAAAATGACTGAGGCAGGTTCCTGACGAATCAGCGCCTGACCGTCCGCCTTGCCGCCCGTTTCTTGGGTGGCGGTGACGGCCTCGCACCGGCCGGTGCCGCCTTGGTCTTCGGCTGGATCCGCAGCCCGTCGATGAACACATCGAGCAGCCGCAGGGCCGTCGCCTGCCAGCCGGGCTGATCGTGCACGTAGCACATGCCGATGAGCGCCCGCAGCAGGTCCTCCGGGCTGATATCGGCGCGGATCTCGCGGGCGGCGACCGCGCGGTCGAGCAACAGGCCGACGGCCTTGGTCAGCCGATCGAGCGAAAACGCGTACAATTCGGACTGGTTCTGCACGGCGAGCGCCAGCGCCGCCAGCATGCCCTTCTTGGTGGCGACGAATTCGACATTGGAATGCAGCCAGCGGCGCAGCGCCTGCACCGGATCCTTTGCTGCCTTCAGCTGCTCCGCCAGATCGCCGAGCTGCTCCACCTCGCGCCGGTACACCGCCTCGAACAATGCCTCGCGGGTCGGGAAGTGCCGGTAGAGCGTACCAATGCCGACACCGGCGCGTTTTGCCACGGCTTCGAGGCTCGCGTCCGATCCGCCGGCGCTGAACACGGCCTTTGCCGCCTCGAGCACGCGCTCGCGATTGCGCACGGCGTCGGCGCGGGGCTTCCTGACGTTGTCGGCCTGATCGTCCATGTCCCGCAATGTAGATCACGATCCGGTTAGATTGAACCCGCTCATGGCTGCATCGCGTTGTTTGCACATGCCGTTTTGACGGATTCTGAAATCTTTTGGGCGCCCCTTGTTAAACGGAGGATGCCTCCGTATATCCGCCCCACTGCCGGCTCGGCATGTCGTCGAGCCGCGTGAGATCGATGGCGGCCACTGCGGTGGCGCGCTGCGATCACCCATGACCCTATCTGACCGGAGCCTGCATGACTCACTCCATCAGCCTCACCGTGAACGGTGCGCGGCGCGAGATCGAATTGAACGATCCGCGCGTCACGCTGCTCGATCTCCTGCGTGAGCGCCTGCAACTCACCGGAACCAAGAAAGGATGCGACCGCGGCCAATGCGGCGCCTGCACCATTCTCGTCGATGGCAAGCGGATCAACGCCTGCCTCGCGCTTGCGATCAGCCATGACGGCGCCGAGATCGTCACCATCGAAGGCATCGCGCGCGGCGACCAGCTGCATCCCGTGCAGGCCGCCTTCATCGCCTGTGATGGCTTCCAGTGCGGTTTCTGCACGCCGGGCCAGATCATGAGCGCGATCGGCCTGATGTGCGAAGGGCAGGCCGGGTGCGATCCGGAACGGATTCGCGAAGGCATGAGCGGCAATCTCTGCCGCTGCGGCGCCTATGCCGGCATCGTCGACGCCGTGCTGGAAGCGCAGGCCAGCCAGACCAACGACAACCAGAGGCGCTCCGCATGAAGATGTTCGATTACGTGAGGTCCGCAACGCTGGCGGAGGCTATTGCGGCCGCCGCCCAGCCGGGCGCAGCCTATCTCGCCGCCGGCACCAATCTGCTCGACCTGATGAAGGGCGGCGTCAGCCGGCCGGATCGTCTGGTTGACATCACCCATCTTCCTGGGCTCGACCGCGTCGAGCATTTGCCCGACGGCGGTGTCCGCATCGGCGCGCTGGTCGGCAATGCGGGGCTTGCGCACGACACCGATTTCGCAAAAGCCTATCCGGCGGTGGCCGAAGCCCTGCTGTCGGGAGCCTCCGCGCAGTTGCGCAATGCGGCGACCGTCGGCGGCAATCTGCTGCAGCGGACGCGCTGTGCCTATTTCTATGATACCGCCAGCCGCTGCAACAAGCGCGAAACGGGCAGCGGCTGCGATGCGCGCGGTGGCGAAAATCGCCTGCACGCGGTGCTCGGCTGGAGCGAGAGCTGTATCGCCACGCATCCGTCAGATTTTGGCGTGCCGCTGGTTGCGCTCGATGCCGTCGTCGAGATCGAAGGCAGAAGCGGCCGTCGCGAGCTGCCGCTTGAGGAACTGCACCGCCTGCCGGGCGATACGCCGGAGCGGGATACGGTGCTCGAGCCCGGTGATCTGATCGTGGCGGTGCGGCTGCCGCCGGCGGCGCGGAGCTTCGCCGCGCATGCGCGCTATATCAAGGTGCGCGAGCGCACCTCCTATGCGTTCGCCATGGTGTCGGCCGCGGCGGCGCTGCAGATCGACAACGGCAGCATCGTTGAAGCGCGGCTGGCGCTTGGCGGTGTCGCCGCAAAGCCATGGCGCGCCCGCGCGGCGGAGCAGGTGCTGAAAGGCGCCGCGCCCGAGGCGGCGAATTTCCGCGAGGCCGCGCAGGCGGCGCTCGCCGATGCGAATCCGTCCGGCGACAATGCCTTCAAGATCGAGCTGGCGCGCCGCGTGATTGCGCGCGCGCTGAGCCTTGCCGCAACCGGGACGCCCGCGCGCATGCCCGCGCTGCCGGCGTCGCCCTTCGCATCCCAATCCGGAGTCTTGCATGCTTGAGATCAATCCGACCCAGACGCCTGCCCACATGCGGCATGGTTCGAGCATCGGCCAGCCGCTGACGCGCCGTGACGGCATTTTGAAAGTGAAGGGACTGGCTGCTTACGCCGCCGATCACCATCCGCCGGGCATGCTGTTCGCGGTGACTGCCGTCGCCAGCATCGCGCGGGGCCGCGTGACGTCGCTCGATGTGGCGGCGGCGAAGGCGCATCCGGGCGTGGTCGACGTCATGACGACCGCACACAAGCCGCCGCTTGCGATCGATCCCGACATCAAGACCAATCCGTTCGTGTTCCGGATGGAGGTGTTGCAGAGCGACGAGGTGCGCTATGCCAACCAGCCCATCGCGGTGGTGATCGCCGAGACGCTGGAGGCTGCCACCGAAGGCGCGGCCTTGCTGGCGCCGCGCTACGCAACGCTTCCGGCCCGCGTCGGCCTTGACGCCGGGGAGACTTTCGTGCCGCCGGTCGTCGGCGTCGGCAGTCCGACGGAGAATGTACACGGCGATATCGAAGCCGGCCTTGCCGCGGCCGCGAAGACCGTCGAGGCGGTCTATGAGACGCCGCCGCAATATCACAACGCGATGGAGCCGCACGCGATCGTCGCGGCCTGGGACGGCGACAAGCTCACGATCGACACGCCGAGCCAGGCCATGGTGATGGCGCGCGCGCGGGTCGCCGAACTGTTCGGCATCGCGCCGGAGAATATCCTGATCCGCAGCCCGTTCCTCGGCGGCGGCTTCGGCTCGAAAGGATTTTTGACCGGCCCGCAGATCCTCGGCGTGATGGCGGCGAGGCTGGTCGGCAAGCCGGTCAAGCTCGTGCTTCGGCGCGAGCAGATGTACGGCCCGGTCGGCCATCGCGCGCCGACGCGGCAACGGCTGCGGATGGGTGTCGACGTTGACGGTCGTCTCACTGCAATCGACCACCATGCCAGGACGGTATCGAGCAGCTATGATGACTTTTATGAGCCTGCGGCTGGCGCCTCGCACACCCTCTACGCCAGCCCTGCGATCCGCACCACGCATGACGCCGTCCGCGTCGATACCGGCACGCCGTTGTTCATGCGCGCGCCGGGCGAGGCGACCGGATCGATCGCGCTGGAGAGCATGCTCGACGAGATGGCCCTGGCTTGCGGCGTCGATCCACTCGCATTCCGCCTGAAGAATTATGCCGAAGTCGAGCCGATCACCGCCAAGCCGTTCTCGTCGAAGGCGCTGCGTCTCTGTTACGAGCAGGGCGCGGCGCGCTTTGGCTGGGCCAATCGTCCGCTTGCGCCCCGGCAAATGCGCGATGATGACGGGCTTCTGATCGGCTGGGGCCTCGGCACCGCAACATTTCCGGCGATGATGTTCCAGGCCGAGGCGCGCGCGGCGATCCGCCGCGACGGCACCGGCGTGATGGAGAGCGGCGCGCATGACATGGGGCAGGGGGCCTGGACGGCGCTCGCCCAGATCGCGGCCGACGGTCTCGGCCTCGATCTCGACCGCGTCGATTTCAGGTCGGGCACATCCGATCTTCCGGATGCCGGCATCGCCGGCGGTTCCGCGCACACCGCCACTGCGGGCAACGCGATCCACAATGCCGGTGCGGCTGTGATCGCAAAGCTCGCCGATCTTGCAACCAGTGACGAGCGCTCACCGCTGTTCGGCGCCGGCAATGCCGGCGTGATCGCGCGCGACGGAAAACTTGTCCGCCGCGACGATGAGAGCCGCAGCGAGTCCTATCCCGACATTCTCGCGCGAGCCGGCCTCGCCGAGATCGAGGCGCGCGGCACGGGGGTGCCGAATCCCGCGGCGCAGGCGGAGTATGCGATGCATGCCCACGGCGCGGTCTTTGCCGAGGTCAAGGTCGATCCCGAGCTTGGTCAGATCCGCGTCACCCGCATGGTCGGTGCCTTCGCAGCGGGACGGATCATCAATCCGCAACTGGTGCGGAGCCAGCTCTACGGCGGCATGATCTGGGGCATGTCGTTTGCGCTGCATGAGGAAGCCATCACCGACCGTCGCAGCGGCAGGATCATGAATGCCAATCTCGGCGAGTACCACATCCCGGTGAATGCGGACGTGCCCAGCCTCGACGTGCTGACGGTAGAGGAGCATGATCCCCACGTTAACGCGCTCGGCATCAAGGGCGTCGGCGAGATCGGCATCACCGGCAGCGCCGGCGCGGTGGCGAATGCCGTCTGGCACGCGACCGGCGTGCGAGTCCGCCGCTTCCCGGTTCGGATCGAAGAACTGCTGACGCCGCTGTAGCGACAGAACTGCACTCTCGCTCCCGCTTGCGGGGGCGAGGGCGGTTCGAACTTGCGGCGTTGTGAGGCATGGAACGCGTGCTGGCGCGCGATATCAGGCGCTATCGCGTCTCAGAATATAGACGTCCATGATCCAGCCGATCCTCTCGCGCGCCTGACCACGGGCCTCGAGGATTCGTGGGGCTGTCTCCAGGAGAGGACCAGAAAGCGTCATCTCTTCCGCCATACCGACATAGGCCCCCCACCAGATCGTAATGCCTGCGGGGTCCAGGTGCTGGAATGCACAATCGCCATCGAGCATCACCACCAACGTATCGACGCTGGCGGGCCAGCCGGTGTCGCGCAATGCGCGGCCGGTTGTGACGAGAAACGGCGCGCCGATATCGGTGAGGGGGATCGCATGGGACGCGGCCAGGGCATGGATCGAGGTGATGCCTGGAATCACCCGGACGCTCGGTGCGGGCTGCAAGCGCGAGGCAATGCGCAGCGTGCTGTCGTAGAGCGTCGGATCGCCCCAAACCAGCAACGCCACCGACCCGTCGCCGGAGACCTCGGATCGAATGGTATCGGACCAGACCTCGGCAATGGCGTCGTGCCAGTCATCGACGCCGCAGCGATAATCCGCGTTGGTCCGATCACGAAGCGGCAGGTCGAATTCCACGATCCGCGTGGCGGGATTTGTCACGACTTCGGCGCAGATCGAACGGCGGAGGTTGGCGAGATCAGCCTTGTCCGCGCCCTTGCGCGGAATCAGAACGAGGTCGGCGGAATTGAGCGCCCGGATCGCTTGCAGCGTCAGATGCTCGGGGTTGCCGGTGCCGATGCCCACCAGAAGGAGCTCGATCATCTGCCTCCAATTGAAGACGCGGCCGACATCGCGGCCGCGCTCCGGTTCTCACGATGCAGATCAGGCCGCGTGATAAAGCCGTTGCGTCACCAGTGGCGAGCCGCGCAGTGCATGCAGCGACTTGGCGGCGGCGAGGATCGCAAGATCGGCCAGCGGCTCGATCAGAACGACCGCCATGTAGGCTGCGCCAAAACCTGCGACCGAGGACAGGTTCGCAGCCGTGAGACCGGCGCCATAGATCGCCCAGAACGCCACCCAGGCCACGACGCCGCCTTGATAAGCGGTCGAGAGCGTCAGCGCCTGGCTGTATTTCAGGTCGATATAGGCGGTGCCGGGCGCAATCACGCGGCCGGCCAGCGCGTGAATCGCGAACAGCGGAACCAGCAGCGTCGTGACGTTCATGCCATATTGCGGCAGGTCGGTCGGCGAGAAGAACAAGCCCTGGATCAGCAGGCCCAGCGCCAGCCCGATCGCCGAAGGCGCAGCGCCCAGGATCAGGAACAATGTCGAGCCCAGAATAAAGTGCACTTCGGATACGCCGACCGGAAAATGCGGCATCACTTCGAAGAAGATGAAAACGCAGACGGTTGCGACCGCGCTGCGCAGGAGCAGCGACACCGGGCCCTTTTCGCCGATGGACCGGACGACGGCTCTCAGGGCAACGGCGCCTGCCGCTGCGGCCGTCGCGTAACTCAGTACGATCTTGCTGCTGTCGACGAGACCGGGTTCGATATGCATGAAGTCCTCCGTGCCGTCTTCCCCGACGGCAGTTGGTTAAGCGAGGTAGTTCGGGTGCAACGTGCACCTGACGGCAGGTCTCCTGACTTGCGGGTTGTCGCCGCTCCGGACCTTCCCAGCCCGAGATGGACCAGTGGCATTTCCCGGGGCGGCTCGCCGCTTACAGTTGCGGGGGCAGTCGCGGATTTGGCGCCTGATGGCTGCGCCTCACCGCATTCCCTCTTGTCGCCTCGGCGTTTCGGCCGAGATGAACCGTCGTCGCTAGCGTTGTCACCGGCCTCCGGCCAAGTCAAGGGCGGCCCGCTGCTAGTGCGCCGTACAGGATCACGGCGGGGGCGCTGCTGCTCTCGGTCGCCATCAGGTCGGCCAGTTTGGTCACCGTCGTGCGCGTCAGTTGCTGGTCGGGATGGCTGACAGATTCGGCCAGCATGGCCGGCGTGTTTCCCGGCAAACCCGCCGCGATCAGCCGTCGCGCAAGTTCAGGAAAGGTGCGCTTGCCCATGAAGACGGCGGTTGTGGCCGACGGATCCGCCAGCGCCGCAAAATCCAGTTCTTCGGGAAGTGCACCTGTCACGTCATGGCCGGTCACGAATTGCACGCGCCGCGACAACAGCCGCCGGGTCAGCGGCATGCCGGCCGCGGCCGCCGCGGCACAGGCCGAGGTGACGCCGGGAATGATTTCATAGCCGATGCCGGCCACCGACAGCGCCTCGATTTCCTCTTCCAAGCGGCCGAAAACTCCAGCGTCACCGGACTTCAACCGCACCACCTTCGCATGCGTCTTCGCATAATCGACCAGGAGGCGGCTGACATGCTGCTGGCGCGGCGAGACGCGGCCGGCGCGCTTGCCGACGCTCACCAGATCGGCCCCGGTGCGGACATGGGCGAGAATGGGGCCGGATGAGAGGTCGTCGAACAGCACGGCGTCGGCGGCCTGCAACCGCGCCACCGCCTTCAGCGTCAGAAGTTCGGGATCGCCGGGACCGGACGAGACAAACGAGACAAAGCCGGTCATGTCGCCTCCGCGATCAGATGAAAGAACGAACCGGTGGCGCGGCCGCCGCCGTCGAAATTCCTGGTTGATCCGGTTTCCGGCACGGCGGCGCCGGAGGCATCGACGACCTGCGCGAGCGGCGCGTCGTTATGTTCGAGGATGCTGGCATAGTGGAATTCATGCCCGCGCAACCGGGCGCCGGCGCCGTAACCGGGAATCGGCGAGGCCAATCGCGCGAGGCGATAGCCGAGATGCATGCGCCGCTTCTCGAACGAGGTGGTGAGCTTGAAAAGTCCTGCCATTTCGTGCCGCACGCCCGAGGCGTCGATCAGGCCTTCGCCCATCGCCATGTAGCCCCCGCATTCGCCATGCACCGGCCGGGTCTCGGCGAAATTCTGGAGTTCCGAACGGAATCGGGAAGCGGCGGCCAGTCGTCCGGCGTGTAACTCCGGATAGCCGCCCGGTAGCCAGCAGGCATCGGCCGATGCGTCCGGCGCTTGGTCCGCCAACGGCGAGAACGGCAGAATTTCCGCGCCCGCCGCGCGCCATCCCGCCAGCAAATGCGGGTAGATGAAGGAGAACGCGGTGTCGCGCGCGAGCGCGATCCGGTTGCCCGGCGGAGAGATGTCTTGGAGTCCGACGGAGTTCGCCGTTGGCGTCTGCGCCGCGATCGCGCGCAGCGCCGCCAGGTCCACATGCGCGGCGATGAAATCGGCCATCTCGGTCAACGTCTGCGCAAGGCGAGGTTGCTCCTCGGCCTGCACGAGGCCGAGGTGGCGCTCAGGCAACGCCACCGATGGCCGCCGCGGCAACGCGCCGAGCACGCGGATGCCGGCTGCTTCCATGCCGGCGCGCGCCAGCGCCTCGTGGCGCGGGCTCGCCACGCGATTGAGCACGACCCCCGCGAGCGCGACGTCTCTTCGCAGCGTCGCAAAGCCGAGCGCGACCGCCGCCGCCGATTGTGCCTGGCCGGACACGTCGAGCACCAGTACCACGGGCCAGCCCGCCAGCGCTGCGATGTCGGCGCTGGCGCCGGTTCCGGTCTCGCCGCGCGACGCTACGCCGTCGAACAGTCCCATCGAGCCCTCGGCCAGCACCAGGTCGGCGCCGTCCGCCGCCTGCATCGAGGCGAAAAGCTGCGCCGGCTGCATCGCCCAGCTGTCGAGGTTGAGCGAAGCGCGCCCGGACGCCGCGGCATGGAACGCCGGGTCGATGTAGTCGGGGCCGCACTTGAACGGCTGCACGGAAATTCCCTGCGCGCGAAACGCCGCCAGCAGGCCCAGCATCAAGGTGGTCTTGCCCGTCCCCGACGCGGGCGCGGAAATGACGAGGCCAGGCGGGATCACGCGCCCTCCGGAAAACGTGGATCGATGCCGACGGGACGAAAGCGGCGGTCGTAGTCGCCGGCATAAAGCCGGCTTTCGTCGAAATCCTGCGCGCCGATGGCGCGCCCAACCAGAATCAGCGCGGTGCGCTCCATGATGCCGGCCACGGCAGCGTCGAGTGTTGCGAGCGTTGCGATGACGATGCGCTGGTCGGGCCAGCTCGCGCGCCAGACGACGGCGACGGGACAGTCGGCGCCGTAATGCGGCGTGAGTTCTGAAACGACCTTGTCCAGCACGTGCACGGACAGATGGATCGCCAGCGTCGCGCCGGTGGCGGCAAAGGCCGCGAGGGTTTCGCGCTCCGGCACCGCCGAGGCGCGGCCCGAGGTGCGCGTCAGCACCACCGACTGCGCCACGCCGGGCAACGTGAGTTCGGCGCCGAGGGCCGCGGCCGCTGCGGCAAAGGACGGCACCCCGGGCGTGACGTCATAGGGAATGTTCAGCGCGCGCAGCCGGCGCAACTGCTCGCCCATTGCCGACCAGACCGACAAATCGCCGGAATGCAGCCGCGCCACGTCATGCCCCGCGGCGTGGGCGGCTGCGATCTCCGCGATGATCGTGTCGAGCGACATCGGCGCGGTGTCGACGATCTTGGCGCCGGCCGGGCAGTGGCTCAGCAGCGCCTTCGGCACCAGCGATCCGGCAAAAAGGCACACCGGCGACGACGCAATCAGGTCGCGGCCGCGCAGCGTGATGAGATCAGGCGCACCGGGACCGGCGCCGATGAAATGCACCGTCATGGACCGTCTCCTTCCGCGATCGCCGCCGTCGCCATCCCGTCGGCCGACACGGCGCGGGGGCCGAGCAGCCGTGCCGCGGGCCCGGCGGCTGCCAGCGCGGCGGCCTCGGCAAGGCTGCCGATGCCGAAACGGGCGGCGACCCGCTCCGACCAGGTTTCGGTTTCAACCGCTGCCAGCGCGCCCGGTGCGATCGCCCGGATCGGCAGGCGCAATTCCGCGGCGAGCGCGACCAGAGCCTTCGCTTCAGCTTTACCGGCGGCGGTAGCCAGCGCGATCACGCCGTCGGCCCCGCCGGCCGATGTCAGCGCGCTGCGCAGCGAGTCGATACCGGCCGCTTCACGAAAACCGATGCCGGCAACTTTCATCGCACCACGCTCCACTGCACCAGCGGACGCGAGGGTACCCAGCCGCGCATGTTTCCCAAGGGGCGTGCCTGCGCCAGCTCGATGCGTAGCAGTTCGCCGCCGTGACGGCTTTGCCCTGCCAGCAGCAGCGCTTCGGTTTCCAGCGTCACTGCGTTGATCACCAGCCGCGTTCCCACAGGGATCATCGCCCACAGCGCATCGAACAGCGCCTGCGCGTGGCCGCCGCCGACGAAGACCGCATTCGGCGGCGGCAGTTGTGCGAGGGCTACCGGAGCCTTGCCTTCCACAACGGTGAGGGCATGCGCGACGCCGAACGCTGCCGCATTGGTTCGAATGTTGGCAGCGCGATCGGATCGCGTCTCGATCGCAAACGCACGGCCGCCGGCGAGGCACCATTCCACCGAGATCGATCCGGATCCCGCGCCGATGTCCCACAAGATTTCGCCCGGCCGCGGCGCCAGCGCCGACAGCGTCAGCGCCCGCGTCGGCCGCCTGGTGATCTGCCCATCATGGACGAAGGCATCGTCCGGCAACCCGGATGTTCGCGGCAGCCCCGCGGCGCCTGCCGCCGACATCGCGACCGCGACCGGGGCGGCGACCTCGGCGAACGCATAGTCCGCAGCCCGTATCGTACGAATTCGTTCGCCGGGGCCGCCCAGCGATTCCATCACGCACAGCGATGAAGCGCCAAATCCTTGCTTGGTCAGCCATGCCGCCAGATCGCGGGCTGCGTGGCCGTCACGGAGCAGACAGATCGCCCGACGCGACGGCGCCATATACGGCAGCAATGTTTCGAACGGTGCGGCGTGGAGGCCGAGGCAGGCGACGTCTTCGAGCCGCCAGCCCAGCCTTGCTGCGGCGAGCGAAAAGGTGGAAGCCGCGGGAAAGGCGATCCATTCGCCGGGCGCCAGGTGCGCGGCGAGGCTGCCGCCCGCACCGTACCAGAACGGATCGCCCGACGCCAGGACGGCGACCTTTCGGCCACGGCATTCCAGCACCGGGTCGACCGAAAACGGGACGGGCCAAGGGCGGCTGCGCGCCTCGACCTCGGCAAGTCGGAGGTGGCGCGGCCCGCCAAAGACGACCTCCGCTTTCGCCAGCGCATCTCGACTTGATGGCGACAAACCCGTAAGGCCATCCTCGCCGATGCCGATGATCGAAAGCCAGGGGGCGGCCGCCGAGCGAACCGGGGAGTCAGACATGATGCGCGTCCTTCTCCTCGGCGGCACGACGGAAGCCAGCCTGATCGGCCGCGAGCTTGCGACGGCCGGCATTGCGGGCGTCTACTCCTATGCCGGTCGGACCGCGACGCCGGTGGCGCAACCCTTGCGGACGCGGGTCGGCGGCTTTGGCGGCGTCGACGGGCTCGCCGAATATCTGCGGCACGAAGAGATTACCCACGTGATCGACGCGACGCATCCGTTCGCCGGCCAGATCAGCCGAAACGCCGTCGATGCTTGCGCGAAAACCAACACGCCGTTGATTGCATATCTGCGCGAGCCATGGGTGGAAGGACCCGGCGACAAATGGCAGCGTGTCGCGACGCTCGCGGACGCGGCGGCCGCATTGCCGGATCATCCCGCGCGAATTTTCCTCGCCATCGGCAGGCAACATCTCGCGCCGTTCGCGGCGCAGCCGCGGCACTTCTATTTGCTGCGGCTGGTCGATGCGCCCGTGGCACTGCCGCTGCCGGACGCCGAGATCGTGCTGGCGCGCGGGCCATTCACGATCGAGGGCGATCTTGCGCTGCTGCGCGATCATCGCATCACGCATATCGTCGCCAGAAATGCCGGCGGCGAAGGGGCAAAAGCCAAGCTCGATGCCGCGCGAATGCTCGGGCTGCCGGTCATCATGATTGACCGGCCCGGCCTGCCAGCGCGCAGGACGGCGCAGAACGTAGGCGAGATCATGCGCTGGCTCACTCAATCGGCGTGCCTCGGCGTGTAGATGTAACGTCCGACGCGGCGGGTCGCGGAATTGCCGAGCAGCACGACGGTGCGCATGTCGGCCATTTCCGCCTGCGCTTCGGCCAGCGTCACCGTCTCGATGCGTTCCTCGGGCGTCGTCACGGCGTGCGCAAAGGTGATCAGCCGACCGGAACCGCAGGCCTCGCGCAGGATCTCTAGCGTGCGAGCGAATTGATGCGGGCGTGCGGCCGAGCGCGGATTGTAGAACGCCATCGCAAAGTCGGCTTCCGCGGCGAGCCGAAGCCGCCGCTCCACCAGCGCCCAGGGTTTGAGATTGTCGCTTAAGTTGATCGCACAAAAATCATGGCCGAGCGGTGCGCCGGCGCGGGCGGCGGCGGCCAGCATCGCGGTGATGCCGGGCAGCACGCGAATGTCGAGATGGTGCAACGCGGGCAATTTTTCCAGCGCTTCGAACACGGCTGACGCCATCGCGAACACGCCGGGGTCGCCTGAAGATACGATCACCACGCGCCGCCCGGCGGCGGCCAGCTCAAGCGCGTCGTTCGCCCGTTGCAACTCGGCGCGGTTGTCGGAGGTGTGCAACGTCAGGCCCTCGCGCGGCGCCACGCGTGCGACATAGGGAATATAGCCGACGACGTCGGTTGCAGCGGCCAACGCCGCGGCGACCTCCGGGGTCATGAGCGCGGAATCCCCGGGGCCGAGGCCCGCGACCACCAGCGAGCCGGTCATTCCTCCAGCTCCGGGCGGCGGCCGTGGCCGTGGACCAGGATGGTTGCGAAGTAGGGGCATTCGCCGGTTTCGCTTTCGGCGAGCCGCATCACGCGCTGGCCCGGCATGGTGCCGCGCTCGACCAGCCACGCGTCATCAAGCCTGCCTGCGCGCTCGAGCGCGCGGCGCACTTTCGGCAGATGGCGCCCGGTCTTCATCACGACCAGCGCGTCGGCACTTTGCATGTGGCGCAGCAGGTCATCTTCCGGCAGCGTGCCCATCAGCACGGCAAGGACATCGTCGCCCCAGGTGATCGGAATTCCGGTTGCGTTCCAGCAGCCGGTCATGCCGTTGATGCCAGGCACGATCTCGGTCTCGACGCGGCCTTGCAGCCGGGTTTGCAGATGCATGAACGAGCCGTAGAACAGCGGGTCACCCTCGCAGAGCACGACGACATCGTTCGTCGTGGCGAGATCCGCAAGCCGGCCCGCCCAGTCGTCGTAGAATGATGCCAGCAACTGATTGTATTCGGCGCTGCCGAACGGCAGTTCGGTCGTGACCGGATACTCCATCGGATATTCCCTCACCTCCGGCGCCAGCATGCCCTCGACGATGCGGCGCGCCTGACCGCGCCGGCCGGCCTTGCGGAAATACGCGACATGGCGAGCGGCGCGGATCAGCCGGTCTGACCGGACGCTGATCAGGTCGGGATCGCCGGGGCCAAGGCCGGTGCAGATGATCTTGCCCAAGATCTATTCCTTCCGGCTGGCGAGCGCGTTGACGGCGGCGACGGTGATCGCGGACCCGCCGAGCCGACCCGCGACAATCAGCGATGGCGCCGGCGGCGCATCGATCAACGCCGCCTTCGATTCAGCGGCGCCGACGAAGCCCACCGGGCAGCCAATGATCGCTGCCGGGCGCGGGCAGGTGCCGTCTTCCAGCATGTTGAGCAAGTGAAACAAGGCGGTCGGCGCGTTGCCGATCGCGACGATGGCGCCCTTTAGATGCGGCCGCCACAGTTCGATCGCCGCAGCCGAGCGCGTATTGCCGAGCTTGAGCGCCAATTCGGGCACGGCAGCATCATGCAGCGTGCAAATCACTTCGTTGTTGGCCGGCAGCCGCGGGCGTGTGATGCCCTCGCTCACCATGCGCGCGTCGCACAGGATCGGCGCGCCGGCTTCCAGTGCCGCGCGTGCTGCCAATGCCATGCCGGGTGAAAAGCGGACGTGCTGCTCCAGCCCGACCATCCCGGCGGCATGGATCATGCGAACCACCACGATTTCTTCTTCCGCGGTGAAGCGGCCGAGATCGGCTTCCGCCCGGATCGTGGCGAAGGATTTGCGGTAGATCGCGGCGCCGTCGGTTTCATAGGCGTGCGGCATCACAGCGCCTCGCGCAGGATGGCGGGGTGGGCGGCGAGACGCTCGGCCGTCATTCCCCGGTGCAATGGCAGGTCCCGCGCGTGGCCATCGCGGATCAGGTCAAAACCTTCGGCGTGCGCCGTCAGCGTGAAGGCCGCGGGGCGTGGATGTGCGCAGCCCTTCGCGCAGCCAGATACGTGGAGGATCGCGCCATCGGGCAGATGAGGCGCCAGCGCGCTTGCCAGCGCGCGGGTCGGCTGGGCGGCCTGCAGGCATCCGGGTGCACCGGTGCAGGCCATCACGCGCAGCATCGGATCGTGCGGGCGCGTGATCAGGCCGGGCAGATCGGGCATGGCGCCGATATCTTCGATCAACAGCATCCGCCACGGCGTCACGCGCAGCGCGCCATGTTCCGAAAGCGCGTCGAGCAGCTCGGCCGGCACCTGGCCGAACGCGAAACCGACCATCACGCCTTGGGCGACTGGACCCGGCTCGGGAGAGAACGATGCCGCCGATGGGGCAGGGACTTCGCTGAAGATTTCCGGCAGCGCTGCGCCGCGCGCCAGATGCGCCGCCATTCGGCCGCGCTCGCCGGCAACCCCACCCGATCGTATAAACCAGTCGGCCAGCGCCAGCATGGTGCTGACAGCGTTTGCCGCCGATACGCGCGCAGCCTTCGCGGCGCCATCGGCGCGGCAGATCAATCCGCCATTGGCGTCGCGCTCGAGCCGGATGTCAGCCGACACGTGAGTCAGAACCGGCCGCGGTCCGCAATCGACGGCAAAGCCGAATTTGGCCGGCAGCTGCGGGGTGTCCGGTGCGGTCAGTGATTTCGCCAGTGCCGTCGCCAGTTCGACGCTGCCGTCGTTCGCCGACCAGAACGGCGACAGCACGATGTTGCGGCGTTCCTCGGCCTCGGGGTTGTCGTCGATCAGCCCCAAGGCATCGAGGCCCTCGATCAGCGGCACATGGCTCCGTTCGGTGACGCCACGCAGGTGAATGTTCGCGCGCGAGGAGAGATCGATCACGCCATTGCCGTGGGTGCGCGCGAGGCGTGCGATCTCGCGGGCCTGCTGCGGGGTCAGTCGCCCGCCGGGCGGACGCACGCGAATAACCCAGCCGTCGCCCGACGGCATCGGGCGCAACGCGCCTGGACACCAGCCCTGGATGACGGGTTCAGCCATCGGCGGCTCCCAATTGCATCGCAATCGAGTTGCGCCGGGTCGACCACAGGCCGGCTTCACGCAGCGCGGCGAACCGCGCGCGCATCGCAGCGAGCGCCGCCGGATTCGCGCGCGCCATGAAATCCACCAGGTCAGACCGGCCCAGGGTCGCGTCGTAATAGAGGTCGAACAGATGGTGGGGGACGTCGCGGGTCAGGTGCGCGAAGGCGGCGAGGTTATCGAGCGTCATGGTGAGTTCGGCGGCGCCGCGAAAGCCGTGACGCATCATGCCGCTGGCCCAGGCCGGATTGGCGGCGCGGGCGCGGACTACGCGGGCGATTTCTTCCGGCAGGGTACGCGATCGCGGCGCATCGGGCCGCGTCGTGTCGAGGTGATAGAGTGGGGGGGCTTTGCCGCCCAGCCGCGCGACGGCGGCGGCAAAGCCGCCTTCATGGGTTGCGTAGTCGGATGCCAGCAGCAGATCGCTCTCGGCGAGATCCTGCACATGGGCAAAGCCATCGGCCGCGAGCACGCGGGTTTCCAGCGCGGCGCGATCCCGGTGACTGTTTCCCTGCGCGTCGATCGCCCATTCCGATCCGGCGAGCCAGGCTTCGCCCAGCGTGGCGCGGCCCTCGGCGCTGTAGTCTTCAAGTGCGGCGCCCATAGCCAGACCGTAAAGTCCGGGTCGTGGCCCGAACACGCGCGGCGACAGCGTCGCATAGGGATTGCCGTCGTCGGGTTCGCCGTCGCCAGCCAGCGCCATGGCGCCGGCCTCGAACAATTGCGGCAGATTTGGAAACACGTCGCGAAACAGGCCGGATACCCGCAACGTCACGTCGATGCGCGGCCGTCCCAGCAATGCCATCGGCACCACCTCGATGCCGCTGACCCGTTCGGACCTGGCGTCCCAGCGCGGCGCGAGACCGGCCAGATGCAGCGCCATCGCAAATTCCTCGCCCGCGGTCCGCATCGTCGCCGAACCCCAGAGATCGATCACCAGCGATCGCGGCCAGTCGCCATGATCCTGCAAATGACGGCGCAGCAATTCCTCGGCGAGTTTGACGCCTTGCGCATGGGCCGAGCGCGACGGCACCGCGCGCGGATCCACCGAGAACATGTTGCGTCCGGTCGGCAGCACGTCCGATCGGCCACGCGCCGGTGAACCGGACGGTCCCGCGGCGACCAGCCGCCCGGCGAGTGCTGTGAGCAGGCCTTCGCGCTCGCCGGCGCCTTGCCCGTAGACATGAAGGCCATCGCCGAACTGGCTCGCCTTGATGTCGCATACAAAGCGGTCGATCCGCGTGATCGCTTCGGCCGCCGTTGAGGTCCCGGTGAGACCAAGGTCCCGCTCGACGCCCGCGGATTGCGCCTCGGCGCGGATCGTGGCGGCCAGCCGGACGCGGCGCGCGGGGTCCAGTCCATCCGCCGTCGAATACTCGTCGAGCAATTGCTCCAGCCGCAGCAGGCCTGCAGGGATCGCACTGGCGATTTGCGGCGGCGGCAGATGTCCCAACGTCACGGCGCCGATCCGGCGTTTGGCCTGCGCGGATTCGCCGGGGTCGTTGACGATGAAGGGGTAGATCACCGGCAGTCCTGCCGTCAGCGCTTCCGGCCAGCAGTTTTCCGACAGGGCGACCGATTTTCCCGGCAGCCATTCCAGCGTGCCATGCGCCCCGATATGCACCAGCGCGTCGACCTGTTGCGCGCGCAGCCAGAGATAAAAAGCGACATAGCCATGCGGCGGCGTGCGCGCGAGGTCATGGTAGTCGGCATCACGCGACGACACGTCGCCGCGTTCGGGCTGCAGTGCAACCAGCGCATGGCCGCGATGGAGCGCGGCGAAATGGAATGCGCCGTCGCGCACCGAGGGATCGGCTTCCGGCTCGCCCCAGGCGGCGGCCAGCGCGGTTTGCAACGGCTCGGGAAGGCGGGCAAGCGCGGTGCGATACGCATCCACCGGCCAGGCCCGCATTTGCGATGACAGTTCCGACGTCAGCGGCAGGCCTTCGCTGACCGAATAACCGTCGCTGGCGAGATCGGACAAAATTGATTCAGCCGAAGCCAGCGCATCGAGCCCTACCGCGTGCGCCATCTGGTCCGCACGTCCGGGATAGGTCGAGAGCACGAGCGCCAGCTTGCGTGACGGCGCCGGCGTCGAAGCCAGCCGATGCCAGCCGGCCACGCGATCGGCGACCGCTTCGATACGCGCGCTGTCGGCGCGATGGACGAAGCGGGAATACTGCAGATCCGCATCGCGCTTGCCCGGCGATTTGAAGCTGGTGACGCCGGCAAAGATGCGCCCGTCGAGTTCTGGCAGCACCACATGCATGGCAAGGTCGGCGGCAGACAATCCGCGCTCCGATGCAGCCCAGTCGCGTTTGCGCGCCGTCGACAGCGCGACCTGAAACACCGGGCAGCCTGATACATCGAGCGGCGATGTGCCGTCATTGCCGCGCGCGGAGAAGGCGGTGGCGTTGACGATGGCGGCGGGGGCCCGTTTGCGAAGCGCGTCGCGTGTCCATTCGCTGGCGCCGGGCGCTTTCAGCGAGGGCACGAACAGTCCGATCGCCCCGAACCCGCGCGACTGGAACGCGTCGATCAGCGCATCGACCGGTCCGGTATCGGCCGCGGTCAGATAGGAACGATAGAAGGTTACGACGATCAGCGCGCCGCCGGATGACGCCGGTTCGGTGACGACACCACGTGCGGGATCGTACCAGCCGTAATCGGGAATGATTTTTTCGCCTTGCACCGGACCGGCATAGAGCCCGGCGGCCAGCGCCAATTGTGCGAGAGCAGCCTGCGCCGCCACCGCGCCGCCGGCATCGCAAAGCGCGGAAAGCCGCCGCAAGGTCGAGACCGGCAGGGTCGAGAATGCGTCGAGCCGGATGTCTTCACGCCCGTCGCCCGGCAGCACCGCGAGGGCGATGCCCCGCTGTCGCGCGAGATCGCCCACCTGGTTGAGGCCGTAGGGCCAGTAGCTTTCGCCGCCGATCAGGCGGATCAGGATCCCCCTGGCGTCTGAAAGCGTCGCGTCAATGTAAGTGTCGACCGACATCGGATGGCGCAGCGCGACCAGATTGGCCAGTCGTAGCGTCGGCAATGTGCCGTTGGCGCGATGCCAGCCGGCCGCGAACGCGCCGAGATCGCTGTCGGAAAACGACAAAGCGACCAGATCCGCAGGCGTCTGCCCGAGATCGTAGGCGGTCGCCGTCTCGTCGAGCGCGCAACTGTCGCGGTAGCCGCCATGCATGCCCGGTCAGACCCCCAGCGTTGCCTCGATGGCAGCGCGATCGATGTGGCGGCGTTCGGCAATGACGACGAGTTGCGACGTCCGGGGCGTGTCGCCCCACGGCCGATCGAACTGGCTGCGCACCCGTTCGCCGACGGCCTGCACCAGCAGCCGCATCGGCTTGCCCTTGACGGCGACATAGCCCTTCACGCGCAAAATATTCTGTTCGCGCGCGAGCCGGCGGATGGATTCGGCCAGCACGTCCGGATCAACCGTCTCCGGCAGGCTGACCGAGACGCTGTCGAAATCATCATGCTCGTGATCGTCCTCGCCGTCGTGATGCGAGGGGCGGGCGGCGATATCGTTTTCGGCGGCGCTGTTGAGACCGAGGATGATTCGGGGATCGATGATGCCATCCGTCATCGCCAGCATCGGCACTGCGCGCGGCGATTCCGCCGAGATGATCGAACGCGCGGCGGCCAGACCGGCGTCGCCGGCGAGATCGGCCTTCGACAACAGCACGATGTCGGCGCAGGCCACCTGGTCCTCGAACACTTCCGACAGCGGCGTCTCATGGTCGATGCTGTCGTCGGAAGCGCGCTGCGCGGCGATCGCATCGGGGTCGGGCGCAAAGCGTCCTGCCGCCACCGCTTCGGCATCGGCGAGCGTGATCACGCCGTCGACCGTGATGCGCGAGCGGATCGCGGGCCAGTCGAACGCCTTCAACAGCGGTTTTGGCAGCGCCAGTCCGGAGGTCTCGATCAGGATGTGATCGGGCCGCTGCGGCATCGCCATCAGCGCCTCGATCGTCGGGATGAAATCGTCGGCCACCGTGCAGCAGATACAGCCGTTGGCGAGCTCGACGATATTCTCGACCGGGCAGTTTTCGTCGGCGCAGGATTTCAGGATATCGCCGTCGACGCCGAGCGTGCCGAACTCGTTGACGAGAATCGCCAGCCGCTTGCCGCCGGGATTACGCATCAGATGACGGATCAGCGTGGTTTTTCCGGAACCGAGAAAACCGGTGATCACGGTGACGGGTGTTTTGGCGAGATCGTTCATGCCAGCACCATCGGCGGAATGCGGGCAAGGCTTTGTTTGCGGAAGATTGTCGGGCGTTCGCGCCAGGGCACGAGGCCGTCGGGCGCGTTCGCATAGGCGGCGGCGCCGGACAGAATTTCGGGTGCGTCGTTTTCCGACAGCCTGCCGTAGACGTAGGACCAGCGGCCCGGCGCGCTCAGTGCAACCGAGCATCCCTGCGAGCAGGCGGAAAGACATTCCACCGGCACGATCTGCACCGCCTCGGGCGCGCCGGCCGCTATCAGCGCGGCGTGCAGCCGTGCGCCCGGACAGGCCGCGCCATCGGGCACCGTTTCTCCGGCTTTGCAGGTGATGCAGACATGCAGCGAAACGCTCATCATCTTGTCCCATGCTTTCATACGAAAGGGCAGGACAGGAGGCGGCGCGACCGAATGAACGGATAGCGCATCCAACCGGCCGCGGAACACCCCGTCCGCCCGTTCAGTCAGTGCGCTGGCAGGTCTCCCGGCTTGCGGATTCAGGGTTTCCCCAACGGTCACTCCACCTTCCCAGCGTTATCGCCAGTGGCCTGGAGTGACCTAATCCGGTCACGGTCGCGGGGGCGGCTGCGCTTCGGGGTTTCCCCTATCGCATTCCCTCTTCGCCTGTCATAGACAGGAACCAACGCTGCTTCACATGCGGAATAATCAGCTTCCTTGTCAAGCAACAGAATGTGCCATGACCCAAGACGCCGAGCAGACCGAAGACGACCGCCATGCCGCCAGAATGGCCAAGAAGAAGGTCGCGCGTGACAAGATCATGGCCACCAAGCAGGGCGAGAAGGGCCTGATCATCGTCCATACCGGCGCCGGCAAGGGCAAGTCGTCTTCCGGTTTCGGCATGATCCTGCGGTGCATCGCCCATGGCATGCCCTCGGCCGTGGTGCAGTTCATCAAGGGCGCCTGGGACACCGGCGAGCGCCGTCTGATCGACGGCCATTTCGCTCAGCTTTGCCAGTTCTACGCCATGGGCGAAGGCTTTACCTGGGAAACCCAGGATCGCGCCCGCGACATTGCCGCCGCCCGGGCCGGTTGGGAGAAGGCCAAGGAACTGATCCGAAACCCGGACATTCGGCTGGTGCTGCTCGACGAAATCAACATCGCGCTGCGCTACGACTATCTCGACGTCGCAGAGATCGTGACCTTTTTGCAGGAAGAGAAGCCGCCGCTCACACACGTGGTTTTGACCGGCCGCAATGCCAAGGAAGAACTCATGGGGATTGCCGACCTCGTCACCGAGATGACGCTGGTCAAGC
Organism: Bradyrhizobium roseum; assembly: GCF_030413175.1. NCBI lineage: Bacteria > Pseudomonadati > Pseudomonadota > Alphaproteobacteria > Hyphomicrobiales > Nitrobacteraceae > Bradyrhizobium > Bradyrhizobium roseum. The sequence goes on from NZ_CP129212.1 coordinate 1,939,597, forward strand.
ATCCGTTCCGGTCCGGCATCAAGGCCCAGCCGGGCGTCGAGTTCTGATCCCATGCGCGCGCTGATGATCCAGGGCGCGGGCTCCAATGTGGGCAAGTCGCTGCTGGTGGCAGGGCTGTGCCGCGCCGCGAGAATACGCGGTCTCAAGGTCGCGCCCTTCAAGCCGCAGAACATGTCCAACAACGCGGCGGTCACGGCGGACGGCGGCGAGATCGGGCGCGCGCAGGCGCTGCAGGCGCTGGCCTGCGGGATCGAGCCGCACACCGACATGAATCCGATCCTGCTCAAGCCGGAAAGCGAGATGGGCTCGCAGGTGATCGTGCAGGGACGCCGGCTGACGGCGGTGCGGGCGCGCGAATATTCGGCGCTGAAGCCGAAACTCATGGCGCCGGTGCTGGAAAGTTTTGATCGCCTGAAGCGCGCTGTCGATCTTGTCATCGTCGAGGGCGCCGGAAGTCCGGCTGAAGTCAACCTGCGTCCCCGCGACATCGCCAATATGGGTTTTGCGCGGGCGGCCAACGTGCCCGTGGTGCTGGCGGGCGATATCGAGCGGGGCGGGGTGATCGCGCAGATCGTCGGGACGCAAGTGGTGATCGATCCCGCGGATGCTGCGATGATCGAGGGATTCGTGATCAACAAGTTCCGCGGCGATGTCAGATTGTTCGACGATGGCTACACGTTCATCGCCGAGCGAACCAGATGGCGTGGGTTCGGCGTGCTGCCGTTCTTTCCGGACGCGGCGCGGCTGCCGGCGGAGGACGCGCTCGATCTGCCGCGCGGCGGCGGCGCCGGCGGCTTTCGCGTCGCCGCGCTGCAGTTTTCCCGGATCGCCAATTTCGACGATCTCGATCCGCTGTCGCAGGAACCCGGCGTCAGCCTCACCATGGTGCGCCAGGGCGAAGCGATTCCCGGCGATACCGATCTGGTGATTTTGCCGGGATCGAAATCAACCCGCGGCGATCTGGATTTTCTGCGCGCGCAGGGTTGGGACATCGATCTTGCCGCACATGTCCGCCGCGGCGGTCATGTGCTCGGCATCTGCGGCGGCTATCAGATGCTGGGCCAAACCATCAGCGACCCCGACGGAATCGAGGGCCCGGCCGGCGACACCGTCGGTCTCGGCCTGCTGAAGGTCGACACCGTCATGACCGCGGACAAGCGCCTGACACGTACCGAAGCCACGCACGCGGCATCCGGCGCGCCGATCAGGGGATACGAGATCCACATCGGCCAGACATCAGGCGAAGCGCGCGCGCGTCCATTTGCGCATGTGGCAGGCGAACCTGAAGGCGCGGTCTCGGCCAACGGCCGTGTGATGGGCAGCTACCTCCACGGCATGTTCTCCGGCGACAGCTTTCGCCAGGCGTTTCTCAAGCAACTCGGCGCGGCGCCATCCGCCACATCCTACGCCGCCGGTGTCGAGGAAACGCTGGATCGGCTGGCCGGGCATCTCGAGGCGCATCTGGACGTCGACGGCTTGCTGGGTGTGGCTCGCTGACGAGTTGCCGTGGCTTGCGGCGATTGGGATCGGTTCACCTGCACAGCGTTGCGGATGGCGTTCAATTCACCGCACGTCCCATTCGGTCGGAAAATTCTCCTGCCAGCCGGCGCGATGCAGCAGCGGCGTATCATCCATGAACGCGGCATGACCCAAACACAGATAAGCCGATAGTTCCCAGCCCTCCGGCACGTCGAGCAGGCGCTCGATCGCGCGGGGATCGAGGATCGAGACCATGCCGACGCCGATATTTTCGGCGCGCGCTGCGAGCCAGAGCGTGTGGATTGCCATCGCCGTCGACTGCCGCAGCGTTTCCGGCTGCGTGCGGCGGCCGAGGCCGTGGCCCTCGGCCGGATCGATCAGCGTAAACACGGCAAGCTGTACCGGCGCGGCGTCGAGGCCGGCGAGTTTCAAGCGCAGATATTCCCGGTGCTGTTCGTCCTTGTAGTCGGTGGCGGCTGCGGCATTGCAGAGATTGAAATTGGCGCGCACGCCGGCGCGCAAGGCGGGATCGTTGATGCGGACGACACGCCACGGTCTGGCGTTTCCGACCGACGGCGCGCAGTCCATGGCGTGACGCAGCCGATCGAGCACGTCTTCATCAATCGGTGTGGTCCGGAAATGACGCACGTCGCGGCGCCAGCGGAAAATCCGCGCCAATGTCTCCGAGTCGGCTGTGGTGAACTCCATCGGTTCAGTCCCGCAACGCCGCAGCCAGCCGATCCCATTCCGTCGGTTGCCCGGGCAGGCCAAGCCTGAGCCAGCGATCGGAATAAGGGAACATGCGCGTCCAGATTTGGTGTTGGGCCAATTTTTCTCGCGCGGCCAATGCGTTTGGCGTGTCGTATAGCCGGAACAGGTCGGTTCCTCCCACACATTTCCAGTTGGCTGATTGCGCGAGGCGATCGAGGTGCGCGGCATCGGCGCGCAGCCGCGCCACGGTGGCCTCGGCCCAGGAACGATCCGACAATGCCGCCGTGCCGACGGCGATGGCCGGGCCGGACACCGGCCACGGGCCGGCTATTTCGGCAAGCGCAGCGACGTCGGTTTTCGAACCGAGGATGAACCCCAGTCGCACGCCGGCGAGGCCGTAGAACTTTCCGAACGAGCGCAGCACGACCAGCCGCCCTTGTCCGGCCCTGGGAGCCAGCGAAAGATCGGGCCAGGCGTCGGCGAAGCTCTCGTCGACCACCAGCCTTTCGACTCGCGTCGTCAATCGCAGCAGATCTTCCGGCGCATGCTTGCGACCATCGGGATTGTTGGGGTTGACCACAACCGCGAGATCGGCGCCTTCGAGTGCGGCAAGCGTCGCCACCTCGTCGACCTGCCAGCCGGCGTTGCGAAACGCGGCGCTGTGTTCGTTGTAAGTGGGGGTCAGGATGCGCGCGCGTGCCGGCGCAGAAAGTCGCGGGATCATCTGGATCGCCGCCTGCGCGCCGGCGACCGCGAGGATCGGCGCTTGCGACTGATAGGCCCCACCGGCGGCCGTCAGCAGACGCGCCGTCGCCGCAACGGTCGGGAGCGCGGTCCACACCTCCTGCGGCAACGACGGCAGCGGATAGGGCACGCGATTGATGCCGGTGGACAGGTCGATCCAGTCCGTACCGCCGACGCGCGCCTGCGCCGTGTCGATATCGCCGCCGTGGTCGCGAATTTGGTCCTCCTGTCGGGTCGTCAGAGCAGCGCGAGAAGCGCAAGCCCCGCGGCCAGCACAAGCATGGCCCGGCGATAAAGCGCAAGGGCGCGGTTCAAATCTGCGGCTGAAGGATCGGGGGCTTCGCCGTTCAGCCAGGGTTCCTGCGCGAGCTGACCTCCGTAGATGCGGGGGCCGGACAGCCGAACACCGAGTGCACCGGCCATCGCGGCTTCCGGCCAGCCGGCGTTGGGTGAACGGTGATGGTGCGCATCGCGCCACATTGTCGCCAGCGCCAGGCGAGGGCGAACGGAAACGATCGCGAACAACAACCCCGTCAGCCGCGCCGGAATCAGGTTCGCGACATCATCGATACGCGCCGCCGCCCAGCCGAAAGCTTCATGCCTTGGGGTGCGATGGCCGATCATGGAGTCCAGCGTGTTGATCGCCTTGTAGGCCGCAATGCCCGGAAGACCGAGGATTGCGCCCCAGAACAGCGGTGCCACGATTCCATCGGAGGTGTTTTCGGCGAGGCTCTCGGTCGCAGCCCTCGCGATGCCGGCCGCATCGAGCTGCGACGGATCGCGTCCGACGATCATGGCGACCGCCTGTCGTGCCGCCGGCAGATCGCCCGACATCAACGGCCGCGCCACGGCATCGACATGGTCGTGCATCGAGCGCGCGGCGACAAGCGGCCAGGCCAAAATTGCGGTGAGGACCAAGCCCGGCCATCCGCCGGGCAACATGGCCGCACAGGCCCAGCCCACGCCCGCCGCAAGCGTGATGATGGCAATTGCCACACCGATTCCAGCGCCGCGCCGCATGGCGGCGGTGCCGTCCGCGCGGTTGAAGGTCTGGTCCAGCACGGCCGTCAGCGCCCCGATCCATGTGACGGGATGCCCGATCCGGGCGTGGATCGCCGATGGCCAGCCGAGGACTGCGTCGGTCGCCAATGCGAGCAGCATGATGCCGGCTCCGCCCATTGTTTTACGCATCTCCGTTGCAGCTATCGGGTTTATTGGCGAAGCGACGCCTGCTGACAAGCCCACGCGATCGAACACGCATCCGGTGCAGTCTCGCGTTGGATGCGCGCGCAGATACGATTGACTCCGCGGATCAACTGTTCTTAGTCTCGCCGCGACGGTTCCCCTTCGGGGATCAAAAGGGAATGCGGTGAGGGCAGTTCTTTGAACAACGGTTCTTTGAACGAGGTCTCGATTCCGCGGCTGCCCCCGCAACTGTAAGCGGCGAGCCTTTCGTCAATTGCCACTGGGATCAAACCCGGGAAGGCGACGGAAGGCAGCGACCCGCGAGCCAGGAGACCTGCCGCCGGTCGTGGTCACACGCGAGCACATTGGGCGGGGTGTCCTGATGGTAGCCGAACCTTGGCCCGGCAAGCGGGCTGCGGGGAGACTTCGTTCGCGGTGACGTGCCACGTTAGCCGCGAGTCGAACTATGAACTCCGTCTCCCGCCGTGCGTCGCAACGCACCTTTTTTTTGTATTCTATTGCTCTCTCCTCCATTCTCTGGCCGCTCGACGCGTGGACGCAGAGCACGCCGCAAGCGAGCCGGACGCTCGATCCGGTCGTCGTGACGACGCCGACGCGCACGGTCACCGCGCACCAGTCCAGCAGCAGCGCGAGTGCCGGCCGTTCAACCCGTGGCGGCAGGAAGCGCACGGCGGCGGCGACACCATCGACAATTGTTCCGACCGCACCGGCCGCGCCCCCGCTGACGTTGAACCAGACGGCAGGCAGCGGCAGCCGTCTCAACCTGACGCGGCTGCAGACGCCGGCCAGCGTTGAAATCATCAACGCCGAGACCATGGCCGAACGCGGCCAGCACAGCGTGATCGCCGCCGTCACCCAGAACGCGACCGGCTTCACCGCCAGTCCCGCGCCCGGCAATGGCGGGCTCTCCTTCAACACCCGCGGCTTCACCGGCAATTCGACGGTGATGACGCTCTACGACGGCACGCGGCTTTATGTCGGCGCGGGCACCCTGACGTTCCCGTTCGACACCTGGTCGGCGCAACGCATCGAAGTGCTGCGCGGGCCGGCGTCGGTGATGTACGGCGAGGGGGCCGTCGGGGGCGCGATCAATGTGATCTCGAAGATGCCACTCACCGTCCAGCGCAACGAGGCGGAAGTGTCTGTCGACAGCAACATGACCAAACGACTCGCGGTCGACAGCGGCGGCCCGATCAACAAGGACGTCGCCTATCGCGTGACCGCCATCGGCAACATGTCGGATGGTTGGGTCGATCGCGACAAGACGTCCAACGCTGCGGTCTCTGCCGCGGTTCGCGTGCAGGCCTCGGAGACGCTGGCATGGACGCTGTCCACCGATTACGGCGATCGCAGTCCGTCGCGCTATTTCGGCACGCCGTTGATCAACGGGCGGCTCGACGAGTCCCTGCGGTTCAAGAACTACAATGTCGGCGACAGCAGCATCCGCTACCGCGACAGCTGGAATCAGCTGAAGACAGAATGGCAGGTCAGCGACAGCATCACGGTCCACAATGCGCTGTACTACCTGAACAGCCAGCGTCACTGGCGCAATGTCGAAAGCTACGCCTGGAACAAGACCACGGGCCTGATCGACCGCAGTTCCTATATCGAGATATTTCACAACCAGCAGCAGATCGGCAACCGGATGGACGCGACCTTTCGCGGCCATGTGCTGGGGATGAAGAACGAGTTCGTTGCAGGTTTCGACGTCAACCGGATCGATTTCACCCACACGAACAACTCGCCCTATAGCGGCGCCTCGTCGGTCAATCCCTATTCGTTCGATCCCGGCGTGTTTCTGAGCCCGATCCCCACCGTCCCGTCCTTCAGCACCGTCACCAGCCAGTATGCCGTGTTCGCCGAGGACCGGCTGTCGGTGACCGATCAGCTATCGCTGGTCTTCGGCGTGCGCCAGGACCAGCCGGTCGTCAACCGCACCGACCTGATCACGCCGGCAAACGGTTTTGAAAAGTCGTTCTCGGCGACGAGCTGGCGCGCCGGCGCGGTGTATAATCTGGTCAAGGATATCGCGCTGTACGGACAATATTCGACGGCGGTCGATCCGGTCGGCAGTCTGATCACGCTGGCGACCACGCAGAAGGATTTTCAGCTATCCACCGGCAAGCAGGCCGAGGTCGGGATCAAGCAATCGTTCTGGCAGGGCCGCGGCGAGTGGACGTTCGCTGGCTATCACATCGTGAAGAACAACCTGCTGGCACGCGATCCCAGCAATCCGGCGTTGACCCAGCAGATCGGCCAGCAATCGTCGCGCGGCGTCGAAGCGTCGATCGGGCTGGTGCTCGATCATGGCTGGCGCATCGACGCCAACACGGCCTGGCTGCGCGCAAAATACGATGACTTCGTCCAGTCGGTGAATGGCGCTGCCGTCAATTTCGCCGGCAACGTTCCCGTCAATGTCCCGCAGCAGGTATCGAATGTTTGGCTGACCTGGGCATTCGCGCCGCAATGGTCCGTCAATGGCGGCGTTCAGATCGTCGGCCGAACCTTCGCCGACAACGCCAACACGCTGGCGCGTCCAGCCTATACCGTGGTCAATGGCGGGTTGCAGTGGAAGCCGGATGCGAAGACCACCATGGCCCTGCGGGTCTACAACCTGTTCGACACGGTCTATGCCACATCCGGCAACACCACGCAGTGGCTGCTGGGCATGCCGCGCACGGCCGAGCTCTCTCTCAACGTCAGGTTCTGACGATGCGGCGGACCATGCGACGGGCGCGGCGATGGCTCTATGTCGTCCATCGCTGGATCGGCATCGGCACCTGCGTGCTGTTTGCGATATGGTTCCTCTCCGGCCTCGTCATGATGTATGTGGCGTTTCCGCAGTTCACCGATGCCGAGCGCTGGGCGGCACTGCCGCCGATCGCATGGGACAAGATGCAACTGACCCCGAATCGGGCGATGGAAGTCGCAGGCTTCACGCACTATCCACGTGATCTGCGGCTCGCGATGCTGAACGACGAGCCGGTATACCGGTTGCTCGGCTGGGATGGCGCGCGCAAGACCGTATCGGCGGCCGATGGCCGCGTCATCGACCGCATCACGCCCGAGCAGGCGGTGGCGGCCGCCCGGCTTTATCCCAACGCCGTGAATCCTGAGATCATCGAGACGGTGGAGCGCGATCAATGGAGCGTCACCGCGCGCTTCGACCCGTTGCGGCCGCTCTACCTGATTTCGCTCGCAGACCCCGGCGGGACGCAACTCTACGTCTCCTCGCGCACCGGCGAGATCGCGCTCGACACCACGCGGACGGAGCGGATCTGGAACTGGCTCGGATCGATCCCGCATTGGATCTATCCGACGATCCTGCGCAAGGACGGCGCGACCTGGCGACAGGTGGTGCTTTGGATTTCCGGCATCTGCATGGTGGCGGCCGTCACCGGGTTCTGGGTCGGCATTTTGCGGCTGCGGTTGCGTCGCCGCTACCGAGGCGGTGCGGTCACGCCGTATCGTGGCTGGATGGCCTGGCATCACATTGCCGGACTGATCGGCGGTGTCTTCGTCGTGACCTGGATGTTCAGCGGCTGGCTGTCGCTCAATCCCGGCGATTTCCTTGCCGGGCGCGGAATGGCGCGCGAGATGGCGGTGCGCTATGGCGGCAGCGAGGCTCCGCACATGCCTGCCGGGTTTCTGTCAGGGCCGAAGCCGGACGGACCTGCCGCCGTCGAGGCTCGTTTCGTCTGGCTCGGAGGCAAGCCGCTCGTGGCACTGACCGGCCGCGACGGCGGACGTTGCACGCTCGATCCGGAAACGGGCATCGTAACTCAGGTGCCGGAAGAACGGATTTTCGAAGCCGCGCGGCGACTAATGCCAGACGATATCATGACGATGCGGCTGCGGCTGGACCAGCCCGACGCCTACTGGTATTCGCACCACCAGCAACGGCAGCTGCCGGTGCTGCGGGCGGGTTTTGACGACGCCGCGCACAGCTGGTTTCATATTGATCCCGTGACCGGCGATATTCTGGGGCGCACCGACGACAGCCGCCGGACCTACCGCTGGCTGTTCAATGCGCTGCACAGTCTTGATTTCGCGCTGCTGCTTGGCTACCGCCCGGCATGGGATGCCGTGGTGTGGTTGCTTTCGCTGCTGGGATTGATCGTCTCGCTGAGTGGCGTTGTGATCGGCTGGCGGCGTCTGCAGCGATAGGATCACCCGTCAGGCGGCTGTTGTCTTTCAGGCGTCAATGGTTTCTGCTTCGAGAAGAACAAGAGGGGCCATGGGCAGAACAGTTCTCGTGACGGGCGGCGCGCGTTCGGGCAAGAGCGCGATCGCCGAGGCGCGCGCACTCAGCTTTGCACCCCGCGCTATCTACATCGCCACGGCCGAGGCGCGCGATGGCGAAATGGCGGCACGGATCGCGGCGCATCAGGCGCGGCGCGGAGACAACTGGCGCACCCATGCCGAGCCGCTCGATCTGACCGGCGCGCTGGCGGTAACCGACGGGCAGGGGCCGCGCCTGGTCGATTGCCTGACGTTGTGGCTGACCAACGTGATGCTGGGCGGCCACGACTGGCAGGCCGCCGGCCGCGCGCTGGTTGCAGCGCTTCCCGCGCAGACCGATCCGGTGATCCTGGTCACCAACGAGGTCGGCGCCGGCATCGTGCCGGAGAATGCGTTGGCGCGAGAATTTCGCGACGCCGCGGGTATTCTCAACCAGTGGATCGCCGCCGTGGCCGACGAAGTGACGCTGGCGGTGGCAGGGCTTCCTCTAAAGGTGAAATGAACCCCATGTGCCTCTCATCCGACCCGTTCTGGAAAACGCCGTCCATTCAACCGCCGGGCCAAACGCTTGAGGCTTCCTTGCGCGCGCGTATCGAACGCAAGGCCAAACCGCCGGGTTCCCGCGGCTCATGGCGGTGGCCTGGCGTTTTTCCGATGCATGCCATCGCGGCACTTGTGGCTGTGCCCCTGACCATGGCGCCCGCATCGGCGCAGGTCGCCCCGCTTGAGGCCGAACTGCGCGCCTATGGCGGGCTGCATGCCGCCGCGGCCCGGGGCGATGTCGCCGATATCGAAGCGCGGATCGCGGTCGGCGACAACAAGGAGGCGGTTGATGCGCGTCGTCGCACGCCCCTGCATGTCGCGGTCTACCAAAAGCGGCACGAAGCGGCGCGCGCGCTGATGCGGCTCGGCGCCGATCCGAACCAGCTCGAAATCGACCGCTATGACATCATCACCATCGCCGCGGTCGCCAATGACGTGCCGATGCTCAAGATCGCGCTGGAAGGCGGCGGTAACCCGAAGGCGGTCACCAGCGTCTACGATGGCACGGCGCTGATCGCGGCGGCGCATCTCGGCCACGCCGAGATCGTGCGGACGCTGATCGCCGCCGGTGCGCCGCTCGATCACGTCAACAATCTGAAATGGACCGCGCTGATCGAATCGATCGTGCTCGGCGACGGCGGCGGCAACCACACCGAAACCCTGCGTGCGCTGGTCGAGGCCGGCGCCAACGTCAATATTCCCGATGGCAACGGCGCGACGCCGCTCGCGCTCGCGCGCAGCCGCGGCTACCGCGACATGGTTGCGATCCTGGAGAAGGCCGGGGCCAAGTAGCGGCGAGATCAGAGGCGTGCAGCGCCGTCGGCATCGCCGGTGCAAAACCTGTTCGCTGCGCGCGGCGCTTCTTCCATTAGCGCTTCCTCTGCGATCTGGACTTCGAACCAGCCCAGCTCGGCCAGTTCGCGGGCCTTCTTTTCGGCGGCCTCGCGGCTTGTTCGCTTCAGGACGATGCGGCTGGTGCCGTCGCGGGCAAAAATCGAATAGGGCATTCGAAATTCCTATTCTTGCAATGAAAGCGGGAGAAAGAGGCCGCAGGCATTTTCGCACCGCGGCCTCTTAGGGATCAACTGGTTGGTTATGAAACGTCCGATCCGCCGGCAATGCGAAGATACTGCGCCACGCGGCCGGGATACTGGAGTCATAATTTCTGTTCCAGCGCAGGAACAGCGACAGTGTTGCGGCCGAGAGACATTTTTCCAGTTCGCTGCGATGCCTTGTTGAGATCGGAACACAGTGGTGACGCGCCCGCTAGCTTTATCGCGCGAGCCGCGCCAGTCCGTTCCAGTCGAAGGTAATCCCATGCCCGGGCCGCAGCGGCGCCAGCGCCATGCCCTGATCGAGCACGAGCGGGTGCTCGATATAGCGATCCAGCCCAAAGCCGTGCGCCTCGAGGTAGGAACGGTTGGAGCAGGCAGCGAGCAGGTGAACCGTGATGTCGTGCGCGCCGTGGCTGGTGACCGGCAGGTTGAAGGCTTCGGCGAGCCGCGCGACCTTCATGAAGCCGGTGACGCCGCCGCAATCGGTAACGTCGGGCTCCGGATAGGACACCGCGCCGGCCGCGATGTAGTTCTTGAATTCCCACAGCGTGCGTAAATTCTCACCGGCCGCGATCGGCACGCCGCCGGCCGCCATGATGCGGACATGGCCGGCGATGTCGTCGGGAATGATCGGCTCTTCCAGCCAGGTGAGGTCGAACGGCTGCAGGGCGCGCGCGGCGCGGATGGCTTCCTCGACCGTCCATTTCATGTTGGCATCGGCCATCAGCGGAAAGCCGTCGCCGAGATGTTTCCGCATCGCCTGCACCCGCGCGACGTCGGCGGCGAGATCCGGCCGGCCCACCTTCATCTTGATGGCGCGAAAGCCCTTGGCGAGATTGTCGTCGGTTTGCCTCAGCAATGCCTCGACGGAAAGATCGAGGTCGATGCCGCCGGCATAGCAGGGTACGCGGGCGTTGAAGCCGCCGAGCAGACGAAACAGCGGGAGATTGGCGCGCCGCGCCTTCAGGTCCCACAAGGCGATATCGAGCGCCGAGAGCGCCAGCACCGGCGGCCCGCCGCGCCCGCCATAATGCAGGGCCCACCACACATGGTTCCAGATCGCCTCGGTGTCGTCGGCCTCCCGGCCTTCGATCAGCTCGGGGATCTCGCGCCGGAGGATATCGGCGATCGCACCGCCATTGCGGCCCACGGTGTAGGTGTAGCCGGTGCCTTCCGCCCCGTCGGCATCGCGAATGCGGCATGTCACCAGTTCAAAGGCCGCGATTTCGCCATGCGTGCTGTCGGAGAGGGTGACTGTCAGCGGGATGCGAAAAAGCCCGCTCTCGACTGTCTTGATCGTCGCCATTGATTTCCACCCGAATTTTCTTGGCGCGCAGATTAGGGCTCCCGGTCGGCCGGGGAAAGGCCATCGCCCGCGGGGCAGCCGGTCAGATTCCGGCCGTCAATCCCAACCGGCCGATGCCCGGAAGTTTCAGCGCGGGGCGACGAATGTCGAGCCCCAGCACCGCGCCCAGGAAATTGATCTCCAGGCCTTCGACCCATCCGATGGTAAGGCCGAGGTAGCCTCCCGCAGAAGCGTAGGCGCCGGTGCCTGACGGCGTCAGGCCGAACCACTCGCCGCGATAGGGAAAGTCCTTGCCGATCGCGGTCGGCGGCAGCACGGTCTTGAGTTCGGGAACCGCATCCAGCACGGCCTGCACAAACGTATTGGAGTTCGGCCCCGGCCACGCGTTGTAGTCGCCGTAGGCGCGGAACTTGTAGTTCTCGACGACATGGCGGATCTTTGGAATCAGACGGTTCGCTTCCGGACCGTCGACGGCGGCGATGGTCTCGGGGACGGCGCCAAACCAGCGCGCGTCGGCTGCAAACCCATTGGTGCGAATGGGTTCGCCCCAGGCGGTATAATCATAACGCGTATACGTCGAAGCGTTGGCTTCCTTGACGACGATCCAGGTGTGGATGGCGAATATCGCCTTCCATCGCACCGTGCGCGCGCCGTACACCCGGATGATCGCCTCTGTATGCTGCGACGGCAGCGGCAACAGGCCCGCGCTGGAACGGTCGGCCGTCTGCCAGTTGCCCCGGGATTCCCCCAGCCAGTAGCGCCCAGCGGACAGGCCGATCGGGAAAAGCATCAATGCCAGGAAGATCGCAGCGGATTTCAGCAAGGGCCAAACGCATGAATGAGGTATGACAGTGCTGATATAGGCCGCGTCGTCGCCGGCGCCAGAGCCGGACTGTCGCCTTGTTGCCGCCCCATAGCGCCGCGATAGCAGGCCGCGTGATGGCGTATCGGAGCGACGGCAAAATGCGGGTATTTCGGCGGGTATTTGCGGTGGGGCTCATCGTGACGACCCTGCTTGCGAGCGTCGCTACGTCTCTCGGGCAGTCCAATTCGCAGGACATGCTGACGCTGATGCGCCGCATCACGGGGCTGGCGCAGGAGGGGCGCTACGGCGAAGCCGTCGGCCTGGCGCGCAAGCTGGCGACGGATGCCGAGCGCGCATCCGGTCCGCAATCGCCCTTGACGGCCATGACCCTCATCGTCCTTGGCCAGGCGCTGCAGGCCCAGGGCGAAGCCACTGAAGCCGAAAAGGTTCTGCGACGGGCGCTTGCGATCCGCGAGAAGACGCTCGGCGCCGATCACCCCGACGTTGCCGCTGTTCTCGCCACGCTCGGCCAGATCGCGCTCGGCCAGAACCGGTTGAAGGACGCCGAACGCGATATGCTGCGCGCGATCGCCATCGATGAAAAAGCCCTCGGTCCCGACCACCTGACCACGGCGCTGGCGCGCATGCCGCTCGGCAATCTCCGTCACCGCCAGCTGCGGGAGGAAGAGGCGCTCGACATCTACAGCCGCGCGCTGGACGCTTTCAGGAAGTCGCCGGGGCAGGCGGATATGATGATCCCGGTCGCCCTCAGCAACATCGCGGAGATCCACCGGACGCAAGGCCGGCTGCAACTCGCCGAGGAGCGGTTTCTGGAAGCGCTCGGCCTGCAGGAAAAACAACATGGCCGCGACAGCGTCTATGTCGCGGCCACGCTGAACAATCTTGGAGAACTGCGACGCCAGCAGGGGAAGCTGCAGGAGGCCGAGCAGTTGTCGCGGCGCACGCTGGCCATCCGGGAAAAAGCGCTTGGACCCGATCATGCCGATGTCGCCGCCAGCCTCAACAACCTCGCGCTCGTGTTCACGCGCCAAGGCCGGATCACGGAAGCCGAAGGCCTGCTGCTTCGCGCGCTGACGATCCAGGAAAAGGCATTCGGGCCGGATCACCCGAATATCGCGATCGCCCTGAACAATCTCGCCGACGCAAGTGCTCGCGCGGACCGCAAGAAGGAAGCGGAGGCGCTGTTTCGCAAATCGCTGGCCATTCGCGAAAAAAGCCTCGGTCCGAACCACCTCGATGTCGCGGTCTCGCTCGACAATCTCGTGGTGTTGATCGGCGACGATAACCGCGCCAGCGAAGCGGAAAGCCTGGCGCGCCGCTCGCTGGCCATCCGCGAGCAGGCGCTCGGCAAGCTTCACCCGATGGTGGCGAGCAGCCTCAATAATCTGGCCGTTGTGCTGGACAGCACCGGGAGGGCCGGCGAAGCCGAACCGTTGCTGAAACGCGCATTGGAGGTTCGCCTGAGCGCGCTTGGCGAAGCGCATCCGGACGTCGCCAACAGCTTGAATAATCTCGGCGCCCACTATCTGGATTCGAAGGAATGGCAGCCGGCGTATGATGCGTTCGTCCGGGCGTCGGCCATTCTGCTCGGCCGCGGCAGCGCGGAGGCCGGCGAGGGACAGTCGGCCGATCTCAAGGCCTACGGCGCGACCAACCCATTCCCGGGATCGATCGTCGCTGCCTTTCAGCTCGCGGAGTCCGATAGCCGGAATGCCGCTGCGTTGCGGGCGCGCGCGTTCGAGGCCGCGCAATGGACCGGCGACGAACAGGCGGCAAAGGCGATAGCGGGGATGTCGGCGCGGGTTGCTGCCGGTAGCGGCGATCTGCCGGCGCGCGTTCGCGCGCGGCAGGATCTTGGCGAGCAGGCGCTGGCCGTCGACAAGCAACTCATCGCTTTGATGTCGCAGTCGAATGCCGCGCGCAATCCGCCCACGGAGCAGGCGCTTCGGACAAAGGCGTCCGATATCGCAAACCGGATCGGCGAGCTCGATCGTTCGATCGCGACGCAATTTCCCGACTATGCCGGGCTCGTCACCAGGAACCCGGTTTCGATTGAAGAGGCTCAGAAGCGGCTAGGCCCGAATGAGGCGCTGCTGCTGTTTACGACGACGGCGCGCTTCACCTTTGTCTGGACGATCACGCGCACTGACGTCCGCTGGCACGCCGCACCGATCGGCGCCAAGCAACTGGCGGAGACGGTCAACATTCTGCGCTGCGGCCTCGATGGGGAGGCGTGGTTGGACCGGGATCGCGCCTGCGCCGAAAAACTCGGCCGCGACCGTGCGCCTTCCGGCGCCGATCCATTGCCGTTCGATCTGGAGCGGGCGTCCGGCCTCTATCAGGCGCTGCTCGCGCCGGTCGAGAAGGAGATCGACGGCAAGGAATTGATCCTCGTCCCATCGGGCCCGCTGGCCACGCTGCCGTTCCAGGTTCTGCTGACTGAAAAGCCTGCGCCAGAGGGCGATCTCACCAAGGCGCCGTGGCTGGTCAAACGTTTTGCGACGACCGTGCTGCCATCGGTTTCCAGCCTCAAGGCGCTGCGTCAGGTCGCACAGCGCAGCAAGGCGCCGAAGCCGTTCGCAGGCTTTGGCAATCCGCTGTTGAGCGGAAATGCCAAAAGCACGTTCGATACCGAGCGCGCTGCGCAGGCCCGGCTTCGTCAGAGCTGTGGTGGAAGTGCGGAGCCGCGAATGAGCGAAGTTGTCCAGCGCGGGCGGCGTTCGATCGAGAGGCTTACGGGCGGCACCGCCGATATCGAGCAGCTCAAGCATCTCGCGCCATTGCCTGAAACCGCCCTCGAATTGTGCATGGTCTCTAATAGTTTTACGCCAGCCAGGGGCGATGTCTATCTCGGCAAGGACGCGAGCGAAACCACCATCAAATCGCTGAGCGACAGCGGCCGTCTCAATCAATACCGCATGCTTCATTTTGCGACGCATGGGGCGCTGTCGGGGCAGGTGCGCGGCTCGATCGAGCCTGGGCTGGTGATGACGCCGCCGGCCGCCGCTACGCCCGCCGATGACGGCTATCTCTCTTCATCTGAGATTTCGCAGCTCAAGCTCAATGCCGACTGGGTGGTGCTGTCGGCCTGCAACACGGCCGGCGGCGATGCGGCGAACTCCGAAGCCTTTTCCGGCCTCGCACGGGCGTTCTTCTATGCCGGTTCGCGCGCGCTGCTGGTGTCGCATTGGCCGGTCAATTCGGACGCCGCGGTCTACATTACTACCGGGGCCATCGGCGCCATGGCGTCACAATCCGGTATCGGTCCGGCCGAGGCGCTGCGCCGCTCGATCGCGGCGCTTGCGGCCAAGGGGGGCGCGAACGCCCATCCCAGCGCCTGGGCGCCGTTCGTGCTGGTCGGAAACGGCAGCCCGTCCTGATGACAATTTGAGCGATGGGTTGCTGCCATTGACGCCGCCGGGCAGGGATACAACATAACCCTGTACCGTCGGTTGAGAGTATGATCCGGAAAAGTGGAGCCCGGTTTTCCGAAAAGATCAGGCTCAAACAAAGACATGAGATCATGATGTGATGTCGTCAAATCGCGTCATGATCGAGGTCACGGCCCAGGAGCTTCAAGAATGGATGCGCCCACCCTCGATGCCGACGCTGCGCATCGTGACAACGACCTCGTGCACTGGCTGACCAATGGCACGCGCGACGAGCGTTTCATCGACAATATCTTCGCCGAACTGTGCATCCGGCTGCAGCAGGCGGGTATCCCCATCAAGCGGGCGTCGCTTCATCTGTTGATCCATCACCCGCAATGGCTCGGCGCGAGGATCTTGTGGGAGGACGGGATGCGCGAGGCCGAGATCGCGCGGGTCGACTACGACGTCGGGGAGCGCTCCGAATATATCGGCAGTCCAGCCAACGAGATTCATGAGGGCGCGACCGAGGTGCGCGAGAATCTCGAACGCGATCCTGCGACGGGCCGCAAGCACGCGGTGTTTGACGAGATGCGGGCGAAGGGCCTGACCGACTACGTGGCTTGGCCGCTGTACCACACCCTCGGCAAGCGTCATCTCGTCACCTTCGCGACCGACCGGCCCGGCGGTTTCGAGGAGGAGCATATCGCCACGCTGTCAAACCTGTTGCCGGTTCTCGCGCTGGTCAGCGAAATCCGCATGAAGAACCGGTTGGCGCGAACGCTGCTCGAAACCTATGTCGGCTCCCATGCCAGCGAACTTATCCTGGCCGGCGCCACCCGGCGCGGCAGCGGCACGACGGTGCGCGCCGCCATCATGATCTGTGACCTGCGCGGCTTCACCGCGATTTCCGACAACTGGCCGCGCGACGACGTCATCGATCTCCTCAACGGCTATTTCGATGCGATGTCGGAGCCGATCGCGCGGCACGGCGGCGAAATCCTGAAATTCATTGGCGACGGCCTGCTCGCGATTTTTCCGCTCAGCGAACCGCAGGCTTGTGCGAACCTGCTGCGTGCCGTGACGGAGGCCCGTCAGGCCATGACGGCGCTGAACGAAAGCAACGGCGACACCGGCCGCGCACCGCTGAATTACGGCATCGGCGTCCATGTCGGCGACGTCATGTACGGCAATATCGGATCGCGCGCCCGGCTCGATTTCACGGTGATCGGTCCAGCCGTCAACATGGCGTCGCGCCTCGAGGCGCTCACCAAGCAGTTGGGAAAACCGGTGCTGCTGTCCCGCGCCTTCGCCGACTCCGTCGGCAGCGAGTTTGCGCTCGAGCGCGTCGGCGAATATCCGGTCCGCGGCTTCAACGATCCGATCGAGCTGTTCGCCTATAACGGCTGAAAATCTCAGGCGCTCCGCTCGGGAAGATCGCCGAGCAGATTAGACAGCTTGACGGCGAGCTTGCGAAGCCTCGCGTTTTCTTCGAGCAGCACCGGAATGTTGTCGGCTGCCTGCGGCGCTTCGTCGTCGCGAAGTCCGTCGACTTCGTCGAGCAGGGGCGACAGGGCAATGAGAAGTTCGTCGACCGGCGGCGGCGCCAGGATGGTTTCGCGCGCGCTGTTGTCTTCACGCAGCTGCACGACGTTGTCTGCCTGTTCGACATTACGATGCGTATCACGGCGGGCCTGGCTGTCGTGCGGCTTGTATTCGATACTCATGACACATTCCTGTTCACAAGGTGGCCCGGGCGTTGGTTCGGAGAACATTCCTCCATTGAGTCGACGGCAAATTTGCGTCGGAAAAGAAACCGAGGTGAGGCTCGGCCAAAAGGTCACACACCGCGGGAGTCACACGGCAGATCGAATTGGGCCAAATTTTTGACGTATCGCGAACCATTCTGGCGTCCGCGCGGCTGGGGAGCGTGCAAAGTTATTTAGGGGCGTATCGATGACGGATTTCCTGACCAATGCGGATCATTGGCGCAAGCGCGCAGAACAGACGCGGGCATTAGCCGCGAATGCCGTCAAGGACCAGGGGCGGCTGCTCAAGGTGGCGGAAGAGTACGACCGGCTGGCCGCGCACGCCGAACAGCGGCGGATGGCCGCGGTACCGGCCCGCTCCTACGCGCCGGCAAGCGCTGGCGAGTAGATTCTTCGCCACAGAAGCCGTCGACAAACCGGTGTGTTCCGCGCCAATCGTGGCGCGGTCATGCCGTCATGGGCCCAGCGATGCGCCGCCAACCCCAGATGTGTGACCCGTAAAACACAACCCCGAGGCAACGTTCAAAGCATTGTGATCATGCGATTGCCTGTGAATCAACGAATCGCCTAGACCGTTGGCGGGGCTGGGAAGCGGAGAGTGAGTATGAGAGTCGCTTCCTTAGAAAGTGTACTGACGGCGGCTACGCTGGTACTGGCCATCGTCATCGTTCTGTGGGGAATCAAGATTTTCCACGGTGTGTGAGCAGGACGAGCTGCGTCGAGCAGAGACCTCCGTTCAAGAAGGGGCTCGCGACAAAGGCATCACTTCCGCGGCGGCGGAGGCCTTTTCATTTTCAGTTACCGACGCATCGTTCGCCGGAGGCTTTGGCCTTTTCGGCGCGTACCGAGTTTGGTTTACGGCCTGCCGTCAGTTCGGCGCAGGCCGCAAGAGGCATTGGTTTCAGATCCGGCATGCACGTTGGCTATTATTTGATGATCGCAGCGCTCCTTCTCATGGGGCTTGAGGTTCTTTACGCACTTTACCAGCTGGCCACGTTTCTCTAGCGCCCTCGCTGGAATCGTAACCGGGTCTAGATTGTTGTTTTGACGCGTTTTCCTGACGCGAAGGGACGCCTGCTCAGCGGCACGCTTCACTCGAAAGCGCCACAAAGCGCACGCGCGGGCTGTGGCGCCGATCAAGGATTTCTCAAGGTTTGCCGCAATCACGCCGCTTTGGCGCCGGGGTCGCTGCCGCACGCTTCCAATTTTAGTCGCAAAATTGCCCGCCGACTCACCCCATTCTCCGCGCGCGACAACGCGACTGGGGGCTCGTTACGCATTTCAAAATTGGAGTATCATCATGCGAGTAGACCATCCGCAGCTAAATAAGCGAGACCGACGCGCAGAACCCTCATTTTGGGTACAGGAACCGACCGACGACGCTTTTTCACTGCTTGAGAATGCCCTGCGGGGCGACGAGCCCGCCCTTCGCCGCCACGAACCGACCGACGAAGCCCACTCGCTGATCGAAGAGAACGCCCGGCTCCGGGAGCTGCTGTCCCAGCTCTCTGACATCATTCGCAAAAACGGCGTTCACGCGAGATAATGCGACGATCCAATTTCGGCCCCGCCCCGGCAAGAACGGTTTAACCGCAGCCGCGGCGGGGCCGCCGTATTTGATGCCTTATTTCACGACGCCGTGTCGCCCGGCATGCGGCGATGGTCTACGCGGAATGTGCCGCGTTTCACGCCAGATGACACGCCACGAAATGTCCGTCGCTGCCTTGTTTCAACTCGGGCGCGGTTTCACGGCAGCGCGGCTCGGCGATCGGGCAGCGGGTGTGGAAGTGACAGCCGCGCGGCGGGTTCATCGGGCTCGGCACGTCGCCCTGCAGGCGGATACGCTTGCGCTTCGCCCTCGGGTCCGGCACCGGCACGGCCGATAGCAGCGCCTGGGTGTAGGGATGCTGCGGGCGACGATACAGGTCGCTCGCGCTGGCGAGTTCGACGATGCGCCCGAGATACATCACCGCCACGCGGTCGGAGATATGCTCGACCACCGAGAGGTCGTGGGCGACGAACAGATAGGTCAGGTTCAGTTCGGCCTGCAAATCTTCCAGCAGATTGATGACCTGCGCCTGGATCGACACGTCGAGCGCGGAGACCGGCTCGTCGCACACGATGAATTTCGGTTCCACCGCGAGCGCGCGCGCGATCACGATGCGCTGGCGTTGGCCGCCCGAGAACTCATGCGGATAGCGGCGCATGTGCTCGGCCTTGAGCCCGACCTTGACCAGCAGGCTCGCCACGCGATCATCGCGCTCGCTTGCTGAAGAAGTGAGCGCGTGGATGGTAAAGGCTTCGCCGAGGATCGCGCCGACGGTCATGCGCGGATTGAGCGAGGCGAACGGGTCCTGAAACACGATCTGCATGTCGCGCCGCATGGCGCGCAGGTCGCCGCCGGACAGGCCAAGCATGTCGCGGCCGTCAAACATGATCTCGCCGTCGCTGGGTTCGACCAGCCGCAGCACGCAGCGCGCCGTGGTGGACTTTCCGCATCCGGACTCGCCGACCAGCCCGAGCGTCTCGCCGCGATCGACCGCAAACGACACGCCGTCGACGGCGTGCACGCGTCCGACCTCGCGTGACAGCAAGCCGCCCTTGACGGCAAAATGCTTCTTCAGCCCGGTAACCTTCAGCAGGGGTTCGCTCATGCGTGCGCTCCCTGCGTCTCGCCGAGGTGGCAGGCCATGCGATGGCCCGGTGCGACCTCGCGCAGCAGCGGTTCTTCTTCCGCGCAGCGCGCGAAGGCAAATCGGCAGCGCGGCGCGAAGCGGCAGCCGGGCGCGGGGTTGATCAGGATCGGCACCGAGCCGCCGATCGCTTCCAGCCGGGTCTTCTGCGCGCTGTCGAGGTCGATGCGCGGGATCGAACGGATCAGGCCCTGCGTGTAAGGATGGCTCGGGTTTGCGAACAGGCTGTCGACATCGGCCTCTTCGACCACCTTGCCGGCATACATGACGACGACGCGCTGCGCGGTCTCCGCCACCACGCCCATCGCATGCGTGATCAGCATCACCGCCATGCCGAAGCGATCCTTCATGTCCTGCAAGAGATCGAGGATCTGCGCCTGGATGGTGACGTCGAGCGCGGTGGTCGGTTCGTCGGCGATCACGAGCTTTGGCTTGCAGGCCAGCGCCATCGCGATCATGACGCGCTGGCGCATGCCGCCGGAGAACTGGTGTGGATAATCGTGCACGCGGCCGGCGGCATTCGGAATCTGCACCAGCTTGAACATCTCCACGGTGCGGGCAAGTGCCTCCTTGTGCGAGAGGCCCTCATGGCGACGCAGGACTTCGGCGACCTGCTCGCCGACCGAAAGCACCGGGTTGAGCGACGTCATCGGCTCCTGGAAAATGAACCCGATCTGCTTGGCCCTGATATCGTCCAGTTCGTGGCTGCTGAGCGGCACCAGGTCGCGGCCCTCGAACAGGATTTCGCCTGCGACGATGCGGCCGGGCGGCATCGCGATCAGTTTCAGGATCGACATCGCCGTGACGGTCTTGCCGCAGCCGGATTCCCCGACCACGCACAGCGTCTCGCCCTTGTTGAGCGAGATATCGACGCCGTCGACCGCCTGCAGCATGCCGTCGTCGGTGGAGAAGTGGGTCTTCAGGCCCTTGATCTCGAGCAGCGGCGCCATATCAGATCACCCGCCGCGCATCGAGCGCGTCGCGCATGCCGTCGCCGATGAAATTGATGGCGACGACGGCGACGAAGATCGCGCCGCCCGGAAAAAGCGCCCAATGCGCGGCGATGTCGAGAAAGTCCTTGGCGTCGAACAACAGCCGGCCCCAGGTCGGGGTGTCGGGCGGGAAGCCGAGGCCGAGGAACGACAGGGTCGACTCCGCGATGATGGCAGCCGCGACGTCGATGGTGCCGGCGATGATCACCGGCCCCAGCGCGTTGGGCAGGATATGGCGCACCACCTGCCGCAGCGGACTGGCGCCGAGCGCGCGGGCGGCCTCGACAAATTCCTTTTCGCGCAGCGAGAGGAATTGGGCACGCACCAGGCGAGCCACCGGCATCCAGCGCAGGCCGCCGATCACGAGCACGATCAGGATGAAGATGCCGCCCTCGGGCCCGAACACCGCCTTCAGCCCGTCGCGAAACAGGTAGATCAGCAGCAGCAGCAGCGGCAGTTGCGGCAGCGAGAGGAACAGATCGGTCAGCCACATCAGGCCATGCCCGAGCGCGCCGCGCGACATGCCGGCGAGCGCACCGATCAGCGTGCCGATGATGACGGCGACGGCCATCGCGGCGAGGCCAACCGCGAGCGAGATGCGCCCGCCATAGATCATGCGGGCGAGGATGTCCTGGCCGAGATCGTCGGTGCCGAAGGGGTGGGCCAGCGAGGGGCCTTCGAGGCGGGCGTTGAAGTCGATGTCATTGATGCTGACGCGCCAGACGAAGGGGCCGAACACGACGGCCAGCATCAGGACCAGCAGCAGCACCGCGCTGACCACGGCCATCTTATGCCGGCGATAGCGCCGCCAGGTCTCGCGCCAGGGCGACCAGGCCGGCCGCCGCTCAGCGGAGGGAGATGCGAGGGTCAAGCCAGCCATAAAGTACATCCGCGATGAGATTGAAAAGCACGACGAGACAGGCGAAGACGAAAGTCACCGCCATCACCACCGGCGTGTCGTTGGAGAGGATGGAGGAGATCAAGAGCGAGCCGATGCCCGGAATGCGGAAGATCTGCTCGGTGACGATGGCGCCGCCGAACACCGCCGGCATCTGCAGCGCCACCAGCGTGACCACCGGGATCAGCGCGTTGCGCATCGCATGCTTGATGATCACCCGGGGCTGCCCGAGGCCTTTGGCGCGGGCCGTGGTGACGTAATCCAGACGGATCACGTCCAGCATCGCCGAACGCACGAAGCGGGTCATTGAGGCCGCCTGAAACAAACCGAGCACCATCACCGGCATGATGGCCTGCCGAACCTGTTCGACCACCCAGCGGAATCCGGTCGCCTTGATGTCTGACGTGTAGACGAACGGCAGCCAGTCGAGCGTGATCGAAAACAGCAAAATGAACAGCAGGCCGGTGAAGAAGGTCGGCAGCGAAAAGCCGATGAAGGCGAGCGTGTTGGCGACCTGGTCGAAGATCGAGTAGGGCCGGGTCGCGGCGAAGACGCCGACCGGGATCGCGATGCACAGCGCCAATATTTGCGCCGAGCCGATGATATAGAGCGTCGCCGGCAGGCGCTGCAGGATCAGCGTGTCGACGTTCATCCGGCTGACAAAGGAAAATCCCCAGTCGCCGTGCAGCATGGCCGTGATCCAGTGCAGGTAACGCAGGTAGATCGGGTCGTCGAGGCCGAACTTGGCGCGAAGCGAGGCGGCGACTTCGGGCGGCACGTTCGGATTGGTCGCGAGTTCGCTGAAGGGATCGCCGGGCGCCAGCGCCAGCACGATGAACAGCACCAGCGAGATGCCGAGCAGGCTCGGCACCGCGATCAGCAGACGACGCAGCACATACTGGCTCATGAGGGAAAAATCCCGTCAGCGATCAGCCCGTCGCCTCCCGGTACCAGTCGAACAGATTGTCGGTCTCGTTGGCCCAGCCGCTGACTACCGGACGCAAGGTGTTGGCGCAGGCTTCCACTTTCAGGCGGTGCATCACCGGGATGAAGACGACATCCTGCATCATGATTTCGTTGGCCTTGATGTAGAGCGCGGCCCGCTTGACCGCATCCGTTTCGCCCTCGGCCGCATCGACCGCCGCGTCGAAATCCTTGTTGACCCAGCGCGGGAAATTGACGCCCTGCCATTTGTTCTCTTTCGTAGCGACATTTCGCGAATGAAAGCGGCGCATCAGTTGGGAAGGATCCGGCTGACTCATCGGGATCTGGAACATTTCGAGGTCGGCGTAGAATTTGGCGTAGGTGTCGGGGTTGGCGACATCGGAGGAGAAGAACACCGAAGCGACCACCGATTTCAGCTCGACATCGATGCCGGCCTTCTGGCAGGCCTGCTTGACGATGGCCTGGGTCTTCTGCCGCGGGCCGTTGATCGCGGTCTGGTACAGCAGCTTCAGCTTCTTGCCGTCCTTTTCGCGGATGCCGTCCGCCCCCGCTTTCCAGCCTGCATCCTCGAGCAGCTTGGACGCCTTCTCGACGCTGAATTCCCAAGTGGTGTTTTTGGAAACAAACTTCTCAGGGCCGTTGAGGAAGTTGGACGTGACGCGTCCGGCGCGGCCGTAGATCACCTTCTTGACGGCCTCGCGGTCGACCAGCATGGCGAGCGCCTTGCGCACCGCCGGGTCGGACAGCAGCGGATGCTTGGTCTTGATCGAGGAGCGTTCGCCGTCGATCTCGGTATTGGGATCGGTGAAGTTCAGCGCGATGAATTCGGTGTCGCCGCCGACGGCATAGATGGTCTTGCCCTTGCCGCCCTTTTCCAGCCGCAGCAGGATGTCGTCCTCGACCTGGATGTTCCAGCCGAAATCATATTCGCCGGTCTGGATGACGGCGCGCGCGGCCGAAACCGCGTCGCCGCCGCCCTTCATCTCGAGCGTGTCGAAATAGGGGCGGTTCGGCATGTGGTAGTCGGGATTGAGCTCGCCGCGGATGATGTCGCCCGGCTTGAACTCGACGAATTTGTAAGGGCCGGTGCCGACGGGCGCGAGGTTGTTCGGCGCCTCACGGGACTTGGCGCCCTTGTATTCCGCGAACAGATGTTTCGGGATGATGCTGCCGGGCGCGCCGACAAAGGCGTCGGCCCAGAACGGCGTCGGCTTCGTGAAGGTGATCTTGACCGTGAGGTCGTCGATCTTCTCGACGGTGATGTTGCGGTGGACGCCGATGGTCACGGTCGCGGTGGCGGGATCGCGGGCGTATTCCCAGTTGAACACCACGTCATCTGCGTTGAACGGTTTGCCGTCGTGCCATTTGACGCCGGGCTTGAGCTTCCACGTCACGGACATGCCATCGGCGGCCAGGCCACCGTTCTGCAGCGAGGGAATCTCGGCGGCCAGAACCAGCTTCATATTGCCGTCCGGATCCCAGCAGGCGAGCGGCTCGTAGAACAGGCGCGAGCCGTCCTGGTCCTTGGTGCCGGTGGCAAAATGCGGGTTGAGCAGCGTCGGTCCCTGCCACCACAACAGTTTCAGCGCGCCGCCGCCGCCGCGCTTGGTCGGCTTGTAGGCCGAGGGGCTCTCAGCCATGGCGACGCCACCGACCGCCAGAATCTGCGTCGCCATCGGCGCGGTGAGACCGAACGCCAGCATCCGTTGAACGAAGCCGCGACGGTCCATGCGGCCGTCCTTCACCTCGTCGATCATGGTTCGCAGTTCGTGGTCCAGCATCGTCGTCCCCATTTGTTCTGGTGTTTGTGATGCGCCGCCGGGCGGCAGCATGGGTATGTTTCTTCGGTAAGATGGCACACCAAATACCCCGGAGGTCAACGTCTGGCTGTTGGCATCCGGTGGTACGGGGGTGGGTTTTGATTTTTTCTTGGGCAGAAAGTGGCGGCGGCGCTTATCGCTTCGGCAATGCAGCGGTTCCGACGCGGCAAAACCGCGCGGAATCGCACTTTGCACTGCAAAAAATTTCGTCAGGCGGCCGGGTCGTCCTGGATCAGATCCGCGACATGTCCAGCGGCGGCGCGACGCCATCCGGGAGCGGACTAATATAAGGTGTCCGGCTGGTGCGCTTCTTGAGGTCGGCCTGGGCGGCGGCGATCAGCTCCGGTTCGGTCAGCGCCCGGACGCCGAGGCCGGCCATCGCCTTCGCCGCCTGCACCATGGCCTTGTGGGCGTGCGGGCTCTTGCCCTGCGCCACCACCTGCCAGGTGTGAAAGGGCGTGCCGATCGCAACTGTCGGGGCATGGACCTGTACGGTCGGCACCACCCAGCTGACGTCGCCGACGTCGGTCGAGCCGATCTGCGGGTTGCGCTTGGCATCGAGCGGCACGATGAAATCGGCCAGCGGCCGGTCGGTCGGGTCCATGCCGATCGAATAGTAGACGGTCTCGATATCCTTGTCGGTCAGCGTGGACTGGATCTGCTTTGCGAAATCCTTGTCGGTGTCGTCGAAATGCGGCGGGCCGAGGTCTTCCATGATGCCGTGCAGCGCCTGCTCGAGCGGCGTGTTCGGCAGGATGTTGGAGACGGCGGAAATGATCTTCATCTCCACGCTCGTTTCGGTCATCAGCGCCGCGCCCTGCGCGATCTTGTGGACGCGCCCCACCAGCTCGTTCATGCCGGGCAGGTCACGGGCGCGGATCGAATAGCGCACCCGCGCATGGGCCTGCACCACGTTGGGGGCGATGCCGCCGGCGTCGAGCAGGGCGTAATGGACGCGGGCGTCGCTCGGCATGTGTTCGCGCATGTAGTTGACGCCGACATTCATCAGCTCCACCGCATCCAGCGCGCTGCGGCCGAGATGCGGCGAGGCGGCGGCGTGCGAGGTGCGTCCGGTAAAGATGAAGTCGGCGCGCGTGTTGGCGAGCGACGGCGTCACCACGACTTCCCAGAAACTCGACGGGTGCCAGGTGATCGCGATGTCGGCATCTTCGAAGGCGCCCGATCGCACCATGAAGGCCTTTGCCGCGCCGCCTTCTTCCGCGGGGCAGCCGTAATAGCGCACGCGGCCGGGCATCTTGTGTTCGGCGAGCCAGTCCTTCACGGCGGTGGCCGCCAGCAGCGCAGCCGAGCCGAGCAGATTGTGGCCGCAGCCATGGCCGTGGCCGCCGGCTTCCAGCGGGCGAGGCTCGGCGACGCCGGCCTCTTGGCTGAGACCGGGCAGCGCGTCATATTCGCCGAGGAAGGCGATCACGGGCCCGCCTTCGCCCCATTCGCCCATCAGCGCGGTGGGGATGCCTGCAACCTGCTCGGTGATGCGGAAACCCTGATGCTGCAACTCGGCCAGATGTTCGGCGCAGGAGCGCGCCTCGGTATAGCAGACCTCGGGCATCGCCCAGACCCGGTCGGCCAGTTCGACGAAGCGCGGCTTGATCGTATCGATGCCACGCCAGATGTTGCTGCGGTTATCCATCTTCCGGTTTCCAGTTTTTCAAACGCGAAGGGGCGCAATTGTTATCAGCTTCGCCAAATGGTGCCAGCGCGGACGAGGCGATCTGCCATGCCGGTCATGGCTTGAAGCCATGCGGCTGGAACAACCGGCCTTTCTCCACCACCAGCACCACGCCGAGCGCGGCCAGCGAGCAGAGCAGAAAACCGGTGGCGAACGGCACCAGCGTGCCGTCGAAATCCTGGCCGATGGTGGCGCCGATGCCTATCCCGAGCAGCGTGGTGATCGAGCCGTACAGCGAGGCGGCGGTGCCGGCGATATGGCCCTGCGGCTCCATCGCGAGTGCGGTAAAGTTCGAGATCATCAGCCCGAAGGCGAACATCAACAATACCGACAGCACCATGAATAGCGGCAGCGGCAGCACCTGCAGCCTCGCCGCCGCCAGCATGATCGCCGCGATGACCACGTAGCCGATCAGCGCGGTATGGGAGATCACGCGCATGCCGAGGCGGCCGACGAGCCGGGAATTCACGAAGCCCGCGATGGCGGTGCCGACGGCGACGCCGGCAAACGCGAGCGGAAAATAGTGCCCGAGCTGATAGATGCCGTTGAACACCTGCTGTGCGATGAAGATGTAGGCAAACAGCGAGCCCAGCACGCCGCCGGCCACCAGCGCGTAGCCCAGCGTCTGGCGGTGCGTTATGGTCTGGCGAAACGCATCCAGCACCTGGCCGGCGGCAAGCGACCGGCGATTGGCCGGCGCCAGCGTCTCCGGCATGCGCAGCGCACTCCAGATCAGCGTCACCACGCCATACAGCATCAGCACGACGAAAATGCCGCGCCACTGCGCCAGCAGCAGCACGGCCTGGCCGAACGCGGGTGCGACGATCGGCACCGCAATGAAGATCATCATCGCCAGCGAGATCACGCTCGCCATGCGCCGCCCGGCATAGCAGTCGCGCACGATCGAGGTGGCGATCACCCGCGTGGCCGAGGTGCAGACGCCCTGCAGGGCGCGGGCCAGCAGCAGCGTCTCGAAGGAGGGCGCGGCGATCGCGAGCAGGCTGGCGATGCAATAGACGGTCATGCCGCCGAGCAGGATCGGCCGCCGCCCGAACCGGTCGGACAGCGGGCCCATCACGAACTGGCCGAGGCCGAAGCCGACCAGGAAGATCGACAACACCATCTGCGGCCGGTTGGCGGACGTGACGTCGAAGGCGGCCGCGATGTTCGGCAGCGCCGGCAGCATGATGTCCATCGCAAGCGGATTGAGCGCCATGATGGACGCAATCACGATCACGAATTCGGTGAAGCTCATCGGGCGGTGGCCGGAAGCGGCCACGGCGTTGGCGCCGGTATCGGACAAACTGAAAACCCTCTTGTGGGGAGTACCTTATCGATCTTATTGCATCGCACAATCCGCTTTTTGGGAATGGCTGCCCGTCCGCGAGCGGGTCCTGGAACGCCTTACGCAGGCTCGGAGCCAAAGCCGTTGTTCTGATCGGCCGCTTGCTCTATCCCCTAATCGTCAGGCAGCGCACTGCCTTCGAATGGAGCTATCGTGTCGGGACAGATCTTGAAGATCGGCACGCGCAAGAGCGCGATGGCGCTGGCGCAGACCGAAGCGATCGCGCGGATGCTGCGCGCGGCCGATGGCGCGCTCGATGTCGAGATCGTCAAGTTCGAAACCCGCGGCGACCAGGACCAGACCAGCAAGCTGCTGCGCCATGGCGGCAAGGGCGGCGCCTTCGTTGCCGAAATCCGCGAAGCGATGCGCCGCGGCGAATTGCAGGCGGCGATGCATTCGCTGAAGGACGTGCCCGGCAACGAGGAGACGCCCGGCCTGATCCTCGCGGCATTGCTGCCGCGCGACGCCGCCAACGACGCGCTGGTGCTGCGGCCCGGCGTTTCGCTCGACCAGTTTCGGGCTTCCAGGGGCAAGGGTTTCAAGATCGGCACCAACGCGGTGCGCCGCGCCGCCTATCTGCGTCGGCTGTTTCCCGATGCTGAGGTGATCCACTTCCGCGGTGCAGCCGACACGCGCGTGGCAAAACTCGATCGCGGCGACAAGCAGCGGCTGCCCGGCGGCGGCGAGGTGGGGCCGGCGGATGCGCTGGTGATGGCGCGCTCGGGGCTTGAGCGGATCGGGATGGCGTCACGCATCGTCCATGATTTTTCAGTGCGCGAAATGCTGCCGGCGGTGGGGCAGGGCATCGTCGCGGTGGAATGCGTCGAGAACGACTGGCTGACGCGTGCGCGGCTGGCGAAGATCGACGATGCGTCGTCGCGGCTTTGCGCCGAGGCCGAGCGCGAGGTGCTGTGGGTGCTGAACGGCCACTGCAACTCCCCGATCGCCGGCCACGCGACGCTCTCAGGCAACGAGATGGCGCTGACCGCCTCGGTGCTCGACGAAGCCGGTGGCGGTTTCATCGAGGTATCGCGGCAGGGCGCGGCGGATCGTCCGCGCGAACTGGGCCGTGCGGTGGGGCTGGAGTTGCTCGACAAAGGAGCGGCGGAGATTATTGCGCGGACGCGGCCGGACGAGCATTAGCGTCACTAGTTCGCGTTCGCGCTCAGCTCCGAAATGCGCCGGTCGGCGCGGCGCAGCCGCCGGCAGAGTTCGCGGTTGATGTTCTGCAGCACCAGCACATAGGCGTGGATGTCGGACTTGTAGCAGTCGTAGAGGCATCGGGCCGTGAGTTCGTACAATACGGTGTCGCTCTCCGCGACCACTGTGGCCGAGCGGTTCTGCATTTCGATCAGGGTCATCTCACCGAAGAAATCGCCGGGTCCGAGATCCGTCATCCGGATCGAGCGCCCGGATTCGCCGAGCTTGCTCACGACGAGCTGGCCTGCATGGACAACGAACATCGAGCGTCCCGCTTCGCCTTCGGCGACGATGGTCGTGCCGGCGTCAAAGCGCCGTTCCACCAGCATCGAGACCAGCAGATCGAGGCTGGCGTCCGACAGGCCGCCGAAGAACGGCGTGGCTAGCAAAAATGCTTTCAGATCGGGTGAGCTGACAGCCATCGAGGCAATATACCCTCGCTTCCGGCCGCGGCAAGTTCGGAACTCTGGTTGCCACTCAGTCGATGGACCCGTGATATCCACGGAGCTGAGACGTGTTCACTGCAAAATGTCATGTTTCAGGTGCGTGACGTGACGCCGAATCAGGCCGCCAGGTCCTGCAACAGCAGCGACGAGCCGCGAATCAGTACCTTGCGTCCCTTCGCGGTGATGGCGGGCATGTCGTCGTGGACCACGGCTAATCCGAGCGCGACCAGGCCGTCGATCGCAAAGCGGCCCAGCCGCGGCAGTTTGGCTGCCGGCGTCCGCAACGCTTTCAATGCTTCCCACTGGGATGGCGTCAGGTCGTAGTCGAATTCTTCGTTCATGGTGCCTCGGCATTCTTGCGGCACGTGCCACACTTCTGGTGGCGCGTGATATCGGCCGCACGTGAAATTCGTGCGACCGTAACGAGTCGGTATCGCGACGCGCGACGATGCGCAGTCACATCATCGTGTGTCTTGAATCGATTGAATGTGTCGAATCGCACAGTTGGCCGATTAAAAACGCCGGCACAAGCTTGCGTGAGCACGGGCCTTATAAAGGCCGCCCAACCGCCGAGAGGGTTAAAAGCAAGCGACTAATCGAAGGTAAAGATCGGGGGTCGTAGAAACACGTGTTCCCGACCCATCCCACGTTCTCATCCCCGCCTTACGCTCGCGCCGCCGTCCACCGGCAGCGTCACGCCGGTGATGAAACTTGCTTCATCTGACGCCAAAAACAACGCCGCATTGGCGACGTCCCAGCCGGTGCCCATCTTCTTGCGTAGCGGCACTTTGGCGTCGCGCTCGGCCTCGACTTCGGCGCGGCTCTTCTTGAACTCGCGCGCCCGGGTGTCGACCGCCATCGGGGTGTTCATCAGGCCAGGCAGGATGACGTTGGCGCGGATGCCGTATTGCGCGTTCTGGTAGGCGAGCTGTTCGGTGAAGGCGATCATCGCCGACTTGGTCGCCTTGTAAGCCACATAGGGATAGGTGGTGATCGCGGCCATCGAGGAGATGTTGATGATCGCGCCGCTGCCTTGTGCCCGCATGACCGGGATGACGTGCTTGGCCGCCAGCACGCAGCTCTTTAAGTTGATCGCCACGCAGCGGTCGAAGGCTTCCTCCGTGATATCGAGCAGTTCGGCATCGCCGCCGGACAGGCTGACGCCGACATTATTATGCAGGATGTCGATGCGGCCCCAGCGGCCTTTCGCATCCTCGACCATCGCCTTCAGCTCGGCATTTTTGGTGACGTCGGCCTTGAATGCCGCTGCGGTGCCGTCCTTGGCGGCGATCAAATCGACCGTCTCCTGGGCGGAGGCCAGATTGTGATCGACGCACAGCACTTTGGCGCCTTCGCGCGCAAAGGTCAGCGCAGTGGCGCGGCCGTTGCCGATGCCCTCGCCGGGGCTTTGTCCGGCGCCGACGACGATGGCGACACGATCTTTCAGGCGCATTTCATTCCACTCCCGGGATCGGGTACTGCTGCAGTACCTCTTTGTAATAGGGTTCGTTGTCCATTTTCATCGTCGCCAGCACGCGGACGACGGCGCAGTAGAAGGCGATGGTGAGCACCAGGTCGACCATCAGCTCGTCGGAAAGTTCCTGCTTGATCTCGGCGAAGGTCGCCTCCGACATCGCAAGCTCCCGCACCATCTCGCGGGCGCCGCGCAGGATCGCCTTCGCCAGCGGCTCGAGCGTCGAGGGCTTGCCCTCGGTCTCGGCCATCATCCCCTCAATATCCTCGTCGGTGACGCCGAACTCCCGGCCGATCTTCACATGGTGGGTGAACTCGTATTCGGATTTTTCCATCCAGCCGACCTGGAGGATGGCGAGCTCCCGCAAGCGCGGGTCGAGCTTGCTCTGGAAGCGGATGTAGCCGCCGATGCCGTTGAAGGCGCGCGCCATGTCGGGCGAGTTCACCAGGAGCTTGTGCAAATTGGTGTTGCGCTTGAGCATGTCGCGGTATTCGGGGGCGACCTGATCGGCTTCGAGATAGGGCAGGCGGGCCATTTTCTTGTTGTCCTTGTTGGCGATAGCGCATGAAGTTTAGCTAGCCGTAGAGCGCCTTATGCTCCTGCTCGTAATTGGCGTAGGAGTCCTTCAGGCTGGCCATGTTGAGCAGCATGGTTGCGACCGGCGTGTCGTCCTTTGCGAATACCGTCGTGCGCATCCACGCGCTTTCGGTACGGCGGCTGCCGCTCAGCGACACGACCTCGCGCTCGGTGGTGTAGGTTTCGCCCGGGAACAGCGGCCCGCGCAGCAGGCGGATTTCCTGATCGGCGAACAGCCCGACCGCCGGTCCGCGGATCGGCAGCCTGTCCTCGCGCGCGCGGTATTGAAACAGCACGCTCAGCATCTCCATCGGGATGATCGCGCGGCCCCAGGGGTTCAGCTCCTGCGAATAATACGCCGAGGGCTCGGTAATGACCTTCAGCTTCTCGGCCAGCGAAAACGGGTAGAGATCGCCCATGTGCTGGTCGAAATCCATTTTCACCGTCTGGCGCGGCGTCTTCATGCCGACCTTGAGGTCGGCGAGAATGACGGGGTCGGTGAGCGGCTTCAATTCGCCGAGCCGTCGGCTCAACGCAGTTTCCGTGACGTCGCCGACGGAAGCCGTGCCGCGCAAAATCTCGGTGCCGTCGCGCCTGGTCATGCCGATCGCGCAAATCCTCTCGCCCGGCTTCGGCAATTCGAACCAGGCCTGCACCTCCTCGCCCTCGAAAACGGGGTTGCGGTAGTGCGCCGAGAGGCATCCGGTCTCGAACCAGGCCCGGCCCCAGATCCGCTCGCCCAGCGGGGCGAACTGGCTGAAATGGGTCGGGCCTTCGATGGTGCCGCCCTGAAAGCCGAGCTTTTGCGCCGTCGCATCGTCGTGGATCGAGGCGTGGGAGTCGTAGACCTGCGCGTGCAGCATCTGCTTCGGGCTACGCCACGGGCCCACCAGCAAATTGTCGCGCTCCGATAGCTCGGTCGTGAACGCCGGCTCCGTCATCCCTGGTGTCTCCCTTTGCAACGCAGCGTTTCAAAGAAGACGGAATTCGGCAAGAGCGATCCACAGGGGAGGAGTTATGTCCTGCCGCCATGAATTCGCGCTGGGCACGCATGGCAAAACCGGTGCATTCTGGTCACAATTAGACCGGTTCAAATCACCGGCGGAATATGCGACGGGGAGCGGATTAATGGCGTTGATGGAAGTTGGGCTGGACGACAAATATCGTCTGGATGCGAAACGCATATTCCTCTCCGGTACGCAGGCGCTGGTCCGATTGCCCATGTTGCAGCGCGAACGCGACCGTGCCGCGGGGCTCAACACCGCAGGTTTCATCTCCGGCTACCGCGGCTCGCCGCTCGGCATGTACGACCACGCGCTGTGGCGCGCCAAAAGCTTCCTCAAGCAGCACGACATCGAGTTCGCGCCCGGCCTCAACGAGGATCTGGCTGCGACCGCCGTGTGGGGCAGCCAGCAGGTCGGCATGTTTCCCGGCGCCAAGGTCGATGGCGTGTTCGGCATCTGGTACGGCAAGGGCCCCGGCGTCGACCGCTCCCTCGACGCGCTCAAGCACGCCAACTCGGCCGGCACCTCGCCGAATGGCGGCGTCATCGCGCTGGCCGGCGACGACCATGGCTGCCAGTCCTCGACGCTGGCGCACCAGAGCGAGCAGGTGTTCGCCGCCGCCTTGATGCCGGTGGTCAACCCGGCGACGCTGCAGGATTATCTCGATCTCGGCATTCTGGGTTTTGCGTTGTCGCGCTACGCGAGCTGCTGGGTCGGCTTCAAGGCGATTTCCGAAACCGTGGAAAGCTCGGCCTCGATCGTCAGCGATCCCGATCGCATCAAAATCGTCATACCCGGCGATTTCGAGATGCCGCCGGGGGGGCTGTCGATCCGCTGGCCGGATCCGCCGATGGAGGCCGAGCGGCGGCTGCACGGGCCGAAGATGCAGGCGGTGGCGGCATTCGCGCGCGCCAACCGTTTTGACCGCATCGTGCTGGATTCGAAGCCGGCGCGGCTCGGCATCATGGCGACCGGAAAAGCCTATCTCGATCTTCGGCAGGCGCTGGTCGACCTCGGCATTACCGATGCCGAGGCGCAGGCGCTGGGACTGCGCATCTACAAGGTCGCGCTGACCTGGCCGCTGGAGGAGTCCGGGGCAAAAGCGTTCGCCGAAGGCCTGCAGGACGTGCTGGTGGTCGAGGAGAAGCGCGGCTTCATCGAGGACCAGCTGCTGCGCATACTCTACAATGTCGATGCCTCGCGGCGGCCCTCGGTGGTCGGCAAGCGCGACGAGACCGGCGCCATGCTGCTGCCGAGCGAGGGCGAACTGACGCCCACGATGGTCGCGGCGGCCGTGGTGGCGCGGCTGCGCCGGCTCGGCCATCGCAGCCCGGCGCTGGAGCAGAGGCTGGCCAAACTCGAGGCGTTCGACCGGCCGGCGGAGGGCACGGCCGCCGCCAAACTGCAGCGCACGCCGTATTTCTGCTCGGGCTGCCCGCACAACACTTCGACCAAGATTCCCGAGGGCAGCCGAGCCATGGCCGGCATCGGCTGCCATGGCATGGCGCTGTCGGTGCCGAACCGCCGGACGCAAACCATCTCGCACATGGGCGCCGAGGGCGTCAGCTGGATCGGGCAGGCGCCGTTCACCAGTGAAGCCCACGTGTTCCAGAATCTGGGCGATGGCACCTACACCCATTCCGGCCTGCTCGCGATCCGCGCCGCGGCGGCCTCCGGCGTCAGCATCACCTACAAGATCCTTTATAATGACGCGGTGGCGATGACCGGCGGCCAGCCGGCCGAGGGCGGCCTGACGGTATCGCAGATCGCGCACCAGGTTTCAGCGGAAGGCGCCAAACGCCTCGTCATCGTCTCCGACGAGCCGGAGAAATATCCCAGCAATTACTTCCCTTCAGGGGTAACCGTTCATCATCGCCGCGAACTCGACGCGGTGCAGCGGGAGCTGCGCGAGGTCAAGGGCCTCACGGTGCTGATCTACGACCAGACCTGCGCCGCGGAGAAGCGCCGCCGCCGCAAGCGCGGGCTGTTTCCGGATCCGGACAAGCGCATCTTCATCAACGAGCGCGTCTGCGAGGGCTGCGGCGACTGCTCGGTGGTGTCCAACTGCGTTTCGGTACAGCCGCTGGAGACCGAGTTCGGTCGCAAGCGGCGGATCGACCAGTCGAACTGCAACAAGGACTTTTCCTGCATTGAGGGCTTTTGCCCGAGCTTTGTCAGCGTGCATGGCGCCAAGCTGCGCAAGGCCGATCGCGCGGCCGCCGATCCAAAGGCGCTGTTCGCCGACCTGCCGATGCCGGCCATCCCGGCACTCGACGGCGCCTACAACATCCTCGTCACCGGGATCGGTGGCACCGGCGTCATCACCATCGGCGCGCTGCTCGGCATGGCCGCCCATGTCGACGGCCGGGCCTGCTCGACGCTGGACTTCACGGGCCTGTCGCAGAAGAACGGCGCGGTCATGAGCCATGTCCGCATCGCGCCCTCGTCGGATGATCTCGCCAATGTCCGCATCGGACCCGGCAGCGCCAATCTCATCCTCGGCTGCGACATCGTCGTGGCCACCAGCGTCACGGCGCTGAGCCGGGCCGAACGCGGCGTGACCCGCGCCGTCGTCAATGCCGACCTGCTGCCGACCGCGAGCTTCGTGATCGATCCGGACATCGATTTCCAGGCCGGCACGATGCGGGACGCGCTCAACGAGGCGGTCAGCGCCACCGATCTCGATATCCTCGACGCCAACGGGCTCGCCACCGCGCTGATGGGCGACAGCATCGCCACCAACTCGTTCATGCTCGGTTTTGCGTTCCAGCGCGGTGCGATCCCGCTGTCGCTGGAGGCGATCATGAAGGCGATCGAGCTCAATGGCGCGGCCATCGAAATGAACAAGCTCGCCTTCTCCTGGGGCCGGCTCGCCGCTCACGACCTGCAGCGCGTCGTCACGGCGGCCCGCTTCAAGAACTCGGGAGCGGCGCCGGCCAAGCGGACGCTCGACGAGAGCATCGCGTTCCGTTCCAAATTCTTGACCGACTATCAGGACGAGGCCTATTCCAAGCGTTACCTGGCCGAAGTCGAGCGCGTTCGCGTGGCGGAAGCCAAGGGGTCGCCGGGGTCCCATGAGCTCACCGAGGCCTTTGCAAAAGGCCTGTTCAAGCTGATGGCCTACAAGGACGAATATGAAGTCGCCCGGCTTTATTCGGACGGGGAGTTCGGCAAGGCGCTGAAGGAACAGTTCGACGGTGACCCGAACGTCAAGGTCAGCCTCGCGCCGCCGCTGTTGGCGAAGCGGGACAAGGTGACCGGCCATTTGCGCAAGCGCGAGTTCGGCCCCTGGATCTTTCGCGCCTTCGAACTGCTGACGCGACTCAAGTTCCTGCGTGGAACGGCGTTCGATCCGTTCGGCTACACGGCCGAGCGGCGGATGGAGCGCGCGTTGCCGGGCGAATATGGCGCCATGATCTTTCGCCATCTCGATCGGGCGAAGCCGCAGGACTGGCCGCGGCTGGTGGCGCTGGCGAAATCAGCGGAACTGGTGCGCGGCTACGGCCACATCAAGGACGTCAACGTCGCCAAATTCCGCGCCGAATGCGCACGGCTGGAAGCATCGATCGGCCAGCCGGTGGCGCAGGCGGCTGAATAGGTCGTGTTCACTCGGCTTGGAAGTTTTCCACAGCCGGGGCTCACCCTTCGCTAACCTTGCGGCAGGGAATGGCTGGAATTATCCGGCCGGCTTCCTACATGATGGCCGGGCATTCATCTTTCAGTTGATTTCAGGAGGCCGACGATGGGCCTGAAAAACGCTATTTCTGCAGCGCTTTGCACAGGGCTCCTGATATCGGGCGGCGCCGCGCTGGCGGATGAATATCGCGCCAGCCAGTTCCTCGGCCTCGATCTGTCCCAGGCCGTGCTCTCACCTAAACGGCTCGGCCCGGAGACGCAGTTCGCGCCCGTGCGCATCGAGGCGCGGAGCGACAGCCGGCCGGTGAAGACGGAACGCGTGGTGGTGGCGAAGGAAGCCGCGCCCCAGCCGCAGACCGCGGAGGAGCGTGTCGAGAAACCGCGCGCCGCAAAACCGCGTGTCGCCGCCCGCACCAGGCTGGCGCGACCCCGCAGCAACCCGCTCGACGCCCAGGCACGCGACACACGGATCCAGACCTGGCCGTGTAAGTCGGGTGCCATCTGCGGCTGGCAACGGTGATCTCGATTGACGACCTCCTGCGAGTGCGCCCTCTACGTCGACGAGAGATTTTGTAGGTACTAAAATACCCTTTTTGCACTTTTTGGTTGCCCCTGTTGCGGTTCCACTACAGCGCCCTTCCGGGAACTCGGGCATTGTGTGTCGGAACATGGCTGAATTCTTGAAGGGCGGGGCAAGATGAAGACAATCGCAGCTGCGGCATCGATTTTCCTGGCGGGCTCACTCGGCGCCTTCGCGGCGGACATGCCGGCCCGCTACACCAAGGCCCCTGCGGCAGCGGCGGTGTACAACTGGACCGGCTTCTACGTCGGCGGCAATGTCGGATACGGCTGGGGCCGTTCGGATCTGCGCACGACGCTTGACCAAAACAGCAGCTGGGCGGGCGAAGGCGCCGCGTTCCAGAATCAATTCATCGCCATCAGCAACAACCGGCTCGATCCGGCCGGCGTCGTCGGCGGTCTGCAGGCTGGCTATAATTGGCAGAACGGGGCCGGGGTTTTCGGCATCGAGGCCGACATCAATGGCTCGGATCTCAGGCAGCGCGTGGTGTATACGGCCGCCAATCCGCCCACCACCCGCACGTTCAACGAAAGCATCAAGAACGACTGGTTCATGACCGTGCGTGGACGCGCCGGTGTGGCGTTCAATACGACGCTGCTCTACGCCACCGGCGGTCTTGCGGTCGGCAACGTCAGTGGAAGCTGGGATCTGACCTCGGCAAACGGTTATGCGAAGACCGGCTCGGCCAACGAGACCCGAGTTGGATGGACGGTCGGCGCGGGTGTCGAGCATGCGTTCGCGCCAAGATGGACGGTCAAGCTCGAATATCTCTACACCGATCTCGGCTCGATCAACTATACGTCGGCTTACGTGCCCGGCAGCACCTTCGCGCCTCCGGGCGCCAACTATGTCGAACGCATTTCCCAGGACTTCACCTTCCATACCGTCAGGGCCGGTGTGAACTACAGGTTCTGAGGTTCGGGCGACGCGCACCAAGCGGCACTCCAGCCGCGCCAAATGCCTGCACGGCGATGATGCGCTCGCGCGTCATCCACCTGTCGTAAAACCTTCGGCCTACATTCAAATTGCTCGGGCACACCGTCGTCATGATTCGACGAGGGTGCTTCGATGCCGATTGCGATACGCGGCGGTCAGGCTGTTAACCGGCGCCAATGGCTGGTCCGCTCCGCCGCGACGTGCGCGGTCGCCGGTCTTGGCAGCCTCGCCAGACCCTACCTCAGCCGCGCCGCCGATCGTCCGCTGATCACGAGCGGCATCCAGTCCGGCGACGTTTCGGCCGACTCCGCCGTGATCTGGGCCCGCGCCGACCGCGCCGCGCGCATGCAGGTCGAGTGTTCGGCCGACGAAGCTTTCAAGACGATTATTGGCTCGGCAACCGGCGACGCCCTGCCGAACAGCGACTTCACCGCAAAAGTTATGCTTCACGATCTGCCGGCCGGGCAGGACATCTTCTATCGCGTGCGGTTCGAAAGTGGCGACGGCATCGCCGGCGAGATCCAGCGCGGCCATTTCCGCACCGCGCCCAGTGCGCGCGGCAACCTGTCCTTCGCCTGGTCGGGCGATACCGCGGGGCAGGGCTGGGGCATCGACGAAAATCGTGGCGGGATGCGGACTTACCGCACCATGCTCGACAACCGTCCTGACTTCTTCATCCATTGCGGCGACCACATCTATGCGGATTGTCCGGTGGAGCGGGAATTGAAGCTGCCCAATGGCGAGGTTTGGCGGAACATCATCACCGAAGAGAAATCGGTGGAAGCGCACACCCTCAACCAGTTCCGCGGCAACTACAAATACAACTGGCTCGACCGAAATTTCCGCGCCTTCCATGCCGCCGTGCCGATGTTCGCGCAATGGGACGATCACGAGGTCACCAACGACTGGGCGCCGGGCGGCACCGCCGACGAAACCGGCTATGCCGAGGACGGCAGCTCGCTGCTGGTGGCGCGGGCGCGCCGCGCGTTCCACGAATTCATGCCGATGCGCGCGGTGCCCGCCCGGGACGGCCGGATCTATCGCAAGATCGCCTACGGCCCGCTGCTCGACATCTTCATGCTGGACATGCGCAGCTACCGCGATTCCAGCTTCAACAAGCGCGACGACCACAGCGAGGCCTGCATCCTCGGTGCGGCGCAACTGGCCTGGCTTAAGCGCGAACTGGTGGCGTCCGATGCGACCTGGAAGGTGATCGCCGCCGACATGCCGATCGGCCTGTTCAGCGAGGACGGCATTGCGCTCGGCGACGGCCCGCCGGAGCGGCGCGAGCATGAGATCGCCGATCTATTGTCGTTCATGAAACGCGCCGGCATCCGCAACACGGTGTGGCTGACCGCCGACATGCACTACACGGCGGCGCACCATTACGATCCGAACCGCGCGGCCTTCCAGGATTTCGAACCGTTCTGGGAATTCGTCAGTGGCCCCCTGCATGCGGGCACCTGGGCGCCGGCCCCGCTCGACAATACGTTCGGGCCAAAGGCGATGTTCCAGAAGGGCTGCGACGGCGAAAACCTCGCGCCCTGTTACGGCATGCAGTTCTTCGGCCGCGTCGACATCGACGGCAGGACCGAAGTGATGACCGTGACGCTGAAGGACGTCGACAACCGCGACCTCTGGTCGGTCGATATCGAGCCGCGCCAGGATGCGCGGCCCGGCCGGATCATGGCGCAGCATATCTGAGAGGGGCAGAATCCGCAGATATTGTAGCCCACATGAGCTCTTGCGATATGCGGGTCGGTGAAAGAGCGGCCCCCGCATGTCGCAAACGCTCATGCGGGCTACATCAGCGCCGAACCGCAGGGTGGCTTCAGGACCTCGCCACGAGATAACCGATCGCCACTATCAGCACAGAAATCGTCAAGACCACGCCGAGTACGGCGGCGATGATCGCCGGCAGTTGGTGGGCATCCAGCCATCGTTGCAAAGCCTTGACCATCGCTCCCCCTGACCTGATGCTGACTAAGCCGCAGCTTGTACGCAGAGCATTTCAATAGCGATCAATTTCGCCCAGTGAAATAGCCGGCGCATGGGTCTTTCGTCGCGGGCCTGCTGCGCCGGAACGCCCGCACGGCCTTGCCGAAGCACGGCCGTTGTGCAAATCCCGGTCCGGGCCGGCTTGCGGGTCATTCTTTTCCGCTCGCCGGAATTCGGGTTTCCACTACACACCGGCGCGGCGCCAGTCCATACTGGATCGCATCCAAGGGAGGTCTTTCAAAATGCGTGAAGCTGTTATCGTTTCCTATGCACGTACCGGGCTGGCGAAGTCCGGCCGCGGCGGATTCAACATCACTCCGCCGATGTCGTTGGCGAGCCACGCCATCAAGCACGCCGTGGAGCGCGCGGGCGTCGACAAGGACTATGTCGAGGATTGCTATCTAGGCAACTGCGCGCATGGCGCCCCGAACATCGGCCGCCAGGCCGCGCTGCTCGCCGGCCTGCCGAAGTCGACCGGCGGCGTGTCGGTGAACCGCTTCTGCTCGTCGGGCCTGCAGACCATCGCGATGGCCGCCAACTCGATCCGCTCTGATGGTGCCGACTGCATCGTCGCCGGCGGCGTCGAGAGCATCTCGATCCCGGGCGGCGGTTCGCCGAAGGAATCGATCGATCCTGAACTGCTCAAGGTCGCGCCCGATATCTTCATGGCGATGATCGACACCGCCGATATCGTCGCCGAGCGCTACAAGGTCAGCCGCGAATACCAGGACGAATACTCGCTGGAATCGCAGCGCCGCATGGCGGCCGCCCAGCAGGCCAACAAGTTCAAGGACGAAATCGTCCCGATGAAGACCAAGATGAAGGTGGTCGACAAGGCGACGAAAGCGGAGAGCATCGTCGACTACGTGGTCGACCGCGACGAGTGCAACCGCCCCGAGACGACGCTTGAAGGCCTGGCCAAGCTCGAGCCGGTCAAGGGCGCCGGCAAATACGTCACCGCCGGTAACGCCAGCCAGCTCTCGGACGGCGCCGCTGCCGTGGTGCTGATGGAAGCCAAGGACGCCGAGAAGCGTGGCCTCAACCCGATGGGCCGCTTCGTGGCCTGGGCCGCCGCTGGCTGCGAGCCGGACGAGATGGGCATCGGCCCGATCTACGCCGTGCCGAAGCTGTTGAAGCGCCACGGCCTGAAGATCGACGACATCGATCTCTGGGAACTCAACGAAGCCTTTGCCAGCCAGTGTCTCTATTCGCGCGACAAGCTCGGGATCGATCCGGAGAAGTACAATGTCAACGGCGGCTCGATTGCCATCGGCCATCCCTTCGGCATGACCGGCGCGCGTCTCACCGGCCACATCCTGCAGGAAGGCCGCCGGCGCAAGGCCAAGTGGGGCGTCGTCACGATGTGCATCGGCGGCGGCCAGGGCGGCGCGGGCCTGTTCGAGATCTACAGCTGACGTCCGCGCCTCTCGCGCTACGTCGACGGCAACAAGACAAAGAAAATGGCTCCGCGAGGAGCCATTTTCCGTTGAGGCGTGATGTCTCAGTAGCGGCGCTTCTTGATGATCACGACCTTGTTGCGATGGCCATGGCCGCGGTGCCATCCGCGATGCGATCGGTAGTGGGCACGCGCGCCGTGATGGTGGTGGTGACCCGCATGATGACCGCCGCGTTTGATCACGACGGTTTGCGCGTCCGCGACCGACGGGGCCGCGAAGATGAGCGCGCCGAGTGCGACGATAGCCAATGCAAACTTCTTCATTCCATTCTCCTCAAATGACCGAGAATGAAACATCACATCGCCGCGAACGTTCCCCCGGGATTTGAAGAGAATTCTGAACGCCTGTTCAGATGCGTCCGACGCGCGGAGGCCATTCGACCTTCGGATTGTTCTTGCCGGGTGGCTCGACGACGCCAGCTTCCCACGATCGGTTGAGCCCTTCGCGAAACCCATCACCGCGGTGCAAGAACTTGATGGGTTTCGCGAATGGCTTAACCCATCCTGTACCTTTCTGGCGTTCGGCCCACCAAACGCCGGCTGCTCTCGCGTGGGCCGCTGCACCCTCTGCTTGCGCAACGCCCGAACCCGGCGCATCATTGCCGCATAAAAAATCATATCGGGGGGAGTGTTGCGATGACCGGGTTTTCACGCCGTGATTTTCTGCTGGCAACGGGGTCGGCGGCCGTGGCCGCCGCATCCGGCCCGGCCCATGCCGCGATGGGGCCGAACGACAAGTTCGACCTCGTCATCAAGGGCGGCGACGTGCTGGACCCGAGCCAGCAGCTTAGGGGCAAACGCGACATCGGCATCCGCTGGGGCGTGATCGAGGCCGTCGAGAGCGAGATCCCGGCCGCCCGGGCCGCGAAAAGCATCGACGCATCCGGCAAGCTGGTCACCCCGGGCCTGATCGACCTGCACTCGCACGTCTACCCCTATGGCTCGGCGATCGGCATTCCCGCCGACGAACTGGTGCAGGCGCAGGCCACCACCACCGTGGTGTCGGCGGGCGATGCCGGCGTCAACAACATTGCGGCGCTGCGCCGCTATATCGTAGCGCAATCGCGAGCGCGGATTTACGCCTTCATCCACATCGCCAACAATGGGCTGTCGGGCTTCCCGGTCGCCGAGCTCTACAATATCGACTACGCGCAGATGGACGCCTGCGCGATGGCGCTGGCGGAAAACCCGGATTTCCTGCTCGGCGTCAAGGTTCGGATGTCGGAGAACGTCATCGCCAAGCATGGGCTAGAGCCGTTGAAGCGCGCCATCAAGGCCTGCGAAATGTGCGGCTGGCCGGCCAAGATGATGGTGCATATCGGCGGCGTCGAGACCAAGGAGTTGATGTCGGAAATTCTCGATTTGCTGCGGCCGGGCGACGTGCTGACGCACGCCTATTCCGGCGCGCCCAACATCGCCGGCGTCTTCACCAACATCGTGCAGGACGGCAAGCTGCTGCCGGCGGCGCTGTCCGCCAAGCAGCGCGGCGTGATGTTCGATGTCGGCCACGGCGGGGGCAGTTTTGATTTCACGGTGGCGGAAGTGGCGATCGCCGGCGGCTGCGGGCCGGATACGATTTCCTCCGACATCCACGTCTTCTCCGGCAATTCGCCGGGCATGCCGTATCTGCCGAACGTGATGAGCAAGTTCATCCCGCTCGGATATACGGTGGAGCAGGTGGTCGCGATGGCAACCTCCGCGCCGGCAAAAATCATCAACCGCGTGCCGAAAGTCGGCACGCTGCAGATCGGCGCGCCCGGCGACGTCGCGATCATGG
Source organism: Bradyrhizobium roseum (assembly GCF_030413175.1). Lineage (NCBI taxonomy): Bacteria > Pseudomonadati > Pseudomonadota > Alphaproteobacteria > Hyphomicrobiales > Nitrobacteraceae > Bradyrhizobium > Bradyrhizobium roseum. The sequence continues at coordinate 1,982,312 of NZ_CP129212.1, forward strand.
AATTGGTCGAGGGCCAGACCTCGTTCGTCGACACCCGCAACAACAGGCGCGAGGGCAAGCTGCTGCTCAAGCCTGTTCAGACCGTGATCAACGGGGTGCCATTCGGCCGGCCATATCAGGCGCCGTTCGCGGTGCGGTGAAGGGGAAATTTGATCCCGGCCAAGCCGGGATCAAAAGCGCCCCATCCAGATGGTTCTGTCAGAGGCGTCATCGTCGAGTTTTACGCGTCCATACCCTCGCCTTGACCAAAACCGGATGGCGCGTGTATTCGCGCTGTTGATGCCGACATGCGTCGCCCCGACTCCCTGTTGTGAGGCGAGAGCCATCCATTCCGAGAAAAGCATCGTTCCCACGCCGCGTTCCTGAATTCTATCCAACAGATTCAGATGTAGATGAGCAGGATAGAGCTCGACAACCTGTTCAGGGGCACGTTGCGGGTGATGGATCGCGTATGCGCGGCGCTGGTCCGCTGACCATTCGCTCGCAGGTCTCGAAGCAGGATCGGCGTACTGCCGGCGAAGCCTCGGCCACCATTCAGCCTCGAGCCTCGTCTGCCAATTCGCGGTGTTCGGCGTACCAACGGCGAACCCGGCGACGCCCTCGTCGTCTTCAACGACAAGCGCCAGCCGCGGTTCGAGAAGGGCATAAGGTGCGGAATAGATGTGACCGATCAGCTTGCGATCCTCATAGAGGTGAGAAGCGTCCCTGCCTTCGTGGCCGGTTGCAAGGGAGATCGCATAAAGCGCTTCAAGGTCGGCAGGTCTAAAGGTTCTGATGACGAGCACAGAACTTCTCCGCTCCGCGAAACTTTGAGACCGAATAGCATGCGCGAACAGGATTTGCGACGGGCGGCCACTTGCAGACGCGACTTTCGGTTCTTCGCCGCAAGCAGCATGACAACGGGACGAGACCCGGCGCGCGGCTACACCCGGGTCCGGACCATCGGAAGAAGCCGCAGGAAGCTGACGGCGCTTCCGAGCGCGCCAAGCGCCGCGCCGATCCAGATCGCGGCCCAGATGCCATGGTCGGGCGAGAATGACAGGCAGACGGCAACGATGGCTGCGCCGACCGACTGGCCGAACAGGCGCGAAGCCGCAAGGATGCCGCTGGCGCCACCGCTTCTGTCCGCTGGCGCGCTACTCATGATCGCCTTCATGTTGGGCGTTTGAAAGAATCCGAAGCCGATGCCGCACAGGATCAGGCGCCAGCCGATTTCGACCGGAGACGGTGACGCCGGCAGGAATGCCAGCGCGGCGATGCCGATCCCGACGAGAAGAAGTCCACCGCCGCCCAGCAATCCCGGCTGAACGCGATCGCCGAGCGGTGCGGCGATCAGCGTCATGACGGCCAGGGTCACCGGCCAGGGCGTGATCAGATATCCGGCTTCGATCTGGCTGTAGCCGAACTTGAACTGAAAGAGGAACGGCAGCATGACGAAGATCAGTCCCTGAATGGCGAAGGCGCAGATCGACGTCGCCGACGATAGCGCGAACAGGGGAATGCGAAACAGGTCGATCGCCAGAATGGGGGCGGCGTGTCCCGCTTCGCGCCGGTGCAGGCCGTAGCCGCAAGCGGCGGCCAGGGCGAGGGCGAGTACGATCGGAGGCCAACTGGCGCGATGCGCAATGCCCGCAATGCCGAACATCAGGCCGGCGAACATGCCGGCGCAGAAAAGCGCCGACAGGCGGTCGAAGTGACGGACGTTGCGCGGCGTTGGCGGCAAGTCGCGGCTGGCGAAGGCAAACGACAGAAGCGCGAGAGGGACGTTCATCAGGAACAGCCAGCGCCAGTTCGAGACGGAAAGGATGGCGGACGCTGCCGTGGGACCGACTGAAAAGGCGATTCCGACAACCAACGCGTAGACGCCGAGCCCGCGCCCCAAACGCGTTGGCGGGTAGAGGGTGCGTATCAGCGCCGGCGTGGTCGCGGAGACGGCGGCGGTGCCGGCGCCGAGCAGGGCCCGTGACAGGGCGATCGTGAACAGTGAGTTGGATAGGCCGGCCGCAAGGGAGCCGATAGCGAAGGCGATCAGCCCGCCGAAAAAGATGCGGCGATGGCCGTAAATCTCGCCAAGCGCCGCAAGCGGCAAGAGCGCTGCGACCACCGCGAGGTAATAGACGTTGATGATCCAGATCGTGCCGGCGGGGCTGGCGCCAATCCCGACCGCGATGGCCGGCAGGGCGGTGCTGGTCAGCGAAATATCGAGGGTGACGATCGCGACGCCCATTTGTACCGCCAGGACGGCGGGCAGCGAAATTTTGGTCGGTGTCATGGTGCCTGTGATCACAAAGCTCCGCGTCAGCTTACGCCAAGAAATGGTTTTGGTGCGGGCCGCGAAGCGGAGGCAACAATGATTGCGGGCTCGTCAAGACCGGGCGTCACATCCTTGCTCAGAATAAAATCATGACTTTGGGTGGTGGATACATGTAGTCTAATCGACAGGCCTAGTCGTCGCGCAGGTACATCCAACGAGGTGCCGCATGCGATTCTTGCTCGCGCTATCGATCACGCTGTTGGTGTTCGGTTCGGCTTTGGCTGGTCCAATGCCATCAGACAAGGCCGAGGCCATCCGGGCCATCGGGCCGGTCATCAATCCGACTGAAACGGCCAAGCTGTATGCGCCGCTGCACGCGAAGGAACCTTATGACAACGTGACGGTGGTGCGGGATCTCAAATATGGCCCGCATCAGCGAAACCTCATCGACGTCTTTCATGCAGCTGCCCCGCCGAGTCGACCGGTTTTGATCTTTGTGCATGGCGGTGGATATCAGAGAGGCGACAGGCGGATCGGCACAGGACCATACCATGACAATCTGATGTTATGGGCATCGAAGAACGGCTTTGTCGGTGTGAACATGACCTATCGTCTGGCGCCGGACCACAGCTGGCCGGCCGCGGCTGACGACGTGGCGGCCGCAGTCGCATGGACGAGGGAGAAGATTCGGGACTTCGGGGGCGATCCCGACCGGATTTTTCTGATGGGACATTCGGCGGGGGCGGCGCACGTCGGCAGCTATATTGCGCGCACGGCCACGCCTGCAATTGTCGGCGCGATCCTCGTATCGGGAACTTTCGACCTTCGTCCCCAAATTGAGGTCGCCGGGCAAAAATCCTACTTCGGTGACAATACCGAATTGTGGCCGGAACGCTCATCCATCAAGGGACTGGCAGACTCGTCGCTGCCCTTACTGGTCGCGCATGCGGAAATAGACGTTCCCTATTACATCGACCAGGCGGAAACCTTGAAGGCCGCGCGATGCGCCAGGCAGAACTGTCCGGCCTTCGTGGTCCTGAAAGACCACAGCCACATGTCGGAAATCTACTCGGTGAACACCGGTGACACGACGCTGACCGATGAGGTACTTGCGTTCGTAGCAAAGGTGACGCCACGGAAGTAGACATGCTTCATGGTCTTTGCCAGCGCCAGCTTAGCAGCGATCAACACGGGACCATGGGATCGATGCGGCGAACGCAGTCAGCTTCAATCCATATGGAGTGCATGTAGCTCGCTTCACCGACGGCTTCACCGACGTGCAATTCCAGAAATCCGCATTCGTTGATGCCCTCGACAGGAAAGACGCGACCCACGCAAGCTTCGAACAGCGCCTGTGTCCCCATTCCGGACGGGAGCGATGCAGGCACCGCAACCACCTCGACCGGGTCTCCAATCTTCATGGCGTGGCTTACCTTTGTGGCTTCCTGGCAGGCGCTGTGAGGAACCTGCCGCTTCGCCCGCATATCCCCGATAATATCGGCAACTACCGCGCCCATCACCAGCGCACCGCCGGCGAGCACGCGCAGCGTGGGAACGTCACCAAATCCCACCCAGATCCAGAACGGCATCAGCGGCGTCTCCAACGTCGAGATCAGCGCCGCCTGGCCTGATAGCAGCAGACGCGAGCCGAGGAAGAACAGGGTGAGGCCGAGCGCCACCTGGAAGCAGCCGAACATCGCGAGAATCAGCAGGTCGAAACCGCTGACCGCCGTGATTCCGTGGGCGAAGGGAAGGCTGATGGCGCTGCCCAAAAAATTCGATAGCGCGGCGGCGGCGATCATCGGAGTGTTGCGGTGCCGCCGCACCGTGACGGTCATGGCCGCGATCGCCAGCGCCATGAAGCAGGCGAGGGCAACGCCTAAAATGTCGGCGCCGCCGCGGGCGCCGCCGACGATGATGACGACGCCGACAAGTGCTGCCACGCTCGCCAGCATGGTTCGCCGGTGGGGAATCTCCTTCAGCCATATCCAGGCCAGCGCTGCCGCGAGGAACGGGCCGGTCGCGATGATGATCGCGACATTCGAGACGTCGGTGAGCTGCAGCGCGGGGATGAAGGCGATCATCGCCAGCGTCGAGAACGACGCCACCAGCCAGCCGTTGACGTCGAACCGGATCAGATCCCGCAGGCTGGCGCGGCCCTGTAAAAACACCATCAGGCCCGTGATCATGATTCCGGCGAACAGCCCGCGCCAGAACAGGATGGTACAGGAATCGTAAGCGAGCAGCCGCGTGAAGAACGGCGCGGTGCTCCAGAACACGGCGGCGGCGACGACCAGCGCAATGCCGAGACGATGCTGGGAGCGCGCCTCGGTCATCTCGTGCTCACGCGGAAACGAGGCCGACGTTCTTGCCGAGCAGCTTGGCCACGAGAGACGCGGGATCGTCGGGGATGGCATCGCCGCGCCAGGCCACGTGCTGGTCCGTTCGCGCCACGACGAGCTTGCGGGCGCCGGGCGGCTGGGCCTCAGCGGCGGCGACGTCGACCACCGCGAACGGCACGCCGCTGGCGGTCATCGCCTCCGCCAGCGGGGCGATCGAGACGTCCGGATCGTAGCGCAGCAGGGTGTAGCCCGGCCCGAGCGCATCATAGACCGGCCGACCGTCGGCGAGCTTTGCGAACGGCAGCCGGCAGCCTGGCGTCGACGACGGCGTGAAATCCGCCATCGTAAAACCCGGCTGCGCGGCGCCGTCATAGGCAATGATCGGGGAGCGGTCGTAGAAGTAACCGAAGTTGAGGCCGGCGCAGCAATATTGCTGCACGTTCAGATCATAGGCGGCCTGTCCCACCTGCTGCCGCACGGCGTCGCCTTCGGGCCCCGGCTGCTCGATCGCCTCGGGAACGGTACGGCGCTGGCTCAGCACCTTGCCCGCCATGTCCATCGCAAAGCGCGACACCTGCTCGGTGATCGGCAGCCGCTCGGCTTCATAGGCATCGAGGATCTTGATATCGGCCCATCCTTGCAGATGGGCGGACAACAGCCAGGCGAGGTTGGTGGCGTCGGCAATGCCGGCATTCATGCCGTAGCCGGCATAGGGCATCCACAGATGCGCGGCGTCGCCGCAGATGAAGGCGCGGCCCTTGCGAAACCGGTCGGCGACCAGCCGGCGGCCGACCCAGTCTTCCTCGCTGAGGATCTCGTAATCGAAATCGGGGCCGACGCCGAGGATGGCGCGGATCGAGGCGTCGCGGTCGACGGACTCGAAGGTCTCGTCTTCCTTGTTGAGGTGATTGTGGATCAGCCAGTTCTCGCGGCCGTCGATTGCCACCATCGTGCCGCAGCGCCGCGGGTTGAGCGACAGCGTCATCCACGCCGGCCTCTCCATCATGGCGAGCAACGCGGGGGCGCGAATATAGGTCGACTGCACGCGCTGGATGATCGGCGTCCCCTGCAGATTGGCGTCGATCGCCTTGCGCACCAGCGAACGTGCCCCGTCGCAGCCGACGATGAAGTCGGCGCGGATCTGCGACGTCGTATGGCTGTCGAGGTTGCGGATGGTGGCAAGGATGCCGTCAGCATCTTCGCGGAACTCCTCGAACGCGGTGCGGTTCAGGATCTGCAGCCCGTCGATGGCGGCGGCGTGCGCGAACAGCACCGGTTCCATGTAGATCTGGTTGATGCGGTGCGGCGGCTCGGCCGTCGGCCAATCGGTGTCCGGGCCGTCGACGGCGGTGTAGCGATCGCGGCGGCATGGAATCGGAATGCGCGAGAGCTCGATGCCGGTTGCGGTGGTGCGATAGGAGCAATCGTTCGGATAGTCGGCGGGCAGCCCGGCGTCGCGCAATTTTTGCGCGAGGCCTAGCCGGCGGAAAATCTCCATCGAGCGTGCCGAGACGTGGTTGCATTTCACGCTCGGCGGTCGCCGGGGGCGCGGGTTTCCACCACGGTGACGGATATTCCCCGCGAGGCAAGGTCCATCGCGAGCGTCAGGCCGACCGGACCGGCCCCCACCACCAGAACACGGGTCTTCACCTGATCGCTCGCGGCCTTGTCGCTTGCCGCGCTGGGACGATCATGCATAACTGACAGTCACAAAAAAAATCATTGGGGGGAGACCTGCATGTTTCCGTCGGTCTGGCGAGCCTTGGCCGGGGCCCTTGTTGCTTCGTTGTCGTTCTCGGCGGTCGACACAGCAAACGCATATCCCGATCAACCAATCAAGATCATCGTGACGTTTCCGCCCGGCGGGAGCGCCGATATCGTGATCCGCGCGTTGCAGCCCGTGGTATCGGAAACGCTGCGCCAGCCGATCGTCATCGAGAACAGGGCGGGTGCGGGCGGCAATATCGGGATCGGGGCCGTGGCGCAGGCCGCGCCCGACGGCTACACGCTCGGCGTCGCCGCGGCCGGCGTGCTGACCGTCAATCCCCACCTCAATCGCGCGGCGATGGCGTTCGATCCGGTCAAGGACCTGGCGCCGGTGACGATGCTGGCCGAGATTCCGTTCGTGCTGGTGGCGTCGCAGCAGTCGGGCATTGCGTCGGTCGCGGACCTGATTGCAAAAGCCAAGGCGCAACCGCAGGGCCTGTCGATCGGGCATGGCGGCAACGGCACCGCGATGCACCTGACATCGGCCCTGTTCAATCAAAGGGCGGGTGTCGGACTTCAACTGATCGCCTATCGCGGCACCGCGCCGGCCGCCGTCGACGTTCTCGCCGGCCACATCCCGTTCGCCGTGCTGGATATCCCGGCGTCCAAGCAATTGATCAGCGACGGCAAGTTGAAGGCGCTCGGCGTCTCCGCCGCCAAGCGCGTGGTGTTCCTGCCCGACGTTCCTGCGCTGGCGGAGCAGGGCCTCAAGGAATTCGAATCGGTCGGCTGGTTCGGCCTGGTCGTGCCCGCAGGCACACCGCCCGACATCATCGCCACGTTGAACGCGGCCTTCGTGAAGGCGTTGAGCGATCCGGCCGCGATCGAAAAAATACGGCTGCTCGGCGCCGAACCGTCGCCGTCGTCGCCGGAGGGCTTTGCCAAATTCATCCAGAGCGAAAGCGCAAAATGGGGCAAGCTGATCGCCGAGACCGGGATCAAGGCCGAATAAGGTCCATGTTCCGGGAAAGCCTCTAGCAAGGCCATTTGATCCCGGTCAATGACGCCGTCCTTTCGCTTCGCGATCATCGCGGACGAGAGGATTGAGCGTGCCACACAGCGAAACCTTGTCCGATTCCCAAGCGCGTTCACGCCGTCCGGCGGGCCCGGTCCTGCGCGACGCGGACGGAAGGCTGCCTCATGAGAGCGAGTTCCTGAGGCAACTCGGCATCCGCGTCCGCGAAATGCGCGCCTGCCGTGGCATGTCGCGCCGCGAACTCGCCCGCCTGTCCGGGCTTTCCGAACGCTTCGTGGCGCAGATCGAGGCCGGCAAGGGCAACGTTTCGATCGTGCGGCTGTTGCGCATCGCGATGGTGTTTCGCGGCGAGGCACCGGCTGCCTGACCGGCCGCGGAGGGAGCTGTGCCATGGGAGAGCTTGTTCTGGCGGCCAAGGTCAGCCATGTGCCATCCCTGATGCTGTCGGAAGTTGCGGGCAGCCCGCTGAAGGCCGCCCGTGAAGGCGCCGTGCAGGCGCTGCGCGAACTTGGTCGTCGTGCCCGGGAACGCCGGGTCTCGACCTTCGTGGTGTTCGACACCCACTGGCTCTCCAATTTCGGCTACCACATCAACGCCAATCCGCATCATCGCGGGGCCTTCACCAGCCATGAAGCCCCGCAGATGATTCAGGATCTGCGTTACGACTTGCCGGGCGACCCCGCGCTTGCCGAAGCCATTGCCGGGGAAGCGGCAGGCGCGGGGCTTGGCGTCATGGCGCACAGGGTCGCGAGCCTCGGGCTCGAATACGGCACCATCGTGCCGATGCATTACATGAACGAAGACGGCTGGGCCAAGGTGGTCTCGGTCGCAACCCCGCTGTTCACGTCGCTGGAGGAGAGCCGCATCCTGGGCGAGGCGACGCGCCGGGCCGTTGCGCGTTCAGGCGAACGGGTGGCGATCCTCGCCAGCGGATCGCTGTCGCACCGGCTGTGGCCCAACAAGCAGCTCGGGCCGGAGGCGTGGACTTCGGTCGCCAGCGAATTCAACCGCCAGGTCGATCTGCGCGTGCTCGAGCTCTGGCAGCAGCGCCGCTACCGCGAATTCGTCGCCATGCTTCCGGACTATGCGGTCAAATGCAACGGCGAGGGCGGCATGGCCGATACCGTCATGCTGTTCGCAGCGCTCGGCTGGGACGACTTCAACGGCGCAGCCGAGCAGCTCTGCGACTACTTTCCGTCCAGCGGCAGCGGCCAGGTCAATGTCGAGTTTCACGTCGGCGGGTGACCTGAAATCCCGAGGTCACCCGGCCCCGCGGCCTCACGCCTTGCCGCGCTTCTCCACGTTCGCAATCCGCTCCGGCACGCCGAACTCCTTGCGGCAGACTTCGGCGAGCAGGGCGACGCCCTCGCGGATCTGCTCATGCGAGGGGCTGGCAAAGCACAGCCGCAGGCGGCTGCCGGAGTAAGCCTTGTCGGTGGACCATTCCGGCCCGGGATTGATCGCGACGCCGGCGGCGAGTGCGGCCTGATAGAGTTTCAGCGTGTCGACATTGTCCGGCAGCTTCACCCACAGGAAGATGCCGCCCTTGGGATCCTCGAATTCGGCGGCCGTGCCGAACTGCTCGTTGAGCGCTTCCATCAGCGTGTCGAGCTTGGCGCGCAGGCCTCGCGTCAGCTTCGGCACATGGGTGGCAAAATGCGGCGCGCAATACTCCGCCAGCACCATCTGTTCCAACGCGCCGCTCCCCGCATCGGTCTTCAGCGCCAGCATCCGCGACATCATTTCCCAGGGGGCGACGATGAAGCCGACGCGCAGCGCCGGCGCAATCGATTTCGAGAACGAGCCGATATGGATGACGCCGCCATGCGGGCTCATGGCGTAGATCGCAGGCGGGCGCTCGCCTTTCCAGATCAAATCGGCATAGCAATCGTCCTCGAAAATCGGCACGCCGTATTCTTTCGACAGCTTCAGCATCTCCGCGCGCCGCGTTTCCGGCATGATCGACCCGGTGGGGTTCTGCACGGTGGGGATGGTGTAGATGTATTTCGGCGTGATGCCGCGGCTCTTGTGCTCGGCGAGAACAGCCGCCAGCGCGTCCATCCGCATGCCGTCGTCATCGAGGGGAATGCCGACCGCCTTGACGCCGAGCCGCGTCAGCCGGTTCAGCGCGCCCTGGTAGGTCTCCTGTTCGACCAGCACGGTGTCGCCGCGCGCCAGCAGCGTCTGGTTGATGAGATCGAGCGCCTGCAGCGAGCCCGAGACGATCATGATGTCGTCGGCGCCGCAGGAGATCCCGGCGTCGCGCTTGAGTTTGGTGGCGAGGAATTCGCGCAAGGGACGATAGCCCTGCGGGCCGCTGGCGAGGCCGTAGGTCGCGAGCGTCCTGCCCTCGCGCTTCAGCACGGCGTTGACCGCCTCGATCAGGCCGTCGACCGGAACCTGGTCGGGATCGTTGTTGCCGCCGACAAAGCTGTATTTGGCAAGCCCGGTCCACCGCGCGGCCGGGGCCGGCAATCCGGCGGGCAGCAACGGTGCAAAATCGAAGGGGGTTGCGGTGGACATGGACATTCACTCCCGTTTTGTTTTTCGTTGAGAAGGCCGCGGGCCTTCCTGTCGTGGTGCGGTCTAGTTCTTGATAACCCGGATCGGCCGCCCCTGGCTGATGAAGGCATAATGCCCGGGGCCGACGCTGCCGACCATCAGTGCCTCGACGGCGGGTTCCGCGATCTCGCCGGCGGCCGCCCAGTCGATCACGAAATTGGCCCCTGTGCCGCCGCGCACGTCGCTCGCTGGAATGAAGACCTCGATGGTTGCAAAGGGTTTCAGCGCCACCGGCGATTTGAGGTAGCTTTCCACCATCTTGCCTGATGTGTCGAAATAGGCGACCCGCTTCAGCACCAGCGGCCGGGTCTCGGACGCGTTGTGGACGCTCAACGTCACCGAGAAGTCCGCCCGCAGCTTGCCCTGGCTCATCAAGACGCTGGAATAGACCGGCACGTAGAACGCGCCGGACACCGCGAGGGTTTCCGTTGGGACCGCGGTGAGGGAGGCGGCGAAATTCTGTTCGACGGTCCCGCCCTGCGCGTGGGCGGCGGGGCTCGAAAGGATCGACAGCACGGCCAGAATCGCTACAAAGGCCCCCAATCCAAAAGCCCCTGATCTATGGCTGTGACACATTGCTTGTTTGACCCCCGTAGCTGGACCTCTAGGCTGGGGCAGGGGCAGAAACGGACCTATGCACGAACTTATTCGCGATATCACGCTCTGTATCCTGTTCGCCTGGGTGCTCGGCCTGCTGGCGCATTTCTCCCGGCAGCCGCTGATCCTGGCCTACCTTATCGCCGGGTTCTTCATTGGTCCATTCGGCATGGGCTGGGTCAAGTCCCAGGAGTCGATCAACGTCATCTCCGAACTCGGCCTGATCTTCATGCTGTTCATGATCGGGCTGGAGATCGACCTCAAGAAGATCGTGCGCGCCGGCAAGGTCATCCTGTTCGCCGCCGGCGGGCAGTTGATCGGCGGCGTCGTGCTCGGGCTGCTCTTCTTCATCGCCATCGGGATGTCGATGGGCGGCGGCAAGTTCGACGCGCTGTATCTCTGCGTCGCCTGCGCGCTGTCGAGCACGGTGATCATCGTAAAAGTGCTGTACGAGAAGCGCGAGCTCGACACGCTGCCCGGGCGCATCACGCTCGGCGTGCTGGTGCTGCAGGACATCTTTGCCATCCTGTTCCTGGCGGTGCAGCCGAGCCTCGATAACCTGCAAGTGAGCGTGATCCTGCTCTCGATCGCGCGGGTCGGCGCGCTGGTGGCGACCGCCCTCATCCTGAGCCGCTACGTGCTGCCCTGGCTGTTCCACCAGATCGCGCGCCGGCCGGAACTGATTTTGCTGGGGGCACTGGCCTGGTGCTTTTTGATCGGCGAGATCGCCGAGCGGCTGCATCTGTCGCGCGAGATGGGCTCGCTGGTGGCCGGCGTGTCGCTGTCGACCTTCCCCTATGCGCTCGACGTCACCGCCAAGGTGACGACGCTGCGGGATTTCTTCATCACGCTGTTCTTCGTCTCGCTCGGCATGACGATCCCGATTCCGAACGGGTCGGTGATCGGGCTGGCGCTGATGATCGCAGCCTTCACGGTGGTCAGCCGCGTGGTGACCACGTTCACGCCGCTTTATCTGATGAAGCAGGGGCTGCGCGCCAGTCTGCTGCCGGCGATCAACCTGGCGCAGATTTCGGAGTTCTCGCTGGTCGTGATCCAGACCGGCGTAGCCGCGCACCATATCAGCGCCGAAACCTCGAGTGCTGCGTCATTCGCCTTCGTGGTGCTGGCGGTGCTGAGCACCTTCATCATGGGCCGCAGCGACCAGGTCACCCGCGCCTTGATCGGCCCCTTGAAGCGGATCGGCCTGCGCGATCTCGACCAGACCCAGGACGCCGAGGGTCACGAGGGAGGGCACGGCGAGGCGCGGCGCATCGTCATCCTCGGCTTCTTCCGCGCCGCCAGCGCGCTGTTGAGCGAGATCGAGCGCCGCCGGCCGGACGTGCTCGAACAGATCACCGTGATCGACTTCAACCCGCTGGTGTTCCGCACGCTCACCGACCGCGGCATGCACGTGGTCTATGGCGACATCAGCAATGTCGACACGCTGGTGCATGCCGGCGTCGGCAAGTCCGAACTGATCATCCTCAGCATCCCGGATTCGCTGCTGAAGGGCGCCGACAACGAAAAGCTGGTCCGCCACGTCCGTTCGCTCAACCCGACCGCTAAGATCGTCGCCACCGCGGAAATTCTGGCCAATGTCGGCGACCTCTACGAAGCCGGCGCCGACTACGTCACCGTCACACGCCTCAGCGACGCCGAAGAACTCTACAAGGTGATCGAGGCCGCCCAGGCCGGGCTGCTCGGAGACAAGCGCGCCGAAACCGACGCGCTTCTCAGCGAGCGCCGCGAGGTGCTGCCGTAGGGCCTTAGGCTATCATCTGCACCTGCTGGTTTGAGGTGCACGATCGATCCTCGAATGCCGTCATGTCCGGGCTTGTCCCGGGCATCGACTGCTTAAAGGATCGCGGCCAGGAAGGACGTGGATGGCCGGGACCTGCGGATTGGCGCTGGCGCAGTCGATTGAGTCCGGCTAATGCACTGCTGTAGACAGCGAGATGTTGGGAAAATGGCCGATACCATCCAGGAAGTTCTGCAAGCCTTTGCCCGGGGTGAAATGGTCGTCGTCACCGATGACGATGATCGGGAGGGCGAGGGCGATCTGATCGTCGCGGCGTCGTTCTGCACGGCGGAGAAGATGGCGTTCATCATCCGCCACACCTCCGGCATCGTCTGCGCGCCGATCACCACCGACGACGCCCGCCGGCTGCGGCTCGATCCGATGGTGGCGCATAACGAGTCCAACCATACGACGGCCTTCACGGTCTCGATCGACTACAAGCCCGACGGCGGCACCGGCATTTCGGCGGAGGAGCGCGCCTCCTGCTGCCGCGCGCTCGCCAATCCCAACGCCGGCGCCAATGATTTCGCCCGGCCCGGGCACATCTTTCCGCTGATCGCCCGCGACGGCGGCGTGTTGCTGCGTTCCGGCCATACCGAGGCGGCGGTCGATCTGTGCAAGCTGTCGGGGCTGCCGCCGGTCGGCGTCATCTCCGAATTGATGAACGACGACGGCACCGTGATGAAGGGCGAGCAGGTCGCGCGGTTCGCCGCTACCCACAAGCTCAAGCACGTCACGATCGCTGACATGATCGCTTATCGCCAGGCGCGCGAAAAGCTGATCGAGCGGGTCGCGACCTTTACCACCGACAGCCCGATCGGCCCGCTGCAGGGCTATGCCTATCGTTCGCCATTCGACGAGATCGCGCATGCCGCTTTCGTCTATGGTGACATCGGCGACGGCAAGAATGTGCTGACGCGGCTGCACAAGCCGAACATCGTCAAGGACATTTTCACCGGCCCGGCGCGCATGCAGGTCGTGCTGAGCCATTTCCAGAAGGCCGGCCGCGGCGTGCTGGTCTATCTGCGCGACGGCGCGGCCGGGGTTCCGGTCCAGCCGGTCGGCGAACAGAAGTCAGCGGAGGCCGATCGCAACCGGCAATGGCGCGAAGTCGGCGTCGGCGCGCAGATCCTGCGCGATCTCGGCATCACCTCGATCGTCAACCTCACATCCTCGGTGCACGACTACAAGGGATTGTCCGGTTTCGGCATCGAGATCGTCTCCAACGAAAAGCTGGATTGATGAGGTTGTCGTTCCAGGATGGTGCGAACGCCGCAGCGGGGAATGGCACCGCGAAAGATTTGCGCTTCTGCCGATAGCGCACTATTTTGGCCACCGACAATTTCCACGAGGACAGTGAAAGGAATCTTCATGAGCGTACGCCCACAAGCCAAGGACAAGCCGGCGGCGGCGGCGTTCCAGTGGGACGATCCGTTCCTGCTTGACGAGCAGCTCACCGAAGACGAGCGCATGATCCGCGACACCGCGCGCGCCTATGCGCAGGACAAGCTGCTGCCGCGCGTGATCAAGGCCTATCTCGAAGAAAAGACCGACCGCGAAATCTTCAACGAGATGGGCGAACTCGGCCTGATCGGCGTCACGCTGCCGGAGGAATATGGCTGCGCCAATGCCAGCTACGTCGCCTACGGCCTGGTGGCGCGCGAGATCGAGCGGGTCGATTCAGGCTATCGCTCGATGAACTCGGTGCAGTCGTCGCTGGTGATGTATCCGATCTATGCCTATGGCGACGAGAACCAGCGCAAGAAATACCTGCCCAAGCTCGCCACCGGCGAGTGGGTCGGCTGCTTCGGCCTGACCGAACCGGATGCCGGCTCCGATCCCAATGGCATGAAGACCCGCGCCGAGAAGGTCGCCGACGGCTACAAGCTGACCGGCAGCAAGATGTGGATTTCCAATGCGCCGATCGCCGACGTCTTCGTGGTCTGGGCAAAATCCGCCGCGCATGACAACCAGATCCGCGGTTTCATTCTCGAAAAGGGCATGAAGGGCCTGTCGGCGCCGAAGATCGGCGGCAAGCTGTCGTTGCGCGCTTCCGTCACCGGCGAGATCGTGATGGACGGCGTGGTGGTGCCGGAGGAGGCGCTGCTGCCCAACGTATCCGGCCTGAAGGGCCCGTTCGGCTGCCTCAACCGCGCCCGCTACGGCATTTCCTGGGGCGTGATGGGCGCCGCGGAAGATTGCATGCACCGCGCCCGGCAATACACCCTCGACCGCAAGCAGTTCGGCCGGCCGCTGGCGGCGACGCAACTGGTGCAGAAGAAACTCGCCGACATGGAGACCGAAATCGCGCTCGGTCTGCAGGGCTCGTTGCGCGTCGGTCGCCTGATGGACGAGGGTAAGATGGCCCCCGAAATGATCTCGGTCATGAAGCGCAACAATTGCGGCAAGGCGCTCGACATCGCCCGCGTGTCGCGCGACATGCACGGCGGCAACGGCATCCAGATCGAATACCATGTGATGCGCCACACCGCGAATTTGGAAACCGTGAACACCTATGAAGGCACCCACGACGTTCACGCCCTGATTTTGGGCCGGGCGATCACGGGTATTCAGGCGTTTTCGTAGGGAGGCAATGCCGTCGCGTTCGGCGTGACATAACCCCAGTTTTCGTCATGGCCGGGCTTGTCCCGGCCATCCACGTCTTGGGGCTCGCAAGAAAGACGTGGATGCCCGGGACAAGCCCGGGCATGACGACATCAACGAGAAACCGCAAAACCGGACATCCCATGGCCGACAACGAAGACATCCCGTTCAACCGCGATTTCCTGCTCAAGCCCGGTGTCGTCGATGAAGTCCGCCCCGGCGTGCGGCGCGTCCTGTGCAACAATCCGAGCCCGTTCACCTTCACCGGCACGGTCAGCTACATCGTAGGCCAGGGCAACGTCGCGATCATCGATCCCGGGCCCGACGACGAGGCGCACGCCAAGGCGCTGCTCGAGGCGGTGCGCGGCGAGACCGTGACGCATATCCTGGTCACCCATACCCACCGCGACCACTCGCCGAACACCGCGCGGATCAAGGCCGCCACCGGCGCGCCGGTTTACGCCGAGGGCCCGCATCGCGCCTCCCGGCCGCGCTTCGAGAGCGAAAAGCACAATCCGGAATCCGGCGCCGACCGCGACTTCAGGCCCGATATCGAAGTGAAGAACGGCGACGTCATCGAAGGGCAGGGCTTTGCACTGGAGGCGGTCGCGACCCCAGGCCACACCGCCAACCACCTGGCGTTCGCCTGGGGCGAGCGGAAGATCAACTTCGTCGGCGATCACGTGATGGGCTGGTCGACCTCGATCGTGGCGCCGCCGGATGGATCGATGATCGACTACATGGCCTCGCTCGACCGGCTGGAGGCCCGCGCTGAAGATCTGTACTTCTCAGGCCATGGCCCGGAAATTCCGGATGCTCAGCGTTATGTCCGCTTCCTTGCCCGGCACCGCAGGGCGCGCGAAGCCTCCATCCTGCACCGCCTTGCCAAGGGCGAAGCCGATATTCCCACGATGGTGCGCGCGATCTATATCGGCCTCGACCCGCGGCTGACCGGCGCGGCCGGCTATTCCGTACTGGCGCATCTGGAAGATCTGGTCGCGCGCGGCATCGTGGCGACGGAGGGCGATCCGGTGATCGGGGGAACGTATCGGATGGTGTAAAGGCGAATGGCGAATAGGGAGTAGCGAATAGGGCAAGGCTGCTTTGATACTACTCGCTACTCGCCCTCTCACTTCTTCGTGCTTTTCGCCTGCGCTTTCGCCGGCGTCTGCGGCTTCTTCTGCGCCGGCTTGGCGTTGTCGACCGCTGAATTGATGTCCTCGATCAGCTTGGTGACGCGGGCGGCGTTGCTGCCGAGGTCGCTTTCGAAATAGCGCGAGGAAGAGCGGATATCGACGCGGGATTCCTCGCCGTCGGGGGTGATGCGGATCGAGATGTCCTCGCGGAATCCCATGATCGGCGTCCGCGCCACCGCCTCGATGCGGCCGATACGGCGCGGCGGTTGCGGCGGCCGCTCGTCGATGACGAGCCATTTGCGCTTGGTGACAAGCGCCAGTGTCACCTCATAGGCCCGCTGCGGCGGCGCTTCGAGTTCCACCGTCTCAATATCGGGATAGGCGATGCGCTGTTGCTCGGCCGAATACAGCCCGGCATACACTGCAGAGTTGGTGCCCTCGCCGCTGCGCAACCGCGCCAGCGCCTCGAAACGCGGCGGATCGATCGGATCGGTGGTGATGTCGTAGATTTTCGGCAGCTTGCGGTATTGCAGGGCGAGGTAGGCGGGGTAGGCGAGCAGCACCGCGTTTATCAGGAACGCCAGCAGGATCCGCCCCATGCCGCGTGAGCCGTTCTGCCAGATCGCGGCAAAGGCGGCGAGGCCGACCAGCATCGACAGCACGGCGCAGCCGAGTGCGCCGAAAAAGGTCGCCAGCGCCGGTTTCATCTCCAGGAAGCCGAAGCGGACGATCAGGATCGAGACCACCACCGCGACCACGGCAAAAATGGCAAGGTTGCGCGACCAGGTGGCGAGGCTGGACACGGGCTCCGACTGGTAGGGAGCGGAAAACCTTCGGGCCATCGCACAATCTGCCGGGTTGGAGTCGGTCTGACCGGGCGGACGGCCGGGCTGCCACTCCAACGCTTGAGATCACGGCAAGGCGCGAATTTCAAGGTTTTGCACGCGACTATCCGGCGAACGGTGCGCTTCCGGCAACCTTCCCGGTTAACCATCCCTGTAAATTGATTATTAGTTGTAGATTGAAGTTGTTCCAACTTTCGTCTAGCTGTTGCCGCCGCGTTGTCGTATTTGCCGCTAGATGGGACTGTCCTGCACGGACACGGCGTGCTGCAACCAACAGGGAAACGGCGGGTGGTAGCCGGAAGCGCTGCAGAATGATCTCGACTTCCGGCCCTTGGTGTCGGCGGAGTGCAAGAGCGCGGTTGCGCTTCTCCGAAATTCAAGGGATCATATGGCGCCAACGGCATACGTCCGCGGGGTGACGGAAAGCCCCATCAGGGCGAGTGTTCAGTAATGAGTGATGCAAAGCACGAAAAACAGCTCGGCCCGAACGATCCCGAATATTACGCGCCGCGCGAATTGAGGGATCGGTTGAGCGGCGAAAAGCCGAGTCCGACGTTGGCGCCCAACGACGGTTGGCGACCGCGTGCGACGACCGAAGGGCCGCCCTTGCAGCCGCTCAGCAAACCTGCGCGCCGTCAGGATTCCGAAATTTTCACGAAGGCCGTCGCCCAGGCGATGCAGGAGGCCAGAGACATGGCGCCGGTCGAGGCGCCGTCCGTGCTTCGCGACCTGTCCGGGCGCCGCGCCTTGTTTCAGCAGATTATCCGCTTCTCGATCGCGGTGGCGATTGCGGCAACCATCGCCACGCTTCTCGTGATGGCCATTCCATCTTCGCAACGTTCGCCGGGGCAGGACAGCGCATCGCTGACCGCCGCCTGGCAGTCGGTAAAATCCTCAGTCGCCCCGGCGCCGCAACCGGCGCCCCCGCCGCGGCGCACCGCGACGCTGGCGGTGCAGGACGGCAGCGGCTTCACCAACGATCCGGTGCCGCTCGGCATCCATGTCGGCGCGCCGCCGCCCGACGCCTTCGTATCGATCAGCGGACTGACGGCCGGTTCACGCTTGACGTCGGGCCGGCGTGTCGGCGGCGGCGAGTGGCGCGTGTCGGCGACGGAGATTTCCGGCGTCTCGGTCATTCCGCCCGAGGGCTTCACCGGCCAGATGCTGGTGACGGCGGAATTGCGCGACGCGACCGGCGCGGCGATCACCGGGAGTTCGACACGGTTGACTTGGCAGGCTGCGCCCAATGTCGCACCCAGCCTTGCCACGGTCGCGCCAAGGGCGGTCATGCCGGCGCCGGCGCCAGCCGTCGCGGCGCCGCCCGTTGTCGCGCCGCCGCCGGTGGCAGCCGTGCCGCCGGTCGCTGTGGCGGCCGCCGTGCCAGCAGCGATCCCCGCACAGCCGCAGTCCGATACCGTGCGCAGCCTCGATCCGCGGGAAATCGCCGCCCTGATCAGAAGGGGACAGGATCTGCTCGCCAGCGGTGACGTGCAGTCGGCGCGGTTGTTGCTGATGCGCGGCGCCGAGGCGCGGGATGGGCGCGCGGCGCTGTTGGTCGGCACCACCTACGATCCGGCGCTGCTTCGCCAGATCGGCGCCGATGGACCGTTGGCCGACCCCGCGCAGGCCCGCATCTGGTATCAGAGGGCCAAGGAGTGGGGCGAACCCGACGCCCAGCGCAAGCTGGAGGCGCTGGCCCTTTCACGCTGATTTCAACGGGCGCCTCGCAGGCGCCCGTCATTTTTTTAAGCCCGGAGTATTTCCAAATTTTTTTAAGTACGGAGTATTTCCATGACGATGCGATTCGCCACCCGTATGGCGTTCCGCTGCGCGTTGGTGCTGTTGTGCGCGACGCCGGCTTTTGCCCAGGGTAACCCGCAGGGCAACTCGCAAGGCACCCCGAAGAGCACCAGGGGCGAGATCGATCCGGCCACGGTGAGCGACGGGCTGAAGGCCATCTTCAGCTATTCCACCGGCAACAAGACCACGCGCGATAAGCTCAACGCCAACACCATCACCGTCATGACGGGCACGATCGGCGGCACCTACGTGCAGTTCGGGGCCGACCTCGCCTCGGTGCTCGACGAAGGCGACCAGATCCGCGTGCTGCCGATCGTCGGCCGCGGCTCGGTGCAGAGCATCGCCGATATTCTTTTCCTCAAGGGCGTCGATCTCGGCATCATGCGGGCCGACACGCTCGATTACCTGGAACGGAAGGGCTACACCGGCAACATCCGCGGCCAGTTCGCCTATATCACCAAGCTCTACAACGAGGAGATGCACGTCGTCGCGAAGACGTCGATCAAGAGCCTTGCCGACCTGAACGGCAAGCGCGTCGCGGTCGACCTGCCGAACGGCGGAACGTTCGTTACCGCGATCACGATCTTCGAGCGGCTGGGCATCAAGCCGTCCTACGCCTTCATCGAGCAGCGCGTCGCCTATGAGAAGCTCAAGAGCGGCGAGCTGGATGCGGTGGTAGCGGTGCAGGGAAGCCCTTCCAAGGCCGTCAGCATGGTGAAGGGGGACAATCTGCACCTGGTGCCGATCCCCTTCAGCGGGCCGCTGCAGGGCGACTACCTGCCGTCCGAGCTCCGGGCGGAAGACTATCCCTCGCTGATCCCGCCCGGCGGCCGTATCGACACCGTCTCGGTGCCTGCGATCCTCGCCGCCTACAACTGGTCGCCGAAGAGCGAGCGCTACGGCAAGGTCGAGCATTTCGTGAAGATATTCTTCGACCGCCTGAAATCGCTGCAGCAGCCGCCGTTCCATCCGAAATGGAAGGAAGTGGTACTGAGCGCGCCGCTGAAGGGATGGACGCGCTTTCCGGCCGCGCAGGAATGGCTCGACCGCAACGCCACCGTCGCCTCCGACACCCGCCAGCGTTTCGAGCAGTTCATGGGCGCGCAGGCCCGCGAAACCGGCGGCCAGGACATCCGGGCCGAGGACGACACGGCGCTCTATCAGCAGTTCCTGAAGTGGAAGGAAAGCCAGCCGGGTGGCCGGCGGTAGGCTTGATGCGATCCATCCGGGGTCGTGACGGCGATCCGATTTCTACTTTGCATGGGGTTGTTTTCGATATTTTGTTTTTGGACGTGAAAAAGGCCGCCTCCCTCGCCCGGAAGGCGGCCTTTTTTGATCGGGTGCGGGCCTGGGCTCAGGCGGCGGCGTTCGGGAAGCGGTAGCTCTTGAACTGCTCGCGCAGGGCCGTTTTCAGGATCTTGCCGGTCGCGGTGTGGGGGATGCCGTCGACGAAGGCGACGTCGTCGGGCATCCACCATTTGGCGATCTTGCCGTCCATGAATTTCAGGATGTCCTCGCGGCTCGCCTTCTGGTCCTGCTTGAGCTGGATGATCAGCAGCGGCCGCTCGTCCCATTTCGGATGATAGACGCCGATCACGGCGGCTTCGGCGACCGCGGGGTGGCCGACGGCGAGGTTTTCCAGGTCGATCGACGAAATCCACTCGCCGCCCGACTTGATGACGTCCTTGGAGCGGTCGGTGATCCGCATGTAGCCGTGGGCATCGATGGTCGCGACGTCGCCGGTGTCGAAGAAGCCTTCATCGTCGAGGATGTTGCTGTCGACCTTGAAATAGGCTTTCGCGACCGCCGGGCCGGCGACCTTGAGGCGGCCAAAAGTCTTGCCGTCCCACGGCAGCTCCTTGCCGGAATCGTCGGTGATCTTCATCTCCACGCCGAACGGCGGATAGCCCTGGGTCTGCAGGATGTCGAGCCGTTCCTCGCCGGTGAGTTCGGCGAACGGCGGCTTCAGCGCCGCGACGGTACCGATCGGGCTCATCTCGGTCATGCCCCAGGCGTGGCGCACGCGAATGCCCATGTCGACGAACGACTTGATCATCGAGCGCGGCATTGCCGAGCCGCCGCACACCACGCTTTTCAGGTGCGGCAGCTTCAGATTGCCTGCTGACATGTGGTTGAGCAGCATCAGCCACACGGTCGGCACGCCGGCCGTATGCGTGACCTTCTCGGTGTCGAGCAGTTCATAGACCGAGGCGCCGTCGAGCTTGGCGCCGGGCATCACGAGCTTGGTGCCCATCGAGGGCGCGGAGAAGGCGATGCCCCAGCTGTTGGCATGGAACAATGGCACCACCGGCAGCATTGTCTCGGACGCGCTGGTACCGAGCGCGTCGACATTGTTGGCCATCAGGCCGTGCAGCACGTTGGAGCGGTGCGAATACAATACGCCCTTTGGATCGCCTGTCGTGCCCGATGTGTAGCACATCGCGGCCGCGGTGTTTTCGTCGAAGTCCTTCCACTTGAATTTGCCGTCGGCCTCCGCGATCCAGTCCTCATAGGCGACCGCGTTCTTCAGCGTGGTCTGCGGCATGTGGGCCTTGTCGGTCAGCACGATGTAGCGCTCGACGCTGGGCAGGCTGGCGGCGATCTTTTCCAGGATCGGCAGGAAGGTGATGTCGGTCATCACGATGCGGTCCTGCGCATGATTGATGATCCAGGCGATCTGGTCGGGGAACAGCCGCGGGTTCACCGTGTGGCAGATCGCGCCGATCCCCATGATGCCGTACCAGGCTTCGAGGTGGCGCCAGGTGTTCCAGGCAATTGTGGCGACGCGGTCGCCGAGCTTGATGCCTTCGCGATCCAGCCGTTGCGATACTTTCAGCGCGCGTGCATGAATTTCGGCGTAATTGGTGCGATGAATGGGGCCTTCAACGGAGCGCGTGACGACCTCTTGCGTGCCGTGATACTTCGCCGCGTGTTCGATAATCCGGTGGCACAGCAAAGGCCAGTCTTGCATCAATCCGAGCATACGCACTTCCCTCCGATAGCTTGTTTCGTTATCGCGCAACCCGCCGATGGTACGGGCGGATCGGGCGTTGGGTTTATGGAATTGACATGAACTCTAGCGCGCAGAACGCAAGCCGAAAATGGGCTTATAGTGCGTTTCGCCGCACCGAAGCGGCAATGGTTACCGCTGTCGCGATGGCGCTGCTGCTTGGCATGCCAGGCGACCTGGCGATGGCGGAGAAGGCGTCCCGGGCCCCCTGGGACGATTTGCTGAAGGTCGGGTCGCCGCGCGAGCGGGGCACGGCTCGGCATGCGACGGTGCCGCTGCCAAAACCGCGCCCGGCCGAGGCCCCGTCCGCCGAGCGCGATGAGCCGGACAAGGAGGAGCAGGCGAACGGCAAGCCCGAGAAGGCCGCGCCCGCGCCGCCCGAACCATCGGCCTGTCGGCTGGCGCTGACTGAGGCCATCGCGATTGCACCCAGTATCCCCGACATCAAGGGCGAGGGCGGCTGTGGCGGCGAGGATCTGGTGCGCCTGGAGGCGATCGTGCTGCCGGACAAGCGGCGGGTTTCGGTGAAGCCGGCGGCCATCCTGCGCTGCAAGATGGCGTCCGCGCTGGCCGAGTGGATCCGCGGCGATATCGCGCCGCTGGCCGAGCGGCTCGGCAGCACCGTCTCCGATCTCGACAATTTCGACTCGTTCGAGTGCCGCGGCCGCAACCGCATCGTCGGGGCCAAACTGTCGGAACACGGCCGCGCCAATGCGCTGGACGTTCGCGCCATCAAGTTCGCCGACGGCAGCCTTGTCTCGCTGACCGACCGCACCGTGCCGCGCGGCATTCGCGAGAGCGTGCTGCGTTCGGCCTGCACCCGGTTCTCGACGGTGCTGGGCCCGGGTTCGGATGGCTACCACGAGGACCACATCCATCTCGACCTGACGGAACGGCGCAGCAACTACCGGATCTGCCAGTGGGACGTCTGGGACGCGATGCCGCAGAAACCGCCGTTCCTGCCGGCGGAACGGCCCGACGAAGCGCCGCCGCGCGAAATCGCCGCCAAGCCGGACGATGCCGGGCAGAACGCGAAGCCGGATGCCGAACCGGAGGCCGGGAAAGCGAACCTCGAGACGACGGAAGAGGCCGAGCCGCCGAAAGAGGAAAAACCCGAAAAGAAAAAGCGCCGGCAAAACCGGCGCTGATCTTATTCCGTAGCGTAACCGGCGGCGGTTACTGCGGCGTCGGGCCGCTTTGTCCGCCGCCCTGCAGCGCCATCTTGGAATTGTACGGCGAGTCGCCCTGCTTGGGTTCGAGCACCACGACTACGGTGCCCTGCTTGACGCGGCCGTAGAGGTCTATGACGTCCTCGTTGGTCATGCGGATGCAGCCCGACGAGATCGAGGCGCCGATATATTCCGGCTGGTTGGTGCCGTGGATGCGAAACAGGGTGTCCTTGTTGCCCTGGTACAAATAGAGCGCACGGGCGCCGAGCGGGTTGTCGACGCCGCCGGGCACCGAGGCCGGCAGGCCTTCGATACGCTTGTGAATATCGGCGGTGGGCGTCCATTTCGGCCACTCGGCCATGTTTCCGACCTTGGCGATGCCGGAAAACGCCAGGGCTTCCTCGCCGACGGTGACGCCGTAACGGATCGCCTTGCCGCCGTCCTGCACCAGATAGAGGTAGTGGTTGTCGGAATCGACGACGATGGTGCCGGGCTGTTCCTTGCGGTGGTAATCGACGATGGCGCGGCGGAACGGCTCGGCGGGCTTCACGGCGGCGTAGCGCGCCTTGGCGAGCTGGGCCTTGTCGTTCGGCTTGAGGTTGGCTTCAGGGGCGGCCTGATAGGTCGTTGCCGGCATGCAACCGGACAACGCAAAACCGGCGGCGAGCAGCCCCAGGATGACTTTCAGCGACGACATGGCACACTTCCAATCGAAAATCTGGCGTTCACGCAACAATGTTGCGTCATAAACGCGACGATTCCATTAAGCGCAGTATCCGCAAAAACCGCCGATCATGCCAGCATTTGCACGCCTGTTTCGCGCTGCGGAAGTGTAGCTGTGGCTTTTATGCCGCAAATTTTGCGACTTAGGGTTGATTCATGGGCGGGCAATACGCCAAGGCCGAAATGCAGCCGTTTGGCAGCCGCTCCGCAGCCACAAATGTGGATGGCGCAGTAGCGGGCCGGTCATGAAGCGCTTGCCAGAATCGGGTTTAGTGCCGCTGGTGCTACCGACGTTTTCAAGCGGGGCGGCAACCTTTTGGCGCCCGAATGGGCCCGCCGAGACCGGTCGTCGCCTTTAGTTCCGGAGTTGCCCATGTTTTCGGTTTTTGTTCCTTCCGAATCTGCCCTCAAGAAGCTTCCAGCCACGGATCCGGCGGGGCTTCCGGACAACGCAGTCTGGATAGACCTGCTGAACCCGACGCTGGATGAGGATCGCGCGGTGGAGCGGCTGGCCGGCATCGCGGTGCCGACCCGGGAGGACATGCAGGAAATCGAGATTTCCAGCCGGCTCTATATCGAGAACAGCGCCCGCTACATGACGGCGACGCTGATGTGCCAATCCGACACCGACATGCCCAAGACCACGCCCGTCACCTTCATCCTGGCCGGCCACCGCCTGGTCACGGTGCGCTACGACGAGCCAAAGCCGTTTGCCCTTGTCGAGCACAAGCTGGCGCGCTCGTGCATGCCCGGGATATCGGGCGAAATGGTGCTGATGGAACTGCTGGACGCGGTGATCGATCGCTGCGCCGACATCCTGGAGCGCGCCGGCGCCGAGGTCGATCAGGTCTCCCACGACATCTTCGAACCGGAAAGCGCGCGCCATGGCCAAGCCAAGCGCTATTCCCAGATCCTGATCTCGATCGGGCGGAAGGGCGACCTGGTGTCGAAGATCCGCGAAAGTCTGGTCTCGATCGGTCGCGTCGTCACCTTCCTGTCGGCGGTGGTGGAAGGCGTCAAATGGTCCAAGGACATGCGCGAGCAGCTCAAGACCATGCAGCGCGACGTGGGCTCTCTGACCGACCACGCCTCCTATCTCTCCAACAAGATCACCTTCACGCTGGATGCGATGCTCGGCGTCGTCAATCTCGAGCAGAACAACATCATCAAGCTGTTCTCGGTGATGGCCGTTGTCCTGATGCCGCCGACACTGATCGCATCGATCTACGGCATGAATTTCAAGATGATGCCGGAGCTCGAATGGGCGCACGGTTATCCGATGGCGCTCGGCATGATGCTGCTGGCAGCCGTGCTGCCTTATTTCCTCTTCAAGTGGAAGAAGTGGCTGTAAGACAGCTGCGCCGTTGCGGTTTCGACGCGACAAGATCGACTCAACTTCACCGCTAAAATTTGAGCGGTGCGCTGAACGAATGGTCGAAACTTCTCTGCGATAGATTGTTCTCAGGCCGCGAGGAACCCATGGTTGAGAAACTCATAATGTCGCCACGCAACGTCATCGATCTTGCAAGCTATCAGCAGGTTCGCGGCGCAGGCGCGGCGCAGGCGTTCTCGGCGCGGCTGTGCCGGCACTGCGGTGCCGCGCTGGCGGACGGCGAGAACGAGGACGAGTGTTCGAGCACGTTCAATCTCGATGCGGCGTCAATTCTGCGCGCGAAGCAACGGAAATTTTACGCCGAGTGAACGTGCCTTCACCATCACAGACCTCATCCCCGGAAGCGCGCTCTTGCGCGTCTCGGAGGATGGGCCACGCGGTGCATGGTTCGAGACGGCGGTGGCGCGCCGCCTCACCATGAGGGTTTGATGGTGGCGATCGCGCCGCTTGCCGACTAAACGTGCTGGCCGCCGTTGATGTGAATCTCGGCGCCGTTCACGTACGAACTGGTTTCCGTGCACAGCACGTAGATGATCTTCGCCACCTCGTCCGGCGTGCCGAGCCGGTGCATCGGAATCTGCTGCTCGACGATCTTCTCGGTGCCGGGAGAGAGGATCGAAGTGTCGATCTCGCCCGGTGCGATCGAATTGACGCGAACGCCGACGCGGCCGAAGTCGGATGCCATTTCCCGGGTGAGCGACGCAAGCGCGGCCTTCGAGGTCGCGTAGGCCGCGCCCGCGAAGGGGTGGACGCGCGAGCCTGCGATCGAGGTGACGTTCACCACCGCGCCCTTGGCCTGTTTCAGTTCCTCGATCAGGCCGCGCGCGATCATGACCGGCGCGAAAAAGTTGACGTGGAAGACATGACTCCAGGTTTCGATGTCGGTGTCCATTGTGCCGAGCCGGCCGCCGTCCGGCGCCTTCGGCGAGATCGCGGCGTTGTTGACCAGCGCATGCAGTTCGTCGTTTTCCAGCCGTTTGCGGATCTCCGAAATCGCGCGCACGGTGTCGTCGTGGTTGCCGAGGTCGACCTCGATGTGATCCTCAGGTCCCGCGCCCCACGGGCAGACTTCCGGAAAGGCATGCCGCGAACAGGTGATGACGCGCCAGCCGGCGGAGGAAAACCGGATCGCAGTGGCGTGGCCGATGCCACGGCTGGCGCCGGTCAGGAGCAGCGTGCGCCGCGGCGCATTGGATGAAGCAGGCATACAGGTCTCTCGGTTTTCGTCATGGCCGGGCTCGTCCCGGGCATCCACGTCTTGGTTCGTTGTGCGGAAAGGAAGTCGTGGATGGCCGGGTCAAGCCCGGCCATGACGATCCAATCAGGGATAGAGCCGCACCTTGCTCCACGCCTGAGCCGGCACATCGCGGCGAAATTCGATGCGGTCGTGCAGGCGGAACGGGCGGTCGTGCCAGAATTCGAAACGCTGCGGCGCGATACGCCAGCCGCTCCAGCCTTCCGGGCGCGGCACGTCGCCGATCACGTGCCTGGCGGCGACCAGCGCGATCGCCTGTTCGAAGGCAAACCGGCTCTCCAGCGGCTGTGACTGTTTGCTGGCCCAGGCGCCGATCTGCGCCTGCTTCGGCCGCGTGGCGAAATAGGCGTCGGCTTCCTCTGATGTCACCGGCGACACGTTGCCACGAATTCGGACCTGACGGCGCAGCGACTTCCAGTGAAATAGTAAAGCCGCCTTAGGATTTGCGGCAAGTTCGCGGCCTTTCTGGCTGGCGACGTGGCTATAGAACACGAAACCATCCGCTTCATAGCCCTTCATCAGCACCATCCGGACGTCCGGGAGGCCGTCCGGGTCGACGGTGGCCAGCGCCATCGCGTTCGGATCGTTCGGTTCGGACTTCACGGCTTCCGCAAACCACTCGGCGAACAGCGCAAACGGTTCCTCGGCCGCAGTAAAATCACCCGATGTTAACGGTGCCGGGTGTTTGATGGAGATCGTGTCCGTCATCTCAGGAGCCTCGTTTGCGTACCCTCGCGTCACAGAACGCGCTGCAGCCCGGTTTCGGGCTCGCCCTATATAGGGTATGGGGACGCGTTGGCCTATCGGCGATCGCGCCGGGCGGCGCGGCGATGACGTTGATTTTGATAGGTCTCAGCTCGGGCGGTTGCAGCCTGGCGCGTCCGGATGCCTACGCCAAGATGCAGCCCGCCGACGTCACCGGTTCGCTGGCCAGGCAGGCCGCCACCGCGCCGGTGCCGACCGAGAGCGATCTGGCCTTTGCGCGCACCGCGGCCTCCGATGTGCTGACCAAGGGCGACAAGGATTCGAGCCAGCCATGGGAAAATCCGGAGACCGGCGCGCGCGGTTCGGTGACGCCGCTGTCCCGGGCCTATTCGGCGGAAGACGGGCGCACCTGCCGGGATTTCCTGGCGAGCTACGTCAACGGCCGCGCGGAGAGCTGGCTGCAGGGCGCAGCGTGCAAGGCGGGTCATGGCCGCTGGGAAATCCAGACGATCAAGCCCTGGACCCGCGGATAAAGACTCAAAAAGGTTTTAAGAAAGGCGTCGAGGTAGTTGCAAAAATGCAACTGGCTCCCCAGATGAAGCCAAAGCGGGCAAATTGCCCTAAGCTCAACAATCGAATTCCCGTGAAGGAGAACTGACGGATGCGCGACCCCTATGAGGTCTTGGGGGTGCCGCGGGGCGCCAGCGCTGCGGCAATCAAGAGTGCCTATCGCAAGCTCGCCAAGAAGCATCATCCCGACAGCAACAACAACGATCCGAAAGCCGCGGAACGTTTTTCCGAGATCAATTCCGCCAACGAGATCATCGGCGACGAGGATAAGCGCAAACAATTCGACCGCGGCGAGATCGACGCGGAGGGCAAGCCGCGCTTCCAGGGTTTCCCCGGCGGCGACCCGCGCGGTCGCGCGGGTGGACCGGGCGGATTCGAGTCGTACGGCTTCCGCACCGGCGGCGCGGGCGGTGCGGGCTTTGAGGAAATCCTCAACAGCATGTTCGGCGGCGCAGCCCGGGGCGGACGTCCGGGCGGAGGCCGGACCTTTGAGTTCGACACCGGCGGGATCGGCCTCGATCTCGACCTGAACGTCGCCATGACGGTATCGCTGGAGGAGGCAGTCAAGGGCGGCGAGAAGCGGGTCCGGCTGCCGAACGGCAAGGAGCTCAACGTCAAGATTCCGGCGGGCGTGGTCGGCGGCCAGCAGATCCGGCTGAAGGGGCAGGGCGAAAGCGCGCCGGGCCACCGGCCGGGCGATCTTCTGATCACGGTCAGCATCGCGCCGCATCCCTTCTTCAAGATCGACGGCAGCGACCTGCGGCTCGATCTGCCGATTTCGCTGTATGAGGCGGTGCTGGGCGGCAAGGTCCGGGTGCCGACGCTCGGCAGCGCGGTGGAACTGTCGATCCCGAAAAACACCTCGAGCGGCCGCACCTTTCGGCTCAAGGGCAAAGGCTTGCCCAAGGCTGGCGGGATCGGCGACTTGTTCGTCATTACCCGAATTATTCTCCCCGATGGGAACGACGCCGAGCTTGAGGCATTGATGGAAAAGTGGCGCAGCGGCCACCCATATAACCCGCGCAGCGATTTCGGCTGAACCTCGATGATTCGGTCGTGATTCGCGGCGCGAAAAGGCCTGTCTAACGCTCTACGGCCGCTAGAAACTCTTCCCGAAATGAATCGGTCTTCTTCCTGGAAACAAAAGGTTTTCTGGAAAAGGGGCGGCCTCGAAAGGGGGACCAGCGCGGTACCAAACCCCGATCGAGGCCGCTTGCGCCGATCGGCGGATCGAGCGCTGCTCATTTTCGCGTGATCACCCGGTGCTTTAATGAGACGGACCAGTGTTTTGATTCCAGATTTTCGATGTCAGAATTGGGACAAGAAGGGCTGGCGTTGCCTGGCCGCCACGTTCTGGCCGGAAGTCCGGATGGTTGGGCGCAATCCGGCAACACTTGATCCGGTCGCGCTGATCCAACGTTTATCGACGTATCACCCGGCTCCGGATTTCAGCCCTTTTTGTCCATCTGGTCGTAGACCGCCTGGGCGATCTGGGTCAGCCGACCCCGGTCCGCGCTGGTGGACACCACGGCATAAACGACGCCGTTATCAGCCCAGAACAGCGTGCTCTCGTTGCCTTCCTTCGCGAATCGCATCTGCGTCGCCTCGGCGTCCGATTTTGCGGTGTAGATCGTGAAGCGTTCGCCGGAGGCGCTCTCATACATCATGAAGGATGCCGGCCCTCCGGAGCCCGGCAACAGCCGCCCGCCGACCAGCTTCAACCCGGCATCTGCCAATTCCGGCGCGCGCACGACCCAGCCGCAGCGCTTGGTCAGCCATTGTTGCAAGTGATTGCGTTCACTACCCGGCACCTCGACAGGATGGCGCACTTCCACCACGTATAGCCGGTGCGCTTCGATCGCGTGCACCGTGAGGTTTTGGAACGGGGAGGGTCCTGCCGTTGCGCCGCGCGCCATCCAACCGAGGCCGCCGCCCATGATGAATGCCGCCAGCGTAGCCGCGACCGCGCCATATACCCATTTGCGCGGCTGCCGCACCAGCCGCTCGATTTCGAGCCGCTTCGGCACGGCCTCGTCGAGCACCGAGTCGTATCTGGCATGCAGCGCTTCGGCCATCGCGCGCCACGACTGCACCCGCGCGTCGTCGTCGGGATGCGAGGCAAGCCACGCCTCGACATCGCCGCGGCGTTCCGCCGGCAGCTCATTGTCGACGTAAGCGTGCAACTCGTCTTCGGTGACGGGAATGTGGGGATCGGTCATTGTCGTCGTCTCTGTCCATTCCAGATCTGTCTGTTCCAAGTCTGTCGGTGCATCGCGCTCGTCATTCGCATCTTCATTTCACCCGCCGCAGCGCCGTGCGTTCGCCCTCGAGCGAAGCCTTGACGTGCGCGCGTGCGCGGGCAAGCCTGGACATTACGGTTCCGATCGGAACGCCCTGGATGTCGGCGACTTCGCGGTAGCTCAGCCCTTCCAGCATCACGAGCAGCAGCACCGAACGCTGTTCTTCCACCAGTGTCGCCAGCGCGCGGGCGATATCGCGGCCTTCGGCCTCGGTGCCGCTGGCGTCGGGATTGTTGTCGAGCAGCGGCATGAACTGCGGCCGCCGCGCCAGCGACCGCCGCCGGTTCTTGTTCAGATTGGTCAGGATCGTATAGAGCCAGCTCCTGACGTCGCCGCCGAGAAACAGCTTTTCCGAACGCAGCGCGCGCACCAGCGTGTCTTGAACCAGATCGTCGGCGATGTCGGCGTCGCGCGCGAGCGCCCGTGCATAGCGGCGCAGCGCCGGTATCATGGCTTCGACACTTTGACGAAACGCGCTCATCGGCACCCTGTGGCAAAGGTTGCAAGAGTTATGAGGGCGCGAACGCCTTACGTATCATAACACCCAATCGGAGCATCTATTCCAGCCATGGAAGCAATCGGAAACAGCGTTAACCGGGCGGCGGATTTTGGCTCGACCGCGTGGAAGTGCTGGTGTACCTCCAACGCCGATGAAGTTGGGAATAGTCTGACCGTCGATGTCTGCGCCCGTGATCTACTACATCCGCCATGGCGAGACGTCATGGAATGCGCAGGGCAGGCTGCAAGGCACGCAGGATATTGCGCTGAACGATCTAGGCCGCCGGCAGGCCGCGCATGCGGGCGATGTCCTCGCCGATCTGCTCAAGCGCGATGGCCGCGACAAGGCTACGCTGCCGTTCGTCGCAAGCCCGCTGCAGCGGGCACGGGCCACGATGGAATTGGTGCGCGGCGCGCTGAAACTGCCGGTGGCAGCCTATGGCCTCGACGATCGGCTGCGCGAGATCGGTTACGGCGTCTGGGAGGGCTCGACGCTGGCCGAGATGCAGGCGGCTGACCCTGTCCTGTATGCCAAGCGGCTGACCGCGAAATGGACGATGGCGCCGGAAGGCGGCGAGACCTATGCCGACGTGCAGCAGCGCATGCGCGACTGGTATGATTCCGTCAGTCACGACACGGTCGCCGTAGCCCATGGCGGCACCGCGCGGGCGCTGATGGTGGCGCTCGGCATCGAGACGCCCGCCAGCGCCGCCGACCTGCCGATCGAGCAGGGCGCGGTTTACGTGTTCGGGGACGGCAGGCTGAAGAAGTATAGTTAAAGGCACCGGTGGCAGGGGCTGTCATTCCGGGGCTATGCGCAGCATAGAACCCGGAATCTCGGGATTCCCCGGTGCAATTGCACCCCCGAGGTTCGGTCCTGCGGACCGCCGGGGCCTGACGGCCTCCAGGTTTGACCGCTGCGCGACGCCGCGTTACGACACGCCATGTCCCACAACACCTTCGGCCACCTGTTCCGCGTCACCACCTTCGGCGAAAGCCACGGGGTCGCGATCGGCTGCGTGGTTGATGGCTGCCCGCCGCTGATCCCGCTGACTGCGGAAGACATCCAGCACGATCTCGACCGCCGCCGTCCCGGCCAGTCGCGCTTCACCACCCAGCGCCAGGAACCGGATGCGGTAAAAATCCTGTCCGGCGTGATGGCGCATCCCGAAACCGGCGCGCAGGTGACGACGGGCACGCCGATTGCGCTTCTGATCGAGAACACCGACCAGCGCTCCAAGGACTATTCGGAAATCAAGGACAAGTTTCGCCCGGGCCACGCCGACTTCACCTATGAGGCCAAATATGGCCTGCGCGATTACCGCGGCGGCGGACGTTCCTCGGCGCGCGAGACGGCCACGCGCGTCGCGGCCGGCGCCATCGCGCGAAAAATCCTGCCCGAGGTAAAGGTGCGCGGCGCGCTGGTGCAGATGGGCCCGCACAAGATCGATCGCGCGAAGTGGGACTGGGACGAGATCGCGCGCAATCCGTTCTTCTGTCCGGACAAGGACAAGGCCGCGTTCTTCGAGCAGTATCTCGACGGCATCCGCAAGAGCGGCTCCTCGATCGGCGCCGTGATTGAAGTGGTCGCCGAAGGCGTGCCGCCCGGCCTCGGCGCGCCGATCTACGCCAAGCTCGACGGCGAGTTGGCGGCGGCGATGATGAGCATCAATGCCGTGAAAGGCGTCGAGATCGGCGCAGGCTTCGGTGCCGCCGAATTGTCCGGCGAGGAAAACGCCGACGAGATGCGTACCGGCAACAACGGCACGCGGTTTTTGTCCAACAACGCCGGCGGCGTGCTCGGCGGCATCTCCACCGGCCAGCCGGTGGTGGTGCGCTTTGCGGTGAAGCCGACCTCGTCGATCCTGTCGCCGCGCCAGACGGTGGACCGATCCGGCGCCGACACCGACATCATGACCAAAGGCCGCCACGACCCCTGCGTCGGCATCCGCGCGGTACCGGTCGGCGAGGCGATGATGGCCTGCGTGCTGGCCGATCATCTCCTGCGCCATCGCGGGCAGGTTGGCGGGTAATTCCGTCCCCTGTCACGTCTGCATCGCGTCCGCGATCTTCTCCGCCGTCATCAGCACCGGGAAGTTGGTGTTGGCGCACGGCACCACGGGGAAGATCGAGGCGTCGACGACGCGCAAGCCCTGCACGCCCTTGACTCGCCCTTGCGTATCGACGACCGCCATCGGATCGTCGGCGCGCCCCATCCGGCATGAGCACGAGGCGTGCCATACGCCGATCGCGGCCTTGCGCACGAAGGCTTCGAGCGCGTCGTCGTCGGTCATGACCTGCTCGAACGTAAAACCTTCCACGACGAAATTGTCGATCATGTAGTGGCGCAGCGCCGCAGGCCCGTCCATCAGCCTGGCGGCGATGGCGGTGAGGATCTTGTTCTTGGTATTGACCACGCCGATCTTGCGCACCCGGTCGGAATAGGCCGCCGGGAACGGCTTGTCGGTCACCGCCTTGAGCGGTGCGCTCATCTGCAGGCCCGCCATCTTGCGAAAGCCGCTCATCAGCCGGTCGAGATCGCGTTTGTCGGACAGCAGGTTGAACTCGACGATCGGCTCTTCGCGCGGGTCGCGCGAGGCGAGCTTGACCTGGCCGGTCTCCGAATAGGTCTTGTTGACGAAGGTGAGCAGCGAGCCGATCTGCTCGCCGACCGCATGCCAGGCCGATTTGGTAATGACGACGACGAACATGTCGCCGGCGGGGATACCCGGAAGCCCCGAGGAGTAGCGCAGTCCCATCTGCATATGGCGCCTGGTGTGTTCGTTCATGCGCGCGCCGCGACGGACATAGGAGGACAGCGAGATCGAGGGATGGTCCATCAGGCGCTGGCCGACGCCGGCGAGGCCCGCCAGTACCGGGATCCCTAAGTCGCGGAGATGGCCGACGGGGCCGATGCCCGCGCGCAGCAAATGCGCGGGCGAATGGATGGCCCCGGACGAGAGGATGATCTCGCGCCCTCTGAATTCCTGCTCGCGGCCATCAACCAGCGCCTTGACGCCGACGCATTGCGTGCCCTCGAACAGCAGCTCCTTCACCTGCGTGTTGGTCGAAATCGTCAAATTGGCGCGCTGGCGCGTCGCGCGGTCGAGATAGCCCATCGCGGCCGAGACGCGCTGCTCGTCCTGGTTGGAATGCGTCACCGGAAAATAGCCGTCGACGAATTCGCCGTTCTGATCGGGCAGGAACTTGAAGCCGGCCAGCTTGCAGGCCTCCGCCATCGCCTGGCTGTGTTTTGTCCAGTGTTCCTGCGGAATCCGGCGCACGGGGATGCGGCCTTCCTTGCCGTGATAGGGCCCGTCGAAATCGAGGTCGCGCTCGACCTTCTTGAAGAAAGGCAGCACGTCGTCCCAGCTCCAGCCGGCGGCGCCGCGCGATTCCCACTCGTTGTAATCCGTCGGCGCGCCGCGGTTGGCCATCTGGCCGTTGATCGAGGACCCGCCACCCAGCACGCGCGCCTGCTCGTACTTGCGCAAGGGCGGCCTGGCTTCGTCCGGATTGTTGTGGCTGACGACCTGGGTGGTGACCTTGAGTTCGGTCCAGTGGAAGCGCGGATCGAAATACGCCGTTCCCGGATAGCTGTCGCGGATCTCTGTGGGTTCGTTGCCTGGCGGTGTGTCCTGGCCGGCTTCGCAGAGCAGGACTTTATTGGCGCTTTTGGCGGAGAGACGGTGGGCCATGACGGAGCCGGCCGACCCGCCGCCGACGATGATGTAGTCGTACACTGTGACGTTTCCTCTTGCTTTTGTATCGTTACGCTAGCGCAGCTCCGCGGTCAGGTCACGCCACCTGTCGTGGTAGCGTGCGCTTGACCTTTCATGGGGTTGCACGGCAAATACCGGCGTCATGGATGCATCGAAACTGCGGGCGCTGACCGACTGGCTGATCGACGGCGGCAGATCCGCGGCCAGCCCGAGCCGGTTCATGGCGGAATGCTGCGAACGGATGGTCGCGGCCGGCCTGCCGCTCTGGCGTATCGGCGTTTTCGTCCGCACGCTGCATCCCGAGATCTACGGGCGCAATTTTATCTGGAAGCCGGGCGCCGAAGTCCAGATCGGCTCGGTGGACTACCACATCCTGGAGTCGCCGGATTTTCTCACCAGTCCGCTGAAGATCGCCTTCGAGCAGGGCCTGGAGGTCCGCGCCCGGACCGGCGACCCGCAAAACGGCCGCTTTCCGATCGTCGATGAGCTTCGCGCCGAAGGCGTGACCGACTATATCGCGTTGCCGCTGCCCTTCATCGCCGGCACGATCAATGCCTCGAGCTGGACCACCAGGCAGCCCGGCGGGTTCACCGATGATCAACTGGCGGCGCTGCGGAGCCTGGTCAGGCCGCTGGCGCGGGTGATCGAGATCATCAGCCTGAACCGGATGGCCGCCAGCCTTCTGGATACCTATGTCGGCAACAGCGCCGGCGAGCGCATCATGGGCGGGCAGATCAGGCGCGGCCACACCGAGACGATGAATGCCGCGATCTGGCTGTCCGATTTGCGCGGCTTCACCGCGTTGTCCGACCGGCTGCCGGCCGAGACCATCGTCGACATTCTGAACCACTATTTCGATTGCCAGGTCACCGCGATCAAGAAGCATGGCGGCGAGGTCTTGAAATATATGGGCGACGGGCTGCTCGCGGTGTTTCCGATCGACGAATATGTCGGCGATGAGCGGCAAGTCTGCTCGCATGTGCTCGAGGCCGCCCATGAATCCCGCGCCAGCGTCGCCGATCTGCAATACCCGATCGGCGACGCCGTCGAACGGTTCCGCTTCGGCGTTGCCCTGCATGTCGGGCGGATTCTCTACGGCAATATCGGCGGCGGCAACCGGCTCGACTTCACCTGCATCGGGCCTTCGGTGAATCTCGCGGCGCGGCTGGAGAAGATCGCGAGCCGGCTCGGCCGCACGGTCGTGGCGTCGGAAGGCTTTGCCGGCATCTGCGGCGGCGGCTGGAGCGATCTCGGCGAGTTTCCTGTCGCCGGCTTTTCAAAGGCGGCGAGGGTCTACGGCCTGGCCGACGAAAAATCGGCGGCTTGAAGCCTCGCGCAGCGGGATCAAGCGGAGCGCAATCCGGGCACGGGAAAACTATTCCTCCGGCTCGGTCGTGAACAGCAGCGGGTAGCCCTTGGCGCGACCGGCGTCGGTCGCGCGGGTCGCTTTGGTCTCGGCGACGTCCTTGGTGAACACGGCGACGACGCAGACGCCGCGGCGATGCGCCGTGATCATCACCTTGTGGGCCTGGTCCTCGGTCATGCGGAATTCGGCCTTCAGCACCGTGACCACGAATTCGCGCGGCGTGAAATCGTCATTGACCAGGATGACCTTGTGCAGGCGCGGCCGCTCGACCTTGGTCGCGACCTTGGTTTTCGGCTTGGTGGTGGTATCGGCCATTGACTGTCCCGAAGCGAGCGAACTCCGACGGGTGCAGCGCTCAATTGGCGCGGCAATCCGTCAGTCGCTGCGCCATGCTCTGATCGCCGCGGCCGACGGCCGCCTCGATCAGTTTACAGGCTCCGGCCCGGTCCTGAAACTGGGCGTTTGCTGAGAGTTTGAGCGCAATCAGCGCCGCCATCGCGCCGGGCTCGTCGAGTTCCACGGCCTGCACGGCGTCGTACAGCACGCGCTTGGGGCCGTTCACGCGCATGTCGGGAAATTCCGCGAGCAGCCGCACCACAAGCAGGCGGGCGTCGAGATCCCAGGCGCTGGCGCGGTCGATCTGGGTTACCGCCTTCTGAACGTCGCGCGGCACCAGCTTTCCTTCGAGGGTGAGCCGGCCGAGCATGCCCTCGGCCATCCAGCTGTCGGACGTACCTTTCAACAGCGACAGCGCGCGCTTCGGATCGGCCGGGCCGCCTTCGCCGGCGATCAGCATTTCGGCCAGCGGAACGATGGCGCCGCCGGGATCGGAGCGGCGGGCCTCTTCGAGCAGGGTGCGGGCGCGTACCGGATCGTCTTTCCGGATTGCCAGCGCCAATACCCGCCTCGCGCCGAACTGGTATGGCTGCCCCGGCGCATTCAATCCTTCCAGAACGCCGAGGCCACGGGTCCGCTCGTCCGGCTTGTCCGACGCGGCCAGCAGGCGGCCTAGCGTCAGCATGCTGCCTTTGCTGGCGTCTTTCGCGACGACACGTTCGGACCAGATTCGCGCGGCCGCGGGATCGCGCTTGAGGATGTCTCCGTCCTCAAGCTGGCGGATCAGCATCTGCATGGCGAAGAGGTGGCCGAGTTCGGCCGCCTTGCGCAGCGCCTGGCCCGCCTCGTCGCGCGTGACCAGTGGCACATGGTCGAGGTCGCCGCGCTCCCACGACCTGTGGTGTTCGTAGATCTGATGATAAGCCTCGGCGCTGCCCTGTGCCGCGGCCTCGCGCAGCAGGGTGATCGCTTCCGTCTTCTGCGCATGGGGCAGGTTGCGCGCGTAGGCGGTCTTGAGGTCGGCGTTCCCAGGGTCAGCCTCGAACGCCATTTTGCAGCTTTCGCGCCGCATGTCCCACCGGCGGCGCCTTGCGTCGTCGTCGATATGCTCCCTCGGCTCCTTGAATAGTTGCCCGCATAATTCGACGGCATTCTCCGCCGTCAGAACGGGCAATGGCTTGGTGGCCTCGGAAAGCGCAGTGGCGGACTGCGTCGGAAGCCACAATGCCACCACGAAGCCGAAGGCGAGCAGGCCGGTCGCGAGGACGACTGCGCGCATCAGCGGCGGCAGACCATCATTCGCGGGAATTTTTTCAGGCACAACCATGTTCGAACGAATGCGACCCTCGTGGCCGTCGACGGTCATTTGTCGCGCCGCGCACCGCAACCGTTCAATCTGAACCCGGTACCGGCGTGGAACCCTCCGGCCTGTGGACGGAGCACGCTCCTAACCCGAATGTGAAGCGCAGACGATTTCATCGCTTTGCGGCAACCATTTTGCATGTCACCATCACTGACGTTCGACGGGAGGGCCGCATGCGCTGGTATGTCTCGATCGGGATCGTGCTTGTAACCGGAGTGCTCGCCGGCGGCGATGTGGCGAGTGTTGCCGCGCCGAACCGGCCGGGCCAGCAGATGAGCGCCGATGGCCGCCATGCTGCGGCGAGGGACGCCGACCCCACGGTGGATGTCGAACTCGTGCTGGCCGTGGATGTTTCCTATTCGATGGATCTCGACGAACTGGCGCTGCAGCGGGAAGGTTATGCGCAGGCGATCGTTTCCAAGGAGTTTCTGCAGGCGTTGAAGAACGGTCCGCACGGCAGGATCGCGATCACCTATTTCGAATGGGCGGCCTCCACCGACCAGAAGATCGTCATCCCCTGGCGCGTGATTGACGGGCCGGAGACGGCCGATGCCGTCGCCAATGAGATCGCCAGGACGCCGATCCGGCGCGCCTCG
Source organism: Bradyrhizobium roseum (assembly GCF_030413175.1). Taxonomy (NCBI): domain Bacteria; kingdom Pseudomonadati; phylum Pseudomonadota; class Alphaproteobacteria; order Hyphomicrobiales; family Nitrobacteraceae; genus Bradyrhizobium; species Bradyrhizobium roseum. Next base: position 2,019,999 of record NZ_CP129212.1, read on the forward strand.
CGCACCTCGATCTCGGGGGCGATCAACTTCGCCATGCCGCTGTTCGATGAGAACCCGCACCGTGGCATCCGGCGGGTGATCGATATTTCCGGCGACGGCCCCAACAACAACGGCGCACCGGTCGTCATCGCGCGCGATGCCGCAGTGGAGAAGGGCGTCATCATCAACGGCCTGCCGATCATGGTCAAGGAGCCGTCCTATTCCACGATGGATATCGACAATCTCGATCTCTATTACGAGGACTGCGTGATCGGCGGCCCCGGCTCGTTCGTCGTGACCATCAAGGAACGCGACAAGTTCAAGGAAGCGATCCGCACCAAGCTGCTGCTCGAGATCGCCGGCCGTACCCCCGAGCGCCCGGTCGTTCCCGCCGCCGGCCGCGAGTCGCGCGTCAACTGCATGATCGGCGAGAAGATCTGGCAGGACCGGTGGGGAAGGTAAACCTCTTCGCCCGCCCTTTGAGGGGGCGGGTGAAGGACTTCGCTCATCGCCTGAACCGCGCTACCAGTTCCACATGCGGCGTGTGGCGGAACTGGTCGACGGGCGTCACCCCGTCGATCTTGTAGCCGCCGCCCATCAATATCTTCGCATCGCGCGCGAATGTCGTGACGTTGCAGGACACCGCGACCACCACAGGCACCTTGCTCGCCGCCAGCTGCGTCGCCTGCGCCTGTGCGCCCTGCCGCGGGGGATCGAACACGACCGTGTCGTAGTCGCGCAATTCCTGCGGCATCAGCGGGCGGCGAAACAGGTCGCGCGGCTCGGCGTGGACCGGCTTTAATCCTGGCGTGGTGGTCGCAGCCTTCTGCAGGGCGGTGACCGCACCGGCGTCGCTGTCGAAGGCGTTGACCTTTGCTTTCGCCGCCAGCCGCAACGCGAAGGGGCCGACGCCGCAGAACAGGTCGGCAATCTGTTTGGCGCGCTTGCAATGTTCCGAGACCAGCGCCGCCAACGTTTCCTCGCCGGCGACCGTGGCCTGCAGGAACGAGCCGGGCGGCAGCGTGACTTTTGCGGTGCCCATGGCGACGACCGGCGGGGTTCGCATCAAGACCAGTTCGCCATGGCGCGTCAGCCGCGCCAGCCTGTGCTGTTCGGCGATGTGCGACAGCCGCGTGATCAGGGCGGTCGACAACGGCCCGGATCCACGTACATCGATGTCCAGTCCGCTATCGGTTGCCGTGACCTGGATGTCCAGCGGCTTGCCGATCGAAATCAGCGGCTCGGCGAGCGCCCAGGCCACCTCGATCGCACCATTCAGATGTGGGTCGAGGATCGGGCAGCGGTCGATCGGAACGATGTCGTGGGCTCCTGCCGCCGCATAGCCGACCTTGAGCACCTCGTGCGTGCCCATCCGCGCGTGCAGCGTGATGCGCCTTCGGCCTGCGCCATGGGCATCGACGAGCGGCGCGACGTCGCAATCAATGCCCGCCTGCGCCAGCGTCGCCACCACCAGATCGCGTTTCCAGGCGGCGTAGGGGACGGCGTCCCAATGCTGGATCGCGCAGCCGCCGCAGACGCCGAAATGCGGGCAGAACGGCGCGATCCGCTCTGCGCTTGCGACCTCGACCTTGAGCAATCGCCGGCGGTCGGGATGACGACCCGGGACCGGGCCGGCCTCGATCGTTTCGCCGGCCAGCGTATACGGCACATAGAGGTTGCCGCCATCAGCGAGAACAACGCCGTCGCCGTGGTGGCCGACATGGTCGATCGCGAGGTGCTCAATTTCAGCCACGGCGCGCGCCCATGAAGAACTCGATATTGCCGTCGCCGCCGGTGATCGGCGATGGAAACACCTGGATATCGGTGCAGCCGAGCGAGGCCGCGAAGGCCTGGACGTCGTCGCAGATCTCCTGATGCACCATCGCGTTGCGGATGATGCCGTGCTTGGAATGCTTTCGTTCCGCCTCGAACTGCGGCTTGATCAGCGCGAGCAGATGCATCGGCGCGGCGGCCAGCGACAGCGCCACCGGCAGTACGGCCTTCAGGGAAATGAAGCTAACGTCGATGACGACGATATCGGGGCGGGCAGGCAGCCGCTTGCCCTCGAAGTTGCGGATATCGGTTTCCTCCATCGACACGATTCGCGGATGATCGTGCAGCGAGGCATGCAACTGGCTGCGTCCGACATCGACGGCGAACACCAGGCTCGCGCCGTTCTGCAGCAGCACCTCGGTGAAGCCACCGGTGGAGGCGCCGACGTCGAGGCAGACATGGCCTTCGATCTCGATCGGATACAGCTCCAGCGCGCCGGCGAGCTTGACGCCGCCGCGCGAGACATAGGGGTGCGCCGGCTGCGCCGACAGTTCGGCATCGGCGGCGATCATCTCGGAGGGTTTCAATACGGGACGGCCGCCGGCAATCACGCCGCCGGCATCGATCGCCGCGCGGGCGCGGGCGCGGCTTTCGAACAGGCCGCGCTCGACCAGCAGCACGTCCGCGCGCTTGCGGGCCATCGTCTTGCTGTCGCTGTCGTGGTTCAAGGTCAGTCCGATTTGCCAGTGGCGCGATCCGCCGCGAGCGCGACGCAGGCCTCGAACGAGGCGAGATCGTGCCAGATATCAGTAGGCCGCTGCCGCGGCATCACCAGTTCAGCACCATGCAGTTCGAGGCTGTGGATCATCATGAGATTATCAGTCAGGCCAAAATTCTCCACCGCCAGTCCTTCACCATCGATCAAATGGCCGGTAGCGGCTTTCGTTACCGCAAAGGACCGCGCGACTCTTTCGGTGTAGAGGGCCGGGTCGTTGCTATAGGCGAAGCAGAGCTTGCCGCGGCCGGCCATGTAGCCGAGTTCATAGACGGTGCCTGCGTCGGCACTGGGGCCGCGAAACGGCGTCAGGTTGGCGATGATCGCATCCGCCGAATCCATCATCGCCTCATTGCCCTTGAAGATCGCGAGCGAGGCATCGGGGGAAGTGAGGTCGATCGCGTTATCGAGCGGGTAGAGACCGATCAGTCCGTGGCGTTCGCAGATCGCGGCCTTGCGGCGGCCGATTTCGACGGCATCCGGCAGGAATACATCGGGACCTGCCAGATAGATCTTCATGGGATGACCGGCGAAAGGGCCTGCGCTTCGGTTCCGAGGGTGTCGGAACCGAAGCGACTTGAGCCTCAGGCGAGCTTGACCGACTCGGTCTTGTAGTCCTTGCCGAGCGCATCGAACACCTTGGCGACGATGCCCTTGGCGTCGAGTCCGGCGCGGGCATACATCGCGCTCGGCGAGTCGTGGTCGAGGAACTCGTCCGGCAGGATCATCGCGCGCATGCGCAGCCCGCCGTCGAGCATGCCATTGTCGGACAGCGTCTGCATGACGTGCGAGCCGAAGCCGCCGATCGATCCTTCCTCGATGGTCAGCAGCACCTCGTGATCGCGCGCCAGCTTGAGGAGGAGATCGACGTCGAGCGGCTTCATGAAGCGCGCATCGGCGATCGTGGTGGAAAGGCCGTGGGCGGCGAGTTCGTCGGCGGCCTTTTCGCATTCGGCCAGACGCGTGCCGAAGGAGAACAGGGCGACCTTGTTGCCCTGGCGGATGATGCGGCCCTTGCCGATCTCGAGAGGGATGCCGACCTCGGGCATTTCGACGCCGCGGCCTTCGCCGCGCGGATAGCGCACCGCGCTCGGACGGTCGTTGATCGCGACCTGCGTGGCTACCATGTGCACCAGCTCGGCCTCGTCGGACGCCGCCATGATGACGAAATTCGGCAGGCAGCCGAGATAGGCGTTGTCGAACGAACCGGCATGCGTCGCGCCGTCGGCGCCGACGAGGCCGGCGCGGTCGATGGCGAAACGCACCGGCAGGCTCTGGATCGCGACGTCATGGACCACCTGGTCGTAGCCGCGCTGCAGGAAGGTCGAGTAGATCGCGCAGAACGGCTTGTAGCCTTCGGTGGCGAGACCGGCGGCGAACGTCACCGCGTGCTGTTCGGCAATGCCGACGTCGAAGGTGCGGTCGGGGAACGCCTTGTTGAAGATGTCGACGCCGGTGCCCGACGGCATCGCCGCGGTGATGGCGACGATCTTGTCGTCCTTCTCGGCTTCCTTGACCAGGCTCTGGCCGAACACGTTCTGATAGGCCGGCGCATTCGGCTTGGCCTTGGCCTGTGTTCCGGTGGCGACGTCGAACTTGACGACGGCGTGGTATTTGTCGGCGGAAGCTTCCGCCGGGCCGTAGCCCTTGCCCTTCTGGGTGACGACGTGGACCAGGATCGGGCCGGTCTCCATGTCGCGGACATTCTTCAGCACCGGAAGCAGATGGTCGAGGTTGTGGCCGTCGATCGGACCGACGTAATAGAAGCCGAGTTCTTCGAACAGCGTGCCGCCGTCCATCATGAAACCGCGGGAATATTCCTCGACGCGGTTGGCGCGGTTGGCGAGGATCTTTGGCAGGCGCTTGTTGATCTGCTTCGCCGCATCGCGCAGCGTGCGGTAGGTTTTGCCGGAGTAGAGGCGGGACAGGTACGCGCTCATCGCGCCGACCGGCGGCGCAATCGACATGTCGTTGTCGTTGAGGATCACGATCAGGCGCGAGTTCATGGCGCCGGCATTGTTCATGGCCTCATAGGCCATGCCTGCCGACATCGAACCGTCACCGATCACGGCGATGATGTTGTTCTTTCCACCCGAGAGGTCGCGGGCTACCGCCATGCCGAGGCCGGCGGAGATCGAGGTCGAGGAATGCGCGGCGCCGAACGGATCGTAATCGCTCTCCGTGCGCTTGGTGAAGCCGGAGAGGCCCCCGGCGGTGCGCAGGGTGCGGATGCGGTCGCGGCGGCCGGTCAGGATCTTGTGCGGGTAGGCCTGGTGACCGACGTCCCAGATCAGGCGGTCTCGCGGCGTGTCGAAGATGTAATGGATCGCGGTGGTCAGTTCCACGACGCCGAGGCCGGCGCCGAAGTGACCGCCGGTTACCGACACGGCGTCGATGGTTTCCTGGCGAAGTTCGTCCGCGACCTGACGTACCTGCTCGACCTTGAGCTTGCGCAGATCATCGGGCGTGCGGATCGTATCGAGAAGCGGCGTCTTACTGAATGTGGTCACTGCGATATTCCAATTTTTCATGTCAGGGCGAAACAACCTGACGCGAGACGGGAAGCGCGTTAACCGCGCCGCGAAAATCCAGATCCACCTGCCACCCAGGCAGGCCGGCACCTGATTTGAAGCCTAGATGCACTCCGGCTTAAACCATGTGATATGCATCACTTTAGTAGCTTCGAAACCCTTCCCGGTTCAGTTTCTTTAGCTATTTGAAGCGCTTGCTATTGTCGAAAGCCGCCAAGCAGGCTGCTCTCCCCAGCCCATAGAAACCCAGCTTTACACCAAAGCAGCCGCCAAAGCCAACCCGGGGCACCGATTCGGTTCCATGGGGAAATTGGAAAAAGTGCCGATATTTCAACCGATACGGCGGGCGGTTGGTTCCAATTTGGTTAAATCGGCGGCATTTTTCGCCGCAGCCGTGGCCGACTCGATACTTTTCCATGCCCGTTCGCGGGCACTGGAATCCCCGGTTGCGACATCAAGCGCGGCGTCGGGGAGAGCCATGCGGGCACTGAGCGGGACCGGTCCGCACACAATCATGAAGAAGTCGTAGGCGTTGGGCCGTTCGTTGGCCATCACGAACTGGAAATGCACGCGGAAGAACTGCCAGCGGAATTTCTCGTAATGTTCGGGCCGGATCACGTCGCGGAATCGTACCGGCACGATGGTTGGATTGCGCCTGGCAGCGCCGACGTCGATGCCGTGGCTCGCGATCGGATCGAACTGGTAGAAATTCATCACGTCCTTGCGGGCCTGGCAGTCGATCCAGTCGATCGAGGGCTCGACCGCCAGCATGCGCAGATGCTCGCGAAACTCCTTCGACGCAGCGTGATAGCCGACGATCGGGAAATTGCCGCCGATCGTCAGCAGCACGATCCGCGGGCCGTGGCGACCGAGCGCGGGATCGAGCTTCAGCGCGCGCGCCAGCATTTCCGTGGACAAGAACGACCCGGAGCTATGGCCGACGATGACGATCTCTTCGGCGTCGGTGCTTTTGGCCGTCTTGACCAGATGCTGCGCGAAACGGTCGATGCGCTGGTCCCAGTCGGGGCGCTCGCGGTGCGAGAACTCCCAAGTCCAGATCGTATCGCTCAGGAGATAGAGCACGTAGGTGGCGTTTTCGGTGTATTTCAGCACGATGCCGAGCAGGGCCACGAACAGCGCGACAGCAATGGCGATGCTGAAGACGTTGGGAATGCCGAGCGCATTCAACCCCTTCTCGAACACGAAGGCTGTGGCACCGGCCCCGGCAGCCTCCAGCAACAGCATCAAGTGCGGATAGGTGATGAAGGTCGCAAACCGCCAGTTGGCCTTTCCGAAGCGGCCGATCGTGCCCGAGAACACCAGGCGCCAATAGATCCATACCGCGTTGAGCACCGTGCGCCAGGTCGGCGACGCCAGATCCTGCTGGATGAAGTCCTCGAATCGGAGGAAATCGTACGCGGTGCGGGTCTGCCAGTCGTCCGCCTTGGTATCGATGGTCCAGGAAGCAATCTCGTCGTCGGGGGCGACCTTGGGGCGGCTGATGGTGGCCTGAAGCTGGTACAGCCGGCCGAACTTGCGCAGTTCAGTTCGGAACATGCGGTAATATTGCGCCAATCCGCGCGGATCGTAGCCCTGAATATAGATGATATGGCGGTGCTGGACGCGCACGTAAGTCCCCGAATTCTGGGCCGACTATAACAGGCTGGGCAGGGCGCCAACAAAAAATCGAGAACGAAATCGGTTCGCCCGGCTCTTCGGCCCGTTGGGTCCACCGATTTGCCTGTCTCGGGTGAGTCGGGTGCGACCGACATTCCACCCCTCGGTATCACTGCACGTCGAGCGGCTCGGTTCCGGTGACGTGGCCTGTGGCGTCGGTGGTGATCTTGTCGACGCGGGCTTCGGCCTGCCGCAAGAGTTCTTCGCAGCGCCGCTTCAGCGCCTCGCCGCGCTCATAGATCGTGACCGATTCCTCGAGCGGCACCTTGCCGTCCTCGAGCCGCTTCACGATCGATTCGAGCTCCTCGATCGCGCGCTCAAAGGAGAGTTTCTTGACGTCGCCTTGGGTATTTTCGGCCATATCGGGTTCCCGGATGCGCCCCTAAGGGCGCAGAATCAAACGACATTTTGTGGGGCTAGTGTGGCGGGGATTCAGGCGCCCATCAACGTGGTGACGTGCGCGGCAACCGATTCCTTCAGCCCCTGCAGGTCGTAGCCGCCCTCCAGCACCGAGACAACCCGTCCACCTGCGCTGGTCTCGGCCTGGTCCATCAGCTTGCGCGTCACCCAGGCGAAATCCTCAGCCTTGAGATTGAGGGAGGCGAGGGGGTCGCGGTAATGCGCGTCGAAGCCGGCGGAGATGATGACCAGCTCCGGCGCGAACTTCTGCAATTGCGGCAGGATCAGGTTGTCGAATGCGGCGCGGAATTTGGCGCCGCCGTCCTCGGACGCCATCGGCGCATTGACGATGGTGTCGTGCTCGCCGCGCTCGCCGCTGGCGCCGGTGCCGGGAAAGAGCGGCATCTGGTGTGTCGAGCAGTACATCACGGTCGGATCGTGCCAGAAGATATCCTGCGTGCCGTTGCCGTGATGGACGTCGAAATCGATGATCGCCGCGCGGCCGATGCCGTATTTGCGCTGGGCGTGTCGGGCGGCGATCGCGACATTGTCGAAGAAGCAGAAGCCCATCGGCTTCGACACCTCCGCATGGTGACCGGGCGGCCGCACTGCGACGAACGCATTCTGGTGCGCACCCGACATCACGGCATCGGTCGCCGCCACCGCGCCACCGACGCCACGCATCACCGCTTCCCAGGTGCCCGGCGACATCGAGGTGTCGCCGTCGATGTAGATCATACCGCTCTGCGGGGCGATATGGCGGAGCTCGCCGACATAATGCTCGCCATGGCACAGCGTGACGGAATCGAGGCTGCCCTCCGGCGCCTCGCCGCGGGTCAGCGGCTTGAAGCGGTCTTCGCCCAGCACCTCGGCCACCGCGCGCAGCCGATCGGGGCGCTCGGGATGCCCGGGAGGCGTGACATGGTCGAGACAGGCGGTATGCGTCAGAAGCAGCGTCATGCAAAATCCTGGCATTGAGGCGCGCCGGCAGGGAGAAGCTAATCTAGGCGCTTAGTGGCCGCTCGGAAAGGCCCACAGCGTCAAGCTCAGTTGACCCGGATAATGCGCTCGGCGGCTCCCGGGCTGACCGGGCTGTTTGCCCCAAAATAGACATGCAGCGCGTCGACGTCGTAGACGCCGATCCGCGGCGCAGTTCCCTGGGTGAGCACGGTAAAGCCGTCGCCGCCGACGAACAGGAAATTGTTGATGGTGACGCGATAGTGCGCGGCAGGGTCGATCGGCTGGCCGTTCAGCGACATCCGCTCGGCGATGACGCGTTCGCCGTCGGGCTTCGATCCGTCCCACACATAACTGAAGCCCTTCGACACCTGCAGGATCCTTGGCCGCTTCGGATCGAGCCATTGCTGCTCCAGCATGTCCTTGATCTGTTTTCCGCTCAGCGTGATCGTCACCAGCTGGTTGCGGAACGGCTGGCTGGCGAACAGGTCGCCATAGGTCACCGCGCCGTCCTCCCGGCGAGTGACGTCGGCGCGCACGCCGCCCGGATTGGTGAAGGCGATCACCGCGCCGCCTTTGGCCTCGGCGCTGGTCGCTGCGAGCTGCGCGTCGGCGATGATATCGCCGAGCGAGCTTTCGCCCGCAAGGTTCGGCATGCGCGATAGTGTCGCCGTGATTGCGCCCGCCGGGCGGTTGGCGATCGGCGCGGCGAGCCGGTCGTAGGACTCGATCAGCGCGGTCTGCGCGGCGTCCTTCGCCAACGTTGCGGTACGAACGATGTTGTTGTCCGCCTTGGCGCTGACGATGTCGCGCGTGACGGGATCGAGCTTGAGATCGATCGCGGTGACGAGCGTGCCGTATTTGTCGCCCGAGGTCACGAGACGACCGTCGATCTCGCAGACATAGGCGCGATGGGTGTGGCCGGTCACCACGACGTCCACGGCGCGATCGAAATTTTTCACGATATCGACGATCGGCCCCGAAATGCCGGGGCAGTCATTGTAGTCCCCGGGCGAGAAGCCGCCCTCATGGATCAGAACGACGATGGCCTCGACGCCGCGGGCTTTCAGTTCCGGGATCAAGGCATTCACCGTGTCGGCTTCGTCGCGGAATTCGAGGCCGGCGATTCCGACCGGCGAGACGAGGTTCGGTGTGCCCTTCAAGGTCAGGCCGATGAAGCCGACCGGGATGCCGTCGAACTCACGGATCTCGTAAGGCGGAAACACGGTCTTGCCGCTGCCTTTCTCGAACGTGGAGGCAGCCAGATAGCGGAATTTTGCGCCGATGAAGGGGTGAGGGCCCTGACAATGATCAACCGGATGGCAGCCGCCGTTCTGCATGCGCAGGAGCTCATCCTTGCCCTCGTCGAATTCGTGGTTGCCGACGGCCGAGATGTTCAGGCCCATCATCGACAGCGCCTCGATCGTCGGCTCGTCATGGAACATCGCCGAGAGAAACGGGCTGGCGCCGATCAGGTCGCCGGCCGCGACGAAGATCGTATTCTTGTGTCCCTCGCGAAGCTGGCCGACCAGCGTCGCCATGTGCTCGGCGCCGCCGGCAGGGACGGTGATCTTTTTGGCTTTGTCTTCGGGATCGGTGATCGCGATCCCGCCCGGCGGCGGGCGCAGGTAACCGTGGAAATCGTTGATCGCGAGCATGCGCAGGTCGACGGGTGAGGGCGTCTGCGCGCGCGATGACGCGGCGAACGCCAGCACGATCGCCAGCGCTACAAAAACAGAACGAAAGGGGATGCTCATGGTTTTGATTTCGCAGCCAGGTGTTTCAACGTCATTGCGAGGAGCGCAGCGACGACGCAATCCATTTCTTGATGCGGCGCGATGGATTGCTTTACTGCGCTCGCAATGACGGCGGTTAGTATCGTACTATCGTAGCCCGCATGAGCGCAGCGACATGCGGGACCGGCGGAGTTGAAAACCCCGGATGTCGCTGCGCTCATCCGGGCTACTTAACGGCAAGTCGTTGATATTTGATGCCTGCCATCACAGGTAATCCACTGTTTGTCCCTGTTCGGCATATCCATAGATGCGGAATCCATCGTCGGTTTCCTCTCCGGGTAGATGAATTCTCTTTATCGCGATCCTGATGCGTTCTCGATGCTCAAGATCGTCAGCGAAGATGTCGACCTGAATGATGTCCTCATATCCGCCGTTTCGAAAATGATAATACCATTCGCGATCAGGAGCCGAGCGATAACCATTTTGGCAAAGTGTACTCCAGCGCGGCGCGGGGTCGGTATTGTACATCGCGAGCCGCAGTTCGTTCCACTTCGTGTCGTTCATTACCGGGTGATGCACGGCACTCACTCGTTCCAGGTATGGTAGCCCGCATGAGCGCAGCGATGCGGGACTGGCGGGAGTTGAAAACCCGGGTCGCTGCGCTGATCCGGGCTACGCTTGCTCTCATGACGGTGACATAGCAGCTTGACGGTTTCGCGTCATTGCCTGCGACAAACGCGAAGCGGTTTGTGCAAGAGAGCGGCGGCTTCGTAGGGTAGGCAAAGCCACCGGGTCGCGCTAATGCGCGCCCGATGACACGCTCCGCGTGCCCACCAACAGGCGGCAACGGGGCCGCTGGCCAATCATCCGGCCACATCCTACATGATCAGGCAAGAGACGAAACTGTCGCGCCCACCGGGGCGACCACGAGGATAACGCAATGCAGCTAGGCGGAATTCATCATCTGACCGCGGTCTCGGCAAGACCGCGGGACAATCTGGCTTTCTATACCGGCCTGCTCGGCATGCGGCTGGTCAAGAAGACCGTGAACCAGGACGACGTCAGCGCCTATCATCTGTTCTATGCCGACGGCAAAGCCAATCCCGGCACCGATCTCACCTTCTTCGATTTCCCGGCGGCGCCGGAGCAGCGCGGCACCAATTCGATCTCGCGCACGGGCCTGCGCGTCGCGGGCGAGAAGTCGCTGGGCTACTGGCGGGATCGCCTGAAAAAGGCCGGCATCGCGGCCCGCGATGTCGTCGAGGTCGATGGCCGCCTCACGCTGCCGTTCGAGGACGGCGAGGGGCAGCGGCTGGTGCTGGTCGACGATGGGGCTGTGGGCACGGCCTCGCCATGGGAGCGCAGCCCCGTTCCGGTGGAGCACCAGATCCGCGGGCTCGGCCCGATCGTGCTGACCGTGCACGATCTGTCGCGCACCGCCGCCGTGCTGACCGAGGTGATGAACATGCGCCGCGTGCGCGACTATGCCGCCCATGGCGCGCAGATTCATGTATTCGCAATGGGTGAGGCGGGGGCGGAAAGCCATCCCGCGGCCGAACTGCACGTGCTCGAAGACAAGGAGTCGCCCGTCGCGCGGCAGGGCGCCGGCGGCGTCCATCACGTCGCATTTCGCACACCCGATGAAGCGCAGTATCACGCCTGGACGCAGCGCCTGAACGAGTTGCGCGTGCCGAACAGCGGCGAGGTCGACCGCTTCTATTTCCGCAGCCTGTATTTCCGCGAACCCAACGGCATTCTGTTCGAGATCGCCACCGACGGCCCCGGCTTCGCGACCGACGAACCGATGGAAACGCTGGGCGAAAAACTGGCGCTGCCGCCGTTCCTCGAGCCGCGCCGGGCGGCGATCGAGGCAGGGCTCAAGCCGATTGGGTAGGTTTAGATGACCGCAGCCGTTGCCCTCCCGGAACCTGACGCCGTGAACTTCGTAACGGACGGCGCGGTGCGTGTCCACGCAGCGCTCGACGCGTCGGATTTGCGCAGGCTCGAGGATGCAGTCGCGAATCTGCCGCCGGATCAAGCCGGCATCAGGCTGCACGGGATTCCTGCGCTTCAGCCGTTTCTTGCCGCATCAGGAGCGATCTCGAAGGTGGCGGCCTCGGCCCTTGGCGAAGCCGCCCGACCGGTCAGGGCCATCCTCTTCGACAAGACTGCTTCCACAAACTGGGGACTTCCCTGGCATCAGGATCGAACGATCGTGGTCACCCGGCGGGTAGAGGTCGAGGGTTTCGGCCCGTGGACCGTCAAAAGCGGCCTGCTTCACGTGGCGCCGCCGTTTGATCTGCTGGCCCGCATGGTGACGCTTCGCGTTCATTTAGATGCGGTGCCGGAGACCAACGCGCCGCTCCTGATCGCACCGGGATCGCATCGGCTTGGACAAATTCCGGAAGGCGAGGTGAAATCGGTTGTTCAACGATGCGGGACCGCTACTTGCCTTGCTGATGCCGGAGACATCTGGCTTTACTCGACGCCGATTCTTCACTGCTCCGAGGCCGCCCGCGATGCGTCTCACCGGCGCGTTCTGCAAGTCGACTTCGCCGCCTGCGATCTGCCGGGCGGGCTGACGTGGCTCGGCGTGTGAAGCCGTAGATTCGCAGGACGGGTAGGGCGCAGCGAAACCCGTCAGCCCTTGCACGGGGGAAGAAGGTGCCGTTCGCGCTCCACCCCTCAAACCGATCGGCAACCGCCTGCAATCGATCGCGATCCTGTTCGGGACTACGACGCGGAAGCGATTCGCCCCGGCGCTGCCCGGCCGAACTGGCGAAGGTGCCCGGCGGGACGGGGAGCGAGCGGCCGGCCGTGCCTGCTGCTCCCCTTGTTCAGTTCGCGCAGATCCATCGGTTCAACGCGGATGTTGAAGAGCTCGTCGCGTGAGCGAGGCCGAGCGGCACCGAGCGCAATCCGGGTCGCGTGCAGGGCCCAACCGATGGCGCGGCGGTTCTCGTCGCTGTCGATCCCCGCTATCGCGCACGTTCGCGAAAGTGCGATCAGCGCATGGCCCGCCTGGGCGACGTTGAAGCCGAGAAGCCTCATCAGGATACGGACGGACGGCTCGCTTTCGCCGATCGCAAGCAGGCGTGTGCCGAGATTATAGAACGCAGCCAGCGCCCCGCGAAGGTTGCGCACGGCCTGCTCATGCTCGTGGATAGCCTGCGAAGTGGTCGCCAGTTCCCTTGGCCTGGGTAGCGCGAACTTCCGGAAGAGCATCGTCCGCTCGAGCGCCATGCGCCGAAGACGCAGCGCGCTTCGTATCGGTTGGCCGATTTGGTCGACGAAAAAGTGGCCCAGGAAGACGCTGGCAAACGCCGCCAATGGGTAGACATACCAATGCATGCCGCGCCCTGATCCAATCCGGGGTTTCAGCTTCAGATTTGCAATGTGGCTTGCCGGCCCAATCAACCCTAACAGTTCGTTAGCCTCAAGTGGAATCGCAGTTTCGCCGTCTGTGGGCCGCAAATGTAGTTAACGGCGGTAACTGACCGATGCGGGTTTCTTCGTGCCTGGAGCGCAATCGTGGTTACGGCGATGGGCGCCTCGACCGCTCCGATCTACAAATGCTTGCCCGCGTTGACCGCGAACTGCGCTTCGAACGCCCGCCTGTAGGCGGGACGCGCTTCGCCGCGAGCGAGATAGGCGGCAAGGTTCGGATACTTCTCCAGCAGGCCCGACGATCGTATCCGCAGCAGCACCGACGCCATCATCAAGTCGCCCGCGCTGAACGCGCCATCGAGCCAGTCGGCGTTGCCGAGGTGAGCGGAAAGCTGGCCGAGCCGCACCGCGATGCGATCCTCGATCAGCGACAGCAGTTCCGCACGCCAGGGTTTGCCGCCTTCCAGAAAGATGGCGGCTTCCCGCTCCAACTCCGGCGGCTCCACCGTGTTGAGTGCGGCAAACATCCATGCGATCGCGCGCGCCCGGGCATTGTCGTCGGCCGGCAGCAGCCCCGCATGGTGGGTGGCGATGTGGAGCACGATCGCGCCGGTCTCGAACAGCACGAGATCGCCTTCCTGATAGGTCGGGATCTGTCCGAACGGATGCAGCGCCAGATGCGCGGCTTGCTTCATCGCGTCGAACGATACGAGCCGGACCTGGTAGGCAAGACCTGCTTCCTCGAGCGCCCAGCGCACGCGCGTATCCCGCGCCAATCCCTTGCCGCCGTCGGGCGATTTTTCAAAGGCGGTGATGGTGATGGTCATCGTGCCTCTCCTCTCTCACCGAGATCATCGGCTGAGAGACGGGCAGGCTGCAAGGCGCCTCGCAACGAGATTTTTTATACTGGCCTGGGAACTTCGACCGGAACTGCACGACGCTACAACCGCGTGATCTTCACGCCGGCAACGGTCAAATGAAAGAGATCGACTCCGGCGGGCGGCGCCTTACGCTTCGCTTTTGGGCGTGTATTTTCCGAGCACGCATTTGTAGCGCTGCAGGCGCCATTCGCGATACGGGCCCTTGGCGAGCCAGTCGGCGATTCCGATCTGCGCGTTGACGGCGCAGGCGCTCATGGTGATGCCGGACTGGTCGCTGGTGGTGACGACCTTTTCGAGACAAAGCTGGCTGTTGCAGAGAACAGCGACGAGTGTGACGAGCATGGCGACCTTCGTTGATAAGGAAATCCAATTCGTTCAGCCAATGCAGGGTTTATGCCAACATCGGTAACCGCCGTTTTTTTGGACGCCCCTTACGCAAACTGCCTTGCGCGCATGCAATCGCTTCCATCTCCGTGCATTTGCGTCTGGCGATGCCAGTGAGTGCACACTGCTTTGAGAGTAGGGGTGGGAACGGATGATTCGCAAAGCGTAGTACTACGGGAGCGTGCTGGAATGGCTACCACTGTCTTAACACTGTCACAGGGCCTGTAAGCCAAATCGCGCACCTCGATAGACCGCAAGCAATCCATCGCAGCTTTCAACCGGCTGGTTGATGGGGCTGATCCGCCTTCGCTCGGGGCGTGGCGCAGCGCCCCACCCATATTTCGAGCGGTTCCCGCTCATCCCGGAACGCATTCCGGGCTCAATCGTGGCATCGCGATGCGCGGGTTGCGCCTTTCGCGTTCATGACGGTTCCCTTCCTCGTGCAGGATGAGGCATTCGTGCAACAACGTCGTTCGATCTTTCGCAAGGCGCATCGTTGGGCAACGAGAAGCAAGCGCATGGCGGTATAATCGCATCGACGAATCCGAAGAGGAGTTTTCGATGTCTAAGTTTGCGATTGGCGAGCAGGTCGAAAATGTTGCCAACGGCCGCGAGTCGGGCACGATTGTTGCCGTGTTTCCGACCGTAGACGGAAGCTTTCGATATGCTGTCGACACTGAAGGCTACGGCGCGCTGCAGTTCTTCGCAGAAGAGAAGTTGGCTCCCGCTTTGACGAGCGAGGGGGTCACATGAATGGCCGAGCAACCAAGCAGGCGACATCCGCCGCCGCGCTGCCGGAGGACAGCAGCGATGCCGTGCGCATCAGGCATCAGCTAGACGCCTGGGCGAATGCCGCACATCGCACGCCTAGGCTGGTGACGATGGGGGGCGATGAGCCTGACGCCGGACCACCCGGCAAGACGCCGCCGGCTGCGAAGAAGCGCACCCGGTCTGCCGCGGCGGCGGCACGCCCCAAGGCACCCCGGGCGACCAAGGCCGCAGAGGCCAAGATCGCTGACGCCAAGATCGCCGACGTCATGACTACGGACGTCACGGCAACGGATGTCGCCGTACCGGAGGCTGACAAGGCAAATCTCGAGCCGCAACCGCCGATCGCGCCGCTGGAGCCAGAAGCGGCTATTGCAGCGCCGGCAATGCCGGAGCCAGTCACCGCCGTGCCGGACCGCGCCCTCGCCAGCCGCGCCTTTGCGCTCGTGGCCGCCCTCGCGCTGGCGGCGGTAGCTGCCTATTTTTCGGTCGCGGGCATGGCCGAGATATTTCCCGGCGATCCCGTCGCGGTGATGGTGCTTGCCGGCACCATGGAGGCCGGCAAGCTCGTGATCGCGGGATGGCTGGCCGCGCATTGGCGGCGGACCAACTGGAAAATGCGTACGGTCCTGGTGACGCTGGTCGCCGGCCTCGCGCTGATCAACGCCGCCGGCGTGTTCGGCAAGCTGGTCGAGGCACATGTCAGCGTGGCGGCGACGTCGCGTTCCGGCGTCACCGAGCGCATCGAGGCGCTCGACGCGCGCGTCAAGGCGCAATCGGCCGTGGTTGCCGACCTCGACAGCCGCATTGCGCAGATCGATCGGGCGGTGGACGAATCGACGCGGCTCGGCCGGGTAACACGGGCGATCAACATCGCCACGCAACAGCGCGTGACGCGCGATGGGCTGGATTCACAGCGGCAGGCCGCTACGGCGACGCTAGTCGGCCTGCAGGCACAGCGCGCGGCGCTGACCGGCGAGCGTTCGCGTATCGAAGCGTCCGCGGGGCCGATCCAATACCTGGCCATGATGGCCGGCGTGTCGTCCGAGGTCGCAGTTCGCTGGCTGATCTTGCTGATGGTGCTCTGCTGCGATCCGGCGGCGATCGCCCTGACGGTCGCAGCGGCTGGCGTGCGGGCTCGCGACTCCAGATGAGCGCTTGCTGATGGCTGCGTTAACGACGGATCAATCGTCGGACCGCACGCCATCAGCAACGACTTTGCTGAATCCGTCATTCGGTGTATAAACGTTTCCCATGAGTTGGGATGCGAAAGACGTAGCACTGCTCAAAGAGCTCTGGGCCGCCGGACATAGCGCCGGTGAGATCGCAGGCAGGCTTGGCTACAGCCGCAATGCCGTGAGCGCCAAGCTGAAGCGGATGGGCCACAAGCGTGGTCACAAGCCGCCAACCGCCAACCCCAGGATCGTAGCCGTGCGAACGAGGAAGCAGGCGTTGGCTGCAGCCTGCGCCCGGCCGGTGGATCGGGTGGTGTCGAGGTCGAAGAAGCCGAACAAAGCCGCGGCGAAGTCGGCACCGGCACCGGCCAGAGAACTCACCAAGCGCGAGCTTTACGCCATGCTGGCTAATGCGGTCAGGAACACCGCTTGAGGTGTCTCGCGGGCCGGCGCCGATGAAACATTGATCTGCTGCTGACGGGAGCGGAGACGGCGCGAATTTTCAGGCCTTCAGAGAGGCGCGCCGTTACCGGCTACATCGTCCGGCCTTTCGACAGTTTTGCGGTCTTGGACAGTTTTGCGGTCTTGGCCGGCTTCGCCTTTGCCTTGCTGCGGTCGTCCCGCGTGGCGACCCGGACGACCTTCTTCTTGGTCGCGGCTTCCGCCTCCTGCGTCTTCGCGCTGCCGCGGCGGGAGACGTATTCCTGGCCGTCGATCGGCCCTACATGCGGCGGATCACGATGGAGATAGGGGCGGCCGATGCCAAAATCCTTGCCGCGCTCGTCGACCCACTTCCAGAGCTTGTCGGTCGAAACCCATCGCTGGGCACGGCTGTTGCCCTTCACGCTGACGATGTCAGCCGCAAGCCCCTTGCCATAGCCGCCACGCAGGCTGCCGCCATGGTAGGAGCGATTACCCGCGGCCTTCAGGCCGGTGGCGATCCCTTGGCGATAGTCGTCACGGAACGCGCTGGTGATGCCCGGCTGCAGTCCGGCCTGTTCGGCGGCGTAGAGCATATAGAAGAGCTTCAGCTTGAAGCCCCGGTCCATGCCGCCGATGACATAGTCCATCATCGACATGCCGACCCGGTCCGCTGCCTTCGGGTCCTTCCACGCGAACTCCTCATCGACGCGCTTGGTGAAAGTCCTGGTAACGGTCACCATCTTGCCCTTGCGCTTGATCTGCACCTTCCGCCGTTCGTGCACCTTGATGGCGTCGATCTTCGGCGCGCGCTCGTACAGCGCCCACAGATAGCGGTCGATGCAGGTTTCCGCGACCAGGCATTCCTCGTTGATTTCGAGGGTGCCGATTGTTTGCGGGGCGTTGTCGAGATCGAGTTCGGGGTCAGGCGTGTTGATGGTTGCGACTTCGACAGATGGGGCATCGGCCGGCACCGCCTGGGCGGAATCGGTCAGCGCAATCTCGAACAGCGATATCGGCTCATAGCGATACGCGTCCGCTGCCGCCGTGAACGCCTTGTCCAGCCGAGATAGGGCGGCGGGCGCGATATCGACGTCGCCAATGGAAGCACTCGCCAGCGCGATGACCTGCGAAATCTTCGTGCGCTCCGCGCGCGCGTGAGCAGACGAATCGTGGCGTTCCACGATCGGCTTCGCTGCGGCGTTCTCGGTCGAGGCCGTGCGGGTGTTTCCGCTCAAGGCCGAACCGAGGCCGGACCAGGCGAGCGCGCAGCTTGCGAGCGCCACGCCAGCCAGTGCGTTGATGCGGCGCTGCGCCTTCGTTTCCAATCGCCATGGGTCCATGATCCGGCCTCCCAAGGCTCCGCATGAGCCTGAATCCAATAGCCAAGCACGCGACAGCGCGCATTGTTCGGATTGCGGATTGAATGCGCAACGTTTGGAGGCTGCCGCGTCAGCCCTTTTTCGAGGGGTGTTGCCTCAATGCCACGCGCTGCAGCATGGAACTCGCTGTTCCATTTTGTGATGTGCGGTATTGGCTTCTTTGCGGGTGACCTGGAACCTACTTCCGGAGATCCTTGAATGCGTCATCGAGACGATCGAGCGCCTCGTTGAGAATCGGACGCGGCGTGGCGAAGTTGAAGCGAAGCCAGGTTGCGCCGCCGGGCCCGAATTGCTCACCAGGGCTGACGTAGATGCGCGCCCGGTCCTTAATTCTTGCCGCGACGTTTTCGGCCGGCAAGCCGGTGCCGGAAAAATCGACCCAGGCCAGATAGGTTGCATCGAGCCGCATGGACCGAGCGCCTGGTGCTGCGCGTTCGATCCGGGTGCTGAAGATATCGTGGCTGCCGGTGAGATAGGCTAGCAGCGCATCGAGCCAGGCGTCGCCGGTTCGCCACGCCGCTTCGGTGGCGATCATGCCGAAAGCGTTATAGGAGGAGAGGCCGCTCGCCGCGATCCGCGCGTCGATTTTCTGTTTCAACAGCGGATTCGACGTGAAGCATGCGCCGACATGCGCGCCGGCGAGATTGAAGGTTTTTGTAGCGGCGACGCAGGTGATCAGGCGATCGGCGATCTCGGGCGCGGCCGACAGTGTCGGCGTATGTTTTGCGCCTCCCAGCAGCAGGTCGCAGTGGATTTCGTCGGACACCAGGATCAGGTTGCGTTCTGCGCAGAACGTGGCGAGCGCGCGGATCTCCTCGACCGACCACACGGTCCCTCCCGGATTGTGCGGGCTGCAGAAGAACACGATTTTTGTGCGCGGTGTGAGTTGCGTGGCAAGCGCATCGAGGTCCATCATGTAACGGCCCTGACGCAGCGACAGTTGCGCGTCCAGAATGCGCCGTTCATTGGCTAGAATGATCTTTCGGAACGCGTGATAGGCCGGCGGGAAGACTACGACCTCATCGCCGGGCTCGGTGACGGCTTGAAGGATCAGGCCCAGTGCCGAGACCACGCCGGGCGTGGGGCTCACCCAGGCCGGGTCGATCGACAGGCCGTGCCGGCGCGCCATCCATCCGGCGAGTGCGTTCGCCCAGCTTCCGGTATCGGCGTAATAGCCGTGGACGGCACGGGTAACGAGGGCGGTCAGTTCTTCCGTGACGCCAGGAGGGGCCGCGAAATCCATGTCGGCGACCCACATCGGGATCGCATCCGCTGCCGTTATCCCTGAAAGCTTGGCCATCATGTCCCACTTCGACGCGTGCGTGCCGCGGCGGTCAATTACGCGATCGAAATCAAACATCGGGACAGTGGCTCCTGTAGTAGTGGGGGGCGTTTCAGGGCGGGTTGGATAAGCTCAGGACAGCACGAAACGCACTATCCCAGCAATACGTGGTCCGCCCCGTTCACGGCTTCCGCGCCGTCGGTCACCGTCTTCTCCAGCGATCCCGCCTGCACCGAAATGTTTTCGGCAAAGAACCGCGCCACCGCCACGTAGCGCTGTGAGTCGCCGCCGTCGCCATGGTTCTTGGCGGCCAGCGCTTCGCCGGCCAGCATGCAGCCGCCGAGCGTCGCGCCGAACAGCCGCAAATAGGGTGTGGCGCCCGCAAGCGCGTCGTTCGGAGCAGAGGTCACGCGCTCCAGCAGCCATTTGCTGGCGCGCTCCAGCGAGCCCAGCGCGTCGCGCAATTTGGCGCCTGTCATGCCGAATGCCGGATCATTAGAGGCTTCGACCTGCTTGACGATGCCGCCGAGTTCGTCGAGCAGGGCCCAGACCGAAGCGCCGCCATTCGCCGCGAGTTTGCGCGTCACGAGGTCGATCGACTGGATGCCGTTGGTGCCCTCATAGATTGTGGTGATGCGCGCGTCACGGTAATGCTGCGCGGCGCCGGTCTCCTCGATGAAGCCCATGCCGCCGTGAACCTGCACGCCGAGATAGCTCACCTCGTTGCCGATATCGGTGGAGAATGCCTTTGCGATCGGCGTCAGCAGCGCGCCGCGCGCGGCGGCGTCGGCGCGCACCTTCGGATCCTTGGCGCGCACGGAGACGTCGAGCGCGACGGCCGTGGCGTAGCAGATCGAGCGCGCGGCGGCCGTCATGCTGCGCATCTGCAGCAGCATGCGCTTGACGTCGGGATGCACGATGATGGGATCGAGCCCGTCGCCCCTTTTGCCGAGGGCGCGGCCCTGGCGTCGCTCCTGGGCGAAGGCCAGCGCCTGCTGGTAGGCGCGGTCGGCGATGCCGACGCCTTCGAGGCCGACGCCGAGGCGGGCCTGGTTCATCATCGTGAACATGCATTGCATGCCGCGATTTTCCTCGCCGATCAGGTAGCCGATCGCGCCGCCCTTGTCGCCCATGGTCATGGTGCAGGTGGGGGAGGCGTGCATGCCGAGCTTGTGCTCGACGCCGGAGGGATGGATGTCGTTGCGCGCGCCGAGCGAGCCGTCGGCATTGACCAGGAATTTCGGAATGAGAAAGAGCGAGATGCCCTTGGTGCCCGCAGGCGCGTCGGGCAGGCGGGCCAGCACGAAATGCACGATGTTATCGGTCATGTCGTGGTCGCCATAGGTGATGAAGATTTTTGTGCCCGTGATGCGATAGGTGCCATCTTCCGCGCGCTCGGCGCGGGTGCGTAGCGCGCCCACATCGGAGCCCGCCTGCGGCTCCGTCAGCTGCATGGTGCCCGTCCATTCGCCGGAGACCAGCTTTTCCAGGTAGATCTTCTTCAGTTCCTCGCTGCCATGGGCATCGAGCGCCTCGATGGCGGAAAGCGTCAGCAGCGGGCAGAGGCCGAACGCGATGTTCGAGGCGCTCCAGATTTCGGTGCAGGCGGCGTTGATCGCCATCGGGAGGCCCTGGCCGCCGAAGCCTTCCGGGCCCGACACCGCGTTCCACCCGGCGGCGATCCAGCGCTGATAGGCGTCCGGCCAGCCCGGCGCGGTCGTCACCTTGTTGTCTTCGAGCTTGATGCCGTGCTCGTCGCCGACACGATTGAGCGGGGCCAGCACGTCGCCGGCGAATTTGCCGGCTTCCTCCAGCACGGCCGCGGTGATGTCGCCGTCGAAATCGCCATAATGACCGGCCTTCACGGCCGCCTGCAGCCCGGCGCCGTGGTTGAGTGCGAGCAGGATGTCGGAAATCGGCGCGCGGTAAGTCATGACGAAATCTCGCTTTGACGGGGACGGGGCGGTCCGTATTCCCACGAAACCGGAGCTGCCTCAACACTCTCTTGGGCGCTACGGGCGCCCGCGCCCGCGGGCAAACGGGGCCGGAAGCCGCGCGCCAGCGCGCGTATAATAAGGTGTCACACCTTGGACCCGGATTTCGGACGAAATTTCCGGTTTCCAGCCAGTTGAAATGGCCTGTTACCCTCTATAGACCGGGCACTGTCCGAACCGGTTCGCAAGGGCGCGTCGCGCGCGTCCCGGTTCAGCCTGTTGGGGCGTAGCCAAGCGGTAAGGCAGCGGATTTTGATTCCGCCATTCGGAGGTTCGATCCCTCCCGCCCCAGCCAGTTCAACCTCATGGATTTGCTAGAGAAAACGGTTTGTGCTCGTGCGTTTTTGAGCGCATTTGGAAATTTATTCGCCCCGTCATTTGGAAATTCTGTGCTGCTTTCGTTTTCCGCCGAAGATGACCAGGATGCGGCGCCGGTTGCGCGAGTCTCGGCGCTCGGTCGCCCGGCTGGTCTGATGGTGATTTCTGATCGGGGTAGTGCGAGCGCCCCAGCACGCGATCGGTGCGCGTTGGCGCGATGGTTTCCAGCGATCGCGCAAATGATGCGGTTGGGCTGGTACCGCGCCGTGCATGTCAAGAATATCGACATGCAAAGAATGCGCACGTTGTTGACCAACCGGAAGCTGCTCAAGCGCAAACTGATTGATCTCGAGAACCATGTTCGCAGCGCGGGCTTGCCAAACTCGATGAGCGAGGGGGCTTTGCTGAGTGCCGGTATCGCTGGCGATCGAACTTCGGCGACGCTCGCAGCGCTCGATCTCGGATTCTTTCCCGGCCAGATGCCACGCGCACGATAGGATGCTGTCATGGCCTTGTTCGACATGGCGATGCAGCCGTTGCGATACGACGGCATAGTTTATTTCGGCATGCGCGAGTTGATATCAGGGCAATCTTGGAAGAGTACCTCTCTCGCTACCACTCTATCCCACACTCGTATGACCCGGTTGGGGTAAGCGGTTTCGCCCAGCAGGGCATTTAGCCGACCTGCTATTCCGACAGATACGCCGCCTGGGCGCTCTGGGTCGCGGAACACGGTGACCGTTTCGACCAAATCTCTGATGGCTTCGCGGCCTCTGCATCGCCGGCTTTGGCACCTTTGGCTAACGCCTTCTCAAGACGTTCCAGTTGCTCTTCATATCGCTTGAGGATGGTCGGGTGCAGCGCGACGTCTTTCGGCGCCGGCGGTTCATGCGTTAGCTCTTCAGGGATTCGAGTTCGCTCAGCGGCCAAGGCCGTAGAATGCGGACCGAGTACGGCCGGATCGCCATGCCCTTTTGCGATCGCATTTACCGGCCTGTCGAGCACCATTCCTGCCAGTGCTGGCGCTGTCGCTCACCGCGCAAGACGGCCGGCTGGGGGACTTTTCTGCTTGTCGTCACGACGGCAGCGGTTGTCCTCGCAGTGACGCTGATCTTTCTGGGATAACCCTTGTTCGCCTCACTCGTCTGTAAGGCTTCCCGACAAGCGGGGCTGATGTGAGCCGGCTGGGACACCGAGAGTTGCCCAGCCGGATCCGCCGGCATCGGCGGGAAGGGTTTCCCGCAGCGCTTGATTCCGGAAAATATGCGCTTTCGCGATCATGTTGGCGCTCACAGGCGCCGTCAGGAACAGGAACAGCGTGATCAGGACTTCGTGGATGCCGGCGGCCTCATGCAGGAGGACGAAATAGAGGATCGATGCAATGAGCAACGAGCCAACGCCGAGTGTCGTCGCCTTGGTCGGGCCATGGAGCCGCCGCATGGTATCCGGCAGCTTGGCGAGCCCCCAGGACCCGGTAAACAGGAATACGCCCCCGATCACGATGAAGAAAGCGCTCGCTGATTCCGCAAATACTTCCATCGCTGTCACTCGATCACGTTGCCGCGCAGCAGAAACTTGCAGAACGCGACGGTCGAGACGAAGCCGACCATGGCGAACAGCAGTGCAGCTTCGAAATACATCGTGGTTCCGAACATGATCCCGGCCAAAACAATGAGGCCGATTGCGTTGATCACCATCGTATCGAGCGCAAGAATGCGGTCGGGCGCGTCCGGCCCTGCAATCAGGCGGTAGACATTCAGCACCAGGGATACCGAAATGGCGATCAGCGTGAAGCTGCAAGCGGCGGCGATCATGCGAATATCCTCATCAGGCGGCGCTCATATCGAGATTTGATGGTGGCTACGGTCCCGGCGGGGTCCGACGTTTCAAGGCAGTGAACCAGCAGCGATCGCCGGTCGGCGCTGAGGTCGGCGCTCAACGTCCCCGGCGTCATTGTTATGGTCCCGGCCAGTGTTGCGATTGCCTCAGGGCTTTCCAGCGCGAGGGGCACGATGACGAATTGCGATCGCAAACTGTCGCCGCGACGAAACAGCACGAGGTAGGCGACTTGCACATTGGAGACGATAATGTCCCAGAGGACGACAGCGAGATAATCGACGATCGCCAGCGGGTTGCGGACTTTCAACCGCTCCGGCCAGTAGGGGCTGGTAAAACTGGCGATGACGAACCCGATCAGCATTCCGGAGATGACGGCTTGCCAGGAGAAGTCGTTGACCAGCAGCACCCACACCAGCGTAAGGACGCCGATCAGAAACGGATGGAGCAGCAGCACGCGCATGGCCTATTCTCCCGTGTGGTTGGCGGCCGCTATGGGCCGCAATACCGCGGCGATGTAGCGGTGCGGCGACAGCAACTGCTCCGCGGTGGCGGTCATGTCGGCCATCACCGGGCCGGCGAACACGCTCAACGCCGTAACCGTCGCGATCATGGCGCCGATCACGAAGATGGGCATGATCGGAACAGCCCGCGGCGTTGACGTCTCGGTCGCCGGGGAACGGTTCCAGAATATCTGCATGCCGGTGCGCGCGAAACCGAGGATCAGCAGCAGGCTGGTGATCAGGATTGCCGGCCATACGGTAGCGGCGATGAAGGCCTCACGCGCGGCATCGAGGATCAGGAGCTTGCCGAAGAACCCCGCGAGCGGCGGCATGCCGATCGTGGCAATCGCAAGCAGGAAGAAAAATCCGGCAAAGACGTTTGCGTATTGCGGAAACCATGCGAACGCCGCGCGACTGCCTTTCTCGGGCGCGAGAAGGCCGCCAAGCAGAAACAGTCCCGCACTGGCGACGGTGCTCTGCACGGCGTAATAAAGCGCGGCCGCAAGACCGGCGCTGCCCAGGCCAACGGCGATCAGCAGCGTTCCCATCGAAGCGATCAGCGAGTAGCAGACCAGGTCAAGCACGCGACGGCTTGCGAGCACGCCGATGGTGCCGAGAGCGAGGGTCAGTATCCCCGCCGGCAGAACCCAAGGTGTCGCGACATCGGCGAGCGGGCCGGCGCCGGCGCCGAAGATCAGCGTGTAGACACGGATGATGGAATAGATCCCCACCTTGCTCATGATGGCGAACAGCGCGGCGGCGGGCGGCGACGTGGAGCCATAGGCCGGCGGCAACCACCAGTGCAGCGGCACCATCGCGGACTTGATCGAAAACACGGTCAGCAGCAGCAGGGCGCCGGCCGTGAGCAGCGCCTGATTGCCGGTTGCGACCTGCGGCACCTTCTCGGCGAGGTCCGCCATGTTGAGCGTGCCGGTGACCGAATAGATCGTTCCCACGGCAAACAGGAAAACCGTGGAACCGATCAGGTTGATCGCAATGTAGTGGAAGCCGGCCTTCATCCGATGGGCACCGCCGCCATGCAGCATCAAGCCATAGGAGGCAATCAGCAGCACTTCGAAGAAGACGAAAAGGTTGAACAGGTCGCCGGTGAGAAAAGCGCCGTTGATGCCGAGCAACTGAAACTGGAACAGGGCGTGGAAATGGCGTCCACGCTTGTCCCACTCGTCGATGGCGGCGAGCACGACACCGAAGGCGAGCAGCCCGGCGAGCAGCAGCATCGTGGCGGCCAGCCGGTCCAGGACCAGAACGATGCCGAACGGCGCAGGCCAGTTACCGAGCAGATAGATGCGCGGCTCGCCGTCGCCGGCGACGATATAGAATCCGATCACGACAACCAGCTGAATGGCGGTTGCCGCGACCGACACGATGCGTTGGGAGAACAGGCTGCGACGCATGACCAGCACCAGCAGCGCCGCCGTCATGGCCGGCACGACCAGGGGTACGATGAGCCAGGGATTGGTCATCACAGCACCTCGTCGCGAAGGATGTCCGGCGACTTCTCGTCGGTTCGGACGTCGAGCGACACGCCATCGTCGCCGGTTTCGAGAAAGGCGCGCAGTGACAACACGACGATCAGGGCTGTCATGCCAAAGGTGATCACGATGGCGGTCAGGACGAGCGCCTGCGGCAACGGATCGGCGTATCCGCCGGCATAGACGCCGACGATCGGCGGCCGGTCGATGGTGAGCCGGCCCATCACGAACAGGAACACGTTCACCGCATAGGACAGGAAGCAGAGGCCGATCACCACCGGAAAGGTTCGCCGCAGCAGAATGAGATACAGGCCGGCCGCCGTCAGCGCACCGATCCCGCTCGCCAGCAGAAATTCCATACTCATCAAACGCGCGCCTCCGCCCGGTTTGACGCTTCCTCGGCGCGCTCCTCCACCCGAGACAGGGTCGCAAGCGACAGGAGGCAGGTGCCTACCACCGTGAAGAAAACGCCGACGTCGAATGCCATCGCGGAGGCCAGCTCCACTTCGCCGAATATCGGCAGATGGAAGTATCCGAACGTGCTGGTGAGGAAAGGGCGATCGAAGAGAAGCGAGGCAATGCCGGTTGCGCCGGCGATCATCACGCCGCCGCCGATCATCGCATGGGCGTCGAACCGGGCGCGGCGATGCGCCCATGTGTAGCCGCTCGCCATATATTGCACGAGGAAGGCGACCGCGACGATGAGGCCGGCAATGAATCCGCCCCCCGGCATGTTGTGTCCCCGCAGGAGAATGTAAATTCCGACCATCAGCGAGAGCGGAAGCAGGACGCGGGCGACCACCGCGAGCATCAGCGGATGCGGATCGCGCGACTGCGGATCGAAACGCACGCGCGCAAGGCGGCGTCCGGCAGCGCCATGCATGGCCGAGTCGAGCAGGGCGAAAATCGCCAGCGCAGCGATCGCCAGCACGATGATTTCACCGAACGTATCGTAACCGCGGAAGTCGACCAGTATCACATTGACCACATTGGTGCCGCCACCGCCCGGTTTCGACTGTTCGATGTGATAGCCGGAAATCGTCTCGAAGCTGCGGGTCATTGCGGCATAGGCAAGGGCGCCGATGCCGAGCCCACCAAGTATCGCCAGCCCGCCGGCACCGAGCTTGTTCCGCAGCGGCATCTCATCGGGTGTTGTGCGCGGCAACAGGTTGATCGCGAGCAGCAGCAGGATGGTGGTCACCACCTCGACCGCGATCTGGGTGAGGGCAAGATCCGGCGCGGAGAATTGCAGGAATGCGAGCGATACCACGAGTCCGACAATGCTGGTGACGATCAACGCGGTCAGCCGGTCGTAGTGCCGCCTGATGATCAGACCACAGGCGACCAGCAAGACAAGCCAAGCGGTCACGGCCGGCAGTGTCGCCGCCAGCGTCACGCGATCCCCCGCGAGCGGAGCGCGGGCTGCGGCCAGGTATCCGGTCAGCGCCAGCACGCCGATTGTCCCGACGATGACGCCGAGATAGCGCGGCAGACTTCCATTGTCGATGCGGCCGAGGATAATGCGCGACGCCCGGATCATTCCCGCCACCGATGCGATGAACATGGTCATCGCCTCCGGCCGGGGTATCGCCAGTCGTGCACGATTGGCGGCGGGGTAGACCCCCAGCATGGCGAGGCCGCCGACAAGGGCGATCACGCTCATGCCCAACGCCGGTGTCAGGCCGTGCCACAAGGCCAGATGATAGCCGGGCAGGGCGCCGCCCGTCGCCGCCCGCGCGGTCTGCTCGACAATCGATCCGGCGAATGTCGCCGGCATCACGCCGATGGCGATCACCGGAACGATCAGCACGGCGACCGGCAGCCACATGCCGAACGGCGGGTCGTGGGGACGGTGTGGATAGTCGTCGCGCTTTGGGCCGAGAAAGACGCAGAAAACGAGCCGGGCGGAATAAGCCGCCGACAGCAGGGCTCCGGCGGTGGCGAACAGCGGAACGAGCCAGGTCTGGCCGGCGATGACCGTGTGCGCGGCCTCCTCCAGCATCATCTCCTTCGAGAGGAATCCGTTCAGCAGGGGCAATCCGGCCATCGACGCCGCGGCGAGGATGGCGAGCCCCGAGGTGATCGGCATGAGGTGGCGCAAGCCGCCGAGCCTGCGTATGTCGCGCGTGCCGGCTTCATGATCGACGATACCGGCGGACATGAACAATGCCGCCTTGAATGTTGCGTGATTGAGGATGTGGAAGATGGCTGCGACCAGTGCCATGCGGGTGCCGAAGCCGAGCAGCATCGTCAGCAGGCCGAGATGGCTCACGGTAGAGAAGGCGAGCAGCGCCTTGAGGTCATCCTTGAACAGCGCGATCCACGCCGCGATGACCATGGTGACGAGGCCGGTCAGCGAAACGATCAGGAACCACTCCTGCGTGCCGGACAGGACCGGCCAAAGACGGGCGAGCAGGAAGATGCCGGCCTTCACCATCGTTGCCGAATGCAGATAGGCGGACACCGGCGTCGGAGCGGCCATGGCATGCGGCAACCAGAAGTGAAAAGGAAACTGCGCGGACTTGGTGAATGCGCCCAGCAGGATCAGCAGCAGCATCGGCAGATAGAGCGAGGAGGCCCTGATCGTCTCGCCGCGCGTCAAAATGTCGCTCAATTGAAAGCTGCCGGCACTATGGCCAAGCAGCAGCATCCCGCCCATCAGCGCCAGCCCGCCGCTTCCGGTGACCAGCAATGCCATGAGCGCCCCCGTGCGCGAGGCGGGCAGGTGATACCAATAACCGATCAACAGGAATGACGTGAGGCTGGTCAGTTCCCAGAACACCACCAGGAGCAGGATATTGTCGCTCAGAACAATACCGACCATTGAGCCCTGAAAGAGCAGCAGATAGCAGAAGAAACGCCCCATGGGATCGCTGCGATCCAGATAGAAGCGCGCATACAGGATGATCAGAAGGCCGATCGCCAGGATCAGCGTCGCAAAGAACAGCCCGAGTCCATCAACGAAAAACGACAGCGAGAGGCCCAGCTGTGGCAGCCATGGGACGTCGGTTCGGGGAATGCCGCCTGAATAGACCGTCGAAGCCTCGGTGAGAAGAATGAGGAGTGCGAGTCCGGTGACGGCGGCTGCCGTTGCCGTGCAGACATTCCGTCCGGCCCGTATGGCGAGCGGTGGAACCATCGCGCCGAAAAACGGGAGAAGGATGACAAGCGCAAGCTTCATTCACGACACGCATGTTGGCTTGAGGGAGTGCGAGGATGCTCGTTGGACATCCTTCTCAGCAGATTATGCTACTCAAAGCCAGTACCAACGGGTCATGGAGCCGCAGCGAATGCCTGAGTGAAGATAATCCGTTGGCCCGACCCGTTGAGCTGCGATTTCGGTTCCGCGCGACAGCTACAGGTTCGACGGTTCGCTACGGTTGGCGGCCGGTTACTCCATCCATGGGCGCTGAACACTCGACTACTTTCGCCGTTGCTTTAACAGACCTTGCAGTATTCGATCCGCAGATTTGCCGAACGGCGGGCGAAGCAGACTTGTCAAAGACAGGCGCGACTGGACGAAAACGGTTCTCTCGTTCGAGAACGCCCGAAAGCCAGCCTCGCCGTGGTATCGACCCGAGCCGGACTGTCCGACGCCCCCGAAGGGCAACTGAGGGACGGCTGCATGGACGACTGTATCGTTGACGGATATGGCCCCGGACGCCGTCGAAGCGGCCATCTTTTCGAAAGATTCACCGATGTCGCCGAACCAGTAGATGGCGAGCGGCTCAGGCAGATTGCGGACGATGCGGAGCGCTTCGTCAAGACTTTCGTATCCCAAGACAGGAAGCAGCGGGCCAAAAATTTCCTCCCGCATGATCACGGAATCTAAAGTGGGATTGATAACCAAAGCGGGCCGGTAACGGGGCGCCGAAACGGGCCAAGGCAAGAGCGGCTCGATCACATGGTCGGCTTCGAGAGACCGCAGCCTGGCAATGGCACCGTCCGTCAGGATGGCGGAGTAGTCCCTCGTCTCACGGCCGGGGTGCAGTTTTTGTGCCGCATCGCGGGCGAGAGATACGAACTCGACCATCCGTTCCGCCGGCACGAGAACGTAATCCGGCGCAACGCAGGTCTGCCCACCGTTCAGAAGCTTTCCGGACACGATCCTGGTTACAGCGAGATTCAAATCGGCACTTCGGTCCACGACGACAGGGCTCTTTCCGCCAAGTTCCAAAACGACCGGCGTCAGATTGGTCGCTGCGGCGGCGGCAATCTCCACGCCGACGGAGTGCGAACCGGTAAACAGAATCATGTCCAAGGGAAGCCGCGCGATCCGCGCCGCGACGGCGGCATCACCCGTAAAGACCCGAACGATCGTCGGATCGATTGTTTTGGAAATATGGTCTTCCAGCAATTCGGCCGTGCGGGGAGTGCGTTCCGAAGGCTTCACGATGGCTCTGCAACCGGCGGAAATCGCGCTGACCAAGGGAAGAAGGACAAGCTGAACCGGATAATTGCTCGGGCCGATGATGCCGGCGACGCCCCGGGGCTGACGAACGACTTGGGCCTTCGCCGGCCAAAAAGGCCAGGTCAGGCCGATCCGTTCGGGCCGGGTCCACTTTGGGAGCTTTCGGATCGCCAGGTCGATCGCGGACACCACGACCGATATCTCGGTGAGCAATGTCTCATGGCGCGACCGATAGCGGAAGTCGGCTGAAACGGCCGTTGCGTAGGCTTCGGCCCTGTCCAGCAGCGACGAGCGCAACGTTCCGAGGATTTCCATCCGATCGGCGATCGTCAGTCCGCCCGAAATCCTATGCGCGGCCTTCAGCGATTCGTAGCCGTCTTCTACCGATGTGGACCGATGAGAAGCGTCCATAAAGATCTCACATCCGCGGTCGGTAGACACGGCCGCGCCAAACGACGGTTCGGCCCGCCAGGTAACCCACTAAAGCATTCCACTGTATCGCGAGCGTCGCAAGAACGCCCAACGGCATCACGATCACCGCAGACGCAGGCTCTTCGCATTTGATGGCCTGCATCATTCTGGAGAAGATCAACAGCACCACGGAAATCAACAAGAACCGGGCGCCCCAATCAGCCGGCGCCAGCCAGGCGAAGGGAGCCAACACGAAAGGCGCTACGAGACCGCCACCGAGCAGCAGCGTCCAGACGGGAAGGGCGACCGGCCTGGCCATACCTTCGGTGGCGTTCTTTCCGAAGCCCAGCCACAGATCCCGGGCGTTCGAATACATGCGGCAACTCGCGATCCCGGTCGCGTCGACGAGATCGGTGGGAAAGCCATTTCGCCGGAAGTTTGCCGCCAGCCTCATGCCGTCATGCATCGCGTTCGCGATGCCGGCATGGCCTCCCGCGGCCAGATAGGACGACCTGCGCACCATGATCAACTGACCGCACGCGGCGGCAAGCGAGGGGTCGGTGCTCCGCCGCCTCATGAGGGCCACCGGCAGGTAGAAATAGATCAAGGTGTTGATCATGGGAATAACGGCCAGATCGGCAAACGTTCTGATTTCCTGCCGGGGTACGCCGCTGACGAAATCCATCGTTTGCCGAGGAATAAGGCGCGATACGGCGTCTGGTGCGAGCCGGACGTCGCTATCCAGAAAAAGCATGAAGGGGCGCGCGGTCATGGTCGACAGCACGTGACAGGCGTGCGTCTTTCCCTTCCACCCGGTAGGCAAAGCAGGGGCACGCTCAAGACGCAATCTCGGGTCGCTCTCAGCGATTTTCAGGACTATCTCGGCTGTCGCGTCGGTGGACCCATCATCCAGGACGATGACTTCGACGTCCACATCTTTGCTCGCGAGCGCCGCTTCGACGCAAGCGCGGATCGTTGCTTCCTCGTTACGGGCGGGAATCAGTATCGCGACTTCAGGCGTGCCGCTGCCCTTGGCCGGCGGTCGAACGAGGATGAAGTTGAATAGCCCCATCAGCGCCGGAAGCAGGGTAAGCATCGCTACGATGGCGAATAGGATCGTCATGCCGAGCCCGGGTCATGTCCCGGCCGAAAGTCCCGGCCGCGTGCGAACGCCAGCAGTCGTCGCCATGCATCGTAGACTGCGTTGATCTGGCTTCTACCCTCGATCAGAGTCTCAAACTGCGAATGATCACGACCGATCGAGCCGGCACGAAGCTCGTTCATGGTTTGGTCAAGGCGCTCCTCGAGAAGCGCCAGCCGTTGCTGTTTCGAAAGAGCGGCGATCGAGCTTGCCGATATCGGCTGGCCAAAGGAAATAAGCAGCTCAGGTTGCTTTTCAATCCAGAACGTCGTTTCGACGGCGAGGGGGAGGAAGATCACGTCGGGCGCCAAATCCGCCAGGTGCGCAAGTCCAGGGCTCAGTTGCAGAGGCCGTTCTCGAACATCGGCAAACCGGCCTTGCGCCGCGACGAACATCATTGACCCTGGATCTCGAAGAACGGTTCTGCTCGTTTCGATGAAGTCGACCGCACCTTGCGACGAGTCGCGAGCCACGCCGAAAGCGCCCAACCGCGCGAGAATCGCGTACTGTTCCAGCATCTTCGCATCTATCGGAGCGAAGGCTCTGAAGTTTTCGAACAGTCGACGCGCGAGTACGACGTAAAGCACGCCATCCCACCATGATGGGTGGTTCGCGTAGACGACGAGCCTGGTCGCCGCGACTTGAGGCAAGTTGCCGGCGCGTAAAACGCGCAGCGCATGGAAATCCCGCTTGAGCGTGCGTTCGAAAATGTAGCCGAAGAAGGCAAGCGCGGTTTTGGAACGCCGGGCGACGACGTGATTGGCCTCATCTCGAGCCGCCAGTCTTCTGGCACTTTCACGACGCAAGCTTTTCTTTCCTCATATCGGCGTCGAGCGCATCAGCGGCAATCCAGCCCGACATCATGACCATCGGCATCCCTGGCCCGGGATGCGCCGCTCCGCCAGCGAGGTAAAGTCCCTCGATATGCCTGCTTCTGTTTCCCGGCTTGAACGCACCGGTGAACTTTCCGTGGCTCGCCAGTCCGTAGATAGCTCCGTTCAGCACCTTGTAGCGATCATGTATGTCCTGCGGCGTCAGGTGGCGTTCGAATACGATCCTGTCTTCAAGGTCCGGCAGAAGCGCCGTACGCTTCAATTTGTCGATGATCTTTTGCCGATAGGCGGGAAACATCTTCGACCAATCGTGATGATCGCGAAGATAGGGCGTGTGAACCAGAACATACAGGGCTTCGCCTCCCTCCGGAGCGACCGAGGGGTCGCTTCCAGACGGCGCGGCCAGGTAGCAAGTCGGGTCGGGAGCCGGCTCGCCACGACGGTAGATCCAATCGAACTCCTCTTCGGCGTCATCCGAAAAGATGAAGTCGTGATGCAGCAAGTGCTCGTAACGCTTGGACAGTCCCAGATAGAGCACGACGCCGGAACAGGCCGGTTCGAAGCCGGCTTTGCGATAGTGAGCACCGGCACTGCCGCCCACGAGTTCGGAATAGGTGCGCATCGAGTCCATGTTGGAGATAACAGCCGAGGCGAGGATCTTTCGACCATCGAGGAGCTCCACACCGACTGCTTTTCCCTCATCGATGATGAGCTTCTTGACTTCTGTCCGGTCGCGGTACACGGCGCCGTGTCTTTCGCCGAGAGCCTTTAGCGCTTCGGCGACAGCCCTCGTGCCCCCGATCGGATACCACACGCCGCCGCTTGTCTGCATGTGGGCGATCGAACACAACACTGCCGGCGAAAGGAACGGGGAAGACCCGACGTACTGGGTGAAGTGGTCCAGCATTTGCGCGACCCGCTCATCCGGCACCATCCCCCGGATCGTGCCGGCTACCGAGCGCCCCATGCGCAGCGAGAGCACGTCTCGAAATGTCGCAGGATTCATGTTCTCCTTGATGTTCATCGTATCGCGGATGTCCTCGATCGATTTCCAGAAGAAGAACCGTTCCGAAATGTCATGAAGATGGGCCGAAGTCCGAAGGAACTTGCGGTAACCGTCCGCCATTCCGGTGCGACCGGAAAATCGTTCCGCCGAATTCGCCATCGTCTCCGTGTCTTCGACCAGATCGATGCTCTCGCCGGAGCCGAAGAAGCAGCGCCATTGCGGGTCCAAACGCTTGAGTTCCAGTCGGTCCTCCAAGCGCTCTCCTGCTTCCGCGAATATCCGCCTGAGCACCGCAGGAACGGTCAGGATCGTCGGACCCATGTCGAAGCGGAAGCCCGCTTCCTGCAGTACCGCGGCCTTGCCACCGAGCCAGTCGTTCTTTTCCAACAAAGTCACCGCGTACCCGCGCGTGGCCGCTACTGCGGCCGCCGCCAGACCGCCGAGTCCGCTGCCGATGACCAGGACCGACTTGTCGCCGAGCTGAGTGGTCGTGTTCAGTGTCATGGTGTAACCTCGCGGCTTGCGGTCACGGCAGCCTGAGCGGATATTGCATCGGCGCTTCCCGCCGTTCGCGATCTTTTCCATCTCGAGAGGACCAGATCGGACGTGATGCGCGCACCCTCGTAAATCACCGGCAAGCCCGACCCCGGATGGGTGCCACCACCAACGAGGTACACACCCTCGACGTCCTCCATTTCATTGTGCGGACGGAAATACAGCATCTGATCGAGCCCGTGGGCGAGGTTGAATGTGGCTCCGCGGAAAATGGACAATTGGTCGCGCCAGTCGTCGGGCGTAAACATGCGCTCGCTCCTGATGCGGCTGCGCAAATCGGTCAGACCGAAAGCCTCCAACCTTTGCAGGACGAGTTCGCGGAACGGGCCGGCTTCCTTCTGCCAATCGACCTTGCCGCAATGCCCGACTGGAGCCAACACATACAATGAGGAATTTCCGTTAGGAGCGAATGTCGGATCGGTCCGCGATGGATTGGCGACGTAGATCGATGGCCGTGTCGGTACGATGTCGGCCGCTTCGATTTCGGCGATGTTCTCTTCGTAGCAATCCGAAAGGAAGATGTTGTGATGGTCGATGTCGTAGGAGCCTTCGATGCCGAGATAAAGCATGAACGTCGAGCAGGAATACTTCATGCCGTCAATACGGCGATCCGACCATTTGCGCCTCAGTGGGGCCGGAATCAGAGTGGTCGCGGCTTGCGCAAAATCCGCGTTGATGATGCACGCGTCCACGGGATGGCGTCCCGAAGCCGACGTCACGCCGACCGCGCGCTTACCCTCGAACTCGATGCTTCGGACAGGATCGGCCAGACGGATTTCCGCCCCCAAGTCGCGCGCAGCGCGGGCCATGCCTTCGCTTACCGCACCGCAGCCGCCAACAGGATGCCAGATCCCGAATTCAAATTCGAGAAAAGATAGAAACGTAAACAAGTTCGGGCATCGGAAAGGCGACATCCCCAGATATTTCGTCTGGAACGAGAAGGCGAGGCGAACCCGCGGATCACTGAAATACCGCTTAAGCTCCTCGTCAACGGATGTCATGGGAACGATATGGCGTAGCGCACTCAACACACTCGGAGCCAGATAATCGAGCAAACTCAGAAAAGGGCGCTCGAGCACCGGCGTGAAGTCTGCAAGCTTACGTCGATTCTTTTCGATGAATGCGCGGATCCGCTTCGCGTCATCCTTGTTCAACTTCGCGATTTCGGCTTCCAGCTTGTCCAGTTGGCCCGAGACCCGGACTTCCGGACCGCCCTCGAATATCAACCGATAGCCGGGCTCTATCCTTTTCAGTTCGACGTAATCCTGAAGCCTCAAGCCGCAGCGTTCGAAGACGCGCTCCAGGATCTGCGGGTAGAGAAAGAAGGTGGGTCCCAGGTCGAACGGAAACTCGTCGACCGAGATTGTCTTGGTCCTGCCACCGACAATGGCGTCTTTCTCGAAAACCGTGACTTTGGCACCGGTTGCCGCCAGCAACATGGCAGCCGCCAAGCCGCCCGGCCCCGCTCCGACAATCGCTGCGGATCTGCCGACCGCTTCCCTGATCATGAACCCCCGCTGGCCTGCCAATATCGACCGGCCTGCTGGAAATCCTTCCAAAGGCCGTGTTAGTAACGATGGAAACAGAGGTCTGGATCATGCGCTTTGGTAAGAATTTTCGGTCGGGCCTTCTTGCAAGCCCTTTGGTGTTTTGGATCGCCTGTGCGAATGCCGGTTCCGTTACGGTGACCGTGTCGGGCGTGGTTCCCAACGGCACCATGATCATGGCGGCGGTCTGTACTACCGAGCTTGAGCCGTCCTCGTGCGGAACGGGTGAGCGCAAGGCCGCGGCGTCCTCGACGTTGCGGTTTGTGTTCGAGGGCCTTGCCCCCGGGAAATACGCCATCGCAGCGTATCAGGACCTCAATGGGAACGGGAACCTGGACAGGTCCAAACTCGGACTTCCGCTCGAGCCATTTGGTTTCAGCAACGAGGCAGGCCGCAGCGCACGTCCGTCATTCAACGCTGCGTCGTTTTCGCTGGGCGAGGGACGCAAGGAGATAAACGTCAGGCTGCGGCCCATATCGCGTCAAAACGCCCCGGCGGATTGACGACGGCGAGCGATGTCGAAGGCGATGGCGAGGACCATGCCGACGGCGCCGCCGATCAGCAGAACCGTCCAGCAAACTGCCAATTGAAGCGAAGACGCGCCCAGCCGGGTCGAGGTTTCCATCGCCTCGATCATCCAGGCGTTCGGCGTCGCCCAGCCGGCGGTCTGTAGCCAAGGAGGCATCAGGTAGCGTGGAACCATGCTGCCGCCGAGCGCCGACACCAGCAGGACGACGAAGGTCGTCGCGTTTTCGGCTTGCTTTCGGGTTCTGCATGCCGAGACCAGGGCCAAGCCGATCGCCGCCGCAGCGCCCGCGCAGACGAAGGCGGAAATAAGCCAAACTTGCAGGCGCGACGGATCAAACGATGCGCCAAACACCAAAAGTGCCGACACGTAAACGAGGCAGGTCTGCACCACGCCCTGCGCGGCAAGAAACGCCCATTTTCCCAGCATCAGCTTCGTCGTACCGATACGGTCCGGTCGAAGGCGTTCGGCAAGACCGCCGCTGCGCTCGTCAATCAGCATCAAGGCGGCGTGGGCGGAGGAGAAAAGCATGAACACCGCCACCACCGCCCCCGCATAATACAGGACGTTTGCATTACCTCCCACGACGGAAGCGCTTTGGCGTTCGATCACGTTCGCGAAGGAGAAGCCACTACCGGCCTTTTCGGCCGCCTGCTTTTCGAAAGCCTCGTTGAGAAAGTCGCGTTCGTCCTTGCCGATGGCCCCCGAAGCCTCGACGTCAGCCAGAATGCGGGACAAAACGACGTCCGGAAGGCCTTGGTTCAGATATCTCTGGATTTGCCCGATGGCGATGGAAGCTGCGAGCGGACGCGTAGCGCTTTCTACCACGACTATCGGCGTCGGTGCTTCGCCCGGCCGGGCCCGCAGGTCGGACTGGACGATGATGCCGACGTCCACCGCGCCACGTCCGACGGCGTCCATCAACGAACGGCCGTCGCTTCCGTCGTACGCGACCATGCGCATTTCGGGGGCGTCGTTCAGCGCGTTCAGAAGCCGCTTCGTCGTTTCCGTGCGCGCAATGTCGACGATCCCGACCTTCAGCTTCAATTCTTTGCCTGTGGCTCCGGCGAATATCATCGCGAGTACGAGAAAAAGCACGGCCGGAAGCACGAACGTCATGAACATGGCCGCGCGATCCCGCAGCGTCGCCAGACCCATTACCCAAGCGGCAGCCAGCATCATGGTTCGTTACGTCCCTGGGACATGCTTACGATATACATCTCTCAAGGAGGGCGAACGGATACGAATTTCACGTTCAGTGAGCCGTAGTTCCTTCAAAAGCGCCCCCAGTCGATCGACAAGATTGGTCTCCACCCGCGTATGCATCGTCCACAGGTTTCCAGAAGATTGTGCGAGTCCGGATGACTCCAACGAACGGCGCTGCGCGGGATCAGGTTGTGCGGCCAAATCAACTTCGACAAATTTTTCTGAAGCAAACGCGTGCTCGACTGCTTCATCCAGCGGAGCGTCGACGATCAGACGGCCTCCGACCAATAGTCCGATCCGGTCGGCGATGGCCTCGCCGAATTCGAAATCGTGCGTCACGACGATAGAGCCCGTTCCGGTCGCTCGCAACTGCATCAGCAGCCCAATCAAGGCCTCCCGGCCAACCGCGTCGAGACCGGCGCTCGGCTCATCGAGAGCAAGCATGGCAGGGCTTTTCATGAGAGAAACCGCAATATCCACTCGTCTTCTGAAACCGCCGGACAAGCGGTCAACCCGTGTATCGGAGATTTCAGAGCAACCAATCGACTTTAAGACATCCGTCGCTCGTCGGCCGGCGAGATCACGCGCCAATCCGGCCATCATGGCCAAAGCGATGCAATTTTCGCGGGCCGTCATGAACGGGTAAAGCGCCGTTTCCTGAGGAACCAGTTCGACGTTTGGTCCGACCTCCCTTCCGTCCGCGTTCAGAATTTTGCCCGTCCGAGGCGCCAATTTTCCCGTCAGCACGCGCAATAACGACGACTTTCCAGCGGCGTTTGGACCTAAAAGAACATATATCTCGCCGCATCTAATCCCGAGGTTGACTTCGCGAATGACAACAGACGGCCCGTAGCCTGCAGATACGCCACTCAGCCTTAACAGTGAGCGATCAGGTCTAGATTCCACTGACTCGGTCCGCACGACTATTTGTCTCCAAGCTGATTTGTGTCCGAGTAATGGTCAAACGATTCAACGATGGAGGGGCCGTTTTGGATCACTCGATATCTTCGCCACAGCTTATTTGATGGCTAATGGCTGACACCTGTCCCTATAGGACGCTCCTCCGGAGCGTCGTTGGCGATCAAGCGACCCGCTTTATGATCCAGTCGCCACAGAAGCGCGTTATGCACGTAATTGGACGGCCGCCAACGAACAATATACAGAGGATATCGTGCAGACTTGTTGCCCGAAGTGCAAAACAATCGTGAGGACGACCGACGGAAAGTCTTGGACCATCATGAACCAGAGCTGCTCAGATCTGGCAGGAACTCCAGAAAGTCATCGGCCCGAATACTGCCCGACGCTTGCGTACGTTTTCCAAGCCGATGTCGAGCTACCCGGCCTAAAAAGAGCCGCTCGCAAATCTGACTCGGAGCTAACTAGGTCGTTACTCATGAATCGATAGGTTCACGGGGGCTCGTTAGATCTCCACTTTTCCTTATCGCTCGCCTGCCAGAGCAGGATGGTGTTGCTTTAGATGCTCACCTATAATGAGCAGATGAAAATGCTGGTGTTTGGTTTCGGCTATACGGCGTC
The DNA here is from genome assembly GCF_030413175.1 of Bradyrhizobium roseum. NCBI lineage: Bacteria > Pseudomonadati > Pseudomonadota > Alphaproteobacteria > Hyphomicrobiales > Nitrobacteraceae > Bradyrhizobium > Bradyrhizobium roseum. The sequence goes on from NZ_CP129212.1 coordinate 2,058,821, forward strand.
GCATATCTCGTCGCTTCTACGGCGCAAAGGATACGAGGTTGTCGCAACCGTTCGCACGCGTGCTAAGGCCGACGATCTGGATCAAGCGGGCGTCAAAGCGCGGGTATATTCTTCCGACCATGCAGATGCGCAAATTCTGGAGGATATCAGGTCGAGCGACGCTATCCTGATCTCGGTACCGCCGAATGAACATGGCGATCCGGTTCTCAGGTCGTTCGCGGGCCAAATCGCCCAGGTACAGAATCTGCGCTGGCTGGGCTATCTTTCCACGGTCGGAGTCTATGGCGACCACGCCGGCAATTGGGTCGACGAGAAGACGCCGACCACGACCGAGAACGGCCGCCTGCGAGACCGGATCACCGCCGAGAAAGAGTGGCTCGCCTTGGGCGCTCACGTCTTTCGGCTTTCAGGCATTTACGGTCCTGGGCGAAACCAGCTCGTTCAACTGGCAGCAGGAACGGCGCGCCGCATCGTGAAGCCCAACCAGGTATTCAACCGCATTCATGTCGCGGATATCGCTTCCGTTATCGAAGCCTCGCTGACGAAGTCGCGGCCGGGCGGCATCTATAACGTCACCGACAACGAGCCGGCTCCGCCACAGGTTGTCGTGGAATTCGCGGCGAGGCTATGCGGACTGGCACCTCCTCCGGAAATTCCCTTTGAAAGTGCCGAACTCTCGCCGATGGCGCGCAGCTTCTACAGCCACAACCGGCGAGTTCGAAATGACTTCATTCGCGAAGAGCTTGGCGTCACCCTTAGCTACCCATCTTATCGCGAAGGGCTAGCAGCACTAAGAGCAGAAGGAGAGGGGCCAAGCGGACAAGTTCGGCCAGAATAATGTACCCCAGATTTAAAGGGCGCATCGAAGCGGGCCCGAAGGGGCCGCCAAGCGGCCCAACCGCTAGGCGAAAGGCAAGCGCCGGGCCATCCGCCATGGTCCCCCTAGATACTCCCAAAGCAGCAGACCCGTGACGGCGCCAGCGCTTTCTTCGAAGCCGTTCTCTATCGTTCGGTAGAGTTCCTTTGCAGCTTCAGCCGGAACCCTGTTTTGGATCGTCACGTGCGGCCGCCAGCCTTGGCTGTCTTGTTTGGAAAATTCGCCGCTCATGGCTTGGCGTGCCGCGGTCCGCAGCCGCCCAAGCTCGGGCGACTGGATCCGGATCGAGACGCCCGAGCCCAGCAGGATGGGCGTACTCAGCAGGATGGGTACTGGTCCGTCTGGCAACTCACAATCGTCCAGTCGGGCCGTCTGCGCCGGCGACAGCTGGTGAAACATCGTAAGGTGCGCCGGCAGCAGGTTCCGCTCCGGAGGAAAGTGTTGCTGCCGTAGCGTGTCGAGCCAGGTAAAACTCTCGGGATCTAGTTCAGCCGTCAGAATGTAAGTCGTTTCCACGAGGATGTCTCAGATTGGCGGGTCGAATTGCGGATCTTCCCCATCGACTACCAGCGGCGAAGAGAGGGATACACCTAGAAGCCGGAGCGGCTTTCGCGCCGGCATCTCGCTATTTGGCACCGATATCGCCAGCCCTTCGTGGTCGCCCCGGCGAGTGACCGGGGCGGGACCGACTTGCCGCGCGTGATCATCTCGAAGTCGTCAAATTTTCTCTCCAGCATGACGGTCCTGCCTCGCGAACCCTGAATTTGGAGCGCCGCCAAACATTGTCGATCAGCGGTTCAGCCGGCTCGAGGCTCGGGTTCATCAGGACGAGCTTGGAAATTGATCTCTGATCGCTGCCTCACGGCTCTACCTTCACGCCTTTCCAAAACGCTACGCGGCCGGCAATGTTTTTCGCCGCCGGTTTCGGATCGGCATAGTACCAGGCTGCATCCCGATTCCGTTCGCCATCGACGACCACGCTGTAATACTGCGCAACGCCCTTCCACGGACAACTCGATTTATGATCGCTCGGCTCGATAAAATCGCTTCGGACATCCTCTATCGGGAAATAGTGATTGCCTTCCACGATCTCGGTTCGATTGGATTCGGCGATGACTTTTCCGTTCCATAGGGCTTTGACCACTTGTCGCTCCACATTTTAATCGGTTTTATGATCAGGACGATCCGGGGACCATCTCTATGATCCTCCGCGAGTAAAGCGGCCGAACAGACTGGATAAGATCGGTCGCACTGGCAGAAATAAACGGTAGGCGATCTCGAGCATCATCATAATTCCGGGCAGCGCCGCCAGGCGCGCCGCCCACTTCCACCTCGGCAAAGTGCTCCAAACAGCCACAAAGGCCGCCGCTCCCGACAACAACAATCCATCATGGCCGCGAACGTGAAACCGCTTCATCGCTTGCTCTTTGGTCAGATCCCCGGCGAGCTTCTCCTCGGATATCGACACATCACGGAAGCAGATGTTGTCGGCGCCGGTCTGCTTGCGATAGTGATTGATCTCGGCCTGGCAGAGCGGACACCCTCCATCGTAGTACACGGTCAAAGATTGTGTTTCAGATTGCACGCAAAGCCTCAATTCGACCGGATGCCAGCCCGCTCGCGGCGAGTTCGCCAGATCGGGTTCAAGATCGGGAAGCCGCGTAAGCGGGTGTATCCCTCATTGAATACGCTCCGGCCGTCGGTTTGGATCACCCGCTCCAGAACATAGCAGCTTTGATTTGAAATGATTTGTCGATCGTGGGCCTGCCAAAACGATCGACGCCAGATCTGACCGCCGATCCGTCGAAAGCGAGGGTCGCTCACCAACTCTTGAAGTTAACCCCACTGCAAGGATAGTTCGTCGCTGGATGGCCTGTGACCGTCCCGAACGACTTCCTGGTTTGCTTTTAAGGAGGTTTGTGCGCTAACGGTGCCGATGTCCCAGAATCCAGATACCGGTTTTCCCCAGGGCGGTATTGCCGTTGTGTTTGGCGCGAGCGGCGGAATCGGAAGCGCTTTGGTCGAACGGCTGCAGGCAGGCCAAAAATTCAGGCACGTGGTCGGTTTTAGCCGGGTCAGCACGCCGGCGATAGATCTTCTGAGTGAGGCGACCCTCAAGGAAGCCGCTTACTCTGCCGCATCGAAAGGCGAGATAAGGCTTGTCTTGGATGCGACCGGCTTTCTGCACGACGATGTGCATCGACCGGAGAAGAGCTGGCGGGAGCTCCAGCCTGCCCAGATGGCCCGGTCCTTTGCATTGAATGCAATTGGCCCTGCGGTGATCATGAAACACGTGCTCCCGCTATTGCCGCGCAACGGCAAGTCGGTGTTCGCGACCTTGTCGGCCAAGCTCGGTAGTATCGGCGAGAACAAGATGGGAGGCTGGTATAGCTATCGGGCCTCGAAGGCTGCGCTGAACCAGTTGGTCCGAACGGCTGCGGTCGAACTCGGCCGTCGCCATCCCGACTCGATCTGCGTGGCGCTTCATCCGGGCACCGTCGACACCGGGCTGACGTCTCCCTTCAACACGGCCGGCCTTGACGTCCAATCTCCGTATGCCGCAGCTGACCGACTTCTAGCGGTCATTGATTGCCTGGGCCGCGGGGACTCCGGCTGCTTCCTGGATTACCGCGGAGAGCGCATTCCTTGGTGAGGTAGTAGTGACGCCCGGGCTACAAAATTTCATTAGGATTGATCCAAGTTCGATCCTGCTTCGTATCTCTCACAAGAATCACGCGAAGGAATGGGCATCCGACGCCAATCCGCTTGTCCATTTTATCGCGCGCGCAGCGTGTGATGCTCGGGTGCGTCGGTCTTTTAAGGCATGGACCATCCCGCATTTGATGGGCGGACATTGTGAATTCATACGAGGCGGCTCAATCGGATGCTTCGAACGTACCCTCGGCCGCTGCCTGGCTGGGGGGCTTCGGCGTTATACCATTCATTGTCCTTTCGCTTGCGAAGACGTTCGCAAGCGATGTTCTGAATGCGCGATTGTCATTCGCGCTGTTGGCATATGGCGCAATAATCCTGTCATTCCTGGGTGGCATTCACTGGGGCCTTGCGATCGCGTCTCCCCAAATCGATAACACCCTGTGGCGCCGGATGACCTTGAGTATTCTGCCTTCGCTCGTGGCCTGGGTGGCGCTAGTAACGCCGTCAAGCGCCGGCTTCCTTATCCTTGCGGGCGCACTTGTCGCGATGCTGTTGGTGGACATCCAGGCGTCCCGTGTGCGGGAAGCCCCGGCTTGGTATCCGAAGCTCAGATGGCCGCTGTCATGTGGCGCAGTCGCATCACTTATCCTGGGGATGTTTTCGTAGTACCGCTGGGAAATACGGACGTCATTTGGCTTTGAATAGACGTTGATCGCCGTGGCGGTCCCCCTCAGCGAGGGCAACGATCATTAGCGAGGAATCGGTCGCTTTCTTGGTAGCGGAACGCGCGCCGTAAAAATCAGCTGATCGGTGCTGGCCGACGCTTGCGCGAGCGGTGCTCGCCTGAGAATTTCCTGGGCGACTTCCAGGTAGGCTATTGCTGCTTTTTCATTTTCAATGAGATGTTTTCCGGCGGCTTTGGAATTCGCTGAGTCAGGACTACTCAAAGAGAGGCGGCTGGCATACGGCTGGTGATCGACTGCGATGGAAGCCATCGGCGGGCCAAGCAAATAGGTGATGCATCCGGCCACGGCGGCGGAGGTCAAAATTGCCGAAATAACAAGGTGCCAGCCGATCATCTGTCGGGCTTCGAGCTCAATTTTAAGGATTGCAGCTTTTTCCCGGCGTTCGTCGTTGCCAGGAAACATCAACAAAAGCCGAATCAGCACGCCGTACTCGAATCTCTTTGACTGTGCAGCACGCACCGGCTTTTTACTAGGCCATTGCTTTGAGCTCACATTTCAACGCCCGGGCTGACCCATGCTTTTTGAAGTGGTCGCAGCGCTTCTTGTCGTACTCAGCCTGGGCATTTTGGTCGCCCATGCGCTCGACGCGTATCGGTCATGAGACGAAATGGAGTTTCCGCGCTCGGCCTGACGCTCAACTACACTTCCGTAGTTCTACGTATAAGCCGTTTCGCCAAGTGGATTGCAGTAGCAGGCCTCTGCCCTCTGCTGCGGCGGGCCTCCTAGCTGAACGTGTTCGTTTTCGCGCATCCCTATTACGTCGGCGCCAAGGCGGGACTCGAAAATTACTACCTTACCAAGCTGATCGGCAATCCACTCGACACCACCGTGATGCTCGCCAACCTGATGTTTCCGGACGGCTCGACGAATTGCCGGACCTGAAGATCGTGATGGCGCATGGCGGTGGCTTCATTCCCTACCAGATCGGGCGGCTGGTTCACGGGCATTCGGTGCGCAGCGAGGCCAATGGCATGAGCAAATCCTCTCCGAAGGACCTGCTGAAGCGTATCTATTTCGATAGCCTCGTTTTCGATCCCCAGGCGCTGCGCTATCCGATCGATCTCGTCGGCGCCGATCATGTCTGCATTGGGACCGATGCGGCGGCCTGGTGTCGCGCGGCGGCGAACGCCCGATCGTGCATGCGGACCCCTTGCGTAACGGCAGGCCGTTCGGCTCCGCGGGCTGATCGAATAATTGTCCGACCGTCAGGCCCAACGCTCACTGCTTTCGACAGAGCGTCCGACGGTGCTACGAGCGTCGGATAACTTCGTTGGCTCCAACAATCAGATTGTGTTGCGAGCTAACGACCAAGTCGGAGATGAGTAAATTGATATCGCTATAGTTTGCCGGTGCACCTACGCTAGCGCGCACGTCCAGCAGCGCGCGGCGGATCCAGGTCTTTATGGTGCTGACCGGCACGCCGTACTGTTCGGAAAGCCGATGTCGGCTTTCCCCATGGATGTATGCCGCAATCACGAGTTGGCGCCGTAGGGGCCCCAGTGCTTGCAAGGCGAAACAAATGCTACGCTGTAGTCTGATAGTCTCGCTTTCGCTTTCCCGGATTTCGATGGTCTCGAGCGCCGTGGGGCTGTCAGCGGGGAAATTCAACATTGCCGAATGGTCGGAATGAATCTCGCGCGCCGGCTTTCGCGCGACATCGATCGCGAGATTCTTGGCGATCGTTGTCATCCAGTTCATGGGCGAACCGAGCGATGAACGGTATGCAGCGGCGTTCAGCCAGATGCGAACATAGGCTTCCTGAAGTATTTCTTCCGCCAGGTGCCTGCGCTTGACGATCAGCAGCACCGTGGAAAACAGCTTGCGCTTGGTCGCAGAGTAAAGTTTTTCAAAGGCGGCTTCGTCCTTCCGGGACATCCGCAGCAGGAGCAGTTGGAGTTGGGTTGGATGGGATCGTGCTGCGAGCATACCGTCTGTTCGCTTTCGTCGTCGTTCGGTGCATCTGCGAAAATGGGCGCGATCGGCTGACGCTAGGCTCTCCGATGTTGCCCGGACTGTCAATCAAAGTTTACACAAAGTAATTGTGACACTTTACGTTTACGGCCAACTCAGGAAATATTCCGACAATCAATCACTTGTATCGATTGATGGCGCCGTGCCGACGTCGAATGGCTTCCCAGGAACAAAGAGGTCGTGTCCAGATTGTCATGCGAGTTGGACAACCTGGAGGATCAGATGCAAGGCGACAACCCAATCAGCTGGCTGATGTTTTTCACCCTGGCGGCAACGACGTTCGGCATTGCCGGCTCGTTCATCTACTTTCTGCGTTCCCGCACCAACAGGGAGATCGCTTCCGAAGCCCTTGAAGGAAACGGTTCACGTGTTGGAGCGACACCGAATGGTGCTGGCCCCGAACTGATCGCAGTTACGGTCGTTGCGCTTGCCGTGATGGGACTGTTGACGACGGGCTATGCCCGGAAGTCGACCGTGGAGACGGCTGCTGTACCGACACCGGTCGGTCAGACGACGGGAATGTCGCAGGGTATGGCGCAGCCGGCTGGTTCATCCAATCAGCCCAAACTCTACCAGCCGGCCAATCCCGCGCCGGACACCCGCTCACCACCGACGTCATCCGATACTGGCGTTGGCAATCAAAACGGCTCCACCGGCGAGCCAAAGTAAGACATCTCTCGCCACGACTTGATCGTTACAGAGATCGCACAACGTCGCAGCGCGGACCGCAGAGGCCCATATCACCTTGGATGGAACTCTGCGGTTTACCATCCACGCGTTCTGGCGCCGCCCTTGAACGGCCCAACGATGTGCGAGCTGATCCATCCGCCGTAGAAATCGCCTTCCTGCGGTTGCACGCGTTCGTCATCCACCCAGCACTGATCGACGCGGGACGCATAGAACGCCAAATAGCCAGCGATGTCGGCGAATGCCGCGGATGGCGTCGGGTAGCTCCACGCCGCATTTTCGGCCACCCGGCCGTCGACGTCGAGCGACCAGTATCTCGCGTGCCCCTTGAATTCGCACCACGAACCTCCGGGCGCGCCCTGCAGATACTGCTGCGCGATATCGTCGGGCGGAATGTAGTAGACCGGCGGATGGCTGGTCTCCAGCACCCGATAGCCGGACGTCGTGTCGGCGATCGTTTGATCGCAAAAGATCACGCGCAGGCGCGCGCCGACTTTCTCCAGTCGCGGCGGGCGGGGGTAATCCCAGACCGATTCCTGCCCGGGCGCCGGTTCGGTGCGCTTGTGCTCCAACATATCCGCAAGCTCCGCTATTTCACCGCACGATCATTGGAAACGTCACGCCGATCCCCCATGCGAAGACGGCGGCGTTAGCGAGCGCGCCCGGCAGCGGGTGGCGCGTCGCCGCGTAACTCCATCGGCTTATCAACCCGAACGCCATGAACAGGAGCAGGATCGCGGGCACGATGATGACAAGGAAGAAAAGCTTCATTGGATTGAGCGCTACGGCAATCGCGAGCGACAGAAGGAAGCAGAATTTTGTCGCGGTATATGCGCCGCGCCGGGCGTGCTTGCCGCGTGTCAGCCATTCGTCGGCCACGAAGTAGGGGAGGGTGCCGCAGGCGATCGCGGCGATGAGAGGAAGCCGAGCGGGAATCGGTAGAAACGAAAAGACATAGGTGTCGATGATGAAACCAAAAGCGACGATGTTGTAGGCGGAAACTGCGACTGCTGCGATCGCGATGCGTTTCCAGGATACTGGCATCGCACCGGGCGATAGATCACTGTGCAAATACAATAGTGCTATGCCCGTCAGTACGCCATACAGCAGAAAGTGAAGTGTGAGATAGTCACCGAGCAGGATCGACAGGAAGTCCGTCGGCATTTTCCAGAGCATCAGCGGCGTCAGCAGCGCTGGCGTGACCGCAGCGATCAGAAGCGGTTTCCAGCCGAGACCGGCGCCGGCGGGCATCGGGCTCGCGGCTGGCAACAGTGACGACAGCGGCCAAGCCAATGTGATCATGCCGAGAAACACCAGCGCCAGCCAGCGCCCTCGGTTGTCGATAAAGCCTTCGCCTTGCTTGCCCAGCGCGGCATTGAGCCAGCGCAGCGTCTCTACCATGGTATCATGGCTGTAGAGCACGCCGATATGCTCGACGCCGCGCGCCAGCGCCAGTTTTCGTGCCGTGCCATCTAGAAAGTCACCATACGTCTCGCCGGCGCTGGCCGTTCCGCCGGCGGTGAGATTGACGATGCGCAGGCCTTCATTGCGGAGCATCGCAGGTTCGAGTGCGCCGACGACAACGAGCAGATTGCGGGGGCTGGTCGCGGTCACCACCGGCGAAAACACAGATACTGCGACCGTTGCCGCGACATCCGGATTCGCCTGCGCAAATCGTACGACAATGTCGGAAGCCATCGAATGCCCGAGTGCCGCAAGGCGGCCATCGCTCCCCGGTAGCTTTCGGGCCGCCGCCGCGACATCGGTCAATTCTGCCAGCAATGCGGCGGTGATCGTCTTGCCTTCCGTCACGTCGCCGCGCATTGGAGTCGGGTTACGGCCGTGACCGAGAAAATCGAACGTCAAGGCCATGTAGCCATTGCGCGCCAGCGTTTCCGCGAACGGCTGCATCAATTGCTGCGATCCGGCAAAGCCGTGCGCGATCAAGACAACGGGAGCGGGGGCTGTGGATTGCGGCCTGAATATCGTTACCGGGGTTTCGCCGACGGTATTCCGTGTTACGCTTAGGCCGGCGGTGCCCAGATGTAACTGGTACAGCCCGATCAAGATCGCCGTTGCTGCAACCAGTCCGATGAAGAGCTTCATCAGGTCTCACCGGCAATGTGCTTCTTGCGGATGCTGCGGACCGTCCACCATATCGAAAGCGCTGCGATCGGAACGAATAGGGCGGTCGCGACGCTGGGCTCGACCTGAAGTCGGCCGCTGTCGTACGCCGCCTTGGCGAGATATCCGAACAGGCTGACTACGTAATAGGTGATCGCCGCCACCGAGAGTCCTTCGACCGTTGTCTGCAGGCGCAGCTGCATCCGCGTCCGTGCATTCATCGACTTCAAGAGTTCCTGGTTTTGCTGCTCCAGCTCGACGTCGACGCGGGTGCGCAGCAGATTGGCGGCGCGTGCGAGCTTGAGCGAGAGGCTGGATTGGCGCGCCTCGGTGGTGACGCAGGTGCGTAACGCCGGCTTCATCCGGCGGGCAAGAAATGATGACCAGGTCGGTAGGCCAGCGACTTTTCGTTCGCCGATGGTCTGAAGCCGTTGCGCGACGATTTCTTCGTAGGCCCGGCTGGCGCCGAAGCGAAATACGCTGGCCGCTGCGCCGGCCTCCACCTCGGCGGCCAACGCGGTCAATTCATCTAGCAGTTTGTGATTGGCGGCGAGATCGCCGGCCTGGCGCATCTGTTCGGTGACCTCGACGAGACGCCGCTCCGAGGCCGCGATCGAGGGCGATAGCCGCTGCGCTTCGGGCAGGCCGAGCAGGGCCAGCGTGCGATAGGTCTCAAGCTCGATGACCCGCTGAACCAGTGCGCCGGCGCGTTCCGGCGACATCGTGCGGTTGGCGACCAGGATACGGACAAAGCCGGAAGGCCCGGGCCGAAAGTCCGTTGCGTAGATCGCGGCACCATCGGAGTTCTCGGCAACAGCAAGGCTGGCGCTGTCGAACAGGCGGTCCGGCGCCGTGCGCTTCGGGTCCTCCGCGAGCAGATGAAGATCGATTGCCACCAACAAAGGCCCGGGCTGTGGCACCAGCCGCATGGGCAACGCCAACGCCGCCGCATCTGGATGGAATGGCATGGCGGTCGGATCGGCCGGGATTTCCCAGGTGTAGGTGGTAAACTCGGAATGCTGCTCCCATCGCAACACCGTGGTGCCGAACGGGACGCGATAATGTTTTTCGGCAGGTGACGGTGCCTGGAGGCCTCGTGATGTGCAGAATGCGTTCAGGTTGGCGCGGTCGTGCTGGGCCCGTGTCCCGGACGTATCGAAGGCAAAATGCACAATTCGCGACGGCACCGAAATCGGCGTGAACGGTCGGGCATGAACTTCACCAAGCACGGCGGCGCGCAGCGGATGTGGCGTCAGCCGAACAGCCTCACCATCACCTATCAAGACATCCGAGCTCATCGCGATTTTGACCACTGGAAGAATGAAGGAAACTGTTTCGAGGCATCGTCGGTTACGATTACCACTCCTCCGAGCCCCGTCGAAGCCAAAACCAGCCTGGCATGATCCTGCAAAAAAATCCCGTCGGCCGTGAAACGTTTTGAACTTCGCGCGTATATTAATTGCCGCAGTCCATGCCTGCTGCTGCGTTTGCACCGCACGCGCGTTCGTTTGCATTCCGGCGCTGGCTGGTCTTAATCTCGGCCTGCTTCGTGGATCGGAGCGCGATTGCGGAACGGAGTCGGGTGGTGGCAGTCTCAATGCGGACAGGCACGCGCAGGAGCACCATGGTCAGCGCGCGCACCAGGCACGGGCCATGAAGGGGTAGCATGGCAACCGCCTTTCCATTTTCAGCCATCGTCGGCCAGGATGAGATGAAACTTGCCCTGCTGGTTGCCGCGGTCGATCCCAAGGTCGGCGGCGTGCTGGCCTTTGGAGATCGCGGTTCGGGAAAATCCACGGCGGTGCGCGCGCTGGCGGCATTGCTGCCCAAGATGAAGATCGTAACCGGCTGCCGCTACAATTGCGATCCAGATCTACCGACGGATTTTTGCGAAGAATGCCGGGCCCGTGCTGCCAAGGGCGCGCTGAAATCGACGCAAGTGCCGGTGCCGGTTGTCGACCTGCCGCTTGGCGCGACCGAGGACCGCGTTGTCGGCGCGCTCGATCTGGAACGGGCGCTGGCGCATGGGGAGAAGGCATTCGAGCCGGGATTGCTGGCCCGCGCGCACCGCGGGTTCCTGTACATCGATGAAGCCAACCTGCTGGAAGATCATCTGGTCGATCTTCTGCTCGATGTGGCTGCGTCCGGCGAAAACATCGTCGAGCGCGAAGGCCTGAGTATCCGGCATCCGGCGCGTTTCGTGCTGGTCGGCACCGGCAATCCCGAGGAAGGGGAATTGCGCCCGCAACTGCTGGACCGCTTCGGCATGTCGGTCGAGGTGAAGACGCCGAACGACCTTCCCAGCCGCATCGAGGTGGTACGTCGCCGCGACGAATTCGAAAGCGATACCGCCGCGTTCACCGCGAGGTGGGCCAAGGAAGAGACGAAGCTGCGCAAGCGGATCACGTCGGCGCGCGAGCGCCTGCCGCTGGTCGCCGTACCAGACGCATCGCTGGAGCGTGCAGCCAGGCTTTGCATGGCCCTCGGTACTGACGGTCTGCGCGGGGAATTGACGCTGATGCGTGCCGCGCGCGCGCTGGCGGCACTCGAAGGCAAACAGGCCGTCGGCGACGAGCATTTGCGTCGCGTCGCGCCGGCGGCCTTGCGTCACCGCCTACGGCGCAATCCGCTCGATGATGCCGGTTCCAGCGTGCGGGTCGACCGCGCCATCGCGGAAGTCTTGGGATGACCGCCGCGCCCGCCTGGTCCGATGCGGTGACCGCGGCGCAATTGTTCGCGATCGATCCGGTCGGCATCGGCGGCGTTCTGGTGCGATCGCGCGCCGGTCCGGTTCGAGACCGCTGGATGACGATCTTGCGCGCGGCATTGCCGACCGCCCGGCTGCTGAAACATCTACCGCTGCATATTGCCGATGGACGCCTGCTCGGCGGCCTGGACCTCCATGCGACGTTGCTGGCGGGGCGTCCCGTTGCCGAACGCGGGCTGCTCGCGGAGGCGGATGGCGGCGTCCTCATGGTAGCCATGGCGGAACGGCTGCCGTCCGCCGCGGCGGTGCATATCACCGCAGCGATGGATGCACGGGAGACGATCGTGGAACGCGACGGGCTTTCGTTGCGGATGCCCGCTCGATTCGGCGTGATTGCGCTGGACGAGGGGCTCGACGACGAATTTGCGCCGGGATCGCTCGGCGACCGCCTCGGATTTCATATCGACCTGAACGACATTCCGATCCGGGAGGCCGATGATTTCGCAATCGATCGCGGGGACATCCTGGCGGCTGTCGATCGGCTGTCGCTGTTGAAGACCAGCGCAGAACAGGTCGAGGCGATGTGCAACGCGGCTGCCGCGCTCGGAATCGCCTCGCTCCGCGCGCCGATGCTGGCGCTACGCGCGGCCTGCGCGAGTGCTGCGCTCTCTGCGCATGATGCCGTGGATCAGGAGGATATTGCGCGTGCGGCGCGGCTGGTGCTGGCGCCGCGCGCGCTGGTGTTTCCGCAGGAACAGGCGCCAGATCCGGAGCAACCGCCCGAGCAGCGACCGTCGGAGTCCGCCGATGACGACAAGGCTGATACGGACAATCCCGATATTGACCGGGCTCTCGATGAAGTCATCCTTGCCGCGGTCCAGGCCGCGCTTCCGCCCGATGTGCTTGCAGCGTTGGGTGGGTCTTCGATGCAACCGCGCGGTCGCTCGCAAGGCAAAGCCGGCGCGCTGCAGAAATCCAGCAAACGCGGCCGCCCCGCCGGTGTGTCGCGCGGCGAGTTGCGGGGCGGCGCCAAGCTCAATGTCATCGAGACCTTGCGCGCTGCGACGCCATGGCAGCCGTTACGGCGACGCGAGGCTGCCGCATCTGGCGAGCGATCCTGGCCCCGCATTCTGATCCGAAAGGATGACTTCCGCATTTCTCGGTTCAGGCAGCGTACCGAGACCACCACGATTTTCGTGGTCGACGCGTCCGGTTCCGCGGCGTTGCACCGGCTGGCGGAGGCCAAGGGTGCGGTCGAGCTATTGCTGGCGGATTGCTACATCCGGCGCGACCAGGTGGCGCTGATCGCGTTTCGCGGCAGCGCCGCCGAATTGCTGTTGCCGCCGACCCGTTCGCTGGCGCGCGCCAAGCGTAGTCTCGCGGGGTTGCCCGGCGGCGGCGGTACACCGCTTGCGGCGGGGTTGGATGCGGCATTCGCGCTGTCGGACTCCATCCGGCGCAAAGGACAGACGCCGACAGTCATCGTCTTGACCGATGGGCGCGCCAACATCGCCCGCGACGGCGGGCAGGGACGGCCAAAAGCGGAGGAAGACGCGATCAGCGCCGCCCGGCAACTGCGTGCAGCCGGTATTGCCGCCGTGCTGGTCGATACGTCGCCCCGGCCGGGTATTTCCGGAGAAACCTTCGCCCGCGAAATGGGCGCGCGCTATCTGCCGCTGCCGCATGCCGACGCCACCACATTGTCCAAAGCAGTTCTGGCAAGCGTAGGCTAACGCTATCCCGGATGCGCTCGCACGCGTTTCACCATCTGCTCGACATGCGCGATCGTGATCGCCGCGTCGAAGTTGAACAAGTATGGTTGTCAGTCCTGACACACTGCTGATAGGGTCTTGGCGACGGCGAGATGCGGCCTGGTCCAAACAAGGAGATGTGCGATGAGCGCAGCCGCCCCCGCGATCAGTCCGGCAGTCCTGCGCGGCGCGGATGATTTACCTGCGCCGGTGTCCGGCCAGCGCCATGAAATTGGCAGCGCTGTTGGCCGGCTCACCTATTATTCGGCGGGTCCGGATATCCCGGGCAAGTTTCCGCCGCTGCTCCTGATTCACAGCATCAATGCCGCCGGCTCCGCTTACGAAATCAAGCCGCTCTACGAGCATTATCGTCGCAGCCGGACTGTCTATGCGCTGGAACTTCCGGGATTCGGACACTCGCAGCGGGGCGCGCGCGAATACTCGGTACGAATGATGACCGATGCAGTCTTGATTGCGGTCAGGGAAATCCAGGAAGTTCACGGCCGCGGCCCGATCGACGCCTTGGCCGTGTCGCTGTCGTGCGAGTTTCTCGCCCGGGCGGTGACCGAGACGCCACTCGCCTTCCGAAGCGCGGCACTCGTCAGTCCCACCGGCTTCCGAAGCCGCGACAAGGATAGCAGATGGAGGAACGGCACACGGGGGATGCCGTGGCTGCATGGGTTCTTTGAGTTCCCATTGTGGAGCGAAGGCCTGTTCCGGCTGCTCACCAGCCGCACCATCATTCGCTATTTCCTGAATAAGACCTGGGGGTCGCGCAATATCGACGAAGGCCTGCTGGAATATGACTACCTGACCACGCACCAGCCAGGCGCCCAACACGCGCCGTATTACTTCGTGTCCGGATTTCTGTTCAGCGAGGACATCACCCGAATCTATCACTCGCTGACACTGCCGGTGTGGATGAGCCACGGCGTTCGCGGCGATTTTGTCGACTATTCCAACAAGGTCCAGGTCGAAGGCCGCGCCAACTGGACCATCCGGGTATTCCAAACCGGCGCGATGCCGCATTTCGAAGCCGAGGCCGAGTTCATCACGGCCTATGATGCTTTCCTTGCCGGCGTGCCGTCGGCGTCGCCGGCATAAAGCGTCACTGTGTCCGGCCTCGTCTGGAGCAAGGATGGTGCGGACTGGCCCAACCGGGATTTCAGCAGCTTTGTCGAAGCCGCCGGAATCCGTTGGCATGTGCAAAGAATGGGTGAGGGGCCACCGCTGCTGTTGATTCATGGCACCGGCGCCGCGACCCATTCCTGGCGCGGGTTGCTGCCGCTGCTGGCGGAACATTTCTCGGTTGTTGCGCCGGATCTTCCCGGACACGGCTTTACGCAATCGCCGCCGGCGGACCGGTTGTCGCTCCCGGGCATGGCGACGGACCTCGGCGGGTTGCTCCGCAAGCTGGAAGTGAGGCCGGAGGTTGCGGTCGGTCATTCCGCGGGGGCCGCGATCCTGGCGCGCATGTGTCTCGCCGGCCGCATGTCGCCGCGCTTGCTGGTCGCCTTGAACGGAGCCTTCATGCCGTTCGGCGGCGTCGCCACCCATTTTTTCTCGCCGCTGGCGAAGTTGCTCGTGGTGAATCCGCTGGTGCCGCGCGTGTTCGCCTGGCAGGCATCCCATGCCGGGGCAGTCGAGCGGTTGATTGCCAATACCGGTTCGACGATCGATCAAGAGGGGGTTGCGCTCTATCGCAAGCTCGTTCGCAATCCCACGCATGTCGCCGCCGCACTGCGGATGATGGCGAACTGGAAACTCGAGCCGCTATTGCACGATCTGCCGCGTCTCGCGCCGGCGCTGGTGCTGGTGACTGCGGTGAACGACCGATCGATATCGCCTGTCGTCGCGCAGCAGGTTCGCGAGATTCTTCCCAACGCAGTGATCGAGCGATTGCCCGGCCTCGGCCATCTCGCGCACGAGGAGCAGCCGCAACTGATCGCAGATCTCGTCGAGAGATACGCGCGCGCGACTGCTGCCGAACAGGTGCGGCAATAATGTAAATGAGAGTGTACAATTATAGGCTAGGAAACTGTCAAGAAATAATTACAGTGGGCCTATGCTGGATTCAACATACGCCCGACCGCCGCGCCAAGTTCCTCTGCATCGCCCGCCGCATGCGGTGGTGATCGGCAGCGGCTTCGGCGGTTTGGCCGCGGCTATCAGGCTTGGTGCGAAAGGCTACCGGGTCACCGTCCTGGAAAAGCTCGATGCGCCCGGCGGCCGCGCCTACGTCTACCGGCAGGACGGCTTCACCTTCGATGCAGGGCCGACCATCGTCACCGCACCGTTTCTGTTCGAGGAATTGTGGAAGCTGTGCGGACGAAAAATGTCCGACGACGTGACGCTGGTGCCGGTGTCGCCATTTTATCGAATCCGCTTTCAGGACGCGTCGCATTTCGACTATTCCGGCGACCGGGATGCGATGCGTCGCGAAATCGCGCGGTTCTCCCCCGGCGATGTCGAAGGCTACGACGCCTACATGAAGGCCAGCGAGGAGATCTTCAAGGTCGGCTTCGAGCGGCTCGGCGACGTGCCGTTCAGCCAATGGACCGATATGGTCAAAATCGCGCCTGAGATGATCCGGCTATCGAGCTATCGGAGCGTCTTCAGCCTGGTGTCGAAATTCTTTCGCGATACCCGGCTGCGGATCGTGTTCAGCTTCCATCCACTCCTGATCGGCGGCAATCCCTTCACGGCGAGTTCGATCTATTGCTTGATCGCATTTCTGGAGCGGCGCTGGGGCGTGCACTTCGCGCTTGGCGGAACCGGGCGGCTGGTCGAAGGTCTGGTCAAGCTGATCGAGGGGCAGGGTGGCAGGCTCCGTTGCAATCGGGAGGTCTGCGAGATCATGGTGCAGAACGGCACCGCGCGGGGCGTGCGCCTCGCTTCTGGCGAAATCATCGACGCCGATCTCGTGGTGTCCAACGCGGACTCCGCATGGACCTACCGGCATCTGCTGCCGTCGTCCGCACGTTCGCGCTGGACCGACCGGCGTATCGAGCGCGCAAGCTATTCGATGAGTCTGTTCGTCTGGTACTTCGGCACGCGCCGCAAGTACAACGACGTGCCGCACCACACCATTCTGCTCGGCCCGCGCTACAAGCGACTGTTGACCGACATTTTCGAGCGCAAGGTCCTCGCCGATGATTTCAGCCTGTATCTGCATCGGCCGACGGCAACGGATACCTCGCTCGCTCCCGAGGGCAGCGACGCGTTCTATGTGCTGTCGCCGGTTCCGCATCTGCAGAGCGGCACGGACTGGAGTGAAGCGGCCGAGCGGTACCGTAGCGCGATTGCACACGAACTTTCCAGCACCATGCTGCCCGACCTGGAAAACCAGATCGTCAGTTCGCGCATGTTGACGCCGCAGGACTTTCAGGACCGATTGTGCTCGTTCCGCGGCGCCGCCTTCGGGCTGGAGCCAATCCTGACGCAGAGCGCTTGGTTTCGTCCGCACAACAAAAGCGAAGATATCGCAAACCTGTATCTGGTAGGCGCCGGCACCCATCCCGGCGCGGGCCTGCCCGGCGTGCTCTCTTCCGCGCGCGTTCTCGATTCCCTTGTCCCCGACGCCCAGATTTTACAGCGCCTAGACCCGGTGACCGCATGACCAATTCGCTCGATTCCGCCGACATGGCCGCGTGCCACGCATTGCTCAAGGGTGGTTCGCGGACGTTTCATGCGGCCTCGAAGGTGTTGCCCCGAAGGGTCAGCGATCCCGCCATTGCGCTCTATGCGTTTTGTCGGCTGGCGGATGATGCGGTCGATCTCGGCGACGAACGCATGACCGCCGTCGAGCGACTGAAGGAACGGCTCGATCGCGCCTATGGCGGCCAGCCGATGGATTTTGCCGGCGATCGCGCATTCGCCGACGTCGTTGCGCGATTTTCGATCCCGCGTGAAATACCGGAAGCGCTGCTCGAGGGATTGGCGTGGGACGCCGAGGGGCGCCGTTACGAGACGCTGCCGGAGCTATTCGCCTATGCCGCACGCGTCGCTGGCACGGTCGGGGCCATGATGACACTGGTGATGGGTCAGCGTACGCCTGAAATTGTCGCACGGGCCTGCGACCTGGGTGTCGCCATGCAGTTGACTAATATCGCCCGCGACGTCGGGGAGGATGCGCGCGCCGGCCGGCTCTATCTGCCGCTGGCGTGGTTGCGGGACGCCGGCATCGATCCCGAAGCCTGGCTGGCCAGGCCTGAGTTTACCGGCGAAATCTCGGCTATCGTTCAGCGATTGCTCGATACCGCCGATGCCCTTTATGGCCGCGCCACGCTTGGCATCAGGAACCTGCCGCGGACCTGTCGGCCCGGCATCTATGCCGCGCGGGCGCTCTACGCGGAGATTGGCCGGGAGCTCGAGCGCGGTGGGCTCGATTCGGTTTCACGGCGCGCCGTGGTCTCGACCGATCGCAAGCTCAAGGTGCTGTTGCGGACGCTTTTGTTGTTCAGGACCGAATGGGCACCGGCAAGGAAGCTTGCGCCAATGGCTCAACTTGATGAGACGCGCTTCCTGATCGAGGCCGTGGCGATGACGCCGCTGCGCCATCACACGCCGGAGGTCAAATCGAAGCCGATCGAGGACCGGGTGGTCTGGGTCATCGATCTGTTCGCCCGACTGGAGCAGCGGGACCGGTTGCAGCGTGCGGCGTCCGTCCGATAGGTGACGATGGCGATGTCCGACTCGGTCACGATCGGCGATGACACCAATGCCCTCGCGGAAAGTCACCGCGCGCGGGCGAAGCTCTGGTTCGAGTCCCTGCGTGACCGGATCTGTGCCGAGGTCGAGGCGCTGGAGCGCGAGGCGCCGGCCGAACTGTTTCCTGGGGCACCGGCTGCGTTCGTTTACAAGCCGTGGACGCGCGCCACCGGCAGCGGTGGCGGGACCGGCGGCTTCCTCAGTGGAGGCAGGCTGTTTGAGAAGATCGGCATTCACACCTCCTCGGCCAACGGGAAGCTGACGCCGGAGATGGCCAAAACGTTGCCCGGCGACGGCGTGCAACTTGATTACGTCTCCACCAGCATCAGCCTGATCATGCATCCACGCAGTCCGCGGGTGCCGACGGTCCACATGAACACGCGGTTCCTCTCGACTGCGCAGGGCTGGTTTGGCGGTGGCGCCGATCTCACGCCGATGCTGCCGGAGCAGCGTACCGAGAATGCGCCGGACACCATGACGTTTCACGACGCCATGAAGCGCGCCTGCGATGCCCATGACCCCACCTATTACGGCAAGTTCAAACCGTGGGCAGATACCTACTTCTTCCTTCCGCATCGCGGCCAGGCGCGCGGCGTCGGCGGAATCTTTTACGATCATCTCAATACGGGCGATTTCGAGAAGGACTTTGCTTTCACGCGCGACGTCGGCCTCGCATTGCTGGACGTATATCCGCGGATCGTGCGGAAGCGGATGATGGAGCCGTGGACGGAGGCCGAACGGGCGCAGCAACTCGCCTGCCGCGGGCTCTATGTCGAGTTCAATCTGCTTTACGACCGCGGAACGATGTTCGGGCTTCAGACCGGAGGCAACATCGAAACCATCCTGAGTTCGATGCCGCCGGTGGTCACTTGGACATAGAATTCCAGGTGCGGGAGAGGGCACGCCATGGACGACTATCTCGGATTTATCGAGTTTTTCGTCGTGGCAATGTTCGTCATGGCCTGGGGTGTGCTTGAACTGGTCGGAAAGCGGCTCGACAAGAAGAAGGAAGCCGAGCGGGCAAAGCAGGAAAATGCCACCCCGCCATCCTAGAGCGTTTTCAAGCGAAGTGGAAACCGGTTCGCGGGAAGAAAACGCGTCAGGACACGAATCTGGAGCCCGTGCCGATTCAATCGAAAAGGGGCTCCAGAGCGCGCCTTGCTATCGCAGCGCCCGTGGCATCCGGAACGGCAGCATCGCCTGCACAATCGGCATCGTGAAGCGATCGAGCGACAGGCTTTCGTGCATCAACATCACGGGTTCATCCAGCAGCCTGGCGGAAATGACCGACCGCGCATAGAACGGCGCGTCTTCCAGCGTTCTTAGAACGCTCGGGGCATCCTCGCTGCGGACCTCGCGCCCGACCCGCCAGCCCGTGCGGTTGAGCGTCTGAAGGACCGGCGGTTCAAACGTCTGCATGCGGCCTTGCGGATCGAAGGTCATCGCGAGATCGATACGTCGGCCGTCTCGCTGTCGCGCCTCGTACAGGATAGCCGCACCATCACGCGTCGCGCCGCGAGACCACTGCCAGTCGGAAAACCCGCTTTCGAGCGGCGCATCACCCCGGTTCATATCGAGATAGCCGTCGCCCTGCCAGCGCAGATGCGGTTGCTCGAGTTCGACGTGCACCCGTGCGCAGGGCGCAATCGGCCACCAGCAATGATGGCCGCTCTCGTTCAGCGTAAATTCCTGCTGTGTGATGGCGGTGGGAACGACGCGTATGGTGCCACGCAAGCGCCGCGGGATCGGAACCGCAATCTCGTCGATGCGAATGACCAAAGAGTTGCCGTCCCATGAAAGACTGCTCGGACCCAGGGTGAACTTGTTGGAAGCGCGCGAGACGGCGTCACGCGGCCGCTCGGTCATCGCCCATCGATTGCCGCTCTTGGAGTACACCGCAACATTGATGGCGCAATGGTTCAGCGGATCAGCCGGGCAGTTGCGCCGCGCAAAGGCGTAATAGGGTGAGAACACGCTGCCGATGAACGCGATGATGGTGATGCCATTTTGTCCGTCGTCGCTCAGCGCATCGACATACCACCACGCATAGCCGTTCGGCGGAACGATTTTGGAGAAGTCAGGTCCGCGAGCAGGCTGGCTGCAGCCGACCGGCCCGCCAACGCCGCCATCGGCACTCCCGGACCGGGATGCGTGCTGCCTCCCGCCAGATAGAGTCCCGGGATCTTTGTCCGGACTCCCGGCCGCTGGAAGGAGGCGGTCCATCCGTGCGAGTTGCGGCCGTACAGGGCGCCGCCCGTCGCCGGGAACATCCGGTTGAAATCCGCGGGCGTCGTCACCTGCATCGCGTTCGCCGGCTGCCGGATCTGAAGGCCGCATCGCCCCAGCAAGCCAAATGTCCGCTGCGCGCATTGTTCTACCTCCGCTGCATTGTAAGTATGCCGGTCGCCATTGGCAGGTGCGTTGACGAGGATCAGCAGTCTTTCCGCACCGGTCGCGATGGTGTCCTCGTCGTCGCGATCCTGCGCGCAGACATAGACCGTAGGTTCATTTGGCGGGACGCCACGCGCAAAAATGTCGTCGAACTCGGCGGCATAATCGCCCGAGAAGAAGACGTTATGCCGGCGCAGCGGGAAGCCGCCCGTCTCGGCGAGCAGGCTCCAAGTCATGGCGGACAGCGAGCGGGCAGGGGATGGGACTGCCACGGCTGCATGGCGGACCGGCACGCCGAACAGCCCGGTGGCAACGGCGCCGACATCCGCATTCAGGATGACGGCATCCGCCGCAATGCGTTCGCCGCTAGCAAGCCTCACACCATTGACGCGTCCGCAGGAGATAAGAACTTCGTTGACCTCCTGGCCCAGGCGAATCGTTGCGCCCAACGACGTTGCGCCATCCGCCAGTGCTTTCGCCAGCGCGTGCATGCCACCATCGATGCTCCAGACGCCTTCGCGCTCGACATGCGCCACCAGCATCAAGGTCGCGGGCGCCAGATAGGGGGATGACCCGCAATAGGTGGCGTAGCGCCCGAACAGTTGCTGCAGTCGTGGATCGGCAAAGTACCGCCCGAGCGCCGACCACATCGAGGAGAACGGCTTGATGTGCGGCAGTCGCAGCAATCCGCGAAAGCCGTCGGCGCCGATCAGTCCGCCCATGCTTGGCTGTGCGGCGCGCAGGAACGGCTTTTCGAGAATGTCATAGATGCGTTTGGTGTCCCGGCAGAATGCGCGATAGCCATCCGCTTCGACGGCCCCTGCAAAATCCCCGATCGCGTCGATGGTTCGTTCTTCACTGGCAAACAAATCCAGCCGGGTGTGCTCGTCCCAGGCGTGCCTGGCCAGAACGTCCAGCGGGCGGAGGCAAACTTGATCGGCGAAGTTCTTGCCGGCTGCGGCGAACAGCTCTTCGAACACCCAGCGCATCGTGAACACGGTCGGGCCGCTGTCGATCAGTGAAGGGCCAATCGCGACTTGCCGCATCTTGCCGCCGAACGACGTGCTGCGTTCGACAACCGTGACGTCGAGCCCGCGCGCTGCGAGTGCGAACGCGGAAACCAGACCCGCCACGCCCGCACCGACGATAACGACACGATCTTTGGGCATGCTCACGCCGGGTCCGCGTTGCTGATTGACAAGTGTCCATATTTATTTACAGTTGGAGTGACAAGTCAAATTGACTATTCCTTTGTGTCCAGCACAGGAGCCTGCGATGAGCGTCAGCAACAGGATCGAACAGGCCCTCAACGACGCAATCGGCCGGGCGGAGGTTCCGGGTTGTCCCCCGCGGCTCGCGGCGGCGATGCGGTATGCAGTATTTCCCGGCGGCGCGCGGGTCCGGCCCCGGCTTTGTCACAGTGTTGCGGCGGCTTGCGGCGAAGATCATCCGGCCGCGACGGAAGCCGCGGGGGCTGCGCTCGAGCTGCTGCATTGCGCCTCGCTCGTACATGATGATCTGCCGTGCTTCGACGCTGCCGAGACGCGTCGCGGTCGTCCATCGGTTCACAAGGCCTTTGGCGAACCGCTGGCGGTCCTCACGGGCGATGCGCTGATCGTTCT
Organism: Bradyrhizobium roseum; assembly: GCF_030413175.1. Classification (NCBI taxonomy): domain Bacteria; kingdom Pseudomonadati; phylum Pseudomonadota; class Alphaproteobacteria; order Hyphomicrobiales; family Nitrobacteraceae; genus Bradyrhizobium; species Bradyrhizobium roseum. The sequence goes on from NZ_CP129212.1 coordinate 2,081,062, forward strand.
CGCGTTCCAGACGCTGGCGCGTGTTAACTGCGCACCGGAGCGGCTGGCGCCCCTGACCTTGACGATCGCCCAATCGGTCGGCGTGCCCTCGGGTATCGTCGCGGGCCAGGCTTGGGAGTGCGAATCGCAGATCGATCTCGTGCGCTATCACCGCTCCAAGACCGGCGCACTGTTCGCGGCCGCGACCGTGGCCGGCGCCGCATCTGCCGGCGCCGACGCCGAGCCGTGGCGGATGGTTGGTGAGAAGCTTGGCGAAGCCTATCAGGTCGCTGACGACATTCGCGATGCTGCCTCCGATGAAGTGGAGATCGGCAAGCCGGTCGGCCGCGATCTCGTGCTGGGGCGTCCGAGCGCGGTGATCGAGCTCGGCCTCGATGGCGCGCTCTACAGGTTGCATGACCTGGTGCGTGGCGCCATCGATGCGATGCCGCCGTGCCCCAATGGCGCCGAACTCCGCTCGCTGATGCTCTCTGAGGCCAAGCGTCTGGTGCCGGCCAAGCTTGCGCAGTTTGCTGCGTAGTCGGCATGGCGACGATCGCGCATCGCGGGGTCGCCGATGAAGGGACAGATGCCCGACGCGGGGAGGAGGCCGAGCGGCCGGCGGCGCCCGAAGCACAAGCTGCCCCGCGGTTGTCCCTGCAGGACAGGCTGCTTGGTCTGCGTGACAGGATTCTTGCCAATCAGGGTTTCCAGCGGTTTGCAGGCACTTTCGCGCTGACGCGGCCGATCGCACGGCGGCGCGCCAGCGCCCTCTTCGATCTTTGCGCCGGCTTCGTGTATTCGCAAATCCTGCTCGCCTGTGTCCGCTTGAAACTGTTTGATCACCTGTCGGGCGGGCCGCTAAGCGCTGCGGAATTGTCGTCACGGCTGCCGCTGCCTTCAGATGCGACCGTGCTGCTGCTTGACGCCGCAGTGTCGCTGCAACTGCTGCAGCGCCGCAGTGATGCCCGCTATGGCCTAGGTTCACTTGGCGCGGCCTTGCTCGGCAATCCAGGCGTCATCGCGATGATAGAACATCATGCGATGCTGTATGGCGACCTGAAAGATCCCGTCGCGCTGCTTCGTGGCGATGTCGGGGCGGGTCAGCTTGCGGCTTACTGGCCTTATGCCGGCAACCGGAAGGCCGCCAATCTTTCGCATCAAGCAGTCGCGCCTTACACCGCGCTGATGGCGGCGTCGCAGCCGATGATTTCGCAGCAGGTGCTGTCGGCCTATTCGTTTCGCGGACACCGCTGCCTGCTCGATATCGGTGGCGGCGATGGCTCCTTCATTGCCGAGGTCGCGGCGCAAACGCCAAAACTGCGCTGCGTGCTGTTCGATTTGCCGGCGGTTGCCGATCAGGCGAGCGAGCGGTTTCGTTCCGTTGGACTGTCCTCGCGCGCGGTTGCGATCGGCGGCAGTTTCCTGACCGATCGACTGCCCGAGGGGGCCGACATCGTGTCCCTGGTTCGGGTAATCCACGACCACGACGATGCAGATGTCATGACTTTGCTTCGGGCGATCCGCCGCACCTTGCCGGTCGACGGAACATTGCTGATTGCCGAGCCGCTGTCGGGCGTCCGCGGCGCCGAGCCGATCGGCGACGCCTATTTCGCTTTCTATTTGCTGGCGATGGGCAGCGGCCGGCCCCGAACCTTTGCGCGATTGCAGGAAATGCTCGCCGAGTCCGGCTTTGCCGATATCGCGTTGCGGCCGGCGGCGATGCCGATGCTGGCCAATGTCATCACGGCCAGAGCGCGTCAAGAAATCTGTTAATCCAACTTGACAGATCAGTCTGTCAGGATAGCATGACAGTCGAGAAGTAATTTCAGCTTCCCGTCGAAGATCGGAGTGGCGATGGATACCATCGCGGTGGTCCTGAGGCAGCCGGAGCAGATCGAGCTTGACCGGCTTGCTTTGACTCCCCCGACCCCCGACGACGTGGTCGTCGATGTCGATTGGAGCGGCGTCAGCACCGGGACTGAAAGGTTGCTGTGGTCGGGACGGATGCCTCCGTTTCCGGGAATGGGATACCCGCTGGTGCCCGGCTACGAGTCGGTGGGCCACGTGATCGAAGCCGGATCCGCCACCGATCTGCGCTCCGGCCAGCAGGTTTTCGTCCCCGGTGCGAAATGTTTTGGCGAGGTCCGTGGACTATTCGGCGCCTCGGCCTCGCGCCTCGTGGTACCGGCAAAGCGTGTGGTGCCGCTCGATGAGAGTCTCGGCGAGCGCGGAATTCTGTTGGCGCTGGCGGCGACGGCCTACCACGCCATCGCGGCGCGCGGCGCGTCGGCGCCGGACTGCATTGTCGGTCACGGCGTGCTGGGTCGGCTGCTGGCGCGCATCTCGATCGCGATGCGAAACGATCCACCGACCGTATGGGAGAAGAATCCGGCGCGTGCCGGTGGCGCCATCAATTACGGCGTCATCGATCCCGAGCATGACGTACGGCGCGACTACAAGAGCATCTACGACGTCAGCGGCGATGCCGGCCTTCTCGACTCGCTGATCGGCAGAATAGCGCCGGGCGGCGAGATCGTACTGGCGGGCTTCTACAGCGAGAGACTGTCCTTTTCGTTCCCGCCCGCGTTCATGCGAGAGGCACGGATTCGCGTTGCCGCCGAATGGCAACCGTCCGACCTCGTTGCGATCAAGGCATTGATAGGGTCCGGACGACTTTCGTTCGAAGGGCTGATTACACACCACCACGACGCCCGGGATGCCTCGAACGCCTATCGCATCGCGTTCGAAGACTCGGCGTGTCTGAAAATGGTCCTGAACTGGAGTTCGCTCTCATGAATGTCGTGCCTCAAATCAGCATGAAGGACGCTCTGCGTGCAGAGGCGGCGATTGAACCGGATGTACCGGTGACGACGCCAGTCACCAAAGAAACCCAGATCATCGCGATCTATGGCAAGGGCGGCATCGGCAAAAGTTTTACGCTCGCCAACCTGTCTTACATGATGGCGCAGCAGGGCAAGAAGGTGTTGTTGATCGGTTGCGATCCCAAGAGCGACACCACGTCGCTGCTGTTTGGCGGGCGCGCCTGCCCGACCATCATCGAAACCTCGTCCAGGAAGAAACTCGCCGGCGAGGAAGTGAAGATCGGTGACGTCTGCTTCAAGCGCGACGGCGTGTTCGCCATGGAGCTTGGCGGCCCTGAAGTCGGCCGCGGCTGCGGTGGCCGTGGCATCATTCACGGCTTCGAGCTCTTGGAAAAACTTGGCTTCCACGAATGGGGGTTCGACTACGTCCTGCTGGATTTCCTGGGTGATGTGGTCTGCGGCGGTTTCGGCCTGCCGATTGCGCGCGACATGTGCCAGAAGGTCATCGTCGTCGGTTCGAACGATCTGCAGTCGCTTTACGTGGCCAACAATGTCTGCTCGGCGGTGGAATATTTCCGCAAGCTCGGCGGCAATGTCGGCGTTGCTGGCATGGTCATCAACAAGGACGACGGCACCGGCGAGGCGGCGGCGTTCGCGCAGGCTGTCGGCATTCCCGTTCTCGCGGCAATCCCGGCCGACGACGACATCCGCAAGAAGAGCGCCAACTACGAGATCATCGGCCTGCCGGGCGGGCAGTGGAGTTCGCTGTTCGAGGAGCTCGCGAAGAATGTCGGCCTCGCGCCGCCGGTCCGACCGGCGCCGCTGACGCAGGATGGCCTGCTCGGCCTGTTCAAGGGTGAAGTGGTCGGTCGTGGCGTCGTGCTGGATCCCGCAACCATGGAAGACATGTGCGGCAAATCCGTCATCAGCAAGCCGTCCCTCGAAGTCGTCTACGACGCAGCGTGAGAGCAGTCATGATGCGGAGCGCGACATGAACGTCATCCTGCCCCGATATGCCGGCGCGATAGCTGAGTCTGTCGTGGGCGATCCTGTCGAGGTCAACGTCGCCGCGGACGCCACCGCGACGGATGATGTTGTCGCTTCTCCCGCGATCAACGTCGCGGCGACGAAGGCCGACGGGCTGGGCTGTCATGCCGGTGCTGCTGAACTGAAGACAGCCGCCAGCGCAGCGGGAAAGAGCGAGATTCTCGATCGCTACGCGGCGGATTATCCCAAAGGACCGCACGACCAGCCGCAAAGCATGTGTCCGGCGTTCGGTTCGCTGCGGGTTGGCCTGCGCATGCGCCGCACCGCGACGATCCTCTCGGGCTCGGCCTGCTGCGTGTATGGCCTGACGTTCACTTCGCATTTCTACGGCGCACGGCGCACCGTGGGTTACGTCCCCTTCAACTCGGAAACGCTGGTCACCGGTAAGCTGTTCGAGGACATCCGCGAAGCCGTCTTCAAGCTGGCGGACCCTGCGCTCTATGACACCATCATCATCACCAATCTCTGTGTGCCGACGGCTTCCGGCGTGCCGCTCGATCTGTTGCCCAATGAGATCAACGGCGTGCGGATCATTGGGATCGATGTGCCGGGCTTCGGTGTGCCGACCCATGCCGAAGCCAAGGACGTGCTTGCGGCAGCGATGCTCGAATATGCCCGCAAGGAAGTCGAGCAGGGTCCGGTGCAGGCGCCCCGCGGCGGCAAGAGCGATCGGCCAACGGTTGCACTCGTAGGCGAGATGTTCCCCGCCGATCCCGTCGGCATCGGCATGATGCTGGAGCCGCTGGGCCTGGCCGCCGGGCCCGTGGTGCCGACGCGCGAGTGGCGTGAGTTGTATGCGGCGCTGGATTGTTCGGTGGTCGCCGCGATCCATCCTTTCTACACCGCGAGCTTCCGCCAGTTCGATCTGGCCGGTCGCAAGATCATAGGCTCCGCGCCGGTCGGCCATGACGGCACGGAGGCATGGCTCGAAGCGATTGGTACCGCCTGCAACATCGCCCGCGACAAGATCGACGCCGCCAAGAACCGTTTCCTGCCGATGATCAAGGCGGCCCTGGCGGCGAAGCCGGTCAATGCCCGTATCACGGTCTCCGGCTATGAAGGCTCCGAGCTGCTGGTGGCGCGGCTGCTGATCGAGAGCGGCGCTCACGTGCCGTATGTCGGCACGGCGTGCCCGAGAACGCAATGGTCGGCCCCGGATCGGGAATGGCTGGAAGCCAGGGGCACGCGCGTCCAGTACCGCGCATCGCTGGAGATGGATCTGGCCGCGGTCGGCGAGTTCAAGCCGGATCTTGCGATCGGCACCACGCCCGTCGTGCAGAAAGCCAAGCAGCTCGCGATTCCGGCGCTCTATTTCACCAATCTGATTTCGGCGCGGCCGCTGTTCGGCGTCGCCGGCGCCGGATCGCTAGCGCAGGTCGTCAACGCCGCGCTCGCCAATCAACACCGCTTCGACGAGATGAAAGAGTTTTTCGGCGACGTTGGCGAAGGCCACGCCGCGGGTGTCTGGGAAGACACGCCAAGGGAAAACGTCGCCTTCCGGGAGAAATACAGAAAGCAGATCGAAGCCCAGGCCAGGAAACGCAAAGCCGAGGAGATGATCTGATGCTGGTCCTCGACCATGATCGCGCGGGTGGCTATTGGGGCGCGGTCTATGCCTTCACCGCCGTCAAGGGCATGCAGGTCATCATCGACGGCCCGGTCGGCTGCGAGAATCTGCCGGTCACCTCGGTGCTGCATTATACCGACGCGTTGCCGCCGCATGAATTGCCGATCGTGGTCACCGGTCTCGGCGAGGAAGAACTCGGCCAGACCGGAACCGAAGGCGCCATGAAGCGCGCGCACCGCGTGCTCGACCCGTATCTGCCCGCGGTCGTGGTCACCGGATCGATCGCCGAGATGATCGGCGGCGGCGTCACGCCGGAGGGCACCAATATCAAGCGCTTCCTGCCGCGCACCATCGACGAGGACCAGTGGCAGAGCGCCGATCGCGCCATCGTCTGGCTGTGGAAGGAATACGGCGTCAAGAAGATCCCGGAGCGAAAGCCGCGCGCCGAGGGCGTCAAGCCGCGGGTCAATATCATCGGGCCGATCTACGGCACGTTCAACATGCCGTCCGACCTTGCCGAGATTCGACGGCTGATCGAGGGGATCGGTGCCGAAATCAACATGGTGTTTCCGCTGGGCAGCCACCTTGCGGATATCCCAAAGCTCATCAATGCCGACGTCAACGTCTGCATGTACCGGGAATTCGGCCGGATGCTGTGCGAGGCGCTGGAGCGGCCGTACCTGCAGGCGCCGATCGGCCTGCATTCGACCACCAAATTCCTGCGCAAGCTCGGCGAACTGCTGGGTCTCGACCCCGAGCCGTTCATCGAGCGCGAAAAGCACACCACGATCAAGCCGCTGTGGGACCTCTGGCGCTCGGTCACCCAGGATTTCTTCGGCACGGCGAGCTTCGCCATCGTTGCCAACGAGACATATGCGCGTGGCGTCAGAAATTTCCTCGAAACCGAGATGGGGCTGCCCTGCACGTTCGCCTTTGCGCGCAAGGCGGGCGTCAAGCCTGACAATGATGCGGTGCGATCTGCGGTGCGCGAGAAGCCGCCACTCATCCTTTTCGGCAGCTACAACGAGCGCATGTATCTCGCCGAAAGCGGCGGGCGGGCGATCTATGTGCCGGCATCATTCCCCGGCGCGGTGATCCGCCGCCATACCGGCACGCCCTTCATGGGGTATTCCGGCGCGACCTATCTCGTTCAGGAAGTCTGCAACGCGCTGTTCGATGCGCTGTTCAACATTCTTCCGCTGGCAGCCGATCTCGATCGGGTCGATCCAACTCCGGCGCGGCTGCACGAGGAGATTCTCTGGAGCGACGAGGCAAAGGCGCTGCTCGACGAGGTGCTCGAGGCGCATCCCGTTCTGGTGCGCATCTCCGCAGCCAAGCGCCTGCGCGATGCCGCAGAGAGCGGTGCGCGTCGGGCAGGCGAAGACCGGGTTACCACGGAAATAGTGGCGAAAGCGCGCGCCGCATTGATGGATGGACAACCCGCATGAGAATGATCGAGGCCAATCTCTTTCCAGCGATCCCCTATTTGCACGTGCAGCAGCACGATCGGGAGGTGACGTCGATGTCCGATTATGTCCACACGGGCCGTCGCTCGAGAATGTTAGCCGAGCACCGGACCATCGAGTACCGGTTGATTTTCGGCGCCTGCTTCCTGTTTTCGCTTGGCGGGGCGATCTTCAAGCGGCTGACGCCGCGGCGCAAGGGCACAGCCTCCGGCGAAGCCCGCGTTGGAAATTCGATTCTCAAGGAAGCCAGCAGCGCCGCCAGCGTTTGGGTGGCTTCGTCGTTCATGGGTTTGTAGTCCGGTTTCGTCCGGCGATGCCGGACGGAAAGCTGCCGTATCTCAGACGATCCGGCATTCGCTGTCGCCCACGCTCGGGCGGCGAACGGCCGCAAGGCCATTACTAGGAGGATACCAAATGAAGGACGGTTCCATATCGGGGCTATCCGAAGCTGAAGCCAAGGAATTCCACACGATATTCATGACGAGTTTCTTTCTCTTCACGGCTGTCGCGGTGGTTGCCCACATCCTCGCCTGGATGTGGCGTCCCTGGTTGCCGGGCCCCGGCGGCTACAAGACGGCGATGGATAGCATCCAGCACTTCGCCAGCGTCTCCCTCTCGTACCTGACATAAGGAGAGGCAACATGTGGCGAATTTGGCTTCTGTTCGATCCGCGGCGTGCACTGGTCGCGCTCTTCACGTTCCTGTTCGGACTGGCGATCGTGATCCACTTCATCCTGCTGTCGACCGACCGGTTCAACTGGTTGGAAGGGCCCCGCAAGGCCAAGGCGGCAGAGATCACTCTGCCGTACACACCACCAAGCATGCCGTCCTGATGGCATGAAGAAATGCGTACCGGAACGGACGAGGCAGGAACGAACAGCCAGTCTCGTCCGCTTCCGGTAGCGACCCGAGATGATGGCTAGGCTGGTTTTCGCACGCGGAGGAACGAACGATGGCAATGCTCAGCTTTGAAAGAAAATACCGCGTTCGCGGCGGAACGCTGATCGGCGGCGACCTGTTCGATTTCTGGGTCGGCCCGTTCTACGTCGGGTTCTTCGGCGTGACGACCCTATTCTTCTCATTCGTCGGCATCGCGATGATCCTCTGGAGCGCCGCGCTCGGCCCGACCTGGAACCTCTGGCAGATCAGCATCAATCCGCCGGATGTAAAATACGGATTATCATTCGCTCCGCTGCAGGAAGGCGGCATCTGGCAGATCGTCACTATCTGCGCGACCGGCGCCTTTGTCTCGTGGGCGCTTCGCGAGGTCGAGATCTGCCGGAAACTCGGGATTGGCTATCACGTGCCGTTCGCTTTCGGCTTTGCCATCTTAGCCTATGTCACGTTGGTCGTGGTCCGGCCGGTGCTGATGGGATCGTGGAGCTACGGGTTTCCTTACGGCATCATCACTCATCTCGATTGGGTGTCGAACACCGGCTACCAGTACGGCAACTTTCATTACAATCCCGCGCACATGATCGCCATCACGTTCTTCTTCACGACGTGCCTGGCGCTGGCCCTGCACGGCGGCCTCATCCTGTCATCGACCAATCCCGACAAGGGAGAAGCGGTTAAGACGCCCGAGCATGAGAATACCATTTTCCGCGACCTGATCGGCTACTCCGTCGGCACTCTCGGAATTCACCGCGTCGGTCTGTTCATCGCGCTATCCGCCGTGTTCTTCAGCGCGGTCTGCATGGTGATCAGCGGGCCGCTATGGGCGGAAGGCGAGGCTTGGTCGGAATGGTGGAACTGGTGGCGCAATCTTCCGATCTGGTCCTCCAATTAACTCCGGTTATCAGAAAGAGTCGTGAGCCATGGCCCAATATCAAAACTTCTTCACGCAGGTGCAGGTGCGCAGCACCATCTATCCCGGGATTCCGATTCAACCGGGCATATGGGTTCGAACCAGCGAGGGCCAGTTCAACTACTGGCTCGGAAAGATCGGCGATGCCCAGGTCGGCCCGTTCTATCTCGGCTTCCTCGGATTGGCGTCGATCGCATGCGGCATCGTCGCGATCGAGATCATCGGCCTCAATATGCTGGCGTCGGTGAACTGGAATCCGATCGAGTTCGTCCGGCAATTGCCCTGGCTGTCGCTCGATCCGCCAAAGCCTGAATATGGCATCAGTTTCCCGCCGCTGCAGGAGGGCGGCTGGTGGCTGATGGCCGGGTTCTTCCTGACCACCTCGATCCTGCTGTGGTGGGCGCGGACATACCGCAGGGCCCGGGCGCTTGGCATGGGGACGCATGTGGCGTGGGCGTTCGCCTCGGCGATCTGGCTCTATCTGGTCCTGGGCTTCATCCGCCCGCTGTTGATGGGGCAATTCAGCGAAGCCGTTCCGTTCGGAATTTTTCCACATCTCGACTGGACCAACAACTTCTCCATCACCCACGGAAACCTGTTCTACAATCCGTTCCACATGCTCTCGATCGCATTCCTCTACGGCTCGGCGCTGCTATTCGCGATGCACGGCGCCACGATCCTGGCCGTCAGCCGCTATGGCGGCGAGCGCGAGATCGAGCAGATCGTCGATCGCGGCACGGCACTGGAACGGGCCGCGTTGTTCTGGCGCTGGACCATGGGGTTCAACGCAACGGCAGAATCGATTCATCGCTGGGCCTGGTGGTTTGCTGTCCTATGCCCGCTAACCGGCGGCATCGGCATCCTTTTGTCCGGTACGGTCGTCGACAACTGGTTTGACTGGGGCGTCAAGCACGGTCTGGCGATGCCGCGATAGCACGACAAGCCAACGTTCAGACGCGCGCCGGCTCGGCGCGCGCAAGCTTCCATCGTCTTGCCGGCTCAGCAAACCTATTTGTGTCCGGGTAAAGCGGCGGACTGCCATGTCAAACTCGGTGCGTCCGCTAACAAGCATAGCCGGGTTGGAGGAACGCTGAGGTGAAGGATCACTGGTTGGTGGAGGATATTTGCCCTGGTGCAAGTGTTCAAATCTCCGAAGGAGTCGCTGGGGGACCTCGGCGCATTGTCGGTCGCAAACCTGATTGCGGCTGCGACCGACGTGGCTGTCGTCGTCGACAGCCACGGAGTCATTCGCGATGTCGCCTTCAACAGGGACGAGCTGTCGCTCGAACTGGACGCGCAGGGCAGGTGGATGGGCTCAAAGCTCTCGGAGACAGTGACTTTGGAGACGCGTGGGAAGGTCGGAGAGCTGCTGCACGAGGCGGCCATACGGAAAGCGTCGAGCTGGCGCCAGGTCAATCATCCGTCGGCCGGTGGGGACGACATCCCCGTGCTTTATTCAGCCATCAACATCGGACGAAAGGACCGCTTCGTCGTGGTGGGGCGCGACCTTCGCCCGCTGGCGGCAATGCAGCAGCGGCTGATCAACGCGCAGCAATCGATGGAACGCGACTATGCCAAGTTGCGGCATGCCGAAACCCGCTATCGGCTGCTGTTCCAGGTCTCGTCGGAAGCGGTCATGGTCGTTGACGCCGCCAGCAGCAGGATCGTCGATGCCAACCCGGCCACGCTTGTGCTGTTCGACGAGAGCGCCCCGGAGCTGCTGAAATCGGAGCTTTCCGGCCATTTCGACCCAACGGGCGCAGAGCAGGTTCGAACCCTTCTCGGGGATGTCCGCGCCACGGGTCGCGACGGCAGCACCCGTGTTCATCTCGCGAAGGGGAACCGGGAATGCATCGTCACCGCATCGCTGTTTAGGCAGGAACACGCGTCGCTGTTTCTGGTTCGCTTATCTTCGGGTGCGACGCCGCCGGAAGACGGCGCTCTCAGGGCGACATCGATGCTGCTGCAATATTTCGATGCTGCACCGGATGGGTTGGTCATCACGGAGTTCGACGGCCGTATTGTCAGGGCGAACCCGGCCTTTGTTGAAATGGCGCAGCTCGGCAACACGGAGCAGGCACGCGGTGAGCTGCTTGATCGCTGGCTCGGCCGAGCCGGGGTCGATTTCGGCGTCGCATTCGCCAATCTGCGCCAAAACCGTTCGATCAAGTTGTTTTCGACCGCGCTGCGTGGCGAGTATGGGGCGACCGCGGATGTCGAAGTCTCTGCGGTTTTACTCGCCGACAGCTCCCAAAAGCAAGGGTTCGGCTTCGCCATCAGAAATGTAGAGAAGCGATTGTCGGCGTCATCGTCTTCGGTGCGAGAGCTGCCGCGCTCGGTCGCGCAACTCACCGAATTGATCGGCCGGGTTCCGCTGCGCGATCTGGTGCGCGAGGCCACCGACGTGATTGAGAAACTGTCGATCGAGGCCGCGCTGGAACTGACCGGCGACAATCGCGCGTCGGCAGCAGAAATGCTCGGCCTCAGCCGGCAGAGCCTTTACGTCAAACTGCGTCGGTTCGGGCTCGCCGAGCATGCCGCGGATGGGGAGAGCGATGATGAATAGCGCCGTCGCCGAGCGTCCGTCGCCGTTGGTTGTTCTGGAGCTGTTGAAGCCGATCACCTGGTTTCCGCCGATGTGGGCGTTGGGGTGCGGCGTCGTTTCGTCCGGCGTTTCGCCCGGACAGCGCTGGCCGTTGATCGCGGCTGCTGTCTTGCTTGCGGGGCCGATGGTGTGCGGTACCAGCCAGGCCGTGAACGACTGGTATGATCGGCATGTCGATGCCATCAACGAGCCAAATCGCCCGATTCCGTCGGGGCGCATTCCGGGACGCTGGGGACTCTATATCGCAATCGTCTGGACGGCCCTGTCGTTGCTGTTGGCGACGACCCTCGGCACCTGGGGATTTGTCGCGGCCATCGTCGGCCTGGTGCTGGCATGGGCCTACAGCGCGCCGCCGATCCGGCTGAAGCAGAACGGTTGGTGGGGCAACGCCGCTTGCGGGCTCTGTTATGAAGGCTTGCCCTGGTTCACCGGCGCCGCCGTGATGGGCGCTTCGATGCCGGACTGGCGCATCGTCGTGATCGCGCTGCTCTACAGCATCGGCGCCCACGGCATCATGACGCTGAATGATTTCAAGTCGGTCGAAGGCGACCGGCGGATGGGGATCGATTCGCTCCCGGTGCTGCTTGGTGTCGGCCGTGCCGCACGGTTTGCCTGCCTGGTGATGGCGGTGCCGCAGGTTGCTGTCGTCGGGCTGCTCCTGGCATGGCAGCTGCCGCTCTACGCGGCGGCCGTCGGCGCCTTGCTGATCGGACAATTGTTCCTGATGGCCCATTTCCTGAAAAGCCCTCGCGAGCGGGCGCCCTGGTACAACGGGACCGGAATCAGTTGTTACGTGACCGGCATGCTCATCAGCGCGTTTGCGCTGGCAGCGATCCAGGCGGGGTAGGTCAACATGAACAATCCCGTTCTCTCCTGGTTTGGTATCGTTCGCCTTGGCCTCGTTCAGACCGGGCTCGGCGCCATCGTCGTTCTGACCACTTCGACGCTCAACAGGGTGATGGTGGTCGAACTCGCGATGCCTGCGATCCTGCCCGGCGCGCTGGTCGCCATTCATTATGCGCTTCAGGTGTTGCGCCCCGCCTGGGGCCATGGCTCAGATCTCGGCGCGCGACGGACGCCATGGATCGTCGGCGGCATGGCCGTTCTCGCAACCGGCGGCTTGATGGCCGCGGTGGCTACGGCGTGGATGACCACGCATCCGCTATTCGGGATCGCGCTTGCGGTGGCCGCATTCGGTCTGATCGGTGTCGGTGTCGGTGCTGCAGGTACGTCGCTGCTGGTGCTGCTCGCCAAGCGCACCGACGACAATCGCCGCGCGGCGGCGGCGACGATCGTCTGGGTCATGATGATCGCCGGCTTCATTGTGACGACCGGTGTCGCCGGTCATTTGCTTGATCCGTTCTCGCCTGCGAGGCTCATCGCCGTCTCTGGATCGGTATCTGTCGCGGCGATGGTTCTCACGCTGGTTGGTGTCTGGGGCGTCGAAGGAAATGCGGTAGCCGCGGCTCAACCTCGACTGATGGACCTGCCACGCCGGTCCTCATTCCGCGAAGCGTTTATCGAAGTCTGGACCGAACCGAAGTCGCGGCGGTTTGCGATCTTTGTCTTTGTCTCGATGCTGGCTTACAGCGCGCAGGATCTGATCCTCGAGCCGTTCGCCGGTGCGGTATTTGGCTTCACGCCAGGCGAGACGACGAAACTTTCGGGCATTCAGCATGGCGGAACGCTGATCGGCATGGCGCTGGTGCCGCTGGTCGGCGCCATTTATCCCCGTGCTCGCGGAAATCTGCAGGTCTGGACCGTCGGCGGTTGTCTTGCCTCCGCGATCGCGCTGCTGTGCCTCACCGCTGCCGCCCTTATCGGGCCAGCCTGGCCGATTCGCGAGAATGTCTTCATGCTTGGCGTGACCAATGGTGCCTACGCGGTCGCGGCGATCGGCTCGATGATGGCGCTGGTGGGAGCGGGCGGCGAGAAGCGCGAAGGCGTGCGCATGGGCCTTTGGGGCGCTGCCCAGGCCTTTGCGTTCGGAATCGGCGGCTTTCTCGGGACGCTCGCCAGCGACATCGCGCGCTATCTGCTGACCTCGCCGACGCTGTCCTACGCCGTGGTCTTTGCATCTGAAGCCGGGATGTTCGTCGTTTCGGCATGCATGGCGGTTTGGATTCATCGGGCGCCGGCAAGAAGCGCGATGCGACAAGGTTCGGCTGGCGACATGCGTGCAGCAGCCATCGCGGGAGGAGCGAGATGATGAGTATTTCGGAGATCTTCGATGTGGTGGTTGTGGGCGGGGGTCCGTCGGGCGCAACAGCGGCGCACGACCTTGCCAACCTCGGGCGGACCGTCTTGCTGCTCGACCGCGCCGGGCGCATCAAGCCGTGCGGCGGCGCTATTCCGCCACGGTTGATCCGCGATTTCGATATTCCCGACCATCTGCTGGTCGCCCGCGTCAATTCGGCGCGAATGGTTTCGCCGTCGAACAAGCAGGTGGACATGCCGATCGACGGCGGCTTTGTCGGCATGGTCGATCGCGATGAATTCGACGAATGGTTGCGCGAGCGTGCCGCGGCGGCCGGCGCCAAGCGACGAACCGGTCTGTTCAAGCGTTTCGAACGCGACGAAGCCGGCAAGACCATCGTGTATTACGAGGAACGTGCGGCCGACGGCTCGATGGTTGAAAAAGCCGTTCGCGCTCGTGCGTTGATTGGCGCGGATGGAGCCTTGTCGGCTGTGGCGCGGCAATGCCTGCCCGGCGCCGATCGGTTGCCGTATGTCTTCGCCTATCATGAGATTGTTCGGTCGCCGCCGGCGGGATCGAGCTTCGACGGCACGCGTTGCGATGTCTATTACCGCGGTTCGGTATCGCCGGATTTCTACGGCTGGGTATTCCCCCATGGCGACACCGTCAGCGTCGGTACCGGCTCCGCGCGCAAGGGATTTTCGCTACGCGATTCCGTCGGCGGTTTGCGGGACGCTGCAGGCCTTGAAAACGCCGAAACCATCCGCCGCGAGGGCGCACCGATTCCACTGCATCCGTTGCCGCGGTGGGACGACGGTCACAGCGTTCTGCTGGCCGGCGATGCCGCGGGTGTGGTGGCGCCGGCTTCAGGCGAGGGCATCTACTATGCCATGATCGGCGGTCGGTTGTCGGCGGAAGCGGTCGATCAGTTCCTGGAGACCGGCGACGCAAAGGCGCTTCGCGTCGCGCGAAAGCGCTTCATGCGCATGCACGGCGTCGTATTCTGGATCCTCGGCGTGATGCAGTGGTATTGGTATTCCAACGACCGCCGCCGCGAGCGCTTCGTCAGCATTTGCCGCGACCGTGACGTGCAGAAGCTGACCTGGGATGCCTACATGAACAAGGAACTGGTCCGCGCCAAGCCTGTCGCCCATGTCAGGATCTTCTTCAAGAACCTTGCCCACATGACCGGACTGGCGTCTGCGTAATGGTCCCGCGTGCCAGTTTCTGGAAGCCCGTGCTGGTTGCAGCCTCGGTCGCAATCTTCATCGCGGTGCTTGGCGGAACGCTGACAGACACAGGCCCATGGTATCAAGACCTCCGCAAGCCCCCGTGGCAACCGCCGGACTGGCTGTTCGGTCCGGCATGGACGGTAATCTTTGCGCTGGCGACAGCGTCCGCAGTTTATGCTTGGCGCAATGCGGATAGCCGCGCGCAACGCGAACGGGTGATTGCCCTCTTTGCCCTGAACGGGTTTCTCAACGTGCTCTGGAGCACGTTGTTTTTTGCGCTGAAACGGCCGGACTGGGCGTTGATCGAGGTCGGGCTTCTCTGGCTGTCGATCCTTCTGCCGATCATCGTGTTCTGGCGCTTTGCCAGGCCAGCCAGCCTCTATCTGGTGCCATATCTGTTGTGGGTGTCGTTCGCCGCGTTCCTCAATCTGACGGTCGTCCGTCTCAACGCGCCGTTCGCGTAACGGGTGAGGGCGGGTTGTCTGTAACGGGTGGCCATGTGATCCTCGGGCATGGCTGACCTGTTTGCGAGTGGACGCCTCGTTGATCTCATCCTGGTGCTGGTCGTGCTCGAGGCCGCGGTCCTGCTGTTGTATTGGGCTCGCGTCCGGCGGGGCATCGCGCCGCTGGACCTGCTCCCCAATCTATGCGCGGGCGCGTTTCTTCTGCTGGCGCTGCGCGTAACGCTTGCCGGCGGCGGCTGGATGATGGCCAGCCTTTGCCTTTCGGCCGCCGGATTGGCGCATCTAACCGACGTCTACCGCCGGTGGCTAAAATAGCCGGTCGGGCAGCCTCATGCCCGCAGCTATTTCTTGTCGGAAAATTTGTCGATGTAGGCGATCACGTCCTTGCGCTGCTGTTCGTCCGCGAGTTTGAACGCCATCTTGGTCGAACCGGTCGCCAGATCCGCCTTGCCCTTCTCAGTCAGGAACTTCTTCAGGAAGCCGTTGGGATCCGGCAGATACTGCATGATCAGTTCGTTGGTCCAGACCAGCCCGTTCTCACCCGCCGCCTTGTTGAGCGGGGAATAGGCGAACCCGGGTGCAGTGCCGGATTGCCTGCCGATAATCCCGGTCAGCGCAGGTCCAACCAGATTCTTGGCGTCGGGACCGATGCGATGACAGGTCATGCACTGCTTGAACACCTGCTCTCCCTTGGTAGCGTCCTGCGCGGACGCCGTACCGATTGGAAGGGCTACGGCTGCCGCGATCATGGCTACGACGGTAAGTTTGACCTGCACATTTCTCTCCCTGAGCCTTTTGTTGGAATTTCCTTGTTAAGATATCCTTACATTCAGAAAGATCAAATGATGTTGACACCCCCTGACAGTGTTTTGAGCGAAATCAAACAGATTTGCAGTGCCATGTGCTAGGGTGGATATGATGGCCGGAAAGCCGTAGGATGGGTCCCCACAGTGGTGTAAAGAATATTTTACACCTAAAGCCTTCAAAATTAAGGAGTTTCTTGACTCTGAAGCGAGATTCTGTGCATCCCTAGAGAGCCAGCGCTTCGTTCGTGCCGCCAGTGTCAGGTGAAATTGGCACATCATGTGCTTTGGTTTGACTGTCGTTGCTTGGACCGCTGTTCCCGCTTCGCTAGAAAATGATCGGCAGATAAAGATCATGGCCGCACTACCGACCGTACAGCCAGACATTACGCTTCTGCTGGACATGGAAGGCGTTATCCGGGAGGCGACACTGTCGCCATCGATGAGCAGCGAGAGCGTCGATGGCTGGCTGGGTCGTCCGTGGGTCGAAGTCGCCGGCGAAATGGGCGGCGACAAGGTCAAGCGCATGGTCGACGACGCCCGCGTCAGCGGGATCTCGGCTTTCCGCCAGATCAACCAGCGCTTTCCGAGCGGTCTCGAAATTCCGATGGAATACACGACGGTCCTGCTGGGCGGTCGTGCTGGCATGCTCGCGATCGGAAAGAATCTGCAGGCGGTCGCCGAGTTGCAGTCGCGGTTGATCGCGGCACAGCAGACGATGGAGCGCGACTACTGGAAGCTCCGCGAAATCGAGACGCGTTATCGGCTGGTGTTCGATGCCTCGAACGAAGCCGTCATGATCGTATCGGCGGCCAATCTGCGGATCGTCGAAGCCAACCGCACCGCCGTCGAGGCGCTGAATTCCTCGCGCCGCCGTAATGAAGATCTGGCCGGCCGTGAATTGCTGCATGACGTGGCGGCGGAGGACCGCGACGCGGTTCGCGAGATGCTGGCGCGTATTCGCGAGCGCGGCAAGGCATTGAGTATTCTCGTTCATCTCGGGGCCGAAGCAAGGCCATGGATGTTGCGCGGATCGCTGATGGCCGCGGAGCCGGGCCATGTATTTCTGCTGCAATTCACCCCGGCAAACAGCCCGTCCGCACCGGTGGAAAAGGGTGGGCATTCAACCGTCGAGGAGTTGATCGATCATCTGCCCGACGGTTTCGTCGCGCTCGATGATGCCGGCATTATTCGTCACGCCAACCAGGCGTTTCTCGATCTGGTGCAACTCGGCTCAAAGGGATCTGCGCTCGGGGAGTCGCTCGGACGCTGGCTCTGGCAGCCGGGCGCGGATCTGAGTGCGCTGCTTTCCAATATCCAGCGGCACAAGACGGTCCGGCTGTTCACCACATCGATCCGCGGCGAGCTCGGGACGGAGACCGAAGTCGAGATTTCGGCCGGCTCCGGGGAAGAACTGGGCGAGATCGGCGTGTTGCTTCGCAACGTGTCCCGTCGCCTGCCGTCGGGCAACGAGAGCGACTTCCTGCGCACGGCGCTGGGCTCGATGAGCGAACAGATCGGAAAATCGTCGCTGCGCAGTCTGGTCAAGAACACCGTCAGTATCGTCGAACAGCACTATGTGAAGCAGGCGCTGGAGCTTGCGGGCGGGAACCGGACAGCGACGGCTGAACTACTGGGATTGAGCCGGCAGAGCCTTTATGCCAAGCTCAATCGTTACGGCCTCGAAGACAAGGGGTCGGACGCTGAGGAAACCCCAGAGGCCTGAATTGGCGCTGCATTCGCTCGCTACCCCCGCGTTCGGAACGGCCGATCTTTCGAACTGCGAACGGGAGGAGATTCATCTCGCGGGCTCGATTCAGCCCCACGGCGCCTTGTTGGTCGTCAGTGAACCCGATCATCGTGTCATCCAGGCCAGCGCCAACGCGGCCGAATTTCTCAATCTGAAGCAGGTCATCGGCGTGTCGCTCGCCGACCTCGATGGCGATCTGCTGGTTTGCATCCTTCCCCATCTCGACCCGACGTCGCAGGGAATGCCGATCGCGGTGCGTTGCCGGATCGGAAGTCCCAGCGCGCAGTTCGATGGCCTGCTGCATCGGCCGCCCGCCGGAGGGCTGGTGATCGAACTGGAGCGCGCGGGGCCATCGGTCGATCTATCCCGGCAGATTGCGAACGCGCTTGAGAAAATCCGTACGGCATCGTCGCTTCGCGGGCTGTGCGAAGAAGCGGCAACCCTGTTTCAGGACCGTACCGGCTACGACCGGGTCATGGTCTATCGGTTCGACGACGAAGGGCACGGCGAGGTGTTCTCGGAGCGCCGTAAGCCCGAGCTCGAGGCGTATTTGGGCAATCGCTATCCTGCGACCGATATCCCGCAGATGGCGCGGCGGCTCTACGAACGTACGCGAGTACGGGTGCTGGTCGATGTGAACTACGAGCCCGTTCCGCTGCAGCCGAGGTTGTCGCCGATAACGGGGCAGGATCTCGACATGTCTCTCTGTTTCCTGCGCAGCATGTCGCCAATTCATCTGCAGTACCTGAAAAACATGGGCGTGGGCGCCACCCTGGTCATCTCGCTTGTGGTCGGCGGAAAGTTGTGGGGCCTCGTCGCCTGCCACCATTACGAACCGCGCTTTATCCATTTCGAATTGCGGGCGGTTTGCGAGCTGCTTGCTGAAGCGATCGCGACACGCATCGCGGCGCTCGAAAGCTTTGCGCAGAGTCAGTCCGAAATCTTCGTGCAGCGGCTCGAGCAGCGAATGATCGAGGCGATGTCACGCGAAGGCGACTGGCGGGGGGCAATCTTCGATAGCTCGCAATCTATTCTTCAGCCGCTGGGGGCGAGCGGAAGTGCCTTGATCTACGAGGGCCAGATCATCTCGACCGGAGAAGTCCCGGGAACGCAGGAGATCAGGGAAATCGGAGCCTGGCTGGACACGCGCCGCGATCTGTCCGTGGTGGCGACGGCCTCGCTCGGACTGGATCTTCCCCAGTTCGCCGGGATCACCAAGGTCGCGAGCGGGATCGCGGTGACGCCGATTTCCAGCAATCCGGGCGAGTATCTGATCTGGTTTCGTCCGGAGCGCATCCGCACTGTGACCTGGGGCGGCGATCCGCTCAAGCCGTTCGTGATCGGTGACAACCCTTCCGATCTGTCGCCGCGACGATCTTTTGCGCAATGGCATCAGCAGGTGGAGGGCACGTCCGAGCCGTGGACGCCGGCCGATATTGCCGCGGCTCGCCTGATCGGCCAGTCGGTGGCCGATATCGTGCTGCAATTCCGGGCGGTCCGCACGCTCATCGCCCAGGATCAGCTCGAACAGTTCAGTCGCCATGTGCGGGTATCCGAGCAACCGGTGATCATCGCCGATATCGACGGCAAGATCCTGCTGATGAACGAGGCATTCAAGGCGTTGCTGCCGCCGGATCATGGCGGGGTCGATCGCCTGCACGGACTAGCTGGGGCATTTCAGCAATCGGAGCGGTTTCTCGAGTATGTGGCGGACCTGATTGGCCATCATCGGGCATGGCGCGGCGAATTGCTGCTGCGCAGCGAAGGCAACCGGGAAAAGCCGCTGATGGTAAGGGCCGATCCGGTGCAGCCATCGCGGGACCGGGTGCTCGGATTCGTACTGATCTTTTCCGACATCACCGATCGCAAGGCCGCCGAGATCGCGCGCAGCCGTTTCCAGGAAGGCATCATCCAGAGCAATCGGATCAACAGCGTCCGGCTCGATTCCAAGACCGATCTCGTCTACCAGAACCTGTTGTCCTCGGTGATCGAGAATGCCCAGCTCGCGGCGCTCGAGATCACCTACGGCGTGGAGACAAGCCGCATTGCCGAAATGCTCGAGAGCGTCCGCAATTCGACACTGCGTACCGCGGAAGTGCTGGAGCATTTGATCTGGCATGCGTCGCGGACGTCGGGTGCAAACAAGCCGGATAGATAGCTGCCAGCTGCTCAAGGCGCCTTATGGCCCTGTCACTGCCGCGATCGGGCCCGACGACAACATGGCCTTGACGGCGCACGACACGTCGATATTGAGCGAGAATGCAATCGCACCCTCTTCGATCACCATCTGCGCGTCGGCAGCCAGGGTTCCGGCGTGATCGAGCGCCTGACGATAGTCAGCCTTGAGGGCTTCCAGGTCCGGAAAACGCGAAAAATCATAGAACGAGAGTTCCGAAGGCTTAAGGTCCAGCGAACGGGTCAGCAACCGTTGCAAAATCTGGCCGCCACTGAGGTCGCCGAGATAGCGGGTGTAGGCATGTGCGATCAACCGCATGCCGTCACCCTCGGCCGCCTTGACGATTCGTCTGGCGTAAAAGTCTCCTGCGGAAAGCAGGGGAATGCCTTGGCTCCAATGAGCGCCGCACAGCGCCACCAGGTCGGCTTCGATCGCCGCGGCGCGATCCAGCCTGTAGTCGACGAGCCTGCCGAGGGCAGGGGAGCCGCGGTGACGCGCGAGGCCTTGCTCCATCGCCTGATAGGCCGGAAGCAGATTGCGCAACAGGAGAACATACCCCTCGCGGGTGGCTTCACCCCGCAACAAATCGCGCACAATGCCGGTTCGTTCGGCTTCGACATGGAGTGTCTTGGTACGGAGATAAAGCGCGGTGACGATGGGCGGCGAGGGGATGTCCGCCGTCGCAACTGTCATCCCCTTGGTCCCCACGGTCGGCTTCGAAGGAAAGCTTCGTCGCGTCAACTTGCGCCGCCCTTGCGTTCCAAGGTCAGTCACTTCTGGCTCTTCATCTGTTCGATCAGTCCATGGGCCTGTTGCGGCGCCGTGGACGCATCTGCCGACATCATATCCGCTCCCATCGAGGCTACAAGGTCGGGATGGGCGATGACCATCGGCCCACCGATGATGATGCCGACGTGCCGGTTGCGTGAGTCGCGTCGGATGTCGTGGATATCCTTTTTCAGTTCGTCGAGCCGGCGGTCGCTGCTGACGGAGAAGCCAACGATGTCGAACCAGTGGTTCTGCACAAGGGATGTAAGTTCCTGGTGCGACGAGAAGGGTCCGGTGCACAAATTCCAGCCGGCGCGCCGGAAGAATTCAGCCACCATCGATAGTCCAAAGCTGTGCTGTTCGCCCGGAATAATTGTCAGAAGCACGGATTCGCCAGCGTGAAACGCGTTTGACTCGTCGGTGAAGCGGTCGCCGAGGCGGCGCATGATGAGCTGAAGCCGGCCGACGCCCAGCGTCACGTTCGCGAAATCTGCCGCGTCCGATTCCCAGAGCGTGCCGAGTTGCCGCGCCGCGGGCGCCAGCAGTTCGAGAAAGATCGACTCGACCGAAATGCCCTTTGCCAACAAGGCGTCGACATGGGCGGACGCGGCACCATCATCGTTCCCGAGGGTCATCGCGGCGAACTGCTCGATGGCGGTCGGAAGCCGTTCGGCCGCCTCTGCACTCTTTGGTGCCGGCGCACGGCGAAGTGCGAGGACGATCTTCGGAACGATCTGGGTCTTGATGGTCTGGACCACGTGGATCGGCTGCAGTGTCGGCCGAAACCGCCAGATCGGTGCCGGAATTCGTTGTCGAAGGGATTTGGGATGACGCGTCGGGGCGGTGTCGGTAGCGCTGCCGGCTGAGAAGGATTGCTCGTTCACATCGGTCATTTTTGACTCCCCCCGAACATTAAGTCTCCGCTCCGCAAAACCGTCAAGTTTAATTTACGTATGGTTTAGTTGACAGTTCTCGGAACGAAGTTTAGCCTTCTTGTCATCAAGTCCGCACATAGGGAGTGGCGCGGTGCAGCTTCGAGCAGCTTCAAAGCAGGAATTTCCCCAATACGGCGAACGATCGCCGGCAGATGCTCGCGTTTCCCAATCGGTATCGCATCACCGTGATGGGAAGCTGTCAAACAATCTTTACAGTTTGGTTGAGGAAACCGTCGCTGCGCCTGCGAACGAAATTTCGAAGGCTGTCACCGGCAAATTCCCGGTCCGCTCGTCTGCACAACCACTTAAGGCGCTGTACACGCCCGAGCAGCGAATTCGCCGCGACGCAACAAAGTGGACCTTGGTGCAGGGAATTTTGGCGCCGGTCCAGTTCGTCGTCTTCCTGGTGAGCACGGCGCTTGTGATCCGTTATCTCGCCACGGGCGACGGATTCGGCGTCGCGACGGCCTCGGTCGTGCTCAAGACTCTGTTGCTTTACGCGATCATGATCACCGGCTCGATCTGGGAGCGGGAAGTCTTTGGCTGCTACCTGTTTGCGCCGGCATTCTTCTGGGAAGACGTTTTCAGCTTCCTCGTGCTGGCGCTGCACACGGCTTATTTGGTGGCGCTGTTCGCAGGGATTGGCGATCCGCGCCAGCAGATGTTGTTGGCGCTGGCGGCCTACGCGACCTACTTCATCAACGCCACGCAATTCGTATTGAAGCTGCGCGCCGCGCGCCGCGATGAGCGGCTGGCGTTGGCAGATGCTCCCTCCATTTCCGGGAGCGCGGCATGAACGCGCATGTGCATGGATGTGCGGCGGACAGCGAAGTCGCGTCCCATCCGGTTCGCCGCGAGAGCGGCCAGCGCGAAGTGTTCTGCGGGTTGACCGGCATCGTCTGGCTGCATCGCAAGATCCAGGACGCCTTCTTCCTGGTGGTGGGCTCGCGCACCTGCGCACATCTGATCCAGTCCGCGGCCGGCGTGATGATCTTCGCTGAGCCGCGCTTCGCGACCGCGATCATGGAAGAAAAGGATCTTGCCGGGCTCACCGACGCCAATGATGAACTCGACAGGATCGTGACGCAGTTGATTGCGCGAAGGCCTGACATCCGCCTGTTGTTTCTGGTCGGTTCATGTCCCTCCGAGGTGATCAAGCTCGATCTGTCGCGCGCCGCGTTGCGGCTGTCGCAGAAATTCTCGCCGGCGGTGCGCATTCTCAATTACTCGGGCAGCGGAATCGAGACAACATTCACGCAAGGCGAGGATGCCTGTCTCGCCTCGCTCGTTCCGGCGCTCCCCCCGAGCGGAACGGGCGAGGATCGGTTGGTTATCGTGGGATCACTGGCCGATGTGGTCGAGGATCAGTTCGTCCGGTTGTTCGAAGCGCTTGGCATCGGTCAGGTGCAGTTCCTGCCGCCGCGCAAGTCCACCGCACTTCCTGCCGTGGGGCCGAACACCAAGTTCCTCCTGGCGCAACCATTTCTCGCCGATACCGCGCGCGCCCTGGAAGACCGTGGCGCCCAGCGATTGGCCGCGCCATTTCCGTTGGGCGTCGAGGGCACCACCGCATGGCTTTGCGCGGCGACCGATACCTTCGGCGTCGATCCGGTGCTGTTCGAGACGGTGACGCATCCCTATCGCGCGCGGGCGGAACGGGCGCTGATGCGCTATCGGGATCAATTGGCAGGGCGTCGCGTTTTCCTGTTTCCGGACTCCCAACTCGAAATTCCGCTGGCGCGATTCCTGTCGCGCGAATTGTCGATGCAGTTGGTCGAGGTGGGTACACCCTACCTGCATCGCGAGCATCTTGCCGAAGAACTCAAGCTGCTGCCGGTCGGCGTTGCACTGACCGAAGGGCAGGACGTCGACCTGCAACTCGATCGGTGTCGTTCGGCGCGCCCCGATCTCGTCGTGTGCGGCCTCGGGCTCGCCAATCCGCTGGAGGCCGAAGGCCTGACCACCAAGTGGTCGATCGAACTCGTGTTCACGCCGATCCAGGGCTACGAGCAGGCCGCCGATCTCGCGGAACTGTTTGCACGCCCGCTCGTGCGCCGCGCGAAACTGGTGGCCTGACCATGCAGCTGACGGTGTGGACATATGAAGGACCTCCCCATGTCGGCGCAATGCGCGTCGCCACGGGTATGGAAGGGCTGCACTACGTCCTTCACGCGCCGCAGGGCGACACCTATGCGGATCTGCTGTTCACGATGATCGAACGCCGCGACCGGCGTCCGCCCGTGACCTATACGACATTCTCGGCGCGGGATCTCGGCGGCGACACCGCTGAGCTGTTCAAGACCGCGGCCCGGAACGCCTATGACCGGTTCCAGCCGCAGGCGATGATCGTCGGCGCCTCCTGTACGGGATCGCTGATCCAGGACGACCCCGGCGGTCTGGCGCGCGCGCTCGATCTTCCCATTCCGATCGTGGCCGTTGATCTTCCCGCGTATCAGCGCAAGGAAAATTGGGGCGCGGCCGAGACGTTCTATCAGCTCGTGCGTGCGCTGGCCGGGCCTTCGGCGCCAGCCCCAGGCACAAGGCGCGCCGAGCGAGCCACGGGCGCGCGACCCTGTTGCAATTTACTGGGTCCCACCGCGCTCGGTTTCCGTCACCGCGACGATATCGCCGAGATCACCCTGCTGCTGGCAAAACTCGGCATCGATGTGAATGTTACGGCTCCGATGGGGGCTACGCCCGCGGACATCGCGAGGCTCGGCGACGCCGACTTCAACGTGGTGCTCTACCCCGAGATAGCCGGGCAGGCGGCGTC
This sequence comes from Bradyrhizobium roseum, assembly GCF_030413175.1. NCBI lineage: Bacteria > Pseudomonadati > Pseudomonadota > Alphaproteobacteria > Hyphomicrobiales > Nitrobacteraceae > Bradyrhizobium > Bradyrhizobium roseum. Next base: position 2,105,456 of record NZ_CP129212.1, read on the forward strand.
CTGGCTACAACGCACGTTCGGTCAGCCGTTTACCAAGGCGATTCCGATTGGCGTATCGGCGACCCGCGAGTTTGTCGAAGAGGTGGCAAGGCTTGCCGGGGTCGATGCATCAGGTGTGCTCGCGACTTGCTCGACGCGGTTGCCCTGGTACTCGCGCTCGGTCGATTCGACCTATCTCACCGGCAAGCGCGTTTTCATCTTTGGCGATGCCACCCATGCCGTGGCCGCCGCCCGCATCGCCTCCGACGAACTCGGCTTCAAGGTCGTCGGGCTCGGCACCTACAGCCGCGAATTCGGCCGTGAAATCCGCGAGGCCGCAAAGCGCTACGACGTCGAGCCGCTGATCACCGACGATTACCTCGAGGTGGAGGCCAAGGTCGCGGAGCTGCAGCCCGAACTGGTGCTGGGCACGCAGATGGAGCGTCATATCGCCAAGCGCCTCGGGGTGCCCTGCGCGGTGATCTCGGCCCCGGTGCATGTGCAGGATTTTCCGGCCCGCTACGCTCCGCAAATGGGTTTCGAGGGCGCCAACGTGATCTTCGACACCTGGGTGCATCCACTGATGATGGGCCTGGAAGAGCATCTGCTGGCGATGTTCAAGGATGATTTTGAATTCGCGGATGGGGCCGTGCCGTCGCATCTGGGGGCGGGGCACGCCGCGCCGGCGGATGAGGCGCAAGCCGCGCCCGTTGCAGCTGCTGCCATGGTTTCCGACATCGCCGTGATCTGGGCGGCGGACGCGGAGAAAGAGCTTCGCAAAATTCCATTCTTCGTTCGCGGCAAGGCGCGCCGCAACACCGAACGCTTCGCCAATGAAAACGGGTTGGCCACCATAACCATTGAGACGCTTTACGATGCCAAAGCGCACTACGCCCGCTGACACGACGCCGATCAGGGTCGTCATCGTGACCATGGATGGTCATCTGTCCCGCGCGGCTTCGCGGGCGCAAGCGCGCTTGAAGGGAAATTTTCCTGGGTTGTCGCTCGTCGTTCATTCTGCGGACGAATGGGGCACCGACGACGTGGCGCTCGACCGCTGCAGGGACGACATCGCCCGCGGCGACATCGTCATCGCCACGATGCTGTTCCTCGACGATCACGTTCGCGCCGTGATGCCTGCGCTGGCCGCTCGCCGCGACCATTGCGACGCCATGGTCTGCTGCATGTCGGCGGCCGAGGTCGTGAAGCTGACGCGGGTCGGCAAGTTCGACATGAGCGGGGAGGCGCTGGGCGCCATTGCCTGGCTGAAGAAGCTGCGCGGCAATCGCAAGGGTAGCCCCGGCGGCAAGGGCGAAATGAAGATGCTGCGGCAGTTGCCAAAACTGCTGCGCTTCATTCCCGGCACCGCGCAGGACATGCGGGCCTACTTCCTGACCTTGCAATACTGGCTGGCGGGGTCCGAGCAGAACATCGCCAACATGATCCGCCTGCTGGTGGACCGATACGCCGATGGCCCGCGCCGCCGCCTGCGTGGGGCCGTCAAGGCCGAGCCTCCGGTCGACTACGCCGATATCGGTGTTTACCATCCGCGCCTCAAAGGCCGCATTGCCGAGACAGCCGATTGCTTGCCGGACGTGCCGGGTGAACGCGGCACCGTCGGTATCCTCCTGCTGCGTTCGTATCTGCTGGCCGGAAATTCCGGTCATTATGACGGCGTGATCTCGGCGTTCGAGGCGAAAGGGCTGCGGGTGATCCCGGCTTTCGCCAGCGGCCTCGATCAGCGGCCGGCGATCGAACGCTTTTTCATGAAGGACGGCCGCAGCGCGGTCGATGCGGTGGTTTCGCTGACCGGCTTCTCTCTGGTCGGCGGCCCCGCCTACAATGATTCCAAAGCGGCCGAGGAAATTCTCGCCAAGCTGGACGTGCCCTATCTGTCGGCACACCCCGTGGAATTCCAGACGCTCGAACAATGGGGCGCTTCGGATCGCGGCCTGATGCCGGTGGAGAGCACCATCATGGTGGCGATCCCGGAACTCGATGGCGCCGCGGGTCCGATGGTCTATGGCGGTCGCTCCGACGGGGCAGGCATGCCGTGCACGGGGTGCGACCGTTCGTGCACGTTCTCCCGCTCCGAGGTCGCCGGCGAAATGCAAGTCTGCAGTGAGCGCGCGGAGATGCTGGCCTCGCGCACCGCGCGCCTGGTCGCCATGCGCCGCGCCGAGCGGCGGGATCGCAAGGTCGCGATCGTTCTGTTCAATTTTCCGCCGAATGCTGGCAATACCGGCACCGCCGCCTTCCTGTCGGTCTTCGAATCCCTGCATCGCACCCTCTCCGCGATGAAACGGGAGGGCTATCAGGTCGATCTGCCTGCTGATGTCGACGCGCTGCGCGAGCGGATCGTGGTGGGCAACGCGGCCCGCTTCGGCGCCGATGCCAATGTCCACACCCGAATCCCGGCCGGCGATCACGTCCGCGGCGAAAAATGGCTGCGCCAGATCGAGGCGCAATGGGGACCCGCGCCGGGCAAGCAGCAGAGCGACGGCAGCTCGATCTTCGTGCTCGGTGAGCGCTTCGGCAATGTCTTCGTCGGCGTCCAGCCTGCCTTTGGCTACGAAGGCGATCCGATGCGGCTGCTGTTCGAGAAGGGTTTTGCGCCGACGCATGCCTTCTCGGCATTCTATCGCTGGATGCGTGAGGATTTTGGCGCCGATGCTGTGCTGCATTTCGGCACCCATGGCGCCCTCGAATTCATGCCCGGCAAGCAGACTGGACTGTCCGCTGCGTGCTGGCCCGACCGCATGATCGGCGATCTGCCCAATCTTTATTTGTATGCCTCGAACAATCCCTCCGAAGGCACCATTGCAAAACGGCGGTCGGCGGCGACGTTGATCAGCTATCTCACCCCGCCGGTCGCCCATGCCGGGCTCTACAAGGGTCTGGTCGAGCTGAAAGCATCGATCGAGCGCTGGCGCGGCCTGCCGCCGGACGGTGATGTCGAGCGCGTTGGCCTGGCGACGCTGATTCAGGCGCAGGCCAGCACGTTGGAGCTAGCGGTGGCGGACCCCATCTGGGCTGATCCCGCGCGCGAGATCGGCAAGCTGTCGGCGGCGGTGCTGGAGCTTGAATATACGCTGATCCCGCATGGTCTCCATGTGGTCGGCGAGGCCCCGTCGGCGGAGCAACGCGTCGAGATGCTGCAGGCGGTTGCGGACGCATCGCACGGTGCTCGTCCCGACAAATCGATCCTCGAGGCGCTGGTGAGGGGCGAAACACCCGAAGCGTTGGCCGCCAAGGAGGAAGTATCGCTTCCGCTCTACAAGGAGCTCGCGGGCATCGATCGTATCCTGCAGCAGGATCACGAGATCCCAAGCATCCTGCATGCGCTTGACGGCAAGTTCGTCCGTCCCGCGCCGGGTGGGGATCTCTTGCGGACGCCGGCGATCCTGCCGACCGGCCGCAACCTCCATGGATTCGATCCGTTCCGCATTCCCAGCACCTTTGCGGTTCAGGACGGCGCGCAGCAGGCGCAGCGGTTGATCGACAAGCACGTCGGCGAAGGACACGGAATACCGGAGTCGGTGGCGATCGTGCTGTGGGGCACCGACAATCTCAAGAACGAGGGCGCGCCGATTGGCCAAGCCCTTGCGCTGCTCGGCGCCAGGCCCCGCTTCGACGGCTACGGCCGTTTGACCGGCGCGGAACTGCTGCCGCTCGAGCAGCTTAACCGGCCGCGGATTGACGTGATCGTCACCATGTCCGGTATCTTCCGCGACCTGCTGCCGCTTCAGATCAAACTGCTGGCCGAAGCCTGCTTCCTGGCGGCTTCCGCGGATGAACCTGTTGAACGGAACTTCGTTCGCAAGCACGCGCTCGCTTTCCAGGCCGCGAACAATTGCGACCTCGAAATCGCATCGTTGCGTGTGTTCGGCAACGCCGACGGCGCCTACGGCTCCAACGTCAACCATCTGGTCGAGAACGGCCGCTGGGAAGACGAGGACGAACTTGCGGAAACCTATACGCGCCGCAAGAGCTTTGCTTACGGCCTCAAGGGCCAGCCCGTGCAGCAGACGGCGTTACTGAAGAACGCGCTCGCCACCGTCGATCTCGCCTACCAGAACCTCGACTCGGTCGAACTCGGCGTCACCACCGTCGATCATTATTTCGATACGCTCGGCGGCATCAGCCGCGCTGTTCGCATGGCCAAGGGCGGCCAGTCGGCGCCGGTCTATATCGGCGACCAGACCCGTGGCGCCGGCACCGTCCGCACTTTGTCCGAGCAGGTATCGCTGGAAACCCGTACCCGGATGCTCAATCCGAAATGGTACGAGGGCATGCTCAAGCACGGTTACGAGGGCGTGCGCCAGATCGAAGAGCACGTCACCAACACCATGGGCTGGTCGGCGACGACGGGCGAGGTGGCGCCCTGGGTATACCGGCAGCTCACCGAGACGTTCATGCTCGATCCTGCGATGCGCGAGCGGCTGGCATCGCTCAATCCGGTGGCTTCGGCCAAGGTCGCGAACCGGCTGATCGAGGCGCACGAACGCAAATACTGGTCGCCCGATCCGGAAATGCTCGATGTCCTGCGCAGGGCAGGCGAAGAGCTCGAAGACCGCCTCGAAGGCGTGGGAGTTGCCGCATGAACATCCAGAGTCCTCCATCTGCGCTCGAAGGACATTTGAAGCTGAAAAGTCTCTCGCGTTGCGGCGACGGCGAAGGCAGCGTCCAGGTCCAGCTCGATCCCAAGGTCAAGATCGGCACCGCAAAAGTATTCTCGGTCTACGGCAAGGGCGGCATCGGCAAGAGCACGACGTCGTCGAACCTGTCGGTCGCCTTCTCGAAGCTCGGCAAGCGCGTGCTGCAGATCGGCTGCGATCCCAAGCATGACTCGACCTTCACGCTGACCAAGCGCCTGGTCCCGACCGTCATCGACGTGCTCGAATCGGTGAACTTCCATGCCGAGGAACTGCGGCCGGAAGATTTCGTGTTCGAGGGCTACAACGGCGTGATGTGCCTCGAGGCCGGGGGCCCGCCTGCTGGGACCGGCTGCGGCGGCTACGTCGTCGGACAGACGGTGAAGCTGCTCAAGGAGCATCACCTGCTCGAAGATACCGACGTGGTGATCTTCGATGTGCTCGGCGACGTCGTTTGCGGCGGCTTTGCCGCACCCTTGCAGCATTCGGACCGGGCGCTGATCGTCGCGGCCAATGATTTCGACTCGATCTTCGCGATGAACCGCATCGTCGCGGCCATCGAAGCCAAATCGAAGAATTACGGCGTGCGGCTCGGCGGCGTGATCGCCAACCGCAGCAAGGATACCGACCAGATCGACCGCTACAACGAGCAGGCCGGGTTGAGGCGGGTCGCGCATTTCCCCGACCTCGATGTCATCCGCAAAAGTCGCCTGAAGAAATCGACGCTGTTCGAGATGGACGAGACGCCGGAATTGAAGGCGGTGACGGACGAATATATGCGGCTCGCTGCCGAGCTGTGGGCAGGGACCATCGAGCCGCTGCCGGGAAAATCGCTGAAGGATCGTGAAATCTTCGATCTGTTGGGGTTCGACTGATGACCATCGCAACCTATCTCGAACGGCGCGGCGAGCTTAAAACCTATTTCGACCGTACGGCGGTCGATGCCTGGGCCAAGCTGACCTCGGACGCGCCCGTCGGTCGCATCAGGGCGACGGTGCGCGCCGGGCGCGACGAGATGCGCAACACGCTGCTGTCGTGGCTGCCCCAGAACATGAGCGGTGCGCGGATGCTCGATGCCGGATGCGGCACCGGCGCGCTGTCGATCGAAGTAGCGCGGCGCGGTGCGCGCGTGGTCGCGATCGACCTGTCGCCGACGCTGGTTTCGGTCGCGCGGGAGCGCCTTCCGTCGGATCTGGATGCCTCAGCGATCGACTTCAAGTCCGGCGACATGCTCGATCCAAAGCTGGGAAAATTCGATTTCGTGGTGGCGATGGACTCGCTGATCCATTACCGGCCGGCGGATACGTGCCGGATCATGGCGGAGCTGGCCGGGCGCACCAATGATGCGCTGCTGATGACGTTTGCCCCGAAAACTCCGGCTCTGGCGCTCATGCACGCCGCCGGCCGGCTTTTTCCGCGCGGCGATCGGGCGCCCGCGATCGAACCTGTCGCCGAACAGAAATTGCGGCGGCTGCTGATGGCCGATGAGGGGCTGGAGCGCTGGCAGATCGGCCGCAGTCACCGTGTCGCCAGCGGTTTCTACACGTCGCAGGCATTGGAGATGATTCCCCGATGACCCGGATTTCGACGACATTGGCAAAGGGCTGGATGCGTCTCGGAACGCGTTTCCTTCCCTTTGCGGACGCCGCCACCAACGAGCTCCCGCTCGGACGGTTGCTGCGGCTGTCGTTGTTCCAGGTCTCGACCGGCATCTCCATCGTGCTGCTCAACGGAACGCTCAACCGCGTGATGATCGTTGAACTCGGCGTATCGACTTTGCTGGTTTCGCTGATGGTGTCGATCCCGTTGGTGTTCGCGCCGTTCCGCGTGCTGATCGGATTCAAGTCCGACCAACATCGCTCGGTGTTGGGCTGGCGGCGCGTTCCCTATATCTGGATGGGAACGCTGCTGCAGTTCGGCGGTTTTGCGATCCTGCCGTTCGCGCTGTTGGTATTGTCCGGCACCGGCGAATACCCGGCCGTCTACGGACAATTCGGGGCGGCGCTGGCGTTCCTGCTGGTCGGCGCGGGCATGCATACGATCCAGACGGCTGGTCTGGCGCTGGCCACCGATATTGCGCCGGAGGACGCGCGGCCGCGCGTGGTCGCGTTCCTCTATGTGATGCTGTTGATCGGAATGGTGGGCAGTGCGCTGATCTTCAGCGAACTGCTGCGCAATTTCGACGAAATCCGGCTGATACAGATCATCCAGGGCGTCGCGGTCACGCAGATGCTGCTCAACATCGCAGCGCTCTGGAAACAGGAGGCGCGTAATCCCTCGCTGACCTCGGCGGCGCGCGAGCGGCCACAGTTCCAACAATCCTGGGCCAGATTCCGCAAATCCGGCGGATCGGTTCGTGTCCTCGTCGCGCTGGCGCTGGGGACTTCGGCGTTCTCGATGCAGGACATTCTGCTGGAGCCGTATGGCGCCGAAATCCTGAAACTCAGCGTCGGCCAGACCACCGCGCTCACGGCCTTCTTCGCGCTTGGGACACTCGCGGGCTTCGGGCTGGCGGCGAGGACGCTCGGACGCAACGCCGATCCTTATCGGATTGCGGGATTCGGCGCGGTCGCCGGCATCTTCGCTTTCGCAGCGGTCATCTTCGCGGCACCCTTGGGCTCGGTGCTGCTGTTCCGGATCGGCACCGGCCTGATCGGGTTTGGCGGCGGGCTATTCGCGGCGGGGACACTGACCGCGGCGATGGCGCTGGCGCGCGACGGCGAGAGTGGATTGGCGCTTGGCACATGGGGCGCCGTGCAGGCGACCGCGGCCGGCGGGGGCATTGCGCTGGGCGGCGGCGTACGAGACGCCGTGTCGTCGCTGGCGTCGAGCGGCGCGCTCGGCCGAGCGCTGACCGATCCGTCGACGGGATACAGCGTCGTCTACCACATCGAGATTGCTCTGCTGTTCGCCACGCTGGTTGCGATCGGCCCGCTCGTGCGCACGGCACGAACGCGCTTTCCGCAACCGTCGTCAAAGTTCGGTCTCGCTGAATTTCCTAGTTAGCCAACTAGAGGGAGGTTTCTCATGCAATCCGGCGCCTATCTGGACCTGGCACAGGTCACGCTCTACGTCTTCTGGATTTTCTTTGCCGGCCTGATCTTCTACCTTCGCCGCGAAGACAAGCGCGAAGGCTATCCGCTCGACTCCGACGGAATCGGCCGCGGCGTGGTTCAGGGCTTCCCGAGGATGCCCGAGCCCAAGAGTTACCTGCTGCGGACCGGTCATGTCGCGACGCTCCCGAACCACAAGAACGACCGCCGCGACGTGGCCCTGGCGCCGATCGCGGTGTGGCCGGGCGCGCCGGCGGAGCCCACCGGCAATCCAATGCTCGACGGTGTTGGGCCCGGCTCCTATGCCGACCGCGAGGACATTCCCGAACTCACCATGGAAGACATCCCCTGCATCGTTCCGCTGCGGCTGGCCGAAGGCACGTATCTGGAACCGCGCGATCCCGATCCACGTGGCATGCAGGTGCTTGGTGCGGACAGTGAGGTGGGCGGGGTGGTCACCGACGTCTGGGTCGACCGCGCCGAGGCCCTGATCCGCTATCTCGAAGTCGAGGTCACGACACCTCAAGGTGCACGGCGTGTGCTGCTGCCGCAGCCGTTCGCCAAGATCGATCGCAATCGCCGCCGGGTCCGGGTCGACGCCATTCTCGGCAGCCAGTTCGCCGCCGTGCCGGCCACCAAGAGTCTCGATCAGGTGACCAAGCTCGAGGAAGACAAGATTGTTGGCTATTACGGCGCCGGCACCCTCTACGCGACACCGGCACGACAGGAGCCGCTGCTGTGAAACAGGACCATCAGCAGTTCAGGAATGCGCCGTTTAAGGAACTGCCGGCGCCATTGCCCGCCGGCGAGCGCGTCATCTGGCAGGGCAAGCCCACCTTCAAGGGACTGGCGCTGCGGTCGTTCCACATCCGCGAGGTGGCCATCTATTTTGGCCTGCTGGTGGCATGGCGACTGTGGTCGAACTGGTCGCACGGCGTGCCGCCGGCTGATACCGCGATCTCCGCGCTATGGCTGGTCGTTCCGGCCACGAGCGCCATCGCGGTGCTTGCGGCTCTGGCGTGGCTGTTTCGGCGCGCGGCCTGCTACACCATCACCAGCAAGCGGGTGCTGTTCCAGTTCGGCGTCGCGCTGCCGATGACGATGAACATCCCGCTCTCCAGGATCGCGAACGCGGCCCTGAAAAGCTACCGCGACGGCAGCGGCGACATCCCGCTGCGGGTTTCGGATGACAAGCGCGTCTCGTACCTGCTGCTTTGGCCGCACATCCGTCCGTGGGGGCTGCGGGCGCCGGAGCCGATGTTGAGTTCGATACCGGATGCAGCAGGCGTCGCAGCGAAGCTGGCGGAAGCGCTGGCGGGACAACCACTCCCGTCCGCGATCTCGCTGACGCAATCCGGCGCATCCGGTTTCGAACCCGATGCCCTCCCGCATTCCACCGTGGCAGCCTGAAACGGAGACAACGCATGAGCCAGGCCATTCACGAGCCGGTCGTTCCCAAAGGTGGCGTCCTAGCCGCGGCGGCGCTGATCCTGTTCGCCCTTGCATCCGTCACGACCGTGCGGTTGAGCGGCGTCGGCGAAGTTCGCATGACGCTGCCGGCGGCCCTCGAAAGCCGCGACTTGCGGTTCGAGGACGGCAAGAACGGCGCGGTGCTGGTGTACGACGCCAGTAACGGGCAACTCGTCGACACCCTGGCGCCCGGCAGCAACGGCTTCATCCGCGTGGTGCTGCGCGGGCTGGCGCGGGAGCGCAAGCTCGGCGACATCGGCTCGCAGCCGCCGTTCCGGCTGACCCGGTTCGTCAACGGCCAGATTACGCTGACCGACACCTCGAGCGGCAAGCAGATCGATCTCGATGCCTTTGGCTCGGCCAATACCGAGGCCTTTGCGCGGTTGATGAAACTGCGGGGGGGCGCGACATGACCATGACCTGGACCGGTTCGCGCAAATCGTTCGACGTGCCCTGCACGGTCGAGATCGAGCAAACCTCGGAGACATTGCACGCCCATGTCATTCTCGATGGCGACATCGACATCAAGCCGGGCGATCAAGTCAGGGTGCATGACGCGCCGACCGGTGTCGAATTCGGCCAGCGCCTCGTCGTGCGCCGCACCGCCACGGTGGTCCGCGGCGGCTGGCTCGACAGGCTGCGCGCGCGGATCGAAGGCTATCTCGAATTGACCGAACTCTACGAAGTCAGCTTCTCGGACGGGAGGGCATCATGATCCCCATGGAAGGCGGAACACAAGGCAGCCTGCACACGCGCCCGGCGATCAAGGGCAGCAACGAAAGCCTCGAAAAGGCGCGCGAGGATACAATCCTCAGCCCGCGCTTCTACACCACCGATTTCGAGGCGATGGATCGCCTCGATGTCAGCCTGGTGCGATCCGAATGGAACGCGGTCATCAGGGAACTGCGCGCGGATCACAACAAGGCGCATTTCGTCAAGACGGACGAATTCAAGAACGATCTTGAGTCGCTGCCGCCCGAGTTGCGCAAGGAGTTCAAGGATTTCCTGGTCAGCTCGCTCACCGCCGAATTCTCCGGCTGCGTGCTCTATGCGGAGATCAAGAAGCGGATCAAGAACAAGGATATCCAGGAGCTGTTCAGCTTCATGAGCCGCGACGAGGCCCGCCATGCCGGCTTCATCAACGAGATTCTGAAGGATCACGGCATTGGCGTCGACCTGAGCTTTCTGACCAAGGTGAAGAAGTATACTTACTTCCGGCCCAAGTTCATTTTCTACGCGACGTATCTTTCGGAGAAGATCGGCTACGCCCGCTACATCACCATCTACCGGCAGATGGAGCGGCATCCCGAGCGCCAGTTCCATCCGATCTTCCGCTGGTTCGAACTGTGGTGCAATGACGAGTTCCGCCACGGCGAGGCCTTTGCGCTTCTGATGCGTGCCGATCCCTCGCTGCTGCGCGGGGTCAACAAGCTGTGGATCCGGTTTTTCCTGCTGGCGGTATTCGCCACCATGTATGTGCGCGATCATATGCGGCCGGCGTTCCACGAGGCGCTGGGGATGCACCCGACCGACTACGACATGCGGGTATTCCGCATCACGTCGGAAATTTCCAAGCAGGTATTTCCGGTGACGCTGAATCTCGACGATCCGCGCTTCCTCGCCGGTCTCGAACGCTTGCGGCTGATTTCCGAGGCGATCGCCGATGCGCGCGAGAAGGGCGGCCTGTTGTCGAAGGTGAAGCGCGCGGTTCTGGCGGGCAGGGCGGCGCTGACATTCGCGAGGCTGTTCCTGTTGCCGGTGAAGCCGAATGCGCTGCCGCGCGAAATCTGCTTGCAACCGGCATGGTGAGGAGAGGGCGTTGATAGCGTCATACACGGTCCCACCCATCTATGCTGCGTTCGTATGGTGGTTCAGCACCGGGGCCGTGCTTTTGCTGGTGGGGCGTTCGGGACGCTTTGAAGGGCTGCGGGCGTTGCTGGCAGCAGGGCTGCTCGCCGGATCGCTTGGCGGCCTGGCGCTGACGGCCGGCGATACCAGCATTGGCGGCGCCTATACCGCCTTCACCTGCACCATCCTGCTGTGGGGCGCGCAGGAGATCGCCTTTCTCGCAGGCTGGCTGACGGGGCCGCGGCCGTTGGCCTGTCCGGCTGGCGTGACCGGCTGGAAGCGGCTGAGCTACGCCTTGCAGGCCATCCTGTATCATGAGTTCGCGCTGCTGGCCTGCGGTGCCGCGGTCGCCGCACTGACCTGGAGCGGGCCCAACCAGGTCGGGCTCTGGACCTTCGCGGCGCTCTGGGTGCTCCGGCAGAGCGCCAAGATCAACCTCTTCCTCGGCGTTCCCGTCACCAATGACGAACTCATGCCGGATGCCGTGCGATTCCTGAAGAGCTTCTTCGCCCGCAAGCCGGTCAGTGCCTTCTTTCCGGCCTCTGTTACGCTTGCGACCGCCGTTCTCGTCATCCTGATCCAGCGCATCGTCGAAGTGGCGGCAACGCCGTTCGATATCGTTGGACTGACGCTGGTTTCCACCCTGTTTGCGCTCGGCGTTGTCGAGCATTGGTTCATGCTGCTGCCGCTGCCGGCGATCACGCTGTGGGGCTGGGGCATACGCTCAGGTTTGCCGCCGGAGGACACCACCATGGAACAGGAACGCGACACCAAGATCACCAATGCTCCACCCAATCTCGTCGTGCTTGCGAACGTGCGCCCCGACGCGGCGCCTCCGAGACCGGCGCAAGCGGCCTGCGCACGTCAGCGGCTGGAGGACCAGTTCCGTCAGAGTTTCCGTGAGCAACACGCAAGGGATGGCCTGACGACGGCTCTCAACATCAGTACCGAGCCGGCGGCAACGATCAATGGGAGGACGCCATGAACTACGAAGCCTATTTTCGCCGGCAACTTGAAGGTCTTCATCGCGAAGGACGCTATCGCGTGTTCGCCGATCTGGAGCGCAAGGCGGGTGCTTTTCCCCGCGCCAGGCATCACCACCCCGATGGCGCCGGCGAGGTCACCGTGTGGTGTTCGAACGACTATCTCGGCATGGGCCAGCATCCGCAGGTGCTGAAAGCGATGCACGAGGCGCTCGACAGTTGCGGCGCCGGCGCCGGCGGCACCCGCAACATCGCCGGGACCAATCACTATCACGTGCTGCTGGAGCAGGAACTCGCCAGCCTGCACGGCAAGGAAGCCGCGCTGTTGTTCACCTCAGGCTACGTCTCCAACATGGCTGCGATCAGCACGCTGGCGTCGCGGATGCCGGGCTGCACGATCCTGTCGGATGAACTCAACCATGCCTCGATGATCGAGGGCATCAGGCACAGCCGCAGCCCGACGCGCATCTTCGCCCATAACGATCCGCGCGACCTCGAGCGAAAGCTGAGCGATCTCGACCCGCATGCTCCGAAGCTGGTGGCGTTCGAGTCCGTCTATTCGATGGATGGCGACATCGCGCCGATCGCCGAGCTGTGCGACGTCGCCGACGCCCACAACGCCATGACCTATCTCGACGAGGTGCACGGCGTCGGTCTCTATGGCCCGAACGGCGGCGGCATTGCCGACCGGGAGGGGGTGAGCCATCGCCTGACCGTGATCGAAGGCACGCTGGCGAAGGCGTTCGGGGTCATTGGGGGCTATGTCGCGGCATCGAGCACGATCTGCGATTTCATCCGCAGTTTCGCCTCCGGTTTCATCTTCACCACCTCGCTGCCACCAGCGGTCGCCGCGGGGGCGCTGACCAGTATCCGGCATCTGAAGGCGAGCTCGGCCGAACGTGAACGGCACCAGGATCGCGTGGCGCGGCTGCGGCGGCGGCTCGACGAGAGCGGCGTCGCGCATCTGGATAATCCGAGCCACATCGTCCCGGTGATGGTCTGCGACCCGGTGCTGTGCAAGCAGATCAGCGATGTCCTGATCGACCGCTACGGCATCTATGTGCAGCCAATCAACTATCCGACCGTGCCGCGCGGCACCGAGCGGCTGCGGATCACCCCGTCGCCGCATCACACCGATGCGGATATCGAGCATCTGGTGCAGGCTTTGGTCGAGATCTGGGCCGAGGTCGGACTGGCCAAAGCGGCTTGAGAATGCCGTTTGAGCCTTGGCGGCGCGGCCGCGCCTTCAGCGCTTTCCGCGCGCCGATGGGCGGGTGAGCCGGACCCTGCCGCGGGTTCGCGGCAGGAACTGCGCACCGCGTGCGCCAAGGAAGTCCAGCATCGCTCGCGCCGGTGGCAGCAGGATCTTGTCCTTGCGGGAAAGCACGAACCATTGCCGGACCACGGGAAGTCCGACCACATCGAGCGTCACCAGCCGTCGCTCGTCGAGTTCGGTGGCCACCGTATGCGCGGAAATGAACGCGATCCCAAGGCCGGCGATCACCGCCTGCTTGATGGTTTCGTTGCTGCTCATCGCCATGCCGATCCTGGGGCGGAGGCGCGCCGTTTCGAACAATTGCTCCATCAGGCCGCGCGTGCCCGACCCTGGCTCGCGCATCAGGAAGGTCTCTTCAGCCAGGTCGGCGAGCGCAATGCGGGATTTTCGCGCCAGGCGATGGCCGGTCGGCGCGATGATGACGTGGGGATGATCGCCGATCAGGCGAACGTCCATATCGATGTCGGCCGGTGGGCGGCCCATGATCGCGAAATCGAGGTCGTATCCGCGCAGCGCGGTGCCGATCTCCTGCCGGTTGCCGATCGAAAGCGTGACATTGACATTCGGGTGCAGCCTGGAAAATCCGGAGATCATGAACGGCACGAAGTATTTCGCGGTGCTGACGGCGCCGATCGAAATGCGCCCGGCGGTCTTGCCCGCCATCATCTCCAGCGAGGTCTCGCAGTCCGTAATCGCCGCCTCGATGCGTTCGGAAAGCGCCAGCACCTCGCGCCCCGCATCGGTCAGAAGCATTCCGTCGCCGGTGCGCTGAATCAGCGGCAAGCCCGCCAGGCCCTGCAAATTGCGGATCTGCAGCGTGACGGCCGGCTGCGTCAGATGCAGCCGCTTGGCGGCCGCGGTTACCGATCGGTCGCTGTGAACGGCCGCCAGCGCGCGAAGCTGGCGAATGGTCAGTTCTCTCAGAAACCGGCTTGCCATCGGCGCTACCTTTATAAGGAAAACTTTGCCTGAACCAAAGATAAGAAAATTTCCCTAATTTGGCAAACTGCGATGAGATACGGCGCGGACTGCCAGCCGGCAAGAAGCGTTGCAATGCCCCGAGAGAGGGCGCGGACAGGGGAGCGGCCATGGACGAACGCGTGACGTTGCGTTCGCATCTCGATCGTTCGGTGCAGGACACGCCGAACGGCCCCGCAGTCGCCGCCGTGATCGAGGCGTTGGCGACGGCGTCGATCGGCCTTGCCGACCTGATCGCCGATGGGCCGCTGGCCGGCATCACCGGACGGCATAGCGGGATCAATCCCGACGGCGATCTGCAGAAGGATATCGACGTTGCCGCCGACGAGATGATGCGCCATGCGCTAGGTACCGCGCCGGTTGCCGCCGTGCTGTCCGAGGAAGCGGAACTGCCCGAGGTTTTCGACGCCGCCGCGCCGCTGTGTGTTGCGATCGATCCGCTCGACGGATCGGCCAATCTCGAAAACAATATCTCGGTCGGGACGATCTTTTCGATCCGGCCGAGCGGCCACGACATCGTATCCACCTTCTTCGAACCCGGCACGGCGCAATGCGCCGCGGGGTTTGTGGTGTACGGGCCGCAGACCACGCTGGTGCTGGCGCTGAACGGGAGCGTCGACATCTTCATTCTCGATCGGCGCGTCCGGGAATTTCTGATGACCGCGCGCGGTGTCAGGATCGCGCCGGATACGCCGGAGTTCGCGATCAATGCATCGAACAGGCGGCACTGGCACGGCCCGGTTCGCGCCTATATCGACGAATGCCTTGCAGGCACCAACGGCAACGGTGGCGCCGACTTCAACATGCGCTGGATCGGCTCGCTCGTCGCGGAATCACTGCGCATTCTCGTCCGTGGCGGCGTTTTTCTTTACCCGGCCGATGCCCGACCCGGATATCGCGAGGGACGGTTGCGGCTGCTCTACGAAGCTCATCCGATGGCGCTGGTGATGGAATGGGCGGGCGGGTCCGCAACCACCGGGCGCCGGCGGATCTTGGAAATGTCGGCAAGGACCCCGCACCAGCGCGTGCCGTTGATCATGGGGTCGGCATATGGCGTTCGCGATGTCGCGGCAATCCATGAAGGCATCGAGCCAATGTTCGACAACAGCGATGCGCCGTTGTTCGCGCGGCGCGGCCTGTTTCGCTGAAGGGATCGCACCAATGTCCCGCAGCTATCCCATCATATCGATCACCGGCTCCTCCGGAGCCGGCACGACGTCGGTAAAGAAGACGTTCGAGAACATTTTCCGCCGCGAAAAGGTCGCGGCGGCCTACGTCGAGGGCGATGCCTTCCATCGCTACAACCGCGCCGAGATGCGCACGAAAATGGCCGAGGAGGCCGTGCGCGGCAACAGGCACTTCAGCCATTTCAGTCCCGAAACCAATCTGTTCGAAGCGCTCGAGAAACTGTTTCGGGACTACGGCGAATCCGGCACCGGCACCACGCGACACTACGTTCACGACGACCAGGAAGCCAAATTGTACGGCGCCGATCCCGGGACTTTCACCGAATGGACCTCGTTGCCGGAGAAATCCGATCTGCTGTTCTACGAGGGCCTGCATGGTGCTGTCGTGACCGAAAAAGTGAATATTGCGCAGCATGCCGACCTCAAGATCGGCGTCGTCCCGGTCATCAATCTGGAGTGGATTCAGAAGCTGCATCGCGACCGCAGCGACCGTGGCTACACCGCGGAAGCCGTTACCGATACGATCCTGCGGCGGATGCCGGACTACGTGCACTACATCTGTCCGCAATTCGCCGAGACAGACATCAACTTCCAGCGCGTGCCGACGGTCGATACCTCGAATCCATTCATCGCGCGCTGGATTCCGACGCCGGACGAATCGATGGTGGTGATCCGGCTGAAGAATCCGCGCGGGATCGACTTCCCATATTTGCTGTCGATGATTCCGAACAGCTTCATGTCACGCGCCAATTCGATCGTGATTCACGGATCGAAGCTCGATCTGGCGATGCAACTCATTCTCACCCCGCTGATCCTGCAACTGATGGAACGCAAGAGGCGCACGGTATGACCGCTCCAGCTCTCGCCTGCATTGCCGGCCGCACGGGTGTTTCGCATGCAGAAATGGCCAATGCGATCCGATTTCTGGCGATCGACGCCGTGGAGAAAGCCAAATCCGGACATCCGGGAATGCCGATGGGCATGGCCGATGTCGCCACCGTGCTGTTCTCGCGCTTCCTCAAATTCGATCCCGCCGACCCGGCATGGCCCGATCGCGATCGTTTCGTGCTGTCGGCCGGTCACGGCTCGATGCTGCTCTACGCGTTGCTGTACCTGACGGGTTACGAAGGTTTGACGTTGGAGGAGATCAAGTCCTTCAGGCAGTGGGGATCGAAAACCCCGGGGCATCCCGAATACGGCCATACGCCGGGCGTCGAGACGACCACCGGGCCGTTGGGGCAGGGGCTCGCTACCGCCGTCGGCATGGCGCTGGCCGAGCGATTGATGAATGCGAGGTTCGGCAACGATTTCGTCGATCACTACACGTATGTGATCGCAGGTGACGGCTGCCTGATGGAAGGCCTGAGTCACGAGGCGATCTCGTTGGCCGGGCATCTCGGTCTCAATCGCCTGATCGTCCTGTTTGATGATAACGAAATTTCGATCGATGGTGCAACCTCGCTGTCGTGTTCGGATGACCAACTCGCGCGCTTCAAGGCCTCGGGGTGGTCGGCGAGCCGGATCGATGGCCACGATCCCGAAGCGATCGCAGCTGCGATCGAGCAGGCGCGACGCAGCGACCGGCCGTCATTGATCGTCTGCCGCACGATGATCGGTTTCGGAGCGCCGAACCGTCAGGGCAGCGAGAAGGCCCATGGAGCGCCGCTCGGTGCCGATGAAGTAACCAAGACCCGTGCCGCGCTGGACTGGTCCTACGAGCCGTTCCGGATTCCGGAGTCCGTTCTCAAGCAATGGCGCAAGATCGGTGAGCGCGGGCATGCGGTCCGCCGAAGCTGGGTCGAGCGAGCCAGGCAATTAAATCCGGCCGCACGTTCGCCGTTCCACGATGCGCTGAACCGAAACCTGCCTTTCGGCTATGCCGAGGCCATGACCGATATCCGCGATCGCTTTGCGGCCGACAAGCCCAGTATCGCGACGCGGCAGGCGTCTCAGCTGGTGATCGACACGATTGCCGAGGTCTTGCCAAACTTACTGGGGGGCTCGGCCGATCTTACGCATTCCAACCTGACGCGCGCCAAGACTCACCGGCCGGTGAATGCCGCGGCCTTTGACGGCAGCTACATCCATTACGGCGTACGCGAGCACGCCATGGCTGCCGCGATGAACGGTATCGCGCTGCATGGCGGCTTTATCCCCTACGGTGGTACATTTCTAGCCTTCGCAGATTACAGCCGGCCCGCGATCAGGCTGGCGGCGCTGATGGGCATCCGCGTCGTCCATGTGATGACACATGATTCCATCGGACTGGGCGAGGACGGCCCAACCCATCAGCCGGTCGAGCATCTGGCGTCGCTGCGGGCCATTCCCAATTTGCTGGTGTTTCGTCCCGGTGACGCCGTCGAAACCGCAGAAGCCTGGGACTGCGCGCTGCGGGCACAGGCAAGCCCGTCGGTGCTGTGCCTGTCGCGACAGGCGATGCCGACGTTTCGTGAAAGTGGCGGCATCATCAATTTGGTGGCGCTGGGGGCGTACGTGATCGTCGAGCCGGAGGGCGGTCGCGACGTCACCCTGATGGCTACGGGCTCGGAAGTGTCGATAGCGCTCAAGGCGGCAAAGCTGCTTGAGAGCGCCGGCGTCCGCGCCGCGGTCGTTTCGGCGCCGTGCTTCGATCTGTTTCGTCAGCAGTCGCGGGAATACCGGGCCAGCGTGCTCGGACGGGTTCCACGGATAGGCGTCGAGGCCGCGGTCGAGGGCGAATGGGCGCGCTGGCTTGGCGACAGCGGCGAATTCGTCGGCATGACCGGCTTCGGCGCATCCGCCCCGGCCGAAGTGTTGTACCGCGAATTCGGCATCACCGAGGAGGCCGTCGCGAGGGCCGCGATGAATTGCCTGGTTCGATCGAAGGTAGCGGCAATTCATTCATGATGTCCCCGTGGAATTGAGAGGAACCGCGATGCCACGAATTACCCTGAGGCAGTTGCTGGATCACGCCGCCGAGCATGGCTACGGCGTGCCGGCCTTCAACATCAACAACATGGAGCAGGGGCTGGCGATCATGGAGGCGGCGGCCGCCGTCGATGCGCCGGTCATCATTCAGGCCTCGCGCGGCGCGCGCGCCTATGCCAACGACATCATGCTGTCGAAGATGATCGATGCGCTGGAGCAAATGTACCCGCAGATTCCGCTCTGCATGCATCAGGACCACGGCAACGAGGAGGCAACCTGCGCCACCGCGCTCCAGCACGGTTTCACCTCGGTCATGATGGATGGCTCGCTGAAGGCGGACGCCAAGACGGCCGCGGACTATGACTACAATGTCGACATCACCAGGCGTGTGGTCGAGATGGCGCACTGGATCGGCGCCTCGGTGGAAGGTGAACTCGGCGTGCTCGGATCGCTTGAGCACGGGGGCGGAGAACAGGAGGACGGCCACGGCGTCGAAGGCAAGGTCAGCCATGATCAGTTGCTGACCGATCCGGACCAGGCCGTAGACTTCGTTCGGGCCACCAAGGTCGACGCGCTGGCGATCGCGATGGGCACCTCGCACGGTGCCTACAAGTTCTCACGTAAGCCCGATGGCGACATTCTCGCCATGAAGGTGGTCGAGGAAATCCATCGCCGGTTGCCGAACACGCATCTGGTGATGCACGGGTCATCCTCGGTACCGCAGGCGCTACAGGATTTGTTCAATCAGTCCGGCGGCGAGATGCCGCAGACCTGGGGGGTGCCGGTCGAGGAGATCGCGCGCGGCATCCGGCACGGCGTTCGCAAGGTCAATATCGACACTGATTGCCGGCTGGCGATGACCGCGGCGTTCCGCAAGGTCGCAAGCCAGACCAAGAGCGAATTCGATCCGCGCAAGTTCCTCAAGCCCGCGATGGATGCGATGCGCGATCTGTGCCGCGAACGCTTTGAGCAGTTCGGCACCGCAGGCCATGCCGCGAAGATCAAGGTGCTCCCGCTGTCGGAGATGGCCAAACGCTATCGCACAGGGGCACTCGATCCAGGTATCGGCGACATCGCCGTAGCCGCCGAATAGCCAACGTTCATTTTCCGGGTAGGCCGGTCAACGCTCAAGGAGATTGCCATGAATGAACAATCGATGACCGTCCGCGGCAAGGACCGCTACAAGTCCGGCGTGATGGAATACAAGAAGATGGGCTATTGGGAGCCGGACTACGAACCCAAGGACACCGATATCATCGCGCTGTTCCGTGTCACGCCGCAGGACGGTGTCGATCCGATCGAGGCGTCGGCCGCCGTGGCCGGCGAATCCTCGACCGCCACATGGACTGTGGTGTGGACCGATCGTCTGACGGCCGCGGAAAAGTACCGCGCCAAATGCTATCGCGTCGATCCCGTGCCAAATTCGCCGGGGCAGTATTTTGCCTATATCGCCTACGACCTCGACCTGTTCGAACCGGGCTCGATCGCCAACCTCACGGCCTCGATCATCGGCAACGTGTTCGGCTTCAAGCCGCTGAAGGCGCTGCGGCTGGAAGACATGCGGCTACCCATTGCCTATGTGAAGACCTTCCAGGGTCCCGCGACCGGCATCGTGGTGGAGCGCGAACGGCTCGACAAGTTCGGCCGGCCGCTGCTCGGCGCCACCGTGAAACCGAAGCTCGGCCTGTCCGGCCGCAATTATGGCCGCGTTGTCTACGAAGCGCTGAAGGGCGGGCTCGATTTCTGCAAGGACGACGAAAACATCAACTCCCAGCCCTTCATGCATTGGCGCGATCGCTTTCTCTATTGCATGGAGGCGGTCAACCGCGCGCAGGCGGCGACCGGCGAGGTGAAGGGCACGTATCTCAACGTCACCGCCGCGACGATGGAAGACATGTATGAGCGCGCCGATTTCGCCAGGGAGCTCGGCTCGGTCATCATCATGATCGATCTGGTGATCGGCTACACGGCGATCCAGTCGATGGCAAAGTGGGCGCGCCGCAACGACATGATCCTGCATCTGCATCGCGCCGGACACTCTACATATACGCGGCAGCGGCTGCATGGCGTCTCGTTTCGCGTCATCGCCAAGTGGATGCGCCTCGCCGGCGTCGACCACATCCATGCCGGGACCGTCGTCGGCAAGCTCGAAGGCGATCCTGCGACGACCCGCGGCTATTACGACATCTGCCGTCAGGACTTCAATCCGATGAAACTCGAGCATGGTGTGTTCTTCGACCAGCCGTGGGCGAGCCTCAACCAGATGATGCCGGTGGCGTCGGGCGGCATTCATGCCGGTCAGATGCATCAACTGCTCGACCATCTCGGCGAGGACGTCGTGCTGCAATTCGGCGGCGGAACGATCGGTCATCCCAAGGGCATCCAGGCCGGGGCCACCGCAAACCGCGTCGCGCTCGAGGCCATGATCCTGGCGCGCAACGAGGGGCGCGATTACGTCCACGAGGGTCCGGAAATTCTCGCCAAGGCCGCCCAAACCTGCACGCCGCTGCGCGACGCGCTGGAGGTCTGGAAGGACATCACCTTCAATTACGAGTCCACGGACTCGCCCGATTTCGTTCCGACCGCCACGCCGGCGATGTGAGGAGAAGCAACATGCGAGTCACCCAGGGATGTTTTTCGTTTCTCCCCGATCTCACCGACGAGCAGATCACGGCGCAGGTGCAGTACTGCCTCAACAACGGCTGGGCCGTGAACCTCGAGTTCACCGACGATCCTCACCCGCGAAACACCTATTGGGAGATGTGGGGACTGCCGATGTTCGATCTTCGCGATGCCGCAGGCGTGCTGATGGAGCTGAACGAGTGCCGCAAGGTGTACGGTGACCGCTACATCCGAATGTCTGCGTTCGATTCCAGCCATGGCTGGGAGTCGGTTCGATTGTCCTTCATCGTCAACCGGCCGAAGGACGAACCCGGCTTCCGGCTCGAACGGCATGAGGTCGGCGGCCGCAACATCCGCTACACCACGAAATCCTACGCGGCCGATCGTCCCGAGGGCGGACGCTACGGTGGCAAATGAGCGCGGTAGCGGCATCGGCTGCGGCGGCTGAGACGCCGCCACCTGAACAGGTGGACCTGCGCCGCGAATTCAACGAGGTCGGCATCGGCGAGGTGCTCGATCAGCTCGATCGTGAGCTGATCGGCCTGAAACCGGTCAAGACCCGCATCCGCGAAATCGCCTCGCTGCTGTTGATCGAGCGCATTCGCAAGCGCATGAACCTGACGTCCGATGTCCCGACGTTGCATATGTCCTTTACCGGCAATCCCGGTACGGGAAAGACCACTGTCGCGTTGCGGATGGCCAACATTCTCCACAAGCTCGGCTTCGTGCGCCGTGGCCATGTCGTTTCGGTGACCCGCGATGAACTGGTTGGGCAGTATATCGGTCACACCGCGCCCAAGACGAAAGAGATCCTGAAGAAGGCAATGGGCGGCGTGCTTTTCATCGATGAGGCATACTACCTGTATCGGCCGGACAACGAACGCGACTACGGCCAGGAAGCCATCGAGATCTTGCTACAGGTGATGGAATCGCAGCGCGAGGACCTGGTGGTGATTCTCGCCGGGTACGGCGACCGCATGGACAAGTTCTTCAGCAGCAATCCGGGCTTCCGCTCCCGCATCGCCCACCACATCGATTTTCCGGATTATGCCGAGGAGGAACTGCTGGCTATCGCGGAGCTGATGCTGCGAGACATGAACTACAGATTCAGTCCTGACGCGCGCGACGCCTTCATTCGCTACATCGCGCTGCGCAAGACCCAGCCGCTGTTCTCGAACGCGCGCTCGATCCGCAACGCACTCGACCGCATGCGGCTGCGCCAGGCCAACCGCCTCGTCGCCGATCTCGATCGCGAGCTGACAGCGGACGATATCATGTCGTTGGAGGCGTCGGATGTGCTGGCCAGCAGGGTGTTCTCGAAATAATGAACTGCACGGATTCACCGAACGTGATATTGTTTGCTGTCCATGAACGAACCAGCATTAGAAAGCGATGAAAAGCGTTCTCAGAAGGTTGCGAACACCATCGAGTCGTCCGTAGGCGGCGGTAGCGTCGATGTCGCCCTGCCGACAGACCGCACGACAATGCAGCATTGCACAGAATGGCTGAAGCGGCAGGGGGCGACCGACACTTCCTATGCGTTCGTGCCGCATAACTCTGCCAAGTACGGCGCGCGGCCGGCGGAGCAAAGCTCCTGGTGGATCGACTATGGCAATTTCCAACGGGGCGTCGGCGCACTCGGCGGAGGCAATGTCGACATCAACGCCGGCGGCGATCTCGATAATCTGACGGTTGCGATGCCGACCAACGGCCGCGTGCGCGGCGGACGAACCGTCGCGGAACAGAAGACCCTTGAAGTGCGCAATGGCGGCGCCCTGACGGTCGAGGCGGGCGGTGCCGTCCGTGCCGGCTACTATTATCTCGGGCGCGGCGCGGGTACGATCGAGGCCGGTGAATTCGCGGTTGGGCGCGAGGTGAGGGTGACGAGCGGGTCGCAGGTCACGACCTATCCGATTGCGCCGATCCTCTCGCTGGGGGATGCCACGCTGGACGTGCGTACGGCCGGCGATCTGCGGTTGCAGACATTCCTCGACCCGCTGCTCGTCAGCAGCGGCGATCCCTACGCTCCCAACTTCATAAGCAGCCACACCGAGCGCACCGCGCTCAGCCCTCGCCTCGACAGGCGGCGACGTCATTCTGGTCAGTCAGGTCACTTACCTGTCGAAGGATGCGGATCTAACATCAGGCAATTCTACGGGCGCTGCTATCCGTTTTATCAATAGCTTCGCCGGTAACGTCTACCCGTCGAAGCTGCGCATCGCCGCGCTCAACGGCTCGGTGATGAACGAGACCCATTACAGCAGCGCGACAGGCTCGATGGTGACGCTCTACACGATGCCGAGCATGAACCCGGAACTGCGGATCGTCGCGGCCAAGGGCGTCTTGCCCGGCTCGATTGTCATGAGCCGCGCCAATCCGGCGATGATCCCGTCGCCATTCGAGCCGATCGCAGGAACGCAAACGATGCCCGTCAATATCGGCGAGCAGAGCGCTGGGGTTCTGGGCGGGCTTTTGACGAACAACATGACCGTGCCTGCCTCCAACATCGCAGGGCACGCGCTGCACCTCTACAACCTGCGCAATCCGGCGCATCTGCCAAACGTGAACGACGAAGAGCCGAGCCGCATCTACGCCCTGAACGGCTCGATTACCGGCTCGGTCGTGCGTTCGTCCGGCTCATTCATCACGTCCAGCATCACGGCCAACGAGCCGACCTGGTTCCGGGCCGGGACGGATATCCGCAACATCGATTACGCGCTGCGCAACATCCGTCCGACCGACGTCTCGGTGATCGAGGCCGGTAACGACATCATCGGCGGACCAGTTCAGGGCTCCGTCACCGTGCAAGGCCCGGGCGCGCTGCTCGTCAGCCCGCCGATACTGTCCCTCATGAGCGTCGGCAATCGGACCTTTGATGCGAACAACTGTCCGGTGGACTATTCGCAGGTCAACGGTCTGCCGAGCCAGAACGCAGCGATCACCGTGATGGCGGGGTTGAAGGGCAAGCAGCCATCCTATGAGGCCTTCCTCGCGGGCTATCTCGATCCGGCGAATGTCGGCTCGATGCCGGACTATCTCGTCCTTACGCCCGCCGAAGCCGCCCTGCCGGATCCAGCGACGCTCATACCGGGGGTCAAGATGACCTCGGTGATCGGCGATTCCGCTGTGCCGCTGTGCCGCTGTACCTGGCGAATGAATACCGGTTGGTCAAAGGTGGCTATGACGAGGTCAAGTTGGTGTCCTTTGTGGCGTGCTAGACCGGCCACACATTGACGGCGGACAAGGCCCTCGAAGCCTACAGGCAGCTGCGGGCGGAGAGGCAGCAAGCTTTCCTGTTCGCCGGGACTTGGAAGATGACGCGAACAGGCGTCGCGGCCTTCATCGCCGACGTTACCGGCGCGGCGCTGTCGCCACTCGATGCCTGGTCCCGGTTCCAGACGCTCACGCAACGCACGCAGGGGTCCTTCACGCAAGAGCGCTTCCTGCGCCAGGTCTATATGCAGGAGTTGCGCGAGGCGGGGGCCGACCAGAACGAGCCCGGCGTCAATGGCCTTCCGCGCAACGGTGGCTACAACCGTGGCTATGCGGCGATCGACAGCCTGTTCCCCGGCAAGGACTGGAAGGGCGACGTGACGATCGGCAACGCGCTGTTCCGCACCATGGCCGGCGGCGATATCGAGGTGCTGACGCCGGGTGGCGGCCTGCAGGTGGCGGCGTTGAGCATCGACCCTCATCCAGGTTACGGTCTGGTCACGCTCGGCTATGGCAACATCAACATCTTCGCTCGTAACAACGTCGTCTGAGCCGCTCGCGCATCCTGACATTCGCCGGCGGTGATGAGACGATCTGGTCGACGCTGGGCGACATCGATGCCGGGCGCGGCGCCAAGACGACCCGCGTGGTGTCGGCGCCGGAGATTCAGACCGACGGCGACACAGTGACGAAAGTGCTGGAGAAAGCCGACATATCCGGCAGCGGCATCGGCACCATCGTCGGCTTTGCCGGCGTCGAGGAGGGCGACGTCAACCTGATCGCGCCGCAGGGCACGGTGAACGCGGGCGATGCCGGCGTGCGGGTCAGCGGCAATCTCAATATTGCGGCGCTCTTCGTGCTGAACGCCAACAATTTCCAGTTCTCCGGTGAAGTCAAAGGTCTACCGCCGAAGGAGAGCTCGCTGACGGCCCTGAAAATCGATACCGGCGATGCAAGCCAGAAAGCCGCAACCGATGCGGCAAAGGACGCAACGCAATCCGGTAAATCCCAGCAGGCCTTGATCATCATCGTCGAGGTACTCGGCTTCGGCAGTGGCGACTCACCGGTCAATCAAGAAGAGCCACAGCCGCGCCGTGGCGGTGTGAATGAGCAACGGAGTCAAAATCCGGAGAGCGCCTACCAGGTTATCGGCGCCGGCCAAATGACGGCGGAGGAGGCGAGGCAGGTCATCGCCGAGCGCCGCGGCGGTGCCGGCCAGCAGTGAATGGCGCAAGGACAGCGTGGATGGGGCTCGACTGCCACGGATGAGAGCGATCTCACGCTCGTTCCGTCGCAACCGCGCGCCATCAATGACGGCGCGCAGCTCGCGCATCCAGCACGCTTTTCTGCTAACGCTCAAGTAATCGACCGACGAGAAGCGATGGCGATCAGCGGTCGATCCCGTGGAGAGGTCTGCTGGCTGGCCGCTAGTCTGGTTCAGTTGTCTTCAGGAGCTGCGCGACTTCCATCAGCTTTCGGCGCAGGCGTTCGTCGGCGATACCGAAGTAGAGTTCGAGGAGCTGACGCGACTCCCGCTTGGTGACGAGTTCACTCCAATCTGCAGTCTCCAAGGCTTGCTTCGACAAGGCTTGCTTCGACAGGGCCTGCTTGGATGAGGCTTGCTTCGATTCGGCGGATGGCCGCCTCTTGCCTTCCAGCTCGTCGAAGAACCACGTGATCGGGACTGCGAGTTGCGTGGCGATTCCGTAGAGCCTTGATGCGCTGATCCTGGTTTCGCCGGCCTCGTATTTTTGAATGAGCTGAGACGTCAGGCCGATGCGCCGCGCCAGGTCGTCCTGGCTCAGGCCGAGCAGGTTGCGCCTGAGACGCAACCGCTTTCCCACATGCTCATCGACATGCGTCGGCTTCTTCGAAGAAACACGCATTTTATCGCCACGCCTGGCCGGCGCACGGGGTTTCGATTTCTTCTCGGAAGGCTCAGAAGGCATCAATCACCTTGGTTGAATTCCAGTTCGGTACAATCAACTGTTTGGATGAAAATGGCATATCAACTCATGGACGGCAATATCAACTACAATTATGTCATGCAGGTTACAAGTGTGCGGATTATTACGCTCAATCACACGATGTGATAGCAGCGGAACATATACTCCATGCGTGAACCTCTTCCGAGTTCGGGACGCCTGCCTGCCCACCTCAAGGTCAAGCACGGTCCCGTGGACCTGCTTGGACGGTTCTTTCTGTGGGCCGACACTGCCGCGAGGGATCGTGGGGTTACATTGTCATTTGGCACGTTGCAGGAACTGATCGACGCCAACAGGAGTAACTCCGATAGCTGGCGTCCACTCGTTCCCATATTTGACGAGAAGCTGGGCGGCGTTACGCCGGAAACGGCGTTCGTCCTGATCGGCCGGAACAAGCTTGGGGAGATCGTGGCAACGCAAGCGGCGCGGTTCTATGACTGGCCGTCGACCTGTCTTAAGGAAGAGGCCAGTTCGATGCGGATGTTCTACGCCGATCCTGAAGCCGCGCTCGCGCGGGGAGATCGTTGCGAAGTCGCCACACCGGTTGCCGAAACAATTACCGGGCGCGTCGTCTATTCCGGCGGCGTCTGGTTTCGGCCTGATTTCAGAGGTAGGGATCTGGCAACGATCCTGCCGCGAATTTCCCGCGCATACGCGTTCACACGCTGGAATAGCAATTTCACGATCGGCGTGATGGCCGATGCCGTCGTCGCGGGCGGCGTGGCAGAACGGGTCGGATACGCCAATCTCGTGCATAGCTGCATCGAGCTTGTGGCGTCGCCGCTCGGCCAGATTCGTCTCGCGCTGGGCTGGATGCAACCTGACGAACTCCTCGCAGATCTCGCTGCGATAATGGATCGCGCCAACGTGCCGGTCGCCGGAGCTGGCCGCATTGCTGAAAACGTCCCTCACTGATGCCGCCAGAAGCCCGGCGTGAACAACCCGATGTCACATCGAAAGTTCTTCGATAGCCAGGCGATCCGAGGCGAATTTCTGTTCCCTGAAGTCAATGACCGAGGCGCCAAGAAAGCAGGCTCCTCCGTGCTTCTTGCATGTGAACGGCACGATAAGACGCCGATAGCGAAGGTGGATCCGATCGTTCCGGTGTGGCCGTCTGATTGTGGCGTCCACCTCATCCAGGCGCGGTTGCCATGTCTCCGCGACACGGCGGTAAATTCCTTGCACCCATAGGCCGTAATCGTAGTCCGGTGTTTCTTCGATCGGCAGGCCTCGCGCGTTCTTCTGCCAGGTCTCGCCGAAGATCTCGAAGCCGGAGCCGACATCGGTAATGGTCAGGCGCTCGTTCACGGGCTCGACGAGTATGAAGCGGGCGCGCAGCGACTCGGGCAGCAAGCTGGCCAGCGTCGTTGAATCGTAGGCCTGCCTCGAATCGATCCATCGCGCAAATAGCGACGAAAGCGCCTCGTCGGAGTTCGCATGCATGTCGAGCGGCTGCTCTATGCTTGTGAGCACCGGGAAAATCGGCTGATAGTTCGTGGTAACCTGCTCGGCAATGTAGGCGATCGTCTGCGCCAGACTCGGAAACATTTTCTCGGCAAACTGGTCCGGGTGGGAAATCACCGTGCGTTCGATCCCCATGTCAGCGAGGAAATAAAGGGCGGCGGCGACGCTTGCCTGCGAAGCCGTTTCGGGCTGAAACCGGATGCGCGCAGCGTTGGGTGCGATTTTCGTTACAGCCACGAAGCCGAGATTTCCGATCAGATAGGTCAGGGAATCGAAGTCGGGAATTGAGCAGTGTAACAGGCTTCGCAGGACCGGGGATCGCGCGTCCCATGCGTGACCGCGGTCGTCCATAACGATAGTTTGCATGCGACCCCTCACAGTCAACCCGGAGCAAAGTCGTCCATCAAGCGTTTATTGTTTGGCAGAG
This sequence comes from Bradyrhizobium roseum, assembly GCF_030413175.1. NCBI lineage: Bacteria > Pseudomonadati > Pseudomonadota > Alphaproteobacteria > Hyphomicrobiales > Nitrobacteraceae > Bradyrhizobium > Bradyrhizobium roseum. The sequence continues at coordinate 2,133,503 of NZ_CP129212.1, forward strand.
TAGCGTCATCTTAGCCACACTTGCTCGACGGCACATCAAAATTCCATCGACGACTGACTTCACGCTCTGGTGACGGCGTTTCCGCTGTCGCGTTAGGCCGCCGCAGCCGATGCATTCTTCGAATGCGAGAGATGGAAAACGAATCCCTCACTGGTTGTGCAAGAATTAATAAAAAAGTCGATGCGCGGCGGAAGGTCCGCATCTCAACGCCTCCTTGTTGAAATCAACCAAAGTTAGATATTTTCGTATGCCAACTAGAATTAGATATTGACGTCATGTAGCGATTTATGACAACTTTTGGTGGTTGCCAACGCTGTTGATGCGGACAGAAACTCGAGGAGTTGGGCATGCAATCGCCAGAACAATCAGTCGTCGTCAAAGAACGATCTCACCACGCCGCTTCGCGCGCAGTGGACAAGCTGCGTAATCAGATAGCCTGCAATCACGATCTCGCTTTCCTGATGGAAGCCCACGACGGTCTGTCGGGCGCCATCGCCGAGCGGGCCGGGTTCAAGGGGCTCTGGGCGTCCGGCCTTTCCATTTCTTGTTCGCTCGGCTACCGCGACGCCAATGAAGCCTCCTGGACCGAACTCGTCGATGTCGTCGAGCGCATGGTGGACTCGACCGATCTTCCGGTGCTTGTCGACGGCGATAGCGGCTTCGGCAATTTCAACAATGCACGCCTTCTCGCGCGCAAGCTGCAGCAGCGGGGCGCTGCAGGTGTCGCACTGGAAGACAAGGGTTTTCCCAAGATGAATTCGTTCGTCGGCGATCGGCATCCGTTGGCCGATACCGACGAATTCTCCGGCCGGCTGCGTGCCGTAAAAGACACGGTCGGCGATGATCTGTTGCTCATCGCGCGGATCGAGGCGCTGATCGCCGGCCACGGAATGGACGAGGCGCTCGCGCGCGCCCATGCCTATGCCGATGCAGGAGCCGACGCCATCCTGATCCATTCGCGCAAGAGCGTGGCGGACGAAATTCTCGATTTCGCCGCCGCCTGGCAGAACCGGCTTCCTGTCGTGATCGTCCCCACCAAATACTATCGAACGCCCGTTTCCGCCTATCGCGAAGCCGGTATCTCGACAGTGATCTGGGCCAACCATTCGATGCGCGCGGCCATCGCCGGGATGAGTGACATTTGCGGCCGCATTCTTGCCGAGGAAAGCATCGCCGGCATCGAAGGTGACGTCGCTACGCTCGACGAAGTGTTTGGGCTGTTGCGGTACGGTGAACTCGCTGCCGCGGAGGAGCGATACTTGCCGACGCACAATGGAAATGGTCACGCGAAGGCGTGATCGTCACGCCCTCCATACAAGAGCATCCCGATAGAAACGTTCCCAACCAGGAGATCATGCCATGCTTCAATCGACACTCGCTGCGTCAATCCCAAATCAGCTGCCTGAACCCGACATCGCGCAGGTGATCCGATGGCGCGATAGTTCCTATGCGGCCGACCTTTATATCGCGGCGGTCTCGTGGCTTGATCTATTCACCTATCTCGATGCGACCCCTACCACCGAAGCAGAGCTGCGCCTGCATTTTCAGATCAAGGAGCGGCCGACACGAACGATGATCAGGCTCTTCGAGTCCTGGGGGCTGCTCGCCAACGTCGATGGCAAGCTTCTCGTTACGGCGTCCGCGCGGCGGTACCTGAGCCGCAGCTCGAGCGAGAACGTTTCCTCCTACATTGCCACCATGAAGTACAAATCGTCGGTCCGGGAGATCTACGACGTATTGCGCAAAGGGGCGCCTGACACGTGGCACGTCGAGCGTGGCGACACGACCAACTGGGACGCGCTCATGCAAACGGACGATTTCGCCGATCTGAATACGCAAGGCATGGAGGAGCGCGGGCGGATTTTTGCTCCCGATCTGGCGCGCCTGCTCGATTGCGCGCATGACACGGCCGTTCTGGATGTGGGGGGTGGATCCGGGGTCTATTCAGCGCACCTGATCAACCGGTATCCCAATCTGTCGGCGACGATATTCGAGCGTCCCCCGGTCGACCAACTTGCCATGCAATGCCTTGCCGAACGTAAGCTGACCGAGCCGAGAGCGCGGGTGATTGCCGGGGATATGTTTGTCGATCCGTTTCCGCAGACCGCTTCTCTTCACCTCTATTCGCATGTCCTTCACAATTGGGGACCGGAAAAGGTGCAGCTGTTGCTGGAAAAATCCTATCAAAGTTTGCTGCCCGGCGGCCGGGTGGCGGTTTACAGCTGCCACCCCGACGACCGCGGCGGGCGTTCTGCACCGGTCGCGGAGGCGGAATATTCGGTGCTGCTGACGACCGGCTATGAGGGCTGCTGCTACAGTTTCGAAGACATGCGCTCCCTGATGGAAGGCGCGGGCTTTGCACACGTCGACTATCGCAAGTCGATCTGCAACCGGAGCCTCATCACGGCGCGAAAGCTCGCCGGCAACCCCAACTGAACGAGAACTACATACAGGCAGCATCGCTGGTCGAAAGCGTCCTGCCCGATCCTGCTGCCGTCGATGCCGACGGCAGCAAACGCTGCGCCTTGTCTGGCGCTGGAAGCACAATATTGCCTTCGGGGAGAAGCTGAAATGACCATGTCGACATCGACACTCCTGAGTCTTCTGAAACAGCAGAAATATGGTTTTTTTTCCGGGGTGCCTTGCTCAAATTTCGCCGATCTTTTCCAGCAGGTATCCTTGGACAACGATATCGCATCGGTCCCGGCGGCGAGCGAGGGCAGCGCGTTGTCATTCGCCGTCGGCGCGGCACTGGCGGGACGACGAAGCGTCGTGGCCCTGCAGAATTCCGGGCTGGGAAACATCATCAATCCGCTGACATCGCTGGTCCAGATCAACTGTATTCCGACGCTGCTTCTGATTTCCGTGCGGGGACATACCGACGAAGCCGAGGACGAGCCGCAGCATCGCATCATGGGTGCAAATACCCATGCATTGCTCGATCAATTGGCAATTCCGTGGAGCGAGTTCGACGGGACGCCGCAGGGGTTCATGGCGGCCCTCCTGAAGGCCGAAGAGGCATTCGGGCGATCGGTCTCGTTTGCGGTCCTGGTCCGGAAAGGTCAGCTGTCGGCGGGCCTCGGCGTCGTTGGCGACCGCGAACTGCAAGTGGACGGCTATCCACTCAGCGTCGGAAGTGCTCTGGAGATCGTTAGCGAAGCCCTGCGAACTAGCGATCTCGTTGTTTCAACGACCGGGTTCATTTCCCGCGAGCTATTTCGCGTGAGCGACCGTCCGGAGAATTTCTACATGCAGGGATCGTTGGGCCATTGCAGCGCGGTCGCTGCAGGCGTCGCGCTCGCGCATCCATCGCGCCGCGTGGTTGCGCTGGATGGCGACGGCGCCGTGCTGATGCATATGGGCGTGTTGTCCACAATCGGCTACGCTGCTCCCCGGAATTTCCTGCATATCGTGCTCGATAACGAAGGTTACGTTTCAACCGGGAAGCAGGAATCCACCTCGGTGACCTCGTCGCTGGAAGCCGTTGCCGCAGCCTGTGGATACCGCGCGGTCAGCCGGTGCGTAACCAAAGCCGAATTGGATGACGCTGTTGCGCGAAGCTTGGCGAGCGAAGGGCCGCACTTCCTGTTGTGCAAGGTCAATCAATCCCATTCGCGTTCGCTTCCCCGGGTTACGTCCCAGCATACCCCAGAGGAGAACAAGCGCGCGTTCCAGATCGCAGTAAGCCGGCCCTCGGGCGGCGATCTGCAGGCGGTGCCGGCAGGAGCGGTCCGGTGAAGACGTCAGCGGTCAATGTGATCGGGCTTCTTTGCCTTTCGTTCGTCGTCGTCATCTGGGGCACAAATTGGCTTGTGATCAAGGATGCCCTGCATTCTTCGCCGCCGCTGTTGTTTACCGGCATCCGTTTGCTGGGCGGCGCCATCGCGATCGGAGCTGCGCGGCTGTGCCTTGGATACCGGCTCCGGCTCGGTTGTGACGGGAAGGGCAGGCTGGTTGCGGTGGGTCTACTGCAGATGGCTGGAGGCCTCGGCCTTAGCCTGGCGGGCTTGCAGTATCTCGACGTGGGCACCAGCGCCCTGATTTTCTATACGATGCCGCTGTGGCTCGTTGTGATTGAATGGGCGATCGACCGGCAGAAGCAATCGCTGCTCGATGTTATCGCGCTGACCTGTGGCATGCTTGGTCTCGGGCTGCTGGCCTCGGGTGCTGCGCCGGTGGCGACATCCCATGGGATCCTGGGCGTCGCATTGCTTTCGATGGCGGCGTTCAGCTGGGCGCTCGGAACATGGGTCCACAAACGCGCTCCCGGCGACGGCGACGTGTGGAGCCGGACCATCTTTCAGTTGGCGACCTCGGGCGTCGTCGTCATCGTTGCTTCGCTGCTGCTGGAACGTCGGCTTGAGTGGACGCAATTGCCAATTCTGGCCTGGCCTATTGCATTCAACTGCATCGTAGCGACTGGGTTGGCGTTCGTCGCCTGGTATCGCGCGCTCAGTTCCGTTTCCACGCAGATCGCATCCCAGAGCCTCGTGCTGATCCCGGTCGTCGCACTGGTTGCGGCCGCCGTGTTGCAACAGCAGGCTCCAACGGCCCGCGTCTTGCTCGCCTGTGTCCTCATCATCGTCGGTGTCACCATCGCGATCTGGCATGCTGGCCAAAGGACCCGATCGCTGTGAGTGTCTGCGCGCCCGGAAACCTGAGATCGGAACAGAACACTGCGTGGAGCCCGGCGATGCTGGATTCGACCCCTCCATTTCATCCAATGAAGATCGCTGGAGCGGATGTCTTTGCGGATTCGAGGATCGACGTTCGCAATCCGTTTACTGGTGAGGTCATCGCCGCAGTGCCGCAGGCGCGTCCCGATCAAGTTCGGCGCGCCTTCGCGATCGCCCGGGGATTTCGTTCCAGGCTCACAAGGCGTGAACGGGCGCGGATCCTGTTCGCTACAGCCCAGGCAATCGAAGCAAACCGGGATCAGCTCGCGCATCTCATCACGTCGGAGAGCGGGCTATGCCTGAAAGACTCGCTGCATGAAACGGCGCGGGCCAGGGATGTCTGGTCATTCGCATCGCAGGCCGTGCTCCAGGACGATGGTGCGATGTACGCGGGCGATATCGGGGGGAGCGCGCAGAGCAGGCGCATCTTCGCAACCAGGACGCCGCTCCTTGGCGTCATTTCGGCGATTACCCCCTTCAATCATCCCCTGAACCTCGTCAGCCACAAGCTCGCTCCGGCGATTGCGACAAACAACAGGGTCGTGCTTAAGCCGGCCGAGGCGACCCCTTTGACCGCGCTTGCGCTTGCCGAACTGCTTTATGAGGCGGGACTGCCGCCGGAAATGTTGTCGGTGGTCACTGGTGAACCGCGTTCGCTCGGAGACGCGATGATCAATGACCCGGACATCGACCTGGTGACGTTTACGGGATCGGTGGGTGCCGGAAAGAAGATTGCCGAGCGGGTGGGATACAGAAGGCTGGTGCTCGAGCTTGGCGGGAATGATCCCCTGATCGTCATGGGCGACGCCGATCTCGACCGCGCAGCCCGATTGGCGGTGCAGGGCGCGACGAAAAATTCCGGACAACGCTGTACCGCCGTCAAGCGGGTTTTGGTCATCGAGGATGTCGCCGATCGCTTTGCCGAAGCGACTCTCTCTCTGATGAAGCGTCTCAAGACCGGAGATCCGATGGATCCCGACACGGATGTGGGGACGGTTATCAACGCGAGGGCGGCGTCGACCATTGCCGGACGCGTCAAAGCCGCAATTGAAGGCGGCGCCCGCCTGCTGCTCGGCAATACGCCCAAAGGCGCGCTTTACCCGCCAACGATGCTCGACCATGTTGCGGCCGATTGCGAGCTGGTGCGTGAAGAGACCTTTGGTCCTGTCCTGCCGATCATTCGCTGCCCGGATGACGTCGAACAGATTATCTCCATGGCGAATTCGACGGCCTTCGGTCTCTCGGCCGGATTGTGCACCAACAGACTCGACACCATCACCCGCTTTGTCGATGGCCTCGACGTCGGCTGCGTCAATGTGTGGGAGGTTCCGGGATATCGGACCGAGCTGACGCCGTTCGGCGGCATCAAGGATTCCGGCCTCGGCCACAAAGAGGGCGTGCTGGAGGCCATGAAGTGCTTCACCAATATCAAAACCTATTCGCTGCCGTCGTGAAGCAAACCTCAATCCAGCAGTTTGGATGCGGCCGCTTCATCGGTGACCAGCACTTGGGCAAATCCAGCCAACAGGCCGGCGCGAATAATCGGAACCTTGTGCTCGCCGCCGGCGGCGAGAATCCGATGTCTGATCTGAAGCACGTGGTCGATCGGCGGATGGATCGTCCGCTGCACCAGCGGATGGTGAAGCGGCTTGCCTGACGAATCGAGGTAGTGACCGCAAATATCCCCGACCGCGCCGGCTTTCAGCAGCGAGGTCCAGCTTTCGCGGGAAATGACGTCGTATTCGAGCGCCTTTGATTGTTCGGAGAGGTCGATCGCGCTCAACAAGGCGACGTCGAGGGAGGGCACCATGGCGAGCACCGATCGAACCGGCTCGCTCGCGATCAGGATATCCCTCAGCTCGGCAGTCTCGGCGTACATCGGCGCGGTCAGATAATAGCATCGCGCGCCGAGCGCCCGGGCAATCATGGTTGCATTGTCATACGGATTGATCGGCGCGCTTTCGGCCAGCCCTCCGGTCAACAGCACCACGCGGGTGCCGTCGCCAGATCGCTGCGGCAGGTTTTGAGCCGCGGCATTGATGGTGCCGCCCCAGGTGATTCCCAGTGAACCCGACGGCGGAAGGCACTCGGCGACGTATCGTGCGGCGGCGGCGCCGATGAAAGAACGCACCTCGGTGCTGCCCATCGGGACCGGGACCACGATCGCGTGACGCAGACTAAATTTGTGGATGAGCGCTTCTTCAAGCTCGGTGCGTTGGCCCGCCGGATCGGCAATCGTGATTTGAACGAAGCCGCTTTCCCGGGCGTCACCGAGGATCCGGTTGACGCGCTTGCGGGTCATCTTCAGCCGCTGCGCGATCGCATCCTGCGTTTGGCCCTCTCTGAAATAGTACCAGCAGATTTTGGCCACCAAGGCGGCGTCGGCCCGGCCATCGCCGGTTTCGCCTTCGTTTAGTGCCATTTGCGGGCCTCGAATCAGCACACCCGATCCTCCGATCAGCTTCAGGAATGCGCTGTTTGCCCGTTTCCAGGTCCGAATGGCAAATCTTCATGCTTGTCCACAAGCGTCCAAATGTACCTTCGATGTCACAAATGTGTTACGTGGTGCCTCTATCAGTCCGCCGAGCTTGGAAACAGGAGAAAACCCGTGCGTCGGCTGATCATCGCGTCACTACTGCTATGCGGAGGGGCAACGCCCTCCCTCGCGCAATTTTCCGACAACAAGATCATCATCGGTGTGATGGGCGATCAAAGCGGCGTTGTCGCCGATGTCGGCGGGCCCGGATCGATCCTGGCGGCCCGGATGGCGGTCGAGGATTCGGGCGGAAACGCCAGCGGCGTCCCCATCGAGATCATCACGGCCGACCATCAGAACAAGCCCGACGTGGCGTCGGCGATTGCCCGTGAATGGTTCGACCGGCGCGGCGTCGACGTTATCGCCGACCTGCCGCATTCCGGCGTGGTCTTCGGGTTGATGGCGATTGCCAACGAGAAAAAGCGTTCCCTGATGATATCGGGCGCCGCCAGCGTGGAGATCACCGGGGGGCGCTGCTCGCCGTTTGCCACTCACTGGACGGATGACACCTACGCGCTGGCGCGCGGGACCGGTGTCGCCCTGATGCAGCAGGACCTGAAGTCCTGGTATTTTCTCACGGCTGACTATGCTTTCGGCCACGATCTCGAAAAGGACGCCGCGCGCGTCGTCGAGGAACGTGGAGGCAAGGTAGCCGGAAGCGCCCGCCACCCGTTGAGCACGGCCGATTTCTCCGCACTGCTGCTGCGCGCGAAATCCTCGCAGGCGCAGGTCGTTGCACTGGCGAGTGCCGGTGCCGACACTGTCAACGCCATCAAGCAGGCCGGCCAGTTCGGGATCATGCGCGGCGGCCAGCGCGTCGCGGCGCTCCACGCCTTCGTTACCGACATCAATAGCGTTGGCCTTGAAGCGGCGCAGGGCCTGATCATCACCACCGGCTTCTACTGGAACGATACCGATGGGACTCGTTCCTTCGCAGAGCGCTTTTTCAAGGCCCATGGCCGCATGCCTACCCGTGAGCAGGCCGGCGTCTATACCAGCGTGCGGCACTACATCAAGGCTGCCGGTGCAGCGAAGACTGACGATGCAGCTGTCGTGAACACGGAGATGCGAAAGCTGCCCGTCGATAAATTCGGCCGGCAGGTCCGTATCCAGGAAAACGGCCGTGTCATCTACGATCTCGGTGTCTATCGGGTGAAGCCCCCGGCCGAGAGCAAGGCGCCGTGGGACTATTACGAGCGCATCGCCACGGTCCAGGCTGACACCGCCTTTCGCTCGCTCGATACCGCGGGCTGCGCCGCTCCGGGCGTTCGATGACAATGCTTCTTCTTGATCGTCCAGGGCGGGCGGCCGCGCCGATTGCTTCGGCCGCTCGAAAATACGACGTCGCAACATCGCTGCTGACCGCCCGTGACCTGAAGGTTCGCTTCGGTGATTTCGAGGCGCTTCGCGGCGTCTCGATTGATCTCGACGCCAGGTCGATCCATGCGGTGATCGGGCCGAACGGGGCCGGCAAGACCACGCTATTCAACGTGATCAGCGGCTTTACAAAGCCAACCGCCGGCCATGTTCGTCTCAACGGTGCGGATGTGACCGGGGCGGCACCGAACCGCCTTGCACGGCTCGGACTCGCCCGCTCGTTTCAGATATGCTCGATTTTCCCGAATCTCTCCGTTGCCGATAATGTCCGCACCGCACTGGCGCTGGACGTGCGCGGCCTGCAGCTGCTGCGCGGCCGTTCGCGGCGGGACGAAACCGAAGCAAGGGTCCGGCACCTTCTCGATCAAGGCGGGCTGACGGACGAGAGCGAACGGCGGGCCGCCGATCTGTCCTATGGTCGCCGGCGACTGCTTGAGATCGTTACGACGATCGCGATCGCGCCGAAATTCCTGCTGCTCGACGAGCCGACCGCGGGTCTGGCCCGCGAAGACATCGCACCCGTCGCAGCCCTGATCAAGACGGTTGCTGCTGGCTGTGGCGTCCTTCTCGTCGAGCACAATCTGCAGGTCGTGAAAAGCCTGGCGGCGAAGGTCACGGTGCTCGCGGAAGGCTCGGTCCTCTGCGAGGGCAGCTATGACGGAGTCGCGCGCGACCCGCGCGTGATCAGCGCCTATATCGGGGCCGAGCGTGGTGCCTGATGCGATTTCGCTGCGCCTCTCGCATGTCCAGGCGTGGTATGGCGACTCCCAGGCGCTGTTCGGCGTCAGCTTCGCGGTGCGAAGGGGCGAGGTGACCTGTCTGGTCGGTCGCAATGGCGCCGGCAAGACCACCGTGCTTCGCGCCATCATGGGTCTGCTGCCGCGACAAACCGGCAGCATTGTCCTGTCCGGGCGCGAAGCCAGCGGCATGCGCCCTTATGAGCGCACCCGGTTCGGCATCGGCTATTGTCCCGAGGAGCGGGCGATCTTCTCCAGCCTGACCGTGGAGGAGAATCTTGCGCTTCCTCCGGCCGTTTGCGCCGCGGGCATGGCCAGGGCCGATATCTTCACGCTGTTCCCCAATCTTCGTACCAGGGGACGCCACTACGGCGACCAGCTCAGCGGCGGCGAGCAGCAAATGCTCGCCATCGCCCGGATCCTGCGCACGGGCGCGCAGACGCTTCTTCTGGACGAACCCACCGAGGGGTTGGCACCGGTGGTCGTCAGGCAGATCGAGCAGGTGCTGATCGAACTCAAGCGCCGCGGCTACACGATCCTGCTTGTGGAACAGAATCTCGACTTCGTCCTGCATCTCGCAGACCGGGTGGTGGCGATCGAAAACGGTGCTGTTGTGGACGACCTCCAAACCCGCGGCGACGAGCACGTCAAGGCTCGGCTTCTCGAACGTATGGCGCTGTGATTCCCGCATGATGGACCTCATCCTCGGCTACCTGACGATAGGCCTCGTCAACGGCTCGTTCTACGCGCTGCTCAGTCTCGGACTGGCGCTGATCTTCGGCCTTCTCAACATCCTCAACATGACGCATGGCGTGCTCTACATGATGGGCGCCTTTGCTGCATGGGCCGGTTCGCGATACCTCGGATTGGGCTATTTCGGAGGGCTGGTTTTTGCGCCGGTCTGCGTAGCTCTTTTCGGCATGATGCTCGAACGCTTGTTGTTGCGTCGAACCTACGGCCTCGATCCGCTGTACGGATTCATGCTGACGTTCGGCGCGGCGATGGTCGTTCAGGGAGGTTTCCAGGCCTATTTCGGTTCGACCGGACTACCCTACGCCGCGCCGGATTGGCTATCCGGCGGGCTGGATCTTGGCTTCCTGTATTTTCCGGCCTATCGGCTTTGGGTCGTCGCCGTAGCGCTGGTCGTATGCGTGATCGTATGGATCGCGATTGCGCGCACGCGGCTTGGCTCGGTCCTGCGCGCCTCGTCCGAAAATGCAGCAACGGCTGAGGCGCTCGGCGTCGGCGTGCCTCATGTTTTCGCTGCCACTTTTGCCCTCGGCGCCGCCTTGGCGGGATTGGCAGGCGCGCTGGCGGCGCCGATCTACCAGGTCTCACCGCTGATGGGCTCGGACATCCTGCTCGTCGTGTTTGCAATCATCGTCATCGGCGGCATGGGTTCGATCGGCGGAACCATCGTCTCGAGCTACGCGCTCGCGATGATCGAAAGCCTGACGCAAGCGCTGGTCCCGCAGGCGGCAAGCTTCATCGTCTTCGCCTTCATGTGCCTCGTGCTGTTGCTGCGGCCGCAGGGGTTGTTTGGCATTTCGGTGGTCCGATCCCATGAATTCCTGGCGGCGCGGCTGCCATGGATCGAGCCCGCAGATAAGGCAACCGCCGCCAAACGCCTGACCGGCATGGTGCCGGTGCTGGCCGCCGTCGTCGCGCTATTCGCGCTGCCGATGCTGCTTTATCCCGTCTATCTGATGAAGATCTTCTGCTTCACCATCTTCGCCGCTTCATTCAATTTCCTGCTGGGCTATGCCGGCATCATGTCCTTTGGTCAGGCGGCGCTATTCGGCACGGCGGCCTATTTCACAGCGCATGCGGCAAGGGAGTGGGCGTTGCCGCCGGAAGCCGCGATCGGCGTCGGGATAGCGGCGGCGCTCGTTCTGGGGCTCGTCATGGGCATCTTTGCGATCAGGCGCCGGGGCATCTATCAGGCGATGATCACGCTGGCGATCGCGCAGATGGTCTATTTCGTCTATGTGCAGGCCAGCTTCACCCATGGCGAGGATGGCATTCAGTCAGTTCCCCGCGGCATGTTGCTGGGGTTGATTGACCTTCGCAACGACACCAACGTTTACTGGCTCTGCGCCGCAGCCATGCTCGGCGTGCTGTTCGGCCTTCGCCGTCTGATCAATTCCCCGTTCGGGATGATGCTGATCGCGATTCGCGATAATGAACGCCGGGCCCTGTCGCTGGGGCACAATGTCGACGCCTACAAGCTCGCTGCATTCGGCGTCGCGGCGCTCTGCGCCGGCGTCGCCGGCGCCATGAGTGCCGTCGTGTTCCAGTTGGCCACCTTGTCCGGCGTGCATTGGCATCTTTCAGGCGAAGCCGTGCTGATGGCGTTGATCGGTGGCATCGGCACATTTGCCGGGCCGCTCGTCGGCGCCACCGTGCTGGTGACGATGCAGCATTTTCTGTCGCCCTTCGGTGCCTGGATCGTGGCAATTCAGGGCGTCGTCTTTGTTCTTTGCGTCCTGCTGTTTCGCGATGGCTTGTTGCCGCATGCCCAGGCGCTCGCCGCAAGCCTTCGCAGTTGCGTAACGCGCAGGCCCGCGCGGACCACGGAGGCCGTCTCCCCATGAACGTGATATCAGGTGCCCTGGAGCTTGCTCTGTACAGCAAGCCATTGACCGAATTGCCGGCCCGCACCATCGTCAGGGCGATCCGCGATCGTCGGCTGACGGCGGCATCGGTGATGGAAGCCTGCCTGGAGCGCATTGCCGCGCGCGAACCCGAGGTGAAGGCCTGGAGTTTCCTCGATGCCGATCTGGCGCGCGAACGCGCGTGGCAGGCGGACAAGTGGCAGGCCGCGGGATTTCCACTCACCCCGCTGCATGGCTTGCCGGTCGGCGTAAAGGACGTGTTCGATACCAGCGACATGCCGTCCGAATACGGCAGCGCAAGTTTGCGTGGACGCAGGCCAACCGAAGACGCTGATGCGGTAAGCGTGCTGCTCGGAGCCGGGGCGCTCATCATCGGCAAGACCAGCACGTCCGAATTCGGGATGTATCATCCCAGTCCGACCCATAACCCTTTGGACCTGTCGCGCTCGCCCGGCGTGTCGTCGGCGGGATCTGCGGCGGCGGTGGTCGACAACATGGTTCCGCTAGCGCTCGGCACGCAGCACACGGCATCCACGACGCTGCCGGCGTCCTTCTGCGGCGCGTTTGCGTTCAAACCATCGTTCGGCTTCACGAGCATGCGGGGATCCAATGTGCTCGTGCCGCGCATGGCGCATATCGGCCTGTTGGCCCGGTCGGTCGATGACCTCGCGCTGTTTGCCGGAGCCTTCGATGGTCGGCTCGGCGAGCTCGAGGCAATCCCGCATCCGCCGAGGCTCGGTCTGGTCTGCGGGCCGGGCTGGGAGATGGCAAGTGATGCTGCACGGGAGGCCCTCGATCGCCTGGTTGCCGGATTGCCTGCGACAGTGGCCGCCGTCGAACTGCCTTCTGACTTCGACAGGGCGATCGAGATCGTGCACGGCCTTCTGAACGCACATCTGGCGTATCGCTTCGGCCTCTCGCCGCCGGAAACGTTCCGCAATTTCTGCGCGCCGCTGCAGCAAGGCATCATCGCCGGCCGCGAATTGAGCGCTATGGATTATCTCAAACTCGAGGCTATGGCCGACCGCCTATCGGCTCACGCTGCGCGGTTGTTTCTCGATCATGATGTCTTGATCACGCTCTCCGCGCCGGGGGAAGCCACACGTCTTGAAGACGGCCCGGGCTCGGGCGTCATGTCCATGCCCTGGAGCCTGTGCGGACTGCCGACCATGTCGCTGCCGCTGCTGCGCGGCGCGAACGGCCTGCCGATCGGCGTTCAACTCATTGGCCGGCGGGGCGGCGACCGCAACCTCCTGCGCGTAGCGGCGTGGTTTACCGATGCAACAATAATCCTCAAACATGTGTCTTCCCATGAACAAGCTTGATCGAACATTGACCGATGCTGCGTCCCGTCGCGCGGAGGAACCCCTCGTAAGCGTCAACGGACGCACCTATGCGTGGCCAAAACATCCGACCGTGGTCATCTGTTTCGACGGCTGCGATCCCGCCTATCTCGAGGCTGCCAGCGCGGTCGGGGCAATTCCTGCCATCGACCGGATGCGGCGCGAGGGCTTTGCCGCCTCCGCGCTCGCAGCCATGCCGACATTCACCAACCCCAATAATGTGTCCATCGTCTGCGGTGTATCGCCCGCGGTTCACGGTGTCTCCGGCAATTTCTATCTCGACCGTGACACGGGTGCGGAAATCATGATGGTGGATGCCACCCCGGTGCGCGCACCGACCATTCTGTCGGCATTTTCGCAAGGGGGGGCCAGGGTCGCCGCCGTCACCGCAAAGGACAAGCTGCGCAAGGCGCTGGGGCAGGGACTCGACGGCATCGCTTTCTCTGCCGAGAAGGCCGATGAGGCGACCGACGCGGAGAACGGAATTTCCGAGATCGGGGCGTTGGTAGGACGGGGAGCACCGGATCAGTATTCCGCGGATCTTTCCTTGTTCGTGCTCGATTCCGGAATTCGCCTGCTCGAAACCTGCCGGCCGGATCTCATGTATCTGTCGCTTTCCGATTATGTGCAGCACAAGCATGCACCCGCTGCGCCCGAAGCGATCGCGTTCATGCGCGCGGTGGATGAACGGCTGGCAAGGATGATCGCGCTCGGCGCCCGCCTCGGAATTGTTGCCGACCATGGCATGAGCGACATGGCCCAACCGGACGGGGAGCCGAACGTCGTCTATCTCGGCGACCTGCTCGATGCGGCTTTCGGTCCGGGCGCTGCCCGCGTGATCTGCCCGATCACCGATCCCTTCGTACGCCACCATGGCGCCCTGGGCGGCTTTGTTCGTGTTCACCTGCAGCAAACGGAGCCATCTGTCGCGGAGGTGTTGCAGTTCATTCAGAAGATCCCGGGAGTCGGGATGGCGGCAACTCGCGAGGAAGCCTGCCTGCGTTTCGAACTGCCTGAAGATCGCGAAGGTGACATCGCCGTGGTGGCGCGATCGGGCGTCGCCCTCGGCGCCCATGCGAGCGACCACGATATCTCGCAGCTATCGGGAGAGCGGCTGCGCTCTCACGGCGGGTTCGCCGAGCAGGTGGTGCCGTTCATCCTCTCGCACCCGCTCAAGGCCGGACGGGTTGAAGGCGGGGCAGGAAGGCCGCTCCGCAACTACGATATTTTTTCGGTCCTGCTCAATGAAGTGAAAGCCTGACCATGCCTCGTGCTATACTTGTCATCCTCGATGGTCTGCGCCGTGATCTCGTCACGCCGGAGACCACGCCCCGTCTTGCCGCCTTTGCCGCGCGCTCCGAACAGTTCGCTGCCCATCGCACGGTGTTTCCCTCCTGCACGCGGGTGGTCTCGGCGAGCTTGGCGACCGGTTGTTATCCGGCGCGCCACGGCCTGCAAGGCAATACGATGGCGCTCATGGAAGACGGGCGCCTGGTTCGCCACGATGCAGGCCGTCCCGATTTCCTTCAGCATAAGCGGCGCGTCACCGGTCGCTCGCTGGCCGTGCCGACCCTGGCGGAGCGGTTGACGGGTAGCGGCGGCGCCATCATCTTCAGCAACGTTTCGCCGGGAGCGGCCTACGCGCACGATCCGGACGGGTTTGGTCGGGTCTATCATCGTGCAGGATCATTCGGCCGCGACCGGGTGCCGCTTCCCGAGGACGAGCAACTTCGCGTCACGCTGGATGTCGAAGGCGACCGGGCGATGACCGAGCGCTTCATCCGCGAAGCAATACTGCCCGAGGCCAATCCGCCTGCGCTTGCGGTCCTGTGGCTGGGCGAGCCGGACGCCACGCAGCACGCCTTGCCCATGGGCTCGCCAGGTCATCTTGCGGTGTTGGCGGAGGCCGACGGCAATGCCGGACGCGTCATGGATGCCGTAGGGACGCTCGACGACAAGGACGATGTTCTGCTGCTGATAGGATCGGATCATGGCCACCAGACGGTTACCGGCGTCGTCGACATCGATGAAGAACTCGTCGCCGCCGGATTGAAGGAAAGCCTCGAATCGACCGACGTGGTTGTCGCCTCGAACGGCACTTCGGCCTTGCTGTACGTCCATCCTGACTTCGGTGCCCGTACGTCGCTGGTCGGCGACTTCCTGGCCAATCAGGCATGGGCGGAGACCGTCTTTGACGGTAGCGGGCTGGCGTCGGTCGGGCAAAGGCGGGACCACGGCCTCGCTTTCGCGGTCTCGATGCGCGCGAGCAACGAACCCAACGCCTACGGCGTGGTCGGTACCAGCCTCGTCGCGGAGCGCGCCGGCAACAAGGCGGATGTTCTTGGTAGCGGCCAGCACGGTGGCCTGGGTGCAGGGGAGCAGTCGCCCTTCCTGATGATCGACGGTGCGGGCTTTTGCCCTGGCGCTGCGAGGCAGGAGCCCTCCTGCATCACTGACATTGCGCCGACCATTCTCGCGCATCTCGGGCTTCCCGCGTCCGGAATGGATGGGCGTCCGCTGCAGGCCGCGCCGGGAGGCCGCAATGGCTGAGATCGAACTGCGCCGCATCGAGAAGAGCTACGGCGAAACCGCCGTTGTGAGGGACGTGTCGCTGAGCATTCGCAGCGGCGAGTTTCTGACCCTGGTCGGCCCCTCCGGATGCGGAAAGTCGACCTTGTTGCGGATCATTGCCGGGCTTGAGGCGCAGGATAGCGGCGAGGTCGTGGTGGCTGGCCGCTGCGTGGACGACAAGCGTCCCAAGGAGCGCGATGTCGCCATGGTGTTCCAGTCTTATGCGCTCTATCCGCATCTGAGCGTGTTCGACAATCTGGCTTTGCCACTGCGGACGCGGCGTCTGAGCTTTGCGCAACGGCTGCCATTTGTCGGCCGCGCATTGCCGGGACGCAACGGCGTGGAAACGACGATCCGCGCTGAGGTCGAGCAGGCAGCTTCCATGCTCGACATCGCCCATCTGCTACACCGCAAGCCGGGCCAGCTATCCGGCGGCCAGCGCCAGCGTGTCGCGCTGGGCCGCGCGATGGTGCGGCATCCCGCGGTGTTTTTGATGGACGAGCCGCTGTCCAACCTCGACGCCAAGTTGCGGGTGCAGATGCGCGCCGAAATCACCGCACTGCATCGCCGTCTGGGCGTGACCTTCGTCTACGTCACCCACGATCAGGCGGAGGCGATGACGATGTCGGACCGCGTCGCCGTGATGACATCGGGCGAACTGCTTCAGGTCGACAAGCCGGAGCAGCTCTATCGCGACCCACAGGAACTCCGGGTAGCCGAGATGATCGGCAGCCCGAAGATCAATGTGGTCTCTTGCGCCGATTGGACCTCTCTCGGTGCGTCACTTCCGCCAGGTGTTCATGACGACACGGCGCACCTTGCGTTTCGTCCAGAGGCCATCGGGATAACCGCACCCGGGGATCGAAGGCTCAATGGCGTCGTCGCCAGCATCGAGAATCTCGGCTCAGATATATTTGTGAACGTGGCGCTTGGCGATGACCGCGGCACCGTCGTCGTGCGCACCCACCCGGAGTGGCCGCGTCCCGAACCGGGCCGTCCGGTCGGCCTTCAACTCGAGCCGGCGTGCTTGCTGCAATTCGACAGCGCCGGGATGCGACTGCGCCGGGCCGAGCAGGTGGAGGCCGCGGCGTGACAACTCTCGATCGGGGTTGCGCACGCAGCATCGTTGCGAAACCCGGCTTTGCCAGGCAATCGGGCGAGCATGGCGTTGGCTGGCTCGCCGTATCGCCCGCATTGCTGCTCCTGATCGGCTTGCTGTTCGGCCCGGTGGCGGCCGTGGTGCTTTTTTCCCTGACGGACTGGCAACTGGGGTCATCTACCTTCAATTTCATCGGTATCGCGAATTTCAGGACGCTGTTCGCGGATCCCATTTTCTGGAAGGCATTGACCAATACGCTGGTTTACGCGGCCATCGTGGTGCCGGGCACGGTGCTGCTCGGCCTTATGGTGGCCCTGCTCATTGAAGCCAGTCCCGGCCTGCGTGGCTTCTACCGCGCCGCGCACTTCCTTCCCGTGATGTCGACGATGTCGGCCATGGCGATCGTATGGGGCTCCATGCTGCATCCGACCATCGGCCTCGTGAACCGCGCTCTGGGCGCGATTGGGATATCGGGAGTGAATTGGCTCCGCGACGAGCGTACGGCGTTACTCGCCTTGGCTCTTATCGGCATATGGCAAGGCCTCGGCTTTGCGATGGTGCTGTTCGTATCCGGCCTCAAGGCCGTTCCGCAGCAACTCTACGACGCAGCCGCCGTCGACGGCGCCGACGGCATTCTGGACCGCCTACGCTTCGTGACGCTGCCGATGCTGGGACCGATCACGATGTTCGTCGTCATCCTGACGGCGAAACGATCCTTCGAGGTATTCGACAGCGTTCGCGTCCTGACCCAGGGCGGGCCGAACTACGCATCCGATGTGCTGCTGCATCGGCTCTACACCGAGAGCTTCGATTTCCTGCGCATGGGGTATGGCGCGGCGCTTACCGTGGTCTATCTCGCCATCATCGTGCTGCTCACGCTGACACAGGCGAGACTCCTCGAGCGGCGGGTTCATTATTCATGATCGCCCGCGTTCGATATCGGCGATTTGCCGGCCGGGCCGCCCGGCATGCCGTTCTGATGCTCACCGCGGCGTTTGCGCTGCTGCCGTTCGTCTGGATGGTGAGCCTCTCGCTCAAACCGCCGGAAGAGATATTCCAGCCTGATTTCCATCTTTGGCCGACGGCCTTTCACGGTATCGAGAACTACCGCACCGCGTTGACGGCGGCGCCGATGTTCCGCTTCCTGCTGAACGGGCTGCTCGTGTGCGCGGCGATCTTTGCGCTGCAGCTGCTGGTCTGCATTCCGTGTGCCTATGCGCTCGCGAAGCTGCGCTTTCACGGCAGGGACACGTTGTTCTCGGCGGTGCTTATCGCGCTGCTGCTGCCGGCCCAGGCGCTCGCCATTCCGCACTTCGTTTTGCTGCACCTGTTCGGGCTTCTGGACACCTACGCCGCGCTGATCCTGCCGTGGGCGATCTCTACTTTCGGCGTCTTCCTGCTGCGCCAGTTCTTTCGATCCATACCCGACGAGATCATTCATGCAGCCCGGCTCGACGGACTTGGCGAGTTCGAGATCATCTGGCGCATCATGATCCCCATGACGGTCCCGGCGTTAGCCGCCTTTGGCATCTTCTCGGTCGTAGCCCATTGGAACGACCTGTTCTGGCCGCTAATCGCGGTGCGCAGCGCGGAGATTTCGACGCCTGCGCTCGGCATCCTGTTGTTCCGCGACGATGAGGCCGGGCAGTTCCTCGGGCCGCTGATGGCCGGTGCCGTGATCATCGTGGCTCCGCTCCTTCTCGCATTCCTGATCGCGCAGCGCCGGTTCATTGACGGCCTCGCCGTAACGACCATTAAGTAACCCAAAATGGAGATCGTCCGTGCTTGATCAAATCATATCGCGGCTGGGTTTGGCGCTTGCCGGCGCTGCCCTGATGGCCATCAGCGTGACCACCGCGCGCGCGGAAGTCACGCTCGACGTGCTCTACACCACTCCAGGTACCTTCAATGCGCTGCATCAGGAATTGGCCAGGCGCTTCACCGAAGCGAACCCGGAAATCAAGGTGAAATTCCGCAATCCGGCCGCGAGCTACGAGGAAGCCGCGCAGCAGATCCTGCGCGACCAGATCACCGGCCGCTTGCCCGATGTGGCGTTCAATGGGATCAACCAGATCGGCCTGTTCGTTGATCGAGGACTGGGTGCGCCGCTGGATGGGTTTGTCGCCAGAGATGGCGGGCTCGCCGAACTCGGCTATTACCCGACGCTTGCAGAACTCGGAAA
Organism: Bradyrhizobium roseum; assembly: GCF_030413175.1. Lineage (NCBI taxonomy): Bacteria > Pseudomonadati > Pseudomonadota > Alphaproteobacteria > Hyphomicrobiales > Nitrobacteraceae > Bradyrhizobium > Bradyrhizobium roseum. The sequence goes on from NZ_CP129212.1 coordinate 2,152,639, forward strand.
GCACAAGGGCAAGCTCTACGGGCTGCCATTCGCCGTCTCGACCCCGGTGCTCTACGTCAATGCCGATCTGCTGGCCAAAGCCGGCAGCGATGTATCCGCTCTTCCGAAAACGTGGCCAGAGCTGCTGGCTCTCGGTAAGAACGTCGAGGTGAAGGCGGGCACCGGCACGACCGGCCTCTACTATCAGTGGGAGCAAACCGGAAACTGGCTGTTTCAGTCGCTGGTGACAAGCAAGGGCGGCCGTATTCTCAAGCCTGACGGGTGCAGCATCGCCTTCGACGACGCAAACGGCATGTGGGCGCTGAAGACGCTGGAAGGCTTTGGCAAGTCGGGCATGCCGAATCTCGGCCTCGGTCAAGCCCGGCAGTCATTCGTCGCCGGCAATATTGCGATCCTGGCGGACTCTACGTCCTATGTGGCGGCAGCCGAGCGGCAGATCGGCGGCCGATTCCAGTTCAAGACCGTTGCCTTTCCGCTTGCCGCCACCGAAGGGCGTCTTCCCGCAGGAGGCAATGTCGCCATGGTCTTCTCGAAGGATGCCGAACGCCAAAGGGCTGCCTGGCAATATGTAAAGTTCGTCACCGGGCCGGTCGGCCAGACCGCGATGGTCAATTTGACCGGATATATGCCCGGCAACGAGATCGCCGTGAAGACGCCGGACCTGCTGGGCGCCTTCTATGCAAAGGCCCCGAACCATGTGACCAGCATCCAGCAACTGCCGGTGCTGACGGAATGGACATCCTTTCCGGGCGACAATTCGCTGAAGATTATCGAGGTGATAAAGCACCACGTCGAAGGCCTGGTGACGGGCAAGCGTACGGCGGAGCAGGTCATGCCCGAGGTGGTTCGAGATGTCTCCAGCCTTCTTCCAAAGTGCGGTGGCTGACGCATTCTCCAGCCAGGAGGGTGCCGCTTCGCCTCGAGAAACGGCCTCAGACGACAATATGGAGCGCTGTTCCGATTCAGTCGGACGGAAAGGGCGCCAGTCAGCCCAGGTTTGCCCCCGCGAAAGCCTGATAGGCGCGCCGTTGGGACCAGTGTCTTCCAGGCGCGAACTCCGTGCTGATGGCCCAGCGAGGAATCAGATTTCTGGACCTTTCATCATCGCTACTTGGACAGGCCTGGTTTCGGACTGGCCACTGAGGAGCAGAACGAGCCCAGCAGTGACGATTGCGATGCCGATCCACTCGATGCCTGCTGGAATCTCCCCAAGTACCGGTATCGCCAACAGCGTTGCGCTTGCCGGTACCGCCGCAGCCAGCCCAGCCGAGGGCGTCGGCCCGAGAACCCTCGCAGAGATCGAGAACAGGATGACCGCCAGGAAACCGGGTCCCAAGCCCTGGAAGGCGGCCTGAAGCAGCACCGTGGACCATGCCGCATCGTGGATGGTGGAGGGGAGAAAGAAAAACCAGATCGGCAGGAAAAGGATTGCGTTCGGAAGGCTGACCATGGCCAGAGCCTGGCGCGGTTCGACTTGCCAGTGCTTCACGCCCAGAAAATAAATCGAAAGCACAGCCGATGCCGCGAGGAAGAGCGCGATGGCCGTCACCACGCTGCTGCCGCCTGTGCGCAGGCCCGGAAGGCCGATCAGAACCGCGCCGACCACGAGGGTGAGAACGGCCATGAGTTGCCGCCGGGACGGAATCTGCCGCGCGAAAAAGAAGCCCATCAGGATGGTGAAAATGGGTAGCGTACCGTTAGCGAACACTCCCCCGTAGGCGGCCGACGAATTCTTCAATCCGAAATACATCAAAACGCTATATAGCGCGCCGGGGCCAAAGACCGACATTGACAGCGTTGCGTGCAGCGGCAGATGGCGCGGCCACCAGGCCATCGCGAACGGAACAATCAGGGTGCCGGCGACCATGAATCGAAGGGCCGTCACATCGAAGGGGGTCAGGCCGGATTGCACGCCGGCCCTCGAGAAGACAAGAAAGCCCGACCAGATGCAGAAAACGCCGGCTGCGCTCAGCAGCCCCAGGATCCGCTCGTTGGATTTGGTCGCAAGAGTCAAGGCGGTGTCCAACTTCCCGGGATTTGCCCGTGCATCTCGGCTCAATTATCGGCTGGAAGAGCGTCGCAAGGCAAATCCGGAATTGATATCGGGAAGCCCCATACTCCTGCCGGGGGCGTCGTGCGCCCGCGCCGGGTTGCTACGCCGGTGGACGCGTCTGCCGCGAACGCAGCAGCCGTACGTGCGGCGCTCTGCGACTGATCGAGCTATCGGGGCACAAGCACAAGAGCGAGACCCGGGAACAGCAACAGGATCAGAACGGCCAGCATATACACGCCGACGAAGGGCATTACGCCGCTGAAAACGTCCGTGATGGGCCCGGGCGTGCGGCGCATACCCTGCAGGACATACATGACGGTCCCGTCCGGCGGGCTGATCATGGCGATCTCGATCAGCATGGTAACGATGACGCCGAACCAGATCGGGTCATAGCCGAGGCTCTTCACCACCGGAAACACCACCGGAATCGTCGTGATGATCATGGAGAAACCCTCCATGAAGGTGCCCAGCGCGAGATAGAACCCGATGATGACCAGCATGATCGCCCAGGCCGGCAGCGGCAGCACGCTGACAATTTCCGCCAGCGATTGCGGCACCCGCAATTGCGTCATGATGAAGTTCAGCATGTAGGCGCCGAACAGGATCAGGCCGAGCATCGAGGTATTGCGCGCGGTCGCTTCTGCCGACTCGTTCAGCAGCTTGAAACTGAGTTTGCGGGCGATGAATGCAAACACGAGCGACGCGACCACGCCGAGCGCGGCGGCTTCGGTCGGCGTCGCGATTCCGCCATAGATCGTCCCGAGCACGATCAGGATCAATAGCGCCGTCGGCATGAGGTCGATGATGCTTCGCCATCGTTCCTGCGCGGTAATCGGTGGCAGCGTTTCGTTGGTCGGCGTACGCAGGCCGTGGATGACGATGACGACAAAGAACAGCGCGCAGACGAGCACACTTGGCACGATCGCGGCGATATACATCTTGCCGACCGACGTCTCTGTCATTAGCCCGTAGACGATGAAAGTGATGCCGGGCGGTATCAAGTTGCCCAGCGCGCCGCCGGCGGCCAGCGATCCCAAAACCATGCGCTGGCTGTAGGCCTTTTTCTCGAAGTAGGGCAAGGCGACCGAGCCCATGGTGGCCGCCGTTGCCACGCTCGACCCCGAAATCGCGGAGAACACCGCGCAGGCTGCGATGTTCGTATGCAACAGACCGCCCGGCCAGCGGCGCATCCAGACATTGAGCGCGCGATAGAGTTGTTCTGACAGACCCGATCGCAACAGGATCTCGCCCATCAGCAGGAACAGCGGTACGGCCACCAGCACGAAGCTCGATGACGGCGCCCAGATCACCTGGCCCAGGAACAGCCAGAACGGCCGGTCGGAGAACATGAACCCGGACAGCAACGCCAGCGCGCCAAGCACCACCGAGATATACACGCCCGATCCGAAGAACACGAGGAACAGGCCGACCAGCATCATGATCTCGCCGATCGGAAGCGCCGCCGCGCCCTGGCTGGCCGCAAAAATGGCGAGGCCGAGCATGACGAGCAGGAAGATGATGGCAATCACGGTTACGCGTCCCTTCCATCGGCGCTTCGGGCAGGGGCTAGGCCGACCGCCTCCAGCGCTTCCTGCGTCTCTTCCTGATATCCGCGGGGCCCCAACAGCTTGTCGATCTCGGCGGCGTCGCCAGCAATCAACAGACACACGATTTCCAGCAGCAGCACGACCGCAAACACCGCAAGCATCGTGACGCCGATCGCCCACAGGCCCTGCGGCAGGACGAGCGGTATTGCCAGCGCACTGGTGTCCTTGGCGTTGAACAGCATGCTTTCGCCGACAAGCTGCCATGCGCACCAAGCGAGAAACAGCGACAAGGCGGTCAAAAGCACCAGGGCGAATGCGTGAAGATACTGACGAATGCCGATCGGCAGGCGATTGACCAGCACGTCGATCCGAATGTGGGAGCGCGTCGCCAGCGCATGGGCGAGCCCCCAGGCCAGGCCGAACGCCAGCATGTAGCTGGTGATCTCGGTGGTGGCGCTTGAGGAGAAGCCGCCGAAGTTTCGGCAAATGACATCGATGGTGATGAACGCAGCGCAGAAGATGAAATTCCAGCCCGCCACGTAGTTCATTAACGCCGCGATTGCGGTCGCGGCTTTTCGTAGGGTGCGTGGAATTTCCATTCCACGCGTGGCTATGCGGGATCCACGTTCGTTCGCGGCATCTGTCATCGCATCGGGTTCTCCGCCTTTGCTGGTCGTCAGTTCGCGGTGAGTTTCACTCCCGTAATCGGTGCGATGACGTCATTGTAGATCGTGCCGCAGCGCGCGCCGCAGCGTTTCACCCATCCGGGGATGACGGTGATTTCCACGATCTTCTTCAAGGTCGCCTTGTCTTCCTCGGTCGCCTCCACGACCTTCATCGCCTTTTCCTTGACGAGCGTATGGATCTTGCAGCCTTCCGCCTTTCCGGCGTTGCAGTCGAGCCCGTCCTGGGTGGCCTCGGCGCCGAGCTTCCACTGCGCCGTCTCAACCTCCTTCATCGTTGCGGAGATCATGTCACGTGTCGGCTGGTCGAGCTTGTTCCACCAGTTCGTATTGACATAGTAGGCCGCCACCGCCCATCCGACCGACAGGTTGTAGATGCTGGTCGTCACCTCGTACCACTTCGCCGCATTGCCCGAACCAGTACCTGTCACGGCGCAATCGGCGACACCGCGTTCGAGCGCGCTGTAGACTTCGGGGAAACCGATCGATACCGGCTGGGCGCCGACGGCGGTAACGACGTCATTGAGCGAGGCGCCGAAGGTCCGGATCTTTCGGCCCTTGAGATCGGCAAGGCTGGAGACCGGCTGGCGGCACCAGAACACTTGCGCCGGGAAAGGATATATCGCGACGATCTGGCTGCCGAACTTTTCCAGTTCCTTGTTGGCCAGGGGGACGAGTGCGATCGCGGCTTTTCGCGCCTGTTCGATGTCGGGGTGCAGGCCGGCGAGATCGACGCCGTCGAGGAACGGCACGTCGCCGGAAACGGTCGAGAGCGGCGCCGCGCCGATGTCGACTTGCCCGGCGCGGATGAGACGCAGCACTTCGGGGCCATTGAGCCCCATCTCCGGCCAGGCCGAAAGCTTGACGTCGATCTGCCCGTTCGATTTGGCCTTCAGTCCGTCGCGCAGCAGCGGCTGATCGACTTTGGTGAACTGCGGCTGTGTACCGAAGGGCTGGGTCACGATCGTGATCGTCATCTTCTGTTGCGCGTCGGCGGTTGCGACCGTCCCAAGCCAGCACGCAGCAATGGCTGTTAGCACCCGATGGCATGGCGTCATCACAAACATCTCCTCTGATCCCGGGACGGGCTTTGCGTGAGCTTCTGCGTGAGTTTGTTGCAATATTCGCACCAACCGGCCACCGGCTTCCTCTCGCGCTGCGAGGGCCAGTCATGCACGCGCTAATGCTCGCAAACTGGGCAATGAGCCCGGCAGAACGCCTTGATCACGTGCTGGCGTCGCGATCCGATCTGTGTAGGATCGCAGATGCAGTCTACGGTCTATCGGGATTGGGGAAGTTCTAGTGGCGTTGATCGAAGTGGCGCCGGTCAGGATCGGTGTCGATATCGGCGGCACATTCACTGACCTGCAGATTTATGATGCCCGCACGGGCGCGATCGTCAGCTACAAGACGCCGACGACGCCGGAGGATCCTTCCATCGGTCTGATGACCGGAATCAAGGAGGCGGCGGCCCGCTACAATTTCACGCTTCCCGATGTGGGCTTCCTGCTTCACGGAACGACGATCGCCACTAATGCGATCCTGGAACGCAAGCTCCCCAAGTCGGTGCTCGTGACCACGGCCGGTTTTGAGGATGTGCTCGAGATCGGCCGCCACGTCCGGCGCGAAGTCTATGCCCTCAGTCCGCAGCAACCGCCGACGCTCATCCCGCGCGACTGTCGCGTCGGCGTCGCCGAAAGAATATTGGCGAATGGCCGTGTCGAGGTGCCGCTGACGCCTGAGGCGCTGGAAAATCTCGCTGCCGCGATCGACAGGATCGACCCGGTCAGCGTCGCCGTCTGTCTGATGAATTCCTACCTCAACCCGCAGCACGAACAGGCGATCGCCGAATATCTTGCTAATACGAGGCCCGCGCTGAAAGTGTCCTGCGCGAGCGCTTTGAGCGCGGAGATCCGCGAATACGAGCGCACCTCGACCACCGTGCTCAACGCGGTTCTGATCCCGGTCATTGCGGGATATCTCGACAAGCTCTCGCACCGCATGGAGACGGAAGGTTTCCGGCCGCGGTTGCTGCTGGTGCAATCGAATGGCGGTGTTTGCGCCGCCAGGACCGCGGCGCTGGAGCCGGTACGGCTGCTGCTCTCGGGGCCGTCGGGCGGCAGCGCGGCCTGTGCGCTGCTGAGCAAGGTCCTTGGCGAGGACAATCTGATTGGCGTCGACATGGGCGGCACCAGTTTCGACGTTTCGGTCGTGCGCAACGGCCGCGTCAATGTCGTGATGCAGGGCGAGGTTGACCGCATGCCGGTCCGCATTCCCATGGTCGAAATCCGCGCCATCGGCGCCGGTGGCGGCTCGCTCGCAAAAGTGCAGCGGGGCCAGCGGCTGACGGTCGGGCCTGAGAGCGCCGGCTCCACTCCGGGCCCCGCCTGCTATGGTCGCGGCGGGACCGGGGCGACGGTGACGGATGCGAATGTCACGCTCGGCCGCATCGACGGCGAGAAGTTTTTGGGCGGCGGGATGCGCCTCGACGGTAAGGCGGCACGCGGCGTGATCGATGCCGAGGTCGCCGGGCCCCTCAGTCTCGCGACCGAGCCCGCGGCGGAGGGGTTGCTCGCCGTGGTCAATGCCAATCTCGGCGCCGCGATCCGCTTGTCGCTGTTCGAGAAGGGCGTCGATCCCCGCGAATTCACCATGATCGCGTTCGGCGGCGCCGCCGGTCTGCACGCGCTCGAGGTGGCTGACGAAACGGGGATCCGGCGCGTCGTATTCCCGGAGAACGCCAGCACGCTTTCGGCTTACGGCATTCTTCATTCGGACCTGACTCATGACCTCGTCCGCTCGCGCGTGCTCGATGCGACGGCTGAAAAGCTCGGCGCGATCACGCCGCTGCTCGAAAGCCTTGTTGCCGATGCGCGGACGAGGCTCGATGCCGACGCGATCCCCGAGAACGACCGTCACATCGAACTCTCGGCCGACATGCACTACAAGGGGCAGGCGTTCGAGCTGACGGTACCGCTGCGCTCCCTCGAGCTCGACGAGGCGGCGCTGGCTTTGCTGATCTCCGATTTTCACGATCTTCATCGTCAATATTTCTCCTATTCGAATCCGGGCTCGCCCGTCGAGATCGTGTCGCTGCGCGCGTCGGCGATTGGGCGCTTGCCCAAGCCTGTTGCGAAGGGAGCGGATGCGCGCGACGGCGGCAAGCCGGTTGGCAAGCGACGGATCTGGCTTTCCGGAGGTTGGCGGGATGTCGCAGTGTGGAATCGCGCCGACGTGTTTCTGGGTGCGGCAATCGAAGGGCCGGCCGTTATCGAGGAGGCCTATACCAGCGTGCTCCTCATGGAGGGATGGAGTTGCCAGCGTGACAAGAGCGGCCACCTCGTGGCGAGGAGGCAAGGATGAGCGTGAGCGCAGACGTCGATATTTCACCGATCGAACTCGAGATCATATACAACGCCCTGACCGCCGCTGCGGCGGAGATGGATGTTACCATCTGGCGCACTAGCCGCTCGACCATCGTTCGGGAGTTGCTCGACTACTCGACCGCGATCTTCGATCGCGATGGATGGAACGTGGCGCAGGCGGCGCGCATTCCGAGCCATCTGAATTCGATGAGCTACTTCCTCACCGAGATCCTGGCCCGTCACATTCCACCCGAGAACTGGGGACCTGGCGACGTCGTCATTTCGAACGATCCGTACTGCGGCGGCCAGCATCTGCCCGATATCGTCGCCTACAAGGCAGTGTTTCGCAACGGCCGGCGCATCGGGTTCGTCGGCGCGTTGTGTCATCATCTCGACGTCGGCGGTTCCTCGCCGGGCAGTTACGGCTCGAGCGCGACGGAGATCTTTCAGGAAGGCTTGCGAATTCCGCCGGTGAAGATCGTCGAAGACGGCAAGCTCAATGAGCCGATCCGGGCCATCATCCTGCAGAATGTTCGTCAGCCGGACATCCTGTGGGGCGACCTGCAGTCGCAACTCGCCTCGCTTGACATCGGCGCGGCAAGCCTCGAGCGGCTTGCCGCAAAGCTCGGAGAGGTGCGTTTCGAAACAGCCACCCGCCAGTTGCTCGATCGCTCCGAAGCGGCCATGCGGGCCGTGATCGGCCGCATTCCCGACGGCACCTACGAATTCGAGGATCATGTCGACGACGACGGGATTTCGGATACGCCGATCCGTATTCATGCGAGGCTGACGGTCGCAGGCGACGAACTCACGGTCGATCTCTCCGGCTGCAGTCCGCAGGTGATGGGTCCGAGCAACGCGACGCTGTCGTCGACCTGCTCGACGGTGTTTTATGCGCTGATCGCCTCGGCCGACGTGCCCATCGCGGCGAATGCGGGATGCTATCGTCCGGTCAAGATCGTTGCGCCGCCTGGCCTGTGCGTGAGCGCGGCCGTGCCGGCGCCTGTCGTGCATCGGATCGCCATCGGTCACCGCCTGGCTACGGTGCTGTTCGGCGCACTGCATCAGGCGGTGCCGGAACGCATGCCGGCGGCCTATTATGCGGTGTCCTATGTCGTGACGCTACAGACCATCGACCCGGAGCTTGGCCGCCGCGTTCTCGTCGAGATCGAGGTGGGCGGGATCGGCGCGCTGCCGGTTTCCGACGGCGCGTCGGCGTTGTCGTTTGGCATGCATAACAACTCGAACATTCCGATGGAGATGATCGAAAGCGACATGCCGGTGACGTTCATGGGCTATGGATTGCTGACCGACACTGGTGGTCCCGGCCAATGGCGCGGAGGGCTCGGCCTGTGGCGCGAATGGCGGATCGATTGCCTGATGGCGCAGCTTTCGACCAATCTCGATCGTTTCAAGTTTCGTCCGTTTGGACTGGCGGGCGGCGGGTCCGCGGCGCCAAGCGCGCTGTATCTGATCCGCGACGGCCAGAGGCAGGTGTTGCGCTCAAAAGTCACCAACATGATGGTGAAGCGCGGGGACATCATCCGGCTCGAAACGTCCGGCGGCGGCGGCTTTGGTGAACCACGTTTGCGGGCGCGGGAGCTTGTCGAGCGCGACATCAGGCTCGGCTATGTCAGCGCTGCGGCCGCAAGGGAGAGTTACGGGCAGGGCGGCTGAGTAGTCGACATGCAGCCCGTACGGATCGAGGCGCTTGTCGACAAATGTCCCAAGCCGCGGTATCTCCGCGTTAATTCCCGCGCGTAGTCAATTGCACACGCGGGATATGAAGATCGCCCGCCGTTCAAGTGAACAAGATGCGGACAGTCACCGCTCAGCATCTGTGCAAATTCACATTAGAGCGCCTTATTCTTTCAATGAGAACTTCTCATTTCTTGCCGGCTCCCCTCGCTGTTAGCGTTCCTGCCAATTGAGATGAACGCAACCGCCATCGGATTGTTTGCAGGGGAGTTGGATATGGGCAGGGATACCGACAAATCAGGCAAGAGAAGCGTTGCGAAAGGGCATCTGCCCTCTCGCCGACAGGTGCTGAAGGGAGCCGCGGCGGTCGCCGGGGCTGCCGCCGGTTCGAGTGTGATCGGTGCGCCCGTGATCTGGGCGCAGGAGATCAAGGACATTGAGCTTCGGCATGTCGGCGTATCCTATTCCGTGGTGAAGGCGATCGGCGACCAGGCTGCCAAGGATCTCGGCTTCAAGGTCACGATGCAGAACCTCGACACGTCTGCCGCGATCAATCGCTTCATCACCCAGCCGAACAGCGTAGATATCCCGGATCTCGAGGGCTGGCAGGCAAAACTCGCCGCCAAGCGCGGCGTCATCCAGGGCATCAACATCAAGAAGGTCAAGGAGTTCGACAACTTCCTGCCGATCTTCACCAAGGGCGAGCTCGACGGGCACAAGATTCCGCGTCAGGGCATCTCGCCCTATGAAGCGATGTACATCAAGGACGCGAATGCGACCGATCTGCATGATGGCGTCACCGATTGGGCGACATTCTTGCCACAAGTCTACAACGCCGATTCGATCGGCTACCGGCCCGATCTGGTCGATCATCCCGTCACCGAATGGAAGGATCTGCTCAATCCCAAATACAAGGGCAAGGCTGCGATCCTCGACGTGCCGGCGATCGGTATCATGGATGCTGCGCTCTGCTTCGAGAGCGCCGACCTGATCAAGTACGGCAACAAAGGCAACATGACCACGAAGGAGATCGACTTCACCATCGAGAAGCTGATCGAGCTCAAGAAGTCAGGTCACTTCCGCGCCACCTGGACCACCTTCGATCAGTCGGTGCAGTTGATGGCGGCGGGCGAGGTCGTGATCCAGTCGATGTGGTCGCCGGCCGTCGCAGCCGTGCGCGTCAAGCAGATCCCGTGCGTCTATGCGCCCGTCAACAAGAAGGGTGACAAGGAAGGTTATCGCGGCTGGTGCAACGGCCTCGGCCTGATGAAGCATCTCAGCGGCAAGAAGCTGGATGCGGCCTACGAATACATCAACTGGTACTATTCGGGATGGCAGGGGGCCTTTGTCAGCCGCTACGGCTATTACAGCCCGGTTCCGTCGACGGCGAAGAAGCAGATGACGCCGACCGAATGGGCGTTCTGGTACGAAGGCAAGCCGGCGCCGGAAGAGATCAAGGACCCGTACGGCGTTCCGATGGAAAAGGCCGGCACCGTCCGCGACGGCGGCTCCTTCCTGGAGCGCGTCAAGAACATCTCGTGCTGGAACACGCTGATGGACGAGGCCGCCTACATGAACAAGCGCTGGAACGACTTCAAGGTCGCCTGATGCTTGCGTAGCGCAAGCCCGGGACGCTCGCCGTCCCGGGCGCTTCATTCGATGATTTGGCGTGCGTGGATTTGAAAAGCGGATGGAAAGCAAAGCCAAGGGAGGCGGGAGCAACGCAGGTTGGCTGCTGATCCTCCCCCTCATCCTCATTCTGGTGCCGTTCTTTATCGTGCCGATCATCGGCGTGGTCGCCGCCAGTTTCGTGCAGAGCGACGGCTTCGGCGGTATCATTCCGAGTTTCACGCTCGAGAATTACAAGGGGGTCTTCACCTCCGGGCTGACCTACCAGCTGTATTGGGCGACCTTGAAATTCTCGGTGTTTGCCTGGTTCTTTTCGCTGCTGATCGGGTTCTGGATCGCCTATTTCCTCGTGTTCCATGTTCGTAACCCGCTGCTGGCGCTCGGGCTTTTCCTGATCTGCACGGTGCCGTTCTGGACCTCGAACATCATCCGCATGATTTCGTGGATACCGCTGCTCGGCAAAGAAGGGCTGATCAACAGCGCGCTGCTCAAGACCCATGTCATCGACCAGCCGCTCGAGGTGCTGCTGTTCTCGGGCCTCGCGGTCGTGATCGCCTATGTCCACCAGCTGACGATCTTCATGATCGTGCCGATCTTCAATTCGATGGCCCGGATCGACAAGCGCACCATCGAGGCGGCGCGTGACGCCGGTGCCTCGCGCTTCGAGATCGTTCGCTTCATCGTATTGCCGCTTTGCAAGACCGGCATTGCCCTCGGGTCGATCTTTGTCGTCTCGATCGTGATGGGTGATTTCTTTGTCGTGAAGGTGATGTCCGGCGGCGGCTCGGCCTCGGTGGTCGGGGCGTTCTATGAAGACATCGGCGTGCTGCAGTATCCGACTGCGGCCGCCAGCGCCACCATCCTGACGGTCATCGTGTTGCTGCTCGTCGTGGCGATCCTGCGCACCGTCGACATTCGCAAGGAGCTGACGCGGTGACCGACGATCCGACCGCTGACGCCGACCTGGGGACGAAACGGCCTCGGCGTGCGTTGGCGCCGAGCCGGGGCGGCCGTCCCTGGACGTTCTACGTGCTGGCGACGCTGTTCACCCTGTACGTCATTGCGCTCTATGGACCGATGGTCTGCATCTATATCCTGTCGTTTCAGGATGTGCGCGGCGGCCTGGTGTTTCCGATGCGGGGAACATCGCTGCACTGGTTCGTCGATCTCTTCACCCAGGTGCGCACCGGCGACGTCAAGGGCGCGTTCAGCCGCTCGATCCGGCTTGCGGTCGTCGTGACCGTCATCACCGTCGTGGTTTCCTTCATGTCGGGCCTCGCGTTCCGCAAGCGCTTCGCGGGCGACAGCGTGGTGTTCTATCTGATGATCGGCAGCCTGGTCGCGCCCGGCCTGGTGCTCGGCATCGGCGTCGGCCTGATCTGCAATGTGCTCGGCATCGAGACCAACTGGTACTCTACCGCGCTCGGCGCGCAATTGTCCTGGACGCTGCCGTTCGGCGTGCTGGTGATGTTCGCCGTGATGTCTCGCCTCAACAACGCCTGGGAAGAGGCGGCACGGGATCTCGGCGCCAGCGCCTGGCAAACGACATTCCTCGTGATCATCCCGATTCTGGCGCCGGGCCTTGTCGCGGTCGCCCTGTTCGGTTTCACGCTGTCCTACGACGAATTCACCCGCAGCCTGCTGACCGCAGGGTCGCTCAACACGCTTCCGCTTGAAATCTGGAGCATGACGCTGAACGTGACCTCGCCGTCGCTATATGCGCTCGGCACGGTAACGACCCTGATTTCGTTCGCCATCATCGGCATCTGCCTCGGCACCATCGCCCGAATCCAGAAACGGCGCGCGGTCGGGCCGGCGGCACACTAGGGAATCAACCGGGCTATGGATGTCGAGAACGGAAGCATCGAGCTGGCGGGCATCGTCAAAAGCTATGACGGCGCCACCCGGGTCGTTGACGGCGTCAATTTGAGGATTCCCGACCGTGCCTATTGCTGCTTCCTCGGCCCGTCAGGCTGCGGCAAGACGACGATCCTGCGCATGATCGCGGGTCATGAGGACCCGACCCATGGCGAGATACTGATCGGTGGCAAGGACGTCGTTGGCCTTGCGCCCGTCGAGCGGCGCACTGCGATGATGTTTCAGTCCTACGCGCTGTTTCCCCATCTGAACGTCCGCGAGAACATCGCTTTCGCCTTGCGCGTGCGCGGCGTAGGATCGCAAGAGCGGCGCAAGGCGGCCGATGCCATGATCGAAAAGGTCAGGTTGACGGAGTTGGCCGACCGGTTGCCGGCGCAGCTTTCGGGCGGCCAGCAGCAGCGCGTCGCACTGGCGCGAGCCGCTATCACCGGCCCGAAGGTGTTGTTGCTGGATGAGCCGCTGTCGGCGCTCGACGAGCAATTGAGGGTGCAGATGCGGCAGGAACTCAGCCGTATGCAGCGTGATCTCGGGATCACCTTCATTCACGTGACTCACACCCAACTCGAGGCGATCGCGATCGCCGACATCGTCGTGGTGATGGAAAAGGGCAAGATCAAGCAGGCCGGCCCGGCCCGCGACGTCTATGACCGCCCGCAGGACCGCTACGTCGCCGAGTTTCTTGGCGGTCAGAACGTGCTCACGGGGCGGATCGAGCGGATCGAAGGCAATCGTGCGATCATCGCGTCGCCGGAGATGCGCGACGTCGTGGTGCCGCTCGGCGTCCGCCGGACGGTATCGGCCGGGGATCGCGTGGATTTTGCGGTACGTCGCGACGACGTCGACCTGACGAGGCCCGAGAGAAGTACCGACGGAGAACGCGCCAAGGTTCCGAGCCGGGTTCGCGCCATCGAATACCAGGGCAACTTCGTCAAGGTCATCCTGGACAAGATCGGCGACGATGAACTGATCGCCTATGTGCCGGACCGTGTGTTCTATCGTGACCCATTCTCTGTCGGAGACGTGGTGATCGCCGGATGGGAAACGGACAAGACCAGGATGCTCGCTTGAAACAGGCGGCCGATCGAACGATGCAACAGGAGGGACGCGCATGAATGTCGAGATGACGGTCAACGGGAAGACAGTGAAGGCGGATACTTCGCCGTCACTGCTGCTGTCCGATTTTCTTCGCGAGAATCTCAATCTTACCGGCACCCATGTCGGCTGCGACACCTCGCAATGCGGCGCCTGTGTGGTCCATATCGACGGCGTCTCGATGAAGAGCTGCACGCTGCTGGCGGTCACTGTTGACGGCAAGTCGGTCACGACCATCGAAGGTCTCGCTAGGACCGCCAATGCCGATCTGCATCCAATGCAGCTGGCTTTCCATCACAATCACGGTTTGCAGTGCGGATTCTGCACCCCCGGCATGATCATGAGCGCGGTCGATTTCGCCAAGCGGACACCGAACCCGACGGAGGGCGATGTTCGGCACTGGCTCGAAGGCAATATCTGCCGTTGCACCGGCTACCAGAACATCGTCGCGGCTGTGCTCGCCGGCGCCGCCGCCATGCAAGCTCAGGCAGGAGGCTGACCATGAATGTTCATACAGGCATAGGCGCCTCGATCCTGCGCAAGGAAGACCGCCGGTTCATCACCGGCAAGGGCAACTACGTCGCCGACATCAAGCGGCCGGATATGGTGATGGGCGTATTCCTGCGCTCGCCGCACGCGCACGCGCTGATCAAGGGCATTGATATCAAGGTTGCCGCCGCACTGCCCGGCGTCGCCGCAATCTTCACAGGCGCGGATCTCGCCGCGGACAAGGTCGGCGGTCTGCCCTGCGCGTGGGGCGTCAGCAATGCCGACGGCAAGCCGATGAAGGAGCCGCCGCGTTCGGCGATGGCGGTCGACAAGGTGCGATGCGTCGGCGACGCGGTGGCGTTCGTGATCGCCGACACGGTCGAACAGGCGCGCGAAGCCGCGGACGCGATCGAGGTCGACTACGAGGTGCTGCCGGCCGTGGTCGGCGTGCTCGACGCCATACGCCCCGGCGCTGCCGCCGTGTTCGACGATATCCCCGACAATACCTGCTTCGACTGGGAGTGCGGCGACGCCAAGGCGACGGCGGCGGCGTTCAAGAATGCGGCGCATGTCGCCAAGATCAGCCTGGTGAACAATCGCCTGGTCGGCAATCCGATGGAGCCGCGCGCGGCAGTGGCCGAATACGATGCCGGCCGCGACCATTACACGATGTGGACCACGAGCCAGTTTCCGCATGTGGTGAAGGTGCTGATGGGCAACTTCGTGCTGAACATCCCGCAGCACAAATTGCGCATCGTGGCGCCCGACGTCGGCGGCGGCTTTGGCGTGAAGCAATTCCTGTACGCCGAGGAAATCATCACCACCTGGGCCTCGCGCAAGGTGGGTCGTCCGGTGAAATGGGTCAACGAACGCAGCGAGGGCTTCCTGTCGGACGCCCATGGGCGCGATCATGTCAGCGAAGCGGAACTGGCGCTCGACGAAACCGGCAAGTTTCTCGGCCTGAAGGTACGCACCGTCGCCAACATGGGCGGCTATTTGTCGACGTTCGGCCCGAACATCCCGACCAACCTCTACGGATTGCTGCTGGCCGGTGTCTACACCACGCCTGCGATCCATTGTGAAGTCAAAGGCGTGTTCACCAACACCGTGCCGGTCGATGCCTATCGCGGTGCGGGCCGTCCCGAGGCGACCTTCCTGCTCGAGCGTCTCGTCGACGTCGCGGCCAGCGAGATGAAGATCGACAAGGCTGAAATCCGGCGCAAGAACATGATCGACGCGTCTCAGTACCCCTATCAGACGCCGGTGATCGTGAAATACGACAGCGGTGACCCTAAGGCCTGCCTCGAAAAGGCGCTCGAGGATTCCGACTGGGGCGGCTTTGCCAAACGCAAGGAAGAATCCAAGGCGCGCGGCAAGCTGCGCGGCATCGGTCTGTGCACCTACGTGGAAGCGTGCGGCCTGGCCCCGTCACGTATTGTCCAGTCGCTCGGTGCCCGCGCCGGCATCTTCGAAAGCGCCACGGTGCGGGTCCATGTCACCGGCGACGTTACGGTGCTGATCGGAACCCACAATCACGGTCAGGGTCACGAGACCACCTTTGCGCAGATCGTTTCGGAAAAATTGTCCATTCCGGCCGACAAGATCGAGATCGTGTTCGGCGACACAGACAGGGTGCAGTTCGGATTGGGCACTTATGGCTCGAGATCGTTGGCGGTGGGTGGCACGGCGCTCGCCAAGGCCACCGACAAGATCATCGCCAAGGGGGCCAAGATTGCCGCGCATATGCTCGAGGCGGGCGAGGGCGACATCGTCTTCGAGAACGGATCGTTCGCCGTCCAGGGTACCGACCGTTCGAAATCGTTCGGCGACGTGGTCGGCGCGGCTTACGGCCTGGTGAATTTCCCGGTCGATGTGCTGGAGCCGGGGATGGAAGCCCAGGCATTCTATGATCCGGTGAACTTCACCTATCCCGGTGGTGCCCACATTGCCGAGGTCGAGATTGATCCGGAATGCGGCTCGGTCGATCTGGTATCCTATATCGCGGTGGATGATATCGGCACGGTGATCAACCCGATGATCGTGGCGGGGCAATTGCACGGCGGCATCGCGCAGGGGGTCGGTCAGGCGCTGTTCGAGAACTGCGTCTATGACGAGACATCCGGCCAGATGCTCTCGGCGTCGTTCATGGACTATTGCATGCCGCGCGCCGACAACATGCCCAACATGGAAATCGTCACGCTGTCGACGCTGTGTACGCATACGAGCTTCGGCGTCAAAGGCTGCGGCGAAGTCGGCACCATCGGGTCGCCTGCGACTGTGATCAATGCCGTGGTCGATGCGCTGTCGCATCTCGGCGTCAGTCATGTCGACATGCCGGCCACGCCAAGCCGGATCTGGCGCATCATCCACAATAGCGCCAATCAGCTGCGCGCAGCGGAATAGGAGCCGGCGATGAAGGACTTTTCGTACTACAAGCCATCCACCGTCTCCGAGGCCGTCGCCCTGCTGGCGGCGAGCGGTGAGAACCGCCCCCTTTCCGGCGGCATGACGCTGCTGCCGACCATGAAGATGCGGCTCGCGTCGCCGACGGCGATCGTCGATCTGGCTGCGCTGCCCGGACTGACCGGGATCACGGTCGGCGGCGGCAGCGTGACCATCGGGGCGATGACGACGCATGCCGAGGTCGCGGCGTCGGCGGAGATCAAGGCTGCAATCCCCGCGCTTGCCGCGCTCGCCGGCCTGATCGGCGATCCTCAGGTTCGGCATCGCGGCACCATCGGCGGATCGATGGCCAACGCCGACCCTTCAGCAGACTATCCGGCCGCGGCGGTGGGACTCGGCGCGACGATCGTCACGGATCGTCGCGAGATTGCCGCCGACGGCTTTTTCACGGCGATGTTTCAGACGGCGCTCGAACCCGACGAGATCATCCTGGCTGTCCGATTTCCGATTCCCGATGCGGCCGGCTATGCCAAGTTCAAGAGCCAGGCATCGCGCTACGCGCTGGTTGGCGTCTTCGTGGCGCGGTTCGGCGGCGCCGTACGCGTCGCGATTACCGGGGCCGGGCCGGTGGTCTTTCGATCCGGGGATATCGAGGATGCGCTGGCGGCCAATTTTTCACCCGATGCTCTGGCGCGGATTTCGATCGCGCCCTCGGGGTTGAATTCCGACATCCATGCCGACAGCGAGTATCGCGCCCATCTGGTGGTGGTGATGGCGCGCCGAGCTGTCGGGCAGGCACTGGGCCACAAGCCGGTATGACGCGGTAACGGGCGGGATGGTGCACAACGAGGCGGCAGGCGGAGATGGTGCTTTATTCGGCCGCCGCCGGAAGCGCGGGCCGCGTCGCGGCTTTTGCCGTTTCTGCGGCGAACTCAAGGCGGCTGGAGTCCGAACCTAGATAGCTCTCGAGATAATTATACAGCGCATCGATGGCCGCGAGGTTGCGGCCTGCTGCCCGGTACAGCAGCAGATCGACCGGTGGCAAGGCGGGAAACCCCTCATTTGCGCCGATTTCGCGCAGGCCGGGGGTCAATGCGCTACGGCCGAGCACGGTCACTGCCATGCCTGCGAGCGCGGCCGCCTGCAATCCGACGGCGCTGGCGCTGACACAGGTGATCTTCCAGTTGCGCCCGATCCGCTCCAGCTTGTCGATCGCATGTTCCCGGTAGATGTTGCCGGCCGGCAGCAATGCCAACGGCACCGGATCGACCCAATGCGCGTCGGAATCAGCGCCGACCATCCAGATCAACTGCTCCTGGCCGACCACTTTGCCGCCGGAGAAGCCCTCCATCTTGGTGACCAGTGCAAGATCGATCTCGCCGCGACGGACCAGTCCCACCAGCGGCGTCGACAATTCGCAGCGCAGCTCGACCTGCACTTTTGGAAACGCCTTGCGAAATCGGCTTAGAATCGCCGGCAAAACGAAGGCGGCGTAGAGATCCGGCGTGCCCAGGACCACCGTCCCCTCGACATCCGCCGCGGCCAGCCGTTGCAGCATCTCGTCGTGGAGCCGGAGTATGGATTTTGCGTAGGAAAGCACGAGGTCGCCGTCGTCGGTGAGAAGCTGGCGGCGGCCTTCGTGGCGCAACAGCGTCGTGTCGATCAGTTCTTCCAGCCGCTGCAACTGCAGCGTGATCGCGGGCTGGGTTCGCCCAAGCTGCCGGGCGGTAACGGTGATGCTGCCGGTCTGAACCACCGACACGAATGACCTCAGCATACGAATATCGAGGCTTATCAATGGCATATCCAAGCGCCTCCCTAGCTGGAGGCAATGCAGTTCTTGTGCCATTGGAATCAGGTCGCGGCGTTCGGGTGCCGGCGTGGATAGAAACCCTCAGTCCGCGCGATACACGTCGAGGGGAATCCCTTCCATCCGCGCCTTGATCTGTAGCGATGTGTACAGCGAAAAATGTCGCGCCTGCTGCAGATTGCCGCCCTGGAACCAGAGCGCTTCCTGCTTCGTCGGCTTCCACATGTTGCGCAACTCGCCTTCCCAGGGCCCGGGGTCCTTTGCGGTATCGGAGCCGAGGCCCCAGCACAGACCGACCTTTTCGGCGACATCAGGCGAGATCAACTGCGCCGCCCAGTCGTTCATCGGTCCGTAGCCCGTCGCATAGACGATGAGGTCCGCGGGCAGGGTGGTGCCGTCGGCCATGACTACGGAGTCTTCAGTGAGATGACTGATCTGCACGCCGGACTTTAGCTTGATGTGGCCCTCGATGATCAGGTCGGAGGCGCCGACATCGATGTAGTAGCCGGCCCCGCGCCGCGCATACATCAAACCGATGCCGCTTTCGTCTTCGCCGAACGTCAGCATGAACCCTGTCGCGCGGAGCCGCTCGTAGAACGCGGCGTCCTCCTGCCTGATGCGATCGAATACAGCTTTCGCGAATTGTGGGAGGATGCGGTAGGGGATCGAGGCTGCGATCAGGTCCGCGCGGTCGGCGTCGATGCCGGCAGCCAACGCCGCTTCCGAATACAGCGGCCTTCCGTGACGCTCCAGCGCTTCGGCCTTCACCACCAGTGTCGGCGAACGCTGGATCATCGTCACGTCAGCGCCGTGCTCCCAGAGATCAGCCGCGATGTCGTGCGCGGAATTGTTGGCGCCGATGACGACGCATCGCTTGCCGGCATAGGGCGCACCGTCCCGATGCTCGCTCGAATGATGCGCCATGCCACGGAAGCGATTTTGCCCCTCGAATACCGGCCGGTTCGGAACTCCCGACATGCCGGTGGCCAGAACCAGTTGCGAGGGATTCAGCGTGATGGTCTGGCCTTCGCGTTCGACCTCGACGGTCCAGCGCTTTGAGGCGTCGTCGAATGCAGCCCGCTTGCAGGTCGTCGCGCTCCAGATGTCCAGCTCCATGATGGAGGCGTAGGCTTCCAGCCAGTCGCCCATCTTGTCCTTGGGCGTGTAGATCGGCCAGTGTTCCGGAAACGGCAGATACGGCATGTGGTCGTACCAGACGGGATCGTGCAGGCAGAGCGACTTGTAGCGCCGTCGCCAGCCGTCGCCCGGCCGCTGCAAAGCGTCGACGATCAAGGTCGGCACGTTCAACTGCTTCAATCGTGCCGCCAGCGCGAGGCCGCCCTGGCCGCCGCCGACGATCAGGCAATAGGGCTGCCGTGACACGCCGAGTTCGGCCTTCTCATCGTTGCGTCCGTCAAGCCAGCTTCGCCGTCCTCCTTTCACGACGTTGTGCGTGGTGCCGGCGATCCGTGTCGGCCCGCGCTTCGGCTCGTAGCCCTTCAATTCGCGCAGCGTGGTGAAGAACGTCCAGCAGCGTCCATCCTTCAGTCGCAAATGACCTTTGCCGCGCCCGACCGCGGTCTCGAAGCTGAACCAGGCGCCGGCGGTGTCGCCCGGCTGATCGACCTGCTCGATATGCCATTTGTCCGGCCTCACGTCGTCCAGACGCTCCGACAGCATATTCCAGATGCGCTCGCGGCCTTCCAGCGTGACGATATTCCAGGTGAAGGCCAGAAAATCCCGCCAGTAGCATTCATCCGCGAACAGCGCCTGAAGCCGGGCCTTGTCGCGCGCGGCAAGCGCCGCGTGGAAATCCGCGAGCCAGAGCGCGGTTTGTTGATCTGACGGCATGACCTGCTTCACTTTCTCAACTGGAATATATGATATATGACAAAACGAAAGGCCGCGACAAGTGTCGTGCGCCGCGACCGCGTATTGAGTAGACAACGATTGTTATCGCGCGGGCTTCGGGCCCGCTCAACCACCGGCTCGCGCGGGGCGACGGCAGCATTCGGGATCGGCAGATGGCTTTGAAGGGTTTTGTTTCGAGCAGTCGCGAGAATCTGGCGTCGCGTACCTATGGCCAGCTGCGCGAGGCCTTGATGGCCGGTCGGTTCTGGCCCGGCCAGCGCTTGCGCATCCGGGAGCTTTCCGAGGCGATGGGCGTGAGCGATACGCCGGTGCGCGAAGCCATCATGCAGCTGGTTCGCGAGGGCGGGCTCGAGATGCGCTCGGGGCAGTCCATCACCGTGACGCGGCTGTCGTTGACGCGCTACCGCGAACTGCGCGAGATCCGCCTGCTGCTCGAGGGACTGGCGACGGAAAAAGCCGTGCCGCTGTTGACCAGCGCCGACCTCAAACAGCTCAAAAAACTGCATGATGCGCTGGTCAAGGCCGAAAAGGATGGCGACTCCGAGTCCGCCACGCTGACCAATTTCAATTTCCATTTTCTGATCTATCGCGCCTCGCAAGCCGAGGATCTGGTCTCCATCCTGGAAACGATCTGGCTTCGCAACGGCCCCCTGCTGAAATTCCTCTATCCGCACGCCCGACCGACCTATCCGGGGCGTCATCAGCATCTGGTGCTGATGGACGCGCTGCAGGAGCGCAATGCCGTCGCGGCGCGCCAGGCGATCCAGGATGACATTCTCGAAGGCGGCGCGCTGCTCGTAAAATTGCTGTTGCAGATCGAGAAGGGGCAGGCCGTCGTCAAGGAGGATGCCGACGGCAACATGCGCCTGGAATTTCTGACGACGGCGGCAGGATAGGGGCCATGCAGGGCCGCCTTGCCGGCATTCGCTGATTTCCGGTGACATTCATGATATATGATATATCCTGGTAGCTGATACCGGCTTTTGGCTGGGGCGTGGATCCCCTTCGCCGTGAAAGCCGGAATGTGTCGCAAGGATTCGCTGCAAGCCTTATTCCGGGATAACGTCATGACCACAGGCACCATTGATCCAGCCTCGAAGACCTATCTGCCGGACCTTAACAGCGCGGCGATGGTGCCCGGACTGTCCGGCAAGGTCGACCTGCGACGCGATAGCTGGGGTATCCCGCATGTCCGCGCGGCCTCACATCTCGATGCCTTCACCGGGCTCGGCTTTGCCCATGCGCAGGACCGGCTCTGGCAGATGGAAGCGCTGTTGCGCCGTGGCACCGGGCGCTACGCGCAATGGGTTGGAAAATCGGCGTTGGCCGGCGATGTGCTGGCCCGGCAGCTCGACACCGCGGGCGCCTCGCAACGCGATTTCGCGCTGCTCCACAACGACACCCGGGCGATGCTCGAAGCCTATGCGCGCGGCGTCAACGCCTTTATCGGGCAGGGCGCATGGCCGGCGGAATACGCCATTCTCGGCACCAGGCCGGCAGCCTGGGAGCCTTGGCATTCGATCGCAGTGATGCGCCAGATCGGATTCCTGATGGGGTCGGTGTGGTGGAAGCTGTGGCGCGCGGCAGCGCTGCCCATCGTCGGCGCAGAGCAGGTATCGAAGCTGCGTTTCGATGATGGCGGCGACGATATGCTGTGCATTCCGCCGGGCGCCGAGGGCACGCGCTATCTCGCAGCACTCGCCGATCTGAAGCCGGGTCTCGAAGCGCTGCTCGGCAGCCAGGACCAACAGGAAGCCGAAGTCGCCGGCGGCAGCAACAACTGGGCGCTCGGACCGCAGCGAACCGCAACGGGGCGGCCGCTGCTGGCCGGCGACCCGCACCGCGTCCTGGAAATGCCGAGCATGTACGCGCAGGCCCATCTCGCCTGCGACGATTTTGACGTCATCGGTCTCACTGTTCCCGGCGCGCCCGGGTTTCCGAATTTCGGTCATAACGGCAAGGTGGCGTGGTGCGTCACCCACGCCTTCGTCGACATTCATGACCTCTATATCGAGCGCTTCGACGCAGCGGTCGAGAACACCAGCTTCAAGGGCGGCTGGAAGCCGGTCAAACACCGCGCGGAAACCATTGCGGTGCGCGGCGAAAATGCAGTCAGCATCGACGTCGTCGAAACCATGCACGGTCCGGTCATCGCGGGCGATCCCGCTGGTGGCACTGGCCTCGTGCTGCGCTCGATGCAGTTCGCCGAGCCGGACACGTCGTTCGACTGCACGCTGCCGGTGTTGCGGTCCTCAACGGTCGAGGAATTGTACGATGCCGGCCGCGAATGGGGCCTGATGGATCACAACCTCGTCGCCGTCGATACGACCGGCCGTATCGGCAACCGCGTGCGCGCAAAGGTGCCGGTCCGCCCGCGCTCCAATGGCTGGCTGCCGGTGCCGGGCTGGACCGGCGAGCATGAATGGAGCGGCCTGATCCCGTTCGAGAAAATGCCGTGCACCATCGATCCAGCCGAGCAGGCCATCGTCACCGCCAACAACCGCGTGATGGAAAACGGCGAAATCTATTTTGGCACCGACAGCATGCCGCCGCATCGCGCGCGCCGCATCTGGCAGCGCCTCGCCAGACTGTCGAAGGCGACGGTGGAGGACATGGCGTCGATCCACCGCGATACCGTCAGCGTTATCGCGCTCGAATTCCGCGACCGGATTCGCCATGTTGCGGTTGATGGCGCGGCCGCGACGTTGCGCGACCGCATCGTCGACTGGAACGGCGACATGAATGCGGGGTCCAAGGCAGCGGTTGCCTATGTCGCGTTGCGCACCGCGCTGACCAAGCTTGTTGCGGACAAGAGCGGCGTGCGTGCGGTGGCCGACAGTCCCTACACCAAAATTCCGCCCGGCATTTTCGGCGAGAGCCAGATCTGGTGGACAGTACCGCAACTGCTGCGCGCCGGCGACACCGCCTTGGTGGCGGGTGCCACCTGGGACGAATTGCTCGCGCAGGCGCTGGCCGAGGCCGCCAGGGATTGTCCGTCGGAAGACTGGGCCACCGTGCACCGGCCAGTCCTGCGCCATCCGCTATCGTCGGCCTTTCCGGAGTATGCACCGCTGCTCGACAAGCCTTGCGGACCGCTCGGTGGCGACAATGATACGCCGTTCGCCACCGGCTACATCGCGCGGCTCGGCATGCGCGCCACCTATGCCGCCCTGTCGCGCTACGTGTTCGACGTCGGCGCCTGGGAGAATTGCCAGTGGATCGTGTTTCACGGCGCGTCCGGCCACACCGGCAGCCCGACCTATGACAACCAGAATGCGACCTGGGCCGCCGGCAAGATGGTGCCGATGCTGTATGCGTGGGACAAGATCGAGGCTTCCACCACTTCGCATCAGCAGTTGCTGCCGTCGTGATCGCGGCGGAAGGCCGCGAAGTCGGCGCTTGTTATCCATAATATATCATATATCCTTCGCACCAAGCGGCCCTTGAACGGGAGAGTTGATGACCACTGTGCTTGGCCCCATCGATCAAAGCCTGCGTGATCGCGCCAATCTGGTCGTGCCCGGCGGCATGTATGGCCACATGCGGGCCGGCGGCCTGCCTGAGGGATATCCGCAGTTCTTCGAGCGCGGCCAAGGGTGTCACGTCTGGGATGTCGACGGGCGCAAATATCTCGACTTCATGTGCAGCTGGGGACCTGTCGTGCTCGGCCATCGCCATCCCGCCGTCGACGCGGCGGCGCGGCGGCAGATGGAGCAGGGCGACTGTCTGAACGGCCCCTCCGAACGCATGGTCGAACTGGCCGAGCGCCTCGTCGGCCTGGTGACACATGCCGACTGGGCGCTGTTCTCCAAGAACGGCACCGATGCGACCACGACCTGCGTGACGCTGGCGCGGGGCGCCACCGGCAAGCGCAAGGTGCTGCTGGCGAATGGCGCCTATCACGGCGCTGTTCCGTGGTGCTCGCCGTATCCCTATGGCGTGATGTCCGAGGATCGCGCGCATATCCTGTATTTCGATTACAATGATGTCGCGAGCCTTGAAGCCGCCGTGGATCGCGCCGGCAACGACCTGGCGGCGATCGTCGTGTCGGCGTTCCGCCATGACTATGGCAAGCACCAGGAATTACCGGACCCGGCGTTCGCGGCGCGTGCCCGCGCGCTGTGCGACGCCAATGATGCTGCGCTAATTCTCGATGACGTCCGCGCCGGCTTTCGGCTCACGCTGCATGGCAGCTGGGACCAGATCGGTGTGCAGCCCGACCTCAGCGCCTGGAGCAAGGCCATCGCCAACGGTTACGCGCTGGCGGCCGTGATGGGCAACAACCGGTTTCGCGATGCCGCGGCGCAGCTTTACGCCACCGGCTCGTTCTGGTGCGGCGCGACCTCCATGGCGGCCGCGCTTGCGACCATTGACGTGCTGCAGGCCGAGAACGGCCCGGAGCAGATGCGGCGGATGGGCCAGCGGCTGCGCGACGGCATCGCCGAGCAGGCGCGGCGCTATAACCTCGGTGTGCGGCAAAGCGGCCCGCCGCAGATGCCCACGATCCTGTTTGAGGATGACGCTGACTATGCCCGCGGCTCGCGCTTCGTGCAGGAGACATTGAGCCGCGGCGTCTACATGCATCCAAAACACAACATGTTTCTCTCCCTCGCCCACACCGCGGCCGATATCGATTTCGCGCTTTCGGTGACGGACGAGGCTTTCAAGATTGTTGCGAGGCTTTGACATTCAGGCGCCGCGCTTATTTGGCGGCGAACCAGTAGGAGTACAGCGAATGAGCCGGTGCGTTGCAAGACGGGGCGTTGTCCTGGCGCTGAGCCTGATCATCGGATTGTCATTCGCCGCAAACGGCAGCGTTGAGGCGCAGCAGCCCAGGAAGGGTGGCACGCTGGTCTATGCCAGCGTGTCCGGGCCGGGCACGCTCGATCCCTACATGGCATCGAGCGCCGTCGAACTCGAGGTGATCCACAATCTGTTCGAAAGCCTCGTCACGCTCGACGCCAGGAACGCCACCCGTCCGATGCTGGCGGCGAAGGCCGCAGCTTCGGAGGATTTCAAGACCTATACGTTCGAGCTGCGCAAGGGCGTCAAATTCCACAACGGCCAGGAAATGACGTCGGCTGACGTCAAGGCCTCGTTCGAGCGCTACCGGCGCATCAGCCCC
This sequence comes from Bradyrhizobium roseum, assembly GCF_030413175.1. NCBI lineage: Bacteria > Pseudomonadati > Pseudomonadota > Alphaproteobacteria > Hyphomicrobiales > Nitrobacteraceae > Bradyrhizobium > Bradyrhizobium roseum. The sequence continues at coordinate 2,178,283 of NZ_CP129212.1, forward strand.
GCCGCCAAGAATTATGAAGCAATCGATCATTTCGAGACGCCAGATCCCTACAGCTTCGTCATCGCGCTCAAAGAGCCCAATGTCGTGCTGCTCGACACCCTGAAGTCGCCGATCTATCCGCTGATGATCCTGCCGGCGTCACAGAAGGACAAGCCGGCCCGCGATATCGAGGTGATCGGCACCGGCCCCTACAAATTCGGCGAATGGGTCAAGGACAGCCATCTCGTCATCGTCAGGTTCGACGATTACGTGGCCGATACCGGCGCGCCGGGCCGCGACGGCTATGGCGGCCGTAAAACCGTGTATCTCGACGCCGTCCGCTATCGCTTCATGCCGGAGGCGACGACCCGGATCGCGGCGCTGCAGAACGGCGAGGCACAGCTGATTTCCTCCATTCCCAGCGAGCTCAGCGCCCGCGTCACCCAGCGCAAGGACCTTGCCATCCGTGAAGTGTTTCCGGTGCTCGGCAGCTACATCATCGTCAATTCGCAGAAGGGGCTGACCGCCAATGTGCTGATCCGGCAGGCCATCGCCGCGGCGATCAACGTCGATGAGATCATCGAAGGTGCCGGTGGCCTCAACAAACGTAATCCGTGGATGTCGTTTCCCGGCACGCCGTATTATCTCGGCGAGACCGCGCCGACGCCCTGGTACGACATCAAGGATCCGGCCAGGGCCAAGGAACTCCTGAAGCAGGCCGGCTACAAGAACGAGAAGATTATCATTGAGACCAACAGCAATTATCAGTGGATGCGCTCCACCATGCTGATCGTCGCCGAGCAGCTCAAGGCGGCCGGCATGGCCGTCGATGTCCAGATCACCGACTGGACCACCAACGCAGCGCATATGCAGCAAGGCACCGGCGACTGGAACCTTTCCACGACCGCATTCGGGCCCGATCACATTCTGGGGCCGCAGCAGTGGCGGCCGATGATCTACACTTTCCCGCACATCGTCGGAAACGAGGCGCTCGACAAGGCCTACGGCGAGTTCTTCGTAGCCCCAACGCTGGAGGCGCGCCGGGCCAGCTGGCTCAAGATCCAGAAGGAAGTGCTCGGCGGCGCCTATCTGATCAAGATAGCCGACACCGGCCGGCTCAGCGGCTATTCCAAGAAGCTTCAGGGCCAGAACGACTATGCCGGCGTGCTGCAGCTGTGGGACTTGTGGCTTGAGTGATCGACACATTGCCGTGCAGAGGAGGCAGCTCTGATACGCATCGTGGCCGTGAAGTTCCTGCAGGCGGTGCCGGTGGTCGTGATCATCTCGATCTTGGCATTCCTGCTGCTCAGCCTGCTGCCTGGCGATCCGGCCGTCATCATCGCCGGCGAGCAGGCATCGCCCGCCGCGATCGAACAGGTGCGCAAGCAGCTCGGCCTGGATCGTCCGTTTCTCGAACAGCTCACGATCTGGCTGCTCAATCTGGCGCAGGGCAATTTCGGCTCGTCGCTGATCCTGCACCAGAGCGTGCTTTCGGCGGTGGTGGAACGGCTGCCGGTGACGCTGTCGCTTGCCGCGCTGTCGATCTCCTTCACGATACCCGTCGGCGTGCTGCTGGGATCGGTCGCCGCCTATTTCCGGCGAACCTGGATCGACTCACTTGTCATGACGACGGCGCTGCTCGGGGTGTCGATCCCGGCATTCTGGATCGCCATCCTCGGCGTGATCCTGTTCAGCGTGCAGCTCGGCTGGGTGCCGTCGAGCGGCTTTGTGCCGATTTCGCAAGGCGCCGGGCCGTGGTTCGCCTCGATCGCGCTGCCGGCGCTGATCCTGTCGCTGTTCCAGATCGGCTTCCTGTCCCGCATGACCCGCTCGGCGATGCTCGACGTGCTCGGCCAGGATTACATCCGGACCGCGCGCGCCAAGGGCCTCAGCGAGTGGCGGACCGTCGGCAAGCACGCCCTGCGCAACGCGCTGATCCTGATCATCACCGCGACAGGCATTTTGCTGAGCGCCGCGATCGGCGGCTCTGTGATCATCGAGCAGGTGTTCGCGTTGCCCGGGATTGGGCGCATGGTGGTGCAGGCGATCCTGGCGCGCGATTATCCGCTGGTGCAGGGGACGATGCTGATCCTCGGCTTCACCTTCGTGATGATCAACCTGACCGTCGATATCCTTTACACCCTGGCCGATCCGCGGGTGCGTCATGACTGATGTCGGACTGGGATCGCTGGCGACGGCTTCTGCGATCGTGGCTCCGCGCGGCCACAATACGCTGCGCCGCCTGTTGCGCCATCGCTCCTTCATGATCGGCTTCTCGGTGATCCTGCTGTTGACGCTGGCCGCCGTGCTGGCGCCGCTGATCTCGCCGGTCGATCCCTCCGCAATGCGGGTACGCTTGCGTTTCCGGCCGCCGTCGTCGCAATTTTTCTTCGGCACCGACATGTTCGGCCGCGACATTTTTACCCGCGTGCTCTACGGCGCACGGGTATCGCTGTTCGTCGGCATCTCGGTCTGCGTGATCTCCGGACTGTGTAGCGCCATCATCGGCGTGATCGCCGCGCAATTTCGCAGGCTCGACGGCGCGATCATGCGGCTGATGGACGCGCTGATGTCATTTCCTGCCATCCTGCTCGCGCTGGGCATCGCCGCCGCGCTGGGGCCCCGCGTGTCCAGCGTCATCATTGCGCTGACGGTTGCTTACATCCCCGCAGGCGTCCGCATCGTCCGCGCGGCGGCGCTGACGGTGCGTGAGATGGATTTCGTGCATGCCGCGCAGGTTTCGGGCGCGTCCTCGCTGCGGATCGTGGTGCGGCACATCCTGCCGAATTGTTTTGCTCCGCTGCTGGTGCATCTGACCTTCATCTTTGCCTATGCGATGCTGGCGGAAGCGGCGCTCAGCTTTCTCGGCGTCGGCATTCAGCCTCCGATCGCGAGCTGGGGCAATATCATCGCCGAGGGCCGCGACTACGCCACGGAAGCCTGGTGGGTGATGTTGTTTCCGGGCGTCGCCATCAGCCTTGCCGCATTGAGCCTCAATCTGCTCGGCGACGCGCTGGGCGACCTGCTCGACCCGCGCCAGAAGGGGGGCGATTGATGTTGACCGCGCCGCTTCTCGCTATCAGCAATTTGACCGTTCAGTTCCGCGTGGATAGCGGCTGGGTGACGGCGATCGATGATGTCTCGCTGGACGTGGATGCAGGCGATTGTGTCGGCGTTGTCGGCGAATCCGGCAGCGGCAAGAGTGTCACGGCGCTCTCGATTCTGGGACTGCACGCGCGCGCCACCACGCGGATATCGAGCGGGACGATCCTGTATCAGGGGCAGGACCTGCTGCGTGCGCGCGCGTCGGCGATGCGGCGGATTCGCGGCAGCGAGATCGCCATGATCTTCCAGGACCCGATGTCGTCGCTCAATCCGGTGCTGACCATCGCCGACCAGATTTCGGAGACGTTGCGCCAGCACCAGGGCCTCACAGGAGAGGCCGCGCGAAAACGTGTGGTCGAATTGCTCGGCCTGGTGCGGATTCCCGACGCCTCGCGCCGCGCCGACGACTATCCGCATCGGCTGTCCGGCGGCATGCGGCAGCGGGTGATGATCGCGATGGCGATCGCCTGCAAGCCGCGGCTCTTGATTGCCGACGAGCCGACCACCGCGCTCGACGTCACCATTCAGGCGCAGATCCTCGAACTGCTGCGCGACCTCCGCAAGGAGCTGAGCATGTCCGTCATGCTGATCTCCCACGATCTCGGTGTGATCGCCGAATTCGCCCAGCGCGTCGTCGTGATGTATGCCGGTCGGGTGGTCGAGGATGCGCCGGTGGCGCAGCTGTTCCGGCGCCCTGTGCATCCGTACACCATGGGGCTGATATCAGCGGTGCCGAAGCTGGACAGCGATGCGCCGCGGCTTGCCACCATTCCCGGCCGAATCCCGTCGCCGCAGGAGGTCATCCCGGGCTGCCGATTCAGCCCGCGCTGCGCGCTGGTGCAGGACAGCTGCCTGGACCAGCAACCATCGATGCAACTGGCCGGCGATCGCCAGTCGGCCCGCTGTCCGCCGCGTCTTCTCGCACTGGGCGCGCGCCATGGTTGACCAGCCCCAGCCCATCGTCGAAGTCCGCGACCTCTGCAAGACCTTCGCCGTCAAGCATGCCGGCGGCGTCTCGACGCTTCACGCCCTGAGCGGCGTCAATTTCGATATCATGCGCGGCGAAACGCTGGGGTTGGTCGGCGAGTCCGGTTCGGGAAAGACAACGGCAGGACGGATTCTGGTCGGGTTGATCCCGGCGACAAGCGGGGCGGTCAGCCTGTTCGGTCACAGCATCACCGGACCGGATGGCAAAGCTCAACTCGCTTCCGTGCGGTCGCGGCTGCAGTTCGTGTTTCAGGATCCTTATGCGTCGCTCAACCCTCGAATGCGGATCGGCAACGCCATAGCCGAGCCGCTCGACATCGCCGGCACGCATTCGCGCAAGGATCGCAACGATCGGGTCGCGGAATTGCTCGAACTGGTGGGGCTGCCGAGGAACAGCGTCGAGCGTTATCCGCATGAATTCTCCGGTGGCCAGCGGCAGCGTATCGTGATTGCGCGGGCGCTAGCGCTTAATCCGGATTTCGTCGTGTGCGACGAGCCGGTATCGGCACTGGACGTCTCGATGCAGGCGCAGATCGTCAATCTGCTGCTCGACCTGCAGGACCGGATCGGGCTGAGCTATCTGTTCATCGCGCACGACCTGGCGGTGGTGCGCGCGGTCTCAACCCGCGTGGCCGTGATGTATGCCGGCGCCATCGTCGAGACAGCGCCGAAGTCACAGATCTATTCCGACCCGCAGCATCCTTACTCGAGGGCCCTGCTCGATGCCGTGCCGCGCGCCGATCCGGATTTTGTTCGTCATTCCGTCGTGGCGGGCGAAGTGCCGAGCCTGCTCGATCCGCCGCGGGGCTGCCGTTTCCACCCGCGCTGCGCGTTCGCGATGGACCGATGCCGGGTTGATGTGCCGGAGCTGAAAGCGTCCGGCACGGATCGCCAGGTCGCCTGTCATCTATTCGCGGGGTAAAGAAGCCAATTATCGCAAAACCGTTCGAAACCCTCCACCGTGTTGCGCGTACCACTACGGGTAGCCGCGAACCGGAAGTATTCGAGCGTGAACAAAGCGTCCAACGTCGATCGCTTGCGCGACAAGATCAGAACCCTTCGTGGGAAAGCCGGCGAACTTCCCGACGGCGACGAGCGGGACGACCTGCTGCGCAAGGCAGAAGAGGACGAAATTTCACTGCGCTTGATCGAGTGGATCACTTCCCCGGGGGAAATTTCTCCCCCTGAAGGCCTTATTCCCATCAAAAAACATCGGCTGCGCCGGGAGTAAGCTGGCTCACTCGTTCATGACGGAACGAATACAGTTGCGCAGTTCGTCGACCGCCGTGGCAATGCGATGCGCGCCGGCCGCCATCAATCGATCCGTTTCGTGGTAACCCCAGGCGACGCCGATCGAACGGAGGCCGGCGGCCCGCGCCATCTCCATGTCAAACGTCGTGTCGCCGATGAAGATCGTATCGCTGGGCGTTGCCCCGATCGCCGCCATCGCCTGGAGGAGCATGCCGGGGTGCGGCTTTGAGGGCGCCGTGTCGGCGGCCTGAATAGTTCGAAAATGGCCATCCCATCGCAGCTCTTCCAGAGCAGGAGCCACTGTGTCGGTCCTGTGTCCGGTCGCAAGACCCAAAACGGTATCCGGACTGGAACTCAGCTCGAGTAAGAGATCGCCTACGCCATCGAACGGCCGTTCGGCAAAGCCAGCGTCGGCTCGCAATCGCGGCAGCAGCAGATCGTAGGCCCTGACCATCTCTGATATCGGCGCCGTCGGGCCGGCCAGCTCCGTCAGGATGACGTTAAGTGATTTCCCGACCAGCGCCAGACTGGTGGCCGGCGGCGGGGCGGGCAACTGGAATTCGGCAAAGACGATACGATGGCTCTCCAGGATGAGGGAGCGGCTGTCGACCAACGTGCCGTCGAAATCAAAGATGATCAGCTTCAAGGGTTCTCTCGGCGTGATGTTATCGGTGCAGGCACGAATATATCCGTACCAGTTCGCGCGCCTGCACCGGAACGGCAAGCGCGGAATCCCTGCTTTTCGTTGCTGTCTCGCACGATAGCCAGAAGTAATTCCCGGCGGGATCGATGACGAGCCGGTTCGGCGCGAAGTTTGAAAGAATGATCGATAGATAAGGAACGGTCGAAAACCACGACAGCGCGGCGAGCGCTGGCCGGATCCGTTCGGCCGAGACGAAACGAGGATCGCCGAGCCTGGGATCAGATTGATCGCTCATCGCCAGACCGGCCACGGCATCGCGATAATCGACCCAGGAGGCGACGAACTTCCCGGTCTCAACCAGATGAATCGTGGTCACCACCATAAACATCGAGGCGAGGGCGCATAACGCACGCTCACGTCGCGAGATCAGGCTGTGCCCAAGGCTCGCCAGCTCAAGGTCAATTTCTTCCCTGATCATGGCGGTGATTGCCGCCATAGCGCCGAGCAGCGGAATGGCAAGGACCAGCGCGGTTCGCAGATAATAGCGGCTGTCCGCATGCAGCGAATGATCAAAATGCAGCCAGTAGATGGTCAGTGCCCCGAGCAGGAGCCCAAGCGCGACAATGCACGCCTGTCGTGGAAGCCATTTTGAGATAAGCATGAAGCTCGCGCCGTAGGCGATCACAGCTGCCAGCAGGACCAGAACGATCCTCACCTCGAAAATCGCGGGATCGAAGAAATTCAGGGCGGCCCGCAGGAATGCGTCGGCGTAATAGTCATCGGGAGGAGCGAAAATCTTCGCCGCCGCAGCCAGTGCCACGATGACCATCAGGCTGGCGACCGCGCGAACAAAAGCTGCACTCCGTAACCCGCGCAGCGCCAGCGTAGCCGTAATGGTCGCGAGCAACACCAGGCCTCCTTCGTGGGTGAAGGCCAGCAGGAGCGATGTAGCAAATACCAGCAAGGCACCGGCGACGGTCGGCTTCGCATAATGGCTCAGCGCCAGCGCCGGCCAGAATATCGCGTGCGCGAGCCACATTTCTGTTGGAAAGCCGAAGATCAGCGGGCAGAGCAGGGCTGTCGATCCGCACGCATAGACAAAGATGATGCGGCCGGGGGAACGGTCGGCCGCGTAAGTTGCAGCCAACCCGATCAATGGCGAGATATAGAACAGAAGACCGTATGCGATGATTCCGGCCGAGGGATTGCCCGTCATCCAAACGAGCGCCTCCGCCGGCAGCAGCGTCAACAGGAACACCGACATTCGGCCGGAGACATTGTGCCAATGAAAGGCCCAGACATCCCGGACTGCGACCGCGTACGAAAACATCGCGCCGTCGCCATAGAGCTGGAGCCGGAACAGCAGCGCGGCGACAGGAAACGCTACGGCCCAGCCGAGGCCTCCGCCAATGACCAGAAGCCGGAACGAATGGTCATCGAGACGCAGCGCCTGGTCGGCCATCTCAATGACTCTTCATACCGGGCGTGATGCCGTTCAGCATCGGCGGAGAGATCGCAGTTTCATGACGTCTCGCCTGCAGGAGATTTCAGGGTGGCGAATTTATGTCCGGAGCGTGCGGCCTTCGTCGTCAGATAGTGCCTGTTGTGGGAATTCACCGCCGTTTCCAGCGGAACGCGGGCGAGGATTTCGATACCGCCTTTCTTGAGACCATCGAGTTTTGCCGGATTGTTGGTCATCAGGAGGATCCGGGTGCATTCGAGGGTTCGGAGCATCGTCGCAGCGATCTGGTAGTTGCGCTCATCGTCTTCGAAACCCAGCATCGTGTTGGCGTCGCGCGTATCGAGTCCGGTGTCCTGCAATCGATAGGCCCGCATCTTGTTCGCAAGACCGATGCCGCGCCCTTCCTGGGCGAGGTACAGGACGATGCCGCCACCGAGGCTCTCCAGTCGTGTCAGCGCGAGCCGGAGCTGGTCGCCACAGTCGCACCGCTGCGAGCCGAACACGTCGCCCGTCAGGCATGCCGAATGCAGACGAACCGGGACCGGTTCGGCGAAGTCAGGCTTGCCGACGATGATGGCGACCTGGTCGATACCGAGCGCGTCGCGGAACACGACAAAGCGGGCCGCCGAGCCCGACACAAGGGGAATCGTGGCGTCGCTCGCAACCACTAATGCGTCCCCGTGACGTGCCGCGAAGCGATCGACCGCGTCGGCTTCGACGCTGACTATCGTTCGCGTCACTTGTTCGGGAACGGTTTTCAGATTGGCCGCCACAACCGCCGGCAGGCCGCGGCTGAGCTTGACGAGCCGGATCGCTGCCCGAGCGGCACGGCCGGCGGCCACGGCTTTCAGGGCAGCGTGGGTCTTGCGGTCGTCACCGGCGGCGGCAAGTGCGAAGATTTCGCTCGCACGGGTCTCTGCGGAGAGCGGCAATGCGATCGGAGCGGCTGCCTCAATTCCGATGGCGCACGCCCGCTGCTGTGTTAGTATCAGGTGCAGAGCGTTCGGGCCGCACAGCCCTGCAAATTCGCGCAGCCGCTGGTCGTCGAGGTCCTCCACCGGCAAAGCGAACAGGATCTCACCGGGGGCGTCGAAGCGAACCGGTCTCCGCGTGTGGAGTTCGTTAAGGGCACGGCTGACCGCGAGGTATTCCTCGTTGCCGAACAACGCGGAACTTGCTTGGGAATGCGCGGCGCTCATTTACAGGATTCTCCAATACCGGGCGCGTTCGTGGAACACCGAAGGTCCGCAATCATTCCGTCATAAATCATATGGATTTTTAGGATCGAGTGACCGATAGTGGCATCAATAACGTGCGAGAACCGTATTTTGAATCCTGCTGTACAGCTTGGCAATTTCCTCACCTGTGAATTTGCGTCTTCCGATGAGTGGGAGAGCTTTGTCGATCGTTTTCGTAAAGGACAGCAACCTCTGCCGCAAGCCTGGGCCGATCTATTCGGCCCGTTGTGCGGCGGGATGGTGGACGATCTCGTGGTCATCGGGCAGATCGGCCAGTCGCTCGACGGCCGGGTCGCGACCGCGACGGGTCATTCGAAATACATCAACTGCCCGGCCGGCATTGAGCATCTGCACCGGCTGCGTGCGCTGGTCGACGTCGTCGTCGTCGGCGTTGGAACGGCGCTGGCCGACGATCCGCAACTGACAGTCAGGCAAGTCGCCGGCCCACAGCCCGCGCGTGCCGTGATCGATCCGAAGGGGCGCCTGGGAGCGGATGCAAAGCTGTTCGCCGACGATGGTGTTCGCCGCCTGCTGATCACGGTGGAAGGCTCCGCGGCTGCGCCGCCGCCGGGGGTCGAGGTCATCATTTTGACCGAAGAAGACGGAAACTTTGCACCTTCCGCCATCGTCGCGGCGCTGGCCCGCGCGGGGATGCGCCGGATTCTGGTCGAGGGCGGCGCCGATACCGTGTCCCGCTTTATCGCGGCGCGATGTCTCGATCGGTTGCACGTCACCGTCGCGCCCGTCATGCTTGGCGCAGGAGGTCCCGGTATCGCGCTGCCGCCACTCGATCGGGCCGATGAGGCCCGCCGTATGCAGGTCCGCGTGCACAAGATCGAGGACGATGTTTTGTTCGATTGTGATCTGTCCGATCAGCGGATCGTCATCGGCACTGCAAAAAAGTCGACATGACCGACGCGCATCGTTGAAGCGCTCAAATCGACGTTCTCGTTACGTCTAGCCAGCCAATCGTCAATGTCGCGATGCGGCAGCGCTTCGATCTCTCTTGCGGCTTGAGCCCATCCGGACAGCAATGCGCGCTGCATCTCGTGATCGGCCGTTCCGATCTGCCAATCCGAGCGGCCCTGGATGACCGAATAGCCGGCCGCCTCGAACCTGGAAATGGCCGCGGCGGCGGCCGAGGGGCCGAGCGCTGGTCCAAAGCCCTTGTCGGTACGCTGGTGCGCATTGACCGCCGAAATGATGATTTCGTCGAGCGGGTCGGATGGGAAGAAGTCGGTGCGTCCGTCGTAAGTCAAGGCTGCGTAAAACGGCAGCGCGCGCGAGGCGATGTGGCGGACAAGGCGATCCAACCATGTTTCGGAGACCAGATCGAGCAGTGCAGAGGTCGTCACCAGGTGCTTTGTGCTGTCGAGCACCGCTTCGAAATTGCCGCCAAGATCGAGCGACACGGCATTCAGCCTGACATCGCTGTCGTCATTTCCGCCGCATGCCAACGCCAGCAGATGTGGATCGTTGTCGACGAGATCCCAGTGCTGTCGTGCCTGCAGATGCGGGCCAATGGCACGGACGGTAGAGCCTGCACCGCAGGCCAGATCGACCACGTTGAGGGAGTCGCGCGACCTGAACCGATCGGCCACCGCGCCGAGCACCACCGGATTGCGCGCCCGCAGATCATGACTTTCCCGCAAGGCCAGCCATTCGGGAGAGAAGCCGCTCATGACAGTTTCTCCAGTGCGGCGGCGAAGATCGCCGCGGACTGCCGCCAGGTGGGTAACGTCCCCGCCGATGCCCACGCGCCGTCCGCGAACCTCCGCCGCAACTCGGCGTCAGCGATCAATTGACGCAGGGCCGCGCTCAGTTCAGCTGCGTCTCCGGGGGAAACCAGCAGGCCCGCCGCTGGCGGGACCGTATCGGGAATGGCTCCAGCCTTGGTCCCGATCACGGGCAAGCCGCGAGACAGTGCCTCGCTGTAAGCCATGCCATATCCCTCGAAACGGGAAGCGAGGACGAACACGTCCGCCTCGTCATAGAGCGCCGTGAGGCGTTCGGAGGACACCTCGCCAACCACCGCGATGCGGCCCGAAAGCCCATATTCCGATATGCAGGCCAAAAGCCGTGCCGCTTCGCTCGGATCGCGGGTGAGATCGCCGGCAATCGTCAGCCGCCACGGAAGTTCAGCCAATGTCGCCAGCGCGGCAACGAGCACGTCGAATCCTTTCCGGGGCGTGACGGCGCCGACGGCGAGCAAATGCGGCGTGCCGTCCCGGCTTCCCCGCGCGCGCGGCGCCGGATCGCTGCCGGGCCTGGCGACGGTGATGCGCCCGGCCGGTACTTCATAACCAGAAGCGACGAGTTTTGCCGTCGCAGGGCTGGTCACCACGACTGCGCGCACCGACGCGAGCGCTGCCCGCTCGCTGCGATGCAAGGCGTCGGCGCGTTCGGCCGACAGCCCCCATTCCAGCGCGAGCGGATGATGCACCAGCCCGAGCAACGGATGGCGGCCTGCAACGTCCGCCGCGACATCCGGCAACACTCCCAAAGCCAGGCCGTCGATCACGATCGGCTGGCCGTCAGGTATCTTCAGCAGGAGCGATCGCGCAGCGGATCGCGTTGCCTCGTCAGGCGAAGGAAATCCGTCGCCGATGTCGAGGCATTCGACGTCCCAGCCCAGTTGCCGGAGTTCGGCCATGATCCTCTTGTCATACGCATAGCCGCCGGTCGGCGTATCGAGGCTGCCCGGCACCGCGAAGACGACGCGCTTCACCACAAGGGCGCTTCGTACTGTGCGCGCGCGACGTGCGATTCGGACAGCGTGATGCGCAGCGCCTTGAGTTCGCGGCCGGGACGGCCAAGTTCGCCGGCGCGCGCGGGCTTCGCCAGGCCGTCGAAGATGTATTTGGACAGGAATTCCGTCGTCGTGTTCTTGCCCTTGAATTCCGGCACTTCGTCGAGATTTTGATAATTGAGCGGCCCAAGCACCGCCTTGAGCGCCTCATGCGCGCGGCCGATATCGATCACGATCGCATTGTCGTCGAGGGTCTCGGCGATGAAGGCGGCATCGATCACGAATGTGGCGCCATGCATCTTCTGTGCGGGTCCAAAGACGGCGCCCTTGAAGGAATGGGCGATCATGATGTGATCGCGAACTTCTACGGTGAACACGGCGGCTCCTTAAGGGTAGGTGATGGGTTGGCAGAGTACACCGCTGCCGGCCTCGAGAACATTCGGCAAGCGCGCGGGCAGATCGCGAAAGGCAACAGGGGGCGCCAGCAAGGCATCGAGCCTGGGATCGCCCAGCAGCGCGATTGCGGCGGCAAGCCGGCGGCCGTATGTCCAGCGCGGACGATGCGATGGCGCGATGCGTCCGACCTGGCTCGATATCAGCCGAAGCCGGCGGCTGTGGAACGGCCCGCCAAGCATTGCCGTCACCGGCGCATCGCCATACCAGCTCATTTCCAACACCGTCGCTTCGTCGCCGGCCAGTTCGAGCGCCGTCCGCAATCCATCGGGCGATCCGCTGGCGTGAACGACGAGATCGCAGTCGGCTTTGGCGTTTGCGGGCTCTGCAAAGCCAACCCCGAGTTGGCCTGCTAATTCCGCCCGGCTGCCGTTGATGTCGATGAGCGTGACATCCGTTCCGGGAATCCGCCCGCACAGATAGGCGACGAGGGCGCCGACCACGCCGGCTCCGACCACCGCGATGCGGTCGGCCGGACCTGGCGCGGCGTCCCACACGCCGTTCAGCGCCGTTTCCATGTTGGCCGCCAGCACCGCACGCAATGGCGGAACAGCCTCCGGGAGCACAACGACCGCGTCGGAAGGGATGTTGAACGCGGTCTGGTGCGGATGGAGCGCAAAGACGGTCTTGCCGCGCAAGACATCGCTGCCGTTCTCGATCTGTCCGACCGCGGCGTAGCCATATTTGACCGGAAACGGGAAATCGCCGGCCATGAACGGCGCGCGCATCCGCTGGAATTCGCCCGGGGGGATGCGGCCGTCAAAGACCAGCGATTCCGTGCCGCGGCTGATGGCGCTGAAAAGGGCTTTTACACGCACTTCGCCGGCACCGGGCGGCGGGGTCAGTTCCTCGCGGAGTTCGACCTGTCTGGGACCACGATACCACAAAGCCGAGGTCGTCGTAGCGCCGGCGCTGACAGCCATTTTCTTCGATCTCGGACTGGAATTCATGACGGCAGGACGTGTTATAGACAATACTCTGCACCGCCCGTGGGCGAATGAGAAGCCGTAACCTGATCTGCTGCCGGTAGCCCGCCCCGCCATGATTCAAGCCAACGCCGCCGACAACAGAATGTTCGCCAGGCGGGCGGTTTTTGCCGCCCTGTTCTCGATTACCATCGCTGCATCGCTATGGCTTGCTGCGGTCGCCTTGGCGCCCGGTGGATTTGGCGTCCTTGATCTTGCCGCGCTTGTCCTGTTTGCCATCACCTTGCCCTGGATGGCCGCCGGGTTCGCGAATGCCGTGATCGGTTTCATCATCATGCGCTTTTCCGCCGATCCGGTCGCGGCAGTTCTGCCTGCGGCCGGAATGATCGGCGATGAACAGCCCGTGACGGCGTCGACGGCCATCCTGCTGTGTATGCGCAACGAATTGCCGCGGCGTATCATCCGCAATCTCGAGACGATGCTCGAGGGACTCCACGATTCCGGCTATGGAGAGCAGTTCCATCTCTACCTCCTCAGCGATACCAGCGATGCCCATCTTGCGGCGAGCGAAGAGGCGCTGTTTTCGGAGCTGATTGGGCGCTGGCGCGACCGGATCGCGATCGACTACCGCCGCCGCACGGTGAATACCGGCTTCAAGGCCGGCAATGTCCGCGAGTTTTGCGAACGCTGGGGCAGCCGCCACGAATTCGCCGTCACGCTCGATGCTGACAGTTTTATGTCGGCGGACGCCATCATCCGCCTGGTGCGGATCATGCAGGTCGATCCCAGGCTCGGCATTTTGCAGGGCCTGATCGTGGGGCTGCCGTCGACGAGCCTGTTCGCCCGAATCTTCCAGTTCGGCATGCGGCTCGGCATGCGCTCCTACACCATCGGAAGCGCGTGGTGGCAGTCCGATTGCGGGCCCTATTGGGGACACAACGCCATCCTGCGGCTCGAGCCGTTCATGAAGCACTGCCAGCTCCCGGTGCTGTCCGGGAGCGGCGAGGCGGAGCGGCATATCCTCAGCCACGACCAGATCGAGGCCGCGCTGATGCGCGCGGCAGGCTATCATGTGCGCGTCCTGCCGCGCGAGGATCTCGGCTGGGAGGAAAATCCGCCGACGCTGCTGGAGTTCATGCGCCGCGACCTGCGCTGGTGCCAGGGCAACATGCAGTACTGGCGGTTTCTGTTGCTGCCAACACTCCGGCCGGTTAGCCGCTATCAGCTCGTGCTCGCGATCCTGATGTTCATCGGTTCGCCGGCCTGGATCGGCTTGCTGGTCCTCGCCACGATCGCGCTCGCAACGAGTGATGATCCCGCCACGATCATGCGCGCCGATGCCGGCGGCGCGTTGCTGATCTGGGTGCTCGTGATGTGGTTCTCGCCGAAGATTGCGGGCGCGCTCGACGTCCTGCTGGCGCGGCAGGAGCGGCGCGCGTTCGGCGGCGCGGGCAGATTCTCCGTCAACTTCGTCATCGAGACGATCTACTCCATCATCCTGTGCCCGATCCTCTGGATCAGTCACACGATCTTTCTGTTCGGACTGCTGTTCAATCGCGAGATTGGCTGGATGGGCCAGGTTCGTGACGATCATGCGGTGCCGTTACCCCTGGCATTGCAGGATCTCTGGCCGCAGACATTGGTCGGATGCGCATCGCTCGGCCTTGTACTCGCGAATCAGCCATGGGCGCTGCCGTACGTTCTGCTGCTTGCCGGCGGCCCGGCTTTGTCGGTCCCCTTCGCGATGGTGACCGCCTGGCCTGCGATCGGCGAACTGGCCGCGCGTGTCGGCATCGGCCGGATTCCGGAGGAGACGGTCACACCTGAGGATCTGCTTGAACTGGCGTTGCCCGCGATCAAGTCGGAGAGCCCGCCGCCTCTGACCAACTCGGTCTAGCCGATGTTCGGCGCCATCAGGACCGCGCGAGCCACCTTCCGGTCATTTCGCATTTATTACGGAGACCGGAAGCGGGCAGCGGCGATGGACCGGTTCTATCGCCAGTTCGTCCGCCCCGGCGATCTCGTATTCGACGTCGGCGCACATGTCGGCGATCGCGTTGCCTCGTTCCAGCGGATCGGCGCGCGCGTCCTCGCGGTTGAGCCGCAGCCGGCCATGGTGCGGGCGCTCCGGCTGCTCTATGGCCGCAGCAGATCGGTGACCATCGAGGCGCTGGCGGTGGGCCGTGAGCCGGGCAGGGCGCGCATGCTGATCAACGTCGATAACCCGACGGTGTCGTCGATTTCTCCGGCTTTCGTCAAAGCCGCCGATGGCGCGCCGGGCTGGGAAACCCAGCGCTGGAGCGAGACCGCGGAGATCGAAGTCACCACGCTGGATGCCTTGGTCGCCGGGCATGGCGTTCCCGCCTTCATCAAGCTCGACGTGGAAGGCTTTGAGGCGGAGGCCTTGTCGGGCCTGTCGCAGCCAGTGCCTGCGCTGTCGTTTGAATTCACCACCATCCAGCGCGACGTCGGGCTTGCCTGCATCGAGCGATGTGCGGCATTGGGCTACGCGCGTTTCAACGCGGCGCTTGGCGAGAGCCAGGCGCTGATCGGCGACTGGATGAGTGCGCCGGACGTCGCCCGTTGGCTGACTGAGCTGCCGCAGACGGCGAATTCCGGAGACATCTATGCCGTCGCGGACTGAACGACCATCGCTACAGCCCCGCGCTGTGATGATCTCCGTCGCCGTGCTGCTCGCCGCGGGCTTCGGCCTGACGCTGCTGATCTTCTATCCCGGTGTCATGACTTACGACGCCAAGTTCGTGTACGAGGACATCGCCAAGGGCACGATGGGCGACTGGCAGTCGCCGGTCATGGTCTGGCTGTGGGGCGTGATCGATCCGATCGCTCCCGGTCCCGGCAGCATGTTCCTTCTCATTGCGACGACCTACTGGGCGGGCTTTGGCATGCTGTCGCTCGCGCTCGCTTCCCGCGGCAAGACCGTCGCGCTGCTGCTGCCGCTGCTGGCGATGACGCCGCCGGCTCTTGCCTTTGCCGGCATCATCTGGCGGGACGTTCTGCTGGCGACGTGCTGGCTGCTCGCCGCAACAGTCGCCTTCGCGGTATCTGAACGCCAGTCCCCGATCAGGCCGGCCGGGCAAGGGCTGGCGCTGGTGTTGTTGATATCAGGGGTGCTGCTGAGGCCGAACGCGCTGCTGGCTGCGCCGATCCTCGCGGCCTACATCGTCTGGCTGTCGCGTGTGTCACTGCGCAGGACTGCCATCCTCTATGTCCCCGCCATGATTGGCCTGTTCGGTACCGTGCAACTTGCCTACTACGGCATGCTGGACGCCAAGCGACAGCATCCGCTGCAAACGATCATGATCTTCGATCTCGGCGGTATCAGCCACTTTGCGAAGCAGAACCAGTTCCCCGTCGCGTGGAGCGAGTCCGAGAGCGCGATGCTGCTCAACGGCTGCTATCAGCCGACGATGTGGGATATTTATTGGCGGCTCAAGCCGTGTGATTTCGTCATGCGCAAGGTCGAGCGCGAAACGGGCTTGTTCGGCACACCGGCGATACCGAGCGCTTGGCTAACGGCGGTGCTCCATCATCCGGTCGCCTACCTGCAGCATCGCTCGGCCTTCATGTGGAACTTTCTCGCCGCCGACAATCTGGGAATGTGGACGGCCGACGTTGAACACCCGATGGAGAGGGTCTACGCCGATCGCGCGGCCTTTAACGCCCTGGTCGCGGCGCACGATGCCATCAAGCCGACGCCCTTTCTCCGCGCGGGATTCTGGCTTCTGGCCTGTATCGTCATCTGTGGCTGGAGCTGGAGGCGAAGCGGCCCGCGCGAAGCGTCCTTTGCGCTGGCCGTCTGCGGTTCGGCGACGGTCTATGTCGCGAGCTTCTATGCCCTCGGCGTGGCGTCCGACTTCCGCTATGGCTATTGGGCGGTGCTGGCCGCGATCGCGGGCGGCATCGTCGCGTCGTCCGGCGAAGCGAGGACAAACGAGCCAGAGGGTTAAAGCCGCCTATTTCTTCGGTTCAGCCGACGCGCTCCAGGCCTTGTAGTCGCCGTCGGAAACGTCAGACAGTTTCTTGACGAACGCCGCGATCGACCAGATCTCATCGTCCTTGGCGCCGGCCTGCTCAAAGCTCGGCATTCCCGTCATGTTGATGCCGTTCTTGATCACCCAGAACAGTTGCGCGGGCGAAAGATCCCCCGCGACCTTCTTCAGGTCCGGCGGGTAGGGATGCAGCCCTTCCGAATATTTTTGCCACATGACGCCCGGCGCGCCGTGGCAGTTCGCGCAGCCGAAACTGGCGTAAGCCTTGGCGCCGGCCTGGACCATGGCGGCGTCGCCAAATGACGCCGGTGGGCTGTCATTGGCGTGGCGATTGATCGACGCGGTCCGCACCCGCGTCAGGGCCCATGTGACGGCGGCCGGGTCTTCGTTGGTTCCCGCCACACTGTAGTACCCGCCGAAGAAGAAAACCCCCATTCCGATGCCGGCCACGATCGCCAGGGCACCGATTGCCGCAAGGAAACGCATGCAAGTCTCCGCTCGTGTTTGGCGCCCGAAGCCTAATGGTGGCCCAGTTCGGGAATAACCAACCGCTCGAAAGGTTGCATAGGATAGGATGACACAAGCAAATTTTACCCGGCGCTTTGCGATCGAACTTCAATGATGGACGATACCAAGGGCGATAATCATCAGGTGCGCGGAACCGGGGTCGTGCGCATGCTCAGCATGCTCCGTTACAGCAGGGCCGCGGCATTCTGCCTCGTGCTGTCGCTGCATGCGGGCGCGGTGATCCTCATGCTCATGACCGAAATCAGCATCTTGGGCATGGCCGTTTTCCTCATCGTCTGGACCATGCTCAACGGCTTTTGGCTGATGCTGCTGCGACGGCCGGTCGTGGCGGCGCTGATCTCGCTCGAAGTCCTGATCGTGCTGACACTGCTGTCGCGCTTCAAGTTCGACAAACTCTGGATGACGATCGACTTCCTCGATGTGATGATCGTGGATCGCGACACGACGGCATTTTTGTTCGAGGTGTTTCCCGCTCTGCGCTGGTGGATTGTTCTCGCGGCGATAGCGACGGCCGTTGCTATTGTCATTGGCTGGCGGCTCGACCGGCATCGCGTGAGTCTCCAGCCCGGTCTTGCCGCGTTCGCTGTATCGAGCGCGATGCTGGTTGCGGTGTCGCTGTTCTGGCCGACCGGCCTCAACGAAGATTTCGAGGGCCGAAGCTACGTCTCGAAATTTGCCCGCACAGGCGTAGAGACGATTCACGAACTCTCTTTGCGCGGATATCTTGCGGCGGCTGCGCGCGCGAGCGAGCAGGTGCTGCCAGACGAGTCCGCCTGTCAGCCGGCACGCAAGCCCCCACACATCATTCTGCTGCATGATGAATCCAGTTTTGACATCACCATCGCGACCGGCGTCAACGTGCCGGCCGGGTATCAGGAACATTTCCGCTCTTTCGACGGCAGGATGCGCAAGCTTCTCGTGGAGGGTGTCGGAGGACCGAGCTGGTTTACCGAATTCAACGTGCTTACAGGCCTCTCGGTTCGATCATTCGGCCGGTTTGCGACAGCTGTCACGCGGATGGCCCCCGGGCACGTCTATCGAGGTTTGCCCCGCGTACTGCAGCAATGCGGATATGAGACTTTTAGTCTCTACCCGTTCTACGGTTCGTTTCTGGGCTCCCGCGCGTTTCAGACGACAACCGGCATCGCGCACTATCTCGACATGAAGGATCTGGGGACGCGCGCCTTCGAGGCCGACAGTTTCTACTATGATCGTGCAATCGATCTTGTCAGGCGGGCGCGCGGCGAGGCGCCGCTGTTTCTGTATGTGTATACGGTGGCCAATCATTTTCCGTGGGACGAGCGGCTGCGCGCCAACCTCACGCCGGATTGGCACGACCTCGGCAACGCGCCCGACGTGGAAGAGTATGTCCGTCGGCAGGCGATATCAGCGGAGGAATATCGGGCCTTCCTGAAAAGGCTTGCGCTGGAATTTCCAGCAGAAGCCTTCCTCATCCTCCGCTACGGCGATCATCAGCCTCAGTTCGGCCCGCGCCTGATCGATCCGTCGCTCGGCAAGGCAGAACTTGCGAAGCGAGCGAAGGCTCTGGATCAGCGCTATCTGACGACATACTATGCGCTCGACACGGTGAACTTTACGCCGGTCGATATCGGGCCGGCGCTCGATCTGCTTGATGCGCCGTACCTGCCCTTGGTCGCGCTGCAGGCGGCTGGAATTCCGCTTCGCGCAGATTTCGCGGAACAGAAGGTGATCCTGCAACGGTGCGGCGGGCTGTTTTACGGTTGTGAAGGAGGGGAACAGGCCCGCCGCCTGAACCGGCTTTTGATCGATGCCGGACTGATCAAGGGGCTGTAAGGGAGCCTGTGCTTACGGGCGCCTGCAACGCGGAAACACCGGCAAAGAACAAAGCCGCTCCATCATCGCTCCTTGCGGAAATAGGCTTCCATTCGCTGGGTTGAAAAAGCAAATCGCTTCCATTGCTCCGGCGGCCGGAAACGACGACATTTGTCCTGCAAGTCAACAGATTGGCCGCGCAATGGACCGCTTGAGATACGAGCCGTTTGGCGAGCGCCTGGCGCCCGAAGGGGACGCGGGACCGCGCTCCCGCACGTCAAGATATCTGTTGTGGACCGGCACGGGCCTGTTCTGGTCGCTGGTGGCGGCCATTGTGCTCGCCCGCGCGGCCTTCTTCGAGCCGGGCGTCTTTGACGAGTTCACCCGCGTCGCGTCGCTCGTCAAGGCAGCGATCTTTTAGGCCAACTCCGCAACGCGCTTGTCCTGCCAGATCAGCCGCTCGAACGCGGTGGCCGCTGGAATCTCCATTCGGCCCGGCGCCGTCAATTGCCACAGCGTGCGTTCGATCTGCAGGTCGCGGATCGGCACCACCTTGAGCCGGCCGAGCGTCACTTGATCGGCAATCGTGGCGCTGGAGACGATCGCGACGCCGAGGCCGGCGGCTACCGCCTGCTTGATCGCCTCGGTGCTGCCGATTTCCAGCGTGCGATGGGGTTCGATGCCTGCGGCAAGCAGCGCCTGCGCCACCACCTCGCGCGATCCTGACCCGGGCTCGCGCACGATCAGGACCTCATCGCACAGCGCCGCGCTTGTGATCCCGCGCTCCGCCGCCGCAAACCGATGCTGCGGATCGACGATCAGGCTCATCGCGTCGGCTCGCCAGGCATGACTTTCGAGTTCGTCGTCCTCGACCGGTCCCTCGACCAGTGCGACCTCGATATCATGCGCCAGCATCAGGTCGGCGATGTCCCTGGTGTTGGCGATGACGAGGTGGAGGTCGATCCCGGGATAGTTTCGATGAAACGTCCCGAGATAGTCCGATATCATGTAGGTCGCGATCGTGGTGGATGCGCCGATGCGCAGCGATCCGCTGTCGAGACTGCGCAAGGACAATAACTCGTCCTCCGCCGCGCGCTCCGCTGCGAACAGCGTCTCTGCGTGCCGCACCAGCGCTTTTCCCTCTCGCGTCGGGCGCACGCCTTTCGGCGACCGGTCGAGCAGGCGGCAGCCGACCTGAAGCTCGAAATCCCGGACCCCCTTGGAGATCGCGGGCTGGCTGATATGGAGCGCCTCGGCTGCGCGCGAAAAGCTCCCGGTTCTCACCACGGTCGTGAACAGGCGCAGCAGATGCAGGTTTAAGGACATAACTTCCCTTTATCGGGCCAGATCGAAAACATATTACCTAACTATCGCGTTATGGCGCATAAATCGTTCTATCTGCAGGGGGATTTTGTGCCGTCAGACGAAGAATCTTCCGCATCCGGCCGCGGACGGGCGCCTTGGGCGGCCCGTCTCGCGTCGCTCATTCCCGGAGTCCTGCTCTGCATCATGGTCGCCGGCGTCTCGGCCGGCTTCGAAGCCGCGGAACGGCGTCTGTTTGAACACCCCTATGTGGAAGCGCTGGTGCTGGCGATCCTGCTCGGCATGGCCGTGCGCAGCTTCTGGAATCCCCCCGAGCGCTGGCAGGCCGGCATCGCCTTCAGTGCCAAGCAACTGCTTGAAGTCGCAGTGATGCTGCTCGGGGCATCGATCAGCTTTGCCGCGGTCGCGGCGTCCGGCGCGGCCCTGCTTGGCGCGATTGCCGCGACCGTCATCGCAACCCTGGCACTCAGCTTCGGCATCAGCCGCATGCTCGGCCTGCCGACACGGCTGTCGATCCTGATCGCCTGCGGCAACTCCATCTGCGGCAATTCGGCGATTGCCGCGGTAGCACCTGTCATCGGCGCCAGCCGCGATGAAATCGCGTCCTCGATCTCGTTTACGGCGATTCTCGGCGTGGTGATGGTGCTGGGGTTGCCGCTGCTCATCCCGCTGTTGCAGCTGTCCGCGACGCAATACGGCATTCTTGCGGGACTAACCGTCTACGCCGTCCCGCAGGTGCTTGCCGCCACCGTGCCGGCGGGATTGGTGAGTACGCAGATCGGCACGCTGGTGAAACTGATGCGCGTATTGATGCTGGGGCCGATCGTGGTGGGATTTTCCCTCTTGGCCCCGCGCCTGAATGGAGGCGCGCGGGGCACGCAAACGGCCGGTTTCTTCCGGCTCGTGCCATGGTTCATCCTCGGCTTTCTCGCGCTTTCAGCGCTGCGCTCGCTCGAGGTCGTGCCGGTCACGGTTGTCGGCCCGCTGACGGAAATCACCGGCTTTCTCACGGTGGTGTCGATGGCGGCGCTGGGGCTTGGCGTCGACGTGCGGGTTCTCGCCAATGTCGGCGGCAGGGTGACTGCGGCCGTGACGTTGTCGCTGATGCTCCTGCTTGCGATCAGCATTGGCCTGATACACCTGTTCCATTGACGTCGGCGGATCACCGGACGACTTGGTCATTCCAGCTTGAAGCCGATCCGCCTCACGTAGGCGCCGAAATCCGCGCGCTCCGGCTGCGCATATTGCCGCGCCTTGTCCTCCGACCAGCCATAGGTTTCAGACAGGCCGAATTGTTTGACACCGCGTTGCGCCGCATAGGGCTGCGCTTCTTCGCGGCGCCTGTCATAGGCCGCGATGGCCTCATCGAGGCCGTCTTCCTGAAAGGCGTTTCGATGCACCGTCACCGACAGCGGCAGTCGCATGCTGATTGTCGGCGCCTCGGCCGGATATCCCACGGCGAGGCCGGCGACCGGGAAAACATAATCGGGCAGTTTCAGGAGTTGTGACAACTTGGCGGAATGATTGCGCACCGCGCTGATCGGACAGACCCCGAGACCTTCAGCCTCGGCAGCGATCACGAACGCGGACAGGGCGATCCCCGCATCGACGGCGGGGTTGAAGAAGGCGTCGAGGTGATCGTTAACGAAAGGTCTTTCGCGCAATGCGTGGATTCGGCGTTGCCTTCGATTGTTGCCGCAGAAGATGAGGAGGCTCGGAATGTCCGTCGTCCACTTCTGGCCCAGCGGCCCGTCCGCCAGCATCGCGCCGATCTCAGACTTGAGGCCGGGTGCGTCGACAATGATGATGTCGCGCTGTTGCAGGTCGCTCTTGGTCGGGGCGCTCAGCGCCAGCGCACATAGCCGCCGCAGGGTCGGATATGGAACGGCATCTGGCCGGAATTTTCGTACCGAGCCGCGCGCCGCCAGTTGCTTCAGGACGGACGGACCATCGTCGCCAAATTCCACATCCGCGGCATCGGGGCCGAAGCGATCGACAAACGGGGTTCTTGAATCGGACATCTCGAAAGTCTCCAGGGCGTTGCTGCTTCATGTCAGGTTCGCGCAAACAAGCAAAGCTGGGAAGGGGTATGCTGCGCCGCAGACCTTGCAAAATATTCGGTTGCGTTTTGGTGCGCTTCGGAGCCGAATGATCGAAAACCACGATGCGTCCGTCGGGAGGATAATTCCATGGATATGAACCTGTCGCCCGAGCAACAGAAGCTCCGCAGCGCCGCGCGCGAACTTGCTGAATCCCAATTCGCTGCCAAAGCCGCCGAGATCGACCGCACCGAAGCCTATCCTTTCGACAACGTCGCGGCGCTGAAGGCCGCGGGCTTCATGGGGTACACGATCCCGACATCCTATGGCGGCAGGGGAGGAAGCTATTTCGAGGCTGCCCTGATCATCGAGGAAATGGCGCGGGTATGCGGCGCAACGGGACGCATCACCGTCGAGGCCAACATGGGCGCGATCTCCGCGGTCATGCAGTACGGCACCGAGAAGCAGAAGCGGCTCGGTGCCGAACTCGTGCTTTCCGGAGACAAGCCTGCGATCTGCATCACCGAGCCGGAAGCGGGATCGGCGGCGACCGAGATGACGACGCGCGCCGACAAGCACGGCAACACCTATGTCATCCGCGGCAGGAAGCACTGGATCACGGGCGGCGGGGTCTCAAAACTCCATCTGATCTTCGCCCGCGTCTTCGACGAGCGCGGCCACGAGCAAGGGATCGGCGGCTTCCTCGCGGTCCGGGGTGCGCCCGGTCTGGTGATCGGAAAGCGCGAGCCTGCCATGGGCCTGCGCGGCATTCCCGAGACCGAGATCATCTTCGAGAACCTGGAAATATCAGAGGACATGCTGGTGCTGCCGCCGCGCGGCTTGCGGCGCGGTTTTGCCGACCTGATCGACGCCTATAACAGCCAGCGGGTGGGTGCCGGAACGGTCGCGCTCGGGCTGGCGCAGGGCGCTTACGAAAAGGCCCTGGCCTTCGTGAAGGAGCGAAAGCAGTTCGGGCGGCCGATCGCCGAATTCCAGGGCCTGCAATGGATGCTGGCCGACATGGCGGTGGCGCTCAACGCCGCGCGGCTGTCACTGCATCAAGCCGCGCTCAGCGCCAATCCGTTTCCGGATCCGCTTTTGGCGGCGCAGGCCAAGATCATCGCGTCCGAAACCGCCAACACGGTCACCAACCAGGCGCTCCAGCTGTTCGGCGCCAGGGGTTACTCGCGGGATTACCCGCTCGAACGCATGGTCCGGGATGCCCGCATGTTCACGATTGCCGGCGGTACGGCACAGGTGCTGCGGACATTGGTGGCGTCGAGAATTCTCGACACCAAGATTCCGCAGACCCGCAACGGGTACATGGAGGCGGTCCAGGCGCCGTTGCTCGCGGCAAAGTAGCTTTGCCGCGGATCACACCGCGCGGCTATGCGTGGCGGTGGAATGCGCGAGATGGGCATCGAATGCCGATGCGACACTGCGCACCAGGAATTCCGCGCCGTCGCGGATCGAAAGCCGGTCTTCGATCAGTGTCACCGCGCCGTCGGCGATCAGGCTGTCGATCCGCGTCCGGTCGACGATCGCGGAACGATGGTCCCGGCCGTGGGCGCGCGAAACCCCGGGCAGGTCGACAGCCAGATCGCACATGATCCGCTCGATGATATCGGCACGGAAGCGGTCCTCCGTCGTGAAGGCATATCCCTTGGCGGTGGCGAGCCGGTCCTCGGCGATGCGCGTGAGATAATCGCGCGTCGAAACCACGTTTTGCACGAATCCCTGCGGCATGCGGCCGATGGCGCTGGCGCCGAGGCCAATCAGCGCGTCGGCGGAATCGTCGGTATAGCCCTGAAAGTTACGCTTCAGCCGGCCGTCCTGCCGCGCAATCGCGAGGCTATCGCCGGGCAGAGCGAAATGATCGAGGCCGATGCGGACGTAGCCGGCGTCCACCAGGGCTTCTGCGATGGTCTCGGACTGCCGATGCCGCTCGATGCTGTGGGGCAGGGCGTCCTCGGTGATCTTGCGTTGGTGCTTCTTGAACGAGGGAACGTGGGCATAGCCGAACACCGAAAAGCGGTCCGGCCGGAGTTCGACGCATTTGGCGACGGTGTCGAGGCACGACTCCACCGTCTGCAGTGGCAGCCCGTAGAGCAGGTCGAAATTGATCCGGTTGACGCCCGCCCGGCGCAAACGTTCGACCGAAAGCGCGGTCTGTTCAAAACTCTGCATCCGGTTGATGGCGCGCTGCACGGCCGGGTCGAAACTCTGGATGCCCAGGCTGGCGCGGTTGACGCCGCAATAGCCGAGCGCGTCGACCATCGGCTCCGTCAGCGTCCGCGGGTCGATCTCGACCGCGATTTCAGCATCGGGAATGACGAAGAACGAATAGCGCAGCGCGCCGACGAGGTCGACGAACGTCTCGGGTAGCATGACCGTCGGCGTCCCGCCGCCGAAGTGGACGTGAGAAACCGGCAGGCGCTGGCCAATCGTCTCGGCGACAAGACGTGCTTCGGTACGCAGGCCCGCCGCGTAGGTCGCGATCGGATCGTCGCGCTTGGTGATCGAGGTATGACATCCGCAGTACCAGCACATCGACCGGCAGAACGGCACGTGCAAATAGATCGAGGCCGGCTGTTGTTTGGGCACCGCCTTCAGCCACTTCCGATACTGCTCTTCGCCGATGGCAGGCGAAAAATGCGGGGCCGTGGGATAGCTGGTATAGCGCGGCAGCCTGTCCTGCCCGTAGGATTGCGCCAGGTCCGATCGCATCTGCTGTTCTCCTTCCACCTCCCGATTCAATACCGGACCCGGACGAAGGGAACTTTGAGCTGGCTCAACCCGCCGGTAATCGCCGGCGCGGCTAGCTCCGCCGCAGCAGGTTTGTCACGTTCCGGAGGGCGGATGTAGCGACCGATCGGGCGGGGTCGGCGACGAGCCTGAAGCCCAGATTGGCCGGGGGGATGCCGGCCGCGCAGCCGCCGGAGCGCGGGTCGCGGATGAAGTCGGTCATGTAGGCACGGTGAGCGCCCTCCACGACGCGGACGCCGCAATTGGTGTTGGTGATCTGTTCGCGCTTGCCGTCGAGCGAAACGCGCAGGAAGCAGCTGTTCGTCCACTCCCAGACGTTGCCGGCGAGGTCATCCAGTCCGTTGCTGTTGGTGCCGAAGGTACCGCCGGGCTGGGCGGCAACCGCGGCCGGCCGGGAGCGAGCGGATTCGACCTCGTAGCGGGCGATCCAGGCCTGCGCCGGATCGGAGGGGTCGACGAGCGGCAGCGCCTCGTCACGCGCCTTTTCAGCCGCCGCAAATATCCACTCCTCGTCGGTCGGCAGGCGATAGGCAATGCCCGTTTTACGCGACTGCCACGCAGCATAGGCCGTGGCATCGTGCCAACTGACGCCGACGATGGGAACGTTCTGTGGGCCTGCGGCAGCCGCGACACGCGGGCAGGCGCCCTCGTCGATGCAGCGGACGTATTCGGCGGCCGTGACCTGCCGCTTCATGACGAGGACATCGCCTGGAAGGCGCAGGTTGCGCAGCGGGCCTTCGACGGGTCGGCCATCTCGCGAGAAATCACCGGCGGTCCGATAGCTGAAGGAAGAGGACGCGCGGAGCAAGGCTCCATCCTGGTCGCGGGGAGGTGTGGGCGCCAGCGCTGTCGCCAGGATCGGGGCGGCGAGCGCGCCCGCGAGCATCGCGATCTTGATTTTTATCAGGACGAGCACGGCTTGCCTCCTCTCGGTGCGACGGCCCACCGGGATAAACCGTGGGCCGTCCTTTTTGCTCCACCTAGCGGGTGATGACCGCCGGTGGAACGGCGCCGACCTTATCAGGCGGGATCGGGCCGGGAGGGGTGACCTGTTTCATCAGATCGTCGTTCCACTTGCCCTCTACCTTGATGTGGGCGGCGGCGCCCAGCTCGAGCGCCTCGATCAGGTTGTGGTTGACGTAGGCGTAGATGCCGGGTTCGCGGAAAGTGTAGAGGGCCGCACCGGCCGAACCGCCGCGAATGAACCAGGTCTCAAGGTCTTTCTGCGGCGGGTTGCTGAACTTGCCGGCCTCCCAAACGTAGTCGCCGTGCCCGCCGATCAGATGGGGCCGGGTGTCGCGGTTGGCCTGCGAATGCACCAGCATCACGGTCTCGCCGACCTTCGCGGTCATCGCGTTCTTGCCGGTGAGCGATCCGACGCTTCCGTTGAACACCACGTGCGTGGGAATCAGCTTGCGCATGACCTCGGTCGTGTCGGCAAAGGATTCGCCGACGGTTTCATAGGTCTTGTACTTGCCGTTCTCGTCCTTCGGCACATAAAGGTCGTTCTCGCCGATGTAGTAGATCTTGTCGTAGTGCAGCGCCTTGCCTTCGGCATCCTTCAGGCCATCGCGCGGCAATACCATCACGGTGCCGTGCATGCCGGAGACGACGTGCCAGGCGATCATGCCCTCCGGCGCGCAGTGATAGACGAAGACGCCGGGCCGCGTGGCTTTCCAGCGCAGCACAACCTGTTCGCCGGGATTGACGTGGGTCAACGCGCCGCCACCGAGCGCGCCGGTCGCCGAATGCAGGTCGATGTTGTGCGGCATGCTGTTGGTCGCGGGGTTCACCAGCGTGAGCTCCATGTAGTCGCCCTCGTGGACTACCATCATCGGACCAGGCATCGATCCATCGAACGTCATCGCATGGAATTTCGTGCCCGCCGCATCGATGACGACTTCCTTCTCCTGGATCGTCAATTTGAATTCGACGATCTTCGGGCCGGACTTGGCCGCCTGCTCGTGGGCATGGACGAAGGGCGGGGCGACCAGTTCGACTTTCTGGCGCGGCAGTTTCAGATCGTCCGCTGCTCCCGCTACCGCCGGTGCGTTCATCATCAGCGCCGCGACGGCGGCACCCATTAAAGCAGTCCTTCTCGTCAGCATGATGCGCTCCATCGCTTCTTGTTTACCAATTCGATGGAGCAAGAATGCGCGATGTGGCGGCAAATCTCTTTGCGCTGGAACAAGGAAGGGCGCGTTATCAATCAGGCGGAGAGGTTCGGTAGTTTGCGCGAGCGCAAAGACAGGGCGAAGGCATTGGCCTGGGGTGTCTACTTGCGTGCCTTCGCGGCTTCGCCTTCGGCGAGATCATAAAGCCGGTGCGCGTCGCGCAGCACGATTCGCTGCCGGCCTCCTTCCACCAGTCCCTGCTGCTCCCACGCGCTGAGAATCCGGCTGACGGTATGCAATGTCGTTCCCGTCATCTCGGCGACGTCCTGCCGGCTGATCGGAAAATCGATCTCGACGCCGGCATCGACTTTCTTGCCGGCCTGCTTGGCCAGTCGCAGCAACGCATGCGCCACGCGTTGCTCGACCTGTTCGTTCGACATCTCCAGCACGCGGGCCTGGGTGTCTTGCAGGCGGCTGCCGACGGTATGGAGCGCGCTCGAGGCCAGCGTCGGATATTTGGCGATCAGGCGATTCCAGGAAGACGACGGCCAAGCCAGTGCGACGCTATCGACGGCGGCGACTGCTGTTGCCGGATAATGCGCCAGGTTCATCGCTGGCGCGACGCCGAACAGTTCGCCGGCCGAAACGTAGCGGACCACGGATTGCTGCCCCTGCGACGTGGTCTTCTCGACGCGAAGATGGCCGTGCAGCAGAAGATAGAAGCGGTCGGCTTCCATGCCCTGATCGAAGACCGCGGTGCCCTTCGGGTATCGAATCGAGCGCGCTTCCCGCAAGAGTTCGTCCTGTTCGGCCGGCGCAAGGCCAGCGAACATCGGCAGGTTTGCGACCAACGAACGGTCGACCGCGGCCATCGATACACCCCGTTCCAATCTGCGGCGGATGATATCCGCGGCCGAAGCGGCCCTCAACGACCGTCCGGGACATCTCTTAGCCCAGATTTCTGGCGCGAGGTTGCGCTGGCGCAATACTTGACAGGATCGCCGGCGCCTTCGGTTCGCAGGTCGGCAAGGCCAAGCAGGTCGATGTTGTTCCGCATAATGCGGGTGCCAGGCAGGGCGATCATTGTTTCGGATCAAACACGCCGCCGAACCATGGTGCAGTTTGCGCCCCGACAAAGAGCGGCGGACGGATCGGCCTAGGATTGCGACGAATGAACGAGGATCGCTCATGGCGACGATGCAGAAATTGAGGGCCTATCGGGGACCGGCGCTGTTCTCCCACGGTTTTCGGCCGTTCTTCCTGTTCGGCGCCGTCTATGCCGGCGCCATGGTTCCGCTGTGGCTTGCGACATTCGCCGGCGATGTCTCGCTGCCGACCGCCTTCACGCCGCGAGACTGGCACGCGCACGAAATGCTGTTCGGCTATGTAGCCGCGGTGATCGCCGGCTTTCTTCTGACGGCGGTGCCGAACTGGACCGGCCGGCTTCCGATCCAGGGCGGCCCGCTCGCGGTCCTGTTCGCCGCCTGGCTTGCCGGGAGACTGGCCGTCACGTTCTCCGGCTCGATCGGCTGGCAGCTCGCGCTGGCGATCGACGCCGCCTTTCTGTTGCTGCTGACCGCCGCGGCCGCGCGCGAAATCGTCGCCGGGCGCAAGTGGAACAACCTGACAGTGGTCGGCATCATCTCGCTGCTCGCCGCCACCAACATCGCGTTTCATGTCGAGGCGCATTTTGGCGGTGCGGACTATTCCACGCGTCTTGGCGTCGGCCTCGTGGTCACGCTGGTTTGTCTGATCGGCGGACGGATCGTGCCGAGCTTTACGCGAAACTGGCTGGCGCGCCGCGAACCTGGACGGCTGCCCGTTCCGTTCAACCGCTTCGATGCGGTCGCGATGGTCGCGGGCGTCTGCGCCATGATCGCATGGGCGATCGCGCCTTCAGGCCGTTGGGTCGCGGGCGCGCTTGGTGTTGGCGGTCTGCTCCATCTCGTCCGTCTGGCGCGCTGGGCCGGTTATCGGACCATGTCCGACCGGCTCGTGCTGATCCTTCATGTGGCGTACGCCTTCGTGCCGGCCGGCTTCCTGCTGGCGGCGCTGTCGGCGCTGGACCTTGTCGCCCCGAGCGCGGGGATCCATGCCTGGACCGGCGGCGCGGTCGGTTCGATGACGATCGCCGTAATGACCCGCGCCACGCTAGGCCACAGCGGCCAGGCGCTCTCGGCGTCCATAGCCACGCAACTTGTCTACGCATCCATCGTCGTCGCCGCGCTGGCGCGGGTCTGCGCGGCGCTGGAGCCGGCTCATTCGATCCCGCTGCTGACGATCGCAGGCGCCGCATGGACGGGGGCGTTTCTGGGTTTCGCGCTCCTCTACGCGCCGCTGCTGTGCGGCGCGCGCAAGGTCTAAGGGGGCAGAATGATCGGCGCCAGCATATCGCGATGGACGATGAGCTACTTCGCGGCGGCGCTCGCGTGGTTGTTCGTCGCGCTGGCGCTGATGGTGGCGGGCCTCGGTTATCCGGTGGCGCATCTCGCTTCGCCAGATACGCTCGTGGTGGTCCACGTGGTCTGCATCGGCTGGCTCAGCATCGCGATGTGCGGCGCGCTGTTCCAGTTCGTACCGGTGCTGGTGGCAAAGCCGCTGTTTGCGGAGCAGTGGGCCCTGCCGGCGCTCGGCCTCTTGACCGCCGGGCTCGTCGCACTGCTCGCGGGCTTTCTCGGGTTGGGCGGCCGGCTTCCCGCCTGGCTCTGGCTGCTTCCGCTGGGCGCGGTGCTGCTCGTCGCCGGATTCGGGCTGGTCGTCGTCGATCTCGGCCTGACGGCATGGCTGCGGCCAGCGGGCCCGGTCCGCTTCGTCCTGGCAGGGCTTGCCTCGCTGTGCGCCACCGTAGCCTTCGGTGCGATATTTGCGTTGGCGCATGCGGGGTGGGGAGGATCGATCGGCGAAAAGCTCTTGGCGTCCGGCGTGCCGCTGCACGCGATCGCCGGGCTCGGCGGCTGGCTTACCTTGACGGCGATGGGGGTGAGCTACCGGCTGCTGTCCATGTTCATGCTCTCGCCCGATGTCGACGATCGCAAGAGCAACATGACATTGGTGGCCGGCGCGCTCGCCATTGCGGTTGCGGTCGCCGGCGGCGTGTTCGCGATCTGGCTGACGGCCGGATTGAACGTCGTGTTGCCGGTCACGGGCGCTTTCGGCCTGGCGGCGATCGCTCTCTACGGACGCGACGTGATCGAGATCTTCGGCACCCGCCAGCGGCGGCAGCTCGAGCTCAACACGCGGATGGCGGTGCTGTCCTTTGCCAGCCTCGCAGGCGCGGCGCTGCTCGGCTTGGCGCTGATCCTGACCGGCGATTTCGTCGACCATCTCGGCGCCTTCGCCTTTCTCGCCATCTTCGGCTGGCTGTCGGGCCTCGTGCTCGCGCAACTTTACAAGATCGTGGCATTCCTGACCTGGCTCGAAACCTATGGTCCCGTGATGGGGCGGGTTCCGACTCCTCGCGTTCAGGATCTCGTTTCCGAGACGCGGGCATCGAAGTGGTTCGTGATCTACCACGTCGCCGTCTGGTTCGGCACGGTGACGTTGCTGGCTGGCCATCCCTCGGCATTCCGCGCGGCCGCGGCGATGATGGTCGTCGGCCTCGTCGGCATCGCGCGGGAAGTGATCCGTATCAGGCGTCTTGCAGATGTCGCGCGCCCGCTGCGCTTTCCGGACGGCGCATGCGCGCCGCATCTGCTGTGTGCCAGGAACTGAACGTGAAGCGGAAGGAAAAGGAATGACCGAATACATCGATGTCGACGTGCGTCCCATCCTGCGCGCAGGTGGCGAGCCGTTCTCGGTCATCATGGCTGCGCTCGCACGGCTCGAAGCCGGGCAGGGGCTTCGGCTCTACGTCCCCTTCAAGCCCGTTCCGCTGTTCGCCGTCATGGCGGATAGGGGATTTGCACATTCCGAGCAGGCGCTCGATGCCGGGGAATGGGAGGTGCTGTTCACCCCGACGGGAGCAAAACCGACTGCATCTGCCCCCGGCAAGGCGGCGTTCGACGCCTGGCCGGAACCGAGCGTCAGGCTCGACAACCGCGACCTCGATCCTCCGGAGCCGATGGTGCGCATTCTCGGCGCCGCCGAAAAACTGGCGCCGGGCGCAACCCTGTCGGCCCTGCTGCGACGCGAGCCCGTCTTCCTGTTTCCGCAACTGGAAAAACGCGGCTATCGTTGGCTCGGCGGCTTCTCGCCGGACGGGGCCACTTACGAACTGACCGTCAGGGCGCCGTCATGACGGACACGCTCGTCGACCGCATCCGGAATGCGCTGCGCGTCGTGATCGATCCCGAGCTTGGTCACAACATCGTCGATCTCGGCTTCGTCTATCATATCTCGGTCGATGCTGGCGCCGCACGCATCATCATGACCGCGACCACCCCGGGATGCCCGGCCATCCGCTTCCTCAAGGAGGGCGTCGCGAATGCCGCGGCGCGGGTGCCGGGCGTCCGTGACGTCGACGTCGTGATGACGTTCGATCCGCCCTGGGCGCCGGCGCGCATCGAGCCGATCGTGCGGGCTTCGCTCGGCTTCGCCGCCGTCAACTAGCAGGCTGTATGGCTGGCCCGCTGAACACGGCGTGCGGTCGCCTTTGCGCGAGTGCACCGGCAAGCGTATAAGCTATCCCATTCGCCGGGCGTCCGGCCATTTCACGAGATCGTGCATGAAGCTTCGCCAGGTTCTGTTCTTGTGTACGGGAAATTACTATCGAAGCCGCTTCGCGGAAGAGATGTTCAATCACGAAGCGCGCATTGCAGGGCTGAACTGGCGGGCGTCTTCACGGGGTCTCGCCACGGAGCCATCGCCTGATAACGTCGGTGCGATCTCGACATTTGCGCTCCAGGCACTGAACGACCGCAGCATCTCGCCAGCCGAGCGGTTTCCGGTCGTCTGCACGATCGACGATCTGGAGGCGGCCGATCGCGTCATTGCACTGAAGGAGGCCGAGCATCGCCTCTTTCTCGCGCAGAGGTTTCCAGAGTGGGAGAACAGAACGTCATATTGGCATGTCGACGACATCGATGTGGCCGAGCCGGCCGATGCGATCGCAAAGATCGATCAGCTCGTCCGTGAACTGATCAAAGACTGTCAGGACGACAATCGGTAAAGCAGGTCGGCTGAGCTCGCCGGGCTTGGGGCTGGAACCTATTCGCGCGCGAGCTGTTCTCAATGATTAGCGCGAGGAGACCCCCCGACCATGCGTATCGTGACATCTGCGGCATTGCTGAGCCTGCTTCTGATCTCAAACGTCTCGGCCCAAACTGTTGCGGCCCCTCCGTCCGATGCAAGGGTTTCCGCCGGCGGCGTCGCGCCCGAGCCCGGCAGCCCATTGAACCCGCAATCTTACGGTGGGGTGGCCAAAGAAGCCGCTGACGGCTCGACCAAAATGGTGCCTGCCGTGCCATGCAGCACCGCGGCTCGTGAGACCGACGGGACCAGCACCTGCATCGGCCTCAGCGGTCCGGCGCATCGCAGCCGCGGACCCGACGCGCCCTCGGACACGACCGTCGGGCGAGCGCGCTGAGTTTGGCCTGCCGCGCGAACGCTCAGCCTTCGCGGGCAGTTGCATCGTCCTTTCGAAGAACGATCGCCGGCATCTGCCCGTAGCGTCCGCAGTAAGATGGCGCGATCTGTTGCAGCGCGTAGACACCTTCGAGGAAGAGCTTCCCGGTCCAGCGATCGCTGACATAGGAGCGCATGAAGGGATTGCCGATCACGCGAAATGGCTCGATCTGATAGCGAAACGGCCAGTCCTGCGTCTCGAACCATTGCAGCGAATGCGGAAAATGGCTCGGCGTCGAGACGACAGCAGACGGCTTGTCACTTTCATCGGGTTTGATTCGCCCGGCAAACATTCGGACCAACCGCTCCAGACGCCATTGCAGCGGCGTATCGCGCCACCAGTACACGATGACGGCAACCCCGCCGGGCTTCAGAACGCGCCAGAGTTCCTTGAAGACGGCGGCCTGCTGGTCCGCCGGGATCTGGTAAATCACGTGGTTGCAGGTGACGGCATCGACGGATCCTGTCTGGATCGGCAGGCTTGTGAGGTCCGCCTGAAGATACACCCCGCGCGTCCCCAGCTTGCTGCGCGCCACCCGCAGCGCATCGGCGGAGAGGTCGACACAGACTCGCTGGTCGAAATGCGTACCGAATTCCAGATATTCATCGTGCGCGATCGGTCCGCTACCCGCGTCGAGGAGAAAGCGTCCGCCGTGGCGGAAGTGGGTGTTGAGCCTTCGGATGCATTTGCGGGAGAAAGCGAGCGGTACCTTCCGTGTGTCCATGAACGCGCGGGTGTCGCCAAACAGGCCGTCGGCGGCGCGCTTCCAGCCTTCCTTTTCATAGAAGCTGCGCGTTTGGCTTGGGTTCGATTGGTCGTCCAGGAAATGTGCGATATCGTCGATCACGGGATAGGACGAAGCCCCGTCCGCCGAGATGAGTTGCGCGCCGTCCCATTTCAGGGTGGACTTGGTCTGAGGACAGCGCAGGATTTCTATTGGAAACGGCAATCGTTTCTCCGGTGCGCGCCGCTTCTTGAGAGAAGCGCGCGGCGAATTCCTTCTGGTCAATGTCGCTTCAGCAAATATATGAATTCGTTTCAGTTTTTGAGGTTCGAGTCAAACGCGAGGCCCTGAGATTGATGTGCGATCTCGTGAGGCATTAAGACGCATCTATCCGTTATTAACGACGCTGCAATTTCTTTGTTCCGATAGGGCCACCAGCCACTTCCGCACGGGTTGTTCGAGCATTCGCCACGAGGCGAGAGCTAGCACGATGGTCGCAGCAAGGTCGGCCAGCATGGTCCATGAGCGGTGAGAATGGACCGGGTAACCGAGATCATTTGCCAATTCCGACAGATTGATCAACGGATGAAAAAGGTATGCGGCATAGCTGATGATGCCCAATTGCCGGATGGGATAAAGATCAAGAAGCCTGGTGAAGCGCCCATTCTGCAGTTGATAGATTTGCACCAGCAGCAGCCCGTTGAGCACGCACGTCGATCGCGCGAAGTGAATCCAGGCCGCGGTCGAACTGAACAACACGGGCATCGCGAGGATGAGCGCCAGCGTGACCACGAGAGGTCCGTCTCCTCTCAGGAGCCGGGGCAGGGGGCGGTCTGCCCACAGCCCGGCCAGACCGCCGATGGCCATCAAGCCGAAGTTGACGAGGGAGTCGGTGTCGAATCTCGCGTCTGAAGCCCCCGTGAACAGCAAGTAGGCATGTGCCGCCAGACTGGCGCCGATGATCGACAAGCATACGACATGCAATCGGCGCAGCGGGCAGACCAGCGCGAGCGGAGCAAACAGAAGATAGAATTGCTCCTCGACGGCCAGACTCCACAAGTGTCCCAGCCGCGTCTCCCAGCCATGCAGCCCGATATAGATATTCGACAAGTATAGCCAGTTGGACAACTGGCGCGCGGCGCTGCCGGTTTCGACCAGATTCCAGAGGCCCGCCACCGTCACGACGGCGAGGAACACGTAGTATACCGGAAAAATTCGCGCGGTTCGCCTGGCGTAAAACCGGGCGAGGCTGGAGCGGAAACTGCTTTCCCCGGCGTCGATTCCTCCGCGCGCGTCAGCCAATATCCGCGTGATCAGGAAGCCGCTGAGCACGAAGAATATCCAGACGCCGGCCGTCCCGTATCGATCGCGGACCGGCGAGGGAGCTTTGTGGCTGATGAAGACGAGCAGAAACGCCAGAGCCCTGAGGCCATCGAAACCGCGGATGCGAGCGCTTTTCACCGCGTACGGAACTGTACTGCTCGACAAGTCCTAGTTCCGCAACTGAGTATCAGCCAGGCGAAATTCCTTCTGCAATTGTTTAACGGTGCGGGAGAGTGTCTCTTCGACGATCCGCCTGTCGGCCTTTCCAAATTTCACGCCGCGAACGCCCCAGTTCGGATCGCGGTATTGTTTCGGCTTCTTGTGATGAACGATCACCCCGACAAAGCTGCCACATCCCGGCGCCGTCTTTCTGATCGTCTCGGTGATCGTCAATTCCAGTTCTGCAGAGGTGATCTGCGCGCGCTGGTCCCTGCGCCACCACGTTTTCTTGGAAAGCTCTGCCTCCTGCGAGGGGACAGTTTCGAGGGCGATTTGTGCGGGAGCTTTGGAGGGGCTGGGCTCGGTGCTGGGCTTGGGGCTTGCCTTGAGAGAGGCCGTGTAACGCGTGAGCTTGCGCAGCCTCCTCCATACCTTCGCGGCAGTGAACAGGGCGTTTCGTGATGCAACCGAAACGGCACTGTGACCAGCGGCGTCCTTGGTCACGTCATGCAAAATGAGCGAAAGCAACCCGGCCCAACACGCTGCAATCAAAATCCAGACTAACATTGCACCACCGCAGGTGGAGAAAAACATCGGCAATGGCTGATGTTTCCGTAACCTGACGACACGCGCAAGCGATTTTTGCCGTATCGCGGACCGGTCAGGTTAACCATTTCGCGAGCTGTTCCGGAGCGAAGTGGCTGTGTTCGAACTCATGCTCCCGGGCGGGGCAATCCGGACCGTCGTTCCCCGGCGCCCGATCGATCTTAACTGCGTTCGGATACTCCCGTTGCATACGCCCCCTGGCGCGCTAGAAGTGGCTGATTGGAAGATAGTCATATTGCGAACGCTCGCCCTTTGCCTCTGCAGGGGAACTTTTGGGAGTTTCCATTGGTAGAGAAAAGCATGGGGGCGCGCGCGGTGTCGCTGCCGCGTTCGCGGGACGGCTGGTACCTGCCCATCGGGCTTTCGCTGATGGCGCTCGGAATTGCCCTGATGGGGCGGAAAATCTATCTGGACCCGACCTGGCCGGTGGGGACCGACATCTCCGTCTACCTTTCAGCGCTCAAGAATATCGCGGCTGGATTGCATCCATACGGCGATGTACATGCGCATCCGTTCGCTTATCCACCCTTGTTTGCCGAGCTTCTTACGCTGCTGTTTCCGTTCTTCTCCGACGGAAAATGGTGGGCGGTGTGGTCGGCACTCACATTCGTTCAGCTCATCGCAACCCTCATCATCATGATGCGAGGTTTTGGCGAGAAGCTGTCCTGGGGTGCCGTCGCGCTGATTTGCGGCGTGATCTCGGTCAGTCATCTCACGCGGAGCGAGGTGTTTCACGGCCAGGCGGACTTCACCATCTTGCTTCTCCTCGTTCTCGGCCTGCGCTTCTCCACCTCGCAGCGGCCGTTTGCCACCGCCGTCGCGTGGTCGATCATGATGAACATCAAGCCGTTCCTCGGCATCGTGGTTGTCCATCAGCTGGTGACGCGCAGATACAAGGAAGCGGTGTATACGCTGATCGCGGGCGGCTCGATCTTCGCGCTCAGTTTCGCTCTGTTCGGCACCGAGGCGATCGATGCATTCCTGAAGTGGCGCGCGAGCGCCGCATGGTACACATCGGTTCCGGAGATTGCGCGGTTCGACAATCAGGCCTTCTATGCGTTCTTTGCGCGAGTTTGCAACGCGACCGAGTACGGCGTTCCCCTCGCCAATTGCCAGGGCGCGGTGCCGTTTCTTATGATCCCGGTTTTTGCCGTGGCATTGGTAGCGCTCGTTCTCACCGCCCGATCGGTGATCATGCTGTCGCGTGCAAATTGCCTCAAGCCGGTACATGAGATGCTGGCAGCCGGCATCGTGATCGCCGCGATCATGGCGTGCGGTCCGACATACTATGGCAACTACATCTATCTGCTACTTCCCGGGGCGCTGGGCGCGTACTTGATGGCGTCGAATGGCCGGGATCGAGCGGGATGGCTTGTCGCAACCGCGATCTGGTGTGTGGCGCTCTATTCGCTGGCGCTCCCGATCAGCATCCGTCTGACAGACACCTACCGCTGGTCGCAGCTGCACGGCCTCGGTCATCTGGCGGGCATTCAAAACGGAACCGTCGCCATGATTTGTGCCGTCGTTTCGAGCGCTTTGCTCTACAGGTCCGCCAGCCGCCAAGCCCGGCGCGGCGTCGCGACGGGCTAGGTTCTCGCGTGCGGGGGCAGGGCGATAGTCCTCTGCTGGCGCATCCTGATGGCCTCAAATGGCCCTGAAATGGCTTCCGGAAGTTGTGGGGACGGTTTTGCTTACAAGTGGCGGGCTCGCCGCCCGAGACCCTCGGCGGGCGCCGCCGCTTGTTCAAGCCGATTTTGGTATTTAGATACCATCGCTGGACTTGTCTGAACAGAGCGGGCGGCGGGCCGATGCTTCGAAGTGGGCGATCGGAACGCTGCGGCGAAGGGGGCGGCACGGACGAACCGGCATTTACGTCAACCCCAGCCCGGTCGCGGGGGGCACCTTCCGTTCCTTGATCACGTCGGGTGGGTGGGCTACGATTTTATCAGTTTAGTTCCTGTGTTCGCTTGGCAAAACCGTTTTGCGTTTCTCAGATTTTGCAGGCGCGAGGTTGTTGATGGCGTCGGAATCGGAAAATTCGGTGAGTGTGGAACTTGGTGAGTTGCTTAAGCTGCTCAATGCGCTTGATGCGCAAGACAGCCGTCCACTCGAGAACTTCGCGACACTGGAACGTCTTCTCGCTGCAGGAAAGGCCGGTTCCGCCGATCCGTCTTCCGATCATCATCAGTTCGATGACGATCAATCCGGTGTCGAAACTCAATCCCGTATCGAACCAGACGTCGATGGCGGGATCCCATATGCGGGCGAACCGTCCTCCAGCGAGGCGCTGATTGCACAACGCCCGGAGCAGCGAGAAGACGAAAGGCCCGAAGCCGAGATTGAAAACAGGCTTGCGGTGCACATTATCCAAGGCTTGCGTAAGAGCATAATGGATCGGACTTCCTAGGCGGGTCGTCCGAGTGGAATCTGGTTTTCCCTCGCGACAAGCGCGGAGATCATGCTCAAACACAAGATGCGATCATGACGCGAAGTGCATCACGATTTAAAATGAAAGTCGCTGGCCGTCTGTGAAGTCGTCACCCGCGCGCCGACCCCGGGCTACTTTTCCTTCCGGAGCAGACACGTCACGCGTCCCATCGTCGCCACGCGCTGCTGCCCGGCAACCGGAACCTCCATTTCGGCTTTGATGGCATCAGCCGCCTTCTTGCAAAGGTGCTCGGATGCGAAGGAATCGATGAGCAGAGTGTTGGGCGGAGTCGGGCTTCCTGACACCACCCATTGCAAGGAAACGAAGAGAACCCATTCCATTCAGCGCTCCACATCCGGTGCTGGCCGCAGGTTAAGAGAGAGGGGCAGGCAGGTCCTCGCACGGGACTTAAAGTCGCGACAGGAACCGGTCGCGTCGGCCTCGCGATCCTGCTAATCTTGTGAACCTGACCTTGGGGTTATCATGAAAACAACTATTGTCATTTTATTCCTGCTGGCCGGCGCCGGCTCGGCGCTGGGCCAATCCGGCGTTTCCACCCAACGAGACATGTACGGCAATCTGGTTCGCGACGGTGGCAGCTATTCGTCTCGTGGCGTCAACCAGGGACCGCAAAACATTGGTCAGGTGAGAAGCATGCCGACGCAACCTGCGACCGCAAACGTCGGCAGAGTCAGAGCACAGGGCAAATAGCGTCGTCGTTGGTCCTTGAACGCCCGGGACGACGTCTCACCACCACCAGATCATCTCTCGCTCGGGCGCTCCGCAGACGATGGACTTGCGACGTTTCGGCCCCTGCGGCGTGTCGACAACGATCGTCTTGATGCAGCCGGGGTGGACAGCCAGGTCATAATGGAACGGCACATCGGCAAACTGACCACGCAACGGGCACAGATAAGCGAGATCCGGGCCGCAACGTGTGAGCGGGTATTGCCGACCCTGGGCCGGGGCGGGGGCAAATGCGCCCGCGAGCATTAAGGCGATTCCGGCGAGCGCGATCCTGGTTGCGTGCGGCATACCCTGTCCTTCTCCAAAAACGACGACTATTCTATCCGTGAATACAATAGACTGTAACTGAAGTTCTCGCCAAGCGGTTGAGGCAACCGAATGGAGCGGCTTCCCCAACAGCCTCCGTTCGCCTGTATCGGTCAAACAATACGCGGGCAATTTCGGGAACGGCTCTGTTGCTGAAGTAATTGCATTTGTTATTGTTTTTCGCGAAGGGCAGTTATGCGGTCATGACGGGCGAGCTCCCGAAGGTCGAGCAGGACCAGGCGCCTGTGCCCTATGCGCAGGAGATCGAATACGCCCTGACGCTGCAGCGAATGATCAATGCGGTGAATCAGGATCCCGCACAGATGCGAATGGCGATCTACGGTCTCGCCCGCGCCCGCATGGATGCCGATACGGCGCGGCTCGATACGTCCGAGCGCGAGCGCCTTCTGAATTCGCTCGAAACAGCCATAACGGGCGTCGAGAACTTCTCGCAGCGCCGCGGCGGCATCGAAAGGCTTTCACCACCATCCCCGGATTTCGACACAGGCCAGCCGCGCCACGGTCCCACGGCCGTGTCCCGCTTCGAACCGATCGATGCCAGATCGCGGGATTTTCTCGTTCCGAACGAGGCCTACCCGACCTCCGAGATTCAAGTTGTTGAGGTTCGCAGTTCCTCCCGGGTGCCCCTGGTTCTGTCCACGGTTGCGGTCCTGTTCACAGGCGCCGCGCTTGGCCTGAGCTATTACCACGAGCCGCTCGCTCGGCTGTCTGGACAGGCTGGACTTTCCGCGAGGCCCGGCGAGGTGCGCGATGTTGCGCCGCCCCCGGCGAGCGAAGCGCCGGCCCCCGCAGCACCCAAGCCCCCCGGTCTGCCGAAGCCAGGCAATTACGGTGTCTACGCCCTCAATGGCGACACGCTGAGTGAGCTTTCGCTGGTGATGGAGCGGGCACCGGATAAGCGGATTGCGATGTCGACGCCGATCGGCGAGCCGAGTCGCACCAGGATCGCCGACGGCAGGGTCAGATTTATTCTGTTCAGGCGTGACCTCGTCGGCAATGCGCCCGAACGAATCGATGTCAGGGTCGTCGCCCGCGTCGTCCGCGCTTTGAAATTCGATTCGAAGGGCAAGCCGAATTTCACATCGGTTCCGGACTCGTGGAACATTCGCAACATCTCGCACGAGTTGAGGGTGCGCCCCGTTCCGGAAAATCCCGAGATGCTGCTCGTTCAGTCCGAGAATCCTGATTTCGAACTGTCTCCCGGGCGCTACGTTCTCGTGTTGAAAGACCAGCCTTATGATTTCACGGTGGAAGGTAAAATAACCGACGCGGCGCAATGTCTCGAGCGGACGGATGCGATGAACGGCTCGTTCTATTCGGAGTGCCAAAAGCCCTGATCTCTCGGCGAATCAGAGCGTGGACCACAGTCTATTTCTCGAGAAATACGTACGCGCCGCCACCCCTGCGAAGTAGCCGACCTGCAGGAGGGCTTCTCCGGTCATGATGTTCAGGAGCGTGCCAAAAAAGCCGAAGCCCGCGTCGATCGAATAAACGATTGCCGCGATCAAAACCAGTCCCACCAGTAGCATCAGTGCTCTGAAACGGAGCGTCAGCCCAACCACAAATCCCACTACGCAGAGACCGACGGCGGTATATCCAAGCATACCGGTGTCCTCTTCTCGACAGGTCGCTATTTTCGGGTCGCCGCGCGGAAGAAACGCCTAAAACTGTTCCCGCGAGTATCTTTTGCTCGCCTTCGTGCTCAAAACGCAGACCCAACAACACAACGAATCAGCAGGTAGAATCGATCATGCCACGTTTGCAAAATCGGCTGCCACATTGCATCGGGCATTTGCCGGCCCGCTCGATCCCGGACTGAAGGCGGCTCGGACTTGCGATCCGGCAAGGTTATTGGCGGCGAAAAAATGTCGCCCATACTTCGAAGAACATGTGTTTACCCAAGGGCGAACACGTGAAACTGAACCAGTTCATGGGGCTAAATTTTGCGCTTGGAGCCCTGTGGCTCAATTGCAACGGGTGTTGCAAAACGCCTGTTGGCAGGCCGTTGACCTCTTTGATGCAGGGAGGTCGCGCTATAGGGTTCCTGCGGATAGGGATGCGATTGCCGTTTCCGGCCGATTGGTGTCGGAAAAGCCGCCAACGGCGGCTCGAAGATTGCACAATAAAAGGCCGGATTAGAGCATCATGACTACCGCGAATTTTGTTGAAGCGCTGGTCCGGTCCGCCGATCGCAGGCGATTCCTTCCGGCCACGCCGTCCGGCCGTTTGTCGTTTAGGGCGCTCCGTTCCGGCCTTGCCGTCATGGCCATTGGAGCCTTGTTGTCGGCCTGCGCGGCGTTGCCCGCCACCGGGCCCAAGAGCGACGCTATTCAAGCCTCTGCAACTGCAGGTTTGAGGTCGACCACCGCTTTGCCTTATGCACTGGTCGACGTCAGCGCGGATACGATCGGCTTCTTGTCCCAACCGAATCTGATCACCTTCCAGGGCCAATTTCCCGACAAGCGGCCCAAGCCGGAGCAGGTCGCTGGTGTTGGTGACGTGTTGAACGTCTCGATCTTCGAAGCCGCTCCCGGCGGTCTCTTCACGCCGGCGACCGCCGCAGGCGCGCGTCCCGGCAACTTCGTCGATCTGCCGGCGCAAGCGATTGATCAGAAGGGCAACATCTACGTTCCCTATGCCGGCGAGATTCCGTCTGCCGGTCGTACGCTGCCGGACATTCAGCAGGCTATCGTGGCGAGGCTGCGCAATCGCGCCATCGAGCCTCAGGTCGTCGTCAGCCTGAACCAGCAGCACTCCAGCGTGGTCAGCGTTCTGGGCGACGTCAACACGCCCGGCGTGCTTGCGCTCAACAGCGTTGGCGAGCGACTGCTCGCGCTCGTGGCGCGCGCCGGCGGTCCGAAATACGAAGCGATCGAAAGCTACGTGACGCTGCAACGCGACGGCCGGAAGGTGAAGGTGAACCTCGCCCGCGTCGTGCACGATCCGCGCGAGAATATCTTCATCCGGCCGAACGACGTCATTTTCCTTACCCGAGAATCGCCGTCATTCACGGCGCTCGGAGCGCTGAACCAGAACGTCTTCGGCTTCAACTCGGAAATCCCGTTCGACACCGAGACCTTGACGCTGGCGCAGGCCATCGGAAAGGCGGGCGGATTGAACGACAACCAGTCCGATCCGGCCGAGGTGTTCGTCTATCGCTATCAGAGCAGGGATCTCCTGCAGAAGATGGGCGTCGACACCACCAGGTTCACCTACGATCGGATACCGACGATCTATCACATCAATCTGCGCGATCCCTCGGGCTACCTGCTGGCGGCCGGCTTCCAGATGCAGACCAAGGACGTGATGTTCGTGGCCAACGCCAAGGTGGTCGACTACTACAAGCTCCTGACGCTGATCAACAATACCGCGTCGACGGTAGGGAATACTGCGGCTACGGCCACCGCCGTGAATACGGCCGTCAAGACGAGGTGGTAGGCACAGGTCCTACCGCGCAAGCGGCGTGATGACGCGCATCCAGCGATTTGCGGGTGCGACTGAGAGGCTCAGGTCGATCCAGCTGTGGGCAACCGCCTCCGTGCTGGCCTTGGCGCCGTTGTTCTTCGGCTCGGTCGATCAATTCTGGGTTTCAGTCTGGATCGTCGTGCTGTCGATCACGACGATCCTCGGTGTGTCCGTCTCCCTCAATATTGTTCAGGCCCGGATCGTGTGGGCCTTCTTGAGCGTATGCCTGCTCTACGCAATCGTTGCGGCGATCCAGGTCGTTCCGCAGTCGCTTGCGAGCCTGGACGATCCGATCTGGCAGCGGGCAAACGGCGTCCTTGGCACGCATGTAGCGCCCCGAATCTCCAGCACGGCCGAAATTCCGTCCTTGGCGATCGGGCATTTCCTGCTGACGGTAACGGCTTTCCTGAGCGGCTTTTTCGTGGGTACCTCCCAACGCGGCGTCAGCCGCGTCATTTTCGCGGCCAGAACGGCCATACTGATCTATGCGCTGTATGGTTTGGCGGCGCTGGCTATCACGCCGAACCTGCTGTTGTGGGCCCCCAAGGTCGCGTATCGCGGCAGCCTCACCGGGACCTTCGTCAACAAGAACACCGCTGCAGCCTTCTTCGGCTGCGGGGCGATTCTCTGGTCGTGCTGGACTTACTCGGCCCTGCAATCGATCGAGAAGTCT
This sequence comes from Bradyrhizobium roseum, assembly GCF_030413175.1. Lineage (NCBI taxonomy): Bacteria > Pseudomonadati > Pseudomonadota > Alphaproteobacteria > Hyphomicrobiales > Nitrobacteraceae > Bradyrhizobium > Bradyrhizobium roseum. The sequence goes on from NZ_CP129212.1 coordinate 2,221,668, forward strand.
TCATTTCGGGTATTGCTGCTCAACTCGCTCAATGAGCGGGCCGCGATCAGCCTCATACTCCGGGCGTCCGCCGCGCTTACCTGTTTCTTTGCGCTGCTGCTGACCAACTCGCGCGGAGGCTTGATCTCGTCGTCGGTTGGTTTGCTGGTTGCGCTGGGCGTTCTGGAGATCAACAGGTTCAGGCGCCGAACCGGCTACGCAATTGTCCTGGGCATCGGCGCGCTGATTGCCGTTGCGCTCTGGCTCACGCAAATGGGCCGGATCGCAAGCGAAGGTGTCATCGACGACGGACGATGGCAGGTCTACGGACTTGTGGCCGAAGCGATCGGACGCCGACCCTGGCTTGGCACCGGGGCGGGCAGCTTCGAAATACTGTTTCCGTCGCTTCGCACCGCGGATCTCAGTAGCTGGGGTGTTTGGGATTACGCACATTCCACGATCTTGGAGATCGCCCTCGAGATGGGGCTCCCGGTTGCGGGAATCGTCGCGCTGGCCGCGCTGGCTTCGATTTTCGTTTTGGTGCGACGCGCGCCCAAGGCGGATCAGCGCCATCGGGTATCGCTTGCCGCGATCACCGGCATCGCCGTGTTGACGTACCTTCATTCGTTGATCGACTTTTCCCTCCAGATACCGGGCTACTCCATTCCCTTTGGTATTCTGATTGGCTGCGGTTTGGCAGATGCCGCGGCTGATCGTTCCAGCCGCAGGAGAAAGCCGTCCGCAGCAGCGGGGCAGGATGGCTCAACGGCCGTCGAGGCGGCAGGTGAGCTGAGCGCGAAAGTGTGAGTCTATCCAGCGCGCCAGAGCGCTATCTATCAGCCGAGCGGATCTTCCGATCGACCTGCGACAGCACCAGCGTACGCGGCATGATCTCGAACCAATATCGGGCGTCGCTGCTCGACTGTATTTTCACCCACTGATATTTGGTGAACTGCCACGGCACGATCGTCTCGGAGAGATTGTCGAGCACCAGATTGCCCTTGTTCGTGGCGACGACCAGGACGAGGTGGCCGATGCCCGACGAGGTTTTCACGACGGCCAACCGCACCGCTTTGGTCGGAAAGCCCTTCTGCACCAGTTCGTGACGCTTGGTTACGGCGTAGTCATTGCAGTCGCCGGAGACGGGAGAAATCGTCCACCCTCCGTCGGCAATTGCGTCGTTCTTGGCTACGGGCATGATCGATAGGTTCACGTCGCGATTGACGCGATGCATCGTTTCGAGGGTCTCTGCCGTGAGTTCGACCGTCGTAATCTCGGTCGGGTCCGACTTGCAGTCGGCCGGGTAACGCAGACAAAACCGTACGTGCTGAAACGGCGAAAGCGTCGGCGATGCCTCGGTAATCGGCATCACGACGCTGGTTTCGATCAGCGAACGGCCTTGTGCAGGGGCGAGCAAGAGCAGCAAGACGATCGAGGAAAGCGAAATTGCGGAAGCGCTTCGCGCCATGATACAGCCACCCCAGAAAATGATGGTGCTGCACGGCGCCCCATCGACCGGTGAAGTGTGTCATCACGAGGTTAAGTCTTCATTCCCACGCAAAGTTAACGGCTATTTACGTTCTTTCGTAAAATGAACCCTGGAGCGACGGCGGAGTCATCTTGCGCCTGCGCCCAGCGGGCACGCTCTTCGACAGATCGCCGATAACGGCATCTTGCTCGCGATCGGCGCGGCGCACAAGGCGTTGCGTTGCCGTCCAAGCCGCGGCGGTGAGGCTCTAGAATGCCGACCAGAGATGTTTGACGGAGCCGGCCAGCGATCGCAAGAACCCGATCACCTCCCATTCCGGCAGGCCGAACCAGACGGCCATCACGGGACACGATCAACGCGATGAGAAGCCCGATTCGGCCTTGCTGATGACCGTTCATTGGCTCGACCAGTCATGATGCTTCAAAATGCATCATGATCTAGCCGCCGTCACCTAGCCTAGCAATCTCAAGCCCGGAGGAGCGTAAACGACATCGGTCGCTTCACGGGTAAATGCCTGGGAGCCATTGGCTGGATCGCCATGGTTGCTTCCGCCGAGGGGATCCGAGCCCGCGCGGCATCGTTGCACTGGTTAAAAAGCCGTCTCGGACAACAACGAAGGCACTGTCACGATGAGGATCTTGACGTCGAGAGCAATCGACCAGTTCTGTGCGTAAAATGCATCGCAGGCCACGCGCTTGTCATATGTCGTCGTGCTTCGGCCGCTGACCTGCCACAAGCCGGTGATACCGGGTCGGCAAGCGAGATAAGCACCCACTGAGGCTGCATAACGCTCCAGCTCTTCGTCCGTGATCGGGCGCGGTCCTACGATGCTCATGTCGCCCTTGAGGACGTTGAACAACTGCGGCAGCTCGTCCAGGCTGGACTTGCGAAGGATGGCGCCGATGGGGGTGATGCGAGGGTCCCGCCGCAGCTTCCGGGTTTCGGCCCACTCTCTGGCCGCCGCAGGATCGGACTCAAGCAGATGATGGAGGCGCTCCGGCGCATCGACCAGCATCGTGCGGAATTTCAGGCAATCGAAGTGCTTGTTGTTGAAGCCGACTCTGCGATGACGAAACAGCGCAGGCCCTGGCGACGTCATGACCGTCAGAAGGTAGCATATCACCAGCAGCGGAGCGAGGAGGATGATTCCCGACAATGCCAACACGATGTCGACAATCCGCTTTGGCATATATCCAATAGGCTCGGACCGATCCCTTCGCGCGATCTCGAACTCATTGAGGTCAGCCAGCCCGCCCATCTCGGTACTCCAAAAACTAACATTTAAAATGCGCCCGGCTTTTTCTTTTTTTTATTCCGCGGGATTTTTATTCTTCTTTAACCCACTTTATGGAGGAGCCGCGATCAAGGCAAGCTCGGTTTTTTGAAAAGCGCTCGTTAAGCTGAATTTCATGTGGTTAGGCGGCGGTTTGTAAGGTTTGGGAATATCGGCGCGCCGTTAACGCTAACGCCGTCGGCGCTCGTAGAGCGCCGGCGGCGCTAGCGAGAAAACCCGACTAAGCCATTTAATGTATTGAAGTTTAAACAGGCGCGCGGGGCGCGACTTTGTCCGCGGGCGCAAATCCCGCCGCGTCGATTCTATTTCGAGCCTTGCACAGCGACGAAATCGCCGGGCTGACGGTACTCCTCGTTACCCACAAACATTTCGAAGCCGCGATCGGTTGCCACGATATCCCCTTGGCGCAAGGTGGGGTCGCGCCTGGCGCGGTCGATCGCTTCCTTCTTCAGATCGTCCGCCGAGAAAGAGTCTGCCTTCCGGCTGCGCGCGGTTGCGACGAAGTCATCGGTCCGACGACGCGCCTGGTCTACCCGCTGGCGCCACTCTTCTTGCGAGAGGTTCGAGTCAGCCGACTCCTGTGCCGGGCAACGGGCAGGGGCTGCGAGAAGGCAGATGAGAAGCAGAGCTGCGACAGGAGCATTCATCGTTCGCCACCATGACAGGCCAAGTCGCCCGCCCCATCGGAGCCAGCAATAGACGCACCGGATTGACCAGGCAAGACCGGGAAAATTATGAAAATTTCTTCAGGGCGGCCGCGAAGGCTTCTTTTTCCTTGGCGCTGAGCTGATCGATGCTGGCTTGCAGTAAGGTTCGCACGGCCGGCGGCGCGCTGAGATAGGCGCGCACCGGCATTTCCGTAAAACGCTTGCGCACCAGATGTTGAAACTCCGCCAGGATGCGCTCTCGCAACGGTTCCGGGGCGGACAGGATCACCGGGACCGCGGCGGTCAAACGGCGGCCGGCGATCCATGCTTCGTACGGCGAGGTCTCGTAGGACATGTTCAAGAGATCGAACGCGTTCTCGTCGACCTGTCCGCGACCTGTGTGCAGGCCAAACAGCACCAGCCAGACAAGCGAATCGCGCGGGTTGCAGCTGAGCGCCTGCCGGGCGCGGTCTTCGAGCGAGCGGCCACGCCGGTCAAATTCCTGAACGGCGCCCGATTGCAGGGCGGCATACGCCAGCGGAATTTCCAGCAGCAGGAGCGCGCGCTGGGCATGCACGTCGCAGCCGCGCAGGTGCTGCGCCGCTATTCCATCCAGCGTGGCGGCCGAGGTCGCCGGGCTGAACGTTTCGAATTTCAGGAGGTGGGTCCCGATATCCCGAAACATGTCGGAGGCCGCGCCACGCTTGGCGTTCAGACCTGCCCAGGCCAGCCCCGCGCAGCTGACGACGACGATCAGGCCGATGCGGGCGAGCTTGCCGAAAAAGGGTTCGGGCTTCGAGCGTGTTGGGACGCGAAGGCTAGAGCCCGGCATGGCCGACCGGATCACACCGTTTCGCTGTGCGGCTTCTCGTCGCTGTAGTAGCCGTAGCTGCGATCCGAATAGCCCTCGAAGCGCCGCATGACAGCTTCGTCCGCCTTGTTGAGAACGGCGCCGAGCAGACGCTCCGACACGATCGACGAGGTGCCGATGGCCTTGACCACTTCGTCGGTGGAAGTTGCGCCCCATTCGACGACCAGCAGGAACGCCTCGAACAGGTGCGCGGTGGCCTTGACGTCCACGACCGGCAGGATGGGCGGCAGGTCGATCAGGACATAGTCATAAGAGCTCTTCGCCGACTTCAACAGCGCCTTCATCGCCGGCGAACTCAGGATATCCGAGCTGTTGGACGGCTTGATGCGCGTTGCCGACGGCAGGAAATCGAACTTGTGTTTCGAGTCGGTGATGACCAGGTCGTCAAACGGCGTCTGATTGGCCACCACGTCGAGCAGGCCCGGCGCATCCGCGTAGCCGAGCATCTTGCTCAAGGACGGATTTCGCAGGTCGGCGTCGATCAGCAGCGTACGATTGCCGCTCCGTGCCAGGAAATCGGCGAGGCTTGCGGCAACCGTCGTCTTTCCTTCGCCGGGAAGCGCCGAGATCATGCCGACGATCTTGCCGCCCTTGGGATGCAGATCGACGGCCACCTTCAGGTAGCGCAACGCTTCGGCGGTCGCAGAGAAGGGGGGCGCTCCCGAAATCTGCCGGAACGCGGCAGCGCTGGCTATGGATGCGCCCTTTCCGAGCTGCGGCCGCTTCTTGGAAAGCGCCGGGAAGACGGCCAGGCAGCTGGTCCCAAGCAGCTCTTCCAGCTGCGCACGGGTGTGAATCTGCCGGCTCATCCGTTCACGGGCGATCGCCAGCGCAATACCCAGGCTCAGACCGCAGAGCGTAGACAGCGCCAGGGTGAAGCTCTTCTTGGGCGAACTCGCCCCGGAGGGCGCCGAGGCGTAGGTGACGACGCGCGCCTCGGTGGACGGGAACGACTGCTGCTGGACCGACTGGGTGAACCGCGACAGGAACGTTTCATAGATGTTGCGGTAGGTGTTCGATGCCGTTTCGAGTTCGCGCAACCGCACCTGCGACTGCCGCGTCGAACCGGACTGCTGGAACACTTCGTTCATGCGCCGTTCGATCGCTTCTTCCTGCGCCTTCGCAATCTGGACCTCGCTCTTGTAGCTTTCGGCGATGCGGGTGATTTCGTCCCAGATCGCGCGCTGCAGGGCGGCCATTTCGGCTCGGAGATTTCGGGCGGCCTGGTGATCCGCCCCGTAACGGGCGCGCCACTCCGACTCCTTGTTCTGGTCCTCGAGGAATTGCTGGCGAAGTTTTGTGATGACCGGATTGCTCAGCGCGTCGGTAACGACCGGGTCGGGGATGTTGAGGCTTTCCTTGCTGGGATCCGGCCGCAAGGCGAGCACGTGGGTAATACGATCCAGCTTGGCCTTGGCCTGGCTGGTTTCCGCCCGCGCCTTGGCCAACGCTATGCCGAGCTGATCCAGTTCCACTTCACTGGCCAGTTTGCCGTCGACGCCGATGATGATGCCGTTCTGCGATTTGAAGTCCTGCACTTCCTTGAAGGCGTCGCTGGCCTGTTTGCGCAGTTCGCCGATCCGCTGCTCGAGCCAGATGCTGGCGCGGCGGGTGGCTTCGAACTTCGCCTCCAACTGATCCTCGATATAGGCATCGGCGAAGGCGTTGGCGATTCTCGCGGCCTTCTGGGGGTCGAGGGAGGTGTAGGAAATCTGCTCGATGTAGCTGCGCCCGAGGCGGGTGACCCTCAGGTTGGCCCTGAGCTGGGCAATCACACCGCGCAAGATTTCCTCGCTCGAAGGCTCAGGGGTCGGAGCGGCTGACCAGATCAACGAAAAGATGCGCTGTTTGAGGCTCTCGCCGGAGCCGACGAATTCGGGATCTGAAACCAGCTGCAGCCGCTTGGCGACGACGCCCGCGACCTTTTCCGACTTGGTCGTTTCGATTTCACTTTCGACCGACGCATCCTCGACGATGCGGTTCTCCGTCGCGAGCTCCGACTGCGAGAAGCTCACCCGCTTGGTATCGATGATCATGTCGGTCTGGGCGGTATACTTGCGCGGCGTGAGCGCGAGGTAGGCTATTCCCATGATGACGGCCAGAGCCGTGACCAGCGCGACCAGCCGCCATTGCCGGGTTACAAAATCGCGAATCTGCAGGAGCGAAAGCCCCGCGGCATGGGGCGGGGCAATCGAGGCGGCATAACGCGGAAATTGGCCAGACACGTTCATCGGTGGTCCTTGAACTCGATCCGCGATACTTAACGTGTCGGACTGACCGGATCAGCCGCAGTCGTGGTGCCGGCGTCAGGTGTATCCGCCGTGATGATGATGGTGCCCGACGTGATCTGGACCACGGCCGACCTGCCGCCACCGCCCGGATTGAATGTCCTGCTCGCGGCCCTGTTCGGATTGACGATGACGACGCTGCCCGCGTTGCCGGTGGCCGTATTCGCCGCCGCGATGGTGGCCGACGTCGACATGTCGCCCGCCACTGCGGCAAAAGAAGACTGGAACTGGCTGTTCTCGAAGCTCGCCACGGCCTGCTGGATCTGCAGCGCGGCCTGTTGGTCGATGGTGCTGCACGCGACGGCGGCCTGAGCGAGGCCGGCGGCAATCGCCGTACGGAAGCGGGGTGTCGTGCCCTGAGCCAGATTGACCAGGTCGGGCGCTAGGTCCGCAGACGTTCCTGCGAGTTCGCGCACGCGGGCCTCGATCGCGCGGGTATCGGAGTTCGGCGCGACAAGCGCACCCGGATTTGCCTTGAATTCCGCAATCGACTCGGGCGTGGCCGGCGGAGCAACGCAGGGCGCGGCCCATGCAAAGCTGACGCAAGACGCCAGGACAATCTGCGAGAACAGGACCTTCGCTACACAACCATGACGCATTTTACACCCCAGCCTGAACAGCCATTAATATTCTAGAGAAATCCATCTCTTAGGGTATCGCATGGCCGTAATAGGTTCAACTGAACAGGATTGGTAAGGTTGACGGTTAAGTCCTTGTCCGAGTGATAACCTAAGTCAATCGATTGAAAATGCTTGGATTTACGGTCGAGCATTAAATATCTGTCGAATTTGTCGTTATCTTCTCGGCGAATGCGACCGGATGGCACAGGTTCTAAGGCAGGTCATGTCTATATGTGCTTGGTAACTTTCCCATTTATCCTCACGAAGGTGCGTTAGGAATGCGAGCCTCCCTGGAGGGCGCCGAACAACTGATGGTACAGGGGCGTCGTCCTTTGCTACCGGCCGGAGTGCGGATCTACGCGTTCGGGGACGTCCACGGGCGGCTCGACCTGCTCGATGAACTGCTGGGCAAGGTCGACGCCGATCTGGCCGGCCATCCCGTGGCCAGGGCCATTTTCGTGTTTCTTGGCGACTACATCGACCGCGGCAATCATTCGCGCGAGACGATCGATCGATTGATCGAACGCCACGAGATGGGCGAGCATGTTTTCCTGAAAGGAAACCATGAGCAGATCGCGCTCAAATGTTTGAGCGATCCCGGCCTGTTCGATCGATGGCTGCGTCTCGGCGGGACCGAAACGCTGGCCTCCTATGGGATCGAAGTGGGCAGCAAGATCAGAATCGCCGAATTACAGGCCGCTTTTCACAGGGCGTTGCCGCAAACCCACATCAAGTTCTTCCGCGCCCTGCGGCCGTCATTTGAATGTGGAGATTTTTTCTTCGCCCATGCCGGCGTAAAGCCGCGCGTCGCGCTGGCGCGCCAGGCGGAAAAGGACCTGCTTTGGATTCGCGAGGCATTTCTGACGTCGAACGCGGATTTCGGCAAGACGATCATCCATGGTCATACGCCCGGTTACGAAATCGAGGTTAGGCCAAACCGCATCAATATCGACACAGGCGCCTATGCAACGGGCAGATTGACGTGCCTCGTGATGGAAGGCTCGTCACTGTCTTTCATCGATACGCTGCCGTCCTGATCCGATCGGAAGCCCACATCGCCTCAGCCGGAATCCTTCGGGCGAAAGCAGGAAACGGTCCTCGCGGAATTCCTGGCAGGACCGTGCCGCTTGTTCCTGTCGCCTGTTTTACGCCGGCGTTTCCATTAGCGTTAACAAACTAAAGGTATCGAACGCGTGCGGCATCTATTCTATTTCTCGGTGGCTCACCACAACGGCGACGTGGCGACCCACAGCGCATTGATTCGACACGCATTACATTTTTCAAATGGGGCAGATTCCTGAAGATCGCCTACCTCGTTCACGATCTTTCGGACCCTGCCGTTCACCGACGCGTCAGGATGCTGAAGGCTGGCGGCGCGCAGGTCAAAATTGCCGGGTTTACCCGGGTTGCCGTGCCGCCGACGCACATTGAAGGATGCGAGGCCGCAAGCCTCGGCCGGACCAAGGACGGGCATCTGCTGGCGCGGGTAGGGTCGGTCGCGATGGCGGCGGCGCGGCTGAAGCGGCTGGGAGACGTCCTGGATGGCTGTCAGGTGGTGCTGGCGAGAAATCTCGAAATGCTGTTGTTGGCGAGCATGGCGCGGAAGCGATATGCCGCGAATGCCGCGCTGGTGTTCGAATGTCTCGACATTCATCGTCTGCTGTTGCGCGACAACTTGCCGGGCCGTCTTTTGCGCGCGATGGAAAGCAGCCTCGTCAACGGCGTTGATCTGATCGTGACGAGTTCGCCTCGCTTCGTCTCCGAATATTTCAAGCCGCGCAATCTGGCCGCGCCAATCAGGATCATCGAGAACAAGGTTCTGCTTCCGGATTTCGGCAACGTCGATCCCGAGCGGTCCGCGCGCCGAAACGGCCCGCCCTGGAAAATCGGCTGGTTCGGAATGCTGAGGTGCCAGCGAAGCTTTGACATCCTGGCCTCGGTGGCCCGCCAGTGCGGCGGCAACCTGGAAGTCGTGATCGCCGGTCGTCCTTCCCCGAACGAGTTTCCCGACTTCGAGGGGCTCGTGGCCCGCGCGCCCCACGTCACCTTTGCCGGGCCGTATCGTTTCGACGAGTTGCCTGCACTCTATCACCGTGTGCATTTTTGCTGGGCCGTCGACTATTTCGAAAAAGGTTTGAACTCGTCGTGGCTGCTGCCCAACCGGATCTACGAGAGCGCGTTTTTTGGCGCCGTGCCGATTGCGGCTGAAGGCGTCGAAACCGCACGCTGGCTGGCGGACAAGCATATCGGCCTCACCTTGAACGGCGATCCCGAAGCGGCGCTCCGCGCCATTGTCACGTCCATGACCAGTGAATATCATCAACAATTGTCCGACGCGCTGAAGAGTATCCCGACGGCAGAACTGGCTGACACGGCGAGCAGTTGTCGTCAGTTGATCGAAGATCTCGCGAAGCTCAACATCTCCAGCCGACAGAGACCGTGACACATGCCGATCGCTTCTGAGGAACTCGCGAGCTTGCCGTCGTCTGCCGTCGTCGTCATTCCTTGTCTGAACGAGGAAGATTACATTCAAGGCGTGTTGGATCATTTCGCGGGGGAGCCCGAGCATATTGTTCGAAAGATCGTGGTTGCGGATGGCGGAAGCGCCGATCGAACGATTGAAATTGTCGAGGCGTGTTCCCGGCGCGATGGCCGGATCGTTCTCCTCAACAATGTCAGGCGGATTCAGAGCAGCGGGATCAACAGGGCTGTCGAGCAGTATGGCGATCTGGCTCCGTTCATCATCCGGGTCGATGCGCATGCCGATTATCCCGCAGGCTTTTGTGGAACATTGCTCGCTGCCCAGCAGATGACTGGCGCCGACTCGGTCGTTGTCAGCATGACCGCCAGGGGCGTGTCGTGTTTCCAGAAGGCCGCGGCCGCGGCGCAGAATTCCAGGCTGGGCAACGGAGGCTCGGCGCACCGCAGGTCCGCGGAAGGGCGGTTTGTGGATCATGGCCATCACGCCCTGATGAAGGTGAATGCCTTTCGCTCCGTTGGAGGGTACGACGAAGCCTTCTCGCATAACGAGGATGCCGAGCTCGACTTCCGGCTGACCGCGGCCGGATATCGCATCTATCTGTGTCCTGGCGCCGACATCGGCTATTACCCGAGGACGAGCCTTGCCGCTCTGTTTCGCCAATATCGAAATTTTGGCAGGGGGCGGGCCATGACCATTCTGAAGCACCGGATGAAACCCAAGCTGCGGCAGGCGATTCCCGTGATGGTCGGCCCGGCCGTTGCGCTTTCGGCTATGGGTTTTGTCGCACCGGTGCTTGCGATCCCCGCCGGGCTGTGGGCTGCCGCCAGTTTGTTCTATGGCGTGCTTCTGGGCTTCAGCAACAAGGATGGGTGTGAATGCGGCTCAGGGGTGGCCGCAATGGCCATGCATCTCGGGTTTTCGGTCGGGTTTATTTCCCACCTCGTCACTCGAAAAACTGCCGGCGCTCCTTCGGCACGACGCAGCGCGCACGCTGACATAGGCTGAAATGGACGCGGCATGGCCGAGGTGAAAAGCGGCGGAGAGGCGATCGTCGAAGTCAGCGTGATTATCGCAAATCACAACGGCGAGAAGTTCATCGCCGATGCTGTTCGCTCCGCATGCCGTCAAACGCTTCGCAACATCGAGATCATCGTTTCGGACGACGCGTCGACGGACACCAGCGTCAAAATCGTTGAAGGCCTGATGGCCGAGGATTGCCGCATTCGTCTCGTCAGGTCGGATGTCAACGGCGGGCCGGCGGCGGCGCGCAATCGGGCGCTCGATATTGCTCGAGGTGAGTGGATCAGCATCCTCGACGGCGACGACCTGATGCACCCGGGACGGCTTCAATCGATCATCGATCAAGCCAGCAAGAGTGGAGCGGACATCGCAGCCGACGACCTGCTTCTGTTCGACGCCGGCCGGCAGGCATCTCCGCAGACGTTGTTCTCGGGGCGGTGGGCCAAAAGCCCGCAATGGGTCTCACCCGAAGAATATGTGCGGACCAACAATCCATACGGCACGGGACCGGCACTGGGTTATCTCAAACCGGTAATCCGAAGCTCGGTCATCGCGCAGCACAAGCTCCGCTATGACGAGCGGCTGACCATCGCGGAAGACTACGACTTCATTTTTCGCTTGCTGATGGCCGGAGCGAAATTTCTCACGCTGCCGCAGATCGGCTATTTCTATCGCAGGCACAGCGGATCGGTATCGCACCGCCTGAGTTCCGACGCCCTGCAGCGGATCGCGGACGCCGAAGCGGGCTGGGAAAAGCGATGGCCGCAAGCCTCGTTGCAGGGCGCGCTTCGCGCCCGGGAGCGCTCCATCCGGCGGGCGATCACGTTCGACAGGCTGGTCTTGCAGATCAAGGCCGGGCAGATGGCGGCCGCGGTGCGGACCGCAATGGCCGATCCCGCGGCCGCATTGCTGCTCCATATGCCGGCCTGGCAGTTCATCAAGAGGCTGGGTCGAACGCGCGACAAAACGACGAGCGAAGGCCGCCGCCAAATCTGCATCCTCACCCGTCAACGCATCGTTGGGCGGACCAACGGAAGCTCCCGCTACCTGCTGGATATCGCCGCCTATCTGGCAGAGCAGGGGGCCGGCGTGCACCTCGTTGTTCCCTCACCAATCACCATGGGCCGATTGCCGTTCCTGAAGCTTTCCGATGACATGGCGTTCTTCAGCTCAATCAGGTTTCGCGGCACGGTTCGTGTCGGCCGCTACATCGTCGCCTGCGATCCCCGGATCGGGGTGAAAAGCGCGCTGGGGGTCGTGGATCGGCTGTTGTATCGCAAAGGCGTGACGGCGCGCCTCATGTTCAGCCCGGCGCCCTACGCGATTTCACAGCCGCTAACCCGGAAAGACCAGCTGTTCATCGCGCAGGCCGCACCGTCCGTCGGCGACGTGCTGATCGCGGACTATTGCTTCCTGACCGACGCGTTTCCTTACGCCCTGAGGCCGGACGCGCGGCGACTGGTGATCATGCATGATCTGTTTTCGAGCCGCTCGTCCCAGTTCGACAGCCTGAATGCATCCGACTCGGTTGCATCGATTTTGCTGGCCGAGGAAGTGCAGATGCTGGCCGCAGCCGATACCATCGTGGCCATCCAGCGCGATGAGGCGGAGGTGCTCCGGGGAAAATTGCCTGGGCATGAAATCTTGGTCGCCCCGATCGCAGCGCTGCCGGTGAAGCAGCCCCAGCCCGGCGGCGCCGATACGGTGCTATTCGTCGGCAGCTCGGCAGCGCCAAATGTTGACGGCATAAAATGGTTCATCGACGCCTGCTGGCCGTCCATCCGCCAGCAGCGGCCCGACGCAGCGCTCAATATTGCCGGCAGTGTTTGCAGCGGGCTGGCGCGGGTGCCTGACGGGGTGAGGCTGCTGAACGTCGTGGACGATCTGGACGATCTCTATGCGGAGGCCGCGGTCGTCATTTCGCCGCTGCGGGCCGGATCGGGCCTGAAGATCAAATTGATCGAAGCCCTGTCAAAGGGAAAGGCGGTCGTTGCGACGACGACGACGTTGCAAGGCGTCGCTGATATCATGAACGGTTGCGCGGCGATCAGTGACAACGCGCCTGACTTCGCCGCTGACGTCGTCAAGTTGCTGGCGGATGACAAGTTGCGGTCGGAACTGGGTGCCAGAGGACTTTCAGTCATTTCAAGACATTTTGCGCCGGACAGCGCCTACGGCGGCATTTCAGCCGCCGCCGGACAAATCGCCGGTCCAGGGATTGAGTTCCATGCTTCGCGGGTATGAAGTGCGCCGGCATGGTTTCAGTCTGGTGCGGGAGTAAATTGATGCGAAAGGCGATCCGGGCGCTCGCGCTCTTGGCGGTGGTCACGGCATTTTCACAGATGCCGGTTTGTTATGATGCCCGCGCTGAACAAATGGCGATCGAGACGCTCTCCAGCGCGCAGAAGGATTTCGTCTTCGAGGTGCGCAAGGGGCAGAGCAGCAGGCTCCTCAAGGGTTTTGACGCGCGTGCCGGCCAGAAAATCCGTCTCGTCGGATTTGGCGCGCTCAGCCTCGATCAACTTCGGGCCGAACTCAAGATCGAGGCTGGAGGTGCATTGCTGGATATCGGCAATGGGCAGCAACTTACGATCGCCGGAGCCAACGCGGATGTTGTTTCCGCGATCCAGATCCAGCTCGACCGGTCGCAATATTCGCAGACCTTCGCCGATGATTTCGATGCGCTCAGCCTGGACCTCGAAGACGGGCAGTCGAAGGGCGTGTGGCGAACCAATTTTGGCTACGGCGGCGTTCACAGCCGAACGTTGCCCAATAACGGCGAACTGCAGGTCTACAGCGATCGCCAGTTTGCCGGAACAGGCACGAAGAGCCTGAATATCGATCCGTTCAGGCTCGCGGACGGCAAGCTCGAAATCGTCGCGGAGCCGCTGAAAGAGGATTTGCGCCAGTTTACCTGGGGCCGCTCCTATACCTCAGGCCTGCTGACCACCAAGGCCTCGTTTTCGCAGAGGTACGGGTTGTTCGAGATCAGGGCAAAGATGCCCAAGGGCAAAGGCCTCTGGCCCGCGTTCTGGCTGTTGCCGGAGAACCGCGCCTGGCCGCCGGAAATCGACGTCCTGGAGGTTCTCGGCGACAATACGAAGAAGCTCTATGTCGCCTGGCATAGCAATGTGGGCGACAAGCACACCGGTGAGGCAAAGCCGATCGACGTCCCCGATATGTCGGAGGATTTCCATACCTATTCCGTGGTGTGGGAGAAGGATACGCTTTTATGGTACTTCGACGACGTGCAGGTCGCGAGTAAATCCACTCCTGAAGACTTTCATCTGCCGATGTACATGCTGATCAACCTCGCGGTGGGAGGCAACTGGCCCGGCTCGCCGGACAAGACGACGCCATTTCCAGCCAAGTACACCATCGATTGGGTCCGGGCCTATGCACGAAAAGACGCCAAGTAAAGCCTGCGTGGATGTGCTGATCGCGGTCTGGAACGACGCACGCACGATCGAAAGGGCGGTGCGTTCGGCGTTATCCGACACCCTCGTCAACCATGTCATCGTGATCGACGATGGCTCGACGGACGACACGGCCTCGGTCGTCGGTTCGATGCAGGATCAGGCTGGAGGCCGGCTGATCTTTCGCCGGTTGGAGCAGAATGGCGGGCCGGCCGTGGCGCGCAACCGCGGGCTGGATTCGTCGACGGCACCCTGGGTCGCCATCCTCGATGGCGACGACTATTTTCTGCCCAACCGGATGCAGGCGCTGCTGGATGCTTCGGAAGGGGCCGATTTCGTTGCCGACGATCAGGTTCAGATCAAGGAAGACGGCGGCGACACCGAATTCCTGATCGGGCACAGCGCCACGATGACCGTCGACCTGGCGACGTTCGTGACCGAAAATCTCAGTAAGGGGCCACGGCCGCGCAAGGAGTACGGCTTCCTCAAGCCGATCATGCGCAGGTCATTCCTGGACTCGCACCAGTTGCGCTATGACGAACGTCTGCGCCTGGGAGAAGACTTTGCGCTCTATACCAGGGCGCTGGCCGCGGGCGCGGTTTTCAGGGTTATTCCCGAGCGGACCTATGCGTCGATCGTTCGGTCCGGCTCGATCAGCGGTCATCACTCGAAGGCGGACTTGGAGCGCCTGCGCGAGAGCAGCAGGTCCTTGGGGGAGTTGCCGCGCCTCACTGAGCGGGAGAAGGCGCTGCTTCGGATGCACTATGAAGCCATCGATGCCCGCATCCAGTGGCTCAATGTCATCGACGCGGTGAAATGCCGGAGCATCGCGGACTTCCTGCCGCCGTTCTTCGTCAGATGGACGACGTCGGTCTATCTCGCAGCCCGGCTCTGGGAGCAGGTCGTTCTGCGCAGCAGGAAATCGCTGGGGCTCGCCGGCAGTCAGCCGCATTGACGGCGTTTCCCCGGCGTGCTGCTCGCTCAACGTGCTTGAGGGAAGGATTCTGCCTGAGCCAAAGGGCCGGATCGTGCGCGATCGGCGTAGTAATATGCCGATATGAAAATGAGCGATGTCAGGTTGAACTGGTTGAACAGTTCGACCTCACCGATGGTTCGCAGCAGGATCAGCGTGACGAACCCGACGAAGTAGCAGCTCTCCGGTCCGGGGTCGCGAAGCGCCCATCTCCAGACGTTAAAAACCACGATGATCACCGTCATGGCGGCGATGAATATTCCGATCAGTCCCAGTTGGACGCCGACTTCCAGCCAGAGATCGTGAAAATGAAATCCGGCGTGACCATGGATGAAGAACATTTCCCAGAAGCGTATCGCTTCCGGGTTGCCTGCCACCCAGAACGCCTGAAGTCCGACGCCGCCCCAGGGGTAATCTGAAATGATACCGGCGGCGCGCGACCAAAGCACCGTGCGTCCGGTGAGGCTGCTATCCTTGCCGATCGACGACAGGAACGTGTCGAACAAATGGTCGATCGACAGGAACGCGATGCCCAGCGTGACCAGCGCGGCAACGATGCCGAGCCAGAGCAGAACTACGCGCGCCTGGGCTTGCAGCCCGCGCGACAGGAAGACCGCAATGGAGCCGCCAACTGCCATAAAGCCGGTCAGCAGGGCTCCCTCCGAGCGCGCCGAAAGCAGCATGTAGGGGGCGCTCAGCAGGGCCGCGAGCGCAATGGCTCTGGCGTATTTCGGCTGGTTGCGGTCGAGCAGCACCCATACGCTGGACAGCATCGCCATCGCCAGTTGAAGCCCGAGACTGTTCTTGGCGCCGAAGATGCCGGGTATGAACAAGCTCGCAACGATCGAGGAAAGTTGCGCGTACATCAGCCCGGCGATGAACGTCCGGGCAGGGAGTCCCTGCGCGAACATGATCGCGGCGAGTACGGTGATCCCGATCTGAGGCGCCGCGCGCGCCGATACCATCGGCTCCAGCGACCACAGGACGGAGAGTGCCCCGAACACCACCATCGCCCAGGGAACGAAATTCCAGGTGATCGCCGCAACGACGCGGCGCGGGAAGAGGGCGCAGTGAGCCAGAACGGTTCCCAGGAAGATAATCGCGGGTATCGTGGGTACGGATTGAATGAACGCAAGCGACACGGCGCAGCCGAGCCACAACAACCACGTGGCGTTGTGCCCCCAGCTGGCTTCGTGCGGGCTTGAGTCGATGGTCGCAGAGATCATGGTCCGAGGATCTCGGTCATTGTCATAGCGAACGGTTTCGGCGCTTGGCGGTTCATTTCCAGATGCTCAGTGGATGACGGATCGCAGGTCCGTGCGTCCGGATCAAGTATTCGACCGGTCTCTTTGGCCGAGAAGCCGCCGATTCTCCATTCCTCATCAGCGACCGTCAAGAGAGGAAAGCCACCGGTGCCGCTTCCATCACCGCTTGCGCCAGACCAAAAGACCGGACATCGCATAGTTCCACACCACGCCCATCAGCGCGCCGGCGGCGCCAGCCACCCACCAGGTCGGCTCGTGGTCGTAGACCGCGAACGCGACGCCCACATTGGCAAGCAGGCCGACGCTGCACACGAAGTAAAAGGCCAAAAGTCCGCGGAGAACCGCAAAACCTTTCAGCCGCTGATCGCGATAGGTGAGAAAATTGTTCAGGATGAAGTTCGTGGTCATGGCGACGAACGCGCCGCAGGCTTGCGCTTCCGCAAAGGGCAGGTTCAACAGTTTGAGCGTGACAAACAGCGTGGCGAGGTGAACGGCAAGGCCGGTCGAACCGACCAGGGCGAACAGGAGGAAGCGCAGCGATACCGCGTCATTGGTCAGCTTCGCCAGCACCAGCCCGAGGAAATCGAGCGCCACCATGGAATCGAGCTTGCTCTCGCCATGCAGGCGCGAGCCGAAGCGGTAGGGTATTTCCACGGTACGAAGCACGCCGCGGGCGGTGGCGATGATATCGAGCAGGATCTTGAAACCTTGGGTCGAGAGCTGGGGCGCCAGCTCTTCGAAGCGGTCGCGGCGCATCATGAAGAAGCCGCTCATCGGATCGGAGACGCTGACCTGCAGCAGGCGCCTGGCGATCCCGGTTGCAAGCAGGCTGAAGCCGGCGCGCTGCTTGTCGAAACTATCCGCGCTGCCGCCCTCGACATAGCGGCTGCCGACGGCAAGTTCGGCCTGTCCGTCTCTCAGCGCGGCGAGCATCTTCGGCAGTTGCGTCTCGTCATGCTGCAGGTCCGCATCCATCACGGCCACGAAGGGTGAGCTCGATGCCAGGATGCCTTCGATGCAGGCCCCTGACAGCCCGCGGCGGCCGATCCGCCTGATGCCGCGGACCCGCGCATCCCTTGCGGCGAGATCGCGCACGACGTCAGAGGTGCCATCCGGCGAATTGTCGTCGACGAATATGACTTCCCAATCAATGCCGGTCAGCGCGTGCCCGAGCTTGTCGAACAGTTTGGTGACGTTCACGCGTTCGTTGAACGTGGGCACGATGACCGAAAGCAAAGGGATGTACGGCGCGGCTTCGGTGCGCGCCTTGAAATCAATCTGGGGAGCTGAAATGCTGTATTCGTTCATTGAATCGAGAATATTCGAGAGCGGCACGGCGGGCCAGCCTCGTCCAATTTCAGAGTTAAATGTCAACTCGCGTTAATGCTGGCGCGAGCGATCGCAAGCAGTCGTTAACCCTCATATCGGGGAAGAGTGATGAAGCGGGCCTGCGTCACGGCTTGCCGGCGTGCTTCGCTTCCAGGATGGCAGTCGTTCCGAAGCCATTGCGTCAATGAGGGCGAGCGGTTGCGGGGTATCTTCTGTTTCACCTCGTCCATCCCGATCGGGGCGCCCCGTTCCTGGAGATCAGCCTGCGAAGCGCGAATTTGCCGCGCAGCGATCGGGCTTTTTTGCTGGTCAACACGCTCGGGAACGTTAGGCTTAATATGAGGCGGTTGACGGGACGACGAAGTATTTAGGCGCTTTTCTGGCTAAGACATAATTCACTTATCATCGGGGTCGATTGCGACGATCATGCTCCGTCGCCGGCCAGGATGTGACGGTTGGTTAAAGGAACAATGGGAATTGCAGATCGGCTCAGGCCGCGTGAACGGCTCGCCAAGGCGCGGATGTACTGCGAGAGGCAGTTGATTGCATCGTTCGGTGCCCATCACGCGAAGCCGAACGGCCGCCTGCTTTGCTATCACTCGGTCGGACAGCCGGATCTCGGCGTCAACGATTGCTCGCCGGCGCGGTTTCGTCGGCATATCGAACTCGCTAAGCAGCTTGGATTTCGATTCGTGCCTGCGTCCCGGATTGCGGGCGGGGAGGGAACGTCCCGCGATCTTGCTGTTACTTTCGACGACGGCTGGAAGAGCGTCCTCACCGTGGCCGCGCCGATTCTTGCAGAGCACGACATTCCGTCCACCTTGTTCGTTGCAACCGGCCTGATCGAGAGTTCTTCAGAATGGCATCGGCCACGCATGCTAGACTGGGAAGAGCTCGCCCGGCTTCCGGCAATGGGTATCGAGATTGGCAGCCATTCCATCACGCATCCGGACTTCGGGAAAATCGACACGCCCAAGGCGGTCGAGGAGTTGAACGGGTCGCGCGAGGTGCTGAAATCGCGGCTCGGGATTAACCCTGATTGCTTCGCCATTCCGCTCGGGCAGTCGAGGAACTGGACCGCCGACGCTCACGCCGCCGCCGGCGAAGCCGGCTACAAATACGTATACGCCCAGGCGGAAAATACCCGGCCGCCCGGTACCATCGCGCGGACGTTCGTTACCTGGATGGACGACGATCGGATCTTTACCGCATTATTAAACGGGGCTTTCGATAACTGGGAGGAGTGGTATTAAGTCTCGTCATGACAGAAGCAAAGCGGGTCTCGGTGGTGGTCCCCACCCGCGACCGCCCGGAACTGCTGCGGGAAGGCCTCAAGAGCATTCGTGCTCTCGAGAATAGCGGCTTGCGCTTCGAGATCATCGTCGGAGACAACGGAACGTTGCCGGCCACGCGCGAGGCTGCGGAAGCATTCGGCGCCGTTTACCTGCATACAGCCACGTCCGGAGCCGCCGCCGCCCGCAACATTGCCATGGCCGCCGCGACGTCCGATTACATCGCCTTCCTGGACGATGACGACGTCTGGACCTCACATCATATCCATGGCCACCTTGCCGTGCTGGATGCCAGTCCGGATCTGGACATGGTGCTGGGCCAGATCGTCAACACCGATCCGCAACGTCGTCCGATCTTCGGTCCCTGGCCGGAGCATTTGCCTGCGGAGAGAAATGACCTTCTCAGGTTCATGATGAGCGGATACTTCCCGCAAATCGGCGCCACGGTGGTGCGGGCCCGGGTTCGCGAGACCGTCGGGTTTTTCAACGAGGATTTCATCGGCAGCCAGGATTGGGACTGGCAATTGAGGATCGCCCGCAAGCACGGCGTCGGATTCGTCAGGCAGCCATGCGTCCTGTTTTCCCAGCGGGAGACCGGTTCGTACGATAGCCTGCAGCTGCGACGTGCACGGTTCACCAGGCGGGTTTTCTGGAAGAACGCCCTTCCCGAATGGCGCGTGTGGGCTTCGCCCATCGCCTTTGCGAAATCGTATTTCGGCGTGACCGCTCACTATTTCTTCTACTTCTCGGAGACCGCGCTCGACCACGCCAACAAGGGCGAACGCCTGGCTGCGATCTGTGCCATCTGGCGCGCGTTCCTGCTGTTTCCGTCGCGCGCGCTGCGGAAGCTGCTCTCGGATAGCCCGTTGAGGGACGCCCTGGCCGTTACGTTGGGGCGCACGAAGGCCGGCAGGTCGTGAACAGGCACGAATCCAATCGCCGAATTCTGAACACCGATCATCTCAACCGGGATATCGGCCAGCGTGCCGCACGCGGGAGCATCATCGCGGTCGCGGCGCAGCCGATCCGGATGCTGATCCAGTTCTTCATCACCGCGGTCATGGCGCGCCTGCTCGAGCCGGACGCGTTCGGCCTCGTGGCGATGGCGGCGGCGGTGACCGGCTTCGTCGCGCTGTTCTCCGAACTGGGCCTGACGTCCGCGACGGTCCAGCGTGGCCAGATCGACCAGGACATGGTGAGCGGGCTGTTTTTCATAGGCTTTGGAATCAGCCTCGTGCTGGTGCCGATCGTCTGCGCCTTCGCGCCGATAGCGGTCTGGTTCTTCAACGATTCGCGCGTCTCCGGGCTGATCATGGTGATGTCGCTGTCGTTCCCGCTCGCAGCACTCGGCTCGCAGCACACCGCGCTGTTGCTGCGTTCGATGCGCTGGATGACGCTGCAATGGACCGGGCTCGTGGGGCATGCGGCGGGCGGGGTGGCCGGGATCCTCGTGGCGTGGAAGACGGACCTTGGCTATTGGTCGCTCGCGGTCACGGCCCTCGTCGCACAGATCGTCACGCTGGCGCTGATCTGGACGACGTGTCCGTGGCGGCCCAGCCTGGTTTCCGACTGGCGCGGTGCGCGGAGCGGTCTCCACTTCGGCGCCTATCTGGCCGGCTTCAGCGTCGTCAACTTCTTTCACCGGCAACTGGACAACATCATCGTCGGCTGGCGGTTTGGCGCCACCGAGCTCGGCTTCTACTCGCGCGGCTATCAGTTGATGCTGCTGCCGCTCAACCTTTTCAACGGGCCGCTCAGTGCGGCGATCGAGCCGTCGTTGAGCCGGTTGCAGAATGAGCCGGAGCGTTGGCGCCAGGCGTTTCTGGATGCCCTGGGGCTACTGATGTTCCTCGGCGCCGGAACGGCGGCTTGCCTGATCGCGGTCTCCGATCCCTTGATCGCCATCGTTTACGGTCCGGGCTGGGATAAAGCCGCCACCATCTTCCAATGGCTGGCGGTATCGCTGTTTGCCGGGATACCGATGAACGCTTCGGGATGGATCTATATTTCCCTCGGGAAAACCCGCCGGATGTTCATCTGGAGTCTGATCTTCGTACCCATCGTCGGTCTGGGCTTTCTGCTGGCTATTCCGTATGGCGTGGTCGGAATAGCGGCCTCCTATGCCATCACGATGAATTTGCTGCTGCTCCCTTGCTTTGCGTTCGCAACCAGGGGGAGTCCGGTGAGCTTCATCGACGCCATCAAGGTCATCCTGCCGTTGGCCGCGTGCGGCGTGGTTGCCGCCATGGCCGGCGTTTCCGTATCAGATCCCGCCCGCCACCACTTCGTGCAACTGCTGCTGGGAAGCCTGGTTTCGGGGAGCGTTTTCGTGGTGCTGGCAGGCTGCGTGATCATGAAGGCCAACGTCTATCGCGAAATCCGCAGCCGCATCGTGGTGCTGTCGCGTGGTCTCGCGGCGGAGCTGAAATCGAGATCGATCCCGCTGCTCGCGCGCCTGCGAGCAAACAGGAAGTGAACGTCATGGCTTGATGGTGCGCTTCAGCCATTCAGGCAGCAGGAGCCGAAGCGTCGGGGCCCAACCGGCAACTTCGTCCTCCCTGCGCATCCGCCGCAACTGCGCGATGCGTTGACGAAGGGGCAGGGCGCCCATGTAGATCATCTTGATCTCAGGCAGATTCGGCTCGGCGCCGACGATCTCTTGATGGATATCGTCAGGTGAGCCAAGGCCGGGCCGCTCCACGAAGTTCGGGGCAGCCGCGCGGCTCGGTCGTGCCGGAAGGCTTTTGACGCGCTCGAGCGCGGCCTCGAGGCTTGAACACCATCCCGGGGGGACGTGAAGCCGCTCGATCGCCTCACGCGTAGCTTCACCCTTCTCGGCGCGAAAAGCTTCATCGACGACCAGCCGCTCGAGCATCGCGTCGTATTCGTCGGCCGTCCTGGCGACCAGGCTCGTCCCGACAAGGCCGACGTGGTTGATGCCGAAGATCCTGGCCGCGTCCGGCAAGGTGAAGATGGTGACGGCCGGCAAGCCATATCCTGCCGCCTCCATCATCGAGGTGGACGAAACGAACGGATACGAGTCGACATAGATATCCGCAGCTTCGAAATAGCGCTTGGGATCAGGTACCTCGGACAGGCCCGTGATGCGGCCGCCGACGCGGGCCTTGGCGGCTTTCCAGTCGTCTGGCTCGCCGGAGCCGACCACGACCAGTTGCGCTTGAGGGCACTTTTCCAGCAGCTTGACGTGGCGGTCGGCGAAGCTCAGCCCGTCGATGGACCGGTACTTCGGCCTTCGCGCGACGGAAAGCAGCAGAACCGAATCCGGTTGCAGACCGAGAGCCGCCTTGGCCTCGGCGCGGGACTGCACGCGCGTCGTCGGCGCCACGATCGTCGGCAGCAGGAAATTGCGCTCGACCTCGACCCCGCGGCGGGCGATCGAGATATCGGTGGCGGCGTCGCGGAGGTTGAGGACGAGATCGGCAACGCTGGTGCCGAGCCAGAACAAATGATCGGCGTGATTGAGGAACAGCACCGGCGGCAGCCCGCTCTCGTCGGCGAACGCCAGCACCGGTATGACGTCCTCGCAGTGGATGTGCAGGATGATCACGTCATGGCCGATCCCGATCTGCCGCAGTTTTCGAACCCAGTCGAACCGGCTGCCGATGGACCGGTTGAGCTGGTAAAGCTCGCCGCCGCTGCGCTTGATCGCGTCCGTGAGATGTTCGGGGACCTCGCCGCGGTGCTGGGTGAGCACCAGCGAACTGGTTCGTTCGCTGTCCGCGTCCATCCAGCGGCTGATCATGCGCGTCAGGCCGCCGACGGAGGAGAGCTCGCTCCCGACATGGAGCACCTTCTTGAACGCGCCTGTTCTGCTCCGCTTCGCGGTCTTGTCGCCCGGGGCGATCTGGCGGCCGATCGCGTTCAGGATCGCTTCGAGGCGGGGACTGTTGAATATTCCGCAATGGGTATGCGTGGCGATCGTGGAGGCGATGGCGGCATAAAACGCCGCCATTTCCAGCTCACCTTTGGCGTAGGCGCTGGCCGCGCGGTCGACCTCGGCCTCGAACCGGGCAAAGTTCGACAAGATTCGCTCCGAGGCGGACGGCGTGATTGCCGCGCCATCGGCGTCCGGTTCAGCATTCCTCACATGGCTCGTCATCGATTATCCAGGTCACTTATCCAAGTCACTACTGGGCCGCGACCGCACCGATCTGCGCGAGAACCGCGGATTTGAGCTCCTTCACCACCGTGTCCTGCTCCTGCTCGGTCATCTGGGGATAGAGCGGGAGGATGACGCAATGATCCTGCGCGGCCTCGGAATGCTTCAGCGATGCGTGGCGGCTTCCCGCATAACAGGCTTCGCGATGCGCGCACATGATGCCGCGACGGGTGGCGATCTTGGCGTCCAGCATGGCCTGCATCACCGCGCGCTGGTCGAGGCGGTCGGGCAGCTTGACGCTGTAGCTCTGGAAATTGCTGCGTGCCCACTCCGGCTCGTACGGCGTGACGATGCCGAGATTATCCTGCAGCAGCTTGGTATAGCGCGCCGCCAGGCGCCGGCGGGCGGCGATGATCTCCGGCATCCGCTTCAGCTGCTCGCGTCCCACGGCCGCCTGGATGTCGGTCATGCGATAATTGTAGCCGACTTCGGGGTGGCTCTCGAAGATCACCTGCGGGGAGGCGTGCCGCACCGTGTCCGGAACGCTCATGCCGTGCTGCCGCAACAGCCGGAACCGGGCATCCCATTTCGGGTTGTCGGTCGTCAACATGCCGCCGTCGCCCGTGCTCATCACCTTCCGGGGATGGAAGGAGAAGCACACGATGTCGCCGATCGGCCGGCCGATCTTCTGCCATTGCCCGTTGATCGAGATCTCGCTGCCGATCGCGCAGGCGGCGTCCTCGACGACGCGAAGATCGTGCTTGCGCGCTATTTCCATCACCGAATTCATGTCGCACGGCATGCCCATCTGGTGCACGACCAGGATCGCGCGCGTGCGGGGCGTGATCGCCGCCTCGATGGCGGCGGGATCGATGTTGTAGGTCGCCGGGTCGACGTCGACGAATACAGGCACCGCATCGCAGTACCTGATGACATTCGCGGTGGCGATATAGGAATGGCTGACCGTGATCACTTCATCGTTCGGCTTGATGCCGATCGCCATCAGCGCCAGATGAAGCGCGGTGGTGCAGTTCGAAGCGGCGCAGGCATGTTTGGCGCCGACGAACTCGGCGAATTCCCGCTCGAAGGCCGCCACTTCCGGACCCTGCGTGATCCAGCCGCTGAGGATGACGCGGGCAGCCGCGTCGGCCTCCCGCTGGTCCATGACCGGTTTGATGATCGGGATCATTGGATGTTGTGCCTGTTCTCACGCCACCATGCGACCAGACGCTGCAACCCTTCCTGCAAGTCGACCGTCGCCTTGAAACCGAGCATGTCCTCGGCCTTGGCGATATCGGCAAGCCGGCGCGAAACCGGGTTGACCTTGCGTTCGGGGCCGTATTCCGGCGCCAGATTGGACCCCATCACGCGAAGCAATGCCGCGGCAAGTTCGTTGAGGCTGGTCTCGGTGCCGCTCGCGACGTTGAAGACCTCGTCGCTGATGTCGGACTGCAGCGCCAACACATTGGCGCGTGCGATGTCATCGATGTAGACGAAGTCCATCGTCGTGCTGCCGTCACCCAGGATCAGCGGCGGCTCGCCCGATGCGATCCGGTCCATCCAGCGGATCAGGACCTCGGTGTATTTGCCGTGCAGGTCCATCCGGGGGCCGTACACGTTGAAATAACGCAGCGCGACGTAGGGCAGGCCGTACATGTCGTTGAAGGAGCGCAGCAGCCCTTCCAGCATGATCTTGCTGGCGCCGTACCAGGTCCGGTTGTTGTAGGGGTGATGGTCTTCCGCCGTCGGGAACGTATCTGCCAGCCCGTAGATCGAGGCGGAGGAGGCGGTCACGACTTTCTTGACGTTGGCGGCCTGCGCGGCTTCGAGCACGTTGTAGCTGCCGACGCACATCACTTCGAGCGCTTCGCGAGGCTCGGCGGCGCAGGCGGTGATGCGCAGCGTGGCCATGTGGATGACGGCATCCATGCCCTGCGTCACCTCGTTGAGACGCTTGATGTCCCGGATGTCGCCCTCCACCAGTTCGACGCGTGGATCGCGCAGCGCCGCCTCGACGTTCGAGGTCGAACCGCGAACCAGATTGTCGAAGATGACGATCTTGGCGGGGTCGTGTTCGCGCAGCAAAAGGTCGATGGTCGTCGATCCGATCAGACCGCATCCACCGGTGACGAGTATTTTTGAGTCACGGATTTTCATGATCCGCTTGTCTCCAAATTAGCGCGTGGGAACCAACTGCTTTGCCGTTTCCAGCACCGCGGCGACGACTTCATCTTGCTGAACCGTGTTGAGTTCAGGATACATCGGCAGCGAAAGAACCTCATCGGAGGCTTTTTCCGAATGCGGGAAATCGCCGCGTTTCCACCTTGCGTCCGAATAGGCCTGCTGCAGGTGAACCGGGATCGGGTAGTGGATGCCGGTCTGGACGCCCTTGGCCGTCAGTTCCTGCTGCCATCGCGCCCGTTCCGGGCTGCGGACCGCATAGACGTGATAGACGTGGCGGCAGCCTTCGGACTGCCGGGGCGTTTGGATCCCACTGCCGGCAAAGGCCTTGTCGTAATAGCGGGCCGCGGCCCGGCGGGCTTCGGTCCACGCCTCGATGTGGCGCATCTTGACGCGCAGCACGGCGCCCTGGATACCCTCCATGCGGAAGTTATAGCCCTTCATCACGTGATGATATTTCTGCTCCGCGCCCCAGTCCCGCAGCATCCGGATGCGCTTGGCGTAATCGGGATTGTCCGTCGTCACCATGCCGGCTTCGCCATAGGCGCCGAGGTTCTTGCCGGGATAGAAACTGAAGCACGCCATGTCGCCGAGGCTGCCGACGCGACGACCCTTGTATTCGGCGCCGTGCGCCTGGGCCGCATCCTCGATCACGATCAAGCCGCGCCGCCGCGCGATCTCGACGATGGGATCCATGTCGGCCGGCTGGCCGTACAGATGAACCGGAATGATAGCACGGGTTTTCGAAGTGATCGCCGCTTCGATCTTGGCCGGGTCCATGTTGAACGTCTGCGGGTCGATGTCCACGTAGACCGGCGTGGCGCCGGTGTAGTGGATCGCCGCGGCAGTCGCCACGAACGTGAAGGGGACGGTGATGACCTCGTCACCCGGGCCGATGCCCGCCGCCAGCAGAGCGAGATGCAGGGCGCTGGTGCCCGAGTTGACGCCCATCGCTTCCCTGGCGCCGCCATACGCTGCGAATTCCTTCTCGAGCGCCGCAACCTCGCTGCCCAACGTAAACTGGCAGCTGTCGAGGACGCCCTGAATGGCGACGGCAATCTCGTCTTTGATGCTGGCGTACTGCGCCTTCAGATCAACGAACGGAATCACTGAAATTTTCCCTTGCGCTGGATGTGGACGGTTTCGCCGCGACCCCGCATCGAGCTGGTGGCGGCTTCCACCAGTTCGACGACGCGAAGCCCCATGTGACCGTCGGTCATCGGAGGTTGAGATTTTTCGATGCAGTCGACGAAATGTTCGACGGCGACGCGAAGCGCTTCACCTTCGTTGAGCTTTGGCGCCCACATGTCCCCGGTACGATAGCCGACCCGCATTTCGTAGATCTTCTTGGGGTCGTCGGTGAAACTGACCCCCTTGTCGTAGACCTTGATCTTTTCGCTCGGCTCGAGGTCGTCGTACGTGATCATCTTGTTGCTTCCGCCCAGCAAGATCTGCCGCACCTTTACCGGTGCCAGCCAGCTGACGTTGATGTGGGCAATCGTGCCGCTGTCATAGAACATCGTGATGTAGGCCAGGTTCTCCGGCGTTCCCGGGAAGTGATTGATGCCGGCGGCAGACACGGCGTTGGGATGTTCCTTCAACAGATGATCCAGAATCGAGAAGTCATGGACTCCCAGATCCGCGATGACATTTACGTCGTGCTGAAACAGACCAAGGTTCACCCGGCTGCTGTCGTAATACAGGATTTTTCCGAGTTCGCCGCTGGACACGATCTCCTGCATCTTGCGAACGGCGCCGGTGTAAACAAAGGTATGATCCACGAAAAGGATCAGCTTGCGCTTCTCCGCCTCCTCCAGGAGCTGGCGCGCCTGCAACGACGTTTCCGTCATCGGCTTTTCGAGCCAGAGATGCTTGCCGGCCTTCAGCACCGCCATGCCCAGTTCGAAATGGGTGCTGACCGGCGTGGCGATGGCGATCGCATCGATCGAGGGATCGCGGATCAGGTCCTGATAGTCGGCGGTGGTCGTCACCGCGGGAAAGCGGCGCTGGACCAGCGCAAGTTTTTCAGGGGATGAATCTGCGACCGCGGTGAGCTTGACGCGGGAGACCTCCGCAAGATTTCGAACGAGGTTGGGACCCCAATATCCGTAACCGATAACGCCTACGTTGATCACTAGCTTCTGAGCCTCTCGTAGCCGAGCTGATTTAAAGAATGCGTTTCTGTAAATTGTCTTCGTCGCTGGATCGGCAGGTCGATAATATCCCCAGCCGGTGAATTGTCATTTCTCCGCTAGGATGCGTTTGCCTTGGCGGAGTCCGCGCCGTGCCGCGTGTCTCCGACGATTTTAGCAGGCACGCCGGCCACGATCGCGTAATCGGGCACGTCCTTGGTCACGACGGCGCCGGCGCCGACCAGCGCCGATGCGCCGATCGTCAGGCCCGGCAGAATCGTGGCGTTCGAGCCGATCGAGGCGCCGCGCTTCACTTTGGTGAATTCGAGCTTCCAGTCTTCTTCGGTCATGGGAGAGCCGTCCGGATTGGTCGCCCGCGGCAATCGATCGTTGGTGAACATCACGCCGTGGCCAATGAAGACTTCGTCTTCAATAACGACTCCCTCGCAGATAAAACTGTGGGATGAGATCTTGCAGCGCGCGCCGATCGAGGCGTTTTTCTGGATTTCCACAAAGGACCCGACACGGCTGTCGTCCCCAATCGAGCAACCGTAAAGATTCACTTGATCCGGATGATAGATCTTGACGTTGGTTCCCAGTTTACTGGTGTCTGATATTGGCATACGAATTTTCTTTCTGACCGGGACGAGATGCGTGCCCGGAGCACCAAAGCTCGGCAAGTGATAGCATTTATCTCAAGTGCCGTAAGCCCGACCCCTGGTGAAATATCGTTTTCGAGCGGTCTAGTTCTTCCGAAGGTTAAGGTCGCGCAAGCTCCGCTTTCGCCAGTTGCTGTCGAAGCTTGCTGGTGAAACGCGGCCCGTTATCGTTAACGGTGGACACCACCACATTCTCCCGGCAACGCCGCTGCATTAACCAGGAATTTGTGTATGACTGATGCCCGGTTGGCGCGGACAACGCGAGCCAGCCGGTGAACCCGACAGATGTATGCGCAGGCCACGAGCAGCCTGCGCCAAGTCTACCGGCATACTTGATGATATTAATCTCACTTCGATCGTTGCCCGCTCTGTCCCCGAGTTGTCGTCAATGAACAAGCTATCGGCGAGTCTCCGCAGCATTTCTCCGTCGCTGTGGCAGTACCTGAAGTACAAGCAGTATATGTGGTCGAAGGACTCCGAGCGCGAGATCCATTTCGTCGAGAGATACATCAGCGCCGATCGGGCCGCGGTCGACATCGGTGTTCACCTCGGGTTTTATACGCGGCACTTCACCAGGTTTGCGAAGTCGGTCATTGGCTTCGAAGCCAATCCGGCCAGCGCAAGGTTTGCCCAAAGCGTCTTCGGAAATTCCGTCCGAATAGAATGGAGCGCGCTATCTTCCGACTCGGGTTCTGCGACATTACGAATACCGGTCACGATGGGAGACGTTGCGGCGTTGGGCACCATTTCCGACGTGAACGCGCTTGGCGGGCATGAATTCACCGAAGTCGTTGTCCCCAAGAAGCGATTGGACGACTTCGATCTGCCGCCGATCGGATTCATCAAGATCGACGTCGAAGGCCATGAAGAGTCGGTACTCCATGGCGCCGAGGGGATTGTCGAGCGGGATCGCCCGAATTTCATGATCGAGATCGAGGAACGCCATA
Organism: Bradyrhizobium roseum; assembly: GCF_030413175.1. Taxonomy (NCBI): domain Bacteria; kingdom Pseudomonadati; phylum Pseudomonadota; class Alphaproteobacteria; order Hyphomicrobiales; family Nitrobacteraceae; genus Bradyrhizobium; species Bradyrhizobium roseum. The sequence continues at coordinate 2,250,672 of NZ_CP129212.1, forward strand.
ACCCCGGCGCGATTGAACGCACCGCTGCGTGGTTCAAAGACAAGGGCTACAAGGGACAGTACTTCGACGGCGCCGAGATGCGCCCGATCGATGGATTCCGCCATGCTGAGCTGCAGTCGGGCAAACCCGGGCAGCCCTACATCAATAACTTCTTTTTCGTGCCTTGAGCGGATTCGTCATGTTCGCGGGAAGGAACGGGAATGCCAACAGGCGTTGTTAGGGTGTTTCATCGCTCCAAAGGGTATGGCTTCATTCGTTCCGAAACGGGCGGGGAAGACATTTTCGTTCATCGCAGGGCGCTCGAGGCTGCCGGCATCAATTACCTGCGAAAAGGCCACAGGGTCAGCTTCGATCAGGCCAATGATTTGGGCAGGCCGTTTGCGACCAATCTGCGACTGGAAACAAAGCGGCAGGTCAACGGAGCTTCGGTTGGCTTGCAGGATGCGGAGATCGAGCATGCCGAACTGGTTGTCGAACAGCCAGACAAGCCCGTTCGAAAGCCGATCGCGCGCGTGGAGCTTGAGCAATCGCTGGCGGATGCGGTTCGCAGCGTCGCTCCCGAATGCCAGGCCCTTGTCGGGGTGATCATCGAACGCGTGGTTTCTAAAGCGCCGGACGGGTCCAATTGGGCGGTGAAAGGCGTGCGGTACGGCCGGGCCGATCGCGACCGATGCGAAGCCGCGTTGGGTGTGTGCCTTCGTGAAAAGCAACTCGAATACGTGCTGTCGGACGAGCCCGACGTGAGCTAGTGGGCAAGATCGGCGCAACAAGGGAGCGCACCGTGTCGGCGCAGCAGGTCGTGGGGGTCTATCGCTGTCGTTGCAGCCGGTATCTGCGAACCGTTTGCGCGCCAGAAGTCCCCACGCAATTCACGACATAGTGACGTCAGGCCTTGACCTCGGAGCCGCTGATGCTGCGACTAAGTAGAAGGGGACGCCGTTTGGCATCTCACTTGCTTTGATAGCTTTGGGTTGGGCAGGCAATTTCAATATGACACGGCGACATATCATTTTAGGTCGGGACAAGGGACATCTTGAAGCAGAACGGGACAGGTGGCTCTCCGAGCACCCTGATTTCGAGTTGCTTCGGGAGCATCCGCCAAAAACCGAACACGGCTTGCTCGCCCGGATTGGCGGAAATGTTCCGCAGGTTTCGATTGAGCTCGAATATACCTATCGTCCGCGAGTGGTTTGATTCAGCGCTATTTAATTTCAGCGGCCGGGATTTTATTTCAGCGGCGGTGTAGCCGGTAGAAGAAGGTAGCCATCAAGGCTGCACCCAATACCGCTGCCCCCAATAGCGCATTCATACGAATGTCTTCGCCCAACAGGCCGGCATAGTCATGCAGGGCATAGCGAAGCATGGCCGCAACCAGGATCGCGGCCAAGACAATCCAGAGCACACTTCGTAGCCGAAAATCTCTCGGATCCGGCATGGAACGTTCCCCAAAAAACAAACGTTAACATCCGCTTGGCGGGTTCACAACCCTTCGCCGAGGGAGCCGTAACCCTTTGTTAATTCTTGCTGAAATAGGATTGGTTTTCACTGCGTCGCACCATCTTGCGTTGCAAGAAGGGAACAGGGGCACATGATGTTGCTGAGTGTGGCCTGCCTGACCGGCCTGTTTTTCGGCCTCCGCTACAAGTTCGTAGCCCTCATTCCCCTGACCGCTGCGGTCGTGCTGGCGCGGGTTGTCGTGGGGTCGTTTGAAGGGCAGGCGGCATTATCGATTACGCTGGACGCTATCTTGTTGGCATTCGTCCTTCAGGCCGGCTACGTGATCGGCGTGATCTGCTGTGATCTTTTCAGCCAGCTCCCGTCTCGTTCGATGGCGGCGCCTTCCAAGCGAGGCTAGGGACCCGCGCCGACCCGCGGCCCGGCTTGCACGCGGAAGCAATTTCGGCATGCGAACGGTCGGCACTCTCTGATTTTTCTGTTTTCACGCCTTTTGGTCAGGCCGGCTGGCTCTGGCCTCGTTCCAGTTGCGGATCGATTGGTCGCAAGCCGCGGACATCCCGGCGGGCGCGGAGGCGACGCGAACGGGCGCGAATTCGAAGCGCGAACTCGGCCTCCCGAACCGCCATGCGGAGTTGCAGGACCTCCGCATAAGTTTTTGCAATTTCGACGGGAATCAACCTGACCTCAACCAGCATTCTAACTTGAACCACAACCCCGATGGTCAAACCGGGTCACGGCGTAATGGTTCAACCTGCAACGACAGGCGGGGGCAACGCCATACAAAGGGGCTTGATTGGTCCGTCAGTCCTTGCCGTGCCAATGCACGGGCAAGCCGCCATGGCCGAGTCGCACCAATGGTGGCGCGCGGCCCGGATCGGTCGCACGGCTCAGCGCTCGTCAGCTCGACGGCGGCTGTTCATCCGCCGTGCTGGCCGGTTCCAAAGCGGACATTGCGGCGGCCTTCAGGCGCACCGGATCGCGCTCGCCATCGCCGGCCACTTTCAACAGCATGGCCGCGACCGAGCGAAGCTGCTCCTCGGTTGCCGGTGCGCCCGAGGAGGCCTCGGCGCTTTCCAGCGCCATCGACAGCAGTTCGATCGTTTGCTGGCTGAACGAAGGACCGCCGAACCGGCCATGGTCCAGATCCTCGATCATCCGCCGTGCTTTCAGCCGCAGCGAGGCTCGCTCGGCCTCGAGGCCTGTTGCGGAATTCGGTGCAGTTTCAGGCGACGCCTCGCGCTTGGGCTCGGGCGCAGCATCCCCGCCCGCTTGCATGCGCTTTTCAGGCACAAGCAGTTCAAGCGCAAATTTCAAGGTATCCCGAAATCTCATCTTGATGCTGCCCGGTTGTCACCTCGGCATATGCAGCGAGCCCAAGCGCTCGCATGGTCGCCATTATTACAAAAAAAATCCGAATCGTTTAACAATCCAGCCTTCCGGTTTTTCGAAAAAATGCAACGTTGTTGCCCGGGGCGGCCGTTTGTTTGGCTGTATTAAGACTTCCGCCGACGATCCCGGCGGCCTGCCGGTGCTGTGCAGCACCCGGCCCGCGCAAGGAGACGAGAGATGGCCCTCGCTTTCAAGGTTCGCTCCGCGGAGCGCGATGCGCAGACCGACAGCGAACGACTCGGCGCGATTTCGGCCGCCGTCGACGCCGCTGTCGCTGCGATTTGTAAGGAACGCGACGCGCTGCGTGCGCGGGTCGATGCGGCGCGCGACCAGGCGTCCTTTGCCACCGGCACCGATTACGATGAATATTTGACGCGCGAAGCCAAGGATGCCGCAAGGATCAAGTCATACGAGCAGCAAATGACGAGCGGCGAACAACGCACGCAGGAACTCGAGCGTCAGCTCGCCGGACTTTCCGCCATTCAGGAAGTTTTCGGCCGACATTTCGCCGGCAAGGTGCGGTAGGAACCGTCTGCCGCCGGAACCGGCAAATGAATTGTTAATTCCTGTTCAAAACCCGGAACTATGCCTGCTCCGATTGCCGGATGTTCAACCGCGATCGCAGGTGCAAATAGGCCGGCCGGGTGGTCAGCCCCAGGAAATAGCCGACCTGAACGGCGACGATGGGAAGGAACACGGCGGCCATGCTGCTCAGCAAGCCATGGCCGTTGGACCAGGAAGTTAAGACGTAGGCGCCGGCGCCCAGCACCGACAGCGGCAGCAGCGCCAGAATATTGAAGTGAAGGCCCACAAAGATGCCGGCGCCGCAGGCAATGAGAGGCAGCATGTGTTACGCACTCCACGATTATTTATAAAGGTGCATTCAAAGTTGATTAAATGTTGCCTCGCATTCCCCCCGAGGATATGGTCGCCGGCATTAACGGCGAGTTACATAAGCCTGTGAAGGTTTCTCGGATTTGCGGCCTCTAGCCAGTGGTTCAGGCGGTTGGCACTGCGCGGGCATTTTTTCATGTCGATTGGAGCGGATATTGGCGACGAGGTAAGCCCGATCGATAAGTCCGCCCCCGGTCCCGCTCGTTTCTCCAGCAACGCCGTTCCCTATCTCCTGTCGACTGCAGATGCCTTTGTGATTCTGCTGTCGAGTATCGTTGGCGGCATCGGCTACCAGCTGTCCGCCGGCTATCCTGCGCCGAACATTCTCCCGTATTGCGCCGTCGGGTTGCTGGCCAGCTTCATTCATATCCTGCGCATGAGCGGCAGCGGCTATTACGATTTCCCGGACAGCGCCAAGCCGCGCGTCGAGATCGCGGAAATACTGATCTGCTGGTTTACGACGGGGCTGCTGCTCGCGTTCTTTGCGTTTCTGCTCAAGATCGGCGTCGACTATTCGCGCGGCGCCTTCGTGGTGTTCTATTTCGTTGCGCCCGTGGGCCTGCTCGCCGTCAGGAAAGGCGCCAAGCTGGCGCTGGCGGCGGCCGTTTCGCGCGGTGTGATCGGCCGGCGGGACATCGTGCTGATCGGCGATGCCGGTGAGATCGCCGCGATGGAGCCGCGCGACCTGCTGGTCTTCTTCGGCACGTCCGAAGTCACCCGGTTCATTCTCGGCACGGAAGACGATCCCGCAAAACGCGATGCGACCGACGTCAACGTCATCAACTCCGCCGCCAACTTCGTCAGGCGCAACAATTGCCGGGAAGTTCTGCTGGCGATGCCCTGGGAGGATGCGCCCCGGCTGGAGTTCATCCGCGAGCACGTCAAGTCGCTTCCGGTCGCGGTGCGGCTGTTACCCGACGTCAGGGTCCGGACGTTGTCGAATTATGCTTCGTCGGCGCGCCAGCGCGTCCTCGCCATCGAAATCCAGCGCGCGCCGCTCAGTGCCGCGGAACGTTTCGTCAAGCGCGTGATGGACCTCGTCATCGCGAGTGTGGCGCTGGTGTTCTTCCTGCCGATCATGGCGCTCACGGCGATCGCCATCAAGCTCGACAGCCGCGGCCCGGTCATCTTCCGCCAGTTCCGAAAAGGATTTAATGGCAAGCAGTTCATGATGTTCAAATTCCGCACCATGACCGTGCAGGAAAACGGGGCCGCCGTGGTGCAGGCCACCCGGGACGATCCGCGGGTGACATCGATCGGGCGGCTGTTGCGCTCGGCAAGCATCGATGAACTGCCGCAGCTGTTCAACGTTCTCAAGGGCGATATGTCCCTGATCGGTCCACGCCCGCATGCGCTGGCCCATGACCATTATTTCGAGACGGTGCTGAGCGCCTACGCTTTCCGGCATCACGTCAAGCCCGGCATGACGGGGTGGGCGCAATGCAACGGCGCGCGCGGGGGGACGCCGACGATCGAGCACATCTCCGAGCGCGTGAAGCTCGACCTCTGGTACATCAACAACTGGAGTCTGTGGCTCGACATCCACATCCTGATCAAGACCTTTTTCGAGGTGCTTCGTAAGCGCAACGCTTACTGAACGTGCCGAAGCTGCGATCGGCTAGATGATCGACATCATTCAATCCTTGGTTGCGAAGAATCGCCCTATTTGCGGGGACCGGCGCTCGACGGCTTCGGCGAACTCCCGCAATTTACCGTGCTGATCACGATTTGAGAGATATTTGAAAGACTTAGGTTTTTCGCTCCGCAAAACGTTTGTTTGCGGAGATCTGTTGCCGAATTTACTATTTTGCTGGAAAGGGCCGTTACTGGACTTATAGTTTGTTACGAATCGCGGTGGTCAAAGACGGGATGAACAAGAAGCCCAATTTCGATGGAATGTCGGTCGACGAGTTATGGCAGCTCCACGAGGAGCTCAGTCAGGTCTTGTCGGTTCGGCTGACATCGGAAAAGCGAGAACTTGAAAAGCGCTTGGCGCAGCTTCGGCGCGAGAAAGAGATGCGCCAGTCCGAAGCCGCGGATGCCCGAAGCGCCCCGCGCGAGCGCCGGAAGTACCCGCGAGTTTTCCCGAAATACCAGAATCCCGATGAGCCGTCCGAAACCTGGTCGGGCCGCGGCAAGCAGCCCCGCTGGTTGACCGCAGCCCTCAAGACCGGTCACAAGATCGAGGAATTCGTGATTGGCAAGCCGGACGCCGGCAGCGACAATCCTCGCCGCCGCCGCGCCTAGGCGTGCTTCTGCCGCCGCCAACGCTCAGCAATCGGAGATATCGATGAAACTCGCGCTCTGTGCAGTATGGTCCCTGCTGCTGATCGGCTCCGCCGCTGCGGGTCAAACCAATTTCTCGGCCGGCAAGTTGCGGCTGGCGGATGCGGCCAGCGACGCCTGTCTGGCCAGCTGCGCCAGCCAGAACGATTCCTGCAAGCGCGTCTGTCCGACCACGCTCGGCGCTCCCTGCCAGAGCGCATGCGACAGCCAGGCGCAGACCTGCCGGCAGGGCTGCCGGAAATAACGGCGATCGCGTCTGCTGCAAGGACGTATTCGCGATTATCTCGCACGCTGCCGGTAAAACGCAGCTTCGGCATCCCAGGCCGCTGTTTCGCTCCAGCCCAGATCCGCTCCGTCGACCCTGTCGGTGTTGATGCGGACCATCGGCTCGCCGAATTCCTCCTGCTGCAGCAAATTGACGGGGCAGGCGACGGCGAGGCGGGACGACATTTCAGTGGCGAAGCGTTGCGCGAACGCGCCCTGGCTCTCGACATAGAAGCTCGGATTGAGTTTTGCGATGCCGTTCTGCGCGGGCACGCGCTCGGCAAAGGCCGCATAGGCCTTCGCCAGCAGGTCGACATGAATATTGTCGCGTACGTAGAGCGGGGTCCGCACCGCCGGGACCTCGCCCTTGAACCACGAACGGATCAGATAGTTGCAGAACCGCGGCTCCTCGAACGGCCCGATCGGGTTTGCGATGACGAACTTCCCGAGGTTGAAATGCATGGTTTCGCTGAGGAAGCGATAATGCTGCCAGGTGAGGCCCTTCGACAATCCATAGGGTGAAAAGGCCCTGAGCGGCGCATCGCCCGCGCCTTCGTCCTGTTCGAACACCGAGCCGGTGAGGACGACGCCCTTCAGGCCATTGGCCAGCATCTTCCTCAGCACCGCGACGAGGTTTTTCGTGTTGTCGGCGACGGCGCCGATGACGTCGAAGTCCGGGCTGCGGTAGTCGCCGGTCTGCGCCGCATGCTGGCACAGCAAATCCCATGAGCCCGTCCCCGCGAGATCGAGAAAACGGTCCGAGCCGAACGGGCAATCCTCGACGACTTCGGCCACGCGGCGAAGTTCGGTCACGCGCTCGCCGCGCAGGCCCGAATATTCGCGGCCCCTGAGCGGGGCAACGACCGCATGGCCGTTCGCGGCAAGGCTGCGCGCGAACCACAGACCGGTAAACGAGCTGCCGCCGGTCAGAAGGATTCTCACGTCAGCCCCCGCAAGCGCTCGATGCCGTGGAACTCAGGATCGAAATCCGGCCAACCGGCGTCCTTGGGCGAAACCTCGGCGGGCTGCCGCGGCCACTCGATGCCGAAGCGTGGATCATCATAGCGCAGGCCGCGCTCCTGTTCGGGCGCGTAGAACGCATTCACCAGGTAGAACGCCTCGGTGTCGTCGGCGAGCGTCATGATGCCGTGCGCAAACCCCTGCGGCACGAAAATCATCCGGCGGTTTTCGGCGGTGAGTTCGACGCCGAACCATTTGCCGAACGTCGGCGAATCCGGTCGCAGGTCGACGATCGCGTCATAGAGGGCGCCGCGGATACAGCGCACCACCTTGATCTCGGCGGCCGGCGCCAGCTGATAGTGCATGCCGCGCAGGGTGCCGGCTTTTGCACTGAGCGAGTTGTTGATCTGGACGACCGACATCGGCACGCCGGCCGCCTCGAATTCCTTCTGGCAGAAGAAGCGCGCGAAAAACCCGCGGTCGTCGCCGCGCTTTTCGAGTTCGATCGTGTAGGCGCCATGCAGCGGCGTCGGATGAAACTTCACGATGTCGGCCTTTCGAAGCTTACTGCCAGCGAAGGTCGGACGACAGCCGGCCGACCGCAATGTGATCCTTGAGCGTCTTGAGCCGCATCAGCGAAGAGGTGCGAAATCCCTTGTCCGAAAATCCCATGCCCCTCAGTCCGGCCGAGAGGTTGCGCACGGACTGGGCGAGCGGCACGGCGGGAAGATGCGCGGGCGCCAGTTCGGCAAACAGCGAGAAATCGACCTGATAGGAACGCAGGTCCGGCGGTGCGGCGGTATTGATGCTGACCTTGGTGCCGGGCAGTTCGTCGGCGACGACGCTGGCCAGATCGCGGACCTGATAATTGCCCTGGTTGCTGCCGGCGTTCACCACGAGAACCCGTCCGCCCTGTGCGGCGTCGCGTCCGATCGCCCATTCGATCGCCCGCGCCATGTCGGCCACGTCGATCAGCGGCCGCCACGGCGTGCCGTCGCTGAGCACGGTAATCTCGCCGGTGGCGAGCGCGCCCGCGACGAAGTCGTTCAGGACGAGGTCGAGCCGCAGCCGGTCCGACATGCCGCACGCGGTGGCAAACCTCAGGCAGGTGACCGTCATTTCGCCGGCGTTGCTGGCACGCAGCGCGTTTTCCATCGCGACCTTGGAGCGCGCATAGGCGGTGAGGGGATTGAGCGTATCGCTCTCGCGCTTGGGGCGGCCTTCGGCGGCGCCGTAGATGCTGCAGCTGGAAGCGAACACGAAACGGCCGACGCCGCGCTGCTCCGCCATCTGCGCCAGCGCCACGCTGGCCTTTTCGTTGATCGCCTCGGTGACGCCTTCGAATTCCTTGCCCATCGGGTCGTTGGAGATCGCCGCCAGATGGACGACGACATCGACGCCGTCGAGCAGCTCCGGCGGGAAGTCCCTGATGTCGCCGAAATGCACGCGATCGAGCAGCGACTCCGGCATTCTGGCCGCGCCGGTCAGATTGTGGGCAAAGAAGGCGGTATCGAAGCCGATCAATTCTGCGTCGGGAAATTTCTGCCGCAGGTGGCGCGTGAGGATCGGGCCGACATAACCCATCGAACCCGTAATGAGAATGCGCATAGAGTCTTTCTTCGTTACCATTTTTTCCAGGGGGCCTTGTTGGTCGACCACAGATCTTCCAGATACCGCTTGTCGCGCAGCGTATCCATCGGGTGCCAGAAGCCGTCATGGAGGAACACGCTGAGCTGGCCGTCGGTTGCCAGCTTGGTCATCGGCTCCTTTTCCCAGACGGTCGCGTCGCCCTCGATGTAGTCGCCGACCTTGGGCGACAGCACGAAGAAGCCGCCGTTGATCCAGTTGCCGTCGCCGCGCGGCTTTTCCTGAAAGCCGGTGACGCGGCTGCCCTGGTGGTTGATGGCGCCGAAGCGGCCGGGGGGCTGTGTGCCGGTCACGGTAGCCAGCCGCCCTTCGCGGCGATGGAAGGCGATGCTTTCGGTGATGTCGATATCGCCGACGCCGTCGCCATAGGTCAGGCAGAAGGCGTCGTCATCGCCGATATAGGGCAGGATTCGCTTGATGCGGCCGCCGATCATGGTGTCTTCGCCGGTGTCGATCAGCGTCACCCGCCACGGCTCGGCGTGCTTCTCCAGCACCTCCATCCGGTTTTCGCGGAGGTCGAACGTAACGTTCGACTGATGCAGGAAATAGTTCGAAAAATATTCCTTGATCACGTAGCCCTTGTAGCCGAGGCAAATGATGAAGTCGTTGATGCCGTGGCTGGAGTACATCTTCATGATGTGCCAGAGGATCGGCTTGCCGCCGATCTCGATCATCGGCTTGGGACGAACGTCGGTTTCCTCGGCAAACCGGGTTCCAAGGCCGCCGGCCAGCAATACTGCGCGCATTAATTCGCCATTCAATGAGATTAATAACTTTCCGGGCATTTCCTACATGAAATGTCGCCGCCGCGCGAGGCCGCGACGTCATTTCGTGACGAAATGACGGCTTGATTTCTCCGGCCGTTTTGGGGTTCCCACTTGAGGATCGGCGCACGAACGGCGACGGCGGTCCGCTTTCGTGCGCGCGTTGAGGTTGCGCGGACCGGTAAGGTTGACGGGTTAGCTTAATGCACGGCTTTGATTGAGCCGGGCAGGGCCGAAGCTATGATGTCGCATGAAGCGAAATCGCCCGCATCGAAAGGTTGTGATCAAGCGCAGGTTGCGGCTTCAGCCTGAAGACCTCGCACGACGATATCGCGAGGTCTGCGAGCTCCGGCGCAGGCTCGAGGTTGTCGCAGCCGAAGCGGCTTCCCTTCGTCCCCGAAAAATTGAGGTCTGAGCGCGTCGTCGCATCCATCGGCGCGCCGTATATTTAATGCCGGAGTTGAGTGCGATGCGCCGTCATAACCTGTCTCAAGTCACATCGCTCAATCCGGAGCGGACATGGGCGGACACCTGGCATCTCTGGACGGTCATGATGCCGAGGCGTTCGATCACGGGCCGGCTGCTATGGGGCAAGGTGTGGCGCCGGCACGACGGCCGACGCTGGATCTACAAAAAGTTCGTCGAGTATGAGTCCGACGACCCTGGCTAGTGATTGATGGCCTGAGCCGCCTTGCTGGACGTACCACTGCGCCGTTCCGAGCGAAACGCCAGCGCGACGCCGATGGCGAGGACGGTCAGGGTCGCCAGCAGGCTCGCCGGCGCGGTGCAGTTGATGCACGTCCCGACGATCGAGAATGTCTCCCCCGCGGGAGCCGAAACGAGGTTCATCATACGCTTGCCCTGACCTTTCAGGCCCGGGTGTGGGCCGGAATTAATATAGCAGCCTCTCCAGATCCGGCCAACTCGCGCATCGGCCTGGATCGGGCTTATCCCGGCGATACCGGGGGCCAAATTGACGGTCCGAACGGTCCTGTCGCCTTTGCGCTCCTTCCCGCCGCAAGCTCTTGCCGTGACATCCGATTTGGCGCCCGCCGGCAAACCGGGCCGATTTACTGTCGATTAACTATGATGTTTTACCAATTATTTACGCGCCAAAAGCCGTCGACGGCGCGAAGTTGTTGGGGGTTTTCCGTTGTTGCCTTCTCGTAGCCTTGCCACGAGATTAGCCGCCTGTGGGGCGGCTATGCTCGTTGTGTCGGGCTGCACCACCACTCCCATCGCAACGCCTTTGACCACGGCGTCGCGGCCCAGGCTGGCTGCTGGACAGCCGGTCTCGCTCGAGCAGACCTATGCCTATGACGGCGGCCCCACGGGCGCCGTGCCGCTGCCGTCGCCGTCATCGCCCGCGGTGGCCGTCATGGATGGCGGCAATGGCAGCATGATCGGCGGGACGTCGCAGCGGAAGGTCGCCGGCGGCGACGGCAGCGTGGTTCTCAATCTGGCGAGCGTTCCACTCCAGCAGGCCGCCAAGACCGTTCTCGGCGACATGATCGGCGTGAACTACGTCGTCGATCCGCGCGTCGACGGCGTGATTTCCGTGCAGACGACGCGTCCGGTCAGCAAGGCCGAGGCGCTGGAGATGTTCCAGACCGCGCTGAAGCCGATCGGCGCGGTGCTGGTGCAGAACCGCGGCACCTACCAGATTGCGCCGGCCGACCAGTCCGCCACCGGCGTGATCGCGACCGGCAATGGCCCGGCCGAAAGCGCCATGGCCGGCAACGGCATTCGCGTGGTCTCCCTGAAATATGTTTCCGCGACCGAAGTCGCGCGCGTGCTGGAGCCGATGGTGCCGAAAGGCGCGATCGTGCAGGCCGACGACGCCCGCAACATTCTCGCGCTCAAGGGCTCGCCGGCCGAGATCGAAGGCATTCTGGATTCGATTTCGGTGTTCGACGTCGACGTCATGAAGGGCATGTCGTTCGCCGTGGTCCCGGTGAAGACCGCGCAGCCGGAAAAGATGGTCGATGAATTGAAGGCGATCTTCGCTTCGGAAAAGGAAGGACCGCTGAAGGGCCGCGTCAGGTTCATCGCCAACACCAGGCTCAGCGCGATCCTGGTCGTGACGTCGCAGCCGAGCTATCTGCCGCGTGCGCAGACCTGGATCAGGCGGCTCGACGCCAAGGCGGTCGGCTCCGAGCGGCAGCTTCACGTCTATCAGGTGCAGAACCGGCCCGTGGCCGAACTGGCCAGCGTGCTGCAGTCGATGTTCTCGAATGAAATGAAGGTAGTGAAGCAGCCGACGCGCAGCGTTTCGCCGCGATCGCGGCAGGCGGGCTTCTCGGCAAGCACGGCGAGACCGCTTGGCTCGGCGGGCGCGACGCCGGATATCGATCAGGGCGGCGCACCCGGGCTCCGTGGCGGCGTCGGCATCGGCGCCGGCAACGATCTGCAAAGCCTGCAGCGTGCGTTGAACAACGAGCCGGACGCGCTGACGCCGGATGCGATCGACCCGGCCTCGTCGTCCTCGCCGTCGAACACGGCGGGCGGCGAACCGCCGCTCAAGATCGTGGCCGACGAAACCAAGAACTCGCTGCTCATCATGGCCAATGACCGGGACTACGAGCGCGTGCTTCGCGTCATCCAGGGCCTCGATGTCGTCGCCAGCCAGGTCCTGATCGAAGCGGTCATTGCGGAAGTCACGCTCAACGACAACCTGCAATATGGCGTGCAGTGGGCCTTGCAGAAGGACCGCACGCCGACCGCCTCGTTCACCAACGCCCTGAAGGGCGGCGTCGGGCAGGTTTTCCCGGGCTTCAATTATGCGGTCAACGCGGCAAGCATCGCCGCGACGCTCAGCGCACTGAATGCATTGACGCGCGTCAACGTCATCTCGACGCCTTCGCTGATGGTGCTGGACAACAAGACGGCGAGGCTGCAGATCGGCGACCAGGTGCCGATCACCACGCAGACCGCGACCAGCGTGGTGACGGCGCAAACCGCCATCGTCAATTCGATCACCATGCAGGACACCGGCGTGATCCTGTCGGTGACGCCGCGCATCAACGAAAGCGGCCGGGTGCAGCTCGAGATCGAGCAGGAGGTCAGCGCCGTGGCGAAGACCACGTCGTCGGGAATCGATTCGCCGACGATCCAGCAGCGGCGCGTGAAGACCACCGTCGTCGTCAATGACGGCGAGGTACTGGCGCTCGGCGGCATGATCCAGGAGCAGGCCGACAAGACCAGCAACCAGATTCCGTTGCTCGGCGACATCCCCGGGCTCGGTGCCGCGTTCTCCAACCGCGAAGACAAGGTCAAGAAGACCGAGCTCGTCATCCTGATCACGCCGAAGGTGGTCCGCGACGGCACCGAAAGCCGCCTCGTGACGGAAGAGTACCGGCGCAAGATGCATGTCTACATGCCGCACACGACCTCGCGCGAGCGGTCGCCGGCCAATACCGCGCAACGGATGATTTCCCAGTGAAACGCCGAGCCATCCGTTGGAGAAATCTCTGGCTGGTGCCGGCCATCGCCGGTTCGCTGGCGGGCTGCGTGACCTATGCCGGCCCGGTCGAGCCGCCGCCGCCCTATGCGATCCTGCCGGTCGATGAATCCATGAACTGCAACGGCATTGCCGCGTCCTTCCGCTACGCGGCGCGGCGCGCCGCCCGGCTGGAATACTGGCTGGCGGTGGGGCCGCTGTCGGGCTACGGCTACGAACGCTATCCGCTCGATGCGCCCAAGCAGCTGATCGACGAGCGCAGGCGGCTCGACGCGCTGTCCGATCTGCAGCGCACCAAGGGCTGCACCGTGTTCGAGCCGGGTCCCGCCGTCGTCGAGGAACGGATGAAGCTGGAAAGCTCGGTCCGCCCGCCGCCTCCGCCGGAGGCCGCCGTGCCGCCGATGCCGCCGCCGGTCGTGCTGAATTCGAAGGGGTAGGGCGTTGCCATGAACGGAACGGCGCAACGTGCGTGCGAAGCCTCCTCCGAGGTCCAAGGTCGGAGGCCGTAACCGTTCCCTATGCCTTCTTCTCCAGCTCGAACACCAGCGAGTGCTTCTTCGGATCGCGGAACAGGAAGGTAACGTTCTTCTTGACGGCGGGATCCTTCTTCAACTCGGCGATGGCCTCCTTTAGCGTCTTCACCGTGGTCTTGCCGATCTTCGGCAGCTTGCCCTTCGCGTCCTTCTCGTAGAGCATCGCGCCATTGGTGAAGGCCATGGTGAACTTGCGGTCCTTCTTCGCTTCGGCGGCGTACAGGGCCAGCACCGGCGGATCGGGGTTCTGGTCCTTGCCGTTGGCGGAGAACACATAGGTGTCGGCGGTCACCGCCGCGACGAATTCTTTCGGGTTGTTGCCGATCGCACCGTGATGCGGCACCTTCAGGATGTCGACGTGCAGCTTGCCGCCCTTCGCCTCCTTGGTCTTGATCAGCCCGGACAGCACGTGATCTCCGCGCTGGTCGCCGGTCAGCAGGATCTTGCGGCCGAACACCTCGATCAGCATCACGATCGAGGAGAGGTTCGCCACCGCCTGATCGGGCTTGAACTTCACCTCGCCGCCGGTCGCCGACGGTTCGGGCGCGGCTTTTTTCGTCGCTTTCTTCTTCTTCTTGACGTCGGCGAGCCAGTCCTTCTTGAGCTTCTCCAGCGCTTTCTTGTCCGGATTGGTGATCGTCACCGTCGCGGGTGCAAAACCCTTCGGCAACTGGCCGACAGCCACGAGTTGCCCCGGCGCACCCTTGTTGATGGTGGCCCCCGATGCCTTCGCGAATGCGGTGACATGTTCGCCTTGCGACACCGACAGCGACTCGACCACCGCATCGTCGATGCTGACGCCATCCATCAGCTTCGAGAAGGAGTTGAACCACAGCGTCTTGGCTTCCACCTTGTCGCCGTCATCGGCGCACTGGCCATCGCCCGAAAGGCAGCCATACAGCCGCTCGATGCCGGCGATGTGGTCGTCGTCGATGTGCGTGCACATCACAAGGTCGAGCGCCAGCGTCGGCTGGCCGGAACGAATGTCCTCGCTCTTCGGCTTTGCGTCGCGCTCGGCCTTGATCTCCAGCAGGCGGGGAATGACGCGGTCCTCATAGGGAACGTATTTCTCACCGTCCTCGTTGTTGGCGGATTTCGGACCGGCATCGACCAGGATGATCCGCTGAAAGCCACTGTTGCCCTGGTAGCGGACGAGAATGGAGTCGCCATGCGCCGCGTCGATCGCTTCGAAAATCACCATGTGTCACCCCCGTTTGATGCCGTGACCTGCCGTCAGAGTGATTGCAGCGCTCGCAACGCATCCACGAGCCCCGCGCCCTGGAAGCTGCGCTCGCGGCCGAGATCGGTCGCCGTCCGTATCAGCACCTCCTTGATCCGCTTCGGGTGGCCGATGAGTTCGCGATGACGCGCCATCAGCAGCGCGCAGACGCCGGACACGTGCGGAGCCGCCATCGAGGTGCCGTCCTTGACCAGCATCGTGTTTCCCGGTGCGGTCGAGCGGATCTTCTCGCCCGGCGCCACCAGGTCCGGTTTCATGCGCCCGTCGCCGGTCGGGCCGCGGCTGGAGAAATAGCTCACGCCATAGGTGTGCGGGTCGTTGCGATGGGTGGCGCCCACGGTGATCACATCCTCAGCATTGCCGGGATCGGTGATGCTGATGGCACGGTAGCCGGTGCCGAGCGTTTCCTTCTTCTCCTTCTTGTCGAAGCCCGAATTGCCGGCTGCCGCCACCACCACAGTTCCGTTGGCGGACAGGCGGTTGCAGGCCTCGCAGATCGGCGTGCGGCCGCAGGCATGCGCGTCCACTACATGCGCGGTCGCCAGCGACAGGTTCACGCCATGGATGACCGGGCGTTCGGGGTCGCGATTGATCCACGAGATATAGTCGATCGCGGCAAGGATGGTGAATTCGTCATTCTCCGCGTCATCGTCGAACACCCGCAGGTCATAGAGCTGGATGTCAGGGCACACGCCCACGAACGGCGTCGTGTCGCCGGGAACACCCTTCGGCAGGTCGCCACCGAGAAGGCCCGCGACGTGGGTGCCGTGCGGATCCTTGGGCGCCTTGGCGTCGGTCGGCTTGAGGCGGATCAACGGCTCGATCAGCGTCCAGTCGAGCTCGCGTCCGTTGACGTTGCGGCGGCGAAGCGAATCCAGCGTCGTCTGGATGCGGAGGATCTTCTGCTGACGCGACAGGTCGCTCTCCCACGGGATTTTCGCGATCAGTGCGGCCGCGTCGAAGTCCTCGGCCAACAGATCGCGCAGGCGCGTGAAATCGAGCGTGCGGATGACCCGGCTCTTCATGCTTTCGGGCGCTCCGGGCTTGGGCAGGAAGGCGTCATGCGTTGCGTCGATGCCGGTGTCCACTACGGCCCAGGTCAGGTCCCTGGTGCTGATTGAAAACAGGGTGATAGCGGCGTCGGCCTTCACGGTCTGGCTCGAGAGTCGCGCCGGTGACTTCAGCGTTCCGTGCAAGGATACGTTCGCCGGCGGAGCGGCTTGTGCGCGAACCACCCGGTTGCGATGAATGGCCCAGATCAGGCTTTGCGCCTTCAGGGCGACGGCATCGCTCGGCGTTCGGTGGACTGCCGCGCGTTTGCCGATCCTGGACCAGAAGGTGCGCCGCGCCAGCGCGCTGTAGCTCTTCCAGAGCGGATTGAGCTTGGCGATGGTGGCGTCCGGCGTTGCCACCTCGCGCTGTCGCCTGTCATCGGGGTCCTCGTCGTCAACCTCCGATGCCGGTGCCAGCAGGGCGACAATGTCACGAATCTTGTCGTTCGCGTTTGCGGCCTCTCTGACGTCGCCGATGTAACTGGTCACGGCGCTGAGCGCGACGAAGCGTAGATACTCGGTATCGTCGAATTCCAGCAATGCGTCTTTGACGCTCTTCTTCTGTTTTGTGAGCAGCATGTCTCCGAGCCTGGTCGGATCGCGATATTTCTCGTCGACACAGGTCCACCAATAGGTCTTCGGGATCAGATAAGTGAGCATCTCCTCGAAGGTGACGTCGATCGCCACCGCGCGGGTGGTCGCGGCCACCCGGTGCGGGCGCAGCAGCCTTTCCGATGCGTCGCGGCTTTTCAGCGGCTCCTGACCCCGCGGGCGGTTGAGGATCGACCTGCGGATGCCTTCGGCGAGCAAGCCGCCGCCCCCCGCAGGCGTGCCGTCCTCGGCGGAGGTATCCTTCGGCACAACCAGCAGCGATACTCTGGTCTTCTCGAGGTCGCCGCGGCCCGCAAGCTTCAGGAAGCGGATCCAGACGTCGGGTTGAACCGGGCTGTCCTGGGTGAAGCGCCCCATGCCGAACGTCTCGAACACGAGTCGGCGAATTTCGTCGTCGGTCAGGAACTGATCGTTGGGCAAAGGCATGTCGCAGCCCGTATGAAAAAATCAACTGACGGCGAGTGGACCAGTCCGCTCGCCAAATAATGCGGCAATGAGACAACACTTGCCATAATTATGCAACTGATGATTGAATGAAAAGGATGGCCAGTCCGCAGCGACGCTTGCCCGGCGACGACGCTATCCAGGGACACGCCCGTGCGCGTTCCGACGACGTTGTCTCCGGGGGCGAGGGTGGTGCAGGGGCCGGACGGTCGAAACGGGGCATCGTATGTTGGGTGCATTACGACTCGGGCAGGCTGCGATCTGCGTGCTAATCTTGCTGGCGTTCGTCGTGGCGCCGGCGCATTCGCAGGAGAACAAGCCGGTGGACGTCGCGCCCGGCGGTGTCGTCATCCTCAAGCGCGAACTCGCGGGAAGCGTCACAAATGAAACCGCGGCGCGCGGGGGGATCGTCACCAAGACGTCGTCCGGTGCGCCGCCGCAAACGACGCTGATCTACATGCCACCAGCCGGCGCGCGAGAACTGGACGATATCGTCACCTACACGCTGAATGGCGTGGCGCAACCTCAGATCACGGTCAACGTGCGCCCGCTGGCGCCGACGCTCGATAGTGGGAAGCTTTACGACGCCTCGTTCAAGGCCCTGTTCGTGTTGTTCGTCTTGGCCGTGCTGGTTGAAAGCGGGTTGGCGCTGCTGTTTCGCTGGCGGCCGTTCCTCGACTACTTCGACTCCCGCAGCATGAATGCGCTGGTGGCGTTCCTGTTCTCGCTTCTGCTGGTACGGCTCTTCAATCTCGACATCTCCAGCCAGCTGATCAGCGTTTACACCGACAGCTCCTATACCTTCGACAGTTGGAAGGGTTGGCCCGGATCCCTCCTTACGGCGATGATAATCGCCGGCGGCAGCGCGGGCGTGAACCGGATCTTCCAGAATTTCGGCTTTCGTCCGACCAGTTCGCAGGAACAGCCGAAAAAGCCGGAGCTGGTCAAGACCGAGGCTTGGATCGCCGTTACGCTCTTGCGCGATAAGTCCAAGGGCAGCGTCGTCGTGCTAATCAACGATCAGGCCGTCGGAGCAATTTCCGGTTCGTCTCCCCGATATCGCTTTCTGCAGTACTTCGTCCGCAACAAGGGCAGGTTTCCGCAAACGGGCGGCTACTCGGTTCTCGCGGGCGCAGAGCATGAGATAACCGTCGAGGACGCCAACAATAAGCAGTTGAGCGCCAAGTGGGGGCCCTACAAGGTCGGCTCGCGCGCTATCATCGATGTCGAGTTGACGCTTTGAAATTCCCGCCCGTTACGTTGCTTTGGTCACGTCAGCGAATAGAGCTGTTACACATGGCCGGTCGACGAAGCCCTGTCGGCCTAACCCGAACGGACGTCCTGTACGCATCGCGCCACTGGGTTTCGCGTTGAGGTAAAAAAATACCTTCGACCTGTATATTCCGGCGTCCGCGACGGCCCCATCCTCATATGGGAATTTGAGAGTCAAGGCTGTTCTCCTGGTTTGGGTTAGGGGTTTGACGGTGGTAGGGCGGCGCGTGGAGCCATGCGTAGCGCAGCGCGCCGACCGGGCTCCGGGCGAGGATTGGCTTCCGAAGATTTCTGCAGCTCACTGCATCACCTCATATCCGGTCGGATCGTTAGATCCGGACCCACCTTCCGCATGCTTGCGGCAAGGAAGCCTGGCTAGGATGAGACCCATCTACAAAACGACGTTTGAAGCCCTAGATGGCACGGTCATCATCCATCCCCGCACGGGCGCGGCGAGGTGTTGGTTTATGCCTTCATGATTGCCTGCTCCGGAATGAGGCCCGTGGTGAGGTAGCGCCACAGCGCCACGATCAGCTTGCGCGCCAGGGCGACGATGGCGACGCGTTTGGCGCGCTTGCCGGCATTGGCGGTGCGGGTGCGGAACCAGCGGCTGAGCGCGCTGTCCGACTGATGGCGAAGCCACAGCCAGGCCAGCTCGATCGCCTTGTTGCGCGCCCGCGGGTTGCCAGCCTTGCTGATGCCTTGCTCGCGGTCGATGCCGCCGCTCTTCCAGGGGCTCGGCACCAATCCGCAGTAGCTGGCGACCTCGCGCCGGTTGCGGAAGTCCTTGTAGAACAGTTCGTTCACCAGCGTCGCGGTGAAGGCCGGGCCGAGCGCCTTGAGCCGCTGCAGGCTTGATCGCCGCTCCGCCATCGGAGGAGGAACGGGACAGGCCTGTGCAGTCTGTACCTGTTCCAACGCCGCAATCTGCTCGCGTACCATGGTCAGGCGCGCGTGTTCGCGCTTCACTTCGGCCAACGAATGAGGCGGCAACGGCTGCCCCTCCCAATCCCGCTGCTGCTCCAGAAAGCTGAGCCAGTCCCGTCGGCGCGGGTTGCCGACCGCCATGCCCGACAGACGCATCAGCGCCTTGATCCGGTTGGTATGGGCCGTCTGTTCCTTGACCAGACGATCCCGCTCCCGGCTCGCACGCCGGGCATCCTCGGCTTCCACGCTCGGGACGCGGACGATGCGGACCACCCGTGGCTCGCCCCGCAGATAGGCCATCAAGGTCCGCAGCATCAACTCGCCGTCGATCCGGTCCGTCTTCGCCCGCCGCGACCGCTGGTCCACGGCAATGCTGGCGGGATCAAAGACGTAGTTCGTGATGCCTGCCGTCAGCAGCAGCCGGTGCAGCCAAAAGCCATCATAGCCGTCCTCGTAGCAGCTCACGACGCGCGGCACAGACCCCAGCTTCTCGGCCGCCCGCGCCCTGATCTTCTCGATCAGGGCAAGCAACTCGACCTGATTGCCTCCCTCGAGCTTGTGGCGGGAGATCCGGTCACGAACCGGGCTGTGCAGCGTCACCAGCCAGGTCTTCTGACTTAGTTCGATCGAAACGAAAATTGTGCCAATATGGTCCGCGGTGGGCGTGACTGCGGTCGATGCTTGCATCTGACTTCTCCGATGGTTCGAGTGTGCAAACCCAAACCTATCGGAAAGGCCACGCTCACCGCCCCATGGAATCTACTTTGCATGGGGTTGTTTTCGATATTTGTGTCGGAAGCAATATCAGCTTGCCGCCGCTTGGCGAACCTGCAGGCAGGCGCGCAGCGCCGCTCGGGGCGGGTCCTGCCGCAGGCCCGATGGATCGATATCCCCGCGCCGCCACTCGCGAATGACGTAGGGCAGCCCGTTGCCGCCCTCCAGCGAGACCAGTGCCTCGCGGATGAAGCGCGTGCCGTCCGGGCTATCGATATCGGCGCGGATCGTCATGCTGCCGCCTGCGGGCACGCCCCGCTTGGTGGCGTTCGGCTTCGGCTCGAAATTGAGCAGCCGGCGCATGGAAGGAGAGGCGGCTTCCATGTCGGGCTCCGGCTTCCCGGATCGAACCGTGACGTGGCGAAGCGCCGCCCGGAACAGCCGCGGCGGCATGCCGTCGACCTGGTCCAGTTCCATGATGGTGGTGAAGCGTGCTGCGGCGGCCGGTGTGCCTTGTGTCTTCGGTTTGCGGAAGTCGACGATCTGCGCGGCGAGGCGGGTGCCTTGCGACGGATCGCCGGCGAGCGCGGTGAACAGGCGTGTCAGCGCGGCCGGGCTCGCCGTGTTGAGGTCGACCTTGCCGGTCTCTTCCTCGACCGTGATGGTGGCGCGTTCGCCGCCGGGCAGGCGGCAGCGCAACGGGAAGTTAACGGCCTGTTCGGGCGTCGCGGTCAGCGCCGCCGATATCGCCAGGTTGACGGCGCTCTCCGCCGCCATTTCGGCCGCGGTCACGGAGGCATAGTTGGACGAGGTCTTGGTGCGGTAGCGCGCGCCGACGATGACGGCCATGCCAAGCAGCGTAATCAGGCCCAGGGTCCAGATTACGGCGACCAGCGCGAAGCCTGACTGGCGGTTGTCGGCGCCGGGCAGGGGCGCTCCGTCCGGCCGGTCAACGGCTGGACACCGGTCCGTTCGTGCCTTTGGCCGCTGTGCCACGTCGATATGCCTTCCCGGCGTCCTTGGCGGATGTTTACGCGGCAATGGCAAACAAAGCGTCAAAGCTTTGGTTAATAAAATCCTCCTAAGATTGCGCCGACGCAGATCCCGCGAAACCATCGAGCGCGCGAATGGCATTCGATATCCAGCAATTGTTGCGCCCGGCCGCGCCGCAAGGAGCGACGTTGCCGAAGCCGAGCGATGCCGGCTTCGCGCAGGCGTTTTCGGACCTGCTGCTCGGCAAGGATCTGATTGATCCGGCCGCGATCGGCCGGGCCCGGCGCGCGGCTGACGCGGCCTCCGAGCGTTTCGATCTCGTGCTGGTCAAGCTCGGCCTGATTTCCGAGGCTGACCTCTGTTTGGCTTACGCCACCTATTGCGGCCTGCCGCCGATCGAGGCGGCGGATTTGCCCGCGCGCCCTGTGCTGGCGGACCGCTTGCAGCTTTCCTTCCTCAAGACCAACCGGATCCTGCCGATCTCGTTTGACGGCAGGCGCCTCGTGATCGCGACCGCCGATCCTTTCGCCGACGAGCCTGCGAAGGCCATCAGCTACATGCTCGACGTCCGCGTCGACCTTGCCGTGATCGCGCCGGCGGAAATCGAGCGGGCGTTGCGCACGCTGTATCAGGACGCGGTGTCCGAGCCGCAATCCGAGGAATCCGACAGTCTCGCGCTCGCGGGCAGTGACGCCAGCGAGTTCGACGTCGAACGGTTGCGCGACATCGCCAACGAAGCCCCCGTCATCCGGCTGGTGAATCAGATCATCTCAAGGGCCGTCGAGCGTGGCGCATCCGACGTGCATATCGAACCCGGCCGCGATGCGGTCGCGGTTCGCTACCGCATCGACGGTTTCTTGCAGCAGGAACGGCTGGTGCCCGCGACGCTGCGGGCGGCGCTGACGACGCGCATGAAGATCATGGCCAAGCTCGACATTGCCGAGCGGCGGTTGCCGCAGGACGGCCGCATCAAGACCGTGGTTCGCGGCGTCGAGATCGATATCCGCGTCTCCACGCTGCCGACGGTGTTCGGCGAAAGCGTCGTGTTGCGAATTCTCGACCGCACGCGCGTCGAACTCGACTTCACCAAACTGGGTCTCGACGGGGGGACGCAAGCAAGCCTGCAGCGGCTGATGGCGCTTCCGAACGGCATCATTCTGGTCACCGGCCCGACCGGCAGCGGCAAGACCACGACGCTCTACACGGCCTTGAAGGACCTCAACCGGCCCGAACTGAAACTGTTCACCGTCGAAGACCCGATCGAGTATCAGCTCTCCGGGATCAACCAGATCCAGGTCCAGCCGCAGATCGGCCTCGACTTTCCGATGGCGCTGCGATCGATCCTGCGCCAGGACCCTGACATCGTCATGATCGGCGAAATCCGCGACCTGGAGACCGCGCGGATCGCGATCCAGGCGGCGCTGACCGGCCATCTGGTGTTCTCGACCCTGCATACCAACAGCGCGATTGCCGCGATCACGCGCCTGATCGACATCGGGCTGGAACGCTACCTGCTCGCATCCACGATCGCGGGCGTGATGGCGCAGCGCCTGGTCAGAAAGCTGTGCTCCGTATGCGCGCGACCGCACAGCGCCGGCGAGCGCGCCCATGGCAAGCTCAAGATGGCGATCGCGGGCCATCCTGCGATCGACTGGTCGAATAGCCGCGGGCCGGTCGGCTGCGAAGCCTGCGGCCATACCGGCTATAGCGGCCGCACCACGATCTCTGAATTGCTGGTTGTCGACGACGATATCCGCGAAACGATCGGCCGACGAAGCCAGGACCAGCGTGCGATCGAGCAGATCGCGCGCCAGTCAGGCTTCCACACGCTGTACGAGGATGGCCTGCTCAAGGTCGGGGCCGGCGAGACGTCGCTCGACGAAGTCCTTCGCGTCACCCGCGCGTCCTGAAGGGAGCACGGTCCTTGGCAGTTTTTCAATACAAGGCCTACACGGCGCGCGGCGCGGTTACCGCGGGAACGATCGTTGCCGAAGGTCTCGAGGCCGCGATCGACGCGCTCTACGGTTCGGGGCTGACGCCGTTCGAGACGTATGGCGTGGCCGACCCGGTGACCGTGCGGTCGGGCCAGGAATTGGCCTCGCCGCGGCAAGCCGAGACGTCGATCTGGAAGCGCGAGCTCGTTCAATCGAGCCGCTTCAGCCTGAAGGAGCTGACGGCCTTCACGGTCGAACTGGCGTCGCTGACCAATTCCGGGCTGACGCTCGATGCCGCCTTCCGGATCATCGCAGGACCGGGCGCATCGGCCAAAACCGTTCGCCTTGCCGAAGGACTTCTCAAGGACGTGCTGGCCGGGTTGCAGCTCTCCGAGGCGATGGCGCAGCGCGCCGACGTGTTTCCGTCGGACTACCGGGCGATCCTGGCCGCCGGCGAGGCCGGAGGCGTTACCGGGCAGGTGCTGACCCAGATTGCCGAATTGCTCGGACGCCGGCTCGAGATCCGCAACAAGATCGCGTCGGCGCTCGTCTACCCGATGATCCTGATCGCGATGTCGCTGGTCTCGGTCGTCGTCATCGTGTTCGTGCTGATACCCAGCATTTCGCCGATCTTCGTCGATGCCGGCCTTCCGCTTCCAGGCATTCTGCATTTCTTCGAGGAAGTTCAGGAAAACTGGCTGATGGTGCTGCTGGCCACAGGTCTTTGCGGCGCTGCCGGCTTTGCACTGTGGGGCAAGGCCAGGCAAAATTTGGACGTCATGCTGGGCGCCGACCGCCTGAAATGCGCGTTGCCGGTGATCGGTCCGCTGATTCGAAACCGCGAGGCCGGCGGTTTTGCGCGGGCGCTCGGCACGCTGCTGGTGGCCAGGGTGCCCTTGATGTCGGCGATGCAGACCGCGCGCGCGCTGGTTACCAACCGCTATTTGAATGCGCTCTATGAGCGCGCCATCAGGCGGGTTCCGGAAGGCACGCCGCTGCATCGCGCGTTCGACGGCGACGGCCTGTTGCCGCCGGCATCGCTGCGCCTCGTCGCGGTCGGAGAAGAGTCCGGCCAGCTCGGTCCAAAACTCATCCAGGTCGCCGGCGTGATCGAGGCCGATTTGCAGCGGCGCATTGAGCGGATGGTCGGCCTGTTGACGCCGGCCCTGACGCTCGTCATCGGCGGCAGCATCGGCGGGCTCATCATGCATGTGATGAGCGCGGTGCTGTCGATCAACAATCTCGCCTTCCAATGAAGTGCCCCGCACGATCGTCGGCCGGGTTCACGCTGGCCGAATTGCTGGTCGTCATCGGCATCATCGCGCTGGTTCTGGCGGGCACGCTGTCGGCCAAACCGAAGGCGGTCGCCACGCGCGTCGCCGTCACGGCCCGATCCGTCGCCGCAACGCTTCAACTGGCTCGCGCACAGGCGATGTCGAGCAACGCCGAAACGCTGTTCCGGATCGACCTGGAGAAAGGCCGCTTCGGCCTGCCGAATGCCATGCACGCGCTGCCGCGCGGAATGGTCGCCGCGGTGGTGGTCGCCGAGACCGAGCGCGCCGGCGACCGCGGTGGCATCCGATTTTACCCCGACGGCCAGTCCTCCGGCGGCGAGATCGCCCTGATGCTGGAAGGACGGTCGGCGCGCATCGCGGTCAACTGGCTGACCGGCGAACCGCGGCTCATGCCATGAGGCGTGTGCGATCCAGGCGAGGGTCAATCCGGCGCGGCGAGCGCGGATTCGCGCTGATCGAAATCCTGGTCGCCTTCGTCATTCTGGCGCTGGGACTCGGCGCGATACTGACCGGCGTGGTGGTCGCGATGCGTTCTGACGCGCGCACCCAGATCAGTCGTACCGCGCTCAGGGTCGCGCACTCGCGCCTGGAGGCCGCCGGCATCACCGAGGCGCTCGCGCCGGGCACTCGCGAAGGCGTCATCGCGAACAAGTTCCGCTGGCGGCAGACCGTCACCGAACTTCGTCCCGCCACCGACGCGCGCGGGCCGCAAGGCGTCGCCCGGCCGGCCCCGGCCGGCAACGCGTTGCGGTCGTACTGGGTTGAAGTCGCGGTTGAGGCGCCGGACGGCACCGCCACGAGGCTCGCGGCGTTGAAGCTTGCGCCGGAGGCCAAGCCATGACGCGCATGGTTCGCAGCCGGCTGATCGCACGCGTCGCCGCTCGCCGGAGCGGCGAGCAGGGGCTGACGATGATCGAGCTGCTGCTGTCGCTTGCGATCCTCGCGATCCTCACCGGTTTTCTTGCCGGCGGATTAGCGATGGCCCGGCAAGCGTTTGCCACCGATCGCGCAGGTGAGATTGCAGGCGAGACAAGTGCTGCGATCCAGACCGTCGCAGCCCTGGTGGGATCGGCACTCCCGGTTCGACCGGAGACGTCAGGCCCAAAGGACGCCACGCGCACAAAGGAGCCGAGCGGATTCGACGGTCGCAGCGAGGCGGTCGCCTTCGTGGGCCTGAGCGAGGGACGGTCGCTGCGCGGCGGGCCGCACAGGATCGTGCTGCGGCGGAGCGGCAGCGACCTCGTCGCCGATTTTACCCCGTTCGACCGGGCGCGCGCGAAGGACAGTCCGGAGCCGGACGCCACCCGGGTCGTGGTGCTCAGCGGCGTCCGCGACATCCGCATCGGATATTTCGGCACCCTCGATCCCAAGGTGAAACCGGCCTGGCGCGCCGACTGGCCTCGCGCCGAGCGGCTGCCGGACCTGGTTTCGATCCGGATCGAATTCGAGGACGCGCGGCGCAACGAGCCCGCCGCCATCGTGGCGTTGCGCCAGGGCTGAGGCGCGGTTCCGGAGATGGAAATATCGTGCTGAAATCCAACGATGAAATGCAATTGAAGCAGGCTCTCAAGTGCGCCGGAAACGTCACGCCGCCGGCCTGCGGCCGCTCGTTACCCTTCGTAAAGAATTAGTAAATAGGCTCTCCCGCATTCGAATCGATTGCCGCGATCCGAGAAGTGACGATCATGCCTGTCGCCGACCTGCCAGCCCGTGCCGGTGGCCTCCACGTCCTCACGGCGTGGGGCAGGGACTTTGCGCGATGGTGGCTGTCGGGCTTGCGCGACGCCGCGCCGGCGCGCTGGCGCGAATGGGCCGAGGGCGAGGCACGGCCGCAGGTGACGCTCTGGGGAGACGGCGACTGCGTCGTTTGCCGCCTGGTGTCCGCCAAGGGCCCGACGGAAACCCGGTTTGCGTTGCCGCTCTTCAACGCCGCCACGCTCGATTTATGGCTCGTCATGCAGGGCGTGACGCGGGAGGCGACCACCATCGCACCCGTGATTTCGCGCGAGTTGTTCTTCCTGCGCGAGTTGAGTGTGCCCAAGGCGGCCTTCGGCGCGCTGCCCAAAATTCTCGACCAGGAGATCGTGCGGCGAACGCCATTCCAGCTTTCGGAGATATGGCACGCAGCGACCTCTGTTGGGCCGGAATCAGGCGGCGTCGTGCCGATGTGCCACTGGATCGTCCGGCGCGATCGAGTCGAGGCGGCGCTGTCGGGGCTCGGTCTGGCGTCGCAGGATGTCGACTGTCTGGCGGTCGCGGATGCCGGCGGCGAAGCCGTTCCTGTCATCGCCTTCCGCGCCGTCAGCGACGAGGACCCGGCGTGGGCGCTGCGGGCGGTCCGGCTGCTGGCAGCTGCCGCGCTCGGCGCCGTGCTGCTGGGCCTCGTCGTCTTCGAATGGCGCCAGGCCGGCGTTGCCGCCGCGCTGGAGACGGCCGTTGCCGAGGCCCGGCAGGCCGCTCAAAGCGGCCGGGATGGCCTTGATCCCGCGGCGCGCCTGTTCGCGATGAAGGCTGACGTTGGCGTTTTGGCCGTGTGGGATGAACTGTCGCGGATATTGCCCGAGCATACCTTTCTGACCGAGACCCGCATCGCCGACGGCGCCGTGACAATATCGGGTTTTTCGGCGGATGCCGCGCGGCTCGTTCGCGTCATCGACCAGTCGCCGCTGTTTTCGGGTGCTTCGCTGACATCCGCGATCACGCCGGACGCGAACGAGCGCAAGGATCGCTTCAGCATGGTGTTCAGGCTGCGTGGCGCGCGCACGACGCCCGCACGCTCCCGGGTCGCGCCATGATCCAGAATCTGAAACTGGCGCGCGGAACGCCGTTCATGGCCTTCAACGCCGCCGCCCTGTTCTTTGTCGTCGTCTTCTTTCTGGCGCCGATCATGGGGCACTTTGCCGATCGGGGAGAAGAGATTTCGGACCATGCGGCGCAGCTCGCGCATTTCCACAACGTCGCGCGCGCGGCCAAGAAGTCGGTCGGCAGCGCCGGGAAATCCGGCGATCCCTTCCTGCCCGGCAACGAAGAACGCGTCGCCAGCGCCGATCTGCAGGCCAGCCTGAAGTCGATGGCGACGAATGCCGGCGTCAATCTGCTCGCGATCCGGGGCTTGCAGGGCGGGCGATCCCAGCCGTTGCACATGGTCGCCGTGAGCATGGAGCTGGAAGGGCCGCTAAAGGCGGTGCGCGACATGATCTCGACGATCGAGAACCAGACGCCGCTGCTGTTTGTCCCGACCGTCGCGTTCCGAAGCCTGGCGGATGGTGACGACAGTGCGATCCGCGCGGAACTCAGGGTCCAGGGCGCCATCCGCGGCGGTGCGCAGTCCGGGCGCGAGCAGGCGATGGATGGTCAACAAGCGAGGCCCGGATCGGCCCCGGCAGGGCGGGCGCCATGACCTCCCTGGCGCAAATAGTTCAGCTTCGGCTGTCGGGCCTCGCAGGTTCGCCGCGGCAATTCGCAGCCGCCGGGCTTGCCGCCATGCTCGGCCGGAGCGATCTGCCGGGTCGGAGCGAGCTGACTTCGCTGCGGCCTGCAACGCGGGTTCTCATCGTGGGACTGGCGGGCTGGATCGCGCTGGCCGGCGCGATGACGCTGGGCGCGGTGATTTCGCTTGAGGTTTCCACGGTGACCGCCCCGGCCAGGTTCGGCACGAGCGGAGCGGCGGCCAAGAGCTCAGGCGCACGCGCAGCCGCAGGCTATGAGAACATCGTGCAACGCCCGCTGTTTTCGCGGAACCGGCAGGTCGTCGTCGCGCCCGAACCGGTCGCGCTGGCGCCACCTCCGCCGGTGGTGGCAACGCTGGACCCGGGCATGACCCTCAAAGGGGTGTTCATGAGCGAGGGGGTAGCGAAGGCGTTCCTGATCACGGCGCAAAGCCCGCTGGGCAGCTGGGTGGAACTCAACGGTCAGGTCGGCGGCTGGCGCGTTACCGCGGTGACCCCCGATCACGTCATGCTGGAGGGGCAGGGCGAGAAGCTCACGCTGCCGCTGCACGCGAGCGGGAGATGATACGCGCGCTGCGCAGGACCGGTGACCGCACCGGTCGTTTTCTGAGCGAAGCGCTGACCGGACGACCGGCCGGGCGGCCGTATGTGGTCGTGGCATGGGGCCTGGTCGCCGGCGCGATCTGGTTCGCCATCGGTCTCGCGGACGACCCCGGCTGGCCGCTGCCCGCACTCGCGGCCTGCTACCTCGGCGTTTGGCTGGCCGCTGTTTGCGCTATTGACGCCCGCTACGGGATCATTCCGGACAGCATGGTGCTGGCGCTGGCCGCCGGCGGCGCGTTGTACGCCTGGCTGTGGGGGACGGGAGATTTTTGGTGGCGCGGGCTGGAGGCAGCCTTGATCTTTGCCGCCGTGTCGCTGTTCCGTGCCATCTATCGCTGGCTGCGCGGCCATGACGGCCTGGGTTTTGGCGACGTCAAGTTCGTGGCGGCGGGCACGCTTTGGGTCGGGGCGGACGGTATTCCGGCCGTGCTGTTGATCGCGGTGGTGTCAGCCCTGGTCAGCTTGCTGATCCTGCGCGCGCAGGGGCATGAACTGCACGGCAAGCAGGCGATCTCGTTCGGGCCGCATCTGGCGATCGGACTGTGGTGGGTGTGGGTCTTGGGACCGCAGCCGATCTAAACTTGGCGGCGCTTGGGGACGTGTCGCACGGGCACGCAAAAAAGCCGCCCGAAGGCGGCCTTTCGCTTCCACCGACCTGGATGACTTCACGCGGTGATCGCGGCCGGTCGTGATTTCCGGCGATAAGCCATGAAGCCTATGCCGGCGAAGCCAAGGATCAGCATCGCCCAGGTCGACGGCTCGGGAATGGCATTGACCTGGATCGAGACGCCGCCCAGGAGCGCGTCTTCCGAACTGAAAAGCTTCAGGTCGAAGGTGTAGATGCCGGACACATTGGGGTTGAAATTGATCGGGCCGCCCAGAAAAGCAAAGCCCAGGTTTTCGCTGTTCTGATCGAATGACCCACCGGTTGGCTTATTGTCCGATATTTGCGTCGGATCGAACGCCAAGCTCCCCCCGGGACCGGTAATCGTCAGTAGCGAATAAGTATCCTCGTACGAGCCTGGATTCACCGAGAACTCGAAATTCCACAGTGCCCTGCCGGGCGGCGTGCTGCCCGTTGGTGCAAAATAAACATTTCCTGTCGGCGTGATCGGTCCGACAAATCGAATCGAGGCACGCAAGCCAAGTTCGACCCCATTGGCGCCGGTGTCGACGGCAAAATGGCCGTTGCTGGTGCCGGCCCCTTGGTACCATCCCGACGCCAGGCTCTGATCGAACGTGACGACGGCCGCCGCTGGACTGACAAGAGAAGTCAATGCAAGCGCGGCTCCGAGACCAATCAAACCAAACGATAAAATCCGCATATTTCATCCCCAGAATCAATTTGGTTGAATTCTCAATAGAGTCATTATTTCCGGTTTAGTCAATCTGCGGTTGGGAATAACCGTTCTTTGCACGCGATATTATTTGGGATCGTCCTGGGCAGGTCCGCCGCGCGAACGGCGATTTTGCTCCGCGCCCGGCCAGATTAAATCCGGCGCGTTATTTTCAGGATGGCTTGTCCTTTGCCGACCGTAACCACTGGACCGCCTTCGCAATGGCGATGCCGGCTGCGCCACCCGCCATTTTCTCCAGCGCATCGATCCAGGTGCCGTGACGATCGGGCGTCATGGTCTGCATGATCTCCAGCATGGCGGCAGCACCCAGGACGATGATGCAAACGAGAATCGGGCGTTTCGGATAAGCAATGCCGAACAGGGCACCAAGGAAAGCAAACGCGATGATGTGCTCGAAATGGGCATAGGTCTGCATTGCCGGCCGCATCAGATATGGGGCGAGCTTGAAGTAGATTGCATAGACAAACCCGACATGCGTCAGCGTGGCATAGGCGATCGCGATGACCGCGACCCACGCCGCTACGACGGCGATGCGGTTGGGGCGTCTCTTCACTTTGAGGTTTTGCATTGGTCCGGAACTTCTTTCCAGGCACAGAATTCTCAACCTTACCTCGTCCGGGCAAGGCCAAGGCATTTCCCGCCCACGGGCCGCAGTAAACTTTGCGCTAAGGGAAACGATCGATTGCGGGTCGGTCGCTTAGTCGGAGTCCAACGGATTTTCACTAGAATTGCCCGAAGATGAATTGACGATACGGGTGGCCCAGTGTTTACGGAACGGCGAAAGAGCGAACGTCGCTCCTGTCACGGAGCGGCAAAGATTCAGTTGGGCGCCGGCTCGCTGCCGCGCGATTGCACGATCACGGATATCTCCGAGGGCGGTGTCCGGGTGATCGTCGAGAATCTCGACGTGCCCGCGGAGTTTACGCTGATCCTTTCGACAGGCCGTCCCCGGCTGTGCCGACTGGCCTGGCGCATCGGATGCGAATTCGGTGCTCAGTTTGTCGACCACATGGCCTCCACGCCGTCTCGAGATTCCGCTCCGCAGGGCAGTGCGAGGACACCGGAATATGCGTAAGGCGTATTCAGTCCTGTTGGCGCTCTCCCTGAGTTTCACGATCGTTCCGGATATCGTGGCCGCCGGCAGCACGCCTGTCATCGACCCGGGATTTCGCGGGATTGGCTATCCGGGCGGATATGGCTATGCACGTCTGTACGGTCATCCATTCGACGATGGTTACGACCATCCGTTCGGCTACGGAGAGTATGCGCAGTACGGTCCATGGGTCTATCCCGGCGATGCTGCCTGCTATGCTTTGCGCCGGGTGTGGACCGGCAGGGGCTGGCGGCAAAGAGCCGTTCGGATCTGCATTCCGTAACGCGGCGAATCCGAGAATGGCCTATTTGGATGTTGGCGGCGCCGCGGCGGCGTCCTTGCGCCACGGCCAGGTCGAAAGGATACGCTCGGCGTCGGCTTCGAGAAGTTTTCGTTTGGCGATGACTTCTTCCTTGACGAGCCGAAGGTCTTCGTCCTGATAGAAGAAATTGGCGCAGCGCGAATTGTAATCGGTGGCGAGCGCGTTATAGGCCCTGACATCTTCGGGCGCCCGGACCCGCTGCTTGACCACACGCAGTCGTTCTTCCTGAAAATGACAGTAGCGAACATATTCGCGCGTAAAGCGTTGGCCATTGCCTGCCGGGGGAAGCAGTTCGGGCTCCGCGTTTGCTTGCGGCGGATTCGATGCCGAGGCGACGAAGGATGCCGCTTTGGGACCGAAAGTCCAATATGCGCCCAGAAGCCCGAGCACAGCGAGCAGCGCCGCAGCCGCCGCTGTGGCCTTTTTCAAATGGCGAAAACCGCGGCTTCCTGCGGACGCCGTCAGATGCGGGTTCGGATCGACTTCGGTTGAAGCGTCGCGCTGTATTTTGCGAACGATTTCTCCGATCTTGGTGAGCCGCGCGGATGTGTCCGGAATCGACTGAAAAGCGTCGAGTGCGGGATCCAGAACCTGTTGAACCGCGAGATACTGGCGCTGGTTGATCAATGCGCCAAGCAGGCCAAATACGCGATCAGGGACGACGTTCATCTCCGGCGGACTAGAGCCCTGATGCGCGTCGAGCAGCAACATTGGCTGGCAAAGCGAAGCCCATCGCTGCAGCGCGGCCGCCAACCCCTCGATCGAGGTCGCATCGGTCGGTCGCTGGTCCATCGTTTGGCAGGCCTGGTCGACCTGCTGTTCGGCCCTGGAGCGCATCTCTTCGACGGCGCGCCGGTAGGCTGCCAGCAGGACGCCAAGCGTTCGAATGAGCGGTGGATCGCGGGTTGCGAGAATCGCGCGGGTCGCCCCCGCCAGCGGTTCCGCAGCGCTTTCGACCGGATCGTAGGCGTCGATGACGGCAACGCAATGGGCGTGAAGCAGATCGTCCAAGCCCTGCTCTACGCTTGCCACGGGGAGCGGGGGCCAACTGGCCCGACGCCGGAGCAACTGCAGAGACTGTTGGATTTCCGCGGCGTCGATGCAGGTGTGCGCGTCAATCAAGGCAAGCAGTAATTCGCCGGAGGCGCCGCGTCGCGCCGCGTAGCGCGCAATGAAATTGGCCATCGGAAGCGGCGCGAACTGCTCTGACGTCTGCGATATCTCTTCGTCGGAGGCGCTAGCAGGAAGTTCGGCGTAAAACAGATCGACGTGCTCCGGCGTGCTGCCGAAGGGATAGGCGAGCTCGCAAGGCAGGCGGCGCACCGGGTCGAGAAGACTGGCATGGGCTTCCGCCAGGGTTGTCTCCGGCGCTAAACCCCTTTGTCGTGCCAGCGTCAGAGCGGCCTCGATTTCCCAGGAGGTTGCGCCGGGATCGATTCGCAGGAAGCGAAAGGGATGGGTCGACGGACCGGATGCGGAGAGCGGGGATTGATTGGCTGAATCGGTGGCCATATCCGGATTACTCGACCTGTCTTTCGGGCACACGGTCCCAGGCTTCGATCAAATCCTTCGTCGGGGGCTATGAATAACCCTGAAGCGGGGTTTGCAAATCATGAGGTCAAGGCCGGATTCTTGACGTCGGTCACCTTGAAACCCTTGAGAAATACGCTGTGCCGGATTGAATCGGAAAGGTGCTGTGGCGGTGTGGTGTCGTCCTTTCCGGTCAGTAGAATCCGTAACCTCCACAGCGACAGGCCTGCGATTCTGGCCATGTCGACCATGGCGGCGTAGAGCGCGCCATGGTTCTTCAGAAAGTGACGCCTGCGCGCTTCCAGCAGGTAGGGCGGCAAGCGCTTGGGCTTGCTGTTCACGCCGGTCGATTGGCCGACGAGGTGGACCACGCGGCTCGCCGGAATGTACCAGCTCGGCCAACCCCGCTTCTTGGCATTGAGGCAGTAATCGATGTCGTCGAAATAGGTGAAAAAGCCCTCGTCGAGCAATCCCGTCGCTTCCATCGCTTCGCGCCGGATGATCATGCTGGCGCCGGCAACCCAATCGGTCTCGAAAGCATGATCGACGACGGGGGGAGCCACCACCCAGCGACTGAGCAGCTTGCTGACCAATCCGAGTTTCAGGCTGCCCTCGAACTCGCTCAGCGGTGACTGAAAGCGGAACGCGGATCGCTGCGGCGTTCCGTCGGGATCCTCGAGGCGACTGCCGCCGATGCCGACTTCTGGATTGTTGTCCATGAAGTCGACCAGCGCCTTGAATGCGTTCGGCCGCACGATCGTATCGGAATTGAGCAGCAGGAAATAGTCGGGCTTGTCCGCCGATTGCAGGGCGGGCCGCAGGACCGCATTGTTGCCGCCGGTGAATCCCAGATTTACGTGGAGCGCCGTCAGCGTGCACCAGCCTGCCCAGCCATTGTCGTCGATGGCGCGTTGAATCCGTTCGGCGGAGCCATCGCCGGACCCGTTTTCGCAGATCGCGACATGCATGCCGGGGACGCTCGCGATCTCGTTCGCGACTGAATGCAGGCAGTCGATCGCCAGCTGGGTGACGCGATAGTTGACGATGACGACGAGCAATTTCACGCGGGCAGACCGGGTTGCTTTGACGGCAAGCTTTATTATTGCCGAGCAGAAAAGGAAAGGCCGCCTCGAGGCGGCCTATCAGCTACGATTGGTTTGGAGCGTAAGCCTAGCAAAAGGCGGGCTTCGACTTTCGACGATACGCCAGCAAACCGATTCCAGCAAAGCCCAGCAGCATCATCGCCCAGGTCGTGGGTTCCGGAACAGCGGTGACAGTGAAATTCACCACGAGATCGTCGTAGTCGCCGTCCGCTTGCCTGCCGCCATCGTCGAAAGCGATGATGCCGGAAGTGCCGCTCAGCGCACCCAGTTTGTTGTCCTTGTCGTAGAACGAAATGAAGAAATTCGGCACGCTGCCGGTCGGCGCTGATGGATTGGAGCCGTTGGTCACCGACGGAGAGTTTTGATTGGCACCGAACGCGAAATTGAGCAGGCCTGCCAATGCAATGGTTTCGCTGGCCTTATCATCGTATTCACTTCCACCAATCCCGGTCGTGAACGTGAGGTTGCCGAGAACGAAGAACGTGTTGGTATCGCCGGCCTCGGCGCCACGATAGGCGTATTCGACCTTCACCGGGCCATTGGCGAACAGTTGAGCGCCGAAGTAGCCGAACACGCTTCCGATGACTTCGTTCTGGGATGCGGAGCCGTCCGAGGGCAGAGACCCCGTGGTGCCGCCAACCGCTGTGACGATGGAAGCCTTGGCCGGTCCCATGAGGGCGATCACCGCGGCCACGGCGAAGCCGATCCGTCTTAGCATTCCGTACTGGCCGACCATGAACGCCACTCCTGACGCAACAACGCTGAAGACGCCGCTGACCGAATAAGTTAAACGCCAATTAAAGCAATGGATATTCGCTCGTCAACGAAGAAATGTGGTTAATTAACCGATCTCAGGTTGATGGGGGATGGGTTTTTTTGCATCCGGCGCATCCGGTCGATCAGCAGATAAATCACCGGTGTCGTATAAAGCGTCAGGATCTGTGACACAAACAGCCCGCCGATGATGGTGATGCCGAGCGGCCGGCGCAGTTCAGTTCCCGGGCCGGTGGCGAGGACGAGCGGAATGCCGGCAAACAGCGCCGCCATGGTCGTCATCAAGATCGGGCGGAAGCGGGCGCGGCAGGCCTCGAAGATCGCGTCCGCCGACGACAGGCCGCGATGGCGCTCGGCATCAAGCGCGAAATCGACCATCATGATGCCGTTCTTCTTGACGATGCCGATCAACAGGATGATGCCGACAAACGCGATCACGGTCAGCGGCGTACTGGTCACCTGCAGTGCCAGCAGGGCGCCGAGCCCGGCCGACGGCAGGGTTGAGATGATCGTGATCGGGTGCGCGAGACTCTCATAGAGTACCCCGAGCACGATATACATCGCCACCAGCGCGCCCAGGATCAGCAGCGGCTGCCGTCCGCTGGTCTTGTTGAAATCGCCGGCATTGCCGTCAAAACTGCCGCGGATGCCTTCCGGCATGTGCAGTTCCTCGACCGCGCGCTGGATGCGCGAGATTGCGCGTTCCAGGGGGACATCGGGAACGAGGTTGAACGACACCGTTACCGATGGGATCGACTGGGTGTGGTTGATCGCCAGCGATGCCAGGCCGCGGTCGTAGCGCGCGACGGCGGAGAGCGGCACCTGCGTATCGTTGGCGCCGGCGACAAAGATGCGTTCCAGGTTGGAGGGATCGGCCTGGAACTTGGGGTCGATCTCCAGCACCACCATGTACTGGTTGCGCTGGGTGTAGACGATCGAGATCTGCCGCTGCGCGAAGGCGTTGTTCAGGGCGTCATCGATGTCCTTGACGCGGACGCCGAGCGTGGCGGCGGCAGTGCGGTCGATCGTCAGCGCAAGCTGCAGCCCGGCGGCATCGCGGTCGGTGGAAATGTCGGTAATGCCCTCGACCGTCTCCATGCGCTTGGCGACGATGGGGGCCCACTTCCTGAGCAGGTCGATGTCGACGCTGGAAACCGTGTACTGATAGTCCGAGCTGCTTTGACGTCCGCCGGCCCGAACGTCCTGCGCCGCAAACATATAGAGCCGTACGCCCGGCATGGTTTCCAGCTTCTTGCGCAGGCGGTCGATGACGAGCTGGGTGCTCAGCCCCGCGCGCGCCGCGGGCGGCTTGAGGCTGATGAAGAACAACCCGCGATTCGCCGTCATGGTGCCGAGGATCGATCCGACCCCCGCGACCGCGTCGTCCGCTTCGACGACGTCCGCGAGCTGCTGCTGAAACCTGATCATGGACTGGAACGAGGTGTCGGACGAACTTTGCGAGGCGCCGACGATGAGGCCGCTGTCGTCGATCGGGAAATAGCCTTTCGGGATATTGATGTAGAGCGTCACCGTCAGCGCGATGGTGGCAAAGAACACCAGCAGCGTCAGGTACGGAAAGCCCAGCACGCCGCGCAGCGTCCAGGCGTAGAGGTCGACGATGCGCGACAGCGTGCCCTCGACCACGCGGTCCAACCAGGTCGCGCGGTCCGAGGTGGCTTGCTTGATGTAGTGCGCGCAGATCATCGGCGTAACGGTGAGCGAGACCACCGTCGACACCAGGATGGCGAAGGTCAGCGTCAGCGAGAACTCGCGCAGCAGGCGCCCGACGATGCCGTCCATGAAGATCAGCGGCGTGAACGCCGCGATCAGGGACAGGCTGATCGACAGCACCGTGAAGCCGATCTGCCTGGCGCCCTCCAGCGCGGCCGGGTAGGGCGCCATGCCCTGTTCGAGTTTGCGGTGCATGTTCTCGATCATGACGATGGCGTCGTCGACCACGAAGCCAACCGAGATCGCCAGCGCCATCAGCGACAGATTGTCGATCGAGAAGCCGGCCAGCCACATCCCGGCACAGGTGCCGGCCAGCGCCAGCGGCACCGAGACGCCGGCCGCGATGGTCGGCGTCAGCCGCCGCAGGAACAAGAACACCACCAGCATGACCAGGAAGGCGGTCGCCAGCAGCGTATACTGCATGTCGAGCACGCTGGCCCGGATGGTGTTGGTGCGGTCGACCAGCGTCGAAATCTCGAGCCCGGCCGGCAGCCAGCGGCTGAGCTGAGGCAGCAGGGCTTTCACGCGATCGACGGTGTCGATCACGTTGGCGTCGCCCTGCTTGGTGATCTGGATCAGCACCGCGGGCTGCTTGTTGAACCAGGCGATCGAACGGCTGTTGCGGACGGAATCCTCGACCTCGGCGACATCGGCGAGGCGGACGAAATTGCCGCTCGAGCTCTTGATGATGATGTCGCGGAATTCGGCCGCGCTGCGCATCTGCTTGTTGGTCGAGATCGTCTCGCTCTGGCGGCCGCTGTTGAAGATGCCGACCGGCCCCAGCGGATTGGCGCTGACGATGGCGAGCCGCACGTCGTCGGTGGCGATCCCGGCGTTCGACAGCGCGACCGGGTTGAGCGCGATCCGCACCGCCGGCTGGTCGGCGCCGGAGACGGTGACCTCGCCGACACCCGGCACCTGCGAGATGCGCTGGGCGATCACGGTATCGGCGGCGTCATACATCGCGCTGGTCGTCAGCGTCTTGGAGGTCAGCGCCAGCACGAACATCGGTGTCGACGAGGGGTTGGCCTTGCGGAAGCGCGGCAGCGACGGCAGGTCGGTCGGCAGGTCGACCAGCGAGGCGTTGATCGCGGCCTGCACGTCACGCGCCGCGCGGTCGATGTTGCGCCCGATCGCGAACTGCAGGTGAATGCTGGTCGAGCCGAGCGAACTGGTTGAGGTGATCTGCTCGATGCCGGCGATCTGTCCGAGCCGCCGCTCCAGCGGCGCGGCAACCGTTGCCGCCATCACGGCGGGATCCGCGCCCGGGCGGTTGGCGAACACCCGGATCATCGGAAAATCGACATTGGGCACCGCCGACACCGGCAGGAACGCATAGGCGACGATGCCGACCAGGAACAGCCCGACCGCCAGCAGCGTGGTGCCGACCGGCCGGCGGATGAAGGGCTCGGAGATCGAGGCCACGGCTGCTTCCCTGGTGCGTCAGTCCAGGGGGAGATTACACCGGCTGGAGGAATGCGCCTAAAGCCGGGCACCTGCGGCGGATCGGAGCAGAGGCGGCCGGATAGGTGTCGTTCAGATGGTCCGCAGCAGGGGTATCGTCCGCAGCCGCTCCGCGATGGCGGGGTCCGGCGTCAGGACGATCCATCCCGACCTTGCCCCGGTTTCCTGCTCTGATGGCGTCGCGGGATAGAAGGCGTGGTAGGCGGGCAAGTTCGATCTTTCGACGTAATCCAGCGTCAGGGCCCGGTCTGGCCCGTAATCATCATAATGATAGCCGTTATCGTCGCGAACCTGGAAGTCGTCGATCACGATCACCGAATTGGGGTGATGGGTGAAGATGATCTGCAACTCCTCGCGCAACGGCAGACTGTTTTCCCAATGCGCGTCCAGATAGAACAGCACGCGATCGTTGATGTTGGCGTCCGCGAGTCGACTTCTTAGGAAGGGGACTGAGGAACCCAGGTGAATCGCGACGTTGGGGAACCTGGACAATCT
This sequence comes from Bradyrhizobium roseum, assembly GCF_030413175.1. Lineage (NCBI taxonomy): Bacteria > Pseudomonadati > Pseudomonadota > Alphaproteobacteria > Hyphomicrobiales > Nitrobacteraceae > Bradyrhizobium > Bradyrhizobium roseum. The sequence continues at coordinate 2,288,732 of NZ_CP129212.1, forward strand.
CGCCTTGGAGAACGCAAAGACGCGTTCATCGGTCTCGACGGTTTCCACCGGCAGTCCGAACTGGGCGAACCATTCGGTGGTCGTGCCGCGGTATGTTCCGGTCTCGATGATGCGGGCGATTTCCGCGGCGAAAATCATCTGCCGCACCGCTTCGAGCCGTGAGGTCTGCCCGTTCATCGCAAAGCCCCATGGATAGAATTTGCGATGGTCGCGGGATTTGTGATCGGCGATCCCGATCAGTGTCCGTATGTTCTTGCGAAGGTTTTGCATTCGATCAGGCCCCGTTGCGGACGGCATTGCACGAATCGGCGGATTTGCCCACCCGGCCGGCGCCTTTACGGCGGATCGTTTAAATCGAGCAATATATGGCGCGCGCGGCGGCTTCGATATTCGAATTAAATGATGGTTTGATTCGGCCCGGTGCACGGCTTCTGCGCGAATCACCCGGGATCGAACGGCGCGTGCGAGCCTTGTTGCAGGCTTTGCAACTTCGATGCGCAACCGACGGCTGAACGGCTTTACGCCGGTTTTTCAAGGGATTTCAGTGTCTGCACGGCAACGGGCAGTGATTTAAGTTGGTTCCGTGGCAATTATTTGTTGACCTTTCGGCGGATGTGGCGATATCTCGGTAAATATCAGATTAAGCGGCACGCACAGGGGATTCTATGATGTTGAAGAAGGTTTTGGGGATCGTCGTATCCGCAGTCATTTTGTCATCCAGCGCCGCAAGCGCCGCGATCATCACCAACGGCGGTTTCGAAACGGGGAACTTCTCCGGCTGGACGGTCAACACCGGCGCCCCCACACCGTACAATCAGGTTGTGATTGGCTACAATCAGCCCACTGGCTATCCGACGGGCGCCTTCGGCGAGCCGATTCCGCCGGCCCCCGGCGGCGGCAATTACGGTGCCTACTTCGTGTCGGACACGAGCGTCCAGTCGATTTCGCAGTCGATCAGCCTGCTCGCCGGCACGAGCTACTATGTGAGCTTCGATATCTACTCACCGAAGAATGGACAGAACAACCCGTTCGACGCCCTGCTTCAATCGTCGACCGACGGCAACCTCTCGCCGATCTTCACCGCCAAGACCCTTGGTACGGGCTGGGTGCACTACTCCGCCGAATTCGTTGCCAGCGCGGGGCCGTACGCGTTCAGCCTCAACTACACCCCGCTCGGCACCACGGGTGCGGATTTCGTGGTCGACAACATCAACGTCGCGGCCGTTCCCGAGCCTGCAACCTGGGCGATGATGATCCTGGGCTTCGCCGGCATCGGCTTCGTGGCCTATCGCCGCAGGTCGGCGCCGACGGCTTTCCGTTTGGCTTGATCGCTCGCTCCCTCCAATGTCGCATAGGCCGCCGCAAGGCGGCCTATTTTTTTGGCGCGGGGTGTTCAGCGTGCAGGCACGACGCTCCGATCGGCCGGACTGTGCGGGCAGAGCTGCGCTCGCATGCCTTGCCGATGCAGCGCAATGCTCGCTGCCGTTGCTGGTAGTGTGGGCGCGGCGAATACGGCGTGGATAGTGCGGATGGCGCCTGCAAAGTCGATGGCCGGAGCGTGCGTCGTTGGCGTTGTCCGGAACGCCGGCGCCTTCGAAAATGCGTGCTCCGGCAAAGGGTTGGCGCCCGAGGACGGGACGGAGCGGCGGCCTCCGGAGGCTGTCAAACGTCGCCGATGGCTTGATGGAATGAACGCAATTCGCCGCCGCCGGTTTACCTCAATTTGACGCTCGTCCGATGTGTGCCATGGCGTGAAACCTTTTGGTGACCGTGATCCCCGAGGGTCATGCGCAACAATCCGCAAGCGAAACCAACGCGGGGGGCATCACAATGGTTAAGGCGATCGAAAGTGGACAGGCGAAGCAAGGCGGCAGCGGCCGGATGGCGCGCCATCGCAGGCGAAAGGACGCCGGCTATACGCTGCTCGAACTGCTGGTCGTGATGGGCATCCTGGCGGTGCTGACCGCGATCGCGACGCCGCAGCTGATGGGTTATTTCGGCAAGGCCAAGACCCAGTCGGTGCAACTCCAGATCGAGAATATCGGCACCGCGCTGGAACTCTATTACATGGAGAACGGCAACTACCCGAGCGCGAGCGCGGGCCTGAAGGCGCTGGTCGAGGCGTCGCCGGAGGCGCCGCGCTGGAACGGCCCTTACCTGAAGAAGGCGAAGAACCTGCTCGATCCCTGGGGCCGGCCGTACCAGTACGCCATCGCCGAGGGCCAGTACGAGGTCTATTCGCTCGGCCCCACCGGCAAGGCCAGATCGGCGAGCGCGGGCCCCGGCATTCCCGGGCAGATGACAGCCGAATTAAATGGTTCCCGATAAGTGACGGACTAGCGCCGATGACGCGGCCCGCGGTAAAATGACGGCGGTCGCGTGATCAATCGTGTTCGAATTCAAACCCAACCGATGATTGGACCTGACTGATGGCGACAATGGACCGTAGAACATTTCTGCAAGGCGTCAGCGTCGCGTCCCTGACATCGATGCTGCCGGCTGCCGCGATGGCCGGCCCGGTGCCGCTGGCGGCGCCGAGTGTTGCTTCGACCACTCCGTCGCTCCGATCAGTTATCAACATCGGGTTCGTTTCTGGGGGCGGCAACGAATATCGCTTCATCGATCATTTCCTGCTCGCCGAACAGTTCGGTCCTTTTGGCACCGCGTGGAGCACCGGCACCCCCTGGACCCAATCTGTCGGACCCAATGGCTATCCCAACGTCAGCCTCACGGTTGCCGACAACAGGCCGTTTGGTGGTGGGGTTCGGATTCCGGCCTCCTTTCAATACGGACAGCCTGGAAGCGGCCAGTTCTACGTGCTTCGCTGGAAGGGCAACGGCGAGGTCCGATTGATGCTGCAATCCGGCTCCTGGACCTACGACGCCGGCAAGAGCAAGAACGCGACGCCAGTATCGTCGGATCGCTGGAGAACGACGTCAGGTGCCGATAGCTATGTTGTGCTGAGTTTCACCGGTCCCGCGCAGCTGTTTCCATTAATGGTTCTGTCGACCGACCCGGGCAAAACGGGAGCGCGGCTTTCGAATTTGCAGTTTTATCGCCTTGAGGACGAAGCCGATCTGTTGTCCGGCAAGATCTTCCGCACGCCCTACAAGCGCTCCCTCGTCGACCTGTGTCCCAGCGCCATACGTTTCATGGACTGGGTTGGCGGCAACAACAGCAAGCTGACCAGATTTGAAAGCCGCACCCGTCCGGATTATGCAGTCTACGGAGGCGCCAGCAACTGGGTGGCATCGCCGCCATATGGCGAGACGACCGGAACCAACCAATACGCGCTTGCGGCCGTTGCCGGCACGCCTTCGGCGCCGTTGCAAGGCGAGATTGTCACCTGTCGCATCGGGTCCGGGATGGTTCGATCCGGGTCCAAGAACATTACATCAGTAAGCAACTCCAAACCTGGTCGTGTCACGGCGCCCGCCCACGGCTTCGCCAACGGCGACGTGGTCGTCCATCAATTCGCCGCCGGAGTCATGCCGAAGCTGCATCTTCTGCCCTGCACAGTCACTGTGATCGATGCAGACAACTATTTGATCGGCGTCGATACGACGACCTTCGGATCGTTTTCGGGATCGGCCAAGGCAAACCAGTTTATCACGTTGAACGTCGGCGGCCGGGGTGCCTATCCCGTGACGTTCCCGATCCCGACGGCATTCGCATCGAACTTCGGCAATGCCTATTTGGCCAAGGGCGATTACAAGACGTTCCTGTTCGACAAGACCATCGCTGCACAGAGCGACGGCGCGGGAAACCTGATTTATGGCGCGTGGATATTCAACGATTTGGGCGCCAATAACGGTCACGCAGGCGGCGTGCCGCTGGAGATCTGCACGGCGCTCGTCAACGAGGTGAACGCGATGAAGCCGGCCCGCCCGGTCGGCATGTGGATGAACATCCCGCATCTCGGCCTCTGCTCGATGGATCCGGATTACTCGGTGCAGTCGAGCTGGGGAATTCAGGCTGTCAATACGGTGTTGAATGGCGCCAATGGTTACCCGGGATTGGCTTCTCCGGCACAATTACTGATCGAATACAGCAATGAGACCTGGAATTCCGGGGGATCGGGGTTCTCGCAGACCTACTATCTGGCCTATCGCGGCTACCTGCGTTGGCCGACCTCGGGACAAGCGGACTACGCGAGCATGTCGGCATTCCGCTCGATGATCAATGTCGAGGATATAAAGAAGTCGGCCTACAACAATCCCAGGCTACGGTTTGTCCTTGCAGGGCAAGGGACGCTCGGCGTCTCTGGACTAAATCAGATACGAATCGACGGTTCAAGCCATTGTCTTAAAGATGCACTCAACGTCTGGGGCCCGACGATCTCTCCAATGGCCCACCACGACTATTTCGCATTCGCAGGGTATTTTCTGCCGTCCACCGCGTTCGATTCTGCAAACCTGTCGGATCTAACTGCCAAGTGGGTTGCGGCCAAAGGTAATTCGGCTGCGCAGGAGGCAATCTGTGCAACGTATGTGAACGGAATCGTCAGTCCCGCGTTAGGCGGGAACGAAACGGTAGACCGATATCGTTTGGCACTATTGCCGTCGTATGTTTCAAAGATGAAGACCATCGGGAAGTCCGTCATCATGTACGAAGGCGGATGGGATCGCGATATTCAGCCCATCAGCGCTGGGGGCCAAGTAACTGGTACTTTACCGTACGCGAGTGGGGCAATAGACGGCAGCAGCAATATCATTTCGGAAGTGAAAGCGGCCTATGCTGCGGCACTCCAGCCAGGCTGCTTTGTGGTTGGATATGGCATTCCGCCAGACACAACGGTTATCTCGATCTCAGGATCGTCTATTGTGCTTTCAAATAGGACGACGCAAAAGCTTCCGATCGCTCAGTTCATCGCCTTTGCGCCGCAGCAGATGTTCTTGCTGGCGGTGAAACGCAGTCAGGCTTGGGCGACGGCAATGCTGTCCTGCCTGAACCAGTTCGGGGGAGGTTCAGGTATGCCCGCGGAATATGTGCAGAGCGGATTGCGCTGGGGGCACTGCTTTCCAAGTTCCTATGGACTCGGGAACAGTGAGTGGAGCGACCTCGACCTGTCGTGGCAACAGCAAGCCTCACGAAACAAAGCCTTAATTTGAGTCTGCCTGCAACACCGTTAGGCTCTCCCACGTCGATCTGTAGTGAGGAGCACGTGATGTCTCTCGATACTGCACCATTGCTGACGCAGTGGTTCCCTGCACCGCATTATTTCTTAGGATGCAAACAGAGACGGTGAGATAAAAGCCACATCGAAGCGCCGAATGCGCGGGCCGCGCGAAAGCGGGTCTTCCGATTGGTCGTAGAATCCGAAAAGCCGGTATCCGTGACGGTGCAGATGATCGGATAGCGCGTCCAGTGCCGTGTGGTAACTGCTGTCTGGATCGAGTGCAACCTCTGCCTTGACTATCCCGATCGAATGCGACGACAACATTCTTACGGCTCCTGCAAGGACTGAAATTTCATATCCCTCGGTATCGATCTTCATAATATCGATGGCATCTAGGGAGTTGTTCGTGCAGAAGCCGTCGACTGTGTCTATCTGGACTTCTTCGTGATAAGGCAGCAACTGGTTCGATGATATTCTAGCCATCGATGGATGCACCGGATCCATCGCCAAACTTAGTTTTCCAGGCTTCTCGCCTAAGCCAAGGTGCAACATCTTTACGCGAGAAGCGCCGACAAGATTGGCTTTCATCTTCTCAAAATTCGAAGAGCTCGGCTCAAATGCATAGATTGTTGATCGCGGAAACTGGTCGAAAAATTCGAGTGCGGTAATGCCGATGTGTGCCCCGACGTCAAAGATGACCTGAGCATCCATTCCGAGGCGAGATCTCACATCATCAATGAAACTTGCGCCAATCGAACTGACTGCGCGCCGTCTCGCGTTTCTAACCGCCCGGCCGATCGCTGAACGGGTTTCCGCAGGTATAAGGTATCTAATTAATTTCACGTTTCATCCGGCCGGTGGTCTGGTCACTTATGAAATTGCTTGTAGGCGCCGCTTAAGCGCAACTGCTAAAAGCTCAGCTGGACGAGAGTATTGATTTGTTTGGCTCATTATCAATCCTATTCCATAGGTCCTTCTATGGAAATCCTTTTGCAATCGCGGCTTGATACGCCAGCTCGATCTTTCCTGCGTTCAGCATTGGATCTAAGCGCTTGACGCTAGAATCTTTGGCTGCCGAGCCAAGTCGAGAAAGCAGTTCGTGTTGCGTCAACAGCCGTTCGCAGCCTTCTGCGAGTGAGGCAACGTCCTCTGATTTGAACAGGAGGCCGGTCACGTTGTCTGAGATCAATTCAGGAATCCCACCCGTTGATGACGCGATGATTGGGCATCCCAAAATCATTGCTTCTGCGACAGCATAAGAGAACATTTCGAATCGAGACGCCACAATCGTGAACAGATGTTGCTTTCTTAGACGGATCAATTCTTCTGAATTGACCAAGCCGAGGTAGTCTATCCTTGAGCGGCTTTCCGGGAGATACTTTTCTACAAACTGTTCGAAGGAATGAGAGACTTCTCCATCTGCGATCTTCCTTTCCGGGCCGACAAATGTCAGACGGAGCCTTGGGTGCTTCCTCGCCAGTCTTTGAAACGCTTTGAGTACCAAATCTGCCCCTTTTAAAAGATCGAAACGCCCGACGAATAGGATGCGGTCCTTGTCGCAAGCCGAAAGACACCATTCTGATCCGTCAGGGAGTGATCCCACGGGATTTGGTATCACTCTCGCGTCGTTGAGTGCCATTCCATAGTGGCGTCGGACGCCATCTAACCCGGCCATCGAGGGAGAGGTGACGACGGACGCTTGAGAAATGCCCAAACCTTCACGCTGGACTCGGCTGTCAAAACTGGCGTGCGACTTCGCGTCAAAAGTGCCCGTCAAAAACCACGGGCCGTGCAGCCGCACGACAACAGGAACAATGCGCGCGGATGAAAGAGCTGCACTCCAGCCAAACGACTCTTCTATCTCCAGAACATCGATGCCAACATCGCTCTTGAGCTTCTGGAGCGCCGCTATCAATCTGTACTCGGTCAGATCGTTTTGAGCATGGCTGCGAAGTTTCGATCGGATCTGCCAGAATAGTCCTGGACTGAACTCCGATAGATTAACGGTGTAGCGATCATCTGTCGGGCCGCTTATTTGGTGCGTGAGAACGTACACCTCGTGACCAAGTTGCCGTAAGGCGGGCGCGATTTGAGATGCGTAAGTAATGATGCCGTTGGCAGCGCCACCTTGAGGCCGTGAGGGAACAAAAAGGGCGATTTTCATTGGCTTTCAGAACAACAGCAGTTGTCGCAGATCAGGCAGCGTATAAGGGCCAATAAGGTACGTGGCGATTTTGCCTGCCGCAAGTCCCAAGATTAGCGCAGGGAGCCACCTCAATTCTTTATAGGCGATGATCCATCGCTTTTGGTAGCCGAGGACTAGAATGGCAATCGACGGAATGGCCTTGCTAGCAACTCCTCCGAATATCGCGCCAATAGGTCCAGTCAGCCAGTATCCAATCATCATACAAACAACCAGTGAAGCTGCCTGCAACACGGAAATCCAGGCCACTACATGCGCTTCGCCGATCGCAGCAAACGCTCCTCTTATGAGCAGAAATGGATAGAGGACCAAGCTTATGCTCAAAGCGCGCAGCATCTGGCTCGCATCGTGATAGCGCGAGTCGTACAGGAAGTGGATGATGAGATCTGCCGCAGCAAAGAGAAACCCGCCTGATGCTGCCGAAGTTATTTCGATTGGAAATCGGAAGCGATAGTAGCGATCCGAGACATTCGCAGGCTCTTTCCGTGCCACTTCGCCTAGCACCGGCAATGCCATCATGCCGTTGAGCCGCTCAAGCAGGTTCTCGATGGCATCCTTCAACGTTCTTGCCACGTAGTAGAGTCCTAGCATGGGGCCAGGAAGCAGAATGCCCAAAATGATGAAATCGCTTTGCGTTCCAATGAAGGTTGCAAAGGATGAAACATTGATCCATTTGCCGAAAGAGACAATCTCATTGACGTGATCACTCTCGTAGGAGAGCCGCATTCGTGGTCCAGGTATGATCGAATGTGAGAGAATGACCCTGAGGACTCCTGCTAGTAAAGTTCCGCCCACGATAGCCCACACGCTGGGGTTGAAGTATGCCCAGGTAATCATCACTGGGATCGGCGCCAGCTTCGAGGTCAGGTCAAGAATAAAGATTGGCCGGAAGTTGAGGCGACGGACGCTGAGCGATATCGATGCAGATTCAATCCCGTTGAGGACGATCCCGAAACCCAGAACGATGGTAATGATCGAGAACTGGGAGCCAGCGTAGACACTTTCCTGTGGTAAGAACTGTCGTACGCTTGGAAAGATCAGCACTGAGCAGATTGCTATCAATACGATCCAGAGTACCCCGCCACGAACGGCTTGAAACGTCCATGTGGAACGAAGGAAATGTTCGTCCTCTCCCCGTGGGCTTCGTATGATGACCGCTCTGACGCCAAAATCACTGACGAGCTGCAGGCCGACAATCAGCGCCGTGGCGGCGGCGACCGTTCCAAAGGCTTCTGGAACGAGGAGTCGCGTCATGATCAGACTGGATAGAAATCTCGTTGTTATTTCGGCCGCGTAGGACGCTAAGGTCCATGTGCCGGCGCGAATGACCCGTTCGCGGAGCGTCATTTCGTCAGCGTCGTCTGGTTGGCTTGCGTCATGAGTAGCGCGGCTTATTTTTCCGACATGTCCGGTGAATCTCGTAGCGAACGTATTCCGCCTGCGGCGGCAAGGTCGTTACCAAATTGCGGACGAATTGATGTTTGGTGTCGTGAACCGTTTGATGAATTCCGTACAAAACTTGGACGGCCGGTACCTCGCTCTGATAAGCCTAGAAGCGCTCCCGCCATCAGCCAAGTGAGAGGTAGGAGGCCCGCATTAGGTAGCAGATCGACAACGTTGATTGCCAGAAGTAGCGTGAGTGTTGCAATGTAGAGCTGAACGTTTGGTTCTGCCGTTTTGTAAGTCCGCGCGCTACGGAGAACGCACAGACTGAGCAAGCCAAATTCGGCGAGAAATCCTACAAATCCGAACTGTCCGAGATCGATGATCCAACGACCGTCGGTAACGCTGAGATCCTTTCCGGTTTCTGGATCGTAAATGCGGCTTCGTCCAAACCGTCCCCAGCCGAACATCGGTCGTTCGAGCGCACGCGCAAGCAACTGGTCTTCATTGTCCAATCTGAACTGCAGCGAGTCTGCGCGCTCTGTGTCGATAGAACGAGCGAGTTGTACGATCGCAGTCGTCGGCATCAAGCCAAGAAATCGCAACATCGGGTATCCCAGAGAAATCACAACCAGGATGCAGGCCACCGTCATCAATGTTCTCGAGCGAGCAAAAAGGATCAAGATGGATCCAAAGCTAGCGTAGATGAGCGCGCCGAGACTCTTGCAGACAAGCAACACGGCCCCGAGGTAGATCGTCACTACCGACCAGGGTGGCGTCGCGGGATTGCGCGTTCGCCAAAGTGCTGCTGCGGATAGCAAACTCGCCATCAGAAAGAACGCCGCAAGGAGACCGTGCCCCATGAAGGCCATCGGACGGAATCCACCTTCCCTCAATGTCTGTACGAATTCCGACGGGTAATACCCGTAAACCCAGAAATGCAATTGTGGGCTGAACCGTATCTCGAAAAGAAGAAGAAGCGAATAAAGCCCGCCTGACACAGCGAGTGCCTGAAGCATAGCGTGCAGGTCGTCTTCCGATCTTAGAAATTTTCGACCTAAGAAAAACGGAATCAGAAAAACTAGCGCTGCCTGGGCAGCGGAAAGGGCATCGTAGAGACCCACCCCGGGTAAGAATCGATATCCGATGATGATATTGTCGCCGTTAAATTGGGACGTAACCACCGGCCCCAAAACGTACATTAGGAGGAAAATCTCGACCAAACCAAACCTTGTTGGTGTCGATGTCCGCTTCTTGGGCGGAAAAAAGATGCATGCGGCGAGCGCGCTAAAGCCGACGATCGATGGCTTGTCGATCGCGGGAATCATGGAGAGCTTGATTCCAGTTCCCGCCGGGAGAAAGAGTTGGCCGGAAATCACGCTCCATATCAATCCGCGACCAAGAGTCTTGGATCGAGCAACGATGACAAGCGTGATAATTGGCCAAGACAACAGCGCGATGAGCGCGGCGAGGCTCTGTGGTCCATCCAGTTGCAAGTAAGATCCTCAATAAGCCATCTTCCAAAGTGACTCCGGGCACCGCTCTCTGTTATCGTCTGACTTAATACAAGATTGCTCGTCTCTTGAAATCATCAGCCCGTCTCTGTCGAGCGACCCTAAGCATTCTCTTGTATAGTCGGTCCGGCAAAGAAGCGTTTGCTGTAAGCGGAATGTATTTTTCGATCAGCTCTCGGCGATCGTTAGGCAGCTTCGCGAGGTACGTTTTTGCCCAATGCAGTCCTTCACGGTAGAAGGAGTGGTGGTAATGCAGAATCTTCACTTCTGACATGGGAAGGATGTCTGCGTTGTCTTTGGAGAGCGTGTTGATGTTGAAGTTCAGTCTGGGGTCGAACTGAGAATGCCGTAGGCCAAGCTTCTGGACAGCGAGAGAGATGGAAACTTGATCCTGATGATAAACCCCCGCCTCTCGCGATCCTATGCTGTTTGTGAGCAGTTTCCTAATTATATCGTAGTGAACGGAGCCGAGCCTTGTCTCCGTGGCATAGGAATAGATCCCGGTCTGCCAGTAGGCTCGGATACGTCGTCCCTCTGGGAACGAATTGATCTCTGGAAAGCTACCGAAGTCGATTCCGATCAGATCACATAGCTTCAGCCAGTAGGGTGCGTTCTTGTCTGATCCGTCTGACCCAAGGTATCCCTCGCCAGCACGGGCAATGAACTGGGTGCCTTGAGCTGGACAGAGGTCGTCGAGCGACTGCAGCACCACCATGTCGCCATCCATCCAGGTAATATTAGATGTGGACACGCGACCTTCGAGTTGCGACATGACGCAGCTTTTGTTGGCGTTATTCCACCAGGCGAGTTCCAAATTGAAACGGCCGTCAATAAACTCGACCTGAAGGCGTTTGAACTCTTGCAAGGTTCGAGAGGCGATCTTCGGTCCTCGTCGGGGCTTCACAGCGATGATATCCGTTTTGGCATACGGTCCGCCAAAGGCACGAATAGATTCGGCGAGCATCAAGACTTCCGCTTCCAGCGGTCCGGATTCGACGCACGTCACGATTGTAGTATTTGTCATTCTTGTTGCTATCTTTTCGTGAGAAACGATTCAATCTAGGGAAATTGCTTAGACAGGAACACACTGCTCCAATCGTTGATATGCCTGCGGTCGCGAAAAAGCTTCGAGAGCATTCGGTCGACCGCAGCAGGATAGCTGAAGGATCGGTCGAAGAATTGACCGGAGAGAGCGTCGGTCGCGGATCGCAGTTGTTCGTACCGGGACGAATCGGTCGCAAGCCGTCCAAGCTGCTCCGCATAGCTATCCCTGTTGTTCGTCTCGGCCTCCGCGATTGCTGGGCCTAGCACGTCCAGTGCATTGGTGACCCGGCTGGCAACGATAGGAAGCCGGGTGATGACGGCCTCTGCGCAGACCTGTGGCATTCCTTCCGGGAACGCGCCCGTCGTAGGCACGATAACCGCGTGACAGGACGAATATAATTTCAGTAGCTCCTCGCGCTTCAGGTGGCCGTGCGTGATGATTCTGCTTTCCAGCCCTTTCCGGCGGATCATGTCGCGCAACAGAGCGAGTGCTGGCCCTTCGCCGCAGACATGGAAGATGATTGGAGTTGAGCATTTGGTTGCCAGGATTTCCGATATCTCAACGAGGTCGAGCACTCCCTTGCTGACCTCGGCGCGGCCGACGAACGCAACCTGGAACGGTCCACCTTGGTATCCCGGTGCAACGAAGAATCCGTCGCGGTTGAACTGGCATCGATACTGGAAGAACGGAATTCGCTGACGCGCTTCGGAAAGAACCTGCCTTTCGCACTCCGGAGACACGCCGATCGCGCCGGCGGCGAACCATCGAAAAAACTGTGCGTTGAGCCACCGAACGACGCGGCCCGACAGCCCGGTTGGCGGAAAGCCCTGCGGCCAAAGGACGTTGTGCAGGTTTACGACCACCGGAATGCCGATCAGCCTGAAGATTGACAGAGCAAAGTAGTGCGATGTGCTGGAATCGATGAACGCGACGTCGGCGCGAAAGCGCCGCGCGCGGTAGGCCAGGTAGAGGGCGTATCGAAGTTGGAGCAGGTGGAAGCCGAGTCCGGAATGCGGGCTTTGCCGGTTCGATTTTTGCCGGTTCTCGGCCTGGATCGGTCCATCCTGAACGGTGTCGGCGCGCGGGTGGGAAGAGATGGCGAGCAGGGGGGTCGCCACAGCTTTGCAGTAGTTGAATAGCTGCTCGGAGAAGGCGAGGCTCGTCGTCGCTGCGGCCCCCCGGAGCAGGCTTTCGCGATGCGCTCCGACGATGTCGCCTGGTCCCAAGGCCGCGAAAATTCGGACTGGCCGGAGATTACTTTGCTGTCGTTGCAAGATCAAAACCCGCGATCGTTATGTTAAAAGTTGCCTTCCAGGCGGATGCGCCCCTTCATGGTCTCGTGCTGGCGGGCTCGGACCTCTCATTTGTACTCGATGATTTTCGTTTTCATTCCCGTGCGTGCATCGACTGCAAATTTCATCTGCCCGAAGGCCTCGGCAAACCGTGCCAGCACCTCAAAGAACGCGAGCTTCACCCGGTCACTTCCCGCGCCCGGCTGCCGCGGGATACGGCGCAGCAGCTGCACCGGATAGATCAGCAATATTGCAAGACCGGGCGGACCTAACAACACGGTGCCGGCGCAAGCGAGCAGGGGAATTCCAATGCCCCAGATCAGCGCCCGCCGGCTCTCCCAAACCCACAGCCGTTCCGGCGGTGCGCCATGGACATGGCGCCCCATCGCAAAGGCGTAGCCGCTGCGAACGTTGCGGCGCCACCATTGGCCGAGCCGCGTCATCGCGGCGTCATGCAGCGTCATTTCCTCATCGATCCGCCAGATCGACCATCCGGCCGCGCGCAGCCGCACGCACAGTTCCGGTTCTTCGCCGGCGATGAAGTCCTCGCGGTAGCCGCCGACGCCATGCAGCGCGGCGGCCCGCATCATCACGTCGCCGCCGCAGGACCGTACTGGCCCGGGCGGTACATTCCATTCCGCATCGCAGATCCGATTGTAAATCGAGTGCTCGGGATGACGCTCGCGCCGCCGGCCGAAAGTGGCGCAAGCCTCGGGGTGTCGATCGAGGAACGCCATGGCACGCCCGGGCCAGTGCCGCATCAGTTCGCAATCGCCGTCGACAAATTGCACGTACGCCAGATCGGGCCGCAGTTCCATCAGCCGGCGAAAGCCGGCATTGCGTGCCCGCGCGGCGGTGAAGCCGTTCTTCAGGTCCAGTTCGACGACGTCGACACCGCGGCTCTTCGCCCAGGCGACCGAGCCGTCGGTCGAGCCGGAATCGACATACACGATGGCGTCGGCGCCCGGCGCGGAGGTCAGGCATTGCTGGAGGCGCTCGCCTTCATTGCGGCCGATCGCCACCACGCCGTAAGGGGAGGGCGTTTCAGCCGGCGTCACGGGTGGGACCTGCTTCCGATGGCTGGCGGCGCGGCTTGACGATGGCGGGCACGCCGATCGCGATGCTGTTTTCCGGAACATCCTCGATCACGACCGCGTTGGCGCCGATGATCGAATTGTCGCCGATCCGGATCGGACCCAGCACCTTGGCGCCCGCACCGATGTCGACATTGTTTCCGATCACGGGCGCGGCCGGCTCCTCGACCCGCCGCAGCCCGACGACCACGCCGTTGCGGATCCGGCAATTGTCGCCGAAGCGGGCATAGCCGCTGACGATGATGCCGCCGAAATGATCGATGACGAAGTTGCGGCCCACGGTCGCTTCGCAGGGCAGCTCGATGCCGGTGACGATCTGAATGATCTTGTAGAGCACCTTGTAGATCAGCGACAACAGCTTCCGCAGCAGGGCCGGGCGCACGCCGTAGCGCCAGCGGCCGAACCGATAGATCACCATGGCCCAAAAGCCCTGCGCGCCGGCGTCGCGGCCATGGGCGTTGAAATCGGCTCGGATATTTTCAAACATTTCGATGCGGTTCCGCCGGCCGGCTTCCGGCTGTGGGTTTGCTGTGCTGGTTCAATGCGGCCCGCCGCTGATCAGCCCATGGCGCCAGAGTTCGTCGCGCGTCGATCGGATGGCGGAAATAAACGGCAGGCGTCCGAACCCGGTGGGCTTTCCGAGCGAACTTTCAGAACCGCGCTGGATCGATAGCCGGGGAGACGATATCAGGAATTTGAGGTCCGGGTTTTGTTGTCGAAACAACGTGAACGCTCCGTCGATATACATCCTGCCGCCCAGCGGGTGTCCGGCCGGCCGCTCGGTTACGGACTCGAGAAATCGCGCGAGCCTGGCAATGGCTCTGACCCTCACGGCGTAACAGTGAGCCCAGTAGAATGCACCTGAATAGGCGACAAAGCCATTCTCGGCGGGCGGAGGATGCCGCAGGGAATGGCCAAGATAGAGGATGTCCCAGTCGAGCGTCCGGATGGTCTCGGCGATTTCGGATCCGCGGGAGCCGATCGCCGTTCTGAAGATGGCGTCATCTTCCAGCACCAGGACCGATTCCAGGCCGTCGGCTTCCGCCCTGCGAATGATATCGAGATGGCTGAGGAAGTTTCCGTAGACGCCCCGCGACGGAAATCCGTTGGCATCCTCCGGCTTCGGTGCGTCCGGAATATTGGCCCGCTCGATCGGAAAGCCAAATCGTGACAGTTCCTGGCGGAGAGACTCATACCTGTCGCGGCGTTCTGCCAGGTGAATGATCTCGACGCGGCTGAAGGCTTCAAAGATCGATTTGGCCATGATCAGGCGCTGCTCCCCGTCGCGAGATTGGTTGCGGATCTGGCCCAGGCCGGATGCGCTCCGCGTCGGTTGAACAATTTATAGTTGTACTTCATGTTTATGCAACCGAATACCAATAAACGTCCCACGAAACGAGAAATTCATCAACCCGCCGAACGACTTCACCCCCGTCACCCCGTTCGGCTGTCCGGCCGCGCGGTGAATGCCCGTCGCCACCCCATACGCCGCGACGTCGGCAATCACCACCGCGTTCGCCCCGATCCGCGCATGCGCCCCGATCCGGACCGGCCCCAGGATTTTGGCCCCGGCGCCGATATCGACGTGCCCGCCAATCTCCGGAACCCCGCCATGGCCGCGGCTGCCAAGGGTGACCTGGTGGAAAATCAGGCAATTCACCCCGATCCTGGCGTCCGGATGAATGACGATGCCGTTGGGGTGGGGAACCAGCAGCCCGCCGCCGATCTGACAGGTCAACGGGATCTCCGCCCCCGTCACCACGCTCCAGAAGCGATGGCGCAGCGCGATGAACTTGCAGCACAGCGTCCCCAAGACGCCGCCACGCGCCCGCCAGACCTGGTAGCGGCGAACCGTCCGCAACAGCTTGCGGCCCGGATCCCAGAATTGCCGGGGGCGTTCCCGACTCCAGTCGGGAACCTCGGCGCTGATCTGTCCGATAGCCTGATCCACTACGCATTCCCTGTCCCGGAACGAACCCCAATAGCGGAGGGCCGGGTTCGTGGGAAGAAGGCCTGCAATTAATCACGTATATTAAATCGATTTCGCCAACCGGGATTTCGTAGTAGATCGCTTACCTCTCGCTAATCATTCGGCGGGGATCGCCCGTGGTGTCCGGGGGCGGAACGTCGAAGTTCGTGGGGCTTTCATGTTGAAGACGTTGCGTGCTCCGCCGGCCTCGTCCGACTTCGCCGGACCAACCGCCGACCCGCGATCGGAATGCGTCACTTCGGCTGACCTTTCCCGCAACGTCTATGGCCTGCTCGGCATTCCCGTGGACGCGCTCGATTTTCCCTCGCTGCTACAGGCGATGGAACTCGCGAGGAATGCCGGCGCGCCGTTCCTGATTTCGACGCCCAACGTCAATTTCCTCGTCAGGAGCCAGATCAGCGGCCCGTTCCGGGAATCCATGTTGCAGAGCGATCTGTGCCTCGCCGACGGCATGCCGCTGATCTGGCTCGCCAAGCTGCTGCGCATTCCGATCCGTGAAAGAATCGCCGGCAGCGACCTGTTTGGCCGGCTCAAATCGGCCAATGCGGCCGGCAGCCGGCTGCGGGTGTTCCTGCTGGGTGGCGCCGAAGGGCTGGCGGCGGCGGTTGGCGCCAAGCTGAACGCCGAAAGGAGCGGGCTGGAATGCGTTGGCGAACTCAATCCGGGTTTTGGCACCATTGAAGAAATGAGTTCGCCCGACATTATCGATCAAATAAATGCGAGTGGCGCGGATTTAATCGCGGTATTTTTCGGCGCGGAGAAGGCGCAGGCCTGGTTGCTGCGCAACCACTGGCAGCTGCGCCCGCCTATTCGTGCCCAGTTCGGGGCCACCATCAATTTCGAGGCCGGGACCGTCCGGCGCGCGCCGCCGATGCTCCGCAGCACCGGGTTTGAATGGCTGTGGCGTATCAAGGAAGAGCCCTATCTCTGGCGTCGCTATTGGAGCGACGGCAAGGCCTTGCTCGCACTGCTGGCGACTTCCGTGCTGCCGTTAATGCTGAGCGCGCGCGGTCTGCGAAGCCTGCAAGAACTCTCGATCGTACGACGCGAAGATCACGCTTCCGTGACGATCGCCCTGGTCGGGGCCGCGGTGGCCACGCATGCCGACGGCGCGATCGAACAACTTCGGGACGCGCTGGATAGCGACAAAAGGTTGATCATCGACGTTTCCAATACGCAGTACATCGATGCGAGGTTTTTCGGCTTGTTCCTGATGGTGCGAAAGCAATTGGCCGGTCGTGGACAGGAACTGCTCTTTACCGGCGCGACCGCCCGTCTGCGGCGGATATTCCGCCTCAACAGATTTGAATTCCTCCTGTCACCTGAAGTGTGATAGCGGAGAAAATACCATCATTACCCGGCCGAGGTCGGCCGTGCGACATTCATTCAGGGTCAAATATGAAGCAGCCAGCCGGTCAGATTTCGCACGTTCGCCGCGGACATGTTCGCCGCGGACTTGCGCTCCTGTTCGTGATGTTTGTCGCGGGTTGCGGATCCCCGGAGGAGCGCGCGCAAGGTTACTATGAGAGCGGAATGGCTCTTATCGAAAAGAAGGACGACCTCGAGGCGCGCAAGGAGTTGCTCAAGGCCGTGAAGTACAAGAGCGACAAAGTCGAAGTCTGGCGGGCGCTCGCCGGGATCGATGAACGAACCAAGGCAACGTCGCTTTTCCTGGATTTGCGTCGCATCGTCGAACTGGATCCTAACGATCTGAATGCGCGATTGAAACTTGCGCGAATGATGGTCGGCGGTGGGGCCGCCGAGGCCGCGCTTCGCGTTGTCGATGCCGCGAACGAGGGCGACAAGCCGAACGCGGAGCTTCATGCGCTGCGGGCCATCATTCTGCTGCGAACAAACGACAATGCCGGGGCGGTCCGCGAAGCGCAGCGCGCCTATGAGATCGATGCGACCAACGTCGACGCGATCTCGTTGCTTGCCTCGAAAAAGGTTGCCGATGGCGATCTGGATGGCGCCTTGAAACTTCTGGATACGGTGCCAGCCGCGTCCAGGGATGAAACGCGCATTACGTTGCAGAAGATCGATGCGTATACGCGCAAGAAGGACCTGGCGAAGGCCGAAGAACTGTTGCGCAAGCTGATCGAGCAAAATCCTCAGGAAGGAGCATACCGCGCCCAGCTCCTGCAGCTTCTCCTCGGACAACGGAAGTTCGTCGAGGCCGAGAAGGAATTTCGGGCGAGGGCCGAAGCCAACCCGGCTGACAGCAAGATCGGTCTCGACCTGGTTCGTTTCCTGATTGCCACGAAGGGGGCTGATGCCGGCAGGGCCGAGTTGGAAGCGCGGATCAAGGCCGGCGGCAATGATTTCGACTACCAGATCGCGTTGGCCGAGCTGGATGTTGGGCAGAACCGGGCGGGCGCCGCCGTGCAGGCTCTGCAGAAGTTGATCGAAACTGCTGCCACCCCCGACAAGAAGCTCGCCGCCCAGGTCAAGCTTGCGGAGGTCCATATCGCAAAGAATGACAGGGCGGCTGCCGAGCCCTTGATCGCGGATGTACTCTCGAAAGACCGCCGAAACAGCGGCGCACTGCGGCTGCGCGCCGCCCTGAGCGTGGATAAAGGGCAGTTCGACAGCGCCATTTCCGATTTGCGTGAGGCGCTCAATGACCAGCCGAAGTCAGTTGAATTGCTGTCGCTGATGGCAGTGGCGTATGAACGCAGCGGAAAGGCCGAGTTGGCCGACCGTCAATACGCCGATGCGTTGAAATCATCCAACGCTAATCCCGATGTCGTTCTCCGATACGTCGCGTTCTTGCAGCGCAAGGGCGAGTTGGCTCGTGCCGAAGAGATTCTGACGGATGCGGCCAATCGCAATTCCGGCAATCTCCAGATCTGGTCGTCGCTTGCGCAGATCAAGTTGAGCCGGCAGAACTGGTCGGGCGCCCTGGCGATCGCGGACGCGATCGGGCGGGTCGATCAGGGCCGGGTGGTTGCGGAGCAGATTCGCGCCGCAGCGCTCGCCGGCCAGAACAAGATCGACGAAAGCGTCGCGGCGCTGGAGGCCGCGCACAAGGCGGGGCCCGACGCACCGCAGCCTGCGCTTGCGCTTGCCTCGGCCTATTTGAAGCAGGGCAAGCCGGACAAGGCATCAGCCCTGCTGCAGACTATCAGCGACAAATTCCCGTCCAATGCGCAGCTTCTGGTTTTTCTTGGACAGGCCAAATTGGCGGAAAAGAAAAACGATGAGGCGTTGCGGAGCTTCAAGAAGGCCGTCGAGCAGCAACCCAAGGAGCCGGCGGGTTACAATGCGCTGAACGAATTTTACGTGCAGAGCAAGAATTACGATGCGGCCGACAAGATACTGAAGGCCGGACTTGCGGAGTTGCCGGGCAATGTAGCGTTTCGTCTCTCGCTGGCCGGCCTGCAGATCACGCGGGGAAATAACGACGCGGCAATATCCCAGTACGAAGCCATTCTGCAGGACCAGCCGAATTCCCTCGTTGCGATCAACAATCTCGTCAGCTTGCTATTGGATAACCGGAGCGACAAGCCGAGCTTGGAGCGTGCGTTCGAACTGTCAGACAAGCTCAAGGGCTCCAACGTACCGCAGTTTCAGGATACGTTGGGATGGGCTCAGTACAAGCGTGGCGATGTCAAGGGAGCGATCACCACGCTCGAGGCGGCTGCGGCGGCGATGGCGAGCCTCTCGGCGGTTCACTATCACCTCGGCATGAGCTACGCGGCTGACGGACAAACCCAAAAGGCGGCGGAGCGCTTCAAGACCGCATTTTCGCTGGAGCCGGAAGGAACGCCGCTCAAGAACAGCATTCGTTCCGTGATGAAATGAAGCGCGAGTTTTCGTCTCCAGGCGAAGGCCCAGGCTTTTGCCTGGCGATGCTGCTCAATCGATGACTGAACCAGCCTGACGACGTGGGGAAAGTCCCTACCTGTGCTAATTCCCCGACGGCAGCACCGTCCAGTTGTGCGTGGCGACGAACATCAGGCTGTGGGAGTCCGCGGGGCCGGTACCGGAAACGGTTGGTGTGCCAGTAACCGGATCAATGATCGTGGCGCCTCCGGTGCTCGCAAACCGATGCAGGTATCGGTAGGTGAGCGACGTCAGCCATTCGCGGGTCAGATTGTAGCTATAGGTCGCCGACGCCGAAGCGAAATCCGTCGTTGTGCTCGAGATCTGCCGGTTGGCGCTCGTCGAGAAGGAAAGTGTGGAGCGGGAGTTGAGGTTGTGGATGAGCGATGCCGTGATCGAATCCCGCTTAAACAAAGAGCCGACAATGCTCGGTCCAACCGATTTGCTGACGGTGAGGGACAACGTCGTGCTTTTCAGCATGCGATAAGTCAGGACGGCGTCGCCAATCCAGTCGGCTGCTGTGCTTGACACGGGTATGGCGGATGTCACGCCTCCGAATGTAGAACTCGAAACCCCTCGATCCGTCACGATATAGACCGCGCCCGCGTTGGCGCGAAAGGAAAGCAGCGGCGACAAAGTGGCGTCGAACCCGGCCTGCTCGCGAAAAATCTGCACCTGCGTGTTGAACGTGTTGCCGTATTCGAGCAGTTGATATTCGGAGGACAGGTTGATCGCTGTCACCGAATTCAGCGAACGCCGCCAATTGCCTCGTGCAAGTGTATCCGTAAACGGCAAGCCGCCGCTCGACGGCTCGTAGGTGGTGCGGGTGGACGTGGCCAACAGCGAGACCGTATCGATAGCGGTGATCGAACGGTCGATTCCGCCCGATGCGGTAAGCCGATTGATAAAGCCCGAGACTGGTAAGGTAACGCCGAGTTCGTTGAGCAGTGCGAGCGAGGTGCTCTGTTGTCGCCAACTCGCCTCGACATACTCCCTGTCGAATTTGTTCTTTTCCTGAACCTCGTACCGCGTCTTGAATCCATAGTTCAAGAATTCCGACGCGGTTCCGGCGGCGCCCGGACCCCAATATTTTCTGTAGGTGCCGTCGGCGACGACATTGAACTTACTGGTCGGCGTGCGCGCCTGTGCGTCCGCATTGAGTGTCGTGTACGATCCCACCGAACCCGCAGGCGAGTTGCGCAGGTATTGGTTGCTGTTCAGTTCGACGGTTTCGGTCTCGCTGGCCTTTATCGACCAGTCAAACGCAAAGGCCACGGACGGCGCCATGGCAAAGCACACCGAGACTGCTACGGCAGCTCTCTTCACGTTGCTTCTCGCCCCGCCGTCAGACCTCACTCAAACAAACGCCGTTCCGGAACCATAATCACATCGCCGGCCCGCAGGGTGATGTTACCCTCCAGGTCGTTACCGGCTTCGTAAGCGCGGTAGTTGAACATGAAAATCGTCTCATCGCCGCCGGGGCCCTTTCGCCGCACCTGGATACGGTTCTTCGCGGCAAAAGGTCCGATGCCGCCAGCAAGGGCGATCGCCTGCATCAAGGTCGTTTTCTGCCTGACGACATAGGAGCCCGGCTTCACGATCTCACCGGTGATGAAAATCTTCGGCTTGAGGTCGTCCTCGGGAATCTCCTTGGGAGCGGCCAGGACAGCAACCGTAACGTCCAGATTATCGTCCTTGTAGTTGTTCTTCAGCCTGCTCTTGAGAATATTCTCAAGAGCCAGTGGGGTCAGCCCTCGTGCCCGGATATGGCCTGCCAAAGGAAACGCGATCTCGCCCGAGGGGTCGACGACCACCGTCCGGTCAAGCTTGGGATCCTGCAGGACCGAAATGCTCAGGCTGTCGCCCGATTTCAAAGGCTGCGCTTTTGCCACCCCCGGGGCCAGAAAGGCCACGCACAGCAGTGCCAGCAAGATTCGCATGTCCATATCCCCTTAAAGCCCGCAAACGAAACACATTTAAGCCAGCATGTGGGGATTTTTTCCCACCCATGCAGCCATCATTTAGCCATGGGGGAAGCTAATTGAATACAAGGGCTTAGGGAACCCGCGAGAATTTTTTAACGGGAAAAATACTATACTGTTGCTTATCCGCAATAACATCCCGAACGATGCCGTCCGAAATCACCCGTTGGTCGTTCGCAAAGCCATAAACCAGCGCAGTATCGCACAGGACGTTAATCATTCGCGGGATTCCGCCGCTCGCGGACGAGATCAGCGCGCAGGCTTCCTGGGTGAACAGGGGGCGGCGGGCACCCACTGCCTGAAGCCTGAACGCGATATAGTTGGCCACTTCGCGGTCATCGAGCGGGCGAAGGTGGAAGTCGGAAGAGATTCGCTGCGCGAACTGGTGCAGGCCAGGCTCCAGCAACAGATCGCGGAGCTGCGGCTGTCCAACCAGAATCAGCTGCAGGATCTGGAACTTGTCCGCGTTAATGTTTGAAATCATGCGCAAATGTTCGAGCGCTGCCGGCTCCAGATTCTGCGCCTCGTCGATGATGAGTATGGTTCGTCTTCCATTGGCGAATTGACCATATAGAAAATCTTGCAACTTCTTGAAAAGAATAGGATAGTCCCCGTCGAACGATTGGCCGAGCGACATCAGGATCCACTGCAGCAATTCCTGCCGGCCCTGCGGGGAATTCGAGATCAGGCCGATGGTGATCGCCGGGCTGACCTTCTTGAGCAGATGCCGTACCAGGGTGGTCTTGCCGGAGCCTATTTCACCTGTAATGACGGTGAAGCCGGCGTTGTTCATGACGCCGAACTCCAGCATCGTGAACGCCATCGAATGCATTTTGCCCCAGTAGATCAGGTCGGGGTCGGGGAGTATTGAAAAAGGTTTCTCCCGCAGCTGATAAAATGCCTCGTACATTGAACTTCCTTAGCCCGGCTACAGACGCTTATAGCGTACTTCGAAGGATTGACCCGCTTCCCTCAACGCATTTCTTTGATCTACGTAAATTCGACAAGGCAGTTGCCGGCGGAACCTCGATTAAGATTGAAGTTTGAAAGGCCAGACCTGACCAACTATTCATTAAATCCCGGCAAGATCGATGCTAGATTGCAGACGGTAGCAAGGCGCCACCGCTCATTTCGCAGTACAATCAGCCTAGCAGGCTCGCGAACATACGCTCGGACGATACATGCTGCAAAAGGTTGAATTTGAGGACGATTTCCAGCCTCTGCAAGAGGACCGCAGCTATCTGTTGCAGCCTGCTTTCTATTGGGAAGTGATCCAGCGGCGCTGGGTCTATTTCATGTTGCCTTTCGTCACGATCCTTGCCGCGGGCGCCGCGGCGGCTGTGCTGTGGCCTCCGACCTATCTTTCCGAGGGGCGGATCCTTGTTCAATCGCAGCAGATACCGTCCGAACTGGTGCGGCCCACGGTCACCAGCGCTGCGCAGGAGCGTATTCAAGTCATCCAGCAGCGGACGATGACGCGGGACAATCTGATCGCGATCGCCGACAAGTTCAGATTGTTCCCGGACAAGCGTACGTTGATGTCGCCGACCGAGATCGTTGCGGAGGTCAAGAAGCACACCAAAATCGCTCCGGTCGACCTTCAAATCGACTTCAAGCAGCGGACGCGCGCTGAGAATCCCACCATCGTCTTTTCGGTCGGGTTCGAATACAGCAATGCTGCAATTGCCGCTCAGGTCGCCAACGAGTTGATGACGCGGATCCTGAACGAGGATCTTCGCGATCGGACCAGCCGTGCCACTGACACGACGAAGTTCCTGGGGCGGGAAGTACAGAGACTGCAGGCCGAGAACTCCGCGCTCGATGCGAAGATCGCACAACTGCGTATCACACAAGGCAGGCCGGCGTCGTCGAACGGCGCTGACCAGTCGACGTCGACGCTTACCCAGCTCAAGTCCGAACTGATCCAGAAGGGCGCGCTCTACTCGGAGCGGCATCCTTTGATCCAGTCGCTGAAGAAGCAGATCGAAGCGTTGGAGAAGGTCGCGGCTGCGCCGGTCGCCACCAATGACGCCGCGACCGTTGCCAGCCTCGAGGTGATGGTCGCCCAACAAGAGAGTCTGCAAAAGAGCCTCGACGCTGCGTCAGCCAAATTGGCGGCGGCACGGCTTGGCGAAAATCTTGAAAAGGACCAGCAGTCGGAGAAACTCGAGATCATCGAGCAGCCGACGGCTCCTCAAGATCCGGTCAAGCCCAACCGGCTGAAAGTCCTTGCGATGGCTTTCGCCGCCGCGCTCTTTGGCGGCGCGGGGCTGGCAGTGCTGATGGAACTGTTGGACAAGGGAATCCGCCGGAGCAACGATCTATTGTCTGTTGTCGACGGCCAGTTGATCATTTCAATCCCCTACATCAGCACAGCTGCTGAAACGCGGACGAGGAGGCGACGGATACTGGTCGGTCTGGGGGCCATCGCGCTGGTTGCGGTGGGACTGCTGGTGGTCGTCTACCTTTTCCTTCCACCACTTGACCTGATGATCGCCAAGGCCAAGGTGGGGCTGTTTCGATGATTCGCGGAGACGCGCAGTGGATCCCATAAAGCAGGCTGTCGAACTCGCGCGGGCGGCGGAGGGAGTTCACCGCCCGGCGACGTTGGGCGGTTCTCCGCTGGCCGCCGAAGGACCATCGCAGCGCTCAGCCGAATCGCCGTTCCAGGAAGTCCGCCTCAGGCCAGACCATCTCGAAGCCCATCGAATCGTTGCTCATGGCACATCAAGTCCGAACGGGCGCTACTACGACATGCTGCGCACCCAGGTGCTGCAGGAGATGGACAAAAAGAGCTGGCAGTTTCTGGCCGTGACTTCGCCGACCGCGGGGTGCGGAAAAACGGTGACTTCCTGCAATCTCGCGCTGAGCATTTCCCGTCTGCCGCAGCGGTCGGTCCTGTTGGTGGATCTTGATTTGCGCAGGCCCACGGTCGGAAAATACCTGGGCCTCGGCGACAATGGTGGCGTCCTCAGCGTGCTGGAAGGACGGGCCCCACTTTCTTCCGCGGTTGTGCAGGCCAACATCGGCCCGAATGGCATTCTGGTGCTGCCCGGATCGGTCTCGGCTAACTCCTCGGAATGGATGGCCTCTCAGACGATGGGGGCGCTGCTCCAGACCATCAAGCGGGACTTCCGGTCGCGCATCGTCATCTTTGACCTTCCGCCGATGCTGCTCGGCGACGACGTGATTTCAATCTTGCCCCGGATCGACGCGACCTTGCTCGTCGCCGGCATCGGCAGCACATCCGTGGCCGACGTCAAGGAGTGCCAGAAGCACCTTCGGCGCAGTCCGGTGGTGCGTGTCGTCGTCAACAAGGCCACCGAGAGCGTCGGATCGTATTACGGCTACTATTAGCAGCCTCTAAAAGCGCCGATCTGCCGGCAGGAACGCTGCGATTTCCGCCGCCGGCACGAAATATTTTGCAATGTCGCGGGTTTCCGATTTTCCGGTATCGGGGCGGGTTTGCGACTGCGATATCTTTCGGCTCATTATTCCCAGGAGACATTTGCGTTTGACATCAAAAACCCCCGATCCGGAATTGCCCGTGCGGGCTACGTCGGCGATCACCGTACTGAACTTGTTGCGGGTTCCTGCCGGGAGTCGATCGGGCGCCAGGATGTGGGAGCGCACCGCAGACCCCGGCACAATGGTCACGACCTCCTGTCCCGGTCTGGGCGGCTCGGTGCAGATCGAGTTTCGGCGAAGGCGCAAGCGTACCGGAAGAAGCGTTTCCTCAACGGATAGCAGGGTGAGATCGGTTCCCTCCAAACTGCCTTCCTTGACGACATGCGTGGGGTATTCGAATCCCGCAATTGCGATCTTCGGTCGTGTCAGCCAGGTGCGGCCTGCGACGTGCGCTGCCGTAATGAAGAGGCCTTTTCCGAGATAAATGCCGGATCCGGGTCCCCAGCTCTGCATTGGCGTTTGATGGATGCTCACCGCATAGGGCAGCAGCGTGTCGTCAGCGCTTTGTGCGCAAGCCGGCTGCCACATTATCGCCAGAGCAAGCGCAACCCTAAAGGCGGGCGTCCGTACCGAATTCGTAACAAATCGGGCCAATGCCAACATCACCTGCCGGTTTGCAAGCTCGTCTGCCAGCTTCAACCCGCGCCGGTAAAGAATTTGAGCTCCTGCGGCGGGATGGCGGCGAGCAGATCACGGATGAATTGATCCTGCAGCTTGAACGATACGTCCTTCGGCAGACCGACGGTGGAGACCCGGATCAGCGCGCCGTCGGGAATGATCCCGCGCAGGCCATATTTCAGCCGGCTGAGCTGATGATCGACGACGCCATTGGCGATGTCGTTACCGATCCGCAGCCAGTAGGTGACCGGCTCGAAGCGCGACTCTCTCGCCGCAATCAATCTGGTCATCTTGATGGGCTGGGAGCCGTTGCGATAATTGATCGCGGCTTCGGCCTTGTCCGAGATCCGGAAGCCGTTGGCTGTGTAGCAGATCTCCGGGCGGTGTGATTTCAGCCGATAGTTCTGCACCGGACCGTAGGCGACCATCAGCATGACGATGTTGCCGTGTCCGTCGGAATAACCCCGGCCGACCTCCTGGCTGTAGATCTTTCCGGCGAACGGATCGGGCTGGACATACGCATCCGGATCGGCCGGCCGAACCGGGCTGATTTCGGGAACCAGCGTCCATGTTCCGAACTGCCGGGGAATGACGGTTTCAAGACTGGGGGAAGCCGCGGTGCGGGCCATCAACTGACGGGGCGCCAATACGGTCGCGAGCACGGCGCACCCAACGATGGCGATGCATGCCAATATGATATGAATTCGAGGGTATTTCACTGAGGCCACGCACAATCTGCGAGAGTTAATTGCATCGGCTGTTTCAAGCAGGATATACGTCCAACGGGCTGTTTGCAGTCAAAAGATAGAGATAATTGGCGGCCTTGCAAAATTAACATAAATAGCGGAAATGACAGTAAAAAAGCGGGTTGGCAGCTCGACCCGGACCGGCCGGCCGGCTAGGCATTTCGGGCAGCAAGGCGCGGCCAGCCCGTTGTATACGCTTCTCAGCCCATTGGATGCACGGAGTTCCCAGATGAAGGGTATGTCCATCAAGATCATCCGGCTTGCTCTTCTGCTGGCTTGCGGTGGGGTCGCCTTGGCGGGGTGCGGGAAGAAAGAGCAGGCGGCGGCCACCAAAGGGCAGGTCGTTGCGCGTGTCGGCGATGAAGTCGTGACCATCCAGGATCTCGAGAACGAATTTCGGTGGGCGAACGTGACGCCCGACAAGCAGAAGGATCCCGAAATCGTCAAGCGCGTGCTGGGCGACTTGGTCGTGCGCAAGTATCTGCTCCGCCAGGCCATGGCGGCGAAGCTCGATCGTGAGCCGGGCGTGCTGCTGGACATCCTGAGGTCGCGCGAACAGATTCTCGAGAACGCCTATCTGCAACGAACGGCGGCGGCCAAGGCGCCGGGCAAGGCAGACGTCGACAAGTACATGGCCAACAACCCTGCGAAATTCGCCGCGGGAAAACTGCTCAGCGTCGAACAGATCGCATTCCCGTTCGGGCCGACGACCCAGTCCTTCATCGAAGCCAACAAGGACGCGAAGTCGCTCGACGAAATCGACCAGAAGCTCACCGAGGCTGGTATCCCTCATGGCCGGCAAATGGGCGCACTGAACAGCGGCGATTTGCCGCCGGAGTTTTACGGCTTGATCGAAGCCAAGAAGGTGGACGACGTGTTCTTCGTGCGATCTGGTCCGAACGGCGTGTTCTTCAAGGTCAAGGGTGAAGAGCGGCGTCCGCTCGAAGGCGAGGCTGCGGCCAACCTGGCCCGGCAGTTGATGCGCGCGGACGCGATCAAGGCCGAGCAGGGGCTTGCGGCCTATTCTGCAAGCCTCGAAGCGAAGTACGAAGGCGACTACGCCAAGATCATGCAGCCGGGAGACGGCAAGAAAAACTGAGCGCAGGCCGCGCTGCCGCAACAAGGTTTCTCAAGCCATATCGACATGAAATGACGACGCTTTTTGATGTGTTGACCGTTACCTGCTTTGTTGCGCTGGTGATCGCGTTTTTCCTGTTCACCGCGCGCGACAATCGAACCTTGCTGCACTTCATGCTGGCCGCCATCGTATTCGCCGTCGCCAACCAGGTCGGCAACGCCGGGTCGTTCTACCTAGCGCTGATCCTGATACTCGCTGGCGCCGGTTACGCGGTTTTGATGGCGCGGCGATGAATGGCTTGTTCCATTCGATGCTATCGGTAAGCTGGGATTGTAACCTGTTGGTTTTTGAATGACATATTCGCAAGCAATGCCATCGGCGAAGGCGGGTTTCCTCGTCCCTTTTCTGTGGCCGGCGCTGCTTGGCGCCTCGGTCATCGCTGCCTACGCCCAGACCGTACTCGGTCTCATCGATGGGCCCTGGCAGACCGAACAGGAAGGGCACGGTCCGCTCATCATCGCGGCCTCGCTCTGGCTGACCTGGCAATCGCGCGAAAAATTGCGGGCCGTCGAAATTTCTCCGGCTCCCATCATGGGATGGATCGCTCTCCTCGGCGGCCTGGTCATCCTCTATCTGGCCAGGATCCAGCAGGGGCTGGTCACCTTCGAAACGTTTTCCGTGATCCCCGTCATCATCGGATGTGTGCTGATCTCGGCCGGTTGGCCGACGTTGCGCGTCCTCGCGTTTCCGATCGGTTTCCTGATCTTTGCCGTGCCGATGCCAGACTGGCTGGTCGATGCCCTCACGGTCCCGCTGAAGGTATTCATTTCGAACGTCGTGACCAATGTGCTCTATGCGACGGGTTATCCGGTTGCCCAGAACGGCGTCATGATCATGATCGGAACCTATCAGCTCCTGGTAAAGGACGCCTGTTCCGGAATGAATTCGATTTTTGCATTGTCCGCGATCGGCGTTTTCTACGCCTATGCGTTTCGTTGGCAGGAGAAAATCCGCAGCCTCTTGCTCCTCGCGGCGATCATACCGATCACGATCATCGCTAATTTCTTTCGCGTCTTCGCGTTGGTCCTGATCGCCTATTACCTCGGGCCGGACATGCTCGATGGCATTCTGCACGACCTGACCGGCATCGGCCTTTTCGTGGTCGCGGTTGTTCTGATGTTCCTGTTTGATGTCTTTCTGGGCCTTTGTTTTGCGCTGGTGCGCCGTGTCCGAAAGCCCGCAGCGCCGGCGACGGCGGCCTGAGAATTTTTCGGGAGTCCTGTGGCGGGGCGCTTAGCGGTGCAGCCCGTCCGGCAAGCGATTGGACCAAGCCGAAATAAATGCCGGCGGTGCGGCAAAGTAATCCCAATTATGACTTAATTTCTTTTCGGTAGCCGCACGTTTCCGCTAATATCGCAACAGCGAATCAGTGCCGCGTTCGTTCTTCACACAATAAAAATCGGAACCCTTCATGTTTATGAAGACGAGCGCTGCTGCGTTGGCGGTGACACTCTTGGTTGCTGGCGCTGGGAACGCGGGCGCTGCCGCGGTTTTCTACACGGACTTTACTTCGTGGAACGGAGCGGTGTCGGGCTTCACAAGCCTTGCAATTCCTGAACCGGTGCCAAACGTCGTCGACCCGGATAGTCCGCCTAATCTAATATCTGGATTCCAGTACTTCGGAACGGGAAACGCTTCGGTCAACTACGGTGGGGTGACTTTTTCAACCTCAGCCCTGCTAGGCGACGGTAACTTCTTCAACGTTGGGCCAACCTATTCAGGATCCAATGGTCCGTTGCCGGTTTTGTCTTCGCAGGGCCAGAGCACAGACTTGTTGGCGAATATCCTGATTACGCTCGCGGCCCCGGTGAAGAGCTTCGCGTTGAATTTCGATACGTTCTTCGGATCCAACGTAACGTTCACGCTCTCCAATGGCGAGACGTCAACGCTCGGTAGCGGGGCAAATGCGTATGATCTGAAGGGCTTTTTTGGCGTCGTCGACAACAATCCGTTCAATACGATTTTGCTGACATCGTCAGATACTGCGTTGAACATCAACGAACTCAAATTCGGCGCGTCGGTGTCTGCCATCCCGGAGCCCGCAACATGGGTCATGCTGGTGCTTGGCTTCTTCGGAATTGGCGTTTACGGCGCTCGATGGTCAGCGCGCCGCGTCGCAGCCGCCTGAACGCGCGCGATACTGCCGGCGTCGCGCTAGAAACAGCGCCGTCCCCGACTGTCGTGCATCACATAGTCCGTTCCGGGCGGCGGATAGTGCAGCTGCCCGCACGCGCCGGAATTGACCGGATAACCGATGATGTCGAGCTTACGGTCCAGCCTGTTCGGCGAGGCGGTCTGGTCGCTGCTGCCGCGTCCGTAATACTGCCCGCTGTATTGTCCGCTGAACCGCCCGCCATACTGGCCTGCGTACTGTCCGCCGTATCGGCCGCTGTACTGCATGTTGACCTGGCTGACGGCCGGCTCAATCGCGCCGATAGCGATCACAGCGGCTAGTAGAGAAGTCGATGTCCTCATCTGGACTCCTTGAAGCATGAGGTCTGGCGCAGCCGGGCTGCCGGCCGATCTAACTACCCGGCCTGGCTTCAATCAGCGCAGCGAGTTTAGCCGCTTCCTTGTTCGCATCATGACGTTGCAAAACACGTTGGCGGGCATCCTCGCCCATTCGTGTGATGGCAGCCGGCGCAGCGCCGAGACATTCCGCCATCGCCGCGGCCAAACCCTCGACGTCGCCGGCGGCAACCAGCCAGCCGTGCTTGCCATGTTCGACCAGTTCGGGGATGCCGGCGACGAATGTCGTAATGACGGGCCGGCGCAGCGCCATGGCTTCCATGAGGACGACCGGAAGTCCCTCGGCGAAGCTCGGCAATACCAGCGCCCGCGCGGCGAGGAGTTCGTTGCGAACCTCGTCGCTGCTGATCCAGCCGGTTATTCGCACGACGGCCGCGAGGCCGTATTTTGCGATGAGCGTCTCGATCTCGCCGCGCATTTCGCCATCGCCGGCGAGCACCAGCTCGAACGTTATCCCGCGCTCGGTCAGCAGCCGGGCCGCCTCGATCAGGAGCAGCTGCCCCTTCTGTTCACAAAGCCGGCCCACGCAAACCAGTCGTCGTTGATCACCCGCGGTGATTTCAGCGCCGGGTTCATGGAAGGCCGGCTCAAGCCCGCAATGCACCACGGCAATCTTGGGCCAATGAACGTGCGAGACATAGCGATAGAGCTGGCTCCGACCGAATGAACTGACGGCGACGACGAAGCGCGCGCGCCGAATTTTTTCCGGCAAGGCGATGAACTTCGGCTTGTCGAATTCTTCAGGGCCGTGCGCGGTAAAGCTCCAGGGCGGCCCGCCCAATTCGCCGACCAGCATCGCGACTTCGGCAGAGTTGGTTCCGAAATGAGCGTGCAGGTGCTGCACCTTTTCGTGGCGCAGCCACAGGGCCACCTGGCAGGCTTCAAGGAGATAAATCAAATGAACGGGGAGGGGGCGTTCAGCGCCCCGGCCAACCCCCAACGTCAGGACAATCGCGCGATACAGGCCGGCGGGATTGCTTGCCAGAATGCGCAGGAACGCGACGAGGAGCGGCGTGGCGCCGCCGCGCAGAACGTAGCGCGTCCGCGTCTGCTCCAGCCGATCTTCCGTGCCGCGCGGCACGTCCGTCCACCCGCGCACCGATATGCGCAGGATCTCGTGCCCCAGGCGCTCGAGCGCCAGGATTTCGCGCCGAATGAAGCTGTGGCTGATCGCCGGATAGTGGTTAACCAGATAGGCGATCTTCATAAAGCGTGCCGTGCCTGACTTACATCCGGAAGCAGGCCAAGATGCATTCGGCCCTTTGTTCCATTTCATCGTGCCGAAATATAGTGGTAATCAACGGGGAAACGCGATATTCCTGCCCGGCCTTCATCGCATTTTTGCAAGAGCGTTAAGTCGAACGTTTCGAGATCGGTATTTGTGAAATGTTGATCTTGGTCGCGATGGCCGGGTTGCTCAGTGTTCCCGTAGCGGTCCTCTTGGTTGAAGTCATTGCGGCGCTCAAGGCGCCGAGGTTGCAGCCTTTCGAGATCCAGGAATCCGAAGTCCAGGAATCGAACGCCGGGAAGCAGGTCGTGGTCATCGTTCCCGCGCACAATGAGAGCTCAGGGCTCGTTCCGACGCTGCAGGATATCAAGGCGCAACTGGGGGTCCGGGACCGCCTGATCGTCGTGGCCGACAATTGTACCGACGATACCCCAGCGGTGGCGGCCGCATCGGGCGCCGAGGTTATCGCGCGCGACGACCCCGAAAGAATAGGCAAGGGGTTCGCGATGGGGTGGGGCATAACCCATCTCAGGCAGGATCCGCCGGACTTCGTTCTTTTCGTCGATGCCGATTGCAGGCTCGGCGATGACTTCATCGGAAGACTGAAGCAGGTCTGTCAGGGGCTTCAACGGCCGGTACAGGCGCTGTTCGTGATGCAAAGCCCCGATGATTCGCCCGTCAATCACAGCTTCGCCGAGTTTGCCTGGCTTCTCAAAAACCAGGTCCGCCCTCTCGGACTGAGAAACCTTCATTGTCCTGTCCAGTTGATGGGGACAGGCATGATGTTTCCCTGGAATGCGATCAATTCCGTTTCGCTGGAGAGCAGTCATCTCGTGGAGGATTTGAAACTGGGGCTCGATCTGGCGGCAGCAGGCCAGCCTCCCTACTTTTTTCCGTTCGTGAAAGTGACCAGCGTATTCCCGACGAGCGCCAAGGGGACAGAGAGTCAGCGTTTGCGCTGGGTGCAAGGTCATCTCGCGACCATCGGCAAATTTGTTCCGCGACTGCTCGCCACAGGTTTGATGCGCCGTGACGTGAACGTCGTCGTGCTGGCGCTCGATCTGCTGGTGCCGCCGCTCTCCCTTCTCGCGCTTTTGATCGTCGCAACGTTGGCCCTGACGTCGCTGGTTGCGCTGCTTGGCGGGCCCTGGCTGCCCAGCCTGATCGCAGGCGGTAACCTCGTCGGATTCATTTTATGTATCCTTCTGGCCTGGTCTAGATTTGGACGGCAGGTTTTTCCCGCACGGGAGGTATTATCGGCTGGATCATTTGCTCTGAGGAAAATTGGTCTTTACCGCCGGATGCTGACGGGCGGAGCGGCGTCGCAATGGATCCGGACCGACCGGTCAACGCCCAACTAGCGATCTGGCGACGCGTTTTTGCGCGACGGCCTGAGATGAGTCACGCAAGCGTTATCGAACTCCCATAAGAAGCATGCCGACCAAGGTCAGTCGGGTGGTCCGGCCAAATTGTCCTGGTTGGCTGGCACATCGCTTGCTTGATTTTTTCAGGCAGTAGGAAGGGGCTACCTATGAAAGCGCGGAGCCGCATTACCACCGATATTCTGCCGAAACCGAAGAAGGCGAAGAAGGCGAAGAAGCCGAAAAAGGTTTTGAAGAAGGCCGCCGTTGCAAGCATTGCGGAACAGTATCTGGAATTGCGACGCCTCCGCGAGCGTCTGTCCGAGGCGGAAGCGCGTCAAAGTTTGCAATGACTGCAATGACAAAGTTCGGTTATGAGCTGGCTTCTCCGCTCTATCTGACGGCAATCGGCATCACGATGGTCGGTTGCCTGTGGGCGATCTTTGTCGGCGTGGAGTGGCTGCTCGGGGCTTAGCGACGATGCCGCGCTGATGTCGTCAGCGTGAATGCCCTATCCAATTGATCCCCTAGCCGCTGATCGGCGACGTCACAATTTCAGCCGAGCCCACGACGCGGACGGGAGAAAATCAGATTTTTCGACGTCGGCTTCGTTGCCGACCGCTGCAGCCCGGGGCGGTGCTTCGGCCGGCCTGCGGTGGCACGCGCAATTAACCTAGGCCTCGACCGCGACTCGCGGCGTATGGGGTTCTGCAACACCGGGAACTCGGATTAAATAATAATTTCTCCGTCCACATTTAAAATATTGAAATTGGTTGACTCGCTAAAGGTCGGCCACTACGTTGGCCTAATCTTAAAAACCAGTAAATTTTGGAGGGCCATGGTTATGAAGCGAGCGAGCGCATTGTTTGGATTGGCAGCCGCTGCTGCGATTTTGGCTTCGACTGGCGCAAGCGCAGCTGTGGTGAACGTGACCGTGGGCGGCAACACCGTCGTCGGTGCAGGTCAGTTCTCTTCCTTGGCTGCAACCACCTACGATTTCAATGCCGGCCCATCGCCGTTCACCAATACCACCCCTGTTGGGAACCTGCTTTATACGGGTTCCACCTCCGGACAAAACGCCAATCCGTTTGGCGACGATACCCAATATGTTTCTGTCGGCACGAGCGCTACGCCGCAAAGTGCGACCCTCCTGGTTTCGAGCTTTGCCAACTACGTCGGTCTTTATTGGGGATCGATCGATACCTACAACAACATTCTGATTACGTACGCGGACAGCACTTTTGACAGTGTCAATTCGAATCTGTACGGCCTCTTGACCCCGTCCAATGGCGATCAGGGCCTGAACGGCAGCAAGTACGTCAACATCTTCACGGATAAGGCTATCGCAAGCATCACCTTCTCATCGACGAACAAGGCATTCGAGTTCGACAACGTCTCGATCGCTGCGGTTCCCGAGCCCTCGACCTGGGCGATGATGATCCTGGGCTTTCTCGGTGTCGGCTTCGTTGCCTACCGCCGCAAATCAGGAATGGTTTTGCGAGTCGCCTGATCTCGGATTGGCATGACAGAGTTTGGAAAAGCCGCCATTAAGGCGGCTTTTTTGTTAAGATGCAGCTGTCGTATCCTCCTGCATCAGAATGCCATGTGGAAAGCCGTCTTCCTGTTATGCGCCTCGATTCCAAGCACCCCGGCTCACGCCGAGGAGCGCGGCCGCATCAGGCGACCGCCGCCCTCCCAGGCTGAAGCCGAACGTCTTGCGTCCGAAATGGCCTTGAACGACGGCTTGCTCGAAAGGGGCGACATCGTGGTCACCGATCGGGGGTTCTTCGTCTTCCGCGGTCTCGCCCCGGATGGATCAACCGGCGAGTTCACGCAGGTGCCTAATCCGGTCATTCCCACCAAGCCAGCACGGTAACAATCCGCTCTTCCGTGGGCTGAGGTCGAAGGCGTAGTGCTCCTTGTTAAATCTTGCGTAAGAACAAGGCTCCGCTAAAGCAAAAAGGGCCAACCGAAACAGGTGGCCCTTCGCGAAGTCACGAGCATTGACTGCTATCGTCAGTTCGCCGCGAGAGCGCGTTGCGTGCGGCGCCGCCGATGAACCAGGAAGCCGAGCCCGGCAAATCCCAGAATCATCATGGCCCAGGTCGAAGGTTCGGGAACTGGCGAACTCATGGTAAGCGTGCCCGTCAGCGGATCGATGTCCCTTGGATTTAAAACCGAGGTCGTGAGCAGGACGTCATGGATATCGAGGTTGAAAGTACCGCCGCCGAAATTGAAATCCTGCGGGTTGAAATCAATATAAACCAGCCCGCCTATCGCGGTGATGACGCCGGTAACCAGTGCGATTGGGTTAATCGTGGTCGAGATAGGGGAGCCGAAGCTCACCTCCAGCTTCAACGTGTCGCCCAGAAAAGCGTACGGGTTGAACAGGCCGGTGTTGCGCAACGAGAAGCTTCCCAATGAAATTTCGGTCGCCACATTCGGGGCCGGCAGCGAGAATTGCGCATTA
Organism: Bradyrhizobium roseum; assembly: GCF_030413175.1. Lineage (NCBI taxonomy): Bacteria > Pseudomonadati > Pseudomonadota > Alphaproteobacteria > Hyphomicrobiales > Nitrobacteraceae > Bradyrhizobium > Bradyrhizobium roseum. The sequence goes on from NZ_CP129212.1 coordinate 2,323,737, forward strand.
TCCAGGCCCGTAAACTTCAGATTGTGGCTGGTCGACGTGAGCGCCGGGGTACAGGATGCCCCGAAACACCCGTTGGTGTCATAGTCCACAAGGGCTGCATGTGATGCCGTGGAACCCATGATCAACGCGAAAGCGGCAGCGTGCAGGATCGGAATTAATTTCATCTATCCCCCGAAAATCCAATAAAAAGAGCCGCGTCGAATCACGCTCACCCTCGCCATTTTTAAATAGTACTCGGTTTGACGCGAGGTCAATGCACGCAGGCGCGCCTCCCTCCGTCTTCTCTCGAAGTGTGGTTTAGTTGCCATAAGAACGGAACTGGTGTGATGTCGCTTCATACCCAAAGCGGCGTCTGCGGCGGGATATCGTCGTCATTCATGGTCATTGCGGCCAGATGCTACAACACTTTCTAATGAAATTAAATGTCGCTTGAAATTTAATTTTCGCTGCTATTATTGTGTCGCGCGATCAGCGTTGATGCATGGAATTCTCGATCGTGGAAAACCCTGGCTTGCGCAGAACGCGCTCTTGTCAGGTTCGTTCTGGCCGGAGCATGCATGTGCGGATCGTTAGACCTGCTGCGACGGTTAGGGTTAAATACGCTCCATCGTTGCGCTATCGGCAGGATCTAGAATTTATGCGTTCGCGAGGTGGCCCAAGCCTCGTGAGGGAGGCCTTTCGAGATATGTTTTCAATCGTTCATTGTTCAATTTTTGAAGTTCGGAACATGAGTATTGAGACGAATATCGCCTCGATGGAGGGGCAAACTTTCAAGCCGACCTGCGGGCAATGCGGCAGTTTGACTGTTGCGTTGCCGGTCGAAGCCAGCCCCGATCCGTGTTCCATCCTGAAGTGTGGTCGGTGCGGATCGCCACGAGGAACCTTGCAATCCTTACGCGACACGTCCGTCCAGGGCGGACCGATATTGGGGGTCGCCTAATTCTGTCGGCCGGTGCCAACACCGCCTGATACTTCTTGGGTCTGAACCGGAGTGGACTGGGCAGTAGAACTTGTTGTCGAGCCCAAAAAACGCATGCAGAAGGCCTAGTCAGCATCCAACCGCGCAGGTAGGATTCGGGTGCGGTATTTTGAGCTTTATCCAAGCGATCTCGTCCAGGCGACATTTGCGCCGCACGAGGGGGAGAAGAGATATGCGATCGATCTACGCGTCCGTACTGACGGTCGGCCTCCTGATTGCTTCCCAAGCCGGTGCAGCGCCGCTGCTAAGTCATAGTCAGCCGGTCCCGGATTCGGTTGTTACAGCCGCGAAGGTCATTTGCGACGAGGCGGGCAATTGCTACCGGCCGCATCGGCGGCGACCCGTCGCCCGCTGGGTCTATGGCGACAACAATTTCAACGGTCCGTATGTCGGACCCGGCAATTATGGCAACCCGCGGTATCGTTACAGCTGGTGGCCCTGGTACTGATTCGTGAGCCGGCCCCAACGTCGCGCCGGCCTGTCGAGGCATCTCCGAGACGTTTCCCCGCTCCATGCACGAACTCAGCGCAACGCGTGTTGCGTTTGACGCGGCACGCTCTTGCGGATGCTGTCTTAGTCGTCTGGTGATTGAATGGCGTTACGCGGTCCATCACTGACCTCCAGCGCAGTCGTTCCAAAAAATCCTCGCGAGACCGGCTGAGCATCAATACGGGGCGTAGGTGCACCACCAGCGGCGGCAAACAGCTAAAGCCCATGACGCGCTGTCAAAGATGATCAGTCGCGCGGAGAAATCACAAGCTCAAGGAACGCCATTCTTTCCAGAGCCACAGGATTTCTTTCACCTTCCTGGGCAGAGCGAAGAATGGTTTCAGCTATCGACTGAACATGAGCCGAATTGACCGGATGAGGAAGCCGACGATGTCATCGAGTGGCAACTCCCGGCCAACGACAGCGCGCACCAGTTGGAGGCTGTTTCGCTCCGAAAAGATGAGCAACGCCCGTCCCGAGAACGCCCCGGCGAAGTCTTGCCGGACGGCGACCAACCTCGGATTGTCCGGCTTGGCTACCAGTAGGGCTGCTGCGGCGCTGGTCAGGATTTCGACGGACGGAACTGACAGCAGGACTCGTTTTGAACCATCTGAGGTAGGCTGTTGGTGGCTTTTGCCATTGCAATATTCGACAGTTCGGCCAGCGCATCCCGCTCAAGCTCGCTAAGGGGTACAAACGGATCGGACGGCATCTAATCTGGTCCAACTATTGCCCGGACGGTGAAGCGATCGCCTAAAGCCTTTTTAGTACGACAGCTGTGCCCTCGACGCCGCTTTCCCAATTTGGGACCCGCGCGACGGGCGTCGTTTTGCCTTGTATCGGCATATGAAGAGTGCGTAGTTTAGCGGTCAAATATTTCCATTTTCATGCCAAATCCACTGGCAAACCCAACAGGTTCCGATGCGGAAAAGGTCTGCCACGACCGGACACCCCAAGGCACGTTCCCGGCAGGCGAGCGAGAGGGAAAGAGCACCGTCATCGGGAGCCGGGGTGCTCGACGGGGGCGAGCCAGTCGTCTCCAAAAATCTCGCGGCCAGTGGCCCGAGAACCCTGATGAAGACTTCCGAACTAGGGGCAGGCAAGCGGGATGCGCGTCGCCTCGTGCCGCAGTCAGCTTCGAAACCAACAGCGCCTTCGATGCGCCGCGGCAAGCCCGCGCCAACCAAGATATCGGGCAACCGGCAACAGAAAATCGAAGAGCGGATCGCTGCAGCAACGGAGGAACTCGCGGCGGGACTGACCGAGGCAGCCTCGGCCGCCGAGGAGCTGCGCCGTTCGATGGAGCAGATCGCCAGCGGCGCGGAGGAAGCTGCCAGTGCGGCCCAGGAAACCCTGGCGGTGGCCACCAACACGGCAGCGACGCTCGTTCAAGCGCGCAATCGCGCCGAAGGGGCGCGTCGGCGAACCGAGGCTGTCGAATCGCTGCTGCTCGAGACGTCGAGCCAGATTGGAACGTGGGCCGGCAATATCAAGCACAATGGAGAGCGTCAGGCCGGCACCGTGGACATCATGGCGCAGCTAAGCAGCCAGGCGGCGAGCATCGGCGATGTCACCAAGACCGTCAGTCACGTTTCCGATCAGACCAACTTGCTCGCGCTGAATGCCGCGATCGAGGCTGCGCGTGCCGGCGACCATGGTCGCGGTTTTGCGGTCGTCGCCGACGAAGTCCGCGCACTGGCAGAAACCTCGGAAAAGAGCGCGCAGGACGTGCAAAGCCTCGCGGCGCAAATCGAATCGCAAGTAGGGTCGATGGCGTCGATCATCAAGACGGCGGCTGCGGCAGCAACCGGGGAGGCGCAAAAGAGCCAGACCGTGATTCTGGCCCTGGGCGAGCTTCGCAGGGAAGTCGGCGCTTTGGCCGAAGGCAGCCAATCCATTGCCGTGGCGACACTGGAAGCTGAATCGGCCGCTCGCGAAGCGCAGAAGGGCGCAGAGATTATCTCTGCTGCCGCCGAAGAACAGGCTGCCGCGGCGGCGGAAGCGCTCCGCAGCGTCGAGCAGCAGGCTGGCGTACTCGACGAGAGCCAGGTCGCATCCCGTTCCCTGTCCGTGCTTGCGACCGACCTCAAGATGTCTTCGACCAGCGCCGATCAGCTTGCCTCGGCGGCCGAGCAGCTTTCCACCGCCGTTCAGGAAATGTCGGGATCGGCCGCCCAGATCATGACAGCGGTCGATCAGATCAGCCGCGGAGCGCAACAGCAGGCCGCGGCCACCGAGCAAGCCAGTGCTGCGATGAGCCAGGTCGAAAAGACCGCCCTGTCGTTCCGCGAGAGTGCAGTCGCATCAATGGAGCGCACGCAGCGGATGGACGCCATGCTCGGCGAATGCCGCCTGCACATCGCCGACTTGTCGCAAGGTGTCGCGCGATCGATCGATACGACGCGTCAGAGCCTCGATATGATTGCCGGACTTGAAAACATGAGTGCTGCTATCGACAAGATTGTTGATGGGATCAGCATGGTTTCGATCCAGACCAACATGTTGGCTGTCAACGGCTCGGTGGAAGCCGCGCGAGCTGGTGAGTTCGGCAAGGGGTTTGCCGTCGTATCAAAGGACATCCGCAGCCTCGCGCGCGACTCCAGTGAGAACGCCGCGCGCATCAAGGAAACGGTTCGCGCGATCCAGGGCCAGGTCGCGGCTGTGCGTCGCGAGTTGGAGCGCGTGATCGGTAGCGCCGAGACGGAAAACCAGAAGGCCGATGCGGTGCTCGCCGGCTTCGAGATCGTGCAAAAGGACGTCGCCCAGATTGCCGCCGGCAACGAGCAGATCGGGACCAGCGCCGAGGCCATCCTCGCTTCGATGAAGGACGTCGGTCAAAGTGCGCGCCAGGTCGCCTCGGTGGCCGAGGAAGCCGCCGGCGCGTCAGCGCAGGCCGCCGCCGCTGCCAAACAGCAGGCGAGGGGAACGGAAGATCTCGCTGCGGCTATCGAGGAGATCGCCTCGCTCGCCCAAACCATTCAGCTTCGCAATGGCTAGCAGACGGGAACAGACCCGGAAGAAGGCCGATCTGTCGACCGACAGTACCACGTTCGTCACGCCGAATGCTGACGCGCTACTCGAAGATCTCCTCGTGTTCCAGCTTGCGGGGGAGCTCTTTGGTCTGCGCCTTGACGTCGTTGCAGAAATTATCCGGCCACCGGTTCTTGCCCATATGCCCCTCGTGCCGCCGAGCCTGCTCGGACTGGCCAATCTTCGCGGCGTGGTGCTGCCGGTGGTGAGCGTGCGCGCTCTGCGGAAACTGCCGGACATCGCAGCCGACAAATCGACGCGCGTGATCGTCGTGCGCGGCGATAACCCGGTCGGGTTTGTCGTTGACGGCATCCAAGGTCTGTCGGCCGTTGCCACGGAGCGCCTTGAACGGGACCCTCCGGGCGTTCATCCCGATAGTTCCGTCGTGCTGGACGGTGCCATCAAAGGCGCTGAAGGCCAGAGCCCGATAAAACTGCTGGATCCCGCGCGTGTTTTGCAAGGACAGTTTGTTCGGCTCGGTGTTTCTTCGACGCCGGCCGAAGTCCAGAGTGCGCTCGCCAAAAGTCCGTCAACCGGGACGCCAGCAAAGGCGCTGATCTCGCTATTGAGTTTCTGCCTCGGTGACCAGGAATATGCGTTGCCGATCGACCGCGTGCGGGAGATCATTCCGCTGCCGGCTCACATCTCGGAATTGCCTCGTCCGGAAACCGCCGTGCTGGGGGTGGTGACGCTGCGGGACAGCCTGCTGCCGCTGGTGTCGCTGCGGACATTGCTGGGCCTGCCGATCGGCGATCAACAGGGGCCGCGCGGCAAGGTCGTGGTCATGTCGATCGGCGAAGGCATGGTCGGAATTGTGATTGATGCAACGCGCGAAATTCTTCGGCTCGATCCCGACCTGATCGATCCGGCGCCGACGTTGCTGACCCGCGGGGACGGGGATGCGGAGATTACGTCGATTTGTCGGCTCGACGGCGGACGTCGATTGGTCGCGTTGCTGTCGCCGGACCGGTTGTTTCGGTCGGAGCTTGTTCAGCGTATCCTGAGCGAGCAGGGGGCCAGTGATCCCGGGTTGCAACCGGAAACGGACACTATGGCAGACGAGCAATTCATCATCTTCCGGCTGGGCGATCAGGACTACGGCATTCCCATTGCCGCGGTAAGCGAGATCGCCCGCCCGCCCGAGCAGATCACCCGGTTGCCGAAATCTCCCGCGTTCATCGACGGGGTGATGAACTTGCGCGGCAGCGTCGTGCCGATCGTGGATCTGCGGCGTCGTTTTGATTTGAACAATAGGGAGCAGCTCGGTTCCTGTCGCATTCTGATAGTGGCGATCGGCGGGGTGACCGCGGGATTCCTTGTCGACAGCGTCTTTAAGATTTTGAAAGTACCGAGCGACGCCATTTGCCCGGCGCCAGAACTTTCGCCCGAGCAGATGCGGTTGATCTCGCGCCTGGTCAATCTTGAGGCCAGCGGGCAATTGATCCTGCTGGTCGATCCCGCACAGTTGCTCGATCAGGTCGAGGCCGACCTTCTGGCGGAGTTCGCCCATTCCAAGCTCGATGCACCCGCGACGGTTCCGTGATCCGGCTCCTGATCGCTGACGACTCGGCCCTGATGCGGAAGCTGCTCGAAGGCATCTTCGCCGCAGAAGGTGATTTCGACATCCGCACGGCGCGTGACGGCAACGAAGCCCTCGAACTTGTTCGCACTTTCGATCCGCAGGTCGTGACGCTCGATGTGCAGATGCCCGGCATGGACGGCTTGACGTGCCTTAGCCGTATCATGATCGAGGCGCCGCGGCCGGTCGTGATGATTTCCTCGCTGACAGCGGACGGCGCGGAAGCGACGCTAGAAGCGATCGAACTCGGCGCGGTCGATTTCATCGCCAAGCCGGGCGGCGCGGTTTCACTGGAAATCGATCGCTTGCGACCCCTGCTGGTGGAAAAAGTACGCGCCGCATCCAGCGCCCGGATCCGGCGCACCCTGCGGCTGACTGAACGCGTTCGTCATCAAATGAGCGGTTCCGGGCTGGCCTCGCGTCCCCCCGCCAGCCGCGCCTTGTCACCATCGAGCGCGAAGACCACGAAAGCCGCGATGAAACGCGGGAGTGCAGTGCCCCCTGGACTCGTGCTGGTTGGTACCTCGACCGGCGGCCCGGCGGCGCTCGATACCGTGCTGCCGCAACTGCCGGCGGACTTCCCTTGGCCGGTTCTCGTCGCCCAGCATTTGCCTGCGAGTTTTACCGGTCCCTTTGCCAGACGACTTGACCGGGAATGCCATCTCGACGTCGTCGAGGTCAACAAGCCGATGCCCCTGAGGCCCGGTACCATCTACATCGGAAAGGGCGATGCCGACGTCATGGTCGCGCCTCGGGTGTCCGGCGTCATCGCGATGCCGGTGCCGGCCAAGGCCAGCTATGTATGGCATCCGAGCGTGGAACGCATGGTGGCCAGTGCGCTTGATCATCTCGAAGCCTCTCGCCTGGTCGGGGTCATGATGACCGGAATGGGCAATGATGGCGCCGAGGCGATGAAACGCCTGCGGATGACCGGAGGGCGTACCATCGCTGAAGCCGAGTCGAGCGCCATCGTCTGGGGCATGCCGGGTGAACTGGTAAAGAACGGTGGTGCCGAAAAGGTGCGACCGCTGGAAGACATTGCCGAAACGATCATTGAAATGGTGAATTCCTGTGCCGCTGATTAGAGGCAAAAACAGCGGAGCAAGCAGCGAGAGTTCTGGCTCGCCGCAGGCCGCGTTGGACAGTCCGGATGCGGATAGCCGCTGGATGGCGGCTCGGGCGTTCGCGGGGCAGGCCGACGCGGTGCCGGCGCTGGCCGCGGCTCTCGCCCGAGAGCCCATCCCGCGCGTGCGCGAAGCCATCATGACCGCGCTGATCCGCATCGGCAATCCCGCTAGCATCGATGTCCTGTTGCCATACCTGCGGTCGCAGGACGCGGGGGTGCGGGCGGCGGCGATCGAGGCGTTGCAGGCGTTGCCCGAAGCTATCGCTCCGTTCATGCCACCATTATTGAGCGACGGCGATTCCGATGTGCGCCTGCTTGCAACCGAACTCGCGCGCAACATGGAGGCCTCCCAGGCCACCCGCCTGCTTTGCGAATTGATCGAGCATGAGCCCCACCCCAACGTCTGCGCGGCCGCGATTGATGTCCTGACCGAGGTTGGAACACTGGAAGCGCTTCCGACGCTGGAGCGGTGTGCGGCGCGCTTTGCTGCGACGCCTTTTCTGCCGTTCGCGATTTCGGTGGCGATGAGCCGCATATCGGGCGAAAAGAGCTAGTCCCGATGGACGATTCAAAGGGAGGATCGTCGCGCGCTGTCCATATTTCGTCGGAACAAGTCCAGCGCTTCTGCGAATTCCTCTACCGTCGTACCGGCATGTCGTTCGCCGAGAGCAAGCGATATTTCATCGATCGGCGCCTTGAGGACCGCATCGCAGCAACCGGCTCATCGTCGTTTCAGGAATATTTCTCGTTGCTGAGAACCGATGCCGATCAGGAGATCGAGCATCTGATCAATTCCTTCACAGTGAACGAAACCTATTTCTACCGCGAAGAACACCAGCTTCGCTGTATGACCGCGAGCCTGCTGGACGACATTGTCAGCCGAAGGGAGCCAGGGGCCACGTTACGGATCTGGTCGATCCCGTGTTCGACGGGGGAGGAACCTTATTCCATCGCACTCTGGCTGATGGAAAACTGGCCGCAGGTGGACAACTACAATATCGAGATCGTCGGGTCGGATATCGATACCCGTGCGCTCAGGGCTGCCGCTGAAGGTATATATGGCGATCGCGCGCTGATGCGGTTATCCCGTGACATCATCGGGCGCTATTTCACGTCGGTTACCGGCGGCAACCATCAGATTGACGAGGGGCTGAGGAACTCCATCGAGTTCACGCAGGCCAATCTGATCGATACCAAGGACATGATGCAGTATCGCGATTTCGATCTCATCTTCTGCCGCAACGTTCTGATATATTTCGACGACGCGTCGCGCCGGCTCGCTGCTGAGAATCTCTATGACTGCTTGCGGCCGGGCGGCTACATCTGTCTCGGTCATTCGGAGAGCATGAGCCGGATCTCCCCGCTGTTTCGCGTATCCCGTTTTCCCGACGCAATCGTCTATCAAAGGCCGGAGGCAGATCATGGCTGACACGGCAACACCGGCCAAAGCGAAGGTTCTGGTGGTCGATGATTCCTCGCTGGTACGGCTGTACTATAGGTCTGCGCTGGAGATCGCGGGCTTCGAAGTCAAGCAGGCGATCAATGGCATCGAGGCGATGGAGAAGGTGTTGTCAGAACCATTCGATCTGGTGATCGTCGACGTCAATATGCCACGCATGGACGGCTTCACGTTCTTGCGGTCGCTGCGATCCGCCGCCACGGCTGACGTAGCAACGCTGCCGGCGTTGATGATTTCGACCGAGTCGGGAGAGCAGGACATCGCGGAAGCCAGACTTGCGGGTGCGAATTTCTACCTCGTGAAGCCGGTAGCGGAGACCGAACTGGTCCGGCATGTGCGTGCTCTGACGGGAGACGCGCGGTGAGCGCCCTGGAGGACCAATTCATCGCCGAAGCGCGCGAGCTTATCGGGCAGGCGACGGATAATCTTATCGCGCTGGAGCGCGACGGCATGTCGCCCGACCGGATCGATAGCGTTTTTCGTGCGTTTCACACGCTCAAGGGATCCGCTGGCGTCGTCGAGCTACCGGCCATGAGCCTTGTGCTCCATGCCGCCGAGGATCTGCTGGACAACGTGCGGCATGGCACGCTCGCAGCCGGGGCTGAGATGGTCGATGCGGCGCTCGCCTGCCTCGATCAGGTATCGCGCTGGGTAGACAACTTTGAAGCCGCCGGAGCTTTGCCGTCACAGGCTGGCGAAGACAGCCGCGCGATGGCGCAACGATTGCGGTCGTTTCTGCCACGAAGTGGTGATCAGCCAACGTCCCCAGCATCAGATTCTCCGAAGGAAAAAGAGCAGGGGTCGCTGCCTGAATGGGTCTCGCGCATGATTGCAGCGGAGCGCGATACGACCTCATCGCTAATGCCGAAGGGCCCAATGGCAGCCACGGCTATCTCATATGAACCTTTTGTTGGCTGCTTTTACAATGGCGATGATCCGGTGCAGCTGATGAGGCAGGTGCCAGGCCTGCTGGCGCTGCAGATCGAGCCGCGCGAACCTTTCGGCCCGCTTGCGGACATCGACCCCTATGCCTGCAATCTGCGCTTGCGTGCCGTTTCGAGCGGCAGCCGAGATGAAATCGCCGCACTGTTTCGGCTGGTGCCGGATCAGGTTGAGATCATCAGCATTCCGTCAGAAGCGCTTCCTGCAGCAGAGGTGCCCCCCGGATCCGGCCACCAACCGCTGATCTGCAAAGTCATCGAGGCGCAGTGCGACCTGCTGCGCATACCCGATCGCGCAGACGAATTGGCGGGATGCATGGGTGCGGCGGCGCGTGTGGCTGAAAATGCCCTGCGCCACGGCCGGCGGCCGGATTTAGCCGACACCGTCAAGCATGCCGGCGCTCTGGCGTTGGCGCAGCGGGATGCCGGACCTTTGTTGTCTGCGCTTGAAAAGGCAGTTGCCGCCTTTGCCTCTACCCCATCGACGATGGCGGTCGACGGCGGAACCCAGGCAGCATCCGAAAGACCGGCCGATCGCGTGCTCCGCGTCAGCGAGGCGAAAATCGAGGCCCTCGTCAATTTGGCGGGTGAACTCGTGGTGGCAAGAAACGCGCTGTCTTATTCGGTCGGCCAAGCCGAGCGGGAGCTCGATAGCGGCGAAGTCGCCAGGTCCATCCAGCGCGACCGTGACGCGATCGATCGTCTGGTGACTGAGCTGCATGGCTCGGTCCTGCAGTTGCGGATGGTGCCTTTCTCCCAATTGTTTGGATCTTTTCCTCGGCTGGTGCGCGATCTCGCCAGGCAACTCGACAAGAAGGTTGCTCTTGTTACGAGTGGTGAGACCACGGAGGCCGACAAGACTATTATCGATCGTCTTTTCGAACCCATGGTGCATCTGGTGCGCAATGCCCTCGATCACGGTATCGAAGACCCCGGGCAACGGCGCGCGGCGGGGAAATCAGAGGCTGCGAAAATCTCGATTTCAGCATCCCGGAGCGGAGACCGCCTGCTGGTGGAGGTCGCGGACGACGGCCGCGGTATCGATCCCTCGGTGGTGCGGCGGAAGGCGTCCGAAAGGCAGATATTGCCGCCCGATCAACTGGCCGACCTGACCGACGAAGCGGCCGTCGATCTGGTTTTCTCGGCCGGATTTTCGACCGCATCAACCGTATCGGATATTTCGGGCCGGGGCTTCGGAATGGATGTGGTCCGCACCGCGATTGAACAGATCGGAGGCAGGGTTTCGCTGCAGAGCAAAGTCGGTATCGGCACCACGGTTCGGCTTGAGCTGCCAATGACGATTGCGATGTCCCGGATCATGGTGGTTGAGTCCGGCGGACAGTCGTTCGGCATTGCCATGGAAGCGGTGTCCGAAACGGTGCGCGTGGCGCCCGACCGGGTAAACACGATCAAGAACAACGACGCATTCGTCTTGCGGGATCGCGTGGTGCCCATCATTTCTCTGGCCGAGCTGATGAAATTGCCCGGACGAAAGCGGGACGCCGCCGAGCCGAGACTTTTGGTGGTCATGGAGGCCGCTGGCAGGATGGCAGCTCTCGAGATCGATGCGGTCCGTGACCGGCTGGACGTCGTGCTCAAGCCGATGCAGGGGCTGCTGGCCGGGGCGCGCGGCTATGCCGGGACGACGCTACTCGGTAATGGGCAGGTTCTGCTGGTGCTGGACGTAAAGGAGATTTTGCCTTGACCATCCGCCGTGGCGACGATGATATCGTCATCCTCGAAGGCGTGTGCGCCGTGGAGGATGCCGAGACAATGTTGCAGATGCTCCAGGCAACGCCAGACGCGTTGGTCAATTGGACACAATGTCGCCAACTCCATACGGCCGTTCTCCAGGTCATCATGGCCTCGGGCAGTGCGCCGATTGGGCCTTGCGCTGACGTCTGGGTACAGCAATGGCTGGCGCCAAAACTGCCCCAAAAAGGGACGGCAGGATAAAAATCCGAGGGGCCTGCTTTATTGGAACCATTCGCCCGATCCGGCCATTTACCCCCTTGCGGCAGAAGGTTAGAGCTATGGGATACCGCCTTTAACCCGGGACCCGACAGGTCTGACGTTTAGCCATAGAAATCTGGAAAATGCACAAAGTCTTGATTGTTGATGACAGCAAGCTTGCCCGCATGGTGATGGCGAGCGCATTCCGTCGTATCCGGCCGGACTGGACGCTGGTCGAAACCAGCAATGCCGATGAGGCGCTGGCCGCTGTTTCCGGAGACGCCGTTGACGTTGCCCTGATCGATTTCAACATGCCGGGGATCGATGGCCTGGAGCTTGTTGCAAATATCCGCAAAACCCATCCAAACATGCCGGTCGCCGTCGTCTCGGCGAACGTCCAGAATGAAATCATAGGACGCGCGCGGGAATTGAATGCGGGCTTTATTCCAAAGCCCTTGACCGACGAAAGCCTCGCCGCGTTTCTCTCCGGCGCCGCGCTTCGGCTCAAGAAATCTCCGACATGACCGAAGACGCGAGCCAACTCACCGAAATCGAACAGGATGCGCTGGCTGAAATCGCCAATATGGGGGTCAGCCGCGCCGCGAGCAGTCTCCGCCTCCTGGTTGGGGAGGAGATCCTGCTTTCGGTGCCTTCCGTCAAGATCGTAACGCGCCAGGCGGCGTCGAAACTGGTCGAGCGCGAGAACGCGAAGAAACTCGTGGCCGTGCAGCAGACTTTCGAAGGGCCGTTTGCCGGCAAGGCGCTTTTGATCTTTCCGGAGGCGCAAAGTCTGGAGCTGGTTCGCTCGATCGTCGGCGACCAGCATACGTTGGAGGATGTGATCGATCTGGAGCAAGAGGCGCTCGCTGAAACCGGTAATATCATTTTGAACGGATGCCTCGCGACGATCGCGAATGTCTTGAACCGGACGATGCGGATGTCGCTGCCCTCCATCGTTCGAGGTGACGGAGCGACCTTGTTCGAGGTGCAAGCGCCGGCGTCGGGAGAACAGTTCGTGCTATTTCTCTATATCGATTTTAACATCAAGGCGCGGAATGTGCGCGGCTTTATTGCTCTTCTTTTGGATCTGCATTCCATCGCCGCGCTAAAGACGATCGTGAACGACTTTATCGAGGCCATTGAAAAGCAACCATCCGGTCATGCTGGATAACCTGTCCGATCCTGTATTCAGTCTCGTTTTCGACACCGTCGACATTGGTCTCGTCGTGGTCGACATCGACGGATGCGTTTTCGGCTGGAATGCCTGGATGGCCCGCGTCACGCGACGGCCCTCGCAGGAAGTGATCGGGAAATCGCTGTATGACATCTTTCCTGATGTACGTAACACCCGCTTGCCCGGCGTCATTGAGGATGCATTTCAGGTAGGAAGCTCCAGCATCCTGACCCACACGCTGAATGCGTTGCTGCCCTTGCAAGGCGAAGGCGGGGAGCCGATCCTTCATAATATCGTCGTGCGTCCTGTATTCTCAGAGCGTGCAAATTACTGCCTCTTGCAGATTACTGACGTCACGGTAGCCGTCACACGGGAGCGGGTGCTGCGGGAGCGTCAGAACGCCCGGTACCACGCGATCGTCGATTCAGCGCCTGACGCGATCATCACGATCGACGACAACCGCGTCATTCAGTGGGTCAACGGCGCAGTCGACCATGTTCTGGGGTATGGACACGCCGAGTTGCTCGGGAAACCGCTCGACATTCTGTTGCAGACGGGCAATCAGTTGGCTTCCGTGCTCGCAAAAAGTTCGGTCGATGAGAAAAGCGATGCTGCCATATCGGTTATCGGCCGGTACAAGAACGGTAAATTTGGAAACTTCGAGATATCGCTTGGACACTGGCGGGCAGACCAACGTGATTTCGTAACAACGATCTGGCGCGACGTCACGGAACGGGCGGCAGCCGATGCCGCCCTGCGCGATGCACGCGACGCCTTGCAACGAAGTCACGATGAACTGGAAAGCCGGGTCGAGGAGCGGACACGCGAGCGCGAGATCGCGCTGAGGCAGCTTCATGAATCCCAGAAGATGGAGAGCATTGGACAATTGACAGGCGGGGTCGCGCACGACTTCAACAACCTGCTGGCTGTCATATTGGGAAGCCTGAGCCTGCTGAAGAAAGCAGTTCCGGAAGAGCCGCGGATATCGCGACTGCTGGATCGGGCCATCCAGGGCGCCGAGCGCGGTGCTACCCTGACCACGCGACTGCTGGCGTTTGCGCGACGGCAGGAACTGAAAGTCGAATTCGTCACTCTCCAGAGACTGATCCCAGAAATGCTGGACTTCCTGCGGCATTCCGTTGGTCCAAACATCGAGATTCGCGCGGAAGTGTCACCGGAGGTGGGCGCCATTGAGGTTGATGCAAACCAACTCGAACTGGCTTTGATCAATCTTGCCGTTAATGCGCGGGACGCGATGCCGCAGGGAGGCTCCCTGACGATTGCTTGCCACAACGAGGCAAGCGGGAAGAGTATCGGGTTATCAAGGGATCCCTTCGTCTGCATCACCGTTACCGACACTGGTGAAGGCATGAGCGAAGCCACGCTGGCCCGCGCCCAGGAGCCGTTCTTTACGACAAAAGGCATCGGCAAAGGCACCGGCCTTGGGCTTTCGATGGTCCATGGATTTACCGCGCAATCCGGCGGGACGATGCGTATCAAAAGTCAGCCGGGGAAAGGGACGTCGGTCACGATATGGCTGCCGCAAGCAAAGGAGGGCAGCAGGGTGGCGGAGGTGGACATACCACTCGCGCAACCGAAAGAAGCGCGCAGCCTCCGGGTGCTGCTGGTCGATGACGACATCCTGGTGAGCATGGGGGCGGCCGACATGCTGCTCGATCTCGGTCACAGCGTGACGGAAGCTCAATCGGGACTACAAGCACTCAAATTGCTGGAAAGCGACGCTCCGTTCGACGTCGTCGTTACTGACTACGCCATGCCGGGGATGAACGGTTTCGAACTCGCCCAGCGGATCAAGGCGCGCAACCCCAAACTACCTATCATTCTCGCTACCGGATACGCGGAACTGCCGCCCGAACGGTCGATTGAGTTCGTGCATTTGTCCAAACCCTACACGTCAAAAGACTTGGCAGCCGCGCTGGAGAAGGCGGCGACATAACCGAGAGGTGCGACGGCGGCGAGTCGTTTCGACGAGCCGCCCCGGTTGCCAGCACTACTCTCATGCTGCAAGTCGGATAGGTTCACATGCCGTGAGCCGGATCTTGCCGGCGGGTGTGAACCGGAAATGCGTCCTCACGGGGCGGCCGTCGTAATCGCGATAGTCGAGCAAAACGCCGCCCCCTTCCGGCATCAATGCGTCGATTGCGAATGCCTCGCTCCCGGCTGTGGCGAGCCGTGGCCGCCAGTAAAGCTCCACTTCGGAACGGCCAGTGAAGTTGCCGCCTTCACAACATTCGACGGTAGCTTCTTCATCGTAGAGGTCGAGCAGCTCTTCCAATCGGCGTTGCTTGCAGGCGTCTATCCAATCAACAATGATACCGATCGCGTCAAACCGACCATTTGCATTCACCATACGTTGTCCTCCCAGGGCGCTGCTAGTAATGGCAACGGGATGAACGCGTTGTGAACCGGATGTTCAGAGACGGTTGATGTTGCGAGTTTCGAAACTGGAACAGCTTCGGAAGAAGGCAGTGCTCCGGTGGCGTACGTTGTGGGCGACGTCTCGCGCGATGTTCGTCTTGTCGCTGTGGCCATCGGAGATGGGCGCGCAGGCGGCGGTAGCGATCAACAAGTATTTTCTGCGCCGCGAGGGATTTTGCGATTGAAGCTTCTCAGCTCCTGAGATTGCCCACGAGTTCTTTGCCGCCTGCGCAACGTTATCCAGTCCATGATGCATACGCTGCGGGTCACCTTGAGTTGATTGGCCCGACACCTTCGTGTCACAGGCATCGGCTACACGGCTGAGGCAGCCTAAAGGACCCCAAGATGCCGCATATCACCCCAACCCTCGCACCCGAACTAGTCACCACTATGCGTTGGGCTTTGGATGCGGCCTCTGACCGCGTACCAATGAACTCACGCACGCCTGCGACCAAGGCCAAGATGGCTCAGCGTATCGTCAGGTCGGCGCGCGAAGGCATCACGGACGCACACCAGCTCGTGGCGGCGGCGGTAACTGAGGGCGAAGTGCCAGCGCTTTAGCCCGCACGTTCGTGTTCTCGGCAAAGTTCAGTTCGGCTCGCAGGTGTCGATTGGTGCCACGTGGCAGCTAGTCGGCTACTTGCCCCTAGAGCGCGTTTTCTGAGCCAATCCCCGTTCATTGCCAGAGATCAATGATCCATCTTGTCCCAAGGGCAGACCGTCGCGGCTGAAGTCGCCAGCGAGATCACCGAGTGAGCTGGGCTCAGTCGCAAAAAAGCTGCCGCGACCGGAGAAAAGGAACCCCCACGTCTACGTTCAGATCGATCCGTCCGCGGCAGCCGCACAAAGTTGTCGACTTCCGATCTTGACAGGTAGAGGGTCATTTCTCACCACTCGGATCGGCTTTGCATGACCACCCCCTGGTGGCAGACATGTGTTATCTATCAAATCTACCCGCGGTCTTTTCAGGACACCAACGACGACGGCATCGGTGACCTCAGAGGCATTGCGCGGCGGCTCGATTATCTTGTCGGCCTTGGCGTCGATGCGATCTGGATATCTCCGATTTACCCGTCGCCGATGGTCGATTTTGGCTATGACATTGCCGATTATTGCGACGTCGATCCGCGCTTTGGTGACCTGGCAGATTTCGACGACCTGCTTATTCAGGCCCATCGGCGCGGCCTGAAGGTCCTGCTCGACTTTGTGCCCAACCACTCTTCCGACCAGCATCCATGGTTCGCCGAGAGCCGTGCTTCGCGCGAAAGCCAAAAGAGGGACTGGTACATCTGGCGCGATCCCGCGCCTGGCGGTGGTCCGCCGAATAACTGGATCAGCGATTTCGGTGGCTCAGCGTGGCAATGGGACGAGGCCACCGGACAATATTACTATCACGCTTTCCTGAGGGAGCAGCCGGATCTCAACTGGCGTCATCCGGCCGTGCGGGCGGCGATGTATGACGTAATGCGTTTCTGGTTCGATCGCGGCGTCGATGGTTTCCGCATCGACGTGCTGTGGCACATGGTAAAGGCGGCGGACTTCCCTGACAATCCGCCCAACCCGGCCTATCGTCTCGGCATGGGCGAGATGCATCGCCTGCTTCAACGCCATTCGACAGACCAGCCGGAGGTGCACGAGATCGCCGCCGAGATGCGTGAAATTGCCGACTCTTATGGCGCCAAAGGACAGGGCGCGCGGGTTCTGATTGGCGAGATCTACCTGCCGGTCGATCGGCTGATGCATTATTACGGCGGTGAACGCGCGGAGATGCATCTGCCATTCAATTTCCAGCTGATCGATACGCCATGGGAGGCGCGCGTCCTGGCGGCTGCCATCGCCAACTATGAGGCGGTGCTACCGCCGGGGGCATGGCCAAACTGGGTACTCGGCAACCATGACCGGCCACGCGTTGCCGCCAGGCTCGGGCAGGCTCAGGCCCGCATCGCGGCGGTGTTGTTGCTGACGCTCCGCGGCACGCCCACGCTCTATTATGGCGACGAACTGGGTTTGACCGATGTCGTGATCGTATCTTCGGACGTGCGTGACCCGCGCGAGTTGCGTGAGCCCGGGCTGGCGTTGGGCCGCGATCCCGTGCGCACGCCGATGCCGTGGGATGTCAGCGAAAATGCCGGTTTCAGCGCGGTCAGGCCGTGGCTGCCGCTCCATGCCGACTGGTCAACGCGCAACGTGACACGGATGGCCGAAGACCCTCAATCCATCCTGGCACTTTATCGTCGCTTGCTTGCGCTCCGGCGCAAATACCTGGCCTTGTCGATCGGGGGTTTTGTTCTGTTGGATGTCCAAGACGACATACTTGTTTACGAGCGCCGGCACGCGGCGGAGCGGTTGGTGGTGGCCCTCAACCTTGGAGAACGGCCACACCGGCTTCAATTGCCGGAATGGGCGCGCGACAGCCGGTTGCTGCTGTCCACTGCCGAGGATGCAGCGCTGGCCGAAGACGGCGCCCTCCTGCTAGGGTCAAATGAAGCTGTCGTGCTCGAAGCCCGCTGCGGAGAAGGATGATCCCTTGCGCATCGCCATGCTGGCGCCGATCTCCTGGCGTACGCCTCCGCGCCATTACGGCCCCTGGGAGCAGGTGACGAGTCTCCTGACCGAGGCCTTGGTCGCGCGCGGCGTCGACGTCACCTTGTTCGCTACAATGGATAGCCGGACGGCCGGCAAGCTCGATGCCATCTGCCCGGCGCCATACTCCGAGGATCCCGCGATCGACGCAAAAGTGTGGGAGATGCTCCACGTCGCCCATGTCTTCGAGCAGGCCGGCAAGTTTGACCTCATTCATAACCAGGCCGATTTCGTACCGCTGGCCTTTTCGCGGTTGGTCGGAACCCCTGTCGTGACGACGATCCACGGCTTCTCTTCGGTGCGCATTCTTCCCGCCTACAAGGCCTATGAAAATCGCGTCCACTACGTTGCAATCAGCGAGGCTGATCGCCATCCGGACTTGCGCTATGCTGCAACGATCCACCACGGTATTCCGCTCGAGGACTTTCCGTTCGACCCGCAGGGCAGCGAGGATCTGCTTTTCTTCGGCCGCATTCATCCAGACAAGGGGGCGGCCGAAGCGATCACGGCCGCACATCGATCGGGGCGGAGATTGATCATGGCCGGCATCGTCCAGGACCAGAACTATCACAATGAGCAGGTAGCGCCCGCCCTCGGCGACGGAGCCGTGGTGTATCTTGGCCCGGTTGGCGGGGCTGAGCGCGGAAAGACCCTGGGCGCCGCACGCGCGCTGCTCCACCTGATCAATTTCGACGAGCCGTTCGGTCTATCGGTGGTGGAAGCGCTGGCCTGCGGAACTCCCGTCATCGCCTGTAACCGGGGATCAATGCCCGAGTTGATAGAGGATGGAGTGACCGGATTTCTGGTGGACAGCCCTGATGCGGCAGTCGATGCGATCAATCGCATCGACGAAATCGATCGCGCGGCTTGCCGTGCGGCGGTATCGGCACGCTTCACGGTAGATCGCATGGCCGATCGATATTTGGCCTTGTACCAATCAATCCTCAGTTAAAAGACAGACGCTTGAAAGAAACCGACGTGCGGGTCGATTAAAACCGTGCCCAAGCGCGGAGGCGTTGATCTGGTTTCGGCTCTCGATCCCCGCTATTGGCGCAAAGAAGTCAATGAGGGATGCCGATGGGCTGGGAAACTTTTGCGCCAGTCCCCAAGTCAAGCGTGTTCAGTGACAAAATGCGTGCGACGACGGGCGTCGGCAGCATAGGCGACCAGGCTTTCGTGGCGGGAGGGCATGAACGCCGTTCAAAAACATTTGAATATATGTGTGTATGACGCAAGTCAGCCGTGCAGAGGTTGATTTGGATCAAGACCACGGCACGGCGGGGCCCACATTGTTCGTCGAGGGCGCGCCGTGAATCTGGAAACACTGGTCGATCTTGCGGGTGGAGCCGTCTTGCTTTCTGCGGGCGGGCTGTTGATTGGAATGGCCTTCGGAGGATTTGCTCAGGTGAGCAAATTCTGTCTGCGTTCTGCGGTGATCGAATTTTCGCAAGGCGCGCTCGGTTCGAAGGTGGCGATCTGGCTGTTGACCTTTGCTGCCGCCGTCGCGACAGCCCAGGCGCTCATCGCGTTCGGCTTGCTCGATGTTTCGGAAGCCAGGCAGCTTGCCGCGCGCGGCAGCCTGTCCGGCAGTATCATTGGCGGCTTGATGTTTGGCGCTGGAATGATCCTGGCCCGCGGTTGTGCGAGCCGGCTTCTGGTTCTGTCGGCGACTGGAAATCTGCGTGCGCTAATATCCGGTCTCGTGCTGACCGTCGTGGCACAAGCCTCATTGCGTGGCGTTCTGTCACCTGCAAGGGAAATGCTTTCGGAATTGTGGACGGTGCAAGGAGGCTCATCGCGCAATCTGCTGTCGTTGGTGAGCGCCGGACCTCAGCTGGGGCTGTGGCTTGGTCTGTTGTGGCTTGCTTGCGGGCTCGTGCTCGCGCGGCGGGCCCGCATCGGCTATCGCATCGGAGCAAGCGCCATCGGCGTTGGATTGATGGTCGCTGCAGGCTGGCAGTTTACCTATGTCGTATCGCAGTTTTCGTTTTCACCCGTCCAGGTCAAGAGTATCAGCTTCACTGGCCCGTCGGCGGACGCGCTGATGGGCTTGATAAATTCCACATCTGTGCCGTTGGGGTTCGACACCGGCCTGGTACCTGGCGTGTTTGCGGGCTCGCTGCTTGCCGCATTGATGACGGGGGACTGGAAGGTGCAGGGATTTCAAGACGGTCCCGGCATGTGGCGCTATCTGATCGGGGCGACGTTGATGGGCTTTGGCGGCATGCTTGCCGGCGGCTGCGCCGTCGGCGCCGGCGTGACAGGAGGGGCCATCTTTGCCTTGACGGCCTGGATAGCGCTCGCCGCCATGTGGGCCGGGGCTATCGCGACACATCTCGTCCTCGACGGGAAGGTCGCCCGTTCGGAGCTGGCCGGACCGTCGGTCGATAGCGGATCAACGGCCACTGAAATGGATGACCGTCAACGATCGTTCTTGCTGC
The DNA here is from genome assembly GCF_030413175.1 of Bradyrhizobium roseum. Classification (NCBI taxonomy): domain Bacteria; kingdom Pseudomonadati; phylum Pseudomonadota; class Alphaproteobacteria; order Hyphomicrobiales; family Nitrobacteraceae; genus Bradyrhizobium; species Bradyrhizobium roseum. The sequence goes on from NZ_CP129212.1 coordinate 2,343,930, forward strand.
GCAGACAAGCTTAGCTCCATTGAATGGTGGTGCTTGCGCAATCGTCGACAGGAAGGGCGATGACCCTTCGTAAGCCGGGAACAGCCGCGGGGAATATCTGTCCGTGCTCAGCCGGTTGGCCAGCGGACTATTTATAGTTGAAGTGGCGAGCGAGGTGAAGGCGCTCGCGACGCAGACGGCAAAGGCCACAGACGAGATTGGCCAGCAGGTCTCCGTCATTCAGCAGGAGACAAGGCAGGCGGTCGATGCCATCCAGGTCATCTGCGCCACGATCTCGGAGGTCAGCGAGATCTCCGCTTCGATCGCGAATTCCGTCTCAGAGCAAGGTTCGGCAACGCAGGAGATCGCTCGCAGCGTACAGCGGCGGCGGCAGGCACCGACCGGGTGACCAATGATATTTCGGCGGGTGACCGCGGCCGTATCCGATGCCGGTACCGCAGCCAAACAGGTCGTGATGTCGGCAGAGCAGGTCGCGAACCAGGCGGAGGTGCTGCGTCGCAAGGTCCGCCAGTTCTTGATGACGATCCGGGCCGCATGACAAGGCGGCCGTGACGCCGTCACTCCAATGGCTGCTTTCGGCTGCGCAGGCTGGCCCAACGGCGTTGGATGATCTCGCTCACGGAATCATCGACCAGCAGGGCGATGCCCAATCGTGAACCCAGAACCATGCCGCCGACGGCGAAGGGCCATGACAGCGCCAGCATCGAACCGGCGGTGATGCCCTGACCGATAGTGCAGCCGCCGGCCAGGATGCCGCCAATTCCCATCAATGCCGCGCCCACCAGATGGCGCCGCATCTCGTGATCGTCATCGAATGCCTCCCATCGCAGCTCGGCGGATCGCCACGCCGCCAGCCACGAACCGGCCACGACACCGAATACGCTGCCGACGCCGAAATCGGCGAAGCTCGAAGCGTTCAGCACGCCCGCATACAGCGCCTTGCCGATGGTGGAGACGAAGGTCAGGCTTTGCGGTCGTATCGCAACGTCAAACTCATCCCCCAATGAATTCGTGACGACCCAGCCCGCGACCACCAGGACGCCGAGCGCGATGCCCGCGGACAGCAACCGCGGCGCACGCCGCAATCGCGGATCTCCGAGCGCAATCAGGCAAAGCCCTGCGCCCACCGCGATGGCGAGACCGGGGCGGACGTCGAAGCCAAACGCGTGCGAGGTGAGCGAGGCCATGTCGGACGCGATACCATCGGGCATTCCGATCGAAAGACGCTCCAGCGCATCGATGCGGACGCTGGCCAGGACGCCGCGCAGCGCCGCATAGGCGGTCGCGCCCAGGACCAGGATCACGATCAGACTGCGCAGGTCACCGGTGCCGAGACGAACCAGCGAGCCAAATCCGCAGGTGCCAACCATGGCCATGCCGATCCCGAAGAACAGGCTACCAAGCAGGATGGCAACGATCGGCAGGCTCGGCAAGGTATAGGTTGTCAGCTCGGGGCGAAGGACGCCGCTGATGACCAGCGATTGCGTCCCGAGGATTGCAATGCCGAGTGCCAGACCGAAAATCCGGAGGCGTCGGCTGTCGCCGCCCATCAGTGCATCCTCGATGGCGCCAAACGAACAAAGTCTGGCATGGCGGACGGCGAAGCCGGCGGCTGCGCCGATGGCAAAGCCGCCAAGCCCCGGCATCCACGCCGCCAGGCTTTGCATGGGTTCTCCCTGAATTCTGGTTGCTCGTTCGGCCAGTTATGTTTTCTGGTCCGCTGTGACCGGCGCGCAGAAGATATTGTAGATGACAGAAATCACCTGGCGCACATCATCATTGGCCAAGCTGTAGTAGATGGTCTTGCCGTCGCGTCGGGTATCGACCATGCCGTCATAGCGAAGCCGCGCGAGTTGTTGGGACACCGCCGACTGCCGCAATGACAGAATGTTCTCCAGTTCCGTGACCGATCGTTCACGCTCCGCAAGCAGGCACAGCAGCAGCAGGCGATTCTCGTGGGATACCGCCTTGAGGAAATTGCTGGCCTTGCGCGCCTTGCGCATCAACTGATCGAGCTCGGGCGAATACTCCGCGCCATCGCGCAGTTCGGTTTCAAGTTCGGTCGAGAGGATCGAGGACATTGCGATCAGATTCTTTCAAAATGCGAAACCAGAACGGTCAGGTCCGGTTCGTGCCCGGACGGGGCGTTGTAATCTTGCCAGCAAGGGCACCGAGCAAACCCCAGAATGCATCGTCGTTGATATAGCCGGTGATGCGACCGATTTCCCGGCCGTTGTCCACGACGACGAAAGTCGGCGTGAAGCGCACCGGCGATGCGAGGGTAATCCCGCCGGCAGCCTGGGTATCCACGTTGACGCGGCGTAGCGGAAGCACTCTGGCTTCGGCGGTCTTGTCGTAAACGGGACCGATCTCGCGGTCCCAGCGTTGGCACCAGACGCAGCCATCGCGCTCAAACATCAGAAGTTCGGAAGCCTGCGCCGCGACCGGCCAAAGCGGGGCCGACACCAGCAGAATCAGGGCGAGCAGCGATGTTTGTTGAAGCTTCCCCAAGGACATGCCATACATATATACGAATTCGCATGTGTCTACCAGAGCCGGAAGCGCCGTGATTTCCAATATTTCACTGATGGGGGCGCTGGGGGCGGGACTGCTGTCTTTCCTGTCGCCGTGCGTTCTGCCCCTGGTGCCGCCCTACCTGTGCTTCCTGGCAGGCGTGAGCCTTGAGGATCTCAAGCAGGAAGATTCACCGCGCGCTTTCCGTCCGAATTGGCATGTGGTCGCGCTGTCGTGTGCCTTCGTGCTTGGCTTCTCCACTGTGTTTGTTGCGCTTGGCGCGTCGGCGTCGCTGATCGGCAGGACGGTGAGCGAACATTTCGACACGCTAGGCATGATCGCCGGCGTGGTGATCGTGATCCTCGGCCTGCACTTCCTCGGCCTGTTCAGGATCGGTGTGCTGTTTCGCGAGCTCCGCTTTCAGAGCGTCACCAGGCCGGCAGGCTATTTCGGCGCTTACCTGGTCGGCCTCGCCTTTGCGTTTGGGTGGACGCCTTGCGCGGGTCCTGTATTGGCGGCGATCCTGATCGTGGCAGGTGGCGAGGCGTCGGCCGCTCGCGGCACGTTGCTGCTCGGTACCTATGCGCTCGGCATCGGCATCCCCTTTTTGCTGGCGTCGCTGTTCTCGGGGCAGTTCATCAGATTGGTGGGGCGCATGCGCAACTACATGGGCGGGATCGAGAAGATCATCGGGGCCGGACTGGTCCTGACCGGGGTTCTGTTCCTGACAGGTGGCATGCCGCGTATCGCCGGCTGGTTGTTGGAGACTTTTCCAGCATTCGGCGCGGTTGGATGAAGGGGAGGCACCCATGCTGACAAGACGACAAGCCGTCGCTGCCGTTGGCCTCAGTGCGTTAGGTCTTCGTGCCTCGCCGGCAGCTGCCAAGCCAACGCTCGGTGAGGACGGGCTGTACCAGATGGACTGGTATCTGGAGAGCTTCCTCGATCTGCCCGAGGATCTTGCCGGCGCAACCGCAAAGGGCAAGCGGTTCGCGATCCTGTGGGGGCTCAAGGGATGTCCCGCCTGCAAGCGGATGCACGAGGTGCATTTGCTGGACCCTCGAATCGAGGCCTATATCCGCGACAATTTCGAGATACTGCACCTCAACCATATCGGTGCGCGCACGGTGACCGATTTCGACGGGCGAAAGCTCGGCGAGAAGGCGTTCGGCGAGAGCTATGCTGTACGCTTCACGCCGACGATCCAGTTCTTCCCCGAGAATACCACGGGCCTCGCGTCGTTGGGCGGGCAGGCGAGGGAAGTCGCGCGCATGCCGGGCCTGCTTGAGCCGACCGCGTTTCTGGCAATGTTTCGCTACGTGCGCGAGAAAGGCTACGAGACGACGCCGTTTCCTGAGTGGCTGAAGAAGCAGGTTTGAGGCAGGGCGCTGGATCGGGGATTTTCTAGAAATCCAGCTTGTCGCGAATGGCCGCGATGCCGGCCTTGGCGCAGGCTTCGTCGGCATCACCGCCGGGTGCCCCGGAGACGCCGATGGCGCCGACCATTGAACCGGCCGCTTCAACTACATTGCCGCCGCCGACGATCACGACCCCCGGCAGGTTGCGGATGCCGGCCTGCGGCATTCCCGGCTGGGTGATGGAGATCAGCTCCATCGTGTTGGTGCGGAAGCTTGCAGCTGTCCAGGCTTTGCCGGCAGCGGTGGCCGGCGTATGTGGGCCGGCCAGACGATCGCGCAGCACCACCTGGGTGATGCCGAAGCGATCGACCACCGCGACGGCGACCTGAAATCCGAGCTTTCGGCATTCGGCGAGCGATGCGCGGCCAAGATCGAGCGCCAGCTCCGGGCTCAGCGATTTGTAGGTGATGATCGAGTCCTGCGCGCGGACCGGAGTCGAGAGCAGGACTCCGGCTGCTAGCGCAGCCAGCACTGCGCGAGAGGCCCGGCCTCGCGCAACCGAGGCTTCAATTTTGCAGCGCCTGATTACCTTACGCATTTTCATGTCAGCCTATTTGTTGACCGGCGATTCCGGATCGAACAGAAACGCCACGATATCCTTGATCTGCTGCTCGCTCAGGACCTTGTTGGCGCCGAACCGCGGCATGTTCGAACATGCCACGACGGCCTGCGAGTCGTAGATTTTTGCGAAAGCGTTCTTGGCTTCCGCCGGATCGAACTTTCGGTCCTTGCCGTAGGACGTCAGGCTGGGGCCAAGCGTGCCGTAGCTTACCTCGGCTTTTTCCATCTGGTGGCAGGCGTAGCAATTCCCGCCGCTGATGGTCTTGTCATCATCGGAGAATTGGCCGCCGCGGCCGTTATTGGCGATCTTCTGGCCTTCTTTCCAGTTGCCAAGCCATTTGCCGTCAGCCGGGAACACCACCTTCGCCAGTTCGCGCGCGACGATCTTGTCGGCCTCGGCGGAGGGGACGTCGTTGCGGTAGAGATTGCAGGTCGCGAGCGTGTCGTCAGGCTTGATGCGCGACTGCCATTCCGGCGGAGCCTTTCCAAACGTCGCTTGCAGATACGTCTCGACCAGGGCGGGGTCGACCTTCGTCGTTGTGGCCTGGGCGTTTGCCGTCAACGGAAAGCCCGCGATGACGCCGGCGGTCAGGACGAACGCGGCAAATCTTGAAGTCGTGTGCATGATGCGTCCCCCTTCAGCGCTTGATCGACGGGACTGCGATCTCGCCGCCCATCGCCTGTTTCTGCAGAAAAACGGTGAGCGCCGTGATGGTGTCGGAACCATATTCCGGGACAGGCCAGCGCTGCTGCCGATAGCAGTCCCACAGCCGGTGCTGCATGGTGCGCAGCGCACCCTGCGAAACGCGATAGGTCGGCCACGTTCCCATGGTTTCCTGCGGCTGCTTGCCGGGCTTTGAAAAATCCGGAAGTCCCTGCAGCCGGATGCGCTTGCCCTCGTCGGCGTGACAGGTGGCGCAAGAGAAATCCATCACGCCGCCGCGCCGGTAGAACAGTGCCTCGCCGACCGCGGCCATTTCCTGTTCCTTGGGATGCTTGAGCTGGACGTCGATCTTCATGCCGCTGGACTTGTTGGCGATGAAGGCCACGAGGTCTTCCATGTCGGAGGCTTTGCCCGGGCCGGAAAAGCGGCGGGCGACGACGTCCTTGGTGTCCAGGCCCTGGACGTTCTGCATGCACCACAGAAGCCGCTGCTCAAGGTCCATGACCCTGCCGGAATCTGCAAAAAAGCGCGGCAATTGGGCGAACGCGCCTTCGAGCTTGCCCGCGCCGAGCCCGAGATCGCAGCCTTCGAGCGAGACATTCTTGCTGCCACGCTTCTCGCCCCACAGAATTTCGCCGCGGTCGACCGCGAGAAATCCAGGATTTGAGAACGGGTCGGAGATCATCGCGCGATAGCGCTCGATTTCCTTCTCGCTGGCGTCTTGGGCGCGGGCGGCAATGTTCAATGGTAAGAGCAGGATAACGGCTGCGGCAGCCGCGGCTTTGGCCAGTCTCATTTATTCGGTTCTCCCTCCACAAGACCGTCTTTGCGGTCCTTAAAGCGTCACCGGGATCAATCCGGCATCTTTACATTCAAAAAAAACAATATAATGATATTTGCAGATGATGATAGATCAAACCTGAAGACGTCAAGATATACTTATCGACAGGGATGCGTAAGAAATCCCGCGGGAGGACGTAGAATGAAACTGAAAGCAGTCGCAAAGACCCGCCGTGAAGCACTGGCGCTTGCGGGTATCGCCGGACTGGCCGCGTTGATCGCGCCCAGAATCTCGCTGGCCGACGAGCAGGCCGTTGCCGCCGAAATCAAAAAGCTCTACGGCGACAAGAAGATCGAGAGCGGCAAGATCAAGCTCGACGTGCCGGAAATCGCCGAGAACGGCCTTGTGGTGCCGGTGACCGTCGATGTCGAAAGCCCCATGACCGAGCAGGATTACGTCAAGGCGGTTCATATCTTCGCGGACGGCAATCCGCTTCCCGGGATCGTCAGCTACAAGTTCACGCCGGCCTGCGGAAAAGCATCCGCCTCGACGCGCATGCGCCTCGCGCAGACCCAGAACATCGTCTGCATCGCGGAGATGTCGAACGGCAATCTTCACATGGCCAAGGCCAGTGTGAAGGTCACGATCGGCGGCTGCGGCGGCTGATCGGAACAGCCTTCGACAAGAAACAACAGGCGAGGAATTTTCAAATGGCCAACACACCCACCCCGCGCGTTCGCCTTCCAGCCCAGGCGAAGTCCGGCGAACTGATCGAGATCAAGACTCTCATTTCACACGAGATGGAGTCGGGGCAGCGCAAGGATGCCGCAGGAAAGATCATTCCGCGCAAGATCATCAACAAGTTCATCGCTGCGTTCAACGGCAAGGTCGTGTTCGAAGCTGAATGGAATCCGGCTATCTCCGCTAATCCCTATCAGTCCTTTTTCTACAAGGCGGTCGAAAGCGGTGAGTTCACCTTCACTTGGAAGGATGACGACGGCTCGGACTATGTCGCAAAGAACAAGCTGACGGTGGCTTGAGAATGCACGGCGCGGGCCACCATAGGCTTCGCAAGCGCTGACATTTCCGAAAAGACGCCCCTTCGTTGCGAAGGGGATCGAAAGGCAGATCGATGATCTCGAGGCGGGAGTTCCTGCAGGCGACGGCGGCTGCGTCGGCGCTGACGGTCGGAAGCGGCATGGGCGGGCTTGGGCGCGTCGCGGCCCAGCAGCGCCTGACCCAGGCCGACATCACGCGCTTCGATCCGCTCGGCACGGTTACCATTCTGCACGTGACCGATATTCACGCACAACTGATGCCGCTGTATTTCCGCGAGCCATCGGTCAATCTCGGCGTCGGCGAGGTCAAGGGATTGCCGCCGCATATCTCGGACGCCGAGTTTCGGAAATACTTCAACATCGCAACTGGATCCGCAGACGCATTCGCGCTGACGTCGGATGATTTCGTTTCGCTCGCCCGCAACTACGGGCGCATGGGCGGCATGGATCGCATCGCTACGCTGACAGGTGCCGTGCGCGCCGAACGCGGCGATGATAAGGTGCTGTTGCTCGATGGCGGTGACACCTGGCAGGGAAGCTGGACTTCCTTGCAGACCAAGGCCCAGGACATGGTTGATGTCATGTCGGCGCTGAAGGTCGATGCGATGGTCGGCCATTGGGAATTCACCTACGGCGCCGAGCGCGTCAAGGAGATCACAGACAAGGCGCCGTTTGCGTTTCTGGCGCAAAACGTCCGCGACAATGAGTGGCAGGAGCCGGTTTTTGAACCGCGAAAGATGTTCGAGCGCGGCGGCGCGAAGATCGCCGTGATCGGTCAGGCGTTGCCGCGCACCGCGGTGGCCAATCCGCGGTGGATGTTTCCAAAGTGGGAGTTTGGCATCCGCGAGGAGGACATGCAGAAGCAGGTCGACGAATCCCGCGCCGAGGGCGCGTCGATCGTCGTGCTGCTGTCGCATAATGGCTTCGACGTCGATCGAAAGCTCGCGAGCCGCGTCAAGGGCCTCGACGTCATCTTGACCGCCCATACCCATGACGCGATGCCGGGGCTGATCCGCGTCGGCGACACGGCGCTGGTGGCCTCGGGTTCACACGGCAAGTTCGTCTCGCGCCTCGATATCGAGGTAAAGGACAAAAAGGTGTCCGGCATCCGGTTCAAGCTGATGCCGGTGTTCTCGGACGCGATCAAACCCGATCCGGGCATGGCAGCGCTGATCGAAAAGGTGAGGTCCCCGTTTGCAAAGGATCTGGCGCGAACGATCGGCAAGACTGAATCGCTGCTTTACCGCCGCGGCAATTTCAACGGCACGTTTGATGACCTGATCTGCAACGCCATGCTGTCCGAACGGGACGCCGAGATCGCGCTGTCGCCAGGATTCCGTTGGGGCGGAACGCTGATTCCCGGCGACGCGATTACCTGGGAGCACGTCACCAATGCGACCGCGATCACCTACCCAAACTGTTATCGCAACCAGATGACCGGCGCGCAGTTGAAGGAAGTTCTCGAAGACATCGCCGACAATATCTTCCATCGCGATCCCTATTTCCAGGGCGGTGGCGACATGGTCCGGATCGGCGGAATGGGCTACGCCATCGATGTCTCCAAGCCGATGGGATCGCGAATCTCGGACCTGACGCACCTGAAATCGGGCAAGCCGATCGAGGCCGCCAAGACCTATACCGTCTCGGGCTGGGCCAGCATCAACGAGAACACGCAAGGTCCGCCAATCTGGGATGTCGTCGCGGCCCATGTCGCCAAGCTTGGCGCCGTGACCGTTCAGCCGAATACCGCGGTGAAGGTCACGGGAGCCTGACGATGGCGGTCAGCGCAGTCAATCGCGATGAACATATTCACGTATTAAGATAAACAGGAGGGATGCCGCATGAGTGATAGATCATCGGCGGATATTCTCGATCGTCGCCGCTTCCTCGGCGGGGCAGGTCTTGCAGGAGCCAGCGTTGCGCTCGGCGCAATGCCTTCAGTTGCAGGCGAAACCGCCAAACCCGATCCACTGATCACCGAGGTACAGGATTGGTCGCGCTATCTTGGCGACGGCGTCGACAAGCGACCCTATGGTTCGCCGTCCAAGTTCGAAAAGAACGTGGTCCGGCGCGACGTACCGTGGCTGACGGCTTCGGCCGAATCGTCGGTCAATTTCACGCCGTTGCATGAGCTGGACGGGATCATCACGCCGTCGGGATTGTGCTTTGAGCGTCACCATAGCGGTATCGCCGAGATCAATCCGGCGGATCACCGTCTGATGATCAACGGTCTTGTCGACAAGCCGCTGGTGTTCACGATGGAGGATATCAAGCGGATGCCACGCGTGAACAGGATTCACTTCCTGGAATGCGCGGCGAATTCCGGCATGGAATGGCGCGGCGCCCAGCTCAACGGCTGCCAGTTCACCCACGGCATGATTCACAACGTCCTCTATACCGGCGTGCCGCTCAGGGTGCTGCTCGAGGAGGCAGGCCTCAAACCGAGCGCGAAATGGCTGATGCTCGAAGGCGCCGATGCGGCCGGCATGAACCGTTCGCTGCCGATCAAGAAAGCCATGGACGACGTCGTTCTGGCGTTCGCGATGAACGGCGAAGCGCTGCGTCCCGAACAGGGCTATCCCTTGCGCGCCGTAATTCCGGGCTGGGAAGGCAATCTCTGGGTGAAATGGCTGCGCCGCATCGAGGCGGGCGACCAGCCATGGCAGACTCGCGAGGAAACTTCGAAATATACCGATCTGCTGGCCGACGGCCGCTCGCGCAAACATACCTTCGTCATGGACGCAAAGTCCGTGGTGACGAATCCGTCGCCGCAAGCGCCGCTGCGGCAGAAGGGTCGCAACGTCCTCAGCGGTGTTGCTTGGTCCGGCCGCGGCACCGTCAAGCGGGTGGACGTGTCCTTGGACGGCGGACGAAACTGGCAGACCGCACGTATCGACGGGCCGGTCTTGGATAAATCGATGGTGCGCTTCTACGTCGATTTCGACTGGAACGGTCAGGAACTGATGATCCAGTCGAGGGCAATGGATTCGACCGGCTATGTGCAGCCGTCGAAAGAAGAGTTGCGCAAGGTCAGGGGCGTCAATTCGATCTATCACAATAACGGTATCCAGACCTGGCTGGTACGTTCGGGCGGGGAGACTGAAAATGTCGAGATTGGCTGATGCCGCTTTCCTCGTCGTCCTCTGCAGTTTCGCAAGCGGTGTGCTGATGGCGGAAGGATCGGCCCAGCAGGTTGCTGGGCGTGAGCCGGCCAAAGTTGCAACCCAACTTGGTCTTGGGCGACCTGCGCTACCGGAGGAGATCAAGGCCTGGGATATCGACGTTCGACCCGATGGCAGGGGCCTTCCGGTCGGAAAGGGAACAGCAAAGCAAGGCGATGAGATCTTTCAGGCGCAATGTGCTTCCTGTCACGGCGAATTCGGGCAGGGCGTCGGGCGCTGGCCTGTGCTGGCCGGTGGCGCCGGCACTCTGAAGGCGGACCGGCCGGACAAGACGGTCGGATCATTCTGGCCGGATCTATCGACGGTGTTCGACTATATCCAGCGCGCGATGCCCTACGGCAATGCGCGGTCGCTTTCAAGTGACGAGATCTATGCCTTGACCGCCTATATCCTGACGATGAACGACGTCATCAAGGATGAAAATTTCGAACTCAACGAAAAGAATTTTGCCTCGATCAAGATGCCGAATGCCGCGGCGTTCTATGATGATGATCGCGAGATCGCGGAGAAGCAGTTCTGGAACAAGGAGCCGTGCATGAAAAACTGCCGGCCGGCGTCGCCTAAGGTAACTGGTCGGGCGATTTCGGTGGACGTGACGCCCGACAGCAAGGCCGGACCGAAGGTGGATTGACGCATTGTGGTTGTCCGCCGGTGGCCACTCTTCCAACCGGCTCGGCGCGGTCGATCAAGGCAAGCGCAGGACATAGCCCGGGATCAGTAGCGCACCGAAATCACATTGGTGGTATGAAGCACCGGTTCGCAGATCAGGATCGGCCCGTAACGATAGACGTGCCGTCGGAAGAACGGCTCCCAGTTCGGGGCCGGATAGATGGCAGTCGGACGCGGGCCGGGCTCGCTGCAGGCGCCCACATTCACCGCATACGCGCCGCCAGCATGCCGCAGATGCCGGGCTTCCGCGGAGCTGGTGGCGGTTACTGCGGTCGCGCCCAGAATGAGAGAGGCAGTCAAAATCGGCTTGATGCGTTTCATGAATCTCGATCCCCAGATCGGCTGATAGTGCAGGAATACCAGGTAACACGTCAACTGCGGTTCGTCGGATAACGCTTCACGACGCGGTGCGGGTAAGCCGCCCCGGGCACGACGGTTGAGCACCGGATATTATGCCGTTAGAAGTGGAAGCTGCGCAGTTGCCCCACCAATTTGCCGTGTTGAGACCATCATTACGCCATGAGTGCGCCCGGAACAAACGATTTAAGCGACAAAGTATTTTAACCGGTTGAGTTGTTGCGATGAGACACTTGTGGGCGGTTCTTCTCATTTCGGCTGCGACGCTACCGGTCTGGTTGGGCATGACCGGCACCGTGGTTGCCCAGTCGGCGGACTCCCAGCCTCGTGCTGTCGATGACGGACCGCCCCCCGGCGCCTGTACTCCGATCGGTGTGACCGCTTCCGGCGATATTGTTTTCCCGATGACCTGCAGGGATTTCATCGAGCGGCACAAGGCTGCCGACCGTGCCGCCAGTGCGGCAGAGACGAAGGCGGCCGCACCCGAAGCCAGCAAGGTTCCTGACGCGACCGAGACGGCCAAGGCGCCCGCTTCACCGGAAGCCGGCAAGGCCAAAATCGCAGCCGAGTCCAGCAAGGCTCTCACCACTGGGGAAGCCAGCAGGGCTTCAGCCGCGGCCGATGTCGGCGCGCCGACCGCCGTTGAGGCAAGCAAGGCACCAACAGCGCCCGATTCCGGTCAAGCAGAAGAGAAAGACACCAAGCTCGCTCCGGTAAAAGCTGCGGGGGATGAATCAGACCGGCCCGCAATCAAGCAGGCCGCAGTTGCGCCGCCCGAGAGCGCCGATCCCGTCAAGTCCTCGGCCGACCCCGCTACCACGGCGGCATTGGATAAACGCGCCAAGGGTCGAAACCGCGTCGCCGGTGCGCCTAATTGTACCAGATTCCGAACCTACAACGCCGCGAGCGGAACCTATCGCGATTTCAACGGACAGCGCCGGCCGTGCCCCTGAGCGGTTGATCCCCCATCTCGCGTGGCGCTTCCTTTTTCTTTTCGGACCTCGTGCCCAGCGTTTGACGCCACCAGCGTGAAATGCTGCAATGCAGCCATTGCAGTGCAGGCGTGATGATGACCGAGATTGTAGATCGCATTTTGAGCGCGTCCGGGCACAGGGATTTGGACGCGCAATCTCGGGCAAAGATCATACGCTATTTGGAAACGCTGAGGTCGGCGGGGAATCGCGACGAACAACAGTTGACGGTCTTTGGTCTCGCGTATCTCGATCAGCTCTTCAATCCAGATCCGCGCTATAGCGGCTGCTAGCCTACGTAAATGAGTGGCGTTGACGCGCGATCGTCAACTTCTGACTTGAAGAGCAAAGGTCGAGCCGCTTAGCTCCTCGCTCTCTTCCCCGTGGGAGCTGCGCATGACCGCTGACATCAATCCCTATCGCATTTCGATCGGCGACGACGTGCTCGACGATCTCAAATCGCGGCTGCGCAACACGCGCTGGCCGGAAGCCGAACTGGTTGGGGACTGGAGCCAGGGCGCACCGCTGAAATGGATCCAGGACATTTGCCGCTATTGGGCGGAAGAATACGACTGGCGGGCGCGCGAGGCGCGGCTCAATCGATTCGCGCAGTTCACCACCGAGATCGACGGGCTCGACATGCATTTCCTGCACGTCCGCTCGAAGCATCCGAACGCGATGCCGCTGATCATCACGCATGGTTGGCCGGGTTCGGTGGTCGAGTTTCACAAGGTGATCGAGCCTTTGACTGATCCGACGGCGCATGGCGGCAACGCGGCCGATGCGTTTCACGTGGTCTGCCCGTCGCTGCCGGGCTTTGGCTTCTCCGCGAAACCGAAGACGACCGGCTGGGGCGTCGAGCGTATCGCGTCAAGCTGGATGGTCTTGATGGATCGCCTCGGCTATCCGCGCTATGGCGCGCAGGGCGGCGATTGGGGATCGGCGGTCACTACCGCGATCGGTGTGCTGGATGCCCAACATTGTGCCGGGATTCACATCACGCTGGCGATGTCGGCGCGACCCAATGTCCAAGGGCAGCCGACAGCGGAGGAGGCGCGGGCGCTGCAGGGAATCGAGCATTATGCCGAATGGGATTCCGGCTATTCCAAGCAGCAATCCACCCGGCCGCAAACGCTCGGATATGCGCTGACTGATTCGCCGAGCGGGCAGGCGGCGTGGATTCTGGAAAAATTCTGGGCGTGGACCGATTGCGATGGGCATCCGGAAAACATCCTGGGTCGCGACGAGCTGCTCGACAACGTCATGCTCTATTGGGTGACGGCAACCGCCGCCTCGTCGGCCCGCCTGTACTGGGAAAGCTTTGGACCCAAGCGGCGGACGCCGTTCGAGGTAAAGATACCGACCGGCGTCGCCGTCTTCCCCAAGGAGATCGTTACGCCCGTGCGGAAATGGATGGAAGCGAGCTACACGAATATCCGGCACTGGCGCGAAATGCCGAAGGGCGGTCACTTCGCGGCTTTCGAACAGCCGGACCTGTTCGTCCAGGAAGTGCGCGAGTTCTTCCGGACGCTGCGCTAGCCGCCTGTTTCCTGATCAGCTGGATCGAAAGTAGCCTAATTTTCGCGCATAGCGCTTGCGTCCCAAGCGCGAGAAGCACCGGTAAGGGCCTGTTCGGGCGGCATGTTTGTTGCATTTCTCAGATTCAAAAGAGGAGTGCTTGATGACATCTGCGATCCGCCGACGTGAATTCATTGCCGGGCTTGGTGCCGGTATCGGGGCTGGATTGTTCGCCAGTCCGGCCATCGTTCGGGCTCAGGAAACGATTGTCATCCGGGCCGGTGCGCTGAAGTTGATCCACTCGATTGCTCCCTATTTCTACGACCAGTTCGTGCCGGCGGGCTACAAGATCGAGGTGCTGCCGTTCGAAACGCCGACCGAGTGCAAGAACGCCGTCGTGACCAAGTCAGTCGATTTCGGCGCGTTCGGCATCGCCGCGGCACTGCTCGGCGCCGCGGCCGGTGAACCGGTCGTGGTCATCGCCTCGACCTGCAACCGTGGCATGGCGATTATCGCCAAGAAGGATGCAGGGATCGCCGCGATCAAGGATCTCAAAGGCAAGCGGGTCGCGGTGTTCCCGGGAACGACACAAGAGGTGTTCTTCCTGGAGCGGCTGCGCATGGAAGGCATGACGATCAAGGATGTCGAGCCGGTGCGCGTTTCCTTCAGCGAAATGCACATCGCACTGTCCCGCGGCGACATCGATGCGTATGTCGGCGCCGAGCCCGGCCCCGGCGTGTCGCTGTCGAGCGGCGTCGGTTCGCTGGTCGAATATCCCTATTCGACGGCGATGGGATCGCTGAACATGGTGTTCGGCACGCATCGCGACGTGATTGCACAGAAGCCTGGCCTTGTCCGCGCGATGCTCGGTATCCATCAGAGAGCGACCGATTTTGCGGCGACCAACAAGGACGCCATGGTCGCAATGGCATCCAGCAAGCTCGGCCAGAAAAAGGAGGCGATCGAGGCTTCGGTGCCGAATGTCGAACTGACGTGGAAGCTCGAAGCCAAGCAGATCGAGCAATCGAAAATCTACGCCGACCATATGCTGGCGCTGAAGCAGATCAAGCGCCTGCCGGATTTTGCGACCTTCATCGACACGAGTTTCGTCGATGCGGTGAAGCCGACCTGACCGTGACCACGCTCGCGGCCGATAGCGAAGATAGCGCGGTCGGCGCACGCAAGGCGTCCTGGGTCACTACATGGTGGCCGCGCCTGCGGCCCTTGCTGCTGGCAATTGCGTTTCCTGCCGCCATGCTGGCGATCTGGCATTTTGCGACGGTCAATCGCCCCGGGAGCCTGATTCCGCCACCGTACGAAGTCTGGCTCGAACTCTGGGATCTCGCGTTCGGCGGGATCAATGACGACGCCTACAGCAAGACCTTGCATATTCATTTGCTCGCCTCCGTCAGCCGCGTCTATGGAGGGTTTGCGCTGGCGCTGATGGTCGCGCTACCGCTCGGGATGCTGATCGGGCGCGTACCGCTGGTCCGGCAGCTGCTTGATCCGACCATCCAGATCTTGCGGCCGGTGCCGGTGACGGCCTGGCTGCCGCTGGCGATGATCATCTTCGGCCTTGGTCCTCGCTCGGCGTTCTTTCTGGTGTTCCTTGGCGCGTTCTATCCGATCCTGGTCAACACCATTTTCGGCGTGCGTTCGGTCGAGCCGCGGCTGTTCGAGGCGGCATCGATGCTCGGCTGCACGGAGTCAGCGCAGTTTTTTCGCGTCGTGCTGCCCGCGGCGCTGCCTTCGATCTTCACCGGCATGCGGCTTGGACTGGGTTTTGCGTGGGTCGTGATCGTCGTCGGCGAGATGACCGGCGTGCAGACGGGACTGGGCGCGATCATCATGGAAGCGCGCCAGCTCTCGCGCACCGAGATCGTGATTTCGGGCATGATCGTCATCGGTGCGTTCGGTTTCCTGTCCGACCAACTGGTGATGCTGATTGGGCGGCGCCTTCTGGCATGGAGTCCATCGCATGGCTGAAGCCCCGATCCCGATCCTCGAGATGAGGAACGTCGGCAAGACCTACGCGCAGAGCGGCCGCGCGATCGAGGCGCTGCGCGGCGCCAATCTGCGCGTGAAGAAAGGCGAGTTCATCTGCCTGATCGGCGCTTCGGGCTGCGGAAAATCCACGCTGTTGCGGATGGCGGCGGGGTTCGAGGCGGCCACGCATGGCGATAATCTCATGTGGGGAATGCCGATATCTGGGCCGGGCCCGAGCCGCGGCATGGTGTTTCAGGACTACGGGCTGTTTCCGTGGCTCAACGTCCGGGACAATGTCGGCTTCGGCCCGAAGTCGAGGGGGCGCACCAGGGCCGAAATTCGCGAGACGACCGACCGGTTCATTGAACTCGTCGGATTGCAGAATTTTGCCGATGTCTATCCGCACCAGCTCTCCGGCGGCATGAAGCAGCGCGTCGCGATCGCGCGCGTGCTTGCCAACGACGCCGAGGTCGTGCTGATGGACGAACCGTTCGGTGCGCTGGATGCCATGACGCGTGAGCGCCTGCAGGACGAACTGGTCGATATCTGGTCGCGAACCGGCCTGACTGTCATCTTCGTCACCCACTCGATCGAGGAGGCGATCTTCCTGGCCGATCGGGTCGTGGTGATGTCGCCGGGGCCCGGCCGTATCGATAACGAATACCGGATCGACCTGTCGCGGCCGCGCGATATCGCAAGCCCGGAATTCAACGAATGGCGACGGCTGCTTTCGTCGCAACTGCATAGTCACCACGGGCGCAAGACCGGCTGATCCGCCGGCGGTGCTTCGGATATCAGGCGAGAACGGCCTTGAGCAAGGCGTTGTCGATCACCGGCAGCACGGCGAAGGCGGCGCCTGCGATGAAGTGATGCGCTGTCAGTTCCGGTAAGAGGGATCGGCGCGGTCGAGTTTGCGCAGCAGCGCCGGCCAGGCGAGGTCGCCGTTGCGGGCGCTGCGGCCTGGTTTCGGCTGCATGCGTTGATATGTATCTTCGAGGATGTCTTGCGGCGGATAGATCAGCTTGGTGTTGCAGGACAGTGCCATGACCTGCACCTGGCAGGCGCGCTCGAGCCGGAACAGCACGTTGAACGCCGCCGGCACCGTGCGGCCGACGACGAGCAGGCCGTGGTTGCGAAGGATCATCGCTTCATGGTCGCCGAGGTCTTTCACCAACCGCTCGCGCTCGTCGACATTGTCGGCGATGCCTTCGAAATCGTGGTAGGCGATATGGAAAAACCGCATCGAGGTTTGCGCCAACGGGAGCAGGCCGCATTCCATCGCCGATACGGCCATGCCGGCCGGCGTGTGCGTATGCGCGACGCAGTCCATGTCGTGCTTGGCCATGTGGATCGCGCTGTGAATGACGAAGCCGGCGACGTTGACGTCATAGTCCGACGCGTTGAACAGCGTGTTGCCGTCGACATCGATCTTGATCAAGCTGGAAGCGTCGATCTCCTCGTAGAGCATCCCGTAGGGATTGATCAGGAACTGGTCGGTCGTTCCCGGCACCCGGCAGGAGATGTGGTTGGCGACCATCTCGGTCATGCCGTACATTGCCGTGAGACGGTAGCAGGCCGCGAGATCGACCCGCGCCCGCCATTCTTCCGGGCTGACCTGTTCGCGGACCGATTTGACGGCCTTGACGGCAGGCGAACTGACGGGCGGATTCATGGCGTTTCTCCACGGTTGGATTATTGGCCGGGACGGGGCCGGATCATTGGTCGGCAGGATAGCGGCAAAATTCGCTGCACGGCAAGGCAAGCACCGCCGGCGTTATTGCAGGTCTGGCGGCTCAAATTCGAATGCGCCGCCGATCCCGACGATGCGCTGGCGCTGCTTTTCGGAAGCGGAAATCGAAATGATCACGGTGGAGACGCCGAAGCGGCTGCTTACGTTTGTCTGAGCAGCTGCGGCGATTGCCGCGGGCCCTGCGTCAATCGCCCTGGCTGCCGTGCCGACGCATGTCTTCGATCCAGCGCGCGCGTTTCTTGTCGTCGGCAAAGGTGAGGCCGTATAGGCTTTCACGGACCGGTTTGATTCCGGCGAAGCTCAGCATGCTGCGCTCGAAGCTGCGCACCCCGAAGGCGCCGAAGTACCAGCGATAGAGCATCACCGGCATCCCCATGGTCACCACGACGCGAGCCGAACGACCGGCGAGCAGGCGTTTCGGAAACCGCTTTTCCCGGTACTCCATGGTGAAGCCTGGCCGAAAGATATGCTCGAGAAAGCCCTTGAACAGCGCCGGCATGGTTCCGTGCCAGAGCGGAAAGAGAAATACCCAGTGCTCCGCCCATCGCATGTCATCGCGGGGCTGCACCAGGCTCGGCGGCAACTCGCCGGTCTCGAAATCCGACTGCGTGCGCAGGAAGGTGAAATCCAGCTTTGCTGCCTCGATGCGTCGTACTTCATGTCCCGCCGAAGTCGCGGCTTCAGCGTAGGCCTCAGCCATCGCGTTCAACAGGTGATGGCCGGCCGCATCCGGATGGCCCTGGATGATTGCAATTCGCTTCGTCATGTGTCGTCCGGGTTCAGGCAGGGTGACAGGCCCACTCGTGCAACGTAACGAATGAATGCCGCCGTTGATGCAAGACTACTGCGAAGTATGCGCAGTAATTACGTTTCGGACTTTGACAGGGGTCAAAAGGCGGTCGTTTGCTCCGCGGCACGGCTACAAAGCTGCTCCGTCATTGAACAGTCAGCACGCCTTGTGACGGCTGCCGAGCGCCGTTGCGATCGACGCTGGATTCCTGATGCGCTCGATCGGCGTGTCGATACGATCCGCCCAGAACAACCATCCGAGCTCGACGCCGTGAGCTTGCTCGAACCTCGCGCGGTGTTTTGGTCCTCAACAACGAATGGGCCCCGGTGCATGAAAGCATCGCGGGGCCCTACATCTTCGTTATAGGCGAAGGAGGTCTGGCAAAAACCAGTATGGTCTCAGGATCCGACAGCGCGTGGCCTTTGCGCTCCAGTCCCGCTCTATGTTCGAATTGTTGAAAGCGCGATGAGGTCAGCAGCTGCTTACGACCTCGACCGCACCCGGACCCTGCGATGAGCAAGGTCACCAGTCTGATCCGGTGGCGTCATGCTCCTCCTCAAGAGGTTGGCCGACGGACTTTCGTCCGCACCTGCTGCGTGCCGCCTTGATCGTATGATCGGGGGCGTCAATGCCTGCGAAGCAGGGAGCCGAAGCTCCGTGACTCCATCAGGTGCAGCGTGCAAATGCTGCGGCAGATACAGGCCGGTGTCAAGCTTTCCCGATGGCAGTAGTACTACGACGGTTCCGGGGAACCAATGTCAGGCCACCGTCTGGCGGTAATCGCGCAAATCGGGATCGTGGGTCATCGCCCAGTAATCCACGAATCGCCACGGCATCGCCGAGAATACGCGGCCCAGCCCGTTGCGGTAGTAGGTTGTCATACCGGGATGCGTCCAGATCAGTTGTTGATGCTCGGCATCCACTTTACGAATGTACTCATCGTGGGCTTCCGGGCGAACGTCGATGACTGCGATATCACGCTCCATCATTTCGACGAGGCAGGCCGAGATGTAACGGCTCTGGCATTCGGATTGAAAGATCACGCTGCCGCCATGCGCGGGGCCTGAATTGGGACCGAGCATCACGAAGAAATTCGGGAAGTCCGGCACGGTGAGGCCGAGATAGGCCGTCGGGTTATCATTGGCCCACGCCGCCTTGAGATTCTTTCCATTACGCCCGCTGATGTTGAGGCGCGCGGCCATCTCGGTGACCTTGAAGCCGGTGGAGACCACGATCGCATCGGCCGGTCGCAGCGTGCCGTCCGAGGTCACAATGCCGTCCTTTGCGAAATGGTCGATCCTGTCCGTGACCAGTTCGACATTCGGCTTCGTCAGTGTCTTGAACCAGTTGTTGTCCAGCAGGATGCGCTTGCCGTAGGGCGGATAGGTCGGCACGCATTTTTCGATCAGGTCGGGGCGGTCTTTCAATTCGGACTGGATGAAGTTCGTCAGCTCTTCGCGATGCCGGTCATTGCCCTTGTTGACCGCGCGATCGGGGTGCGGCCATGCCGGGTCCTTGCGCAGGAACGGCAGCAGGCCATCGCCGTAGCGCCAGAACATGTTGAAGCGATACCACTGCACATAAAATGGCAGATGCGCGAGCAGCCATTGCGCCCCCTCGGTGATCGGATCGGAGTAGCCCGCCACGGGGCGCGCCCACTGCGCGGTGCGCTGATAGACGGTGACCGACGCGACGCGGTCCGCGATCGACGGCACCAGTTGCATCGCGGTCGCGCCGGTGCCGATGACGGCAACATGCTTGCCGTCGAGATTGATGTCGTCTGACCACAGCGCCGAGTGCAGTGTCAGGCCTTTGTAATCTTCCTCGCCCTTGAAGTGCGCGGGAGCGGGATCGTTGAGTTGGCCAATGGCGCTGACCAGCGTGGTCGACTCAAACGTCTCCTCGCCATCGGGGGTCTTCAAGGTCGATATCCAGCGCCGCTTGTTCTCATCCCAGCGCGACGATGTCAGTTCGGTATTGAGGCGGAGATGCGCTCGGATATCGTATTCGAGCGCAACCTTCTTGAGATAATCCAGCAGTTCCTGACGCTGGGCGAAATAGCGTGTCCATGGATTGCGCGCGCCGAACGAGAAGGAATAGGAATGGTTCGGGGTATCGACGCCGCATCCGGGGTAGCGGTTCATATACCAGGTGCCGCCGAGTTCGGCGTTCTTTTCGACGATGGTGTAGGGGATGCCGAGGCGGCCGAGGGTTACGCCCAGCGCGATGGCGCAGACGCCGGCGCCGACGATCAGCACGTGCTGATGCGCAAGCTTATCGGCCTCTGGCGGCTTGCTCCAACGCGTTTCGCGGGGCACGAAGCCCATCTCCTCGCGCATCAACGGCGCGTATTCCGGCGCGACGTTCTCGCCGAGCGTCGCGCGCATCATCCTCAGCATCATATCGTTGCCGGGGTCGGTGATGACCGGCTTTGGCTTCCCGCTGGCGAACAGTTTCAGCACGGCGGCGCGGATTTCGGCCTGGATTTCCGGCGGCACGCCGGCTTGCGGATCCGGGATCAGGCGGATATCCCGCTTCGGCTTGTAAGGCGCTTCCAGCCAGCGTTCGTCGCCGGTCATATGGACCAGCACCATCAGCAGCACGCGTATGTCGCCCTCGGCGATCGCGGACGACAGGTCGAGTTTCTTGCGCGGCACTTCGATGTTCATCCCGATGTCCTCGCTACACGCCGGGTGCTTCGCGCAGGCCGCCATAGGCGGCCCAGGTGGTGCCCGCGATATATCCGGCGTCTACCGGGAGGTTGATCCCGGTCACACCGCTGCTCATCGGCGACAGCAGCCACGCGATCGCCTGCGCGACCTCGATCGGCTCCACCAGCCGGTTCATGGCGGTCGGGCTTTCGAGCAACTTCCTGTTCAACGCACCTGACGCAATGCCGGCCTCCAGCATCGCGGTGCGCGTGAAGCCGGGCGAAACCGCGTTGACGCGGACGCCAGTGCGGCCCCATTCGGCGGCCAGCGTCTGGGTGATCTGGATGACGCCAGCCTTTGCGGCGGTGTAGGCGTGGATGGGCCCCGACGTCATGCCGGCGACGGAGGCGACATTGACGATCGCGCCGTGTCGGCGTTCGGCCATTTTCACGCCGACGGTGCGCGCGACCAGGAAGGTCCCGCGGAGGTCGATGTTGACCTCGCGATCCCACTGATCCATCCGCACGCGCTCGATGGGATGCATCTTGCCGAAGACGCCGGCGGCGTTGACCAGGTCGGTGATCGGGCCGTGCACAGCCTCGATGTCGGCGACGCCGTTGACGACGGCGCTTTCATTGGCGACATCTAGTGGGGCGGGCCACAAGATGGCCTGAGTGCCGGTCAACGGCTCCGGTGCGATGTCCGCTATCACGACGCGTTGGCCCCGTCCGGCGAGAAGCGTCGCGGTAGCAGCGCCAATGCCACGGCTGCCGCCGGTGACGAGAACAATACCCTCAGCGGTCATGGCTGTTTCCTTTCAGGAATGAACAGCCCGCGCGAGACGAGCTACCGGTTTGCGTTTCCATTCCCCATCCCTGAAATCCTCCCGACTACACTCCGCGGCAGCGAGGCGATGATCAAGGCTTATCTCGCCCTGCCGCGGCAGCCAATAGCACCGTCACGGTTCTGGCCGAGCAGAGCATGCATTTTTGCCTTGGCCTTGCGAGCCACGCGACGGTTATCGACAAGGGCCAGATCGTCTACACATCCGGGATCGAAGAGCTGAAAGCCAGCGAAAACATTCGTCAGCGCCGTCTCGCGCTGTAGCTTTCGGCCCGATCCGGGAGAAGACATGGCTATCGCACCCAAGCTATCGCCAACGCATGAGGCGCCGTATCGCGGCCTGCGCGTGCTGGATTTCGGGCAGGGCATCGCCTCGCCCTATTGCGCTATGCTGCTCGCCGTGTACGGGGCTGACGTCGTCAAGATCGAGCCGCCTGAGGGGGACTGGTCGCGTTTTCTCGGCACGACCTATGGCAACCATACCACGCTGTCGGCGGTCTATAACCGCGGCAAGCGCAGTCTCTGCCTCGACATGAAGCACAAGGACGGGATCGCCATCGCCCGGCGGCTGGCGCGGGAGTGCGATGTCCTGATCGAAGGTTTTCGGCCCGGCGTGGCTGCGCGGCTCGGTATTGGCTACGAGGAACTGTCGCGCGAAAATCCCGCCCTGATCTATCTGTCAGTCAGCGCGTTCGGGCAGAGCGGGCCCTATTCAAAACGGCCGGGCTCGGACTCGGTAGCGCAAGCCTTCTCCGGATTTGTCTCGATCAATGTCGGCAATGACGGCACCCCGCATCGGGCCGGCACCACAATCTCCGACGTCGTCACCGGGGTCTATGCCTTCCAGGCCATTGCAACGACGCTGTTCGCACGTGCAACCGTCGGCACCGGGCGCTGGATCGACGTCAATCTCTGCCAGTCGACGTCGGCGTTGCTTGGCCACAAGGTGGCCGAGCACATCCTCGAGGGGGGCGCGCCGCGCGCCCTCAATGTGCCGGCGGGCTCGTACCAGACGGCCGACGGCTGGATGATGGTCACGCTGGTGAACGAGCCGCAATACAAGCGACTATGTGCCGCGATCGGCCGTGACGATCTCGCCAGTGACCCGCGTTTTGCGGATTTTGCACGACGGGCAGACGCGGTGGATGCGCTGATCCCGCAGTTGCGCGAGGTGTTCCTGACACGGCCGACGGATGCCTGGCTCGCCCGTCTGCATGCCGCCGATCTCATTGCAGAACGGATTCTCAATTCCGGAGAATGGCTGCGCAATGCCCATGTCGAAGCGACACGGGCGGCGGTGTGCCAGCAGACGCCGGGGGTGGGGCCGGTATACTCCCCGAGAACGCCCGGCATTGCGAGCTTCTCGGAGGATGATCTGAGCCCGGCGCCCGACATCGGGCAGGACAGTTACGAGGTGCTGCTACAGGCAGGCTTCGAGCGCGGCGCCGTCGACAATCTGGTCAAGGCCGGCGCGGTGCGACAGGCCAAGGGAGAGAGCAGGGGAGACACGGCATGAGTATCGATCTCGTTCGCTATTCCGTTTCGGACAACATTGCCGAGATCATGCTGGACCGCTCACCGGTCAATGCGCTCAGCATGGACCTGATCGATGCGCTGCTGGCGGCGCTAGCGAAGGCCAGGGATGACGAGGCTGTGCGCGCCGTCATCATCGGCAGCGCCCACAAGGTGTTTTGCGCCGGGCTCGATCTGGACATCGTCAGAGGCAAGCCGGGGATCGAGACCAAGAAGTTTCTCGAGCAATTGTATTTCGCGCTTAACGATACCCAGTATCGCATGGGCAAGCCGACCATCGCCGCGGTCGACGGCGCGGTGCGGGCCGGCGGCATGACGATTGCGATCTCCTGCGACATGATCATCGCCGGTGATGCCTGCACCTTTGGCTATCCGGAAATCGATGTCGGGCTGATCCCGGCCATTCATTTCGTGCAATTGCCGAGGCTAGTCGGCAAGCACCAGGCGTTCGGGCCGCTATTCCTGGGTGAACCGTTCGATGCCGCGACCGCCTTTCGCATGGGCCTGCTCAGCGAAATTGTGCCGAAGGGCACGGCGCTCGATCGGGCGCGGGAAATCGCGAGGAAGCTTGCCGCCAAGTCCTCCATCGTGATGAAGATCGGACGCGACGCCTTCATGCGCGCGGTCGATGCCGACTTCCGCCGGTCGGTCGAAAATGCCGCCGAGAGTTTTGCGCTTGTTGCGACGACGGAAGATTGTCAGGAAGGCCTGAATGCGTTCGTTGAAAAGCGGACACCAAACTACAGGGGACGCTGATGGCGGGATTGTACTTCGAGGAATTCGAGGTCGGCCGGGAATTTCACCATGAATTTTCCAGGACCGTGACCGAGATGGACAACACCATGTTCAGCCTGCTGACCATGAACCCGCAGCCGTTGCATATCGATGCACATTTCGCCGAGAATACCGAGTTCGGCCAGCGGCTGTTCAACAGTCTCTATACGCTCGGTATCATGATCGGCATGAGCGTTTACGATACCACGCTCGGCACCACGATCGGCAATCTGGGCATGACCGATGTGAAATTCCCAAAACCGGTGTTTCACGGCGATACGCTGAAAGCGCACACCAAGATCATCTCCAAGCGCGCCAGCAAGTCGCGGCCGACCCAGGGCATTGTTGAGTTCGAGCACACGATGACCAATCAGCGCGGCGAAGTGGTAGCAAGCTGCCGCCGGACCGGGTTGATGCACTGCAAGCCAAAGGCGTGACGCCATGAGATCGTTCCTTTTCGTGCCCGGCGACAGCCAGCGCAAGTTCGAAAACGCCAAGAAGACCGCAGCCGACGCGCTGATCCTCGACCTTGAGGACTCGATCGCGCCGGATGAAAAGGTCGGCGCGCGGCGCACGGTTCGCGAAATGCTCGACGCAAGGAATCCGAGCCAGAAGTATTACATTCGCGTCAACGCGCTAGATACGGATATGACGCTCGGCGACCTCGCGGCCGTCATGCCGGGCCGGCCCGATGGGATCGTGCTGCCGAAATGCGCCGGCGCCGCCGATGTGAACAAGCTTTCGCTGTATCTCGATGCCTTCGAGGCGGCTGCCGGGATTGAGCACGGCGCGACACGCATCGTGACGGTGGCGACGGAGACCGCGAGGGCCGTCCTCAAGCTGCTCGATTTCGAAAACATGAGCCCGCGGCTCTGGGGCATGATGTGGGGCGCCGAGGACCTCGCGGCCTCGCTCGGTGCATCGCGAAACCGGACGGGCGGGCGCTACCACGGTCCGTTCCTGCTGGCGCGCGATCTCTGCCTGATCAGCGCCGCGGCAGCCGGCGTGGTCGCCATCGACACCATCGCCACGGACATCAACGATCTCGACGGACTCCGGGAAGAGGCGATCGCCGCGCGGCAGGATGGTTTCCTCGCCAAGGCGGTGATCCATCCCAAGCACGTCGACGTCGTCAACGCCGCCTTCATGCCGACGGACGAGGAAATCGCCTGGTCGGAAAAAGTGGTCAAGGCCTTCAACGACAATCCGACATCCGGCGTCGTGAAGATCGACGGCAAGATGATCGACAAGCCGCATTTGCGTGCGGCGGAGAAGATTTTGGCGCTGCGAGGGCGGTAGAGGGCCGGCGGTTCCGGACTGGATTGACTTTGTAGCTGGGTCGGCTGCAAATACCGGGGAACATCAGGTTTTGAGGAAGGTACCATGGTTGACGCGCTGATTATCGATGCATGCAGGACCCCACGCGGTATCGGCAAGGCCGGCAAGGGTGCCTTGTCGGGTATTCATCCGCAGCAGCTCGGTGCTGCGGTGTTGCGCGCGCTGGCCGAGCGCACCGGTATCAATACCGCTGACGTCGATGACATTGTCTGGGGTACCAGCTCGCAACGCGCCCAGCAGAGCGGCGATCTCGGGCGGATGTCGGCGCTCGACGCCGGCTATGACGTTCGAGCCAGTGCGGTGACGCTGGACCGGTTTTGCGGGTCCGGCATCACAAGCGTCAACATGGCGGCAAACTCGATCATGGCGGGCTCCGAGGATCTTGTGATTGCCGGCGGCACCGAGATGATGTCGATGGATGGGCGCCGCGGGGAGGGGCCGTTCATGATGGATAACGGCAATCTTCGCCTGCGTGCAAAACATCCGCAATCGCATCAAGGCGTCTGCGCCGATGCGGTGGCGACGCTGGAAGGCATTACGCGACAGGATGTCGATCAACTCGGCCTCGAAAGCCAGAGGCGTGCGGCGGCGGCGATCAAGGGCGGACATTTCGACAAGAGCCTCGTGCCTGTTTATCGCGAGGATGGCAGCCTTGCGCTGGATAGGGAGGAATATCCACGGCCGCAGACGACCATGGAAGGACTGGCCGGATTGAAGGCGGCTTTCCCGGCAATCGCGGACTATGCGCTCGACGACCAGGGCACGACCTACCGAAAGCTCATCCTGGACAAGTATCCTGATCTCGACATCAACTTCGTGCACCATGCCGGTAATTCGTCCGGCGTGGTCGACGGGTCTGCCGCGATTCTGCTGGCGTCTCCAAGTTACGCAAAGGCCCATGGGCTGAAGCCGCGCGCCCGCGTGGTTGCGATGGCGAATATGGGGGACTCACCGACCCTGATGCTGAACGCACCGGTGCCGGCCGCCCGCAAGGTGCTGGCCAAGGCGGGGCTCACGCTCGATGATATCGATCTGTTCGAGATCAACGAGGCATTTGCGGTCGTCGCCGAAAAATTCATCCGCGATCTCAAGCTCGACCGCGACAAGGTCAACGTCAATGGCGGCTCGATCGCGCTTGGCCATCCGATCGGGGCGACGGGCTCGATCCTGATCGGGACCGTGCTGGACGAACTGGAGCGCCGCGATCTCAAACGTGGACTGGTAACGATGTGCGCCGCTGGCGGCATGGCGCCGGCTATTATCATCGAGCGCGTCTGACGGCGCGGTCGTCAGGCCGCCGGGAACTGCAATTCGAACATTATGCCTTCGTTGGTCGGCACGAGCCGAATTGATCCGCCGTGACTCGTCATCACGGCCTGGACAATGGAGAGGCCCATGCCCGTGCCGCCGGTGTCGCGGCGCGTGGTGAAGAACGCATCGAAGATCTTTTCCCGGTTCGGTGCGGATATCGGATCACCGTCATTGGTGACGGTCATCTTGATGGAAGTGTCTGCCGCAACGGCTTCGAGCCGCACGCTTTTTGCGTTATGGCGAATGGCGTTGTCAGTCAGGTGCGACAAGACGATCAGGGCCTTTTCACCGGACATGCCGATCGAGCGATCGAGGCACCCCGTCGCATCTATAGTCCTCGTCGGAAAGCGGCTCTTCAGCCCGCCTATCACCTGCGACAGTTCGGTATGTTCGTTCTGCGGTGCGGTTTCTGCGCGTGCCAGCTCCCGCAACCGCTGGGTCATCGCTTCCAGGCGTCCGGTGTCACCCAGAATGTTCGAGATGAAATTCTTTTGCTCCATCCGGGTGAGCGTGTCCGATTTGCTTTGCAAAGAGTCCAGCAACAGTTCAGCCGCGCCCTTGATCGATGTCAGCGGCGACTTCAGTTCATGGGTAAGGTGCGAGGAGAAGGTAGCGATGTAATCGGACCGACGCGACAGTTGTTCCGCCATATCGAGGAAGCTGTGCGACAACAGGGCCAGCTCGCGTGTCCCGTAGTGGGCAAGCGGGCGAAACGCGTCACGGTCGCCACGGCTGATGCGGGCGGCGCGATCGACCAGCTCGCGCATCGGTCGCGTGATGGTTCGAGAAAAAACCAGACCGATGACGATGGTGGCGAAAACGACGGCCAGCGCCGCCAGGATGAACTTGCCGCGCTCCTGATAGAGATGATCGAAGATGTTGCTTGGCGTTCTCGAGGTGTAGATGACGCCGCCGACGCGGTTGTTGACGATCACCGGCATCGCCGAAAATACGTGGACGCCAACGCCGCGGCTGATCGAATAGATCGGCGGCGGCGGCTTGTCCGGCTTTCGAATTCGCAGGACCGCCCGATATTGACCTCGCAGCGCCGTCGCTACTTCCTCGATGTGAGCGAGCGACTGGCCGACTTCGTCGCGGCCGGCAATCACGACGCCGCGGGAATCAAGGATGCGGAAGCCGGCCAGCGTGACTTTCTGCGTGTCCAGGATGATCGGCATCAGCCGGGTGCCGATCTCTGCGTAGGCGGACGAGGCGGGTGCATTCGCGGGAAGGGCGTTCGGACGCCGACGTAGCAGGTCTCCGCCGGCGGCAAGATCGAGCGCGGGCCGGATCGGTGTCAACTGGTCGTCGCGATCCGGGCGCGCCTC
Organism: Bradyrhizobium roseum; assembly: GCF_030413175.1. NCBI lineage: Bacteria > Pseudomonadati > Pseudomonadota > Alphaproteobacteria > Hyphomicrobiales > Nitrobacteraceae > Bradyrhizobium > Bradyrhizobium roseum. Next base: position 2,371,927 of record NZ_CP129212.1, read on the forward strand.
GGGCGGAATTTCAACGCCGAGGACGAGGCCGTCGCCGAGGCGGGCTTCTACTTCCCGCGCATAGACCGCAGCCAGCACCCGGCTTTGCGCGATCAGTTCGGCCTGGGTCTGGTGAATGAGCTGATTGTCGTAGAGGCGAAAGAAGAACAGTCCGACCAGTGGCAGTGTCGCCGCGGTGGCCAGCGCGGTGAAAATGACCTGTCCAACGGATGGTCGCCACTTTTCGCCCGGACGTCGTATCATGCCAGCGGCTCGCATCGGCCAAGCTTGAAGCCGACGCCGTGAATGGTTTCGATGACATTGTCGCAATTCGCGGCAGACAGCTTTGCCCGGATATTGCGAATGTGGCTGTCGATCGTGCGATCCGACACCTGGATGTTGAGCTGATAGGCGGCGTTCATGATCTGCTCCCGGCTGAAGACGAGCGTCGGCCGCGTCAGAAATGCCCGCAGGATTCCGAATTCGATGGCGGTGAAACGAAGTGGGGTGCCGGCAAACTCGGCGGTATGCTGCTCGGGATCGAGCGACAGCTTGCCTTGCGAGAGCGCGGCCTGGGCTGATCTTCCATTCGTTACGCGCGCGGCTGTGCGGCGCAGGATGACGTTGACGCGGGCGACGAGTTCGCGCGGACTGAAGGGTTTTGTGACGTAATCGTCGCCGCCGATTTCGAGGCCCAGCACGCGATCGATCTCATCGTCGCGCGCAGAGAGGAACAGAATCGGCACGTCCGAGGACTTTCTGATTTCGCGGCAGACGTCGAGGCCGTCGAATTCCGGCATGCCGATATCCAGAATGATCAGATCCGGCCGGTCGGCGGCGAACCGCGTCAATGCTTCCTTGCCGTCGCGCGCTTCGAAGACGGTCATACCGGCCTTCTTCAGCGCAACCCGGATGACCTCGCGGATGTGCAGGTCGTCGTCAACGATCAGAATACGGTGCGTCAAACGTCTCTCCTGGCGCTACTGGCGGTGGTCGATCTAGCCTGCGGACGTAGTTTTCGGTTGGGCACCCAGGGCGCGCTGGAGGCGCCAGCTCCGAAAACCCCAGGCGCGCCATGAAGCCATCTGCTTCACTTGTTGTTCTACAAGGCAACCACGGCGGGAAACAAGGGCAGGATCGAAGCCACGAAGGACAATCGCCCGGTCTATGGCTGGCAGCGCCTGCGGGCCGAGCGAAAATAGATAGTTCAAATCGATCCATACACCTTTGCCGTTGGCCTCGCGGCTGTGGCTGACGTTGTAGTCGGCGATGATGGCGGCGAAATTGACCAGCGAGCAGACGTAAAGCGTTGCCGTCAAGGTCAGAAGATTGGCGCGGATCAGCCAGTCATTCGAACGATTCAGAGCGATGCGGGCAACGATGAGCAGCAGCCCCAACACGACCAGCACCATCCAGACGAAAGCGGCAATGCGCCACCAGGTCAGCAGGTAGGTTTGAACATAGAGATCGAGCCGCAGAATGGATGACACCACGAGCAATACATTCTGTGCGACCCATACATAGACCAGCGGTCTGATCACCCTGGATCGTTCGGCTGGTCCGCCCGGCCTCATGGCGGCCAGAACAAAACCTGCAGCGAGGAGCGCCGTGATGATGAGGGGATAGGCGCCGCGGTGCGCATCGGTCGCATAGCTGATATCGGGAGGAAGCTCCGTGTTGCCCCAGAGATAGATGATCTCCAGGACGGTTTGAACCGCAAACAGAAGATTGAACAGCACCAACGAACGCAGGATCGCGGCTACACCGAAGAAGCCTGCCTGGCGGATCGCCGTCTCCGGCTCCTGCGTGCGCGCGTCCGCGGAGTTCATCAAAGCCCCGGCCAGCGCGGTCATATCAACGAGGGTCCTGTCTATCGAACGCTCGGGCTTGCTGCGCCATTGAATATGGATGAAGGGCCAGGCCACGGACAACGCCGCTACCCAAAACAACGATCGACTTAGACTGAGATGAGAGCTTGCATCATCGGGAGTGACAAGCCGGATCCATTTCTCGATCAGCGGATTGGCCGACGCGAACAGGAAAGTGAAGACGCAACCGAGAACGAGTGGGACGATCCATATCGCGATGGTTGCTGCCGCCGCCGATCGATCGAACATGGCCGGGACGTCCCGTAAGAACCTGAACGGGCCGAATACGTAGAGGTCGCGAAGCGCCAACGCGCGTTGTCCGAGCGTTTCAAATGGACGGTTGCCCGCAACTTGGAGGCATATTCCAAACGTCATTATGATGAAGAGCAGCGAGCTGAAATTGAGTTCTTCGATAGCTGGCATCAACCCGAGCAACAAGAGGATGCCGACCGGCAACGCCTGTCTGTTCCGAAACGTAGCGAAATTGACGAGCAGGGAGCCACTGGCCAACGCGAGTGAAAAGATAACTGCGGAGATTCCAATTGATTCGCCGTAGAATAACCAGTCGGCGAGTGCCGCGAGTGCGATCACTATCGCCGGCTTGATCGGCATAGCGCTTTGCTGAACAGTGCTGGCGTCCGAAGCAGGCGTGATGAGGTCGGCCATCCTTGTGTCACCTGTCGGGAGAGAAAAATGGCGAACCAGATTCGCCGAGGGATATTCGCAGAGCCACCAACCGTCGTTAGCCAGCCGTGTAGGAATAGTCATTCGATAACCACTGCTGATTTGCAGGACGGACTATCGGGTGTTGTCGTGCATTTGCGTGGAGCATGTCTGCAAGAGTTCAGTATTTTTATGCAGTTTCCGTGCAGTCGCGCTTATGCGCTCGCACCAGCTCGGCAAGTTTGATACGGGCAATCGTCTCGCTCGATTTCCCCGCACATGCGGCTTTCCATGGTCATGCAAATCCTCAAGCGCCTCGGTTTCATCCTGGTCTGGCTCGCTGGGGCCGCCTTCGTTTTCGCTGCAGCCAACAAGAACAACCCCTATCTGATTTCTCTGCGTGGGCCGGGTAACGTCGTTCTTGTCGCTGCGAGCATCATTGCCGTGGTCATTCTCATCCGCCGCGGCCACTGGAAGGGAGGTGTTGCGGGGAGGGCGCTGATCCTGTTGTGGTGCCTGCCATCCCCGATGATGCTTGGTGCGCATGCGGTGTTTGAGTGGCGCAAGCACAGTGTCCTGCAGACCGACACCACGCAGGCGCGGTGGCTTGGGCCGCATTTCGTGGTCGGATACTCTTCATTTTCCGAGGTAGCGGTTCTGGCCGAGAAAGGCCTGATTGGTGGCGTCTACATCACCAAACACAACATCGCGCGATCGTCGCCGGCGGGGTTGAAAGAAGAGCTCTCGGCGCTGCAGGAAATGCGACGGACGGCCGGCCTGGCGCCGCTGATCGTCGCGGCCGACCAGGAAGGCGGCATTGTTTCGCATCTGGCGCCGCCCTTGACCAGGCTGCCGGCGCTGTCGACCCTCGCTGGCCTGATGCCGGATGCGCGCGCCGAAAAGGCAGCTGCGTTCGGACATACGCATGGAAAGGAACTGGCCGCGCTCGGTGTCAACCTCAACCTGGCGCCGGTGCTTGACTTGCGACCCGAACCGAGGCGTAACCGGTTCGACTTCAACACGCTGATCGGGCAACGCGCCATTTCCGATGATCCGCTTGTCGTCGCCGACATCGCGCGGGCCTATGTGAGCGGGCTCGAGGCCTCAGGTGTCGGCGCGGCGGTCAAGCACTTTCCAGGGCTCGGGCGGGTAAGAACCGACACCCATCATTTCAGTGCCGCTCTCGACACGCCAGCGGACGAGCTTGAGGGGGCCGACTGGATACCCTTCAGAAAAGTACTCGCTGGTTCCAATGCACAGCTGATGATCGGTCATGTGACGCTCACATCCGTCGATCCCGATCGTCCGGCGTCGCACTCCAAAAGGGTCGTCGACGGCATTGTTCGCAAGAAATGGAATTATCAAGGCATCGTCATGACCGACGATCTTGTGATGGGTGCGATCTATCAACGCAATGTCTGTAACGCCGTGATTGAGGCGCTAAATGCCGGTGTCGATTTGCTGCTGGTCGCTTTCGACGGCGCGCAGTTCTATCGCATATTTGCTTGCGCAGCCGCGGCGGCGTCAGAAGGAAGGCTCGACGCGGCCATGTTGCGTAGCAGTGAGGTACGTTTGAAGGCGAGGTTTCCCGTGGACTGATGGCCACGTGCCTGGGTGTGATTGTCGTGAGCTATTTGGCGAACCGGCGCTCCTCGGGCAGGGCTGTTATTAGTTGGGATCGAAATGCGGGCTTGTGATCCTGTCGTTTCGACCACGCTACGTAATAGGCGACGCCAGTCATGAGCAAAACCCCGCCGAAGCTGACCAGGACCTGCATGGCAAGTGTGTCCGGGCCATTGATCAGAACAAGATGCGCGGCGAACGAGAGAAACACGCCGGCGCAGAAGGCCGCCAGCCATTCATGGCCGCATTTGATGACCGGTTGCAACGCCGGCCATCGAAAGCCAAACCAATTCCGTGGGACCATATGGGTGAACAAGAAAGCCAACGCGAGAAAGTGAAGCACCCGGAGTGGGGCGAGGTTTTCCCTGTCATTGGGACCGACAATATCGCGCAGGAGGTCCGGGACGAGGGCTGCTTGCGGAAATTTGCCCGCCACCGTCACTGCCAGGGCGAGCGACAGGTAGAGCCACGCCGCTGCGCGCAGCGCTGCGAATGTCTGAAGCTTGTCTACGACGCGCGTGAGATGAGGGCGGCTCAACGCAAGCCAGGCGCCGAGCACAAACAGGAGCTGCCAGCAGAACGGGTTGAGATACCAGTGGCCATCAGGAAACGCTGACAGGTTCCAGTCGAACTGGCGGGCCGCGAAGTAAAGACCGATCGAAGCTGCCATGGTTACATTTGGCCGGCGAACCATGCCGAGTAGGACGAACGGAAAGACCGCCATCAGCACGATAAACAATTGCAGCACATCGAGGTTCAGCGGCTTGGCCCGAAGCAGAAGGCCGTGAATCAGCGTCCGGATCGTGTGATCGACTATACCCGTGACATTGAATTCGCTGATCAGCGCAGGCGCGGCGGACTGGCGGGCGACATAACCGATCAGATTTATATAGATTACGAATAGAACGATATAGGCGGCGTAAATCTGCCATAATCGCCTGAAGATCCGCGTTGCCGTCACGATGAAGCCGCGCTCGAGCATCATCCTTCCATAAAGGATGGCGGCTGTGTAACCGCCGACGAACATGAACAGGTCGATAGCCCCGCTGAACCCGAAATTGCGCATGGTCAGCAGGCTGACTGCATTATGCGGCACGTGATCGAGGAATAGAAACCAGGTTGCGATACCGAGCAGGAGGTACAGTCGGAGATCGCCGTCGCGCGCAGCGATCTCATTCTTCATTGATGAATGCATTACGAGTTTAATTGCTTTGCAAGTCGGAGGTATCGAACCGCGAATCTAGCGCGATGGTCCGCTCGGCCGGAATAGACTCTACGTGAAGAACAATTAAGTAATCTCTTGGCGGTTAAAGCCCGCCCTGCAATCACAATGTTTTGAGGGAATAGGGCCGAATGTGATCAAGCGCGTTCGTGCTTGCGAAGATCGCGAATGTGATCGAACTGGTCGGCTTGTAGATCTAGGCCCGCGGCGGCGACCTCGGGCAGGGCCGCCTCGCCGAGAATTTCGGCCGTTATATCTTCGACCGAGCAACCCGCGATTTCATGGATGAAGCTGATGTTCTTATACTCACCCGACGCGATTCGGGAGATCACTTCGCGCCTTGTGACTTCAGGGTCCACGATGGCCTCGCGACCGCGGCGGCCATAGTCGATCATCACGACGAAATACTGCATGCTAGCAATCTGGCCCCTTATCGCGCAATTGGCAGCGCCCTGATAGCGATTATTTCTGAAAAACAGAAATTAGTCAACCAATGATTCGGAAAAACAGAATTTGTTGGGTGAAGGGCCCCCGCAAAATCGATCGATCCGGACATGGCTACCTTTCCGGCGCGCGGCCGCCGCCCGACCTCGTCGCCCTGCGGGCCCGGGCCGCCGCCTTGTTACGCAATCGCTCGATCTGGCCCCTCGGCAGGGTGACGCAGATTTCTCCGATCCACTCTAGCTTGACGCCGGTGATCGGCTTGGCGTTGAAGCTCGTGAGGTTGACCGAGGTCGGAGATTTACCCCGTTCGATCGTCTTCAGGTAGCGTTCGCCGGTCTTCAAGCGCACAGCGGCTTCCTCGCCATAAAAGCTCGATAGCGGATGGCGTTGCTCGCGATAGACCACGATAATATCGCCATTCTCATATTTCGGCAGCATGGAATCGCCGGATACCTCAAAGGCGATCGTTTCCTCCGCGATCGGAAAGGGCAGTTCGACCTCTCCGAGGCCTTCCGGCGGCACCTGTTCGTGTTCGGGCTCGATCGAGGCGCCGGCGCCGACGCGCCCCATGATCGGCACCGAGTTCAGTTCCAGATATTCGATGATCGGCGCGATCTCGGACGCCTTGATCAGGCGTATTCCGGACAGGATCTCGGATACCGCCCCGGCACGGACGCCCATCGCCGTCGCCAGCCCACCTTTGGTCTTGCCCGGCTTCTCCAGCCCCCGTTCGATCAATCTGATGTCGAGCATACTCAAACCTTTCCGAATCGCATGAACAGGATAGCAGTTCCGATTATCCGAAATCAACCTTGACTTTTATTTCGGAATATCCGAAACTGGAGATCGGCGTCGGGCGGCGTTGACATGAGCAAGGAGAACAAATGGAACAGTCTAACTGGGCGCCCGAGCATTCGGACGCGCTGCGGGAGCTTATTGCCAAGGGGATGAGCTTTGCCGAGGCGGCGCGGACCATCAACTCGCGATTCCATACATCTTACACCCGCAGCGCGGCGCTCGGACGCGCCCGGCGCCTGGGACTGGGCGCGGACGATCGACAGCAGCCGTCGATGCCGACGAGGCCAGCTGAGCTGCACCAGATCGCCGAGCGCCGTTCCCTCAATTCCATGCCGGTCGGGCTTCTCTGGCCGATCCCGGTATTCAAGGATGTCGTTCCAGTCAAATTGCGTTGCGTCGACATCGAACCACGGCATCTCTCCCTGAGCGAACTGGAGCGCGGCGATTGCCGCTACCCGTATGGCGGCGATGAAGAGAACGAGGCGATCACCTTCTGCGGGCATCCGCGGCGCCCGGGTTCAAGTTATTGCAGCCCGCATTTTCATTTGAGCCGTGATCCGATCGAGCCTGACGGACGTCATTTCACGGCTGCTCGCGGAGACGAGACAGAGAAGACCACCGTCAACTGCGAGGCCGACAGGCTGAGGCGGCTGCCGCGGCGGCATCGGATCGCGCATCTGCGTGCGCTGATCGGGCTCCAACCGGAGGGGAGCGGCCGTCGAGACGATTTATCGGGATTGCTGCGTGACGAGATGGCGGGCGCATCGATCGACTAAGTTTCCGCTTGGAATCGAATTCAGCTGTTTGAAGGAGCTCATCAGATGCCGAGAGCAAAACGTCGGAAGCCGCACAATCCCGCATTGGCGCGCGATCGGAGATGCCACGATTTGTTACGCCACGCCGAAGTCGCAACCGTCGAAGTGGACAATCCGCTGGCGCTTGATCCGGGCGAGAAGATCGTTGCCCTGCGTTCAGTTCGCAACGATCCGCTGGCCCGCCTGCACTCGCACCGCCAGATCGATGAAGCGCAGTATCAGGCCGGGCGGGCGTTCCAGAGTGACTGGGAAAAGGCCGAGCGCGGACCGCGCGCGGTCGACCCGGCCCGGGAATATGTCGATGGTGGGCAGAGCCGCGAGCCGATCACCGAGGGGCAGCGCAAGGCCGTGTTACGGTTGAACCGCGTCGAACGAGAGCTCGGCGCTGACGGCTCGGCGCTGGTGCACGACGTATTGGTGCAGGGAATGACCATGGAGCAGGTGGGGCAGCGGAGGGGCCTGTGCAGCAAACGCTGGAGCGATTATTTTTCGAGGCGCTTCCGCGAATGCCTGGACCGGTTGGCGATATTGTACGGTTTTGCGACGGGGCAGCCCGTCATTGTCAAAACCTTCTCGCGGTGAACCGCAGAGGCCCCCGACAGCCTCCCGGCCTCGTCAACGCGACTCATTTCAGTCCAGCCCGGCGAAAGCCCTCGAGATAGTGCTCGCGATCTTCATCGTGCTTCCATGGTAGTTGCGTCGCGATCCAGGCGAGCGAGATGTTCGGCTGGGTTCGACGTAACTCGTCAAGCGCGCTCCTGGCCAGGTCGGTCTGACCAGACATGCCGGCAGCGACTGTCAGCACCCGATAGGCGCCGGTGAGGTCGCCACGTTGGCGGGTCGCTTCTCGCGCCAGTGCTATCGCCTCCTGATAGTTCCTTCCGATGAACTGCGCGTACGCGGCAACGCCGTAGTAGATCGCGGATGAGGGGTCGCGCGGGCTCTGGCGGATCGCGCGCTGAGTTGTTGCAAAGGCATCCAGCCAGCGGCTGCCATAGCAAAGCGCCAGCGCATAGTACCCCTGTGCGAGCGAGAAGTTCGGGTTGAGCTGCAGCGCCAGTTCGAACTCAGCCAACGCACGATCGAGCCGGCGCGTGGCGAAATACACGCTAGCCAAAGCGGTGTGGGCCCAGGCGTCGTCGTTGTCGGCGGCAATCGCCGCCAGTGCCGCCTGCTCGGCGACGGGCGCCGCGGTTGCAATATCGGTCCAGCCCAGATGCACGCCAAACATCTGGTTGGTCGCGAACAGGGCCAGCGCCTGGCCGTAGTTCGGATCAATCGCAATAGCGCGTTCGAGCAACGCCTGTGCGGTAAGGCTATCGGTCCGAGTCACTCGCCAGTGATGCGACAGCGCCCGCATCACCAGATCCCAGGCGTCCACGCTGTTGGGAGGCTTGCGGCGGCTGCGGAAGTTCTCGGCAGCGTAAATCTGCGGCTCGATGGCCGCGACGATGGCGTCGGTGATTTCGTCCTGCACGGCAAATACGTCGGTCAACCTGCGGTCGTAGTGCTCTGCCCAGATGTGGCTGCCAGTCGCGGTGTCGTTGAGCTGGGCGGTGATGCGGACGCGATCGCCGCTTCTTCTCACGCTGCCTTCGACCACGTACCGCACCCCGAGTTCGGCAGAAACCTGCCGCATATGCACCGCCTTGCCCTTATAGGTAAATGACGAGTTGCGGGCGATCACGAAGAACCAGCGCAGCTTCGACAACGCGGTGATGATGTCTTCGCTGATGCCGTCGGAGAAATACTCCTGTTCGCGGTCGTCGCTCATATTGTCGAAAGGCAATACGGCGATTGCGGGCCGGTCAGGCAGCGCCAGCGCCGAATGCGGCTGCTCGGCCTCGACCAAGGGACTGGCCTGCGTATCGTATGGCGCGTTGACGGCGCCAACAAAGCGAATTCCCTTGCGTGGGATGGTGCGGATGAGGCGCTGCTCCTTGCCGCTGTCGCCGACCGCGTTTCGCGCGGCGTTGATCCGGCTGTCAAGCGTCGAATCCGAGACGATCCGGCCACCCCATACCAGCGCAATCAGGTCGTCCCGTGTGAGCACGCGATCGCGGTGTTTCAGCAGGTGAACCAGCAAATCGAATACCTGCGGCTGCACGGCGACCAGATCGCCGTCACGGCGCAGCTCGCGACGATCGGTGTCGAGGATGTGTCTATCGAAGTTGAATTTCACTTGTCCCATCGCATATTTTCTCAAGAAATAATCAAGTTCGCCTCATGAAGAGATCAAGCGTCAGGCAAAGACCTGTCGCCATTCTACGTGCACCTCTGCCAAACCGGGAGTTGCACTTCCATTTCCGGTAGCGGAGCTAGTTCATGACTGAAATCCATGTCATCGGCCCGGCGATGCCGGACCGTCGGTTGCCAAGATTCACCTCATTTCTTTTTGGTGGTGTGGTCTATCTCACATTTCTGTTCACGATTCTGTACGCCGTCGGGTTCGTATCGGGTCTTGTTGTCCCGAAGTCGATCGATACCGGCGCGGAATCGGGAATGATCGAGGCAATCGTCGTCAATCTCGTGCTAATGTCGTTACTTGCGATCGAACATAGCGCGATGACACAGAAGTCGTTCAGACACTGGTGGCCGCGATTTATTCCAGGGTTCGCTGCGCGCGGCACCCATGTGCTGTGCGCAAGTCTGTCGCTGGTTCTGCTGTTTTGGCAATGGCGGCCGATGCCGGCGGTCATCTGGCACATCCATGATCCGGAAATGGCGATGTTGATCGCAACACTATCCTTCGTCGCTTGGGTTGCCGTCTTCACGAGCGCGGTTCTGATCGAACAATCCAAACTGTTTGAGCTTCATCATGTCCCCAGTCACCGCGCGGACCGACAAATGCCGGCGGCCGCTTTCCGAGCGACGGGCCACTACCGGCTTTTCCGCCAGCCGATCTATCCAGGTTTTTTGATCGCGCTCTGGGCGGCCCCGATGATGAGCGTCGGGCGTCTGCTGCTCGCAACAATGGCAACGGTCTACGTCTTCATCGCCATCATGCTGGAAGACCGTGACGTCATGAACTCGTTCGATGAGGGGTAGCGCCATTATCGGGAGCGCGTCTTGCCGGCCCGACGGCGTAAGCCAGACTGATCACTTCTGAATTGTCTGAAAGGAGATAGAAGAGCGATGAAACATACTGGAAGCTGTTTTTGTGGAGCGGTCGAGGTTCAGGTCACCGGTGCGCCGGAAGGAATGGGTTATTGCCATTGCCGCTCTTGCCGCTCCTGGTCGGGCGGACCGGTGAACGCGTTCACCCTGTGGAAGCCGGATGCGGTGCGGATCACTGCAGGAGCGCAGCATGTAGCGACGTTCGAGAAGACGCCGATGAGCCAGCGCAAATACTGTGCGGAGTGCGGCGGACACCTGATGACTAATCATCCGACGCTTGGGCTGGTCGACGTCTTTGCCGCAACCCTGCCGACGCTTTCCTTTACACCGGGCGTGCACGTCAACTACTCCGAGACGGTGCTGCCGATGCGCGACGGGTTGCCCAAACTGAAGGATTTCCCTGCCGAGCTTGGCGGTTCGGGCGAGATGATCGCCGAGTAGGTCAGGGGCCTCCCGAAAGAGGGGGGCGGGACGCGCATTTCGCGGTGTTTGCTATCGATCAAACGTTGCTCGCCTCGTTGACAGACCGAGACGAGTGGCGTCCCTTTGGGTGTGGCCTTGCACCAGATTTTGGAGGTAAGGACCTGTCCGGTGCCAATCGCGCCGTCCTGAGAGCTATGTCGGCGGCAGGTCCCGCCCTGCAAAATCGGGGTTTGGCGTCACCCCTATGGTTCCGGTAAGAAGGCCTTGAACTCGCGGCGAAAATCCATCGTTTCGCCGGGTAGAATAACAAGGGGAAATGCCGGAGATGACCGCCAAGCCGCAATTGCCGGAGCGAACGCCGCGCGCAAGGGGAGAGCCGACTGCCCTAGATGGTCTGCTGGTTGTCGATTTCACCCGCGTCGTCGCCGGCCCGGCCTGCACGCAGACGCTGGCGGATTTCGGCGCCGAAGTGATCAAGATCGAAAACCCCGACGGGGGCGACGATACCCGTCACTACGAGCATGCGGAAATCGGCGGCGAGAGCGCAGCTTTCCTCAGCCTCAATCGCAACAAGCGTGGCATGGCGCTCGATTTCACCAATCCGGCGGCGCTTGAAGTCGCGCGCGAACTGATCGCGAAAGCAGATGTCGTGGTGGAGAATTTCTCCGGCGGCGTGATGAAGAAATACGGTCTAGACTACGCTTCGGTCGCGGCGACTAATCCGCGGCTGATCTATTGCTCGATCTCTGCCTATGGCCGCAAGGGTGAGTTCGCCTTGCGTCCCGGGTTTGATCCGATCACGCAGGCCGAAAGCGGCTTCATGTCGCTGAACGGATTCCCGGACGGCGAGCCGGTGCGAACCGGTCCGCCGATCGTTGACTTGGCGACGGGCATGTCGGCGTGCAACGCGATCCTGCTGGCGCTGATCGCCCGCGACCGGCTCGGCCGCGGCCAGCAGGTCGAGGTAGCGCTGATCGATACCGCCGTAGCGATGACCGCATTCTACGGTATGGCCTATCTGGTCAGCGGCGTGAATCCTGGCCGCTTCGGAAATTCGCCGAATGGTTCGCCCACCGTAGGGCTTTATCAGGCTTCCGACGGACCGCTTTACATGGCCTGCGCCAATGACCGCCTGTATCGCCGGCTGGTGACCGACGTGCTCGACCGGCCTGACCTGGTCACGGATCCCGAATTTGCGCATCGAAAAAATCGAACGGCCAACAAGGAAAAGTTGCGCGCCATCATCGCGGGTATCTTTGCCAGCAACAGCCTCGAGCATTGGATGGCCAAGATGAAGAAGGCCAACATACCGGTCGGCCATCTGCGCACGGTCGAGGAAGGTTTCAATGCGCCCGAAGTGCGCGGTCGCCATCGTCTGAGCCAGATTCCGCACCCCACTGCAGGCGCCGTCCCCAATATCGAAACACCGCTGCATATGAGCTTGACGCCGACCATCGATCCGGTGGCGGCGCCGCTGCTCGGCCAACATACCAGCGAGGTGCTCCGAAAGACCCTCGGCTACGACGAGCGTCGTATCGCAGATCTGGCCGAGGCGGGTGCTTTCGGAAGGCCTGGCAATACGGCTTGAGCGGCACCGGGCGGGTTCGATTGGGTTTGCAAACGAATGGCATTCCCGCGTTTGCGCGAGGCTTAACGTTTTCAAAGCGGTAGCTTTTTCCGTTTGTCTACGGTTAAGGTGCCGGCAAAAGGGGAGAGAAGCACCATGAACGACGGGACGCCCGGCCGGCAGGCGAGGAATGTCGAACTCGGCGCCAGCGGCGAAGAATTCCAGAACCTTCATGAATTTGTCCGAAAGGCCCGCGCGCGGCTCAACCAGAACGCATGGGACTATGTCGTCGGCGCCGCGGAAACCGAGACCACCATGCGCCGTAACCGCATGGCGCTCGACGAGATTGCGTTCCGGCCACGGGTACTGCGGAACGTCGCGAAGGTCGACGCCTCGACCGAGGTATTCGGCCGCCGTTTGCGCCTGCCGGTCATGATTGCGCCAGTCGGCGCGCTCGAGATTTTCGATCCGGACTCAGGCGCCGCCGTCGCGCGCGGTGCGGCACAGTTCGGCGCAGCTCACATGCTGAGCTCGGTATCTGAGCCGGGGCTCGAGGCCACGGCCAAGGCGGCGCCCGATGCGCTGCGTATCTACCAGCTCTATGTCCGCGGTGACGACGCTTTTGTCGAAGACACGGTCAGCCGCTCGATCGATAACGGCTATACCGCCTTTTGCCTCACGGTCGATACCGCGCACTACAGTCGCCGCGAGCGGGATATCGCCAAGCGGTATGTCCGAGAAAGCCGCATCCGGGCCACCGGCGGCGACTTCCAGAAGGGGCTGGATTGGCGGACAGTAAAACTGATCAAGGACAAGTATAAAATTCCGTTGGTGATCAAAGGAATTGCGACCGCGGAAGATGCTGCCATCGCGCTCGATCATGGCGTGGACTGGATCTATGTGTCGAACCATGGCGGACGTCAGCTCGATCATGGCCGCGGCTCGATGCATGTGCTGCCGGAAATCGTCGACGCCGTGGCCGGCCGCGCCAGGATCATGGTCGACGGTTCCTTTTGCCGTGGCACCGACATCGTGAAGGCGATCGCTTCGGGGGCCGATATGGTCGGCATCGGCCGCCTGCAATGCTGGGCGCTTGCTGCCGGGGGCGAAGCCGGCATCGTGCGAATGCTGGAGCTGTTGGAAGACGAGGTCATCCGCTGTCTCGGGCTGCTCGGCGTCACCCGTTTTGCCGAGCTCGACAAGTCCTATCTGCACGCGGCGACCGCGACCAACCTTCCCAGCGTGTTCAGCGCATTCCCGCTGCTGGATATCGAGCCCTATCGCTATTAAGAAAGGCGCTCGACCGGTTTTCGCTCGAAGCCTGCGCTGGCATTCCCCGAATTGGCGCTCGTCCAGGAACCCGACGGGCGCCTCCTTCTTATCAGCGGCGCCAAGGACAGCGCGCCGCCAACACGAGAGCAGTCTCTCATGGGCAAGTAGTCGCAAGCGGATGGCAGAAGATCCTTTCGCCCCGTTCAGTCTCGAGAAGGCGATCAGCCTTCGCTGGACGTTGCGCGATATTCAAGCTCGCCGGCTCAAAATGTCGCCGGTCAGCGATGAAGATTTGAGGACGTTGAAGGACCTCGGCCTGCTCGAAGCCCGCGACGAAGGACTCGTGCTCACTCAGGCCGGGATCGCGATGTTGAACGGCGCATAGTCAGCGCGCCTTCAGAAAACTCTCGCCGGACTCGCAAGGCGCGCAGCGATAGGTCAACACGTCATAATTTTGATCGCGGGGCTCGATCGTTGCCAGGCGCATCTGTGCGCCGCATTTCATGCAAGGCATTTCTATGCTGGTTTGAAAACGTGTACAGGTCGGTGTCGGTCGAAACGCTTGCAGCATCCTATCCCCTTGTCCCGAAGAGAGACTAAAACCAGAGACGCAACGCCACCGACAATCGATCTCAATCGCGAATCACTATGCCACACCGCCGCCACGATTGGAATCAGTTCCGCGCCTGGAGCTACGGCGCACCGATAAGAAATTATTCCTCTTGCGCTGGTTGAGATCGGGTCGTTGTCCGACGACGGCCGCGATCGAAGTTCGTTGGGTTCGGCTCAATCCGGCGCAGACGCAGCCGGAAATTGTGCTAATCTGCTGCCGTGGATATTGGAGAGGCGACCATGACGGAACCGAAACTCGAAGTCCCGGCCGAACTGCGGGAATTGGCGGAGAAAACCATCGATCAGGCAGAAAAGGCGTTCGGCATGTTCTTCGATGCCGCAGGAAAATCCATGACGTCGATGCCCGGCGCGGGAACGGAAATTTCGAAGCAGGCGCTGTCGTTCACCGAGCAAAACATGAAGGCTGCGTTCGAGCATGCCCGCAAGCTGGTGCACGCGACCGACCTTCAGGAAGCGATGCAGATCCAGTCGGAATTCCTGCGCAGCCAGTTCACCAATGCCGGCGAGCACATGCGTCAGATTACCGGCGGCGTCATGTCCGCCGCAAAAGATTCGACCAAAGGCAAGCTTTGAAGGCTCGTTAGCAGCAGCGTCCGATTGCACCCCGAGCAGGACAGCGACGAACAGGCTGCTGCGGGGTGCTGCGCGGGTAATCGCGCTAACGCTCATGGTGGAAAGGGGCATCCCCGACTGCTCCGGCGCTCGGCGTTGTTAGAGACCCGGCGGGCCGACATTACGCTGTCGGATGTTTTGTCCAGAACGCTACCGCAGTGGGCCGACTGCTGGGAACTTTCCTGGCTGCAGAACTTTAGTTTCGAGGTAAGATCAACGTGGATTACTTGGTATGGCGAAGGATTTGGCAAGAGATCGAGCGGGTCGGACTGGTGGCACGCCGCTGAAAGTTGCGATCGCGGTGGCCGTTCTGGGCGTTATGGGCATGCTGATCGTCGACCATGGGCCATGGAACAAGCCGAAGATGCAGCCGGCGTCAATGGCCAGTTACGGTTCGACCGGCGAAGCTGCGCGGGCGGCCGGCGCCAAGGTCTTGCCGACCGAACCCAAGCTGCAGGTGGAGCCCGAGCCGCCCATGCCGAAGCCCGTTCATTCCGTTAATCCGGCTCCGCAGTGAGGGCGAGCTTGACGTGTCGGGCAAATCAGTTGCACATTGATGTTATCGTAGAAATCGCTGCCCGCGCCGCAAAACGGTTGCGGGCGTTTTAGTTTTAAGGGCTGGTTTTAGTTCGCGAGGTTGTTCACTCGCGATTTCAGTTTCCCGAAACCGCCTCATCGAATTTCTGCAATTTTTGCGAACTCGAAAACAGTTTGACATGTCGGGCAAATCACCGGCATAAGGCCATCATCGCAAAAACTGCAAGGCCCGCACGGAGAAATCCGCGGCGGGCTTTTTGTTTTGAAATTCTCGAATCGGACGGCGGCCGCCGATCGACGCCGCAACTCCCAACGCCTCCCGCCCGGGGCGTCGCGAGCGCGCTGCCGTCCGAGCTTTTTCTCACACAATTGGCCGGCGCGCGCGAACGCGCCGGCTTGCGGCGCGGATCGTCATCGCCGCACGCGGCCCCGACGGGATAAGGTTCGCGCCCCAAATGATCCGCGCCCGCATCGCGCGATCATGCCGCACATTTTATTTTGCGAGATGCCGATGACCGCTTACCTGATATCGCTCGCGCTCATCGGTCTCGTCGTCATCGCAGTATCCGAGGAGGTCTCGTGAGCGCCGAAATCATTCAGTTCATCCCGCGTCCCGGACGCGACGACGCACCAACGGATTTTCCAACGATTGCTTTCCGCTATGCAACTCGGGATACCGTAGTCGTTCATGCGGATATCGCCTCAAACCCCGTTGCTGAAACGGATGGGCAGGAATCCTAGCGTGGCCAAAGCTCTCGCCGAAATTCGCTCTCTCGCACGCAGCCACACACGCACTGCAATCCGAGTTCTTGTCGGCATCATGCGATGCAAGGACGCCACGCCTGCCGCCCGCGTCTCGGCCGCCAACGCCATCCTCGATCGCGGCTGGGGCAAGGCCACGCAGCCGTTCGAAAACGGCAGCGCTGGTCCGCTTGAGCTGGTCCATCGGATCGAGCGGGTGATTGTTCATCCGGAGGACATAAGGAGCCAGGTTGAGATGGAAATGCCTGTCGCTTCCGAAGATGATCGCTGAATAGGAATAGGTCATTGGCCATCCTGAAAATTCCGACAGCGAAGGTGTTCGAGCCGCTGCTTGCGCCTGGTCGTTACAAGGGGGTTTACGGCGGCCGCGGTTCTGGTAAATCGCATTTCTTCGGTGAGATGCTGGTCGAGACCTGCCAGGCCGAGCGCGGCACGCTGGCGGTCTGTATCCGCGAGGCGCAGCGGACGCTGGCGCAATCCTCGAAGCGGCTGATCGAGAGCAAGATCGCCTCGCTCGGCGTCGGCCGCGGCTTCAAGCTGTTCAACGACAAGATCGAAACGCCTGGAGACGGGCTGATCATCTTTCGGGGAATGCAGGATGACGCCGGAAAGTACCGGCTGATGATGAAGGCCAGGGATCTTGCGGCGGCAAAGCCGCTACCGCCTGTGGTGCGGCCCGGTGTTGCGCGCTCGCAAGCGGAACGGCAGCATGCGGACTTGCGAACGCTCAGCGCCAAACTTTCGAGCTCGGGCGATATCAAGGATGCGGTTGCGCTCTATAACGCACGGAAATCTGGCAGACGCTGAGAACGTTGCTTGGATAAAGGAGGCAGCAGACCTGCACAAAAAATCCTGCAAATCTCCATAGAAGGTCTGGACGTTGTTCACGCATAATCCCAGCGACATCAGCAAAGTTGATGTTTCCGGGACCGAGGGCCAGCATGAAGAAAATCATTCGCGCGAAAAATATATTTATTGCTCTGGCCCTTTTGCTGGTCTTCTGGATGACTCAATTCGCCTATCGCACGAACAATTTTTGCGAGCCGGGAGATCATCCCATTCAGTCAGAGGCGGACGCGATTGCCGTCGCAAAAAGGAAGATCGTCAAACATAGCTTCTTTAGTTCGGATAGCTTCGGTAGCGCCCCGGATTTTATTGACGCCGTCGAGCGAACGGAAAATTGCTGTCGAGCAATTCGGTCTCGAAACATTCTGGGTTTGACTTTTTTGGGATGTCTATCTGAGAGCTAGAATAAGGCCCAGCGCCAGTCTGTATCCGGGGATGCCAACCGACTTTCTCAGCCATAGTGCCCTCGTCGCGATGTCGAACTGCGGTTTGATTTCCACTTCACATTCTTACAAAGATGCAAACTAAGGTAAAACGTTATGGCCGGAAATGAAGCCAAGCTGAAAAATGGTGGTCGATGGACTGCGCAACAGTTTCTTGATCACTATTTCAAACCAACTGCGTCGGGCACCCCGGTTCCGGTTGCTGGGCGGCCCGCGCCGGTCGCGGTGAACATGCCGTGGTACATGAGCGAAGGGCCGGGAAGATATTATCATCCAGGCATGTTTCCTATCATCAATAATTTCGTTGAGCGCCGGAGTCTTGCTTCAGGGAGGTATGATCTTTGGGAATTGGCGCCGTTGCACGAACGCGACCCCTCGGTCAAAGCAGGAATTACTCATTATTTCACCGATACCGGCTCTGAAGACTACAAGACTCGCGCGCTGGTGTTCGGTGACGAGAGCGCCAGAATCCCTGGTCACGTCGTCGTTAGTCCAACTGGAACCAAGACATTCGAGCGAGTGGAAATCAGGCCGGCCGAGCTTTACTGCTGATCCGCCTCCCGCAATCACAGAGCATCTTCAATATGTGGATCAAACGAGTGTTGCTCAGGCTTCGGCCTGCAGCGCCAGCGCGGTACCACCGGTCGGTCCCCCTCAGAATGCAAATCCGCCGCCAAGCGACATAGCCGGTTGGATAGCTTCGATGGCAGGTGTCGATCCCACAAACCCGACGCAGCCGCAACAAAGCGCGGTGTGGGCGTCAGGCGGCAATCCGATATCGCAAAAGCTGCTGCTGCCGTGGGTCTTCGTCGGTCCGCGGTAGTCGCGACAGTCCTTTGCTTCGCGGTCAAATATCTTCCCGCGCTCGCTGCGCAGCAGTTGTCCGCGCGGTTTTACGGCTGCATCCGTCGGCCGCCGTCTTTCAAATTCATGCGCTGCCATCCTGAAGACTGGTAGCGCGATTCTCGAGGAGCTTCATCAATGCCGGACGATCGCGACTTTATCGAGCGTGCCAACACTGTGGCTGAAAAACTCCATGGCGCGCCGATGACGACTGAGGAGATTGCCGCCAACTTCGCACTATTTGGGTTGCAGAAGCGCGTGGCAGCCCTCGAGCAGTTCGACGGCGAGCTGCGCGGCGATATTGATTCCAGTCCGCATGCCCTGCGCCGGCGCGTGCAATTGATGTCGTTGCGCAAGAAGATGGGCGGCCTCCACGAGGCGCTGCGCAAGGCCAGGCGTTAGCCCGCTCGCATGCGTTCGACGAAAAACCCCGTCCTCGTCGCACTGGCGCAGGCGCGGATGCGCGCTGCGCCGATGTTCGTGCGATGGTGCGAGCTGAACGGCCTGTCGCCATGTCCCGCGGCGCCGGCGCATGTCGTGCGCTTCGTCGCGGACTGCGCGCCGCTCGGCATCGAGCTGCTCTGGCCGGCGATCCAGGACATATCGAGGCTCCATGCCTCGGTCGGCCTCGCCGATCCGACCCTCGGCGGCCTAGTGGCTGAAGCGATCGCGGATCTCGCTGGAATAGATCCGCCGCGCTCCTGGCCGGGCGATCACAAGCAGCGCTTCAAATCGCTGCCCTATGACCTCCAGGTTTATGTCGCGAGCCACGAGGCACAGCGAGAAAAGGCGCTACGGCGGGCGCAGAACGAGGCGGCCAACGCGAGGCGGGAGTTGGCAGCATACCCGAAAAGTGACGCCCGTCCGAATGAGGAAAGCAAATCAGATGAAAATACCGCGCACACCAACTCTTGAAGAGCGCATCAGAATGGTCAGGGCCGATATCGATGCAATCATCGACGCGCGGGTTCATGCAGTGGCGAAGGAAAGTCCCGGCGTTCCATCCGGCGTCGTCCGCAATCTCCTGACGGCGCGGGCACCAGCCTGTCCCTGTGCGCAGTACCTCGGGCTGAACACCAAGGCATAGTCGGCGGCTGGCCGGAACCGGAGGATTCTAAAATGACTCTCTATAAGTGGTCACAAACGGCGGCGAGCAATGCGACAGCAGACTCATCGATCAACTGGCAGGAGGGCCAGGCGCCGTCCAGCGTGAACGATTCGGGGCGCGCAATGATGGCCTCAATCGCCAAGCACCGCGACGATATTGCGGGCGCGATCGTCACGGGCGGGACCGCGACCGCGTACACGGTCACGTCCTACGAGGCGTTCGATGCGCTCGTCCGTCTCAACGGACAGATCATCGCGTTCACGCCGCACGCGACGAATGGTGGAGCAACGACACTGAACGTGGACTCCCTCGGAGCCAAGCCGTTGCGATCAGCGCCGTCGACGGAACTGCTCGCCGGGACACTGATTCAAGGGACGCCGTATCTGGCGCTCTATGACCAGTCCGACGCAGCGTTCTATCTACACGGGTTCTATGGCAACCCATACAATGTGCCGCTCGCAGCCGGAATCGACTATTGGGGACCAACAACGCCGAATAGTGCATTCGCGTTTCCGACAGGGCAAGCGATTTCGCGCACGGCCTACGGCGCATTGTTTGCGTTGATTGGAACTACTTATGGGACCGGAGATGGTTCGACTACATTCAATCTGCCGGACAAGACTGGTCGGGTGTCTGCAATGAGAGAGAGTTCAGCAGTGCGGCTGACGTCAAGCCACTTCGGCGAAAATTCAAGTAGTCTTGGTGCTGTCGGCGGCTCGGAAGGCCATACGCTGACCGCCGCGCAGCTTGCATCGCACTCACACGCCAATACGCTGACGGACCCGGGACACGCTCATCTCTCGAATTTTGTTTTGGGCGGCTCGACTGGCGGCGCGGGCACGGGTACGGCGGTGAACATTAGCAGCTCCACGGCTGGAAATATCTTTTCGAGTACAACTGGAATCGCGATCACCAACGCTTCGGCCGGCAACGGAAACCCACACAATAATGTCCAGCCAACAATTGTGTGCAACTACATCATTCGCATTATCTAGTGCAGCTTCCGAACAGAGTTTCGACAGGGCCGACGCACAGATCTGGCGTAATGCGCGGCATCCATAACATCATTGCCGCGCACATCAGCACTACTAGCACCAGCAGTCTGTAATCGCTCTTGCTCATTTCAAGAGCCTATCACCTGATCCCCTAGAGGAGCCAACCCTTGATAGAAACGAACGCGCTTACGGCGGCGAATGCGAGGCGCTGGCAAAATGCCAAGCTGACTCGAAATTGCGCGCGGGTTGCCCGCCACTTAGTCACCCAAAATGCCAAGGCCAGATACCGGGCCGTCTCCACCAAAACCGGCGTGCCATGGGCCGTGATTGCCGTCATCCACCAACGCGAGTGCTCGCAGGATTGGACCGGATCGCTGGCGCAAGGCGATCCCTGGAACAGGGTATCCGTACATGTCCCTGCTGGCCGGGGCCCATTTCGATCCTGGGAAGAAGCCGCGATAGACGCGCTCGTAAACTGCGCCCCGTACGCTGCGCGCAACAAGGACTGGAGCATCGGCGGGACGCTGACGATGCTCGAGCAGTATAACGGGCTTGGCTATGCCGCGCGCGGGAGACCGTCGCCTTACATCTGGTCCGGCACGGATCAGTACAGGTCAGGAAAGTATGTACGCGACGGGGTCTACGATCCCGACGTCGTCGATAGCCAGCCTGGTTGCGCTGGCCTGCTGATGGCGATGATGGCGCTGGATCCCACCATCACGTTCACCGGTGCAACGATCGCGCCACCCATTTCGGTCAAGCCGACACCGGCCGCAAAGCCTGCGGCACCATCCATTGCCAATCCGGCGAAAGGCTCCATCGGCGCGTTCATAGCCAACATCTTAAACGCCGTTTTCAGGAGAAAATCATGATCATCGCATGGAATGAGGTCAAGGCTTGGTTCAAGGACTCAGTGACGATCCTCTGGGCACGTCTCCAGTATGTTGTCGGCATCGTCGGTGCAGGCCTGATCGGGGCGTTCTCGGGATACGACTTCACGCAGCTGTCAAGCATGGATGTCAAGTCGGCGTTCAAGATGCTGGCCTTTGCAGCGTTGGCCGGCGTGATTACCGAAATATGCCGCCGCCGGACGCTCTGACATGAAGACCGCTGCTGCCCTGCTGATGCGGACGGCCGTGCTTGCCGGCGCATGCGTGATCTGGACGGCGAGCCGGCTCGAACTGGTCCGTACCGGAGTGTTCGGTGCCGAAGCGCTGGCGGCCTTATTCGCGGCGTGAATGACGCTGGAGATGCGCAAATGTGGATGACCATCATCAGTTTCATCGGCGGTCCCGTCATTAAGGGACTAATCGATGGCTACAAAGCCAAACTGGCAGCCGGCAACACGTCGGAAAAGATCGCGAGCGAAACGGCATCCGCCGAGATTGCGGCGCAGGTCTCCGAAGTCAGCGCTATCATGCAGTATCGGATTGCAGAGATCGGTCACTGGTATGAGCCGGACAAGCTCATGGGATATTTCGTGGCGGTCTATTTTGGCAAGTTGCTGATCTGGGACAAGGTGCTTGGCCTCGGCACAACCGATCCGCTCGCGGGCTTCGCGGCGATCACGTCGAACCTCGTCGTATCGTTCTATTTCGCCAAGCGCGGTTTTGAGAATGTCGCACGGATCATCAAGCGATGACAGAAGAGCAGGCGGCGGACGTCAGGGCCATCGTTGTCGAGACATTGGCCGAACAGCAGAGGATCCGTCATGACGATATCGATGCCGTGGTTCTCAAGGCGGTTGCGACGACACTGACGTCTTTCGGAATCGAAGAGGAAGATCGGAAAGAACTTCGCGCCGACTTTCAGCACTTGCGACGCTGGCGCCGAAGCGTCGAGCAAGCGCAGAGCTATACGTTCAAGGCGGTCATCACGGTGATCGTAACCGGTTTCGTCGGGGCCGTATGGCTCGGCATCAAGGCGACGCTGGGTCGATGATCCATGGCGCGAAGAATGCAGATGGCAAACAAGAAGCCCAACCCAGCAGCTTATCGAATTCGCGAGGTTGACGGGAATGACGACGATATTGCAGACGCGTTATCGGAGCTTCATGAGCTGACGTTCCTCGGCGCGGCCCCTGTTCCCGAATTTGATCAAGGGCATTGGTGGATTGCCTCTCGCGAAACCACCCCGGTCGCCTTTGCCGGCATCGTTCCTTCCACTCATTTTGCCAATGCGGGCTATTTTTGTCGCGTTGGCGTGCTGGGGCAGCATTGCGGTCACGGGCTTCAATTGCGCATGATGCGGGTCATTGAGGCTCGTGCTCGCCTGAACGGATGGTGTTCGATCATCTCGGATACCACGGACAATATGCACTCGGCCAACAACTTCATTCGCGCGGGCTATCACTTGTTCAGCCCGATCAATCCCTGGGCTTGGCCGAATACGCTTTATTGGCGCAAAGACATGAAATAGCGCGTTATCCGACGGGCACCGGTGAATCGCCTAACCGCCCGTTGGCTGCGAAGCCGCCGTGTTTTCTGTTTGGGGGGCCGGTTTCCTGCCGAGTAGCCATGCTTCCCACGCGCCTTGATCATTGCCGGTCAGCCGGTAGACTGGCAAAGCTTGGACGGCGCGAAACGAACGGGGCAGGCGAGGAAACATATGGCTGGAGGCGGCGGGAAGCCGGGGGCTGGTTCGTCCGCGGGGCCGGGCACGGACAGCTATGCCGCCATGGTTGAGCGCGCCAAGGGCCTGATTCCGGAGTTGCGTGACCGTGCTCCAAGGACGGAAGAGCTTCGACGCTTGCCGCCGGAGACCGAGCGTGCTTTGCATGAGTCCGGCCTTTTCCGGATCGTCCAACCTAGGCGCGTCGGAGGTAGCGAGCTCGATTATGTCGCCTTGGTCGATTGCGCCGATGCGCTAGGCCAGGCTGACGCTTCTGTTGCGTGGAATTTTGCCAATCTTGCCAGCCACCACTGGATGCTGGGAATGTTTGACCGCCACGCCCAGGATGCCGTCTGGAACGCAAATGCCGACGCGTTGATCGCATCGTCCTTCATCTTTCCGGCCGGCCGGGCAAGAAAGGCGGATGGTGGATATGTCTTGCGCGGTCACTGGCCGTTCTCTTCCGGTGTCGAGTCCTGCGAATGGAATATGCTCGCCGGCGTCGTATCGTCGGATGACGAAGCTGACGGCATCGAGTACCGGATATTCCTGCTCAACAGGAGCGATTACCGGATCAACGACACCTGGAATGCGACGGGATTGTGCGGTACCGGATCTAACGACGTGTGGGTCGAAGATACCTTTGTTGCAGAAAAAATGACCGTTTCTGTCAGCGAACTGACGGGGGGGCCGACGCCGGGAAGCGAGGTCAACCCGAATGCGCTGTACGCGCTGCCGGTATTTTCCCTCTTTCCCTATGTATTGTCGGGCGTCGGGTTAGGTAATGCGCAAGCTTGTCTGAACGACTACGTCGAGTTCGCGCGGCATCGGGCCTCAACCTATAATCGTGCAAAGGTGAGCGACCTGCAGACCACCCAGATCAAGATCGCGGAGGCTTCCGCCAAGATCGATGCAGCACGCCTCGTCATGCGCACGAACTGCATCGAAGCCATGGACGATGCAAGGCGTGGCCGCGTTCCCGACCTTGCGGGCAAGACGAAGTTGCGGCGGGACGGGGCCTTTTCGGTAAATCTTTGCACCGAAGCGGTATCGCTGTTGTTCGCAGCAAGCGGCGCGCGCAGCCTGTTCACGTCAGGCGCGCTGCAGCGGCAGTTCCGCGATGCCCACGCCGTGAATTCGCACCTCGCCTTCAATTTCGATGCGGCGGGAACCAACTACGGACGCGTCGCGCTCGACCTGCCGTCCGAAAATCTGACGCTCTGAGGATTGGCGGATGTCCGACGCACCAAAACATCCGGCCGACCCGGCCAATGAGTTTGCCAGCGACAATTCGACGATCGACCCGCGCGACTTTCGCAACGCGCTGGGAACGTTTGCCACGGGCGTCACCATCGTCACGGCAATGTCGGCAGACGGCAGGCCCTACGGCGTGACCTGCAACTCCTTTGCCTCGGTGTCGCTGAACCCGCCATTGGTCTTGTGGAGCCTCGGGATGTTCTCGCAGGGGCTCACGACCTTTCAGAATGCCAGCCACTTCACTGTCAATGTCCTTGGGGCGTCCCAGCAAGCTCTGGCCTCGCAATTTGCAAAATCGTCGGATGACAAGTTCGCCGGCGTAAGCTGGACGCCGGGACTCGGCAACGCGCCGGTGTTGGCGGATAGCGTGGCGAGCTTCCAGTGCCGAGCAGCCAATCGCTATTATGGCGGCGATCACATCATCTTCCTCGGCGCTGTCGAAGCTTATGTCTATAATCGGCAGGAACCTTTGCTGTTCGCGCGGGGCGGCTTTGGCCGATTTGTCGCCGCAGAAGACAAAGGATCCTGATATGCACATCGCCCAAGCTTGCAAGCGATGCTGCGATTGCGCCGCAACTTCAGCTCTTTGACATCTCCGCGCGATACCAGTCACCGATCTCGCTCGCGGTCATGAGTGCGACGCCATCATGACCGAGCACGTAGTCGAGCAGCGCTTCCAGATACTTGATGCGATGTGGCACGCCCGTGATGTAGGGATGGACCGATATCGCCATGATCCGCGCGTTCGATGCCCCCTCCAGATATAGCCGGTCGAACTGATCGGTGCAACGTTGCAGGAATTGCTCGGAAGGCAGGTGCTGCAGTGCGTGGATGACGATATCGTTGGTTTCGACCGAATAGGGGATTGTGGTGATGGTTCCGTGCGGTGTCGCAATGTCCTGCGGCAGATCGTCGATCACCCAGTCGGCGACATATTCGATGCCGTTGAGGCGGAGCAGATCAAGAGTTTCGTCGGTCTCGGTGAGGCCAGGACTTTCCCACGACCGCGGCGGTTTTCCTATGAATTCCGATATCGTCTCGACAGAGCGCTTGATGGCATCCGCCTGGTTCTCGACCTTGTGCATCGGCCCTTGCACGAAGCCGTGGCCCATGAACTCGAACCCGGCTTCGCGTGCTGCCGACGCCACGCGCGGATAGGTGTTGCAGACGTTGGCGTTGATCGCCAGGGTCACCGGCATCTTGCGATCGGTCAACGCCTTGAATTGCCGCCAGAAGCCGGCGCGCATTCCGTATTCGTGCCATGACCAGTTAGGCACGTCGGGCAAGAGGGGTTGCCCCATCGGTGGGCTCAGCACCGTGCGTGGCATAGCATGTTCGATCCGCCATTCCTCGACATTGAGGATGACCCATACGGCGAGCTTCTTGCCGCCCGGGAGTGTCAGCTTCGGCCGGTCGACCTGTGCCAGATAGGGGATGCGATCGCTCAGTATCACGGTGGGCTTTCCTGTCCAGATGGGTTATTCGACGGCCTTGGCAGTGCTGCATGACCGCG
Organism: Bradyrhizobium roseum; assembly: GCF_030413175.1. Lineage (NCBI taxonomy): Bacteria > Pseudomonadati > Pseudomonadota > Alphaproteobacteria > Hyphomicrobiales > Nitrobacteraceae > Bradyrhizobium > Bradyrhizobium roseum. The sequence continues at coordinate 2,397,877 of NZ_CP129212.1, forward strand.
TGTTCACGCGGGGCATCACTTTCTCGGCCGTCAGGATCATGGACCGGCGTCCGAGTTCGCGATCCTTCCAATCCTTGCCGGCGTAGAGCAGCGTGCCGAACGGACCGGTTTCTTCCTGAAACGCCAGCAGTTGATCGGCGACGCTCTCGGGCGTGCCGTGAATGATCAGCTTTTCGCAGATCGATTCCAGCGTTACCTCGTCGTCCGGCTGATCGCGCCGCGTCTTGAACAATTCGATACGGCCGCTTCGCTTCAGCTTGGTGAATAGCGAGCGATAGTAATAAACATAAGGTCCGTTTGGGTCGGTGGCGTACGCCTTTGCTGTTGCCGCGTCCTTGGCGACGAATATGCTCTTGGCGACACGCCAGTTTGCCGTGTCCGCCGACCTGCCGGCACGCTCGCATCCCTCGACATATTTTGGCCAGTGGCTCTTCACCCACGCCGGCATCAGGAAGTTTGCCGAGATTGGGTCCCAGCCGCGCGCGGCGGCCTCCGTCACGCCTTTGGAAAACGGCGCCACTGCGGTGACCACGATCGGGGGATGTGGCCGTTGCAGGGGCTTCGGAACAAAACCCTGGCCGATGTCTTCCATCAGGGTTTTCTGAACCGATATGTTCCAGAACTGGCCCTGCAGATTATAGGGCGGCTCGTTAGCCCAGATATGAAGCACCTGATTTATGGCTTCCAGGAACATCGCATTCCTGTCCGCATCGAGATTGCCGAACACTTCCGCATCCGACAGCAGGCCACCGGGGCTGATTCCGAAAATGAGCCGCCCGTCGAGCATGTGATCGAGCATCGCTATTGCGGCTGCGACCGCCGCCGGGTGAGCGTTCGGCATGTTGACGGTACCAGTGCCAAGCTTGATCTGCTTGGTTGCCGCCGCGAGCCAGGCGACGAAAGCGATGCAGGAAGTGATATTTTCCGCCCTGTCGGTGACGTGCTCGCCCACATAGGCTTCCGTGAAGCCGAGTTCATCAGCCAGCAGAAAAGCCTCCCGATCCTCCTTGAGCGAAAGCCGCCAATCCTTGTTGAGGGGATGGATCGGCATCGTAAAGAATCCAAGATTCATAGTCTGCTCTTCCCACAGGCGGCTTTGGTTGGCCCCGAACGTGCGTCGTTCAATGCATGAAAAAAAGCTCAAAGTCGATAAGATCCACCCGATAACAAACTTGACCTTTGTCGATCCCGACCCTCTAATCCAGCAAAACTGCGGATATTTGGCCGGGGAGGTCACGCCGAAATGAAAGCCTCGGCTTTCGCCTACGCCCGCGCAACCAGCGTCGCAAACGCGCTGGAATTGCTGACAGCGCATGGAGACAAGGCCAGGGTGCTGTCGGGTGGCCAGAGCCTTCTGCCGGCGATGAATCTGCGTTTGATATCCCCTGAACTCATTATCGACATTGGCGAGTTGGCCGAGTTGCGCGGGGTGGCGGTGAAGGAAGGGGTCCTCACCATCGGCGCGCTGACGCGTCACGTCGATCTCCTGAAATCTTCGGAAATTGCAGCCCATGCTCCCTTGCTGACCGAAGCGGTCGCCCATGTCGCGCATCCAGCGATCCGCAACCGCGGCACCATCGGGGGAAGCCTGGCGCACGCTGACCCAGCTTCCGAACTGCCGGCCTGCATGCTTACGCTTGAGGCTATTCTCATCGCTCGCGGGCCGGGTGGCGAGCGGCGGATTCCGGCGGCCAAGTTCTTCACGGGAATCTATGAAACAGCGCTTGGACCGCAGGAATTGTTGGTCGCAATTGAGCTGCCGGTGAGTCCAGGAAGTGCGACGCACTTCTTTCATGAGTTTGCCCGCCGACATGGCGACTACGCGATTGTCGGTCTCGCGGCGCAGGCCGTCGTCAGGGACGGGCGGTTCGCCGATCTTCGCCTTGGTTTCTTTGCGGTCGGCGATCGGCCATTGCTGGCTGGCGCTGCCGGCAAGCTGGTCGATGTTGCCATTACGTCTGGGGTACTGTCTGGGGCGTTATCCGCATTGGATGAAGAGCTCGATCCCCTGGAGGATCAACAGGCGACGCCCGCGATGCGCCGGCATCTGGCGAAGGTCCTGTTGGCGCGTTGCGTATCCGCGCTGCTTGGTCGCCCCGATCTTCTTTCGGGAGCAACAGCGTGACGACTGCGGTTGCAATCTCGTTTGTCGTCAATGGCGAGCACATTGAAGCGAGTGTACTGCCGCGTCTGAACCTGGCGGATTTTCTCCGTGAGTATCTTAAGTTGACCGGTACGCATGTCGGTTGCGAACACGGGGTGTGTGGCGCATGCACGGTCCGCGTCAATGGCGATATCGTCCGTTCCTGCCTGCTGCTTGCGGTACAGGCGCACAATGCGACGGTTGAGACGATCGAGGGGGTCTCCGACAGCGGCGAGATTGCCGATTTGCAGTCTGCATTCCGGGACCGTAACGCGCTGCAATGCGGCTTCTGTACGCCAGGAATGCTGATGGCGGCACAGGATCTGTTGAAGCAATCGCTGAGTCCGAACCGACAACAGATCCGCGAACATCTTTCCGGCAACTATTGCCGCTGTACCGGCTATCAGGCCATCGTGGATGCCATCGAGACCACAGTGCGGACGCGCGCCGGACGCTTGCCATGACATCGGCCCAGGAGAATCCTGAAACGCTTTCTGCGCTGGATCGTCCGAATTCCTATATCGGCAAAACTGTGCCGCGGCCGAACCTCGACAGGCTAATGCAGGGGCGGGGGCTGTATGTTAGCGACATTGAGCTGCCGCGCATGGCACATGTCGTATTCCTGCGCTCGCCGCATGCGCACGCGAAGATCAAGGGCATCGACGCTTCGGCGGCGAAGCAGATGCAGGGCGTGATCGCTGTCGTTTCGGGGGAAGAACTCTCGAAAATCATCACGCCGTGGGTTGGCGTGCTCTCGCATTTGAAGGGTCTCAAATCTGCACCGCAAAGTGCCTTAGCGGTCGATCGCGTGTGCTGGCAAGGCGAAGCGGTCGCGGCTGTGGTGGCGAGCAGTCGCGCTCAGGCCGAGGATGCTGCCGAGCTCGTCGAGGTTGAATATGAAGAACTCGACGCAGTTACGGACATGCGCACTGCGCTCGATTCAGCAACAGTTGTGATCCATCCGTCTCTCTGCGATAATTTGGCTTTTGAGCGCAATCACGATGCCGGCGCCGTCGATCAGGCCTTTGCGGAAGCGGATGAGGTGGTGGAGGCAGATTTTGTTTTCGGACGACACACCGGCGTGACGCTCGAGCCACGTTCCGTGGTGGCCGATTGGAACGCCACAGAATCAAGGCTGACCATCTATCAGGGTACGCAAGCGCCGCATATGGTGCAGAACATTGCGGCGCTTCATCTTGGTTTGACGGAATCGCAGGTTCGCGTGGTCTGCAAGGATGTCGGCGGTTCTTTCGGCATCAAGGTTCACATCTATGCCGACGAGATGGCGACTTATGCGCTGTCCAAGCTGTTGCGGCGTCCGGTTAAATTCGTCGCCGACCGCGTCGAGAGCTTCAATACCGACATCCATGCCCGCGACCACCGCTGCAAAGGAAAGATCGGCGTCAGGCGTGACGGCACCATCACCGCATTCGAGATCGACGATCTTACGGGTATCGGGCCCTATTCGATGTACCCACGCACCAGCGCAATCGAGGCCAACCAGGTCGTCAATCTCGTCGGCGGCCCGTATCTGACCAAAAATTATCGTGCCCGGGCCCGCGTCGTGTTCCAGAACAAGAACGTGACGTGCCAGTACCGCGCCGTTGGCCATCCGATCGCCTGCTCGGTGACGGAAGGCCTGGTTGACCTGGCGGCCATGAAGATCGGCATGGACCCGGTCGAGATCCGCCGCCGCAATCTGATTGCCGATGACGCTTATCCCTGTGCTTCGCCGTCGGGCCTGCGCTTTGAGCAATTGTCGCACCATGCGGCGCTCGCCAAACTCATTAGAATGATGGACTACGAAGCGTTGCGCGCCGATCAGGCGGCCTTGCGGGCCAAGAACATCCATCGCGGCATCGGCATCGCCAGCTTCATCGAGGTTACCAATCCCAGCGCGGCGTTTTATGGCGTTGGCGGCGCGAAGATATCCTCGCAGGATGGCGTTGCGGTGCGGCTCGACGCGCAAGGCTCAGTGATTTGCCAAACAAGCATCACCGAACAGGGACAGGGATCGGAATCGCTCACCGCGCAGATCGTCGGGAGCGTGCTTGGTGTCTCGATGGATCGCGTCCGCGTGATCCTGGGCGATACTGATAATACGCCGTATGGCGGCGGCACCTGGGCCTCGCGGGGCGCCGGCATCGGTGGCGAGGCCGCGCTTCAAGCTGCCAAAGCACTGCGCAAGAACATCCTCGACGTCGCGGCCGCTGTTCTGCAATCGACGCCAGGGGAACTCGACATTGTCAACAATGGCATCGTTAGTGCCGTCGATGGTACACCGCGGATCGATTTGAACGAGCTGGCGCGCATCGTCTATTTTCGTCCCGATACGCTGCCGCCGGGCATTCAGCCCGAGTTCATGGCTACCAGGCACTTTGTCCCGCGCGAATACCCCTTTGCCTTCACCAATGGCGTTCAGGCCTCCTGGCTGGAGGTCGATACCGATACGGGCTTTGTGAAGCTGCTGAAGCATTGGGTCGTAGAGGATTGCGGCACCATCATCAATCCTCAACTGGTCGACGAACAGATCAGGGGAGGCGTGGTGCAGGGCCTTGGGGCCGCGCTGTTCGAGAAATGCGTGTATGACGAACGCGGCCAACTTACCAACGCCAATTTGGCCGATTATCTGGTTCCGATGTCCGGGGAGATGCCCGACATCGATGTCGGACATGTGGTTTCGCCGACGCTGGAATCGGAACTGGGCGCGAAGGGCGCGGGCGAGGCCGGCACGGCTGGTGCGGCAGCGGCCGTGACCAATGCGGTCAATGACGCGCTCCGGCCGTTTGGGACGGTCATCACGGAAATCCCATTGACGCCGCAGGTCATCCTGGCCGCTCTGGGGCGGATATAGTGCGACGGCAACCAGATTGATCAGGAATAACGAGGAGTCATATGGACCAAGCCCAGCGCGCGATGCAGACCGAATCCAACGAAGTCCTCTATGAGGTAGCCGATCATATCGCGGTCATCACGCTCAACGCTCCCGAGCGCATGAACACGATTTCAGGGCCGATGCTGAACGATCTCACGCGGCTGCTGATCAGGGCCAACGAGGATCGCGACGTTCGCTGCGTCATCCTCACAGGCAATGGGCGCGCCTTCTGCGCAGGTCTGGATTTGCGCAAGGAGCGCAGCGGTGACGGTCTCAGTTCGGCTTCGTCAGCGACTTCGCTGGACCTGCGCAACACGCCGCCGACCGTTCTGCAGGCCATGGACAAGCCGACGATTTGCGCCGTGAATGGCGGAGCCGCCGGCTACGGCATGGATACGGCGCTCGGTTGCGATATTCGCATCATGGCAGAATCAGCCAAGCTGGCGGCGGCTTTCGTCAAGCGCGGCGTGGTGCCGGAGTCCGGCGGCACCTGGTTTCTGCCGCGCATGATCGGCTGGGCCAAGGCATCCGAACTGATTTTCACCGGCCGCACGCTCTCGGCGCGAGAATCTCTCGAATGGGGTCTTGCCAACGAGGTGGTGCCGGACGCCGGCCTGATGGGCCGGGCGCGCGAGGTGGCGCGGGAGATCGCGGTCAATGCCCCCTTGGCGGTGCAGGCCGCCAAGCGCATGATGCGAATGGGACTCAACGAAACATTTCCCGATCACGTGCACCACGTCTATCTGCAGCTGCTGCCGCTGTTCAAGACCCAGGACATGCACGAAGGCATCAAGGCATTCATGGAAAAACGGGAGCCGAAGTTCGAAGGGCGCTGATGGCCGTTCGCACTACTCAGCGGCCACATCCGAAATCGCGCTTGCTTGCCGGTTGGTAACCACCACCTTGATCGCATCCTCGATGCGCTCGCGGGCGTAATGTAGCGCCGTCGGCAGGTCGGCCAACGAAAACGTGTGGTATGGATTTTCGTGGCGTCGAAGCGCTTCTCGGCCATCAGCGCCATGGCACGGCGGGTAGCGCTGCGGCCTTCGCCCCGAATTCCGTAGACGTAGATATTGTTCTTCACGAGATGCGCGAGATCCATCGTGACCGGATCGTGCGGAAACGCGGCGAGGCAGATCTTTCCCCCGCGACTGGTCATGAGAATGGCCTGATCGATCGTAGCTTCGGAGCCGGCGCACTCGACCACATAGTCTGCGCCGATGCCTCCCGTGAGCTGCTTTACGACCTCAACGGCATCCTCGTCGTTGATATTGATGACGCGATCGGCGCCGAGTTGCCGGCCGATCGCCAGTCTTCCGTTGCGTGTCCCGGTCAGGATGACCGGCCTGGCGCCGAGCGCCTTGGCAACGGCCACCGCGAGTAGCCCGATCGGCCCAGGTCCGATCACCACAACGCTCTCGCCGGCAACCAATCCCCCCCAACTCTGTCAATCCATACATTGAGGTCCCCGCGGTGACGACCAACGTCGCCTCGGCGTCGCTCATGGTGTCGGGCACCCGCGCGAGCGTGTTGATATGATTCACGGCGTATTCGGCAAATCCGCCGTCGGTCGTAAATCCGTTTGCGCGATGGCCCTTCTCCGGCTTCCCGTAGTTCAGGCATGACGTGTACATGCCTTGGCGGCAGCGCTTGCACTGTCCGCAGCCGGCGTGGATCTCCACGCTGATCCTCTCCCCAATGCTGAATTCGTCGACCTCGGGCCCGACGGCTGCGACCGTGCCCATACATTCGTGGCCCGGCGTGAAATTCCTGTTGAAGGGGAGGCCGGCCTCAATGCTGGCCGGCGATCCCGAATGAATGATTTCGAGATCGGTGGCACAGATCGCAACCGCGTCGATCCGTATCAGCACTTCCGCGCGTGAAGGGATAGGCATCGGCTTCTCGCACAGCAAGAGCTGGTCCGGATCACCGGGTACCCAGGCCGTCATCCGGTCGGGAAGCGGGAGGTCGGGCGAGGTCCTGACACCTGGAGGTTGGTACATGGTTCTCTCCTCTTGCGCTGGATGCTAGCCGAAAATCGCGATCCGGTGAAACTGCCGGATGTGGCCAGCCTGACGTCGGTCAGGTTTGCTGCACAGCAAAACGCTCTGTCGCAAAACCTTCATACGCGGCCTATACTTGCACACCGGTTGGCGATGAGATCGTCGATTGCCGCCTAAGCCGGAGCACCCCATGAAGACCATCCGTTTTGTATTTGCCTTGCTTGTGGTGTCGTTGATCGCGCCCTGGCAGTCCGCCAAAGCGGCTGACGTCATCTGTTACAATTGCCCGCCGGAATGGGCGGATTGGGCGTCGATGCTCAAGGCGATCAAGGCCGATCTCAACTACGACATTCCGCACGACAACAAGAACTCGGGCCAGGCGCTGGCGCAGATCCTAGCCGAGAAAAGCAATCCGGTCGGCGATATCGGCTATTTCGGCGTGACCTTTGGCATGAAGGCCAAAGCGCAGGATGCGCTTGAGCCCTACAAGCCGGCGAAGTGGGACCAGGTCCCCGCCGGTCTGAAGGATGCCGACGGCTACTGGACCACGATTCACTCCGGTACGCTCGGACTGTTCGTCAACAAGGACGCGCTCGGCGGTAAACCGGTGCCGGCCTGCTGGAAGGACCTGCTGAAGCCCGACTACAAGGGGATGGTCGGTTACCTGGACCCATCCTCGGCGGCGGTCGGTTATGTCGGCGCCGTAGCGATCAACCTCGCGCTCGGCGGCTCCCAAGCAAACTTCGACCCCGCGATCAATTTCTTCAAGGACCTCCGCAAGAACGATCCGATCGTTCCCAAGCAGACGTCCTATGCCCGCGTCGTCTCCGGCGAGATGCCAATCCTGCTGGATTACGACTTCAACGCCTATCGTGCAAAATACTCGGAAAAGGGAAGTTTTGAATTCGTGATCCCCTGCGAGGGATCGGTGGTGTTTCCCTACGTCGTCGGCCTCGTCAAGAACGCGCCCGACAAGGACAAGGCCAAGAAGGTGCTGGACTATCTGCTTTCGGACAAGGGGCAGGCGATCTGGACCAACGCCTATCTCCGCCCGGCGCGCCCGATCGATCTGCCGGAGACTGTGAAGAAGAAATTCCTGCCCGACAGCGACTATGCGCGCGCAAAGAACGTCGACTGGGGACAGATGGAAAACGTGCAAAAAGGCTTTGTCGATCGCTATCTCGCCGAGGTGCGCTGAGGCAATATGGCGTACGTACAGAGCGTTTTCGAGCGAAGTGGTTCCCGGTTCGCGTGAAGAAAATCCGTCAGATCAACAGAGCTGCGTTTTTAGTTTGTTAAAGCGCAGCTCCGGGGCGCCATCTTCTGATGTCACACAGGTCGTTCGTCTGGTTATGCCTGCTGCCGCTTGCAGTAGTGACGGCGGCATTTTTCCTGTTGCCGATGGTGCGGCTCGTTGTGACCGGAGCGGAGGGACCGCAGGGCTTGGCGGGCTATCTGGCAATCCTGATCGAGCCGCGCTATCGCGCGACCCTCATCAACACCGTGCTGCTCGCAGCCGCGACCACTATCGTGACGCTCATTGTGGCGACGATCGCCGGCATGTTCCTGCAGCGGCATCGGTTCCCTGGCCGCGCCGTCCTGATTGCGATGCTGACTTTCCCACTGGCATTTCCCGGTGTCGTGGTCGGGTTCATGATCATTCTGCTGGCCGGGCGACAGGGCCTGATCGGCGATTTCTCCAACCGGCTGTTCGGCGAGAAGCTGGTCTTTGCCTATTCGATCTACGGCCTGTTTCTCGGCTATCTCTATTTCTCCATCCCGCGCGTCATCCTCACTATCATGGCCGCGGTGCAGAAGCTCGATGTCGGCCTAGAAGAAGCCGCGCGCTCGCTCGGGGCGGGCCCGTGGGCAGTGCAGCGCGATGTCGTGCTGCCGGCACTGGCGCCGGCGTTTGTTGCCTCCGGCGCGATCGCGTTCGCGACCGCGATGGGGGCGTTCGGCACCGCGTTTACGCTGGCGACGAACATCGATGTGCTGCCGATGCTGATCTATACCGAGTTCACGCTGGCAGCGAATTTCTCGATCTCGGCGGCGCTGTCGGTCGGGCTCGGTATCATCACCTGGTTCATCCTTGCGCTTGCCCGCTCCTTCAGCGGAAGCGCCGTCGCCGCGGCCGGATGAGGCCATGCGCGATCGCCTGATCTTCACCAGCCAGTTCATCTTCACCCTGCTCGTCGCCGGATTTCTGGTGGTGCCTGCGATCCTGTCGATCTCTGCCGGCGTCACGGTGAACTACTTTCGCGGCATCCAGTCCGGCATCACCCTGCAATGGGTCGTGCAGGTGTGGCAGCTCTATGCCGGTACCATCCTGCTGTCGTTCGTCGTCGCTTTTGCGACGCTCGCGGTAACACTCGTTGTCGGTGTGCCGGCCGCTTATGCCTTGCACGTGCGGGGCGGCCGCTTTTCGCGGATCGTCGAGGAGATCATCACTCTGCCCCTGGCGGTTCCTGGCCTCGCCATTGCGCTGGCGTTGCTCCTGACTTACGGCGGTTTCGGTGATTTTCGCCGCTCCTGGTTATTCATCCTCGTCGGCCATGTCATCTTCACCATGCCCTTCATGGTGCGATCGGTCATGGCCGTGTTCGCGACCGTTGACATCAAGACGCTGGACGAGGGCGCGGCGTCGCTCGGCGCATCGCCGTGGCGGCGTTTTCGCGATGTGATCGTGCCCAACGCGCTGCCCGGCATTTTGGCGGGCAGCCTGATGGTGGTGACGCTGTCGCTCGGTGAATTCAACCTGACCTGGATGCTGCACACGCCATTGACCAAGACGTTGCCGATCGGCCTCGCCGATAGTTATGCCTCGATGCGCCTGGAGGTGGCCTCGGCCTATACGTTGATCTTCTTCGTGATGATCATTCCGCTGCTGGTTGCCATGCAATTGTTTGCCGAGAAGGGACAGAAGAGATGAATGCACAGGCCGGACACGGCGCATCGGTGCATATCGAGGCCTGCGGCAAGACCTTTGCGGACGGAACGCGCGCGCTCGAACCAGCAACGCTGGACATCGCCCGCGGCGAGACGCTGGTGCTGCTTGGCCCCTCCGGCTGCGGCAAGACCACCATGCTGCGCATCATCGCGGGGCTCGAGTTGCCGGACGCCGGTGGCAAGGTGCTTTTCGACGGCAAGGACATGACGGCGGTGCCGATCGAGCGTCGCAACGTCGGCATGGTGTTCCAGTCCTACGCGCTTTTTCCCAACATGACCGTCTCGGACAATATCGGCTATGGCCTGAAGATACGTGGGATGCCGGCGAAGGAGCGGGCGGCGCGCGTCGCCGAACTGGTGGCGCTGACCAATATCTCAGGTCTTGAAAATCGCCGCATCGACCAGCTGTCGGGCGGCCAGCGGCAGCGCGTCGCGCTCGCCCGCGCGGTTGCGATCCGGCCAGGCATCCTGCTCCTCGATGAGCCGCTGACCGCGCTCGACGCCGCGCTGCGTGACCGTCTGCGCGGCGAACTGAACCGCCTGCTGCGTGCGCTGGGCATCACCACGATTTACGTCACCCACGATCAGTCCGAGGCCATGGAGCTCGGCGATCGTGTGGTCGTCATGCAGAAGGGGGCGATTGCCCAGATCGGCACGCCGCGCGAGATCTATTTTACACCGCGAAATCGCTTCGTGGCCGAATTCATTGGCGCTGCGAATATCGTCGAGGCCCCTGTCGAGGGCGGCAACCTGGTGTTGCCGGGCGGGCGGCAGCCGATTCACGGCGATATGGACATGCCGGCCGCGGTTGCGATGATCCGCCCCGAAACCATCCGCGTGACGGCGTCCGAAAATGCGCCGCTTTCGGGCATCATCGACAGCGTCAGCTTCGTTGGTGACAGGCAACGGCTGGTCGTCAATGGTGCGTCCAACAAGTTGCTCACCATCGATGCGCCGAATACGGTTCACGTCACGCCCGGGGAACGGATCGGATTGTCAATTTCGCCGGACGCCATACGCTTGTTGCCGCCCGAGAACTGAGAAGGTCGATGTCGCCAAAACCAGTCCATATTGCCCAGATTTCCGATCTGCACATCAAGCCGCCGGGATCGCTTGCCTATGGCAGGGTCGATACCGCCAAGGCGCTGGAACGCTGCGTTGCGGCGCTGAACGAATTCGATCCTACGCCGGATTTCGTGGTGATATCGGGCGATCTGGCGGACACGCCGACGTCAGAGGAATATCAATACCTCATGCGGCTGCTGGCGCCACTCAAGCTTCCGTTTGCCGGTATCCCCGGCAATCACGACTCGCGCGAGCTGATGCGGGCCGCGTTTCCCTCCGCTTGCTATGCTTTTGCATTTGGGGCGCTCAACCAGAGAGTCGAGGTCGCCGGCCTCGATCTGCTGTTGCTGGATTCAAGCGTCTACCGCAACCCGCACGGTGAGCTCGACGGGCCGACGCTGCAGTGGCTCGACGAGACGCTGGCTGCATCGCCGGACCGCCCGGCGCTCTTGTTCTTGCATCATCCGCCATTCAAGGCGGGGATCTGGCACATGGATCGGCAGAATCTCCTCAACGCAGCGGACCTCGCGCCCATCGTGCGCCGCCATCCCCGCGTGCAATTGATCGCGACGGGGCACATCCATCGCGCCACCCTGACGATGTTTGCGGGCGTGCCGACGACAATCTGCCCGGCTCCGAACCATGCCGTCGATCTCGACCTCGTCGAACGGCTTCCGCCTTCCTTCAGGATCGAGCCGCCCGCCTTCCACCTCCACGCCTGGTTTCCGGGCGAGGGATATGGCACCGTCGTAACCCATCAGGTGCCCATCGGGAGTTTTGACGGCCCGCATCCGTTTTTCGCGGCTGATGGAAAGCTGTTGTGAGATGAAGGCAAGCCCCCTCGTGTCCCGGACGCGCTGAGCGCTCCGATCTGTCGCCAATGTCTTCGAGATTTTGTGTTCAGGCCCTGCGGAGCGGGGGCGAAAAGGCCACTTCGGCTGCGTCCCGGTCGAGATTCGGCGGGCCGCATTGCCATCCGGGGCGCGGAAGGGCAATCATTCCCCAAATGATTGCGGCCCAAGGGAGAAACTCCAAATGCGAATGCTTTATTGGCTGTTTCCGGCGCTCGCGCTGCTCTCGAGCTACCCGGCGGTCGCACAAGGGACCTATGCGGACCGGCCGATCAAGATGATCGTGCCGCTGGCAGCGGCGAGCGCCGTCGATGTCGCGGCGCGGATCGTTACCCAGAAAATGGCTGACAATATGGGTCAGCAATTCGTGATTCTGAACCAGCCCGGCGCGTCGGGGATGATCGGGGCGGAGGCCGTCGCCCGCGCCGAACCGGACGGCTATACGATCGGCGGGTTCAACGACAGCATCATGACAATGGTGCCCAACCTTCAGTCTAGAATGCGCTGGGACATTCTAAAGGACTTCGAGCCGGTGTCGCTGGTGGCGACGGTGGAGTGGGGGCTGATTGTCAACAATCAGAGCAGCTTCAGGAGCGCGGCGGACCTGATCGCGGCCGCCAAGGCGGCGCCCGGCAAGATAGACTACGGCTCGGGGGGGCCGGGAAGCCCGCAGCATCTGGCGATGGCGATGTTCGCGTCCGCTGCCGGCATCTCGCTGACGCACGTGCCCTACAAGGGCGCCACGCAGGCTGCCACGGACATCGCCTCCGGCCAGATCCCCGTCGGCTTCCAGGGTCTCGGGACGGTGGCTGCAATGGTGCGCGGCGGCCAGCTGAGGCTGATCGGTGTAACCACCGAAAAGAGGTTGCCGCAATTCCCAGATGTGCCGACGGTCTCGGAGTCCGGTCTGCCCGGCTTCTTCTTCAACTCATGGTTCGCAATTCTGGCGCCGGCCGGCACCCCGAAGCACATCATTGTCCGCCTGAATGCCGAGGCGGTGAAGGCGGTCGGCGATCCCGAGGTGCGGCGCAAGCTTGAAGAGCTGGGCTTTGCGGTGCGCGGCAGTTCAGCAGAAGATCTGCGCGCCATGACGCGCGATCAACTCGCCAAATACGAGCGCGTGATCCGGGAAACGGGCATCGCCAAGGAGTAGCCGCAGGGCGCATGGCGTCGCCGATCGGCATCGTGATCGGGGCTCGCTGTCCCCCCCGGGTGGGCACGCGTCGCGCCGCAGACCACCTCCAGCGCCCTGACCGCCGCGGAAGCGGGGCTGATCTGCATTCGCCAGTTGCATGACATGCCGTTTGGTATGAGAAACTTGGTTGTGCTTAGATGAGTTGCCTTCCGATTCCCCTCACTCAGAGACCACGCCGACGCATGGCCTGCCTTAGCACGCCCACAATCCTCGACAGACGACGTAAAGGCTTGTTCGTCCATGAACTTTCGCTAGTCTGAATAAGTGGATGGAGGAAGCCGAGGGTGTCTTGCCAGGTCTGTTCGTCGACGCTGAGAGCTGGCGACCTGTTCTGCTCTGCATGCGGCGCGGTTGTCCCCAACAATCCGTCTAGACCGCCCGTATCTGAAGCGCGGGGCCGTATTGCGGGCGAGCGGAAATTCCTTACCGTGCTCTGCTCCGACCTGCAGCGCTCGACCGATCTGATTTCGGACCTCGATCCCGAAGAAGCGATCTCGCGGCTCGAGCCGGCCCTGATCGCGATGCGGACCGCCGTTCGCCGCAACCGCGGGATCGTCAGCAAGGAGGGCGGTGACGGACTGATTGCGCTGTTTGGCGCTCCGCACGCGGACGACAACCACGCCGTGATGGCCTGTCACGCGGCCATAGAGGTCGTGAGGCGGATCAAGCTGCTGGAAGATCCACGTCTTCACGTCCGGATCGGTCTTCACTCCGGCTATGTTGTCGCGCATGTCATCGAAGCCGATTTCTCTTCCATCTATGAAGCAGGCGGACCGGCGGTCCACCTGGTAAAGCGGATCGAAAGCGCGGCGCAGGCCGGACAGATCCTGGCATCGGAGTCGAGCCAGACACTGGCGACCGGAATCGTAACGTTTAATCCCTTGCCGCCGAAACGGTTGGAGGGATTCCCCGCCCCGGTGCCCTGTTACGAGGTCGTCGGAATCAGTGGGATGAGCCGCTGGCGCGCCCGCTCGATGGCCGGTCTTTCGTCCTTTGTCGGCCGCAACGAGCAGATTTCGCAGTTGGAGCGCGCGGCGCAGGCCATCGGCCCTTCCGGGAAGATCGCCGCCGTGGTGGGAACGGCCGGAATAGGAAAATCCCGTGTGGTCCATGAACTCGTGGACACCCTCCGGCAACGTGACTGGCAAGTCATCGAGGCCGAGTGCAATCCGCTCGAACAGTCGGTCCCGTATGCGTTGGTGAAAAGGCTTGTTCAAAACGCGCTCCAGGCGGGCGGTCTTCCCCTCGCGGACTACCTCGAGCCCGTCAGCGAATCCACGCTGGCACACAGCGAACTTTGGCCCGTGGCACTGAATTCCGTTCTCGACCAACTGGTCGGGGATCCGCGCTGGCGCGACCTCGAGCCGTTGCTGCGACGGCGCGTCATCATCGATGCTGTTCGCAATGTGCTGGATCGGTTGGTCTCGTCGCGGCCTACGGTGTTGTTGCTGGAGGATTTGCACTGGATCGATGGCCAGAGCGAGACGGTCATCGAAGCGCTGATGTCGCTTGCGGCTAGCCGGCCGCTGCTGGTGCTGCTGACCTGGCGGACCGAGTATACGCCGAACTGGCTTGAGGATCTCGATGTATTGCGAATCTGGCTTCGGTCGCTCGACGCGGCCGCGGCCAATGCACTGCTCGACAGCCTGCTCGGCACGGCTGCCGGTATCGATGCGCTCAAGGCCCGTATCCTCCGACATACCGGACAAATCCCGCTCTTTATCGAGGAGGTCGTCCGGCAGCTCATCGATCGCCGCGCCACCGGCGGCGCCGACGTATCTTGGGACATGCTCGAAATCCCTCCCACCGTTCAGGGCGTGATCGCGTCGCGCATCGATCGTTTGCCGAAAGAAGACAAGGCGCTGCTGCAGCTTGCGTCTGTTCTCGGGCCAAGGATATCGCCAAGCCTGCTTGCTGCGGTGACGGGGATGCCGGTGGCGCAGCTGCAAAGCCGGCTCTGGTCGCTGGAGATCCTCGATTTTCTCGAGGAGGCCCGCTCGGTCGCATCGGTCGAGTATGTCTTTGCCCATGATCTCATTCGCGAGGTTGCCTACGAGTCGATCCTCCGCTCACAGCGGGAAGTGCTGCACCGCCGGATTCTGACGGCTCTGGAAATGACATCAGTCGGGCGGGAGGAAGATGTCGCGGAAGCGCTTTGCCATCATGCGGTCAAGGCCCAGGACTGGGCAAAGGCCGACCGCTATGCCCATCTCGCCGCGAGGAAGGCATTTGCGAGATCGGCGTTCCGGGACGCCACGGAATATTTCAAGATTGCGATGGACGCGGTGGACAAGCAGCCGGAATCGACGGCGCGCGAGCAACGGGCGATCGACCTTCGCATCGAAGCGCGGCTGGCGTTCGTGTCGTTCGGAAGCATCGAGGAATGGTTTGGTCTCGGTCAGGACGGCGAGGCGCGCTCCAAACAGATCGGCGATGAGGGCAGGCGGCTTGCTTCAATCGCGATGCGGGCGGCGGCGCTCAATTTCTACGGAACGCCCTATGAAGCGATCGCGGTGGCGGAAGAAGCGGTTGCCCTGGCCAACCGGTTGCATGACGGGCGCTGGCTCGGCTTTGTCGAATACGGCCTTGGCCAGTCCTATTTTCTCGCCGGGCGATTTCGGGACGCAGGGCGGCATCTCGCCAAGGCGGTCGCGCTGCTCACGAGCGCGCCGGAAAACGTTCCGCCGGGAACGACGGGATCCAGCCTCCTGGTGCTCTGCTACATGATGAGCGCCATGGTTCATGCCTGGATGGGCGAATTCGATCAGGCCGAGCGCTTCTCCGAGGAAGCGGGCATCCTGGCCGAAACGACCGACCGTTCCTACGATACGATCGCTGCAGACTATGGCCGCGGCATCGTGCAGATGTTGCGCGGCGATCTTGACGAGGCCGAGGCTGCTCTCGATCAGGCGTTTCGCGTTTCGCGCGAAAGCGAGGCGCGCCTGTTTCGGCCTCTGATCATGAGTGCGCTTGGAAACGTCTACTCGCAGCAGGAGCGCGCCGAACTCGCGACCGAGATCCTGCTGCAGGCCAAGGACGAGGCCGACAAGATTGGTCATGAAACCAGCAAGGTGGCGGTCCCGGCCTATCTCGGCGCGGCCTATGGTCAGCTTGGCGATGTCCAGCACGGGCTGGCGCTCCTGCGTGCCTGCCAGGCCAGCGCGAGACAGAAGGGGTATGCGGGCATCGAGGCGCTCGCGATGAGCGCCGAGGCAAATATTCTTGCGACCCAGGGAGGACACATGCTGGAAGAGGCGATGGCCTCCCTGCAGCGGACCATCGAATTCACGGCAAGGCTCGAAGCCTTGCCGCTGCTGGGTGCGGCCAAGGGAGTGCGGGCCCGGCTGCTGGCGGCCTCGGGGCGAACGGACGAGGCGAGGGAGGAGCTGATCCAGGCCATCACACTGTTCGACCAATCAAAAATGACTGTACATCTCCAGCGTGCTAAAGCGGACCTCTCCAAGTTTTCCGATATTTGACATAATATGGCCACGTTATGGCCACAGGCGATTAGCGCCGTTATTCAGGGGGAAGCAGGAAATGGGCGGATTAAGTTATAGTGGAAAATTTGAAGAGCGCATCAATGAGTTGTATAGCGCGAAGAATATCGGCAAAACCGCAAAGAAATTCAAAGAGTACGAGAAGAAGAACGGCCCTTATGCGTTCGGGAAGTTCACGAAGGTTCTGGTGCCGAAGAAGGAAGACTGGGCTGACGAATCGGGCTCTACCGGCGGCCACGACCGGTGGGAAAAGCACTCCGGCGCCATTCCCAAGGCGATCCGCGACAAGATCACCGAGGTCATTTCAACCAACCTGAGGTCGGCCAAGCCGATGCCGCTGGTGCTGAAGGTCGGCGAGAACGTCGATGGGACGCATGATCTCAAGGTTCGGCTCTTTGCCCATAACGGCCAGATGCATATTGGACTCCACATGCTTTGTCCGAATTCGTCGCTGAAATAACTTTCCGGCGACGCAAATCAGATTGGCCGGCAGGATCTCCAGATCGTGCGGGCTTTTCTCTGTCGGCCGGCCATCGGGTTTCGGCAGGACGGAGAGGCCCGATTCTGCCCTTATGGCAGGCAATGGCGCTTTTTTCCGCCGTCAATTCGACGTGCCCGGTGCTTTCCGGTTGAAAAGCCGTTCCGCGTTGACTACGCAAGGGCTTGGAGTCCCGCGTTCCCTGGAGTTTGACTGGCGTGCCCCAACAAAGGACGGGTGATTCTCAGGGGTTCTCGAGCAGCAAGCTGTCGGTCTTGCGCAAGCATCCGATTTTTGCCGATCTTGAGCCGGAGGCTTTCGAGCAGCTCTGCCGCTACGCCAAGCACTCCACCCTGAAACGGGGAACCACGCTGTTCTCCAAGGGTGATCCCGGCAACAGCCTGTACGCGGTGATCTCAGGCACGGTGAAGATGAGTATTTCATCACCGGACGGCCGCAATGCGATCCTCAATATCGTTGGCCCCGGGGAGATCTTCGGCGAGATTGCGCTGCTCGATGGACAGCCCCGCTCGACCGACGCCATCGCCAACAGCACGTGCGAACTCTTCGTCATCGACCGGCGCGAATTCATCCCCTTTGTGAGGGCCCAGCCGGCGCTGGCCATGAAATTCATCGAGCTGCTTTGCGAGCGGTTGCGATCAACCAGCGATCAGGTCGAACAGATCATCCTCCAGAATCTGCCGGGACGGCTGGCCAGTGCGCTGCTTCGCCTGTCGGAAAAGCACAGCTCTGAGCTGCAGGGCCGGACCATCGCGATCACGCAGCAGGAGATCAGCGAGATGGTCGGCATGACCCGCGAGAGCATCAACAAGCAATTGCGCGCCTGGGCCGGCCGCGATTTGGTGCGCCTCGAGCACGGTGCGATCGTCGTGCTGAATGCCGAGGTGCTTCGTGATATGGCCGAGGCGGGGTCCGGTCACGACGGCGAATGACCGGCAGGCGCGCCAAAGCCAGGACGGGCCGGGATCACGGACCGGCGGGCACGGGATTGGCGCCACGTTCGATCGTGAATTCCATGTCGATCAGGCCCCGCGAGTGATTCAGGTCCGATTGCGACATCAGCAAGGTTAGATCCTTGCCCTTGAGGGATGCCAGCACCTCGGACAGCCGTTCCGACAGCGCCGGTGCGATGCCTTCGAACGGCTCGTCGAGCAGCAGGCATTTGGTGCCGACGGCCAGCGCGCGACCGAGCGCGACCAGCTTTTGCTGTCCGCCGCTCAGCAACAACGCCTTGCGCTGGCGCATCTCGGTCAGTTCGCCGATCATCTCATAGACAAACTCGAGCCGGGCCTTGCGGTCGAGATGTTTTGCGACCCATAGCGGCAGCATGATATTCTCCTCGACCGTCAGCTGGGGCACCAGGCAGCGGTCTTCCGGCATGTAGCCGATGCCGAGTGCGGCGCGCGCATGGCGCGGACGGGACGCCAGGTCGCTGCCTTCGAACTGCACCTTGCCCTTGACTGGCGTGAGATGTCCCATGATCGAACGCATCAGCGTGGTCTTGCCCGCGCCGTTGCGCCCGACCAGGCTGACCATGGCGCCCTTTGCGATGTGCATCGTGAAGCCGCGCAACGCCGGCATCGACTGGATTTCGACGACGAGATTGTCGATCGCGAGTAACGGCGCCGCATCGGTCATCGCGCGCCTCCGGTGACGTAGCGGCGGACTTCCTGATTGTTCAGGACGTCGGCAGGTACCCCATCGGCCAATATTCGTCCCTGGTAGAATGCCACGACGCGATCGGCGTAGCGGCTGACGATTTCCATGTCGTGCTCGACGAAGACGATGGTCGCAGCGTCAGGTGCGACGGCGTGGATTACGCGATCCATGGTTCTGAATTTTTCTTCGGCCGACACGCCGGAGGTCGGCTCGTCGAGCAACAACAGTTTTGGACGGCGCACCAGCGCCATGGCGATGTCGATCAGCTTGCGGACGCCGCCCGCAAGCTCCGAGATCGGGCGGTCGGCCTGATCGGCAAGGCCGAAGCGTTCCAGCAACTCGACTGCGGTGCCGCGACGGCCCTGAGCCTCCGCCGGCGCCCGAAGCGACATTCGTGTGCCGGTGCCGGAAATCGCCACGGCGAGATTTTCGGCGGCGGTGAGTTCGACGAACAGCTGTGGAATCTGGAACGAGCGCGAGATGCCCAGCCGGGCGGTACTTCGCGGCGAACGCCGGCCGATGTCGACTCCATCGAGCAGGATGGTGCCCTTGTCGGGCTTGAGATAGCCGGTCACCATGTTGACGAAGGTGGTCTTGCCGGCGCCGTTGGCGCCGATCAGGCTGATCTTCTGACCCGCCGGAATATCAATTGTGAGCGCATCGGCGGCCACCACCGCGCCGAAGCGTTTCTCAAGTTTGCGTACGGAAAGAACCGGGTTCACGACGCGGCTCCTCCGGCGGGGGAAACGTCAGCCGCGACGCGCCGCTTCCGACGATCCTTGATCCAGAGCGAGCCGATGCCGCGCGGCAGAAACAGGATGACGCCCAGCAGGAATATGCCGAGCACCAGCTGCCAGGTGTTGGGCAGATAGAGATTGGAAAACGAGCGGACCAGCTCCAGCGCCATGGAGGCGACGAAGACGGCGGCGACGCTCTGGTTGCCGGCCAGCACCGCCACGAAGACGAATTCGCCCGATGTTGTCCAGTAGGCAAATTGCGGATCGATATGCCGCTGCGCCATCAGGGCAAACGCGCCGCTGGCGCCGGCAAAGACCGCGGCGATCGCGAAGTTGATCGATATGATCCGGTTGGCCGAGAGGCCGAGATATTCGACGCGCAGGTTGTTTTCGCGCACCGCCAAACTGGCCAGGCCGAATTCGGACCGGAACAGGATGGTCGCAGCGATGCCGGCAAATCCGGTCACGATGACCGAGACGGCATACAGCATGAAGTCGGCCTCGCGCGGATCGGTGAAGCTCATGCCGAACAGGCTTGGCCGTCCGACGTTGAACCCGTCGGAGCCGCCCAGCGCAGTCGTTTTCACCAGTACGCCGTAAAACACCATCGACAGCGCCAATGTCAGCATGCCGAAGAAAATCCCGCTGTAGCGCGCGATCAACGGCCCGATGACGAGGCCGAGCAGGCCGCCGCAGGCGGCGCCGACGATCACCTGCGCCACGGCATCGGTGAGACCCCAGGCGTTGGCGATCAGCGCCACGCCATAGCCGCCAGCCGCGAAGAACAGGCCCTGGCCAAACGAGACGTTGCCGGTGCGCGCCAGCACGACGATGCCGAGCGAGATCAGCGCATTGGAAGCGGCCACCGTCGCCAGCGACAGGGTCCAGGTCGGCAGTACGCGTCCGAACAGCGTCACCGCGACGACCAGCGCGATCATGATCAGGGGATGCAGATCTTTCCTTGTCAAAGGTCTTTCCTCATCAGATCCGCCTTGCCATCTCGCGCTTGAACAGGCCCTCGGGGCGGAACATCAGCACTGCCGCCATGATCAGATAGATCATGAACAGCTCGGCCTGCGGCATCAGGTGCACCGACGCCGCGCGCGCCAGCCCGACCAGAAGGGCGCCGACCGCCGCGCCCTCGACGCTGCCCAGCCCTCCGATCACGACGATCGCAAAACTCAGGATGATGACGTCGGAGCTCAGCCCCGGCTGCATCGATATTTTCGGCGCGGTCAGGGCGCCGGCGAGGGCGGCGAGCAGCACCCCGAACGCGAAGGCAATCGCGTAGACGCGGTTGACGCGTACGCCCATGCTGACACTCATTTCCTCGTTATGGATGACGGCGAGCACGATCTTGCCGATCACGGTGCGATTAAGGCCGAACCAGATCGCGAAGCCGATCGCGGCCGAGATCGGTATCAGCACCAGGTCGTAACCGACATAGTAGAGCCCGGCGAATTCGAGATTGCCGAACAGCTCATAGGGCTGCGTCGCATAGATTGGATTGACGCCCCAGATCAGCTTGGTGACGTCCTCCATGATCAGGAATACGGCGTAGGTCACCAGCAGCAGCACCACTTCGTCGCGGCCGTAGAACATCTTCAGGAGGCCGCGCTCCAGCAACCATCCGACCGCGGATGCGATCAGCGCCACCGCGAGCAGCATCGCGACGAAGCCGACGCTTGGGGGGAGGCCGCGCGCGGCGATCATGGTCACGACGGTCGCCGCGATATACGCGCCCAGCGCATAAAAGCTGCCATGGGCGATGTTGAGGATCTTCAA
Organism: Bradyrhizobium roseum; assembly: GCF_030413175.1. Lineage (NCBI taxonomy): Bacteria > Pseudomonadati > Pseudomonadota > Alphaproteobacteria > Hyphomicrobiales > Nitrobacteraceae > Bradyrhizobium > Bradyrhizobium roseum. The sequence goes on from NZ_CP129212.1 coordinate 2,419,138, forward strand.
GACGCCAAACACCAGCGTGAGCCCGAGGGCGACGACAAACAGCCACGACGCCTGGATCAGGCCGTCGAGAACGATCGTCAAAAAGAAATTCATGGCGGCGGCGTCACGCAGGTCGTCGGTGGACAGAAAAAGGCGGCGCGAATCCGGTCACGCGCCGCCATGGGTTCGTCAGATGCCCATGCCTAGTCGCACTTGGCGCCCTGCATGCCGCCCTTGATCCAGTCGATCGCCTTCACGCCCGGCGGCGGGTTGACGCATTCGGCGGCAAAATACTGGATGTCGACGAGGTCGACCCGCTTCAGGTCCGGATTGTACTTGGTGCGGCTGAAGGCGATCGGCTGAATCGCCTGATGGCCGTCGGCGAGCTTCATCTGGATCAGGCCGCCGGGCGACGGCCACTCCAGCCCGGTCATGGCCGCGACCATTTCATCGGTCGACGGCTTCTTGCCGCCGTTCTTGGCCATGGCCTTCTCGACCGCGGCCTTCAATCCGAGGATGGACTGCGTCGCGCGGTAGGCGGCCTGAACCGGATAGACGCCGTTGGCGGCTTCGTACCCCTTGAACAGCCAGTCGTTCAGCGGCGATTTCTGCGACATCAGGCCGTAGGCGCCGCGGGCGCCGATGATGGTGCCGTCGGGCATCTTGTCGCCGAGCGGCGGCAGCACGTGATCAGCGGCGCTGAATACGAGCTGGCTGCGCTTCGGCAAGCCACGGGGCGCCGATTGCAGGACGAAAGCCTGCAAATCGCCGCCCCACAGGCTGGAATAGACCACGTCGGAGCCGGCCCCCACCAGCGCGGAAATTTCGGTGCCGTATTGGCCAGCGCCGAATTTCGGCAGCAGGTCCGTCTGCAGCTTGACGCCGGGATAAAGCTGTTCGGCGGCGGCGATGAAGTCGGCCCGGCTGTCCTGGCCCCAGGCGTAATCCTGGTTGATCGCCGAAAGCGTCGTCATCTTGATGTTCTTGGCCTTCATGTACCGGATGAGGCCGACATTATCCATCGTGGCATGGGCGGCGGTGCGGAACACGTAGTTGTATTTGGCGTCCTCGAAAATGCGCGGTGTGCCGCAATCCATCAGCACCAGCATCTTCTTCAGTTCTTCCGCGATCGGTGCGACGGCAAGGCAGTCGCCGGAGCCGATATAGCCGAGCACGACATCGACATTGTCGCGCTGGTAGAGATTGCGCAGTTCCTGCACCTGCTTAGTGGCGCCGCCGTTCTCATCGATGATGACCGGCTCGACCTTGATGCCGCCGAAGCCGACCTTCTCATAGGGCGCGGGGGCGGCACCCTTGTTCAACTGATCGATGACGAACTGCGCGCCGTTGCGCGCGGGGACGCCAAAGCTGTCCGCCGCCGGGCCGGAAAGAAAGGTCACGATGCCGAGCTTGAAAGTTTCCTGTGCAGCTGCCGGAGCCACCAGCGCGAACGATGCCGCGACGGATGCAAGAATGGCAGCACGGTTAGCCCGCCGAAAACGGTTCATGATTTCCTCCCTCCGATGCCGGCGGTTGTTCCCGCCCGATTATCCGCGCCGCTTTTAGCCAGCGTCGGCCTCACTGACCAGAGCTTAGGGAAGCTTTGACGGCCCGTCCATACGCGGGCCTGGGAGGGGAAGGGGCGTGGCAGCGGCGTGATGCCGCTCCACTCACATGTCGAACACGGCAACCGCGCGGATCGGCGAGGCCGTCCCGCCGCGCCACTTCATCGGCAGGCCGATGAAGGTGAACGGGCCGCTTCCAAGCAGCGCTTCGAGATTGCACAGGCTCTCGATATGGGTGATGTCGAGGTCGAGACAGGCCTTGTGCACGAGGGCATTGACCTTGCCTTCCGGTCCCGGCCGCATCGAATCGATGCCGAAATGCACGACGCCCTGCTGCGCCAGCCATTCGGTGCCAGCGACGTTCACGCCGGAATTGTCGCTCGAATATTCCTTGCGGGGGAATGTTCGCTCATGGTGACCGGTACATAGCAGGACGGTGCCACCCTTCGGCACCGGCGTACCGGCCTTTGCCGCCGCCGCTTCCAGATCGGCAGGCCCAATCTCGGCGCGCGGCGCAATATGGCGCAGATCGATGCAGATGCCCGGCACGATGCATTTTTCCAGCGGATACTGGTCAATCGAAATGCCGCCCGGTCCGAAATGCCGGGGCGCGTCGATATGGGTGCCGGCATGGTCCACCATGGAGATGAACATCGATGCCAGCCCGTGCACATTGCCGGACTCGGCAAAGGATTCTTCGTGGGTCTTCCAGACCCCATGCATGACCGGCGGGTGGCCGGGATAGCTCGGGGTGCGGTGATAGAGCTCTCTCGAGAGGTCGACGATCTTCACGCGGTATCTCCTCCGCCCGCGAAAGGCGGCGCCTTTGCTAGAACCCGAATGCCCTCGGCAGCGCGAGCGACAGCCACGGCACATAGGTCACGATCATCAGCACCGTAAACATCACGTAATAGAATGGCCAGATGCCGCGCATCACTTCGTCGACCGACACCTTGCCGATGGCGCAGCCGACGAACAGCGTGGTTCCGACCGGCGGCGTCAACAGGCCGATGCCGAGATTGAGCAGCATGACGATGCCGAAATGTACGGGATCGATGCCAAAGCTCTTTACGACGGGCAGCAGGATCGGCGTGCAGATCAGCAACAGAGGCGCGAGATCGAGCGCGGTTCCCAGCACCAGCAGCATGATGTTCAGCCACATCAGCAGCACGTATTTGTTGCTGGAGATGGCGACAAAGAACTCGGTCATCTTGGCCGGCATCTGCATCAGCGCGGCGACATAACCGAAGCACGATGCGGTGGCGACCAGCGTCAGCACCATCGCCACCGTCTGCAGCGTCTTGTAGACGAGCAGTGGCAATTCGGACCATTTGTAGTCGCGATAGATGAACATGGTGACGAAGAACGCCCAGACGCACGCGACGGCGCCGGCCTCGATCGGCGTGAACACGCCGGTGAGGATGCCGCCGAGCACGATCACCAGCGTCACGATCCCCCATACGGCGTCGCCGAGCATCTTGACCGCCTGTTTGATCGGGACCGGTTCGCCCTTGGGGTGCTTGTCGCGATAGGCGTAGAACAGGCAGAGCAGCATCAGCGAGAAGCCCAGCAGCAACCCGGGAACCACGCCGGCCAGGAACAGGCTCGTGATCGAGACCACGCCGCCGGTCGCCAGCGAATAGATCACCGAGTTGTGGCTCGGCGGAATGATGATCGCCTGCAGCGAGGCGCTGATCGTCACGTTGGTTGCGAACACCCGCGGATAACCTTTTTCGGCCATCTGGGGAATCATCACCGAGCCGATCGCGGAGGTGTCCGCAACCGACGATCCGGAGATGCCGCTCATGATCGTGGTCGCGAGAATGTTGACCTGCGAGAGGCCGCCGCGCATGCGCGTGAAGCCGACGACGACGGCGGCAAAATCGACCAGTCGCCGCGCCATGCCGCCTTCGGCCATGATGGCGCCGGCCAGCACGAAGAACGGGATGGTCAGCATCGAGACCTTGCCGACGCCGCTGGCGAATTGCTGCATCACCGCGCCGACCGGCAGGTCGATCCACAGTGCGCCGACCAGCGCGGACAGTGCCAGCGCATAGGCGATCGGCATACCGATCGCAAAGAACAAGCACATGCTGAGAAGCAGGACCGCAATATCCATGGCTGTTTACTCGACCGGTACGTGGGCGTCTGCGCCGTCACGCGGCGGCGGACCGATGGTCAGGCGTTCGACGACGAACAGCAGCATCATGGCGCCGCTGATCACGATGGGCAGGTAAGTGATGCCGACCGACAGCCACGGAAATTCGTCGACCGAATTGTCCCAGGTGGTGTGAACCAGCCGCATGCCCCAAACCACCATGAAGATCGCGATCACGCCCATCAACACTTCGCTTAGGAAGAGGGAGGCGCGGCGCAGGGGCGGCGGCAGCAGGTCGGTACCGACCGTCATGTTCATGTGGATGCGCTGACGATAGCAGTTGGCCGAGCCGATGAAGGTGATGGCCACAGTCAACAGCACGGCCATCGGCTCTGGCCATGACGATGCGCTATTCAGGACATAGCGGGTATAGACGGCCCACGGAATCACCGCCGAGACCAGCACCAGCGCCACGCAGGCGATCCCGGCGCCGGTCCAGTAGACCGCATCGTTCACACGCCGGAAAATTCCGGCCGCAGAATTGGACATTTTGACCTCAGGAAATGCGCTTCAATCGCCTCGGCAGGCGCGGATGCGGGTGCCCGGAACGGAGTCCGGCCACCCGCTGAGTTGGCGCGCGGCGCGCTAGTTCACCGCCTCGATGCGCTTGACCATCGCGGCATATTTCGCGCCGTATTTGTCCCAGACCGGCTTGACGGCTTCCTGGAACGGCTTCTTGTCGATCTCGGTGATGATCTCGGTGCCGGAGGCCTTCATCTTCTCGATCGCGGCGTTCTCCGCCTCGTACCAGAGCACGCGCTGCTCCTGCTGGGCCTCCTTGGCCACTTTCTTGACCAGCGTCTGATCGTCCGGCGTCAACTTTTGCCAGGAGATGCGCGAAAACACGAGCAGCTCCGGAATGATCAGGTGCTCGGTCATCGTAAAGTACTTGGCGACCTGGTTGTGGTTCTGCGCGACGAACGACGGTGGATTGTTCTCGGCGCCGTCGACCACGCCGGTCTGCATCGAGCTGAACACCTGGTCGAAGCCCAGCGCGACACCATTGCCGCCCAGCGCGTTCATGGTGTCGACGAACAGCGGATTACCCATCATGCGGACCTTGAGGCCCTTGAGGTCGGCGATGGTCCGGATCGGCCGCTTGTTGTTGTAGACGTTGCGCGAGCCTGCGTTCATCCAGCACAGCGCGATCAGGCCGGTCTTTTCGGTGTTGGAGATCTTGGCCAGCAGCTCGTCGCCGATCTCGCCGTCGATCACCTTCTCCATGTGTTTTGAGTTGCGGAACACGAACGGCATGTTGAAGACATTGACGTCGTCGACGACCGGGCCGACCGCGCCGACCGAAATGCGCGCGATCTGCAGCGCGCCGAGCTGGGCCTGCTCGATCATCTCCTTTTCGCCGCCGAGCTGCATCGACGGGAACATCTGGATCGTCAGCCGGCCGTTGGTGGCGGCTTCCAGCTTCTTGCCCATGCGGACGACGGCCTCGACCGTCGGATAGCCCAGCGGATGAACGTCGGAAGCCTTCAGCACCATTTTCGTCTGCGCAAGGGCGGATGACAGTGGCGCTGTGGTCGCCATCGTGGCGCCAAGCCCGGCGCTCAACTTGATGAAGTCGCGGCGTTTCATGGTATTCCCTCCCAAGGTTGTTTATCGTTTTATGGACTTCCGAACTCTAGTCTCGCTCTTCGAAGTACTCCGGATTGATGTGCTGCGTTGCCGAGATGTTTTCGAGCAGGCTCGCGAGATGGATCTCCATCGCCCGCCTTGCGCCTTCCGCGTCATGTGCCTCGATCGCGTCGAGCACGGCCGCGTGCTCGACGATCACTTTTGCGATTCGCCCGCGTTGGGGCAAGGTGAGCCGGCGATAGCGGTCGACATGGACTTTTACCTGCTGGATATATTTCCAGATGCCCGGATAGCCGGCGACCTCAGCGACTTCAGCATGAAACGCCTCGTCGGCCTGATGGAACGCGTCGCTGTCGCCGGCCACACTGGCCTCGCGCTGGCGTTCCAGGATCGACTGCAGCGACAATATCTGGCTCGACGTCGCGCGTTCGGCGGCGAGCCGCGCCGTGGTCTCCTCCAGCGCCTTGCGGATGATGATGGCCTCGGGCAGCGCCGCCACCGGAATACGCGCGACGAAGATGCCGGACTGCGGATAGATCTCCAGCAGGCCTTCATCCGATAATTTGAGAATGGCCTCGCGCACGGGCGTGCGGCTCACGCCGTAGGCGAGGGCGATCGTCGCTTCCGAGATCGCCTCGCCGGGGCGGCGCTGCAGCGACACCAGTTCGCTGCGAAGATCGGAATAGATTCTTGACGCCGTCGTCGCCGTGCGCGGCCTGCCGTTGCGGCGCGGGCCGGCGGCCATTCGGCGAACCTTCGGTTCGGCCTTCTTCGATGCGCGGACAGGCATGACGTTTCCCCGATTGATATATTAGTATATGAATCTGTCTTGGCAATCGGAAATCAACCCGTGCGAGTGGATTGCGCCGCGCGCGCGGCGGTTCATCCAATCGTTGGAGTCTGCGTCGGCCTAGTGGCCGCTGACGAAGCCGGCGCGCCTGCGCTGTTGCTGCTGTCCCGCGCCGGTCAGCAAGGCGATCAGATCCCGCGCCTGCTGCGGATGGGCGGCGGCGGCCGCGACGCCTGCCGTGTAGGTGGTTGCGAGTTCGCAACCCGGAGGCAGAGCACCGGAAAGGGTCACGGCGGCGGTGGAGATGATTTCGGTCGATTGCGTGCACCCGATCGGACGCTGCGCCTTGGATGCGGCCAGTTCGCGCATCGCGGTCGCGCCGTTCGGAAAGATCCTGAGGCGGTCGGCGACCTCGTCGGCGATGCCGAGCTGTTGCAGGACATTGGCAACATGAATTCCGGCGGTCGATGCCTTGGTGTCCGGCACAAAGATCGCATCGGATTCCAGCAACGTCCGGCGCAAGTCGTCGGCATCCTTGACGTTGGCTTGGGGATCGCCGGTGCGGACGGCGAGCGCGGTTTCGACCAAGCCGATATCGGCAATCGTTGCGGCGACGATCAGCTTCTCCTCCGCCAGTCTGGCGAGAAGCGCTGCGGTCAGGATGACGAGGTCCGACGGCGTGCCCTTGCGCAATCTGTCGGCCATGATGCCGACCGCGCCGAATTCGCCCGCAATTTCGAAGCCGGTCTGGGCCTTGAAATCAAGTGCAAGGCTTCCGACCAGCCCCTGCGCCGCGCCCCCGCTCAGGATCTTCAGCGTATTCATCACGTCGCTTCCATTGCGGCGATGATCCTGTCGCGCGTGATCGGCAGGTCGCGCACCCGCACGCCGAGCGCGTCGAACACCGCATTGGCAATGGCCGCCGTCACCGGGCCATGGGCAGCCTCGCCGGCGCCGACCGGGTCGACGTCGCTCCGCTGGATCACCTCGACCTCCACGTCAGGCACTTCACTGAAGCGCAGGATCGGATATTCCGCCCAGCTCGTGCTGGTGATGCGCTGCCGGTCGAAGCGGACGCGTTCCTTCAGTACCCAGCTCGTGGCCTGAATGGCGCCGCCCTCGATCTGGTTGATGACGCCGTCGGGGTTGATGGCTTCGCCGACATCGACGGCCAGCGTCAATTTCCTGACCGCAATCTCGTCGATGCCCTCGATTTCCGCGATTGCAGCGCAATAGGCGCCGGTGTTCTTGTAGCGGCCAAAGCCGATGCCATGACCGATGCCGGGTTGCCTGTCGGGCTTCCACTTCGCGCGGGCGGCAACGGCGCGGATCACGTCCTTGGCGCGCTCATCGCGCAAGTGACGCAGCCGGAACGCGACCGGATCCTCGCCGCGCTCGGCCGCGATTTCGTCGAGGATGGATTCGATCGCGAACACATTGCCCTGACCGCCGAGCGTTCGCAGCGCCGAGGTGCGGATCGGCATGGTGGTCAGGCGATGGCTCTCGATGCGCCAGGACGGAAGATCATAGAGCGGGATCGCGTTGCGGTCGCTGCCGCCGCCATTGGACTGCGGTGGATTGATCGAGACCATGCGCGGAAACGGGTTCGCAAGCTCGTATCCCGCCAGTAATGCGGGTTGCGCCGCGCGTCCCGGCCGCGCCACATGGCCGTTGCCCCAGATCGAATGCCGCCAGTCGACGATTTCGCCCTGCGCATCGAGATCGACCTCGATCTCGATCGCCATCGCCGCTCCGAACGGTGCATCCGACATTTCGCCCTGACGCGACCACTGTACCCGCACCGGCCGGCCGCCAGCACTTCTCGCGAGCAGCACGGCGTCGAGCGCGACATCGTCGGCGGCGTTATGACCATAGCAGCCGGCTCCCTCCATATGCTCGACCGTGATATTTTCGACCGGCCGTTTGAGAACCAGCGCCAGATCGGCGCGCAGCAAGTAGACGCCCTGGCTATGGGTCCAGACACGGACGTGGTCACCGTCCCATTGCGCCATGGCGCAGGACGGAGCGATTGAGGCGTGGGCGATGTAGGGTCGGGTGTATTGCCGCCGGATGGTCCGCGCGGCCGCGCCTGAAGAGGCGGCCGTCTTCTTGTCGATGATCGTCGATTCCGCTGGCTGGGTTTTCAGGAACGAGGCCAGGTCATTTTCGTCGGGCAGGGGCTCGCCTGCGGACCATGATGCGCCCTTGCGCAAGGCGGCGAGCGCCGCCTCTGCGCCATGTTCGGTCTCGCTGACGACACCGGAAAAATTGCCGTCGCGCACGATCGCGACGAGACCGGGCACTGCGCGGGCACCATCCTCCTTCAACCCGACAAGCTTCGCGCACGCGTTCTCCGGCCGCAGCACCCGGCCATGCAGCATTCCCGCCAAGGCCTGATCATGGATAAAGCGCGGCCGGCCCAACACCTTGTCGGGAATATCGATCCGTTGAACCGAATGGCCGGCCAGCGCCCGGCGCGATGCGGTCTTCGGCGTAACGCCCGGCGTGGCGTCGCGATCGAGCGAGACGTCGTCGGCCAGTTCCCAATAGCTGGTCCTGACATTGCCGGGCCCCGAAATTGTGCCGTCCTCGATGTCGAGCGCATCGGCCTCGACGCCGAGCCGTTCCGCGGCCTGTCGAAGAAATATCCGGCGAACCTCGGCGCAGGCGTGGCGCATTGCGCGGCCCGACTGCTGGATGGAAAGGCTGCCGGAGGTGACGCCCTCGTTGGGGCTGCTGGCCGTCGACGCGCGGACCATCTGCACGCGCGAGAGGTCGATGTCGAGTTCGTCGGCGGCGATTTGCGCCAGTGCCGTCACGATGCCTTGCCCGATCTCCACCTTGCCGGGCGAAACCGTCACCTGGCCGGTGCTGGAGAATTTCAGCCACGACGACAGTTTTGGGTTCGCCGCGAGGCTGACCGGCAGTGCGGGCGAGGGAGTGGATGCTTGCTGGCTCATCGCGCCGCCATTTCTTCCGCCGCGCGCAGCACCGCGCGCACCATGCGGTTTTGCGAGCCGCAGCGGCAGAGGTTGCGATCGAGCGCTTCCTTTACGTCCCGACTGGTCGGCGACGGATTTTGCTTCAACAGCGCCGCCGCGCTCATCAGGATGCCGGAGACGCAATAGCCGCATTGCATCGCCTGTTCGGCGATGAAGGCGCGTTGCAGCGGATGCGGCTGCTCGTCTGTTCCCAGCCCTTCGAGCGTGGTGACATCCTTGTCCGCCACCGACCATAGCGGCGTGTCGCAGGCGGATACGGCGTGGTCGCCGAGGATGACATTGCAGGCGCCGCACTCGCCGGCGCCGCAGCCGAAATGCGGTCCGGTCACGCCAAGTTGTCCGCGCAGAACGTCCAGCAATGACCGGTCGGGATCGGCGTCAATCTCGGTCTCGGCGCCGTTGAGGCGAAATCGAACGCTGGGCATCGTGGGCGAACCTTTTTCAACGTTTCTTATTGCGGCGGCTTGTCGAACTTCTTCACCACTTCCGCCCACTTCACTATATCGCCGCGCAGGAATTTGTCGAACTCCTCGGGGCTCATCGACATCGGCACGGCGCCCTGCTGGGTCCAGAGCTTGACAACATCGGGCCGCTTCACCGCGGCGTTCACCGCCGCATTGAGCTTGTCGATGACCGGCTTCGGCGTGCCCGCGGGCGCCATCAGGCCGAGCCAGATGGTGGCCTCATAGCCGGGAACGCCGGCTTCGATCGCGGTTGGGGTATTAGGCAGCACGGTCGAGCGCGTCTGGCCCGTCGTCGCCAGCGCGCGCACTTGATTCTCGGCGACGTTGGGCGCCATCGCCGTCACCGCGTCGATCATCATCTGCACCTGGCCGCCGATTACGCCGCTGCGGGCCTCGCCGCTGTTGCGGTAGGGCACGTGCAGGACGTCGATTCCGGCCATGGCTTTGAACAGCTCGCCCGCCATGTGATACGGCGTGCCCTGGCCGGATGACGCATAGTTCAGTTTCCCGGGCTGCGATTTGGCCAGCGCGATGAACTCCTGCAGCGTCTTGGCTTGCACGGAGGGATGAAGGACGATGACGAGGTCGGAAGAGTTGACTGGCGCGATCGGCGCAAGATCGCGCATCAGTTCATACTTGCGCTGCGGAACCAGTGATTCATTCGCGGTCTGGGTATTCGACATCATCAGCAGCGTATAGCCGTCCGGCGGCGACTTCACGACTTCCTGCGTGCCGATGACGCCGCCGGCACCGGTGCGGTTCTCGATCACGAAGGGCTGACCAAAGCTTTCCTGCAGCATGCTCCCGATCTGGCGGGCGGTGACGTCGGCAGGCCCGCCGGCGCCGAAGGGAACGATTACCTTCACCGGCCGCGACGGATAATCCTGCGCCTGTGCTCCGGGCAACGTTGTGGTGAACAGCGCGGCAGCCAGCGCCAGTGCGATCCTTGCGGCCGTCATTTATCCATCCCCCGACGTTTATTTTATTCCTTGCTGCAAGTTTAGCTGCAATGGGAACGGGCTGTCGACGAAAGACTGGCTGCGCGCCCCCGGAATAAAAGATAGTCTCGGGTGTAACGGACCGAGCAGGAGCGAGCCCATCGAGAAGGCTCGACCAACGACAACTGGGAGCGCCCATGAAGAAATCGATCTCGCGCCGCCATCTGCTTCAGGGCACCGGCGCTGTTCTCGCAAGCGCAGCATTTTCCACGCGTGTGATGGCGGCGGCGCCGCCGCCGGAGGCCGTGACCCCGGCCTTGATCGAGGCAGCAAAGAAAGAAGGCAAGGTCATCTATTACACCTCGACCGATTTGCCGGTCGCGGAAAAGCTGGCCAAGGCGTTTGAGGCGAAATATCCGGGCATTTCGGTCCGCGTCGAGCGCACCGGCGCCGAGCGCGTGTTCCAGCGCATCGGGCAGGAATATGCCAGCAACATCCGCGCTGTCGACGTGGTCAATTCGTCCGATGCCGCGCATTTCATCGTCTGGAAGCGCGACGGCGTTCTGGCGACTTACGTGCCGGAGGAGGTCGCAAAATTCTATCCGGACGAGCACAAGGACCCGGACGGCCAGTTCGCGAGCTTTCGCGTGTGGCTCAGCATCATTGCCTACAACACTAATCTGGTGAAGGCGGAGGATGCGCCGAAGAGCTTTGCCGAACTGCTCGACCCCAAATGGAAGGGCAAGATCGTCAAGGCGCATCCGGGCTATAGCGGCACCATCATGACCGCAACCTACCAGATGCAGCGTGATCTCGGCTGGACGTTCTTCGAGCAACTCGCCAAGCAGAACATCATGCAGGTGCAGTCATCGGCCGATCCGCCGAAAAAGCTCGACCTCGGCGAACGCGCGCTGATGGCTGACGGCAACGAATACAACATTTTCCAGCTGAAGGAGGCAGGCCGCCCGGTCGAGCCGATCTACGCCACGGAAGGCTCGCCGCTGATCATCGGACCGAACGGCGTCTTCAAGGAAGCGCCTAATCCGAACGCGGCCAGGCTGTTCCAGTCGTTCAGCCTCAGCCGGGAGGCGCAGCAGCTGATCGTCGACGTCGGCGGCCTGCGCTCGGTGCATTCTCAGGCGGTCGAAAAAGCGGGGCGCAAGTCGCTCAAGGACATCAAGACCATGAAGGACGATGCCGCGGCGGTGGAAAAGGAGAGCGAAGCGATCAAGGCACGCTACACAAAGATCTTCCGCATTTGACCGATATGGCCTCGGGACTGCCTGAGACTTCGGTCGCCGAAGCGCTGGCCGAAAGGATTGTCGCACTGCACGCTGGTGCCTTGCCGGCGGCAACCAGGCGCAAATGCGAGGATCTGCTGATCGACGTGGTCGGCCTGTGCGTCACCGCGCGCAACGAGGACTATGTCGGAAGTGCGCTCGCGGGCTGCGACGATGACGGCCCCTGCACGGCGATCGGGCACAAGCGCACGCTGAATGCGGCGGGCGCCGCCTTCGTCAACGGCACGGCCGCGCACGGCGAGGATTTCGACGACACGTTCGAGGGCGGCCCGGTCCATGCCGGTGCCGTGATCGTGCCGGCGGTGCTCGCCGCCTGCGAGCGGCATAATCCGGATGGCCGCGTGGCGCTGACCGGGGTTGCCGTCGGCACGGAGGTGCTGTGCCGGTTGAGCCTCGTGGTGCCGAAGGCGGTCCACAAGGCGGGCTTCCACCCGACCGCGATCTTCGGCGCGATGGGCGCCGCCGCCGGTGTCGGCGCGGCGCTCGGTCTCAATGCCAGGCAGATCGTCGATGCGCTCGGCATCGCCGGCAGCATGGCCGGCGGCATCATCGAGTATCTCGCAGAGGGGGCCTGGACCAAGCGGATGCATGCCGGATGGGCGGCGCAATCTGGCATCCGCGCAGCACTGCTGGCGCGGGAAGGGTTCGTTGGCCCCCGCACGGTGTTCGAGGGCGTGCATGGATTGTTTCACGGCTTTGCGCATACGACCAAGGGCGATTACGGCGCGCTGACCGGCGATTTCGGCACGCGCTGGGTCACCGACACGCTGGCGTTCAAGCCCTATCCATGCGGGACGATGGCGCAGCCCTATATCGATTGCGCGCGCCGGCTGGCCGCGCGCGGCATCAAGCCCGAGGACGTCACCGAGATCATCTGCGAGGTGGCGGAGGGAACGGTGCACCGGCTATGGGAGCCGCTCGCCGACAAGCAGCGTCCGCGCAACGGCTATGCCGCCAAGTTTGCCGTGCCTTATCTGCTGGCCACCGGCTTCGTGCACGGCGGCGTCGGGCTCGGCGCGTTCACGGAAAGCGCGGTCCGAGACGAGCGCGTGCTGGCGCTCGCGGCAAAAGTGAAATTCGTGATAGATCCGGACAATCCCTATCCGAACAATTACACTGGCCACATCCGCGCCACGCTGTGCGATGGCAGCGTGGTGGAAGAGCGCCAGCCCTATCTGCGCGGCGGCGCGCAGGAGCCGTTGACGCGGCAGGACGTGACCGACAAGTTCTTGCTCAACGCCGCACATGGCGGCTGGAGCACGGTGCAGAGCGACGCAGCGCTGAAACGCTTGGCGGAGCTGTATAATGGCCGCATCGATCTCTCTTCACTGCGTGGGTAAAGCGTCATGACCAAAGAACTCGCAGGCAAAGTCGCCATCGTCACGGGCGCTGGTCGCAATATCGGCCGCGCCATCGCGCTGACGCTGGCGGAGGGCGGGGCGTCCATCGTGGTGAACGCGCGCAGCAACTACGCCGAGGCGGAAGCCGTGGCGCGAGAGATCGAGACAGCCGGCGGCAAGGCGCTTGTCCATATCGGAGACGTCGCCGATGCCGTCGCGGTGCAGGCCATGGCGGATGCGGCGGTCAAACGATTCGGGCGTATCGATATCCTCGTCAATAACGCGGCGCTGCGGCGCGAGAAGCCGTTCGCCGAGATGAGCTATGCGGCGTGGCGGGAAATTCTCGACGTCACGCTCGATGGCACGTTCCTCTGCGTAAAGGCTTGCCTGCCGGCGCTGCGGCAGTCGGGCGCGGGAACCATCGTCAACATCGGGGGCCTGAGCGCGCATACCGGTGCCAAGAACCGCGCGCATGTCGTGACCGCGAAGGCGGGCATCATCGGCCTGACCCGGGCGCTGGCCCATGATCTGGCCGACGACGGCATCACCGCGAACTGCGTGGTTCCCGGGCTGATCGGCACGCCACGACCCAAGGACAAGCCGGAGCCGGCGCATCACCTGACCCATCATACGATCACCGGCAACCGGGGCAGGCCGGAAGACGTCGCTGCAACCGTGCGTTTTCTGTGCGGGCCCGGTGCACGCTACATCAACGGGCAGGCCATCCACGCCAATGGCGGGGCCTATTTGGGCGTCTGATGCATGGCTAACGGCTAGTTTTGCAGGTGGACTGCCGGGAAAACCCTCTCGGCGGTCGCGCGTTTTAATGTTACCAAAAACGCATGAACCAGCATGCCAAGGTCGATATCCGCCACTCCACCTGTCCGCATGATTGCCCGTCGGCCTGCGCGCTCGACATCGAGGTGATCGACGGCCGTTCGATCGGCCGGGTCCGCGGCTCCAAGCTGCAGACCTATACCGCCGGTGTCGTCTGCGCCAAGGTCGCGCGCTACGCCGAACGGATTCATCACCCTGACCGGCTGCTCCATCCGATGCGCCGTACCGGCCCCAAGGGCTCCGGCCAGTTTGCGCGGATTTCCTGGGACGAGGCGCTGGACGAAATCGCCGCGCGGTTCGACCAGGCCGAGCGCGAATTCGGGGCTCAATCGGTATGGCCCTATTATTACGCCGGCACCATGGGGCTCGTGATGCGCGACGGCATCAATCGCCTTGCCCATGTGAAAAAATATTCGCGCTTCTACTCGACCATCTGCGCCAACATCGCCCGCGTCGGTTTCTCCATCGGCACCGGCAAGATTGCCGGCGTCGATCCGCGCGAAATGGGTGTCTCCGATCTCGTCGTGATCTGGGGCACCAATCCGGTCAACACCCAGGTCAACGTGATGACCCACGCCTCGCGCGCCCGCAAGGAGCGCGGCGCAAAGATCGCGGCGGTCGATATCTACAATAACGACACCATGAAGCAGGCCGACATCAAGATATTGCTCCGGCCGGGCACCGACGGCGCCTTCGCCTGCGGCGTCATGAACGTGCTGTTCCGCGAGGGTTACGCGGACCGCGCCTATATGGACCGCTACACCGATTGCCCCGACGAGCTGGAAGCGCATCTGGCGACGCGTACGCCGGAATGGGCCTCCAACATCTCCGGCGTGCCGGTGCAGGAAATCGAGGCGTTCGCGCGCGTCGTCGGCCAGACCAAACGTTCGTTCTTCCGTCTTGGCTATGGCTTTACCCGCAGCCGCAACGGTGCGGCGCAGATGCATGCCGCGCTGTGCATCCCCGCGGTAACGGGGGCTTGGCAATATGAAGGCGGCGGCGCCTTCTTCAACAATGCCGGGATCTGGAAGTTCGATGAATCCATTATCGAGGGCCACGATGCGATCGACCGCACGACGCGCTGGCTCGATCAGTCGCAGATCGGCCGCATCCTGACCGGCAACGCCGAGGCCCTGAAGGGTGGACCGCCGGTCAAGGCGATGCTGATCCAGAACACCAACCCGGTGACGGTGGCGCCCGAACAGGCGCTGGTGAGAGAAGGCTTTGCGCGTGAGGACCTGTTCATGGCGGTGCATGAGCAGTTCATGACGGAAACGGCCGCGATGGCCGATATCGTGCTCCCCGCCACCATGTTCATGGAGCATGACGACCTCTATTACGGCGGCGGTCAGCAGCATATCTCGGTCGGCGCCAAGCTGATTGATCCGCCCGGCGAGTGCCGTTCCAACCACGAGGTACTGCAAGGCCTCGGCCGCCGCCTCAACGCCGTGCATCCGGGATTCGAGATGTCGCCGCGTGAACTGATCGATGCGACGCTGAAGAAGAGCGGTCACGGCGACATCGAAACGCTCGAAGCCGATCTCTGGCGCGACATCCAGCCGGATTTCCGCACCTCGCATTATCTCGACGGCTTTGCGCATGCCGACAAGAAATTCCACTTCAAGGCCGACTGGGCCAACCCGCCGTTCGGCAATCCGGGCCTCGGCCCCTGGACGCAGTTGCCCGGGCTGCCCGATCACTGGGCGGTCATCGAGGAGGCGGATGAGCAGCATCCGTTCCGCCTCGCCACCTCGCCATCGCGCAGCTATCTCAACAGCAGCTTCAACGAGACGCCGGGCTCGCAGGCCCGCGAGGGCGCGCCCACGGTGATGATCCATCCGGATGACGCCGCAGGCCTGTCGATCGCCGATGGCGACGCCGTGACGCTCGGCAATGTCAGGGGCGAAACCACGCTGACCGCAAAATTGTTCGACGGCCTGCGCCGCGGCGTGCTGATCGCCGAGTCCATCCATCCGAACAAGGCCCATATCGGCGGCCGCGGCATCAACATGCTGACGGGGGCGGAAACCGTGGCACCCGTCGGCGGCGCGGCTTTCCACGACAACAAGGTCTGGGTCAAAAAGGCGACGCCAGCGACTGCGCGCAAGAGCTAGACCGGGCTTGCAGTCCACGGTCATCCTGCCGCAAATGCTGGCCAGCATTTGGCAAACGGATGAGCGGGACAATGACCGACACGAGCAGCGTGATCAACGAGAAGCGCGGGCAGGCGTTCTGGATTACCATCAACCGGCCCGACAAGCGCAACGCCATCAACGCGGACGTGGTGGCCGGCATCGTGCGCGGCTACCGCGAGGCGCATGACGACAAGGATGTCCGTGTCATCGTCCTTACGGGGGCGGGCGACAAGGCGTTCTGTGCCGGCGCCGACCTGCAGAACAGCGGCGCCGCCTTCGCGATGGATTTTTCCCGGCCGAATGTCGACTACGCGGACCTGCTGCGGCTGTCGCAGAACGCCACCAAGCCGGCGATCGCGCGGGTGGGCGGCGTCTGCATGGCGGGCGGCATGGGCCTGCTGTGCATGACCGACATGGCGGTGGCTGCCGATCATGTCATCTTCGGGCTGCCCGAGGTGAAGGTCGGCGTGTTCCCGATGCAGGTGCTGAGCCTGCTGCAGTCGATCGCCCCAAGACGCCTGATCAGCGAGTGGTCGTTGACCGGCGAGCCGTTCGACGCGCACATCGCCAAGGAAGCCGGTCTCCTGAACTACGTGGTGCCGGAGGCCGAACTCGACGCCAAGGTCGACTGGCTGGTCAGCCGCATCGTCGACAAGTCGCCGACCGCGATTCGGCGCGGCAAATATGCGATGCGCGCCATCGCGTCGATGTCGTTCGACGAGAGCATCGCCTATACCGAAAGCCAGATCGCGCTGCTGGCGATGACGGAAGACGCCAAGGAGGGCCTCAAGGCCTTCGGGGAGAAGCGCAAGCCGTCATGGCCGGGCAAATAGCGGCTGTATTTCATATTGGGATGGGCCTTGAGAAGGCTCGTTCTTCTTGTGGGTGCTCGCGACCGGTCGCGGTGATCGCAACGTATTGCTTGCCATCGTGCTCTTAGCTCACGACTCTCGCCTGGCCGCCGGCCTGCAGGCGGTGTTGCCAGAGCAGCCGTTCGGGCGCGGTCTCGTAGCGCGGATCAAGTTTTTTGAAGCATGCGACCTCTTCAGTGCTCTCGAGAGCTCGGGGCGGCTGCTTCCAAGTATCTGTTGGACGATAGCTTCGGCTGCCGGTGTTCCAACACATCGATTCTGGATTGATTTGTGGACATGGTGTCGCACCTGTCGTCCCGCGTGCCGTGGCCGGGCACCGCGGCATAGGCTGGGTCACCTTTCGCGCAATAGTGTTGGAACCGAAGCGGGCAGTTCAGGTTGCTTGCTATAACGCGCGTGCCTCCCGCGTACGCTGTCCCGCCGCGCGCGCATTTCCGTTTGTTCGCTGGTCAGGTCGGGTCCGGTAGCCTGAAGGTCGTTGGTGCATATGAAATCAGCCGGTTATGTTCTTGCCCTGATCGTTGCACTTGCCCTCGCTGCCGCAACCTATTTCCATTTCGGTGAGCCGCAACAAGTCGCCCAAAAGACCGCAGCCCCGCCGATCGATGTCGGGGTGATCACGTTGCGTCGGGCAGACGTGCCCTTGCCGCTGACAAATGCCGGACGCGTTGCGGGATTTCGCAATGTCGAGGTGCGGGCGCAAGTCGGCGGCATTATCCTGAAGCGGGAATTCGTCGAAGGCGCCACCGTGAAGCAGGGCGACGTGCTGTTCCGGATTGATCCGCGCAGCTACCAAGCGGCCCTCGATCGTGCCGATGCGCAGGCGTTGCAGGCGCGCGCGACACTGGTGCAGGCCGAAGAAAACTTCGCGCGTGTCGAGCAATTGTCGCAGCGGCAGGTCGCCACGGTCAAGCAGCTCGAGGACGCCCGTGCCGCGCGCGATCTCGCCCGCGCCGCGCTGCAAAGCGCACAGGCCGACATCGAGACCGCCAAACTCAATATCGAATTCACCACGGTGACGGCGCCGGTGTCCGGGCCAACCAGCCTGGCATCGCCGCCGGAAGGCGCGCTGGCGCAGGCGCAGCAGACCGTGCTGACCACAATAACCCAGCTCGATCCTGCCTATGTGAATTTCTCGCTCAGCGAATCCGAATTCTTGCAGCTGCGCGGCATCAACCGGGCGCGCGACCAGCCGCTGAAGCGCTCCGATATCGACGTGATGCTGCAACTCGGCAATGGGTCGATCTATCCGGTAGAAGGCCAGATCAACGAGGCGGCCTCGGTTGTTGATCCGCGCACCGGAACGCTGCAGATCCGCGTGATCTTTCCCAATCCCGACGGCGCGCTGCTGCCGAACCAGTTCGTCCGGGTGAGGCTGAGCGGCGTGGTGCTCCAGGGCGTGGTCGTGGTGCCCGAACAGGCGGTGTCGCAGGGTCCGCAGGGCGCCTTTGTTTACGTGATGAATGCTGGCGGCGATGGCGTGATGTCGCGGCCGATCAAGCTCGACCGCAAGGTCGAGGGCGGCTGGGCGGTGAAGGAGGGCCTCGACGACGGCGAGAAACTCGTGGTCGACGGCTTGCTGCGGATACATCCCGGCGCGAAGGTGAATCCGGTGCCCGCAAAGCCCGGCGGCGAAGCCAATGGAACGGCCCGGGCGGAAGCCGAATCGGCGGCGGCCGCTCCGTCCCGTCGGGCCGAGTAAATGTTCTCGCGCTTTTTCATCGATCGGCCAGTGTTCTCCGCCGTCATCTCGATCGGCATTGTCCTCGTCGGACTGATCGCGATGCGCGTGTTGCCGGTTGCGCAGTATCCGGCGATCATTCCGCCGGAGGTCCGGATCAGCGCCAACTATCCCGGAGCCTCCGCCGAGACCATCGCGGAGACGGTGGCCGCTCCACTCGAACAGCAGATCAACGGCGTCGAGAACATGCTCTATATGCGCTCGACCTCGACAGGTTCGGGCACGATGTCGATCTCGGTGACCTTTGCGATCGGTACCGATCCGGATCAGAACACGATCAACGTCAACAACCGGGTGCAGCGCGCCACCCCGCTGCTGCCGGCCGAAGTGGCGCGGCAAGGCGTCGTGGTGCAGAAACGTTCAAGCGACATCCTCCAGGTGCTGACGATGTCGTCACCGGGCGAACGCCACGATACCATCTTCATTGGTAACTATGCGCTGATCAACATCATCGATGAATTGCGCCGCACACCCGGCGTCGGCGATGCGTCGCTGTTTGGCGCTTCCGACTATTCGATGCGGATCTGGCTGCGTCCCGACAAGCTGGCCCAGTTCAACCTGACGCCGGGCGACATCGCCGCGGCGATCCGCGAGCAGAACGCCCAGTTCGCCGCCGGCCGGTTCGGCGAGGAGCCGCAGAAGGATCCCAACGCCTTCACCTATTCGGTGACGACCCAAGGGCGGTTCGCCGATCCGCGCGAATTCGAAAACATCATCATTCGCTCCGATGAATTCGGCGGCGCACTGCGCGTCAAGGATGTTGCCCGTGTCGAGCTTGGCGCCTTGAATTACGGCTTTGCGGCAACCTATAACGGCGCGCCGACAGTGCCGATTGGTGTCTATCTGCAGCCCGGAGCCAACGCGCTGGAGGTCTCGGCCAACGTCCTGGCGACGATGGACAGGCTGCAGGCCCGTTTCCCGGAGGGGCTTGAATATCGCAATCCGTTCAACACCACACGCTTCGTCGAGGCGTCGATTGAGCGGGTGATCAGAACCTTCGTCGAGGCGATCATTCTGGTCGTCGCGGTGGTTTTCCTGTTCATGCAGAATTTGCGGGCAACACTGATCCCGGTGATCGCGGTGCCAGTGTCGTTGATCGGCACCTTCGCCGGGATGCACGCGCTAGGCTTCTCGATCAATCTGCTGACGCTGTTCGGGCTGGTGCTGTCGATCGGCATCGTCGTCGATGACGCCATCGTCGTGCTGGAGAACATCGAGCGCATCATGCGCACCGAGAAGAAATCGCCGCGCGACGCCTCGATCAAGGCGATGAACGAAGTCAGCGGGCCGGTGGTGGCGACCTCGCTGTCGCTGTGCGCGGTATTCATTCCGGTCTCCTTTCTCGGCGGGCTCGCCGGCGAACTTTATCGGCAGTTCGCGGTGACCATCGCGGTGTCGGTGGTGATTTCCAGTATCGTGGCGCTCACCCTGACGCCGGCTCTGGCGACCCTGATCCTCAAGCCGCAGCACCAGGAGCCGGCGCGGCCGTTCCGGATATTCAACCGCTGGTTCGACTGGTTGACCGACAAATACGGCGCCGTGGTCGCGTTTTTCATGCGGCGGGTGCTGACGTCGCTGGCCGTCTTCGGGGTGATGATCGCCATCACGGCCGCGCTGTTCAACACCGTGCCGGGCAGTCTGGTCCCGGAGGAGGACCAGGGTCGCGTGCTGATGGTGACCTCGCTGCCGCCGGCCGCGTCGCTCAGCCGGACTCGCGAGATCGCGGATATCACCGCGAACGCCATCAAGGAAATGCCCGAAGTACTGGGCGTGGTGACCATGTCAGGCTTCGACGTGCTGTCGAGCGCGCAGAAAACCAATGCCGGGGTCTCGTTCATCACCCTGAAAGACTGGGCGGAGCGCACCGCGCCGGGCTCGGATGCGCGGCAGTTCGCCCCGACGCTGAGCCGGCTCAATGGCAAGTTTCGCGACGGTGTCGTCGTTGGATTCAATCCGCCCGCGATCCAGGGCATCAGCACCACCGGCGGCTTCGAACTGTATTTGCAGAACCGCACCGGCGTGTCGTTGCAGGAACTGTCGGACGCCGCCAACCGTGTGGTCGCAGCGGCCGCCACCCGCCCGGAACTGGCCGGCGTACGCTCGCAATTCTCTACCTCGGTCCCGCAGTATCGGATCGAGGTCGATCGCGACAAGGCAAAGACGCTGGGGGTGCCGATCAACAGCATTTTCGAGACCATGCAGAGCGGCTTCGGCAGCCTCTACGTCAACGATTTCACGTTGTTTGGGCGCACCTACCGCGTCAGCCTGTCGTCGGAATCCGAGTTCCGCAGCGAACCGGGCGACCTGCGATTCATCTACGCCCGCTCGGAATCCGGCGCGATGATCCCGCTGGACGCGTTGGTCGCGGCGAAGCGGGTGCTCGGCCCGGATGCCGTCGATCGCTTCAACATTTTCCCGTCAGCGAAGATTCTCGGCAGCCCGGCGCCCGGATTTTCCTCGGGGCAGTCGCTAGCCGCGATGCGGGAGGTGGTTACCAATACGCTGGGCTCGGGCTATTCGATCGGCTGGACCGGTTCGGCCTATCAGGAAATCTCCACCGCGGGCACCGGCTATCAGGGATTCCTGTTCGGCCTGCTCATGGTGTTCTTGATCCTGGCGGCGCAATACGAGCGCTGGTCGCTGCCACTGGCGGTGCTGACGGCCGTGCCATTCGCGCTGTTCGGTGCCATCGTCGCGATCTGGCTGCGTGGTCTGGAGAACGACATCTACTTCCAGATCGGGCTGGTGACGCTGATCGGCCTGTCCGCCAAGAATGCGATCCTCATCGTGGAGTTCGCGGCGCGGCGGCACCGCGAGGGGCTGCCGGTGGTCGATGCCGCGCTGGAGGCCGCGCGACTGCGGTTCCGGCCCATTATCATGACGTCGCTGACCTTTATACTCGGTGTGATGCCGCTGGCGATCGCGAGCGGCGCCGGTTCCGCCAGCCAGCACTCGATCGGCACCGGCGTGGTCGGCGGCATGATCGCCGCCACCGTACTCGCCATTGTCTTCGTACCGCTGTTCTTCCGGCTGCTGACCTGGAGCAAGCCGAAGGCAGAACTGGTTGCGCAACCACCGGCGCCTGTCTTCCCAAGCTCTGCAGGAACCACGCGGACGCCACCGAATTAGCTGCGAGGCGTCATCCCGCGCAAACTATACCGGCCGGAGACGTTACTTTCGCCGCCGCATTGGCAGTTGTTGTTTGCGCCCGAACAGCAAGGAAATGCGATGCCGTGCGTAGATGTCCCCACCGCCGGGCAATGGGCCAGTGGCAGCGAGCCTGCGCTACCGGATCTGAGACCCGGCGTGTGCTGACCGCCGGGTCCACTTCGCTGGACAACGCAGATCTAGCCCGCACTAGCCTTCAGTCCCGCCGCCTCGATCCCCGCGACGGCGCAGATCTCGTCATTGTCGGAGGTGTCGCCGCTGACGCCGACCGCGCCGAGCAGGCCGCCATCGCCCTGGATCAGCACGCCGCCGGGCACCGGCACCAGCCGTCCCTGCGCCATCGTGTTCACCGCGCTGACGAAATAGGCCTGCTCCTGCGCGCGCTGGAACAAGGCCCGCGATCCCATGCCCATCGCGAGTGCGCCATAGGCCTTGCCGTGCGCGATCTCGGCCCGCATCAGGCTGGTGCCGTCCTGCGCCGCGGTGACCTTCACACAGCCGCGGGCATCCAGAATGGTGATGACCAGCGGCTTCAATTTCTTCTCCACGCCCGTGGCTAGCGCGGCATCGAGAATCTTGCGGGCGATGTCGAGGGTGAGTTCAGCCATGATGGTTTCCTTATGTGACAGGTGAGCGGTTTGAATTCGTTGTTGTGCGGTCGAGGCTCATCGCCAGCACGCGCGCGACGTGAAGGGCGGGACGTTCGCTGCCGTCCTTGATCTGGTGCCGGCAGGAGGTGCCGTCGGCCACGATCAGCGTGGTCGCATCAGCGCGGCGCACGGCCGGCAGCAGCGACAGTTCGGCCATTTCCATCGACGCCTGATAGGTGTCGGCGCCGTAGCCGAACGCGCCGGCCATGCCGCAGCAACTGGATTCGATGGTCTCGATGTCGAGCCCGGGAACGAGGCGCAGCACCTTCTCGACCGGCTTGAACGCCCCGAACGATTTCTGGTGACAGTGGCCGTGAACCAGCGCCTTGCCCGGCATGGCGCCGAGCGGCAGCTTCAGGCGGCCGGCCTCCGCCTCGCGCACCAGAAACTCCTCGAACAGCAAGGCGTGGGCGCTGACGCTTCTGGCCTCGTCGTCCGAACGCAGCGAGAGCATTTCGTCGCGCAGCGTCAGCAGACAGCTCGGCTCGAGCCCCACGATCGGCACGCCACGCGCCGCGAATGGCCCGTATGTCGTGACCAGACGGTCCAGTTCGCTCCGCGCCTGCGCGACGAGGCCTGCGGAGAGGAATGTCCGCCCGCAGCACAGCGGACGGCCGCTGTCCGCCGGGCGCGGGATATGGACGCGGTAGCCACCTTCGACCAATACCCGCAGGGCGGCGTCGAGGTTTTCGCGCTCATAGACGCGGTTGAACGTATCGGCGAACAGCACGACCTCATGGCCATCCGCGGGACCGAACACCTCGGCGTCGGCCTTGAACACATCGCGGCGAAAGGCGGGCAAAGCGCGCTTGGCGCTGATGCCGGCGAATTTCTCCAACAGCGCGCGTAAAAACCGACTGTTATTGCGCCAGTTGGCGAGCGGGGCAACGCGGGAGGCAAGATTCGCATAGCGCGGCAGGTAGCCCACCAGCCGATCGCGCAGCGAAAGGCCATGCTTCTCCGCACGGGCGGCCAGCACCTCGATCTTCATCCTGGCCATGTCGACGCCGGTGGGGCATTCATGGCGGCAGGCCTTGCAGGAGACGCAGAGTTTGAGCGTGTCCATCATCTCATCCGAGGCCAGCGCGTCCGGCCCCAGCTGGCCGGATATCGCCAGCCGCAGCGTGTTGGCGCGGCCCCGCGTGACGTCCTTTTCGTTGCGGGTCGCGCGATAGGACGGGCACATCACGCCGCCCTCGAGCTTGCGGCAGGCGCCGTTGTTGTTGCACATCTCGACCGCGCCCTGAAAGCCGCCGCCAGCGCCGGGATAGGCCGACCAGTCGAGCACGGTCTTCAACTCGCCGATGCGGTAATCCGGCCGATAGCGAAACAGCGAGCGGTCGTCCATTTTCGGCGGATCGACGATCTTGCCGGGGTTGAGCAGGTTGTCCGGATCGAAGCGGCGTTTGACCTCGCGGAAATCGGCGACGATGCGCGTGCCGAACATCGCCTCGTGAAATTCGGAGCGAACCAGCCCGTCGCCATGCTCGCCGGAGTGCGAGCCCTTGTATTCGCGCACCATCTCGAAGGTTTCTTCGGCGATGGCGCGCATCGCCTTGACGTCCTTTTCGAGCTTCAGATTGAGCACCGGGCGCACGTGCAGGCAGCCTTCCGAGGCATGCGCATACATGGTGCCGCGGGTGCCGTGTTTGGCGAACACGGCGTTGAGCCGCTCGGTGTAATCGGCGAGATGCGGCAGCGGCACCGCGCAGTCCTCGACAAAGGAGACCGGCTTGCCCTCCTGCTTCATCGACATCATGATGTTGAGGCCGGAAGTTCGAAAATCCGCAATCGCCGTCTGCCTCGCGGGTTCGACGACGTCGACCACGCCGCCCCATTTGCGCGGCGGCTGGTTCCAGCCGAAACCGAGGTCCGACATCAGTTCGGAAAGCCGCTTCAGCTTTTGAAGATTGTCCGCCTGGTCCGCTTCCGCAAATTCCACGATCAGCAGCGCATCCGGATCGCCGCGCACGGTCGATTCGATCACCGGCCTGAACATCGCGATATCGCGGCCGAGCGCGATCATGGTGCGGTCGACCAGTTCGACCGCGATCGGCCGCAGCTTCACCAGATGCTGCGCCGCATCCATCGCTTCGTAAAAGCTGCCGAAATGACAGACGCCGAGCACCTTGTTGCGGATAACCGGCCACAGCTTGAGTTCGACCTGTGTGGTGAAGGCCAGCGTTCCCTCGGAGCCGACCAGCAGATGCGCGAGGTTGTTCGGCGCATTGCGCGGCACCAGCGCATCGAGATTATAGCCGCCGACACGGCGCTGCACCTTTGGAAACCGCTGCGATATTTCGGCGGCCTCGCGCTTGCCGAGGTCGAGCATGTCCCGGAACAGCGCAAGCCCGCTCTGGGGCGAATTCACCTGCGCCAGATCGCACGGCACCTCGCCGAAATGCAGCAGCGAACCGTCGGCCAGCGCCGCGTCCATCGACAGCGTGTTGTCGCGCATGGTGCCATAGCGCAGCGAACGGCCGCCGCAAGAATTGTTGCCGGCCATGCCGCCGATGGTGGCGCGCGAGGCGGTGGAGACGTCGACCGGAAACCACAGCCCGTGCTTTTTGAGCTGGCGGTTGAGGTCGTCGAGCACGATGCCCGGCTCGACCACGCAGGTCCGGCCTTCGACATCGAGCGAGAGCAGGCGGTTCAGGTGTTTGGAGAAATCGACGACCAATCCCTCGTTGACCGTCTGGCCGCATTGCGAGGTCCCGCCGCCGCGCGGCGTGACGATCAGGCCTTCGTCTTTGGCGATCGAAAGCACCCGCAGCGCCTCGTCCATGGTCCGGGGAACCACCACGCCAAGGGGGACGATCTGGTAGAACGAGGCGTCGGTCGCGTAGCGGCCGCGGTTGAAGGCGTCGAAGAAAACATCGCCCGTGGTCTCCCGGGCGAGGCGCGCGGCGAGCCGGCTGTTTTCGGCCGAATTTTGTGATTTTTCGGCCCTCGGTGCCGCCATTATCCAGCTCTCTTGAATGTCCAGCCGTGTCTTGCCTGCCGGTATCCGGCTTGGCAAGGCGAAGCCTGCTTCTTATGCATTGACGGCCCTCGCCGGGCGGGGGACAAGCCGGACAAATAGTGATATTCGAGCGGCTCGCGAAGCCAAGACGCCACAAGCCAAGACCAGGCCAAGACAAGCTCAAGACCGGGAAGGACGCCCATGACCGTGCATACTGGAAGGCATTTTCTGCAGATTCCGGGACCGACCAACGTGCCGGACCGGGTGCTGCGCGCCATGGACATGCCGACCATGGACCATCGCGGTCCGGAATTCGCCGAGATCGGCCACGCCGTGCTGGCGGCCATGCAGCGGGTGTTTCGCACCAAGCAGCCGGTGATCATCTACCCGTCGTCCGGTACCGGCGCCTGGGAGGCCGCCCTCGTCAACACGTTGCAGCCCGGCGACAAGGTGCTGATGGCGGAGACTGGCCAGTTCGCCGTGCTGTGGCGCGGCATCGCCGAGAAGTTCAAGCTCGATGTCGATTTCCTGCCGGGCGACTGGCGTCATGGTGCCGACCTCGAGCAGATCGAGGCAAAACTGTCGGCCGACAAGGCGCACAAGATCAAGGCCGTCTGCGTGGTCCACAACGAGACCTCGACCGGCTGCGTCACCCATCCGCAGGATGTCCGCAAGCTTCTCGACCGGGTCAACCATCCCGCGCTGCTGATGGTCGACACCATCTCCGGTCTTGGATCGCTGGAATATGAGCACGATGCCTGGGGCATCGACGTGTCGGTCGCCGGATCGCAGAAGGGCCTGATGTTGCCGCCGGGTCTCGGCTTCAATGCCGTCTCGGAAAAGGCGCTGGCCGTCGCGAAGGCGAACCCTGCCATGCGCTCTTATTGGGACTGGCAGGAAGTCATCGCCATCAACAAGGCGGGCACCTGGCCCTACACGCCGGCGACGAACCTGCTGTTCGGCCTGCGCGAGGCGGTCAAGATGCTTGAGGAAGAAGGGCTGGAGAACGTCTTCGCCCGCCACAAGCGCCACAGCGCCGCGACGCGTGCGGCCGCCAAGGTGTGGGGCCTCGAAACGCAGTGCCAGGAGCAGGGCGCACACTCGCCCGCGCTGACCGGCGTCGTCATGCCGGAAGGGCATGACGCCGACAATTTCCGCAAGGTCGTGCTGGAAAACTTCGACATGTCGCTCGGCACCGGCCTCAACAAGATCAAGGGCAAGGTGTTCCGGATCGGCCATATCGGCCACTTCAACGATCTGATGATGATGGGCACGCTGTCGGGCGTCGAGATGGGTCTCGATCTCGCCAAGGTGCCGCATCGCGGCGGTGGCGTGCTGGCGGCAATGGAAGTGCTCAAGGGACGTGAACCGCAGGCGATGCCGAAGGCCGCCGTCGCCTGAGATCGTCTGACCGAAACAACAACAGAGAGAGCTGCGATGAACGCACCGGTAGCTGCGACCGAAGACCTGATCTATTCCGTCGAGGACGGCATTGCCCGGCTGACGTTCAACCGGCCGCAGGCGCGTAATGCGCTGACCTTTGCCATGTACGAGCAGATGGCCGCGATCTGCGAGACCGTCAACAACGATCGCTCGATCAAGGCGATGATCCTGACCGGCGCCGGCGACAAGGCGTTCGCCTCGGGCACCGACATCTCGCAGTTCCGCGCCTTCAAGACCGCGCAGGATGCGCTAGACTACGAAGCGCGCATCGATCGCGTGCTCGGCGCGCTGGAATCGTGCCGGGTACCGGTCATCGCGGCGATTGCCGGCGCCTGCACCGGCGGCGGGGCGGGTATTGCTGCCTGCTGCGACATCCGTATCGGCACGGAGTCCACGCGGATCGGATTTCCGATCGCACGGACGCTGGGCAATTGCCTGTCGATGTCGAACATCTCGCGTCTGGTTTCGCTGGTCGGCCCGGCGCGGACCAAGGACCTGATCTTCAAGGCGCGGCTGGTCGAGGCGCCGGAAGCGCTGGCGCTAGGCCTGCTCAACGAGGTGGTGCCTGACGTGGAGACCCTGCAGCGACGCGCCGACGAAACCGCCAAACTCGTTGCCGGCCATGCGCCGATCACGCTCGAAGTCACCAAGGAAGCGGTGCGCCGCATTCGTCGGACGCTGTCGCGCGACGAGGGCGAAGACCTGATCCTGCGCGCCTACATGAGCGACGATTTCCGCGAGGGGATGGACGCGTTCCTCAACAAGCGCCCGCCGAACTTCAAGGGCAAGTAGTCCGAACATCCAGGCCAGTCTACGCTTGCCGTTGGCTATGGCCTGGCGGCTTTCCTTGCCAACTCCATACCTAGATCGAGGGCCGCGATACCGATGCGATCCGAAGGAGTAGCCAGGCAGCGTTGATCCATCCAGCTAACAATCGCATCAAAGTCGCCGCCGCCAACGATGTCCCGCTCGCCGCTGATGTTCAGGCCGCTGATAAATCCAACCAGCCAGGATTCGAAGCTACCTTTGACGACCGCGTTCTTTTTTCGATTGGTCCACGCCGTACAGCTTTGAGAGCCGGCGCCGATGATTGACGAACCGGCGTCCGCGATGGTGGACAGACAAATCAGCACCAGACCAATCGCGAACGCTTTCATGCCGCCTCCAGGCGCGGTCATCTCTGATCGCGACGCATAATGACGGCTACGGTTTCTTGAGACAAAGGCCGATCGCCGGGCTTGTACCGCACTTTGCGCCGTCGGGTGCGCCGCCGGAGGGACAAAATACCGACACCAGGATTTCACTGGCTTCGCAACTGACCGGTCCATCGGCCTGGACGGACCTGACGACGGTTCCGGCCGCCCCCGGATCGCCCTTTGCACCGGGCGCTCCCTGCGGTCCCTGAGGCCCCTGCGGGCCCTGCTGCCCTTGGGCCCCTTGCTGACCCTGTGGCCCAGGCACACCCTGCAGGCCTTGCGCTCCCTGCGGACCCGCGGGACCTTGAGCGCCGGTTTCCCCCTTCGGCCCTGGATCTCTCCCGCAGCCAGCAAGCATCACCGCCGTGCCCAATGCGACGGCCACCAAAAGCGCTCTCATTCCCGTTTCTCCTCTTCGTTGCCTCACGTGCACATTAAAGGGGGGACACCCGCAGGCAAGCAACTGAAAAGCCGGTCGCCCGAAGCCACCCTTCATTTTCTTCAGTTTCGCATCAGTGCTATCTAGTGCGAAGGTTATAGGCCTTGGGTTGCAACGCAGCTTGAACTGGGGCCGGATCGCCCGCAAAATGCAGCAACAGGCCTGATCTGATTTTATCCAGGCCCTACAATATACATAGGGATGAAACGCGTGGGACAGATGCTGAAGGCTGCGGCCGCCTTGACGGCCATGATCGCAACCGCTCCGGCGCTGGCCGCCTGGGAGCCTACCAAGCCGGTCGAAATCGTGGTTGCCGCCGGCGCGGGCGGCGCGTCCGACCAGATGGCGCGCATGATGCAAGCCGCCATCCAGAAGAATAATCTGATGAAGCAGCCTATGGTGGTGTCGCTGAAGGGCGGGGCCTCGGGCGCCGAGGCGCTGATGTACATGAAATCCAGCGACGGCGACGCCAACAAGGTGCTGATCGCCTATTCGCTGATCTACATGCTGCCGCTGTCGGCCAAGATCCCGTTCAACTGGCGTGAGCTGACGCCGGTGTCGGTCGTTGCGATGGATCAATTCGTGCTGTGGGACAACGCCGATGGGCCGAAGACGGTGAAGGACTTCATCGCCGCCGCCAAGGCCGCAGGCTCGCCGTTCAAGATGGGCGGCACCGGCTCCAAGCGCGAGGACCATGTACTCACGGTGTTCATGGAACAGAAGACCGGCGCGAAATTCTCTTATCTGCCGTACAAGTCCGGCGGCGAGGCGGCGACGCAACTGGTCGGCAAGCACACCGAAGCCAACGTCAATAACCCGTCCGAAAATCTCGAGGTCTGGCGCGCTGGTCAGGTGCGCGCGCTCTGCGTGTTCGACAAGGAGCGCATTTCCTACAAGACCAAGGTCACGGAGACGCAATCCTGGAACGACATACCGACCTGTAAGGAGGAGGGACTCGACGTCCAGTACCTGATGCTGCGCGCGATGTTCCTGCCCGGCAAGGTGACGCCGGAACAGCAGGCGTTCTATGTCGACCTGTTCCAGAAGGTGACGCAGACGACGGAATACAAGGACTACATGGAGAAGCAGGCGCTGAAGCCGATTTTCCTTACCGGCAAGGACATGCTGAAATTCCTGGAAGAGGACGACAAGCTCAACGCCGCGTTGATGAACGAGGCGGGCTTCGTCGCGAAATAACGTCTTCACTCGTCCGCGTGGCCATACCCGGCCATGCGGACGCGGACTTTCTCGATTTCCTCCTTTGGCAGCAATGGCGGCGTGCCGATCTGCAGGCAGCCGTGATATTGCCGCGCCAGCGCTTCCACCTCGACGGCGAGCCACATCGCCTTGGCGAGCGACGGTCCCGCTGCAATCATGCCGTGATGCGCCAGCAGGCACGCCAGCCGTCCCTCCAGCGCGCGAACGGCGTGCTCGGAAAGCTCCTGGGTGCCGAAGGTTGCATAGGGCGCGCAGCGGATGCTGTCGCCCCCGGCGACGGCGACCATGTAGTGCACCGGCGGAATTTCCATGCCCATGATCGCCAGCATGGTCGAGTAGGGCGGATGCGCGTGCACGATCGCGTTCACCTCCGGCCGGGCCTTGAGGATGTCGCGGTGAAACCGCCATTCGCTCGACGGCCGCTGGGCGGGATCGTGGTTGCCGTCGAGATGCATGTAGACGATCTGCTCGGGCTTCATCGCCTCGTAGGGCGTGCTGGTCGGCGTGATCAGCATGCCGTCGCCATGGCGCAGGCTGATATTGCCTGACGTGCCCTGGTTGATGCCCGATGCGTTCATGCGCAGGCAGGCATCGATGATCGATTGACGTTTTTCCCGGTCCCTGGAAGCAGGCATGCCAAACCCTCTTGAAGCCGGCTGACAATGCTTGATTATGGCGCCGCAGTATAGTCGAACATGCTGGTAAGGAAGCCGAGTTGGGAGAAGTCATGACGCGTGCCGTGCTTGGCATCATCGGCGGATCCGGCATCTATGATTTGCCGGGGCTGCAGGATGTCCGCGAGGAAACCATCGCCAGTCCGTGGGGCGAGCCGTCCGCGGCGCTGACGCGCGGCGAGATCGATGGGCTGCCGATCGTGTTCTTGCCAAGGCACGGTAAGGGTCATGTACTGTCGCCTTCCGACATCAACTATCGCGCCAATATCGACGTGCTGAAGCGGGCAGGGGTCACCGATCTGGTTTCGCTCTCCGCCTGCGGCTCGTTCCGCGAGGACCTGCCGCCCGGAACGTTTGTGCTCGTCGATCAGTTCGTCGACCGCACCTGCAAGCGCGAGAGTTCGTTTTTCGGCAAAGGCTGCGTCGCCCACGTCTCGATGGCGCACCCGGTGTCGCCGCGGCTGCACGTGCATCTCGCAGCCGCCGCGAAGGCCGAAAGCATCGCAGCCGTGCAGGGCGGCACGTATGTCTGCATGGAAGGCCCGCAATTCTCGACGCTGGCCGAGAGTCTGATGTACAAGGCCCAGGGTTTTTCGGTGATCGGCATGACCAACATGCCCGAAGCGAAACTCGCCCGCGAGGCGGAGATCTGCTACGCCAGCGTGGCGATGGTCACCGACTTCGATTGCTGGCATCCCGATCACGACGCCGTCACCGTGCAGGACATCATTCGCGTGCTGAACTCCAATGCCGGCAAGGCCAAGGCGCTCGTGGCACGGCTCGCTCGGGATTTTCCGCGTGAGCATGAGCTGTGCCCGATCGGATCGGACAGGGCGCTCGACAGCGCGTTGATCACGGCGCCGGAAGCGCGCGATCCGCAGTTGCTGAAGAATCTCGACGCCGTGGCCGGGCGGGTGTTGCGGTCATGAAGGTCGACGGCCGGCATTTCCGCAGCATCTGGTTGGCGCAAGACGGCTGGTCGGTGGGTGCGATCGACCAGCGGCGCCTGCCGCATGAATTCGTGATTGCCCGCCTGGAGACCGCCGACGCGGCAGCGGACGCGATCCGCAGCATGCTCGTGCGGGGAGCGCCCTTGATCGGCGCGACGGCCGCCTACGGCATGGCGTTGGCGGTGCGGGATGATCGTTCCGATGCCGGTATCGATCGTGCCTACGAGCTTCTGATCGAGACGCGGCCGACGGCGATCAACCTGAAATGGGCGCTCGATGTCATGAAGCGCGTGCTCAGGCCGGCGGCGCCTTCCGAGCGCGTGCCAATAGCCTATGCCCGCGCCGCCGAGATCGCCGAGGAGGATGTCACGATCAACGAGGCGATCGGCCGGCATGGCCTGGCGCTGATCGAACAGATCGCGGCGACGAAGAAGCCCGGCGAGCCGGTCAATGTCCTGACCCATTGCAACGCCGGCTGGCTCGCGACGGTGGATTGGGGCACGGCGACGGCGCCGATCTATCTGGCCCACGAGCGCGGCCTGAAGGTTCATGTCTGGGTCGACGAAACCCGGCCACGCAATCAAGGCGCTTCGCTCACGGCCTGGGAACTCGGCCACCACGGGGTGCCGCATACGGTGATCCCGGACAATACCGGCGGCCATCTGATGCAGCACCGGATGGTCGATCTCGCCATCGTCGGCACCGACCGGGTGACCGCCAATGGCGATGTCTGCAACAAGATCGGCACCTATCTGAAAGCGCTCGCCGCGCACGACAATGACGTGCCGTTCTATGTTGCACTGCCGTCGCCGACCATCGACTTCAGTATCGATGATGGCATCAGTCAGATTCCGATCGAGCAGCGCAGCGCCGACGAGGTGACGACCATGACCGGCCGCACCGCCGATGGCCGCGTCGAAACCGTGCGCGTGGTTCCCGACGGTTCGCCGGTGGCCAATTACGCTTTCGACGTCACGCCGGCGCGGCTCGTCACGGGCTTGATCACCGAGCGCGGCCTGCTGCGCCCCGATCGTGCTGCACTTGCGAGCGCCTTCCCGGAACGCAGCGCGGGACATTGACGTCTGGCATACCAGCGTCGTAATCCCTCTCGGATCGCTGCACCCGGAAGCTCGCATGTCCAACACCGATATCGAGATCGTCGTCGAAGATCCGACTGCGCCGGAGGCGGATTCGCCTGCGGTGACCAGCGTCCGCGCGGTCGACGTGATCGTCTCACTCCTGCTGCTCGCGCTGGCGTCCACGCTCGGCTACGACAACTGGCGCACCGGCGCGGGGTGGGAATCGACCGGCCCGCAGGCCGGTTATTTTCCGTTCTATCTCTCGGTCATTCTCGCCGGCGCCAGCCTCTATGGGCTGGTTGCGGCTTTCCTGTCGCGCAAGGAGGCGACCGAGGTCTTCGTGACCCGCGCGCAGCTTCGCCGCGTGCTGGCGGTATTCGTGCCGACGCTGCTGTTTTGCCTCGCCATGCAGTTTCTCGGGCTCTATGTCGCGAGCTTCCTGCTGATCGCCGGCTTCATGCGGGTCGTCGGCAAGATCGCGCTGTGGAAATCGCTGCTCACCGCCTTCGTATTCACCGCCGTGATGTTCGTGACTTTCGACGTCGCCTTTGACGTCATCATGCCAAAGGGCCCGCTCGAAGCGGCGCTCGGCCGCTAGTCAAGGTTCGTATGACTTCTTCCGTTGCGAGCGCAGCGAAGCAGTCGATGGTGCCACAAGGGAAGTGTGGATTGCTTCGTCGCTTCGTTCCTCGCAATGACGAAATACCTGGGATGGTCTGATGGAAGCGCTTGGCCTCTTGATGCACGGTTTTGCCGTGCTGCTGACGTGGAAGACGCTGCTCTTGATGATGCTCGGGCTCGTGCTCGGCATCTTTGTCGGCGTGCTGCCCGGCCTCGGCGGTCCCAACGGCGTCGCGATCCTGCTGCCGCTGACCTTCACGATGGACCCGACTTCGGCGATCGTGATGCTGTCCTGCATTTATTGGGGCGCGCTGTTCGGCGGCGCCATCACCTCGATCCTGTTCAACATCCCCGGCGAAGCGTGGTCGGTGGCGACGACGTTCGACGGCTATCCGATGGCGCAGCAGGGCAAAGCGGCGGAAGCGCTGACCGCGGCGTTCACCTCCTCATTCATCGGCTCGCTGGTCGCTGTCATGCTGATCACCTTCCTGGCGCCGATGATCTCGTCCTTCGCGTTGAAATTCGGACCGCCGGAATTCTTCTCGGTATATCTGCTGACGTTCTGTTCCTTTGTCGGCCTCGGCCGTGAAGCCAAGCACAAGACGGTCATTTCGATGTCGCTCGGCCTGTTGCTCGCCGGCATCGGCATGGACACCGTGTCCGGCCAGTTGCGCATGACTTTCGGTTCGTCGGAACTGCTGCGCGGCGTCAACTTCCTCGTCGCCGTCATTGGCCTGTTCGGTATCAGCGAAATTCTGCTGACCATGGAGGAGCGGCTGGCGCTGCGGGGGCATGCCGCCGGCATTTCACTGCGCGTGGTGCTGTCGGTCTGGAAAGACCTGCCGAAATACTGGGTGACGCTGTTCCGTTCCTCTTTCATCGGCTGCTGGCTCGGCATCACGCCGGGCGGCGCGATCGCCGCGTCCTTCATGGGCTACAATCTCGCCAAACGTTTCTCCAAGGACCCGGACAGTTTTGGCAAGGGCCGCATCGAGGGCGTGTTCGCGCCGGAGACGGCGGCACATGCCTCCGGCACCGCAGCGCTGCTGCCGATGCTGGCGCTCGGCATTCCCGGCTCCGGCACCGCGGCGATCCTGCTCGGCGGGTTGATGGTGTGGGGCCTCAACCCCGGGCCGCTGCTGTTCGTCGAGCACAAGGACTTCGTCTGGGGCCTGATCGCGTCGATGTATCTCGGCAACGTCGTCGGCCTCGTGCTGGTGCTGACGACGGTGCCGATCTTTGCTTCCATCCTGCGGGTGCCGTTCGCGGCGGTGGCGCCGATGATCGTGGTGTCCTGCGCGATCGGCGCCTATGCGATCCAGAACGCGATGTTCGACATCTGGCTGATGCTGGGCTTTGGCGTGGTCGGTTACGTCTTCAAGAAGATCGGCATTCCGCTGGCGCCGTTCACGCTGGCGCTGGTGCTCGGCAACCGCGCCGAGGATGCGTTCCGCCTGTCGATGATCGGCTCCGGCGGCGACCTGAAGGTGTTCTGGTCGAACGGACTGGTCGGCTCGATCACGACGCTGGCGATCGTGCTGCTGTTCTGGCCCGTGATCGACAAGGCGTTCGGCAGCGTGTCGCGCATGCTACGGCCGGCGCGGGCGTAGCGTTTCATCATTGCCTTCACCGGTCTACATCTTGTGTCTAAGAATCGAGCAGGCCCCATTTCTACTTTGCATGGGGTTGTTTTCGCACTTTTGCCCCGTCGGGAGTAGCTTGCATCAATGATGCAGTGCGGCGCGCGTCGTGATCGCGGTCTGCGCGAGGTCAGCGGGCCGGACGCGCGTTCCTTTACTTTGGTCCGCTGCTGATGGCGGCGGGAAGTGACGAAGGCAGCTTGCCTGCGGCTTGCAGCGCGGCCTGCATGGCGACGATATAGCCGTAAGGACCCAGCCCCGCGATCACGCCTTTCACAGCGGCCGACAGCTTGGAGTGCCGATGCAGTTCGTCGCGGGCGTGGATGTTAGAGATGTGCACCTCGTAGATCGGGCCATCAAAAATCTTCATCGCATCGTAGATCGCAATCGAGGTGAAGGAGTAGGCGGCGGGATTGATGATGAGGGCGTCCGCCGAGCTGCGGGCGGACTGGATCAGGTCGACCAGCTCGCCTTCGTGGTTGGACTGGTGAAACGCCAGTTGCGCGCCGGTGAAGGCGGCGAATTCCTCGCAGGACGCCTTGATGGCGTCGAGCGTGGTCGAGCCGTAGATATGCGGCTCGCGGACACCGAGCATGTTCAGGTTCGGGCCGTTGAGGATCATGATGCGCATGGATTGCCTTTCACGGGTGATGCCGGAATAGTGTAGCCGATCGCGGACGCAGGTCAGCCGCTCGCCGGCACCACCGGCGTAGTAGGCTGATCTACCCTGCCGGTCACACCACCTTGCGTTGACGCAATTCCGCGATCTCGTCCTTGCCGAAGCCGAACTCGGTCAGCACCTCCTCGGTCTGCTCGCCGAATTCCGGCGGCCGTGCTGCCATCCTGCTCGGCGTGCGCGAGAGCGTCACCGGTTGGCCGACGAGCTGGATATGGCGGTTCTCGTCGTTCGGCACGTGCTGGGCGATGCCGAGATGCTTGACCTGGGCGTCCTCGAACATCTGGTCGATCGAATAGATCGGGCCGCAGGGCACGCCAGCGTCGTTCAGTTCCTTGACCCAGGTTTCCGTCGATTTCTTCTCGGTGAGCTTGCCGATCAAGGCATTGAGCGCGTCACGGTTCTTCGACCGCGCCGGTGCTGTGGCGTAATCGGGGTTGGTGACCAGTTCGGGCGCGCCGATCGCCTGTGCGCAGCGCTCCCAGATCCGTCCGCCCGTGGTGGCGATGTTGATGTAGCCGTCGGAGGTCTTGAACACGCCCGTTGGAATCGAGGTCGGATGGTTGTTGCCGGCCTGCTGGGCGACGTCCTTCTCCATCAGCCAGCGCGAGGCCTGGAAATCCAGCATGAAAATCTGCGCCTGCAGCAGCGAGGTCTGCACCCACTGACCCTGGCCGGAAACGTCCCGCTCCAGCAGTGCGGTGAGGATGCCAATGGCACAGAACAAGCCGGCGGTGAGGTCGGCGACGGGGATGCCGACCCGCATCGGGCCCTCGCCGGGTGCGCCGGTGATCGACATCAGCCCGCCCATGCCCTGCGCGATCTGATCGAAGCCCGGCCGCTTGTGATAGGGCCCGTCCTGGCCGAAGCCGGAGATGCTGCCATAGACGATGCGGGGGTTGATCTGGCGCAGGCTCTCATAGTCGATGCCGAGCTTGGCCTTCACGTCGGGACGAAAATTCTCGACCACGACGTCGGCCTGCTCGGCGAGCCGCTTGAACACTTCGAGGCCCTTGGGGTCCTTCAGATTCAGCGTCATGGCCCGCTTGTTGCGGTGCAAATTCTGGAAATCCGAGCCCTGCCGCGGGCCGCCCGGCTGCTCGCCGCCGCCATCCTCCAGCAGCGCGTCGATCTTGACGACATTGGCGCCCCAATCCGCCAGTTGGCGGACGCAGGTCGGCCCGGAGCGGACGCGGGTAAGATCGAGCACGGTGAAACGGGAAAGGGCCTGCGAAGCACGGGGGAAAGGCATTGAGAAACCTTCTTCTTTTGGATTTCGCGGGGGGGCGGGCGGACCCGTTTGGCTTAAACAATCTGGCGCCGATTTCCAACTGCTTGTTCACCATCCGCGGGACGGCCATGCCGGCAGGGCAAGGCGAGGTTTTGGCTGCGGACGCCGCTGCAACGCTGGGAAGCCCCGCAAAACCACGGACCGCCGGGGGCGCCTTTCGCAGTAAAACATCGCAAAGCGCGCGCACGCCAAAATCCGGCTGGTAAACAAGCGTTAACGAGGCGAATCTAGCCTCCGGATGCGCTGCGATTCCCCTGCAACCCGGCGACCTGCCGAGGGGCCTGATCGATGAAAAAGAACGGCCTGCTTTCCGAGGACATCTGGTTGTTCCAGGCGCCTGATGCCGGGATGGGCGCGCCCGCGCCTGACGCGGTGCATGATACGATGTTTCGGGATGAGGGCGAGCCTTTCCCGTTGGCGGATGCCAGCGGCGGTTTGGTTGATGTGATGGTCTCGGCCTCCAAGCCGGTCGTGTCGATCGCGACGCTTGCCGACTACCTCGTCAACGGCTTTTGGGTTTACAACAGCACGCCGGCCCATCACTTTTCTTCGAATACCATCACCTACAACATCACCGGGCTGAATGCGGCGGAGCAGTTCCTCGCGCAGACGGCGATGCAGGCATGGTCCGAGGTCGCCAACATCAGCTTCGTCCAGACCTCCGGCGCTGCAAACATCACCTTCACCCACAATGGTACGATGCAGGCCTATACCAGCGGCGCCTGGTACGGGAACGGCGCGATCGCCTATCAGACCATCAACATCAGCACCGACTGGGTCACCACCGACGGCGGCGCGAACGACAACAAGACCGGCATCGATAGCTATGCCTACCAGACCTACGTCCACGAAATCGGACATGCGCTGGGGCTGGGCCATCAGGGGCCTTATAATGGCAGCGCGTCGTATTCGACCGACGCGATCTATGCCAACGACACCTGGCAATATTCCATCATGTCGTATTTCTCGGAGCAGAATTATTCCGGGAGTTCATACCGCTACGTGGTCACGCCGCAGATGGCGGACATCTACGCCGTGGGGTTGATGTACGGCGCGGCCACCTCGACGCGAACCGGCGACACCGTCTACGGTTTCAACAGCAATGCCGGCGCGGTGTTCAATTTCGCCGCCTACAGCCCGGCGCCGGCGCTGACGATCTATGACAGCGGCGGCAACGACACGCTCGATTGCTCCGGCTATTCCGCGGCGCAGACCATCGACCTGAACGCGGGTGCGTTTTCCTCGGTCGGCGGCCTGACCAACAATATCGGGTTGGCGCTCAACGCGGTGATCGAGAAGGCCATCGGCGGCAGCGGCAACGACCACCTCATCGCAAGCAACACCGGCTCTACGCTTTCAGGCGGCGGCGGCGCCGATACGCTGACGGGCGGCGCCGGAAACGATACGTTGATTGGTGGCGCCGGCGTCGACAACATGACCGGCGGCAGCAGCGGCGATACCTTCGTGTTCCTGCTCGGCAACAGTTCGGCCGCAAGCGGCCAGCGCGACCGCATTACCGACTTCGTATCCGGTACAGACCACATCGACCTCAGCGGGTTCGATGCGATCAGCAGCAGCGGCAGCTACGATCAGTTCAAGTTCATCGCCACCGCCGCCTTCCACGGCGCGGCCGGCGAACTCAACTATTTCTATAACAGCTCGACCGGCGTCACCACGTTGCAGGGCGATACCAACGGCGACGGGGTCGCCGATTTCGGGATCGATCTAACCGGCAATGTTGCGATCAGCCTGACCGATCTGATCGGGGTGTACTCGACGCCGGTGGTGATCGAGTCCTTTGGCGATACCAGCCTTACCGTGATCGGCAACAACTACGCTTTGAACCCGGCCGGTGGCGGAACCGGCCCGTTACTGAAATACGGCTCGGCGGTGACCGTGGGACAATACGGTGCCTGGACGTTCATTGGGGCGGAAGAGATATCTGGCGGGTATGAAGTTGCGTTGCATCTGCCCGGCTCAGATCAGTACACGGTCTGGAATACCGACATCAACGGCAATGTGGTTTCCAACGGTACCGGGGGAATCGTATCGGGTGCCAGCACAGCACTGAGATCACTGGAGCCGAGCTTCCAGCAGGATCTGAATGGAGATGGCGTCATTGGCGTTCCCGCCGCCGTCGTGGTCGAGGCCTACGGAAACACCAGCCTCGCGGTGGTTGGAAACAACTATGCCCTGAATCCGTCGGGCGGCGGCACGGGACCCTTGTTGAAGTACGGTTCGGTGATCACCGTCGGTCAATACGGCAGCTGGACCTTCATTGGGGCAGAACAGATTTCTGGGGGGTATGAGGTTGCTTTGCATCTGCCCGGTTCAGATCAGTACACGGTCTGGAATACCGATACGAACGGCAATGTGGTTTCCAACGGTACGGGGGGTATCGTATCGGGAGCCAGCAATGCGCTGAAATCACTGGAGCCGAGCTTTCAGCAGGATCTGAACGGAGATGGCGTCATTGGCGTTGCCTCCTCCATTGCGGTGATCGAGTCATACGGGAACACCAGCCTCGCCGTGGTTGGAAACAACTATGCCCTGAATCCGTCCGGGGGAGGCAACGGGCCGCTGTTGAAGTACGGTTCAGTGATCACCGTGGGTCAATACGGCGCCT
Organism: Bradyrhizobium roseum; assembly: GCF_030413175.1. NCBI lineage: Bacteria > Pseudomonadati > Pseudomonadota > Alphaproteobacteria > Hyphomicrobiales > Nitrobacteraceae > Bradyrhizobium > Bradyrhizobium roseum. The sequence continues at coordinate 2,458,480 of NZ_CP129212.1, forward strand.
GGACCTTCATTGGGGCGGAACAGATATCTGGCGGTTATGAGGTCGCTTTGCATTTGCCAGGCTCGGACCAGTACACGGTCTGGAATACCGACATCAACGGCAATGTGGTCTCCAACGGGACCGGCGGTATCGTATCGGGAGCCAGCGCTGCATTGAAATCGTTGGAGCCGAGCTTCCAGCAGGACCTGAATGGGGATGGCTTCATTGGTGCCGGTTCTGCCAGCGTGGCGATCGAGTCCTATGGAAATACCAGCTTGACGGTAGTTGGAAACAACTACGCCCTCAATCCGAGTGGGGGTGGTATAGGGCCCCTGCTGAAGTATGGTTCTGTGATCACGGTGGGTCAATATGGCGACTGGACCTTCATTGGAGCGGAGCAGATATCAGGAGGGTACCAAGTCGCTCTGCATTTGCTCGGTTCAAATCAGTATACGGTCTGGAACACCGACGCGGATGGTAATGTTGTTTCCAACGCCACCGGGGGCATAGTATCGGGGTCCAGCAATGCGCTGAAATCGCTGGAGCCGACTTTCCAACAGGACCTGAATGGAGATGGAGCTATCGCGGCGAATTTGCTCGGATACCAAACCGCGCAGCAAGCGCTACAGGACGCCTTCGTTTTCGACCGGTTCGGCGCGCCGACGGACGGTCCTGATTTCGGTTCACCAGCGGGAGGCGGAGATAAGTTAATCGTCTACGCTCTTGATGGTGCAAAGGCGCTCGAAGCTGAGGCCATGGGTGCGATCGTTGGTCAGCTACACCAACCACATTCGGATTTTGCAACATCGCATTCGATCGAAAGTTTGGATTCTGCACTTGTCCAAGTGGATTGGCGTGTATTTGACTACTTCATTGTGCAATGAACGTGTCGTAACTGAACGGCTTTTCCCCCGGGGGCATCAAGGATCGTTAGTTCGCATCTGTAATTGATCAATAGCACCGCGGTCTGTCGATTTCTCTCCAGCCAGCAAATCTCCTCAGGGTTGCAAGATCGCTACAATCTGGATTTTAAAACTGCTGTGGTGGGATTTGCCGCTTTCGCAGTCGCCCAGTCGCGGGGCCCTACACTCCGTGATGCCGTGGTAGTCGAACTCACCAAATGGTCTCTTGCCCGAACGGTGCTTTCGCTTTTGGCCGCCCTTCCAAGCTGACGTGGTTGACACCGACAGCGTGAACACGGCAAAGCGACGATGCGTCGTCAGCACTTCGCAGGGCTCGTTAACCCGTGCGTCAAAGTCTTTCCGATCACGGGTCGTCGCGCCATGGCGAATCTCTAGTTTGGGGTTTGTCCGTTGAATTTGCGGTGTTAGAGGTCAGCTCCATGCTCAGTCTCGACAGATCAAAAAATGATACTTCCGTAACGCTCGATTTGCTCCGAGCGATCGCCGCGCAAATGGTCTGCGTAGGTCACGCCTTAAATTTCTTCATGGGAAACTGGCCGAGCAGCTTGCCCTATATGCAGAACGTCGGGGTTCTTCTGTTTTTCATTTTGTCAGGCTTTCTAATAATGCATACGCTGATTAAACGATCCGAACGCTCAGACTATGGTTTCACTCAATTTCTCATCGACCGCTTCGCCAGGATCTACTCTGGACTGATCCCCGCGCTCGTTTTGATTATCGCGATCGATTGGATTGTGATTCATCTTACTGCCGATCCGCACGTTGTTCGATACTTCAACTTGAAGACTCTCGTCGCGAATCTATTCATGTTGGAGAGCTATCGCGGTGCTTTCGAGAACAACTTGCGATGGTCTGCATTTGGATCGGCTTCGCCGTTGTGGACGCTTGCAATAGAATGGCACATCTACATGTTCGTTGGTGCTGTCTTCTTCATGTTGAAGGCCCCGCGCTCATTTCTTCACATGTTACCGATCGCCCTGTTCTTCGGGCAGACCTCATTGCACTTCCTGAGCGGATCGTATCAGCCGGATGGCGTCGGCCGAGGCCTGTTCTCTCTCTGGCTGGGCGGAGCAGCCTTATATTTTGTGACCAGAAATTCCTCGATCCCGAGGTGGCCGGCTATAGCGATGGCTATCTCAGGACTTGCGATATTCGTTGCAACCCATCCAGCCCACGCTGAATACAACCTTGCCGGCTATCCGCTGCTGCTCATCGCGGTGATTGGCGTTATCGCTGCAACGCAAACCAGCCATCTGTCGAAGGGCTTCCGCATGACAAGAGCGATCAGCTTCTTCGCGGATTACTCGTTTACACTTTACCTGATCCACCATACCTTGATGTATGCAATGTGGGTCATCTGGCCGGATCGAGGCGTTCTGATGTTTGGGCTAGCCGTGACGATCTCGAATCTGTTCGCAATCGGATTGGCAGCGATAGGTGAAAAGCATCATCATCGAGTTGCGTTATTTCTATCGAACCGTCGCCCGCTCTGAGAGTATCCTAAATAGAGCAGGTGTTCCGCTTCGTGTTCGACCGGCCGAAAGTAATAGCGTCGAATTCCATCGGTACGTGGCGTTGCCACTCTCAAAAGCCGGAGAAGCGCCTTCGTGCTACATCTAACGCGGGCTAACCGACGGTAGGGATGTTAAGATCCGGTTCGATCTTCCCTCACACTGTTCTCATCTGTAAGGCGATCCGAGTGCCTCGGATGTGTTACGGCAATTTCTTTCCCCACCCTCCCACTGTTCGCTTCCGCACCCTCGACATCCTCCTGCCGGACTGATAGCCCGGCTGCGATGCCTTTGTGAGGTCTGGCCTTGATCGATGAGCCCGTTGAGGTGCGCGGTAAAGCGGTGGCTTCGTCGAGTGCTCCGGTGCCCGGCCGGGCAGGACGGCTGTTTGCCGGGTGGTCCGCCAACCTGGTCCAGATGGTGCTGGGAATAACCCAGCAGGTCGCGCTGATCCCGGTGTTCCTGCACTATTGGACGGGCGACATTCTGGCGGCATGGTTTGCCATCTATGCCATCGGCAATCTCGCTTTCATCGCCGATGCCGGCTTGCAGTTCCGTGCGATCAACCGGTTTCTGCAATTCAAGTCTGGCATCGACAGCGACGGCCGCACTGCGCGATTTTACGGTGCGATGCTGCGGATTTATCTCGGGCTTGTGGCGGCGTTGACATTACCGCTGTTGCTGGCGTCGGCTTTGCTGGCGCCATCCACGGCGTTCGGATTTGCCTCGGTTGCGCATTTCGATGCGGCATTCGTCGTCATGGCTGCCGGAATGCTGTGGACGGTGCCGTCCAATCTCGTTGCGGCGTTGTATCGTGCGCGAGGACGCTATGGCCGCGCGGTGAAGGTTCAGAATGCCGCCGTTCTTGCCGGGCAATTCGGCCAATTGGCCGCCATTGTCACGACCGGCAGCTTGTTGGCCGTCGCCCTGGCTTACGCCGCCGCGCAGGTCGTTGCCACGATCTGGCTATTGACGATCGACGCTCCGCGATTGTTTCCATATTTGCGCACGGAACGCGTGGCGCTTTCATGGCGCTGTATTGCCGGTCAGTTTCGCAAGGCCGTGCCATTTGCGGTGGCCGGCGCCGCCGACCTTGCCTTGCTCAATCTGCCGGTTCTTTTGGTCAGCGCATTTGTGTCCGACCGAGTCGCCGTCGCGCAGTGGGGGCTTACCCGCGTGGTCGCCGGCTTGCTGCGTGTTCTCTGCGTTCAGACGACCCTGCCTCTGGCCGCCGAACTGGGCCACGATCACGCCATGGGTGATACGCAACGGCTGCAAAGCCTGTACGCCCGCGGATCGATGCTGGTGACGCTGCTGGCGAGCGTCGTGGTGTCCGGCCTGTTGCCGTTCTGGCCGGATTTTTTCGCGCTCTGGACCCACGGTATCGTTCCCTACGATCCGGTGCTGACGGTGACGTTGCTGCTCGGCACGGCCGCCGCCGCCCCCTCGATCCTGGCGCTGAATTACGCCAATTACAGCAATCGCGGCGATCTTCTGGTCCGGGCCAAGGGACTGCAACTCGTCGTTTTCCTGATCCTGGCGGCTGCCCTGACACCCTCGATGGGATTGATCGGGGCGGCGATTGCCGTCATCGCCAGCGAACTCTTGATTCAGTTCGGCATGCTGGGACGGATCATCCTGCAAAAGACGCTGCAGCACCCGCTGCGGCATGTATGTCTTCTGGCAGCGGTGATGATTGGCGTGACGCTCGCGGGCTGGGCGCTGGGATTGGTGATCCGCCTGACTGTTCCGCTGGCGGCACCGGCGCGTTTTTTCGCCGAATGCGCGCTATGGTTGCTTTTCGTCGCAGTGGCCGCCAGTCCGCTGGCGATCGAAAGCGTTCGGGCGCGATTATCCGCGGCGATTCCGCACTAGGGACTTTCCGTTGCGATTGAATCGCTAGCGTGGCATCCCCGCCTGCCGGATCAGATATTGCCCGTAGCCGGTGTTCTTCAACGGCTCGGCCAGGCGCAGCAATTGTTCGGCGTCGATGAAGCCCTGGCTGAACGCGACCTCTTCGGGGCAGGCGATCTTCAGGCCCTGGCGCTTCTCCACGATGTGGATGAACTGCGAGGCCTCAAGCAGCGATTCGTGGGTACCGGCGTCCAGCCAAGCATAGCCGCGGCCGAAACGCTCCGCGTGGAGCTCGCCGTGCTCGAGATACCACTGGTTGACATCGGTGATCTCGAGTTCGCCGCGCGGCGAGGGCTTCATCTCCCGAACGACGTCGACGACCCGTTCGTCATAGAAATAAAGACCAGTCACGGCGTAGTTCGATTTCGGCGCCTTTGGCTTTTCGACGATCCGCAGCGGTCGATGCGAGGCGTCGAATTCGATGACGCCATAGCGTTCGGGGTCGTCGACCCAGCACGCGAACACCGTGGCGCCGTGGTCCTGCCGTGCGGAACTGCGCAGCAGCGCCCGCAGATTGTCGCCATAGAAGATGTTGTCGCCCAGGATCAGCGCAGAGCATCCGCCGGCGAGAAAATCCCGCCCGAGCAGGAACGCTTCCGCGATTCCGCCGGGACGATCCTGGATCGCAAAGGAGAGTTCGATCCCCCATTGCCGGCCGTCGCCGAGCAGGCGCTTGAACTGGTCGATCTCTTCCGGCGTGGTGATGATCAGGATTTCGCGCAGGCCTGCCATCATCAGCGTGGTGAGCGAGTAATAGATCAGCGGCTTGTCGTAGACGGGCAGCAGCTGTTTCGAGGTCGCGAGCGTCAGCGGATAAAGCCGCGTGCCGCGGCCGCCTGCCAGAATGATGCCTTTGCGGTCCATGCCACCCGTGCTCACGTCGCCGTCTTCCAAATGCCGGCGGGGTGCCTCGTTAGATCTGCGGGCACCCCGAACAGTCCTTACGGCATGCTCAGTTCGTGCCGGCCGACCACCATCCAGTGCACCTCGTCAGGGCCGTCGGCGAATCGGAGGTGACGGACGTCCTGGTACATTTCGCCGAGCTGGCTCCATTGCGAAATGCCGGTGGCGCCGTGCATCTGGATCGCCTGGTCGATGATCTTGCAGGTACGCTCCGGCACCATGGCCTTCACCATGCTGACCCAGATCCGCGCTTCCTTGTTGCCGAGCACGTCCATCGCTTTCGCCGCCTTGAGCACCATCAGCCGCATCGCCTCGATCTCGCAGCGCGCCTGCGCGATGATCTGCAAATTGCCGCCGAGATGGGCGATCTTCTTGCCGAAGGCTTCGCGGGTCAGACCGCGCGACACCATCAGGTCGAGCGCCTTTTCCGCCTTGCCGATGGTGCGCATGCAGTGATGGATGCGGCCCGGTCCGAGGCGGACCTGCGAGATTTCAAAGCCGCGGCCCTCGCCGAGCAGAATGTTCTCCTTCGGCACCCGGCAATTGTTGAAGCGCAGGTGCATGTGGCCGCGCGGCGCGTGATCATGGCCGAATACGTGCATCGGCCCGAGGATTTCGACGCCGGGGGTGTCGATCGGCACCAGGATCTGCGACTGCTGCTTGCTCGGCGGCGCGTCCGGATTGGTCTTCACCATCACGATCATGATCTTGCAGCGCGGATCGCCGGCGCCGGAGATGTAATATTTCTCGCCGTTGATCACCCATTCGTCGCCGACCAGTTTTGCGGTTGTCGAGATGTTCTTGGCGTCCGAGGAGGCGACGTTGGGCTCCGTCATCGCGTAAGCCGAGCGGATCTCGCCGGCGAGCAGCGGCTTCAGCCACTTCTCCTTCTGTTCCTTGGTGCCGACGCGCTCCAGCACCTCCATGTTGCCGGTATCCGGCGCCGAGCAGTTCATGGTCTCCGAGGCCATCGGATTTTTCGCGAGCTCGACCGCGATATAAGCGTAGTCCAGATTCTTCAGGCCCTGGCCGGTCTCGTCGTCAGGCAGGAAGAAGTTCCACAGGCCTTCTTCCTTGGCCTTGTCCTTGGCTTTCTGCAGCACCGCGAGCTGTTCCGGCGTGAAGCTCCAGCGGTCCTTCTTGGCTTCGCCGAGCCGCATGAATTCGACCGACATCGGGTCGACGGTCTCGCGGATGAACTTCTTGACGTGCTCGTACAGCGGACGAACCTCGTCCGACATCCTGAGATCGTTGAGTTCTTCGCCCGGATTGAGATTGTAGGTTGTGGTTCGCGGGATATAGGCGTGTTTCATGGATTATTCCTCCCATTTGCGCAGGATTCATCAGCCTGCGGGCGCGCGCTCAGGCTCGTTGGCGGGCAATGTAGACGCGGGGCAGGGGCTTGTACAAGCGCGGGAAAGCGCCGCCATTTTCCGTCGCACGGCAGGATCAATGCGCCTGCGGGATCGACTACCGCCCCGTTAGTCTCGTTTTCGCCGGGCCTTCTGCTCGAAGGCGCTCAGCACGGCAAGCGTCATCGCGGTGATGCCGGTTTCGATGGTCGGCTTCGGTACCGGGGCGAACAGCGGCGAATGATTGGCGGGGATTGGCGGACCGCCGTTGCGGGCTGCGTCGATACGTTCCTGGTCGTAGACGCCGATGTTGAACATCATCGACGGCACGCCGGCGCCGGCGAATTCGGAGAAATCCTCGCTGGCGGTCCCCGGCGGCGATACCCTGAACTTGTCGCCGAATGCCGCCTTCAAAACCTCAGCCGTGGCGGCGACCACATCCGGATCGTTCATGACCGGCTTGGTGCCCTCGGGCATCTTGATGTCGGGCGCGGGCGCCCCTGACATGGCGGCCGCGGCCTTCGCCGTCCGTTCGATCCCGGCATGCAATTTGGCACGAACCTCGGGCTTGTAGGATCGGATGGTGCCGGAGAGCTGTACGGAGTCGGGGATGATATTTCCAACCGTGCCGCCGTGAATGGCACCGATCGTCACGACGCCGAATTCGGTCGGATCTTTTTCGCGGCTGATCACGCTCTGTACGTCGACAATGAACCGCGCCGCGATCGCCACGGGGTCGACAGCCGTGTGCGGCGCCGAGCCGTGCCCGCCGCGGCCGTAGAACGTGATCTCGAGGCCGTCGGCGGCTGACGTGCCGACCCCGCTGCGATAGAAGATCGTGCCATGGGCGAACGGGCCGTCGTGCAGCGCCAGCGCGATGTCGGGCTTTGGAAAGCGCGTGAACAGGCCGGCCGCCAGCATCGCCCTCGCACCCGCCACGATCTCTTCCGCCGGCTGGGCAATGAACATCAGCGTGCCCCGCCAGCGCTCTTTCAGGCCGAGCAGCGTCTTGGCGGTTCCGACCCAGCTCGTCATGTGGATGTCGTGGCCGCAGCTATGGGCGACGAACACCTCCCGCCCGCTCCAGGTGGCCTTGTCGCGGCTCGCATAATCGAGGCCGGTCTTTTCTTCCATCGGCAGGCCGTCGAGTTCGGTGCGCACCATGACGGTGGGGCCGTCGCCATTCCTGTAGATGGCGACCAGTCCGGTCCGGCCAACATTCTCGGTGACGTCGAATCCGAGCGCGCGCATCTCCGCGGCCAGTCTCGCGGCAGTCTTTACTTCCTGAAATGCGAGTTCGGGATGGGCGTGCAATTCCTTGTAGAGCGCGTCGAGCTTTGGATAATCGCTAGCGATCGACGTCTCGATCGCTTTCTTGAGAAGAATGGCGTCGAGTTCGGCATTGGCCGGCAGCAGGGTGGCTGCGTAAAATGCGGCGGCCGCCGCGAGGGATTTGACGCGTGCATGCATGCTGTGCTCCCTCTATTGGTGCGTAGGGTGGGTCAGGCGTAAGCCGTAACCCACCATCGCGCGAGAAAAGGAGGGGGGTACGCTTCGCTAGCCCACCCCACGATTCCACGATCTTTACGCCGGTATCCGGTGCATTGCGCAGATCTTGTTCCCGTCGGGATCGCGCAAATACGCCAGATAGAGTTTGCCGGCTGCGCCTTCGCGAATGCCGGGCGGGTCTTCGCAGGACGTCGCGCCATTGGCGATGCCGGCCGCGTGCCAGGCATCGGCCTGCTCAGGCGAGTTGGCCAGGAAACCAATGGTGCCCCCGTTTGCAGGCGTCGCTGGCTCGCCGTTGATCGGCTTCGACACCGAGAATGTGCCGGTCTTGGTGAAGTAGAAAATGCGGTGGCGGTCCACCTTGGCCGGCCGGACATCGAGCGTGCCGAGCAGCGCGTCGTAGAACGCCTTGGCCTTTTCCAGGTCGTTGGTGCCGATCATGACATGCGAAAACATCAGTGAATTCCTCCCAGGTTTTTCCAACGAACAGACGCGATTGGCTCGCGCTTCGCAGGCCGGAACGCCGCTGCGCTGCTCGTTGTCCGCAATGTAGACGGCGGCGTTGGCGTTGTACAAGCAGCGATGAAGCAACCGCTGGAATTCCCAGGAACCGCCGGCCGCCTGCAGATTACGGTTCGGTAATCCTCCACCGTGGCGGCGGTTTCCTCCGGCAAACGCGACGCCTCGACGCATCCCGGCATCTTGAAGCCCGGCCAAGGGAATTCCTACCTGTGGGATGCCAGCCCCGGCATTCGGCCGCGGGCGGAGGGAGACGACAATGAGCTACTTCAAGACTGCCATTCTACTGGCTGGTCTTACCGGCCTCTTCATGGGCGTCGGCTATTTGATTGGCGGCGCCACCGGCGCCGTGATCGCGCTCGCGATTGCGGCTGCGACCAACCTGTTCGCCTACTGGAATTCGGATCGCATGGTGCTGTCGATGTATGGCGCGCATGAGGTCGACCGCAACAGCGCGCCCGATCTCGTCCATCTCGTAGCCGAGCTGGCGGGGCGCGCCGGCCTGCCGATGCCGCGCGTGTTCATCATGGACGAGGCGCAACCCAACGCGTTCGCCACCGGCCGCAACCCGCAGAACGCGGCGGTCGCGGTGACCACCGGCCTGATGCAGCAACTCAGCCGCGAGGAACTCGCCGGCGTGATTGCGCACGAACTCGCGCACATCAAGAACCACGACACGTTGCTGATGACCATCACCGCGACGATCGCCGGCGCCATCTCGATGCTGGCGCAGTTCGGCATGTTCTTCGGCGGCAATCGTGACAACAACAACGGCCCTGGCGTCATCGGCTCGATCGCCATGATGATCCTGGCCCCGCTCGGCGCCATGCTGGTACAGATGGCGATCAGCCGGACCCGCGAATACGCCGCCGACGATCTCGGCGCGCGCATCTGCGGCCAGCCGATGTGGTTGGCGTCGGCGCTGAGCAAGATCGCCAATGCTGCGCATGTGGTGCCGAATCCGGAAGCGGAGCGGAATCCGGCCACCGCCCATATGTTCATTATCAACCCGCTGTCGGGTCACGGTATGGACAACCTGTTCACCACGCACCCCTCGACCGAGAACCGCATCGCCGCGCTCCAGCAGCTCGCGGCCCATATCGGCGCGCAGGGCGGAACGCTGTCGGTCAACAGCCGCGGCAACTACCCGCGCCGCAGCCCGTGGGGCCGGACTTCACCCTCGCGCGGACCATGGGGATAAGCGACAGAGCAAATACCCGCCGCCATCTACGCGGCGGCGGGCTGGCGCGAGCCCTGACGCAGGAACTGCGACATCAACCCGTGTGCTCTTCCCGCTCGTGAATGATGTTTGCCCGCCCGACCAGGAGATTGTCGACAAGACCTATCCGGCTGGCGTCCTTGCCGGCGTAGGGCATCGAATGCAGCACATAGCGCATCGCGTTCAGCCGGGCCCGCTTCTTGTCGTCGGACTTGATGACGATCCAGGGGCAGTCGGCCGTATCGGTATGGAAGAACATCGACTCCTTGGCCTTGGTATAGTCCTCCCATTTGTCGAGCGAGGCGAGATCGATGGGGGACAGCTTCCATTGCTTGAGCGGATGTCCCTCACGCTCCTTGAAGCGTCGCCGCTGTTCTTCCCGGCTGACGGAGAACCAGAACTTGATCATGTGAATGCCGCTGCGGACGAGGTTGCGCTCGAATTCCGGAACCTGGCGCAGAAATTCGTCGTATTCACCCTGGCCGCAGAACCCCATCACACGTTCGACGCCGGCGCGATTGTACCAGCTGCGGTCGAACAGGACGATTTCGCCGGCCGTGGGCAGGTGCTGAATGTAACGCTGGAAATACCACTGGCCACGCTCGACCTCGCTCGGCTTTTCAAGCGCGACAACGCGGGCGCCGCGTGGATTGAGATGCTCCATGAAGCGTTTGATCGTGCCGCCTTTTCCCGCCGCATCGCGTCCCTCGAACAGCAGAACGATTCTCTGGCGGGTGTCCTTCATCCAGTTCTGCATCTTCAGCAGTTCGGTTTGCAGGACGAATTTCTGCTCCTCGTAGTCCTTGCGCAGCATGCGCGCCGCATAGGGATAGGTGCCAGACCGCCAGTCCTCTGAAAGCTGGTCGGGAGGATGTTTCAGCATCTTCGCCTTTTTGCCGGTCAAAAGCTGCCGCAGGCGGCGCGCGTCGTCGGGAGCGGCGCCGTCCAGCATGGCGATCACCGGCTCGCTGCTGGCGTTCAGCGCCGGCGGGCCGTTCAGGATGGTTTCGAAGGCCGCCAGTTCGGTTTCGATCGCCCCTTCGGACGATTGCTCCACCAAAGACCGCTCGACCGGATTGAGACTGACCCCGCTCCGGACTGCTGATTTGCCTGACCGGGTTTTCTTACCAGACCGGGTTTTCCGCCTCGCAGATTTCACCATTGGATCGCCTCCTTGAAGAAATATAGAGATGGCTGGTTGCAATCTGTGTTGACCTACATCAAACGGAGGCGCTCCCTGGTCTGCTGCGCCCGGCGCGACGGACGAAACGGACTGTAGTTCTCGACCAACCTCAAAACGCCGTGTACCCGCCGTCGATCACGAAGCAGTCCGCGGTATGATATGATGACGCCTTGCTCATGATGTAGACCGCAATACCGCCGAAATCGCTGGGCTCGCCAAAGCGGCGCACCGGGATGCGCGGCATCACGTTGGCGACGAATTTCTCGTTGCCCATGATGCCGGCGGTCATGTCGCTCTTGATCCAGCCGGGCAGGATCGCATTTGCGGTCACGCCGTAGCGCGCCAGTTCGACGGCAAGCGCGCGGCACAGCGCGTTCAGCGCGGCTTTCGTGCCGGCGTAGTGCTCGTTGCGCGCGGTGCCGAACAGCGACGCCAGGCTGGAAGTCGCGACCAGCCGGCCGAACTTGTCGCCGGCTTCCGCACGTTCGGTCATGTGGCGAGCAGCCGCCTGGAATACATGGAAGACGCCGTCGAGATTGGTCGCGAACATTTTTCGCCATTCCTCCTCGGTGCGGTCGATGAAGGCCCGCCGGCCGCCGCCGCCGATGCCCGCATTGGCGAAGCAGCCGTCGACCCGGCCGAACGTGTCGAGCGTGGCCTTCATCGCGGTCTTGACGGAGGCGGGATCAGCGACGTCGCAGATCTGCGTATGAACCTTGCCGGGGCCGGCCGACATGGTCGCCGCCGCGCTCTTGTTCTTGTCGGCGTTGCGGCCCCAGATCGAGACGTTGCAACCCTGCGCATTCAGCGCCTGCGCGATGCCGAGGCCGATGCCGCCATTGCCGCCGGTGATGACCGCCGTGCGGCCGGTGAGGTCGAAGATGCTCATTCGGTGTTTCCATTTGTCGTGGGGCGCGATAAGTCGTGCGCCCGGTGGCGGGCAGATGTCCTGCGGTAAGCATGGACAAGCACGTCAGGAAAATCAAATATGGGCACGGATATCGGCTCTTCCGCGCAGCGAAATAGCGCGTAAACACAAGTCATGAGGAAACCATGCAGTTCAAGCACGTCACGCTCGATTTCGATGGCCCGGTCGCCATTCTCAAGCTCGACCATCAGGAGGTCATGAACGCGGTCTCGATGGACATGCTGGGCGGTCTCGGCGAGGCGCTCGATGCGATCGACGACAAGCGGGACGAGGTGCGCTGCCTGGTGCTGACCGGTGCGGGACGCGCATTCTGTACCGGCGCCAACCTGCAGGGTCGCAACAAGCCCGGCAAGAGCAACGCCGGCTCATCGCTGGAGATCGGTTTTCATCCGTTCCTGCGCCGGCTGCGCCGGCTGCATTGTCCGATCGTGTCGGCGGTCAATGGTCCCGCCGCCGGCGCCGGGATGAGTTTTGCATTGATGGGCGACATGATCGTATGCGCGCGCTCGTCCTATTTCCTGCAGGCGTTCCGCCGCATCGGCCTGGTGCCGGATTGCGGCTCGACCTGGCTGTTGCCGCGCATGATCGGCAAGGCGCGTTCGGTCGAATTGTCCTTGATGGGCGAGCGGCTGCCGGCCGAGAAGGCGCTGGAATGGGGCCTCGTCAACCGCGTCTATGACGATGCGGTGTTGATGGAAGAGGCGATGAAGCTCGCGCATGATCTGGCCAACGGGCCGACGATCGCGCTGTCGCTGATCCGGAAACTGTATTGGGACAGCCCGGAAAATTCCTTCGAGGACCAGCTCAACCTCGAATATGAATCGCAGCGCATCGCCGGCGCAGCAGAAGACTTCAAGGAAGGCGTCGCCGCGTTCCTCGAAAAGCGCCCCGCCAAGTTCAAGGGCAAATGATCGAGGACCAACTCGGACGCTGTGTCGCCTCCTGGTACAGGGGAGCGACCGGCGTGACCGGCGCGGCAAAGCTTTCGGGCGGCGCCAGCCAGGAGACCTGGACGTTCGACATCGTTCATCCGGACGGCAATATCGGTGCGATCCTGCGCCGGGCGCCGCCCGGCTATGGCGCGTCGCCGGGACGGGCCGCCGGGCTCGATGCGGAAGCGACGCTGATGCAGCTCGCGTATGATGCCGGCCTGCCGTCGCCACGGGTGATGCATGTGCTCACGCCTGCGGACGAGCTCGGCACCGGCTTCATCATGCAGCGTATCGAGGGCGAGACCATCGCGCGCAAGATTTTGCGCGACGAACAGTTCGCCGCTGCGCGGCCGATCCTGGCGCGGCAGCTGGGCAGGGTGATCGCCGGCATTCACAGCCTGCCGGCCGAGAAATTGCCGAAGTTGCGGGAGATGAGCGCGACAAAGGAAATCGCCGACCTCGAACGCGAGTACCGCAGTTTTGGCTGGCCGCGCCCGGTGTTCGAACTGGCGCTGCGCTGGCTGCGCGCGCGCGATCCCGGACCGTCGAAAGAGGTGACGCTGGTGCATGGCGATTTCCGCCACGGCAACCTCATCATCGGTCCCGACGGCGTGCGCGCGGTGCTGGACTGGGAGCTCGCGCATTTCGGCGACCCGATGGAGGATCTCGGCTGGATCTGCGTCAACTCCTGGCGCTTTGGCGAGATCGACAAGCCGGTCGGTGGTTTCGGCGCGCGCGAGGACCTGTTCGCCGGCTATGAGGAAACCGGCCGCAAGGTCGACGCGGATCGCGTGATGTTCTGGGAAGTGATGGGCACGCTGCGCTGGGGCATCATGTGCTGCGGCATGATGCAGCGTTTTCGCAAAGGCCCCGACCATTCGATGGAACGCGCCATGATCGGCCGGCGCTCGTCGGAGACGGAAATCGATTTGCTGAGGCTGCTGGCTCCGAGAGTTGGGTAAAGATGCAGGACGAACCGACACCCACCGAACTGATCAAGGCGGTCGCGGACTTCCTTCGCACCGAGATCACGCCTCAGATCAAGGGCCACAACGCCTTCAAGCTCCGCGTCGGAATCAACGCACTCGACCTCGTGACGCGGCAATTGACGCTGGCGGAGGAGAGCGATGCGGCGGAGGCGGGGAGGCTGAAGCAGTTGCTCGGCGCGGACGGCTCGCTTGTCGAACTGAACCGCGCGCTGTCGGAAAAGATTGCCAAGGGCGAGGTCGATCTGCAGACGCCGGGACTTGCCGAACATCTGTGGCAGACGACGATGGACAAGCTCGCCGTCGATCAGCCGAACTACGGGTCGTACAGGCGGGAGCTGGGGAAGAAGTAGCCCACTCCGCCGTCATGGCCGGGACAAGCCCGGCCATGGCGAAAAAGGGTCGTTACTTCCCCAGCCATTTCGGCGCACGCTTCTCCGAAAACGCCTTCGGCCCCTCGATGTAGTCCTGCGAGGCCGCCATGGCTTTCACCGCCGGGTACTCGCGCTGTTCCGCGATCGCCTGTTCCAGCGAGACCTCGAGCCCCCGCTGGATCGCCTGCTTGGAGGCGCGGATCGACATCGGCGAGTTCTTGGCAATCGTCTCCGCCCAGCGTTCCGCCGCGGCCAGCGCTTCGCCGGCGGGAACCACCTCATTCACGAAACCGAGTTCGAGGCCTTCCTTGGCCGAGACGTGGCGGGCGGTGAGGATCATACCCATGGCGCGCTTCAGGCCAATCTGTCGCGGCAGGCGGTGCACGCCGCCGGCGAGCGCCGCGAGGCCGACGCGGGGTTCGGGCAGGGCGAAGGTGGCGTTTTCCGAGGCGATGATGAGATCGCAGGCCAGCGCGATTTCGAAGCCGCCGCCCATCGCGACGCCGTTGACGGCGGCGATGATCGGCTTGTCGCAGTCGAACCGCGAGGTGAGGCCGGCAAAGCCGCCCTTGTCCCAGCCGCGTTTTCCCCCGGCCGCCTGCCATTTCAGGTCATTGCCGGCGCAGAACGCCTTGTCGCCGGCGCCAGTGACGATCGCCACCCACTGTTCGGGATCGGCGGAGAAATCGTCGAATACCTTGTTGAGTTCGAAATGCGCGTCGATATGCAGCGCGTTGTAGACTTCGGGCCGCGACAGCGTGACGATCGTGATCGGTCCCTTGCGCGTCACCTTTGAGAATTTCAGGTCCATGTTTGCTCCCGTCTGGATTTTCTGCGGCGGAGAATATGATCGCGATACTACCGCGCGCCCGCTGTCCCATGCCATCCAATTACGCAAGGCGCCCGCGCGTGCCAAGGCCGATTCCGTTGCTTGACTTGGACGTGGTCTTGCAACCTAAATCGATCCGAGCATCAGCGCCTTGTAGCGCCTAAACGCAAATCAAAACAGACGACAATTCCGGGAGAAACCACCTTGGATTTCAACCTGCCGGCCGACCTCACGGCCTATCTCGACGAACTCGACGGCTTCATCGCGCGCGAGATCAAGCCACTGGAAGAAGCCGACGACAACATCCGCTTCTTCGACCATCGCCGCGAATGGGCACGCACCGATTTCGAGAACGGCGGCCTGCCGCGGCATGAGTGGGAAGCGCTGCTGCGCAAGGCCAAGAACCTTGCGGACGACGCCGGCCATCTGCGCTTTGCGATTCCGAAGCGGTACGGCGGCAAGGACGGCTCCAATCTCTGGATGGCGGTGATCCGCGAGCACTTTGCATCCAAGGGCCTCGGCCTGCACAACGACCTCCAGAACGAGCATTCGATCGTCGGCAATCTGCCGATCGTGACCATGCTCGACCGCTACGGCACCGACGAGCAGAAGGCGATGATCGACGGTTCGATCCGCGGAAAATACCGCATCACGTTCGGCCTGACCGAGCCTAACCACGGCTCCGATGCGACCCATATGGAGACGCGGGCGGTTGAGGCGGCTCGGGACAACGTCAAGGGCTGGATCATCAACGGCGAGAAGATGTGGACGACCGGCATGCACGTCGCGACCCATTGCGCGCTGTTTGCCCGCACGTCGGGCAATGACGGCGACGCCCGCGGCATCACCTGCTTCCTGGTGCCGGCCAAGAGTCTTGGCGTGAAGGTCGAGGAATACATGTGGACCTTCAACATGCCGACGGACCATCCGCGCGTCAGTTTTACCGATGTGTTCGTGCCCGAGGACGCGCTCTTCGGCGAGGTCGGCCGCGGCCTGTCGCTGGCACAATGCTTCGTGCACGAGAACCGCATCCGCCAGGCGGCGAGTTCCCTGGGGGCGGCGGTCTATTGCATCAACGAAAGCGTCAAATACGCGCGCGAGCGAAAGCCGTTCGGCAAGGCGCTGGCCGAGAACCAGGCCATCCAGTGGCCGCTGGTGGAGCTTGCGACACAGGCCGAGATGCTCCGGCTGTTGATCCGCAAGACCGCGTGGGAGATGGACCAGCTGACGCAGGCGCAGGTCGAGCACACGCTCTCCGACCGGGTGTCGATGTGCAACTTCTGGGCAAACCGCCTGTGCTGCGAAGCCGCCGACCGCGCCATGCAGGTGCATGGCGGCATGGGCTATTCACGCCACAAGCCGTTCGAACACATCTACCGTCACCACCGCCGCTACCGCATTACGGAGGGCAGCGAGGAAATCCAGAAGCGCAAGGTCGCGGGATTCCTGTTCGGGTACATGGGGGCGGGGAAGCATTAGGGAGAGACGCGCGCAGCCCTCTCACCACGTCGTCCCTGCGAACGCAGGGACCCATAACAACAGGACGCGGGTTGAGGCACCAGACGAAGATAACTAATACTTCCCGTATCACTAACGGCACGGCGTATGGGTCCCTGCGTTCGCAGGGACGACGGTGGGGGTGAAAGGTCGCTCCCAAACCTTACGAACGAGTTCAATTCACCTGGCGATCTTTCCCCGCCCAATAGGGCTCGCGCAGATTCCGTCGCAGAATCTTCCCCGACGGGTTGCGCGGCAAGGCCTCCAGAAAGTCGACCGATTTCGGTGTCTTGAATCCGGCGATGCGCTCACGCGTAAAATTGATGATGTCGGTGGCAGTCGCGTGCTTGCCGGGCTTCATCACGACGATCGCCTTCACCGCTTCGCCCCATTTGTCGTCGGGGATGCCGATCACGGCGGCTTCGGCCACATCCGGGTGATCGCACAGTGCGCTCTCGACTTCGGCCGGATAGATGTTCTCGCCGCCGGAGATGATCATGTCCTTGATGCGGTCGTGGATGTAGAGGTAGCCGTCCTCGTCCATGTAGCCGGCATCGCCGGTGCGCAGCCAGCCGTCGGCGCCGAGCGTTTTGGCGGTGGCTTCGGGCAAGTTCCAGTAGCCAGCCATGTTGGAGCCGGAGCGGGTCGCGATCTCGCCGACCTCGCGCGGCGGCAAAGGTTCGCCGTCAGGATCGAGAATCGCAAGCTCGATGCCCGGCAGCGCCTTGCCGGCGGAGCGCATGCGCTCGAGCCCCTCAACGTGGTCCTCGGGCGGCAAAGCGACGATGGTGCCTGTCGTTTCGGTCATGCCGTACATCTGCACGAAGCCGCACTTGAACACCTCGATGCATTCCTTCAGCAGGGCTGCGGGGATCGGCGAGGCGCCGTAGAGCATGTATTTCAGTCGAGAAAAATCCACCTGCCGCGCCCGGGGCTGACGCACCACGAACTGCATCGCGGCGGGCACCATAAAAAGCTTGGTGATGCCGGACTGCTCAAAGAAATCCAAAACCTTGGTCGGGTCGAACTCGCGCGCAATCACGCCTTTGGCGCCGTGGTAGAGCCCCATCACGCCCCAGCCGGAGCCGCCGATGTGGAAGATCGGCATCGCCACCAGCGAGACGTCATCGGTCGACCATCTGTTCCAGTCGGGCTTCTCGGCCTCGCTGCCGGTCTGCACCAGATTGAGGAAGTTGGCGTGCGACAGCATCGCGCCCTTGGGCTTGCCTGTCGTGCCCGAGGTATAGAGCTGGATCGCGATGTCCCTTGGGCTGATCGGCACCTTCGGATCGTCGCTGCTCGCAGCATCCCGCCACGCCGTAAAGTCCTGCCATTCCGGCGCGCCGCCCTCGGTGGTGATGACGTGGCGCACGTCAGGCAATTGCGGCTTGATGCTGCGGACCTGGGTGATGAATTCGGGACCTACGAACAGCACCGGCGCCTTGCAGTCGCCGACGATGAAGGCGACCTCCGGCCCGGCAAGACGCCAGTTCACCGGCGCTATCACCACATTGGCCTTCATCGCACCCATCAACAGTTCGAAATAGATGTCGCTGTTCTTGCCGAGATAGGCGATGCGCTCGCCGGGCTTGACGTCGAGCGCTACAAGCGCGTTCGCAACGCGGTTGGTCTTGACGTCGAACTCGGCAAAGCTGGTCTGGCGCCCCTCGAATTCATAGGCCAGCGCATTGCCACGTGTCTTGGCGCGCTCGCGCACCATGTCGGCGAGGTTTGCCGGTTGTTGCGAAGTGGACATGTCTCTCCCGCAGTGTCTTGTTTTGGTTGCGCGGAGTTTGGGGTCATCCGGCAACAAAGACAATACAGGATAGTGATTGCAACGTTTCACTGTCGTCCCTGCGAACGCAAGGACCCATACGCCGCAGCCCATCGGTGACACGATGGCGCTAAGGACCTTCCGACCCATTTCTGCCGGTGGCTATGGGTTCCTGCTTTCGCAGGAACGACAGCGGAGATTTTCGCAGGGACGACAACCCAGACAGCTATCCCCGTGCCGCGCGGTCCTTCTCGTTCTGCGCCTTGATGGAGTCGCGCGCCTGGTTCCAGTCGGCGTCGCTCCAGTCGCGCAGCTGATAGAAATTGCCGCCCATCGCCAGCGCCTGCGCGCCGTCCATGGCGATGGTTTCGCCGTTGATCCAGTCGCAGCCGCCGGAAATCAAAAACACCGCGAGGTTCTGCAGCTCCTCCATGGTGCCGACCCGGCCCATCGGGTTCATCGCCTTGGTTCGCGCGCCGGCTTCGTCACCGGGCTTGATCCGCTTGCTCATGCCTTCGGTCGGGATTTCGCCGGGCGCAATGGTGTTGAGACGGATGCCGTGTTTGCCCCACTCGACCGCGAGCGACATGGTCATGGCGTGGATTGCCGATTTGCTCATCGCCGACGGCACCACATAGGGCGATCCGTTACGCACCCAGGTCACGGTGATCGACACCACGTTGCCGGGCAGCTTGGCGGCGATCCAGCGCCGGCCCACCGCATGCGTGACGTAGAACGTGCCGTGCATCACGATGTTGGCGACGGCATCGAAGCCGCGCGGCGAAAGCTCTTCCGAACGCGAGATGAAATTGCCGGCGGCGTTGTTGATGAGGTCTGTGAGGGGGCCGGAGGTCCAGATCGCCTCGATCATCTCGTCGACCGCCATCGCGTTGCGGATGTCGACGCCATGGCTGACCACGCGTCCGCCATACTCGCCCATCAGTTCGGTCGCGGTCTCGTCGCAGACGATCTTGCGGCGGCCGCAGATATGAACCTCGGCGCCCAGTTGCAGAAACCGCGCCGCCATGGACTTCCCGAGGCCGGTGCCGCCACCGGTTACGAGGATGCGCCGCCCGGCGAGAAGCTGATCGTTGAACATCGTTTCCACCCCGGCAAATGTCTGTTAATTGGTCGATTGACTAAAACCGGACTAGGCCGTTCTGTAAAGCGTCAAGAGATGAAAGGGTGGAGGAATTCTCATGGAGCAACGCGTTTCGATCTCGATTTCGGACGGCATCGCCGATGTCCGGCTGGTGCGGGCCGACAAGATGAACGCGCTCGATGCGGCGATGTTTGAGGCGCTGGTGGCCGCGACCGAGCGGCTCGCCAATGAAAAAGGCGTCCGGGTCGTGGTTTTGTCCGGGGAGGGACGGGCATTCTGCGCTGGACTCGACATGGGGCGCTTCGCCGCCATGAAGGAGAACGGCGGTAATGGGGTCGCCGGCGGCGAGAAGCGCGACCTCACTGCACGCACGCATGGGTTGGCGAACTTCCCGCAACAGGCGGTGTGGGGCTGGCGGCAACTTCCGGTGCCGGTGATCGCCGCGATCCAGGGCGTCGCGTTCGGGGGCGGGTTCCAACTCGCGCTTGGCGCCGACATGCGCTTTCTGACGCCTGACGCGCGGATGTCGATCATGGAAATCAAATGGGGGCTGGTGCCCGACATGGCGGGCACGCCGATCCTCGCGAGTCTCGTGCGCGACGATATTTTGCGCGAGCTGACCTATACCGGGCGCATCTTCTCCGCCCAGGAAGCCATGAGCTACGGTCTTGCGACGCGGATCTGCGACGATCCGCGCGCTGCGGCCTTCGAGGTCGCGCGCGAAATCGCCGGCAAGAGCCCGGATGCGATCCGCGCCGCCAAGCGAATGCTGAACCAGCTGTCCGTCGACCCGGCCCCCGCTCTGCTGGCTGAATCCGTCGAGCAACAGAAATTGCTCGGCAGTCCCAACCAGACCGAGGCCGTGCGCGCCAACATGGAAAAACGCGCGCCGCGGTTTGCGGAGGCTTAACCACATTCCATCATGGCCGGGCTTGCCCCGGCCATCGACGTCTTCTTGTCCTGCAACGGAAGTAAGACGTGGACCATCAGAATATCTGGCACGAAGACGCGTGTTGCGCTTCGGCCCTATGATCACGACCGCAAGAACGTCTCTCAGTGAAGAAGAACAAGGCAATGACCGAAAACTCCTCCCTTTTCCTAGGCATCATCAGTGGCCCGCGCCGGCGCGGCCACGATGAAGTCGCCGATCGCTCTGAACGTATCGCCAGCGGTCTGCAGAAACTCGGCGTGAAACAGGGCGACAGCGTCGCGATGCTGATGCGCAACGACATCGCGTTCATCGAGGCGGCCTATGCCGCGATGCGGCTTGGCGCCTATGGCGTGCCTGTGAACTGGCACTTCAAGCCGGAAGAGATCAATTATGTGCTGAAGGATTCAGGCACCTCGGTGCTGATGGCGCATGCCGACATGCTGCATCAGCTGCGCGAGGCGATTCCGCAAGGCGTCACCGCGCTCAGCGTGCCGACGCCGCCGGAAATCCTGGCCAATTACAAGATAAATCCCGATCATCTCGCGACGCCGGATTTCGCCATCGATTTCGAATCCTGGCTGCAGCAGCACCCGCGCTATGACGGGCCGGCGGTGCCACAGCCGCAGAACATGATCTACACCTCGGGCACCACGGGCCATCCCAAGGGCGTGCGCCGCTTTGCCCCGACGCCGGAGCAGACCGCGAACGGCGAGCGCATGCGCGCGATGATCTACGGCCTCAAACCGGGCGCCCGCGCACTGCTGCCGGGGCCGCTCTATCATTCCGCGCCGAACGCGTTCGGGCTGCGCGCAGGCCGTCTCGGCGGCGCGCTGGCGATCATGCCGCGTTTCGAGGCGGAAGAATTCCTGCGGGTGGTCGAGAGCGAGAAGATCGATACCATCTTCATGGTGCCGACCATGTTCATTCGGCTGATGAAGCTGCCGGAGGAGATCCGCAGGAAATACGACATGTCGTCGTTGCGCCACATCATCCATGCCGCCGCGCCGTGTCCCGCCGACGTCAAGCGCGCGATGATCGAATGGTGGGGGCCGATCATTTACGAATTCTACGGTTCAACTGAATCCGGCGCGGTCACCTTTGCCACTTCCGAGGACGCGCTGAAGAAGCCCGGTACCGTCGGCAAGATTTCGCCGGGCACGGAGCTGCGCTTCATCGGCGACGATGGACGGGAGCTGCCGCAGGGCGAGATCGGCGAAATCTATTCGCGCATATCGGGCAGTCCCGATTTCACCTATCAGAACAAGCCGGAAAAGCGCACCGAGATCGATCGCGACGGCTTCATCACCTCGGGCGACGTCGGCTATATCGACGCCGACGGCTATGTCTTCATTTGCGACCGCAAGCGCGACATGGTGATTTCGGGCGGCGTCAACATCTATCCGGCCGAGATCGAAGCCGCGTTGCATGCGCTGCCGGGCGTGCATGATTGCGCGGTGTTCGGCATTCCCGATGCGGAGTTCGGCGAAGCGCTGATGGCGGTGGTGGAGCCGCAACCCGGCATCACGCTGGACCTCGCTTCGATCCGCGGCCAGCTCAAGGTCTCGCTGGCCGATTACAAGGTGCCCAAGCACATCGAAATCCAGACCAACCTGCCGCGCGAGGATTCCGGTAAAATCTTCAAGCGCCGCCTGCGCGATCCCTATTGGGAGAAGGCGGGGCGGAAAATTTAGGGCGAACAGAACATCAGCGTCGTCATGCCCGGGCTTGTCCCGGGCATCCACGTCTTTTGGCACCGAGCAGGAAGACGTGGATGGCCGGGTCAAGCCCGGCCACGACGGGGTGAATACAAGCCTCCATCTTTATCTTGCACCGCGACAAAAAACTTGCACACTCGGAATGGCTGGGCAGTTTCTGAGGTAGCGAGCCATGTCTTTACAGACGATGCCATCCCAGACCACCCCTTCCGAGACCGAAACCCGGTCAAATCGCGTCGAAGACGCGGAAGATGCCAGGCTGAGGACCGATATCCGACTGCTCGGGCGGATTCTTGGCGATACCGTCCGAGATCAGGAAGGCGCGGAGGTGTTCGACCTGGTCGAGCGCATCCGCCAGACCTCGATCCGGTTCCATCGCGACGAGGACAAGCTGGCGCGCCGGGAGCTGGAGGCCATGCTCGACGGCATGTCGACCGCCGACACGGTCCGGATCGTCCGCGCCTTCAGCTATTTCTCGCATCTCGCCAACATCGCCGAAGACCAGAACAACATCCGCCAGATGCGCGGGTGGGGTGTCGGTGGCGGACCGCGAACGGGCGCGCTTGCGCAGACATTGTCTCACGCCAAGGCGGCCGGCTTCAGCGCCGCCGATCTGCTGCGGTTCTTCGCGGACGCGCAGGTCAGTCCGGTGCTGACGGCCCACCCAACCGAAGTCCGCCGCAAGAGCACGATGGACCGCGAGATGGAAGTCGCGGCGCTGCTCGACCGGCGGGAACGCATGAGGATGACGCCGGAGGAAGCCGACGCCAGCGACGAGCAATTGCGCCGCGCCGTGCTGACGCTGTGGCAGACCAACCTGTTGCGCCGGACCAAGCTGACGGTGCTCGACGAGGTCGAGAATGGCCTGTCGTTCTACGACTACACGTTCCTGCACGAAGTGCCCCGGCTGCATTGCGCGCTGGAGGACCAGCTGAACCAGGAAGAGGGGACGTCCGGCGAACTGGCGTCCTTCCTGACCATGGGTAGCTGGATCGGCGGCGATCGCGACGGCAACCCGTTCGTGACAGCCGATGTCATGCGCGGCACGCTGCACCTGCAGTCGAGCCGGGTAATGAACTTCTATCTTGAGGAGCTGCATGCCCTCGGATCGGAGCTGTCGCTGGCGGCGCATCTTGCCGACGTCTCCGACGAACTGCGCGAACTTGCAGCGCGCTCGCCGGACACCTCGCCGCACCGCAGCGGCGAACCGTATCGGCTGGTGGTATCCGGCATCTATGCCCGGCTCACGGCCACCGCGCTGCGACTGGAAGTCGAAACCACCCGCCGGCCGGTCGGTGAGGCCGCGCCTTATGCCAGCGTCAAGGAATTCAAGGCCGAGCTGGATGTGCTCGACCGCTCGTTGATCGCGAACAATTCCGGCGTGATCGCGCGCGGGCGGCTGCGGCTGTTGCGCCGCGCCGCGGATTGCTTCGGCTTCCATCTCGCCCGGCTCGACATCCGGCAGAATTCGGCTGTGCATGAGCGCACGGTCGCCGAACTGTTCGACGCGGCGATCCCGGGCATGTCCTATCTGGCGCTCGGCGAGGATGCCCGCGTCAACCTGCTGCTGGGCGAGCTGCGCAGCGCCAGGCCGCTCAGCTCGGCCTTCATCAAGTACAGCGAGGAGACGCTCGGCGAACTGGCGCTGTTCCGCGCTGCCGCCGAGGCCCATGCCAAATTCGGCGCCGACGTGATCTCCCAATGCATCATCTCGATGTGCAAGGGCATGTCCGACATGCTGGAGGTCGCAGTGCTGCTGAAGGAGGTCGGCCTCGTCAATCCGTCCGGCCGCAGCGCGATCAACATCGTGCCGCTGTTCGAGACCATCGAGGATCTGCAGGCGTCGGCCGGCATCATGGACCGGATGCTGTCGCTGCACGACTACCGCAAGCTGGTGGACAGTCTCGGCAGCGTGCAGGAAGTGATGCTGGGCTATTCCGACAGCAACAAGGACGGCGGCTTCGTTACCTCGGGCTGGGAGCTCTACAAGGCCGAGATTGGCCTTGTCGAGGTGTTCGAGCGCCATCATGTGCGCTTGCGGCTGTTCCACGGCCGCGGCGGATCGGTCGGCCGCGGCGGCGGGCCGAGCTATGACGCCATCATCGCGCAGCCTGGCGGCGCGGTAAACGGTCAGATCCGCATCACCGAACAGGGCGAGATCATCTCCAGCAAATATTCCAACGCCGAAGTTGGCCGCAACAACCTGGAGATCCTGGCGGCCGCCACCCTGGAAGCCAGCCTGCTGCATCCCCGCCAGAGCGCTCCGCGCAAGGAATATCTGACCGCGATGGATCAGTTGTCGGCGCTGGCATTCAAGGCCTATCGCGGGCTGGTCTACGAGACCGAGGGCTTTGCCGATTATTTCTGGGGGTCGACCGTCATCAACGAGATCGCGACGCTGAACATCGGCAGCCGCCCGGCCTCGCGCAAGAAAACCCGCGAGATCGAGGACCTGCGTGCGATTCCGTGGGTGTTCAGCTGGGCGCAATGCCGGCTGATGCTGCCGGGATGGTATGGCTTCGGTTCGGCGGTGGACGCATGGATCGCGGAGCATCCGGAGCAGGGCATGCCGTTCCTGCAGGAGCTCTATCGCGAATGGCCTTTCTTCCGCATGCTGTTGTCGAACATGGACATGGTGCTGGCCAAGAGCTCGATCGCGATCGCCTCGCGCTACGCCGAACTGGTGCCCGACGTGAAACTGCGCGAGAGCATCTTTGGGCGCATCCGCCGCGAATGGCACTTATCGATCGAGACGCTGCTCGACATCATGGGTCACGAGCGGCTGCTGCAGGGCAATACACTGCTGGATCGTTCCATCCGCAACCGCTTCCCCTATCTCGATCCGCTCAACCACGTGCAGGTGGAATTGTTGAAGGAGCACCGCGCGCAGAACCCGGACGAACAGGTGCTGCGCGGGATTCAGATCACCATCAACGGGATTTCGGCGGGGTTGCGGAACAGCGGGTGAGGGGGCGCGGACGCCTCACCCCGTCATTGTGAGGAGCGAAGCGGCGAAGTAATCCATGCATCCGAGGATGCCGAGAGATGGATTGCTTCGCTACGCTCGCAATGACGGTGGAGACTGGCTCCTGCCATCTCCACTCGCGACGACGGGGAGTGCGCGCGCCTCAGATCGGATCCCAGGGGAAGATGTCGGCGGAGCGATCGAGCTTGTAGAACGATCCCTTAAGCGCCGGCATGCCGTGCTCGGCGATGGTCTGCGGCGTCCAGCCTTCGCTGCGCTGCACCGAGCGGATCGGCCGGTTCTGGCTGAACAGGAATATCTCGTTCATCCGCACGCCGAAGATCTGCCCGGTGACGTCCTTGGCGGCATCGGACATCAGATAGGCGCAGATCGGCGCGATCTTCTCCGGGCCCATCTGCTTGATCTTCTCGACGCGCGCCTTCTCGGCCTCGGTCTCGGTCGGGATGGTGCCGATCATGCGGGTCCAGGCGAATGGCGAGACGCAGTTCGAGCGCACGTTGAAGCGGCCCATGTCGAGCGCGATCGACTTGGACAGGCCGACGATGCCGAGCTTGGCGGCGGCGTAATTGGCCTGGCCGAAATTGCCGATCAGGCCCGAGGTCGAGGTGAAGTGCACGAAGGAGCCGCTCTCCTGTTCGCGGTAGATCCGGGCCGCTGCGTGGGAAACATAGAACGAGCCCATCAGGTGAACCTTGATGACGGCCTCGAAGGCCTCCACGCTCATCTTGTGGAAGATCATGTCGCGCAAAATGCCGGCATTGTTGACCACGCCGTCGAGCCGGCCGAAATGGTCGGTCGCCGTCTTGACGATCTTGCTCGCGGGGATCGCTTCCGCCACCGACTCGAAGTTGGCGACCGCGGTACCGCCCCGCTTCTTGATCTCCTCGACCACTTCCTCGGCGGGGGCTGCGCTCGAGCCGGCGCCGTCGGCGGCGCCACCGGGATCGTTGACCACGACCTTGGCGCCTTCGGCGGCGCAGAGCAGCGCGATTTCACGGCCGATGCCGCGGCCTGCGCCGGTGACGATGATGACCTTGTCTTGCAGTGATTTTGCCATGATTTTTTTCCGTCCTGTTTTGGTGGCCGACGCAGACCTCTGCTCGTCATGCGCGGGCTTGACCCGCGCATCCATCCTTTCAGAAGAGGATGGATTGCCGGGTCAAGCCCGGCAATGACGGATTGAGGACAGCGCTTGGGCCAGCCATTTCCTAGCGTTCGTTCGTAAAGATAATCGTGCCCGACGCTGCGAACATGCCGCCGACGCCGTGGCAGACCGAAATCTTCGCGTCCTTGACCTGCGCCGGCGCGATGCCGCGCATCTGCCGCACGCTTTCCTGCAGCGCGTACATGCCGTACATGCCCGAATGCATGTAGCTGAGGCCGCCGCCATTGGTATTGAGCGGCAGCTTGCCGCCGGGGCGCGTGTTGCCATCGGCGATGAATTTTCCGGTCTCTTCGTGCGGCATGAAGCCGAGATCGCCAAGGCCATAGAGCGGCAGATGCGCAAAGGCGTCGTAGATCATCAAATGATCGACGTCCTTGTGGGTGATGCCGGCTTCCTTGAAGGCGAGGGGGCCTGCGACCTTGAAGGCGCGCGAGGAGTTGAAGGTTTCCATCTGGCTGACCATCGGCGTTTCCACGCTCTCGCCGGTGCCAAGGACATAGACCGGCTTGTTCGGAAAGTCCTTGGCGCGGTCGGCCGAGGTCAAGATCAGCGCGCCGCCGCCGTCGGTGACGAGGCAGCATTGCAGGATGCGGAACGGATAGGCGATCATCCGCGAGTTCAGCACGTCCTCGACGGTGATCGGCGCCTTCATGGTGGCGCGCGGATTCTTCGCGGCCCATTCGCGCTGCACTACGGCGACCATGGCGATCTGCTCATGGGTGATGCCGTAGGTCTTCATGTAGCGCAGCACGGGAATCGGGAACATGCTCGGTGGGCCGTAGACGCCGAAGGGGGCTTCGAACTGGCCATTGAGGCTGTCTGCCGGCGTGGAGCGCGGCAGCTTGCCGATCATCGACTTGCCACTCTCGGCATGGGTGATCAGCACGGTCTTGCAAAGCCCGGCCTCGATCGCGGCCGCCGCGTGGCGGACATGCAGCATGAACGAGCAGCCGCCGACGGAGGTGCCGTCGACCCAGGTCGGCGTGATGCCGAGGTAATGGGCTATCTGCTGCGGAGTTTCCACGGCGGTGGCGATGCCGTCGATGTCGGACAGTTTCAGTCCGGCATCGGCGATGGCGTTGAGCGCCGCATCCGCGTGGAGCTGGATCTGCGACATGTTCGGGATGACGCCGAGTTCGGTGGTCTCGGCTGCGCCGACGACGGCGACTGCGTTTCTGCGCATGGTGCTCAGCCCTTCGCCGGACGGAACAGGGGAAGGGTGATCTTGTCGTCGAGTTTTTCGAACGCGACTTCGAGCTTCATGTCGAGCTCCAGCGCCTCCGGCGTCTGCGGGCAGTCGATGATGTTGCTCATCATCCGCGGGCCCTCGTCGAGTTCGACGACCGCGATTGCGTAAGGCGGTGTGAAGCCGGGCGCCGCCGGGCGGTGATTGATGACGTAGCTGTAGAGCGTGCCCTTGCCGCTGGCCTTGAAGACCGAGACCTTGCGCGAGCCGCAGGAGGGGCAGAACGGGCGCGGCGGAAAATAGACATTGGCGCAGGCGTCGCAGCGCTGCAGGCGCAACTCGCCGGCCTGCGTGCCCTCCCAGAAATGCTGGGTTTCAGGCGTGGGTTTTGGTTTTGCGCGCGCGGGCTCCGCCATATCGGCTGTTCTCCTTCGGGATACGGGCGTCCACCCGCTTGTTGCGGTCTTGATGCGACATTGACTGATCTCCGTCAACGGTCCCAGCAGCGGCGCTGCCGCATGGCCGCATTCCCTGCGCGTGACAGCGCTTGTATGCCAGGGCGGCATCGGAGATAGTCCGCTCCACGGTAAAATCGCATAGAGAGCCATCAGGAACGTCATGCCGAACCATCCGACACTTGCCAGCTTGGCCGCCGATCTGGACACAGGCCGCACCACCGCGCGCAAACTCGTTGAGGATTGTCTTGCACGGATTGCCGACCCCGCCGGCGAGGGCGCGCGGACCTTCATTCAGGTCGACAAGGATGCGGCGCTTGCCTCCGCCGACGCGATGGATCATCTGCGCAAGGCCAACGCCGCGCCGTCGCGCTATGCCGGCATTCCGGTCTCGATCAAGGATCTTTATGATATCAGGGGACAGGTGACCCGCGCCGGCTCCCGCGCGCTGGAGGATTCCGCGCCGGCGGAGGCCGATGCGCCTGTCGTGGCGCGGCTGCGCCGGGCCGGCTTCATCGTCATCGGCCGCACCAACATGACTGAATTCGCCTATTCCGGCATCGGCATCAATCCGCATTTCGGCACACCGAAAAGCGCCTGGAATCGCAGTGTCGGTCACGTGCCCGGCGGCTCGTCCTCGGGCGCGGCGGTTTCGATCGCCGATCGCATGGCCTACGGCGCGCTCGGCACCGATACGGGCGGCTCCTGCCGAATTCCAGCCGCCTATAACGGCATCGTCGGCTACAAGCCGACGCAACGCCGCGTGCCGCTCGACGGCGGCGTGCCGCTGTCGTTCTCGCTCGACAGTTTTGGCCCGCTGGCGCGCAGCGTCGATTGCTGCGCGGTATTGGATGCCGTGCTTGCCGATGAAGACGTGCAGCCGTTGCAGCCGCGCCCGGTCAAGGGCATGCGGCTGGCGGTGCCGACCACGATCGCGCTCGACGACCTCGACGAGGAAGTCGCCAGCACGTTCGAGCGCACGCTGGCGAATTTATCGCGGAAGGGCGCTTCGATCGAGCGGATCGAAGTGCCGGAGTTTCACGATGTCGGCGTCATGAACAGCAAGGGCGGTTTTGCCGCGGCGGAAAGCTACGCCTGGCACCGCTATCTGATCGTCAGCCATGGTGATGTCTACGATCCCCGGGTTCGCGTCCGTATTCTGCGCGGCGAGGGCATCAGTGCCGCCGATTACATCGATATCCTCAATGCGCGCCGCTCGTTCATTGCGCGAACTGAACAGCGGATCGCCCCCTATGACGCGCTGGTGCTGCCGACCACCGCGAACACGCCGCCCGTCATCGCCGACCTCGCCGATGACCAGGCCTTTACCACGCAGAATTTGCGAGCGCTGCGCAACTGTACGCTGATCAACGTGCTCGACGGCTGCGCCATCTCGCTGCCGGCGCATCGCGAAGGCGAGGTGCCGGTCGGGCTGATGCTGGCCGGCGCGGGCGGATCGGACCGCCGTATCTTCGAACTGGCTGCCGGAATGGAGAATGTCATCCGTGTATGATCTGACCTTCAACGTCGAGGACAAGGGCGCCTTGACGCCGCTGACGCTTGCGATCGATCAGGCCGTCATCGCCGGCTGGACCGGCCGTGATCCGGTGGCGCGCGACAAGCACATCGCCGAGCTCGAAGCGATCGGTATCGCGCGGCCCGTCACGACACCGATCTACTACCGCTGCTCGGTGCGGCGCATCACGCTGGAGGATCGCATCGAGGTTTCGGGTGGCGACTCCAGCGGCGAGGTCGAGTTCGTGCTGATCGGCTGGCAGGGCCGCATCTTCGTCGGCTGTGGCTCCGACCATACCGACCGCAAGGTGGAGAGCTACAGCGTCACCGTATCGAAACAGATGTGCGACAAGCCGATGGCTTCGGTGCTGTGGGAGCTGGAGGATGTCATCGCGCACTGGGACAAGCTGATCCTGCGTTCCTGGGCCGTCATCGACGGCGCGCGGGTGCTGTATCAGGAGGGCACGCTCGACGCGATGCTACCGGTGAAGGACCTCATCGAGCGCGGTTTTGGAGCTAAGGGCCTGCCCGACGGCTGCGCGATGTTCGGCGGCACCTTTGCCGCCAAGGGCGGAATCCGCCCCGCCAGCCGGTTCGAGTTCGAACTGGAGGACCCCGTGCTGAAGCGGAAGATCAGCCACGGGTATGATGTGATTACGATGCCGGTGCGGGGATAAATTGACGCTTCACCGATTGATCGGTGTGTTCTGGCCGTCGATCGGCTTGTTGTTGGCCGGCGGCGGATGGGCCTTGGCCGCTACGGCCTGCGCCTCGCTGATGACCTCAGCCTTTAGCATGCGATCGATGACGAGGTCTCTGGTTGACCCGTCATAACCTTGGCTCCGGTGGGGCCGTCTGGCACGGACCAACATGAATGCGATTTCGTGGACATCGAGTTCCGCGAGCGGCTTGCCGAAATACGCTTCCGCGGCCATGACAACACCATTGGCATTCCGGCCGAAATATGTGCCGTTCAGGTAGATTTCGAGAATGCGGTCTCTCGACAATGCGCGTTCGACACGCCCCATGAAAACCCAATTTCCAATATGCCAGTCGATCCCCTTGCAACATTGGGGACTCAATGCTTTCAGGCAGTATCGGGTGACCGACAACGAGATATTTGACCCTGTCGGCCTGCGATTGGAGATCGCGGCAAGCGCGAATTGCATTAGGGGGCCGGCTGACGGCGGCGCGTAGAAATCGGGATCCTCAAACGCAACGACCGCCTTGCGTACCAAGGGCGGAATATCGGCGAGTCGAACGAACGCGCCGCGACCGCCAGCCGCGCAGACGTGATCTGTCGATGAGAGCGCCGAGAGTGTACTCTCGGTGGGGAGGCCGATACCGTATTGATAGTGCCAGACCAGCCAGCCTGTGAGCCATAGCAACGCCACGCCTGCCAGTGAGAGCAGGGCCAAGAGGGACTTGCCGAAGATCATAAGCGCCTTGCGCATGGGACCCGGGGTACGGTGCTTGGCCGCATATTGCCGGCAAATAGTGCCGAGAGTTAGCCGGTTCCAGTAGCAGATCTTGCGGAAATCGGGTGGTGGATGTGGCCCGGAATTGCGAAACAGTCGGTCATTCCAGGCCCGCCGCTTCGAGCCGTCCCGGAATAACGAATTCCGGAGACCGACATGCCCAAGGCCAACTTCGCGACCATCGACGCAGATCCCGTCAGCATCGCCACCCGCGTCGATGCCATCGACTGGAAGCAGGCGACTGCCGACCTCGACGCGCAAGGCTGCGCCGTCCTGAAGGGACTGTTGACGCTGGAAGAATGCGCCGCGGTAGCCGCGCTCTATCCGGATGACAAGAATTTCCGAAGTAAGGTCGTGATGGGCCGCCACGGCTTCGGCCGTGGTGAATACAAGTATTTCGCCTATCCGCTTCCCGACCTGATCGCGCAACTGCGCCCCGAGCTTTACGCACGGCTTTGTGCCGTCGCCAACCGTTGGAACGAGACGATGGGGATCGACATCCGCTACCCTGATAGCCACAAGGCGTTTCTGAAACGCTGCCACGATGCCGGGCAGACGCGGCCGACACCGCTGCTGCTGCAATATGGCGAGGGTGACTACAACTGCCTGCATCAGGATCTCTATGGCGAGCATGTGTTTCCGCTGCAGGTCGCGATCCTGCTGTCGCAGCCGGGGCGCGATTTCGAAGGCGGCGAGTTCGTGCTGACGGAGCAGCGCCCGCGGATGCAGTCGCGGCCCGAGGTGGTTCCGCTCCGGCAGGGTGACGCGGTCGCGTTTGCTGTGCATCACCGGCCGGTGCAGGGGACGCGCGGACCTTATCGGGTTAATCTGCGCCATGGCGTCAGCCGGATCCGCTCCGGCCACCGCCACACGGTCGGCGTGATCTTCCACGATGCCAAATGAGTGCGGACGAAGTTGACTGCAGATTTGTTTGAGGCCATTCCGGATGTGCGCCCGTTACGCGAGGTGATGGCGGACGGCGCAGTATTGCTGCGTGGCTTCGCACAGGATTTTGAGAACGAATTAATCCCGGCGCTCCGCGAGATCATCGCGCAAGCACCGTTCCGGCGCATGTTCACGCCCGGCGGTCACCAGATGTCGGTCGCCATGACCAATTGCGGCAGCGCCGGCTGGGTCACCGACCACAGTGGCTATCGCTATGACAGCATTGATCCCGATTCAGGCAAACCCTGGCCGGCTATGCCGCCGGCCTTTCGCGAGCTTGCCGCGCAGGCGGCCGTCGCCGGCAGCTTTGCAAACTTCGCCCCCGATGCCTGCCTGATCAATCGCTACGTGCCCGGCGCGCGGATGTCGCTGCACCAGGACAGGGACGAGCAGGATTTTGCCGCGCCGATCGTGTCGGTGTCGCTCGGTCTGCCCGCGGTCTTCATGTTCGGCGGCCCAAAGCGTGCCGACAAGCCGCGCCGCTACCGGCTGGAGCACGGTGACGTCGTGGTGTGGGGCGGGCCGTCGCGGTTGTTCTTCCACGGCGTGGCGCCGCTCGCCGACGGCGAACATGTTTCGATGGGCCGCCAGCGCATCAACCTGACTTTTCGCAAGGCGCAGTGATCCTCCCTCTCTATTTGTGGGAGAAGGAAAGAGGGCGTTCCATGGCGGGTTCCCATGGTTTATGTTCATACCAGGGGCCGACATGACTGCATCCGAAGCAACGTCCGACACCAGCACGACCGGCGCCGGCGTCTATCTCGCCATCCTGCAACTGGTGTTCACGCTGGGCTGGACCACTTACGTTATCTATCTGCCGAAACTGTGCGCCGATGTCGGGATCGAACCGGCATATGTCATCCTCATCCTGATGTTGGATCAGGCGATCTTCACCATCGCGGACACTGCGATGGGCATTGCTGCGGACCGGATCGCCCCGTTTGTCGGCAAGCTTGGCGTTTTTGTGGGCGCGTTCACCGCAATCTCCTGTGCGGCGTTCATCGCGCTGCCGTTCGTGGCCGGCACCGGGCCCGGCGCGCAGGTCTGGTTCATCGGGCTGGCCCTGATCTGGGTCGTGACGTCGTCGGCGTTGCGCGCGCCGCCGCTGACGTTGCTGGGCAAATACGCCGCACGGCCGGCGATTCCGTTTCTCTCGGCGCTGGCGATGGTTGGCTACGGCCTCGCGGGGGCGGTGTCACCCTATCTTGGCGTGGTGCTGCGCAATCACGACCCGCGACTGCCGTTCGTGATCTCGGGACTGGTGCTGCTGACTGTGACGCTTGCGTTGTCGAAGGTCGAAGGCAGCCTGGCGCGGTCAACGCCGGTTGATAAAAAGTCGGCTGCGCCGGCAAAACCGCTCGGCCAGGTGCCGATGTTCTTCATCGCCTTGATGGTCATTCTGTCGCTCGGTTATCAGCTGCATTTTTCGCTCAACAGCACGCCGTTCTTCCTGCGTTTCGCCAAACCGGACGAGTTGCAATGGCTGATGCCGGTGTTCTGGATCGGCTTCAACATCGCGATGTTTCCGGCCAGCGTTATCGTCAAGCATCGGGGCGGGCTGATCGTGATGGGCGTCGCCGGACTTCTCGGGGCGCTGGCCGTGTTGGGTGCGGAGATGGCCGGCAACCTGAACATGCTGATCGCAGCGCAGTTCGTTGCGGGCGCTGCCTGGGGCTGCATGCTGATGGCCGCGGTTTCGGCTGCGCTCGCCATCGGGGAGACCGGCGCCGAGGGCAAGGTGGTGGGGCTGGTATTTTCAGCGCTGGCGCTTGCGACCTTTGCGCGGATGGCGGCGGTCGCCGGCGGCCTGCAGAAGCTGCCGGAATACGCGCCGCTGCTACATTGGGCGCCGGTGGCATGCTGGTCGGTCGCCGGTGCGGGCCTGCTGGTGATTGCAGCCTCGCGGGTGCAGAGGACTTTGGTGAGGCAGGTTTAGATATTCTTCGCCGGATGGATGAACGCCCACGGGCTCACTTCCGAATCCGTCGGCACTTCCACGGAGATCACATACGGTCCGCCGTCGGCCAGCGCCTTTTCCAGTGCGGCCTTGAACTGGTCCGGCGCGGTGACGCGCGCCGCTCCGACGCCGAAGGATTCCGCAAGTTTCACGAAGTCCGGATTGACGAGATCCGACGCCACCACGCGGCCGTCAAAACGCTCGCGCTGGTCGCGGCGCACATTGCCATAGGCGTTGTTGTTGAACACCAGCGTGACCACGCCGATCTTGAACTGCGCGGCGGTCGACAGTTCCTGCACCGCGAACATAAAGCCGCCGTCGCCGGTGATGGCGACCACCGGCTTGTCCGGATTGGCGACCTTGGCGCCGAGCGCGGTCGGGAAACCGGAGCCGAGCGTGCCCTGATAGCCGGACGTGATGAAGGTACGCGGTTCGTAGACCGGAAAGCCGTACCAGGAGGCGAAGCCGACCTGCGACAATTCGTCGGTGACGATCGCATTGGCCGGCAGCACCTCGCGCAGGATGTTCAGATACGCCATCTGCGGCTGCACCTTCTGGATCTCCTCAAGCGCCGCCGCGGTCGCCTCGCGGATTTCACCGCGCCGGCTGCTGCTCTTGCTGTAACCAACCTTTTTCACGGCGGTGACCAGGTCAGCCGTGCCGGCCTTGGCGTCAGCGACGATGGCGGCATCAGCCGGCACCCGGCGCATTTCGACGGGATCGATATCGATGCGAACGGATTTCAGCCCCTTCGGTTGATACGGCCAGCGGAAGCCGGAGGCCGGAAGCTCTGCGCGGGTGCCGATCGCGATCATCAGGTCGGTAGCCGGCCAAAGCTTGTAGGCCGCCGCCATGGTCAGCCCAAGCTCGTGCGCATTGGAGACGATGCCGCGGCCGCTGCGAAATGCCACCACGGGCGCGTCGATCATCTCGGCGAGTTCGAGGATTTCCTCGCCGGCATGCAGTGCGCCGCTGCCGACAAAGATCATCGGCCGCTTCGCATTCTTGGTCAGCGTAGCGGCGGCCTTGATCCGGTCGGGGTCGGGCTGCGGGGCGGGGAAGGGATCGAACACCTCGGAGGCGCCGACCTGCGAGCGCTGGGTAAAGACATCCCAGGGCATTTCCAGCGATGCGGGACCTCGACGGCCCGACAGCATTTCCTGAAACGCGCGCGAGACCAGCGAGGGGGCCGCGCCGGGATATTCGATGCGGTCGGCCCATTTGACGAATGTGCGGAGGGTGGCCAACTGGTCCGGCATCTCGTGCAGATGGCCGCGGCCCTTGCCGAGAAAATTCGTCGGCACCTGGCCGGTGAGGCACAGTACCGGCTCGTTGCACCCAAAGGCGGTCAGCAGCGCAGCGCTGGCGTTGAGCACGCCGGGACCGGGCACCACGCTGAATACGCCGGGCTTGCCTGAGGAACGCGCATAGCCAAACGCCATGTAGCCACAGGCCTGCTCGTGGCGTGCACCGATCACTTTCAGCTGCGCCTGATGAAAGGCGTCGAACAGGCCGTAAACTTGCGCGCCCGGCAGGCCGAACACGGTGTCGACGCCATGCGCGACGAGGCCATTGACGATTGCTTCGCCGCCGGAAGTTGAGGTCATTGCTTTTCCACTCGCTTGCAGAATTGATCAGGCTTCGTCGGCAACGCCGTTCTTCAGCACCCCGACACCGTCGGCTTCAACCTCAATGATGTCGCCGGGCTTGAGATAGCGCGGCGGATCGAACCTTGCACCGGCGCCGGTCGGCGTGCCCGTCACGATGACGTCACCGGGCACCAGCGTCGTGAAGGTCGAGAGATAGTTGATGAGGTAGCGGAAGCCGAAGATCAACCGCCCGGTGCGGTCGTCCTGCCGCGTCTCGCCATTGACCCGCGTGGTAAGGCGAATGTCGGCGATCTGGCCTTCATCGGTGTAGGGTACGATCCAGGGGCCGAGGCTGCCGGTGGAGTCAAAGTTCTTGCCCTGCGTGACGTTGAACTTGGCGTGGCGCACCCAGTCGCGGATCGTGCCTTCGTTGCACAGCGTGATCGCAGCGATGTGATCCAGCGCATCGCTTTCCTTAATATGCCGCCCCGCCTTGCCGATGACCAGCACCAGCTCGCCCTCGTAGTCGAGCTGCACCGAGGCGCGCGGGCGGATCAGCGGCGCGTTGTGGCCGACAAAGGAGCGCGGCGTGCGCATGAACATGCTCGGATATTTCGGTGCGTCCTGGCCGTCCTTGTATTCGGCATTGCGGTCGGGGTAGTTGACGCCGATGCAGATGATCTTTTCCGGGGCGGGGATCGGTGGCTGCCAGGCGATCGAATCGAGCGCATGGTCCGGCGAAAGCCGCGCGCCTTCTTCGGCGAGTTTCATCAAAGCCCCGGCGGCGATGACTTCGCGCAGTGTCGGGTAGTCCTTGGCAAAACGCGCGGACAGATCGACGATGCCGGCATCGGTCACGGCGCCGTATTTTGGCGAGCCGCTGACGGTGAAGGTGGCGAGACGGGGAGTGGCCATTTGTTCTGTCCGTCAGTCTGCAATCGTGACATCGGCGATAAAGGCCGGCTCGCGCACGGCCTGGCCTGTGAATGGCGTTCCCTCTTCGAACCAGGAGCGCGGCGCGGGTGCGCCCCACAGCGTCTGCCGGCGCGGGTCCTTCAGCGACCAGCGCAACGGTTCGTGGTCGTGATCGCCCGTAAAATAGTCGCTGGTGTAGAGCTCTAGGCGATGGCCGTCGGGATCCCGGACATAGAGAAAGAAAGCGTTCGAGATGCCGTGGCGGCCGGGGCCGCGCTCGATGTTCTTCAGGTAACCGCTGGAAGCCATGACGTCGCAGAGATGCAGGACGTTCATCGCGGTCGGCACCCAATAGGCAAAATGGTGCAAGCGGGGGCCGCGGCCGTTGGTGATGGCAAAGTCGTGCACATTGCCCTTGCGGTGCATCCAGGCCGCGGCGATCCGTCCGTTCGGACCGTCTTCCTCGCCATACTCGGTCAGGCGGAAGCCGAGCCGGGCGTAGAAGTCGATCGTGTTCTGCACCTCGGGCGAAAAGACGTTGAAATGGTCGAGCCGTTGCGGATGGCAGCCTTTATATAGATCGTAGCGTCGCAAGAGATGCGGACGCTTCTCCATTGTCGCATAGAGCTCGAGCTGGAATCCGGCCGGATCGGTGAATTGCAGCGTACGGCCCTGAAACGGCTGATCGGCAAAGGCGTAGGTGATGCCGTTCTCGGAAAGGAAGCTCGCCGCGTTGTCGAGATCGCCGTCATTGCCGACCTTGAATCCGAGCCGGCTGCAGGCGGCCACGGGCGCCTTTCGCAGCACCAGCGAGTGATGCTGATGTTCCTCGCTGCCGCGCAGGTACACGGTCTTGTCGTCGGCGTCCTCGACATGCAAGCCGACGGTGGTTTCGTAGAACGCGCGGCTCTTGCCGAGGTCGACGACATCGAGCACGGCGTGGCTGCAGCGGATGATGTTGAAGGGGGGATCGAAGATGTGTGTCGGAACGGGCATGTGGTTTCCTCACTCTCGCTCGTCATTCCGGGGCAGCCCGCAGGGC
Source organism: Bradyrhizobium roseum (assembly GCF_030413175.1). NCBI lineage: Bacteria > Pseudomonadati > Pseudomonadota > Alphaproteobacteria > Hyphomicrobiales > Nitrobacteraceae > Bradyrhizobium > Bradyrhizobium roseum. Next base: position 2,495,793 of record NZ_CP129212.1, read on the forward strand.
TGAACCCGGAATCCATTTTCCCGGCAGGCTTGGATTCTCTGATGTGCAATTGCACATCATAGTTCGGCGCTGCGCGCCGCCCCGGAATAACGGACGTTGTTAAATTCCCAGTTTCTGAATCTTGTGCGTCCCGCGCGCGAGCGAGACGTGCTTGGTTTCCATGTAGAAGTCGAACGAGTAGTCGCCGCCGTCGCGGCCGATGCCGGACGATTTCATGCCGCCGAACGGCGTCGGCAGATGGCGGACGTTTTCGGAGTTAAGCCAGATCATGCCGGCCTCCAGCGCATCGGCGACGCGCAGCGCGCGGCCCATGTCGCCGGTCCAGACATAGCCGGTGAGGCCGTATTGCACGCCGTTGGCAATCTCGATGGCATCTTTTTCGTCCTTGAACGGGATCACGGTCAGGAACGGGCCGAACACTTCCTCCTGCGCCACCCGCATTTTGGCCGTTGCGCCGGTCACCAGCGTCGGCTGCACGTAATGCCCGCCGCCCGGACCATCGTGCCGCTTGCCGCCGACTGCAATGGTGGCGCCGTCCTTTTGGGCGATATCAAAGTAGCTGCAGACTTTGGCCAGATGCCGTTCATGGATCAGCGGCCCGATTTCGGTGGCGGGGTCGAGGGGGTGCCCGACCTTCAACGCTTTCACCCGCGCCGTGAGCTTGTCGATGAACTTGTCGGCGATGCCTTGCTGAACCAGCAGCCGGCTTGACGACGTGCAGCGCTCGCCATTGAGCGAGTAGATCATGAACACGACGGCATCCAGCGCACGGTCGAGATCGGCGTCGTCGAACACGATCACGGGGTTCTTGCCGCCGAGTTCGAAATGGACGCGCTTCAGGGTAGGGGCGCCCTGCGCCATGATCGCCGAACCCGTCGCGCTCTCGCCGACAAAGCCGATCGCCTTGATCGCGGGATGCTCGGTCAGCGCCTTGCCGGCCTCCTCGCCCATGCCATGGACGGTGTTGAGAACGCCGTCGGGCAGGCCGGCCTGCTTTGCCAATCTCGCCAACAGGTCGGCGGTGACGGGTGACCATTCGGCCGGCTTGTGCACGACGGTGCAGCCGGCAGCCAGCGCCGGGGCGATCTTCCAGGTCGACAGCATGAACGGCGTGTTCCACGGCGTGATGACGCCGACCGGGCCGATCGGCACCCGGGTCGAGATATTCCAATGCTCTTCGCTCGGCGTGTTGAGCCCGTCTCTTGCCTCAGCGCATTTGTCGGCGAAGAAACGGAAGTTCTCCGCCGCCCGGATCGCGGCCTTGGCCATGAAGCGGTGCGCCTGGCCGGTGTCGATGCATTCGAGTACCGCGATGTCGTCGGCGTTGTCCTCGATCGCATCGGCCACGCGATGCAACAGTTTCTTCCGCGCTGCCGGCGGCATGTCGCGCCAGGACTTGAAGGCGGCAGCGGCCGCCGTCGCCGCGCGGTCGATGTCTTCGGCATTGCCGCGCGCGACGGTCGCCAGCACCGATCCGTCGACGGGCGAGGCGGTCTCGAATGTCTGGCCCGTAGAAGACGGGACGGCCTTGCCGTTAATCAGATGGCTGATGCCTTCACTCTTTAAATTGGCGAGCAGGGGGGCGGCGCGGTCGCGGTTGGCCTGAAAGCCGTCCTTGGGCGTTCCTTTATCCATTGTGAGCCTCCACTTTCAGAGCTTCGTGGATGTTGTTGCGTTTCCAGCTGGTTTCCTTGTCGTTGATCTGCATGTCGAACGAGAGCGCGAACTTTTCCTTGGCAAACACCGGATCGAGGTGGGCCGACAGCGCCTTGAAGATATGCTCGCCGGCCTTCTTGCGGGTAGCAAGGTCGCGGCCTTCGCCGAGCCGCAGCACCATGGCGAGAAAGGACAGGCTCTTCTGGCCGTCGGCAATCGCGTAGTGCTCGCATCTGACGGCGCGGACTCGGATACCTCCAAGCGGAAAGATACCGGTGTCGACGGCCGACTTGCGAACCAGTTCCACCACCGCGCCCATGTCGACATGGCGATCGAGATTGCCTGAATATTCAATGGTGAAGTGCGGCATGGGGCGATGGCTCCAAGTTAAAGCATCAGGCGAAGTAACAGCTCACCGAACCGTAGGGGCCATAGTCCGCCTGGATCGTGTCGCCCTTGCGGGTTTCGATCGGGCGGATGAACGAGCCGGCCAGCACCACCTGTCCGGCTTCCAGCGCCAATCCATTGGGCGCAATCTTGTTGGCGAGCCAGGCCACCGAGGTGGCGGGATGGTTGAGGACGCCGGCCGCCAGGCCGGTCTCTTCGAGCTGTCCGTTGCGGAAACACAGCGCGCCGATCCAGCGCAAATCGGCGTCCATCGGCCGGATCGGGCGGCCGCCCAGCACGATGCCGGCATTGGCGGCATTATCCGCGATGGTGTCGAAAATCGTTCGCGTCGCCTTGGTCTGCGGATCGATCCGCTCGACCCGTGTGTCGAGGATCTCCAGCGCGGGCACCACGAAGTCGGTCGCGTTGAGCACGTCGAAGATCGTGCAGTCCGGTCCCACAAGGCGCGACTTCATCACAAAGGCGAGTTCGGCCTCGACGCGGGTGGCGATGAAGCGGTCCGACGGCACCAGCCCGCCGTCGGCAAAGAACATGTCATCGAGCAGGATGCCTGAATCCGGCTCGTCGATGTTGAGCGCACTCTGCATCGCCTTCGAAGTCAGGCCGATCTTGTGGCCTCTGACGACGCGCCCCTGGCCGACCTTCATCTCGACCCAGGCCTTTTGAATGGCGTAGGAATCCTCGATCGTGATGGCGGGATGTTCGAGCGAAAGCTGCCGGATCTGTTGGCGGGTCTTCTCGGCCTGATCGAGCCGCTCGGCGGCGCTTCGGATATCGTCTTTGGAAAGGGCCATGGCGTCCGGCTGCTTCAGCAATCATCGTGGGTGAAAATCTGCTTAACATGTTAAATTGTATGCTGCAAAGTCATTTGATGCTTGTTGCGGCGCAAAACTTTAATCTTTTCGAAAGCGCTCATTCTCTGATGGCGGACGATTGAAGATGGCAGACAAGAAATCGTCGAACGGATCGCGTTCGGAGCCGGGGGGAGCGCCCGAACCGCGCCGCGCGCCGATGCGTGAGTTCTCCCGTTCGCTGCCGATGTCGTTGCTGCGCGCCCGCGAAGCGGTCATGCGGCAGTTCCGTCCGTCCTTGCGCAGCCACGGCCTGACCGAACAGCAATGGCGAATTCTTCGGGCACTGACGGCGGTCGACACCATTGAGGTGACTGAACTCGCGCGTGTCGCCTTTTTGCTGGGGCCGAGCTTGTCGCGAATCTTGCGCGACCTCGAGGCGCGCGACCTGATCGAACGCCGGACCGCCGAGGCCGACCTGCGCCGCGGCGTGGTGTCGATCTCCCCCAAGGGGTTGAAACTGATCGAGGCCGTCGCGCCGAATTCGGAAGCGATTTATGCGGAGATCACCCAGCGTTACGGCGCCCGCAAGCTTAGCGAGCTGCAGGACATGCTCGGTGAACTCGAGCGTAGCCTGGCCGCGATGGACGTGGCGGGCGAGGGCGACGCCGGGGCAGATGAGTAATCACAAATCTGCATGATGCTACCGGCCGTGCGCATAACGGCCGCGCAAATGATTGCAATCATTTGTCTAATGGTGGACACGCGAGCGAATTTTCGGTCAAAGTACTGATCAAGCCGGTCATGAAAACCGGTGCGGGAGTGTTGGGGTTCGCCGCTGACGGTCGGTGCGCCCCGTTGCAAGGACAGGCTGAAATCCGGACATGGTCACCATCAAAGCCAACCATCTGATTGATTTCGTCGCCGAGGTCTTTTCGCATTCGGAATCCTCGCCCGAGGAAGCCAGGCGGATCGCGACCTATCTCACGACCGCCAATCTCACCGGCCATGACAGCCACGGGGTGATCCGGGTTCCGGTCTATGTACGCTGGAAGAAGACAGGCAACGTCATTCCCAACCAGACCCCCGAGATCGTCGTCGATACGCCGTCGCTCGCTGTCGTGGACGGCAAGTTCGGCTATGGCCAGACCGTGACGCCGTTCGCGGTGCGGACCGGCATCGAGAAGTGCAAGAAGGCGGGGCTGTCGGCCGTCGCGCTGCGCAACGCCGGGCATATCGGCCGCGTCGGCGACTGGGCCGAAATGGCCGCCGCCGAAGGGCTGGTGTCGGTGCATTTCGTCAACGCCGCCGGCTCGCTGCTGGTGGCGCCGTTCGGCGGCGTGCAGAAGCGGCTCTCGACCGCGCCCTATTGCGTCGGCATTCCGCGCCAGGGGCAGGATCCGATCGTGCTCGATTTCGCCACTTCGGTCGTCGCCGAAGGCAAGGTGCTGGTGGCGAGCCGCGGCGGCAAGAAGCTGCCGAAGGGCGCGCTGGTCGATGCCGACGGTACGCTGAGCGAAGAACCGACCGTCCTCTATGGTCCTCACACCAAGGACGGGCCGCGCGATCACACCGCGGGAACGGGCGCGATCCGCGCCTTCGGCGAGCATAAGGGCTCGGGGCTGGCCTTCATCTGCGAACTGCTTGGCGGCGCGCTGACCGGCACCGGCGCGACGTCGGGCGACCGGCAGTTTGCCAACGGCATGCTCGCCTTCTATGTCGACCCCAAGGTGATCGACACGACCGGCTATTTCGACGGCGAAATCTCGCGCTATACCGACTTCATCCGCCAGACCAAGCCGATTGCCGGCGTCGAGAGCGTGCTCGTCCCTGGCGATCCCGAACGCAAGACCCGCGCCGAGCGCACCAAGAACGGTGTCCCGCTGCCCGACGACACCTGGGCAGCGATCGTCAATACCGCCCGCGAGGTCGGCGTCAGCGAGGCCAGCATCCAGCGGGCCGCCAGCTGATCAACTCCGTGAACTCCAACAATCGCAACGATCACAAAGGGAAAGCGATCAATGACAACCAACAACGTCAAGAAAGTATGGGCCTCGGGCAAGGCCGTGGTGAATGCGTGGCTCGCGATCCCGTCGGGTTTCTCCGCCGAAGTGATCGCGCAATGCGGCTTTGACAGCGTCACCGTCGACATGCAGCACGGCGTGCAGGACTATCTCTCGATGGTCCAGTGCTTCCAGGCGATGAACGGCCACCCGGTCACCCCCATGGTCCGCGTGCCCTGGAACGAGCCCGGCATCATCGGCAAGGTGCTCGACGGCGGCGCCTATGGCGTGATCTGCCCGATGATCAACACCCCGAAGGAAGCCAAGGACCTCGTCCAGTTCGCCAAATATCCGCCGAAGGGAACCCGTTCAAACGGCCCGATCCGCGCCGGCATGTACGGCACTGCGGGTTCGTACCAGCAGACCGCCAATGACGAGATCGTGCTGCTGCCGATGATGGAGACCAAGACCGCGATCGAGAACATGGAATCGATCCTCGACGTCGAGGGCATCGACGGCGTCTATGTCGGCCCGTCCGATCTCCGCTTCTCCTACGGCCTGACGCCGAAACTCGACGGCGATGAGCCGGAAATCCTCAAGATCTACGAGAAGATCATCAAGGAGTGCGGCAAGCGCAACCTTAATCCGGGCATTCACTGTTCCGGCGCGGAAGGCGCTGCGCGCGCCATCAACATGGGCTTCAAGCTGGTGACGCTGTCGAACGAAGTCGGCCTGATGTCGGCCTACGCCCGGATGCAGGTGAACCAGACCCGCAAGGATGCTGGCGGAAAAGCCTGAGCGCGTGAATAGCGAGTAGCGAATAGGGTGGCGAGTAGCGACTGGATCAATACCATTCGCTACTCGCCATTCGCCTTCAAGGAGATACTCCCATGACCACCCCGGCCCCCGTTATTCGCCTGCATCCCGACGATGGGGTGCTGATCGCGCGCTCGAGCCTGCCGCCCGGCATGGCGGTGGCCGACGGGGTCACCACGACCGAGCGGATTCCGGCGGGGCATAAGGTAGCGATCAAGCCGATCGCGGTGGGCGAACCGGTGCGCCGCTATGGCCAGATTATAGGCTTCGCCACCACGCCGATTTCGCCGGGCCAGCACGTACACACGCAAAACTGCGGCATGGGGGATTTCGCCAAGGACTATGCCTATGGCGTCGACGTCAAGCCGGTGCCGAATTTCGATCTGCCCGCGACCTTCGAGGGCATCCGCCGCGCCGACGGCCGGGTGGCGACGCGCAACTATATCGGCATTCTGACTTCGGTGAACTGCAGCGCCCATGTCGCCGGCATCGTCGCCGACATGTTCAAGAAGAATCCCTTTACCGGCGATAATCCGCTCGCCGATTTCCCGAATGTCGATGGTGTGGTGGCGCTGACCCACAAGACCGGCTGCGGCATGACGCAGGACGAACCGCTGGCGCTGCTGCGACGGACGCTCGGCGGCTACGCGCGGCATGCGAATTTCTCGGCCGTGGTCGTGCTGGGGCTGGGCTGCGAGGTCAACCAGATCGGCGGCCTGATGCAGGAACAGAAGCTGGCCGGCCGCCTGCGCGCGATGGATATCCAGGAAGTCGGCGGCACCCGCAAGACGGTGGAAGCCGGCATCGCCTTCGTCAAGGAGGCATTGACCGACGCCAACAAGGTCAGGCGCGAGCCGGTTCCGGCCAGCGAATTGACGGTGGCGCTGCAATGCGGCGGTTCCGACGGCTATTCCGGCGTATCGGCCAATCCGGCACTTGGTGCTGCGAGCGATTTGCTGGTCGCCCATGGCGGCACCGTGATCCTCTCGGAAACGCCGGAAACCTACGGCGCCGAACATCTCCTGACCCGCCGCGCGGTCAGCCGCGAAGTCGGCGAAAAGCTCGTCGGCCTGATGCGCTGGTGGGAGGAGTATACCAAGCGCGAAGGCGCCGAGATGAACGCCAATCCGAGCCCCGGCAACAAGGCCGGCGGCCTCACCACGATCCTTGAGAAATCGCTGGGCGCGATGGCCAAGGCCGGCAGCACCAATCTGGTAGATGTGCTGAACTACGCCGAGCCCATTACCAAGAAGGGTTTTGTCTTCATGGACACGCCCGGCTACGACCCTGTCGCGGCGACTGGGCAGGTGGCGGGCGGTGCCAATCTCGTCTGCTTTACCACCGGCCGCGGCAGCGTATTTGGCTGCAAGCCGGCCCCGTCGATCAAGCTCGCCACCAACACGCCGATGTACCAGCGTATGGAAGACGACATGGACGTCAATTGCGGCACCATCCTCGACGGCCAGGAAACCGTGCAGCAATGCGGCCAGCGCATCTTCGAGCTGATGCTGAAGACCGCATCGGGCCAGCCGACCAAGAGCGAGAGTTTTGATTTCGGCGGCGCGGAGTTCGCGCCTTGGGTGCTCGGCGCTACGATGTAGCCGCCACCGTTGCTGCGTCGTCGGCTCGCGCGCAGGCCGCATTGATCTGGATCAAATCCCGCGCAACTACGGGATGCGGTCAATCTGCATGGCTAACTCACGGATGGTTAAGGACTGTTCCAGTAGGAACGGCGGATGCGGGCACTGACGCCGACGCAGCGCGAGGATTAAGCTGGACATGTTGCCCAAGGTGCGGCCCACCGGCGTGGAAGCTCTGCTCGGCGAAGAAGAACTGATCGTGTCGAAGACCGATCCCAAGGGCCGCATTAGCTACGCCAACGATATCTTCCTTCGCATGGCGAAGTATTCCTACACGGAACTGATCGGCGCGCCGCACAGCTTGATCCGGCATCCCGACATGCCGCGCTGCGTCTTCAATCTCTTGTGGGACACACTGCAGTCCAAACGCGAGATATTCGCCTATGTCGTCAACCTGGCGAAGGATGGCAGCCACTATTGGGTATTCGCGCACGTCACGCCGACCTTCGACCAGCACGGCAATATCGTCGGCTATCATTCGAACCGCCGCAAACCCGACCGTGCGCCGATCGAATGCATCAAGCCGATCTACAAGGCGCTGCGCGAGGAAGAGGGACGGCACGCCAACGCCAAGGAAGGGATGCGCGCCGGTTCTGAAATGATGCACGGTCTGCTCAAGCAAAAGGGGCTTGCCTACGATGAATTCGTGCTCTCTCTCTAGAGCGCAAGCCGCAGTTGGCCTCGCATGCCTGCTCGCGATTGCAGAACTGGCGCTGCTCCTGGCCGCCGACCGGTTTACCGCGGTGCCCGCAACGCTGTCGGGTGCCGTCGCGCTGCTGCTCGGATACAGTATACTGATCCAGCGCCGAGGATTGACCGTGATCAGGGAAGCCGCCGAGGTCTGCCGAAAGGCGGCGGCCGGCGATCTTGAGGCCCGTATTCTCGGCGAGCGTCAGCCGGGCCGGCTCGGGGCGATGCAGAAGTCGGTCAACGACATGCTCGACATCACCGATGCTTTTGTCCGCGAGGCCTCCGCATCGATGGAGTACGCCAGCCGGGGCAAGCATTTCCGCAAGATCCTCGTGCGAGGATTGCCGGGGTCATTCCGCCATTCGGCGGCGACCATCAATTCGGGCACCGACAGTTTGGGTCGGCGCGTGGTCGAGATCGCCGATCTTTCGAAACAGTTTGGCACGCATCTGGACGAGATCGCCGGCGGCCTGGGCGCCGCTGCGACCGATCTCGAGGCCGATGCCGGTCAGGTGGCGGCGGCGGCGGAAAAGACCAGCCGCGAGACGGCGGGCGTAATCACCGCGTCGAGTAACGCGTCGACCAATGTCGCGACGGTTGCCGGCGCTGCCGAGCAGCTTGCCTCCTCGATCGCGGAGATCGGCCGCCAGGTCGCATCGTCCTCGGAAAGCACCAGCCGCGCGGTCAGCGAAGCCAACCGGGCCGGCAGCGAAATTCGCAGCCTTGCCGGCGCGGCGGCACGGATCGGCGATGTGGTCAGCCTGATCAGCGAGATCGCAGCACAGACCAATCTGCTTGCGCTCAATGCCACCATCGAGTCGGCGCGGGCCGGAGAGGCCGGCCGCGGCTTCTCCGTGGTGGCGTCCGAGGTCAAGAGCCTTGCCAATCAGACCGCGAAGGCGACCGAGGAAATCAGCGCCAAGGTCGCCGAGATGCAGCAGTCGACGACGGCCTCGGTGGCCGCCGTGGAGGCGATTACGCAGACTATTGCCGGGATCGACAAGATCACTGCGACGATCGCGTCGGCGGTCGACCAGCAGGGAATGGCAACGCGCGAAATCGCGCACAATGTGCAGCAGGCGTCCGCCGGCACCTCGCAGGTTTCGGCCAACGTCTCCGGTATCAGCGAGGCCGCAGCCGATACCGGCCGGGTGGCGTCGCGCGTGAACCGCGCTTCGGAGCGCGTTCATGGCGAAGTGGAGACACTCCGGCGCGAAGTTTCCGGGTTCCTGCAGCGGCTCACCTCCGCGGCGTAGGGGAGGACCAGGATAACCGCCCGCCTTCTCTTCGGGCATCCCATGCCCGTTGTTAGTGCTTGATCCCGTCCGGGAGCGGTGTTCTGCTCAAAAAAGCCGCTGGAGTCTCCGGTCCGTGTCGATCTTCGTCGCACTACACCACGTCACGCACTACAAATACGACCGACCGATCGATCTCGGCCCGCAAACCGTTCGCCTGCGCCCGGCGCCGCATACGCGCACGCCGATCCTGAGCTATTCGCTCAAGGTCACGCCAACCAATCACTTTGTGAACTGGCAGCAGGATCCGCAGGGCAACTGGCTGGCGCGCTTCGTATTTCCGGAGAAGGCGACCGAACTCAAGATCGAAGTCGACTTCACCGCGCAGATGACGGTCGTCAATCCGTTTGACTTCTTCGTGGAAGGCTATGCCACCAGTTTTCCGTTTGAATATAGCGACGATCTCAAGACCGAGCTTGCACCTTATCTCGCCACCGCGGAGCAGGGGCCGCTGTTCGCAGCGTACCTGCAGGAGATTCCGCGCGAGGCCGACAGCACCGTCAATTTCCTGGTCGACCTCAACGCGCAGCTTCAAAAGAAGATCAGCTACGTTATCCGGATGGAGCCGGGCATCCAGACACCGGAAGAGACGCTGGCCGCCGGCTCCGGGTCGTGCCGCGACTCGGCGTGGCTGTTGATCCATGTCTTCCGCCATCTGGGCCTCGCGGCGCGCTTCGTCTCCGGCTATCTCATCCAGTTGCGTCCCGACATCGATCCGGTCGAAGGCCCGCGCGAGGTCGAGAGCGATTTCACCGATCTGCATGCCTGGGCCGAGGTTTATCTGCCCGGCGCAGGCTGGATCGGGTTCGACGTTACCTCGGGCATGTTGACGGGCGAGGGGCACATCCCCGTTGCGGCCACGCCGCATTACCGTTCGGCGGCGCCTATCTCCGGCAGTGCCGGTTTCGCTAATGTCGAATTCGGCTTCGAGATGAGCGTCAAGCGCATCCGCGAGGCGCCGCGGATCACGCGGCCGTTCTCCGACGATTCCTGGGCGCGGCTCGATGCGCTCGGCGAGCGGGTCGATGCCGATCTCAGGCGTGACGACGTACGGCTGATGATGGGCGGCGAGCCGACGTTCGTCTCCATCGACGACCTGGAATCGCCGGAATGGAACATTGCCGCCGTCGGGCCGACCAAGCAGGCGCTGGCCGACGAGCTGATCCGAAAGCTGCAAGCCCGTTTTGCGCCGGGCGGGCTGCTACATTACGGGCAGGGCAAATGGTATCCCGGCGAAAGCCTGCCGCGCTGGGCCTTTGGATTGTTCTGGCGCAAGGACGGCGTTCCGATCTGGAAGAATGCCGGGCTGATCGCCGGTATCGACGATCCGCGCAAGGCGTCGATCGACGACGGCAGGCGATTGATCGAAGGTGTCGCGAAGCGGCTCGGTCTCGATGCCGGGTATGTGTTGCCGGCCCATGAAGATCCCGTGCACTGGTTGCAGAAGGAAGATTCCTTGCCAGTGAACGTCCACCCGACAGATTCCAGGCTGGCGGATGCGGAAGAGCGCGCGCGGATGGCGCGCGTCTTCAACACCGGGCTCAACCAGATCAGCGGCTTCGTGCTGCCGGTCCAGAATGCGGGCGACGACGGCCCGGGCTGGATCAGCGAACACTGGCGGTTGCGGCGCGGCCATCTGTTCCTGATACCGGGCGACTCGCCGCTTGGGCTGCGACTGCCGATGTCGTCGCTAATGAGCATCCCTCCCGAAGAATATCCCTACATCGTTGAAGATGATCCGATGAATCCGCGAAACGAATTCGTGGACAAGGGAGAGGGGACCGTGCCCACGAAGCCAGCCAGGAAGCGTAAGCCGACGCCGGTGCGCACGGCCATCGCCATCGAGTTGCGCGACGGCAAGCTGTGCGTCTTCATGCCGCCGGTCGAGAAGGTCGAGCACTATCTCGAACTGATCGCGGCGGTGGAGGCGGTCGCCGAGCAGATGCAGACCGCGGTTCAGATCGAAGGCTATGGACCGCCGTACGACCCGCGCATCGAGGTGATCAAGGTGACGCCCGATCCCGGCGTCATCGAGATCAACGTGCAGCCGGCGCAGAGCTGGCGCGACGCCGTCGACATCACCTTCGGCCTGTATGAGGACGCCGCAAAAGTCCGGCTCGGCGCCAACCGCTTTCTGGTCGACGGCCGTCACACCGGCACCGGCGGGGGCAATCATGTCGTGGTCGGCGGCTCGACGCCGCAGGATTCGCCGTTCCTGCGCCGCCCCGATCTTTTGAAAAGCCTTGTGTTGTACTGGCAGCGCCATCCGTCGCTGTCCTACCTGTTCTCTGGCATGTTCATCGGTCCGACCAGCCAGGCGCCGCGCATCGACGAAGCGCGCCATGACGGACTCTATGAGCTGGAGATCGCGCTGGCCCACGTGCCGCCGCCGGATGTCGAGGCGCCGCTGTGGCTGGTCGACCGATTGTTCCGGCATATCCTGGTCGATATCACCGGTAACACCCATCGCGCCGAAATCTGTATCGACAAGCTCTATTCGCCCGACGGGCCGACCGGCCGGCTTGGGCTGGTCGAATTCCGTGCGCTCGAAATGCCGCCCGATCCCAGGATGTCGCTGGCGCAGCAATTGCTGATCCGCGCGCTGATCGCAAAGCTGTGGCGCGAACCCCAGCAAGGCAGGTTCGTGCGCTGGGGCACGGCGCTGCACGATCGCTTCATGCTGCCGCATTTTCTCTGGGAGGATTTTCAGGGCGTGCTCGGTGAGCTCCGGCACTCCGGCTACGAATTCTCGCCGGAATGGTATTCGGCCCAGCTCGAGTTTCGCTTCCCGGTGTTCGGTCGCGTCCACCATGGCGGCGTGGGGCTCGAATTGCGGCAGGCGCTGGAGCCGTGGCATGTGCTCGGCGAGGAGGGCTCGGCCGGCGGCACCGTGCGCTATGTCGACAGCTCGGTGGAGCGGCTGCAGGTCAAGGCCGAGGGTTTTGTCGAAGGCCGGCATGTCGTGACTTGTAACGGCAGGCGGATGCCGATGACCCCGACGGGGCGATCGGCGGAGGCGGTGGCCGCCGTCCGCTTCAAGGCCTGGCAGCCGGCCTCGGGGCTGCATCCGACCATTCCGGTTCACGCACCGCTGACATTTGATTTAATTGATACCTGGAACGGCCGTTCCCTCGGCGGCTGCGTCTACCATGTCGCCCATCCCGGCGGGCGCAGCTACGAGACCAAGCCGGTCAATTCCTATGAGGCGGAAGCAAGGCGCCTGGCTCGCTTTCAGGACCACGGCCACACCCCCGGCAAAATCGACCCGCCGCCCGAAGAACGCACAAATGAATTCCCCTTGACGCTCGACTTGAGGACGTCGCTCCTGATCTAATCGGGGACGTGACCGTCTTTAGGGAATCGTAATGGCAAGCCAGGGCAGCAATCAGGAAAGCAAGGCCCGTCCGGGCCAGCGCCGGATCGCGCAATGGACCCGCGATTATGCGCGGCTGCCCGGCATCCCCGACGAATATATTGGCGAGGACGGTGCCCCCCGCGCGGTGTGGAGCCGCTTCTTCGAGGCTTTTGCTGCCCTTTCGCCCGCCGATATCGAGCGGCGTTTCGCCTCCGCCGACAGACATCTGCGTGAGGCCGGCGTCACCTATCGCGCGCCCGGCGAGACCGCCGACCGGCTCTGGCCGCTCAGCCATCTGCCGCTCATCATCGACGAGGCCGATTGGCTGCAACTGAGCGCGGGCATCGCCCAGCGCGCCCAGCTGTTCGAAATGGTGCTGCGCGATCTCTATGGCGAGGGGCGGCTGGTCACTGAAGGTGCGGTGCCGGCGGCCGCGATTGCTGGCAGCAACGAATATCTGCGCGCGGTCTGCGGCGTCAAACCGCCCGGCGGCCGCCATCTCCACCTCTACGCGGCCGATGTCGGCCGCGGCCCGGACGGGCGCTGGTGGGTGTTGAACGACCGCACGCAGGCGCCGTCCGGGGCGGGTTACGCGCTGGAAAACCGCCTGGTGTTGTCGCGCGCCTTTTCCAACCTCTACAAGTCGATGAATGTCGAGCGGGTGGCGCCGTTTTTCGAGGCGTTTCGCGATTCATTGCGCGCCAGCGCCGATCGCGACGAGCCGCGGATCGGGTTGCTGACGCCGGGCGCCTTCAGCGAAACCTATTTCGAGCACGCCACGCTGGCGCGCTATCTCGGATTCCTCCTGGTCGAGGGCGACGACCTCGCCGTCAGCGGCGACCGCATCCATATCCGCACCGTCGCGGGATTGAAGCGGCTCGACGTGCTGTTGCGCCGCGTCGATTCCAATTTCCTCGATCCCCTGGAGCTCGATGCGTCGTCGCATCTCGGCGTGCCCGGCCTGATCGACGTGCTGCGCAAGAACGGCGTCGTCGTCGCCAATATGCCGGGCTCCGGCGTATTGGAGGCGAGGGCGCTGCTCGGGTTCCTGCCGAGCCTGTGCCGGCGGCTGCTCGGTGAGAATTTGATCATGCCGCACATCGCGACCTGGTGGTGCGGCCAGAAAGCCGCGCGCGAGCAAGTGCTGTCGCGGCTCGAAGATTTTGCGATCGAGGGGGCTTACGGCCGGTCCGTTCCGGGCTTTTTCGGCAACGGTCCCGTGCTCGCCGCCGAATTGTCGCCGGCCGAGCGCGACCGGCTCAGAAGTGCGATCACCGATCGTGGCATCGATTATGTCGGCCAGGAACTGGTGCGGCTGTCGACGACACCGGTGTGGGAGCAGGGCCGGATCACACCGCGCCCGTTCGTGCTGCGGGTGTTTGCCGCGGCGACGCCCCATGGCTGGACCATCCTGCCCGGCGGCTTCTGCCGGATTGCCGAACAGCCCGATGCCCGTGCGGTCTCAATGGGCGATGGTGCGCGGTCGGCGGATGTCTGGATCGTTTCCGACAAGGCGGTGTCGGCGTCGACGCTGCTGCCGGCCGCCGAAGCCGTGCGTATCCGGCGTATCGCCGGCGTGGTTCCGAGCCGCGCCGCGGATAATCTGTTCTGGCTCGGCCGCTATCTCGAACGCGCCGAGGCGACGCTGCGACTGATCCGCGCGCTCGGCGCGCCGATGCGCGATCCCGCCAAGGGATCGCCAACCGCTCTGCCATCGGTCGAACGCATCCAGCGGTTGCTGGTGACCTGGGGCGCCGCCTCGCAGGCGACGCGGACGAATCCCGCAAGGGTCGTCGCCGAGGCACTGCAGAGTCCCGAAAAGTTCGGCTCGGCGCTGTCACTGGCAAAATCGGCGCAGCGCACCGCGAGTTCGCTGCGCGAACGGCTTTCGCCCGACGCCTGGCAGATCATCACCGAGATGGTGGACCGTCTTGCCTTGCAGGTTGACGACGACGACAGCGTCGTCAGCGCCGCCGAACTGACGCTGCAGGAACTGGCAAGCCTCGCGGGTCTCGCGCAGGAAAACATGAATCGCGCCGCCGGCTGGCGCTTCCTCGACATGGGCCGTCGCGCCGAACGCGCCATCAATACTGCGCGTTTCGCGCGGCAATTCGCCTATGACGAGGCCGGCGACGAAGACCTCGATGTGCTGCTGACGCTGGTGGATTGCCAGATCACCTACCGTTCGCGTTATCTGGTCGGGCCGGCGCTGGCGCCGGTGCGGGATCTGGCGGTGCTCGATCCCTATAATCCGCGCTCGGTCGCGTTCCAGGTCGCGATGTTGAACGATCATGTTGCCGCGCTCCCGAGCCTGAAGGAGCACGGCCTGATCGAGCGGCCGCAGCGCTTGGCGGTGGCCTTGCAAGCGACGTTGACGACAGCTGAGGCCGCAACGCTTGATGTCAAAAGCCTGTTCGCGCTGGAGCAGGATCTGCTCAATCTCGCCGACGCCATCGGGCTGCATTATTTCCCGCACGGGCCCAATGCGAGCCGGCCGGAGAAACTCACGGGCCTCGCGTGATCTACGACATCCGTCACGTCACCACCTATGGGTACGAAAGCCCGGTGAGTTTTGCGCGCTGCTCGCTGCGGCTGGAGCCTAAGTCGGGCGACGGGCAGCTACTGATTTCCCATACGGTGGAGATCCGGCCGCGGCCCGCGGACCGAACTGTAAGGCGCGACTTTTTCGGTACCCACACCGAAAGCATCCTGATCGAGACCGCGCATCGCAATCTGCGGATCGATTCGCGCTCGCGCGTTTCGGTATCGCGCACAGCGCCCGAACGCGCAGCGCCCGGCCCGTCATGGGAGGATATCCGCGACGCGGCGTTCGAGGCCGCGAGCCTCGGCCCGGAGTCGCCGGTCGGATACGTGTTCGCCAGCGCGCTGGTGCCGGTGCAGCCGCCGGTCACCGCCTATGCCATGGCGAGTTTCCCGCCTGGCGGCGGCATTGTCGCGGGCGCTGCCGATCTGATGCGGCGGATCCGCAACGATTTCAAATACGACCCCAAGGCCACGGTGATCTCGACGCCGCTCAAGGAGGTGTTCGAGAAGCGCCACGGCGTCTGCCAGGATTTTGCCCATGTGATGATTGCAGGTCTGCGCGGGCTGGGTCTGCCGGCCGCCTATGTCAGCGGCTATTTGCGCACGATTCCGCCGCCGGGAAAGCCGCGCCTGCAGGGCGCTGACGCCACCCATGCCTGGGTGTCGGTCTGGTGCGGCGACGGACTAGGTTGGGTCGGGTTCGATCCGACCAACGACATCATGATCGAGAACGATCACATCGTGCTGGCGACCGGGCGCGATTTCTCCGACGTATCGCCGGTCGACGGCATCATCGTCGGGTCGCGCAAGCAGAAGCTCGGCGTGGCGGTGGACGTAGTGGTGGTGGGGTAGAATTTTACCTCGGGACGTCCCAGGAATTGGCTGCCCGGCCGGTCAGGTCGTTCCGTTCTCAGTTGCACTACGGATCAGCACTTTAACGGAAGGTTTGTTCTTTTGTTGCCATCCTGACGTGCGCGGACTCGCGTCTGCAAGTTCAACCCAGCCAGTCGGGAGACAATCGTGAACAATTGGTCAACAAAGCCGTTCATTTCTGCCGTGGCAGCCATGCTCGCCTTGGGTGGCGCCGCCAACGCCAATGGTGGAGCAACCAAGGACGAAGCCGTCGCAATGGTCAAGCAGGCCGTTGCCTTCATCAAGGAGCAGGGAGCTGAAAAGGCGTATCCCGAGCTTACCAACAAGGCGGGCAAGTTCCGTGATCGCGATCTCTACGTCGTCGTCTACCAGCTTGACGGCAAGGTGCTGGCGCACGGCTCGAACGAAAAGTTCGTCGGCAAGGACCTGATCGACGCGCAGGATGTCGACGGCAAGCTTTACGTCAAGGAACGCGTTGAAATGGCGGCCAAGCAGCCATCGTTCTGGCAGGACTATAAGTTCGTCAATCCGGTGAGCAAGAAAGTCGAGCCGAAAGAGATGTACTGCGAGAAGGTGGACAACACCGCTGTCTGCGCGGGCGTCTACAAGCTCTGACCCCGCATAAGTTGCATTGTGGTGCGGCTATCGCCGCCTTGAAGGGGTGATATGCTCGGCTGGATCAAGAACATTGGCCTTTCGTGGAAAGTCCAGCTCGCCCCGGCTTTTCTGGTCGTCGTGCTGATCGGACTAGGCGCCTACGCGTTGCAAACGTTGCGGTCGAATCAGGCCGCCGTTGACGCGCTGGTGTCCGGTCCGGTGCGGCAATCGGAACTGGCCAATGAACTCACCACGACGGTGTGGACGGCGCATGCCAGGCTGTATCGCCTTGCGGCCACCGCGGCCAACGAAAAGGATGAGAAGAAAGTAGCCGCGATGGCCAAGGAGGCTGCCGCGGCGGCCGGCAAGATTTCCGAGGCGCTGAAGGCTGTTGAAGGTTTGAAGGGCGGGTTCAGCCCGGAGACCTTCGAGAAGCTGAAAGCCGCTGTTGCCGGCTATCTCAAGCAATCGAAAAACGCGATCGAGATGGCCGACGGCGACGCGGGATCCGCGCTGATGTTCATCAAGGGCGCGGAACGAAGCTTTGCCGTCATCGAAAAGCTGGCGGATGACCTGATCACGCATAGCAGCGAGAGCAAGGACCAGGAGATTGCGCGCGCCGGGATCAAGCTCGAACAACAGCAAATGACGCTGATGATCGTTCTGCTGGCCGTTGCGCTCGCCGGAATCGCCGTTTCGTTCCTGATCGGTCGCAGTATTTCCCGTCCCGTCGTGGCGATGTCGACGGCGATGCGTGAGCTTGCCGCCGGGAATTTTGAGGTTCAGCTTCCCGGCCTCGAACGTCGTGATGAAGTCGGCCAGATGGCCCGTGCGACCGAGGAATTCAAGGTCCAGGCTATCGCCAAGGCCGAGCGGGAGACTGCGGAACGCGAGGAAAAGACCCGCGAACTGGCGGTCGCCCGCCGCACCGAATTGCATAACCTGGCCGAAAGCTTCGAGACGGCCGTCGGCAATATCGTTGAAAACGTAGGGTCCGCCTCCGCAGAACTGGAAAACTCCGCGGCTGTCCTGACCAACAGCAGTTCGGCAACCCAGGAACTTTCCACGGTCGTCGCCGCGGCTTCGGAGGAGACCTCCACCAACGTGCAAACGGTCGCCTCTGCCGCGGAGGAGATGGCCAGTTCCGTCAACGAAATCGGCCGGCAGGTCGCAAACTCCAACAGGATCGCCAACGAAGCGGTCGTTCAGGCGCAAAAGACCGACGCCCGGATTGCGGAGCTGTCGGATGCGGCGAACCGTATCGGAGACGTAACCAAATTGATTACCACGATCGCGGAGCAGACCAACTTGCTGGCGCTCAACGCGACCATCGAAGCCGCCCGCGCCGGCGACGCCGGCCGCGGCTTTGCCGTGGTGGCCCAGGAGGTCAAAGCGCTCGCGACGCAAACCGCCAAGGCGACCAGCGAGATTTCCACCCAGATCGCCGGCATGCAGGCGGCGACGCAGGATTCGGTGTTTGCCATCAAAGAGATCAGCGGCACCATCGGCAAGGTTTCGGAGATTGCAGCTGCGATCGCAGCCGCCGTCGAAGAGCAGGGCGCGGCAACCCAGGAAATTGCGCGCAACGTGCAGCAGGCGGCGCAGGGCTCTACCCAGGTGGCAAACAGCATCGCCGACGTCAATCGCGGTGCCAATGAAATCGGCGCGGCATCGTCGCAGGTCCTCACCAATGCGCAGCTGCTTTCCAGCGAAAACAAGCGTCTCAAGGCTGAGGTCGGCAAGTTCCTCGCCACTGTCCGTTGTGCATAGGCCGCAAGCCCAAAAATCGGGATCGGTGGCTTGATCCACGTCCACTTTGCGGCGTCCTGCACGAGCCGGAGATGCTCTCCACTCAGGTTTCGGTCCGTCGCGGCCGCTCGGCCGAGTCGGCGCGCAGGTTGCGGAAGAATGGCTTGACCTCGCGCGACAGCGTCGCTCCGAAGCGAAGGCGAAGCGTCATCGGCCATGTTCAAATTATGCCAACTGTGATCGAAAATGTCTCAATGGAAGAAAATTCAGAATATGCAACTTATAGGAATTTTATAATCGTTTCAGGTAGATGTGAGGTTTTTCAGCGCTAACGTCGGAGGATTTTGCTATTCCATGGACGGTGTGATTCCAGCGCAAATCTAGAGGTCGTCAAGATTTCCGGTCAAAGGCCGGGTACGATCCGACTGCGATGATACTATCGCCATGCCATGGACACGGAATTGGGGCAGGAGCGGTCATGGTCTATCGCCGAGTTATCGATACCACCTCCTACACCTTCAATGATTTGCGCGACCTGCTCGCCAAGGCGACCCCGCCGCGCTCCGGCGACCGTCTCGCCGGCGTTGCGGCCGACAGCGCCGCGCAGATGATCGCGGCGCGGATGGCGTTGGCTGACCTCCCGCTCAAGCAGTTTCTCAATGAAGCCGTTGTCCCCTACGAGGACGACGAGGTCACACGCCTGATCCTCGACAGCCACGACGCGCCGAGCTTCGCGGCGGTTTCGTCGCTGACCGTCGGCAGCTTTCGCGACTGGCTGCTGTCAGACGCCGCAACCGGCGAAACGCTGGCGCAGGTTTCGCGCGGGATCACGCCGGAAATGGCGGCCGGTGTTTCAAAACTGATGCGAAATCAGGATCTGATCCTGGTCGCCAAGAAGTGCGCGACGATGTCGGCGTTCCGTAACACCATCGGATTGAAGGGGCGGATGAGCGTGCGGCTGCAGCCCAACCATCCGTTCGACGACTCGAAGGGCATTACCGCCTCGATCCTCGACGGCCTGCTGTTGGGATCGGGCGACGCGTGCATCGGGATCAATCCGGCGAGCGACGATCCGGCCGTGATCGGTGAACTGTTGCGGCTACTCGACGGCATCATTGCGCGGCTGCAGATTCCGACGCAGGGCTGCGTGCTGACCCACGTCACCACGACGCTCGGCTTGATCGGGCAGGGCGCCCCGGTCGATCTGGTATTCCAGTCGATCGCGGGAACGGAGGCCGCCAACCGCAGTTTCGGCGTCAACCTCGCGCTGTTGCGCGAGGCGCGCGAGGCCGGGCTGTCGCTTCGCCGCGGCACGGTCGGCGACAACGTGATGTATTTCGAAACCGGGCAGGGCTCCGCGCTTTCGGCCAACGCCCATCACAGTGTCGACCAGCAGACCTGCGAGGCGCGGGCCTATGCAGTGGCGCGCGCGTTCGATCCGTTGCTGGTCAACAGCGTGGTAGGTTTCATCGGTCCGGAATATCTTTATGACGGCAAGGAAATCATCCGCGCCGGTCTCGAAGATCACTTTTGCGGGAAGTTGCTCGGCCTGCCGCTCGGCGTCGACGTCTGCTATACCAATCATGCCGAAGCCGATCAGGACGACATGGACAATCTGCTGACGCTGCTGGCTGCCGCCGGCGTCACCTTCATCATGGGCGTGCCGGGCGCCGATGACGTGATGTTGAACTACCAGTCGACTTCGTTCCACGATGCGTTGTATATCCGCGACCTCTTCGGCCTGCAGCGGGCGCCGGAGTTCGACGACTGGCTGGTGCGCTCCGGCCTCGCGGATGGCGATTTTCGGCTTGTGAGCAATGCGGGTCTGCTGCCCGATTTTGCCGCGCGCTTGATGGCCTGACCGCGCCTGAAGGTGGCCCCGCGAAGCGGAACTTTTTGCGCAACCATTGAACCCACAACGAGTTGAAGCTGACTGCCACAATGTTGAAGAACTTCTGGCCCAGCCTGCAATGTCATGCTTAAATACCTGCCAGCGTTGAGGAAATTTGATGAGAGCTGAAGGCATCGAAACGGTACGGCGTATCCTGTGCGTGTTCCCCCGCTATACGTCCTCTTTCGGTACATTCGAGCACGCCTATCCCCTGACCGACGGCGTGCAGGCGTTCATGCCGCCGCAGGGCCTTTTGCTGATCGCGGCCTATCTCCCGGAGAACTGGCCGGTCCGCTTCATCGACGAGAACATTCGCCCCGCCACCAGGGATGACTTCGAATGGGCGGAAGCCGTGTTCGTCAGCGGCATGCACATCCAGCGCCAGCAGATGAACGACATCTGCCGCCGCGCGCATGCCTTCGACCTCGCGGTGGCTATCGGCGGGCCGTCGGTGAGCGCATGTCCGGATTACTATCCGTCGTTCGACTATCTGCATGTCGGCGAACTCGGCGACGCCACCAATGAATTGATTGCGCGACTGGCGCACGACCCGTCGCGCCCCGAGCAGCAGGTGGTCTTGAAGACCAACGACCGCCTGCCGATGACCGAGTTTCCGATTCCGGCTTACGAGCTGGCGGAGGTCAAGAAATACTTCCTCGGCAGCATCCAGTATTCGAGCGGCTGCCCCTATCAGTGCGAATTCTGCGACATCCCTGGTCTGTATGGCCGTAACCCGCGGCTTAAGTCACCGGAGCAGATCATCGCCGAACTCGACAAATTGCGCGAATGCGGTGTCACGGGCTCGGTCTATTTCGTCGACGACAATTTCATCGGCAACCGCAAGGCGGCGCTGGATCTGTTGCCGCATCTCGTCGAATGGCAGAAGCGGACCGGCTACGTGATGCGGCTGGCCTGCGAGGCGACGCTGAACATTGCCAAGCGGCCCGAGATTCTGGAGAAGATGCGCGAGGCGTTCTTCGTCACGGTGTTTTGCGGCATCGAGACGCCCGATCCCGACGCGCTGAAGGCGATGCAGAAGGACCACAACATGATGGTCCCGATCCTCGAAGGTATTCGCACCATCAACTCCTACGGCATGGAAGTCGTGTCTGGCATCATCATGGGGCTCGACACCGACAAGCCGGAAACCGGCGATGCGCTGCTGCAATTCGTCGAGGAGACGCAGATCCCGCTGCTCACGATCAATTTGCTGCAGGCGCTGCCGCAGACGCCGCTATGGGACCGGCTGGAGAAGGAAGGCCGGCTGGTCAATGACGACGACGGCCGCGACTCCAATGTGAAGTTTCTGCTGCCCTACGATCAGGTGGTCAATTCCTGGCGCAGATGCATGGAAGTCGCCTATCAGCCGGAAAAGCTGTTCGCGCGCTACCAGTACCAGTGCGACTACACCTATGCGCAGCGGATCAAGGTGCCGGTCACGCCGGAGCAGAAGAGCTGGGCCAATATCAAGCGCGGCCTGATTTTGCTACGTAACATCTTCTGGAAAGTCGGCGTGCTCGGCGACTACAGAAGAGTTTTCTGGAAATTCGCGCTCGGCCGGCTGCGTCGCGGCGACATCGAGGGCCTGATCGGCCCGGCGCTGATCGCCCATCACCTGATCATGTTCGCGCGCGCCGCGTCAGTCGGTCAGCAGAACGCGTCGAACTATTCGATCCGGCTGCGCGAAGCCTCGGTCCCTGCCGAGTAAAAGCCCATGAAAACGCCGGCGCCGCCGTCCCGCCCGCTCGAAGCCTTGCGGGAGCTGACGCCGGCGCGCGTCGGGCTCGGTCGCTCCGGCGCGAGTATGCCGACCGATGCGTTGCTTGCTTTCACGCTCGACCACGCCCGCGCACGCGACGCCGTTCACACCGCTTTCGATTCCCGACATCTGGTTGCCGGATTGGCCGGCCTTGGCCTGCAGGCCGGGGAGGTTTTCAGCCAGGCGCGCGATCGACGCGACTATCTGCGCCGTCCCGATCTCGGACGCATGCTCGATGCGGAGTCAAGGCGCGCGCTGGATCGGCAACGCGGCGTCGCCAGCGACCTGGTGATCGTCATCGGCGACGGGCTCTCGCCGGCGGCCGTCAACGTCCACGCCGTCGAATTGGTTCGCCACCTCGCGCCGCGCCTGACGGAGGCGGGAATCTCGTTGGGCGACGTGGTGATCGCATCGGGCGCGCGTGTTGCGCTGGGCGACGAGATCGGGGCCGTGCTCGGCGCGCGGATGGTGGTGATGCTGATCGGTGAGCGGCCCGGCCTGTCGGCGCCCGACAGCCTCGGCGCCTATCTCACTTTTGCGCCGCGCATCGGCCTCACCGATGAGAAGCGCAATTGCGTCTCGAACATCCACGGCGCCGGCCTGAGCTACGATGAGGCCGCCTTCAAGATCGCGTGGCTGGTGCGCGAGGGCATCGCGCGCGGGATCACCGGCGTGGCGTTGAAGGACGAAAGCGGAACCGCGCTGATCGCTGCCAGACCGATCGATTGAACCGGTGACGGATCGACAGGCGGCCGCTTCGCCGTTGTGAGCCAACTCACGCCTGATATAAGCGAACGAGCAGCGGGCAGAGACAGCGATGGCGAACACGGGGGCATCACCGACGGCCGCAAGCACGCCTGCGATCGGTGACGCATTCCGGTTCGATGTCAACGCGCTGCGTGCGCTCTCGGTGGTTGCTGTCGTCGGCTTTCACTTCCAGATACCAGGATTTGCCGGGGGCTTTGTCGGCGTCGATGTCTTCCTGGTGATCACCGGCTACCTGATGACGGCGAAGGTGCTGAACGAATTGAAGCTCGGCCGGTTTTCGCCGTGGGCCTTCTGGATGATGCGGATGCGCAGGATCTATCCTGCGCTTGCGGCACTCACCATTGCATCCGTCGTTGCCGGCTGGTTCGTGACCTTGCCGGCCGAGTATTCGCGGCATTTGTTGCAAGCGTTGTCGGCGCTGGCCTTCCTGTCGAACTTCGCCTTCAAGAGCGATAGCGGCTATTTCGCCATGGCGGCCCAGACCAAACCACTGCTGCACACATGGTCGTTGTCGCTGGAGTGGCAGTTTTATTTCTTCATGCCACTGATCGTTGGCCTGGTGTGGCGACTTTCCTTGCGCGCCATGTCAGGGATCGATGCGATCATCGTCGCGCTGCGGGTTTTCGCGGTCCTGTCGTTGGCGTGGTGTCTGTGGGCAAGCCAGCAAGATGCGACGGGATCATCCTTCTTCTCCCTGCAGGCGAGAGCGTGGGAGCCGCTGGCGGGCGGATTGATCGCTGCTGCAGAGATCCGGCGGCGATCCGAGGGGATGGCCGAACCCTCCTGGCTGCAATCACCGACCGTTGCTGTCGCAGGCTGGCTGCTGGTCGCCGGCTGCGTCGTCTATCCCTTGCCCGAAGCGCGATGGCCCGGCGTGCTCACGATCCTGCCGGTCCTGGGCTCGGCCATGATCATAGCCGCGCGACAGGCAAGCCGTGAAGGCGGCCTGCTGGGCGTGCCCGCGATCCAGCGCGTGGGCGACTGGTCCTACTCGATTTATCTTTGGCACTGGCCGGTCTGGGTCTTTGCCTTGAGCTTTCTGTCCCTGCGCGGGTATGGCGTGGGCGCCGCACAGAAGACGTTGATGGTGCTGCTTTCGCTGGCGCTCGGCGCGATTTCCTACCGCTACGTCGAACAGCCATTCAGAATTCGCCGGGATTTCTGGACGCCGCGCAGGCTGCTGGGTGGCTCGGCCGTCGCATTCGCGTCGCTGGCGGCCTTCGTGTCGCTGACTTTTCTCAACAAGGGGTTTCCGGGCAGGCTGCCGGAATATCTGTTGCCTGCCGAACTCGCGCGAAGAACCAGCACGCCGCGGGACGAGTGTTTCCGAAACGCGAACTCTACCAAGAAGGCGACGGAGACCTATTGCAGCTTCGGCAGCGAGCAGGCGACCCAAGGGCTTTCCGCCATCCTGTGGGGCGATTCGTTTGCCAACCAGTATCTCGATCCGGTTTCCGCAGCGGCGCACGCCCATCGGATACATGGCCTGATCGCGACCCAGAACGCGTGCAGGGCGTTTATCGACGATGCCGCGGGAAACGCCCGCGATGAGCGGCCGTGCCGGGAATTCAACCGCAGCACGCTCGACTTCGTGCTGGGGCCGACCGGGCCGCGCATCGTCGTGCTCGGAAGCAATTGGACGAATGCGCTCGAGATCTCCGTTCTTGTCGACAGCCTGCTGTCCGCGGGCAAGACCGTCGTGCTCATCATGCCGTTGTTGAACATTGGCTTCGACCTGCCGCAGCGGTGGATCGAAAATCAGATCCGCGCGGGCAGGGCTATTGAGGAGTGGAAGGTCGAGGCCAGCCCCGCGCTTGCCATGCGCGCCTTGCGGGATGAGATTGCGCACGTCCTTGATCGTTACCGGGGTAATCCGCGTCTCGTGGTGGTCGACCCGCAATCTGTTGTCTGCGAGCAGGACCATTGCTATCTGGTGCGTAACGGTCAGGCCAATTTCCGCGACACCGCGCATATTTCGAACGTCAATGCCAGCCAGTATCGCGGCCTGTTCGATGCGGCGTTCAAGGCGGTGCTGCTCGCCGGAACGGCAGTGGAGGCGAAAAAGGACTGATCGCCGCATCGCGTCGGACGCAGCAGCCGTTTCCCGAAGATTTGACTGAAATTGGTTGTGCCGCGCCGTTGTGGCAGGTGCTGGCTGTGTCCACCGGAACGCGCTCAGCCGGGGCTCGTGGGTGTGGCAAATCCGAGACTTGACGCCTTTTCGTCCCCTTGGTGTCGATTTGCCTCCCTGGGCGCGCTTGCCGGATGGGGTTCGGCCCTGTAAAACGGCGCCGATTAATTTACCGCGTGATTTCAATGGCTAGCGCCGATCGGACAAGGCTGTCAAAGCCGCATTAGCGCCACCAAACTGCATAAAACCAAGCTGCGCGAACAGGCCGACGTGAGAACTGGACAGGGTATGCTCGACAAGAATTCCGAAAGCCGCGTCCACGTCGAAGCCATCGAGGAGCCGCCGCCGCCCGGCAAGAGCATCGCCTTTGGGCTCGAGCGCATGGGGCTGGTCGCGGTCAAGGCGCCGATCCTCTCGATGATCGTTCTGGCCGTGCTGATCGTGGCTGCGATCTTCGGGATCTACCGGATCAAGATCGACGACTCGCTGAGCCAGCTGTTCCGCTCCGATTCCAAGGACTACAAGCAGTACGAGGCCGTTACAAAACGCTTCCCTGCGACCGAGTTCGACGTGCTGGTCGTGGTCGAGGGCAAGACGCTGATGGCCCGCGAGAACCTCGAAAAGATCCGCGACATGGTCACCGACCTGCAACTGGTCGAGGGCGTGCGCGGTCTGGTGTCGCTGTTTTCGGCGCGCCAGGCACCGGAGCCCGGCAAGCTGCCGGCGGCGCTGTTCCCGCCCGAACTCCCGCAAGGCGAGGCCTACGCCAAGTTCATCGAGACCGTCAAAGCCAACGAGATCATCAGAGGCAAGCTGCTGTCGGAGGACGGCACGCTGGCGTTGATCGTGCTGTCGCTTGAGCCGAAAGTCGTTTCCTCGAACGATCTCGGCAAGGTCGTCGGCGAAATGCGCAAGATCATGGCCGATGATCTTGCCGGCAGCGGTCTTAACGCCCAGCTCTCCGGCGTCCCCGTGATGCAGCTCGAGATCCGCAATGCGGTCAAGCGCGACGGGCTGACCTACAACGTCCTCGGCATCCTGGCCGGCTGCATCATCGCCATCATTTTCTTCCGCAAGATATCGTTCATGGTCGTTGCGGCCTTTCCGCCGATCATTGCGATCCTGCTCGCGCTCGGCGGTCTCGGCTGGGCCGGTTTCAATCTCAACATGTTCCTGAACGTGATGACGCCGCTCATCATGGTCATCAGCTTCTCGGACTCGATGCAGCTCACCTTCGCTGCGCGCGACCGCCTGATCGCGGGCCAGGACAAGTTCACCGCCTTCACCAATGCGGTGCTGGTGGTCGGACCGGCCTGCGTGCTGACCCATGGCACGGCCGGTATTTCGTTCATCGCCCTGCAATTCTCCGATTCCGAACTGATCCGCAAATTCGGCGAGGCGGGCCTTGCGGCCACCATCATCGCGCTGGTCGCGGTGCTGTCGCTGGTGCCGGTGTTCGGCGTGCTGTTCGTCCGAAACGAAAAGGTATTTGCAGTAAAGTTCCAGAGCGCGGATGCCGGCGTGCAGGCGCTGCGCAATTTCTGCTACTGGATCGCGGTGCGCATGGTCAGCCGCCCCGGGTTGTTCAGTCTGCTCGCGCTGCTGCTCGTCGCCGGCCTCGGCTTCATCTACGCCACGCTGGAGCCTCGCTACCGGCTCGCCGATCAGGTGCCGGACAAGCGGCAGGCGGTAGCGGCATCGAGCCGCCTCGACGCCAAGCTCACCGGCGCCAATCCGATCGACGTCCTGATCGAATTCCCTAAGGGCACCTCGCTCTATGCGCCGGATACCTTGAAAATCATCGCTGAGGTCCATGCGATGGTTGAAAAATCCGCTGGTGTCGGCAACGTCTGGTCGCTCGAAACCCTGCGCCGCTGGCTCGCCGAGAAAGCCGGCAGCAGCGACGTCGAAACGCTGAAGCAATATGTCAGCGTCATCCCGGAGCATCTGGTTCGCCGCTTCATCTCGGCCGATCAGGATGCGGTAGTGGTTTCGGGGCGCGTTCCCGATCTCGATTCCAGTGAAATCCTTCCCGTGATCGACAAGCTCGACAAGTCGCTCGACAAGGTGAGGGCCGAGCATCCCGGTTTCGAGATCGCGGTCACCGGACTGTCGGCGATCGCCGCGCGCAACAGCGCCAACATGATCCAGAAACTCAATCACGGCCTGACGATCGAATTCCTGCTGGTGGCGGTCTTTATCGGCCTGGCGTTCCGCTCGGTCGTCGTGATGCTCTCCTGCATCCTGCCCGGCATCTTTCCCGTCGTGGCATCGGGCACGGTGCTGTGGATCATGGGCGAGGGGCTGCAATTCGCCAGCGTGGTCGCGCTAACGGTGTCGTTCGGCTTAGGGCTAAGCGCCACCATCCACTTCCTCAACCGGTTGCGGCTGGAGAACAAGCCCGGGATCGGCTCGGCGCTCGCGGTCGAGCGCGCCACCGTGCTGGTCGGCCCGGCGCTGATCCTGACCACGGTGGTGCTGGCCTGCGGCCTCGTCGTCACCGTATTCTCCGACCTGCCGTCGCTGCGGCTGTTCGGGTGGCTCAGCGCGTTCTCGATGATCATGGCGCTGGTCGCGGATCTCTTCATCCTGCGGCCGACCTCGATGTTCCTGATCAACCTGTCGGAAAAGATTCGCGGCGTCAGTCACGTCAAGCCTGTGGAATAGCTGCGGCACTGAAAACAAGGGCTGCCGGGCAACGGCAGCCGAAGAGGGGCTGAGGAATGACGTCTGCAGGATCAGCTGTTCGCCCTGCGGCGGATGTCGCCGCCTACCGCGCCATCGAACACATCTATCACGCCTATCTCACCGGGCTCATCCTGATGCTGGCGTCGCGGGCCGGTGCACCGCGCGCCGCTGACGTGGTATTTCGCACTTTTCGCCGACAGCAATTGGCGCGCTTTCTGCCCGGACTGAGGAAGCTCGGGCTCGACCAGCTTCCGCATGCGGTGGCGTGCGCCCAATATCACTATCTGTCGAACCAGGTCGGCGGCGTGAAGGTCGAGTATGTCTACGAGAGCGACACCAAGGCCTGGGTGCGCTACCCGCCGCCGCGCTGGATCTGGTCGGGTACGGCGATCTGCGGCATCCCGTCGGAAGTATCGCGCGCGATGCTGCGCGGATGGCACGCCAACAACGGCGTCTTGCTGGGCAATCCGAGGCTCGGATTCGTCTGCACCGGGCAGACCGTGGACGGTCAGCCGGGACTGGAGGGCTACTACAAGGAGTGGGATCGCGATCTCGCGCCCGAGGAGCGGCTGCAGTTTTCTCCCGGCGAGCGCTGCCCGCCATTCCGCGCCGATCTCACGCCGCGCCTGCCCGACACCACCTGGCCGGAAGAACGGCTGCAGAAAGTGCTGCGCAACTATGCGATGGAGTACGTCACCTCTATCGTGCCGGAAACCATCACCGTACTCGGGCCGGAAGAGGGCGGCCATCTCGCCGGCGCTGCGGCGCGGCTCGTCGGGATGCATACGTTCGACGATGTGGCGCGGCTGCTGGGCGGCGTGGAAGCGGGTGCGGCGGGTTTTGCCAAAGCCTTTGCCCGGTTGGCCCGCGGTCAGGACGACGATGCTGAGCTACAATTGGAAGATTCGAATGCGACCGTGCGCCAGACGTCATGGCGCCTGATGGCGGAACGGCAGGCGCTGTCGCCTGCGGTATTCGATGCCTGGAACGAGTTGTGGGTGGGGGCGGCACTGGCGCATGATCGCTTCATGCGCATCGACGTCACCGAACGTCGCGATCGCGGCGACGCCTGCTGGCGCTGGAAATTCGTTTGATTCAAAGGCAGCGCCGGGGTGCTGCCTTTTGCATGCTTTCGAAAGACCGGCAATCAGGTCTTGGTCATCGTGATCTTGACGCCACGAATCTCGCCCTTGGAGTCGATCTGCACGGACTGCTTGTTGCCGTTGGTCTTCAAATTCAGGTTGGCCGCAAACCCGGAGGCCTCGACGAACACTTCGATCTGGCCGCCGCCAGCGGTGCCCTGCAGATTGCCAAAGATATTGCGGCTCTTTTCGCTCCAGTTGCCCGAAATCCGCTCGCCCTGGCTGGTGACGTCGCTGGAGAGATCGAACTTGTAGCTGTCGCTGGCGCAGTGCAAGTTCTGCCTCAGGCCGAGCCCGCTGGCGTTGACCTTGTAGTCTGCCTTGCAGCGGATGTTCTCGGTGGTGCCGTTGGAAAGCGCGACCGTCCCGGTACCGCTCCAGTTTCCGTCAAAGCCGGCGAAAGGGCCTCCCGCCTGGGCATGGCTTGAAGAGGCCGACAACATGAGCGCGGCACCGATGCCAGCCACTGCGAGAGCCTGACCGAACAAGCTGGAACCAAACAGTTTCATCGTGAGTCTTCCCCTGAAATGGACGCCGCTTCTGCAAGATACGTCTCGTCGCATCGAAGATTTAGTGCGTCCGCAGTATCTTAGGTTCAAATGACGGAACGCTGTTTTCGGCGATAGCGGCAGGATAGGAGGCCGCGGGGGCCAAAGATGAATCAACCGTAAACACCAGTCCCGTGGCGCAGCATCTAGCTATGCGCCGCATCGTCCGCAACAGCCAATTGCTTTCGCGGGTGTGACAAAAATACACGTTAAATATCAGTCGGTTATTTAACGTGCTGAGATCGTCGTAAATTTGGCCGCAATTGCCATGCTTGTCCTCAAGGCGTCGCTGCGTTACGCGGTGCCGGCTCATCCAAACAAGTCCGTTCCGGCGATGCCGACGTGCAGTCGGGAACATGATTTCTTGCCGCTGAAATGAAGGAATACGATGCGTAAATTTCTCCTTGCACTCACCCTGTTGTCGCTCGCGGCCACGAGCGAGGCCTTCGCTCAGCAGCAATCACGCGGCGGAACGGCGGAAGAGCAGAAGGCTTGTTCCCGCGACGTCCAGAAGTTCTGCCGTCCGGTCATTGACCAGGGCGACTTCACGATCCTGGCCTGCCTCAAGGAGAACCGCGCCAAGATCAGCACGGCCTGCGATCAGGTTCTGAAGAACAACGGGCAATAAGACAGGGCTTACGCCCGTTAACGCCCGCGAAAGAGCCGTTTTCGGCTCTATGACGCGCGTCACAGGCGGGGCTAATCAGCCCATATAGCATTGGTTTTGGCGGCGTATTCCCCTATATGGGGCACGCGATTTCCTCGCGTCCGCCGAGCATTGGCGCATGCCGCCAAATACCGATGAGTGAAGCCAGTTCCTGATGACCAGCGCGAGCGACCTGCGATCCGGAAAGACCCATCGCGACGAGAATTTTCCTGTCGCGTCATGGATCATCCATCCGCGTCACCGGGCATTGATCCTGAGCTACTATAATTTTGTCCGGACGGCCGACGACATCGCGGATCACGCGACGCTGAGTGCGGACGAGAAACTGCGATATCTCGACCTGCTTGAGGCAGAATTGCTGGGCAAGGGCGACACGCAGAAGGAGGCCGTCAACCTGCGGCACGCGCTGGCCGAGCGCGCGATGGCGCCGCGCCACGCGCTCGACGTGCTGATCGCGTTCCGGATGGACGTCACCAAGTTGCGCTACGAGAACTGGGACGACGTCATTCACTATTGCCGCTATTCGGCCATGCCGGTCGGCCGCTTCATGCTCGACGTTCACGGCGAGAGCACCTCGACCTGGGCTGCATCGGATGCGCTGTGCGCGGGGTTGCAGATCAACAACCACCTGCAGGATTGCGCCAAGGACTACAAAAATCTCAACCGTGTCTACCTGCCGCGCGATGCGCTGGCCGCCAGCGGTGCCACCGTCGAGATGCTGGGCGAGGCGAAGTCGCAGCCGGCGCTGTTGCAGTGCCTGCAGACGCTCGCGGTGCGGACCGAAACGCTGCTCGGTGAGGGCAAGCCGCTGAGCGCCGAGATCAGGGATTTCCGGCTCGGGCTGGAGGTGGCCGTGATCCAGGCGTTTGCGGAAAGGATCGTCGGCATGCTGAAGGTGCGTGATCCGCTCAGCGAGCGCGTGCACCTGAGCAAGCCCGAACTGCTCGCACAGAGCATCGGCGGCATGATCAGCGAAATGATCCGGCGTGCCGCGGGACGGCATCCCCTGGTAAAACCGGCGGCCGGCGCATGACGATGCAGACGGCGGCAGCCGACGCAGATTACGGCACTACCGCCTCCGGCAGTTCGTTCTATGCCGCGATGCGCATCCTGCCGCGCAGCCAGCGCGAGGCGATGTTTCAGATCTACAGCTTCTGCCGGCAGGTCGATGACATCGCCGACTCCGACGGGCCGCGGCCCGAGCGGCTGGCGGCGCTGCAGCAATGGCGCGACGACATCGATGCGCTATATCACGGAAGTCCCCCGCCGCGCGTGCAGGATTACGCCGCCTCGGTGAAACGCTTCGGCCTCAAGCGCGAGGATTTTCTCGCCATCGTCGATGGCATGGAGATGGACGTGCCGCAGGATATCCGTGCGCCGGACTTTGCAACCCTTGATCTTTATTGCGATCGCGTCGCCAGCGCCGTCGGGCGCCTCTCGGTGCGGGTGTTCGGCCTGCCCGAAGACGACGGCATCCAGCTCGCCCACCATCTCGGCCGCGCGCTGCAATTGACCAATATCCTGCGCGACATCGACGAGGACGCCACCCTCGGCCGGCTGTATCTGCCGCGCGAGAGCCTGCTGCTCGCCGGCATCACCTCCGACGATCCCAACCGGGTGACCGCCGATCGCGCGCTGCCGAAAGTTTGCCTGCCGCTCGCCGAGCGTGCAAAAAAGCATTTTGAAAAAGCCGACGAGATCATGAAGCGTAATTCGCGGCGCAAGGTGCGCGCCCCGCGGATCATGTCGAGATATTACCGCGCGATCCTGGACCTGCTACTGGCGAGGGGCTTTGCCGCGCCGCGTGAGCCGGTCCGCGTCCACAAATGGGCGAAGATCGGCATCCTTCTCCGTTACGCGATCATCTGATGCAGAAAAACGCTCATATCATTGGCGCCGGCGTCTCCGGCCTCTCCGCGGCCGTCCGGCTGGCCAGCGCCAATTATAAGGTGCACGTCCACGAGGCCACGCAGCAGGCCGGCGGCCGCTGCCGGTCCTATTTCGACGCCGCCACCAACCTCACCATCGACAACGGCAACCATCTGCTGCTGTCGGGCAACCGTCATGCGCTGGCCTATGCCAGGTCGATCGGCACCGAGGCGGGGCTGGTCGGGCCGAAGTCGGCGCAATTTCCGTTCGTCGACATCACGACCGGCCAGCGCTGGCAGCTCGATCTCGGCGACGGCAAATTGCCGATCTGGGTGTTCGACGAGGCGCGGCGCGTCCCCGATACCGGGCTGCGCGATTATCTGGCATTGGCGCCTCTTGTCTGGGCAGGCACCGGCAAGCTGGTCGGCGACACGATTCCCTGCAAGGGAACGCTGTACGACCGGCTGGTGCAGCCGCTGCTGCTGGCCGCCCTCAACGTCGATCCGCCCGAGGGGTCGGCGGGTCTCGCCGGCGCGATCGTGCGCGAAACGCTGCTGGCCGGCGGTCAGGCCTGCCGGCCGCTGATTGCGCGCGACGGCCTGAGCGCGGTTCTGGTCGAACCAGCGATCAAGCTGTTGCAGGACAAGGGCGCGTCGATCCAGTTCGGCCACGAGTTGCGCGAATTCGCAATGACCGGCGACCATGTAGGTGAACTGAAATTCGGCACCGACACGATCGCGCTCGGCTCCAGCGACGTCGTGGTGCTGGCGGTGCCGCCGCGCCCCGCAGCGGCACTGTTGCCGGGCCTGAAGACGCCGTCGAAATTCCGCGCCATCGTCAACGCGCATTTTCGCTTCGATCCGCCGCGCGATGCCGCGCCGATCCTTGGCGTGGTCGGGGGCCTCGTCGAGTGGCTGTTCGCGTTTCCGCAGCGGCTGTCGGTCACCATCAGCAATGGCGACCGGCTCGTCGATCAGCCGCGCGAAGAACTCGCGCTGGCGATCTGGCGGGATGTCTGCAAGGCGGGCGGCCTGCCGGGAGAACCCGCATTGCCGCCGTGGCAGATCGTACGCGAGCGCCGCGCGACGTTTGAGGCGACGCCGGAGCAGAACGCGCTGCGCCCGGGGCCGGTGACGTCGTTCAAAAACCTGTTTCTCGCCGGCGACTGGACTGATACCGGGTTGCCGGCAACCATCGAAGGATCGATCCGGTCGGGCGACCGCGCCGCCGATCTGGTTCTGGCGAGGCCTTGAGGCCTGATCGGACGTTTCCGTGACCGGGTTCACAGAACCGGGCCGCGATTAGAGGGATGTCTAGCGCATGCTTTCCGTAGACAAAAAAATTGCAGTCGCACCCGCCGCGGCAGTCGACCCTGTCGCGCTGGAAAAGAGCATCTCGTCGGCAACCGAGGCGCTGCTCGGCTACCGGCAATCCGACGGACACTTTGTGTTCGAGCTGGAGGCCGACAGCACGATTCCGTCCGAATACGTTTTGCTGCGTCACTATCTCGCCGAGCCCGTCGACGGCGAACTCGAAGCCAAGATCGCCAACTATCTGCGCCGCACGCAGGGCAGTCACGGTGGCTGGCCGCTGGTGCAGGACGGCCCCTTCGACATCAGCGCCAGCGTCAAATCCTATTTTGCGCTGAAGATGATCGGCGACTCTGTTGATGCCCCGCACATGGTGCGCGCGCGCGAGGCGATCCACAGCCACGGCGGCGCTGCCCGCGTCAACGTCTTTACGCGGTTTCTGCTCGCATTTTATGGCGTGCTGACCTGGCGCGCGGTGCCGGTGCTGCCGGTCGAGATCATGCTGCTGCCGATGTGGTCGCCGTTCCACCTGAACAAGATTTCCTACTGGGCGCGTACCACGATCGTGCCGTTGATGGTGATGGCGGCGTTGAAGCCACAGGCGAAAAATCCGAAGGGCGTCGGCATCGACGAACTGTTCCTGCAAGATCCCAAGTCGGTCGGATTGACGCCGAAGGCGCCGCATCAAAGCTGGGGCTGGTTCACGCTGTTCAGCGCGCTCGACAAGATCCTGCGCGTCGTCGAGCCGCTGTTTCCGAACAAGCTGCGGCAGCGTGCGATCGATGCGGCCCTTGCCTTCACGGAGGAGCGGCTGAACGGCGAGGACGGCATGGGCGCAATCTATCCGCCGATGG
Organism: Bradyrhizobium roseum; assembly: GCF_030413175.1. Classification (NCBI taxonomy): domain Bacteria; kingdom Pseudomonadati; phylum Pseudomonadota; class Alphaproteobacteria; order Hyphomicrobiales; family Nitrobacteraceae; genus Bradyrhizobium; species Bradyrhizobium roseum. The sequence continues at coordinate 2,529,837 of NZ_CP129212.1, forward strand.
CCAACATCGTCATGATGTACGAGGCGCTCGGCAAGGGACCCGATTTTCCGCCGCGCGCGGTGACCCGCAGGGGCATCGACAAGCTGCTGGTGATCGGCGAGCAGGAGGCCTATTGCCAGCCTTGCGTCTCGCCGGTGTGGGACACGGCATTGACCTGCCACGCGCTGACGGAAGCCGGCGGCGAGGAGAGCCTCAAGAAGATGAAGCAGGGGCTCGACTGGTTGAAGCCGCGGCAGGTGCTCGATCTCAAGGGCGACTGGGCGGTTAAGGCTCCCGACGTCCGCCCTGGCGGCTGGGCGTTTCAGTACAATAACGCGCACTATCCCGATCTCGACGACACCGCCGTCGTCGTGATGGCGATGGATCGGGCGCGCCGCGCATCGGGCAACAACGAGTACGACGAGGCGATCGCTCGTGGCCGCGAGTGGATCGAGGGCCTGCAGAGTCGCGACGGTGGCTGGGCTGCCTTCGACGTCAACAACCTCGAATACTATCTGAACAACATCCCGTTCTCGGACCACGGCGCGCTGCTCGATCCGCCGACCGAGGACGTCACCGCGCGCTGCATCTCAATGCTGGCGCAGCTTGGCGAGACCGCCGAGACCAGCAAGGCGGTTGCGGACGGGATCGGCTATTTGCGCCGCACCCAGCTCGCGGAGGGGTCGTGGTACGGCCGCTGGGGCTTGAACTACATCTACGGCACCTGGTCGGTGCTGTGCGCACTGAATGCCGCGGGGATTGATCACCAGGATCCAATGATCCGCAAGGCGGCGGATTGGCTGGTATCGATTCAGAACAGCGACGGCGGCTGGGGTGAGGACGCCGTCAGCTATCGTCTCGATTACAAGGGATTCGAGGACGCGCCATCGACCGCCTCGCAAACGGCATGGGCCTTGCTTGGATTGATGGCGGCCGGTGAAGTCGATAGTCCGGCCGTAGTGCGCGGCGTGGAGTACCTAAAAGCCACACAAACCGAGAAAGGGCTGTGGGACGAGGCCCGTTACACGGCTACAGGCTTTCCGCGGGTGTTTTATTTGCGTTATCATGGCTACGCAAAGTTCTTTCCGCTCTGGGCGCTGGCGCGGTACCGGAATTTGAGTAGCACCAATAGCAGGGTGGTAGGGGTCGGGATGTGACTTTGGGGGCGGGGGCCGCCGCGATCGTGGACAGTTCGATTGATCGCAATTCGAATGATCCGCGTCCGGTTTTGATCGTTACCGGATTGGTGCAGGAGGCCCGGATTGCCGCTGGCCCCGGCATGATCGTCATATGCAGTTCGAGCGATCCGCAGCAGCTGCGCTCATTGCTGGCAACGTTGGATTCTACCACTTTCAGGGGGGTCATCTCGTTCGGCGTCGCTGGCGGGCTCGACCCCTCGCTCAAGTCGGGCGACGTGGTCGTGGCGACCGAGGTATTGGCCGGTGATACCCGTTTTCTGGCTGGCCTGGCGTTGAACGAAGAACTGATTGCCCGCGCGGCGCTGCGTCGCCGGCGAGTGGTCCGCGGCGGCTTGGCCGGCGTGGAACGCGTGATCGCGGCGACCGCCTGCAAGGCCGCATTGCATTCGGAGACAGGTGCGGCCGCGGTCGATATGGAAAGTCATATTGCCGCTGCCTATGCCGCCGAGGCCGGCCTGCCGTTCGCAGCGCTGCGCGTGATCTCCGATCCCGCCACCCGGGCGCTTCCAGCGCTAGCCAAGAGCGCCATCAAGCCGAACGGCGACATCGATCTCGGCAAGGTGCTGCGCGGGTTGGCGCGCAATCCCACCACGCTGCGGGCACTGGTTTCTACCGGGCTCGACTTTAATCGCGCGCTGCGCTCCCTGCGCGGCTGCCGCGGCTTCCTGCACGGCGAAGAAGGGCTCGCCACCGCGGCGACCTGATTCCCGCGTCGGCTTCCGAATTCGGATTGGCTTCAGCCCGCCCGAATCGGAGTGCTGGTTGGCGGCCTCGCGCTGAAGGCGTGCATAGGCCGATGACATTTTTCATCCCATCGCCCCGCTAATCGTCGAACTTCGTCGGCCGCCGTAGAAATTCGCCGGAACTTGACAGGGCGCGGTATTCGACAGAAAATGAACTATGATCCTGCATTCATGAATTAAGGTTCATTATGGCAATCGCCGCGGTTCGCCTCAATCAGCTCGTGGAAACGAAGGCGCGCATCCTGGATGCCGCCAAGGACGCCGTGGCGCTAAGCGGGTGGAAGGATGCCCAGATCGCCCTGATTGCTGCACGGGCAGGGGTGGCTACGGGCAGCGTGTACCGCTACTTCGACTCGAAGGCGGACCTGTACGCACAAGTGCTTGGCCTGGTCTCCGAGCGCGAGGTGGCCGTGGTCGCCGCGATCGCCGAGGCGGAGGGGTCTGCGTCGCAATGTCTGGTGGATGCGATCTACACCTTCTCGATGCGGGCGATGCGCGGCCGCCGCCTGGCCTACGCGCTGATCGCCGAGCCGTGCGAGCCGGAGATCGACGCGGCGCGCCTGAAATACCGGGCAGCGCTTGCCGATCAGATCGCCAGGCTGGTCCGGCGCGGCATCGCCAACGGCGAATTCGTCGAGATCGACACGAATGTCGCGGCTTCCTGCGTGACCGGCGCCTTCATGGAAGCCCTGGTCGGTCCCCTGGCGCCGGAAGCGGCCCCTGATTCCGATGCGGCAAAGCGAATCGCGCAAGCGATCGCAGGACTTTCCGCGCGCATGTTGTTTCGCAGCGCTACGCCCGAACTGATGCTCGTATCGAAAGTCTCCGCATGAACGCTCGCCTTCAGCCGGTTGCATTCACGAGCACGGAAACAGGCCGGTTTGCGACCCACGAAGTTTGCAATCAGGCGCGGCCGTCGTTCGGCTTCAACGCGTTCGACGGCGATCAGGCGTTGAGCGGCCTGGTCGCCAAGATCGCGCCATGGGCAACGGACAGGCTCTCGGTGCTCGGCGCCCACGTCGGCTGCGAATCCGTGCAGGAGGCCGCGCGACTGGCCAACGAGCACGAACCAAAACTGCTGACCCATGATCGGTATGGCAACCGGAATGATTGGGTCGAGTTTCATCCGGCCTGGCATCAATTGATGGCACTCGCGTTCCGGAGCGAGGTCCATAGTCTGGCCTGGTCGACGCGCGAGCCAAACGGACATTTCGCGCGCGCAGGCCTGAGCTATCTCTGGAATCAGATCGAGAACGGCGTCGGTTGTCCGACCGGGATGGCTTACGCTGCGATTGCCGGATTTTCCGGTAAGCCGCAATTTGCGACGTGGCGCGAGCGAACGCTGGCGGCGGATTACGACTCGCGGCGTCTTCCGATTGAGGCCAAGCGTGCGGCAGTCATCGGCTATGCGATGACCGAGAAGCAGGGCGGCTCCGATCTGCGCGAAACCCAGACCACCGCACGCTTCATCGAAAGCGGTGCGCACGGCGAGATCTATGCGATCACCGGCCACAAATGGTTTTTCTCGGTGCCGGTCGTCGACGGGTTCTACACGCTGGCGCGGACTAAATCCGGCGTCAGTTGCCTGTTCGTGCCGCGCCTGCTGCCGGATGGCAGCGCCAACCGCATCTTCATTCAACGTTTGAAGGACGAGTGCGGCAACCGTTCGAACGCTTCGAGCGAGATCGAGTACCACGACACCTGGTCGATCCTCGTTGGTGAAGAGGGACGCGGCATCAGGGAAATCCTGTCGCACGCTCACCTGACGCGACTGGATTTTGCGGTCGGCTCCGCTGGGCTGATGCGGCAGGCCTTGAGTCTGGCATTGAACCATGCGCAAACCCGAACGGCGTTCGGCAAGCCGATGTCCGAACTTCCGATGCAGCGCAATGTGCTTGCCGACCTCGCGCTTGAGAGTGAGGCGACGATGCTCGGCGCGCTGCGGATCGCACGGGCCACCGACGGCATGGCGACCAGCGAGCACGAACGGCTGCTGGCGCGGGTCGCGACACCCGTGATGAAGTTCTGGAATTGCCAGCGCGCGCCGGCTTTCACCTACGAGTGCCTGCAGGTGCACGGCGGCAATGGTTTCATCATGGAAAATGCGATCGCGCGCCTTTACCGCGAGGCGCCGCTGAATTCGATCTGGGAAGGCACCTCGAACATGATGTGCATGGACGTTCTGCGCGCCATGCAACGGGATGCACGCTGTCGAGACGCCTTCATCTACGAGTTGCAGATAAGCAGAGGCCTCAACCGGAATTACGACAGAAGCGCGGACGAACTTGCCGATCGGTTGCGGGCACAATATCCCGACGATGGGCATGCGAGAGCACTTGTCACCCGGATGGCACATGCGTTGCAGGCTGCCGAGATGTTGCAGCATGGCGATGCCGATGCTGCTGATTTGTTCGTGCGATCCAGGCTGGGCATGGACGGGACGCACGTCTTCGGCGCGCTTCCATCGTCGGAAAGCCTTGCGCGGATCGTGGAGCGTGCCACCGTCATTCAGCATTAAGGGGCCGCGGTCGCGGCGAGAAAAATGCCTCAAACCGAAATTCGCCTCGTCAACGACATCCGCGCTGCCGTGGGGGAAGAAGAGTGGGCAGCGCGGGTTGATCTCGCGGCGTGCTATCGCCTGGTGGCGCTCTATGGAATGACCGACCTGATCTACAACCACATCAGTGCGCAGGTCCCCGGGCATGACGACCAGTATCTGATCAATCCGTACGGCATGCTGTACGAGGAAATCACCGCTTCGAGCCTCGTCAAGATCGATATCGAGGGGCGAACCCTGCTGCAGCCTGACCACGGCTACAATGTCAACGTGGCCGGCTTCTACCTGCATGCCCCGATCCACCGCGCGCGGCCGGATGTGAAATGCGTCCTCCATACCCACACCAGGGCAGGCACGGCCGTCAGCACGCTTGCCGAAGGGCTGCTTCCGCTGTCCCAAACGGCGATGCGGTTTCACGGCCGGATCGGCTACCACGACTTCGAGGGACCGGCGATCGATCGGAACGAATGCGACCGTGTCGTCGCCGATCTCGGCCGGAACGACGTACTGATCCTGCGTAACCATGGCCTGCTGGTTTGCGGCAATACGGTCCCGCAGGCGTTCAATGCCATCTATTGGCTGGAACAGGCCTGCCGGATCCAGATCGACGCACTCGGCTGCGGAAGGCCGCTGCACGCGCCGACCGAATTGGCGATCGGCAACACGGTGACCTGCTTCGCCGGCACTGAGATCACGCTGGACAATGAGCGGGATACCAATCCGGTAATGAACCAAGCGGCGCAGAATCTGCAGGCCGGCTACGGCCTGCTGGAATGGCCGGCGCTGCGGCGAAGGCTCGACCGCATCGATGCGAGCTATGCGCAATGAGCACGGCGCTAGCAGCGTGGAAAATCGGCTTCATCGGCGCTGGCCGCGTTGCGCAAACGCTGGCATCGGCGTTTGACCGCGCGGGTCTGAATGTCGCGGCCTTCTATAATCGCGGCCCCGATGCGGGGCGGCTGCTGGGATCGCGGGTTCCGTCGGCCCGGCCGATGACGCATTCGCAAGGGGTCGTGGACATCTGCGACCTGGTGTTCCTGACGGTCAGCGATGACGCGATCCTGGCGGTCTGCCGCGATTTGCGCTGGGAGCCGCGTCATCGCGTCGTCCATTGCAGCGGAGCGACCGAACTGGCGGCGCTGGATCACGCGAAATCTGTAGGTGCGCTGATTGGCGGATTTCATCCGATGCAGATGTTTGCCAATCCAGACGTAGCGCTCGAAGGCCTGCGCGGATGCACCGTCGGCATCGAAGCCGAACCTGATTTCAGGTGCGACCTGGAACTGCTCGCGACCAGCATCGGGTGCGAACCGCTGGCGCTGCCGGCTGGCGTGCGGCCGCTTTATCACGCCTCGGCCTACTATGTCGGTCCGTTCCTGATCGCGCTGCTCAAGGAGGGCGTCGAACTCTGGAAGAGTTTTGGCGTCAGCGAGGCGGACGCGCTGCGCGCCATGACGCCGCTGCTGCGGGGAACGGTTGCGGCCGTTCTCGACGGGGGACTGGCCAACGGCATGGGCGGGTGCGTGGCGCGCGGGGACGTCGGAACGATCCTCAAGCATCTCGAAGCATTGGACGCGCGCTTTCCTGCTTCAGGTGCGTTGTATCGCGAACTGGCGCTTCGCAATGTTCCTCTCGGGGTCGAGCGCGGCACGCTCAGCGCCGGGCGCGCAGCGGAGATTGAAAATCTGCTTCTGCGAACCCAGGGGCGAACTGGCGATCGTGCCGTGACGGTTTGAGAGATTGCAAAAGAAAGAGCCCCGGCTCACCTGAACCGGGGCTCGCAATCTTTCGCCTCATTCCACCTCAAGCGGCAGTGGAAGCCTTTTCTTTCTCCTGCTGCTTCTGCTTGGCGGCGGCAGCTGCTGCTTCGTCCTTACGAATCTCGGACAACCGCTTCTGCACCTCCGACGAGAAGATGTACTGCGCCGGACGCTGCTTGGAGAGATCGATCTCGGGCGCCATCGGGCCGGTGGTGCGAACGCCCTTCAGCGCCACCCACATTGCCTTCAGCGGGTTGGTCAGCGCGGCGTTGGCCGCGGTCGGCTCGTAGCCGCAATGGGCCATACAGTCGGCGCACTTTTCGTACTTGCCGGTGCCGTAGGTGTCCCAGTCCGTGGTTTCCATCAGCTCCTTGAAGGTCTTGGTGTAGCCTTCGCCGAGCAGGTAGCAGGGCTTTTGCCAGCCGAAGATGTTGCGGGCGGGCATGCCCCAGGGCGTGCACTCATAGTTCTGGTTGCCGGCCAGGAAGTCGAGGAACAAGCCGGAATGCATGAAGTTCCACTTCTTGCCCTTGCCGAGCGCGAACACGTCGCGGAACAGCTTCTTGGTCTTGGTGCGGTTGAGGAAGTGTTCCTGGTCGGGCGCGCGCTCATAGGCATAGCCAGGCGACATCGAGACGCCGACACCGAGTTCGGTGGTGAAGTCGAGGAATTTCGCGATCTCTTCCGCCGGATGGCCGTCGAAGATCGTGGCGTTGACATTGACGGTGAAGCCGCGCGCCTTCGCGGCCTTGATCGCAGAAACGGCGCGGTCGAAAACGCCTTTTTGCGACACCGCTTTGTCGTGGTGGTCCTTCAAGCCGTCGAGATGCACCGAAAAGAACAAGTAGGGCGACGGCTCGAACAGATCGAGCTTCTTTTCCAGAAGCAGCGCGTTGGTGCAGAGCGAAACGAATTTCTTGCGCTCCACCAGTCCACGTACGATCTCGCCGATCTCCTTGTGGATCAGGGGTTCGCCGCCGGGGATCGCCACCATCGGCGCACCGCATTCATCGGCCGCATCCCAGCATTCCTGCGCCGTCATCCGGCGGTTGAGGATCGCATCGGGGTAGTCGATCTTGCCGCAGCCGACGCAGGCGAGGTTACAACGGAACAACGGCTCCAGCATCAACACGAGCGGATATCGTTTCCGGCCAAGCAGCTTCTGCTTGATGAGATAGCCGCCGATACGCATTTCCTTGAAGAACGGTATTGCCATTTGGGAGATTTTCTTTCTGGACTTGGGTCAGGGCCCGGAGGCCCAGACTGAGTTCGTGACTTTAAAATCCTGAAGTAGATCAGACCGCAGTCAGTTCGGCGGGAAGCCGAAACTCGATGTTTTCCTCCCGGCCGGGAAGCACCGATACCTTGACGGGTCCGATACGCCTCAATGCCTCGATCACGTCGTCGACCAAAACTTCGGGCGCCGATGCGCCCGCCGTTATGCCGACCGCCTTTGCATCCTTGAGCCAATCGGGGTTCAATTCGCTCCCGTCGGCAATGAGATAACTCGCGACGCCGACCTCGGTGCCGATTTCGCGGAGCCTGTTTGAGTTGGAACTATTGGCGGCCCCCACCACCAAAATGACGTCCACCAGCTTGCTAAGGTCCCTTACCGCAGATTGGCGGTTCTGTGTCGCATAGCAGATATCCCGGATGTCGGGGCCTTGAATATCTGTAAATTTGGCTTGAAGAGCCGCTATTATGTCTTTTGTGTCATCCACGCTGAGGGTGGTCTGGGTAATATAGGCCACCGGGGCGTCGGTCGGTAGGGTCAGTGCAGCCACATCGTCGACGTTCTGCACGAGCAGGACCGGCCCCGGAACCTGGCCCATGGTTCCCTCGACCTCGGGATGGCCGGCATGGCCGATCAGTACCAGGGTACGGCCCTTGGACATATACCGCTTGCCCTGGTTGTGGACCTTGGTGACCAGGGGGCAGGTGGCATTGAGGACCGGCAGGCCGCGGGCGGCGGCCTCTTCCTCGACGCTGCGGGCCACGCCATGGGCGCTGAAGACGGTTACCGCCAGCGGCGGAACCTCCGACAGGTCCTCGACGAAGATCGCGCCCTTGGCTTTGAGGCTTTCGACCACGTACTTGTTATGCACGATCTCGTGCCGGACATAGACCGGCGGACCGTACTTTTCGAGCGCACGCTCTACGATTTCGATGGCACGCACGACACCCGCACAAAATCCGCGGGGCTGCGCTAGATACACTTCCATGGGACGTCCATTACGCTTGTTGCACCAGGTACAGAATTCGCAAGTTCACCCAAAAGTCTCCGTGCAGCCGGTCACATCCGGATTTTGCAAAATCCGCACCATGACCGGAACCCACTGGTAGTCCCCACCCAAGTAGATGGAAGCGCAGGACTATGTGTCAAAAAATGTGCGGCTGGAAAAGGTGCATCGTGTGATGGTTACCGCGAAGAGGGTAATTTAATACCATTAACGCTTTCTTCAGGCGGTGTGTGGCTCACCGGTTCGTCACTTTGTTGTCCGTCCGGACGGGGTATACCGCCCTCCAAACACCCTGTCCGTCCCGGTCGGCTCCACGAGCAGGACTCAACCCGTTCGGCAGCCGACCAAAACAACATTAGATCGGCTCTGGGAACTCAGCTAGACAGCGGACGTTTTCGCCCAGCTCTCCTTAGAGAATTAGAAAGAAACGAAGTGCTGACCAGTCTTGTCGTCGCCATTGTCAGATCCTGTACGCGGTTTGCCACTCTCGTCGTCATCGTTTCGCTGCTTCTGGCGGTCGGAGCGAGTTTCTATACTGCCCAGCATTTCGCCATCAATACTGACATCAACACGCTGATTTCGCCCGATCTTGACTGGCGAAAGCGCGACAATCAGTTCGAACGCGCGTTTGACCGCGAAAAGCTGATCCTGGCCGTGGTCGAGGCGCCGACACCCGAGCTTGCCAGCGCCGCGAGCAAGGCGCTGGCTGCGAAACTGGCCGGTGACGCGAATTTCGAGTCCGTGCAGCCGCTGGGCTCCGGCGATTTCTTCGAAAAGAACGGACTCTTGTTCCTGCCGGTAGAGGAAGTCGGCAAGGTTGCCGGCCAGCTCGAAGCCGCCGCGCCGCTGATCGAAATCATGGCGGGCGATCCATCGATCCGCGGCCTGACCGGCGCGCTTGAAACCGGGCTTGCCGGCGTCAAGCGCGGACAGGTCAAGCTCGACAATGCCGAGCGGCCGTTCAACCTGATCAGCCAGACCGTCGAGGATGTCCTGAACAAGGGGACGGCCACGTTCTCCTGGCGTGAGCTCGTCAGCGAAACGCCACTGACGGATGCCGACCGCCGCACCTTTATAGAATTCAAGCCGAAGCTCGACTATCAGGCGCTGGAGCCCGGCAAGGACGCCACCGACGCAATCCGGAAAGCGGCGACCGATCTCGACTTTGCCGGCAAATACAATGCGCGGGTGCGGTTGACCGGGCCGGTTCCGATCGCGAATGAAGAGTATGCGACCGTGCAGGATGGCGCGATCCTCAACGGCGTCGTGACCGTCATCATCGTGCTTGCGATCCTCTGGATGGCGCTGCATTCCGGGAAGATCATCTTTGCGGTATTCGTGAACCTGTTCATCGGGCTCGCGCTCACGACCGCGGTCGGCCTGATGATGGTGGGATCGCTGAACCTGCTGTCGATCGCGTTTGCCGTGCTGTTCGTCGGCCTCGGCGTCGATTTCGGCATCCAGTTCAGTGTCCGCTACCGTTCCGAGCGCTTCAAGAATGACAATCTGGCGCTCGCGCTGGAGAGCGCGGCGAGCCGTTCGGCGGTTCCGCTGTCGCTCGCCGCGATGGCGACCGCCGCCGGCTTCCTGTGCTTCTTGCCGACCGATTACAAGGGCATTTCCGAACTCGGCAAGATTGCCGGCGCCGGCATGTTGATCGCGTTCCTGACCAGCATCACGGCGCTGCCGGCCATGCTGAAGCTGCTCAATCCGCCCGGCGAAAATGAACCGGTCGGCTATGCGTTTCTGGCGCCGGTGGACGATTTCCTCGAAAGGCATCGCGTCATCATCGTGGTGGGTACACTGCTGCTCGTCGTCGCCGGGCTGCCGCTGCTGTATTTCATGAAGTTCGACTTCAACCCGATCAACCTTCGCAATCCCAACGCCGAGTCGATCGCGACCTTCCTCGACCTGCGCAAGGACCCCAATACCGGCGCCAACGCCATCAACGTGATGACCACGTCGGAAGAGGAGGCGAAGAAGATCGAGGCGAAGCTGGAAAAGCTGCCGGAAGTCCTGCGCGTGATGTCGATCGATAGCTTTGTGCCAGAGGACCAACCGGCAAAGCTGCAGTTGATCGCGAAGGCAGCAAAGGTGGTCGGGCCTGCGCTCAATCCCGATTCGGTCGACGCAGCGCCGACCGACGAGGAGAATGTCGCGGCGCTGAAAAGCTCGGTCGATGGCCTGCGCAGGGCCGCCGGCGACGGCAAGGGGCCGGGTGCGGTGGCCTCGCGGCGGCTGGCGGACGCCCTCGACAAATTGGCGGGCAGTAATCAGGCGACGCGCGACAAGGCGCAGAACATTTTCGTTGCCCCGCTCAAGATCACGTTCGATCAGCTCAAGAACACGATGCAGGCCGGTCCGGTCACGCTCAATTCGCTGCCGCCGGAACTGCTGAACAGCTGGAAATCCAAGGATGGCCTGATCCGCGTCGAGGCGTTGCCGAAGGGCGATCCCAACGACAATGACAACCTTCGCCGCTTTGCCGATGCGGTTTTGGTGGCCGAGCCGAATGCGATTGGCGGGCCGGTGTCGATCCTCAAATCGGGCGACACCATCGTGAAGGCCTTTATTCACGCCGGCATCTGGGCGTTGCTGGTGATCAGCCTGTTGCTCTGGCTGGCGCTGCGGCGGGTAACCGACGTGTTGATGACGATGGTGCCGCTGCTGGTTGCCGGCGCAGTGACGCTCGAGCTCTGCGTGCTGATCGGGTTGCCGCTCAACTTCGCCAACATCGTCGCGATGCCGCTGCTGCTCGGCGTCGGCGTCGCCTTCAAGATCTATTACGTCACGGCCTGGCGCGAAGGCAGAAAGAATCTACTGCAGTCGAGCCTGACGCGCGCGATCTTTTTCTCGGCGCTGACGACCGCGACCGCGTTCGGAAGCCTGTGGCTGTCCAGCCATCCCGGCACCGCCAGCATGGGCAAACTGCTGGCGCTATCGTTCGTGATCACGCTGGCTGCGGTGCTGCTGTTCCAGCCGGCGCTAATGGGCAAACCGCGCGATGTCGGGGAGTAGGCAGATATCGCCGATGTCGGCGGGCTGAGCCGGTTGGGCAGCCGCCTGCTTCTGAGCGGGCGCGGCCTTCGGCGCGGGTGCGGAACTTGAGGGTGTGGGACTTGCAGGCGCCGGATTGGCTGCACCCGTGGTCTTCGGTGCGACCGGCGCGGGCGCAGGAGGCGCCGCAGTTTTGGGCGCGGCGCCGGGCGGGCCCTTCGGCGCTCCCTTGGCCATGCTGTTGGCGGGGCTCGAGGGAATCGGCGGTCCAACGCGCGTCCAGGTTTCACCGCCACACAAGAACCCGAGCACGCAGCCCTGAATCTCGAGTTGGTCGGTGCCGACCGGCTTGATCGTCGAGCTGTAGAGCTGTCCGTCCTTGGCGTTGTAGACTTGGCCTTCCCAGGAATCGACGCCGGCCTTCTTCTTCATGTCGATCAGGATCGGCATGCCGAGCGTCGGCCGGCTCTGCTTGGCGGCGTCCGGGTTGTTCTTGTCCTTGCCGCCCGGTGTCTTTTCCCAAGCAACCACGCCCCACATATTGCCGCTACATTGGGCGACGCGAATGTTGGCAACGCCATCGGCTACTTTCCAGTCACCGGTGGGGTCGGCAGCGAGCGCAGCGTTAACACCTGTGGCTAAAAAAACTCCCGAATAAACTATTGTACGCGCGATAGTTTTTGGGCAGTGCAACATGGTTCAAACCTATGTTTAAGTAGATGATCCAAAGCGGGGTCAAAACGCCGCATTGAGTGTTTTCAGTTGACGAAGCAGTCATCAACCGACGTATGTAACCGATGCCAAGTTCATATCTAGACGTTTCCGGGCTGTTTGTTGAGCGGCAAGCGCAGCGCAGTTCCATGCATGCACGCCACCTCAACGAGCAACTCGTCCGTGTGCTGAAAACCATCGGCTACGATGTTGGGTTTCAGAGGGGTCAAGGTCAATACCTGTTCGATCGGGACGACGCCCGCTATCTCGATCTACTGAGCGGATTTGGCGTTTTTGCGATTGGCCGCAATCATCCGGCGCTGCGCGAGGCGCTTAAAAGCGTGCTCGACAGCGATTTTCCCAATTTGGTTCAACTTGACGTGTCCACGCTCGCCGGCGTGTTGGCGGAACGCCTGCTGGAACATGTGCCATATCTGGACAAGGTGTTCTTTGCCAATTCCGGCGCGGAAACCGTCGAGGCTGCGATCAAGTTCGCGCGCGGCGCGACCGGTCGCCCCGGCATCGTCTCCTGCTCGCATTCGTTCCATGGTCTATCATATGGCGCACTTTCGCTGATGGACGATGCGAACTTCCGCAGCGGGTTCGAGCCGCTGCTGCCGGGATGCACGCAAATCCCGTTCAACGATCTCGCAGCCCTCGAGCAGGCGTTGTCGTCGCGTCAGGTCGCGGCCTTTATCGTCGAACCGATCCAGGGCAAGGGCGTCAACATGCCCACCGATGAATTTCTGCCGGGCGCCGCCGCGCTGTGCAAGAAATACGGCTCTATCTTCATTGCCGACGAAATCCAGACCGGCATCGGCCGCACCGGAAAATTTCTCGCCGTCGAGCACTGGAATGTCGAACCCGACATGGTGCTGTTGGCGAAGGCGCTGTCGGGCGGTCATGTTCCGGTGGGCGCGCTGCTGACGCGCAAAAGTATCTTCGACAAGATATTCAACCAGATGGATCGCGCGGTCGTGCACGGCTCGACCTTTGCGAAAAACGATCTGGCAATGGCCGCGGGCATCGCCACGCTTGATGTCATCAAGCAGGAGCGACTGGTCGAGCAGGCAGCGCGGCGAGGCGCCGAGCTTCGTCTCGCGTTGACGCGGATGGTGCCCGGCTATGAATTGCTGAAGGAAGTGCGCGGCAAGGGACTGATGATCGGCATCGAGTTCGGTCCGCCCAAATCGCTGAAGCTGAAGGCGTCGTGGAATCTGCTGGAGACCGCGAACAAGGGCCTGTTTTGCCAGCTCATCACCGTGCCGCTGTTCAAGGAGCACAAGATCCTGACGCAGGTGTCCGGTCACGCCAGTCACACCATCAAGCTGCTGCCGCCGCTCGTGATCACGGAAGAAGACTGCAGCTGGATCGAAAAGTCGTTCGACGACGTGATCGCCGCCAGCCACAAGGTCCCCGGCGCGATCTGGTCGCTCGGCAAGACGCTGGTCGACAACGCGGTGCGCAAGTCGGCGTAGGGCGCGCGCGACAGTAGGACGCAATAGCGAGACCATTGCGTTGCAGTCGCCAAATCTCCAAAGTTGTCGAGCGGGCAGGGCTGCATCGATCGGAGGAGAACATGGTCAACGTCACCGGCGGCTGTCACTGCGGCGCTGTCCGCTACGAGATCGCGGGCGAGCCGATCGTTCACGCGCTATGTCACTGCACCGATTGCCGCCGCCACGCCGGTGCGCCGATGGTCGGCTGGACCATGGTTCCGCAGGACGCGCTCAAGGTGACCAAGGGGTCACCGAAGGTCTATCAATCCTCCGAACACGGCCGGCGGCAGTTTTGCGCCGACTGCGGCACCGGACTGTTCTACATCAATGAGAACGTGCTGCCCGGTATCGTCGATATCCAGAGCGGCACCTACGATAATCCCGATGCCGTTCCGGCGACGGTCCATATCCAGACTGCAGAGCGGTTGCGCTGGATGGAACATGCCCACGAACTGCCGAGCTTCGAGCGCTACCCGCCGCAGGCCTAGCACGTGCAATTCGGTGATATAGAAGGCTAACCTCGCGCGAGGGCAAATGCCATCCATAACGTATTGCGACGACGGGATGATGGCCTATCGGTCGGCGAGAAAGATATATCAGCCGGGCGATGGCATCGTGTTCGATGCGGGATATCGGCTCGCGCACCTGCCTCTCGTCAATGCCGCACACCCCGCCGTCATCAGCGAGGCAGAAGATCGCGACTATCGTAACGGCGTCTACGAGAAGACGCGCTATGCGCTGGTGATGCCAATTTCGGCAGACGCTTTTCTCGCATCCGATAAAGCTCAGGCGCTCGAGCTCGCGATGAAGTCCGCGGGCTTCGCGCCAAAGATTTCGTGGGAAATGGGCGAGCGCCGCCGGGAGCGATTGCATGCAACGCTTGCAGGCGTTCCGGAGAGTGATCTCGATCGTTGCGTTGCGGAGGTTCAAGCGCTGCTGGATCAGCTCGGCCCGATATCCGTTCGCCTGAAAGAGCCCTTTCAGGGCACCCGGAACACTGGTCGTATCTATTTCCCCGTCTACCCGCAGAATATTCTGGGCGAAGATCCATTCGCGCTGGTGCAAAAAGCCGTCGGCGCGGTTCCGACAAAGCTCTACCTCGTCGGATATTATCATTTGCGCAGCGAACTCGATCCGATCGAAACCAGAGAACTGGTTGAACTGCTCGATCAGTGGCGGGAGCGGATTGTCGTCACGACGACCATTCCTTTCCTGGAATTGTATGCCACCAACGATGACCTCGCGCTTTCGGCGCGCGTCCATGCGAGGATGTCGGTCGGAGGGCGCTGACAAGAAAGCCGGATGATTGGCGCCGGATGGATCTAGCGGTCTCTTGCCGCGAATATTCGCAAGGCATCCAGCAGGAGTTCTGGATCCTCCTGCCCGACGCAGTGACCGACCCCTTCGAACGTCCATTGGCTCGCCGTCGGAAGCAGCGCCGCGGCACGTGATGCCATCTCTTTATAGATGGGCCAGGATTTTTCCGTGATCGCAATGCGAACCGGGCAGGCGATCTCGGATAGCCCGGCAAACGGGTTGCCGCGCGCATCGCCGCTGTAGACCTGCTCCATGGCTTCGAAGATCGGACGTAGCATCGCCGATTCCATTTCCGGTGTGCAGCGCAGTCGCACGCGGCCGTCTTGTTGCACGGCGAAACCGTTCTGGATGTAGGCCTTGAGTGACGATGTGGTCCAGTCCGCAAACGCCGGTGCAGCCTGGTAGCGCTGGAAGACGGTTTCCGCGTTCTCGAACTCGGGCTGGCGCCGCAGCACGCTTTGTACCGCGCCGGTGGCGAAATCGCTCAATCCGCCGGCACGGGCCGCGCGTGGATCCATCACGGTCGGTTCGACCACGAACAGGCGGGAGAAGCGTCCGGGGCGGAGCTTCGCGGCGAGCAGCAGGTCGGTCGCACCGGCGCTGTGTCCGATGCCGTAGATGTCGGAAAGACCGAGCGCCTCAACCGCGATGCAAACGTCCTCGGCGAAATCCAGGAAGTGGTAGCGATCGGCGGCCGGCTTGTGGCTCTCGCCGTGGCCGCGGCGATCGAATGCATAGACGGTATAGTCGGACGCAAGTAGGCGGCCGATGTCATCCCAGACCTCGGCGACGAAGCCGGTGCCGTGCATCAGAAGTGCAGGCGGCTTGCGCGAATCTTCCTCGCCCCATCGTGCGAGTGCAATCCGTTGGCCGTCAGGTCCGATCGAGAAGCGCTGCGGGTTCGTCAAGCGCGCGCATCCTCGAGGATCATCGTCGCCCCTTTTTCCGCGATCATCGCCGTCGGCGTGTTGGTATTGCCCGACGTAATCGTCGGCATCACCGAGGCGTCGACGACACGCAGGCCGCCGATGCCGTAGAATTTCAGGCGCTCATCCACGACAGCCATCGGATCGCCCGCCGTTCCCATCTTCGCCGTCCCCACGGGATGGAAGATCGTGGTGCCGATATCGCCGGCCGCTTGCGCCAGCGACGCATCGTCGTCGCCGACGGCGGGACCGGGCAGATATTCCTGCGGATGATAGCGCTCCAGCCGCTTCTGCTTCATCAGTTTCCGCGTGGTGCGGATGGCATCGGCCGCCACCTGGCGGTCGTCGTCGGTCGAGAGGTAATTCGGCGCGATCGACGGCGCCTCGTCCGGTTTTGCGGAGCGGATGCGCACGGTGCCGCGCGAGGTCGGCTGCAGATTGCAGGCGCTGACGGTGATGGCGGGAAAACGATGCAGGGGATCGCCGAACTTATCCAGCGACAGCGGCTGGACGTGGAACTGGATATTGGCGCGCTCGCGGCGTGGATCGGAGCGGGTGAAAATGCCGAGCTGCGATGGCGCCATGGTCAGCGGGCCACGGCGGCGGAAGGCGTAGTCGAGCCCCATCAGGCCGCGCCGGAGCAGGTTATAATAGGTCTCGTTCAACGTGCGCACGCCAGAAACCTGGTAGATCGCACGCTGCTGCAGATGGTCCTGCAGATTGCGGCCGACGCCTGGTTTGTCGAGCACGACATCGATGCCCAGCGGCGACAGCCAGTCAGCAGGCCCGATGCCGGTCCGGTGCAGCACCTGGGTCGAGCCGATCGATCCGGCGCACAGAAGGACTTCGCCTCTGGTGCGCGCCTCGACCGCCTCGCCATCTTGCATGAAGCGCACGCCGACGGCGCGGCCGTTCTCGACCATCAGCCGGTCGACCAGCACGTTCTTTTCCAGTCGCAGATTGCCACGGTTCAGCACCGGCTTGAGGAAGCCGCGCGCCGACGACCAGCGGCGGCCGCGCTTCTGGTTGACGTGGAAATAGCTGGTGCCTTCATTGTTGCCGGTGTTGAAATCGGGAATGCGCTTGATGCCCATTTCCTCGGCGGCGTCGCCGACGGCGTCGAGGATGTCCCAGGACAGCCGTGGCGCTTCGATCCGCCAGCCCCCGCCGGCACCGTGATGTTCGCTCTCGCCCAGGAAATGATCTTCCAGCCGTCGGAACAGCGGCAGTACATCGTCGTAACCCCAGCCGGTCAAGCCAAGCTGGCGCCAGTGATCGTAATCGGCGGCCTGACCCCGCATCGAGATCATGGCGTTGATGGCGGAACACCCGCCGATCACCTTGCCGCGTGGGTAGGCCAGTGACCGACCGTTGAGCCCGGGCTCCGCTTCGGTCCTGAACATCCAGTCCGAACGTGGATTGCCGATCGCGAAGAGGTAGCCGACCGGGATATGAAACCAGATCCAGTTGTCGTTGCCGCCGGCTTCCAGCAGCAGCACGCGTTTTTTCGGATCGGCCGACAGCCGGTTGGCCATGATGCAACCGGCGGTACCCGCGCCGACCACGATATAGTCGAAATCGCCTTCGAGCCTTTGCGGCATCTTTGGTTTCCACCCCACCTAATTCCGGCTTTCAATACTTGGCTGGCCGGGACCCGTCTACGCCGAGGCTTCGCTGGGCAGACAAGCCCGGCCATGACAGCCGGAATGGGCGGCGTTCCCGGTGGCGGCTGGGTGGACCGCCCTTTGCATGCTACAGGGACAGAAGCGTCCAACCCGGAAGTCCTCGATGCCCATCGTCAACCGTGTCGCCGAGTTTCAACCCGATATCCAGGCCTGGCGCCGGGATATCCATGAACACCCGGAGCTGCTCTACGACGTTCACCGCACTGCGGCATTGGTGGCGGACCGGCTGCGAGAATTCGGCTGCGACGAGGTGATCACCGGCATCGGCCGTACCGGTGTCGTCGGTGTTATCAAAGGCAACCGGCCCACCGGCGGAGGCGACGTGAAGGTCATCGGGCTGCGGGCGGATATGGACGCGCTGCCGATCGAGGAGGCGACCGATCTGTCCTACGCTTCCAAGACCAAGGGCCTGATGCACGCCTGTGGTCATGACGGCCACACCGCCATGCTGCTGGGGGCGGCACGCTATCTCGCCGAGACCCGCAATTTCGCAGGCAAAGCCGTCGTGATCTTCCAGCCGGCCGAGGAGGGGGGCGCCGGAGCGGTGGCGATGATCGAGGACGGTCTGATGGACCGTTTCGGCATCGAGCAGGTTTACGGCATGCATAACGGTCCGGGCATTCCGGTCGGTTCTTTCGCCCTTCGGCCCGGTCCGATCATGGCCGGCGGCGATGCGGTCTCAATCGAGATCGAGGGGCTTGGCGGGCACGCCGCGCAGCCGCACAAGAGTATCGATTCCGTTCTCGTCGGCGCGCAGTTGATCACGGCGCTGCAATCGATCGTGTCGCGCAGCGTCGATCCGCTGGAATCGGCGGTCATTTCCATCTGCGAGTTTCACGCCGGCAATGCCCGCAACGTGATCCCGCACACCGCCACGCTGGCCGGCACGGTTCGCACCCTGGATGGCGAGGTGCGGAACATGGTGGAGCGGCGGGTCCGCGATGTGGTCGCGGGTGTCGCGCAGGCCACGGGTGCCAAAATCGATTTGACCTACAAACGCGGCTACCCGGTCACGGTCAATCATGCCGGGCAGACCGAGGTCGCGACACGGGCCGCCCGCGACATCGCCGGCAATGCCAACGTGCAGGAGATGGCGCCGCTGATGGCCGGCGAGGATTTCGCCTACATGCTGGAGCAACGGCCGGGCGCGCTGATCTTTTGCGGCAATGGCGACAGCGCAGGGCTGCATCACCCTGCTTACAATTTCAACGACGAGGCGCTGGTCTACGGCACCTCGTACTGGATCAGGCTGGTCGAGAACACGCTGGCCGCATGAGGCCGATCGTCGGGTCTTCCACCCGGACCGGTCAAGCGCTCGGGTGGATGGCGGCCCTGCGGCAGAGGGTTGGGTGGACCGGCCCTTGCATGCTACAGAGGCTTAGCATTCCAACCGTTTGAGGTCAGAATTCCCATGCCCATCGTCAACCGCGTCGCCGATCTGCAACCCGATATTCAGGCCTGGCGCCGCGATATCCATGAAAACCCCGAACTGCTCTATGAGGTCCATCGCACCGCGGCATTCGTGGCCGATCGCCTGCGCGAATTCGGCTGCGACGAGGTCGCTACCGGGCTCGGCAAGACCGGCGTCGTCGGCGTCATCAAGGGCAAGCAGCCCGGCAAGGGCGAGATCAAGGTGATCGGGCTTCGCGCCGACATGGATGCGCTGCCGATCGAGGAAGCCACCAATCTGCCCCATGCCTCCAAGACCCCGGGCCTGATGCATGCCTGCGGCCATGACGGCCACACCGCGATGCTGTTGGGTGCAGCGCGGTATCTCGCCGAGACCCGGAATTTCGCCGGCGATGCGGTCGTGATCTTCCAGCCGGCCGAGGAGGGCGGGGCAGGCGCCGACGCCATGATCAAGGACGGGCTGATGGACCGCTTCGGCATCGAGCAGGTCTATGGCATGCATAACGGCCCGGGGATTCCGGTTGGCTCTTTTGCCATCCGCTCCGGCCCTGTCATGGCCGCGACCGACTCGATCGACATCAGGATTGAAGGGCTCGGCGGCCACGCCGCGCGTCCCAACAAGTGCATCGATTCCGTCCTTGTCGGCTCGCAATTGATCACCGCGCTGCAGTCGATCGTCTCGCGAACCATCGATCCACTGGACTCTGCCGTGATCTCGATCTGCGAGTTCCATGCCGGTAATGCCCGCAACGTGATCCCGCAGACCGCCGAACTGCGCGGCACGGTGCGGACGCTGACCCCGGAAGTCCGCGAACTGGTCGAGAAGCGGGTTCGCGAGGTGTGCGAGGGCGTCGCCAAGATGACCGGCGCCAAGGTCGATCTGGTCTACGAGCGCGGCTATCCCGTGACCAAGAACCATGCCGACCAGACCGACTTCGCCACGCAGGTGGCCAAGGAAGTAGCCGGTGCCCAGAACGTCCATGACATGCCGCCGCTGATGGGCGCAGAAGATTTCGCATACATGCTGGAAGCGCGGCCGGGCGCCTTCATCTTTTGCGGCAATGGCGACAGCGCAGGCCTCCATCACCCCGCCTATGATTTCAACGACGAGGCGATCGTCTACGGCACCTCGTACTGGATCAAGCTGGTCGAGAACAAGCTGGCCGCGGCGTAAGGCGCGCCGCAGGTTCTTCACATCTGAGTTTGAGGATATATCAAGGAAGGCCCGTATCTTCAGTACGGGCCTTCTTTTTTGCCGTTGAAGTCGGATATGAAGATGACACGCGCGTTGTTCGCGTCTCGGGCGTGATCCCGTTGGCGGTCTGGATGGATCGGTTGTGCCCGGCGGATGTAATGGCGAGGGGCTGCGACGCTACAAGACGAGCGGCAGAGTGGGTCGCGCGCTGCACGGCACCGGGGCTGAAGGGGGACCGCGCAGCGCGTCGACCATATGGAGCGTCATGGCGTGACCAGACGTTCCACATTGCCTTGAGAATGCGATTATGATTTCTGTCAATTAATGGTTGTGAAAGGAATTGTCAACTTTGCCGTTATATTTCATCAGAAATTGCGCCTGACAAATTGGCGCAGCTCAGGCCGCATCTGCTGATTTTCGCAGCAGGTCGGCGGCGATTCTGAGATCCTGCACGAAGCGCTCGTATTCGTGGGCCTTGGCTTCGGCATCGGGCAAGCGCAACAGGTAGGACGGATGCACCGTCACCAGCGCCCGGGTTCCATCATCGAGATGGATCAGGCTGCCGCGATTTTTGTTGATTGGCGTGATTTTCCCCAGAACGCTTTGCGCTGCGGTGGCGCCCATCGCCACCACCAGTTCGGGCTTGATTGCGGTGAGTTCGCGCACGTACCATGGCCGGCACGCCCTGATTTCCGCCGTGTTCGGCTTCTGGTGCAGGCGGATTTTTCCGCGTGGCACGAACTTGAAATGCTTCACCGCATTGGTGACGTAGACGGTGCGGCGGTCGATCCCGGCTTCTTGCAGCGCACGATCCAGCATTTGCCCGGCGGGCCCGACGAACGGTTTTCCGGCGAGGTCTTCCTTGTCGCCCGGCTGCTCGCCCACCAGCATGATCCGTGCAGTGGGCGGGCCTTCGCCGAATACGGTCTGGGTGGCATCCTTGTAGAGGGGACAGGCGCGGCAATCGGCGGCTTCCTCGCGCAACGTTTCGATGTCGTCGCCGTCGTGCTTGGGAGGCATATCGTTTCCCTCGTCGTTTCCTTTGGACAGATCCAGTCGCTTCTGCGCCTTATGCGGCTCGGTCGCCGCATTGGTGATCATTGCGCTTGTGCTACGTGCCGCGCCTTCGATCAGGGGTTTAATCAACGAGGCCTCCGGCAGGTTCCTCCAATACTTCTTCGGCATCTCGTTGCGCATCGCCTTAACCTTCAGCCGGGCCGGGTTGAAGATCGAGGCGTAGTAGCTGCGCCAGGTTTCTTCCAGTCGGTCGGCGGTGGGCGCTTCCGACTTGGCGACACCCGGTGTGATCGAGACCGCATGGCCGTCCCAATGCGCGCAGAGATCCGGCGTCAGGATCGACCAGGGCATATCGGCGAACCGTCGCGCGAAGAACGGCGCGGCGAGTTCGACGATATGGTGCTCCGGTTCGAACCAGGCGACGTAGTGCGATTTGTGCTCGCGGCCGATTTCGCGGAAGCGGACGAAGGCGTGCATCTTGTGCTCGTCGCGGCGCACGGCCTTTGCCATTGCGGCAATCTCTGCGACATCGGGATCGGTCGCGATATCGAGCAAATCATGGTTGCTGCGCAGCCGCCACAGCAGCCGGTATAGCAGGGCGAACCGTTGCGGATTTCGATGCAGGATCGCTATCTTCGCTAGTTCAACGAATCTGGACGATACATTGAAGGTGCCATGGGGCGGCTCGAGCGGCAGCGCCGTCGGCGCAAACAGTTCGGGCGCATTGCCGGCGATGGTCCAGCTTACGTCTGAGGGTTTTACGTCGTTCAGCGCCAGCGCGCGTGCCGCCTTTCGCCAGCCGTGGAAATCTGTTTCGTGGTCGAGGGGGATGATGTGCATCTAATTACTTTCCGCATACCCCGCTGTCATTGCGAGAGCGACGAAGCAATCCATGCCTCCGCGTATACCGCGCGATGGATTGCTTCGCTGCGCTCGCAATGACGGCTGTGATACTCAAAACCCAAATCCCAATTGCGTTGCTTTCGGCTTGAATCTTTCCGCCAAACCAGCACCATCGAGCAGATGCAGCGACGGCCGGTGGTCGCTGAGCACGATGAATGGCAGCGCCTTCTTTTGCGGAATATGCAGCCGCGCCAGATCGGCGACCCGGATCGAGGTCAGGCGGCGCGTGGCGATGATGCGGTCGACCGCCTTGGTGCCGAACCCCGGCACCCGCAACAGATCTTCGCGACTGGCGGTGGCGACATCGAGCGGAAAGCGGTCGCGGTGGCGCAGCGCCCAGGCCAGCTTGGGGTCGATGTCGAGCGACAGCATGCCTTTGGTCTCATCCACGATCTCGTCGGCGTCGAAACCGTAAAACCGCATCAGCCAGTCGGCCTGGTAGAGCCGGTGCTCGCGAATGAGCGGCGGCGAAACCAGCGGCAGCGCGCGGCTGGCATCGGGGATCGGGCTGAAGGCCGAATAATACACGCGCTTGAGCCGGTAGGAGCCGTAGAGATTGGCGCTGGTGTCGAGGATGGTCTTGTCGCTGGCCGCATCCGCGCCGATGATCATCTGTGTGCTCTGGCCGGCAGGCGCGAACCGCGGCGGCTTTGTCTTCGTCGCGGTCCTGACGTTCTCTTTGGTTTCGTCGAGCTTCAGGCGCAGACGGCCCATGGTGCGGCGGATCGCGCGCACGTCCTTTTCCGGCGCGAATTTGGCCAGGCTGTTTTCTTCCGGCATTTCGATGTTGATGGAAAGTCGGTCGGCATATTTACCGGCTTCCGCGATCAGCGCGTCGTCGGCCTCAGGGATGGTCTTGAGGTGGATGTAGCCGCGGAAGCGATGCTCCTCGCGCAATTTTCGTGCGACGCTTACCACCTGCTCCATGGTGTAATCGGCGCTGCGGATGATGCCGGAGGAGAGAAACAATCCCTCGATGTAGTTGCGGCGATAGAAGTCGATCGTCAGCTGCACCACCTCGTCGACCGTGAAGCGCGCGCGCGGTACGTTCGAGGACGTACGGTTGACGCAATATAAGCAATCGTAATTGCAGGCGTTGGTGAGCAGCACTTTCAGCAGCGAGATGCAGCGGCCATCCGGCGCGTAGGAATGGCAGATGCCCATGCCCGGCGCGGTCGAGCCGAGGCCCTTGCCGTCGCTGGAATCCCGCTTCTCGGTGCCCGAGGAGGCGCAGGAAGCGTCGTATTTCGCGGCATCCGCCAGGATCTCCAGCTTGCGTTGCACATCCATTATTGAATCCCTTTGATTCCATTCACGAATCGACCAGCCGTCGATCTCGATTGACTCTGCCGGGCCGGTTAGCTTTATATTAGAACATATCATGAACAAATGAGCCAGCCGCGGGTTCATTCGGGAAGAAGCGGTAACGGCAAAATTTTCTGAAGGAGCGGGGCATGAGCACCGCACGCACACGCACGCTTGCGAATTTGCGCGGGCGCATCGAACGGATCGGTACACATGGCGAGACGGGCGACCTCAACAAGGTCGCGCTGGGCCATGCGGCCGCGGATTCCGTGCTGCAGGGTGGGCTCGCGGTCGCCGCGGTGCATGAAGTGTTCGCCGAGGGCCATCAGAGCGCGACGGCCACGGGTTTTATTGCGGGACTGGCGGGAAGGGTGTCGCCGCGCCGGCCGCTGGTCTGGGTGCGGCAGGATTTTTCGGAAATCGAATCCGGTGCGCTGTCGATGCAGGGGCTATGCGAACTCGGCCTCGATCCGCGGCTGCTGGTGACCGTGCGCGCGCCCGACACCGACGCCGCGTTGCGCACCGCCGCCGACGCGCTGGCCTGCGATGCGCTCGGCGCGGTCGTACTGGAGGTCTGGGGCGTGGCGCGTCAGCTTGATCTCGTCGCCAGCCGAAAACTCACGCTGGTCGCGGCCGCCTCCGGCGTCACCGCGCTGCTGTTGCGGATGGCAGCAGAGCCGCGGCCCTCGACCGCGGAAACCAGATGGATCGTGCGCGCGGCGCATTCGCCGCCGTCGGCGCCATGGACCGCCTGGGGCGCGCCGGTGTTCGACGCGCAACTGGTTCGTCACCGTCATGGCCCGGTCGGCCGCTGGATCATGGAATGGAATTGCGATGAGTGCCTCTTCAGCGAACCGGCGGCGCATCCTCAGCCTCTGGCTGCCACGCCTGCCCATCGACCGCATCAAGCGCAAGCTTTCGGCCACCAGCGACGCGCTGGATAAAGCTCCCTCCGTGGTCGTCGCTAAACAGCACAACGCCATTGTGATCCATGCCCTCGACGATCTCGCCGTGCATGCCGGCCTCTCGATCGGCCTGCCGCTCGCCAATGCCCGCGCCATCTGTCCCGAACTCACGGTGTTCGACGCCGATGAAGCCGCCGACCGCAAGACGCTGGATGACATCGCCGACTGGTGCGACCGCTTTACCCCGCTGGTGGCGCTCGATCCGCCGTATGGGCTCTATCTCGACATCACCGGCTGTGCCCATCTGTTCGGCGGCGAACGCGCGCTGCTGCAGATCGTCTGCGGCGCGCTCAGCCGCCGCGGCTTTGCCGTCAGTGCTGCGATCGCGAGCACCTCAGTCTGCGCCCGCACGCTGACACGACAGGCTTCCGGAAAGATCATTGCAGAAGGCGAGGAGGCCGCGGCTGTTGCGCCGCTGCCGGTCTCCGCGCTCGGCGCAGGCGAGGCCATCACCATCGGCCTGCGCCGTGCGGGATTGAAGACCATCGGCGATGTTGCCACACGCGCGCCGCACGAAATCACGGCCCGGTTCGGCGCCCATTTCACGGCGCTATTGGCGCAGGCACTGGGCGAGGGCGATGCGCCGATCAGCCCGCGAAAGCCGCTGCCGGATTACATCGTCGAAAAGCGCTTTCCCGAGCCTGTCGCCACCGACACCGTGATCGCGCTGAACCTGTCCGCGCTCGCCGCCATGCTGGTCGCGGCGATGGACAAACAGGGCAAGGGCGCGCGGCGGCTGGACGCCAGCTTCTTCCGCACCGACGGTGCGGTGCGCACGATCTCGGTCGAGACCGGCCGTCCGGTGACAAAGCCGGAGGTGATCGACCGCCTGTTCCGCGAGCGGCTCGATGCGCTCAACGATCCGCTCGACCCAGGCTTCGGTTTCGATTTGATCAGGCTTTCTGCCGGCCGCACCGAGATCGTGGTGCAGCAGCAGCGCGACCTCGACGCCAACGTGCACGACAATGACGAGCTTTCCGCGCTGATCGACCGCATCGCCGCGCGGATCGGCGGCAAGCGCGTCGTCGTGCATCTGCCGCAGGAGACCCACATCCCCGAACGCGCGGTGATGGCCGTCGCCGCCCAGCATCATCTGGCGATCGCCGTGCAGGCGGCGTGGCCGGAGCGCATCGAGAGCGAGCCGCCGCTGCGGCCGTTGCGGCTGTTCGATCGGCCGGAACCGATCAACGTGCCGTTTGCCACCGTGCCAGACGGTCCGCCGCATCAGTTCACCTGGCGCCGCGTGACGCATGCGGTGGTGCGGGTGGAGGGGCCCGAACGCGTCGCGATGGAATGGTGGAAGCAGAACGGCGACGCCCCGACGCGGGACTATTTCCGGATCGAGGACGAGGCTGGATTGCGTTTCTGGATCTTTCGCGATGGGCTCTATGAACAGGCGGATGGGCAGGGCGAGCCCGCGCCGGTCCGCTGGTTCGTGCACGGACTGTTCGCATGAACGGCCCCGCGAACATTCCCTTCTATGCCGAAATCGGCATCACCAGCAATTTCTCCTTCCTGCGCGGCGGCTCCGATCCGCGCGCCTATGTCCATCAGGCCAACGAACTCGGCATTCCCGCGATCGGCATCGCCGACCATAACACGCTGGCCGGCGTGGTCCGCGCCTGGAAGGAACTGGACAACCCTGAGGTCACCAACAAACCCAAATTTTTGGTCGGCGCACGCATCGTCTTCATCGACGGCACGCCCGATATTCTGGTCTATCCGCGCGACCGCGCAGCCTACGGCCGGCTCTGCCAGTTGCTGACTCGCGGCAAGCGCGGCGACGGCATCACGCGGATCGAGAAGGGCGATTGCCATCTGCGCTTCGACGATCTGATGGATTTTGCCGAGGGGCAGCTTGTGGTGGTGGTGCTGCCGCATCGTTTCGATGCGGCGAGCGCACAGAAAATTCTGCTACGCCTGAAGGACAGTGGCGCCGATAACGTCTGGCTTGCCGCGAGCCTGCTCTATCGCGGCGACGACAAGCGCCGGCTGGCGCGGCTGCATCGTCTGGCGGTTGCCGTCAAAGTGCCGCTGCTGGCGACCAACGAGGTGCTGTATCACCATCCCGCCCGCCGCCGGTTGCAGGACGTGCTGACCTGCATCCGCGAGAAGACCACCATCGACGCCGTCGGCCGGCGGCTGGAGGCCAATGCCGAGCGTTACCTGAAGCCGCCGCGAGAAATGGCGCGGCTGTTCCGCGACCTGCCCGAGGCGATCGCGGAAACCATGCGCTTTGCGGGACGCATTTCGTTTTCGCTCGACCAGCTCAAATACCAATATCCCGACGAGCCGGTGCCGCCGGGCAAGACCGCGCAGGAGCACCTGGAAGACCTGACCTGGGCCGGTGTCAAAACCTATTTCGACGACGATATCGACGACAAGCTGCGCGCCACCCTGCGCAAGGAACTCGACCTGATCGCTGAGCTCAATTACGCGCATTATTTCCTGACCGTGCACGACATCGTGCAGTACGCGCGAAGCCAGAACATTTTGTGCCAGGGCCGCGGTTCGGCGGCGAACTCGGCCGTCTGCTACGTGCTTGGCGTCACCTCGGTCGATCCGACCAAGGTCGATCTGCTGTTCGAGCGCTTCATCTCCAAGGAACGGCTGGAGCCGCCCGACATCGACGTCGATTTCGAACATTCGCGGCGGGAAGAGGTGATGCAATATGTGTATCGCCGCTACGGCCGCCACCGTGCCGCGATCATCGCCACCGTCATCCATTATCGTCCGCGCAGCGCGATCCGCGACGTCGGCAAGGCGCTCGGGCTGACGGAGGACGTCACGGCGGCGCTGGCCGACACCGTGTGGGGAAGCTGGGGCAAGGGCCTCAACGAGATGCAGATCCGGCAGGCCGGGCTCGATCCCCAGAATGCGATGGTGGAACTCGCGGTCGAGCTTGCCACCGAACTGATCGAATTTCCCCGCCATCTGTCGCAGCATGTCGGCGGCTACGTGCTGACGCAGGACCGGCTCGACACCTATGTGCCGATCGGCAACGCCGCGATGGACGACCGCACCTTCATCGAATGGGACAAGGACGACGTCGACGCGCTTCATATGATGAAGGTCGACGTGCTGGCGCTGGGCATGCTGACCTGCATCCGCAAATGTTTTGACCTGATTGCCGACCACAAGGGCGAGCGCTGGGAACTCGCCAGCGTCGAGCAGGACGACAAGAATGTGTACGACATGCTGTGCCGCGGCGAATCGCTCGGCGTGTTCCAGGTCGAGAGCCGCGCCCAGATGAACATGCTGCCGCGCCTGAAGCCGCGCACCTTCTACGACCTCGTCATTGAAGTGGCGATCGTGCGTCCCGGTCCGATCCAGGGCGATATGGTGCACCCGTATCTGCGTCGGCGAAACAAGATCGAGCAGGTGAGCTATCCGTCGCCGGCGCCCGAGCACGGCGAACCGGATGAGCTTTACAAGGTGCTGCACAAGACGCTTGGCGTGCCGCTGTTCCAGGAACAGGCGATGCGGATCGCAATCGAAGCCGCAAAGTTCACCTCCGAGGAGGCCAACGGCCTGCGCCGCGCGATGGCGACGTTTCGCAATGTCGGCACCATCGGCAAGTTCGAAGAGAAGATGATCGGCAACATGATCGCGCGCGGCTACGATCCGGAATTTGCCAAGAATTGCTTTGACCAGATCAAGGGGTTTGGCAGTTACGGTTTTCCGGAAAGCCACGCCGCGAGTTTTGCCCAGTTGGTCTATATCTCCTCATGGCTGAAGCATTATCATCCCGATGCCTTCTGCTGCGGCCTGCTGAATTCGCAGCCGATGGGCTTTTATGCCCCGGCGCAGATCGTCGGCGACGCCCGCGCCAACGGCGTCGAGGTGCGCGAGGTCGATGTATCCTTCAGTTTTGCGCAGAACACGCTGGAGGAGGGGGCGGTGAAATATTGCGCGGTGCGTTTGGGTTTCCGCCAGATCGACGGATTCAGTTGGGTCGATGAGGATGAGGAAAGGTTGAAAAGAAGCCAGCTGTCATTCCGGGGCGCGCCTCTTGGCGCGAACCCGGAATCCATGTGGCCGCATCCGCGTGGAGAAATGGATTCCGGGTTCTCGCTGCGCGAGCCCCGGAATGACGATGGAGCGAAAGACTGGGCCGACCGCATCATCGCCGCCCGCAAACGCCGGCCCTTCACCTCGCTCGAGGAATTCGCCCGCGACACCGCGCTGCCGAAGCGCGCGCTGATCCTCTTGGCCGACGCCGACGCCTTTCGCTCCGTCGGGCTCGATCGACGCGCCGCGTTATGGGCGGTGCGGCGGCTGCCCGACGATGTACCGCTGCCGCTGTTTCAGGCCGCGATCGCCCGCGAGCTGCCCGACGAGAACGCAAAGCCGCTGCCGGAGATGCCGCTGCCCGAGCAGGTGGTCGCCGACTATCAGACGGTCCGCCTGTCGCTGAAGGGGCACCCGATGGAGTTTTTGCGCGAGAGATTCACCAGCGAACGCATCGTCGCTTGCCGCCACGTCAATCCGCGGCATGACAAGCGCCGCGTCCGCTGCGCCGGCGTGGTGCTGGTGCGTCAGCGCCCGGGCAGCGCCAAGGGCGTCGTCTTCATGACGCTGGAGGACGAAACCGGCATCGCCAATATCGTGGTGTGGCCCAAGGTGATGGAGCAGTACCGCAAGGAGGTGATGGGCGCCCGCCTGATCCTGGTCGAGGGCTATATCCAGAGCAGTCCGGAAGGGGTGACGCATCTGGTGGCGCAGCGGATGGTCGACCGCTCCCACGATCTGGTCGGCCTCGCCAACGATACGCCAGGCCGCAAACATGCCGTGCCGGCCGGCGCCGCGCTGATCGAGCCGCTCAACGACGACCGCCGCGCACACCCCGATGCGCCGGCCCAGAAAATCCGCCACCCGCGCAACGTCCGCATCCTGCCGCCGTCGCGGGATTTTCACTGACAGGGCTACCTATCGATCAACCGAGCGTCAGAGACGCAATGTCTTCAGGGGCTCGCGACCTTGTCCGAACGGAAATAGACGTCGGCCTTCATGCCGATCGTCAGATCCCCGGCACCCGTCAATCCGATCGTGACCCTGATGACGTCGAGTTCGGCCTGGTTGCGCGATCCCGGCGGATCGAGCCGACCGGGCTCGACCAGTGGGGCAATCGATTGGACACTGCCTTCGAACTCGCGATCGGGAAATGCAGCCGCCCGTACCGTCACCGCCTGTCCAGTCCTGACCGATCCGAGGTCGCGTTCGTCCAGTTCCGCGCGCACACACAGCGCCGAGAGGTCGGCGAGTTGCAGCGGCGGCTGCGGCGAACCCGGCGACACCACTTCACCCACACGTACGTTGACCTGCAGCACGGTGCCGTCGATCGGCGCGCGCACCGTCATTTTGTCGAGCACGGATCGCGCGACCGCGGACTCCGACCGGGCGATGCTGAGCTGGCCTTCCAGCGACGTCGGCAGGGCGCCGTCATCCTCGGCGGTGCGAAGCTCGTCCTGCCGTGTCGAGAGTTCATTCTGCGCCCGTGTGAACGCCAGACGGGCCGCGGTCAGGTCGGCCTCCGATCCGCCGCCGGCCCGCCGCCTTGCAGCCGATCGGTCAACGGCCGCTCGTGCGTCATAGAGCGTCCGTTCGGCTTCGGCCACGGCATCCAGCGCCTTGCGCCGCGTCTTGGCGCTGCCGGTCGCCGACTTCTCGTCCCGGGCCCGCTCACGCAACCCCACCTGCGTCTCTGCCGCCGCCAGCCGCGCCCGCAGCTCCTCGTCCGCGAGTTGGAGCAGCGGTTCGCCGGCAAACACCTTGTCGTTGGTCTTGACCAGCACCTTCTGCACCACCCCGACCACCGCTGTTGCGACCTTGATCTGGCCGGAGCAGGCCTCGATGCGCCCGGGCGCAACCGCCTGCCAGCGCTTTTCCGGCGGGGCATCGGTTGACGCGCCCCACCTGGCTGGCCCGCCGGGGCCGATCGCCGTGATCGCGTACAGGGCCCCGGCGCCCGCAATCAGGGCCGTTAGGGCGACCAGGGCGGTCCGGCGCTTCGACATGACTAGTGGTTCTCCAGCGTTTGGCGAATGCCGCCGCGTTCCTCGGCACTGATCCGGCCGTCCTCGATATGAACGACCCGGTCCGCAAATGGCAACAGACGCGGATCGTGGGTCACAATCAGCACGGCGTGTCCCCGTTCCCTGGCGATTTCGGCAAGCAGCTTCATGACCGCCTGGCCGTTGGCGCCATCGAGTGCGGCCGTCGGCTCGTCCGCCAGGATAATGGACGGGTTTCCGACGATGGCGCGCGCAATCGCGACCCGCTGCTGTTCGCCGCCGCTGAGTTCGCGCGGATAGGCCTTTATCTTGTGGGCCAGGCCGACCTTTGCCAGTGCTTCGCGCGACCGGACCTTGGCCGCCCTCGAAGGCTCGCCACGGACATCGAGCGCGAGCCTCACATTGTCGGTCGTGGACAGCGTCGGAAACAGGTGAAACGACTGGAAAACGAAACCGATATGGTCGCGCCTGAGCCGCGCCAGTTCCTCGGGATCGAGACCGGCGGTCGAGTGCTGGCCGACGCGAACCGTTCCCTCCGTCGGCGTCAACATGCATCCGAGAATGGACAGCAGCGTGGTCTTGCCGCTCCCGGACGGTCCCATCAGCAGCGTGAGTTCGCCGCCGTTGAGCGCCAGGCTCACGCCCTTGAGCGCCGCCACCTTGCCGGCGCCGCTGCCAAGCTCCTTCGTCAGGTTGACCGCCTCGAGCAATGGTTCGGTCATCGCGTGAACACCACGGCGGGTTCGATGCGGGTGACCTGAACGATCGCCGCGATCGAAGACCCGATGCACATGAAGAGAGTCAAAACGAACAGCCCGGCCATCAGTTCGGGCGTGATGAGGATCGGCAATGCCGTCCCCGCGGTCAGCCGCACGACGGCGTCGCCGGCCAGCGCGGCGAGCGCGAAGCCGATGACGGCGCTCAGCACCGCCTGCCAGATGATCACGTTGTAGATATACCGCCGCGAGGAGCCGATCGCCCGCAGGGTGGCGAATTCGTTCAGGTGCTCCTTCGTGCTGGCATAAAGCGTCTGGGCGACCACGACGGTGCCGACGATCACGCCGAGCAGGGCGCCCGCAAACAGCGCGGCACCGGCGCCGGTCCCGAACAGCCAGAACGTGCGGCTGCGTTCGCGAAACTCGGCCGGGGTGAGGACTTCCACATTATCGATGTTCGACATCAGTTGCTGGCGAACGGCGCCGCGATCGGCATCGGCGGCCAGGCGAACAATAATGTAGGTCGCCTTTCCGGAGGGCACTCCCGTGTAGGTCCGTGCCCGCTCGACGTCCATGAACACAAACGGCGTCGTGGTGAACGACCTGATACCGTTGGTGACGGCCGCCACCTGCACCGGTTGCTGACGGATCTCGGCGGTCGCGCCGATCCCGGAGATGCCAAGGCGATCGAAATAGGTGCGGTCGACCGCCACCGCCCTGGCGCTTGCCAGCGCCTCGATCCGGCCTTCCACCAGGTCCCACGGCTGCAGCCCGCCCGCCCGCAGGTCAGAACCGATGACGAATACCGGCGTCATCGCCCCGCTCGGCATGCGCCAATCGGCAAATCCGATCACGACGGGAATGGCGTCCGCCACGCCGTTGATGGCAAGCGCGCGATAGCGCTCGCGCGTGTTTAGCAGGGACGGGTCCTCGAAGGCCTTGGTTCCGCGCGGCATGACCCAGAGATCGGCGGACGAATGGTCGATCATCGTCGTCACCATGCGCCCGAAGCCGAAATAGAGGCCCATCTGGATGGTGACGAGAACGATCGAAAACACGATCCCGATCACGGTGGCAACGAAACGCAGCCGGTCATGAAACAGGTTCCGAAAAGCGATGGTGAAAACCAATGGCATGCTAGCGGGGGCCGATTGCTTTCTGTCGCATGTCAGTCTGGGTTTCGGTGATCTGAAACGCCAGCCATTATTGGCGGGCGCCATCCAAAGGAGCGAGATCGATGGCGCAAGGCGAGCCAGGGAGGATGGGATGGAACGCCAGCACTCCGCCCGCAATTCGCCGTCAACGTGACGATTTGGTGGCGCATCCTGCACTATAGTTCGCGGTGCCGACTGGCAGCGGTTGCACTGCAGCGCTGGCGACAAGGCGGAAATCCAGACAGAGAATCCGTCGCGGACAATCGATGAGGTTCAGTCCGACTTGCCGCCGACCTCGTCCTTCGTGACGTCGGCTTCTTCCTTCATCAACGTGAGCAGCTTGAGCGTCAGGAACGTAAACACTGCCACCGTCACCGCGACATCATAGCTGCCGAGCCCGACTGAAACGCCGATTGCGCCGGTGGCCCACAGGCTTGCGGCTGTGGCCGTACCTTGCACGGTGTTGCCCTGCTTGAGGATCGCGCCGCCGCCGATGAAGCCGATCCCCGTGATCAGGCCCTCAACGACCTTTGCCAGTCCGTCGGGCGAATGCACCAGCAGCCCCTCGCTGGCCTGGATGAACCCGCAGCTTGCCATCGCGACCAGCGGAAAAGTCCGCAAGCCCGCACTGCGCGCCCGCTTCTCGCGGTCCCATCCGATCGGAACGGCGAGTGCGAACGCCGCGGCCAGTGCCAGGAAATGAGCGCCAATCTGAAATCTGTCCAAAACCCGTCCTTCCGAAACCAGCGCAGCCGCCAGTCGGTTAAGCCGGCAGGCAACGCGGTAAGCGGCGTAAGGTTTCAGCGCACGCTGAGATTACCGCTGGATGGCGCTGACTGGCGCGGCGGTCGTCGTGCCGACGATTGCAGCGCTGGTGCGATACGGCGGGAGATGATGCTCAAGCGAGTAGACGACACACAGCGCCAGGCTCGACCAGACCGCCAGGCTGAAATACAGCGCCATCCAGGCCATTTCTTCCTTCCATTCGGCAATGTCGTGCGTCACGATCCAGCGCGTCCGGACATCGCGCAGCCCTTCGCGCGGCGTCAGGCGTTTGTCGCCGTCCGCATCTCCGGTTCGCCAGCGCTTGAGGTACATCGGCACGTCGATCGTCATGAGAAACGCCAGATAGGCGGCGATGCCGGCGATCGAGATCGCCAGTACCAGCCGGGCCACCCCGTGGAATTCCGGCACGAGCCGGCACAGCGCGACGCCGATGGCGAAGAAGGCCACCGCCCACAGCGAATTTTCGATCGCGTTGCCGAGATAGTTGCGGGTCAGCACCGCATACCACGACAGGCATTCCGCGATCAGGATCAGCGGGACGATTGCCCAAGCCACGTTCACGACCGTTTCTGCCCCTGTCATGCTGCCGATCTGGTGCAGGAGAATGGCCCATTGCGCCACAAAAGCGATCTCGGCGACGGTCGCCACCGACCGTCCGACCATGACGCTCGACAGCCAGGTGTCGAACAGGCAGATCCGCTGCACATCCGCGCGCGGCAGAAACGAGCGGAACGCGCATCCGAATACATAGGCCGCGCAGAACAGCAGCATCATTCCGACGTCGGACGCATTGCCCGTGGCGCCGGCCGACGGAAAGGGAAGCTCGCGATACAGCACGAACCAGACCGCGATATTGACGCCGCTCACCAGCGTCAGCAGGCCCCACCACCGGGCCACGGGATTAGACCAGGCCAGCGAACCTGACCGCGCCTGCCATTCCAAACTCATTATTCACTCCGCCGTAATCGAATTGACATTTATATGTAATAATACTGTCACGGATGGCGGCAGGTCACGACAAAAATGCGTGTGGGGCGGCGGGCTAATCGGGCTGGGTCTTGGCGATTCGCGAGGATCGTCAACGCCGCGGCGGCGAGAACGGCGCGATCATCGTGTTATGGAAGGCCGCGACCTGGCGTATCTAACGCCAGCGCGGACAGCGAACCGGTCAAAGGTGATCGGCCCGATTCCCGGGCTCGACTACCTGATCTTCCTTTTCGCACACAAGAACGTCGGGAGGTTGTCGAGGGTCAGCGCCGTCTTCGACTATGGCCAAAGTCGGTGCTGCTGCGCGGCGGGATGAAACGATCGCAGCGAGGCGACGATTGACCTCGTCGCACAGGCGCTGTCGCAAATCTCGGGGCGAGCGTTTTTTCAGGGCGTGAATTTGACGCCGTAGGTCTTGCCCCGGCGCCAGACCACTTCGCACGACTGGCGCGTCGTATGCTCGGGCACCAGCGCCAGCTGAAAGCCGTCTCTGACGTCCAGCGGCACGTCGGTCACGACCTTGGCGCCGCCCGGCGAGACATCCATGATGAAGCATTCAATCTTGGTCGCCCCGTCGTCGACGGTCATCCAGGTCGGCCGCTTGCGCAGTTCGCGTCGTGGCTCGCGCTTCACCTTTAGTCGTTGATCGTCGACAATCATGCTAGCCATCCGTTTGCAACCCAGTCGGCTGGGTGTTGGGCAGGCGGCAGCGTGAGGGAAATGTGGTAAATTTCCCTTAGTTTATAGTTTCAAATTTATCGGTTTGCTTCGCTGGTTATTGGGCGGTCTCCGCGACCGCAGAACATCAGGCCGAAGAGCATGGTCCTGTCGGCGCCTACGTCGTCGCGCTGGATTCACCGCCGTTCATGCTTCCTCCGTCATTCCAGGGCGCGCGCAGCGCGAGCTATGATGTGCAAATGCACATCTGAGAGATCCATCGAGCCGCATCTTAGCCGTGAAATGGATTCCGGGTTCAGCCCTGCGGACTACCCCGGAATGACGGCTGGAATGGTCGAAGGTTCGGATGGGTCTGACGCTTGCGCCCTTTGTCCGCCCTGCAAAGGGACCTCAGAAATTCACACGGTTCGAGATCGCACCGTCGACGACGAGGTTCGAGCCCGTCGTGAAGGAGGAGGCCGGGCTCGCCAGAAACACCGCCGCATTGGCCACTTCCTGCGGCGTCGCCATGCGGCCGGTCGGGTTGCGCGCCAGAGCATCCTGGTAACGCTTCGGCATGTTCTGCTCGACCGTGTTCCAGATGCCGCCCTTGAAATACACAGTGCCCGGCGACACGACGTTGACGCGGATTTTCTTGCCCGCGTATTGCCGCGCCAATCCCTTGGCCATGTGGATCAGCGCCGCCTTGATCGGGCCGTACGAACTGGCGATGTCGGCCTGCGCTGCCGATATCGACGAGATGATGATGAAGGCCGCGTCGCCGGTCTTCTCGCCGCTGGCCTCGAGCAGCGGCCGTGCCGCCTCGAACGCATTCACGGCGCCGAGCACGTCGAGCCGGAAATTCTGCTCCCAGGAAGCGGGATCGCCGCCTTGCGCCATGGCCCCTGCGTTGGAGAACAGCATGTCGACGCTGCCGAGTTCCCGGGCCGCATCGACGATCCACGCCTTCAAAGCGGCTGCGTCGGTGATATCCACGGCCGCGCCGGTCGCCTTCACCCCCAACGCCTGCAGTTCTGTGACGGTGCCGGCGACCTGATCGGCGTTGCGGGCGCACACGGCAACGCCCGCGCCTTCGGCCGCCAGCGTATCGGCGATTGCCCGCCCGATGCCGCGCGTGCCGCCCAGCACCACGGCGTTTCTGCCCTTCAACCCCAAATCCATTTTGGTTTCCTTTGTTGCAATCCATACAGTGTAGCGGTGAAGGCAACCCGGGAGAAAGCTCAAATAGTGGCTCGGACGGTGAAGGCGGCAGCAGCGCACCTCTCCGCGCGGAGTGGTACGGATTGCTTTGCTTCGCTCTGGCAAGGACGGGTAAAGATCATCGAAAGAACGCCAGGTAAGAGGCCGCCGATGCAAAGTCCCCGCGAAATTCTGTTCGACATCTGGACCTCTGCCGGCGGTGGGCCCTCCGCACTCGATGCGCTGACGCTGACTGGCGATGAACCGCAACTGCCGTCCTCGTTCCGCGTCGCCGCCGCCGCGCAGGTCGGTGTCGCCGCGACCGGGCTCGCCGCGGCGGAGATCTGGAAAATGCGCAGCGGCGAGGCGCAGGAAGTTGCGGTCGACATGCGCCATGCCGTGGTCGAATGCCGGAGCGAGCGCTATCTGCGTCTCGACGGCAAGCCGCCGCCGCCGGCCTGGGATGCGATCGCCGGAATCTACAGGACGCGCGACGGTGGTTTTGTGCGGCTCCACACTAATTTCCCGCATCACCGCGACGCCGTCTGCAAGGTGCTGGACTGCAGGCCGGAACGCGACGCGGTGCAGGCTGCGCTCATGCAATGGGACGGCGAGGCGTTCGAGACCGCGGCCTATGCCGGCGGCGCTGTCGTGGCCTTCATGCGCTCGCACGAGCAATGGTCGACGACGTCCCAAGCCCGTGCGCTCGCCGGATTGCCGCTGATCTCGATCACGAAAATTGGCGACGCCGCGCCGAAGCCATGGCCCAAAGGCGACCGGCCGCTGGCCGGCATCCGCGTGCTCGATCTGTCGCGGGTGATCGCGGGCCCGGTGGCGGGCCGGACGCTTGCCGCGCATGGCGCCGACGTGCTGCTGATCTCGAGCCCCGAACTGCCGGCGATCCCGTGGCTCTCCATCGATACCGGCCGCGGCAAGCTGACGAGTTTCGTCGAACTGAAGAACGAGCAGGGGCGGGCGACCTTGCGCGGTCTGCTGGCGCAGGCGGATATTTTTTCGCAGGGTTACCGGCCGCGCGCGATTGCCGGCCTCGGGTTCTCGCCGGAGGACGCCGCACGCATCAATCCTGGAATCATTTATGTCACGTTATCGGCCTATGGTGCCGCAGGTCCCTGGGCCGAGCGGCGCGGCTTCGACTCGCTGGTCCAGACCGCGACTGGCTTCAACCATGCCGAGGGGCAGGCTGCCGGTGTCGATGGACCGAAGGAATTGCCGGCGCAGATGCTTGACCACGCCACCGGATATTTCATGGCGTTCGGCGCCATGATGGCCAAGGCGCGCCAGGCGCGTGAGGGCGGAAGCTGGCATGTCGAGGTATCGTTGGCGCAGACCGGGCGGTGGTTATGGAATCTCGGCCGGGTTGCCGATGGACTTGCGGCCGATGAGCTGAAGGAGGACGGGGTGCAGCCTTTCATGGAGGAGATCGACTCAGGCTTTGGTGCACTGCGGTCGGTCCGCCACTCGGCGCGGCTGTCGAAAACACCGGCATACTGGGCTCGTCCGGCGATGTCGCTGGGCAGCCATCCGCCGCAATGGCCGCCGCGCGAATAGGTATTTTTCCCAGGCGCTTTGGCAGCCTCTCCAATCTTTGCCCTCGCCGCCAATGGGATTTGCATTTTCGGGGTTGTGCGGGACGCCAATTCGGCACTATTAGCGCAAGGTGAGACAAATTGTCGCTATTGTCGCTGGGTCCGGATTGCATGTTGAACGAATTGTTGAAGCAATTGCAAATAGTTAGTCGGCAGCGATGGACCGTGGCCGGTGCGCTCGTCGTGCTGGTCGGCGCGGCCGTCTACGGTTTCGTCCCCTTTGGGAG
This sequence comes from Bradyrhizobium roseum, assembly GCF_030413175.1. NCBI lineage: Bacteria > Pseudomonadati > Pseudomonadota > Alphaproteobacteria > Hyphomicrobiales > Nitrobacteraceae > Bradyrhizobium > Bradyrhizobium roseum. Next base: position 2,567,593 of record NZ_CP129212.1, read on the forward strand.
CGCCAAGCGGGGGCATTCGGAAGTCTCCAGTCAGTCGCGCAAGGGATTGAGCCGATACACGCCCAGCCCCGCCGAATGGGCCAGCCTCTCCATTCAACCGGTCGCCGAACGCGGCTTCCGCGCCGAACACGTTACCGAAGGCAAGATCGCGATCGATGAGGACCGCTCGACGCCGGTGTTCTCGCCCTATGCCGGCCGCGTCACCCGGCTTCTGGCGCGGCCGGGCGACAGCGTCGTCAAGGGCCAGCCGCTGTTCGTGATCGAGGCGGCCGATAACGTTCAGGCGCAGAACGATTTCGTCGCCGCGATGAGCGTCATGAACAAGGCGAAGTCCGCGCTCGATCTGGCGCAGTTGCAGGGAGCGCGGGCCAAGGATCTGTTCGAGGGCAAGGCCGTTCCGCTGAAGGATTACCAGCAGAGCCAGGCGACCCTGATCCAGGCCGAAAACGACATGCGCTCGTCGCAGACAGCGATGGAAGCGGCGCGCAACAAATTGCGCATCCTCGGTCTCACCGATGAGGACATCGCGACCTTCCAGGAAAAGCGCCGCATCAATCCGGAGACTACCATCTTCGCACCGATCGCCGGCACCGTGGTCCAGCGCAAGATCGGTCCCGGCCAGTATGTCGGCGCCGGCGCCAGCGACCCCGTCTATGTGATCGGCGATCTCTCCACCGTGTGGATGATGGCCTTCGTTCGCGAGAGCGACAGCGCGAGCGTCGCGGTCGGGCAGGAGGTGACGTTCAACGTGCTGGCGCTGCCGGGCCGCCCGCTGTCGGCACGGCTCAACTATGTCGGCACCGCCATCGATCCGGCGACGCGGCGGCTATTGGCCCGCGCCACCATCGACAACAAGGACTTCATGCTGAAGCCGGAGATGTTCGCCAATGTCACGATCTATTCGGCGGGCGACCATCCGGCGGTCGGCGTGCCGAAGCAGGCCTTGATCTATGAAGGCGATCAGGTGCGGGTCTGGGTCGCGCATCCGGACAAGACGATCGAACTACGTCAGATCAAGCCTGGCCTCACCAATGGCGACCTCGTCGAGGTGATCGGTAACCTGAAGCCAGGCGAGCAGATCGTCACCAAGGGCGCGCTGTTCATCGACCGCGCCGCCTCCGGCAGCTGACCCCTCATTGAAAGCTTCGATCTGAATGGATCGCCTGGTCGCCTTCGCCGTCAGCCGCCGCTATTTGATGGTGGGCATGTTCATCACCGTGCTGGCCGGTGGCCTGATCGCGTTCAGGCAGCTCAACATCGAGGCCTATCCCGACCCGACCCCGCCGATGGTCGACATCGTGACGCAAAGTCCGGGCCTGTCGTCGGAAGAGATCGAGCGCTACATCACGATCCCGATCGAGACCCAGGTCGCCGGCATCAAGAACTTGCGCACCATCCGAACCATCTCGCTGTACGGCTTGTCCGACGTCAAGCTGCAGTTCTCGTTCGACTACACCTATGAGGAGGCGCTGCAGCAGGTCTTGAACCGCCTGTCGCAGCTCGCGCCGTTGCCGGGCAACGCGCAGCCGACCATCTCGCCGCTCAGTCCGACCGGCGAGATTTTTCGTTACCGCCTGACGGGCCCGCCGAACTACAGCGTGCTCGACCTCAAGACGTTGCAGGACTGGGTGTTGCAGCGCCGTTTCCGCGCCGTGCCCGGTGTCGTCGACGTCACCGGCTGGGGCGGCAAGACCAAGACCTACGAGTTGCAGGTCGACTTCAACAGACTGGTCGCCAACAGCCTGACGCTGCCGCAGGTGTTGCAGGCGGTTTCCAACGCCAACATCAATGTCGGCGGCAACACGGTCAATATCGGCGCGCAATCCGCCGTGGTCCGCGGCGTCGGCCTGATCCGCTCGATCGACGACCTCAACAACACCATGGTGTCGCAGTCCGGCGGCAACCCGGTGCTGGTCCGCGACATCGCGCAGGTCACAATCGGCGAAAAGCCGCGGCTCGGCATCGCCGGCCTCGACCAGGACGACGACATCGTGCAGGGCATCGTGCTGATGCGCCGCGGCGAACAGAGCTCACCGACCATCGCCCGGGTCGAAAAGCTCGTTCACGAGATCAACACTTCTTCGATCCTGCCACCTGGCGTCAAGATCGAGCGGATCTACGACCGCAAGGACCTGATCGACGTCACCACCCATACGGTGCTGCACAACATGGTGGTCGGGATCATCCTGATCGTGCTGCTGCAGTGGATATTCCTTGGCGATCTCCGCAGCGCGCTGATCGTTGGCGCTACGATTCCGTTCGCACTGTTTTTCGCCGTCATCATCCTGGTGCTGCGCGGCGAATCCGCCAATCTGCTGTCGGTCGGCGCGATCGATTTCGGCCTGATCGTCGATGCCACCGTGATCATGGTGGAGGCGATCTTCCGGCGGTTGACGCAGACCACGGCGCCGTCGGCTGCCGAGCAGAGCCACATCTCCTTCGAGACCACGATGGGGATGAAGAGCCACGCCATTCTGTCGGCTGCCGCTGACGTGTCGCGTTCGATCTTCTTCGCCGCCGCCATCATCATCGCCGCCTTCCTGCCGCTGTTCACGTTGAGCGGCGTCGAAGGCAACATCTTCGGGCCGATGGCGCGGACCTATGCCTACGCGCTGGCGGGTGGCCTGCTGGCGACGTTCACCGTGACGCCGGCGCTGAGCGCGATCATCCTGCCGTCGCATCTGCATGAAGCCGAGACCTGGGTCGTGAAGCAGCTCGACCGGGTCTATCTGCCGGTGCTGCACTGGGCCATCGCCAACCGGAAGATCGTGCTGTCAGGTGCGGTCGTCCTCGTCGTGACGACGATCGTGCTGGCGCGATTCCTCGGGCTGGAATTCCTGCCCAAGCTGGAAGAAGGTAATTTGTGGATCCGCGCTACGCTGCCGCCGACCATCTCGCTGCAGGAGGGCAACGCCTATGTCAACGAGATGCGCCGGATGATCCGCGCGCGTCCCGAGGTGGAATCGGTGGTGTCGCAACACGGCCGCCCCGACGACGGCACCGACGCCGCAGGCCTTTTCAACGCCGAATTCTTCGCGCCATTGAAGCCCAACAGCCAATGGCCCGCCACCCGCGACAAGGACGAATTGACCGCGCAGTTGCTGGCGCAGCTGCAGGAAAAATTCCCCGGCGTCGAGTTCAACTTCTCGCAATATCTGCAGGACAACGTCTCGGAGGCGGTGTCGGGCGTCAAGGGCGAGAACTCGATCAAGCTCTACGGCAACGACCTGCAGGCGCTGACCGACACCGCCAACAAGATTAAATCCGTGCTCGCGACCGTGCAGGGCGTCACGGATCTTGCGGTGTTCACCTCGCTCGGCCAGCCGACCATCCAGATCGATGTCGACCGCGCGCGTGCGGCACGCTACGGCCTGTCGCCCGGCGACATTAACGCCACCATCAAGGTCGCGGTCGGCGGCGATGCCGCCGGCGATCTTTACGAGCCCGGCAGCGACCGGCATTTCTCGATCATCGTCAGGCTAGCGCCCGAATACCGCAAGAGCGCGGAGGCGATTCATAATTTGCGGATTGGCGTCGCCGGGCAGGGGGGCGCGATCGCGCAGATCCCGCTCAGCGAAGTCGCCTCGATCAATCTGATCTCGGGCGCCGCCTACATCTATCGCGAAGGACAGGAACGGTATCTGCCGATCAAGTTCTCGGTCCGAAACCGCGACCTCGGCAGCGCCATTAAGGAGGCGCAGGATAAGGTCGCGGCCCAGGTCCAGCTTCCGCCTGGATCGCGGGTCGAGTGGGTTGGCGAATTCGGCAATCTGCAGGACGCCATCAAGCGGCTGTCGATCGTGGTGCCGATCAGCCTCGCCTTGATCGGCGTGCTGCTGTTTTTCAATTTCGGTTCGATGGTCGACACGCTTCTGGCCATGAGCGTGATCCCGATGGCGATCTTCGGCGGCGTGCTCGGACTGTTCATCTTCGATATTCCGTTTAGCGTATCGGCGGCGATCGGCTTCATCGCGCTGTTCGGCATCGCCGTGATGGACGGCATCATCATCCTGTCGCAATACAACCAGCTCATCGACGAGGGGTTTGAGCGGGTCCACGCGGTGATCCGCGCCGGCGAACTGCAATTGCGGCCGGTGCTTATGACCTGCGTGGTGGCGGGCGTGGGCCTGCTCCCCGCCGCGGTGTCTGAGGGGATCGGTTCGCAGGTGCAAAAGCCGCTGGCGGTCGTGGTCGTCACCGGCATGATGCTGGCCCCGATCGTTATCCTGGTGACGCTGCCTGTGCTCATTTCGGTGTTTTCGCGCCGGGCGCGCTGATTGCGGCTCTTTTGAGCATGATCCTTCGGAAAACCGGCCCCCAGTTTTCCGGATGATGCATGGGCGCATGCCCATGTTTCCTGCCCACACGGTTTGTGGTTGACGCGATCCGGCGGCCGTCCCTTGATACCGATAGGGACAACCGCAGGAGAAAACCATGCGGATCGAGGGAAGCCAGGAATTGACGGGCCCGCAGAACGGCCATGCGCAGCCGTCCAAATCGGGGCCGACGGCCGAGCAGATCCTCGGGGAAATTCGCGACTATTGCCGCCAGACCCGAACCGCCGAGTCGACCTTTGGTCGGCTGGTGGTCAACGACGGCAAGCTGGTGTCGCGGCTGCGCGACGGTGCCCGGATCACCACCGGTACGCTCGACAAGGTTCGCGCCTATCTCGCCGAACACTTGCCTTCCGCGCCGGCCACGGCAGGCCAGCCGTCACCGGCTGCAAGGCCGCTGAACGCCGCGGTTGCCGCCAACGCCGTGGCGCCTTCGGGTTTTCGCTTCTTCGATAACCGGCAAAAATACCTGCTGTTCGTCTCGACCTGCAGCGAGAAGACCGAGGTCGGCCACCGCATTTCACTCGAACTCGGCAATCTGCAGCCGGCGCCGCCGGCGCTGCGGATCTTCGATGCCGGGGTCGGCGACGGCACCGTGCTGTCGCGGGTGATGCGCGCGGTGCATGCGCGGTTTCCGACCATGCCGCTTTATGTTGTGGCCAAGGAGATCAGCTACGAAGACGTCCGACTGACGCTGGAGAAGATGGCCGACCGCCTGTTCGAGCATCCCGCCACCGTGCTGGTCGTGACCAATCTCTATTACGCCGAGGCGCCGTGGCTGACGCCGCGCTCGGTGACGTCGGCGCAGGGCCTGATCTGGAAGGACGTCACGCTGACCGGCAACACTGCGCATGGTTTTGCCGAGCAGATCGGCGAGCTCGAAGGCTTTCTTGCCGAGAACTGGCGCGCCGGCATCAGCCCGACCACGGGCAATCCGGTCTATCAGCGGCCTGTCATCCTGACGCTGCGGCGCGAGGATCATTCGTTCCTCCTCGACCCGATCATGCCGCGGCCCGGCCGGGTGACAGCGGATTACGATTTGGTCATCGCCTCGCAGCCTTATCGCGCCCGCGCCAGCGTGGAATTCAAGGCTTCTAAGATTGTTACGCCGCTGGTGAGGTCACTGAGGCCGGGCGGGCGGCTGGTCGGCATTCATTCGCACGGCAAGGACCCGGGCATCGAAATCATCGACCAGGTCTGGCCGGGCGACGATCCTTTCAAGACCGACCGTTACGCCATCCTGCGCCAGGTCAAGCACGAGCTCGGCTCGGCTGCCCGGCACTACAATTTCAACGCCTCCTCCGACGCGCGCTCGATCTTCCGCTATCGGATGCACACGCTGCCGGACGAAGTCAGCGGGCCGATCGGCACCTCGACGCTGTTCGCAGCCTGGAACGCCGCGATCTATGTCGCGCAGATCGAGGACAACCGCCTGTCGGAAGTGGTCCGCGACGGCCGCTACCTCGAAGCCACCGACCGCGTATTGAAGAAGCACGGCGGCCTCTGGTTCAACGACGAAACCTACGTGATCTCGCGCCGCCGTGCGCCGGCTTGATTGGGAGGCACCCGTGACCATTGCGGAGCATGCGTCTGGATTGACGGAGATGCTGTCTTCGGCTTCCGTCGAAGTCTCCTCGCGCGGGCATCAGCTGACGGACCTGCGCAACAATTTCGCAGCCGGCATCGACGTCACCATCACGTACCTGCCTGGCGATAATTATCGCCGCAATGTTGCAACGGCTGCCATGCTCCGCCGCGCCGGCTTCAATCCGGTGCCGCATATCGCAGCGCGCGAGATGCCCTCGCGGGAAGCGCTCGATGACTTCCTGGCTCGCGCACGGGGCGAAGCCGATGTCACGCGCATTCTCCTGATCGCGGGCGATGTCGCCGCGGCGAGAGGGCCGTTCAAATCGGCGGCCGATGTCCGCGCCAGCGGACTGATCGAGGCGCAAGGGATTGCCTCCGTCAGCGTGGCCGGTCATCCCGAAGGCCATCCATTCCTCAAGCCGCCCGATGCGCTGAATGCGCTCGGCAGCTGGCGCGACTGGGGACGGCAGACCGGGATACGCGTCGACGCCCTCACGCAATTCTGCTTCGAGAGCGGTCCGATCCTGCAATGGATGGCCGACCTTGACCGCGTCGGCATTGATCTCCCCGTCATCGTCGGTCTGGCCGGCCCGGCCACGCCGGCGACCTTGACAAGGTTCGCGCTCCGCTGCGGCATCGGCACTTCCATGCGCGCGCTGCGGGCCCAGATCGGCCGGTTTGGACGGCTGTTGACGGATACCGGTCCCGACGAAGTCGTCAGGGGATTGCGCTCTGCGCCGGCGGCCGCAACGGCATCGATCGCCGGCTTTCACCTGTTCCCGTTCGGCGGCCTGCGCAAGGCCGGAGACTTGCTACGCCAATACCACTGCGACCCGTCCAGCGTCGAGCGGGGGGCGATGTCGGGCGTTGGGTTTCAGAACCCTTAAGAGCGGTGACCATCCTTGATCGCGGCGATCAGCGCCGGGTCGGTGCGCGCCAGCCGCGCGCCCTACGCTTGCCGGGCGCGATAGCGGCAGCAGCATACTGTGTCGCGTCGGTATTGGCGTTCGCGCTGGATAATAGTCTGACTGTTGTCCGGACAGTCGCGTTGACCGTCGATTTGAGCGTTCCTCGCTGGCGACGGCATTGCTTCGCACGCGGCGCGGCCGGCAGACCGCCGGTAGAAGTAAGGCGCGGGAAGGGCGGCATCCTCCGGATACATTGCCCCGTCGGTTCGCTGACGCAGCCGGTCTATCGAACCGGAAGGTGCTGCGATTTGACTAATCATCCGTCGGCTCGGAATATCCCGTAGTCCTCTGGAATCACTTCATGCGAAAATTTTCACAACAATTCAAAACCGGCGTGTCCGTTGCCGCCGTGGTCGTGGTGCTGCTGGGGGTCTACAGCTATCGCAAGCTGCAGGCGCTGGCGGCCGATCCCACCGGGGAAAAAGATTGCGGGCCGGCGGTCGGCGGCGGCGAGCCGGCGAAGCTCGATCTGGAGCGGATCAAGGCGATCGCGCCGCTGAAGGATGTGAAATGGTCGCAGCTTGGCGGCAGCATCAATGATGCGAGCTGCCTCAACAGGACCGAAATCTATGGTGTGGTCGACGTGCGCAGCGTCGACGATATCGCCAGGACGCTGACCTTTGCGCGCGACAACAAGCTCTCGGTGACGACATCAGGCGTGCGCCACAGCATGGGCGGGCATGCCTTCCGCAAGGGCGGCATCGTGCTCGACATGCGCGGCTTCAACAAGATCGTGCTGAATGAGAGCGCGCGTTCTGTCACGGTGCAGCCGGGCGCGACCTGGCACGACATCCAGAACGTGCTGCACCCGCGCTTTGCGGTCCGCGCCATGCAGTCGACCGATATCTTTACGGTCGGCGGCTCGATCTCGGTTAATGCCCACGGCATGGACCATCAGGCCGGCGCGCTCGCCAAGTCGATCAAGTCGATGAAGGTAATGCTGGCGGATGGCTCATTGAAGACGGTATCGGCGACCGAGAATCCCGACCTGTTCAATCTCGTGGTCGGCGGTTACGGCCTGTTCGGCGTGATCATCGAGGCCGAACTCGATATCGCGGACAATCTGGTCTACCAGACCGGCCGGCGCGTGATGGACTACAAGGAATTCCCCGCGCTGTTCGCCGGCGAGATCGAGAAGAACGCCGATATCGGCCTGATGTACGGCCATCTCTCCACCGCGCCGAGCTCGTTCCTGAAGGAATTGCTGCTCTATACCTACACCAAAGTGGACGGCAGCGACTTCAAGCGACAGCCGCTCGGCGAGGTGTCCGGCGTCAAGCTGCGCCGGTTGACCGTCAATCTCTCCAAGCAGGGCGCGCTGTTCCAGGAGATGAAGTGGTTGTCGGAAAAGCACATCGAGCACCGCATGGAAAACTGCACGGTGACACGCGCACAGGCGATCGGATCGGCGGAGGCCTGCCTCGTCAACCGCAACGACCCGATGCACGATTCCGTGCCTTACCTGCGCAACGCGCTGCCTGACGACACCGACATCCTGCACGAATACTTCATTCCGCGCAGCCAGTTCGTATCGTTCGTCGACGGCATGCGCAAGGTGCTGACCGACAACAAGACCAATCTGCTGAACGCCTCGGTGCGCGTCGTGCATCAGGAAAACAATTTTTTGACCTACTCGCCGGAGCCGGCATTCTCGCTGGTGCTCTACATCAACCAGACCACGGACGATGAAGGCAACCGGCGGATGAAGAAGGCGACCGAGGACCTGATCGACCTCACCATCGCGCACAAGGGAAGGTTTTTCCTGCCGTATCAGCTCTATTATTCGAAGGATCAGTTGCAGCGGTCCTACCCGCAGATCAACGACTTCTTCGCGGCGAAGCGGAAGTATGATCCGGGTGAGCTGTTCACCAACACGTTTTATCAGAAGTATGCGTCGTAGACCTCATCGTGATTGCCAGGAGCGAAGCGACGACGCAATCCAGCTCTTACTTAGCTCAAAGATGGATTGCTGCGCTTCGCCCGCAAGGACGGTGATAGGCCGCTGCAGCCGCCGGCCTGTTCGGCGTCCAGGACCAGCAGCGCGCCCGCTGCATAGAGGCGGGCGACAAAGCCGGCGTCATCGGAACGCGCGATGGTGACGTAGTCGTTCGAGGCAAGGATGCGGCCGTTGGCTCGGGTGATCGCGGCTAGCGCTTGTGACTGTGGACCGATAACGGCCATCGATTTGCCGGGAGCGGATCCAAAAGTCAGCGCAACGACAACAGCAAGCCAGCCCAAGACGACAAGAGCAGTCGCGCCGGTGATGCGGCCCAGCGGCAATGTCCGGTTCTGCTGCTGAGGCCCCTCAGTAATCATAGAAATGCTCGATGCTTGCGCCTTTGGTCTTGAGGTCGCGGTTGATGTCGACAAGTTGGCCGACCCTCGCTTTCAGGCCCGCGCGACGAAATCCGGGCCGGGCATCCAGCTCAAGCGAAAACAGTTCAGTCGTACCCTTGATGTCGAGTTTCGCGGCATCGGGGGCAATCACGGTGATGAGCATGTCGTGATTGCCGGCGATCTCCGCAAGTCTGATGCCCTGATCCAGCAGGCCCTGCAGGATTTCGCCGAACGCCTTGTAGCGCGGTGCCTGCACCAGCTGCCATTGCGCATCGAGCGCACGGATCGGTTTGATGCGCGGTTCCTTGGCCAGGGCCTGGGGCGATGCTGCGACCACGAACATGATATCGCGCGGCTCGTTGTCGCCGCCGGCATCAAGCGCCTTCTGGATCAGCGAGGCGTAGCCGATCTTGACGAAATAATCCGCGCCGAGCGCAAAATGGCGCTCCCAGCTGCGCAACGGGCTCGGCGTCGGCGCCGAGATCGCCATCAGGCCGTCGAGCTTTTCGCGGAACGGATATTTGTACCATGGGACGGTGTAGAGGAAGGCGGCGTAATCTTGCAGCACGGCGCGGCCGAACTCGTCCTGCGGGGTCAGCTTGTCGCCCCTGATCCACTCGAACGCGCGACCAACGGTGTTCTCGTAGAATCCCTTGACGGCGTATTCGACGGAATAGCTGATGCCGATGATGTAGATCATCGTCTTCACTTCGGTCAGCGATTCACCCGTCGCGGGCACCGCGCGGTTGATGGTGCAGAAACTCCGCCAGAACCCGAAGATGTGACCGAGATAGCCGAACTGGCTTTCGCTGGCGCGATCGAGGAAGCGGCCGAAGTCCTCGAAGGAATAGACGATGTACCATTCGGGGAAGGTGAAGAAGGTATTGTTCAGCTTGCGCCGGTAGCCGGGCTCGTCGATCGCCGGCAGGGTTACCGCCGATGCATTGGTCGATGCGACGGCGGAGGAGGGGCGGCACGTGCCCTCAATGTAGACGAGCGGCAAAAACACCGTCAGCGCGATCAGGATCGCGATGACAGCCAGGAAGCGGCGTAACCACTTAAGCATGCGCAACCGACCGCGTCCGCGGCGCCAGCCCATAGCCGATCAGGATCGCCACGCCGCCGAGGCCGAGATGCGGCGCATTGGCGAAGAACCGCGTCGCGAGCGGCAAATCGAGGACGCCGTTGATCAAGATGCCGAAATCGAGATAGCCGCTGCCGGTCAGCAGGCCGAGCACGCCATCGGCAAAGTAGAACGCACCGAACAGTCGGAAGAACAATTCCGAGGCGCGGCGCGAGGTGATCGCCGCGGCTGCCGCCCACAGCGCCGAAACCAGATGCAGCCCGTCGGCGTACCAGGTGCGGCGGAACAGGCCGAAGATCATGTCGTTGGCGTCGATGAAAGCCGGGATATAGCCGGTGAGGATCACGAAGCCGAGCAGGGCGGCATAGCCCCAGGCGCATAGTCTGATGATGTCCATGATGTCTCCGGCGGCGATCTTCGGGGCATGTCGAATCTCGGGCTATTTTAAAGTTTTCCGAGGGTCTTGAGCAGGGCGTCGTTGAACATGGCGGGGTCTTCGATCTGCGGAATGTGGCCAAGTCCGGGCAGCAGGGTCAGGTTGGTTTGCGGTGGCAGCAGTGACCGCAGGTCAAGGGCCTGCTCAACGGGCGTGATCGTGTCCTTGTCGCCCCACAGGATGGCGACGGGGATTTGCAGCTTCGCATAGGCGGTACGGTCCGCGCTCGTCGCACCCGTGTCGGCGCCGAGAAAATAATACAGCCAGTCGGCGATGTCGCTCGTGCTGTCGCGCTGCGTCAGCGGCCGTTGCAGGATTGCGACATACTCCGGCAGCGCGCGCTCCTTCTTCGCGATCATCGATTTGAGCAGTGGTTCTGTCGCCACCGGATTGGTGATGGTCAGCGACACCAGAATTTCGCGGATCCATTGCGGCCGGATCACCCAGGGTGCGTCCGATGGCGCGGCCATCAATCCGAGCGCCGCGTCGACCAGCACCAGCGCGCGCGCCCGGTCCGGATAGCGCATCGCGAGTTCAGTCGCCGCACCGGCGCCGAAGGAATGACCGACGATGATGGCGGGCGGCGCCTTCAGCGCGCCCAGCACATCGCTGATCCGGTCCGCCTGATCCTGTCGGGTGTAACGGCCGGGGCGGTCGGAAAATCCAAACGGCGGTAGATCGAGCGCGATGACATGAAATCCGGCCGCTGCGAGTGCGTCGCTGGTGTGCCGCCACAGTTCGCTCCACGCCGCCGTGCCGTGAAACAGCACCACGGGAACGCCATCCGCCGGACCCTTCTCCTGCACGAACACGCCGCCGGAGCGCGTCGGCACCAGCTGGCCGGTGCGCGGCGCCAGTTGGGGGCGTGTGGCGGTTTCGCGTATCGACGCGGCGATGCGGAACGAGGCGATCACGAGGATCAAGGCCAGCAGCAAGACCAGCAGGCCGTTGCCCGACCAGCGCAGAAGTTTCGTCACCACGGGGCCTCGTAAAATCGATCGAAACGGGGGCGGAAACGGAAACTGCATGAGGCAAGCAAGATTGCTTGGCGACAGAATACACCCGTCATGATCAGTGTCCGGTTAACACGCTTGCCGTCATTCCGGGATGGTCCGAAGGACCAGACCCGGAATCCATCTACCGGCATAACGTGCCGTCACGATGGATTCCGGGTTCGATGCTTCGCATCGCCCCGGAATGACGCGTGCCGTTTACTGCCCTGACGGCGTCCGCAGGCCGTGCCAGGCATCGCGCACCTGGTGATAGTGCACCTCCGGCAGATAATCCGGCGTGTTGAGGCCGAGGTTCTTGACGTCGAGCCGGCCGATCGCGCTGAGCAGGGTGTACGACGCGATCACGCGATCGCGCTGCGCGCCGATCAGCCGGGCCTTGGCCAGTATCAAATCCTGCTGCGCGTTCAGCACGTCGACGGTGGTGCGCTGGCCGCCGGCAGCCTCCCGCTGTACGCCCTGCAGGGCAACGGTGGCGGCGCGGACCTCGGCCTCGGACGCAGTGACCGCAACCTTGGCGCCTTCATTGGCGACCCAGGCACCGACCGCCGCGGTGCGGGCCTGGTTGCGGTACTGGTCGAGCACCAGCCGGCTCTGGCTGGCGATTTCCTTGGCCTGTCGGGTCTGTGAGGCGGCCAGGCCGCCATCATAGATCGGCTGGTTCAACTGGGTGGTCACCGAGGCCTGGTCGGTACCAAACGTGCCGAGCGTCGGATCCGACTGCCGGGCGCGGCTGGCGCTGCCCTGCAGCGTGATCGTCGGCAACAGGCTGCCTTCGGCGACGCGGATCGTGGTGGTGGCGACATCGAAGTCGTAGCTCGCCGCCATGACAGCCGGATGCTGGCGGAAGGCAAGCCCGGTGGCGTCATCGCGGCTGCGCGGCGCCAGGCGGTCCACGGTATCCGCGGGGCGGAGCAGGGTGGGTGCGTTGCCGATCACCTGGGTATAGGTCGCCTGGCTGACCGCAAGGTTTACCTCGGCGGCGTTCAGATCGGCGCGGCCGCGGGCGAGGCGCGCCTCGGCCTGCGCGGTATCGGTCGGCGTGACGTCGCCGGCATTGAGGCGCTTCTGGGTGATGCCGAGCGTTTCCTGCAGGAAGGCGACGTTGGCGCGCTGCGCTTCGACCAGAGACTGGTTGGCGAGCACATTGGTGTAGACGGTGACGGCATCGAGCAGCACGCCCTGGCCGACATTGCGTAGCGCCTCGCGGCCGGACTGCACCTGCAGTTCCGCAACGCGAACGCTGTTGGCGGTCCTGAACCCGTTGAACAGCGTCTGGGTCACGGTCACGCCAACGGTCCAGGGTTTCAGGTTCGCAGACTGGATCGTGTTGTCCGGGAGCAGGTTCCGTACCGCCTGGAAACCGGCGGACAGCGTCGCGATGATTTGCGGCCTATACCCTGAAAGGGCCTGCGGCACGTTCTCGTCGGTGGCGCGCTGGCGAGCACGTTCGGCGTTGAGCGCCGGATTGGTCTGGTAGGCCTTGGTCAGCGCCTCGGGGAGGCTTTCGCCATGTGCGGCCGGTGACGCCAACGCAAAGTACGCCGCTGCAAGGCAAACGCCCGATCGAAGCAACCGCCATTTAACGAGGCCAACCCTCGCGGCACGCCTAGCCATTTGATCCCGTAGCCAACACAAGAACGTGATAACCCTGCTTCGAGCCATCGCACTCTATCTGCTTGTTTGAACATGACCTTCAGGGAACGCCGGTCACCCGTCGTTCCAGATCATGTATGGTTTGCCCGCCCCGCCGACATCCTCGGCTCGTCTAGCTGTTTAGGCGGCGTCGCCGCTACAGGCAAACTGCCGCGCGACATCAGTACACTGATTCAGTGAATTCAGCGCTTGGCTGTTGCGGGTTCGTCACAGGCGAATTTCAACGGTAACATGCGCTACGCTTCACTGGCTGGCGTCCGATTCGGGGCGGTTGGCTCTCCAGGTTTGCCCCGGGTCCGCAACTGATGCCAAAGCTGTTTTCCGATCCCGAAGCGATCGCGGAGGATATCATCCGCGATGTTGGAACCAACCTCGTGGTGGGCCTGCCGCTCGGTCTCGGCAAGGCTAATCATGTCGTCAACGCGCTGTACGCACGCGCCGCTGCCGAACCATCGATCAAGCTCACCTTGTTCTCGGCGCTGACGCTGGAAAAGCCCCGGCCGTCAAGTTTGCTCGAACGGCGCTTTATCGGCCCGGTGATCGACCGCCTGTTCGGCGGCTATCCGGATCTTGCCTATGCCGGCGCGCTGCATGCCGGCAAGTTGCCGCCCAACGTCGAGGTGATCGAGTTCTTCTTTCTCGCCGGTAAATGGCTGCGCGTGCCGCCTGCGCAGCAGCATTACATCTCCGCGAACTATACCCATGCCTCGGCCTACCTGCTGTCGCGCGGGCTGAACGTGGTCACCCAACTGGTCGCGAAACGTGTCGTGGATGGCGAGACGCGTTACAGCCTGAGCTGCAACACCGACACCTCGCTCGACATCCTGCGCGCACGGCGCGAGGGCCGGGCATCGTTCAGGCTGATCGGCCAGGTCAATTCCGAACTGCCCTTCATGCCGGGCGCCGGCGATCTGCCGGCGGATGAGTTTTCGGCGGTGCTCGATAGTCCTGCGACCGACTTCCCGCTTTTCGCACCGCCGGCCGAGCCCGTGAGCGACACCAAATACGCGATCGGACTTCATGCGGCCAGCCTGGTGCCTGACGGCGGCACCTTGCAGATCGGCATCGGGCAGGTCGGCGATGCGCTGGCGCAGGGCTTGATCGTTCGTCACCGCGACAACGCGCAGTTCCACGCCATCATGAAGCGGCTTGCGCCGGGAACAGAGCCCGCTGAGGGCGGGCCGTTTTCGAAAGGGCTTTATGGGGTCAGCGAAATGCTGATCGAGGCATTTCTCGGCCTGATCGACGCCGGCATTCTCAAGCGCGAGGTCGATGGTGCGACGCTGCACGGCGCGTTCTTCCTTGGGCCCAAATCGTTCTACCGCGCGCTGCGCGAGATGCCGGCCGAGCAACTCGCGCGCATCCAGATGATGCCGGTCTCCTTTACCAACCAGCTCTATGGCGACGAGCATGCCAAGCGTCACGCCCGCCTCGATGCGCGCTTTGTCAACACCGCGATGATGGCGACGCTGATGGGGGCCGCCGTTTCTGACGGGCTTGAGGACGGCCAGGTCATCAGCGGCGTCGGCGGCCAGTACAATTTCGTTGCCCAGGCGTTCGAGCTTGAAGGCGCGCGCTCGATCCTCGCGCTGGAATCGACACGGCAGGCGGGCCGCAAGACGCTCTCCAACATGCGCTGGAACTACGGCCACCAGACCATTCCGCGGCACCTGCGCGATGCGTTCATTACCGAATACGGCGTTGCCGACGTCAGGGGTAAATCGGACGCCGAGACCATCGCTGCGATGCTGGCGATCACGGATTCCCGCTTCCAGGATGAACTGGCCAAGGTCGCCAAGGATGCCGGCAAGCTGCCGAAGGGTTTTGATATTCCGCGCAGCCATCGCGAGAACTATCCGGAGCGGATTGCAATGGCCTTGAAGCCCGCGCGCGAGGCCGGGCTGCTGCCCATATTTCCGTTCGGCAGCGACTTCGACGCCGTCGAGCAGCGGCTGATCCCGGCGCTGCAGCTTTTGCGCGAAGCGCAGCGCACGCCGCTCAATTTGCCCGGCTTGCTGTGGCAGGGCATGACGCAGCCGCCGGACGGCGCGAATCTCGAATGCCTGGCGCGGCTGGGTCTCGACACGCCGACAACGTTTGCCGAACGCGCCTATCGCGCGCTGGTCAATGCGGCGTTGGCGCGGAGTGGCGGAAAATAGTCTCTGGTCGTCCCTGCGAACGCAGGGACCCATAACGACCGGGCGTGGTTGTGTATCGCGATATATCCTCCACCGTCGCTTCAACATGACCGCCGCGGCGTATGGGTCCCTGCGTTCGCAGGGACGACGTGGGGAGGGAGCGGGGGTCGGCTACCTGTTCTTGTTCACTGGCTTTCGCTTCTCGATGAACGCCGCCATGCCCTCGGCGCGGTCTTCCAGCGCGAAGGTCGAGTGGAACAGATTGCGCTCGACATTCATGCCTTCCGACAGCGGTGTTTCGAACGCGCGGTTGATGGCTTCCTTGGCCATGGCCGCCGCGGGACGCGACATCGAGGCGATCTTTTCCGCCGCCGCCATCGACTCTTCCATCAGCCTGTCCGCCGGCACGACGCGGCTCACGAGGCCGGACCGTTCGGCTTCCGCCGCATCCATCATCCGGCCGGTGAGGCAAAGATCCATCGCCTTGGATTTGCCGATCGCGCGCGTCAACCGCTGCGTGCCGCCGATGCCCGGGATGGTGCCGAGCGTGATTTCCGGCTGGCCGAATTTGGCAGTGTCGGAGGCGATGATGATGTCGCACATCATGGCAAGCTCGCAGCCGCCGCCGAGCGCATAGCCGCTGACGGCGGCGATGGTGGGCTTGCGGCAGGTCGCAACGCGGCCGCCGCCGATCGCGGCAAAATCGCTTGCGAACATGTCGATGAAGCTCTTCGGCCGCATCTCCTTGATATCGGCGCCGGCGGCGAACGCCTTCTCACTGCCGGTGATCAGGATGCAGCCGATATTGTCGTCGGCCTCGAGGCCATCGACGGCCGCCGCGATTTCGCGAAACACGCCGAAAGACAGCGCATTGAGCATTTTCGGCCGATTCAGCGTGATGATGCCGACCGCGCCTTTGCTCTCGACAATGATGTGTTCGAACGTCGCCATGATCCACCCCGCGCTACGATTTGGCAGGCAATGTGCCCGCTGCCGGGGTGGGCATCAAGTGGGGCCGGACGGGGCATGCCCACGTCCGGAAATCGTTGCTAGGCCATGAACATGCGCGCGGCCGATGCCACGGTGAGCAATGCGCCGATGGCGATAAATATCTTTCCGATCATGGACGTCTTGTCCAGCGTCGAACTGTCGTTGCTCGCCGCCTGGGCATCCGGCGACGCTCTGGAGGTCGAGGCCAGAACAACCCCCTGCGTGGTCGCCGTAACCGGCTGTTCGGTAGGGGTCAATGAGCGGTCGAAGGTGTTGGGCTGGTCGGCGGCAACCGCGCCGGGCTCGGCCGGCGTCTCGGTCTCAGTCGACTTGTCAGCGGTGGCCTGCAGGGCGGTATTGGCTTTTTCGGACGTGGCCGCCGACATGCTCCTCGCGCTGTCGGGCGGCGCGTCGGCTGCCGTCATCTGCGCGTTGGCGACCCCATCGGCCGCTGCCGCGGACAATGGTCCGGCAAAGCTCATCAAAAGCCCTGCCGCAAAAATCAAGGCCGCGCTGGCTTTGACCGTCATGTTAAATCTCCCCTTAGCCACTGCCCAGTGCCGAAATGAGACCCTGCCGATGTCCACAGCGCGGCAGAAAAAGGGAATCTTCGGGTAGCAGCGGGCAAAACCGAGGCAATCTCGTTCGCGCCGGGTGTGGGTTCCGGAGTAGGGATGCGAGCCCGCGGAATCGATGTTATGAGCCTGCCATCTGTACAATCGGCCGTTTCGATTCCTCTTCGAAACGAAGCCGTCCGCGACTGGCACCGACGACTTCATCACGAATTCGTGATCAGTTGACGATAGTGTAACAATTTAAAGGGCCGGCCGAACTTCAGGGGTAGGAGCGCTGTGCGCGAACGGAATGACGAATGGACCGACCTGATGCGGTCGGCCATTGCAGGCGACAGTGCGGCGTATCATCGCCTGCTCAAGGCCGTCACGCCGGTGCTCCGCGCCGCGGCGCGTCGCGGCCTGGCGCGAGCCGGGCAACCGGTCGATCAGTCCGAGGATATTGTGCAGGATATTTTGCTGGCGGTCCATCTGAAGCGGCACACCTGGGACGTCAGTGCCCCGTTTGCCCCGTGGCTGTTTGCGATCGCCCGCAACAAGCTGATCGACGCGTTGCGCCGCCGCGGCCGGCGCGTCTTCGTGGACATCGACGATTTCGCCGAGAAGCTGCCGGGCGAAGTGCCGGCCGAGATCGCCCCGGCAAGCGAGGTCGCCGCCCAGCTTCAGACGTTGCCGGCGCGGCAGCGCGACGTGCTGCAATCGATCGCGGTCGAAAGCGCGTCGATCAAGGATACGGCCGCGAAATTTTCCATGAGCGAGGGTGCGGTGCGGGTGGCGCTGCACCGCGGGCTTGCCAGCCTGACGGCGAAGCTACGGGAACGGTGAGATGGATACCGATCAACTCATTCGAACGCTGGCAGCCGACAACCCGCACCGGACGCGGCCGGTCGGCTTTGCGCTGATGCTGGCGCTGCTGGCCGCGGCGCCGGTGTCGCTGTTGATGTTCTTCACCGAGCTCGGCATCCGGCCCGACGTGATGGTCGCGATGCGCAACCCGTTCTTCGACCTGAAATTCGCGGTGACGCTGGCGCTGGCGATTGCGGCGATCGCCGTCAGCCTGCATCTGTCGCGGCCCGAGGCCTCGCTGCGCGGATTCGGCTGGCTCTTGCTGGCGCCGGTCGGGATTTTGACCGCAGCGATCGGCGGCGAGATGATGATGCCGCAGCGCCTGCCGATGATGACGCGGCTGGTCGGCAAGAATTCATGGGTTTGCATGGCCGCGATCCCGCTGCTGTCGCTGCCGCTACTGGCCGGCGCGCTGATCGGGCTGCGCCGTGGTGCGCCGGCGCGGCCGGCGGTCGCCGGCGCCGTCGCGGGAATGTTGTCGGCGGGACTGGCGGCGACGCTCTACGCCTCGCACTGCACGGACGATTCGCCGTTGTTCGTGGCGTTCTGGTACACGATCGCGACCGCGCTCGTGAGTGCGGTCGGCGCGCTCGCGGGAGCGAAGCTGCTCAGATACTAGGTACCGGCGTGCCGGGCGCGTTCTGCTGCATGCGATGGAACCGCAGCACCTGATGGGCCGTCGAAGGCCGCAGCCGCTCGTAGGTGTCCTGGCAGGCGGATAGGTCGGTGGGTTCTTCCGCGCCCGACAGCTTGTCTCGCATCTTGATGATGGTCCTGACCGTCGGCCACGACAGCCCAGCGACCTTCGCCAAGATCATCACGCCTTCGGTCCGGCTCTCGATCATCATGTTCTCGGCGATCGCCACCGGCACGTTGGCCAGTGCGGCGATCGAGGCGTTGGCCTCGTCGAATTTCCCTGCTGCGGCGAACGACGCCAGTTCGGGTTCGTCGAGCCTCCCGTCCTCATGCAGCGACTTGATCAGAGCGTGCGCAATCTCGGTATTCTTGGTGATCGTCGAGGTCGCCGAACGCGCGCGGCGCGTCGCCTCCTTGACCACGTTCGGCACCGCGGCCGCTTGCTGCGGGTTGGCGGCTTCCAGCCGCTGGCGCACCGTGTTCGAGGCTTTGGCCAGAAGCCTCAAGTAGAGGTGGCGTGGCATGGACGGGCGGAGGCCGATGCTGGCGGCGAGATCGTCGTCGCCTTCGGCGCGGTCGACGAGACGGGTGAAACCGTTCTCGGTGAATTCAGCGCCCGGATTGTTCACGGTCGACTGCACCACCTCGTCGTTGCCGCGCTGGACCAGCACGTCGGTCACCGCGCCGCTCAGGACCTTTCGGGTCGAAATCGCCATCAGATGCGCCTGGCTCTTGCTGCGCGCATTTTCGATCAGGGTCTTGTCGTCGAGCCGCGTCGATTGCGACAGCACCGGGCCGGCCACTTCGATGACGTCATCGAAGGCCAGCGCCCGGATGGTGAGCGGCGGCGCGGTGTCGATCGGAGCCAGGCGATTGGAGAGCAGCATCCTGGCCGAGGTTTCGATGTGATCGATCATGAACTGGAAGACGTCGTCGAACACCCCGACCTGTTCGTTCGAATAGTCGCCTGCGCCGTTGATGAAGAGGTCGGTTACCCGGCGCAGGGTCTCCACCCGGCGCGCGACGGTGCCGTGCGCAAGCGTGGACTGCAACTCGTCGAGCAGGGTTGCGGGGGAGGCAGACTTGGCGGATCTGGAAATCATGACTCTGTCCTGGAACAAAATCGGCGGCGGTTTCTCCGCCGTCGGAGCTGAAATATATCGGATCAGGCGCAGTTGATGCGGTTGCGTCCCTGTGCCTTGGCTGCATAAAGTGCGCTATCGGCGCGCGCGAGAAATAGGTCTGAGCTCTCGTTCGGTTTCAATGTTGCAACGCCCGCTGACATCGTCACCCTCATACCGGTCGAGAACGCGCTCCAGTCGAGATCGGCGATGATCGCGCGCAGCCGATCGAGCGCGCGCATGGCCTGGTCGGCGTCCATGTCGGGCAGCACCAGCAGAAATTCCTCGCCGCCATAGCGGCCGAACCGGTCGACGCTGCGGATGTTGGCGAACATGGTGATCGAGAATGTCCGCAGCACCTCGTCGCCGGTCGGATGGCCGTAGGCGTCGTTGATGCGCTTGAACCAGTCGAGGTCGATCAGCGCGATGGAGCAGGGCGACCCGGTGCGGGCGGCCCGCGCAATCTCTTCCTCCAGCATCCGCATGATGCAGCGCCGGTTGGACGCGCCCGTCAATTCGTCGAGTTCGGCCAACTCCTCTATCCGCTTGTACGCCGCCTTCAGTTCGAAGCTGCGGTCGTAGAGCATCTTGCGCATGGAGCTGCCGTACAGTCCCACGAAGGCGCACTGTCCGATCGTAAGGACGAACGAAAGCATGGCTGCGACGCGTTCGGTCTGGGTGGTGATCGGCAGGCCGATCGGTGTGCTGGCAAACAGGAAGATTGGTGCCAGGCCAATTATGGTGAGCGTCCAGGACACGATCGCCTGCCGCGACGTCATTCGTAGCCCGCCGAATCCGAAGATCAGGAACACCACACTCAGGAAGACAAATCCGATTCCCGGCTCGGCGAGCAGGAAACAGAGCTGGAGGGCGACGTGGCCGGCTATCTGGAAACTTGTCAGGTAATGGTCGCGGAAGCGGTCGTTGAAGCCGGCTTCCGACATGACGACAAAGATACCGACCAGCCCGACGCCGAAAATGAAATATGCCGCCGGGATGATCAGCGGGATGGTGCCTGCGTAGCAGTAGGCCAGCAGCACGAAAGTGATCAATGCGTAGCTGACGGCCTCGACACCGAGCATGTGGCGGCGCTGGCCGACACGGCGTTTCAAGACGTCCGGCGGCAGTATCGGCGCGGCCGATCTATGGGGGCTTTGCCCCTGAAGCAATGAAGCCGCGATGCTCATGTCTCGTCGCTGTTGAAGGTGCTGGACGAAACTTTAGGCAATAAAGCCTTTAGGTTTGGTATCTTTTGACCTCGAATCGGGTGCGTCAAAACCCGGCCATTGCACTGTTTTCGCAACGGAAATCTGCTGTTTTCCGATAGTGCGGGACCTGCTTCTGTGTGAGAAGCCCGGTTGGCAGGCGGGTGCTGCCCTGCCCGCAAAGCCTTGCTAAGGTTCCGGGGTGGCACGTCTTTAGGAAAGTGTTTCCCTATTATGGTACCAACTCGGGATTTCAGCTCATCTTCGTCGGGAAAGTGGCTCGGCTGTGTCCGTCTGTGCGATAGATCACATATGTTGTCCGGGCATTGCCGCAATGTGAAGAATCTCACCGTTCACATCGAACCGCCGGCCCGTCCCGTCAGACCTACTTTGCGAGACGGCCATTGAACGCGACACAGGCGGCTTCAGACGAAATTCTGATCGCTCGGATCGCCCAAGGCGACCGGCTCGCCATGCAGGTGCTTTACGGAAGGCATCATGTCAGGGTGTTCCGTTTCGGGCTTCGGCTCGTAAGGGATGAGCAGATTGCGGAAGACCTCATCAGCGAGGTTTTTCTCGATGTGTGGCGTCAGGCCGGCAAGTTCGAAGGCCGATCCGCCGTTACCACCTGGCTCCTGGCGATTACGCGGTTCAAGGCGCTTTCGGCACTTCGGCGCCGCAAGGACGTTGGACTGGACGACGAGACTGCGAACGCGATCGAGGATACTTCCGACGATCCGGAAGTGGTGGTGCAGAAGAAGGATACGGGTGAAACGTTGCGCAAGTGCCTGACGGCGCTTTCGTCAGATCATCGGGAGATCGTCGATCTCGTCTACTACCACGAGAAGTCCGTGGAAGAGGTGGCCGAAATCGTCGGTATTCCGGAGAACACCGTTAAGACGCGCCTGTTTTATGCGCGCAAGAAATTGGCCGAGTTGCTCAAGGCAGCCGGCGTAGAGCGAGGTTGGCCATGATGGCGGCGAGCAAGAAAATGCTGGATGAAGAGCCCAGCGAAATCGAGATGCTGCTGCCGTTCCATGCGGCCGGCACCTTGAGCGCGCGCGATGCACGCCGCGTCGAGGAGGCTCTTTCCAGCGATCCCGCACTGGCGCGGCAATACGCCGTCATCCGCGAGGAATATGCCGAGACGATCAGCCTCAACGAGAGCCTCGGTGCGCCGTCCGCGCGCGCCATGCAGAAGCTGTTTGCCGCGATCGACGCCGAGCCCGCGCGCAAGCCGTCGGCGTCGATCCGTCTGTCCGCCCGGGTGTCGGAGTTTTTCGCAAGGCTGTCGCCGCGTACGCTGGCCTGGTCGGCGAGCCTCGGCGCCATCGCGCTGCTGCTGCAGGCCGGCGTGATCGGCGCTGTGCTGATGAAGAACCAGAACGCTTCGTTCGAGACCGCTTCGCTGAGCCTGAACGAGCCATCGTCCGGGCCTATTACCCGCGATCTCGGTGGCAGTGCCGCGCCGACGCGTGCGCTGGTGCGGTTTGCGCCGGAAGCGCGTATTTCCGACATCACGGCGTTGCTCGATACTTACCAGGCCTCGATCGTCGACGGCGCCAAGGGCGGCATGTTCCGCCTGCAGTTCGGCAACCGGGCCCTGAGCAAGGACGAGGCGGCCAACCTGCTCGCCAGGCTGGGGCGCGAGAAGATTGTCAGCCTCGCGGTGGCCACGCCTTAAGGCGCGCGACCGGCGTCCCGGGAGGGCCGAAGTCCATGGTTCACGATGGCCTTAACTGGCTGACGAAGGTGCGCCGCACGGCATTGATCCTTTCGGCGTCGCTTGTGCCACTGATCGCTTTCGTCGCCTCGGAGGGCCGTGCGCAAAGCGTGATGCGCACGCCCAATCTCAATGTCGGCTCCCGGGTGCCCACCATCAATCCGGTGGCGCCACGAACCACCCCGAACATCGCAGCCCGGCCGGACTTCGGCGTCATGGCGCGGCCGCACTCGGATCTCGGTGGGCGCTCGACACTGTCTGCGGGTCGATTCCCGACCAATTCCAGATCGACCTGCCAGGGCGCTGGCGGCGGCGCGGACGGCGAATGCCTGGCGACATCGGCTGACAGCGGCAAGGGTGGTTCCGGCAAGACTCTGGCGAGGAAGGGAAAGGGCGGGTCGGAAAAGGGCAGTCCGCAGGCCGCGTTCAATCTGCGTTCCGTTCCTAACGAACTCGTTGCGGAAATCGACGGCGCCTTGTCCACCGCCGAGGCTGATGAACTGGCACGGCGTCACGGCCTGGAGCGCATCGCCTCGCAAAATTTTCCGCTGATCGGCGGCACCATCGGCCTGTTCCGCATCGTCGACCGGAGGCCGGTGGACGTGGTGCGCCGCGAACTCGCCGCCGACGGCAGCGTGCGTTCGGTACAGCTCAATCTCCTTCACTTCCTGCAGCAGACGAAGAAACCCGCGATGGAGGGCGATGCCGCGCAATATGCCGTCGCCCAGCTCAGGCTGCCGCAGGCGCATGCGTTCGTCCGCGGCATGAACGTGACGATCGCGGTGATCGATTCCGGGATCGATGCCAGACATCCCGAACTCGCCAATTCCGTCGCCGACAGTTTCGACGCGCTCGGCAGCAGCGAAGGTCCGCATATCCATGGAACCGGGATTGCCGGCGCGATCGTGGCGCACGGCAGGTTGATGGGTAGCGCGCCGGAGGCGCGGCTGCTCGCGATCCGCGCCTTCGGCAAGGGATCGAAGGGCCCGGAGAGCACGTCCTATGTGATCCTGAGAGGATTGAACTACGTCGCCGAGCACGGCGCACAGATCATCAATATGAGCTTTGCCGGTCCGAAGGACCCGCTGATCGAGCGCGGCATCGCGGCGACCGCTGCCCGTGGCATCCTGATGGTGGCTGCGGCCGGCAATGCCGGGGCGAAATCGCCGCCGCTCTATCCCGCCGCCTATCCGAATGTGATCGCGGTAAGCGGAACCGATGCGCAGGAAAGACTTTTTTCGGCCTCGAACCGGGGCAGCCACATCGCGGTCGCCGCACCCGGCGCGGATATCTTCCTGCCCGCGCCGGACGAAAAATATCAGATCACATCGGGCACCTCGTTCTCGGCCGCCTATGTCAGCGGCGTCGCGGCGCTGATGCTGGAGCGTAATCCGGCATTGAAGCCGTCCGATGTTCGCGCAATCCTGACGAAGACCGCCCGCGATCTCGGTGTGCCTGGTCGTGACGATCAGTTTGGCGCAGGGGAGGCCGACGCCTTTGCCGCGGTTACCGCCGCAGCCGCAGCGCTGGCGGTTCCGCTGGCCTCGACCGGCAAGCCTGCGGGAGAAAAGACGCCGGCGCTCGATCCGTCCGCGGATAACGCTTCCGTGAGCCGGGCGCTGAATGACTCTCCGCCATCGATGGCAGCGGAAAAATCGGCGGCAAACGCTGCGAAATAGCCTGCTGCGCGGTCATTTTCCGGTAATGGCTCCGGATCATAGGGTAAAAAAATCGCCGGCCGCTTTGAACGTTCGGCGATGGGGCTGCGACTTATTGATGTGGGAGCGGTAATCCCTCCCCATCGGCTATATTAGGCGCGAGCGCCCATCCACCCCAAGCGCCCATATGGCTTGACCCGTCCGGTTGTCCCCCCGGACGGGTCTTTCATTTTCCCAACGAATACCGAACGTGTGGTCGCGCGCAACGCGCGTGAACACTCCGCCTCGCTTTCCGTCGCCGATGCGGCGTACAATTTTATCGTGCGTTTATCGGTGTAGACAACGCATGGTGCGTGACGCGATCATGCCGCACACCCTTCGAATGTGGATAGCTGTGCCAATACCCGTAATTGTGCGGGCACCTTTTGTTGTTCCGTGCTTCCGTAGTTTTCGCGCACTAGACAACGAAAAAGTTTTCCACAGAATATCCCAGTACTCTCCAAACTGATTCGTCGCTGGTTGCGTCTGCGTCCGTCTCTCTCTTACGGGCTAATTTATGGCACACCCTGCAGACGTCGCGCGCGGCCGCAACATCGTTGCGCGCTGGTGCAACCTGGCCGAGCGACGGTTGGAACACCTCACCGAACTGTTTGAGAGCGGGCGCTGGCGCCGATATCACAGCGAGCGCGAATTTCTCGAAAACATCCAGGAAGCCAAGGTTGCCGTGGAAACCTGGCGCGATCTGCTGAGCCGCGAAGCCGCGCTCGACAACACGGCGATCGACCTGACCTGGCTCGGCCGCCGCCGAACCACCCCGCTGCCGTTGACACCGCTGCCGCGCGATCAGGGACTTCATCAGCCGATTGTGCAGCTTAAGCCGAAACCGGCGCCTGCCGTCGTCGCGGCCGCGGTCGCCGCAACGCCTGTTGTCACACCGCCTGTCGTCGCGGCGCCCGTGATCGCGGCGACGCCGTTCCGCGAGGTGCCCGCCGACGTCCTGGTCGCACTGGAAAGCCAGCTCGTGGCCGCGGACGAGGCACGTTCCGCGCCGGATGGGCTGGGGCTCGATGAAATGCAGTTCCCCGCGCTCGATCTCGACGCCATGAAGGATCGGTATCCGCTGCTGCGCAACGCGCTGTAACTCGGCGCGTGCTACCGCCGCACCGCATTGCCGCCGACCACCACCTGCGCGTAACGCTGCGCGCCTTCGGCCGACAGATCGGTCGTGATGGTGCGGGCGTGATCGAGGCCGACCACGGCGCCGCGCGGGGTTCCTGAAATCATGTTGTTGTTGACCAGCGCCGTGCCGGCGCCCGGCAGCACCGAGACCCCGACGCCGACGAAGGCGTTGCGGATGACGTTGCCCGTGATGGCGACGTCGCGGAGATATTTGCCCCAGCCGGCGATGATCCCGAACGAGGGGGCGTTTTCGACCACGTTGCCGGTCACCGATGAGTCCGCCTCGACATAGATGCCGATCCCGGCGTCGTCGTCCGGCGCGGTGCCGATCGGCCGTTTTGGCAGGAGATTGCGAATGATGTTGCCCTGGACGACGGCGATGCGCCCGCCCTCGTTGAAGTTGCACACGGAGACGCCGACCGCGGCCCCGTCCACCGTATTGTTGGCGATCACGGCGGCCTCGAAGGCGAACTCCGAATAGAGCGCGACCTCGCGGACATTGCTGACGCTGTTGTCGGTGATGTGGATGTTCGATGCCGAATTGCCGCGCACCGCGGAGTAGTCGCAATTCTTGATCCGATTGCCGCGCACGATCACATTGCCGGCGCGAAACGCGTTGATGGCGTTGCCGTATTGCCCGGAGCCGCCGGGGCCGGCCTTGATGTCCTCGATGCGGTTGTCGAGGACGAGCGTGCCGTCGTCGCCGATCGAGGTGCGCAGGATCTCGATGCCGTTGTCGTTGGTGCCACTGATGGTGTTGCGCGAGACGATCAGGCCCTTTGCGTCGAAGGAAACGACGGCGGTGGTCGCGATCCTGGTAAAGATGTTGCCGGAGACGTCGCCCGAAACCTGCTCCAGCCAGATGCCGTTGCCGCCGCTATCCGATAGTTCGCAGTCGACGATGCGGACATCGCGTCCGCCGAGGCAATGTACCAGTCCGCGCCGCTCGGGCAGCGGAATTTTGCCGCCGTCGAGACTGATGCCGGTCAGGCCGATGCTGTTGCCGCCTTCGCTCTGCAGCATTGAAGCCCCACCACTGAAGACCAGCTTCGTTGCGCCCCGCACGCCAACCAGTTGCGTACCGCTTTGCAGGCGAAGCAAGCCGGTGCGATAGACCCCTGGCGGCAGCGCCAGCGGCACTTGCGCGCGGGCGGCCTCGTCGATCGCGCGCTGCAGCTTTGCGGTCTGGTCGTCGGGGCTGCCGGGACGCACGCCATATTGCGAGACGTCGCGCCCGAGCGTGGCGGTCAGGGGCGCGGCACGCGCAGCGTCGGGCGACATCGCCAGCGCGCCGGCGACCCCGGCGGCGGATCCTCCAATGAGACGGCGGCGGTTCATGTCCATGCGGAACAGGTATCGCGAAAACGCGGACAAGCATGGTGAAGACGGCAACGGACCGCGGCGATTGTTAGGGGTAGGGTTAATGTTGGGTAGGCCTACGCAGACCGTCGCGCCAGCCTCACCATTTCCAGCAACATGGCCTCGCCGGCATCGACCAGTTCGTCCAGCGTGATCCGCGAAAATCCCCTGCGCTGGACGGCGCCGCCGCGTGCCAGGGGCGGGATGTGGATGAAGGCGGCGAGGCGCGGGCCGTTGGCTGTCTCGACGGCCTCGATCGCGCGCCAGCTCAGATAGTTGCAGAGATAGCTTCCGGCATCGCGCGAGGCGCGGGCGTCGATCCCGGTGGTCCGGGCGGCGCGCAGCAGCTTTGCGGTGTGCGGGCCGAACCTCCGCGCGCCGGCGCCGTCGGCGATCGATCCCTTACGCGACCGGGTTTGCGCGGCGTCGGGCCACAGCATGGTGACGGCATTGCGGGCGCGGGTCTCGATCCGGAGAAATCCGGTGCGGCCGGCGAGACCGAACATCAGCAGCGCGTGCGGCTTGTGTTGTGCCAACGCGATCGGCAATTCCCGATCGACCGCCGTGTAGGTCACGGGAAAGATATGACTGGAGAGTTCGACATCGCTGAAGGCGGGGCGCCGCAGCTGCGTCAGCCGCGCCACCAGCGGCTGCGTCGGGTTGTACGGCGCGCCGGGAAACGGGCCGAAGCCGGTGACGAGAATGCGAAGCTTTTCGCTCACCGCAGCCACTCCGCGATCTGCTCGGCGGCGACCGCGGGTGCGATTCGGCCGTCGGCCACCTCGGCCTCGGTCTTCTTCACCCTGGCGCGAACCGCCGGATCGGCGCGCAAACGGGCCATCATCCGCTGTTCCAGCATCGACCACATCCATTTTACCTGCTGCTCGCGCCGCCTTGCTGCGAACTCGCCCGAGGCGTTCATGGCGGTGCGGTGATCGAGGATCTTCTGCCACAGCGCATCCATCCCGGTGCCGGTCAGCGCCGAATAGGTTAGCACCGGCGGATGCCAGTGCTCGGAGCGGGGGCTCAGAATATGCAGCGCGCCGCGATATTCGGCCGCCGCCAGGTTGGCGCGCTTGATGTTGTCGCCGTCGGCCTTGTTGATGGCGATCATGTCGGCGAGTTCGACCAGGCCCTTCTTGATGCCCTGCAATTCGTCGCCGGCGCCGGGCAGCATCAAGGCAAGAAAGAAATCGGTCATGTCGCAGACCGCGGTCTCGGACTGGCCGATGCCGACGGTTTCCACCAGCACCACGTCGAAGCCGGCCGCCTCGCACAGCAGCATCGCCTCGCGGGTCTTGGCGGCGACGCCGCCGAGCGTGCCTGACGAGGGCGAGGGCCGGATGAAGGCGGCGTCCGAATTCGAAAGCCGCGCCATCCGCGTCTTGTCGCCGAGGATCGAGCCGCCGGTGCGGGCCGAGGAGGGGTCCACCGCCAGCACCGCGACCTTGTGGCCGCGCCCGATCAGGAACATGCCGAGTTCATCGATGGTGGTGGATTTGCCGACCCCGGGCGAACCGGTGATGCCGACGCGGATCGCCTTGCCGGTGTCCGCCAGCAGCGCCTGCACCAGATCACGCGCCGCCGCCTGGTGATCGCCGCGCCGGCTCTCGACCAGCGTGATCGCGCGCGCCAGCGCCGCGCGCTGGCCGGAACGGAGGTCGTCGGCGAGTTTCCCGATATCGGGGGACGGATTCTTCGGCAGGGTCATGGCTTGGTTTACAACGCCCACGCCATGCAGGCGAGGGGGCCCTGCGCGTCCCTCAGCGCGCCGATGCGCCCGCGGGCGCCGTTCCCCTGGCCTTCCGCCATACCCAGATCAGCAACGGCCAGATCAGCGCACCGATCGCCATGGCGGCGAGGATCGCGGCGATCGGCCGCTCGAAGAACGGAAATATGCTGCCGTCGGACTTGATCAGCGACGTGACGAAGCTCTGCTCGATCATGGTGCCCATCACGATGCCGAGCACCATCGCGGCGACCGGATAGCCGTTTTCTTCCATGACGTAGCCGATGATCCCGAAGGTCGCGACGGTGACGACGCCGAACATGTTGTTGCCGATGGCAAAGGAACCGACCGCGCAGCACAGCATGATGACCGGCATGATGCTGGAGCGTGGCGCGCGCAGCACGTGGCTCGCCAGCCGGATCATGATGATTCCCAGCGGAATCATGATGATGTTGGCGATGATGAACATCAGATAGATCGCGTACATGCTCGACGCTTTTTCGGTGAATAGCGTCGGGCCGGGGTTCAGGCCCTTCATGTAAAGCACGCCGATCGCGATGGCCGCGATGGTGTCGCCGGGAATGCCGAACAGCAGCGACGGCACCCATCCCGAGGCGATGCTGGCGTTGTTGCTGGCGCCGGCCTCGACCAGGCCCTCGACATGGCCGGTGCCGAATTTTTCCGGCTCCTTGGAAAAGCGCTTGGACATCGCGTAGCTGACCCAGGCCGCCATGTCGGCGCCAGCGCCCGGCAAGACGCCGATGATGATGCCGATGATATTTCCGCGCGTCATCTGCCAGTGATACTTCTTGGTCAGCCGCCACTGGCCCGCCATGATGCTCCCGAATTTGCGCTTCGGGATCGGCGGCGGCTCCGGCGTCAGCATCGCGCGCATCACCTGTGCCACGGCGAAAACGCCGACCAGCGCCGGGATCGGTTCGATGCCGCCGAACAGGTCGGTGATGCCGAACGTGAAGCGCGGCACGCCGCCGGGATTTTCGATGCCGATGCAGGCGACCAGCAGTCCGATGAACATGCTGGCGATGGCCTTCACCGGCGAGGAGCGGGCGACCAGCGTGGCGCACATCAGGCCGAGCAGCGCCAGCCAGAAATATTCGAACGTCGAGAACGACAGCGCGATTTCGGCTAGCGGCGGCGCCAGGATCATCAGCGACAGCGTGCCGGCGATGCCGCCCACGGCGGAGAACCAGACGCCCGCGCCGAGCGCCAGTTCCGCCTCGCCCTTGCGCGTCATCGCATAGGCCTCGTCGGCGTAGGCCGCCGAAGCCGGGGTGCCGGGAATCCGCAGCAGCGCGCCGGGGATGTCGCCGGAGAAAATCGCCATCGTGGACGCCGCGACGATGGTCGCGATCGCCGCGATCGGCGACAGATAGAAGGTGACGGGGACCAGCAGCGCGGTCGCCATGGTCGCGGACAGGCCGGGGAGCGAGCCGATCACAAGGCCATACACCGAGGCCGCGAACATCGCGATGATGACTTCCCAGGTGGAAATGAGCGCGAACGCGTCAATCAGGGTTTTGAGCATCGGTCACCAATCACCAACTACCAGGGCATCGGCAGCAGCCCGATGGGCAGCGGCACGCGCAGCAGTTTCGAGAAAATCAGATGGACGCCGATCGGCGCCAGCACGGCGAGCGGCAGCGACAGCTTCCAGCGGGCGCCGAGCGCGGTCGAGGTCACGAATACGATCAGCGCGGCCGTGATGATGAAGCCGAGCCGGTCGGCGACCGCCACATAGAACAGCAGTAGCGCCGGCGGCAGCAGCGCGCGAAGCCCGTAGAACCGGCCGGGCGGCGCCGGCTTGGGCTGGTCGCCCTCGACCGGGATCAGCTCTTCTTCCTCTTCGAAGGAGTGCCCGATCCCGAATGCGATGGCGAGCCCGCATAATGCGAGCCCCGTTCCGATCACCAGCGGAAACACGTTGGGCCCGACCGGCTGCCCCGGCACCGGCGGCAGCTGCCAGCCGCCATAGGCCGCAGCCGCGCCGAGGCCAACGAGAAACAATCCCGTGACGCGATCGGGAAGACGCATGGACGAACTCCGCGGATTGACGATGAAGCGCGATCAGGCCTTCGAGAGGCCGGCGGCTTTCATCGCCACACCCATCTGGGCGTCGCCCTTGTCCATGAATCCGGCGAATTCGGTCGCGTCACCCCAGACGGTACCAAAACCGCGGTTGCTCATGAACTCCTTGAATTCCTTGGAGTCGTAAACCTTCTTCAGCGCCGCGGTGAGCTTGGTCGCGACGTCGGCCGGCAGGCCTTTCGGGCCGGCGATGCCGCGCCACGCCCCGGTCGAATAGTCGATGCCCATGGCTTCCTTCAGCGTCGGCACGTCGGGGAAGGCGGGATTTCGGGCCTTGGCCATCACGGCGAGGCTGCGCGCCTTGCCGGCCTCGATGATCGCGCGCGCTTCCGGCACCGAGCAGGTGGTGAGGTCGAGGCCGCCGGCAGCGAGATCCTGCATCGCGGGCGCGGCGCCGTTCGACGGCACCCAGGCAACATGATTTGGCGCCAGGCCCATCGCCTGCATCCAGCCCACCAGCGCCAGATGCCAGATGCCGCCCTGGCCGGTGCCGGAGGCCTTGAACTTGCCGGCGGGTGCTGCCTTGATGGCGTCGGCGAGTTCCTTGACGGTCTTGTAGGGCGATCCCGAACTGACCTGGATGCCGGGCGGATCCTCGTTCATCAGCGCCAGCGGCGTGTAGCTCTTGGGTGCCAGTTCCGTGAGCCCCTGCCAGTGCATCATCGAGATTTCCACCGTCAGCATGCCGATGGTGTAGCCGTCGGGCGCCGCGGTGGCGATGGCGGAATGGCCGACCACGCCGGAGCCGCCGGTGCGGTTGACGACGTTGAACGGCTGGCCGAGGTCTTTCTCCAGCAGGGCTGCTACGATGCGCGCGGTGGCATCTGTGCCGCCGCCGGCGCCCCACGGCACGATCACGGTCACCGGACGCGCCGGATAGGCCTGCGCGAAGGCCGGCTTGAGGCCGAAACCGGCGACAGCCGCCGCAGCCGCTGATGAAGCCGCAAACGCACGGCGCGTGATCTTTCTGGACATCGCGATCCTCCCCTGCGGCGCCCGTGAGTCCGGGCGCTCTTGTCATGTCCCGCATTGTAGGCGGCTTTGCGCCGCGCTCGCAAGCCGTTGGCCGATCGAACGGTTTCATGGCAGACGGGGCATCTCGCCACATCCGGAAATCGGGTGGCGGCGGTCGGACCACCCGAAATAGGCAGTCATATGCGGCTCAGTCATTGAGCCGCGATCATTGCGGCCGGTCTTCGTCGTGCTTCGGCCGCGCTCCGCCGAAAATCCTGACGCCTTCGGGGGTCAGGTACGGCCGCAAGGTCTCCCACGGCACGAAGGCGACATAGGCGCCCTCGGCGTAGGAGCCGACCGCGTAAGGCGAGTAGTGAAAGGTCAGGCCGGAGCTCTTGCCTTTCACGGTCGATGGCGCCAGCGACACCGGCCCGATCTTGAGCAGCTTTGGCTCGATGGCTTCGATGGCGCTGACATCGAAGTCTTCCAGCCCGCGCTGCTTCTTTTCGGTCTTGAGCGAGGCCACGACGCCTAGCCGCATCGCCTTCAGCGTCTGACCGCTGTCGTCCGTTTCGGTGAAGAACGGTCGGATGCTGATGCGTTTGCCGGCGGTTTTGTCCCACAGGATCGTGTCCGTCGAACTGTTGGGATGCGCGCCGCCGGTGTTTTCGTAATCGTTCCTGACGATGCTGACATAGCGGCCATCGACCACCGAGCGCGTCTCGTATTTTCGCTCCATGGTCCAGGGACCGTTGGGGAACAGTTCCGGATTGCTCTCGTGATCCTTGTCGGCTTCGGCGCGGTTTTTCTCCGCCCACTTCCTGCCCTCGGCCACGCTGTTCGCGGCAAGCGCAGGGTCGGCCTTGATCTTCGCGTCGAGGAAAACGCTGGCTTCGAGCGCTTTGGTCTTGATGGAAATGTCCGGTTTGGGTTCGGCGGCGAGGGCGACGCCCAGCGCCGCCATGCACGCGACGGCGCCGGCCAGAACGACGGTTCTAGAAAGTCTAAGCGATGTCATGCCGCGCACGGGCAATCCTTTGCGAGACGCTCGACGATGAACTACTCCGCCGCCTCGCTATGCCCCAACCGCGCGTTGAGCTTGTGGATCAGCTCTTCGGCGGCATCCGAGATCACGGTGCCGGGCGGGAAGATCGCTTCGGCGCCGGCCTTGTACAGCGCGTCATAATCCTGCGGCGGTACCACGCCGCCGATGATGATCATGATGTCCTCGCGGCCGTGCTTCTTCAGCGCGGCCTTGAGTTCGGGCACGGCCGTAAGGTGCGCCGCCGCCAGCGACGAGACGCCGAGGATATGCACGTCGTTCTCGACCGCCTGCCGCGCCGCCTCGTCGGCGGTGGCGAACAGCGGCCCGATATCGACGTCGAAGCCGACATCGGCAAAGGCCGACGCGATCACCTTCTGGCCGCGGTCGTGGCCGTCCTGGCCGATTTTGGCGACGAGGATACGGGGGCGGCGGCCCTCGGCCGTCTCGAACGCATCGATCAGTTCCTGCACCTTCTCGACCCGGTTGGACATGGCGGACGCCTCCCGCTTGTAGACGCCGGTGATGGATTTGATTTCGGCGCGGTGCCGCCCGAACACCTTTTCCATCGCGTCCGAAATTTCCCCGACGGTGGCCTTGGCGCGCGCGGCGTCGATGGCGAGCGCGAGCAGATTGCCGTTGCCTTCGCCGGCGCTGCGCGTCAGCGCGGCGAGCGCCGCATCGACGTCCTTCTGGTCGCGCTCGGAGCGCAGCCGCTTCAGCTTGTCGATCTGCAGCCGCCGCACGGTGGAATTTTCCACCTTGAGCACGTCGATTGGGGCCTCGTTGACCGGCTTGTATTTGTTGACGCCGATCACCGCCTGCCGTCCGGCGTCGATCCGCGCCTGTGTCTTGGCGGACGCTTCCTCGATCCGCAATTTCGGCACGCCCGCCTCGATCGCCTTGGCCATGCCGCCGAGCGCCTCGACCTCCTGGATGTGGCCCCACGCCTTGGCCGCGAGATCGCGCGTCAGCCGTTCGACATAGTAGGAGCCGCCCCAGGGATCGATGATGCGGTTGGTGCCGCTTTCCTGCTGCAGGAACAGCTGCGTGTTACGCGCGATCCGGGCCGAAAAGTCCGTCGGCAGCGCCAGCGCCTCGTCGAGCGCGTTGGTGTGCAGCGACTGCGTATGGCCTTGGGTCGCCGCCATCGCCTCGATGGTGGTGCGCATCACGTTGTTGAAGACGTCCTGCGCGGTCAGCGACCAGCCGGAGGTCTGGCAGTGCGTGCGCAGCGACAGCGAGCGCGGATCCTTCGGGTTGAACGGCTTCAGCAGCTTGGCCCACAACAGCCGCGCCGCGCGCATTTTGGCGACTTCCATGAAGAAGTTCATGCCGATCGCCCAGAAGAACGACAGCCGCGGCGCGAAACGATCGACATCGAGGCCGGCGGCGAGACCAGCGCGTAGATATTCGACGCCGTCGGCCAGCGTATAGGCGAGCTCGAGATCCTGCGTCGCGCCGGCTTCCTGCATGTGATAGCCGGAGATGGAGATGGAGTTGTACTTCGGCATTTTTTGCGAAGTATACGCAAAGATGTCGGAGATGATCCGCATCGAGGGCGTCGGCGGATAGATGTAGGTGTTGCGCACCATGAACTCTTTCAGAATATCGTTCTGAATGGTGCCCGACAATTTCTCCGGCGGAACGCCCTGTTCCTCGGCCGCCGCGACGAACAGCGCCAGGATCGGCAGCACCGCGCCGTTCATGGTCATCGACACGCTCATCTGGTCGAGCGGAATCCCCGAGAACAGCGTGCGCATGTCGTAGATGGAATCGATGGCGACGCCCGCCATGCCGACGTCGCCGGTGACGCGCGGATGATCCGAGTCGTAGCCGCGATGGGTGGCGAGGTCGAACGCGACCGACAGACCTTTTTGTCCGGCGGCAAGGTTGCGGCGGTAGAACGCGTTGGAATCTTCCGCCGTGGAGAAGCCGGCATACTGCCGGATGGTCCAGGGCTGGTTGACATACATGGTCGGGTAGGGGCCGCGCAGATACGGCGCGATGCCCGGCCACGTCTCCAGGAAGTCGATGCCTTCGAGATCGGCCTCGCTATAGCCAGGCTTGACCGGGATGCCCTCGGGTGTCAGCCACGGCTCGGCGTTGCCGGCTGGCTGCGCGGGCGCGACGGATTCAAAGGCGATATCTGCAAAATTAGGTATGCGGCTCATGGTATCCATCATAGCATAAGTGAGCGTCGGGGGCGTCGCCCCTAATCATGGTCCGGATGCTGGTGGCTGTTGATCGTCGCCATCTTCTCCGGCCCGTAATTCTGCATGGTCGTCTGGCTCGGCAGGTTGGCGATGCCGACCACCCAGCCGAGCCGGGATTCGGTGCCATATTGCCGCGTCGGCACCACCCGGTCGGGGCGGTCGAACGCGCCGGTCATGATCTCGATCCGGGGGCCGCCGATCCGGCGGTAGCTCAAGGGCGTGCCGCAGGCGGCGCAGAAATCACGCTCGGCGATCGACGACGATTTGAACGAGGCCGGCGTGCCGCGGGTCCAGGCGAAATCCTCGTGTTCGATGTCGGCGAGGGAGGCAAAGGGCGCGCCCGAGGCCTTCTGGCACATCCGGCAATGGCAGATGCTGATCTTGGCGGGCGCCTTCGACATTGCAAAGCGGATGGCGCCGCACTGGCAGCCGCCGGTCAGGACGGCCCTGTTGTTTTCAGTCATGCTTGCTCCATCCGCTGCCAGGTTTCCCGCAGCATCGCCAGCGCGTCGCCACCGGCATAGATGAAATCATTGACGCCGGCTTCGCGCAGCGCGGCCTCCTGTTCGCCGGGCCGCCCTGCCAGATAGATATGCTTGGCGCCTCCGGCGTGAAGGGCCTTGGCGGCGGCTACCGCGTGTTCCGCATAGGCCTTATCGGAGGAACACAGGCAGGCAATCGCGGCGCCGGACGCCTTGAAAGCCGTGGCCAGTGCTGTCGGGTCGGCAAATCCTTCGGTGTCGATCGCCTCGATGCCGCCAGTTTCGAAAAAACTCTTGGCGAATGTCGCGCGCGCGGTGAAGTCGGCCGCCGTGCCGAGATTGGCGAGGAAGATTATTGGCCGCGCGCCGGAGGCCTTCCGTTTTTCGTCCGACTTGTCGCGCAGCGCCTCGAACGGTGCCGCCAGCCGCATCGGCGCCAGCGCATCGAATTTGTGTTTTGCCTCGCCATAGGGCGGCAACACGATCGGCCTGGCATCCAGAACGGCGGCCTCGGCCTCATGCAGGTTCGGGAATTCGCTTGCCCCGGTCAGCACGTCACGCCGCCTGGCGATATTGAGTTCGCGCGCGGCGCGGGTGGCGGCGACCTTGCGCTGGATCAGGTTCTGTTCCAGCGCCGCAAAAATGCCGCCGGCCTTTTCGATCTCCTGGAACAGCGACCATGCGGAGTCGCAAAGCTGTCTCGTGAGGGTTTCGATGCCGCCGGCGCCGGCCGCGGGATCGCTCACCTTGGCGAGGTTGGACTCTTCCAGCAGCACCAGCTGCGTGTTGCGCGCGGCACGCCGCGCGAACGGATCGGGCAGTCCCAGGGCGAGCGTATGCGGCAATACGGTGATGGCGTTGGCGCCGGCGAGGCCCGCGGAGAAGGTGGCCATCGTCGCGCGAAGCATGTTCACATAGGCATCGCGCTGCGTCAGCATGCGCCATGCAGTATCCGCCGCGACGAACAGCGGTTTTGGCGACAATCCGCAAGCCTGCTCGATCCGCGCCCACAACAGCCGCAGCGCGCGGAATTTCGCCAGCGTCAGAAACTGATCCGCATCCGCGCTGAGCCGCGCATAGACCATGCCTTGCGCATCTTCGAGCGCAACGCCGGCCTGTTCGATCGCGCGCAGATAGGCGACACCGCACGCCAGCACGAACGCCAGTTCCTGCACCTCCGATCCGCCGGCATCATGGATCACCCGTCCATCGGCGGCGGCGAGGGGGCTTTTGAACCCCATCGCGGCAAGGCCTTTGACTGCGTCGGTGATGGCGGGCACGATCTCGTCCCAGCTGTAGGGGCTGGAGCCCCACACCGCACAAGACCCCAGCGGGTCGAGCCCGAAGCGGATGTCGCAGGCCGCGGGATCGAGGCCCTTGCCCTTGATGTATTCGGCGAGGTGCATGGCGGCCATTCGCGATTGCGGGCCGATCTGAAGTTCGATGCCGATGCCGGCGTCGAGATGGATCCCGTCAAGGACCTGTGCGACGGCCTCCGCAGAAGGATCCAGCCCAAAGCCATGGGCGCCATTGCCGCCGGCGAATACGAGCGTCAGCCCGGTCGCGCCGTTCTCGAGGTCGTGCAGCGCCTGGGCGTTGGCCGCTTTCGCATCCGGATGGTCGACCCGCTGCATGATCTGCCAGGGTGCCGCCGCGGCACGGCCGGCGACCGGCGCGGCGCCCTTGGCGCGGCGGTAGATCGGATCGATTTTCAGCCCGTCGGCTGTCTTGCTGACCAGTTTTTCGAATGGCGCACCCTTCAGCACCCCGTCGACCAGCTTGCGCCAGTCCTCAAAGGTCGCCTGTGGAAACTCCGCCGCCAATGTCAGTTCGTCAGTCTTGGTCATCCCGCCCATTATTCCCTGGCCGTCGCTTGATTTGGCCGGAAATTGCCACGCCGCGCCCGCCAAGCCAAACGGTTGTTTTGGGTCCTTTGGGGCTTAATCGAGGTCAGGCAGCCGCTGGATCCCCTCGGTCGAAAGCTGTGCCAGCGCATCCGAGACGCGGCGTCCCGCAATGATACGGTCGGGCACGATCTCGGCCAGCGGCACCAGCACGAAAGCGCGCTCGAAAGTCCGCGGATGCGGCAGCGTCAGTTCCGGCTTGTCGAGCTTGACGTCGTCGTAGGCGATCAGGTCGAGGTCGAGGGTGCGCGGACCCCAGCGGGTCTCACGGGCGCGGTCGCGGCCGAACTTTTTCTCGATCTTGTGCAGCGTAAACAGCAGCGCATGTGGATCAAGGCTGGTTTCGATCTCGATGCAAGCATTGATGAAGGGCGCCTGATGCATCTCGCCCCAGGGCGGGGTGGTGTAGTCGGAGGAGCGCGCGAGCAGGGCGGCCTGCGTCATGCCGCAGATATTGGCGATGGCCTTTTGGAATGTCGCGCGGACATCGCCGACATTGCCGCCGAGCGCGATCAGCACGTCAGCCATGTCAGGGGGATGACCGCTTGCGGAACAGCACTACGCCGACGTCCTCGAAGATCGCGGCGATCGGCGCATGCGGCTTGTGCACGGTCACTTTCACCGCATCGATACGCGCGAAGGCTGCGAATATCGCATCGGCCACCGCGCCGGCGGCGCGCTCCAGCAGCTTGTAATTGGTGTTCTTGAACGCCGCCGTCGCGGTCGCCACCACGCTGGCATAGGATACGGTGTCGGCGAGATGATCGGTGTTCGCCGCTTGCGAGAGATCGGCCGACAGTTCGAGGTCGATGACGAAGCGCTGTCCGACTTCGGTCTCGTGTTCCATCACGCCGTGGCGGGCATGGATGACGACGCCGGTGATGAAGATCGTATCGCTCATCCCTGTTCCCTGATTGCGGCGGTGACGCGCAGCGCCTGGACGGTTTCGGCGACGTCATGTGCGCGGATGATCCGCGCGCCGTTTTCGGCCGCCAGCAGATGCGCGGCAATCGAGCCGCCGAGCCGCTGATGCGGCTCCGACGGCGTCACCGTGCTGATGAAGCGTTTTCGCGAGGCGCCGACCAGCAGTGGAAGTCCAAACGACTGCAACTCGGCCAGCCGCGCCAGCGCGATCATGCTCTGCTCGGGGGTCTTTCCGAAGCCGATGCCGGGATCGAGTACGATCTTGTCGGTTGAAATGCCGGCGCGCGCGGCGATGTCGAGCGAGGCTGCAAAGAAATTGGCGATGTCCTGCATGATGTCGATGGCGGGATCCGCGCTGTCGCGGTTATGCATGATGATGACGGGTACACCGCGTTCGGCGACGACTCCGGCCATGCCGGCATCGCGCTGCAGGCCCCAGACATCGTTGGCGATGGCCGCGCCCTGATCGAGCGCCCAGGCGACGACGGCGGATTTCATGCTGTCGATCGATACGGGAACGCCCAGCGCGACGACACCGGGCAGCACCGGTTGCAGGCGCCGCAGTTCTTCTTCCGCCGAGATCGGTTCCGACCCGTAGGGCCGGGTGGATTCCGCGCCGATGTCGATGATGTCGGCGCCCTCGGCCACCATCCGCCGGGCCTGGGCCAGTGCGGACTCGGGGGCAGCGAATTGCCCGCCGTCCGAGAATGAATCGGGCGTCACATTCAGCACGCCCATGACGGCCGGAGTGGGCTTCGAGAGCAGCGCAGGCAGCACCGCATGACCGGCCGGACCGGTGGCGGCGGTAGGGCTTGGCTGGGCTGCGATCATGCGGTCGCTTTGCGCGGTCCGCAGCGGTTAGTCAAGGCGTGAGCAGCGGCTCCTGTCGGCTGGCCTGACCGTCTCAGTAGCTGATTTTTGGCGACAGCTTGCGCGCCTGTTCGATCAGTTGCTCGACCGATCTCTCGGAGGGCAGGACCCTAACCAATTTTCGCTTGGTGTTCACGTCCTTCATGTTCTGGGCCAGCCGCGCCGGGTTGCGCAGGGCGAGTTCACGCACCGTGGTGACACCCGCGGCACGCACCAGGCCGACCTTGGCCTTGCCCATTCCGGGAATGCGCATGTAGTCGGAGAAATTGGCCCATTCGAGCAGTTGCTGTTCGCTGATGCCGGTCTTTGCCGCGAGCGCCTTGCGTCCTTTCACCGTGCGGGCGGCCTCCAGCAGTGCGTCAGTGGTGCGAATGCCCAAAGATTTCAGTTTCGAGGCAGAGTAGGCGCTCAAGCCTTCGATCGCGGAAAGGGGATAAGTCATGATGCTCGATTAAACAGGAATGTGCTGGTGCCGAACGTGCGCGCGAATTGTTTGCTATGCGAACTGGCTGAGGCCCGGCGTCCCCGAGATGATTTCGCCCATTTGATCCGCTCCGATTTTGTCCCGACCGAACCTGAAAAGTTCACGCGCCACGCCTTGAATTTCGTTCACGCCGAGGCCGAGCGCCATCAGCCTGGTGCCGACCGCCATCACGCCTCCGCCCATCAGCCGCGAGAAGCCGCCATTGCTGCTCGAAGCTGCAATCGCAGCTTCCGCACCCGGAATTTGATCAATCAGAGCCTGAACCTTGTCGGAAGGCCCCTCGTTGCGGAGGAAACCCAGAACGATGCCGATGGTTTTTTCAGCGACAGCGCTATCGATGCCGGCCTTGGAGGCCAGCCGTCCAATCAGTTCGTCCATATTGTGCCCCGTCCCCAACCGGTTTACCCGGGTCGTCTCCTTCTGCATTGATCTTGAGCGCCTGCGATCTGAAATACAAGCGATCCACGCCCGTCGAGGCGATTTTGATTCGAGATCGCGTCGCAAGTGTTGCAGCAATGCAAGAGTGAATACCGATTTCTCATCGCATTATTGCGCTGCGTTCCCGGTTTCTTCGCGAACCGTCGGAATAAAGTATGAGAACAAACAAATGATGAAGCGGGCTGACGCACGCGTTCCCGCCGTCAACGGTTTCAATCCGAAGGCAGGATACGATATGATGGCCCTGCGCGATGCATGCGAAGAGGCGATGCGATGGTGAACTCTGATAAGACGGCCGATACCGACGAGAAGATTTTCATCGGCAAGGGCGAAGAGACGGCGTGGCTGACGCTTGCGCTCGCCAATCGGCACGGCCTCGTCACGGGTGCTACCGGAACCGGCAAGACGGTGTCGCTGCAGGTCATGGCGGAGGGTTTTGCCCGCGCTGGTGTTCCGGTATTCGCCGCCGATATCAAGGGCGACTTGTCCGGGATCTCCGAAGTCGGCGAGGGCAAGGATTTCATCCTCAAGCGCGCCAAGGAGATGGGCCTCGATTTCCAGCCCGATCAGTTCTCGACGGTATTTTGGGATGTATTCGGCGAGCAGGGGCATCCCGTGCGCGCCACCGTCACCGAGATGGGACCGCTGCTGCTGTCGCGCATGCTCGACCTCAACGACGTGCAGGAAGGCGTTCTCAACGTTGCATTCCGCGTGGCGGATGAAAACGGCCTGCCGTTGCTCGATTTGAAGGATCTGCGTTCGCTGCTGGACGCGATCGCGCCGGTTGCCAAGAAGGCGGCGAGTGCGGACGATGATCCCGACGACAATGAGGAGTTGAAGGCCGCGCTGCGGAAGGCCGCGCAGAGCTACGGCAACGTCAGCAAGGCGACGGTCGGAACCATTCAGCGCCAATTGCTGGTGCTGGAAAACCAGGGCGCCACGAAATTCTTCGGCGAGCCGGCGCTGGTGCTGAAGGATTTCATCAAGACCGACCGCGACGGCCGCGGCGTGGTCAACATCCTGGTCGCCGACAGGCTGATGCAGAGTCCGAGACTCTACGCCACCTTCCTGTTGTGGATGCTGTCGGAATTGTTCGAGGAATTGCCGGAAGCCGGCGACCTGGCGAAGCCGAAACTGGTGTTCTTCTTCGACGAAGCGCATCTGTTGTTCGACGATGCGCCGGATGCGCTGATGGACAAGATCGAGCAGGTGGTGCGCCTGATCCGCTCCAAGGGCGTCGGCGTCTACTTCGTCACGCAGAATCCGATCGACGTGCCGGACAAGGTGCTGGCCCAGCTGGGCGGTCGCGTGCAGCACGCGCTGCGCGCCTTTACGCCGCGCGACCAGAAAGCGGTGAAAGCGGCGGCGCAAACGTTCCGGCCGAATCCGAAACTCGATACCGCCCGCGTCATCATGGAACTCGGCAAGGGCGAGGCGCTGGTGTCGTTCCTCGAAGGCGGCGGCACGCCGACCGTGGTCGAGCGCGTCATGATCCGGCCGCCGACCGCGCGGATCGGGCCGATCTCGCCGGAAGAGCGCAAGGCCATCATGAGCAAGAGCCCGGTCAAGGGCAGATACGACACCGCGATCGACGCCGAATCCGCCTATGAGATGTTGCAGAAGCGCGTGGCCGACACGGCGGCGCCTGCGGATGGTCAGGGCAGTGGCGGCGTTCTCGGCCAGCTCGGTTCGATCGTCGGCACGATTTTCGGCACCAACACCAAGCGCGGCAGGCTGACGACCGGCCAGGTGATTGCACGCGACGTCACCCGTTCGGTCACGAACAAGGTCATCGGCGGTGTCGCTGCCGATCTCGGCAAGGCCGTCGGCGGCTCGCTCGGTGGTTCGATCGGACGTTCGCTGGTGCGCGGTGCGCTTGGCGGCTTGCTGCGGCGGTAACGCTGCGATGTTTCTCTGACTTCCGGAACGATCGCGTGCTGAGATATCCGTCGCTGCGCAGGCCGCTCGATCTCCTGTTCCTGGTCTGCTGCATCGCCTTGACCGCCGATGTTCTGGTCCCGGAAATCTGGGGCAGCGGCAAGACCAAGGATTATCCATTGTGGTTCTGGGCCGGGCAGCAGGTGCTGCACGGCAAGAATCTCTACCCCGACAATCCCGCCACCTATTTCGACTTCATCTATCCGCCGATTTCGGCTGTGCTGCTCGCGCTCCCCAGTTGGTTCGGCAAGATCCCGCTTTATCTGTGCCTGTGCTTGCTCAACGTCGTCGCGTGGTGGATGACGGCACAGTTCTCGCACGCGATGGCGGGATCGGGCCGCAAGCCCGGACCGTGGCTGGAAGCGCTGCCGGGGCTGGTCACTGTCACGTTCGTGTTCGACATGTTCGATCTGGGCCAGCCAAATCTCGTGCTGCTGGCGCTGATGCTCTACGGATTTTGGCTGCTGCGCGACCAGCGCGGCTGGATGGCGGGAAGCATGTTCGCGCTCGCCACCGCCATCAAGGTGTTTCCGGTGGCGGTGTTGCCCTATCTGCTGTGGCGCCGACAATGGGCGGCGGTCGCGAGCATGCTGGTGATGACAGGCATGTTCCTGTTCGTCCTGCCGGCGCCGTTCCGCGGCTTCCAGCACAACGCCGCGGAATTGAAGACCTGGTATCAGGGCATGGTCGGATCGAGTTCGGAGCAGGGGTTCGGGCAGCGCGCCGAGCAGAACTGGTCGTGGGTCAACCAGTCGCTTATCGCGATGACGCACCGGCTGACGCGGCCGGTGAACTACAATCAGGACAATCCGTCAAAACCCGCGCGGACGATGAACATCGCCGACGTCGACTTCAAGACCGCGAACTGGATCGTGCTGGCGGTCGCGCTCGCGATCGGCCTCGGCTATCTGGCGGTGATGCCACCGGCCTCGCGCCGCACCGAACGCTCGGATGCCGAGGAGATCGCCATCCTGTTCTGCCTGATCACGGTGGCCTCGCCTTTGGCGCGCCAATACTACTTCCTGTGGCTGTTCTTTCCGATCACCGTTCTGGCGCATCGCGCCGCCTATGATCCGCGTCCGGCCGTCAGGGCCGGCACATGGGCATTGCTTGCCGCGGCGGGCGGCCTGTTGTTGCTGTCGCTTCCGGCGTTTCCGAACGACCTGCAGGCGTACGGCAATAATCTCGTCAGCACCGCGCTGCTCGCGGTCGGGCTGGGCTGGCACATATTGCATCCGCCCACCGCCGATGTCGCCTTGCCTGGGGACGCCGGCGAGCTACAACGTCATACAGACAACAAGGCCCACAGCCAGGGATGATCCAGCCATGTCCAAAGCAAATGTGCAGCCGGTCCTCGATCATATCGACGCCGATTTCGACAACAGCCTGGAGCGGCTGTTTGCGCTGCTGCGGATCAAGTCGATCTCGGCTGACCCGGCCTTCGCCGCCGATTGCAAGGCGGCGGCCGATCATCTGGCCAAGGATATCGCGACGCTCGGCTTCAAGGCCGAGGTGAGGCCGACCGCAGGGCATCCGGCGATCGTCGCCAAGAGCAATGACAAGGCGAATGGCGGCAGCGACCCCCGGCCGCATGTTTTATTCTATGGCCATTACGATGTGCAGCCGGTCGATCCGCTCAATCTGTGGCACCGGCCGCCGTTCGAGCCGGTCGTCACCGATCACGCCGACGGCCGCAAAATCATCGTGGCGCGCGGTGCCGAGGACGACAAGGGGCAGTTGATGACCTTCGTCGAGGCTTGCCGCGCCTGGAAGAAGGTCACGGGATCGCTGCCGGTCGATGTCACCATTCTGATCGAAGGCGAAGAGGAAGTCGGTTCGAAGAATTTCGTGCCGTTCATGGAAGCCATCAAGGACGAACTGAAGGCCGATTTCGCGATGGTCTGCGACACCGGCATGTGGGATCCGAACACGCCCGCCATCACCACCTCGCTGCGCGGCCTGGTGTATGACGAGGTCACCATCAAGGCCGCCAACCGCGATTTGCATTCCGGCGTTTTCGGCGGCGGCGCGCGAAACCCGATCCGCGTGCTGACCAACATCCTCGGCGGCCTGTTCGACGACAACGGCACCATCACCATTCCCGGGTTCTACGATGGCGTGAAGGACCTGCCGCCGGATATCCTGGCGCAGTGGAAGGCCCTGAACCTCTCGCCGGAGTCATTCCTGAAGCCGATCGGTCTCTCGATCC
Source organism: Bradyrhizobium roseum (assembly GCF_030413175.1). Classification (NCBI taxonomy): domain Bacteria; kingdom Pseudomonadati; phylum Pseudomonadota; class Alphaproteobacteria; order Hyphomicrobiales; family Nitrobacteraceae; genus Bradyrhizobium; species Bradyrhizobium roseum. The sequence continues at coordinate 2,611,728 of NZ_CP129212.1, forward strand.
CCGCCGGCGAAAAGGATCGCCTGTTGATCGAGCAGGTGTCATCGCGTCCGACCTGCGACATCAACGGCATTTTCGGCGGCTATACCGGCGAGGGCTCCAAAACCGTGATCCCCGCGGAAGCTTCCGCAAAGGTCTCGTTCCGTCTGGTCGAAGGCCAGGACCCGCAGAAGATCAAGCAGGCGTTTCGCGACTACGTCACCGCGCGGCTTCCAGGCGACTGCAAGGCGGTCTTCACCGAGCACTCCAGCGGTGCGGCGATCGCGCTCGACTGGAACATGAAGCCGCTGGCTGCTGCAAAACGTGCGCTCACCGAGGAGTGGGGCAAGGAGGCGCTCTTGGTCGGCTCCGGCGCCTCGATCCCGATCGTCGCGGATTTCAAGCGCACGCTCGGCCTCGACAGCCTCCTGATCGGCTTCGGTCTCGACGACGACAACATCCATTCGCCGAACGAGAAGTACGACCTCAAGAGCTTCCACAAGGGCATCCGCTCCTGGGCGCGGATTCTGGGCGCGCTGGCCGAGGCGCCGCGCTAAGCGCGGTGCGATGAGCGGGCATTGGATCTGGAAGGCGGCCATCGCGGGTTTCTGCGGTAGCGCCGCCCATACGCTATTGATGTACCTGAAATCGCGGGCCGGCCTGCTGCCTGCGTTTCAGCCCTATGAGAACCTTCAGGCCTCACTCGCCCACGTCACAGGAACAAGCGTTCACCCGATCATCCCATGGGTGCTGTCGTTCCTGAACGGTTCGACGGTTTTCGGCTTCTGCTTCGGGCGGTTTTACGGTTCGCTGCCAGGCGCGAGCGGCGCGGCAAAGGGCGTGGCATTCGGCGTCTTGGGTTGGGCGGTGATGGGGATGGTATTCTTCCCTTTGTTGAAACTGGGACCGTTTGCCCTCCATCTCGGCCTCGGTATCTGGCCAGCCCTGTTTTCGCTTGCGATGCTGCTGACCTACAGCGTCATGCTCGGCCTTGTTTACGCAGCCCTCGACCCGCAACGCGAGACTGGATCGACCAGCCCCTGACCAAACAAAAACGCCGCCCGGAATTGGGCGGCGTTTGGATTCGGTCGTGTAGAGGTCGTTGGCGGCTATCTTACACGGAAACCTCGAAACTTCAATTTTTGTAACTGGGATCGAGCCGATCGAGTTTGCGCAACAGCGGCGGCCACACCAGATTCGTGGAGCGCATCTCCGCGCGGTCGGGATTGGCGAACAGCTGTTCGTTCTTGTCGATCACGGCCTGTTCGACCGGGTAGGCGGTCGGGCCCAGCATGCGGGTGCGGACCTGCATCGTGCAGGCGCGTTCCAGGTGATACATGCGCTCGAAGGCGGAGGCGACCGAACGGCCGACCGTCAGCGTGCCGTGATTGCGCAGCAGCATGTGGTTCTTGTTGCCGAGATCCCGTTGCAGCCGCGGCCGTTCGTCGTGGTCCAGCGCCACGCCCTCATAGTCGTGATAGGCGAGGTCGTGGGTGACGAACTGCGCGGTCTGGTTCATCGGCAGCAGGCCTTCCATGCAGCTCGCCACCGCCGTTCCATCAGGCGTATGCAGATGCAGCACGCAGCCGGCGTCTTCGCGCACCTCGTGGATCGCGGAATGGATGGTGAAGCCCGCCGGGTTGATGCTGTAGTCGCTCTCGCTGAGCTGGTTGCCGTGCAGATCGACCTTCACCAGGCTCGACGCCGTGATTTCCTCGAACATCAGGCCATAGGGATTGATCAGGAAGTGATGGTCGGGCCCCGGCACGCGCGCCGAAATGTGGGTGTCGACCAGATCGTCCCAGCCATACAGTGCCACGAGGCGATAGCAGGCGGCGAGGTTGACGCGCTGGTTCCACTCGGCGTCCGTCATGCCGGACGAGACTTCCTTCAGGCGAGCTTCGGCTGGCGACATGGCGCGCTTCTCCGGTGAAGATTTTCCGAAAGCAAGCCTAAGCCCGCGGCGGACGGGCAGCAAGGCACGCATCCTGCGTGGCAGTCATGCGGCGATTTGCCGTTACGGCGCCGGAATGGCCAGCAGCGTCGGGATCGGGCGTCCACGAATGTCATAGACGCGCGCGAACACGACGTCGTCGCGCTTGATTTCCACGATGACGGGCGCGGTCAGGCCCTTGCAGTAGAACTCGCCCAGCGTCATGGCAAAGTCCGCGGACTGGCTGTCCCAGCCGATCGTGTAGTCGGGGCCGAGCGCGACCTGGGCCGGGCGTTGCGGGCCGCATACCGCGACCTTCCATTTGCGCCCCTGCGGGGGGGACTCCTGCCGTTCGACCAGCTCTTCGCGCAGGCCGTCGGATGCCTGCTTCAGCGCAAGTCCCCAGTAATCCAGCATGAACAGACTGTCGGCGCCGCGAACGGTGCCGACAAGGTGGTTGAAGTGCGTATATTCGTACGGATGCAGGCGGATCATCTCGCTGAGCGGCAGCAGCAGGCCGAACGTGAACACGGCAAGTGCCGCCGGTTGCCAGCGGCGGTGATGGTTCTTCAGCCAGTTCATGCCCCAGGCGAACGATACGCCGGCCAGCACCGCCATCGGCGGGATCACGAACACGAAATGCCGGATGCCGTTGTAGAGCGCCGGCCGCTTCACCATCGCGATCACCAGCGGCAGGCTGGCCGCCAGCGTCAGCATCAGGAAGATGGTCTTGCGGCGGCCCGCAACATCCGTGCGCGACAGCGACATGAAGGTGCCGACGACGCCGGCGATCAGCAGCGCGAGCAATATTTCAGGAAGCTGCAGCGCGAACAGCGTCGGCAGATAGGACCACGGCATGTCGGGCACCGAGACCAGCGCGCCGTCGAACATTTCCTTCCAGGGCTTTTCGAAGAAGTGCGAGAAATAGGTCAGCGCCTTGAAGGGATGGTCGGCTTCCATGATCGACCACGGCCACATCAGGCCCATGATCAGATATCCGAGCACGAGGCCGGGCACGAGCACATACAGGACGTGCGCGAAGCGGCGGACCGCTTCGCGCACGCCATGCATGCGAACGTCCTCGATCAACAGCGGCGCGAAGCCGACCAGCGCATAGATCAAAGCCAGTCCGCCGAGTATCCGGCAGCCGATGGCGAGACCGGCGCCGAGGCCGACAATCAGGATGGTTCGCGGCGAGGGTGCGGGATATTCATCGGCGAGGCGCACCAGGCCCAGCATCAGGATCATCATCGAGACGGCAAACGGCGCGTCCTTCGGGTTCATGAACATGTGCCCGTAGAAGGTCGGGCACAGCGCCAGCAACAGGAGTGCAGCGAGCCCGGCAAGCGGGCCGCCGACGCGCCGCGCCAGTCGCCAGGTCACGGCAAGTCCGATCAGCCCGACGATGGCGCCGAGCAGCCGGCGCGTTTCGAACAATTCCAGCGGGATGACCTTGTGCAGCAGCGCGGCCGCCATATCGAAGCCGCCGCCATACATGTAAAGATTGGCGAACGACAGCGCGCCGGTGTCCTTGAAGCCGGAACCGTACATTCGCAGCAGCAGGTCGGCATATTCGGCGTGCGTGTAGTCGTCCCAGCCCAGTCCATAGTCGCGGAAGGTCAGGCCCGCGACGATCGCGACGATCGATAGCGCCAGCATCGCGAGGTCGTCGCAAGTCCGCTCCACCGAGCGCCGTGCAGGCGTGTCGAGTGCAGAAGTCGTGATGGATGACATGACGATTGGTAACCCAGCCCCTATGGCTCAGCCTGAATAGTCTTGAGCCTCATTCCCCGGGTACCCATATAACGCAGTTCCATTACCAAGTAATTGGGAATTGTGGCTTAAATCCCTGATGCAATGCAACAAAAGCGGCAGCAATTGGTAGGTGGTAGGAATACGGAAGATCGGCTGAACGGTGGCTGAACGACCGAGCGCGCTCGCTGGTTGCAAATCCTGTAATGTGGCGGTGCTATTGCGGAACCCGGATGCAATTGCCGGTTGGCGGTGTGTTCAATATGACGGTATCGTGGCGTGGGGCGGCTGGCGATTGTTTTGGGCGCGGCTGAGGGGTTGGTTCGATGGCATTTCTTGTGTTGGTCGCCGGGATCGGCCTTGTGGTGGCGGGCCTGCTGGCGATCGGCTTTGGGATTCCGATCAAGGAATTCAGCACCGGCAACACGCTGATCATGGCCGGCGTGGTCGGTGTCTGTACCGGCGTGATCATGCTGGGCCTCTGGGTGGCCGTCCGGGAATTGAAGACTATCGCGCGGCGGCTGGCCACCGGCTTGCCTGAAACGCGTGAGGAGGCGGTCGATCGGCCGGCGCCTCCTGCTGCTGCGGTGCGGGAGGCAAGCCCCGCTATCGGCGGCTTCCCGGCAGCCGAACCGATCGGAGATTCCGGAGCCTTCTCGTCACCGCCGGCCTTCTCCTCAGCGCCGCCGCCCCCGCCGTGGCAGAACGAGGAGGTGCTGCGCGATCATCCGATTCCGGAGCCGCTGCATCCCGAGCCGCCACCGCCGGTTGCAAAGCCGAAGCGCAATTTGATGTTTTCGTCGACATCGCGAAAAGAGCGCGAACGTCCCCAGCCTCGATCCGGCGAGGCGTTGCCGCCGGATCCCATGTCGTCGAACCTGCGTTCCAGGCCGCCCGCCGTGCCGCCGGTGGAGACGGCCGAGCCGCCGTCGGTTCCGTTCGACGATGCCTGGCCGCGGGCGGATCGCGCCAAGGCCGCCGAGATGTTGCCGCACCGGCGCAGCAGCCGCGTGCCTCCGACGCTTGCCGAAGCCAATGCGGGCCCGGCGCCTGTCCGCGACGCGCCCGAGGTAACCGTGCTGAAATCGGGCATTGTCGATGGCATGGCCTATTCGCTTTATTCCGACGGTTCGATCGAGGCCGAAATGCCGGAAGGCCTGATGCGCTTTGCTTCGATCGACGAGCTGCGGGTGCATCTCGATCAGCGGTCGTAGCGGGTTTTCCAGCCTGCCGCGGAGCTGATCCGGGGCGGGGTAACGCTTCGCGCCGAGACAACGTGCCCAATGAACGTCTGGAGCCGTGTTCCGATCCAATCGGCGCGGAAAACGCTGCTGACGGCAATACTTTCCGCCAGGCTGGCTGCGGAAAATAAAGCGCCGCCGTTCTTGTCAATTTCCCGATACTTCGTTCATATTCGCCAAGTTGTAAGCAGACCTGCCGATGTATAGACGCAGTCGGATACTTGTCCGGATTGCAGGTCCGACAGATGCATTCGTCACCCCAGAAGGTTGAGCCATGACCGATAACGCCGGCAAGACGCCCGTCGAACTCACCGCCAATATCGTCTCGGCCTATCTCAGCAACAATCCGACCCAGGCTTCGGAAATCCCGAACCTGATCAGCCAGGTTCATGCCGCGCTGATGCGGGTGTCAAGCGGCCGGCCCGAGACGCCGCTGGAGCCGGCCAAACCCGCCGTGTCGGTGAAGAAGTCGATGACCCCGGAATATCTGGTCTGCCTCGAGGACGGCAAGCGCTTCAAATCGCTGAAGCGCCATCTGCGGACGCAGTACAACATGACGCCGGAGCAATATCGCGACAAATGGGGCCTGCCGCCGGATTACCCGATGGTGGCGCCGAACTACGCGGTGGCGCGCTCGCAGCTCGCCAAGAAAATGGGCCTCGGCCAGCAAGCGCGGAAGCGAAAGTAAGCCGCCGACAGTTTGCAATGACAGCGGTTACGACGCCGCGGCCAGCGCCTCGCGCGCATCGGCGCGAATGCGCTCGACCATGGAGCGGAGGCCATTGGAGCGCTGCGGCGTCAGGTGGTCGCGAAAGCCGAATTCGTCGAATACCGCGAGCGCGTCCGTCGTCAGGATTTGCTGCGGCGTGCGGTCGGAATAGAGCGTCAGCAGGATCGCGATCAGGCCGCGCACGATGTGGGCGTCGCTGTCACCGAGATATTTCAGCCGCGGTTCGCCGTCGCTGTTGCGGTCGATCTGCCTCGACAGCCAGACCTGGCTGACGCAGCCATTGACCTTGTTCTCTGCGGAATGCTCGGCCTCGGGCATCGGCGCGAGCGTGCGGCCGAGTTCGATGACGTACCGGTAGCGGTCGTCCCATTCTTCCAGCAGCTCGAAATTGTCCCTGATCTCGTCGATGGTCATCGTGGCCCGCGTCCAATCCCAAAGCGCTTATATAGGATGTGCCCCGGCCGAAAGCGACGGAATTGGATCCGGTTCCGCGCCTAATTTGAAGCCGGCCGCGGCAGGTGCCATTCAATCGCCATATCTTCCTCCGTCAGCGCGGCGGCGCCGAAGGAAGCGGCTGCAACGGCAGACTCGGGGTCGATTGAACCGGTGTGGTCGGGCTTTTTCCCGGGCACGCTGGGTTGGACGCCGGGTTGTTCGGGCTTCTTGTCGGTGATGATCTTGTAGATCTTGCGGGCGCCATCCTGGGCGCGCTGGCCGATCGCCGTCGCGGCCTGGCCGCCGACCTCGCAGGCCGCCGGCTGCCGCTTGCAGAACTGGCCCATGTCGGAAGCTGCGGCGCTCGCCGCGGATATGGCTTCGCTTGCACCGATCTGCGGCGCCTTTTCGGATTCAGGCGTCGGATCCCTCGGCAACAGCACGAGCACGAGCCCGAGCCAGAATGCCATACGAAACAGAAAAAACATGTCGCGACCCCGGTCGTCTCTTTTCGTTGCGGGGCGGTTTGAGCCCGCCCGCTTTATTCCTGACTAACAGTTGTCGATAAATCGAAAGTGTTTGTATTGAGGTAAAATCGCCGGAAATTTTCCGAGAGCTCGAATGGTTTGATTCGGCGTAAATTTTCGATTGACGACCATAGTGACGCAGAAGCTTGCGACCATCGTCGCATCCATCATTTCGAAACCATAGATCGGCACGGGTCTAAACCAGTCGTTCACCATCCGCGCCGAATGAGCGTCATGCGGGGGCGTGAAACCCCGGCGAATGGCCGGTGTTCGCCGGCCATCCACCGCGCCTTAGTGTTCGCTTAAGTTCGCTCTGACACGGTGGCCTTAAGGATAATGGGGGCGTTCCGGCGCGTCTGTCTGACGAACAAGCCGAAGCGCGAAAGCAGTGATTGTTTTGAGTATCATCCGCGATTGTTTCGATGCGTTGCTGCATCCCTCGGCACGATATGATGCGCTGATGCGCGCGCGCCATCGTGCATTCATGGCGCCGCGGCTGGTTGGCAGCCTGGTGGCGCTCGCGGCTTTTCCGATTTACCTGGCGATGCGCGGAGCGCCCACCGGCATCGAGGTCGCGGCCTTTGCCTGGCTGATCGCTCCCATTCTCTTGTCCTGGTTCCTGTCGCGCACCGGCCGTTACGAAGGCGCGCATATTCTTTCCGCGCTGGCGCTGGCGGTGCTCGTGATGATGGTTGCCGTCACCACCGGCGGTATCGAGTCATTTGCCGCGGTCTGGCTCATCGTCGTTCCCCTGGAAGCGGCGCTGTCGGCCTCGCGCCGCGTCGTCGTGTTCGCTTCGACGCTTGCACTGTCATGCGCGGCCGTGTTGATCGCGCTCGGGCACTTTCAGTTCCTGCCGGCGTCGGAGTCGAACGTGGCGCTGCACAGCGTGTTGATGGCAGCCGGCGTGGCGTCCGCTACGCTCTATGCGTCGGGACTGGCCATCAGCGCCGAGTCGCTGGCGCGGACTTCCGTGTCGCTGCTTTATCTCGAGGAAGACCGTTATCGCCTGCTCGCGGGAAACATGAGCGACGTGATCTCGCGTCACAACCGCAACGGCGCCGTGGAGTTCATTTCACCGGCGGCGGAAGCCATGCTCGGCACGCCGGGCGCACGGCTCACTGGCCACGGCCTGTTCGACCGCGTTCATGTCGCCGATCGGCCGGCCTATCTCACGGCGCTGTCGGATGCCGCGCGCGGCAGCGAGCAGCGCGTCGAATTCCGGCTGCGCCGGGACGCGGTTCGCGGCCAGAACATTTCCGCCGACTTCATCTGGGTCGAGATGCGTTGCCGTCCGCTGGAGCAGGCGTCAAGCGAGGCCGATGTCGTTGCCGTGATGCGCGACGTCACCGACCGCAAGCTCCAGGAGCAGGCGCTCGAACTGGCGCGCACCGCCGCCGAGCAGGCGGACGCATCCAAGACCCGCTTCCTGGCCACCATGAGCCACGAACTGCGCACGCCGTTGAACGCCATCATCGGCTTCTCCGAGATGATCGTGCACGAAGAAGCGATGATGCTCGACGCCGCGCGCCGCAAGGAATACGCGCAACTGATCAACGATTCCGGCCAGCATCTGTTGTCTGTCGTCAACGGCATCCTCGACATCTCCAAGATGGAAACCGGCAATTTCGAAATCGCGCCGGAGCCGTTCGCGCCGCGCACGGCGCTGTTGCACTGCTGCAATCTGCTGGCGCTGAAGGCGCGCGACAACGGCGTCGATCTGATCACGCGCGCGGCGGAAGATTTGCCCGTGATGAACGGCGATCCGCGCGCGTTCAAGCAGATCGCGCTCAATCTCGTCGCCAACGCCATCAAGTTCACCGAGCGCGGCGGCAGCGTCACGGTTTCCGCCACCGTCGAGGGACCGCGGCTGATGCTCGTCGTCACCGACACCGGGATCGGGATCGACGCCGAGGATCTCACGCGGATCGGCGATCCGTTCTTCCAGGCCGGCAAGACCTATCAGCGCAAGCACGAAGGCACCGGCCTCGGCCTGTCGATCGTGAAGGGCCTGGTCGGATTGCACGATGGCGAGATGAGCGTGCGGAGCACAGTCGGCGAGGGAACTACGGTCACGGTTGCCTTGCCGCTTGACTTTACGCCGTCGCTGGCTTCTTCAAACAACGTGGCAACCTTGAAGCCGGCGCCGCGCGCCGGATCGCAGGATCAAGTCCATCAGGTGAAGAAGAGTGCCTAGGCGTATCGACGACGATGAGGAACCACCGCGACGGCGCCGTCGCGGCGCCAAGGCGGCTGCGATCGAGGTGGAGCGGGAGCGCGGCCTGATGGTGCGCATGTTCCTGCACAGCCCGAAAGACATGGTTGCGGGCCTGCTGGCAGCCGCTGCGATTTGCGCCATCGTCGCCAATGCGTTGTTTCTGCAGGCCGGACGCCATCCTTCGCCGATGTTCGGTTCCGTGGTGACGCTGCCGGCGCAAACTGCCGCCGTGAGCCCGCTGCCGCGCCCGCGGCCGGTCGAACTCGTTACTGAGCCGCCTGTAATCGGACCGGTGGAGGCGAGGGGCGTCGATCCCAAGGGCGATTCCAAAAACGCGGATCCCAGAAGCCCCGGTTCACAAGCGGCTCTGTCCGCCAGTGCGGCGCGGCCGGCTGCGCCGGTTCCGGCTAACGCGCAAAGCGCCGGCGCGCGCCGCGTGGCGGCGGTGCAGCGTGCGCTCACGCAATACGGCTACGGCCAATTGAAGCCGACCGGCGCGGTCGGTTCGGACACCCAGGCCGCGATTACGAAATTCGAGCGCGACCGCAAGCTCCCGGTGACCGGCCAGATGTCCGACCGGCTGGTCAAGGAACTCACGGCGATGATCGGCCACCCGATCGATTAGGCGATGGCGTTCGCCCGGTCCGGTGCATGGCACGGAACAGTCTTGGCGCGACGCCAAATCGCCTTTCAAAAGCATTGTTGAGCCGGATCGGGGTCAGCCCGACCTTCGCAGCGACACCCTTGAGCGGCAAGTCGCCGTCTACGAGCGTGCGTGCGGCTTCCAGGCGGAGCGCTTCGACGAAATGCGCCGGCGAACTGCCGGTGGCAGCGAGAAAGCGTCGATAGAAATTGCGCTCGCCGAGGCCCGCGCGCGCGGCAAGGGTCGGCACATCCAGCGGCCGATCGAGATTGTTCTGCATCCAGTCGATCAGGTCCGCGAACGGGCTCTCGGCCTGGATGCGGGCATTCAACAGCGGACTGAACTGCGACTGATAGCCCGGCCGCCGCGCATAGAGCACCAGGCGCCGGGCAACGGCATTGGCGACCTCGGCCCCGCAATCGGCTTCGACCATCGCAAGCGCCATGTCGATTCCCGTGGTGACACCGGCGGAGGTCCAGATCTTGCCGTCGACGACGTACAGGGCTTCGGGATCTACCGTAATGCCGGGATACAGCGCCGTCAGCGCGTTACACGCCTCCCAGTGTGTTGCCACCCGCCGCCCGTTGATCAATCCCAGCGCGGCCAGAACGAATGTGCCTGAACATACCGAGCCGACGCGTCTTGCATGTGCAGCCCGGCGCGGAACCCAGCGGCGAACCGCCGTATTGGCAATGACGGCGCGCAGCGCGGCCTCTTCCGCGCCGGCGATCAGCAATGTGTCGATCTTGCCATCAGGCAGGCGTGCGATTGCGCGGGTCTGCACCGCAAGGCCGCAATCGCTTGCGACTGCGCCGCCCGCGGGGGACAGCACCTCGACCCTGTAGGCGTTGCGTTTGAGCGCGTGGTTGGCGGCGGCGAACACGGCGACAGGGCCGGTCACGTCCAGAAGCTGGAAGCCGTCATAGGCGAGCAGGGCCATGGTCAGCGATTTCGGCATTGTCAGAAAATAGCAGTTCATTGTCATTCCTGACAAGACGATCCGCGGATAGCCTGGGCTCAATGCTCACTTGCCGATTTCCCTGCCTTGGAGAGACGACGATGCGGCTTTCGATCCTGATCTATGACGGGCTGACGACCCTCGATGCCGTCGGCGGCTATGAGATCCTCGCCCGGCTTCCCGGTATGGAGACGGAGTTCGTCGCGTCGCGTCGCGGCGTCATTGCCGCCGACACGCGATGTCTCGGCCTGGCGGCTTTTCGCGAATTTTCGGAAGTGACGGCCACGGACATCCTGTACGTTCCCGGCGGTCCGGGCGCGTTCGCACTCGAGACGGACGAAATCTTTCTCGATACGATCCGCCGGCTCGACAAGACCTCGACCTGGACGGTCGGCATCTGCAATGGCGTCGGTCTGCTTGCCGCAGCCGGACTGCTCAAGGGCCTGAAGGCAACCACCAACTGGTTCTATCAGGATCGGCTGAGAGCCTATGGGACGGAGTTCGTCGCCGAGCGCTATCACCGCGACGGCAAGTACGTGACAGGTGCAGGCGTTTCCGCGAGTATCGATGCAGGTCTGTTTCTGGCGTGGTTGATCGCCGGCGAGCAGGTCGCGAAGACGCTGCAGCTCGGCATCGAGTATTATCCAGCGCCGCCGTTTCCGGAACGGCGTCCGCAGGACGTGGCCGTCGAAATCCAGGATCGGATCCGTCGTTTCGAATCTGAAGGCGGCAAGAAGCAGATGGCCCAGGTGCCGGTTTTCAAGGACATGTTCCAGCTCGCGCAGCGAGGTGAATGAAGGCTCGGCAGCCTGGTCGAAACGGAATTGGGGCGCCGAAGCGACCGGTGGTGACAGGGGCTCGCCGATGATTGACGCAGGTTCGGTGTGCATTGTCGCGGCTACGGCGGCGGCGCTGTTTCTCAAAGGTCTGATTCTGTCGTATATTCAGGTCGCGGCGCGCTATCGAGCCCGCAGTTTCAGCCGGCCTGAGGATGCGAGGCTGCTGGGACTCGCGCCGCAGAGTGAACCGGATTTGGCTGTTCGCGCTGCCGGCGCTCTGCGCAACGAAGGCGAGAATGCGCCGTATTTTCTGGCCCTGGCGGTGATCCATGCGCTGATCGGCGGCCCGCCGGTTCCGCTGCTTGGTGTCTCGTCCCTCTATGTGATGGCGCGGCTGTTCCAGGGTTATGCCCAGGTCAGGGCGCTTCAGCCCCAGCGAATGATCGGCTATCTGACAGGGGTGCTCGCGACCCTGTGTCTTGCGGTGCTCATTGCATTGCGGATGGCGGTCTGAATCCGGCCGGCTTTCGCGCCGGCACCTCTAGCCTCGCCTGTGACGCTGGCCTATCGTCAATCCCATGCGATTGAAATCAAGCATCTGGGTCGCCGCCTACCTGCGCCGCTGCCAGACCGAGGGCGTCTTCGGCGCCGTGCGCAAGCGCGGGGCGGAGGAGGCGGGGGCGGTGTTCGTCAAGGTGGCGCTGCTCGACGGCAGCGCCATCCTTTTTGCTCCCGCGCCGCAGACCGTCTATGACGACAGCCGTCCGGCCGAGCGCTTCTTTGTCCCGACTTCGCCGCAGCCGATACCCGAATCATCCGTGGAAGAACGTCTCGCCAAGGAACTGCGGTTCGATCCCGACGCCTGGATCGTCGAGACCGAGGACCGGGCCGGGCGGCATTTTCTGGATCTGGCGAAGGCCTGACTTAACGCTTCGAGCCGTCGGTGCCGGTGCGCACCGTCGGCGCGCTTCCCGGCTGCACGGTGGGGCGGCCCTGAACGGCCGCCGCGCGCGCGCGATGGCGTTCGTCGTCATAGAGGCCGGCGCGGTATTTGGCGCGGGTGACCGCCATGGTCGAGCCGCGCCACGCCGCCAGCATCACCAGCGCGGATCGCTCGCTCAGGCGGTCGTACAGCCGCGACAGCCGATAAACATTGTGTACGGATGAGCCGAACTCGGGATTGAGGAACAGCAGCACGCGCTGGAAGATCGCGCTCGGCATGTCGAGCGCCCGCGCCGCGCAGGCGAGCGGCTCACCGCCGGGGTCGTGCACGACCTGTTCGGCGATCCGCTGGGTCAGGATCAGGGCCTCGCCCAGTTCAAGCGCGAAATTGGCGGTGTCCTCGGCGAACGCCGCCATCTCCAGGATATGAAGCGCGCGTGCGGCGCGGGCGGCGGGAATGCGCGGCGAGGCTTTCAGCGGCGTATTCTCGAGGTTGTGCAGGATCAGTGCGCGCTCGCTGGCCGCCGCCGCGAAGAACATGTCGCTGAGTTCGGCGGCATCGTTGGGCCGCATCGCCAGCGTGGACGCCAGGCGCAACTGGGCCTCTGTTGGCACCTTGACCGCCGGTTCGCTGGCGGGGGCGGTCGCAATCGCCGCCGCAACCGGCAGGATGTCGCCGAGGGACGCGCGCCGTAGCCCGAGCTTGTCCATGATCTCGGGTGGCGTTGCCGGATAGATTGCCAGCCGCGCCCGCACCGCGGCGCGGGTCGCGTCGTCGACCTGGTCGATCAGGCGGGACGTCAGTTCGACGAAATGCCGTTCCTCGTCGGCGGAGTGCGCGTCGGTCTGGACATAAAGGTCGGTCAGCACGCGCAGCAAGGTGGGCCTGATGTCGACGCCCTCGCGGCGCGAGAGCGACATCAGCCCGTCGAATCCTGGAAACACTGCAGCTGCGGTCATGTCAGGTGTACGCGACTTTGGAAAATCCCTGAGGTCAGCCTACGCACGGCCCTTTAAGACTTGGTTAAGCAAAACGCTTCGTGAAGAAATCCGGTAAAATGCCCGGTTTTTGCGTGCAGCGGGCGGGCCGGCTGTCTCCCCCGTAACTGTACCACCCGCGCAAATTAAGATGCCGTTAACCACGTTCTGTTCTGAATATCGGCGTGTCGGCGGCCAGAGCGTGTTCGTGCGGCAGTGAGAGAGAACGGATTATGGGCACCATCATTGAATTTCCGGCGGATGCGGCTTCGCGGCGGCCGGGCCCAACCATGGATGGCGCTTCACGCGATGGCCTGGGAACCGTGTTGATCCTTCCCGTTGTCCGCATCGAACGTCCCGCCGGCGAAACCGGCGACGGGCGCGGACCGGAAGAGGGGGCCGCACCCGGTCGCCGTCGGCGTCGGCGCCCCTGAACCGCGGAATTTTGCAGATGCCGGGGCCGTGCCTCCCGATCCGGACCGTATGGCTTCGGTCGCTCCCGGCCCTGATGCTGCTGGCTGCGGCGCTCGGCGGCTGCAGCGGCGGCGATTTCGGCCGCACCCGCGGCGACATGCGCAACGACGACATGCACCGCTGGCTCGGCGCCGAGGTGACGGGAAGCGTCGGCTTCAAGCCCTCGCATTTTCAGCTCACCGAAAACGAGCGCCAGCTCCGCGATCTCGCCTATCCCCTGATCGAACCGCCGCATTCGCGCCCCGCCTGGAAGAGCGTGTTCGGCGATTACCAGCCGCTGCCCTCGCCATGGCGGCAGAAGGTGGTGTTTGACCGCACTTTGTACGGGCGCACGCTGATCGACGAGCCGCACCGCTCGCACACCTCGCGCTATCAGCAACTGATCCAGGACGTCCGCAACGACATCACGCGGTTCGAGCCGTTCTTCGCTTCCGCCATGCACGTCATCGAACTCGACCGCAAGCGCAGCGCCAGCATGAAGATGGTGTCGGAACTGTCGCCGCGCGAACGAGACGATGCGATCGCCCGGATGGAAGAGAACACCCTGATCGTGCAATGGGTGCAGCAATGCCTGGAGCGGCGGATCTCATCCTATCGCTGGGCGCTGGAGCGGCTGGTGATCCAGGCCCCCGACAACATCGCCGCCGACGCCGACCGCCTGATCGGCGAACTAGCCGCCCAAACCGCCAATCCGCCGGTTGCCGCCCAGCCGGTGATCGGGCGGGCGGTGACGGTGAAGGGCTGATTCTCGAACGGGCCGATCAGGCGCACGGATTGCGGTGAGGGGCCTTTCACGCCAGTTCGGCCGAGCCGCCGGGTGCCGACAGCAAAAATCCAACAAGCAAAAGGGGCAGCGCCCCGACTCTCGACCCCAGATGCGCCGTCCCGATATTGGAAAGCGCCCGTACCATATCGACGGCCAAAACAACGAACGGCTGAGCTGTTGCCCGCTGTTCTCCTCGCCCACGGGCGCAATTAGCCATAGCTCGCTTTGGTTGTGCAGGCAGTTTTGCTTCGCGCGATCGCTGTATCCCGCTGCAGCCCGTCTTCAGCGCTTGCCCTTCGCTGCGGGCGCAGGCGCAGGCGCCGGTGCGGCCGGTTCGGGCTGCTTGGCCGCCACCGGTTCGGTCTCGATCATGCATTTCGAGGCGGCCAGCGAAGCTTGCGCCTGCGGCATCAGGCCGGGCTCGGGCGCCAGCGCCTTCAGCACGATCAGGCCGGTCGTCGTCGGGGAGTCGATGATCAGCCGGTCGGCGGCGGTGACTTCCTCGTCCTCCGGCAGTTCGGAATGCTGCGCTTCCGTCATCAGGTCGAGTTCGATCACCTTGCGGCCGGCGGAGCGGTCGTTGATGGCGTAATAGGCGACCTCGTTGCGGGTGTAGAACGACACCGACGTATAGGCCTGGCTGACCGGCACCGTCAGCTTGAGCGGACCGGCCGAGAGATCGTAGCGGCAGACCGCGACCGCGAATGCCGGGTCCATGAACGGCATCGGCGCGTTGTTCGGCTCGGCGAGGGGTAGCGCCGTGACGGCGTTCTCCTTCGTCATCGGCGTCAGCCGCGAATAGGCGTCCTGGGTGGCGATGCGCGGCAGCGCCAGCACGCTGACGAGATGCACCACGCCGCCCAGCAGCACGCCCGCGAGGATGGTGAGGGCGAGGCGGATCATGGGCAGCCCACCGTCGTGATCGATGGCATCGGCGCGTCGCGCTGGGTCCGCGTCGCCACGCCCACCGGCGTATCGTAGAGCCGCAGCATCAGCGCGTAGCGCTCGATGCCGCCGGTCGGCAGCCAGTTGCCGGCCCGCGACCGCGCCGCCACGCGGATCTCGAATGCGCCGTCGGAGCCGCGGACGATCTCCTGGCTGGTGAAGCCGTAACGCTGCAGCGAATTGGCGACCAGGTGGCCCTTGCGGTCGAACAGGGTCAGCGTCCAGAACCGCGCCGCCGGCGTCACGCCGCTGACGACCACGTCGCAGCGCCCGTCGAGCGGCTTGTTCTTGTCGTCAGTGGTCGCCGAGAAGGCGATGCCGTCGCCGGTGCCGATCGGCAATTCGCCGCTGCGGGCGATCGCGGCGCGCGAATAGGGATCGATATCGGAACTGCCGCTCTTGGGCCGCGCGGTCCAGGCGCCGATCGTCAGCGTGCCGAGATCGGTGCCGCGCGTCGACGTCAGGTAGGTCGAGCCGAGGCCGACGGCCGTGGCGAGCGCCAACGCCAGCAAGGTGATGAAGATCAGCCGCACAGCGCAAAGCTCCGAAACGTCACGGCGTCAGACCCCGGTCGAACCGGCTTCATTCAAAACCTGAAGCGGGACTTTTCGGTCGCGCCTACCGTCGTCGACGCCTCGCATCCGCTCCGAGGATACTCGATCAAGGTTCTGCCGGTTCATGGTTTTCAATTCTTCCGCTGCGCCGGTGCGGGTGCGTCGCCGGCGGCCGCGACATAGTTCTCCGGGAAGGCCAGCGCGCCCGACGTGACCGGCTTGCCGGATTGCTTCGGATCGATGGACGAGGTCTTGCCCGCGGTCTTGCCGGCCTCGTCGAGCAACCGCTCGACGCGCACCAGGATGTCCGCGCCGCGCCGGGTCAATACCGGCGGCGGACCGGCCTTGGTCTCCAGCACCCGCGCCGCGCCATTGGCTGCAACGCTGCCGGGCAGGGCGGGCGGCGGCAATTTCGGCCCCATGCCGACGCCGGGAATTTCCTTCACCTCGACGCCCTGGTGGGCGACCACCATGATGTCGTGCCAGGTTTGCGCGGGCAGCGAGCCGCCGGTCATGCGGTTGGTCGGCGAGTAGTCGTCATTGCCGTACCAGACCGCGCAGGAGAAGTTGCCGGTGTAGCCGACGAACCAGGCGTCGCGGTAGGCGTTGGTGGTGCCGGTCTTGCCGGCGGCCGGAATGCCGTCCAGCGCCGCGCGGCGCGCGGTGCCTTCCGTGACGACGTGGCTCATCATTTCCGCCATGTCGGCGGCGACGGAGGCGGGGATGGCCTGTACCGGCTTCTTGCCGTCGCGATCGAAGCGCCAGACCAGGTCGCCGGTGCCGGTGCGCACTTCCAGCACGGCGTGCGGTTTCGCCGACTTGCCCTTGTTCGGGAAGGTGGCATAGGCGACGGCGTGTTCGAGCACGGTGACTTCGTCGGAGCCGATCGGCATCGACGGCGTGTCGGGCAGCGGCGCGGTCAGGCCGAACTTGCGCGCGACCTCGGTGATCTTGGCGCGGCCGGCCTTGGCCGGGTTCGGCGACTTGCCGCCAAGCGCGATCGAAAGTTTCACGGGCACGACGTTGATCGAGCGGGTGATCGCCTGGGTCAGCGTCACCGAGCCGGAATAGGAGTGGCCATAGTTCTGCGGGCACCAGTTGCCGATGCAGACCGGGCCGTCGACCACGATGGAGGACGGCTTGTAACCGTTCAGCAGCGCGGTCGTGTAGACGTAGGGCTTGAACGAGGAGCCCGGCTGCCGGTAGGCGTCGGTCGCCCGGTTGAACTGGCTGGAGCCGTAGTCGCGGCCGCCGACCATGGCGCGAACGCCGCCGTCGAGGTCGGACACCACGACGGAAGCCTGCGTCGCGTGATAGTCGCGGCCGAACTGGCGAAGCTGGTTTTCGACCGCTTCCTCGGCGGCGCGCTGCACCGTCATGTCGATCGCGGTGCGCACCACAAAGACGCGCTCGGTGTAGGATTTCGGAAACGTGTCGACCAGCTTGCGCATCTCGTCGAAGGCGTAGTCGAGATAGTAGTTCGGCGAGTTCTCGTCGCGGCGGTCGACGGCGATGGCCGGATTGCGGCGGGCGCCGAACACCTGGCCCTCGGTCATGAAGCCGGCATCGACGAGATTGTCGAGCACCACGTTGGCGCGGGCGCGGGCGGCCGGCAGGTTGATGTGGGGCGCGTATTTCGTCGGCGCCTTGAACAGCCCGGCCAGCATCGCGGACTCGGCGAGCGTGACGTCGCGCGCCGACTTGTTGAAGTAGAAATGCGCCGCACCGTCGACGCCGAAGGTGCCGCCGCCCATATAGGCGCGGTCGAGATAGAGTTTTAGGATCTCGTTCTTGGTGAGCCGCGTTTCCAGCCAGATCGCAAGGAACGCTTCCTTCACTTTGCGCTCGATGGTGCGCTCGTTGTTGAGGAACAGGTTCTTGGCGAGCTGCTGGCTGATCGACGAACCACCCTGGCGCACGCCGCCGGCCTGCGCGTTGGTGACGAGCGCGCGCGCGGTGCCGGCGATGTCGATGCCGAAATGGTCGTAGAAGCGGCGGTCCTCGGTGGCCAGCGTCGCCTTGATCAGATTGTCCGGAAAGTCTTCCAGCGGGATCGAGTCGTTGTGCTTGATGCCGCGGCTGCCGATCGGATTGCCGTAGCGGTCGAGGAACGACACGGCGAGGTCGGACTTTTTCAGCCAGTCGTCATCGGCGGTTTCGCGAAACGCCGGCACCGCCAGCGCCAGCATCAGGATCAGTCCGCCGAGGCCGATCGTGGCGGCTTCCGACATTGGTTCGATGAAGACCCAGCGCTTCCAGCGGCCGACATAGAAGCGGTCCATGAAGGTGGAGTAGCGCTCGTAGAGCTCGCGCAGGCCCTTGCCCGACGAAAACAGCGTGGAGTCGATGCGCGCGTCCAGATCCAGAAAGAAGTTCCGGATCTTCTGCTTCCACGCGGGAGGTAGGATCTGGCGCACCGGGACCTGCAGTCGGTTCGAACGCTCGCACGCCCGCCCTGGGCGCTGTCGGAACGTCATGGTTCGATGTTGCGGCAAACCCAAGGCGCTTTTAGGACGCTTGGGGACTCACATTTGTTGTATCCGAGCGGGGGTCATAAACCAATGCTCCCGCTCACCATTTTGATCGTCGGCCCTAACGCGTTCCCCGCCTTTTTACGCCGGCATTCAGCCCGCTTGCGCGCCAGTTGCCCGACCCCCTAGAAGGGCTGCAGCCGAAACCCTGCGGGAAACCATACCAATTCATGTCCCCACCGCCCAAACGCGCTTCCGGCCAGGAGGGATTCTTCTGGAAAACCAAGGTGTTGGAAGAAATGTCCAGCGCCGAATGGGAGAGCCTGTGCGATGGCTGCGCGCGATGCTGCCTGGAAAAGCTGGAAGACGAGGATACCGGCAAGATCTACTTCACCCATGTCTCCTGCAAACTGCTCGATTCCGGCCTGTGCGCCTGCAAGGATTACCCGAACCGCTCCGACAAGGTTCCCGATTGCGTCCGCCTGACGCCTGAGAACGTTCGTACCCTGAACTGGCTGCCGCCGAGCTGCGGCTACAAACTGGTCGCCGAGGGGCGCGATCTCTATTGGTGGCATCCGCTGATCTCAGGCGATCCCAATACCGTGCATGAAGCCGGGGTTTCGGTGCGCGGCCGGGTGCAGGGCACCGAGGAGGAGATCGCCGATGAGGATCTTGAGGACCACATCGTGCAATGGCCGGCGCTGTTGCCGAAGCGCGCGCGGCTGAAAAAGCGGCCGAAGACCTGAAAAATCGCTGAACGTCTGGCTCCGTTCAATTGCGAGAACGCGACGGCCCTCTCGCGGGAGGCACCTATGCGCTCAGGCGTCTGCCGCGAAGGCGATTCGGGCTTTATTGTGCAGTGCATAAGGCGATTCCATCTCGGCGGCCTTGGCCGCGTAGAAAACATTGCGTCCGACATGAACCAGCACCAGCGGCAGGGCCATGAGCCC
Source organism: Bradyrhizobium roseum (assembly GCF_030413175.1). Lineage (NCBI taxonomy): Bacteria > Pseudomonadati > Pseudomonadota > Alphaproteobacteria > Hyphomicrobiales > Nitrobacteraceae > Bradyrhizobium > Bradyrhizobium roseum. Next base: position 2,631,000 of record NZ_CP129212.1, read on the forward strand.
GCCGACCAGACGACGTTGCCGGACGATATTGGCCGCGAGCTCGCGCACATCACGACCGAGGTCATCGATGTCAGCGACGCGCCGCCGCTCGCGCCGCCGGCGCCGCTGAGCCCGGACGAGGTCCGCACCATCCTGATGAGCCTGCTGCTGACGATGTTCCTGGCCGCGCTGGACCAGACCATCGTGGCGACCGCGCTTCCGACCATCGGCCGCCAGTTCAACGACGTCAGCAACCTTTCCTGGGTCATCACGTCCTATTTGCTGGCGTCGACCGCGGTCGCGCCGGTGTTCGGTACGCTCAGCGACATCTATGGCCGCCGCGTCATGATCACGGTTTCGCTGGTGCTGTTTACGGCCGGTTCGATCCTCTGCGCGGTGGCGCCGAACATGACGGTGCTGATCATCGCTCGCGGCCTGCAGGGGCTCGGCGGCGGCGGCATCATGCCGGTGGTGCAGACCGTGATCTCCGACGTGGTCTCACCGCGCGAGCGCGGCAGGTATCAGGCCTATTTCAGCGGCGTCTGGATGGCGGCGGGCCTGCTGGGTCCGGTGCTCGGCGGCGTGTTCGCCGAACATCTGCACTGGTCGATGATCTTCTGGATCAACGTGCCGCTCGCCATCGGCGCGCTGTTTTTGCTGCTGCCCAAGATGGCGAAGATCCCGGTGTTCCACCGCCGGCGCAAGGTCGACTGGCTCGGCGGCGTGCTGTTGATGGCGTCGGCGGTCGCGGTCATGCTGGTGTTGAGCTGGGGCGGCAACCGCTACGCCTGGCTGTCGCCGGCGATCATGGCGATGATCGGCGGGGCCGTCGCGCTGGCGCTTGCCTTCGTCTGGCACGCGCGCCACGCCGACGAGCCGTTTTTGCCGCTGCCGCTGCTGGGCGGCACGGTGGTGCCTTACGCCATGGCGGCCGGCGGCTGCGCGCTGGGCGCCATCACCGCACTCACCGTGCACTTGCCGCTCTATTACGAGGTCGTCTATCATCTGACGGCGAGCGAGGCGGGGCTTGCGCTGATCCCGCTCGCGGCGATTTCCACCTGCGGCGCGGCGATCGCCGGACGGACCATGGCGCGCGCCAAGCACTACAAGCGTGTCGCCATCGCCGGCACGTCCGCGGCGACGGTCTTCGGCCTGGTGCTGAGCGTGACGACGCTGCCATTGTGGGGCCTGCTGGTCGTCCTCTCGCTGTTCGCGCTCGGGCTCGGCACCACATTCCCGGTCAGCGTGGTTTCGCTGCAGAATTCCGTGGGCCGCGCGCAGATCGGTACCGTGACCGGCGCGATGAATTTCTTTCGCGCGCTGATGTCGTCGTTCATGGTCGCCGCCTTCAGCGCGATCCTGCTGATGCAGCTCGGGCCCGGCATCTCGCTCGGCGAGCATCGCGGACCGGCGAATGCGATACCCGTCGCCGACATGATCACCGCGTTCCATTACGTGTTCGGCGCCGCCACCGCGCTGTTGGCCTGTGCCTCGCTGTGCATCATCCTGATGGAGGAACGGCCGCTGGCTGGTCCGTCGACGCCGGCCGAGTTGGCGGAGTAGGGCACGGCTCTAGGACGCGTTGGTGAGGAAGCGCGTGATCGCGTCGCCCAATCGCGCACTCTCCAGCGGTTCGGAGAGCGAGGCTTCCGCCGCTGCCACCACGCTATCAGGCGCATCGCCCCTGCTGCGCACCATCTCGCAGCAGGCCAGCGCGAAGCCTGTGGTGAATTCCGGATGCGCCTGCACCGAGAGCGTGGTGTCGCCCGCGTAGAGCAATCCGGCATGCGGCGTGAAATCCGAGGACAGGATCGTTTGGGCGCCAGCAGGCGGCGTGACGACCTGATCCTGATGCGAGCAGGCGAGGGCGATACGCGTGCCCTCGATCACCCCGTTGTTTGGCGCGATGTCGTAGACGTGCCGGCCGAGGCCAAAGCCTTTCTCCGACTTCCGCGCGATGCCGCCCAGCGCCTGCGCGATCAATTGATGGCCGAAGCAGACGCCGACCATCGGCACCTTGCTCTGGTGGGCAGCGCGCACGAACGCCTCGAGCGGCGCGATCCAGTCGAACCCGTCATAGACGCCGGCCGGCGATCCCGTGATGAGGATGGCTTCCAGCCCCGCGATATCCGGAAGCGGGTCGCCGGAGGAAATGCTGACGATGTCGAACGTCACGGAAGTGTCGGCAGCGGCGATCATCCGCTCGAACATCTGCGGATAGGATCCGTGCCGTTCGCGGTTCTTGGGACTGACGATCCCTGTTTCGATGATCGTAACGCGCGGCATCGATGACAGCCGATTGGTTGAACCTCAGGTCCCGGGCCTCGAAACTTCTGTCTCCTTGCTGGTGATGAATTCCAGCAGCACCGGGATGCCTTCCTTGGTCTTCGCAATGCCGCGCTGGATGGCGGGAATGATGTCTTCGGGCTTCGTCACCCGCTCGCCATAACCGCCGAAGGCGCGCGCCATCGCGGCGTAGTCGCCGGAGATGTCGGTCGAGCGGTATTTTTCGGTCGAGATCGGCATCACCTTCAATTCGATCGCCATCGAGAAATTGTTCAACAGGATCGACATGATCGGGATGCGCTCGCGCACCGCGGTCTCGAAATCCATGCCCGTAAAGCCGATCGCGGCGTCGCCCCAGACATTGATGCAGAGCTTGTCGGGCTTTGCGAGTTTGGCGCCCATTGCAAGCCCGAGGCCGTAGCCGAGCTGTGTGGTCTTGCCCCAGCCGATATAGGACAGCGGCTCGACCGATTTCCAGAACGGAGACAGCTGGTCGCGCGGGCTGCCGGCATCGTGGGTGATGATGGTGTTGTTGATGTCGACGGTGTGCTGCAGGTCCCACAGCACACGGTAGGGATTCAGCGGCGCGTCGTTATGCGTTAGCTTCGGCATCCATTTTGCCAGCCATTCCTTGTGCGAGGCGGCGATCTCGGCGGCCACTGCCGTCGCGTCGCGATCCGATTTGACGACCTTGCCGATCTCTTCCAGCAGCGCGTCGAGTACCAGCCCGGCATCGCCGACCAGGCCGATGTTGGCCTCGACATCCTTGTTGAGGTGGTTGGGATCGAGTGTCGAATGGATGATGGTCTTGCCCTTCGGCATGGCGATGCCGAACGACGTCTCGGTGAAGGAGCAGCCGATGCCGAAGATGACATCGGCCTCGCCGAGGAATTTCGGCACCGCGCGCGGCACGGCGAGGCCGCCCGATCCCAGCGACAACGGATGCGTCTCGGGGAAAGACGACTTTCCGCCAAGGCTGGTCGTGACGGGGATGGCGAGCCGTTCGGCCAGCCGCCTCAGCTGCGGCCACGCTTTGGCGTAATGCACGCCCTGGCCCGCATAGATCACCGGGCGCTTGGCGCCGACCAACAGGGCCGCAGCTTCCTTTACGTGAACCGGGTCGGCGCCGTAGCGGGTGCGCAGCACCGGCGTGTAGTTCAAGGGCTCCGGCACTTCCTCGTTCCACATGTCGGCCGGGATCTCGACGATGACCGGCCCGCCGCGGCCGTTCTTCAGCTTGGTAAAGGCGCGGCGAAAGATGTTGCAGACCTCGGCGGCAATGTTGATCGGCTCGGACGATTTTGAAAACGCCTTCATCGCCTGGCTGGAATTGAAGTTCGGGTCGATATTCGCGAGCCGGCGCGCATAGCCCATCGGCAGCACCAGCACGGGCACGGATTCGCCGTAACACTGCGCCACGCCGCCCATCGCGTTTTCGGCGCCGGGGCCGTGCTGCATGCAGAACGCGCCGATCGATTGCCCCGAAGTCACGCGCGAGATTGCGTCCGCCATATGCACGCCGATGCGTTCCTGGCGCACCATCACCGGGCGGATGTCGGCAGCGGCGGCATATTCGATGAGGTGGTTGACCGGATAGCCGCAGAGGATCTCGATGCCCTCCCGCTTCATGATTTCCGCGATGGCGGCGCCGAGCTTCATGAAGGTCTCCCCTGAATTGCAACTGCCGGTTCAGTCCGGCCGATTTGTAAGAGTTGGAGCAGTATTTCAGGGCGAGGTAAAGCCGGGCGCGGAAGTGCTGATATGCGTTTTTCCGGCTGAAGGCCCGTCCGGTAGAACCACGGGAGCTCTGCGGGTGAAGAATTTTCTTGCCGCACCAGCTCCAACCGGAGACGAAATTGGACGATTTTCATCGTCCCAAATCCTGCCGCGTTGCGAAAACATCACAGCAGCGGTCCAAGTAAGGCAGCATCACACCGTTGTCATTCTCCATAAGGAAATCCGGGTTACGAGTTCCCGCATGAAGCTGCGAGAATCGCAGAGTAGGAGACTAAAAGATGATTTCGGCGCGAACATTCATTCTCGGCTCGGCGGCAGCCTTGATGGCCGTCAGCGGAGCCCAGGCGGCAGACTTGCCGGTCAAGGCCAAGGCGGTTGAATATGTGAGGGTCTGCTCGCTCTACGGCGCCGGCTTCTTCTACATCCCGGGCACCGACACTTGTATCAAGCTCGGCGGCTATCTGCGCGTCGACACCACTTTCAACGGTAGCGCCCACGGTACGCCGGCCTGGAGCGGCGATCTCGGCCAGCACAATCGTTATGCCGATTACTTCGTTTCCCGCTCGCGCATGGCGCTGACAGTCGATACCCGTACCGCGACGGAATACGGCGTGGTCCGCACCTTCGGTCAGGGCGACTTCCAGTTCAACAATGTCGGCGGCGGCAGCGCCAATCCGAGCGGGGCGTTCAGCGCCAACTCGCTGAGCACGGCGGGCGGCGGCTACGTCGCGGTCGAGTTTGTCTTCATCCAGTTCGCCGGCTTCACCTTCGGCAAGTCCGCCTCGGCTTACGCGACGCCGTGGCAGGGCGCGCCGGGCAACATCAATTCCGCTTTGCTCGGCGGTCATACCACCGACACCGGCGTCAACAACATCCAGTACACCGCCCAGTTCGGTAACGGTGTTTCGGGTACGATCGGTCTTGACGATCCGACCGTCTGGGGCCGTACCTCTGTCTACAATCTGAGCATCCCGTCGGCGATCGGCGCCAACGGCACCGGCTCGAACGCCTATGCCGGCACCCACGTGCCCGATATCGTCGCCAACATCCGGGTCGATCAGGCCTGGGGCCTGTTCCAGTTGTCGGCCGCTGCGCATGAGGTCAACGGCTCGTACAACACGCTCGGCGCGAGCGCCGTCCCCAACGCGCTTTCCGAAATCAGCGGCCACCCCGAGTCCAAGTGGGGCGGTGCGGTGATGGCTGCGTTGCAGATCAAGAACCTGCCGACCGGCGCCGGCGACGACATCAAGATCGACGCGTCCTACGCCAAGGGCGCCACCAAGTACGTGATCTCGACGAGCGGCAGCTCGCCGAGCTTTGCGATGTTCGGCGACAGCGGCTTCGGCTACCAGAGCGTCGGCTTCGGTGCGACCACCGACGGCGTCTATTTCCCGGGTGCGGCCGGGACGGGCGGTATTGCTCTGACCACAGCCTGGGGTGTCCGCGGCGCGTTCAACCACAATTGGAATCCGAACTGGTCGACCAGCCTGTTCGGCAGCTACTCCGCGGTCAGGTATGACGGCGGCGCCAACGACAACCTGCTCGGCAACGGAACGAGAACTGCCAAGGGTGCTTACTGCGCCGCCTTCGCCGCCAGCCATTCCGGGCAGGCATTGAACGGCAACAATGCAGGCAACTACACCTGCAACCCCGACTTCAACGTCTCGCAACTCGGCATCATCACGCGCTGGACCCCGGTCAAGAACCTGACGTTCTCGGGCGAAGTCCAGTGGTTCCATCTCGATCAGAAAATGTCGGGTTCGTCGGTGTTCACCGCGAGCGCGCCGAAGCCGAACGCGCTTTATGAGTTCAAGGATCAGAACACCGTCCTGCTCCAGGTCCGCGCCCAGCGCAACTTCTGAGAACGACTTTGGGACCGGGCCTCAGGCCCGGTCTCCCTTCAATCCGCGGCGTGGCAAGGCTGACTACCTTGCCACGCCGCGTCGTTTGATCCCCGTGGCCGCAGGCCCGGGCGGACCGCGGATCGATAGGTAAATGTTCCTGATCCCGCGATGAAGAGCCCGGCTTTTTTCTTCCGCCTTAATCGACCGTTCATGCTGTTCGTGAAGAGCTCTTCAACTGTTCCCGCCTAGGGTCTAACGGGTAGGGCGCTGGAGAAATCCGTAGCGTCGACAGGAGTTTCTTATGCGTCGATTACTGGCACGATTTGTCGTCGATGAACGTGGCGCTACCGCCATCGAGTATGCCCTCATTGCAGGCGGCATCAGCATCGTGATCATCACCGCCGTCACCGGCGTCGGCTCCGCGGTCAGCACCAAATTCGTGCAGGTCAGCGACTCGATCAAATAGCCGGAATTTGACCGACCGTGCCATTCGGCCATCGCTGTTCAGGCCCCTCGCAAACAGGGGCGGGGTCGGCGTTTGAAACCGCCTCAGTCAGGCCTGTTTCGGGTCTGTATCGGGCGCCCGCACGGTCGCGATCCGCGCCAACATCGGCCAGCCGCCGCCCTCCGGCGCGTTGATCAGGTTTCGATCGCGGTCTGCCAGTACGCTTGATGCTGCACGTCTTCCGATAGCGGCTTGCCTGATCATCCGGCCTTCTTGGCGCGAGCTGCGGATCGCGCCGGCTTCTCGGCCTTCTTCGGCGCTTCCTTTGGAGCTTCCTTGGCAGTTTCCTTGGCTGCGCGTTTGCCGCCGCCGCTGATCGGCAGCAGCATCTCGCGCTGGCCGGCGGCGGCCTTCTTCGGCTTCTTGCCCTTGGCCTTGGTGGGCGCGGGGGCGGCCTTTTTCTCGCCGGCAAGGCTGCGCTTGAGCGCGTCCATCAGGTTGATGACATTGCCGGTGGTCTTCGGCGCCGCCTTCGTCTTGGTGCTCAGCCCGTTTCGCTTCTGGTTGATCAGATCGATCAGCGCCTGCTCGTATCGGTCCTCGAACTGCTCGGGCTCGAACGAGGCGGACTTCTGCTCGACGATATGCTTTGCGAGATCAAGCATATCCTTGGTGATCTTCACATCCTGGATGTCTTCAAAATATTCCGTCTCGCTGCGCACCTCGTAAGGATAGCGAAGGAGCGTTCCCATCAGTCCCTTGTCGAGCGGCTCCAGCGCGATGATGTGCTCGCGATTGGTCAGCACCACACGCCCGATCGCGACCTTGTCCATGCTGCGGATGGTTTCACGGATCACCGCGAAGGCGTCATGGCCGACCTTGCCGTCCGGCACGAGGTAATAGGGGCGGATCACGTAGCGGCTGTCGATGTCGGCCCTCGGCACGAACTCGTCGATCTCGATGGTGCGGGTCGACTCCAGCGCGAGTTCGTCAAGTTCGTCCTTCGTCACCTCGATATAGGTGTCGGTGTCGACCTTGTAGCCCTTCATGATGTCGTCGTTGGCGACTTCCTCGCCGGTGTCGGCGTCGACCTTGGCGTATTTGATGCGGTGGCCGGTCTTGCGGTTGATCTGGTTGAACGAAACCTTCTCGCTATCCGACGTCGCCGGATAGAGGGCGACCGGACAGGTCACGAGGGAAAGACGCAGAAAACCCTTCCAATTGGCGCGGGGGGCCATGGGCTACTCCGAAAATACGCGACAGACGAACGGGAACGATACCATCGGATGCCCGCGCCTCAAACATGGTCGGCGGGAAAATGCGGAAACGGCGTTAACCCGCCCGCATGAGGGCCGCCTGCGACCTTTTGGCGGCCGTAACCGCGCGACGTAACCGTGTGACATGGCCCGGCAGGAACATCACTTCCGATCATGCGTTGCTCTCACCGGCGGTGTCGACACATTCGCTGGTAATGCAGGCGCTTACGCAAGAGGTTCTCATGGCAACGCAACGACATAGTCAGATCATCGAAACCCCGACCGAGGCCCGCCAGGCCGAACCCGGCCCCTCCGTGCTCGCGCTCTTGACCGTATCTACTGGACTTGCCGGTCTGATACTGGGCATCGTCTGGTTCGCGTTCTTCCGTACCTGAAGGTGTAATATTTTAGTTGTTCTACCTCTACGGTTAGAGGCGACGCGGCTCTGAGCCGCGGGCAGTCCTACTTTGCATGGGGTTGTTTTAGAGATTTTGTGCTTGGCCCGTTCCTCCCGCATCGGTATCGCTGCAGCTGGGCTGCCTTGCCGCCAACACATCTCATAACGAAAAAGTAACATGGCACCGTACGTCCCGTTCATGGCCCGTTCACGCCGGGTGGCCTCATGTTGAGATCTGCTATGGTAGAGCTCATTTTTGGAGGCCAGCTTGCGCCTGCTCGTTGTTGAGGATGACCCGGACCTGAACCGTCAGTTGACGACGGCGTTGACGGATGCCGGCTATGTGGTCGACCGCGCGTTTGATGGCGAAGAGGGACATTACCTCGGCGAAAGCGAACCCTACGACGCCGTTGTGCTCGATATCGGGTTGCCCAAGATGGACGGCATCTCGGTCCTCGAGGCTTGGCGCCGCGGCGGCAGAGCGATGCCGGTTCTGATCCTCACCGCGCGCGACCGCTGGAGCGACAAGGTGCAGGGCTTCGATGCCGGTGCCGACGATTACGTCGCAAAGCCGTTTCATCTGGAAGAGGTGCTGGCGCGCATCCGCGCGCTGCTGCGCCGCTCCGCCGGCCACGCCCAGTCGGAACTGACCTGCGGCCCCGTGTCTCTGGACACGCGCACCAACAAGGTCACGGTGTCGGGCAATACGGTCAAGATGACCTCGCACGAGTATCGGCTGCTTCAGTATCTCATGCACCATACCGGCCGCGTGGTGTCGCGCACCGAACTGGTCGAACACCTCTACGATCAGGACTTCGACCGCGACTCCAACACCATCGAAGTATTCGTCGGCCGCATCCGCAAGAAGCTCGACGTCGATATCATCCAGACCGTGCGCGGGCTCGGCTATCTGCTGACGCCGCCGCCGTCGACCGGTAACTGATGAGCCTTGCTCTTTTATTCGAGCATGATCTTATCCGAAGGCCAGTCTCTCTCCGCAAATTCGGAGCCTGGGGATACGCTTTTCGGGATCTTGCTCTGATGCGCGGAAGTTCGCTCGCCACGCGGTTGTTCCTGTCGGCGACCGCGTGGGTGGTCGTGATTTTGGTGATCACCGGCGTTATTTTGTCGTCGGTCTATCGCAACGCCACCGAGCGCGCCTTCGATCGCCGGCTCAACCTCTATCTCCGCACCCTGATCGCCGAAGTCGCGACGCCGGACGAGCCGCCCGACCACCAGTTTCAGTCGCTCGGCGAGCCCTTGTTCGAACTGCCGCTGTCCGGCTGGTACTGGCAGATTGTCCGCACCGACGAGAAGGCCGAAACGCGGGCGTCGCGGTCGCTGTGGGACAAGAAGCTGCCGAAGCTCGATGAGATCGGCGCGGAACTGACCGCCGCCGGCGTTCGCCTCGGCTATGTCGACGGGCCCGAGGGGCAGTCGCTGCGGGTGGTCGAGCGGCCGGTCGACCTCGGCGCCGACGGCAAATTCCTGGTCAGCGTGGCTGGCGACGCGGCGGAGATTTTCGACGAGATCCGCGCCTTCGACTATTACCTCGGCGGCACTTTTGCAGCGCTGGGCATCGTGCTGCTGCTGACCACGATCTTCCAGGTGAGGTTCGGCCTGGCGCCGCTGAAGCGGATTTCGGAATCGATCGCCGACATCCGCTCCGGCCGCGCCGAACGGCTGGAGGGCGAATTTCCGGTCGAGATCGCGCCGCTGGCGCGCGAGACCAACGCGCTGATCGACGCCAATCGCGAGATCGTCGAGCGCGCGCGCACCCATGTCGGCAATCTCGCCCACGCCATCAAGACGCCGCTCTCCGTGATCGTCAACGAGGCTGCCGCCCACGCGGTGGATCCCTTTGCCAGCAAGGTGTTGGAGCAGGCGGATGTGATGCGGGATCAAGTGGCCCATCATCTGGAACGGGCGCGCATCGCCGCGCGCGTCACCATCGTCGGTACCGTCACCGAGGTCGCCCCCGCCATCGAGGCGCTGCGGCGGACCATGGAGAAGATCCACCGGGATCGCGACATCATGATCGCGGTGAAGGCCGATCCCCTGGCGAAATTCCGCGGCGAGCGCCAGGACCTCGAGGAGATGGCCGGAAATCTGGTTGACAACGCCTGCAAATGGGCCGCCACCCAGGTCCTGATCGAGGTGAGGGTGGAGCCGCCGTCGGAGCCCCGCGCAGGCCCGTGGCTGCGGATCATCGTCGACGACGACGGCCGCGGCCTGTCCGCCGCCGAGCGCGCGCAGGTGTCGCGGCGCGGCCAGCGGCTCGACGAGTCGAAGCCGGGGTCCGGGCTCGGGCTTTCCATCGTGGTTGATCTGGCCGCGCTCTATGGCGGCAGCCTTGTCCTGGGCGACGCCCCGATCGGCGGGTTGCGGGCGGAACTGGTGCTGCCGGGAGTCTGAACGTCTGGTCTGGCGGCGAAGACGATTACTTTGGGTTGCCGGGTTTGGAACCGGCAATGCCCGGGTGGATTTGGTTATTACTAAACGGGTTCTTAACGCGCGCACTTCTAAGATCGCGGGCGGGCGCTTTGCCCGTCCCATGACACGCATATCCACGCCAGGCGAATGAGCCAGACATCGACCGAGCGGCTGAGGGATTATCTCGCCCAGCTCCCGCCCCAATCGCAGGCGCTGCTGATGCGGGAGTTCGAGCGCGCCATCGAGCGCGGCGAGGACACGGTCGTCGCCAATTTCGTGCTCGAGCAGCTTCGCAAGGTTGTGCGCGGAACCGAGGAAGACGACGAGGTGCGGCCGCGGACCGACGATCCGGCGCGATTGCTGTACGCGCCGCTCGAACCGTTTCTGGTCGAGGGTAATTTTCCGGTCAGGGTCGGGCAGATCCGACGCACGTCGCTGCTTCCGATCTGGCAATGGCTGGAGCGCGAAGGGGCGTCTGAAGCCGTGCGCGCGTTCGAATCCGGGCTCGCCGCGATCAGGCAGAGTGGCTCCACCGCCGGCCTCGAAAGCGCCACCCGCAAATTCCAGCTCGCCGCGGCCGATGCGATCGTCAATGTCGCCACACCCGTCGCGGGCGACGACAGGCAGCGGTCGCTTTCCCGGATCGGTCCGCCCAACATCGTCGAGGACCTGCTCTCGGTCGGCGGTGTGCTGCGGGCGCGCGAGACGCTGGATACGCTCGGCACTCGGATGCCGAGCCAGATGCGCGTGTTCGCCGAATCCCAGATCGCCTCGGTGAGTGCGGCGCTCAACGTTCCGACGCTGCAAACCCCTCAATTGCTGCCGTTCGCGCTGTCGCTCATCATGCAGCGGCTGGCGCAGCCGTGGCAGATCATCCGCCTGGCGGTCAAGATGGCGGCCTCCGACGACGAGTTGCGCGTGGCCGCCACGCCCTACGGCATCGCCGTCACGATCGCGCTGCACGACCTGTCGTTCCTGACGGCCTGCGTGCGCACGGACATCCGGCGCGGCCATTTCGACAATGTCGGCGAGCCGCTGAAGATCCTGCACGACGGGGTGCGCGGGCTGCGCACCGAACTGGACCTGCGCAACGATTCCGCATGGGGCCGTCAATTGACCGCGATCCGCGCCGAAATTTCCAATGCGCTGAGGTCGGAGATCGAAAGCGTGCCCGGCCGGGTTCGCCGCATCCTGCGCCAGCGCCCCGACAAGGATATCGCTTCCTCGCCGAAGATCGACGCTTCAGAGGTCGAAGAGATCGCGGCCCTGATCGATTTCGTGGCGGTGTGCCGCACCTATGCCAGCGAACTCGCCATCAACGAGGTCACGTTGCGGACCTACTCCGACCTGCAGCATTATGTCGAACGCTCCACCGAGAGCCTGGTGCAGGCGCTGCGGGGCGGCGACCCCCAGGCGCGCGCGTTCCGCCAGATGCAGGCCAAAGCCGCGATCCGGTTCTGCGAAATCCTGTTCGGCCACGACTATGCGTCGCTGATGAGCCGGGCAGCCGAAAATGCCGTCACCGGTGAGCGCAAAGCGACCAAGGCCGGGTAGGACGGGATTCCCCTGAATTCCTGCCGGGCGGGCTGAATAGGCTGGTTTTTCTACCGCAATTGTCAATTGCCGGGCTTGCCGCCGGTGGTGTAAAGCGGCGCATCGGCGCTTTACAAAAGGGCGTCGCCTCGCCCGGGAACTGCTTGATGACGCTGTGGTTTGTGTTCGCGCTGATGACGGTCGCGGCGATCTTTGCCGTGCTCTGGCCGCTAAGCCGGAGAGCCTCCGCGTCGGCCGGCGGCAGCGAGGCAGCCGTCTACAAGGATCAGCTTGCCGAGATCGAGCGCGATGTTGCCGCGGGCCTGATCGGCGTCTCCGAGGCCGAGGCCGCGCGCGTCGAAATCAGCCGCCGCCTGCTGGCTGCGGATAGTCAGCCTGAGTTTCCGGTGCGATCGAGTCTCGCGCTGCGCCGAGGTTCCGCCGTGGTGGCGCTGGTGGGTTTGCCGGTCGCGGCCGTGATGTTCTACCTCGCGTTCGGATCACCGTGGCTCGGCGATTTTCCGCTGGCCTCCCGCGCCCGCACCGCTGACGTCAACCAGCCGCTGGAAAACATGGTGGCGCAGGTCGTGGCTCATCTGGAAAAGAACCCGGCTGACGCCCGCGGCTGGACCGTGCTGGCGCCGGTACTGGCGCGTCTCGGCCGGTACGATGACGCAGTCGGGGCCTATCGCAACGTCATCACCTATGCCGGCGACAACGCCGAGCGCCGCGCCGATCTCGGTGAAGCGCTTTCGCTGGTGGCGGGCGGCGTCGTCACGGCGGAGGCCAAGGCCGAGTTCGAACGCGCGGTCGCGCAGGACGCCGACGAGCCCAGGGCCAACTATTTCCTCGGGCTCGCGGCCGAACAGGATGGCCGCCGGGCCGACGCCGCCGCGATCTGGCGCGCGCTGCTCGCCAAGGCGCCGGCGGACGCGTCGTGGCGGCCGCTGGTTCAGGACGCCCTGACCAGGGTCGGTGGCTCCGCCGCGCCGCCGCTGTCCACTGAAGCGATGGCCGCCGCCAAGGACATGAGCGATCCCGATCGTAGCGCGATGATCAGCAGCATGGTCGATCGTCTCGCGGCGCGGCTGAAACAGAATGGCGACGATGTCGAGGGATGGCTGCGGCTGATGCGCGCCTATATGGTGATGGGCCAGCGCGACAAGGCGGCCAGCGCGCTGACCGACGCGCGGCAGGCCGTCGCGGCCGACGCCGAACGCTTGCGCCAGCTCAATGAGGGCGCAAAGAGTCTCGGGCTAGATGGGTAGTGCATGAGGCCGAAAAGTGTGAACCGGTTTTCGGACAACATCATGCGCAAGAGCGGCCGACGAATGTCGGAACCTGAAGGCGGGAACTGAGGTTAGAAATGACGCGCAAGCAACGGCGTTTGACCATGATCGGCGGTTCGCTCGCTGTGCTCGCCATCGCCGCGGCGCTGGTCCTCAACGCCATGCGCGGTTCCATCGTGTTCTTTTCCACGCCGACGATGGCGGCCGAGAAGCAGATCCCGGCCGGCAAGCGGTTCCGTCTCGGCGGCCTGGTGCAGCCGGGCTCGCTGGTGAAGGGCGACAACCTCGCCGTCAATTTCAGCATCGCCGACGGCGCCGCCACGCTGCCGGTCGCCTACAAGGGATTGCTGCCGGACCTGTTCCGCGAAGGGCAGGGCGTCGTCGCCGAGGGTGCGCTGGATGCGTCCGGCGTGTTCAAGGCCGACACGGTGCTGGCCAAGCATGACGAGACCTACATGCCCAAGGATGTCGCCGACGCCCTGAAGAAGCAGGGTCATTGGAAGGACGATTACGGCGCCAAGCCCGGCGCTGCAACCTCGGCCGGGCCGACGCAGGGAGCTGCCAAGTGATCGCGGAAGCCGGCCATTACGCGCTGGTGCTGGCGCTCGCGCTGGCGCTGATCCAGTCCACGGTGCCGTTGCTCGGTGCGCGCTGGGGCGATCATGCGCTGATGAATGTCGCGCGCTCCACCGCGCTGGCGCAATTGCTGTTCGTGGCGTTGTCGTTCGCGGCGCTGACGATGCTGTACGTGACGTCGGACTTCTCCGTCGTCAACGTGTTCGAGAACTCGCACTCGACGAAGCCGCTGCTCTACAAGATCACCGGCGTGTGGGGCAATCACGAGGGCTCGATGCTGCTGTGGGTGTCGATCCTGGCGCTGTTCGGCGGACTGGTCGCCGCGTTCGGCAACAATCTGCCGCTGTCGCTGCGCGCGCATGTGCTGGCGGTGCAGGGCTGGATCGCGGCGACGTTCTATCTGTTCATCCTGGTCACCTCGAATCCGTTCCTGCGAATCGCAAATCCGCCGATCGAGGGCCGCGACCTCAACCCGGTGCTGCAGGATATCGGCCTCGCCGTGCATCCGCCGATGCTCTATCTCGGCTATGTCGGGTTCTCGATCTCGTTCTCGTTCGCGGTGGCCGCGCTGATCGAAGGCCGCATCGATGCCGCCTGGGCGCGCTGGGTGCGGCCGTGGACGCTGGTGGCGTGGATCTTCCTCACGCTCGGCATCGCGATGGGATCGTACTGGGCCTATTACGAGCTCGGCTGGGGCGGCTGGTGGTTCTGGGACCCGGTCGAGAACGCCTCGCTGATGCCGTGGCTTTCCGGCACCGCGTTGCTGCATTCGGCGGTCGTGATGGAAAAGCGCAACGCGCTGAAGGTCTGGACCATTCTTCTTTCGATCCTGACCTTCTCGCTGTCGCTGCTCGGCACCTTCCTGGTGCGCTCGGGCGTGCTGACCTCGGTGCATTCGTTCGCGACCGACCCGACGCGCGGCGTGTTCATCCTGCTGATCCTCTGCCTGTTCATCGGCGGCAGCTTGTCGCTGTTCGCCGGGCGGGCATCGTCGCTGAAGCAAGGCGGACTGTTCGCGCCGATCTCGCGCGAGGGCGCGCTGGTGCTCAACAACCTGTTTCTGACCGTGGCTTGCGCCACGGTGTTTGTCGGAACGCTGTATCCGATGGCGTACGAAGTCCTGACCGCCGACAAGATCTCTGTCGGCGCTCCCTATTTCAACCTTACCTTCGGTCCGCTGTGGATGGCGCTGATGCTCGCGGTGCCGTTTGGACCTCTCTTGGCGTGGAAGCGCGGGGACCTGGCCGCCGCGGCGCAGCGGCTGATGGCGGCGGGCATCGTGTCGCTGATCGCCGTCGCCGTGCTGTGGGCGTGGATCCGGGGCGGCGCCACCTTCGCGCCGCTGGCAATCGGACTCGCCATCTTCGTCATCGCCGGCGCCTTGACCGATCTTGTCGAACGCACCGCGCTGTTTCGTGCGCCGCTCGCGACCGCGCTTGCCCGCGCCCGCGGATTGCCGCGCGCGACCTGGGGTGCTGCGTTCGCCCATGCCGGCATCGGCATCGCCCTGATCGGGATCGTCTGCGAAACCACCTGGAACAGCGAATATATCGGTTCGATGAAGCCGAACGAGACTGCGAACGTCGCCGGTTATCAGTTGAAGCTCGACGGCGTCACGCAGCGGCAGGGACCGAATTTCCGCGAGATGATCGCGCAGTTCACCGTCACGCGCGACGGCGAGACGCTGCGCGTGATGACGCCCTCGAAGCGCAATTTCGCCACACGGGGATCGTCGACCACGGAGGCGGCGCTGCTGACCCGCGGCGCCAGCCAGCTTTACGTTTCGCTCGGCGACACCAATGCCGATGGCGCCATCGCCGTGCGCATCTATCACAAGCCGATGGTGCTCATGATCTGGTGGGGCCCGGTGCTGATGGCGTTCGGCGGGCTGCTGTCGCTGTCGGACCGGCGGCTGCGCGTCGGCGCGCCGAAGCCCGCCAAGCCGGCCCGCGCCTTGCAGCCGGCGGAGTAGGCCATTGCGGAAACTCATCGCCTTTCTATTCGTCGCCGTCGTGCTGGTCGGAGGCGCTCCCGCCCACGCGGTGCAACCCGACGAGATCATGTCGGACCCCGCCAAGGAAGCCCGCGCGCGCGACCTGTCGCGCGAGTTGCGCTGCATGGTGTGCCAGAACCAGTCGATCGATGATTCCGACGCGCCGCTGGCGCGCGACCTGCGGCTCTTGGTGCGCGAGCGCATCGCGACCGGCGACAGCGACGGCCAGGTGATCGATTTCCTGGTGGCGCGCTATGGCGAGTTCGTGCTGCTGAAGCCGCGCTTCACGCCGCACACGCTGCTGCTGTGGCTGCTGCCCCCGCTGGCGTTGATCGGCGGCGGTGTGGCGCTGTGGCTCTACAGCCGCCGCCGCCCGAACGCCGGCGCCGCGGCCGATCCCGCGCTCTTGCACCTGACGGCAGAGGAGGAGGCGAGGCTGGAGCGCCTGCTCGCGGCCGATACGCCGGACAAGAAGGCCTGAGTCGCCGTTACAAGCGGAAGGGTTTCCGCTAAGATTTTCCCTGTTCAAAACAGCATCAGGGGGAATACGAAATGGCCTTCTCACTCTACGACGCCAGCGTGGCGAATTACCTGCAGACCCTCGGCGCGGTCGGCGGCTTCCTCGATCGCGGCCTGGCGCATTTTCGCGACAACAACATCGACCCTGAAGCGATCGTCGAGGCACGCCTGACGCCAGACATGCTGCCGCTGCGCTTCCAGATCATCTCCGTCGCCCAGCATTCCCGAGGCGCCATCGAGGCTGCGCAGAGCGGAGAATTTCGTCCGCCAGCGTCCAAGACGCCGTACGACTACGCCGGATTGCAGGCGCTGGTGGCGCAGACCCGCGAAGCCCTGGAGGCGTGGACGCCCGACGCCGTCAACGCGCTCGGCGGCCGCGATGTCGTCTTCCTTCTCGGCGACCATAAGCTGCCCTTCACGACCGAAGGGTTTTTGATGTCATTCTCGCTGCCCAATTTCTATTTCCACGCCACCACCGCCTACGACATCCTGCGCACCAACGGCGTGCCGCTCGGCAAGCGCGATTTCATGGGCCGGATGAAGATGAAGAAGGGCTGAAAGTTTCGCAGGCGGCGCAGCTCGCCATCGTTGCGTCGCAGAGCGTAGATCGCGCGAGCAGCGAGCGTTTCGCAACGCTGCCATGCGGGTGCCGAAAGCGTGAGTGCCGGTTGAGCTATCTAACACTTCTTTTCGGACTCGCGGGAATTGATCGTGAATACTACGTACGATTGTGTGTAGGGTTGATAGCCTTGGCCGATCTGAGATTTTCGGTGCGGGCGCCACATGGTGGCGAACGAAATCTGAATGAAATTGTATCAACGGAACTTAAGACGAGTTTGGCTGCAACGTTGAGAAATTCCAGACCCTCGCCGTCGCGAATGTTTGATGAGCGATTTTGTCTTGCGCAACATAAGGTCGCATGAAAGGTTGAAGCAACCTTACGTAATGATCAATCCAGATCTACGTTTGTTCGATCTTGCTGCAAGAATCGGTAAGCGAATTTGCCGAGGTTGGTATGGACTGCAAGAGAATCGAGCCTGCTCTTGATGCGATTGCGCATGCACATGAGTCAAACGAACTTCTGAAAGTGATGAAGGAATTGCGGCAGATCTACGGTCTTTCGCACTTGGCTTACGCCGGATTGCAGATGCCGGACCTGGCCGACAGTGCGCCGCATTTTATCCTGACGTATCCGGACGAGTGGATGGAACGTTATTGGAAGGAGGAATTTTTTCGTATCGATCCTGTATGTGCGGCGAGCAAGACGGGCTTTTTGCCGATCGACTGGAGCACGCTCGGCCTTCAGTCGCCTGATGCCCGCTATTTTTTCTCTGAAGCCTCAAAATATGGAGTTGGGGAACCCGGAATGTCGTTCCCGATGCGCGGCCCCGACGGAGACGCTGGCGCGTTTTCATTTACAGTAAACGTGAAGCCGGAGGAATGGAGCGCGTTCAAGAGCAAGAACCAATTCGAGATTGCGTTCGTCGGGCTCCATTTTCATGACCGTGTCGTCCGGATTTGGTCCGATGAGCACGGGCTCAGGGTGAGGCCTTCGCTGACGGCGCGAGAGCGCCAATGTCTGCAGGGGGTAGCCGAGGGTGATCCACCGAAGAAGATCGCGACCACGCTCAAGCTGTCGGAAGCTGCGGTGCGTCTCTACTTGAAACGCGCGCGTGCCAGATTGGGCGCCGTCAATCTCATCCAAGCGGTGATCATTGCATTACGCGCCAATCTGATCACTGTTCGCTAGCGGTACGTCAGGCGCTATCGATTTTGATATATTGCGGCACCGTTGATTGTCGGCGACAGTAGCCCTCGCGAGGAGATGCGCAACGTCATTTGCTTGCGCGTGGCCGCGGCTGGGAATGACGGCGTGGTATCGACATGCATTTGCCGCGGCAATCGAATGCCGGATTGAAGCTTGGGTTCGCCGTCTGGAGTGCCGCCATCTTTTCAGGAATGGCGAACCTGCTCGGGCTGACGGGTCCGATATTCATGCTTGAAATCTACGACCGGGTCATTCCCAGCCGTAGCATTTCGACGCTGAGTGCTCTGCTCGTCCTTGCCGCCGGCCTCTATGCGTTTTCCGGTTTCTTTGACGTGTTGCGCTTTCGCGTGATGGCGCGGATCGCGTCAAGCGTGGATGCCAGCCTGTCAGCCCGCGTCTTCGCGATCATAGCCAAGGCGCCGCTCAAGGGGCAGGTCGAGGGCGATGCATTGCGCCCGGCCCGCGATCTCGATCAGGTGCGAGGCTTCCTGACGAGCCAGGGACCTTCGGCACTGTTTGATCTGCCCTGGACGCCGCTCTACATCGCCGTCTGTTTTCTATTGCATCCGTTGGTGGGATGGTTCGTCGTTGCGGGAACTGTCGTTCTCGCCGGGCTGACAGTCGTCACGGATATCCGGACCCGTCGGCTGCTCAAGGAGGCGAGCGCCGCGCAAGCCGCCAGGAACAAGTTTGGCGAGGCCGCGAACCGCGACGCGGAGGCGTTCGCGGCGATGGGTTTGACGTCGAGAGCGTCGGTTCATTGGGAGCAGGCGCACGGCGAATATACTCGCCTTCAGCGCGCAGCAGGCGATATCGGGGGAACGTTGTCGGGCGTATCGAAGGCGTTTCGCTATCTTCTGCAATCGGCCGCCCTCGGCCTTGGGGCCTATCTCGTGATCTATGACGAGATGAGCGCAGGTATGATCGTTGCGGGATCGATCATCGTCGCGAAGGCGCTCGCGCCTGCCGAGCATGTGATCGGAAACTGGCGCGGCATGCTGGGCGCCCGCGAGGCCTGGAAGCGCCTCGGCGAGCTGATGGCGCATTTTCCGGTGGAGGGCGAGCGCACGGCCATCCCATCGCCGTCGCGTTCGCTTGCTGTCGAGGGTGTCTACATAGCGCCTCCGTCCGATCCCCGTAGGCTCACGGTGCAGAATGTGACGTTCGCGCTGAAAGGGGGCAGTGTCCTCGGCGTTCTCGGTCCGAGCGGCTCGGGCAAATCCTCTCTCATTCGCGGGCTCGTCGGCGTCTGGCCCCTCATACGTGGCTCCGTTCGTCTCGATAACGCGACGCTCGACCAATGGACGCCGGAAGAGCGTGGCCGCTTTGTCGGCTACATGCCGCAAGCCGTCGAGTTGTTTCCCGGCACCATTGCGGAGAACATCGCGCGGCTCGATCCATCCGCGGACGACGACGGGATTGTCGCAGCGGCACTGGCGGCGGGCGTTCACGATATGATTGTCCAGCTTCCGGATGGATATGAGACGCGCGTCGGTGAAAGGGGGCTCGGCCTTTCGGCAGGACAGCGCCAGCGGATCGCGCTGGCGCGCGCACTCTACTGCAATCCATTCATGGTCGTTCTGGATGAGCCGAATTCCAACCTAGACACGGAGGGGGAGCGGGCCCTGACGCAAGCCATCAAGGGTGTTCGGACGAGGGGCGGTATCGTCATCGTGGTGGCGCATCGCGCCGGTATTCTGGCGTCGCTCGATTTTGTTCTTGCGATGGACGCCGGCATGGTCCGCTCCTTCGGGCCGCGCGATGCCGTCCTGAAGCAGGGCCAAAGGGCGACCGTCGTTCCGCCGCTGAAAGTGATCGAAGGCGAGGCGGTCGCGCATGAAGCCTGATGACCAGGGAGTGATCAGGCACTCGCTCCGCCTTCACGTGCTGGCGGGTATTGCCGCCATCCTGATGCTGGTGTTCGGCGTCGGCGGTTGGGCCGCGACCACGGAATTGTCCGGGGCTGTCATCGCGCCGGGCAATGTCATCGTGGAGGGCAGCGTGAAGCAGGTTCAGCATCCGATCGGCGGCGTGGTCGCTGAACTGCTGGTTCGCGAGGGCCAGATTGTCGAGGCCGGTGACGTGCTGGTACGGCTGGACGCCACCATCACGCGGGCAAACCTCGCGATCGTCACCAAGAATCTCAACGAATTGTTTGCGCGCCAGGCCCGGCTCGAGGCCGAACGGGACGGTATAGCCGACGTCGCAACGCCCGCCGAACTCGCGGCGCGGCTGGATGCCGCCGCCGTCCGCAACGTCATGGAGCGGGAACGCCGGCTGTTTGCGCACCGCCGCGAGGCACGCGAGGGTCAGAGAGGGCAATTGCGCGAACGGATCGCGCAATTGAACGAAAAGATCCGGGGGCAGGCCGCGCAGCAGGAAGCCAAGAGCGAGGAAATCGACCTGATCGAGAAGGAACTGGTCGGCGTTCGAAGTCTCTTCGACAAAGGCCTCGTCCCGATCGACCGCGTCAACAATCTTGCGCGCGCGGCGGCCCGTCTCAACGGCGAACGTGGCGCGCTCATTGCTGCGACCGCGGAGGTGCGCGGACACATTACGGAAGTCGAACTGCAGCTTCTGCAGGTTGATCAAACGCTGCGCAGCGAGGTCGCAACCGAACTTCGTGACGTGAACGTGAGACAGGGCGAACTGCTGGAGCGCGAAGTGACGGCAAGGGATCAACTCGGTCGCATTGAGTTGCGAGCGCCGATACGAGGTCTGATTCATCAGCTCGCGATCCACACCATCGGCGGGGTAATCTCGCCGGCGGAGGCGCTGATGCGGATCGTTCCCCAGGGGACTGATCTGACCGTCGAGGCACGCGTCGCCGCAAAGGACATCGATCAGGTCGCGCTTCAGCAAAGCGCAATACTTCGGCTGACCGCCTTCAATCGAAACACCACGCCGCAACTAGGCGGCACGGTGACGCGCATCTCGGGCGACGTGGTGAAGGATGACAGCGGCGCGACTTACTATCGCGTCGGCATTGCCATCGGCCCGGACGAGCTTGCCAGGCTCGGCAAGATGACGCTCATCCCCGGCATGCCGGCGGAATGCTACATCCTCACCGGCGATCGCACGGTCTTGTCGTACTTCGCGAAGCCGCTGCGTGACCACACGCACCGCATTTTCCGGGAAGACTGAATTTCCGACGGGCGTGGTGATGTCTACGTGTAGATCACGTGACGATATGCGCATGCATCACGCGCGTGCGCTTGAAAACGATTAATCTCAACCGGAAATACCGACTATCGAAATTGATATAGCGTTTATCGAGATCGATATATTGAGCGAAAGTGAGAAGCGTAATCCCATGGTGATGCCGACGAGAGCGGCGACAAACATGGGAGACGACAATGCCAAATTTCGATGGGACGGATGGCCAAGACATTTTCACTGGCGACTTCACGGGTGAACTGATCCGCGGCTTTGGCGGAAACGATTTCTTGAGCGGTGGCGGCGGCGACGACCAAATTGATGGCGGCGACGGCAACGACTTCCTCAATGGTGACGACGGTTGGGACGTCATCGATGGTGGCTTTGGTGGTGACCATATCTCCGGCGGAACCGGGAACGATCAGCTCGACGGCGGACCGGGCTTCGATGTCGATGACATTCACGGCGACGCCGGCAACGACACAATCTGGGGCGGGGACGGCGGCGACATTCTAGACGGTGGTGCCGACGTCGATACCATCATGGGCGAAGGTGGCAACGATCTCATCCTTGGCGGGACTGAAGGCGACTTTCTCTACGGCCAGGAGGGCGCCGATACACTTCTCGGTGAAAGCGGCGCGGACCACCTGGAAGGCGGTATCGGCAATGACACTTTGTCCGGCGGTTCTGAAGGGGACGAGCTTCTCGGTGATGCTGGAGACGACCATTTGAATGGTGATGGGGGCAACGACATTATTCTGGGGGGAGACAATGTCGACACGATCGATGGTGGTGACGGAGACGATATTCTCCTCGGAGAGAACGGTGACGACACGATCAATGGCGGCGAAGGATATGATCAAATCAGCGGGGGAGATGGCATCGATACCATTACCGACCTTCTCGGTACTCGCGGCTTTGTGAATGGTGGAACGGGCAACGACGACATCACGGTGGCAACTGCGCTCAACGAGGTTTATGGCGGTGTGGGCAACGACACCATCAGGTTGAACGGCGGTAATAATCTGGTCGATGCGGGTACCGACAATGATGTCATTATCGACAACACGAATGGCGTCGTCGCAATCGAGGGTGGTCTCGGCAATGATACGTTCGTTCACAACAACAGTGGCGTAACGAGCATCTCGGATGCGGGCGGATTGGATGTGCTGATCTTCAACGTCGCCGATGTCACCACGCTTCAGTTCTTCCAGTCAGGGAATGACTTGATCATAGCGGATGCGCTCGACACCAATTTCCAGAACTACGTTGATGTGGTCGGCTTCTTCGATCCAGCCAACGCGGATACGTTGGAATTCGTGTTTGACGTCAACGGCAACGGCATCCAGATCAGCTAAAGCTGCTGGGAATAGAAGTGGCGCAGGACGATAATCTCCTGCGCCGTTTTTGCGATCCGATGCTGTTATTGATCGGTCAGTGCGTCGCGCTTGGCGATCAGGTCAGCACGAGAGACGCTGGGGTATTCGATCTTGCTGGACCAATGCAGTATCGATTCATTGAAGGCCTGATAGCCTCGTTGCTTCTGTTCCTCGGAGGTGGGCACGCCACCCTCATGCACCCAACCCGTCCCATCCTTCAGGAAGGTGTAGATTTTTCCATCGTCACCGAAAGAGTAAGTGTCGGCGCCGCCGATCTTGGATCGATCGATACCGCGCGGCGCAACTTTCCTCATAATCTCGCTTATCTCGGCTTCCGACAGTTGCACCTCCGGCACCGGCGTCGTGTTTAGCCATTTGACGGCAGATTCCCGCAGAGTCTTGATCGTGGACGCCAAGGATTTGTTTGTCTCTTCCTGCCAGTCGAGCCTGTTGAGCTGATAGTTGATTTTCATCAGTTCTACCCGGCGATCCATGTCTTGCATCTGTGCCTGGAAGCGATCCTCGCTCGCTAGCGACCAAACATCCGTGGCTTGCTGCGCAGCGCTGGGGTCTTGCTTGAGCGCGGCCCTCAGGCGATCCAGCGCGTCCTGCGACAACGACACCTGCGTGGCCGGGCCACGGTCGCTGTCATCAGGCGTCGCGTTCGATGCGAGCTGTTTGGAATTTTCGTCCCCGTCGAGAGCCGTAAAGACGGTGAGAGGATTCAACGTGGCGGCTTGGCTGGAAACGGTGCTGACCATGGTTTTCTTCCTGATCCTTGTCGTTGACGGCGATGATTGGAGCTCGCGTTCAGCGACTCGCAACCTCGCTTTCGTTATTCGTTCATAGGTTGTGTCATAGACTTGTTTAACGTAAGATTTATCGGAAGCTGCTTCGACGGCTACGAATTCGATATATTAACGGCAGGTTAATAAGGTGAGCGGCTGCTGCGGGCAGCTTGCCAGCGAGCTATTCCACGCTCGACACCAACTTCGAGAATTTCGTGGACGTGGTCGGCTTCTTCGATCCAGCCAATGCGGACACGCTCGAGTATGTGTTCGAGGTCAACGGCAACGGCATCCAGATCAGCTAAATTGTTACGCCTAAGAAAACAGCGCAGGAGGAGGCCTCCTGCGCTGTTCCTCTTGAGAGGCGGTCGCTGCTATTGGCCGATCAGCGCGTTGAGCTGCGCGGTGAGGGTTGCTCGCGCGGCGCTGGTGTCCTGAATTCTGGTGGACTGGTATGCCATCGACTTGTTTGCTTCCTGAACGACGTACTCTTTCTGCTCTTCGGATGTCGGCACACCGGCCTCATGCACCCAGGCCGTTCCATCCTTTCTGAAGGTGTAGATTTTTCCGTCATCACCGAAAGAGTAGTTGTCAGCACCGCCGATCTTGGATGAATCAATGCCGCGCGGTGCCACCTTCTTGAGGATGGCCACGATCTGCGCCTCGGTAAGCTGGACGGCAGGCACCGGCGCCGTGTTTTGCCATTTTTCAAGATCATCTTTCTGGAATTTGAGTGAGGCCGTAAATGACTTGTTTATTGCGTCCTGATGATCGAGCATTTTGAACTGAAAGTTGATTTTGGCCAATTCCGCCCGCCGACGCACGTCCTGTATGTTTGCCTGGAAACGGTCCTCGCTTGCTTGCGACAAGGCAACCGCGGCTTGCCGCGGAGCGTCGGGCCGGTCTTGCTTGAGCGCGGCCTTCAGACGATCAAGTGCGTCCGGCGATAACGACACTTGCGTGGCGGGGCCACGGTCGCTGTCGTCAGTCGTCGCGTTCGGGGTGGGCTGTTTGGAGCCGTCGTCCCCGTCGAGAGCCGGATAGGCGAGGGGGTTCAACGTGGCGGCTTGGCTGGAAACGGCGCTGACCATGGTTTTCTTCCTGATCCTTGTCGCGTTGACGGCGATGATTGGAGTTCGCATTCAGCGACCCGCAACCTCGCTCTCCTTGTTCGTTCAGAGGTTGTGCCATGGATTTGTTTAACGTAAGATTTATGGAATCCCCGACTGTCAGCCTTGGGCCTAATGCAGCGAGCAGCCGTTTTGCCCCTCGGAAGCCGCTTTTCGGACAGCGCTAAGCCATTGATTGCCTGCGCTATTCCGCCGCAGTTACAAAACCCGCCCATTACAAAAGTTTAATTCCCCAGCCAGCGCGCGGTAAGGCTGAAAACCCCATGTTCAGTCCCGTCAGGTGTTCAGCCCCGCACCGTCGAGTTCATCCGCCGTTCAGATGCCCCTGGAGATCTTAGCAACATGACCGAACGTCCCGTCGATCTTTCCAAGTTTCCGTCCACCGCGCGCCGCTCGCTGTTTTCCGCGCGCAAGTTCGCGCTGATGGCGTCCGTCGTCGCCGGCCTCGGCGCCGCCGTCTACGGCTTCGCGCCGCAGCAGGCCGACATCTTCACCAGCGCGGCGCACGCGCAGGTCAACACCGAGGTCCGCAAGGTCGAGCGGCCGATCGGTTTCGCCGACATTGTCGAGCGCGTGAAGCCGTCGGTGATCTCGGTCAAGATCAACATCGCCGAGAAGGCCTCGAAGGGCGACGACAGCGCCAACAAGGACGACGACTCGCCGTTCCAGCCGGGCTCGCCGATGGAGCGCTTCTTCCGCCGCTTCGGCGGTCCGGATGGCTTGCCGCCCGGCATGCGCGGCGGACCGCGTGGCGGACGTGGCCCGGTAACGGGGCAGGGTTCCGGCTTCTTCATCTCGGCTGACGGCTTTGCCGTGACCAACAACCACGTGGTCGACGGCGCCGACAAGGTCGAAGTCACCATGGACGACGGCAAGACCTACACCGCGAAGGTTATCGGCACCGATCCGCGCACGGATCTGGCGCTGATCAAGGTCGCCGGCCGCACCGACTTCCCGTTCGCCAAACTGTCGGACAGCAAGCCGCGGATCGGCGACTGGGTGCTGGCGGTCGGTAACCCGTTCGGCCTCGGCGGAACCGTGACCGCCGGCATCGTCTCGGCCTCCGGCCGCGACATCGGCAACGGCCCCTATGACGACTTCATCCAGATCGACGCGCCCGTGAACAAGGGCAACTCCGGCGGTCCGGCGTTCGATACCAACGGAGAAGTGATGGGCGTCAACACCGCGATCTATTCGCCGTCCGGCGGCAGCGTCGGCATCGCGTTCTCGATTCCCGCTTCCACGGTCAAGAACGTGATCGCGCAGCTCCGCGACAAGGGCACCGTCAGCCGCGGCTGGATCGGCGTCCAGATCCAGCCGGTGACCTCCGACATCGCCGACAGCCTCGGCATGAAGAAGGCGGAAGGCGCGCTGGTGGCGGAACCGCAGGCCAATGGCCCGGCGGCCAAGGCCGGCATCCAGTCGGGTGACGTCATCACCGCCGTCAACGGCGAGCCGGTCAAGGATGCCAAGGAACTGGCCCGCACCATCGGCGGTCTGGCGCCCGGCAACGCCGTGAAGCTCAACGTGCTGCAGAAGGGCCAGGACAAGGTCGTCAACCTGACGCTCGGCCAGTTGCCGAACACGATCGAGGCCAAGGCCGACACCGACAAGGACGACAAGGGCGGCCTGAGCAAGGGAACCGGCGTGCCGAAGCTCGGCCTTACCGTGGCCCCCGCCAACAGCGTGGCCGGCGCCGGCAGGGAAGGCGTCGTGGTCACCGAGGTCGACCCGAAGAGTGCTGCGGCCGAGCGTGGCTTCAAGGAAGGCGACGTCATCCTCGAAGTCGGCGGCAAGAGCGTCGCCAGCGCCGGCGAGGTACGCGAGGCAATCGATGCCGCGCGCACCGACAACAAGAACAGCGTTCTCATGCGCGTGAAGAGCGGCGGTTCGTCGCGCTTCGTCGCGGTCCCGCTGGCGAAAGGCTAAACGAGGACTAGATATCAGATGGAGGGTTTCGCCGGCATTCGTCGCCCCCGCCGACGGCTCCTTCCGGGGAGCGGGTGCAAAACTCGCTCCCGCCAGGTACCTTCTATCGGAACACGCCCCCCTCCGTCGGAAGGTCCAAAGGGCGGTGAGGTCCCCCAGCTTCACCGCCCGCTTTTTTCACTTGATCGAGAGAACGGCCGGTCGCCTTGCATGTGCAGGGCGGTCGCGCCATGGTGAGAGAAAGCCCATTCCTGTGACCGCAACCGCTCCGCAAATGCGCCTGCTGATCATCGAAGACGATCGCGAGTCCGCCGACTATCTGGTCAAGGCGTTCCGTGAAGTCGGCCACGTCGCCGATCTCGCCAGCGATGGCGAGGAGGGCCTGTCGATGGCCGACGGCGGCGATTACGACGTGCTGGTGGTGGACCGCATGCTGCCCAAGCGCGACGGCCTGTCGGTGATCGGCGCCCTACGCGACAAGGGCAACCGCACGCCGGTGCTGATCCTCTCCGCGCTCGGCCAGGTCGATGACCGCATCAAGGGCCTCCGCGCCGGCGGCGACGACTATCTGCCGAAGCCTTATTCATTCGCCGAGTTGCAGGCGCGCGTCGAGGTGCTGTCGCGCCGCAATGTCGGCCCCGCCGAAGAGACCACCTACCGCGTCGGCGACCTCGAACTCGATCGGCTCTCGCACCGCGTCGCCCGCGGCAAGGACGAACTGACGCTGCAGCCGCGCGAGTTTCGCCTGCTGGAATATCTGATGAAGCATGCCGGCCAGGTGGTGACCCGCACCATGCTTCTGGAAAACGTCTGGGATTATCATTTCGATCCGCAAACTAACGTCATCGACGTGCATATTTCGCGGCTGCGCTCCAAGATCGACAAGGGTTTTGAACGGCCCTTGCTGCATACGATCCGCGGCGCCGGATACATGATCCGTGACGGCCTTCGGTAAACTGGTCCGCACCACGGCGTTTCGGCTGACGCTGGTCTATCTGTTTTTGTTTGCGCTGTTTGCGGCGTCGCTGCTCGGTTATTTCGCCTGGAATACCCGGCGGCTGATCAACGAGCAGATCACCGCCACGGTGACCACCGAAACCGCCGAGATCGTCGACATCTATACACGCCGCGGCTTGCGCCTGCTCGTCCCCACGATTGAGAACCGCACGCTGCGGCCGGGCGCCAATCTCTATCTCGTCACCACGCCCGAGGGCAAAGCCATCGCCGGCAATGTCGATGCGCTGGCGCCGGGGGTGATGGCCTCGACCGGCTGGTCGGAAACCCGCTATCGCCGGCTCGACGAGCGCGACACGGCGGAGCATCGTGCGCTGGTGCATGTCACCGAACTCACCAACGGTTTCCGCCTCCTGGTCGGCCGCGACCTCGAGGAGCGGCGGCGTCTGTTCGGCATCGTCGCCAAAGCCGCGCAATGGTCCCTGCTTGTTGTTATCGTGCTCGGTATCGGCGGCGGCATCTTCGTGTCGCGGCGGGTACTGCGCCGGATCGACGCGATGACCGGCACCACCCAGCGCATCATGGCCGGCGACCTCTCCGGACGCCTTCCGGTCGGGCGATCGGGCGACGAACTCGATCGTCTCGCTGGGAATCTCAACGCGATGCTGGAGCGCATCGAGGCGCTGATGACAGGGCTGAAGGAAGTCTCCGACAACATCGCCCATGACCTGAAGACGCCGCTGACGCGGATGCGCAACCGCGCCGAGGAGGCGCTGGCGCGTTCCGGAAGCGAGGCCGACTATCGCGCCGCGCTGGAACGCACCATCGAGGAATCCGACGGCCTGATCCGCACGTTCAATGCGCTGCTGATGATCGCGCGTGCCGAGTCGGGCCAGGCGCGCGGCAACATGGACGACTTCGACGCCGCCGACGTCGCCCGGGGCATTCACGAATTGTACGAGCCACTCGCCGAGGACGACGGCATGACCCTGCGGGTCAAGGCCGCGACCGCGCGGCTGCACGGCAACCGCGAACTGATCAGTCAGGCGCTCGCCAATCTGGTCGAGAACGCCATCAAATACGGCAAGCCGTCGCCGGTGGTGCAGCCGCTGGATTCCGCCGTCGCCGCGCGGAACAGGGAGATCCTCATCGAGGCGCGCCGCGAGAACGACCATGTGCTGCTCAGCGTCACCGACCACGGGCCGGGTATTCCCGAAGCCGACCGCAAGCACGCGGTGGAGCGGTTCGTGCGGCTGGAAGCCAGCCGGACGCTGCCGGGTTCCGGGCTTGGCCTGAGCCTGGCGTCGGCGGTCGCCACCCTGCACGGGGGTGAACTCAGGCTCGGCGACTCCCATCCCGGCCTGACCGCGACGCTCGTCATACCGGCCCGATCCGCCGCGGGCGACAGGCTTGCGGCCCAAACGCAGGATGTGCCACAGAAGGTGGCATGAACGCCTCCGCCCTGGCCGCGCGGTTCGTGAGCGGGCCGCATGTCACTGCCAGCAGCACCGCCGAACAACGCTTGAACGACTGGCTCGCCGAACTGGAGCCGCAGCAGGCGGCCGAGATCGGCGCATGGCTGAATCCTCCGGCCGCCCGCGCCATCCTGCTCGGTATCGCCGAGTTCTCGCCGTACCTGTTCGACCTGGTCCGCGCCGATGCCGCGCGGCTGATCCGTCTTTTGGCCTGCGACCCGGAAGCGCATCTTACCGCGCTGATCGAGAATACCTCGCGCGATGTGCTCGCCGCTGCGAGCGATGCCGACGTGATGCAGTTGCTTCGTCGCATGAAGTCGGAGGCCGCGCTCATGATCGCGCTGTGCGACATCGGCGGGGTCTGGCCGGTGATGCGGGTGACGGCGGCGCTGACCGATCTGGCGGTCAATTCGGTCCAGGCGGCGCTGCGCTTCCTGCTCCGGCAGGAGGCCGTGCGCGGCCGCATGACCGCCGCCGATCCGGACCGGCCGGAGGAAGGCTGCGGGCTGATCGTGCTCGCGATGGGTAAGATGGGCGCGGGCGAACTGAATTATTCCAGCGACATCGACCTGATCGTGTTCTTCGATCCGGCCGCGACCTCGCTTGCGGCCGACATCGAACCGGCGCCGTTCTTCGTGCGCGTGACGCAGGCGCTCGCCCGCCTGCTGCAGCAACGCTCCGGCGAGGGCTACGTGTTCCGGGTCGATCTGCGGCTGCGACCAGATCCGGCCTCGACGCAAGTGGCGATCTCGACCGACGCGGCGCTGCATTATTACGAGCGGGAAGGGCGGACCTGGGAGCGCGCGGCGATGATCAAGGCCCGGGTTTGCGCCGGCGACGCCAGGGCGGGCGCGGCGCTGGTCGCGGAACTTGCACCGTTCGTCTGGCGCAAGCACCTGGATTTCGCAGCACTCGCCGATGTCCACGACATGAAGCGGCAGATGCAGACCTATCGCGGCCAGAGCGAAATCGCGGTCGAGGGGCACAACGTCAAGGTCGGCCGCGGCGGCATCCGCGAGATCGAGTTCTTCGCGCAGACCCAGCAGCTCATTGCCGGCGGCCGTCACCCGGAATTGCGCGTGCGCCCGACGCTGCAGGCGTTGCAGGTGCTGGCCGCCAGCAACTGGATCACGCTTCAGGCCTGCGAGGAGCTGACGGTGGCCTACGAGTTCCTGCGCCGCGTCGAGCACCGGCTGCAGATGATTGCGGACGAGCAGACGCACGCGTTGCCGGACGACGCCGAGGCCGTCGAGCGCTTTGCCAACTTCTTCGGCTATGAGAGCCGGGCGGCCTTCGCAAAGGATCTGCTCGGCCACCTCAACATCGTGCAGGGGCATTACGGAAAACTGTTCGAGGGCGATCCGACCGGCACGGTGAAGCTGCCGGAGGTCAATTACGCCGCAGGCCCTGAGGATCCCCGCCTACTCGACCATCTGGCGAATCTCGGCTTCAAGAAGCCGGTCGCGGTCGCCGGCACGGTGCAGCTCTGGATGGAGGGAAACTACCGCGGGTTACGCAACGAAGCCACAAAAGCCGCCTTCATCGAATTCGTGCCCGGGCTGATCCACGGGCTGGCGCATGCCGAGGATCCGGATGACGCTGTCATCGCGTTCGACCGTTTTCTCGGCGCCTTGCAGCGTGGCGGCCGGCTGATCTCGTTGCTGAGAGAGAACCGGGATCTGGTGGCGCTGGTGGCGCTGATCCTGGGTGCCGCGCCGCGGCTCGGCGACATGCTGGCGCGCCAGCCGCAGATCATGGACGGCCTGATCGATCCGCGTTTCTTCGGCGCGATGCCGGACCAGAAGGAACTCTCGGCGCGGCTGGCGGGGACGCTGAAGGACGCTGCCTCCTACGAAGACTTCCTCGACCGGCTGCGGCTGTTCGGACAGGAGAGCCTGTTCCTGATCGGCACGCGCATTCTCTCCGGCACGGTTTCCGCCCAGCAGGCCAGCGTTGCCTTTGCCGACGTGGCCGAGGGCATCGTGAACACCGTGCATGGCCTGGTGACGGATCAGTTCGCCGGCCAATACGGCCGCATCCGGGGGCAGGAAACCGCGATCCTCGCGATGGGCAGGCTCGGCAGCCGCGAGATGACGGCATCCTCCGACCTCGACCTGATCCTGCTGTATGATTTCGATTCCGATCATCCCGATTCCGACGGCGAGCGCTCGCTGCACGGTGCGCAATATTTCGCGCGGCTGACCCAGCGGCTGATCTCGGCGTTCACCACGCGGACCAATTATGGCGTGCTCTATGACGTAGACATGCGCCTGCGGCCTTCGGGCCGCGCCGGGCCGCTGGCCTCGCGGATCGATTCCTATGCCGACTATCAGGAACGCGAAGCCTGGACCTGGGAGCACATGGCGCTGACGCGGGCGCGGGTGATTTCGGCTTCACCGGCGTTTCGCGAGAAGATCGAGCGCATCATCCGCGCCGTGCTGACGCGGCCGCGCGACGCCGCCTCCACCGCCGGCGACGTCGCCGACATGCGCCGGGCGATCGCGCAGGAGAAGGGCGAGGACGACATCTGGGACCTCAAGCTCGCCGCCGGCGGCCTGGTCGATATCGATTTCATCGCGCAATATCTGCAGCTGGTGCATGCTTCGGAAAAACCCGAAATCCTCAGCGTCTCCACGCTGCAGGTGCTCGACAACGCCGCGCGCCTCGGCGTGCTGCGGCAGTCCGACGCCGAGATCTTGCGCTCGGCGACCCGGCTCTATCACGACCTGACGCAGATCATCCGGCTCTGCGTCACCGACAAGTTCAACCCGGAGACCTCGGGAGATAACCTGTTGCATGTGATGGCACGCGCCGGCGACACGCCGGATTTCTCGACGCTGGAAGCGCGCGTGCGCGAGACGCAAAGCGAGGTGAGGCGGGTGTTTCTGGCGCTGATGGGCGGCGGCTAGAGTCTTTTCCGTTCCGATTGAATCGGAACGGGGCTCTAGATTCTTGTTTTGACGCGTTTTCTTTACGCGAACCGGTTTCCACTTCGCTGGAAAACGCTCTATGACGTTTACAACGCCCGGGCCGCATTGCCCTTGAACAGGATCGGGCCGGTCGGGCGCCCGATCGGTGAGCCGCCTTCCGGCTCGAGCGTGATCTCGAACAGCTGGTTTTGCACGGTCTCCGGCAGCGATTCCAGATTCAGCTGCAGCGTGCGCGACTGGCCGGTGAGTCCGATCGATTTCGGACCGACAGCGCGGTCCCACAGCGTCCAGACCTGCAGCGTGCGGCCGGCGGGAACCTCGATCGGGCGTATCGGAATCAGCTCGACCCGGCCGTTCGAAAATGCGTTGACGATGGCGCCGGCCTCCTTGGTGGTGTCGTTCACCAGCACGGCGACGTAGACCGGCTTGCTCTGCGCCAGCGCAATCAGGTCGTTGCGAAGGTGGCGCGACGTCGTCACCGCGCCGATCATGATCACCGCAAACAGCAGCGCGGCAAGGCTGCCGCCGATGCCGGCGACGCGCCAGAACTTGATGTCGTGCCAAAGCGTGGCGCCACGCAGCGCGGCTCGCGCGGCGGGCAGGGTAGCGTCAACCGGCGCGTTCTTGGTGGCGTCCGCGATTCGCTGCCAGAGCGCCGGGCTCGGTGGAGTTTCCTCGGCCGTGAGATCGAGGTCCGCAAGCCGCGCCCGCCAGGCGCTGACGGCGTGCGCAAACGTCTGATCGGTCGCAAGGCGCTGTTCGGCGGCAGCGTGTTCCGCGCCGTCCAGGAGGCCCATCACGTAATCGCCGGCCATGGCGTTATCGAGGTCGTGCGGGCTCATCCCATGCACTCCTGCAACGCAAACAGGCTGCGCCGTACCCAACTCTTGACCGTGCCGAGCGGCACCTTGAGCCGTCCTGCCAATTCGCCGTGACTCATGCCGTGCACATAGGCCAGCACCACGACGTCGCGGCGCGGGCGGTCGATCTGTTCCAGACACCGGCGCAGCGCACTGGTCTCCGGCAACCGCGACAAGGTGGCCTCGCAGTCGACGTCCTGAACGTTGTCATCGGACGCCTCATAGCGATGCTCGTCGCGATGAATGCTGAGCGCGCGGTTGCGCACCACCGCATAGAGCCAGCCGCGCGCGCTGCCGCGGCGCGAATCGAACCCGGCTGCGCCACGCCAGATCCGGATAAAGGCGTCGTGCACCGCCTCCTCCGCGAGATCCTGCCGGAACAGGATGCGGCGGGCGATGCCGACCATGCGCGAGGCCTCGCTGTCATAGATCACGCGCAGGGCCGTACGGTCGCCGGCCGCGCAACGCGCCAGCGCCGCGGCAAGCTGCGCCTCCCGCTCCCGATCGAGCAGGTCGGGAGCCCGCAGGCTCGCGGTGATGGTGCCATTTCCGGTCATTTCTATGCCTTTGCATAGCTGTTCTACCTTGAGATGCGGCATTTGGATGCATTGGCCAAAAATTATTTTTGGGTTGCTGCATCCGTTTTGCCGCGCCGCCGGTACCCGCTGTGTTGATCCCGAGAGGATCATCGGAACACAGGGAGCTTTACGATGAATTTTCGCTCAATTTTCGCCGCCTCGGCCGCATTGTTGCTGTCCTCCGCGGCTGCCAACGCCGCGCAGGTCGCCGCCCTGATCGGCGGCGACACCATTGCGATGGTCGATACCGCGCAAAAGAAGGCGACCGGGTCGGTCAAGGTGACCGGGATTTCCGGCGCGCTGGTCGGCATCGACGTCCGTCCGGCCGACGGCATGCTCTATGGACTGGTCGACGATGGCACCATTGTGACCATCGCGGCGGACGGCAAGGCCACGATGAAGTCGAAGCTCGATACCATGCTGGCCAAGGGCGTCGCCGCGACGGTCGATTTCAACCCGGTGGCGGACCGCCTGCGCGTGATGGGCGCGGACGGGATGAACCTGCGCGCCAATGTCGATGACGGCAAGGTGACCAAGGACGGCGACCACAAATATGCCGACGGCGACATGCACAAGGGCGAGAAGCCGAACATCGTTGCCGGCGCCTACATCAATTCGGTGAAGGGTGCCAAGGAAACCGCGCTGTTCAACATCGACGGCACCATCGGCGGATTGATCAAGCAGGCGCCGCCGAACGACGGCGTGCTCGCGGCGATCGGCAAGCTCGGCATCAAGGCGGACAGCGTCGCGTTCGACATCTCGTCGGACGGCGCCGGCAAGAACGAAGCCTGGCTGATGGCAGGCGACACCCTCTACAGCGTCGATCTCGCCACCGGGAAGGCGACCGAGGCCGCCAAGATCGCCGGCGTCAGCGGCAAGGTCAAGGACATCGCGATCATGGGAATGTAAGGGATTCCCAAAGCAAGTCACACGGGTTGGCAAAGCCGCTCACCTTTCCCTCGCCCCGCTGTTGCGGGGCGGGGTTGGGTGAGGGCGCTCGTCCGCCACCTGCGATTTCAGGTCGACGATTCGCGAACCTCTATGCCGCCAGAAACGGTATCTCGATCGCCAGTGTATAACCGTTGACCATCAGCAGGCCGCCAACGGCACCGATGATGCCGCCGAAGATCGCAAGCCAGGGCAGCGTCGCGACGATCGAAACCGAGATCAGCACGATGGCAATCTGCAGCAGAGCTTCGGCATAGTCGAAGTAGGGATCCTGCTTCAGCGCATAGTCGCGCTTGCTCTCGTAATCCTTGGCTCGCGCAATCAATTCCTTCTTGCCCTCCTGCGTCTCGGGCTCGGACTCATAGCGTGCGGCCGTCTTGCGGTAGGCGTCCGCCTTTGCCTTCAGGGCCGCCCTAGCCTCGGCGTTGAGGCTTCCGTCCTGCAGGAACGCCAGCTCGATCGCGTCGGCCGCGAGGTTGTAGTCGGTCTGGCGGATGTTCTTGGCCTGGTAGAAAGCATACTGGTTCGCGGCATAGATGTTGTTGTTGGTCGCCTCCTTGCCGGCGTTGGCACCACCAAGCCCGGTGATGGCCAGCAACATTGCCAGAATGGCAATGCCGACCGCCGCCCGCTGCTTGAAGCGGTCGTTTTGCTTGTCCTGGTCCATCATCTCGGCGGCGTCTTCGGCTTTCATCGATCGGCTCCTCTCCTCACTCCAAATTAGCTGGAACGATAAACAACGGCGTTATGTCACCATCGCGACCAGCGAGCATCCTTATTTGTTCCACGGAATGCGGCAGGCGACGATCGGTCGCGCGAGGGGATCGGCGATTGCCAGCGGCGATCAAGGTTTATCCAACGTCCTGATGCTTCGGTTGAAGCACGCACAGCGATGCGCCCGCCAGGAGCTGTCCCGACGGGCGCGCAGGCCGGATATTTAGTCCACTTTAGAAAATGCGCGGCACCAGCATCGCCACTTTTTGGCGATAGCTTCGGTATTGATCGCCGAACATCGCCATCAGATCGCGCTCTTCGAGGTAGATGCCGACGAAGATGTAGGCCGTCGTCACCGCGGCGAACAGCAGATGGCCCAGCGTCATGATCGGCGTGCACCAGAAGGCGATGATGAAGCCGAGGTAGATCGGGTGGCGGATCATGCGATAGAGGCCGGGCGTCTTGAACTTCATCGGTTCGGTCACGCGCCCCGCAAAGTGCGAGATCACCTGGGTCAATCCGAACAGCTCGAAATGGCTGATCAGGAAGGTGCTGTAGAGCACGATGAGCCAGCCGAGCAAGCCAAAGGCAGTCACGACGCCGGCGAGAATGGGAGCTTCGATGTTCCAGACCACCGTCGGCATCGGCTGCCACTGCCAGTACAGCAGTATCAGCGAGAGGCTGGCCAGCAGCACATAGGTCGAGCGTTCGATCGCCGGCGAGGCAAAGCGCGTGAACAACTGCTTAAAGCCCCGGCGCGCCATGCCGCTGTGCTGCACGGCGAAGATCGCCATCACCACCAGGTTGATCAGCAGCGCCGTGGAGAGCGGGGCCGAAGGTCCGCTGCCTGTGGCCTTGTCGACGGTCTTGGGCACGACGGATCCTGAGACGAAACCGACCGCGTAAAGAAACGTCCCGAGGAAAATGAGATAGGCGAGACCTCCGTAGCACAAGGTGAACATCCGCGTTGCCATTGAGGCGACGGCGGGGCGTGTTGTATTCGGGTCGGTATGCGTCATAATCGACATCTAAAATCTCCTTGGTTTTCAATGTGGGCGTCGGGCAATGGTCTAGTTCAAGGACTGCTTGCGGCGTCGGCGCTGGCGAACCCGCGCGGCTCTCTCGAGGGCGTCATCGATCGGGCCGCGGTAGATGCGCTCGTTGTCCAGTTTCCGACCGCTGGCCCGGTGCGACGCGAGCAGCGCTGCCTGCCGTTGGCGGTAGGCGCTGGCGGCGGCCATCCAGCCGCTGAGAATTCGCTTCAGGCGCGTGGGCCGGACGCGGGGGCTGGCGACGGTGCAGGTCCCGATCCTCGCGCGAGGGTGCATGGCGCTCTCGTGCGGCAACACGCCTTCTGGCGAAAAATCCGCCTTGGTGGGATTGAGCAACGAGCCGGTCATGGTCATCTCCGATTGAGCGGTAGTTGACCGGTCTGTAGATCGAGCTGGGCGTTCTCGCTTGACGGATTTCTTGAGAAGGCCTTTGTTTTTCCTCCGGAAGCGGCTGGTTTTACTTAGCTTGTAGCGTGACCCGCCCGGTGGGGGCTGGCCTCGTGTTGGAACCGCGACAGTGGTATTAAAATACCAATTTTCTGAGTTCGAGATCGACCTTGGCCAGCAGGAGCTGCGCCGGCTGGGGGAGGCGGTTCATATCGAGCCGCAGGTGTTCGATCTCATTGTTCATCTGGTTCGCAACCACGAGCGGATCGTCAGCAAGGACGAACTGATCGAGACGATCTGGAATGGCCGGATCATTTCGGAGGCGGCGCTCTCCAGCCGCATCAATGGCGCCCGGCGCGCGCTTGGCGACAACGGCAACGACCAGGCCATGATCCGGACATTGCACAAACGGGGTTTTCGCTTCGTCGGCGATGTCAGGGCCATCGACGCACCGGTGACGGATGCGGAGCCGGCCCGGCCTGTCCCGGATAGTCCGAACGGCGGTCCGGGTCACGTTTCGGTTTCCTCCGAAGTGGCGCGTCTTGATGACGTCGTCTCGGAATCCGTCAAGGCGGAGGCTATCACGCGATCGTCTATCGCCGTCATTCCATTTGGAAACATGTCGGACGATCCCGAGAACGACTATTTCAGCTACGGGCTGACCGAGGACATCATTCGTCTTATCGCCCGCAACCGGTGGCTTTCGGTCATTTCGCGGCACTCGACGATTGCGTTCCAGGGGCGCGTGGTGGATGCGCGCGAAATCGGCGAGCTGCTCGGCGTCAGGTATGTGATGGTCGGCAGCGTTCGCAAGAATCGCGATGCCGTGCGGATCACGGCGGAACTGGTCCGCGCGGCGGACGGAAAGCAGTTGTGGGCCGACAAATACGACCTGCAGCTCGAGTATATTTTCGACATCCAGGAGGAGATGGCACGGCAGATCGCCGCTACCATCGAGCCCGAACTGTCGAAGGTCGAGCAGCAACTCGCTGCCCGCAAGGCGCCGGAGAGCCTTGACGCCTGGGATTGCTATCAGCGCGGCCTGTGGAATCTCTGGCGCTTCACCTCACCGGGCTTCGACTCGGCCGAAACCTATTTCCAGCGGGCGATTGACGCTGATCCGAATTTTGCGCGCGGCCATGGCGCGCTCAGCTATGTCAACCTGCAGCGCGCATTCATCGACGAGCCCGCTGATCGTGCCGCGCGGCTCGAAACCGCGCTACGCCAGGCGCGTCATGCGGTGGCGCTCGACGAACTCGATTGTTTCTGCCACTGCGCGCTCGGACGCGTTTTGTGCGTGACTCATCAGAACGAAGAGGCGCTGGCGACGCTCGACGTGTCCCTCGATCTCAACCCAAGCTTTGCACAGGCCTATTTCGCGCAGGGCTTCAATATGCTCTGGCACGGGCGGGAACTCGAAGCCGAGACGCTGCTCGACCGGGCGATCATGCTGAGCCCGCGCGACAGTCATATTTCCGCGTTTCACCACGTCCGCTCCTGGACGCATTTTTCGCTGGGCGAATACGATATCGCGGTCGAATTCGCGAGGAGGGCGACGCGGCAGCCTAACGCCACCTATCAGGCTTTTGCCACGCTTGCTGCGTCTCTCGGCCATCTCGGGGACCGGGCGCAGGCGGAAACGGTGGCCGCGGAAGTTCTGCAGCGCAAGCCGAACTACAACATCGAAACGGCGCAGCAGGAGTTCTTCTTCTGCAACGATACGGACTTCATCAAACGGTTCGTCGACGGATTGCGCATCGCCGGCGTTGCCGGAGGTTAGCTACGGCTGCGGGCCGGACAGGTTCAACTCGCGCTCGGCCCGGAAAACGTTGCTGTGCAGGTTGGCGATCCATTGCCGCCCGCTGGAGGTGACGTTGAGATAGCGTATCGCGGTCTGGATCTGGGGCGCGACGTTGTTCCAGTAGAACTGCGGATATCTGTAGACGACGTCGGCCGGCGTCTCGTAGCCGAGGGTCTTGTTCATGCCGACTTCCTCGAACTCGTAAAACAGCGCGTTCGCTTTCTTCAAATAGTTGGGGTCGCCGAGTTGCCCGATCAGATCCGCCGCGCGCAGCAGCAGGCCTTCTTCTTCTGTCAGTTCGTCGTTTGACGACGAGGCGACATAGGGAAATCGGGTGTACTCGATGGCCCGGGCGATCCGGCTCGCATCGACTTCTTCGGCGGTGTCGAGCCGCTCGAACACGAACAGCTTTGAGCGGTCGACATGGTAGGCCGCCAGCGAAGCATCGGATGAACCGCGCGCCAAGCGGATGGTGCGGCCGGTGAGATCGGCGACATAGGAATCCCCGTCGTCTCCCTGAACAATGCCTCGAACGTATCCGATGTCGTGGGCGAGGCACGCCAGGATGAAATTGGCGTAGTCGTCTGCTGTCGTGTGCCGCAGCATGGCCCGGCCCATCAGGATGTCATGTCCGGCCAGGGTCACGAGCATGGTGTGTTCGATGTTGTGATACAGCGCATCGCTGTTGCCGATGCATTCCAGTGTGAGCCGGGCGGCATAGGGAAGAAATTCGGCCAGCCGGGCGTGGGAGGAACCAAACCTGCTTCTGGTATCTGACGCCAGGAACGTTCCCAACGCCTGCGCGACCAGTTCCGGTATCGTGATCATGGGGCCTCCCAACGCGATTGCGCGACGCCACCGGCTTTTTGTAACGGCACCGCAGGATAGCATGGCGTTGCGGTCTTGGGGCGCCGATAAGACAGGGAAATGAGGTGATACGCGAAATCAATTGTTCCTAAATGCGGCTCGCCGGCCGCTGCTTTTGGCGTGCCGATGGCCGTCGGTCCGTGCTATTTCTGGCCGTCGGACGACCTCCTTTTTCAACACACTTTCCGGACCATCTCCTTGATCGACAAGCTTGAACTTCTGCTGGCGCTCGCCAAGGAGCGGCATTTCGGACGGGCTGCGGAGGCCTGCGGCGTCACCCAGCCGACCATGTCAACGAGCCTCAAGCAGCTCGAGGAAATTCTTGGCGTGATGCTGGTGCAGCGCGGCTCGCGCTTCCAGGGTTTTACGCCGGAGGGCGAGCGCACGCTGGACTGGGCGCGGCGCATCGTCGGCGACGCCCGCGCGATGCGCCAGGAGATCAACAGCCTCAAGGACAAGCTGTCGGGCGAGATCCGGATCGCTGCGATCCCCACCGTGCTCGGCATGGTGGCATCGCTGACGACGCCGTTTCGCGCGCGCTATCCGGAGGTGAGCTTTCGGGTGCAGTCCTGCACCTCGGCGGACGTGCTGGGCCTTCTGGAAAATCTCGAGGTCGACGCCGGGCTGACCTATATCGAGAACGAGCCGATCGGCAAGGTTCGCACCATCCCCCTTTACAATGAGAGCTATCGCCTGCTGACGGCGCCCGACGCCATGTTCGGCGACCGCAAGCAGGTTACCTGGAAGGAAGTCGGCCAGGTGCCGCTGTGCCTTTTGACGCCGGACATGCAGAACCGCCGCATCATCGACCGCGCGTTGCGCTCGGTCGGCGCGGAAGCCACGCCGTCTCTGACGTCGAATTCGCTGCTGGTACTCTATACCCACGTCAAGACCGGGCGCTGGGCGAGCGTGATGCCGGCGAAGCTGGCGGAAACCCTGGGGCTGTCCGATTCCATCCGCAGCATTCCGATCGTCGATCCCGTGGTCGACTACAGCGTCGGCCTGGTGATCCCGCAGCGTGATCCGATGACGCCGCTGATCGCGGCGCTGGTGCAGGTCGCCCGCGAAGTCGCGCCGACGCTGGAAGATCGAGGCGGCGTCCGATAGCTTGCGCGCGTCAGGCGGCGACCTGGCTCTTGAGTGCGGCCGAACGCGCGTCGCGGGGGAGTGTGATGCGGACCACGGTGCCGGTGCCGAGCTTGGAGCGCAGCCGCATCGTTCCGCCATGCAGGCTGGTCAGCGAGCGGGCGATGGCCAGGCCCAGCCCCGAGCCCTGGTAGGTCTTGGTGAGCTGGCTCTCGACCTGCTCGAACGGATTGCCGAGCCGCCGCAGCGAGGCCGGCGCGATGCCGATGCCGGTATCGGCGATCATCAGCACGATCGAGTTCGGCAGCACGTGGCTGCGCACGGTGATCCGGCCTTGGTCGGGGGTGAACTTGACGGCGTTGGACAGCAGGTTGACGAAGATCTGCTTGACGGCGCGACGGTCGGCGGTCAGCGAAATGGTGTTTTCAATATCGGCGTCGAGTGTCAGGTGCTTGTCATCGGCGCGCCCGGAGACGACGCGCACCGATTCCGCCAGGATCTTCGACAGGTCGAGCTGTTCCTTGTCGAGCTTCATCCGGCCGGCCTCGATCTTCGACATGTCGAGGATGTCGTTGATGACTTCGAGCAGGTATTTTCCCGATGTCAGGATGTCGTGACAGTACTCCTGATACTTGTCGGAGCCGAGCACGCCGAACATGCCGCTGCCCATGATTTCGGAGAAGCCGATGATGGCGTTCAGCGGCGTGCGCAGTTCGTGGCTCATATTGGCGAGGAACTTGGATTTCGCCTGGTTGGCTTCCTCGGCGCGGTTCTTTTCCTGCGAGTATTTTTCGGCAAGGTCGGCGAGCTCGGCCTGCGAGCGCTTCAGGTCGAGCACGTTGGCGCGCAGGCGGGCGTCGTTCTCAATGAGTTTCTGCTCGTGTTCCTTGATTCGGGTGATGTCGGTGCCGACCGAGACGTAGCCGCCGTCCTTGGTACGGCGTTCGGAGATGTGCAGCCAGCTGCCGTCGTCGAGCTGCGCCTCGAAGGTGCGGGCGCCCGGCGCGTGCACGCCGGTCTCCTGCAGACGGGTGCGCACCTCCGGCATGGTGCCGACCTCGATCACCGTTTCATAGGAAGTGCCGGGGGTCACGGCCGTGTCCGGGAGCTTGTGCAGACGCTGGAAATGCGAGTTGCAGAGCACCAGGCGATCTTCGGCGTCCCACAGCACGAAGGCTTCCGGGATGGTCTCGATCGCATCGCGCAGCCGCAGGTCGGCTTCCACGGTCTTTTCGGCGAGGCTCTTTTGCTCGGTGATGTCGACGGCGATGCCGATCAGGTGCAGCGCATTGTCGCCCGTGGCAAGGCTGAGTTCGCAGCGTACCCTGAGCCAGATCCAGTGGCCGTCGGTGTGCTGCATCCGGAAGGTCTGGTCGATGTGATCGAGCTGGCCGGCGGTCATCTGGTCGGCGATCGCGAACAGGTCGATGTCGTCGGATTTCACCAGCGCGTTGACTTCGCCGAAGGTGAGGAGGTCGTTGCGGGAATCCAGGCCGAGCATTGTGAACATCGACGCCGACCAGAAGATCCTTCCGCGCGAGAGGTCCCAGTCCCACAGGCCGCAGCGGCCGCGGTTGAGCGCGGTATCGATCCGGCCGCGCACCGCGTCGTTGATGAGGTCGCCTTCGCGGGCGCGGGTCGACTGCCAGTGGAAAGCGAAGCCGAGGATCAGCACCACGAAGCCCGTGGTGGCGGACAATGTCACCGACAACGCGGCGTCCGAACCCCACAGCGGCTCATTCTTCTCCTGGATGACGATGACCTGTCCCGGCAGCGACTTGACCAGCCGCGAGATCGCCATCGCGCCATTGCCGTTCGGCAGCGGCATGTCGCTGACGACGCCTTGCTGGCCGGGGGAGGTGAGCAACTGCGCTGCGCTGATGATGTCGAGGACGCGATCACCGTCGCCAAGGCCGCCTTCGACCGGGACGCGGGCCATGATCCGGTGATCGGCGCCGGTGATGATGATGTGGCGGCCGCTGGCGACGCCCCAGGCGGGGATCAGGTCGGGCAGCAGGCTCTGCAGCCGCTCGATGTTGGCGGCGCGATCCTGCCGGATCGAACCGAGGCGGTCCAGGCGCTCGGCGAGCAGGTCGGTGAGCGCGGAGAGGTCGCGCTTCATGGCGGCGCGCTTCTGCCTGCTCTGGTCGATCACCTGCACGAATGCGCCGAGACAGATGGTGATGAGGAAGGCAATGATGAGCGTCGGTACGGCGCGACGAAGCGCCGGCTCTGCGGTGAGCAGCCGGTGATAGGCAGGTTTTGCGATCGACTGAGCCAATCCCTTGATCGAGTCGGATTGGACACATGCGTTCGCGGCATGCGCACGCGCCATGCTTTAGACCCCCGCCGAAGGCTCTTTTGCACCTTGTCCGGAAGGAACCCCGCGTCATTCCGAATCAACCCGATTTGAATCCAGTTTTCCCGAGCTGTCGAGAGTCAACAATTCGTTAACTCGAAATAAATGTTGTCCAACGCGAATTAACCGCGTCGCCGGTGAGTCCGAAACGAGAACGCGCTGCAGATATTCGAACAGCTGCAGCGAAAGTTCCGTTCTCGGCGATCATGCCGCGATGGACAGAAGCGTTCCGACCGCGACGGATATCGCAGCAGGGCTGTGAAGGTGCCAACCATAAGAATCAACCATCGGCTCGCGCGGTCCCCTTGCTGATGCCGCTTCGACCGATTTGAGCTTGATCACGCGTTGATCATGGGTGCAGCTTAGCGCGTGGCGGCTCGGCGTGGCTGATGACGCGTTTGATGGTCGGAAACGCACGGCGCAGCGCGCGCTCGATCTCGTCGACGTTCTCGTGCACCTTGATGACGCTCATCGACGGCGCGGCGCGGCAATGGAAATTGACGATTTCGCCGGCGTCGGTGTCGCGCACCCGGACGTTATGGATGTCATGGATGGCGCCATCGGCGGCGAAGCGCGCCAGCGCCGCCTTGATGGTCTCGACGCGTTCGGGAGCGGCATCGCTGCCCTGCGGCAATTCGGGCTCGAGCGGTTCGATATGGGTGTCGACCTCGACATCCTCGCCAAAATCCTCCCGGATGCTGCGCTCGAGTTCATGGGCGATGTCGTGCGCGGCGGACAGCTGCATGTCGCCGTCGACTTCGAGGTCGATGGAGACCGTCAACCGGCCGCCGAGATCGTGTACGGTGACATGGTGGACGGCGAGGCCGGAATTGCGGGCGATGACCATGATGCGCTCGCGGACGCTCTCATTGTCGCGGGCGACAGGCACGGGCGTGAAGGTGAGGTCGGCGTCGCCCAGCACCTTGCCGACCGCCTCTTGCGCGGTGTTCTTGATCGCCTCGACGCGGTCGATCGGATAGGTGCGCGGCACGTTGGCGATGGCGTCGATGAAATAGGTCGCCCCGACCATGCGGGCGCGTAGGCGCTCGACGCCGACCACGCCTGGCACCGCCGCTATTGCGGCGGCGGCCTTCTCCGCCACGCCCTCCGGCGCGCGGTCGAGCAGCGTTTC
Source organism: Bradyrhizobium roseum (assembly GCF_030413175.1). NCBI lineage: Bacteria > Pseudomonadati > Pseudomonadota > Alphaproteobacteria > Hyphomicrobiales > Nitrobacteraceae > Bradyrhizobium > Bradyrhizobium roseum. Next base: position 2,674,580 of record NZ_CP129212.1, read on the forward strand.
GATGGTGGAGCGCCCGAGCCGCAGGCCGAGGATCGAGATCATCACGGCGACCGCGATGGCGGCGACCGAATCGCCCCAGGGATAGCCGAGCCCGGTCAGCGCCAGCCCGATGATGACGGCGGTCGAGCCGAGCACATCGGAAGCAAAGTGCAGGGCGTCGGCCGCCAGTGCCTGGCTGCGGGTCTCGCGCGCCGTGCGATGCAGGGCGCGTGCGCGCCAGAAATTCACCACGATGTCGACCGCCAGCACCACGAAGGCAATCGCCGAGAATGTCGGCGGCGGGGCGCCCTCGCTCAGCCGGCTCCAGGATTCGACCAGGATGCCGCCGGCCAGCACGTAGAGCAGGGCGATGACGAACAGCGCTGACAGGCTCTCGAACTTGCCGTGGCCGTAATGATGTTCCTCGTCGGCCGGTGCATCCGACACCCGCACCACCAGCCAGGTGATGATGGTGGCGATCACGTCGACCGAGGAGTGCAGGGCTTCCGAGATCAGCGCGAGCGAGCCGATCGCAATGCCGACGGCGAATTTGGCTACCGCCATGGCCGCGCTGGCGAAGATCGAGATCGCGGCGACGTTGGTCTTGATGGAGGAGGTGCTGGTCATGGGCGGCGGTGTAGCAGGGGGGTGCTAAAGATCAAAGCCGCAGATGGGAGGCGCAATTGCTATTCATTTGCAGGAGCGAGGGTGTTCCTATTTCAGAAGACATCAATGCGTGCGGTGGCCGCCCCACAACATGCCGTCGTACCTCGCGAAGGCGGGGTATCCGGTACGCCGCGGCCTATCGGTTCAATCACTGTCGCCTCTGGAATACTGGATCACCCGCCTGCACGGGTGACGACGGCCGGGTGCTTGCCGCACCCGCGGTCTCGTGTGCATAAAAGACTCTTGTGTCGCTCGCGGTTGCTGCCGCGGAACCTATCTGTTCCGCTTGCCCGACGACCCATTTCCCCTCACGCCAGAATCGATTTCACCAACTCCCGCTCTTCGAGAATGAACTCGAAGAACGCCGCAATACGCGGCACCCGCCGCAAATCGGGATGCGTCAGCAGCCGCCAGCTTCGCGACAGTTCCGGAATGGGGCCTAGTACGCGCACGAGATCCGGTTCTGCGTCGCCGAGCGAGGCGGGTAGCGGCCCCACGCCTATTCCCGACTTCACCGCGTAGATGAGGCCCAGCACGCTGTTGGTGCGCGCCGACATCTTGACGTCGGGGGCCACGTGCTGGAGCCATATCGATGCTCGGTGCATGCTGAGCGTTTCGTCGAAGCCGACGAGCTGATGGGTCGGCAAGTCGTCCACCTTCCCGGGCTTTCCATTCTGCTCGACGTAGCCGCGGCTGGCATAGACGGCCCAGATCGAATCCGCGACCTTGCGGCCGACGAGTTCGTCGTCGGTATCGCCGGAGCGGAAGGCGACGTCGGCATCGCCTTTCGACAGATCGAGGTAGCGGTCGCTGGTAACAAATTCGATCCGAAGTTTGGGGTGGCGGGCCTGGAAGCGATCGATGAGCGTAGACTTGGTCATGCGGCCGATGATCGGTTCGGGGCAGGTGACCCGGATCACACCGGTGAGGTCATGTGCCTCGTCGGAGACGCGACGCTCGAAGTCGAAAACCGTCGCTTCGATGCGCTCGGCGTAGGGTATCAAGTCCTTGCCGAATTTGGTCAGGCGGTAGCCTGATGGATGACGCTTGACCAGCGGTTGCCGGATCGCGCGTTCGAGTTCGGTCAATCGCCTTTGCACCGTCGACTGACTGAGCCCCAGGGCTTTTCCGGCCGCGATGGTGCTGCCATGCCGGGCAACGGCCAAAAGATACTTCAGATCGTTCCAGTCGAACATCGGGCGATTATGCACTTCTGGGGCGGGGTACCGCAATCCTGCGGCTTACGGCTGCCGGCACGGTCATCTAGGTTTTGCGGCCTTGATGGAGCGACCCGTTTGAGGAGATCGAAATGAAAAGCCGGGTGTGGCCGCTGATAGCGGGGTTGATCGCGATATACGTCGGCGCGTCGGTTGCGATCGCGCAGCCGGTCGGCGCCGAATGCGCGCAATCCGTCAAGATCATCGTATCGTACCCGCCTGGATCCCCGGATGATGTGATCGCAAGGATCCTTGCGCAGAAACTGTCCGAGACCGGTGGCCGTTTCCATGTCGAGAACATGCCCGGAGCGGCCGGGGCGATCGGCACTGCGGCCGCGGCCAGAGCGTCGCCGGACGGCTGCACGATGGTCATCGTCAACCAAAACTTTGTCGTGCAATCCGCGATCGGCGAAAAACTGTCTTACGACGTTCCTGAAAGCTTTGCGCCGGTCGCGCTGCTGTTGGCGGCGCCGGAAACCATTTTGGTCAACCCGTCGGTGCCTGCGACCACTATGCGGGAGCTTGCTGCGCTGGTGAGGGCAAACCCGGGCAAGTATAATTATGCCTCGCCGGGTTTTGGTTCGTCGCCGCATTTGGCCAGCGAACGGCTGTTCAAGCATTCGCTCGGGCTCGAAATCGTACACGTGCCGTTCCAGGGCGGGCCTCCCGCCGTTGCCTCGACCGTCGCCGGTCACACCCAGATTTTGCATCTCACCCTTCCGGTGGTCGCCACGCTGGTGCGCGACGGCAAGCTTCGGCTGTTGGCCATCGCGGATACAAAGCGGGCGCCGGAATTTCCCGACGTTCCAACGCTCGGCGAAGCGGGCATTGCAAACCACGATGTCGGGTTTTGGGACGGCATCATGCTTCCCAAGGGAACGCCTGACGACATCGTTGAACGAAGGTATCGGCAGGTCAGCGAGATCATGGCGTTGCCCGAGGTGAAGGATCGGTTGGGGGCGCTGGGATACACGCTGGTCAATGGCCCGCGGGCACAGTTCGCGGCGCACCTGCAGAGCGAGTTGGTCAAGTGGAAAGCCATCGTCCGCGACGGCAGGATCAAAGTCGAATGAGGTGCCTGCGATGAAAGTCGGATCTACCGTGGTTAGCGATCCCGCCACTGCGGCGGTGCGAGCGCAATGGAATCGGACGGCCAAGGGCTGGCATGACTCCGGCACCGTTATTCGGCCGTGGCTGCACCAGGCGACACAGGCCATGCTCGGAATGGCCGCCGTCACAGCCAGCTCGCATGTCCTGGACGTGGCCGCCGGCGCGGGGGACCAGACCCTTGATATCGCCGAGCGGGTAGGGCCTGGCGGCTATGTGCTGGCCACGGATCTCTCGCCCGACATTCTGCAATTCGCAGCGGAGCGGGCGGCCGCGGCGGGTCATCGCCATGTCGAGACCCGCGTGTCGGACGGACAAAAACTGCAGATCGAAGACGCGCGGTTTGACGTCGTCGTCTGCCGGCTCGGCCTGATGTTTTTCGGCGATCCGCTGCAGGGCCTGCGTGAAATGGTTCGCGTGCTCAAACCGGGCGGCACGGTCTGCACGATGGTGTTCGGGACACCGCAGGCCAATCCGTGCGTGGCAACGTTGATGTCGACGGCGCTGCGGCATGCCGGCGTGCCGCCGCCCGACCCCTATCAGTCCGGCGGATTGCTCAGTCTCGGCAAGCCCGGACTGATTGATGAATTATTCAAAGAGGCGGGATTTCTCGAAGTCGCGACGACGAAGGTCGCGGCGCCCTTCAAGCTGCCGACCGTGAAGGACTATATGAATTTCGTTCGGACTTCGGCGGGCCCCGTCATCCAGATCGTGAAGTGCATGGATCCCGCGACGGCCGAAGCGGCGTGGGCCGACATGGAAAACGCCCTCTGCCGGTATCAGCGACCGGACGGATGGGAAGGTCCCAATGAGTTGTTGTTGACGGCGGCACGGAGGCCGTAGAGCCCCAGCGGGGTTGCGCGCCGTAGAATGCATTGCAGCACAGCGCCCGCGCCCTCTGGACACGCGCCCGTCGCACTGGCCAAAATCGTCGACAAAGAGAACAGCGGAGGCGACGATGATTATCGATTCCCAGGTCCATGCCTATGAGGCGAACACCCCGAAACGGCCGTGGCACACGGTGCCGAACTGGCCGGATCACGTCACCGGCGACGAGATGGTGGCGGCGATGGACAGAGTGGGCGTTGACGGCGCGATCTTCATCTCGGCGTTCTCACTGTACCGTTACGATGCCAGCTATGCCGTGGAGGTGCAGCGGGCGCATCCCGGCCGGCTCGCCATCGTCAAGCCGCTCGATCCGGACGATCCCGGCGTCGCCGACGTCGTCGCGGAATGGAAGAAGACGCCGGGCGCGGTCGGTGTCCGCGTCATGCTGCGGAAGGAGGAGAAGCGCGCGGCTGACGATCCCGGCCTCGACCGGATCGCGCGTGCGGCCGTGCGCTACGATTTTCCGCTCAACATCCTGTGCTGGGACAATCTGGACGCCGGTATTGCGCTGATCGACCGGAATCCCGACACGCGGTTCATCATCGACCATCTCGGCATCCTACAGCCGCGCGTGCCGCCGGCGCCCGCCCAACCCTGGGCGAGCCTTCCAAAGGTGCTCGACCTCGCCAAACGTCCGAATTGCGTGATCAAGGTCAGCGGCGCCTGCACGTTGTCGCGCGAGCCGTATCCTTTTCTCGACATCTGGGATCCGCTCGCGCGCGTGTTCGACGCCTGGGGTTTTGAGCGCTGTCTGTGGGGCACGGACTGGACGCGGGCGTTCGCCGTCGTCAATTATGAACAGGCGGTCGAGCCGTTCCTCAAGACCAGCCGCCTGAGTGACGGCGAACGGGCCATGCTGATGGGCGGGGCCTGCGCCAAGGCCTATGGCTGGTCGCCCAAGAGGGATTAGCAGAACGTTAGGCAGCAGCGCGGATTGGCCGCGCGGCGTTCATGACTCGTACTTTCCCGTCCTTGACGCCACCGCGGATCGTGTCCATATGCAGATATCGACACTTGGCCGAACGGCTGGGCTGCTTTGTGTTGCCCACCTATCGGCGCGCAGGCTTCAGACCCTTCTTCCAGCATCGATCAACGGACGACGGCCCCGATTCCTCAGGTCCGCGATCTCACGTTGCACCGTCAGAAGGGGTTTTCTTTGCAAAGCACAGCTGGCCAGCGGCCCTACACGCCAGATGAGGGCTCCGGCCTCACTCCGTCGCCTGAAATCGGCGACGACGTCCTCAACGCCCGGCGCTGGCAGCGCATCCTGAGCGGCTACACCACGCCCAGCCGGCTGCGCAGCATTGCCGAGATTGCGATCACGGCTTTGCCGCTCATCGTGCTGTGGGCCGCGGCCTGGTTCGCGTTTCATCTCGGCCATGCCTGGGCTTCGTTGCTGATCGCGATCCCGGCCGCCGGCTTTCTCGTCCGCCTGTTCATGATCCAGCACGACTGTGGCCACGGCACCTTTTTTTCCGGCCGGCTGGCCAATGACTGGGTCGGCCGCGTCCTCGGCGTGCTCACGCTGACGCCCTATGACTGCTGGCGCCACACGCATGCGATTCATCACGCCACCACTGGTAATCTCGATCGCCGCGGCATCGGCGATCTCGATACGTTGACAGTCCGCGAATATCGCGCTCTGCCGGTATGGGGCCGCCTGAAATACCGGCTTTACCGCCACCCGCTGATCATGTTCGGCGTCGGGCCGGCCTATCTGTTCCTTCTGCAACAGCGGATGCCGCCAGCCGCCCTGATGCGCAAAGGGTGGCAGCCCTGGGCCAGCACGATGATGACGAATCTCGCGATCGCCGCCATCGTCGCCACGCTCACCTGGTTCATCGGCATCAAGGCGTTTCTGCTCGTGCACCTTCCGATCACGCTGCTGGCCGGCACCGCGGGCGTATGGCTGTTCTACGTCCAGCACCAGTTCGAGCACACGGTGTGGGATCGCAACGGGGGCTGGAGCCTGCAACAGGCCGCGCTGCACGGCAGTTCGCACTACGACCTGCCGGCGTGGTTGCGCTGGTTCACCGCCAATATCGGCATTCACCACGTGCATCACCTCAGTAGCCGTATTCCCTATTACCGGCTGTCGCGCGTGCTGAGTGACCACCCCGAACTGCGCGACGTCGGCCGCATCACGCTGCTGCAGAGTTTTCAGTGCGTGCGCCTGGTTTTGTGGGACGAGACGCAACGCCGCCTGGTGTCGTTCCGGGAGATATGAGCGGGATGCAGCGTAGCCGGCGGGTTACGCTGCGCTGATCCGCCCCGCAGCCGACTGTTGCCGCGCGCTCAATATCACGGTTGAGTCGCGGCCATTCGACATCGCATAATCTTCCGGATCATCCGGAGGAACAGCGATGGAAATGCGGGTCTTTGGCCGCACGAAAATGCAGATCTCGGTGCTGGGCTTTGGCTGCGGCGCGGTGGGTGGATTGATGGTGCGCGGCGATGCCGCCGACCAGGAGCGCACCGTTGCGCGCGCGATCGCGGCGGGCGTCAATTATTTCGACACGGCGGTTCAGTACGGGCACGGGCAGTCGGAAAGCAATCTCGGCCGCATCCTGCAGGCGCTGAAGCCGGCCAATGTCGTCGTCGGCACCAAGGTCCGCGTGCCGCCGGGCGAGTTTGGCCGCATCGACGATGCCGTCAAAACATCGCTCGAAGGCAGCCTGGCGCGGCTGCGCCGCGAGCGGGTCGATATCTTTCACCTGCACAATCCGATTACCGAAAGCGGCGGCGGATCGTCGCTCAGTGTCCGGCAGGTGCTCGACGAGGTCGCTCCTGCGTTCGAGCGGCAACGCCAGCAGGGCAAGATCCGCTTTCTGGGGCTGACGGCGGTCGGTGATACGGCGGCGCTGCATCAGGTGATCGAGGCGCGCGTCTTCGACAGCGCACAGGTCGTCTACAACATGCTCAATCCGTCAGCGGCGGTCGAATTGCCGACGGGCTATCCGGCGCAGGATTATGCACGGCTGTTCGATGCAACTGCGGCCGCCGGTGTCGGCGTTATCCGCATTCGGGTACTGGCCGGCGGCGCGCTATCGGGCTCGGCCGAGCGTCATCCGATCGCGAGCCCTGCGCCCGAGCCGATCGGTTCAGCGATGCACTACGGTGCCGATATCGATCGTGCGCGTCGCCTGATGCCGCTGGTGGAGGAGGGATTCGCCGCCAGCCTGATCGAAGCGGCAACGCGGTTTGCGCTGTCGCATCCGGCAATGGGCACGATTTTGGTCGGCATGGCGACGCCGCAGCAGTTCGAGGACGCGCTGGCGGCCGTGGAAAAAGGCCCGCTGCCGCAAGCCGCGCTCGACCTTCTGGCGGCGCTGCGGCAGGGATTTTCAGGCGAGCCGCGCTGAGCAGGGGCGCGCATTATTGCGTGCGGGGTGGAACTTATTGGGCGGCTGGGCGGTTGCCGCGTGAGGGGGCCGCCACGAATGAAACCGATCAAACCGTCACCGAACCAGTCACTGCTCGGCGCTGCCATGGCGTTGCGGCGCTCGACCATCCGCGAGGGCAAGCCGTTTCCGCTCGGGGCGACATGGGACGGCCTCGGCGTCAACTTCGCGCTGTTCTCGGCGCACGCCACGAAAGTCGAGCTCTGCATTTTCGATGACGCCGGCGAGTACGAGATCGAGCGCTTCGACCTGCCGGAGTACACCGACGAAGTCTGGCACGGCTACCTCCCGACCGCGCGGCCCGGCACCGTCTACGGCTATCGAGTGCACGGGTCGTACGAGCCCGACGCAGGCCATCGATTCAATCCGAACAAGCTGTTGATCGATCCGTATGCAAAACAGCTCGTCGGCGAATTGAAGTGGGCGCCGGAGCTGTTCGGTTATCAGCTCGATCATCCTGACAAGGATAAATCGTTCGATGGCCGCGACAGCGCGCCTTACATGCTCAAGTGCCGCGTGATCGATCCGGCGTTCACTTGGGGGCCGTCGCGCAAACCCGAGACGTCGTGGGCGCGCACGATCATCTACGAGATGCACGTCAAGGGCTTTACCCAGCGTCACCCGCTGATTCCGGAATCCGACCGAGGCACCTTCGCAGGCCTTTCCCATGCCGCGATCCCGGCCTATCTGCGCTCGCTCGGCGTCACCAGCGTCGAGCTGTTGCCGATCCATTCCTTCGTCGACGACAGCTATCTCGTCGACAAGGGCCTGCGAAACTACTGGGGTTACAATTCGATCGGCTTCTTTGCGCCGGAGACGCGCTATCTGCGCACCGACGGAGCCAGCGAATTCAAGACCATGATCAATCAGTTTCACGCCCATGGTCTCGAGGTGATCCTGGACGTTGTGTACAACCATACCGCCGAGGGCAACGAACTGGGCCCTACGCTGTCGTTCAAGGGGATCGACAACGCGAGCTATTACCGGCTGCTGCCGGATCAGCGCCGCTACTACATCAACGACACCGGTACCGGAAATACCGTCAACCTCTCGCATCCGCGCGTGCTGCAGATGGTGGCCGATTCGCTCCGCTATTGGGCGACCGAAATGCGGGTCGACGGATTCCGATTCGATCTCGCCACCATTCTCGCGCGCGAACCCTACGGCTTCGATGAAGGCGGCGGCTTTCTCGATGCCTGCCGGCAGGACCCGGTGCTGTCAGGCGTCAAGCTGATTGCCGAGCCCTGGGACATCGGGCCGGGCGGTTACCAGGTCGGCCAGTTTCCGCCGGGATGGGCGGAATGGAATGACAAGTTTCGCGATACGGTGCGCAGCTACTGGAAGGGCGATGCCGGGCTGTTACCCGACCTGGCGAAGCGCATTTCGGGATCGGGCGATCTCTTCAACAAGCGCGGCCGCAAACCGTGGGCCAGCATCAACTTCGTCACCGCCCATGACGGTTTCAATCTCAACGACCTCGTATCCTACAACGACAAGCACAACGAGGCGAACGGCGAAGACAACCGCGACGGCCATTCCAACAACCATTCCTGGAATCACGGCGTGGAGGGTCCGACCGACGATCCTGATATCCTGGAGCTGCGCGAGCGGCAGAAGCGGAACTTGCTGGCCACCGTGCTGCTCTCGCACGGCACGCCCATGCTGCTGGCGGGCGACGAGTTCGGCCACACGCAGAATGGCAACAACAATGCGTATGCGCAGGACAACGATATCAACTGGCCGAACTGGCTCGGGATACCGCCGAGCGGCCGGGCGCTGCGGGAATTCACCCGCCGCCTGATCGCGACCCGCAAGGCGTTTCCCATCCTGTATCGCAGCCGCTTTCTGGTCGGATCGCGCAACGAGGAACTCGACGTCACCGACGTTACATGGCTCACCCCGGCGGCCACTGAAATGACAACCGAGCAATGGCAAGACGGCAACGCCCGCTGCTTCGGCATGCTGCTCGACGGCCGTGCGCAGGAAAGCGGCATCCAGCGGCGCGGATCGGACGCGACGTTGCTGATCGTCTTTAACGCCCACCACGATGTCGTCCCGTTCACGCTGCCCGAGGTGGCCGAAGGCCGGCGCTGGGTCGGCCTGATCGACACGGCCCAGCCGGAGGCGCCGCCTGCCACGCATTCCTTCGGTCATGTCTACGATGTCACCGGCCGCTCGCTTTGCGCCTTCGCGCTCGAGGGCGCGGTAACAAGCGATCTGCGGCAGGGCGTCGGGTCTATTCTCGACGTAACAGAGCGGCCGCTGGAATAGGCGGATTACACCCGGCTAACGCGCCTGCGAACTGTAAGCTGGTCCGCGTTGCGCACCTACAGCGCCACCACGATCTTGCCGAGGTGCTGGTTGGCTTCCATGTGCTCGAACGCTGCTCCGATCTCGGCGAACGGGTAGACCTTGTCGATCGGCAACTGCAGTTTTCGCGATTCCACTGCGGCCCAGATGTCTTTGCGGACCTCGTCAAAGATCTCGCGGACTTCCTCGATGGTACGGGTTCGGAAGGTGACGCCGATATAGTTGATGCGGCGCGCGGCGTGCAGGTCGAAATTGAAGTCGCCATGGGTGCCGCCGAGCCGGCCGACATTGACGATGCGGCCCTTGACCTTGGTGGCTTTCAGATTCTGGTTTGCGACCGGGCCCGAGACCTGATCGACGATCAGATCGACGCCTTCGCCGCCGGTGGCCTGCAGCACCTGGTTGACCCAGCCGGGGTCCTTGGAGTCGATCGCGAGATCCGCACCGAATTCCTTAAGCCGGCTGCGGCGCATCGCGTCGGTGGACGAGCCGACCACGAGCTTGGCGCCCTTGAATTTTGCGATCTGCATCGCCATCAGCCCGACGCCGGAGCTGGCGCCCTGGATCAGCACGGTCTGGCCTTTCTGAAGGGCGCCTGCCGTAACGACCGCGTTGTGCATGGTGGCGAGTGCGACGGGGAGGGTGGCCGCTTCCTCAAAATTCATGTTCGATGGGGCGCGGAACAGCCGGCCGTGGTCGGCCAGCGTGTATTCGGCGAACGCCGAACCGCCCGAGCCCATGATCTTGTCGCCGACCTTGACGCCTTTGGCGTCGGGTCCGAGCTCGGCGACTTCGCCCGCCCATTCCATGCCGAGCACGGTGCCGACGCCGCCGGCCGCGCCGTGCACATGGCCCTTGGTCATGCCGAGGTCGGCGCGGTTGAGGCCGCAGGCATGGACCTTGACCAGCACCTGCGTGCCCTTTGGCGAGGGCTTTGCGACGTCGGTGATTTCGGGGCCGTTGGCGCCGTAGACATAGGCTTTCATGGGCTCTTCTCTTTATTGGAGGCGCAGGCCGCCTGTTCGGCGGCCCGTCTTGTTTCTCGCGTCAATCCGCTTATTCCGCGGCCTGGCGCTGCGCACCCGACACCATGCCCTCGAGCCGGCTGCGGATAATCGCTTCCGCGTCGCGCATGATGCGGGAGACCAGTTCGGCGCAGGTCGGAATGTCGTGGATCAGGCCCTGGACCTGGCCGGCCGACCAGATGCCCTCGTCGGCATCGCCGGTCGCATACACCATCTTGCCGCGGGCGCCGGCGACGAGTTCGCGCACGTCCTCGAATTTTGCGCCTTCCTTCTCCATCGCGACCACCTTGCTCGAGATCGCGTTCTTGGCGACGCGCGAGGTGTTGCGCATGGTGCGGAAAATCAGTTCGGTCTCGCGCTCGTCATTGGCGACGATGCGTTCCTTGACGAGCTGGTGGATCGGGCTCTCCCTGGTGCACATGAAGCGCGTGCCCATGTTGATGCCTTCGGCGCCGAGTGCCAGCGCAGCAACAAGCCCGCGGCCGTCGGCGAAGCCTCCCGAGGCGATCATCGGAATCTTGATCTTGTCGGCGGCGGCCGGGATCAGGATCAGGCCGGGCGTGTCGTCCTCGCCGGGATGGCCGGCGCATTCAAAACCGTCGATCGAGATGGCGTCGACGCCCATCCGCTCCGCCGACAGGCCATGGCGAACGCTGGTGCATTTGTGGATGATCTTGACGCCGTGCTTCTTGAACTCGTCGACATGCTCCTGCGGCTTGTTGCCGGCGGTTTCCACGATCTTGATGCCGGCCTCGATGATGGCCTGGCGATACTCGGCGTAAGGCGGGGGCTTGATCGCGGGCAGGATGGTGAGATTGACCCCAAACGGCTTGTCGGTCATCTCGCGGCAGCGCGCGATTTCCTTGGTGAGATCCTCCGGTGTCGGTTGGGTCAGCGCGGTGATCAGCCCGAGCGCACCGGCGTTGGAGACGGCGGCGACGAGTTCGGCGCGTCCCACCCATTGCATGCCGCCCTGGACGATCGGGTGTTCAACGCCAACAAGCTCGGTGAATCGCGTCTTCATGTCTGCCCTCTGGTTTCCATGAGCATTTTCCGGCTGGAGAATGCTCTTTCCTGTCATTTTTGACGGCGGGATCGTCCGGACGTCATTTTGTGAGATTTCGTAGGGCAGGATGCCGTCACCCCCCGCAAAAGTCTACCGGGGCGGAACGGGCCTCAGGGCAACGCCAGCATGCAAAAGCGCGGCTTGTTCCGCAGTGCGAACAGTCCCGCCAAGGGGCCAGCGGTTGCGTTGCCGATTTGATCCGCGGATATTCGTTCGACGTTCTAGGTAGTGCCACGAGGGGACAAGGCGACCGATGCGACATTTGCGGCTAGCGATCTTTGTCGTCCTCGTGGTCAGTGCGGGCTTTGCGACAGGCCTGCTCAACCCGCCAGGAGGTTGGTATGCCGCGCTCGCCAAGCCGTGGTTCAGTCCGCCAAACTGGGTCTTTGGCCCGGTCTGGTCCATCGTCTATCTGCTTGTGGCCATCGCGGGCTGGCGAACCTGGGAACGTGACCGCCATTCGATGGCGATGACGCTGTGGTGGGCGCAGATGGCGCTCAACTTGCTGTGGTCCCCGGTCTTCTTTACCGCGCACTGGCCGGGCGTGGCGCTTGTCGTAATATTGTCGCTTCTCGCCGCGATCTTGGCCTTCGTCGCAAGGCAGTGGCCCGATGACAGGATTTCGGCCGGACTTTTTATCCCGTACGCCGCCTGGGTCGTCTTTGCATCCGCGCTTAATTTCGCAATCGTTCGCCTCAACTAGCAGCAAGCATGGAAAACCCGATCAGCTCGCCGCCTGGGCCTCGAATGCCGCGCAGTCATTTCGCACCGTTTCCAGCGTTCGCCGCAGCCAGGTCTTGATGGTGCCGACTGGCACGCCAAAACGTTTCGACAATGATTGCCGGCTTTCGCCGTCGATATAGGCGAGCGACAGCAGCGTCTGGCGGTCATGCGGAAGCTGGCGGATTGCGGTCGCGGCGATCGGCCGGGCGCGGTCGTAGTCGAAATCGTCGCCGCCGTCCGGCACTGGTTCCGGCATCGACAAGGCGAGGTCCAGATCGGTGGTCGGCAGCGTCTTGAGGCGGAGCGCATCGATTGCGGTGTTGCGGGCGATCACGGACATCCAGCTGATCGGGGAGGATCGATCCGGATCGAAGTTATGAGCGCTCCGCCAGATTTTTAGGTACGCATCCTGAAGGATGTCCTCGATATCGGCGCCGCGAGAGTGAACAACGGATATCGTCTTGCGCATCTTCCGGCTGGTCAGCGCGTAGAGTTCGGAGAAAGCGGCGTCTTCGCCCTCGGCGGCGCGGGCGATCAGTGCGGAGAGATGGTCCCTGCTTTCTGCGGTCGATGCTGTTCCGATTTTCATCCGATGGTCCCGGGTTGAAGCGTGCTCCCGGGTAGAAACGATTCCATCGGGCGGCTGGATCACCGGAACGGATTGGACGGGATCATTTGTCTCAGAGCCGAACGAAGGGACCAATGAGGCGGCCGAAGAAGCCGTTGATCCGGAGATCGCCGGTCATGGCCACCAGGCAGAGGCAGGGCTCGCCTTCGCCGACGGTCGGCTGGTGATCGAGCGTATCGTCGCCAAAATCGAAATCGCCCGGGCCGAACCGGCCGCCCTCGTGGCTGAAGCTGCCCCGCAGGACGCAGGTCAGTTCCGTCCCTGTATGGGTATGCTCGAGCATATGCGTGCCAGGGTCCGACCGGAGCAGGAACGCGCGCGAGCTTGACCGGCCCGGCAATTCGATCGGCCGCATGCTGACGCCCGGGGCGACCCAGCGGCGCCGTCCGATGCGGTAATGCCTCAGCACTTTTGGCAGATCGTCATCCGTGGAGCGGTCGGCAAGCGCATGGGAATGGGACGGCGATTGGCCAGCCTTGTCCATGACGGCCTCGAACGCGCCGGCCTTCATTGCGGCAGGTTCGGTGGCCTCGAGCGCCGATCCGCCGACACCTTCGATCGCACGCACCAGCCGCCGGCATGCCGGACAGCCCGACACATGGACGGCGACGGCGAGATGTTCGCCGGGATCGAGGGTCCCGGCGGAAAAACCTGCCAGCAATTCCGCAGGAGGATGATGCATCACACTCATTTCGTTTCGTCCAACATGGCTCGCAGCCGGTTCATCGCCAATCTGATCCTGGATTTCACCGTCCCCAGAGGTATCCCGAGCGCACCGGCGATTTCCGGATGTGGGCGCTCCTCGATGAACGACAGCCGGATCGCCATGGATTGCTCCTCGGAGAGGCTCGACAGCGCCCGCGCGATGCGGCCGGCCTCGTCATTGCGAGCCATGACGTCATCGGCCGGCTCGGCCGGATCGACGAGGTAATCGAGTTCGGCGTCCAGATCGACAGTGCCCGTGCGGGCCGCCCGCCGTACCGCGTCGATCCGGAGGTTTCGGGCAATCGTGTAGATCCAGGCGGCAGCGCCCGCGGAGACTGGATCGAACTGCACAGCCTTCCGCCATACCGCAAGCAGGGTTTCCTGCGCGATTTCCTCCGCATCGTCGCTGCTGGCGCCGGTCTTCAGCATCAAACCCTTCACGCGCGGGGCAAAATGCTCGAACAGGCGCTGGAACGCCTCGCGGTCACCGTCAGCGACGCGCCCGATCAGGGTCGCCCACTCCACCGTCAGTCTGGGCCTTTCGTTGCATGGTCGCCAACCCGTCCGGAATGGTACCGTCGGGCGCGGCGTTCTTGACAGCATTCGGATCGTTTGGAAACCACGAGACATTGCGCCGCTCAAGGGGAACTTGTCGTAGGTAAACGAGCGGGACCGGCGTTTGGATCACTCGATTTGCGGGGCGGGGCGGCGCCGCCACAACATCCCTTAAGACCTACGCCACGGCGATCCGAGTACCTCGCATCGCGCCGGCCATGTAGCCCTCATTGAGTTTCTGGTCGACGATCTGGACCGTACGGTCGATTTCGGCATTGGGGATGCCAAGTTGATGGGAAATCAGTTTCACCAGCAGGTCCACGCGCTCGATGGCAGGTGAACCACCGGCGACCGCCCGGGCCGCTGACGACGGTTTCAAAAGGCTTTCCGCGGCCTTGGCGTATTTCTCGAAAGGCACTTGATCGGCGGGATCGGCGCCCAGGCGGTGGGCGATTCGGTCGACATGGTCATAGATCGACTGCGAGAGACTGATATCGCCGTGCACCGCGTCGCGGATCGATCGCGGATCCTGCGGCGTGAAACAGCGGTAGTTGCCGGTCAGCAGCATCGACCATTTCGCCAGAGGGACGAACATCGAATCGAATAGCTTGAGTTTTACCGGAACATCCTGGCCATCCAGCCGCACCGCATCAATGTCAGCTTCCAGCTCCCGAAGCAGCAGATTGTGCTGGTCATCCGCAAATGACGCTGCCTTGAAGTTTGTCGGCAGGCCGACATGAAGGACATTCGCCGCATCCTCCGGAGGACGGAAGGCCTGCGGATCCGGGGAGCAGAGCGACATCAGGCCCGGTTCAAACCGATCCCATACCGCAGCGTTGGTATAGGCCATCTCCAGCTCCATTTCCGCAAGCGCCGGGATGCGCTTGAGATACGGCAGAGGGGGCATGTTCATGATTGAAAGGCAAGGCAGGCGCGCTTCTGCAATATTGATCATCAGAAGCCGCATCGTGCGTGCGGCGTATTGCGGCTCCTGCATCGCAAGGCCGACCAGATCATAGCGGGAAGGATCGACGTCGCCGGGCTCGACCGCGTCGAGGACACCAGGCAGGTCGCGTGAGAGGATCGGCCGGTGCGCGGCTTCGTCGCGCAGCTTGATGCGGACTTCCGTGCCGTCACGGTTGATGAGTTCGGCCGTTTGTTTTCGGCAAACCAGGGTCACGTTGTGACCCGCCATCAGGAGCTTTGTTGCGAGCAGCGAGCCGTACGAGGCCCCGAGGATCAGGATATTACGCGCCATGCGTCCTCGCAAAGATGATGTTTTCCGGCACGCCGAAATGTCGGCGCAGGTTTGGGAGCGCCTGTTTTGCGACAGGAGGTGAGCCCGGTTTTGCGGTGGGATGTCGTCCTTCCCGGGGAGAGCGCCCCGGGGTAGGAAGGCGGAGTTCAGCCGGTCGCGGCGAGCTGGAACGGCGTGGCTTCGTCATCGAACGCGGTCGAGATGTCGCGAATGCTGACGACGCCGATCAGGCTGTAATTGTCGATCACGGGCACGTGGCGGATGTGATGCTTGCTCATGAGGTGACGGACGTGCTCGAGCGTATCCGTCGGCGTGCAGCAGACGAGTTGCTGTACGGAGATGAATTGCGACACGCGCATGTTGATGCCGGCGGCGCCGTGCTCGGCGACCGCGCGCACGACATCGCGTTCGGTGAACATGCCGACCGCGGTGTTGCCCTCGGTGCGAACGACATCCTTCACCACCAGCGCGCTGATATTGCTGGAGCGCATCAGTTGCGCGGCAATCGCGACTGTTTCGTTCATGCGGACCGTTGCGACACGGGCGGTCTTCTTGCGCAGGATATCTCCGACTTGCATGGCAACCTCCTTGATGAACTATAGACGAAGTCTGGTATACATAATGCCAATTGTCAACACGCGTGGTAATGGAAATCTGACGTCGAGCTAACGATAAACAGGCAGTCTTACTGACGTTTTCCGTCCGGTGACGGGGCCGGCGCAGAACAGATTGTGTCTCTGCTCCGGTCCATATGCCTTCAGGTATACCAGAGGCGGTCCGGGCAAAAGAAACGCGCCCATCCCGGAGGATGAGCGCGCCTATTTGGAGATAACCGATCCGTTGGATCAGGCCGCTATCTGCGATCTGGCGACGACGGATTTGCGCCACGGCTTGAGCACGGCGATCGCGAGCACGGAGGCCAGGATGTTTGCACCGGCAGCGACGATGAACACGTTGTCCCAGGTGCCTGAAGACTGCTGCATGTAGTTCGCCACCGGCACCAGCAGCGCCGCGGTGCCCTTTGCCGTGTAGAGCAGGCCGGCATTGGTGGTCGCGAACTTCGAACCGAAGGTATCGGTGCAGGTCGACGGGAACAGCGAGTAGATCTCACCCCAGGCAAAGAACACGAAGCCCGACAGCAGCACGAACCAGACCGGATCGTGACCGAGCATGTAGAGGCCCCAGATGCCGATGCCTTCCATGCCGAATGCAATGAACATGGTGTTCTCACGCCCGATCATGTCCGAGATCCAGCCGAAGAAGGGGCGGGTCAGGCCATTGAGCACGCGGTCGATCGTGGCCGCGAACGTTACGGCCGTCATCGTCACCGCCATCAGCGTGACCGGCACACTGTCGACCTTCCAGTCGACGGCGATCGGCTTGAGGTTGGCGGTGACCATCAATCCGCCGGCGCCGACGATCACGAACATGAAATACATCAGCCAGAAGATCGGCTGACGGATCACCTCGGTCGGCTGATAATTGCGCCTTGTCTGGATGACGTTGGCGTTCTGCGTCACAGCAGGCACTTGTCCGGCCTTCGGCGAGAACAGGAAGAAGGCGAGGATCACGATGATGATGCCTTGGCCAAGTCCGAAATACAGGAAAGTGGTCTGGAAGCCGGAGTCCTTGATCATCGCCTGGATCGGCGCGACCGTCAGCGCCGATCCAGCGCCGAAGCCGGCGGCGGTGATGCCGGCGGCGAGGCCTCGCTTATCGGGAAACCATTTCAGCGCGTTGCCGACACAGGTGCCGTACACGCCCCCGGCGCCGATGCCGGCGACGATCATGCCGAGATAGTAGCCATTGAGCGTGGTTGCCTGCGCGTTGATCGCCCAACCGATCGCGCACAGCACGCCGCCGACCAGGACGACGATTCGCGGACCGTATTTGTCAACGAACCAACCTTCGACCGGCACCAGCCAGGTCTCGAACAGCACGAAAAGGGTGAATGCCCACTGGATCGAAGCGCGATCCCATCCGAACTTTTTCTGGATGTCCGGAACGAAGAAAGTCCAGCCATATTGGTAGTTCGCAATCATCACCATCGCGAGCACGCCGATGGTCAATTGGGTCCAGCGATACGCGTCACTGACCCGAGCCGCCTCAACGGGGGCTGCTCCTTGAACTGTATCCGTCATCTTCCCTCCATAGGCTGTTTCTATTTTACGACAGCTCGATGCGAGAGATTGGTATATGTTATGCCAGTAGACAAGAGAAATCTTGTCAGAATGTCGCAGTTTCTTTTGCGTCGGTGATTGCTGCATTCGCGAACGAAAAAAGGCGGGGCATCGAATGCCCCGCCTCGCCACATCAGGATTTTATTGGTTCTTGTAGGCTTATGCCGGCTTGTGAACCTCGCCGCGCAGCCGGGTGTAGCCCTGCTGAATCAGCGACCAGAACAGCGCGACCAAACCGAGCGCCATGATGGTGCTGACCAGCGTGTTGGAGAAGAAGATGCCGAGCGATCCCTGAGATCCCAGCAGCGATTGCCTGAAGGCTTCTTCGGCCTTGTCGCCGAGCACAATCGCAAGCACCAGCGGCGCGAGCGGATAGTTGCACTTCTTGAGCAGGTAGCCGATCACGCCGAACACCAGCATCAGCACCACGTCGAACGTCGAACTGTGGACTGAATAGGCGCCGATCGCGCAGAGCACCAGGATGAGCGGCGCGATGATGCTGAAGGGCACGCGCAGGATGGCGGCGAACACTGGCACACACGTCAGGACGACGATCAGGCCGACGATATTGCCGAGATACATCGAGGCGATCAGGCCCCAGACGAATTCCTTCTGTTCGACGAACAGCATCGGCCCAGGCTGCAGGCCCCAGATCAGTAGGCCGCCGAGCAGCACGGCCGCCGTCGGCGACCCCGGCACGCCGAGCGAAAGCATCGGCAGCAGGGCTGCAGTGCCCGCGGCATGCGCCGCGGTCTCCGGCGCAACCACGCCTTCGATTTCGCCCTTGCCGAAATTGCTGCCGCGCTTTGAGACGCGCTTGGCGATGCCGTAGCTCATGAACGAGGCGGGGGTCGCACCGGCCGGCGTGACGCCCATCCAGCAGCCGATCAGGCAGGAGCGCACTGAGGTAACCCAGTAGGACGGCAATTCTTTCCAGGTCTGGATCACCACGCGCAGGTTGATCTTGGCGTTGCCGCCGCGGAAGGCCAGTCCTTCCTCCATCGTCAGCAGGATCTCGCCGATGCCGAACAGCCCGATGACGGCGATGAGGAAGTCGAAGCCGTTGAGCAGATGGGTGATGCCGAAGGTCAGCCGCAACTGTCCGGTGATGGAATCGAGGCCGACCGCAGCCAGCGCAAAGCCGATCATCATGGCCGCGATGGTCTTGAACGGCGGCTCCTTGCTGAGGCCGACGAAACTGCAGAACGCCAAGAAATAAACCGCGAATTTTTCGGCGGGCCCGAATTGCAGGGCGAAGCTTGCGACCAGCGGCGCCACCAGCGTGATCATTACGACGGCGAACAGCGCGCCGACAAAGGAGGAGGTGAACGCCGCGGTCAGGGCTTCGCCGGCCTTGCCCTGCTGCGCCATTGGATAGCCGTCGAAGGTCGTCGCCACCGACCATGGCTCGCCCGGGATGTTGAACAAGATCGAGGTGATCGCCCCACCGAACAACGCGCCCCAGTAGATGCAGGAAAGCATGATGATGGCCGAGGTCGGCGGCATGCTGAAGGTCAACGGCAGCAGGATCGCAACGCCGTTAGCGCCGCCGAGGCCCGGCAGCACGCCGATCAGCACGCCCAGCACGATGCCGAGGACCATGACCATGATATTGAAGGGTTGCAGCGCTACCGCAAAGCCGTGAAACAGATTGACGAGTTCTTCCATCGTGATTCCTGCCGCTGCGCGTAGTTAGAGACCGAGCCATTCTTCGACCGGCCCCTTCGGGAGCGGAACCAAGAACCAGCGTTCGAAAATGAAATAGGTAATGATGGGCATGCCGAGCGAGACGGCCAGCACCGTCAGCCACGGGTATTTGCCCAGCCATCGCATGAACCAGGCGATGAAGACCATCGAGGCGATGTAGAGGCCGGTGAACGGCATCGCGCCGACATAGATCGCGGTCGGAATCACGACGCTCATGACCTGGCGGAGTTGTCCCCATTCCGCGAACAGCCCGTCATCGCCGTCGCGCAACCCGTTCCACAGGTTGATCGCACTTGAGGCTACGATGAAGATCCCGATGTAGAAGGGGAAGAAGCCGGCGCGCGGACCTTCCGCGCCCCAGTTGACGCCCGCCTTCAGGCTGCCGGCGATCACGATCGCGCCGAACAGGGCGATGAGAAGGGTGACACCTGCCTCCACGAGCTTGTGGGCGGGGCCTGCGTTGCTTGAACCTGTTGTCATCGAAACTCCATGCGAAGCCGGGCCTCGGCCTGCAAGGCCCGGCGTCGGTGCTGCGGTCCGTCGTGGCTCAATCGTTCGGTCAGTTTCCCGCCGAAGCGAGGAAGCCGGCGTCCTTCATCAGCGTCTCGTGACGCTTTTCCTCGCCCTCGACCCATTTGGCGTAATCCGCCCCGGTCAGGAACGTGGTGTTGAACGCGCCGCTTTTCATGAAGTCCTGCCACTCGGGCGTGGCGCGGACCTTCTTGAAGAGATCGATGTAATATTCGACCTGGTCCTTGGTTGCCTTCGGCGCCATGAAGATGCCGCGCAGCATCAGGTATTCCATGTCGAGGCCCTGCGACTTGCAGGTCGGAATATCCTTCCAGCTCTTGCCGTCCGCGACCTGCTCGTCGTAGCTCATCGGCTGGGCATCGAACACGCAGAGCGGACGCAGCTTGCCGCCGCGCCATTGGGCGACAGCCTCGATCGGGTTGTTGACGGTGGAATCGACGTGGTTGCCGACCAGCTGAACGGCGACTTCGCCGCCGCCCTTATAGGGGATGTAGGTGAACTTGCTGCCGGTGGTCTTCTCGACCGCGACCGTGATGATCTGGTCTTCCTGCTTCGAGCCGGTGCCGCCCATCTTGATGGAGCCCGCGGGCGCTGCCTTCACCGCTTCGATGTATTCCTTGGCGGTCTTGTAAGGCTTGTCGGCATTCACCCACAGCACGAATTCGTCGAGCGCCAGCATGGCCACCGGCGTCAGATCCTTCCAATTGAAGGGGATGCCCGTCGCCAGCGGGGTGGTGAAGAGGTTGGATAGTGTGATGATGATCTTGTGCGGGTTGTTGGCTGATCCTTTGACGTCGAGAAAGCCTTCGCCGCCGGCGCCGCCCGATTTGTTGATGACAACCATAGGCTGTTTCATCAAATTGTGCTTGGTGACGATGCCTTGAATCGTTCGCGCCATCTGATCGGCGCCGCCGCCGGTGCCGGCGGGCACGATGAATTCGACGGGCCGCACCGGTTCCCATGCCGCGAACACGGGTAGTGTTCCGATGGCGAACAGCGCAGCTAGTGCCCCCAATGCGGTATGTGCAGCATGTTTCATGTATCTCACTCCCATCCAGTTATCGTTATGCCGGTCTGTCGCCGGCTTGGTTCATTGCAAGCGCCCACGTAGGCCTTCTCGCATTCATGACCGTCTCACTGCAATGGTTCCATTGCTGCAACCGATGCAAGCTTGAATTGTACGGGAGACTTGGCCGAGCGACATCCGCTCCTTTCGGCCAAAGGGGGAGTTGTGGAAAAGGGGAAGCGGCGCGCGAAATCGCCGGCGCTTGTGGCCCCATCGCCCTGGCTGTCCTTGTGGACTGCACGGCCTACCTCCCAAAGCGCTGCCATTTACCGAGCGCCGTTGGAAGGCATCTTTGTATGCGATATGCCAGGACGCAACGGGGATAATGCTTCCAATCGCCCTCCCGGCTGATTTGTCGCAGCCCTTGCTAAATGTACGCGGCAAGTTGCACAAAAAATGGCCCCGGAGGTCCGGGGCCATGGATGGTCCATTCATTCAGGCCAAGCGATTGGTCCGGTCGGACACGACCGCGAAAGCCTGTATTTTAAGGCTTAAAGACCGAAATAGGGCAGGTCGCCGTTGCGGACGGCGATGCGGCTGCTGGCGGTGAGCAGGCGGTCGATCACGGCCATCAGGCGGCCGAACAGGGTGCTGGAGGGCAAGAGGCCGATCGATGCAGTCTTGGACATGTGGGTCCCCTTTTCGTGGTGCGGAGCAGCGCCGCTTCATGATCTAAGGACATTTATGTATGCCAGATGCCAGAAAACAACGGGCTTGTTTGCATAGCAGCAAGCGAAAGGGTGCATTGCAACATTAGGTGGATGTGGCATTCCACGCCGGGCATCCCAGACGGCAAAAAGGCCGCCGGAAGCCGGCGGCCTTTGTATTCAGGGTACAAGCAGGCTTATTCGGCCGCCTGCTTCCGTGGCGGGTCGAGCGCGCCGGAATCGTGGATTTCGGCGACCTGGTGATCGCTGAAGCCGAGTACCTGGCGCAGGATCTCGTCGGTGTGCTCGCCGAGCAGCGGGGAGCGTGTCACCTCGCTGGGAGAGTCCGACAGCTTGATCGGGTTGCCGACCGAGATGTACTTGCCGCGGGTCGGATGATCGACCTCGACTACGGTGCCGGTGGCGCGCAGCGACTGGTCTTCGGCGATCTCCTTCATCGACAGGATCGGGCCGCAGGGGATGTCGTCCTTGTTGAGGATTTCCATCGCCTCGAATTTTGTCTTCGTCATGGTCCACTGTTCGATGCGCGCGAAAATCTCGTTCAGCCGCGACAGCCGGGCCGGCGGCTTGGCGTAGTTCGCATCGGTCTTCCAGGTCGGCTCGCCGATCACGTCGCAGATCTTCTCCCACACCGGCGCCTGGGTGATGAAGTAGATGTAGGCGTTGGGATCGGTTTCCCAGCCTTTGCATTTGAGGATGCGGCCGGGCTGGCCGCCGCCGGAATCGTTGCCGGCGCGCGGCACGGCATCGCCGAACGGAATGCCTTCGCCGAACTGGCTGTATTCCTTCAGCGGACCATGGGCGAGGCGCTGCTGGTCGCGCAGTTTTACGCGGGCGAGGTTCAGAACGCCGTCCTGCATCGCGGCGGTGACCTTTTGGCCCTTGCCGGTGACGGTGCGCTGATAAAGCGCGGTGACGATGCCAAGCGCCAGATGCAATCCGGTGCCGCTGTCGCCGATCTGCGCACCGGTGACGAGCGGCAGCCCATCGCGGAAACCGGTGGTCGAGGCTGCACCGCCGGTGCACTGGGCGACGTTCTCATACACCTTGCAGTCCTCGTACGGCCCGGGGCCAAAACCCTTGATCGAGGCCACGATCATCTTGGGGTTGATGCTCTGGATCTTCTCCCAGGGAAAACCCATGCGGTCGAGCACGCCGGGGCCGAAATTTTCCACCAGCACGTCGCAAGTCTTGATCAGTGCGGTGAGGACTTCCTTGCCCTTCGGGTTCTTGGTGTCGAGCGTGATCGAGCGCTTGTTGTGGTTCAGCATGGTGAAATACAGGCTGTCCACATTCGGAATGTCCTGCAGCTGGCCGCGCGTGATGTCGCCGACGCCGGGACGCTCGACCTTGATCACGTCGGCGCCAAACCAGGCCAGCAATTGCGTGCAGGTCGGTCCCGACTGGACGTGGGTGAAATCGAGAATGCGAACGCCCTTGAGCGCCTTTGTCATCGTGTTGCTCCGTACTGTGTCTATCTGCCTGTGCAGGATGAAATGGGTTGAAGTCGGTTATTTCTTTTTTTGCAGGACGCTTTGCGGGTTGAGGTTGCCGATGCGGCCGCTCTCGGAGCCGGCCGCCGGATCGATCACGGCGTTGATCAGCGTCGGCTTGCCGGAATCCATCGCGGCGTTGACAGCGCGCTTGAGCTCATCGGGCGAGGTGGCGTTGACGCCCACGCCGCCGAAGGCTTCCATCATCTTGTCGTAGCGCGAGCCCTTGACGAACACGGTGGTTGCCGGATCCGAACTCGCGCCATTGACGTCGGTGCCGCGGTAGATGCCGTCATTGTTGAAGATGACGATGCAGACCGGCAGCTGATAGCGGCAGATGGTCTCGACTTCCATGCCCGAAAAGCCGAAGGCCGAGTCGCCTTCGACCGCCAGCACCGGATGGCCGGTTTCGACAGCGGCCGCAATCGAATAGCCCATGCCGATGCCCATCACGCCCCAGGTGCCGACGTCGATGCGCTTGCGCGGCTTGTACATGTCGATGACGCCGCGGGCGAGGTCGAGCGTGTTGGCGCCTTCGTTGACGAAGATCGCGTCCGGCCGCTCCTTGACGATGGTACGCAGCACGCCGAGCGCGCCGTGATAATCCATCGGCGAGGCGTTGCTCATCAGCTTCGGCGCCATCTTGGCGACGTTCTCGTCGCGCTTCTTGGACACCGTGGCGAGCCATTCGGCCGGCGCGGACTGCCAGTTGCCACCCATGCCCGCGAGCAACGCGGAGACGCAGGAGCCGATATCGCCGACGACGGGAGCGACGATCTCGACGTTGGAATCCATCTCCTTCGGCTCGATGTCGATCTGGATGAATTTCTTCGGGGCATCGCCCCAGGTCTTGCCCTTGCCATGCGACAGCAGCCAGTTGAGGCGGGCGCCGATCAGCATGACAACGTCCGCGTCCTTCAGCACGGTGGAGCGAGCCGCACCTGCCGATTGCGCATGGGTGTCCGGCAGCAAGCCCTTGGCCATGCTCATTTGCAGGAACGGCGCGCCGGTCTTTTCGACGAAAGCTCGGATATCGTCGTCGGCCTGCGCGTAGGCCGCGCCTTTGCCGAGAATGATGAGAGGTTTCTTGGCCCCCTTGAACACGTCGAGCGCGCGCTTGACGGCGGACGGGGCGGGGATCTGGGCGGGTGCGGCGTCGATCACTTTCACCAGCGACTTCGCGCCGGCGGCCGCATCCATCACCTGGCCGAACAGCTTGGCGGGCAGATCGAGATAGACGCCGCCCGGACGACCCGAGACGGCGGCGCGGATGGCGCGGGCCAGGCCGATGCCGATGTCGGCGGCATGCAGCACGCGGAAAGCCGCCTTGCAGAGCGGCTTTGCGATCGCGAGCTGGTCCATCTCTTCATAGTCGCCCTGCTGCAGGTCGACGATTTCGCGTTCGGAGGAGCCCGAGATCAGGATCATCGGGAAGCAGTTGGTGGTGGCGTGGGCCAGCGCGGTGAGGCCGTTGAGGAAGCCGGGCGCGGAGACGGTGAGGCAGACGCCGGGCTTCTTGGTCAGATAGCCGGCGATCGAGGCGGCATAGCCGGCGTTCTGCTCGTGGCGGAACGACAGCACGCGAATGCCCGCAGCCTGCATCATGCGGCCAAGGTCCGTAATCGGGATGCCCGGCACACCATAGATGGTGTTGATGCCGTTGAGCTTGAGGGCGTCGATGACGAGATGAAAGCCATCCGTCAGCTCCTGCTCGGTGCCCGGTGCTTCGGACTTGGTCGCGGTATTCAGCATGGGCTTCATCTCCCTGGTCATTGTATCGGACGATTTTTCGTCGTCTTCTGTTGCAAGGTCTGGTCTTAAGTAAAGAGTTCCTGGCCGTGCGCCTCGACATAGGAGGCAAGGCCAAGCGTGTGGTCGCGTGCGCGCTTTTCGGCGAGTTCGGTGTCGCGGGCTTCCAGCGCCTCGATGATCGCCAGATGCTCGGGCAGGGAGGTCGCGGTACGATCCTTCCGACCGATGGTGAGTTGTCGATAACCGCGCACGTGCAAAAGGATGTCGTTGGTCATGTCGACCAGAACAGGCGATTCCGACAGCGAGATCAGCGCCTGATGGAAGGCGATATTGGCCTTGGAGTATTCCTCGACATGGTCCTGCGGCAGACGGTCCTTGCCAAAATCCTTGAAGAAGTCGCGCAGCGCCGTGATGTCCTTTTTGCGCGCGGTGGTGGTGATCAGGCGCGCGGCCATGCTCTCGAGCGCGGCCCAGGCGCGGATCATGTCTACGATCTCGGTCTTGGTGCGGCGGACCACGACGATGCCGCGGCGCGGCACGGTCTTGACGAAACCATCCTGTTCCAGCATCGCGATGGCTTCGCGAATGGGCGTGCGGCTGACGCCGAGGCGTTCGGAGAGGGCGCGCTCGTCCAGCATCACCTGCTCGGGCGTCGCATAGATGTCCATCTTGAGAATGGCTTCCTTCAAGGCCTCATAGGCCTTGTTCTTGAAGCTCGTCTCAGGAGCAATCCGGACGATCGCGATATCTGCCTCAGCCATGACTGGCGGCGCCTTGGGTTGTTTGCGTGCGGGCACGACTCGTCTCCTCCCTGTTTTGGAGACGTCTTCTTAGCAGAAGAAATGCTCGAATATTTTTGGCATACCAAATACCAGAATGTCAAGTTGCCTGCGTTTTCGCGGTTTCTGCGCGATAGTTTAGCTTGACAATCTGAACTCTGGCATACCAAATGCCATAAAACTAGCCCCAGGAGGAAGCCAATGTCAAATTCTGCAGATGCGGCCCGCAAGGTCGCCGAGCCTAGCGCCAAAGAGGCTGTCCGCCGGGTGCTCGATACGGTGAAGGCCGACAAGCGCACCAGCCTTACCGCGCCGGAAGGCAAGCTGGTATGCGATGCCTACGGCATTCCGGTTCCGAAAGAGGGCGTAGCGAAATCCGCCGCCGAGGCCGCCAAGCTTGCATCGGGCATGGGTTTCCCGGTCGTGATGAAGATCGTGTCGCCGGACATTTTGCACAAGACAGAAGCTGGCGGCGTCGTGGTCGGGCTCAAGACCTCCGATGAGGCTGAGAAGGCCTATGACACCATTCTCGCCAACGCCAAGAAATACAAGTCCGACGCCAAGATCGAGGGCGTTCAGGTCCAGCAGATGCTGGCCGGCGGCACCGAGGTCATCGTCGGCTCCATCACCGACGGCTCATTCGGCAAGCTGGTGGCGTTCGGCCTCGGCGGCGTGCTGGTCGAGATCCTGAAGGATATCACCTTCCGTCTCGCGCCCGCCACCAAGGACGATGCCCTGTCGATGCTCGACGGCATCCAGGCCCATGACATGCTCAAGGGCGTGCGTGGCGGCGATCCGGTTTCCCGCGATGCATTGGCCGACGTCATTGTCAAAGTGTCGCAGCTCGTCAGCGACTTTCCCGAAATCGTCGAGCTCGATCTCAACCCGGTGTTCGCCACCAAGAACGACGCGATCGCCGCCGACGTGCGCATCGTCGTCGATTTCGATTACAAGCCGCGCCCCGCGCCCCGCCCGACCGAAGAGATCGTCACGGCGATGAGCCGCATCATGCAGCCCAAAGCGGTTGCGGTGATCGGCGCCTCCGCCGAGGACGGCAAGATCGGCAACTCGGTGATGAAGAACCTGATCAACGGCGGATATAAGGGTGACATCTATCCTATCCATCCGAAGGCCGCCGAGATCCTCGGTTACAAGGCCTACAAGAGCGTCAAGGACGTGCCCGGCGTGATCGACACGGCGGTGTTTGCGATTCCCGCAAAATTCGTGGCCGGTGCGCTCACCGAATGCGGCGAAAAGAAAATTCCGGGCGCCGTGCTGATCCCGTCGGGCTTTGCAGAAGCCGGGGCGCCCGAATTGCAGGACGAGATCGTCGAGATCGGAAAGAAATACAACGTTCGCCTGATGGGGCCGAATATCTACGGCTTCTATTATACTTGGGCGAACCTCTGCGCCACGTTCTGCACGGCCTACGACGTCAAGGGCCATGCGGCACTGTCGTCGCAATCCGGCGGCATCGGCATGGCGATCATCGGCTTCTCGCGCTCGGCGAAGATGGGCGTGTCGGCGATCGTCGGTCTCGGCAACAAGTCGGATATCGACGAGGACGATCTGCTGGCGTTCTTCGAGCAGGATCCCAACACCAATTTGATCGCGCAGCACTGCGAAGATTTGAAGGACGGCCGCGCCTTTGCGGAAGCCGCCAAGCGCGTCTCCAGGAAGAAGCCGGTGGTGGTGCTGAAGGCGGGACGGACCTCTGCCGGCGCCAAGGCGGCCTCGTCGCATACCGGCGCGCTCGCCGGTAACGACAAGATCTACGAGGACGTATTCAAGCAGTCGGGCGTGATCCGCGCCCGCAGCTTGCGGCAATTGCTCGAATTCGCGCGCGGCATGCCGGTACTGCCGACGCCGAAGGGCGAGAACGTGCTGATCATCACCGGCGCCGGCGGTTCGGGCGTGTTGCTGTCGGATAGCTGCGTCGACAACGGCCTGTCGCTGATGGCGATGCCGCCGGATCTCGACGCAGCGTTCCGCAAGTTCATCCCGCCGTTTGGCGCGGCTGGCAACCCCGTCGACATCACCGGCGGCGAGCCGCCGATCACCTACATCAACACCGTGAAGCTCGGCCTGTCGGATGAGCGGATCCACTCGCTGATCCTCGGCTACTGGCACACCATCGTCACGCCGCCGATGGTGTTCGCCCGCAACATGGTCGAGGTGAAGCACGAGATGGAGGCGAAAGGTTTTGTGAAGCCGATCGTGGCGTCGCTCGCCGGCGACGTCGAGGTTGAGGAGGCCGCCGAATATCTCTATCAGAACGGCATTCCGGCCTATGCGTACTCAACCGAACTGCCGGTCGAGGTGCTGGGCGCCAAGTACAAATGGGCGCGCGGCGCGGGGCTCCTCTGAGTCTGGCTTGCTGACCTCGCCCCGCTTGCGGGGAGAGGTCGGATCGCATCGCAGATGCGATCCGGGTGAGGGGACTCTCCGCGAGTCCGTCTCCTGCCGTATTCGCTGAAGCAGCCCCTCACCCTGACCCTCTCCCCGTAAAGAACGGGGAGAGGGAAATTGCCGGCTACTGCTTTGTCTAACTGACGGATGCAGGTCGCGATGAAAAAAGACGTGATCCGGCGCAAGGCCATCGAGCCCAAACCCAGTTCGGACCATGAGCCCGACGTGCGCGACAGCGGCGTGCAGTCGGTCGATCGCGCGCTCTCGATCATCGAGACGCTGGCGGAGGACGATGAAGGCTATCGCCTGAGCGATCTGGCCATCCGCACCGGGCTGTCCACCTCGACGGTGCATCGCTTGCTGGGCACGCTGGAGAACCGCCGCTTCGTGCAGTTCGACCGCACCGAATCGAAATGGCACGTCGGCGCACGCGCCTTCACGGTGGGGGCGACATTCGCCCGCCGCCGCAATTTCTCGGCGCAGGCGGTGCCTTATCTCCGCAAGCTGCGCGACCTGACGCGCGAGACCGCCAATCTCGCCGTCGTCGATGACGAGTTCATCGTCGTGCTGACGCGGATGGAAAGCCGCGAGATCATGCGATCGTTGACCAAGGTCGGCGGCCGCGTCGCCATGGTGGCCTCCGGCGTCGGCAAGGCGGTGCTCGCGACCTATTCCAACGCGGATGTCAGCGCCATCATCTATCGTCACGGCATGCCGCGGATGACCGAAAAATCCATCGTGCGGCCTGGCGACCTGTTCAAGGAACTGGAAAAGATCCGCCGTCAGGGCTTTGCTGTTGACGACGAGGAGGCCTGCATGGGCCTGCGCTGCATCGCCGCTGTGGTCTACAACGACTGCGCCGAGCCGCTGGCGGCGATTTCCATATCGGGCATGACGAGCCGCCTGACAGACGATCGCCTGCCGCAGCTCGGGCAGACCGTCCGGGAAGTGGCGGCGGAATTGACGGTGGAACTTGGCGGCGTGATGCCGGCGGCCAGCGGTCATTGAACCTTGCCGTCGGCGGTTCGGCATGTTGCTGGCCGGATCGCCCCGAACTAGTGTCGTTCCATGGAAGACACAGTTACCGAGGCGGTCAGGAAGCAGTACGAGGCCTACAGCTATCCGCCGCCAATCGAAGACGCCGCAGCATTTTTGAAGCAATGGGGGCCGCTGACCTGCGACCCCCGCTTTGCTGGAATCCAG
Source organism: Bradyrhizobium roseum (assembly GCF_030413175.1). Lineage (NCBI taxonomy): Bacteria > Pseudomonadati > Pseudomonadota > Alphaproteobacteria > Hyphomicrobiales > Nitrobacteraceae > Bradyrhizobium > Bradyrhizobium roseum. The sequence continues at coordinate 2,703,896 of NZ_CP129212.1, forward strand.
TTATGGCCGGAGGGGCGGCCCCGGCAGGAGCTGCGCATCTTGTGCGCCGGTTGCGGCTCCTCACAGGCGCCGCTAATCGCTCTCAACAACCCGGACTGTTCGGTCACCGGTATCGATCTTTCCGATACGAGCCTGGCGCATTCGAACCGTCTTCGTGACCGGCACGGCCTCAAAAACCTCGAACTTCGGCAGATGAGTCTGCTGGACGTCCGCCAGTTGAACCGCAGCTTCGACCTGATCTTGTGTACCGGCGTTCTGCATCACCTTCCCAATCCCGACGCCGGGTTGAAGGCGCTCGCCGACGTGCTGGAACCCTCGGGCAGCATGGGGCTCATGTTGTATGGAAGGGCCGCGCGTGCCGGCGTCTATCAGGTGCAGGATATCTTGCGGCGGCTCGGCGCCGGTCCGGATGCCGAGGGCCTCAGCATGGCCCGTGAGCTTTTGAAGTTCGTGCCGTCGCATCACTATCTGTTCGAGCCTAACGGCAAGCTCCCCATAGACCTTGCACAGGACGCCGGGGTCGTCGACATGCTGCTCCATCCCCAGGACCGCGCCTATTCGGTACCGGAGATCATGGAGCTCGTCGCAGCCGCAGGTTTGATCTTCTTCGGCTGGAACGACAACGCCGACTATTGCGCGGACCGGTTTCTCTCCGGAGAGATGCTGGAACGGGTATTGGCGCTTCCGCCTGCGGAGCAGTGGGCGGTTGTCGAGAACTTAACCTTGATGAATGCGAGGCACGATTTTTTCGTCAGGAAGCCGCACAGCGCGCGTTTCCTCGTCCGTTTCGATACCGATGATCATCTGTCCTATATTCCGCACGTCCGATCCGGCGTCAAACTGGCCGGCGACGCCAATGCGCTGGTGCTGACCCGCGCGACGCCGCAGGGAACGGTCGTCACGCCGATATCGCGAGCGGAAGCCCTGATGCTGGAGCAGATCGACAGCCGCAAGAGCATCTCTGATATCCTGTCCCACGCCATGTTCGCGCAATCAGATCCAGCACAGAGAACGAATTTCGCCCGCGCGGTCTGCGAACGGATGTGGCGATCGGGGCATCTGCTGTTTGCCAGGGCGACGCGGCAACCTGTAGACTGACGAAACCATAGGCTGCCTGAGCGCCGTTGCTCTCCTTCAGTGCTGCCCGGCTTTCCAGTCGCGCTTGATCTTCTTGGCGAGCGACCATTTGTGCACTTCGGTCGGGCCGTCATAGATGCGGAAGGCACGGATCTCGCGAAACGCCTGTTCGACGATCGTCTCGGTCGAGACGCCGGTGCCGCCCATCACCTGCACGCAGCGATCGGCTACCCGCATCAAGGCTTCCGACACCGCCACCTTGGCCATCGAGCTCTCGGCCGTGCCGAGCGAGCCGGTGTCGAGCACGCCGGCGCACCAGTCGATCATCAGTTCCGACTGTTTCAGATCGATCAGGTTTTCCGCCAGCATGAAGCCGACGCCTTCGTGATCGACCAGCGGCTTTCCGAACGCGTGGCGGCGGCAGGCGTAATCTGTGGCGATCTCGTTGGCGCGGATGGCGAGGCCGAGCCAGCGCATGCAGTGCGACAGCCGCGCCGGGCTGAGGCGGATTTGCGCGTATTTGAAACCATCGCCGGCGGCGCCGAGCATCTGGTCGGCGGAGACGCGAAGGTTGTCGATCTCGATCTCGGCATGCCCGCCCGGCATTGAACTGTCGATCGTATCCAGCACGCGCAGCGTCTTGATTGCGGGGTCCGGCAGGTCGACCAGGAACAGGCAGGCACCATCGTCCGACTTCGCCATCACGATGCCGACCTTGGCGCCCTCGGCACCCGTGATGAACTTCTTGCGCCCGTTGATCACCCAGTGATTGCCGTCGAGCCGGCACTTGGTCTGCATCATCGAGGGATCGGAGCCGGCGCCGCCTTCGTCGGCCGGTTCGGTCATGAAAAACGCCGAACGTGCCTTGCCGGAAACCAGCGGATCCAGGAAGCGCGTCTTCTGTTCGCGGCTTCCGACCTTGCCGAGCAGGTACATGTTGCCCTCGTCGGGCGCCATGGTGTTGCAGGCCAACGGGCCCAGCGGCGAAAGCCCGGTCTTGATCAGGGCGATCGCTGTCTCACGCTGCGTGAAATGCGATCCATCGGGCAGAATGTGCGGCGTGAGTACACCGGCCTTGCGTGCCTTGTCGCGCAGCTCCTGCACCAGCTCGTCGCTCGGGCCATGCGAGCCACACCGCGGATCCTTCTCGTAGGGGATCACTTCGGTGCGGATGAATGCCTCGATCTTTGCGGCGATGGCGTCGGCTCGTGCAGTCATGAATACGGATACTCCGGTCGGATTCCGCCTCGGCGGGTCCTGTTGTTTCGATCATGCGCGCGCGATCGCGGCGCGCCGAGGTGCCGCCACCCGGGACGGCGTTGGTCATATAGGCGCATGGATCGGACATGGGCAACAGCGCAGTTGACGGCAGGCCTTACAACTGCGGCGATTGATTTCGAGCTCTTACCAAGCGACAGTATGGATATGGAAATGCGAAGTGCGGACTGGAAGGGGCGTTCCTGGATTCCCTGTTGTTGGGCTATCTCGATATTTGCTTGTTCGCGGCTGGTGGTGGCACTCGGACTGGTATTCTCTCAAAAATATCTGACCAGCTCGATCGAGCGCTGGTCTGCGGGACCGCTCTGGTACCACCAATTGCTGCAATGGGACTCGGAATGGTATTTCAAGATCGTCACGGACGGCTATCAGTATAACGGCGATCCGACGATCCAACAAAACATCGTTTTTTACCCGCTGTTTCCGATGCTCGCACGGGCCTTGGCGGCAATTGGTCTTGCGCCTGCGGATGCAATGCTGTTGGTGTCGAACCTTGCGGGATTGCTCGCGATCGTCATGCTTTTCAAGCTGGTTCGCGAGGAATTTGATGATCAACTCGCTCTCGCCACCATCGCGCTGCTCAGCTTTTTTCCTGCTTCGGTCCTGCTGTCGGCTGGGTATACCGAGCCCCTGGCACTGCTGCTCATCGTCTCTTTTTTTCTCGCCGTGCAACGAAAATACTACGTGTCGGCGGCACTGCTTGCGGGTTTGGCAATCTCGACCCGATCAACGGGCATTGTCCTTTTACCTGTCCTTCTTTGGGAGATGTGGCTCAATCGCCATCAGAAGCCGTTTCTTCCTGCTCTCTTGCCATGCGTCGTTCTTGCGACATCCGGCATCTGGCTATTCATGATCTATCTCTGGAGCGCTTTCGGAAATCCGTTTGCTCTTGCGGATGGGCAGACGGCCTTTCATGAAGGCACGACGCTAACGACGAGATTGATTGCGGCACTGAAGCTCGAGCCTTTCACGCGAATGATGCTCAATGACTGGAATCCGTGGGGGCAGGCCAGCTGGTTCACGTTGTTGTTCATCGTCCTGATTGTTCTGGGCTGGTCTCGGCTGCGCTCAAGCTGGACACTGTTCGCCATGGCTGTGCTGTTGTTGCCATATCTGACTCTCAGCGGTGGGCCAGCAGGCTTTGTTTCGATGAGCCGGTTTAATCTCGTTTCATTTCCCCTGTTCGTGGTGTTGGCTCATTTCGGATTGCGAGCGAAGTGGCTTTTGACGGGAGTTATAGGTCTTTTCAGTGCGTTGTTGTTTATGAACACCGCCCTGTTTGCCCGAAGAATCTGGATCGGTTGATCGCGATAAGACGTTGGCGAAGTCAGCATTGGGCCCTTCCACCTGCTCGCCAGACGGGTGTAGTCTGTTGCCGCAGGGCGTTCAGATGGATTGCAAATCCGCAACGTAGCGCACTGTGGAGGAAGCATCATGGAATTTTCCCGCCGTGCATTCTTGCATCTGGCCGTGGGCGCCGCCGCGTTGCCGGCCGTGCCCCGCCTTTCATGGGCGCAAGCCTATCCGTCCCGGCCGGTGCGCATCGTCGTCGGCTTTGCCGCGGGCGGGGCCACCGACATCCAGGCGCGGCTGATGGGGCAGTGGCTGTCCGATCGTCTCGGCCAGCAGTTCATCGTCGAGAACCGCGCCGGCGCCAGCGGCAACATCGGGACCGAGGCGGTCGCCAAGGCCGCGCCGGACGGTTACACGCTGCTGCAGATCGTCACCCCGCATGCGATCAACGCTGCGCTCTACAGCAATCTCAATTTCGACTTCATGCGGGACATCGCGCCGGTAATCTGCGCAGCACGGCTGGCCTACGTGGTCGTGGTGCATCCGTCCGTCCCGGCCAAGACGATTCCTGAATTCATTGCCTACGCCAAGGCCAACCCGGGCAAGATCAATTACGGCTCGGCCGGCCCCGGCACGCCGCAGAACATCGCCTGCGAACTCTTCAAGATGATGGCGGGCGTCGACCTGGTCCACGTTCCGTATCGCGGCGGCGCGCCCGCGGCCACCGATCTGGTCGCCGGTCACCTGCAGGTGATTTTCGCGCCGGTGTCGGAATCGATCCAGCATATCCAGGCCGGCAAGCTGCGCGCGCTGGCGGTGACCACTGCGGCCAGGCTGGACGTGCTGCCGGATGTGCCGACGGTGGCGGAGTTCGTGCCCGGTTACGAGGCCAGCGGGTTTGCGGGTATCGGCGCGCCCAGGGACACCCCAGCCGAAATCATCGACAGACTGAACATGGAGCTCAACGCCGGGCTTGCCGACAGCAAGGTCAGGGCCCGGATCGTCGAACTGGGCGGCACGGTGGCGGGCGGCACGCCTGCGCAATTCGCGAAGATCATCTCGGAGGCCACCGAAAAGTGGGCGAAGGTGATCAAGTTCGCCGGCATCAAGGCCGAGTAGTATCCGTTTATGAACAGGCGCGATCGTGTCGCGCCTGATAGAAGAAAATGCAAAGGAAGAGCCATGGGCCGAAAAATCGTGATCGTCGGAGCGGGCGCCGTCGGCGGCTATGCCGGTTCGCATATGGTGCAGGCGGGCGAAGACGTCACTTTCATCGATCCCTGGCCCGAACATGTCGAGCATATGCGCAAGCAAGGGCTGCGCGTCACGCACGCGATGGACGTTCCGGAATCCTCGGTTCCAGTGCGCGCGCTGCACGTCACGGACGCGCAGCAGCTCGCCAAGGAGAAGCCGGTCGACATCGCCTTTGTCTGCATGAAGTCCTACGATACGGCGTGGGCCACCATGCTGATCCAGCAATATCTGGCGCCGGACGGCTATGTCGTCTCGCTGCAGAACTGCATGAACGAGGAGACGATTGCCGGCATCGTCGGCTGGGGCAAGACGCTGGGCTGCATCGCCAGCAGCATCACGGTGAACCTGCCCGAGCCGGGCCACATTCATCGCGGCGCTGGCAAGGGCGGGGCGGCGCATACGGTGTTTCGCGCCGGCGAGGTGCATGGCCGCATCACGTCGCGGGCGAGGGAGGTCTGCCGGCTGGTGGGTTATTCCGACAGCGCCAAGGTGACGGACAATCTCTGGGGCGAGCGCTGGTCAAAACTGGTCGCCAACGTCATGGGGAACGGGCTCTCCGCCTGCACCGGTTTGCCGGGCGGAGAAATGTTGCAGAGCGAGCCGCTGCGCCGTTTTTCCACGCGGCTCGGCAGCGAGGCGATCCGCGTCGGCCAGGCGCAGGGCTATCAGCTCGAAGAAATCCTGCATCTGCCGCCGGACACGATCGCGCGCGCCGGGGAGGGCGATGAGGCGGCGCTGCGCGTCTGCGACGAGCAACGCTTCAAGGACGGCAAGCGGACGTCAGGCGCGCAGCGCCCCTCGATGGGCCAGGATATGCAGAAGGGACGGCGCACCGAGATCGAATTCCTCAACGGCCTGGTGGTGCGCGAGGGCGAGAAGCTCGGCCTGTCGTGCCCCGCCAACGCGGCGCTGACCGATATCGTCAAGCGCGTGGAGCGCGGCGAGCTGAAGCCGGATCCCCGGCACATTACGGAACTGCGGCTGAACTGAGGTAGCGTAGATACCTGCATATCGCTCCGCTCATGCGTGTTACGTACACGAACGCCAGTCTGGGACCTTAACCGTTGCCATGCGCCAGCCCATTTCCCAGAAATCGGCTTCGAGCCGTGTGGCTTCCTTGAAGATCGCAACCAACTCCGCCTCGCGGGCCGGCGTGGCGTAGCGGCCGGCGAGTTGCTCCAGATGCGCCTGGGCCTTCGCCGCGACGTCCTGATAGGCCTCCCCGGAATACTCGGCGATCCAGACGCTATAGGGATTTGTGGAAGCGAGCGCATTGGGTCGCGCGGCGAGCCGAGTCGCGATCTCGGCGTAGCCGATGACACAAGGGGCGAGCGCCACCTTGAGCGCCAGCAGGTCGCCGCGCATCCCCGCGTCGAGCACGTAGCGGGTATAGGCGAGCATTTCCGACGCCGGAGCGGCGTGTTCGAGATCGTCCGCCGACAGGCCCCAGCCCGCGCAGAGCTTGACGTGCAGGTTCATCTCGACGTCGAGAATGGTTGAAATGCCGGCTGCCGCTTCGCGCATGTCGGCGAGATCAGGCGACTTGTAGACCGCGAGGGCATAGGCGCGGGCGAACTCGATGAGGAACAGATAGTCCTGGACGAGGTAGTGACGGAACGCCGCCTGCGACAGCGAACCGTCCGCCATGCCGTCGGTGAATGGATGTTCGGTATAGGCGCGCCACTCGGCTGGTGCCGCCGTCTTCAGTCGCTCGAAGAAACTCATGATTGTTCGCCGGCCTTTCGTTCCAGGGAGTGTCTTGGGGACTATACCGGCAATTTCCGCTTCCGGTGTGCCCGACCCTTGATGGCGGACGCCTCGCTATGCCCAGCGATCACCCGTACGCCCTCGTCGATCCGGGCAATAATGTTGTCAGGCGTGCAGAGAAGGCTCTTGAACATCTCTGCGCCTGCTTCACGTGGCCAGGATCCAAAAGTTTCACGGTGTCGCCGATCCAACCGACTGATTCGGCGTGCTTTTCTGTCGATCATGCCACATCGCGGGAAACAAATTCAGCTTCGTTGAGATCGTCTGTCATTGCCGTGATCATCATGTCGAGCAAATAGCGAGGCACGACATGGCGAAGATGCGAGCGATCGATGCGGCCGTACGGATCCTGGAAAAGGAAGGCGTCACCATCGCCTTCGGTGTACCGGGAGCTGCGATCAACCCGCTGTATTCCGCGCTGAAGAAGCGCGGCTCGATCGGCCACATTCTGGCGCGGCATGTCGAGGGCGCTTCGCATATGGCTGAGGGCTATACTCGCGCCAAGGCCGGTAATATCGGCGTTTGCATCGGCACCTCAGGTCCGGCGGGCACCGACATGATCACGGGGCTCTATTCGGCGATCGCGGACTCGATCCCGATCCTGTGCATCACAGGCCAAGCGCCGCGCGCACGTCTCTACAAGGAAGATTTTCAGGCCATCGATATCGAATCCATCGCCAGGCCCGTGACGAAATGGGCGGTCACGGTGCGCGAGCCGGCGCTGGTGCCGCGCGTGTTCAGCCAGGCTTTTCACGTCATGCGATCCGGCCGGCCCGGTCCGGTACTGATCGACCTGCCGCTCGACGTGCAGTTGGCCGAGATCGAGTTCGACGACGAGACCTATGAGCCGCTGCCGGTTTACAAGCCGGCGGCCACGCGGAAGCAGATCGAGAAGGCGCTTGACATGCTCAACGCGGCGGAGCGGCCGCTGATTGTCGCCGGCGGCGGCGTCATCAGCGCCGATGCGTCGGAGTTGCTGGTGCAGTTTGCCGAGGCCGTCAACGTGCCCGTGGTGCCGACGCTGATGGGGTGGGGCACCATTCCCGACGATCACGTGCTGATGGCAGGCATGGTCGGCCTGCAGACCAGCCACCGTTACGGCAATGCGACCATGCTGCAATCCGACTTCGTGCTGGGGATCGGCAACCGCTGGGCCAACCGCCACACCGGCTCAGTCGAGACCTATACCAAAGGGCGCACCTTCGTGCATGTCGATATCGAGCCGACGCAGATCGGCCGCGTCTTCAATCCCGACTTTGGGATCGTGTCCGACGCCAGGGCGGCGCTGGAGCTGTTCGTCACGGTCGCCAAGGAGTGGCGCAAGGCCGGCAAACTCAGGGAGCGGCAAGCGTGGCCGGCGGCGTGCCAGGACCGCAAGCGCACGATGCTGCGCAAGAGTCATTTCAAGGACATTCCGATCAAGCCGCAGCGCGTCTACGAGGAGATGAGCAAGGCGTTCGGACGCGACACCTGTTACGTCAGCGTGATCGGATTGTCGCAGATCGCCGGCGCGCAGTTTCTGGGCGTCTACGGTCCGCGCAACTGGATCAATGCCGGGCAGGCCGGTCCGCTCGGCTGGACATTGCCGGCCGCGCTCGGTGTGCGGGCGGCCGATCCGGGCCGCAACATCGTAGCATTGTCGGGCGATTATGATTTCCAGTTCCTGATCGAGGAACTGGCGGTCGGTGCGCAGTTCAAGCTGCCCTACATCCACGTCGTCGTGAACAACTCCTATCTCGGGCTGATCCGCCAGGCGCAGCGCGGTTTTGACATGGACTACCATGTCCAGTTGTCGTTCGAGAATATCAATGCGCCCGAGCTCGGGGCCTATGGCGTCGACCACGTTGCGGTCGCCGAAGGTCTCGGCTGCAAGGCGATCCGCGTCACCGATCCGAACCATGCGCAGGCGGCGTTCGCCACCGCGCGGGAATGGATGGCGGAGTTCAAGGTGCCCGTCGTCGTCGAGTTCATTCTCGAACGCGTCACTAACATCGCGATGGGCACCGAGATCGATAACATCGTCGAATTCGAGGAGGTGCTTGACCTGCCGCTGGACGACGCGCCGGCCAGATCGGCCGCGCCGCAGTCCGGCAAGCTGCTGCCGGCGTAAATCACGGAGACTAGATCGTGCCTAAATTTGCCGCCAATCTTACCATGCTATTCGGCGAAGTGCCGTTCCTCGATCGCTTCGCGGCTGCCAAGGCTGCGGGGTTCAGCGGGGTCGAATACCTGTTCCCGTATGAGTTCGACAAGGCCGATCTGCGCGAGCAGATGCACCAGCACGGGCTGACGCAAGTGCTGCATAATCTGCCCGCGGGCGACTGGGCGGCAGGTGAGCGCGGCATTGCCGTTCTGCCCGACAGGGTCGACGAGTTTCGCGACGGCGTCGCGCTCGCCGTCGATTATGCCAAGGCGCTGGATTGCCGTAAGCTCAACTGCCTCGTCGGCATCGCGCCTGACGGCGCGGACGCAAGCGATCTCAACGAGGTATTGGTCGGCAACCTGCGCTTCGCCGCGGACGCGCTCGCCAGGGCGGGGATCAAGCTTCTGATCGAGCCAATCAACACGATCGATATTCCCGGCTTCTTCCTCAACAAGACGGCGCAGGCGTTACAACTCATCGCGGATGTGCGCTCAAGCAATGTGTTTGTGCAGTATGACATCTACCACATGCAAGTGATGGAGGGCGACATCGCGCGCTCGCTGCAAAAACACCTCTCCCGCATCGCCCATGTCCAGCTTGCAGACAATCCCGGCCGCAACGAGCCGGGCACCGGCGAAATCAACTATCCCTTCCTGTTCCGCCATCTCGACGCTATTGGTTATCGTGGCTGGGTCGGCTGCGAATACAAGCCGAGGACGACGACGGTCGAAGGCCTCGGTTGGCATGCCGCACTGACGGCCGATACCTGAACAAGAAACGACAAAGGGGAGTTGAAATGATCGATATCGGTTTTATCGGCCTCGGCACCATGGGCCGCCCGATGGCTGGCCATCTTCAGGCTGCCGGCCACCGCCTGTTTCTGCACGACGTTGTGCCCGTTGCGCCGGAGCTGGTCGCCGAGGGCGGCGTACCCTGCAAATCCGGCAAGGAAGTCGCCGAGAAGTCGGACGTCGTTATCATCATGGTGCCGGATACGCCGCATGTCGAAGCGGTGCTGTTCGCGCAGGATGGTGTCGCGGCCGGGCTCTCGAAGGGACAGATCGTCGTCGACATGAGTTCGATCTCGCCGCTCGCCACCAAGGAGTTTGCCAAGAAGGTGGAAGCGCTCGGCGCCGACTATCTCGATGCGCCGGTTTCGGGCGGCGAGGTCGGGGCCAAGGCGGCGAGCCTGACCATCATGGTGGGCGGACCGGAGCGCGCGTTCAACACCATGAAGCCGGTGTTCGACAAGATGGGCAAGAACGTCACGCTCGTCGGCGCCAACGGCGACGGGCAGACCACCAAGGTCGCCAATCAGATCATCGTGGCGCTGACGATAGAGGCGGTCGGCGAGGCGCTGCTGTTCGCGTCGAAGGCCGGCGCCGATCCGGCGCTGGTGCGGCAGGCGCTGATGGGCGGCTTTGCATCGTCGCGGATTCTCGAAGTGCACGGCGAGCGCATGATCAAGCGCAATTTCGAGCCGGGCTTTCGGATCGAGCTGCATCAGAAGGATCTCAATCTGGCGCTGGAGGGCGCGCGGGCGCTCGGGCTTTCGCTGCCGAGCACGGCGTTGGCCCAGCAGCTATTCAGCTCCTGCACCGCCCATGGCGGCAAGGCGTGGGATCATTCGGGCATGGTACGCGCGCTGGAGATGATGGCGGATCATCAGGTCGCAAAAGGCTGATTGCTTCTACTTTACTCGAACTGGAACTCCCTGTGACTGGAACCGCGCCGAATTCTAGGCGCGGCCTTTTTGTTACGGATCGGGAGGGGAACCTCTTCGGTTTCTCGTAGTTGAAACGCATCGTCAAATCACTGGAGGGTGCGATGAACAAACGTTTGGCTGTTTCACTGGTGGCTGCTTCGCTGCTGATTCCGGGCGCAGCTTTTGCCCAATCGACCACCGCGCAGGGCGCCGCGGATGGCGCGGCTGCGGGTGGCCAGGTCGGCGGCCCGATCGGCGCCATGGTCGGCGGTACCGTGGGTGCTGCGGTGGGCGCGGCCGTGGAAATCCCGAACGCCGTGATCACCGGTTTGCCACGCGAACGGTCGGTTGTGGTTCAGGAGCGCGTCATCGTCGGCGAACCGCTGCCGACGACCGTCGAACTGCGCCCCGTACCGCAGTACACCGAGTATCGCTACGCGGTGGTCAACGACCGCCGGGTGATCGTCGATCCGCGCACGCGCCGCGTTGTCAAGATCATCGATTAACGAAGATCGACTAACGCAGATCGCGTTTCTGAAATCGATCCTCGCGGGTATCCTCCCGCGAGGATTTTTTCGTGGCGGGACTTATGCTGCCGATCGCCGTGTTCGGCCGATCACCCAGTCGATGGCCAAAGCGCCGACGAGCCCCACGCAGGCCGCCAGCGCATCAACCACAAAGTCGCTCAGCCGTGCATGCCGGCCCGGCGCCAGAAACTGCAGCACTTCAACCAAGCCGGTATAGACGATGACGAGAACGGCGGTGAGCCGCGGCGCGCGCGCATAGGCCAGTCCGAAAGCCAGCCCCAGCAGCACGAAGGCGAACGCATGCTCGCCGTTTTGTCCGAGGTTCGAATGCGGCCGTTGTGTCGCCGGGCCGAGCGTCGCATAGGCGATTGCCGCTGCGAGGCCCCAGGCGAATAGTCGAAGGATGATGGTCATCGCGCTGCCATAGCATAATTCAGCGCCGGTTGGCTCATGCACGGGACGAGGCGTCAACCGTGGTTAATTCGCGTTCTAGAGAGGTTCCCTCACGCCGATACCGTGCATAAAGCGCTCCCGGATCTGCACGGGATCGCGGCGGGTGGTGCCTGTGCCCGGCTTGTCGTCGATGCGGACGCCGATCAGCGTCGGGCCCGCGGCCGACATCGAGGCTTCGATCAGGCGCTCGAAGTCGTCTTCGTCCGCCGCCCAGCTCGAATTGGTCAGCCCGCTTGCGACCGCGATGGCGACGATATCGGCCACGGCGGCGCCCGGCGTCGGTTGCGCGCCGGTGATCTGATAGATGCCGTTGTCCATCACGACCAACGTGAGGTTTTTCGGCTTGAGCGTCGCAATCGTCGAGAGCGCGCCCAGTTGCATCAACAGCGAGCCATCGCCTTCCAGCGCGAAGACCCGCCGGTCCGGCTGCGCCAGCGCCACGCCGAGCGCGATCGGGAAGGCGAGGCCCATGCTGCCGAGCATATAAAAGTTCTGCGGCCGGTGGCCGGCGGCCCACAGGTCGAAATTGGTGTTGCCGATGCCGCCGATCACGGCTTCCTCGTGCTTCAACTTTGCCACCAGCCGCGAGGTGAGATCGAAGCGGTTCATGACCTTGGTGTTGCGGGCGGGATTGCTGCTCATGGGATCGCTCACTTGTCGAACACTTTGCCGCCGGTCAGGAGCGGCGAGAGGATCAGCGCCACCGGCGCCTGCGTGGCGACGGCCTGCTTGATGGAGCGGTCGACGATGAACTCGAACTCGTCGATCCGCGTCGCGGTATGGTGCTCCATCGCGAGCGAATCCAGCACCGGGCGCATGGTGCGGCACACCAGCGATTGGCCGTAGTTGAATTCGCCGAGCGTGCCGCGCTCGGACACGAACATGATCAACGGGATCTGGTAGGGGACCGCCAGAGAAGCCAGCACGTTGGCCAGCGTGGCAAACCCTGATGTCTGCATCAGCACGGCGCTGCGCATGCCGCCCATCCAGGCGCCGGAGACGATGCCGACCGCTTCCTCCTCGCGCGTGGTAGCAAAGGTTGTAAAGAAGGGATCGGCGTGCAGGTTTTTGATCAGCGGCGTGAGCACGCGATCGGGCACGTAGGGGACGAGGCGGATATCATTGCGCTTGAGCGTTTGCAGCACGATGGCGTGCCAGCTCTTCTCGGGCGAGGTTTTTTCCTCCGCGACCGCCATTTTTGTCTCCTTGTACCCGCGACGATCTTTCGTCCGCGCCCATCCCTGGAGCGGCGAAACTTGACGCCATCGGCGGGATTGTCAACATGTCCGAAACGTATCCTGCCCCGCGCCCGTGCCGCTACAGGGCGGATACGACGATGTGAGATAAACAAGAAAAGATATCAAGAGAGGAAGCCATGGACAGGTGGTTTCCGGATCGCTGGCGAAAGCCGATCCGGCGCAGATGTATCGGGCGGCGACTGGCCGCACCCGCGCGTCGAGGGAGAAATGCCCGACGCCGGTCATCTGCTCGAGTTGTTTCAGGCCTGGACCCCTGATAAGGCCACGCAGCAGCGCATCCTCGTCGACAATCCCGCCAAGCTCCACGGTTTCCCGAACTGAAAGTTCGCCCAAGAAAGTTGCAAGGACAATGACCGTCAACAACAAGCGCGTGTTCTACGTCAAATACCTCGCCCACGAGATCTATGTCGACATTCTCAAGAAGCGCGCCGACGTGCGGCTCGACCGGCTGGAGAACGACAGCCCCGATGCCGTCGCAGCACCCATCCTGGCCGAGGCGCATGCCTACCAGGTCGGGGCGGCACGCGACGAGATCGCGCCGCACTTCCATGTTCACGCGGATCTGCTGAAGCGGGCACCGAACCTTTTGATCGTGTCCTCGAACGGCGCGGGCTTCGATCCCGTCGACGTCGATGCGTGCACGGCGGCGGGCGTGGTCGTCGTCAATCAATCCGGCGGCAACGCCAATTCGGTCGCCGAGCATGCGCTCGGGATGATGCTGACGCTGTCCAAGCGCATTTTGGAGGCCGACCGCGCGCTGCGCCGCGAGGCGAATGTCAACCGCAACGCGCTGATCGGCAATGAAGTCCAGGGCAAGACGGTCGGCATCGTCGGCATCGGCAATGTCGGTCGTCGCATCGCCGAGCTCTGCAGCGGGCTGCTGCACATGAAGGTCATCGCCTACGATCCTTATCTGAGCGCGGAAGAGATCGCTGCCCGCGGCGCCGAGAAGGTCGAGCTTCACGACCTGATGCGCCGTGCGGATTTCGTTTCGATCTCGTGTCCGCTGTCCAAGGACAACCGCCGCATGATCGGCGCCCGCGAATTTGCGCTGATGCAGCCGCACGCGTTCTTCGTCACCACGGCGCGCGGGTTCATTCACGACGAGGAGGCGCTGTACGAGGTGCTGCGCGACAAGCGGATCGCCGGCGCCGGCCTCGACGTCTGGGACAAGGAGCCGCCGCCGCCGGAGCATCCGCTGCTGCAGTTCGACAATGTGCTGGCGAGCCCGCACACCGCAGGCGTCACCAAGGAGGCGCGGATCAACATGGGCAAGATCGCCGCCGAACAGATGCTCGATGCGCTGGACGGCAAGCGCCCGCCGCGCATCGTCAATCCCGAGGTGTGGCCGGCCTATGTGAAGCGTTTTGAGCGGACGTTTGGATTTACGCCGAAATAAGAAGCGATCCCATGACGGCCGAACCGGCAGACCTCTTTTACGAGTCGCAAGGGCTGCGGCTGCACTATGTCGACTGGGGCAACGAAGCCGCGCCGCCGCTGGTCTTGGTCCATGGCGGGCTCGATCATTGCCGTAACTGGGATGCAATCGCGCAAGCATTGCAGCCGCATTTTCATGTCGTGGCGCCAGACTTGCGCGGACATGGCGATTCCGAATGGGCGAAGGGAAGCAGCTACAGCCTCGCCGATCATGTCTACGATCTCTCCAGGCTGATCCGCCATGCCAAGCTGAAGGATCCCGCCATTGCCGGTCACTCAATGGGCGGGATGATTTCGTTGGCCTATGCCGGGACCTATCCGGCGCAGGTGTCGCGCCTCGGCGTGCTGGACGGTATCTTTCTGGCAGGCTCCCGGCGCACGCCGATTCACGAGCAGATGTCGCGATGGATCGACCAGCTCGACCGTATCGGCGAGCGCGAGGCCAGCACGTTCCGGACCATCGAGGAGGCGTCGCAGCGGCTTTCGACGCGCAACAAGCGTTTGACTCCGGCGCTGGCGTTGCATCTGGCCCGCCACGGCCTGCGGCAGGACACCGACGGCCTGTATCGCTGGAAGTTCGATCATCATCTGCGGGCGAGGGCGCCGTATCGGCTGTTGCCGGACGACTATACCGGCTTGTGGTCGCGGATTACTTGCCCAACCCTGTTGATGTGGGGTGACGAAAGCTACCTTCCCGATCCCGAAGCCGCCGGCCTGCTGGCGCATTTCAGGCAGGCCAAAATGCAAAAAATTGCAGGCGCGGGTCATTGGCTCCATCATGACCGTCTCGATGTGGTCCTCGCGTCGCTGCGGCGGTTTCTCGATGCGCCTCAGCCTGCTCAAGCACGGTGAAGTGAAGATGTCCGACAAGATGCGTTATGTCCGCCCGCTCAGTCCGGAATCCGCAGGCGAAGCGCCAGGCCGGGGCCGTCTTGAGGGCCGCCGCATTCTGGTGGTCGGCGGTGGACAGCGGACGTTCGACGCCGCTACCGATCCGGTCGGCAACGGCCGGGCGATGTCGCTGCTGTTCGCCCGCGAAGGCGCCCATGTCGCGGTCGCCGACGTCAACCGTGCCAGCGCCGATGACACCGTGCAGCGCGTGTTGGCCGAGCAAGGCCGCGCGTTCTCGATCCAGGCCGATATCGCGCGTGAAGACGACGTGATCAGGATGATCGACGAGGCGATCGATGGTCTCGGCGGCCTTGACGGCATGGTGCTCAATGTCGGCATCGGAGTCGGCGCGCTCGGGCTCGACGGCGTGACCCTCAAGGAATGGAACGATACGTTCGCGGTCAATTTGACCGGGCCGATGCTGTGCTGCCGCAAGGCGCTGAGGCACATTGCTGACGGCTCCTCGATCGTGTTCATCTCCTCGATCGCAGCACTTCGTTCCGGTTCGCGGCTGATCGCCTATGACGCGTCGAAGGCGGCGCTCGGCGGCCTGATGCGCAATGTCGCGAAAGAGGGCGCCAGGCGCGGCATTCGCGCCAACATCATCTATCCGGGCCTGGTCGATACGCCGCTCGGCCGCCACACCAGCGCCGGCCGGCCATCGCGGAGCGCGGCGGGCGTACCGTTCGGCCGGATGGCGACGGGCTGGGAAATTGCCTACGCGGCGCTGTTTTTCATTTCCGACGAGAGCGTTTACGTCAACGCGCAGGCGCTGGCGGTCGACAGCGGAATCACCGGGCTATAGGGGCGGGAATCCGGAGAGAAAATCTCATTCGCCGCCGGGCTGATCGCGGCAATAAATTCACTGCCGATCGGCCTTCCGACAAAGCGTGTATTGCTATTTTCCCAGGGATATCGACTACTTAGCCTGACAAGACCATCTTCCCTATGCGCCTTGCCCCCCGGCGCAGATGGAAGACGAAGACATGCGACAGGTTCGTTCCTTGCTGAGCAACGCGTCCTCCCGTATCGGGCGCCGGCTGGCCCAGATCGTGGCCATCGCCGCTGCCAGCCTGCCGTCCGCCGGCGCCTAAGGGCCGCGCCCTCTTACGTTCCCGACATCCCGTTTACATCCGCCAGTGCCTGATCGAGGGTTTCGATGAGCATTTCGGCATGTTTGGCGCCAAACGCCAGCGGCGGCCGGATCTTGAGCACGTTGGCGTGCGGGCCGGCGGAACTGATCAGCACGTGCCGTTCACGCAGCAGGTTCACGATCCGCGCGGCCTCCGCTGTGGCAGGCGCGCCCGTCGGGCCACCGTGCCGCAGTTCGACGCCGACGAATAGTCCGGCTCCGCGCACTTCGGCAATCAACGCGTGCCGTGCCTGCAGCTCCATGAGCAGCCTGGTCAGATAACCCCCGGTGCGTTGCGCGTTCTGTACCAGCGCTTCGGCCTCGATCACGTCGAGCACCGCAATACCGGCGGCGGCAGAAACCGGATTGCCGCCAAAGGTGTTGAAGTAGCGCGACCGTCGTCCAAACTCCGCGAGCAGCTCGGGGCGCGCCGCCATCCCGGCGACGGGATGGCCGTTGCCCATCGGCTTGCCCATGGTGACGAGATCGGGGACGAGGCCGTGGCGGGCAAAGCCCCACATCCCTCCGCCGCAGCGGCCGAAGCCGGGTTGCACCTCGTCGGCGATGAAAAGCGCGCCCTCGGCCCGGACGGCTTCGACCGCCGGGCGCAGAAAGCCGGGGGGATCGGCGAACACGCCGTCGCTGGAGAAAATCGTATCGACCAGAAGCGCCGCGGGGCGGATGCCGTGCTTCTTCATATCGGCCAGTGCATCGCTGACGTGACCGGCAAAGATTTGGCCGGCGTTCGAGGCCGAACCCGGCGCCGGCACCAGTCGCACGTGACTTCCTTCCGGAAGCGGCAGCCCGAGCGCGGGAGAGAGCTCAGCCAGCGCGCTGGTGACGCCATGATAGGCGTTCGCGGTGACGATGAAGCCGGTGCCGCCGGTGCAGGTTCGCGCGACGCGCAAGGCGAGGTCGTTGGCCTCGCTGCCGGTGCACGTGAACATGACGTGACCGATCTCGGGCGGAAACGTCGCGAGCAGTTTTTCCGCGAAATCGAGCACGGTCTCGTGCAAATAGCGCGTGTGCGTGTTGAGCACCGCGGCCTGCCGCGCAATCGCCTGCACGACACGCGGGTGGCAGTGCCCGACCGATGCAACGTTGTTGTAGGCGTCCAGATAGCGATCACCGGCGGTGTCGTAGAGCCAGACGCCTTCGCCGCGGATGAACTGGACCGGCTGGTCGTAGAACAGCCGATACGCCGGGCCGAGCAGCCGGCTTCGCCGCGCGATCATGTCTCGGGTCGAAAGGGCCTCATCGGCGGCGGACATCTCTCTACTCCACATCGCAGGCGCGTTGAATCTGAAGTATGGCCTGGTCTCGGGACAGCGCCGCCATGCGCTGCAGCCGCGCCCAGGCCGCAGCATTATTGCGCAGAATGTAATTCCGGTTAGCAGGATAGCGGGCTGCGCGCCAACTGCTGATCACGATCGTCATGGCCATCCGCGTGGCGATCAGGTCGAACAGCGCGCCGAATTCAGCGGGCTCCAGCGGCAGCTCGGCATGGTAGGCCGCGATCATCTCGCAGGCCGGCGCCAGCGGATCGTCGCTGTCGGCCACCTGATACGCCGCCGTGATCGCGAGGTCGTTGACCCGCGCGGTGCAGGTGAGGTCGCCGAAATCGATGATTCCGGCAACGCCGGCCTGGGTTTCGGGGTCGACGACGACGTTATGCGGGTTGAGGTCGTTATGGACGGGCTGGTTCGGCAATTGCGGAAGTATCGGCAGGGCGCGGGTTTCGAAGCCGTCGAGAATGTCCTCAACCAGACCGCGCCGATCGCCGGGGACGGCGTCGATCAGCGGCCGCAGTTCGGTTGCGTGCTGAAGGTCCCACAGCAATTTGTGATTGGCGCCGCAATGGCTGAAGTCACTGAGGCCCCGCGTAAGCCGTGCGGCGCACCGGCCGAGATCACGCCGCAGCGCCGCAGACCCTGTGGCTGCATGCATCGGGGTTCCCTCGAGATACGACAACAGGCGCACGACCCGCGTCGAGCCGTCGTCGAACGTCAGATCGAGCTCGGTCATGCCGTTCCGTGCCGGAAAGATGCGCGGGACCGGCAGGCCGGGGTCCGCAGCAGCGAGATGGAGCAGCGCCTCCGTCTGCAAATTGGTCACCGCGCGGTCTTCCGCGGGATTGGCAATCTTCAGGACATACGCGTGCCCGCTCAGCGAGCGCAGCCGAAAGTTCTGATCGCGCTCGCTGTCGAGCCGGTGTACGGCGGCGGTCAGGCCGTAGTGCTCCGCCGCCAGTCTCTGGGCCAGCGTTTCCGGGACGGCAGATGCGGCGCGCAAGGTATCGATCGGGTGATCGGCAATCGTCGCAGGCGACCCGTCCGGCGCTGGAATTTCCATTGACGTCGCTCAGTAGCCGCGTTCGCGGTCGATGGAGTGCGGCGGGCGCCGGCCGGCGCGTATCGCTTCCGCGGTCGCGCGAAACGTCGCCCCGATCGCTTCCACGCTGACTTCACAGGCATCATGAGGCGTGACGACGATGTTGGGGTGCCGCCAGAACGGGTGCCGCGGCGGCAATGGCTCGGTTGCGAACACATCGAGCGCCGCGCCGGCAAGCTGGCCGTCCCCCAGCGCCGCGAGCAGATCGGCTTCGACCAGATGCTCGCCGCGGCCGACCTGGATCAGGTAGCCGCCACGACAGATACGCGCGAACGTGTTGCGGTTGAGGATGCCTTTGGTCTCCGGCGTGAGCGGCAGCAGGTTCACGAGAATCTCGGTCTGGCCAAGCATGGCCTCAAGACCGGCAGCGCCATGAAAGCCGCGCACGCCTTGTGGCGTCGGCTTTTCGGTTCGGCTCCACGCCATGACCGGAAAGCCGAGTAGTGCGAGATCGGCAGCGACCCTGCGGCCGATTTCGCCAAACCCTAGAATTCCGACCGGCACGTCCTGCGCCCGGCGCGGGCCGAGACGCTGCCAGCGCTCCTCGCGCTGCTGCGCCTGATAGGTCGCAAAGCGCCGCTGATGGCCGATGACGTGCCAGGCGACGAAGCCGGACATCATCTGGGCCTGCGCGGGGTCGACGACGCGGATCACTTCGACATCGGGACGCAGGCTGGGGCACGCCAGGATGTTGTCGACGCCGGCGCCGATCGAGCAGACCGCCTGCAGATTGGGATAGCGTTCGAAAGCGTCATCCGGCGGATGCCAGGCCACCGCCAGCCGAACATCCGATGCCGGCCCCTCATGCGGATGGCTGACGATCTCGATGCGGTCGGCGGCGCGCATGAAGTGCGGGCCGAGATAGCCGCGGAGATCGAGGCTCTTGCTAACCAGGACGCAGCGCATCGTTCGTAATCCGGTTCATGCCGCCTTGGACGATGACGTCTGGCCGGGCACGGCGGAAAGCAGTTCGCGCGTGTAGGCGTGCTCGGGGGCGGCAAACAGCAGCGATGCGGATTTGAGTTCGACGATCGCGCCGTGCTGCATCACCGCGATGCGATCGCAGATCTGCGCGGCGACGCGCAGGTCATGGGTGATAAACAGCATCGACAAGCCCAGCCGGGCCTTCAGGTCTTCCAGCAGGTGCAGCACCTGTGCCTGCACCGAGACGTCGAGCGCGGAGACCGCCTCGTCGGCGACCAGGATTTCCGGGTCGAGGGCCAGCGCCCGCGCAATGCCGATGCGCTGCCGTTGGCCGCCGGAGAATTCATGCGGAAAGCGTTCCATCGCGCTGGCGTTGAGGCCGACCAGGCCGAGCAGTTCGCCGGCTCGCTTGCGCGCTGCTGCCGGGTCGGCGCCATGCGCGATCGGTCCGTCAGTGATAATGTTGCCGACCTTCCGGCGCGGGTTGAGGGAGGCAAACGGATCCTGAAACACCATCTGGATGCGGCGGCGCTGCTCGCGCAGCGCCTTTCCCTTGATCCGGGTGAGATCGACGTCACCGATACGGACGGTGCCGGCGTCGGGTTCGATCAGCCGCATCACGAGGCGTGCGACAGACGATTTTCCGGAGCCGGATTCGCCGACCAGACCAAGCGTCTCGCCGCGAAAAATATCAAAACTGACGTCTCTGGCCGCCTGTACGCGCCGTTCGGCGCGGAACCAGCCGCCGCCGCTGACATAGGTCTTGCCGAGGCCGATCACCTCCACGGCCTTGCTGCGGTCGACCAACGGTGCGCGCGGTGGCGGCTGCAGCGTCGGAACCGCGGCCAGCAAGGCGCGGGTATAGGGATGCTGGGCGCGCTGCAGCACGTCGTCGGCGGTGCCCTGTTCGACCACCTTGCCGTGCTGGAGCACGACCACGCGATCGGCGATTTCGGCGACGACGCCGAAATCATGGGTGATGAACATCACGGCCATGTTGCGGCGACGCTGCAGGTCTCGGATCAGCTTGAGGATCTGCGCCTGCGTCGTGACATCGAGCGCCGTTGTCGGTTCGTCGGCCACCAGCACGGCCGGTTCGAGTGCCAGCGCCATGGCAATCATCGCGCGCTGGCGCTGGCCGCCGGACAATTGATGGGGGTAGGCACGAACGATCCGCTCGGGGTCGGGCAGGCCGACTTCACCGATCAAGGCGAGCGCCTTTTGGCGGCGTGCCTTCGGCGTCAAGAGATCATGCGCCTCGAACATCTCTGCGATCTGGTCACCGATCCGCATCAGCGGATTAAGAGCCGTCATCGGCTCCTGGAACACCATGGCGATGCGGCGGCCCCGCAGCGCGAACCATTCCGTCGGGCCGAGCGACACCAAATTGTTGCCCTCGAACAGGATCTCGCCGGCCTCGGCCGTCACCGTTTCCGGCAGCAGACCCATCAGCGCGTGCGCGCACATCGACTTGCCGGAGCCGGATTCGCCGACCACGCAGAGGATTTTGCCGCCCGTGAGTTCGAACGAAACGTCGTCCACGGCATAGGGGCGATCACCCCCGGGCGGCAGCGCCAGTTTCAGGTTCCTGATGACGACGCTCATGCTCAGCGTCCCCCCTTGGCGAGGCGGGGGTTGAGCGCGTCGTTGAGACCTTCACCGATCAGGTTCAGCGCCAGCACCGAGACCAGAATGGCGATGCCGGGGAATACCGTGATCCACCAGGCCTGGCGGATCACGGTGCGGCCGGCACCGACCATGTAGCCCCATGACATCAGATTGGGATCGCCGAGCCCGAGAAAGGAGAGCGAGGATTCCAGCAGGATTGCGGTAGCCACCATCAGCGACGCCAGCACGATGACCGGCGACAGCGCGTTCGGCAGGATCTCGCGCCAGATGATCCACCAGTTGGTCTGGCCGGTCACGACCGCCGCCTGGACATATTCGCGCGTGCGCAGCGACAATACCTCGCCGCGCACCAGCCGCGCCACCGGGGGCCAGCTGACGATGGCGATGGCGGTCACGATCGAGACGATGGAGGGCTGCATGATCGCGACCAGCACGATTGCAAGCGCAAAGCTCGGCACGGTCTGAAAAAATTCCGTGAAGCGCATCAGGGCATCGTCGATCTTGCCGCCGAAATATCCGGCCGCAGCGCCGAGCGGGATGCCGACCGCCAGCGCGGCCACCGTCGAGATCAGGCCGACCAGCAGCGAGACGCGGGCGCCGTAGATGATGCCAGCCATCACGTCGCGGCCGAGCGCGTCGGTGCCAAGCGGCAGATGGGCAAGCGTGAACGGCGGCAGGAACGGCCGCTGCACCATGCGCCAGGGCGAGGTCGGAAACAGCAACGGACCAACCAGCGCAACCGCAATCGCAATGGTCAGGATCGCGACGCCGATCAGTCCGCCGGGATTGCGCAGCAGCATTCGCCAGACTTGCCTCATGACGCGAACTCGATGCGCGGATCGACGGAGCGGTAGACCAGGTCCGTGATCAGGTTGAAGGCCAGCACCATCGCCGAGCAGACGACGAAGACGCCGAGCAGCAGATTGTAGTCGCGCTGCAGCAGCGCTTCGTACATCAGGCGGCCGATACCCGGCCATGCGAACACGGTCTCGGTCAGAACCGCGCCGCCGACCAGCGTGCCGGCCTGCAGACCCGCCAAGGTAACCACCGGCAACAGCGCGTTGCGCAGCACGTGCCGGCGCTGGATCACGCTGTTGGACAGCCCTTTGGCGCGCGCGGTCTTGACGAAATCGAGCCGGTTGACCTCGAGCATCGAGGCGCGCGTCATGCGCGCATAGGTCGCCATGAAGAACAGGCCGATGGTCGTCGCCGGCAGCACGAGGTGGGCGGCGACGTCCAGCACGTGGGCGAGCCCGGTATAGTTCGCGCCGACCGTCTCGTAGCCGAAGCTTGGCAGCCAATCCATCGCGACCGAAAACAGCAGGATCGCCATCAGCGCAACCCAGAACAGCGGGGTGGCGTAGAAGATCAGTGCCAGCACCGTGATGGTGGTATCGGCCCAGGTGCCGGCAAACCGCGCCGCCAGCGCCCCGAACAGGATGCCGAACAGAAGCGAAATCGCGAACGCGGTTCCGGTCAGCAACAGCGTCGCCGGCAGGCGTTGCAGGATCAGGGTTGCGACCGGCATCTGCTGGCGAAACGAGAAT
Source organism: Bradyrhizobium roseum (assembly GCF_030413175.1). Classification (NCBI taxonomy): domain Bacteria; kingdom Pseudomonadati; phylum Pseudomonadota; class Alphaproteobacteria; order Hyphomicrobiales; family Nitrobacteraceae; genus Bradyrhizobium; species Bradyrhizobium roseum. Next base: position 2,726,603 of record NZ_CP129212.1, read on the forward strand.
CCGAGATCGAGGCTGAGGATGCCTTTGACATAGAGAAACAGCTGCACCGGCAGCGGCTGGTCGAGGCCGAACTTCTCGCGGAGTTGTGCCAGGAAAATCTGATCGCCTGCGCCGGCTTCACCCGCCATCACCAGCGCCGGATCGCCCGGCGCCAACCGGATCAGGAAGAAGTTAAGGACGATGAGCGCGAGAAGCACGACGATGGCCTTCGCAATCCGCTGGGCGATGAAGGAAATCATGTTCGGCCGATGGTGTTGGAGGCGCGATATCCGGGCGTCAGGCTTGGGGACTGACGCCCGGTGCGTCCGCGATTACTTTTCAATCCAGGCGTCGCGGAAGCCGTCGTTCACGCCAATGCCTGTCGTGATCAGGTTCTTGACGCTGCAACGGGTAATGGTCGGGAACTGCAATTCGAGCATCCACGCCACAGGCACGTCCTCGACGAGAATCTTCTGCGCCTTGGCGTAGATCTCCCCGCGCGCCGCATCGGGGAAGGCGACCGCGCCCTCGGCGAACAGCTTGTCGATTTCGGGATTCGAATAGCCCTCGACGTTGTTGAACGGCGATCCCTTGGCGATCTGGCTGGAGATGTAGTTGCGGCCGACACCGAGCGCGGGATCGCCATACTGATAGAGGTAGGTGAAGGCGATGTCGTAGTCCCACTCGCTGACTTTTTGATTCCAGCCGGGGACGTCGGTCGCGACCATCTCGACGTTGATGCCGACGTCCTGCAGGTTCTGGCGAACCATTTCGGCCCAGCGCTGCCATGTCTCGCCATAGGGCAGAGGCAGCATGCGCAGCTTCTCGCCGTTGTAGCCGGCTTCCTTGAGCAGCGCCTTCGCCTTGGCCGGATCGTAATCGTATGTCGGCACCGCACCCGTGTAGTACTTGATCGTCGAGCCCGACGGGCCGGTGGCGACCTTGCCGAGGCCGTTCCAGACCACGTCCTTGGCCATGTTGCGATCGATCGCAAACATCAGCGCCTGACGGAATTTCTTGTTCGCGGTGGGGCCGGATCGGTTGTTGAGCCAGAGCCAGGAATGCGGGCTGAAGAATTCCCAGCCGGCGCCGGTGACGCAGGTGTTCTTGAGCTTGCTCAGGCGCGGCACGTCGAAATTTTCCACCGAGCCGCCCGGCAGCACGTCCACCTTGCCGGTCTCGTAGGCGACCGAGCGCGCGGCGGCGTCGGGAATCACATGCCAGTAGATCTCGTCGATGTTGGGCTTTCCCTTGACGTGGTAGTTCGGATTCTTGACCAGCTTGATGAACGAGCCCTTCTGCCACTCCTTGAACATGAAGGGGCCGGTGCCGACCGGCGTGTTGTTGGCCGGGTTGGTCTTGAAATCGGTGCCGTCATAGATGTGCTTCGGAACCATCGGCAGCGAGCCGACCTCGAAGATGCCGATGAAGGGACCGAACGGCTGCTTCAGCGTGAAGACCACCGTCGATTCATCCGGCGCCTCGACCTTGTCGAGTTGCACCAGATTGCCGCGGGCGCGTGCGTGGGTCTGCTTGAGGAATTCGATCGAGAACAGGACGTCCGCCGAGGTGAACGGCTTGCCGTCATGCCAGGTCGCGCCCTTGACCAGCTTGAACGTGTAGGTCTTGCCATCCGCGCTGACCGTCCAGCTCTCGGCGAGGCCGGGCAAGGGATCGAGTTTGGGGCTGTAGCGCAGCAGGCCTTCATAGATGTTGCCGGCCACCATCTGGGTCGGGCCGTTCTGGACCAGGCCGACCATCAGGCTCGGTGGTTCCGGCTGAATCACGGCATTGACGACGCCGCCTGCCTTCGGCCCCTCGGCCAAGGCTGCGGTGCTCAAGAGAAACGTCGCCGCGAGGCTCATCAAGATCTTACGCTTGGACATTACATACCTCGTTTAAAGAAAAGGAGCTTTCTGCGCCCTCAAATGTCGAGGGCGCCTCGATCAGTTCGCAAAGTCGGGATCGGTACGCTCGAGCATTCGCTTGAAGGCGGCCCATTCGCTGTCGGGAACGCCACTGGTTTCGATCGCGTCGTAGAAGCTGGCGTATTGGCCGGCCGTCTTGCGGGCGACCGCTGCGGACAGCTCGATGACTTCGGCGCCGGACGACTGCACGGCGAGCTGGGCGCGGCAGGAGCGTTCCAGATTGTGCATCAGCTTGAAGGCCTCGGCGACGGAGCGCCCGCAGGTCAGCATGCCGTGGCTGCGCAGCACCATGACGAACTTGTCGCCGAGATCGGCGACGAGGCGCTCACGTTCGTCGAGATCAAGCGCGATACCTTCGTAGTCGTGATAGGCGAGGCAGTCGGTGAACTGCAGCGACCATTGATTGAGCGGCAACAGGCCCCGCTTCTGGCAGGCAACCGCGATGCCGGCCACGGTGTGCGTGTGCAGGACGCAGATCGCATCATGTCGCGCGGCATGGATCGCGCTGTGAATCGTGAAGCCGGCCGGGTTGATGCCGAGACCCATGGGGTCGTCGATGACGTTTCCGTCCAGATCGACCGTCACCAGGTTGGATGCTGTGACTTCCTCGAAGCGCAGGCCATAGGGATTGATGAGGAAGCGGTCCTGCCGGCCCGGCAGACGGGCGGAGATGTGGGTGTAGATGCTGTCGTCGAGGCCGAGCCGGTGAATCAGCCGGTACGCGGCTGCGAGGTCGATCCTGATCTGGAGAGTCTGGTCGGCCGCCGCCGGCCATGCCTTTGCGGTGGTGTGGGCTGCGCTGGTCATTTTCGCCTAAATCCATTTTCCATTTTTTCAGCTTGCGTGCGACGCAGCATTTGGACAAGATTAAAGTGTCGACAATCGACGATCAAAAAATAGTCAAGAGATGACGCAGGTTTAGCCGATGCGCCCCATGTCGCTTCCTGTTGGATTACCGGCCCTTGCCGACAGCGATCTGGTCGGCCAGATCGCCCGCATGCTGATGCAGGCCATTGTTCAGGGGCGGCTGCCTCCCGGCTCCAAGGTGGTGGAGGCAGGCATTGCCCGCGAACTGGGCGTCAGCCGCGCCCCGGTACGGGAGGCGGCGCGGCTGCTGGAGAAGCAGGGGTTGCTGGTCGCAAGCCCGCGGCGAGGCTTCTTTGTGCGCAAGCTCGAAGTCAGGAACATCGACGAGATCTACGATTTGCGCATTTGCATCGAACGGCACGCCGGCGTGCTGGCGGCGCGCAATCTCACGCCGCAGTCCCGCGACGTGCTGCGACGGCAAATCGACGTTCTGCACAAGACCGCCGATCTCGACGATCCGGCGCGGCAGGTGGAGGAGGATTATCGCTTTCACCGACTGATCTTTGAAATCGCCGATAATCGGCGGCTGCTTCGGCTGTTCGATGATCTCGCGGCGGAGCTGCGCATGGTGATCGGATTGATCGGCCGCCTGTACGACGATCCGCATGAGATCGCGCGCACGCATGAGCCGCTGCTGGCCGCGATCGAGGCCGGTCATCCCGAACGCATCACCGCCTATGTCGATTATCATATCGGTCACGCTTGGCGCGAAGTCGGCAAACTGGTGCGGGAGCTCGCGCCGTCCGCCGGCAATGTCGTCGCACACCCGAGCGGGATCTTGTTTCCAACCAACGGAGTAACCGTGTGAAGGCCGTATATACCGAACTGCATCGCAGCCACGATCCGCAATTCTTCCTGGTGCGCGGCGTCGTCCAGCGCACCACCGAGCAGCCAGAGCGCGCCGACCGGCTGCTGGCGGGGCTGAAGGCCGGCAAGCACGATCTAATCGCGCCGACCGTTTTCGGGCAGGGCCCGCGGTCGCGGGTTCACAGCCCCGAATATCTTCGCTTTCTGGAGGAGGCGTGGGAGGCCTGGCGCGCGCTCGGCGATTCCGGCCCTGAAATGATCGCCAACGTGCATCCGGTTCGCCATGACGCCACTTATCCGACCCACATCGTCGGCCGGCTCGGCTGGCACACGGCCGACACAGGATGTCCGATCGGTCCCGGCACCTGGGCCGCAGCCTGCGCGGCAACCGACGTGGCCGCCACGGCCGCCCAACTCGTCATGGACGGCGAAGACGCGGTTTACGCGCTGTGCCGGCCGCCCGGTCACCATGCCTTTCGTGATGTCGCGGGCGGATTCTGCTTTCTGAACAACAGCGCCGTCGCGGCTTCTCACCTTAAGCTGAAGCATGAGCGGGTCGCGATTCTCGATGTCGACGTGCATCACGGCAACGGCACGCAGGGAATCTTCTACGAACAGGCGGACGTGCTCACGGTGTCGATCCATGCCGATCCCGTGTTCTTCTATCCCTACGTTTGGGGATATGCGCATGAGCGGGGCGCGGGCCCCGGCCTTGGAACCAATCTTAACATTCCCTTGCCGAAGGGCACCGGCGATGACGACTATATGAAGGCTATGGGTGACGCAGAAAAAACCATCCGCGCGTTCGCACCCGGGGCGCTCGTGGTGGCGCTCGGTCTCGATGCTTCGGAACGCGATCCGCTCGCCGGCCTTGCGGTGACGACACCAGGTTTCCGCCGCATCGGTGCTGCGATCGCCCGGCTGGGCCTTCCCACCGTCTTCGTGCAGGAGGGTGGCTATCTGTCCGATATCCTCGGCGCCAACCTCACCGCGGTACTCGGCGGGTTCGAGGAGGCGCGTTAGTGCACGATCCGGAAAAGTGGAAACCGGTTTTCCGATAAGATCATGATCTAGCGCCTCTACTCGATGACGATGCGCGGCGGCGGCCGGTGCGCCGCGCCGGTGACGATCGCGGTCCAGATCTCGCGCGCGATGCCGATATAATGTTGCGCGTGGACGCCGTCGGGTTCGATCGCGACGATCGGACGGCCGTCGTCGGAGGTCTGGCGGATCTGCATGTCGAGCGGGATCTCGCCGAGATAGGGAATGCCGCGGAGCATCGCTTCGCTCCGCGCGCCGCCGTGGCCGAAGATCGGCGTGACGTGATGGCAGGTCGGGCAGCAGAAGCTCGACATGTTTTCGATCAGGCCGAGGATCGGAATGCTCACCTTCTCGAACATCGCAATGCCGCGCCGGGCGTCGATCAGCGCGATGTCCTGCGGCGTCGAGACGATGACGGCGCCGGCCAGCGGCACCTGTTGCGCCATGGTGAGCTGCGCGTCGCCGGTGCCCGGCGGCAGGTCGACGACGAGAATGTCGAGATCGCCCCACGCCACCTCGCGCAGCATCTGCGTGATCGCCGAGATCACCATCGCCCCGCGCCAGATCATGGCGCTGTCTTCCTCGACCAGAAAGCCGATCGACATCACCTTGACGCCGAAGCGCTCCAACGGCTCCAGCATGCGCGGCCCGATCTGCCGCGGTTTGCCGCGCAGGCCGAACAGCCTTGGTTGCGACGGACCGTAGATATCGGCATCGAGAATGCCGGTCTTCAGTCCCAGCGCGGCAAAGCCGAGCGCGAGATTGCAGGAGGTGGTGGACTTGCCGACGCCGCCCTTGCCGGAGGCGACCGCGATGACGTGCTTGACGCCGGGAAGGCCTGAGGCCTTCGACGTCGCGCGGGCTTGGCGACTGGGAGGGGGTGCGGACACGGGTTGCTCACGATCCAAGCGGATCGTCCTTCTTCACATCGCGCGCGCGCAGATAATCCTCCGTCGTCATGACGGGCGGTCGTTGCGGCGCCGCGTGGGGATCGAAACTCTCATTCACCACCGCTTCGACACGGCAGTCCGCGCACATCTTGATGACGTCGAGACGCCTGGCGTTTGCGCCGTGGAACATCCAGTGCTTCTCGCTGAGTTTCGCCAGCACGCGGTCGATTGAGCTTTTGGTGCCGAACGGTTTGCCGCATGCGACGCAGTGGAACGGCTCTTCCTCCTTCAGCACGCGTTGCGGGCTGTTCCAGGCCTGGAAGTCGAGCTGTGGCTCGATGGTGATAACCTTCTCCGGGCAGGTGGATTGGCAGAGCCCGCATTGCACGCAAAGGCTCTCGGTAAAGCGCAGCATGGCGCGGTCGGGATTGTCGGACAGCGCGCCGGTCGGGCAGGCGGTGACGCAGGCGTGGCACAGCGTGCAGCCCTCGACATCCAGTTTCACCGTGCCGAACGGCGCGCCCGGGGCCAGCGGCACAACATCGACCGGCGTGGGCGCGGCGAGGTGAAGCTCGCGAAACGTCGTCTCGAGCACGCCGCGCTTGGCGCCGCGCGGCAAGAGGCCGGCCGGCTTTGCCGTCGCGACGCCGCGAGGCGCCGTATCCAGCCTGGCGCGCAACGCGTCAGGATCGTCGGTCTCGATGATCCGGATGATGCCGTTGCCGAAACCGAGCGCGCTGACGACGCGATCTGCGGTTTCGACCGCGCGTCGCAGCGCCGTGATATCGTGACGCGGTTTTGCGCGCGTCAGCAACGCGACGCCGCTGCCGCCATAGGCAAAGACAGCGGCGATCAGCTCCGGGCTGAGCTGCGTCATCTCGTTGACGCGCAGCGGCAACACGTTGGCCGGCAGGCCGTCACCGAACCGCGCCAGCGCTTCGATGATTTCCTCGCCGTGCTCGCCGTCGTGAAACAGCACGACGCCGTCGTGTCCGCCCGCCTTCCGATAGGTCTGCAGCAGCGTCCGCATCCGCCGCATCAAGGCGTCAGCGCTCGGCAACGCGTAGGATGCCGCGCCGGTTGGGCACACCGATGCGCAGGAGCCGCAACCGGCGCAGACATTGGCGTCGATCGCGACCGCGTTGCCGTCAGGCGTGATCGCGCCGGTCGGACAAAGGTCGAGACAGCGCGTGCATCCGGTGATGGACGAGCGCGAATGGGCGCAGAGCGACGGCTCGAAATCGATAAAGCGCGGCTTGTCGAAGGTGCCGACCAGCGCGCCGGCGTCGGCCATCGCGCGCTCGACGGCCGCCTTGTCGCGGGGATCGGCGCGCAGATAGCCGGGGCGCAGCTCGTGTGCGGGAAACAACGGGAGGCCGCCCGAGAGATCGAGGATCAGATCGCAGGTCGAGGTCGCCCCGTTGCGGGGAGAGCCGAATACGAGTTTGGCGCGCGAGGACGGCGATGGCAGCGCATAATCGTCTATCGCAAGTTCGAACTGCCCGAGATGTCCGCGCGCGTTCCGGATCGTGCCCTTGAGCACCGGAAATTCGTTGGTCCGGCGCGGTGTCACGTCACCCGGCCTGGTCAGAAGAACGGTGATGTCGAGGCGATCGGCGAGACGCTGCGCCGCCTCGATCGCGATCTCGTCGCGGCCATAGATCAACGCGACGCCGCTGCTTTCGAGCGTCACCAGCGAGATCGGCGGCATCTCCTCGTCCGCTGCGGCAATCAGCGCCGCGGCTTTTGGTCCCGCAGCGGCGGCATCCTTCGACCAGCCGCCGGTCTCGCGAATGTTGACGAAGGTGAGGTTCGCTTGCGGGCTATTCTCCGCGACTTCCCGGAATAGCGGCTCTTCCTGGGTGCAGGCCACCGTGATCGGCGCGCCGTCTGCAAGCGCTTGCTTGAAAAGGTCGAGGTCGAGGCCGCAAAGCTGATTCGCTTGCGCGATTCCGGCCGGGCAGCCACGGCCGATCGCTTCCGCGTCGAGCGGCATGGTCTTCTCGCAACTGCAAATCAGGAGGCGAGACGCCGCACTCATTTTTAATGCCCTAAACCCGATTGCCTGATCCCACGGTTCTGCGGTAACCGCTCGGAGAGACATCCGCAAGATACAATGGCCGCTTGGGTGGCGTAGCATATACCTGCGACCCATCAAGCAATGAGGGAATAGTTTTTCGTGATCGCTCGTCCAGCGGATACGGAACAGGTGCTCGATCTGCCCCCCGGTTATACTTTGGTCGCGTTGCGCGAGCTCGGCGATGCCTTTGCGCATGCCTGCGAGATCGCGGCGGAGGCGGGCGCAGGAACATTGGTGTGGGTGCGCCGCTACGATTTGGTCGAGTTTGCGGTGGTGCTCGAACCTGACGAACCGCTGCGCTCGGCGCGCCGGGCGTTGTTTGCCGGCATGAACGCGCTGGCCGACGCAATTGCCGCCCATTGTCCGCCAGAGCGGGAGGTTTTGTTCGACTGGCCGGATGCGGTCCGTTTCGACACCGGATTGCTCGGTGGCGGACGGTTGGGCTGGCCGGCCGAATGCACCGAAGACGGCATACCCGAATGGCTGGTTTTCGGCGTGATCCTGCGTGCTGCCGACATGGCGCATGTTCCGGAGGTGCAGGCGGCTTCCGGGGTGTCGTTGCTGGGTGAAGGTTTCGAGATGGTCGATACCGATGCCATCATCGAGAGTTTTGCCCGCCATCTGATGGCCGCATTTGACCGCTGGAAGGAGCGCGGTTTCGAGGCGGTCGCGCGGGATTATCTGGAGCGGCTTCCCAAGCACAAGGCCGGCGAGATCAGAGGCATCGACGTCAACGGCGACCTCCTGGTCAGCCTGCCGGCCGGTCGCGAAGCGCCGGCGCGAAGCAGTCTTGTGGATGCGCTTCGACGCGCCACTTGGTATGATGCGCAGGCGCGCGGTCCGAAACTCGGATGAGGCGGACATGCTGAAGTTTCCGCGAACCATCAGGCTCGATCCGTCGGATACGTTCGTGTTCGCGCGGGCAGCCGAACCCGGCGAATGGGCGGTTTCCGGTGCCTTTGTGTTCTGGAACCGCGATCCGGCCGCGCTCGAACAGAAGCAGCGCGTGGCGCTGCGTTCGGGCTTTCTCGGCATCGATAGCCTCGGGTGGTCGACGCTTGCCATCGTCACCGAAGCGACGGAAGCGGAGCGGGAGACGATGATCGAACGGTTGGCCAGGCAATTGATGGAGAAGTTCGGCGCGCCCGATGCAAATGCGGGGCGGCTTGCGGCCGAGGAGGAGATCGCTTTCGCAGGCTCGCTGTGTCATCATCCGCTGCAGACGATCCTCGCTGTACAGCGCAGTGTCGAAAACGGTGAAATCCACGAACGCTTTCGTACGCTTAAACCTCGCTCCGATGCGGTAGATGCCGACCGGTTGCACACCCATGCCAGCGCCTTTACCTTCCATGAAGTGGAAGGCGATGTTGAACCTGCCGAAGAGGTCGATCTTCGCGGGCTGATCAGGACCGGCGCCAGCACGACGGATCGCACATGAGAGAATTCTGGGTCGCCTCGGGCCATCATCTCACGCGTCGCGCTGATCACGGCGGCCTGGTTGCGACGCCTGAACTCGTCATGGCCTATCTGGCGCGGCCTGAACTGATGCCGCCGGCGGACGCCTGCGATGCCGAGCGCGATCTGCATGCCAGCCTGATGGCCGACCCGCTGCGCGCCGTGTCGGGCGCGGACATCGAGCGGCTCGCCGACGCTGATGCACGCGAAAACTGGTCCTTCATGATGAGCTTTCGCGATCGGCTGCTGGCGGCGCCGTCGCTCGAGTCGGTTTATGTCGCGCTGGCCCGCAAGGGGGCCGGCGACCTGCCGCCGATCTTCCTGTCGCAACTCTGCCACCTGATCCTGCGCAACGCCCTCGAAGGCTGCGAGGATCCCTATACGCTGCGCGCGGCGGAATTGTTCTATCGCAGCCAGCTGGCGGCCGTTCACGACGGCACGCTGCTGCTGGCCGATGCGGAAGTGATCGAGGCCGAGCAGCTTGCCCGGCACGACCTGCATTCATCGCCGCTGACGGCGATGCTGCAACAGCCGAAGACATTCGGCGAGATGGACGTGATGGACGACGAAAACGCGTGGACCTACTGGTCGCGGTCGGACGCGCACGCGATGGTGATGAATCTCGGTGGTAACGCGAAGGCGCGTGCCGCGCTATGCCGGGTCATCGAGCGCTGGATCGCACATCTGCTCGGCGTCGCCGTCAACGTCGAAACCACGGCGTCGATCGAGGATCGCGACTGGCGCTGGTTTATCGGCCTCGACAGCGAAGCGACGCGGATCGGCAATGCGCTTTGGCGCGGCGAGCGGATGGATGGCGGCGTTGCCGAACGCATCGTGGCGTTGATGCGCCTGAGCTTCGAAGATGCGAGGCTGGTGGATGAGCGGGTTGGCGCCAAGCCGGTCTACCTCATCCTTGCCATGGGCGCGGACAAGGTGGTCAGACTGAAGCCGCAAAATCTGATCGCGGGTCTTCCACTGGCGGCTGCGACCGCCACATGATCCACCGAAGAGAGGGTCGAAAATGGCAATGACAGAGGCATCCCGCGAGGTCGGCGTGGTGGTGCGGCGTCGTTCGGTCGACAATCCCTGGATCGACGAATTGTGGTCGCCGGCGCTGATCCTGGATGAGGTCCCCGCCACCGCGCCCTGGACCGTGTTGTCCACCGAGGCCGATACCACGACCTATTATGCCGGCGCAGCCAGCATCGAGCTGTTCAGCGCGGAAACGGCGAATTATCGCGATAACCTCGCCGATGGCGCGCCGCGCATCTGGGTAGCGCTGCGGCGCCAGGAAGGCGGCGCCGAACTCGAGCTGACGAAAGTGACTGCCGACCCGACCGAAGGAGAGGCGATGTTCGAAAGCGGCTGCGACGTGATCGGCACCGTGCCGATGCCGCCCGAGATCGCATCATGGGTCGCTGCCTATGTCGACCGGTTCCATGTCGAGCGCGTGTTCCACAAGCGCAAGCGGGATCGCGCGACGGGCGAGCGGCCGCGCGTGCCGGACGGGCGGTCGGACGAAGGGACGGGACGCCGATGAGTGGCCCTGACGATTCCGATCGCAGCTTTCTGGCGCGCTGGTCGCAGCGCAAGCAGGAGGCAAAGCAGCCGGAGCCAAAGCCGGACGCGCAAGCGGTCGAAAATGCCGAATCATCGGGCTCACCCGAACCGGAAGGGCAGGATGTCGCGCCGCAATTCGATCTATCGACCTTGCCGAAGCTCGAAGAGCTGACCGGAAGCACCGACATCACGGCATTTCTGCGCAACGGGGTGCCCGAACATTTGCGAAATGCAGCCTTGCGAAAATCATGGGCGCTGGACCCCGCGATTCGCAATTACGTCAGCCCAGCGCTCGAATACGCTTATGACTGGAATGCGCCAGGCGGGGTTCCCGGTGGCGGTGAACTTGATGCGGGCGTCGATGTGGCCCGGCTGGTGTCGCAGATCATGGGTAAACCTGCGGCCGAAACGATCAATTCTGACTCGAATTCTTTGGAAGACGTCGCGGTTTCTCGCTCCGGACCATCTGCATCCGATCTGTCGGAAGAGTCTATCGGGCGCGTGAATGAGACGGATGCGCCGGAAAATAAAGCCATTTCAACGGCCGATGACGATAACGGCGAATCAATGTCGCCCGAACAATCTCCGCAGATGGGAACTGTTGCGCCGCAACAATCGCTGCGACGTCATGGCACCGCAAAACCGATCGTTAGACAAAAGTTTCTGCGGACATAGGCACAGCCTATGTTAGAAACTCTCAGCTTGGAATAATTCCAATTCTAAGTTTGTTTGCCTGGGGACACGGGCGGGCGCGAGTGCGGCAGGAGAATCGGTACCACCATGCGTGATGCCGGGCTGGAACTAGCTATCAAGACAGCGGGTGGCGTGGGGTCGCTGGCGCGTAAACTGGGCATTGCGCAGCCGTCGGTTTCGGCGTGGTCGCGCATTCCGGCGGAGCGCGTTCTTGCCGTCGAGGCTCTGACGCAGGTCGGGCGCTTCGTGCTGCGTCCCGATCTATACGGAACACCCGAGGATCAGGTGAAATCGCACATCGAGGTCGATGAGATCGATCAATTGCGCGCAGCGGAATACGGCCTGCTGTCGTTACTGCTGGGCAAGGCGCCTGACGCCGACACGCTCCGGCGTGTGGCGACGCTGAAGGGCGACGCGTCCGATCTCGGTATGGCGCATATCGAACTCGCTGCAGCAGCTGCGGCGACTGACGATCGCGCCGTCAGCAAGGAATTCTTCGACCTCTTTATCGGCCTCGGTCGCGGCGAACTGCTTCCCTACGCCTCCTACTATCTGACCGGCTTCCTGCACGAGCGACCGCTGGCGCGGGTGCGCGCAGACCTGGATGCGCTCGGAATCGAGCGCGCCGGCACCTCGCGGGAGCCGGAAGATCACATCGCGATCCTGCTTGAGGTGATGGCGGGTCTCGCGCGCAACGACTTCGAAGCCGAGTTCGCCGAACAGATGCGTTTTTTCGAGCGGCATCTCAAGCCGTGGGCGTCACGGATGTTCGCCGATCTCGAAATGTCGCCGACAGCGCGCTTCTACCGCACCGTCGGTCGCGCCGGTCGCGTCTTTATGGAACTGGAATCCGAGGCCTTTACGCTGTCCGAGTGATGGCGACAGGTAACGTGGAAAAGGAGATCGCAATGAGCAAGCCATCTGAAGGCAAGATCAAGCCACCGGCCGCGGTCGTGGATCGGCGCAGCCTGTTCTTGATGGGCGGATCGGCGGTCGCAGCGGCTGCCGTTGTGCCGCTCGCCGGCGGCGAGGCGGTTGCGGACGAGTCGCAGGCCGAGCGCGTCAAGGCGCGCTACAAGGAAACCGATCACGTCAAGAACTACTATCGCGTCAACCGCTATTGATGGGACAACGCTCATGTTGATGAAGCGAAAAGACGGATCCGCGGGCAGGGCGCGTTTGCAGGGCATCGCCGCCGGCCTCGCGTCTGGCGTTCTCGACCGCCGCACGTTCTTGCGACGTTCCGGCCTCGCCGCGGGGGCGGGCGCCGCGATCGGACTGATGCCGCTCGGATCGGTGCGCAAGGCGCAGGCCGGGCCGAAGATCGTCGGAGCGCCGACGGAAATCAAAAAGAACATCTGCACGCATTGCTCGGTCGGCTGCACCGTGATTGCCGAAGTGCAGAACGGCGTCTGGGTCGGCCAGGAGCCGGCATGGGACAGCCCGATCAACCGCGGTTCGCATTGCGCCAAGGGCGCTTCGGTCCGCGAACTCGTTCACGGTGATCGCCGGCTGAAGTACCCGATGAAACTCGTCAACGGCGAGTGGCAGAAGATCGCGTGGGACCAGGCCATCAACGAGATCGGCGACAAGATGCTCGAGATCCGCGCCAAGTCCGGCGCCGACTCGGTCTACCTGCTGGGCTCTGCGAAATTCTCCAACGAAGGCGGCTATCTGTTCCGCAAATTCGCGGCGTTCTGGGGCACCAACTCGATCGACCATCAGGCCCGCATCTGCCACTCCACCACCGTCGCCGGCGTCGCCAATACCTGGGGCTACGGCGCGATGACCAATTCCTACAACGACATCCGGAATTCGAAGACCATCGTCTTCATGGGCTCGAATGCCGCCGAAGCGCATCCTGTTTCACTGCAGCACATTTTGACCGGCAAGGAGACCAACCGCGCCAACGTGTTCGTGCTCGACCCGCGCTTCACCCGTACCGCGGCCCATGCCACCGAATACGTCCGGTTCCGCAGCGGTACCGACATCGCGGTGATCTGGGGCATGCTGCACCACATCTTCAACAATGGCTGGGAAGACAAGGAATTCATCAAGCAGCGCGTCTACGGCATGGACCAGATCCGCGCCGAAGTCGCGAAGTGGACGCCCGAAGAAGTCGAGCGCGTCACCGGGATTCCCGGCGAACAGGTCAAGAAGGTCGCTGAAACCTTCGCCAAGCAAAAGCCCGCGACCTTCATCTGGTGCATGGGCGGCACCCAGCACACCGTCGGCACCGCCAACGTCCGTGCGTATTGCAATCTGCTGCTGGCGACCGGCAATGTCGGCACATTCGGCGGCGGCGCCAACATCTTCCGCGGCCACTGCAACGTGCAGGGCGCGACCGATATCGGCCTCGATATCACGACGCTGCCGCTCTATTACGGCCTGGTCGAAGGCGCCTGGAAGCACTGGGCGCGCGTCTGGGAAGTCGAGTACGACTACTTGCAGGCGCGCTTCGACGAGGTGCCGGCGAAGTCGGGCCGTCCGGCGCGCACCCGCAAGCAGAACATGGAACTGCCGGGTATCCCGTGGACCCGCTGGTTCGACGCCACGCTGGCCAACCCTGACGATGTCGATCAGCGCGACGTCGTGAAGGGCGTGGTCATCATGGGCCACGGCGGCAACACCATCCCGCGCATGACGGAAATGGTGAAGGGCCTCGAAAAGCTCGAATTGCTGGTGGTTGCCGATCCGCATCCAACGACGTTTGCTGCGATTTCGGACCGCAAGAACGGCACGTACCTGTTGCCGGCTTGTACCCAGTTCGAGACTTCGGGCTCGCGCACGGCTTCCAACCGTTCGATCCAGTGGGGCGAACAGGTCGTCAAGCCGATCTTCGAATCGAAGGACGATTACGAGATCATCTACCGGCTTTCGTCGAAGCTCGGCTTTGCCGACCGGATGTTCAAGAACATCAAGGTGGAGAACAACCGTCCGGTACCTGAGGACGTGCTGCGGGAAATCAACCGCGGCGGCTTCTCGACCGGCTATTCCGGCCAGTCGCCGGAGCGGCTGAAGGTGCACATGAACAACCAGGGCAAGTTCGACCTGGTGACGCTGCGCGCCAAGGCCGACGAACCCGAGATCGGCGGTGACTATTACGGCCTGCCGTGGCCGTGCTGGGGCACCCCGCAGATCAAGCATCCGGGCACGCATACGCTCTACAACACAAACCTGCACGCCAAGGACGGCGGCGGCACGTTCCGCGCCCGTTTCGGCGTGGTGTACGAGGAGAAGCAGCCGGACGGCTCGGTGAAGAACGTCAACCTGTTGGCCGAAGGTTCCTACAGCAAGGGCTCCGAACTGACCGACGGCTATCCCGAGTTCACCTACGGTGTGCTCAAGAAACTCGGCTGGGACAAGGAACTTACCGAGGCCGAACTGGCGACGATCCAGAAGATCGGCGGCAACAATCCCGATACCGTCGGCTGGGCGGTCGATCTGTCGGGCGGCATCATCCGCGTCACGCTCGAACATGGCGTGATGGCGTATGGCAACGGCAAGGCGCGCGCGGTGGCGTGGAATCTGCCAGATCCAGTGCCGGTCCATCGCGAGCCGATCTACACGGCGCGGCCCGATCTTGTCGCGAAATACCCGACGCGCCCGGACGGGCGTCAGTTTCGCATGGCCAATCTCGGCTTCTCGGTCCAGAAGGCCGCGGTGGACAAGGGACTTGCCAAGCAATTCCCGATCATCCTCACCTCAGGACGTCTGGTCGAATACGAAGGTGGCGGCGAAGAAACCCGGTCGAACAAGTGGCTTGCCGAGTTGCAGCAGGACATGTTCGTCGAGGTCAACACCTCGGACGCCGCCGAACGCGGCATCAAGGATGGCGGCTGGGTCTGGGTGCTGGGACCGGAAGGCGGCTCGAAGGCCCGCGTCAAGGCGCTGGTAACCGACCGTGTCGGCAAGGGCGTGGCGTTCATGCCGTTCCACTTCTCCGGCTGGTTCCAGGGTGTCGACCAGCGCAGTAAATATCCGAAGGGGGCCGATCCCATCGTGCTCGGCGAAAGCGTCAACACCATCACTTCGTACGGCTACGACCCGGTGACCGGCATGCACGAGGGCAAAGTGACCCTGTGCCAGATCCAAGCGGCGTGAGAGGAGAATAGATCATGGCTCGCGTCAAATTTCTGTGTGATGCCGACCGGTGCATCGAGTGCAATGCCTGCGTGACGGCCTGCAAGAACGAACATGAAGTGCCGTGGGGCATCAACCGGCGCCGCGTCGTCACCATTAACGACGGCAAGCCCGGCGAACGCTCGGTCTCCATGGCCTGCATGCACTGCACGGATGCGCCGTGCGCCGCGGTCTGTCCGGTGTCGTGCTTCTACACCACGGCCGACGGCGTGGTGCTGCACTCCAAGGACCTCTGCATCGGTTGCGGCTATTGCTTCTACGCCTGTCCGTTCGGCGCGCCGCAATATCCGAAGGTCGGCAATTTCGGATCGCGCGGCAAGATGGACAAGTGCACCTATTGCGCGGGCGGCCCGGAAGCCGATTCGACGCCGGCCGAATACGCCAAATACGGCGCCAATCGCCTCGCCGAAGGCAAACTGCCGATCTGCGCCGAGATGTGCTCGACCAAATCGCTGCTCGCGGGTGACGGCGCGATCATCGCCGAGATCTACAAGGAGCGGGTGATGAAGCGCGGTTACGGCTCCGGCATGTGGGGCTGGAAGACGGCTTACGCCGATTCACCGACCGGCTGATCCCAAGGCCGCCACGCCCCGGCGCGGCGGCACTTGCCTAATTCCAATAACCTAAGGGGCGTTGTGCACATGCCAAGCTCATCTTCAATTCTCAATCTCGCCGGTTTCAAGGCGCTGCTCGCCGCATTCGCGCTGCTGGTGGTGGTCGCACAACCTGCCACGGCCCAGCTATCCTTCAAGCCGACCGCCGAGGCGGTGCAGGAGGACAAGCTCCTGAATGCGCTGAAGGAGGGCGACAAGATCACCGGCCGCATTTCGATCCCTGACCGGAACGCCGCCAACCTGATCCAGCCTGCCGGGCGCGACTGGCGCGACTTCCATCGCAGCAAGCTGCCGTGGATCGGCGGCATTGCCATTCTCGGCATGCTGGCCGTGCTGGCGATCTTCCTGATGATGCGCGGCCGGATTCGCGTGCACCAGGGCCTTTCGGGGCGGACGATCCTGCGCTTTGCCAGTTTTGAACGCTTCACCCACTGGCTGACGGCGAGCTGCTTCATCATCCTTGCGCTGTCGGGCCTGAATGTCAGCTTCGGCCGCACGCTGATCCTGCCGTTGTTCGGCGCGGACGCCTTTTCGGCCATGTCGGCCTGGGCCAAGCTCGCGCACAACTATCTGGCGTTCCCGTTCATGCTGGGCCTCGTCGTTATGTTCCTGATCTGGATCAAGGACAACATTCCGGCCAAGGTCGATCTGGAGTGGATCAAGCAGGGCGGCGGCATTCTCGCCAACGGCAAGCATCCGCCAGCGCGGCGCTTCAACGCCGGCCAGAAGGGCATTTTCTGGATCGTGATCATCGGCGGCGCGCTGATGTCGGTGTCCGGCTGGTTCCTGCTGTTTCCCTATCTGCCCGATAACGTCACGGAGCTGCAGTTCTGGACCATCATCCACGCCGTGATCGCGATGCTGTTCATCGCCGCGATGCTGGCGCACATCTATATCGGCTCGATCGGCATGGAGGGCGCGTTCGATGCGATGGGGACCGGCGAGGTCGATCTCAACTGGGCCAAGGAGCATCACGCGCTCTGGGTCGAGGAACAGCACAAGAAGTCTGGCGCGCCGTCCGACCGTACGCCGCACGCCGTGCCGGCCGAGTGATCCGTTGGCCTCGTCAAACCTGAGGAAGTGACATGAAATCCTTTGTTCTGGCTGTGGCATTCGCCATTCTCGCCGCCGTCAGCGTCGCGATGGTGCTCAACAAGATCCAGGAGCCAAGCTCGGTCGCGTTCACGACGTCAGGCGCCAGGGTGGGCGATCCCGGCAACAACCTGATCGGCCCGAGCTGACGCCGGCGGTGCGCGTGCCCGACGTGACGCTGGCGTGGCCGGTCGAAATCCGCCTGCCGAAGGACCGCCGTTCGCTGCACGTTGCCTTTGACGACGGCCGCACTTTTGACTTGTCCGCCGAACTGCTCCGGGTGACAAGCCCGTCGGCCGAGGTGCAGGGGCATTCCGAAGCCGAGCGCAAGACGGTCGGCGGCAAACGCAATGTGACCATTCTTTCCGTCGATCCTGTCGGCAACTACGCCGTCAGACTGGGATTCGACGACATGCATTCGACCGGCATCTATTCATGGGCGTTCCTGCGCGACCTCGGCGAGAACGCCGAGCCACGCTTGCAGGCTTACCTGGACGACCTCCAGGCCAAGGGGCTCGATCGCGACAGGCCGGGCGTGCGCTGAAGGCGATGCGGATGCAGCAACGCATGGCCGCAATCGGCTCATTCGCCAGGGTTATGCTATCGGCGTTTGCGATTGTTGCCGCCTTGTCGGTCGCGCTGGCTGCGGGCACCACGGAGGCCGTCGCGCAACTGCGCGGGCACGGCGGGCCGGTGCGGGCGCTGGCGATAGCGGCCGACGGGCAGACCGCGATCTCCGGCAGTTTTGATTCGACGGCGATCCGCTGGTCGCTGGCGCGCAATGCCGCCGAGCAGGTGCTTCGCTTCCACGCCGACGCCGTCAACGCCGTCGCACTGCTGAGCCCGGGGCGTGCCGCGACCGCCGGCGCGGATGGCCGCATTGCGATCTGGACTCTCGGCAAGACGGAGCCCGATGCGGTGCTCGAAGGCCACACCGCGCCGATCGCCGCGCTGGCGGTATCGCCTGATGGCGCAACGCTCGCGTCGGCCTCATGGGATCACACGGTCAGGCTTTGGCCGCTGGCCGGCGGCGCGCCGCGCGTGCTCGACGGGCACACCCAGAACGTCAACGGCGTCGCGTTCACCGCCGATGGCCGCGCCGTGATCAGCGTCAGTTACGATCTCAGCGTTCGCATCTGGCCACTGTCCGGCGCGCAAGCGCCGGCCGTCGTTCCGATGCCGACCCCGCTGAATGCCGTGGCCACAGGCGCGGACGGTGAAATTGCGGTCGGCGGCGCGGACGGCAAGGTCTATTTCCTGACCGCAGGCGGCGCGCCGGCCGGCGAGGTTGCCGCAGGGCCAAGGCCGGTGATCTCGATTGCGATTTCGCCGGACGGCGCGCTGCTCGCCGCCGCAGGCATCGGCGGCACGGTTGCGGTGATCGACCGCAAGGCGCGCACGCTCGCGCGCACGCTGGTCGGTCCCGGCCTGCCGGTCTGGTCGGTGGCCTTCATGCCGGATAGCCGCACGCTGCTCACGGGCGGCGCTGACAGCATCATCCGGCGCTGGAATGCAGCGACCGGCGAACCGGTCGATCCGATTTTGCTGGAGACGGCAGGCGATCCGCTCGCCGCCTATGCCGGCGATCGCGGCGCGGAGATCTTTCGCGCCTGTGTCGCCTGCCACACGCTGGGCGCTGATCAGGCCAACCGCGCCGGACCCACGCTCTCCGGAATCTTCGGCCGGCGTATCGCCACCGCATCCGGTTACGATTTCTCCGACGCGCTCAAGCGTCTCGACATCGTCTGGACGCCCGAGACGGTCTCAAAACTGTTCGAGGTCGGGCCGCAGGCCTATACGCCCGGCACCAAGATGCCGGAGCAGCGTATCGGTTCCGAACAGGACCGCGCTGCGCTCGTGCAGTTTTTGCAGCGCGCAACGAAGAAATAGCGCGGGCAGGGGTGTAAGCCGCCGCGGTTCGCGACGATCTCGACGTTCCAATTCGCGATTTTCGGAACGACGTGCGCAACCAAATAGTCAAATAATATGACTAGTCATCACCCGCTTTTCATGAAAATGTTGTGGCTCTGATCTACAAAGCACCACCAAAAGGTGCCTCGATACCAAAATTGTTAGGGTGGAAACCATGACGTCCCGGCTTGTCGTCATCCCGACGCGCCGCGCCCATTCCAACCACGCCGAGGTCGCGCGCAGCATCGGCATCGACATCATCGCCGGCCGTTATGCCGAGGGCAGCCGCGTGCCGGGCGATGCCGAACTCACGGCGATGTTCGGCGTATCGCGGCCGGTGTTGCGCGAGAGCGTCAAGACGCTGGTCGCAAAGGGATTGCTCACCACCAAGGCCCGGGTCGGCACCGTGGTGCGCGAGCGCGGCGCCTGGAACATGTTCGACGCCGATGTGCTGGCCTGGCATCTCGATGCCGGCATCGATCGCCGCTTTCTCAATGATCTCGCCGAAATTCGCCTTGCCGTCGAACCGCGCGCCGCCGCGCTCGCGGCCGGCCGCCGCTCCGAGGCAGACATTGCCGAACTGCGCCGTAGCATGGCGCATATGCGGGCGGAGGCCTCCGACTCCACTGGTTTTGCCGACGGCGATCTTGCTTTGCATCTGGCCGTCGCCAATGCCTCCGGCAATCTGTTCATGCGTTCGATCGGCAATGTCATCGAGGCGGCGTTGCGGGCCTCGTTCCTGCTCAGCGCGCCGGTCCAGACGCAGGATCGCGAGACGGTCTTGCTCTGGCACCAGCGCATTGTCGATGCGATCGCTGACGGCAATGCCGACGCGGCTTCATCGGCAATGGCCGAGGTGATTCATAACGGGCTGCGGCGTCATGAGGGAACGCTGGCAACGTCAGGCGCTGCGCGCGCGATCTCGCCGGCATTCGGTTCTGGAGAAAAGTCATGAATCCGTTTCGCGTCGCCATCGTCGGTTTCGGCAAGATCGCGCGCGACCAGCACGTGCCGGCCATTGCTGCGACCGAGGGTGTGGAACTGGTTGCGGTGGCCGATCCCGTTGCCTCGCTGCCGGGCGTGCCGCAGGCGGCGACGCTGGTCGAGTTGTTGCACGGTGGACCCGACATCGATGCCGTGGCGATTTGCACGCCGCCGCAGGTTCGTCAGGCCCAGGCGGCAATCGCATTGGCCGCTGGCAAGCATGTGCTGCTGGAAAAGCCGCCGGGCGCCACCGTGGCCGAGATCACGCCGCTCTCGGCTGCCGCGCGGGCGGCGGGGCGCACGCTGTTCACCGCATGGCATTCCCGTTACGCGCCGGCGGTCGAGCCGGCGCGGCAATGGCTGGCGGGATGCCGGATCAACTCCGTCCGGATCATTTGGAAGGAAGACGTGCGGGTCTGGCATCCCGGGCAGGCCTGGATCTTTGAGCCGGGCGGGCTTGGCGTGTTCGATCCCGGCATCAATGCGCTTTCGATCCTGACGCGGATTCTGCCGCAACCCCTGTTTGTCACCTCGGCCGATCTGGCATTTCCCGCCAATCGCGATGCACCGATCGCCGTCAGCCTCGCGTTGTCAGATGCGCGCGGGCTGCAGATCGCGGCCGAGTTCGATTTTCGCCAGACCGGTCCGCAGAGTTGGGACATCGAGATCGAGACCGATGGCGGCCTGGTCTCGTTTTCGCACGGCGGCAGGAAGTTGAGGGTGGGGGATCGGCAGCACGTCGACGCCGACAAGGCGGAATATCCCGCGCTCTATCGCCGCTTCCGCGAACTCGCGGCGAGCGGCGAGTGCGACGTCGATCTGGCACCGCTCCAGCTTGTCGCCGACGCGTTCCTGCTGGGGCGTCGCCGCACGATCGAGCCGTTTGAGGATTGAGGTATGAGCGTCACAGCCGTCCCCCGCATTACGCGTTCCCGCTTCGGCATGCTGCCCGACGGCGGCGAGGTGGAGCGCGTGGTTCTGCAGGCGGCGAGCGGACTGGAAGCGCGCATCATGACCTATGGCGCGTCGCTGCAGGCTTTGCTGGTGCCGGATGCCGCCGGACGCCGCGACGACATTGTGCTCGGCCATGACGTCCTGGATGGCTATCTCGCCCGGCGACAATTCTTCGGGGCCACCATCGGCCGCTACGCCAACCGCATCGCCGGCGCGCGCTTCATGCTCGACGGCAAGAAGGTCCAGCTCGCGGCGAACAATGGGGTCAATGCGCTGCATGGCGGGCCGGAGGGGTTCGATCGCCGCAACTGGCGGATTGTCGCGATCGAGGATGGCGACCGTCCGGCGGTGACGCTTGCCTACACCAGCGCCGACGGCGAGCAGGGTTATCCCGGTACGCTCGATGTGGAGCTGACCTGGCGATTGACCGGGCCGATGGAACTGTCGCTCGACATGACGGCGCGCACCGATCGGCCGACCGTTGTCAATCTCACCAACCACAGCTTTTTCAATCTGGCCGGTGCGCGCTCGGGCCAGAACATTCTCGATCACCACCTGACCGTGGCGGCGGATCATTTCCTTGCCATCGATGCCGGCGCGATCCCGCTGCGGCAGCCGCCCTGCGCGGTCGCCGATACGCCGTTCGACTTCCGCGCCGGCGCTGCGGTAGGCGCGCGAATTCGCGACGACCACCCGCAGATCCGCGTTGGCCGCGGCTATGATCACAATTTCTGCCTTGGCCCGACGAGCAGCGAACCGCACTTCGCGGCGCGGCTCGCCGAGCCCGCGTCCGGCCGCGTGCTCGAACTCTTCACCAACCAACCGGGCCTGCAGGTCTATTCCGGAAATTTTCTCGATGGGTCGACCGCCGGCAAAGGCGGCCGCCTCTATCGGCAGTCCGATGCCATCTGTCTTGAGCCGCATGCGTGGCCCGATACGCCCAACCGGCCGGATTTCCCGACCGCGCGGCTGGGGCCGGGCGAGGTTTATCGCCACAGCACGCGCTACCGCTTCACGCATGCGCATCCCGGCGCAATCGAGACACAATCCGCGGTAGAGTCGCCTGGGGGAGCGGGGCGATGAGCGGCGACGTCGAAATGGAAGATGTGCCGACCACCGTTCTCTGCAGCGAGCGGTGTCATCTCGGCGAGGGACCGACCTACGATGCTGCGACCGATACAGCATGGTGGTTCGACATCGCCGAACGCAAGTTGTTCGAAGCAAGCCTCGGCACCGGACGGATCGTCATCCATGCGCTGAACGTGATGGGCAGCGCGCTTGGGCGGATCGATGCGCATCGTCAGCTCCTCGTCGCCGACGACGGTCTTTACATACGTGAGACAGCGGACGGCCGGATGACGCTGTATCGTCCGCTCGAAGCGGACAATGCCGCAACGCGTTCGAACGATGCCCGTGTGCATCCATCCGGTACGTTCTGGATCGGCACCATGGGCCGCCAGGCCGAACGCGAATTGGGCGCCATCTATGCGCTGCATCGCGGCGAGCTGTCACGGCTTTATGAGCAGATCACCATCCCGAACGCGATCTGCTTCTCGCCGGATGGCACAATCGGCTATTTCGCGGACACCGGGAAGAATACGCTGTTCCGGGTTGATCTCGATGCATCTACGGGGCTGCCGTGCGGCGAGCCTGCTGCGCTGGTCACCCGGCGGGGCGGTGGCGGCATTGATGGCGCGGTGGTCGATGCCGACGGGTTGATCTGGAATGCGCGCTGGGGCGGCGGGTGTATCGACGTCTATAGTCCGCACGGCGAACACCAGCGCAGCTTGCGCGTTCCTGCACGGCAGTCGAGCTGTCCCGCCTTTATCGGGCAGGATTTCTCGCGCCTGCTGGTCACCTCGGCCTGGCAAGGAATGGACGATGATGCCAAGCGCGCCGATCCCGATCATGGCCGCACTTTCGTGCTTGATGTCGCCGCTCGCGGCCGCCCGGAGCCCGACGTAAGACTTTCAACGGATTGATGGAGGACGACGAGGCGCGCACCACCGCGCGGGACACCGCGTTTCAAGAACCGCATTCAGCGGTCCGACGATCAACGAACCATAGATCCACTGAGATCAAGGGAGTGAAGCATGAGCAGTCTGAAGACCACATTGTCGGCCGTTGCGCTGGCGGTAGCCACGGCCGCGACGGCGGTGACCGGCGCGTTTGCGCAGAGCAAGGGGACCGTCGGCATCGCCATGCCGACAAAATCCTCGGCGCGCTGGATCGACGACGGCAACAACATCGTCAAAATCCTGAAGGAGCGCGGCTACGGCACCGACCTGCAATACGCCGAGGATGATATTCCGAACCAGCTCTCGCAGGTCGAGAATATGGTGACCAAGGGTGCCAAGGTGCTGGTGATCGCGGCAATCGACGGCACCACGCTGTCGGACGTGCTGAAGCAGGCCAAGGCCAAGGGGATCACGGTCATCGCCTATGACCGGCTGATCCGTGACACGCCCAATGTCGACTACTACGCCACGTTCGACAACTTCCAGGTCGGTGTGCTGCAGGCGCAGTCGATCGAGCAGGGGCTCGGGCTGAAGGAAGGCAAGGGGCCGTTCAACATCGAATTGTTCGGCGGCTCGCCGGACGACAACAACGCCTATTTCTTCTACAATGGTTCGATGTCGGTGCTGCAGCCCTATATCGACAGCGGCAAGCTCGTCATCGGCAGCGGCCAGAAGGGCATGGACAAGGTTTCGACCCTGCGCTGGGACGGCGCCACGGCGCAGGCGCGGATGGACAACCTGCTGAGCGCGTTCTACGGCCGCAAGCGGGTCGATGCCGTGCTCTCGCCTTATGACGGTCTTTCGATCGGCATTCTCTCGTCGTTGAAGGGCGTCGGCTATGGCAGCGGCAACATGCCGATGCCGATCGTTTCCGGCCAGGATGCGGAGGTGCCGTCGATCAAGTCGATGCAGCGCGGCGAGCAATATTCGACGATCTTCAAGGATACCCGCGATCTCGCCCGCGTCACTGCCGACATGGTGGACGCCGCGCTCAGCGGCAAGGAAGTGACCGTCAACGACACCAAGACCTATAACAACGGCGTCAAGGTTGTACCGTCCTATCTGCTGAAGCCTGTCGTGGTCGACAAGAGCAACTGGGAAAAAGTGCTGATCGACAGCGGCTACTACAAGCGCTCGCAATTCAATTGACGGACAGCGGCGGCGCCGGCGACAACCGGCGCCGCTGCCGAGGGTAGGGACAGACAATGGACGGGATGGCGCGATGACCGCAATTCTCGAAATGCGCGGCGTGAGCAAGAGCTTTTCCGGCGTCCAGGCCCTGCGCGACGTCAACTTCACGGTGGAGGCGGGGCAGATCCATGCGCTGGTCGGCGAGAACGGCGCCGGCAAGTCGACCCTGATGAAGGTGCTCAGCGGCGTCTATCCCCACGGTGATTATGAAGGCAGCATCATCTTTGACGGTGAGGAACGGCGCTTTCGCGACGTCAACGATTCCGAAGCGCTCGGCATCATCATCATCCATCAGGAGCTGGCGCTGATTCCGCTGATGTCGATTGCGGAGAATATCTTTCTGTCGCATCCGCCGCAGCGTTTTGGCGTGATCGATCGCGACACCGTCTATCGCCGGACCCACGAATTGCTCACCCAGGTCGGCCTCACCGAGACGCCGGATACGCTGGTGACGGACCTCGGCGTCGGCAAGCAGCAACTGGTGGAAATCGCCAAGGCGTTGTCGAAGCGGGTGCGGCTGTTGATCCTCGACGAGCCGACTGCCAGCCTGAACGAGAACGACAGCGCTGCCTTGCTGGATCGCCTGCTGGCGTTCCGGGCTCAGGGCATCGCCTCGATCCTGATCTCGCACAAATTGTCCGAGGTGGCCCGCGTCGCCGACCGGATCACGGTGCTGCGCGACGGGCGCACCGTCGACAGCATCGACTGCCGGGCCGAGCCGGTGGAGGAGGATCGGATCATCCGCAGCATGGTCGATCGCGATCTTGCCCATCGCTTTCCGCAACGCACCGCTGCCATCGGCGAGCCGGTTTTCAAGGTGCGGGATTGGACCGTGTATCACCCGCAGCACCGGGAACGGCGGGTGATCAAAGGCGTGAATTTCGAGGTCCGGCGCGGCGAGGTCGTCGGCATCGCCGGACTGATGGGCGCCGGCCGCACCGAATTCGCCATGAGCCTGTTCGGCCGCGCCTGGGGCGAGAAGATCAGTGGAAAAATCTGGCTCGATGGCCGGGAGGTCGACCTTTCGAGCGTGGCGGCGGCGATCGATGCCGGGCTCGCCTACGTCACGGAGGACCGAAAACAGCTCGGCCTGATCCTGGACAGCGACGTCCGCAAGAACATCACACTGGCCAGCCTTGAGCGCGTGGCGCGGCACGGCGTCATCGATGACATGTCGGAACTGCGCGTCGCGAACGATTACCGTAGCCGGATGCGGATCCGCTGTTCCGACGTCTATCAGGAGACCGGCCAGCTTTCCGGCGGCAACCAGCAGAAGGTGGTGCTGTCGAAATGGCTGATGACCGATCCGAAAGTCTTGATCCTGGACGAGCCCACGCGCGGCATCGACGTCGGAGCAAAATATGAAATCTATTGTATCATCAACGAGCTTGCCGAGGCGGGCAAGGGCGTGGTG
The DNA here is from genome assembly GCF_030413175.1 of Bradyrhizobium roseum. NCBI lineage: Bacteria > Pseudomonadati > Pseudomonadota > Alphaproteobacteria > Hyphomicrobiales > Nitrobacteraceae > Bradyrhizobium > Bradyrhizobium roseum. The sequence goes on from NZ_CP129212.1 coordinate 2,752,224, forward strand.
ATGATCTCCTCGGAGATGCCCGAACTGCTCGGCGTCTGCGACCGAATCTGCGTGATGAATGACGGCGCCTTTGTCGGCGAGTTTTCCGCTGCCGAGGCCACCCAGGAAAGGATCATGCGCGCCATCATGCGTAACAGGACAATGGACAACAAGGTACTTCAGGGGGAGTTGCGACCATGACCGACAAGGCGGTTGCGCTGCCTGGGCAGGCCGGCTTCATTAAGAGCAATCTGCGCAACTACGGCATGCTGCTGTCGCTGTTCGCGATCATGCTGTTCTTCCAGGTCATGACCGACGGCACGCTGCTGCAGCCGTTGAACCTGACCAACCTGGTGCTGCAGAACAGCTACATCGTGATCATGGCGCTCGGCATGCTGCTGGTCATCGTCACCGGCCATATCGACCTGTCGGTGGGCTCGGTCGCGGGCTTCGTCGGCGCGGTCGCCGCAGTGCTGATGGTGCGCTATCACGTGGCCTATCCGCTGGCCTTCGTCGCCTGCCTCCTGGTCGGAGCGCTGATCGGTGCGGCGCAGGGCTACTGGGTGGCCTATTTCAAGATCCCGTCCTTCATCGTGACGCTGGCCGGCATGCTGGTGTTCAAGGGGCTGGCGCTGGCCATCCTGGCCGGGCAGTCGGTCGGGCCGTTCCCGCCGACGTTCCAAAAGCTGTCCTCGGGCTTCATCCCCGAACTGTTTCCCGGCGCCGGCACGCTCTATCCAACCTCGCTGCTGATCGGCGCGGTGCTGGCGGTGGCGATGGTCTATGCCGGCGCGAGGGGCCGGGCGCAGCAGGCCTCGCACGGTATCGAGGTCGAGCCGTTTGCCTTCTTCGTTGCCAAGAGTGCGGTGCTGTTCGCCGTCATCGTGTTCTTTGCCGGCCTGATCGCCTCGCATCGCGGCCTGCCGAACGTGCTCGTCATCATGACGGCGCTGATTGCGCTCTATGCCTTCGTCACCACCCGCACGGTGATCGGCCGCCACATCTACGCCATCGGCGGCAATGCCCGCGCCGCGAGCCTGTCGGGCATCAAGACCGAACGCCTGACGTTTTTCACTTTCGTCAACATGGGCGTGCTGGCGGCACTGGCCGGACTTGTGTTCGCCGCGCGGCTCAACACCGCGACGCCGAAGGCCGGCGCCGGCTTCGAACTCGACGTCATCGCGGCCTGTTTCATCGGCGGCGCGTCAGCCTATGGCGGCGTCGGGCGGGTCGGCGGCGCGGTGATTGGCGCCATGATCATGGGCGTCATGAACAACGGCATGTCGATCCTCGGCATCGGCATCGACTACCAGCAGGTGATCAAGGGGCTGGTGCTGCTCGGCGCCGTCTGCCTCGACGTCTACAACCAGCGGCGCTAGGGCGGGTGCGCCCGTCAGTCGTGCAGTTGCCAGCGGCCAATCACCCTAAAGCGCGTAGTCGCAGTTTCCTGCCTGCATAGCGAAATCGCGTCGATCGGAAGCGGCCCCACGCCCGTTGCCGCGAACCTCTCGCGCAGCATGGCCACGACGGGTTCGCGCCGTTCGGCGGGAAGCCTTGTCGTCAACGTCATGTGAAAACGAAATTCCTCGAACACGTAAGGGTAGCCCCAGCGGTCGAGATAGTCGCGCTGCCGCGGCGTCAGCCTGTCCGGATTTCGTCGCGCGCGATCTTCCGAACTCAGGGGGGCACGGAACGGATCGAACGCCTTGGTCGCTTCGGCGGCGAGCAGTTCGAGTTCCGCCGACGGTTCGGCCGGAACCACCGCGACGAAGCCGCTGATCGCATCGACCACGGGCTGGATCACCGGTACCGGCCGCGCCAGATCGGCGAACAGTTCGCATGCCGCGGCGAGCCGGCTCTCGGCCTTGCCGTCGGCCAGCGCGATCGGCGCCTTCAGCGTGGCATGAAAGCCGTATTTGCGCGGATCCTGCGTCAGGTTGCGCCAGTCCTCGGGCAGCCCGTCCGGAAACGGCAGGTCGTCGCCGCCATAGGCGTCGTAGCCGAGCAGCGCACTGCCGAAGCGGTCGAGTGCGCTGCCTGGCGCGGCGGTGAAGTAGATTGCGTAGCGGGGATAATTTGCCATCGTGCCAGAATAAGGCCGCTTCACGCGGCTGCAATGGCCTTGCGCGGCGCGACCGCGGAACGGATCAGGCGGTTGGCCTCCGTCAGGTATACAAGACGGCCCGCGGCAACCACCGCAACGACCCGTGGCCGCAGCGGCAGCGTGTCGTCGACCAGAATGATGTCGGCGCGCTGGCCTGCCGCGAGCGTGCCGCGATCGGTGAGGCCGGCGGCGCGCGCCGGGGCCGACGAGATCAGTTGCCACGCTTCCGCCAGCGGCCGCACGCCGTCGGCGGCCAGCCGGAACGCCGCCAATAGCGGCGCCGGATAGTAGTAGTCCGATGCCAGCACCGAACACAGGCCCTTGGCGATCATGTCGGCGGCGCTGGTCCAGCCGGTATGGCTGCCGCCGCGCACGACGTTGGGCGCGCCGAACACGATGAAGTCGGAAGCTGCCGCAGCGTCGCGGGCGGTTTCCTCGTTGACCGGAAACTCCGCGATCGTCACGCCCAGCGCGCGATAGGACTGCCGCATCGCCGGGCTCGAATCGTCATGTGACAGCATCCGCACATCAGCTGCGCGCGCCGCCTGTGCCAGTCGTGCAATCGAAGCCGGCACCTCGTGGCTGCGCGTGATCACGCTTTGCACCAGGTGGTCGAACGCCTCATGGGTGAGACCCGTGCGTTCGACCATCCGGCTGCGCTTCACCGGTTTGGCAAGGCTGGCGACGGTGGAATCCATATGGTCGTTGAAGGCGAACAGGTCGACGCGGCCTTGCGCCAGCCAATCGATGATCTCGCTTTCCGCATCGAGATTGTAGGTCTCGTGGCGCAGATGGAAGCGGGTGTCGGCCGCGAGCTGCGGCCGCAACTGCTCGATCGCTTCCAGCAATTTCCGCGCATTGTCGGCGCTGCGCAGGCCGGGCTCCCACGACCAGGTCGTGCCGTGATAGACGGTGGTGATGCCGTTGCTGATCGCCTGGCGGTCGCTGTCCACGAGCGCGACGTCGATCGGGAAATCGACGCCGGGCCGCGGCATCATCTGCCGCTCGAAGGCATCGCCATGCAGATCGACGATGCCCGGCAGCACCAGCAGGCCGCTGGCATCGATCCCGGGCGCGCCATGGCCGTTATCCGTACCCGCAGCAACGATCTCGCGGCCGGCAATCCGCAAGCTGGTTTCGTGGATCTCATGGCCGAGCAGGGCCCGGCCGCCTTCAATGAACAGTTCGGTCACGACGCGGCGCTCCGGTTGGACTGACGTACGGATACCCCGGCCGATTCGTACTTGTCGAGAAAGCCCTCGACGTCGAGTTTTCGGAAATCGGGCAGGGCGCGGCGCAGCGTCTCGTGGTCCCAGTCCCACCAAGCAAGGTTCGTCAGTCGATCGGCGGTGGATTCGGGAAACCGCCGCTTGATCGGCCGCGCCGGGTTGCCGCCGACGATCGTGTAGGCGGAGACGTCCTTGGTGACGATGGCGCCGGCCGCGACCACCGCGCCGGTACCGATTGAACGGCCGGGCAGGATCACCGCGCCGTGGCCGATCCAGACGTCATGGCCGATATGGACGTGGTGCTCGCGCCGCCAGGCGAAGAATTCGGTATCGTCGCTCTCGCCCGGAAAATAGCTGCTGGCGCGGTAGGTGAAATGCGCCTGCGACGCACGGTGCATCGGGTGATTGCCCGGGTTGATCCGCGTCATTGCCGCGATCGAGCAGAACTTTCCGATTGAAGTGTAGGTGATCTGCGAGTCGTTCACGACGTAGGAATAATCGTCCATCGTGACTTCGAGCAAAATGGTCCGGGCGCCGACCTCGGTATAGGCGCCAAACTTGCAGTCGCGCGTCGAGGCGGTCGGGTCGATCGTCGGTTCGTTGGAAAGCATTTTGCCGGCCATGGCAGGTCCATCCATCAAGGGAAAGTCACGCTGGTCTTCGATGCGCTCAGTGACAGTATCATGACGGGCGCATGACGCGAGCGGCGGCTGTGGACGAACGCCGCACCGCAGCAGTCTGTCACACAACTGTTAGATCGAGCGGCTAGCGATGCATGACGACGACAACGCTGGAGCAGTGCATGCTGGTGGTGGAAGGGTTGACGTGCCGGTTCGGCACCAAGGCCGCGGTAGACAACGCGTCATTCTCGATTCAGCCCGGCAGCTTCGTCGGCGTGATCGGACGATCCGGCGCCGGCAAGTCGACTCTGCTGCGGATGATCAACCGCCTCGCCGAGCCCTCCGAAGGCCGCATCCTGTTCGAGGGCGTCGACGTTACCGCGCTGCGCGGCAAGGAACTGCGGCAGTGGCGTGCGCGTTCGGCCATGATATTTCAGCAGTTCAACCTGGTTGGTCGGCTCGACGTCCTGACCAATGTGCTGATGGGGCGGCTTTCAACGGTGCCGACATGGCGGTCGCTGGCGCAGCTCTGGCCCGAAGAAGACAAGGCGATTGCGATGTCGGCGCTAGAACAGTTCGACATGGCCTCGATTGCGGCCCAGCGCGCCGACCAGCTGTCGGGCGGCCAGCAACAGCGTGTCGCAATTGCGCGTGCGCTGGTCCAGCAGCCTGCAATGATACTCGCCGACGAACCGATCGCCTCGCTCGATCCCCGCAACACCCGGATCGTGATGGATGCGCTGCTGCGGATCAACAAGCATTTCGGCATCACGGTGGTCTGTAATCTGCACTCGCTCGATCTGGCGCGCAGCTATTGCGACCGCCTGATCGGCATGGCTTCGGGACGGATTGTATTCGACGGCGCGCCGGTGGCGCTGACCGATCGCATCTCGCGCGAACTCTACGATCTCGAGGCAGATGAAGTGATGGGCGCCGCGCCTGAGCATGTGCCGGAAAGCGTGGCAATTCCTGCTCTCGGCACCGTCGCCGTCGCCTGAGTGCCGATGTTTAAACCAAGAGTTCGCGGGACCGGATTACCGCCAGCTTCATTTTCGCGACAACGGGAGACGTCATGATGGATCGTCGTATGATTTTCGCCGCTGCGGCGGCATTGGCATTCTCAACCTCGGCCGCCACGGCTCAGGATTGGAAGGCAAAATATCCGGAGCTGGTGTTTGCCAAGGTTCCCGATGAGAATGCCTCGGGCACGACCAACCGCTGGACTCCTCTGACGGAGTATCTGTCCCGCGAACTCGGGACCAAAGTCACGCTGCGGATCGCCAACGATTATGCCGCGGTCATCGAAGGCCAGCGGGCAGGCAACATCCACGTCGCGATGTATGGTCCGGCGTCGTATGCACGCGCCTACATCATCGGTGCGAAGGTTGAGCCGTTCGCGATCGAAGTGAATGGCGATGGAACCAAAGGCTACTACTCGGTCCTCTATGTCAAAAGCGATTCGAGCTACAAGGACATCCAGGACCTGAAGGGCAAGAATCTCTGCCTTGTCGATCCCAATTCGACGTCAGGCAACAACGTCCCGCGCTTTGCGATGGACAAGATGGGCATCGACCCGGAAAAATTCTTTTCCAAAGTGGTTTATTCGGGAAGCCACGAAAACGCGGTGATCGGACTCGCGCAGGGTACCTGCGACGCGGCGTTCAACTGGTGGAACGACGAGAAAGAGTCTAACCTGCTCCGGATGGACCGGAAGGGCATGGCGAAGGCTGTCGACTTCAAGATCATCATGAAGTCCGAGCAGATCGTGAATTCGCCGATGGCATATCTCGGCAGTCTACCCGCCGACCTCAAGGCGGCGATCAAGAAAGCCGTGCTTGAAATCGCGGTGAAGGACAAGGCCGCGTTCGACAAGATCTACGAGGGCAAGCAGTTGCCCTTCGTCGAAGTCGATCACAAGGCGTATGAGGCCGTGATCGACCTCACCAAGTTTGTCGACAGCCTTCGCAAGCAGAAATCCTGAGGAAAGCGAAGGGTCCGGATGGAACGGGCGGATCGCGAGATCCGCCTATCCTTCTTCCCGAACATCCCATGCGAACAGCGGTCCCCGAATTCCCGGAAGCCAGGCTGCGCGAACTGGCTGATCGCTATGCGGCTGCGGTTGCGGCCAAGCGCAGGCGCATATGGCTGGGTTGCGCGCTGCTGGTCGCCGCGGCCATCGCTGCGGGGTGGATGGGCGATGTCAACTTCGGCAGTTTCGTCGAGAACTTCTGGAGATTTCCGGCCTATTTTGTCAGCATAGCTCCTAAGTTTTCGTTCGCGACCGCGTGGGTTGATCTTTCGGATTGGCTTTGGGGACTACCGCGCTGGACCCGGCTTCTCGGTGATACGTTACTGATCGCGTATATGGGAACGCTGACGGGAGCGTTGTGCGGTTTCGCTCTCTGCTTCCTCGCGTCGGCCAACCTCGTGAAATCCCGTACGACCGTGTTCGTCACGCGGCGCGTTCTCGAATTCTGCCGGACCGTGCCGGAGATCGTCTTTGCCCTGATTTTTGTACTGGCGTTTGGTCTGGGGCCGCTGCCGGGCGTTCTCGCCATCGCGATCCATACCGCCGGAGCGCTGGGCAAGCAGTTTGCCGAAGTTGTCGAGAACATTGACAGCAAGCCGATCGAAGGGGTCGCGGCAAGCGGTGGAAACTGGCTTCAGATCGTCCGGTTTGGGGCTTTGCCCCAGGTGATCTCGAACTTCGTCAGCTATGCCCTGCTCAGGTTCGAGATCAACGTCCGCGGCGCGGCCGTGATGGGTTTTGTCGGCGCCGGCGGAATCGGCCAGGATCTGATCGAGGCCGTCCGCAAGTTCTATTACAGCGATGTTAGTGCCATCCTTCTGCTGATCGTTGTCACCGTCATGTTGATCGACTTCGTCACTGAGCGGGTGCGGCACCGCCTCCTCGGGCTGGAGGACTCCGCCAGATGAATTCCTTCGACTTCGACAATCGGGCCGGCATCGCTCAACGCTATCCGGAAGTATTCCGTCCGGACTGGTGGCATCGGGCAGGAATCGCGATCGGCATTGGCAGCGCCATAGCGCTTTTTCTGTATGGGATCGTCCAGCTCGACATTCCCTTTCACCGGCTTTCCGATGGATTGAACAGGCTGGGTGAATTCGTTCGGCTGATGGTGCCGCCTAATCCCGGGTCCTGGGCGGAAGTACTCAAATATCTGCATGCGCTCGGCGAGACGGTTTCGATTGCGTTTCTCGGCACGTTGGGCGGGGCGCTGCTCGCGTTGCCGGTATCCCTGCTGGCGGCGCGCAATGTGGTCGCAAACCGGATCGTCCACGTCTTGACGCGCCGCAGCCTCGATACCATTCGCGGTGTCGATACCCTGATATGGGCCCTCATCTGGGTCGGTGTCGTCGGGTTGGGGCCGTTTGCAGGGATGCTCGCCGTGATCTGCAGCGATTTCGGCACGTTCGGCAAGCTGTTCTCGGAAGCGATCGAGGTTGCCGACAAGAACCCCGCCGAGGGGGTTCGATCGTCGGGCGGCAACCATCTCCACAGTGTCCGGTTCGGATTGCTGCCGCAGGTCTTTCCGGTCCTGCTGAGCCAGGTGCTCTATTATTTCGAATCGAATACGCGATCGGCGACGATCATCGGCATCGTCGGGGCCGGTGGGATCGGGCTTCAGCTCGCCGAGCAGATCCGGGTGCTGGAATGGCAAAAAGTGTCGTTTCTGATCCTGCTGATCCTGATCACGGTATCTGCGATCGACTGGATGTCAGGTAAGCTGCGCTTCGCGATCATCGGCAAGCGGGCGATCGCATAAGGTCTTGCCGGCCTAATCATTCTCGACCAGAAACTCCACGCGTTCAGCGGCAAAGCGCGCGCGCTTGGTCACCAGCGGTTTGCCGTCGATGTCGACGTCGGTGGCATCGACCACCAGGATCGGCCGTCCGAGGGCGAGATCCAGCCTTGCGGCGTCGGTCGCATCGACGATGCCGGCGGTGATCCGGGTCGACGCACGGCGAAAATCCCTGACGCCGTAGTGCGCCACCAGCTTGGTCATCGACCGCACATGGGCGAAGACTTTTCCGGCATCGGGAAAACGTTCGGCCGACAGCCAGGAGGTGCTGACACAGATCGGCGTGCGGTCGGCGAGCCGTACCGATTCGATCCGGATCAGCGGTGTCCCCGTCTTCAGTCCGAGCTCCCGCGCCAGCTCGCGCGGGGCGTCTTCCTGCGTCGCATCGATGAACTGGCCGCGCGGCTCATGGCCGCCGGCGCCGACGATTTCGGAAAACCGCGTGCGTGAGCGCAGCGGATAGGCGATGCGCCGGGTCTCGACATAGGTGCCGCTGCCGCGTTCGGCGCGCACCAGGCCGCGTTCGGCCAGCGCGGCGAGCGCGCGGCGAACGGTATGGCGGTTGACCCGATAGGTCTCGGCGATCTCCACCTCGCCCGGCAGCTTTTCCCCGGCAGCAAAGCGGCCCTCGGCGATGCCGCGCTCGATGCCGTCGGCGACCTGTCGCCACAAGGCGACGCCGGAAGCGATGTCCTGAATGCTCATGCGGCGGGTTCGGCCATTGGAGAAAAATTACCTCGGCGTCACGAAATCGTCATGGCGTTTCGGTATCGAGTTGTCTAGTATCATAGACAACTTGATTCAGGCAAGGTCGATGTGATGGCAGGCGAGGAAACTCACGGGCAGGCCCGGCGCAGGGCGACGATGGCGGTGTTGGCCTACGCCGAGGCCGCGGACATCGCCGGCCGGCTCGAAGCGATGGCGTTGCCGGCGCATCAGGACCTGCGCGAGCCCGAAAATGGTCTGGTGATGGTGCGTGGCCGCGTCGGCGGTGACGGCGCGCCGTTCAATCTCGGCGAGGCCACGGTGTCGCGTGCCGCGGTGCGGCTTTCGACCGGCGAAGTCGGCTTCGGCTACACGCTTGGCCGCGACCGTCACAAGGCGAAACTGATCGCGCTGTGCGACGCCATGGTTCAGTCCGGTGAGTTTGCAGCCGCGGTGGAGGCCGAGGTGATCGCGCCGCTGCGTGCCGCAATGGTCGAACAACGAAACCGCAAGTCAGCGGAGGCGGCGGCGACGCGGGTCGATTTCTACACACTCGTGCGGGGTGAGGGCTGACATGACGACAATTGCCGAATTGCCCGCTGGATTTTCCGACAAGGTGTTGTCGGCGCAATCGACGTTCCGCTCCGTGATGGATGCGATGGCGCGACCGGGCAGCATCCAGCGCATTGCTTCGATGGCAGGAACGCCGCCGGCGATGATGCGGGGCGCGGCTGCCATCGCTCTGACGCTGTTCGATCACGATACGCCGATCTGGCTGGATTCGCGGATGGCCGCGACGCCGGACGTTGGAAAATGGCTCAAATTCCACACCAGTGCACCTGTCGTCACGGATCCGTCGATCTCCAGTTTTGCGTTGGTCGGAGATCCCAAAAACCTTCCGGCGCTCGATCGCTTCGCGTTCGGCAGCAATGAATATCCGGATCGTTCGACCACGCTGATCCTGCAAGTCGAAAGCCTGACGGACGGTCCCGTGGTCGAGTTGCGGGGCCCCGGCATCGACGGTACGGCGACATTGCGTGCTTCGATCCAGCCGCGTGACCTGTTCGAGCGGCTGGCCATCAACGCTGCGCTGTTTCCGCGCGGCATCGACGTCGTGCTGGTTCATGACGATTGCATCGTCGCCATCCCGCGCACGGCGCGGCTCGTGAGGAGAGGCTGAGCATGTATGTAGCCGTCAAGGGGGGCGAGCGCGCCATCGAAAACGCCCATCGCCTGCTGGCGCACGAGCGGCGCGGCGATCGTGATGTGCCCGAACTTTCGCTGGCCCAGATCTCCGAGCAGCTTTCGCTCGGCGTCGATCGTGTCATGACCGAAGGCTCGCTGTACGATCGCGAATTGGCGGCGCTCGCCATCAAGCAGGCGCGCGGCGACCTGATCGAGGCGATCTTCCTGGTGCGCGCCTTCCGCGCCACGCTGCCGCGCTTTGGCGCCACCGAGCCGGTCGACACCGGTGCGATGCAGGTTCGCCGCCGGGTTTCAGCGACCTTCAAGGATATTCCGGGCGGTCAGATTTTGGGCCCGACCTTCGACTATACCCATCGGCTGCTCGACCCGCAGCTCGCCGAAGGTTTTGCGCCCGAGATTCCTGCGACCGGTGAAGCGTCCACGGCAGCAACCCCGCGCGTGACCGATATTCTCGGTCGCGACGGCCTGATCGAACCGTCGCCGGCCGCGGATGCTGACGCCCCCGTCGGTGACCTGACGCGCGAGCCGCTTGACTTCCCGGCGGACCGCGACCTGCGCCTGCAGAACCTCGCACGCGCCGACGAGGGGTTCCTGCTGGCGCTGGGCTATTCCTCGCAGCGTGGCTATGGCCGCAACCATCCCTTTGTCGGCGAGATCAGGTTCGGAGAGGTCGAGGTCGAATTCATGGCCGAGGATGCCGGCTTTGCAGTTCCGCTCGGGTCGATCGCGCTGACCGAGTGCCAGATGGTCAACCAGTTCAAGGGGTCGGCGACCGAAGCGCCGTGTTTCACGCGCGGCTATGGTCTCGCCTTCGGTCAGAGTGAGCGCAAGACGATGTCGATGGCGCTGGTCGACCGCAGCCTGCGCGCGCGAGAGCTCGGCGAGGAAGTGATCGCGCCGGGGCAGGACGAGGAATTCGTGATGTCGCACTCGGACAATGTGCAGGCGACCGGTTTTGTGGAGCATCTCAAGCTGCCGCATTACGTCGACTTCCAGTCCGAACTCGGCCTGCTGCGCAAACTGCGCAAGGAATTTGCCGAGGCAAACGAGATGTCGCCAATGCGGGAGGCCGCGGAATGAACGCGCCGACTTACAATTTCGCCTATCTCGACGAACAGACCAAACGAATGATCCGCCGCGCCATCCTGAAGGCGATCGCGATCCCCGGCTATCAGGTGCCGTTTGCCAGCCGCGAGATGCCGATGCCTTATGGCTGGGGCACCGGTGGCGTGCAGGTGACGGCGGCGATCCTCGGGCCCGATGACGTGCTGAAGGTGATCGACCAAGGCTCGGACGATACCACCAACGCGATCTCGATTCGGAAATTCTTCGGCAAGACCGCCGGCGTCGCAACCACGACCGCGACGGCGGATGCCACCGTGATCCAGACAAGGCACCGCATTCCCGAGGCGCCGCTGCATGCCGGGCAGGTGCTGGTCTATCAGGTGCCGATCCCCGAGCCGCTGCGCTTCCTGGAGCCGCGCGAGACCGAGACGCGGCGCATGCATGCGCTTGGCGAGTATGGCCTGATGCACGTCAAGCTGTACGAAGACATCGCGCGCTTCGGCCACATCGCCACCGCCTATGCCTATCCGGTGAAGGTCAACGCGCGCTATGTGATGGACCCGTCGCCGACGCCGAAATTCGACAATCCGAAGATGGACAATTGCCCGGCGCTGCAGCTTTTCGGCGCGGGACGCGAGAAGCGCATCTACGCGATCCCGCCGCATACCGAGGTGGTCTCGCTCGATTTCGAGGATCATCCGTTCACGCGCTACCGGTTCGACGCGCCCTGCGCGCTGTGCGGCGCAACGGATTCCTATCTCGACGAAATCGTCACCGACGACAAGGGCGGGCGAATGTTCGTCTGCTCCGACACCGATTATTGCGAGTCCCGGCAGTTGGCCGGTCATCGCGGCAGCGAGAGTGCCGCGCCGCACAAGGAGGCCGCGCATGGTTGAGCCGCAAAATCCCGTGCCGGACGACGAGCCGCTTCTGGTGGCAGATCATCTCGGCAAGAACTATGGCCGGCTCGCCGCCTGCCGCGATGTATCCTTTTCGCTCTATCCCGGCGAGGTGCTGGCGATCGTCGGCGAGTCCGGATCGGGCAAGTCGACGCTCTTGCAGCTGTTGTCGGCGCAACTCGCTCCGAGCGGCGGCCGCGTGTTCTACCGGATGCGCGATGGCGTGTTGCGCGATCTGGCCGCGCTGGGCGAAGCCGAACGCCGCTTTCTGTTCCGAACCGACTGGGGCTTTGTGCATCAGGACCCCGCGCAGGGACTGCGGATGGCGGTCTCGGCCGGCGCCAATGTCGGGGAGCGGCTGATGGCGGTGGGCTGGAATCATTACGGTCGCATCCGCAATACCGCCTCGTCCTGGCTGGAGCGGGTCGAGATCGACACCGCGCGCATCGACGACGCGCCGCGGACCTATTCAGGCGGCATGCGGCAGCGGTTGCAGATCGCGCGCAACCTCGTTACCGAACCGCGCCTGGTTTTCATGGACGAGCCGACCGGCGGCCTCGACGTGTCGGTACAGGCGCGGCTGCTCGATTTGATGCGTAATCTCGTCAGCGAACTCGGTCTTGCCGCCGTCGTGGTCACCCATGACCTCGCCGTAGCGCGGCTGCTGTCGCATCGCGTCATGGTCATGAAGGGCGGGCGGGTCATCGAAACCGGTCTGACCGACCAGGTGCTCGACGATCCGCGCGAGCCTTACACCCAACTGCTCGTTTCCTCGATTCTGCCGGCATGAGTGCGCCAATGACCGCGATGATCGATATTACCAACGCCGAAAAGACGTTTGTCATGCACCTGCAGGGCGGCGTCGAGCTACCCGTGGTGCGCGGCGTCTCGTTCCAGGTCGAGCCGGGTGAGTGCGTCGTGCTGTCGGGGCCGTCTGGCGCCGGAAAATCCTCGATCCTGAAAATGATCTTTGGCAACTACCGCTGCGATGGCGGCCGGATCGGGATCCGGCATCAGGATACGGTGATCGATCTGGCCACCGCCGAGCCACGGCAGGTGCTCAGCGTGCGCCGCTCGACCATCGGCTATGTCAGCCAGTTCCTCCGTGCCGTGCCGCGGGTTGCCACCATCGATGTGGTGGCCGAACCGCTGATCGCGAATGGAACCGCCCGCGCCGAGGCGCGGGACAGAGCGGGCGCGCTGCTGCGCCGTCTGAATATTCCCGAGCGGCTGTGGGCGCTGCCGCCATCGACATTCTCCGGCGGCGAACAGCAACGGGTCAACATCGCGCGTGGGTTTATTTCCGACCTGCCGATTCTGCTGCTGGACGAGCCGACCGCTTCCCTCGATGCGGCCAATCGCGCCGTGGTGGTCGAGTTGATCGGACAAAAGAAACGGGAACGGGTTGCGATGGTGGCGATCGTCCATGACGACGAAATACGTCATCTGATCGCAGACCGCATTGTCGACGTGACGTCATTTGCCGCCGCCGCTTGAAGGAAGAGATGTGAAATGACAAGGCAACAGACCATCCTCGGTAACGCCCGTATCGTGCTCGCCGATCGCGTGATCGAGCGCGGCTGGGTCGCCTTTGCCGACGCCTGCATCGCCGAATACGGCGAGGGCGATGCCCCGGCGGGCAGCGAGGATGCCGGCGGCGACCTGGTCATGCCCGGCCTGATCGAACTGCACACCGACCATCTCGAAATGCACTATGTGCCGCGCCCAAAGGTGTTTTGGGATCCGATCGCGGCGGTGGTTTCCTATGACGGGCAACTGGCTACTTCGGGAATCACCACCGTGCTGGACTCGCTGCGGGTCTGGCGCGAGGACGGCGCCGAGGAGGTCGACGGCCGCGCCGGCGTGCTGGCGGCGGCGATCACGTCGGCACGCGATGCGAATCTGCTTCGCGCCGATCACTTCCTGCACCTGCGCTGCGAGATCCCGATGCCCAGCGTGGTCGAGGAAGCGAAAGAACTGATCGATCGGCCGGACATCAGACTGATGTCGCTGATGGATCACACCCCGGGCCAGCGCCAGTTCCGCGATGAAGTGAAGCTTCGCGACTATTACCGGGGCAAGGGCGGTGGCAAAACCGATGCCGAGCTCGATGCGCTGTTCGAGAAGCGTTTCCACTATCAGAAGACCTATGCTGCGGCCAACATGCGGGAAATCGTGGCGCTTGCGCACCACTATGAAATCCCGCTGGCCAGCCACGATGATACGACCGAGGAAAATGTCGCCGATGCGATCCAGGATCGGGTTTCGGTGGCTGAATTCCCGACCACGATGGAAGCCGCGCGGGGACTGCACCAGGCGGGCATCGGCATCCTGATGGGCGCGCCGAACGTGGTGCGTGGCGGTTCGCACTCCGGCAATGTCGCCGCCATCGATCTCGCCCGCGAGGGATTGCTGGACATCCTGTCGTCCGACTACATCCCTTCGAGCCTGCTGATGGCCGCGCTGCAACTGCCGCGGCAGGTTCCGGCGATCGACCTGGCGGCCGCCGTCCGCACCGTCACCAAGACGCCGGCCGAAGCCGTGGGCCTTGCCGACCGCGGCGAGATTGCGCCAGGCAAGCGCGCCGATCTCATTCGCGTGCATGTCGCGCGCGATATTCCGGTGGTGCGCAGCGTGTGGCGGGAAGGGCGGCGGGTCGCATGACAGAGGCGCTGCCAACCGCACCAGCGGATCAGGTCGCTGCCATCGGGCCGGGTCGGCTGGTGCTCGTGGTCGGCCCGAGCGGCGCCGGCAAGGATACGCTGCTCGCCCTGGCCAAGGCGGCCTGCGCCGACGATTGCAACATCGTGTTTCCACGCCGTGTGATTACACGTGAAGCGTCGGCATCCGAGGAGAACGAAGAAGTCAGCATCGGCACGTTTCAGGAGGCGTTGACGCGTGGCGACTATGCCATGCACTGGGAGGCGCACGGCCACCACTACGCGCTGAGGCACGCGATCGACGACGACATCCGCGCCGGGCGAACCATCGTGGCCAACGTCTCGCGCACCGTAATTGGCGCCATGCGCCGCGCCTATGCCGACGTGGTGGTGGTTTTGATCACGGCGCCGCCCAACGTTCTGGCTGAACGGATTGCAATGCGCGCACGAAGCAGCGATGGCGTGGTCGAAGACCGCCTGCGCCGCACGGTCGAGGACGACTCGGCTGCGCCGGACGTGACCATCGTCAATATCAGCAGTGCCGAATACCACGCCCGCCAGCTCGTCCGCGTCATCAAGGGCGAGAAATGGCACGAATGAAAGGAAGCCGGAAATGACTGTTGTCGCAACCATCGAGCAGCTCGAGGCCATCTACGGCTCTCCGAATGAAGCCTCGACGGTCAAGGTGGCGGACAGGGTCACGCCGGCCTATCGCGCGCTGATGGACAAGTCGCCGTTCGCGGCGCTGGCGACCTGCGGGCCGGAGGGGCTGGACTGTTCGCCGCGCGGTGACCTGCCGGGCTTCGTTCGTATCCACGACGAGAAGACGCTGATGATGCCGGACCGCCGCGGCAACAACCGCTGCGATTCGCTGCGCAATATCGTGCGGGATCCCCGGGTGGCGCTGTTGTTCCTCATCCCGGGCTCCGGCAGCACGCTACGCATCAATGGCCGCGCCCATGTCTCGGCCGATCCGGACCTGCTGGCATCGTTCAAGATGGAGGGCAAGGCGCCGCGCACCGTCATCGTCATGACGGTGGAGGAGGTCTATTTCCAGTGTGCGCGCGCCATCGTGCGCTCCGATCTCTGGAATCCCGACAAGCGCGTCGATCCCAGGAGCCTGCCGACGCCGGGCCAGATCCTTGCCGAGATGAGCGAGAACACCGTCGGCGGCGAAACATACGACCGCGAATGGCCGGAGCGCGCACGGCAGACGATGTGGTAAAGCGAAATGCTTCGCTTGACGGCGGCGTTTCCTGAAGGCGCATGCGCACAATTCGCCGATGGGAACCTGCAGACGCTGCGTGCTGGCTTATCCGCCTTGTCCAAGAGCGAACTAGCCTTGTCCAAGAGGGAAGTTTGCAACGCCACATGCGGCGCTATGCCGTCAACTCTGCCTGCTCCGTCCTTGCGCTGTGTCGTGCGTCAACCTAGTTTTGATGTCGGCACGAATGTCGTGCCGACACTGCTTGGGAGAAACCCTGATGAGTTGGAAAACTCCGAAGATTGTGGAAGTGCCGGTGGGCATGGAAATCAACATGTACGCCTGCGCGGCGCGTCAATAGACGCGTCGAAACGGTCTGCCCGGCTCCGGCAGCGGTGACGTTGCTACGGGCCGGGCAAGCTGTGCAACTCCCGGCTTAGCGTTATGCTCGGGTGGACTCCAGCTTCCTGCGGATTTGCCCGCCTAAACCCGTGCCCGCTGAATGCGAATCCTGCCGCGTGCAAAAGCGTTCCGGGCGGCGGCGGTATCACTTGCCGCGCTGTTGCCGGCTGGCGCCCGGGCCGAGGGCATCGACACCGAGCATCTGTTCGGCTTCATGATCGGTGCCGATGTCGGCAATGTCGGCGAACGGGAGTTTCAAAGCGAGACGACCGGACGCTTCGGCAAGAACGGCGGTCGCTATCGGGCCCTCGGCCAGGAGTTCGAACTGGAATTCACGCCCGTCCAGAATTTTCGAGTCGAGATTGGAAGCACGTTTGCGTCGCATATGTTCAGCAGCGTACCGGGCCTCGACGATCAGCGCCGGTTTTACTGGCAGGGCGCATCGCTCGATCTGCGCTACCGCTTCCTAGATCGGGAGACCGGGCCATTCGGGCTTACCTTCGCGACCGAGCTGCATGCGAAGCGCGTCGATGAAATGACAGCCGAAGCCGTGCGGGGCTTTGGAACGGAGTTCAGGCTGGCGTTCGATCGCGAACTCGTGCCTGACCGCGTCATCGCGGCGTTCAACCTGATCTATGAGCCGGAATGGACGCGCCTTGTCGGCAGTGGCGTGATGGAACGGGAGTCCATCGCAGGGGTGGCCCTCGGGCTGATGGCGCAGCTGCGCCCCGGTTTCCTGCTGGGTGGCGAGGCGCGCTACCTGCGCAAGTATGAAGGGGCTGCGCTGGAGGAGCTTGCCGGGCAGGCGTTGTTTGTCGGTCCCACGGCCTATTTCCAACTGTCCAACCGTTCGCGCCTGACCGCAAGCTGGAGCGTTCAGGCGTGGGGGCGTCCGGCGGGGACAAAGGCGAGCCTCGACCCCGTCAACTTCGAGCGCCATCAGGCCCGGTTGGTGTTTGGCGTCAGTTTTTAAGGACAGCGTGGGCGACTGGTTCCAAGCGTTTCACGGGGTGGTGAAACCTCGTCCCATCCACTAGCGTAGCTTTTTGCGTTATCAATCCGGAGGCGATTCAAGGGATTTTTGGCATGACCCCCATCGATCTGATCGTGACCGTCTGCGCGGTGCTCTCGCCGGCCACCTGCGAGGAAACCCATCTGGTGTTTTCGTCGAACGTGTCGCTCAAGCAATGCGCCATGGCTGCGCAGCCCTATATCGCGCAGTGGGTCGGCGAGCATCCGAAATGGACTGCGGTGAAGTGGCGCTGCGAATACCCGCGCCACAACCAGAAGGCCTCGAGCGAACCGGTGTGGACGGCGGCCTGACATCTACGGCCGGCAGCGATTACTTGTTGCAGTCCTTCAAATCCTTGTCCGCGATCGAAAACACCGCGTCGGCCTTGATGTCGATTCCGCGCACGAAGCAGTGTTTCGCACCGCGGTAGCCGACCTTGGCGTCATAGCGTCCCGGCTCGACGCCCGTGATGCGCAGGCGTTCGTCGTGGTCGACTTCCTTGTCCCTGTCGTTCAGGGTCTGGTTCGGGCCCCAGTCGTTCTTTCCGGCCGGGGAAAGCTGAAACTCCGAGACGGTCGCGGTGGTCAGATTCCACAGCCGAATGCCTTTTCCCTGCGCGGCCGCTTCACCGGTGCTTGTTAACAGGAGGGCGATCAAGGCAGGGGTCCATCGCATCGGGCTGTCCTTTCGTCACGTACCGCCAATGTAACATGCAGCGCGATACCTGCCCATCCGGCGTCGCGCGACGGCTTGTCGATGGGGGCGACTTTCGCATCGCAAAAGAGCTGCCTTTTCAGAAGCGCAATCATGACATAGCCTTTCACAGCTGTGAGCGGGAGAGCAATGATGGCCTTTGTCGGATTGATGGGGCGAGCGGCTGCTGCATTGGCCGTGCTGGTGACGGCGGCGCATGCCCAGGACGTCAACGACTATCCGACATCGGCGCGCGTCGAATATGTGTTCGGCTGCATGAAGGCCAATGGCGAGACGCGGCAGGCGATCGAGCAGTGCTCCTGCTCGGTCGATGTCGTCGCGTCGCTGGTGCCCTATGCACGCTACGTCACGGCTGAAACCGTGCTCAGCATGGCGCAGGTCCGCGGTGACATGGGCAGTCCGTTTCGTACCTCCGAGATGGCGACGAACGCGCTCAATGAACTGAGACGAGCGCAGGCCGAAGCGGAAGTGCGCTGCTTCTAAAAGCGTGGATCACGTCCCGGAATTATCAATCGGCCATTCGCGCTGGAAGACACGCCCGTCGGTATCCTTGGCCTCGGCACGAAAACGCTTTGCACCGTTCGACACATAGGTGAACCGGATATTGGGATCTTCCGAGATCGAGATGCCGCCTTCCATGCTCAACACGAGACTGTCGTCCTGTGAAAGCCGCAGTTCATTGATGAAGAGGGCCGGGGTGTACAATTGCGTAACCTGGTCCATCTGCAGGCCGGAATTGTTGGGATGTCCAATCATGATCTGCGCCTCGCGCGCGCCACTGATCGGGCCTTCGCCGGTTTTTGCAAACTGCCGGTAGCGCATCTGACCCAGTCGGCTTTTGGCATCGTCGGCGACCTTGGCGGCGGGCGCCGAGCAGCCGCCGGACGCCTTCACATAGGTTTTGACCATGTACAACTGGCCGTCGCTGAGTTCGGCCACCGCATGAACGTCGGTGTAGTTGTTGACGCGAACGCGGGTGGAAATCTCTGACACCTTGGCGTCCGGCCCGAGCCGGAATTTGGCCGCCATCGGCGCTGGGTTCTGGTCGATCACCAGCGTGATGCTCTGCACCTGCCTGCTGTCACCTGCGGGAAGTTTCATTCGCAGCGTCACCGGCACGATCGCGGCATCCTCTGCGCGGACGGGCATTTCGATGGAGACCACGTCGCTGCCGTCGAGCATCGGGCGGTTGTTGAAGATGTCCTGAACCAGGCCGGGCCAGGGATCATTCGCCTCCGCCGCGTGCGATAGCGGTGCGCTCAATAGCAGAAGGCCGGCGACGGCGAACAGGCGGAGAGAATATCCGGGCATGTGTCACCCTCGTAAGGATGGAACGACGCAGCCATCATACGACAATGTGTGCGCTATTCCCATTCAATTTCCGAAAATGCTGCAGTTGCGTTGCGGGTGTTGAAGTCGTCGAACAATTCCCACCGGGATCGCTCGGAGCCTGCCGCGGAGCCTGCCGCCGCGATCGGCTTGCCGCTTTTGACAAGTCCGCGCACGTCCGAGACCAGCGTCTGCAAATACCGTCGCTCTTCGGCCAGCGCCGCCGGCCATTCGCTTACGGGACCGTGACCGGGAACCACGCGTTGCGCGGGCAGGGCGGCAAGTTCGTCGAGCACGCTCAGCCAGCCGCGGATGCTGCCGTCCAGTACGGGGGTGTGGGTCAAAAACACCAGATCGCCGGCAAACAGCGTGTTGGTCGTTTCATCCATTACCGTGAGGTCGTTGTCGCTATGCGCCGCGGGCCACGCCCGCAACGTCAGTGGCCGTCGGCCCAGATCGAGACGGAGCGTGCCGTCGACGAGGAGCGTCGGCGGCACGATGCGTATCTCGTCGATCAGTTCGTTGCCCATGGTCCGGCGAAAGGCATCGAGATAGAATTGTCCGCGCGAGGCCAGCGCACGCGGCAGGTTGGTATGGCCGACAAATATCGTTCCATCCTGCACGAAGGCGGCATTGCCGAAGACGTGATCGGGATGGCCGTGCGTGTTGATGACGTAGCGGATCGGCTTGCCGGTACGGGCGCGAATGGCGGCCAGCAATTGCCGTGCTTCGCGCAGGCTGCCGCCGGTATCGATCACGGCGACCGCGTCGTCGCCGACGATGAAGCCGACATTGGCGATTGCGCCGTCGTTCTCGCGTGTCATCTGCGCGGTCTGTCCGGTGTGCACGAATACACCATCCGCAACGGCGTTGACCGGCAATTCCCGCTGCTGCGCGCCCGCGTCTGTCACCGTAACGAACGTTGCGAATGCAACTGCGATCAATACGACATGCGCCATCTTTCGGCCGCGGTCGAACCACGAAGCACTATCGGAAGTTCCTCGATTCATCGCGGCCCGGTTTGCGTCGCAACACGGACGGTGTGTCCGTAATCGGGATTATTCCTGTTGCAGGCTGCAAATGACAAGCCTAGCATTTTGTTCGTCTTCGGCTTCAACGGAACTTCGTTCGTCGAGGTTGCCGATATTTCTTCGAGGCCGGCAACCATGGTGGACCGACAGTGCTGCAGCATTTGATGACAGGCGCCGCGCCAAAGCGCCGGCTGGCAATCGCGCTACTGGCGGTCTTCGCCATGTTCGTTGGAGGCGACGCTGCGCGCGCGCAGATCAACGAAACCGGCGATCTGTCGATCGAACTCGTCGATCCCAAGGTGCTGCGCGTCTGCGCCGACCCGCACAATCTGCCGTTCTCAAACGAGAAGGGCGAGGGTTTTGAGAACAAGCTCGCCGAGCTGTTCGCCGCCAAGCTGAACAAGAAGCTCGACTACATGTATTTTCCGCAGGCGACTGGTTTCGTCCGGATGACGCTCGGCGCCCATCGCTGCGACGTCATCATGGGCTTTCCGCAAGGCGACGATCTCGTGCAGGGCACCAATCCCTATTACCGCACCGCCTACGCGCTGGTCGCCAAGCCGGGCAGCGGCCTCGAAGACGTCGCGGCGCTGGAAGACGGGCGCCTCAAGGGCAAGCATATCGGCATCGTCGCCGGCACGCCGCCCGCCACCAACATGGCCGTCAACGGGCTGATGATGAACGCCAAACCATATCCGTTGATGGTCGATACCCGCCTCGACTCGTCGGCGGAGGCGATGATCGCCGACCTGGTGTCGGGTAAGATCGATGCGGCCATTCTGTGGGGGCCGATGGCGGGCTTCCATGCCAAGAAGGCGAACCCGCCGCTTCATGTCACGCCGCTGGTGAAGGAAAAGACCGGCCCGCGGCTGGCGTTCCGCATCGGCATGGGCGTGCGCGGCGCCGACCAGAACTGGAAGCGGCTGCTCAACCGCATGATCCAGGAGAACCAGCCCGCCATCAACAAGATCCTGATCGACTTCGGCGTGCCACTGCTCGACGAGAACGATCGCCCGATCGGCGCCGAGACGGCCACGAAGGTGCAATGAAGCGCGCGCCCGCAGGCCTGATCCTGGCGGCGCTCACATTCATTGTCTCGACGTCGGCGCAGGAACGGCCGCCCGAGCCCGACGGCTACCGCATGGAAGACTACCGTACGCCGGTGCCCGCAACGCTTGCCGGCGCGCGCGTGCTTGGTACCGCTGAGGCCGAAACGATATGGCGAAGCAAGGCGGGCGTGTTCATCGACGTGATGCCGCGCGCGCCGAAACCGGCAAACCTGCCGCAGGGCACGGTGTGGCGCGACAAGCCGCGACTCAACATTCCCGGCAGCGTCTGGCTTCCGGATACCGGCTACGGCAGGCTCGCGGCGGTGACGGAAGACTATTTGCAGCGCGGCCTCGGGCGGGCGACGGCGGGGAACGTGTCGACGATGGTCGTGGTGTACTGCCAGGCTGATTGCTGGATGTCCTGGAACGCGGCCAAACGAATCCAGACCTACGGCTACGTCAACGTTGCGTGGTACCCGGAGGGCACGGATGGGTGGGAACGGGCCGGGTTGGAGCTGACGGAGGCGCAGCCGGAGCCGCGGTGACAGCGCTGGACTCAAAACATCGAAAACAACCCCATGCACAGTAGGAAGGGGAGCGGATTTTCATTATCCAAAAGTGATCTTAAGTATATATAATCACTCAAGTTCCTGCTGGATGATGCGGCCGAGCGCGAACAGCCGCTGATCGATCGCGGTCGGCACCTCGCAGACGAACTTGATGACGCGCTGGCGGTCCTCGAAGATGCGGGTCTGCCAGAGCAGCTGATTGCCGAGTTCGTCGACCTTGGCCGGGTCGCGGGAGGTCTCGCCCTGCAGCGCCTGCAGGGCGATCGTATCGGCGCGGATCTTGTCGGCGGCCTCGCGCTGCTTGCGGGTGATGCGCTCCAGCCCATTCATCACCTGAGAGCGCTGGCCATTGAGCGTGTCGAACAGGCCGCTAAACAGCAGCTTGCCGTTTCCGGTCTTGTCGGCGGCGCCCTTCAAATAATCGGTGATCGCCTTCTGCGCCTCCTCCAGCGGGGTCCGCCTGGCCGCCAGCTTTGCGACCAGCGCGCCGATGGTCGCGTCTTCCTTCCACTTGCCGGCGACGTCGTCGAGCGGCGGCCCGGCCCATACCGCGGCAAGCGATATCTCCGGAACCTTGGCCTGCACGCACGGCCAGTCCGGATAGCGCGGGTCGGCGGCCTGGGCGGACCCGAACGTCGCCGTCACGGCAAGGCAGAGCGCGATTATCGTCCGGTATCTCATGCCTCGCCTCCGGCGGGTCCGCGGCGGATCAGGCCGCGCGAGGGATCGTAAGCCGTGATGGCGCCGACCATGAAGGCGATCGTGCAGCCGCCGACGACCGCGAGCGAGATCCAGTTCACCTGCCCATACAGCGCGAAGCGGATCAGTTCCACGGCATGCGTGAACGGATTGAACAGGCAGACATAATAGAGCAGCGGGCTGCTCTCCAGGATGCGCCACAGCGGGTAGAGCGCGGAGGAAGCAAAGAACATCGGGAAGATGACAAAGTTCATCACGCCGGCAAAATTCTCGAGCTGCTTGATGCCGGATGAGATCAGCATGCCCAGCGCGCCGAGCATCAGGCCCGACAGGATCAACGCCGGCAGCACCGTGAGATAGCCGGTTGGCGGCGGCGCGATATCCCAGAACCAGGCGATCAGCAGGAAGGCGTAGACCTGAAGCAGCGAGACCGCGGTTCCGGCCATCAGCTTGCACGACAGCAGAAACCATCGCGGCAGCGGGCTCACCAGCAGCGTGCGCATGTTGCCCATCTCGCGGTCGTAGACCATGGAGAGCGAGGACTGCATGCCGTTGAAGAGCTGAATCATCGCCATCAGGCCCGGCGCGATATAGACCTCGTACAGGATGTAGGTTTCGTAGGGCGGGATGATGGAGAGGCCAAGCACCTGGCGGAAGCCGGCGGCAAAGATGAAAAGCCACACCAGCGGCCGCACCAATGCCGAGATGAAGCGCTCGCGCTGATGCAGGAATCGCAGCGCCTCGCGCCAGACAATGCCGTTCAGGCAGGTGAGATATTCTGCGAACGAAAAGCCGCTGCGGACCGGCGTTGTGACCGTTGTGCTCATGATGCGGCACTCCCGCCCGGTGCGGAGGCGCCGGTCAGCCGCATGAACGCCGTATTGATGTCGCTGCCGCCGGCTTCCGTGATGACATTCGCGACCTTGCCCCGGGAAAGAACCCGGCCCTGATGCAGGACAACCAGATCATCGTTCGGCCCAATCTCGTCGAACAGATGCGTTGCCCACAACACGCTGATGCCCTGTTCGGTGACGAGCTGGCGGACGTGGCTGAGGATACCGGCGCGGGCCTTGACGTCGAGGCCGACGGTGGCCTCGTCGAGCAGCAGCAGGCGCGGCCGGTGCAGCAGCGCGCGGGCGATCTCCAGCCGGCGCATCTGGCCGCCGGAAAGATCCCGCACCTTGCTGGTGGTGCGGTCGGCCAAACCGAGGCGCGTCAGCACCTCGCGGCTGCGCTCGCGCGCATCTCGCCTGGCGATGCCGTGCAGGGCGGCGTGATAGAGCAGGTTCTGCGTCACCGAGAGGTCGAGGTCGAGCGTGCGTGGCTGGAACACCACGCCGAGCAACCGCAACGCCTCGCCCGGCGCGCGCGCAATGTCATGGCCGAAGATGCCGATATGGCCGTCCTGGATCCCGAACAGCCGGGTGATCAGCGAAAAGAGCGTGCTCTTGCCGGCGCCGTTCAGGCCGAGCAGAGCGGTGAAACTTGCCGGTGCGACGGTGAAACCGACATCGATCAGCGCCTGCCGCGGGCCATAGGAATGGCTGACGCCGTCGATCGACAGCGCCGGCAGCTCCGCGGCCTCGGGCCGGGAAGCGACACCTTGAGCGTTCCGATCCGGAGAGAGGGCGTCAGTGGCGGTCATGGTGCTGCAATCGTGATACCCCAGGGCAATTCGCCGACCTGGATCGTCTTGATGACTTTTTGCGCGGCGACGTCGATCACCGAGACGTCGTTCGACACGCCGTTGGTGACCATCAGATGCTTTTCGTCCGGCGTGAAAGCCATGTGCCAGACCCGCTGACCCACCAGCAGATATTTGGTGACTTTGCGGGTGGCGACGTCGACGACCGCGACGCGGTTGGCGGGGCCGAGTGCAACGAAGGCGGTCTTGCCGTCCCTGGTCATGCCGATGCCGACCGGCTGGATGGCTTCGCTGCGCAGGCCCGAAATGTTGAACGTGATCTTGTCGACCACTTCGCGCTTGGCCGGGTCGATGACCGACACCGTGCCGCCGATCTCCGACGACACCCACACCTCGGAATTGTCGTGCTTGAACTCGGCGAAGCGCGGGCGCGCGTCGACCAGGACGTTGGCGACGATCTGGCGCGTCGCGGTGTCGATGAAATGCGCCATGTTGGTGGTTTCGGAGGTGTTGATCAGGATCTTGCCGTCCGGGCTGATCGCCATGCCCTCGGGCTCGACGCCGACCTGGATGTCGCCGAGGCGGGCGCGCTTCTCGACGTCGATGATGGTCACCGTGTTGTCGTTCTCGTTGGCGACGTAGAGAATCTTGCCCTCGGCATCGAGCGCGAACAGCTCCGGGTCCGGGCCCGAGGGCAGGGTATCGACCACTTCCTGCTTGGCGACGTCGATCACCTGGATGCTGTCGTCATCGCCGACGGCGACGAACACGAACTTGCCGTCGCGGGTGAACTCGATGCCGCGCGGCCGCTGCCCGACCTTGATGGTCTTGGTGACGGTCCAGGTACTGGTATCGATCACCGTGACGGTGTTGCTCTTTTCGTTGGACACATACGCGATGAAGGCTGCGGCAGGGTTCGCCATCGCGAGCCACGCCGCCATTCCAGAGAGCAGGCAACGACGCCACATGCGTGATTCATCCGATGCCGGCGGACCAGGCTTCGGAGACGGTGCGGCCAGACCGGCCACCAAAGCTGTGGCTGATGCATCCTCCCCTGGAGGGGGAGGATCGGTTCGCATGCAATGCGAACCGAGGTGGGGTGAAGGTCTCTCCACGTCCAACAGAGCATGCGTGGATAGTCTGTCACCCCGCCCCGGCTCACATGGCGCTGCGCTCCATGTGAGCCGACCCGCCCCCTCAAGGGGCGGGTGAAGCGAGCCAGCCGACAAGCCTCGTAAATGCCACAAGCGATTGCCCTGGAAGAGCCTGCCGATAGGCCTTGTGAAGACCATATGCGATTGTTTCTTCATTGCAGCCTGCATTTGGTTTCAGGGCGATCGACGCCAAGCGTGTCGAGTTCCGAAGCCTGGTGCAGGAATCCTTCCTGCGGCGAAACCGAGACCACCATGCGGCCATCGACCAGCAGGATCGGCTGGCGGAGCTGCAGGTTCCAGTCGCGCAGGGTCAGCCGCCGGCCCTTGAAGGCGGCAATGGAAAAATCGGGCCCTTTGACGAAAGTGGATACCGCCTTGGTATCGCCGGACCTGGTGCGCGACGCGGCTTCGCCGATCATGCGCGCTGCCGTCCAGGCCTGCATGTCCAGCGCCGTCATGGGGCGCAGATTCAGTTTCGCAAACCGGTTCTGGATCTGGATCGCGCCCCACTGGTCCTGCGCGGCGTGCCAACTGGTCGGAACCAGGCCGGCCGAGCCGGCGACGGGACGCGGGTCCCAGGTACGGTAGGGCAGATAGGAAGCGAATACTTCGCTTTCGTCCGCCGCGACCAGAACGTCATAGGCCGGCGCCTGCTGGGTGAAGACCGGGATCTGCCGCTGGATCAGGGTGACGCCGCTGTCGGTGCGGCGTGCGCCGCCGGTATCCTCTAAAACGCGTTCCTGCACGATCTTGGCGCCGAAGCGCGTCGCGGCGCGGCGCAGCGCGTCGGCATACAGCCTGTCCTGCGCGTGCGAGCCCAGGACGAACAGCCAGCGCTTCCATTGCTTCCACACCAGATACTGGGCGAGCGCATCCGCCAGCATCGAGCGCGTCGGTGCGACGTGAATGATGTTGGCGCGGCAATCCTGCTCGCGCAGCCGGTCGTCGATGGCGCCGGCATTCAGAAGCAATGTACCGCGATCGCGAAGCGCGTCGGATGCCTTCAGCAAATCGTCCGCCGCAAGATCGGCAATGATGAAGCCGTTGCGCGCGGCGAGCGCCGTTGCGGCCTTCGCGACGTCGTCATTGTCCTTGAGCCGGACTTCTTCCAGCGTGAAGCGCTGGTTGAGGAATTTGCCGGTGGTGTTGTTGTCCTCGACGGCAAGGCGCGCGCCGGCCATTCCGTCGTTCTCGGCCGGCAGCTCAACGAGCGACAATTTCGGCTTGATGCCGGCGCGCGCGAGATAGCCGATGCCGATCTCGGTCGCGTCGGCCGCAAGCACGGAGGTAGCCGCGATGCAGAAACCGATCGCAGCGACCGACCATCGGATCATGGTTCCTCCCTGATCGGTCGTCTCGATCGTGCGCGCGTCGGAGACCGTTGGCTCGAACCATGACCGAATGGTCCTGGCTTGCAACTCAATTCTGTGGGGACGATTTCATCCCCTCAGACGCTCCGCATGCCAGTGCAGATGGCCGGACATGAAGGTGGAGATGAAATAGTAGCTGTGGTCGTAGCCGGTTTGCTTGCGCAAGGTGAGGGGGATGCCGGCCTTCCCGCACGCCCCTTGCAGCAGTTCCGGGCGGAGCTGTTCGGTCAGGAAGGGATCGGCGTCGCCATAATCGACCAACAGACCCGGCACTTTGGCGCCGTCCTCGATCAACGCCACCGCATCGTGCCGGCGCCATGCCTGCCGGTCGCTGCCGAGATAACCGCCGAGCGCCTTGATGCCCCATGGTACCTGGGAGGGGGCGACGATCGGCGCGAACGCGCTTGCCGCGCGGTAGCGGCCGGGATGGCGGAGCGCGATGGTCAGCGCGCCGTGGCCGCCCATGGAATGGCCGAGAATGGATTGCCGATCGGGATCGACTGGAAAATTTTCGGCGATCAGTTTTGGCAGCTCTTCGGTGACATAGCTCCACATGCGATAATGGCGCGCGAACGGCGGCTGCGTCGCATCGACATAGAAACCGGCGCCCAGCCCGAAATCATAGGCATTGGCGGGATCGCCGGGCACGCCTTCGCCACGCGGGCTGGTATCGGGAGCGACGAAGACCAGTCCAAGCTCGGAACAGGCGCTACGAAACTCGCCCTTTTCCGTCACGTTGGCGTGGGTACAGGTCAGGCCCGAAAGATACCAGGCCACCGGCAGTTTTGCGCCGGCGGCATGCGGCGGGACATAGACAGAGAATGTCATGTCGGTGCCGGTTTCCTGACTCGCGTGACGGTAGACGCCCTGCGTTCCCCCGTAGGCCTTGTTGAGCGAAACGGTTTGCATGGTCATGAGGTTGCTTGTCCCGCGCCGCGCAGCACGATCACGCCACGCCGCTCTCGATGGCGAACCGCACCAGTTCGGCCGAGGTGCGTACACCGAGCTTGTGGCGCATGATTGACGAGGTGTTGGCGACGGTCTTGTAGGAGGAGTGGATCAGCCACGCGATCTCCGAGAGGCTCTTGCCCGCGCTGAGCAGGCGCAGGATCTCCATTTCCCGCGCGGTCAGCCGGGAAAGCGGATTTCGCGCGAAGTCGGGTTTTGCGAACGCAAGGCTGCGCGCCATCGCCGGCGGCAGATAGACCCCGCCCTTGGCGACTTCGTGGACCGCCTCGACCAGATCCTGCGGATCGCCGGCCTTGGAAACGTAGCCCTTGGCGCCGACCTCGATGGCGCGCGCGGCAAAGACCGGATCGTCGTTCATGCTGAACATGATGATGCGGGCAGACGCGTCACGCGCGAGCAGACGCCGTGCCAGCTCGAAGCCGGAGACCGTTGGAAGGTTGATATCGAGGACGCAGATATCAGGCAGGTTCTCGCAGAACACGCGCTCGCCGCTCTCGGCGTCGGAGGCTTCCAGGATATGGATCTCGGGATCGTCCATGAACAAGGCACGGCATCCCGAGGCCACGATGCGATGATCGTCAACGATCAGAACGCGCATTAGCCTTGGTCCCAACACCCGCGTTACTCCCGTTGCTGCACCGCATCACAGAGAACACCAGCATCATTCGCAGGCGAACCTGCCGTCGATGCTCATGCAACCCAAGCGATGTTGCGATACGTTGCGATTAGACAGACGCATGTTTTGTCTGTCAACGCTCCCCGCGGTCGGGAACTGAAGGCGACTTCACTCTCAGACAAACGCGACTTCGCTCTCGGACAAAAAGCCATGTGGCAAAAGTTTTCCTTGCGTACCCGGATCAACTTGCTGCTCGCACTCGTGCTTGCGCTCGGCCTCGCCGCCAATATTGCGCGGCTGGTGCTCGAAGCCGGGCCGCGCGTCCAGGCCGAAGATCGAAGCGTGGTTCGGTTGGCGCGTGAATTCATCGATACGATCGTCGCGGGACTGAACGAGGCGCCGGACGCCGAAGCGCGGCTGAACCGGATGGTCGATGACCTCAACCGGCTTCGCCACATCAGCATCACGCGGCAGGGGGATGGGGCCGGGATGTCGGGGGCGGTGCCCGACACCGGCGATAGTGCCGGTGCACGCTCGCCGCCGGCATGGTTCGTCGCGTTCGTTCATCCCGAGAAGACGACAGTGAGCGTGCCGATCCTGATCAAGGGAAAGCCTGGTTCGCTCTTGATCACCTCGCATCCGAACGACGAGGTGGCCGAAATCTGGGACGGCATCATCACCCAGTTGCAGATCGGAACGGTGATCGCGATCGCTCTGTTCCTCATTACGACGAGGGTCGTCAGCCGGGCGCTGGCGCCGATCCGGACGCTTTCGGACGCCATGACGAAAATCGAGGCGGGCGGCTATGACACGCGCGTGAAGCCGGATGGTCCGCCCGAACTCGTTGCGATCTGCGACAAGTTGAATCACCTCGCGGCGACGCTAGGCGACGCGGTTGACGACAAGCGGCGCCTGGCCGAGCGCGTGGTTTCGCTGCAGGACGTCGAACGCAAGGAAATTGCGCGCGAGCTGCATGACGAGTTCGGGCCCTATCTCTTTGCCTTGCGTGCGCATGCCGGTGCGCTGACGCGGATCGCAGACGCGAACGACCCGGCCGCGGACGTCGTGCGAAAGCACGGCGGCGCCATACTGGAGCAGGTCAACGCCTTGCAGCAGTCCAACCGGCGGGTTCTCGAAAAGCTGCGGCCGGCGGGGCTGTCGGAGCTCGGTCTTCGCGAAGCGCTCGGCGCGCTGCTGCGGTTATGGGGAGAGTCGCATCCCGACGTCGCCATCGAGACAGCGATCTCGCCGTCGCTGGGCGACACGGGGGAGACGGCCGATCTAACCATCTACCGCACCATCCAGGAAGCGCTGACCAATGTGTTTCGTCACGCCGGCGCCACCCGTATCAACGTCACCGTTGAACCCGTCGGCCTGACGTCAGGGTTGACGGGGCGAGGCGGCGCACGGGTGCGGGTGCGCGACAATGGCAGCGGATTGCGGCCGGACCATAAGCTGGGATTTGGACTGACAGGAATGCGGGAGCGTATTCTGGCGCTGGGCGGCTCGCTGACGATTGCGTCGGGAGATCATGGCGTAACTGTGGAGGCGGTGGTTCCGAGCGACGCGCGCTATTGAGCCGGGAATTTTTCCCGTCGTGCCCGGGACGTTTTGAATGGTGCGCAATCCGACTGACATCCTAAGATCATCCGCAACCAACCGGCGGGGAGGCAACGTGACCGGTGGGAATGGGGATGAAACAGTATGGGCGTACGATTCCTGTTTGTGGGGACAATCCCGCTATGTCTCGTTACCGCCGTCGACGGTGCGCACGCTCAATCCGCGTCCCGTGACAGCGAGGTTTTGCCGGCCATCGAAGTCGTTGCGCCGACCACAACAGTCGCCAGACCAGCCCGGAACAGGGCCGCGCCGCAGGCGCCCCGCAACGTGCGCCGGGTTCTGGTCTACCCGACGGCGCCGACGCCGACGGTGCGCTCCGGAATGGATGTCGACAAGGTGCCGGCGGCGATCAATGCCGTCGGAGCGGGGCAGATCGCGCGCACGGGATCGCTGAACATCGGCGACGCGTTGCAGCAACAGGTTCCCGGTATCATCCTCAGCGATACGACCGGCAATCCCTTCATGCCGGACATCCAGTTTCGTGGCTTCACGGCATCGCCGGTCGCCGGCACCCCGCAGGGGTTGGCGGTGTACCAGAACGGGATGCGCATCAACGAGGCGTTCGGCGACACCGTCAACTGGGACCTGATCCCGACGGCCGCGATCCGGTCGGTGACCGTCGTGACCAATAATCCCGCGTTCGGCCTCAACGCGCTCGGCGGCGCGGTCAACGTCCTGATGAAGGACGGCTTCAGTTATCAGGGCGCCGAAACAAACGTCATGGGCGGATCGTTCGGTCGCATCCAGGGCTCGGCACAGGCCGGGAAGCAGGTCGGCAATTACTCGGTCTATGGCGCGCTCGAAGGCGTGCGCGACAACGGCTACCGCAATTTTGGCGAATCGGCGGTCCGGCGCTTTTACGGCGACGTCGGCTACCGCACCGACAGCAGCGAGTTCCACCTCAATGTCGGCCTCGCCAAGAACAATTTTGGTGCGTCGGCGGCGGTGCCGATTGAACTGCTGAATAAATACTGGGGCGCGACCTACACGACGCCGCAGACCACCGACAACCGCGTCGCCTACGCCAACCTGACCGGAAAGGTGGAGGTGACCCCGACCTGGACGCTCGACGGCTCGGTGCGGGTGCGCAGGTTTCAGCAGAAGACGGTGGACGGCAACCCGACCGAGACGGAGCCGTGTGCGGCTCCCAACGACGCGTTTCTCTGCTTCAACGATGACACCAACTTTGCAAATGGGGTCAACGGCGTTCCGATCGTAAATCCGTTCCCCGCCGATGCCGTGCTGGGGCAGATCGACCGCACCACCACGCGTTCGACGACGACAGGGGCGACATTGCAGGCGACCAATACCGACCAACTGTTCGGTCACAACAACCAGTTCATGATCGGCACCAGCTTCGATTCCGGCGTCACGCGTTTCGGGGCCAGCGCCGAACTGGGCACGATCGGTTCAGACTATGTCGTTAACGGCAGCGGCATATTTCTTGGGCCATCAGGCGCGCCGATTTCGATCGGTCCGGTCTCGTTGCGCGCCACCAACCGCTACACCGGTCTCTACGCGATCGACACGTTCGACGTCACCGACCGGTTCTCGGTCTCGGGCGGCGGGCGGTTCAACTACGCTAGTATCAATCTGCAGGACCAGATCGGCACTGATCTCAATGGCAGCCATACGTTCAGCCGCTTCAATCCGATGGTTGGCGGCACCTACAAGGTCACGCCCGAAGTGACCGCCTATGCCGGCTATTCCGA
Source organism: Bradyrhizobium roseum (assembly GCF_030413175.1). Lineage (NCBI taxonomy): Bacteria > Pseudomonadati > Pseudomonadota > Alphaproteobacteria > Hyphomicrobiales > Nitrobacteraceae > Bradyrhizobium > Bradyrhizobium roseum. The sequence goes on from NZ_CP129212.1 coordinate 2,783,610, forward strand.
GGCCAACCGCGCGCCGACGCCGCTGGAACTCGCCTGCGCCGACCCCGCGCGCCCCTGCATCGTCGCGGCCTTCCTGATTGCCGATCCGCCGCTGAAGCAGGTGGTGTCGCGCACGATCGAGGCGGGCTTCCGCGGCAGCAAGGAGCTGAACATCGGCACGCTCGGCTGGAAGATCGGCGGGTTCCGCGCCACCAACGCCGACGACATCCTGGCGATCCCAAGTCCGGAGGTGCAGGGCTTTGGCTACTTCCAGAACGTCGGGCGGACGCGGCGGCAAGGCATCGAGGCGCAAGTCAACCTGACATCGAAGGCGCTGCAGCTCTATGCCAGCTATACCCTGGTCGACGCGCGCTTCCTCGATTCCCTGTCACTCAACTCCCGCAGCCCGTTCGCCGTCGATGACATTATTCAGGTCGTGCCGGGCAACCGGATTCCTTCCGTCCCCCGCAACCGGGTCAAGCTCGGCGTCGATTACGCCGTCACCGACGCCTTCAAGGTCGGCGGCGATGCCCTGTTCGTCGCCAGCCAGTACTTTGCCGGCGATGAATCCAACCAGGCGGCGCGGCTGCCGGGCTATTCGGTGTTCAACCTTCACGCCTCGTATCAGATCAACAAGACGTTTCAGCTCTACGGCCGTGTCGATAATGTCTTCGACAAACGCTATGCGACCTTCGGAACGTTTTTCGAGAGAGACGATGTACCGAACTTCAGCAATGGCGGCGCGGAGTTTAGCGACCCTCGCACCGTCACTCCGGCGCGGCCGCGTGCCTTCTATGCGGGTCTGAAGGCGACTTGGTAAAGCGTGATGGCTCAACCCATCCTACGACGGCGTTCACGACGCGTCGGGCAGGGGATCATTCGCGTGCGCCTTGTGGATGGCGGAGGGGACGAAGCCGAAATGTTTCCGGAACACGCGGCTGAAATGCGACGAGCTGGAAAAGCCCCAGGAAAACGCGACGTCGGTGATGGTCTTGCCGTGCTGCGTTTCCAGTTCCTGCCGGCAATGCATCAGCCGCGCCCGCCAGATGTAATCGCTGACGGTTATGCCGCGGTCGCTGAACAGCATGTGCAGGTAGCGCTTGGTGCAGCCCAGGGCGGCCGAGATCCGGTCGATGCAAAGCTCGGGATCGCGCAGATGTTCGCGGATGAAGGCCTGCGCGCGGATATACATCGCTTCGGGGCCGACGCGGTCGAACATGGTATCGGCCTCGCGCAGCGGCAACAGCAGCAAATCGATCAGCGAATCGGCGACGCCGATGGCGTTGTGGGGCGACAGCCTGTTGGCTTCGTCGAACGCGGTGTGCACGAAATCATAGGCGATGCGGCCGGTGCCGTTGCGCGCGGAGAGCTTGCACGGCAACATTTTGGCCGTACGGAAGCCACGTTCGTGCAACAATTCCTTCGGCACGATCACGACCTCATGCCGGGTCAGCGAGGGGCTGACGATGGTGTGCGGGCAGGAGACGTCGTAGGCGAGGCAGTCGCCGGGCATGATGTCGATGCGACGGCCGCCCTGTTCGAAATGCGAGATGCCGTAGGTCTGGAACAGGATCTTGACGTAGGGATGTTCGCTGAGCTTCGTGCCGGAGACCGTGTGTGCGATGCGATGCTGGCTTGCCTCGATCTGGCACAGCTTCAGCTGCGAAACGGTTGTGTAGTTGATCCGCGCCTCCAGCGAGGACGCTTCCAGCGGGTCGATATCGAACTGGCCGCAGAGATCGGTCAGCGCGTCTGACCAAGTCTGGATCTGTTTTTTCGGCGTCAACCCGGAAGTGCTGAGCGAGCGGACTGTATCGGACATGGTCCAACCACCGAATTCGAGAACAGGCCGCGACCTCGGCAAAAGCCTCGGTCACAGGACGCAACATTCATTCAACCTAAGGCAGTCCCAAGGAAATCCCGAAGGAAGTCGCGCAGATTCTTCCTCATATCCCGTTGGCAATCGTCCAACTTAGTTTTGTCCGCGTCAAGGGGAACCTCAGCCGCGGCGTTGCGCCGATGCATGTGGGAACACTCCCCCGAATGATGCTGCGCAACATAAAAAAGCCGACGCAGACGATTCAAATTAAAGTTCGCTCTGTTTCGCTTTTGAGCAAACGCGGTTCGCTCTTGGGCAAGTTTCCCGATTCCGAACGGGATAGGAGTAGGGACCAAGAATGGAAAAATGGGCCGTCTCGGCGGAACCCCAACGCTCTTCATCTGGGAGGAACCACTATGCGCAAGCTGCTATCCGCTGCCTGTGTCGGCGCCATGGCGACATTCGCCACAGGCCTAGCGTACGCCAACGACGATCTGCACAAGATGGCGCAGAACCCGAAAGACTGGGTGATGCCGGCCGGCGACTACGCCAACACGCGCTATTCGAAGCTGAACCAGATCACCGCCGCCAATGTCGGCAAGCTTCAGGTCGCCTGGACCTTCTCGACCGGCGTGCTGCGCGGCCACGAAGGCGGGCCGCTGATCGTCGGCAACATGATGTACGTCCACACGCCGTTCCCCAACAAGGTCTACGCGCTCGACCTTTCGAAGGAAAACAAGATCGTCTGGAAGTACGAGCCGAAGCAGGATCCGAACGTCATTCCCGTGATGTGCTGCGACACCGTCAATCGCGGCGTCGCCTATGGCGACGGCAAGATCTTCCTGCACCAGGCCGACACCACGCTGGTCGCGCTCGATGCCAAGACCGGGCAGGTGGCCTGGAGCGTCAAGAACGGCGACCCCGGCAAGGGCGCCACCGGCACCTCGTCGCCGCTCGTCGTCAAGGACAAGGTCCTGATCGGTATCTCCGGCGGCGAGTTCGGCGTGCAATGCCACGTCACCGCCTACGACCTCAAGACGGGCAAGCAGGCCTGGCGTGCGTTCTCGGAAGGGCCGGACGACCAGATCATGGTCGATCCCGTCAGCACCACCGAACTCGGCAAGCCGGTCGGCAAGGATTCCAGCCTCAAGACCTGGCAGGGCGATCAGTGGAAGATCGGCGGCGGCTGCACATGGGGCTGGCTGTCCTACGACCCCGGTCTGAACCTCGTGTATTACGGTTCGGGCAATCCCTCGACCTGGAATCCGAAGCAGCGCCCGGGCGACAACAAGTGGTCGATGACCGTGTTCGCGCGCAATCCGGATACCGGAATGGCCAAGTGGGTCTATCAGATGACGCCCCACGACGAATGGGACTATGACGGCGTCAACGAAATGATCCTCAGCGACCAGCAGGTCAACGGCCAGGAGCGCAAGCTGCTGACCCATTTCGACCGCAACGGTCTGGCCTATACGATGGACCGCGCCACCGGCGAACTGCTGGTCGCCGAGAAGTACGATCCGAAGGTCAACTGGACCAGCGGCGTCGACATGAACAAGAACTCGCCGACCTACGGTCGTCCCAAAGTGGTCGATGCGTACTCGACCGAGAAGGGCGGCGAGGACAAGAACACCAAGGGCATCTGCCCGGCAGCCCTGGGCACCAAGGACCAGCAGCCGGCAGCCTACTCGCCCGACACGCAGTTGTTCTACGTGCCGACCAACCACGTCTGCATGGACTACGAGCCCTTCAAGGTGAGCTACACCGCAGGTCAGCCCTATGTCGGCGCGACGCTGTCGATGTATCCGCCTCCGGGTGAGAGCCACATGGGCAACTTCATCGCCTGGGACAACAAGACCGGCAAGATCGTCTGGTCGCTCCCCGAGCAGTTCTCGGTGTGGTCCGGCGCGCTCGCGACCGCCGGCGGCGTGGTGTTCTACGGAACGCTGGAAGGCTACCTGAAGGCGGTCGACGCCAAGACGGGCAAGGAACTGTACAAGTTCAAGACCCCGTCCGGCATCATCGGCAACGTCACGACCTACGAGAACGGCGGCAGGCAGTATGTGGCCGTGCTGTCCGGCGTCGGCGGCTGGGCAGGTATCGGCCTTGCCGCGGGTCTGACCGATCCGACCGCGGGTCTCGGTGCGGTCGGCGGCTATGCCGCGCTGAGCAACTACACCGCGCTCGGCGGCACGCTCACGGTGTTCGCGCTGCCGCAGTAACGCAGGACCACCACCTCGTCCGGCGCGTGGCTCGCTCCACGCGCCGGCTGGTCGGAATCGAATACCGAGGATGAGCTCTTGCGTAAAATCTGGTTGATTGCTGCCACGTTCATGCTGGTGGCGTCGGGATCGGTTGCCCACAGCGCGGACGATCCCACCGCCGTCAAGTCCGAGGACGGCAAATATCTCGACAAGGAAGGCAACCCGACCTTCAAGGTCGCCGCCGACGGGACGGTCGATTGGTACACCTACTCCGGCTACCGCCGCTATCACTCGGAATGCCATGTCTGCCATGGCCCTGACGGAATGGGATCGACCTACGCGCCGGCGCTGCAGGATTCACTGAAGACGATGAGCTATCCCGATTTCATGGGGGTCGTCGCCAGCGGCCGCAAGAACGTCAACACCGCGCAGGAAAGCGTGATGCCGGCGTTCGGAGATAATCCGAATGTCGCCTGTTACATGGACGACCTCTACGTCTACCTGCGCGCCCGCGCCTATGACGCCGTCGGCCGCGTCCGCCCCGCCAAGCGGGAGGACAAGCCGGACGCCTATGCCCAGGCGGAGAAGACCTGCATGGGCAAGTGATCGTGCCGCGCACGAGATGTGTCGATGCAGGGCGTGAAAAGAAAATGTGGAGTTGAGGGATGAAGACCCGTGCGGCTGTCGCATTCGAGGCCAAGAAGCCTCTCGAAATCGTCGAGGTCGATCTCGAAGGCCCGAAGGCCGGCGAGGTTCTGGTCGAGATCAAGGCGACCGGAATCTGCCACACCGATGCCTATACGCTCGACGGTTTCGACAGCGAGGGCATCTTCCCCTCGATCCTCGGTCACGAGGGCGCCGGCATCGTCCGCGAGGTCGGGCCGGGCGTGACGTCGGTGAAGGCCGGCGATCACGTGATCCCGCTTTACACGCCGGAATGCCGGCAGTGCAAAAGCTGCCTGAGCCAGAAGACCAATCTGTGCACCGCGATCCGCGCGACTCAAGGCAAGGGCGTGATGCCGGACGGCACCTCGCGCTTCAGCCACAAGGGCAAGCCGATCTTCCACTATATGGGCTGCTCGACGTTCTCGAATTTCACCGTGCTGCCCGAGATCGCGGTGGCGAAGATCCGCGAGGACGCGCCGTTCGACAAGAGCTGCTACATCGGTTGCGGGGTGACGACGGGCGTCGGCGCCGTGGTGAACACCGCCAAGGTGACACCCGGCGCCAACGTCGTCGTGTTCGGCCTCGGTGGCATCGGGCTCAACGTCATCCAGGGCGCCAGGATGGTGGGCGCCGACAAGATCATCGGCGTCGACATCAACGACGGCAAGGAAGACTGGGGCCGCCGCTTCGGCATGACCCATTTCGTCAACCCGACCAAGGTCAGCGACATCGTCCAGCATCTGGTCGGGCTGACCGACGGCGGCGCCGACTACACCTTCGACTGCACCGGCAACACCGGCGTGATGCGGCAGGCGCTGGAAGCCTGCCATCGCGGCTGGGGCGTCTCGGTCATCATCGGCGTCGCGGAATCCGGCAAGGAGATCGCGACCCGGCCGTTCCAGCTCGTCACCGGCCGCGTCTGGAAGGGCACGGCGTTCGGCGGCGCCCGCGGCCGCACCGACGTGCCGAAGATCGTCGACTGGTACATGAACGGAAAGATCGAGATCGACCCGATGATCACCCACGTCCTCAAGCTCGAGGAGATCAACCAGGGATTCGACCTCATGCACCAGGGCAAGTCGATCCGTTCGGTCGTCGTGTTCTGATCTGGAGAACTTCACACACAAGGAGGATAGACCTATGACTGTTCATATCCATCCATCGGTCGATGGCGGCGTGAAGAAGGGGACCGGCAGCTTTGCCGGCGGCACGCTGGTCTGCAAATGCTCGGACCGGCCGGTCAAGGTTGCCATCAAGGGCGACGTCGCCCACAACCACGCCTGCGGCTGCACCAAATGCTGGAAGCCCTCCGGCGCCACCTTCTCCGTCGTCGCGGTGGTGCCGCGCGACAATGTCAAGGTGACCGAGAATGGCGACAAGCTGCAGGTCGTCGACGCCTCGGCCACGATCCAGCGCTATGCCTGCAAGGCCTGCGGCACGCACATGTACGGCCGGATCGAGAACACCGGACACCCCTTCTTCGGCCTCGACTTCATCCATCCCGAATTGTTCCAGGAAGGCGGATGGGCGGCTCCCGGCTTCGCCGCGTTCGTCTCGTCCGTGCTGGAGTCAGGCGTCCAGCCGGCCGAGATGGACGGCATCCGGTCGCGGCTGAAAGAACTCGGGCTCGAACCCTATGATTGCCTGTCGCCGCCCTTGATGGACGCGATCTCGAGCCATGTGGCCAAGGCCAGGAAGGCGGCCTGAAGATTTCCCTCTGGACTACCCACTACGGCCGGCGGGGTCATACCCGCCGGCTTTTTTCCTGCTGCTGCAAAGTAACCGGCCGGGCCGGTGGGCCGGATAAGCGGAGCGATATCGGGGGAGTCTCTCGAGCTGATACGTCCAGGGTATTACGATGGCCCGCTGCCGCCATAAATCGGAGGGCGAGAAGGAACTCGCCTTGGCGAGGTCCTTTTCTCGAAATCGGCACGACGTGAACTGTGATGCGCACACACCCGCTATTCAGGCAGTAGGAATCGTGCCGCCGTCGATCACGTGCTCCGACCCGGTAATGGACTTGGCCCGATCCGAGGCAAGGAAAGCTATCAAGTCGGCGACCTCCTCCGGCGCGGCCGGCCGTCCCAGCGGAATGCCGCCGAGCGACTTCATGATCACCTCCACCGCATCGGCATAGTCAATGCCGGCTTCCTCGGCGATGCGCAGGGCCAGGCCATTGGACCCCGGACTGGCAATCCAGCCGGGAGAAACCCGCACGACCCGTACTCCCTTCGGAGAAATCTCCTTGGAGATGCTTTTGCTGTAGGTGTTGAGGGCTGCTTTGGCCGAAGCGTAGCCGGTCGTCGCCTCCGGGAGCGGAAGGCGGTTCTGAATCGAGGTGACGTGGATGACGACACCACTTCCCTGAGCGATCATGCCAGGAATGAGAGCGCGGTCGAGCCTGACGGCCGGAAAGAAGTTGAGATTGAACTCCTTGTCCCATTCCGTGTCGGTGAGCGCAGCAAAGCCGCCTGAAGGGGCCGAAGAGCCGCCCAGCACGTTAACAAGGATATCGAGACCGCCGAACTCCCGATGCACCGCGTCGACAACGGCTTGCACTCCCGCCTCTGTGGTAAGATCGGCTTCGACGAATGCCGCATCAGAAAAGTCGGCCGGCTTGGTGCGCGCCGTTGTCAGCACACGCGCTCCTAACTCCCGGAAGAGCGCCACGGTTGCGGCGCCGGCACCCAATGTGCCGCCGGTGATCAGGGCTCGACGTCCCTGCAGCGTGAGGAACGCGGTCATACGGTGATCTCCAATTCGGCGATCTTGTCGTCCGCGAGGACAAAGAAGAACCGAAGATCGATCGGGCTTCCCGGGAAATCGCCGACCGCGTGGCCCGTCACTTGGGTCTTCCCGTTTTCGGTCGCGATGAAGAAGGGCTCCACCGTGTAGCTGTATTGCTGGGCGGGGTCAGCCATCCACTTGCGGATGGCTTCCCGGCCCGTGTGGGTTTCGCCCTTATCCTTCACGATGCCGTCTTCGGTGAAAGAAGCAGCAACAGCATCGGGGCCGCCATCCCGGTCGGCGTCAAAATAGGCTTGGATACTGCTCGGTAATTTCAAGGTCATTTTCGTCTCCAGTTATGAAGCCAGCCTTCGCCGACTTTGGGCCTCAACCCCTCAAAGGCTGACAGGGACGATCTAGACGAGAGCAATTGACACGATAACTGGGACAAAGCAGGATGAAGAATTGCGAAAAACAGGATAATTGATGACGCGATCTCTTCTCGCCGACCTGGATGCTGTCCTTAGTATTGCCAGCCTGGGCTCTTTTCGGGCTGCCGCCCTGGAGCTAGGCATGTCCACGACGGCACTGAGCAATGCCATCGCAAAGCTCGAGCAGCGCCTGGGTATTCGTCTGTTCAACCGCACAACGCGAAGCGTATCGCTGACCGATGCGGGAAAGACCTTTGTCGAGCGGGTTGGGCCGGCAATGACCGACATCCACGATGCCATGCTCGCAGCTCAATCGCTTCAGGAGACTCCGACCGGCACATTGCGCATCAATGCATTTGCGTCTGCGGCCCGAGAGGTGATGGCTCCGATTATCCTCTCGTTCCTGCGCCGCTATCCTCAGGTGCATGTCGATCTGGTAACGGAGGGACGGCTCGTCGACATCGTTGCGGCCGGCTTTGACATTGGCCTGAGGCCGGCCGATCTCGTGCCGAGCGATATGATCGCCCTGTCACTCGGCCTGCATCGCAGCAATGCCGTTGTGGCGTCGCCGGAGTTCCTGCGCATTCATGGTAAGCCAATCGTTCCAGCCGACCTCTACCGGTTTCGCTGTATCCGCGCCCGCCTGCCCAATCACGCATTGTTGCGTTGGCGTTTCGAAAAGGCCGGAAGCGCGGTGCAGATCGATGTGCAGGGCCCGATCACCCTCGATGAGCCGAGCCTTGTCAGAATTGCCGCGCAAAACGGGATTGGACTTGGCTATATCATGGAGGCGGATGTGCGCGCCGACCTTGTCGCCGGTCGACTGGTGCGCGTTCTCGAGGATTGGACGCCACCTCTGGCCCCGCTGGCGCTGTACTATCCCGGCAGAAAAAATCCGCCGGCTGCCTTCAAAGCATTTATCCAGGTCGCTCGCGAGTTCGCTGGCAGCACTACATAGCCATGTGCTGATTCAGCAGGCCTGATCAGGGATTGCGCCGGAGAAAGAGATGGCGTAGGCGCCGTTGCGAACATCGATCATCGCATCGTCGGACTGCTCGGTCCCGTCGGTAAGTTGACCGGCAGAAGCAGAAGCTTCTTCTGCGCCTCATCACTGGTCGTTACGGCCTTGTCGATCGTCAGCACGCCAAGCTGGATCACCTTGCGATCATTCAGCGCCGCCGAATAGCGCCGCCTTTCTCAAACCGGCGGATTCTCAAGAGGCGTTGAATTTCCCCTCGGCCACGACGCCCTTGGCGTGATTGGCGCGGAATCCGGCGTGGACACCGAACACCTTGTTCGTCTGATTGACGATCTGCTGCTCAACCGGTGCGTCCTGCGCGCGGGTGATGGCGGGGAAGGTTCGGTTTAAACCGCGACCGGCGGCAACCGGCTTGCTGTTCATCATCAGCGGCTCCTCCTGTCGTGGGCATCGCAGCAGAGCAGCATGAGTTGATGAATGTGACTTTCGTGACGATGACGACGGACGCGCGCAACTGCCCCGCTGATGCCTGTCCCTCGACTGGTTGGCCCAGTCTGCTCATCCTCCGGAAGCGGACGGTTGCGACCGGGACCGGACCCACCCCGGCGTCTAGGCTACCAAGTCACCCCGTCTGGAAAAACTCGGGAGCAGTTGACCGATCACGCGGTTCTATGCACGAGGTAGCCCATAAAAGCAGACGAACCCGTGAGGATCCGCCCGATGCAGACAGAAGCCGCCTTTATCCTGCCCGACGATTTCGCCAACGCCGCGCTGATGGGGAGGGTCTGGCGTCCCGATCTCGCCGGCCCCGCGGTGGTCGCCATCCGCGAGAAGGGCGTCTTTGACATCACCGACGAGTTTCCAACCGCGAGCCAGTTGGCCGCCTCGGATCCGGCCGAGGCCTTGCGCGCCACCAAAGGCGTGCGGATCGGCGCGCTGCAGGATATCCTGAACAACACGCCGCCCGACACCCGCGACCCGACAAAACCGTGGCTACTGGCGCCGATCGACCTGCAGGTGATCAAGGCCGCCGGCGTCACCTTCGCCATCTCGATGCTGGAACGGGTGATCGAGGAGCGGGCGCGCGGCAATCCGGATTCGGCGCAGGCCATCCGCGCCGAGGTGACGCGGATCGTCGGCACGGATCTATCGCAATTGAAGCCGGGCTCGGCCGAAGCGCAGCACATCAAGGACGTGCTGGTCTCGCAAAACGCCTGGAGCCAGTATCTCGAAGTCGGCATCGGGCCGGACGCGGAGGTGTTCACCAAGGCGCCCGTGCTGTCGGCGGTCGGCACCTGCGTGGATGCGGGCCTGCACCCAAAGTCGACCTGGAATAATCCGGAGCCGGAGGTGGTGCTGGTGGTGGCGCGGGACGGAAAAATCGTCGGCGCGACGCTCGGCAACGACGTCAACCTGCGCGACTTCGAGGGCCGTTCGGCGCTGCTGCTGTCGAAAGCCAAGGACAACAACGCCTCCTGCGCCATCGGCCCGTTCGTGCGGTTCTTCGACAGGAATTTTACGCTGGACGACGTCCGGAAGATGGAGATCTCGCTGGAGGTGAAGGGGCCGGAAGGGTTTGTCCTGCACGGCGCGTCGTCGCTGAGCCAGATCAGCCGCGATCCGGCCGATCTCGTCGGCCAGACCATCAACGAGAACCATCAATACCCCGATGGCTTCGTGCTGTTCCTCGGCACCATGTTCGCGCCGATCCAGGACCGCGCCGCGAAGGGGCAGGGGTTCACCCATGTCGAGGGCGACCTGGTGACGGTGGCCACCCCCAAACTCGGCCGGCTGACCAACCGGATGCGCCACAGCGGCGATTGCGAGCCCTGGAATTTCGGCATCACCGAGCTGTTCGAGGCTTTGATGCGCCGCAAGGGCGCTAGCTGAAATGGCGAAAATCAGGGTCGGTCTGGCCGGCTGCGGCTTTGTATCCGAGCTGCACATGCATGCCTACCGCCGTGTGTACGGCGTCGATGTCGAGGTCAAGGCCGTCGCGGCGCGGGGCGAGCAGGTCGTCGAGTTCGCCCGCCGCCACCAGATACCTGTCGCCTATCGCAGCTTTCGCGAGCTGATCGCCGACAGCGAGATCGACGTCGTCGACATCTGCACGCCGCCCAACCTGCACGCCTCGATGATCGTGGACGCCATGCAGGCCGGCAAGCATGTGATCTGCGAAAAACCGTTCAGCGGCTATTTCGGGCGCGAAGGCGACGCGCAGCCGATCGGCAAGCATGTGCGGAAAGCGCAGATGTACGAGCGGGTGATGGAAGAGATGGCCGCGACCCGCGCCGCGATCGAGAAGACCGGCCGGCTGTTCATGTATGCCGAGGACTGGATCTACGCGCCCGCGGTGAGCAAGACCGCGGAGATCCTGAAAGCGACCAAAGACAAGATCCTGTTCATGAAGGGGAACGAGAGCCATTCCGGCTCGCATGCCGCGCACGCCGCGCAATGGGCGATGACCGGCGGCGGCTCGCTGATCCGGATGGGATGCCATCCGCTCTCGACCGTGCTCTATCTCAAGCAGGTCGAGGCCCGTGCGCGCCGCGAGACGATCACGGTCGCCAGCGTTACCTGCGACGTCGGCAACGTCACGGCATGCTTGCGTCCGGATGAACGCGCCGTGCTCAAGGCCAACCCCGTCGACGTCGAGGATTGGGGCATGCTCAACGTCACCTTCTCCGACGGCACCAAGGCGACCGTGTTCTCCGGCGACATGATTTTGGGCGGCGTGCGCAACCTGATCGAAACCCATACCAATAGCGGCGCGCTGTTTGCCAACATCACGCCCAACACGCACATGATGAGCTATCAGACCAGCGAGGAGAAACTCGCCGGCGTCTACATCACCGAAAAGGTCGACCGCAAGACCGGCTGGCAATATGTCTGCATCGAGGAAGAGTGGACGCGCGGCTACATCCAGGAAATCCAGGATTTCATGGAATGCGTCGCGACCGGGCGGCAGCCACTGTCGGATCTGGCGCTGGCGTTCGAGACGATCAAGGTGAACTACGCCGGGTATTGGGCGGCGGAAGAGGGGCGGCGGGTGGTGTTGTGAGGCGCTGGATTGACCGCGGGAAGCTACGCCTTCCCGATCATGCCTCGCGATCGACCTGTTATCGTCGACCTCGCTTCAGCGCGATGGGTTGGAAAGCGGACTTCGGCGAAGGATGGCCGAGAGGTCCGCTATGTGTCAAAAACAGAAGTGCTCACACTGTGCCGCCGGGCATTAGGTCGGCGCGAGGCCGAGCGTCACAACCAAGAATCCCGGCCCATTGACCCCCGCATGGATGATGATGCCGACAGACGTATTCCGCGTGCGCTGTACGGCCCACGGTATGACGAGCACGACCGGCAACAGAAGAAACAAGACGCCAAAGCCAAAGCTGAAGTGAAAGAGGCCATGAAGAAGGCCTTGGACGAGCCATGTGCTCCGACCAAACACCGGCTCCTGGCGCGGCTGGATGAACCCGCGCCACCAGAACTCCTCACCCACAATGTTGAGCACAAAGAACGGCAGCCAGAAGGCAAGAATGTAGTACTGACCAATCATTAGCGGCCTAACCGCCATGAAGGACGGATGAGGCGGCAGTCCCGGCCAGACATTTGCGTTGAAAAGCTGCAAACCAGCCACAGCCGCGAAGGTAAACAGCAGCACAAGTCCGGCTAGGCGCCAATCTTCGCCGCTCAGCGGGCGAACGCGCAAGTGCTCCAAGATCGCGGGCGCGGTTGGCGCTGCCAGCGCCATCCGTGCGCCGAGCAATGCAGCGACGAGAAGGGGTGCCAAGACAAGCCCACCGCTCGCGAACCACGCCAAAAGTGGCTCCCAGCCCCGCCCCACCAGGATGGGCAGCAACTGAGTTGTAGCCAGCCAAAGCAGCAGTGCAGGAACGCCGAATAAGAGAAGCGAGAGCCCAGCGCCAATCCGGCCCAGCAAGGGTTTTTGCTGTTGATCGTCCATCTAGCCTCGCGAATTGGATCGGTGGCTTTGGACATAAAGGGTCCAGAGTTGGACGGTCGCACAGTTCGTATTAGAAGCAAATGATGAGTTGCTTTACCGACATTGGTGTCTGGCTCACTACGCTCGATCGCGACTTTGCGTCTCTTTTGGCGCATCCGTTCTTGGTAGCAGCATTGCGCCAAAAAGTGCCAAACCCTCAATTGACACGTATTCCCCTCACCGTGTCTGACGGATCGCCAATCCTAACTACAAGGGTGGCCAACCCGAGACTTCAAGAGGAACACAGGGCGCCTTTGCCTTTCCGAGTCCGTTCCGGGGTCAGAAGCAGACTTCGGCGGAGGATGGCCGAGAGGTCCGCTATGGGACCATAAGCAGAGTTCGGCTACGCCTTCTCAATATCACAGCCCGAAAGTTTTGTCCGACGCTGCGGACCGGGCGTAGCGCGCCGCAAGCCGGGTGACCCCGGCTTGCGGATGTTTCGGAAACCGCCGGCTCCGACGGTTAGATCCAGCCGCGGCCGCCGCTCAGGTGGCTGAAGCCGTCGGCCTCGTGCTGCCTGGCCGAGGCCAGTTCCGACAGGCCGCCGAACACGTCGCCCCGCGCGAAATCCTGCGCGGCGTCGCGGTAATCCTGCTGAGCCGCGCGGAAGTCCTGAGCGGCTTCACGCAAGTTGTTGTGGCCGTGGCTGTGGTGGTGGTGACCATGGCAGCCGTGGCCACCCTGGTTAGCCAGGCCGCCCAAGATACCGCCGATCATGTTTCCAATGAGAGGTGCTGCAAGACCTGCCAGAGCGAACATAGTGCATTCTCCGTTTTGAAAAGGGTACCGGCGCTGACCCAATGCCAGACGCTCGGGGCCTCGCTGCTGTTTGTGCCAGCGAATCGAGGTGAACTCCGTGCTGCAGATCACGGATGTCATGGTCCATGACGCGCGGGAACGGGCGCGCGAAGGCTGCATTTCACTCGCGAGGATTACCCTCGGCTGATCGCAAGAGCCGGGGGGCTTTTTGCAATCGGGCTCGATCGCCATGGGTCATTCCGTCGGTTTGACCGGGCGACCTTCCGTATAGGAGGGCATGTCTCAAAGGTGCAAACAGCGGACAGTTCGTCGGTCGAAATCTCCCGAATTTCTGCGCAAAAATTAACGCTGCGCCATGCTACATCGCTTCGAACACCGACTGTGGGAATGTCGTTTGAAAAGTCGAACCCGCAAGATCTTACTTGGCATATTCGCACCGATCCTGGCGGCACTCGCGGTTGTGACTTACGCCATCTCGTCGTTCATGGAGGAGTTCGGAAGATGCGAGACCAACGTCATTGGGTCAATTCCTTCTCCAAACAACAAGATGGAGTTGGTGACCTTCAGCCGGGAGTGTAATGCCACCGTGGGCTTTAATACACTGGTGAGCGTCAGTTATGGCACTTTGCCCTTCTCGCCTGATCGCAATCCCTCGTTCCTCAGTGTGTCGCAAAGACGGTCCATCTTACTTCGTTGGGTTTCGGATGGTCTCGTTGAGGTCGTGTTGCCCCCAGATGTGACGATCTATCGTCGCGATACAGAAGTTGGCGACGTCAGGATAGACTATAAATAGCGACGTGTCCGCTCGGAGCCCGATAAACACCGCGCATTTCGACGGGCGAGGAAGGACGTGTGCATGACGAACTACTTGATCAGCGTGAGCTTTGCCTTGGTCTCCGCTTTCGTTGGCATGTTTCTACCAATGGCCTCCACAGTTGGGCCAATTCAAAAGCCAACAAATATTTTTCTTGGACTCGTTTATGGGCTGGGATGGTTTTTTGGGGGATTCATAGCGAATGTAAGATCCCCGAACGTAGAAGCATTCGGCTCGACGATCTGGCCCCTCATAGTCATGCTGATGGTGACGTACTTTCTCGGACAGCTGCTTTCCAGGTATCCCGAAAAACGACTTGCGATTGTTGTCGGCTGCATCTTCCTCTTACTCTTGATCGTGCCGGGACACTGGGTTGCGACCACGTCATTGAAATACATTCCGACATATTCAAGCACTCTGATTGCGGTCTACTGAATTTCACGGGCGCTGCAGATCACGGATGTCATGGCCCATGACGCGCGGGAACGAGCGCGCGAAGGCTGCATTTCGCTCGCGAGGAAGACTCTCGGCTGATCGCAAGAGCCGGGGGTCGTTTTGCAATGAAGAAATAGCTCCGTCATTGCGAAGAGCTCGACGACAAAATTGCAAAGCAATTTTGCGCTGAAGCGAGGCCGCGCCGACAAGTTCTCCTTCGTCCTGAGAGACGCGGCAATGTCACGCGCCTCGCAGGACGAATGCCTCGAGCCCCATTACCAGCGGCGCTTGCACCGATGATCTCGGCAGCGGGAACACCAGGGGAAGCGGCTCCCGGGAGGTTGGAGACGGGCAGCCAGCTCTTTGATCCGCTAGCTAATAGCCATAGTAACCGCCGTAGCCGCTGCCGCCGCCATAACCGCCGTATCCGCCGCCATAACCGGCGCCGTAATAGCCGCCATCGTAGCCACCACGATCCCAGCCGCCGCCATAGACGCAGCAGGGCGGCGGCGTATAGACGCGGCAGCAGGGCGGCGGCGGAGGAGGCGGGACATAGGCTTGGCAGCAGCCGCCTGCGTAATAGCCGCCGCCATATCCGTAACCGCCGCGACCATAGCCGCCGCGGTAGTAGCCATCGGCTTCGGCGCTGGAAGGAACGATGGCGGCAACGAGTGCGAGAACCGTCGCGGACACGACGGCTATCCTGCCGAATTTCAGCATCATGAGACGTCTCCTGTTATTTGTCTGGCGGTGAACCCGCACTTGGATCGCAGTCTGCCAACAAAGACGACGAACAAGGCGCAAGCTGGGACTTTCGGGCGGCGATGCCGCGATATCTCCCGATATGGTTAAGCCGCGGACGTCGGATGGTTCGCCGGCGCCCTTCCGTTCGGATCTTACACGAGCGCGACAGCACGACGTCACGCAGCAACGATGCGTGACGGTTTGATGTGCTCACGCACACCAACCGCAGGCATCGCGCTGCGCTTCCTTGACGCCCTTCTTATCGAGACCGACCTTCAGAAGTGATAGTTCACGCCGACGCGCATCACGTTCGACGGGAAGCCAGATGAGACTGCGGCCGGAAGGACAGACGACTGCGACAGGCCGAGGTAAAGATATTCGACCTTGGCCGACCAGTTCGGACCAAAGCCGATCGGAGCCAATCCGAATTCAGCGCCGGCCCCGATCGTCCAGCCCGCAGTCACACTGGTATCCGACAGCCCACCGAGCGTGACCGTGTTGATGCCGACGGCGAGGCCCGCCGTGCCGTAGAGAAAGACGATGTTGTTGATGAGGTATCCGGCGCGCCCGCGCAGCGTTCCGAACCATGGGTTGGAGAACTGGTAGTCGGCAAACTTCCCGCCGGCGCTCGAGAGGTTGAAATCCGCCTCCACGCCATACACGAACGCGCCGTTCTGCCAGTTGTAGCCACCCTGTATGCCGCCAGTGACTCCGCTCGAACCGAAGCCGCCGACGTTCGAGGTCCACTGGAAACCGGCATTGGCGCCGACATAAGGACCCAGCCAGAGACAGGGAAGCAGCGGTGCCGGTGGCGGTGGCGCGTATGGCGGCGGCCCATATTGCGGAGGGGGCCCGTATTGCGGAGGAGGTGCGCCATAGCGAATAGGCGCATCGGCCGCATTCGCCGAAGCGACTGCGAGCATCGTAACCAAGACTGTCCCACCCGGCGCCAGAAAACTTTGGCGCCGCCAACAAAAATTCATGGCGACCTCTACAAGTGTCGCCCACCGAGCCCGTTCATGAAAATAGAGGAACCGAGTTAATGCAGCGCTAATGCGCGCCGCTCATCCGACTGGGCTCGGCGCGAAATCGACCGAGACTGCCTGTTCGTCAGGGTTGCTCGGCAAGCAACCGAATTCTCAGACGGCGGCTCACTTGGATCTGACAGGCGCTGAGGCCTTGGGAGAGTTTCCGTCTCCCCGCATGCGCGGAGAGACGGAATGTACTTTCGGTGTGGCTACCAATTCGCCTTACGCCGCATACACCGATGATTTCGGCAGCGGGAACACCGGGTCCTGCGTGCGAATGTTGGTCGGCCACACCACCGAAATATGCTCGCCGGCATTCTGCATCACCACCGGAGTCGAGCGTTCGTTCTGGCCGGAGAGCGGCGTGCCGGGCCGGAAGAACTTTACGCCATAGCCCTGGATGGTGCCGCCGGCGGGGATATCGACGTCGAGCGCAGCCTTGCGGATCGCCTCGGGATCGAAGCCGCCATATTTGTCCTTGGCCACGGGCAGCACGTTGTTGAGCAGGATCCAGGTCTGGTTGAAACCCATCGAACAATGCGGCGGCACGTCGGTCGCGGAGGTCTTGGCCTTGTAGCGCTCCATCATGGTCTTGGTGAGGTCGCCGATCCCCGGCGCGAGCTTTGAGGCGTCGAGCAACTGCGCCGGCACCGGATCGATGTTGCAGAAATTATCGATGTCGGCCGCGAACGTCGCCCGCAGCTTGTCGAGCTGGCTGTAGCCCGCGCCGGCGCCGAACAGCATCTTGAACTTGAGGCCGTTCTCGCGCGCCTGGCGCAGGAACAGCGTGATGTCGGGGTTGTATCCCGCGTGCGAAATCACGTCGGCCTTGGCGCGCTTGATTTTTGTGACCAGCACCGAGAGGTCGGGGGCCGACGCCGAATAGCCTTCCTTCAGCACGACCTGCAGGCCGGCTTCCTTGGCATAGGCCTCGTCGGCGGCGGCGACGCCGACGCCATAAGGGCCGTCCTCGTGGATCAGCGCGATCTTGACGTCCTTGGGCTCCATACCGAGCTTGGCCTTGGCGTGCTCGGCGAGGAAGCCGGCAAAGGCCTGGCCATACTGGTCGGAATGGATCTGCGCGCGGAACACGTATTGCAGGTTCTTGTCCTTGAACACGGCGGTCGAGACCGCGGTCGTGATCCAGAGGATCTTCTTCTGCTGCTCGACCTTGGCGGCCAGCGGCACCGCGTGCGAGCTGGCATAGACGCCGTTGATGATATCGATCTTTTCCTGGTCGATCAGCCGGTTGGCCTCGTTGATCGCGACATCGGGCTTGCTCTGGGAATCGGCGGAGACAGCGGCAACCTTGTACTTGCCGCCGACGCCGCCCTTTTCGTTGACGAGGTCGATGGCGATCTGCGCGCCGATCGAGGAAGCCACCGAGCCGCCCGCGGCGAACGGCCCGGTCAGGTCGTAGATCAGCCCGATGCGCACCGTCTCGGCCTGGGCCTGCGCGCGCGTCCAATCAAAGCTGAATGCAGCGGCGGCAGCCGCAGAAGTCTTCAGCAGCGTCCTGCGTGACGTCGGCATCGTGTCCTCCCCCTGGATTTATCGCCCGGTTTTTCCGGTGCTGGGTCAAGTATTTGGAGAATGCGATGAGAAGTCAACCGGCGGCCGGGCCGCAGGGGATGCTTAGCGACTGCGAAACGCGCCCGGTCTGCGCGGGCTACTTGCCCTTGGTGTCGACCTTCTGCTTTTCGTCCTCGTTCATCTTCTTCACCACCGGATCACGCGGGGCTTCGCCGGTGGTCTGGTCTGTCCTGGCCGGCGCCGCGTCGCTGGGAAGCGATGTCTGGCCGGGCGGCGTCGTTGCCGGCCGCGTCGCGGTGGCGCTTGGCGGCGACGAGGTTTGGGCGGTCGCCGCCTGCGCATTCAGAAGTAGCGCGCCCGACAGCAGCGATGCCGCGAGCGCTATTGAATTGGGTTTCATGGGTGTGAACTCCTCTCAGACCCATGAAACGGCCCGTCTTGCCGAACGTTCCCGTCACGCCTCCAATTGCTTGCCGATCGGCATGGCGCGGATGCGCTTGCCGGTCGCGGCGAAGATCGCGTTGATCAGCGCCGGGGCAAAAGGCGGCACGCCGGGTTCGCCGACGCCGCTGGGTGGCGTGTCGGGACCTGGCGGCACGATGTAGACATTCGTGACGCCGGGGGCCTCGTCCATCCGGATCACGGGGAAGTCGTCGAAATTACCCTGCTGCACCTTGCCGTCCTTGAACGTGATCGCGCCATGCTTGGCCAGGCTCATGCCCATGATCGCGGCGCCCTCGATCTGGGACTGGACCCGCTCCGGATTGACGTAAGTGCCGCAATCGATCGCGGTATCGACCCGGGGCACGGTGAGCTTGCCTTTGTCATCGACGGCCACCTCGACGATGGTCGCGACATAACTGACGAAGCTGCGGTGCGCGGCAATGCCGAGCCCGTGGCCCTTGGGCAAGGATCGCCCCCAGCCGCCCTTGTCCGCGACCAGCTCGACAACCTTGCGCAGGCGCGCGGTGTCGATCGGGTAGCTGTCATAGGGCTCGCCGTAGTTCCAGAGGTCCTTCACCGAATCGAGTTTCACGATGCGGGGCGAGCCGATCAGCTCGAGCAGCATGTCCTTCGGATCGCGGTTGGCAGCCTTGGCGATCTCGGCGACCATCGACTGCACCGCGAAGGCGCGCGGGATGTTCGACACCGAGCGGAACCAGCCGATGCGGTGATGCGCGGCCGCTTCCGGGTTTTCGCACTGCACGTTGGCGATCTCGAAGGGCATGTCGACGAGGCCCATGCCGATCTCGAACGGCGCCTGGTTCTTTGCGCCGGCGGCAAAGGTCGAGGCGATGGTCGGCGCGACGCTGCGATGCCGCCACGCCGTCACCTTGCCGCTCTTGTCGAGCCCGGCCTCGATGCGTTCCACCGAGACGGTGTGCAGGAAACCGTTGCGAACGTCGTCTTCGCGGGTCCATTGCACCTTGACGGGGGCGCCGAGCTCCTTCGACAGCAGCGCGGCCTCGATGGCGAAGTCGCATTTCGACTTGCGGCCGAAACCGCCGCCGAGCAGGGTGACGTTGACGGTGACATTCCCCTCGGGAATGCCGAGCGTCTTGGCGACGTCCTCGCGCGTTCCGCCCGAGCTTTGCACCGGCGCCCAGATTTCCACCTTGTCGCCGCTGACGTTCGCGATCGCGACCGGCGGCTCCATGGCGACATGGGCCAGATGGGGCAGATAATATTCGCCTGTTATCACCTTGTCGGCGCCTTTCAGGGCGGCTTCGACGTCGCCTTCCTTGCGCAGCACCAGGCCGGGTTTTCGCGCGGCTTCCTCGAGTTCGGCGCGGTAGGCGACCGACTCATATTTGCCGTTGGGGCCGTCGTCCCAGACGATCTTCAGGGCGTCGCGGCCCTTGATCGCCGCACCGGTGTTGCGCGCGATCACGGCGATGCCGCCGAGCGGCTGGAACTTTGACGGCCACGGCCAGCCCTTCACCTCCATCACCTTCTCGACGCCGGACACCTTCATCGCCGCCGAACCGTCGAACGACGCGACCTTGCCGCCGGTCACGGGCGGACGGGCGATGACGGCGTATTTCATGCCGGGCAGGCGAACGTCGGCGCCATAGCGCGCTGTGCCCACCGTGATGTCGCGCAGGTCGACCATGCTGATCTGGCCCTTGCCCAGGTAGCGGAAGTCCTTCGCCTCCTTCAGCTTGAGGCCTTCCACGCTCGGCACCGACTGCTTGGCGGCGTCGGCCGCCAGATCGCCAAAGCCGATGCGCCGGCTGGTCGCGCTATGGACGACCTCGTGATTGACCGCCTTTACTTCGGCGGCGGGCACGCCCCAGCGTTTCGCCGCGGCGGTTTCCAGCATCGAGCGCGCCGACGCACCGATCTGCCGCATCGGCATCAGATAATGACGCGTGCTGCGCGATCCGTCGGTATCCTGGTTGCCGAACTTGACCTCGTCGCCATGGGCCTGCTGGACGCGGACGCGCGACCAGTCGGCCTCCATCTCCTCGGCGACGATCATCGGCAGGCTGGTGCGGACGCCGGTTCCCATCTCGGCGCGGTGCGCGACGATGGTGACGATGCCATCGGGCGCGATCGCGACGAACACGCGCGGATCCACCACCGTGCCGTGCGGCATCTCGCCCGCACCGGTCTTGTACGCGGCAAAGCCCGGTCGTGACATCACGGGGGCGGCGAGCACGAAGCCGCCGGCGAGGCCAAGGCCTTTCAGCATGCTGCGGCGCGAAACATTGTCGACCCTGACGTAGCGTTCAAAGCCACGGAGTTTTTTGGGGTTGGTTGACATGTTCATGATCAGACCCCCGTCGATGCGAGGTGGACCGCGTTTTCGATGCGCTGATAGCAGCCGCAGCGGCAGATATTGCCCGCCATCGCCTCGCGGATCTGGTCGTGGTTGGGTTTGGGATTGTCGTTCAGCAGCGCGGCGGCCTGCATGATCTGGCCAGCCTGGCAGAAGCCGCATTGCGGGACGTTGAGCTGGCGCCACGCCTTCTGAACCGCATGGTCCCCGGTCGGATGCAGGCCTTCGATCGTCGTGACTTCCCGGCCGACCACGTCGGAAACCGAGGTGATGCAGGCGCGCACCGCCTGCTTGTCGACGATCACGGTGCAGGCGCCGCACAGTGCCTGGCCGCAACCATATTTCGTGCCGGTCAGCCCGGCTTCGTCGCGCAGGAACCAGAGCAGCGGAAGGTCGGGATCGCCATCCCAGTTCTTTTGCTGGCCGTTTATCTTCAAAGTAATCATGATCGATCCTCGCTCTTCATAAGCTGCTGATGGTTGGCGCGGCGTGAGCGAAGAACGTTACGGCTGATCGCTGGAGGCCGGCGCTTCGAAATTCCTTGCTGTCTCGTCTGGCTGGGATTTCTTCGAGCCATCCTCCTGATCGAATTGTTGTTTGCTGTTGTTCAGTCGGTCGCATTTGCGGTTTCGATCGCCGCAACGCGTTCGATATTTGCGTCCGCATGTTGGGCGAAAGCGGGGCGCTGGTAAAGAATTGCATTTGGTCAGCAGCGCTGACGCAGTCGCATGCGCAACAATTCGTGCGCACCGGTATGGCGTACCGCACATCACCAAAAGGCTGAGCTGTTCTGCGAAATAAGCATGATGGGCGCTGCGGCGTTTTGCGAGCGTAAGGAGCGCGGCAAATGCCAATTTTTCCTGAATCTGATTGAGCTTGTCGAATCAACCAGAGGGTGATTCGTCTAAAATGCGAATTGGTCGGCCGCCATCGTTTTGACTGACTCCCTCCATCACTTTGCGTGATGTGCAAATCAGATCAACCGACGACGTCGATCACGCGCACAGACCTGGAACGCGCGACAGCGTCGGGTCCGGATCAAACAAGGCGCGTGCTGATCCTGACTGCTCTCGCCACCGGGGCTTGCCTGGCGTCGGCAGGCTCATCCATCGCCCAGGAAGATTTGCCGGGAAGCAGCGAGCGACCTCAGAAGGCCGACGTGCTGGTCTACTCCGAAGGGGAACGCGCCGGCGACGCGATCAGGCCGGCCGACCTGAAAGCCGGCGGACCGCCGGTGCGGGCGTGGCCGAAGGACCCGAAGACATCGGTCGTCCGCAAGGGCTCGCGCCTCAACGAAATCCTCGTCGTGAAACTCGATCCGGCGGAACTGGATGACGAGACACGGGCGCGTGCCGCGGATGGTGTCGTGGCCTATTCGGTGATCTGCGTCCACACCGGTTGTCCGATCACGGCATGGGTGAAGGCGGCGAGCGGCGACAAGGACGTATTCAAATGCGTCTGTCACAACTCGGAATACGACCCCCGGCAAAGCGCGCAAGTGGTGTTCGGCCCGGCGCCGCGGCGATTGCCGGCGCTGCCGCTGGCGGCAGACGACGGGACGCTGACGGTGGCCGCAGCATTCATTGGAAAGGTAGGTGCCCAGACCGGCCGGTGACGGCGTCGATCCACGACAAGGAAACAGAAATTCGGGAGCTGAAAACAAAGGGGAGGTTGCGTTATGGCCTTGAAGCAATGGCTTTTGGCGGTTTTGCTCGCGTCCACCTGTCTCGTTCCGATCGCGACCGCCGGTCCGATCGAAAACTACAGCCCGGTCACCGCCGACCGGCTCAAGAATCCGGAACCCGGCAACTGGATGCATTATCGCCGGACCTATGACGGCCAGGGCTATAGCCCGCTGGACCAGATCAACACCACGAACGTGAAAAACCTGGCGCCGGTGTGGACGTTCTCGACCGGTGTGGTCGAGGGCCACGAGGCGCCGCCGATCATCAACAACGGCATCATGTTCATCGCAACGCCGTCCGGACAGGTGATCGCGCTCAATGCCAAGACCGGCGACGAGTACTGGCGGTACAAGCGCCAGCTTCCCGAGGATCTCTTTCAACTGCATCCGACCAACCGCGGCGTCGGCCTGTGGCAGGACAAGGTGTACCTCGCCACCACCGACGACCATCTGGTCGCGCTCGACGCCAAGACCGGCAAGGTGGTGTGGGACACCAAGGTGCAGGACTACAAGAAGGGACAGTACCTGACCCTGATGCCGCTGGTCGTCGACGGCAAGGTGATCGTAGGCGGCTCCGGCGGCGAGTTCGGCGTGCGCGGTTACGTCGTGGCGTTCGATGCCGAAACCGGCAAGGAGCTATGGCGGACCTTCACCATTCCCGGCCCCGGCGAGCCCGGCCATGAAACGTGGAGCGGCGACGACTGGAAAACCGGCGGCGCGCCGGCCTGGATGACCGGCACCTACGACACCGAGACCCGGACGATCTATTGGGGCACCGGCAACGCCGCGCCCTGGCCTGGCGAAACCCATCCCGGCGACAATCTCTATTCGACGTCGGTGCTCGCGCTCGACCCCGACAGCGGCAAGCTGAAATCGTACTTCCAGTACCATCCGAATGATTCCTGGGACTGGGACGAGGTCGATGCCCCGATGTTGATCGACCTGCAAAGGGATGGTCGGACCATCAAGAGCCTGATCCATCCGGGCCGCAACGCGATCTTCTGGGTGCTGGAGCGCAAGCCGGAAGGCATCAAATACGTCGCGGGCTGGCCATTCGTTTACACCGACGTGTGGAAGGGCATCGACCCCTCGGGCAAGCCGATCGTCGATCCCGCGCACAAGCCGGGCGTCGGCAAGCGGGTCGAATTCTGCCCGTCGCTGTGGGGCGGCAAGGATTGGCCGTCGGCGGCGTATAGCCAGAGAACCGGCCTGGTCTACGTTCCGGCCAACGAGAATTTCTGCGGCGGCTTCACCGGCGAGAAGGTGCCGCTGAAGCCCGGCCAGCTCTGGCTCGGCACCAAGCCCGAAGACATCGGCCTGACGCCGCGTCCCGGCGCCACGCATTTCGGCGAGTTGCAGGCGTGGGATCCGGTCACCGGCAAGAAGGCGTGGTCGCACAATTTCCCGAAATCGCAGTTGTTCGGTTCGGTGACCGCGACCGCGGGCGATCTCATCCTGGTCGGCGGCACCAACGACCGGATGTTCCGCGCCTTCCATGCCAAGACCGGCGAATTGCTGTGGGAGCAGAAGACCAACTCCGGCATCATGGCCATGCCGATCGCCTATGAGGTGGACGGCACGCAATATATCGCGGTGCAGTCCGGCTGGGGCGTCGACGCGCAGCGCATCCAGGATGCGCTCGCGGGCAAGGTCCCCGGGTTCGAGAACAACGTGCCGCAGGGCGGCGTCGTGTGGGTGTTCGCCGTCAAGAAGTGAAGACGAGAGAATGGACCGCGCCTGGCCGCTGACAACAGTGGCCAGGCGCTGCCAAAGGTAATTTGCTAGTTACCGATGTCTAGGGGACCGACTAGGCATCCACCGCCACCTTCAGTGCCTCGGCGCGGATCTCCTCGACGAGCCGTTCCTTCAGGCGGACGAATTCAGGCGCGGTCTTGATCTTGTAGGATCGCGGGTGGGGCAGATCGATTGCGATCTCGGCCTTGATGCGGCCGGGGCGGGCGCTCATGACGATGACGCGGCTGCCCAGGAAGATCGCCTCCTCGATATCATGGGTGACGAACAGCACGGTCTTCTGCTCGCGCTCCCAGATGCCGAGCAGCATTTCCTGCATCAGCACGCGGGTCTGGTTGTCGAGCGCGCCGAACGGCTCGTCGAGCAGCAGGATCTTTGGATCGTTGGCCAGCGCGCGTGCGATCGCGGTGCGCTGCTGCATGCCGCCGGAGAGTTGCTTGGGCCAGTGGTTCTCGAAGCCGGACAGGCCGACCCGCTGGATGAATCCGTCGGCGATCCTGCCGCGCTCGGCTTCCGATACCCCGCGCTCGCGCAGGCCGAACGCGATGTTCTCGCGCACCGTCAGCCAGGGGAACAGCGTGTAGGACTGGAACACCATGCCGCGGTCGGCGCCGGGGCCTTTGACTTCCTGGCCGTCGAGGATGACGCGGCCGCTGGTCGGCCGGTCGAGCCCGGCGATGATCCGCAGCAGCGTGGATTTTCCGCAGCCGGACGGGCCTAGGATGGTGACGAAGTCGTTGTTGCCGACGTCAAGATTGGTTGGTTCCAGCGCCCGCGTCGGCGCGTTGCCCTGGCGCGCGGGGAAGGTGCGGGAGACCTGGTCGATCTTCAGCGTGGTCACGCCAATCTCCACGGGAACAGCCAGGCGTTGAAGGCCTTGAACAGGAAGTCCGAGACGAGGCCGATCAGGCCGATGACGATGATGCCGAAGATGATCTGGCCGGTGTTGAGCAGCGCCTGGCTGTCGGTGATCATGTGGCCGATGCCCGAGGACGAGCCGATCAGTTCGGCGACGATGACATAGGTCCATGCCCACCCGAGCACGAGTCGAAGGATTTCGGCGATCTCCGGCGCGGAGGAGGGCAGCAGCACGCGGCGGATGATGCCGCTGTCGCCGGCGCCGAGCGTATAGGCGGCTTCGACAAGGTCGCGCCGCGTATTGCCGACGTTGACGGCGATCATCAGGATGATCTGGAACACCGAGCCGATGAAGATGACCAAGAGCTTCTGCAGCTCGCCGATGCCCGCCCACAGGATCAACAGCGGGATGAAGGCCGAGGCGGGCAGGTAACGGGCGAACGACACGAACGGCTCGAGAAAAGCCTCGATCGGTTTGTACGCGCCCATCAGCACGCCGAGCGGCACCGCGATAAGCGCAGCCAGCACGAAGCCGCCGATGACGCGCCAGATCGTCATGCCGATGTCGAACAGGAAGCCGTGCTTGGTCAGGAGTTCAAAGCCCTCCTGCAGCATGGTCAGCGGGTTGGCGAGAAACGTCTTGGAGACATAACCGCCAAAGGTTGCCCATGCCCACAGGGCGACGAACAGGACAAAGAACGCAAAGCCATAGGCTGCGCGCTGCTTCGACGTCACGGGATCCAGGGGACGCATCACGGGGCATCTTCCTCAAAGCGTTGCGCCAATCGCGGACGGCCCCGCATCCACTGGTGTGGAAGCGGAGCCAGCGCGGCGCCGGACGAACCTACTTGATGAAGCTCGTATCAACGAGGTCGTCGATCTTCGGAATCGATTTGATGATGCCGATCTCGAGCAACAGGTCCGCGGCTTCCTTGGTGAAAGCCTGGAATTCGCCCGCGAAGAACTTCTGGTTTGCGGCCTTGTCCTGCCAGCGCAGATATTTTGCCGAATTGCCGAACTGCTCGCCGGACTGTTTCACATCGGAACCCATGATCTCGTAGGATTTGGCCTTGTCCTTCTCGATCAGGGCGACCGCCTCGAAATAGCTGTCGGCTAACGCCTGCGCGGCTTTCGGATTCTCGGTCAGGAACTTTGGTGTGCAACCGAACGTGTCCATGATCATGGGATAGTCGAGCGTGGTGGCGATGATCTTTCCCTTGTCGGGTGCTGCGCGCACGGTCGAGAGATAGGGCTCATAGGTCATGGCCGCATCGTTCTGGCCGGCCACGAAGGCCTGCGCGGCCGCGGCCGGCTCCAGGTTCACCACGGTCACGTCCTTGACCGTGAGTCCGTTCTTCTTGAGCATCCAGGCCAGCGTGAAATAGGGCGCGGTGCCGGGCGCGGACGCCGCGACCGTCTTGCCCTTCAGGTCCTTGATCGCTGCGACGTCGTTTCGCGTCGCCATGCCGTCGGCGCCGTAGCTCTTGTCGAGCTGGAAGATCTGCTTGGTGGCGACGCCGTTTGCGTTCCAGGAAATCCAGGTTTCGACCGTGGTCGCCGCGCACTGGATGTCGCCCGAGGCAACGGCCAGATGCCGGTCCTTCTGCGGGATCTTCTTGATCGTCACGTCGAGGCCGTTCTTCTTGAAGATGCCGGCCTGGTTGGCCAGCGTGAGCGGCGCAAAGCCGGTCCATCCCGAGATACCGATGGCGACTTTCACGTCCTGGGCGAGGGCTGGCGAGGACGCCAGACAAACGGCGGTTGCGGCGAGTATTTTATAAGTACGCATGATGAGCTTCCTTCTGCCTGTTTTATCGATGGGGTCGTGTCGTTCTATTGCTGCATGACACGCTGCTGCATTATCTCCTGCACAATATCTCCTGCACAATTTGTGCCGTACTCGATTTGCATTGACGCTCTCAGCCTCCCTTGAAGCGGGCGATCAGTTTGTGGGATTCGCCGGGATAGACGAGGCGCACGGCCGTCAGCGTCCGCGCGCTGCGCCAGGTGTGGCGGTCGATGACGAGGCAGGGCGCGCCGGCCGCGATGTCCAACGCTTTTGCGGTGGGATTATCGGCGACGATCGCGCTGATCGCATGTTCGGCCTCCGTCCACGGCACGTGGTGCAACAGCCAGGTGCCGGGCGGTTCGCTGGCAAAATCAGCCTTGGCGGCTTCGGGCACGGCGTCGAGATCGATCAGCCGGTCCTCGATCGCGAACGGCACGTTATCGGCGCTGTGGCGGCACGAGATGGCGATCACCTGGCCCGTCTTGCGAACGCCGAGGCGTTCGCGGTCGGCGGCGTTGGCTGTCCGGCGCGTGCGTCGGATCAACTGATAGCCATAGACGCGGCCGAGCGCGGTGATCTCCGCACGGATATCCGGGATGGTCAGCACCGCCGACAGGAATGTGGGGCGGCGCACAAAGGTGCCGGCGCGTCGCCGCCGCTCGATCAGATCGGCCTGCGCCAATTCCGACAGCGCCTTGCTCACGGTCATGCGCGAGCAGCCATAGCGCGTCATCAGCTGGTGCTCGAACGGGATGCGATGGCCCGGTGGCCACTCGCCGGTCAGGATACGGCGCTCGATGTCGAGCCGGATCTGCTTGTAGAGCGTCGGCGTATCGCCCGCCGCTTTGCCGCGATCCGTCGCGAGGCTCATGCCACCAGCCTCCGCACCGCGGCGTTGAATTTGTCGCGTGCGCGCTGACGCAGCCGGTGGCGTCCGCCCTCGACGACCTTGTTGCCGCCTGCCCACACGCAATCGACGGCATCGGAGCGCGCTGCAAAGATCCAGCCGTCGATCACCGCGTCCTTGCTGCGCCCGGCGAGGGAGGGATGCGCGATGTCGAGCGTGACGATGTCGGCGCGTGCCCCCGGCGTGAGGCCGGCGATCGGCTGCGCGAGCGCCTGGGCGCCGCCGGTCAGCGCGGCGTCGAACAGCGCGCGGCCGGTGGATATGCCGGGACCGCCGGACAGCACATTGCGCTCGCGATGCTTCAATCGCTGGCCATATTCCAGCTGACGCAGTTCGTCGGCGATGCCGACCAGGACATTGGAGTCCGTGCCGATACCGAACCGGCCGCCGGCGTCGCGGAATTCACGCGTCGGAAAAACACCGTCGCCGAGGCTCGCCTCGGTGATCGGGCAGAGGCCCGCGACGGCGCCGCTGGCGGCAAGCGCTGATATCTCCGCCGCGGTGGTGTGGGTCGCGTGGATCAGGCACCAACGCCGGTCGACGGGCGCGTGTTCGAGCAGCCACTCGACCGGCCGCCGGCCCGACCAGGCGATGCAGTCCTCGACCTCTTTTGTCTGCTCTGCGGCATGGATGTGAACCGGACCGCCTTCGGCGAGCGGTGCGATCGCCGCCAGTTCGTCCGGCGTCACGGCGCGGAGGCTGTGCGGGGCGACGCCGACATTGGCGCCGGGCAATGCGCGGATGACGCGTTTTGTCGCGTCCATCAGCTTTGCGAACTGGTCGACCGAGCAGATGAACCGGCGCTGGCCGGCATGCGGCGCGGCGCCGCCGAACGAGCCGTGCGCATAGAAGCTCGGCAGCATCGTGAGACCGATGCCGCTGATCTCGGCGGCCCCGGCAATACGCGTGGCCATCTCGGCGGGATTGGCGTAAGGCGCCCCGTCGTGGTCGTGATGCAGATAGTGGAATTCCCCGACCCGCGTAAAACCTTGCTCGAGCATCTCGACATAGAGCAGCGTCGCGACGGCCTCGGTGTCTTCCGGAGTCATTTCCAGCGCGAAACGATACATCGTCTCGCGCCATGTCCAGAACGTGTCCGCGGTATCGCCGCGAGTTTCGGCAAGGCCCGCCATGCCGCGCTGGAAGGCGTGACTGTGCAAGCTGGGTATTCCAGGGATGGCGAGGGGATGGCGTTCGTCGCCGGCAGCAGGCGTCACGCCGGCCGTCACTCCTGCAATGCTTCCATCGGCGATGATCACCTGCACGTCGTCAGCCCACCCGGACGGAAGCAGCGCTGAAGCGAAATGCAGCGTGGACATGTTTTCCAAACCGGATGGACAGACCGTCGAACCGGGAATATGTATAGACATATCGAACCCCCCGTCAAGTTTCCGAACCCTTGAGGGAAATGCTGCATGGCCGAGCGCTTCGATACGATCTGGCATAACGCCCGGCTCGCCACGGTCCGCGCGGATCTGCCCGACCTCGGCGTGATCGAGCACGGCGTGATTGCCGCGCGACAAGGCCGGATTGCCTTTGCAGGCAGCCGTTCCGATTTTCCAACCGACGCAGATGCAAAAGAACGGATCGATTGCGAGGGGCGGTGGATCACGCCCGGGCTGGTCGATTGTCACACCCATCTGGTGTTCGGCGGAAACCGCGCCCACGAGTTCGAACTGCGGTTGAAGGGCGCGAGCTACGAGGAGATCGCGCGCGCCGGCGGCGGCATTGTCTCGACGGTGGCGGCGACGCGGGGCGCCAGCGAGGCTGAGCTCGTTGCGGGCGCGCTGCCGCGGCTCGACGCCCTGATCGGCGAGGGTGTGACGACGATCGAAATCAAGTCCGGCTATGGACTCAATACCGAAACCGAGACGCGTCAATTGTCCGCGGCACGCGCGCTCGGCAACAAGCGGTCCGTCGGCGTCCGGACGTCATTTCTCGGCGCGCATGCGCTGCCGCCAGAAGCCGAGGGCGACAAGGATCGATACATCGATCTGGTTTGCCGCGAGATGCTCCCCGCGGTGGCGAAGGCAGGGCTGGCTGACGCCGTCGACGCCTTCATGGAAGGCATCGCTTTTTCGGGTGAGCAGACAGCGCGGGTGTTTGGTGCGGCGAAGGCGCTGGGCCTGCCGATCAAACTGCACGCGGATCAATTGTCTGACCTCGGCGGTGCGGCGCTCGCGGCGGAATTCTCCGCGCTGTCCGCTGATCACCTCGAGCACACGGATGAGGCCGGCGTTGTCGCGATGGCACGCGCCGGCACAGTCGCGGTGCTTCTGCCGGGCGCGTTCTATTTCATTCGCGAAACGACAAAACCGCCGGTCGAGCTGTTCCGGGCCCACGGCGTCAACATGGCGCTCGCCACCGACTGCAATCCCGGCAGTTCGCCGCTGACGTCGCTGCTGCTCGCCATGAACATGGGCGCGACGCTGTTCCGGATGACCGTCGCCGAGTGCCTCGCCGGCGTGACGCGGGAGGGCGCGCGGGCGCTCGGCATGCTCGATGAAACCGGTACGCTCGAAGCCGGCAAATATTGCGACCTCGCGATCTGGGACATCGAACGGCCGGCCGAGTTGATCTACAGGATGGGTTTCAACCCGCTGCACCGCCGGGTGTGGAGGGGAAAATGAACGGCCCGCGCGCAACCATTGTGGTCTCGCCGGGAGCAGTCAGCCTCGATGATCTGGCGCGGGTGCTTGCCGGCGAAGCGGTGGTGCTCGATCCGTCGTTCTGGCCGCGCGTCGAGGCGGCATCGGCCCTTGTTGCGAAGGCCGCAGGCGCGGACGCGCCGGTTTACGGCATCAATACCGGATTTGGAAAGCTGGCGTCGAAACGCATTCCGCCGGATCAGACCGCGCTGCTGCAGCGAAACCTCATCGTGTCGCATTGCTGCGGGGTAGGGGCACCGACGCCCGAACCGATCGTTCGCCTGATGATGGCGCTGAAGATCGTCTCCTTGGGGAGAGGTGCGTCGGGCGTGCGCCGCGAGATCATCGAGCAGTTGCAGGCGATGCTGGCGCGCGGCGTTTGCCCGCTGGTGCCGCAGCAGGGATCGGTCGGTGC
Organism: Bradyrhizobium roseum; assembly: GCF_030413175.1. NCBI lineage: Bacteria > Pseudomonadati > Pseudomonadota > Alphaproteobacteria > Hyphomicrobiales > Nitrobacteraceae > Bradyrhizobium > Bradyrhizobium roseum. The sequence goes on from NZ_CP129212.1 coordinate 2,814,566, forward strand.
TTCCGGCGATCTGGCGCCGCTGGCGCACATGACCGCCGTGATGATCGGCGAGGGGCAGGCGCTGGTCGACGGCAAGATCATGCCGGGCCGCGATGCGCTGGCCGCGGCCGGTATCGCGCCGATCACGCTGGGGCCGAAGGAAGGTCTTGCCCTGATCAACGGCACGCAGTTCTCGACGGCCTATGCCGTTTCCGGGGTGCTGCGCGCCCATGGCCTGCTTTGCGCGACGCTTGTGACGGGCGCCTTGTCGGTCGACGCCGCAATGGCCTCGACCGCGCCGTTCCGCCCGGAGATTCAGCAATTGCGCGGGCAGGCTGGGCAAATCGCGGCCGGCTTTGCCCTGACGGCGTTGCTGGACGGCAGCGACATCCGCCTGTCGCATCTGGAAGGCGACGAGCGCGTGCAGGATCCCTATTGCCTGCGCTGCCAGCCGCAGGTGGCCGGTGCGGCGCTTGACCTGTTGATGGAGGCGGCCCGCACGCTGACGATCGAGGCCAACGCCGTCACGGACAATCCGCTGGTGCTGGTCGACAGCGGCGAGATCGTCTCGGGCGGAAACTTTCACGCCGAGCCGGTCGCTTTCGCCGCCGATCAGATCGCACTGGCGCTGTCCGAGATCGGCGCGATCAGCGAGCGGCGCATCGCCACGCTGGTCGATCCCGCGCTGAATTTCGGACTGCCGCCGTTCCTGACGCCGGACCCCGGCATCAACTCCGGCTTCATGATTGCGGAGGTGACGGCGGCGGCGCTGTATGCCGAGAACAAGCAGCGCGCCGCGGCCTGCTCGATCGATTCGACGCCGACCAGCGCCAACCAGGAAGACCACGTGTCGATGGCCGCCCATGCCGCGCGACGCCTGTCCGACATGGCCGATAATCTGGCCGCCATTCTCGGCATCGAACTGCTGGTGGCCGCGCAAGGCATCGGGCTGCGCGCGCCGCATACGACCAGCCCCGCGCTTGCCGCGGCCATCGCCCTGCTGCGCGAGCAGGTGCCGGCGCTCGGTGGCGACCGCTACATGGCCGACGATCTCGCGAACGCCGCGGCGCTGGTCGCAGCCGGCGCACTGCCGGCCGCCGTGATGACGGTGCTCAAGAACAACCCATTCCCAATCCTTGCCGGAAGAGGCCATCTGTCATGAACCGCCGACTGGACAACGACCGCACGATCCGGTCGCCGCACGGGTCTCAACTCAGTGCCAAAAGCTGGCTGACCGAAGCGCCGTTGCGGATGCTGATGAACAATCTCGATCCCGATGTCGCCGAACGGCCGAGCGAACTCGTCGTCTATGGCGGCATCGGCCGCGCCGCCCGCGACTGGGACAGTTTTGACCGCATTGTTGCATCGTTGCGCAAGCTCGAGGCTGACCAGACGCTGGTGGTGCAGTCGGGCAAGCCGGTCGGCATTTTCCGTACCCATGCCGATGCGCCCCGCGTGCTGATCGCGAACTCGAACCTGGTGCCGCACTGGGCGACGCTCGATCATTTCAACGAACTGGACCGGCAGGGTCTGATGATGTTCGGCCAGATGACGGCCGGATCCTGGATCTATATCGGCAGCCAGGGCATCGTGCAGGGGACCTACGAAACCTTTGTCGAGGTGGGCCGGCGTCACTACGGCGGCAGCCTTGCCGGCAAGTGGATATTGACCGCGGGGCTCGGCGGCATGGGCGGCGCCCAGCCGCTGGCCGCGACGATGGCCGGCGCGTCGATGCTCGCGATCGAGTGCCAACCAAGCCGTATCGAGATGCGGCTGCGCACCGGCTATCTGGACCGGCAGGCCGGCACGCTGGACGAGGCGCTCGCGATCATGGCGGAAGCGGCGCGGAGCAGGAAGCCGGTCTCGGTCGGCCTGCTCGGCAACGCCGCCGATATTTTTCCCGAGCTGGTGCGTCGTGGCGTCAAGCCGGACATCGTCACCGACCAGACCAGTGCGCATGATCCAATCAACGGCTATTTGCCGAGCGGGTGGACGCTTGCGGACTGGGCGTCGCGCCGCGAAAGCGATCCGAAGGCGGTCGAGGCCGAGGCCAAGATGTCGATGGTCGATCATGTCCAGGCGATGCTGGATTTTCATGCCCAGGGCATTCCGACGCTCGACTATGGCAACAACATCCGCCAGATGGCGAAGGACATGGGCTTGAAGAACGCGTTCGACTTTCCGGGCTTCGTTCCGGCCTATATCCGCCCGCTGTTCTGCCGCGGCGTCGGGCCGTTCCGCTGGGCAGCCCTCTCGGGCGATCCCGAAGATATTTTCCGCACCGACGCCAAGGTCAAGGAGCTGATGCCCGACGACAAGCATCTGCACAACTGGCTCGATATGGCGAAGGCGCGGATCAAGTTCCAGGGCCTGCCAGCGCGGATCTGCTGGGTCGGCCTTGGCGATCGTCACCGGCTGGGCCTGGCGTTCAATGACATGGTGGCGCGCGGCGAGCTGAAGGCGCCGGTCGTGATCGGCCGCGATCATCTCGACAGCGGCTCGGTGGCGAGCCCGAACCGCGAGACCGAAGCGATGCGCGACGGCTCGGACGCAGTGTCCGACTGGCCGCTCCTCAACGCCTTGCTCAACTGTGCGAGCGGGGCGACATGGGTCTCGCTGCATCACGGCGGCGGCGTCGGCATCGGCTATTCGCAGCATGCCGGCATGGTGATCGTCGCCGATGGAACTCCGGAAGCGGCGCGTCGGATCGAGCGGGTGCTATGGAACGATCCGGCGACGGGCGTGATGCGTCATGCCGACGCGGGCTATGAAAGTGCGATAGAGTGTGCCCGCGACAACGGGCTCGATCTGCCGAGTTTGGCGTTGTAACGCCCCGAGGTTTGTTCCGCCGATGGTGCGGGCCGGGCTCGACGCTCCCACTAGAGCCGTATCCGTTCCGATTGAATCGGAACGGGGCTCTAGATTCTTGTTTTGACGCGTTTTCTTGCAGCGAACCGGTGTCCACTTCGCTGGAAAACGCTTTGGACAGCGAGAGAAGCCATGGTGAAACCGTTCCCGTCCAAGACCCACATCGGCAATCACGTGCTGCATCCGGAAACGCTGATGCTGAACTACGGCTACGATCCGCAGCTGTCGGAAGGCGCCGTCAAGCCACCGGTGTTCCTGACGTCGACCTTCGTCTTCAAGACCGCCGAGGACGGGCAGGACTTCTTCAATTACGTATCGGGGCGGCAGGAGCCACCCGAGGGGATGGGCGCGGGGCTGGTCTATTCCCGGTTCAATCATCCCAACAGCGAGATTGTCGAGGACAGGCTCGCCGTCTACGAGCGCGCCGAGTCCTGTGCGCTGTTCTCGTCCGGGATGTCGGCGATATCAACCACGATTCTCGCGTTCGTGCGGCCGGGCGACGTCATCCTGCATTCGCAGCCGCTCTATGGCGGCACCGAAACGCTGCTTGCCAAAACGCTGGCCAACTTCTCGATCGGCGCGGTGGGGTTTGCCGACGGCATTGATGAAAGCGCCGTCGAACTGGCGGGGGATGAGGCGATGCGCAAGGGGCGGGTCGCGATGATCCTGATCGAAACCCCGGCAAACCCCACCAACGGTCTTGTCGATATCGCCATGGTCCGCCGCATCGCCGACAACATCGGCGAGGCGCAGGATCACGTGCCGATCGTCGCCTGCGACAATACGCTGCTAGGGCCGGTGTTTCAGCGGCCGATCGAGCATGGCGCGGATATCTCGCTGTACTCGCTGACCAAATATGTCGGTGGTCATTCCGATCTGATCGCCGGCGCCGCGCTCGGCTCAAAGGCGCTGATGAAGGACATCAAGGCGCTGCGGGGCGCGATCGGCACCCAGCTCGATCCGCATTCCTGCTGGATGCTCGGCCGCTCGCTGGAAACGCTGAGCCTGCGGATGGAAAAAGCGGACCAGAATGCGCGGCGCGTCGCGGATTATTTGCGCGACCACGACAAGGTGGAGAGAGTTCACTACCTCGCGCATCACGACAAGGCCTCCGACGCCGGCCGCCTGTTCGCGCGGCAATGCCTCGGGGCGGGCTCGACGTTTTCGTTCGACATTGTCGGCGGCCAGGGCGCGGCGGAGCGGTTTCTGAACGCGTTGCAGATCTTCAAGCTGGCGGTGAGCCTGGGCGGCACGGAGTCGCTTGCCAGCCTGCCAGCCACCATGACGCACTCGGGCGTTCCCGCCGACATCCGTCAGAAGATCGGCATTCTCGACTCCACGATCCGGCTGTCGATCGGCATCGAGCACCCGTCGGACCTGATCGCGGACATCGCGCAGGCGCTGAATGCGGCATGAACAGGCGATCCGGATAGCCTCGGCGTCGAGCCGCGACATTTTTGAACAATGTCCGCTCAAAATTCACGCACATGGCCGAAGGGCGCTTGTCGAGAGGCGCGGCTGAGGCGGCCTGCTTCGCCACCGGTGCATCGCTTGCGGCATGGACATTGCTTGAAGGGGCAGTGATGGCAAGAGGCTTTCGCTTGCCAGCCCTCGCAGACGTTCTCACGAACCTGAAAAGGCGTTCATGCCCACATTGAGAGTTTTCCTTCCCGCGATGTTTTCGTTTGCGCTCGCCACGGCTCCGGCGATTGCACCCGCCCATGCCGCTGGCAATCTGATCGCGGTGCTGGAAGCGGAAATCGCCACGCTCGATCCGCATTTCACGCCGGCCTATATCTCGCGTACTTTCGGGTTCATGGTGTTCGACACTTTGTTCGCCAAGGATGGCAAGGGCGAAATCAAGCCGCAGATGGTGCAGGACTGGAAGGTCTCGCCGGATGGCCTCGTCTATACGTTCACGCTGCGCGACGGGCTGAAGTGGCATGACGGCCAGCCGGTCACGGCTGCGGACTGCGTCGCATCGCTGCGGCGCTGGGGACAGCGCAACGCGCTCGGCCGGCGGATTTTCGCGGTCACCGCTGCGCTCGAACCCAGTGACGCCAAGACTTTCGTGCTGACGCTGAAGGAACCGTCTGGCCTGGTGATCGACGCGCTGGGCAATCCCGTCAGCCCTGTTGCTTTCATGATGCCCGAGCGCGTGGCCAAGACCCCCGCCGATCAGCGCATCACCGAAATCATCGGCTCCGGCCCCTTTATCTACAGCAAGGCCGACCACCGCACCGGCGATCGCATGATCCTGAAGAAATTCGCCGACTACGCGCCGCGTTCCGAACCCGCCGATTTCCTGGCCGGTGGCAAGCGCGTCAACATCGATACGCTGGAAATTCGCGTCATCCCGGACGGGTCGACGGCTGCATCCGCGCTGCAGGCCGGCGAAGTGGATTACATGCAGTATGCGCCATTCGATCTGCTGCCGGTGCTCGAAAAGAACGCCAAGGTGAAGGTCGTCAATTTCACCGGCGGCAACATGTTTGCCGGCGCCTATCGCCTCAACGCCGCGCAAAAGCCGTTCGACGATCCGGCAATCCGGCGCGTGCTGTGGAAGCTGGTCGACCAGCGCGAGGTGATGGACGGGCTCGGCCTCGATGCCAAATACGCCACGCCTTGCGCCACGTTCTTCACCTGCGGCACCACCTATGACAGCAAGGCCGGTGCCGAGGCCGCAGCCAACCCGTCGGTCGAGGCGGCCCGTGCGGCGCTCAAGGCGACGAAATATGCCGGCGAGCCCGTGATCGTGATGCAGGCCAGCGACCTCGAGGCGCCGCGCGTTTCGGCGCAGGTTCTTGCCGAGAAGCTGAAGCAGGCCGGCTTCACCGTCGATCTGCAGGTGATGGATTGGGCTTCGGTGCTTGCGCGCCGTGTCAAGAAGGAAGGCTGGAGCGTTTACGGCGTTCATGCCGGCGGCTACGATCTGGCGTCGCCGCTCACCAACGTCATGGTGGCGTTCAACTGCGTCGACTTCACCGGCTGGCAATGCGACCCGCGGATCACGCCGCTGCTGGATGCCTTCGCCAAGTCACCCGCCGAGGCGGATCGCAAGAAGATTGCGGCCGAGATCCAGACTGTGATGTACGATCAGGCGCCGGGCATCCCGTGGGGGCAGTTCGCCCAGCCGGCGGCCCATCGCGCCGGTCTGCGCGGTCTGATACCGTCCGCGATACCGATCTTCTGGAACATCGAGAAGTAGCGCCGGGAAAGTAACACCATGTATGACGTCATTGTCGTCGGCGGCGGTTCTGCCGGCGCCGCGATCGCTGCCCGACTCTCCGAGGATTCCACGCGTCGCGTGCTGCTGCTGGAAGCGGGCCTCGACTGGCGCGCCGACGAGGCGCCGTGGGAAGTCCGGACGCCGAATCCCATTCCGATCATCCACCAGCGCGAATACCAGGAGAAGTGGCAGTGGCCGAACCTGCTGACGCGCCGCGTGGCAGGGCAGGAGGCCCGCTTCTATTGGCGCGGCAAGGGCCTTGGCGGCAGTTCGATGATGAACGGCCAGATCGCCATCCGCGGCGTTGCGGATGCATTCGACGAATGGGCCGCCGGCGGCTGCACCGGCTGGTCGGCGAAAGAGGTGATGCCGCTGTTCTCGGCCATCGAGGATGATTTCGAGTTCGGCGACCGCGCAGGCCATGGCCGTGGCGGACCGTTGCCGGTCTATCGCGCGCCGCCGGAGAAATGGGGCCCGATCGATCGCGGGATGCGCGACGCCGCACTGGCATCGGGGTATCCGTGGTGCGCCGACCTCAATGGCCCGGATGGCGAGGGTGTTGCCTGCTACCCGATCAACAGCCGCGATAGCCGCCGCATCACCACCAATGAGGCCTATCTGGAGCCGGCGCGCGGCCGAGCCAATCTGGAAATTCGGGGGCGCGCGCTGGTCGATCGCGTCCTGATGAAGGACGGCCGGGCCACCGGCGTACTGGTTCATTTCGAAGGGCAGGGCACCTCCGAGATCAGCGCGTGCGAGATCGTGCTGTGTGCCGGCGCCATCCATAGCCCGGCGATATTGTTGCGTTCGGGCATCGGCCCCGCCGACGAACTGAAGGCAATGGGCATCGCGGTCGAGCGCGACCTGCCGGTCGGCAAGCACTTCTTCGATCATCCGCTGTTTCGCGCCACCATCAAGTTGCGCGAGGAATTACAGCCGACCGACCCGGATACAAGGCACACCAACTGCTGCGTGACCTATTCGTCCGGGCTTGCGGATGGCGGCAAGCGCGACATGATCCTGATCGCGTTCAACCACCGCGGCGTCGGCAACCCCGGCGCCATCGGGGCCGGGCTGTTCAACGCCTATTCGCGCGGGCATGTGAAACTGGCTTCGACCGACGCGTCGATCGATCCGGTCGTCGAGGAGAACATGCTGGCCGACCACCGCGACCTGTTGCGCATGGTCGATGCGGTGAAGCGGCTGGCTGTGATCACCAGCCAGCCGGCGCTCGTGGATATCAGCGAGTGGATTCGCCTGACCGATACCGAGCTGACGCTGCAGCAGGCAGCGGCACTGCCGAATGGCGAACTCGAGGCGCTGCTCCGACGCGATACCGGCGACATACAGCATGCCGCCGGTTCCTGCCGCATGGCGGGCTTCAACGACGCCAACGGCGTGGTGAACCCGGACGGCACCGTGAAGGGCATCGCCGGCTTGCGCGTGGCGGACGCATCGATCATGCCGTCGGATTGCCGCGCCAACACCCATTTCACCACGGTGGTGATCGGCGAGGCCATCGCGCGGATGATGATGCGCAAGGCTGGCGTGTCGAACAACGCCGCCGCCATGGCACTGTGAGAAACGATGGTGGCCGATCTCAAGCCGCAACGTTCAAGAGGCATCCTGATCGAGGGAGCGGCTCGCCTGCCGGACTTCATTCAGGAACGCCTTGGCCAGGCGCGATAGCGGCTCTGCCTCGGACCACAGCATATAGGCCACCGCCACGGTCCTGGGTGTGAAAGGCCGAACGATCAGGCCCTGGCCGCCGCCCTGGCGCGGTGAAAACGGATCGACAACGGCCGCGCCGACGCCGGCGGCCGCGAGGACGCAGGCCGTATTGCAGTATCGCACCTCGACGGTCGGCTGGAACGGTGCACCGGCCTGGGCAAAACTTTCGCGCACGGCTTCGCCCAATCGCGTGCCGCGCTCCAGCCCGATGAAGGGCAAGCCGACAAGGTCGGACGCGGAAATGACCGGCCGTTCCGCCAGCGGATGGTTCGGCGGCAGGACGCAGACCATTTCACCGGTATGAACCACCTCATGCGCAATGCCGGGATGGTGCGATAGCCCGAGCGCAAAGCCGAGCTCTGCGACCCGGCTCGAGACGCCGTCGATGATCCCTTCGTAGCGCCGTACGTCGAAGAAGACGCGCGTCTGCTGACGGCGGCGCAGGAAGTCCGATAGCGCGCGCGGAATGATGCTGTAGGCCAGCGGCGGCGTCGCCACGATCGACAGAAGCCCCGAGCGGCACTCCCTCAGATCGCGCACGCGATTTTCGAGCTTGGCGTGCAGCGCAAAGATCGCTTCGCTTTCCTTGTAGAGCGCCATCGCCTCCGATGTCGGGAACAACCGGTTGTTGACGCGCTCGAACAAAGCGAAGCCGGCCTGCGCCTCCATCGCTTTCAGCGCGTTGCTGATCGCCGGCTGCGACAGCGCCAGCTCATCGGCTGCCGCGACCGTGGTGCGATGGCGGATCACCGCACGCAGGATCTCCAATTGGCGCAGGTTCATATCACTACCGGTTATGGTCTCACCGAAAATATCATAGCACGCGTGATTGCGTTTAGGGCTGCGCTTGCGCGTAATCACCCCTGCAACGGAGCGCTATCGGAGCGGGATCATCCGCCTCTTGAGTAAGCAGTCCGCTCAGATTGGAGGCAATGTTGGTTCGAGTTCTCCGCGCCGCCGCCGCTCAGATGGGGCCGACGCAAAAAGCGGACTCGCGGGAGCACACGCTTGGCCGGATGCTGGCGTTGCTGGAGGAGGCGGCTGCGCGCGGCGCATCACTGGTGGTTTTTCCCGAACTGGCGTTCACCACCTTCTTCCCGCGATGGCTCATCGAAGGCGATGCGCTCGATGATTACTTCGAGCGCGGGATGCCAAATCCGGCCGTGCAGCCGTTGTTCGATCGCGCCCGGGCGCTCGGCATCGGCTTCTATGTCGGTTATGCGGAGCTGACATCGGATGGACAGCGCTTCAACGGTTCGGTCCTGGTCGATCGCGACGGCGGAATTCTCGGGCGCTATCGCAAGGTGCATTTGCCGGGCTCGGTCGAGCCTCGCGCCGGCGCCGCCTATCAGCAGCTCGAAAAGCGCTATTTCGAATATGGCGATCTGGGATTTCCCGCTTTCAGGGCGGGGCCGGACTGGCGGGATGCGATCATGGGCATGATGATCTGCAATGATCGCCGCTGGCCGGAAGCCTGGCGGGTGCTCGGCCTGCAGGGCGTCGAGCTGGTTTGCGTGGGCTACAATTCGGCCGCTTACGATCCAAACGGCGGTGTCTCCGAAGACGCTGCGCTACGCACCTTTCATTCCAGGCTCGTGACCCAGGCCAACGCCTACATGAACGCCACCTGGGCGATCGCGGTTGCCAAGGCGGGGAATGAGGATGGCTCCGGGCTCATCGGGGGCTCCTGCATCGTGGACCCCAATGGCCGGATCGTTGCTGAGGCGCAAACGCTGGCAGACGAAGTCATCGTCGCCGACCTCGACCTCGATCTCTGCCGCCAGGGCAAGGACAAGATGTTCAATTTTGCCGCGCATCGGCGGCCGCAGCAATATGCAGCCATCACCGAGCGTGCGGGGGTTGTCGAGCCGGCCGCGTTCGATGCGTTCAAACATCAAGCAGCCGGTCGCGGTGCGGGCCGAGGGAGTTGAAATGACGCCTGTCTCGTTCTTCCTTGGGGGAGCTGCGCTCCTCGCCGTTACAACGGCAAAGGCGGCCGAATTGCCGGAAGCGATCAGGCAGGCGGGCGCGTTGCGTCTGACGGTCAACTCGACCTACGCCCCCATGGAATATCGCGATCCCTCGACCAACCAGCTCGTCGGGCTCGATGTCGACCTCGCCAACGAACTCGCCAGGCGCCTCGGCGTGAAGATCATCTGGAGCGAAACGCCGTTCGCCGAGCTGATCCCCGCATTGCAGACCAAGCGCGCGGATTTCATCATCAGCGGCATTTCGGACCGCGCCTCGCGGCGCGAGACCGCTGATTTCATCGACTATCTGGCGACGGGCCCGCAGTTCTTCGTCCTGACCGACAGTGCCGCGAAGTTGCCCATCGATCTTTGCGGCAGGAAGGTCGGGACCACGCGCAGCACCAGCTTCCCGGTCGAGATCGAGAAATGGAGCAAGCAGAATTGCGAGGCGAACGGCAAGCCCGCCGTGCAATACATGCCGGGCGAAAACAGTATCGATGTCCGCAATCAGCTTAAGCAGGGCCGCATCGACGCCGCGGTACAGGGCAGTGAAACACTGCCCTACGCGCAAGGGCAGGAGGCCGGGAAGTACCGCATTGTCGGTGAGCCGTTCTCGACGGGCTATCAGGGCATCATGTTCCGGAAAGACGATGCCGCGCTTCGCGAGGTGGTGACGGAACATCTCGCTGCCATGATATCAGACGGTTCCTACAAGGCGATTCTCGACAAATACGGATTGGGCGCGAACGCGGTGGCCCAGCCGATGATGAATGCGTCGCCGCAATGAGAGCGGCACCCACGCTTGCGGAGGGTTTCCCCGATATTTCGGGGATGACGGTCGCGCGTCAGGTCCATTGGGGACGATGGCTCGCCGCGGCGGCGATTCTCGTCGTACTGGCTGCGATCGGCCGCGCCTTCGTCAACGGCCAGATCGAATGGACCTATGTCGGCCGCTTCCTGACCGCGAAGGTGATCCTCGAGGGCATCGCCAACACCATGGTGATGGCGGTGCTCGCGATGGCGTTCGGCATCGTGTTGGGCGTCGTCGTCGCGGTCATGAGGCTCTCGTCCAATCCAGTCCTGGCGTCCGTCGCCGCCGGCTATACGTGGTTGTTCCGCGGCACGCCGCTGATCCTGCAGCTGCTGTTGTGGTTCAACATCGCGCTGGTGTTCCCGACGATCGGCATTCCCGGCCTGTGGTCGGCCCGGGCGGTCGATGTCATGACGCCGTTCCTGTCCGCGCTGCTCGGCCTCGGCCTCAATCAGGGCGCCTACACGTCCGAGGTGATGCGGGCGGGCATCCTGTCGGTCGACGTCGGACAGTATGAGGCGGCGCAGGCGATCGGCATGGGACGGCTGCGGGCGCTGCGCCGGATCGTCCTGCCGCAGGCCATGCGGGTCGTGATCCCGCCGCTCGGCAACGAATTCATCGGCATGGTGAAGGCGACATCGCTGGCCAGCGTCATCCAGTATCCGGAGGTGCTGCACGCCGCGGAGAATATCTACTACGCGAATTCGCGCGTGATCGAACTCCTGATCGTCGCCGGCTCCTGGTATCTGCTCGTCGTGTCGATTCTGACGCCCCTGCAGATGCTGCTTGAGCGCCGCTTCGCGCGTGGCGCATTGCAGATCACCCGATGACCCAGCCTCTCGTCGCCATTCGCTCGGTCAGCAAGAACTTCGGGGAATTTCAGGCCCTGAACCGTGTCTCGCTCGATGTCCGGGCCGGCGACGTGCTTTGCCTGATCGGGGCGTCGGGATCGGGCAAGACGACGCTGCTGCGCTGCATCAATCAGCTGACGTCGATCGACAGCGGCGGCATCTGGCTGGATGGCGAGTTGCTGGGCGTGCGCGAAGAGGGCGGGCGATTGCACCGCCTCACCGAGCGGCAGATCGCCCGCCAGCGCCTGAAGACCGGGATGGTGTTTCAGCGCTTCAATCTGTTTCCGCACAGGACCGCGCTTGAAAATATCACCGAAGGTCCGGTGCAGGTGCAGGGCCGCAAGCAGGAAGAGGCGCGGGCGGAGGCAATGGAGCTTCTCGCACGCGTCGGGCTGGCGGCGAAAGCCGAGGCCTATCCCTCGCAGCTTTCCGGCGGGCAGCAGCAGCGGGTGGCGATTGCCCGCGCGCTCGCGATGAAGCCGAAGCTGATGCTGTTCGATGAGCCGACCAGCGCACTCGATCCTGAACTGGTCGGCGAAGTACTCACCGTCATGAAGGAGCTGGCGCGCAGCGGCATGACAATGATGGTGGTGACGCACGAACTCGGTTTTGCGCGCGAGGTGGCGGACATGGTCGTCTATATGGACCATGGCGCGATCGTGGAGTCCGGACCTGCGGCGGAGGTTCTCGGCAAGCCCCGTGAAGTGCGTACCCAATCCTTTCTTTCCGCGGTGATCTGATGGGGCTGATGTGATGATGCAATGGGTTCTCGCTGCCGCGCTTACTTGCGCCGTTCTTGCTCCGGTCATGGCGATCGAACTGCCTCCGGAAATCGCCAGGCAGGGCAGCATCAAGGTTGCCATCGTACCGAACTATCCGCCGCTGGAATTCCGCGATCCCGCGACCAACACGCTGACCGGCTTCGACGTCGAACTCGGCGAGGCGCTCAGCAAGAAGCTCGGCATCAAGATCGACTGGCAGCAAACCAGTTTCGACCAGATGATGCCTGCGATTTCGACCGGGAGGGTGGACGCGATCCTGTCCGGCATGACGGACATGGCGAGCCGGCAGGACACGGCAACCTTTGTCGACTACCTGCGCAACGGTCCTCGATTTTTTGTGCAGCAATCGCGCGCCGCCGAGTTCAAGGACATGGCGGCATTTTGCGGGAAAAAGGTCGGCGCCAGCCGGCGCACCTCGTTTCCGAAGCTGATCGCTACCTGGAGCGATGCCCATTGCGGCGGCAACCCGATTCAATTCGTCGGCACGGAGGGCTCGGCCGATGCCCGGACCCAACTCAGGCAGGGACGGATCGACGCGGCCGTCCAGGGCGGCGAAACGCTTCCCTACATCATGGACCTCGAGCCCAACACTTATGTTCCGGTCGGCGATGTGTTCGCCGTCCAGTTCACCGGGCTTGCTGTGAACATCAAAGAGAAGGCACTCCAGCAGGCGTTCGTGGAGGCCCTGAATTCGTTGATCGCGGACGGCACCTATCGTGCGTTGCTGGCGAAGTGGAAATTGACCGACTACGGCGTGGAGAAGGCGACCATCAATGCTGGACAGTAAAGCGCTCGCGAGCATTCCGCTCATTCCCGCCAACACCGCGCCGCCGGCTCCGGACTATCCGTGGCCCAAGCCCTATACATCTGCGATGTTCCTGTCTTTCGATGTGGACGCCGAGAGCGCATGGACCAGCAAGGATGCAGCCCACGCCCAGCGGCTCATCACCATGAGCTATGGCGGCTACGAGGCGCGCGTCGGGACGCCGAAGCTGCTTGAGTTGCTCGATCAGCTTGATCTGAAGGCGACATTCTTCGTCACCGGCTGGTCGGTCGATGCCCATCCCGCGATGGCAGAGGCCATTCTCAAGGCGGGCCACGAGATCGGCCATCATGGCTATCACCATCTGCTGCCGGATCCGGGCGATCCATGGATCGAGGAGGAACTCGAGCGCGGTTTTGAGGCGCTGAAGCGCCGGCTCGGTGTCAGGCCGACCGGCTACCGGGCGCCTTATGGCGAGTTCACCGAGGAACTGCGCGTGGCGTTGGTGCGCCATGGCATCGCGTACACCTCGTCCTTTCGCGACGACGTGCGGCCTTATCGCCATCGTCTCGCGGATGGCAGGCCCGGTACGATCGAGCTGCCGGTAACGGCGAGCTACGACGACTGGATGCACGGTCTCTCCGCCCGGTTCAGCCCGCGGCCGATCTTCCCGAAGGAGCACGTGCTCTCGATCTGGAAGGATGAGCTCGACGAGGTCAGGGATTGGGGCGCGATGGTCACGACCGTGCTGCACCCGCAATGCAGCGGCCGTCCGATGCGGCTCCGGCTGCTGCGGGAATTTCTCACCTACGCCAAATCCTGCCCCGATCTGTGGATCACGACCGGAGAGGCGATCGCGGCGAACTTTAAAAGTCACGAGGCGGCCAACCTCTGAGACCCGCGACCGACCAATATCCCAGGAGTCATCGATGTTCTTTTCCCGTCGTTCACTGCTAAAGGCCGCCGCCGCAACGCCGGCGTTGGCGCTGCCGGGCAAGCTGCGGGCGCAGTCGCAAACCACGCTGCGCTTTATGCCGGTGATCGACCTGACCTTTCTCGATCCGATCTACTCGACCGCGCAGGTTTCCCGAAACCATGGCTTCATGGTCTACGATACGCTCTACGGGATGAATTCGGCGCTCGAAGTCTCGCCTCAGATGGTGTCCGGGCATGTGGTGTCGAACGAGGGACGGCAGTGGGACCTGACGCTGCGCGAGGGCCTGCTGTGGCACGACGGAGAGCGCGTGCTGGCGCGCGATTGCGTCGCGAGCATTCGCCGCTGGGCGGCCCGCGACGGGTTCGGCGCCGAGCTGATGGCCGCGACGGACGAACTGTCGGCGCCGGATGACCGCACTATCCGTTTTCGGTTGAGCAGGCCGTTCCCGCTGCTTCCGGCGGCGCTCGGCAAGGCCGCGATCCAGGCGGCCTTCATGATGCCCGAGCGGCTGGCGAGCCAGGATCCGTTCAAGCCGCTGACCGAGGTCGTGGGCAGCGGTCCCTTCCGCTTCGTGGCGGACGAGCGCGTGCAGGGCGCGCGCAATGTCTATGCGCGTTTTGATCGCTATCAGCCGCGCCAGGACGGCAAGCCTGACTGGACCGCCGGCCCCAAGATCGTTCATTACGACCGCGTGGTCTGGACCACGATGCCGGATGCCGCGACGGGCGTGGCTGCGCTGCAAACGCGCGAGCAGGATTGGCAGGAAACGACGCCGCACGATCTGCTGCCGGTGCTGAAGCGTACCGGCGGCATCACCACGCGGATCCTCGATCCACGCGGCTACACCTGCATGATGCGCGTCAACCATCTGCAGCCGCCGTTCGACAATCCCGCCATTCGCCGGGCGCTGCTAGGGGCGATCGACCAGTCCGCCTTCATGACCGCGGTCGCAGGCGACGATCCGGCCCATCAAACCGCGCCGATCGGCTTCTTTGCGCCGGGTACGCCGATGGCGAGCGATGTCGGCCTCAATGTGTTCCGCGGGCCGCGCGACATGGCGAAAGTCAAGGCCGATCTGAAAGCCGCCGGTTACAATGGCGAGAAGGTGGTGCTGCTCGTCCCCACCAACTCGCTTGCGCAAAAGCCGCTCGGCGACGTCGCGGCCGACATGCTGCAGCAGGCCGGCATGAACGTCGAATATGCCGGGATGGATTTCGGCGTGCTGCTGCAGCGGCAGTTGAAAAAGGATCCGGTCGCGCAGGGCGGCTGGAGCGCCGGCGTCGGCAACTGGCAGGGCATCGACTGGCTGAATCCGGCCGGCAATTCGAACCTGCGCGGCGACAGCAAAGTGGCCGGCTGGTACAAGAGCGAGAAGATGGGAGCGTTGCGTAGCCAGTGGCTCGCGGCCGCCAGCCTCGCGGAGCAGCAGCGCATCTGCCGCGACATCCAGGCGCTGTCGTTCGAGGAAATTCCCTATTTCCCGATCGGTCAGTACAAGCAACCCACCGCGTACCGCTCGAACATTACCGGCATTCTCGACGGCACGGCGGTATTCTGGAATGTGAGGCCGGCATGAGCACGATCGCGATCTTCGGCAGCTACGTGTTGTCGCGCAAGGATGGCGCGCAGGAGGTGTTGCGCGATCACTGGGTATTGCTGGAGGGCAGGCGGATCGCCGCCGTCACCCGCGACCGGCCGGCTGCTGCCGAGATATTCGACAGGCCGGGCCGTTTCGTCCTGCCCGGACTGCTGAACCTGCACAACCACTGCTTCAGCGAAGCCGTCGCCCGGACCCATACCGAGGACGGCAATGGTCGGAAGAACAATCAGAGCATCGTCTATACGGTGCTGCTGCCGCTGACCAAGCGGGGCGCCGAGCTGCTGTCGCCGTCGGAGCGGCTCGCCATCGCGCGGCTCGGGATTCTGCAGTTGCTGAAGGGCGGCGCGACCACGGTGATGGAGCCGTTCCGCAACACCATCCCTGAGATGTTCGACGCGGCCGAGGAAATGGGCATCCGCTTCTACGGCGCGCCGTATCTGTTTTCGACCTCGGACGCCAAGGCCGGTCCAGACGGCGTGGTGCATTACGCGGGCGACGATGGCCAGGCCGATATGGACACCTGGAACGCGCTCTATCAGCGCTGGAATGGACGCGGCGACGGCCGGATTGGCCTGGCGATGAGCCCGCACGCGACCGATACATGCGGTCCGGATCTGCTGCGGGCGTGCGCGGCCCGCGCACGCGAACTCGACATTCCCATCACCACCCACCTCGCGCAAAGCCAGGCCGAAGTCGCGACGATCGGAAGCCGTCACGGCGGGCGCACGCCGGCCGAATTTCTCGACTGGCTCGGCCTTCTGGCGCCCGATCTGATGGCCGCGCACTGCATCGCGAGCACCGATGGCGATTTGAAGCTGATGGCGGCAAGGGGCGCCACGGTGCTGAACTGCCCGCGCGTGTTCGCCCGCTCGGGCTTAACCGCCGCATTCGGCCGCTTTGCGGAGCACGGTGTCCGGACGGTGGTCGGAACCGACGGCTACAACATGGACCTGCTCGGCGAACTCAACGCGGCTTCGATGATCTCGAAGATTGCATCCGCGCGCGCGGATGTCGCCAACGCACCTGAGCTGATCGAGTCGGTCACGGCGACCGCGGCTGATGTCGTCAAGCGGCCGGATCTCGGCGTGATCACGCCGGGCGCGACCGCCGATCTCACCGTCGTCGACCTGACCCATCCCCATCTGCAGCCGCTGTTCGATCCACGGCGCGGGCTGGTCGCGCTCGGCAACCGTGCCAACATCGACCAGGTCATCGTCGACGGGCGTGTGCTGATTGATGCCGGCCGGTACGTTCGCGGCGACGAGGCGGCGATCACGTCGGCGGCGTCAGCGGCAATCGGCAAGATCTGGGATCTGCCGGAAGCCCAGGCGGCCTTCAACGGTTGACGGCTCATCGGTGCACGAGCCTTTGTGGATGGACGAGGCGCCCTCGCGCGGCCTCTCTCACTTCTGGAGATCACGATGCCTTTCGATTTGATCCTGCGCGGTGGCCGGGTGATCGACCCATCCCAGAAGCTCGATGCGGTGACGGATGTCGCCTTTGCCGGCGGCAAGGTGGCCATGGTCGGAAACGAACTCAAGGCCGATACGGTAACCGACCTGCGCGACGTGTCGGGCTACATCGTCACGCCTGGCCTGATCGATCTGCACACCCACGTCTATTGGGGCGGCACGTCGCTCGGCATCGACGCCGAGGAGTTCTGCCGCACCTCCGGCGTCACCACGGCGGTCGATACCGGCAGCGCCGGCCCGGGTAATTTCGCGGGCTTCCGCAAGCACGTCATCGAGCCGAGCCAGGTCCGCATTCTGGCTTATCTGCACGTCTCCCACGCCGGCATCTACGGCTTCTCGCATCGGGTCATGGTCGGCGAGAGCGAGGAGATGCGGCTGATGAACCCGATCGATGCGGTCGCGGTGGCAGAGGCCAACCGCGACCTCATCGTCGGCATCAAGGTGCGGGTCGGTCTCCACGCTTCGGGCACTTCGGGGATCGCGCCGCTCGACATCGCGCTCGAGGTCGCCGAGCAGGTCGGCATGCCTTTGATGGCGCATATCGACCACCCGCCGCCGAGCTACGAGGAGGTGCTCGCGCGCCTGCGGCCGGGCGACGTGCTCACGCATGCATTCCGGCCATTTCCCAACACGCCCGCGACCGCCCAGGGCACGGTGAAGAGGGCGGTGCTGGAAGCACGCGAACGCGGCGTGTTGTTCGACATCGGCCACGGCAAAGGCTCATTCGCCTTCAAGACCGCGCGCGCGATGCTGGCCAACGGCTTCTATCCCGACACCATTTCCTCGGATGTCCATGCCCTGTGCATCGACGGGCCGGCCTTCGATCAGGTAACGACCATGTCCAAGTTTCTATGCATGGGCATGCCGCTCCCTGATGTGGTCGCGGCTTCGACGGTCAATGCAGCGATGGCGCTGCGGCGTCCCGAACTCGGCAGCCTCAAGCCGGGAAGCGCGGGAGATGCCA
Source organism: Bradyrhizobium roseum (assembly GCF_030413175.1). Classification (NCBI taxonomy): domain Bacteria; kingdom Pseudomonadati; phylum Pseudomonadota; class Alphaproteobacteria; order Hyphomicrobiales; family Nitrobacteraceae; genus Bradyrhizobium; species Bradyrhizobium roseum. The sequence goes on from NZ_CP129212.1 coordinate 2,832,523, forward strand.
CGCTCATCTCGGTCCAGCAAGGCCAGTTCGACTATACCGACGTCGTCGGCGAGCATCTGACCGGCGACCGCAAGATTGTGTCCGAGGGCGTCGTCATTGGCGGCGCCTGGTGGCACCCGAAACAATCGCCGAAATTCAAGTCGCTCGGCAGGTGAGGCAGGCCGCGAATGGATGTGATCCCGCGAAAATGTGATCGCCCGGACCTGCTTTCGGCAGGGCGAGCCGGGAATTTGCCGCGGCGCGACGAGGCCCTGCTGGCATACCGCTTGCAAGAAAAATGAACTGATAGGCATCGGTTTGACTGGCCGCTTCACCTCACGCGGCGTCGAACCTTCGGCCATCGAACTGGCCGGAATCGCCGTGACAAACCACGACTGGGAGAGCTTGATGGATCGCAGGACTGTGTTGAAGGGATTGGCCGGGGTAGGCACCCTGGCGGCGACGGGCGGCTTGTCGATGCCGGCGCTCTCCCAAGGGGCTGCGGCGCGCACGCTGAAATTCGTACCGCAGGCCAATCTCGCGAATTTCGATCCGATCTGGGGCACCCAATATGTCGTGCGCAACGCGGCGGCGCTGGTGTGGGATACGCTTTATGGCCTCGACGCCACATTGCAGCCGCAACGACAGATGGTCGAATCGGAACAAGTATCGGATGACGGTCTGGTCTGGACCTTCAAGCTGAGATCCGGGCTGAAGTTTCATGACGGCACGCCCGTGCTGGCCAAGGACGTGGTCGCGAGCCTGACGCGATGGTCGTCGCGTGACCCGATGGGCCTGATGCTCAAGGCGATCCAGAACGAGCTGACCGCCGTCGACGACAAAACCTTCAAATGGGCGCTGAAGGCGCCTTATCCGAAGATGCTGCTGGCGTTGGGCAAGAACAGCACGCCCTGCGCCTTCATCATGCCGGAGCGCATCGCGCAGACCGATCCGTTCAAGCAGATTCCCGAATATATCGGCTCGGGCCCGATGAAATTCGCCAAGGGCGAATGGGTGCCCGGCGCCAAGGCGGTGTTCGAGAAATTTGCGGACTACGTGCCGCGGCAGGAAAAATCATCATGGCTTGCCGGCGGCAAGCAGATGCTGGTCGACCGCATCGAATGGGTGGTGATCCCGGATCCGGCGACGGCCGCGGCAGCCCTTCAGAACGGCGAGGTCGATTGGTGGGAGAGCCCGATCACCGATCTGGTGCCGTCGCTCAAGAAGAACAAAAACATTGAGGTCGATATCGCCGACCCGCTCGGCAACATCGGTTCGTTCCGGATGAATCACCTGCATCCGCCATTCAACAACGTCAAGGTACGGCGTGCGGTGCTCGCCGCACTGAACCAGGAAGATTACATGCGCGCGCTGGTCGGCGACGATACCGCGCTGTGGAAGACGCTGCCGGGCTTCTTCACGCCGGGTACGCCGCTGTACACCGAAGAGGGCGGCGAAATACTGAAAGGCAAGCGCGATCTTGCGATGGCCAAGAAGCTTTTGGCCGAGAGCGGCTATGCGGGCCAGCCGGTGACTTGCGTGGTGGCGCAGGACCAGCCGATCACCAAGGCGCAGGGCGATGTCACCGCCGACTTGCTGAAGCAGATCGGCATGAATGTCGACTTCGTCGCGACCGACTGGGGCACGGTTGGTTCCCGCCGGGCGCAGAAAACGCCGCCCGGGCAGGGCGGCTGGGGCATGTTCCACACTTGGCACGCCGGCGCGGACTGCATCAATCCCGCCGCCTACAACGCCATCCGCGCCAATGGCGACAAGGCGTGGTTCGGCTGGCCCACCAGCGAGCCCGTGGAAAAGGAAGTGCTGTCGTGGTTCGAGGCCAAGAATCTCGAGGAGGAGAAGACCGCGGTCAAGCGCCTCAACAAGGCGGCGCTCGACGACGTGGTCTATGCGCCGACCGGCTTCTTCCTGAGCTATACCGCGTGGCGCAAGAACGTCTCCGGCATCGCGAAGGGGCCGCTGCCGTTCTTCTGGGGCGTGTCGAAATCCGCATGACGGTGCATTGACCCCATGCTCTCGTATATTTTTCGGCGAATTCTCTCGACGCTCCCCGTGATGGGGATCGTCGCGCTGTTCGTGTTCAGCCTGCTTTACATCGCGCCCGGCGATCCGGCCGCGGTGATCGCCGGCGACCAGGCGAGCCCCGCCGATGTCGAGCGCATTCGGCAGGGCCTCGGGCTCGACCGGCCGTTTCTGATCCAGTTCGGGTCCTGGGTCTGGAATATCCTGCACGGCGATCTCGGCACCTCGATCTTCACCAACCTGCCGGTCTCGGCGATGATCGTGCAGCGGCTTGAGCCGACATTGTCGCTGATGGCGATCACGCTGGTGTTGACCATTCTGGTCGCGGTCCCGCTTGGCGTAGTGGCGGCGTGGAAGGCGGGAAGCTGGGTCGACCGCAGCATCATGGCGTTCGCCGTGTTCGCTTTCTCGCTGCCCGTTTTCGTGGTCGGCTATGTGCTGGCCTATATCTTTGCGCTGCAGTTCGAATGGCTGCCGGTGCAGGGCTATACGCCGTTGAAATCAGGCGTATGGCCGTGGCTGCAGAACCTTATTCTGCCCGCGCTCGCGCTCGGCAGCGTCTATATCGCGCTGATCGCGCGCATTACCCGCGCTTCCATGCTCGAGGTGCTGCAGCAGGACTATGTCCGCACCGCCCGCGCCAAGGGGCTCGGGCAGCGCGACATCCTGTTCATCCATGCGCTGAAGAACGCCGCGGTGCCGATCGTCACCGTGATCGGCATCGGCATCGCGCTGTTGATCGGCGGCGCGGTGGTGACCGAAAGCGTGTTCGCGATTCCGGGCCTTGGCCGGCTGACGATCGACGCCATCCTGCGGCGCGATTATCCGGTCATTCAAGGCATCGTGCTGCTGTTCAGCTTCCTCTACGTGCTCGTCAACCTGATGGTTGACGTCACCTACACCTTGGTCGATCCGAGGATCCGCTATTGAGTATCTCTGCCTCCAGCACGGCGCCGCTGCCGCCGGGCCTCGTCATCGCGCCGCAACTGCCGGACCTGATGGTGCCGGTGGCGATCCGGCGCGGTGTGCTTGGATTCCTGCGCAATCATCCGACGGTGGCGATCGGCGGCGCCTTGCTGCTGTGTCTTGTCCTGATCGGGATTTTCGCGCCCTGGCTCGGGACCGTCGACCCGACCACGATATCGCCTGCCAAACGGACAAGGTTGCCCTCCGCGGACTACTGGTTCGGCACCGACATCCTCGGCCGCGACGTCTATTCGCGCGTGCTGTACGGGGCGCGGGTCTCGCTCACCGTGGGCCTCTCGGTGGCCATCCTGGCCTCGCTGGCCGGTCTCGCCATCGGACTGGTGTCGGGGTTTGTGCGATGGGCCGACAGTATTCTGATGCGGTTCATGGACGGGTTGATGTCGATCCCGCCGATTTTGCTGGCCGTCGCGCTGATGGCGCTGACTCGGGCGAGCGTCGGCAACGTGATTCTCGCGATTACTATCGCCGAAATCCCGCGCGTCTCCCGGCTGGTGCGCAGCGTCGTGCTGTCGCTGCGCGAACAGCCGTATGTGGACGCCGCCACGGCCTCCGGCACGCGAACACCGATGGTGATCCTGCGCCACATCCTGCCCAACACGCTGGCGCCGATGCTGGTGCAGGCCACCTATATCTGCGCCAGCGCGATGATCGTGGAGTCGATTCTGTCCTTCATCGGCGCCGGCACGCCGCCGACCATTCCGTCCTGGGGCAACATCATGGCTGAGGGCAGGGCGCTGTGGCAGGTCAAACCGTATATCGTGTTCTTTCCCGCCGCGTTCCTCTCCGTCACCGTGCTCGCCGTCAACCTGCTGGGCGACGGCCTGCGCGATGCGCTCGATCCGCGAATGGCGAAGAGTCTCTGATGGCACTGCTCGAAGTCGACAATCTGCAGACCCATTTTCGTACCCCCGAGGGCATCAACCGGGCGGTCGACGGCGTCTCCTTCCATGTCAATGAGGGCGAGACGCTGGCCATCGTCGGTGAGTCCGGCTGCGGCAAGTCGGTCACCTCGATGTCGCTGATGCGGCTGATACCCGAGCCGCCGGGCAAGATCGCGGGCTCGATTCGCTTTCAGGGCAGGGATCTGCTGCAACTGTCCGAACGCGAGATGCGCGCCATTCGCGGCAACGATATTTCGATGATCTTCCAGGAGCCGATGACCAGCCTCAATCCGGTGCTGACGGTCGGCCGCCAGATCGGCGAGACGCTGCGGATGCATCAGGGGCTGGACAAGCAGGCGGCCGAGGCGCGCGCCATCGAGATGCTGACCCTGGTCGGCATTCCCGAGCCGGTGCGGCGGGTGCGCGAATATCCGCATCAGCTCTCGGGGGGCATGCGCCAGCGCGTGATGATCGCCATGGCGCTGGCCTGCAATCCAAAGCTTCTGATCGCGGATGAACCCACCACCGCGCTCGACGTCACGATCCAGGCGCAGATCCTGCAACTGATGCTGGACCTCAAGCGCCGCGTCGGCGCAGCGATCGTTCTGATTACCCATGATCTCGGCGTGGTTGCCGAGATCGCCGAGCGCGTCATGGTGATGTATGCCGGCCGCAAGGTCGAGGAGGCGCCGGTGGCCGAACTGTTCCGCTCGCCCCGCCATCCCTATACGCAGGGCCTGCTCGGCGCGGTGCCGAAACTCGGCTCCTCGCTCACGGGCGCGGCGCGGCGGCTCGCCGAGATCCCCGGGCAGGTGCCGAGCCTGAAGGGGCGGATCGAGGGCTGCGTCTTTGCCGGGCGCTGTGCGCTGGCGACCGATGTCTGCCGGCAGTTTGCGCCGGGCCTGGAAGAGAAGGGGCCGCGCCATATCGCCGCCTGTCATTACGCCCTCAAGCAGGCGGTCGCGGCATGAACGCGCCACTGCTCCAGGTCAACGACCTCAAGAAGCATTTTCCGGTCTCTGGCGGGCTGTTCAGCCGTCAATCGAAATGGGTCTATGCGGTGGACGGCGTGTCCTTTGAGGTCGCGCGCGGCGAGACGCTGTCGCTCGTCGGCGAGTCCGGCTGCGGCAAGTCGACGGTCGGCCGGGCCATCCTGCGGCTGTTCGACATCACCTCCGGCCAGGTCGTGCTGGACGGCCAGCGGATCGACGATCTTTCGCCCGGGAGCTTGCGCAGCATGCGCCGCCGCGTCCAGGTGGTGTTCCAGGATCCGTTTTCCAGCCTCAACCCGCGCATGCGCGTCCGCGATATTTTGGCCGAGCCGATCCGCAATTTCGGCCTCGCCAAATCTTCCGCCGAACTGGAAAAGAAGGTGGCGGCGCTGATGGACACCGTGCGGCTGCCGCGCGACGCGCTGGGCCGCCGGCCGCACGAATTTTCAGGCGGCCAGCGCCAGCGCATCGGCATCGCCCGGGCGCTTGCCGCCGAACCCGAACTGATCGTCTGCGACGAGGCGGTTTCGGCGCTCGACGTGTCGGTCAAGGCGCAGATCGTCAATCTGCTGCAGGACCTGCAGCGGGAGTTCGGTCTCGCGCTGCTGTTCATCAGCCACGATCTGGCGATCGTCGAGCACATGACGCACCGTGTGGCGGTGATGTATCTCGGCAAGATCGTCGAGTTGGCGCCCAGGCGGCAGATCTTTGCGGCGCCGCAGCATCCTTACACCCGCGCGCTGCTGTCAGCCGTGCCGGTGCCGGAGCCCGGCGCGATTCGAAATCCGATCATCCTCAAGGGCGACGTGCCGAGCCCGATCAGTCCGCCGAGCGGCTGCCGCTTCCACACCCGATGCCCCTACGTGTTCGATCGCTGCCGGACCGAGGAGCCGGAACTGCGGTCGACCGAAGACGGGCAGTGGGTGGCGTGTCATCTCAAGGCGCTGCCGGAACGGCCAGGACCTTCGCACTGAGTTTTCTGCGACGCTGTCGAGCCTACTTCGTGCCGTAGGCGCGATCGCCGGCATCGCCGAGGCCCGGCACGATGTAGCCGTTGTCGTCCAGCCCCTCGTCGATCGCCGCGAGCCAGATCGGAACGTCGGGGTGAATGCCGCGCGTCCGCTCGATGCCTTCGGGCGCGCCGATCAGGCAGACCAGCCGGATATCGTTCGCACCGCGTTCCTTCAGCCGGTCGATCGCGGCCACGGCGGAGTTTCCGGTGGCCAGCACCGGCGAGATCACGATCACCAGCCGCTCGTGCAGGTCGCTCGGCGCCTTGAAGAAGTATTCGACGGCGGTGAACGTCTCCGGCTCACGGTAGAGGCCGATATGGGCGATGCGCGCGGTCGGCACCAGGTCGAGCATGCCTTCCGCAAAGGTGACGCCGGCACGCAGCACCGGCGCGAATACCAGTTTCTTGCCCGCGATCTGCGACGACTTCATGTGCGCCAGCGGTGTGTCGATTTCGATATCGGCCAGCGGCAGGTCGCGGGTGACCTCGTAGCAGAGCAGCATTCCGATTTCCTTGAGGAGCTCGCGGAATGATTTTGTCGAAATGTCCTTGTTCCGCAGCAGCGTCAGCTTGTGCTGCACCAGCGGATGACTGACGATCGTAACGCCTTCCATGCTTCTGACCTCGATCTAGAAAACCGTCCCGTCGCTGATGACCTTGATCGGGGGCGACGCATCCGCGCGGCGTTCGCGGGCCAGCCGCCGGCCCGCGGCCCATGTGCCGCCCTCGAGAATCTTTGCCAGCGGCATCGAGGTGGCATCGCGTCCCAGCCGCTGCCGCACGCCATCCGCGACGCGATCGAGCAGCGCCACCGTCAGCGCCCGCCATTCCACGACAAGCGGCGACGATACCTGATGCTCTCGCTCCGCATCGGCCGCGTCGCGACACGTCAGCACGCCGGTATCGACGAACAGTCCGCCGTTGCGGTATTCGGCGAGGCCGGTGAGGCCATCGATGTCGGTCACGTCGATCCCGGACCGCTGCAGCGGTTCGATCAGCGAATAGGCGAGCCATTGCGAGAGCTTGTGCAGCGGTACCAGGCCGCTGGTGGCATCGGCGGTCGTCATCGCCGGATGCCGCCAGCAGTCGCCGAGTGCGATACCGCCGAGCGTCAGCCGCGACGGCCAGATCGGCCCAAGTTGCTGCAGCAGTTCTGCCAGGATCGTCGGTGCGGGCAGCTTGCCGCCGTCCGCCCGCATTGCCAGCCGGTCGTACAGGCCGCCGGGCCGCGGGTTGTCATGACTGCCGAAGATGTCCGGCTTCGAGGTCACGAGTTGGCCGAGGCGGCGCAACAGGTCGGCGCGGCCATCCAGCCCGACCAGCGGATTGTCATCCCTCACCTGCATGCCGCGTGCGAGATCGACGACATCCAAATTCGCCAGCTTGTCGGCATCGGCCCGCAATGGCTCGGATGACGCGGCCGAGAAGGCGCCGCTTGTGAACATCGCCAGGCTCGCCAGCCCCAATCCTTCCGAGCGACCGATGGCCAAGCCCGTGGCGGGATCGCGGTAGCGCCACGATGGGCCGGCGCCGGCATCGAGGAACACGCTGACGATGGCGAGATCGAATTCCGCCCTGGCGCGGGCGGCACGGTCGGGCCAGCCGGCGACGGCCGCCCAGCGGTCGTCGCCATCGATGACGAAGTGCCGCCAGCGCGAATGAAAGGGAACGTCGAACGACGGGTAGGCGGTGCGCGTCGTTTCCAGCACCAGTTCGACCACATCATCCATGCGGCCGAGATCGATACGAAAACTGGGCAGCCTGTCTTCAAGGCCGATGGCGAGCATGCGGTGCGCGCGCTCGCGGACGGCGGCGGCATTCAGCAGCGACACGGCGGCTGAGGTCTCCGGATTGACTGCCACGGCGCGCTCAATATTTTTCGAGCGGGCGGCCGACCGGGTTTTCCGGGTCTTCCTGCGGGTCAGGCGTGTAGTAACCCGCGGCCTTTTTCGCCGCGATCTCCACATGTGCGTCGGCCGGGATCATGTCGTCGGGGATCGGCACGCGCTCGACGATGTCGATTCCCTGGCCGGTCAGCGCGTCGTGCTTCATGTCGCTCATGGAAATGAAACGGTCGATCCGCTTCAGGCCGAGCCAATGCACCACATCGGGCATCAGCTGCTGGAAGCGGGCATCCTGCACGCCGGCGACGCATTCGGTGCGCTCGAAATATTGCGCCGCCGCATCGCCACCTTCCTGGCGCTTGCGGGCGTTATAAACGAGGAATTTCGTGACCTCGCCGAGCGCGCGGCCTTCCTTGCGATTGTAGATGATGATGCCGAGCCCGCCGCTCTGGCCGGCGCGCGCGCATTCCTCGATACCGTGGATCAGATAGGGGCGGCAGGTGCAGATATCGGACCCGAACACGTCGGAGCCGTTGCATTCGTCATGCACGCGGCAGGTGATCTTCGTGGAATGATCCGGCAGCTTGCTGACGTCGCCGAACAGATAGGCCGTGGTGCCGCCGATCGGCGGCAGAAACACCTGCAGGTCGGGCCGGGTCACCAACTCCGGAAACATGCCGGCGGTCTGCTCGAACAGCTGCCGGCGCAGATTATTCTCGGTGGTGGCGAAGCGCGCCGCGAGGCCGGGCAGGTGCCAGACCGGGTCGATCGCAATCTTGACCACGGAGACGCTGCCATTCTTGTGCACGACCTCGCCATCCTGCTTGAGCCGGCCGGCTTCGATCGCGGCCTGCAGCTCGGGCAGATCGAGCCGGGCGCGCGTGATGGCGATGCTCGGACGGATGTCGATACCTTCGGCGATCTCGCTTGCAAAGTTTTCCGCGGCGAGGTGGCCCCATGGATCGAGCGAGACGATACGCTGCGGCTCGGTCCATTGCGGAAAGGGACCGATCGTTTCGGCCGGGTGGGTGTTGGTGAGGTCCGGGCGGCGGACGGGATCGAGCGCACCGGAAGAGACGGCCAGCGCGCGATAGACCGAGTAGGAGCCGCCGTGCGTGCCGATGACGTTGCGGTCTCCCGGGCGCGACACGGTACCGATGACAGGTCCGCGTTCGCGCGCGCTGGCTGCGCCCCAGCTAATGGGAAATTTGAGCTTCGCGCCCGGCGCCGGGTGCGACGTAATGCGAATATGATCAATCCGATTGGAACGAGTCATCGCCACGAACCCTGAAACGGCAACGGCCCGCCTGAATAGACGGGCCTGTCACACCAACGTTAATATCAGCAGCGGTTGCAGCTGAGAGAGTAGTATAATCATTTTTCGGCGGAATTCAACGCCCTCGATCCGGCGACCGTTAGGTGGGCGTTAACGCTTTGGGCGCGGACACGTACCCTGCAGATGCTCGCTGCGCTGCGGTCGTCGACCGAAAACAAGATATGGAATCCTCGCCGGCGTCCTGCTTGAAGCGCTCGATCGCGTGCCGATTGCGTGACCGGCACCACGGCTTGCGGGCTCATTCAAGATGCAATCGTCGCAAGACCAGAACGGACGACGGCGGGTTGCGAGCGATCGGGACGCAGGACTGAAGTGCAGTGCACGAGGCGTTTCCTGAATTGACTCGGCACAAACCAAAACTTTAACTGCGGCTCACGCCGCTTGAACCAGATCGGACTCCGGGCTCCGAAAACTGCTTCATTTGCATGCAAACGCTGCCCGATATGGCAGCATTCAGGAAGTTATTTATGCGCGTCATCAACGTAGCCGCCGCCCAGCTGGGCCCGATCCAGAAAGCCGAGAGCCGTGAGGCCGTCGTCAAGCGCATGATCGCGCTGATGGATGAAGCGAAGGCAAAGGGCGCCGACCTGATCGTCTATCCCGAGCTCGCGCTCACCACGTTCTTTCCGCGCTGGTACATGGAGGATCAGGCCGAAGTCGATACCTGGTTCGAACGCGAGATGCCGAATGCGGCGACAAGACCGTTGTTCGAACGCGCCGCGCAGCATCAGATCGCGATGAATTTCGGCTATGCCGAGCTGACGCCGGACGGACATCATTTCAACACCTGCATCCTCACCGACAAGTCCGCAAAGATCGTCGGCAAGTACCGCAAGGTTCATCTGCCCGGCCACGCCGAGTTCGATACCAAGCGCGCGTTCCAGCATCTGGAGAAGCGCTACTTCGAACCGGGCGATCTCGGCTTCAAGGTCTGGCGCGCGCTCGGCGGTATTTTCGGCATGGCCGTCTGCAACGACCGGCGTTGGCCGGAGACTTATCGCGTGATGGGCCTGCAAGGCGTCGAGATGGTCTTGATCGGCTACAACACGCCATCGATCAATGCCGAGAAGACCGAGGAGGGGGCGGAAAAGCGGCTGTTTCATAACCGGCTTTCCGCACAGGCCGGCGCCTATCAGAACTCGACCTGGGTCGTCAGCGTTGCGAAGGCCGGCGTTGAGGACGGACATCCCCTGATCGGCGGCAGCCTGATCGTCGATCCCGATGGTGAGATCGTCGTCGAGGCCAGGACGGAGGAGGACGAGCTTCTCGTCCACCCCTGCGATCTCGATGCCACGACGTTCGGCAAGGAGACGATCTTCAATTTCGCGCTCCATCGCCGCATCGAGCATTACGGCCTGATCGCCAACCAGACAGGCGTCGTGCTGCCGCCGGAGAACTAGATGTCCCGCGCTGCTTGGAGCGTTTTCGAGCGAAAGCCTGCCCCGGACTTGATCCGGGGTGGATACCGGTTCGCGTGAAGAAAACGCGTCAAGATAAAAATCTAGTGATGTCCGAACTGCACCGTGCCGAACGCCATGGTCACGGCCGCCTGGGTCGGGTCGATCACGGGAATGCCGAGCGCTTGTTCCAGCTGATGGCGGTGACGCGCCATGCCGGCGCAGCCCATCACTATGGCGCCGGACCCGTCCTCGTCCTTGAGAGCGCGCCCGACCTCGATCATCTTCGCCAGCGTTCCTTCGCCCGATGCAGTTTCAGCCACGCTCATGTTGAGCGGCCGCTCATTGGTCAGGCGATCCGTCAGGCCCATCTGCCGGAGATAGCGGACGTGACGGCGGATCGAGCGCTGCGCGATCGCAATCACGCCAAAGGTCTCGGCGCGCGCCAGCGCCGTCAGCACGCCACATTCGGCGATGCCGAATACCGGCCGGTCAGTGGCTTCGCGGCAGACATGCAGGCCCGGATCGCTGTAGCAGGCAATCACGAAAGCGGCCGACTGGTTGTCGCCCTCGACGAGGCGGCGCAGCGGCATCGCCACGCCATCGACGTCGGCCTGGCTCTCGATTCCGAAAGGACCTTCCGCCAGCGTCTCGCAAACGATCTCCGGTCCGCCGTCGAAGTCGAGCGGCTTCAGGGCCTGCTCCAGCCCTTGGGTAACGAGATGGTTGGAGTTGGGATTGATGACGAGGATGCGCGGTCGTGACATGGTGTGTTCCTGCGGGGCGACGCGACGGATGATACAGCAAGAGCGTCGCGCAACAAGGCGACAAAGAAGGCAATGCACCACGAGCGGGGGACGGCACGATCTGTGCTTTCATCCGGCCAGCGCAGGATCTAAGAGTTTAGAATTGATACCGGAGAGTTTGCCATGACCGAGCCCGTCTACGACCTTGTCATCCGCGGCGGACGTGTCGCGACCGTGAGCGACGTGTTCGAGGCCGATGTCGCCATATCGGGCGAGACGATCGTGGCCGTCGGCCGCGGGCTGCCGGGCGCGCGGCGCGAGATCGACGCGCGGGGCAAGCTGGTTCTGCCCGGCGGCGTCGACAGCCATGCCCATATCGAACAGCTCTCGGCCGCAGGCATCGTGAACGCCGATACGTTCGAGAGCGCCACCGTCTCGGCCGCTTTCGGCGGCACCACCACGGTGATCCCGTTTGCGGCCCAGCATGTCGGCATGAAGCTGCCGCAGGTGCTGGAGGAGTATCATGCGCTCGCAAAAAAGGGCGCGGTGATCGATTACGCCTTCCACATGATCATTGCCGATCCGACCAAGGAGACGCTGGAAAAAGATCTGCCTGAGCTGATCAAGCAGGGCCACGGTTCGATCAAGATATTCATGACCTATGATCGTCTGAAGATCGACGACGAACCGCTGCTCGACATTCTGCTTGCCGCGCGCGACGGCGGTGCGATGCTCTGTGCCCACGCCGAAAATCACGGCATCATCGCCTGGATGGTGAAGCGGCTGTTGGCGCGCGGCTACACCGCGCCAAAGTATCACGCCGTCAGCCATGCCCGCTTCTCCGAGGCCGAGGCGTTCAACCGGCTGATCGGCATGGCCGCGCTGATCGACCAGCCGATCATGATTTTTCACGTCTCGACCGCCGAAGGCGCCAAGGTGATCCGCGACGCGCGCGGGCAGGGGCTGAAAGTGTTTGCGGAAACCTGCCCGCAATATCTGTTCCTCACCGCCGCCGATCTCGACAAACCGGGAAATGAAGGCGCCAAATGGATGTGCAGCCCGCCGCCGCGCACCACCGCCGATCAGGAAGCGCTGTGGCAGGCGCTGGCGCTCGGCGATCTGCAGACCGTTTCGTCCGATCATGCGCCGTACCGGTTTGACGAGACCGGCAAGCTGCGTGCCGGCCCCAATCCGAATTTCAAGCAGGTGGCGAACGGTCTGCCGGGCCTTGAGGTCCGCCTGCCGTTGCTGTTCGACGCCATGGTATCGAAGGGCCGATTGGGTCTCGAAAAATTCGTCGAACTGACCGCGACCGCGCCGGCCAAGATCTACAACCTGCATCCGCGCAAGGGCTCGATTGCGGTCGGCGCGGATGCCGATATCGCGATCTGGGACCCGGCGCGCGAGGTCACGCTGAGCGACGCGATGATGCATGACCTGACGGGCTACACGCCGTTTGCCGGGCGCAAACTGCAGGGTTGGCCGACGACCGTGCTGTCGCGCGGGCGCGTCATCGTGGCGGACGGCAAGCGTTCGGTCGAGGCAGGCACGGGCCGCTTCCTGCCGCGCAGCGGCGGCGAGGCGGCGAAGCCGACCGGGCGGCTGGTGCCGGACATGAACCCCGAGCAGAACTTTGGCGCGACTCTGCTGTGATCGATCCGTCGCGACGTTTCTGGATTGAGCGATGAAGGTTCTTGTCTTCGGCGGCGCCGGTTTCGTCGGGCTCAATATCGCCGCGGCGCTGCTGGTGCGCGGTCATAGCGTGACGTCGTTCGACCGCGCGGGCCTACCGCGCGGCGCAACGAATGATTTTGCGCGGTATGGCGATCGGCTGACGGCCGTCCAGGGCGATGTCAGGGATAGCCAGGCCGTGCAAGCCGCAGTCACGGCTGGTTATGACGCCATCATCCTCGGGACGGCGATCACGGCCGGACCGGAACGCGAGGCCAGCGATCCCGAGACCATTTTGCAGGTCAATCTGCTGGCGCAGACGCCGATCCTGATGGCCGCACAAAAGACCGGCGTCAAACGGATCATCAATCTGTCGTCCGCAGCCGCCTATGGCGCGAGCGCATTCCATCATCCGCTGCTCGATGAAGAAACGCCATGTGACCCGGCCTCGCTCTATGCCATCACCAAATTCGCATCCGAGAAGGTGGCGGCGCGGCTGGCCGGTCTCTGGCAGCGGGAAATCGTCAGCGTGCGGCTGAGCGCCGTGTTCGGGCCCTGGGAGCGCAGCAACGACGTGCGCGACACGCCGAGCCCGCAGGCGCAGATCCTGTCGGCGATGCAGGGAGGGTACCAGGCCATCCTGTCGCGCCCGGGCGTCAGGGACTGGATTTATGCGGCCGATGTTGCGGATGCCGTGTCGTTGCTGATCGAGGCGCCGAAGCCGGAGTATCAACTCTATAACATTTCAAGCGGCATGGAATGGTCGGCGTTGCAGTGGGGTGAGGAACTCGCCGCGTTGCATCCGGGCCTTGTTTGCCGGCTGGCCGATGCCGGTGAAGTGGCAACCGTCGACCTGCATAGCGCCGCCGACCGCGCGCCGCTGTCGGTGGCGCGCATGGCGGATGAATTCGGCTGGCGCGCGCGGTTCGGCTGTGCCGACTCGGCCGCTGATCTGAGCGCGTGGTGGAAGCGGCATCGGGAGGACACATGAGACTGGCAGGACGGACGGCGATCGTGACCGGTGCCGGCTCCGGCATCGGCCGGGCCAGCGCGGTGCTGTTTGCGAAGGAGGGTGCGTTTGTCGCGCTGGTCGATCGCGATGGCGCGGGCTTGCAGGAAACGCTGGCGGCAATCGCAGAAGCGAAGGGCGAGGCGTCGCTGCATGTCGGCGATGTCGGCGAGGCCGATTTTGCAAAGGACACGGTGGGCGATGTCATCGCGCGGCGCGGCCAGCTCGACGTTCTGATGACGGCGGCCGGCTTTTCCTGCGGCGGCACCGTGCTGACCACCGATCCGGCCGACTGGGACGCGGTGTTCCGCACCAATGTCGGCGGCACCTGGCTATGGGCGCGCGCGGCGATCCCTGACATGCAGCGGCAGGGCAGCGGCTCGATCATCACGCTGGCGTCGCAGCTTGCAATCGCCGGTGGCCGCGGCAACACGGCCTACATCGCCGCCAAGGGCGCGATCATCAGCCTGACCCGGACAATCGCGCTCGATTTCGCCACCGACGGCATCCGCGTCAACGCGATTGCGCCGGGCGCCATTGATACCCCGATGCTGCGGCGCAGTTTTGCCCGGCACGCCGACCCCGAACCGGTGCGCGAAGCCTCCCGCAACCGCCATGCCATGAAACGGTTTGGCCAGGCCGAGGAGGTGGCGCAGACCGCGCTGCACCTGGCCAGTGATGCATCTTCGTTCACGACCGGCACCGTGATGCCGGTCGACGGCGGCTGGCTCGTGGCATGAACGACGCTCTTGCCGCTCTCGAAGACCGGGTTCGCGCCGATCTTGCCAAGACCGCGCATCCGGATGCCGCGTGGCTGACGCCAAAGCTCGGGCCGGACGACAGGCCGGCACTGGACGTGCTGATCGTGGGCGCCGGGCAATCGGGGCTCGCAACGGCATTCGGGCTGTTGCGCTCACAGGTCAGCAACATCCTCGTGCTCGACAAGTCCGAACAGGGACAGGAGGGACCGTGGCTCACCTACGCCCGCATGCACACGCTGCGCAGCCCAAAGCATTTCACCGGCCCGGATCTCGATATTCCGAGCCTGACCTATCAATCGTGGCACGAGGCGCGGTTTGGTGAAGAAAATTGGCGAAAGCTCGACCTGATCTCGCGTGAACTCTGGGCGGAATATCTGCTCTGGTTCAGGCGGATCGTAGACGTGCCAGTGCGCAATGGCTGTGCGGTCGTCGAGATATCGCCGGCCCCGGGCGGATTGCTCGCGGCCAGGGTGCAAACGGTTGATGGCTTCGATATGCTGTTTGCACGGAAAATTGTGCTGGCGACCGGGCAGGAGGGCATGGGCGACTGGACCGTTCCAGAGCCGCTGCGTCATCTGCCGCCGTCGCTTTGCGCGCATGCGGCGCAGCCGATCGATTTTGCGGCCTTGCGCGGCAAGCGCGTCGCGGTGATCGGCGCCGGCGCGTCGGCCTTCGACAATGCCGCGGTGGCACTGGAATCCGGCGCGGCAGAGGTGAACCTGTTCTGCCGCAGGGCGGAGATTCAGGTCATCCAGCCCTATCGCTGGCTCACCTTTCGCGGTTTCCTGCGGCACTTTTCCGATCTCGACGATGCCTGGCGCTGGCGCTTCATGCGCACCGTCCTGGAGATGCGGGAAGGTTTTCCGCAGGCGACCTATGACCGGTGTGCGCGCCATGCCCATTTTCACCTGCAGGAGGGCGCGCCGGTCGATGCCGCACGGGAGTTGCCTGACGGCGTGGAATTGCAGACGCCGCGTGGCATGTTCGCGGTTGACTTTGTGATCTGCGGTACCGGCATCGACATGAATTTTGCGGGCCGGCCCGAACTGAAGAATTGCGCCGCCAACATCGCGACCTGGGCCGACCGCTACCAGCCGCCGCCGGAGGAGCGCAGCCCGCGGCTCGGACGCTTTCCGTATCTCGCCGACGACTACGCGCTGATGGAACGCACCGAAGGCGACACGCCATGGATAGCTAACATTCATGTGTTCGCGATTGCCTCCACCATGAGCTTTGGCGCCTCGGGCTCGTCGATCAACGCGATGACCACAGCGGTGCCGAAACTGGTGCACGGGCTGACGCGCGGCCTGTTCCGCGCCGATGTCGAGCGACACTGGGCGTCATTCAGGGCCTACGACGTGCCGCAGGCGGCCGTCGCGCGAAAGATCACAGATCGAGCGTCACGCTGACGCGCGCGCGCGACACGCACAGCATCAGCCGGTCCTGCCGCTTCGATGTCGGCAGCACCTTGTCGCGATGCAGCACAATGCCGTCGCGGTAGCCGCATTCGCAGGAACCGCACACGCCCATTTCGCAGGACGACGGCAGGGGAAAATCATTGGCGCGCAACACGTCGAGCAGTGACTTGTCCGCGGGCACCAGCAATCGCTGACCGGTCGATGCGACGGTCGCCTCGAACGGCTCGGGCTTGAAGTTCTCGTCGACCGTCATCTGAAAGACTTCGCCGTGAACCTGTTCTTCGGGCCATGCGCTCAAGGCCGACTGTACGGCATCCAGCAGCCGCTGCGGCCCACAGATGTAGACGTGCGTATTCTCGTCATAGGGTCCGACGGCCGCCGGATCGAAGCGCCGGCGGTCTGCGGAGAACCAGCACTGCAGGTTTTTGCCGCAAACATCCTGGAGTTCGGCGAGCAGCGGCGCCTGCTCTGCCGATCGCGCGCAATAGTGGAGAGTGAAATCCTTGTCCTGGCGCTTCAGCATGCGGGCCATCGACAGGAACGGCGTGATGCCGATGCCACCGGCGATCAGAACGTAATGCTTTCCCTTGTCGCTGAGCGGAAGATTGTTGCGCGGCGTGGAGATGTGCACCTCGCTGCCTTCACGCAGGTTCTCGTGAACCCAGATCGATCCGCCGCGGCCCCCGGCCTCGCGCTTGACGGCGATCTCGTACCTGGAGCGGTCGTCAGGGTCGCCGCATAGCGAATATTGCCGAACCCGGCCATCGGGCATGCGCAGGTCGACATGCGCGCCTGGGGACCATTCCGGAAGCACCGGCCGAAGCGGATGAACCAGTTGCAGGTGCAGAACATCCGGCGTCGTGAGGCGCATCTTTTCGACGCGCAGCTTCATGATGAGACGCGCGGTCATTGATCGAGCAACTCTATCACGTCGCCGGGCCGGATGATTCCGCCGCGCTCGATGCCGCAGTTCAGGCCTGAGCGGTTATAGAGCGGAAGGAATACGGGAAGCCCCAGCAGTTCTTCGAGATATTTGCAGGGAAAGTTCAACCGGCCACCGCGCAGAATCACGTCGCCGACCCTGAACCGGCGTCCGACCAGATGATTGAGCGGCACGCCGATAACGGTCAGATTCCGGCGGTGGTCGCGCGGCTCAAGCGTGATCGGGCCATCCTGCAGCGGCGGATCGTTCCGTGACAGCGCATCGAGCGCTTCCTGTTCGATCAGCGTCACCTCACGCACGTCGGGTTTTGGCGAATAGGTGCCGGTGCCCTCAAAATAGCGGTCGCCGACGATGCCGCGACCAGCGATGCATTCGGCCTCCTGGAGTTCTTCCATCTCATAACTGGCGCTGGGCGCGACATGGATGTGAAGCAGCTTTCCTTGCCATCGGGTGGCGCCGCCGGGCTTGGCGACGGCGATGGACCCCGCGGGATGCGCAAACGCCTCCGTCATTTTGGGCGGCGGTCTTCGAGAGGGTTGGAAATTCACGGGATCATCCTTTCGTGCGCAAGGCGATCGCTTCGACTTCGACCAGCGCATCTTTGGGCAGGCGCGCGACGTCGATGGTCGAGCGGGCCGGCGGCTGATCGCTGAAGAATTCGGCGTAGATTCCGTTCATGACGGCAAAGTCGTCCATGTTCTTCAGGAACACGGTCGTCTTCAGGACGCTCGCGAAAGACGCGCCGCCAGCTTCCAGCACGGCCGACAGATTCGCCAGCGACTGCCGGGTCTGCTGCTCGATGCCGTCCGGAATAGCCCCGGAGGCCGGATCGATCGGCAGTTGCCCGGACGCAAACACCAGCTGTTCAGTGCGGGTTGCCTGCGAGTAGGGGCCGGCTGCCGGTGCGGCGTTGGTGGTGCTGACGATGGATTTCGTGGTCATGGTGTCTCCTGTCGACGGATTGATCTGCTTATCCCGCGAGGAATGCTTTCGCGTTGCTGTTGGCTTCGCGGGCACGCCGGTATTCCAGAATTCGCGCCGTTTCGCCGGCGAGCTGTTCGCCGAGCATGTCTGCCAGGATATGAAGCGTCGTATCGATGCAGAGCGAGACGCCGCCGCCGGTCACGACGGCGCCGCTATGGACGATCGCCGCTTCCCGTGCATCGATGCGGGGATACATGGCGCGCATTCGCGCGAGCGGCGAGACTTCGGGAGGCACGACCGAACGCTTCGTGGTAGCTTCGCCGTCATCGAGAACGCCGCTCGCCGCCAGGATCATGGCACCCGTGCACACCGATGCGATCCGGCCGGAGGCGTGGACCCGCCTGATATACGCAAGCGTCGCGGGAGACCGCGTCTGATCCTCCCACCCTGGGCCTCCCGTCACGATCACAATGTCGCAGCCCGGCGCGTCATCGATGCCGAACTGCGCGATGACGTCGAGCCCGCTGGATAGCCGGACGATGCCTGCTTTTGGCGCGATGGTGCAGACTTCAATCTGCGGCGCGATCCGGCGCGCCATCGAGAGCACGCCGAATGTCGCGAGATCGATCGGTTCGACACCGTCATAGATGAATATTCCGAACCGCATGCCGAACCGATCCTTTGTCAGCCGATCAGGGCTTCGTCTTTTGTTTCCCGCGCGGCAAGGGCCGCCCACAGCGTGATCAGCGCGATCCCGATCATCATGATCGAGACACCCGCCGTTCCGCCGAGATATCCGACCAGCGCCGTTGCGATGATCGGCGAGAAGCCGCCGCCGATCGCGGCCGCGACCTGGAAGCCGAACGACGCGCCGCTATAGCGCACGCGCGGACCGAACAGTTCCGGGAAGTAGGTCGACTCCAGTCCGAACATCATGCCGTGGCCGAAGTTCATGGCGATGATGATCGCCGTCGTCACCAGCGCGACACTCTTGGTCTCCAGCATCCAGAACAGCGGAAATGCGAAGGCCATCGTGAAGATCGCGCCCAATATGAAGAGGGGGCGTCGCCCGATCTTGTCCGATAGCCATCCGAACATCGGCAGCGTCAGCAGCTCGAACAGCGCCGCATACATCACGGCGTCGAGCAGCAACTGCTTGGGCATATCCAGCTTCGTGGTCGCGTAGACGACGACGAACACCGTCAGCATGTAGACCCACGACACTTCCGACAGTTTCAGGCCCACGGCGATCAGGAAGGTTTTGAAGTTCTTGCCGACGACTTCGCCGACCGGGTTGCTCGAGAACGAGTCTGTGGCTTTCATCCGTTCGAACACCGGGGTCTCCGGAACCCTGGACCGGATGAACGTGCCGAGCCCGAGCAGGACGATGCTGGCCAGGAAGGGGATGCGCCAGCCCCAGGACTGGAAATCGGCCTCGGGAAGTTTTGTCGCGAGCGCAAACACCAGCGATGCCAGCACCAGCCCGATCGGGAATCCGATTTGAACGAAACTGCCGTAGAATCCGCGCTTGTCGGCCGGCGAATGCTCGATCACCATCAGCGAAGCGCCGCCCCACTCGCCGCCAAGGCCGATGCCCTGAACGATGCGCAGCAGGATGAGGAGGATGGGAGCGAGCACGCCGATCGACGCGTAGTTCGGCAGCAGGCCGATGCAGAACGTGCTCAGCCCCATGATGAACATGGTCAGCACCAGCATCGATTTGCGGCCGAGCCGGTCGCCGAAATGACCGAACAGCGCGCCGCCGAGCGGACGCGCGAGAAAACCGACGGCATAGGTCCCGAGCGCCGCCAGTGTTCCGGCGAGGGGGTCGACGGTCGGAAAGAATGCCTTGTTGAACACCAGCGCCGCGGCCGTTGCATAGATCAGGAAATCATACCACTCGATGATGGTGCCGACGCTGCTCGCAAACACGATCGATCGCATTTTCGAGCCAGCCGTTCGGGTGTCAGTCATAGTCGCCGCGATGCTCATTTCCCCACTCCCGGTTGAAAGCCAGAGGAACAATTCCTCTTTAGAGGAAGCTTTTCCAATGTAGTGGATGCAAGGGGCGTGCCGGGAATACCCTCTGCGCTTTCGGACTCACGCCGGTTCAATGATGAGTTTTGATGCGCCAGATGCTCAAAATGAACGCATTGCGGCTGAAAAATCGGACGTGGAAGTTCTTAGCCGCTACAGCCGATGATCGGGTGAGACGTGTCCGGGCGGCTTGATCGCCGCGCCGGGCTGTTGGTGTATGGGTGCGCTCATAGGGGAATAATTTCCACTTTGAGTGGAGCGTCAGCGCACTTTCGAGGTGTCGATCACCAGAAAATACTCGCACTGGGTCTTGCCGAGGTTCAGGAAGGAGTGGTCGGCGTCCGCCTGGAAATACAGCGAGTCGCCCTGGCTCAGCGTGACCCGCTGATCGCCGATCGTGGCGCGCATCCGGCCGCGCAGGACGTAAATGTATTCCTCGACGCCGCGGCGATGCGCGACGAAATTGCCGGTCTCGGCCTCGGGCGGCAGCGTATTGAGCACCCAGTCGATGCCGCGTCCCGGCAGTACCGGCGAAATGCATCGGCGCAGGAAACCGGATTCATCGTCCTTCAACACGGGCTGGCGCCCGGCCGGGATGTGAACGATCTCGCGCTCTACCGCAGGCGCCATCAACTGCGAGAAAGTGACGCCCAATGCCTCCGCCAGCTTTGACAGGATCACGGTCGACGGGACCGTCTCGCAGCGCTCGATCTTGGATATCATCGAGCGGCTGACGCCCGACGCATCGGCCAGCATTTCGAGGGAGAAGTGGTTCTTCTTGCGAAAATGGCGGATCTCGTCGGCCAAGACCGAAAGCTGAGAATTATCGGGGATATGTTCAGTACTCAAAGTCGCGAATCCCTTGATCCTTACGCATGCCCTTTTTAGAGGCTTTATAGGCCTCCGAGCAATCTGTGTGGCGATTTGCGATGCACGGCCGTCGCCCGGACAAGATTACCGTTCGGTTTCGGCCGCCAGATCGCAGTTGCAGACCGCGTGGCAACCTGCTGCACTGACGCCTGTCGGGTTGGCATATCCCTTGCTTTTAAGTTGATGTTCTCATTTGGAAAACTTGGCAAAACGAGGAATTGGTCGATGAGCGTTACAGGATCCAGGCGTCTGCTTGCGGTGGTGGCCATCGCCGCGTGTTCACTGGCAGCCGGATCGGCACAGGCGCAAACGCGCGCCGAGACGTTGCGCTACGTGACCGGGGCATCCGTCAACACGCTCGATCCGAACATTCCCGGCTCGACCCGCGAAGCCTTTGCCGTCAGTCTCAGCACCTACGACCGGCTGGTTTCGTTCGGCCGCAAGCAGCTCAACGGCAAATGGGTGTTCGATCTCGGCAAGATCACCGGCGAACTGGCGGAATCCTACGAGGTCAGTCCCGACGGACTAAAGATGACGTTCCGCCTGCGCAAGGACGCCAAATTCCAGGACGGCTCGCCGGTCACGGCTGATGATGTCAAATGGTCGCTGGACCGGGTGGTTACCGCGCCGGTGCTCGGCAAGGCGCAACTGCTGACGGGATCGATGACCTCGGCCGACCAGTTCAAGGTGATTGATCCCCTGACCATCGAGGTGACGCTGCCGAAGCCGGACAAGCTGGCGTTGCCCAATCTCGCCACGGTATATCCGATCATCATCAACTCGAAGGTTGCCAAGGCCCATGCGACGCCAGACGATCCCTGGGCGACGGCGTGGCTGAAGGAGAACACGGCGGGCAGCGGCGCCTACAAGATCGAGACCTTCAAGCCGGGCGAGCAGGTGATCATGGCGCGCAACGAGGCCTGGAATCGCGGCACGCCCGACAAGTCGGCGTTCTTCAAGCGCGTCATCGTGCAGTCGGTGCCGGAGCCGGCGACGCGCGCCAACCTGGTCGAGCGCGGCGACGCCGACATCGTCGTCGATCTGCAGGCGAGTGACGTTCAGTCGCTTGAGGCCAAGGGCAAGTTGAAGGTGATTTCGACTCCCCAATACAACGCCGTCACCTTTATCTCCATGAACAATCAGCTTCCGCCCTTCGACAACGTCAACATCCGTCGTGCCATCGCCTTCGCGTTGCCCTACGACGATATGTTCAAGGCGGCGCTGTTCGGCCGCGGTTCGCCGCTGTTCGGCGCGACATGGGCGGACGGCAAGCCGCCGAACGGCGTTTATCCGATCCCCCAGCCGGTGAAGCTCGATCTCGAGAAGGCCAAGGAGTATCTCAAGGCAGCAGGCATGCCGGATGGTTTCTCGACCACGTTCAGCTTCAATGTCGGGCAGGCCTCAACCGCCGAACCGATGGCGGCCTTGGTAAAGGAATCGCTTGCCAAGATCGGCATCAAGGTCGATATCCAGAAGCTGCCGGACGCCCAGATGTCGACGCAGATCAACGAGAAGAAGCTTCCGTTCTTTACCGAAGGCATCGTCGCGTGGCTGCCGTCGACCGACTATTTCTACCGCAACTTCTACACGGGCAGTCAGCGTTGGAATTATTCGTCGATCAACAATTCGGAATTGGGCGAAATCGCGCAGAAAGCCCGTTTCGAGTCCGATGCGGCCAAGTATGAGGAAGATGGCAAGAAGCTCAACGCCATCCATTTCAGCGAGATGCCGCAGATCCCGCTCTGGCAGCCCAGCCAGGATGCCGTCATGGCGTCCACGGTGGAGGGGTATACGTACCAGTTCCACCGCCAGGTGGATTATCGCGATCTCAATCGCAAGTAACCGGGAGGTCAGATGCCGGCCGTTGGAGCAACGCTGACACGGGCGGGCAAGCGATTCCTGTCCTCGCTGCCGGCCCTGTTTGGCGTGCTGGTGTTCACCTTCCTCCTGATGCGGGTGCTGCCGGGCGATCCGGCAGTGTTCTTTGCCTCCGGGCCGAACGCGGGCAAGGAGGAGATCGAGGTCATTCGCAAGCAGATGGGGCTCAACAAGCCGGTGCCTGAACAGCTGATGCTGTATCTCTACGATGTCGGCCGCGGCAATCTCGGCAGATCGATGATGACCGGCCAGATGGTCACCAAGGATCTGCGCGAGCGGCTGCCGGCTTCGCTGGAGCTGACCTTCACGGCGCTGCTGATCGCGCTGGTGACGGCGGTGCCGCTCGGCGTGCTGGCGGCGTTGCGGCCGGGCTCGGCGATCGACCACGGGGTGCGGTTCTTCTGCGCGCTTGGTGTCTGCGTGCCGACCTTCGTATCGGGCCTGCTGCTGATCTATGTCTTCTATTACCTGCTCGGGCTCGCGCCCGATCCGACCGGCCGCGTCGATATCTTCGCGGCGTTGCCGCCACGGCAGACCGGGTTTCTGTTGATCGACTTCCTGCTCGTCGGCGATTTCGATGGATGGTGGGCGGCCTTCCGGCAACTGATCCTGCCGGCGCTGAGCATGGCGCTGTTCGTAGTGGCACCGCTGGCGCGTATCACGCGGGCCTCGATGCTGGTGTCGCTGGGCAGTGATTTCGTGCGTACCGCGCGTTCGGTCGGGCTGCCCTGGTGGCGGGTCGTCGTCACCTATGCGCTGCGGAATGCCATTCTGCCGGTGATCACCATCGCAGGCATCGTGTTCTCGACCATGCTCGGCGCCAATGTGCTGGTGGAAAAAGTATTCTCCTGGCCGGGCGTCGCGTCCTATGCGCTGGATGCGCTGCTGTCTTCGGATTATGCTCCGGTGCAGGGGTTTGTGCTGCTGATGGCGACCGTGTTCGTGATCGTCAATCTGCTGGTGGATATCCTTTACGGCATTGCCGATCCACGGGTGACCATCGGATGACCTCAGCGACGCTTCGCCATGCCGGCTGGATTCTGCGCGGCAACCCGCTTACCGCGGTCGCCGCGACCGGCGTCGTTCTGCTGACGCTGATCGCCATCTTCGGGCCGTGGATCGTTCCGTATGATCCGATCGTCTCCAACGTGTCGCAGGCGCTGATGCCGCCGAGCGCGGCGCATATCGCCGGCACCGATCAACTTGGCCGCGACGTGTTCAGCCGCCTGATCGTCGCGGCACGGCTCGATCTTGCCATCGCGATCTCGGCGGTCGGGATCTCCTTTGCCATCGGCGCGGTGATCGGCGCGTTCTGCGGCTATACCGGCGGAAAGCTCGACCGCGGCGTCGGCCGCTTCGTCGACGTCGTGATGGCGTTTCCGCTGTTCGTGCTGGCGATGGCGATGGTCGCGGCGCTGGGTAACCGGGTCGAGAATATCGTGATCGCGACCGCGATCATCAACCTGCCGTTCTATATCCGCTTTGCGCGGGCGGAGGTGAACGTTCGCCGCAATGTCGGCTGGGTCGAAGCGGCGCGCGCCTGCGGCGACAGCCATCTTTCGGTGGTGCTGCGCTTCCTGCTTCCGAACGTGCTGCCAGCTATGGCGGTGCAGATATCGCTCAATCTTGGCTGGGCGATCCTCAACGCCGCCGGGCTCTCCTTCATCGGCCTCGGCGTCAAACCGCCGACGCCGGAATGGGGCATTATGGTGGCGGAGGGTGCGCGTTTCATTTCCACCGGCAAATGGTGGCTGGTCGCGTTTCCGGGCCTGGCGTTGATGCTGACGGTGCTGTGTTTCAACCTGCTCGGCGACGGCGTGCGCGACATTCTCGATCCCCGCATGCGAACATGACCAAATTGCTGCTGGAACTGAACGATCTGCATGTCAGCTTCTCGACGCGGCGCGGCCTGGTCGAGGCCGTGCGCGGGGTCACGCTGTCGCTCGGCGAGGGTGAGATGCTCGGCCTCGTCGGCGAAAGCGGCTCGGGAAAATCTGTCACCGGCTTTGCGATCACGCGGCTGCTCGATGCGGCCGGCCGGGTCACCGCAGGCAACATCCGGTTTCGCGGGCAGGACATCACGAAGATTTCCGCGGGCGACTTCCGCCATCTGCACGGCGCGGCGATGGCGATGATCTTCCAGAACCCGCGCGCCGCGCTCAATCCGATCCGCGCCGTCGGTGACCAGATTGCGGATGCGATCACCGCCCACAAGCGCATGCCCCGCGATGAAGCGCGGTCGCAGGCGCTGGAACTCTTGCGCGCCGTGCAGATTCGCGATCCCGAAAAGCGCATGGCGGCGTATCCGCACGAACTCTCCGGCGGCATGTGCCAGCGGGTGATGATCGCGATGGCGATCTCCTGCAATCCGGCGCTGTTGATCGCCGACGAGCCGACCACCGGCCTCGACGTCACGACGCAGAAGGTGGTGATGGACCTTCTGACCGGGATCGCGGCCGAGCGCGGCATGGCGACCATCCTGATCACCCATGATCTCGGTCTTGCGGCGCGCTACTGTCGCCGTGTCGTGGTGATGGAGCAGGGCCGGCTGGTCGAGGAGGCTGAGCCGTTGCGGCTCTTCCACGCCCCGAAACATCCCTACACCAAGCGTCTGGTGGCGGCGTCGCCCACCGCGAGTTCGCGGATCGCGGATCTGGTGCCGGCAGAGGAGGGAGGCCGGGAAATAGCGGTACTCGCCGCGTCGCGGCCGCCGCCCGCGCCGGGTACCCCGCCGCTGCTGGAAGTTCAGAAGCTGGTCAAACGGTTCGATCAGGGCGCGGCGGCGGTCGCGGATTTTTCGATGACGATCAGTG
The DNA here is from genome assembly GCF_030413175.1 of Bradyrhizobium roseum. Taxonomy (NCBI): domain Bacteria; kingdom Pseudomonadati; phylum Pseudomonadota; class Alphaproteobacteria; order Hyphomicrobiales; family Nitrobacteraceae; genus Bradyrhizobium; species Bradyrhizobium roseum. Next base: position 2,858,061 of record NZ_CP129212.1, read on the forward strand.
CCGGCGAGAGCGTCGGCCTGGTCGGCGAATCCGGCTCCGGCAAGAGCACGACCTCGCGCATCATCTGCCGGCTGATCGACCCGAGCGAGGGCGACATCGCGTTCGAGGGGCAGTCAATCGGGCATATCCCGGCGCGGGATTTTCACCGCTCGCCGTTCCGCAAGGATATCCAGATCGTCTTTCAGGATCCGAACGATAGCCTCAATCCGCGCTTCACCGCGTTCGACTGCATCGCCCATCCGCTGCTGAGGATTGGCGGCATGCGTCCGGGCGACGCGTTGCGACGGCGGGTGGAGGAGTGCGCACAGCGCGTCGGACTGGGACTGGATTTGCTGACGCGCTTTCCGCATCAGCTTTCCGGCGGCCAGAAGGCCCGCGTCGGCATCGCCCGTGCCATCGCCTGCCGGCCGCGGCTGCTGGTATTGGACGAGCCGACGGCGGCGCTCGACGTCTCGGTGCAGGCGGTGGTGCTGCAACTGCTCGACCGGCTGCGGCGCGAGGACGATCTGGCGTTTCTGTTCGTCAGCCACGACCTCAACGTCGTGCGCATGATGTGCGACCGGACCATCGTGCTGCAAAGCGGCCGTATCGTCGAACAAGGCGAGAGCAGGGCGATGTTCGACAATCCGAAGACCGCTTACACGCGCGAGCTGGTTGACGCCGTGCCGCATATCGAGCCCGAACTGATAGCGCTGGCGACCTGAGGTCGCTGGCGCAAGCGCGCTCGATGGCGAATTTTTTGCGCGCGATTTTCAAGCAGGCGATCGAGCAAATAGCCGTGTTGTCGGAACACATTAGCGGCGTAAAAAGTTTCGTTAACGCTGCCGGTGGCGAAGCGTCCGTTGCAAATAGTTGCTCGCTTGCCCTTGACGGACCTGGAAGTCTCGGTGCATAGGGCTGCCCCACGAAACGCCGTCGAATTCGCCGGCGCTCTTTAAGGACCGAAACCGTGTTGCGATCACGCTCACATATCGTCGCGAAAGCTGCCGCCGCGCTGCCGTTTACTCGGCCGTGCGACTGGTCGCGCATGTCCGCGGCGGAATGCGGTCCGCGCACCCCGACGATGCCCGAATATCTCGGGACCAGCGGAATAGCAGGCAACACGTAACAGGCAGCGGGAATCCAACCTCTGCCAATCAGGCGGAGGGCAACATGGCCCGCAACAACACCACCAGGACAGGACTCGAGAAGCAGACCCGCGAGAGGATTTTTTCCTCGCCGGTCGCGCTTGCCTTCGTTCGCACCGTTGTGGCGCGCCGGGGCATCTCCGAGACCGAAGCCCGCCAGATCTATCTCGACTACATCAACCGGTCATGGTCGGCGGATCATTACCGCTGCAATGACGTGAACTGATTTCGAATACAGGACGTTCGCCCCTGCGAGGACATAAGGCGATCCGCTGACCGGTACCGGTCTCCTTTGGTGGAGCGGCAAACGGTGGTTTCAGGCAGCGATGATCTTTTGGCCGGGTTTTCCGGCCGTTTGTAGATTTCATGCCGGCGAAGCAATACGGACAGGTCCGATCTTCCGCCGGCACCAATTCGCTCCACTGGCCCAATTGGCAGAGGCGACGGACTTAGAATCCGTGCGGTGGCGGTTCGAATCCGTCGTGGAGCACCAGACCCTCAATGCGCGCTTAGCTCAGCGGTAGAGCGCCTGTTTTACACGCAGGATGTCGGCCGTTCGATCCGGTCAGCGCGTACCAAACCATCCATATCCTCTCGTAGCTCAGTGGCAGAGCAATCGCTTGATAAGCGATCGACGGATGTTCGATTCATCGCGGGAGGACCAAAGGCCAGGATGACGGATCCGGAGCGTTAAACCTGAATGGAGATGGAGCGGATTTTTAACCCGTGCGCCAGTGGTTCGAAACCACCCGGATCCTCCAACATGTCCGCGCTCGTGGCGAAACTGGTAGGCGCGCCGTCGCCTTTCGTCATTCCGCGGCGGGAGCGAAGCGAGCGAACCCGGAATCCAACGGGCCGCGAACGTTGTAGTGACATGGATTCCGGGTTCAGCCCTGCGGGCTGCCCCGGAATGACGGAGGATAAACCTTAATTCAGTGGCGCCCACCACCAAGCAGAGGAGAGGACAATGTTTGCCGCAAATCCAGCCCTTGTCCTCAACGCCGACTTCCAGCCGCTGAGCTATTTCCCGTTGTCGCTCTTCCATTGGGAAGACGCCATCAAGGCAGTGGTGAAGGGATCGCATGTCATCGTTGCGGAATACGACCAGGTGGTCCGCAGCCCGTCGACGGCGATGCGACTGCCGTCGGTCATCGCGTTGCGTGAGTACGTGCGGGCGCCGGTTCGCGTCGCCTTCACGCGGTTCAACGTTTTTCTTCGCGACCGCTTCCGTTGCCAGTACTGCGGCGACCAGCAGCTTCGGGGCGAACTGACGTTCGACCATGTCATCCCGCGTGCGGACGGCGGCCAGGCGTGCTGGACCAACATCGTGGCGGCCTGCAGTCCCTGCAACACGCGCAAGGACCGCTTCCACCTCAAGCCGCTGCGCAGGCCGTTCGAGCCGACGCGGCACGACCTGATGGCGGCCCAGCGTCTGTTCCCGCCAAACTTTCTGCACGAGACCTGGCGGGACTATCTGTACTGGGACGTCGAACTCGAGAAGTAACCGTGCCGGCGGCGAGGTTTTGCCGCCGGCGTCCATCACCACGTAGCTCAACCGGATGAGCAGCGCGCTACGAACGCGAAGGTATGCAGGTTCGAGTCCTGCCGGGCAGGCCAATTCATCTGGGTGTAGGGGAGCCTGGTCGTCCCCGCCGGCCTTGGAAGCTGGAGACCGCTGGTTCAAATCCAGCCACCTAGACCAGTTTTGCCGTTGATGGTGCCAGCAGACGCCCGACGGTCGAAGACGAGCGCGTACAAATGTTCTGCGTACCGATGGAGGAACCGATGCGATCAGATCCATATCAGGAGCGAGCCCGTCAACTGGCGATCGAAGCCGGCGTCGATCCGGATTCCCGTGTCGGTGAGGGCCGCGGACAGCCGGCCTGGTGCCTTTACCGCGACGCCGCCCGCAAGGAACATCTGGCGCGCGAAACCGACGCGGCCGCTGCCGATATCGTCAACCTGCGTCCGCAGGACGAGCGGTACAAGAATTCGCCTCTCAAGATCTTTGGCCAGCACGAGGACGTCACCGTGGCGCAGATGCGCAATTGCATGTCGGTCGGCAATGTCGTCGCCGGCGTGATCTGTGCCGATGGTCATCTGGGCTACGCCCAGCCGGTCGGCGGCGTAATCGCCTATGAGAAGCAGGTCAGCATCTCCGGCGTCGGCTTCGATATCGGATGCGGCAATATGGCGGTTCGGCTTGATACGCCCTTCAGCGCGATCGAGGGCCGCGTCGGTGAGATCATCCACGACGTTCAGAAGGTGATCTCGTTTGGTGTCGGCCGCACAAACGACGAGCGCGTCGAGCATGAACTGTTCGATGACGGCGACGCATGGCGGGAATCCGACATGGGCGCTTACCGGCAGAAAGCGGTCAGCCAACTCGGCACGGTCGGATCCGGCAATCACTACGTCGATCTCATGCGTGACGAGGCCGGCCTTGTCTGGATAGGCGTCCACTTCGGCAGCCGCGGGCTGGGTCACACCAGCGCGACTCGCTATCTCAAGGCTGCCGGCGGCAAGGACGGCATGAACGTCCCGCCGGCGGTGGTCGACGAGGATAGCGAGCTTGGCCGGCGATACATCGCTGCGATGGAATTGGCCGGTCGCTACTCCTATGCCGGCCGTAAATGGGTCGTCGAGCGCGTCCGCAAGATCATCGGCGGCGCCGTCACCGACATGGTGCACAACCACCACAACTATGCATGGCGGGAGAACCATGGAGGCCGGGACCTCTGGGTGGTGCGGAAGGGTGCGACCCCCGCATTCCCCGGTCAGCGGGGCTTTGTCGGCGGCTCGATGGGCGATGATGCCGTCATCCTCGAGGGTGTCGATAGCGCGGAAGCGCGGGCGTCGCTTTACTCGACGGTGCATGGCGCGGGCCGCCTGTTCGGCCGAAAGGAGGCCAAGCGCCGCTTCACCCGTGCCGAGATGGATGCGTGGCTCCAGCAGCGCGGAGTCACGCTGGTGGGCGCTGACCTCGACGAAAGTCCGATGGCCTACCGTCGCCTTCCGGAGGTGCTGGCGCAGCATGCCGGCAGCGTGAAGGTGCTGCATACGCTGCGGCCTTTCGCGGTGGCGATGGCCGGCGAGGGTGAGTTCGATCCATTCAAGGACTGAGCGGCGGGGCGCACGCGCCCCGTCTGCCGATGCCTCTTGGCTCAGTTGGTCAGAGCGCCGTCCTCTGAAGGGGGATGTCCCCGGTTCGAGTCCGGGAGAGGCTGCCAATACTGGCGAGAGACCCAGGCGGCCAGGGTACGGTCTGCAAAACCGGACAGGCGGGTTCGACTCCCGTTCTCGCTTCCATGCGTTCGCGGACCAACTGGAGGGTCAGCCGTCTTCCAAACGGCCCCATGCTGGTTCGAGTCCAGACGAGCGCGCCATTTGAACTGGAGAGTTGGCCGAGCGGCAAGGCAACGCGGTGCTAACGCGTCGAGTCCTTCGGGACGCACAGGTTCGATCCCTGTACTCTCCGCCATCGTGCGAAAGCGGGATGATCCGATCGCGATCGATCGGATGCTGCAAGAAGGATAGCGCCGGCCAGCCGCTGGAACGGTGCCTCCGTCTTCCATTGCGGCTGTTCCAATCTTGCGGGCGTGGCGTAGTGGGCTGCGTGCCTGTCTTCCAAAGAGGAGGTGCCGGTTCGATCCCGGCCGCCCGCGCCAGCCTGCCATCGCCTAGAGCCAAAGGGTACGGCGCTTTCAACGCCGGACGTCGCGGGTTGAACTCCCGCTGGCAGGACCAGTTGTTTTTCCGCGGGGCCTCGGCAGGGAAGGGGTCGGCTCTCATAAGGCCGGCGTGGCGGGTTCGACCCCCGCACCCGCGACCAATCTCCTGACTTCGTTCAATGGCAGGACGCCCGGTTGTGGACCGGGAGACGCGGAGTTCGATTCTCCCGGTCAGGACCAGATACCGGCTTAGTTCAGTGGCAGAACGCGGGCCTCCAAAACCCGATGTCGACTGTTCGATTCAGTCAGCCGGTGCCAGGATCAGGTGGTTACAAAATATGCAGGTGGACCCAAAAAGAGAGCAGTTGGCGCTCCGTGGTGCTCAGTCGAACAGGGCTGTGGCGCTGTCGCTGTCCGAATGCGCTGCGACAATCCGCTGCATCATGTCGATGAATGCAGTCTGTTCCCGTTCACTTAGATTATCCAGCGTCGCGCGATGAGCGGCGCGCGCCGACGCCTCGATCTTTGCCAGAAGCGCCGCACCCGCTGGTGTCAATTTGCAAAGCCGCGCGCGGCGATCCGTATCGTCAACGGCTATCTCGACAAAGCTGCGCGCAGCCAGCCGCTTCAGCGCGCCGGTCGTCGTTGTGCGGTCTAGCGCGATATCGGCCGCCAATGTGGTCTGATCAGCGGTTTTTCGCGCCGCCAGCGCGGAAAGCAGGCTGTATTGCAGCGGCGTGATCTCGAAGGCGCCGCAGGCCTGCTGGAATAGTGCGACGTGAATCTGGTGCATTCGCCGGATCAGAAATCCCGGTCGCTGCGATAGCGGCCAGGGGCGGTGCTTGCTCTCACCGCGACGCTTTGTTGCCTTCCGCAACGCACTCTCCAAACCTCGACACATCAGCGCGAATAGCTCGATTCGATCGGTCTCACCATGGCCTGATCATGGCACGAAGTTTGCTTTTGTAAATACGAAGTATACTTCGCATTTTGGCTGGTGGCGCAAGCGCCGCCGGCGAGGATAGAGGAGAGATCGTTCATGTCGATCAGCGCCACCTTCGACCAGCTGCTGCGCGGCGGCCGCGTGATCTGTCCGGCCTCCGGCATCGATGGCATCCGCGATGTTGCAATCCGCAACGGCAAGATCGCGGCCGTGCAGGGCGACATCCTGCCGACGAGCGCGAGGGAGGTGATCGACGTCAGCGGCAAGCTGGTGTTGCCCGGCCTCATCGATACCCATGCGCACGTCTATCAATATGTCAGTGGCCGCTTCGGCATGAATCCCGACATGGTCGGCGTGCAATCCGGCGTGACGACATTGGTCGACCAGGGCGGTCCGTCCTGCATGACGCTGCCCGGCTTCCGGCACTACATCGCCGAGCCGTCGAAGTCGCGCGTCTATGCGTTCCTGTCGGCTTACCTCGTCGGCGGACTGGAGGGCCATTATTATCCGCAACTCTACAGTCCCGATGGCGTCGACATCGATGCCACCGTCAAGTCGGCCACGGCCAATCCCGACCTCGTGCGCGGCATCAAGGCCCATGCCGAGATCGGCGGCTTCGCGCGCTGGGGCATTCGCGTCATCGAAATGGCGGCCGAGATCGGGCGCCGCACCGATCTGCCGGTCTATGTGCATTTCGGCCAGCTCTGGGGCCTGCCCGAAAGCGGCACCAATGGCGAAGACGTCGATACGATCTTGGAGCGCGTGATCCCGTTGCTGCGCGAGGGCGACGTGCTGGCGCATCCGTTCACGCGCCATCCCGGTGGTTTTGTCAATCGCGAGGGCGAGGTGCATCCCGTGATCCGGGCGGCGCTCGATCGCGGCCTGAAGGTCGACGTCGGGCACGGCAGCCATTTCTCCTACCGGCTCGCCAAGAAGGCGATCGCCGCCGGCATCATTCCGACCACGCTCGGCGCCGACATTCACGGTTACAACACCCATGTGCCGGCGCCCGCCGGCACGCCCGACCAGCACGAGGACGAGGAGAACCATCCTTTCGCCGGGCAGGCCAAGTTCAGCCTGGTCCAGGCGATGAGTTCGATGATGGCGCTCGGCCTCACGCTCGAGCAGGTCGTGCCGATGGTCACATCGAACCCGGCCATGATGCTGGGCCGTGCCGATGAAATCGGCGCACTCAAGGTCGGCATGGATGCGGATGTCTCCGTGCTGGGAGAGAAAACCGGCAGGTTCGTCCTTGGCGACAACGAAAAGAACGAAGTCATCGCCGAGCGCCTTCTGCAGCCGGCATTCTGTCTCCGTGCGGGTGTGCGTTACGAGGCGGTGGCGCCCATTCTGCCGCAGGCCGTTGCGGCATAGGGAGGTCAGCGTCAGCTCGATCGGGAGAATGCTACCGTGCGCAACGAGCGCCAATTTCCTTCTGCAGGGGCGGGCGCCGGACAAGGCGTCGGCGTCCGGCTGCCGAGGAAGGAAGACGACCGGCTGATGCGTGGTCGCGGCCAGTTCGTGGCCGACATCCGCCTCGTCGGTCTGCAGGACGTCGCCTTCGTGCGCAGTCCTCTTGCGCATGCGCTGATCCGCGGCATTCTGGTGCCGGAGCGCTATCGCGGCAGCGTCTTCACGGCGGCCGATCTCGCCGGTATCCATCCGATCCGCGCCGTCTCGGGGCTGCCGGGCTTCAAGATTTCCGAGCAGCCGGTGCTTGCCACCGGCAAGGTGCGGCAGGTTGGTGAACTCGTCGCCATGTGCGTGGCGCCGACACGCGCCGAAGCCGAGGACATCGCGGCGGCGGTGACGCTAGATCTGGAGGAACTTCCCGCCGTCTACGACATGCGCAAGGCGCGCAAGCCGGGCTCGGCGCTGGTGCACGAGCATTGGGGCGACAATGTCTTCCTCGAAACCAATTTCGAGGTCGACATCTCCAGCGCGCTGGATGCGCCGATCAAGGTGACGCGCGAGATATCGACGGCGCGGCAGTGCATGTCGCCGCTGGAAGGCCGTGGCGTGGTGGCGACCTTTGATCACCGCCTCGACCAGCTCACGCTCTATTCCTCGGCCCAGATGCCGCATATCACGCGCAGCGGGCTCGCCGAATGCCTCGGCATCGAGCACGGCCGCATCCGCATCGTGTCGCCCGATGTCGGCGGCGGTTTCGGGCACAAGGGCATCCTGCTGCCGGAGGAGGTCTGTCTTTCCTGGCTGACGATGCATCGCGGTCATCCGGTGCGATGGACCGAGGATCGCCGCGAGCATCTCACCGCCAGCTCCAATTGCCGCGAGCACCACTACAGCATCACCGTGTATGCCGATCGCGATGGCCGATTGCGCGGCATCGACTGCGAAGCGACAGTCGATTCCGGCGCGTACTCGTCCTATCCGTTCTCGGCGTGCCTGGAGGCGGCGCAGGTCGCCAGCATCCTGCCGGGACCCTATCTGATGCCGGCCTATCGCTGCCGGACCTTTTCGGTCGCGACCAACAAGTGTCCCATTCTGCCTTACCGCGGCGTTGCCCGCACCGGGGTGTGCTTCGCGCTGGAACTGATGCTCGATCTGGTCGCGGCTGAAGCGGGGCTGGAGCCCGGGGAAGTGCGGCTGCGCAATCTGGTCCGCCCCGAACAGATGCCGTTCGACAACATCACCAACAAGCATTTTGACAGCGGCGACTATCCGGAGGCGATGCGGCGGGCGCTTGCGGCTATCGACGTTGACGGTGTCCGCGCGCGCCAGCGCAAGGGCGAAGCGGACGGTCGCCGGATCGGCGTCGGCGTCTCGATCTATTGCGAGCAGGCCGCGCACGGGACGTCGGTCTATTCTGGCTGGGGCATCCCGATGGTGCCGGGCCATGAACAGGCTTCCGCGCGGCTGACGCCGGATGGCGGCCTTGAGCTTAGGGTCGGCGTGCATTCGCACGGGCAGGGCATGGAGACGACGCTGGCCCAGGTCGCGCACGAAATGCTCGGCGTCGATGTCGCCAAAGTGCGCATCATCCTCGGCGACACCGCGATGACGCCGTACTCCACCGGCACCTGGGGCTCGCGCTCGATGGTGATGGCGGGCGGCGCGGTCGCTACCGCCTGCGGCGAGTTGGGTGAACGCGTCAAGAAAATCGGCGCCAAGCTGCTGCAGCACGATTTTTCGGCGGTGGTGCTGCAGAACGGCGAGGTGCATGGCGTCAACGGCAGCGTCACCTTGCAGGCCATCGCACACACCTGGTATCGCCGTCCGCAGGACCTGCCGCCCGATGTCGATCCCGGTGGGTTGGAGGTGACGTCCGGCTATAAGCCGCAACGCGATACCGGCACCTTCAGCTATGCCGCCCATGCCGCGGTGGTCGCGGTCGATCCTGGCATCGGCGAGATCGAGATCCTCGATTATGTCATCGTCGAGGACGGCGGCGTGCTGGTCAATCCGATGGTGGTGGACGGCCAGATTTATGGCGGCCTCGCGCAGGGTATCGGCACCGCGCTGTACGAGGAGATGCCTTTCGACGCCTCCGGCCAGCCGCTCGCCACGACGCTTGCCGATTATCTGTTGCCGGGGCCGACGGAGGTGCCGTCGCCGCGTCTCGATCACATGGAGACGCCGTCGCCCTATACCCAGTTCGGCGTCAAGGGCATCGGCGAGGGCGGCGCGATCGCGCCGCCGGCCGCGATCGTCAACGCGCTCAACGACGCGCTACGGCCGCTCGGGGTCGAGTTGATGCAATCGCCCGTGACGCCATACCGCGTCGTCGAGGCGATCCTGGCCGCGCGCGATGCAGAAAGGCCTGCTGCATGAAACCGGCGCCGTTCGGCTATGAACGTCCCCGCGATCTGCCGGCCGCGCTCGCTGTGCTGAGCCAGGCGCACGATTCCGCCAAGATCATCGCCGGTGGCCAATCGCTGGGGCCGATGCTCAACCTGCGGCTGGTGGAGCCGCAAGTGATCGTCGACATCACCGCGCTTGCCGAACTCAAGCAGGCCGAGCGCCACGGCGACGAACTCGTGCTAGGGGCCTGCGTCACCCACGCCGATATCGAGGATGGACGTACGCCTGATGTCACGCGCGGCGCGATGCGGGCTGTTGCCGCCAATATCGCGTATCGCGCCGTTCGCAACCGCGGCACGGTTGGTGGATCGCTCAGCCATGCCGATCCAGCGGCAGACTGGGTTTCCGCACTCTCGGCGTTGGATGCAAAATTGACGCTGCGCAGCAGCGCTGGTCCGCGCACGCTCGCGATGGCGGATTTTGTCGTCGGCGCGCTCGAAAGCGCGTTGCGCGCCGGCGAGATTGTCGAGACGGTCCACGTTCCGGCAAGGCCGGCGTCGGCGCATTGGGGCTACGTCAAGAGTTGCCGCAAGACCGGCGAGTTCGCACATGCGATCGGCGCGGTCCTGATCGACCCGAGCGCCGGCACGGCCCGCATCGTGATCGGCGCGATTGATGCCGCGCCGATCGTCATCACCGATGCCGCACAGCTGTTCGGTGGGCGCATCGCCGGTGACTACAAGGATCGCTTCGATGCGCGCGTCGCCGACGGCATTTTGGCCAAGGCCGGCGTCTGCAACGCGGCCCACCGTCATATTCATGTGAGTGTGCTGAAGCGAGCCGTCCGCGAGGCTGTCGCATGAGCATGATTGAACTCAGCGTCAACCGGCGCCCGGTGCGGATAGCGGCGGAGCCGCGCACCAATCTCGCGGATTTCGTCCGCGACAAGCTCGACCTTACCGGGACGCATCTCGGGTGCGAACACGGCGTCTGCGGCGCGTGTACGGTGCTGGTCGACGGCGTGCCGGCGCGCTCGTGCATCACCTATGCCGTGGCCTGCGAAGGCGCAGATATCACCACGATCGAAGGCCTCGACGAGGACGGCGTGACGACGGAGCTTCGCGCGGCCTTCACCCGCGAGCATGCGTTGCAGTGCGGCTATTGCACGCCTGGAATGCTGGTCTCGGCGCGAGATCTCGTGCTGCGCCTGCCGGATGCCGATGAGCGCGCCATCAGGGTCGGATTGAGCGGGAATCTTTGCCGCTGCACCGGTTATGTCGGTATTGTGCGGGCGGTGCAGTCCGTGATCGAAGCGCGGCGTGCGCGCGATATCGCGCCCGAACCGGACGGTGGGCGAAAGATGTTGGGGCCGGTCGGCTCGGGTCGAAGCGTGCATCGCGGTGCGGACGGTGTCGGGCCGGCGCACGAACAGAGCCCGTCCGAGGCGGCCAGTTCGGTCAGCGCAATTGCGGACTTCATCCCGGCCACCGTTCTGGCGGAGCATTTCACCGTCGCGCATCCGCCCGAACGGGTGTTTGCGATGTTCGACGATATCGCCGCCGTCGCCGCCTGCCTTCCCGGCGCGTCGTTGAGGGGACCGCCGACGCCAGCGCGCGTCGAGGGGGCCATTCGCGTGAAGATGGGCCCGATTGCCGCGACGTTCCAGGGGGCTGCGCGCGTCGAGCGCAACGTGGCCGACATGTCGGGCCGCATCGTCGGCATCGGCAACGACCGGCGCAGCCGCTCCTCGACGCAAGGCGAAATCCGCTACCGGCTGGTGCCGGCCGGACAGGGGACGCGCGTCGATCTTTCGATCGGATACACGCTCACGGGCATGCTGGCGCAGGTCGGAAGGCCGGGGCTGGTGCGCGATCTCGCGGCGCGATTGATCGCGGAATTCGCCGGCAATCTCGATCGACGGCTGTCCGGTGCGCCGGCCAATGCCGTGCCGGCCGAACTGAATGGGATGGCGCTGGTGCTTGGCTCGCTGCGCGCGCAGTTCGCACGATGGCTTGGCCGCGAGGCGGGATGACGAGGTTTGGACTGCGGTTGAACTAACAACGTGACAGTGGAGAAGAATATGAAACGGACCTTAAAAATTGTTCCGGCGATCGCGCTGGCGGTTGCCTTCATGGGCGGGGTGGCGGAGGCTCAGACCATCAAGATCGGCGTCAATGAGCCGCTCACCGGCGCATTCGCCGCGTCCGGCACCTACGTCGTCAACGGCGCAAAAATCGCTGCCGACGAGATCAACGCCAAGGGCGGCATCCTCGGCAAGAAGCTCGAACTCGTCATCGAAGACAACAAGAGCAACCCGACGGAGGCCGCCGCCGTCGCGGAAAAGCTGATCACCAGCGACAAGGTGCCGGTGATGATGGGCGCGTGGGGTTCCAGCCTGACGCTGGCCGTGATGCCCAAGTTGATGGAATATGAGGTGCCGATGGTGGTGGAGACCTCCTCGTCGGGCAAGATCACCACGACCGGCAATCCCTTCATCTTCCGCATCTCGCCGCCGTCGGCGATCGAGGCCGCGGCGTTCAAGGGGATCGTCGACAAGCTCGAGCTGAAAAAGGTCGATTTTCTGGTCATCAACAACGACTGGGGTCGCGGCACCGCCGAAGACTTCAGCAAGATGATGAAGGAGAAGGGGATCACGGTCGGGTCCATCGAGACCATGGACCAGGGCGCCCAGGACATGAGCGCGCAGCTTTCGAAGCTGAAGGGCACCGATTCCGAGACCATCATCGTGACGACCGCGGTTGATCAGTTGACGCTGATCTTCAAACAGGCCGCCGCCCTCGGCCTGAAGAAGCGCATCATCACCACGGGCGGCTCGCAGAATCCCGACCAGATCATCGCGCAGGCGGGGGCCGCCGCCAACGGCACCATGCACCTGACGACGTTCCTGCCCTGGTTCCCCGACAAGACCCCGAACCCGGAAGCGACCAACTACTTCATCGCCGAATGGAAGAAGCGCGGCTTCGACTTCGCCGGCTGCACCGAGAGTTTTCGCGGCTATGACGGCATCCGCACGGCGGCGGCAGCGATCGAGAAGGCGGGCAAGGCGGAGCCTGCCGCGATCAAGGCGGCGCTGTGGGACATCAACATCAAGGGCCTGAACGGTGACATCGTGTTCAAGAAATCCGGCCCTGCAGGCAAGGAAAGCGGCCAGAGCCAGCCCAACGTCTACCTGATCGAAATCACCGACGGCAAGATCGGCATGAAGACGCTTTGACGTCACGCGACGTTCGGGCGAGGGCCGCGGAAACCCGCAGACCTCGCCCGATTCCTATGGATTTCGGGAGCCACCTTGAGCCAGTTTCTGCAACATCTGATCAACATGCTGGTGCTCGGCGGCACCTATGCGCTGCTCGGCATCGGGCTGACGTTGATCTTCGGCATCATGAACGTGGTGAATTTCACGCATGGGGTGCTGTACACGTTCGGCGCCTACATCATGTTCATCGTGGTGCACCAGCTGGGCGTCAACTTCTTCCTGGCGCTGCCGCTTGCCGTCGTGGCCGGCTGGCTCCTCGGCGCGGCGATCGAACTGACCTTGTTGCGGCCGCTGCGGGGTTCGGACATCGACACGACTATGCTGGTCATGATCGGCGCCTGGATCGCGATGCAGTCCGGCGCGCTGTGGATTTGGGGCGGCGTGGCTAAATCGGTGGCGACGCCGTTTCCCGAAGCGCCGCTGGTGCTGGGGCCGGTCTCGGTGTCATGGCTGCGGCTGTTCGTGCTTGCTTCGGCGGCGATGCTGATCGTCGTGACCTATCTTTTGATCAACAAGACAAAACTCGGCGGAGCGATGCGGGCGACGTTCCAGGACCGGGACACCGCCTCGCTGATGGGCGTTAACGTCGACCTCATCTACACCTCGACATTCGCAATCGGCTCCAGCCTTGCCGCTGCCGCCGGCGCGCTGCTGGGGCCGGTCTACGTCATCTTCCCGCAGATGGGCGATCTCGCCGCCGTCAAGGCGTTTGCGATCGTGATCCTCGGCGGGCTCGGAAATATCACCGGCGCCGTCATCGGCGGGTTCATCCTGGCGCTCGCTGAGGAACTGGGCGCTGGCTACGTCTCTTCCGGATACCGCGATGCCATGGGTTTCCTCATCATCATTGCGGTCCTGATCTTCAAGCCGACCGGGCTTTTCGCGCGCTCGGAGCGCGTCGGATGAAGACTGCCGTCGGCATTCTCTCCGTCGTCGCGCTGGCTTCCGTGCCGCTGTGGCTGCGCGACCCGTATCTGATGAACGCGCTGATCACGACCGGCATCTTCATCATCGGCGCGATGAGCCTCAATCTGCTGCTCGGGTTCACCGGCCAGCTCAGCCTCGGCCATATCGCGTTCTTCGGCATCGGCGCCTATGTCAGCGCGTTGACCTCGCTCGGCTTCGATGTCGGCCTGCCCTTCGGCCTGCGCATCGTCCACGTTCCCTGGCCGCCGATTGTCGGCTTCGTGCTGGCGATCGTGATCGCCGGATTTTGCGGATATCTCGTTGGCCTGCTGTCGTTCCGCGTGCGTGGCGCCTATTTCGTGATCGTGACGATATCCTTCGCCGAAGTGGTGCGGCTGGTGGCGCTGAACTGGGTCGAACTCACGCAGGGTCCGCTGGCGCTGACCAACATTCCATCCATCACCGTCGGACTGCCTTGGCTGGGAGAACTGACGCTTCGCACCAAGTTGCAGAACTATTACCTCGTTCTGACGGTCGCGGTTGTCACCTATCTCCTGATCTCGCGGCTGGTTCATTCGCATTTCGGGCGTTCCATGCGTGGGCTGATGGAGAACGAGACGCTGGCGGTGTCCGTAGGCATCGACGTGACGAGGACCCTGACGCTGGCGGCGGTGATCTCGGCGGGAATCGCTGGCGCAGCCGGCAGTCTCTATGCGCATTACATCCGCATCATCGATCCCGAGGTGTTCGCCTTCATCAATACCGTGACGATGGTGATCATGGTGATCACCGGGGGCAAGGGCTCGCTGGCCGGTCCGGTCGTCGGCGGTTTGATCTTCGGGCTGCTGCCGGTGTTCCTGCGGCCGATCATGGCGCCGGAGGCGCAATGGATCGCCTATGGCGGCGTGCTGATCGTCATCCTGTTCGTCCTGCCGCGCGGCATCGTGCCGTCGCTGGCGCTGCGGTTTGCAAGGCCGCAGCAGCGGATCGACGTACGTGCCCCGGCCGCTTTCGCGGAAGGCGACGCCAAGGAGCACGCATCATGAGCACAGCTGCCTTGACGGTCGAGAAGGTTGCCGTGCAGTTCGGCGGGCTGGTGGCCCTCTCGGACATGAATTTTACGGTCGGCGAGGGCGAGATCGTCAGCCTGATCGGGCCCAACGGGGCCGGCAAGACCACGGCCTTCAACGTCGTCACGGGCTTTCTGCAGCCGACCCGCGGTGCTGTGAGCTATCGTGGCACGGCGCTCAACGGACTGAAGCCGCACCAGATCGCCGGCCTCGGCCTGGCTCGAACGTTCCAGCGCACCAGCGTCTTTCCCAACGACACCGTCTACGACAATCTGCTGATCGGGCTGCATCGGCAAAGCAGGGTCAATCTTTTCGAAGGCATTCTGGGTCTGCCCCGTGCGCGGTCCACCGAACGCCGCCTGCGGGAACGCGCCGGCGAACTGGTCGAATGGGTCGGCCTCGAACGGCGTGCCTGCGATCTTGCCGGCTCGTTGTCCTATGGCGAGCAGCGACTGGTCGGCGTGGCGCTGGCGCTCGCCGCCGAGCCATCGATGCTGCTGCTCGATGAACCCGTTTCCGGCATGAACGCCTCGGAAACCCACACCTTCGTACAACTGGTCCGCAACATCAGGGATCGTGGCGTCACCATCCTGCTGGTCGAGCACGACATGCCGATGGTGATGAGCGTCTCCGACCGGATCGTCGTGCTGAACTACGGACGGATCATCGCCGAGGGTCCACCGGACGTGATCCGCAGCAACCCGGCCGTCATCGAGGCCTATCTCGGGCAGGGGGCGACACGTGCTTGAGATCCGTGACATGGTATGCGGCTATGGCGGCGTCACCGCGTTGCGCGGCATATCGCTGGAGGTCAAGGCCGGGCAGCTCGTCGCCCTGATCGGCGCCAACGGCGCCGGCAAGAGCACGACGCTGCGCGCGATCTCCGGGCTTGTCGTGCCGCGTTCGGGGTCGATGCGCTTCGAGGGTAAGGACATCGCGGGCGCCAAACCGCCGCGCGTGGTCGCGTCGGGCATCGCGCATTGTCCCGAGGGGCGAAAAGTGTTTCCGCACATGACCGTCGAGGAGAATCTCGACATGGGCGCCTATCTGCGCAGCGGCGCGGCGGAGATCGCCGCCGACCGCGCGCGGATCTATGCCGAGTTTCCGCGCCTGGCCGAGCGGCGAAAGCAGGCGGCGGGCACGCTGTCGGGTGGCGAGCAGCAAATGCTGGCGATCGGCCGGGCGCTGATGTCGCGGCCACGCCTGATCATGTTCGACGAGCCGTCGCTGGGGCTCGCGCCCAACATCGTCGAGCGGACCTTTGCGATCATCCGCGGCATCCGCGAGGCCGGAACGACGGTGCTGCTGGTCGAGCAGAACGCGTTCGCCGCGCTCGAGATGTGCGATTACGCCTATCTGCTGGAGGGCGGCCGCATCGTGCTGTCCGGACCGGGCGCGGACATGATCGAGAATGAGCATGTGCGAAAAGCCTACCTTGGCGGATAAGCGGTCAGAGACGGCGGAGGTGTCCGGCGACGGGCAATGGATTCCGGTCTGCGGTCTCAGCCGGCTGATTTCGCAGACCATCGTCTGCGTCCGCGTCACCGGTATCGATGCGATCCTGATCTGGAGCGAAGGCCGCGTGGTCGCCTGCGAACGGATCTGTCCGCACGAGCAAGCGGATCTCAGCCTTGGCCATTTGGCGGGAGGACGCTTGTTCTGCCCTCGTCACGCGGCCTCGTTTGATCTCCGCAGCGGCCGGATGTCCTATGGCTGGCCGGGCCGGCCGTTGCGGCTGTTCCCGGTCCGGATCAGGGACGATCAGGTCTGGATGGATGCGAACGCGATCAAGCCGCAGGTAAATTAAACCAGCTGTCGAGCGATCTCGACCAGCGCGCCGTCAGGCCGCCGCAGGTGCTCCAGGATGCTGAAATGGTTCGCACCTTCGATCGGGAACAGGCCGCCCGGCGCGTTCGCGGCCGTGCGCGCTTCGTGGAGCCTGATCGAGTCGAAGACCAGCGCCGGCAGTTCGGCCGCGCCGTAGGCGATGGCAAGCCGCTTGTGGACCACAGGCAGGCGCAGCGGCGAAAGCGTTTCGATTTCGCGGTCGGTCAGCTTCAGCGCGTTGTTCAGGCCGGTATCGCGGATCGGCGCCAGGTCGTACACGCCTGAGATCGCCAGCCCCGCGGCGACGCGCGGGTGGTCGAGCGCCATCGCGACGAGGTGGCCGCCGGCCGACCAGCCAGAGAGCACGACCGGCCCCGCGATGCCGTAAGATACGCCGTTCCGGTCCAGCCAGTCGAGCGACTGCGATATCTCCTTCACGATCTCGGTCAATGAAACCTCCGGCGCCAGCGAATATCCGGGAATGGCAACCGACCAGCCATGCGCGGCGACGCCCTCGACCAGCATGGCGAACACGTCGCGCGAGTTGCGCTGCCAGTAGCCGCCATGCAGGAACACCAGGCAGGGTGCGGCCTTGTCGGCGGCCGGATAGAGATCGATTTTCGTCCTGTCGCGGTCGCCATAGGGAATATCGAGAAAGGCCTTGCGGCTGGCGCGCAGCGCTTCGGATCGCTGGTTCCTCTCGGCGATCAGCGCCGCGCTGTTTTTCACTGCCGCATTGTTGTCATAGGCGGCGTCGCGCTCAGCCTGCGAAAGGGCGCCCCAGTTCAGCCGGGGGTCGAGCGTTTTGTCCTTCGAGATATCAGTCACGTCCAGTACTCCCGCGGAAGCCAAAGTGTATCGTTACCAGTGCGCTGCCCAGCGACGATCGCCGGCGTCGCCTGTCCGGATGGCTCCATGCAATTCCGGGGCCTCAACGGCTTGAATCCGGACGCCAGGTTCTATCTTTTCCCGGACTGTTCTGCTTTTGTGGGGGTGGGGACAGCCGGATGAATCGTTAAATGGCATTTGAACTATTCGACTTGACGGGCAAGCGGGTGCTGGTCACCGGATCGTCGCAAGGCATCGGTTTTGCGCTTGCACAAGGGCTCGCTGAACACCGCGCCGAAATCGTCCTCAACGGCCGCGACGCCGACAAGCTCGGCAAGGCCGCGGCCAGACTGACCGACGCCGGGCACAAGGTGTCGGTGGCCGGTTTTGATGTGACGAACGCGCAAGCGGCAAAAGAAGGCGTCGATGGGATCGAGCAGACCATCGGCGCGATCGATATTCTCGTCAACAACGCCGGCATGCAGTTCCGTTCCCCGCTGGAGGATTTTCCGGTCGAGAAGTGGGAGCAATTGCTCGCCACCAATATCTCCAGCGCGTTCTATGTCGGCCAGGCCGTTGCCCGGCACATGATCCCGCGCGGCCGGGGCAAGATCATCAATATCGCTTCCGTGCAAAGCGAACTGGCGCGACCGGGTATCGCGCCTTACACGGCGACCAAAGGTGCGATCAAGAACCTGACCCGCGGCATGTGCACCGACTGGGCGAAATACGGCCTGCAGGTCAACGCCATCGCGCCGGGCTACTTCAAGACGCCGCTCAACCAGGCGCTGGTCGACAACCCGGAGTTCTCGACCTGGCTGGAAAAGCGCACCCCGGCCGCCCGATGGGGCGATGTCGAGGAACTGGTCGGTGCGGCCGTGTTTCTGTCCGGCAAGGCGTCGTCCTTCGTCAACGGCCACACGCTCTATGTCGATGGCGGGATCACCGTCAGTCTTTGACGCCGCGGATCGTTACTGCGGCGTGATGCCGGCGTCCTTGATGATCTTGTCCCACTTCACGATTTCGGCCTTGAGAAAGCTTTCCAGCGCCGCGGGCGTGGCGCGCTCTTCCTCGACCGGCGCCATGCTGAGTTCGGCGAAACGGTTGACCAGCGGAGGGTCCTTCAGCGCCTTCTGCAGGGCGCCGACCAGCGCATCGACGATCGGTTTGGGCGTGTTCTTCGGCGCGTACAGCCCATACCAGGTTGTGACGTCGAACTTGGGAACGCCGGCCTCGGCCGCAGTCGGGAGGTTCGGCAAGGTCGGCACCCGCTTCTTGCTGGTGATGGCGTAACCAGGGATGGTGCCGGCCTGGATATAGGGCGTCGGCCCGGTGGCGGGATCGCAATAGACGTCGATGTGGCCGGCGATGATGTCGTTCAGCGCGGGGCCGCCGCCCTTGTAGTAAATTGGCGTCAGTTTGCTTTCGATCGCGCTCATGAACATCAGGCCGCACAGATGCGACGCCGAGCCGAGCCCGACATTGCCGTAGGTCACCTTGTCGCCTTGCGTGCGCACATAGGAGACCAACTCCTTCAAATCCTTGGCCGGGAAATTGGCGCGCGCGACCAAAATCATCGGCACGTCGGTGACGAGACCGATCGGGGCAAAATCGCCGACCGGATCGAACGGCAGTTTGGCGTAAAGCGCGGGCGCGGTCGCCTGGCCGACATGCATCAGCAGGATGGTGTAGCCGTCGGGCGCCGCCTTGGCGACGCGGTTGGTTCCGAGCGTGCCGCCGGCGCCGACGACGTTTTCGACCACGATGCTTTGCTTCAGCGTCGCGCTCATCGACGTTCCGAGCAGGCGGGCGATGACGTCACCCGGGCCACCGGCGGAGAAGGGGACGACCATCGTGATCGGCCGGCTCGGAAAATCCTGGGCGTGCGCCGGCAGTGCCGGCAAAAGCAACAGCATCAACAAAACGCGTTTTACAAAATTCATGGCCGTTTCCTGTCGCCTCCCTGGCGCTTTTTGTTTAGTTCGACCGAACGGTCGTCGGGTCATTCATCCGCCGTCGCCTTTTCGTTCGACGCGGACGACTGCTCGATCATGCTGAGCGCGGCGACCGCCGCCGCATTGATATGATCGACGCAGCATTTCTCGGCGAGATCGGGATCGCCGCTCTGGATCGCGCGCCAGATCGCGGTGACCTCGCGCAGGCTCTTGTTGATCCGTTTGGGCTGCGACATCGAGGTGATGCGCAGCAGCGTGATCCGGTCGTGCAGTGGCCTGAGCATTCGCTCGATGAAGGCGTTCTGGCAGCCACCGATCAGCGCGGCGTAAAACTCGGTCTTGGCCTCCAGCGCCGTCATCAGGTCGCCGTCGGCAAACGCGGCCTTTAATTTGGTCAGCGCGTCGCCGATCCGGCGTACGACGGCCGGATCGTGCAGCCGTGCGCATTCCCGGCCGGCAAAGCCCTCCAGAACGGCGCGCGCCGCATAGAGCTGCTTGGCTTCCTCGAGGCTGATGGTGCTGACGACGGGGCCGCGGTGGGGGACGGTGTTGACCAGCCCGTCGGCCTCCAGCAGCCGGAGCGCCTCGCGGATCGAGGGGCGGCTGACGCCGGTCATCTCGCAGAGCTCGCGCTCGATCAGTCGCTGGCCCGGCTTCAGGGTACCGGACATGATCGCCTCGCGCAGTTTTTGCGCGACCATCGAGCGGACGGTCGGAACGTCCTCGATCCGGAGCGTGGATTGCAGTTCACCGCGTTTGTCCATTGTCTACCGCCTTGGTCCCGCCATGGGTTCAACAGCGATTTACGGGCAGAATCATCATCCCGGCAATCTGAACATGGGCGACTGGTCCAATGGGAGGCGCTCGACCGCGCCATGTGAGACGGGCGTCGATCTTCATGCGACAGACCAGCCCCCATCGATCGGCAGCGTCGCGCCGGTGATGTCCTGCCCAGCCGGGCTGCACAGGAATACCGCCATCGCGCCGACGGCCTGCAGCGGGATGAACCGCCGGGTCGGCTGGCGGCTGGCCAGATAGTCGCTGGTGGTATCCTCGATGGCGCGGCCTTCGCGGGCGGCGATGTCTGCGATCTTTCCCTGGATGGCCGGGGTCGGCAGCGTGCCCGGGCAGAGCGCGTTGCAGGTGACTCCGGTTCTTGCCGTCTCGATCGCTACCGCGCGGGTGACGCCGAGGATGGCCGTCTTGGTGGTCACGTAATCGATACGGTCGGCGACGGCGCGGGTCGAATAGATCGAGGCCATGTTGATGATGCGGCCCCAGCCTCGCGCCTTCATGCCGGGCACAGCGAGGCGGATCAGGTGGAACGGGGCCGACAGATTGACGGCAAGCGCCTCGTCCCATCGTTCCGGAGGGAAGTCTTCGACCGGTGAGAAATGCCGCACCACCGCATTGTTCACGAGGATATCGACGCCGCCGATGCGGGTGAGCAGGTCCGCCATCATGGTCTCGATGGCGGAGCGCTGCGACAGGTCGGCGGCGACGCTGATCGCCTCGACGCCAAACTGCGCGCGAAGACGATCCCGCGCCGCGGCCGGTTCGACCAGATCGTGCAGGACAATATTGGCGCCCGCGCCGGCAAGGCTTTCGGCCATGGCGAGGCCGAGACCTGCCGTTGCCCCGGTCACGAGCGCCCATCTGTCCTTCAGCATCGGCATGCGTCCCGGTTACTTCTTGTCCAGTTCGGCGAACACTTCCTTGGCATTCCGGAAGGCATCGACGCCGGCCGGGACGCCGCAATAGATCGCAACCTGCATGAACACCTCGCGGATTTCTTCGCGCGTCGCGCCGTTGGTCAGCGCGCCCTTGATATGGGTCTTGAGTTCCTGCGGCCGGTTCAGCGCGCACAGCATCGCGAGGTTGAGGAAGCTGCGGGTCTTGTGCGTGATGCCGTCGCGGCCCCAGACGTAGCCCCAGCAATATTCCGTCGTCAGGTCCTGCATCGGCCGGTTGAAGTCGTCGGCCGAGGCGATCGCCTTGTCGACGAATTCGTTACCGAGCACGCTCTTGCGGATTTCGAGGCCGCGATCGTAAGTCGCCTTGTCCATGCTGCTTTCCTTCTAGTTTTTCGGCCAGAACGGCTGGGACAGCGCCAGTTGCGGCGGGAACACCGTGACTGGAACGCCGGTCTGCCACTGCACGATGGTCATGCCGGCGCCGACGCGGCGGCCTTTTTCGTCGAACTTGATTTCGCCGAGCGGGTAGTATTTCGAGGGACCGGCATCCAAGGTGCGCAGCGCTTCGCCCACCGCGACGCGATCGGCCTTGCCGGCCTTTTCAAGCGCGTCCTTGATCACCCACATGTCGCCATAGGTGGAGATCGCGTTCTGCGTCATCCACGGCTCCTTGTAGCGGGTCTTCAGTTCGGCGATCAGCGCCTCGTGCCCCTTGGCGCCCCAGCTGGCGACGCAGGTGAGAAGTCCCTGCAGCAATTCCGGGCTGACGGTCTGCAGCATGTCGGGCTCGGCGATGGCGATGCCGAACGAGATCGTCGGAATCTTGCCCTGGCCGAGGCCGAACTCGTTCATCTTTTCCAGCAGCAGTTTGGCGTCGGAAATCACGGTCGGCAGGAAGAACAGCAGGTCGGGCCGGGCCGAGCGGACTTTCTGCACCAGCGAGGTGGCGTCGGCGAGCGGCGGGGTGAAGGTTTCGTCGACAATCAGCTGCAGTCCGTTTTCTGCGAGCAGGCCGTCGCGCATCGCCTTGGCCGAGGACACCGAGGCCGCGGTGTTGTCGGTGACGATGGCAACGGTTTTGGGCCGCTTGCCGGAAGCCGTTTCCGCAAGCTTGACAATCTGGGGCAGGGCCTGCCTCGCCTGCGAGCCCGCGGTGGCCGAAGTCTGGAACACGTATTTGAAGCCGCGATCGGTGATCGCGTCCGAGTAGGAGAGGGTGAGCACCGGCAGGTTGGCCCGCTCCGTGACTTCGGTAACCGCCAGTGTGAACGAACTCAGATAGGCGCCGCTGGCGGCGACCATATCGGTTTCCTGCGCCACCATGCGCTGCGCGGCGTTCTTGGCCTTTTCGGTGGTGTCGCCGGAATCCAGCACCACCAGTTTCATCTTGGCGCCGCCGAGCGCCTTGATGCCGCCCTGGGCGTTGATGTGATCGACCGCCATCTCCGCGCCGTGGCGCATCACGGTGCCCGGGCGCGTGTAGAGGCCGGAGACCGGCACCAGCAATCCGACCTTCACTTCTGCCGGCTGTTGCGCCCAGGCGCGGGTCGCGAGCAGGCCGGCGGATGCGCCGGCCAGCAGGCTGCGCCGCGTCAAGGCGGCCTTGGTAATTTTCGTCATGACACTTCCTCCCTTTATGTTTTTTGAGACGATCGGTAGTCAGGACTTCTTCGGCCAAAACGGAGATGCCTGGGCGAGGTCGGACGGATAGACCGTGACCGGCACGCCGTTCTGCCACTGCACGATGACGACGCCGGCGCCGACACGCCGGCCCTTTTCGTCGAACTTCAACTGGCCGCCGGGATAGTATTTGGCGGGGCCGCCATCCATGGTGCGGAACGCCTCGGCGACGGCGAGGCGATCGGCCTTGCCCGCCTTTTCAAGCGCTTCCTTCATCAGCCACATGTCGCCATAGGTCGAGATGACGTTCTGCGTCGCCCACGGCTCTTTGTACTTGGTCTTCAGTTCGGCGATGATGTCCTCATGCCCCTTGCAGCCCCAGTTGGCGACGATGGTCATGATGCCCTGGACGACTTCGGGCGTGACGCTTTGCAGCATGTCCGGCTCGGCAATGGTGATGCTGAAGGACACCGTCGGGATCTTGCCTTGGCCGAGGCCGAACTCGTTGATCTTCTCAAGGCCGAGCTTGGCGTCGGAGACCGCGTTCGGCATGAACAGCAGCAAATCGGGCCTTGCCGACCTGACCTTCTGGATCAGTGGCGTGGCGTCGGCCAGCGGCGGAGTCCAGACTTCCTCGACGACGAGCTGAAGGCCTTCCTGTGCGAGCAGCTTTTCCTTCAGCGCCTTGGCGGTCGCGACCGAAGTCGCGGTGTTGTCCATCAGCATCGCCACCGTCTTCGGCCGCTTGCCGGAAGCCTTTTCCGCAAGCTTCATCAACTCGGGCAGACCGAGCTGGGACTGCACGCTGGCGGGCGCGGCGGTCTGGAAGATGAACTTGAAGCCGCGATCGGTCAGCAGATCCGAATAGGACAGGGTGAGCACCGGCAGTTGCGC
This sequence comes from Bradyrhizobium roseum, assembly GCF_030413175.1. NCBI lineage: Bacteria > Pseudomonadati > Pseudomonadota > Alphaproteobacteria > Hyphomicrobiales > Nitrobacteraceae > Bradyrhizobium > Bradyrhizobium roseum. Next base: position 2,881,635 of record NZ_CP129212.1, read on the forward strand.
GCGTTCCGTCACCTCGGTGACGGCGAGCGTGAACGAGCTCAGATAGGAGCCCGTCGCTGCCACGAGGTCGGTCTCCTGCGCGACCATGCGCTGCGCGGCATTCTTGGCCTTCTCCGTGGTGTCACCGCAGTCGATCACGACCAGCTTCATCTTGGCGCCGCCGAGCGACTTGATGCCGCCCTGCGCGTTGATGTGCTCGATGCCCATCTCGGCGCCCATCTTCATCACCTGGCCGGGGCGGGTGTAGATGCCGGACAGCGGCACGATCAATCCGACCTTGACCTCGGCCGGGGCTTGCGCGCGCGCCACCGTCGACAGTCCCATCGCGGCGGCGCCGGAGAGCACGGTTCGCCGCGTCAGCGACGTCTTCGAGATTTTTCCGGATGAATTATCCTGGCCCATTTTTCGTTCTCCCAATTTTGTTGTTTGTCGTTGGTTACATGCCGAGATAGGCCTTGCGGATGCGGTCGTCCGCCCGCAGGGTCTGGTTATTGCCTTCGAGCGCGACACGGCCGGCTTCGAGCACATAGCCGTGATCGGCGGATTCGAGCGCCTCCGCCACGCGCTGTTCGACCAAGAGGATCGTCAACTTCGATTGGCGGCGGATTTCGATCAGCCGCTCGAAGATGAAATCGGCGGTGGTGGGTGCCAATCCCATCGAGGGTTCATCGAGCATCAGCAGCTTTGGCGACGAGGCGAGGCCGCGGCCGATCGCCAGCATCTGCTGCTGTCCACCCGACAATGTGCCGGCGAACTGGCCGCGGCGTTCGGCCAGGATCGGAAGCCATTCGAAGATGCGCTGAATGTTGTGCTTCCAGTCGCGTCGTCCCGCCTCGGTCATCGCGCCCATTTCGAGGTTTTCCATCACGGTGAGCGACGGAAACACCTGGCGGCCTTCCGGCACGTGGGCGATGCCGAGATGGGCGCGTTGTGCGGGCTGGATCGACAGCAGGTCGTGGTCCCCGAAGGTGATCTTCCCCGCGCTGGGGCGCACGATTCCCGAGATGGTCTTGAACAGCGTGGTCTTGCCGGCGCCGTTCGGGCCGACGATGGCGACGAACTGGCCTTCCTCGACCTTGATCGAAACGCCGTTCAGGACGGGAATGGCCGAGTAGCCGGATGTCAGCCCTTCAATGCGGAGCATGGGCCACCCATTTTTTGCCGAGATACGCCTCGATGACGCGGCTGTCGCGCGTCACCGCTTCGGGCTCGCCCTCGACGATGACGGCGCCGTGGTCGAGCACCAGAAAACTGTCGACCAGGCGGACCATCGCCTGCATCGTGTGTTCGATGATCGCAATCGTTATGCCGTCGCGGGCCAGCCGCTGGATCACCGCTACGACCTCGTTGGCTTCGTCATGCCCGAGGCCCGCGAGCGTTTCGTCGAGCAGCAAAATGCGCGGCTGCCCGGCGAGCGCGCGAGCCAGCTCCATCAGCCGTAGTTCCTTGGTCGTGAGTTCGCCGGCGATACGATCAGCAATTTCCGAGAGGCCGACACGGGCGATCGCATCCGCCGCCAGTCGCTTTGCCTCGTCGTCGGTCCTGGCGCTGACATAGGCCCCGACGACGACATTGTCCGAGATCGACATGCGCAGGAATGGGCGCATGATCTGGAACGTGCGGCCGATGCCGGCCTCGCACAGTTCATGCGGCTTGCGGCCGGACATCTCGCGACCGTCGAGCAGGACTTGCCCGGTGTCGGGCCGCAAAAATCCGTTCAGCAGGTTGAACAGCGTGGTCTTGCCGGCGCCATTGGGGCCGATGATGCCGAGGATCTCGTTCTGCCGTAGTTTGAAGCTGACATCCTGCACGGCCTTGAGCCCGCCGAAGGAGCGCGACAGGTTACGTACTTCGAGGACGACATCGCCTGTCCCGGCGGACCGTGTGGGGCGGAGAGGCACGAGTTCGGCGGAAGCGGCGGGGAGATTCGTCGTGGGCGCGCTGGTGACCGGCGTTGCAGACCGTTTGCGCCAGAAATCGCGAATCTTCCAGTACAGGCCTTCCGGCGCCAGCAGGATGACGCAGATGATGGCGAGTCCGTAGATCACGCCCTGGATGCCGGGAAAGCGTGAGCCCGCTTCGGCATTAAGCGTTTCGGCCAGCGGGATCAGGATGACGGATCCGATCACCGGACCCCAGACCGTTCCGACGCCGCCGAACATCGCGACCGTCAGCGCCTGTGCCGACACCAGCATGCCGAACACGGATTGCGGGGTGACCACCAGCAGCACGACCGCGTAGAATCCGCCGATCGCGCCGGCGATGGCGCCGCTGAGGGTGACGGCGCGCAGTTTCCAGGCCAGCGTGTTGATCCCGGCGGCTTCCGCGGCAGCTTCGTTCTGCTTGATCGCCAGCAGCGCCATGCCGAAGCGCGATCGTTCGACCGCCCGCGTCAAGAGAATGGTGGCAAGCATCATCGCCAGCGCCAGCAGTGTGTAGAGCCGGTGATCGGCGAATTGCATATAGGCGGCGGCATTTTCGCGCTTGATCGGCAGCGTCACTTCCTGCAGGCCGAGCCATTCGAACACGTAGAGAATGGCGAGCGGGTAGGCGAGCATTGCCAGCGCAAAGTAGTGACCCTGCAGGCGGAACGTCGGAAACCCGATCAACAGGCCAGCAATGCCGCCCAGCACGGCCGCGATCGGGATCATGATCCACGGCGAGAGGTCGAAATGGATCTGGCCGAGCACGACGGCATAGGCGCCGACGCCGAAGAACGCGGCGTGGCCGAACGAGATCAGCCCGGTGTAGCCGCTGAGCAGGTTCCACGACAGGCCGAAGATCGCCCAGACCGGGACCAGCGTCATCACGAGTTGGTAGTAGGAATTGGTCACGCTCAGCGACAGCGCGGCATAGAGCGCGGTGAAGACGATGATGGGCAGCAGCGAGCGCCATTCGCGCATGATCATGTCCTCTCGACCATGCGTCCGAAGAAGCCTTGCGGACGGAAGAAGACGATCAGGAGAAACACGACGAATATGGCGGCGTTCTGCAATTGCGTCGGCAGGATCAGCGTCGACATCTGCTGGACCAGCCCGATCGTCATGCCGCCCCAGAAGGCGCCGATGATGCTGCCCATGCCGCCGAGCACGACGCCGGCATACATCACGATGACGTATTCGACGCCGACAAAGGGATGGAAGGGATAGTTGGTGGCGAGCAGGCCGCCCGCAATCGCGGTGATGCCGGTGCCGAGCGCAAACGCGATGCGGTGCGCGCGGTCGACGTCGATTCCCATATAGGTAGCGGCCGTCGGATTGTCGGCAGCGGCGCGCAGCGATTTCCCGAGCCGCGACCGCGTGATCATCAGCGTCAGCAGGATCATCGTCACCAGCGAGAGAATGGCGTCGATGCCACGGGCCTTGTTGACGAAGACGCTGATGTCATTGAACATCGGTCCAAGTTCCCAGGCCGAACTCGACAGCGGGGTGCGGATCGAGGCCAGCACCGAACCGAATACCAGCAGGCCGCCATTCTGCAGGATGAGCGCGATCCCCAGCGTCAGGATGAGCTGGGCATAATGGCCTTCGCCCTCGAGCGAAGAGGTGCGCGTCCCGGATACCCGTGAAATCAGGGTGAGGTGGACGAAGTAGCCGAACACGGCGAGCACCGGGCCGGCCAGCACGATGGCGACGAACGGCCCGATGGTGTTGCCGAACGCGGCCTGCACGCCGAACGCGGTGAAGAAGTAAAATGCCGCGTACATGCCGAGCATCATGAAATCGCCCTGGGCGAAGTTGATGACCCGCATGACGCCGAAGATCAGCCCGAGCCCGACGCACATCAGGCCGTAGACCGCGCCGATCAGGAGACCGGCGGAGAGCGCCTGCAAAAAGCCTTCCAGCGCCTGGGTCACCGCTGACCTCGCCCGGCTGTTTTTGGCTTCAACATTGTTTCCCCCATCTTTGTTTTGTCGTTGTCGGTCATGAAGCCGGCCGCAGCCTTTGTTCGGCCGGTTCAGGCCGGCACCGCGCAGCGATGACACGGCAGTCCGGAAGCGACACGCAATTATCGACCAGCTCTTCCAGATCGCGTGCGCCGTCGCCGATCACGCCGGACGCTGCCTGCCGAAATCGGACGCGGATTTCATCCGGCGTGGCGGCAATGACATCGTCGAGGCGGTGCCGGACCGTCGCGCCATTGCGCAGCCCGACGAGAATTTCGGCACCCTGCCTCGACGGAAAAGCGGCGGTGAGATCGGGGGCGCTCTGCAGGTCGATCCGTTCGATGAGGCCTAGAATGCTGGCTTCGCCGATATCAGCATAGTTCTCTTCTTCGAGCGCACCGAGCGCCAGCACGGCCGCGACGCTGAAGGGAATGCTCATCTTCGCCTGCAGCGCGTTGTGGAACGGTCCCTTGGAATCGCAGCCGGGGTAGCGGGCGGCCGCCTCCGGGACACGGATCGAGATTGTTGCGATGTCTTCTGATGACCTGAGTTCGCGCGCGACCCGCAAGGCTGCCTGCGCGGCGGTCTGCGCGAAATTGCAGGCGGGAGCCGGCTTGTTGTAGACGGCCATGATCTCCGGCCCGGCGCCGGCAAACAGCCGGATATCCGCGGGAGCGGGCCGGCGGCCGAAGGCAGCGAACAATCCGGCCTCGCCTTCCAGAATCGTTTCCGAGGCGCGGGCGCCGGCCTCGGCGAGTTCGATCGCGGCGATCGCGTTGCGAGCAGCAAAACCGGGATGGAAATACATTTCGGAGCCGCCGGCGCGCGGCCATTCGTTCAGGCCCGAGGATGTGTTGGCGGCGATGGCCATCGCGCTGGTGGCGGCATCTTCGCCAAGCCCGAGCGCAAAACTTCCCGCCAGCGCGGCGCCGAGCGGTGCCACCAGGCCGGTCGGTCGGTAGAGGCGGGCGAGGTCGGCGTTGAAGAGTGCGCGTCCGATCTGCGCGCCGGTCTCGTAGCCGATGATGGCGGCGGCCAGGAACGTCGCGCCTGATAGTTGTGTCCGTTCCGACAGCGCGAGCAGCGTCGGCCAGATCACCACGCCATGATGGCAGATGCTGGCGGCGTGCATGTCCTCGCGCACCAGGCCATGGCCCATCACGGCATTGGCAAAGGCCGCATCGCCGGGTGAGGCGAGGGCGCGGTTGCCGATGATGGTCGCGCCGTCCTTGGCCTCGCGCGCAATGGCGGTTGCCTGCCGGCTCCACGGGTGGTTTCGTGCTTCGAAAGCACAGGACAGGAAATCCAGCAGGCAGATTTTCGCCTTGGCGATGACGTCGGCATCGAAGCGGCCGGGATCGACGGAGAGCGCGGAGCGGGCCAACGCCCGCGCCAGCGATGCCTCGCTCGATCCGGTCGATCCGATGATCATGGCGATGTCCCTTGCGTGCCGGTGGGGTCGCGTTAGCCGCGCATTTCCACGCCGGCCCATTCCTCCAGCACTTTCGCGATCGATGTGAAGTCGGATGACGCGCCGAATTTGGCGTTGGTGATTGCGAGCATCTGCCGCACCGCGGCGCCGCAGACCATCGGCACGCCCATCGCTTCGGCTTCATCGACGCAGAGCCGGACGTCCTTGTAGGAAAGGCCGGTGGCGAAGCCGAAATCGAAGGTGCCGGGAAGCACGGCGCGGGGGAATTTGTCTTCCGAGGCGCTGTTGCGCCCGCTGCTGGCGTTGATGATGTCGATCAGGACTTTGGCGTTGACGCCGCCCTTGACCCCCATCGCGACTGCTTCGGATGTGATGACGAGCGCAGCCGCCGCCATCAGGTTGTTGGCGAGCTTGGCCGTTTGCGCCGTGCCCGGCTTGTCGCCGGTATAAAACAGCTTTCCAAAGTGCTTCAGGATCGGCTCGACCTTGTCATAGGTGGCCTTCGGGCAGGAGACCATTACCGCGAGCGTGCCGTTCACCGCGCCCTTGATGCCGCCGCTGACCGGGGCATCGACCAGCGTGATGTTGCGCGGCTCAAATCCTGCTGCGATCAGCTTGGCAGCGCCGGGGCCGGTGGTGGAGAGATCGATCATGACGGTGGCGCGATTTCCGGCAATGACGCCATCGGGCCCCAGCGCGACCGCCTTGACGATGTCCGGCGTCGGCAGGCTGGCGAGCACGATATCCGCGGCGGAAGCAACCTCGGCCGGCGATTTCGCCAGCCGAGCGCCGCGCGCCACCAGCGCCGTGGTCGCGTCGGGCTGCGCATCGTAGATGCACAGCGAATAGCCAGCGTCGAGCAGGCGGCTGGCCATCGGTCCGCCCATGCGGCCCGTTCCGACAAAGCCGATTGTTTCTCCTGCCATGGTTCGCTCCCTGTCGCGCCGCGAGAGCGGGCGCATGTTGTTCTTGCCGCGCCGGGTTCCCAGTCGCGTTTCGCCGAATTTCAAGATTGTCAGTCAATCTGTCAAGCATAAGATTCCTGTCGACAGCCGGTGGCGCGCCGGAATAGGGTCGCCAAAACAGGGTCCCGAGGAATTCGCTCAGTGCGGCAAGTTGAAGCGCAAGGCGCCGGCACGACATTCGCCGATTTCGTCGCCGGCACGGCGTGGGCGGATGTCGCCGCGCAAGAACACGAAGCGAAACGCTCGATCCTGAACTTTTTCGCGACCGCGCTGGGGTCGGCAAACGATCCGGCCGTCACCGCCGCGTTGCGTACGCTGCTGCCGTTCAGCGGCGCCGCGACGTCAGCGGTGATCGGCCGCCCCGAGCGGCTCGATGCGATGGGCGCATCGTTCCTCAACGCGGTATCGGCCAACCTGCTCGATTTCGACGACACCCATCCGGACACCATCATCCATCCGGCGGCCCCGGTCGCCGCACCAGTGCTGGCATTGGCGCAGGCGCGCGGGTTTTCCGGGCGCGCCGTGCTGACGGCATTCATTCTCGGCGTCGAGATCGAATGCCGCGTCGGCAATGCGGTGTCTCCACTGCATTATGCACGCGGCTGGCACATCACCTCGACCTGCGGCGTGTTCGGCGCGGCGGTGGCCTGCGCGAAACTGCTGGAATTGCCGGCGGACCAGATCTCGAATGCGATCGGGATCGCCGCCAGCCAGTCGGCCGGCATCGTCGAAAATCTTCCCAGCGCCGCCAAGAATGTCAGCGTCGGCAACGCGGCGCGCAACGGCCTGTTCGCAGCCTTGCTGGCGGCGGAAGGCTATTCCGCCTCGCCCCGGGCCATTGAAGGGCCGCTCGGCTGGGCCCGCGCCATGGGCGACGAGCCCGACATGGCGCGACTGACGGGAGGCCTCGGCAAGAGCTGGGAGATCGCGAAAAATACCTACAAGCCCTATCCGGCGGGCATCGTGTTTCATGCGGTGATCGACGCCTGCTTCAAGTTGCGGACGAAACTGAAGCGGCGGATCGACGATATCGAATCCATCACGGTGCAGGGCTCAGCGCTGCTGCTGGCGCGGGGCGACCGGCCGGTTCGCAACGAGCGCGACGCCCGGGTCAGCATTCATCACTGCGCGGCTATCGCGCTGCTGCTGGGTGCGGCCGGCGTGCCCGAATTCGCTGAAGCCACCGTGTTTCGGCCCGACATCGTATCCTTGCGCCAGAAGGTGACGGCCGCGCTTGACGCTTCGCTTCCGGATGGCGTCGCGCGGCTCATCGTCCGGCTCCATTCGGGTGAAGCGTTCGAGGAGATCGTGATGGATGCGAAAGGCAGCCTTGCCGATCCGCTGTCGGACCGCGACATCGAGGCGAAACTGCGCGATGGTGCACGGCTGGGTGGAGCCGATTGGGACGCCGACCGTGTCATCGACCATGTCTGGCGGCTTGACACGCTTGCTGACGTATCGAACCTGATGAAGTCGCACGGCTAAAGTTCGCCGTCCTGAAAACACTGCTAAAACAAACGAAAGGAACCGAAGATGAGCGAGTTGTTCGACAAGGGATTGAAGGTCCGCAAGGAAGTGCTCGGTGAAGACTACGTCAACAAGTCGATCGCTGGAGCCGACGAATTCACCCGGACCATGGCGGAGTGGTCCACAGAATTCTGCTGGGGCGCGTTGTGGACCCGGCCGGGCATGGACCGGCGCACCCGCAGCATCGTCAACCTGGCCATGCTCGGCGCACTGAACCGGCCCCACGAATTGAAACTGCACGTCAAGGGCGCGCTGAAGAACGGCGTCACCAAGGAAGAAATCAAGGAGATCCTGCTGCAGGTGGCGGTCTATTGCGGCGTACCGGCCGGCATCGACGCGTTCCGCAACGCGCGCGAGGCGCTCAACGAAGCCGAATCGAAGTAGCGCGAACAGGCAGTCGCATGGCCGAGCCGGAATACGAACTCTTCGCCATCCGCTATGCGACCCGCGAGGCGCGGCGCAGCGATCATTTCATCGGCGGCGACCCGCATGACGGGCCGATGCCGATGGACTATTTTATGTGGGTGGCGAGGGGCGGCGGGCGCACCTTTGTCATCGACACCGGCTTCAATGCGGAAGTCTCAAAGAAGCGAAGCCGCACGTTTCTGCGTTGTCCGGTCGAGACGCTTGGCGCGTTCGACATCGATGTAAATGCGGTCGAGGACGTGATCCTGACCCATCTGCATTACGACCACGCCGGGAATTTCGACCGCTTTCCGAAGGCGCGTTTCCATCTCCAGGAGCGCGAAATGGCCTACGCCACGGGCCGTTACATGCGGTATCCGAGACTGTCGCATTCCTTCGAGGTCGAGGATATCTGCGGACTGGTGCGGCTGAATTATGCGCGCCGCGTGATGTTCTACAACGGCGATGCCGAACTGGCGCCCGGCCTGACGATCCATGCGGCCGGCGGCCATTCGGCCGGACTGCAATTCGTACGCGTCCGGACCCGCCGCGGCTTTGTCGTGCTCGCCTCCGATGTCAGCCATTTCTACGAGAACATGGCGAGCGAACGGCCATTCACGACGGCGCTGCATATCGGGGAGATGCTCGAGGGTTTTGATAAATTAATCGCGCTGGCTCCGGACGAGAGCCATATCGTGCCGGGCCATGACCCGCTGGTGATGAAGCTCTATCCCGCGCCCAGCCCGGCGTTCGAGGGCATCGCGGTCCGCCTTGACGTGCCGCCGTCGGGGTCCGCGCCAGTGCGCGCGGATTTCTCGCGGGGGCATTAGCGAATTGCGGTCCCCGTGCTCGGCGAGGGGACCGCTTCCGCAGCGTCTATTTCTCCTTCTCCGCCGCCGCCTTCAGGATAGGCATCAGCCGTGCGGTCTCGGCCTTGATCAGCTCGGTCAGCGCCTTGGGTCCGCGACGGTCCTGTTCCGCGCTCTCGGCGCCGAGTTCTGCCAGCCGCTTCTTCACCGCGTCCTCGTTGAGGCCTCTGTTCAGCGCGTCGACGAGCTTGTCGACGATCGGCTGCGGCGTGCCGGTCGGCACGAACACGGCGTAGAACGGCGCGATGTCGAATTCGGGCAGGCCTTGCTCGTGGGACGTCGGCACATCAGGTAACAATGGACTGCGCTTCTTGGCGGCGACCGCCAGGGCCTTGATGTTGCCGGCCTGGACCTGGCTCAGCGTGCCCAGCACGGGATCGCATTCATAATCGACCTGGCCCGCCAGCATAGCATTTAGCACCGGGGCGGTGCCGGTGAAGGGAATCATCGTCGGCTTGATGCCGAGCGCCGAATGCAGCAAGAGGCAACCGATATAGGAGACCGAGCCGAGGCCGGCGTGTCCGACATTGAGCTTTTCCGGATTGGCCTTGGCATAGGCGACGAATTCCTTGAGATTGTTGGCCGGGAATTCCTTTCGGACGGCCAGCACTTCCGGATATTCGGCGGTCAGGCCGACCGGCGCAAAATCCTTTTGCGGATCGTAGGCGAGGTTCGGATAGAACGCCGGCGCCAGCGCATTGGTGCCAAGATGTCCGGACAGGATGGTATATCCATCCGCCGGCGCGCGGGCCGCGCGGATCGCCCCTGTGGTTCCGCCGGCGCCGACGACATTCTCCACCACGAACTTCTGGCCGAGGTAGCGGGAGAAGATGTCGGCGACGATCCTCCCGGTAATGTCGGCCGGGCCGCCGGCCGCAAAGGGAACGATGACCGTCGCCGTCCGCGTCGGATAATCCTGCGCATGTACGCCATTCGTTCCGGCCAACGCCAGAAATATGCCTGCCGCGATCCACTGCTTGGCCAACTGCGCTCTCCCTCCCTTTGTTGTTTTCTCCAACCATAGGCAGGTTCGGGCGGCAGACAAGCCGGTTTGGTGCAGAGCTGGCAGGGACTTTCGTCGGGGAAGTGCGGCTCAGTACAGCCGCGTCCGGTAAGCTTCCTCCATGGTCTTTTCGGCGTCGTCTACCGACACCGCCGCGGTCTGCTCGGAGATGATGCGGCCCAGCGTCGGAAAGCTGTGGCGCTCGACCTGCGCCGCGGGATTCCAAAGTTTCGAGCGCATCAACGCCTTGCCGCAATGGAAATAGCATTCGTCGACGGTCACCTTGAGGCCGATGACCGGGGTGACGTTCTGCACCGCGAGCGGCGTCAGCAGCGCCGGATCCTGGGTGATCTCGGCCCGGCCGTTGATACGCAGCGTCTCGTTGATACCCGGCACCAGAAAGATCAGACCAACGCCGGGTGAGGCCAGGATGTTGCCGAACGTATCGACCCGGTTGTTGCCGCGCCGGTCCGGAATCAACAGCGTCTTCTCGTCGAGCACGGCGACGAAGCCCGGCCCGTCACCGCGCGGGCTCGCATCGGCATTGCCCTTGCCGTCGCTCGACGCGAGCACCAGGAACGGGGAGAGGGCGATGAAGTCGCGACAGAACTTGTCGAGATGGTGCAGCACCTTCTTTTCGGCGAGCGGGTTGATCTGTCCGAAATGCGCACGCAGATCGTTCGGCGTCTGCACCAGGGGCTTTCCGCCCGCACCGCTGCCTTCCATCGCAAGCCTCCCTTGTCGTTATTGTGATTGCGTTTCCTCGACCCCGCACCAGCCGGCGATGAACAGCGCCAGCGTCTTGGTGACCTTCTTGACGGATTCGATATCGACGCGCTCATTGAAGCCGTGGGCGCCTTCCATTGTCGCACCGAAGCAGAACGCCGGCACGTCGTAATCGAGCCCGTAGAACCGCGTGTCGGTGAGGCCGGTGAAACTCGCTTCCTCGAGTTGGCTTCCGAAAATCTGCTCATACGCCGCCGCGAGCACCGCCTCGCTGTCCTGCGCGCCGGTCACCTCATAGCCCGGCGACAGGAAGCCGGACCACACGACTTCTGGCGGGTTGTCGGCGAGGAACGGATGGGTTTTGGCGGCCTTCTCGACGCAGGCTGTGATCTCGGCCTGGCAGTCGGGGATCTTCCAGCCCGGCAAAATGCCGATACGGCAATCGACGTCGCACCAGGCTGGAACGCTGGAAGCCCAATCGCCGCCCTTGATGATGCCGGGGTTGAAATTGAGGGGATGGTTGAGCTTGCCGAAATAGCGATGCGATTTGGCGCGCTCGTTCCACTCGGCCTCCAGCCCTTCGATCGCCTGGACCAGATGATAGGCCGCCTTGATCGCATTTGAGCCGGTGCCGGCGCGCGCGACGTGAACCGGCACGCCCTTCACCTTGAGGCGGAACCAGATCACGCCGACCTGGGCGCGCATTAGCTTGCCGTCGGTCGGCTCCGGGATCAGGCAGGCATCGGCGCGATAGCCGCGCTGCAGCGTGGAGAGCGCGCCGACCCCGGTGCTTTCCTCCTCGATCACCGACTGCAGGTGGATACGGCCCTTCGGCTTCAGTCCCGCGGCCTTCAGCGCATCGAGTGCATAAAGTGCGGCGATGGTGCCGGACTTCATGTCGCCGGCGCCGCGGCCATAGAGCCAGCCATCCTCGACGGTGGGCTTGAACGGCGGATATTTCCACATGTCGAGCGGGCCGGCGGGCACGACGTCGCAATGGCCCTGCAGGATCAGCGAGCGCCCGGTTTCCTCGGCGGGCCGATAGGTGCCGACCACGGTGCGGGCGCGCGTAAAATCGGTCTCGACCGGGCCGTAGCCCGGCAGGTCCTTGAGGTCGTCCTGGTTGATGATCCAGTCGTCGACCTCGTAGCCGCGCTCGCGCAGCAGCCGCGCCATCATGTCCTGGCACGGCGCTTCCTGGCTGCGCGTGCTGGGGATTGCCGAGAAGGCGATCGTGGTCGCCAGCTGCGCTTCGAAGGCGGCATCGACCGCGGCTTCGATGCGCTCGCGGGCGCCGGCGGGAAGGGGCATGATGTTGCTTTGCGGCACGGATCAATCCTTGCGGGGTTTTCTAACGGAAGTGCGACCGGCGGAGCGCGCCAAGCTTATGCGGAGCGTCCGCGTCATGCCAGCGCCTCGTGTTTCTGCGCAAAGCCCGGCTGATCGAAGAAACGCCGCCCCGGGATCGCGTCAAGCAGGTCGCGCGTATAGGCCTCACGCGGGTTGGTAAACACGGCCGAGGTCGGGCCTTCTTCGACGATGCGGCCATGCTGCAGCACGATCACGCGGTCGGCGATTTCGGCGGCGATGCGCAGGTCGTGCGTGATGAAGATCATCGCCAGCCGCATCTCGCGCCGCAGCTCGGCGAGCAGTGCCAGCACCTGCGCCTGGACCGACACGTCGAGCGCTGATACCGCCTCGTCGGCGATCAGCACTTTCGGCCGCAGCGCGAGCGCGCGGGCAATACAGATGCGCTGGCGCTGGCCGCCGGAGAATTCGTGCGGATAGCGATCCGCGGCCGAAGGTGTCAGCCCGACACGGGCCAGCAATTGCCGCGCCTGCGCCATCGCCTCCGTGCGCGGGGTGCCGTAGGCCATCGGGCCACGCGCCACGGCATCGCCGACTTTCTGGCGCGGATCGAGGCTGGAAAACGGGTCCTGAAAGATGATCTGCAGCCCGCGACGCGCCAGCCGCAGCGCCTCGCCGTGCAACTGCCGCAGGTCCTCGTTGCCGAGCCGGATCGCGCCGGAATCCGGCTCCGTCAGCCGCATCACCATGCGGCCCAGCGTCGATTTGCCGGAACCGGATTCGCCGACAACAGCCAGCGTTTCGCCCTCGTGCAGCGTCAGCGAGATGCCGTCGGCGGCGACCACTTCGCGCGGCGGCTGAAACCAGCCGCGCTTGACGCGAAAGGTCTTGCGCAGGTCCACGATGTCGAGCAGCGGCGCGGTCTGCGCGGCGGTCTCCCGATGTTTTACCCGCGCTTTAGGTACCGCATCGATCAGTTCGCGCGTATAGGCCTCGCGCGGGTGGCGCAGCACTTCCTCGACGGTGCCGTGCTCGACCACCTTGCCGTGGCGCAGCACGACGACGCGATCGGCGACGTCGGCCACGACGCCGAAATCATGGGTGATCAGCAGCACGCCCATGCCGCGGTCGCGCCGGAGATCGTCGATCAGACGCAGGATCTGGCGCTGGGTGGTGACGTCGAGCGCCGTCGTCGGCTCGTCCGCAATCAGCAGCGCGGGCTGGTTCGACATTGCCATCGCAATCATGACGCGCTGGCGCTGGCCGCCGGAGAGTTCGAACGGATAGCTGTTGGCGAGCTGCGGCGGGTTCGGCAGTCCAACCTGGGTCAGGAGCTCCAGCACCCGGGCCTTGATCTCGGCGGTGGACGGTGCCGGGCTCTGATGCGTGAGGATTGTCTCCTCGATCTGTTCGCCGACGCGCTTCAATGGATTGAGCGACGACAGCGGTTCCTGAAATATCATGGCAGCCTCGCCACCGCGCAGCCGGCGCAGCGCGCGGCGGTCGAGCTTGGCCGTATCATGCCCTGCAACCTTCACGGCGCCGGATACGATGTCGACGCCCTTCGGCAACAGCGAGAGGATCGCATGGGCGATCATCGATTTGCCCGAGCCGGATTCGCCGACCAGGCAGACGACTTCGTTGCGCTGGATCGCGAACGAGACCTGCTCGACCGCGAACGGCCGGTCGCCGCCCTCGGGCAGCGCGATGGAGAGATTTTCGACGGAGAGCACGGATGGGGAGGGCTGCATGCCTTTGTCCGTCATGCCCGCCGCCTTGAGATTCGCGGGTTGAGCACGTCAGACAGTCCTTCACCGAACAAGTTGATCGCAAGCACGGTGAACAGGATCGCGAGGCCGGGAAAGACGCTCATCCACCAGGCCTGCCGTATCACGGTGCGCCCGGCGCCGATCATGAAACCCCAGGACATCAGGTTGGGATCGCCAAGTCCCATGAAGGAGAGGGCGCTTTCCAGCAGGATCGCCGTCGCCACCGTCAGCGATACCACGACCAGAATCGGCGAGATCGCGTTCGGCAGGATGTGACCGAGCACGATGCGGGCCGTGCTCTCACCCTGGCACAAGGCGGCCTCGACGAACTCGCGCCCGCGCAGTTTCAGGAATTCGGCGCGCGTCAGCCGTGCCAGCGGCGGCCAGCTCACTGCGCCGATGGTGAGGATGATGGTGAGCAGCGAAGGGCTGAAGGTCGCAACCAGCAGGATCGCCAGGATGAAGGCGGGAACGGTCTGGAACATCTCCGTCACCCGCATCAGCACCAGATCGACCTTGCCGCCGAAATAGCCGGAGATAGCGCCGATCACGACGCCGATCGTCATGGCGGCCAGTGCGGACGCAACGCCGATCAGCAGCGAGACGCGCGCGCCGTGGGCCACGCCCGCCGCGACGTCGCGGCCGAGCGTATCGCCGCCGAGCCACATGCCGTCCTCGCCGGGCGGCGCAAAGGGCGTGCCGCTCATTTCCCACGGCGAGACCGGGAAGACCCAGGGCGCCGTGATCGCAACGACCAGCACGATGATCAACAGGACGAGTCCCGCCATTCCGCTCGGGTGCCGCAAGAAGGCTCTGAGGGCGTCCATCAGGCGGCTTCCGTCGTCATGCGGGGATCGATCAGGCGGTAGATCAGGTCGGTCACGAGGTTGAGCGCGATGACAATGATCGACAAGATCAGGAAGATGCCGAGCAGCACCGGATAGTCGCGCTGCAGCACGGCCTCGAAGGTGAGCCGGCCGAGGCCCGGCCAGGCGAACACGGTCTCGATCACCACCGCGCCGCCGACGAGCGCGCCCGCCTGCATGCCGGCCACCGTCACCACCGGCACCAGCGCGTTGCGCAGCATGTGGCCGACGACGATCCGAGCCGGGGCGAGCCCCTTGGCCCGCGCCGTCTTGATGAAATCCTGGTGCGATACCTCGATGATCGAGGAGCGCATCAGGCGGGCGTAGATCGCGAGATAGATCGCGGCAAGCGACATGACCGGCATGATCATGTGTTTGGCGATATCGAGTACGCGCTCGATCGACGTCATCTTCGCGTTGATCGTCTCGTATCCGAATGGCGGCAACCAGCCGAGCGTCACCGAGAAGACGAGCACGAGCATCAGCCCCAGCCAGAAGACCGGCGTGGCGTAGAGCAGCAGCGATAGCACGGTGAACAGCGTGTCGACGATGCTGCCGGCTGCCAGCCCCGCCAGCGCGCCGAGCGTCGTGCCGATCAGCAGCGCGAGGCAGAACGCGGTGAGCGTGAGCAGCAGCGTCGCCGGCAGCCGCTCCAGGATGAGGTCGAGGACCGGCCGGCGCTGGCG
Source organism: Bradyrhizobium roseum (assembly GCF_030413175.1). Lineage (NCBI taxonomy): Bacteria > Pseudomonadati > Pseudomonadota > Alphaproteobacteria > Hyphomicrobiales > Nitrobacteraceae > Bradyrhizobium > Bradyrhizobium roseum. Next base: position 2,897,077 of record NZ_CP129212.1, read on the forward strand.
ATAGGAATAGCCGAGGTCCAGCGTAAGCACGCGCCCGAGATGGCTGGCGAGTTGCACCAGATACGGCTTATCGAGCCCGTATTCCTTGCGCAGATCGTCGAGGATCTTCGGGTCAGCGCCGCCCGACTGCCCGGCCATCACCATGGCCGGATCGCCCGGTGCTGCGCGGACCAGCACGAAGTTGAAGGTGGCGATGACAAGGATCACGGCGACGAGCCGCGCCACCCACGTGACGATCAAGAGCGCGATCCGCGCGGCGCTCCTGGTCCCCGTCACGATTTGTAGACCGCGCCGAAGGTCTCGTGTGAGCCGATCCCCGTTGTCACGATGTTCTTGAACGCCTTGTCGTAGATGATCGGGTATTCGAGCTCCAGCGTCCAGGCGACCGGCACGTCCTCGACGAGGATCTGCTGGACCTTGGAATAGAGTTCCTGCCGCTTGGCCTCGTCGAGCGCGACGGCGGCTTCTTCGAACAGCTTGTCGACCTCGGGGTTGGAATAGCCCTGGGTGTTCGAGAACAGAATGCCCTTCTTGATGTTCGACGAGATATAGGTTCGGGCGACGCCGAGCGCGGGATCGCCGAGCTGATAGAGCAGGTTCTGGGTCATCTCGTAGTCCCAGTTGCCGACCTTCTCGGCCCAGCCGGCCATGTCGGTGCCGACCAGAACCAGATCAATGCCGGCCTTGGAAAAACTCTGGCGGAAGAATTCGCCGGCGCGCTGATAGACCTCGCCATAGGGTGGTACCAGGTACTTGATCTCGGCCCGCTTGCCGTTGGCGCCGGGCTTCAGGCCCATCTCGTCGAGCAGCTTGGTGGCCTTTTCAACCGAAAATTCGTAGCGCTTGACCTTGCCGTCATAGAAACGGGTCTTCGACGAGATCGGACCGGTAGCGATCTTGGCGTTGCCGAAATAGATCCGCTTGTTCATCGCTTCGCGGTCGATCAGGTGCATGATCGCCTGCCGGAAGCGCTTGTCATTCATGGGAGCTATGCGGTTGTTCATCTCGAGCCACTGATGCGGCGCGAAATACTCATAACCCTTGGTGGTGAATTCGAGATTCTTCTGTGACTTGAAGCGCTGGACATCGAAGAACTCGATGTCGGACCATTGCACGAGTTGCACGGTACCGTTCTCGAGCGCCAGCGCGCGCGAGGCGCCGTCCGGGATGATACGGTAGACGATCTCGTCGAGATAGGGCTCGTCCTTGCGGTAGTAGCCGTCGTGACGGACGAGATGCACATGCGAGCCGCGCACCCATTCCTTCAGCTTGAACGGGCCGGTGCCGATCGCCTTGTCGTTCATCGGGTTCTTGCGGAATTCCGTGCCCTCGTAGATGTGCTTGGGCACGATCGGCGCCGAGGTGCAGTCGAAGCAGCCGAGGAACGGCGCAAAAGGCTGCTTCAGCTTGAAGACGACCGTCAGCGGGTCGGGCGCCTCGGCCGATGCGACGCGGGCAAAGTTCTGCCGCGCGCGCGGATGGGTTTCCGTCAGCACCTTCATGCAGCTGAACACCACGTCCTCCGACGTCATCGGCTTGCCATCGTGGAAGGTGATCCCCGGGAACAGCTTGAACGTATAGGTCAGGCCGTCGGGCGAAATTTCCCAGGATTGCGCCAGGCCCGGCATCGGCTTCAGGTCGGCGCCGTATTTCAAAAGGCTCTCGTAGATCTTGCCACCGAGCGTCAGCGTCGGCTGCTGCTGGTTGAACGCCGTGACGAGGATCGGCGGTTCGGGCTGGATGATGGTGTTGAGCGTGCCGCCCCTGGTCTGACCGGCCGCCCTGGTGATGCCGAGCGGGATGGCCGCACCCGCAGCCAGCATCGCAGCAGTGAATTCGCGCCTGTTCATGGACCAACCCCTTCGGTTTCGGATGGCGTATCGTGACCGAGGCGCGGGTTCCGTGCTACAGGGAAGGGGACAGCGATCATCGCGATCGGGCCAAGTGGCCCGGAAGATGCATAAGGCCATGAGAAGAACAGGCACCTCCGATCCAGAGTTCAGATGAATATCAACGTAAGAGTACCTGCGACGCCAGCCGCCGACGCCAGTTTCGAACGCCTTTGCCATAAGCGGTGCGGGCCGCAGGCCGCGGCCACCTATGCCGGACATTTGCAGACCCAGAAGCGGCCCGTCGTGGCGATGGCGGCGACTTACCCGTCCGAGAGCATGAGCACGCGGCATGCGCACCGGCGCGGCCAGTTCATCCTGCAGACCACCGGTGTCACCTCGATGATGACCGAGCGCGGCAATTTCGTCATTCCGCCGGGCCATGGCCTGTGGATTCCCGCAGGCGTTGTGCATCAGTCGCGCGCCTGGGGCGACGCTGATGTCCAGACCATCTATGTTGAGCCGGACCGGGTGCCGAGCTACCCGGCGACCTGCCGGCTGATCCGCACGTCGTCGCTGCTTGACGCATTGATGGACGAGACGGTCCGGATGCCGGTAGATTACGACGAGGGGGGGCGCGACGGACGGTTGGTCGATCTCCTGCTCGGCGAGATCGCCCGCATGCCCGAGATATTGCTGCACGTGCCGATCCCGCAGGATCCAAGGCTCGCCAGGATTTGCGAGGCCGTCATCGCCGACACCAGTGCAGACCTTACGCTCGACGATTGGGCCGACCGCAGCGGCATCAGCCGGCGCACGTTGACGCGGATGTTCCGCCGCGAAACCGGCCAAAGCTTTTCGGCCTGGCGCCAGCGCGTCCGGTTGCTGGAAGCGCTCGCCCGCCTCGGTGCAGGCGAGTCCGTCACCAACGTTGCGCTCGATGTCGGCTATGAGAGCCCGAGCGCCTTCACGGCGATGTTCCGCCGCGAACTTGGCGCCGCGCCACGCCGCTATCTGCGCTGGACCGAGACCGAGGTCGTGCTGCGATAACCGTCAGACCGGCAGTTGAGCGAGTATCCGCGCAATTTCAACCGATGCGTAGACTAGGCCATCGATGCAATGCGGCTCGCGGCATTTGCGGGCGCCTGGTTGTGGCGTAATTGTTGCGATGTCAGGGCGGGCACAACGAGAGATATCGCTTGCCGGGCAGAGACTCGCTCAGGCGCTGAATTGCGCATGGTAATGATGCAATTGCGGCGCTCGCTGCATGGCGCAATTCATAATCTCGCCCGATTGGCGCACCAGTTGTTCTGCGACAAAACCGTGTTTGGCGGCGAAAGTGGCCGACTCGGGAAGACCGCAGTCTCTGACCGTTCGACTGTCATGGATCGGCTGTTTGTCAGGGGAAAGTCATGTGGTCGCGCAGCCTGCTGGTCCTGAATCCATTGATTCCGAAAAAGGCCAAGCCGCGCGACAGCGACGCTGATGGCGATGCGGCCGCCGAAAAGCCGGTCGCGTCGGAAACGCAGACGGCGCCGCTGCCCGGTGCTAACTTCGAACGCACGCTCGTCAATGCCGTTCTCTCCGGCGAGGCGGGGGCGGCCAACCGATTTCTCGAACACGTCTCGACGGCCCTGTGGTCGATCGTCGTCAAACTGGTCGGCGATGGTGCGGATGGGGAAGCCGCGTTCCTTCACATCGTCGCTTCGCTGAAGGCTGAAGATTACGCGCGGCTGCGCGGCTTCGACGGCCGCTCCCGGCTTACGACGTATTTGTCGCTCGTCGTTCGCGATGTTCTCGCCGACCAACTGGCGGGACAATTCAGCAGGGCTCCGCATGAGGCATGGCAGCGATTTTCACGTTACTTCGAGACCGACATTCGAAGCCGCATTGGCAGGCAATGGCCGAGCAAACTCGGCAGGGCCAGTCGGGAGGACGCCTATCAAGAGGTATGCCTCAAGCTGATCGAGGATGATTTTCGCCGCATTCGCGCCTACGGAGGCCGCGGCAGCTTCACCGGCTATATCCTGACCGTGGTCGATCGTATCCTAATCGATCTCGTGCGCCGGGAACTGCCGCGACGGCGCCTGCCGGCGTTGGTCGCGAGGTCGGCGCCGCTCGACCAGGCGATCTATGCAGCCGTGGTGTGGGAGGGATGTCCGCAGGACGCCGTTCGCCTTGCCGAAGCCTTGCGCGGCAGGCTGGAACAACATCCCACGATCGCTGAGATCGCCGGATCGGTCGCGCGACTTGCAAATATGGTGAGGCTGGAACGCGCGCCCCCCGCCACCGAGGCCATCTCGCTGGATATGCTGCTTGGGGAAGGCGGCGCCCTTTCAATTTCAGAGTCGTCGCCGACGCCTGAGGACTATTTGCTCCTCTTCGAGGAAGAACAGCGTCGCTCGGCGTTCGTCGCTGCCGTCAACGCGGCGGCGGAGAAGCTCCCGACCGACGAACGATTATACCTTCAGATCCTGTTTTCGGCGAATGAGCCATTGCCGGCACGCGGCGTTGCCAAGCTGATGGGCTGTCCGGTCGAGGAAGTCTATCGTTTGAAGCAGCGTAGCCAAAAGTGGTTGAAAGAAATTACGCTACAAACGCAAAAAAACTCCGATATGTCCGTCTAGACATGGGTACTGGGACCCTCACCCGATGATCGAACGCCTCAGTCAGGAATCGGCGTCTGTGCCGGACGAGGACGACGGCCGTTCGGCCCGGCGCCAGATGCTTGAGCTGCTTCGCGCGCATCTATCGCAGGCCGTTTCGGAGGGCTTGGAGCCTTCTTCCGTTTCAGCTCAATGGAGCGAGATCGACAACGCACAAATCGCCGCGTTTCTCGACGGTTCTCTGCCGCGAGCGGAGTGGGATGCCGTTGTCGCAAGACTGGTGAACGATCCGGCGTCCCGCGCGGAGCTGTCTGCCGCGGTGGCATTGCTCGATGATATCCAGGCGCAGCCGGCGACAGTCCCGGCGGGCTTGATGGGGCGGGCCGCCAGCATGCTTGCCGAGCCGGCGCAGGACCGGCCCTCCGTTTCGGCGGCGACGATTGCGCCCGCCTCCTGGTATCGGCGCACGCTTGTGTGGCCCGGATTTGCGCTCGCGATCCTGGTCGTTACGGCGGTGCCGACGGTCTGGAACGTGGTCGGCGGCCGGACGACCGCGGTCGAGCAGGGCGGATCAGGTGACACATTCGGCCGCGGGATCGCGGTGGCTCCACCCAGTCCGACCCGGAAAAAAGATGCGCAGTCGTGCGTCGACGCGAACGACACACCCACACCGGGAGCCGAGCGTCGGAGCGAAACGTCGGCCGAAAATGATGATCGATGCCGGCCGAAGCCGCCGGGAGCCGGCCAGCCGGAGCGCGCCGCTCCGGCGCGATCGAACTGATCCGCAGTTCAAACGAAAGTGGTTCTTGCCGCAGTGCGTTGCGAGGGCGGTTTGGGCACGAGAGCGGCGGAAGCGACTTCAGATCAGAAATAGTTGGCGACCTGCCAAAACTGAAATCCTGTCCGTCTGCTCCAGTGTGCCACACAAGCACTCACCCTGTAAGGAGCAAGAGATAATGCGTTATACAATGACGAAGGCCGTGGTCGGATCGCGCTTGAGCACGCGTAAGGCGCTGCTTGTCGTGCATCTGACGGCCGCGGCTTTGTTCGTGATCGCCATGACCGGGACTGCGCGCGCGCAGAGCACCGGGGTAGCTGCCTGCGACGATTTCCTGCAGAAATACGATACCTGCGTCACGTCGAAACTTCCCGAGGCGCAGCGTGCGACCTACAAGGCGCAGCTCGACCAGACGCGGAAGATGTGGGTCGATATGGCAAAAAATCCATCCGCGAAGGCGACCATGGAAGGGTCGTGCAAGCAGACGATGGACGCGATCAAGGCCTCGCTGCAAAGTTTCGGCTGCTCGTTCTGAAGTAGCCGCGAAGAACCTGCATTCATTCAGCTGAAGCATGATCCGGAAAAGCCCATCGGACTACGGTCCGGTGGGTGAATGCCGCATTTCAGAAATCGTGCGCCCCGATGGCGCGGCCTATCGTGACGTAATCTCCCGGCAACGCGCCTCACGCAATCCCGTCAAGGCATCGCGCTTCAGCAGTATCGGGCAGGTGTTGCCAAGGTAGTAGCTGTCGCCAGTCTCGCGCGCGACCTGGGCCACGACCGAAGGGCCGAGGGTTTTCCAGCAGGCTTCGGTCAGCGCGCCCGCCGCCTTCGCCTCATTCCAGTCGGGCGGCCTGCCGAGGGCGGCAATGACGGCGGTCGAAAGGTCCGGGTCGGTGCAGACCGCGGCATCCGTGTTGGCCGGTGCTTCGATCGCTATGGCGAAAAACGGCGCGGCGGCCGAGCGGTTGAGCTTGCGTCCGATGAGGCGGGCGGCATCGCGCGCGAGGTCGGCGCGCGCCGTGCCGACGCTATTGGGCGTCGCGCGCACGAAATCCTCTAGTCCCCGGCGGCAGTCGGCGAGCGTTGTTCCGTACGCCTGCTCGAGGCAGTCGCCGAATGCCGACAGGCCGATCGACGCGCGCACGGTCTGGAATTTCGGGTTCTCGCTCAAGACCTGAAACGTCGTGGTATAGTGATCGAGCGCTGCGAGCCGATCGCCGAACGGGCGCGCCGACGTGGCCAGCGGCGTCAGTTCGCCGATCGCGGCCTGTTCGGCCAGTGAAGCCCAGTGTGCGTCGCGCGCCGTCGGTTTTACATTCGTCAGCTGGCCGCGGAGTTCGCTCCAGCTCTTTGCAGCTGCCAACGCGTCTAGCTCCGCGAACACGGGATCGGTCGAAGGCGCCGGCAGGGCCTCCGTGGCGCGCTTGTCGACATCGCCGAGCAGGGCCGCGGTTGCCGCTGGCGCTGGGTCCACGGGCTTGATGCGTCCGCTCGGGTTGAGAACGATCTCGCCGACAACCTGGTCGTAATAGGCCGGCGTCTGGTCGCTGCCGGCGCTCGCCGCCATTTGCCGCACGTCGATTTGCATACGCTTGGCGATCTGCACCAGCGTCAGGTCCGGCTCGGCCAGCCGGCGGATGAAGTTTCGCGTGAACACGGAGTTCGAGGCTTTGTCCGCGTTGGAGAGCCGGTCGAGCGCGACCTGCTTGGAGCCGGCGGAGAACATGATGAACACGCCCTCGGCGGGCGTCATCGCGGCGAGTCCGCCGCTGCCCCTGATGCCGCGCCCGCCCGCCCGGTCGAACGGGTTGTTGCGGCAGGCGTCGAGCACGAGCACGGCGGTGCGGGCGCCGCGTTCCTGCAGCCGGTCGATGACCCGACTGGCTGGAAATGCGGAATCGCGGATCAATTCCTCCTGCCCCTCGCGCACCTCCGGGATGTCGGTCGGCAGCAAATAGTTCTGTCCGCGGATCTCAAAACCGTGGCCGGCGAAGAAGAACAGCGCGATATCGCCCGGCTCGATCGCCTTGTCGAAGGCGAGCAGGGCCTCGCTCATGGCGCGCCGCGACTGGTTCTCGGCGATGATCACCGAGAAGCCCAGCCCGCGCAGCGCAGCGCCGACCGCGCGCGCGTCGTTGACGGCGGTCTGCAGCCGCCCGACGTTCTGATAGGCGTTGTTGCCGATCAGGAGGGCGACGCGCTTTTCCGCGTGGGCGGCCGTGGCGAAGCCTAACGTGACGCCCAGCGCCAGGATCGCGAGGCATGAACTTATTCTCAACATGGATGCTCTCGTCGATCCGCTGGGGGAAATCATGGAGGGGCCGGCTTTTCAGCAAGCGGCAGGGGCAGGGTGCGTCCGCAATGGCGCGTCATCGCGCTCCAGTCTGCTGTCGAATATGGCTTTTCTGAAACATCGGTGTACCCATCGGGGCAGGGCCCGATGGGTGTGGTTTCCGATCTCGCCCTAGGCGATGCGATAGAGAAACGTGGCAACGATCGTCCATACGCCGAGAACGATCGCGGCATAGCCGAGCATGGTCTGATAAGGGACGATGGCGACCCTGATCTGCTCGCCGCGCTGCGCGGCGCTGTCATTGTGGCTGAATATGAACTTCGTCAGCAGGGCATAGCCGAGTAGCAGGCCGAGCGTCGCATTGATGACGCCTGTCGCGAGGTAGGTCAGCCACCAGACCGGCACATAGGTGAACCAGTTCAGGTTGATGATCGCATTGATGATGATCCAGGCGCCCCACAGGCAGGTGATGAATCCGAACCATCCCTGGTAAGGCACCATCTTGTCGATATACGCCTGCGCGTCCGGACGCCTCGCAACGATGCTCGAAGCGGCCGCCAGCGCGCCGAGTGCGAGCAAAATCAGACCAGTGATCAGACCTGACATGGGAATCCTCTCTTTCTTGACAACATATTGCACCGTGTTGCTGTGATACTTCGAGACGGCCCGCGGCCGCCGACACCACATCACGATAGAAGGACGGACGGCCGGGCAGTTTTCTGCGCGCCGGCCTGCAATCAAAACGCGCTTCGGAATTGAGTTGGTTACAAAAGATCTCCGATGGCGGATTTCAGCCGCGTCGAGGACGGCCGGCCGGTGATGGCCTCGCCGGCGTCGATCTCCACGATCAGCCTGTCGCCGTCGAGGCGGATGCCGGACTGGTCGGCGGCGCGGATGACGACGTGCCGCAGTTTCGCCGCGATGACCTCGCGGGCGATCGGCGAGGTGAGCATTTCGGTCAGCGTTATCCCGGTGACGGCGACCGCGTCCGCCAGGCCGGACCATTCGGCAGCCTCGGCCGCCAGGCCGGGCGCTTCGAGCGAGACCTTGAGGTCAGGCGCGCCCGCGCGCTCCAGCTTGCGCCCGAGCGAATCGGCCGCGCTCTCGGCCTGCTCTTTGGTCGCCTTCTTGACGGCGAGCGGCGCGGCGTCCTGGTCGCGAATGGCATCCGCCGAGCCGCCAGATAACTTGTCGCTGAATATCAGGATGCGGCCAGTTTCGTAGATCCTGAGAACCGAGACGCCGTCGTCGCGCTTGAGCGTCACCGAATTGTAGGGCGCGGGCTCCGTGGTCAGGGCCAGGATTTCGTCGGAGCCGTCGAAGCGCAGCTTGATCGGCGTGCCCATGCGGTCGATCACAAAGCCGACCAGTCCGTTGCCGGTGCTGTAGTGCCCGATGCGAAGCGGGGGGCCGGTCTCGGCGGCAAGGGCGGCATGGTTGACGATCAAACCGAGAATGGCGCCGCCGACGATCGCGCGGAAACGTCCGGACATTGCAGACCTCACGGCATCGCGACAAGCCGCGGAATGCGGTGTCCTGATGGGCGCGGCGAGAAATGGGAAGCAAATGCGGAGGTTTTGCGGCCTGCGCGCATGCTGAACGCGGCGCATTGTTGTCGAGAATATTTTCGGAAGGCGGCCGCGGGAAAATGGCCGCCGCTGTCCGTCTATCCCTAGGTTCGCCACAGTGGCCGGACACGTCAGTGCATGCGGGATGTGCATACGAACATCCAATTCGGAGTCATTCGCCATGAATTTTCACGTCGGCGGCGCCCTTGTCGCGCTCTTGATCATCTCCTCGGTCGCGGTCGCGCAAACGCTGAAGGACAAGGAATATTTCGCGGAGCAGGAGAAGCATCTCGCGGGAGAGGTGACCTTCACCAACGAGCGCTGCGGCAACGCTCTCACAGCGAAGTTCGACTGGTCGAGACCGCCGGCGCCTGAGGACCGGAAGACCTACAGCGCCTATGGCTATTGCAGCGCGGCGCTCGAAGCCATGCGACGCGTCTGTGAGTCCAAGGCCGGGAAAGAGGCCGTCCAGCAGAAGATCAAGAGCCTGACCTGCAGCTTCGGACCGCAGCGCACGGTCATCTTGAAGGACAGCGCGGTCGAGTACGAGGTCAATTTCAATTCGAGCAACGACGCCGATTACGTATTCGAGTATCTGCAGAATAATTTGTAAGCGCCTGGAGTCTGCCTGGTAGCGAAGCAGTTCGTCTCACAACCTTTGACGCATTGACGAGCATGAGGTTCGCGATGTCGTCCGGCGACGCGCGGGCGCGGCGGCAGCTTCCGAGGCATGGAGGATGGGCTTCGCATAAAGATATCGCCGGCTAGTTCCGGATGATGCCGAGTATATGGACGCCCACCTCGGCAACGGCCTGCCGCTCAGCGCTCGTTTCGCATATACGGACTTCGCTCGGACGCAATTTTCAATGCGGGATCATCGGCGAGGAGACGCAGGGTTTCTGTTGTCTGCGGGCTCGCGCCAGGCGGATGGCCGCGCAGGCCCCACATCCCGACGCCGATCGTGAGCGTGGCGGCGCAAATTGCGATGAAGTCTTTTGTCATTGCCGGCCTCCATGAAGGCAGCCGTGCTGATAAGATGCCAATGTTGCGGTTCCCGCCACAGGCAAATGCCGATGGCAGGGGTGCCCGGGGCGAATGCGCTATCGCCACATCCCGCGCATGCGGGCGCCGATATCGAGCTTCGGTCCCTGGCTGGCGGCACGTGCCGCGGCACCGACCGGTGCCAGAGGCCAGGCCGTGCGCTCGAACAGTCCGAGCAGTTTTTCGGGGATGAAGCGCGTCCTGGAGGCATAGAGGTGGCGATCGCCGTTGGCGTGCTGGCCGTGGACGAAGAAGCGCTGTGGAACGATCAGGTGCAAGTCGTCCTTGGCGCGGGTCATGGCGACGTAGAGCAGGCGGCGTTCCTCCTCGATCTCGGCGGAGGTGCCGGCGCCGAGATCGGACGGCATGCAGCCGTCGACGGCGTTGAGCAGATAGACCGACTTCCACTCCTGGCCCTTGGCGGAGTGGATCGTCGACAGGATCAGGTAATCCTCGTCGAGCAGCGGCACGCCGGCCTGGTCGCTGGTGGCGTCCGGCGGATCGAGCGTCAATTCGGTGAGGAAGCGTTCGCGCGAGGGATAGCCGGACGCGATCATTTCGAGCTGGATCAGGTCGGCCCGCCGCGTCTCGGCGTCCTCGTGGATGCGGTCGAGATGCGGTTCGTACCAGAGGCGGGCGCGCTCGAGATCGACCGGCCATTCCGAATAACGCAGATTGCCCAAGGCTTCGACGAAGTTTTTCCAGCTTTCGCCGGTGCGCGCGGGGGTTGCCAGCGCTGCGAGGGCGCCGATCGGATCGGCCGCCTCGGCCATATGGTCGAGCACGCGCTGCGCGGTGGCCGACCCGATGCCGGGCAGCAGGTGCAACAACCGGAAACCCGCGACGCGGTCGCGCGGATTTTCGACGAAGCGCAGCAAGGCCAGCATGTCCTTGATATGGGCGGCATCGAGAAATTTCAGCCCGCCGAATTTGACGAACGGAATGTTCCGGCGCGTCAGTTCGATTTCGAGCGGGCCGGAGTGGCTCGAGGTCCGGAACAGCACCGCCTGTTCCTTGAAGCGCGTGCCCGACTCGCGGTTCTCCAGAATGCGCTCGACGATGAAGCGCGCCTGGTCGGCCTCGTCGCGCACGGTGACGAGTTGCGGTTTTGCGGCGGACGTCCGTTCGGTCCAGAGGTTTTTGGTAAAGCGCTCTCTGGCCAGGCCGATGACGCCGTTGGCAGCGGCGAGAATGGTTTGCGTCGAGCGATAATTGCGGTCCAGCGTGATGATGCTGGCGGGCGGCGAAAACTGACCGGGAAAGTCCAGAATGTTGCGCACGGTCGCGGCGCGGAACGAATAGATCGATTGGGCATCGTCGCCCACGACGGTGAGGCCACGGCCTCCGGGCTTCAGCGCCAAGAGGATTGAGGATTGCAGGCGGTTGGTGTCCTGATATTCGTCGACCAGGACGTGGTCGAAGCGGCCGCCGATATCATCGGCCAAAGCGGCGTCGCCGACCATCTGCGCCCAATAGAGCAGCAGGTCGTCGTAATCGAGCACGTTCTGCTTCAGCTTGGCCTCGACATAGCAAGCGAACAGCTCCTTGAGTTCGGCGGCCCAGCCGGAACACCATGGATAGGATGCGCCGATGACCTGCTCGATCGGCATCTCGGCGTTGACGCAGCGCGAGTAGATCGAGAGGCAGGTGCCTTTGGTCGGGAACCGGCTCTCGGTTTTCGAAAAACCTTTCTCATGCCTGACCAGGTTCATCAGGTCGGCGGAGTCTTCGCGGTCGTGAATCGTAAACGCAGGGTCGATGCCGATCTGCTCGGCATATTCGCGCAGCAGCCGGGCGCCGATGCCGTGATAGGTGCCGGCCCAGCTCAGCGCGTCGGTCATCACGCCGGCATTGTCGCCCATCACCTTGCGCGCGATGCGTTCGACGCGCCGCGTCATCTCGGAAGCGGCGCGGCGGGAAAACGTCATCAGCAGGATCCGCCTGGGATCGGCGCCCTGAACGATTAGATGGGCGACCCGATGGGCGAGGGTGTTGGTTTTGCCCGATCCCGCGCCCGCAATCACCAGCAGCGGCGCCGCCGCCAATCCGCCCGCAGCGCCGTGTTCGACGGCGCGGCGCTGCTCGGGATTGAGCGTGTCGAGGTAGGTGGCTGCTGTTAGCACCGTGCGCGTCCGTTCATGATCCGAATCGGAGAGACGGTCGGTGATTCCCGCCTTGGTCGCAACCTGCGAAATGCCGTTTGAAATCAATAGCGACCGTTGGCTATGATTGGCGGAACCAATTTTGAAGAAAGTGCCATCATGCCCGTCGATACCTCCGCCGCCACCGACCGTCTCATGCGTTTCCTCGCCGTCGAAGGCGTCACCGGCAAGGAGGCGACGATCGGGCAGGACCTCCGCGCGACGCTACAGGAGGTCGGTGTACCGGCGGAGGCGATCCGGCTCGACGACGCCAACACCCGGATCCCGGTGCCGACCGAGACCGGCAACCTGATCGTCGATCTGCCGGGGAAGGGGGCCATGCACAACCAGCCGCGTATCATGTTCATGACCCACATGGACACCGTGCCGCTGTGCGCCGGCGCCAGGCCGAAGGTAAAGGGCCGCAAGATCGTCAACGAGGCCAAGACCGCGCTCGGCGGCGACAACCGCTGCGGCTGCGGTGTGCTGGTCACGCTGGCGGCGGAACTGGCGAAGCAGAACCTCGATCATCCGCCGATCACCCTGCTGTTCTGCGTACGCGAGGAGAGCGGGCTCTATGGGGCACGGTACGTCAAGACCGAAGAACTCGGCTCGCCGACCATGGCGTTCAACTACGACGGCGGCGCCGCCTCCAACGTCACGATCGGCGCCGTCGGCGCGGACCGCTGGGAGGTCGAGATCTTCGGCCGCGCCTCGCATGCCGGCGTCGCGCCGGAGCGCGGCATCAGTTCGACGATGATTCTGGCGCTGGCGCTGGCTGATGTGAAGGCGGGCGGCTGGTTCGGCAAAGTGGTCAAGCGCAAGCTGCAGGGCACCAGCAATGTCGGTCCCGTCACCGGCGGCGAGGGAAGGCCGGCTGGCGACGCCACCAATGTCGTGACCGACTATGTCCATGTCCGCGGCGAAAGCCGCAGTCATGACAGCAAGTTCTTCAGGGAAATCACCAAAGCCTACAAGGCGGCGTTCGAGAAGGCAGCCAAGCGCGTCACCAACAGCGACGGCAAGCCGGGCAAGGTCAAGTTCAAGGCCGAGACCGACTATCATCCGTTCCGCATGAAGGAGAACCTGCCGGTGGTCAAACGCGCGGTCGCGGCGGTGTCCGAAATCGGGGCCAGGCCGAACATCCGCGCCGCCAATGGCGGGCTGGACGCCAACTGGATGGTCCGCCATGGCGTTCCCACGGTGACGTTCGGTGCGGGGCAGAATGAGCCGCACACGATCGACGAGTGGATCAATCTCGATGAGTACGACCGTGCCTGCGCGCTGGCGGTCCAACTCGCGACGATGCGATAGGCGCGCCGCGCGAGTCGGCTCGCGCCGCAACAGGATGGGAAGCGATCGACGTCGCTGCACTCAATGATTGCAGAGGGATAAATTTCGCGCAGATTTTTCGGAAGAAGACGTCGTTGGTAACCATGTTGCGACGTGCGCGCGGATTCGCCACAAAAAGACTCAGATTAAAGCGCAATATCGGCGAGCAGGGTTGAAACCCTGCGCGTCTGCGCGCATAGCGCACAAAAAAATCAAAAAAATGGGCATGGACACACAAGGGGGACCGCAATGCGGGCAATCAACGATTCACGTCGGTACTTCATAGAAGAAGCACGTTCCCGTTCGGGAGAAGCCGTACGCCGGCTTTTGGGCGCGCCTAGTGCGGCAACCGTGCTGCTGCTTGCCGCGATGGCAGGACCGGCTTTCGCGCAGGGCGCTCCGGCGTCGAGTGCCAACGAGATCCGGATCGGCAACACCGTGCCCTATACCGGCCCGGCTTCTGCCTATGGCGTGATCGGCAAGGTGCTGGCGGCCTATTTCGACAAGGTCAACGCCGAGGGTGGCATCAACGGCCGCAAGATCAACTTCATTTCCTATGACGACGCCTACAATCCCACCAAGACGATGGAGCTGACGCGAAAGCTCGTCGAGGAAGACAATGTTCTCTTTATTCTCGCGAGCCTCGGCACCAACACCAGCCAGGCCGTCCATCCCTATCTGAACGCGAAGAAGGTGCCGCAGCTTTTCGTCGCTTCGGGAGCGACGATGTGGGACCAGCCGCGCGAGTTTCCCTGGACCATGGGCTTCCTGCCCAGCTACCAGACCGAAGCGCACATCTATTCGCAATACATCCTGGAGAACCATCCGCGCGGCAAGATCGCGGTGCTCTATCAGGACGACGGCTTCGGCAAGGACTATCTGAAAGGTCTCAGGGACGGCCTCGGCGGCAAGGTGCCGATCGTGGCGGAGGCGCCCTACAAGGTGACCGACGCCAGCATCGACGCCCAGATCGCCAAGCTGAAGGCCTCGGGCGCCGACATCTTCATGCAGTTCACGACGCCGAAATTCGCCACCATGGCGATCAAGCGGAATGCCGAAATCGGCTGGAAGCCGGTGCATTTCCTGGCCTCGGTGTCGGAATCGGTTTCGTCTGTCATGGCGCCGGCCGGCATCGAGAACGCCGAAGGCATCATGTCGGCGATGTACCGTCTCGAAGGCGAGGATGCGCAGGCCGCAGGGCCCGCGGTGTTCCGCGAGTGGAGCGCCTTCATGGAGCGCTACGTGCCGAGCGTCAGCAAGGCGAACGGCCAGGCGGTCTACGCCTATCTCAACGCCCGGCTGGTCATGGAGGTGCTGAAGATGTGCGGCGACGACCTGTCGCGCGAGAACATCATGAAGCAGGCCCGCTCGATCAAGGGTCTGCAGATTCCGATGATGGTGCCGGGCATCCTGATCAACACCAGCCCTTCCGACCACGCGACCATCGAGCAGATGCGCATGATGCGCTTCACCAACGGCCACTGGCAGTTCTTCGGGCCGGTGCGCAGCGGCATCGATCCGGGGACGGTCAGCGATTCCTTCAAGACGCTGTTCAAGTACGGCACGGCCACCAAGCGCGATCTGGCCAACCAGCTCAACGCCAACACGGTGAGCCTGATGACCGGCTCGTTCGGCTCGACCTACGCGCAGGTCGGCGCCGATCTGGCCTCGGTGCTCGACAACGGGACGGCGCTGCGAATCCTGCCGGTGATGGGCCGCGGCTCGGTGCAGGCGGTGTCCGACATCCTGCTGCTGCGCGGCGTCGACGCCGGCATCGTGCGCAAGGACACGCTGTCCTATCTGGACCGCAAGGACTTTGCCAAGGACATCCGCAACCAGTTCGTCTATGTCGCCAAGATGTTCAACGAGGAGATGCACGTTCTCGCGCCGAGGACGATCAAGAGCGTGCGCGATCTCGACGGCAAGACCGTGGTGGTCGATCTGCCCGACAGTTCGACCTTCGTGACGGCGATCAACGTGTTCGAGCAACTCGGCATCCGTCCGCACCTCGTCTATCAGGAGCCGCGGCTGGCGATCGACCAATTGCGCAAGGGGGAGGTCGACGCGATCGTGGCGATCGAAGGCAAGCCGGTGCAATGGCTGAACCAGATCACGGACCGCAATCTGCATCTGGTGCCGGTCGAGTACGCCAAGAACCTGCAGGAGGAATATCTGCCCTCCAAGCTCTCGTCGCAGGACTATCCGAACCTGGTGGCGGATGGCGCCTTGATCGAGACGATTGCGGCCGAAGCCGTACTGGCGTCGTATAACTGGGCGCCGAACAGCGACCGCTATCGCCGGCTCGCGCTGCTGGTGGACACCATGTTCGATAAGGTGACGCAGCTGCAGCGTCCGCCGTTCCATCCGAAGTGGAAGGAAATGGCGCCGCGCGCCACGGTATCGGGGTGGACACGCTTCAAAGCGGCGCAGGAATGGCTCGATCGCAACATGCCCGCGAGCGCGTCGGTGTCGGCCGCATCCGGCGCCGTATCGCAACAGCCGCCAGCTGCCATCCTCGCCCCGCAGGACCGCGATCCGCTGTACCGCGAATTCCTGGAGTGGCGCGCCAGCCGCGCCAAGGCGGCTGGCAGCCGCTAACCACAGGTATCTTCCACGCGCGACGGCCCGCCGCATGGCGGGCCGTTTTGCTGGTGCGGAGGCGCGATTTGCTTGTCTGTGGTGCGACCGCATTGTCGGATTTGCCTGACCCAGGGAAAAATTGCATTGGTGAAAAAATGCAATTAGGCCGTGTCTCAATGTTCGTGCCTTCCACGCAAATGTCGTAAAATTGTCGCGGTTGGGCACATGTTCGAATAACCGGGCAAAACACTTGGCCTTGACACAAAATCAATCCAATTGAGACACATTGTCAGCGACTAGTGCTGAAACGGTGGCGGCTCGCTGCTAAAAATCTCACAAACGTATCTTTAAAAAAGGGGCAAGCGGATGCGGCTTCTCGTCGATACTCATTGGGCAAAGGCGCCATATTTCGGGCTTGCCGCCCGTCGCGGTCTGAGCCGGTTATTGACTGCGCCTCTGCGCAGCACCGCGCTGGCGCTGGCGGCGATGGCCGGTCTGGCAATGGGTGACCGCGCGCATGCAGCTCCGCCGGCTGCCAACGAAATCCGCATCGGCATTACGTCGCCTCTCACCGGGCCGGCGACGGCCTACGGCGTCATCGGCAAGGTCATCGCGGCCTATTTCGACAAGATCAACGCCGAAGGCGGCATCAACGGCCGCAGGGTCAACGCGATCATCTATGACGATGCCTATGACCCGATCAAGGTCATGGAGGTGACCCGCAAGCTGGTCGAGGACGACCAGGTTCTGTTCACCATGGGCACCGTGGGCACCAACACCAATGCGGCGATCCAGCCTTATCTGAACTCGAAGAAGGTACCGCAGCTCTTTGCCTTGACGGGCGCAGCGGCGTGGGACCAGCCGCAGGAGTTTCCCTGGACCATGGGCTTCCTGCCGACCTACATCGCCGAAGCCACGATCTATGCGCAATATATTCTCGAGAACCACCCCCGCAGCCGGATCGCTGTCCTCTACCAGGACGACGGCATGGGCAAGGAATATCTCAAGGGCCTGAAGGACGGTCTTGGCGGCAAGGTGCCGATCATCGCCGAAGCCGCCTACAAGGTGAGCGACCCCAACATCGAGACTCAGCTGGCCAAGCTGAAGGCCTCGGGCGCCGATGTCTTCGTCCAGTTCACCACGCCGAAATTCGCCACCATGGCGATCAAGCGAAACGCCGAACTCGGCTGGCGGCCGAACCATTTCGTCGCCTCGGTCTCCAATTCCTATACCGCCGTGATGCAGCCGGCCGGTCCGCAAAACGCGGAAGGCGTGATGTCGGCGGCCTACCGGCTCGAGGGCGAGGACGCGGCCGGTGCCGGCGAGGCGGCGTTCCGGGAATGGAACGCCTTTATGCAGCGCTACGTGCCGAGCATCAGCAAGACCAACGGCCAGGCCGTGCTCGGCTACCTCGTCAGTCGGACGGTCGTCGAGGTGCTGAAGAACTGCGGCGACGACCTGTCGCGCGAGAACATCATGAAGCAGGCCCGTCTGCTCAAGGGCCTCCAGCTGCCGATGATGGTGCAGGGCATTTTGCTCAACACCAGCCCGTCGGACCATGCCCCGATCGAGCAGATGCGGATGATGCGCTTCACCAACGGCCAGTGGCAGCATTTCGGCCCGGTGCGCAGCGGCATCGATCCAGGCGCGGTCAGCGATTCCTTCAAGACCATCTTCAAATACGGCACCGCCACCAAGAAGGACCTCGCCAACCAGCTCAACGCCAACACGGTCAGCCTGGTGACCGGCTCGTTCGGCTCGACCTACGCCCAGGTCGGGGCCGATCTGGCCTCGGTGCTCGACAACGGCACCAACCTGCGGATCCTGCCGGTGATGGGCCGCGGCTCGGTGCAGGCGGTGTCGGACATCCTGCTGCTGCGCGGCGTCGACGCCGGCATCGTGCGCAAGGACACGCTGTCCTATCTGGACCGCAAGGACTTTGCCAAGGACATCCGCAACCAGTTCGTCTATGTCGCCAAGATGTTCAACGAGGAGATGCACGTTCTCGCGCCGAGGACGATCCAGAGCATCCGCGATCTCGACGGCAAGACCGTGGTGGTGGACTTGCCCGACAGCTCGACCTTCGTGACGGCGATCAACGTGTTCGAGCGGCTCGGCATCCGTCCGCACCTCGTCTACCAGGAGCCGCGGCTCGCCGTGGACCAGCTTCGCAAGGGCGAGGTCGACGCGATCGTGGCGATCGAGGGCAAGCCGCTGCAATGGCTGAGCCAGATCAACGATCGCAATCTGCATCTGGTGCCGGTCGAATACGCCAAGAACCTGCAGGACGAATATCTGCCCTCCAAGCTGTCGTCGCAGGACTATCCGAACCTGGTGGCGGACGGCAGCTCGGTCGAGACGATTGCTGCCGAAGCGGTGCTTGCCGCCTACAACTGGCCTGCGAACAGCGACCGCTATCGCCGGCTCGCGCTCCTGGTGGACACCATGTTCGACAAGGTCGCGCAGCTGCAGCGTCCGCCGTTCCATCCCAAGTGGAAGGAAATGGCGTTGCGGGCAACCGTCACCGGCTGGACCCGCTTCGCAGCGGCGCAGCAATGGCTCGACCGCAACATGCCGATGCCGGGGAGCCCGGCCATATCGGCGGCGTCTGGCGCTGTACTGTCGCCTCAGCCGTCGGCGGCGCCGGCTCCCACCGCCTTCCAATCACAGGAGCGCAGCGATCCGCTGTATCGCGAATTCCTGGAGTGGCGGGCCGGCCGCGCCAAGGCCAGCCCCAACCGCTGATCGGAACGGCCGATACCAAGGCTTAATGCTAGAGACGGCCCGCTTCGGCGGGCCGTTTGCTTTTGGGACAAAGGCGCGGCAACCCTGGCGAGGGCCGTCGTGAAGCGAGCGAGTGCTGCGCGGCGCAAGCATGGACGACCGAGTCATGCGGCCAGGACTCGCCGACTTCTCCCATGGGTTGCATATGCAATCAGGGG
The DNA here is from genome assembly GCF_030413175.1 of Bradyrhizobium roseum. Lineage (NCBI taxonomy): Bacteria > Pseudomonadati > Pseudomonadota > Alphaproteobacteria > Hyphomicrobiales > Nitrobacteraceae > Bradyrhizobium > Bradyrhizobium roseum. The sequence continues at coordinate 2,916,190 of NZ_CP129212.1, forward strand.
GTGTGCAACTATTCGCCGGTACGACTGAGCTCTCGTCGACGGGATGTGCTGTATTGTCGCGGCATAAACACACAATCGACCGATACAGCGCTGTGTAACAGATCGCCTTGACACAAAATCAATCCAAAGGGGACACAATCTCAGCGAGTAGCGCTGAGACGCTATACGTCACGGTGCACAAGACATCGCAGATAAATCGCTCTAGGGGGGCAGGCAGATGCGGGCTTTGATCGACACTCGCTGGGCGGTGACACGATCTTCTGAACTCGTGACCCAATCTTCCGCGCCGCGGCGCAGCGTTGCAACGGCGCTGGTTCTTGTCGCGATGACGGGGCCGGCTTTCGGGCAGGGCCTTCCGGCGCCAAGCGCCACCGAAATCCGGATCGGCAACACAGCGCCCTACACCGGTCCGGCGTCCGCCTATGGCATCATTGCCAAGGGCTTCATCGCGTACCTGGAAAAGACCAACGCCGAAGGCGGCATCAACGGTCGCAAGGTCAATGTGATCACCTACGACGACGCCTATGAGCCGACCAAGACCATGGCGATGACCCGCAAGCTGGTCGAGGAAGACAATGTTCTTCTCACGCTCGGGACCATCGGCACCAACACCAATGCGGCGATCCAGCCTTATCTCAACTCGAAGAAGGTGCCGCACCTTTTCGCCCTGTCGGGTGCGGCGGCCTGGGATCAGCCGCAGGAGTTTCCCTGGACCATCGGCTTCCTGCCGACCTACACGGCCGAGGCGCAAATCTTTGCGCAATATCTTCTGGAGAACCATCCGCGCAGCAAGATCGCCGTCCTCTACCAGGATGACGGCATGGGCAAGGAATATCTCAAGGGCCTGAAGGACGGCCTCGGCGGCAAGATGCCGATCGTGGCGGAAGCCACCTACAAGGTGAGCGACACCAACATCGACGCCCAGATGGTCAAGCTCAAGGCCTCGGGTGCCGACGTCCTCATGGAGTTCACCACGCCGAAATTCGCGGTCATGGCGATCAAGCGAAGCGCCGAACTTGGCTGGAGGCCGCTGCAGTTCGCCGCCTCGATCTCCAATTCGTACACGGCCGTGATTCAGCCGGCGGGCCCGCAAAATGCGGAAGGCCTGCTGTCGGCGGCCTACCGGCTCGAAGGCGAAGACGTGGCGTCGGCCGGCGAGGCGGTGTTCCGGGACTGGAGCAACTTCATGCAGCGCTATATGCCGGGCATCAGCAAGACCAACGGCCAGGCGGTGCTCGGCTATCTCGTCGGCAAGCTGACGGTCGAGGTGCTGAAGAACTGCGGCGACGACCTGTCGCGCGAGAATATCATGCGGCAGGCCCGCCTGCTCAAGGGCATCCAGCTCCCGATGATGGTGCAGGGCATTTTGATCAACACCAGCCCGTCCGACCATGCGCCGATCGAGCAGATGCGGATGATGCGCTTCACCAACGGCCAGTGGCAGCACTTCGGCCCGGTGCGCAGCGGCGTCGACGCTGGCGCGGTCAGCGAGTCCTTCAAGACCATCTTCAAATACGGCACGGCCACCAAGCGCGATCTGGCCAACCAGCTCAACGCCAACACGGTGAGCCTGATGACCGGCTCGTTCGGCTCAACCTACGCGCAGGTCGGCGCCGATCTGGCCTCGGTGCTCGACAACGGGACGGCGCTGCGAATCCTGCCGGTGATGGGCCGCGGCTCGGTGCAGGCGGTGTCCGACATCCTGCTGCTGCGCGGCGTCGACGCCGGCATCGTGCGCAAGGATACGCTGTCCTATCTGGACCGCAAGGACTTTGCCAAGGACATCCGCAACCAGTTCGTCTATGTCGCCAAGATGTTCAACGAGGAGATGCACGTTCTCGCGCCGAGGACGATCAAGAGCGTGCGCGATCTCGACGGCAAGACCGTGGTGGTCGATCTGCCCGACAGTTCGACCTTCGTGACGGCAATCAACGTGTTCGAGCAGCTCGGCATCCGTCCGCACCTCGTCTATCAGGAGCCGCGGCTGGCGATCGACCAATTGCGCAAGGGGGAGGTCGACGCGATCGTGGCGATCGAAGGCAAGCCGGTGCAATGGCTGAACCAGATCACGGACCGCAATCTGCATCTGGTGCCGGTCGAGTACGCCAAGAACCTGCAGGAGGAATATCTGCCCTCCAAGCTCTCGTCGCAGGACTATCCGAACCTGGTGGCGGATGGCGCCTTGGTCGAGACGATTGCGGCCGAAGCCGTACTGGCGTCGTACAATTGGGCGCCGAACAGCGACCGCTATCGCCGGCTCGCGCTGCTGGTGGACACCATGTTCGACAAGGTGACGCAGCTGCAGCGTCCGCCGTTCCATCCAAAGTGGAAGGAAATGGCGCCGCGCGCCACGGTATCGGGGTGGACACGCTTCAGGGCGGCGCAGGAATGGCTCGATCGCAACATGCCGCTGTCCTCGGGGACGGCGGCGGTGTCAGGCGCCGTGCCACCGCCGCCGCGAGGTTCCGTAGGCTCCGCCGCACTTGCCCCGCAGGACCCGCTCTATCGCGAATTCCTGGAATGGCGGGCCAACCGCGCCAAGTCTGCCCGATAATAGTGGCAACACTCGATAGACATCGGGGCGCGCCGTTCAATTCGGCGCGCTCTTCTTCGAAAGCCGCCTGAATATTCGATCAGACGACCAACCGGCCCTGGCGCTCGGCGACCGCGATCTGCACTTCGGTTCCCGAATTGAAGTCAAGGCGATCGGCTTCGATGCCGTCGCTGAAGATGACGCCGTTTTCCGGCATCAGCGACCGGACGCTGAGCTGTTCGGATCGCGCCAGCCGGCCATAGACGAGCTTCACCTGCGATGTCCGGCTTGGAAACGGCTCGCGTACCGCAAATCGCAATTCCTCGCAGTCCCACGGTTGCGGCGCGTAAGCTGGCGCGTCCTCGTTCGCGCTGCCGAGCGCGGCGGCGATGGCGAGTGAACCAGTGACGATGCTCTTGAACCACGCGGTCGAGCCGAGGCCGGTCGAGACGATCAGCCCGCTCGACGACTGCGTTTCTTTCTGCTCGCCTGCGGCGATCTGGTAGATCGCTGAGGTATGGGAGCGGGTCCCGATGAAGATGTCGTTGACGGCGTGGAGCACCTGGCCATTGGCCAGCGTCGCCTTGGCCATCGTGACGGACTTGAAGTCGCGCCGTCCAGCCGCGACCTCCCGCAGCAGCGCGGGGAGGTCGACGGGTTCGAACGGCAGCAGAATGCCGTCGTAGCGACCGGCGTCGGGGTTGAGGCCGATCAGCGGGTGGCCGTCGAGATATTTCATGGTGTTGGCGACCAACCCATCCTGGCCGAGGGCGACCACGATGTCGGCCGGACCGAACATGAAGTTCGGCAGAAAGCTCCGTTCGATGATCTGGTAGCGGCCCCATTGCTCCAGGGTCTGCACCGTGCGGCGCTGCTGCGCGAGATAGATGTCATGCTCGCGCTGATAGTCGGAGAAGTCGGCGCCGAGGTGCTCGACGTAGAACCGCGCCTGCGCCGGCGTCAGGTATTTGGCGATCAGGTCCTCCAGCCGGGTCTTGCGGGTGACCAGGATCACCTTGCGATCATTGTTGGCGGGCATGGACAGCCCCCGTGGACTTCGGCTTTTCCATCAGCGCCTGCAACAGTTCCGGCGACACGTTGAGCTGCCCGATCCGCTCGGCCTTTTCGGCAATTCCGGCGAAGGCCTGGGCGATCAATTGGCCGGGCTGCATGCCCGCGGCGGCAAGCGCCTGCACCACCCTGGTGTCGATGCCCTCGAATATCTTCATCAGCGCGCCAACCCGGTAGGCTTCCGCGTCGGCCAGCGTTCGGGTGTTTTCGGCGTTGAGCGCGACGAAGTCCTTGCGCTTGCCTTCGAGCGAGATGTCTGCGGTCATTCCGGACTCGCGCAGCTCGTTCTGCTTGGCCACCACGCTGGCCTCGGCGTCCATCTGGGTCTCGCGGATGGAGCGCTTCTTCTGCTCGACGGCGATCTCGGTATCGAGCTCGCTCTCGCGGATGGCGCGTTCCTGCTCGACGGCAAAGTTGCGCCGCGCGAAGATCGCCTCGTCCGCGCTCTTGAGGATGGCCTCACGCGCTTCCGCTTCGAGCGCCTTGGCGGTGTCGGGCGTCGGCTTCACGCCGCGGATCGAAACGCCGAGGATTTCAAGTCCCAGGGAGGCGATGTCCGCGCGGTTCCTCAGTCCTGATGCGATGATGTCGGCGATACGGTCGGAGGCCTGCAGCGCTTCCTTGAGCGTCAGTTCCTTCACCGCCTGCTGGGCCAGCACTTCCACCGTACCCAGGATCCGCTGTGGCAGCTTCTCCGGATCATCGGATTCGTAGGTCTTGCCGTCGGCCTTCAGCGTGAAGTTGAGCATCGAGGCGGCCCGCTTCGGCTCGCCAATACGATAGGTGACGTGGCCCTGGATGGTGAGGGCCTGAAAGTCGCGGGCGATGTGCTGGAAGATGAAAGCCGCGTCCCGGCTTCCAATCGGAACTGCGACCAGCGAGCTGACGGGCGCGTAGTACAGCGTGGAGAGCCCGGCACCTTCGCGGGTAACCTCGCCGGCCCGGTATTTCATCAGATAGGTGGTGGGCTGGGCTTTGACGAAGCGAATTCCGAACATGACGCTCTCCATAAGTGGGTCTGGACAACTAAGTAAGTTGGACTGTACAACTAAGTATGTTACTGTCAAGCAGGTAATCGAGAAGGTTCATGGTGATGGCAGACGACCGCGAAAAAGCTCTCGACGGGCCGGGGAGGCTGGACTTTCCGAGGCCGCTGACGACGGTCGACGTCGTCATCTTCACCGTCAGGGAGGGTGTGCTTCAGGTTCTGCTGATTCAGCGGCCGGCGGATGAAGACGAGCCGTTTCCTGCGGCCTGGGCGCTGCCGGGCGGCTTTGTCGACACCGGCCGAGACGCCGACCTGCAAAGCTGCGCGGTTCGCAAGCTGAAGGATAAGACCGGGGTGGTCAGTCCTTATCTCGAGCAATTGGGAAGCTGGGGCAGTGCTACCCGCGATCCGCGTGGCTGGTCCGCCACGCATGCGTACTTCGCGCTGTTGCCCGCGGCGCCCCTTGCGGGCGCGGGAGCTGCCGACGCGCGGTGGTTTCCGGTGGGCACCAGCAAGGGCAAGCTGAAACTAGCCTTCGATCACGCCGAAATTCTGGAAACCGCGATCCAGCGGCTGCGCAGCAAGGTCGAATATACGTCGTTGCCAGCCTATCTGATGCCGCCGGAGTTCACGCTGCCGGACCTGCAGCGGGTGTATGAGATCGTACTTGACCGCCCGCTGGAAAAGAGCGCGTTCCGGACCCGCATGCTGGCGGCCGATCTGATCGAGCCGGTAGCGAGGATGCGCAAAGGTCCCAACCGGCCTGCGCAGCTGTATCGCCTGAAGAAGACCAAATCACCGATCTATTTTGCCCGGACCTTCAACCCGCCGGGCTGATCCGACTTCCACGGCCGCACGCGCGGCAGGTGGATAGCGTCATGCCGGCAATGCAGGGCTCATTGACACAAAATAGTGTATCGCCTTGGTATCGCAGCGGCGGGGGATGATCCCCGCGCCACCACGCCAAAAAATTCGGAGGAAGTTCATGTCGGCTCTGCCACTTTCGGGCATCAAGATTCTCGACCTGACGCGGGTGCTCGCGGGTCCCTTGTCGGCGCAGATGCTGGCTGATCTCGGCGCCGAAGTGATCAAGATCGAACGCCCCGCCGGCGGCGACGACGCCCGGGCCTTCGGCCCGCCCTACCTGAAAGACCCCGAGGGCAAGGCGAACAACAACAACTCGTTCTACCTCTGCGCCAACCGCAACAAGAAATCGGTCACCGTCAATATCGCCACGCCGGAAGGACAGGACATCGTCCGCGAACTGGCCAAGTCCTGCGACGTGATGATGGAGAACTACAAGGTCGGCGATCTCAAGCGCTACCGGCTGGATTATGCGTCGATCAAGGCCCTCAACCCCGGCATCATCTATTGCTCGGTAACCGGCTTCGGCCAGACCGGGCCTTATGCACCGCGTGCCGGCTACGACGCGATCCTGCAGGCGATGGGCGGGTTGATGAGCGTCACCGGGCATCCCGACGGCGAGCCAGGCGCAGGCCCGATGAAGGTCGGCCCTTCCATCGTCGACTACATGACCGGCATGAACTCATCGATCGGCATCCTGTCGGCGCTCTACCACCGCAGGGCCAATGGCGGGGAGGGGCAGCATGTCGACGTCTGCCTGTTCGACACCGTGATCGCCTCGCTGTCGCATTACGCGCAGATATTTCTCGTCAACGGCCAGACCCCGCCGCGGCGCGGCACCTGGGGCAATGGCGGCATGCCGGCCGGCGTGTTCCGCTGCACCGACGGCGAGTTGATGCTGGTGGTGGGCAATGACGGCCAGTTCCAGCGCACCTGCGCGGTGCTGGGCAGTCCCGAACTCGCGACCGACCCGCGCTTCGTCAAGAACAACGACCGCGTCGCCCACAGCAAGGAGATCATGGCGATCTTCGCCGGGCTGTTCCTGAAGAAGCCGGTGGCCCATTGGCTGGACGAGCTGGAAAAGGCCGGCGTGCCCTCAGGGCCGATCAACAATTTCGAGCAGGTGTTCGCCGACCCCCACGTCCAGTCGCGCGGCATGAGGGTCAAGGTCAACCACCCCTTGGAGCCTGACCTGTCGCTGATCCGCAACGCCATCACCTTCTCCGGTACCCCGGTAAAAGATTATCGCGCGCCGCCGCTGCTCGGCGCCGATACCGCGGACGTGCTGGCGACGATCGGCTACGATGCAGCGAAGCTGGAAGCGCTGCGGGAGAAGAAGATCGTCTAGCACGGGAACCGAGCTGTCCCGCCAACACATCGAGAAATGAAATGCGCCGCTTCCTCGCCGCGGCCCTTTTGTTTGGTGCGTTCGTCTGCCCCACGGAGGCGGATGCGTTCGATTGCCCCGTTCTGGGGAGCCATCTATTTCAGGCCGCTGATGGCGTCGAGGCTCCGGCAGAACGGCAACGTCAGGATTTAGAGGCCCGCGCTGTGCTTGCTCGGCTGGAGCGGACACCCATCATATTTCGTGGGCGCCTCGCCTCGGCGCGCTATCTATCCGACCCTCGCAAGACGAATACTCCGTTCAGCATGCTTGTCTTCGATCATGTCGAAGTCTGGAAAGGTCGTTTGCCCAACGCTTCCGTTGATAGGAAGGCTTTCATTGTGCTGCGGGAATGGTGCGATGGCAGCTGCGGCGACCGTCCGGCGGCGCATTGGTGGCCTCGCGGCAAGTCCACCGTCGTTGGTGCCGATCCGAATGAATCGGCCGATCCATCGAAGGTACTGGACTCCGAAAACAGGCGGGTGATCCACAAAGGGCGCGTCGATGCCGTCATGGGAATGTGCGGTGGTGGCCCGCTGACCCCGGCTGCATTGGAGCTCTTGAATGCTTCTGACGAAGAAGTTGCCCGCCTGAAGCGTGAATATCCGCCGCGACGCCGGGATTAGAGGCATGCTCGCTGGGAAAAGAAGGTCGTCTGATCTTTCTCTTCCGGTCATTCCGGGTTCGCGCTTCGCGCGCCCCGGAATGACGAGGAGAGGGCGCGGCGTCTGGTTCAGGTCCGCACTTGGGCGGCATACCAATGCCAATCCAGAAATTGGCGATGCTGGTTGGCATGACCGACGGAACTGATCTGGTTAGAGGACTTTCTGGCGCTCGCCGATACGCTGAACCTTCGCCTGTTACTGACTTCCGGAAAGACTTCAACGATGATCGGTCATGATGTGCCTGAAGTGTGCCAGCGCGTTCGTTGCTTTCCCGGGGACACGAACTTGGCTTCAGAGATCCTGCCGCGTCAGCCTGCCCTGCGGCGAGGGCGACCGGGCGACCGCCTTCTTCGCCGGCGCCTCGCCGCCGGATAGCGCCATCACCGAGACGGAAACCACGCGGTCTATGATCGCCTGAACGTCGTTGAGGTCGCATTGTCCTTCGGACAATTTCGTCAGCCGTTCTTTTTCGCGGATCGTGTGGTGCGACATCGCCAGCGCGAAATGCAGACCCCAGTACAGATCGGCGTCGTCGCGGCCCGGCATCGCGCGGCGCATCGCCGCGATGAATTTGCGCAGATGGTCGACCTCGCGGTTCTTGATGCGGCGGATCGGCGCCACCGACTCGATCGAGGCGCGGATCATGAAGCGCGCCGCGGTCGAGCCCTCGCGGTCGGGGCCAAGGCAGCCGCGCAGCGTGGGGCCGACCAGCGCGCGCAATATGGCGTCGATCGGCGCGTGACCGCCGCCGCTCTCTTCGGCCTGCTTCAATTCATTCAGCCGTTCGCGGTTGGTGGCGAGGCTGCGGCTGACGAACAGTTCGGCGATCAGTTCGTCCTTCGAGCCGAAATGATAGTTGACCGCGGCGAGGTTGACGTTCGCTTCGGCGACGATGTCGCGCAGCGTCACGTCGCCGAAACCGCGATCGGCATAAAGCCGTTCGGCGGCGGCAAGGATGGCGGACCGGGTCTGATCGCTCGGCATATCTGGCCCCCGCTCAGGTAGTTGCAATTCAAACACTTGTATGAAACTATCGTTTGAAGAGGCGAGAATGTCAATTCACGTTTGCGAACGTGTCGCAATTTCCACCGGGCCGGACTGTCGCAGTCCCTGCCAAATGGCTTGCGGGCCGGCGGCGACGGGCAGACAGTGCGAACAAAATCTTAGAAATCCCACGAGCCGAGGAGCGTCCCATGAACTTCGATATGTCAGAGAAGCAGACGGAATGGCTGAACCGCGTGCGAGCGTTCATGAAGACGCATGTCCGTCCCGCGGTACCGATCTACGACCAGCAGGATGCCGAGGGCCCGCGCTGGAAGGTGATCCCGATCCTCGAGGAACTGAAGAAGAAGGCGAAAGCCGAGGGCCTCTGGAACATGTTCATGCCGCCGAACGCGCATGAGGACGACGAGTTCCGCGGAGCGGGACTGACCAACCTGGAATACGCGCCGCTGGCGGAAGAAATGGGCCGCATTTCCTGGGCCTCGGAAGTGTTCAACTGCTCGGCGCCCGATACCGGCAACATGGAAGTGTTCATCCGCTACGGCAGCAAGGAGCAGAAGCGGAAATGGCTGAAGCCGCTGATGGAAGGCGAGATCCGCTCCGCCTTCCTGATGACCGAGCCGGCGGTGGCCTCATCGGATGCGACCAATATCGAAACCCGCATCGAAAAGGACGGCGATCATTACGTCATCAACGGCCGCAAATGGTGGTCGTCGGGCGTCGGTGATCCCCGCTGTAAGATCGCGATCCTGATGGGCAAGACCGATTTCAAGGCGGCCAAGCACCAGCAGCAGTCGCAGATCCTCGTGCCGCTCGACACCCCCGGCATCAAGGTGGAAAAGATGCTGCCGGTGTTCGGCTTCGACGACGCGCCGCACGGCCACGCCCAGGTGCTGCTGGAGAACGTCCGCGTGCCGAAGGAGAACATCCTGCTCGGCGAAGGTCGAGGGTTCGAGATCGCGCAGGGCCGGCTCGGTCCGGGCCGCATCCACCACTGCATGCGCACCATCGGCAAGGCCGAGGAGGCGCTGGAGAAGATGGTCAAGCGGCTGGCGTCACGCTCCGCGTTCGGCAAGAAGATCATCGAGCACTCGGTATGGGAGCAGCGCATCGGCGAAGCCCGCGCCGATATCGAGATGAACCGCCTGTTGTGCCTCAAGGCCGCCGACATGATGGACAAGGTCGGCAACAAGACGGCGCAGGCCGAGATCGCGATGATCAAGGTCACGGCGCCGAACATGGCGCTGAAGATCATCGACAACGCCATCCAGGCCTATGGCGGCGGCGGCGTTTCCGACGATGCCGGGTTGGCAAAGGATTACGCCCATATCAGGACGCTTCGCCTCGCCGACGGTCCGGACGAGGTGCACAATCGCGCCATTGCCAGACTTGAACTTCGGAAGTATGCAAACGCTACCCATTAGCGGGAGGCCGGAGATGGCGCTCCCCAAGGTTCAAGAAGAAATGTAAGGGAGCGTCATCGTGGCCGACGGCGTCAGGAAAGACGAAGAGTTCTCGGGCACCAAGGAAGTCGAGGAGCGCCATCGCATCAACGAGGCGAACCTCGACGGCTGGATGCGCGAGCATGTCGAGGGCTATCAGGGGCCGCTGAAGGTCCTGCAGTTCAAGGGCGGCCAGTCCAACCCGACCTACAAGATCGAAACCCCCGGCCGATCCTACGTGATGCGGCGAAAGCCGTTCGGAAAACTGCTGCCGTCGGCGCATGCGGTGGATCGCGAGTTCCGCGTCATCGCCGCGCTGGGCAAGCAGGGCTTTCCGGTCGCCAAAGCCTATGCGCTGTGCACCGACGACGCCGTGATCGGTTCCGCCTTCTACATCATGTCGATGGAAGAGGGCCGGGTGTTCTGGGATCCGACGCTGCCCAGCCAGACGCCGGACGCGCGTCGCAAGATTTTCACCAGCAAGATCGAGACGCTGGCCAACCTCCATGTCTTCGACCCCGAGAAAATCGGGCTCGGCGATTTCGGCAAGCCCGGCAATTATTTTGCCCGCCAGGTTGACCGCTGGACCAAGCAGTACCGCGCCTCTGAAACCCAGCACATTCCGGAATTCGAAAAGCTCGCCGAATGGCTGCCCAAGACCGTACCGGCGCAGGCGCGCGCGTCGGTGGTGCATGGCGACTACCGTCTCGACAACATGATTTTCCATGCGACGGAACCGCGCGTGCAGGCGGTGCTGGACTGGGAACTGTCGACGCTCGGCGATCCCATGGCCGACTTCACCTATCTCCTGATGCAGTGGACCATGCCGGGCCTCGTCAATGCCGATCTCAAGGCACTCAACATTCCGAGCCTGGAAGAGGCCGCGCAGATTTACTGCAACGTCACCGGCAGCGCCGTGCCTGACCTGAACTGGTATTTTGCCTACAATCTGTTCCGCCTCGCCGGCATCACGCAGGGCATTGCCGGGCGCGTGCGCGACGGCACCGCAGCCAACGCCAAGGCGCTGGAGTCGGCGGCGCGCACCGTGCCGCTGTCGAAAGCCTCCTGGGAATACGCGCAGAAGGCCGGCGCGACCTGACGCGCGCCGTTCCTTGGCTCTCTCCCCGAATATCCGCGGCAGCCTGCTGATGGCCGTCGCCATGGCGGCCTTCACGACGAACGACAGCATCACCAAGTCTGTGACGTCGGAAATGAATTTTGGCCAGGTGATGCTGGTTCGCGGCATTTTCGCGATCCTGCTGGTCGCGGCCTTTGCCTGGTATCAGGGGGCGTTGCGTCCGCTGCGCACGCTGATGCTCAAGCCCGTTGCGCTGCGCGTCTGCGGCGAGATCGGCGGCACCATCTCATTTATGGCGGCGCTGGTTCACCTGCCGCTCGCCAATACTTCCGCGATTTTTCAGGCGCTGCCGCTTGCGATCACGCTCGGCGCCGCGCTGATCTTTGGCGAGCCGGTCGGCTGGCGCCGCTGGTCTGCGATCGGCGCCGGCTTCGTCGGCGTACTCATCATCGTGCGGCCGGGGCTTGTCGGCTTCAACCAGTTTGCTTTGCTCGCGCTTCTATCCGTGGCGTTCTGCGCGTTGCGCGATCTCGCGACGCGAAGGATTCCCGCGCACATTCCATCGCTGTTCATCACCTTGCTGACGACGATTACCGTGACCTCGGCGGGCGGTCTCATCTTCATTCCGCTCGGTGGCTGGACGCCGCCCTCGACGCACGCGCTCGGCCTGCTGGCGTTCACCTCGGTGCTGCTCCTGATCGGATACCAGTGCATCATCAGCGCGCTGCGCACCGGCGACATCTCGGCGGTCGCGCCGTTCCGCTATTCCGCGCTGCTTTGGGCAATGCTGCTGGGCTATCTCGTGTTCGGCGACGTGCCCGACGCGATGATGGTGCTGGGCGCGTCCATCATCGTAGCCTCCGGCCTCTATGCGTTCTACCGCGAGCGCATCCGCCACCGCGCGCTGGCAGCGGAGAGCTCTGGCCTGCCGCCCGACGGGTTGTGATCGTCGATCAAATAGGCTTGCCAGCATACGGCATCGAGGCGGTGAGGCCACCGTCGACCGGAATCGCCTGGCCGTTGACATAGGACGCGTCGTCGCTCGCAAGGAACAATCCCATCGCCGCCAGTTCATGCGGCTGGCCGGCGCGCTTCAGCGGATTGAGCTGGCCGATCTTGTCGGCGGTGCCGCGCTCCTTGGCGCGGTCGAACACCGGCTTGGTCATGCCGGTCTCGATCAGGCCCGGGCACACCGCGTTGATACGCACGCCGGTGCCGGACAGCGAGTAGGCGGTGGTCTGCACCAGGCTGATGACGCCGGCCTTGCTGGCGCCATAGGGATGGCCGCTGGCGCCGGCCTTCAGGCCCGCGACGGAAGCGGTGCAGACGATCGAGCCGGATTTTTGTTTGATCATGTGCGGCATCGAGTGCTTGATGGCGAGGAACGGCCCGATCAAATTGACGCGCAACACTTCCTGCCAGTGTTCGACGGTCTGCTCGGCGAGCGGCACCAGCCCGCCGCTGACGCCGGCATTGGCCCAGATCGCATCGAGCCGGCCGTATTTCGCAACCGCCTTGTCGATGAAGGCCTTGACGTCGCTCTCGGAACCCGCATCCGCCATTACGGCCTCGACGGTGCCGCCGGCATCGCTGACGAGTTTGGCGGTTTCCTTCACGCCATCGGTCTTGTCGACGATGATCAGTTTCGCGCCCTCTTTGGCGAACAGCACCGATGCGGCTCGCCCAATGCCGCTGCCGGCTCCGGTGATGACGACGGATTTGCCTTCGAGGCGGCCCATGGGTTTCTCCCTCTGATATTTTGCGCGTCGGCGTCTGCCGCCTTGCGGAATTCAAACAAGATTTCAAACGCCCGAGAACAACGCCCAAATCTTTGGCTGGCAAAGTGGCTTGAGACGTTGCTTGCTCTGACGTACAGCGACAATGAACAGTATTGAAGGGTTTTGCCGATGTCCAATGCAGACAAACCGCAGGTGGTGACGACGCGATGGTGGTGGATCCGCCACGCGCCGGTCCGCGAAGACGCCGGTTGCATCTACGGACAGAAGGATCTGGCCTGCGACACCAGCGACCGTGTGGTGTTCGATGCGGTCGGAAAAATTCTGCCGCGCAACGCGGTCTGGTACGCAAGCAACCTGCAGCGCACGCATCAGACCGCGCAGGCAATCTGGGCCGCCGGCTATCCCAAACCGTCCGATATGCCGCATGTCAACGCGTTCGCCGAACAGCATCTCGGTGAATTGCAGGGCATGAACCGCGCGGCGTTTTACGCCAGCCTGCCGGTCGGCACCCACTGGCTCACCGGGATCGACGAACCCGCGCCCGGCGGCGAGAGTTTCATGGACCTCTATCGCCGCGTCTGCGGCGCCATCGAACAGATCACCACCGCGCAGGCGGGCAGGGAGATCATCGCCGTCGCGCATGGCGGCACCATCAGGGCTGCCATCGCGCTCGCGCTCGGCGGCCAGCCGGACAAGGGCCTCGCCTTCGACATCGACAATTGCTCGGTGACGCGGCTCGATCACATCGCGAGCGCCAGCTATACCGGATGGCGGCTGCCGATGGTCAACCAGCAGCCCTGGATCGCGGACGCTTCGCACAACGCGATGCATCAGCCGGCCGGACCGGAGGTTTCGCCGCCGGAAACGAAACTCGCGTAAGCCGCGAGTTGTCGACGGCCGCAAAGGCTGCTTAGCTCCATTCAAAGACAAAGCCGGCATCGCGCCGGATCAACATCGGGGAGAGAGACATGAGCTTGTTCGACATGACCGGAAAAGTCGCCGTCATCACCGGCTCCACGCGCGGCATCGGCCGCGCCATCGCCGAGCGGATGGCCGAGCACGGCGCCAAGGTCGTGATCTCTTCGCGCAAGCAGGACGTCTGCGATGAGGTCACCAAGGAGATCAACGACAAGTTCGGCAAGGGCACCGCAGTCTCGATCGCCGCGAATATCTCGAGCAAGGAAAACCTGCAGCACCTGGTTGACGAATCCAACCGCGCCTTCGGCAAGATCGACGTGCTGGTCTGCAATGCCGCGTCCAATCCCTATTACGGCCCGCTCGGCGGCATTTCGGACGATCAGTTCCGCAAGATTCTCGACAACAACATCGTCGCCAACAACTGGCTGATCAACATGGTGGTGCCGCAGATGATCGAGCGCAAGGACGGCTCGATCGTGATCGTGTCCTCGATCGGCGGCCTCAAGGGCTCGACGGTGCTCGGTGCTTACGCGATCTCCAAGGCCGCCGACATGCAGCTCGCGCGCAATCTGGCCTGCGAATATGGCAAGCACAACATCCGCGTGAATTGCATCGCGCCCGGCCTGATCAAGACCGACTTTGCGAAGGCGCTGTGGGACAATCCGGAGACGCTGAAGGCCTCCACGGCGCGCTCGCCGTTGCTGCGCATCGGTATTCCCGATGAGATCGCCGGCGCCGCGGTGCTGATGGGATCGAAGGCCGGCGATTTCATGACCGGTCAGACGATTGTGATCGATGGCGGGGCGACGATCAGCTGAGGCGTCGCAGTTAGATCGTCGTCATGCCCGGGACAAGCCCGGGCATGACGAGGAGAGAGGCGTGTGGCGTCGGCTCACTCCACCGCCGCGTAGACCAGGTCCCGCAGCAAATTCCGGATGTATTCGCGCTGGCCGGGACCCTGCATCATGAACACGGTGAACAGGTCTTCCGCAGGATCGATGAAGAAGAACGTGCCGGCCATGCCGCTCCAGAAGAACTGGCCGGGCGAGCCCGGGAAAGGTGCCACGCCGCGGTGGGTGCGAACGGCAAAGCCGAGGCCAAACCCGTGGCCGGGCGGCATCAGCGGCGAGTCGACCTTGACGCCGGCGGTGAGATGATCCGAGGCCATCAGTTCCAGCGTCTTGCGGCCGATGATCCTGTTGCCGTCGAGCGTGCCGCCGTTGAGCAGCATCTGCGAGAAGCGCGCATAGTCCATGGTGGTCGAGACCAGTCCGCCGCCGCCGGATTCCATCGCGGGTTTTTCCAGCATATTGAAGAGTTGCACCTTGTCGCCGTTCCACGGATCAGTCGCGAACGGTTCGGCGAGACGGCCCGCATTGGTTTCCGGGGTGTGGAAGGCGGTTTCGGCCATCTGTAGCGGCGCCAAAATGCGTTCGGTCAGGAAGGCGCCGAGCGATTGGCCGGACACAACCTCGATGATGCGGCCGAGCACGTCGGTCGAGCGGCTGTAGTTCCATTCCGCACCGGGCTGGCACATCAGCGGCATGCCGGCGATCAGGGTGGCGTGCTCGGCATTGGTGATCTTGCGGCTGCGCAGCCGCGACTCCTGATAGATTTTCTGCACCGGGCCGTTGCCGGTGTGGTCGTAGGTGAGCCCCGAGGTGTGCCGCAGCAGGTCCTGAACGGTCATGGGCCGCTTGATGGGGACGAGGTCGAGCTTGCCGTCGTTCTCGACGCCGACCTTCTGGTCGGCGAACTCCGGAATGAATTTGGCGACGGGATCGCCGAGCACGAAGTGACCGTCCTCGACCAGCATCATGATGCCGACCGAGACGATCGGCTTGGTCATCGAAAAAATGCGAAAAAGGCTGTCATGCGCCATCGGCGCGCTGGCGGCCGGGCTTTGCCGGCCGATGGCGTCGAACCAGCCGATCTGGCCGCGCCGCGCCACCAGCACGGTGGCGCCGGGCAGGGTGCCCTTGTCGACCTCGCGCTTGAAGGCGTCCGACATAAGCTGCAGGCGGGCGCCCGAAAGCCCGATCGATTCGGGCTTGGCCGTGGGGAGAGAGGGGGTCTGGGGGGCGGACGTCTGCCGGGCGGCGGTCTGGGCGTTCATGGTCTCTCCCGATGCTCTTGTTGTTCTGGTCGTGTTGTTCGTGAAACCCAAGTCTGGCGCAGAAGGCGTGCTTTGGATAGGCCGCAAGCTGCTTCGCCCTTGCAATCGGGGTATGCCCTATGCTTGAAACGGCGCGAACCGACGCATGCGCCGGTTCCCTGCAGGAGTGTAGCTCAATTGGTAGAGCACCGGTCTCCAAAACCGGGGGTCGCAGGTTCGAGCCCTGCCACTCCTGCCAGCTAAATCAAGCACTTAAGTTCAATTTCGACGATGGCCGGCGGTCTTGCTGGACGCCGGGCTGCGATCCGTCGGATTGGTCCGCGGCCGGCGGACCGGCGTGGGCATGCGGCTGCTTTTCGACCCGCTTCGACCAGGACCGATAGTAGGCGACGGCCGTCATGATGGTGATGCCGGTGATTCCAGCGAGCAATTGTGCGGCGATGCTGTTGGAGGTCGTCGTCAGGATAAAATAGCCAATGAATGCGAGGTAGATGCCGACGGTAAACACCTCGAGCGATTGCTGGCCGCATTTGATCAGCGGCTTCCAGACGGCGGCCCGCAGCCCCGGGGCATCGATCGGGATGAATCGCGCGCCCAAAATGATGACGATGGCGAGGTGCAGGAAGCGGTAGGGGGCCAGGTTGGTCTTGTCGTTTGGGTTGAAGGCTTCAAACAGGGCGCGCGGCAGTGCGGTCTGAAGCTGCGGCAACTGCCCGGCCAGCGTCATGACGGCGGCGAACAGCAAATAGACCAGCCCGATAACGAGGACCGTCCTTGAGCGCACCAGGAAATGCATCGTCGTCGCTCCACCGAGCGCCAGCCACGCGCCGAGCATGAACAGAAGCTGCCAGGTGAACGGATTGAAGTACCAGACGCCCGACGGATAAGAGGGCAGGTTCCAGCCGAATTGCCGGGCGTTGAGATACAGCAAGGCGGATCCCAGCATGACCCAGTTGGGGTATCTCAGCATCAGCCAGAGCACCGGCGCAAAAGCGCCCATCAGCACGACATAGAGCGGCAGCACGTCGAGGTTCAGCGGCTTGTAGCGGAGCAACAGCCCCTGGATGATGGTTTCGACCGGTGCGTTCAACAGCGGCGCGACATTGAAACGGTCGATGAGGCCGGGCGCGTTGAAGCGGCCGGCCAGGAAATGGACGGAAGCCAGATAGATCACGAACAGCAGGATGTGGGCGCAATAGATCTGCCAGACCCGGCGCAGCAGCCGCGTCGTTCCGAACACAAAACCGCGCTCGAGCATGCGCCGGCCGAACACCAGGGCCGAGGTGTAGCCGGAAATGAACACAAACAGATCGGCGCCATCGCTGAAACCGTAGTTCCGGAACGAGAACCAGGCCAGGACGCTGGTGGAGACATGGCCAAGGAACATCAGCCAGTTGGCGAGGCCCCGGAACAGGTCCAGCCGCAAATCCCGCGTCGACGGTGGCAGTGCAAGCGCGACCCGCATTCATCCCAGCCCGGATTCGACGTGCCACCAAGGCACGCTGGGGAACGTTAGGGGGCGGGCGACCCGGCCATTTGAGCGAGGTCAATTTCGTGAACGGCTTTGGAAATCCAGGGGGGCGGCGTGGCCCGCAAACGCGTTTGGCTGGGCCGGCGTGCAAAATGACCGCCTGGTCAATGGCTTGGGCTGGCTTTTTGGCGTTTTGCCGGAGCCCTATGCGAAGAATGCGTTGAGGACGGCAACGTCCGACCGGGCGGGGGCTTCGCCCCGCAGATCGGCGTCGATCACCCGCCGGCACGCATCGACCGTCATGCTGTCGCCGAGGTCGTTCGCCGCGTCGAGAACGGTCCAGGCCGTCTCGCCCGAAAATCTTTCCTGGTCTTGGCCTGAATGCAGCCGGGCCATGGTTCTCTTGCTCCCTATGGTGCCCCCAGACTAGCCAACAGCTTTTAAGATCGGGATCGTGGGGATACGAACATTTGAGTAATGGGACTACCGGGGATTAACCAATGGCGGGGGGCGTTTCGGGCAGGGGCGTCGGCAAAAGGGTCCGGATCGGGCGGCCGCGGCACCCCGTACCTTGACCTTTTGCCCGCCGGGCAGTAGATACCCGCCCACCTGCAGCCGGCCCGCTTATCGCGGATATCCGGCGCGGCTTTGAATTCCCCCGAACAATCGAGCCCGCTTGGCGCTCAACCTTCGAGAGAGGGCTGGGCGCGAGAGGGCTTGTTCGGTTTAGCTTAAATCACAATCGTCTCACCAAGGACGCGGTAACCAACGATGGCTTTCAGCCCGTTCAAATTCCTTCAGGAAGTGCGCTCGGAGACCGCCAAGGTCACCTGGCCGACGCGCCGCGAGACGACGATCACCACGATCATGGTGTTCGTGATGGTCGCACTGGCCTCGATCTTCTTTTTCATCTCGGATCTGATCATCCGCTACATCGTCACCTTCCTGCTGGGCGTCCACTGATGAGCATCGGAACCCAATCCATGGACAAGCGCTGGTATATCGTTCACGCCTATTCGAATTTCGAAAAGAAGGTTTCGGAATCGATCAAGGAACAGGCGAAGCAGCGCGGTCTCGAGGACCTGTTCGAGCAGGTGCTGGTGCCGACGGAGAAGGTCACCGAGGTGCGCCGCGGCCGCAAGATCGATGCGGAGCGCAAGTTCTTCCCGGGCTACGTGCTGGTGAAGATGAAGCTGACCGACGAGGCGTTTCACCTCATCAAGAACACGCCCAAGGTGACGGGCTTCCTCGGCGCTGAAAACAAGCCGATGCCGATCTCCGAATCCGAGGCGATGCGGATCCTGCACCAGGTGCAGGAAGGCGTTGAACGTCCGAAGGCCTCGGTGTCGTTCGAGATCGGTGAGAACGTCCGCGTGGCCGATGGCCCGTTCGCGTCGTTCTCCGGCGTGGTGGAAGAAATCGACGAGGCGCGTTCGCGCGTGAAGGTCGCGGTGTCGATCTTCGGCCGCGCCACGCCTGTCGAACTGGAATTCGGTCAGGTCGAGAAGGTCTGATCGATGCTGTCATTGCCGGGCCAAAGCGCGAAGCGCGTCTTCGCGCTAGATGACCCGGCAATCCATCTGCTTCGTAACAAAGCACTTTACGAGGAGGGATGGATGCCCGGGTCAAGCCCGGGCATGACGAGAGTGGAGGCGGCGACGCCTTTGAGAGGCCGTGGGAGGAAGAGGGCGGTCGCCAACCGCTCTTGAACCGAACCACGGACCCTGAAACCGCCGGCCCCGGCCGGCACAACAGGAGTGATAAATGGCAAAGAAAGTGACCGGATACCTGAAATTGCAGGTGCCGGCGGGCGCGGCGAATCCGTCGCCCCCGATCGGTCCCGCGCTTGGTCAGCGCGGTCTCAACATCATGGAATTCTGCAAGGCGTTCAACGCGCAGACGCAGAAGGAAGAAAAGAACACCCCGATCCCGGTGATCATCACCATCTATGCGGACCGTTCCTTCACCTTCGAATTGAAGACGCCGCCGATGTCCCACTTCCTGAAGCAGGCCGCAAAAATCCAGTCCGGTTCGAAAGCGCCGGGCCGTGACAAGGCCGGGCAGGTGACCCGCGCGCAGGTGCGCGAGATCGCCGAGAAGAAGATGAAGGATCTCAATTGCGATTCCATCGATTCGGCCATGAAGATGGTCGAGGGCTCCGCCCGTTCGATGGGTCTGGAAGTTGCGGGGTAACGGGTCATGGCAATCGGAAAACGTTTGAGCAAGGCCCGCGAGGGTGTCGACCGCGAGAAGCTCTACACGCTCGATGAGGCCATCAAGATGGTCAAGGAGCGCGCCAAGTCGAAATTCGACGAGACGATCGAGATCGCGATCAATCTCGGCGTCGATCCGCGCCACGCCGACCAGATGGTCCGCGGCGTGGTCAACCTGCCGAACGGCACCGGCCGCACGCTGCGCGTCGGCGTGTTCGCCCGCGGCGCCAAAGCGGAAGAAGCCAAGGCGGCAGGGGCTGACGTCGTCGGGGCCGAAGACCTGGTCGAGAAGGTGCAGGGCGGCAACATCGATTTCGATCGTTGTATCGCCACCCCGGACATGATGCCGCTGGTCGGCCGCCTCGGTAAGGTGCTCGGCCCGCGCGGCATGATGCCGAACCCGAAGATCGGCACCGTGACGATGGACGTCGCCACCGCCGTGAAGGGCGCCAAGGGCGGCTCGGTCGAGTTCCGCGTCGAAAAGGCCGGTATCGTGCAGGCCGGCGTCGGCAAGGCCTCGTTCTCGGAAGAGAAGCTGGTGCAGAACGTCAAGGCGCTCGCGGATGCGGTGTCGAAGGCCAAGCCTGCCGGCGCCAAGGGCACCTACATCCAGCGCGTGGCGGTCTCCTCCACCATGGGTCCGGGCGTCAAGGTCGAGCCGGGCACGCTGCTCGGCTAGCTGCTGGCACGTTACGTGAATATTGCAGGGCGGAATCGGGCGACCGGTTCCGCCCTTTGCGTTTGACGGTTGGTTGCGTAATCGTCGCTGCGCCGGTTGAGAAGAAAGAAGAACAATGCCCGAGAAGGTCCTGGTCTATTCGCGTTTCCCGAAGGCCCAGCTGGAACGTTTTGGCGAGCGGTTCGAAATCCTGAACGCCGCCGGCAAGCCGCCCAACGACGTCTTTTCCGCCGAACAGCTTGCGGATGTGCGCGCGATGATCGCAGCCGGCGGCAGGTCGCTTGGCGGCGAGATGATGGACCTGCTGCCGAAACTCGGCGCGATCGTCTGTTACGGCACCGGCTATGATGGCGTCGACCTGGCGGCTGCGGCAACACGCAACATCGCTGTCGGCCACAGTCCGGGGGCGAATGCGGCTTCCGTTGCCGACATTGCGGTGACCCTGATGCTGGCGGCGACGCGGCGGCTGCTTCCGGCCGACGATTACGTTCGGAGCGGCAGCTGGGCCGCCGCAAAGCCCTCGCCGATGATGCGCACCCCGGCGGGCATGCTGGGCCGCAAGATCGGCGTCTACGGCATGGGCGAGATCGGTCGCAAGATCGCGGCGCGCGTCGCGGCGTTCGAGACCGAGGTCGGCTATTTCAGCCGCAGCCGGCACGACGTTCCCTATCGCTATTTTCCGACGCTCGGTGCGCTCGCTGAATGGTGCAGCGTCCTGATGGTGGCGGTGCGCGCGGGAGACGATACCAACCACGCCGTCGACGCCGATATCTTGAACAGGCTCGGCAAGGACGGCTACGTCGTCAACATTTCGCGCGGCTCGGTGATCGACCAGCAGGCGCTGGTCAAGGCGCTGACCGACCAGACCATCGCCGGCGCCGGCCTCGACGTGTTCGCGAAGGAGCCGCAGGCGCCCGACGCGCTGACCGCGCTGCCCAACGTCGTCCTGTCGCCGCACATCGGCGGCCATACGTTGGAATCGCACGTCGCGATGCAGGACTGCGTGATCGCCAATCTCGACGCGTTCTTTGCCGGCAAGAAGCTGCCTTACGCGGTGCCGCTCGGCTGATCCGCGCCGCGGCCCTTCAGCGGTTTACTGCAGCCCCCGACACAAATCGCTAAACAAGGGATGGCTTGACGTGCTGGATCGCGGGCGGGCCGCACGGCTTGCCGACTTGCCGGTTCATTTGATCGACAAGCGAAACACGGCAGATCCAGCTGTTGCAAGTCCGACAAAGTCGCACACGGTCCATATCCGTTTTTATCGGCGGGCGACCCTCCGAACGGTTAACCGCCTAGCCCAACAGGCTTTTCCAGATTGGCACACGAGTTGCTGAGATGTTGGCGGGCGACCCTGACGGTGGCCTGATGGGCGTTTCTGCGAACCAACTTGCCGTGGCGTTATTCGCCGCAACTTCGAGAAACAGCCACAGGCCGCGTCAACACAGGAGGATGCGATGAGTAACGTTACATTTTCTTCGCCCGTCATGGCGCGGGACATCACCGTCTATGCGATAGCCGGCGACCGCGGCACCATTCTGGCTGTTGCCAAGGCTCACAAGATTCCCATTCCGTTCGACTGCCAGGACGGCGAATGCGGCTCCTGCCTTGTCGAGGTCAAGCATCTGGCCTCCGGAAACCGCAAGCACGGCATCGCACTGACCGAAAAAGAAAAGGAAATGCTGCGCCAGCTTGGCAAGATCACGAAGGAGGAAATCGTCGCGGCCGAGGTCAACGACATGCCGCCGCGTTATCGACTCGCATGCCAGTGCTTCGTACGAAACGAAGACATCATCGTGTCTTTCGAAGGTGACAAGACGCTGCCGGCGCAGGCGCCCTATCTCACGCCCGCCGCCAAGATCTACAAGGGCGGCGTGCAAATTGCTTCGCTGGAAGAATTCCACGGCTTTGCCGTCAAGGTCGAGGAGGACGCCGCGCTGCATTTCGATAAACTGTCGAAGTCGATGGAAGCCTGCGGGAATCACGAGGTGGCGAAGCTGTTCGAGCAGCTGGCGGGCTTCTCACGGCTCCATCTCGCCGAAGCCCGAAAGCGCGCCGCGTCGACCGACATCGCAAAATTCATTCCGCCCGACTACGCATGGCCCGACCATGAGACGCCCGAGCGCACGGCCTTGTGGGCTGGCGATCCGTCGCTCTCCCGTCTGGATGCGCTGCGGGCGGCACTGGTCGGCGAGCGGCGCGGATATGAATTCTATTATTCGATCGCCGGCACCACCCGGGATCAGGACATTCGCGCGGCGGCCAAGGAATTTTTCCAGGAAGAAGCAGAGCATGTGCAGGTGCTCGAGGCCTGGATCACACGCGAGGAGTGGCTGCAGAAGAACCCGCTGCCGACAGGCGAGGCTTCCATCTCCTGAAACCGCGACATGTCATCGTAAAGGGGAGCCGGTCCATGAATTCCGTCGAGGAGTTTCTCGCCTACGCCATCAAACTGGAGGAAGAGGCGATGTTGCGCTTCGACCAGCTCGCTGACGCCATGCAGAGCTACGGCAACAAGGACGTTGGCTCGCTGTTCCGGCGATTGTCGGACTATTCGCGGATGCATCTGGGCGACGCCCGTGCACGGGCCGGGTTTCGCAACATTCCCGTGATGCTTCCCGACGCCTACAAGTGGCCGGATCTTGAAAGCCCGGAAACCGCCGCGATCTGGGCGGCCGATCCGTTTCTGGCCAAGAACGAAGCGCTCGAGGTCGCGCTCGCCAGCGAAACCGCCGGATACGAGTTTTACAAATCGGTTCACGACGGCACCGATGATCCCGAGATCCGGGTGCTGGCAGCAGAGTTCTTCGCCGAAGAGGCCGAGCACGTGGCCTGGATCAATCAATGGATCGAGGAGGAGCGCACCAACGGTGGCCCGACTGAGGCGACGCTGCGCGGGATCGTCATGTCGAACTAAGGGCTGCTTCCAGGCGAGATCGCGGACTCAAAATCGCGAAAACAACCCCATGCAAAGTAGAAAAATGCCGGGGAACTCAAGCCGGATCCAACCCTCGCTCGGAAAGCGGTTCAGGTACCAGGCTTCAGATCAAGCGCTGCCTTGAGGTCATCGAGCGTGACGTCCGGAATTGATCGATGAACTCTTGCAATTCTTGGGGTCTCACCCGCTCTCAAGATCGCGATGACGGTTTCCACATCGGGACATCCCGGCTCTCGACAGCTCAACTCGCTGACCGAGACGGTCACGTCATCCGACAGGCCCAAAAGCCTCCGCGCTTGCAGCTTCAATTGCTGGACTGCCTGAAAATAACCGGCCTTTTGGATCCGGCCCAAAGGTTGAGCGATCTTTGGCATGCGTTTGGCGTCCGAATGGATCTGAGATGGCTGGCGGCACGACGTGGCAACGGATCAACTCCGGTGATCCGATGCCTGCCGGTTCCTGCAATCAGTGACTTGGAGCCTGACACTGCTCAAAGCCTGCCTTCAAGACATCGTGCGGCAAGTCGCGCCCAATAAAGACCAGACGGCTCGTTCTCGGCTCGTCGGACCTCCATGGTCGTTGATGGTCTCCTTCGAGCAACATGTGGACGCCCTGGATCACGAAGCGATCGGGATCGTCCTGGAATTGGATGATTCCCTTCAACCGCAAAATATCGGTTCCGAACTGGCGAACGATCTCCTGCATCCAGGGAAAGAACTTCTCGGGAATGAGCGGCGTATTCGTCGTCAATGAAAGGCTGTTGACGTGGCTATCGTGCTCATGGTCGTGAGCTTCCGTCAGAAAGCCGGGCTCGAACTCAAGGACCCTGTTGAGATCGAACGCGTTCCGATCCAGGACTTTTTCGAGATCGAGCGCGCAGCGCTCGGTGCGATGGATCGTTGCATAGGGATTGATTGAGCGAATCCGTGCTTCGACGCGCTTGAGGTCCGCCTCCGATGCCAGATCGGTCTTGTTGAGCAGGACGACGTCGGCGAATGCGATCTGCTCCTGCGCTTCGTGGGCCTGGTCGATCTCTCCGAGCAGGTGCTTTGCGTCGATGACCGTGACGATGGCATCCAGCTTCGTGTTGCGGCGGACATCATCATCAACGAGAAAGGTTTGCGCCACGGGGGCCGGATCGGCAAGCCCGGTGGTCTCCACGATGATTCCGTCGAACTTGCCGCGACGCTTCATGAGCCCTTCCAGAATCCTGATGAGGTCGCCTCTCACGGTGCAGCAAATGCACCCGTTGTTCATCTCGAAGATTTCTTCGTCCGCATTGACGATCAGATCGTTGTCGATGCCAACCTCGCCGAATTCATTGACGATGACCGCGTAGCGCTTGCCGTGTGTTTCCGTCAGGATCCGGTTCAGCAACGTGGTCTTTCCCGCACCGAGATATCCGGTGAGGACGGTAACGGGCGTTTGAGCGATGACGCTGGTCATACTTTGTCCTTTTCAGCGCTTGTGGTTCGTTGGGTTCTGAATGGCAGGGGTTGATTGGAATTGCGCGGTGGCATGGTCGTGCAACGTGAGCAGGAGCCCTGCGACAAGCGCCGCGCCGAGAAGGCTGAGGCCTGCGATAGTCAGCACCAATTGCGCCTTTGCGCGCAGGGAAATGCCGGTTATCGCCGCGAACAGATTCCTGACGACCGCTTCGTCAAGTCCGTGAGCGATGACGACCATTCGTGTGCGACGATCGTCCGAGGGCCAGGCCTGAAGCCGGTACTGGTGGATCGCATGCTGAACGCCGTGCACGACGAGCGGCCGCTCCGGATCGTCCTCAAGTCCGACAAGGCCCTTGAGACGGAGCAATTGCGGACCGCCCACGACCTTCAGAAGGTCAATGAAGGTGGCGAGATTTCGCTCCGATACCGGCCGGCTTTCGAGCAACGCCAGGCTCTGGATGCCGGTCGCCGCATGGCGGCTTTTGCCTGAAGCATTGTTGTGCGTCTGCCCTTGTTGGGCCAGCGCCTGCTCCAGGGCCAACCACCCCTCAACATCGGCCCCTTGCTCGGAGGGAACGTAGCGGCGCGGCGCAAAGAGCGATCCGAGATCGAAGTTGGTCCCGTGACGATCCACGATCGCTGCGGCCGCGTTGATCTGTTGGATCTTCGGCAGCAGGCCGGAGAGATCGGCCGCCGCGGCGGCTCCTGCGGCAATATCCGTCTTGGTCAGCACCACAATATCCGCAAACGCCACCTGCTTCATGCATTCGAAGTGCCGCTCCATGGTCTCTTCGATGGTGCTCACGTCGATGGCGCAGACGACGCCGGACAGTCGAAAGCATCTTGCCACGACATGATCCCGAAATCCGACAGCGGGAAGCCCGCCTGGCGTGATCTGGTTGATGATGGGGGCCGGATCGGCAAGGCCCGTCGTCTCGACAATCACACGCTTGAACGGCGGGACCGCGCGATCCTCCAGAGCGTCGTAAAGTTCGTACAGGGAGGATCTGATGTCGCTGCCAGCTGTGCAGCAGAGGCATCCCGTGGTGGTCACCATCAGTTCGCGCTTGTTCACGCGAACCAGGTCGTGATCGATGGAGATGTCGCCAAACTCGTTGATGATGACCGCGGTGTCCGCGAAATCCTCGCTCGCCAGAAGCTCGTTGAGCAGCGTGGATTTCCCCGCGCCCAGGAAGCCCGTGAGGATCGTCACAGGAATAGGCTGGTCTATCTTCATCGTTCGCCCAAATCGCGCTGATACGTAATGTTATAACGTAACGTTTTCGCGCGCAATGGCCTTGGGAGCTCCATCACGATGGTTTGTGGTCGCCGCCTTGCTCGGGCAGGTGGCCAATCCAGTACGGTCAACGAAATGCGAGTCTTAGCCGCCGCCAGGCGATCACGATTCCGGTGATGCTGAACGCAACCCCGAACCCGCAAAGAAGAACAATGACCGCCGTTCGTAAGCTTGGGCGCGCCATCAAGGCGGGAAGATCGAACGTGTGCAGCGCGCGGTACAGCCAGCGATAGGTTCGACGCTGCGCGTCAAGCTTTTCCAGATTGGCGCCGTTCGCCCCGTCGATCTGGTACCACACGTCCC
This sequence comes from Bradyrhizobium roseum, assembly GCF_030413175.1. Classification (NCBI taxonomy): domain Bacteria; kingdom Pseudomonadati; phylum Pseudomonadota; class Alphaproteobacteria; order Hyphomicrobiales; family Nitrobacteraceae; genus Bradyrhizobium; species Bradyrhizobium roseum. Next base: position 2,942,339 of record NZ_CP129212.1, read on the forward strand.
CGCAGATGGAGCGATATACGGGCGCGGACGCAATTTCGGATGCAGTGAGGTATTTGTCATCTCGCGCGACAACCTCGGTGCTTGAGCAGCCGCCGACGGCGCGGGAGATGACGGCGTTGACCTGATCGGCTTGCAAGAACGACGAAAAAGGAGCGGCAGGTCCTGGAACGACGACCGAAAGCTGCTGCGCATCAACGCCCGTTCGACGACGTTGAAAGATGCGACCGCCGAAAGCGAACCACTCGATCTCGCGGGCGGCCGGCGAAACGGCTTCGGATGCCCTCGACGTCAATTCGCCCCATGCCGGCATGCCGGCGATCCGGTCTGCCTCGGACCTCGTGAGCGCACCGGTGGAGAAGAGGCGGCCATGGTCCATCGATAGCCAGCCGCTGACAATCCAGGTTGTGACGAATGCTGCGCACGCCAATCCAAACCAGTGATGCCAGGCATGCCATTTTCGAAAAGGAGACACGATTCGGCCCCGCATGCGCCTGAAGCGAAGCAGGCCTACGATCAGACCGGACAATGCCACGATGACAGCGGCGAGGGACAACCACCAGACCGCAACGTGCCAGGCCATCCAGTTCTTGCGCAGCGCGGTTGGGTAAATCCAATGCGCGACGCTTCCAACGTAGTTCCATGCGCGCTCACGGTACGTCGTGTCTCTCGCGACCTCGCCGGTGCGTGAAGAGACATACAGCTCCGTACCGGCATGATCGTTCAGAGCGATGCGATAGAGAGGTCGATGCCGGTCGAGGCCGTTCGGGACCGTCCATTGATCATGATCCGCCAGATCCACAAGGGAAACCGCGGCAGGATTCAGGCCGCGCAAGCGCGCATGCTCGGTCGCGATGGCGAGTGCCACCTGGTCGGTGCCAATATCGGCCGCGCGCAAATCGTCAGCATGCAGCGCCTTTGTCCCGGACGCAGCCGACACCAGGTACACGGGACCGTCGCTGCGCTGCCACAGACGTACCCGCGTGACGCCCTTGAGCATGCTCGCCGCGACAGCTTCGGCCGGACTGTGCCTCACCTTGGAAACGTCGATGATCGGCAATCCTTCGAAGCGCTCGGCTTCGGTAAGTGCCGGAAACGGCACAAAGTGCATCACGATGCCGGATGCAAACCACATCGCGAACAAGAGGCAGACCGGAATACTCAGCCAGCGATGGACCAGAATCAGGGCACGCAACAGGCGCGGACCTCTTCTCAAAACTTGAATGAAGCCTCCAGCTCGTAGGTCCGCGGCGCGCCGAGGAAAACCTGATCTGGATAGAAGGGGTCGCCCCATGCCGCATATTTGGTATCAGTGAGGTTACGCACCCGGAAGGCGACGCGCGTGTTGTTGAAGGTCGGGAACGTCGGTGACTTGGGGATGTCGATGAACGCAAAAGCGTCCACCGTTGTGTAGGCGCGCATGGTGACCGTGTTGGCATCGGTGGTGTAGCGATCGCCGACATGGCGGACCGATACACCCAGTTCGACCGGGAGCCAGCCGGGGTTGAGAAAACGATACGAGCCTCCGCCGTTCACGACGACCGCGGGTATGTTCGGCGGCGTATTGCCGGAGAACGAGCCACCGGCGAAATCATAGTCGGCATAGCGCGTGTGAAGGTAGGTGACGTTGCCCCAGAGCTTGACCTCCGGTATCGGGCGCACCGCTGCTGCGAATTCAACGCCCTGCGACTTTACCTTGCCGGCGAGGTTGAGGAGTTGCCCGGCTTGTGCCGTGTACACGTTGCTGCGTTCGATATCGAAGGCCGAGAAAGTCCATTCGGCCTTACCGTTCCACAACAGGTTCTTGATGCCGGTCTCGTAGCTACGGGCGGGCGATAACGAAAGCGGCTGCGTCGGGCTCAGCAAGAAAATCATGCCGGCCGACACGTCGCTGGCGGTTGCATACTGGCTGTAGAATGTCATTCCCGGAATGGCTTCCCAAGTGTAGCCGATACGACCGGTGACTGGCTGAAAGTTTACGGTGTACGGGAACCCGACCTTGCTCACACCCGCGACGTTTGTCGAAGTTCTTTCGAGCGAAAAAGGGTTGAAGCGGAGACCGCCGATCAGCGCGAAGGTCGGCGTAATCTTCAGGCGGTCCTCGAGATTGAAAGCCACGCTATCGATGGTCGCGGTCTGTCGTTGCGTCGTCAGCTGGCCGTAGTATCCACGGGAGGGATCAACCAGCGGGACCTGATCGCCCGGAAAGTTCGCCGCGCCTGGTCGCGTAAAATCCAGGTGATAGAACTCGAGCGCCGTCACCAGACGGTTTTCCATTCCCAGTATATTGGAATTCCACGTGATATCCGTATTACTGCCGACCAGGTTCTGATTGTGGTGGACGAAGAACCGTTCACGGTCGACCAGATTGCTGGCGGCGTTGAAGGCGCTGACCTCGTTGTTGTACCAGTCCCGGCTGGCATTGTAGTTGTAGACCTGACTTATCAACGTGACGTCGTTGGTCAGATTCCACTCGAACCCGCCACGCGCCCATGACTCCTTGATGGTCTTGTGGTTGTCGAGCACGTTGTAGTTCGTTTTCAGGGTACGGCCGTCGATGGTGACGGCGCCTAGATTGGTGCCGTTGTAATCAGACACTTTTGTTCCGGATACGATGCCCGTGGTCGCAAAAGGGCCGCTGAAAGCGATCGGGACCAGCGGCGTGCCTTCGTAGACTCGCGCGTTGTAGTCCTTGTATTCGGTCGCGACGAAAACCTTGAACGCCTCCGTCAGGCGATAGTCCAGTTGCCCGGAGAAGTGCAGGTTCCTCGTGTAGGTGTCGTCGATGAAGCCGTTCTGCTTGGCCCCGCTGATGTCGAACCGATAGTCGAGTCCCCGGATGTTGGTGCTGCCTCCGGAGCCGTATCCAGTTCGGATGCTGCCGAGCGAATCGAAGCCGACGAATGCTTCATTCGTGATCGGACCGGCATGGGGCGCCTTGGTGACGTAGTTGACGGCGCCGCCAACCGCACCCTGTCCCGACATCAGCGAGGACGGACCCTTGAGGAACTCAACCCGATCGAGATTGAACGTCTCCATGGTCAGCGCGGTGAAGGCCGTGGGGCCGGTATTGATGCCGTTATAGGTCACGTTGACCTGGCTGCCCTGGAAGCCGCGCATGGCGAACGACACGTCGTTCGGCGCGTCTCCGGCCGTGACGCCTGTGGCGCCTTTCACCGTATCGATCGTCGTGTGGTAGCCTTGCTCCCGGATCGTGTCCGCACCGACCACTTCGACGGCCGCGGGAGTCTCCCGCGGGGTCAGCCCCAGGCGGCTCGCGCCGGGCGTCACCACATTGGTGTTGAGCGGCGTCGCCGGCATTTGCTGTTGCCCTTGCGACTGCGGGGACGCTTCGGCCGTGGTCGAGGGGCGCGGATTTCTGTTGGTCCGGGCGTTGCGGCCTCTTTGCGAATTCGACGGCCTCGTTTGTCCCACCATCGATTGCCGCTGCGGTGCGTCAACGGTTACCGGGGGCAACGAATTTGCTGACAGGGATGATGACGAAGGCGACTGAGCCTGCGCGTCGACCAAACCAAAACCAAGAACATCTGTCGCTATCAGCAGAGCTGACAGAGAAACCGAACCCAATTGAAGACGCACGCTGAGCCCCATCTGCAAACCACCTCGCGCCCCGCAAGGTTTGTATAGAGATGTAATGTTATAACATTACACTCGTCAAGCCGAGGGACTGCTGGTGGACCGTCGCTGTGACCTGTCCCGGACACGCGCTCGTGGTGATTGGCCGGCGCGGAGAGGGCGTACAAGGAAGCCATGGTGGTGAGGCGGTAACGAACCAGTTTTGCGCGAGCGCTGGGCGGGGTAGCCATCTGGTCTGATTTTTGCTCTTGGCAAGCCGGACAAGACTCGTTAAAGAACCGCCTCCGGGCGTGCTGGCGGTTGCTGGCACGTCCGTGCTCGCATTCCGAAAACCCGATACGGTAGGAGATCATTCCTTTCAGGACATCCGCATGGATTGCTCGAAAGGAAGGAAGACCCATCGGTTCGGTGGATTGCGGCAGGGGCCCCGGCTTGCCGGACGGCCTCGATCCTGTCCGAGACTGCAGGCGCTCGCGAAGAAACGCAAGTTTCCTCAACAGCTTAATCTTACAGCCTGCATAGACGGGTGAAGACCGGATTTCGCTTCAACGCCGCTTTGTCGCGGCGCCATGGCTGATTTGGTTCGAACCTCGACACCCCGCGCCATCTGGTTCGGGAGGGCAGGCTATCAATATCGTCTTGCCCGACGTGTCCTTGGGACTGGTGTCCAGAGGTCAGGTTTTGGGCGGGGCGATGGGTGTAACCCGGCGGTCCCGCTGCTAAAGCGAAGGCCGCCAACCGGAGAGAGCTTGCTGTGGAAAGAGCGGCAAAAAAGGACGCGGTTGAAGCGCTGAACGGGGTCTTCAAGACCACCAGCGTCGCAGTCGTCGCCCACTATTCCGGCCTCACCGTGGCCCAGATGCAGAAGCTGCGCATGCAGATGAAGCAGGCGGGCGCGTCGGTGAAGGTCTCGAAGAACCGTCTCGCCAAAATTGCTCTTGAAGGCACGGATGTCGTTGCCATCGGTTCCCTGTTGAAGGGGCCGACCGTGATCGCCACGTCGGACGATCCGGTAGCGGCGCCGAAGGTTGCCATCGAATTCGCCAAGGCGAACGAGAAGTTCGTCATTCTCGGCGGCTCGATGGGTAAAACCGTCCTGGATGTGAACGGCGTGAAGGCTCTTGCCTCGCTGCCGTCGCTGGACGAGCTGCGCGGCAAGATTGTCGGCCTCCTGGTGGCGCCGGCGACCAAGATCGCTCAGCTCTCGACTGCGCCCGCGGCCAAGCTCGCGCGCGTCGTCCAGGCCTATGCCTCAAAGAGCGAAGCGGCCTGACCCTTCGCAACATCAACCTGGTTCGAACCAATACGTTTAAGGAAACTGATCAATGGCTGACCTACAGAAAATCGTCGACGACCTCTCGAGCCTGACCGTGCTCGAAGCGGCCGAACTCGCCAAGCTCCTGGAAGAAAAGTGGGGCGTTTCCGCCGCTGCCGCCGTTGCGGTCGCCGGTCCCGCCGCCGCCGCCGCGGCTCCGGCCGAAGAGAAGACCGAGTTCACGGTCGTTCTGGCCGCCGCCGGCGACAAGAAGATCGAAGTCATCAAGGAAGTCCGCGCCATCACCGGCCTGGGCCTCAAGGAAGCCAAGGACCTCGTCGAAGGCGCGCCCAAGCCTGTCAAGGAAGGCGTGAACAAGGAAGAGGCCGACAAGCTCAAGGCTCAGCTCGAAAAGGCTGGCGCCAAGATCGAATTGAAGTAAGCGTACTACACAGAAAAGTGTGGGGATTCGCGGGGTTAGCCCCTCGAATCTCCACGTTTCCGCCCCATATCGGGACGGCAGCAGGAAAACGCGGTAGGCGAATGGGAACGGCAGGGTTCCCGGCGTAAGCCGTTGGGAGACAGCAGATTTCGGGCTTTTTCAGTCCGTGAAGCAGTGAGTTGAGACGGGCGGGTGCAGTCAAGCGCCCCGCGCGTCGTTTTGCGTTTTGAAGGCCTGGAGCTCGGGTTTGGGACTTAATTCCTGAAACCAAGCTTTGTTCCTTTCGAGCGATTCGAAATTCAACCCGGGGGCGGCGGCAGCCGCGCTTCGGAAGGTTCGCCCACAAGGGCGACGAAAATGAGAGGCCACGATGGCGCAGCAGACATTCACCGGTCGCAAACGCGTTCGAAAGTTTTTCGGACACATCAAGGAAGTCGCCGAGATGCCGAACCTCATCGAGGTTCAGAAGGCGTCGTACGACCAGTTCCTGATGGTTGAGGAGCCGCAGGGCGGCCGGCTGGACGAAGGACTGCAGGCGGTGTTCCGCTCGGTGTTCCCGATCTCGGATTTCTCGGGCACCTCGATGCTGGAATTCGTCCGCTACGAATTCGAGCCGCCGAAATACGACGTCGACGAGTGCCGCCAGCGCGGCATGACCTATGCTGCGCCGCTGAAGGTGACGCTGCGCCTGATCGTGTTCGATATCGATGAGGAAACCGGCGCCAAGTCGGTCAAGGACATCAAGGAGCAGGACGTCTACATGGGCGACATCCCGCTCATGACCATGAACGGCACCTTCGTCGTCAACGGCACCGAGCGCGTCATCGTCTCGCAGATGCACCGTTCGCCCGGCGTGTTCTTCGACCACGACAAGGGCAAGACCCATTCGTCCGGCAAGCTGTTGTTTGCCGCGCGCGTGATTCCGTATCGCGGTTCCTGGCTCGACATCGAGTTCGACGCCAAGGACATCGTGTTCGCGCGTATCGACCGCCGCCGCAAGATCCCCGTGACCTCGCTGATGTACGCGCTCGGTCTCGACGGCGAGACGATCCTGTCCACCTTCTACAAGAAGATCAGCTTCAAGCGCGCCAAGGAAGGCTGGCGCGTGCCGTTCGACGCCGCCCGTTTCCGCGGCTATTCGACCATCAACGACCTGATCGACGCCGATACCGGCAAGGTCGTGCTCGAGGCCGGCAAGAAGCTGACGGTGCGCGCCGCGCGCCAGCTGCAGGAAAAGGGCCTCAAGGCGCTGCGCCTCTCGGACGAGGAGCTGATCGGCAACTACCTTGCCGAGGATCTCGTCAATCCGAAGACCGGTGAAATCTACGCCGAAGCCGGCGAGGAGCTCACCGAGAAGTCGCTGAAGGCGCTCAACGAGCAGGGCTACAAGGAGCTGCCGCTGCTCGACATCGACCACGTCAATGTCGGCGCCTACATCCGCAACACGCTGCATGCCGACAAGAACATGACGCGTGAAGACGCGCTGTTCGACATCTACCGCGTGATGCGTCCGGGCGAGCCGCCGACCGTCGATTCGGCGCAGACCATGTTCCAGTCGCTGTTCTTCGACTCGGAGCGCTACGACCTGTCCGCGGTCGGCCGCGTCAAGATGAACATGCGCCTCGAACTCGATGCGCCCGATACCCACCGCACGCTGCGCAAGGAAGACATCCTGGCCGTCATCAAGACGCTGGTCGACCTGCGCGACGGCAAGGGCGAGATCGACGACATCGACCATCTCGGTAACCGCCGTGTCCGTTCGGTCGGCGAACTGATGGAGAACCAGTACCGCATCGGCCTGTTGCGCATGGAGCGCGCGATCAAGGAGCGCATGTCCTCGGTCGACATCGACACCGTGATGCCGCAGGACCTGATCAACGCGAAGCCTGCCGCGGCAGCGGTGCGTGAATTCTTCGGCTCCTCGCAGCTCTCGCAGTTCATGGACCAGACCAACCCGCTCAGCGAGATCACCCACAAGCGCCGTCTCTCGGCGCTTGGACCGGGCGGTCTGACCCGCGAGCGCGCCGGCTTCGAAGTCCGCGACGTGCATCCGACGCATTACGGCCGCATCTGCCCGATCGAAACGCCGGAAGGTCCGAACATCGGCCTGATCAACTCGCTGGCGACGTTCGCGCGCGTCAACAAGTACGGCTTCGTCGAGACGCCCTACCGCAAGGTCAAGGACGGCCGCGTCACCGAGGAGGTCGTGTATCTCTCGGCGATGGAGGAGGGCCGTTATCGCGTGGCGCAGGCCAACGTGCCGCTCGATGCCAAGGGCCGCTTCACTGAGGACCTGATCATCTGCCGCCACGCCGGCGAAGTGCTGCCGATCACGCCCGACAAGGTCGACTACATGGACGTGTCGCCGAAGCAGCTGGTTTCGGTCGCCGCGGCGCTGATCCCGTTCCTCGAGAACGACGACGCCAACCGCGCGCTGATGGGCTCGAACATGCAGCGCCAGGCGGTGCCGCTGGTTCGCGCCGAGGCGCCGTTCGTCGGCACCGGCATGGAAGGCGTGGTCGCCCGCGACTCGGGGGCTGCGATCGCCGCCCGGCGTTCGGGCGTGATCGACCAGATCGACGCCACCCGCGTCGTGATCCGCGCCACCGAAGATCTCGATCCGACCAAGTCCGGCGTCGATATCTACCGGCTGATGAAGTACCAGCGCTCCAACCAGTCGACCTGCATCAACCAGCGTCCGCTGGTGAAGGTCGGCGACGTCGTCCGCAAGGGCGACATCATCGCCGACGGTCCGTCGACCGATCTCGGCGAGCTCGCGCTCGGCCGCAACGTGCTGGTCGCGTTCATGCCGTGGAACGGCTACAACTTCGAAGACTCGATCCTGCTCTCGGAGCGGATCGTGAAGGACGACGTCTTCACCTCGATCCACATCGAGGAATTCGAGGTGATGGCCCGCGACACCAAGCTCGGCCCTGAGGAAATCACCCGCGACATTCCGAACGTCTCGGAAGAAGCGCTGAAGAACCTCGATGAAGCCGGCATCGTCTATATCGGCGCGGAAGTGCGCGCCGGCGACATCCTGGTCGGCAAGATCACGCCAAAGGGCGAAAGCCCGATGACGCCGGAAGAAAAGCTGCTGCGCGCTATCTTCGGCGAAAAGGCTTCCGACGTCCGCGATACTTCGCTCCGCGTGCCCCCGGGCGTGCAGGGCACCATCGTGGAAGTGCGCGTGTTCAACCGGCACGGCGTCGACAAGGACGAGCGTGCGCTGGCGATCGAGCGGGAAGAGATCGAACGTCTGGCCAAGGACCGCGACGACGAACAGGCGATTCTGGACCGCAACGTCTACGGCCGCCTCGCGGAGCTTCTGGAAAACCGCCAGGGCATCGCCGGTCCCAAGGGCTTCAAGAAGGACACCAAGATCACGCGCGCCGTGCTCGAGGAGTATCCGAAGTCGCAGTGGTGGATGTTCGCCTCGCCGAACGACAAGCTGATGAGCGAAATCGAGGCGATGCGGAAGCAGTACGACGAATCGAAGAAGGGCCTAGAACAGCGCTTCCTCGACAAGGTCGAAAAGCTGCAGCGTGGCGACGAACTGCCGCCCGGCGTGATGAAGATGGTCAAGGTCTTCGTCGCGGTGAAGCGCAAGATCCAGCCCGGCGACAAGATGGCCGGCCGTCACGGCAACAAGGGCGTGGTGTCCAAGATCGTTCCGATCGAGGACATGCCGTTCCTCGAGGACGGCACGCATGCCGACATCGTGCTCAATCCGCTCGGCGTGCCCTCGCGCATGAACGTCGGCCAGATTCTGGAGACGCATCTCGGTTGGGCCTGCGCGGGCCTCGGCAAGCGCATCGGCCAGACCATCGACGCCTATTATCAGAAGCAGGATCTCAAGCCGCTGCGCGAGACCCTGAAGAAGATCTATGGCGACGATGAAACCATCAAGACGCTGAACGACACCGAACTGATGGAGCTTGGCAAGAATCTAAGCCACGGCGTGCCGATCGCGACGCCGGTGTTCGACGGCGCCAAGGAAGCCGACATCGAGGAGATGCTGAAGCTCGCGGGCTTCGACGCCTCCGGCCAGTCGACCGTCTATGACGGCCGCACCGGCGATGCCTTCGACCGCAAGGTGACGGTGGGCTACATCTACATGCTGAAGCTGCACCATCTGGTCGACGACAAGATCCATGCGCGTTCGATCGGTCCGTACTCGCTCGTCACCCAGCAGCCGCTGGGCGGCAAGGCGCAGTTCGGCGGTCAGCGTTTCGGCGAAATGGAGGTGTGGGCGCTGGAAGCCTACGGTGCAGCCTACACGCTGCAGGAAATGCTGACCGTGAAGTCGGACGACGTCGCCGGCCGTACCAAGGTGTACGAGGCGATCGTGCGCGGCGACGACACGTTCGAGGCGGGTATCCCGGAATCGTTCAACGTGCTGGTCAAGGAAATGCGCTCGCTCGGCCTCAACGTCGACCTGCACAATTCCAAGGTGGGTCCGGCGCCGACGTCCGAGGCGGCTGAGTAACGCTTGAGATTGCATGTCCGGCCGAAGCGCGAAGCGAACCTTCGCGCGGATCGGCCGGGCATTCGCGCTCCGCTCGGACGTTGAGCGGGGCGCGCGCTAAAAAGAGTTTCGAAATTGCTGCCGGTGACGATCGGCACGCGAGGAGAAGACGATGAACCAAGAAATTATGAATCTCTTCAATCCGACGACCCCGGCCCAGGTCTTCGACCAGATCCGGATCTCGATTGCGTCTCCGGAGAAGATTCTGTCGTGGTCCTACGGTGAGATCAAGAAGCCGGAGACCATCAACTACCGCACCTTCAAGCCGGAGCGCGACGGCCTGTTCTGCGCCCGCATCTTCGGGCCGATCAAGGACTACGAGTGCCTGTGCGGCAAGTACAAGCGGATGAAGTACAAGGGCATCATCTGCGAAAAGTGCTCGGTCGAGGTGACGCTGTCGCGCGTCCGTCGCGAGCGCATGGGCCATATCGAACTGGCCGCGCCCGTTGCCCATATCTGGTTTTTGAAGTCGCTGCCGTCGCGCATCGGCCTGCTGCTCGACATGACGCTGAAGGATCTCGAGCGGATCCTGTACTTTGAATATTACGTCGTGCTGGAGCCCGGCCTGACCGCGCTCAAGGACCGTCAGCTGCTGTCGGAAGACGAGTACCTGAAGGCGCAGGACGAATACGGCCAGGATTCGTTCACCGCCATGATCGGCGCCGAGGCGATCCGCGAGCTGCTCAAGGGGCTGGAGCTTGAAAAGCTCGAGCAGACCCTGCGCGCGGAAATGCAGGAGACCGAGTCTGACATCAAGCACAAGAAGCTCGCCAAGCGGCTGAAGATCGTCGAGGCCTTCCGCTATTCCGGCAACAAGCCGGAGTGGATGATCCTGACCGTGGTGCCGGTGATTCCGCCGGACCTGCGTCCGCTGGTGCCGCTCGACGGCGGCCGTTTCGCGACGTCCGACCTCAACGACCTCTACCGCCGCGTCATCAACCGCAACAACCGCCTGAAGCGGCTGATGGAGCTGCGCGCGCCCGACATCATCATCCGCAACGAAAAGCGCATGCTGCAGGAGGCCGTCGACGCGCTGTTCGACAACGGCCGCCGTGGTCGCGTCATCACCGGCGCCAACAAGCGTCCGTTGAAGTCGCTGGCCGACATGCTCAAGGGCAAGCAGGGCCGCTTCCGGCAGAACCTGCTCGGCAAGCGCGTCGACTATTCGGGCCGCTCGGTGATCGTGGTCGGTCCCGAACTGCGCCTGCATCAGTGCGGCCTGCCGAAGAAGATGGCGCTCGAACTGTTCAAGCCGTTCATCTACTCGCGGCTCGACGCCAAGGGCCTGTCCACCACCGTGAAGCAGGCGAAGAAGCTGGTCGAGAAGGAGCGTCCCGAGGTCTGGGATATCCTCGACGAGGTGATCCGCGAGCATCCGGTGCTGCTCAACCGCGCGCCGACGCTGCATCGCCTCGGCATCCAGGCGTTCGAGCCGGTCCTGATCGAGGGCAAGGCGATCCAGCTCCATCCGCTGGTTTGCGCCGCGTTCAACGCCGACTTCGACGGCGACCAGATGGCCGTGCACGTTCCGCTGTCGCTGGAAGCGCAGCTCGAAGCGCGCGTGCTGATGATGTCGACCAACAACATCCTACATCCCGCGAACGGCCAGCCGATCATCGTGCCGTCGCAGGACATCGTGCTCGGCCTCTATTACGTGTCGATCATGCGCGAAGGCCTGCCCGGCGAGGGCAAGATCTTCGGCGACATGGCCGAGCTCGAGCATGCGCTGCACTCGAAGGTCATCCACCTCCACACCAAGATCAAGTACCGGTGGGAGGGCATCGACGAGGAAGGCAACATCACCAAGCGCTGGATCGAGACCACCGCGGGCCGCGTCATGCTCGGCACGCTGCTGCCGAAGAACCAGCGGATTTCGTACGACATCATCAACAAGCTGATGACGAAGCGCGAAATCTCCGGCGTGATCGACCAGGTCTACCGTCACTGCGGTCAGAAGGAGACTGTGATCTTCTGCGACCGCATCATGGCGCTCGGCTTCTACAACGCGTTCAAGGCCGGCATCTCGTTCGGCAAGGACGACATGGTGGTCCCGCACTCGAAGTGGAAGATCGTCGAGACCACCCGTACGCTGGCGAAGGATTTCGAGCAGCAGTACAATGACGGCCTGATCACCCATGGCGAGAAGTACAACAAGGTGGTCGACGCCTGGTCGAAGGCCAGCGAAGAGATCGCGAAAGCGATGATGAAGGAGATTTCCGTCACCAAGAAGAATGCCCAGGGTGCGGATGCCGACATCAACTCGATCTACATGATGGCGCATTCGGGCGCGCGCGGTTCGCCGGCCCAGATGCGTCAGCTCGCCGGCATGCGCGGCCTGATGGCCAAGCCGTCGGGCGAGATCATCGAAACGCCGATCATTTCCAACTTCAAGGAAGGTCTGTCGGTGCTCGAATACTTCAACTCGACCCACGGCGCCCGCAAGGGTCTCGCGGACACCGCGTTGAAGACCGCGAACTCCGGTTACCTGACCCGCCGTCTGGTCGACGTGGCGCAGGACTGCATCATCACGCAGGACGATTGCGGCACCAAGCTCGGCATCAAGATGCGCGCCATCGTCGATGCCGGCACGGTCGTCGCATCGCTGGCGTCGCGTATCCTCGGCCGCACCACGGGCGAGGACCTGCGCGATCCCGCGACCAACAAGGTCGTGGTCAAGCGCGGCACGCTGATGGAAGAGGCGCATGTCGACGCCATCCAGCAGGCCGGCATCCAGGAGGTGAAGATCCGCTCGGCGCTGACCTGCGAACTGGTCAACGGCATCTGCGGCAAGTGCTACGGCCGCGATCTGGCCCGCGGCACGCCGGTCAACCACGGCGAGGCGGTCGGCGTCATCGCCGCCCAGTCGATCGGTGAACCCGGCACGCAGCTGACGATGCGTACGTTCCACATCGGCGGCGCGGCGCAGATCAACGAGCAGTCGTTCGTCGAGTCGAATTTCGACGGCAAGGTGACGATCAGGAACAAGGCCATCGCCCGCAACAGCGAAGGCTTCCTGGTCGCGATGGTCCGCAACATGGTCGTTGCGATCGTCGATGCCGACGGAACCGAGCGTGCGACCCACCGCATTCAGTACGGCGCGCGCATGCACGTCGACGAGGGCGATGCGGTCAAGCGTGGCCAACGCATCGCGGAATGGGATCCGTACAGCCGTCCGGTGCTCACCGAAGTCGAAGGCACCATCGGGTTCGAGGACCTGGTCGAAGGCCAGTCGATCTCGGAAACGCTGGACGAATCCACCGGTATCGCCAAGCGCGTCGTCATCGACTGGCGCGCGTCGCGGGGCGGAGCGGATCTGCGCCCGGCGATCGTCGTCAAGGGCAAGGACGGCAAGGTGCTGAAGCTGGCACGTGGCGGCGATGCCCGCTACATGCTGTCGGTCGACGGCATTCTGTCGGTCGACGTCGGCGCCAAGGTCAAGGCCGGCGACATCCTGGCGCGTATCTCGACCGAGAGCGCCAAGACCCGCGACATCACCGGCGGTCTGCCGCGGGTGGCCGAGCTGTTCGAGGCCCGTAAGCCAAAGGACGCGGCGATCATCGCGGAAATCGCGGGCACCATCCGCTTCGGCCGCGACTACAAGAACAAGCGCCGCATCTCGATCGAGCCGATGGACAAGACCGAAGAGACCAGGGAGTACCTGATCCCCAAGGGCAAGCACATCCATCTGCAGGACGGCGACATCGTCGAAAAGGGCGATTTCATCGTCGAAGGCAATCCGGCGCCGCACGACATCCTGGCGATCAAGGGCATCGAGGAACTCGCTGCCTATCTGGTCAACGAAATCCAGGAAGTCTACCGGCTGCAGGGCGTGCTCATCAACGACAAGCACATCGAGGTGATTGTCCGTCAGATGCTGCAGAAGGTCGAAGTCACCGACCAGGGCGACACCGACATGATCTCGGGCGAGCAGGTCGACAAGATCGAGTTCGACGCGCTCAACGTGAAGGCCAAGGAAGAGGGCAAGAAGCCCGCCACGGGAACGCCGGTTCTGCTCGGCATCACCAAGGCGAGCCTGCAGACCCGCTCGTTCTTCTCGGCGGCCTCGTTCCAGGAGACGACCCGCGTGCTCACCGAAGCCGCTGTCAACGGCAAGGTGGACCCGCTGGAAGGCCTCAAGGAGAACGTCATTGTCGGCCGGCTGATCCCGGCAGGCACCGGCGCATCGATGGCCAAGATCCGCGAAGTCGCGGTCAAGCGCGACAAGATGATCCTCGACGAGCGCGAGAAGCAGTCGGCGGCGATCGTGCCGACTGCGCCGGAAGCGGAGCCGCTGGCGCTGCCACCGGCGGAGTAAGGGTTCAGTTTCCGAATCGAAAGAAAAAGCCGGCTGCGAAGCCGGCTTTTGCTTTTTCGGTGGCTGTCCCGCGCTTCACCCATCAGGGTGGACGTGCTACCGAGTTGAGGCGTGCTGCTGACCATGCTGACGGTGCTTTCGATTCCCCATGAACGCATCATTTGATCCCGAGCGCCTGATCGATCGCATCTATGAGGCGGGACTGATTCCCTCGCTCTGGCCGGCGCTGCTGGGCGAGCTCGGCGCAGCGGTCGGCGGCAACGGCGGCTTTCTGTTCGGCGTTCGGGACGGCTACACCAGCGCGGTCAATTCGGCCGAGTACGACGAACTGATGCCGGTTTTCCTGCAGGACAGATGGAGCGAACGCGATCCGACTTTGCCGCGCGCCATCGCGCTCAATCACGCGGGCTTCGTCACCGACCACGACTTGCTCTCGGAGCAGGAGATCGCGACCGACGAAGTCTATTGCAACTTTTTCCGCAGGCACGGCATCGGCTACCGGGCCGGAACGCTGATCCCGATGCCGATCGGCGACTCGATCGCCGTCGTCCTGCCGCGGCATCAGGATCGCGGCCCGGTACCGCGGGAGATCGTCCATCTGCTCGATGGACTGCGGCCGCATCTGGCGCGGGCTTCGCTGGCGGCGAACCGCCTGGGCTTCGAGCGGGCATTGGCCCAGGTCGATGCGTTGCAGGCGCTGGGCCTGCCGGGTGCGATGCTGCGCGGCTCCGGGCGGGTGCTCGCGGCCAATGGCCTGTTCGATGCGCTGATGCCGTCGCTGTTTCAGGATCGCGCCCAGCGCGTGACCATGATGGACGGTGGGGCGGACGCGTTGCTGGCCGAAGCGCTCGGCTCGCTGTCGCTGGCAAACAGCCGGACCGTGAAATCCATTCCGGTTGCCGCCAGCGCGGGTCACGTGCCGATGGTTCTGCATGTCATTCCCGTGCGCGGTTCGGCTCGCGACATTTTCACCCAGGCTTCGGCGCTATTGGTGGTAACGCCGGTCGACCGCGCCGCGGTGCCGGCCGCGGAGGTCCTGCAGGGCCTGTTCGACCTGACGCCGGCGGAGGCGCGGGTGGCGCGGGGCATCGGCCAGGCCGAAACTGTCGACACGCTTGCGGAAGCGACCGGCGTCAACCGGGAGACGGTGCGCAGCCAGCTCAAGGCTGTGCTCTCCAAGACCGGCCTTTCCCGCCAGCAGGAACTGGTCAGCCTGCTGGCTGGCAAGGCGTTCCCCGGCTGAGCGACCGCGCCCAAGGGTTGCGGCGACTGACTCGTTTAAACCTTACGGTGGCCGCATAAGGCTTCCGCAAGAATACGGTGCGAAGACAGCGGGTCGGCGCAAGGCGGCCATTTTGCTGCTTTCTTTCATTGCTGCGTTGCGAGGGCCTGCTTTGTTCATCTTTCCTTCAGAGTGAAAAGCGCTTTTGCTAATGTGGTTTAGACCGGCTGCTTCCCGAAGGCAGGGGGGCCGGGGGGCGACGGAAAAGACATGTTGGACCTTGCAATCGTAGGCGGCGGCCCTGGCGGGCTGATGAGCGCCTGGTATTTGAAGAAAAAACTCGGCGATCTCTGCCGCGTCACCATCTACGAGGCATCCGACCGCGTCGGCGGCAAGATCCTCTCTCGCAAATTCGATTCGGCGCCGGCGCTGTATGAGGCGGGCGTCGCCGAGATCTACGATTATTCGATGACGGGTCCGGATCCGCTTCGGGAACTGATCCAGCATTTCGGCCTGCAAACGATCCCGATGGATGCCGAGCAGGTGCATCTCGACGGTGAACTGCTCGGTGACGTGCCGGGCATGCGCCGCAAGTACGGTGAGAAGACCGCAGCCGCGATCGAGGCGTTCCGCAAGCGCTGTTCCGACCTGGTGTCGCCGATCGAATATTACGAAGGCGTCGGCGCGCACGACAACGAGCATCCTTGGGCCTACATGACCTGCGAGCAAGTGCTCGACCAGGAAGTTTCAGATCCAACGGCGAAGCGCTTCCTCAAGGTGATGGCGCGCTCCGATATCGCGACCGAGGCCCACAACACCAACGGGCTGAATGCGCTGAAGAACTTCGTGATGGATATCGACGGCTATATCGGCCTGTATTCGATCCAGAACGGCAACGAGCAATTGATCGAGTGCCTGCGTTCGGAAGTCGATGCCGATATACAGCTCAATCATCGCGTGCTCAAGGTCGGCAAGACCGACCAGGGCCGCTATCAGCTCAACATGATGAACGGGAAGGGGCCCGAGGTCAGGGATTTCGACCTCGTATTGATGTGCCTGCCGCATTCCTGGCTCGCCACCATGCGCTGGGACGGCGAGGAACTGCGCAAGTCCATGGTCAAGCACGTCGCCTATTTCGACCGGCCGGCGCATTATCTGCGGGTTTCGATCCTGTTCGACGAACCGTTCTGGGGTGACAAGATTCCCGGCGCCTGGTTCATGTCGGAAGCGTTCGGCGGCTGCTGCGTCTACAACGAGGGCGCCCGTCACGACGTCGGCAAGCACGGCGTGCTCAACTGGCTGATCGCAGGCTCCGATGCGCTGGCGTTTGCCAATCTCAGCGACCAGGAACTGATCGACGCCGCGCTGAAATCGCTGCCGGCTGCGTTCGGCAACGCCCGCGACCATTTCATGGAAGGCAAGATCCACCGCTGGCTGTCGTCGGTCAACGCACTGCCCGGCGGCCTGCCGGTGCGCGACGTCATGACCAACCATCGGCCGGAGCCGAAGGAGCATCCCGGGATCGTGGTGGTCGGCGACTATCTGTTCGATTCGACGCTGAACGGTCTGCTCGACTCCTCCGACGCCGCCACGGATATCATCCTCACCGAGATGATCCGGTTGCGCCGCGCCCAGGCGCAAGCGGGCCAGGCGTCGTCCGACAAGATCGACCGCAGCTATTTCGAGAACTACCGTGGCCTTGGCCCCTACAGCGAGGTCTGGAGTCAATTCACCGATCCGGCCTATCTGATGAACCTGATCAAGATCGTCTGGAACCGGGCGAGGGGCTACAAGATGCTGGTGGCCGGTTCCGCCAGCGGCGAACTGGTCGGCGCGCTGCGCGAGCGCGGCATCGACGCCTGGGGCATCGAAAACAACAAGGCGATTCACGCCAAAGCGCCGAAGACGCTGAAGAAGTACAACAAGCTCGGCTCCATCGTCGACATGCCGTTCAAGGACGACGAATTCGATTTCGTGTTCGAGACCAGCCTGTGTCACGTCGCCGAAAAGCAGGTGCCGCGCGCGGTGCGCGAACTCAACCGCGTCGTGAAGACCGGGCTGGTGTTCGGCTCGGTCACCTCGGACATGGCGCCGGCGCTGATCGACCGTTACGACCTGCTGCGGGGCGTGAAGAAGCTCGGCACCTGGTGGGAATGGTCCGAACTGTTCTTCGGCAACGGTTTTGATCTGTCGATGCACCGCCGTGATTGCACCGACGCGGTGTGGGCGGCGACGCTGGCCGCCAACAAGGGGCCGGGACAGTGGTATGCCGACGCCGACAGCCTGCGCTATTCGTTCTTTGACAAGGTCGAAACGGACGATTGAGGTCCGACCTGTTGTATTCAAGGCGCGCACGGCCCTGAACAATCAGGGCCAGCCGCCCAAACGTTTGCCGAATTGATCCCGATCGCCTAAAATCCGCGGCGGCAGCCCCACTGCCGCCTCGATTGCGGTCATGCCGGCCGTGCAAGCATCGGTTGGTTTCATGGCGCCCAAGCCTCCCCCGGATGAGCCAAATTCCGCGCCGGCGGACGACCCCGAGCTTGCGAAGAAACTCGCAGCCGGCACCGCGGCTGCGCCACCGGCGGGCGGCAAGCCGGTCGCGGCAGTTCCCGATAAGGACGACACCGACGACGACGAGGACGAACTGGAACTTGACGACGATGATGATGACGAGGACCTCGTCGTCTTCACCGCCAAGGAAGCCGCCGGTGCGATGGCCACGATCTACGGCTTCGTGCGGCCGCATCTCGGCAATTACCGCAAGCTGATCGCCTTCGTGACCTTCGGCGTCCTGGTCGAGACGCTGTTCAACGTCATCATGCCGCTGAGCCTGAAATTCCTGATCGACGACGCGCTCGGCGAGGAGGATTTTCAGGCACTCTACAAGATCCTCGGCGTGCTCGCGGTCGCGGGCATCATCACCTCGATCATCGCGGTCTGGTACGAGCGCTGGGATGCGCGGCTGGCGGCGAGCATCATTGCCGACGTGCGCGGCCGGCTGTTCGAGCACGTCCAGAACCTGCCGGCCTCGTATTTTGCCCGCACCAAGCGCGGCGAAATCCTCTCGCGCTTCTCCATCGACCTGGCGGCGTTCGAAGGATCGATCAAGACCTTCGCCAACAGCGCCGCCTTGCCTTTCCTGGAATTGATCGCCGGCATCATCCTGATGCTGTTCCTGAACTGGCAGCTCGCGGCCGTCGCCTTGCTGGTATTTCCGATCACGCTGATCGGCCCGCGGATCCTGACGCCGAAGGCGGTCCAGGCGAACTACGAGCAGAAGCTCAACGAATCGGCGCTGCTCGGCACGGTGCAGGAAAACGTGGCGGCGCAGGCGGTGGTCAAGGCGTTCAGCCTGCAGCGCCGCACGCTGGGCTGGTTCACCATGCGCAACCAGGAAGTGCGCATCAAGACCGCGTCCGCCGTATTCCTCTCGACCATGGTGGAGCGCACGGTCACCATTTCGGTGCTGCTGCTGCACCTCGTGGTGCTGGCGATCGGCGCCTATCTTGCTACCAAGGGCCAGATCACGATCGGCACCTTCGTCACCTTCGAGAGCGCGTTCTGGGAGGTGTCCTACAACATCGCCCATCTGATGCATTTCATCCCGGTGTCGATCCAGTCGGCGGCGGCGGTGCGGCACATGCAGGAACTGCTCGACGAGCCGACGCGCGGCGCCGATCGCCCGGGCGCGCCCGAGATGCCGCCGATCGCCAACGACATCGCCTTCGAGCGCGTGACCTTCGCCTATGAAGGCAGCTCGACGCCGGTGCTCGACAATTTCAGCCTCAAGATCGGCGTGGGAAAGCGGATCGCGATCGTCGGTCCCAGCGGCTCGGGCAAGAGCACGCTGCTCAATCTGATCCTGCGGCTTTACGTGCCGGACGAGGGGCGGGTGGCCATCGACGGCGTCGATATCCGCCGCGTGACGCGCGAGTCCCTGCGCCGGGGCATGGCGGTCGTGTTCCAGGAGAACATGCTGTTCAACATGTCGATCCGGGAGAACATCCGGCTCGGCAAGGAGGGTGCCAGCGACGAGGAAGTCGTGGCGGCCGCGCGCAAGGCGGAGATTCACAGCTACATCATGAGCCTGCCGCAGAAATACGACACGCCGGTCGGCGAGCGCGGCGACACGCTGTCGGGCGGCCAGCGCCAGCGCATCGCGATCGCCCGCGCCATCATCCGCAATCCCTCGCTGCTGCTGCTCGACGAGGCGACCTCGGCCCTCGACCAGACCACGGAGGCTGCGATCAACCGGACGCTGCTCAACGTTGCGGAAGGACGCACCATGATCTGGTCGACCCACCGCCTGACCTCGGTGGTGGAGATGGACGAGATCATCGTGATTTCAGGCGGCAAGGCGATCGAGCGCGGCACGCATGCGCAATTGCTTGCGGCGAACGGCGTCTATCGCAAGCTCTGGGACGACCAGGGCCATACGCCGCACAATGCCGCCAGTCAGGCCGACGACCACAATGAAGATGACGACGATGACGAGGATGACGACGAGGAGTGATCCAGAACGCCTCGATCCGCGGAATCTCGGACGGAATTTGCAATGAAGGTTGTGGGGCGGCTTGAGAGCGTTTGGCGTTACCCGGTCAAGAGCATGCCGGGCGAATCGCTGCCCGAGGCCTATGTCAGCTTTGCCGGCGTGCTCGGCGACCGGCTCTACGCCGTCCATCATGCCGGCGCGCCCAAGGCCTTTCCGTTCCTCACCGCGCGAAGCCGGAAGGAAATGCTGTTATTTCGGCCGAAATTCAGTCGCCCCGAACTGACGCTTGCCCCTGGCAATCTGGCCGATGCGGAAACCCGTGGCTCAGGCCTGACACCGCTGTTTCCGTCCAGCGACGATCTGGCGCTGGAGATCGAGACGCCGGACGGAAAAACGCTGTCCGCATCCGACCCGGCGCTGCCCGCCCTGATCGGCGGTGATCAGCTCGACGCGTCCGACCTGACCATCATCCGTTCGGACCGGGCCATGACCGACTGCCGCCCGCTATCGTTGCTCGCCGTCCAGACGATCGACGGAATCGGCAGCGCCGTCGGCCTGACGCTCGACAAGCGCCGCTTTCGCGAAAACCTCTATGTCGATCTCGATGGCGGTGAGAGCTTTGCGGAAGACGCCTTCGTCGGCCGGCGGCTGCGGATCGGGCCGAAACTGACGGTCCATGTTCTGGAACGTGACATCCGGTGTCGCATGATCAGCATCGACCCGGAGACGCTCGAGGAAAATCCCGAGATCTTGCGGCATGTCGCGAAGAATCATGACAACACGGCCGGCGTCTACGCTGCCGTGCTGGTCGAGGGGCTGGTTCGCCCGGGTGACGAGATCGTTCTGCTGGATTAGGTGCCGCCGGTCAGGCCGACGGCGACAATGAAGACGGCGAGGCGTGAGCCCGGCGGCTCGTACCAGCGCCGATCTCGTTTCGCATCCGCCGCAGGGCGCCTTCGCCGAACCGCGCCAGGAAGCGCGCCCAGCGCTGGGCGCGCCAGTACAGCCCGGTCTCGACCGTGACCTTGCGGAAGCTGACGGCCTTGGCCATCGACCAGGCGTCGCAGGCCTGCTTGACCGGATCGTCGTAGAACGAGGCGATCTTTTCCGTGTCCATGCCCTCGGTCCCGAGCCAGGCCGGGATATGGACGTTGCAGAGCTGGGCGACGTCGGTGAATACCTTGTCGGTGCCGGTGCCGGTAACCGGGCAGGTGGCCGCAAAGGCATCGCCGACCAGGACGATTCCAGCCTGGCGATAGCCCGTCGAGACATAGATATCGGCGGGCCGGATCTTGACGTCGCCGGCAACGGCATAGTCGCCGGTGATCCGGCGCAGTCTCGGCAGCGCGGCGTTCATGGTCTCGACCGGATTCTTCCGCATCGCGCGCAGCCAGGGGTCGTCGACCTCGCGGTAGACGAACAAATTGGCCCGCATCCGGTTTCCGATCGGGAACAGCGTCACATAGGCAACCCGTTCACTGGCCCGTTCCGAAAAAGGTCAGCGCCGGAAATTCGAAGGCCGGGCGGCCGACCGGCACCATATCGAACCCGATCGAGATGGAATGGCCGGCGCTCAGGATCTGGCGCTCGATGCCGAGATTGCGGCGCAGCCCGACGCTCAGGCCATTGGCCAGCACCACCAGCCGCGCCGAAATGGTTTCTCCGTTCGACAGCGTGAGCTTCTGCCGGTCCGCGCTGGTCGCGACATCGGCCACCTTGGCGTAAACGATTTCGGCGGGGGCTGCGATTTCGGCGCGCACCGCGCCGATCAGCGCGTCGTACATGATGCCGTATTGGCGGCTCGGCTTCTTGTCGAGCAGGTAGCCGAATCGCGCGATCCAGTTTTCGCCGTCATGGGTGGCCGAGCGCAGCACCGATTCGGCGATTCCGGTCCGGTGGAAGCGCTCGACCTGCTCGTCGCCGCTGATTTTTTCGACGCGGAAGTCGAACGGATAGGTCTGATGCGGGTCGATCACGACCGCTGGAATCTTCGCGCGCCCGAGCATGGCGGCCACCGTGGAGCCGGCGAGGCCGCCGCCGATGATCGCGATATCGGTGTGCTTCATGGGGAATCTCAGCCGGGGTGCGACATTTTGCACCCCGAATGGCAAAGAAAGGCTTAGCTGGAGGGGGCGTATCGGTGCGGATTCCGCCAGAATAGTGTTTCTGGTTGTATTATCCGGGTAAAAATAACCGATGGGGTGGCGCGAAGCTGCGAGTGTCATTATCTCAGCTACGCGCCGCGAATTCACTTCAGCGCTTTCCGGATTCTCGCCAAGCTCTGAATCCACTAGCGCCAAAGGCATTTCCAGCGATGTCGTTTCGCTTGACTTAGCTATCCACCGCTTATAGAAGACGCCCACTTAACGACAGGCGGTGAGCGACGCCAACGTCGGAACGGAACACCCTTCAAATCCTGTTTTGGACTGCGACGGGCACCAACCTCGACGAATGCCGCTCAAACGCTGTCGATATATTGCTAGGCAATGCCAGGACGATTTTAGTTCTCTTGAGCACGTCCTCTTGAGAGTGAACTCGGATGCATGACCTCGGAAGCGGGCCGGGCAGCGAAAGCTGATCGGTCTTCGATCGCGGTCCTCTGTGGCGTCGAAGCGCTTTCCGCTCAGCGATGAGTGGTTGGCGCGATTTCGTTTTGCGTGGAAGTTTTTTCGCGCAAGGCGGGCCGAACGGAACGGCTAGTTCCGAGAAGAATTTGCGAAGGCCTTTTCAGAGGTTTCGCGCGAACTAAAGGGTGAAGGCTGACATGCCGACGATCAACCAGCTGATCGCAAATCCGCGTGCGGTGCAGAAGTCACGCAAGAAGGTGCCGGCGCTGCAGCAGTCGCCGCAGA
Source organism: Bradyrhizobium roseum (assembly GCF_030413175.1). Taxonomy (NCBI): domain Bacteria; kingdom Pseudomonadati; phylum Pseudomonadota; class Alphaproteobacteria; order Hyphomicrobiales; family Nitrobacteraceae; genus Bradyrhizobium; species Bradyrhizobium roseum. Next base: position 2,965,042 of record NZ_CP129212.1, read on the forward strand.
AGCGCGGTGTCTGTACGCGCGTCTACACCACGACGCCGAAGAAGCCGAACTCGGCGCTTCGTAAGGTCGCCAAGGTGCGTCTGACCAACGGCTTCGAAGTGATCGGCTACATCCCGGGTGAAGGCCATAACCTTCAGGAGCACTCGGTGGTCATGATCCGCGGCGGCCGCGTCAAGGACTTGCCCGGCGTTCGCTACCACATCCTCCGCGGCGTCCTCGATACCCAGGGCGTCAAGAACCGTAAGCAGCGTCGTTCGAAGTACGGCGCGAAGCGTCCGAAGTAAGCGGGAACAGATCAGATGTCTCGTCGCCATTCTGCTGAAAAGCGTGAAGTGAACCCGGATCCGAAGTTCGGGAACATCATCATCACGAAGTTCATGAACTCGATCATGTACGACGGCAAGAAGTCCGCCGCCGAAAGCATCGTGTACGGCGCGCTCGCCATGATCGAAGCCAAGACCAAGCAGGGGCCGCTGCCGGTGTTCGAGCAGGCGCTGGAAAACGTCATGCCGACCATCGAAGTGCGGTCGCGCCGCGTCGGTGGCGCCACCTACCAGGTGCCGGTCGAAGTCCGCTCGGTTCGCCGTCAGGCGCTGGGTATTCGCTGGATCATCACGGCCGCGCGCGATCGCAACGAAAAGACGATGACGGAGCGGCTCTCGGCCGAGTTGCTCGACGCGTCGAATAACCGGGGTAACGCCGTCAAGAAGCGTGAAGACGTGCACCGGATGGCGGAAGCCAACCGTGCCTTCTCGCATTATCGCTGGTAACGGCGAAACACGGATCTAAGGAACAGACAATGCCCCGCGTTCATGCCATTGAGAACTACCGCAATTTCGGCATCATGGCGCATATTGATGCCGGCAAGACCACGACCACGGAGCGCATCCTCTATTACACCGGCAAGAGCCACAAGATCGGCGAAGTGCACGAAGGTGCCGCGACGATGGACTGGATGGAGCAGGAGCAGGAGCGGGGCATCACGATCACCTCGGCTGCGACTACTGCGTTCTGGAACGGCAAGCGCCTGAACATCATCGACACCCCCGGCCACGTCGACTTCACCATCGAAGTCGAGCGTTCGCTGCGCGTGCTCGACGGTGCGGTATGCGTGCTCGATTCCAACCAGGGCGTCGAACCGCAGACCGAGACCGTCTGGCGCCAGGGCGACAAGTACCGGGTTCCGCGCATCGTCTTCGCCAACAAGATGGATAAGACCGGTGCCGACTTCTATAAGTGCATGAAGGACATCGTTGATCGCCTCGGTGCCAAGCCGATTGCGATCCAGCTTCCGATCGGATCCGAGAATAACTTCAAGGGCCTGGTTGATCTCGTCCGCATGAAGGGCGTGATCTGGGAAGAAGAGAAGCTCGACGCCAAGTTCTCAGACGTCGATATCCCCGAGGATATGGTCGAGAAGGCGAAGGAATACCGCGAGAAGCTGCTGGAAGCTGCCGTCGAACTCGACGACGAAGCTCTCGCTGCTTACCTCGATGGCAAGGAGCCGGACGAAGCGACGCTGAAGCGCCTGATCCGCAAGGCCGTGCTGACCGGCGCGTTCTATCCGGTCCTGTGCGGCTCGGCCTTCAAGAACAAGGGCGTGCAGCCGCTGCTCGACGCCGTCGTTGATTACTTGCCGTCACCGGTCGACGTGCCCGCGATCAAGGGCATTGATGACGACGGCAACGAAGTGGTGCGCAAGGCGGACGACAAGGAGCCGCTGGCTCTGCTCGCGTTCAAGATCATGGACGACCCCTTCGTCGGCACCATCACCTTCTGCCGCATCTATTCGGGTGTGCTGCAGAGCGGCACCGGCGTGGTCAATTCGACCCGCGAGAAGAAGGAACGTATCGGCCGCATGCTGCTGATGCATGCGAACAACCGCGAAGACATCAAGGAAGCCTATGCCGGCGACATCGTCGCACTGGCTGGCCTGAAGGAAGCGCGCACCGGTGACACGCTGTGCGATCCCGACAAGCCGGTGATCCTCGAAAAGATGGAATTCCCGGAGCCGGTGATCGAAATCGCGATCGAGCCGAAGTCGAAGGCCGACCAGGAAAAGCTGGGTGTCGCGCTGGCGAAGCTCGCCGCCGAAGATCCGTCGTTCCGGGTGTCGACCGACCAGGAGTCCGGCCAGACCATTCTCAAGGGCATGGGCGAACTCCATCTCGACATCAAGGTCGACATCCTGCGCCGTACCTACAAGGTCGACGCCAACATCGGCGCGCCGCAGGTGGCGTTCCGCGAGCGGGTCACCAAGCGAGCCGAGGTCAAGTACACGCACAAGAAGCAGACCGGTGGTACCGGCCAGTTCGCCGAAGTGTCGATCATCGTCGAGCCGAATGAACCCGGCAAGGGCTACGAGTTCGAATCGAAGATCGTCGGCGGCGCGGTGCCGAAGGAATACATCCCCGGCGTCGAAAAGGGCCTCAACAGCGTGATGGGCTCGGGCGTGGTCGCCGGCTTCCCGGTGGTGGACGTCAAGGTCCAGCTGGTCGACGGCAAGTATCACGACGTCGACTCCTCGGCGCTGGCCTTCGAAATCGCATCGCGCGCGGCGTTCCGCGAAGCGCTGCAGAAGGGCAAGTCCGTTCTGCTCGAGCCGATCATGAAGGTCGAGGTGGTGACCCCGGAAGACTATACCGGTTCGGTCATCGGCGACCTGAATTCCCGGCGCGGCCAGATCCAGGGCCAGGACATGCGCGGCAATGCCAACGTCATCAACGCGATGGTGCCGCTCATGAACATGTTCGGGTACGTGAATAACCTGCGCTCGATGAGCCAGGGACGCGCGACCTTTACGATGCAATTCGATCACTACGCTGAAGCGCCGGCGAACGTGTCGGCAGAAGTCCAGAAGAAGTTTGCCTGATTGTCGTTGGTTCAAAGCTAACGACTGAACGGAGAGTCAAATGGCCAAAGCAAAGTTTGAACGTAATAAACCGCACTGCAACATCGGAACCATCGGTCACGTCGACCATGGCAAGACCTCGCTGACCGCAGCGATCACCAAGGTGCTGGCTGAAACCGGCGGTGCGACGTTCACGGCGTACGATCAGATCGACAAGGCGCCCGAAGAAAAGGCGCGCGGCATCACGATCTCGACCGCCCACGTCGAGTACGAGACCCAGAACCGGCACTATGCCCACGTCGACTGCCCGGGCCACGCCGACTACGTGAAGAACATGATCACCGGCGCAGCCCAGATGGATGGCGCGATCCTGGTGGTATCGGCCGCAGACGGTCCGATGCCGCAGACCCGCGAGCACATCCTGCTCGCCCGTCAGGTCGGCGTTCCCGCGCTGGTCGTGTTCCTGAACAAGTGCGACATGGTCGACGATCCGGAACTGCTCGAGCTCGTCGAGATGGAAGTTCGCGAGCTGCTGTCGAAGTATGATTTCCCCGGCGACGATATTCCGATCATCAAGGGCTCGGCGCTGGCCGCCCTCGAAGACAAGGACAAGGCGCTCGGTCATGACGCCATCCTCGAGCTGATGAAGAACGTCGATTCCTACATTCCGCAGCCGGAGCGTCCGATCGACCAGCCGTTCCTGATGCCGGTCGAAGACGTGTTCTCGATCTCGGGCCGCGGCACCGTCGTCACGGGCCGTGTCGAGCGCGGCATCGTCAAGGTCGGCGAGGAAATCGAAATCGTCGGCCTGCGCGCCACGCAGAAGACCATCGTCACGGGCGTCGAAATGTTCCGCAAGCTGCTCGATCAGGGCCAGGCTGGCGACAACATCGGTGCGCTGCTCCGCGGCACCAAGCGCGAGGAAGTCGAGCGTGGCCAGGTGCTGTGCAAGCCGGGTTCGGTCAAGCCGCACACCAAGTTCAAGGCTGAGGCCTACATCCTGACCAAGGAGGAGGGCGGTCGTCACACCCCGTTCTTCACCAACTACCGGCCCCAGTTCTACTTCCGCACCACCGACGTGACCGGTGTCGTGCATCTGCCCGAAGGCACCGAAATGGTGATGCCGGGCGACAACATCGCGATGGAAGTGCACCTGATCGTGCCGATCGCGATGGAAGAAAAGCTGCGCTTCGCCATCCGCGAAGGCGGCCGCACCGTCGGCGCCGGCGTCGTCGCCTCGATTATCGAATAAGCGAACAGGGAATGGCGAGTAGCGAGTGGATCATATCCATTCGCTATTCGCTGCTCACCAATCGCCCTAAAGCGACAAAGAAAGACAAACGGCAATGAACGGCCAAAATATTCGCATACGTCTCAAGGCGTTCGACCATCGTATCCTCGATACGTCGACCCGCGAGATCGTGAACACGGCGAAACGCACCGGTGCCCAGGTTCGCGGACCCATTCCGCTTCCCACCCGCATCGAGAAGTTCACCGTCAACCGTTCGCCTCACGTCGACAAGAAGAGCCGCGAGCAGTTCGAGATGCGCACCCACAAGCGCCTCCTCGACATCGTCGATCCGACCCCGCAGACCGTCGATGCTCTCATGAAGCTCGACCTGGCCGCCGGTGTCGACGTCGAGATCAAGCTCTAAGATTTTCAGGATCGTCCGCAGTCAGCGGACAGAAAGAACAGGAAGCACGCCGATGCGCTCCGGAGTGATCGCACAAAAGGTCGGGATGACGCGGGTCTTTACGGAGGCCGGCGAACATATCCCTGTGACCGTGCTGAAGCTGGGCAATTGCCAGGTGCTGGGCCACCGCACGACCGAGAAGAACGGTTACGTTGCGCTGCAGCTCGGTTCGGGCACCCGCAAGACCGTCTATCTGCCGAAGGCGGAGCGCGGCCAGTTCGCGGTCGCCAAGGTCGAGCCCAAACGGAAGGTCACCGAGTTCCGCGTGTCGGAGGACGCGCTGATCCCGGTTGGCGCCGAGATTCAGGCGGACCATTTCGTGGTCGGCCAGTTCGTCGACGTCACCGGCACCTCGGTCGGTAAGGGTTTTGCCGGCGGCATGAAGCGCTGGAATTTCGGCGGCCTGCGCGCCACCCACGGCGTGTCGGTCTCGCATCGTTCGATCGGTTCGACCGGCGGACGTCAGGATCCCGGCAAGACCTTCAAGAACAAGAAGATGCCCGGTCACATGGGTGTCGATCGCATCACCACGCTCAATCTGCGTGTGGTGCAGACCGACGTCGAACGCGGCCTGATCCTCGTCGAAGGCGCCGTTCCCGGCTCCAAGGGCGGCTGGATCTCGGTGCGCGACGCCGTCAAGAAGCCGCTGCCGAAGGAAGCTCCGAAGCCCGGCAAGTTCAAGGTTGCCGGCGGCGAGCAAGCTCAGGCTGCGGCCGAGCAGGAGGGCGCGTGAGATGGAACTGAAAGTCACGACCCTTGAAGGCAAGGAAGCCGGTTCGGTCCAGCTCTCGGACGCGATCTTCGGTCTCGAGCCGCGTAGCGACATCATCCAGCGTTGCGTGCAATGGCAGCTCAACAAGCGCCAGGCCGGAACGCACAAGGCCAAGGGCCGCGCCGAGATCTGGCGCACCGGCAAGAAGATGTACAAGCAGAAGGGCACCGGCGGCGCCCGTCACGGCTCGGCCCGCGTGCCGCAGTTCCGCGGCGGTGGCCGTGCGTTCGGTCCGGTCGTTCGTTCTCACGAGACCGACCTGCCGAAGAAGGTGCGCGCGCTGGCGCTCAAGCATGCGCTGTCGGCGAAGGCCAAGGACGGCGGTCTGATCGTGATCGACAATGCGAACCTTGAGGCTGCGAAGACCAAGGCGCTGGTCGGTCATTTTTCGGGTCTCGGCCTGACCAATGCGCTGATCATCGACGGCGCCGAGCTGCACAACGGTTTCGCCATCGCTGCGCGCAACATTCCGAATATCGACGTGCTGCCGATCCAGGGCATCAACGTCTACGACATTCTGCGTCGTCATAAGCTCGTGTTGACGAAGGCGGCAGTCGATGCGCTGGAGGCGCGCTTCAAATGAAGAATATCGATCCGCGCCATTACGATATCATCGTGGCTCCTGTCGTCACCGAAAAGGCGACGGTAGCGTCCGAGCACAACAAGGTCGTGTTCAGGGTCGCAGCCAAGGCGACCAAGCCGCAGATCAAGGAAGCCGTCGAAAAGCTGTTCGACGTCAAGGTGAAGCGCGTCAACACGCTGGTCCGCAAGGGCAAGACCAAGGTGTTCCGCGGCAATTTCGGTTCGCAGTCGGACGTCAAGCGGGCGGTCGTGACCCTCGAAGAGGGCCACCGCATCGACGTCACCACCGGACTATAAGGCGACACAGCGATGGCATTGAAAACCTACAATCCGACGACGCCGGGCCAGCGCCAGCTGGTGATGGTCGACCGTTCGGCGCTCTACAAGGGCAAGCCTGTCAAGGCGCTGACCGAGGGCAAGCTCGGCAATGGCGGTCGTAACAACACCGGCCGCATCACCGTACGTTTCCGCGGCGGCGGCCACAAGAAGTCGTACCGCCTGGTCGATTTCAAGCGCAACAAGGCCGACGTTCCCGCGGTCGTCGAGCGGCTGGAATACGATCCGAACCGCACCGCGTTCATCGCGCTGATCAAGTATCAGGACGGCGAGCAGGCCTATATCCTGGCGCCGCAGCGTCTGGCCGTGGGCGACACCGTGGTCGCCGGCAACTATGTCGACGTGAAGCCCGGCAATGTCATGCCGCTCGGCAACATGCCGGTCGGCACCATCATCCACAATATCGAGATGAAGATCGGGAAGGGCGGCCAGATCGCACGTTCGGCCGGCACCTACGCCCAGATCGTCGGTCGCGACCAGGACTACGTCATCCTGCGTCTGAACTCGGGCGAACAGCGCCTGGTACACGGCCGCTGCCGCGGCACCATCGGCGCGGTGTCGAACCCCGACCACATGAACATCTCGATCGGCAAGGCCGGCCGTACCCGCTGGCTCGGCTGGCGCCCGCACAACCGTGGCGTCGTCATGAACCCGATCGACCATCCGCACGGCGGCGGCGAAGGCCGCACCTCGGGCGGCCGCCACCCGGTTACCCCGTGGGGCAAGCCGACCAAGGGCAAGAAGACCCGTTCGAACAAGTCGACCAATCGATTCATCCTCCTAAGCCGCCACAAGCGGAAGAAGTAAGGAACGCCGGACATGGTACGTTCAGTCTGGAAAGGCCCGTTCGTCGAAGCGTCTCTGCTCAAGAAGGCAGATGCGGCGCGCGCGTCCGGCCGTCACGACGTCATCAAAATCTGGAGCCGCCGCTCGACCATCCTGCCGCAGTTCGTCGGCCTGGTCTTCGGCGTCTACAACGGCCAGAAGCACGTTCCGGTCTCGATCAACGAGGAAATGGTGGGTCACAAGTTCGGCGAGTTCTCGCCGACCCGTACCTTCCATGGCCACTCTGGCGACAAGAAAGCCAAGAAGGCTTGAGGAATAGACGATGAGCAAACCAAAGCGCGAACGTAGCCTCGAGGACAACGAGGCCAAGGCGGTTGCCCGGATGCTGCGCGTCAGCCCGCAGAAGCTCAATCTTGTCGCGCAGCTGATCCGCGGCCGGAAGGCTTCGGCTGCGCTCGCCGACCTGCAGTTCTCGCGCAAGCGGATCGCGGTCGACGTCAAGAAGTGCCTGGAGTCGGCGATCGCCAACGCCGAGAACAACCATGACCTCGAGGTCGACGATCTCGTCGTCGCCGAGGCGCATGTCGGCAACGGCATCGTCATGAAGCGTTTTTCGCCGCGCGGCCGTGGTCGCTCGGGCCGTATCTACAAACCATTCGCGCACCTGACCATCGTGGTTCGTCAGGTCGCGGCCGAGGCAAGCGCTTAAAGCGGCGCAGGAGATAACGATGGGTCAAAAGATCAATCCAATCGGACTGCGTCTCGGCATCAACCGGACGTGGGATTCCCGTTGGTTCGCCGGCAAGAACGAGTACGGCAAGCTGTTGCATGAAGACGTGAAGATTCGCGAGATCCTGCACAAGGAGCTCAAGCAGGCGGCCGTCGCCCGCATCGTGATCGAGCGTCCGCACAAGAAGTGCCGCGTGACGATCCATTCGGCGCGTCCGGGTGTGGTGATCGGCAAGAAGGGCGCCGACATCGACAAGCTGCGCAAGCGGGTTGCCGACATCACGGCTTCCGACGTCGTCATCAACATCGTCGAAATTCGCAAGCCGGAACTCGACGCCACGCTGGTCGCCGAATCGATCGCCCAGCAGCTCGAGCGCCGCGTCGCGTTCCGCCGCGCCATGAAGCGGGCGGTGCAGTCGGCGATGCGCCTCGGCGCCGAAGGCATCCGCATCAACTGTTCGGGCCGTCTCGGCGGCGCCGAAATCGCGCGCATGGAATGGTATCGCGAAGGCCGCGTGCCGTTGCACACGCTGCGCGCCGACATCGACTACGGCGTGGCGACCGCGTTCACCACGTTCGGCACCTGCGGCGTCAAGGTCTGGATCTTCAAGGGCGAGATCCTCGAGCACGATCCGATGGCCCAGGACAAGAAGATGGCCGAAGGCGACAGTGGCGGCAGTTCGCGTCCGCGCCGCGACGCTGCGTGAGAATTATTGTTTGAGCATGGTCCTTTGGAATCATGCTCTAGAGAAGGTTTGAGGGCTTAAAGCCATGATGCAACCAAAGAAGACGAAGTTCCGGAAGGCGCATAAAGGCCGTATCCACGGCGTTGCGACTTCGGGTGCGACGTTGTCGTTCGGTCAATTCGGCCTGAAGGCGATGGCGCCCGAGCGCATCACCGCCCGTCAGATCGAAGCCGCACGCCGCGCGCTGACCCGTCACATGAAGCGCGCCGGCCGGGTCTGGATCCGCGTGTTCCCGGACCTGCCGGTGTCGAAGAAACCGGCCGAAGTCCGCATGGGCTCCGGCAAGGGTACGCCTGAATTGTGGGTGGCGCGGGTCAAGCCGGGCCGCGTGATTTTCGAGATCGACGGCGTCACGGTGCAGACCGCCAAGGAGGCGCTCTCGCTCGCCGCCGCCAAGCTGCCGATCAAGACGCGCTTCGTCGCGCGCATTGCGGAGTAACCGTCATGGCCCAGATGAAAGTCGAAGACATCCGCGCGATGAGCGAAGACCAGAGGGAGGACGCCGTCCTCAATCTGAAGAAGGAACGCTTCAACCTGCGTTTCCAGCGCGCCACCGGGCAGCTGGAGAACACTTCGCGGCTGCGTGAAGCCCGCCGCGACATCGCCCGCATCAAGACCATCGCCGCGCAGACGCGCGCGAAGAAGAAGTAAGAGGCCGCATATGCCGAAACGTACCCTTCAGGGCGTGGTCGTGAGCGACAAGCAAGCCAAGACGGTGGTTGTGCGCGTCGATCGCCGCTTCACCCATCCGATCTACAAGAAGACGATCCGCCGCTCCAAGAACTACCACGCGCACGACGAGGACAATCAGTTCAAACCGGGCGACATGGTGTGGATCGAGGAGAGCAAGCCGATCTCCAAGCTGAAGCGCTGGACAGTGGTCCGGGGCGAACAGAAGAAAACCGCCTGAGTTCGTTCGGCCCAGGCCGGACGATCAATCGGGAAAAATTTTAGGCGCTAATTCGAGCGCATCAGAAAGAGGACGAGGTGCATCAATGATTCAGATGCAGACCAACCTCGACGTGGCCGATAATTCAGGCGCACGCCGTGTCATGTGCATCAAGGTGCTGGGGGGATCCAAGCGCCGTTATGCCACCGTGGGCGACGTTATCGTCGTGTCGATCAAGGAAGCGATTCCGCGCGGCAAGGTGAAGAAGGGCGACGTGATGAAGGCCGTCGTGGTGCGGGTCCGCAAGGACATCCGCCGCGCCGACGGTTCGGTCATCCGCTTCGACCGCAACGCCGCCGTGCTGATCAACAATCAGTCGGAGCCGGTCGGCACCCGTATCTTCGGGCCGGTGCCGCGCGAGCTGCGCGCCAAGAACCACATGAAGATCATTTCGCTTGCGCCGGAGGTGCTGTGATGGCTGCCAAGATCCGGAAAGGTGACAAGGTCATCGTGCTGAACGGTCGCGACAAGGGCCGCACCGGCGAGGTATTCGAGGTCCGCCCCGCCGAGAACAAGGCGCTGGTGCGCGGCATCAACATGGTGAAGCGTCACCAGAAGCAGACCCAGAACCAGGAGGGCGGCATCATCTCCAAGGAGTCGCCGATCCACCTGTCCAACGTCGCCTATGTCGGCAAGGACGGCAAGCCGACCCGCGTGGGCTTCAAGATTCAGGCCGATGGCAAGAAGGTACGCATTGCCAAGAGCTCGGGAGCAGAGATCGATGGCTGATACCGCTTACACGCCGCGCCTGCGCGCGCAGTTCGACAAGGAAATCCGCGGCAAGCTGACCGAGCAGTTCGGCTATGCCAACGTCATGCAGGTGCCGCGCCTGGACAAGATTGTGCTCAACATGGGCGTTGGCGATGCCGTCAACGACAGGAAGAAGGCCGAGACCGCGGCTGGCGAACTGACGCAGATCGCCGGCCAGAAGGCGATCGTGACCTATTCGCGTGTCGCGATCGCGACCTTCAAGCTGCGCGAGAACCAGCCGATCGGCTGCAAGGTCACGCTGCGCAAGGCCAAGATGTACGAGTTCATCGACCGCCTGGTGAACGTGGCGCTGCCGCGCGTGCGCGACTTCCGCGGCCTCAACCCGAAGAGCTTCGACGGCCGCGGCAACTATTCGCTCGGCATCAAGGAGCACATCATTTTCCCCGAAATCGATTTCGACAAGGTTTCGGAAGCCCGCGGCATGGACATCACGGTCTGCACCACGGCCAAGACCGACGACGAGGCGCGCGCCTTGTTGACCGCATTCAATTTCCCGTTCCGGCAGTGAGACGCAGCTAGAAGCCTCTCAAACGCGGAAACCCAGGAGCCAAAGCATGGCAAAGAAGAGTTCGATCGAGAAGAACAACCGGCGCAAGCGGATGACGAAGAACGCCGCCCCGCAGCGTGCGAAGCTGAAGGCGATCATCGCCGACAAGACCCGGCCGATGGAAGAGCGCTTCGCGGCGACGCTGAAGCTCGCCCAGATGCCGCGCAATTCGTCGGCGACCCGGATTCGCAACCGTTGCGAATTGTCCGGCCGGCCGCGCTCGATCTACCGCAAGAACAAGCTGTCCCGCATCGCGCTGCGTGAACTCGGCTCCAAGGGCCTGGTTCCCGGGCTCGTGAAGTCGAGCTGGTAAGGAGGGTCGTCAAGATGTCAACGCACGATCCGATCTCCGATCTCATCACCCGCATCCGCAACGCGCAGATGCGTTCGAAGTCCAAGGTCTCGACCCCAGGCTCCAAGATGCGCGCCAGCGTACTCGAAGTGCTGAAGTCGGAAGGCTACATCCGCGGTTACGCCAGCGTCGAACACGCGTCGGGCCGCAGCGAGCTTGAGATCGAGCTGAAATATTTCGACGGCGAGCCCGTCATTCGCGAGATCGAGCGGGTCTCCAAGCCGGGCCGTCGGGTTTACGCCTCGGTGAAGAACCTGCCGCGCGTGAACAATGGTCTCGGCATTTCGGTGTTGTCGACGCCGAAGGGAATCATGGCTGACCACGACGCGCGCGACGCGAATGTGGGCGGCGAAGTTCTCTTCACGGTGTTCTGAGGAAGGATTCGAGAGCATGTCACGTGTTGGCAAAAAGCCTGTGGCGATCCCGTCCGGTGTGACGGCGAGCGTCGAAGGGCAGACCGTCAAGGTGAAGGGGCCGAAGGGCCAGCTTCAGTTCATCGTGCACGACGACGTCGAAGTGAAGTTCGAGGGCGGCGAGGTCAAGGTCGCGCCGAAGTTCAAGACCAATCGCGCGCAGGCCATGTACGGCACCGCGCGCGCGCAGGTCGCAAACCTGGTCGAAGGCGTCACCAAGGGCTTCGAGAAGAAGCTCGAAATCACCGGCGTCGGCTACCGCGCCGCGATGCAGGGCAAGAACCTGCAGCTCGCGCTCGGCTACAGCCACGACGTCGTCTACGCGATCCCGGAAGGCATCACCATCGCGGTGCCGAAGCCGACCGAGATCACGATCACGGGCAACGATTCCCAGCGTGTCGGCCAGGTCGCCGCGGAAATCCGCGCCTACCGCCCGCCGGAGCCCTACAAGGGCAAGGGCGTGAAGTACGCCAACGAATTCATCTTCCGCAAGGAAGGCAAGAAGAAGTAACGGAGCCGGTCATGTCACTCAAGGTCACGAATGCCCGGCGCAAGCAGCGCGTGCGCAACGCGCTGCGCCGGTCCGCCAATGGACGTCCGCGTCTGTCGGTGTTCCGCTCGTCGAAGCACATCTACGCCCAGGTCATCGACGACCTGAAGGGCGAGACGCTGGCTTCCGCCTCGTCGCTGGAAAAGACCATGCGCGAGGCCGGCAACACCGGCGCCAACATCGACGCGGCCAAGGCCGTCGGCAAGCTGCTGGCGGAACGCGCCGTGAAGAACGGCGTCAAGGAAGTGGTGTTCGACCGCGGCCAGTATCTGTACCACGGGCGCGTCAAGGCGCTCGCGGATGCGGCGCGCGAGAGCGGGCTCAGCTTCTAAACGGTTTTGGAAATTTACGAGGACAGGGGCTTAACTCCCCTAAAGATTGGAAAACACCATGGCAGGTGAACGCGAACGCGGCGGACGCGAACGGAGCAGGGATCGCGAGGAGCGCGACAGCGAGTTCGTCGACAAGCTGGTCCACATCAATCGCGTGGCGAAGGTCGTCAAGGGCGGCAAGCGCTTCGGCTTTGCGGCGCTGGTCGTGATCGGCGACCAGAAGGGCCGGGTCGGTTTCGGCCACGGCAAGGCGCGCGAAGTTCCCGAGGCGATCCGCAAGGCCACCGAGTCGGCCAAGCGCAACCTGACGCGCGTGGCGCTGCGCGAAGGCCGCACGCTGCATCACGACATCGCCGGCCGTCACGGCGCCGGCCGCGTCTACCTGCGCGCCGCGCCGGCCGGTACCGGCATCATCGCCGGCGGTCCGATGCGCGCGGTGTTCGAAACGCTCGGCATCCAGGACGTGGTGGCGAAGTCGATCGGCTCGTCGAATCCGTACAACATGGTTCGCGCCACCTTCGACGCGCTGAAGCATCAGGATTCGCCGCGTTCGGTGGCCGCGCGCCGCAACATCAAGGTGTCCACGCTGCAGTCGCGCCGCGTCGGCGGCGACGCCGAAGTGGTGGCTGAATAACCGGCGCACTGACCGCGCTATTTGGAGTTAAGACGATGGCCAAGGCCGCAAAGACGATCAAGGTCGAGCAGACCGGCAGCGCGATCCGCCGCCACCACTCGCAGCGTTCGACGCTGATCGGCCTCAAGCTCAACAAGATCGGCCGGGTTTCCGAGCTTCAGGACACGCCTGAGGTTCGCGGCATGATCAGCAAGGTTCAACATCTCGTCCGCATCGTCGGCGAGAAGTAATTTCGGAGCGTGGTCCCGGAAATCGGATTCCGGTTTTCGGTCAGATCACGCGAAGGATAAAGGAAGCTAACGATGAAGCTCAGCGATATCGCCGACAACGCCGGCTCGCGCAAGAAGCGCATGCGCGTCGGCCGTGGCATCGGTTCCGGCAAGGGCAAGACCTCGGGCCGCGGCGGCAAGGGCCAGACCGCGCGTTCGGGCGTGCGCATCAAGGGTTTCGAGGGCGGCCAGATGCCGCTGCATCGGCGCCTGCCGAAGCGCGGTTTCAACAACATCTTCCGGCTCGACTTCGCCGAGATCAATCTCGACCGGCTGCAGGAAGCGGTTGACGCCAAGCTGGTCGACGCCAAGGAAACCGTCACCGTGGAATCGCTGGTGAAGGCCGGTGTGATCCGCCGCGCCAAGGACGGCCTGCGGCTGCTCGGCCGCGGCGAACTCAAGGCCAAGCTCGCTATCGAGGTGCACGGCGCTTCCAAGTCCGCGGTGGCGGCGGTCGAGAAGGCCGGCGGCACCGTGAAGATTCTGGCGCCCGCCAAGAAAGAAGAAGGCGAGGCGGCGTAACATCTGCGTCATCGCCTGCCCATGGGCGCGCGATCGGCACGATCGACCAATGGACTTATCGAAGCCGAGCACCAAATAATGTCCGGCGTCTGCCGATAGCCCCGCCCGGGGCTTCGGCTTGGGGGGCGGCGGGAGAAAGCCTGAACATGGTCTCAGCAGCAGAACAACTCGCGGCAAACCTCAATTTCGGCGCCTTGGCGAAAGCCGACGAACTGAAGAAGCGCATCTGGTTCACGCTGGGCGCGCTGCTTGTTTACCGCCTCGGCACCTACATCCCGCTGCCCGGCATCGACCCGGCGGCCTGGGAGCAAGTGTTCAAGTCCCAGGCCGGCGGCATCCTCGGCATGTTCAACATGTTCGCCGGCGGCGGCATCAACCGCATGGCGATCTTCGCGCTGAACATCATGCCGTACATCTCGGCATCGATCATCATCCAGCTCCTGACCACGGTTTCGCCGAAGCTCGAAGCGCTGAAAAAGGAAGGCGAGGCGGGCCGCAAGACGCTGAACCAGTATACGCGCTATCTCACGGTGATCCTGGCTACGTTCCAGGCCTACGGCATCGCGGTCGGCCTGCAGGGCGCCGGCAACGTCGTCAGCGAACCCGGAATGTTCTTCCTGATTTCCACCACGGTCACATTGACCGGCGGCACCATGTTCCTGATGTGGCTCGGCGAGCAGATCACTTCGCGCGGCATCGGCAATGGTATCTCGCTGATCATCCTGGCCGGCATCGTTGCAGAACTGCCGTCGGCTCTCGCCAACATGCTGGAACTCGGCCGCCAGGGCGCGCTCTCGACCGGGCTGATCCTGCTGGTGATCGTGATGGCGGTCGCCGTGATCGCCTTCATCGTGTTCATGGAGCGCGCACAGCGCCGCCTGCTGATCCAGTATCCGAAGCGTCAGGTCGGCAACAAGATGTTCGAGGGCCAGTCCTCGCATCTGCCGCTCAAGCTCAACACTTCGGGTGTGATCCCGCCGATCTTCGCCTCCTCGCTGCTGCTACTGCCGGCCACCGTGGCGAACTTCAATGCCGGCAAGGGGCCCGAATGGTTCCAGTGGCTCAACACGCAGCTCAGCCACGGCCGTCCGCTGTTCCTGGTGCTTTACCTGAGCCTGATCGTGTTCTTCGCGTTCTTCTATACCGCGATCGTGTTCAACCCGACCGAGACCGCCGACAATCTGAAGAAGCATGGCGGCTTCATCCCGGGCATCCGGCCGGGCGAGCGCACCGCCGAATATATCGACTACGTGCTGTCGCGTGTCACGGTGCTGGGCGCGATCTATCTGGCGATCGTCTGTCTGATTCCCGAAATCCTGATTTCCTATGCCTCGGTGCCGTTCTATTTCGGCGGCACCTCGCTCTTGATCGTCGTCAGCGTGACGATGGATACGGTGGCGCAGGTTCAAGGCTATCTGCTGGCGCATCAGTATGAAGGACTGATCAGGAAATCCAAACTGAGGGGCCGCCGCCGCTGATGTCGCGGAAACGCGGCGGTCCGAGTTTCAATAAGAGGGTGTGCGGCGTTTCGCTCACCAAGCCGGGGGGCGAATAGTCATGAGATTGATCCTTTTGGGTCCGCCGGGCGCGGGCAAGGGGACCCAGGCGCAGCGGCTCGTCCAGAAGTACGGCATCATCCAGCTCTCGACCGGCGAGATGCTGCGGGCGGCAGTCGCGGCCCAGACGCCGGTTGGCCTGCAGGCCAAGGACATCATGGCAAGCGGTTCGCTGGTGCCGGATGAGATCGTGATCGGCATCATCTCCGACCGTCTCGACCAGCCCGACATGAAGAACGGCTTCATCCTCGACGGCTTTCCGCGCACGGTGCCGCAGGCGGCAGCCCTCGACGAACTCCTGAAGAAGAAGCACATCCGGCTCGAGGCCGTCATCGAACTGCGCGTCAACGAGAGCGCGCTGCTGAGCCGCGTCGAGACCCGCGTGGCCGAGATGCGCGCCCGCGGCGAGGAAGTGCGTATCGACGATACCCCGGAGGTGCTGTCAAAGCGGCTGGCGAGCTACCGTTCGATGACCGAGCCGCTGATCCACTACTATTCCGAGCGCCGGAAGCTCGCGACCGTCGATGGCATGATGTCCATCGAGCAGGTCACACGGGAGATCAACCGGATCCTGGCCGCCGTCGGCGCCGTGGAACCCAAGGGGGGTGCAAAGGCCGCGGCGCCGGCCCGGAAGGCCCCTGGGGCCGCCAGGAAGACCGCTGGGCGTGCAGGCAAAAAGGCAGCCAAAACAACCAAGAAGGCCGCCAAGCCGGCCGGGAAGGCCGCGAAAGCGTCGTCCAAAGCGGCCAGGAAGGCAGGCCGGAAGGCCGCGCCGCCAGCCAGGGGGCGGGCTGCCGGGAAGGCCAAAAAGACCACCAAAAAGACCGTCCGGAAAGCGACCAAAAAGGTCACTAAAAAGCGAGCTAAGCGATAGAGGCGGTTGACGAAACCGAGTTGAATCCTTTAATAAGCCCGCATCCAAGTCGGATAGTTTTTTGACGATGCCGGGCCCCGAAGCAGATCAGGGGACGGGCGTCGTGTTCGCGTTTGCGGACACCTGCCCGAGATAGCAATAACTTTAAAGCCGCTCCGCGAGGGACCGGCGACAGGAGAGAAGTCCGTGGCCCGTATTGCCGGCGTGAATATCCCGACCAACAAGCGCGTGCTGATCGCGCTCCAGTACATCCATGGCATCGGCCAGAAGAACGCGGCCGAGATCATCGAGAAGGTGAAGATCCCGGAGGATCGTCGCGTCAGCCAGCTGAGCGACCAGGAAGTTCTGCAGATCCGCGAAGTGATCGACCGCGACTATCTCGTCGAAGGCGACCTTCGTCGCGAGACCGGCATCAACATCAAGCGTCTGATGGACCTCGGCTGCTATCGCGGCCTGCGTCATCGTCGCGGTCTGCCGGTGCGCGGCCAGCGCACCCACACCAATGCGCGCACGCGCAAGGGCCCGGCCAAATCGATCGCCGGCAAGAAGAAGTAATTGGCGAGTTGCGAATGGCGAATGGCGGGTGGGGCAGGCCCCTATTCGCTATTTGCCACTCACTATTCGCCCGTCATTAGGTGTAGCCGCTGGCAGTACGGCGGCGTTTGAGATCACAGGAAGGTTTTAGGAATGGGCAAGGAAGCCACCCGCGTACGCCGTCGCGAGCGCAAGAACATCGCTTCGGGTATCGCGCACGTCAATTCGTCGTTCAACAACACGACCATCACCATCACCGACGCGCAGGGCAACACCATTGCCTGGTCCTCGGCCGGCACGATGGGCTTCAAGGGCTCGCGCAAGTCGACCCCCTATGCCGCGCAGGTCGCGGCCGAAGACGTTTCCAAGAAGGCGCAGGAGCACGGCATGCGCACGCTGGAAGTGGAAGTGGCCGGCCCCGGTTCGGGCCGTGAATCGGCGCTTCGCGCGCTGCAGGCGGCGGGCTTCACGGTGACGTCGATCCGTGACGTGACGACGATCCCGCACAATGGTTGCCGTCCGCGCAAGCGTCGGCGCGTTTGATATCCGGTCGCGGGCGGCGGGTGCCGCCTTGCGATTGGTCTTGGAATTTTGACTGCCGCGGACTGATCCGCGGTCTCCAGCGCCGGTGATTTGAAGGCAGATCGACCGGCCGGTCCATTGACCCGAAGGGGTGACACAGTGACGATCCAGAAGAATTGGCAAGAACTCATTCGACCGAACAAGTTGCAGGTAACGCCGGGCTCCGATGCGACCCGGTTTGCCACCGTCGTCGCCGAACCGCTCGAGCGCGGTTTTGGCCAGACGCTCGGTAACGCGCTGCGCCGCATCCTGCTGTCGTCGCTGCAAGGCGCCGCCGTGCAGTCGGTGCACATCGACGGTGTGCTGCACGAGTTTTCCTCGATCGCGGGCGTCCGCGAGGACGTCACCGACATCGTGCTCAACATCAAGGACATCGCGATCAAGATGCAGGGCGAAGGCCCCAAGCGCATGGTCGTGAAGAAGTCCGGTCCGGGCGCCGTCAACGCCGGCGACATCCAGACCGTCGGCGACGTCGTCGTGCTCAATCCCGACCTGCAGCTCTGCACGCTGGATGAGGGCGCGGAAATCCGCATGGAGTTCACGGTCGCTTCCGGCAAGGGCTACGTCGCCGCCGAGCGTAACCGGCCCGAGGACGCGCCGATCGGCCTGATTCCGGTCGACAGCCTGTTCTCGCCCGTGCGCAAGGTCTCCTACAAGGTTGAGAACACCCGCGAGGGCCAGATCCTCGACTACGACAAGCTGACCATGACGATCGAGACCAACGGCGCGATCTCGCCGGAAGACGCGGTGGCCTACGCCGCCCGCATCCTGCAGGATCAGCTCAACGTGTTCGTGAACTTCGAAGAGCCGCGCAAGGAAGTCACGCAGGAGATCATCCCCGATCTCGCGTTCAACCCGGCCTTCCTCAAGAAGGTCGACGAACTCGAACTGTCGGTGCGTTCGGCAAACTGCCTGAAGAACGACAACATCGTCTACATCGGCGACCTCGTGCAGAAGTCGGAAGCGGAAATGCTCCGCACCCCGAACTTCGGCCGCAAGTCGCTGAACGAGATCAAGGAAGTGCTGGCCCAGATGGGACTGCATCTCGGCATGGAAGTGCCGGGCTGGCCGCCCGAGAACATCGACGAGCTGGCCAAGCGCTTCGAAGATCACTACTGAGTCGACAATTACCGTGGTGGCCGGGTAATCCCGGCCATCGCGTTACCGGGCGAACGCAGGCAGCCCACCTGAGCAACATGTCCGACGAACCGTCGCGACGAAGACAAGGAATAGTTCAATGCGTCACGGCAAGGTTCATCGCAAGCTCAACCGCACCGCCGAGCATCGCAAGGCGATGTTCGCCAACATGTGCGCCGCGCTGATCAAGCACGAACAGATCGTCACCACGCTGCCGAAGGCCAAGGAGCTGCGGCCGATCGTCGAGAAGCTGGTCACCCTCGGCAAGAAGGGCGGGTTGGCCCTGCGCCGCCAGGCGATCTCGGAGATGCGCGACAAGGATCAGGTCAAGAAGCTGTTCGACGTGCTGGCGCCCCGCTACAAGGATCGTCAGGGCGGCTACACCCGCATCATCAAGGCCGGCTTCCGCTACGGCGACAACGCGCCGATGGCCGTGATCGAGTTCGTCGACCGCGACGTCGATGCCAAGGGTCTCGATTCGGGTCCGGTGCAGGAAAAGCAATCCGAGGCGGCGTAAGTAAGCTTTGCTATTTCACGAAATTCAAAAGCGGCGCCTTTGAGCGCCGCTTTTTTGTGGGGAGCGCGCTGCGCTTTTTCCGAGACCAAAAACAAAGGGCCGCCCCTCGGGGCGGCCCTTTCATTTGGTGGTTCACCAGTGCCGATAGTAGCTGCGATGGTATCGCGGACCATAGTAGCGCGGGCCGCCATAATAGGAATATGCCGGACGATAGACGCGACGGACATAGGGACCGCCGTAGTAACCGCCATAGTAGGCCGGCGCATATCCGACACCATAGTAGCCGCCGTAGTAGGCCGGCGCGTAGCCGCCGCGGTAATAACCGTAACCCGGGCCATATCCGTATCCCGGACCGTAGGCGTATGCGTTCGAGGCCAATCCGCCGATCACCGCACCCGCGATCAGGCCGCCGGCCAAGCCCGGGCCCCAGCCGCCGCCGCGCCAATGAGCTTCCGCGGGCGCGGGTGCTGCTATCGCCGTCAAACCCAGGACCGCTGCTGCGGCCAGAACCAAAGGTGCCTTCCTCATGGACCACTCCTTTCCGTAAACAGGCCCCCGATCAACACGAACGAGTGCCATTTGTTGCTTTGATTGCGAGTTCTAAACCTCTTCATCCCGCAGATTTAACATTCATGAATGGTTGTTCAGGACGGCGCTGAAGAGGCTTCCCGCCGCTTGCGTGAGAGGATCGTCAATTTCTTCCTGCTTTGGAACTCAATGCTCCGTGAGCGTTTGCCTTGCGGGACGTGACACGACCGCGCAGCCCGTGCGGGAACGCCGGGGGAACTTTCGGCGGCCTCATGCGTTGATCAGCATGGAAAATTTCGAGCATCGAGAGAAGCCGCCGATCACGAAGGAAGAGCGTGAGGCGAAAAAGGAACGGGCGCGACAGGAAGCCGAAATAGCGATTGCCGCGCGCAAGAAGCAGGATGAGGCTTTCCGCGCCAATTTCCAGCGGCTCAAGGAAGAGCGACTGGCCCGCGAGGCGGCGGAAGCGAAGTGACGGCGCAGCGATGCGCTTCGGTGGTGTCACGAGGGTGGCCATCTCCCTCGTGACCGAAAAGGCTCCCGGCTCAAGCGTGGGGGCCTTTTTGCGTTACGTTATTCTTCGCGGACGCAGTTGCTCTGCTACCACCCCTCCAGCACGATCTTGCCGCGCGATTTACCGCTTTCCAGCAATGCATGCGCACGTTTCAGATTGGCCGCGTTGATCGTTCCAAACGTCTGGTCGAGTGTGGTGCGCAGCACGCCCTTGTCGATGAGGTCCGCCACGTCGTTGAGCAGGTGATGCTGGGCGATCATGTCCGGCGTCTGGAACGAGGAGCGCGTGAACATCGATTCCCAATGCACCGAGATGGCCTTGCCCTTGAACGCGCTCATGGTGAACTCCGGCGGATCGTCGATCAGGCCGAATTTGCCCTGCGGCGCCATCAGATCCGCGATCGCCTTGTAGTGCTGGTCGGTGAATGTGAGGCTTGCGACCAGCACCACCGGCGGCAGCTTCAGCTTTTCGATCTGCGGCTTCATCGGTTGGGAATGGTCGATCACGGCATGCGCGCCGAGGTCGAGACACCATTTTTGCGACTCCGGCCGCGTTGCGGTGGCGACCACCGTCAGGTCGGTCAGGCGGCGCGCCAACTGGATCAAGATCGAGCCGACGCCACCGGCACCGCCGGTGATCAGCAGGGTGCCGTCGTCCCGCAGGTGGTAGAGATCGTGCATCATCTGCAAGCGGGGGTTTGATGTGAGCAGCGGCACTTCTGCATGGGGTATGGCGCCGAGCCGGTCGAACAGCAATTCCCAGGCGGTGATCGAGGTCAGCGGCAGCGCCGCGGCCTGCGCGAACGACAGCGATTTCGGCTTGCGGCCGACGATCCGCTCGTCGACCAGATGGAATTCAGCGTTGGTGCCCTGACGCAGGATCGAGCCGGCGTAGAACACCTCATCGCCGGGTTTGAACAGGGTCACGTCCGGCCCAACGGCATCGACGATGCCCGCGGCGTCATAGCCCAGGATCTTGGTCTCGCCCTCGGGCGGGGCGGCGCGCTTGCGGACCTTGTAGTCGACGGGGTTGGCGGAGATCGCCTTGACCGCCACCCGGATGTCGCGGCCCTTCGGCTCCGGCTTGGCAGCCTCGAAATCGAACAGCGAATCCGCATCCTCGATGGGAAGTGATTTTTTGTAGCCGACGGCCTTCATGCCCGTGTCTCCTGGCTGGCTGAATTGTTGACCGACTAACTGTCGCGCTGGCTTCGAAATGGCAAGTACTGTAAATATGGGGAACTAGTCCCTGTTTGGATACTATTGGGCAACATTCGGGAAACTGTCATGAAACGGCGAAATTTTGCCCATAGGCCCGGCTGCGCGGTCGAGGCGACGTTGGACCTGATCGACGGCAAGTGGAAGGGCGTCATTCTGTTTCACCTGCAGGCCGGCACCCAGCGCTTTGGCGAGTTGCGGCGGCGGATGCCGGGAATTACCCAACGCATGCTGACCAAGCAGCTCCGCGCGCTCGAGGACGACAAGCTCGTAATCCGCAAGGTCTACGCCGAGGTCCCGCCGCGGGTCGAATACACTCTGTCCGAGATCGGCGAGAGCCTGCGGCCGGTGATCGAGACGCTGCGGGCGTGGGGCGAGGGCCACCAGGAACGGCTGTCCGGTGCGCCCGCGCCCGACGCCGTCACAGCGCCTGATCGCGCGGCCTGACTGCCGCCGGTATTGTGTCCATTTTGTCTTCTATCGTTGCAGCCGCGCGACTATATGTGTCGCGCCAAATTCCGGGATTTCGCATGAATTCGATCCGCTCCTTCGCCCTGCTGCTGGTTTCCGCCGTCGTCGCAACGCCCGTCCTGGCGCAGGAACGGCGTGTGCCGGCCTCGGGCACCGAGCTGCGGCTGTCCTACGCGCCGATCGTGCAGCGCGCGCAGCCGGCGGTGGTGAACGTCTATGCTGCCAAGACCGTCCAGAACCGCAATCCGCTGCTGGACGACCCGGTCTTTCGCCGCTTCTTCGGCGTGCCGGGAATGCAGCCCGAGCAGATGCAGCGTTCGCTCGGCTCCGGCGTGATGGTCGATGCATCCGGGCTTGTCGTCACCAACAACCACGTCATCGAGGGCGCCGATCAGGTCAAGATTTCGCTCGCCGACAAGCGCGAGTTCGAGGCCGAGATCGTGCTCAAGGACAGCCGCACGGATCTGGCCGTGCTGCGGGTGAAGGATGGGCGGGAGAAATTCGCGACGCTCGACTTTGCCAATTCCGACGAGCTGCTGGTGGGCGACCTCGTGCTCGCGATCGGCAATCCGTTCGGCGTCGGCCAGACCGTCACGCACGGCATCGTCTCGGCGCTGGCGCGGACGCAGGTCGGCATCACCGACTATCAGTTCTTCATCCAGACCGATGCCGCGATCAATCCCGGCAATTCCGGCGGCGCGCTGGTCGACATGACTGGCAAGCTCGCCGGCATCAACACCGCGATCTTCTCGCGCTCCGGCGGCTCGCAGGGCATCGGCTTTGCGATTCCCGCCAACATGGTGCGCGTCGTGGTGGCGTCCGCCAAGAGCGGCGGCAAGGCGGTCAAGCGGCCGTGGCTCGGTGCAAAACTGCAGGCGGTGACGCCCGAGATTGCCGAGACCCTCGGATTGAAACTGCCGAATGGCGCCTTGATCGCCAATGTCGCGCCGAACAGTCCGGCCGCCCGCGCCGGTCTCAAGCCGTCCGACCTGATTGTTGCGATCGAAGGGCAGACGATCGATGACCCCAACGCGTTCGACTATCGCTTCGCCACGCGGCAGCTCGGCGGCTCGGCGCAGATCGACGTGCAGCGTTCCGGCAAGACCATGAAACTGACGGTGCCGCTGGAGACCGCGCCCGACACCAACCGCGACGAAATCGTCCTTTCCGGACGCTCGCCGTTCCAGGGCGCCAAGGTCGCCAATATTTCGCCGGCGATCGCCGACGAGTTGCGTCTGGATTCGCAGACCGAGGGCGTCGTGGTGATCGAACTCGCCGATGGCGGCACCGCCGCCAGCGTCGGCTTTCAGAAGGGCGACATCATCCTGGCTGTCAACAATCAGAAGATCGGCAAGACCAGCGATCTCGACAAAGCGTCCAAAGCGGGAGCCAGGCTGTGGCGTATCGTCGTGGTACGCGGCGGCCAGCAGATCAACGTGACGCTGGGCGGATGAGCCCCAAGCAGCCCCGCGAGGCAGCCAACCTCTTCGCCGCGGCGGGGATGGCGGAGGATGCGCCGCGTCCGCTGCCCGACCGGCTGCGGCCGCGCTCGCTCGCCGATGTCGTCGGCCAGGATCACATCCTGGGCCCCGACGGCGCGCTGACGCGCATGCTGGAGACGCGCACGCTGGGCTCGCTGGTGTTCTGGGGACCGCCCGGCACCGGCAAGACGACGGTGGCGCGGCTGCTGGCGGACGCCACCGAACTGCATTTCGAACAGATTTCCGCGGTGTTTTCCGGCGTCGCCGACCTCAAGAAAGTGTTCGACGCGGCGCGCGCCCGGCGCGAGATGGGCAAGGGCACGTTGCTGTTCGTCGACGAGGTGCACCGCTTCAACCGCGCCCAGCAGGATTCGTTTCTGCCCGTGATGGAGGACGGCACGGTGGTGCTGGTCGGTGCCACCACGGAAAACCCGTCGTTCGAACTCAACGCCGCGCTGTTGTCACGGGCGCGCGTGCTGGTGTTTCACTCGCTCGATGCCGCCGCGATCGAAAAATTGTTCGCGCACGCCGAGAAGGCCGAGGGCAGAAAACTGCCGCTCGATGCGGAGGCGCGCGCGGCGCTGGTGCGGATGGCCGACGGCGACGGCCGCGCCTCGCTGACACTGGCCGAGGAGGTCTGGCGCGCGGCCCGCAAGGGCGAAATCTTCAACGCCGCGCAGTTGCAGGAAATCTTGCAGCGCCGGGCGCCGATCTACGACAAATCCGCCGACGGCCATTACAATCTGATCTCGGCGTTGCACAAATCGGTGCGCGGCTCCGATCCGGATGCGGCGCTGTATTATCTCGCGCGCATGCTGGACGCCGGCGAGGATCCGCTGTTTCTGGCACGGCGCGTGGTGCGGATGGCGGTCGAGGACATCGGCCTTGCCGATCCGCAGGCGCTCGCCGTCTGCAATGCCGCCAAGGATGCCTACGATTTTCTCGGGTCTCCCGAGGGCGAACTGGCGATCGCGCAGGCCGTGATCTATCTCGCCACCGCGCCGAAATCCAACGCCGCCTACAAGGCCTTTGGCGCGGCGATGCGCACGGCAAAGGAAGGCGGCTCGCTGCTGCCGCCAAAGCATATTCTGAATTCGCCGACCAAGCTGATGAAGTCGGAAGGCTATGGTTCCGGCTACGAATACGACCATGACGCGCCCGACGCCTTCTCCGGGCAGGACTACTTTCCGGAAGCATTGGGGCGGCAAACCTTCTACGATCCGCCCGACCGCGGTTTTGAGCGCGAAATTCGCAAGCGGCTGGATTACTGGACGAAGTTGCGTAGGGAGCGTGAGCGCGAATGAAAAGTTTTCGGAGCTATCTTGCACAGGCCATCCGGGCTGCCGCTTTCGTGACGCTGGCGTGCACGTTCCCAGCGGCCGCGGAAACCGTCGAGGTCGCGCCCGGTGTGCAGGTGACAAAGCGAAGCTTCACGGCGCCGATGAACGAACAGCCGTTCTTTGGATTCGCGGCCAAGACCGCGGAGCAGAAGGCGGAGGACGAGAAGTTCGTTACCGCCATCATCGGCGCCTCCGGGTCCCGCGAAAAGGCCTTTGGGGAAATCACCAAGCGCGCCTGGATTGCGATCCAGGCCGGCAAGGTGCGTGAGGCTGCGGTGCGCTTCAACCAGGCCTTTCTCGTCTCGCCCGAACAGAGCAGCATCTATCACGGCTTTGCGGTGATCGCGCAGGCGCGCTTCAGCGATTTCGACGCCGCCGACGAGTTGTTCAAGATCGCACTCAAGCAGCCCAATCCGGTGAAAGCGCTGAAGGCCGACTACGGCCGCCTGCTGCTGATCGCCAAGCGGCCGCGCGATGCGCAGGAGGTGCTGGACCAGGCGGTCAAGGAGACACCTGATTTCAGCGATGCCTGGACCAATCTCGCCTGGGCGAGATTCCAGAACGGCGACCCGGCGGCCGCCTGCGCTGCAGCGGAGGAGGCTGCCAAGAGGCGGCCGTCGAACAATTCCATCAGCGACCTGACGGCGGTGCGGAACGTCGCGCAGTGCAAATAGCCCGGCGCCGCCCC
Organism: Bradyrhizobium roseum; assembly: GCF_030413175.1. Taxonomy (NCBI): domain Bacteria; kingdom Pseudomonadati; phylum Pseudomonadota; class Alphaproteobacteria; order Hyphomicrobiales; family Nitrobacteraceae; genus Bradyrhizobium; species Bradyrhizobium roseum. The sequence continues at coordinate 2,990,316 of NZ_CP129212.1, forward strand.
GGATACGGCGCGACCCGGTAGCACGCTGTTCGCCGCAACGCCGCCGGCGTCAAGCCGACCTTATTTCGTAGACCCGGATACTCGAAATATACGGGTTGCCCTCGGCCAGCTTCTCGGCGTCGTCGAGGCTCGCCGCATTGACGATCGTGAAGCCGGTGATCGAGTCGGGTCCAAGCGGCAGATCTTTCGTTCCGTTCCTGGAGATTTCGCGACCACTGCCGAATCCGCCCATATCGACGGTATGGGGCTTGGTTGTTTCGAACCACTTGCCCCACGCGGTCATGATTTCCGGAGTGGGCTTCTCAAATCCGTAATGCAGCAACACAAATTTTTTCACGTGCGTTTCCTTTCATCGATCTGGGTATGAGGGTTGGTGCGCCTTCGATCGGCGAGATCGAACAGAAGGGGAAGTTTGCGGACCGGTGACATGGCGCCGCTGACACTTACGCGTTTCGTGTCGATCGCATCCTGCAGCGATACGCTCTTGCCGATGATCTGCAGCACCGCGTCGAAGGGAGCTTCCAGCGTTCCCCTGCAATCGGTAAGACCTTTCTGAATCGTCGTTCCGGAATCGCTGCCGGCCACGGTAAAGCCAGCTGATTTCTTACCGTAGGTAACCACCAGCCCGACCCTGATTTCCGGCGCCGGTGAGCGCTTGGCGATGGCATCGAGGCCGAGCAGCACCCAATCCGGCTCGAACGTGTCGCCCAACACGGGCGGGAACAAGAACCGGCCGCCCCAGCGGATCAGCTCCCGGATCGCGGGTTGAATCTCCCGGCCGGTCTCCGTCAACTCGTACACCTGTGCATTGACCGGAGGCGGCAGGGCGGTTCGCCGCACCATATTGGATTCGATCAGGGCGGTGAGGCGCGTGGTCAGCAATGTGGGGCTCATGCCGTCAAGATGATCCAGCAGATCGCCAAATCGCTTCGGACCGAGAAGAAGCTCCCGGATGATCAGCAGGGTCCATCGCTCGCCGATGATTTCCGCCGCGCGGGCAAGTGCGCAGAACTGCGGGTAGTGGAGGTTGCTCATGTTTCCAGGCTGATTTCGTCCGCATCATCTTCGGTAGGCAAGCGCGATCAACGGGCCGACGATCGCAAATTGCAGAATCGTGAACGCGGTTTCGAGCAGCACGAAATCCGGCACGGAAGCCATCACATTCTTGGCTCCAACCGCGAGCGTGGTGAATGACCACGATAGCAGGCCCGCGCCGAGACCATACAACAGCCCGTCTTTCACGAATGAATCGCTGCCTCGGTTGAATACGCGCGGGAACAACCACGAGAAGATCGCGCCCTGGATGATCATTGAACCAAGTCCGAAGGCGATGATCGGCTCATCCCGGTAGATATGGAGCGCGCGGTACTTCTGCTCGAACAGGACGAGATGCCAGATGAACGCGATCGGAAAGGTCGGCAGCAGATAGGCGGCGAATCCCAGCCAGAAGTCCCGTGAGCCCGTTGAGCGGGCAATGTCGGATGTCGCTGACATCGGAAAAGCTCCAGGTTACTACATTTATTATAGTAAGTAGTACAAAATCTGGAGTCAAGCGACACTGCGCAAGCAGGGCTGCAACGAGGGCGAGCAGCGACGTCATCCGCACCATCCGCTGAGCAATCAGCGGAAGCCGGATTTCTGCCTGATATCGATAGATTTACACTTTACGTAAGTCGTAAATCTTGCTACCTTTCCGGGCGATGATCGTGAGCTATCGGGATAGGCGCACCGAGCGGTTTGCTTCCGGTCAGCGTGTCAAGGAGTTCTCGGGTTTCGCACGGCAGGCCGAGATGCGTCTTGATCGGCTGGATGCTGCGACGAGCCTCGCTGACTTGGCAGGATTGCCGGGCAATCGCCTGGAAGCGCTCAAGGGCGATCGTGCTGGGCCGTTTTCAATTCGGATAAGCGATCAATGGCATATCTGCTTCGCATGGCCCGACGGGATGCCCGGGCCTGTCGAGGTAGAGATCGTCGACTATCATTGAGGAAAGACCATCGTGCCTCGTACACCAATCCATCCCGGCGAACATCTTGCCGAAGAGTTGCGCGAGCTCGGCCTGAGTGCTGCGGAGCTTTCGCGTCAGATTGATGTGCCGGTGAACCGCATCACCGGGATCATCCACGGCCAGCGTGGCATCACGGCCGATACGGCGCTGCGTCTGGGGCACTGGTTTGGCACCAGCCCGCAATTCTGGATGAACCTGCAGCAGAATTACGAGCTGCGTCTCGCCGAAAGCCAGGTCGGCGCGAAGATTGCGGTGTTACCACGCCGTGCCACCCGTCCTACCACTCGAAAACTTGGAAAATCGGCATGAGCCGTCGCGTCAAAAAACCTCTCCGCCCGGCCGGCGATCGCCCCAAGGGCGCGCGTCCGTATCGGGGCTCGGCGGCCGAGCGGCCGCAGTCGTTTCGTCCGGGCGGCAAGCCGCCGGCGCGATTTCCGGCTGCGCCGCCCCGTGCAGCAAAGCCCTTTGTGCCTGAGCCGGAGAAGGTCGCGCCGGAGCTGCCGCCGCTGCCGACCAAGGTTCAGACCGTTGTCGTCACCGCCGATGAGAACAACATGCGCGTCGACCGCTTCCTCGAGGCGCGCTTTCCGGGCCTGTCGTTCTCCCATATCCAGCGCATCGTTCGCAAAGGCGAGTTGCGGGTCAACGGCAAGCGCGCCGACAGCAAGGACCGGCTGGAAGAAGGCCAGAGCGTGCGCATCCCGCCGCTCAAGCTCGATACGCCAAAAGGCGTTGGGCAGCTTTCGGAGGCTGCGACCAAGACGCTGCAGGCGCTCAAGGACATGATTCTGTTCGAGGACGCCGACGTCATGGTGCTGAACAAACCTGCAGGGCTAGCCGTGCAGGGCGGCTCCGGCATCACGCGCAACGTCGACGACATGCTGGAAGTGATGCGCGACGCCAAGGGGCAGAAACCGCGGCTGGTGCACCGGCTGGACCGGGAAACCTCGGGCTGTCTGTTGATCGCCAAAACCCGCTTTGCCGCCACCGCATTGACCGGTTCGTTCCGCCACCGCTCGGCGCGAAAAATCTATTGGGCGCTGGTGGCCGGCGTGCCGAAACCGAAGCAGGGCCGCATCTCGACCTATCTGGCCAAGGAGGAGAGCGAGGACGACAGCATCATGCGGGTGGCAAAGCATGGCGACGAGGGCGCCAGCCACGCGGTGACCTACTATGCCGTGGTCGAGACCTCCGCGCAAAAGCTCGCCTGGGTCTCGCTGAAGCCGGTGACCGGCCGCACCCATCAATTGCGCGCGCACATGGCCCATATCGACCACGCCATCGTCGGCGATCCCAAATATTTCAACAAGGAGAACTGGCAGTTGCCGGGTGGACTGCAGAACCGCCTGCATCTGCTGGCGCGGCGGATCGTGATCCCGCATCCGCGCGGTGGCTTCATCGATGCCAGCGCGCCGCTGCCGCCGCACATGCTGCAATCCTGGAACCTGCTCGGGCTCGAGCATGACCGGTTCGACCCAATCGAAAACGCGCCGGAGGAATAGCCGGGCCTTCAAATCATGATTGCATTCAGCCGAGTCGATTCCAGCGAGTGAATGATGTGCTCTGACAGGAGTTGGGCCGCCGGGGACAGCGCTCCGGGAGCGTGGTACAGCGCGATCTCGGCATCGGGCATCTGGGGCATGTCATGTTCGGTTCCCAGCAGCATCAGGCCTTCCGGCACCATGTCCTTGGACATCACCGTGACGCCGAGACCCGCGCGCACCGCAGCCTGCAGGCCCTCGCTGCTCGGGCTGGTGTAGGCGATGCGCCATGCTCGCTTGTTGGCCTCCAGACCTGCAAGTGCTCGCTTGCGATAGACGTCGGGTGCTGGTGCCAGCACCAGCGGAAGGGGCTGATTGGAGTCCAGCACAAGCTTTGGTCCGGTGACCCAGACCAGCACGTCGCGCCAGACCGCGATGCCGCCTGCCGGGCCTTGGGGCTCGCGCTTGACCATGATCAGGTCGTACTCCCCCCTGGAAAAGCCTTCGAGCAGGCTGAAGCTGAACGTGCAGTTGACCTCGAGCGCGACGCGCGGATGCGCGCGCGCAAAGCGGGCCAGAATGTCCGGCAGGTAGACGGTGGCGAAGTCCTCGGGCGTGCCAAGTCGAACGCTGCCTTCGATGTCGGGCTCCAGGATGCGGGAACGGGCTTCATCGGCCAGATGCAGCAACTGCCTGGCGTAGTTGAGCAGGATCTCGCCGTCGGGAGTAAGCAGGAAATCGCGGCCGTCCCGCTCGAAGACACGGCGACCGAGACCTTCTTCGAGCTTCTTGATTTGCAGGCTGACGGTGGATTGCGTGCGCCCGACTCGTTCCGCGGCCCGCGTGAAGCTGGCGTTGTCGACGACCGCCACGAATGTCCGCAGCAAATCGAAATCGAAGGGGGGTAAGGGCGTGCTCAAATTGAAACCTGTCTGCCGTTCCTCCCTGAACCGTACCATCGAAGTCAACCGTTTCACAGATGCCCGACGTCGGGCGCGGTGAGCTCGCCCGATGGCGGCCTGACAGGATCGGTCCGACGAACCGGTGCGGCAGGCCCCGGCTCCTGGCAAGCTACTTGGCCGCCTTCCGACGGTAGCGAAACGTCGGCATGACGCTGCGGCTCGTTCAGCCGGCGCCGCTCGGCCCTGGGAAGGGCGAGCCGGTCGTAGAGGACCGGAACGAGCAAGAGTGTAAGCGCGGTTGCGGTAATGAGGCCGCCGATCAGCACGATCGCGAGCGGCCGCTGGATTTCCGCGCCCGGTCCGTCGGCGAACAGGAACGGCACCAGCCCAAGCGCCGCGATCGAGGCGGTGAGGGTAACCGGTCGTAGCCGGCGTCTTGCGCCTTCCATGACCGCCTCGCGGAACGGCAATTTGCTGCGCCCACAAACTTCGTTGATGTAGGATATCAGCACGACGCCATTGAGCACCGCGATGCCCATCAAGGCGATGAAGCCGACCGAGGCGGGGACCGACAGGAACTCGCCCGACGCCCAGAGAGCGATCACGCCGCCGATGGTGGCGAACGGAACGTTGCAGAAGACGAGCAACGCCTGCCGCATCGATCCAAACGTCATGTAGAGCAGCAGGAATATGGCGCCCAGCGCAACCGGCACGACGATCGACAGACGCGCCGCGGCCCGCTGCTGGTTTTCGAACTGCCCGCCCCATACCAGAGAATAGCCGTTCGGAAGGTCAATTCGCGATGCCGCCGCCTTGGCGTCGTCGACGAAGCCGACCAAGTCGCGCCCGCGCACGTTGGCCAGAATGGTGGCGAAGCGCTGGCCTTCTTCGCGAATAACCTGTATCGGACCGTCCTCGACGCGGATACTGGCGACTTGACCCAGCTCGACGGTGCCGCCACCGGGCAGCACGATCGGCACCCGTCCAAGATCGGATGCGGAGGCGCGCTGACGCTCTTCGCCGCGGACCACCAGGGGCGTGCGCACCTGGCCTTCGAGCACGATGCCGAGCCGGCGGCCGTCGACCCAGACTCTCAGCGCTTCCTGGACTTCCTCGGCATTCAGCCCAAAGCGGCCGGCTTGGGCCCGATCGACCGCCACCGTGAAATAGCGCATCCCGGCGTTACGAAGCGCAAAAACGTCGATCGCTCCCGGGACTGTCTTGATCGCGGCGGCGATGTCGCGCGCCACCCGGTTCAAGGTCGCGATGTCGTCGCCGAACACCTTGACGACGACGTCGCCGCGCGCGCCGATGATCATTTCCTGGACCCGCATGTCGATCGGCTGAGTCAGCGCATAGTTGATGCCCGGGATACCGTCGAGCACGCGGCGCAGTTCGCCGAGGAACCAGCGCATGTCACGGCCGCGCCATTCGTTGCGCGGGGCCAGGGTCATGAACATGTCTGTCTCGTTGAGACCGACCGGATCGATGCCGAGTTCGTCAGCGCCGGCCCGCGCGATGATCCGCTTGATCTCGGGAATCTCCTGCTTGAGTGCCTGCTGAATGCGCCGATCCGTCTGCGTCGCTTCGTCGATCGAAATGGTTGGGTGCTTGCGTATCGTGATCACGGGCGTACCTTCGTCCATGATAGGCATGAAGGTGCTGCCGATGCGCGGAAACACCACGGCGGTCGCCGCAATGCCGATCGCGACCGCCACGAACAGGCCGGCGGGTCGCCGCATCACATAAGCAAGCAGCGGATCGTAGCCGGCGTGCAGCTTGCGCACCAACCAAGGCTCGGCATGCGCGCCGGCCCGCAGCAGATGGGCGGAAAGGGCCGGCACCACCGTGAGCGAGAGCGCCAGCGCGGCGACCAGCGCCACCACGATTGTCAGTGCGACCGGGCTGAACAGCCGGCCTTCCAGACCTTGCAGGGCCAGCAGCGGCATGAACACCAGGATGATGATGGCGACGCCCGACACCAGCGGCGCAGCGACTTCGCGGGTCGCCTCCAGCGTGAGACGCAGGCGCGTTGGGAGATCGGGCTTCTCGGCCGTGGAAAGACGGTGCTCGACGTTTTCAACCACCACCACCGCGCAATCGACCAGAAGGCCGATCGCGATCGCAAGGCCGCCGAGCGACATGATGTTGGCCGACCAGCCGAGCATGCGCATCACGCCGAAGGTCGTCAGCACCGCCAGCGGCAGGATCAGCGATACCACAAGCGCCGAACGCAGGTTTCCCAGGAACAGCAGCAGCAGGATGATGACGAACACGATCGCCTCCAGCAGCACCTTCTGCACCGTCCAGACCGCCTTGCCGATCAATTCGCTGCGGTCATAAAAAATCACGATGCGGGCGCCCTGGGGCAACTGCGGCGCGAGGGAGTCAAAGCGCGCCTTGACGCCGTCCACCACGGTGCGCGCATTGGCGCCGCGCAGACCGAGCACCATGCCCCAGACTGCCTCGCCGGCCGCTTCGGCGGTTACCACGCCGTTGCGGGCGAGCGAGCCGAATCTGACATCGGCGACGTCGCTGACCCGTACGATCACGCCGTTGCGTGTCGCCACCACGGTGTTGCGGATGTCGTCCAGTGTCTGGATGCGTCCTTCGGACCGCACCAGCAATGCTTCCTCGCCACTGCGGATGCGTCCAGCCCCGTCATTGCGGTTGTTGACCTCGACGGCCTTCTCGAGCATCTGGGTGGTGATGCCGCGCGCCGCCATGGCGGAGGCCGAAGGGATCACCTCGAAGGTGCGCACGTGGCCGCCCAGCACATTGACATCGGCGACCCCCGGCAGGCTGCGCAGCGCCGGCCGGATCGTCCAGTCGAGCAGCGAGCGCTTCTCCTGCGTCGACAGCGACGGGGATTCGATGGTGAACATCACCATCTCGGCGAGCGGCGTCACGATTGGGGCCAGGCCGCCGTCGCTGCCGGCCGGAAGCTGGTCGCGCACCTCCTGCAGTCGCTCGTTCACCTGCGCGCGAGCCCAGAAGATGTCGGTCCCATCGGCGAACTCGAACGTCAGGAGCGCGACCGCGTATCGGGTCGTCGAGCGCATGCGCACCAGGTTCGGGATGCCGCGCGCGGCAAGCTCGATCGGTGTCGTCACTCGGCTCTCCAGCTCCTCGGGGGTGAGGCCGGGCGCCTGCATCGAAACCAGCACCTGGATCGGCGCAACGTCCGGGAATGCGTCGATCGAAAGCTTCTGGTAGGCGAGTGCGCCCCACACGGCCAGCGAGAGCGCCCCGATGAACACGATGAGACGCTGCTTGAGCGCGAGATCCACTAATCCGGAAAACATGGCCTATTCCTTGTCCGCGGCGGCGAGTTCCGACAGCAGTGTGATGACGCCGCGATCGGCGACCTCATCGGTGGCGGCAAGCGCGCCGCGGACCGAAGCGCTGCGCGCGTTTTCCGAAATGACCTGGACGGGCCGCGCCAGGAAGCCCCGCGGGCCCTTCACGAAGATCCAGCTCCGGTCGCGATGGCGCACCACCGACGTCGCCGGCACCGACCACTGTGGTGCGCCGTTCTGGCTGATGCGAATCGTCGCGAGCACGGCGAGGCCGGCGCGGATCGCGCCGTTGGCCGAACCGATTTCGGCGACCGCGACGGCTGACTGCGTCGAGGCATCGACGGTGCGGCCGATCCGGACGACACGTCCCTGCACGCCATAGGCCGGGATCACGACGGCCTGGCCCACCGTGATCGCCGGAAGGCGCGACGCCGGCACCTGGATATTGATCCAGAGCGGATCCAGCTCGGCGATCGAGACCACCGGCGCCGCGGCCTCGACCCGCTGGCCGGGACTGGCCTCGCGGCGCACCACCGTGCCGGATATCGGTGCGTGCACGGTGACCGAGCTGAGGATCCGCCGCGAGTTCCGCAGCGTGTCGATGTCAGCCTCGGACATTTCCATCAGGCCCAGGATCTGGGCGCGTTCGTCGAGTCGCGACTTGGCGTTGGCGGATTCCGTCTCGACGACGCGTAGTTCGCGTTCCGGCGTCACCCGGTTTTCCCATAGAAAGCGGGTGCGGCGCAGGCGGTCGGCGGACAATGCCTCGTCGGAAAGAGCGGCGAGATACTGCCGCTGCGCTTCGACCAGATCTGGCGAGCGCAGTCGCGCGATCGGCTGCCCTGCGACGACGTTTTCGTCGGTAGCGACCAGCACCGCCTCGAGCAGGCCGTTCGCCGGCGCGGCGACCACGCGAAGCTGCGAGGGCGGGATGGCCACTGTCCCCGGCAGCGACAATTCGGTTTCGCCGCGCTCCGGCGAAACCGGGGACGTTACGATTCCCGCGGTGCGAATCTCGTGTTCGTCCATCGGGATTGCGACGTCCGCGGGTTCGGCCGCGAGAGGCGATGTCAGGGGCGGGAAGGCCGCGGCGATGGCGAACCCGACCAACGCAGCCAGGTTGCGCGGCAGGAAAGCCAGCCGCAGCCTGTTGCTTGATCGGCAGCCATTCGCGGAGGCTCGGCGGGCCGGGCAGGCGCAGGTGGTGGTATGGCTTGTCATGGTATTTCTCGTGTGGTCCGTGGAGTGATGTCAGCGTGAGGCGGAAGCGTCCGCGGCCCGATCTGGCGGCGAGCGGGCAAAGGCCGGATCGGCAGTCGCTTTCTGCGCGGCCTCGTCCTTCCCTGCCTTCCAGATCGAGAAGATCACGCTGCCCGCCAGCAGCGCGAAGGTCACGCCTAACGAGATCAACGGATCGAATTTTCCGAAGATCTGGTTCCAGAAGATCTTGAGGCCGATGAAGATCAGAACCAGCGACAGCGCGCGTTTCAGGTAGCGGAAGCGGTGCACGCTGGCGGCCAGCGCGAAATACAGCGCGCGCAGCCCGAGGATCGCGAAGATGTTCGACGTATAGACGATGTAGGGATCGGTAGTGATCGCCCAGATCGCCGGCAGGCTGTCGACCGCGAACACGAGATCGGCGAACTCGATCATGACCAGCGCGAGGAATAGCGGCGTGACGTGAAGCAGTGAGCCGGTGCCGGCAGGATTTGGCAGGCGTACCAGGAAAGCGTCGCCGTGCAGCGCCTTGGTTACTCGCAGACGTTGCTGCATGAACCGCATCAGGCGGTTGTCGACCCAGGCGGACGGATTTTCGGCAACGACCAGGATTTTCACGCCGGTGGCCACCAGGATCCCGCCAAACACCAGCAGCAACCAGCCGAATTGCAGGATCAGTGCGGTTCCGAAAGCGATCATGATGGCGCGCATCACCACCACGCCGAGGATACCGTAGAACAGAACCCGGTGCTGGAGATGCGGCGGGATGGCAAGCGTAGAGAAAATCAGCGAGATCACGAACACGTTGTCGAGCGCGAGCGTCTTCTCGACGAAGAAGCCGGTGAGATATGCCGCACCGCTCTCGCCGCCCATGTCCACCCAGACCCAAGCGCCGAAGACGAGCGCGATACCGATATAGGCGGTGGACAGCAGCAGGCTTTCGCGGACCCCGATTTCGCGCACCTTTCTGTGCAGGACGCCAAGGTCGAACGCCAGCAGGATGGCGACGATACCGCAGAACAGCAGCCACGCCCAAAGCGGCTTGCCCAGATAATCGAGCCCAAGGATGTCGAAAGGCATGCGGCCCTCTAGATGCCGGTGTCAGGCAGAGGACGCGGCCGACGTCCGATGTTGCGCGTTTTGCCAGCGACGAAGAAGGCGGTTGAGCCCACTGTCACGACCGTGTCGTCCGAACGCAGCGCAGCCCGGCGGGTATCGTTGTTCTGGGCCATTGCCATGTGGGTAAGCGATCAGGCTCGGGGTGCGGGGGGGTATTTTTCAGCCGTCCGTCGATTGTGTCGCGTTGTCGGAGCGCGTGGCGTTCGGAACGTACAGCTCTTTCCGGACGACGATCGCGCGAGCGGGAGACGCCGTGCCAGCGCGCGCCGGGATTTCATATTGCCTGAGGTCGTCTCTCAGAAACGGCGACTGCACGTCCATTGGCCGCATGCCGGTCTTCATGGCTAGCTCTCCTTTCGAACTGGCCGAGTTATGTCCGGCCCGGGAGAATTTTTGAAATGAGTTCTACGGCTGCTTCCCATTGAAGAATTCAATGGACCTTCCGTCGCGCCATGGTGTTTGCAGCGGGGATTTCGCGCTTGCGGTGCGCCGCATTGCCTCGAGCGAGCCCGGACCGCGAGTCCGCAGATCCCCAATGGACGCCATTGGACAATCCAATTGGCGTCCTTGGAGCGTAGCCGATACCAACGAAGGCGAACCCGGACGGGTGACGAAGAGAGAGGAAGGCCATGACGTTGTCTTTGAAGGCGATCGACCCTAATGATTGCGAATACGACACCCCAGAGGGGGAAATCGCTCGTCGGAACGTGCTTTTCGGACTTTGGGCTGGCCAACGGATGGGCCTGGAAGGCGATGCGATTGAGGCCTATGCATGGTCCGTCCATTTGGCCGATAGCGATCGTCCCGGTCATGACGACGTGATTGCGAAGGTCGCCACCGACCTGTCTTCCCGCGGCAGGCCGCTCAGCGACCGTCAGTTGCGCAGCTATTTTCAAGAGGTGGCGATGCGGGTCAGCCTTGGTCTTGCGCAGAGCTATCCGGTGGCCATCATGGGCCGTCGCGGATAGCAGGAACCGCTCTGTTGGCATCGACCGATGCCGTATTGCGCACCCAGACTATTTTCGGAGGCTGGAGGAGCGGTGAGACCCACCCTGACGCCGCACATGCTGTATTCTGGACTTGCGCGGACCTGAGCACGAGCGGTTCGATCGATCGAGAACGCGCCGGCAGAAAGAGTTGAGTCGGGTTGCTCGCGTCACCATGAAGTGAGAAGTGGAACGCCGGCGAGAGCCTGGTGGAAAAGCCATAGCGTCAGCGCGATCCAGCCGACCGCGACCGGCCATACGACAAAGATGGCCGCCTGGGTTGGGAGCGCGCGATTCACAACCAGGCCGGAAAGCGGCAGCGCCTGCATCATGTGTGTCGCAAAGAAGTGCGGCACGCGCAGATCGCCGACCGATATGGGCCACCCGGTGAGCGGAAAGCGTGCGGCGCCGGCGGGCTCTACCCCCACATGGTGGTTGAGCGCACCGCCCATCCGGAACGCGATCAGCAGCGTCAATAGCGTACCGCCGATCAGTCCCGTCGCGACAGCTACTCTGGTCGCGGGTGCAAGCTTCGCCAATGATCTGGCGAAACGCACGCGCAGCGACGACCCTTACAGGGATCTCGGCCACCTCGGGCAATCCTATCTGGATTATGCGCGCAAGCATCCGCTGCATTACCAGTTGATGTTCGGCACGCCATTGCCGAACCCGGCCGATCATCCGGAGATGATGTCGCAGGCCCGGCAGGCCTTCGCGATGCTGCGGGAGGCGATCGGAAAACTACCCGGTCGCTCCGCGCATTCGGACGTCGACCAGGACGCGATGTTTGCCTGGTCGGTGGTCCATGGCCTTGCAAGCATCCAGCAAACCCATGCCGCGGAGCAGGTCGGATTCGGCAAGGCAACGATCGGCAAGGCGATGGGGCATACGCTGTCACTCATCGGCGCCGCTCTCGGGGGGCCGGCCCGCAAGGCCTGAGCGCGGCCGTCCACACGGCAGGAAGCCGATCGGACACGCCGGAATACAGCCGGTCACCCGGCCTCATCGGCTTTATTTGCATCCCCCGATATCGTATTGTCAGAGCTGGGTTATCACCGACGATTGGCTGCCGCATGCGTGAACTATTCGATGAAGTTGCCGGCCATTCGCCGCTCGATCCGGAGGAGGCGGTGCGCCGTGCCACGCGCATCCCGCAACGCAAGCGGTTCTACAAGCAGTCCGGCCACGCCGCCGCCGAGGGCGGGTATTTCGTCACGCTCGACGGCAAGCCGATCCGCACGCCCTCGGGCCGCCACGTCGTGGCGCCGGCCAGCGCCATCGCGGAAGCGATCGCTGCCGAGTGGAATGCGCAAGGCGAAACCATCGATCCCCTGACCATGCCGCTGACGCGGTTCGCCAACAGCATCGCCGAGGTCGAGGAACGCGTCGATGCCGTCGCCGACGATATCGCAAAATACCTCGGCTCGGATTTGCTGTTCTATCGGGCCGCCCATCCCGAGGCGCTGGTCGCGCGCGAAGCTTCGCACTGGGACCCCGTGCTGTCCTGGGCCGCGAACGACCTCGGCGCCCACTTCATCCTGTCCGAGGGCATCGTGCACGCCGCCCAGCCGCCGCAGGCGATCACGGCGGCCCGCAGTGTGTTTCCGGCAGACCCATGGGCGGTGGCCGCCCTGCATGTGGTGACGACGCTGACCGGCTCGGCGTTGCTCGCGCTGGCGCTGCTGCACGGCGTCCGCGACCCCGACCAGGTCTGGGCGGCCGCCCATGTCGATGAGGACTGGAACGCCGAAAAATGGGGCGTGGACGAGGAGGTCGCCGCCCGCCGGGCCGCCCGGCTGGTCGATTTCCGGGCCGCGGTGCGCATTCTCGAGGCCCTGAAAGCCTGAGCGGCCTTGCCGGTTAACGAGAGGTTTACGCCGCTGGGGTAGCCTGCAGGCTTGGCCGAGACCTCAGGACATGGCGATATCGATCAATCCCGTTCTCCCGGTGCTTGCTGCCCAAGAGGCTGGCGGCATTGCGCCCGAGCTCGTGTTGCAGCCGGGCAGCGTGGTCAACGCGCAGGTCCTGAAAGTGCTGTCCGCCGATCTGGTGCGGATCGCGATTGCAAGCCTCTCACTCGATGTGTCCACCGAAGTTCCGTTGCAGCAGGGCCAGAACCTGCAGCTCGCGGTCACGCAGACCAAAGATGGTATCCGCCTCGCCATGGTTGGCGGCGACGCCGCCGGATCGCTGGGCGACGCCATCACCCTGTCACCTGATGCGCTAGCCGAGGCAGCTATCAACCGGCCCGCCATTCTGTCGCCGAAGAGCGTGCTGACGCCGCTGGAACGCGCCGCCGTCTCCGCCGCCGCGCAAGCCGCAGCAACCGAGCAGGACAGCCTGGCGCCGCTGTTCGCCAATCTGGGTGCTGCGGTTTCCGCCAGCAACCTGCCGCCAAAACTGCAGGCAGCGATCGCGCAGGTGCTGGCGCAACAGACCAGCCTCGATCAAAATCTCGGCGGCGGCGACATCAAGACGGCGTTCCAGAAATCCGGGATTTTTCTCGAAGCGTCACTGGCGGCAGGCTCGGTGCCGGCCAGCGGCGTTCCCGACCTCAAGGCCGCGCTGATCGTGCTTCGTCAGACCTTGCAGTCGGCGCTCGGCGCGAATGCGCCGGCCACGGCCCCGGCAGTCCCGACGACGCCTGCTGGCACCCCGCAGACGGCGCCGTCCCAGGCTACCACTGCAAGCCTCACACCGTCGCCGTCGATCAACCCGGGCGTCCATGAAATCCTGCTGCCTCATGCGCGGCTGCCGGTCGCGGAAAACCTCGCGCTATCCGGCCAGGCCGCGGCCGCCCGCAACCCGCTGGCAGCGGCGCTCGACGCCGGACCCTCGGCCGGTGCGACCTTGAACCTGTTGCAGGAAGCACTGCAGGAGCTTGGCAACCCGGCGCGAATGGCCCCCTCGAAAGACGGTCGCGGCGCCGATGCGAGCCTTCACACCAACTTGCCACCGCCACCGGTCCGCGGCGCGCCACCGACCGCCCAACCCATCGCATCACCGACGATCGCGCCGCAGGGTCCGCTCGAGGCGACCGCGCATCATCTGCTCGACGACACCGACGCCGCCATCGCGCGGCAGACCCTGCTGCAGGTCGCCTCGCTGCCGGACCGTATCGACAATTCGGCGCCGAAGGCCGACATGAATGTGCCGCGCTGGAATTTCGAAATTCCGTTCGCGACGCCGCAGGGCACGGCGATGGCGCAATTCGAGATTTCGCGTGACGGCGCCGAGCAGGAAGTCGAAGCTGCCAAGCGGATGTGGCGTGCGCGGTTTTCGCTCGACGTCGAACCGGCCGGGCCGGTTCACGCGCTGATCTCGCTGCAGGGCGACAAGACCTCGGTACGGATCTGGGCGGAACGGTTTTCCACGGCGGAGCAACTGCGCGCCGGCGCCGCCGAACTGAGCCAGGCGCTGAGCCGCGCCGAACTCCAGCCCGGCGACATCGTGATCCGCGACGGCGCGCCGCCGCAGGCCGCCGCTCCGGTCGCCCGTGCCGGCCACTTCCTGGACCGCGCACTATGAGCGTCGACGTCAAGAACAAGCTTGCCGTCGCGCTGCACTATGACAAGTCCGGTGCACCGCGGGTCGTCGCCAAGGGCAAGGGAACCATCGGCGCGAAGATCGTCGAACTCGCCCGGGAACACGACATCCCGATCGAGGAGAACGAGGTGCTGGCGGGCGCCCTGTCACATGTCGAGATCGGCGACGAAATTCCGCCGGACCTCTACAAGGCGGTCGCCGAAGTGCTGATCTTCGTGCTGCGGCTGTCGGGCCGGGTGCGATAGCTCGCGCGAAACCAAATCAGTCGAGGTCCCATGTGCGCGGCTGCAGCAGTTCAGCCGGTGGCTTGACTTCGTCGATCGCGACCGGGCGTCGGACCATGCGCGTTGCGGTCCATGTGCTGTGTCGGGCGCCCCTGGAAAAGTGTTCTTCCTTGAGCATGATGCCGTCATCTGTGAAACATGCATCCGTGCCGCCGTCGTTCATTCCAGGAGTCATGTCGGACCAGCGGCAGCGTTCGCCGAGGACGGTATCGTAACGATCGCTGGGAACAGGCTGGAATGCTTTCGGCTCCGGCTGCGCGGGATCAGGATCGGGCCTCGCGATGGTGAGTTCCTCTTCCACGTCGCGCCTGCCGCGCTCATACGTCAGGCGCATCCGGATTGAATCATGGGAGATCTCGATCCGCCGCCGTGTGCCTGCGATCACCTCCTTGAACAGCCACGGGCCGGACCGGCGCGTGGTACGAATGGTGGGCGGAGCCGGGTTTGATCCATCCGGAAGTATCCTTCCTTCCGAAAGCTCCATGACCGTCTCATGCTCAGCCGCCGTTGCGGTTGCGGGGTCCTTGCGGTCCCACCAGTTCAGCTCCAGCAGCGCGCGCGGCAGTCGGGCCTCCTGTGCTGCAACCGCGCGGCGCTCGATGCGGATCGCCTCGGCCGACCAACTAATGCCTTTGACGCCGAACCCTCGGCGCCACAACTCGATTCCGTCATCTGTAAAGCAGCTGAGACTGGTGAAGCTTTGGCCGGAGGGGCTGTCGGATTTGCTCCGCGCCGTTTCCCACACCGTGCAACTTTCACCGAGATGCGTCCGTCGCTCGCCGGTGTTGCGAGCTTGGTCATCGTATTCGAGATGGTCCTTGCGCCGAAAGTGGGTGATCCATCCATTGTCAATAACATAGGCATTGCTGCCTTGCCGATAATAGGTGGTCTGGGG
The DNA here is from genome assembly GCF_030413175.1 of Bradyrhizobium roseum. NCBI lineage: Bacteria > Pseudomonadati > Pseudomonadota > Alphaproteobacteria > Hyphomicrobiales > Nitrobacteraceae > Bradyrhizobium > Bradyrhizobium roseum. The sequence continues at coordinate 3,006,052 of NZ_CP129212.1, forward strand.
CGGGGTTGTGTAGGTGCTGTCGCGGCGGGTCCATTCGCCATGGCGGATCACGACCTGAGAGGAGCTCCCTTTGCGATCAAAGAATGTCAGTTCCATCGTCACGACGTGGTCGGGCGGGGTGACGTCAGGCGGCACGAAGGGTGCGGCGGCGGCCGGACCGGCCGCCAGGCAAAACAGGAGTATCAAGCGCATTGCGTGCTCCAGAGCGCGTTCGTGTAGCACAATCGAAGGACGAAAATAAATCCGAACTATGATCCAGGCGTGTGCGCTGGCATTTTGGTTATCAATGTTTTACCACGATGGCATCAGCATCGTCGTTTGAGGTCTCGTCCGTGATCAATCGTCGCCACGCCCTCGGCCTTCTCGCCACCGCGAGCATTTTTCCCAACCGCAGTTTCGCCAGCGTCTCCTACCAGCGCAGCGAGTTTCGCGACGATCTCTCGAAGCGGTTTTTCGCGCTCGGCACCATGGGCACTTTCGTCGCCTACAAGGTCGACGACTACCTGATCATCGCCAGCGACAAGGTACGCTCGGGAGAGGGCAGGCTGCCGGCCTCGACCTTCAAGATTCCGAACTCGATCATCGCGCTGGAGACCGGCGTGGTCGAGGACCCGGACAAGGACGTCTTCAAGTGGGACGGGGTGACCCGCAGCATCGAGCCCTGGAACAAGGATCACACGCTGCGCTCGGCGATCGCGGTCTCCGCCGTGCCGGTCTATCAGGAAATCGCGCGCCGCATCGGGCAAGAGCGCATGCAGAAATATGTCGACCTGATGGATTACGGCAACCGCGACATCGGCGGCGGCATCGACCAGTTCTGGCTGACCGGCAATCTACGCATCGATCCGATCCAGCAGATCGATTTCGTCGACCGGATGCGCCGCGGCGTGCTGCCGGTATCGAAGCGCAGCCAGGAACTGACGCGCGATATTCTGCCGGTAACCAAGGTCGGCGATGCCACCATCCGCGCCAAGAGCGGGTTGCTCGGCGCCGAGGCTGGCAAGCCATCGCTGGGCTGGATGGTCGGCTGGGTGGAGAAGGGGTCTTCCGCCACCGTGTTCGCCATGAACATGGACTGCAAGGAGCCAAGCCACATCGCCGCCCGCATGACGGTGGTGCAGCAGTGCCTCGGCGATATCGTGGCGTATTGACTGGATGTCCATTCGTCCTGCTCGGCCTTGTGCCGGGCGTCCGCGTCTTCCCGGTCATCGGAATCAAAGTAAGACGTGGATGGCGGGGACAAGCCCGGCTGTGACGGCGAACGCCAGGCTATGACGTGCGGACTATCCCAGCTTGAGCAACGCCTGCAGGAATTCGCTCACCGCTTTGCGCGCTTCCTGAGCGGTCGCCGGATTGCCGCCGACATGCGGATTGAGCGCGATACAGGCGTCCTGGTAGGTGAAGGGTTTTTTGGTCTCGTCGTTCATCAACACGCCGCCTTCGCCTTCCTTGAGACGGCAATTCCGCGCCGACTGGGCATTGGCCGAAACCGCGACCGTGCTGAGGCCGAGCAGGCCGGCATCGAAGCCATGGGCGGAGTCCGGATACTCGGTCAGCGCTACATCGCGTTTGGCTTCCTGCAGGCGGGTGAGATAGGCCTTGCAGCTTGCGACGGGATTGTAGTCGTCGGGCGTACCGTGAAAAATCCGGATCGGGCGCGCCACTGTCTCGGTATCGGTGGCATAGCTGGTCGAGCAGTCCGGATAGAACGGAATATAGGCAGCGAATTGCACGCCTGACTTGTTCCAGAGTTTTTGGAAGCGCTCGAGGCTGGCGTAGAGCGCGGCCTGTCCGCCGCGCGAAAATCCCATCAGTACGATGCGATCAGGGTCGACACGCGGGTGTTTGGCGAGGATCTCCAGCGAGCGGTAGATGTCGACGATGAAATTGAGCCGGCCGAGCAGGGCCTGGTTGGGGCCGACCGCCGTCAGCCCGCGGCCGCTGAAACCGTCGATCACGAAGGTCGAAATCCCCATCGTATTGAAATGGCGCACCCAGGGATCCATACCGGCGCCGACACCGCTCGATCCGTGCATGAGCACCACCACGGGGAGTTTGCCGCTGCCCTGCGCGATGCGAAATTCGCCGGCCACCGTGACCTGTTTGCCGTTGGCGTCGCCGGTGAGGAATTGCTGGTCGGAAATCGTCAGCGACGGGATCGCATAGATTTCGGTGCGGGCCGCAACGTCCTTCGGCAACGACTGCGCATTGGTTTCGATGCAGGTGATCAATAGTCCGATGCAGAAGGCCGCAGCCGCGGCCGTAACGCGCCAATCCGTCAGCATTTTGTTTCCCCCATGTTTTCGTTTTGGGGAAATAGATCAAGCGCCGATGGGGCTGTCAAACGTCCGGCGCGCCGCACGAGCTGACGCCGCGGGGGCGGAATTCAGCGATCTTTAAGTAATTTGTTCAAAGAGTTTCAGTCCGGTCCCTGCTTTTGAATTCGACGATGGCTCTCAAATTCGAACCGCACTGGAAGATCAGGTCGCCCAGCCAGCTGGCGCTCGCGACCTATTGGGATCAACTCGCCGCCGGGCGGCGCTTTCCGGCCTTCACCGAGTTTCAACCGCCGCCCGGCCTACACGACCCGAAGCAGCTGGTGGCGTGGGGTATCGAGGGCTCGGGCCGGCTGCGCAAGTTTCGCGCGCTCTACCAGGGCGAAAGCATCGCCGACGTGTTCAACGCCGCCTGGGCCGGCAAGACCATGGAGCAGGTCGTTCCAATGTCGCTGCGGAAGATCACGCTGGAAGTCGCCAAGGAATGCGCCAACAGCGGCTGCATGGTCTATTCGATCTTTTCAACCATCGATGCCAGCGACACGCGGGTCGATTGCCATCGTATGCTGCTGCCGTTCGGACGCGACGGAACGCGGGTCGAACAGATGCTGGGCTCGCTGCAACTGACGGCGGTCCAGAACCGAAGCCGGGTGCTCAATCATTTCGACATGCAGACCGACGTGCAGTTCGTTGGCCGCATCAAGTCCGGCTTCACCCAGCCGAAGCCCGAGCCAGTCAGCGCCGCGCCGGTCGAGGACGACAAGCGCAAGATCGCCAGCCGCAAGGTCAAGCGGGCGGCCAAGATCAGCTTCGCCAAGCAGCATATCACCTGTACCGTCCGCAGCCTTTCGTCGACCGGCGCGGCCATCGAGGCGACGAACATTGCCGCCATCCCCGACCACTTCAACCTGCTGATGGAGATGGAATCGACGGCGCGACGCTGCGCGGTCGTGTGGCGTGAGCCGACCCAGATCGGTGTCGAGTTCAGGTAGGCAACGGGCTCGCTACTGCGGTTTGCCAATTCGTCCCAGATGGGTAAAGCCGAACCCGTCGGCGTATTTCAGGCCGTAGCCGAGCGCGCGGTCGAAGCCGATATGGGCCAGCCAGATCATGGCGAGCGAGAGAATGAGCGGCGAGGCGGTGCCAAAGCCTGTCGTCATCATCGCCATTGGTGCGAGGTAGCTGTGGGCGGCGTTGTAGATCATGGCGCCGAAACGCGGTCCCGACAGGTAGGCCGCAAAGCTCAGATCGGGCACGAAGAACAGCAGGGCGTAGACCAGCCAGTCGCCGTCCCAGATGTAATAAAGTGAGGTCGTCCCGATAAAGAGCGCCAATCCTTCGAGCCGAAGCACGGCGCGCACGCCCCCGGTAACGGCGCCTGGTATTCCGGCGCTGGCCGTATCGGTCATTCCATTCCCCTGATCAGGAGGGGCATATAGGGCCTGGCGGATGGCGGTACCAGAGGGCGGAAGGGGTGTTTCCTGTCCGGAAAATGCCGTGTTAGAAGGCCCTCAAATCGTTACCCAAAAGGCGGGCGGAAGCAGCATGAAGGACATCCTGGATACCCTCGAAGAACGGCGCGCCGGCGCCAAGCTCGGCGGCGGCGAAAAGCGCATCGAGGCGCAGCACGCCCGCGGCAAATTGACGGCGCGGGAGCGTATCGAACTGCTGCTCGACAAGGGCTCGTTCGAGGAATTCGACATGTTCGTCGAGCACCGCTCGACCGAATTCGGCATGGAAAAGACAAAAGTGCCGGGCGACGGCGTGGTGACCGGCTGGGGCACCGTGAACGGCCGCAAGACCTTCGTCTTCGCCAAGGACTTTACCGTATTCGGCGGCTCGTTGTCCGAGACCCACGCGCTGAAGATCACAAAGCTGCAGGACATGGCGATGAAGGCGAGGGCGCCGATCATCGGCCTCTACGACGCCGGCGGCGCGCGCATCCAGGAAGGCGTGGCCGCGCTGGCGGGCTATTCCTACGTGTTCCGCCGCAACGTCATTGCCTCGGGCGTGATCCCGCAGATCTCCGTCATCATGGGCCCGTGCGCCGGCGGCGACGTCTATTCGCCCGCGATGACCGACTTCATCTTCATGGTGAAGAACACCAGCTACATGTTCGTCACCGGCCCCGACGTGGTGAAGACCGTCACCAACGAGGTGGTCACGGCCGAAGAACTCGGCGGCGCCTCGGTGCACGCCACGCGCTCCTCGATCGCCGATGGCGCGTTCGAGAACGACGTCGAGACGCTGCTGCAGATGCGCCGGCTGATCGACTTCCTGCCGTCCAACAACACCGACGGCGTGCCGGAATGGCCGAGCTTTGACGACATCGAGCGCGTCGACATGTCGCTCGATACGCTGATCCCTGACAACCCGAACAAGCCCTACGACATGAAGGAATTGATCGGCAAGGTCGTGGACGAGGGCGACTTCTTCGAAATCTCCGAGACGTTTGCGAAAAATATCGTCACCGGCTTCGGCCGCATCGCCGGCCGCACGGTCGGCTTCGTTGCCAACCAGCCGATGGTGCTGGCCGGCGTGCTCGACAGCGATGCGTCACGGAAAGCCGCGCGCTTCGTCCGCTTCTGCGACGCCTTCAACATCCCGATCGTCACCTTCGTCGACGTGCCGGGCTTCCTGCCGGGCACCGCGCAGGAATATGGCGGCCTGATCAAGCACGGCGCAAAGCTGCTGTTTGCCTATTCGCAATGCACGGTGCCGCTGGTGACGGTCATTACCCGCAAGGCCTATGGCGGCGCGTTCGACGTCATGGCGTCCAAGGAAATCGGCGCCGACATGAACTACGCCTGGCCGACGGCGCAAATCGCTGTCATGGGCGCCAAGGGCGCGGTGGAAATCATCTTCCGCTCCGACATCGGCGACGCGGAGAAGATCGCCGCGCGCACGAAGGAATACGAAGACCGTTTCCTGTCGCCGTTCATCGCCGCCGAGCGCGGCTACATCGACGACGTCATCATGCCGCATTCGACCCGGAAGCGGATCGCCCGCGCGCTGGCGATGTTGCGGGACAAGAAGGTCGAGATGCCGGCGAAGAAGCACGACAATTTGCCGTTGTAGACGGTGCGCAGGGTGGGTTAGGCGAAGCCGTAACCCACCCTGCGAAACCAGCGCAACCCGGCAACGCGGTGGACCTTAAGCCGCCGAGCGCCTGGTCGCGCAGCGCGATGCGAGATTCAATCGCCGCAACAGATCGGTCCATCGGCTTGACGATCCGCATGCCCTTGCGTTGGCCGTGCGCCGCTTGGCGGGCATTTGCGCGTTGCTGTTTTGGGGCTTTCGGGCTGGCCGGGCGGCGGCTTCTGGCGGCTTGACCTCCGCCTTGGAGTCTTGCGCGGGTTTGCCGGCCATGGCCATGGCCACGGTCGTTGCCGGCGCAATCGGGTAGGGCGCGATCAGCGCATCGGCGGTGCGCGGCGAGGGCGATGTGCCGGCTTCGACAAGCCAGCGCGCCGGTGTCTCGGCTTTGGCAGCCGGCGGTGCGGCAGGCCTGGGCGGCACGTCATCGAGCATCGCCACGGGGACATCCGGCTCGGCCGGTTTCACGCTCGCAGCGAAGACGGGCTGCATCGCCTCCATGTGGGTCGCTGGCGCTGGCACGGGCGTCTCGGCCGTGGCCGCCGGTCCGAATGAATCGGCGGTGAACGAGAGGGTGATGCCAATCGCGAACAACAGCGCCAATGCCAGCCATATGACGGTTTGCTTCATCGCCGCTTCCCCCGAAGCAATCAATTAAAAAATCGCCGTATCCCCGAGCCCCGGGACCTGCGGCGCTTTGCAGCTTCAAAAGCAATTCGGGCTGGTTAGAGGCGGACTGATGGCGCTGGCGGGTCGACCTTGGGGCAGGCATCTTGCGGTTGAGGTAAGCGCATGACGGGTAAGGCATCCTGCGAAGCTTGATTCGCTTCCAGCAGCGGCACGAAATCGTATTCGCCGACGCCCCTGCATCAGCGTTGGGGACTACGGCCCCGCGGCGGCCTTCTCCCGCAATTCTTCCTTCTTGCGCTGTTCGCCTTCGCGCAGACGCTGCGCGATCGAGGCGCGTCGTCCGATCAGCGCGGCTTCGTCGGCCAATCGCTGCGCGAGATCAGCGTGATACTGCGTTACGACATCGAGTGCGGCTTCCCGGGCGAGCTTGCGGTGGTGCTCGGCCAGGAAGCGGTGCATGTCGACAAGCTCTTCGTCCATCGTCCTCACACCTTTGAAAGTACTACTTAAAATATATAGCAACCCGTTGATCTCGGGCCGGTCTTCACCTCACTTGGTTACCACCCAAGAATGGCGTCGCCGTGGCCTTCTCGGGTCCGCCGCATGGCCGAAGCGGCGGCCCACCATCGGCCGTTAACCGCCCGTTAACCATGCCGGCCTAGCCTGTGGTCATTGCCGACCTGTCGTCATTGCCAGTGAAAATAGCGGGTTACCGCCGGTTCGTTCGAGGAGAACAGCCGATGTGCGTAGAGAATCTGACCTACGGCGCCCTGGGCGCCCGTTTGAACATTTCGGCGGCGGCAGCCCGTTCGCTGGCCCGACGGCTCCAGTTGCCACGCTCGCGGTCGGAAGACGGCAAGGCGCTGGTGAGCGTCGACCTCACCCAGATCAGACACACGCCGCATCCGCCCGGCCGTCGCCAGGCAGGCGAACTCGCCGAGTTGACGGCACAGATCGCGGCACTGCGGGCGAACAATGTTCAGCTCGAAGCGATGTCGGCGGGTCATCGCGCCGACTTCGAGCGCGAACGCGAGCGCGCCGACCGGCTGGTGACCGAGCTGCTGCAGTCAAGATACGAAGTCACGTCCGCGCGGGAGACGGTGGCGCGGCTTGAAGGCGAGATCGCCTTCCTGCGCGCCCGCGCCCGCACCGACAGCTCGATCGACAATACGGAACGCCGGTTGGGGCAACTCGCCGCGACGTTGGTGGAATCCGACCGCAAGGCGGCGCGTAGGTAAGCTTTCCCAGTCTTCTCATCCGCCGCGCGGCGGAGCAATCGTGGGGCAACGATGACGGACATCACCGGTATTCGCGAACTGAAGGCGCGCATCGTCGTCTGTGGCGTCGGCGGCGCCGGCGGCAACGCCGTCAACAACATGATCGAGGCCGGGCTCGAGGGCGTCGAGTTCCTCGTCGCCAACACCGATGCCCAGGCGCTGACCAGTTCGAAAGCCGGGCGCGTCATCCAGATGGGCGTGCAGGTGACGGGCGGCCTCGGCGCCGGCGCGCAGCCCGATATCGGCCGCGCGGCGGCGGAAGAGGCCATCGAGGTGGTCCGCGATCAACTGGCCGGCGCCCACATGGCGTTCATCACTGCCGGCATGGGCGGCGGCACGGGCACCGGCGCAGCCCCCGTCATCGCCAGGGCCGCGCGCGAGCTCGGCATTCTCACCATCGGTGTCGTCACAAAACCGTTTCAGTTCGAGGGCCAGCGCCGCATGCGCTATGCCGAGGCAGGGATCGCTGACCTGCTGAAGGAAGTCGACACGCTTCTGATCATCCCGAACCAGAACCTGTTTCGCGTCGCCAACGAGAAGACCTCGTTTGCGGACGCGTTCGCCATGGCGGACCAGGTGCTCTATTCGGGCGTGGCCTGCATCTCCGACCTCATCGTCAAGGAAGGCCTGATCAATCTCGATTTCGCCGACGTCCTTTCGGTGATGCGCGAGAAGGGCAAGGCGATGATGGGCAGGGGCGAGGCTTCCGGTCCGAAGCGCGTGCTCAACGCCGCGGTGGCCGCGATTTCCAATCCGCTGATCGAGGATCCCTCCATCAAGCGCGCCAGCGGCCTGATCGTCTCCATCACCGGCGGCAGAGATCTGACGCTGTTCGAGGTCGACGAAGCCGCGACCCGGATCCGCGACGAGGCCGATCCGGACGCCAACATCATCGTCGGCGCCACCTTCGACGCCAGTCTCGACGGCGTGGTCCGCGTTTCCGTGGTGGCGACCGGCATCGACAATCTGGCCGCCACGCGCGAGAAGCAGCCGGCGGAAAGCTCGCTGACGGACCTCGCCGGCCGGCTCAGCAACGATCGGCGCCGCGTTCCCGACCGCGCACCGCCGCAACAGTATGTCAGCGCGCCGTCGCTGATCCCGACACGACAGGCAAGGCCGGTCGCGGACCATGCGCGCACCGTGGCGCCACAGCGCCTCGATCCGTTCGGCCGCGCCGCGCTGGTCCGCAACCCGGTCGAGGATAAGGTGCTCGACGTCCCGGTATTCCTGAATCGCAGGGCCAACTGAGCCGTCGACGGAAACCGGATTGCGCGTCGAGGTGCGGGGGGCGACGCGCAGAAGCGTCCTCGTGTTTCATTGGGATGCGGCGCGTCGCATATATTCGCCTTGCGCGGGATACATGGTTGCAGAAGCGTTAACTGCACGCCCGAGGAGCTGTGGCTGGCGTGCACGAATTTTGATCGATGCGCCAATCTGTCCCGCTCTTTGTTTGTAACAGTCGCGAGACGATGCGCTACGCTCCCTGAAAAATAGGGAGAGAATCATGTCCATGAAAGTCAATCGCCGTCACTTCATTGCCGCCGGTTCGGCGGCCGTTGCGACGCCGTTCCTGTTGCGCGGGGCCTCGGCGCAAGCCGCATGGCCGTCGCGCAATATCCGGATGGTGTGCAGCTACCCGGCCGGCGGGCAGACCGATTTGCTCGCGCGCGCGTTCGGCGATTTCATCACCCGGCAGGTGGGAAAGACCGTGGTCAACGAAAACAAGGCGGGCGCTTCAGGTTCGATCGGCGCGGCGGACGTTGCGCGCGCGGAGCCGGATGGCCATACGATCCTGTGCTCCATCTCCACCACCTATGTGATGAACCGGGTGATGATCAAGAATCCCGGCTACGACATGGACAAGGATCTGACGCTCGTCAGCGTCATTCCGGGCGCCGGACTGCTGCTGTGCGCGAGCCTGGCGTCGGGGGTCAAGACGCTGGAAGATTTCGTCGCTTTCGCGCGCAAGAAGGGCCAGGTGAACTTCGGCACCTATAGCGCGGGTTCGGCCCCGCACATGACCATCAATGAACTCAACAAGCAGTACGGCCTCAAGATCGAGCCGATCCACTACCGCGGCGAAGCACCGATGTGGACGGGATTGCTGGACGGTACGCTCGATGTTGCGATGGGCAGCTACACGGCCGCACAAACCGTCCTGCAGGGCGACAAGGCCGTCGTGTTCGCGGTGCATTCGAAGAAGGTCGACGCGATCCCAGAGATCAAGACCCTGCCCGAACAAGGTGCGACCTCGAAATTTTTTACCCTGAGCGGATTCTCCGGCTGGGCTGTGCCGAAGGCGACACCGCAGCCGATCGTCGATCGGCTGTCCGAACTCTGCGTGGCGGCCAACAGCGATCCCAAGGTGAAGGAAGTTCTCCGCACTTTTGCGCTGGAACCGGCAATCGGCTTCAAGGAAAGCAATGCGCTGTACCAGCGCGAATTGCCGACCTGGATCGAAACCGCGCAGGCGCTCGGCCTGGAGCCGGCCTAGCGCGAAAGGGGGATCGACGTGTAGGATGGGCAGAGCCAACGGGGCCAGCCTTGGGCCGGCTCCGTTGGCGCAACCGATCTTACGAGCCGCACTTGGTGTTCGATCTTGAATGTACTGGCTGAGGACGACCCGACCGACGACATCTCGCTGATCGAGGAGCGGCTCGAGAGGCTCGCCGAAGTCGCGGAGCGCTGCCGGAAGATCATCCTGGTTTCCAAGGCGGTTATCGCTGGCGGTTTCGCATTGCTGCTGGTGACCCTGCTCGGTCTGCTTGGCGCCAATCAGGCCGTGGCTCTCGGTTCGATCGCCGCGGTGCTGGGCGGCATCGTATCGCTTGGCTCGAATGTCAGTACGCTGCGACAGACGACGGACGCCATCAGCGCCGCCGAGGCGCTCCGTTCGAATCTGATCGGTCGGATCGATCTCCGTGTGGTAGGCGATGCGCCCTTGAAATTGATGTAAGGTGGCGATCACCAGATAAGCTGAAAGCGAGGTTGCCCCATGAGAAAGTCGCTGTTGCTGGTTGCGGCGATTCTCGTCGCCTTCACTCTCACCCCCGCCTTGGCCGACGAGACCGTCACCATCGGCGGCTCGCGCGCGGTGCTGATCAAACCCAAGGCGGCGCGCGGCAGCGTGATCCTGCTGCCGGGTGGCGACGGCGCCATCCGGGCCGGCGACAATGGCGATATCAACGGTCTGCGCGGCAACCAGTTGGTTCGGACGCGGCACGCTTATGCCGCGCGGGGACTCGCGGTGCTGGTCGCAGACGCCGGGACCGACCTGAAGAACGCTGTGGATTACATGGCAGCGATCAAGCGGCCGGTGACGGTGGTCGGCACCAGCCGCGGCACGCTCCGCGCCGCGGAAGGCATTGCGCGCGGCGTGCGGCCCGATGCGCTGGTGCTCACCTCGGGATTTCTCAGCCCGGACTCCGGTAGCGGCAGCAACGTGATGTCGATCCTGGGCTCATCGTCCGCGCTGCCGCGCACGCTCGTCATCCATCATCGCCAGGACGGCTGCAAGGTCACGTTGCCGGCCGGTGTCGATCCCTTCATCAAATGGTCCGCCGGTCGGGCGCGGGTCAGTTGGCTGACCGGCGGCGCAGACGAGGGCGATCCTTGCCAGGCAGCCGGCCACCACGGGTTTGCCGGCCTCGACGGGCAGGTCGTGGCGCTCGCGGCGGGTTTCCGGTGACGGTGGGTGGGTTAGCGCAGCGTAACCCACCGACTTCTCTATATCCGCACGTTCGGCTGGCGGGTTACGCTTCGGCTAACCCACCCGACGATTCCTCTCACTTCATCCCCATGCAACTCGCATAGAACGTCGTCGTGGCCGGCCAGTCCGAGAACATGGCGCGGATTCCGACCTGCTTTGCCAGCACATCCAGCACCGTCAGCGTATCGCCGTCGCGATCGATGGCCGATCTGATCGATTTGTGATAGAAACCACCGCCTTTGTGCAGCGGGCCGTCGCGCTCCAGCGACCAGCCGATCAGATCGAGGCCGGCTGCCTTCGCCGCCTTGGCGTATTCGGACGGCACGATTTCTCCTTTGTCGTTCAGCGTCAGCATGGTCCAGATCGGTGGGCCAAGGATCGCGACGCCCTGCGCCTTCAACTCCGCCATCGAGGGTTTCCAGGTCTCGGGCTTGCCGGGATCGAGGCCCTGCTTCTCGTAGCGCTCTTCGAGATAGACCGCGTGTTTGGCGAATTCCGGCTCGGTCTTCACCCAGTAGAGCACGTCGGCAAGATTGAAGCTTTGCGCGAACACGTCGGAGGGCGGAATGCCGGCCTTCTTGTAGGCGTCCAGCATCTGCGACGCGTACTTCTGCTGGGTGTAATCGCCGTCGAACGGCATCGGCACTTCGGGCGCCTTCAGCTCCGGCGTGAACTTGGCGCCGAGGCTTCTGATCAGCGCGATGCTTTCATCATGCGTCATCAGCGTGCCGGAATTGGCGTAGAGATCGGTGCGCCAGCGCGGCGTGCCGTTCTGGTATTCCTCCGGCGTCCTCGCATCGGCGTTGAATCCGTCCATCTTGGCGGTGAGCCGGCGGAACTCGGCAAGGGTGATGTCGGACGTGCAACATTTTGCCGACGCGGCATCGGCGGGGCTGAACGCCTGTGAGCATTTGGCAGCAAGCTCCGGCACGGTCAAAATGTTGGTCGTGGTGTGCAGGTCGCATTGTGAATGCCGACAGACCAGTTCGCGGTCTCTTGTGAACGTGACGTCGCATTCGATGATGCCGGCGCCCATCCGGGCCGCTGCTACGTAGGACTCTTTCGTGTGTTCGGGAAATTCCAGGGCGGCGCCGCGGTGGCCGATCGAAAAATCGGTCTTGCGAAACGGCCCGGTGCACTGGCTGAGCTGTTGCTTCAGCGGCCCGTCCTTCATCTTGTCGACCAGATGGAAAGGCCGCGGCCCGACCTGCGGCTCGCGCGGCATAACCATGTCTTGCGCCATTGCGGACATGGTTGCGGTCAGGAGGCCGAGCGCGGCGATCAGGGCGGAGCGATGGCGGGCAGACATGGGTGGCACCTCTAATAACGCATTGCACGCGCCCTTGATATCACGGAGCATGTGATAGTTTGAATAATGTGCATGGTGGACCGAACACAGCGGGCCCGCCATACAAGAAACAATCTTGGGGAGAGAAACATGCCAGCAGCCGTCTTCGTCGTCCGCGCCACCGTCACCGATCCCGCCAAGCGCGAGGCCTTCGGCACCTGGTATTCGCGCGAGCATCTGCCCGATGCGATGAAATCGTTCGGCGCCGTGAAGGCATGGCGCTACTGGAGCGCCACCGATCCGTCGCTGCACCATGCGATGTATCAGTTTACCGACAAGGCGGCGCTCGAGCGCGCGACCGGAGGGCCGGAGATGAAGCGTCTGGTCGACGACTTCAACCGCGACTGGCCGGATGTGACGCGGACGCGCGAGGTGCTGGTGCTGGCGGAAGAACTCGCCGCTTGACGCCATCGCTCCGAACGAAGCAGGCTGCGCGACGTCGCTCGCGCAGCGGAGCCCGATCGTTGCCAGCATGCGCGATGCAAAAAAGGCGCAGTCGCGATAATTGCTCAGCTGCACCGCGTCAGCCGGCGAAATAATTCCCGATCGGCGTCCCTCGCAACCAAGATGAACGCACAGTTCATCGCGCATTCATCCCGTCAACTCGAAACTCATCTCCTCACGCACAGCAGACGGAGGAGGAGATGTGATGGAACGCCGCCATTTTCTGAAACTCGCTTTTGGATTCGCCGCGGGGGGCATCGCGCTCGCAGCGAGCGCGCAGGCCGCACCGCTGATGCCAGCGCCGCTCGCCGACGACGCCAAGCTGCCCGTCAATCCGGATGCCCGGCCCGCCGTTACGTCAGGCGAGGAGGCCGATCGCCTCACGCCGGAAGAAGTGCGCTGGGGCCGCGGCCGTCATCGCGGCTGGGGCCGAGGGCGCTGGGGCTTTCGTCGCCGGCATGGGGGCTGGCGCCGCCGCCGCTTTCGTCGCCGGCACTGGGGCTGGCATCGCCGCCGTCGTTGGCGCCGCCGCTACTGGCGTCGTCGTTACTGGTGAGACTTCGGCCGTGACCATCCCGAAGGAATGAAAAAAGCCCCGCGCGAGCGGGGCTTTTGTCGTGACCTAGAAAAATCAGTAAGCGCGGCAGCGTCCATAGCGCCACACGGTGCCGTAGGGGCACACGCGGCCGGGGCGCACGACCACGACAGGCGGTGCGACGACGACCGGGGCCGGACGAACCACGACAGCCCTGCCGATGGGTCGGCATTTGCCATAGGGGCCGCGTGCCCAGCCGGGGCCGCATCCTTGTGCCGCTTCCGCCGCGCTGAAGCTGGCAACGGTGCCCAGGGCCAAAATTGCTGCGAAAAGGTACTTCATGATTTCTCCCGTTTTCAGCCGCAAGGGCGGCGCGGTTCCGAACCTATTCGCGGCAGCTGAATGGAACATGAATGCCGTGATCGTCATATCGGGGCTACGGCCGAGCCGCTGAGCACACCAATCGAATTAGTCTGAGCTGCCGCCGGATTGGTTCATTTCGGTTAAGCCGGCTGGCCTCCGAACAGCGCGGCAAAGCGTTTTTCGCCGGTGCGGGTGAAATTGACCACGCGGCTGCCCGCCGCGGAGTCGCGCGCCGCCCAGTTCAATTCGGTGAAACGGCTCATGACGGCGGCGCCCAGCGTGCCGGCGAGGTGGTGGCGGCGTTCGCTCCAGTCTAGACAGGCCTTGCAGACCGGCCGTCGCGGATGGGCCAGCGCTTCCGTGTCGATCTGCAGCGCCTCGGCCATGAAGCGTTTGCCCTCGCCGGTAAGTTCGATCGACTGTTTGGTTTGCCTCACCAGCCGCTGCGTGCGCAGGCTGTCGAGCATCTGCACGCCGAGGTCTCCGGCGAGATGATCGTAGCAGATCCGCGCCCGCCGCAGCGCAGGCTCTTTCGGCCCGGTGCGCACGCGGGTGTGGCCGGCGCGCTCGGCGAGGCCTGCGAGGCCTTCGAGCACATGGGCGACATCCGAACCAGTGAGGCGGTAGTAGCGGTGCCGGCCCTGCTTTTCCGGCTCGATCAGGCCGCCGGCCTCGAGCTTCGACAGATGCGAACTCGCGGTCTGCGGCGTGATGCCGGCCTGTTGCGCCAGTTCGCTCGCGGTCAGCGCGCGGCCGGTCATCAGCGCGGTCAGCATGTTGGCGCGCGCGGGGTCGCCGACCAGCGACGCGACCATAGCGATATCGGGACCTGCTTTCATGGTTCGATGGTAACCGAAGCATTGACGACAGACAAGCGGGCATTCTCACGGCTGCAAATACCGGAGCTCAACAATGACCATCACCGTTTTCATCCGCTACCAGATCGATCCGTTCAAGCGCGCCCAGTTCGAGCAGTATTCGAAAAACTGGCTTACCATCATCCCGAAATGCGGCGGCGACCTGATCGGCTACTGGATGCCGCATGAGGGCACCAACAACATCGCGTTCGCGCTGATCTCGTTCGAGAGTCTCGCCGCCTATGAAAGCTATCGCGCGCGGCTGCGCGCCGACAGCGAGGGCAGGGCCAATTTTAGTTTTGCCGAGGAGAACCGGTTCATCCTCGCCGAAGAGCGCACGTTCCTGCGCAGGGTCGTGGCGTGAGGCGTCTGGCGCAATGGACGCGGCGTCATTATGTTCGCGGCGCCGACAACCATCGAGGGGAGCGACCATGCTAACACTTGCTGACAAACGCGCCGCATTCAGAAAATTGCACGAGAGCGGCTGCTTCATCATTCCCAATCCCTTCGATGTCGGCAGCGCGGTCGCCCTGCAGCATCTCGGCTTCAAGGCGCTGGCGTCGACCAGCGCGGGCTTTGCCTGGACGCTGGCCAGGCCCGACAACCGCGTCACCGTCGACGACGTCTGCGCGCATCTCGCCGCGGTCTGCGCGGCGGTCGACATTCCCGTCAATGCCGACTTCGAAGACGGCTTTGCGCATGAGCCGGAAAAGATGGGAATCAATGTCGCGCGCGCGGTGAAGGCCGGCGTGTCCGGTCTGTCGATCGAGGACTATACCGGCGACAACGCCAAACCACTGTTCGATCGCGAACTGGCTGTGGATCGCATCCGCGCGGCGCGCCAGGCGATCGATGCCGACAATAGCGGCGTGCTGCTCACCGGCCGTTGCGAGGCGTTCCTGCGCGGGCAGAAGGATCTGAAGCTCGTGATCGACCGGCTCACGGCTTATGCGGAGGCCGGCGCCGACTGCCTTTACGCGCCGGGGATATCGACGCCTGAGGAAATTTCCGCGGTCGTGAAGGCGGTCGCGCCAAGACCCGTCAACCTGCTGGTCGGCGCGGCCGGTCCCTCGCTCAAGATCGCCGGCGATCTCGGCGTGCGCCGCATCAGCGTCGGCGGTGCGTTGGCGCGAATGGCGTGGACCGGCTTCATGAAGGCGGCAAAGGAGATGGCGGAGCAGGGTACGTTCACGGAATTCGCCAACGGCTATCCCGGCGGCGAGCTCAACAAGATGTTCAGCTGACCGCGAACTTGAAGCCATACGAAAGCAGCGGGCCGCTGGGCCCGCTGCGCGTCTTCTTCGCAAGTGTCGATGGTTACTGCTTGCTGGCCGGCGTGGTCTTGTTCATGTCGGTGTTAGCCGGCGGCGTCGGGCGGCTCGGCGCCGCGCCGGTGGTCGTGCCGCTTTCGGTGTTGGCGCGTGGCGTCACGTCACGCATGCCGGGAGGCGCGGTGGGAGTCGCCGGGTTCGTCTGCGCCGTCTGGCCGGCCGGCGTCGTGCCGGCCTGGTTCACAGTGGTGTTGTTCAGGCCATAGAACAGGGCGCCCATCACCAGCGCAATGGCGACCGCGAACATCGCGACCTTGGAGCCGCCTGAGCGACCCTCGGCCAGTTCGGGATCGGGTTGCAACTCGCTGTCGAGGCTATTGGGACGGGCCTGCGGACGAATTTCTTCATTGCTCAAGCCGGCGCGGTAGGGATCGTTCGGGTTGGGTTGGTATGCCATGAATGGGTCCTCCGTTAGCACCCCGCTGATAGGTGCGAGGACAATGGCTGGCGGCAGCGGATGTTCCGCGCCATGTTGCAACCCCGTAATGTGGAACCGATGATTCCCCGGGTTCCTGAGCGAGGTTGCGATGTGGAACTTGCCGCCCAGCGATACCGTGCTGCACTTGCTGACGTATGTAGCGCTCACGTCCAATGCGATGACCGCGGCGCTCGCCGCCGGCCGCCGCAGCATGGACTGGGCCGGCGTGTGCATGCTCGGCTGCATTACCGCGCTCGGCGGCGGCACCATCCGCGATGTGTTGCTCGGGCACTATCCGCTGGTCTGGGTGCAAAACCCGTCCTACCTGGCGCTGACGGCGATCGCCGCCTTCGTCACCATCCTGATCGCGCGGCATGTGCACCGGCTCAATACGGCGTTCCTGGTGCTCGACGCGATTGCGCTCGTCGTTTTCACCATGGCCGGCTGTGATGTCGCCTGGCAGATGAACGCCTCGCTGCCGATCGTGATCGTGGCGGGCATGATCACCGGCTGCGCCGGCGGCGTCCTGCGCGACATCCTCTGCAATGACGTGCCGCTATTGTTCCGCGCCGAACTCTACGCCAGCGTTTCGGTGGTGACCGGTTTGTTCTACGCCACCGCGTTCGGACTCAAGCTCCATGACGAGCTCTGGACCGCGCTGACCTTTGTATTCGGCTTGACGCTTCGGCTCTTGGCGATCCGCTTCAAATGGGAGATGCCGAAGTTTGTGTTTACAGGCGAACGTTGATTCATCAGTCTTGCCGTGCACCACTCCATCCCCGTCATTGCGAGGAGCGATAGCGACGAAGCAATACAGTGCTGCGTTTGCCGCGCTATGGATTGCTTCGCTTCGCTCGCAATGACGGGGATGGAACGACCCTTGCAGCCCATCCCCGTTCCACGGGGGACGCCGGCCGGTGCCGCTCGCTACGGCGCCGGCAAATCCTTCAGATAAACCGCCATGGCGCGGACGTCACTGTCACTCATCTTCGAGGTCGAGTTCGTCACCACCTCCGACATCAGGCGGCCGGCCTGCTTCTTGCCGTTTCGACCGTTCTGCAGATAGGCGGTGATGTCTTCCACGCTCCAAGATTTCAGTCCTTGCTCGGTGGCGTCCAGCCGCGGCGCAAGCGTGCCCTGCACGACACCGCCGGCGAACTTCGCGCCGCGCTTGTCCGCGCCGAAGAAATTCTTCGGCGTATGGCAGGCGCCGCAATGGGCGACGCCCTCGACCAGATAGCGACCGCGATTCCACTCCGCGCTCTTCATCTGGTCCGGCATCAGCAAGCCCGGCGTCAGGAACAGCCAGTTCCAGCCGCGCATCACAAAGCGCCAGTTGAACGGAAAGCGCAGTTCGGCTGCGCGCGGCGGGTTGCTCACCGGGGACAGCGTCGCCAGATGGGCGCGGATGGCGAGAATGTCCTGGCGGGTCAGCCGGGTGAAATGCGGGTAGGGAAAGGCCGGGTAATAACGCGAGCCATCGCGTCCCACGCCGAGCCGCAGCGCGCGCAAGAAATCGTCATCGCTCCAGGCGCCAAGGCCGGTCTCGCGGTCCGGCGTCAGATTGGCCGAGTAGATGCCGCCGAACGGTGAATCGATGCGTTTGCCGCCGGCGAACGGTCTGGATGGATCAGCGGTGTGGCAGCCGGCGCAGTCGCCGGCCTCGGTCAGCGCCTTGCCGCGCGCGACGTCCGCTTCGGTCGGTTCATAGGCCGGTTCGATTCTGGACTGCGCATGGGCGCCGCCAACGGCCAGCGCGGTGCACAATAACATTCCGGCGAGAATCGTCCGCATCGTTGCTGCACCATTCGGGTTCCTGGAACAGGATACCCGAAACCAGGAGCACGTCATCCCGTTTCGCCCCGGGGCTTCCGGACGACACAAACCGAAAAGGGGCGGCGTTATTGCCGGCACGAAATTGCGATCTTTGAAGGCGAGGGACGATTGCCAAGATTTGTGGTGCGCCGCTTGGAATATCCGACATAGACTGGTTCTAATCGGTTCAGATGACTAGCTAAAATTCCGGCATCTCGCGGCGGCAAAGAGGGCTTAGATGGGAATCAATCAGGGTCCGATCAGTCTCGATCAGAAATACACCCAGGATAAAGGTCACATCTTCCTGACCGGTATCCAGGCGCTGGTCCGCCTGCCGATGGCGCAGATCCGCCGTGACCGCGCCGCCGGACTGAACACCGCGGGCTTCATTTCCGGCTACCGCGGCTCGCCGCTCGGCGGCTATGACCAGCAGCTCGTCGCCGCGCGAAAACACCTCGAACAGTACAACATCAAGTTTCAGCCCGGCGTGAACGAGGATCTGGCGGCGACCGCGGTCTGGGGCTCGCAGCAGCTCAACCTGTCGCCCGGCGCCAAATATGACGGGGTAGTCGGCATCTGGTACGGCAAGGGCCCCGGCGTCGACCGCTGCGGCGACGTGTTCCGGCATGGCAATACCGCGGGCTCGGCCAAGAACGGCGGCGTGCTCGTTCTCGCCGGCGATGACCACGGCGCGAAATCCTCCACCGTCCCGCATCAGTCCGACCACGCCTTCATCTCCGCGCTGATGCCCTATCTCTATCCCTCCAGCATCCATGAAATGATCGAGATGGGCCTGCTGGGTATTGCGATGTCGCGCTACTCCGGGTGCTGGGTCGGCATGAAGGTGATCACCGAGACGGTGGAGACCACGGCCGAGATCGACCTCGCCGACGAGATGAAGCCCTTCAACATTCCGACCGATTTCGAGATGCCGCCGGGCGGCCTCAACCTGCGCTGGCCCGACGACCGCTTTGCGCAGGATTTGCGGCTGCAGGACCACAAGGGCTACGCCGCGATCGCCTTTGCCCGCGCCAACAACATCAACCGCGTCACCATGGATTCGCCGAACGCCCGCTACGGCATCATGGCGTCGGGCAAGAGCTACGAGGACATCCGCCAGGCGCTGCGCGAGTTGGGGATCACCGAGGAGGTTGCGGCCAAGATCGGCTTGCGGCTTTACAAGATCGGCATGCCCTGGCCGCTGGAGCCGGAAGGAGTGCGCAAATTCGCCGTCGGTCTCGAAGAGATCTTTATCGTCGAAGAGCGCCGCGAGATCGTCGAAAACCAGGTCAAGCAGGAGCTGTTCAACTGGCGCGACGACGTCCGCCCGCGCATCGTCGGCAAGATGGACGATCACGACAAGCGCTTTCTCACTTTCGCTGCCGAACTTTCCGTCGCCTCGCTCGCCAGTTCGCTAACCGAACGGCTGCTTCGACTCAATCTCAACCCCGAAATCGCCGCGATGCTGCGCGCCAAGGCCGACTGGTTCAACGGCCGGCAGGCGACGCAGATGCAGGCGGTGGCGCCCGTCACCCGCACGCCGTATTTCTGCTCGGGCTGTCCGCACAACACCTCGACCAAGGTGCCGGAAGGCAGCCGCGCCTTCGCCGGCATCGGCTGTCACTTCATGGCGCTGTGGATGGACCGCTCGACCGAGACCTACACCCACATGGGAGGCGAGGGCGTGCCGTGGGTCGGCGTCGCACCTTTCACCAAGGAAGAGCACGTGTTCGCCAATCTCGGCGACGGCACCTACTTCCACTCCGGCAGCCTCGCGATCCGGCAGGCGGTCGCCTCCGGCGCCAACATCACCTACAAGCTGCTCTACAACGATGCGACCGCGATGACCGGCGGCCAGCATGTCGACGGCGAATTGTCGCCGCAGCAGATCACCTTCCAGATGCACGCCGAAGGCATCCGGAATATCTACCTCGTCTCTGAAACCCCCGAGGCCTATCCGTCGTCCGACATCGCGCCCGGCGTCAAGGTCGCGCATCGCGACGAGCTCGACGCGGTGCAAAAGACCTGCCGTACGCTGAAGGGTACCTCGGCGATCGTGTTCGTGCAGACCTGTGCCGCCGAAAAGCGCCGCCGCCGCAAGCGCGGCCTCATGGAAGATCCGGCGCGCCGCGTCATGATCAATCCGGCGGTCTGCGAAGGCTGCGGCGATTGCTCGGTGCAGTCGAACTGCATTTCGGTCGAGCCGCTGGAAACCGAGATGGGCCGCAAGCGCACCATCAACCAGTCGACCTGCAACAAGGACTATTCTTGCATCAAGGGCTTCTGCCCGTCCTTCGTCACCATCGACGGCGGCAAGCCGCGCCGCCGTGCGCCGGCCAGTCTCGGCGACATCGGCGATCTGCCCGAGCCGGCCTCGTTCCCGACGCTGGAGCGGCCCTACAACATTGCGGTCGGCGGCGTCGGCGGCACCGGCGTGCTGACCATCGGCGCACTGCTCGGCATGGCGGCGCACATCGAGGGCAAGGCGAGCATGATCCTCGACATGTCCGGCCTCGCGCAGAAGGGCGGCGCGGTGCTGAGCCACGTCCGGCTTTCCGAGCACACCGCCGACGTCACCTGTTCGCGCATCGTCACCGGGACTGCCGATCTCGTGATGGCCGCCGACGAGGTGGTGGCCGCCGCCAAGGACACGATCACGCTCTGTGAGTCGACGCGCACCGTCGGCATCATCAACACCCATCTGATCCCGACTGCCGACTTCATCCTCAATCGCGACTTCAATTTCCAGAGCCGCAAGGTCAA
Source organism: Bradyrhizobium roseum (assembly GCF_030413175.1). Taxonomy (NCBI): domain Bacteria; kingdom Pseudomonadati; phylum Pseudomonadota; class Alphaproteobacteria; order Hyphomicrobiales; family Nitrobacteraceae; genus Bradyrhizobium; species Bradyrhizobium roseum. The sequence continues at coordinate 3,026,914 of NZ_CP129212.1, forward strand.
CCACGTGCTGGAGACGGAGCTGCGCAAGGACTCCGCGTTCTACGATTTCACCAAGCCCGCCGAAGCGCTGCTCGGGGATTCCATCGCCACCAACATCATGATGATGGGCTACGCCTGGCAGAAGGGCCTGCTGCCGCTGTCGGAAAAGGCGATCCTGCAGGCGATCGAGGTCAACGGCGTTTCGATCAAGATGAACACGCAGGCCTTCCAGCTCGGCCGTCTCGCGGCTGCCGACCCGGCGCGGCTCGAAGCCATGATGAAAGGCAAGGACGAGGTGGTTGCGCCGAAGACGCTGGATGCGATGACACTCGATGAGGTCATCGCCCATCGCAGCGACTTCCTGACCGCCTATCAGGGGCGCGGACTCGCCAAACGCTACCAGAGCCTCGTCAAGCGCGTTCGCGATGCCGCCATCGACGGCGGCTACGGCGAGGCGCTGCCGCGCGCGGTTGCAATCAACTACGCCAAGCTGCTCGCCTACAAGGACGAATACGAAGTCGCGCGGTTGTTCACTGACGGCCGCTTCGAAAAACAGCTCCGCGACCAGTTCGAGGGCGAGTTCAAGTTCAATTTCAATCTGGCGCCACCCATCCTGGGCGGCGGCCTCGATGCTCTCGGCCGCCCCAAGAAGCGCGCCTTCGGCCCCTGGATGCTGTCGGTGTTCCGCACGCTGGCAAAACTCCGCTTCCTGCGCGGCACGCCGCTCGACTTTTTCGGCTACAGCCCCGACCGCAAGCTTGAGCGCGACCTGATCGCAGGCTACGAGAAGGACGTCGCCACCGTGCTCGGCCTGCTGTCGCCGGTCACGCACGACACCGCGGTCGAAATTCTCTCGCTGCCCGACCGCATCCGCGGTTACGGTCCGGTGAAAGAGAAGGCGGTCGCGGACGCCAAGGCGCGCTACGCGCAGTTGGCCGCCGACCTCGCCAACCCGCCGCCGGCGCCGCGGCAGATCGCAGCGGAGTAATTGCGTAGGGGTGCGCAAAGACGCGAAGCGTCGTGCCCACCATCGCTCAACGATTGCGGTGCCAATAGTGGCGCGGTTCGCTTTGCTCGCCCTACATTGAACTCGGTCACGGTTACTGTGTCGCCGTTGACGGTCGCGAACCGCCTGCTTGCAGGGTCGAAGGCCATGGGAGGTGGCTTCGCATCGCCATCGAGGTGTGAGCTGCTGTCGGTTTGAGTTCGAAAGCTTCGACTCCTGTCATTTCTGCAATTTGTACCGACCAATATACCTATCGGCAGCGGTAGTCAGGAGCCTGGCAAATTCGCGGTGGCGCATTTCGGTCGGGACTGCGATGGCAATTGCCACGATGTTGGCGATCAGAACCATAATCGCGAAGATATAGAAATTACGTTCGGGCCGGATCAGGAACACGGCGAACATGATCGAGTAATGAACGAGATAAAGTGTGAACGAGTAATCGGCCATGAATTTAATGAAACGGGCGACCGGCTTTGACGTGAGCAACCTACTGGACTGCGAGGCCGCGAGCACCGCGAACAGAAAAATTACCACGGTGGCATAAGTGAGAATATTATATTCCAGACGCGCCTTGGTGACCAGAAAGAAGCAAACGGCCGCACCGAGCGCGAGGGTCAGCGATGCCCAATAGGGCAACTGTACCATCCTCAGCGTGAGAAGAACGAAAGTGCCGGCGAGCCAAAGCGAGAAAAGTCCCATGCCAACGCCGTCCTGCTGATAAGCGCCTCGTAGATAGTGGAGCGGGACTTGGCAGAAGATGATGGCGACGATGATCATAATCAGGCGCTGGCGCGGTCGAGCCCATATGAAGAAGACGGCAGCAACAAATATGTAAATGTGCCATTCGATCGCGAGCGTCCATAGCGGGCTCGCCGAGCCAAAAGGAGGCCATCGCAGATAGCTGGAAAGCACGCCGCGATATGCTTCGAGCATGAACAGGTTCGCGACGAAGGTCTTCCCGGAGTAAAAAGCCGCGAAAGCTCTTTCGTTGAAAACGTAGATGACGATGCCATCCACAATGACCACGAACAGCAGCGCAGGAATGAGCCCGGAATATATTCTGGCGAACCGATCCAGCAGGAACGTTCCAAATCCGTACGACGGCTGTTTCGATCGTTCGATCAGGGTAAAGCTGATCAGAAAACCCGACAGCACAAAGAAAATTAGAACCCCGACGTTCTGCATGAGTGGCAGTTCGGACGGACGCCACGGCGGCATAAAGAAAGCGATGCCGTGACCCACGCAAACCATCTGTGCCGCAACGACACGGAGCAGGTCGAGCGTCACGGAAGTATCGTTTTTCGAACTGTCGAGGATAAACATTCGAATACAGCTAGCATTACTCCGGCTTGCGGAACAACGGCAGATAGAAGCTGTTAGCGCAAATGGTTGTGGGCATTGCGGGCTGCTGCACACGATGCTGCTGGATGTCCGGCTCTGGGCAATTCGCCTCGATCTTTGCGTCAGGTATGTTCAGTTTGTAGCTGCGTAGGGTGGGCAAAGGCGCAAGGCGCCGTGCCCACCATTCCATCAGCGTTCGTGGTGCTAACGGTGGGCACGCCTCGCTTTGCCCACCCCACAAAAGCTGGATCGCACCCACGTCGTTCATTGGTTGAATTACGGATCGGCGACCCCGATCGACGTCGCGCGACCGCAATAGCCGCGGTGGACGCAATCGACGAGATCCGGCCGCGCCTGCTGCGTCACCGCGTCAGTGGCCTGCGCTAACTCCGACATCACGATCGCCACAGCGACCGTGAACGTTGTCCAAGCTCGCGTCATACGCGACTCCAATATCAACCAAAGATAGCGAAGACTGGTAACGCGCCCTTAGATGCAATGACCAGATCGGTTGCGTCGGGCGGTCGAAATGAAATTGTGGATATGGCAGGGGGCGGCGATGCAGCGGAAAGCTCGCGATCCGATTTCGGAAAAATCGGCGACGGCGCGGGCCAGCGAACTGTCCTGTCGAATCAAAGCCTTGTCTCCAGAGCTTCGATGGGCTGTAGTCGTCATCAGCTCGTCACTGCGTTGACGCATGGCCTGCTTCACACCAGCAACGGGTTAGTGGATGGATCAGGCCCTCGCCGACATCGGCATCATTTCCGCCTACCGCTTCGCCGGCGACGGTTCTGCGACCAAGCTCGATGTGGCCAATCTCGACGCGGAACTTGCCGATCCGCAGGGCTGGCTGTGGCTGCATTTCAATCTGGCCAACCGCCGTTGCCACGACTGGCTCGCCAGGACGACCTCGCTATCCGATGTCGCGCGCGAAACCCTGCTCGATGCCGACGAGCATATCCGCCCCGATATCTTCAATGAGGAGATCGCCGGCGTTCTGCCCGACCTGCACCAGGAGTTCATGGAGGAGGGCGACGATCTCCTGCGGGTGCACTTTGCGATATCGTCGAAGCTGATGATCACCGCGCGGCGCAAGCCGCTGCGCGCGATCGAACTGACACGGCGTGCGCTCGACAGCGGCCGCAAGTTTCCAACGCCGGTGTCGCTGTTCGATGCGATCGTCGACCAGTTCGCCGATGTGATCGGACGTCTTTCGGCGGGCCTCGGCGACGAGCTCGACGTCGTCGAGAATCATGTGCTGCACGACGAGATCGACGATGAGCGATTGCGGCTCGGCCGCGTGCGCCTGCAGGCGATCCGCACGCGGCGGCAGCTGTCGCAGATCCGGGCCCTGTTTCATCGCATGGAGACGCGTGAGGACGTCGCGTCCGATACCCTGCGGTCGGCGATGCGCAAGCTCGCGCAGAAGTTCGATGCGCTCGACTACGAATTCAGCGCGCTCTATGAGCGCGCGCGGCTGCTGCAGGACGAGATCGCCGGCCGAATGACGGCGATCACCAACCGCCGCCTGTTCACGCTGTCGGTCCTGACCGCGTGCATGCTGCCCTCGACGCTGGTCACCGGCTTCTTCGGCATGAACACCAAGGACATGCCGTTCCAGGCCGGCGACGGCGGCACCTGGTACGCGCTTCTGCTGGTGATCGCCGCGGGAGCACTGACCTGGTGGCTGCTGAGGCGGACCAAGGCGCTGTAGGTGGCAAACGACGAGCTACAACTGGGGCGCGTCACGCCGCGGGAGTGCGTTGGTATACCGGCGCCTGCGGTCTAACCCAGCCTGTTACGATTTCCTCCGATAATCATCCCGACTTGAGTCCAGTCGCTGCCTGTCTCGCCCTGCGGAATATCTCGGTGCTTGCCAAGGCTGCCCCGACAGGTCAGAAAAAAGCCGGAAGAAGAAACGCCAACGGAGAACGATTTGACCATTAAGGGCAAAGCCTACATTGCCGGGATCTACGAGCATCCCACCCGGCACGCACCCGACAAATCCACCGCGCAGCTGCATGCCGAGGTCGCCAAGGGCGCGATCGAGGATGCCGGGCTGACCAAAGCCGACATCGACGGCTATTTCTGCGCCGGCGACGCCCCCGGGGGCGCCTGGCCGATGGTCGATTATCTCGGGTTGAAGGTCCGTCACGTCGATTCCACCGAGACCGGCGGCTGTTCCTATTTGATCCATCTCGGCCACGCCGCCGAGGCCATCGCCGCTGGCAAGTGCTCGATCGCGCTGGTGACGCTGGCCGGCAAGCCGCGCACCGGCGTGATGCCACCGCGCGCCTCAGGCGCCGAGGCCGATTTCGAGGCAGCCTACGGGGCCACCACCCACAATGCCTACGGCATGTGTGCCATGCGCCATATGCACGACTACGGCACCACCAGCGAACAGCTCGCCTGGATCAAGGTCGCGGCCTCCCATCACGCCCAGTACAACCCGCACGCGATGCTGAAAGAGGTCGTGACCGTCGAGGACGTGCTGAACTCGCCGATGATTTCCGATCCCTTGCACCGGATGGATTGCTGCGTCGTCACCGACGGCGGCGGCGCGATGATCGTGACCACGCCCGAGATCGCCAAAAGCCTGAAGAAGCCGCTGGTGCGGCTGATCGGCCATGGCGAGGCCATGAAAGGTCCGCGCGGCGGCAAGGATCTCGACCTGACGTATTCGGCCGGCGTCTGGTCCGGACCGCGCGCCTTCGAAGAAGCCGGCGTCACGCCGAAGGATATCAAATACGCCTCGATCTATGACAGCTTCACCATCACCGTGCTGATGCAGCTCGAAGACCTCGGCTTCTGCAAGAAGGGCGAAGGCGGCAAGTTCGTCTCCGACGGCAACCTGATCTCGGGCGTCGGCAAGCTGCCGTTCAACACCGACGGCGGCGGCCTCTGCAGCAACCATCCCGTCAACCGCGGCGGCATGACCAAAATCCTCGAGGCGGTCCGCCAGTTGCGCGGCGAAGCCCATCCGAAAGTGCAGGTGCCGAACTGCGATCTCGCCATCGCCCACGGCACCGGCGGACTTCTCGGCGTGCGCCACGCCGCCTCAACCTGCATTCTGGAGCGCGTGTGATGGCTGAAGCCAAGAAATATCCGACCCCGGTGACCAATCCCGAGACCGCGCCGTTCTGGGAAGCGGCCAAGTCCGGCAAGTTCATGATCAAGCGCTGCACCGCCTGCGGCGAGCCGCATTACTTTCCGCGCTCGATCTGCCCGTTCTGCTTCTCCGACAAGACGGTGTGGGAAGAAAGCTCGGGCGAGGCCACGATCTACACCTATAGCCTGATGCGCAAATCGCCGACCGGTCCTTATGCGATCGCTTACGTCACGCTGAAGGAGGGCCCGTCGCTGCAGACCAACATCGTCGACTGCGATCTGGAGAAGCTAAAGATCGGCCAGAAGGTGAAGCTGGTGTGGAAGCCGACAGATGGCGCGCCATTGCCGTTCTTCACCGCGGCCTGACGTCTTTCCTTCTCCCCTCATGTCCGCCGAAGCCTTTGGCGAAGGCGGATGTGGGAGAAGGTGGCGCGAAGCGCCGGATGAGGGGTTCTCTCCGCGAGCACTGGGTTTGCGGCGTGAACCCCTCACCCAAATGAGTTTGACGCGCCGCCGGTGATGCCCTCTCCCACAAGGGGAGAGGGCGCTGCAATTGGCACCGCGAAGAAAAGGTTCGGGAGAGAAACCAAATGCCGATCAACTACGAACAACTGATGGCCCTGAAAAATCTCGGCCAGCAATACGCCTATACCGACCGCGACGTGATGCTTTACGCTTACGGAATCGGCCTCGGCGCCGACCCCATGGACGAGAACGAGCTCGCCTATGTCAACGAAGGCACCTTCACCCCGCGGCCGCTCAAGGTGGTGCCGACCTTCGCGTCGGTGGCGGCGTGGGGTGCCGGTCCCGGCGAGATGAACCTCAACCGCGTCATGGTGGTCGATGGCGAGCGCGACATCACCTTCCACAAGCCGCTGCCGGCTGCTGCAAAGATCACGGCCGACTCGACCGTGCTCGACGTCTTCGACAAGGGCAAGGACAAGGGCGCCGTCATTCGCCACCAGACCGTGCTGAAGGACGAGAACGGCGACAAGCTCGCCACGCTGGTGGCCTCGCGCTTTGCCCGTGGCGACGGCGGTTTTGGCGGACCGTCCGAAGGCCAGCCCGAGCCGCACAAGGTGCCGGGCAGGGCGCCCGACAAGATCGTCGACATCACGACGCGGCCGGACCAGGCGTTGGTCTATCGCCTCTGCGGCGACCGCAACCCGCTGCACTCCGATCCGGAATTCGCCAAGAAGGCCGGCTTTCCGCGGCCTATCCTGCACGGCATGTGCACCTACGGCATCACCTGCCGCGGCGTCCTGCAGACCTATGCCGACTACGATCCCTCCGCCTTCAGGCAGCACGTCGCACGCTTCTCGTCGCCGGTGTTCCCCGGCGAGACCGTGACGATGGAGCTCTGGAAGGACGGCAACGTGGTGTCGTTCGAAGCCAAGGTGAAGGCGAGGGGCGTGACGGTGATCAAGAGCGGCAAGACAGTGCTGGGCTAGAAGGGGCGAAGGCGGTGCGCTCCCTCGCCCCGCTCTTGCGGGGAGAGGGCCGGGGTGAGGGGACTATCCGCGAGTCCGGTCTCGCCGGATGGACCTGTACCCCCTCACCCGAAATTCGCTGACGCGAATTCCGACCTCTCCCCGCAAGCGGGGCGAGGTAAGAACAAGAGCGATAAACGGAGAAAACATCATGGGATTACTCGACGGCAAGGTCGCGATCATCACCGGCGCGGGCGGTGGGCTCGGTGAGGCCTACGCAAAGCTGTTCGCGCGCGAGGGCGCGGCGGTCGTGGTCAACGACCTCGGCGGGCCGCGCGATGGCTCCGGCGCCGACGTGTCGATGGCGCAGAAGGTGGTCAACGCCATCAAGGAAGAGGGCGGCCGCGCGGTCGCCAACGGCGCCGACATCTCGACCATGGCCGGCGGGCAGTCGGTGTTCGACGACGCCATCAAGAATTTCGGCCGCGCCGACATCCTGGTGAACAACGCCGGCATCCTGCTCGACGAGACCTTTGCCAAGGCCAAGGAAGCCAACTGGGACCGGGTGATCAAGGTGCACCTCAAGGGCACCTTCTGCTGCACCCAGCCGGTGTTCAAATGGATGCGCGAGAATGGCGGCGGCGTCATCGTCAACACCTCCTCGACCTCGGGCCTGATCGGCAATTTCGGACAGACCAACTACGGCGCCGCCAAGGGCGGTATCTGGGGACTGTCCAACGTGCTGGCGATTGAGGGCCGCAAATACAACATCCGGATCTGGACGCTGGCCCCGGGCGCGCTGACCCGCATGACCGCCGACCTGCCGCGCTACAAGGAGAACCCAGGCGCCGCGCTGGGCCCGGACGGCATCGCGCCGGCCGTGCTATACATGGTCAGCGACCTCTCCGGCGACCAGACCGGCAAGGTGCTCGGCGTTTCCGGCCCCCGTGGGGTCCGCGAGATGCGGATGATGGAAATGGAAGGCTGGACGCCGCCGTTTACGGGGTGGAAGGCCGAGGATATCGTGACCCACGCCAACGAAATCTTCTTCTCCGAGGAAGAAATCAAGAAGTCGGCGCGGCGATTCAAGTAGACGTAGACGTCATTCCGGGTTCGTGCTTCGCATGCCCAGGAATGACGAAAGAGGATAGAGGCACAGATGACCAAGCTCACCGCCCAGGCCGCAGGCACGTTCGCGATCGCGCCGACGCCGTTTCACGATGACGGCCGCATCGACGAGAAATCGATCGACCGGCTGACCGACTTCTACGCCGAAGTCGGCTGCGACGGTGTCACCGTGCTCGGTATCCTGGGCGAGGCGCCGAAGCTCGACGCCGCTGAGGCGGAACAGGTCGCGATCCGCTTCGTCAAGCGCGCCAAGAGCATGCAGATCATCGTCGGCGTCTCGGCGCCGGGCTTTGCCTCGATGCGGTCGCTGGCGAAGGCCTCGATGGACGCCGGCGCCGCCGGCGTGATGATCGCGCCGCCGCCGCATCTGCGCACCGACGATCAGATCACGGGCTATTTCAAGCAGGCCCAGGAAGCGATCGGCGACGAGATTCCCTGGGTGCTGCAGGACTATCCGCTGACGCTCAACGTCGTTTTCACGCCGGCCGTGATCCGCAAGATCGTAATGGACTCGCCGTCCTGCGTCATGCTCAAGCACGAGGACTGGCCGGGCCTGGAGAAGATCACCGCGCTGCGCAACTTCCAGAAAGACGGCTCGCTGAAGCCGATGTCTATACTCGTCGGCAATGGCGGCCTGTTCCTCGATTTCGAAATGGAGCGCGGCGCCGACGGCGCCATGACCGGCTACGCCTTTCCGGAACTGCTGATCGATGTCGTGAAGCTGCAAAAGGCCGGCAAGCGCGACGCCGCGCATGACCTGTTCGACGCCCATCTGCCGCTGATCCGCTACGAGCAGCAGCCCGGCGCGGGCCTGGCGGTGCGCAAATACGTGCTGCAGAAGCGCGGCATCATTTCGTCCAGCGCGCAGCGCAAGCCGGGTACGACGATCACGGCGACCGCCAAGGCCGAAGTAGAGTACCTGTTGTCGCGGGTGGCGCGCGTCGACCGTCGCGCCAACCTGCAACCGCAATCCAGCGCCGCGGGCTAGCCGCTCCTCATGGTGAGGAGCCGCGAAGCGGCGTCTCGAACCATGAGGCCCCGATGCTTCCAAGTCATCCTTCGAGACGCGGCCTGACGGCCGCTCCTCAGGATGAGGTTCCGAGGAGTTGAGCCCTATGGCCGAAGCTGTCGCCCCGCGTAATGCATCCACTATCCTGCTGCTGCGCGACAGCGCTGCCGCAAAAGAAATCGAAGTCTTCATGATGGTTCGCCATTATGAAATCGACTTCAATTCCGGCGCGCTGGTGTTTCCCGGCGGCAGCGTCGACAAGGGCGACAAGGAGATCATCGCAGCATCGGAGCTTTACTCGGGCGGCGAGGGGCTCGACGAGACCACGCTGAGTTTCCGCATCGCTGCGATCCGCGAAACCTTCGAGGAGAGCGGCATCCTGCTGGCACGGCCAAACGGGGCAAATGCACTGGTCGATGCCAAGCGCGCGAGCGAAATCGAGGCCGCGCATCGCGCCGATCTCTGCGACGGCAAGATCAGCTTCCTGAAGGTGCTGGCCGACAACGGCATGGTGCTGGCGCTCGACGAACTCGTGCCCTATGCGCACTGGATCACGCCGGAAGGCATGCCAAAGCGCTTCGACACCTGGTTCTTCCTCGCCGCAGCACCCCCCGAACAGGTCGGCGCCCATGACGGCAAGGAATCCACCGACTCGATCTGGGTGTCGCCGCGCGAGGCGCTGGAAGGCGGCGAGACCGGGCGCTTCAAGCTGCCGTTCCCGACCACGCGCAATCTTATCAAGCTCGGCAAGCAGCCAAATGTGAAGGCGGCGCTCGACGATTCCAGAGGCAAGTCCGTCGTCGCCGTGACGCCGGTGATGACCCGGGTTAATGGTGGCCGTCAGCTCCGCATTCCGCTGGAGGCGGGCTATGACGGCGAGCTGTTCGAGGTCGGCTCGGCCGGCTGAACAGTGTTTCCACACTTCGGTGGTTAGCGAAGTATCCTGGCGCCTGCCGCGCGTAATGTCTGACCCTGACTTGAAACGAAACGGGTGACAGACATGGGCGAGGCCCAACAGAAGCATCCCACGATCGTGAGCGAGCTGGCGCTGCTGCTGGTGCTCGCGACGCTGTGGGGGGCGTCCTACACCTTCCTGAAGGTCGCGGTGGCGACGATTCCGCCGGTGACGCTGATCGCGGGCCGCACGCTGATCGCAGGCCTGTTGCTGCTCGCGATCATGCAATGGCGTGGGATCAAGATGCCGGCGGATGCCGCGAACTGGCGGCGCTTCCTGTTCCAGGCCTGCCTCAACAGCGTCATCCCGTGGACGATGGTGGCCTGGGGTACGCGAGCGGTCGATGCCGGAGTCGCCACCATCCTCAATTCGACGGCGCCGATCTTCACGTTTTTTCTGACGCTCGCGATCACCCGCCATGAGGCGGCGTCGTTCCGAAAGCTGGTCGGCGTCGTCGCCGGCATGGCAGGCATCTGTTTGATCGTCGGCATGCAGGCGCTGTCCGGGCTGGGTGAGCAATTGGCGGCGCAGATCGTGCTGCTGCTCGCCGCCGTCTGCTACGCCGGCGCGGCGATCTTCGGCCGCGCCTTCAAGAATCTCGATCCCATGGCGCCGGCGGCAGGATCGCTGCTTTGCGGTGCCGCGATCCTGATCCCGCTGAGCCTGGTGGTCGACCAGCCGTGGACGCTGGCGCCGTCGATGAATTCGCTGCTGGCGCTGATCGGGCTCGCGGTATTTTCAACAGCGTTCGCCTTCGTAATCTATTTCCGCCTGATCCAGACGCTGGGATCGATCGGCGCCACCGCGCAGGCCTATTTGCGCGTGCCGATCGGGGTCGCCGCAAGCGTGGTCGTCCTCGGCGAGCAGTTGAGTTCGACGGTGTGGATCGGGCTGGCCTGCGTCGTCGTCGGTGTGGCCGCGATGACGATACCGGAGCGCAGAGCAAGATCGCTCAGCAAGGCCGCATGAAGGCGCGGCTGAGAGCGGTTTCGCGTGACGAAACGCCCCGAGGCTTGCTGCAGCCGGGATTATCGGCATCCTGCCGGTCAAGAACGGGGCGGCGTCGGCCCCCCAAGAAAAACGGGCCGCGGGCCAAGGCGGTGGAGACTGGAATCATCGCTGACCGAGGACGAAGCCCGCGCGACTTTGGCCAGGTTATCCTGTTCCAAAATGGTATTCATCGCCGGGCCGCTGTGGCGGGTGGTCCTTAAGCTGTGCGACGGGGCCAATTTTGTCCGTTCTGCCGCTTTTTCGGCATGTTCCCCCCGGCCCGGAATACATCGTATATTGCCGCCGACTGGAGCCCGGCCCGACCCTCATGACCGCCGAAACGCCGCCGAATTCGCTGCCGCCGCGATCGTTCTCGCTTTCGATCGGGCAACTGACGTTCGGCAGTTTCATGCTTGTGCTGGCCGTGATCATCATCACCTCGACCGCCAGCGTCATCGCCATCCGCCACATCGACCAGACCTTCACCGAGCTACAGCGGCTGCAGAGCGTCGGCGACCTGGCCGAGGACATCGACCGCCGCATGAACGAATTGCGGCTTGCGGCGCGGGATTTCGTCACCGATCCCGGCAACCAGTCGCTTCAGGTGAGCGAAGCCGCCACGGCGCTCGGTGAGGTTCTAAAGAAAACCCGGCTGGAGCTTGCCCCCGAGCAGCAGGATATGATCGACGGCGTCACCGAGCGCCTGTCGACCTATCGCAGCGGGATCGAGCGCATCTCCTCGCTGATCAATCGCCGCGCTGATCTGATCGTTACCCTGCCTCCGCTGCGCGAGCGATTCGACAACGCGATTGCCGGAGCGCTCGATCCTGCGATCGCATCGTCCTTGCTGCAGGACCAGAGCCGGATCACCTCGGCCCTGCTGGCGCATAACCCGTCGGCGGCCGAGCAGGCGGCGCGAAGGATGCGCTCGTTGACGATCACGGATTCTAACCTGCGTGCAACCGTCGACGATTATGCGCTGGCGATCGCCAATATCTCGACCAGCGAACTGGAGATTTCGGATATCGACAGGGAAGTGCTGGGCGCCGAGGGCAGGCTGATCCAGCGGGTGACGGAATTGTTGCGCGAGGTCAGCGAACGGCGGGGCCGTATCCTGGCCCGCGATTTTGCGCGGACGCTGACGGAAGCCAAATGGCAGAGCATCGTGCTCGGGACCGCGGGCGTTCTGATCGGGCTGTTCGCCTCGCTATTGGTGGTTCGCCGCACCGTGCGTCCGCTCGCCGCCATCGCGGCCTCGATCCGCGCGGTGGCCCGTGGCGAAAAGAACGCCTCGATCCCGGCGACCGATGTCGACAACGAGATCGGCGACATCGCCCGCGCCGCCGAAGTCTTCCGGCAGACGCTGGTCGATGCCGATACGGCGCGCGAGGCGGCGGTTCACGCGCTCGCCGAACAGCGGCTCGCCGAGGAAAGCTATCGCAAGCTGTTCGAGTCCTCGGTCGACGGAATTTATGTCACGACGCCAAGCGGCTCGCTGCTGAACGCTAATCCGGCACTGGCGCGGATGATGGGCTATGCGACGCCGCAGGATCTGATCAGCGCCATCGGTAACATTGCACACAGCATTTATGTCGATCCCGATGCGCGCGCGAATTTTACGCGGCTGATGAAGCGCGACGGCATCGTGCGCGAATTCGAATACCAGGTTTATACCCGCAGCGGTTCGGTGGTGTGGCTGTCCGACAGCGCCAGCGCCGTCCACAACGAGGCCGGGGTCATTGTCCGCTACGAGGGAACGGTGCGCGATATCACCGACCAGAAGCGGGCCGAGGACGCCATCGCCGAAGGCCGCCGGCTGTTGCAAATGGTGATCGACACCGTTCCCGCCGTCATCAACGTCAAGGACAAAAATCTCCGCTACGTGCTGATGAACCGCTACATGGCCGGCATTTTCAACGTCGAGCCGGCTGATGCGATCGGCCGCACCACCGCCGAATTGATGTCGCGCTACGGTGCCGAAAAGACCAATGAGCCCGACAAACGGGTGTTGGCGGTGGGCAAGGAACTCGGCTTCTACGAGGAGGAATACAAGGATGCGTCGGGCCAGATGCGGCAATGGCTGGTCAACAAGCTGCCGATCCTGGATACGGCCGGTGAGATCGAGAACATCGTGACCGTTGCGCTCGACATCGGCGAGCGCAAGCGCGTCGAATCCGAGATGCGCAAGGCCAAGGACGCCGCGGAGAGTGCGCTACGCAATTTGCGTGAGACGCAGAATTCGCTGATCGAAGCGGAAAAGCTCGCCGCTCTCGGACGGCTGGTGGCGGGCGTTGCCCATGAGGTGAACAACCCCGTCGGCATCAGCCTGACGGTCGCCTCCGCGCTGGAGCGCAAGACGTCGAACTTCGCAGCCGAGGTCTCGCGCGGCGAACTGCGGCGCTCCAGTTTGAACGAATTTCTCGCCACCAGCCGTGATGCGTCGTCGCAACTGGTCGCCAACCTCAACCGCGCCGCCGAACTGATCCAGTCGTTCAAGCAGGTTGCCGCCGACCGCAACTATTCCGACCAGCGCTCCTTCGACCTCGGCGACCTGACCGAGCAGGTGGTGATGAGCCTGCGGCCCGGCCTGCGCAAACACAACCTGACACTCAATGTCGAGTGCCAGCCCAATCTGATGATGAACAGCTACCCCGGTCCCTACGGACAGGTGCTGACCAACCTGTTCCTCAATTCGGTCGCGCACGCATTTCCGGACGGCAAGGCCGGGACGGTCGATATCCAGGTGCGCGAATCCGGAAAGGACAATGTCGAGATCATCTTCTCGGACAACGGTATCGGCATGAGTCTCGACGTCCGTCGCCGCGCCTTCGATCCGTTCTTCACAACGCGGCGCGATCAGGGCGGTACCGGGCTCGGGCTGCACATCGTCTACAGCATCGTGACGACGCGGCTCGGCGGCCGGCTCGATCTGGATTCCCAGCCAGGCGGCGGCACGCGCATCCAGATGATCCTGCCGCGCACGGCGCCGCTGGAGCAGGCGGCGGAATAAGGGGGCTATGATGTCCGGTGCAATCGATCTGTCAGAAAAGCTGTCCTCGTTTTCCGCGCACTGGTCACCCCACACGGTGACACAGTTTAACGACTGTGACGTCATGGTCGTGAAAGTGAAGGGCGAGTTTGTCTGGCACAAGCACGACGACACGGACGATTTCTTTCTCGTCCTGAAGGGTTTGCTGGATATTCAACTTCGCGATCGAACCATCACGCTCGGTCCGGGACAGATGTACGTGGTACCCAAGGGCGTCGAGCATCGGCCGGTCGCGAGGGAAGAGGCGCACCTGTTGTTGATCGAGCCGACCGGCACGCCAAACACTGGTGATGCTGCGACAGCCGCACCACGCAGCACTGTGTGATATCCAGCAGTGATCGGCGGACGCGCTAATTGATATCCGCCAGCTTGTGCAGCGTGGCGTTGAAAATCTGGCTGGCTTTGCCGACGAGCGCCGTCCCGTTCATGTTGCCGCGGGTGTCGGTGAAGGTTCCGGATACGCCGATGCCGACCGGACTGGGGCCACCGAACAGCGGATTGTCATTGTCGCGCGGCGTCGTATGGCGCTGCACCAGCACCTCGCCTTTGAAATTGTCACCCTTCACGGTGTAGCTGCCGGTGTAAAACAGGTAGGCGTCGCCACCGAGGATCTGGCCGTCGCGGAACAAAATGACCCCGCTGCCCTTGCCGATGCGCCCATCGAGCAGGGTGACGTGGATCGAATAGAGCCCGTTCTTCATGATGTCCCAGATGCCGGCCGCCGCGCCCACGGAAGCCGGTCGAAGCATCATGCCAAAGCGTGGCCGGTAGCGTCAACACGTCAGGTGCCCGAGGCTTCTAGCTCAGGAAGCAGCTGACAATGATGCGACTACAGCGCGACGTCTCGATGACGCGCGGGCAGGGCGCGAATCAAGTTGGCCCATGAAATGCATGGTTTGGTCTGGCACCGGCCGGCGGGTGCTGGAGCAAGAGAACAGTGACCCAATGGATCAGATCCGGCGGCCACGTGCCGCCCCGACATGAAGAGAACGGCAACCCTGGAAACTTCGGCTGTCATCGCGCCGGCCGCTGGAAAACGCCGCTGATCGCGGGCGGGGTGTTGCTGATGTTGCCGCTGGCCGCCGGTCCGGGCGCAGCCCGCGATCCCGACGGCCGCTACGCAAACTCGCCGCTGAAGCAGTGGTTCGACAGTCTGAAAAGCGGCAAGGGACCATGTTGCTCCGACGCGGACGGATATGCGCTGAGCGACGTCGATTGGCAGTCCGGCAACGGACATTACCGCGTCCGGATCGAGGGCGAATGGTATGACGTGCCCGAAGATGCTGTGATCACAGAACCAAATCGCGTCGGCCGAACCATGGTCTGGCCCATTCGCGGTTATCAGGGAATGACCATCCGGTGCTTCATGCCGGGCAGCATGACGTAGCAGTGCCGCTCCTCATCGTAGGGATAAGCGCAGCAGTGCTTATCCCTACGGGGCCGCTCGCCTATGCGGATCGGATGGCGCGTCAGACGTATTTCTTGTCGCGTTCGAGCAGCTCGATCGAAATGCCCTGCGGACCGCGGATGAAGCAGATGCGAACGCCGGGGCGGATGGTGGTCGGCTCCTTCGTGAATTCCACGCCCTTGGCCTTCATCTCAGCGGCAACCGCGTCGATGTCCTTCACGCTCAGGCCGAAATGGTCGAGCCCCTGATAGGGCGTCACCGGCGGGGTGTTGACGCCGTCGCCGGCGGTAACGGGCGCGATGAACACATTGGCGCCGCCGAGCCTCACGTCGATCCGCTCGGGACCGCGGATGATCTCGCCACCGAGAATGTTTTCCAGCCAGGCGGCTGTGGCTTCGGGATCAGGGCTGCGCAGGTGGACGTGATCCCAGGTAACGGTCGGCATTCGGACTCCCCATTGTTCTTGTTGCGGCGCTCAAGGCCGGTTGCAACGCGGCCAATGTAGCCGCCGCGCTTTTCGAATGCCATCCCGCGCGTGCTGTCGCCGCCGGAGACCGTAGCTGCCCGGTCGCCGCTCGACGGTCTGAAAATTACCTCTCAGTCATGGCGAAGGGGCGGGCTGGGTTCGAAAACGCTGGCGACGTTCACGCTTCGCAACGCCAACGAATTCGCAGCGAAGGAGATCGCGAGCGACTTTGCCCGCCCTGACGGCAGCCATCTGACGTACCGCAGGCGTATCATCCCCGACACCGTTAGTATGAAGAGCCGGAAGCGCTGCGCCGGCATGCCGGTGGGGTTCGTCACGTCAATGCGAACAAGACGAAATGTTCGGTGGTAGCGGCCAACCGCACTTAACCTTGCCATTTAACCCTGCTTGGCTAAATCGCGGTTCCGCCCCCGAAGATGTGATCGCCGGACTTGAACCTCACCGGTGGGTCGGGAACTAACTGCAGTATCGCTAGTTGAGCGATGGAACCGCACGGTACTCGTGCGTGGGGAGCTGGATTGATGCCCGTAGCGCGCTATTTCATGTTTGTCGGCGGAATTTTGCTGGCGCTTTTGTTGGCGATCGATGCCTTTTTCCCGCAGCAGGCCGTCGTCGCCAGTCAGGCCGCACCTTCGGTCGACAAGACAGTGGTACGCATTCGCTCCGACCAGAAGCCCCCGGAGCGGGTGGTTTATGATACCACCCTTCCGACCATTGTTCCGCCAACGGTGGCGGTTCAGGCGGCGGCTCCCGTCGTGCCTCCATCCCCGGTCGCTTCAGCAGTCGCTATCGATGCCAGCGCTCAGGCCCGCGCCCGGGAGACATTCGCCCAGCTTGTTCCGTCAGACGCAAAAAAGCCCGAGGCGCAGGTTCAGCGCAAACGTAAGGTCGCCAGGAACCGCCCGGTGCCGGTGCAAGGTGCACAGCCGCAAATGCGGGTTGCGCAGCAGTCGCACTATGGCTTTTTCGGCGGTTCGAACTGGAACAGCACCTGGTAATGTTCCCGCCCAATCTAATCTAGCGGGGCAGCTTGGGAATCTTGTCGGCAAAACCGTTGAAGCAGGTCAGCCGCTCGTCTTCTTCCTTCAGGAAACGGCAGTCGCTGACTGACTTTGCGGCCGGCGCTTTCGGCTTAGGCTGCGGCTTGTAGATTGCGTCGTAGCAATTGAGCCTTTCCTTGGTTGCATCGTCGATGTCCTGACAGGCCTGCAGCTTCTGGGCCGGCGACAGGGGCTTTTCTGCTCCCTTTTTGGCCGATCCCGATTTCTTCGACCCGACCACAACCAGCGGTTTTCCGCCAACGGTCGGAGGATCGGCGGGCGCTGCACCTTGGGCCAGCGCCGCCGCCGGATACAGGATCGCCAGCGTCAGGATGATCTTTCTCATATGGAATGTCCGAAATAGCCGTAAGCCAAACAAGTGCGCCCGGATCAAAACTCCAACCTCGCGGAATCGCAACCCCGCCGCGCTTCCGTTCTCTAGCACCATCCCCAAGCATCTGTCTAACCTCTTGATTTAATGGCTGTTCGGTTGAACCCTGACCGGGCCCGCAGGGCATCCCCGAGCCTGGGTCGACGGCTCGCAGGCTGGGCTGAATCTGCTCGTGATCGGCATTCCCGTGGCTGCTTTGGAAAAGGCGGGTGCGCGCCGCTTGGGCGCGCTGGCCCACAGAAGAGGCCGCCGCGGCGGTCAACGTTACCTTGTTCGGCGTATGGGCCGCTATCACAGCGAGCGACTGCAGAAGGTGACCTCGGCTGCATTCCGCAGGGCTGCGGAGAAACTCGATCGAAATGCCGGCAGCCGGCCTTTGCGAATGTTGAACGTTTGGAAAATTCCTGGATCGTGTGGTGTTCATCGCTCGCAAAGACGCGGCGTGAAAGCTGTGTGCGATCCTCAAGAGTCCAATTAGCGAAGCCGATAGGCATCGAAGGCATGGGCGAGGAATACGCCGATGCTGATGAAGACGAGCAGCGCCGTCACAACTTCCGTCATAGCCTTCCTCCCTGTGTTGCCATGCCAGAAAGGGCACGCCTGAGAAATTCGCGGTAGATGAGATTAAGCACCGATACCAACATGATCTCACGCCCTTCGTTTCACGCGTATGAACGGTATCCAGCGTTTGTTTCCGGAGCGCTTCGCGGGCGGGAAAAACGGTTTCGTTGAAAAGAGTCAGGATCACGTAATCGCGACGGACCGGAACCGCAGATGGCACAGGGCCCGCCCTTTTCTCGCCATCCTAGTTCGGGAGACCTGCGACCGTGCTTGGCTGTGTAGGCCGTTCCCGAAGGTTCCATTTGTGATCCGACATCCGCCGCAATACGAGACCGTTGCGTCCCGCCGCACATTGCTGCGCGGGATAGCGTCTTCCGCCGGCGTGCTCGCGCTCGGCGGTTGTGCGAGCCTTGGCGCGACCGGTGCACGTTACGACGCTTCGTCGCTCGCGCTAGAGCCGACCTTGCTGGTCGCCACCACGCGCAAGCCGGTCAACGGCGGACGAGCTAAACCGTGGTTCGGGCCGGAGCGCGCAACACGCATGACGGTTGCACGGGCCAAACTGGTGGCGCCGGACGACAGCCGCTTCTCGCTCGCCGCAGCCGGACTCGGAGATTGGCGTCTTGACGCGGTCGAGCCTGTCGCGGCGGAGGTCGGTGACCTTCTCGGGCAAACCAGCGGCGGTGGCTCCGACGTGCTGATCTATGTCCATGGCTTCAAGCAGACATTCGAAACCGCGGCGCTCGATGCCGCGCATCTCGCCGACGGAATCAAATTCCGTGGTCAGACGATGGTGTTCTCCTGGCCGTCGAAAGCGGGACTGTTCGATTATGCCTATGATCGCGAAAGCGCGATGTGGTCCCGCGATGAATTCGAACGCGTGCTCAATTCCGTCGCCACCAGCCCCGCCGCCGGCCGCATGCACATCGTTGCGCACAGCATGGGCACCATGCTGACTCTCGAAAGCCTGCGCCAGCTCTATGCGAGATCTGGCGACGGCGTTGCGGACCGGATCGGCGCCGTGGTGTTTGCTTCGCCCGACATCGACATGGACGTGTTTTCGTCGGCGGTCGTCCGCATCGGACCCGTCGGGCGGAAGATCACCGTCGTCGCTGCGACAAACGACCGCGCGCTGGCGCTGTCGGGGCGATTGGCCGGCGGGATAACGCGGGTCGGAGCCGCCGAGAAGGCGGCCATCGAGCGGCTCGGCGTGCGGGTTATCGATGCGTCCGATGCCGGCTGGGGGGTTATCAATCATGATTTGTTCCTCTCCAATGCAGAGGTGCGGCGGGTGATCCGCCGCTCGATCGATACCTCGGCCGCTTGACCTGCTCCTCAGACGCGGCCTTCGGCATATTGCCAGCCGGTTAATCGGCCGCTTGCGTGAGCGGGCCGGCAGGGCATCGTTGTTTAAGGGTTTTGCGGCACGGTCTGTCGGGTTGGGGTCCTGATTGGTTGTCTCATGAACGCTATTGCAAACCTGTTTCGGATTGATGCCGAGAATCGCGAGCTGATGGAAGCGCAGCTCGCGGCATTTTCGCGCCAGGTCCCGTTGCTTTATTTTATTCTGAGCGTGAATTCGGTTGCGCTGGCGTTCACTCACTATGGCGTCGCGCCGATAAGTCTCACGGTTGTGCTCCCGGGCCTTCTCGTCGGCGCTTGCGCGATCCGTTGCCTGATCTGGTTAAGGCGTCGTGGGCGTGCTGTCGAGCCGAAGGAGGCGGCGCGGACATTGCGAACGACCGTGGTGCTCGGCGGCATCTTGGGATTTGCTTTCCTGTCCTGGGCGCTCAGCCTGTTTCCTTATGGCGACACGGCCCGCCACGACCACGTCCTGTTTTTCGTCGGTATCACGGTCGTGAGCTGCATCTTCTGCCTGATGCATGTGCGGCCGGCGGCACTCATGCTGACCGGCATGGTTGTCGCGCCCTTCGTGATTTTCCTGATTGCCAGCGGCGACACGGTTCAGATCGCCATCGGGCTGAACCTGCTGCTGGTGACCTTCGCGATGGTCTACATCTTGACCATCTGCTCCCGGCAGTTCGCCGCCATGGTCAATGGCGAGGTCGAGACGAGGCGCCTGAGCAACGAAAACTTTCGTCTCGCCAATGTCGACAGCCTCACCAATTTGCCGAACCGGCGCCAGTTCTTCCATCGGCTGACGCTTCTTGCGGAGCAAGCGCGAACGGAAAACCGCAGGTTCGTCGTCGGCGTGCTCGATCTCGACGGCTTCAAGGCGGTCAACGATCTCTATGGACATGGGGTTGGCGATCGGGTGCTCCAGGCAGCCGGCCAGCGTCTCATGTCGTTTTCCGACGACACGCATTTCATCGCCCGCCTCGGCGGCGACGAGTTTGGAATCATCATCGATGCCGACCTCGATTCCGAGACCATTCTCGCGGCCGGCACGAGAGTCTGCTCGGCTCTGGACGCACCGTTTTCTGTCGCCGGGATCGTCGCACAGATCGGCGGTTCGGTCGGCTTTGCATTGGCGCCGGATGCCGGTACGACGGCGGAATTGCTCTACGAGCGCGCCGATTATGCGCTGTACCATGCCAAGGCGAAATGCCGTGGCCAGCCGGTGATTTTCTCCCACGAGCACGAAGTCGAAATCCGCAGGCTCAGCACCATCGAGCACACGTTGCGGACGATCAACCTCGAGGCGGAACTTTCACTGCACTTTCAGCCGATCGTCAATGTCGGAACCGGGCGTCTGATCGGCTTCGAAGCGCTGGCGCGATGGCATAATTCGGAACTCGGCAATGTTCCTCCCGACGTGTTCATTGCAGTGGCGGAGCGTACCGAGCTGATCGGAACGATCACGCAGGTGCTGTTGCGCAAGGCTCTGGTAGCCGCCAGAAGCTGGCCGGAAGATCTGATACTGTCCTTCAATCTTTCCATGTGCGATCTGGTCTCGCACGCCACCATCCTGCGGATCGTCTCAATGATCAGAGGCAGCGACATCAATCCTCACCGCATCATCGTCGAGGTCACCGAGACGGCGTTGATGCAGGATTACGAACAGGTGCAGGATTCACTGAGGATTTTGCGGGCGTTGGGGCTGAAAGTGGCGCTGGACGATTTCGGATCGGGACAATCCAGCCTGAGCTATGTCCATCAATTGTCGCTCGACAAGATCAAGATCGACCGCGGCTTCATCCGCAATATCGCAACGCAGGAGAATGCTCGCAACATCGTCAAGACGGTGATCGATCTGTGCCGCAACCTGAAATTCGAGTGCGTGGTCGAGGGTGTCGAGACGGCGGAGCAGGCGGAGATCATCGGCCTGCTTGGCTGCTCGACCATGCAGGGGTATTTCTTCGCGAAGCCGATGCCGCAGAGCGAGGTCGAGGCGTTCATTGCCAATCATTGCCTTCAGGACAATCGGCGGCCGGTCGCCGCGGCCGGGTGAGATGCGACCGGCACCCGGCGCGGCAGCGCCGTTGCAGCTTCGTGCAGCAAAAGCCGAACTCGACATGATGGCGACAAGCGGTTGCCCATGAACGGACGCTGCCATGTCGTCGCGTCGTCACCCTTAATCTCGCCAAATTGACCGAACACTTATTCGTCGCTGGCACGATGGGTGTCCGGCCTCGCCTCGAACCGCTCAACGCTTGAATCGTTCAACGTCCGCACCGCCGGCCGATCGTTGGCGCGCGACGCTTTGCGACCCGATCGTAGGCTACAGGCGACGCCGGACGCTCGATACGATCTCCGATTGTCCGGTTGCCTGAGAGGAGCGAATATCATGCGTCAAGCAACATCGACGGCCGCGGCAGGCGCGCGCACCAACCCGCCGGCAGGTGCTGTCGCTCGCGGCGGGCGTCGTGCTCGCGGGCGTCACCACGGCTCATGCGAAGAGCGCCGGGATCGCGGCCTGAAATGATTTCCTGATTCCTTGACGGCTAGCGGGCTCGGTCGGCGGCTGTTAACCTTCTGTTAACTATAACGGCCCAGCATCGTCTCTACACAATGGCGCCACGAATCTGGTTCGAAGGCGCCATTGATCGTTCAACTTGGGGGCGGGCAGAAGGCCCGCGGGGGCTCCAAGGAGTAGCGTAATGACGTCATCCGGCGTACGAAACCGCAGCCTGCTGTCCGAGTTCATTGCGGCGATTGTCGGCGCGATTGGTCTGGGGGTTCCGATAGCAATTGCGATCATCTGGATTTGTTCGTGATCGTCACGACGTCTGGCGGCAAGGGGAAATAGCCGGCTTCCGCCTATGTGGCGGATGCGATCATTCCGACCCGCATATCCCGGGCGAGGAAGACACGGACGCCATCCGCGAATACGCTGCCGTCGGCGATTCCAAGCGCCAGCCGGCCGCGCCGGACCTGGCGCATGTTGACCTCGTAGCGCACGCGCTTGATGTCCGGCTTGACGGCGCCCTGGAGGGTCACCTCGCCGACGCCGACCGCGCGACCCTTGCCGGGCGAGCCTGACCAGCCGAGCCAGTAGCCGATGATCTGCCACATGGCGTCGAGGCCGAGAGAGCCCGGCATCACCGGATCGCCGTTAAAGTAACAGTCGAAGAACCACAGGCGCGGCTCGATATCCAACTCACCGACGACATGTCCTTTGCCGAACGCGCCGCCGTCCAGGCTGATCTCGGTGATGCGGTCGATCATCAGCATGGGCGGCGCGGGCAGTTGCGCATTGCCAGGGCCGAAATAACCGCCCTCGCTTGATTTGAGCAGATCCTCCTTGGTGTAGGATGACTGCGGGGCGTGGAAATCGCGAGGATTGGACAAGGCAAACTCCTTCGGCATTTGGCTGCGGCGGCTTCGGCTTCCCTTGCGCTGGGGCAACCGACGCCCTACGTCTGGCATCATCGCTGCGGCAACCGGCCGGCCTTCAGGCCCCGATAAGCGCGTGAGTACCCGGATTGTACCGGCCAAGGCCGTGCGGTAAAGTTCCGAATGGCCCGCTAAGGTCCTGGGGCGGGAAGGGATTTCGGACGCCGCCGAAAACAACCAGACGCCTTGAAGCCGTGATGGCTCGATTGGTGCTGAATGCCGCGATGAAGCCGCCGTCAAGACAGATCAAGCGAGGAGTTCGGCGCATCCGCCAGGTATCGGCGTGGATTGTTCCGCCGGGCCGCGATGCGTTTGAATGTCAGGTGATGGATATCTCGGCCAACGGCGCCAAGATCATATCGGCGATGCCATCGCAGGTGCCGGACCGTTTCGAGCTGGCGTTCACGAAGGACGATGGCAAGCATCGGCTTTGCGAGGTCGTCTGGCGGCGCGGAAAGATGATCGGCGTTCAGTTCGGGTAGGGTAAGTCGCGGCTTAGAAAACGGCATGGTCGCCACGCTCGGGCGCTATGTCGCCGCCGACAAGTCTTGCGTAGAAGTCGAAGAGCGTCTCGGTACCGGTTGAGGGGGTCGCATCGGGGTCATAGCGACCCGTCTCGGGGTTGAGCAAAAGCATCGATTCCGTGGCGTAGTAGCGGCCGATGCGTGCGAACTCCGCCTTTTTCGCCAGCGATGGCACCATTCGCCCCGCAGTCCCCAGAACGCCAATAATCGCGTCGAGCATTGCGACCGGCACCTGCCGGAATCGCTGCGGACGACAGAACAGCTCAAACAAGTGCTCGCCTTGTTGCCGCGGTGTTACCGCGCTGCCCGGTCCCCCGATAGGCAGTACCCGGTTCCAGCGGCGTTCATCGTCCAGGCACTCGACCAGATAGGTGGCGAGATCATCGTCGCTGATAGGTTTGCAGGCTGTCAGCGTTCCGTCCCCAAATATCAGGAATGGCTTACCCCGCCTCACTCGCTCGACCTGTCCCGACAGCGATTTGAAAAAAGCTGTCGGGCGTATAATCGAGTAATTCATGCCGGATTCGGTCAGCACTTTTTCGAACGCCAACTTGGCAAACTGAAACGCCAAAAGCGGCTTCTGAACGCAGATTGCCGACAGGAGTACAAACTGCGAAACGCCGGAATCCCGCGCCACCCCGAGTGCATTGATGTGTGCCCGGTGATCGATTGCCCATGCATCCTCCGGCTCGCCGGTTCGCGAGGCCATGCACGACAACACAGCGTTGAAGCGCTCGCCCCGGAATCCGTCGCGAGCGAGCGAGGCGGGATCTCCGACGTCGCCGAACCGTACCGTGACTCCTGCAAGCCGCCTGACGCTGACATCGGACGCCGAATCCCAGCGACCGCCAGCGCGCGGGCGCACGAAGCAAACGACTTCATGGCCCTGCCGGACAAGGGCGCACACCGTCGCACGACCGATGGTGCCGGTCGCTCCGAGCATGAAGATGCGTCTGGTACTCAGCAAACGCTCCGCTTTGGCCTGTGAAACGCATTGGAAGGCGGGCTTACCCTCAGTGCCAAATGGTGTACGCATAAGGGCCGAGGCGCAAGACCTCGGGATTTTGGTATTCCAGCGACCAGCGTCGCGAGCGCGTTGTATCGATCTGCAGGGACAAGGATGTTCAGGAACTTGCCTGGCAGTCCTAGATGAACAAGGAAATGGTTCGCTCGAAGCCAACCGCGCATGTTCGGATCTTCTTCAAGGATCTGGGACATCTGGTGGGATTGGGCGCGCGCTCCTCGCCGCTTCAAACGCAAAAACGGAGGGTTCTGGCGTTCCCAGTCTTGTACCGAAGTGGCGCGCTCGGAGAGATTCGAACTCCCGACCCTCGGAATCGAAATCCGATGCTCTATCCAGCTGAGCTACGAGCGCGTGCGACGGGTCGATTAGCAGACTTGGCCGGGCAGGGCCAGCGGCGGAGCTAGTAGCAGGGATGCCGCTTTCGGTCCTGGCCGATATAGGCGGCCGCGCTCTGGCGGCAGAGGATGGTGGAGGGGCCATCGTAAAAGGCGAAGGTGCCGGGCTGCGGGCCGGGGCCGTAATTGTGCAGATAGCTGATCGGGTAGGGCAGCCCCCAATTGTGCAGGTGGCGGTGATGGCGATTGTGCCGGGCATCGGCCAGTCCGGGAATCAGGGTCGCGGTGGACAGCAGGGCGGCGGCGATCAGAAACTTGGCTTTGGTCATGTCGATTCTCCCGAACGCATCGTCGGAAACTATAGCGATTTCGAACCGGGCGGATAGCGGCTTGTGCGAAGGAGGAAGACACGTAAAATCAACAAGATATGAGGTGGGCTTGCGATTTCCTGAAACCCGGCCTCGCTGGGCTTGGCCAATCTGGTTTCGCATGCCAGGTAGGACAGGTGGAAAAGCAGCGGAAAACCGCTCCAACGCGCCCATTTTTGGCCCCATGGAATGCTTAACGAATTTCCAACACTGTCCGGCCAGAGTTCGGCTGTCTTGTCCTCATTTGCGGACCGCCTGTCCGGCGTCCAACATGGCTATCCGGTTCTCTTTCGATCCATGCGCATCACGTCCCTTGCCCTGCTGTTTCTCTCGGTGCTGGTCGCGACGCCGGCGCGCGCCGACCTGCGTATCACGCGCGATCACGGCGGCTATGTCGAGGAGTACAAGGCCAAGTACCAGCGTATCCGCGACCGCAAGGAGCGCGTCATCATCGACGGCATCTGCAACTCGGCCTGCACGCTGGTGTTCGGCATCGTGCCGATGAACAAGATCTGCGTGACGCCGAGGGCGAGCCTCGGTTTCCACCAGGCCTATTACGACAAGGCTTTTACCTTCGGAATCAAGGTGACCAGTGCGGAAGGCACCTCGGATCTGATGTCCTATTACCCCAATACGGTAAAGGACTGGATCAGCCGCAATGGCGGGCTTACCACCGAGATGAAGAAGATCAAGAACGGCAGCGAGCTCTGGAAGATCGTCGATCCCTGCCCGGAGGAGTGGCGCTGATCGCTGCCCCGACGCGGCTCGGCACTCGTTCAGCCGGCGGCATCGGGACAACGTGAGTGCGCCCTAGAACGTCACCACACCCCTGATCGACTCGCCACGCTTCATCAGCTCGAACGCGTTGTTGATCTCGTTGAGCGGCATCACATGCGTGATCATCGGGTCGATCTGGATCTTGCCCTGCATGTACCAGTCGACGATCTTCGGCACGTCGGTGCGGCCCCGCGCGCCGCCGAACGCACTGCCTTTCCATACCCGGCCGGTGACGAGCTGAAACGGCCGCGTCGCGATCTCGGCGCCGGCCGGCGCCACGCCGATCACGATCGACTGGCCCCAGCCGCGGTGGCAGGCTTCCAGCGCCTGCCGCATCACGGTGACATTGCCGGTGCAGTCGAACGTGTAGTCGGCGCCGCCGATCTGGTCCGCGCCTGATTTGGTCATGTCGACCAAGTGAGGGACGAGGTCCTTGCCGAGTTCCTTCGGGTTGACGAAGTGCGTCATGCCGAAGCGTTCGCCCCACGCCTTGCGGTCATTGTTGATGTCGACGCCGATGATCATGTCGGCGCCGGCGAGCCGCAGCCCCTGCAGCACGTTGAGCCCGATGCCGCCGAGCCCGAACACGATCGCTTTCGCGCCTTCCTCGACCTTGGCGGTGTTGATGACGGCGCCGATGCCGGTCGTCACGCCGCAGCCGATGTAGCAGACCTTGTCGAACGGCGCGTCCTCGCGGATCTTTGCCACTGCGATCTCCGGCAGCACCGTGTAGTTCGCAAACGTCGACGTGCCCATGTAGTGATGAACCGGCTTGCCGCCGATCGAGAAGCGCGAGGTGCCGTCGGGCATCAGGCCCTGGCCTTGCGTGGAGCGGATCGCGGTGCAGAGGTTGGTCTTGCGCGACAGGCAGGACGGACACTGCCGGCATTCCGGCGTGTACAGCGGAATGACGTGATCGCCCTTCTTGACGCTGGTGACGCCCTTGCCGATGTCGACCACGACGCCTGCGCCTTCATGGCCGAGGATCGCCGGAAACAGTCCTTCCGGATCGGCGCCGGACAATGTGAACTCGTCGGTGTGACAGATGCCTGTCGCCTTGATCTCGACCAGTACTTCGCCCTCGCGCGGTCCCTCGAGCTGAACGGTCGTTACTTCCAGCGGCTTTCCAGCAGCGACGGCGACGGCGGCGCGAACATCCATGGCATTCCTCGTTCGAGATATCAGGCTCAAATATGTAAGATCGCGCAGGTCTGCCGGCGCGATCGGTTCTTGCCGCTTAGCATATGATCGGGCAACAGGGGCGGCAAATGAAACAGGATTTTGACAAATTCGCCGCCCGCACGGCCCCGGCGATCTTCGTGCTGCTGTGGAGCACCGGCTTCATCGGCACCAAATACGTCATCAACAATGCCGATCCCTTGACCTATCTGGCGATCCGCATGGCCCTCGTCGTGGTGCTGATGGCCGTTATTTGCGCCGTCGTCCGGCCGGTCTGGCCCAACCGCGCCGAGATCGGGCACAGCATCGTTGCCGGCATTCTGGTGCATGGCGTCTATCTCGGCGGCACCGCGATCGCGATCTCGCTCTCGATACCTGCGGGCCTGTCGGCGCTGATCCCGGGCCTGCAGCCGATCCTGACGTCCACCATCGCCAACCGCTGGCTCGGCGAGCGGGTGACCGCGGTGCAATGGGGCGGGCTGTTGATCGGGCTTGCCGGCGTGGCGTTGATCCTGCACGACCGCCCGATGGGCGGGGAGGCCGGCTGGGGCTGGATCGCATCGGCGGTATCTCTGGTCAGCATCACGCTCGGCACGCTCTACCAGCGGCGCTATTGCGGCGGCATTGACTGGCGCAGCGGCAATCTCGTGCAATACATCGCGGTGACCGTGTTCTTTGCGATCGGCGCCTTCCTGTTCGAGCAGCGCGTGGTGCACTGGACCGCCGAATTCATTCTCGCCTTGGCTTGGCTCGCGGTGGTGCTGTCGATCGGCTCGATCGGCCTGCTGTACTGGCTGATCCGGCACCAGGCTGCGACATCGGTGGCGAGCCTGTTCTATCTGGTGCCGGCCGTGACGGCGCTGATGGCCTTCGTGCTGTTCGACGAGCGGCTCGATGCCATCGCGATAACGGGCATGATCGCATGCGCCGCCGCCGTGCTGCTGGTCAATCGCAGCGCAAGGGCCTAGCCTCCGCGGATCGTGGCGTAGGCGGCCAGTGCGCGTTCGCGGCCCGCCTTGTGATCGATGATTGGATGCGGATAAGTCTTTCCGAGTTCGATGCCGGCGCTGCCCAGTTCGAGCGGCGTTGCCGTCCACGGCTGATGGATCAGCTTGTCGGGTAAAGCCGCCAGCTCCGGCACCCAGCGTCTGACATAAACCCCGTCGGGGTCGAACTTCTCGCTCTGCAAGATCGGATTGAAGATGCGGAAGTAGGGCGCGGCGTCGGCGCCCGAGCCCGCCACCCATTGCCAGTTCGCCGGATTGCTCCCGGCATCGGCATCGACGAGCGTATCCCAGAACCATTGCTCGCCTTCGCGCCAGTCGATCAGCAGATGCTTGACCAGGAACGACGCTACCACCATCCGTACGCGGTTGTGCATCACCCCGGTGTGCCAGAGCTCGCGCATGCCGGCATCGACAATGGGATAGCCGGTCTGCCCAAGCTGCCATGCCTTCAACCCCTTCGCGTCCTGCTTCCAGGGAAAGCCGTCGAAATGAGGTTGAAGATTGCGCGTCGCGAGATCGGGGATGTCGAACAACAGGTGGCGGCAGAACTCGCGCCAGCCGAGTTCGCTGAGAAACTTTTCGATGTCGCTGGATAGGCGAGGGTGTTCGGCCGCAGCGAAGCGCGCCGCATGCCAGATCTGGCGCGGGCTGATTTCACCGAAACGAAGATGCGGCGAAAGTCGCGAGGTGCCGTCGCGGTCGGGCCGGTCGCGGTCGCTGGAATATCCGGCGATCGCGCCATCGAGGAACGCCTTGAGACTGGCTTGTGCAGAGGCCTCGCCCGGCTCCCAGGTGTCGCGAAGGCCGCCGGCCCAATCCGGCCGGGTGGGTTCGAGGTCCCAGTCCTCGAGCCTGTCGCCGGCGATGTCCGTCACGTCCTGCAGCGTCTTCGGCGCAGGCAGCGGCTTTGGCGGATCGCCCAGCGCCTGCACCCGCCGCCAGAACGGCGTGAACACGCGCAAGCCCCGGTTCTCCTTGTTGCGGATCTCGCCCGGCGAAGCCAGCAGGTCGCCGGAGAAGCGGTGAACGGCGATGCCGGTCTCGGTCAGCGCGGTCGCCACCTGATCTTCCACAGCGCGGTGCGGCGCCTGGGCGATCTCGTTCCAGTAGACGGCCTCGGCGCCGATCTCGCGGGCAAGCGCGGCGATGACGGCGGGCGCCGATCCCTTGCGCAATACCAGCGATGCGCCCCGTTCACGCAGGCTCGCCTGCAAGGCGCGCAACGACCGCGCCAGCCACCATCGCGCCGCGCCGCCCGGCGGCCGAATGCCCGGCGCCTTGTCGTCGAGCACGTAAATAAATGCAACTTTCGAGTGTGATTTGACGGCTGCGGACAGCGCCAGGTGATCGGAGATGCGAAGGTCGTCGCGGTACCAGACGAGGGCGGTCATGCGCGCATAGGTTCCATTGAATTTCCAAGCCTTTGTCAAGGGTTGTGCCCATTAATGCGATCGTAAGCAAAAAAGATCAGATTGGGCCCAATTTTGGGGGATTTTTCGTTATGGGCACGCTATCGATTGGAAAGTTCCTGCCGAAACTCAATCTTCGGCTTGGGACCAAGACCGTCATCTGTGCGATATTCTTGATCGCCGTAAATACCGCTCTGGTTGTAGGAGCCGCGCATTGGTCGCTCACGTCGGAATTCGGCGATCGGGCGCTGCGGGACATCGAAGTCAATTTGCGCACGCTTGGCCTGGCGTTTGCCGAAACTTACGGCGACGCCAAGATCACGATCAAGGACGGGGCCGTCGTCCGCGCTGAACTTCCGAAGATGCCGGAATTCAAGGACCATGCGATCGTCGACCGCGCGGTAGGCTATACCGGCGGCAACGCGACGCTGTTCGTCCATGATGAGGCCTCCAACCAGTTCGTTCGCCGCAGCACCAACGTCAAGAAGGAAAACGGCGACCGCGCCGTCGGCACTCAACTCGCGGCCGATCATCCCGGCCAGGCGCCTCTGCGGCGCGGCGAGGCCTACAAGGGTCCGGCGACGCTGTTCGGCAAGACGTTCATGACGGCGTATTACCCGGTCATGAATTCGGCCGGCAAGGTCATCGGTATCCTCTATGTCGGAATCCCGATGGCGCACTACGAGACCATGCTGTCGCACGCGATCCAGAACATGGCGATCGCGGCTGGCATTGCCGCGCTGCTCGTCATGCTGCTGACCACGCTGATCGTGCGACGAGTGACCAAGCCGCTGACTTCGGTCACGGCCTCGCTGACCGCGATTGCCGACGGCAAGGCCGATGTTTCGATCGATTGCGAGGATCGCATGGACGAGATCGGCGAGATTGCGCGTACGCTTGCGGTATTCAAGAACAATTCGGCCGAACGCCGCCGGATGCGCGAGGAGCAGACCGCGGCTGCTGCCGCTGCCGTCGAACAGCGCAAATCCGAGCTGCGCGGTTTCGTTGACGAGTTCCAGACCAGCGTGGGCAGCATCCTCAACAAGGTGCTGACTTCCTCCGGTGAATTCGAGCGCGTCGCGCAACAATTGACCGAGACTGCGCGGACCACCGCCAGCCTCTCCGGCACGTCGGCAAGCGCGTCCGAGACCGCCTCCGAACATGTCCGCACCGCCGCAGCCGCCTCCGACGAACTCTCCAGTTCGATCGCCGAAATCACCCGCCGTGTCCAGGAATCGAACGGGATTGCGGCCGACGCCGTCAAGCAGGCCGCCGCCACCGATCAGCGCATCAACGAATTGTCGGAAGCGGGCTCCCGCATCGGCGACGTGGTGAAACTGATCACCTCAATCGCCGAGCAGACTAACCTGCTGGCGCTTAACGCCACCATCGAGGCGGCGCGGGCAGGCGATGCCGGCCGCGGCTTTGCCGTGGTGGCGCAGGAGGTCAAGAGCCTCGCCGGCCAGACCGCGAAGGCTACTGAGGAGATCTCCAGCCAGATCGGCAACATGCAGCTTGCGACCGAAGAGTCGGTCAGCGCCATCAAGGCGATCGGCCAGACCATCGAACGCATCAGCGATATCGCCAACTCGATATCCTCGGCGGTCGACCAGCAGCGCGGCGCTACCCAGAACATCGCCCAGAGCGTTCGCGCGGCGGCCAGCGGCACGGCTGACGTTGCGGCCAACATCCGCAACGCCGCGCAGGGCGCCGACGAAACCGGTGAGACCTCGAGCCGGATGTTTGCTTCCGCGCAGCATCTGTCGAGCGAAAGCCTGCAGTTGAAGGGCGAGGTCGAAAAGTTCCTCGACCGCGTTCGCGCCGCCTGAGCGAACAGCCACGGGCGGCGGAACCCGCTGCCCGTGAAACCGTAAGCCTCTACATACGTAATTGCTTTGTATGATTGCCCTCGTTTTCCGGGCTGGAGGCCATCGTGAACCGATACGTCGTACTTTACCTGGTAACGCTGCTCGTTATCGTCCCGATCGATTTGCTGTTCCTCGGTTTCGTGGCCAAGGGGCTCTTTACGTCGCAGATCGGCCATCACCTGGGCGAGATAAAGCTCGCACCAGCAGTCCTGTTCTACCTGCTCTATGTCAGCGGCACTGTGATCTTCGTCAGCGGAGCCGCAGGCGCGACCTGGCAGACGACGCTGCTCTATGGCGCCCTGTTCGGCCTGTTCTGCTATGCGACCTTCGAGCTCACCTCGATGTCGATGCTCAAGGATTGGAGCTGGACGGTGGTCGTGGTCGATATCGCCTGGGGCTCGTTCGTGACGGCGGTGTCGTCGACCGCCGGGCTTCTCGTGGCGAATTGGATGGGAGCGAAGGGGTAGCGCAACATGACGGCGCCGTACTGTGGGCAGAGCATGGCGTGCCCACCACTACTTGCGCCGCCCCCTGATGGGGCGCGCTACGCTTTCTCCACGCTACGAAGCTCGGGATGAGCGTTCCGTCGTCACTTCGGCTGCGGCACGATCCGGATGTACGGCTTCGGCGATTTCCATCCGGCCGGATAGATCGTCTTGGCTTCGTCGTCGCTGACCGAGCCCGCGATGATGACGTCCTCGCCCTGCTTCCAGTCGGCCGGCGTCGCGACGCGGTGCTTGGCGGTCATCTGCAGCGAGTCGATCACGCGCAGAATTTCAGCAAAATTGCGGCCCGTGGTCATCGGATAGACCAGCACCAGCTTGATCTTCTTGTCCGGCCCGATGACGAAGACGTTGCGCACGGTCATGTTGTCGGCCGCCGTACGCGTGGCAACATCGCCCGAGGTTGAGGCGGGCAGCATGTCATAGAGCTTGGAGACGTTGAAATCGGTGTCGCCGATCATCGGATAGTTCGGCGCGGCGCCTTGTGTCTCCTTGATGTCCTCCGACCATTTCGCATGCCTGTCGACGGGATCGACGCTCAAGCCCATCAGCTTGACGCCGCGCTTGTCGAATTCCGGCTTCAACTTTGCGAGAGCGCCGAGCTCGGTCGTACACACCGGCGTGAAGTCTTTCGGGTGCGAGAACAGCAACGCCCAGCTGTTGCCGATCCAGTCGTGGAATTTGATCTTGCCCTCGGTGGTCTGGGCTTCGAAATCGGGGGCGGTGGCGCCAATCTGGAGTGCCATGATCTCACCTCATCATATTCTAGCTAAAAGGGAATTCGTTGCAGCCAATGTAGTCTCCGGCGGTAGCTAAAGGAACCTGTTCACGTAAATTGTGAGATTCTTCTCTCCAGCCCCAGTGTCCTAGCATCATATTTGCATCAGCGCGTCTGCCGTGAAAGGAACCCATCGCCGCAAATGTCCGGGGTTGCCATGACATAGACTTGTATGTTCCTCCTCCCGCCTTCGCGGGGTTGCAATCTGAACCGTGACCGATGTCACAGCGACCATTTGGCAACGGTCTAAATATCTCGGAATGACAGTTTCGATTCGTTAACCGCTCGTTCATTCCGGGTGTGGAAATGCTGGACTGGAATAGAAATTGAGAAGTGCCACAATGCCTGCCTCGACTACTGAACCATCTGCTGAAACATTAGACGTTCCGCAACCGTCCTGCCGGCAGACCGCAGCCCATGCGCTCACCATCGTGCGCGACGGCGTGATCACCGGCGAGGGGCCCACAACCAGGGGCCGTATCCATTTCTCCCGCGCGCTCGATGCCGATGACGCCGCCTGGTGCGCGCGCATCCTGACGGTGAGCGCGGTCGAGCATCAGCCGGTGAGCCGCGCTGAAGTCGAGGCGCTGTTTGAAATCAACGACGCTGCTGCCGAGCGCACCGACGACGGACGTTTCGACGATCTCCTGGCCAAGGCGGTTGCCCATCATGCGGCGTCCGAATCCGGTCTGCCGGTGCCGCCGCGCACGGTTGCGCTGTCGCCCGACACCGACATCGAGAGCTGGGCGCCGACAAAGGCCGCCAACATCGACACCAAGGTGCTGGAATGGCTCGCTGCCCAGATGCGCGGCAAGCGCCGCGTCAACCATCGCCTCACGGCGCTGGTCGCCACGCTGGTCGGCGCCGCCGCGCTGCCGCTCGCGCAGCTGCCGGGCATGATGGATATGGGAATGCTGTAAATTCGTCCGGCGATCAATCGGTTTCGAAAAACGGCGGGGCGTGGCTCCGCCGTTTTTTTTCAGGTTCGCAGGATGCCTGGAGCGAACCTTCGCAACTGGAGGTCAGTCGCGCAAATCCCCGGAGCGAAGTTCCTTTCGTTCAGGGGTTTCATTCCTGCTCCAGCGTCCCCATATAAACGTGATGGCACAATGGAAATCGTCGACGACGCGACAACCTCCGATGACGAAGGATGAGTTGCGCATGATGCTTGCCGAGGCAGTCCGCAACACGCAGCCCGCCACCGCGCACAGCTCGAAAATCTCTCAAAAAGCTGAGGAAGAGCAGTAGCGCCTTTCTGGTTCTGTTGAATCAGAGTTGGAGTCTGTGCGCTGTGTTGCGCGCTTTCTCGCGGAAGCCGCTGCAGCCTCGACAGGCCTTTTTACCGATTCCGAAATAGAGCAGGCGGGCGATTGACCTTGATCCCGCAATCCGGCGTATTGTCGCCAAGAAGGAGCGCCACACGCTCGCAACGGGAAGCCTTGAGGATTGCCGGCGCAAACTCGCCGTGGCCTCGCAGCTCTCGATAAACGCCAGTTTTGGAATGCAGGACCAGTTATGCTGAAAGATCGCGAGAATATCCTGAATGCGCTGCGCGAGAAGCCGCAGAAGGCCTACCAGCTCATGCGGCGCGCCAATTTACCGAATGAGGAAGCCTGCCAATCACTGCTTCTGAAGATGCGCGAGGAAGGCCTCGTGAAGTTCGACATTCATAAGGGGCTATGGCAGATCGGATAAATGCGTGCGGCGGATTATTTCCCCGCCGTCTTCGACGAAGAGGCCGCTGACGTCATCCTGTTCCAGCAGCGCCTTGATGGTGCGGTCCGCGAACTGGCGATCCTTCCCGTTGCGAATGCTTCTATCTCTGTTGAGCGCGCCATCGCAGAAAGTCGTTGTAAGCCTTGGATGTCTCTTGCGGTGAAGCGTTTACGCCACCGTTTTTCTGGGCGAGGAAGGCGCGGAATTCCTCGGCCGTTGTCGCGGTCGGCGCCAGTTGCGTTGCTGCCGCTGCCGGCTGGGCTTTGTCGAGCCAGTCCTGAGCGGGCTTGAAACGCTCCAGTCCGACGACGTTGATCGATATTCCGGTGTCTTTCCATTTCGGATGACGTGGAGGCTGCTGCAATTGGCCGATCTTGCCGAACAACGCATCGACGAAGCGCGATACCCTCCGGTAGCGTTCGCTATCGGCGGGCCAGTTGTACACCATCAGCACGGTTGGAACGGCTAGGGCATAGACCTTGGTGTCCTTTGACACGAGGTTGGGGTACTCCTCGGACGAGAAGGACGAGGGCAGATAGATATCCTGCAGCGCCTTCGCGTAGGGGATCTCCAGCAGATGGAATTTCCCTGCATCATTCTTGATGTTCTTGATGACTGGAGCGCCCTTCGAAACGCTCGCGACCCACGCGTCCCGCTCGCCGCTAAGCAGCTTTTGCAGGCCGCCGTCAGGATCGGTTTGGGCATCGATGTCCGCCTCGATGCCCATGCGGCGGAAGATGAGGCGGGCCGCCGGCAAGCCGATGCTCCGTTCGGCAAAAACCTTCTTTCCCTGCAGATCCTGCAGGCTCCGGATCTCCTTCCGCGCCACGATGTGGATATCGTTGTGGAACAGACGGGTGATGTACCGGACGCGCTTCGGTATGTCGGGAATGTTGTATTCGGTCTTGGCGAACTCCAGCGCGTCGGTGGTGACGAAGCCCATATCGATATTCTTCAGGCGCAGGATATCGACGAGATTCTGGACTGAGCCCTTGCCGAGGATTGGCAGTACCCGGAGCTTGTCGGCGTCGTCGAGTACCGAGGCCATGTCCGAGCCCATGATCGACATCGGGCCGCCGATCGGCGCCGTGATCACCGTGACGGTACCGGCATTGAGAAGGTCCCGCTCGGGGAGCTCGTTGGTTTGAGCCGGGGAGCGCTGCTGCGCACCGGCGGCGCTTGCGAAAAGAGCCCACAACAAGCAAACGGCAACGGCAGAAATCGCGCGCATGAAATCCCCCTCAGCAATTTTATTTTCGGCAATAATTGAGCAAGGCTAAAAGGCAAATGATGGCCGAATTGCGTATCGCAACAGCCCGCTTTTTCAGCACGATAACCCGAATTCATCACGCCTGAGTTTACGTTACTTCAGTTGGCAATCGCAGATCATTATCCCATCCATCGCAATGGACGCAGGCAGCGTGAACGATGATTTCCACCTTACGATGCGCAGTTTGCAAGTGGCCCGCGCGCCGACGGGCGGCTGGGGCGCGATTAGGTACCACCGCGCAAGCGGCGGCCTCAATGGAGGACACCACGGCTGACAAAGATCTCAACGAACGTTTCTGGATCCGCTCAAGGACATCGGCTACGCCGAAAAGCAGATCCTGAAAGCCTTGCCGAAGATGGCGAAGGCCGCCGGCGTAAATCCGAAGCCGACCGGCGGCGCTGCCGTCCCGATGGCAAGCGCTGTCGCATCTGCTTGCGGAGCGACGTGCAAGATCGCCAATTCGTCGGTCTGATCTGTTACCTATGTCCGGTCGCTCAAAGGAAGCGCCGCCGCGAAACGTGCGTCAGGGTAGTGGTTATTTGCCATGGGGTCGTAGTTCTACCAGGTAGAACAAATATATGCGTCGGCACCCGCCAGCGTAAGCAAACGTTTAGCCGCTGACCGTAAAATACCGGCACGATTTCCGCTTTTAACGCCTGGTTAGTCATGCGCCTTCTGCCAATGAAAGAGCCGGAGAGATCCTGGCGGTCGATCAAGGGCCAGTGGAAGAAAGATGCCGAAAGCGTCGGCGAGGACTTCTCGACGTTTACGACGGGAAGCTATTCCGCCTATGA
Organism: Bradyrhizobium roseum; assembly: GCF_030413175.1. Classification (NCBI taxonomy): domain Bacteria; kingdom Pseudomonadati; phylum Pseudomonadota; class Alphaproteobacteria; order Hyphomicrobiales; family Nitrobacteraceae; genus Bradyrhizobium; species Bradyrhizobium roseum. Next base: position 3,063,145 of record NZ_CP129212.1, read on the forward strand.
CGCCATGACCAAGGACGGCAACAGCCCCAACCTCTACTGCCTGTCCGATGGCGAGCAGGTCCATGCGGCCTGCCAGGTCAGCCGCCTGATGATGAGCAAGTTTCCCAATCCCATCCTGCGCGCCCGCTTCATCGTGGTGTCACCGATCTATGAACTGGGGATCGCGAACGCGGACCAGTACGCCCAGATGATGGTGGCGCTGTTCTCCGGCATCGTATGGCTGTCGCGGGATACCATGACCGCCAGCCACATCCGCTTCTTTCTGAAGAGCCCCGGCGACGCGCAGTTCTTCGCGCCGCTCAAGGTCACAACCGACGGGTCATTGTTCACCGAATTTTCGATCGGCGGCTCGCTGATCGAATGCAGCCTCAAGGAAGCAGTAACGGAAGCGGACGCAGAACTGGCGGAAGCCCAAACCGCCTGATGCCGCTGCGGCGTTAACCTGCCGATAACTCAATTTGCTGACGCCAGTTTGGAGTGTGCTCCCTACAGCAGGCGCCTGCAGCGCCTTCCGTTCGACAACGATCGAGATCGACCGCTCCTTCGTCAGGGAAGTGACGCGCAACGAGTCATCGGCCTCGATCATCCGCGCGGTGGTCAGCATCGCCGCCGACCGCAACATGCTCACCACCGCCGAAGGCGTCGAGACGCTGCAGCAGCGCGAGACGGTGCAGACTCTCGGCTGCACCCGGATGCAGGGTTTTCTGTTCGGCGCGGCAAGGCCGGCACAGGAGATTCGGAAGCTGCTGGTGGCGAAGGCGGGTGTCGAGGACGCGGCGTGAGTGGAGGGCGTTGCGCGGGGCCAGAACACAAAATCTGCAAAACAACCCCATGCAAAGTAGGATGCAGCGCCTTCAAGTGAAGTAGAAATCGTGTCAAAACAACGGGTTCGAGTTCAATTCCAATTCGATCCGAACGTAGCCCTAACGCCTCTCGCTTAGTCCAGGGTTGGGTGAAAGCGTGTATGTGCAGCCGGCGAGAAAACGCCTGCTCGCAGCCAGTCGGCGGTGCGAAGCGCAGCGTTGGACTTCCTTCATCGATGCTTTGAAGCTTCCAAATCACTGTTCGGCTGAATTGTCTTCCGGTGCGTGTTCCCGGATAGAAATGTTCGGGATTGAGCTCGCATGACAAGATTTGTCGGCCGCTTGCCCTATGCTCTTGTCGTGGCGATTTGTGCAGCGGGCGCACCTCTTTTGGTTATGTTGCCCTTTGCTACCGCGGAAGTCCGGCCGTTGGTTGTCGTGCCCGGCATGGGGCTGGTTCTTGGATTTTTCGCAGCGATCATCATCCTGTGGAGCAAGAATCTTCGCTGGTCGGCGACCACGGGCGAGTTGAGGTCAGCGATCCGCGCGGAAGGTGGAGCCGACAGCGGAGCAATCTCGTGGTCGTGGCGAGAGAGCCACGAAGTCGAGAGTGGAGTTTTTTGGACGCGCGCAGTCAGCTTCAGTGATTTCTGTTTGCTAAACCGACCGCAAATCGTTCGAATGTGGATCGTCGATGGCCTCCTCGGAATTTTAGTTTGGAGTGTGGCCTTTCTTCTTTTCAGCGGGCCAAGTTTTGCGCTGACTGTGACATTAGCCGGCTTGCTGGCAGGACATATCGCCCGGATTGCGTGGCTAATACGCCAGCGCAATTTAATGCTGACACTCAACCAATCCACAGTGACAATAGTAGTTGGAGGAGTAGCAGGCGCAATAATTGTACTTCTCGCCTATGCGATCAGTGCGCTGGACCTCATAGGATCGTGGTCAGTGTACCGCAGCGTCAGCCTCGCACTTGCCCTGCTTGCCTTCTTCTTCGTGCTTGTCGACATCGCAATCGCTTCGATTTTGCGTAAGCTCCAGAGATAAGAAAAGGAAGGCCGTCATGTCAGTGCTTGAGCCTTTGGACACAATTACCGGAGCTTATAACAACTGGGTGGACGGCATTAAGGATTACGACCCAACGTTTGTCGGTCAAATAAAGGGAGACCTACATCTCGGAGTCCGATCATGACTAATGAGGGCAAGCCACCGCCGTTCAAGGTAAGGTCCACGATTCCAGGCCGAGGAATGGGACTTAAGGAGTGGTCTCAGGAAGAGCTCTCTATTGCCTCGTATCAAGATCGTTTTCCGGAGCAGTGGAGCGCTTATTTTGACTCTGAGAGCGAGCGTGGCTTCATCACCAACGCGATGAACGATCATATCGTGGCTCACCTGGAGCAAGTTGTGCCGGGACTTCATACCAAACACTATCGAGTGGGAGTCATTGACTTCCGCTTTGCTAATGAGCGCACCTTTCGCTTTCGCATGTGGCAACCTCAGAATCGGCTGATCCGTTTAGAGCAATATTGGGCTTACGTCAGGGAAATGCAGGCTAGTCGTCAAGCGCTGTGTGTAAACGGACATGCCGAGTGGACGATTGAGCAGATTCACATATTCATGTCGTATCTGCAGCAAGAGGTTCCCGCCTTCTGGGTGAAAATCTGCGAAATTTACAATGAGATTGGGTTTTCCGAAGCGTCGATTGTGCAAGAGAACCGAAAACAGGCTGCCGCTGTGTTTTCGGTGCCGGAAGATATCGATTACGCCACCATCGGAGGGGGGCTAATCGAAGAGGCCGATCGGATCCATCATTTCGAGATGCTGAAACCAAAAAACCAGGACGAGCGAACTCGTCTGCAGGACGAGTGGTTCAACAAAAATGAAGCGGGCCTAACTTTTGATGAATGGCGGCTCGCCGTCAGGGCTCGAAAGAACGGCCAGCGGGTTTACGGTGACAGTGCACTAAATTGACTTCCCGTTTCCCGTGCGGCATGTTGCGGCATGGCTCGTCTCGCCCGCGTTGTTATTCCCGGCCTGCCGCACCACGTGACGCAGCGTGGCAATGGCGGGGCGCGGACGTTTTTCGGCGATGACGATTTTGCGTGCTATCGCGACCTGCTGGCCGAGGCGTGCCGCGCGGCCGATGTCGAGGTGTGGGCCTGGTGCCTGATGCCGAACCACGTCCATTTGATCCTGGTGCCGTCGGATGCGGACGGATTGCGCCGTGCGCTGGCGCCGGTGCACCGCCGCTATGCCGGCATCATCCATGCGCGGCGCAAGCGGACCGGGCATTTCTGGCAGGGGCGCTTCGGCTGCGTGGCGATGGACGGGGAGCACCTCGCCGCGGCGTTGCGCTACGTGTCGCTCAACCCGGTGCGGGCGCGCCTGGTCGGCCGCGCGCGGGACTGGCGCTGGTCCAGCGTGCGGGCGCATCTCGGCGGCGGGCGCGACGGCGTCACGACGCTGGCGCCGGTGCGCGAGCGCTACCCGGATTTCGCGGCGTTCCTGTCCGAGCAGGCCGATGACGAGGCGATCACGCGACTACGCCGCGCCGAGACGATCGGCCGTCCGATCGGCAGCCGTCGATTCCTCGATGGGCTCGAGCGCAAGACGAGGCGGGTTCTCAAGCCGGCCAAGCGCGGACCGAAGCCGCGGGCCGGGGAGGAGAGTTAAGTGCACTGTCACCGTAATTCTGTCACCGTAATCTCGGGCCATTTTGTTTTATTCAGTCGCGAGGCGACTGAACGAGCGATTGAATGTAACGGAGCGTCTTGTTGATCTGAAGAGTGCAATGTTGACGAAGGTGCTGATGTGGAGTTGCGAACTTGCGACGAAAGATTTTCAGATTTAGTCGATCGCTCAACCGCTTCCTCTTCGGAGCGAGAATTGCTCACGCCAACGACCAAATCACTCAGCTTGAGGCGATCATTGCTGCTTACGCGGCTAATCTCGTTCTGGTTCTATGCCTCGTTTATATGTTGTTGGTTGCCGGCGGCCTTTATCAGTCACTTCCCGAGCCCTTTTTGTCGGTGCTCCCTCGCGCGCTGGCAATATCCAACATAGTCACGTTCGTGCTCACTTTCCTGGCGTCGTTGACTTGGATGGCAAATAGCCATCTTGTTCGACGCGCCCGTGAATTTGTCAGCGCTCAAGGGTCACTTCATGCGTTCATGGGCCGATACGTGGTTCCTGTTGCCATGGTGTTATGGGGATTGCTTTCTCTCACGCTCATCGCATTGCTTTTTCGTACGCTTGAACTTGGTTTGATGCACCCCTTAGCCATTGGTAGTTTGGCTGGAAGCGTTGGCGCGAACGCTCTCTTATTTCAAATGATCCTTATGCGTCGATCGCTGCGAGTCTAGACTGGGAGATTGAGATGAGCGTTGACATCATTCAACTTGCGGCCCAAATCGAGAGGCGGATGGATAGTCATATCCAGTTATACGTTCTGGCGCGTCTGGCAACTGAGCACTCAATCCCTTGTCGTCAACGAGATGAGTTTTGCCAAGGTAATAGGTTGCGTGTTCATCATTGGGTTGATGACCAGCTTGTTGTATCTGGGCGTAGTCACAAGCTACGACCCGGCCTCGGATAACATCGCGTGGCGGATTAAGGGGGCCTTTGCGGGCAACCTTGCCGTTGCGCTTGATAGTGCAACGCTTGCCGTGTTCGGAACCTTTGTGGTTGAGCAAGTTTGTGCGTTACTAAATCGGTATAGGATGTAGGAAGAAGAGATGGGCGTCGTAGTGTCGAATTACGGTGACAGTGCTGGACTGCACCCCTCGAGTGAGACACGATAATTGCGGCGACTATGCAGTTCCCGCGCCTCGTCTGATCCCGTCCCGCCTCAGCGGCGGCCCTCGGAGATCGCCTTCCTCAGACTGCGCGACAGCAATTCCACCGAATAGGGTTTTTGGATCAGCTCGAACCCGCGGTGGGCGTTCTCCGCCAACACGTTGCTGTAGCCGCTGGTCAGCAGCACGGGCAGGCCGGGATAGCGCTCGCGCACGATGCCGGCGAGTTCGACGCCGTTCATGCCGGGCATGATGACGTCGGAAAACACCAGGTCGGCGGAAAATTCGTTTTCGGCAAGGATGGCGAGCGCGGCGTCCGCGGTGGCGACGCGGCGGACGGTGTAGCCGAGATCTTCCAACAACTCGGTGGAAAACTGTCCGACGTCGTCATTGTCCTCGACGACGAGCACGCGGAAGCCCCGGCCGCGCGTCGCGGGTTCGCTGGCGATCGCGGCATCGTTGACCGCATCGGCCGGCACCGCGGCCTGCGGCAGGTAGATCGTGAACGTCGCGCCCCGGCCGGGCTCGCTCGCGACCGCGATGTCGCCGTTGGACTGCTTGGCAAAGCCGAACGCCTGGCTGAGCCCGAGGCCGGTGCCCTTGCCGACTTCCTTGGTGGTGAAGAACGGTTCGAAGATCGTCTCCAGCAGGGCAGGGGCGATGCCGGGGCCGGTGTCGGTCACGGTGATGGCGACGAAATCGCCGTTGCGGGCGGGATGCGCCCGCAACGGAGGAATGCTTCCCGCCTTGCGCACGCCGATGGTCAGCCGGCCTTCTCCCTCCATGGCGTCGCGGCTGTTGACCGCGAGGTTGATCAGCGCGGTCTCGAACTGGGCGATGTCGGCAATCGCAAAGCAATCGTTGTCCGATATCTCGACCTCGATCCGGATACGGGCGCCGACGAGGGGACGGACCATCTGGACGACGGCCTCCACCTGCGTGCCGACATTGAATATCTGCGGCTTCAGCGGCTGCCTGCGGGCGAATGCCAGCAGTTGCCCGGTCAGCTTGGAGGCGCGCTCCACGGTTTCGGAAATGGCGTCGATGTAGCGCCGCCGGCGTTCCTCCGGCAGTTCGCGACGGCGCAGGAAGTCGGTCGCGGAGCGGATGATGGTCAACAGGTTGTTGAAATCGTGCGCCACGCCGCCGGTCAATTGCCCGACCGCTTCCATCTTCTGCGACTGCCGCAAGGCTTCCTCGCTCTGGCGGCGCTCGGTGACATCGACGGCATCCGGCACGGCGCCGACGATGGCGCCGTGCTGGTCGCGCAGCGGACGCATCGTGAAATCGAAATAGCGCTCGCCGATCGGCAGGCTCAGCCGCATATCGATCCGGACTTCTTCACCTCGCATCACCGCGATGAAGGCGCCGCGGACGGCGTCGCCCGTGCCTTCCGTGCCAGAGAACCACGGTGTTTCCCAGAACGGCTTGCCGAGAACCGCGCCGGCCTCGGCGCGGATTCCGGCGAGCGCCGTCTTGTTGGCAAACAGCACGTCGCCGTGCAGGTTGAGCAGGCCCTGATACTGGTGGCTGGTCTCGAGGATGGCGCGCATCTGGGCCTCGTTGGATTCCAGCTGCGCGGTCCGCTCCGTGATCCGCAATTCCAGGATCTCGTTCAGCTGCCGCAGATCGTGCTCGGCCTGCTTCGCCGCGGTGATGTCGTGGGCGACGCCGATGAAGCCGATATGCTTGCCGGTCGGGTCCCAGCGCGGCTGGGATTCCGAGCGCAGCCAGCGGTATTCGCCCGAAGCGTTGCGGTAGCGCGCTTCCAGCACGAACGGCTTGAGCGAGGCCTCGCCGGCGATCGACTCCTGCACGACCCGCTGCTGGTCCTCCGGATGAAGCCGCTTGCGCCAATCGAACGCGATGGCTTCCTCGAACGGCAATCCGAGAAAGTCGATATAGGCCTGGTTTGCAAAGGAGCGGGTGCGGTCGAGCTTGGTGACCCACATCGGCACCGGTGCGCTGTCGGCGATGAGGCGGAAGCGCTGCTCGCTTTCGCGCAGCTTTTCCTGCGCCAGCATGCGGTCGGTGGAATCGATATGGGCGCCCACCAGCCGCAACGCGCGCCCGCTGCTGTCGCGTTCGATCTTGGCGACGACGTCGATCCAGCGCGTCTGGCCGTCGCTCGGTCGCACGATGCGGTAGGTGGCGGCATAGTCTTCGTCGCGGCCGGCAATGGCCTCGAGAAATTGCCTGACGGTGTGCTCGCGATCGTCGGGATGAATACGGTTGACCCAGTCTTCGTGGGATTCGTTGGCGGCATCCGCCGGCAGGCCGTGGATGATGAGATATTCCGGCGAGCGGCTGTTCTTGAAGCCCTCACGAAAGTCGACCTCGACGCCGCCGACGCCGGCGATGCGCTGGATCCGCACCAGCTCGGCTTCGCGTTCCTGCAGGGCGCGATGGGCGCGATCGCGCTCGCTTTCGATTTCCTGCAGATGTTGCCGCAAGCGTTCGTCCGCGGCAATTTCGGGCACGATGTTCAAATCGTCGGAAGTGGTCATTCGGCCCGGCAACCTCTGCCCGCAGTTTCACACAGGAAGCGGCGGCTTTGCCAGCTTCATTTGCTCATTTGCCCTTGGCGGGTGAGCGGCAATTGTAAGCCCGGCGGAACCCGGCGGCCTGTGCATCATCCTCGGAACAAAACCAGCGGTCCGGATGGGTCAGGCCCGGATAGGAGCGGCATGCCTGCAGATGATAGATGCCGAGGTTCCCGGTGACCCGGGCGCGGACGGCAAATTTGCCCTTGATGTTGCAGCTCGCCGGCATCACGAGTTCCTCGGGGAACAAGGCCTCGCGGATTTCGCGGTCGCGATCGGCGCGGCACGCGGCGCCGAGCAGGCCGCCATCCTTCTTCGCAACGCGGAACTCGCGCGGCGCGACGAAGCAACCTTTCCATAGTCCCTGACGGTCGTCCTTGGCGCGGGCCTCGTCCGCCTTGAAGCGCCCGCCGGCATCGGCATTCAAGGCAAAGCCGCTGCGGACCAGCAACTGGCTGAGGCTTGTGGTTTCGCCCTCGACCTTGCAGAGGCCGATCTGCCGCTTCCTGGTTGCGGGATCGGGACCGAGATCGTCGCAACGGACCTGCTTGCCGCCGGTCAGTTTGACCAGCTGGTCGCGCGCCTCGATCCCGCAGGTCCAGCTATCGGCATTCTGGTCGATGCAGAGTTGATCGACGGTCGGGGCGTCGATGCCGTCGAGCCGGTAGGTGACATTGCCGAGCTGAAGCGTGCCGCCATCGCGGACGATGGCGGTGGCGGCCGAACCCGGGCCGGCCGGAAGGACGATCGATAGCAACGCCGCAACCAGGAAAAATCGTGACCGCATCTGTTTCATTTCAAATCAATTCCAACTGAGAACGCGTTCTAGCATATGGTGAAGTGATTGAACCAAGGCGCCAATCGCGCATGAACCGGATTGGGGAAAACCGTCTGTGTGGAATCGGCGTCGGTCAAATGGCGCATTGACTTTGTGAGAACAAAATAGGAACATAAGTGCCGTTGCTCAACACGGAAATATTGCCATGTCGTCCTCTTCACAGCCGAGCTCCGAAGAGGACGACGGGCTGGAAGCCGCGGTGGATCAGGCGATTTCTGCCTGCGGGGGTGATACCAGGGCCACCATCCGCGCGCTGATCGTCGCCAATGAATATCTGGAATCCGAGGTCAGTGAGCTGATGAAAGCGGTATCCCGCGCCTATGCGCGGGGCCGGTTCAAGGCCTATTCGGGGTGAATTGCCGGCGGCCGGCGCCATCCGGCGCTACGAGACCGTTGCCTCCATCGATTTTTGCTGTACGACGGGTTTGTTACCCGCGTTGGCACATGTCATATGGCGGGTGAGGATCCTGCCCAAAGCTCAAGCAAGAAGAACATGTTCAAGAGAATTCTGATCGCAAATCGCGGCGAGATCGCCTGCCGGGTCATCAAGACTGCGCGCCGGATGGGGATCGAGACGGTGGCCGTGTATTCCGAGGCCGACCGCGACGCACTCCATGTCGAAATGGCCGATGATGCCGTGCTGATCGGCCCGCCGGCGGCCAGCGAGAGCTATCTCCTGATCGACAAGATCGTGGAAGCCTGCCGCAAGACCGGCGCCGAGGCCGTGCATCCCGGTTACGGCTTCCTGTCCGAGCGCGAGGCGTTTCCGCGCGAGCTGGCCAAGGCCGGCATCGTCTTCATCGGGCCCAATCCGGGCGCGATTGCCGCCATGGGCGACAAGATCGAATCCAAGAAGGCCGCCGCGAAAGCAAAAGTCTCGACCGTGCCGGGACATCTCGGCGTCATCGAGGACGAAAAGCACGCGGTGAAGATCGCCGACGAGATCGGCTATCCCGTGATGATCAAGGCTTCCGCCGGTGGCGGCGGCAAGGGCATGCGGATCGCGCATTCGAAAGCCGAGGTCGCCGAAGGATTCAACGTCTCCAAGGCGGAAGCGAAATCCTCGTTCGGCGACGACCGCGTCTTCATCGAAAAGTTCATCGTCGATCCCCGCCACATCGAAATCCAGGTGCTGGGCGACAAGCATGGCAACGTGATCTATCTCGGCGAGCGCGAATGTTCGATCCAGCGCCGCAACCAGAAGGTCATCGAGGAGGCGCCGTCGCCGCTGCTCGACGAGACCACCCGCCGCAAGATGGGCGAGCAGGCGGTGTCGCTGGCGAAGGCCGTGAACTACGATTCCGCCGGCACGGTCGAATTCGTCGCCGGCCAGGACAAGAGCTTCTATTTCCTGGAGATGAACACCCGTCTGCAGGTCGAACATCCCGTCACCGAACTCGTCACCGGCATCGACCTCGTCGAGCAGATGATCCGCGTCGCCGCCGGCGAAAAACTGTCGATCGCGCAGAAGGACGTCACGCTGACCGGCTGGGCGGTGGAATCGCGTGTCTATGCCGAGGACCCGTTCCGCAACTTCCTGCCGTCGATCGGCCGGCTGGTGAAGTACCGGCCGCCCGCCGAGGCGAGCCATGACGGCATCACCATCCGCAACGACACCGGCGTGCAGGAAGGCGGCGAAATCTCGATCCATTACGATCCGATGATCGCCAAGCTCGTCACGCACGCGCCGTCGCGGGCGGCCGCGATCGAAGCGCAGTCCGCCGCGCTGGATGCGTTCTACGTCGACGGCATCCGTCACAACATCGCGTTCCTGTCGGCGCTGATGAACCATCCGCGCTGGCGCGAGGGCAAGCTCTCCACCGGCTTCATCGCGGAGGAATTTCCAAAGGGCTTTTCCGCGCGTCCGCCGGAAGGCGAGGTGGCGCGACGGCTGGCGGCGGTGGGCGCTGCAATCGACCACGTGCTGGGCGAACGCAAGCGGCAGATTTCCGGCCAGATGAACGGCCGGCTGGTGCAGCGCGAACGCCGCCGCGCGGTGTGGCTCGACCGCGAGGAAATCGCGCTCGACGTGGCGCGCGAGGCCGAGGGCATCGCGGTGCGCTTCATCGGCGCCGACGGCCTGCCGGGCAACCCGCACAATCTGGTCTCGAGCTGGACGCCGGGTGAGCCGGTCTGGCAGGGCACCATCGACGGCCATTTCGCGGCGATGCAGGTGAGGGCGATTCCGAACGGCATCCGCCTGGCGCATCAGGGCTTTGATGTTGCGGTCAACGTCTTCACCGAAAGCGAAGCCACCGCCGCGCGGCTGATGCCGGTGAAGTCGGCTGCCGACACCGGCAAGAAGCTGCTGTGCCCGATGCCGGGGCTCGTGGTGTCGATCGCCGTGACCGAAGGCCAGGAGGTCAAGTCCGGCGAGACGCTGGCCGTGGTCGAGGCGATGAAGATGCAGAACGTGCTGCGCGCCGAGCGCGACGGCACGGTGAAGAAGATCCACGCCGCGGCCGGCGCCACGCTGGCGGTGGACGCGCTGATATTGGAGTTTGCGTAGTCGTCGCTTCGCATCTCGCAATGACGGCCGATAGGACTGAGGGCAACCATGGCTTTTCGTCAGCGCCGCGAAAAACTGCGGTCCATCCTCAACGGCGCGGCCTGCATCCGGCCGGGCTCGGTCTATGACGCCACCTCGATCCGGATTGCCGAAGACCTCGGCTTCGAGCTCGGCATGTTCGGCGGCTCGGTGGCTTCACTGGCCGTTCTCGGCGATCCCGACATTGCGCTGATCACGCTCACTGAACTGGCCGAGCAGATGCGCCGGATGTCGCGCGCCGCGGCGCTGCCGGTGCTGGTCGATGCCGATCACGGCTACGGCAACGCCCTCAATGTCCGCCGCACGGTGCAGGAACTCGAAGCGGCCGGTGCCGCCGGCCTGACGATCGAGGATACGCTGCTGCCGCAGGCGTTCGGGCAGAGCGGGATGCAATTGATCCCCATGGAGGAGGGCGTCGGCAAGATGAAAGCGGCAATCGACGGCCGCAGCGACCCATCGCTGGTCGTCATCGGCCGCACCGGTGCGGCATCCGTCACCGGTCTTGACGATGCCATTGTACGGGCCAAAGCGTATGAGGCTGCCGGCGTCGATGCGCTGTTCTTCACGGGCATCCAGAACCGCGGCGAACTGGAGGCGATCTCGGCCGCCACCGCATTGCCGATCGTGCTCGGCGGTGCGCCGGAGGACATGGCCGCGCCCGACTATCTCGCGGGGCGGCGGGTGCGGGTCGCGCTGCAGGGCCACGCGCCGTTCGCTGCTGCGACACAGGCCGTCTTTGAAACGCTGAAGGCGCTGCGCGAAGGCGCTTCGCCAAAGAGCTTGAAAGGCCTGCCGTCGTCCGAACTGACCGGCCGGGCGATGCGCGAGGCCGACGCGAAAGCGCGCAGCAGCGAATTCCTCGGATTGAAGAAGCCATGAGCGAGGCCATCCGCCACGTCACGGTCAACGGGCGGGTGCAGGGGGTCGGCTATCGCTACTTCGTGGAGCGCGAGGCGCAGTCCCGGGACATCGAAGGCTGGGTGCGCAATCGCCGGGATGGCAGCGTCGAGGCGGTGTTCGCCGGCCCCGTGGAGGCCGTGACGGCCGTAATCGCGGCATGCCGGCGCGGGCCGTCACCGGCGCGGGTGGAGGCGCTGCGGGACGAACCGGCCAATCCCGACATGCTGAAGCTGCGGGATGCAGGCGAGCGGTTCTCGGTGCTGCAGACGGTCTGAGGGCTTGCGAAAGCGCTCACGGCCCGGATGAGCGAAGGTGATAGCCCCGGGCTCAGGTCGGGGCCAGCCGTCCGGCCAGCGCGGACTCGCCGTCAGGCTGGATGGATTCGCTTGCGACATGTCGCAGGGCGAGCGAGGAAGCCACGACGCTGCGGTTGCGACCGAGACGCTTGGCTTCGTAGAGCGCGGAGTCGGCGTCTCCCACCAACGCGGAGTCGTCGCGTGTCGCGTCGGTCCTGGCGGCGACGCCGGCGCTGACCGTAATGTATCCGCGGCTGCTGATCGGGTTGGCAATACCCAGCGCCCGAACCGCCAGCCGGATCGCCTCGGCAACCTTCAAGGCGTCACCCTCGCCGGTGTCCGGCAGCACGACTGCGAATTCCTCGCCGCCATAGCGCGCGGACAGGCCGGATGTGTTCAGGGTCGCGTCCCCGATCACTTTCGCCACCGCGCGCAGGCAGCGATCGCCCGCCTGATGCCCATGGGTATCGTTGTAACCCTTGAAACCGTCGATATCGAGCAGCAGCACCGAAATCTCGTCGCAGCATTCGTATTGCCGCAGCAGGAAATCGTCGAAGGCGCGGCGGTTGGTCAGCCCGGTCAGGCCGTCGGTGGCCGCAAGCTGGGTGAGACGGCGGTTGAGCTGGTTCAACTCATCCTCCATCCGCTTGCGTTCGGTGACGTCGCGGATGACGCACAGGAACTCAGCCTGCGCCGGTTTGACCGGCAATGCCGCCAGCTTGAAGTTGCTTTCGACCCAGACCGGCGTTCCGTCGGCACGCCAGGTCCGAAATACCACCGTGCTGACGGTGTCGATCCCGCTCAGTTGCGCCGTCGCTGACCTGACGCTTTCCTGGTCGTCGGGATGGATCATTTCGAAGCACGACTTGCCCAGCATATCCTCCGGACGCTGTCCCAGCACGGGCTCGACGGATTGCGAGACGTAGCGGAGTACGCCGCGGGCATCGATCAGGATGATGATGTCGGCGATGTTGTTGGCGAGCAAGCGGTAGTGCGCCTCGCGCTCACGCAGCGCGAGTTCGGTTCTCATGCGGAAACGGAACTGCGAGAACAGTACGGCGGCGAGCAGCAGGATCATGAATAGCAGAGCGGCAGAGACGAGCACGTCGGTGCGCAACGTTTTCTGCCAATCGGACAGCACCCACGCTTCCGGAATCGCCACGGTGACGACCGCGGGAAAATGCCTCGCTCTCTCGTAACCGATATATTTCTCGATACCGTCGAAAGGAGAGGTGGTCTTGTAATACCCGACCGCACTGTTTTTCAGGTGCTTGGAAAACAGGTCGGTCGATGCAAGGTTCGTGCTTCTCTCCGACGCCGGCCAGCGGATCAGAACGACACCGTCGTCCCGCAGCAGACTGATGCTGCTGTCGGGGCCGAACTGGAACTTCCGGTAGAACCGGTTGAAGTAGTCGCTGTCGATCGTGGCGGTGAGGACGCCGCCGAAGCTGCCGTCCTGGCGGTCGATACGCTTCGACAGGATGATGGTGGAGCGTCCGGCCAGACGCGACTGCAATGGTTCGTTGATGCGAAGCGCACGTCCCGGTGTGTCGCGATGATAGCTGAAATAGGCCCGGTCGGGATCGTTTTGCAGCGGGGGGGGCGGCAACGACGAGTACAGCCATTTGCCGTGGACATCGAGCACGCCGATCTCGCGCAGCTGCGGCAGCGAATTGACTGTCTCCGTCAGGTACCGGTTGAACCGCTCAGGGACCGGGTCGCGATATTTCAGCAATTCGACCATCCCAGCCATCGCGATGTCGGCTGATTGAATGGCGTGGGTCGCGTGCTCGGCCAGCGAGTGCGCGAGGTTCATGGTGTCGGTCTGGCCGCGCGCGAGCGTGTTCTTCTTGGCGTCGAGCGCCTTCCAGGCCACGACGCCCAGCACGCACGCCGTCATGACGAGCGCAAATGCGACGACGACCACCGCCGGCGATACGCGGCGGAGCGGTCCGTCGGGTTCTCGAAGCTGAGGATCGGGCATGCTTCGCCTTGGTGAACGTGCCGAATCCATTGGCCGGCAACCGGCAAAGCTTACGGAGCGCCGGTGCCGAAGTGGTTAATACAACCATTACGAGATGTGGAACCCCGTGATGCCGCGGGGGTCCCGGCGTGGATCAGAGGACAACGGGTGGTGAAGTCGAGCGATCGAGCGGGGGAATTGGCCGCGAAAGGCAACGCGCCGAGGCCCTTGACAATGGATCCGTATCGTCAGATATTTCTGTCATGACAGAAATAACCGAAAAGAAAAAGCTCCCGCCCGTCGTCGAGCGCTTCATCCTGCACTGGGGCGACATGGGTGACGAGTGGGGTGTCAACCGCTCGGTCAGCCAGATCCACGGCCTGCTGTATCTCGCCGAGGCGCCGATGACCGCGGAAGACATCGCCGAAACGCTCGGCATGGCGCGGTCCAACGTCTCCAACTCGATCAAGGAATTGCTGGCCTGGAACCTGATCAGACGGGTGCCGATCCTCGGCGACCGCCGCGATCATTTCGAGGCCGAAACCGACATCTGGGAAGTGGCGGCGCGGATCGCCGCCGGTCGCAAGGCGCGCGAGATCGATCCCGCGGTCGACGCGCTGCGCGCCTGCGTCTCCGACGCGGCTGACGATCCGACCATCAGCCCGGTCGCCAGCAAGCGGCTGAAGGAGATGCTGGCTTTCACCGAGCTGGTCGACCGCTGGTACACGCAGATGCTGAACGTGCCGCGGCCGCGGCTGGTCGCGCTGATCAGGCTCGGCGAGAAGATCGTCAGCTTCCTGCCGGCGGGGAAAAACAAATAGCGCAGAGGGGCAGGACAGGAGCGTTGAGATGGCGTCCACCAGACTACCAAGGCTTCCCGCAACGTCCGCCGCGAACACCATCCTGCTCGACGATCGCCGCTTCCATAATCTGTTGCCCGACGAGGCCTGGGGCCGCCTGCCGCTGGCGATCTGGCGGCGTTTTTCCAAGCGCTTTGCCGATGGCGAGACCGTCGTCTATGTCGGCACGGTGGAGGAGGCGAATTTCAGCCGCGCCGGCTGGTGGCTGGCGCAGCTGGCGCGCATCATTGGCGGGCCGCTGCCGACCGGCGCCGAGACCGGCGTGCCGATGATCGTGACGGTAACCGAGGATGCGGCGAGCGGCGGCCAGATCTGGACCCGCATCTGCGCGCGCAGCAGCGGCTTTCCGCAAGTGATCCATTCCGCAAAACGCTTCGCCGGGCCGACCGGGCTCGAGGAATATGTCGGCCACGGCGTCAGCATGGCGCTGACCATCTCGGTCGAGCACGAGGCGCTGGTGTTTCGCAGCGCCGGCTATGCGTTGCAGATCGGGCCGCTGCGATTGCCGCTGCCTGATCGTTTCACGCCCGGCGATCTCACCGTGACGCATTCCGATCTCGGCGGCGGCCTGTTCCGTTTTACGCTGGAGATCGTGCATCCGCGCTTCGGCCAACTCCTTCGTCAATCTGCGGTGTTCCGGGAGTCTTCATCATGACGTCGCTGCTTTGGATCCTGATCGCCGTTCAGGTCGCGATGGGGGTATTCGACACCTTCTATCACCATGAGCTGACCGAGCGGCTCGCCTGGCGGCCCTCGCAGCGCTATGAGCTGCAGCTCCACAGCCTGCGCAACATGCTCTATGCGCTGCTGTTCCTGGTGCTGGGCTGGCTGGAGGTGCACGGCATCCTCGCCATGCTGATCATCGCGGTGCTGGCGGCGGAAGTGGTCATCACGCTGATGGATTTCGTCGAGGAAGACATGAGCCGGAAGCTGCCGGCCAGCGAACGCATCAATCACACGCTGCTGGCGATCAACTACGGCGCCATACTGGTGTTGCTGCTGCCGGTCCTGACCGGCTGGGCCGCGCAGCCGACCGGCGTTAAACTGGCCTATGCGGGATGGCTTAGCCTGGTCGCGGCGGCGGCGGCCGTCGGCGCCGGGCTGTGCGGCCTGCGCGATTACGCGGCGTCGAGACGACTTTCGCGCATGGTCTGCACGCCCGCGGCGGGTCTCGTGGAAAAACTGCCGGCGCGGCAGACCGTGCTGGTGACCGGCGCCACCGGCTTCATCGGCAGCCGTCTCGTCGCGGCGCTGGGCGGGGCAGGGCATCAGGTCATCGCGTTGGTGCGCAATCCCGCGAAGGCCGACATGCTGCCGCCGCCGATCACGTTGATCACCAGCCTCGACCAGCTACCTGATGACACGCGGATCGACGCGATCGTCAATCTCGCCGGCGAGCCGATCGGCAACGGGCTATGGACCGACGCCAAGCGCCGCAGGATCATCGCTTCCCGCGTCGACATGACCGGCGATGTCATAGCCCTGATCGCACGGCTCGAACACAAACCGGCGGTTCTGATCTCGGGCTCCGCGATCGGCTGGTACGGGCTGTGGCAGGACCAGGTGCTGACGGAGTCGGCCAAATCCCATGCCTGCTTCAGCCACGCGCTTTGCGAGGCCTGGGAAAGCGCGGCGCGTCCGGCGGAGGCGCACGGCGTGCGCGTGGTGTACCTGCGGATCGGGCTTGTGATCGGCACCGAGGGCGGCTTCATCACGCGGATGCTGACGCCGTTCGAGTTCGGCCTCGGCGGGCCGCTCGGCTCGGGCCGGCAGTGGATGTCGTGGATCGAGCGCGACGATCTGATCCGACTGATGGCCCATGTGATGGCGCGCCCGGAGATTTCGGGGCCCGTCAACGCGACGGCGCCGATCCCGGTGACGAATATGAAATTCAGCGAAGAGCTCGGCCGCCGGCTGGGCCGGCCGGCGCTGTTCCGGATTCCCGATGCGCTGCTGCGCCGGATCGGCGGCGATTTCGCCGGCGAATTGCTGCTGGGCGGCCAGCGCGTGCTGCCGAACAAGGCGCTCAGCCACGGCTTTGTGTTCCGCCACGAAACGCTGCGCAGCGCATTCGAGGCGATCCTGTGAGGAGGATAAGTTGAAGTCCGGTTGGCTTTGTCGTGTGATGCAAGGTTGGCTCGCGGCATGCGCGACCGCAACCGCTGCCATCTACGTACTCGCGTTGCCGTTCTCGATATCCGGGGCCAGCGCACGTTCGATGATGCTCAGCTGGGTCGACCTCGTCGCGAGTCTGATTTTCTTCCCTGTAATTCTCGTCTTCACCTGCGGGCTGACCGCCATTCCGGCCGCTCTTGTGGTCTGGATAGGCGAAGTGTCTCGGATACGCTCGCCACTGTTCTTAGGCGGGGCCGGCGGGACGATAGGGGCCTTGAGCCAAACGATTGCCTTCAGATCGTTTGACCTCATTTTCGCGACGCTATTCGTTCTGGTCGGGGTTCTCGCGGGGCTGACCTATTGGCGTGTTGCGGTAAAACCTGCGGACGGCGAGCCAGACCAAGTGCCGTCAGCGTGACGGCGATCAGCCGCCTCTCAACATCGACAAAATCTGTCGCGTCGATTTGTAGCTGGCGATCGCGTTGTCGCGAAAACCCGGGGTCCAGTTCACGGCCTGGCGTTCCTCCGAACTCATCGACGAATAGGCATTGAGGATTCCGAGGCTGAGCTGGGACGGGTCGCCGCTGGTCTGGCTCTGGTTGAGTGCGGCCAAAATGCTGGCGCGGCTGCGCGACCCCAACAACTGCTTGGCGGCAAAGCTTTCCTGATTCGAGAACAAGCCGTCCTGGTTGAGCGAGATCGCCGCCAGCGAGCGGTTGTCGAACGAGCCGAGGTCGGCCTGCTGGCCGGTCTGGCGGCCGGGGTCGTACACCAGTTCCTTACCGGCGGCCGTGGCTGCCTTGGCCTGCGCGTCGAGTGCGGCGCGGACTTTCTTCGCGACGGTCGAGATGTTCTGGGTCGCGGGGCTGCTGCCGTCGGCATTCCGCGACAGATAGGCCGCGACCGGATCATTGGCGATATCGGGCGCCGCTGTCGGATTTTGCTGGGTGGCCTGGACGCCCTTCACGACCGCCGCCCGCTGCGCCGACCAGGTCGCGGTCGCCTTCTCCTCGTTGCTGGCGCCGTCGAGATAGTCGAGTGCGGCCTTGTAGAGCGAGGAGAAGTCGCCGGTCAGTTTTGAGGTCGCCGCGGGCGGCGCCAGAACATTGTCCAAGCGGTTGCCGAGTTCGGTGGCGGCGGCCTTCTGTTCGTCGGGGCTGAACTTGCCGCCATTGTTGGTTGCGACCGCAAACAGCGAACGGCGGTCGAGCGAGGACAGATCGATGGTCGTCTTGCCTTCGGCAGCAATCGGACCCGTGACCTTGGCGGCGGAATAGAGCGCATCGAGCGCAGCGCGCGCCTCGCTCGTCACCGTCGTAAAATCCTTCGATGATGTCCCGCCGGCGAGTTGCGCGCGCGCCGCCTGCGACAGCGTCAGATTGGTCGCGGAGTTGTCCTGGGGATTACCGGCCTCGGCATTGTTGAGCGCGGTGGCCAGCGATGTCTGGGTGGCAGCCGCACGGGCATAGGCGGAGCCCATCTGGGCGTAGGGATTGAGTCCGGTGTTTATCGAGGTCATTCGCGTTCCCCGTTTGGGCAACGGTTAATAGACCGTTACGGCCGCGCACCATTTCAAAGCATGGTTAAGGGATCGTGAATGCCTCGGTATTTTTACCGATAGTTGCCTCTTGCGCCGTCAGCGCTGCAGCTTGGCGA
Source organism: Bradyrhizobium roseum (assembly GCF_030413175.1). Taxonomy (NCBI): domain Bacteria; kingdom Pseudomonadati; phylum Pseudomonadota; class Alphaproteobacteria; order Hyphomicrobiales; family Nitrobacteraceae; genus Bradyrhizobium; species Bradyrhizobium roseum. The sequence goes on from NZ_CP129212.1 coordinate 3,081,461, forward strand.
TCGCCTGGCTGAGTTCGTGGATCTCGTAGGGCTTGCGCAGGATCGGAAAATCGCCGCGCACATTCAGCGCCGCGTCGCTGTAGCCGCTGGTCAGGAGGATAGGGAGGCCGGGCCTGACCGCTCGCAGGTGACGCGCGAGCCCGAGGCCATCCATCTTGCCGGGCATCACGATGTCGGAGAACACGAGGTCAATTCCGTCGAACTCGAGTTCGCGCAAGGCGGCCTCGGCGCTTGCTGCCTGGCGGACGGTGTAGCCGAGCTGTTCGAGCAGGCCGGCGCTGACGATTGCGACATCCGGATTGTCTTCGACCAGCAGCACGGTGCCGCTGCCGCCGGTATCGGCGATCCGGACTTCCTTGGTCACGGGCAAGCCCTCCCGCCGCGGCAGCAGGATCGTGATTTTGGTACCCTGGCCGAGTTCGCTCGCCACCTTGACCGTGCCGCCGGCCTGGTGCGCAAAACCGTGAACCTGCGACAGCCCGAGACCGGTACCCTTGCCGATCGGCTTGGTGGTGAAAAAGGGGTCGAAGATCTTGCCGAGGGTGTCGGGCGCAATGCCGGCGCCGGTGTCCTGCACCGAAATCGCGACATATTCAGTATCGGTTTCGCCGCCGGACGTTTTGTTGCGCGCCGATATCGTGATGACGCCGCCGGCCATGGCGTCGCGCGCGTTGATGACCAGATTGACCAGCGCGGTCTCGAATTCGGCGACGTCGACCATGACCGGCCAGACGTCGGGCGCGATGTCGAGTTGCAGCGTCACCGCGCTGCCGACACCGATGTCGAGGACGTTGCGCACCGCATCGATGTGCCGGGCGACGTCGACGGCCTGCGGGTTGACGCTCTGCCGCCGGGCGAAGGTCAGCAACTGGCTGGTGAGGGAGGCGCCGCGTTTGCTCGCTGCGTCGATCGCCGCCAGCGCCCGCTGGCTTCTGGGATCGTCGCCTATCGACTTTCTGAGGATGTGGAGACTGCCGCTGATGATCATCAGGAGATTGTTGAAATCATGCGCCACGCCGCCGGTGAGCTGGCCGAGCGCGTCGAGCTTTTGCGATTCCGCCAGTTGCCGGTGCATCTGCTCGAGCTTGATCTGGGCCTCGCGGCGCTCGGTGATGTCCCGGGTGATCTTGGCGAAGCCGACGAACTTGCCGTCCTCGTAGATGGGATCGATGACGACGCTGGCCCAGAAGAAGGTGCCGTCCTTGCGGACGCGCCAGCCTTCCTCCTCATAGCGGTGCTGTTCGCGGGCAATCTGCAAGGCGCGCTGCGGCTTGCCATTGGCGCGGTCGGATTCGGTATAGAAACGGGAAAAGTGCTGCCCGATGATTTCGTCCGGCGCGTAGCCCTTGATCCGTTCGCCGCCGATGTTCCAGCTGGTCACCACCCCGTCCGGATCCAGCATGTACAGCGCGTAGTCTGCAACTCCCTCAACCAGAAGGCGGAAATTGCGTTCGGATTCGAGAAGATCTCTTTGCTGCTGCTGCTGCTGATCTTTCCCAAACATCCCGACTGCCCATTTAATTGGCACAAACGCGCAGCTCGGCAATTGGTTCCCTCAAAATGGACTTATTGACGAGATGGTCCATTACGCCGGGCCAACCACACTTCTGAATGCCGCCGCCAACGTTCGCAACGCGGCGCGCTTGGCGGGATCGCTAACCTTCGCGTGCAGCATCACCTTCGAGGAAGCCAGCCGCGGCAGCCCTTCGGTCGGCCCGATATCGAGCAGACCCGGTGGCGCGATCCGCCGGGCGAGCGGCGCGACCGCAAGGCCGGCCAGGGCGGCGGCGACCACGGCGCTGACGCCGCCGCCGACAAAGCGCTCGGTCCAGGCGATGCCGGCCTTGTCGAGCGCGCGGATGGCGAGCGCGCGCACGCCGCAGGGCGGCGCCAGCACGGCCAGCGGCAACGTGTCGCCGCGCCGCCAGCCAGGGCGTTTTGCGGCGAACCAGCCGAACTCATCCACGGTCAGCTTCTCGCCGCCGCGGCGGCTGCCTTCCTGCCGCACCACCACGGCATCGAGTTCGCCGGCGTCGTAGGCGTCCAGCATCTGGCGCGAAAAGCCGATGGTCACGGACAGCGCCAGTTGCGACGACAGCGCGTGCAGCCGTTCGAGCATCGGCACCAGCTCAGGCCCCGCAGCGTGATCGGAGATCCCGAGCGACAATTGCTGGCGCGCGGGCGTCTCGCCCGACAGCGCGCGATCATGGGCTTCCAGCAGCGCGCGGGCGTTGGGCAGGAACGCCGCGCCGGCGGCGGTCAGCGCGACCGCCCGCGGCGAGCGCTCGACCAGCCGCTTGCCGACCACGCGTTCCAGCCGCTGCAGTTTCATGCTGACGGATGCTTGCGTCGTGCCCCGCGCCTCGGCGGCGCGGGTAAAGCTCTGCAGCTCTGCGACCAGGAGGAACGCCTGAACGGTGTCGATATCCAGTGTGTTCATGCCATCATCAATAATCGTTATCACTGTTATGAATAGAGATAAGGTATCAAAATGATAGACCCGGGTTTACATCAATGCCAGCGCGATGTCAGCGCGTCCTATCGAAGGAGAACGACCATGCCGCTCATCACCGTCACCTATTCCAGCGTGCGCACGTCGCCGTCGCTGAAGGCGGAGATTGCCTCCGCCGTCAGCGACCTCACTGCGCGCATCCTGCGCAAGGATCCCAAGGTCACCGCCATCATCGTGAAATCGGTCGATGCCGCCGACTGGTTCGCCGGCGGAAAGTCGCTCGCCGACCAGAGCCTCGCCAGCTTCTGGCTCGACGTTCACGTCAGCGAGGGCACCAACACCAAGGACGAGAAGGCCGCCTATCTCGCCGCGCTGTTCCAGCGCATGGGCGAACTGCTCGGGCCGTTGCACGAGGAAAGCTACGCCCATGTCGATGAAGTGAAGGGCGACGCCTATGGCTTCGGCGGCCTGACCCAGGAGCGCCGCTATATCGCCGGCCAGCTCGAGGTCGCGCCGCGCAAGGCTGCGGCGTAAGAGCCTGACTAGCGGACGGCGTTTGGGGCGTCGTCCGCCCATGCGCCGTCAGCGCGACACCGTCATCGGCGCGTGCTGGTCGCCGAATGCAAGGCCGCGACCGAGCGACCAGTCCACCGGGGCATTTTCGGTGAGCGCGATCATGACGTCGTCGCCGGAAAATCCGGCGCGGACGGCATGATCCGCGATGCGCCGAAACAGATTTCTCTTCTGATCGACCGTGCGACCCTCGAGAAAAAGAATCTCGATGATCGAGGCATCCGACGTGCGCGCGAGGTCGGGAAAGGTCGGATCGATGAACATCATTTCCCGCGCATAGGTCGAAACGAGCTGAAACCGATCGTTGGGTGGTACGCCGCAGGTCTCGACAAGACCTTCGTGCGCAGCGTCGGCCAGGGCGCGAATTTTGGCCGGCGCCAGATGGGCCGGAACGGATATGCGGGCGAGAGGCATGGGAGAGGTCTCCGGGTTGCTGGGACCTCCGTGCTATTCGTGCTATAAGCGGAGATAAACATCGCTTTTGAGAAGTACTCCTGCCAAAAAGTCATGAATATGCTGATGCACCCGATGTCCGACCTCGCAGTCTTTGTCCGGACGGTCGATTTGGGGAGTTTTGCGGCCGTGGGCGCCGAAGTCGAGCTGACCGCCTCAGGCATCTCCCGCATTGTCACCCGGCTGGAGCGCCGCATCGGGGCCAGGCTTCTGCATCGGACGACGCGGCGGCTGGTGCTGACGCAGGAGGGCGAAACCTTCCTCGTTCATGCCCGCGGCATCCTCGCTGCGGTCGAGGCGGCCGAAGCCGACGTCGCGTCCGTCCACGGACGGCCGCGCGGGCATCTGCGGATCAACAGCGGCACCGCGTTCGCACGGCACCGGCTCGCGCGGCTGCTGCCGCCTTTCATGGAGCAGTTTCCCGAAATCACCGTCGATCTGTCGGTCTGCGATCACCGCATCGATCCGATCGCTGACCAGGTCGACGTCACGATCAGGGTAGGGCCGCTTGGCGATAGCGAGCTGATCGCGGTCCGGCTCGGCGAGGTCAGGCGCATCATCGCCGGCAGCCCGCGATATCTGGAGCGCCATGGCGTGCCTGCACAAGCCGCCGATCTCGCCCGGCACAATTGCCTGCAGCTCAGCGGCTTCTCGCGACTGGCGCCATGGCCGATGGTCGAGCAAGGCAAGCGGGTCATGGTGCCGGTGAATGGATCGATCCGCTCCGACAGCGCCGACTTTCTGCTCGATCTCGCGCTGGCGGGCGCCGGCCTCGTGCGGTTCGGCGACTTTCTGGGGGAGGCGGCCTTGAAGGATGGCAGGCTGGTGCCGGTGCTGTCGCATTGCCACGATCCCGACCCGCAGCCGATCACGGCCCTGATCCTGCCCGGGCGGCAAAACATCCCGCGGGTTCGCGCGTTCGTTGATTTCCTCAAGGCCAGCGTTTGACGACAATCAGATGGTTGCTTCCGGCAGGCGTGCAGCGGTTGCGCCGAACACATCTTCAAACGCCCGCCGCAGCGCAACGTCGACGTCTTCCATCGTCACGGGCAGGCCGAGATCGACCAGCGAGGTGACGCCGTACCTGACATCGACGACGCCGCAGGGCACGATCGCGGAAAAATGCGACAAGTCCGGCTCAACATTGATGGCGATGCCGTGGAACGAGACCCAGCGTCGCAGCCGCACGCCGATAGCGGCGATCTTGTCCTCATAGCCCGCGCCCTTGTCCGGCCGCCTGACCCAGACGCCGACGCGATCCTCGCGGCGCTCGCCGCGCACGTTGAAGGCGTCGAGCGTGCGGATGATCCATTCTTCGAGGCCCGCCACATAGGCGCGAACGTCCGGCCGTCGCCGCTTGAGGTCGAGCATCACATAGGCCACCCGCTGGCCGGGGCCGTGATAGGTGAGCTGGCCGCCACGGCCGGTGGTGAACAGCGGAAAGCGCGGGTCGAGCAGGTCGCCTTCCTTGCCGCTGGTGCCGGAGGTGTAAAGCGGGGGATGCTCCAGCAGCCAGACCAGTTCGGCGGCCTTTCCATCGGCAATATCGGCCGCGCGCGTCTCCATCGCGGCCACGGCGTCGGGGTAGGGCACGGGGGCCGCCGAGATTCGCCATTCCACCTCGCCGCCGCCCGAGGCCACCGCGAACGTCGTCAAATCAAGGCTTTGGCGGTCATTAACCATTGGCTAACCATAACGTGGTCAGGTGAAACCAGCTCAATCTACTCCCTCTTTGGCGGTAAATAAGTGGCCACCCTCGATAAAGTCAGCGTCGATCTGATGGTGGTGCTCGGCACCACGACCATGCCTATCCACCAGGTGATGCGGCTGTCCCGCGGCGCCATCATCGAGCTGGACGCCACCGAGGCCGACGAGGTCAAGATCCTTGCCAACAACCTGCCGGTGGCTTCCGGCGTCGTGCTGGTGGATCGCAACCGCATTGCCGTCGAAGTCAAGCGTATGCTGCCGAAATCCCCTGATGTCAGGTAGTTATCGGGGAGTAAAACCTCCTTGTCGCCCCATCCCTGATTTGTTACATCGGCGCCGTTGATCCGGCGGACGCCAGTCCTTCAGCCGGTATCCCAAGCGCTCGTGGCGGAATTGGTAGACGCGCTGCCTTGAGGTGGCAGTGAGTAAAATCGTGGGGGTTCGAGTCCCTCCGAGCGCACCATAAACCCACATTTCACATTGAAATGATTAGGCTTTTTTCTGGGTTTTACCCGGGAAAGTTACCACTCCGTTCCGGCTTTGCGTTCGCTTGCTGTTCTTGGCTGCTGGTGCCCCTAGCCAGTCATCGAGCGACTGGTTCTGATCGAACGTCACGATCTTCTCCATCCCGCTGATTCCGAGCCGCTCTCGATTGGCTTGCGCGATGTAGTGGGCCGGCATTTTGGGGTCGGTCCAGCCGAACATGGCCATCATCTGGCTCTCCGTGCAGTCAGCGTAAGCCGCCACTTCGGCCCGGGCCTTGCGGACGCCATGACAGCTTTTCTTCGGCTCATTCACACCGGCCAGGACCGCGTATTTCTTCAGTTTGGCAGCCCATGCCTTCTTGTTCATGGGCAGAACCCGACCGCGGACGAGCTTGCCGGTGAATACCTCGGCCCCGATGATGTTTGCCGCACGGGCAGCCCTCAGGCTCTCGGCGAACTCCGGATGGACGGGCACCGTGACGGTGGTATTGCCCCGGCTCTTCTCGGTGGCGATCTGCACGGCCATTTTCCGAACGATCTGACGCAGGTGAGGTGGCCCGAAACGGTGGGCATCTCCAAGCCGAAGGAACGTGTAGTGCAGGATGTCGAACATCAGCCGCGCTTCGGTGCCCAGCGGCCACTTCGCCCGATAGCGGGCCATGTCGTCCTCGGTCCAGGGTAGAAAGCCGCCACTCTCGCGGCTCGCTCTTGCCTTGCCGGACTTCAGGCCGATGGTCGGATCGTCGTCCTCGTCGAGATGTCCCTCGTCGATCATCCAGCGCATCATGCCGCGAACCGCAGATAGCAGATTGCCCGCTTGCGACGGGGTACGCGCCTTCATCTCCGCCCTGATGACTTTGCGCGTCAGCACCGCAAAGGGCTTCTCGCCATTCTCAGGCAGCAGCGACTCGATCAGTCCGGTACGCTGGAGCCGGGTGGACTCCGCAAGGCCCTCGTGACCGACGCTGAGATCGCCGAGCCAATGATCGCTTCGCTTATAGCCGTTCCAGTACCAGCGCAGTGTACCAGGTCGCGCCGGTGTCTTCGGTAGAGCAGGGCGCTCCTCGTTGCGCTGCTTCTGCGCATTGATGTAATCGCTCTCGTCGCCGTATAGCGCGATCTGCGCCGCAATCGCAGCATCAACCTCGGCGCCAAACTCAGTCGTGCCGTATTCAGACTTGATCCGGATCTTCGGCAGGCGGTTGCGCAGTTGCACGTAGTACCTGACTTGACCACGTTGGCTGACGTCGACGTACAGATAGCGGCGTTCCGGCTGGTCCGGCTTCGCCATGCCCTTGACGCGACGCATGCGCAGAACTCCTCCCAGCGCCGCAACGCTCGCCTCATAGGCGGTGTCGAAGGCTGTCGTTCCGTATTCCTCGGCGATCCCGATCCTGCGGCCTTTTGCGCTGACCTTTACATACCAGCGCAGCGAGCCGGACTCGGAATAGTTGAAGTAGAGATACATCCGGCGATCCCCAGGAGCGCGGGGGTGGCGTCTTTCCGTCCCAAGCATTGGCGTCTCCGTGGACCCATGCCTGGAGTCTAGCGATGCGGTGACTCCGCATCAATTGTGTAAGGTGCGTTTCACCCGCTTTCGGTGCTTTTCAGGTGACGCCGCAATGCTTCCGATGGTGTCCATACCTCGTCGGCATCGCTTGTCGGGGCGACCGGTGTGGCGTTTGCCGTTAGTGCGATCCGAATATTGCCCTGTCCATCGACAGTGACCGCGCTCGCGCCGGCTTCTTTGGCGGCGCGGATCGCGCGAGCGATTTCTGCTTGTGTAACTCTGGCTGGACGCCGCGGCATGGCCCTTCCTATAGTGTTGCAAAATCGGCTTCTCGCCATCCCGGACTGGCGACCGCGAAGTCGAATAGGAAGAAGGGAAGGCGCGCCGCGTGCGTTCACTTAACTACGCGTCCAATAGTGACTCTAGGGAAGAGAAAGAAAGCCTGGAACACTATGGGATAGCTGGGGAGCAAAAGCATCATCGTGCGGCAGCGAAATCAAAGCAGCAGATAGTGTTCATTTTCTCTTGATCAGCTTTTGCCGCGGTGCGTCTCGCGACCAATCCTACGTTTCGCCCCGCGTGCAGCTCAGAAGGACATTTCGCGACCTCGCGCTCCGTCTTAGGGAGCGATCGCGGTGGCTTGGTTGACTTTCGAGATTCAGACGCCACCTGCGCGTAGGCAAATCTGAAATCCAAGTGCCTGTGATTTGAATGCGCTAGAGCGATCCATGACTGCGACGATGGTTTTCGCAACAGTTGACCGGATTTCATCTGGAAGTGGAGCGCGGTGTGGACTGCGCTGACAAACCTATTCGGAAATTCCCTGTTCCTGATGTTAGAAGCAACGTACGAGGCGCCGATGCGCATGCCTTGGGTCTGGCGCGTGACCTACGGGTCCGAGTTGTAGCCGTAATCTCCCTAAGTTCGGAGAAGCTCTTCCATCGCTTGGTTCTGGGATCAGTTGCGACTTGAATGCTCATCAAATTCAACTCAAAGCTCTGACAGAACGTTATATGCTCGCGTGTCTTCTGCCAACACAGACGTTTTGTCTCATCAAGACACGGATCGCACTAGATTGCTTTTCGGCCCCGTCGTCAGGAAGATGAGCTACCTATACCCTGTTGGTGCTCGAACATGCACCTCTATCTCTCTGCCACTGCACTCAAGCTCGCGGGTTCACTCGGTGACCGACTGACGTCTAGCCCAAAACTCACTACCTCCGAATCGCGTCTCCATTCGATACACGGCAGCGATATTCCGTCGATAGGCCTCTCGTACGCGCACCAGCCGAGACCGGTAGTTCGCAAGAGAATTTGTGTCTCCAGCTAGCTGCGCCGAGATTGCCTGTCCGCCTCTCAATCCGGTATAGAGCGCGTTGAAGAGTCCTTGCGAAGAGAGTGGGTCGAATGCGACGGCGCTGTCCCCGATCGCGCACCAACCCTCCCCAGAGGCGTTTGCCAGCCACTGACTGCGTGCCGATACACGTGCGACGGAGTCTTGCCCTCCATCGCCGCACACACAGTGCATCCAGCGCGTCTGCCTTAGCAGACGACGAAATCCATCCGTCGTCAGTGACAGCCGCGCAGCCGGAAGGTCGGAATCAGTATGGAAAGCAACTATTCGCGCGTGGTTGGGAAGCGTTGCAGTGTACCACCATCCATGCTCGACCGCCTCGACAACAGAGAAAGCGTCGAGATCTTTCAGATTCGATGAGGGCTGAAAATGTGTATAGCGACAGACAAGCCGATCCGCTGAAATGATGCTGTTTGCGTCCAAGCGACGAGCTATCGAAGCAGAACGACCGGTTGCATCAATGATCGCTTGCGCGTGCAATTCGCGCTGCATCGATCCGTCGTAGATGAGCACTCTCCACGCGAAGGCACTGTCTTTATTCCGGGACAGATGAGAAATACGAGCGGGAGCAAGAATTGTGGCACCGCGCGCGATCGCAGCGTTCATCAGCATAATTTCGAAGGCAAGACGATCGATCCTCCAACCCGGGCCACGTGGGTCGACGATCGAATCGCGCCGTACCATCTCGTAGCTGCCCCATACGGAGGCTTGGCCGAGCGACTGAAGATGGTCAGCGCTGGCAAACTGTGCAGCAACGCCAAGATCGCGCAGTAGCGGCGCGGCCGCGCCGATCAGGCTTTCTCCAATTTGGGGGCGCCGACTGGCATGGCGCTCAACAATGACCACAGAGTGGGCCGGCGCGAGTATGCAAGCTGCTGTTGCACCCGCGGGCCCGGCGCCTACGATCAGAACATCAGCGGTCAGCGCAGTCCCCAGCCCTGCAGTCGACGGTCTATCGTGTGGGGCCAAGAGGGAAACGACCTAGCCGCTCAATAAAGCCTGTCGGTTGAACCGTCCGCTGCGGCGCTCCAGCAACTGTCGCGGTCACGCTGATTGGGTCCTTTTCTTCTGGCTTCCTTCCGTCGCTCACGTAAATCTTCTCTGGAATGTCAGGATCGTTCGGTAGCCCGTCACGCTGGGCAACGACGCCCATATTGCCGAACCGATCGAGCATCTCACGAATCTGGATTAAATAGCCCGCGTCGCTCAGTGTTTGCGTTATCCAATCGGAACGATCTTTGAACGCAGCGATGCGTTCGGCTCGGGGCTTCGTGGCGTCCATGATCGTCCGATATGCCGCCTCGGTAATAATCTGATTTGGCACGCGAGCCGGCCAAAACGTTGGCACGTAGGGGTCGTAGCTCGGGTCGTAATCTGCCTGGGAGCGGCAGCTCGCCGTGTCCGTATGCCAGGGGAGTGCCATCCAACGCGTGAGCCATCCGGCACGCTGACCGTAGAGCGGCCCGTCGAATGAAAGGGCCTCCGCCGAGCTTAGGACATCTCCAATCGGATACGTCCGCTCGTCGGCGCGGCGGTGGCGAATACGAAATGGCGCCATGAACATGGAGGCATGGCGCATTGGCCAGGTAATCTCACATCCGGGATGGAACACATCTGCGAGGCAATAGTCGAGCGCCGCTCGGTCGAGCATCGCCGGCTGCTCCGCGATTGAAAGCTCCTCAATCCGATCGTGGCGGGGTCTCGTATCAGGATAATCTGATTCGAAGTTTCCTTCCGCCCAACGCTTCAGATACAGCAACTGATGTTTTGCGAGCCTGCTGTTTTGCCGGGGCGACTGCGTAAAGGGAATATCCATTGCGTCGCCGTAAATCCAGGGCCAAGGGTCCGGTGACCAGCCGTCTTTGTCATAGTCCCGAAACGAATTGGCGATCTGTGAGCGAAACGCTTTATTTCCGGCGCTCTTGTCTGCAAGTCGCGCGAGATTTGCCGGCGCAAGGAAATCAAGCCAGCCAGTGTGTCCGAAAGCCGCGGCGTAGCCAGCGTTGACCCACTGGAGCTCGGCCATCCGTTCAAAAATCGGCAGGACGTCATCTACAAACGAGACGCTCGCCTTGAACGGTAACATGCCTGCATCCATGAATACGTCGACCAAGGCGTCGTACATCGTGCAGATGCCCTTTAGATCGGGCGCGTAGTTTGGTGGCGCGACTACCACCCATGCAGGATCGACGGGGATGTCACGGCCGCCGATCGAGACGGTGGCTGTTACAGGGCCATCCGCGACATCATCATGCCAGCCATCATTGTTTGCGAAGGTCGTAATTTCAGCGCCAGGGATGCTTCCGGTTTTTCCACGGCCGCCAAGTACAACTAGACGGCCTTCTTCGTCAGTCTTCAGTTCTCCCAGATAGACGGGCTGATCGTAGAACCTCCCTTCGAACGCGACGGAGCCGCTCGCAGGCGCGTTCCTTCCCGAGATCATTTTTTCGCCTCCCAGAATGGCGAGCTTTTGTCTATCCTTCTCGTCCTTATTCCGACGTACTGAGGGTGGCGCTGTTGCCGCTTCCGGAATGTCGAGCGCAATCTGAAACTGATACCACGCAGCCTTGAGATTGGAGAGCTCCACCTTCCAGTTGATTGCCGCGTAGTCAGGAGTAAGTTCACTCACGACGTCACCGGCCCTGTTGTATCCATAAATGCGGAACCGCGCCGCTTGGCGCTTTAGCGCGCCGTGCGAATCTCTTTGTTCGTCCGGCTTGACCCTGGGCGGCCGAACGACCTCAGGACCAAAGTAATAGGCATCATCAGCATTACCGACGCGTGCGACGCCAAGTGCTGGGTGAATTTTTGCCTTAACGATTACGGTGTCGCGACCCGGCGGGTATATTTCGAGTGGACGTGGCTCAAGGGGTTCGCCGTTCGGCACGCCGTTCACGTTGTGCCTGAGCTGGGACGACGCGGCATACACGACCTTTCGTGCATCTGACAGCGAACCCTGCGGAGCGTGCTCGGCAAGGGTTCTCCAAGGGTGAATTGCGAGATTTTCACCATACTCTGCTTGGCCCCGGGCAAGGATGTCCTGCGTAGGGATAACCAAGGTCGCGACCTCGATCGGAACGCTGTCAGTTTCGCTCCAGCGCACCGTCGCGCGATCGAGCGGCATGGCTTGGTCATTCGTTTGGAATTGAACCAAGAAGCGAAACCGAGCCTCCGATTTCGCAAGCGTGGTCTGCAAGTCGATGGCCAGATAATTCGGATCGTTTGTCTCGGGATCTGCAGGGGCTTGTGATAGAGGCTCGAGCTTGTACTTCACGAAGCGATTTGAGCCGAACGCGTACGGTAAGACGCTCCAATAGGGAACGGCGAGGACACTTGGTACGACCTTTCCCATGTCTTTCAGGACGGTGTCAGTCACTGGGTGCGCTTTGCGATACTCAGTCTCGTTCCCCTCAAATGCCGCCCGCGTAAAGGCGCACATGTCAGCCGCAGTGTCGACAAAGAATACGTCATGATTCTGCAGAATGAAGTCGTGCGTTTGATCGGTGGGATTGCCGAGTTGCTTGGTCCCCGGCACATCGAAGAGCTTGATACCAATTCCGACCGTCGTTGTCAGATCCGGCAGCATAGGTATGGTGTCGCTCGAGATCCGAATCCAGGCGGGGTACTCAACGTTCTGCGCAAAAAGACCTACCTTAAGTTCTGCAGGCAGATTGTTGTTGACGATAAAGCGAGCTCGGGCCACGCCATGTGGTTTCAAGAAAACTGGGCGTCGGGCCGGTGATTGGCCGCGGGCCAATCGCGGTCCCATGGTCATATCGACGAACATCTGTTTGATCGCGCCGATCGGATCGCTTTCGCAGTCGATCACTTGCCTGGTTTGGTCATCTGCCATGGGAACGCCGTGCCAAGATTCAATGAAGGGAGTACACTTAGTCGCTTCGCCGCAACGCGTGTGGCTCGCCGTCCATTAGCCGAGGCTGCCCGCCGGCGACCTCAACGAGCGCTGCATTCGTCGGGTCACCCACGGTCGCGATTTGCGGACAACGAAAGCATGCAGCGCTCCTTTTCTGCTGAAACCAGCGGCAGGTTTGTCGAATTGTGCAGGGAGGGAGGCGGTCAGCAACGGCGGGTAGGCCCGTGACGATGCGTTCAATCAACTGACAGCGTGAACCGTTGAAGTGGGTGCAACGCGATTCCTGACATGGAGCGGCAAGCCGAAAAATGGCGCCCACGGGCGCGGGCTCAGCCATTTGCAAAATGTCGGGAGTTGCGGCGACTCGTTCACTTAAATACGCGACGCTAGGTTCGTCCCCGCTCGCGTCGACAATACCGAGAATGTGTGCGTCGGCCATTCCTGGCTGAGCACTCGGACACTGCAAGTCAGGCGCGGTGCGCTTCTGCGCAGCCATAACGCTACTCTTTGAACAATGTGACGGCCGATTCTTGAATAAAGCCGATGATTATGTGGCCGCCATGTACGAGGGCAGCGGGCTGGGCTCCCTTTGCCGCAGGAAGCGATTTAGCGACGTCGGCCGCGAGCTGGTTGAGCTCGCCGATCGAGCTATCCTTCAAATCCACATCCCGGATTAAGAGGCCGAGGATTGGTGGCTTAATCGTAGCAATGCCAGGGCTTGCCGAGGTGAGTTGCCTGAGAGTCTCGTTTTTGGCGACCGCCTTGCGCACTGCGCTTGTAATTTCTTTCGCTGAAATCGATTGTACCTTCGCCATAAGGGAAGCTCCAGCCTGAAATAGCAACTTATGCTACCGCAACTATCGCGGGTGGTCCAGAGATTTGTTATAGATTATCGCTGGGACTGGCGGACGCGGCGTCGGATAGCCGAAGATCCACTCCGTCCCGCCAATTACCTTTTCTACTTGTCCCGGGATTTCAGTATCGAGCTATTTGCAACAGGAAGAGGATTGCAGCCAGTGGATCCGAAGCTAGTCAAACTATTGGTCAAGTATGGATTGAAGCTAGCGAGCCCGCTTGTCGGCGCGTTTGCTTCGGATATTAGCGCCGAGGTTGCTGGTCTGTTCGTCGATGCAAATGCCTCGCGCTCGAAAGAAGATATCTTAGCGCGCCTCAACCGAGCCATCGCACGCGACCTCGAACAAATCCTTGATGCTGAGCACGCAACCCTCGAGGCAGGGCCGCTCCTGGCAACGCTCGAAGCTGCCATCTCGGACGAGCGCACACTCCGGTCCGCCTGGCAGGCAAGTGGCTACGATGCGGATACGGCCGCAAGGCAGATTATGTCCAGCAAAGCGGAGTTGATACGAGGGCTCTCCCAGGAGGAGACGGCGCTCTGCAAACAATTGATTGGAGCACTATTCGCGGCCGCAGCGCAGGAACGGAAAATTCTGGACGCGACTGAAGCTGAGTTCCGCAGGACGGTGCTGGCGAAGCTTGATTTGCTCGCCGCCCAACCAATTCCTTTGCCGCTTCGTGACCAACTGCTACGCGAAGCCGTTCTCTGCGTGCCATCGCGCCCTTTTATTCCTGGAATCTCGTCTCCGGGAGCCTTGCTGCGTGCCGACATCGACCGTCCGGTACCGTTTCACGGCCGCCACCCGGAGCTTGACGATTTACGTCAGTGGCTTGCGTCCTCTCAGCGGCTCCAGGTTCGCCTGCTGACTGGCGCCGGTGGTATGGGAAAAACGCGCTTGATGACCGAAGTCTGCCTGACGGCACGCGGGCTGGGGTGGACCTGTGGGTTTCTCGAACGGACGATGAGCAGCGATTTCAGAGGTGTGCTCAAGCATATTCTTGCTGGAGCGAAGCACGCCCTTGTGGTCATTGACTACGCGGAAAACCGTCGATCTGATGTCGCCGATGTAATAGCCGCGTCGCTTGAGGCTCACGACCGCTGCATCACACGTATCGTTTTGCTCGCTCGCGCTGCTGATGACTGGTGGGAAGCGTTACGCAGTGAGAGTAATGCAGTCGGCGACGTACTCTCCGGGCCTGCCTGCAGTCGATCGGCGCTCCGGCCTCTCGCTTCTACCGGTGACGAACGACGCGCGTCGTATGAACTCGCTCTAGAACACTTCACCAAGGTGCTCGGACGATCGCGAAGTGATGCCACTGCGCTCGACCTCTCCGATCCCAGCTTTGACAGGGCGCTGCTGCTGCATATGGCGGCGCTCGCCTCCGTGGAGGGGGTAGTCGTGCGTGGCGACCAAGGTGTGCTCGATCACGCCCTGGCTCGTGAACGGCGGTTTTGGCATGGCCGGGCGCAATCGTTGGGACTCGAGCAAATATATGAGCCCGCGATCCTGCAGGCCGTCGCGGCATTTGCGCTTACGGGCGGAGCTGCTGATCGAGATGTCGCTATCCGTGTGATCTCGACCCTGCCGTTGCTTCGTGATGAGCGCCCCGTTGTGCTCAACGCAGTCGGACAGCTGCTTCATGACGTGTACGCTGGCGAGCGATGGATTGACCCGATCTTGCCCGATCTGTTGGGCGAGCATGTTGTGCAGACCGCGCTTGGAGGGGAGCCTGGTGAGTTTCTTGCCGCGATTTTCGAGCATTCACCCCAATGAATCCCGCATTACATGCACTAACGATCCTAACCCGCCTCGCCGGTAGGCGTGCGGAGGAGACGGGCAAGCTCCGCGCGGCTCTCAGTGGCCGCATTGATAGTCTCGGAGCATTGGCAATTCAAGTTGGCATCGAAACGGGGGACCCCATCGGACGGGTGCTCGATCAAGTCCTGAGCGAACAGGGGAATGACCAAGTCGCACAGCGTTTGTTTCAACTGCTGCCAGAAAATAGCGTCGCGCTGCGCGAGTTGGCCGCGACCGTTACCTCGATGGTCTTGAGTGCGAAGAGCACCTCCTTGTCTCCGGAGGATACCGCGGTCCTCCGCCTGGATCTTTCATCGCGATTGAGTGCGATTGGTGAAAGACAAGCAGCGTTACGGGAGGCAGAACGAGCCGTCGAATCATTGCGCGGTGAGCACAAGCAGCGTGCTGCTGACCTTGCTCGTGCGCTGGAAACGTTGTCATCGTGCCTTGATGAGGTCGGAAGGTACGCGGACGGCCTCTCCGCCATTCGTGAGTCGGTAGAGATACGCGAAGGACTAGCTCGTATCTCCGATCCGGAGAGCCAAGCACGACTCGCACGAGCGCTGGGATTGCAAGCCGCGTCATTGCGGTCGATGGGCGAGCGCCCTGAGGCCGTCAGATGTTCAAACAGGGCCGTCGATCTAGTGCGTAGGATTATGCTGCAGCACCCAGGCAAATATCGCACGCTGCTTGCGGAACAACTCTCCAAACTTGCCACATTTCGCATTGAGGCAAATGATGTTGATGGGTCGATCGCTGCTGGAAAAGAAGCGCTCGATTTGTATCGAACGTTAGCCGATCGAAATCCCGACCAGTTCCTGCCGCTACTGGCCGTTGAACTCAACAACGTCGCAAACGAGTTGGCGATTGGCCGTTCCTTCAATGAGGCGCTCGGACTGCTTGAGGAAGCAGACAGCATAATGGCAAAACTGGCAGCCACGCGACCAGATGCGTTTGCCGAACAGCATGCTCGGATTCTAAACTCGCTTTCTAATCGACTAAATGACGTCGATCGAACAGAAGAAGCAATCGAGACGTCCAAGAGAGCTATTCAGATACTCAGACCCTTGGTAGAGCGAGATCCGGAAGCATTCCAACAGCGGCTTGGTATGGCATTGCACAGCCTGGCGTACCGATTCTTTGAAGCCAGCCGTATCGACGAATCCCTCGCAACGATTGACGAAGCGATTTTGATCCGCCGAGGTCTGCTTAGCGCCGCCCCCGCTGCCATGCGGGTCGCGCTAGCCATGTCTGGCGCAGTTCGAGCCTCCACATTGCGCAAGGCAGGACGGATACTCGAGGCCTGCGAGCAGATAAGAGAAGCGACTGAGAGTCTGATCGTAGCCGCGCGTGAGCTCGGAAGCTCCGTCTCGCGCGAAGCGAAGGAAATTGGTGGTCGGACGCTGAACTGGCATACGGAGGCCAACATTCCCTTGCCGCCACAATTGCTGACAGAGCTTGGGCAGCTCACCGGAGTAAAATC
Source organism: Bradyrhizobium roseum (assembly GCF_030413175.1). Taxonomy (NCBI): domain Bacteria; kingdom Pseudomonadati; phylum Pseudomonadota; class Alphaproteobacteria; order Hyphomicrobiales; family Nitrobacteraceae; genus Bradyrhizobium; species Bradyrhizobium roseum. The sequence continues at coordinate 3,098,005 of NZ_CP129212.1, forward strand.
GTTCGGCGCGATCTCGTGACGGCTTTGTCGCATCGCTATCCTATTCGACCAGACAAGTAATCACTCAGAGGAGAATGCAATGACAGTGTACGATGGACCCCAGGTCTTTGAGGGTGTCGCGGATAGCCTTGAGCGCGCCGTTGAAATTGCTACGCTGAAAATTCCGCCGAGACAGGGGCGTGATTTCGTTGTAGCCCGCGTTGTCAGTTGGGGCATGCAATTTGGAGGATTTGCTCAGCAGAAGATGTTCTTTGCTCAGGTTGCCGAGGACCCTGAGGCGCCGTTTAAGCGAACAAGCGAGTAAACGCTGCTCGGTAGCTGCGGCGCCGGACCGCGTGCGAGGGTAGTGGCGTTGGCGAGGCGAAGGACAAGTGCGGCGGCATGAAAACAAGAACGTGACTGAAATGCCTGTGCCTCAGGGCTTTCGCGCATTCCATGTGGTGCTTTGAGCAATTATGCCCTGGCCGACAATCACCTAGCAACATAACGAATTGAAGTTGCGAAGGGTTTAGTCACCGATAGCTGCAAATACCAACAAGATGAACAGCGGCGTTCAGCTCGCAGGGATAAATGCAGGCGCTCGGCAGCAGATGAGGGAGACGAGCGCTTATGAGGTGCGCGATCCCTTCAATGGGCCCCGGAAAGGTTGTGCTACCGAGTGTCGGCGGTCAAGAAAGTGAGCGCGCTCGGGCGATCCCATCAAACAGCCGGAGCACGGGCAATGGGTGCGACGAGTTCCTTGCCCGCGCGATCAAACAGATCCTGGTTCTGCTCCATCACGTCGCGCAGCGTCATCCGGTAGAGGATGTCCGGCACGATGCCGACATCCTCCAATATCCGCCCCTCGTTGATCTTGACGCGCACCGCGCGGCGCATGGTGAGGCTTAGGATGAGCCCGGAAGGCAGATCTGCGAGCCCCGACAGGCTGTGATCAAGGTAGACTTCGAGGTTCGGGCTCATCCAGCTCTGGTCACGGACCGTGTGAGTAAGTGTATCGTCCTGAATGGTCCAGATCGTGTCGCCATCGTTGACCACGCCGGTCGATAGCGTCGCTTTCGCGGAAAGGGAGACGCCGCCCGTGTTGAACGCGTCTACGATACCGGCTGTGAGCGTACCTGTGGCCATGTCGGCCTTCAGCTTGGCGTCGAGCCGGAAGTCGGGGTTGTAGATGCGCACTACATCCCAGGTCCAATTGTTGCCACCAGCGGCCGCCATATTGCTGTCGGTACAGATCACCTTGCCTAGACCGTTGTCGATGAAGCCCGCAGCGAAAATGTCAGCAGTGCTGAATGCGAGTGCATCGCTGACGAGGACAACCGGGCCAGGATATTTGCGACCAACCTTATTGTAGTCTGCATCTTCTCCTTCGATGGGAATGCCGCGGGTATACTCTTCCCCCGTTGCGAACGCCTCGGCGAAGGACGGACGCCACCTGCTAAATTCGTCGCTCAGGTTCACCATCGCACGGGTCAGGTCGGTCACCCGGAATTCAAAGCGTGCCGGAACGATCGGCGTCGCGCTGAAGAGTTGCAGAACGCGTTCTCCCGCCGCGATGTAACCGCCGCTGTTCCCACGCATGTCGAAGATGAGGCCGTTCTGCGGGAGCGCGGGAAGGATCGGGGTTAGTGCATTTACGAGATCATCGACTGCGTTGGCTTGGAACGACCAGAAGCGAAGATAGGCAAAGGTGCCATCGCCAGTCGTCACAGTCCCGTAATCGATAACGCCAGCCGCAGCGTGGCCCAGGACCCTGGGAACGCCGATCGGCTGGGCCGCCGGTGCGGCAGGTGCTACATCGAAGCTTTGCGGCGCGAGTCGGATACGGCGCGCATTCTGGAGGTCGAGAAGCGGCAGGTCGCCACCAAAACCGGTAATGTTGCGACCGAGGCCGGGATAGGCGGGGGCGGCGGTAGGATTGAAACCGACCCATGAGAACCGCTCCTCAGACACAACGCCGTTGAGAGTGAAGCGAAGGTCGACCCACTCCTCCAGAGGCGGCCCAAAGCGATTGAGCGGCCTATGCGTCAAGAACGCCAAGCTGCGGGCGAGCGCTGCAGCCTCATTACCTCCGTCGAATAGATTGGAATTGAGGCGGATGTAACGATCGATCGGGATGCCGTTCCAATGGCTAACGCGTGCGCCCGGCTTGAGCGTTTTGGTCTGTGCGCTCGGATCAATCTTGGTCACGACATAGAGCTGGTCGCCGTTTTCCCAGCAAGTCTCGATAGTGAATGGCACCATCGTGGCCGCACCATACGGAGCCCGACCGAGCAAGATGACGTGCCTATCGCGCACTCGCGCGAGCAACTCGACGAGAGCCCCATGAAATTCACCGTCCGACATCGTGTCGATCTTGGGCGCCAGCAGCGCGAGTGCGCGAACTGGATCGAAGCCGTAGATCGCCTTCTTACGGTTGAGATGGACGTAAAAACTCACCAGTGCGAGCGTCAGCTGGTCGATCAAGCGGCGTCGATCGGCGATGGGATAAACCGGTACCGCAAGTGGGCCCGGCGGTAGCGTGAAGTTGGTCGCGAGCAGTCTTCCCGCGGGAGATAGGAGTAGCGTGCTGGTATCCTCTGCACCTAACGCCTTATTACGAGGCTTCTTTTGCGTTTTCTTGGCAACCGCCATGATCGCTCTCCACTCTCGCTCGAAAGCTTGCCCGGCCAGAGCGCGCACAGCGCTTATAGCCGGCGAAAAATAGAAGCCACCGCCAGTGGCAAAGACCCAATCCGGTTGAGCGGCTCCGGTCTCGGTGCGCGCCGCAGTCGCGCCGTCGTAGCAAACGAAGAAGCGTTCACGCTCTCCATCTGGATTTGACCCGATCACCATGTCGAACCCGTCTCCTACCACAACGCCAGGAAGTGCCGGCGCCACTGAAGCCACCGGGCGGTTCGCCGCATTGGCCCAGCGATTGGCTAGGAACATGAACTGATTCTGGATATCGGTCTGATAGGATAGGAAGAGCAGTCCTCGATCGACTCCATCGGCCGGAGCGCCTGACGCAAGCGGCGCTCCATAAGGGATACCGCGCCGCAGCAGGCGATGGCCGAGCGTGTGGGGCGCTATCCCGTCATCAGTCGCGACACCACGCGGGTTCACCTTGCGGATATGGGCGGCGAGCGGACAGACGCGGCCGTCCTGATCGTCGAGTAAGGTGAAGTCATTGTTGCGCGCATCGTCACCGCCCAGAATGGCATCATCGGCATTGGGCGATAAGCGAACAGGCGCGCCGCTCGGCCACCGGCCAACCACGAGTGCCGCAGCCCGTTCAGGGGACATGGGCTTGGCGAAGGCGGTCGAGGCGCTAGCCGCAACTCTCTGACAAAATCCCAGAAAAGCGGGTACGTCCTGATGTAGCCGGCGGAAGGCGAGGAAAGAGCCGTTCGCAGCCCACCAAGGTGCGACCGCGCTCTGATCGATCGCTGGGGCCGGTGGGCCGAGCTTTCGCCCTTTCGCGCTCAGCCGGACGAAGCTCAAGTTCTGCTTTGGATAGCCGAATACGAATTCGCCCGGCCAAACGAGGATCTGGCCGGGCTGTGCGAATTCTGGGTCGGTTGAAGGGCCAGGCTGCGCTGCGGGCCGCGGAGTGAGCCAGTCACCATCCGCGGCCGAGAGCTGACCACGCACACCCGGTTGCGAGATGCCGTCGCGAAATCCGAAATGCTCATGCCCGGCATCAAACTGATGCGCCGCGTCCGAATAGAAGGACGGGTCATGCCCGGCGTCGACGTGAATGATCGTGCAGCCCGCTTTGATCAACTCCGCTTGCCGGGCGGCCAAAGCGGCATCGAGTTGAACTGGATCGTCCGCGGCGATGATTAGGATTGCATCAGGAAGCGTGTCCGGACCACCAATTTTCCAAGTTGATATCTCACCCGGCGCGCCCGCAGTGGTCGGATCGCCGATGGTACGGGAGGCCGTCCCATCCAGTCCATTTATGAAAAGCGTATCGGTAAACTGAGTAGCAGTCGGGCTGAGCTTGACCAATCCCCGATAAGTGAAGGCGATATTCTGCCAACAGACCTTCATGGCCGAGGTATCGTTGCCGGCGACCTTCATCGCTAGGAGTTGCCGCTTGAACGCGACCACCTCGGCTAGGTCCGTAAGCGCCAAACCCTGCAGCCATTGACGCAGGGCGGCAAGGTCTACGGGGAACGCGAAATGCACGAGTGTCTGATGGTTCTTGTTGAAGCCTCCGAGCGAGTTGCCCTGGATCTCGCTGGTCGCGAGGACGGGCTCCGCCGTCATGGGATCACGATCGTCCCGGTGCGGCGTGCAACGCGCACCGTGGGCGCCGCGAGGCCGGCATCCTGGAGTCCGCCGCCGAGCCCCGCTTTGGCGGTCGCGTGCAGGTTCTTCACTAACGCCACTGCCGCGTCGCCATTATCGGGACACGGCGTGCCATAGTCGACTCCGTCGATGTAATCGGGATGGTCATGGTTCGGGCAAGGACTGAGTTGGCAGACTCTCGGCTCCTGGTGCGGTGCTCCCGCGACCGCTAGCCCGTACAGGGTCATCGTGACGTAGCGAGCCACTTGTCCGCCGGTTGCGATCGCTGTGCCGTCGACCGCCATGTCGCCGACGCGGAGTTGTTTGCCGCCATGCATTACCCCATCCGGCACCGCGAAGCGCGCGCGCAGGATCATGTCCTTGACGTCGGCGGGCTTGGGCCGGATTGGCACGAACCAGCTTGCGATGTTCTGGACCGGGTTACCGTCCAGGCTGAACGCGGTGGTGTCCAGACCCTTGATGTAGAGGCCGACCGGGTTGCGAAGGCTGACACTGTTCCCAGCTCGCACGAGGGAGTTGACCTTGGCACCGATGGTGGGATCGCTGTTGCGGTTAATCTCACCATAAGCGGCGCAGCAGATCAGATCGGGGTCGGATGTCTTGAGGACATCTTTACCCCAGAGATAGCTCGCATCGCGCCCGAGATTGACCTCAGCGCCTAACGAGTTGGAGTCGTGGGTCAGGTGGATTGCATATTTGAGATTCCATTTGTTCCAAGGATTGTAGTCGTGGACGGCGAAAGTGCGCGTCACGTTGCCGCCACCGTCGACCATCTCAGCGGGTCTGGAGAAATAGAGATCGGCGGCCGGAATGTGTTTGTCGCCGCTGAGCTCGCCATAGAGAGTTTCTAGGAGCGCCCGATCAGTATTGCCGATCGTCTCCCAATATTCAGGCCCTTCGCAGGTAAAGTTGACGGCCGTTATGATCCCATCAGCATCCTTCTCGAGCGACCATTCGAGATACTCGTCTTGGGGGCGGTAGAACAGGTCGAGACGCTGACGCGTCGCAGCATCTCGGACTAGCGAATAGGCAATCCCCTTGGGATGGCCGGGATCCTGGTCGCCCCAGCGGATCGGGGACTCGGCGACACGCGCGGCCGCGAGCACGTCACCGTCGTTCATCGCCAAGAGCATGTTGGGCATACCAGACCATTCAGGACTGGCCTGAGTAATCTGTCCTGCAGGCGGGTGGAGCGGGTTGAAGAAAGCGGGTGTCGCGGCGCGATTGCGGTTCACGGCGGTCATGTACCGGTCTATCGTCTGGTGCCACGCATCGTAGAGTGCCTGCTTATGAGCCAGCGATCTGTCGAAATCGCCGATCATCGCTGGCGGACCAAATGTTCCAGCCATCCCTTCCCCCTAAAAAAAAATCAATTATCTTGTGACGAGTCCGAGGCGTCCAACGGACTAGAGCTAGAAAAGACTAACCGTGTCACTTCTCGGCTTCTTATCTCGATAATTTCTTCAACAGCAATTCAACACGATTGTAATTTCAAGTTGTATCGTTTGCAAGACGCAAGTCGCCGCGCATGCAGATCGTACTTCACGCACCAGCAATCCGGCTTTCGTCATGCTTGGACCGCGTAGGCTTTTGAATGGACCGATGCTGCTGCGCATCACAAAGACCTGCTAGCAGTTATGTGATGTGTCGCTCGCCTGAGGCACTCGCGCGGACGGCTGCCGCTTCGCGGCTTCGCTATCACTGCGCGTCGCGCGCGTGCCCGGTTAACCGGTCTCGCGACTGCATCGGTCCCGAATCCCGCCGCTTTCGGCTCGGCGCTACGCTGCCCCTCTTGCGGGTGCCTCTTTTGGTTCTTTCACTCTTGCTCTTGTTTTCAATGTTTTGTTTTAACCCGCGCTGGCTTGCTCAATATTCCAACGCTTGAAATCTCACCCGAGCGGTCTCCCCGGTCTTCCGCGCTTCCGCTTGGCGCTCATTCTCTCGAAGGGCCGCCAAGCGACCGAGCAGAGACCTGCTCTTGCGAGCGGTGATCGCCGGGGGCGATCCCCCGTTGCCGCCGGGGCGGCCAGCGCTTGAGGTTCGCCCGCCCGGCGAGACCCCTTTTCAATCGGGCGTCGAAATCCCTCCGAAATATCGAGGCCGGGCCCATTCCCTACGGTTGTGCATCGTGCGAATGTCGCCCCATTAGACGGGCCGGGACCGGTGGTATTATCTCACGGATTTTCATGGCTAGGCGACGGGGCAATTCGTCGAGTGGAACGATCTTATTGATTTTGTTCGGCGCTTTGGCCGCCGCGGTGTCGGCCGTCTATCGCTTTGCGGTTGAGAATGCGCAGGCGATAGGTGTCATAGTCCTGATTTGCGCACTGATCGCCATCCCGTTCCTCATTGCCCGCTTCAGGTCGACGAAACGTGCGGATCCAGCCGGTCCCAGGCCACCGCCTCTGGACACCGGGTTGCGGACCCGCACTTCGGGGGCTTCCTCCACCCGGGGCGAACGCTCCCCTCCGGCCCGGTGGATCCGGAGCGGCGAAACCGTGAAGTTCGGCACTGCCGCGCTTTCCGGCGGCATGTTCTACTACGGGGACTGGCTCGCGCTCGCGGACAGTGCCACGCGCCAATACGCCATCAACCCGAAACTCCCGGCCTCTGGAGTGGCCGACGTCGAGGGCCGCTCGATGCCTTACTGGCCGTCCTACGCTGACATCTCTCCTGGCGCTCGCCGTGCCTTCCTCAATTGGATGGCCGGCGGCAGGCGGGATCCGTCGTACGGCATCGGGATGGTCTTCATCTTCCTGTATGGCCTCGAACATCGGCTGTTCCTGGAAGGAGGAGACGATGCAGACCTGATCGTCCGAGAGGTCGAGAGACTTCTGGCGATCTACGGCGCCAACAACTCGTTCCAAGGCTACGCTAGCAATTTCGTTGACTTCGCACGACTGGCCCAGGGCGAACGCCTTGAGGTGAGCGAGCTATCTCCGGAGCGGCGCGGCGGACCCGAGATGGACTTGCCGACCCGCCTCTACCTCGGCAGCCGCCTCGCTGAAGCACCGGCGTTGTCGGCTGAAGACGCGCTGCGCTGGGTCCTTGCGATACCCGACACCTATCTGAGGACGCCGGCGGTCCGTTGCTTCGACGAGTTCGTCGCGCTGTGGCGGTTGCGTTTCGACCGGATCTATCCCACGGGCCTTCCGGTGAGCGGCAAAGATCGGATCTCGCTGCGCTACCGGGCGGCGAGCGGCGCTTTCGACGTCGCGGTCAGCGGACCGCACGAGCAGTACGTCGATGTGGCCCGCGTGACGAAACCGGTGCCGGCATTGCAGAAGCTGGTGACTGACTGCACCGACGAGTTGGACTCCTTCAGCCGCTTCCTCGGCCGAAAACCTTCGGCCAGGAACTCGATGGCAGCGGCGAAATTGCTGCCCACCGATCTGCAACAAAGCACGACCGCGGGGGCGATAGCCGATTTCCGGCACCGGGTCGAAGCCGTCATGGGCGACCACGGACGCGGAAGCTGCACGGCGCAGATACTGTTGGAAATGGCAGGAATCGAAGTACCCGCGGACGGCAAGATTTCGGCCGCGTCTGCCGACGAACTCGGCCGCGCGCTGGATTCCATCGGAGTCGCCATCGAGCCCGACCGCCGATACGGAAGCAGCGTCCCACGCGCCGACGAGCAGGTGTTCGTGTTCAGGGCCGCGAACGGCGGCCCCGTCGATCCCGCTCGGGCTTCGTTCAGGGCCGTCAGGGCCCAAGTTGAGGTCGCGGTGCTGGCGGCCGCGGCGGACGGAGATGCATCCTACGAGGAGCTCCAGCGCACGATCGCGCGAATACGCTCCGCCACCGATCTGTCTGGAGTCGAGCAGGCGCGCCTCATCGCTTTCGCGGTCACGACGTTCAATAATCCACCTAAGCAGTCGAGAGTGATGCGGAAGCTCGCCGAAACCACCGAAGACGAACGCCAGGCTATCGCGGACGCAGCCATAGCGGTGATCGGCGGAAACGGAAACGTGGACGCCGGCGAGGTGAAATTCCTGGAAAGGCTTCACAAGTCGCTTGGGCTGCCGAAGGAGCGCGTGTACACCGGCCTCCATAGCGCCGCCGCAAGACAGGCCGACGATCCCGTGCCCATTAGCGGCGAGGATCGCGCCGTAGGGGTACCGTTACCGAAGGAAGCGCCGTCGCCCATTCCTCCTGCGGTTGCCGCCAGGGGAATTTCCATTGATGCTGCGCGACTAGCCCGAACGCGCAGGGATACGGAGGCGGTATCGGCTCTCCTTTCGGATATCTTCGCCGAGGACGTCGTCCAGCCGCAACAAGCTCCTCCCGAACAGGCCGCTCTCGATGGACTCGACGGGCCGCACACCGAACTGGTGGAGCTCTTGGAGCTTCGCGGGTCGATGACGCGGACCGAATTTGACCGACACGCGAAGGAGATGCGTCTTCTGCCGGACGGCGCCATCGAACGGATCAACGACTGGTCGTTCGATCGCTTCGACGAAGCGCTGATCGATGACGGCGATGAAGTCGTCGTCGCGCCGCATCTTCGAGGGAAAATCGCCGAAATGAAGGACAAGGCCGCATGAGCAAATCCGCCAAGACTATCCGGCCCAAGGAGCGCGATACGATCATCCAGGCGCTGTCGGCGGGCGTGGTTCCTCGCCTGGGACTGGCGCACATCCAGGTGGGGCGTGCCGGAGAGATCGCGGCCCTGCTGCGCGACGTCGACCGGATAGCGGACTCTGGAACCGCGGTGAGATTCATCATCGGCGAATACGGAGCGGGAAAGACCTTCTTCGCGAGCATCGTGCGTCTCATCGCGCTCGAGCGGAAATGCGTGACGATGCACGCCGATCTGTCGCCCAACAGGCGCATCCATGCGAGCGGCGGCCAGGCGCGTGCGCTCTATTCCGAAGCCGTGAACAACATGGCCACGCGAAACAAGCCCGAAGGCGGCGCGCTCCAGAGCGTGATCGAAAGGCTGGTAACCGACGCCGCAAAGGAAGGCGGCGAGAAGGGAGTGCCGGTCGAGAAGGTCATCGATGAAAAGCTCGCGCCGATCACCGGTTTCGCCGGCGGGTACGATTTCGCGACCGTCCTTAAGGCGTACTGGCGGGGTAGCGAGGAATCGAACGATGCCCTCAAGCAATGCGCCATCCGATGACTGCGCGGCGAATATTCGACGAAGACGGATGCGAAGAAGGATCTCGGAGTTCGGACGATTATCGACGACGAGAATGTCTATGACGCGCTGAAATCGCTGGCATGCCTCGTGAGGGTCGCGGGCTATGCCGGTCTGGTCGTGATGTTCGACGAGATGGCCAACATCTATAAGCTGCAGAATTCCCAAGCGCGAAAGCAGAACTACGAGCAGATCCTGGACATCGTGAACGACTCGCTGCAGGGCACTACGTCCGGCATCGGATTCGTCATGTGCGGGACGCCCGAATTTCTGCTCGATACCCGCCGCGGCCTGTTCAGCTACGAAGCGCTCCAATCGCGGTTGGCGGAGAACACCTTCGCGCAGGGCGGTCTCGTCGACCTTTCGGGACCCGTCATCAGACTCCAGAGCCTGACACCGGAGGATCTGCTGGTGCTCTTAGGCAACATCAGAATGGTCTTCGCAAGCGGCGACCCATCCAAATATCTAGTGTCCGACGAGGCCCTGACCGCATTCATGGAGCACTGCGATCGAAAGATCGGAGAAGCATATTTCAGGACCCCGCGGTCGACAGTCAAGGCGTTCGTCCACATGCTGTCGGTGCTCGAACAGAATCCGGGCACGCGATGGGAAGATCTTCTGGATCGCATACCAATCGCACCGGACGCACCGGAAGTTTCGGCGGATGCCGATGCAAGCGGAGACGGCGATGAGCTCACCAGCCTCCGACTCAACCCTTGAAGGCGCCTACGACAAGCTTCATCCGACGATCCGTCGCTGGATCCGAGATCAAGGTTGGGACGAACTGAGGGAAATCCAGGCTCGCACCGTGAACGCGGTGCTGGACGGCGATCGTGACATCCTGATCGCGGCGACGACCGCGGCCGGAAAGACGGAAGCAGCTTTCCTGCCTATCCTTACGCAGGTAGCGGAGCGCAAGGAGCCGGGCTTTTCCGTGCTCTACGTCAGTCCCTTGAAGGCGCTAATCAACGACCAGTTCAAGCGCCTGGACGAATTGTGCGACAACATGGGCATTCCCGTCGTGAAATGGCACGGGGATGCGCCGCAGGCCGATAAGAAGCGGGCCTTGGCCAAGCCGCAGGGTATCGCCCTGATCACGCCCGAGTCGATCGAAGCCATGTTCACTCGCCGACCGGCTGACGCCGCTCGGTTGCTGTCGACGGCCGCGTTCATCGTGATCGACGAACTCCACTCCTTCCTTCAGGGGCCACGGGGACTTCATGTGGCGAGTCTGCTGCGCCGCATCGACGCGATGTCGAGAAAGGCCGCTCGGCGCGTCGGTCTGTCCGCGACGATCGGCGATCTTCCGCAGGCTGCAGCCTGGTTACGTCCCGCGGTACCGCATTCGGTCGAGATCCTCGAGGCGAAATCCGATTCGCCCGAGCTCAGGCTTCAGATACGCGGATATGTCGAGCCGCCGGAGCTCGACGATCCCGATCATGCTGAAGGTACCTCCGGTGCGGAAGAGACGCCCAGAAGGATCGCGCTGGACGACATCGCAGATCATCTGTTCGCCACGCTCCGCGGGCCGAACAATCTCGTCTTCGGCGGATCGCGCCGCACCGTGGAGTCTGCAGCGGACAGATTGAGGAGGCGTTGCGAAACGGCGAAGGTTCCGAACGAATTCTTTCCCCATCACGGTAGCCTTTCGAAGACCTTGCGCGAGGATCTCGAGGACCGATTGAAGGACGCGAAGCTTCCGACGACCGCCATCTGCACGTCGACCTTGGAACTCGGCATCGATATCGGATCGGTGAAGTCGGTCGCGCAAATAGGGTCGCCCAGATCCTTATCGTCGCTGAAACAGAGGCTAGGACGCACGGGGCGCCGGCCTGGCACGCCGTCGATCCTGCGGGTCTACGTGCGCGAACCCAACATCGATCAGGACTCGGGCATTTTGGATAGGCTTCGGTCCAACACGATACGGTCGGTCGCTGTCGTGAGGTTGCTCTTGGAAAGGTTCGTTGAGCCGGCCGGCGAGGTGCCCGAAACGGCGTCGACGCTCATTCACCAGATTCTGTCGGTTATCGCAGAACGCGGCGGCATAAGAGCTAGACCGCTGTACGATCTGTTGTGCGGCCCCGGTCCCTTCGCATCGATAACCGTCGCCGAATTCGCGGACCTGCTCCGACATCTGTCTTCGGAGGCGGTCAAATTCGTCGAGCAAGCAAGCGATGGCACCATCATGCTCGGAAAGGAGGGTGAGCGGATCGTGCAATCGCGCAATTTCTTCGCCGTGTTCGAGTCACCCGACGAATGGCGCCTAACGGTCGGAGGGCGGACACTCGGAACTCTCCCGATTTCGTTTCCCGTCCATAAGGACAGCTTGGTCGTCTTCGCCGGCCAACGCTGGATCGTGCAGGATCTCGACGAAAAGACGAACACTCTGTTCGTGGCGCCGCATCCGGGCGGCGTGGTGCCCCGGTTCGAGCGGGCCAACGGAGAGCGTCTCCACGACCGCTTGGCGGCAGAGATGCGACAGGTCTACCTGGCATCTGACGTGCCGCCCTATCTCGACGACAAGGGGCGTTCGCTGTTGGCACAAGGAAGAGAGATGTTCCGATCCCTCGGCCTCGAGACGACGACCTGTGTGCAGGAGGAGAAGAACCTTCACGTCTTTCTGTGGCGGGGGTCCCAGGCGACCGCTGTCTTTGGGGCCGCCGCCGCTATGGTCGGCATTCCGGGAGAGGTCCATGACCTCGGTCTTACGCTTTCCGAAACGAACGTGTTCGATGCTTCAGCAAAGTTGAAGCTCCTGGCAGATACAGAGGACGTAGACCCCATGGGGGTAGCGGCGTTCGTCGAGAACGTGGCGGCCGGCAAGTTCCGGGAGCAAGTCCCGCAGCCCTTGGCCAAGGCGTTGTGGGCCAAACAGAACGTCGCGGCCATAGCCGGTATCAACGGCATGGCGCGGACCGTATGCGAGGCGGACGGACTCCACTGACGCGCTCCAACGAGCGGGGGAAACATGTACAAAGTCGCGGGAACGCTCAATCTCAGTGCCGGCGATCTGGTGGGGCACCTTAACTGCCGCTATCTGACGTCGCTCGACCTCAAGGTCGTGGACGGCGAGTTGGACAAGCCCAAGATCTGGGATCCGATCCTCGAAGTGCTGGCCGAGCGGGGTTCGCTGCATGAACGTGAATTCGTTGAGCATCTCAAGGCCGACGGTCGAGTCGCGACGGTCGTAGAAGGTGTCGGCGTCGACGCCAATTCGCTCGCGGCCACTAGCGCTGCCATGGCAAGGGGTGACGCGATTATCGTCCAGGGCGCGTTGCAGGTAGGGCGCTGGAACGGCCGTGCGGACATCCCCACGAGAGTCGAAACGCCGAGCCGCTTCGGCGCCTGGTCGTACGAAGTCATCGACACCAAGCTCGCGCGACAGACGAAGGGCAGCACGATCCTTCAGATATCCCTCTATTCGGACCTCTTGTCCGAAATTCAACAGGCCGAGCCGACATCCGCGCTGGTCGTCACGCCAGGCACTAACTTCACGCCGGAGACGTATCGGGTCGCCGATTACGCAGCCTACTACCGGCATGTCCGCCGCAGCTTAGAGGAAGCCGTGTCGGGGACGCTCTTGGGCTCTGTCTATCCCGAACCTATCGAGCACTGCGAGATATGCCGATGGCGGAGGCACTGCGACGAGCGAAGGAGGGCCGACGATCACATGTCGCTCGTCGCCGGTATCAGTAAATCGCAGATGGGCGAACTGGAGAGGAATGGGGTGGAGACGATGGCTGCGCTCGCCGCCTTGCCGTTGCCGCTGCAGTGGAGACCCGAGAGAGGAAACGTCAAAAGTTTCGAGAAGATCCGCGAGCAGGCCCGAATACAGGTCGAAGGACGCGAGAGCGGCGCGGTGCTCTACGAGACCTTGCCGCCGATTGCAGGATTTGGCCTGTCACGGCTGCCCGAACCCTCCCAAGGCGACATATTCTTCGACTTCGAGGGCGATCCGTTCGTAGGTGACGGCGGATTGGAATTCCTCTTCGGATACACGTACTCCGACGAAGACGGCCAGCCGCGGTACGTCGGCGATTGGGCTTCCAACCGACAGGAAGAAAGGATCGCGTTCGAGCGTTTCGTCGATTTCGTGACCGATCGCCTCAAAACCTATCCAGACCTGCATATCTACCATTTCGCGCCCTACGAACCGGCCGCGATGAAACGGCTTATGGGCCGCTATGCGACGCGCGAGAACGAGGTCGACAGTCTGCTGCGCGCCGAAACTTTCGTCGACCTCTATTCCGTAGTCCGCCACGCCATCAGAGCCAGCGTCGAGAGCTACTCCATCAAGAAGCTCGAGCCTCTGTATTCCTTCGTCAGAACCGTTTCGCTCGACGACGTCGGCGCGGTGATGGCACGGACGCAGGCGCGACTGGAGTTGTCGGACGCCGCCGGCATACCCGAAACCGACAAAGAAGCGATAAGGGGTTACAACCGGGACGACTGCTCCTCCACGGATGCTTTGCGACGTTGGCTCGAGTCGGTTCGGGCCGAGGTCGTCGCTGGCGGGGCAATAGTCGACCGGCCGGCGCCCGGGACGTCGGAGGTCAGCGCCGAACTCGACGAATGGCACAAGAAGGTCGCCGCGCTCGTCGGGCGTCTAACCGAGGGCGTGCCGGACGACGTCGCGGAACGAAGCTCCGAGCAGCAAGCGCGCTGGCTTTTGGCGTTCATGCTGGATTGGCACGGGCGCGAGAACAAGGCCGTTTGGTGGGAATACTTTCGGCTGCGGGACCTGTCCGCCGAAGATCTGCTTCACGAGCGCGACGGGATCGCGGAACTGACGTTCCTGCAGCAGGTCGGCGGAACTGCCAAGGTCCCGATCCATCGGTATCACTTCGCGCTGCAGGACACCGACATCCGCGTCGAAGACAAATTGCACAGCGTCGGCGGCGCCGATTTCGGACGGGTCGTCGCGATGTCGCTCGACGATCGTACCATCGACATCAAGAAGCGCGGAGACACGGCCTCGTTGCATCCCGAGGCGGTCTTCACGCACAGCTTCGTCGGCACTCAGGTACTCGCCGACTCGCTGATGCGGATAGGCGAGTACGTGGCCGACCGTGGAATGGTCGGGGAAGGCGATTATCGCGCCGCCCGTGATCTGTTGATGGCGGCGGCTCCGCGACTGATGGGGCAGCAATTCCAGGTGGACGGTGAGACGACCATGGAGGCTGCGATCCGGACAGCGCTCCACCTCGACAGCAGCGTCTTTCCGGTGCAAGGCCCCCCGGGGGCGGGAAAGACATATACCGGCGCTCGTATGATCTGTGCCCTCGCCAACGAGGGTAAGAAGGTCGGGATCACGGCGAACAGCCATAAGGTCGTCCGCAACCTTCTGGACGAGGTCGTCTCCACCGCCCGCCAACAGAGCCTTTCGATCGAATGCATCCAGAAGCCGTCCGAAAAGGAGGACGATCTCCCGGGACTGCGCTTCACGACGGACAACGCGGCGTTTCTCGATGCGCTGAATTCCGACTGCATGGTCGGAGGTGCGACCGCCTGGTTCTGGGCCCGACCCGACGCAACGGGGATCGTCGACGTTCTGTTCATCGACGAAGCTGCCCAGATGTCGCTCGCGAACGTTCTCGCCGTCTCGCAGACCGCGCGGAGCATCGTTCTATTGGGCGATCCACGGCAACTCGAACAGCCGATCAAAGGGAGCCATCCCGACGGAGCTGACGTCTCCTCTCTGGACCACATCCTCGGTCCCCACGCCACCGTGCCTCCCGACCGAGGGCTCTTTCTCCCCGAGACTTGGCGCCTGCATCCGCAAATCTGCTCGTTCAACTCCGAGATGTTCTACGACGGCCGTCTGCATCCTCATCCCGGTCTGGAAAATCAGGAGATCAGGTCGAGTGGTAGAATTTGCGGCGCCGGTCTCCGCTATCTACCGGTGACGCATGACGGCAATCAGAGTTCGTCGCGGGAGGAAGCCGACGCGATCCGCGAGCTTGTCTCGGAGATTCTAGGTACCCGAACGACCTGGACCGATCGCGACGGCGTCGAGGCACCGGTCGGTTTGAGCGAGATCCTGATTATCGCTCCCTACAACGCGCAGGTGTTCGAGCTTCGGGAGCGCATTCCCGGCGCCCGCATCGGGACCGTGGACAAGTTCCAGGGACGCGAAGCCCCCATCGTGATCTTTTCGATGACGACGTCCAGCTACCTAGACGCTCCCCGCGGAATGGAGTTTCTCTATAGTGCGAACCGGCTGAACGTGGCGACTTCGCGCGCGAAATGCATCTGCGCCATCGTAGCATCTCCTCGACTTTTCGAGGTGGAATGCAGAACGCCTCGACAGATGCAACTCGCGAATGCTTTTTGTCGATATCTGGAATTGGCGACGCATCTTTAGCTGGCAGAACTCGCATAGAAAGTCGGTCGAATATAAGGGTTCATATTTCCCTGAGTAGTGACTGGTGGGGCGCCATTTTCGTTCGAGGTCAGCGACGACCTCATCTTGCCGCGCAGTGTGGCGGAAGGGGGCCGTCCTCCCAACACGAGAGACGTGCCGGAGGTCGCGCGCTTTGTGGAAAGAAGCTGGACAGCTCAAGGATCGTGACTAACCTGTAAAAATATCGGTTTGGTGGCGCGATAGCCCTCGGTCAAATGGTGAGTGCTGTGGACGAAGAGTATCCTGAATACGCGGTGACTGCTGAACTTGGAAATAAGGGGCGTCGTATGGTTGAAACGCAGGTGCACGAAGCGCTTGGCTGGCTATTTCGCGATGTTTCGAGGGACGATCTAGGAATCGATGGGCTTGTGGAAGTCGTTGATCCCAACCGAGAGTCGCGGGGGCGGACATTCGCCGTTCAGATCAAGTGCGGGCATTCCTTTTTTAGCGAGGAGACCTCCGAGGGGTACATCTATCGCGGCTCTTTTAATCACCTGAACTACTGGCTAGAGCACTCGCTGCCTGTGGTGCTTGTCCTTTGCAATCCAGATAGCCGGATCTGCTACTGGATACCCATCGAGCCTCAGTACGTTGAACGCCACCAGAAGGGGTGGTCTGTTGTGGTTCCAAAATCTAAGACACTTACCGTTGAGTGTAAGCATGACCTTATGAATGTTGTCGCGCGTCCACTCGCAGACGACGTAATTCCACTCGCGCTGTATCGACTTGTTATGGAGAAGTTTCCGGGCGTCAAAATCGCACAGGTTCTCGAAATACCGCGGGATTTCTACTATTTCACCGAGTTGGCGCGGCACGACGGCAAGATACTGCTGATCACTTATATCTACAAGCCGACACGCAAATTGGATGTGGCTGACCTCGACGAGGTGATTGAGGGGCGAGCACAGTGCATCACGGGCTGCGGATGGGATTCACACCCAATGTCCGAGGAAGTTAGGACCGTCATCTTTCTGGTCGCGCACACTGCCCGAGAGCTAGAACTTTCACCCGAGGTGAAAGCGTGGCTGGCCGAATCGAAGGATGTCGATTTGTACAGAGTGACGTGCAACTTTCGCTTCGGCGTTAGTCTGCACGAGGTGACGGATGATGGCGGTTTAGTGCAGCTCTACGACCAGAGAACGGGTGCGCCTGAGACGTTCGGTTGGAAAGCGTCGTGAGGCGATTAAACGCGCGGCTTCGGTATGTTTCGAAGGTTTGCTAGATGGGAGCTTAAATCATCCCGTACTTCTTAACTCCATCCGACTGAGTGCCGCTGGACATTGCAAGAGGTCGCACTCCGTATCCGATTTGATGCGGATTTCTAGTGTGCTCTTGAGACAGAGTCCGACGGCCGATAATATTATTGCGGTTTGTGCAGAAGCGTTCCGACGGTATCGGCGAAGCACTCCTCGCAGCGCTTAAACGGCCGTCGAAGATGACTACGCCGTCTAAAAAACCAGGTACACGTTGGAGGGACAGCATAGCGCCGACGCGGTCCCCGGGACCGAATACAGTCGCGCGACCGGTTAAGGCACCCCGGGGCGGCGACAGGCAGTGGGCTGGAACGGCAGCCCTTCGGCGAGTCCCTCCGGCGAGCGACACCGTGTATAAGCGTGAGGATCGAAGTTGGATGGCCTAGACGCCACGCGGCTGCAGGTGACCCTGGTGTGGAAGTTTTTGGTGTGACGAAGAAGTCCTTCGAGTTGATTCCCCTGCTTAGTTCGGTGGCGCGATGCTAAGAATGGCTTCGCCTATTTCGCATACTATGTCGGTCCGTCGCGCTATTGATCGAGCGAAACCATGACTGAATATTTTTCGTCGGTGTTTGAGAACAATGTCAATCCATTGCGCACTTTTGTGAACCGTGTGGACGAAATCGAACGCATCGCCTCTGGTTTTTTCCGACGTGGCGAGCGGGTTATCGCGGTTACAGGGGCACGGGGGCACGGACGAACGAGCCTCATTGAGAAATTTTCGCATGATTATAGAGGGCATTTCGCCGACACCCTGCGGCTCGGAGGAATGGACACTCGAGAGTTTTATGAAATGAAGCGCCGGGGTGCGCTGGAACGCAGTACGATTGTGAAAATTGGACAAGCGGATGGAGATCTCGCTAGGATCAGCACGCCAGAGTGCGACCCGATGCCAATCATCGTCTCGGGAAATCTTTTGCGCTTCTGTAAACGTGTTGCGAGGAATTTTTCTGCACGCTATCTCGTCCTCATAGACGGGTTTTTTGACGAGTCGGACTATTACCTAAGTGTTCTTCGCGAATTGCTGCCTAATTCGTGTTTTTTGATTGTGACGACCGACGATGAAAAGCTCGACAATGTTGACCACTTCATTAAGCTCGGTCCGCTCAATAGATTGCATTTTCGCGAGGCTGTTCTGCGGCATTTCGGGTTGGCGCTGGATCAATACGCTCTCGACTCCTTCTTTGAAGGAAATAAGGATTGGCTCGCCGAATGGGAAGAGAAAGCCTCGGCCTTGAAGGCTACTATGGGCCTCACAAGCGAGGTATTTCGAAAGAGCTTTTCAGGCGATACATTGCGTGCCCGCTTGACGATGATCTTTGAGCGTCGGCATTTACTGACCGATTTTTTCTACTCGGGCTTAATTGGACCGGACGGAAAGTCATTGGCGCGAAGGCGGGAAGGTGCCGTCCTTGCTCATGTCCTTGCTGCTGATGCAGCGCTTTTGCAAATGGCTGCGAAAGACCCAACGTCAATGCACTCGATGTCACCGCGTCAATTCGAGGAACTAGTCGCCCATGTTTTAGAGCGGCTAGGATATTCCGTCACGCTAACACCAGCGACCAGGGATGGTGGCCTAGATATATATGCCGCAAAAAATGACGATCTGGGTCAGTTTCTGTATCTAGTAGAATGCAAAAAGTTTGCGCCCGATAGGCCCGTAGGTGTGCAACTCGTGAGATCCCTCTACGGGACGTTAGAGCATACGAAAGCGACCGCTGGAATTTTGGTGACAACGTCATCGTTCACGCGCGATGCGAAGTCTTTCCAAAAGGAGATCAAGGCGCGCCTCAGCTTACGAGATTATGTCGATCTTCAGAGTTGGCTAAACCAGTTGCGGTGATGTTGAGTGTGCAAGCGCGATCGGTGATGTATCTAAGGTGCAAAGGCTCGGTGCCCAAGAGCGGTTCCCGAAGGAGCGCGCCGAAAAGTAGATTTAGGTTCCCTAGGCAGATACTCGGCCTTTTGCGTCGTTTCCTTGTGCCGGTACTTCTAGGATTGAACGTCCACATACATCGTTGGGTTAAGCTGCTGTCCAATGACGACAGCAAGCCGGGCTGGCCCAGCATGGAACAAAGGCGCTCTCTTTGCCTTTGGCCAGCAATTGCCTGGTGCGTTTGCAGGCGCTCCTAGCCTCCCATGTGGCCCGTGACGGCTGATCTGGATGCGAAAGCCACCCTGTGCTTGGCTCGGCCACGCGAAACTGCAAAGTCGCGTGGGTCGCAAGTCCGGAGGAAGCGGCCTGTGGCAAAACCCGCATTCTGGTTTGCCTCGTCACTGGTCGTACTTTGACGTAGACCAGCTTCGCGATGCTTGGTTACATGCCGTTCGATCTGGGCGCGTGCGGCTATTGCCGCACGGGGCTCTTGTGAACCGAGCGCGTCGCGTTTCGGCCTTCGGCTTCGATCCTTCGCGCAAGAGATATTAATGTGTCGCTCGCCGGAGGCACCCCCACGAAGGGCTGCCGCTTCGCGGCACCGCTAGCACTGCCCGTCGCGCGGGTGCCTTGTTAACCGGTCTCGCGACTGCACTCGGTCCCGGGTCCCGCCGCGTCCCGCGTCGGCGCTATGCTGACCCTCCTGCGGGTGCCTCTTGTTCTCACCTGCGCTGGCTTCCTCAACATTCCGACACTTGAACTCAGGGGCTCCGCCCCTCGCGCGAGCCAGGGTAAAGCGCCGGCTATTGCCGGCGCCGGCCCGAACGGTATCCCCGGTCTTCCGCGCTTTTTCCACTCTGACGACTTGCAACTACAAAGGCGCACGCTTGTGCAGACCCGCTCTTCGAGCGGCCCTCGCGGGCGGGCGATCCCCCTCCGCTCGGGTCGCCCTGGCACTTGCTACCCCCTGGTCTCGCCGACGGGCAGGGGGGCAGGCGCGTGGTGCGCCTTGCACCCATGAAAGCAAAACGAAGAATGATCTTGTCGGCAAAGCTCGTTGAACAGGTGAAAATACGTTGAAATCACTGCCGCGAGCGGGACGGAGGTTCTGGTTCCGCTCAACAAGCCGAAGAAGTCACCAGACAATGCGCGCAAGACGCCGCACAGTGAGGCGGCCATCGAGGGCTATGCGGCGAGTATTGCCGCCAAGGGCATCCTGCAGAATCTGGTGGTTGAGCCGGAGTTGGATGGAGACGGAGCGGCCACGGAGTTCTATTTGGTGACCATCGGCGAGGGCAGGCGGCTTGCCCAGCTTTTGCGGGCGAAGCGGAAGGAGATCAAGAAAACCGAGCCGATCCGCTGCATCATCGACACCGCGAATGATCCCCATGAGATCAGCCTGGACGAGAACGTCACCCGGGAAAACATGCATCCCGCCGACCAGTTCGAGGCGTTCAGGAGGCTTGCGGAGGAGCGCGGCTTTGGTGCTGAAGAGATCGCCGCGCGCTTCGGGGTGACGCCGCATGTGGTGCGGCAACGGCTGCGGTTGGGGGCAGTTTCGCCCAGACTGATCGAGCTGTATCGCGAGGGCGATCTGACCCCTGAGCAGTTGATGGCCTTTGCCATTACCGACGATCAAGCCCGGCAAGAGGGCGTTTATGAGCGGCTGTCCTACGACCGCGATGCCAGCACCATCCGTCGTCTCCTCACAGAAACCCATGTCGCCGCAACGGATCGCCGCGCGCGGTTTGTCGGGCTCAAGGCCTATGTAGAGGCGGGCGGTACGATCCTGCGCGACCTCTGCACCGAGGATAGCGGCGGTTATCTCGAAGACGTGGCTTTGCTTGATCTCTTTGGTGACGGCACGGCTTGGTCGGGCGGCGGACGCGTTGCGGGCGGCTGAGGGGTGGAAATGGACCGAGCCCCATCTGGATTGCCGCAGGCCCACGGCATGCACCGCACCTATCCGCATCCGGTCGAGCTTTCGGTGGAAGACCGCTCCGCCCTTCATGCGCTCCAAACCAAGTTCGACTGGCTGACTGAACAGCATCAAACGGCGGACGAACTTCCCGATGAGGTGGATGCCCGGTTCGGTGAACTGGAGACCCAAATCGAGCAGCTGGAGGCGAAACGGCAGGCCTACGCGTCCGATGATGTCGCGCGCGGCGGTGCGTTCGTGGTCCTCAATCATGATGATTCGGTCAGGATCGAGCGCGGTTTCGTCCGCGCAGAGGACGATAAACCCCGTGCCGAAAACGGGCAGGAGGGCAACGGTCACGCCTCGGATGAGGAGGGTGGAGAACACGATCACGCCGGACGCGATGGAGAAGGAGAGGACGGAGAAAACAAGAATGAGGAGGAACAGCGGCTGTCCGATACGCTGGTTCGCGACCTCACTGCGCATCGCACCTTGGGACCGCGTCTCAATCTAAGTGAGCAGCCTGACGTCGCTATCGTGGCCGTCACCTACGCACTGGCCGCACAAATCTTCTATATCGGGCCAATGCCCGCGTCATTGGCATCCAGCCGGTCAAGACGGATTTGACCGTGCATGCGGTCGGGATCGAGGACACTCCGGCCGGCAAAGCGTGGTCGGATCGCCATGCCAATTGGGCGAGGCAAATGCCCCCGGGACGTTGCCAAGCTATGGGAGTTCGTGGTCGAACTGGACCACGACAGCCGCATGGCGCTGTTCGCGCATTGCGTGGCATTGACGGTCAATTCGGTCAAATTGGCATTTGACCTGCGACCGCGCGCGTTGGCGGCGGCGAGCCGTCTGGCCGAGGCCGTCGCCCTCGACATGACCGGATACTGGCGGCCGACGGTGCAGAGCTATGTCGGGCGCATCACCAAGGCGCGCATTCTGGACGCCGTCCGCAAAGGCGTTAGCTGGGGACGACCGAGCGCTTGTCGGGGATGAAAAAGACCGAGATGGCTGCCGCCGCCGCGCAGTTGCTGGCCGCAACTGATTGGTTGCCGCCGTTGCTGCGCACGCCAAAGACGGCGGATAATGCTGATGCGCCAGACACGGCGCAGCGCCATCAGTTCTGCTCGCAAGCAGCGGAATAAGAGTGAGCCGGGGCCGCAAAGACGACCTCGGCGCATCAGATTTTGCGGCCGCGCGCCTGACGGCGCGCGGCCGGTTTAGTTGAAACGACGCGGGCGGTGACGCGCGCTAGCCCGTCTCCAAATGCGGGCCACGGTCGGTTGATCTACGCCTTTTGCAGCGGCCTATGAGGCTCAGCCGCGCTTCCCTTTCTGGCCATGGCGAGGCGATCGAGTTGGGGACCGGATGGTGTCCAGACCTCGCATATCGAGAGCGTATTCGAGCGCATCGTCCCAGTCAGTGCCGCCGTTTCCCTCTTCGAGAATGTGGTGTGTGCGCTCTCGCTGCCCGGCGCTTTTTGACCCTGCCATGAGGTGCAGACGCCAATTTTTCTCTGATCGATCCGGCCGATTTCCGATGCTGTACTGGACGTTGGCAGCCAGGGCAATGACCGTCAGTTCGGTCAAGGGCTCGCGTCCAACGCATCCACGAATGGCTCATCTGGCCCGAGGGACGGCAAGAGCCTCGATCGCCTTCCCGCAACAGCTCACGCCTGCTTTTTTCCCCTGCCGCCAAGCGGCGGCATTCCTCGCGCGAGACAAAAAAGCAGGCGTTCGCCGTCCTCCGCTGCGCTGCGGGCCCAAGGGCTGCGGGCCGATCGCTCCCCCGGCCAAGGATCGCCATCGAGGCTGCCATAGGCGCGGCCCGAACAACAGACAGACGGAGATTACCATGGCGACCATCGGCACCTTCACCGCTTCGGACAACGGCTACACCGGCTCGATCAAGACCCTGACGCTGAACATCAAGGCCAAGTTCACGGCCTCCGAAAAGGACAAAGACAACGCTCCCGACTACCGGATTTTCGCAGGAGCGACCGAATTTGGCGCCGCCTGGAAGAAGACAGTTCGCGACAGCGATCGCGAATATTTCTCGGTCAAGCTGGACGATCCGAGCTTCCCCGCTCCGATCTACGCCTCGCTGGTCAAAGTCGAGGGCGAGGAGGGGTACACCCTAATCTGGTCGCGCCGCAGCGGCGACTGACGCCGGGGATCATCGGCCCCGCCTCTTCGGAGGCGAGGCCTTTTTGCGTTTACTGCGTCGCTTTCAAGAGAAGTAGAAGGGCGCGCAGCTACGGATGCGTTGCGCGACTCCGAGACCGTTCGAGGCTCTGCGTTGGAAGTGAATCGGGCTCCTGGGCGCGTTTTCGTTGGGGGCTTCGCGAGCTCAATCGCCATCTGTGAGGTCGACTAATCCTGCGGGCTTTGACTTGATGGCCGACAACAGGACCACGCCGCAAGATGCGAAACCAAGCCGCTCGCCAAGCCAAATAGCCCGGTCTGGATCGCGAGAAGATCGAGTTGTGAATTGCCTGCCAAGTCGCTGTGCACGCGCCGTTTACGCGGGTGAATGGGGTTCCGCGGAAGGCCTGGCTCCCACGTTTGGAGGTCACGATTCCCTACTCATAGCGCTACGACCTATGGCAGCCGTCCCCCATCCGAAACCCTCGCACGCTTCCTTTTTTCCCCGCCGGCAAGCCGGCTCCTCGCGGCCGCTTCGCTGCAAAAAAGGAGCGCGCTCGGGTGCGCCGCTGCGCTTCGCCCCAAGGGTTCGGATGGGGGCCGGCCGCCATCAGGGTCTCGCCATCGCAGGGCATCGGCCCTTGCGGCAACGAAGGAGACAGACCATGACCGCGATCGGATTCGTCACCCGCACGATGCACGGCGGCTTCAGAGGCCAGCTCAAATTCCTGCCAATCTGCGCTGATATCGACATCGTTCCGAACCGCGACAAGTCCGGTGATATTGCACCCGATTTCCGCATCTTCACTCAGGGGCTTGAGGTCGGATCCGGTCGGATTCTGCGCGGCGAAAGCCGAGGAAGAGATTACATCAGCCTGTCACTGGCGGCACCTGGTCTTGGGATCCGCAAGCTCTGCGCCAACCTTGGTCGAACGGTTGGGCTTAACGGCGACGGCAGCTTCTTCCTGATCTGGAATCCTGTCGATTAGATCAAAATGTTGGGCTCTCGCGCATCGCGCGGGAGCCCTTTTTCGTCTGCGGGACAGCAGGCTGGGAATATCGCCGATGGGTACGGGACAGCCCTCGACTGACTCCAAGTAGGGGGCGCAGGCGGGGCTGAGCAGCTTGCGAGACGTCCCATTTTGTTTGAAGAAATCTACTCGCTCGGAGTGAAATTGTGCCTTGAGACGGACGGTTGTTCGAAGATCTTTTCTCAACATTTCGAGACAGAAAATCGCTGCTCGGCATTGGAATTTGTGCCAATCGATGGACGGCTGAGAGGCTTCAATTGACGGCTTGGAAGCGTGCCGAGCGCTCGCTTTTTTCTACGAAGTTAGCGTGCTGATGTCATATGGGCGATGCCTTCGGTCCGCGCTCTACTCGTCGCTTCGCTTCTCACCGAGTCACCCTACGGTGTCTCGGCCCTGCGGGTAACGATCGCTATCGCAAAAGAGAGGAAAGCAAAAAAGCAGCGGAAGGGAGTGCCGCCCGTAATCGGTCTGCGCCGGGACTCGCGGCTGATGGCGTGGCTCGCCGGCTGAATATCCCCCACACTGCGCTGCCTCAGCAACGCGGGAGGCGTGCGATGGAATGGTTCTGTGGACTGGATGTCGGCATGGACGAGAGCGCGATTTGCGTGGTCGACGACAAGGGCTGTGTGGCGCTGCAGACGACGGTCTTGACCGATCCGGACGCGATCAAGGCGGCGCTCAAACCGTATCTTGGCCGCTTGCGGCGGCTCGGCCATGAGGCTGGATCGTTGTCGCCCTGGCTGCATCCGGAGCTCATCAAACTGGGCTTGCCGGCGGTGTGCCTCGAGACCCTTCACGTCCGCGCGGCGCTGAAAGCGCAGCGTAACAAGACCGACAAAACCGACGCGCTCGGCATCGCACATTTGATGCGCACGGGCTGGTTCCGCAAGGCGTATATCAAGAGCGAACCGTGCTACCGGCTGCGGTTGTTGTTGACCCACCGGCGCAATCTGAAGCGCAAGTTTCTGGACCTGGAGAACGCGGTCCGGCATTCGCTCAAGGCGTTCGGCATCCGTCTGAACCGGGTCGGGCGGGGCGGTTTGCGCAGGCCGTGCGCGACGCGGTGGCACAGGATGCACTGGTCGCCGAGCTGATCGACGCCATGCTGAACGCGCGCGCAGCGCTGTGGAAGGAGTACTGCCGGCTGCACAATTTGGTCGTGAAGCTGGTCGCCGGCCACGAGCTGTGCCGGCGCTTCATGCAGATTCCGGGCGTCGGCCCGATCGCGGCCTTGAGCTTCATGACCGCCATTGACGATCCTTCCCGATTTAGGCGCTCGCGCGATGTCGCGGCCTATTTTGGCCTGACCTCGCGGCGCTGGCAGTCCGGCTCCTCGATCGACGTCCAGGGCCGGATCAGCAAGGCCGGCGATGCCGATGTGCGGCGCGCCTTGTACGAGGCGGCGAGCGCGCTTCTGACCCGCTACAAGAAGAAGGACAAGGTCAAAAGCTGGGGGCTGGCGCTCGCCGAGCGCGCCTCCCATCGCAAGGCATCGGTAGCGGGTGGCGCGCAAACTGGCTGTCATCATGCACGCGATGTGGGTCGACGGCACCTTCTATTGCGGCGACCCGGACGCGTCCCAGGCCGATGTCAAGGCGCGCGCCGCCGCCAAGGAACGCAAGCTGCTGAGGGCTCACGCCTGACGCCCGCGGGAGGAATTTGAGAGCTCGATTACACGATCAACGCAACGCTTTGAACACGGAGCTCCGCCACTGGCGGAAGAGACCTGGTGCAGATCCACGACGACGGAACGCACGTTATCTTGCTTGTGGCCACGCCCCTTGTGGTGCGATTGGACCACGCGGCAGTGCCTGTGATGTGGCTCCGTCACACCGATGAAAACGGCGCCGCGACGGTTGCCAGCTGCCTTGCTGCAGCGATTTTTGGACCGTCGATGAGCGCGCAAGAGTGCACGGCGCACCCGGACTCTCGTATCTCGTGACGCTGCGTGGCGTCGATGCAAAGGTCTTGTCACAGCAGAGAGAGGAAGCGAAAATGGGTCAGATGAAGCAGGTCAGACGACCGATTAAGAGGGCTCTTCAAATCGGGCTTCGAGATACCGGTGCACGGGGATAGGAAGGTGGTGGCCGAATCCGGAGCCTGGTGCAACGACTTGGAAGGTCGTTGCCAAAAGGGAGAGCTCCGATGAAATTGTACGTTGGATTGGACGTCGGCCTTGAAGAAACCAGCGTTTGCATCGTCGATGGCGAAGGTCTCACAGTCCGCGAAGTCAAGGTCAGCACGGAGCCAGCGGCGATCCGCTCCGCTGTTGAGGGCTACGCGGATCGCCTCGATAGAGTAGGGGTCGAGGCGTCATCGCTGGGCATCTGGCTGTACCGTGAGTTGCAGCCCACTGGGGTGCCGATCGTTGTCGTGGAGGCACGCCACATGCGCGTTTCGCTATCGACGATGCGCAATAAGACCGACCGAAACGATGCACGCGGCATCGCGCAGATGATGCGGTTGGGCTGGTACCGCGCCGTGCATGTCAAGAATATCGACATGCAGAGAATGCGCACATTGTTGACCAACCGGAAGCTGTTGAAGCGCAAGCTGGTTGACCTCGAGAACCATGTTCGGGGCGCTTTGCGGGCCTATGGTTTGCTCGTCGGGGCCGTCGCCCGAGGGTCCTTTGAGGACCGCATCCGCGAGCTGATCGAGCACAGCGATCCGATTTTTGTGATGTCCATCCAGGTCATGCTCGACGTGCGCCGCGCCATCCTCGAAGGTTATGATCGGCTGCATCGCGTGCTGCTGCAGGTGGTCCAGCATGATCCTGTTTGCCGGCGTCTGATGACGGTTCCGGGCGTCGGTCCGGTGGTGGCGTTGTCATTCAAGGTTGGCGTCGATGACCCTCATCGTTTTACCCGCTCGCGTACGGTGGGCGCCCATTTTGGCCTGACGCCGAGGCGCCACCAGTCCGGTACATCGATCGACTTCGAAGGTCATATCAGTAAACAGGGCGACATCTCCGTGCGGGAGGCGCTCTGTGAGGCAGCTGCTAGTCTGCTGCTGCGGGTCAGAAAATGGTCGGCGTTGCGGGCGTGGGGTTTGCGAATTGCCAAGCGGTCGAGCATGCTGTGTGCGATTACGGCAGTAGCGCGAAAGCTCGCGGGCATTCTTCACCGGATGTGGGTCAGCGAGACCGACTTCCACGTCGGATTTGGTGCCAAGGTCACGCAACGGCTGCGCCTGAAGCCCGTGCAGTAACGACTGGAAAGACGAGCATAGGAAGGCCGCTGGGGCGACTCCCCAGCATGCTGAGGAGGGAAGGAAATTAGAGATCCGCGCGCGCGGTGAGCGTCCCCTGGCGGGGCCGCGAAACGGGGAATGTCCGCTATCTCTTGCCTGCTGCCGCCCTTCGGGGATGAGAGCGCTAAAGTGCTTGGACAGCCCTGTTTACCAACCTGATGAAGAGCATGCGACGGCCCTGGTGCTGAACGCGAAGGAACGCATGGACCCCGCCTGGTGAATGCCCGTCGCAAGCGCGGCTGTGGCGAGACTTGTGCGTGTAGATGGAGGGAAGCAGCGATGCTTGTTCTGCGAGAAGTCGAGAAAATCTGCAGGAGGGAGTTGACTTTGTCCGCCCGATTAGGAAGGCAAGATAAAAGCACTGGCGCCGAAGAGCGGCTAAGTGGTTGTCTGCACATCCAAGATTTGTTGCCATTGGTGCAACGCTTGTCGCCAACACGCGCCTAAGCCGCTCAATATTCTGCGCAAACTAGTCTGCAAGCTCGTTCGACCTGCCTCGTGGAATAGGAATGTGGACGAGAGACGAACAGTCCTTCTCGGCGTTTGATCGGGGTCGCCATTTGTTTGGGATGGAGGCACTCAGAGTTGCGCGAACCGTGCAATTGCTCGCTTTACCAGGTCCACGGAACGTTCAAGGCGATGAAGTAGAGCTTCCAATTCCGCGGGCGTAGCTTCTTCCATTCGGAGGTTGTCGTCGGCGACAGTCCGAGCAACTAGGCTGTCGACTTGTTCAGTTGCTGAGCCCGCGCCCGACGATGCTTCGACTTGTCCCGTCGGTGTTAGGACAATAGCGGTCTTCGATCGCCGAAGAATTGCCGATTCAGCTAGCGCGGCGGGTAGCTTCACCGCGCAGACGACCTCGCCGGTTTCGATAAGCCGATAGCCGGCGCTATATGACCGGTGAGCGAGGATATCGTCGCCGTCCTCTAAATCCAAGAACGCCTCTACTGATCCTGTCGAAAGGTTCACGTCATCCGCCCGTTGAGCCCTCATTCGCCTTTTGCGACGATAGCAATTTCCGAGGTCGAATGTAACTTAAAAGCGGTCGCCTTAAAGGCGTCAGTTTGGCCGATGTGTTCCTGTGAAACGGACACACAAAGGGCCCCTGCGAGACATCCTGGCGAAGAACATGCGTCGGCTTCGGGCTGCGCGTGGTCTGAGTCAGGAAGCGCTCGCGCATGAGAGTGGACTGAACAGGACCTATCTCAGCGGGGTGGAGCGTTCCGAAAGGAATGTGTCGATCGATAACGTGGCGCGGATTGCTAATGGCCTCGGGATCGAGCCTTGGAAGTTGCTTAAGGACGACTGAGCCTGATCCATTCGCCAAAGTGAAAAAAATTTTGGTTCAGGTCTATCGCGTCGAGAAGGATGAAGTTGATGCTGAGGTGAGTGACTGCGCCCCGAACGGATCGGGCGGGGCTGCATCTCCAAGGTTGGGTTAGCGGCCCGCCCGCAGAGCCGCCGTATCGATCCAGGCGCCGATGTTCTTATGGCCTTCCTCAGCAACGTAGTCATAGGTGGCCGTGACGTCGGAAATTAGTACCACAAAACCCACCTTCGGCGGGTTTGCCTGCATGTATTTCGGCAAAGATACGGGTGAGATGTACTTGCTGTACTTCTCCCACTGCCACTCCCAGGTAACCTGCCCATATTGCACGACCTGCCGCGCTACTCGTTCATAGAGGTAGTACGCGCCAGCCTGCTTCGGACACCCCACAGCCATGTAGTCAAGCGGGTTATCTCCGTGCGTATCTGGGGCTTGGCGCTGATGATGCCGCAGGCTGTTGAGGTGGACGGCCAGCAAGCCTTTCTTGTCGATAACAGAGCGTGCGATTTCGTACCTGACCCACGGCCGCACCCAAGTCTCGGTGCCTACCAGCACGCAGACCACGGAGGCGTGGGTCATGCCGGTCCGAATCAGGTTCTTGAGACCTTCCGGGTTCTTGCGCTGGACCGACTCCCACAGGCTGCGGTCGAAGAACTGCCGTTTGTCCTCACGGCCGGGGCAATTGATCTTCCAAGACTGGCGCACGTTGTTGACGCGCATGATGTCGGCGTAGTGGAAGGAGAAAAAGCCCTTCCGCTTGATCGTGGCCGGCGCGTACGTCGGTGCCGGCCTTGGAGGCGCCACAGGTGGTGCAACCAGGTCGGCGAGCCGGGGCAGGGGCCAACGAGGCGGCGCTGGCGGGGGGGCCGGGGCAGGGGTGAGAAAGGGCGCGAACGGGTTCGGCGTGGTCGAGGGCGTCGATAGCCCATAGGCGCCGAGCAGGCCCGATCCGGCATCGATGGAAGGTGACGACGGCGCGAAAGCGTTTACCAGGCCAGCCAGACCGTTTGACGGCGGCGGCGTTGGCGCAAGGAACGGTGAGAGGAGGCCCGAACCGAAAGGAGCAGTGAGACCCGAGCCGAACGCCGATTCCGTGGTCGGCGCCATCGGCTTGCCGAGCAGCGCATTCACCAGCTCATTCTTGTCATAGGAGCTTGTCATAGACCTGCCTTGCAATGCCTACCGCCACGACTGCTACGACTGCCAACGGCAGATAGAATCCCGCCACCGACCAGCTGAAGAAGGCAGGCCAATATGGCGAAACCGGGTTATTCCTGTTGCCCATGTCGAAGCCGGGCGGGGTGTCCCAGCCTTCTGCGGTGACTGCGTCGAATCGCTTCCGAAATCGGCGCTCGACCTGAAGGTAGCGCGCGTCCAGGAAGGCGAAGGCGAGGATCGGCACCAGCGTCAGCAAGGCGACGATGGGGCGCTGCAGGGTGATGGCGAAGCCGGCGATGGCGACCGAGATGGTGACGCAATAGTTCTTCAGGGTCGCGCACTGCGCCGCCATGCGCGTCACCACCCCCTGAAGCATCTCCAGTTGCTTCAGCCTCAGATCGGCGATTTTCTCCGGCGACAACGGCATCCGGGCAGGTTAGAACAGATGTGGAACATCGACAAGGCGGTTCCCGGCGCTATCCATTGGAATTTCAATGAGAAAGGGCCCCAGCTGGCAATTTGATGCGTCAAATTTCGGATGATTGTTCCTAAGGGCTCTTTTTTGCCAGCCTCACCAGCCACTCTTGAAGCTGTTTCCCGTTAACCAGTTCGAGTCGTGTCGGCATGAGCGCTGCGTACTTCGGATTCGTATAGATCTTTGGCGCGAAGTCTGAGGTGGTCGTGAGAATGCCTTTCGACGAATCTGGCTCCATCGCAAGTACGCCTACCAGTGCCCTTACATCATCGTGGCGCACCAAACGGCCAGGTCCGTATGCCTTCACCGAACCCAATATCTTTACAGTCCCGATACCTTTCCTTATCGCAATCACGTCTCGACCATCATCGCCCGAGCGTGGTGTCAGAATTACTTCATCATAGCCCTCCGCTTTGAAGGCGCCCGCGATGATTTCTTCCCATTTTTCCGGTGGGATTTCGTGCGCGTGATCCCAGTTTTTCTCCAGGTGCTTGACGATCGCTTGCCACGAGAGGGTTATTGTTTGAATGCTGAGGCCATCGGCGACAGTGGATTCGGGCACGATGAGCGCTGACATAACAAGCGTGGAAACCGGCTTCTCGGCGGCTTCTGCTTCAGGTTCAATTGTGCTCGCTGAACCATGATGAGGGACTTTAAGGAGAAACTCCCTTAATCCGGGATCGTAAACACCTTGTAGACCGTCTAGTACCCCTGTGGTTAGCAAGGCCGAAGGCTTGATGTCTGTATGAAGAGCGAAGCTTCCCTGCGTATGGATGTCTCGCGTTCGCTTGAGTAGTTGAACGGCCACCTCGCGGCGAATCTGCTCCGTTTTCGAAGTCCGACCAAAGCTCTCCACCAACTCTTCAAGCTGTCGAGCTAACTCTGGCGAGACATCGATGTTCAACCGAATTTTCGGCTTATCGGCCATAAATCGCGTTACCTAGAGTGCGGACGGGATCAAGCAAGATACCGTAATACCACTGTCCGCCGGCATCAAACGCGAAGAGCTTCTCCGCAAAGAGGTCTGCCCGTGATCAAATTTTCAATGGGGGACAAAGCGCTAGATCCCCGCAATCTCAAGGATGCTGTGATGGCATCAGTACTAGAGAGTATCCGCAATCAAATTCGCGAAAAGGTCGGCAACATTCGCGATCCAGACACAGGCGAATTCCCGACTATCGTCATTCGCGGCAACAGTCTTGACGACCTGAAAATCCAAGTCGAGGGCTCGCCAGCCCTTGTTGCGCTAGTCAACGCACGGCTGGGTCTCGAATCAGCGGGCGAACTTGGCGCGACGCCAGAGAGCCAGCCGCACGTCTTCATCAGTTATACATCCGAAGACATCGATATCGCGCAGCGTGTCGCGGAAGCGCTTCAGGGCGCTGGCATCGAAGTGTGGTGGGACAAGTGGTGCATCTCGTCCGGTGATAGCCTGCGGCAGAAAATCGACGAGGGAATTGGAGGCTGCACGCATTTTCTCGTCTTGCTCACACCACGTTCTATCAACAAGCCTTGGGTTAACCAGGAAATGGACGCGGGCCTCATTCGCAAGCTGAATGACCAATGCCGCTTTCTTCCCGTTCGTCACGAACTGCCGCCGTCCGAACTGCCGCCATTGCTTTCGGGTATTGCGTCCGCGTCGGTTGCGACCGATGCCGATGTTGCGCAGTTGATCAATGATATCTACGCACTGACGCGCAAACCGCCGCGAGGGCCCGCGCCCCCAGTCGTGCAAAACAGCAAGGCATCGCAGACCGTATATTCTGCTGCGGCCAACGCTATTGCGCGATACTTCGTGGAAAGATCTGAGAACGGGTTATTCGGCGACCCAATTTGCGAAGTCGATGAACTGGTCAAGGAAGTTGGGCTCAGTGTCGAAGATACCGAAGACGCCATCCACGAGCTCTCCGGTTTTCTCCGGCTTTCGACCGGTCACGTTCTGGTAGAAGGGGCGCTGTTTGCCGAGTTCGATCGCTACTGGAAGCCGTGGAATACGGCCGACGATGCACTTCGGTTGGCGGCGGACATCCTGAGCGACCCCAAGTTTCCCGATCCCTGCGAAGAAATCGCACAGCTGTATCAGTGGGAGCCGCGACGTCTGAACTCGACCGCCTATTATTTGTTGGAGAGGTCTCTCATTGTCGACTATCAGGGCATCGGTACAGCGCCGTGGGCCGTTTTCAGAATTGTCGGCAACCAAAACATGCGCCGTTTCGTGAAGAGCCGTCAGTGATGACAGGGCGTCACGATTGGGTAGTTGGAATTATTGTCTGCTAGGCAATTGACTGGCCGGAAAACCAGTAAGGCTCTCTAAATTAGTGTGGCGAAAGCTATGGAGAATTCAGGCAGAGGCGGCGAACCTCGGACCCTACCCGCTGCTGCAGATCGTCGGGATACCGGCCGTCCTTCTCAAAGGCGACCATATCGGCGCGCGTGAGCTTGGCCGCAAAATTGGTCGCGAAGCACTCGCACTGACTTGCCGCGCGGGCCGGCAGTTTTCCGTCGAAGCCGACCGTCTTGAGGGCTTCCGCTTTGCAGGCCTGTTCGAAGCCAGGGCGGACCACCTCGCTTTTGAAACGCTCCAGCTCGGCCTCTGAAAGCGCCGAGATGTTGAACGTCTTCGTCGACGGATACGCTGCCTTGTGCCAATCGAAATTGGCGTCCCACACATAATACGCGCCCATCACCGCGAGGACGAGGAAACCGAGCTGACCGATGAGGGGAACACAGGAGAAGAAGAGAACGGCGATAAGCGCACCAAACCAGGACCATCCCAAGAGGTGCATCACGGCGATGACGTTGAGTGGCAGCGACAGCAACGCGAAGACGCTGATCATCAGGCCGAACGTCGAGCCAAGCAGGCTGGTGATCACACCGAGAACCGCCTCACCAATACCTCGCCGTTTCGGCGGCGCAGGATATCGCAGCACGTCTTGCGTCGGTGAGCCTGCATAGGGGGGCGGCTCGGGTCGAGGTGCCGGCGCCGGTCGAGGCGTGACGGGCGCCGGCGTCGGTGTGACAGGACGGGGCTGTTGCGGTGCGGGCGCTGGCCGTGGAGCTGGTGCGGGCGCTGGTGGCGAGACCGGGCGCGCCGGCTGCGGGCTGGGAGGTGCGTCCTTCTCCACCTCAGGGTAAAGCGGCTCAAAGGGGGCCGGCGTAGGAGCTGCGGGCGGCGGCGTTCGGGGCCTTGCGGGAGGCGGGGCCCTTGGCGGGGCCGGCTCATCGCAAACATGCTGCTGGTCGCCCTCAAAGGCTACCCACTTGCCGTGCGGCATTTGCCGCAGGTTAATCCTGCGCCCGCAATGCCTGCACAGTCTGGTGTAACTGGACATCGCTCCCCTGCTCAGCCGGGAGTACCACCGATGGTAGCAGCGCTTCAAGTTGTTGTGATAATATGTAGGGCTGCTGCAGGGAGGCATTTCTCGGTGTCGCGCCAATATGCGAGTTGGTCGATTGCGCAACTCGAAGAGGAATTTGAACGCGCCCAAGATGGCGGTGACAGAGCGGTAATAGAAAGAGTGGTCAACGAACTCGGCTTCCGCACCACCGCGAAGGCTCGTTCGCTGCTTCAGGCAGCGCAAAGATTCTTGGGCGTTTCCGAGCAGCCGCGCAGCGAACCGCGGGGCGCGCCGAAAACGCCACCGAACGCAAAGACGGGCCCAGCGCCAAAGCCACCTCCCGCTGCGAAGGGCAAGCCATCGCGCAAGCCGACAGCGGAGCAGCAGCAAGCCATTGATCAGTTTCAGCGCGGCGGCTCGGTGAAGATCAACGCCTACGCGGGTACCGGCAAGACCTCGACACTCGAATTCTTGGCGCACAGCACATCCAGGCGCGGTCAATACATCGCGTTCAACCGCGACATTGTCCGCGATGCCAAAGAGAAATTCCCCAACACCGTGAACTGCTCGACCAGCCACGGTCTCGCCTTTAGGGCGACGTCGTCAGCCTACCGAAGCAACTCGGAGAAGATGACCGGGAAGGTCAACGCCAATCAGCTTGCCGAGATGCTGAACCTGAAGCGGTGGAACGTCGACGGCCGGCACGTCCTGCAGCCGAGGTCGCAGGGATATCTCATCCTTGATACGCTCCGCCGCTACATGCAGAGCGCCGACGCCGAACTAGGCGCGCATCACGTTCCCCGGCACGGCTCACTGCTCGCGGCCCCCGGCGCCACGATGCGGGCCGTGACCGAGTTCGCCCTCCACGGCGCAAAGCACGTGTGGGGCCGCATGAGGGGTGAAACCGATCCCATGCCGCTCGGCCACGACGGCTACTTGAAATTGTGGGCCCTCAGCAATCCTGCGATTGCCGCCGATTTTATTCTCCTCGACGAGGCGCAAGACACCAACCCGGTTGTGCTGGACGTGCTCCGGAAGCAACCTGCCCAGATGATCTACGTGGGCGACAAGTACCAGCAAATCTACGAGTGGCGCGGCGCTGTGAACGCGATGGAGAAGATCGAGACCCAGGGGGAGACCTACCTCACCACCTCGTTCCGCTTCGGCCCTGCCATCGCGGAATGGGCCTCGAAGCTTCTGGCTCTTCTCGGCGAAAAGCGTCCGCTCAGGGGGAACGTGGCGGTCATGAGCCGGGTCGGAAGCGTTGAGCCGCAGACCATCCTGGCGCGCACCAATGCCTCCACCATTTCGGCAATCATCGAGTGCCTGGATGAAGGCAAGAAACCCCACCTGGTCGGCGGCACCGATGAGGTGATGGACATGCTGCGCGGCGTACAGGATCTCAAGGAAGGCAAGCAGAGCACTGTCCCAGATTTCTTCGGGTTCGACAAATGGAAGCAGGTTGTTGAATTCGCCAAGAGCGGCGAGGGAGACCACCTGTTGTCATTCGTCAACCTGGTCGAAGCGCGCGGCGAGCGTCAACTGATGTGGGCCCTCAACCGAACCGTTGACGAAGAGCGAAGCGACCTGACCATCTCGACCGCCCACAAAGCAAAGGGTCGCGAATGGAGCACTGTCCGGCTCATGGATGATTTTCTGCGCAGTCAGCCGGGAAAGCCGAACACCAGCCCCGATCCGGCCGAGGTACGGCTTTTCTACGTTGCCCTTACGCGCGCAAAGGAAGCCGTTGAGCTCCCGTCGGTTGTCTTGTCGTTGATCAGATGATTGTAAACACCAGCATCGACTGTTCACTTGGGCCCTTCCCATCGAATTTTTCTGCTTGCTCGTGTCTGGAATCCCGTCATTTAGCTGGATTGTTCCCTGGCGCTACGATCTGACAAAGCCATCTCGTCCGCTCGTTTTACAATTCAGGAACCGACTCGCTCGATGAGTGGGCCGTCTTCGCCAATGGCGCGGAAACGGTAGAAGCGAACGCTGTTCTGCAAATAGTTGAATTTCTGGCGCGCGAGCTGGAAGAGCTTTTCGTCGCACGTCGAGATTATGAATTGTCGAGCGCCGAAGTCTGACTTGAGCAAACCCATGATCAGATCCAGCAGTGCGTACGTATTCAGATCGTCGAAATGCGTGACGGGATCATCGAGAAAGACCGGTGCCAAGGATGACCAGTTCTGACCGCTGCAAGCCGTGAGAAAGAGCCCGAGCTGCAGCGTCTGCTTTTGCGATTCGCTGAAATAGTCGACGGGCCGCAGATCGACGCCGTGCCGCTTAACCGTGACAGAAATCTCGGACCTGCGACTACTGATCTCGACGTCGTCGAAGCCGTAGACTGATCGAAGCCGACGCTGAATGACTGAGGTCCTCGGGCCGTACTGGCGCGTGAAGTTGGCGATGGCTGCAGCCTGTTCGTCGGATAAAATCTTCTCGATCGCAGCGAAGTAATCACGCCAGGGTTTTCGAGCGGCACGCGACGCCTTCTTCTCGGCGATGAGCTTTTCTTTCTCCGCTACGCCTGCTTCAAGCCGAGCAAGCGCGGCCGCCGTCGTCGCAGCATCGAGGCCGATTTCGGCACTTGCAACACGTTGGAGCAGGGCGCGCAGGCGGGCAAGCGCTTGGGTTTCGTCTCCCAGCTTGCTGATTAATTCCTGCTCGTCGGAATCTTCCGGTAAATCGGCATTGGCAAGTCGCGCAATGATCGCCTTCCTTGCCTGCTCGTTCTCGTTTGCGCGCCTGCGAAGGACCGGGAGTTCGCCTGCAAGCTCGGCGAGAGCGCGTGACTCCGCATCGAGCAGCCCCTGTAGCCTTGTCTGTTCCTGTGTTGAGGCATCGTGAGATTTGCGAAGCTCATCGAGCTGCCCCGAGCGACCTCGTTCCGCTTCATTCAATTCGTCATCGCTCGAATCCAACGTCACGCCACTCAAGCGCGGGTCGCTACGTAATGTCGTGAGCTCCTTGCGGATTCGCTCCAGCTCCGAAATCACCGCAGTCCTCGTCGACTCCTGCTGTGAAATCGACTTGGTGAGCGCGTCAACGGCACCCTTTGCCGCATCAGCAGCATCCGCAACCAACTTCACGGCAGAATTGCTATCTTCGATCTCCTTGCGTGCTTCGGTGGAGTTGGCCGCGATCTGTCGGGTCAATGCAGCCAGACCTGCAGATGCATCCAGACCGAGGCCATTTGCAGCGCTCGCCCAGAGATTAATCTCGCGATCACGTGCGATGCGATCGTTCGCGAGTTGGCCTAACTGCGCTTGGGTGGACTTTTGCGCCTCACGATTTCCTGCGAGCTGGCGGGTGATTTCCTGGATACGCTGCCGCAGCCCGGCAAGTTCGGTGCGTGCCGTTCCCGCGCTGTCGAGCGTCATCTGCTCCTGAATGTGACGGACCAGCGCATCCTGGCTACCGTGATCGACGCCGCACAGCGGGCAGTTGCCGTCCGTGATATGGTTTTGCAGCTGGGAAAGCAATCGTCGAAGCTCGGATTGGCTGCGATCGGCATCAGCGATCACCCGCTCGAGCGCTGCCTGCGGCGGAGCATTCGAATCCAGTTGCGCTTGAAGCGTGGGCTCCGCCGCGCGCAACTCCAGCAAGGTCTCGTTCTGAGCGGCCTCCTGTTGCCTAATTTCGGCGAGGCGGTCGGCGCTTGACTTCCAGGGGCCCAAGGCCGCGCGGAGTGCTTCCAGATCGGCGGAACGTTTTCTCGCCGCAGCCTGCCGTTCAACGGACATCTCAAGCTGATTGGATTTTTGCTGCAGATCGGCCGAGGCGGTTGCTAACCGGTTGCGATCTACGGCGATTTCGTCGGTCGCCCGATTGAGGCGCTCGGATTGGACGTTGAGCGAGTTGAGCGCGGTCGCGTAGCCCGGGCGTTGATCACGCACCCATTTGAGATTGTCGAGCGCCGATTGAGCCTGCCCGATCTGGGGCGCGATCTCTGCAACGCGCTTGCGGGCCGCGTCGAGTTGCTGCTGGACGGACGCTTTCGTTTGCTCGGCGGTCGCCCTGCGGGCATCGCCCGCTGCGAGCTGCGCCCGCAGGTCCTTCCCTTCCTGGACGAGAGGGGGCAGCCGAACCACTTCTTTCGCAAGCTCGGAAAGAAGGGCGATCCTGCCGTCGCTTTCAGCAATGCGGGCCTCCAGCGTTGCCCGCCAGCCACGCACCGCCGTGGCATCGGCTGCACCGGCGCCCGCGTCGACGCCGATATCTTTCAACGCGGCGCGCAAGTTGCGCAACTCGGCATTGAGTGCGCCAATGTTCGACTTGTCCTTGATGGTGCGACGAAGTCCGTCGAGCTCGGACTTGTCCGTCTTCAAGGAAGCCGTGGTATCCGATATCTCGGAGGAAAGCGCATCGAGGCTGTTCTTGAGTATCGCTACGATGCTGGCGGACTTTTTCAACGCGTTCTCATAATCCTCGAACGCCAGCATGCGCGAGACAATGTCGCGCGGCAGGGTGCAATGATCCTTGAAACTCTGCGTCAGAGCCTGATTGTCTTGGCTGAACAGGTGAGACGCACGAAACAAGTTGATGAGATTGTCGATTCGCTCGGCGACGGCCTCTCCACTCTTGGTCAGTTGCTTGAGGATGGGCTTTCGGTCGGTCGGCGATCCATCCAGCAATGCATGCGTTGGGTCGGCTACTGTCCGGTCGATCGTGTGCAATCTCCCATCTGATCGATACGTCAAGGTGACCCGGGCATCTTCCGGCTTGCTGTCGAGATGGGCGGCGACCTCGCGGAAGCGGTCGGTATCGGTAATCTTGAGGCGACCGATCGATCCAGTGATGCCGAAGTCGATGGCGTCGAAGAACGAGGTCTTGCCGAACCCGTTGGGTCCAAAGAGCACGGTAATCTCGCTGCCGATATCGAACGTCATCGGAGAGCGATATGCTCGGAAGTTCTCGATCGTGACAGATTCGAGTAACACGGGCGCGCTAGTTGGTTCGCCGGAAGCGGCGGACAACGTTGCCACGCGCGTCGGTGCTTTTGGACTTCCATACTCGTTGACAAGACAGGCTTCGACGATCCGTTCGGCGCTCCGTTCGTGCTGAACCACGATTTGCCGGGCCAGCGTCGTTGGGACCCCGGACTGTTGAAGGAATGTTTGGGCCGATGCCGGACGAAGGGCCGGGCCGTCAAGTTGCGTCAATGGAAGGAAGGGCAGCCGCGCCAGCGCATTCCCGACTTGCTCAGTGAGCGGCACCACGAACTTGCGGCAAAAATAGACGTCGGTTTCGATGTTCGATGCGAGCTGGTCGAGCTTGTCAGTGTCTGTCGCTATGCAGAGCACGTAGGACAGATCGTATTGATCCCATTCCTTCGATCGCTCGGCCTCGACCTTGAACGCCTCGTAAGTTTCTTCGAATGTTATGCGTGGGTCGGAACCCGCAAAGGCAAAGGCCGCGACGACCCGATCGGTTTGCAGGATGATGACCGGGACGCCTGTTCCTGCCTGCAACACCGACAGGGTGCCTCCCGGCACCCGACCGAGGCACGCCTTCACTGCTTCCGCGTGACCTTCGTTAAGCGCCGACATGGGCAGCTACTTTTTGTGAGAGTTCCTCAACGGTGGTCGCATCGTTGAAGGCGGCTATCAATCCTTGATAGTCTACGTGGATGATCGCACTTTCGGGATCGGTGATCTTGCGCTCATCACCGAGCTTCGGCACGGTGGTTTGAAGGATGCTGCCAGACCGGCGTTTGCGCGGCAGGTTGTCACGATCGCGCGTGACCAGGATCGCCTGCCGGCGAGTATTCGGCGTGAATTGGGTTTGGGCGTATTTGTGGCATTGGTCATGTGTCTTGCCCCGTACGGCGAGCAGGTCGAGTGTCTTTCCGCCGATCGACACCGTGGCATGTCCGGCATCCGGATTGCCTGCCGTGACCCCGCCGCACACGCCGAACAAATCGAGCGTATTCACTACGTGACCAAGGGCGCCGCGTTCATCGGCGTCCCACGCATCGGCGTCGTCTTCGAAAGCGGCGCGGCTGTTTGCGTCGCGCGCGGTGGCCAACTTAATCACCCGGTTGCAGGAGGGTGCGGAGAGCGCGCGCAACTCCTGAATCGACGTCGCATGAGCAGCGTCGGCGCGGGCGCCGAGGTCGCCCGCAGGCTGCACGTCGCTGAGGCTTGTTATGTCGTCGAGCTCATCGTTGATCCATTTTACGCAGGCCGGGACCATGTTGGATGGTGTGCGTGGATCGGGGGGAGCGGCCAGCGGGTAGACGAACGGTCGATCGACTGCGAACGAGCGGTGTGCTGCTCCAGCAATGACGGTGTCAGGGTTGATCTGGACGAACGAATGAATGCATGCGCCTTTCTCACGGAAATACGTATCGCGGAAGGCATTCAACAGCGGATTGCCTCTGAAGCGTGGACCGCCCCTCGCGACCGTAGGCCTTGAAGTGGCTTCCTGAAACAACGTTTGCGGTGAAAAAACCACGCTGGTGCCGCCGTAGAGTTCGGATCGTCCGGGGACGGGCTTCCCTGCGCTGTTGGCGAACACGAGGCATGTGCGGTCTCGCCGGACGTTCGGCACGATTGTTCCATCGAAGAAGGAATCTACCTGGCTCATGAAGGTTGGATGAGAGGGGCGCGGGTTGTACTGGATAACGAACATCCATGAAAGCGCCAGCTCGCCTTCGCCGGCTTGGATGCCGAGATCATCGAGGGCCCATCGCCATGACCGCTTGGCGCCGATCGTGGCGATCCAGTCGAAACAGACCAGCGAGGAAAAGCGGTACCTCAGGCCATTCGACAAATTCCCCTTGAAGGAAAAGATCGATTTGCCCCGATACATATTCTGGTAGCTGATGTCTTGCTCTTCCCAAGCTGGCCAAAGCTTGGGCTGCAACCAGCGCTCGACCGTACCATCTGCGGCCTTCGTCCAGGTGATCGCGCAATTGATCCATTCGTCGGCGCCGATGCTGCCCAGCCCGTTATGCACGGTGTCGGAGTGGCTACCGGCGCGACCCGCCAGACTTGCGAAATCGTGCTTCGAGAGCGCATCCACTCCGCCGATGACGATCGTTCCGGTGGGCCACTGCTGGTCCGCGAGCGTGGAGTCGATCAGGTCAACCCCATCCAAGCCGGGGATGCTGTATTCCGGGAAGATCGTGAAATGTGTTTTCCCGGCGTGATGCGGCGCGGCTCGCGAGACGGTCAGCGTGGCTGTCAAATTGGCCAAGAGCTCGGCTTTGCAGGCCGGGACAGTCCTGAACGGTTCCTGCTGCGTCAATGTCAGATGAGGTTGGGCAATCACTATGCCCACGCGATCGTGCGGCAGCAGGATGCCCCGCTCTGTCAGGTCTACGCGCTCGATGTGGATCATGCCGGAACGAACTTGCAGGAAGGCGTCGAAGTCTTGGACTCCGACTTGGGTTGCACCACGCGAATTGCCGCCCCTTAGGAAGGGTGTGGCCGCCGCCCCTACAACTTATAGGCTAGGCGGCAAAATCCGCACAAGGGAGTTCCTTGGATGTGCCGCGGACCTCCGTCGCGGGTGGCCGACGAATGCCACGGCCCGATCGCAACCTGCCTTATCTCCGAAAGATGAGGCCTGCTTTATCTAGGGAGCAACTGATCGCACGGAAGACCGGGGCAGGCCGTGCTGCGGCTCCGCTGGGCACGCTTTATTGCCCATAAACATCTGAAATATCATCAGTTCTGGCGGTTTTTCTGACAAAGCGAGTGGCGTAAACGCCTCGGGCGCTGCGATTTGGCCTTGGCGGTCTCGGCGAGGGGCCCGGCAAGACCTACACGTGCAGCCCGTTATGATCGGTCAGGCGCACTTGGCTGGCTTGACATATGACGGGTCACCCGTAGCCGTTTTCAGCGCCGCCCAAAGGCACCTTTGAGCGTGAAATGCACCTCAACTCGTTCATCGTCGCTGTAAGCCATTGAAATCGCGCCAAATGCGAACGCCCTCCGAGCGCACCACAAACCCGCATTCTCCATTGAAATCATTAAGCTTTTTGCCTGGGCATGCTGCCACTTCGGCCCCGCGTGGTGTTCGCGCGCTGTTTTCCTGAGGCGGGGACATAAAATCGTTGGGTGATTGGCTCTGATCGAACGCGTCGATCCTGTGCATTCCACTGATGCCGAGCCTCTCTCGATTCGCCTGAGCGGTGTGGTGCGCTGGCATCTTCGGATCGGTCCAGCCGAACGTTGCCATCATCCGGCATTCGGTACAGTCGACGTAGGCCGCGACCTCGGCACGGAGGCCTGGCGCACTCCATGGCAGCTCTTCTTGGGCTCATTTATGCCAGCCAGAACGGCATGTTGAACTTGGCCGCCCATGTCTTCTTGTTCATCGACACGACGCGGCTGCGCCCAACCTTGCCAGCGAATAACTTATTCTCATCGATCGCAGGAGCCGGGCCGGGAGACCAGCTACGGAAATTCTGGAGTGATTCAGAACGAAGCCGTGCGCCCGTACGCGATGCCCCTCAGTCCAAAGATGCTGGCGGATATCGCGCTCGGCGCATAGCGTCGGAGTTCCATATTCCGCTCGCGGTCGACAACGAGCAGGGCGGAAGTCTCGCCGAGATGATGCCGGCGCGATGACCGTGGGCTATCGCGCGCTTTGTCGGAAAATCCTCAGCTGGCTGGCGGAAAATGCATGCTCCAGTGTCGCGCGATGTCGATGCCGCGACAGAACCAGACGCCGTCAAAGGCCTTCATGTGCTGCAGCAGCTTGATCAGGCCGCCGGCGCGACCGGGACGGCCGATCAGACGGTCGTGCAAACCGATCGACAGCAGCTTCGGCGATCCGGCGACGCCTTCGGCGTACAGGAGATCGAAAGCGTCGCGCATGTAGTCGAAGAACTGCTCGCCGGTGGAGAAGCCGGAATTTTCGTTGAAGCGGTTGTCGTTGGCTTCGTACGAATACGGAATGACCAGATGGGGTCGATGCGCGGTGGCGATCCAGTACGGCAGTTCGTCGGCGAGCGAATCGCGATCATAAAGAAAGCCGCCTTCCTCAGCGATCAGCCGGCGCGTATTGGGACCCGGCCGCCCCGTCATCCAGCCGAGCGGGCGGCTGCCGGTGAGTTTGGTGAGCGTGTCGACGGCCTGGCGGATGTGCTCGCGCTCGGTCGCCTCGTCGACATCGCAATAATCGATCCAGCGGTAGCCGTGGCTGACCATCTCGTGGCCGCGCTCGACACAGGCGCGGGCCAGCGCCGGATTCTGCTCCAGCGCGCGCGCCACGCCCAGGATGCTGACCGGAACAGAGAATCGCTGCAGGATATCGAGCACGCGCCAGGCGCCGCGACGGCTGCCATATTCGAAGACGGATTCGACCAGCGGCACGCGCACGCCGCTCTTGGCGGCAACACCGATGTCGTTGAGCATCCCCTCCGACACGGCGTCGCCATTGGCCAATGTGGACTCGCCGCCGCCTTCG
Organism: Bradyrhizobium roseum; assembly: GCF_030413175.1. NCBI lineage: Bacteria > Pseudomonadati > Pseudomonadota > Alphaproteobacteria > Hyphomicrobiales > Nitrobacteraceae > Bradyrhizobium > Bradyrhizobium roseum. Next base: position 3,141,045 of record NZ_CP129212.1, read on the forward strand.
ATGTTGAGGCTGAAGCTGACGGCAATCTTCGCGCCGCCCGGCCAGCGAGGATCGGGCGGCGTTTCGCCATAGCCGACCAGATCGCGCGCCTGCATCGGATCGGGCCGGATCTCGCCCTGCGCCATGGATTTGATGTCAATGGGTTCGACTTCAGACATGTCGGCTCCTATGCGGCGGCGTCGAGCGGGACAAGACAGGGATCGTAACCGAAGAACCAGTCGGTCTCGGTCGGGCCGTGCATCCAGGTGTTGTCGATCGAGATCTGCTGGACGTCGGCGACGCGGGGAATCCGGATTGCGGCATATCGCGCAAAGGCGCTCGATGGATCGGCGAACTCCGAGATGCAGCGGCTGAGAATGGCGGCGTCCTCGATCGCCATCGAGCCGCCGGCCGCCATGAACGGGCGCACCGCGTGGCACGCATCGCCCATCAGCACCACGGCCCCCTTGCTCCAGCAATCGTTGCGCGGACGATCGTGGATCGGCCACACCGTCACATCTTCCACGGCCTCCGCCGCGCGTATCAGGTCGCGATGCGCACCGTCGAAGGCGGCGATGAACGCGTCGCGGTTGCCGCGCTGCGGCGAACCGTCGCCGTCCCAGCGCTCGGCCGGCAAGGCAGCCATCACGTAGACCTCGTCGCGGCGCGCGGTCATGTAATACGCCAGCACGTGGCGGTCTGCCGCCCACCATTTGGTGCAGTCGCCGATCGGCTCGCCCTTGATCCGATCCGCCGGAAACACCGCGCGTGGCGCCGTGCGACCGATGAAACGCGGCTCTTCGGCGCCCAGCATGATCTCGCGCACCTTGGAGCGAATGCCGTCGGCGCCGATGGCGATATCGGCCTCGGCGGTTGCGCCATTGTCGAACGACAGCGTTACGCCGTGCGCGGTCTCCTCGATCCCCGCGAGTCTGTGTCCGTACCGGATCGTGCCGGGTTTGAGCGGCTGCTGCAGCAGCTCGTGTAGGTCGGCGCGGTGGATATTGACGAACGGCCCGCCGAACCGCTTCTCGCAGGCCTCGTCGAATTCCAGCCTGTAGAGTGTTTCACCGCTGTCCCAGGCGCGGCTGACGAAGGCGTCGGGCCGGATGCCGGTGGTGGCGAAAGCCTGCTCCAGATCGAGACGGCACAGCACCTTCGCGACATTGGCGCCAAGAATGATGCCGGCGCCGATGCGTGAGAAACTCGGTGACTGCTCAAACACTGCGACCGGGAAGCCGGCGCGCTGCAGCAGCCCGGCGACCGTGAGTCCGGCGAGCCCGGCGCCCAGAACGGCGATCCGCGTTCCGCGATCCATCTCAACACCTCGTGTCAAACCGCACCCATCGCCGTTGCGGCATATTGTTCGCTATCTAATGAAATCGCTTAAAGCGTCGAAGACGGGCCTGTCAAGAAAAGCCATGCAATGCCCGAGGATCGGGCGAAATGCGCATAGATTGCGCTGTCAATTGCGCATGCTGATCAAAATTTGCGCGGGCAGATCGTTGATCTTATTGGGCAGAAATCCAATTATCGTTCGATAGCGAACGAAACCATCGGCGTGCGCTTCATGACGGCGCTGGACGCCCGGCGCATTCAACACGCCCATTCAATGAAGGTAGGACCATGACACTGCGTGCTCGCCTTGCCGTTGCTCTCGCATTGATGCTGGCGGCGGCCGGCGCGCGGCCTGCGGATGCCGCCGAAATCAATTTCATCACCGATTTCGGTTTCAACGGCCGTCACGCCTATTTCTACGTCGCGCGGGAGAAGGGCTACTACAAGGCCGAAGGTTTCGACGTGAACTTCGTGCGCGGGCAGGGCTCGGCCGATGCGATCAAGAAGGTTGCTGCCGGCGTTGCGACATTCGGCTTCGCCGACGCGGGATCGCTGGTGCTGGCGCGCGGCAACGACGGCGTGCCGGTGAAACTGGTGTCGATCGTCTACGCCAGGCCCCCGCAGGCGATCTTCGCGATCAAGGGCAACGGCATTGCTTCGGCGAGGGATCTCGAAGGCAAGACGGTCGCCGATACCGCATCGAGCTCGGTCCGCCTGCTGTTTCCGGCGTTCGCCAAGGCGGCCGGCATCGATGCAAACAAGGTGAAGTGGGTGGTGGCGGAAGGCTCTGCACTGCCGTCGCTGCTGGCGAATGGCCGCGCCGATGCGATCTGCCAGTTCTCGGTCGGTGAGCCGCTGATCGCGGCCGCGACCGCGCCGAAAGAGATCGTCCGCATCGATTACAAGGACTCCGGCCTGGATTACTATGGCAATGGCCTGATCGCCTCCGAGGAGACGATCGCAAAGAATCCCGACCAGGTCCGCGCCTTCGTCCGCGCGACCGTCAAAGGCATGAAGGACGCCTTCGCCAATCCGACCGAAGCTGCCGCGATCATGGCGAAGTACCAGAAGGAATTGTCGCCGGCGGTGATCGAAGGCGAGACCAGGCTGGTGAGCGAACTCGCCGAGGTGAAGGGCAAGCCGCTCGGCCAAATCGACCCGAAGAGCATTGCGGGCACCGTCGAGGTGATGTCGGCAAATTTCACGCTGAAGAACCCGGTGCCGCCCGCCGAACTGTTCGCGCCCGGCTTCGTCGAATGATCGCGGCGACCGGCCTTCGCGCAGCGCCGGCGCCATCACCCGCGGCATCCGTTGCGGCGATCGACCTCAAGGGCGTCACCAAGGTCTATGCCGGCCGCGACGGCGGCGCGGTGCATGCGCTGGGTCCGGTCGATCTGCGGATCGAGCCCGGCAGCTTCGTCTCGGTGGTCGGCCCCTCCGGTTGCGGCAAGTCCACGCTGCTGCGGCTGGTCGCCGGGCTGGAGATGCCGGACCAAGGCAGCATGCAGCGTTACGGCGCGCCGCTGGACGGCCCATCACATGAAGTCGGCATCGTGTTCCAGGAGCACGTGCTGTTTCCCTGGATCTCGGTGCTGGAGAATGTGCTGCTGCCTGCGGACGTCCTGTCGCTGCCGAAGGCGGCGTCCAGCGCGCGCGCGATGCGCCTTTTGGAAATGACAGGCCTGAAGGATTTTGCGAACCAGCGCCCGCAGATGCTGTCGGGCGGCATGAAGCAGCGCGCCGCCTTCTGCCGCGCGATGCTGTCCGACCCCCGCCTGCTGCTGCTCGATGAGCCGTTCGGTGCCCTGGATGCTCTCACGCGCGAGGAACTATCGCTGGAATTGTCGCGGTTGTGGCAGGATCTCGGTCGCACCGCGCTACTGATCACCCATGACATCGAGGAAGCGATCCTGCTCGGCGACCGCATCCTGATCATGTCGGATCGGCCGGGCACGATTCGCGCCGAGATCGCCGTGGACCTGCCGCGCCCGCGCAATGCCGAGACCGTCAAGCTGCCGCGCTTTCAGGAGATCAAGAATCAGGTGCGCGACATCATCTTCAACCGCGCGCAGGCGTGACGGATGGCTGCTTCCTCTTCCTCGAAGTTGGTCAAACGCGCGGCCACGCCACTGATCTATCTCTCGCTGCTCGCGTTGTGGGAGCTGCTGGCGCACCTGCTCAAGGTGCCGACTTGGATTCTGCCGGCGCCCTCCGCGATTTTCGAGGCAGCGGTGAAATGGGCGCCCGAACTGGCGCACAACACCTGGGTGACCCTGCGTGAGACGGTTGTCGGCTTCCTGCTGGCGATCGTATTGTCGCTGCCGCTTTCGATCCTGATCAGCCTCAACCCGCTGGCGCGCCAGTTGCTCTACCCGATCCTGCTCGGCCTGCAATCGGTGCCCAAGGTGGCGGTCGCACCATTGATCATCCTGTGGTTCGGGCTGTCGGAATGGCCGAAGATCATCGTCGTCGTGCTGGTCTGCTTCTTCCCGATCCTGGTCAACATGGTCGCCGGGCTGGAGGCGGTGCCGAAGACGATGCTCGATCTGATGCGCTCGCTCGGCGCGTCGCCGCACAAGGTGTTTCGGCGTCTCCGGGTTCCGGTGGCGTTGCCGCACTTCTTCACCGGCTGCAAGGTCGCAGTCACGTTCGCCGTGATCGGCGCGGTGATTAGCGAATTCGTGGCGGCGCAGGACGGCCTCGGCTATCTCATTCTGATATCGACCGCGCAGTCGCAGACACCACTTGCTTTTGCGGCCATCGCGCTGCTGACTGTGCTTAGCATTGCGCTTTTTCACGGGATTGAATTTCTCGAGCGGCGCGTGGTCGACTGGACGCCGTGAGCATGGCGTCCGGCGCGCGACAAGGAACGAACATGAGCAGGTCGAAGCCGACAGCAGGTCGGTCGAAGGATAACGCGACGGCGACACCGCCGCTGCGCCGGGTCGCGAAGGGGCGTGCCGCGCGCGAGCAGGTCGACGCGATCTTTTCGCAGTGGCAAACCGAGCGGCTGGACATCGACACCAGCCCGGTGCATGTCTACGGCCTGATCGGTCGCATCCAGATGCAATGCACCGCTTTCATCGAGGAAGCACTTGAGCCGTTCGGACTGACGCGCGGCACCTTCGACGTGCTGACCGCGCTGCGCCGTGCCGGCTCGCCTTACTGCCTGTCGCCGAAGCAGATCGCGCAGTCGCTGCTGCTGAGCGGCGCGGGGCTGACCAGCCGCCTCAACAAACTGGAGGCTCAGAATTTTCTGGCGCGGCTGCCGGAGCCGAATGATCGCCGCACCCTGCGGGTGCAACTGACCGCGTCAGGCGAGGTCGTCATCAACGAAGCGATCCCGCGCGTCTTCGAGGCACAGCGCCGCCGGCTGTTGCCGCTGGGGTCCGACGGTCAGAAGCGGCTCGTCCAGGAGTTGACGAGGTTTGCCGAGGTGATCGACAGTTGGCCATCTGTCCCAACCGCCCAGCCGCTACGGCCGAAACTTGTTTAGCTCAACCGATAGCGATCTCTTGAGCGTTCGGATGCCGAACGTTGTCCTTGATTGGCGTATTCCGGGAACGCGGTAGAGCGATTCCCGCAAGAACCGTCGTAGTGATCCGTATCTCGGACCGCGAGCTTCACCAGATAATCGTAGTCACCCGTCACGAGATAGGCCTCCATTACCTCGGGTATTTCGGCCAGAGCGATGCGTGCGTGGACGCGGTCAGCCTCCGCCAGCGGTTTGTTCGGCATCCAACTCTGTCGTTCGTCGAACACGGGGCCAGGGCGTCGACCTGCAATTCGCCGGTCTGACGATACGGAGAAGTTGATGGCGGTTGTCCCGTTGCAGTTTCACGTGGCGAAGCCCGCCAGTCGTCCGGGTGAGAAGCCTGATTTCTCCCATGTGGCAATCCCGGAGGCGGGCGCCATCGCGCGGCCTGCCGTCGGCTGCTGCCTGCCGAAACGATAAGATCTTCAAAACGGCCCGCCAGGACAAAACGCACTTTTAAAACGATTAGTTAAATCTATTTGCGGAAAGCTTCGAAGCGGCAGCGTTCGAGAAGTGCCGGTGGCCAAACCGCCGGGCTTCTGTAAGATCGAAATCTCAGGCGATGGCGCAGGCGGTTTTTGGGTTTGTAAGTAATGGAAGGCTCGTTTCAGGCGGACATCGATGCGATCCAGCGCATCGATGCCGTTTCCAGGATTCTCAATGTGGTTTGCCGCGTGACCGGCATGGGTTTCGCGGCCGTCGCTCGTGTCACCGAGCAACGCTGGATATGCTGTGCTGTCCGCGACGAAATACAGTTCGGCCTCAAGCCGGGCGGCGAGCTCAAAGTCGAAACGACGATCTGTCACGAAATTCGGCAAAGTCACAAGGCTGTCGTCATCGACCATGTTGCTGAAGACCAGACGTTCTGCGGCCATCACACGCCGGCGATGTACGGCTTTCAAAGCTATATTTCAGTTCCCATAATTCTCGCGGACGGAACGTTTTTCGGCACGCTCTGCGCCATCGATCCTCGTCCGGCCCGGCTCAACAATCCCGAAACAATTGAAACTTTCAAACTGTTTGCCGAGCTTATCGGAAGCCACCTTGATGCCGTCGACCGGCTGGCCCAGAGCGAAGCCTCGTTGCTTGACGAGCGTCAATCGTCGGAATTGCGGGAACAGTTTATCGCGGTGCTGGGCCATGACTTGCGCAATCCGCTCGCATCAATTGCGGCGGGCGCGAGATTGATAGGGAAGAAAACGACTCCTGAGGCCGTCACCGAGATTGCCGACCTGATGCAGGCCAGCGTCAACAGAATGTCTCGCCTGATCGATAACATTCTGGACTTTGCGCGTGGTCGATTGGGCGGCGGTCTCAGCCTGGAGCGCACCACCAACGAGCCGCTTCAGCCCATTCTTGAACAGGTCATTGCAGAACTTCATTCGGGCAATTCTGCGCGAACCATCGAAGCCAGCTTTGATATTCGCAATCCAGTCTATTGTGACGTCCAGCGAATTGGGCAGTTGTTCTCAAATCTGCTTGGCAATGCCATTGCGCACGGGGCGCCCGATATGCCCGTTCGCGTACGGGCCGCGACCTATGGCAGTTCATTCGAACTGTCGGTCGCCAACTCAGGTGAGCCGATTTCTCCCGCCGCGATGGAGAGGCTGTTTCAGCCTTTCTATCGCGGCCAGGACCGCGCGTCCTTGCAGGGGTTGGGGCTCGGCCTGTTCATAGCATCTGAAATCGCCAAGGCGCACGGCGGCACCATGGAAGTCGATTCAAACGCCGAAGAAACCCGTTTCACTTTCCAGATGCCAACGGCGCTCCGATAGCCGGATCGGGCTCAGTATCTGCCCAGCTAGGTGAACGCCGGGAAAAACGCCGGAGAAGCCCCGGTGACGGGGTGGTCGGGGTATTCCAGCGTCCGCCGACAGCAGACCATCGCCGCCGCCGAATGCCTGCGCGTGCCCGGTGCCTGACAAACGCCAGAGCCACGCCAGGCGCGACACCTGTCATTAAGTCTACCGGCAACCGTCGGCGAAAGTCCGTAGTACACACAGGTGCCGCGCTCGCCTTAATTTGCTAGAAATTCCGGAAACTTGGACCCGCCGCAAATCGCGGTCGTTTTGCGATGTCCGACCAACAGAAGCCTCAGAGCGAGGAGTGGGCGCCCGGAGCAGCCCGCCTCCGTATTTGAGGAATCCGTCCCCCTGCGACATGCACCCTAGCGCTGCAATTTTGGTACATTGCAATCACTTCCGCGAGACCGGCGCGTGTCCTCAATGCCACGGCGCGCGAATCCTTTGCGGCAGGACGCGGGTTGTTGTCCCCGCCGGCGCAGCATTCGCGTAAACTGGGCGCGCCCGCCGCTCATCGATTCCGGCCGGCCTTGCTGCCGTCCGGCGTTTCCTGGAACTACGAAACTACGAAGACCACCCGGAGCATCTTCATGCTGTTTTTGAGTTACGCCTATCGCGTCCTGTCCAACTTCGTGTTCCTGGCGCTGGTGTATTTCGCGCTGAATTTCATGGAAAAGTACCAGCACCGCGTCGTCTTAGCGCTTCTCATGCTGATCTATGCCGGGATGCATGCGGTATCGGCGCTGCGGTCGTTCAGCTTCTTCCAGCGGATCGAACGGCTGGAACTGGAAACACGACGCGTGGCGGCGGCGATGGCCGAGGGGCCGAACACAACGTCGACGCGCAAGCAGGTCATCACCGACGTCACCGAGCTGCGTCATGCCGGCGAGATCAAGGCCTATATCGACCTGCTGTTTCTCGCCATCGTCATCCTGCTTTGCATCGCCAAGATCGTGACGAACTAGCGAAAGCGTGCCCCGGACTTGATCCGGGGCGGGCACCGGTTCGCGCTCACAAAACGCGCCAAAACAAAAACTGGAGCCCCGCTCCGGTTTAATCGGAACAAGCCCCAGGTCAGCGCTTCTTCAACCCGGCGACATCGACCGATCGCCCATTCCGCCTGGCTTGGGCCGCCGGCTTGGCGACAGCCGTGCTGGTGATTTGCGGAGTCGGCTCGCCATGCCCGGCAGGTGTCAGTAACCGGACTGCGACCTTGCCGTCCTGGCGGCTGCGTTTGCCGCCGGCCTTTGCGGCTGAGGCTTCCGTTGCGCGCGCTTGCGCCGCGGCCACGCGGCGGGTGGGGGAAGCCAGCAGGGTCAGGCGCGCCGATTCCGGAATCTTGAAAAGAATCGCCGCTGGAATCGGTAGCGCCGCCAGCGTACCGGCCGGCGGCAAATTCGTTGGTTGCGGCCATAGCGCCACCGGCGGCAACGGGGCCTTGCGTCCGCGTCGCGCGGCCTGCGCACCGAAATCGCTGGTGCGCCAGTCGAGGTGGGGCAGCGCCGGCGCGGGCAGCGCCGCTGGGCCGGCCGCGGCAAATTTCGGAACCCTTGGCCAGCGCGCGATGGCCACCGTCTCCGATGCCGGACGTAGCTGCCATTGCGGAGGCTCGGTCGGCGTTACCGGGCGGTCGGCGGCGGCCGGCACCACATGGACGATGCGGTAGCCGCGCGCCTTCAGTTCATGCAAAATCCGCGGCAGCGCCTCGACCGTGCGCGGCTGAATGTCGTGCAGCAGCAAAATGCCTTTTCCCTTGGCCTCCAGCCGCTGGATCGCGAGGTCGTAGACCCGGCCGGCGGTGACGTCGCGCCAGTCGTCGGCAGGAAAATCGGCACTCCAGATCTGCAGTCCCTTGGACCGGGCGAACGCCTCCATGCCGTCATTGACGCGCAGGCCCGGAATGCGAAGGAACGGCGCGGGCGCAGTCCCGTCGCCCAGCGCCGCGGTGACCGAGGCGATGCCCTGTTCGATCTCCTGCAGGGAGCGATCGAGCGGCAGGAGATGCATGCCGGCCGGGTGGTTCTGGGTGTGGGTGGCCACGGTGTGGCCGGCGTCGCGCACCTTGCGTACACCTTCAGGATTGCCCTGGGCCTGACGTCCGACCAGGAAGAAGGTCGCCTTGGCGCAATGCGCAGCGAGAATGTTGAGGATTTGATAAGAGTATTTCGGCAGCGGACCGTCATCGAAGGTCAGCACCACCTCGCGGTCCTCGAGCGGCAGAGTCTGGGCATACTGCATGGTGCCGATGACGGGATGGGCGCGCGGATCGACCACGATGGTGCGTGAGGTGCCGATGGCGTCGGGATGGCCCGGGCAATCGGCGGCCGACGCCGTCTGCGCGGCAATCGCGCCCAGTAGTCCGACGCACAGGGCTGTGAAAGGCCGCCGCCGAAGTTCTCCAAGCACGCTAGCAGTCATTGAACCCCGGCTTCATTCCATAAGCACGCAACAGCCTACATCCGGCGACATGAATGCCGCCCAAATCACCTTAATTCTACACCTAATTGGCCATTCGGTGGCGATCCACGTCACAGAACAGCGTCAACCAAACAGATCGTGATCTATTGTGGTTTGTCGGACACGATTTTGGCTCCAACCGGCACGATGTGGACCACGCGATATCTGTTGTCGCGGAGCCAGCGCAGGAACGCCGGCAGCATGGCTGATGTTTGCGCCTTGGGATCGTGCAGCAGGATGATGCCCTTGCGCGCGGCCTGCAGCCGCTCGGTGAGCAGCTTCAACTGTTCCGCCGGCGTCATCGGATTCCAGTCGCTGGCCCAGAGGTCGGCGCCGAACACCGCGATGCCGCGCGCCTGCAAGGCGTCCAGCGTCGCGGGCGTCATCTCGAAATAGGGAAAGCGAAAGAACGGCGTACTCGGCGTGGTCGTGGCCTTGCCGTGAAGTGCGGCTTCCACCGCCGCGATGCCCTTGTCGATTTCGCCGATCGCGGCTTCCGGCTTCATGTGTTTGAGATTGTGATGGGTCCAGGTGTGGTGTGCGACGGTATGACCTTCCGCTGCCATCCGCCGCACCAGTTCGGGATGGGCGGAGGCCGACCTGCCGATCAGGAAGAAGGTGGCGCGTACGCATTCCTGCGCCAGCGCCGCCAGGATCTTGCGGTCGGTCGCCGGCCATGGCCCGTCGTCGAAGGTCAGCACCACCTCGTGGTCCTCCAGCGGCAGCGTCTGCGGAAAGCTCTTGAGGCCGACGCGCGGCGTGACGGCAGCGTCCACCGTCAGAACGCGCGAGGTGCCGAGCGCGTCCTTGCGGGGGCATTCGGCAGCCGGGACCGCTGTCATGCAGGTCATCAATGCTGCGACCGACGAGCACAGCGCCGCGATGAAGTTCCGGGTCATTTGGCGTTGGACATATTTGGCATTGCGCTGGGTGTTACCGATTGGGTAAGCGTGCAGCGTAACTCAGACAAGTTCCCTTGATCTGTCAAACCGGCGAGGCGCGGCATGGCCGAGAATACCGACGTTGCCCAAGCCGGGGCACAACCTGCGGAAGGCTCCGTGCTCGACCGTCTCCCGATGCGGGATGACGAGGGGCAGCTGCGTCACGAATTCGTCGCAGAGATCGCGCGCGCCATTCACGCCGCCGACCGGCCTATGCTGTGCGAAGTGGTGGCGGAACTGCATGAGGCCGATCTCGGCGATCTGATCGGGGCATTGCAGCCCGAGGATCGCGTCACCCTCGTCGAGATCACGGGCACGGATTTCGATTTCTCTGCGCTGAACGAAGTCGACGATGCGGTCCGCGAGGAGATCCTCGAGGAACTCGAGCCTGAGACGGTCGCGGAGGGCGTTCGCGAACTGGAATCCGACGACGCCGTCGAATTGCTCGAAGGTCTCGATGAGGCCGACCAGGAAGAGATCCTGGAAAAGCTGCCGCCGGACGAACGCGCGCCGCTGGAACGGAGCCTGCTGTATCCGGAAAACTCCGCGGGCAGACGGATGCAGTCGGAGTTCATCGCGGTGCCGCCGGACTGGACCGTGGGGCAGGCGATCGACTACATGCGCGATACCCCCGATCTGCCGGACCGATTCTACGAGATCTACGCGGTGGATTCCGACAAGCACTGGCAGGGAGCGGTGTCGCTCGACACGCTGCTGCGGGCGCGGCGGCCGGTGCCGCTCGCCGACCTGATCGAGGAAGACCGCCGCCGCGTTTCCGTACTGGACGACCAGGAAGAGGTCGCGCGGATGTTCGGCAAGTACAATCTGGTCGCGGCTCCTGTCGTCGACACCACCAACAGGCTGGTCGGCGTCATCACCATCGACGACGTCGTCGACGTCATCGAGGAGGAGGCCGACGAGGACCTGAAGGCGCTTGGCGGCGTCACCAGCGACGAAGAACTGTCCGACAGCGTCTGGACCATCGCGCGCGCCCGCTTCAACTGGCTCTTGGTCAATCTGGCGACCGCGTTCCTGGCGTCCTCCGTGCTCGGCCTGTTCGAGGGCCAGCTCGAGCAGATGGTGGCGCTGGCGGTGCTGGCGCCGATCGTGGCGAGCCAGGGCGGCAATGCCGCGACCCAGACCATGACGGTGGCGGTGCGGGCGCTGGCGACCCGCGAACTCGGCTCCAACAATGCGTATCGCGTGGTGATGCGCGAGGCGATGGTCGGCCTCGTCAACGGGCTGGCGTTTGCCGTGATCACCGGCGTTGCCGCGGTGGCGTGGTTCAAGATTCCTGGCCTCGGCATCGTGATCGGGCTTGCCATCATCTGCAACCTGGTGGCCGGCGCGCTCGGCGGCATCCTGGTCCCGATGGTGCTGGACCGCGTGCGCGCCGACCCCGCAGTGGCGTCGGGGACGTTCGTCACCACGATCACCGACGTGGTCGGGTTCTTCTCCTTCCTCGGCATCGCCACGCTGTGGTTCGGGCTGAAGTAGCCGCGCCTTCGCCGCTTTTATCGTTAATCGCGCCTTAACGCGCTTGGCGGATGATGCACTCTCAAGAGGGCAACATGCAGCGCTTGCGGCTGAAAGCGGACGGGCGGATCGTCGAACTGCGGGACGGGCAGGAGTTCCCGCTTGCGCCGGCGATGCCCGGGCTCGCCGCTGCGATGCCCGGGCTCGCCGCGGCGATGCCCGAGCTCAATCCGCCGGCGGATTCCGACACAGCGCCCGCCGTTGTATCAGGCGAAACCCCGGCTCTGCCGGCGGTGCGCGACCTGCGCCGCCGCGCGCAACTCACTCAGACCGAATTTGCCGCCCGACTTGGCGTGCCCGTCGAGACCATCCGGAACTGGGAGCAGGGCAAGCGTGCGCCGCGCGGCCCGGCGCGGGCTTTGCTCGCCGTGATCGCACATTCGCCGGAGACCGTGTTCGCCGCGCTGGCGCCCGAGGAACCGTCGCCAGCCTAGGCGTCATGGTTGACGATTCCTTGCGCGATCCGGATACCCAAACGCTATCTGTTGGCAGGGCGAATTCCGCAGCCCATAATGGGTCAGATACAGCGGGTGCAACCGATGCTGTCTATCGAAGCCAATGGCGCAAGAATTCCGGCGATCGGGCTGGGTACCTGGGATTTGCGCGGCCGCGCCTGTGCGCGGATCGTCGAGCAGGCGCTGCGGCTCGGCTATCGCCACATCGACACCGCACAGATGTACGAGAATGAACGCGAGGTGGGCGAGGGACTGCGTGCCTCGGCCGTCAAGCGCGAGCAGGTCTTCGTCACCACGAAAATCTGGACGACGCATTTCGCGCCTCACGATCTGGAGCGGTCGGCCAAGGAAAGCCTGGTGCGGCTGCGCCTGACCGAGGTCGACCTGTTGCTGCTGCACTGGCCGAACCCGCATGTGCCGCTGGTGGAGACGCTCGGCGCGTTGGCGCGGGTCAAGCAGCAGGGGCTCGCGCGGCATATCGGCGTATCCAATTTCACCGTGGCCCTGATCGAGGAGGCGGTGGCCTTATGCCCGGAGCCGCTGGTGTGCGACCAGGTCGAGTATCACCCCTATCTCGACCAGGCCAAGGTGAAGGAGGCCTGCGCGCGCCACAAGATGGCGCTGGTGGCCTATAGTCCGGTCGCCCGCGGCCGCATCAAGAACGAGCCCGCGCTGCAGCAGATCGGCGAACGCCATCGCAAGACGGCGGCGCAGATCTGCCTGCGCTGGCTGGTGCAGCAGGGCGCGGCGGCGATCCCGCGGACTTCGAAACTGGAGCGGCTTTCGGAGAACATCGAGATCTTCGATTTCGAACTGTCGGACGACGAGATGCAGCAGATATCCGCCTTGGGCAGCGCCGCCGGCCGGCTGACGGATTTCGGTTTCGCGCCGAAATGGGATTGAGCCGCCGCGCCGGCCGACGCTATGCTGCGGGCAGGGGAAAATCGAACATCGTTCCGATCCAATGGAACCGCGGCGGATCATACCATCTGACATCACGGCGTCGGCGGTCGCGCATGTCTCGCTGCTGACGCTGCTCGTGCTGTTTTCGGACGTGCGTCCGTTCGGCGCGGTGACCGCCGATGAGGTCCCGGTGGAGATCGTGACGCCGCAAGAACTGGCCGAGCAGCAGTTGACCGCTCAACCGCCGGCTGCGGAGAACAAGCCGGAGTCGCAGCTCGATTTCTCCCGGCCCGACAAGCCGCCCGCCGACACCACGCCTCCATCTCCGCCGGCCGCGGCCCCCGCGCCCGTTGCGCCGCCGCCGCAGAAGCAGGCGGCGCTCGCCCCGCCGCGTGCAGCCCAGCCGCCACCATCGCAACCGGCGGCGCAGGCCTACAAGCCGCCCGAGCCCGACGTCTCGATCAAGTATCAGGTGCTGCTCGGCCTGCCGCCCGACATCTCGCCGATGCCGCCGGCGCCGGCGCAGGGTTCCGGCAAGGGCGAGGACAATTTCGATGCGCCGGCGACCGAGGCCGCCGATGTCGCGAGCACGCTGATCGCGGCATTTCGCCGTCACCTCAAGACCTGCTCGAAATTGCCGGCCTCGCTGTCGGGTGCCGACGACGTCAAGGTCAAGCTGCGCGTGTTGATGACACAGGATGGAAGGCTCGCCGCCGAGCCGATCCTGATCGAGGCCAGCGCGTCGATGAAGGGACCGTTGCTGATGCAGGGCGCAATCCGCGCGCTGCAGGCCTGCCAGCCATACGCGATGCTGCCGGCGGACCGCTACGGCGAATGGAAGGTGCTCGACCTCAGTTTCACGCCGCTGGATTTTACGCCGTCGTAGATCCACGCTGATGCGCCATCGCCCGCCACGCGGTCGACGCGAACTGCCGCCGCCAGGTGACGATGACGACCAGCGCGGTGGTCGCCAGCAACAGCCAGGGGCTGACGAACCAGCCGAGATAGCCGAGCGCGAAGAAGAACGCGCGCTGGCCGCGGTTGAAATGCCGGCCTGCCGCCTCGAACAGGCGCGTGGTGCGGATGACATGGGCCTCGGCTTCCGCGGTGTCGCGTTCGGTCGAAGGCGGCATCGCGCCGAGCAGGATCGCGACATAGTTGAACAGCCGATACGACCAGGCGAATTTGAAGAAGGCGTAGATGAAGATCAGGATCAGGCCGACACATTTGATCTCCCACAGCGCGGGCGAGGGCGTGAGGTCGACCGGCAGTTCGCGCATCACGGCCAGCGCATCGTTGGTGGCGCGCAGCAGCGCCAGCCCGCCGCCGATCGCAAACAGGCTGGTGGAGGCGAAGAAGGCCGTGCCGTTCTGCAGCGAGGCCATGATCTGCATGTCGACCATGCGTGCCTCGCGATCGAGCATGGTCCGCATCCAGACCTCGCGATAGCGGTTCATGCGCGCCGACAGGCTGTCGCGGCCGTAAGCCGTGTGCTCGAGCGTGAAACCGTAGGCCAGCCACTCCACGACGAAGAAGGCGACCGCGGCAATATCGACCCAATAGGCGCTCATGCGGCGGATCCCCCGGCGGTGACGTGGTGACGTACAGGTTGAACGCGTCCGGGCCGCTGTGGCAAGGTCGGGAACGCAACAGGACAGCCCCGCAAATGTTGAAACTGGTCATCGGCAACAAGAACTATTCGTCATGGTCGATGCGGCCATGGCTGGCGCTGCGCGCCAACAGCATTCCGTTCGAGGAAGTGTTCGTTCCGCTCTATACCGACAACAAGGCGGACAAGGACCGTATTCTGAGGTTTTCCCGCGCGGGCAAGGTGCCGGCGCTGGTCGACGGCGACGTCACGGTGTGGGATTCGCTGTCGATCATCGAATATCTCGCCGAAAAATTTCCGCAGACGCGGCTGTGGCCGGAGGACCGCGCGCGACGGGCGCATGCGCGGTCGATCTCGGCGGAGATGCATTCGGGCTTCATGGCGCTGCGCAACGAGTGCGGCATGAACCTGCACCGTCCGATCGGCGCGGTTGCGCTCTCCGATGATGCGCGGGCCAATGTCGTGCGCATCCAGGAAATCTGGGCCGATTGCGCGCGCCGTTACGGCAAGGACGGTCCGTTCCTGTTCGGCGTGTTCGGCGGCGCCGACGCGATGTTCGCGCCGGTGGTGCATCGTTTCCGCACCTACGCGATCGAAGTGAGCGGCGAAGCGCGGCAGTATTACGAGGCGATGCAGGCGTTGCCGGCGTTCCAGCAATGGACCCGGGACGGACTTGCCGAAACGCTCCGCATCGAACGCTTTGAGACGGTCTGACGCCCTGACATTCCGGTTGCAGGTATCGCGATCGGGGTGTCCGATTCCGGGAATACCGGCGGCCGGCCGGTTTCCGGGAACCCTCCGATTCACTGCGTATCGCCCTGAAAAACATGCCGAATTTGCGCGTTTGCCATGCCCCGATGTTGCTGGCTTTTGGGCGACCGGCTGTGCTAGGTTGCCGCAGGGTTCTCAAGTCGGCCGAAAGCTAGCGGGACCGTGAGCGCGGCCGGCGTTCTTGCGTATGGAGAGGGCGTTGAAGCATAAGTACTCCGTTGGAGAGACTGTCTATTTTACTGCCAGCAACGTTGCCCGTCCGGCCGCCAGCGGCACCTACGAGGTGATCCGCCTGCTGCCGACTGAAGGCGACGACTGCCAGTATCGTATTAAGAGCTCGACCGAAGCTTTCGAACGGGTTGCCAAGGAAAGCCAGCTCGCGATTTCCTGAATCAGTTGTGTGCAAGCGGCCGGCTGACGGGGTTCCCGTTGGACCGCCGTCAAAAGGCCCCGTTCGCAGAACCATCTGCCGAAAAGCGGATGCGATAAAGACGCATTCGTCTTTCGACGACGTTTGATGCTGCGTAAGGGACACCGCGCATGAACTGGGACTGGGCTGCTCCGCTGGATAACATCTGGCGCTCGCCGAACCTTCCATTGTACCTGACGCTGGCGGCGGGAGTATTCGTCGCGATCATCGTTCTGATCACGCTGCTGCGCTCGGAGAGATCCGTGGCCAACAGCGTGCTGGCGCTCATCACGCTGCTGGCGATGGGTGTCGCCGGGGTGGTGACTTTCCGTGGATTCGGTTCGGCCGGCCCGGCACCGTCGGGGGAGGTGCGTCCGGTCCAGACGGCGGCCGCGCCGTTGCCCCAGCTTTCCTGCATCGACGAACTGGCCGGCGATGCCGTGCTCGCCGCGTGCGAAAAAGTGCTCTTTGGATCGGCGGAGTCGGTGGCCGCGGCGGTGGCCTATGCCGCGTCGCAGATCACGCTGTTGACCTCGCTCGGGGACGTTGCCTCCGCGAACAAGGGCGGCGGTTCCGACCTCCTGGCGTTGCGCCGGGCCATCGAGCGCGACCGCTACGGGCTGATGGCCTATGTGCTGACCGCGCGGGACCGCTGCACGCCGACGTCCTGCCGCGCGTTCCGCTCACTGACCGAGCCGCGCCAGATCGTTGCCAACATGGAAGACCGCGTCTACGAGAGCTTGATCACGCGCTATGCAGCGTCCTGGAACACACCCCATGCCGCCGGCATGATCGCGGCCCTGCCGCCGTCGGCGCCGACGGGCAAGCCGACCAGCGCCGAATTCCCGACGTCGGCTTCGACGCCGCCCGTCAGCATCATGAACCCCGAGCCGCCGCTCGGCGCCGCGCCGAAACCGCCGCCGGCCGCCGCGCCGGCAGCGCCGGCAGCGCGTTCGGTCGCGGCACCCCAGCCTGCCGCACCGACGCAGGCACAGGCCGCCGCCAAAAAACCGCCGCCGGCGCCGAAGCGGCCGGCCGCGGCGGGACCGGTCCAGCTCACGCCGGGCGCGGCACCCACAGCTGATAACAGCGAGTGATCTTTCCAAAGTGCGCATGGGCCGCTACATCGGCTCCATCATGCCGCTTCATCTCATCAAGCTTGCCGTCGGTTGCGAGTCAGTCAAGGAACTCAAGGGCTGGGTCGCCGAACGGATGGCGACCGCCAAGAAAAAAGGCCTGCCGCTCCGCCACGTTCACATCACGCGGATGACGCCGAAGCGCGACACGGAAATCCTCGCCGGCGGCTCGCTTTACTGGGTGATCAAGGGCGAAATCGCCGCCCGCGAAAAGATCATCGCGATCGAGCCGTTCCGCGACAAGGACGGTATCGGCCGATGTCGTTTGGTGATGCAGCCCAAGGTCGTCGCAGTCTCGCCGCGGCCGATGCGCCCGTTTCAGGGGTGGCGCTACCTTACCGAAGACGCGATACCCGCCGATCTCACCAAATCCTCCGCCGCCAGCGTGGCCGCGATGCCGGAACCGATGCGGCGCGAGCTGCGCGACCTCGGGCTGCTCTGATCGGTCAGGGCGTAGGAAGCCAAGTTCAGACTCCGATATTGTCGATCAGCCGCGTCTTGCCGATCTTGGCGGCAACGAGGATCCGCACCGGTCCGTCCTTGATCGAGGTGATCGGTGCCAGCGTAGCGGCGTGGCGGGCTTCAAAATAGTCCAGCGCGAAGCCGGCGGCGCTGATCAGTTCGCGGCCGGCATCCATCGCGGCCGCCATGTCCTCACCAGCCTTCAGCTGCTTGGCGCTCTCCTTCATGGCGCGGTATAGCACCGTCGCCGTCTGGCGTTCCTCCGCCGAGAGGTAGACGTTGCGCGACGACATCGCCAACCCGTCGCGTTCCCGCACCGTGCGCGAGCCGATCACCCGGACGCCGAGGTCGAGATCGGCGGCCATCTGCGTCACCACCCGCAATTGCTGAAAATCCTTCTCGCCGAAGATCGCGACATCCGGCCGGACCTGGGTGAACAGCTTGCCGACCACGGTGGCGACGCCGCCGAAGAAATGCGGCCGGAACCGATCTTCAAGACCGGCGGTGGCCGGCCCTTCCGGCACGATCCGCGTGGCGAAGCCTTCCGGGTACATCGCCTTGACGTCCGGATTCCAGATCAGCTCGACCTTTTCGGCGGCGAGCTTGGCGACGTCGGCTTTCCAGGTACGCGGGTAGGAACCGAAATCCTCCGTCGGCGCGAACTGAGTCGGATTGACGAAGATCGACACGACCACTTTCTGGGCACGGCGCCGGGCCAGCCGCACCAGCGACACATGTCCGTCATGAAGCGCTCCCATCGTTGGCACCAGTGCGACGGTGGCCTTGCGGGCGCGCAGCGACTCGATGGCGCGGCGCAGGGCGGGGACGGTACGGACGACCACGGGACTTCGCGACATCTGGCTTCGATCTCTTGCAGTGACGGTGAGAGGGCTTGGCGGTCCCGGACCTTCCGGGCGGGCGCGCCGACCTTATAAGCACGGCGCAGTGCCGCCAAGCTTGCCCGGACCTGGTCGCAAGAAAATGCAGCAACACGAGTCCGGAAGCGTCGCCGCAACCGCTGCGATTCATGATTAAGACACACGTCGCGCGATTTGAATGCGCCGTCGCGCATTTCACTTGACCGCAGCCGCGCGTGGTTGAAGATATCTTGCGGGGATTGAGTCATGTTGGTTCAGACGAGTCAGGGACAATCCGGTTCGGCGCATGTCGTCGTGCTGGGCAACGAGAAGGGCGGATCGGGAAAATCCACGTCCGCCTTGCATATCGCTGTGGCCCTGATGAAGGCCGGACAGCGCGTCGCCACCATCGACCTCGACTGCCGCCAGCGCAGTTTCACCCGCTACATCGCCAACCGGACCGCGTGGGCGCGCCGCACCGGTCTCGATCTCGAAATCCCCGTGCACTATTGCGTCAAGCTCGGCGAGACCATGCAGATCGCCGACAATGAAAATGCCGAGTTCCTGCAGTTCATGGAGGCGGTGAGCGCGATCGAGCGCGCCTTCGATTTCATCGTCATCGACACCCCTGGCTCCGACTCCTACCTGATGCGCCTGGCGCATTCGATGGCCGACACCCTGGTGACGCCGATCAACGACAGCTTCCTCGATTTCGACGTGCTCGGCACAGTCGACCCCGCGACCTACGCTGTGACCGGTGCTAGTCATTACGCGGAGATGGTGCGCGACGTCCGGCGCAAGCGCCGCCAGCTCGACGGCACCACCACCGACTGGATCGTGGTGCGTAACCGCCTGTCGATGATCGGCTCGCGCAACAAGCAGCTGGTTGCCGACAGCCTGAAGGACCTTTCGCTGCGGCTCGGCTTCCGCTCGATCGACGGCTTTGCCGAGCGGGTGGTCTACCGCGAATTCTTCCCGCGCGGGCTGACGGCGCTGGACGACCTCGACGAGGCGACCTTGGGAACCCGGCCGAGCATGGGCCATGTCACCGCCCGCGAGGAGGTGACCAGCCTGCTGCGCCAGCTCAAGCTGCCGCTCGACGAGCGCGGCCGCCGCCGCGCCGCCAACCGCGCCGAATGGTTCACCCAGGTCGACAAGCCGCTCGAAGTCCACGACATCATCGGCGACATCGCCAGCGCCTGAGACTTCAGCCGCGCGGCGGCTCGATCACCGTCATCTTGAAGGGGCCAGCGTTGGCGGCGGCAGGCGTCACTGCACCGAGGTGATCAGGCGTGCGCGTAGGGCCGCCCCGCGAAGACGGCAGTCCCGCACCTGCACGGCATTGGCTGCGCATCGGCACGGTGTAGACGCGGGCGCCGAACCGCCGCGAGAGCTCACTCGGCGCCTGCCCGTTACGCCGGGTCGCGACCTACACGACGCTCCGATCCCCAACACGACGGCGGCTGTTCGGCGCCGCATGGGCGGATGAGCCCCGGCGCATCGTTGCCCAGTTCAGGTGGCGCATGACTTTTGGGCGGCGATACCGCCTTCCGCGACGAAGGCTGTCTCGGATTTGAAGGGCTGGTGGAGGCCCACGACGTCTGCGGGGTCGCGGCGGGCCGCAAGGCCTTGATCCATCCCAAGAAGGGCCGGCTCAAACTGGAGTATCATGAACTCCTAGCCAATGACGATCCGGCCCTATCGAGCTCGTCATGTACACGACATTCCCAGCGTTGGCGCAGAGGCTGGTATATCAGCACCGTTGATGATCGTTTGGTGCCGGGAACCAGTACTTTGGTCTGCCGTTTTCGTTAGACTTTTATCTATCGCTCGAACCGAAGCTTGATAGGAGGCGTCGTAAACAGTACGGGGCGATTTGGCGGGCATTGGGCGCTGCACAATGGATAGGTGCATCGCACAACGATCAGGCGGTCAACACACAACATTTGGCCTTTATGTCACTCCATCGTGACATATATCATCAAGAAGAGACCGGAAGAGTCTTTAAACAGGGATGGCCCCTCGCGGGGCACGAGGACGAATATGAAACGTGGAATTCTCGTTCTGCTTTCACTCGCCGTGCTGGTCGCTGTCGCGTATGTCACCGCGAGCAAGTGGGCGATCCGGCACGAGACGATCGCATTCCACGATCCCGATCGCGGCAATCGCCTGGTTGCCGTCAGCGTCGCGGTTCGACGCGACAAGGAAATGCAGGCCAATGCCGGCCTGATCAAACTTCCCGTTGCCGTCCTCAATCACGGCAACACCGTCAAGAATACCGAATATTCTTTCCTCGCAAACGTGTTTGCCTGGCGCGGCTATCTCGCGTTCAGTCCGCAGCACGACTTGCCGACCGATCCGCCGATGGTGACCAAGGTCGGCGAGCCCTATGTCGGCCGCCTGCCGCAGATACAGCGCGGCGTGGCCAACATTCGTTTCGCCGTCCACGAAATGAAGAAGCTCCAGCCAAACGCCGACTACGACAAGGTGACGATGGTGGGTCACTCCATGGGCGGCGACATCACGATGTATTTCGCCAAGGAATATCCCGACGAGATCAAGAAGGTCGTGACGCTGGATAATCTGCGCGTGCCGTTCCTGACCGACGGCAAATTCAAGATTCTTTCGTTCCGCTCCCAGGATTCGCACTTCAAGCCGGACCCCGGGGTGGTGCCGGACGACGAGCAGTGCGAACAGTCCGGCATCACAGTCGTGAACACCGGCTTCCAGCACAATGACATGCGGGACACCGGCCCGGACGCCGCCAAATCTTCGATCCAGTCGATGCTCGACAAGTTCCTGGACGAGTCCGAAAAGAGCAGCGCGTTGAAGCCGGTCCCGACCAGGGTGCCGGACATTCTCGCCGCCAATCCGGGCCCGGTGCCGCTGTCAGCGCCGCCGGCCGTACCTTTGGCCAGCAATCGCGCGCCGAGCAAGCCTGTCACGAATTAGGACCACACGGCGCGCGCCGTTGCACCCTTGGGCGACGCATTGACCGCCGCTTGACGCCATCCCACATAGTGCTTGCAACTTTTACCCGCGAGCGCTCATGGCCGGCGAACCCATCAAACCGAAATCAGCAGACGTAGCCTCGGCAAAAGCCGGGATGCGTAGCGAAAGCCGCGTGCCCGAGGCCCGACCGTCGACCTCGGAAGATATCGCCGCCTTTGTCGCGAAAGCCCGCGCCATGTCGCCGCACGGCGCAGGCGCCAAGGGCCGGCTGGTGTTCGCGCTCGACGCCACCATGAGCCGGCAGCCGACCTGGGACATGGCGTGCGCGCTGCAGGCCGACATGTTTCGCGAGGCGGGTTCGCTCGGCAGCCTCGACATCAGGCTGGTGTATTACCGCGGCTTCAACGAATGCCGCGCGACCGGCTGGATCTCCGATTCCGCGCAACTGGCGCGGCTGATGGGCAAGATCGATTGCCAGGGCGGCAACACCCAGATCGGCAAGGTGCTGTCGGAAGCGCGGCGCGAGGCGGTGGCGTCAGGCGTGCGCGCCGTCGTGTTCGTCGGCGATGCCATGGAGGAACAGGTCGACGATCTCTGCGCCAAAGCCGGTGAGCTCGGCCTGCTCAAGGTACCGGTGTTCATGTTTCAGGAAGGCCACGATCCCACAGCCGAGCAGGCGTTCCGCGAAATTGCCCGGCTCACCGGCGGCGCATGGTGCAGGTTCGACCCCGGGGCCGCGGCACAGTTGCGCGAGCTGCTGCGCGCCGTCGCGGCCTACGCCGCCGGTGGCCGTGAAGCGCTGCTTCGGCTGTCCAAAACCATGGGCGGCGCGGCCGCACTGATCGGTCAGATGAAGTGATTGCGACTTTGGCTGCCGGCGTATTGGCCGCGATGCTTTTCCGCTCCGATGCCCCTATATTGGAATCATGCCAACCCTGATTGCCGGCGTTGTCGCCGTTGTCGTTATCTATTTGCTGCTGCAGATGTTTCGTGCGGCCAACCCGGTCCTGCTCGCGCGCGGGATCAAGATCGCAGGCGGTGTGGTGGCGCTGGCGGTCGCAGCCTTTACCGGGCTGCGCGGCGAACTGGCGGTGGCGATCCCGCTCGGCATCTTCGGCGCCGGCCTGCTCGGCTGGTCGCCGTTCGGGCCGGGCAGCTTCAGCAATCTCGGCGGCATTTTCGGCGGCGGCGCGTCGCGCTCCGCGGGTCAAGCCTCGCACGTCCGCTCGCAGTTTCTCGACATGAGTCTCGATCACGACAGCGGCGCGTTGTCGGGCCAGATCATCGACGGACCGAATGCCGGCCGTCCGCTCGACGCGTTCGACCTGCCGCAGCTGATCGCAATGATCCCCGCCTTCGACGCCGAGAGCGTCGCGTTACTTGAAAGCTATCTTGACCGCCGGTTTCCCGCTTGGCGTCAGGACGCGCAGGGCGACGCGGCAGGGCGGCAGCGTGGTGCGGCGTCGAGCGGAAAAATGACGGACGAGGAGGCCTATCAGATCCTTGGCCTGCAGCCGGGGGCGGGGCGCGACGACATCAGCCGGGCGCACCGCGCCCTGATGAAGAAACTGCATCCCGATCAGGGGGGCTCGACGTACCTCGCCGCCCGTGTAAACGAGGCCAAGGATACCCTTCTTCGCACGCATCTCTAGCTCACTCCGGCTCACGCCACTGACGCTACAAACCCGAGAGCTGCTAACCTGTCGTATTCTGACTGACGTCCCACATCGCCCGCCGTTGCCCGGCGTGGTCGATCGTTCATTGCCGGTAAACCTAACCGCAAATTCTTGACGGAAAGTTTTCACCGGGCCGCGAATGGCCCCGATCGCACGATGGTGCGCTACGGCAACACGATACGCCTGGAAGGCTCACACAGGTTCCGAGTGCAACTGTTGGCCGCCTTCTTTCAACGAAGCGGGTTGACGCACGATTGAAACGAAAAAGCCGGCGCTTGCGGCGCCGGCTTTTCGAATTCAGCGGAAATTCTGGATCAATTGCGTACGGTCATGCAGGAAATGTCGGCGCGCTTGAGTGTCTTGCACACCGCTTCGGCGGAATCGCGATCGAGACCGGCGAAGCGGGCACGGTACAGCGTGCGATTGTCCTTGGACGTGACCGTTTCAGTGAAGGGATCGGCCTTGCTGAGCAGGGCGTTCGCCTTGGTGCGGGCGAGATCGATCCGCTGCTTGGCTTCGCTTTCGCTGTCGAGCGCACCGACCTGGACGATCCAGCCGGTGCGAACCACCGGCGGCGCGGCCGGCTTGACGGCTTCGTTCTGCTGCACGGCCGGCGGCTGGGCACGGGGCGCCGGATCGGCAAAGGCCATCGCCTGGGCGTGCGGCGACGCCTGCGCGGGGGCCTGGGTGAGGCTGGAGGCGGGCAACACGCCGAGGACGCCGTGGCCGGTGCCATGGCCGGCCGGCTGCTGCGGCATCGCCGCCCGGAGCGCTTCCCTGGCGGCTTCGACCTTGGCCTCGGCGACATTGGCCACCACCGCGCTGGAGGTTTCGGCGACTTCGGGGCGGGCAGGGATGGCGTTGGTGGTGGTCGGTGGCGCCACGGGCTGCGACGGGCCGGCAGACGCCAGCTTCATCGGGCCGGCCTTGACCTGAACCGTCTTGACCTTGACCGGCTTCATCGGCTCGGCAGAGCCCGGGATCGCGGACATGGACTGGGTCTGGATCACGCCGCTGGTCAACGGGGCGGGTTCGGGCCTGGCTTGTTGCTCGATCCTGGCCTGTGGCGCGGGCAGGGCCGCAGCGGCGGCGGCCATCAGCGACGGTTTTGCCGGCGCGATCGAGCGGGTGGTCGGCATGGCAGCGAGGCCCGGCTCGGCTTCGGCAACATCGACGGCGCCGTCGGCAGGATTGCGTTCGCTGATCGCAGCGACCGTGCGCTTGGACGCGCCCTTCTCAATATTCTCGGCCAGCAAATTGCGCATGGTGGCGTCGCGCGAGCCGCCGCTGCGGCCGCCCAGCACGACGCCGACGAGATGGCGGTTGCCGCGGCGAATCGAGCTCACGAGGTTGAAGCCGGAGGCGCGGGTGTAGCCGGTCTTGATGCCGTCGACGCCTTCGACATTGCCGAGCAGGCGATTGTGGTTGCGGATCGACTGGCCGCGAAAATTGAACACGGTGGTGGCGAAGTAACGATAGTAGCGCGGAAAGCGATCCTGGATGGCGCGGCCCAGTGTGGCCTGATCGCGCGCCGTCGTGAGCTGTTCGTCGTTGGGCAGGCCGGAGGCGTTGCGATAGGTGGTCTTGCTCATGCCGAGCGCGCGCGCCTTGCGGGTCATCAGCTTGGCGAATTCGTCTTCGTCACCGGCAATGGCTTCGGCGATCACCACGGAGGCGTCGTTGGCCGAACGCGTTACCAGGCCCTTGATCGCATCCTCGACCTTGAGCGTCTGGCCGGGCTTGAGGCCAAGCTTGGTCGGCGCTTGTTCGGAAGCGTGCTCGGAAACTTCCATTTCGGTGTCCAGCTTCATCTTGCCGGCGTCGAGGCGCTCGAACAGCAGATAAAGCGTCATGATCTTGGTCAGCGACGCAGGGCGGCGGATGGCGTCGGGATTGTTTGAACTGAGCACCGCCCCCGAATTGCCGTCGACGATGATGGAGGAAAACTGCGGATTGTAGCTTTCGCGGACGACGTGGTGGCGGCGATGCTTGTAGCGGCGCGCCTCGGCGCTCTCGCTGCTGATCAGTATCGCAGTGGTGAAGGTGATGAGCCCGAGGGCGCACATGCGCAAAACGCGCGAGGAAGCCAAGGTTGTACGAAGCATTTACTTCCCCGTCCCAATTTCTGTCTTGATCACCGGCTCGTGAGGCAAAATTGTGCCCGAGAACCGCTGACGCTGCCCCGTTCGAGTTGCCGATCTCGCCATCAGGCGCGGCCGGCTCGGCCGATCAGGTCGCTGTTCACGTTAAGATGCTGTTGCCAAACAGCTTTCGAGCTGCATGTCGGTAGGCCAACAAGTCCGGAAATCAGGTTAGGCGGGGCGGGTTTCCAAAAGATTAATTAAGCGTTGCGTAAGACCTCAGGATTTAGCCCGAGTTGGTCGCAATTGTGCGGCGCACAAATTTTCTTGACTTAATTGTGCGGTGCACATATATGATGAAGGGTCAGGGGGCCGGGACCTCCCGGCAATCGGTTTTTGCTGCAGTCTGGGAAAGGACACCACGATGGTCAAGGTTGAGGACATTCAGAATTACGGCAAGGAGCATCTCGAGTCGGTTGCCGCTTCCGCGAGCAACATGCAGAGCGGCGTCCAGGCCATTGCGAGCGCCTATGGCGACTATGCCAAGAAGTCGTTCGAAGACACCAAATCGTTCGTCGAGAAGCTCTCCGGCGTGAAGTCGCTGGACAAGGCGCTCGAAGCGCAGACCGAATTCGCGCGCTCGTCCTACGAGACCTTCGTTGCGGAATCGCAGAAGATCGCCAGCCTCTACAGCGATCTCGCCAAGCAGACTTTCAAGCCCTACGAGGGGCTGGTTTCGAAGTTCACCCCGGCGACGCACTAACCGCCGCGATCCGAACCTTCGGAAAGTCAAAAGCCCGGCCGCAGCGCCGGGCTTTTTCGTGGCGAGGGCTCACCCGCCTGATCTCGCCATCGTCAACAGCCCTGTCGCACCGACCTCGATGCGAGGTTCCGTAAAATGACGGGGCTCGCGGGTGTGTGCCACCCGCCCGGACAATTCCGGTCTTTGTCAAATTCACCGGAAACGATTAATCTTGCCGCAGATGGCCGAGCCCGGAATCGGGTCGGCTGCCAGGTCGCGCCAGGGCAGGTGACTGCGCTTGCGGCGATCCGGTGGCGGACCCATATTCGAGGTGCCGATCCGGTTTGAGGATCGGACCGGGAGCGGCGATCTGGAAAAATGCGTTGCTGGTGCTTCGCGATGGCTCACGCCTGAGCCAGCCGCGAATCCTCGTCGATGTGCTCTCCGGTCACCCCTTTTGGAATTCGAACGCCTGAGCCATGTTGCAGCCAACCCTCAAAGCCCGTTCGCCCGCGCCGGCCACGTCATCTGCTTCTGCTTTGCGAATGAGCAATGACGAAAACCGCAATACTGGAACTGGCGGGCCGTCGACCTCGGTCATCACCAAGGTCAAGCCGAAGACCAAGCGTCCCAATTTGTATCGCGTGCTGATTCTGAACGACGACTACACGCCGATGGAGTTCGTCGTCCACGTGCTTGAGAAGTTCTTCCAGAAGGATGCCGAAGCGGCCACCAAGATCATGCTTCATGTGCATCACCACGGCATCGGCGAGTGCGGCGTCTTCACCTACGAAATTGCCGAGACGAAGGTGACGCAGGTCATGGACTTCGCGCGCAAGCACCAGCATCCCCTGCAGTGCGTGATGGAAAAGAAATAGCCGCGCATGACGCGTGACCCGGTCGGCAGGAACGGACCTTGCGTGGGAACGGGTCTTGCATCCATCGATTGGTGCTGACGGAGGCTGATCGCAATCCCGGTAGTTCTTCGGGGAGGGGTTGCGTGCGGCAGATGTGTGCAGCAGACTTGTGCGGCCGATTTGCGCCGCATATTTGGGCCGCGAATTTAGAAGAAAAACACGTTTGCGGAACCGGTCTTTCGCCATGATCGCAGGTAACTATATGACGGGGGATGACAAAGGTTGTTGTTGCCTGACCGGGTAATGGCGATCATGATGGCCGGGGGCCACAGAGGACGCGAATGCCAACTTTTTCCCAAAGCCTTGAACAATCCCTGCATCGTGCGCTGGCGATTGCCAACGAGCGGCATCACCAATATGCGACGCTCGAACACCTTCTGCTGTCGCTGATCGATGACTCGGATGCGGCGGCGGTGATGCGGGCATGCAGCGTCGATCTCGACAAGCTGCGCACCAGCCTCGTCAACTATCTCGAAACCGAATTCGAAAATCTGGTGACGGACGGCGCCGATGACGCCAAGCCGACCGCCGGCTTCCAGCGCGTGATCCAGCGCGCGGTGATTCACGTGCAGTCGTCCGGTCGCGAAGAAGTGACCGGCGCCAACGTGCTGATCGCGATCTTCGCGGAGCGCGAGAGCCACGCTGCGTACTTCCTGCAGGAGCAGGACATGACGCGCTACGACGCCGTCAACTACATCAGCCACGGCATCGCCAAGCGGCCGGGCGTCTCCGAAGCGCGGCCCGTGCGCGGCGTCGACGAGGAGACCGAGACCAAGGGCACCGAGGACGCCAAGAAGAAGGGCGAGGCGCTCGACACCTACTGCGTCAACCTCAACAAGAAGGCGCGTGACGGCAAGATCGATCCGGTGATCGGGCGCAACTCCGAGATCAACCGCGCGATCCAGGTGCTGTGCCGCCGCCAGAAGAACAATCCCCTGTTCGTCGGCGAAGCCGGCGTCGGCAAGACCGCGATCGCCGAGGGGCTCGCCAAGCGCATCGTCGATTCCGAAGTGCCGGAAGTGCTGGCCGCCGCCACCGTGTTCTCGCTCGACATGGGCACGCTGCTCGCCGGCACGCGTTACCGCGGCGATTTCGAGGAGCGGTTGAAGCAGGTGCTGAAGGAACTGGAGGCGCATCCGAACGCCATCCTGTTCATCGACGAGATCCACACCGTGATCGGCGCCGGCGCCACCTCCGGCGGCGCGATGGACGCGTCCAATTTGCTCAAACCGGCATTGGCGTCGGGCACGATCCGCTGCATGGGCTCGACGACCTACAAGGAATACCGTCAGCACTTCGAGAAGGACCGCGCGCTGGTGCGCCGGTTCCAGAAGATCGATGTCAACGAGCCGACGGTGGAAGATGCGATCGCGATCCTCAAGGGCCTGAAGCCCTATTTCGAGGATTACCACCGGCTGAAATACACCAACGAGGCGATCGAGGCGGCGGTTCAGTTGTCGTCGCGCTACATCCACGACCGCAAGCTGCCGGACAAGGCGATCGACGTGATCGACGAGTCGGGTGCGGCGCAGATGCTGGTGGCCGAAAACAAGCGCAAGAAGACCATCGGCATCAAGGAGATCGAGACCACGATCGCGACCATGGCGCGGATCCCGCCCAAGAGCGTATCGAAGGACGATGCCGAGGTGCTCAAGCATCTCGAACAGACCTTGAAGCGCGTGGTGTTCGGCCAGGACAAGGCGATCGAGTCGCTGTCGGCGTCGATCAAGCTGGCGCGCGCCGGCCTGCGCGAACCGGAGAAGCCGATCGGCTCCTACCTGTTCTCGGGCCCGACCGGCGTCGGCAAGACCGAAGTCGCCAAACAGCTGGCCGCCTCGCTCGGCGTCGAACTGCTGCGCTTTGATATGTCCGAATACATGGAGCGGCACACCGTGTCGCGCCTGATCGGCGCGCCTCCCGGCTATGTCGGTTTCGACCAGGGCGGCCTGTTGACCGATGGCGTGGACCAGCATCCGCATTGCGTGGTGCTGCTCGACGAAATCGAGAAGGCGCATCCAGATCTCTACAATGTGCTGCTGCAGATCATGGACCACGGCCGGCTGACCGACCACAATGGCAAGCAGGTCAACTTCCGCAACGTGATCCTGATCATGACCACGAACGCGGGCGCCGCCGATCTGGCGCGCCAGGCCTTCGGCTTCACGCGCAACAAGCGGGAAGGTGACGACCACGAGGCGATCAACCGCCAGTTCGCGCCGGAATTCCGCAACCGGCTGGATGCGATCGTTTCCTTCGCCCACCTCAATGCCGATGTCATCGGCATGGTGGTGGAGAAGTTCGTGCTGCAGCTCGAGGCGCAGCTCGCCGATCGCGACGTCACCATCGAGCTATCCGAGCCCGCCAAGGCCTGGCTGATCGAGCACGGCTACGACGAGCAGATGGGTGCGCGGCCGATGGCCCGCGTGATCCAGGAGCACATCAAGAAGCCGCTGGCCGACGAACTTCTGTTCGGCCAACTCAAGGGCGGCGGCCATGTCAGGGTCGTCCTGCTCAAGGACGAGGTGGAGAAGGACAAGATCGGCTTCGAGTTCGTCGATGGACCGGTCACGCCGAAGCCGGAAAAGCTGCCCGGAGCCCGCAAGCGCAAACCGAAATCGGGCGGTCCCAACGGAGGTGGCGGCTCGAAGGGGCCGGCGTCCAAGGGCCCGCTGGTCAAGGCGTAAGCGGCAACAATCTGAAAACGAAAAGCCGGCGTGTCGCGAGACTGCCGGCTTTTTGTAGTCGGAGCGTTTTCCAGCGAAAGCCTGCCCCGGACTTGATCCGGGGTGGAAACCGGTTCGCGTCAAGAAAACGCGTCGAAACAGGAATCTAGAGCCCCGTTCCGATTCAATCGGAACGGAAAAGGCTCTAGTCGCCGGGCCAGACCAGCGCCTGCGCGGCCACGACATATTCGCCGTTGAAGGTCAGGGCAGGCGAGCCGTACAGGACATAACCGAGTTCGATGGCCTCGGAAACGCGCCGGCAGAACGCGGCGTCGTCCTTTCCGGTCAGCAGGCGGTAGACGGGCAGGTCGTCCGGCGGTTTTGAAGGCATGCTGCGCCCCAATGTTTGGGTATGGTGGCGCTTAGACTAGCGCTCGTTGAGCAACTGGTCGATCTGCCGCTGCAGCTGCCGCTTCTTGATCTCACTTTTGCGCAGCCGTTCCTCGATGTCGGAAACGGGCGCGGCCGGGCTTTCCGCCCGAAAGGCGACGCCGACGAAATTGTCGCGCCACCAGATCACCCTGGCGAGGAAGGAGCGGCCCTTGCGCGCGATGCGCAGCGAGAGCTGCTCTCTCGGCAGCTGGAAATCCTTGCTGAATTCGATATTGGCGCCGCTGTCGGAGATATTGCGGACGATGCATTCGCGCGTCGTGCCGAAGTTGCCGATCTCGGCCACGCCGCCATACATCACCTTGTCCCTTACGCTCTCGCGCCGGTCCCGCATTTCTCGTCTCCCAACAAAGAGGGAGACTTTTACCCCGACTGGTTCCCCGTAAAAGCCCGCCTGCCGCAAAATGCAGCGTTAACGTAAATCAACGCCGGTTCCGATTTCGCCGATTTCAGGACAATTACAGTGCAAAATGGCGGTGGAGGCAGCGGATCCAGCTGCCAGCTCGATTGTTTGATTAACGTTTCCATTGCCATCGGCGTTTCCGGATTTCAACGGTCATGCAAAGAGCCCTCTTTCTTCGCGCCCTATGCTGCGCCGTGTCGCTGTTGTGCTCGGTCGGGCCTGTCGGCGCGGAGGACGCCGATGAGGTCAACCAGTCGAGCCTCAAGCCACCCGAGCTACCGGCCCCAAAGCCGGCTGATGGGGCGCGGGAGAGCGACGCGCGCGAGGCGATGTGCCTGATGATGGAGTCGGCCGCGAAGGCTTCAAACCTGCCGCTGGAATTCTTCGCCCGCGTGATCTGGCAGGAGAGCCGTTTCCGCTCCGACGCCATCGGGCCGGTGACGCGCAACGGCCAGCGTGCCCAGGGGATCGCGCAGTTCATGCCGGGCACCGCAAGCGAGCGCGGCCTGCTGGATCCCTTCAACCCGGTGCAGGCGTTGCCCAAATCGGCCGAGTTCCTCGCCGAACTGCGCGACCAGTTCGGCAATCTGGGACTGGCGGCCGCGGCCTACAACGCCGGTCCGCGCCGGGTTCAGGAATGGCTCGCGGGCACCGGCGGGATGCCGCAGGAGACGCGCAGTTACGTTCTCGCCATCACCGGTTCGACCGTCGAGGATTGGGCCGGCGCGCAGAAGGGCGGCAGGACGCCTGAGCGGCTACCGACGTCGAACTGCCGCGAGTTGATGGCGCTGTTGAAGCAGGCGCCCAACCCGTTCGTCGCCGGGCTCGAACAGCGCATTACGCTCGGTGCTGCCAAGGTATGGGGCGTGCAACTTGCCGCCGGCTTTTCCCGTGACAAGGCGCTCGCGATGTACGCCCGCGCCATGAAGCGCCTCAGCGCCGTGATCGGCGACCAGGATCCGAGCCTGCTGTCGTCAGTGATGCGCAGCCGCGGCACGCGCGCCTTCTACCAGGTGCGGATCGGCGCCGACACACGGCCGGCCGCGGACGCGCTCTGCAACCGCATTCGCAAGGCGGGCGGGGGGTGTTTTGTGCTGAAGAACAAAGGCGTGGTGGGGTGAGAAATATTTGTAGCCCGCCATGAGCGAAGCGATATGCGGGTTGATGTCAGCGTTGTCCCGTATGTCGCTACGCTCATGGCGGGCTACGGGACTTGGCAGGGCGAGCCTGGCGTCGCCGCCGTCGATTGCATAGCGGCCCCGACCCGCGCTTGCTTGACGCAGGCGGCATTCGCCAGCCCTATGCCCGCGACGACTCAAACCTTACCGGTCACTTTGGCGCTTCCCGCTCTCGACTCCCCCCAATGGCAAAGCCCCATCCGCGCCTTCGCGTGGGGCATGAGTTCGGTCGCGTCGACCGTGCTGTCGCTGGTGCTGTTCGCGACTTATCTCGGCATCGGCGCGCTGGCGCACGATAGCAACTTCAGCCTGGGCTGGGTGCTCGGCTCGACGCTGCTGGTCTGGGCCGGTCCGGCGCAGATCATCCTGATCTCGACGCTGGGCTCCGGCGCGACGGCCGTCCAGGCCGCGATCGCGGTGACGGTGAGTGCGATCCGGCTGTTTCCGATGGTGGTGTCGGTCCTGCCACTGTTGAAGACGCCGCAGACGAAGCGTCGTCATCTCGTGCTGGTGACGCATTTCATCGCCGTTACCTTGTGGGTCGAATGCTATCGGCTGCTGCCAAAGGTGCCGCGCGCGCGGCGGATTGCCTTCACGCATGGGCTGGGCTGCGGGCTTCTTGTGGTCTGCATGGTCGCGACCACGCTCGGTTACGGCCTGGCCGCCAATCTGCCGCCGCTGTTCGCAGCCGCGATTCTGCTGCTGACGCCGCTGGCGTTCCTGCTCTCGACGGCGCGCAACTGCCGGCAGGTATCGGATGTGCTCGCGCTGGTGCTCGGGATCGCGCTGTTTCCGCTGATCTCACAGCTGCACACCGGCGTCGACATCCTGATCAGCGGCGTCACCGCCGGCACCATCGCCTATGGCGTGCACTGGTGGCGCGAAAGGGAGCGCGCATGAGCGAGTTTTTCGGCAGTCCGCAAGCGCTGCTGGTGCTGGTGCTCGCCGGCTTCCTGCCCAATGAGGTCTGGCGCATGGCCGGCCTCTGGTTCGGCGCCGGCGTCGACGAGGGCTCGGAAATCCTGGTGTGGGTGAGGGCGGTGGCGACCGCGATCCTCGCCGGCGTGATCGCCCAGATCCTGGTGCAACCGCCCGGCGCGCTGGCCGCCGTACCGGACTGGCTGCGTTATGGCGCGGTGGCGTCGGGCTTTGTGGTGTTCATGCTGACGCGGCGCTCGATCTTTGCCGGCGTGGTGTTTGGCGAGGTCGTCCTCGTGGCCGGGAAATGGTGGCTCGGTTGATTGCGGGCCGCGGATAATCCGCTACTGTTCGGCCCACAAAAAAACCTGAGGAAACGCAAATGAACTGGCTGAAACTGTCGGCGATGGCCTGTGCGCTGGTCTGCGCCGCGCCGCAAACCCATGCCGCGGAATATCCGGTCCGCCCGATCAAGCTGATCGTGCCCTATGCCGCGGGCGGCCCGACCGACGTGCTGGGCCGCATGGTCGGCGAATATCTTGCCCGCGACCTGAAGCAGCCGGTGGTGGTCGAGAATAAGGCCGGGGCGCAGGGCGCAATCGGCGCCGAAGCGGCGGCGCGATCCGAGCCAGACGGCTACACGCTGTTCTTCACGGCGGCGTCGATCTTCGTTCTCAATCCGATGCTCTACAAGAAGCTGCCCTACGATCCGACGCGGGATTTTCGCCTGCTGGCGCTGGTCACCGATCTGCCGGTCGTGATGGAGGTTCATCCCTCCGTGCCGGCCAAGACGGTCGCCGAGTTCGTGGCCTACGCCAAACAGAACCCGGGAAAGCTCAATTTCGGTTCGGCCGGCACCGGCGGCACCATTCATCTCGCCGGCGAGATGTTCAAGCAGATGGCCGGCGTCGACATGGTCCATGTTGCCTACAAGGGCGCTGGTCCCGCGCTGACCGATCTGCTGGGCGGCAACATCCAGCTGATGTTCGACACGCTCGGCACCGCGCTGCCGCCGGTGAAGGGCGGCTTGCTGCGCGCGCTGGCGGTATCCTCGGCAAAACGCATCCCTGATCTGCCCGATGTGCCGACCATGGCCGAGAGCGGCTATCCGGAATATGGCGTCAGCGTCTGGTACGGCGTCT
Source organism: Bradyrhizobium roseum (assembly GCF_030413175.1). NCBI lineage: Bacteria > Pseudomonadati > Pseudomonadota > Alphaproteobacteria > Hyphomicrobiales > Nitrobacteraceae > Bradyrhizobium > Bradyrhizobium roseum. The sequence continues at coordinate 3,174,357 of NZ_CP129212.1, forward strand.
CCGCGCCCGTCAAATTGCCGGACGACATCGCGGAAAAGCTCACCGCCAGTCTGAACAAGGCGCTGGGCGATGACGCGTTCCGCGCTTCGCTCGACAAGGTCGGCTTCCCGCCGCTGCGTCCGCAAAGCCAGGCCGAGATCGACAAATTCGTCGCGACCGATCGCGCGCGGTGGGCGGGTGTGATAAAGGCACTCAACATCTCACTGGATTAGGCAATGGTTCAGACTGACATTCGTGATGGCGAACTCACCGTCGACACGCCGCCGGCGCGTGATGCGGTACTTTTCTTTATCGGCCGCATCCGCACGCCCTGGAAATCGCGGCTGGATACGCCGCGGCAGGGCCGTCACGACGGCCCGGTGTGCCGGCTGGAGATCTTTGAGCCGTGGGTGCCCGCCATCAAGGGCGTCGAATTCTACGAAAATCTCGAAGTGATCTACTGGCTGCACCAGTCGCGCCGCGATCTGGTGCTGCAGAGCCCGAAGAACAACCAGAAGACCCGCGGCACGTTTTCGCTGCGCTCGCCGGTGCGGCCCAATCCGATCGGCACCTCAATCGTGAAATTTGTCGGCATCGAAGGCAATACGATCCTGGTGCGCGGCCTCGACTGCCTCGACGAAACGCCGCTGCTCGACGTCAAGCCCGACCGCTGCGAGTTCTCGCCGCTGGCGCAAGGCAAGGGTGGCGACGGGGAGACGGAGTAGTGCCCGTCGTTCCGGGGCGCCGCGCAGCGACGAGCCCGGAACCCATCTAGCACAGCTTGTGAGTTGCTGAAGCGGATATGCAAAACCTAACGGCGGGGTTTAGCGAGCGGGACAATCGTTGACCGCAAATAAGGATATTGGATTCCGGGTTCGCGCCAATCGGCGCGCCCCGGAATGACAGCGAATCTACCCCAGCGCCGCGACCAGCTTGGTCGCATTGTCTTCCAGCACCTTGACATCCTCCCTGCGGCTGGCGGGCGGCAGCAAGGCCACGCCGTCATGGCGCGGCATCACGTGCATGTGCAGGTGAAACACCACTTGCCCGCCCGCCGGCTCGTTGAATTGCTGCACTGTGATGCCGTCGGCGTTGAAGGCCTTCATGGCGGCGGCGGCGATCTTGTGGGCGGTGCGGGCGACGTGGGCGTAATCGTCGGGGGTGATGTCGAGGATGTTGCGTGCTGGGGCCTTTGGGATCACCAGCGTATGGCCCGGCGAACGCGGCATGATGTCGAGGAACGCCAGCACGTGCTCGTCCTCGTAGACCTTGTGGCAGGGAAACTCGCCGCGCAGGATTTTTGCGAACGGGTTGTTGGTGTCATAGGCGGGCATGGTTGTTCCCTCAAGGTTCGTTGTCAATTTCATGTCGGCCGCCGCGCGAGGTCAAGCCTCGTCCGTAGCCTTGCGGAACGGAGCGGATTCCGCCAGTTCACGCCCGACCTCGGCGACATAGGCGCGCTCGCGCTTCAGGTAATCCGCGATCGCGCGGCGCAAATCGGGATCGGCGATGAAGTGCGCGGAGTAGGTGGTTTGCGGCAGGTAGCCGCGCGCCAGCTTGTGCTCGCCCTGCGCGCCCGCCTCGACGATCTTCAGCCCGCGCTGGATCGCGAAATCGATCGCCTGATAATAGCAGACCTCGAAATGCAGGAAGGGATGATGCTCGACCGCGCCCCAGTTGCGGCCGAACAGGGTGTCCGAGCCGATGAAATTGATCGCGCCGGCGATCCAGCGGCCGTCGCGCCTGGCCATCACCAGCAGCACATCGCGGCTCATGCTCTCGCCGATCAGCGAGAAGAACTTTCGGGTCAGATAAGGCCGGCCCCATTTGCGTGAGCCGGTTTCCATGTAGAACGTAAAGAACGCGTCCCAGGCGTCCTCGGTGATATCGCTGCCGGTCAGATGGTGGATCGTGATCCCGGCCGCCAACGCCTCGCGCCGTTCGCGCTTGATCGCCTTGCGGTGACGCGAGTTCAGCGAGGTCAGGAAATCGTCGAACGTCCCGTAGCCTTCATTGCGCCAGTGAAACTGCTGGTCGTTACGCTGCAGAAAGCCATGATCGCCCAGAAACTTTGCTTCGGCCTCGCGCGCAAACGTCACGTGCACGGAGGAAGCGTTGGTCGCGTTGCACAGCGCCATCAGGCCGCTGACGAGCGCGGTTCCGATCCGCTCGCGATCGACGCCGTCGCGGATCAACAGCCGCGGTCCGGTCGCGGGGGTGAACGGCACCGAGGCCTGCAGCTTTGGGTAATAGCGTCCGCCGGCGCGCTCATAGGCATCGGCCCAGCCGCGGTCGAAGACGTATTCGCCTTGGGAGTGGGATTTCAGATAGCAGGGCACGATGCCGGCGATTTTGCCGTCGAGCCGCGCCAGGAGATGCCGCGCGCCCCAGCCGGTGCGGGCGCAGGCCGAGCCTGACGCTTCGGCAGCGCTGAAAAATGCGTGGGAAACGAAGGGGTTATAGGCAGCTTTGCAAGCGTCGCCTTGAAGCCCGCCAACGGCCAGCGTGTCGAGATTGTCGAGACCGTCCGGGTTCGGCTTCGGGTTGGCACAGGCATCCCATTCGGCAGCCTGGATGTCGCTGACGGCGGGGACGGCTTCGAGGGTGATTTCGGATGACGCCATCGAGAAATTCAGACCGGTCCCATCGTGCGATCAGCCATCGCGCAGGGTGGCCAACACTCTAAAGATCGTGCATCGGGCGCGGGAGTTCAAGGTGGCCGTGCGCGGGTCAGGTTCCCGGCAGAAACCCCTCAAAAATCATCTGGTCCGCGTGCTGCGCGGCGCGGGCGCGCTGTTCCGGTGTACGCACGGTCCAGGTCAGTAGCGGCAGCCCAAAAATGTTGCGGGCGATCCAGGGGGCGGCCGCCGGCAATTCGTTCACCCAGTAGGCGACGAAATGCGGCCGGGTGCGGAAGGCGTGGCGCAGATGCATCATGCCGCGGCGCTGTTCGGCGGAGGCTTCCGGCCATTCCTCGGCGGTGTATTCGCGCTCGGCCACGATGCCGCGCGCGCGGTCCGGAATCAATTCGCGCAACGCCATCACCTGGTCCGGATCAAAGGACATGCCGACCGCCGGGCCGTCATAGGCGGCGAGCACCTCCGCCATCCGCTTGACCAGCCGACGGTCGCCGTCAAAATGGCTTTTGACCTCGATCACCAGCGGCACGCGGCCGGCGACCAGCGCACAGAGGTCGCTGAGCGTCATCATCCGTTCCGGCGTATTCTTGAACGCGACCGCCTTCAGTTCGGAAGCGGTCTTTTCGCGCAGCGCGCCGGAACCCTCGGTGAGGCGGCCGAGCGCATTGTCATGATGCACCATCGCTTCGCCGTCGGCGCAAAGCTGGATGTCGCATTCGATGGCGAAATTGCCGTCGACGGCGGCCCGGGCGGCCGCCGGCATGTTCTCGACGATGCCGCGCGCGATGTCATGCAACCCGCGGTGGGCGACCGGCCGTGCCGTCAGCCAGTCCGGCGCACGCATGGGAATGCTCCGCTCAGGAGACTTCGAAGATGGCGTCCACCTCGACGGCGGCGTCCGAGGGCAGCGATGCGACGCCGACCGTGGTGCGGGCATGCCGGCCCTTGTCGCCGAAAGCCGTGACCATCAGATCGGAAGTGCCATTGAGCACTTTTGGCCCGTCGAGGAAGTCGGGGGTGGAATTGATGAAGCCGCCGAGGCGGACGACACGGACCACCTTGTCGAGATCGCCGAGCGCGGCCTTGACTTGCGACAGCAGATTGACGCCGCAGCCCTGCGCGGCGGCGTAGCCCTGTTCGATGGTGACGCCGGCGCCGAGCTTGCCCTTGGCGATCAGCTTGCCTTCCGCATTGGCGCAGACCTGGCCGGACACGAACAGCAGGTTGCCCGAGCGCACGAAGCCGACATAGTTCGCCATCGGGGTGCGCGGCTCAGTCAGCACGATGCCTTGCGCCGCCAGCTTCTGTTCGACCGTCCCCGCCATCTTGTATCGTCCCTGATTGATGTGACCGTCCTGATCCGCGATCAGGCCGCACTGTTTCGCGCATCGCGCCGCCTGTTGCAAGAGAGTGACGGATCGCTGTCCGTATACACGTAGCCGTCGTCACCCGCCTTGTGCGCAATTGTGCACTGGGGCGGGTGACCCAGTACGCAGCCGCGGCCTCTCGGTATATTACTCCGGCCTCTGGCATACTGGGTCTTCCCGCTTTCGCGGAGGACGACGGTTCAGGTGTTGAGATAGCGACCCCTAGAACTGCCGGGAATCAGAGCGCCCCGCCGCCAAATTCCTTCGTTTCCGGGCGCCGCCCTAGTTGCGACGCAATAGGGCCATCACTAATGTATCGAATCCATATCGAGGATATACAGCACATGGCTTGCTCGGTTCCGGTTCGCGCCTTGGCGTTTTCGGCTGCGGCCTCCTTGCTCACGGGTTTTGCAAACGTACCGGCGCTGGCAGCCGCCGGCGGGCCGTTCCTGGCCCATCAGGCGCTCTATGAATTGAAGCTGGTCAAGTCGCGCGGCAGCAACGCGATTTCGGGCGCTCGCGGGCGTATCCTCTATAATTTCTCGGGCAGCGCCTGCGAGGGCTACACCTCCGAATTCCGCCAGGTGTCGGAACTCGACAGCGGCGAGGGCAAGCTGACGCTGAGCGATCTGCGCTCGCATTCCTGGGAAGACGCCGCGGGCAAGAGCTACCGCTTCAAGATCGACACCCGCATGAACGATACCGCGGCTGCGCCGGTCGACGGCATGGCGGAGCGGGTCGGCGACCGCATCACGGTCAAGCTGAAAGCGCCGGTCGCCAAGACGTTCGAACTCGACGGCAAGATCGTTTTCCCGACCGAGCAGATCCAGCACATCATCGCCGCCGCCCGCGAGGGCAAATCGGTGCTGGAACTCACGGTCTATGACGGCTCCGACAATGGCGAGAAGGTCTACAACACGCTGTCGGTGATCGGGCAGCCGATCCCGGGCACCCGCGATATCGCGACCCCCGATCCCTCGACCGCCAACGACCAGATGAAGGCGCTGACCCGTTGGCCCGTCACCGTCAGCTATTATGACCGCGACGCCAAGACCAAGGAAGGCGAACAGACGCCGGTCTACGCGATGTCGTTCGAACTGTTCGAGAACGGCGTTTCGCGCGCGCTGGTGCTCGATTACAATGATTTTGTGATTGCCGGCGCGATGGGCCGTTTCGACGTCAAGGATACCAAGCCCTGCAAGTGATCGTCGCAATGACGTAGAAATGCGCTCCGGACCCGGATAGGCTTGCGCCCTCACGCACGTCAGGGAGCGCAACCATGAGCAAGAACCAACACCTCAAGCCAAGCGGGCTTCACAACAATCCGGCTTACTCGCATGTCGTCGTCGCTTCCGGCGCGCGCACGATCTACATCTCGGGACAGGTGGCCACCGACGAGGAGGGACGCGTGGTCGGCGAGGGCGATATCGCCGCGCAGACGACCCAGGTGATGCAAAATCTCGGCCTGGCGCTGAAGGCCGCCGGTGCGAGCTATTCCAACATCGTGAAGATCACGACCTTCGTCGTCGGCTACAAGCCGGAGGTCCGTCCGATCATCGGCAAGGCGCGCTCGGCCTTCTTCGAAGGCATGGAGCCGCCGGCGAGCACGCTGGTCGGCGTCAGCGCGCTCGCCGCGCCGGAATGGCTGATCGAGATCGAGGCGGTGGCTGTCGCGGATTGAGGTCTTCTTGCCATGACGGGGAGAGAGCGCGCTACTCCTCCTCGTCATCCTCCTCTTTCGCCGGCCCCTTGTACGCGATGCCCCGGATCACCGCGGCATTGCCGAACTTCTTCCGCAAATCATCCATCGCGCGCTCGGCATGGGCCGAGCGGCGGTCGAGCATGTCGGTGTCGTCAGCCTGGGATCCCTCGCGCAGCGCGCTGACGCCGGTACCGATCAGGCGAAACGCCGTCCCGTCGATCTCCTTCGCCAGCATCTCGCGCGACACCGCAAAAATCTTGGCGGCGAGTTGCGTCGGCGCCTGGAGCGATTGCGAGCGGGTGCGCTGCCTGAAATCCGCAGTCTTCAGCTTCAAGGTGATGGTGAGGCCCGATAGCTCGCTGGTCTTGAGCCGCGACGACACTTTTTCGGACAGCCGCCACAGCACCTTTTCCAGCGTGGCGAAATCCTTGATGTCGCTGTCGAACGTGGTCTCGTTGGAAATGGTCTTGGCGCCGCGGTCCGCCACCACGCTGCGGTCGTCGATGCCGCGCGCCAGCCGCCACAGCCTGCGGCCTTCGCCGCCGAAATGTTTCATCAACTCGATCTCGTCGGCGCGCTGCAGATCCGCAATGGTGCGAAACCCGCGCTGCACCAGCTTTTCCTGTGTGGCCGGGCCGACGCCGTAGATGAAGCCGACCGGCTTGTCGGCCAGCATCTCGCGGGCCTCGTCCTGGTCGAGGGCGGCAAAGCCGCGGGGCTTGTCGAGATCGGAAGCGATCTTGGCCAGAAACTTGTTGCAGGACAGGCCGACCGACACGGTGATGCCGATGTCGCGCTCGATGTCGCGGGCAAAGCGCGCCAGCACTTTTGCGGGGATCATGCCATGGACGCGCTGCGTGCCGGAAAGATCCAAAAACGCCTCGTCGATCGACAGCGGTTCCACCAGCGGCGTCAGTGCCAGCATGGCATGGCGCACCTCGCGGCCGACGCGGACATATTTTGCCATGTCGGGCGGGATAACGGCGGCCTGCGGGCACAGCGCCAGCGCCTTGAACATCGGCATCGCCGACCGCACGCCATAGGTACGTGAGACGTAGCAGGCGGCCGACACCACGCCGCGCCTGCCGCCGCCGATGATCACGGGCCGGTCGGCCAGTTCGGGATTGTCGCGCTTCTCGACGGTCGCATAGAACGCGTCGCAATCGATATGCGCCAGCGTCAGCGAGGGCAGGGCATGATGGCGCACGACGCGCGGTGAACCGCAGGCGCCGCAGCGTCTGGCCTTGATATCGAGGTCGCCGAGGCAATCCCGGCAGAATGCGCGCGGGCCATCAGGCACCTGCGCGCTCACGGCACGTCGCGCTCCCAATCCGGGTCGCCCAGCACCTGCCGGGCGGCGGCGATATTGGTCGGATGCAGTTGCGAGGCGGAAGCGAACGCCTTCACGGTTGCGTCGTCGCGCATGACGAAGTCGAGTACGGAACGCAGGAACTGCGGGTCTTTTGCCGCCGTCCGCAGCGTCTCCGGGCCAAGGCCGCTTTCGGCCAGAAAAAGCCCCAATCTCTCGGGATCTCCGGCAATGAAACTCAGCGCCTGAACTGCAACGATTTCAGCCACTTCGCGGGGGTTGTGAACAGGCTTTTTCAACGATGGGTTTGCCTTTCCGTTAACTTATGGTGTCTAGTTTGGAACCATCATGCCCGAGTCTGCGGAATGTATTCAAGCAAGTGGAAACCAAACCGCAAAAGTTGGTGCATCGATTTAACGGCTTAGAGCGAAATCTGACGCTAGTTTGAATTCACTTTTCGGCAGGCAAGGCGGGGGTGCAGGGACGCACCAAAGCCGGATCTGTTTCCTGGAATGAGGGGAGGGACGGGATGGCAAAAACCGTCCTGATCGTGGAGGACAACGAGCTCAACATGAAGCTCTTTCGCGACCTCTTGGAAGCGCACGGCTATCAGACCTCGGGCACCAGCAATGGGTTCGAGGCGCTCGATCTCGTCCGCAAACTCCGCCCCGATCTGATCCTGATGGACATCCAGCTTCCGCAAGTCTCCGGCCTCGAGGTGACACGCTGGATCAAGGACGATCCGGAGCTGCGCGCCATTCCCGTCGTCGCGGTCACGGCATTCGCGATGAAGGGCGACGAAGAACGCATCCGTGAGGGCGGCTGCGAAGCGTATCTGTCCAAGCCAATTTCGGTTGGCAAGTTTATCGAAACCGTGCGGCGGTTTATCGGGTAGGGCATGATCCGGAAAAGTGGAGGCCGGTTTTCCGAAAAGATCATGCTCGAACAAAGAGATGAGATCATGATGCGATTTTGTCGAATCGCATCATGATCTAGATCCAGGAGTGAGTTTCGATGTCTGCGCGTATTCTCGTCGTCGATGACGTCCCGGCGAACGTCAAGCTGCTGGAAGCCCGTCTTTCGGCGGAATATTTCGATGTGCTGACGGCAGCCAACGGTGCCGAGGCGCTCGACATCTGTTCGCGCCTCGAATGCGACATCATCCTGCTCGACGTCATGATGCCCGACATGGATGGTTTCGAGGTCTGCCGCCGGCTTAAGTCCAACCCGGCCACCCATTTCATTCCCGTCGTGATCGTCACCGCGCTCGACAGCCCGTCCGATCGCGTTCGCGGGCTGGAAGCCGGCGCCGACGATTTCCTCACCAAGCCGGTGTCCGACATCGTGCTGATCGCCCGCGTCCGTTCGCTGACGCGGCTGAAGATGATGACCGACGAACTGCGGATGCGCGCCATCACCTCGCTCGAGATCGGCATGGAGGCGCCCGAGCGTAGCGCGATCGCCGACAAGGGCGTCGGCGGGCGGATCCTTCTGGTCGATGACCGGCCGTCGTCCTACGAACGGCTGGCGCCGATCCTGTCCGCCGAGCATACCGTCGACGTCGAGATTAATCCGGCGGAGGCGCTGTTTCACGCCGCCGAGGGCAATTACGATCTGCTGATCGTCTCGCTCAGCCTGGAAAACTACGACGGTCTGCGGCTGTGCAGCCAGGCGCGCTCGCTGGAGCGCACGCGGCAGCTCCCGATCCTCGCCATTTCCGACGCCGACAACAATTCGCGGCTGCTGCGCGGGCTCGAGATCGGCGTCAACGACTACCTGCTGCGTCCCGTCGACAAGAACGAATTGCTGGCGCGCGCGCGCACCCAGATCCGCAAGCGGCGTTACACCGATCATTTGCGCGACAACGTGCAGAACTCGATCGAAATGGCGATCCTCGACGCGCTGACCGGCCTGCATAACCGCCGCTATATGGAAAGCCATCTCTCGACGCTGGCCGAGCAGGCGTCCAGCCGCGGCAAGCCGCTGGCGCTGATGATCCTCGACATCGACTTCTTCAAGTCGATCAATGACACCTATGGCCACGACGCCGGCGACGACGTGCTGCGCGAATTCGCGGTGCGCATCCGCAAATCGATCCGCGGGATCGATCTCGCCTGCCGCTATGGCGGCGAGGAATTCGTGATCGTGATGCCGGAAACCGATCTTACCGTTGCCGGCATGATCGCCGAGCGCCTGCGCCGCTCGATCGCCGGCGAAACCTTTGCGGTAAACAAGGGCACCAAGCGGATCGACGTCACGATCTCGATCGGGCTGGCGACGCTGGACAACAAGGACGAGCCGGTCGCCGACGTGCTCAAACGCGCCGACATAGCGCTGTACCGGGCCAAGCACGACGGACGGAACAGGGTGGTTTCGACGGCGGCGTGAGCTGCGGCAAACGTTAGCTGTCGTCCCGGCGAACGCCGGGACCCATACGCCGCGGCACCGGTTATTTTGCAAGATGCCGGCGATCTCGTTTTTATCGGTAGGACAACGCGGTATCGGTGCCTGCGTTCGCAGGGACGACGACGGAGTTTGCCTCAGGCAACAGCCGCCGCACCTTGCTTCACCGCATCATACGCCAGCCGCTTGAACTCGAACGAGAACGGATGGACGAACGACATCTGTCGCTGCGCCATCATGACGCCCGCCATGTTTCGCTTCGGCGAAATCCACCATTGCGTCCCCGCCACGCCGCCCCAGTAGAACTCGCCTGACGCGTCGGGATGATCGAATGCCGAGGGCTGCAGGATCAACCCGCCGGCGAGGCCATGGGCCTTGCCGGGCTGGGGCCCCATCAGCGCAAAGCGGATCCACTGTCCCTCCGGCAACTGGTTGGTCATCATCTGCGCGATCGTCTCCGGCCTGAGCAGGGTCTCGCCGCCGGGCAGCAGGCTCCGGATCAGCGCCACCATGTCGGGCATCGTCGACACCAGGCCGCCGCCGCCATTGAGCCTTGCGATCGGGTGTAGATACGCGCCGGGGAAGGGTGCGTTGTCGGTGCGGGTCAGGCCCGGCTTCATCGGCTCCATCAGGTCGGCGCCGGCGTAATAGGCGACCAGGCGGCCCTGATCCTTTTCCGGCACGACGAAGCCGGTGTCTACCATGCCGAGCGGATCCAGGATCCGCGCCTTGATGAACGCGTCGAAGCGTTGTCCGCTGATGACTTCGACCAGCCGCGCCACCACGTCGATGGCCAGCGAATATTCCCAGGACGTGCCGGGCTGATAGATCAGCGGCAGGCCGGCCAGCACCTCCACCATCTGCGCCAGCGTGGTTCGGGGATCGTGCACGCCGCGCTCGTTGAGCGCCTTGTATATGGCAGTCCCCGGATCGAAAAACCCGTAGCTCAGGCCGGAACTGTGGCTGAGCAACTGGCGGATGGTGATCGAGCTTTTCGCAGGCTCGGTGTCGTCGAGCGACGTTGCGCCCGGGCGCAGCACCTTTCGATTTCCGAGCTGCGGAATGAATTTTTCGATGGCGTCGTCGAGCCCGAGCTTGCCGTCCTCGATCAGCAACAGCGCCGCGCAGGAGGTGATCAGCTTGGTGTTGGAAAACACGCGGAAAATATGGTCGGTGCGAAGCGGCGTCTGCGCTTCCTTGTCGGCCCAGCCGACGTAGTTTACGTCGACGAGGTCGCGCCCGACCATGACCGCCCAGGAAATGCCGGAGAGCAGGTCGTTGTCGACATAGCGCTGCATCGCCGCCTGCGCCGGTTTGAAGTCGTAACCCTTGGCGGTGACTGTCAGGTCTTCCATTTTCGCTCCCTATGCCGCGACGTCTCGCACGGCTTTTCGTCGTCCCTGCCTGGTGCGCAATGGCGCACCGGCGCAGCGACCCATAACCAGCGGCGGTGCTTGTAGCAGAAGGTATTTGACACGTCGCCCCATTGAAACGCCGCGGCGTATGGGTCCTGCGTTCGCAGGGACGACGACGGAGAGGGGCTCAAGCGGCCGGCTTCGATCGCCGTCCCTTCGATGGCTCGCCACCCACCTTCACCCCTGCATTCCGCAACAGCACCGTCGCGGCCGCCTTCGCCGCCCGCGCCATCGCGGGGTCGTCGCGGACCAGGTCCTGCGCAATCGAGCCGTCGACCAGCAGCGCGAGCTGCGTCGCCAGCGCTTCTGCGTCCGTGACGCCGAGTTGCACCAGCAGATCGCGAAACCAGAGGCGGCGGCTTTCCTTGAAGGCGATCGCCACCTTTCGCACCGCCCGGTCTTCGCCGAGCTCGGCCACCGCATTGACGAACGGGCAGCCGCGAAAATCCTTGGCCGCGAAGCGTCGCTCCAGCGCATCGAAGGTGCCGAGAATCTGCTCGACCGGCGACTTGTCCGACGGCCGCGGCGCCACGAAGCGCCGCGCCAGGTAGGCCGAGATCAAGGCATCCTTGGACGGGAAATGATTGTAGAGCGTGCGCTTGCTGATGCCGATTTCGGCCGCGATGGTGTCGACGCCGACCGCGCGAATGCCCTGCAGATAGAACAGGCGGTCCGCAGTTTCGAGGATGCGGTCCTTCATGTCGGGTTTGGCGGGCAGGGGTGCCATGCGAATGCGCGGGTCGGCTCAGCTTGACAGGACAGCCCCCTTATAGCCTAGTTACACAGATCTGTGTACCTATTTCACGTATCGATTGCAGGACGCGGCACTCGAATCGCGCCCGCCCCGGAGAATATAATGGCCCTGCTGCAAATTCTGCGGCCCACGCTTCCCATCCTGATCGGCGCCTCGCTGATGCTCACGCTGAGCATGGGCCTGCGGCAGAGCTTCGGGATTTTCATGCAGCCGCTGACGCAGGACATCGGAATCTCGGTGTCGCAGTTCACGCTGGCGCTGGCCGTGCAAAACCTCGCCTGGGGATTCCTGCAGCCGGTCGCCGGCGCCCTGACGGTGCGCTACGGCTTTCGCCCGATCATGATCGCGGGCTCGCTGATGTATGTCGTCGGCCTTGCCCTGATGGCGACCGCGCAGGGGTTGATCCCGATCCTGATCGGCGCCGGAGTGCTGATCGGCGCCTCGCTGGCCTGTACCGCGAATGCGATCGCGATGTCGGTGTCGGCGCGCGCGGTGCCGGCGACGGTGCGCAGCACCGTGATGGGCATCGTCTCGGCGGCGGGCTCGCTCGGCGCATTGGTATCTGCACCGGTCGGGCAATTGCTGAATGAAGGTTTCGGCTGGCGTGTTGGCGTCGCCGGCTTCGTCATCCTGTCGCTGTTCATGTTGCCGGCCGCCTGGTACGCCGGCCGCGCCGACAAGATCCCGCTGCCGCCCAAGGCCGCCGACGACATCGGCGATGCGTCGGCCGCAACGGCCGCCAAACTCGCATTCGGCAACGCGTCATTCGCCGTGATGACCTGCGCCTATTTCGTCTGCGGCATGCAGCTCGTGTTCCTGACCACGCACCTGCCGTCCTATCTGCAGATCTGCGGCCTCGATCCGATGCTCAGCGCGCAGACGCTGGGCATGATCGGCGGCTTCAATGTGCTCGGCAGCCTGTTTTTCGGCTGGGCCGGCCAGCGCTGGAACAAGCTGGCGCTGCTCGGCGGCATGTACATTGTCCGCTCGATCGCGCTCGCCTGGTATTTCACGCTGCCGGCAACGCCGGAGACGACGCTGCTGTTCGGCGCGATCATGGGCTTCCTATGGATGGGGGTAGGGCCACTGGTCGCGGGCGCCGTCGCCGAAATGTTCGGCCTGAAATGGCAGGCGATGATCCAGGGACTCGCTTTCATGAGCCATCAGCTTGGCAGCTTCCTCGGCGCCTATGGCGGCGGGCTGATCTACGACTCCCTCGGCTCCTACACCATGGCGTGGCGGGTCGGCGTGGCGCTGGGTCTCGCCGGCGGCATCATCCAGGTCGCGTTCGCACTGATCCGGCCGAGCGAGCCGCCCCGGCAAATGCAGACGGTGTAGCCATCACCGCGCCGCCGGGACGAAGTGATCGCGCACCGAGGCGGTTTCGCCGGTTGCGATTTCCGTGGCCTTGAAGTCGATGTCGGCGGCCTGCTTCGGCAGCTTTGCGGCCGGCACCTGCAGCGACACCCGGATTTCCCTGGTCTGATCGGGTCCGACTTCGACAATGAGCTTGCTGTCCGCGGCGCGGTCGATCCCCGCGGCGCGAACATCGACGTCGGGAAGACCGAGCACCTCCAGCGCGAACGAGCGCGACACGCCGGCCTTGTTGAGAAAGCGCACGGTATAGTCGTTGCGGACGCTGCCATCGCTCAAGGTGACGGACAGGGGGCTGCGTTCGTGCAACGCGCTGATGCCCATCGAGCCGCGGGTCGCCAAGGTGTACAGCATGATGCTGCCGACCACCGCGATGATCGCGGCATAAAGAATGGTGCGTGGCCGGATCAGGCGGTAGATCGGCGGCTTGCCCGCCAGCCGGCGTTCGGCATTGATGTCGGTGTCGTAGGCGATCAGTCCGGTCGGCCGGTTGACCTGCTGCATGATCGCGTCGCAGGCATCGATGCACAGACCGCATTGGATGCAGCCAAGCTGGATGCCGTTGCGGATGTCGACGCCGGTCGGGCAGACATTGATGCATTGATGGCAATCGACGCAGTCGCCGGCTGGCGCCCCCGCGAGACGCAGTTGTTCGGCCTTCTTGATCGAGGTGCGGGGCTCGCCGCGGTCGCGCCGGTAGGTGACGTTGAGCGCCCATTCATCTGTCAGCGCGGCCTGGATACGTGGCCACGGGCACATGTAGATGCAGACCTGCTCGCGGGCGTGTCCGGCAAAGACATAGGTGGTCGCGGTCAGGATGCCGATCCAGAGATAGGCGATGAACGGCGCCTGGAACGTGGCGAGATCCTTCACCAGCGTCGGCGCATCGGCGAAGTACAGTACCCAGGCGCCGCCGGTCCACCACGCAATCATCAGCCACAGGAAGTGCTTGGTCGCGACTTCGCGGACGTGGCGGAAAGTCCAGGCGTGCTTGTCCTTCTGAATGCGTTCGCGGCGGTCACCCTCGACCCAGCGCTCGACAGCATAGAACAGGTCGGTCCAGATCGTTTGCGGGCAAAGGTAGCCGCACCAGATGCGGCCCGCCAGCGCGTTCATCAGAAACAGCACCATCGCCGCGATGATCAGCAGGCCGGTGAAATAATAGACCTCCTGCGGCCACAGCTCGATGAAGAAGAAGTAGAACCGGCGATGCGGCAGGTCGAGCAGGACCGCCTGATCGGGCATGCCGGGGCCGCGGTCCCAGCGCACGAAGGGCAGCAGGTAATACACCGCCAGTCCCACCACCAGCAGCGCCCATTTGATCCGGCGAAACCGGCCATGGACGGCCTGCGGATAGACCTTCTTGCGGGGCGCGTATAAAGGCCCTTCGATGATGGTTTCGCCCATGGCCGTTCTGCTTTCGTGTTACCGGAGCGGCGATGCGCCGATTTTCCTGGCGACCAGGTAAGAGAGCGGCATGGCGGCGACAAACCCCAGCAATACCGCCAACGGAATATTCTTCATCGCCTCACTGGCGAGGGAAGGGACGGCAAGCACCGCAATCACGGCCGTTCCCGCCAGTGCGGTCCCCAGCATTATCCAAACGAGAAGCGATATCTTGATCATCGGCGTGCTCTCCGGGAGAAGGTGACGGCACTCTCGCAACACCTCGACGGCGCGCATTGATCCGCAACAATCGCATGGACCGTATTTTCTGCGCTGCCGCGATTGGTTGATCCAGGTCAAGGAATGCCCGCCTCAGCCAATTATATTATGAAAATCTAATATATGAAATCCGGGAGATTGCCGATGTCGCCTTTCGACAAGGCCTGGTCGCCTTACGTAGCCGGTATCTTGATCGGACTGCTGCAGATCCCCGCTTTCCTGATGATCGAGACGGCGCTCGGGGCGTCTTCGTCGTATGTAACCGTCGGTGCGGCATTCGTCGGCCTGTTCGACTCTTCGCTACTCAATATCGACTATGTGGCCAGGCACATCACGGCGAATGCCAAGAACCTCTGGCAGGTCGCGCTGGTCGCAGGCATCGGTTTGGGCGCCTTTGTGTCGATGAAGATGTCGGGCGCGGTGCGGGCGCCTATCTCGCCGGTCTGGACGAAGGCGCTCGGCACATCGTCGACCGGCGCGCGCTACGCGGTCGCGTTTGTCGCCGGTTTTCTGATGCTGTTCGGCGCCCGAATTGCCGACGGTTGCACCAGCGGCCACGGGTTGTCGGGAATGGCGCAACTATCGGTCGGCTCGACGGTGGCGGTGGCCGCGATGTTCACAGGCGGTATCGCGACCGCGCTGCTGCTGCTTCGTCGAATATAACGGAGGCGGTCATGTCGGTTGCAGTTGGAATGATCAGCGGACTGCTGATGGGAGTGGTGTTCGGCTTTGCGCTGGAGAAGTCGCGGGTGTTCGAGCCGGGAATGATCGTCGGCCAGATGCAGTTGCGCAACTGGATCATGCTCAAGGTGTTTCTGAGCGCGGTTGCGACCGGCGCGGTGGCGCTGGCGGTTCTCAACGGCTTTGGGTTCGTGAAGTTGCAGCCCAAGGCGGCGCTGTATGCCGCCGATATCGTCGGCGGGTTGATCCTCGGCGCCGGCATCGCGCTGGCGGGCGCCTGTCCGGGCACGACGCTGGCGCAGATCGGCGTCGGCTATCGCGACGCAATTTTCACGCTGCTCGGCGGCCTCGTCGGCGCGGTGGTGTTCTCCTATGCTCAGCCCTGGCTCGCCAAGTCGCTGATCGGTACCGGGCCGAAACTGATCTTCACGGATCTTGCCGGCATTCCCTATTGGCAGGGCGCGCTGGCGCTCGCCGCGGCCATCGTCATCATCCTCATGGTGATCGAGAAGCTGCGGCCATGGCGCGAGGATCTTGGCGCGGACGTGGATGGCAACGGTTCGGAAAAGGGACCGCTGCCGCGTAGCCGTCTGGCGCCTGCCGAATAACCGTGACGGCGGCTTGTCCGAACACCCGATCGGCCTGAGTTGGGGCCGCAAGCGCTCTCAGCTATCGCCGCAAGGCGACGGGCAGGGACGGATCAAGGTCGTGTCGGGGTGACGGCCTTCGTCACTCGATGGGAGCGGGGTACCGAGGAAATTCGACCGGTCCCGATTCTCGAAGCCCGGACGGGCTTCCCTGAACCCGCGTTCCGCGCGATAGCCTCTTTCGCGCTCAGCTCCGAAACGCTTTTCAAGCGGCTCGGCCGTGGCCGCCAGAGCGGTACTCACGACAAGCGAGCAGATGAGCAACGCGTTTCTCATTGTGCACTCCACGTCAAAGTCAGTGGATATGAGATGTCGCTGAACTATAACCCGTGCTTGCCCATGCCAAAACAAAAACGAGGCCGCAAGGCCTCGTCCGGAAGTCGGTCACGTCTGGCGACGTTACTTGATCTTCGATTCCTTGAACTCGACGTGCTTGCGCGCGACCGGGTCGTACTTCTTCTTGACCAGCTTGTCGGTCATGGTGCGCGAGTTCTTCTTGGCGACGTAATAGAAGCCGGTATCCGCCGTGGAAACGAGCTTGACCTTGATGGTGACCGCTTTGGCCATTGTTCAGAACCTCAAAATGGGGATATCAGGCGCCGGCCAAACCGGCCTGCATTTGCCGCGCAACCTAGCTTCTGACCGCCCAAAGTCAAGGTTTTAGGGGCCGAAAGCGGCTTGATTCGGGATGGAATCCATCCTTTTGCGCGTATTCCGACCGCAAAACCGGCGTCCACTTTTGCGGAACACGCGCGTTAACCCTCGAAGAACCGGTTTTTCGGCCTGGGCAGCCCCAAATTCTCCCGCAGCGTCCGGCCCTCGTATTCTTTCCGGAAAATCCCGCGCTTCTGCAGCTCCGGCACCACCTTGTCGACGAAATCGTCGAGACCGGCGGGCAGGAACGGGAACATGATGTTGAAGCCGTCGCTGCCACGGCTCACCAGCCAGTCCTCCATCTGGTCGGCGATGGTCTTGGCTGTGCCGACGAAAGACAGCCCGCCGTAGCCGCCGACGCGCTGGGCGAGCTGGCGCACCGTGAGCTTGTCGCGCGCGGCGACATCGACGAGGCGCTGGCGGCCGCTCTTGCTCGCATTGGTTTCGGGGATCGGCGGCAATTGCCCGTCGGGATCGAATCCGGAGGCATCAGTGCCGAGCTGCACCGAGAGCGAGGCGATGGCGGAGTCGTAGTGCACCATGCTGTCGAGCTTGGTGCGCTTCTCCTTGGCCTCCTCGATACTGTCGCCGACCACGACGAAGGCGCCGGGCAGGATCTTCAGGTGCTCGGGATCACGTCCGATCTTCTCCATGCGGCCCTTGATGTCGGCATAGAGTTTTTGCCCGTCAGCGAGGGAGCCGCCGCCGGTAAAGACGGCCTCTGCCGTTTCCGCGGCCAGCTGCTTGCCGTCCTCGGACGCGCCGGCCTGCACGATCAGCGGCCAGCCCTGCACCGGGCGGGCGATGTTGAGCGGCCCGCGCACCGAGAGATATTTGCCCTTGTGATTGAGCACGTGCATTTTTGCGGGGTCGAAATAGAGACCTTGCTCGACGTCGCGCACAAAAGCGTCGTCGGCGAACGAATCCCACAGGCCCGTCACCACGTCATAGAACTCACGCGCCCGCTTGTAGCGTTCGGCGTGCTCCATATGGTCGTCGAGCCCGAAATTCAGCGCGGCGTCCGGGTTGGAGGTGGTGACGATATTCCAGCCCGCGCGGCCGCCCGAGATGTGGTCGAGCGAAGCAAAACGCCGGGCGACGTGATAGGGCTCGTCGAACGTGGTCGATCCCGTCGCGATCAGGCCGATATGTTCGGTGGCGCCGGCCAGCGCCGACAGCAGCGTAAATGGCTCGAACGAAGTCACGGTGTGGCTGCGCTTGAGTGCGTTGACGGGCATGTTCAGCACGGCCAGGTGATCGGCCATGAAGAAGGCGTCGAACTTGCCGGCCTCCAGCTTCTGGATCAGCTGCTTGATGCGCGCAAAATTGAAATTGGCATCGGGCCACGCGCCGGGATAGCGCCACGCGCCGGTGTGAATCGAAACCGGCCGCATGAACGCGCCGAGCTTGAGTTGCCGCTGTGCCATTGCCCCGTTCCGTCGCTGTTATTGTTGGGGAACAGATAGGGAGGCGGTCACGCCAGCGCCAATGGGGCGGCCTGAGAAGAATTTTTCGATTTTGTGCGGTGATTCAACACAAGTATCATTCCGGGATGGTCCGAAGGACCAGACGCGGAATCCAACTCACTGCGGAACGGGTTGCACGATGGATTCCGGGTTCTCGCTTCGCGAGCCCCGGAATGACGGCTGTCGTGGGCTTACGCTCCCAGCACGTCTTTCTGCATCTTGCCGCCGTAGAAGTGAAAGAACGGCACCGGCGCGTCGTGGCTGAGCGGGCCGGTGGCGAGGCGCCGGTCGAGTTCGGCGAGCACGTTCTTGGTCATCGCGTGCGCGTCAGCGAGCGGCTCGGAGCCGATCTCGACCCATACCAGTTCGACCAGTTCGGCATCGGCGTGGATCACGCCCTCGACGCGGTGGGCGATCGCCGAAGCGTCGGCCGTGAAGAAGCGCGTGTCGAAGCGGCGGACGCGGCCCGGCGGTGTGATGGCGCGCGCAATCAGGAACAGGCTGGAGGGGTCGGGCAGCAGGCCGGCTTCCGCGAACGGCTTCCAGGCGCCGTCGAGCTTCACCGGCTTGTCGACCTTGCGGCCGAGGCAAAGGCCGGTTTCCTCGCAGGCCTCGCGGATCGCGGCAACCGCGAGCGCTCGCGCGCGGGAAGCCACGATCTTCGGGCTGCCCTTGAGCAGATTGGCTTCGAGCTCGGCCGAAATGGGAGCGGCAACGGGGATGCGATTGTCGGCTTTGTCGACACGGCCGCCCGGGAAGACATATTTGCCCGGCATGAACACCACCTTGTCGTGGCGCTTGCCGACCAGAACCTTCGGCTTGTCACCGGAGCGGTCGATCAGGATCAGCGTCGCCGCGTCCTTGGGCCGGAAATAGGGATGATGATCGGCTTCTTTTCCTTCGATAACGGCGGGCGCAGCTTCGGTCATTCCATCCCCATTTTTTTGCTCTTGTCGTTCCGGTTTAGGTAAGAGCGTTTTCCAGCGAAGTGGGTACCGGTTCGCGTCAAGAAAACGCGTCAAAACAATAATCTAGAGCCCCGTTCCGATTCAATCGGAATGGAAAAGGCTCTACACCGGCGGTATGTCGCCAGGGGCATTCTCATCAAAGCCATGCATGCGCAATGCCCATTGCAAGCCGACGACGGCGCCCTTGACCGGCTGCAACAGCAGCAGCGACAAGATGAACGTCAGCGGCAGGTAGATCGCCAGTTGCAGCCACACGGCGGGCGCGTAGTTGGTCTCGATCCACAGCGCCGCCGGTACCACAATGTGGCCGACGACGACGATCACCAGATAGGCGGGCAGATCGTCGGCGCGATGCGGCGTGAAATCGAGCCCGCAGACCGAGCAACTGTCGGCGGTCTTCAGGAAGGCACGAAACAGCTTGCCTTCGCCGCAGCGCGGGCAGCGGCAACGAAAGCCGCGCTTCATTGCGGTCCAGAGGTCGCGCTTCTCGGCCTGCACGGTATCCCGGGTCCAGACTGTCGTCGCGGCGTTCACCGTTTCCATGACTTGCCCTTCTTCGATTTTCCGGGCTTGGCTTTCCCGGACTTTGCCTTGTGTGACTTGCTAACCTTCTCGCGCGGGCTGCGGCCCGGAAGCGATTTCGAGGTTTTTGTCGATGCTTTCGAACCGTCCTGTTTTCTGCCGCGCGGAACGACCTGGCCTTCCGACAGCAGTTCGAACCGCAACGCGCCGGCCACCGGTGCAGCTTCTACCAGACGCACGTCGACGACGTCACCCAGCCGGTGCATGGCACCGCTGCGTGAGCCGACGAGCGCATGACGCGTCTCGTCGTAATTGTAGTATTCGGTGCCGAGCGTGCGGATCGGGATCAGCCCGTCGGCGCCGGTATCCGACAATTTCACGAACAGCCCGGCGCGCGTGACGCCGGAAATCCGCCCCTGAAACGATGCGCCGATACGGTCGGCGAGGAAATGCGCGATCAGCCGGTCAGCGGTCTCGCGTTCCGCCTTCATGGCGCGCCGCTCGGTCACGGAAATCTGCGCCGCGACTTCGCTCAAGGTTTCCAGCGTCTCGGTTTCCGGCAGCGCGCCTTCGCCGAGGCCGAGCGCGCGGATCAGCGCGCGATGCACGATCAGGTCGGCGTATCGCCTGATCGGCGAAGTGAAATGGGCGTAGCGGCGCAGATTGAGGCCGAAATGGCCGTAGTTCTCCGCCGAATATTCCGCCTGCGCCTGCGAGCGCAGCACCACCTCGTTGACCAGCGGCTCGTAATCCTCGCCGCGGACCTGACCGAGCACGCGATTGAACAGGGAAGGGCGCAAGGCACCACTCTTCGCAAACGACAGATCGAGCGTCTTGAGGAACTCCTGAAGGTTGTGCACCTTCTCCTGGCTCGGCTCGTCGTGCACCCGGTAGATAAGCGGCAACGCCTTCTTTTCAAGCATTTCAGCCGCCGCGACGTTGGCGAGGATCATGAACTCCTCGATCAGCCGATGTGCGTCGAGCCGCTCGGGCACGATCACGCGATCGACTGATCCGTCCGGCTTGAGCAGGATTTTTCGTTCGGGCAGATCCAGATCGAGCGGGTCGCGCTCGTCGCGCGCGAGCTTCACCAGCGCGTAGGCGGCATAGAGCGGCTTCAGGATCGGCTCCAGCAGCGGGCCTGTGGTGTCGTCGGGCCGGCCGTCGATGGCGGCTTGCGCCTGCGCGTAATGCAGCTTGGCTGCCGAGCGCATCAGAACGCGATGAAAGCTGTGCGAGCGCTTGCGGCCGTCGGGGCCGATCACCATCCGCACCGCGAGCGCGCCGCGCGGCTGGCCCGGCACCAGCGAGCATAGATCGTTGGAGATGCGTTCCGGCAGCATCGGCACCACGCGGTCGGGGAAATAGACCGAGTTGCCGCGCGTCAGCGCGTCACGATCGAGCGCCGACCCCGGCCGCACATAGAAAGCGACGTCGGCGATGGCGACGTGGACGATGTAGCCGCCTCTGTTGTTCGGATCGTCATCGGGCGCCGCATGCACCGCGTCATCGTGATCCTTGGCGTCGGGCGGATCGATGGTGACGAGCGGCAGCTCGCGCCAGTCCTCGCGGCCCTTCAGCGTGGCGGGCTGTGCCTCTTCGGCTTCGCGCAACGCGCCCGGCGAAAACGCCTGCGGGATTTCGTGGGCGTGGATCGCAATCAGGCTGATCGCCTTTTCGCTCGCCAGCGAGCCGAGCCGCTCCTTCACCGTGCCGGAGGCGAGGCCATAACCGCGCGTGCGCACGAGATCAACGCTGACGAGGTCGCCGTCCTCGGCGCCGCCGGTATCCGGCGGTGCGATGTTCAGTTCGCGCCCGGCCTGTTTCTTGTCGACGGGCACGAGCCGTCCGCCGCCGCCGGGGGCTTTTCGGAAAATGCCGAGCAGGCGGGTGCGGGCGTGATCGAGCACCTTGATGACGCGGCCGCGATACAGCGCGCCGTCGCCCTCATCCAGCCTCTCGATGCGCATCAGCGCGCGGTCGCCGACGCCGGCAGCCGTGCCCGGCTGCGGGCGGCGCGGCACGTGAATGCGGATCTTTGGTGCGGGGCCGTTTTCCTCGGTGTCCCATTCAGTGGGGGTGGCGAGCAGTTCGCCGTCGGTGTCGCGGCCGGTGATATCGGCGACCACCGTCGGCGGCAGCGCGGTCGGCTCTTGGATCTTCCGTCCGCGCTTGGCGATCGCGCCTTCGTCGGCAAGCTCGCGCAGGATGCGCTTCAGTTCGACGCGGTCTGCATTCTTCAGGCCGAACTCGCGGGCGATCTCCCGCGTGCCGATCTTGCCTGGATTCGCACGGATGAAGGCAACGATGGCGTCCCGGGCCGGAAAACCATTGTCGTGTTTTCTCTTCACTTATCCCCGGGCCTTGCCCGCGCTCTTCTTCGCAGGCGTCTTGGGTGCGGTGGGCGGTTTCGCCGAGGTCTTGGCGGCGGAGGCGACCGGCGCGCGCGCCTTGCTCGCCGCTTCCGATTTCGGCTTTGCCACGGCTTTCTTTGCCGCCGCTTTCTTGGCAGGCTTTGGCGCTTCCGGATCAGCCGCCTTGTCGGCAGACTTCTTGGCAGCGGCCTTCGTCGGTGCGGCCTTCTTGGCGCCGCGCTTCGGCTTGCCGCCGCCCTTGGCGGCGCGCTCGTCGATCAGTGCAATCGCTTCGGCGAGCGTGATCGTCTCGGGCGTCTTGTCGCTCGGGATCGTGGCGTTGACGCCGCCGGCCGTAACGTAAGCGCCGTAGCGGCCGTTCTTGACGGCGACAACGCCGAGGCTCGGATGCTCCCCCAGCGGCTTGCCGGGATCGGCACCGAACCGGCGGCCGCTCGGACCTTTTGCGATCTTCTCCGCGATCAGCGTCACGGCGCGGTTGAGGCCGATGTCGAACACCTCGTCGCCGGCTTCCAGACTGGCATAGGTCTTTTCGTGGCGCACGAACGGACCGAAGCGGCCGATGCCCGCGGTGATCGGCTCGCCGGTCTCCGGATGCTTTCCGATTTCGCGCGGCAGCGATAACAGCTTCAACGCCAGTTCGAGCTCCATGTCGGCGGGCGACATGTTTTTCGGGATGCCGGCGCGCCGCGGCTTTTCGCCCTCGGCATAATCCTTCTGCTCGCCAAGCTGAATATAAGGGCCGAAGCGCCCAGCCTTCACGGTGACGTCGAGATCGGTATCCGGGTCCTTGCCGAGCACGCGATCGGCGCTGGCTTCGCCGTCGGAGGCCAGCGGACGGGTGTGGCGGCATTCCGGATAATTCGAGCAGCCGACAAAGGCGCCGAACTTTCCGGCCTTCAGATTGAGCTTGCCGGTGCCGCAGGTCGGGCATTGCCGGACGTCGCCGCCATCCGCGCGCGGCGGATAGATATGCGGGCCCAGCATGTCGTCGAGCACATCAAGCACTTCGGAGACACGGATATCCTTGATGTCGTTGACCGCGCCGGAGAAGCCGACCCAGAATTCCTTCAGCACCTGCTGCCAGGAAATCTCGTTGTTGGAAACGCGGTCGAGCTGTTCTTCCAGCGCCGCGGTGAAATCATACTCCACGTAGCGGGCGAAGAAATTCTCCAGGAACGCGACCACGACGCGGCCCTTGTCCTCGCCATGCAGCCGCTTCTTCTCGAGCTTGACGTAACCGCGGTCTTTCAACACCTGCAGGATCGAGGCGTAGGTCGAGGGCCGGCCGATGCCGAGCTCTTCCATCCGCTTGACCAATGAGGCTTCGGAGAAACGCGGCGGCGGCTCGGTGAAATGCTGGGTGACGGCAAGGTTTTGCCGCTTCAGCGCTTCGCCCGCGCTCATGGCGGGCAGGCGGCGCGAATCCTCGTCGTCGCCGTCGTCGTCCTTGCCTTCCTGATAGAGCGCCAGAAAGCCGTCGAATTTTACAACTTGCCCGCTGGCGCGCAGCTCCAGCACGCGAGGGCCCGCTTTCGCGGCAATATCGACGGTCGTGCGCTCCAGCTCGGCCGATTCCATCTGGCTGGCGATGGTGCGGATCCAGATCAACTCGTAGAGCTTGGCCTGATCGACATCGAGGCGCTTGCGCATCTCGGCCGGCCGGCGCGACAGGTCGGTCGGGCGGATCGCTTCGTGCGCTTCCTGCGCGTTCTTGGCCTTGGTCTGGTACTGGCGCGGCGCCTCCGGCACGTAGGCGTTGCCGTAATCTTCGCCGATCACCTTGCGCGCCTGCGTGATCGCGGAGCCGTCGATCTGCACGCCGTCGGTTCGCATATAGGTGATGAGGCCGGTGGTCTCGCCGCCGATATCGATACCCTCATAGAGCCGCTGCGCGATTCGCATGGTGTGCGCGGGGGCAAAGCCGAGCTTGCGGCTGGCTTCCTGCTGCAGTGTCGAGGTGGTGAACGGCGCCTGCGGATTGCGCCGCGCGGGTTTTGCCTCGACGGTCGACACCGTGAAGTTCGCGGCCTCGATCGCCTTTTTGAGGTCCTCGGCTTCCGCGCCGGTGCCGATGTCGAGCCGCTGGATCTTCTTGCCGTCGGCGCCGACCAGCCGCGCCTCAAAACTGTCACCGCGCGGTGTGGTCAGGGTTGCGACCAGCGACCAGTATTCGCGTGGCACGAATTTTTCGATTTCGAGTTCGCGGTCGCAGACCAGCCGCAGCGCGACCGATTGCACGCGGCCCGCCGAGCGCGCGCCCGGCAGCTTGCGCCACAACACCGGCGAGAGCGTGAAGCCGACCAGATAGTCCAGCGCGCGGCGCGCCATATAGGCGTCGACCAGCGCGCCGTCGATCTGGCGCGGCGACTTCATCGCGTCGGTCACGGCCTGCTTGGTGATGGCGTTGAACACCACGCGCTCGATCTTCTGATCTTTCAGCGCGCGCTTTTCTTTCATCACCTCCAGCACGTGCCAGGAGATGGCTTCGCCCTCGCGATCAGGGTCGGTTGCGAGAATCAGGCGGTCGGCGCCTTTCAGCGCCTTGGCGATGTCGTTGAGTCGGCCCGCCGCCTTGGGGTCCACCTCCCAGATCATCTGGAAATTGGCTTCCGGATCGACGGAACCGTTCTTGGCGGGAAGGTCGCGGACATGGCCGAACGAGGCCAGAACCTCGTACGAGGCGCCCAAATACTTATTGATAGTCTTGGCTTTCGCCGGCGACTCCACGATGACGATATTCATGTCATTCCAATGGCTTACGGGAAGAGATAAAGGCGGGTTCCGCGAGACTCGCGGGCCACCGATTGGACCCGAACATGGGTGGTGAGGCGGCCCCTGTCAAATCGGCAGTAGGGAGGCCGCTGTCCGTGATATACGACTTAATATCAATGGAGGGTCGAAATACTGCCTAGAGTTGCGCCTGCAAAAGGGTTATTTCTAGGCAATATTGTATTCGATTGGATGTAAGTTTTTTGAGCAAGGGTGGAGGCGGCCGGAAGTTGAAGACTTCAGGCAGACATCGGGACTCGCCACCCCTGGAACGTATCGCTGATCGAGGCGAGGAGGGCGGCCCTGACGAGGCCGTGGCCTTCATTGCGGAGACTGTCGCCGAACTGGTCAAGCTGGCGGAGCGCCATCGGCTGGAGGTGCTGGGCCATCTGCTCGGCATGGCGCAGCTCGAGGCGGAAGAACGGCTGCGCACAAGGAGCAAGCACAAGCTGTCGTGACGCGGCGCGGCTTGGTTATGCCGTCGCGCGCGTGCGTGCTTTTGCCGTTCGCGGCTTCAGCGCGATATCATCAGCACTCAATAGCCGCCCGTCCTGCGCATGAAGTTCGAGCTTGCGCACCGGCTTGCCCTGTTCCCGGTCGACCAGAATCGTGGCGATCTCGTGCGGGTGCTCGTCGAACTCCTCGCTCCATTGCCGCAAGGCGACCAGGATCGGGAAGACGCCGCGGCCCTTCGGCGTCAGCAGATATTCCTGATACGCGCTGCCGTCGGAGGCGGGCGCCGTCTTGAGAATCCCCTGATCCACCAGCGCGCGCAGCCGCACGGTGAGAATGTTCTTGGCGAGCCCAAGCCGCTTCTGGAATTCGCCGAAGCGGCGGACGCCGAACAGCGCCTCGCGGATGATCAGCATCGACCACCAGTCGCCGATCGCATCCAGCGAGCGCGCGATCGGGCAAGCGTCGCCTTCAAAGCTCGTTCGTTTCACCATTGTGCCTCCGATCGGTTGTGTGGCCGATCACGGTCTTGTGTAGTTGCAATATTAAACCAAGTCGCCTAGGTGAGCAACCTAGTTTAATAATGCAACCATCGGAGGCGGCCATGCGGCTTGCGAACAAGACGGCGTTGATCACAGGCGGCAACAGCGGCATCGGTCTGGCGACCGCCAAAGTTTTCGTGGCCGAAGGGGCCAAGGTCGTCATCACGGGCCGGAATCAGGCGACGCTGGAGGCGGCGGCCAGGGAATTGGGACCGAACGCGCTGGCGCTCGTGGCCGATGCGACCGACATCGCGGCGACCGAAGCCGCGATCCGAAAGGGGGCCGAAAAGTTCGGCAATTACGACATCCTGTTTGCCAATGCCGGCATCGCCGGCGGCACGCCGCTGGGCGCCTCGACCGTCGAGGCGTTCGAAAAAGTCATCAGCACAAACCTCACCGGCGTGTTCTTCACGGTGCAGTCAACGTTGCCCTATCTGAACGACAACGCCTCGATCATCCTCAACGGCTCGGTCATCTCGGTGCTCGGCATTCCCGGCTACTCGGCCTATGGCGCGGCGAAAGCCGGCGTGCGGGCGATGGCGCGTATCATGGCGTCGGAATTGTCGCCTCGCGGCATCCGCGTCAACGTTGTTGCCCCCGGCGCCATCCGCACCCCGATCTGGGGCGCGGCAACGGCAACGCCGGAAGCCGAAAAAGCTTTTGAAAAGCGGATCGCGCTATCGACCCCGCTCGGCCGCCTCGGCGAAACCGAGCACATTTCGAAGACGGTGCTGTTCCTCGCTTCTGACGATGCCGCCCATGTGCAGGGCCAGGAATTATTCGTCGACGGCGGCGCCACGGCCTCGCCGAGCGGCGCGCCGATCTACCGGGAGTGAGGGGCCTTGCCGCCATCTTCGCTGCCGACGGGTAGGCCGCCGGCTGCGGCGGATTGGCGCTGAGCCAGAACGCACCTTGAACCCGGACCACCGCTAACGGACATTTCAGCAGGAGCCCCCATCAGTTGCGAACCGGAGCGCGTCATGCCGAAAACCGCGGGCATCTCTTCGTCGACGTCGCGAGATTCGGATCGTGCTCAGTTCGTTTCGATCGCGCAGTTTTCCGGCGTCGGTCTTTTGGCCTCCCTGGTGATCGTGCTGCTGCGCATGAACGGCGTGTTCTGATAAGGCGGCCGCCGTCACGCTGACAGCCGCCGCCCTCGACCAAAAACTCAGGCGGCGTTCAGTTCGCCGGCCGCCTTCAGCGCGCCGGCCACCGCTTTCTCGCGATGCTCCGGGCCGACCTGGATGCCGTCGGCGGAAATGAATTCCGGATTCTTGATGCCGATGAAGCCGAACACCCAGCGCAGATAGGTTTCGAGATGCTCGCCGACGGCGGCCGGCGAGCCCGCGCCATAGAAACCACCGCGCGAGATCGCGACGATGACGCGCTTATCGCCGGCCAGGCCCTCGACGCCCTGCGCGGAATATTTGAACGTCTTGCCCGCCACCAAAATGCGGTCGATCCAGGCCTTGAGCTGGCTCGGAATCGTAAAATTGTACATGGGCGCGCCAAGCACGATGATGTCGGCGCCCAAAAACTCCTCCAGTACGGCCTGACCCGCGGCGATATCCTCGCGCAGTGAAGCGTCCGGGGTGACCCCCTGGCCAGCGGCGAGATGCGAGCCGGTGAGATGCGCCAGTGGCGTCAGCGTCAGATCGCGATAGCTGACGTCAAGTCCCGGCGTGGATTGGCGCAGCCGGTCGACGATGGCGGCGGAGACCTGGCGGCTGACGGAGTGGGGGCCGAGCACGCTGGAGTCGAGATGCAGAAGTTTCATGGTTGAGGTCACCCTTTGGTATAGGTTTGTAACTGGCGCTATATGAGTGACCGTGGCAAACCCCCGCAAGAACGCACATTTTCCATACGAGAGCACATCGATGAGACCCGAGCACAAGAAAGTGCCTGCCTTGCCCCCGAGCCCGCATGCCGAGGGTAGTTGCCGCGCGGTGGCTTCGGTACTGGCCCGCGTCGGCGACAAATGGAGCGTGCTGGTCATCATGATGCTGATCGACGGGCCGATGCGCTTCAATGAATTGAAACGCAAGATCGGCGGTATCTCGCAGCGGATGCTGACGCTCACCTTGCGCGGGCTGGAGCGCGACGGGCTGGTGACGCGCACGATCTTTCCGACCATCCCGCCGCGCGTCGATTATGAATTGACCGATCTCGGCCGCGGGCTGGCGCAGCCGGTTCAGGCGCTCGGCCAATGGGCGTTCGACCATTTGCCGGCGATCGAGGGCGCGCGGACCAGTTTCGATGCACGTAACGAGAAGAACTAAACCAGCGACACCAGCCCGCCGCCGTGTCGCTCCAGCCGGCCGGCCAGGTCGAGTTCGAGCAGCACCGTGCGAACGAGGGCAGGCGAGAGGCCCGACATCCGGATCAGGTCGTCGAGGCTGATCGGGCTCGGTCCGAGCAGCGAAACGATGCGGTCGCGGACGGTGGGATCGATCTCGAAGTCGAGCGGCGCATCGTCATCTTCGCGCGCCTCGAGTACGACCGGCCGCGCCAGGATCGGCTGGAGGGCGCTGATGACGTCGCTGGCTTCGGTGACCAGCGCCGCACCCTGCTTGATCAGGTCGTTGGTGCCGGCGGTGCGCGGGTCGAGCGGCGAGCCCGGCACCGCAAACACCTCGCGGCCCTGTTCGGCTGCCATCCGCGCCGTGATCAGCGAACCCGAACGGTGTGCGGCTTCGATCACGACGACGCCGAGCGCCGCGCCCGAGATCAGGCGGTTGCGGCGGGGAAAATCATGGGCGCGGGGCACATGGCCGAGCGGCATTTCAGAGATCGCGCCGCCGTGTTCCAGCAGGGCGGCGAGCAGGTCGCCATGTTCGGGCGGATAGATCCGGTCGTGGCCGCCGGCGAGCACCGCCACCGTGCCGCTTGCGACCGTCGCGCGATGCGCCGCCTGGTCGATGCCGCGCGCCAGGCCCGAGATCACCACAAAGCCCGCATCGCCGAGATCGCGCGCCAGTTGGCCTGCGAATTTCAGCCCGGCGCCGGACGCGTTGCGCGAGCCGACGATGGCGATCATCGGCCGGCCCATCACGTCCGAAGCGCCGCGCACGCCGAGCAAGGGCGGCGCATCTTCCAGCGTCGCCAGCCGCGGCGGATAGGCGGCTTCGCCCGGCGCGACCAGCGTGACGCCGAGCCTCTGGCTCGCGGCGATTTCGGCCCGCGCTTGCGCCTCGCCAAAAATCCGTCCCGACCGCGAAGCGCCGCCGCGTCGCGCCAGCTCCGGCAGGTGCTCCAGCGCTTCGCGCGCGCTGCCGAAATGGGCGATCAGCGCGTTGAAGGTGCGAGGTCCGACGTTATCGCTGCGGATCAGCCGCAGCCGGTCGATCCGGTCGCTTTCGGTGATGTCAGGCGTGAAATGTGTCCGGTCATGCATGCGGACGCAGCTTTGCCCAACCTGAGATTGCGATCAACCGGTTTGATTGTGATTGGCACCATGCTTGCTGGAGGCACCAGGCTTGCTGGAGGCGAAAGCGCTCCGTAACCTGCGTCCTCAATCACAGGAATGCCTTCATGATCTCGATTGCCGACCTCCAGCGCCGCATCGATGCCGGCGACCTCTCCGCCGACGCCGCGCTCGCGCAGTCGCTCGAAGCCACCAACGCGCAGGAAAAGACCATCGGTGCCTTTGTCTGCCACGATTCAAACGCCCGCGCGCAAACCGCCGGGCCGCTGCGCGGGATTGCGGTCGGCATCAAGGACATCATGGACACCACGGATTTTCCGACCGAGATGGGATCGCCGATCTACCGCGGCTACCGCTCGCGCGGCGATGCGGCCGTCGTGATGCTGCTCAAGCAGGCAGGTGCGACCATTGTGGGCAAGACCACGACCACGGCATTCGCGTCGTCGGATCCGACGCCGACGCTCAATCCGCACAATCACGGCCACACGCCCGGCGGATCGTCGTCCGGTTCGGCGGCGGCGGTCGGCGCCGGCATGATCCCGCTGGCGCTGGGCACGCAGACCGGCGGCTCGGTGATCCGGCCGGCTTCGTTCTGCGGCACGGCCGCGATCAAGCCGTCCTATCGCCTGCTGCCGACGGTCGGCGTCAAATGCTATTCGTGGACGCTCGATACCGTCGGCCTGTTCGCATCAGGCGTCGACGATGTGGCGCGCGGCCTTGCCGCGATGACCGGCCGGCCCGAACTGCTGCTGCCGTCAGACCTTCCGACGCCACGCATCGGCGTCGTGACGCAGGATTTTGCCGATGCGCCGGAAGCAGCCGGCGCGGAGGCGCTGCAGATGGCGGCGAAGGCCGCCGAGCGTGCCGGCGCCGCGGTGCGGACGCTTCATGTGCCCGAGATCATCGCAGAGGCGTGGCGCATCCATCCGGTGGTGCAGGAATTCGAGGCGCACCAGGCGCTTGCCTGGGAATACCGCGAGAACTACGACGCGCTGGCGCCGAACCTGCGCGGACGCCTCGACGAGAGCAAGGGCGAGACTCCGGCCGCCTATGACGCGGCGATAGCCGTTGCCAGCCGCGCGCGACATGCGTTGGCGAAATTATTCGATGAAGTCGATGTGATCCTGACCTTGTCGGCCCCGGGCGGCGCGCCGAAGGGATTGGGCTCGACCGGCGATCCCCGCTACAACCGGCTCTGGACGCTGATGGGCGTGCCTTGCGTCAACGTCCCCACGCTGATCGCGGAAGGCAATCTGCCGGTTGGCGTCACCGTGATCGCGCGATACGGCGCGGATGCCCAGGCGCTGGCGGCGGCGCGGTTTGTGGAGCAGGCGCTCAACCATGGATGACGTGATGGAGGTGTAACATGACGCTTCAACGCGAATCGATCCTCACCGAGGCGGACTACAAGAACGCACTCCTCGAGGCTGAGCGCCTTTGGGGTGCGAAGAGCGGAACTACGCAGGGTGATCGGCTCGATGCGCTGGCCGGTATGATTGACGCTTATGAAGCGAAACAATATCCGGTGGCTCCGCCAGATCCTATTAGCGCGATCCAATTCCGTATGGAGCAGCAAGGCTCGGACCGTAGCTCGGATGAGCGGAGCGACATCCGGGGAAAACTCTAACATCGTCCCGGATGTCGCTGCGCTCATCCAGGCTACAAGAGCGGAGTACGTTACTACGCCCCGATCCGCCCTTCGGTGCCGGTCTGCAGCCGCTTGATGTTCTCGCTGTGCTTCCAGAACAACAGCAGCGTCAGCACGACGAACAGCGAGGCCAGCGCGGGGTGGCCGAACCACCACAGGAACAGCGGCGTCACGAACGCTGCGACCAGCGCCGAGAGCGACGAGTAGCGCGTGGTGACGGCGGTGGCGAGCCAGAGCAGGCAGAACATCAGCGCTGCCGGCCAGAACAGGCCGATCAGCACGCCGATATAGGTGGCCACACCCTTGCCGCCGTTGAATTTCAGCCAGACCGGGAACAGGTGGCCGAGGAAGGCGCCGAGCGCGGCCAGCATCGCCGCATTGGCGCCGCCGTAATAGCCGGCGATGATGACCGCCACCGTGCCCTTGAGCATGTCGCCGATCAGGGTTGCCGCCGCCAGGCCCTTGCGGCCGGTGCGCAGCACGTTGGTGGCGCCGATATTGCCGCTGCCGATCGAGCGTAGATCCTGCGTGCCGCCGAGCTTGGTCAGCACCACGCCGAACGGAATCGAGCCGAGGAGATAGCCGAGCAGGAAGGCGGCGATGAGAAATGCGTCAGACATGGCGGTAGCTCCCATCGCGGGATGAATCAGACGTGTTCATAGACGGTCCGTCCGCCCACGATAGTACGCACGACGCGCCCCGAGAAGCGGGCTTCGTCGAACGGCGTGTTCTTGCATTGCGATTTGAGGTCGGCGGGATCGAGCACCCAGGGCGTATCGGGATCGATCACGACCACATCGGCCGGGGAACCGGCGCGTAGCGAACCGCCGGGCAGGCCGAGCAGTTCGGCGGGCCGGGTCGACATCGCCCGGATCAGCGTCTTGAAATCCATCTCGCCATTGTGGATCAGCCGCAGCGCCGCCGGCAGCATGGTCTGCAGCCCGACCGCGCCGCTTGCTGCTTCCGCGAACGGCAGCCGCTTCACTTCGACATCCTGCGGATTGTGATCGGACATCACGACGTCGATCAGGCCGGAGGCAACGGCCCGAACCAGCGCGAGGCGGTCCTCCTCGGTGCGCAGCGGTGGCGACAGTTTCAGAAAGGTCCGGTAGGGGCCGATATCGTTTTCGTTCAGCGTGACATGGTTGATCGACACCGAGGCGCTGACCTCGAGGCCGGCCTCGCGCGCGCGCTGGAGGATTTCCAGCGACTCCAGCGAGGACAACGAGGCGGCGTGATAGCGCCCGCCGGTCAGCGCCACGAGACGCATGTCGCGTTCGAGCATGATGCACTCGGCGGCATTGGGAATGCCGAACAGGCCGAGCCGGGCGGCAAACTCGCCCTCGTTCATCACGCCTTCGCCGACCAGATCGGGATCTTCGGTATGATGCACGATCAGCGCGTCGAAATCGCGGGCATAGGTCAGCGCCCGGCGCATCACCTGGGCGTTGGTCACGCTGCGGTCGGCATCGGTGAAGGCCACCGCGCCGGCGGCCTTCAACAGCCCGATCTCGGTCATTTCCTCGCCGCGCATGCCCTTGGTCAGTGCGGCCATCGGGTGAATGTTGACGATCGCGGTGTCGCGGGCGCGGCGCAGCACGAAATCCACCGTCGCTGAATTGTCGATGACGGGCGAGGTATCCGGCTGGCAGATGATGGTGGTGATGCCGCCGGCGGCCGCCGCCTGGCTGGCGGAGGCAAAAGTTTCGCGGTGGCTGGCGCCGGGCTCGCCGACAAAGGCGCGCATGTCGATCAGCCCGGGGGCGACGATCCTGCCGGCGCAATTGATGATGTCGGTGCCCTCAGGCACGCCGGCCGCGCCGATGCCGCGCCTGGAGTCGCGGATGGTGCCGTCGGCAATCAACACATCGCCAGGGCCGTCAAAATCCCTGGAGGGATCGACGACGCGGGCGTTCGCTAGCAGGATCGGGCGGCGGCCAGTCAGCATGTCAAGCGTTCGGCAGGTTGCGGGCGAGCGCTTCGAGCACCGCCATCCGCACCGCCACTCCCATTTCCACCTGTTCGCGGATCAGCGATTGCGCGCCGTCCGCCACGATTGAATCGATCTCCACGCCGCGGTTCATCGGCCCCGGATGCATCACCAGCGCGTCGGGTTTGGCGTAAGCGAGCTTTTTCTGGTCGAGGCCGAAATAATGAAAATACTCCTGGGTCGACGGCACGAACGAGCCGTTCATGCGCTCGCGTTGCAGCCGCAGCATCATCACAATGTCGGCGCCATTGAGGCCCTCGCGCATGTCGCGCGCCACCTCGACGCCCATCCGCTCGATGCCGCGCGGCAGCAGCGTGGAGGGGGCGACGACGCGGACGCGGGCGCCCATGGTGTTGAGCAGCAGGATGTTGGAGCGCGCCACGCGCGAATGCATCACGTCGCCACAGATCGCGATCACGAGCCCTTCCAGCCGGCCTTTGTTGCGGCGGATGGTCAGCGCGTCCAATAGCGCCTGGGTCGGATGCTCATGCGCGCCGTCGCCGGCATTGATCACGGAACCGTCAACCTTGCGCGCCAGCAGTTCCACCGCGCCGGACGCGTGGTGCCGCACCACCAGGATATCCGGGTGCATGGCATTCAGCGTGACGGCGGTGTCCATCAGTGTCTCGCCCTTGCGGATCGAGGACGAGGACACCGACATGTTCATGACGTCGGCGCCAAGCCGTTTTCCGGCCAGTTCGAACGAGGACTGGGTCCGGGTCGAGGCTTCGAAAAACAGGTTCACCTGGGTGCGACCGCGCAGCGAGGTGCGCTTTTTGTCCACCTGGCGGTTGAGCTCGACATATTCCTCGGAAAGGTCGAGCAGGCCGGTAATGTCGGCAGCGGAAAGTCCCTCGATTCCCAGCAGATGCCGGTGACCAAGGACAAAAGTCGATTTCGATGCAGGGGTCATTAAAGCCTTGCTATAGGGAGAGATGCCACGCGGGGCAAGCGTCAAATCCAGCGTCCGGACTTATCCACTAGCGCTTCGGCGGCAGGGTAAACGGCCCGGCGGTAGGCCTTGGCGGGCGATTCGGCTAAGGTGAGGAACGGTGCATCGAGCCTTTGAAAACGTGCGGTATTTTATTCAGTTTCTCCGGATCATGTCGTTGGCGTTGCTGGCGGCCATGTCCGGCCTCTCCGGGACGCCGGCCATTGCCGAGCAGCGCATCGCGCTCGCGATCGGCAACGACCTCTATCCCAATCTTTCCGCCGACCGGCAGCTCAAAAAGGCCGCCAACGACGCCACCACGGTCGCGGCGACATTACGGACTCTCGGCTTCGAGGTCATCGTCGGCACCAATCTCGGCCGCCAGGCGATGATCGACAAGCTCGCCGAGTTCACCGCGCGGCTGCAGCCGGGCGACACGGCGGCATTGTTTTTCGCCGGGCATGGCGTCGCGATCGGCGGCGTCAACTACCTGATCCCGAGTGACGTTCCGGCCGTCACCGAAGGCGCGGAGGCGCGCGTGCGCGGCGCTTCGCTGGCCGAGCCCGACCTGATCGCGGAACTGCAGGCGCGCTCGGTCCGCGTCGCGCTCCTGGTGATCGACGCCTGCCGCGACAATCCGTTCCCGCGCGCCGCCGGACGATCGATCGGCAACACGCGGGGGCTCGCCGATGCCAAGCCGGCGCGCGGAATCTTCACGCTGTATTCCGCCGGGATCGGCCAGACCGCGCTGGATCGGCTCGGCGGCAACGACACCGCCCATAATTCGGTGTTCACGCGCATTTTCGCCGAGCAAGTGAAGCGACCGGAACTGCATCTCGGCGATCTCGCCGTCGAAGTGCGCGAGCGCGTCGCCGAACTGGCGCTGAAGGCGACCGACGAACGCGGCCAGCCCGCGCCGCACGAGCAGACGCCGGCCTATTACGATCAAACCCTCGGTGGCCGCATCTATCTGGCGGGATCGTCGACGGCCAGCCGGCCGCCTGAACTGGCCGCCCTATCGGCGCCGCCGCCCGCAGCGCCCAATGTAGCCGAGCGGGCTGCGCTGAGACCGCAACGTCCGTCCGCGTCCGGCGAAAGCTGCGCGCGCAACGGCAGTGAGACCTATTGCGTCAGCTCGGTCCTGAGGCCGCAATTCGGCAATTCCTATGGCCCGGAGAATCTGTTCTCGGGGCCGGCCAGCAGCGCGTGGGTGGAAGGCCGGCAGGGCAATGGCGTCGGCGAGTGGATCACCGTCGAATTCGAGGGACTGCGCACGGTGCGTTCGATCATCGTGCGCAACGGCTACCAGAAGAGCAACGAAATTTTTGGCAAGAACAACCGCGTGCGGCATCTGCGGGCGGTGTTTTCGCAAGGCGAGACCCGGACGCTGACCTTGCAGGATCGAAGCGGCTCGGAAACCTTGGTGCTCCCGGGCCCGATCAAGGCCTATTGGGTCAAGTTCATCATCGATGATGTCTGGGCCGGCAACAGATATACCGACACGGCGCTGACGAAGCTGGTGGTCAATTCGGAGCCCGCGCCGTGATCGGTAAAAATTGGGCTGCGCGTATCGCAAAATGGACGGGACTTGCCGCGATCAGCGTGGCGTGCTGCCTGCCTGTCGCCGCGCAGGCCCCAAAGCTGCCGGCCGGTTTCGTCTATCTGCGCGATGTCGATCCGACCATCATCCAGGACATGCGCTACGCCGGTTCGAACAATTTCGTCGGCCGCCCGCTGCGGGGATATGAAGCCGCCGAATGCGTCGTGAAGCGCGAGGTCGGTGCGCTCCTGAAGAGCGTGCAGGAAGAGCTCGCGCTGCAGAACCTGTCGCTGAAAATGTTCGATTGCTACCGGCCGACGCGCGCGGTGGCGGACATGGTCGCATGGTCGCGCGACGGCAAGGAGACGGTGGCCAGCAAGCGCTACAATCCGGCGTTCGCCAAGGCCGACCTGTTTCGCCTCGGCTACATCGCCACCCGTTCGGGCCATTCCACCGGCGCGGCGCTCGATCTCTCTTTGGTCGATCTGAAGGGCGATAACTCAGCCACCTTCGATCCGGCCAAAGACTATGGGGACTGTACGGCCAACGCAGGCCTTCGCGCGCCGGACGGCAGCGTCGACATGGGCACCGGTTACGATTGTTTGGATGTCAAATCGCACACGGCGGCGAAATCCATCACCGCGGCCCAGCGCCGCTGGCGGGAGACGCTGGTGCTGGTGATGGCCCGGCGAGGATTTGTAAACTATTCGAAGGAGTGGTGGCACTTTTCGCTGCCGGGAGCCGGCGGGCAGGCCTATGATTTCCCGATCACGCCGCGGAAGTGATTCACGGTTCCTGAACCCGCTAGCGCACATATTCCGTCCTGGCCGGGCTTGACCCGGCCATCCGCGTCCTCGTCTCAGCGTGTTGACGTGGATGCCGACGACAACAAGAAAGCTGCCTGATGGACACTGTCACCGCCGAAGGCGCCGTCGCCGTTCCGCCTGCGATCCCGGACCAGCCACCGCGCGTCTGGAAATTCTGGGGCACGACCCTGTGGGGGCTGTTCATCTTCGTCGCGATGTTCCTCGGCCAGCTCGCGATCATCGGCTACTTCGTGTTTCAGCACGGCTGGTCGTTCGACGTTGCCGAGGCGATCCGCGTGATTGGCGGCGGCCTCACGATCTCGCTCTCGGTCATTCTGGGATTGCCCGCTGTGCTGCTGGCGACCTGGGTCGCGATCCGGCCGACACGGATATCGTTCACCGATTATCTGGCGCTGCGATGGACCTCATGGCGCAATTTCTTCACTGGTCTTGCGGCGCTGGTCATCCTCGTCGGCGGTTGGGACCTGGTGTCGCGGGCGATCGGACGCGAGGTGACATCGGGCTTCATGGGCGAAGTGCTGAAGTCAGCGCAGGCCGACGGCGCGCTGTGGCTGCTGGTGATCGCGTTCTGCGTCGCCGCGCCGATGTGGGAAGAAATATTTTCGCGCGGGTTTCTTTATCGCGGCTGGTCGGAATCGAAACTCGGCGTCGCCGGCGCGATTGTGCTGTCGTCGCTGGCCTGGACTTCGTTGCACCTGCAATACGACTGGTTCTTCTTCTGCGAGGTTTTTACGATCGGCGTGTTGCTGGGCTACCTGCGTTACCGCACCAATTCGACCGGGCTGACGATAGCCCTGCACGGCATCAATAATCTGGCCGCGACGATCCAGACGCTGTGGCTGGCGGGCCTGGGATAGCGGCGTTTATCGAGACCGTTCGGCGGCACATACGACTGTCGTCCTCCGCGAAAGCGGGGGACGCAGTACGCTGCGGCTTGTCGATTGATCACGTAGGCCTCTGGAATACTGGGTCGCCCGGTCAAGCCGGGCGATGACAGCTGTAAAAGTAGCTCGCAGTGAACATCAGGAAACCAGCGCAATCGCGATCGGCATCGTCACCGCGGCCAGAATGGTCTGTAGCGTGATGATCTGCGCGAGCAGCGGCGCGTCGCCGCCCATCAACCGCGCCAGCACATAAGAACTCGATGCGGTCGGCACCGCCGAACAGATCGTGACGACGGCAAGGTGGGCGCCGGTGAGGCCGAACTGCAACGCCAGCGCGACGGCGATCGCCGGCATCAGCACCAGCTTGAGGAACACCGCCACGCCGGCGGCGAGGCTCGGCCGAAACAGGCCTTCGAGGTGCATTCCGGCACCGGTTACCAGCAGGCCGATGGCGAGCGAGGAGCGGCCGAGCGCGTCGGCGACCTCGTGCCAGAGCTTTGGCAACGGAAGATGCGTGACGTTGAGCGCGAGCCCGATCGCGCAGGCCCAGATCAGCGGATTGCCCGCCACCGTCAGGACGATCGATCCGGTCGAACGCTTTTCCGGCGCGGCGTAACGGGCGAGCACCGAAACGCTGAACACGTTGACAACAGGGACGATGGCGATCATCGCCACCGACGCGATCGCAAGCCCGGGATTGCCGAACAGGCTGGCGGAAACCGAGAGCGCGACGTAATTCTGCCAGCGGATGGCGCCCTGGAAGATCGAGGTGAAGGCGGGGCCGTCGACCCCGGCGCGCGCGAGCAGCGGGCGCAGCGCCAGACACAGCAGCGCGATCGCGAGCGCCGACAACAGCAGCGCGCCTCCGACGCCGCCAACCGGCACGGTGCTGAGATCGGCCTTGATGAGCGTCTGCACCAAAAAGACCGGTAACAGCACGTAATAGGTCAGCCGTTCCAGCCCCTGCCACTGTGTCTCGGGCCTGATCAGCGTCCGCTTCAGGATGAAGCCGAGCACGATCAGCAGAAACACCGGCAGCAGCGCCGTGATCACGACCGCCATGGTTCAGCGATCCGCGCGCAGCTTCGTCAGCCGGTCCAGCGCGCCCTGCAGGATGAAGATCGCGGCATGCTCGTCGATCACTTCAGCGCGACGGGCGCGGCTGACGTCCATCCCGATCAGCTCGCGCTCGACGGCCGCCGTCGACAGCCGCTCGTCCCACAGCGCGATGGCAAGGCCGGTGAGGTTGGAAAAATTGCGGGCAAAGGCGCGGGTCGATTGCGCGCGCGGCCCCTCGCTGCCGTCCATGTTGATGGGAAGTCCCAGCACGAAACCGACAGCGTTACGCTCGCCGGCTATCGCCAAAAGCCGCGCCGCGTCGGCCTTGAACGCCTTGCGGTGCAGCGTTTCGACGCCGGTCGCCAGCCGGCGGTCGGGATCGGAGACGGCGACGCCGATGGTCTTGGTGCCGAGGTCGAGGCCAACAAGGGCGCCGCGCTCGGGCCAGTGCGTGACGGCGTCGATCAGGGGGAGGATGGGGGCGGGCATGGTCCCGCATAACACCGGTGCGGCGCGGGCGCAAAGCCGATGACGGCGTGGCGTCCATGCAGGAACGCCACGCCGATCGTCGATGGACCTTACCGGATCGCGACCGGATTGATCATGCTCTGCACGGCGCCCTTGAAGCGCGGCTGGCCGAGCACGAACATGAATTCATAGGCCTTGTCCTTGGCGAGTTCGGCCGTGTTCATGTTTTCCAGGATGTAGGTGCCGTTCATCGGCAACAGGATCTGGTGCACCTCGAAGATATTCTTGGTTTCGAACGGAACCGCTTCGACGCCCCAGGTGTCGGCGCCGATGGCGACGACGCCCTTGCCGGTGAGATATTTTGCGCCTTCGACGCCAAGCCCGGGTTCGCCGGCCCCGAAACGCTTGTCGTCCTTGCCGATCAGGCTGAGCCAGCCGGTATGGAAGATCACGACGTCGCCCTGGCGGATTTCGACGCCCTGCTTCTTGGCGACTTCCTCGATCTCCTTGGTGTTGAAGGCGGTGCCTTCCTTGACGACGTCGGTGCCGTAATGCGCGGCCATGTCGAGCAGCACGCCGCGCGTCACCATCGGCGGAATCTTCTCGACGCCGAGCTTCTTCAGCCCGGAAGGATCGGCGAACTCGAGCAGCTTGTTGCCGTTGTAGTAGACGTGCTCGACGCCGATATGGCCGAGGCCGTCGAGCTGGCTGCCGACGCCGACCCAGCCATCGATCAGGTCGTCGTTGTAGGTGGTCTTGCTCGGCCCGAGGCCCGGGCTGCCGGCCTGGCCGGGCTGAACGACGGTGATCTTGAACGCCCGCGGCGGATAGGCCGGGGTCGTGCTGTCGACGGGAATGCCGAGCGGGTAGGTTTTGCCGGTCTTCACCAGCCCCGCCGCCTTCACGACCAATTCAGGCGTCATGTAGTTGGCGGCGCCGATCTCGTCGTTCGGTCCCCATTTCGATTTCGTCCAGTCTTGAGCATTTGCTGTTCCGACCCCACCCAACAAAGCAACAGAACAGCACCATACGAACGCAAGTCGCATCGCAGTCCCTCCCAGATTGACGTTATGATTTTTGGTAACGAGCGGCTCATACTAACGTGGCAAAGCGCGGCGGCCAGAAAATTCTGAGTCCGATGCTCGCATTGCGATCGAACGCCGCAGCGCGAAACGCGCAGCGCAACTTGCACTGTTATATTATTACAGCTGAGACGTTTCGCACGGCGAAAAGAATGCGTGTCAGGCGGCGATGACCTCGCCATTGCTGCCCAGGCAGGACGCAAAACCTTGCAGCGCACTGTATTGATGCGCGCTGCGGCGGGTGATGAACAGCGTCTCGACCCGGGACTGCGCGGGCGACAGCGTATGGATGCTGACGCTGTCGTTTTTTCCGACCACGGCGCGCGGCAACAGCGTCACGCCCATGTCGGCGGCGACGCAGCCGATCATGCCGTCGAGCGTACCGAGTTCGAACCGCGCGGAAGACGGCCAGCCGAACTCCGTAAAAACCTGTTCGAGCCGCTGTCGGTAGGTGCAGCCGGTGCGGAACACCAGCGCGGTGGGGCCGGATTCCGGCGTGCCGGCACGGAGTGCGGCGAGGCTTTGCCATCGCCGCGCGGTCACCAGCACCAGTTCTTCGCGGAACGCGACCGTCGCATCGAGTTCGTCATGCTCGATCGGACCCGCGACGAAGGCGCCGTCGAACGTGCCGTTGAGCACGCCGGCCACCAGCTCGGAGGTCGTCGAGGTCCGCAGGCTCAATCGCACCTGCGGAAAGCGGCGATGAAAATTTGCGAACAGCGTCGGCAGGCGGACGGCGGCTGTCGTTTCCATCGATCCGATCGCG
Organism: Bradyrhizobium roseum; assembly: GCF_030413175.1. NCBI lineage: Bacteria > Pseudomonadati > Pseudomonadota > Alphaproteobacteria > Hyphomicrobiales > Nitrobacteraceae > Bradyrhizobium > Bradyrhizobium roseum. The sequence goes on from NZ_CP129212.1 coordinate 3,214,663, forward strand.
AGCGGTCCCTTCGGCTCGCCGTCGTCGCGCGCCGCCAGCAGCGCCTCGCGCGACAGTGCGGCCATCCGTTCGGCATAGGGCAGCAAGCGGCGGCCGGCGCCGGTCAGGGTCATGCCGCGGCTGTGCCGCTCGAACAGTGCGGTGCCGATCTCGGCTTCCAATGCTTTCACGCGCTGCGTGACATTGGACTGCACGGTGTTGAGTTCGTCGGCGGCGCGAGTGATGCCGCCCAGCCGGGCGACGGTGGAAAAGGTGAGGAGGTCGCTCAGCTCCATGGCACGGCCCGTTTCATTTTACAGATGCCTGAATTCTATAGTATTCATTATTATAGATGGTAGTCCGGCTCTATATTGCTGTCCAGAATGCAGGGAATGGACATGCCGATATCCACGCCATTGACCGCCCGTCTGGGCATCCAGCATCCGATCCTCTCGGCGCCGATGGATTTCATTGCTGGCGCGCGTCTTACCGCGGCCGTCAGCGCGGCCGGCGGTTTCGGTATTCTGGGCGGCGGCTATGGCGACAAGGCGTGGCTTGAGCAGGAAACGACAAAACTTGCCGACGTACAAAACCCCTTCGGCATCGGTTTCATCACCTGGAGCCTGGCCAAACAGCCGGCGCTGCTGGACATCGCGCTTCACGTGCAGCCGCGCGCGATCATGCTGTCGTTCGGTGATCCCGCGCCGTTCGCGCCGCGGATCAAATCATCCGGCGCGCTGCTGATCTGCCAGGTGCAGGACGAGGACATGGCGCAACAGGCGCTCGATGCCGGCGCCGACATCCTGATTGCGCAGGGCACCGAGGCCGGCGGCCACGGCGCGTCGCGCACCACGCTTGACATCGTGCCGGCGATCGTCGATCTCGCCGCCGGCCGGGTGCCGGTGGTTGCTGCCGGCGGCATCGGCGACGGCCGCGGGCTGGCGGCGATGATGATGCTGGGCGCCTCCGGCGTGCTGCTCGGCACGCGCTTTTACGCCAGCCAGGAATGCGACGGCCCAGAGGAAGCCAAGCGGCGCATCTGCGCGGCGACCAGCGGCAACAGCGTCCGCGGCATCATCTTCGATCTCTCGCGTAACAATGTCTGGCCGGCGCCGTTCACCGGCCGCTGCCTGATCAACGATCACGCGCGGCGCTGGATGGGGCGCGAGGTCGAACTAATGCAGAATGTCGGGGCGGTCGCGGCCGAATATGCGGCGGCGAGGGCGGCGGGCAATTTCGATATCGCCGCCGTCATCGCCGGCGAAGCCGTCGGGCTGATCCATGATATCCCGCCGGCAGCCGAAATCGTCGACCGGATCGTCACCGAGGCCGGCCAGATCTTGAACGGGCGGCGAAATTCCGTCGCTGCCTAATCCTCACGCTTCTTAGACTCACCCAAGCGAGCAAACACCATGTGGCCAGACCGCCGGATCATCGACCTCTTCAAGACCGAATTTCCGATCGTGCTGGCGCCGATGGCCGGCATCATGGACGCCGACCTCGTGATCGCGGCGGCACAGGGCGGGGCGCTGGGCTCGCTGCCCTGTGCGATGATCACGGCGGAGAAGGCACGCGAGCAGGTCAACATCATCCGCCAGCGCGTCTCCGCGCCGGTGAACATGAACTTCTTCTGCCACACGGCGGTCGATGCCGATCCCGCGCGCGAGGCGGGCTGGAAGGCGCGGCTCGGCGCCTACTACAAGGAGTTGGGGCTCGATCCCGCCGCGCCGTTTGCCGCCGCCAACCGCGCGCCGTTCGGTGAGGCGATGTGCGCGGTGGTGGAAGAACTGAAGCCGGAAGTGGTCAGTTTCCACTTCGGCTTGCCCGACGCGGCGCTGGTCCGGCGCGTCAAGGCCGCGGGATCAATCGTGATGTCGTCGGCGACCATCGTGAAGGAGGCGGTCTGGCTGGAGCAGAACGGCGCCGACGTCATCATCGCGCAGGGCGCGGAGGCCGGCGGTCACCGCGGCATGTTCCTGACCGACAACATCGCCCAGCAGCCCGGCACCTTTGCGCTGGTGCCGCAGGTGGTCGATGCGGTGAAGGTGCCGGTGATTGCGGCCGGCGGCATTGCCGACGGCCGCGGCATCGCGGCGGCGTTCGCGCTGGGTGCCGCCGGCGTGCAGATCGGCAGCGCCTATCTGCGCTGCCCCGAATCCAAGGTGAGTGCGGCGGGGCGGGTCGCGTTGGGAGAGGCGAGCGACGACGCCACCTTCATCACCAATGTCATGACCGGACGCCCGGCGCGCGGCGTTCCCAACCGCGTCATGCGCGAGGTCGGCCCGATCTCGCCGGACGCCCCGGCATTCCCGCACGCCGCCACCGCGCTCGGCCCGCTGAAGGCGGCGGCCGAAAAGCTCGGCAAGGTCGATTTCACCAACCTGTGGGCCGGTCAGGCGCTGCGGATGGGCCGCGAGATGCCGGCGGCCGAGCTGACGCGGTCGCTCGCGGGCGCCGCGCTGGCGCGGCTGTCTGCGCTGGGCGGGTAGGGCGCGCCGCATCGGGCGCCCGGCTCGACGTCAAAATTGGGCCAAAAGCATTGATTAACACGGCGTCCAGATCGGCCGCCGGAGTTCACTCATGAAAATCCGGAGGGCCGACTTCCGGCTTGGCGCGAGGTTGGGGAACCGTCTGCCATGGACAACACTTATCCCCGCGACGAAGCGGGATGGAGCCGCCGGATGTCGAGAGCTCGGGGACGGCGCGATGTATCCATATCTTCCAGACCGCATCATTAACTGGCGTGACGGCAGAGGCAGGGTTATGCGGACCTTGATCCTGGCATTGTCCATCCTGGCGATCATCGACAGCGCGCATTTCGCCGCGGCCGGCCTGAGCGACACGCCCCGGGAAACGGCGGCCCCCGCCGATACGGCAAGCACGACCAGCGAAGCGACCCAGCAGACCGAGCAACAGATCGGCCTCACCAAGGCCAAGCGTCGTAACGTGCAGCGTCGGCTGACGACGCTTGGGTTCGAGACGAAGGCCAACGGGACGTTCGATGAGCCGACGCGCGCGGCGATCTCGCGCTGGCAGGAGGAGAATGGCTACCCTTCGACCGGCTTCCTCAACGCCGGGCAGCACAAGGCGATGACGGACGCCGCGAAGCAGGCTGCCAAAGCCGACCGCAAGGATCGTCGCCGGGCCGGAAACCGCACCCGCTATTCGCGCGGTGGCGGCGGTCCGATCGGAGTAATCGGCGGTGCGGTGCGTGGCGTAGGGGGCGCGGTGCGCGGCGTCGGCAGCGCAGTCGGCGGAATATTCCGCTGATAATCAGTCCGGGATGGCCGCCCGACGACGCAGCCTCACAGCGCGTGAACCCAGGCCTCCGGAACCAGCGCGTAGGCGTCGCCGCGCCGGGCCAGCCGCGAGAATGCCGGGAAATGCAGATGCATCCCTGCGATCAGGACGCCGTCGGCGGAGACGCGGTCGAACATCCGCTTTCGCGCCGCGGCGGCGGCGGCGAGATCCGTGTCGAAGGCCATGCCGGCTTCGGGGAACGCGGTCTGCACTTCCGGCACGTGCACCGTGTCGCCCCAGATCATCAACTGGTCGTTGCCTGAGGCGATCAGATACGCGGTGTGGCCCGGCGTATGGCCGTGGCTTGGCACGGCGGTGACGCCGGGAAACACTTCGCCCTCCCGGAACAGTCGCGTCTGCTTCTTGTAAGGCGCGACCTGCTCGCGGCCGGCCTGGAAAAACAGTTTTGCGGACCGCTCGTCGGCCTTGGCCATCGCGCCGTCGTCGAACCAGTGCGGCAGCTCGTTCTCGTGCATCACCAGTTCCGCATTTGGAAACAGCAGCTGCCCGTTGGTCATGTCGGTGAGGCCGGCCGAGTGGTCCGGGTGCATATGGGTCAGCAGCACCGTATCGATCGACTTCGGATCGATCCCTGATGCGACCAGGTTGCGCTGAACAAAGCCGGCCGTGGGCGCCATGTAGTTGCCCGATCCGGTATCGACGAGGGCGGTGCGTCCTTTGGAATGGATCAGAAACGTGTTGACGCTGGTCCGCCGCGCCGGCCGGAACGCATCCGTCAAAATCTGCTTGGCCTTGTCGAGATCGACATTGCGCATCACGTCGAGCGTGCCGTCGAGATAGCCGTCGCTGATGGTGGTGACGACGATGTCGCCGATTTTGCGGTGATAGACGCCGGGAATTTGCGCGGCCGGTTGGTTCATGCGGGGTGACCTCGAGGCTGGGTGGCCGGCTCAGGCGCCGGCCGATGTCAAAAATTCGTCGATGGTGTCGGAGAGCAGGTCGGGGGTTTGCACCGACATGTAATGCCCGGTGCGGATTTCGACGTAGCGCGCGCCCGGAATGGTTTTGGCGACGGCTTCCGCCAGCGCCGGCGGCCGCACGCGGTCGAGGCTGCCGCCGATCACCAGCACCGGACAGGTGATGCCAGCCAGTTCGTCCTGCATTTCGGCCGCCGCCAGCATGCGCCAGATCGTGGCGTAGCTAGAGGGATCGTTGCCGAGCCACCGGGACCGGAATCGTTCGAACCGCTTGAGGTCGCCGCGCAGCTCCGGCGCATAGCCGTTCAGCATCGAATCCTCGACCGCGACCCCCATGCCGGCGGCTTCGATCCGCGCCAGCCGTTCCAGCGCCGGGGCGCGGCGCTCGGCGGCGATGCCGGTGGCCGGGCTGCCGACCGCGACGGCGCTGGTGCGCGCCGGATAGCGGGCCGCAAACTGCAGCGCGATGGCGCCGCCCACGGCGACGCCTGCCAGCGCGACCTGCCCTTTGATGCCGAAATGATCGAGCAGGGCGGCGATGTCGTCGGCCATGGTGTCGAGGGTGAGTTCGCCGCGCACTTTCTGCGACAGCCCGGCGCCGCGGGTGTCGTAGCGCAGCACTTTTCGCGATGTGGCAAACCGCGGCGCGACATCGTCCCAGCTTTCCAGCGAGCCGCCCATTTCGTGCACCAGCACCAGCGTGCGCTCGCCCGAGCCGCTCAGCTCGCAGCGCAGACCCGCGCCATTGGCTTCGATGAAATCCATCCCGCGTCCCCCGGTTTTTGCTTTGGTCTTCTTGTTGTCACCGAGAGCGACGTGCGGTCAGCCCCGAGATCAGGGGTCTACGATACCTGAGCCGGTACAAATCTCAAATTCGGGAGAAGGGCGACATGGCAGGCACTCCCGGGTTCGAGGCCGCCGGGGCGCTTTTGCGCTAGAAATGAGCGCTTTGCGCACCATCCGGCGGTCCCCGGCGGTTGCGGCGCAAAACCGGCGTCTGCTATACGGCGGGTGCCAATTCTCCATTCGAGGCCTATATTAATGTCCGTTGATGCCGCCACCGTCCGCCGTATCGCGCATCTGGCGCGAATCGCGGTCACCGAGGCAGAGGTTCCCCATCTGCAGGGCGAGCTGAACGCCATGCTTGCTTTCGTGGAGCAGCTTTCGGAAGTGAATGTCGACGGCGTCGAGCCGATGACCTCGGTGACCCCGATGGAAATGAAGAAGCGGGCCGACGTGGTCAATGATGGCGGGATTGCCGACGCCATCGTCGCCAACGCGCCGGAAACGCAAAATCATTTCTTCCTGGTGCCGAAGGTGGTCGAGTAATTCTTTTTAAAGATCGGAAGCTCCGATGTGTCTGCTCTGCGACGATGAAAAGGCCTACCAGGCCTACATGAACTACCTCGACGCGATGGAGCGGCAGGGCAAGGCCGCCGATCCCGACAAGGCGATGGACGTTCTCCTTGATGCGCTCGAGGCCGATGAACGGACGCGGCCGAAATCCGACGATCCCGCCAACGACAAGACGCTTTCTCCCTTCTTCTGCAGCCCGATCAATAAATGACCGACCTGACATCGATGACGATCGCCGAGGCCAAGGCCGGCCTCGCGGCTAAGTCTTTCACCGCGCTTGAACTGACGGATGCGCATCTGGCCGCCATCGAGGCGGCGCGGTCGCTCAACGCCTTCGTGCTGGAAACGCCGGAGAAGGCGAGGGACATGGCGCGCGCGATCGACGCGAAGATCGCCAGGGGCGAGGGCGGTCCGCTGGCCGGCATTCCGCTTGGGATCAAGGATCTGTTCGCCACCAAGGATGTCCGCACCACCGCGTGCTCAAAAATCCTCGGCAATTTCGTGCCGCCGTATGAGTCCACCGTCACTTCGCAGCTCTGGCGCGACGGTGCGGTGATGCTCGGCAAGCTCAACAACGACGAATTCGCGATGGGCTCGGCGAACGAGACCTCGTGCTTCGGCCCCGTGGTCAATCCGTGGCGGCGCGAGGGCTCCAACACCGCGCTTGTGCCGGGCGGCTCGTCCGGCGGCTCCGCCTCTGCCGTGGCCGCGCTGCTCTGCATGGGCGCGACCGCGACCGATACCGGCGGCTCGATCCGCCAGCCCGCGGCCTTCACCGCCACCGTCGGCGTCAAGCCGACCTACGGCCGCTGCTCGCGCTGGGGCATCGTCGCGTTTGCCTCCTCGCTCGACCAAGCCGGCCCGATCGCGCGCACCACCCGCGACGCCGCGATCCTGATGCGCTCGATGGCGGGTCACGATGCCAAGGATTCCACGTCGGTCGATATCGCCGTGCCGGACTACGAGGCGGCGATCGGAAAATCCGTCAAGGGCATGAAGATCGGCATCCCGAAAGAGTACCGCCTCGACGGCATGCCGGCGGAAATCGAGAAGCTTTGGAGCGAAGGCGCGGCCTGGCTGAAGGCCGCCGGCGCCGAACTGGTCGATGTGTCGCTGCCGCACACCAAATACGCGTTGCCGGCCTATTACATTGTCGCGCCCGCGGAGGCCTCCTCCAACCTCGCGCGCTACGACGGCGTACGTTACGGCCTGCGCGTACCCGGCCGCAACATCACCGAAATGTACGAGAACACACGCGCCGAGGGGTTTGGCGCCGAGGTGCGCCGCCGCGTCATGATCGGCACCTATGTGCTCTCGGCCGGCTATTACGACGCCTATTACATCCGCGCGCAAAAAGTCCGCACGCTGATCAAGAAGGATTTTGAGGACTGCTTTGCCAAGGGCGTCAGCGCGATCCTGACCCCGGCGACACCCTCGGCGGCGTTCGGCATCGGCGAAAAGGGCGGCGCCGATCCGGTCGAGATGTATCTCAACGACATCTTTACCGTGACGGTGAACATGGCCGGACTGCCCGGCATCGCGGTGCCGGCCGGCAAGGACAGCCAGGGCCTGCCGCTCGGGCTGCAGTTGATCGGCCGTCCGTTCGACGAGGAGACCTTGTTCTCGCTCGGCGAGGTGGTGGAGCAGGCGGCCGGGCGCTTTACGCCGCAGCGCTGGTGGTAGCGATGGCCGATTTCTATGCCAGCCTGTCGGAAAGCGCGCCGGCGCCCGGCATCGAACCGGCGCTGATGGCGCTGTGGTGGGCAGCGAAGGGAAACTGGGAAGGCGCCCACCAAATCGTGCAGGTCGAGAGCGACGCCAACTCGGCCTGGGTGCATGCCTATCTGCACCGCGTCGAAGGCGATCAGGCCAATGCGGGTTACTGGTATCGCCAGGCCGGGCAGCCGGCGGCGAAGGATTCCCTGGATGCCGAATGGGAGCGGATCGTGTCCGCGCTGCTCGGGAGTGGAAAAGCATGAACGCACCAATCAACTCCGGCAAACTGATCAAGGGCCAGACCGGCGACTGGGAGGTCGTGATCGGCATGGAGATCCACGCCCAGGTCACCTCGAACTCAAAGCTGTTTTCCGGCGCTTCCACCGCGTTCGGCGGCGAGCCCAACACGCAGGTGTCGCTGGTCGATGTGGCAATGCCGGGCATGCTGCCCGTGATCAACGAGGAGTGCGTCCGCCAGGCGGTACGTACCGGTCTCGGGCTGAACGCAACAATCAATCTGCGCTCGGTGTTCGACCGCAAGAACTATTTCTACCCTGACCTCGCGCAGGGCTACCAGATCAGCCAATACAAGTCGCCCGTTGTCGGCGAGGGCGAGGTGATCGTCGATCTCGACGGCGGCAAAACGGCCGCCATAGGCATCGAGCGGCTGCATCTGGAGCAGGATCCCGGCAAGATGCTGCACGACCAGTCGCCGTCGCAGTCCTTCATCGATTTCAACCGCTCCGGCGTGGCGCTGATGGAGATCGTCTCGAAACCGGACATCCGCGACGCCGAGCAGGCCAAGGCCTATGTGACCAAGCTGCGCTCGATCATGCGCTACCTCGGCACCTGCGACGGCGACATGGAGAAGGGAAGCCTGCGCGCCGACGTCAACGTGTCGGTGCGCAAGCCCGGCGGGCCGCTCGGCACCCGCTGCGAGATCAAGAACATGAACTCGATCACCTTCATCGGCCAGGCGATCGAGTATGAAGCGCGGCGCCAGATCGAGATCATCGAGGACGGCGGGCAGATCGAGCAGGAGACGCGCCGTTTCGACCCCAACAAGGGCGAGACCCGCTCGCTGCGCTCCAAGGAAGAGGCGCACGATTATCGCTATTTCCCGGATCCGGACCTGCTGCCGCTCGAATTCACGCAAGCCTGGGTCGACGGGCTGAAGGCGGAACTGCCGGAATTGCCGGACCAGAAGAAGGTGCGCTTCATCGAGGGCCTTGGCCTGTCGCCCTATGACGCGTCCGTGCTGGTGGCCGAGCGCGAGAGCGCGGCGTTCTACGAAACCGTGCTCGCGGGCCTCGCCGACAAGGCGCGTGACGGCAAGCTCGCCGCCAACTGGGTGATCAACGAGCTGTTCGGCCGTCTCAATAAGGAAGGCCGCGACATTTCGGCCTCGCCGGTGTCGGCAGCGCAGCTGGCTGCTATCGTCGGCCTGATCGGCGAGGGCACGATCTCGGGCAAGATCGCGAAGGATCTGTTCGAGATCGTCTGGACCGAGGGCGGCGACCCGCGCGAGCTGGTCGAAACGCGCGGCATGAAGCAGGTCACGGATCTCGGCGCGATCGAAAAGGTCGTCGACGACATCATCGCGGCCAATCCGGACAAGGTCGCGCAGGCGAAAGCCAAGCCGCAACTCGCCGGGTGGTTCGTCGGCCAGGTGATGAAGCAATCCGGCGGCAAGGCCAACCCGCAAGCCGTCAACGATCTGCTGAAGGCGAAGCTCGGCATCTGAAATCGTCCCGTAACGGGACACGCCGGAGCATGATCCGGAAAAGTGGAAGCCGGTTTTCCCTCGCGACATCAGCGGAACGCGTTCGCGCGCAGATCATGCTCCAACAACGTCGGTGATGTCGCGATCGCGGCGCGCGCGGGCGTGTCGATCGTCTCTCGTGACCCGAAACCCGACCGTCGCGACGACAGGTGCGCGTCCGAATCGCCGATCGCGATTCGTCCGAAAAGTTCGTTTTGGCGCGCGTTGGCGAGACCTGAGCGCTGTGACCATGAAAATTTTTTTGTTGCCAAACCATGCGACTCAGAGTCCGTGCGCACGTCATTTTGACGCAGTTGCCGAGTCGTCGCGCGCGCGATCGTCGATCGATCGTCATCTTCGCGAATTCAAAAATGCGCAACTGTACAGGTGATTCATGCAATGCCGGGCCGTGAGAGCATGCATCGCTTCGGCATTTTCGCATCGACGCGAGCGCATGTTGCGACGTCACCGACATCGTCGCGCTGCGCGCTCTCACATTGCGTCGTCAACACTTCTTTAAGCGGGAAGCTGTTTTTTTGAGTGCGTTGGTGTATTCGGGATGTAGTGCATCTCGATTCCCGAGTGCACGCAGCGACTAAAGCCATCTCACTTACATTAGGAGGGCAACATGGCCAAGAAAGCTAAGAAGGCGAAGAAAGCGAAGAGCGCAGTGAAGAAGACTGCGAAGAAGACCCGCAAGGTCGCGAAGAAGAAGAAGTAACTTCGCTTCTTCCAAGAATTGCCGGCGGCTTGATGCCGGCACGTCATTAGAGCCCCGGATGAATGTCTCCCTGAGATAAAAATCCAAAGGCTCTGGTCGACGAAAGAGGGTGTCGGCGAGACATCAGGTCAAACGGCTGGATCGTATTTCGGTAGCTCGTACTTTCACAAGAAGTCGTGCTTCAAGAACCGGTCCGGCAGAAGAAACAAGTTCTTCTTCGTTCGGTGCGGGTATCCTTAACTGCCCGCAATTTCTACCGGCGCCGAAAGGCCCGGCCTGAAATCTGGTCCTGACGTGTTCGCCGACGCCCTCGTTCCCTTCAGGGCGGATACCCGCCCCCCGGAACGCCCGCTTTCGCCGGAGCGCTCCGATAGCCGGCGCCAGGGGCGTCTGGCGCTGAAACCTCTCCCTTGAAGCCGAAATCTCTCCCTTGAATATGAATGGCATGCGGGCCTCGGCGGGTTCGCCTCCGCTTGCTGGCGGGATGCGCGTCGCCGCTGGTCGGTTGCCCGATCGGCTGCCGGACTGCGTCATGGCGCGACGCGTTGCGCGGTCCGATGACGCGCAACGATGACGCCGCGCCTGCGGCAATGGTTATCGTTCCACGAAGCCGGACGGTAAATCGAATTTCACGATTGCCAGTTTTCCGCTGTGCTGCAGGCATTTTTGCGATTCCGCGCCGCGCGCCGCGAAGCGCGCATTTACATCCCGTTCATCGCGAACCTTAAACTGCCCTTCAAATTTGGTGCCCATGATCATCCCAACAACAGACCGGGAACCGGCGTTGCGGATAACAGGGTTTAACAAGTGGACAGGGGCCGCGCTCGGGGGAGGGCGGCAACGATAAAAAGGGGAGCTACCGATGTTTCAGGGGCAGATCGATCTCGACGGGGCCATTGCGGTGGAGGCGACGGCGATCCCGGACGTGCTGTTCGAGCGCGGGCTGTACTGGGCGAGCGGCCGTTCCGGCGTGGTCAATCTCGTCGCGGCCCACAAATGGTTCAATCTGGCCGCGCTGAAGGGCCGGGCGGATGCCATCTCGATGCGCCGCGAGGTCGCCGCGATGATGTCGGAATCCGAAATCGCCACCGCGCAGCGCGAAGCCCGCGCCTGGATGACCTCGCATTGAGATGCAGGCGAGCCGGCATTGCGTCGGCGGTCCGCCGGTCTTGTACAGGCCAGGCGGTATCGCCACACGGGGCTTCCTCGCCATCTTGAAGGCGTCTCCGGCACCGCGCCGTTCAATTCAGCGATACAAGCCGAGGCTGCATCGGCACAGACCGTTGATCATCGCGTTCGATGACGAGCGGGACATCGATGCGCTTGACCGCCTCGGCCGCGATCGGCGCCTGGCTCAGCCGCGCGATATCGACGAATTTGCGCCTGCCGTGTGTCCCAACTCGGCACATATCCTCATCGGCCACGGTGGCAGCGATCGCACGCTTTCGCTAAATCGCTTCATGAGTCGCGTGTGGAGCCGCCCTTTGCGCACCGTCGTCACTATCCTGAGTCTGTTACTGCTGACGGCGGGCGCCGAGAGCGCGGAAGTGCTCGAGCGAATCGAGCGTTTCGGCTTTGCCACGCGCCCGAAGGTGGGAGCAGGCGGCTTCGTTGCCATCGATATCTATCCGGTCGTGCTGTTCCGGGACGGTTCGGCGCTCCGGGACGTGAAGGCCCTGAATTTTTCCGGCGGTCTCGAAACGCATCGGCGCCAGAATCCGGAACAATGGACGCAGTGGCGTCTGCAGGGAGATGAGTGGCAGCTCGACACCCGGTACGGATGGAAAGCGCTGCCGTTCAAGCAAACCTACGAAAAGCTGCCGGCGGATTTTCGTCTCAACGGTCGGTATCGCTCCGTGTCCGGCACAGGCACGATGGCGCAGGGGGGCACACAGCAGGTGACGGCGTACAGCCTTTTTCAGTTTTATTCCGACGGGCGGGTGGTGCGCGCGAGCGGAGCCGGCGCCCGCACCGAAGACGCGGGCACGCTGACCACGCAAAATCAGGCCGCGCACCGCGTCGGTCAATACCGGATCGATGGTCTCACCCTCACCATCGCCTACGGCGACCGATCCACCGAGCGGCACGTTCTCATCACCGATCCAAGGGATCCAAAGAGCGCGATCTGGCTCGATGGCGTGGGCTATGCCTTCACCAAATGAGTGGGACGACTATGCGTAGTCGCATCGCCCCTTGCGCCCGCCGCCCACGATTTCCGGAAATTCGGAGATGCTGGAATGGCCAAGGCGAAATCCAAAGCCAAAAACCCCTCTTGCGACGCACCGCGCGCGCATGGAGTGCCGGGGTTTCATGCGGGTCGAGGTCAATGTTCGCAAGGATGATGCGGGCCTTGTCCGTCGTGTGGCTGCGGCCCTGTCCGATCCTTCGCGTCAGGCCGTGGCGCGCAGGCTTCTGCAGCAACGTTTTGGCGAGCCGCCCAAAGTGAGTCTGAAGGCGCGTCTTGCGTCCGCGCCACTCGACGGGATCGATCTCGGTCGCAGCCCGCCTCCTGGACGTGACGTCGATCTGTGAACGGCGCGGCGGATAGCCAGAGCGCGCCTTCATCGGAGGTCTTCGGCACGATCAAGGCATGCTCCGCGCGAAAATCGACGCCGCGCCGCCGAGCGCGGTGCGGAACTCCATCAGGGTCAGTCCGGTCCAGGCTGCTGCGAAGGCCAGGACGGCCAGAAGCGCCGAACGGCCGGGCACGATCCGTTCGGCGAGCCAGCCGAAGAGGGGCAGCGCCTGGACCATGTGGGTCGCGAGGAAATGCGAAACCCTTAGGTCGCCGCCTGATCGCGACCATCCCGTGAGCACCATGCGTGCTTCGACAGCCGGAACCCCACCAACATAGGGGCTCATGCGCCCTCCGATAGCGAAGGCGGTGATCAGGGTCAGGATGGTCCCGCCGACAAGGCCGAGGACGATCGACGCCCTTACTGCGGGCGATGCCGCAAAGCTTCTGTCTCGGAGCGCCGCGAGGCCAATAGCGGCGGCTGCGCCGATGATGACCACGGCGCAGAACGCCATCGCCGACCACATCAGACGGTGGAACGGCGTGCTGACATTGAAGTGGGACTGCTCCGCCCGCGCTCCCTGCCAGATGATCCAGCCCATCTCGACCGTCGACGCCGCAAGGAAGGCGAAGGCCACGATGAGCATGGCGGAGCCTTGGCGGTGCGGCGGACTGAGCAGACCCGTGACCAAAGCCAGGGTCGCCGCATGGATCGCCAGGGACGCCTCGAACTTCAGCGGCTTGGCCCAGGCGGAGATGTGGCCGTCGATGGTCCGGGCGTCGACCGCGAGGAGAAGCAGCGTCAGCGCGAAAGCCGCCGCCATGGTGATGGCGACGCTCCAGTAGATGGCCTCTGGCCGGGATCCGAAACGACCCAGATCCGGCGTGCTGCGGCCGTCCGTGGTTTGTGCAGCATAGCTCAAGATGGAAAGCACCGGCCGAAGGCGGCGAGAAGGCGCGGCGACCCCTTGAGCCGCAGCTTGCGTGTCAGCAGCAGTCTCACAAGCGACACCTCTTTGTTGAGGAAGCGGATCCACTCAGCGCCGTCGGCCGTCACCCGTAGATCAGCCTTGCCGACATGGCCGTCGACCACGGACAGTTTGCGATCGCGGATCGTCACCGTCGCTTCGGACTCCTCTCGTCCGGTGAAAGCGAAGTGGTAGGTCGCGGCGAGATCGGCCGCCTTGCCGGGCTGGAAGCTCAGCTTCATCCCCCACAGGAAGCTCTTCACCGTGGTGACGCGGGCGCTGGAGCGCACGAGACGCAGCCGCTTGTGGGGAAAGCGCTTCGCCACATGATCCGCCGCGTCGCTGTCCTTGACGGCATAGACCGGTTCGCCCTTGGCGCGCAGCGGATCGACGACATCCTTCAGGTGCCGGGCCTTGTCGGCGAGATAGGGTCCGATCACGTCCTCGCCGGCGGGACAGGCGGCGATGCAATAGGCGGCGTTGTAGTTCGGGCCATAGGCGAGGCTTTGCCAGCGCGACACCGTCTCGGCGTAGCTCTGCTTCTGTCGGTAATCGGCGGTCGAGCGGCTTGAGGCGACGTCCTCCACGAAATTGACGAAGCCGCCCATGAACTGCTGATAGTTGTGCGTGAAGCAGGCGGAGAAGTCGAAATAGCCGTCCGGCTTGATCGCGCCGACGGGGCAGGCCGCGACGCAGAGCTTGCATGAGAGGCAAGGATTGTAATCGATAGGCTTGGAGAGTTCGTCGACGTCCGAAGCGATCAGGACGGAGGCGAACAGCACGAAGCTGCCGTAGCGAGGATGGATGACGCTGCGGTGGATGCCCATGCGGCCAAGGCCTGCAGCCTCCGCCACGATCTTCTGCGATACGATCCAGCCGCGTTCCGGGAAGTCGTCCATCTCCATGGGGAAGGCCATGGCGGGGTTGAGAGCTTTGACGCCCTGGTCTTCGAGCGCGCGCACGATGCGTCGGGCGGTCTCGTCGAGGTCATGCCCGGACGTGTGGAACTCCATATTGGCCACGGATCGCGCTGGCGAGCGCACGGGCTCCCGGTGCATGCGCCCAGCCAGCACGAGGACGGTCCGCGCAGCAGGGAAGGCACGATGGATATGCGGCTTCTCGCCTGCAAGAAGCGGATCGTCGACAGAGACCAGCCCGCAATCGTCAGCACCGCATGCCAGCGCCAGATCACGCAAAGCACGAGAGGGAAGGACGCCGCTTCCGAACCGGCCAGCGCCTTGCGCCGTCGCCACCGAACCGATCGTCGGCGGCTCCGATGCAGGCCCGAAAGAGGGGCGTTCCGCTTCGCCATCTGGGTCGACGTTCATCAAGGCTTCCTCGCGAAGAGGGATAGGTTGACGCTGTCACCCTAAGACAGTAGGGTGACGGTGTCAACCAAAGGAGGCTAGCGATTCATGGCGAGCAAGGGGCAATCCAGGGCAGCGTTCGCGCAAAGCTATGGCCCCTGGGCTTTGATCACGGGCGCATCGGACGGCATCGGTCGGGCCATGGCGCGCGAGGCCGCCGCCCGCGGCCTTCACGTCGTGTTGGTTGCGAGGCGGAAGGAACGCCTCGAAGCCTTGGCCGAGGAGATCAGGGCCACGCATCGCGTGTCGGCCCGGGTCATGGCCTGCGATCTCGGCGCGCCCGGCGCCGGGGCTGCCGTGCTGGCAGAGCTTGTCGATCTGGATCTCGGCCTTCTCGCGGCCTGCGCCGGCTTCGGAACGGCCGGCAGTGCGCTTGGCATCCCGATGTCCGACGAACTTGCGATGATCGACGTCAACTGCCGCGCCGCCTACGAGATGACGCGGCTGTGCGCCGAGCGCTTCGCGCGGCGCAAGCGCGGCGGTATCATCCTGATGAGCTCGATCGTCGCCTTTCAGGGCGCAACCAATGCGGCCAACTACGCCGCGACCAAGGCCTATATTCAGGCGCTGGCGGAGGGGCTGCGGCCCGACCTCGCGCGCGTCGGCGTCGACGTCATCGCCTCCGCGCCGGGGCCCGTCGCCAGCGGCTTCGCGGCTCGGGCGCGCATGGATATGGGGAAGGCTGAAACACCGGAGACTGTCGCGCGCGAGACCCTCGACGCGCTGGGAAGCAGGACGACCGTGCGCCCCGGACTGATGGGCAAGATCCTCGGCGGCTCGCTCTCCACGATGCCGCGCTTCGGGCGAACGATGGTGATGGGATCCATCATGAAAGGCATGACGAAACACCATGATCGCTGACGACGGCTCCGACGGGCGTGCGCCGCCTGCCGCTTACCGCGGCGCGGTCAAGGAGCGCTGCCTTGAGGAGGCGCTGCGCATCATCGACGAAGGCGGATTGGAGGCCCTGAGCTTCCGCGAGGTGTCGCGCCGTGTCGGCGTCTCGCATCAGGCGCCTTACAAGTACTTCGACAGCAAGGACGACATCCTGGCCGAGCTTCTCACGCGCTGTTTCACCGAGTTCGCAGTCCATCTCGAAGCGCGGCCCCGCAGCGTTGACCCCTGGGTGGACATGCGCTCCATGGGCGAGGCGTACTTCGACTACGCCCGCCGGCACCCGCTCAAGTATCGGCTGATGTTCGGCACGTCGATGCCCGATCCGGAGCGCCATCCCGAGATGATGGGGCAAGCACGGCGCGCCTTCGCGCTGTTGAAGGCGCGCCTGACGGATATGCCGGTCCGGCCGACAGCCACGACCATACCGACCGATGTAGCTCTCGACGCGCTGTTCGTCTGGTCGACCATCCATGGCCTTGCGAGCCTGCTCGGCTCCGACGTCCTGCCGACGCTCGGCTTCACCGAGCATCAGATGCATGGGGCGATCGCCCATTGCCTTCAGCGCATCGGCGCAGCTCTGGAGCCGCCGGGTGCGGGCCGCGAAGCGTAGCCACGTGTTGAACGACAAGCCCATCTGGGTCCTCGCCGTCGCCAGCTTTGCCATGGGCACCGAGGCCTTCGTCTATGCCGGGCAACTCAACGCGCTCGCAAGCGATACAGGCGTCTCGATCGCGACCGCGGGACAGCGCACCGCAGCCTTCGCCACGACCGCGGGCGGTGACTGGCCCTTTCGTCGCCGGTCTGGCGAGGCGCCAAGGCTGCATGCGAGCGTATCCGCCTCGAAGGCGGCGGCTATCGCCGCGACCACCTCCGCGCGCTCGTGCAACGGGTCGAAGTCGCGGGGTGCGAAGCTCCAGACGCTGGGATAGGGTGATGGCGCAAACGCAGCGCCCACTCAGGGACTGAATTGGCGGGCCGCGAACGACGATGATGAGCACTATGTCTACGCTATAGCGCTATAGTCGCCATCCCTTGCGTCTCTTTACGATTTCCGGTATTGTTTCCGGAAATCTGGAGGAGCAGAAATGGGCAAGGGAAAATCCCCTCTTGCTACGCATCGCGCACGCATGGAGCGCCGGGGTTTCGTGCGGGTCGAGATCAGTGTTCGCAAGGATGATGCGAGCCTTGTCCGCGGTGTTGCCGCGGCCTTGTCGGATCCTTCGCGCCGGTCTGAGGCACGCAGGCTTCTTCAGCAACGTTTTGGCGAGCCGCCCAAAGTGAGTTTGAAAGCGCTTCTTGCGTCCGCGCCACTTGACGGGATCGACCTGGATCGCAGCGCTGCTCCTGGACGTGACGTCGATCTATGAGCTACCTGATCGATACCAACATCATTTCCGAGGTCCGAAAGGGCGCTCGTTGCGACCTCCATGTGTCGGCTTGGTATGCCTCTATCGCCGATGAGGATCTGTTCCTGAGCACGCTCGTCCTTGGTGAAATCCGAAAGGGCGTTGAACTTGCGCGCCCTCGGGACCCGGGCAAGGCAGCCGCACTCGAACGCTGGTTGGGGGAAGTAGAGGTAGCATTCAATGGGCGCGTGCTCGGCATCGATAACGCGGTGTCGGATCAATGGGGGCGTATGAGCGCCATCAGGCCCCTCCCGGCTATCGATGGCCTGCTCGCGGCGACTGCGTTGACAAATGGATTGACGCTGGTGACGCGCAATGACCGCGACGTCGCCGGTCTGGGCGCGACAGTGCTCAACCCGTTCAATAGCGCCGAAAACGACCGTTGATCGCAACATCGGCGGCGGTCGGACAGAGCGACGCATCATGCGGATCGTTCTTTGTGGGGGCAGAACGACGCTAATGCCTCAATACGAGTATTGCTGCCTGGAAGTCGCCAAGAAGCGCTTCTTGGCGAACGCCTTGCCTGACCCCGACTTGAAATACCGCTCAAGACCGCGAGCCGTCGTTTCATCGCCCAATGCAACGTATGAGCGAAGAATCAGCGGCAAGTACTTGCTTGTCGAGATGACATGCCCTTGCTGATGAGACGTGATTCTTCGTCGAAGATCATTCGTCGAGCCGACGTAAATGTCGCCGTTGCTCAGTTCGAGGAAGTCGACGTAGCACATGTTGCTGCGGTCTCCCTACGCTCCTGCGGAGCTTCGGGAGACACCCTACGCCCTGTCGAACTCCGGGTGGCCTGCCACCCGAAGCCCGACAGGGCGTAGGGTGGCGGAGCCGGAGGGATTCGAACCCTCGATAGGCCTTTACAAGCCTATAACGGTTTAGCAAACCGCCGCCTTCAGCCACTCGGCCACAGCTCCATGAGCGCGGATATGCCTGAGGCGGCGGCCAGCCGCAAGCGGCAGATTGAGTTACGGCGAGGCCAATCGCAGGATGGATGCTCCGCCTGCATTCCGCGCGACATCGGATATCGCGCGTTGGGGGCGTTTGGCCTCTCCGATGCATTTGAGGTGCGCGCCGCGTCGGAATTGGTTGATTTCGATTCGGTACCGCGTCGGCCGATTCGATTTTGGTGTGCATCGGGGTTTCAGTCCGCCGTCCGCAAGCGCTGCGAGCGGGGCGCGCCCCGCGGATGGGCCCGATCCGGAGGAAATGTTCCGACTTTTGCCACCTATCGGCGGCTTTCGCCCCGACTGGGCGTCCGTTGCCGATGAGGCGGCCGGTCGCGGCCTGGGCCTGCCTGCCGCGAGGGTGCGCGGCTGACTCTATAATGGGCGTGGAATCGCCTGCGTTGGATTCGGCCTGCGTGCGGTCGATTCGATCCGGGTAGCGTGTATTTCCGTCGCAGGAGGCGCGTGCTGCGGTGCCGCGGCGACGGCCACGATGGCGTCCGCGGCTATTCAATAATCTCTAATAAAAACAGTGTCTTGCAGAAATATTCCGATCACGGCCCCGTGTTATTTGTGCAACACCCTTTGGAAAAGGGGCGAAACAGGGCGCTGCGGAGCGGTTCCTTTATTGCGTGTGCAGAAGTCCTCGGTAATTGTGATGACGCGACGGAGGGGGGCATCCCGAGGTCGTCCCGTTAGGTGGTTCGCTTAAGTCCCTCGCGTTCATGCGGGAGTGTCCGAAGGCGCGAAGCGACTAAGCGGGTTTCAGGGGATTAAGGGAACCAACCATAGGGTGCCAGCACCCGGCGGATCCGGAACCTTCCCTACAGAGCAAACTGGAGGTTTAACATGAAGATGGTTAAGAGCCTTATTCTCGGCTCAGCGGCGGGTCTGATCGCCATGAGCGGAGCACAGGCCGCCGATCTTCCCGTCAAGGCCAAAGCGGTCGAGTACGTGAGGATCTGCTCCCTGTACGGCGCGGGTTTCTGGTATATCCCGGGCACCGACACCTGCATCAAGCTGGGTGGCTACGTTCGTATCGACACCACGTTCAACGGCACCACCTACGGTGGACCGGCCTGGAGCGGCGATCAGGGCCAGGGCAATCGCTATCGCGATTACTTCGTCTCCCGCTCCCGTATGGCGCTGACGGTTGATACGCGCACCGCCACCGAATACGGCGTTGTCCGCACCTTCGGCCAGGGCGACTTCCAGTTCGACAACTTCAACAACGGCACCCGGAACCCGAGCTCGACGACACCTGCGCCGGCCGGCGCCGCTGTCTTCAACTCCTCGCAGCTCTCCGGTGCGGGTGGCGGCTACGTCGCGGTTGAAATGGTGTTCATCCAGTTCGCTGGTTTCACCTTCGGTAAGTCGGCTTCGGCCTATGCGACGCCCTGGAACGGCTATCCGGGCAACAACAACTCGTTCTTGATGGGTGGCCCGGACTACGTGACCGGCGTCAACAACATCCAGTACACCGCGCAGTTCGGCAACGGCGTGTCGGCCACCATCGGCCTCGATGATCCGACCGTGTTCAACCGTACCTCCGTGCTGAACCTCAGCACCGGCGGCAGCTTCGCGACGGCCGGCTCCAACGCCTACGGCGGAACGCATGTTCCGGATATCGTCGGCAACATCCGCGTCGACCAGGCTTGGGGTCTGTTCCAGATCGCAGGTATGCTGCACAACGTAACCGCTTCCTACAACACCCTCGGCGCCGGCGGCGTTCCGAACAATCTGTCGGAAATCTCCGGTCATCCCGAAGACAAGTGGGGCGGTGCTGTGACGGCGGCGTTGCAGATCAAGAACCTCCCGACGGGTGCAGGCGACGACTTCAAGATCGATGCCACCTACGCCCATGGCGCCACCAAGGCGGTGGTCTCCACGAGCGGCGGTTCGCCCAGCTTCGCGATGTTCAGCGGCAGCGGAAACGGCGCTTACCAGAGCATCGGTTTCGGTCAGACGGCTGATGCCGTTTACCGGCCCGGGTTCACCGACGGAATCAAGTTGGTGGATGCATGGGGTGTCCGTGGTGCGTTCAACCACAACTGGGATCCCTACTGGTCGACCAGCCTCTGGGGCAGCTACGGCTCGGTTCGCTACGGCGGCAATGTCCTGGACGGCGCTTCGGCCAAGGGTGCTTGGTGCTCGGTGTACACTGCTGGCAAGGTCGTGTCCGCGAACTACTCCTGCAACCCGGACTTCAACTTTGCCCAGGTTGGTGTGGTCACCCGCTGGACTCCCGTCAAGAACCTGACGTTCTCGGCTGAAGTCGGTGCATTCTTCCTCGATCAGAAGATGGTGGGATCTGCCATTCTGACCCCGACGGCTCCGAAGCCGACCGCCGTGTACGAGTTCAAGGACCAGAGCACTGTGTTCCTGAACGTTCGCGCTCAGCGTAACTTCTGATCCCGAAAGACTTGAAACACTAGTGAACCCCCCGGCAGGCAACTGCCGGGGGTTTTTCATTGTGCGGTGCTGTTCAGAGTTTTATAGCAAGCGATTGAATAATATAGGATTTTCACGCCCTTGTGGGGTGGGTCGCTCTACTTTGCATGGGGTTGTTTTCGAGATTTTGTTGCAGGCGCCTGCGGTGCAGGCGTCGATGCGAGATCGGCTATTGGACGCTGGCGCCGCGGTGCAGGTCGGCTTCGATCTGCAGCTTGGTCCCGCCGCCGAACCGCGCGCGATAGACCTGCAGGTTTTCCATGATCCGCTGCACGTAGTTGCGCGTCTCGGAGAACGGGATCTGTTCGACCCAGTCCACCGCGTCGACCTTGGGGTCGCGCGGATCGCCGTAGCGTTCGATCCACTTCCTGACGCTGCCGCGACCGGCATTGTAGCCGGCGAAGGTCAGGATGTAGGAGCCGCGATAGTCTTCCAGCAGCCCGCCGAGTTCGGCCGCGCCGAGCGTGGCGTTGTAGACCGAGTCGGTCTTCATCCGGTTGAGGTCGAAGCTGACGCCGGCCCGCTTGGCGACATAGCGTCCGGCGTCGGGCGTCACCTGCATCAGCCCGTAAGCCTGCGCCGGCGAGACCACGGCCGGGTTGAAGGCGCTTTCCTGCCGCGCGATCGAATAGACCACGCTGGGTTCGACCTCGGGGCCGATCTGCTTGAACGACGGGATGCCGGTGACGGGATAGGCGTAATGGTCGAACGGCAGGCCGCGGTTGAGCGCGGCCTTGCCGAGCAGCAGCATGCCGCGGGCATCGTTGTGGCGCGCGGTCAGTTCGCCGAGGCCGGCCAGCGCATCGGGATCGCCGTTCTCGCCCATGTCGGCAAAGATCGGGATCGCCATCTCGCGCTCGTCGAGTTCGTAGAGCAGCTGCACGGCGCGGACGATCTCCAGCCGCTCCGATCCGCGGCCACGGGGGACGGCGTTCAGTTCGAGCTGCGGCAGGCCGAGCTTGGCGCGTGCGAGCTGGCCGTAATAGCTGGTCGACTGCTCGGCGGCGCGGCCGTAAGCAGCGCGGGCCTCCTGCTGGCGTCCCGCCGCTTCCGCCGCGCGTCCCTGCCAATAGCCGGCGCGCGCCAGTGCGGTCGGATTGACGCTGCCGACGCCGATGCGCGCGAAATGTTGCGCGGCGACCGCGGGGTCTTTCAGGAAGCGCAGCGCAATCCAGCCCGCGGTGAATTCCTGCTCGGTCTTGTAGATGTCGCGCGACGGCAGGGCGGCGTCGCGCGCAATCAGATAGGCGGTGCGGTGCTCGCCGACGTCCAGCATCTTGCGCGCCAAAAGGCGCCGCTCGACCCACCATTCGTTGAGATTGTGCAGGCGATTCGGATCTTTCGGCACCGCCAGCATCAGCTGCGCGGCTTCATTGAATTTCTCTTCGCGGCGCAGCCACTGGATGCGGGCGAACATGTAGCCGGGTTCGTTGTGCAGCTCCCGCGGCACCTCGTCGAGCAGCGCCTTGAGGTTGGAGTTCTTCTTGTTGGCGGCGATTCGTGCCTTGGCCAACGCGACATGGCCGGAGCCGAGGCGTTTGGCGGCGCGCATGCCGCCGGCCTCCTGCTCGGTGCCGTACAGCAGCGTGTCCATTCGCGCCTTGTGATCGCCCGACGTCAGCAGCGCGCCGAACATGTCGAGCACCGCGCTCTCGGTGTCTTCCGACATGCCGTCACTGCGCCAGGCCTCGCGGACCAGCCGTTCGGCATTGGTGCGATCGCCGCGCGCGAGCATCGCCTTTGCCAGAACGAACTTGCCCTTCGCCGAAATCGGCGATGCGTTCTCGAACCACGACCACACCGTGCCGTCGTCGCGGCGGTCGTCCCACAGCGCCGCCTCGATTCGCCGGCGCAGGAAGGTCTGCGACGGCCAGCTCGGATTGGCGGTCACGAACGCGCGGTAGCGCTCGACCGAGGCGCCGTTGTTGTCGCTGCGCAGGATCAGCCATTCGGCGAGCTTGCGGGCGACCGGATCCGAGATCGCGGCCTGCGCCTGGGTGGCGTCTGCGGGCTTTTGCTTTCGCACCAGCTCGATGACGTTTTCCAGCGCGTCCTTGTCGGCCTGCGACGTCGAGCTGGTGGCGGCGACCGCGGCCGGCGTCACCGGCTTGCGTGGCGGCGGCAAGGCGGCGTGCTGGCGCGTCGCCGGTGCCAGAACCTGCGGGGCGGGCGCGGGCGCTGTGGCAACCGCCGCGGGCGCAGCGGCCTGCGCCACCGGCTTTGGCGCGACATTGCGGGCGATCGGCCGCGGCTTCGGCATCGGAACCTTTGGGCCGGCCCAGGTACCCGACGGGAACGCCATTCCGACGGCCAGCGCCAGGCTTGTCGCCAGTGCGGTCGATCGCAAGGCTGTGGCGCGGGAAGGGATCACGGTATTCCTTTGCGGCGGCGAATCATTCAGTCGGGTCCAGCCCTAGGTCTATTTGACCGAATATGTGGACAAAATGCTAAAACGTCGCGGCCGGACCTGTTTGCGCCATCACCGCGGCAAAATCGCGGCTATTGCTCTACCCTGCGGCGGGCCGAGAAAGAGCGTCAAAACAAAGCGCTAGGCACCCTGCGGCACGGCCCTTTCGCCTGACCGTCAGACCCGATATGAATTGAGATCAATTTTTCGCTGGTGCCGTTTCTGAAGCGTTTGGAGGAAGTCGATGGCAGCCAAGACAAAGTTCCGCGGATCGCTCACCGCCTTGGTCACGCCCTTCAAGAACGGCGCGTTGGATGAGGCGGCCTTCCGCGGTCTCATTGCCTGGCAGATCGAGCAGGGCTCGCACGGCTTGGTTCCCGTCGGCACGACCGGCGAAAGCCCGACGCTGAGCCATGCCGAGCATCACCGGGTCGTCGAGCTGTGCATCGAAGAGGCAAAAGGGCGCGTGCCCGTCATCGCCGGCGCGGGTTCGAACTCGACGCGCGAGGCGATCGACCTTGCCGTTCACGCCGAAAAGGCCGGCGCCGACGCCGTGCTGGTCGTGACGCCCTACTACAACAAGCCGACCCAGGAAGGCATGTATCAGCACTTCAAGGCGGTGAACGACGCGATCGGAATCCCGATCATCATCTACAACATCCCGCCGCGCTCCGTCGTCGACATGTCGGTCGAGACCATGACCCGGCTGTTCGAGTTGAAGAACATCGCCGGCGTCAAGGACGCCACCGCCAATCTTGCCCGGGTATCGCAGCAACGCCATGCGATGGGCCCCGACTTCATCCAGCTGTCCGGCGAGGACATGACCGCCTTGGCTTATATGGCGGCGGGCGGGCATGGCTGCATTTCGGTGGTCGCCAACGTGGCGCCGAAACTGTGCGCCGACCTGATGTCGGCGGTCATGCAGGGCGATTACACCACCGGACTGAAGATCCAGGACCGCCTGACGCCGCTGCATGATGCCGTCTTCAAGGAGCCCGGCCTTGCCGGCGCCAAGCACGGCCTCAAACTGCTCGGGCGGCTCGAAGAAGAAGTTCGCCTTCCGTTGATGAACGTGACGCCGCCGACCGGCAAGGTGATCCGTGATGCCATGGTGCATGCGGGCCTGATCAACTGAGGGTGGCCGCTCTACCCAAGCCGATTTTCAAAAAAAGGAATTTAGTATGCTGAAGGAATTTCGCGAGTTCGCGATGAAGGGCAACGTCGTCGACCTCGCCGTCGGCGTCATCATCGGTGCAGCCTTTGGGGCGATCGTGACCTCGCTGGTCGGCGACATCATCATGCCGATCATCGGTTCGATTACCGGCGGTCTTGATTTCTCCAACTATTTCACCGGCCTGTCGAAGGCGGTGACGGCGACCAACCTGGCCGACGCCAAAAAGCAGGGCGCGGTGCTGGCGTGGGGCAGTTTCCTGACGCTGACGCTGAACTTCATCATCGTGGCTTTCGTGCTGTTCATGGTCATTCGCGCCATGAACAAGCTCAAGCGCAAGGACGAGGCGGCGCCCGCGGCGCCGCCGAAGCCTTCGGCCGAGGTCGAACTGCTGACCGAGATCCGCGATCTCCTCAAGAAGGGCTGACGTGGCCGAGAAGAACGAGCGCCCGATCAAGGTCGTCGCCGAAAACCGCAAGGCCCGATTCAACTACGCGATCGAGGATACGGTGGAGGCCGGCATTGCGCTGACCGGCACCGAGGTGAAGTCGATCCGCAACGGCAAGACCACGATCGCGGAATCCTATGCGGATACCAAGGACGGCGAGATCTGGTTGATCAACGCCAATATTCCGGAATATCTGCAGGCCAACCGCTTCAACCATGAGCCGAAGCGGCCGCGAAAACTGCTGCTGCACCGAAAGCAGATCAACAAGCTGATGGGTGCGGTGGATCGCGAAGGCATGACGCTGATCCCGCTGAAGCTCTATTTCAACGAGCGCGGCCGCGCTAAGTTGCTGCTGGCGATCGCCAAGGGCAAGAAGCTGCACGACAAGCGCGAAAGCGAGAAGAAGCGCGACTGGGGCCGTGAAAAAGGCCGCCTGTTGCGGGCGAGGGGATAGAGGTTCCTCCTCACCATGAGGTTCGAGCGCGATGGGGGTGTCCATGAACCAGAAGAATCTGCTCGAAGTCGACTGGAGCAAGATCCCCGCGCCGACCGACGACGGCGCAGCGGCGCATCTCGTCGGCATGACGATGCCGCCGGTCACGCTGCTCGCGACCGACGACAGTTCGGTGACGCTGTCGGCGCTGCCGGGCCGCACCGTGATATTTGCCTATCCCCGCACCGGCGAGCCCGGCAAGATCAGCCTGGTCGACGATTGGGACATGATCCCGGGCGCCCGCGGCTGCACGCCACAGACCTGCTCGTTCCGCGACCTGTATGCCGAACTGAAGGCCGCCGGGGTCAGCCACGTGTTTGGCCTCTCGACGCAGGACAACGTCTACCAGACCGAAATGGCGTCGCGGCTGCATCTGCCGTTTGCGGTACTGTCGGACGAGAAGCTGTTGCTGACCCGCGCGCTGAAACTGCCGACCATGGAGGTGGCAGGCCTGACGCTGATCAAGCGGCTGGCGCTGATCGTCGATGGCGGCCGTATCACGCACGTCTTCTATCCGGTGTTTCCGCCCGACCGAAATGCCGCCGACGTGCTGGCGTGGCTGAGGGACAATCCTGCGTAAGCGTGTCTTGTCGTCTTGTTGGGCGGGCGAACCAGCTCACCCGACTGCTCGCAAGCCTGTCAGCGAGCCCGTTTGATCAACGGGCATTCGCTATCAGCCAACGCGGAGTAAATGTCGCCGCTCGGAACTTTTTCGAGGACGTTGTAGTATTCCCAGGGGGCCTTGACGTCGGATGGATCCTTCACCTGGACAAGGTAGAAGTCGTGCACCAGCTTTCCGTCCTCGCGGACCTTCGCGCCCCTTGCATAAAAGTCGTCAACCGGCATCGAACGCATTTTTTCCAGCACCGGATCCGTTGCATCCGTACCAACCTCAGCAACGGCCTTCAGATAGTGAGCGACACCCGAATAAACCGCCGCCTGCGGTGCCGTGGGCATGGCGCCGCGAAGCTTGTAGAAGCGCTGCCCGAAGGCCCTGGTCTCGTCGTTCAATGCCCAATACCACGCCGTGAGTGTCGTCAGGCCCTTGGCGATTTTCGGGCCCATGGCATGTACGTCGGTGATGAACATTAGCTCGGCGACGGGCTTTTGACGGCCCATATTCATGCCGAACTCGTTCCATTGTTTCATCAAAGTCACCAGCTGTTCGCCCGCATTGGCGAAGGCGATGGCCTTGGCCCCGGACGCCTGGGCTTGCAGAATGAATGAACTATAATCCGCAGTACCGATCGGGTGATACACGGCTCCGAGCGACTTGCCTCCTGTCGCCGCGAGCACACGTTGCGACTCCAGCACCATGTTCTTCCCGAACGCGTAATCGGCTGCAATGAAGAACCACGTATCGTAGCCTTGGCTGACCAGCGTACGGATCGGCCCCGACACCAGATTGTAGGAATCGTGAAGCCAGGCCAGGCCGTTTCGGGAGCATTGCTTGCCGTTGAGTTCGGTGGTCGCGACGGCCGAATAGACGGCAATCTTGTTCTTGTCGCGCGCCAGTGACTGGATGGCGAGGCCAACGGCCGAGTTGGAGACGTCGGCGACCATGTCGACGCCATCCACGTCGAACCATTTCCGGACAATTCCGACGCCGATATCCGGCTTGTTCTGATGGTCCGCGGCGACGATCTCGACCTTGATCGACGGTACCGATTTCTGAAAATCCTCCGCCGCCATCCGGGCGGCGGCGAGCGACCCTGGTCCGCTCAAATCGGACAATGGCCCGGTCTGGTCATTGATGATGCCGATCCGGACGACGCCACCGGAGAGTTCGGCAGCGCGGGCGGCCGGGAAGGATCCGATGGGTGTCCCAAGGATCAAAAGAGCAGCAACCTCGAGTATCGCTCGTCTCGGTTTCGCGCGGCCGTTCCAAATCATGCGGGTATCTTTCCAGGTGTGGCGCTTCGTTTCCGGCCCTCTCGTCAACGGGTCAAGCAACCGTCATCGCATTTGATTTGAGCTTTAGAGCAGCCCTCTGCACCGCCGCGGCGCGCTTGCGAAGCCAGGGTTCGGCCTCGAGGCGCATTTGGGCGAGCAGTTCGGGCGGCGCATTTTGCACCGTGATGTCGAACGGCGGCTGCGGCTGGTATTCCAGCATGAGCTGAAGTTTCTTCGCGACGTCTTCGCCGCACAGTTCGGCTGCGACCTGAAAGCCAAAATCAATGCCGGCGGTAACGCCACCGCCGGAAATGCGGTTACGGTCGATCACGACGCGTTCGTTGACCGCGGTGGCGCCAAAGGCGGCAAGCTGCTCACTCATCATCCAATGGCAGGCCGATTTGTATCCGTCGAGCAGGCCGGCGGCGCCGAGCAGCAGGCAGCCCGCGCAAACCGAGGTGACGTAACGAGCCGATCCGCCCTTGTCGCGAACAAACGCAATGACCTCGTCATCGCCCAGGAAGTCGACCAGCCCCGGGCCGCCGCCGATGCAGAAGACGTCCAGATCCGGGCATTCGGCGAAAATGGTGGTCGGCAGCAGCTGCAGGCCGACGTCGCTGATGACAGGTTCGATGTGTTTCCAAAGCAGATGCACGCGAACGTTCGGAAGGCGGGCAAAGACTTCGAAAGGTCCGGTGACGTCTAGTTGGGTCATCCCGGGAAAGAACAGAATTCCGATCTCGGTCGGCTTGCCGGACATGGTGCACCTCCGTTTTGAACGAAGGCAGGTTGACAGGCCGGCGAGTTTGCCAAAATGTCATAGTACACGCATTTCCTGCCAAGATGTGCTGACAAGGCCCACTCATGGCTCGTTCACAAGCCCGTCGCCTCGTCTTCGTTCTCTTCGAGGATTGCCTGCTGCTCGACTTCGCCGGGCCGCTGCAGGCGTTCGAGCTGGCCTGCGAAAACGCCGAGGCCGGCCGTGCGCCCTATGTCTGGCAGATCTGCTCGTTGAAGGGCGGGCCGGTTCGAACCTCGTCCGGCCTGGAGGTGATGACAACCTCTCTCTCCGACTGCGACCGCTTCAATATCGACACGCTCGTCGTCGGTGGCGGGCCCGGCGTTCATCGTGCTTCTGCGGAGGCCGGGCTTGTAGACTGGTTTCGCTTGGCGGCGCCGAACGTAAGACGTGTTTGCTCCGTCTGTACCGGTACGTTTGTTTTGGCCGCAGCCGGCCTGCTGCACGGGCGCCGCGCCGTCACCCATTGGGGATCCTGCGAGTTGCTCAGCGCCCAATACCCCGACGTTTCGGTGTTGGTCGATCCGGTCTTCGTTCACGACCGCGGAATTTGGACGTCTGCGGGGGTGACGGCAGGCATCGATCTTGCGCTCACCTTGCTGGAAGATGATCTCGGACACCGCGAAGCCATGCGTATCGCACGCCGGCTGGTGGTGTTTCTGAAGCGTCCCGGGGGGCAGGCCCAATTCAGCGTGCCGCTGTCACTGCAGTCGTCCGAAGACAGGGCGTTCGAAAATATCTTGACCTGGATGCAGAATAATCTTGGCCTTGATTTGCGTGTGGAGAGTTTGGCCGAAAGAGCTGGAATGAGCCCCCGGACATTCGCGCGCGTATTTCGGCAAAAGACCGGCCGCACACCCGGCAAGGCGGTGGAAGAACTTCGCGTCGAGGCCGCGCGCAGGGCGTTGGAAGAATCCGTTGCCAGTATCAAGGAAATCGCGGCGCGCGCGGGATTTCAAAGTGAAGAGCACTTGCGGCGTGCTTTCCGCCGCCGTCTACAAGTGTTGCCGCAGGATTATCGAGTTCGATTCTGTCAGGGGCAGAGGCAATAGCCGGTAGGGCGGACGACAATGCGCCGCGTGCCCACGCTCTCTTCGAATGCGTTGGCGTCAACGGTCGGCACGCTCCGCTCTGCTATTCTACGAATCAAGATCCTTCCTTACCTGCGCGAAGACGTTGCGAAACATCTCCGGCGTCAGTACGCGCGTATTCGTGTTGTAGCGCGAGCAGTGATAGCTGTCGTAGAGCCGGATGGCGCCCGCGTCATGCATCGCGCCATGCCCAAAGGGAGCGCTGGCGTTGCGCAGGCCGAGCGCCTTCAACGTCGAATCATGGGCGATGCGTCCGAGCGCCACGATCGCGCGAAGCTTCGGCATCGTCGCAATGGTCTTCACCAAAAATTGTCGGCAGGTATTGATCTCGGCGGGCAGCGGCTTGTTCTGTGGCGGCACGCAGCGCACTGCGTTGCTGATTCGGCTGTCGATCAACTTCAGTCCGTCGTCGGGGCGGGCCTGGTAGACGCCTTTGGCAAAGCCGTATTCGAGCAGGGTCGCGTACAGCAGGTCGCCGGCGTAGTCGCCGGTGAACGGGCGGCCGGTGCGGTTGGCGCCCTGCATGCCGGGGGCGAGCCCAACGATCAACAGTCGTGCATTGGGATCGCCGAACGAACTGACCGGTGCATTGTGCCAGTCCGGCTGTTTGGCGCGCGCCTCTGCGCGAAATCCGGCGAGCCGCGGGCAGAGCGGGCAATCGCGGTCGGGTTCGAAAGCATCGCGGGTGGGGGGATTGGCCATGTTTTCAAAGCGTTTTCAGGCGAAAGCCGGCCATGTAGCCGGGATCCGGGTGCGCCGACAACGCGCCGCCAAGAAAAAAAGCCCCAGTTCTGTTCAATCAGAACCGAGGCTCTAGCAGCGTACCGTCGCATTCTCAATCGTCGAAATCGTCGTCGCCGGCGCCTCGCGGCGCCACGGTGGTCGCGCGCTGCAGGAATTGCGGGGAGTGGTGGCGCGGTTCGCGCGGCGCCGGGCGCTCGGAGGGGTCGCGGCCGAGTTTCGATTGCAGTTCGACGAGGTCGGTGAAGACGTCGGCCTGCCGGCGCAGTTCGTCGGCGATCATCGGGGGCTGGCTCGAAATGGTCGAAACCACCGTGACGCGAACGCCGCGACGCTGCACCGCCTCGACCAGCGAACGGAAATCGCCGTCACCCGAGAACAGCACGATCTGGTCGACATGCTCGGCCAGTTCCATGGCGTCGACCGCGAGTTCGATATCCATGTTGCCCTTCACCTTGCGCCGCCCGGACGCGTCGATGAATTCCTTGGTCGCCTTGGTGACGACGGTATAGCCGTTGTAGTCGAGCCAATCTATCAGCGGGCGGATCGAGGAATACTCCTGATCCTCGATGATCGCGGTGTAGTAGAATGCCCGCAACAACGTCCCTCGGCTCTGAAATTCCTTGAGGAGGCGTTTGTAATCGATGTCGAAGCCGAGCGTTTTGGCCGTTGCGTATAGGTTGGCGCCGTCGATGAATAGCGCGATCTTGTTGGAAGCGGGTGACATCAAATGGTTCTCACGTTGTTGTTAGCTTTTCTAGCGCAGCAGTCATCGACCGCGCGCACTTTCTAGTTCGGTTGCCTAAAGTTCGGTGAATCGTGCCCTCCGACAGTCACCACTGCAATTATGGTGGGGCGAGGGCGAAAAGCCTATACTTTTGACAGCACAATGAAGAGATTTACTTGTCCCGTGCAGCAACCTCGCCGCGTCTGGACGCTCCGGCCGAAAACGACCCCGGCGTTGGGGTATCAGAGCCCATCAGGAAGGCAAATCACAAATTTTGTCTTGCGGAACGGGCCTTCCCCCTATAACTAGCCCCCAATACCGACATATTTGGCCCCAAACAACGGAGCGACAGTCTATGGCGCGCGTCACCGTGGAAGATTGCATTGATAAGGTCGATAACCGGTTCGACCTGGTACTGCTGGCGGCGCATCGCGCCCGTATGATTTCGTCCGGCTCGCAACTCACGGTTGACAGAGATAACGACAAGAATCCTGTCGTGTCGCTCCGCGAGATCGCCGATTCCACTATTTCCCCGGAAGATCTTCGCGAAGAGCTGGTTCATTCGCTGCAGAAATTCGTCGAAGTCGACGAGCCAGAGCCCGATACCGTACCGCTGATCGGTTCGGCCGGCGCCAGCGTCGATGCCGACGACACCGAGGTTGCGGTCGAGCGCATGACTGAGGAAGAACTCCTCAAGGGCCTGGAAGGCCTCGCGCCGCCGGAAGAGCAGCCCGAAGAGGACGAGTGATCCCAGCTCCCGGACCGTCCAGAACGTTCCGATTTTCTCAAAGGCCCGGACATGTGTCCGGGCCTTTGCTTTTGTTGACATTTTTGCGGTTAATGGTCGTCCTCGGGCCGTGCCGTGGCTCATGTGGCTGGCGGGGCACCGGGGTGATGCCGAATAGCCGCTGTCCCAAGCGAAATTGAACCGGTTTGCGGCCGGGCGGCGTGCATCGGCGTTCGAAAACGCATTAGATTGGTAAACGGCGGGGCCCGTCCGGGTCCGGTGGAAAAGGCAGTGTGACGTGATGGCGTATTGGCGCCGCAACCCCCGGCAAATGCAGGCCGCAACCAACCAGGCCGCGGTCGTGCCGAATTCGCCCGTGGCGGAAAAGCCCAAATCGCCGCGCTCGCGCATGATGCGGCAATACGATCTGGTTGAGCGCGTCCGGTCCTATAATCCCGATACGAACGAAGACCTGCTCAACCGGGCTTACGTCTACGCCATGAAGGCGCACGGCACCCAGACCCGCGCCTCCGGCGATCCCTATTTTTCCCATCCGCTCGAAGTCGCGGCGATCCTGACGAACCTCAAGCTCGACGACGCCACCATCGTGGCCGCCCTGCTGCACGACACCATCGAGGACACCGAGGCGACGCGCGCCGAGATCGACCACATCTTCGGCCACGAGATCGGCGTGCTGGTGGAGGGCCTGACCAAGCTGAAACGTCTCGAACTGGTGTCCCGCGAAGCCAAGCAGGCCGAGAATTTGCGCAAGCTGCTGCTGGCGATCGCCGACGACGTTCGCGTGCTGCTGATCAAGCTCGCTGACCGCCTGCACAACATGCGCACGCTGGAATTCGTCCCGCACGCCTCGCGCCGGCGCATTGCCGAGGAGACGCTGGACATCTATGCCCCGCTCGCCGGCCGAATGGGTATGCAGGAGATGCGGGAGGAGCTCGAGGACCTCTCCTTTCATACGCTCGATCCGGAAGCCTATGCGGTGGTGATGCAGCGGCTGGATGCGCTGGCCGAGCGCAACCGCAACCTGATCGGCGAGATCGAAAGCCAACTCTCCACGAACCTGCAGAAGAACGGTATCACCGCCCGGGTCTATGGCCGCCGCAAGCAGCCGTTTTCGATCTGGACCAAGATGGAGCGCAAATCGGTCGGCTTCGAACAGCTCTCCGATATCTATGCCTTCCGCGTCGTGATGCCGGACATCGAAGCCTGCTACCGCGCGCTCGGCGTGGTGCACACCACCTGGCCGGTGGTGCCCGGCCGCTTCAAGGACTACATCTCGACGCCGAAGCAGAACGACTACCGTTCGCTGCACACCACGGTGATCGGTCCCGGCAACCAGCGCGTCGAGCTGCAGATCCGCACCGAGGAAATGAACCAGATCGCCGAATTCGGCATCGCGGCCCACGCCTTCTACAAGGAGGGCATGGGCTCGCCGACCGAGCGGCTCAAGCACGAATCCAACGCCTTCGCCTGGCTGCGCCACACCGTCGGGATCCTGTCCGAGAGCGCCAATCCAGAGGAGTTTCTCGAGCACACCAAGCTCGAACTGTTCCACGACCAGGTGTTCTGTTTCACGCCGAAGGGCAAGCTGATCGCGCTGCCGCGACGCGCCAATGTGATCGACTTCGCCTACGCGGTGCATACCGATGTCGGCAACTCCGCCGTCGGCTGCAAGGTCAACGGCAAGTTCGCGCCCCTGTCGTCCGAACTGCAGAACGGCGACGAAGTCGAGGTGTTGACCTCGGTCGCGCAGTCGGCGCCGCCCTCGGCCTGGGAATCGCTGGCGGTGACCGGCAAGGCGCGCGCCGCGATCCGCCGCGCCACCCGTACCGCGGTGCGCGACCAATATGCCGGCCTCGGCCGCCGCATCATCGATCGCCTGTTTGCCCGCGCCAAGATCGAATATGCCGACGACAAGCTGACCGGTGCGCTGCCGCGGCTGGCGCGCACTTCGATCGAGGACGTGATGGCCTCGGTCGGGCGTGGCGAACTCAAGGCCTCCGACGTCGCCCGCGCCATGTACCCGGACTACAAGGAAGAGCGGATGGTGCGCTACGGGGTCAAGAAGAGCCTCGCGGTCAAATTGAAGCTGAAATCGGAGCCGCCGCATCCGGCGCGAAGCGCTTCCGTCATCCCGGTGCGCGGCATCAATTCGGATCTGCCGGTGAAGTTCGCGCCGAACGGCGGTGCGGTGCCGGGCGACCGCATCGTCGGCATCGTGACGCCGGGCGAGGGGATCACGATCTATCCGATCCAGTCGCCGGCGCTGAAGGATTTCGAGGAGGAGCCGGAGCGCTGGCTCGACGTCCGCTGGGATATCGACGAGACCAACCCGCAGCGGTTCCCGGCGCGGATCATGGTCCAGAACGTCAACGAGCCCGGCAGCCTCGCCCAGGTTGCCACCGTGATCGCCGAGCATGACGGCAATATCGACAACATCAGCATGTCACGCCGCTCGCCCGACTTCACCGAACTGACGATTGATCTCGAGGTCTACGACCTCAAACATCTCAGTGCAATTATCGCGCAATTGCGCGCCAAGGCCGTCGTCGCCAAGGTTGAGCGCGTCAATGGGTAGATGTTAATAGCTTGCTGCCGCTCCTCATGGTGAGGAGGCGCGATGCGCCGTCTCCATGGGGCCACAGGTAGGCCCGCATCCTTCGAGACGCGGCAAAGACGCCGCACCTCGGGATGAGGGATTGCCTAACCGAACACTGTTTGCGAGTTCTCATGCCCGTTCCTCCGCTCCGCCTCGGCGTCAATATCGATCACGTCGCCACCCTGCGAAATGCCCGGGGCGGCGAGCGGCCTGACCCGGTGCGCGCCGCGCTGCTGGCGATCGAGGCGGGGGCGGACGGCATCACCGCGCATCTGCGGGAGGACCGTCGCCATATCCGCGATGGCGACATGGCCCGCCTGAAGGCCGAAATCTCAAAGCCGCTGAATTTCGAAATGGCGGCGACCGAGGACATGCTGCGGATTTCGCTTGCGACAAAACCCCATGCGGTGTGCCTGGTGCCTGAGCGGCGGGAAGAACTCACCACCGAGGGCGGGCTGGACGTGGTCGGCCAGCACAATGCGCTCGCCCCGTTCATCGCCCGGCTCGGCGATGCCGGCATCCGGGTGTCGCTGTTCATCTCGGCCGATCCGGCCCAGATCGAGATGGCGGCAAGGTTGCGCGCGCCCGTGATCGAGATTCACACCGGCGGCTGGTGCGATGCCGTGGTCGACGGCGATACCGCGAAGGCCGAAGCGGAATGGCAGCGGATCGTCAAGGGCGTGGCTTTGGCGCGGGGCGCGGGTCTGGAGATCCATGCCGGCCACGGCCTCGACTACCAGACGGCGGAGACGATCTCGGCGCTGCCGGAGATCGCCGAACTCAACATCGGCTACTTCATGATGGGTGAGGCGCTGTTCGTGGGCCTTGGCGAGACCGTGCGGCAGATGCGCGCCGCGATGGACCGCGGCCGCGCCAAGATCGCGGCCCGGCCATGATCATCGGTATCGGTTCCGACCTGATCGATATCACAAGGGTGGCCAAGGTGATCGAGCGCCATGGCGACCGCTTTCTCGACCGTATATTCACCGATGCCGAGCGCGCCCGGGCGGCGCGCCGCGCCAATAGCGAGAAGATGGTGGTGGCGACCTACGCCAAGCGATTCGCCGCCAAGGAGGCCTGCTCCAAGGCGCTCGGCACCGGCATCCGGCGCGGCGTCTGGTGGCGTGACATGGGGGTGGTGAACCTGCCGGGGGGGCGGCCGACCATGAAACTCACCGGTGGCGCCCTGGCCCGGCTGGAAGCGCTGACGCCCGAGGGCTGCGAGGCGCGGATCGACCTGTCGATCACCGACGACTGGCCGCTGGCGCAGGCCTTCGTCATAATTTCGGCGGTCGCAGCCGCCAAACCTTGAGCCGCACGGCCATTTGCGCCGGTAGTTCACCGCGAAACTAAAAAACATTGATTTATCAATGGATTATAAAGTTTTTACGAGGCGCTTGATTGCGCGCCACCGAACAACCGTCTAAAACGCCGAGCTACATGTTCGAGCCAGGGCCGATTCCGGTTAGCATCGGGATTGGCTCTCAATATATCAGTAACAAAGACCATTTTCCTGACGCGGCCGTATCAGGCGATTCGCGCGCGGAAAACGTTCTGCCACCATGCGGGCAACGGCACCGCCGGGAATTGGGAAAGCGATGAGCGTGACCTCCAGCACAAAATCTGAAAGCGGCTTGGGTGAAACCATCCGCGTCGTCATCCACGCTCTCCTGATTGCGCTCGTGATCCGCACCTTCCTGTTCCAACCCTTCAACATCCCCTCGGGATCGATGAAGGCGACGCTGCTGGTTGGCGACTATCTGTTCGTTTCGAAATATTCCTACGGCTACAGCCATTACTCGATACCGCTCTCGCCGCCGCTGTTTTCGGGCCGCATCTTCGGCTCGGAGCCGAACCGCGGCGACATCGTGGTGTTCCGCCTGCCGAAGGACGACTCGACCGATTACATCAAGCGCGTGATCGGCCTGCCGGGCGACCGCATCCAGATGCGGGAGGGCCTGCTTTACATCAACGACAAGCCGGTCAAGCGCGAACGGCTGTCCGATTTCATCGGCGAGGACCCTTGCGGTTCGGACGCCACCGCGCGGGTCAAGCGCTGGAAGGAAACGCTGCCGAACGGCGTCAGCTATGAATCGCTCGATTGCATCGACAACGGTTTCTACGACAACACCAGCATCTACACCGTGCCGCCCGGCCACTTCTTCATGATGGGTGACAACCGCGATAATTCCACGGACAGCCGCGTGCTGTCGGCGGTCGGCTACGTGCCGTTCCAGAACATCGTGGGCCGGGCGCAGATGATCTTCTTCTCCGTCGCCGAGGGTGAACATGCCTGGATGTTCTGGCGCTGGCCGACCGCTGTGCGCTGGAATCGTCTTTTCACAATCGTGCGATGAAAGACGAGACATCAGTCATCCAGGATTCAGCGACCTCAGGCGAGCCGGGCCAGGCTGATGCGCCCCGTGAAGCTGCGCCGAAAAAGAGGCGCGGCAAGGCCGCCGCCAAGGCGGCCGCCGCGGCGATCGAAGGGCGTATCGGCTATCAATTCTCCGATCCCGTGCTGCTGACGACCGCCTTTACCCATGTCTCCGCGCTGAAGCCGGCGACGCGTCATCGCGCCGACAGCTATCAGCGGCTGGAATTCCTCGGCGACCACGTGCTCGGGCTGATCATCTCCGACATGCTGTACCGCGCCTATCCGCGCGCCGATGAGGGCGAATTGTCGAAGCGGCTTGCCGATCTCGTGCGCAAGGAAAGCTGCGCCGACGTGGCAAAGTCGCTCGGGCTGCTCGATGACATCAAGCTCGGCGCAGTCGGCGCGGGCGCGGGCGCGCGGTTGCGCAAATCCGTGCTCGGTGACATCTGCGAGGCGGTCATCGGCGCGATCTATCTCGACGGCGGCTATGCGGCGGCGTCGCAGTTCGTCGAGCGCAACTGGCTGGAGCGGATGCGCAAGCCGCGCCGGCCGCTGCGCGATCCCAAGACGGTGTTGCAGGAATGGGCGCAGAGCAAGGGACTGCCGACGCCGGTCTATCGCGAGATCGAGCGCACCGGGCCGCATCACGATCCGCAATTCCGCGTCGCCGTCGATCTGCCTGGCCTGGCGCCGGCCGAAGGCATTGGCGGCTCCAAGCGCGCGGCCGAGAAAGTGGCGGCATCCGTGATGATCGAACGCGAAGGCGTCGGCGGCGGCAGCAATGACAGTTGAAATCGCAGCCGGCGCGTCCGGCGAGACCCGCTGCGGCTTCGTCGCGCTGATCGGCGCGCCCAATGTCGGCAAGTCGACGCTGGTGAATGCGCTGGTCGGCTCCAAGGTCACCATCGTCTCGCGCAAGGTGCAGACGACGCGGGCGCTGATCCGCGGCATCGTGATCGAGGACAACGCCCAGATCATCCTGGTCGATACGCCCGGCATCTTTTCGCCGAAGCGACGGCTCGATCGCGCCATGGTGTCCACCGCCTGGAGCGGGGCGCATGACGCCGATCTGGTCTGCGTGCTGCTCGATGCGAAGGCCGGCATCGACGAGGAGGCCGACGCGATCCTGAACAAGCTTGCGACGGTGCAGCACCCGAAGATCCTGGTGCTGAACAAGATCGACCTCATTCCGCGCGAGAAACTCTTGACGCTGGCGCAGGCCGCCAACGCGCGCATGAAATTCGAGCACACATTCATGATCTCGGCGCTGTCGGGCGACGGCGTCGACGACCTGCGCAAGACGCTTGCGAAAATGGTGCCGCCGGGGCCGTTCCATTATCCGGAAGACCAGATGTCGGACGCGCCGATGCGGCATCTGGCGGCCGAAATCACCCGCGAGAAGATCTATCGCCATCTCCACCAGGAACTGCCGTATCAATCGACGGTGGAGACAGACAGCTGGACCGAGCGCAAGGACAAGTCCGTGCGCATCGAACAGACGATCTTTGTCGAGCGCGAGAGCCAGCGCAAGATCGTGCTCGGCAAGGGTGGCGCCACCATCAAGTCGATCGGCGCGGATTCGCGCAAGGAAATCGCCGAGATCCTTGGCGTGCCCGTGCACCTGTTCCTGTTCGTCAAGGTGCGCGAGAACTGGGGCGACGATCCCGAGCGCTACCGCGAAATGGGACTGGATTTTCCCAGGGAATGACGTGCAATGATCAGGCCGCAATCAGGCAATGACGAAGAACAGGCCCGATGACCGTACCCAACAACGTGCTGTGGTTTGAGGTTCTGCTGTATCTGGCGCTGATGCTGGATTCTCTGTCGGCGGCGTTTCGAGACCGTACGCCGAACGACAACATGACGGAGCAGGCGATCATTGTCGGAACCGTGATGGCGGCAGGCACGATTCTGCTGCTGCTCTACTTTGTCCACCTCGCCGCGCGCCACCGCATGGCCTGGGCGCGTTGGGTGCTGGTCGTGGCCGTGGTGCTGTCGGTGATTTCCCTGGTACCGGTGATCGGCCAGCGCGGCATCGAGTTCGACAGCGGCATCGAGGCGATCACCTGTGCGCTGACCGCGATGGGGCTGTATTACTCCTTCACCGGCGACGCGGTGGGGTGGTTCGATACGTGAGGATTGCGGTGGGCGGATGAGCCACCGGGTCGCGCGAATGCGCGCCCGGTGATGAACCCCGCGTAATCCGCCGCTGGAACGATGCGGTGAATTGGCGGATGGCGCTGCGCTAATCGCCCTATGTGCCTCGAAATCCTGTAAACTCCCGCCATGGAATGGACCGACGAGGGCATCGTGCTGGGCGTGCGGCGGCATGGCGAATCTTCCGCCATCGTCGAACTGCTGACGCGCGAGCATGGCCGGCATCTGGGGCTGGTGCGCGGCGGTGGGGGCAAGCGGATGCGGCCGTTGCTGCAACCGGGCAACAGCGTCACCACGGTGTGGCGGGCGCGGCTCGACGAGCATCTCGGATATTACGTCGTCGAGGGCACGCGCTTGCGCGCGGCCACCCTGCTGGGGTCGGCGCATGCAACCTATGGCGTCACCCATCTGGCTTCGCTGGTGCGGCTGTTGCCGGAGCGCGATCCGCACGAAGACATCTACGAGATGCTCGGCCGGACGCTGGACGATTTCGACGATGCCGGCGGCGCGGCCGCGCACCTGATCCGGTTTGAACTCGCCATGCTCGCCGAACTCGGTTTTGGTCTGGACCTGGAAAACTGCGCGGCCACCGGCGCGACCACAGAGCTGATTTATGTCTCGCCAAAGTCCGGCGGCGCGGTATCGCGCGCGGCCGGCGAGCCCTACCGCGACCGGCTGCTGCGGCTGCCGCCGTTCCTGCGCGAAGGCGAGGGCGGCGCCAACGGCTGGTCGGACCAGGACTTGCTGGACGGTTTTCGCCTGACCGGGCTGTTCCTGCTGCGCCATGTGCTGGAGCCGCGCGGGCAGGGCCATTCCGACGCCAGGGACGGGTTCATCAACGCGGTGGCGCGGAATCGGGCCCGAATCACCTCGGTTTTGTAAGTTGTTCGCGATCCCCCGGCGGGTCGCCCCTGCGAACGCAGGGACCCATACGCCGCAGCCCATCAATTGCGCTGTGGCCCCAGCCGTTTTTCGCCACAAACACCTGTGGTTATGGGTCCCTGCGTTCGCAGGGACGACAGTTGGGGGGCGCCGCGCGATTCGCGTCTTGAACGATTCAGCCGAAAAGTTTAACGCCTCCCCATGGGAAAACGACAGCTGCCGCCGGAAGAACCGGCTGAAATCCACGAGGTGATGCTGCGCGATGCGCTGGAAGAGCGCTATCTCGCCTATGCGCTCTCGACCATCATGCACCGCGCCCTGCCGGACGCCCGCGACGGGCTGAAGCCGGTGCACCGGCGTATTCTTTACGGCATGCGCCTGCTGCGGCTCGACCCCGGCACGCCGTTCAAGAAGTCCGCCAAGATCGTCGGCGACGTGATGGGCTCGTTCCATCCGCATGGCGACCAGGCGATCTACGACGCCATGGTGCGCCTCGCGCAGGACTTCTCCTCGCGCTACCCGCTGGTCGACGGCCAGGGCAACTTCGGCAACATCGACGGCGATAACCCGGCCGCCTACCGCTACACCGAAGCGCGCATGACCGACGTCGCGCGGCTGCTGCTGGAAGGCATCGACGAGGACGGCGTCGAGTTTCGTCCGAACTACGACGGCCAGAGCAAGGAGCCGGTGGTTCTGCCTGGCGGCTTTCCGAATCTGCTCGCCAACGGCTCGCAGGGCATCGCGGTCGGCATGGCCACCTCGATCCCGCCACACAACGCGGCGGAACTGTGCGACGCCGCGCTGCACCTGATCGACAAGCCGGAAGCCAAGTCGAAGTCGCTCCTGAAATGGGTCAAGGGTCCGGATTTCCCGACCGGCGGCATCATCGTCGATTCCAAGGAAAGCATCGCCGAAGCCTACATGACCGGGCGCGGCTCGTTCCGCACCCGTGCCAAATGGACCCAGGAGGAGGGCGCGCGGGGCGCCTGGGTCGTCGTCATCACCGAAATCCCGTGGCTGGTGCAGAAGTCGCGGCTGGTCGAGAAGATCGCCGAACTCCTGAACGAGAAGAAGCTGCCGCTGGTCGGTGACGTCCGGGACGAATCGGCCGAAGACGTCCGCCTCGTGATCGAGCCGAAATCCCGCGCGGTCGACCCGGCGCTGATGATGGAATCGCTGTTCCGGCTCACCGAGCTCGAGAGCAAGATTTCGCTGAACCTCAACGTGCTGATCAAGGGCAAGATCCCCAGGGTGGTGGGGCTGGCGGAATGTCTGCGCGAATGGCTCGACCATCTGCGCGACGTGCTGGTGCGCCGCTCGAACTACCGCAAGACCCAGATCGAGAACCGGCTGGAAATTCTCGGCGGCTACCTGATCGCGTATCTGAACATCGACGAGGTGATCAGGATCATCCGCACCGAGGATGAGCCGAAGCCGGCGCTGATCAAGGCGTTCAAGCTGACGGAAGTCCAGGCCGACGCCATCCTCAACATGCGGCTGCGCTCCTTGCGCAAGCTCGAGGAATTCGAGATCCGCACCGAGGACAAGAACCTTCGCGGCGAACTGAAGGGCCTCAAGGCGCTGCTCGGCTCCGAGACCGAGCAATGGTCCAAGGTCGGCGAGCAGGTCCGGAAGGTGCGCGACCTGTTCGGGCCGAAGACGCCGCTCGGCAAGCGCCGCACGCAATTCGCCGACGCGCCCGAGCACGATCTGGCCGCGATCGAGGAAGCCTTTGTCGAGCGCGAACCGTGCACGGTGGTGATCTCCGAAAAGGGCTGGGTGCGCACGCTCAAGGGCCATGTCGAGGATATCTCGGGGCTTGCGTTCAAGACCGACGACAAGCTCGATCACGCCTTCTTCGCCGAGACCACGTCCAAGCTGCTGCTGTTCGCCACCAACGGCAAATTCTATTCGCTCGATGTCGCCAAACTGCCGGGCGGCCGCGGCCATGGCGAGCCGATCCGCATGTTCATCGACCTGGAGCAGGACGCCGCGATCGTGTCGCTGTTCGTCCACAAGGGCGAACGCAAGTTCCTGATCGCGAGCAGCGAGGGGCAAGGATTCGTCGTCAAGGAAGAGGATTGCGTCGGCAACACCCGCAAGGGCAAGCAGGTGCTCAATGTCACCATGCCGAACGAGGCCTGCGCGATCGCGACTGTCTCCGGTGATACGGTGGCCGTGATCGGCAGCAACCACAAGATGGTGCTGTTCCCGCTCGACCAGGTGCCGGAGATGGCGCGCGGTCGCGGCGTGCGGCTGCAGAAATATACCAGCGCCAAGCTGTCCGACGTCGCGGTGTTCGAACTGAAGGCCGGCCTGACCTGGAAGGACTCCGCCGGCCGCGAGCAGAGCATGAGCGCCAAGGAACTGGCCGACTGGCGCGGCAACCGCGCCGACGCCGGCCGCCTCGCGGGCGGCCTGCCGAAGTCGAACAAGTTCTTGCGGGGCGTGGAGTAACCCTCACTCGTCGTCCCGGCTCAAGGCCGGGACGACGGAGGAGATGACGGCGCGCTCTCCTCGCTGTGATAGT
Organism: Bradyrhizobium roseum; assembly: GCF_030413175.1. Lineage (NCBI taxonomy): Bacteria > Pseudomonadati > Pseudomonadota > Alphaproteobacteria > Hyphomicrobiales > Nitrobacteraceae > Bradyrhizobium > Bradyrhizobium roseum. The sequence goes on from NZ_CP129212.1 coordinate 3,256,052, forward strand.
ATTCAAATTTTGCCGCGCTATATACCGCGACCATGGCGCACGATCACGTTCACCACGATCACTCCCACGCGCATGATCATTCCCATGGTCACGCCGGGCACAGCCATGCGCCGGACAGTTTCGGCTGGGCATTTGCGATCGGCGCTGCGCTCAATACCGCTTTCGTCGTCGCCGAACTGACCTTCGGCTACGCTGCCAACTCGCTGGCCCTGATTTCGGACGCCGTTCACAATCTCTCCGACGTGTTCGCGCTGCTCTTGGCATGGGGCGCGGCCTGGCTGGCGCAGCAGAAGCCGACGCAGCAGCACACTTATGGCTATCGCCGTGCCTCGATCCTGGCGGCGTTGTTCAACGCCGGACTGCTGCTGGTCGCGGTCGGAGGCATTGCCGTCGAGGCGGTCAACCGGTTTTACAGTCCGGCCCCCGTCGCGGGCGGGACAGTCGTGGCTGTCGCGGCGCTTGGCGTCGCTATCAACGGCGGCACGGCGCTCTTGTTCATGCGCGGCCGTCACGGCGACCTCAATATTCGCGGCGCCTATCTGCACATGGCGGCCGATGCCGGTGTTTCGCTCGGCGTGGTGATGGCGGCGTTGATCATCATGGCGACGGGCTGGCTGTGGCTCGATCCCGCGATCAGCCTCGCGATCGCCGCCGTCGTGTTCTGGAGCGGCTGGGGCCTGGCGCGCGACAGCGTCAATCTCGCGCTCGACGGCGTGCCGCGCGGCATCGAGCTTTCCAAGGTGAAGGATTATCTCGGCCGGCTGGAGGGCGTCACCGAGGTGCACGACCTGCACATCTGGGCCATGAGCACCAACGAGACCGCGCTGACCGCGCATCTGGTGCGGCCCGGCGGCAGCGACGACGCCTTCCTGCACGGGGTCTGCGAGGAACTCGCGCACCGCTTCAACATCCACCACGCCACGCTGCAGATCGAGGCCGCCGCCGAGGTTTGCAAGCTGGCGCCGGCGGAGCGGGTGTAGGCGGTTCGTTGGAAGGGTTCAGCCCCTCCCACAAGAGCGCTTGCCTCACCCCGGCTTGGGTCCTACCTTGCCTGCACCGGGGACGAAGCAGGCTCCCCGTCAGACGGTCCGCCGTCCAAGCTCTGCGCACTCTCGATCGTGTCGAGGATGGCGCATGGACGGAAACGAGACCAGCATTGCGATTGAACCGAAACCCGCCGTCACCGCGCTGATCCGGCTACTCTATGTTGCGCGGGGCCTGCGCGGCTTTGGCGACGGTTTTGCCATCATCATCCTGCCGGCCTACATGACCGCGCTTGGCTACGATGCGGTTGCGGTCGGCATCGTCGCGACTGCCTCGCTGCTCGGCACGGCGCTGCTGACTCTGGTCACGGGCTGGATCGCGCCGCGCTACGATTTGCGGCCGTTGCTGATCGCGGGTGCGGGCCTGATGGCGGCGACCGGCGTTGCCTTTCCCGGCGTCGAGCATGTTGTGCTGATCGCGCTGGTCGCTTTCATCGGGACCATCAATCCCTCGGGCGGCGATCTCGGCGTGCTGGTGCCGCTCGAACATGCCGTGCTGGCGCATGGCGCCACCGACCAGCGCCGCACGCAGGTGTTCGCGCGCTACAGCCTGATCGGCGCGCTATGTACCGCGGCAGGTTCGCTGGCCGCTTCGCTCCCCGATTGGCTGGTGGCCGGCGGCACCACGCAACTCGCCGCATTCCGCCTGATGTTCTATGCTTATGCCGTGCTCGGCATCGTCTGTGCGATGCTCTATCGCTACGTGCCACACACTCGCGGTGAGGAGACGCCGCCGCAAACCCCGCTCGGACCGTCGCGGAGCACGGTCTACAAGCTCGCGGCGTTGTTCAGCATCGATTCCTTTGCCGGAGGTTTCGTCGCCCAGTCGCTGCTGGTGCTCTGGCTGTTCGAGCGGTTCGATCTGTCATTGTCGGCGGCCGGGTTGTTTTTCTTCTGGTCGAGCACGCTGAGCGCCTTTTCCTATCCGGTGGCGGCCTGGATCGCCAAACGCATCGGCCTCGTCAACACCATGGTGTTCACGCATATCCCGTCAAGCATCTTCCTGATCCTGGCGGCGTTCGCGCCGGATCTCTATGTGGCGCTTGCCCTGCTGTTGATGCGCTCGGCGCTGTCACAGATGGACGTGCCGACCCGCACTTCCTACGTCATGGCCGTGGTGACGCCAGCGGAACGACCGGCTGCCGCCAGCGTCACCGCTGTGCCGCGCAGCCTGGCATCCGCAATCAGTCCAGCGATCTCCGGCGTCCTGATGATGACGTCGTTTGGGGGATTGCCCCTGGTGGTCTGCGGCACGCTGAAGATCGCCTACGATCTCGCGCTGCTGTTGTCGTTCCGCCACATCAAGCCGCCGGAGGAGCGGGGGCGTTAGAGCGCGCGGCTACCAGGGCGTTCGGCGTCCGTCGGGGAGGGGGTCCATCATGCGTCGCTCATCGCGCACGTGCGACCATTGCACCAGTTTGATTTCAGGCGTGTCGGGGGCGCTGGGCCCCTCCGACTGAAAAGCAAGTTTCTGGTTGGCCTGCACCTGGTATTTGGCGGCTTGCGCCAGCCAGTACCATTTCTTGTCGGGTTCGCTGACGGCGCGTTGACGGCATTCAGCTTCCAGTTCGCGAAGGCGGGTCGCATCATTCATGGTCAATTCCAGAATCTGGAGGCTCCATCGTGCCGGAGCCACGTACCATTGAATCCCCCTCCCGCCAGCCTGTGTGACAAGAAGTTGTTATTGATCGGCTATAGAGGTGCGAGGTAATTTATTGAAATTTAGGAATGGATTAGCGCGATAATGAAGCCTTCGGCACGCAACCCATCGTAATTGCAAGCTTTCGAGGGCCGGTGGGCGTCTGTGCTTGTCCAGTCTGTGCGCGAAGCAACCCTGGCCATTATTTCTGCATAGAACAACCAGAGCGAGCTGTAAGAAAGTCAGCAATTCGCGACAGTTGCATGGCGACGTTCATTCGGGAGCCGGGAGCGGCGCGTTCGCCCATCCGCGCAGTACACAGGCGGTCGCATCATCCATTGGAAAGAAGCTCTCAATGCGAAGCTCCTGCAGCGTGATATCCTGCAGCGCGCTGGCGTTGCTGGCGCTGGAGCGGGCCTCACCGACGCGCGTCGCCAATACCATGACCGTTGATGTCCTCGCGGCGGGCCTGCTTGCCACGCAACTCGTCGGAGAGGCCATCACGCCTAACCTCGTGCTGGGGCTTGTCGCGGTGTTCACCGGAATCTGGATCGCGACTTCGGCGCGATAGCTGGCAAACTTTTAGTCACTCCTTCGGCGGGGCCTGCAGCAGGTATAGCGCCAGCAGTGCGGAGAGGCTGAGCGCCGATGATACGATCAGAATACGGCTGCCCATGACGTCGATCAGGAGGCTGAACGCCAGCGGCGCGCCGGCCTGCGCGATCCGCGCCGGGGCACCGATGATGCCGAGGCGGTAGGCGTAGTTTTGCGGCCCGAAGATCGCGAGCGGCATGGTACCGCGGGCAATGGTGAGGATGCCGTTGCCGGTGCCGTGGAAGACGGCGAAGACGCTCGCTGCGGCGCCGCCCCACAGTCCGATGATGGCCGCGCCAACGGGGTGGGTGAGGCAGGCCAGCCGGCCCGACACCAGGGGATGATAGCGCGACAGAAAGCTCGCCTCGAAGATGCGGGCGGCCACCTGCGACGGCCCGATCAGCGCCCCGGCGGCGACCGCCTGCAGCGAAGTCGCGCCGGCGGATTCGAGAATGCGCGGCAGGTGCGCGGCCATCGCGCCGGCGACGCCCCACGCGGCGGCAAAAGCGAATGCCAGCAGGATCATGGTTCGGTCAAGCGGGATATGCGGCTTGACGGCGGCGGCGACCGCCGCCTTGGCGCCGGCGACCGGGGGCAGCATCAGCCAGTTGATCGGCAGGCCGATCAGGATATGCGCCGCTGCCCACGCAAAGCAGGTGTTGCGCCAGCCGATCGTTTCCAGCCCCCACGCGGTCAGGGGCCATCCGACCGTGGAGGCGAAGCCCGCGATCAGGGTGATGCCGGTGATCGAGCGCCGCGCGGAGTCGCCGTAGATTCGGCCGAGCGCGCCGAAGGCGGCGTCGTAGAGTCCGGCTCCCATGCCGATGCCGAGCAGGAGCCAGGCGACCAGTAGCAACGGGATCGAATAGGACAGGCCGAGCAGCGCCAGCCCCGCGGCCAGCACGAGGTTGGAAAGCGACAGAACTGAACGGCCGCCGACCAGATCGATCTGCCGCCCGATGCGCGGTCCAAGCATCGCCGAGATGACGAGCGATGCCGAGAACGCGGCGAAAATCCAGTTCGAGGATACGCCGAGATCGCGTGCGATCGGATCGGCGAGGATCGCCGGCAGGTAATAGCTCGAGGCCCAGGCGAGCGTCTGCGTGGTGCCGAGCGCCGTAATGATGGAAAGCTGGCTGCGGTTCACGGTGTCTCTCTTCTCGACCAATAGAGCGCCAGCGGCCCGAGCAGGATGCCCGCCGCCAGCACCAAAAATGCCGCCGTCCAGGCTGTCGAATTTTGTGGGCCGCCGGCAGCGTCCAGCGCGATACCCAATGCCCACGCGCCGACCGCGGACATGCTGAAGCCGACGGTCGTATGCATTGCCATGGTCGCGCCGCGATAATCAGGTTCTGCCGCCATCGACATGCCCGAGGTCAATGCACCGGAATCGGCAGGAACCGTGATGGCGTAGACGAAAACCAGCGGCAGCAGAAGCCATGGCGACTTGTCCGCGAAGACGCCGATCAGAAGGGCTACCACGGCGGAGGCGAACATCACGGCTGAGATCGCGCGGTGACGACCGAATCTGAGCGCGAATTCATTGCCGAGAATGCTGGCGGGCATGGCGAGCACGGAGAATACCACGCTGACAACGATCGGCGTGAGGATTGAAGAGACCGGATTCCTTGCGGCCACGAACGTCCAGAACGCCACGATCCAGGTCCTGATCGCGTATATCTCGAAGCAATGCGCGCCGTAGCCGAGAATAAATCCCATGGCTTTGCGGTTCTGGAACACGGGGGTGAAATCCAGCAGCCGTCGCGTCGCCGGCTTCGGTTCGGCCGGTCGCAACAGCACGCAGACGGTGAGCATGACCAGTGGTCCGACGGCGGTGACGAAAAACGCGTTGCGCCAGCCCCAGGCTTCCGCGACGAGTTGGGAAACCAGGAACGACACGCCGACTCCGACCGAAAAGCTCGATGTATAGAGTGTGATGGCGCGGGATGAATCGCCCGGCGCGAGGCGATCCGTCAACGCCTTCAGTCCCGGCATGTAGGCGCCGGCAAAGCCTGCGCCGGCAATCGCGTTAAAGAGGGCGCCCGACCACAGGCCGGTCGCGAGCAGGCCGAACAGAAGCGTACCGAGTGCGCTGACCGCGGAGCCCACGATCAGGATCTTGCGCGCGTCGATGCGGTCTGTCAGCGTCGCCAGCACCGGCACGGTCAGCATGTAGCCGGCGGCGCCGGAGCCCGCCAAAAGGCCTGCCTGCGCGCCGCTCAATTGCCATTCCGGAATCAGAAACGCCGCGAGAATGGAGGGCACGACGACGTGCGGGAGCAGGCTGCCAAGTTGCCCCATGCACATCGCGACGATGACGGATCGGCCTTCCAGCGAGATTGCGCTCACTCCCGGTTGATCAGGACGCGCAACCGCATCCCGTCTTGCCCTGTTGTTTTGCTTTCTCGTCCGCGACGCAGCACGCGTCAACATCCGATATTGCAGGTCCGCCGCAGCAATTGCTGGCATCTGTGGCGACTGCGCGGCTGCAGACGCCGGTCTCGGGCAACACCAGTTCGACCCGCTCCGCGGCGTCGCGATCGCCGGCGATGTCGGCGGCGATCGAGCGCACCTGCTCATATCCCGTGAGCATCAGGAAGGTTGGCGCGCGGCCGTAGGATTTCATGCCGGCAAAATAGAAGCCCGGCTCGTCCTGCGCCAGTTCGCGCGCACCATGCGGCCGCACCGTGCCGCAGCTATGTTCATTGGGATCGATCAAGGGCGCCAGCGCGACCGGACACTCGATCGCCGGATCGAGTCGGATGCGCAGCTCGCGCACAAAGTCCAGATCCGGGCGGAAGCCGGTCGCGACGATGAGTTCATCGACGACGATGCGGCGGGCCGGGCAGCCGGCGAGCGCGCCGACGACGAGGCGAGGGCCGTCGGTCACGAGATGAGAAGCCCGGAACTCGCTCTCGACCTCGATGCGGCCTGCCGTCACCAGCGCGGCAAAGGCAGCGCCGAGTTCGCCGCGGGCAGCCAGCTTGTCGTTGGTGCCGCCGCCAAACGCCTTGGCGGGATCGTTGCCGCGCAACAGCCATATCGGCCTGGTCCCCGGCGCTTCGAGCGCCAGCGTTGCGAGGTCGGTCAGCGTGCCGATCGCGGAGTGGCCGGCGCCAAGCACGGCGACGGTCTTGCCGGCGTAGCGCGCGCGCTCCTTTCCCAGCACGTCGGGCATGCCGTAGGCGATCCGGTCCGCAACCTCGCCCTCGCCGATGGCCGGCAGGCCGTTGGCGCCTGCGGGATTGGGCGAATGCCAGGTGCCGGAGACGTCGATGACCGCGTCGGCCTTCACCATCTTCGGCCCTTGCCCGTTCTGGTAACGGATTTCGAAGGGCGCCTTGTCCCGGCCCCTGGTCTTCATCTTGTCGAACCCGATGCGGCTGATGCCGGTGACGCGGCTCGACGTCTGGATGTGCGGCTTGAGCGCGGCATGGTTGGCCAGCGGTTCGAGGTAGCGCTCGACGACTTCAGCGCCGGTCGGATAGTGGTCCGGCGCCGGCGAATTCCAGCCTGTCGCCGCCAGCAGCCGCGCCGCCGCCTTGTCGACGTTGTATTCCCAGGGCGAGAACAGCTGCACGTGGCCCCATTGCCGCATGGCATGGCCGATTTGGTTGCCCGCCTCCAGCACGATCGGCTGCAGGCCGCGTTCCACTGCGTGGGCGGCGGCGGCAAGGCCCACGGGGCCGGCTCCGATAATTGCGACGGTCCTGGCTTCGCTCATGATGTTCTCCCATCATACTAGAAGTATCGAAATAGATATTAAAGCGACATATCCGACTAGGCCGCGGACTTGGCAGAACCTTTAGCTTCAGCAGTCTCTGCGCTTTCCGCGCAGCATTCGGCGGCGAGAAAGCCGAGCAGCTCCCGCATCACTTGGTAGTTGGCGTGGCAGATCAGCGTGGTCGCATCGCGCTCCTGGGTCACGAGGCCGACCACCACCAGGCTCTTGATGTGATGGGACAGCGTGGAGGGGGCGATCTTCAGCTTTTCCTGCAGGCGCCCGACCGCAAGCCCGGCACCACCGGCGCGGATCAGCGCGCGGTAGATTTTCAGCCGGGTCGGATTGCCCAGCGCTTCGAGGTGGGTCGCGGCGTCATCGAGTTTCATGACGGTGATATCTCATACATTCGGCGACGCGTCAACCGTATTTCTAGAATGATGGAAGTAAGAGGGAAGGGCTGTCGCCGCGTGATATGCCGGATCAAACCGGCGCGGGCCTTACCCTCGACAGATCTGCGTTCTGTGGCAGCAGGAACGTGATCAGCGAGCATAACAGCAACATCGCCGCGGAGCCGATCAGGCAGCCCGTGATGCCCGCGACCTGATACAGCACGCCGGAGAGCGCAATGCCGAGAAGGCGGCCGACCGCATTGGCGGCGTAGTAAAAGCCGACATCCTCCGCGGCCTTTTCCGATCCGGCGTAGGCCAGAATGAGGTACGAATGCAGGGACGAGTTGACGGCGAAGGGCAGTCCGAACAGCGCCAGCCCGACCACCAGGACGATATCAGGGCGTCCGACGTCGGTTGAGTTCATGATCACGGCCAAGGCGACCGGCACGGCCGCAAGCAGCGCCGCCCAGATTCGTGCCGCCGGCACCTCACGGCTGAGGCCGTCCGTGCTGCGGCTTACGAGCGAGGGTGCGACCGCCTGCACGCCACCATAGGCAATGGTCCAGGCGGCCAGGAACGCGCCGACTTCGAGGAACTTCCACCCGTGGGCGTAGAGAAAGACCGGCAGTCCCACGACAAACCAGACGTCCCTGGCGCCGAACATGAAGATGCGCGCGGCCGCCAGAAGATTCACGCCGCGCGACTTGCCGAACAGCTCACGAATGGTTTTCGACGATTTCGCCTTGCCAAGCTGCGCCGGCAGCAGCAACAGCCCTGCGACGAAGACCACGCCGAGCAGGGCGGCCATCAGCCATAGCGCAGGGGCAAATCCTGCGACATCGAGCAGAAGGCCGCCGAGGAAGAACCCGATTCCCTTCATGGCGTTCTTCGAGCCGGTGAACCAGGCGACCCATCGGAACAGTTGCCCACTGCCTTCCGCTGCGGTTGCCTTGATCGCCGATTTCGATGCGGTCTTGGTCAGGTCCTTGGCGACGCCCGCGACGCCCTGGGCGATAACGACCCATGCGACCGATGCGGCTGCGCCCCAGCCCGGATCGAGCGCCGACAACATCAGCAGGCCGGAAATCTGGAGCACCTGTCCGATGGCGAGCATGCGGGGAATGCCGAAGCGCGACGCGAGGTAGCCGCCGGCGAGGTTGGCGCCGATTCCCGCCGCTTCATAGAGCAGGAACAGAAACGCCAGGGTGAACGGGGTGTAGCCCAGCCTGAAAAAATGAAACAGCACCAGCATGCGCAACGCGCCGTCGACCAGCGTGAAGCCCCAATAGGATGCCGTGACAATCAGGTAGTTTCGGACCATGGCTACACGCCCGAACGTTGAACAATGTTGGCGAGGTCGACCATTCGGCAGGCGTAGCCGACTTCGTTGTCGTACCAGGCATAGACCTTCAGCAGCGTTTCATCGGTCACCATCGTGCTCAAGGCATCGACAATAGAGCTGCGCGGATCGTTGTTGTAGTCGGCCGAGACGAGGGGCCTGGTCTCCAGACCCAGGATGCCGGCCAGAACGCTTTCGGAAGCCGATGTGAACAGCTGGTTGACCTCCTCGACCGTGGTCGGGCGCTTCAACTCGAAGACACAGTCGGTCAGGCTGGCGTTCAGGACGGGAATCCGCACGGCGTGGCCGTTCAGCTTGCCCTTGAGTTCAGGATAGATCAATGAAATCGCCGTGGCGCTGCCCGTGGTCGTCGGTTGCATCGAAAGCATCGCGGACCGTGCGCGGCGGAGATCCTTATGCGGCGCATCCACGACGACGTTGGTGTTGGTCGGATCATGGATCGTCGTGATCTGTCCGTGACGGATACCGATCGAATCGTGGATGACCTTGACGACGGGCGCCAGGCAGTTGGTGGTGCAGGATGCCGCCGTCAGCAGCCGATGCCGGGCGGGATCGTAGAGATGATCATTGACGCCGACGACGATGTTGAGCGCCGCTTCGTCCTTGACGGGAGCGGCGACGATCACCCGTTTGACGCCGCGGTCGAAATAGGCCTGAAGCTGGTCGGGCTTGAGAAACTTGCCGGTGCACTCCAGCACGATGTCGCAGCCGAGATCGCCCCAGGCGACGTCGCCCGGAGCGGCCTTTTCGCTGAAGCTGACGCCCTGCTTGCCGATCGTGAGGGCATTGTCGGAATCGACCGCGACCGATGCGTGCCAGCGCCCGTGGATGCTGTCGAATTCGAGCAGATGCGCGGTCGCCGCGATGCCCCCTTTCAACTCGTTGACATGGACGACGTCCAGCCGGTTCTCGGCGCGCGGATCGCTTGCTGGACGGTGTATGCCGCCGAGCGCGGCGCGCAGCGCGAGCCTGCCGATGCGGCCCATGCCATTGATGCCAACTCTCATCGAGAACTTCCTCTAAGGGGATACGCGGTTCGTATCGCCGATTTCGTCGAGGCGGGCCTTGATCGCCATGCGGTCCAGCGAGTCGAACGGGAGGCTGGTGAAGATTTCGATCCGGCGCCGGATCATGGCATAGAGTTCATTCAGCAGCGTGGTGCGCTCGGTCGGCGACCCCGTGAAATGCGCCGGATCGGGCAGGGGCCAGGCGCCGGTGACGAACTGGTTGCCAAAATCCGGGCAAAACTGATTGTTGGGGGCGTCGCAGAGCGCGATGATGAAGTCCATTCTGGGAGCGTCCGGTCCCCTGAATTCATCCCATGACTTTGAATGCAGGTGTGACACGTTGTGCCCGAGGGCCTTCAACCGCTCGATGACCTCGGGAACGGGTTCTGCGGCCGGCTCCGATCCGGCGGAATAGGCCCGGAAGCGGCCACGGCCGATCTTCTCCAGCAGCGCTTCGGCGATGATCGAGCGAGCCGAATTTTTGGTGCACAGAAAAAGGACGTTGAACGCAGGTGTCATGAACCTCCCCGTCGCTTCGGATGGCAGATCGAAGGCATCACCGCACAGCTCCGGACGGCCGTTGCAGCAGTCGCGCGAGAGAAATTCGAGCAGACCTCTGAATCCGTCGATATCTGCCCGGTAGTTCATCGAGCGGCCGTCCTTCTCGGCGGAGATCAGGCCGGCTCGGCTCAAAATGCTGAGGTGCGATGACATCGTATTGTGCGGCACCTCGCACAGCCGGGCGATTTCACCGGCGGGGAGGCTTCCCGGGTGCGCCGCCAGCAGATGGCGTACCGCGGCAAGCCGGGTTGGTTGCGCAAGCGATCCAAAGCCTTCGATGGCGCTGGCTTCGCGACTGGTGGCTTCCATTTACTGTCTCGCAGTCGGATTATGTCGATATTTATCGACGAATTTGATGACGTCGGGATGACGATATGAGATTATCAGGGCGGAATACGGACGATTCCTGCCCAATAATCGTGTCGATATGTCGAATAATCAAGACATATTTCTTGCGAGCCGGTCAAGCCTGCCATACCGAGAGGTCATCTCGCGGTCACGGCTGTGCGGGATAGCCTGTAGATCGCTCCCACGTCGCACCCGGATGTCATCGCCATGAACCTTTTCGAACGTTATCTCTCGCTCTGGGTGGCGCTCTGCATTGTCGCCGGGGTAGCGCTCGGACATCTGCTGCCTGGTCTGTTTGCGGCGATCGCGGGTGCCGAAATCGCGCGGGTCAACCTGCCGGTGGCCGGGCTGGTCTGGCTGATGATCATCCCGATGCTGCTGAAGATCGATTTCGGTGCACTCGGCGAGGTGCGCGGGCACTGGCGCGGTGTCGGCGTCACGCTATTCATCAACTGGGCAGTAAAGCCGTTCTCGATGGCGTTGCTGGGTTCGATATTCATCGGCCACCTGTTCGCGCCCTGGCTGCCGGCGGCGCAAATTCCGTCCTATATCGCCGGCCTCATTCTGCTGGCGGCGGCGCCGTGTACGGCGATGGTTTTCGTGTGGTCGAACCTGTGCGAGGGCGAACCGCATTATACGTTGAGCCAGGTCGCGCTGAACGACGTCATCATGGTGTTTGCGTTCGCGCCGCTGGTGGGCCTCCTGCTGGGCGTGGCGTCGATCACCGTGCCGTGGGCGACGCTGCTGATATCGGTCGTGCTGTATATCGTCGTTCCCGTGATCGTCGCGCAGCTATGGCGTCGCGCGCTGCTGGCCAACGGGCCGGCGGCGTTGCAGCGAACCCTGAATGCGCTGCAGCCGGTTTCGCTGGTGGCATTGCTGACGACGCTGGTCATGCTGTTCGGGTTCCAGGGCGAGCAGATCATTGCGCAGCCGCTCGTGATCGTGCTGCTGGCCGTTCCGATCCTGATCCAGGTCTATTTCAATGCGGGGCTTGCCTACTGGCTGAGCCGGCGCTTCGGCGTGGCCTGGTGCGTTGCCGCGCCGGCGGCGTTGATCGGCGCCAGCAACTTTTTCGAACTGGCCGTTGCCGCAGCCATCAGCCTGTTCGGCCTCAACTCCGGGGCCGCGCTGGCCACCGTGGTCGGCGTGCTGGTCGAGGTGCCGGTGATGCTGTCGGTGGTCCATCTGGTGAAGGCGTCGCGCGGCTGGTACGAGTCCGGCGCCACGGCATCCGGCACGGCCAAGGAGACCGCGCGGCCATGACCGTCACGATATAAACCCGGCGCGCGAAGGGCTGAGGCGCGCGAGGCTTTTACTCGTCGCGATTGCGCGGCATAATCGTCGGATGGACCTCGCGCCCCGCTTGAGCCTGATGAACTGGCTGGTGAGCCAGGGCCTCACAGGCCTGCCCGAAAATGATCTGATCCGCGGTTTCTGCGAACGCTGCCGCGCCGAAGGTCTATCCCTGTCGCGCGGCATGGTCTTCATCGACACGCTGCACCCGATCTTCGAGGGCCGTGGCTTCCGCTGGAACGACGCCGAGACCAACGAGAGCGACGTATTCGAATATGGCTCGACCAGCGAGGGCGAGGCCGCGGAGGCGTGGCGGAGCTCGATATTCTACCACATGCTCGAAAACGGCCACGAGGAAATGCCGGTCGACCTCGCCAACGGCGTGGCCAATTTCAAGTTCATGAGCGACCTTGCCGAAAAAGGCCACAAGCATGCGGTGGCCTATGTGCACCGCTTCGGCGAGGCCGGCACCATGGGGCAGATGGATTGCGTCTATTCCTACTGGGTAACCCGGCGCGACGAGGGCTTTGGCGCGCAAGAGATGGCGACGCTGCGCGACCTCGTGCCGGTGCTCGGGCTCGCGATCAAGACCGCGGCGCAGGCCGATATCGCCAAGACGCTGGGCCGCGTCTATCTCGGGCGCGATGCCGCCGAACAGGTGCTGCGCGGAAGAATCGCGCGCGGCGTCACTGAGCGCATCAATACGGTATTGTGGTTCTCGGATCTGCGCGGCTCGACCGCGATCAGCGAAAGCATCGATCCCGGCGAGATCATTCCGTTCCTCAACGACTATGCGCAGGCCTCGATCGACGCCATCCATGACGCCGGCGGCGAAGTGCTGAAGCTGATCGGCGACGGCGTGCTGGCGATGTTCACCCACGAGAATCTCGCAGCGGCCAAGCGCGCCGCGCTGCGCGCCGAGCATCGCTTTCGCCGCAACATGAAGGCGCTGACCGCCCGCCGCGTCGCCGAAAGCCGCCCGGTGACGACGGCCCATGTCGGCCTGCATGTCGGCGAGGTGTTTTACGGCAATATCGGCAGCGACGACCGGCTCGACTTCACGGTGGTGGGGCCGGCCGTCAACGAGGTCAGCCGGATCGCCTCGATGTGCCGCTCGGTCGACCGCGAACTGCTGATGTCCTCGGCGTTCCGGTCAGGCCTCGACGCGGCGGGGCGGAATTATCTGGTGTCCACAGGTCGCTTTGCGCTGCGCGGCATCGGCCGCGCGCAGGATCTCTATACGCTCGACCCGGATATCGCAGCCGACGAAGTCGTGGCGGGGAAGTACGAGCGGTATCTGGCGTCCTGAGCCAGCGCCTGCCGCGGTAGCGACCTTGATTCACGTCAAGGCGCGCATCTCCGTCGCCAGCTTAATTGGGCGCGGAGGCGGAGTCACATGTCCACGACCGAGATCGCACAACGGCATTTCGCGGCTGCGCTGGCCGATGCAGAGTCTGAGGGGCAGGGCGCCGACGCTGTCTGCCGCGCGCTGCTCAGTCTCGTCGTCGCAAAATATCTGGAGAGCCGGCCGCTGGCCGACGTTCAGTCCGAGCTTCGTTTCGTCGCCGACAATTGCGATCCCGACACTGACTTCATGTTCATGCGGCCCTGACTTTCGTCCGCAGCGTATAGAGCCCGATCGCGGCAAGCGAAAATACCGTCAGCACCACGCCCAGCGCGAACAAAGCTTCATGCGAGATCGTGGCGGCGAGCCAGACGCCGATCGCGGCCATCATCATCTGCCAGAAGCCGACCAGCGCGGAGGCCGCGCCCGCCTTGTCGCCGAACGGGGACAGCGCCTGCGCCGTCCCCAGCGGATTGACGATGCCCATGCCGAGCAGGAACACGCTGAGCGCACCGAGATAGGAAAGGAAAGTCGGGCTGTAAAGCGAGACCAGCAGCATCGCGATGCCGCCGGTGACGGCGGCCAGCAGGCCACCCCGGATCGAGCGGTCGAGCCCGTGGCGCGGCGCGAGCCTGGTCGCGAGCATGCCGGCGGCGAACACGATCAATACGGTGCCGGCGAAGAACAGGCCGAGTTGGATCGGGGTGAAGTGCATCGCCTCGATCAGGATGCGCGGCGCCGCCGAGAACACCGAGAACAGGCTGCCCATGATCAGGCTCACCGTCGCGGCCGGCACGACGAACCGCCGGTCCGCGATAAGACCGAGATAGGTCTGGGTAATGGCAAGCGGATCGAGCGGTGTGCGCGTGGCGTGATGGGTCTCGCCGAACACGGCGGCGTAGGCGAGCGCGCCGAATGCCGCAAAGGCCGCAACCAGCACGAATTCGGAACGCCAGCCGAACGCGTGGTCGAGCGCGCCGCCGAGCAGCGGCGAGAAGCCGGGCGCCGCGGCCATGGCGATCATGATCAGCGCCATGGCGCGGGCGAGCGCTGCGCCGGAAAACAAATCGCGGGCGATCGCGCGGGACAGCACCGAGGTAGCGCAGGCGCCCGCGGCCTGGATGACGCGGCCGATCAGAAGCCCGGTCAGATCGGTCGCCAGCGCGCACCAGACGCTGCCGATGAAGAACACACCGAAACCGATCAGCACCGGCCAGCGGCGGCCGTAGCGGTCGGAAATCGGCCCGACCGCGAGCTGACCGATGGCGAACACGGCCAGAAAGATCGTGATCGCGGAGGTGACCGCCGCGCTGGTGACGTTCAGCGACGCCGCCATCTGCGGCAATGACGGCAGCAGGATGTTGGTGGCGAGCGTACCGGTGGCGGCGAGGCCGGCCAGAACGGCGATCTGCAGGGCCGTCGAGGATTTTTCGGCGCGGGGCGGGGCGTCGACCGCGGCGGTCTGCTCGGTCATGGCGAGGTTCCGATCTAAATAAGATTATTATCATCATATAAAGCGGAAATGCCGATGGTCCAAGTTGAATTCCGCACGGGCGGCCTGCCGCCGGCGACTGGCGGGGTGGCATAGACCTTGCCTGCAAAAAGGGCAGCCGCACCGTCAAGGAGACGCCGTCATGTCCGCTCCAGTCATCCTGAACCGCCGGAACTTCCTGCGAACGAGCCTGGCCGGCGCTTCAGCCGCGGCGTTCGGCGTGGATCCGGCCGGGGCGCAGGGACGTTCGGAGACGCTGCTGGTGGTTCAGGAGCTTGGCCCTAATTCGCTCGATATGCAGGGTGTTGGCTCAAACCAGACGGTCAACGGTCTGTCCTGGAATTGCTACGACCGGCTGCTGTCCTACGCGGCCAAGACGCTGCCGGACGGGACGCTGTCCTACGACCGAGAGAAGCTGGCCCCCGAACTCGCCGAGAGCTGGGCGGTCGCTGCCGACGGCATGTCCTGCACTTTCAAGCTGCGCAAGGGCGCGATATTCCACGACGGCAGCCTGGTCACGGCAAAGGACGTCAAATGGTCGTTCGACAGGGCCGTCAAAGTCGGAGGCTTCCCGACATTCCAGATGTCGGCCGGTTCGCTGGAAAAGCCCGAACAATTCGTGATCGTCGACGATCACACCTTTCGCATCGATTACGTCCGCAAGGACAAGATGTTGCTGTTCAACGTCGCCGTCGTCGTACCGTTCATCATCAACTCGGAACTCGCAAAGAAGAACGCCACACCCGAAGACCCCTGGGCGATGGCCTGGCTGAAGAACAACGAGGCCGGTGGCGGGGCCTACCGGATCGAAAGCTGGAAGCCCGGGATCGAGACCATCTTCACCCGCTTCGACGGTTGGAGCAGCGGGCCGTTGCCGAAGCTCAAGCGCATTATCGCGCGCGACATCCCCTCGGGCGGTACGCGGCGTGCGATGCTGGAGCGGGGCGACGCCGACCTATCCAGCGGCTTCGCGCCGCGCGACTTCGATCAGATCATGAAGGAAGGCAAGATCAAGGTGTCGGGCGTCCCGATTCCGAACGCATTGTGGTATCTCGCGCTGAACACCGCCAAGCCGCCATTCGATAACGCCAAACTGCGTCAGGCGCTGGCATGGGCGATGCCCTACGAGCAGATCCAGAATGGGGCCTTCTTCAATCGTGCCCTGCCGATGTACGGCGGGCCCGCTGAAGTATCCAGGGCTGCATGGCCGCAGCCGTTTCCTTACGTGACGGATATTGACAAGGCGAAGGCGCTGATGAAGGAGGCCGGTCTCGAAGGCGGTCTCGAAACGACATTGTCACTGGACACCGGCACCGCCACCGTCGGCGAACCAACCGTCGTGCTGATCCAGGAGAACCTCGCCAAGATCGGTATAAAGACGCAGATCAACAAGATTCCCGGCGCCAACTGGCGGACCATTCTGAACAAGAAGGAATTGCCGCTGGTGCTCAACCGCTTCAGCGGCTGGCTGGACTATCCCGAGTATTATTTCTACTGGAATTTCCACGGCAACAATTCGATTTTCAACATCTCATCGTACCAGAACAAGGACATGGACGCGCTGATCGACAAGGCGCGCTTCACGGAAGACCCGGCCGAGTATGAAGCTGCCGTGAAGGCGTTCATTGGGCTCTGCATTCGCGACGTGCCGGTGATTCCGCTCAACCAGCCGATCCATGACGTCGCGATGCAGAAGAACATCAGCGGATACGAGTTCTGGTTTCACCGCGAGCCCGACTTCCGCCAATTCGCGAAGGGCTGATCTCCACTCAGCACGCCCGCAGTGCACTTGGCGGGATCCCCCACCATCGCGGCATCATGACGACAAAAGTGAAGCAATCCATCTTCCCACGGAGAGGATGGATTGTTTCGATGGGCCGCGTCGCACCCTTCGGTCTGCTGCTTCCGGTATTCGCCCTGATTTCGAGCGTGCTGTTCCTCGGCGACCGCATGCTCCCAAAGCCGATTGTCGGCGGGCTGCTCCCGATCTCAGGCGTTGCCATTACACAGGTCAGACCGAGCGCTCGACCAGTTTGAGCATCTGTCCAAACGTTTTGAACTTCACTTTGCGCCATCGACAGCTTGAACCATGGCTTCTACGGCATCGCCTGGTTTCAGGCCACCTTGGCGCAACAACGTCTGCCAGGTGTGGAAGCTGAGCGCGAGATGCAGCATCGCGCGCTGCCGTTTTTTCAGCTTTTCGCCCAGCACGTCGCGATAGGCTGCGGTGTACGGCCCCCATCGCATGTCGGAGATTTCCCGGGTGAGGGCGTGATACTCGGCGTCGCGCAGCACGCAGGCGGCAAGCGATGCGTTGCGCGCGTACCAGCCGTAGATCGCCGTGAGGCCGGTCCGCAGACGCTCGCGTCGATCCGCTATCGAACGCCACGGCTCCGGCTCCGGAAGCGGGTCGCGATCCATCGCATATCCGGAGCAGGCGAGATGGAGGCTGCGTTCGTCGGGAAAGTGCGCGTAGAGCGTATGGCGCTGCACGCCGGCGCGATCGGCAATCATGCTGATCGTCGTCGCTGCCGGACCGACACTGCTGTGCAGATCCACGGCGGATTCCACGATGCGTTGCCGGGTCTGCGCCTGCTGCTCGGCGCGGCGCTTCAGGGTGTAAGTCCGAGACATCTTTTTTAATTGCACAAGTGCGTGCACCCATTATTGACAGTCGCGCAAATTTCACTGTACATATATGTATTATCAAATCTGACGTATGTACATTGCCCCCCAGTGCTTCTCCTAAATTATTGTCGTGATGGAGGAATTCATGGAGACCAAGGTCAGCGAAATCGCCAACGGGATCTACCGCCTTTCGACCTATGTGCCGGACATTGCTCCGCCCTCGGGCTTTACCTTCAACCAGTTCCTTGTCCTCGGCGACGAGCCGCTGATGTTTCACACCGGCCTGCGCAAGATGTTTCCGCTCAACCGCGAGGCGCTCAGCCGGATCATCCCGCCCGAGCGACTGCGCTGGATCGCCTATGGCCATTTCGAGGCCGACGAGTGCGGCGCGATGAACGAGTGGCTCGCCGTGGCGCCACAGGCGACGCCCGCGCATGGCCAGACCGGATGCATGGTGTCGCTGGCCGATTTCGCGGACCGTGAGCCGCGCGCGCTCGCGGATGGCGAGGTGATCGCCATCGGCGGCGGCAAGCGCGTGCGCTTCATCGATACGCCGCACACGCCGCACGGCTGGGACGCCGGAGTCCTGTTCGAGGAATCGACGCGAACCCTGCTGTGCGGCGACCTGTTCACGCAACTCGGCAACGACAAGGCGTTGACCGACGGCGACGTGGTTGGGCCTGCGATCGCGGCGGAAGACATCTTCAACTATTCAAGCCTCAGCCCGGGCATGGGCAGTACCATCCGCGGTCTCGCCAGCCTCGCGCCACGCACGCTGGCACTCATGCATGGTCCCTCTTTTACGGGCGACGGCGCCGCAGCCTTGCGTGCCCTTGCGGACGACTACGACCGCCGCATTTCCGGTCAGGTGTTCACGGGCGCTGTGAGGGCCGACGGCATGAGCGCTCGACCAAACTGAACCTGAAAGTCGCGTCGCGGTGACTTCCGGGTTTTGGCCTCAACACCGCGCCGGCTCTCCCACCATGTCCGGCTGCCGCGCCAGCGCGACGGCCGGCGAGGTCCAGATCAACAGCGCCTGCGCGCCGAAGATCGCGGCCGCCAGATAGAGGCAGGCTTCGGCGCCATAGAAACCGCCGACGATGGCGCCGAGCGCGGAGCCGAGCGGGCGGGCGCCGTAGCTCATGATGTTGATCGCGGAGACGCGACCCAGCAGCGACGGTGGCGTCACCGATTGACGCAGCGTGGTGGTCGAGATCACCCACAGGATCGGGCCGGCTCCGAGCAGGAAGAAGCTGAGCGACGCCAGCCACGGGCTCGGTGCGACAATGGTGAGCGCCATCACGAGTGCGGCGGCGAAGCCGGTGACGGGGCCGAGCCCGATCACGGTGCCGAAGGTGAGCCGCTGCATCACCCGCGTCGCCGCCAGCGCGCCGACCACCATGCCGACGCCATACATTCCGAGCGTGACGCCGACACCGGTCGCCGAAAGTCCGAGATGGCGCACGGCGTAGGGCACGAACACCGCGAGCAGGAGGAACGACGCCGTGTTGAAGATGAACTGGGTGATGAACACCGGCCGCAGCAGCGGATGATGCATCACGAAGGCGGCGCCTTCCTTGATTTCCTGCAGCGGATGGCGGCGCGGGGTGGGCGCGCGCGCCGGCTCATGGATGCCCGACAGCAGGGCGACCGCGACAACCGATAACGCCGCGGCAAAGCCGAACGCCGGCGCGGCGCCCAGCCATCCGACCAGCACGCCGCCGAGCGCCGGCCCGCTGGCAAACGCGATCGTGCGCGCCAGTTCGATCCGCGCGTTCGCCGCGGGCAGTTGTGGCGAGGTCACCAATGAGGGCACCAGCGCGGGCGCGGCGACGCTGTAGGCCACGGTGCCGCACACCGCGACGAAGCCGAGCAGCGAAAGCAAAGGTAGCGTCATCTGGCCGAACCAGATCAGCAGCAGGATCCCGGCCAGCGCCGCGGCCCGCAGGGCTTCGGAAGCCACCATCACAAAGCGCCGCGAGATGCGGTCGGCAATCAAGCCGGCCGGGATCGCAAATAGAATGAACGGCAGCGTCAGCGCGGTCTGCAGCAGCCCGGTCTGGCCTTCGCCGACGCTGAGCAGCAGCACGGCGACGATGGGGGCTGCGGCCAGCGCGATCTGTTCGGCCGACTGCGCCGCAAGGTTGGACCAGGCAAGGCGGTTGAAGGTGGCGGGCAGGCGAGGGGGCGGAGCGGGCGACATGACGGAGGTCCTTGGCAGATTCGATCTTTCCGCATTGTCTGCGCAGAGGACGATCGAACCCACCCGTTTTCCGACACAGGTCGCGGATGAGTGACCAATTCAAAGATCATACGCGCAGCGGAAACCGACATAGACGGCATAGAAATCCGCCGGCTTCCACTGCACCGCCGCGGCTTGCGTCTTGTCGGGGCCGTACCACCAAGAGCCGCCAGCGGTGAGGGCCTGATCGCCCTGGCGATCGGCGAGCCACTCCCAGACGTTGCCACCCATGTCGAATATGCCGTTCACGCCGCGCCGGGTTTCACCGGCGACCGCATGGCGCGGCCAACGATCATTGGCCGATGTATTCATGCCATCGGGCTTGTCGCCGACGGGATAGGGGTAGGTGCGTCCATTGGTGAACCCATCTGTCGGTTCGGTCCGCATCTCCGTGAAAGCAGCCTTGCGCCATTCTTCGAGGCCCGGCAGCCGGCCGCCCCGGGCAAGGCAGAAGTCGCGTGCCTCGCTCCAGCTCACATGGACGACGGGCTCATTGTCCAAGCCCGGTTTCCCATAGGGCGATGACCAGGTCCAGCCGCCCCGGCGTTCCCAGCCGTTGCCGAACTCAAAACCTCCGCCCGCGCTCTCGGCTTCGGTGACGAGCGATCGGGAGTCGCGATAGGTACGAAACTCGCCGATCGTCACTTCGGTCTGATCGATGGCAAATCGACCTAGCCTTTGCGCGGAGTCGGGTACGGCCAGCACCGTGGTCGATTGGGTTGCGAACAGCAGACCAATTGATACCGTCGTTCTCACCGGCATTCCAACACCGCGCATCTTCAAGACCTCAGCTCAGGCGCTGCCGCAGGGCGGCCTGCGAGCGGCGGATCACACCCTGATACATCGTCGCCTTGTCAGGATACCACGGCATCGACGCCAGTGACGTGAAGCCTGGGATGCCTTCCATGTGCCGGACCATGCGTTGCCGCATCTCCTGATCCGGCAACGCGCCGTGAAGCGCGCCGATATTTTCACTGGCATGGTCAGGGCTGGAGGTCGCCGCCAATACGGTCGTTACCGCCGGATTGCCAATCACCCATTTCAGGAAGAATTGCGACCAGTTCGACGCGCCGGTTTCGCGGATAAAATCGGGCAGCGGCCGGCCGGCGGTGATCTTGTGAAGCCTGCCTTTCTCGAGGCCCATGTTGATGAATACGCCGACGCCCTTGTCCTGCGCCGCCTTGAGCACCCGATCCTCAGCGCCGCGATTGAAGATCGAATAGTTGACCTGCACGACATCGACCAGGTCGCGTTCGATCAGACTGGCGAGAATGGCGTGATAGTCGTTCTCGTGAACCGAGGCGCCGATGTAGCGGACGCGGCCTTCTTTTTTCCAGGCCCGCAAGGTCGGCAGCACCACGTCGACATTGACCAGGCTGTGACAGAACAGCAGGTCGATCTTGTCGCGCCACAGTCGCAGGCGCGACTGCTCGTAGCTGCGCAGCGCGTGGCTCTCATCCGCCAGATAGTCGCCGGTCGACCAGATCTTGTTGCTGACGAACATCTGGTCGGTGACGCCCATGCAGCTCATGAAATTGCCCACGCTGACTTCGCCGGTGCCGTAGAGCGGCGAGGTATCCACGACACGCACGCCGGCGTCGATATAGATCTTGGTCACAGCACGGAGCGGCTCGCGGGGTGCGCCGGGCAGCATATCGAAGGTCAGGAACGTGCCAAGTCCGAGCACCGGCAGGCTCTCGCCGGTGCGACCAATTGTCCGTGTCAGCACTGGGCGCGGCGGCGCCGTGGCGGGCGCGCTCTGCGCCGAAGCCGATGTGATACCCACGCCGCCAGCCTGCATAGATGCAGCAGCCACTGCGCCGAGAGCTGTCACCGAGCCGATAAAGCTGCGGCGATCGGTCCCAACAGTGCTTTTCTGAGTAGTCTCGTCCATGTTTCACCGTTCTGTGATCTCTGCCCGCCGAAAGCAACGGACCGATGGCCACGAAAGCCGATCCTGACTAAGCCGTCGCGCGCGATCCTGATCCGACGCGTCGGATCCTGCGGTCATGTTGAGTTTCGGTCGCGCAGCTTCTAGATTGCCGAACAAGGTTGGCCCGCGATCGAGCAGACATGTGCGGCACGGCATCGATGGATTGAGTGCGGCGTTCGAACGGCTGAGTTCGCGCCCGGACGGCTGGCGATGTGTACGGTGGCCGGGCGGCACGTTCGAAACGGCGCATCGGCCGCTCACGGCCTTTGTCGAGGGTAGCATCGCGTCCTCCAGCCACCTCATCATGACGACGTTGAGCGGCGGTGCCGAGCGGCATGAGTTCACCATCGACGGCGGCCGGCGTCATGACGGGCCGGACCTTCCGGCGTCGATTTCCTTCCTGCCTGCGCAGTGCGAGCGCCGTCTCCGCCTGCACAATGTCGCCTGGCGCTGGGCCACGATCGCCTTCGATGCCGATGCGATCGAGCGTCTGGCTCCAGGTTCGCTTGGCGGCCTCGCGCCGATCGCGGGCGCGGAGGATCGGTTCGTCTGGAATCTCCTCGCGGAATTCGATCGTCTCGATGCGCAGGAGTCCGGCCTGGACGAGGCCTACTGCGAGACCATGAGTCACGCGCTCGTACTATATCTGGCGAAACGTTATGGTCGCCCGGCAACGCTGCCGCAGCGAATCCGCCTGCCTGGCTATCGTTTGCGCCGCGTAGCCGACTTCATCGACGCGCATCTTCACAAGGCGATCCGGATTGCCGATCTGGCCCGGCTCGTGGACCTGTCAGAGGGACATTTCCACCGCGCTTTTCGCGCGAGCACCGGTAAGACGCCGCTGCAATTCATCAACGGCCAGCGGGTCGCACTTGCGAAGCATGCACTGGTGCGAAGCGACGCATCGGTCACGCAGATCGCGTTAGATGCCGGCTTCGTCAGCCCGACCCACTTTGCCCGTATCTTCCGCAGTGAAACCGGACAAAGCCCGTCTGACTATCGGCGGACTTTTCGTCTGTAGCGATCGACGGCCCGAAGTCAGCCCAATCAGGTCTTCGGTCCGAGCGTCGCCTTGCCCGTTCCCGAGATCGTCGCCGGCGGCGTCACCGCATCGTCCACCTCGGGCGATTCGGCGGGACCGGCCAATTGCTGTGCGGCCAGCGCATTGGTCAGGGTGGTCAGCGCGTCGGGGCCGGCGGCAAAGCCGCCTTCGGCCAAAATCTTGTCGATGATCGGCTTGAACGCCGAGACCGACAGCAGCTGCGCGGCGAGACCGTCGCCGAGGCCGATGCCGTTGCCATGGCCGTTCATGGCGCCGTTGCCGCCGCCGCGGCCGAGCATGCCGCCGGTATCGAAGATCCGGATGTCGGAAATCTTCTCGATCGGCTTGACCGCCTCGGCGAGCGCGTTCGGGATGATGTTGATGCGCGCCAGCGTGAGGTCGTAGTCAACCATCTCCTGCGACAGCTTGTTGCGCGCTTCCGCCTTCAGCGCCGCCACTTCGGCCTCGGCCTGGCCGAGCGATTTGACGCCGGTGGCGCGGGTGATCGCCGCATCGGCGTCGGCCTTGGCCAGCATGGTGATGGCTTCGGCCTTGTTGGTCGCGGCCTGGTTTTCGGCTTCCGCCATCACGGTGATTGGCATCGCCTCGGTCTCGGCGGCCTTGCGGGCTGCGATCACGTTGATGATCTTGTCGCGTTCGGCGATTTCGACCGCCTTGGCGGTGGTGACCTTTTCCTCGGCCGCGATCGCCAGCGCCCGCGCGGTCTCGGCGACGGTCTGGGCTTCCGATTGCTCCTTGCTCTTGGTGGCGACCGCGATCGCGCTTTCCTGGGCGACGATCTGCAGGTCGCGCTCCATTTCGGTGTTGCGGCGCTTCACGGCGAGGTCGGCCTCGATCTTGCGGGTGTCGCGGGCCTGGTTGGCTTCGGTCTGCTTGTTGGCAACCGCCAGTTCCTGCTGGATGCGGTATTCGGCCTCGTTCTGCAGCGCGGTCTGCTCGACCTGCGCGGTCTGCGCGCGCATCGCGGCGGTCTTGTTGGCGATGTCGCGCTGCTGCGCCAGCTCCGCCTCGCGCTTGGTGGCTTCGATCGTCAGCGTGGTCTGGCGGGCGACGAGGTCCTGCTGGGCGATGTTGACCTCGGTGGTGCGGACGATCTGGTTGCGTTCCTGCTCGCGCTCCCGGGTGATCTTGGTCAGCGTCGTCAGGCCGTGGGCGTCGAAGAAGTTGCTGGGATTGAAATGCTTGATGTCGCTCTGGTCGAGCCGGGTCAGCGACACCGACTCCAGTTCGAGGCCGTTATTCTGGATGTCGGCGCCGACCGCTTCCTGCACCGATTTGACGAAGGTCGCGCGCTGCTCTTGCAGCTCCTCGAGGTTCATGGTGGCCGCCACCGAACGCAGGCCGTCGACGAACTTGGCCTCGATCAGTTCGCGCAGTTCGCCGGCGTTATTGGTGCGGCTGCCCAGCGTCTGCGCCGCGAGCGCGATCGACGAGGCATCGGGTTTGACGCGCACGTAGAATTCGGCGCCGATGTCGACGCGCATGCGATCCTTGGTGATCAGCGAATCCGGGCCGCCGCGGGTGACCTCGAGCCGCAGGGTCTTCAAATTGACCGCAGCGGTCGAATGAAAAACTGGAAGCACCAGTGAGCCGCCGTCGAGCACGACCTTCTGGCCGCCGAGGCCGGTGCGGACATAGGCTTCGTCACGTGTCGAACGGCGATAGAGTTTGGCGAGCAGGAGACCGATAACGAGAATGGAAATGACAGCAATAGCGACGGGTACGGCGAGTTCCCACATGTTGTTTAAGCCCTGTCTGAATGTTGTTGCGCAATGAGGTCGGCGGGTGCGGAAATCGCGATGAAGCTTTTGGCGTCACGGTCGACCAGCAGCACGCTGGCGCCGACCGGAAGCGGCGTGGATTCGGGACCGGCGCGTGCGACGAGAGAATGCCAGTTGCCGAAGACATCCTTGAGACGGACGCGGCCGGGCAGCCCCTGGTCGAGTGGGCCGACGGAGACTTCGGCGACGTGGCCGACGAAGTCGTCATTATCGACCACATAGGTCTCGTCGCGCGGAATGATCCGCGCGATACCGCGGCTGGTGACGCGGATCGCGGGCAGGCTGGCAGCCGCCGCCACGAGCGAGGCGATCAGCGGAGGAATTGAAATCCCGACGCCATGGGCAAGGCCCTGCAGAAAGAACCCGGCGATCGCGAATATGCCGAGCGCGAGGATGAGCAGGATGAAGAGCGGAAGCCGGCCGGCATTGATCCACAGGAACAGGCCGTTCAGTCCGGAATCGGCATTCATCTCTGCTGCGAAATCTTTGCCCATGACCTGGCTGAGCGAAAAGCCGACCAGCGTGGTCAGCAGTTCGACGCCGCCGAGAACGATCATGATTGCAGCCGATATCGCGAACGGGCGTACGTCGGGCGCCAGCAGCATGTCGGTCATGGCACTCATTGCTGCGATTTGATCCTTTCAAGGCGGGCCGCGATTTCCTTTTCGCGGTGCAACCGGTCGAGCTCGTCGAGCTCCTTGTCGCCGGGCGCGCCGGACGCCGGCACGCCGGTGACGCGTGCGATCGCCGCCATGGCCCGATCGGGACTCACTGTTTTAGTCGCGCCAGCCGCGCGACCGGTTTCCTGCGGCGAATGTTTTTCGAGGCTTGCCTGGAGATCGGCGAGGCGGGCTTCCGCTTCACGCCGCGCGCCAAGCATTGCCTGTAACGCCTTGGTCTGCTCATCGATTTCGAGTTCGATGAAGTCCATCGCGCGTTCCAGCGCGGTACCCTGCGATTCCAGATCAATTTGCCGTGCGACGCCGGCGCGCGCGAGGTCTTCGCGATTCTCTGCAACTGCAAGTCGAATCTTGTCCGTCAGCGCTGCAACCTCGGCATCCAGTTCTTCGCGCCGGCGCTTCAGGCGGAATTCCTCGGCGCGCGACTTGCCGAGTGCGTGGCGCGCCTCGTCGGCGCCGGCGTCGATCTCGCGGATCGCCTGCTTGACCAGCGCGACCTTGTTGCTGTTCTCGGCATTATCGATCGTCTCGCTGGCGATCGCGGCCAGAAGTCTGCCCATACGCGCAAGAATACCTTCGTGAACCATGGTCTGCTCCTCCGGTGGTGATGATTTGGATTTGACGGCGAAATGGATTTCGTAGCCGCGGCTGTCCGCGACTAGGTGAGCCGGGAAGGGACTTTCCCAGCCGGGCAAGTAGCCCGGGACTTCGAACGGCACCAGGATGCGTCCGCGAACGGTGCTGATTGTCAGTGACGTGGGCCCCTTGATCGCAAACAGTTTGTCGTCGAGGGGAATCCGGCGCAACGCCGCGCCGGCGGCGTAACTGGCGCGGTCGCGCAGGCCGAGCGTTACGAGGCGGGCCGGCAGGCCGGTCTCGGTGCGGATCCGGTCGTAGGCCTGGGCGTGAAGCGCGACGAGGTTGGCGCCGACAGGGGCGACCTCGGCGAGGATCTCCATCATCCGGTCGTAGGCGGCAAACGTCGCCTCGAAGGCCGCAATGGCGGCCTCGTCCGGGACGAGAGCGTACCGCAGGGCCGCCGTCGGCATCACAGTGGGCAGCTTGACCATGGAAACATCTTAAAGCACTTCATTGGTGCTTTACAGAGCGGTCACGGTATCATTTTCGTGATCCCTAGATGCAGTTGCACATTAGTTGCACTAAGAGGAATGCTCAGCTACCGTTATCTGAATGAATGTGCGAACGCCCGATTTGGGCTCCGAAATTCCGGCCAGCCGTCCGACTTCGACCGAGACGACCGCCGCCGGCTGGCGCGCTGACGCTGCCGCCGGCACCCAGCAGAGTCTGCCTGAGGTCAACTCGACGATCGCGGTGCCGCTTGGTGGACATTGGTCGCGCCGGCTGCTGGCCTTTCTCGGCCCCGGCTACCTCGTCTCCGTCGGGTACATGGACCCCGGCAACTGGGCCACCGACCTCGCCGGCGGTTCGAAGTTCGGTTACACGCTGCTGTCGGTGATCCTGCTGTCGAACCTGATGGCGATCCTGTTGCAGGCCTTGGCCGCGCGGCTTGGCATCGTCACCGACCGCGACCTCGCGCAGGCCTGCCGCGCCAGCTTTTCCCGTCCCGTCAACCTCATGCTCTGGCTGGCCTGCGAGGCCGCCATCATCGCCTGCGACTTGGCCGAAGTGATCGGCACGGCCATCGCGCTGAAATTGCTGTTCGGCATTCCGCTGATCGGCGGCGCGCTGATTACCGCGCTCGACGCCTTCCTGCTGCTGCTGTTGATGAACAAGGGCTTTCGCTTCCTCGAAGCCTTCGTCATCTCGCTGTTGATCGTGATCGCGGTCTGCTTTGCGATCCAGATCACGGCAGCAGCACCGCCGGTGGCGGCGATTCTCAAAGGCTTCATGCCGTCGACCGAGATCGTCACCAACCCCGAGATGCTCTACATCGCCATCGGCATCATCGGCGCCACCGTGATGCCGCATAACCTCTACCTGCACTCCTCGATCGTGCAGACCCGCGCCTATGAGCGTAACGACGAGGGCCGCCGCGATGCCATCAAATGGGCGACGACGGATTCGACGATCGCGCTGATGCTGGCGCTGTTCATCAATGCCGCGATCCTGATCGTCGCGGCCGCCACCTTCCATGCGAGCGGCCGCACCGAAGTCGCCGAGATCGGACAGGCGTACGAACTGCTGTCGCCGCTGCTCGGGCTGGGCATCGCCTCGACCTTGTTCGCGGTGGCGCTGCTCGCCTCCGGCCTGAACTCCACGGTAACCGCGACGCTCGCCGGCCAGATCGTGATGGAGGGCTTTCTGCATCTGCGGCTGCCAAACTGGGCGCGACGGCTCTTGACCCGCGGCATCGCCATCGTGCCGGTCGTGATCATCACCGCACTTTATGGCGAGCGCGGCACCAGCCAGTTGCTGGTGTTCAGCCAGGTGATATTGTCAATGCAACTGCCATTCGCGGTGATCCCGCTGGTGCGCTTCGTGTCCGACCGCCGCAAGATGGGCCAGTTCGTCATCCCGCGCGGCGTGGCCGTGGTGGCGTGGATCGTTGCCGGCGTGATCGTGGCGCTGAACGTGAAACTGCTGTTCGAGACGTTCTTCGGATAATGCTCCATACGCCGCTGTCATCGTCCGGCCTGACCGGACGGTCCAGTAGCCCAGAGACGGTGGTGATTTGATCGAGAGGCCGCGGCCTATTGGGTCACCCGGTCAAGCTCGGTGATGACAGGTCACTCAATCCTGCGGCTCGGCCAGCGTTTCGCCCGATGCATCGATCCGCAGCCAGCCTGACGGCGCCAGCCGTTGCTGCGGCAGGAAGCGGCCCTTGTAGTCCATCTTCTTGGAGCCCTCGATCCAGTAGCCGAGATAGACGTAAGGCAGTCCCAGCCGCCGCGCGCGGGTGATGTGATCGAGGATCATGAAGGTGCCGAGCGAGCGGCTCTGCTGCGACGGATCGAAGAACGAATAGACCATCGACAGCCCGTCGCTGAGCACGTCGGTCAGCGCCACCGCGATCAGTTCCTCGCCGCGCCCGGTGATGCCGGTATCGATGCCGCGTTTGCGGTATTCAATGATGCGGGTTTCGACGTGGCTGTCCTCCACCATCATGGCGTAGTCGAGCACCGTCATGTCGGCCATGCCGCCGTGGCGGTGCCGCTTGTCGAGATAGGCGCGGAACACCGAATACTGCTCGGATGTAGGCACTGCGCTGCGCTGCTCGCCGACGATATCGGCATTGCGCGCCAGAACCTTCTTGAAGTTGCGCGAGGGACGGAATTCGTTCGCGACCACGCGCACGGAGACGCAGGCCCGGCACTGGTCGCAGGCCGGGCGATAGGCGATCGACTGGCTGCGGCGGAAGCCGCCATGGGTCAGGAGGTCGTTGAGGTCGCCGGCCTTTTCGCCGACCAGATGCGTGAACACCTTGCGCTCGTGCCGGCCCGGGAGATAGGGGCAGGGCGAGGGCGCCGTCAGATAGAATTGCGGGGTGTCACGCGAATGCTGGGTCACGAGGGGTCGTCAGTCCTCCGAAACAAATCAACCATAGCGTTTCCGTGCCAAAGTAGACACCGGTCCGCGTTAAGAAAACGCGTCAAAACGAAAAAAGAGCCGCCCCGGCCCGGATACATTTCCTGGCCGGACAACCGCAGCATCGCGCCGCCGGGGCCGACCGTCAATTACAGTTTGCAGCTACGGTTTATTGCTCGCCTAGTAGCTGCCGCGACCCGCAGGCGCTACCTGGGTACGAACCGAGCTGTTGATGATCACGGTTCCCAGGATGATGTCGTGCAGCAGCCGGCGCCGGCCGTTGAACAACCCGACCAGGAGCACAAGCGGGGTCAGGAACGTCATCGAAACCCAGTACAGCACGGCGTGGCAGGCGCCGAGCACGAAGTAGCCCGGGGCGCCGTACCAGGTGCGCACCTCCAGATCCATCGCGCGCATGCCCATGGTGGCCGAGTGAGGCCCGCCGATCGAAGCGCCGTAATAGACGATCGCCCACACGATGGTGGCCGGCCAGGCCAGCCAGAACAGCATCCAGCCTAGCCCGAGCGTGATCACCCCGAACACGGCAATGAAGATGTAGCCGAGGATGACCGGCACCGTCAGCACGACGAGGTCGATCAGGAACGCAAATACCCGCCGCGTCAGCACGCCGCGAAACAGTTCCGGCTGCAGGTCGGGATCGAACGCATGCGGCGGCACCCCGCCGTCGTTCCGCCAGGCGCCGCCAGCGTTTGCGCCGCCGCTTTCGCCAGAGCTGCTATAAGACATGGTCCGTCCTCCAGACATATTCCCGCGGCTCAAATGGGAAACGGCCGCGCTCCCGCCAAGGGGCTGCGACCATTAACAGCGTGCAATATTGTGCGTGATCTTGGTGGAACGCCGCCCACCCGACGTCAATGCGAGCGAATCGAAGCAATCCATAGTGCCGCATAAAGGATGGATGGCTTGCTTCGTTGCTTCGCGCCTCGCAATGACGCGAGGTCCGGGGACTAGCCCCCCGCCTTCAACTTCTCCGCCGCCTTCGGTGCGAAATATGTCAAAATCCCGTCGGCGCCGGCGCGCTTGAAGCCAAGCAGGCTTTCCATCATGGCGCGGTCGCCGTCGATCCAGCCATTGTTGGCGGCGGCGGCGATCATCGCGTATTCGCCGGACACCTGATAGACGAAGGTCGGCATGGAGAACGTGTCTTTGACGCGCCGCACCACGTCGAGATAGGGCATGCCGGGCTTCACCATCACCATGTCCGCGCCCTCGGCGATGTCGAGTTCGACTTCGCGCAGCGCCTCGTCGGAATTGGCGCTGTCCATCTGGTAGGTGCGCTTGTCGCCGGTCAGCGTCTTCGCCGAGCCGATGGCGTCGCGGAACGGGCCGTAGAAGGCGCTAGCATATTTCGCCGCATAGGCCATGATCTGCACGTCGAGAAAACCTGCCTCGTCCAGCGCTTCGCGGATCGCGCCGACGCGGCCGTCCATCATGTCCGACGGCGCGATCACGTCGCAGCCGGCTTCGGCCTGGGTCAGCGCCTGCCGCACCAGCACCGCCACCGTCTCGTCGTTGAGGATCTTGCCGTCCTCGATCAGCCCGTCATGGCCATGGCTGGTGAAGGGATCGAGCGCCACGTCGCAGAGCACGCCGATCTCAGGAAATTCCTTCTTGATCGCACGCACCGACTGGCAGACCAGGTTGTTCGGGTTGAGCGCCTCGGAACCGGTTTCGTCGCGCAGGGACGCCTCGGTATAGGGGAACAGCGCGATGCAGGGGATATCGAGCTTCATCGCCCGCTCGGCGTCGCGCACCGCCTGATCGACGGTGAGGCGGTCGACGCCGGGCATCGAGGCGACCGGCGTGCGCGTGTTGTTGCCGTCGACCACGAAGATCGGCCAGATCAGGTCGTTGGTGGTCAGCACGTTTTCCCGCACCAGCCGCCGCGCCCATTCCGACTTGCGATTGCGCCGGGGGCGGATCGCCAGGTCCAGCGAGGTAGAGGCGAGGGTGGTCTGCCGCCGCGGTGTGTCGCGCATTTCGATCGGACGCCCGAATTTGATCGCCATGGATGGGGTGCTCCTGATGCGCGGGTCAGTTTTGATTTGTTCCAGTTCTAGCACCTTGCGGCGCTGCCGTCACCGAGCCTTGGCCATCTCATCGGCAATTGATTTTGCCGCCCCGGCGGGCCAAGACAGGCCATGAGACCACCGAACCACGCATCGTCCTCCATGCCGAGGCCGCCCCCAAGACCCAGCCCCCGGCCGAGCCCAAGGCCGACGTCGATGTCCGACGCCTCGCGGGATCAGGGGCGCGACAATGCGATGTCGATGGCGGCGATGTCGTCGGAGCGGATCGAGCCCGACGAAAATGTGTGGACGCGCCGCCTGGTCATGTTCCTGCGCGTCATGGCGATGATCTCGATCGTGAAGGGCCTGTTCCATTGGGCGCAGGTGACAGGGTTCATCGGCGGCGAGGAAGAGGCGTTCGAGAACCAGTCGATGGCCTGGCAGACCGCCACCGTCTATTTCGCCGTGATCGAACTCGTCGGTGCGGTTGGTCTGTGGCTTGCGACGCCCTGGGGCGCCGTGGTTTGGCTCACCACGGTCGTCTCGATGGCGGTGATCGAATTGATGTTTCCCGGCATCTATGGCGGCAGCCTCACGGTGGTGGGATTCGAGGCCTTGATGCTGGCGGCCTATCTGGCGCTCGCCTGGATGGCCGCGCGCGAACGGCCGCCGTAGATATTCTGTCGACCTCGCAGAGCGGCGAGGGGGGCCGAGCGACCGTACTTATTCAACGCGTCAGTTTCCCGCCATAATTTACCTGCGTGGAGAAATTGCCACGCGATCCCGGATTATTTTCGCAAATCTTTCCGGGTCCGATTCAATCACCGTTAAGGGCCGTAAACGGTTTAACCACACACCTTACGCGAGCGTTTCGATTTCAGACGGACCTGTTTCCGAATGCGACAGGGGCCGCACACGAAGCGTGAACATCGGCCGCCCACCGTCAATGAAATATTGCAAAAAGCATTGATCCAAGAGGCTTAATCGACAATTCACTCTGTTAAATTCATGATCTCTTTATTCTCTTATTTAAGCGGATGTTCAAACCGCCCCCTTAAGTTGAACCTATCAGGCGGGACAGAAGTTTCGTCGAAATAAGTCGAAAAACGACGACAGGGGAAGTGTCATGATCAAAGCCGTTGCAACGGCGGTGGAAACCGCCGAGCGCGCTCCCGGAGCTCCGGTACAGCCGCTCTATCTGGAAGCGCTGACGTTGGTGGAGCGCCTGCACCGTCGTCTGCTCGACGTTATCAAGGACGAATTCGATCGCCGCGGCCGCGCCGACATCAACTCGGTGCAGGCACTGCTGCTCTATAACATCGGCGACAAGGAACTGACCGCGGGCGAACTGCGCACACGCGGTTACTACCTCGGCTCCAACGTGTCCTATAATCTGAAGAAGCTCGTCGAGCTCGGCTTCCTCGATCATCAGCGCTCCCGCGTCGATCGCCGCTCGGTCCGCATCCGCCTGACGGCGCAGGGCCAGGAAATCCGCAAGATCGTCGACGCGCTCTACCAGAAGCACGTCAAGACGGTGGAGCAGGTCGGCGGCATCTCCAACGAGGAGTTCGCGACACTGAACAAGTCGCTGCACCGCCTTGAGCGCTTCTGGACCGACCAGATCCTGTATCGGCTCTGAAAACGACGCGGCGTTTTCGGGCGACGCGGACGCCGATTCGCGCAACGAAAACGCGCCAAAACTCTTCCGCTCGCGGTCAAGCCGGCCATCTGAGAAGACCGGCAGCCAACAGCAGTTAAAGGTACTGGCAAGGCAGTAAGCCCTGCTGAAAGCGCATCGGCTCCGGTGTTCCGGGGCTGGTGCGCTTTGTTTTTTGCGGCGAACGGCCCGGTTTACCGGGATGGAACCTTGTCGGACCTCGCGCATTGTTGAGCTTGTCACAGAACAGGTGAAGCATGCTGGCCGAGCGGGGAATCCAGGTACTGAACTTCGAGGTGGTGAGCGACGCCTACGCCATTGCGTCGAACTACCTGCACAAGACCGGCGCCATCGCTGATAGCCCCGCTCCGGACAAACGGCTGCTCGAGATCATCGCGAAGATGGTTCAGCACGGCGAATTCAACACGATCCGGCTCGCCAACAAGGCGATCTCCGAATTTGAAGCCCAGACGGCGGCCTGACCGCATCATCCGCATTCCCAGGAGAAGACCATGGAAGCCGCGATCGACCGCATCATGCAGACGTACGACCTGCTCGTGAACCGCACCGCAGCCGCCAGCGATGAGGCGCGCGGCAAGGTGACCGAATATCTGACCACGCTGGTGGAAGCAGGCGAGAAGGATACCCATCGGCTCACCGTGTGCGGGCTGACCTATCTGCGCCAGCTCGACGGCAGCAGCGATCCGGTGAAGGCAGGGTTCACGGGGCTGTAAGGCGGTTTGCCAGCGTGTCGATCGCGATGGCGGTGCTGGCGGCACAACACAACTAGCGGCCTTCAATCCTCGCACCCCTGGTCCGATTCCGGTTGGCGATTACGGCCTCGTATCTGATCGCCTTTGCGGCGGTCTGGAGTGGCGTGCCTCTAACCCTGCAGCGAGCGGTTCGAACTGGCCCTGCGTTCGCGCCCCCGTCAGCAAAACCCGTCACCGTCTGTAATAAAAGGTGGCTTTGATGGGGTCTGTTCGCTCTACCCATCCTGCGGGATGATTGCCTCGCGGTGCGGGCAGTGACAGTCTCGGGCCAACAACACGCAATCAACAAAACGAGGAAACCTCATGCTGACGCTTCATCACCTCAACGACTCCCGTTCGCAGCGAATTCTGTGGCTGCTGGAGGAGCTGGGCACGCCTTACGAGATGAAGCGCTATCAGCGCGACGGCGAGACGCGGCTGGCGCCGCCGGAGCTGAAGCAGGTCCATCCGCTCGGCAAATCGCCAGTCATTACGGACGGCGACACAACGATCGCCGAATCCGGCGCCATCGTCGATTACATCATCCGCCGCTACGGCAAGGGCGCGATGATGCCGGCGCAGGATGGCGCGGACTACGAGGCCTATAACGAATGGCTGCATTACTCGGAGGGCTCGGCGATGCTGCCGCTGATGCTGAACCTCTATGTGTCCCGGCTGAAAGAGGCCGGCGCTCCGCTGCATCCCCGCATCGACAGCGAACTGGCCAACCATCTCGGCTATGTCGACGCCGCGCTGAAGGACCGGGAGTTCTTCGTCGGGCCGGCGCTGACCGGCGCCGATATCCAGATGAGCTTCGTCGGCGAGATGGCCAAAGTGTTTGGCAAGCTCACCCCATACCCGAACCTCGCGGCCTGGCTGGGACGGATGCACGCCCGGCCGGCGTTCAAGCGGTCGCTGGAGAAGGGCGGGGCGTACAGGTTCGCCTAACTCACCGATAACTCTCCGTCGCCACGGGCTGGACCGGGGCCTATACCCCGCGGCCGTGGAGGGGTACGCTGGCGGACGCCTTCTTCGCCCAACGAGCTTCGGTGGCTATGGGCCCCGGGTCACGCCCGGGGCGACGAGGTCGGCCCTTCCTTCCCACCATATCTGGCATAAATACCAGCCCTGTACCGCAAGCGCTTGGCCAATTCCGGGCGATGTGGTATCTCGCAGGCGCTTCTTTCGACCGCCACACATAGCCGACCGCTTTGTCCCTAGGGGCTTGCGGCGGTGGAGATATTTCGCCCCATGACCTCGTCCTCCAGCTCCAAGACGGCCTCCGCGCCCGACTCGTTCTTTACGGCCACGCTCGCCGAGGCCGACCCGGAAATCGCCGCCGCGATCAAGGGCGAGCTCGGCCGCCAGCGGCATGAGGTCGAACTCATCGCGTCCGAGAACATCGTCAGCCGGGCGGTGCTGGAAGCGCAGGGTTCGGTGATGACGAACAAATACGCGGAAGGGTATCCGGGTGCGCGCTACTACGGCGGCTGCGAATGGGTCGACGTCGCCGAGACACTGGCCATCGAGCGCGCCAAAAAGCTGTTCGGCGCGCAGTTTGCCAACGTGCAGCCGAACTCGGGCAGCCAGATGAACCAGGCGGTGTTTCTGGCGCTGCTGCAGCCCGGCGACACGTTCATGGGCCTCGACCTCGCCGCCGGCGGCCATCTCACCCACGGCTCGCCGGTCAACATGTCCGGCAAGTGGTTCAAGGCCTCGCACTACACGGTGCGCCGCGACGACCACCTCATCGACATGGACGAGGTGGCAAAGCAGGCCGAGCAGGTCAAGCCGAAGCTGATCATCGCCGGCGGTTCGGCCTATTCGCGCCCCTGGGACTTCAAGCGTTTTCGCGAGATCGCCGACTCTGTAGGCGCGTACCTCCTGGTTGACATGGCGCATTTCGCCGGCCTGGTCGCCGGTGGCGTCCATGCCTCGCCGGTGCCGCATGCTCACGTCACCACGACCACGACGCACAAGTCGCTGCGCGGCCCGCGCGGCGGCCTGATCCTGAGCAATGACGAGGCGCTGGCCAAGAAGTTCAACTCGGCGATCTTCCCGGGCCTGCAGGGCGGTCCGCTGATGCATGTAATCGCCGCCAAGGCCGTCGCCTTCGCCGAGGCGCTGCGGCCGGACTTCAAGGTCTACGCCAAGAACGTGGTCGAGAACGCCAAGGCGTTGGCGGAAACATTGCGCGGTCACGGCTTCGACATCGTCTCCGGCGGCACCGACAACCATCTGATGCTGGTCGACCTGAGGCCAAAGGGCCTGAAGGGCAACGTGTCGGAGAAGGCGCTGGTGCGTGCTGCGATCACCTGCAACAAGAACGGCATTCCGTTCGATCCCGAAAAGCCGTTCGTCACCTCGGGCTTGCGTCTCGGTACGCCGGCGGCGACCACCCGCGGTTTCGGCGTCGCCGAATTCCAGCAGGTCGGCGGCCTGATTGCCGAGGTGCTGAATGCGCTGGCGCAGTCGGAGGACGGCAAGGCCCCGCTGGTCGAAGCCGCGATCAAGGAGCGCGTCAAGGCGCTCACCGACCGTTTCCCGATCTATCAGTAAGGTCGCATTGGATGCGTTGTCCCAGCTGCAACAGTCTCGATACGCAGGTGAAGGACTCGCGTCCGACCGAGGATTCGGCCGTGATCCGGCGGCGGCGGGTGTGTATCGCCTGCAACTTCCGTTTCACGACGTTCGAGCGGGTGCAGTTGCGCGAGCTCACCGTGATCAAGCGCAACGGCCGCCGGGTGCCGTTCGACCGCGACAAGCTGGTCCGCTCTCTGCAAATATCCTTGCGCAAGCGCCCGGTCGATCCTGAAAGGGTCGAAAAAATGGTTTCCGCGATCGTGCGCGAGCTCGAAAGCGGCGGTGAGGCGGAGGTTTCCTCGGAGATGATCGGCGAGATCGTGATGGAGCATCTGCGTCAGCTCGACGACGTCGCCTATGTCCGCTTCGCCTCGGTCTACCGCAATTTCCGCGAAGCCAAGGATTTTGAAGCCGTGCTCGGCGAGCTCTCTGCAGAAGACGCCGCGCGGGTCGCCACGTTGCCCAAATGATCTTCCGCATTCTGGAAGACCAGTACGGGCAGAAGCTGAAAGACGCCAAAGCGGCGGACCAGCGCTTCATGCAGCTGGCACTGTTGCTCGGCCGGCGTGGACTGGGGCGTACCTGGCCGAACCCGGCGGTTGGTGCGGTCGTGGTCAAGGACGGCGTGATCGTCGGCCGCGGCTGGACGCAGCCCGGTGGGCGCCCGCATGCCGAGCCCCAGGCGCTGCGGCGGGCCGGAGAGGCCGCGCGGGGCGCTACGCTCTATGTGACGCTGGAGCCCTGTTCGCATTTCGGCAAATCGCCGCCGTGTGTCGATGCGGTGATCGCCTCGGGCATTGCGCGCGTCGTGTCGGCGGTCGAAGATCCCAATCCGGAGGTCGGCGGGCAGGGCCACGCCAGACTTCGCGCCGCCGGTATTACGGTCGATGTCGGCCTTTGTGCCACGGAAGCGACCCATGATCACGCCGGACACTTCCGCCGCATCCGCGACAAGCGCCCGCACGTGATCCTGAAGCTCGCGGTCTCCGCCGACGACAAGATCGGCGCCGCCGGCCACACGCCGGTCACGATCACGGGCGAGCCGGCGAGGACGCGGGTCCATCAATTGCGCGCGCAATGCGACGCCATCCTGGTCGGCATCGGCACGGTGCTGGCGGACGATCCGGTTCTGACCTGCCGCCTGCCGGGGATGGAGGCGCGCTCGCCGGTCCGGGTGGTGCTGGATCGGGCGCTGCGGCTGCCAGGCGACAGCCAACTGGTTCATTCCGCCCGCCAGACGCCGCTCTGGGTGATGACGTCGGATTTCGCCGAAGCGCCCGCGGCCATGAAACTGGGCGCGGCCGGCGCGCAGGTGATGCGTGTGGCGACGACCGCGCAGCCCCCGGGGCTCGATCTGCCGGCGGTGCTGCATGCGTTGTCCGATAAGGGCATCACCCGGCTGATGGTGGAGGGCGGCTCACGGGTCGCCGCATCCTTTGTCGCCGCGGACCTGGTCGATGAAATCTGGCTGCTGCGCGGGCCTGACGAGATCGGGGCGGACGGCATTCCCGCGCTGGACGCATTGCCGCTGTCGTCTCTCACCGGGTCGCCTGCCTTCAAGACACGTGCTAGCGAAAACCTCGGCAAAGATATTCTTACCGTTTACGGGCGGGCCTGATGTTTACCGGAATTGTCACCGATGTCGGCGAGATCGCGAGCCTGACGCCAACGGCGCAGGGCCAGTTGCACCGCCTGCGCATCGCCTGCCGCTACGACCAGGCCACCATCGCCGATGGTGCGTCGATCGCCTGCAATGGCGTCTGCCTGACGGTGGTCGGTTCCGGTGTCGAAGGCGGCAGGACCTGGTTCGACGTCGATGCCGCCGCAGAAACCCTCGGCATGACGACCGCAAAGCACTGGGCCGAGGGGACAAGACTCAACCTTGAACGCGCGCTGAAGATCGGCGACGAACTCGGCGGCCATATTGTCGCGGGCCATGCCGACGGCATTGCGACCATCGTCAAGCGTGACGATCTGCCTGACATGGCGCGATTCGAACTGCGCACCGCGCGAGAGCTGGCGCGCTTTATCGCCGCCAAGGGCTCGGTGACGCTGGATGGCGTGTCGCTGACGGTGAATACGGTCGAAGATGTCACGTTTTCGGTGCTGATCATCCCGCACACGCTCAGCGTGACCACATTGAACGGCTGGCGCGGCGGTAGCGAGGTCAATATCGAGGTCGACCTGATGGCCCGATACGCGGCGCGGCTGTCGGAAATGAAGTGACAGGGTAACAAGCGGCGCTTAAAACGCCCGCCACCCCCTCTCGGTGAGGAGGCGGCCCTCGCGCCGTCTCGAGCCATGAGGCCCTGATATCGCCATCCTTCGAGACGCGGCCGATTGGCCGTTCCTCCAGCAATAACGGCGAAGCCGTTATGCAGGGATGAGGACCGAGCAAGACGGAAGAGAGCAGATGGCAGACGCACGGCGCGCACCGCTGAAGGACCAGACCGACATCTCAGGCGCGCGCGCGCTGATTGTCGAGGCGCGGTTCTACGACGACATTCAGGATGCGCTGCTGGAAGGCGCGGTTGCCGAGCTCAAGGCGGCCGGTGTGACGCATGACCTCATCACGGTGCCGGGCGCGCTGGAAATTCCGGCCGCCATCGCCATCGCGCTCGATGCTGCTGAAAAGAACGGCAAGCCCTATGATGCGGCAATCGCACTCGGCTGCGTGGTGCGCGGCGATACCATCCACTTCGAAATCGTTTCGATCGAATCCTCGCGCGCGCTGATGGATCTGGCGGTCTCCAGAGGTTTCCCGCTCGGCAACGGCATCATCACGGTCAATACCGATGCGCAGGCCTGGGCGAGGGCGCGTGCCAGCGAGTTGAACAAGGGTGGCGACGCCGCGCGCGCGGCGCTGGCGATGTTGCGGATCAAGCGGCGGCTGACAAAGGCCTGATGATGGCAGACAGCAAGAAGCCAGTGAAAAGTCCCGACAGGAAAGCCAACCGGCGCGGCGCGGCGCGGCTTGCCGCCGTGCAGGCGCTCTACCAGATGGACATCGCAGGTGCGGGGATCAACGACATCTTTGCCGAGTTCGAAAGCCATTGGCTCGGCAATGAGGTCGAGGGCGACAAATATCTGCCGGCCGAGGCTGCGTTCTTCAAGGACGTGGTGGCCGGCGTGGTGCGCGACCAGGCCCAGCTCGATCCCCTGATCGACGACGCGCTGCAAAAGGGCTGGCCGCTGAAGCGGATCGACGCGATCTTGCGCGCGGTGCTGCGTGCCGGCTCGTATGAGCTGGAACACCGCAAGGACGTTCCGGGCCGCGTGGTCGTGTCCGAATATGTCGACGTCGCGCATGCCTTTGTGGAGAAGGACGAAACGGGCATGGTCAACGCCGTGCTCGACCAGATCGCGCGCCAGTTCCGCGCCGACGAGTTCGCGCGTGGCTAGCGGCAAACCCGCGTCCGGCGAGGACTCGCTGATCGCGCGCTACTTTCGGCCGCTCGCCACCGACCCCGGCGCCTTCGGCCTCGATGACGATGCCGCGGCGCTGAAGCCCGACGGTTCCGATATCGTGGTGACGACGGACGCCATCGTCGAGGGCGTGCATTTCCTGCCCGACGATCCTCCCGACACCGTCGCGCGCAAGGCGCTGCGGGTGAACCTCTCCGATCTCGCCGCGAAAGGGGCGATCCCGGCCGGTTTCGTGCTGACGCTGGCCTTGCGGCATGCCGACGAAGCCTGGCTGAAGCCGTTTGCGGCGGCGCTGGGCGAGGATGCCGCGCAGTTCGCCTGTCCGCTGCTGGGTGGGGATACCGTTTCGACGCCGGGCCCGCTGATGGTCTCGGTCACCGCGTTCGGCCGGGTGCCGCCGGGCAGGATGGTCCATCGCAACGGCGCAAAGGCGGGCGAGCGGGTGATGGTGACCGGCACGATCGGTGACGCCGCGCTGGGTCTCGCCATCCTGCGTGGCGGAGAAGTGCACGCCGCGGCGACCGACAAGTCTGCCCGCGACGCACTGATCAGCCGCTATCGGGTGCCGCAGCCGCGCGTAGCCATGGCGAATATCGTTCGCGACCATGCCAGCGCATCGATGGATGTGTCGGACGGCCTGGCCGGCGACCTCGCCAAGCTCTGCGGCGTGTCCGGCGTGTCCGCGGTCATCGACTTGCCGTCGGTCCCGCTGTCGGGCGCGGCGAGGGACCTGGTGTCGCGCGGCATCGTCAGGCGTGAGATGCTGGTGGCTGGCGGCGATGATTACGAGATCCTGTGCACGTTGCCGGAGCATCGCGTCGAAACGTTCGTGCAATCTGCACGGGATGCCCGCATTGCGGTGAGTTCCATCGGCACGGTGGTTGCGGGAAGCGAGGTGCCGAGGTTCGTCGATGCGAACGGCGCTGAAATCGCACTGCAACGGCTCTCTTACAGCCATTTTTGAAGGCTGGTCCCCCGCGCGCCAAAAGCTTGATTCCCGGCCGGCTTTATTTCCCGCTAGCCATTGCTATTCTGTGGAAAACCTATAGGTGTATTGCCATTCGATTATCGTCGTGCCTTTTCGAACGCGCCTCCCTGAGAGGCTTCTTCCAGAGACATCGTCGTAAGATTGGATTTTGAATCCGTGCGATCGCCGCGCGGAATGAAAGCCTATGTGCTTTGGAGAAGAGAAAATGGCTACGGGAACAGTGAAGTGGTTCAACGGTCAAAAGGGTTTCGGTTTCATTGAGCCGAGCGATGGCAGCAAGGATGTGTTCGTGCACATCTCCGCCGTTGAGCGCGCCGGCCTCGGCGGTCTGGCCGAAGGTCAGAAGGTTCAGTTCGAACTCAAGACCGACAAGATGCGGGGCAAGGTGAGCGCGGAAAACCTGTCGCTCGTCTAAGACCTCGAAACGGTCGTTTCACGGATGTACTGGAATGGCTAGTGAGCCCGCTCGATCCTGATGGGATTGGGCGGGTTCTTGTATTTTGGGCTCGGCTCTACCGCAGGGTCGGCCACGCTTTCAGCAGTTCGGCCCTCGCTTCGCGGTGACTCCTTCCAAAAATCGACGGATTCTGACCTCCCCGGCGTTGCGTCGAGGAAACGATTTTGGCATGGTCCCGCCGATTTGAGGCCACCCCTAAGGGCAGGGAAGGCCTCCAAAATAAGCGCCGGCCGCGCTCGCGGGATGGCGTGGGGCGGATACCAGCATCTGAGGCAACTTCTATGACAGCATTATGGGTGATCGTGCTCTGCGGAGCGCTTTCGATCGTTTACGCCATCTGGGCGACGTCTTCCGTCATGAAGGCGGATGCCGGCAACGCGCGCATGCAGGAAATCGCGGCGGCGGTGGCCGAAGGCGCGCAGGCTTACCTGAAGCGCCAGTACATGACGATTGCCATCGTCGGCGTCGTGATCTTCGCCCTGCTGGCGTACTTCCTCGGCATGCTGGTGGCGATCGGCTTCCTGATCGGCGCCGTGCTGTCGGGCGCCGCAGGCTTCATCGGCATGAACGTCTCGGTCCGAGCCAACGTGCGCACCGCCCAGGCCGCGACCACCTCGCTGGCTGGCGGTCTCGAACTCGCCTTCAAGGCGGGCGCGATCACCGGCCTCCTGGTCGCTGGTCTCGCGCTGCTCGGCGTCACCATCTACTTCGCCTACCTCACCCACGGCATGGGGCTTAAGGCCAACGACCGCGTCGTCGTCGACGCGCTGGTGGCGCTCGGCTTCGGCGCCTCGCTGATCTCGATCTTCGCCCGTCTCGGCGGCGGCATATTCACCAAGGGCGCCGATGTCGGCGGTGACCTCGTCGGCAAGGTCGAGGCCGGTATCCCCGAGGACGATCCGCGCAACCCGGCGACCATTGCCGACAACGTCGGCGACAATGTCGGCGACTGCGCCGGCATGGCGGCCGACCTGTTCGAGACCTACGCGGTAACCGCGGTCGCCACCATGGTGTTGGCCGCGATCTTCTTTGCGACCTCGCCGCTGCTGGTGAACATGATGACCCTGCCGCTCGCCATCGGCGGCGTCTGCATCATCACCTCGATCATCGGCACCTTCTTCGTCAAGCTCGGCGCCAGCCAGTCCATCATGGGCGCGCTGTACAAGGGCCTGATCGCGACCGGCGTGCTGTCGCTATTCGGCGTTGCCGCCGTCATCAACTGGCTGATCGGCTTCGGCCCGCTGGCGGGCGTGAAGTACACCGGCCTGGCGCTGTTCGAATGCGGCATCGTCGGCCTCGTCGTCACCGGCCTGATCATCTGGATCACCGAATACTACACCGGCACGGATTATCGCCCGGTGAAGTCGATCGCCGCTTCGTCGGTTACCGGTCATGGCACCAACGTGATCCAGGGTCTGGCGATCTCGATGGAATCGACCGCGATGCCCGCGATCGTCATCATCGCCGGCATCCTCGTCACCTACAGCCTTGCCGGCCTGTTCGGCATCGCCATTGCGACCACGACGATGCTGGCGCTGGCCGGCATGATCGTGGCCCTCGACGCCTTCGGCCCGGTGACGGACAACGCCGGTGGCATCGCCGAAATGGCCGGCCTGCCGAAGGAAGTCCGAAAGTCGACCGACGCGCTCGACGCGGTCGGCAACACCACCAAGGCGGTCACCAAGGGTTACGCGATCGGCTCGGCCGGTCTCGGCGCACTGGTGCTGTTCGCGGCCTACAATGAAGACCTCAAATTCTTCATCGCCAATTCCGCGAAATATCCGTACTTCCAGGGCGTGCTGCCCGACTTCTCGCTGAACAACCCCTACGTCGTGGTCGGCCTGCTGTTCGGCGGCCTGCTGCCGTATCTGTTCGGCGCGATGGGCATGACCGCGGTCGGCCGTGCGGCCGGCGCGATCGTCGAGGAAGTGCGGCGGCAGTTCCGCGAAAAGCCCGGCATCATGCAGGGCACCGACAAGCCGGATTACGGCCGTGCGGTCGACCTGCTGACCAAGGCGGCGATCAAGGAAATGATCATCCCGTCGCTGCTGCCGGTGCTGTCGCCGATCTTCGTCTACTTCGTGATCTACGCGGTC
The DNA here is from genome assembly GCF_030413175.1 of Bradyrhizobium roseum. Lineage (NCBI taxonomy): Bacteria > Pseudomonadati > Pseudomonadota > Alphaproteobacteria > Hyphomicrobiales > Nitrobacteraceae > Bradyrhizobium > Bradyrhizobium roseum. The sequence continues at coordinate 3,298,673 of NZ_CP129212.1, forward strand.
GCGGGCGGCGGCGCGGCCGGCAAGTCGGCGGCATTTTCGGCCGTTGGCGCCATGCTGCTCGGCGTGATCGTGACCGGCCTGTTTGTCGCGATCTCGATGACTTCGGGCGGCGGCGCCTGGGACAACGCCAAGAAGTACATCGAGGACGGCCACTACGGCGGCAAGGGTTCCGACGCCCACAAGGCGGCCGTGACCGGCGATACCGTCGGCGACCCCTACAAGGACACGGCGGGCCCCGCGGTGAACCCGATGATCAAGATCACCAACATCGTTGCGCTGCTACTGCTGGCGATCCTGGCGCACTGAGCGGCGAGAACTCACTTGAAGAAAAACCCCGCGGCGCGAGCCGCGGGGTTTTTAGTTGGTTCAACCTCGTTCGCTGCACGCGGACCCATACGGAGATTAATCCATGTCGCTTTCATCCGCCCGCAACTACGCGCTCCGTGCTGCTAAGTCGCAGGACCAAAAGGAGGCCGCCGAACTGCTGTCCAAGGCGATCCTTGAACTGGCCATGTCGATCGAGGCCACTGACGCCAAGGTCAAGAAGATCAACAAGTCGTCCTGACGAACGAAAATCCCGCGGCCGAGACCGCGGGATTTGGTTTGGAAAGCCTTGCGGCGGGCGACGCGATCAGTTCACGTCCATCTGCAGGCCTTCGCGCTTGATGATCTCGCCGAATTTGTTGGTTTCGGCCTGCACGAATTCGGAGAATTGCTGCGGCGTGCCCCAGTCGGCGGTGGCGCCCATGCCACCGATGGTCTTTTTGATATCCTCGCGCGCCAGCATCGCCTTGATCTCCTTGTTCAGCGCCTCGACGACGGGAGCGGGCGCGGCTTTCGGCAGGAAGATGCCGAACCAGGAGGAGACGTCGAATTTGGCAAGCTCGGGCACCCCCTCGCGGATGGTCGGGATGTTCGGCGCCGCCGGGGTGCGTTCGGGCGTGGTGACGCACAGCGCGGTGAGCTTGCCGTCCTGGGTTTGCGGCAGCGATGGGTAGAGGTTGTCGAACAGGATCTGGATATCGCCCGCCAGCGCAGCCTGCAGGGCCGGGCCGGCGCCGCGGAACGGCACGTGCACCATCTTCAGGCCGGTGAGCTGCAGGAACCATGCGCCGGTCAGGTGAGGGCTCTGTCCGACGCCGGAGGAGGCGTAGGTCAGCTTGTCCGGATTGGCCTTGATGTAGGCGATCAGTTCTGGAATCGACTTGATGCCGGTCGAGGGATGGGCTGAGACGATGTTCGGAATCCGGATCAGGTTGCTGACCGGCTGCAACTGCTCCGCCTTGTAGGTCATGTTGCGGAAGATGCTGTAGGCGATCGCGTTCGGGCCGGGATTGCCGACCAGGATGACATGGCCGTCCGCCCTGCCGCGCACCACTTCGGCGGTGCCGATGGTGCCGCCGCCGCCCGAGCGGTTTTCCACGACGGCCGACTGGCCCCATGCGGTCTGCAGGTGCGCGGCCAGCAGCCGTCCCATCACGTCGGTGCTGCCGCCGGCCGCCGCCGGCACGATGACGCGGACGGTTTCTGTCGGCCGCCAGTCCGAACCGTAGCTGGCGCGCGGCAGGATCGCCGCGGCCGAAATGGCTGCAGCTCCGGTCAAGGCCCGGCGTCGAGAAATAGCTTTAATCGTCACAAGTTCGCTCCCTGCTGAATCATCTGCTTGCAAGGAACCTAGGCACGGCGCGCGAGGAGGGCAAGCGGCGACCTGCGAAGGGATTTCCACCTTACGGAAATAGGCTGTGCCCGTCCTTCAATTCCTTGCCGGACGCAGGAACGCGAGTCAGGTCGCCGAAACCACGAGGGGCGGCTCAAGGCGATCTGCCGGCGTCAGGGGCTGTTGTGGGGGTGCTCGCGCAGCCTCGATACAGAGCCTTACGGCTTCGCCGATGGTTCCTGCCACGAGGTCGGCCTTCGCGCTTTCCTGCACCGATTTCAGGAACGTCTCATCGGCTTCCCGTGTGCAGCAGATCAGCATGATGGTTGCATTAGGCAGCCGTCGTCGCAAGCGACGAACGGAATATCGCATGTGCGCATCACCTGAAGCACCGAGGTAAATCAGGCAGACGACGGCAATGCCGACAGGTTCAAGCCTGACCACGTTTGTCGTCGAAAGCGCTTCTGCACCCTCGACACGCGCGGCCAAGCCGTGAACGGTTGAGAGCTGTGCCAGCATGGTCGCGGCCGCTTCATCGATCAGGCTGCGGCCGGCGATGCACAGCACGGGATGCTCGCCCTGCCACTCCGGCAACAGGTCTAGCTTGCCAAGAACCGGAAGATTTTCATTGGCAGCATTTCGGGACACGCTTTCGATGGCGGAGGAGGCTTCCGCGTCGGTCGTCGACTCGCCAATAGTTGGGTCATCATCCCGTTCGGAAAGATCGCCGGCAAACTCGCTGACGGCGTCTCGAATCTTGACGAGGCGCTCCTGGTCGAGCGCGCCTCGCTCGGCATCGGCTTGCGCGAGCTGCAGGCCCTTCACAGCGACCTCGTCGTAGTAGGAGGCTAGCGATCGTTCCTTCAGAAACGCCTCGGCCTTTTCGGCGGCTTCGGTCGGATCGCCGGCGAGCATGCGCTGGTAGAAGATTTCCGGAGGCGAAAGCGCAGGACGGTCGCCAAACATGACGTCGAGGAATTCCAGGCGCTCGACGTGACGTCCCATCACGACCAGGCACACGGTGAGGGGAGTTGCGAGAACCAGTCCGATCGGTCCCCAAAGCGCAGTCCAGAAAGTGGCTGAAGCCACCACGGCGACGGGAGACAGACCGGTACTGCGGCCATACACCATCGGCTCGATCACGTGGCCTGCAATCGGCTCGACGACAAGGAAAAGGACCAGCGTCCATACCAGCATCGACCAGCCCGGATCGACCGCTACGGCGAGAGCCAGCGGGAACGCAGCCGAGATTATGGCGCCGATATAGGGCACGAAGCGCAGCGCTGCGGCGAGGATGCCCCAAAGGACGGCGCTCGGGATGCCGATGAGCCACAGCCCGATTCCGATGGAGACACCGAATGCGCTGTTCAGGGCAAGTTGAGTGAGAAACAGGCGGCTGAGCCGATGGGCTGCGTCGTCCAACGCGGCCGTCGTACGCTGCAGATCCGACGACCCCGCGAGCCGTATGAGGCGGTTTCGCAAGTCTTCCCGCTGCAGCAGGATGAAGATGACAAAGATAACGATGATGCCGGTGGTCGCGAGCGGATGGATCAGCGGCGATATCAGCGTGCGCAGGCTTTCCAGCGCACCGGGATCGGGCTGGCGGACCTCTACCGGTACCGGCGTCAATGGTGCTGATGGATTTGGACTGAGGGACGGGCGGGCGGCCGAAACGTCTTTTGGCTTGTCCAGTTCCTTGCCGAGATCCTTCAGCATGTCGGACGCGCGCTCCAGCGTCTTGCTGCCTGCCTGCGCGTCCCGGAACGATTGAATCTTCTGACTGATCGTCGATTGATAGTTCGGGAGTTCCCCGGCGAGTTGGGAGAGCTGGGTCGCGAGCAGACTGCCCATCGCAAAAATCAGCACGAACGCAAGCAGGACAACGCTCACGACCGATAGCCCGCGGGGCACGCGAAGGCGCTGCAGGAGATTCACCAGCGGCGCCAAAACGAAGCTCAGCAGAATGGCCAAGGCCACCGCAACAAGAATGTCGCGGCCGAAGTAGAGCATCGAGATGATGACGACGGCGAGGATGGCGGTTGCCGCTGCGCCCAGTAGCCCCAGGACTTCTTCACTGGTGCGGGCCTTGAAGGGCTGCCGAGCGATCATCTTCATGAGGGTGTTCCAGCCAGACGGCGCGAAGCGACGCTGCTCGGTTGAGAGTGAATGGCGAGCTGGCCCGAAAGCTCCGTCCCCTGTCGGATAACGGAGGCGTGAGGCGCTGGTTCCGTAGTCGGAAAATGGATTCTGCCTCAGCTACGTCAGGCAGCCACGGGCGCGGATCCGGGTCCAGCCTGCCGGAACTTGATTCTGCCGAGCTTGTTGTCGTGCGATGATGCTTCCGAGAACAAAGTCGTTCCTGAGCTTTTCCGCACTCGCTCTGGCGGCGGTTCTGGCACACGCGCAATCCACGGCCCATTCCGAGCCGCTCCCCGCGAAGCAGACGTTGCAAGAGCCCGGAGCATTTCAGTCGATAGCCGATCCCGCGGCGCGCTCGCGCGCCATCTTTTCCGAGGTCGCCAAGGTCATTACGCATCCACGCTGCATGAACTGTCATCCGGCGGGAAATCATCCGCTGCAAGGCGACGATCAGCGCGATCATATGCCACCGGTATGGCGCGCCGAGACGGGACATTTCGAAGCCAGTTGCGGCGGGTGCCATACGACGAAAAACACGACGCTGCGCGACGCGGCGTCCTACAAGAGCATCCCCGGTCATCCGCGCTGGGGTTTTGCGCCGTTATCCATGGCCTGGCAGAACAAGTCCGTCGGCGAGATTTGCCGGCAACTGAAGGACGTGAAGCGCAATGGCGGTCGCGATCTCGCTGCCTTGCATGAGCACATCGCCAAGGATGATCTCGTGGCCTGGGGCTGGAATCCCGGCGAGGGCCGCCAGCCCGCTCCCGGCAGTCAGGAAGCCGCAGGCAGACTGGTTCAGGCCTGGATCGACACCGGCGCAGAGTGCCCGCCGTAGGCACCAGCATCGTCCTGAACCGTATTGATGCCGTCGCTGTGGAGCGCGGTTAGCGCACGCTATCAAAGAAGCGCGCCTTTGCGGCAGTGGTTAATCCTTCGCTGCCGAAATCATCAACCACCCCTAAGACGCTTCGCTCGCGTTGCACCGGGAACGATCGGCACTAAAGCTGGTTTAGTCTCGAACCCGCAATGACGTGGGACATCTACCGAGGTGCGATAAATGAAATTCGTGTTGGGCTTCTCTCTCGTGGCGGCTGCTTTCGCAGGATCGGCAACCAGCGCATCTTGCGAGGAAAAGATCCAGGCAACCCTTGCCGGCGACCGAGCGGAAGCGACCGACTGTTCGAAGCAGGTGTGGCCGAACTTTTCCCCGACCTGCCTTCGCAATGCCGATCAAGCCACGACGGTTCGCATCATTACCGCGGATCGGCGGTAATGCGGCTCAACGCCGCAATCCGGTTCCTACCGGTCGAGCGATTGTCGCACTGATCACGGTCGCCAGGCTTGGAAGGGGCGGCTAGTTGAAGCTCAACAGCTTGAACAGCGGCGTCAGGTAGCTGAGTTCCTGGCCAGAGGTCGGCGTGGTGCGGCTGATGAAGTCGAAGATCTTGCCGTCCTGCAATCCGTAATTGGCAAGCCGCTGCACTTGGCGATTCTTGTCGAAATAGATCGCGATCACGCGCTGGTCGACGACCTGCTGGTTCATGAACGCGACTTTGCGCTCCGAACGCTGCGAGATGTAATAGAATACCTCGCCGTTCAGGGTCGCCACCGTCGACGGCGTTCCCATCACGATCAGCACCTGGTCCTGGCTGGCGCCGATCGGGATCTGCTCCAGCGCGTTGGGCGGCAGGATGTAGCCCTTCTGGAACTGCTCACCGGTACACCCGGCGAGCGCCGCGCAAATCAGGGCCACGGCTGTGGCCGCTCGAAAACCGCGCCGGCGCACGGTCAAGCGGCGCGGCGAGGGCACGGGCGTGCTCGGCTGGCTCATCTCGGTCATGTCAGGAATTAGTCCGTCCTCTTGCATCGCGCGGTGCGTTGACGTACCGGGCAGCACGCTGGATTGCAACTCGCGCGGTCTCCGGGCAAAGACTCCGGAGGGCTCGCTTGCGGAACCCCCGATGCTTTGGCCGTTCAATCACTTCAGGAAACCCCGGCCGCCGTTGCGCGGCACCATCGAGGCCATCTATGGCATGATCGTGACGCAGGCGCGAGAACCGTTGTTTTATCGGGACTTGGCGGTTCCGGACACGGTTAACGGCCGTTTTGACCTGCTTCTCCTGCATCTGTGGCTGGTCCTGCGGCGCCTGAAAGCGGCGGAAGGCGGCGCGGCCCTGTCACAGGGGCTTTTCGACCATTTCTGCAACGATATGGACGATAATCTGCGCGAAATGGGCGTCAGCGACCTCAAGGTACCAAAGCGCATGCAGGCCTTCGGCGAAGCCTTCTATGGCCGGACGGCGGCCTACGACATGGCGCTGACCGAAGGCCGCGAGGCCCTGGCGCAAGCGATCAGCAAGAATATCCTCAACGGCGAGAACATCGAAAACGCCCGCCGGCTCGCGGCCTATGCCGAGGCGGCAATGGCCGCACTCGATCGAATCGACGAGGCGGCACTGGCGAGCGGTGCGGTCCGGTTCCCGGAGAGGGCAGGCGCGCAACAATGAGCAAGATTGGTACGACCGAAAAGCCCGATCCGTGGCGCGTCCCCATCGCGGTGGCGCAGATACCGGAGACCGGCCTGCACCGCGACATCGAGGCCGACCATGCCGTCCGCAACGCGGTGGCCGATGTCGGAGGCTTGCGGGAGGTATTGCTGGTGCAGGCGTCGTTCGACGTGACGCCCGAGCGCGGCGGCCGGTTCCACGTGGCCGGCCGTGTCCGGGCGCGGGTCGGGCAGACCTGCGTGGTGACGCTGGAGGAGATCGAGAGCGACATCGATGAACCGGTGGATCTGGTCTTCGCCCCGCCCGAACAGATCCCGGAGATGGCTGCGCTGGTCGACGAGGCCGAGGAGGGCGACGACGAGGCACCCGATCCGCCCGAGCCGATCGAGAATGGCACGATCGATCTCGGCCGGATCGCTACTGACGCCTTGTATCTCGCGGTCGATCCCTATCCGCGGAAGGCCGGCGCGGTGTTCGAGCCAGTGGTTGAGCCCGCCGATCCCGAGGATCACCCGTTCGCGGCGCTCAAGGCATTGAAGGCGGAGCCCAAAAAATCGGGCCCCCGGAAGCCTAAGGGCAAGTAACCGGCCGTTGCGGGGGACCGAGCGACTGCGACAGCGCTTGGGCGGTTACGATGGCTCGCTAGGATCAGTCCCTAAGGCATTGGATTATATCAATCTATTGCGTTTTCGTGATTCCGGGCCACAGCGCTCGGCTTTCGCCAAAAGGGCGTGGTCAAGAGGTTGTGTCGGGGCGGGGACACGCTATTGTCGCGGCCCGACGGGGGGCGCGGAGTTGCGTTTCGCCAGGCACCGGCTAACGGTGCCGTCCAGCGTGCGGTCAGGCTCCACCAAGGCCGCGAGAGATCAGGTTTCCGGAACGTCCATGCCGAAAAAGGTTCGAATCGCGCTTGACGCCATGGGCGGCGATGTCGGCGCATCGGTGGCCATTCCGGCGGCCGCTACCGCATTGACCCGGCATCCCGACACCGAATTCCTCTTGTACGGCGACCGCGCCTGCATCGATCCCGAACTGGCCAGGTATCCGGCGCTCAAGGCGGCCTCGCGCGTCATCCATACCGACGTCGCCATCAGCATGCACGACAAGCCGAGCCAGGCGCTGCGCCGCGGTCGCAAGACCTCGTCCATGTGGCTGGCAATCGAGGCAGTGAAGAAGGACGAGGCCGACGTTGCGGTCTCGGCCGGCAACACCGGCGCATTGATGGCGATGGCGCGGTTCTGCCTGCGCACGGTGCCTGGAATCGACCGTCCGGCGATTGCCGCGGTATTGCCGACCAAGCGGGGCGTTTCCGTGGTGCTGGATCTCGGCGCGACCATCGGAGGCGACGCGCAGCATCTGGTCGATATGGCCGTGATGGGCAGCGCGATGGCGAGCGTGCTGTTCGATCGGCCGCGGCCGACCGTCGGCCTGCTCAATATCGGCGTCGAAGAGGTCAAGGGCCACGAGGAGATTCGCGAGGCGGGCGAAATGCTGCGCGCGATGAACCTCCCGCAGCTCGAATATATCGGCTTCGTCGAGGGCGACGGCATCAGCAAAGGCGCGGCCGATGTCATCGTGTCGGAAGGCTTCAGCGGCAATATTGCACTCAAGGCTGCCGAGGGCACGGCGCGCCAGATCGTCGACGTTCTCCGCGCCGAAATATCGAAATCATGGAGCGCCAGGATCGGCTACTGGCTCGCACGTGGCGCCTTCAGGGCGCTGCGGGAAAAGCTCGACCCGAACCGGCTCAATGGCGGCGTGCTGCTCGGGCTGACCGGCATGGTGGTCAAGAGCCACGGGGGAGCGGATGCCGAAGGCTTTGCCTACGCCATAAATGTTGGTTATGAGACGGTCCGCAACGATCTCCTCACCAAGATCAATGGAATGCTCAATCGCGACGGCAGTGCACGGGCACAGACCGCGCAGGAGGTTGTCTCGTGACTGCGAAACGTTCGGTCGTGCTGGGTTGCGGCTCCTACCTGCCGCAGAAGGTGCTGACCAATGCCGAACTCGCTGCCCGGATCGACACGTCGGACGATTGGATCGTTCAGCGCACTGGAATTCGCCAGCGCCACATCGCGGCCGAAGGTGAGTTCACGTCGCATCTGGCGATGAATGCCGCGCGCGCCGCGCTGGAACATGCAGGGCTCGATGCGCAGGCAATCGACCTGATCGTGCTCGCGACCTCGACGCCGGACAACACCTTTCCGGCGACTGCGGTCGCCGTCCAGAACGGGCTCGGCATCCATCACGGCGCCGCCTTCGATCTGCAGGCGGTGTGCTCCGGCTTCGTCTTCGCGCTCGCGACCGCCGACAATTTTCTGCGCGCCGGCGCCTACAAGCGCGCGCTGGTGATCGGAGCCGAGACTTTTTCACGGATCCTCGACTGGAACGATCGCGGTACCTGCGTGCTGTTCGGCGACGGCGCCGGTGCGATCGTACTCGAGGCGCAGGAGCAGCCCGGCAAGCCTTCCGACCGCGGCGTGCTCACCACGCATCTGCGCTCGGACGGCCGGCACAAGGCCAAACTGTTCGTCGACGGCGGTCCTTCCACCACCCAGACCGTTGGCCATCTCCGGATGGAAGGCCGTGAAGTGTTCAAGCACGCGGTCGGCATGATCACCGACGTGATCGTCGATGCGTTCGAAGCGACCGGCGCAACGGCCGATTCGATCGACTGGTTCGTTCCGCATCAGGCCAACAAGCGAATCATCGATGCGTCGGCGCACAAGCTTCATATTGCGCCGCAGAAGGTGGTGTTGACCGTCGACCTGCACGGCAACACGTCGGCGGCGTCGATCCCGCTGGCGCTTGATGTGGCCGTCAAGGACGGCCGTGTGAAGAAGGGCGATCTGGTGCTGTTCGAAGCCATGGGCGGCGGCTTCACCTGGGGTTCCGCGCTCGTGCGCTGGTAGGCGTAACTTCACACATTCGAATAAAATTGTGGCGGGGTTTCATGCGTCTGCATGATGCTCGCTGTTGACCATTGCAAGCTAACCTCATAATTTCAGAGAATAAATTGTTCGCCGAGAGTGCGGGGCAGGCGATGACCGGGACCGGAAAAACAGTCACACGCGTCGATCTATGCGAGGCGGTCTACCAGAAGGTGGGCCTGTCGCGCACGGAATCGTCGGCGTTTGTCGAGCTCGTTTTGAAAGAGATTACCGATTGCCTAGAGAAGGGCGAGACGGTGAAGCTGTCATCGTTCGGTTCCTTCATGGTGCGCAAGAAGGGTCAGCGTATCGGACGCAATCCGAAGACCGGTACGGAAGTGCCGATCTCGCCGCGCCGTGTGATGGTGTTCAAGCCATCGGCCATTCTGAAGCAGCGCATCAACGGCCATGCGGTCGGAAATGGCGAAGGCAAGGCCGATTAGCGAGTTCGCGCCATAACCTTCACTTAACAAGTCGAGTACTGCGTCTTCACCAACGAGATGAGTTGAGAGGAGCTGGCATTTGGACAAGGCGCCGGATGCGTTCCGCACCATCAGCGAAGTCGCGGAAGAACTCGACATTCCCCAGCACGTGCTGCGGTTCTGGGAGACGCGGTTCGCTCAGATCAAGCCGATGAAACGAAGCGGCGGACGGCGCTATTATCGCCCCGACGACGTTGACCTGCTCAAGGGCATCCGCCGGCTGCTCTATGGCGAGGGCTACACCATCCGCGGCGTGCAGCGGATCCTGAAAGAACATGGCATCAAGTCGGTGCAGGGTCTTGCCGACCAGGCCTCCGCTGTCACGTTCGGCGCGGTCGAGGAGGCGATCGGCCTCAGCCTGCAGGAGCCCGACGAGGAGGCTGATGCGCCGACTGCCGACGCCGAGCCCGAGGACGAGGACGACGAAAACGACGAGAAGGAAATCGACTACCGTTTCGTCGACACCGACGATGACGGCATGTTGCTGCCGTTCGTCAAGGGCAAGCCCGGGCCGTCGGACGCCGACCGCGAGCGCCTGGAGCGGGTGCTGCAGGACCTGGTTGCCTGCCGCCAATTATTGGACAATGCGATCAAGGACGGCTGAGGGACGGCGGCGACGCGCTCAGCCGCTTTGGCTACGCGCCGGGCAGACCGCCTCCAACATGGGGTAGGCCCCGCCACGCCCCGGGAAGCAAATCAGAAACTTAAGGGAATCAGTAGGTTAAATGGTCGGAGCGAGAGGATTTGAACCTCCGACCCCTAGTCTCCCAGACTAGTGCGCTAACCGGGCTGCGCCACGCTCCGATGCCGTTCCATTAGCTGCGATCAGCGCCCGGCGCAAGGCGCGCGCGACCGGCTTAATGAAGCCGCAGCCGGTCTGTTCCCGTTGACCCGTTAAGGTTTGACCGGCGCTCGGGCTCGCCTTGGCGAGCAGTCGCGCCATCTTCATCCAAGGCGAGCCCCGAGATCTGTTCCAAGGCATGAGGTGCCGGTTCGCCGGCTTTGATCGACGGCGCTTCGATAAATCGATACGGCCGAGCAGGAAGGCCGGCCGCGAATTTGCAGACGGCGCCATCACGACCAGCGGAACGACCGGGCAGCAAATGAACCAGGCGACAATACGAGGTTTATCAACTGGTTGGTTATTAACGCGGGGTCGATGGGTCGTTGGTACTTGCCGCTGGTGCGCGTGCTCATGTTTCAGAGTCTTGGCGATAAAAACAGTCTGATCGGTTCCTTCATCCTTTCGTCACGCCTCTGCAAAAAATGTCGTGCATCGGACGTGCGCAGACGTTACAGATTCCATTATGGCCGCGCGGATCATGGTGACTGTCAGCGACTGAGAGCTTTGCGCTCCCGTGTTTGTGTGAGTGCGCGTCTCGAATTCCACCACGCGTTTACCCAAAGTGTAAATCGAACCACGACGCTGGAGTTTTTCAGCCGGGCGCAAAGGTGCGACGCGTATTCCAATGCGGGATGGCGTGCGTTCCGGCCCGGTGAAAGCCGTCAGCGTCACGCAAGGATCAGGCAATATGGTGGCTCTCATGCCCAGAATATTTTTCGCGGTCACGTCCGTGGGAATTGCTGTGCTGATCACCGCCTTGATCCTGACGGCACTCAGGCTGTAGGGGCGCCGGTCGGCTCGGCGAGATTTGGAACGCTCCAACGTGGTCCCCTGAAACAAATATGGCCGTCCATCGTCTTCTGAAGACAATGGATTTTTCGCCATGCCCCACGCAAACCAGCGCGTCGAACTCGAAATGAAAATCATGCGCCATCGGCAGACGGCGCGAAGGATCACCGACGAAGAGTCCCTGAAGCGCATCAAGGAACAAATCGCAGCGCCGGAGCAAAAGCTCCGGGCGACCGACGCGTCATCCGCCAATGCGGCTACACCGGCAGGTCGCCTGGTGAAGGTGGCCTGCCTGGTGCGATGGGAACTAGGGCGTTTCGCGCGCAGCTAGATGCCGAGAATCCAGACGGCAACAATAGCGCCGAGTACAAAAACGCCGCTGACGGTCCAGCCCGTGACATAGGCCGCACCATCCGCTTCCGGCCGATCGACCATGGTATCGTGCCAAGGGGTCATATAGGGGTCTCCTATAAATCGCCGCTGGTATCTAGGTCGCGGCCTCCCGCTCGAGGTTCAAGTCCCGGTCCGAAATAATTCTCCAAGCGTCTATTTCAGCGTCGCGATATAGGCCGCGATATCCGCTGACTCGGCCCGGCCGAGCGTCATGTTCGGCATTTTCGGATGGGGGTCGCGTAGGAAGAATTCGATCTTCGCGAGATCAAAGTCTGGCCGCCTGGCGATGGCGGCGAACGGCGGTGCGTCGGTGGTCGCTGCTTTCTGATCGGTCGCGACCAGATGGCAGTCCGCACACCAGCGCCTGGCGAGCGTCTCGCCCTGGTCGGGATCGGCCGCAAGGCACGACGTCGCGGCTAGGCTCGCGGTCAGGATCAAATGATACCGGCCGATCCGAAGCAGGTGATTACGCATACAGTTTGGCCTCCGATAGTCCCTATTCATCGTCCAGTGCGGCGAAGGCGCCCTTGCTCCAGATCAAGTAAATGGCCGGTGCGACGCTTCCGCCGCCCGCCGTGTCAATTCCGCAACTGGATCGCGGTGCCGACCTTGGGTAGGCTTGTTGGGTGAAGGCGGGGGATACATCCCGCTACACAGCGGATGGAAACAGCGAGGGTCACCCCATGAAAGCACGTCCGAGCGGCGTGATACCGCCGATGACGACGCCGTTCCGCAAGGATGGCGAGATCGATTTCAAGCTCGTCGCGCCCCAGGTCGACTGGCTGATCGGCGCCGGCAGCCACGGCATGGCGGCGGGCGGTTCGACCGGCGAGGGGCATACGCTCGACCACGAGGAATATCGCGACCTGGTGGCGGCCACTGTGGAAGCCGCGAAAGGGCGCGCGCCCGTGATCGCCGGCATCATCGTCGATTCCACGCGCGACGCGATCCGGCGCGGCAAACTGGTTCGCGACATGGACGTGGCTGCGCTGCAGGTGACGCCGGTGCACTATCTGTTCAAGCCGGACGACCAGGCGATGGTCGATCACTTCCGCCGCATGGCCGATGAAACCGGGATGCCGATCATCATCTACAACGTGGTGCCATGGTCCTATCTGTCGCCGGCACTGCTGACGCGGATCATGACCGAGGTGCCGCTGGTGGTCGGCGTCAAGCAGAGCGCGGGCGACCTGAAGCTGTTCGCCGATCTCATGATGATGGCGCCGGACAAGCTGATTTTCAGCGCCGTCGACGCGCTGATGTATCCGTCTTATGCACTCGGCGCCCATGGTTCGATCGCAGCGATCCTGAGCGCGGCGCCGCACGCGTCCGTCGAACTCTGGAACGCGGTCAAGGCGGGCAATCACGCGCGCGCGCTCGAACTGCACCAGAAGCTGCTGACGCTGTGGAACGCGATCGTCTCCGACAATCTGCCGGCCTGCACGCGCTACGCGCAGTCGCTGCAGGGATTGCCGCCCACGTTCTCGCGCGCGCCGATGCCGGAAGCGTCGCCCGCGCAGCAGGGGGCCATCCGGCAGGCGCTGGAAGGGCTGGGTGCGCTCGGCGGCTCGCGCGAGGCCGCCGAGTAATTCCGCGCTACGAAACCTGCCCGCGCTTTACCGGCGGTTTCCACCTGCTACTGTCCTCACGTACGGGCTCCATTGGCATGAGCTCCAACTCAGAAAAACAAAACCGAGGTAACGATCTCCATGAAGGATTTTGCCGGAAAATTCGCCGTGATCACCGGGGGCGGCACGGGCATGGGCCGCGAGCTCGCGCGCCAGCTCGTGGCCGAGGGCTGCAACGTCGCGATGTGCGACGTGTCGGTGGAGGCGATGGCCGAAACCAGGCGGCTGTGCGAGGCGGAAAAGCTGCCGCAGGGCCTGCGCGTGACGACCCATGTCGCCGACGTCTCGATCGAGGCCCATCTGCAGCGTTTTCGCGACGAGCTGATCGAGCAGCAGGCGACCGACAAGATCCATCTGCTGTTCAACAACGCCGGCATCGGCGGCGGCGGCAGCCTGTTCACCAACACGCGCGAGCAGTGGGAACGTACCTTCAACATCTGCTGGGGCGGTGTCTATCTCGGCGTCCGCACCTTCCTGCCGCTGATGATGAAGGCCGACGAGGCGCATATCGTCAACACATCGAGCGTCAACGGGTTTTGGGCCTCCGTCGGTCTCGGCGTTCCGCACACCGCCTACAGCGCCGCCAAGTTCGCGGTGAAAGGGTTTAGCGAAGCGCTGATGACGGACCTGCGGCTCAACGCCCCGCACATCAAGTGTTCGGTTGTGATGCCCGGCCATATCGGCACCTCGATTGTTTCGAATTCGCGCAAGATCCAGAGCGGATCGGAATCCGACGCGTTGACTCCGAACGAAATCCTGGCGACGCGGCAGCGCCTGCAAGGCATGGGAATCGACACCGCGCCGATGTCGGATGGCGATATCCAGAACATCGCGCTCGACCGCGCGCGCAAGTTTCGTGACGAGGCGCCGACCACGGCGGCGGCCGCGGCCAAAATCATCCTTGACGGCGTCAAGGCCGAGCGCTGGCGCATTCTGGTCGGCGATGATGCCCACAAGCTCGATGAGAGGGTGCGGCAGGCCCCGGAAAAGGCCTACACGCCGGAATTCTACCACAGCTTTTCGGAAGAGGTCGGCTGGCGGTTGGGATAGCAGGCGATCGGTTCTGATCGATTCAGAACCGATGCGCTTCTCTCTGCTGTGCAATCGCGTTATGCGAACCGGTTGCCCGATTCTCTCACGACGCGCTGGCGCGAGCCGGGACGGTAAGCGAGGCGGTGGTGGCCCGAGCAATAGGGCATGCCCTCCACCGGCGGATTGCCGCAGAAGCAGAAATCCTCGGCACCGGGCGTGCTGATCGGCCAGCGGCATCGCTCGTTGCTGAGTTCGAGCAGCGAGCAGCGGAACTCGCTGGCGATGGGATCTTCCTGGGTCGGCGGCTGCGGGTCTTCGTAGACGGCCTGCAGGATCTGGTACTGCAGGCGCGGAATGGATTTTCGGGAGCGGTCCCGCGCCGCCTTGGTGGGGCGGGGTTCCGCGCGCGCCGGCCCGCGGGTCAAATGGAGCCGGGCGAGCTTGCCGATCACGGCGTTGCGGCTGACGCCAATGCTGGCTGCGATCTCGCGGCAGGTGAGGCCGGCTTCAAAATGACTCTTCAGCAATTCGACGCGATCGGTGGTCCAGGTCGGTACGTTCGTAAGCATGTTTTCGGTTCCACATTCTGTGTGAACCGCCGCATCCCCGTTTGCCGTCAGGACGCCTTTCCATTGTCGCGGATCGCAAGCAACCCGTCCTTGATGGCGAGCCGAATGCCTTCCTCGATCAATGTTCTAGCGACGCCGGGAACGCTGGTGCCGTGGGTGCCCTGTCTCACCAGTCTTTCGAGATAGTTGATGGTCGAGAGCGCCAACGTAACGGGAATGCGGTCGGTTTCGGCTTTTTCTGTAGCCATGGGGAACGCTAACTTTTAAACGGTGTACTGAAAAGTTACTATTTAGACTCTATTTAGTTTTGCACACATGAGTCAAACGGCTTGTGGATAGCTTTCTATCCAATTGGAATCGCGGTTAAAAATGCCGTCAAGGGTCTGTGGATCAATTTGGCGGCCGTTGTCCGCGGCGCGCCGGAGGTCCCGGGCCCGGTTCGCGTCAGCGGCGAAACGATTCAGCCGCACACCCATTTCTTGATTGCCTGATACGACCGCAAATGCCGATGATGTCCGGGGACGATGGCAGGGCGTAATGACGGTCAAGAACGGGCTCTACACCATCCAGATCGAGATGACAGACGGCGGGCATGGCCGGGCCAGTGGCGTGATCGTCCTGCACGACGGCAAGATCGCCGGCGGCGATTCATATTTCTTTTACACGGGCTCGTATCGCGGCGATCACGGCAAATGGCGCGGCGAATTGATCACCACCGAGCATACGAAATCCGCAGGCGTACTGCCGTTGTTCGGCGGGCGTGAAGTGACCTGTGGCTTCACCGGCGTCTATTCGGCCGACACGGCTGATGTGAACGGCACGGCGCTGGTCGGGAAGACCAGCGTGACGTTTCATGCAAGGCTGCAACTGCGCTCGGAGTTTTGACCCAACGACTTTAGCCGTGCACCACCGACTTCGCGATCATGCAGTGAATGCCCTTGCTGCCGTTGACGGTCTGCGTCACGCGCAGATCGGCGGCAAGGCTGCATAGCGTGTAGGCATCCTCACGCGATAAATTGCGCTTTTCGCCGAGCAGCACGATCATGTCGCGCAGCGCGCGCACCGCGCATTGATCGAGATCGGGATCCATCGCCATCGTCATGTAGTGATCGACGGTTTCCGCGCGGGGATAATCGAGCCGCAGATCCTTGCGGAGCGTCAGGCGGAAGCGGCCTTGGAGGGCGGTTTCGATCGCGGTGACGCAGACTTCGCCGTCGCCCTGCACGCCGTGGCCGTCGCCACAGGAGAACAGCGCGCCGGCCGTGAACACCGGCAGATACAGTTTGGCGCCGGCGCCGAGTTCCTTGTTGTCGAGATTGCCGCCCATGGCGCGCGGGATCAGCGACGTGATGGGGCCCCAGCCGGGCGGCGGCGCCACGCCCATCACGCCGAAGAACGGCTTGAGCGGCAGGTCGAGGCCCCAGGGCAACCGGCCCACCATCCGCTCGCGGTCGAGCGGAATGTTCAGGATCCGTGTTTCGTGAAAGTCGTCGGGCAGGGTGCCCGCCAGCGGGCGGATCAGATTCCAGCCCCAATCCTGCCGGAGCTGGACATCGAGGATGTCGACTTCCAGCACGTCGCCCGGCTCGGCGCCGGCGACCGCAACCGGGCCGGTGAGAATATGCCCCTGCAGTTTCCGCTCGCATTTCGCATGAATGTCCAGGAGTTCGGGCGGGACGTGAAAGCTGGATTGGTCGGGTACGACCTCGGGCCCGCCGCTGACGGTGTCGATGGTGACCTCGTCGCCGCTGGCGATGGTCAGCACGGGCTTCAATTGCGCGTCGAAATAGCCCCAGTGGCAGGTTTCGGGGCTGGAATGCAGGTGATGAGCGGACATGCGGGGGGCTTTCTTGCCGGAGAAGGTACTGCTCAGTCTGTCACTGCAAGACTCGGTCCAGCAATCCATCTTTTCCGAAGGGGCCTTTGCGAAGAGGATGGATACGCGGGGCAAGCCCGCGTAAGACGGCTTTACCAATTCGCGAGGCCTGCTTTGTTTTTTGTTCTGTCCAAGACGCTCGGCTATTTGCTGTTGCCGACGAATTTCCTGATCGCGATCGGGGTCGTCGGCGCCGTTCTGATGGCGACGCGCTTTGCGTCGCTCGGTCGCAAGCTGGTGATTGCGTCCGTGCTGCTTTTGGTGATCTGCGGGCTGTCGCCGCTCGGAAAGGCGTTGCTCTACCCGCTGGAACAGCGTTTTCCGCAATGGGACGTGAGCCGCGGCGCGCCTGACGGTATTATCATTCTCGGGGCATCGATCGAACCCGATCTCTCCGTGGCGCATGGCACGCCGGTGGTGCGGGGTGCGCCCGATCGCATCATTGCCGCCGCAGCGCTGGCCAGGCGCTACCCGAACGCGCGCGTGGTCTTTTCCGGCGGCAGCGCCAATCTGATTTCGAACGATGCAAAGGAAGCCGATTTCGCCGGCGCCATCTTCGAAAGCCTCGGTGTCGACAAATCGCGGCTGATCATGGAACGGCAATCGCGCAACACGCAGGAGAACGCCGAATTTTCCAAGGCGCTGGTTGCGCCGAAGGCAGGCGAGCGCTGGGTTCTGGTCACCTCGGCCTTTCATATGCCGCGCTCGGTCGGCCTGTTTCGAAAGGCGGGATTTGCGGTCGAGCCCTATCCCGTCGATTGGCGCGTCGGCGGACGCGACGATATGATGACGCTCTCGCATGTCACCGTCGAGGGACTGGCGCGGACCGACCTTGCGATCCGCGAATGGATGGGCCTCATCGCCTACCGCCTGACCGGAAAGATCGATGAATTGCTGCCGGGGCCGGCGGCGAAGTAAGAGGTCGCAACGCCCATCGGGCCGGGTTACAATTGGCTAAGGCGCTTGTCCAATGCGCTGTTTTGGGAGTTGACGACATGCAACAACAGACACCGTCGGAAACGTTCGATCTGGCCGGCATGGTGGCCGACCTCAACAGCCTGCTTCGCCTGAAAACGACGGTGATCGGCATCAAGATGTTCGCCCGCGTCGAGGAGATGACGGCGATCCCGAAAATCCGGCGGCCCTCGGCGGTGCATACCACCGACCAGATCGTCAGCATGGCCTCGCGGCTCGGCTGGACCGTCGGCATCACGGGTGACGATTTGGTGGGCGCGCAATGCCGCGCCGTGATCGGGCTGGCGCCGCAGGATGAAAAGTTTCTCGCCGGCGAAAACTATGTCGGGGTCTGGCACGGCACCGCGGAAGATGCCCGCAAGCGCCAGGAGGCGCTGGATGTCGTGCCGTTCGGCCGCTATCAGGCGATGGCGGTGAGCCCGCTCACCAGCGGCCGGCTCGACCCGCCGGACATCTGCCTCGTCTACGCCACGCCCGGCCAGATGATCATCCTGATCAACGGCCTGCAATATACCGGCTACAAGAAGTTCGAATGGGGTGTCGTTGGCGAAACCGCCTGCGCGGATTCCTGGGGAAGGGCGCTCAAGACCGGCGAGCCGTCGCTCTCGCTGCCGTGCTTTGCCGAGCGGCGCTATGGCGGCGTGCCTGACGAGGAGATGCTGATGGCGCTCAAGCCGGAGCATCTCGCCAAGGCGATCGTCGGCATGAAGCAGCTTGCCAAGAACGGTTTGCGCTATCCGATCGCGCCCTATGGCATCCAGGCCGACGTGCGCGCCGGCATGGGTGTTTCGTACGCCAAGAAATAAGTTCAAAACGGATTGCGTCGTCATTGCGAGGAGCGTAGCGACGAAGCAATCCATTCTTCCTTCTTTTCCGCGGCGAGATGGATTGCTTTGCGGAGCCTGTCACCCGGCGGCACTTCGCGCCGACCGGGTGGCTCGCAATGATGGAAGAATAAGTGATCACCTGAAGGAAACCAGTCTATGTCTTCGTCGAAATTCGACATCGTCGTCTACGGCGCCACCGGTTTCACCGGGCAGCTCGTCGCCGAATATCTCGCCGCGCATTACAAGGGCGACACGAGCCTGAAATGGGCCATGGCCGGGCGCAGCAAGGACAAGCTCGCCGCCGTTCGTGACGCGATCGGCGCGCCGGCGGACACGCCGCTGATCGTGGCCGATGCGGCCGATCCGGCATCGTTGAAGGCGATGGTCGATCAGACGAAGTCGGTGATCTCGACGGTCGGCCCCTATCAGTTCTACGGTAACGAACTGCTGGCGGCTTGCGTGGCCTCCGGCACCGACTATTTCGATCTCTGCGGCGAGCCGCTGTGGATGCGGCAGATGATCGACAAGCATGAGGCGGCAGCGAAGGCGAGCGGCGCCCGCATCATTTTCTCGTGCGGGTTCGATTCGGTGCCGTTCGAACTCGGCGCTTTTTTCGTGCAGGAGGAAGCGAAACGGGTGTTCGGTGCGCCGGCGTCCCGCGTCAAGGGCCGTGTGCGCGACATGCGCGGCACGCTGTCCGGCGGCACCGCGGCGAGCGCCAAGGCGACGTTCGAGGCAGTCGCCAAGGATCTCAGCCTCGTGGCGATCCTCAAGGATGCGTTCGCGCTGACGCCCGGCTTCAAGGGGCCGAAGCAGCCGCCGGGCAGCAAGCCGCTCTACGAGCAAGACCTGAAGTCCTGGGCAGCCCCCTTCATGATGGCGCTCATCAACACCCGTAACGTGCATCGCTCGAACATGCTGATGGGATTTCCCTATGGAAAAGAGTTCGTCTACGACGAGATGGTGCTGACAGGCGACGGCGAAAGGGGCGAGGCCAACACCAAACTCGTGATGGCCGCCAACACCGAAAAGACCGGACCCGATGCGCCGAAGCCGGGCGAAGGACCGTCAAAGGAGGAGCGCGAGAACGGGCGCTACGATCTGCTCTATGTCGCGATTGCGCCCGACGGCCGGCAGGTCCGCGCCGCGGTGAAGGGCGACCGCGATCCCGGCTATGGCTCGACCTCGAAGATGATATCAGAGTGTGCCATCTGCCTGCTGCGCGATACGCCCGACGTGCCGGCGGGAATCTGGACGCCGGGGGCCGCGATGCAGGACAGACTGATCAAGCGCCTCGTCGATCACGCGGGATTGACGTTCACGGTGGAGAAGTAGCTCCCCAGGTGGCTTTCGCAGGCGCCGTGGGCGCGGGCGCGGCGCCCGCCTTCCACCGTTCAGCGGCAACGAACATGCCCCACATGGTGCCGAGCATCATCCAGAAGTGGCGCCAATGGTCGGTGTCGATGATAAAGCTCTCGCCGACGGTGCCGACGAAAGCGGTGAAGATCGCGATATAGGCCGGCTGCCACGGTACGCGGACAAAGATATAGCGGAACCCGGTCAGCACGGTGACGAAGACGAGCGCCGGGTAGCAGACGCCGGCGAGCCAGCCGCCCGACATGAATGCGTTCAAATAGGAATTGTGGGTATCTTCCGGGAAGAAGCGGTTGAACTGCAGCGGTCCGATGCCGAGCGGCAGTCCGAGCGCCATCTCCGCGCCGAGAACATGTCGGCCGAACCGGCCGAAGCGGCCGGTGTCGTAACTCTGGTCGAAGCTGGCGCGCTGCTTGAACAGGTCCGCCACCGAGCTCAGCGACAATAGTACCGCGACGAGCGCGGCCGCCAGAACGACGGCAACGATCGCGGTGATGATGATGCGTGAGCGCTGCGCCTGTGAGCGACCGGTCAACACCATCAACACGAGCATGAAGCCGGAAACGACGATCAATTGGCCCCACGCCGCGCGCGAGAACGACAGCAGGATGGCCAGCGAGATGATGCCGAAGGCGATCGCGCTGCGGAGCGACCTGCCGAACCGGTCGGTGACGACGCTTTGCAGCGCGAGCACCGCCGGCAGAATCAGGAACGCGCCGAGCACGTTCGGGTCCTTGAACGTGCCGCGGGCGCGGTCATACAGCGTCAGCAGATCGCGCCCGCCCGGAACGAGGTTGAAATAGCCGGCAATGCCCGCGAGCGAGGCAATCACCCCGCCGACGACGAGACCGCGCCGGAGCATGTCGAGCCGGGCGGCGGTATCCTCCGAGATCACCATGGCGAACAACACGACTGATATCGCCATGTACCAGGACGTCATGATCCAGTTCGGCACGCTGGGTCGGTCGAACACGGCGACTGAGCTGATGGTGTAGCCGATATTGATCAGGAACAGCAGCAGAAGCAGCGGAACGAATACCAGCCGCATCCGCAGGCCCGTCGCGAAAAAGATCACGGTGGCCAGCAGCGTGACGATCTCGTAGGGCGATGGTTCGATGAAGACGATGGCGATCGATGCGCCGGCGAGCCACACCAGCGCGCGCTGCAAGGCCAGCACGCCGGGGGCCGCCGTCGCAGGCGCGTGGAAATTCCCGGCTGTTGCCGCATACGCCATTACATACTCACGCAACTCAACTAACTAAGACGCAGAATGACGGCGAGGTCTCAATACGCGTTCTCGCTCTTGGTGATCAGCGCCACCGGCGTCTTGAGCAGGATGTAAAGGTCGAACAACACCGACCAGTTCTCGATGTAATAGAGATCGAACTCGACGCGCTTCTGGATCTTCTCGTCGGTGTCGACTTCGCCGCGCCAGCCGTTGATCTGCGCCCAGCCGGTGATGCCCGGCTTGACGCGGTGACGCGCGAAGTAGCCGTCGACGGCCTCGTCGTACAGCCGGCTCTGCAGCTTGCTCTGCACGGCATGCGGGCGCGGGCCGACCAGCGAGAGGTTGCTCTTGAACACGACGTTGAACAGCTGCGGCAATTCGTCGAGGCTGGTCTTGCGGATGAAGCGCCCGACGCGGGTGACGCGCGCGTCGTTCTTCGTCACCATCTTGGCGGCGGCCGGATCGGCCAGATGGTGATACATGGAGCGGAATTTGAGGACGTCGATGCGCTCGTTGTTGAAGCCGAACCGCTTCTGGCGGAACAGCACCGGCCCCGGACTGTCGAGCTTGACCGCGAGCGCGACCAGCCCCATCACCGGCAATGCCAGCACCAGGATCGCGAAGCCGACGACGTGGTCGAACAGCCACTTCATCACCAGGTCCCAGTCGGTGATCGGCGCCTCGAATACGTCGAGTGTCGGCACCTGGCCGAGATAGGAATAGGAGCGGGGACGGAAACGCAACTTGTTGGTATGGGCCGAAAGCCGGATGTCGACCGGCAGCACCCACAGCTTTTTGAGCATTTCGAGGATGCGGGTCTCGGCCGAGATCGGCAGCGCAAACAGCACGAGGTCGATACGGGTGCGGCGCGCCAGTTCGACGATGTCGTCGACCTTGCCGAGCTTGGGGCTGCCGGCGCAGGTATCCATGGCGCGGTCGTCGTTGCGGTCGTCGAACACCCCGAGCACCTTGATATCGGAATCATCCTGGATCTGGAGCGCCCGGACCAGATCTTCGCCGTTCTCGTCAGCGCCCACGATGATGGTGCGGCGATCGAGCTTGCCCTGACGGGCCCAGCCGCGCACCAGCGAGCGCAAAAACAGCCGCCCGGTCACCAGCGCGGCAAGGCCCGAGAAGAAAAACGCCGTGAGCCAGAGCCGCGAGATTTCGCTGCCGAGCTTGGCGATGAAGGATGCGCCGATGAACAGCAGGAACACCAAAGCCCAGGACGAGATTAACCGGGTGATCTGTCGCAGATGGCCGCGGAACAACTGCACCTGGTAGAGATCGGCGGCCTGGAAGCAGATCACGGCTGTCGCGGCCATGCCGATGATTGCTGCGAGGAACTCCCAGGCAAAGCCGCTGATCGGGACGACATATCCGAAATAGAGCGCGATTCCGATCGCGGAGAGAACAACAAAGTCGATGACGCGGACCACGCCTGCGATCACGATCGGCGAGTAGGCGCGGCCGACCTTCTGGCTGCTGACGGCGATGGCGGCCGGCGTAAGCCGGCGGCGCCGTTCGAGCGGCGGGTGACCGGCGGTGGCGGTCATCGCGGCCGTCGCCGCGGCATCGAGCATCGAGCGTGCGTTAATCGGTTCCACTTGTCCACGTCCGTTCTGGAAGCAAGCACAGAGGAGCGTGCCTGCCGGTGCGGAATTCCCCACACCACGGCTTAAGTGACAAATCGGAAGAAACGGTTACGGCGGTAACGTACGGTTAACGATTTCCAAACGCCTCGCGGTAGCCGGCAAACACGCCTTCGACCATCGCCTTCTGCGAGAAATGCATGAAGATTCGCTCGCGCAACGATTTCGCGCGCTCTCGCGTTGCGGCCGCATCCTTCAGTGCGGCTTCGATGGCATCGGCCATTGCAGCGGTGTTACCAGGCGCAAACAGGGCGTCGCCATGCTCACCGAAAATCTCGGGGATGCCGCCGACCTTGGCGGCGATCATGGGAATGCCGGCCGCCGCCGCCTCGATCACGACATAGGGCATCGAGTCTCCACGGGAAGGAACCACCAGCAGCGAGCCCTTGGAGAAGCCGTAGCGCGCCTTGACGTGGCCGATGAACCGCACGGCCTCGCCGAGGCCGAGCCGTTCCACCTGGGCTTTGAGGCTTGCGCTTTCCTCGCCGTCGCCGGCGAGCGTCAGCGTCACCGGATGTCCGGCGGCGCGCAGCTTGGCCACTGCGTCGATCAGGAGGTCGGCGCCCTTGATGTGGCGGAACTCGCCGACGTAGATCAGGTCGGTGGCATCATCAGCCTTCACGACCGGATCGAATTCGGCTGCGGTGACGCCGTTGAAGACGCATTTTACCAGGCCCTTCGGGGTGCCGATGGTGCGCTGATAGGTATCGCGCGCAAACGCGCTTTCGAACAGGAACAGGTCGGTATCGTTCATCAGTGCGCGTTCGACGCGGGCGTAGATGTTACCTTTCACTGTCGACAGCGGATAGTGCAGCGATCCGCCATGCGGGGTGTAGACCCGGATGCGGTCGCGACTGGCGGTCCTGAAGCGCATGAAGGTGCCTGCCTTGGCGCCGTGGCCGTGCAGCACGTCGGGCTTCAGTTCGCGGATCATGCGCTGGAAGCGGGCCCACACCAGCAAGTCGGTCGGGAGCGGTTCGCGACGGATCGCCGTGCGATGGACGCCGAGCTTGAGGCGCGGGGCGATTTCCGCCAGCGCCTGCTCGGCGCGCTCGCCGCCGGTGAGGCTGTCGGCGATGATGCCGACGTGATGGCCGCGATCGGCCTGGCCGTTGGCGAGATCGAGGATGTGACGAAAGATGCCGCCGACAGGCGCGCGCGTGGCGTGCAGGATCCGAAGCGGCTGACCGTCGACAAAAGGCATGATTCAAAACCAGCGTGGGCCGGCGGAGAAGGGCGCAGCAACCAGACGTAAGTTGGAGGAGAGTGCGCCTTGCATCGCGGGAATCCCGAAAATCTTGCCGCCAGATTAAGGCCTTCGATGGTTAACAAAAAGTGACGGTACACCAACGGCCGGTCCTCAGGGCCAGCAAAAATGGGGCGAATTAACTCAGCGGCAACCATAATCAAGTGTACTCGCTCCCGGGTTTGGGTGGACCGGCAGTTGGCGTCCGCGGGAGTGTGCGATGCGTTTGGCGTTCTGGCGAGCAGGCAAGGACGAGCCGGTGGTGCAGCGGGCGGTGGTCGGGCCCGCGCCCTTGGCTTCGAAGCCCGTCGCCACCCCTTCGGTTGCCGCCTTATCCGGCGATCTCGATCTGCGGGCGCTCGGCCATGCGCTGATGCGCAAGCGGGGCTGGATCATCGTCCCGACGGTGTTGGCCCTGGTGGGATCGCTCACCGCGGTCAACATGATCACGCCGCGCTATAAATCCGAAGCGCGCATTCTGGTCGACGGGCGCGAGAACGTGTTCCTGCGGCCCAATGGCGAACGTGGCGAGGAACGCAGTGCGCTCGACGCCGAAGCCGTCACCAGCCAGGTGCAACTGGTGCAGTCGCGCGATCTCGCTCGCGAAATCATCAGGAAGAACAGGCTCGCCGAACTTCCGGAATTCGACCCCGTTTTGCGTGGTTCGTCGCCGATCAAGTCGTTGCTGGCCTTGATCGGCATCGGGCGCGATCCGTTTTCGCTCACCCCGGAAGAGCGCGTGCTGGAGGCCTATTACGAGCGCTTCACGGCCTATGCGGTCGACAAGTCCCGCGTCATCGTTATCGAATTCCAGTCGCGCGATCCCGATCTGGCCGTCCGCGTCGCCAACTCGATTGCGGAAGGTTATCTGGTGCTGCAGCAGGACGCGCGGCAGGATCAGGCAAAGGACGCTGTCAAGTTTTATACCCGCAGGATCGACGAGTTGCGCCAGGAGGTTTCGGAGGCCGAATCGCGTGTCGAGGAGTTTCGTTCCAAGTCGAGCCTGTTCGTCGGCACCAACAACACGACGCTGTCCAACCAGCAGATGGGCGAGCTCAACACCCAGCTCATCAACGCGCGCGCACTGAAAGCGGACGCGGAAACCAAGGCGCGGCTGATCAAGCAGATGCTCGATACCGGCAGGCCGATCGAAGCTTCCGAAATTCTCAATTCAGAGCGGATCCGCGGATTGTCGGAGCGGCGCGCCACGCTGCGCAGCCAGCTTGCCGAACAATCTTCCACACTGCTTGGCGGCCATCCCCGTATCAAGGAATTGAAGGCGCAACTCGTAGATATCGATCGGCAGTTGCGCGAGGAAGCGGGCATTGTGTCCGGCTCGCTGGAGAACGAGGCGCGCCTTGCCAGCGGCCGGGTCGAAAGTGCCGTGGCAAGCCTCGAACAGTCGAAGCGACAGGCGTCCTCGAACAATGGCCAGGACGTTCAGCTCCGCGCGCTCGAGCGCGATGCCAAGGCCAAGCGTGACCAGCTGGAGTCCTTTCTTGCCAAGAATCGCGACGCGAGCGCGCGTGAAAACCTCGAGGCGACGCCGACCGACGGCCGCATCATCTCGCGCGCTACTGTTTCGAACACCCCGGCCTATCCGAAGAAGCTGCCGATCGTGCTGATCGCGACGCTGGCGACCTTGCTGCTCACCTCGGGCATGATTGCGACCAGCGAGTTGTTGCGCATGACCGCCCCACCGGTGCGCGACGCGATTACGCCGGAAGTTGCGTTTCAGGCCGCAGCGGTTTCCATTCCGGTCACGCTGCAGGAACCAGTAAAACCGGTGCCGGCGCCGGCGATCGCGCCCGAGCTTCCGGTCGCGTTGGCGGTCGAACATGAGGAGCCGGAACTCATCGCGCCCGCGGCAGAAGCGCCCCGGATGGATCTCGCGCTGGAAACCATTGAAGTCGAGCGACTGGCCGAGAGGTTGCGCGATGCAGGCGCACGCAAGGTTTCCGTGCTGGGCACGGCATCGGGCGACAGCATCACGCTGACCGTGCTGACGCTGGCGCGGCTGATGGCGCGGCAGGCGAAAGTCGTGGTCGTCGATCTCGTGGGGTCGTCGCCGACGATTGCCGCGATATCGTCCGATCCGGTTGCGCCCGGCCTTGCCGAGCTGATGGAAGGGCAGGCGTCGTTTTCGCAAATCATCACAAAGGACCGGCGGTCGCGCGTTCATCTCGTCAGCGCCGGACGTCCCGGTTTTGACCGCGCGCACCTCCAGTCGCCACGATTGACGCTCGCGATCGACGCGCTGCAGCGGGTCTATGATCATGTGCTTTTGGATGCCGGCGCGGCCTCCGACCTGCCGGCCGAACTGCTGATGTCGCAGGCGCTGGCGGTGGTCGTTCCCGAAGCCTCGATGCCGCAGGACGCGCGCGACGTGATGTGCGACCAGCTCAGGGCGGTCGGCTTCTCCGAGGTGACGATGCTGAGCCGGCCGTGCGAGGCGTCGGATGCCGTCGAACTGAGCCCACGATTCGTGGCGGCGTGACCGTACCAAACCCTCATGGTGAGGAGGCGCGCGAGCGCCGTCTCGAACCATGCGGCCCCGCTCGTGCCATTCATCCTTCGAGACGACCGCTGCGCGGTCTCGTCAGGATGAGGTCCAAAGCCAAGCCTAGCTGAACGCGTTGCGCAGCTTTTGCGCCATTTCCAGCAGCGCCGGATTGTGCTTCACCAGCCGTTTGGTGCGGTTGAGGCCGGACATCAATCCGGCGGCCAGCTTGCCGCGCTGGCTGAGCGGAATGAAGCTGTCGAAGATCGGCTCGTCGTCCTTGCAGAACAGCCGCTTGTAGTCGTCGGAGCCGATCCCGAGGTCGAGCGCGCGATAATCTTTTGCGGCGTAGTGATCGATGATGTCACGCATCAGGATCAGGCCCGGGCTGTATTTCGAATGCGCCGACATCGTGTAGGTATTGAACATCATCGAGAAGCGGTGGCCGTCGGCGACGCCCGCAAAAATTGCGATCACCTCCTCGTCGCATTCCAGCGCGTGGATGTCGATGGCGTGGCCGCCGCCGGCGAGCGGCGCGGTGCAGGCGCTGCGGACGAATTCCTCGATGCCGGGATCGGCGAACACGTTGGGCAATTTCTGTTCGGCCATGCGCTGCGGCTTGACCAGGAAGAACCAGTCGAGCAGCCGCACGATATCGGCCTGCGATGACGCCAAATAGCTGCGATATCCCGTCAGGGACTGCAGCTTGCGTTCCTTGCCCTTGAGGCGGCGGCGGAACGAGTTGCTGACGCGTGCCGCGGGCGCCGCGCCGGGTTCCATCACCAGTAGCGGGCAATCGTTGGCGGAGGGCTGATAGGGCAGCAGGGCGAGCGGGTTGGGCAGGTCGCGCCAGCGCAGCGGCTGCTGATGCAGCGTAAGCACGTCGGCCTCGGATCGCTGCGCGATCGCCGCCACCAGGCCTTCGAGATCGGCCCGCGTTGCGCTTGCGGCGAAATCGCGGTCGAACAGCGCCATGTTGAAGGTGGAATGCTTGCCGCCCATGAAGCTGGCGCAACGCGCGCCATAGGCATGCCGGAGCGCGAGCGGGAGCAGCAGCAGCGGGCGCCGCTCGGCGTCATAGGCGATCACGATGAACGGCGCGAACCCTTCGCGTTCGCCGACCTGCCGCTGCCAGGCGCTGAGAAAATCGAAGCGCTGATACGGCGTGAAAGAAGTTGGCGCGGCTTCGAGGCCGCGCCAGATACTTTCCGCCGCGCTCAGATCGTGAGCGATGTCGATGCCGGCGATGCGGCCCGCCTTCGACCACGCATTTGCATCCGCCGTGCGGTCTTCAATCGCGGCAGCCATGGTCATCGCAGAGCCCGTGTTATATGAATTCGTTTACAATTTGCGGCTTTGGCCGACCTTCGCAGGGAAATGTCAACAAAGGGTAATACCATCCGGTCGCGACGGGGGCGCGCGGCCGCATGGTTGAGCGCGGGACGGTGGCGTTGGATATGGGATTTTGGCGGCGGGCCGGGATGGAGCTTGCCTTTTTCAGCGGCTATTTCAGGCTGAGGGAACGCAGCAGAGGTGGCGCCGGCGTCATCCTGCGGTTCGAGCGCGTGCGCCCGCGCGATGCCCGGCCGTTTCAGCCGAACCGATGGCGAGAGATCACGCCGCAATTTCTCGATCAGACGATTCGTGCGCTGAAGCGCTGGAATTTTGATCTCGTCACGATGGACGAGGTGTGCCGGCGAGCGGTTACGTTGCCGAACGCCAATCGATTCGCCTGCCTGACGTTTGACGGCGCCAGCAAGGACGTCGTCACGCAGGCTTTTCCCGTGCTGTCGAAGCACGGCGTGCCCTTCACCGTCTACCTGCCGACCGCATTTCCGGACGGGATCGGCGAAGCCTGGTGGCTCGCGCTGGAGGACGTGATCGCGCGCGAGCCCCGCATCAGCCTGGTCATCGACCGCCAGGAGCGGCGATTTGCGACCGGCACCGTGCCGGAGAAGCACGACACCTACGAATTTCTGGCAAGCTGGCTGCGAACGTTGCCGCCGCCGGATCTGTCGTTCGCGATCCACGACCTCTGCAAGCGCTACTCTGTCGACCTCGCAGCGCTGTCGCGCAGCGCGTCGATGGATTGGGATGATCTGGCGAAGCTCGCCGCCGATCCGCTTGTGACGATCGGCAGCGCGACGGTGAATTACCACGCGCTGTCCAACCTGAAGGAAGCCGACGCGCAACGCGAAATAACCATGGGCAAGGCGGTGGCGGAGACTGCGTTGCGCCGCCCCGTCGCGCATTTCGCGTATCCGTTCGGCGACCCGAAATCCTGGCGCCGCGCACATGTCGTGATGGGGCAGGAGGCTGGTTTCGCCAGCGCGGTATCGACGAGCCCGGGCGTTATCGAGGCCAGCGGATATACCAATCTGCACGCGC
Organism: Bradyrhizobium roseum; assembly: GCF_030413175.1. Taxonomy (NCBI): domain Bacteria; kingdom Pseudomonadati; phylum Pseudomonadota; class Alphaproteobacteria; order Hyphomicrobiales; family Nitrobacteraceae; genus Bradyrhizobium; species Bradyrhizobium roseum. The sequence continues at coordinate 3,327,712 of NZ_CP129212.1, forward strand.
TGCCGCGGATCGCCTGGGATGGGCGGCTGGCCTCGCTGCGCCTGATGCGCGTGATGCTGTCCGGGATCATGTCTCCGCAGGTCAGGCCGACCGCGGACAATTCGATCATGCTTCGGGAATAGCGACGCGGTCCAGAGGAGCTGTCAGCCGCCAGACAAGACCTGGCGCCAGGTATTCGATTTCCACCTCTGCGCCGATTGCGAAACGGGGATTCCGGTCAATCATGACGGTTCCGAATCCCACGTTCGAGGGCTTCACCACCGGCGGCCCTCCGAACTCGCGCCATTCGATCGCGAGCTCCTTGCGGCTGACATCGACGGAGACGCGAATCGTGATGCCGCCGGTCGAGCCAGACAGGGCGCCATACTTGGTTGCATTGGTGGTCAGCTCATGAATTGCCAGACCGATGGTTTCGGCGGCGGATGGCACGACAAAGAAATCGAGGTCACCCTTCACATCAATCCGCTTCCATAGCAGGTCACTGACGGCCGCGAGCTGTGATATGATGAGTTCGCCGATCGGTGTTCCCTTCCAGTTCCTCTTGGTCAGGATATCCTGGTTTCTAGCCAGGGCTTGCAATCGGTTTGCCAGGCTTTCCGAATATTTTCTGTCGACGGTTCGTGACACAAGGGCTTGCACGACAGTGATCATATTCTTGGCCCGGTGACTCAGTTCTCCCATCAGTAAGCGGATCTGTTCCTCGTTTTGCATTTGGGCGGTGATGTCGGTATTGGTGCCGAACCATCTCCAGACCTTGCCATCTCTGCCGAAAATGGGCTTGGCGCGCGAGAGAAACCAGCGATAATCCCCGTCATGACGGCGTAGTGGGAATACATCTTCCCATTCCTGGCCGCTGTCCCAGCTTTGTTGGATACGTTCCCTTACCCTTTGAACGTGGTCAGGGTGGTGGACCCTGGTCCAGCCCCATCCCTGCATCTCGTCAAAATTCGATCCAGTGTAGTCGTACCACCGTTCATTGTACCAAAAGATGTAGCCGTCGCTATCCGCAATCCAGGCAAGCTGGGGGATGCTGTTCGCGAGGGTGCGGAATTGCTGTTCGCTCTCCTCCAGCCTGATGCGCGCCTCGAAAGCTTCGCTGCAATCATGCGCGATCTTGGAAGCGCCGACGATGTTACTCGTGCGGTCGCGCAGCGGTGCAATGGTGATTGCTACATGGACCGGCTTTCCCGATCTGTGCTGCCGAATGGTCTCAAACTTTGGAACCAGTTCTCCCGCTTTGATGCGTTCCAGAATGCGGTCTTCTTCGCCCTGTCGATCTTCAGGGATAATCAGGCGGATCGGCTTGCCGATGATTTCGTCAGTGGACCAACCAAAAATTCGTTCGGCCGCAGGATTCCAAGTTCGAACCGTGCCGTGCAGGTCCTTTGAAATGATCGCGTCGAATGAGTGTTGAACGAGGGCGGCAAAGAGGCCATCGCCCGTCCATATCGCTTCTGTACCCTGGCTCATACCGGAAGTTGCTTTTTGCAAACTCGTTCGAGCGATGATAGATTGGGAAGCCGAAATTACAAGCGGGACCGGCCGCGCGGGTAAGTGCCCGCCAGTTTCTAATCAATAACGATAAAAAGAAGCCAATACCTAAGCCACCCGGTCCGGCCGCGACATCCAGCTCACGATCGGCATCGCCGGCAGCACCCATCCGAGCCCCGCCACGACATAGAAGATCGCCTGCCGCAGGCCAGAATTGGCCAGCCACGGCGTCTGGGCGATGGTCATGCCCAAAAGTGACCACACCACGACCAGCACCAGCAGGGCGATGGTTCCGAAGAATTTGCGGGTGCGTATCGTCATGGCGGGTATGCTGACCTTAGGCGGGTTGCGCACGGGAAGGGGCGGACTATAAGGGGCGCGCTGATGCAATCAAGCGTGCCTTCGGGTTGCGCCGAGATGGGTTTCATGACCGCTGGTTCCGCACAACAGGGCCCGTATCACGGGGCCGTCAAGGGTTGGCTCACCGTCGTGGCCGCGCTGATAGCGATCATGGTGCTGGTCGGCGGCGCCACGCGGCTGACGGAATCCGGATTGTCGATCGTCGAGTGGAAGCCGGTCACCGGCACGCTGCCGCCGCTCAACGCGACGCAGTGGGAACAGGCGTTCGAGGGCTACAAGGCGATCCCGCAATATCGCGAACTCAATGCCGGCATGAGCCTCTCCGAATTCAAGACCATCTTCTGGTGGGAATGGAGCCACCGCCTGCTCGGGCGCGTGATCGGGGCGGTCTATCTGCTGCCGTTCCTGTACTTCCTGTGGCGCGGCGCGTTCGGTGCCGAGCTGAAAAAGCGGTTGTGGGTGATCTTTGCCCTCGGCGCGCTGCAGGGCGCGGTCGGCTGGTGGATGGTCGCGTCGGGCCTGACGCATCGGACCGAGGTGTCGCAATATCGGCTGGCGACCCATCTCATGCTGGCGCTGATCATCTTTGCCTCGATCGTCTGGACGCTGCGGCAGATGAGCGGGCGTCCGCAGCTTGCCGTTCCCGGACGGTTGAAATTCACCGGCGTGGCCTTGCTCGCCCTGACGTTCATCCAGCTCTATTTCGGCGCGCTGGTCGCGGGACTGCGGGCGGGCAAGGTGTACAACACCTGGCCCGAGATCGACGGCGCCTTGATTCCGTCGGCGGCGCGGCTGTGGTTCGAGACGCCGTGGTGGCGCAATCTGTTCGACAACACGCTCACCGTGCAGTTCGAGCATCGGATGACGGCCTATGCGCTGTTGATCCTGGCCGTCGTTCACGCCATCGACGCCATGCGGTTGCGGGGCGGCGGGGCCGTTGTCGGCGGCGCATGGGCGCTGGTGGTGGCGATCGTCCTGCAGGCTGTGCTGGGTATCCTCACCTTGCTGCATCAGGTGCCGATCGATCTGGCGCTGGCGCATCAGGCTGTCGCCATCGTGGTGCTGACGCTCGCGGTGCTGCAGACCGAACGCCTCGTCGCACGCCGCGCGGCGCACGATCGGCAGGAATTGGTTCTGCCGCTCGGCCAGCCCGGCTGAAATTGAGCGATTCTAATCTGCCGCCGTTCCTCGAAGTGCTCGATTTGCAGGGGTTTTCTGCAGCGCATGGCGCTTGACGCGCTTGTGTGGGGCGGCCCCGCTTTACTTGGATGGTCGGAACGATAAAACGGGCCAAACAGGTTCGCTCCATGTCCTCAGCATTCATCCAGGCTGCCGTCATCCTGCTCCGCGAGGGGCTCGAAGCCATGCTCGTGATCGCAGCCCTGGCGGGCTATCTCACCAAGGCCGGCGCCGGTCATCGCGTTCAGGCGCTCTATGGTGGCGCGCTCGTTGCCGTTGGCGCCAGCTTCGTGGCGGCATGGTTGTTTGCGGTGTTCAATTCGGGCGACCACAGTGACGTCCTCGAAGGCGTCATCATCCTCTTCGCCGCCGCTTTGATGCTCTATGTCAGCGGCTGGCTGATGGTGAAGCAGGACCCGCGCGGCTGGCAGGATTATCTCGCGCACAAGGCGGACCAGGCGCTGTCGCAGGACACGGTGTGGGCGGTCGGAGCGCTGGCCTTCCTGGCGGTGTTTCGCGAGGGCGCCGAAACCGTGCTGTTCATCAACGCGCTGGCGACGGCCGAGGGCGGCTGGAGCGCCGGCCTGTTCGCCGGCCTCGCGGCGGCGACGGTGGCCCTCGCCGTGCTGTTCTATTTCATCAACCTGATTGCACGAAAACTGCCGCTGCGGCCGCTCTTCATTTTCACCTCGGCCTTCCTGTTCTTGATGGCGATCAAGTTCATCGGCGAGGCCGTGCAGGAATTCCAGGAGCAGGCGATCATCACGGTCACCGAGGTCAAGGGCTCGGCCTTCCTGACCGCCATCGGCCTCAATCCGTCGATGGAAGCCCTGACCATCCAGGGCCTGGTGATCCTGTTTGCGCTGGCGACCTATTCGGTCTTCCAGCGCAACAGCCGCCTGATTCGCGAGGCCAAGGCTCCCATGCGTCCGGCCGAGTGACGCTCCGCGCTACGCGGCCTGCCGATTGAGGTCGAGATAGTCGAGGCCGATATCGAGCGCAGCGGAGCTGTGGGTCAGCCAGCCGGCGGAAATCAGGTCGACGCCGGTTGCGGCGATCGCTTTGGCGGTTTCGGCCGTGATGCGGCCGGAGGCTTCGGTGATCGCCCGGCCGGCCGTCATCGCCACCGCCTTCCGCAATTCGTCCACCGTCATGTTGTCGAGCAGCACGGCATCCACGCCGATCGCGAGAACCTGTTCGAGCTGGACCAGGGTGTCGACCTCGATCTCGATCTTGACGAGGTGGCCGGCATGCGCCCTTGCGCGCTCGATCGCGGTCCTGACGCTGCCCGCCAGTGCGATGTGGTTGTCCTTGATCAGGATGGCGTCGTCGAGGCCAAAACGGTGATTGCCACCGCCGCCGGCGCGGACCGCGTATTTTTCCAGCGCGCGAAGTCCGGGCGTGGTCTTGCGGGTGCAGACGATGCGCGCCTTGGTGCCTTGCGCCGCCGACACCAGCGAGGCCGTCGCGGTGGCGACGCCGCTGAGATGGCAGAGGAAGTTCAGTGCCGTCCGCTCGCCGGTCAACAGCCCGCGTGCAGGTCCTTCGATGGCGGCGATCACGTCGCCAGGCGCCACCACGCTGCCGTCCGGCCGCTCGGCGGTGAGGCGGATGGCGGGATTGACCAACTGAAAGGCGGCGCGTGCGATGTCGAGTCCGGCCACCACGCCGGGTTGGCGCGCGCGCAGCACCAGCGATGCCGCCTTGTCGGCCGGTACGATCGCATCCGCCGTGATGTCGCCGGCGCGTCCGAGGTCTTCAAGCAGGGCGGTTCGCACCAGTGGCTCGTACATCAGGGGAAGAAGTGGGGTAAGCGTCATGGCTGGGCACTCCCGACCGACAGGGATCTGGTTTCAACGACGTGGCGCGCGGTGTCGAGCGCGTCCGCCAGCGAGAGGAATGACGGCGCCGCCGTAGGCAAGACGTCCGGATAATCGCTGCGGAAATGCCCGCCACGGCTTTCCTCGCGCCGCCAGGCCGCGACCGCCATCATCAGTCCCACCAGCGCAGGATCGGACGCCGCGTTCGGGCCGCTGGCGAGCGGATAGAGGCCGCGGATCGCGCGTTCGATTCCATGCCGTTCGCGGAGCACGCCGAGGCCTAGCGACAGGATCGGCCGCACGGCCGAAGGGTCTGACGCGGGCGGCGGCGCATTCGCACCGCGCGACCTCAACGGGCCGCGGTTCGAGCCGAGGACGCTTTCCGCCACCCATTGCGCAAAGACGATCGCTTCCATCAGCGAATTGCTGGCGAGCCGGTTGGCGCCATGCAGCCCGGTGCGGCTGGCTTCGCCGCAGGCCCACAGGCCGTCCACCGTGCTGCGGCCTTCAATGTCCACGGCGATCCCGCCCATGTGATAGTGCACCGCCGGCCGCACCGGGATCGGATCGGTCGCGGGATCGATCCCGGCCATCCTGCAGAAGGCGGAGATCACCGGATAGCGTTTTGCAAAGGCCGTTCCGGGGTGTTTGCGCGCGTCGAGGAAGACGCGATGTCCTGCGGCGCGGCGACGCCACACCGCACGCGCCACGATATCGCGGGCTGCGAGTTCGGCGCCGGGCTGATCGGCCATGAAGCGCTGCCCGGTGTCGTCGATCAGGATCGCCCCGTCGCCGCGCACGGCTTCGGTGACCAGCGGCATCGGACGCGACGGTCCGTCGAAGGCGGTCGGATGAAACTGGATGAATTCGAGATCGGCGAGCTTTGCGCCCGCGCGTGCCGCCAGCGCCAGCCCCTGGCCGAAACAGCCGGCCGGGTTGGTGCTGTCCAGAAACAGTCCGCCGATGCCGCCCGTTGCGATCACGACGCGGCCGGTATCGATCACGAGCGGGCCCTGCGCGTTCACCGCCAGCACGCCCTTGATGGCGTTGTCCTCGACGATCAGGCTCCGCGCCTCGGCGCCTTCCAGCAGCGTGATCGTCGGGCAGCGGCGGACGGCTGCGATCAATGCCCGCATGATCTCGCGCCCGGTGCCGTCACCGGTGGCGTGCACGATGCGATGGCGGCCGTGCGCGGCTTCGAGGCCGAGCTGCCAACCGCCGTCCACCCGGCGGTCGAAGCCGACACCAAGTTGGGCCAGATGTTCGACGGCCGCGGGCGCCGCGTGGACGATACGGCTTGCGACCGCTTCGTCGCAAAGACCCGCGCCGGCGGCGAGCGTGTCGGCGAGGTGCAGGGCAGGGGCATCGTCGTCGCCCATCGCCGCGGCAAGCCCGCCCTGCGCCCACAGGCTGGAGGCTTCCGCGCCGAGCGGCGCCTTCGAGATGAGAACGACCGGCTCCGGCGCCATTTGCAGGGCCGTCATCAGGCCGGCGGCGCCGCCGCCGATAATGACCGGACAATTGTTGAGCGATGAAATATCGATCCTCATAGCGCCAACATCCTTTCGACCGCCCGACGGGCCGGTGCGGCGATCGCGGGATCGATCGTCACCTCATGCCGGCCGGTCTCCAGGGCATCGCGGATGTTCTTCAGCGTGATCCGCTTCATGTGCGGACACAGATTGCAGGGCCGGATGAACTCCACGTCGGGATGGAGCACCGAAACATTGTCGCTCATCGAGCATTCCGTCAGCAGCACGACGCGGGGTGGGCGCTTCTGGCCGACGAAGTCGGACATCGCCGCCGTCGAGCCTGAAAAGTCCGCTTCCGCGACCACGTCGGGCGGGCACTCCGGATGCGCCAACACCGTGACGTCAGGGTGGTTTTCGCGCAACTGCCTCACGTCGGCCGCCGTGAACAGTTCGTGCACCTCGCAATGGCCCTTCCACGCGATGATCTTCACGTCGGTCTGTGCGGCGATGTTCTGCGCGAGATATTCATCCGGCAGCATGATGACGCGCCCGGCGCCGAGTGACTGCACGACCTTCAGCGCATTGCCCGAAGTGCAGCAGATATCCGACTCCGCCTTCACGGCGGTGGTGGTGTTGACATAGGTGACGACGGGAACGCCGGGATAGCGCTGCCGCATCAGCCGCACGTCCTGCGCCGTGATCGAGTCGGCGAGCGAACAGCCCGCCGAAAGGTCCGGGATCAGCACGGTCTTGTCCGGGTTCAGGAGTTTTGCCGTCTCGGCCATGAAGTGCACGCCGGCCAGCACGATGATGTCGGCATCGACCTTGGTGGCCTCGCGCGCGAGCAACAGGCTGTCGCCGACGATGTCGGCGACGCCGTGGAAGATTTCAGGTGTCTGGTAGTTGTGCGCGAGCACGACCGCGTTGCGCCGCCGCTTCAGCTCGAGGATGGCATCGACGTCATCGGCGAAGGTGGCCCATTCCGGCGGCGGGATCACCCGCTTGACCCGGTCGTACAGCGCCGCGGAACCCTTGCGTGCAGTCAGGACGGAATTCGCCATTTATACTCTCCTTGAGTATATCTTGGCTTATACTTATCCTGAGCATAACCGATGTCAAGTGCGCGAAAGCGGGAGCTTGGTGCCGGCGACCGCCCGTTCCGCCAGCACGCCGTGGCGAAACCGGAACAGTTTGGCGGGGCGGCCGACCGTGTCGGCGGCGATTGCGCCAGTTTCCTCAACGAGTTGCTGCTGCTCGATGAGGCGGCGGAAGTTCTGCTTGTGCACCAGCCGGCCTGCAAGCGCCTCAACACTGCGTTGCAGTTGCAGCAGGGTGAATTCCGCCGGCATCAGTTCGAATACCACGGGGCGGTATTTGATCTTGGCGCGCAGCCGCGCGATGCCGGTGGCGAGAATGCGGCGGTGATCGCCGGTCATCGGCCGGCCGGGAATGACGGATGTGCCGCTTGCGCCGTCCCGCACGGCTTCCGGAATCAGGCCGGCCTCATAGAGCAGCTCATAGCGCTGCAGCACCAGCTCTTCATTCCACTCGCGCTCATCGAGGCCGAACGTGATGGCAACGCGCTGCCAGCGCTCGCGCTGCAGGCTGGCGGTGTCGGCCGATTTCGACCAGGCGCGCAGCCGCGAGGACAATGTCTTCGCCAGCGCTGCGGGAAGGCCGGACCGTTGATCTTCCCAGGGGAAATAGTCGTACCAGCCCGACCAATGCGCCTCAAAACCCTGGCCGACCTGGTCTTCGCGCGTCAGGCCGAGATAGCTGATCGAGATCGAATGCGGCGACTTGGCATCGCCGCCGCGGCCGCGGTCGGCGAACGTGTACAACTGCTCGACGTAGCCGAGCGGATGGCCGGTCTGCGCCTCGACCCAGGCGCGCAATCCCGTCTGCAGCGAGCGGTGGGTGAATTCAAACGGCCCGCTCGGCAATGCGCCGGCGTTGGCGATGGTCATGATCTTGGGCTCGCCGTCGGTAACGGCGACGAGGACGGCGACCAGGTCCACCGTGGTCGCATTGGCCGCTGTCTTGCTGGCTTTCCGCAGTCCCCCTGCCACGTCGGTGTTCCGTCTCCGTTGTTCGGTGAGGGCGTGTTTAGCAGTAGCCATAGACGCCGCAAGCATAGGGCAGCCGGTTCCAATAGGAGGGACTGCCGTAATAGGGGCCGTCATAACTGTAGGAATGGCTGGTGCCGTAATAGCCGGGCAGCGTCGACGAGCCCGGCAGCAGCGGCGCGCCGAAGATGCGCGGCGCATAGGGTTTGATGCCGCCCGATATCAACGGCAGATCGATGGTCTCTTCCTCGACGACCACCGTGCGGCCGCGGCGCACGTAAAGCGGCGCGGCGCCGGGGGCAACGGTGGTGCGGTATTTGTAGTGCGCGCGAGGCAGGCCGGGCGGCAACTGGCCGGCGGCGCGAGCCGCGGCGGCCTGCTTCTCGGCGCGCCTTGCGCCGGCCGGGCTCGCGGCGGGTTTCGTGGCTGCCGGGGGCACTTCTGTCTTGGCCCCAGCTGGAGGCTTCGCAGATTTCGTGGCGGCGGAACTATCGGCCGGGGTCGCGGCGGCGGTGGCGTCGGCCGGCTTGGCGGCGCCGGAATCCTGGGCCGCAGCGGTTCCAAGCGCAAACATCGCGGCCAGGAATGGCGTCATCCAGCGCAGCATCGTCGGCTCCGAATCATCAAGGGCGGCTCAGCGCCACTTTATGCCGGAATGCACGTTAACGAGAGGGGGTGATGTTGGACGGCGAGTGGGCGCCCACGAGGGGCGCCCCAACGATCGACGGATCGGTAGGGGCGACCCTCGTGGGCGCCCTCTCTGCCTCCACGCTGTTCCCGGCGACGAGCCCTCTACGCGCTCAGCGCCTGCTCCAGATCCGCAATCAGGTCTTCCTTGTCCTCGATGCCGATCGACAGCCGCACCACGTCGGGCGCGGCGCCGGATTTCACCTTGGCGGCGTCGTCGAGCTGGCTGTGGGTGGTCGAGGCCGGATGGATCACCAGCGAGCGGGTGTCGCCGACATTGGCGAGATGCGAGAACAGTTTGAGGTTCGACACCAGATTGACGCCGGCATCGTAGCCGCCACGCAGGCTGAAGGTGAACACCGCGCCGGCGCCCTTCGGCGCGTATTTGCGGGCGAGCTTGTTGTACTTGTCGCTGGCAAGCCCGGCATAGTTCACCGCCGCCACGGCGGAGTGGCCGGCCAGGAATTCGGCGACCGCCTTGGCGTTCTCGCAATGCTTCTGCATGCGCAGCGGCAGCGTCTCGATGCCGGTCAGGATCATGAAGGCGTTGAACGGCGAGATCGCCGGACCGAGGTCGCGCAGGCCCAGCACGCGGCAGGCGATCGCGAAGGCGAAATTGCCAAAGGTCTCCTGGATCCGGATGCCGTGATATTCCGGCCGCGGCTCGCTCAGCATCGGATATTTGTTGTCCTTCGCCCAGTCGAAGGTGCCGCCGTCGACGATGATGCCGCCGAGCGAATTGCCGTGGCCGCCGAGAAACTTCGTCAGCGAGTGCACGACGATGTCGGCGCCATGGTCGATCGGGCGGATCAAATACGGCGTCGCCAGCGTGTTGTCGACGATCAGCGGCACGCCGGCCTTGCGCGCCACTTCCGCGATCGCCTCGATGTCGGTGATGCTGCCGGCGGGGTTGGCGATCGATTCGATGAAGATCGCCTTGGTGCGCGGCGTCACGGCGCGTTCGAAGCTCGCGATGTCGTCGGGATCGGCCCAAGCCACGTTCCAGCCAAAGCTCTTGAACGCGTGCGTGAACTGGTTGATCGAGCCGCCATAGAGTTTTCGCGCGGCGATGAACTCGTCGCCCGGCATCAATAGCTGTTGAAGCACGACGACCTGCGCGGCGTGGCCCGAGGCGACCGCGAGCGCCGCGGTGCCGCCTTCCAGCGCCGCAACGCGCTCTTCCAGCACGGCGGTGGTGGGATTGCCGATGCGGGTATAGATGTTGCCGAACGCCTGCAGCCCGAACAGCGAGGCGGCATGGTCGGCGTCGTTGAACACAAAGGACGTGGTTTGATAAATCGGCGTGACCCGTGCGCCGGTGGTGGGATCGGGCTGTGCGCCGGCATGCACGGCGAGGGTCGAAAATCCCGGCAGACGATCGGTCATTCTGTGCGTCCTGTTGTTCTGGCTTGTTCGAAAGCGCGGCATGCTGATCGCAGCCGCGTGCGCCGTCAAGTTGGGTGGATCACAAAACAGGCGTACTTCTTCAGGCCACCTTGTCGAAACGTTATGTCACATTCAGGCTACGTGGATTCGCTTTTGTTCTTTGCGGCGCGATCCGATGCCGCGGTGGCGCCGCCGCCGACGCTGGTGCGGTTCAGCGACAGCCGCATGCCCTGAACGGGAACCGGCGCGCGCTTCGAACTCAGCGTGCGCGAATTGACGCCCATCCATGAAATCTCCGACGACAGCCGGCCATACTCGATCTTCGGGCAGCGGTTCATCACCACCTTGATGCCGGCGGCTTCGGCCTTCGCGGCCGCCGCGTCGTCGCGTGCGCCGAGCTGCATCCAGATCACTTTCGGAAGCGTCGGCAATTTAAGCGCCTCTTCGACGACCGGCATGATGTGGCTGGAGTTACGAAAAATGTCGATCATGTCGATGGGGCGGCCGATCTCGGAAAGCGAGGCGACAAACGGTTTGTCGAGCAGGCTCTTGCCGACATGGCCGGGATTGACCGGAATCATGTCGTAGCCGCGCTGCGCCAGATACTTGAAAGCAAAATAGCTCGGCCGCACATTGGCCGGCGAGGCGCCGACCATCGCGATCGACCTGACGCCGTTGAGAATGCCGCGGATATAATTGTCGTCGTAATTGTCGTGGTTCATTTGGTTTCCTCGGACCCTCATGGTGAGGAGCGCGGAACGCGTGTCTCGAACCATGAGGCCACAATCGGGCCTGCATCCTTCGAGACGCGCGGAGACGCGCTCCTCAGGATGAGGAGCAGCTATTTGTCCTGCCACTTCGGATCGCGCTTTTCGATGAAGGCGCCGATGCCTTCCTCGGCGTCGCGCGCCATCATGTTTTCGGTCATCACTTCCGCCGCATAGCGATAGGCGTCGGCGAGGTTCATTTCGGCCTGGCGATAGAACGCCTCCTTGCCGAGCTTGACGGTATAGGAGGATTTCAGCGCGACCTTCTGCGCCAGCGCGATCGCAGCGTCGCGCTCGGTGCCGGCGGCGACGACGCGGTTGACGAGGCCGATGTTTTTCGCGGTCTGCGCCGAAATCGGCTCGCCCGTCAGCAGCATCTCCATCGCCTGCTTGCGCGGGATGTTGCGCGACAGCGCCACCATCGGCGTCGAACAGAACAGCCCGATATCGACGCCGGGGGTAGCGAAGCCCGCGGCCTCCGAGGCGACCGCGAGATCGCAGCTCGCCACCAGCTGGCAGCCGGCGGCGGTCGCTATCCCCTGCACGGCGGCGACCACCGGCTTCGGCAGATGCACGATCGCCTGCATCATCGCGCTGCAGGCGTTCATGATCTGCCCGAAATAGGCGCGGCCACGGTCGGCATCGCTGCGCCGCGCGGTCAGTTCCTTCATGTCGTGGCCGGCGGAAAACGCCGGACCATTGGCGGCGATGACGACGGCGCGGACGCTATTGTCGTCATGGATCTGTTTCAGCGCGGCGTGCAATTCGGCGATCAGGCCCTCCGACAGGCTGTTGCGCGCAGCCGGCCGGTTGAGGGTGAGCAGGCGGATGCTGCCGACGTTTTCCTGCAGCAGGACCGGAGGTTGCGGCGTGGCGGCGCGGGCAGTCTGGGCGGGCATTTCGGAAACTTCACTCCGGATTTTCACTTGGGTTTTGATGACAACCTAATGTAACAGGCAGCCTTAAGCGAGGGGGCGCGAGGTTCATGGCGGCAGCGAAAATGAGCGTGGCTGAGCTGGAGGAGTTCCTTCACCGCGAGTTTCCGCAGGCGTTCAGCGGCGGCGACATCACCATCGAGAGCGCCGACGGCGAGACCTGCCTGCTGCGCCAGCGCTACGACGAGCGCATGCTGCGCCCCGGCGGCACCGTGTCGGGGCCGACGCTGATGGCGATGGCCGATTTCGCGATGTATGTCGTGCTGCTCTCGGCCATCGGCCCGGTCGGCCTCGCGGTGACGACCAATCTCAACATCAACTTCCTGCGCAAGGGCCAGCCCGGGCAGGACGTGCTGGCTGCCGCGAAGCTCCTGAAGCTCGGCAAGCGGCTGGCGGTCGGCGAGGTCAGCCTTCTTTCGGGCACATCGCCCGATCCGATCGCCCATGTGACGGCGACCTATTCCATTCCAAACAAATAGCGTTTTCGGTGGTAATATAACACCATATTTTTAAGCTGTTGTTTTCGCAGCGCTAATTTGTACGTTTCGGCGTTGACGGATAACGTGCCGTTCTCTAGAAACCGCCCAGTTCGGCGCATCTGGCGCCGATTTCCATTTTCACGGATTTCCTCACATGAAAACCTATTCGGCAAAGCCCGCCGATGTGACGAAGAAGTGGGTCTTGATCGACGCCAAGGGTCTGGTGGTCGGCCGGCTTGCTACCCTGGTCGCCATGCGTCTGCGCGGCAAGCACCTCCCGACCTACACGCCCCACGTCGATTGCGGTGACAACGTCGTCATCATCAACGCGGCGCATGTTGTGCTGACCGGCCGCAAGCGCGACAACAAGGTCTACTACAAGCACACCGGCTTCATCGGCGGCATCAAGGAACGCACTGCAAAGTCGATCCTCGAAGGTCGCTTCCCCGAGCGCGTGCTCGAGAAGGCCATCGAGCGCATGGTTCCGCGCGGCCCGCTCGGCCGCGTCCAGATGGGCAATCTGCGCGTCTATCCCGGTCCCGACCATCCGCATGAAGCCCAGCAGCCCGAGACGGTTGATATCGCTTCGATGAACCGCAAGAACATGAGGGCCGCATAAGATGTCCGATACCATGCAGTCGCTCGACCAGCTGGCGTCGCTGAAGACGGCGGTTTCCCCGGAAGCGCCGAAATACGTCAAGAAAGTCGACAAATACGGTCGCGCCTATGCCACCGGCAAGCGCAAGGACGCGGTCGCCCGCGTCTGGATCAAGCCGGGTGCCGGCAAGATCGTGGTCAACACCCGCGAGGTCGAAATCTACTTCGCCCGTCCCGTTCTGCGCATGCTGATCCAGCAGCCGCTGGTCGCAGCCGCCCGCGCCGGCCAGTACGACGTCATCTGCACGGTCGCCGGCGGCGGCCTGTCGGGGCAGGCGGGTGCCGTGCGTCACGGTATCTCGAAGGCCTTGACGTACTTCGAGCCGGATCTGCGCGGCGTGCTGAAGAAGGGCGGCTTCCTGACCCGCGACTCCCGCACCGTGGAGCGCAAGAAGTACGGCCGGGCCAAGGCGCGCAAGTCGTTCCAGTTCTCGAAGCGCTAATTGCTTCGCTAAAATTTGCAGCGATTGCTGCATGCATCGAACGAAAAAGGGCGCCGATCGGCGCCCTTTTTGCTTACCAATTGGTGACCCGCCGCTCCGGAATTTCGTGAAAACTTGCTTACCCGCACGAACTAAAATGGAAGACGGCGCTCCTAGTGTCCGCCATGCTCCGGCGCGAAACTACTTCTTTACTGCGCCGAACAGTTGCATCACACGCGTTCGGGTGAGCCCATGTCGTTTGATACCTCCACACTCTATCTGTTCGCCACGATGGTTGCGGGTATGCTCGGGGCCATGCTTCTGCTGTTCGGCAAGCAGGAAAACATCGCGGCCTTGAAATGGTGGGGGACGGCCTACCTGCTCGGCGCTTCGTCGGTGGCGATCTGGACCGTCGGCGGCGCCAGGCTCGGCGAACCGGTCTTGCTGGCGCTGCATGCGCTGGGCTTCGTGGCCTGCGGCATGGTCTGGAACGCCTCGCGCGTCTTCCACGGCCGCAAGCCCAACTGGCCGGGGCTCCTGGCCGGCGCGATCGCCTGGAGCGGCATGGTGCTGGCGGTGCCGTCGATCAATTCCGCCCTGCGGCTGATCGCAGGCGCGGCGGTCGTCGCGATCTATGCGGGCCTGACGGCGTCCGAGTTGTGGCGCGAACGGCGGCGGACGATGCACAAGCGCTGGCCGACGATCGTCGTGCCTGTCATGCATGGTTGCGTGCTGGCGCTGCCGATCCTGCTCGGCAGCCTGCTGCGCCCGCATGATGAGACGTTCACCAGCAGCATCTGGGTGACGGCGTTTTCGATCGAGCTGATACTGTATGCGATCGGCACGGTGTTCGTGATCTTCATGCTGGTGTCGGACCGCGCCGTCACGGTTCACAAGACCGCAGCGTCGGTCGACCCCTTGAGCGGCATGTTGAACCGCCGCGGTTTTTCGGAGGCCAGTAACCGCGTGATCGCGCGAGAGGCCGCCGCGGGGCGGCCGGTGACCGTGATGATCTTCGACATCGACCATTTCAAGAGCATCAACGATCGCTTCGGCCATCCTGCGGGCGACGAGATTCTCAAACTGTTCTCCACCGTCGTGATGAACAATCTGCGCGCCAACGACCTGTCGGGGCGGATCGGCGGCGAGGAGTTCGCGGCGTTGCTGGCCTGTTCGCTGGCCGAAGGCGTGATCGTCGCCGAGCGGGTCCGCGAAGCGTTCGAAGGCTCCAACATCGCCTGCGAGGACGGCCCGGTCGACACGACGGTCAGCATCGGCGTCGCCGGCGGGCCGGCGGGCACGGAACTCGAGGTGCTGCTGGCGGCGGCCGATACCGCGCTCTATGAGGCCAAGCGCAGCGGCCGTAACCGGGTCGAAGCCGCCGAGGAGCTGCCGCTGTCGCTGGAGAACTGGCGGCGCAAGACCGCCGGCCGTGCCGCGTCGCAGCGCCATGCGCCCGCGGCGACCTGAACCTCTGCGCGAACAAGGCGATAGGTTCGGCGATTGATCCAATGCTTTCGGATCACCCGCACGGGAAACGGTGCGTGGTAACCTTTCATTTACCATTCCGTTCCTATCATCGGCGCCATGGATTCATCTCGCGGACGAAATGCCCAAGCCACCTTGCTGTCGCTCGAAGCGGCCGCTGCCTCGGCCCGCGGCGGTTTCGGTTGCCTGTTCTCGACCTCTGAAGAATTCGAGATGGCGCTCATCACGCAGCGTCGTGCGCAGGGGCGTTACGTTCAGCGCAGAATGCGCTGGCCTGCCATCCTGTTCATCGGCTGCGCTTTGATGGTCGCCGCCACGGTGCTGCTGTTCCGCTGAGCTGCCTGGACGATCGCAGCTATCGTGACGCCGCGAGGCGTCTTTTTCTTTTGTCGCCGTCGGGTTAGACACGCCCTTTCTCATGAGAAGGCGTAACTCCCATGATCACCGAAATCGCACAAATCGACGTCAAGCCCGGCACCGAGAAGGATTTTGAGGCGGCCGTCGCCAAGGCGCGTCCGCTGTTCCTGCGCGCCAAGGGCGGCAAGGGGTTCGAACTGCACAAATCCATCGAGAAGCCGCAGCGCTACCGGCTGATGGCGCAGTGGGAGACGCTGGAAAATCACACCGTGGATTTTCGCGGTTCGGAAGATTTCACCGCCTGGCGCGGGCTGGTCGGGCAGTATTTTGCCGCGCCGCCCGAGGTCGAGCACACCGAGACGGTGCTGACCACGGACGGCTGATGCGGGTCAGGCGCTCGCGCCCGCAGGCAGCCCGTCCGCCTTGAAATGGTCGATCATCACCTTGGCGATCGCCATCAGCGGCAGCGCGAGCGCCAGCCCCCAGATGCCGAATACGACGCCGAGCAGGATCTGGAACGCAAACAGCGTGGCGGGCGGGATATCCAGCGCCTGGCGCTGAATGATCGGCGTCAGCACGTAGCTTTCCAGCGCGTGCACGCCGAGGAACAGGATGAAGGCGGAAAGTGCGGCGACCCATCCGGAGGCAAGACTGGCCAGCACCACGATCAGCCCCCCGAGGATGGCGCCGACGGTCGGGATGAAGGCGAGAAGGCCGGCCTGGATGCCCAGGATGAACGAACTCTGGATGCCGATGATCGACAGCCCGATCCAGGTCACCAGAAACACCGCGACCATGGTGATGATCTGCGCAATCAGCCAGCGTTCCAGCGTCTCGCCGATCCGGTCGACGATGGCTGTCGCCCGCGTGCGATGCTTTGACGGCGCCATGAACAGCAGGCCGTCGCGGTAGACGCTTGGCTGGGTCGCAAAGGCGATGCCCAGAAACAGCACGATGAAGAAGTTTCCGACCGCGCTCGCCGTGCCCAGGATCAGTTTCAGGCTCTGGCTGAAGATGGCGCCGCCACTGGCTGCAATCGTGCCGGCGCTGGGAAGGTTGTTGTGCGGCGTCGGCGGCGCTGCGGCGGGCGCGGGATCATCCGAAGTCTGCGACAGGCTGCCGAAGTCGAAGAAGCTGGTGTCGATGCCGTTGCGTTCCAGAAAGCCCTTGACGTTGACGAGCTGCGATTTGAGCGTGTTGCTCAACGCCGTGGTCTGTTTGCCGATCGTGGTGCCGCCGAGAAAGACGATGCCGGACAGCATGCCGGCCACGACCAGGCAGACCGCCGTCAGCCGCAGCGCATGCGGCAGCCGCACCACGCGTCCGAGCAGATTGCTCATGGCATTCAGCGCAACCCCGAGCAGCACGCCGGCAAAGATCAGGAACAGCGTCGCGGCGAACTGCCAGGCGAACGCGAGCAGGGCGATGAACAGCACGACGCCGATGCCGCCGACCGAGATCGCCCACGCCAGATCGTTGCGGGCCTGAGGGCGATTGTCAGCGGGACCTGTCACGGTGATTCCTTCTCGAGATAAATATTGCCGGGCCAGTCTTTCGGCAAAACGCCGCCGGGATCAAGCAGCAGCGAACGCGCCGGTTTGACGCCGCCGCGCCTATTATGCCAAGCGTTTCATGGACCTGACAGTGCGGGCCGGCGAGGGCGAGATGATTCTAAAATGGTTCGGCCCGCTTGCGCTGCTGGCGGCGCTGGTGATCGGCGACCAGGTCAGGATCAACCGGCCTGCCCACAAATATCGCCTGACGCTGGAAGTCGAGACGCCGGACGGCCGTAAATCGGCTTCCAGCGTCCTGGCTGTCCATCCTGACCGCAGCTACGCTCGCCGCGGCCAGACCCGTACGCTGGGCGAGGCCGTTTTCGTCGATCTCGGGCAGGGCAAGAACCTCGTCGCGCTACTGGCGCATGTCGACAACGACAAGCTCGAACTCGACGGCATCAATTATGTCGCCTTGCGCGCCTATACGGTCGCTTCCGGGGGCAAACGGGTCTCATTCAACGCGATGAGCGCGCAGACCGGCATCGTGCCGGTGAAGGCAGAGCTCGTTCCGGTGCTCGTGACCTTCGCCGACCCGGCCAATCCCGCCTCGGCGCGGGCCGTGGCGCCGGACGAAGCCGAAGCGGTGTTCGGGAAGGGTTATCGCCTCCAGGGAATGACCGCCGAGGTGGTGCCGAACGGATTTTGGCCGCTGGATTTCGGTGGCGTCCTAGGCGAGCCGGTGACGCGCTCAATCCCGGCAAAACTGCCCTGGCTCGCCGGCACCGGCAACTCGGCTGCCACTGCGCTCCGGGCCGCCGGTTTGCCCGGGATCGACGGCATCGATGCCGGCGAAGCGTTCACGCGAAAATAGCAACGCAGCCCCGCTGCTGCCCTTCGGATATTGATCCGAAGCCGCTGCGCAGGCATTATCTTCTGTGATCATGGCCCAACCCAGAAGATTCTTGCACAGGACAATGACAGCGGAAGTCTCGCGATGAGGCGTCCCGTGGTCGGGGTGATCGCGAACGCCCATCGCGTCGAAAACCGCTTCCAGACCCAAATGGTCGGAGAGCGCAATTTGCGCGCGGTCACCGACGTGTCCGGGGCGTTGCCGCTGATGTTTGCCGGATCGCCCGAGATCACCGACATCGGCGCGCTGCTCGACGTCGTCGACGGGGTGATCTTGACGGGCGCGCGGGCCAATGTTCATCCGACGCGCTTCAAGACCGAGCCGCATGAGAAGCACGAGCCCTACGACATCCACCGCGACGACGTCGCGCTGGCGCTCACCGAGGCCTGCGTTGCCCGCGGCGTCCCCATCTTTGGCATCTGCCGCGGCCTGCAGGAGATGAACGTCGCCTTCGGCGGCTCGCTGCATCCGGAAATCCGCGAGATTCCCGGCCGCATGAACCACCGCATGCCGCGGCTGGAGAACGGCGAGATCCATCCCGATCCCACCGTCGTGTTCGCCGACCGCCACGACGTCTACCTGACGCCCGGCGGCACCTTTGCCAGCCTGCTCGGCTGCGAGACCATCCGGGTCAATTCGCTGCACGGGCAGGGCATCCTCGACCCCGGCGAGCGCGTCGTGATCGAAGGCATCGCCGAGGACGGCACCATCGAAGCGATCCGCATCGCGGACGCCGCAAGTTTTGCGCTGGGTGTGCAGTGGCACGCCGAATACGATCCGCAGCACAACCCGATCAACCGAAAACTGTTCGAGGCGTTCGGCGCGGCGCTCAAGGCGCACACGCGGGTGGCGTAGGCGGCTACGAACCGCCGGTGCGGCACAACTCTCCTGACGTCGTTGCGAGCGCAGCGAAGCAATCCATCGGGCGGCAAGCGGAGAGGTGGATTGCTTCGCTACGCTCGCCAGGACGGTGGATACAGTTTCCGCCCTTTTTCAATACGCTATCCTCCCTGACGCCCGTGTAGCCACGTTCGACCGCGCCATTCCTGCCATGCATGCGGTCGCTGGCCCGCTCCCCATCCCTTCTGCTATCGTCATGCCCAACAGCACGGCCCGCTCAACGGCCGCAACACACTGGGAGGATGCGATGGGCGACCGCAACTGGTCGAGACGCGACCTGCTCAAGGCGTCGACGGTTTCCGCCGCCGGCCTTTTGTTTGCCGAGCCCTTGCGGGCCGCGGCGCCGCCGGCGGAGGAAGTGACGCCGGCGCTGATCGAAGCCGCGAAGAAGGAAGGCAAGCTGTCATTCTATTCGGCGCTCGAACTCAACACCGCCGAGCGGCTGGCGCGGACGTTCGAGGCGAAATATCCCGGGATCGCCGTCCGCGTCGAGCGCTCCGGCGCGGAGCGGATCTTTCAGCGCATCGCGCAGGAGCAGGGCAGCGGCATCAAGGCCGTCGACATCGCCAACTCGACCGATCCGGCGCATTATCTCGAATGGAAGAAGAACGACTGGCTGGCGCCATACCTTCCCGCGGACGTCGCCAAACATTTTCCAGCCGATCAGATCGATCCCGGCGGCATGTATGCGACCTCCTGCGCCTGGATGGAGGTGATCGGCTACAACACCAATCTCGTCAAGCGCGAGGACGCGCCCAAAAGCTATGCCGACCTGCTCGATCCGAAATGGATCGGCAAGATGGTCAAGGCCCATCCGGGCTATAGCGGCGCCATCCTGACCGCGACTTTCGTTCTGGCACGCGATCTCGGCTGGCCGTATCTGGAAAAGCTCGCGCAGCAGAAGATCATGCAGGTGCAATCGGCCGCCGATCCGCCAAAGAAAATCCTGCTCGGCGAGCGCGCCGTGATGGCCGACGGCAACGACTACAATCTCGTGCTGGCAAAAGACCAGGGCAAGCCGGTGGAGGTGGTGTATCCTGCGGAAGGATCGCCGCTGATCATCGTGCCGTCGGGCATTTTTCGCGGTGCGCCGAATCCGAACGCGGCAAAGCTGTTCCAGAACTTCTTCTTCGGCGCGGAGGCCCAGCAATTGCTGGTCGACGTGTTTGCGCACCGCTCCTTTCATGCGCAGGTCAAGGAAAAGGACCAGCACGTCCCGCTCTCGAGCCTGAAGTTGCTCAAGGCCGACCCGGCCCAGGTGCAGGTACAGAGCGAGGCAATCAAGGCGCGCTACAGCAAGCTCTTCGGCGTTTGATTGCCGCCGTCGTGGGGCGCGCCACGGGAAGTCGTGAATACAATCATTGGTAGTTAAAACACAACCAGTTGTTTGCCTGGCTCATGATGGTTGCGGCCCCTACCAGGCGGCGTCCGTACTTTTACGGGCCTGAAAGTTTGGCAGCTCGAGGCTGAAGTCGGATATGCAACGAGGCGCCGCTGCCGCGTCGCGCGATGCCGCCGCCATGGCCTGATCAAAGCCCGTGCTTGTCCCATCACATCGCGACCGGGAGAGGCTATGAAGATTTCCGGCCGTCTCGCGCTTGCGATGGTTTCGCTGGCTGTGGCGACGTCTGGCATTGTCGGCGCTTTGGCGTGTTATTTCGTTGCCGAGGCTGCGTCGCGCGGGGTGTTGATCTCGATCGCGGGCGCCGCGCTGGCCGGTGGCGGAATTGCGTCGGTGCTGGCGATGGCGCTTGCTGCCGGCATCGCCAGGAGGTTCCTAAGACCGCCGTCCGCGGATGACGTCACGGAAACCGTGCGGGCCAGCGCCTATCAGGCGCTTGTCGATCGCGAGCGGATGGCGCAGGCGATCATCGAAAACGCGCTCGATGCCTTTGTCCAGACCGATGGATCCTGCGTCGTTCTCGACTGGAGCCCGCATGCCGAAGCCTTGATGGGATGGACGCGCGCCGAGGCGGTCGGGCGGAGCGTGGAAGATCTGGTATTTCCTGAGGCGGAGCGCCCCGTGCACCGGCAATGGGTCGACCGTTTTCTCAGCGAGGCATCGGGCGACGCCGCCGGCGGGCGATACGAAACACCGCTGCGGCACAAGGATGGACGCGAATTCTTTGCCGAGGTGTCGCTGACGGCGCTGCCCAGCGGCGAGGGCTACATCATCAACGCCTTCGTCAGGGACATCACCGAAAAGCGCGCGGCGGAAGAACAATTGTTCCAGTCGCAGAAGATGGAATCGGTCGGGCAATTGACCGGCGGCATCGCCCACGACTTCAACAACATGCTCACCGTGATCACCGGCACGATCGAAATCCTGGCCGAAGGCGTCAAGCACGATCCGGCGCTGACCTCGATCACCAGGATGATCAACGACGCCGCCGACCGGGCGGCGCAACTCACGGCAAACCTGCTGTCCTTCGCGCGCAAGCAGCCGCTGCGCCCGCTCGAGACCGACGTCAATGCGCTGATCGAGGAGGCGGTCAAGCTGCTGGCGCCGACGCTCGGAAGACAGATCGAGATCCAGACGGTGTTGAGCGATGAGGCCTGGCCGGCCCTGGTCGATCGCAGCCAGCTCACGTCGGCGCTGGTCAATCTGGCGATCAACGCCCGCGACGCCATGCGCGATGGGGGGAAGCTGCTGTTCAGGACGGGAAATTTCACCCGCCACGCGAATGATGCGGAGGTGGGCGACCTCGGCGCCGGCGACTACGTCACCATCGAGGTCATCGACAGCGGCGCCGGCATTCCGCTGGCGATTCGCGACCGGATTTTCGAGCCGTTCTTTTCGACCAAGCAGTTCGGCACCGGCACCGGGCTGGGACTGAGCATGGTGTTCGGATTTGCCAAGCAATCCGGCGGCGCCGTCGTCGTCGACGGCGCGGAGAGCAAGGGCGCCTGCTTTCGCATCTATCTGCCGAAAGCCGACGCCGGGCCATCCAACGCGCGGGCCACCGGCGATACCGCGATGCCCGACGATGACGAACTGATCGGCGGATCTGAAACGATTCTCTGCGTCGAGGATGATGACGTCGTGCGCGCGCATGTCACAGGCCGCCTGCAAAGCCTCGGCTACACCGTCATCACGGCATCCCATCCGGCCGAGGCGCTCGACATCGTCAATGCCGGCGTGGCGTTCGATCTCCTGTTCACCGACATCGTCATGCCCGGTTCGATGAACGGGCGGCAGCTCGCGCAAAAGATCGCCGGGCTGCGGCCGCCGCTCCGGGTGCTCTACACCTCGGGCAATACGGTCGGCGCCCTTGCCAATGCGCGTCCCGGCGAGGGCGTGCTGCTCTTGAAAAAGCCGTATCGCAAGTCCGAACTGGCGCGCATGGTCCGCCTCGTCCTCGATCGCCCGATCGATCACATGGGCGACCCGATCCCGCTGCCCTATTCGGTGCAGGAGGATCTCGAGCGTTTCCTGCAGGAAAATCCGCCGAAGGGCGGATAGGGCACGCGCGACTTGCGCGGCGCGTTGCTGTCGGTCCAGCTATGTGCTCCGAATCCATCAAGCGAGGCAGGCCGATGAAATCTCGCGTCGAGACGCTCACACCACCGAACACGCCGACCCCGATCGGCCCTTACAATCACATCGCCAGGGTCGGCGAGCAAATCTGGATCGGCGGCACCGCCGGCGCCGATCCGGCGACCGGTCAACTGGCGGGGGCGGATGTCGCCGCCCAGACCCGGCAAATCCTGAAATCGTTCGCCGTGATGCTCGATGCCGTCGGCTCTGATCTCAATCACGTCACGCACATCAACATTTTTCTGCAGCAGATGTCGGACTTCGAGGCAATGAACGCCGCCTATGTCGACATCATGGGCGATCACCGGCCAGCGCGCACGGTTTTTTCAGTCCGGGAATTGCCCAAGCCCGGCGTCTTGCTGACGATGAACCTCACCGCGGTCACGAAGGCGCGGGCCGCATCGCCTGACAACGGCCAATGACGGAAATAGAGAAGGCGCCTGAATGACGCGCCTTTTTTATTTTTCCGCCAGACCTAGCGAATACCGAGACTTTGAAAGAACGACGGCGGCTGCGCATTTTGCGGAGCCGGGTCCGGTGCGCGGGGATCGGCCACGGGCGGCGCCTGCCCCCCTGCGTCCTGCTCTTCGCGGACCCTTGCGCGCTGATTGCGCCGCGGGCGGACTTCCGCGCGCGCATTTTGCACGGACTGAGCCCGCCGCGGCTTCTTCACGGGGCGCGCCTGCGCCGGGGCATCCTCCGCTACCCGCGCCCGGGCCGCTCGCGCGGACGCGGCACGCGCCTCTTCCTCGGCGGCCCAGGCCTGGAATTGCTTGAACAATTCTTCGGTGACGGGCGGGCTGGTCTCGGCCTGGCTTTGTGCGACCTCGACCGGGCGCGGGCCGCTCTCGGCCTGCGCCTGAACGGGCTCTGGCTCACGCCGGCTGGCCTCGGCCTGGGTCGGCGCGGCTGGTTCGGCAGCCGCGGCAACTTCCTCGCGCGCCGGCGCATCCGTCGCCGCAGGCGCGTCCTGGGCATCGGCCACCGTTTGAACGGTTGCCCCTGACGCGTCGGCTTCGAGCTGAACCGCGGGTTTGTCGTTCCACCAGTCCGTTACGTTCGCAACGAGCAGGACGGGATTTCCGACCGATAGAGCGCCGACGCCGATCGTCGTCACGGCAGCCGCCAACGCACTCGCCTTGAGAATTCGCGACGAGATCGCCGCCACGTCCCAGCGCTTTTCGATCTCCGGGTGCCCGGTTTCTTCCGCGTGCCGGGAGAGAAAGATTGGAGGACGATCCGGCTGAAAACCATTGTCTGTCGTCATGTGGTTCGATGCGCCTCTCGTTGGTCGGATTCCCCGATACCCCGCGAGCACGGTCTAAAAGCGACGATCGCCGCCACGATTTGGGAGAAGTCTTGGCTTCACTGCGATTGTGGAACTCGCGATGGCAGGGGAAACAGGCATGTTTCTTGTGTGTTGGGCGTTGCGGACATGGCTGCCGGGCTGGCTCCAGCTGTTGCTGCGTCCGCGTGGAGCAACGCTGAGGGAACGTTTTGGCAGCGTCTGTCGCTGGTCGATTTCCGCGAATAAATCGTTTACTTTTTGGTTGTATCAAAAATATATGACAACTTCAGGTCAAACGACGGCTTTTGCGGCCACTGAAAAGGCTTACGGCGCGTCCACTGCGGTGGCTGCGATCTTTTTGGTGTTTTTCGCTACGCTTGCCTTCAAACAAGCGGCGGATCACACGTCATCGGCATTCATTGTCGACCCTTGGGGTTTTCCGCTCGGCAGGGATTTTCTGAACAGTTGGATGGCTGGCCGCGCGATGTTTTCCGGCGGTCCGGCAGCGTGGTTCGACGCCGATGTCTACATGGCTGTGTTGCGGAAGGTGACCGGTCTTGACGGGCTCGAACCGATGTACTGGTCGTATCCCCCACATCTCGTCTTACTGGTCTGGCCGTTTGGTCAGCTGGGCTACTTGCCGTCATATGTCTTCTGGTGTGTGGCCGGTCTCGCGCTCTATGTCTGGGCTGCGGTCGCGGGCGGCGTCGACCGCAGATACTGGCTGTTCTTGGCGATCTCACCTGCTATCATCGTCAACGTCTTGTTGGGCCAGAACGGCTTCCTGACGGCGGCGCTGCTGATCGGCGGACTAATCAATCTCGATCGGCGACCGGTCTTCGCCGGGATATTGCTCGGTGTCCTGACCGTCAAACCACAACTCGGCTTGTTGCTTCCGGTCTTGTTGCTGCTGGGCGGACACTGGCGCGTCATCGCCTCGGCGGTTGCCACCACGGTGCTGCTGGTCGTCGCGACGGCAGTATGGTTCGGGCCGGACATCTGGATGGAATATTGGCAGAAGGTCGGGCCGCAACAGCACGAGCTGATAAATACGGCTGGCATCAAGGGCTGGCCAATCGTAGCCTCCGCCTTCGTCAACGCGCGCCTTGTCGGACTTTCCGATCATGTTGCCTGGATGATTCAGGGGACAGCATCGGCCGGCGCATTTGGCGCCGTGGTTTGGACGTTCTGGCGCAAGCGCGATCCGGTGCTGTCGCACGCACTCTTTGTGGTCGCGATCTTTGTGTTTTCGCCCTGGATAATGAACTACGACATGGTCGTGTTCGGATGGATCGTTGCGCTCCTGCGGCAGCGCGACGACCAAACCCTCCTGGATCATTGTCTCGCGTTGGCGCTTTGGATGTTGCCGCTTGCGATGATTCCATTGGGGGTGGGGCATATTCCCGGCGCGCTGATGATCCTGCCGCTGTTCGCAGTCCGCCTGTTGTGGCGGTTGGCCCATGAGGCGTCCGAGCGGGCGCCACCAGCAGAACCCGCAGCGATCCGCGGTCGGGGTATTCCACCGCCTGAGCAAGCCGGCCGCGCATCATGATGTGCGAGGCCGCTTTGGCGCCGTCCGAAAGCCGCTCTGCTCATCCCGACGACGAATAAAAGGCGCCCCGCAAGGAGCGCCTTTCGTATCGTTGGTCGCAATCCCGGCGGCGCGAGCGCCGCCAGCCATCACAGCGAATAGTACATGTCGAACTCGACCGGGTGCGGGGTCATCTCGAAGCGCTCGACTTCGGTCATCTTCAGTTCGATATAGCTGTCGATGAAGTCGTCGTCGAACACGCCGCCGTTCTTGAGGAACGCGCGGTCCTTGTCGAGGTTTTCCAGCGCCTCGCGCAAGCTGCCGCACACGGTCGGGATCTGCTTCAGCTCTTCCTTCGGCAGGTCGTAGAGATCCTTGTCCATCGCCGGGCCCGGATCGATCTTGTTCTTGATGCCGTCGAGGCCGGCCATCAGCATCGCGGCGAAGCCGAGATAGGGATTGGCCATCGGATCGGGGAAGCGGACTTCGACGCGCTTGGCCTTCGGGTTCGCCGTGTAGGGAATGCGGCAGGAGGCCGAGCGGTTGCGCGCGGAGTAGGCGAGCAGCACGGGGGCTTCATAGCCCGGGACCAGGCGCTTGTAGGAATTGGTCGACGGGTTGGTGAAGGCGTTGATCGCCTTGGCGTGCTTGATGATGCCGCCGATGTAGTGCAGGCAGGTCTCGGAGAGATCGGCGTATTTGTTGCCGGCGAACACCGGCTTGCCGTCCTTCCAGATCGACTGGTGGCAGTGCATGCCCGAGCCGTTGTCGCCATAGACCGGCTTCGGCATGAAGGTGGCGGTCTTGCCGTAGATATGCGCGACCTGGTGGATGCAGTACTTGTAGATCTGCATCTGGTCGGCCATCAGCGTCATGGTGTCGAACTTCATGCCGAGCTCGTGCTGGGCGGAAGCCACTTCGTGGTGATGCTTCTCGACCTTGACGCCCATCTTGGCCATGGCGCCGAGCATTTCCGAGCGCATGTCCTGCACCGAGTCCTGCGGCGGCACCGGGAAGTAGCCGCCCTTGGTGCGGATGCGGTGGCCAAGGTTGCCGCCTTCATATTCGGTGTCGGAGTTGGTCGGCAGTTCCGAGGAGTCGAGCTTGAAGCCGGTGTTGTACGGAGTGGTCTGGAAGCGGACGTCGTCGAACACGAAGAACTCGGCTTCCGGTCCGAAGAACACGGTGTCGCCGATGCCCATCGACTTCACCATCGCCTCGGCCTTCTTGGCCATGCCGCGCGGGTCGCGGTTGTAGGGCTCGCCGGTGGTCGGCTCCAGCACGTCGCAGGTGATGACCATGGTGGTCTCGGCGAAGAACGGGTCGATCGTCGCGGTGACCGGATCGGGCATCAGGCACATGTCGGATTCGTTGATCGCCTTCCAGCCGGCGATCGAGGAGCCGTCGAACATCGTGCCTTCGGCAAAGATTTCCTCGTCGATCATGCTGATGTCGAAAGTCACGTGCTGCCACTTGCCGCGCGGATCGGTGAAGCGCAGGTCGACGTATTTCACGTCGTTGTCCTTGATCGATTTCAGGACGTCTTTGGCGGTCTTCATGAATACCCCTTTTGGCTACTACGGGTCGGTTTCCAGGCGTGAGGCGACAACGACAAATTCGCCGACAATCGGTGAGCTATCGCGAACGAAATCAGGCCGCCGAAGCAGCCCTTTTCTTGTTTTTTGGTCGCAAAATCCGGATAGCACCCGGCTCAGAGAGCGTCCAGCCCGTTAGATGGCATCCAGCCCGGATTCTCCGGTTCTGATCCGGATCGCTTCCTCGATGTTGGAGACGAAGATCTTGCCGTCGCCGATGCGCCCGGTCTGGGCGGCGCGGCGGATCGCGTCGATCGCCTTTTCCACCAGTTCGTCCGAGATCACGATCTCGATCTTCACCTTGGGCAGGAAGTCGACGATGTATTCCGCACCGCGATAAAGCTCGGCGTGTCCCTTCTGCCGGCCAAATCCCTTGGCCTCGGTGACGGTGATGCCCTGCAGCCCAACCTCCTGAAGCGCCTCCTTCACCTCGTCGAGCTTGAATGGCTTGATGATGGCTTCAATCTTCTTCACTGAGCGCCTCCCGGGCATTTCCGAATAGCAGATAGGTTCGATGTCGCAGCCTGGTGAAATCCATGGCGCCGTCTGGTTTGATCCTTGCTTCCCGGCCAATGCCAGGATTGATCCAAAGCAAGCCGGATTGCTCATAATTGACGCGGAGTGCGTCGATCATAAGCTCTCTCGTTTAACCGGCTTCCTCAAAAGCAGGGTCTATGCCAAGTTGTTAACGCGGCTGATTTCGAAACGTTATCAGACTTTTAACGGGCAAGTGGAAGAGGTTGAGCCGGACACCGCATGATAGTGGAGATTACAAAATAGGCAAATGGGTCGATTCATGTGCAGCCGAGGCGCTAAGCCCCGCGGCGCGATGGCGATATGCCTGCGGAAAAGGCTGACGGACTGAGGTTTCGGCATGGAAGTGTTGACCACGACGGAGATGGAGCGTGCCGACCGGCTGACGATCGCTGCCGGCACGCCGGGATTCGCGTTGATGATGAGCGCGGGCCAGGCCGTGGCCGAGGCCGCGATGAATCTCGTCGAAGAGGGGCCGATCGTGGTGGTCGCCGGCCGTGGCAACAATGGCGGCGACGGTTTTGTGGCCGCGGCCGAGCTGGCCGCACGGGGCCGGGACGTCTCCGTCATCCTGCTGTGCGAACGCGACAGCCTGAAGGGCGATGCGGCGCTTGCGGCCCGCGGCTGGAAATATCCGGTGTTGCCGTTCAACCCGCAGGCGATCGGCAGGCCGGCGCTGATCATCGATGCGCTGTTCGGCGCCGGCCTCGACCGTCCCGTCAAGGGCGACCCGCTCGAGATCATTGAGGCGGTCAACGCCAACGGCGCGCCGGTGCTGGCGGTCGACCTGCCGAGCGGCATCAACGGCACCACGGGCGCGGTGATGGGGGCGGCGATCAAGGCCGCGGAGACCGTGACCTTCTTCCGCCGCAAGCCCGGGCATCTCTTGATGCCGGGACGCAAGCATTGCGGCCGCGTACGCGTCGCCGATATCGGCATCGACGCGCAGGTGCTTGCGGAGATCAAGCCGCAGACGTTCGAGAACGTGCCGTCAAGCTGGCAGAAATCCTTCCCCGTCCCCGACATCGACGGCCACAAATACGCCCGCGGCCACGCCGTCGTCGTGTCCGGCGAACTGGCGTCGACCGGTGCGGCGCGGCTCGCGGCGCGCGGCGCGCTGCGGGCAGGGGCGGGACTGGTCACGGTGGCATCGCCGCGCGATGCACTGGCGGTCAACGCGGCGGCGCTGACAGCGGTGATGGTGCGCGCGATCGACAATGCGATTCAGTTCGCCGAACTGCTCGACGACCGGCGGCTGGGCACGGTCGTGATCGGGCCGGGCGCCGGCGTCAGCGCCCGCACCCGCGATTTCGTCCACACCGCCTTGTCGGCCAGGCGCAGCCTCGTGCTCGACGCCGACGCGCTGACCAGCTTTGCCGAGGCGCCCGAGCGGCTGTTCGAGCAGATAAAGGCGAGCGGGGACGTGAAAGTCGTGCTCACGCCGCACGAAGGCGAGTTTCCGCGCCTGTTCAGCGACATCAGCAACAAGCATCCCGGCCGCTCCAAACTGGAACGGGTACGCGCCGCCGCCGAACGCTGCGGCGCCGTGGTGCTGCTGAAGGGGCCGGACACCGTCGTCGCATCACCCGACGGCCGCGCCAGCATCGCGTCCAACGCCCCGCCCTGGCTCGCCACCGCAGGCGCCGGCGACGTGCTGGCCGGCATGATCGCAGCTTTTCTGGCGCAGGGCGTGCCGGCGTTCGAGGCCGCCGGCATCGGCGTCTGGCTGCACGGCGAAGCCGCGGGCGAGGCGGGACCAGGCCTGATCGCAGAGGATCTGCCGGAGGTGCTGCCCGCGGTGTTCAGACGGCTGTATGATGAGTTCGGGATTGAGTATTAAGCAGCTCGACTTCGCAGATGCGGACGCCGCCGCGCGCATCCACCGGGCTTCTTTCGATCACGCCTTGCCCTGGCTCGCCGGCCTGCACACGCCCGATCAAGATTTGTGGTTCTATCGCGAGCGCGTGTTTGCGACATGCACGGTCTGGGGCGCCTTCGAAGGCCATGAGATGCGCGGCGTGATTGCCTTCCGCGACGACTGGATCGAGCAGCTGTATATCCTGCCTGAAGCGCAGGGCCGGGGGCTTGGCAGCCAATTGTTGGATATCGCCAAGCGGTCATCCGAGCGTCTGCAACTCTGGACGTTCCTGCGCAATGTGCCGGCGCGCCGCTTCTACGAGGCGCGCGGTTTTGTGCTGGTCGTACGAACCGACGGTGCCAGAAACGAAGAGAAGGAGCCGGACGCCCGCTATCTCTGGACGCGCGGGTGAACGCAATCTACGTCACCAAATACTTCGCCACCGCCGTCTCGTTCCACTCCAGCCCCAACCCCGGTCCTCTTGCCGTCACCGTGCCGTCGACGATCTCCGCCGGCTTCGCAAGGATCACCCCCGCAAAATCCAGGAACTCAAGCCAGTGCGCGGTCGGCGTCACCGCGAGCATGTGGGCGCTGGCTTCCGCGAACAGATGGCTCGACATCGGAATGTTGGCGGCGTGCGCCTGGGCTGCGACCTGCAGCCAGCCGGTGACGCCGCCGCACTTCATGATGTCAGGCATGATGAAGTCGCTGGCGCCGGCTTCGATCGCCTCCGCAAAGCCGCGCGGGAACCACCAGTTCTCGCCGGCCTGGATCGGCGTCGGCGACATCTCGCGCACTTTTGCGTGCCCGGACAGGTTCTCCTGCGGCACGGGCTCCTCGATCCAGTGCAGGTCGTAGGGTTCGAGGCGGGCGATGCGGCGCGTGGCCTCCGCCGGATCGAGCGACTGGTTGAAGTCGATCATCAGCGCCACGTCCGGGCCGAGCAAGGCGCGCACGCCCTTGACCACGCGCTCGTCATTGGCGGCATCGCCGTCGCCGCCCTTGATCTTGATGCCGCGAAACCCCTGTTCGAGCGAGCCGCGCAACGCGCGTTCGTCGGCCTTGGGATCGACCACGCCGTAGCTGTCATACGCCTTGACCGGTTTCGGCGAGCCGCCGAGCAGTTCGACGACGGGTTTGCCGGCCATTTGGCCGAGCGCATCCCAGTAGGCCATGTCGAGGCCTGACACCGCCATGCCGACCAGCCCCTGCCAGCCGAGCAGGCGAAACTTGGCGTCCATCGCCGCCATCAGATCGTAGGGCGCGACCGGCTTGCCGATCAGCTCCCGCCCGATTTCCTCGATCAGATGCATCAGGGGCTTCATCGTCATGTTCGCATAGGCGAAGATGTACGCGTGCCCGGTCACGCCCTGATCGGTCTCGACATCGATCAGCACCAGCGGCCCGGAATCGAACACGCCAAATGCGTTCTTCAGGGGACGTTTCAGCGGTACGACGACGCCGCGCGCCTTGACGCTGCGGATGGCGGGGACGGGCTTGCTCATGGCGTGCTCCTCACTCGACGGCGTACCATCGCACAAAGCGCGGGGCAGCCCAATCGGCGGCGATGGATTCGATCAGCCACCGCCCGGCATGTTCGGCCGCAAAGGCGATGCGCTGGGTCTGGCCCGGCTCGAATGCCAGCGTGTCCAGCCAATACGGCTTCCAGCCGTCGTCGAGCTTGTCGAGCAGCCGGAAATGGTGGCCGTGCAGGCGAAACACGGTTGGCAGGGCGGCACGGTTGGTCACCGCCAGCACCACGACCCGCCCGGGTTTGGCGCGGAAGGCCGGCTTGGGCGTGGCAGCAAGATCTGACGTCACGATCCACTCGGGGCCGCTCAGCGCGAGATCGGTGCGAAGCGCGTTCTTCAGGTCCAGTTGCGCCGGCAACCCGTTGGATGGCAGCGGCGGGGGAGGCGGCAGCGGTGCCGCGCGCACGGGGGAATCGGATGACACGGTCAAAAAGCCGATGGTCCGCGCTTGCCTGCCCTCGTGGAGAAGGATCTTGAGGTTCGAGCCCGGCGGCGCTTTCACGTCGACAAAGGCGTCGACCCGGCTGCCCGGTGCGAGCACGATCGCGCCGTTGCGGGCTAGAAAGGGTTCCGAAGGCTGGCTGTCGATCGCCATGACCGTGACATCGACGGATTCCAGTTTCAGGGCGATGATGCTGCGCCGGCTGCCGTTGATGAAGCGAAGTCTCAAGCGCTCGTTGGATCGGGTTGACACGTCCACTGAGGCTTTGCCGTTAAGTGTATAGAAAGTCGTGGTTTCGGCCGGGTCCGCCCCTGGCACGACCGCGGTCCCGTCGGCCCGCAGCCGCCATTCTTCCACCAGCAGCACCTCGTCGCGATCGGCGCTGACGGGTTCATTTTCGGCGACCACCAGCGGGCGGCCGCGCGCCTGCCGCTGGCTTTGAAGGTCGAGCAGAATCATGTCGCAGAGGAAGGTCCCGGCGTGACGCAGTGGAATCCTGATGTTTTCCCAGCCTGAGGGGGCCAGCAGCCGGCGGCTGATCAGCGGCTCGATGGCGGGAACCCCGCCGATCCCTCGCCAGTCGAGGCCTGCGGGGACCGTGAGGTCGTTGGCAAACTCGACCTGCAGATCGTCGCCGCGGCGGAAGCGCAGTTCCGGGCTTTCAAGCATCCATATCGGCGTTTCCGGGCCGCCGTTGCGGATGCCCAGGCCACCTTGCTGCGCCTTGATGGCGATGGCTGGCCGTCCTTGCGCAAGGGAACGGCCGGGCATCAGCACGCCAAGAGAGGCTGCCCCAACCCCCGCCATCCAGTCTCGCCGGTTCATTCGCAAAACCTGCTTTGCCATGCGTTCGATCCGGACCATTTTTCGGGTGGGATGTCCAGTTGCGGCGCATTGGCCCAAAGCGGCCGGGCAGGGCCATTTTTTTGCTGCGGAGGTGGTGGCTCATGTTATAAGCCCGCCGCCCGCGGCATCGCGGCCGGGTATGGATGCTTTTCACGCGGGCGTGGCGGAACTGGTAGACGCGCTGGATTTAGGTTCCAGTGACGAAAGTTGTGGGGGTTCGAGTCCCTCCGCCCGCACCAAGCGCTCTATCCAGGCGTTTGCATGATGAATACTGGCGGGCCTGCTTCCCCCTCGGGAGGCCAGGGTCAGCCGAACCACCGGCAGGCCGCAAGGCCGCGCCTTGAAATATTGAACACTGCCGGGCCGCACTGGCCCGGCGCAAGCGGAAGAAGATTGACGCCATGCAGGTCACCGAAACCCTCGCCGAGGGATTGAAGCACGAGTTCAAGGTCAGCGTCCCCGCATCGGATCTCGATGCCAAGGCGGGTGCCAAGCTGATTGACCTCAAGGACAAGGTGAAGCTCAACGGCTTCCGTCCGGGCAAGGTGCCGGTGAGCCATCTGAAGAAGGTCTATGGCCGCTCGGTGATGGCCGAGACCATCGACCAGACCATCCGCGACACCAACACGCAGATCTTCACCGACCGCGGCTTCCGTCTCGCGACCGAGCCGAAGATCACCATGCCGACCGAGCAGAAAGAGGTCGAGGAACTGCTGGCCGGCAAGTCCGACCTGACCTACACGGTGGCGATCGAGGTGGTGCCGACGATCCAGCTCGCCGATTTCAAGACTTTCGCGGTGGAGAAGCCGGTGGTCGAGGTGACCGACGCCGAGGTCGATGAGGCGATCAAGCGCATCGCCGACCAGAACCGTCCGTATGCGGCGAAGTCCGAGGGCGCCAAGGCCGCGAACGGCGATCGTGTCACGATCAGCTTCAAGGGCCGCATCAACGGCGAACTGTTTGACGGCGGCACCGGGGAGGGCATTCCGCTGGTGATCGGCGCCGGGCAGTTCATTCCTGGTTTTGAGGAACAGCTCGTCGGCATCGGCGCCGGCGAAACCCGTACGCTGAACGTGACCTTCCCGAAAAATTACGCCAGCGAAAAGCTCGCCGGCCAGCCGGCCGAATTCGAAACCACGGCCACCCTGATCGAGGCGCCCGGCGAGGCCACGATCGACGACGAGTTCGCCAAGACGCTCGGCCTCGAATCGCTCGACAAGCTGAAGGAGGCCGCGCGTGAGCGGCTGGTCGCCGAGTTCGCCGGCGCCACCCGCCAGCGCGTCAAGCGCGCGCTGCTCGACCGTCTCGACGACAGCCACAAATTCGAGGCGCCGCCGTCGCTGATCGAGGAAGAGTTCAATCTGATGTGGAACTCGATCAAGGCCGAAATGGAATCCTCCGGCAAGACCTTTGCCGACGAGGACACCACCGAAGACGCCGCGAAGGAAGAGTACAAGAAGATCGCCGACCGCCGCGTCCGGCTCGGCCTGGTGTTGTCGGAGATCGGCGAGAAGAACAAGATCACCGTGACCGACGACGAAGTCGGCCGCGCGGTGATCGAGCGGGCGCGTTCGATGCCCGGCCGCGAGAAGGAAGTCTGGGACTACTATCGCAGCAATGCCAACGCGCTGGCCCAACTTCGTGCGCCGATCTATGAAGACAAGGTGGTCGACTTCATTCTCGAACTCGCCAACGTGACCGAGAAGAAGGTGTCGCGCGAAGACCTGTTCAAGGAAGACGACGAGAAGAGCGCGGCCTGACCGTTTGGTCAGCTGACGTTAATGTCAGGCTGATGTTAATGATGAACGGCGAATCCGTCGTGGCTGCGTCTTCCGCAGCTATGACATCGCCTGCGAATCAGCTTGAACTCGTCTAACCGGCTCGCAACGGCCCGGCCTTGTCGCCGGGAAATTGGTCCATATCTGTGGGCGGCTCGCTGATCCCGCGAGTTCCGAGTTGAAGTCCTGCATCACGGGACGTTCGTCCTCACCCGGCAATCATGGCGATTGGCCTGTCTTGCCGATGGATGTTCGCCCCCACCGATTTGATCCTTTGCCAACCCTCTACCAACCTTTGGGGTGACTAATGCGCGATCCCGTCGAAACCTACATGAACCTCGTGCCCATGGTGGTCGAGCAGACCAACCGCGGTGAACGCGCCTACGACATTTTCTCGCGCCTGCTGAAGGAGCGCATCATCTTCCTGACCGGCCCGGTCGAAGACGGCATGTCGACGCTGGTTGTCGCGCAGCTGCTGTTCCTTGAGGCGGAAAATCCCAAGAAGGAAATCTCGATGTACATCAACTCGCCGGGTGGCGTGGTGACGTCGGGGCTTGCGATCTACGACACCATGCAGTTCATCCGCCCGCCGGTGTCGACGCTGTGCACCGGGCAGGCGGCCTCGATGGGCTCGCTGCTGCTCGCGGCCGGCGCCAAGGACATGCGCTTCTCGCTGCCGAATTCGCGCATCATGGTGCATCAGCCTTCCGGCGGTTTCCAGGGCCAGGCCACCGACATCATGCTGCATGCGCAGGAGATCCTGAATCTCAAGAAGCGCCTGAACGAGATCTATGTGAAGCACACCGGCCAGACCTACAAGGCGATCGAGGATGCGCTGGAGCGCGACAAGTTCCTGACCGCCGACATGGCCCGCGACTTCGGTATCGTCGACAAGGTGATCGAGCAGCGTCCCGAAGAGGGCGGTCCGGTGAAGACGTCGTAAGGTAGCGGACAACGATACCCTTGGTCGACCTTAACGGCTGGTTTAATCCGCAAAATAGGGCCGAAAGCGGCGCGTTGCTTCGCCTGGGCAGAAAGTTCCGCTTTCGTCCCGTCATTTCGGCGTGGCAGTTGCGCAACGCTTGGTCGATTTTTTGAACTTCTCCCCGTGCCAACGCCACAAATCACGGTATTGTCACGGGTAGCCGTTCGGCCTCCGATTAGCGAATTCTTGATAGTCGGCTGTCAGCATGGTTGGCTGTGTGGGATGGACTAAGATCGCGGGGGATTCGATAAACCGTGATTCGCACGGTGGTTATGTGAGTTAAGGTCTTTTTTGGTACGGAATTTGCTCTATCTACCTTTAGGTCCGGTGTGAGTGCCGGAATGGGTCGGTCGGGTGACGGATCGAACGGCGGACGGAGACAAGAATGAGTAAGGTTGGCACGAGCGACTCCAAGAACACGCTGTATTGCTCGTTCTGCGGCAAGAGCCAGCACGAAGTCCGCAAGCTCATCGCAGGTCCCACCGTTTTCATCTGCGACGAATGCGTCGAACTCTGCATGGATATCATCCGCGAGGAGAACAAGTCCTCGCTGGTGAAGTCGCGCGACGGCATCCCGACGCCGAAGGAAATCTGCAAGGTGCTGGACGATTACGTGATCGGCCAGAGCCACGCCAAGAAGGTGCTCTCGGTCGCCGTCCACAATCACTACAAGCGCCTCAATCACCAGACCAAGCACAACGACGTCGAGCTCGCGAAGTCGAACATCCTGCTGATCGGTCCGACCGGCTCGGGCAAGACGCTGCTGGCGCAGACGTTGGCGCGGATTCTCGACGTGCCGTTCACGATGGCGGATGCGACGACGCTGACCGAGGCCGGCTATGTCGGCGAGGACGTCGAGAACATCATTCTGAAGCTGCTGCAGTCGGCCGACTACAATGTCGAGCGCGCGCAGCGCGGCATCGTTTATATCGACGAAATCGACAAGATCAGTCGCAAGTCCGACAACCCGTCGATCACCCGCGATGTGTCGGGTGAGGGCGTGCAGCAGGCGCTGCTGAAGATCATGGAAGGCACCGTCGCCTCCGTGCCTCCGCAGGGCGGCCGCAAGCATCCGCAGCAGGAATTTCTGCAGGTCGATACCACCAACATCCTGTTCATCTGCGGCGGCGCGTTCTCCGGCCTGGAAAAGATCATCTCCGCGCGCGGACGTTCGACCTCGATCGGTTTCGCCGCGCAGGTGCTGGCGCCCGAAGACCGCCGCACCGGCGAGATCTTCCGCCATGTCGAGCCGGAAGACCTGCTGAAGTACGGCCTGATCCCGGAGTTCGTCGGCCGTCTGCCCGTCGTGGCGACGCTGGAAGATCTTGACGAGACCTCGCTGAAGAAGATCCTGGTCGAGCCGAAGAACGCGCTGGTGAAGCAGTATCAGCGCCTGTTCGAGATGGAGAATATCGAGCTCACCTTCGCCGACGAGGCGCTTGGCGCGGTCGCCCGCAAGGCGATCGAGCGCAAGACCGGCGCGCGGGGTCTGCGTTCGATCCTGGAGGCCATCCTGCTCGAGACCATGTTCGACCTTCCGGGCCTGGAAGGCGTCGAAGAGGTCGTGATCTCGCGCGAAGTGGTCGAGGGTACGGCCCGTCCGCTCTACATCTACGCGGACCGTTCCGACCGGGCCGTCGAGAGCAGCGCCAGCGCCTGATACCGTCAGGCGGGCCAGACCTGCAACTTCTGATAATGCGGCTGCCGGAGCTTCCGGCGGCCATTGTAGCGTAAGCGTTTTTCGCACGTTTCAGCCGCAATTAGCGGTCATTTTCCGTGACTTGACACCCCCATACCCGATAGCCACCTAATGCGTATGGTGGCGGAAATCACATTCGAGATTCGTCGCAAATCATCCGGCGTGACGCGGCTGCGAAGGCGGCCGGGTGACCTGGAACTCCCGGCACCTTGTGGCGGTTGCGCAAGCGAAGCGGACTGCGAGCAAGGGGGCAAAACAAAAGGATAAGGCCATGACGACCCCAAAAACCAGGCCAACCATCGTTCTCGGCGAAAGCCATTCCTATCCCGTATTGCCGCTTCGCGACATCGTGGTTTTCCCGCACATGATCGTGCCGCTGTTCGTCGGCCGCGAGAAGTCGATCCGCGCCCTCGAAGAGGTGATGAAGAACGACGCGCTGATCCTGCTCGCGACGCAGAAGAATGCTTCCGACGACGATCCGAACCCGGATTCGATCTACGAGGTCGGTACGCTCGCAAGCGTTCTACAGTTGCTGAAGCTCCCCGACGGCACCGTGAAGGTGCTGGTCGAAGGGCTCGAGCGCGCGCGCGTGCAGAAATATTCCGACCGCAGCGAATATTACGAGGCGACCGCAGTCGCGCTCGCCGACACCGACGCCAATTCGGTTGAAGCCGAAGCCCTGGCGCGCTCGGTCGTGTCCGATTTCGAAAGCTATGTGAAGCTGAACAAGAAGATCTCCGCCGAAGTCGTCGGCGTGGTTCAGGCGATCACTGATTTCGCCAAGCTGAGCGACCAGGTTGCCCAGCATCTCGCCGTCAAGATCGCCGATCGCCAGGGCATCCTGGAGACGTTGTCCGTCACGCAGCGCCTGGAGAAGGTACTGGGGCTGATGGAGAGCGAAATCTCGGTGCTGCAGGTCGAGAAGCGCATCCGCTCGCGCGTCAAGCGCCAGATGGAGAAGACCCAGCGCGAGTATTATCTGAACGAGCAGATGAAGGCGATCCAGAAGGAGCTCGGCGACGACGAAGGTCGCGACGAACTCGCTGATCTGGAAGAGAAGATTGCCAAGACCAAGCTTTCAAAGGAAGCGCGGGAGAAGGCGCAGCACGAGTTGAAGAAGCTGCGCCAGATGTCGCCGATGTCCGCGGAAGCGACCGTCGTGCGCAACTATCTCGACTGGCTGCTGTCGATCCCGTGGAACAAGAAGTCCAAGGTGAAGAAGGATCTGGAAGCCGCGCAGGCGGTGCTGGATGCGGACCATTATGGGCTCGAGAAGGTCAAGGACCGCATCGTCGAGTATCTCGCGGTGCAGTCGCGCGCCAACAAGCTGACCGGGCCGATCCTGTGCCTGGTCGGACCTCCCGGCGTCGGCAAGACCTCGCTCGGCAAGTCGATCGCGAAGGCCACTGGCCGCGAATTCGTTCGCGTGTCGCTCGGCGGCGTGCGCGACGAAGCCGAGATCCGCGGTCATCGCCGCACCTATATCGGCTCGATGCCCGGCAAGATCATCCAGTCGATGCGCAAGGCCAAGAGCTCGAACCCGCTGTTTCTGCTGGACGAGATCGACAAGATGGGCGCCGACTTCCGCGGCGACCCGTCGTCGGCTTTGCTCGAGGTTCTGGACCCCGAGCAGAACGGGACGTTTGCCGACCACTATCTGGAGGTCGACTACGATCTGTCGAACGTCATGTTCATCACGACCGCGAATACGCTGAATATTCCCGGACCGCTGATGGACCGCATGGAGATCATTCGGATCGCCGGCTATACCGAGAACGAGAAGGTCGAGATCGCGCGCAAGCACCTGATCCCGAACGCCATCTCCAAGCATGGCCTCGATTCCAAGGAATGGTCGATCGACGACGATGCCTTGCTCCTGATGATCCGCCGCTACACCCGCGAAGCGGGCGTGCGTAACCTGGAGCGTGAGCTCTCCACACTCGCCCGCAAGGCGGTGAAGGAGCTGATGATCTCCAAGAAGAAGTCGGTCAAGGTCACGGAAAAGACCCTGGAAGACTTCCTCGGCGTGCCGAAGTACCGCTTCGGCGAGATCGAGAGCGAGCCGCAGGTCGGTATCGTCACTGGATTGGCCTGGACCGATGTCGGCGGCGAGTTGCTGACCATCGAAGGCGTCATGATGCCCGGCAAGGGCAAGATGACGGTCACGGGCAATCTGCGTGACGTGATGAAGGAGTCGATCTCGGCGGCAGCGTCCTACGTCCGCTCCCGCGCGATCAACTACGGCATCGAGCCGCCGCTGTTCGACCGGCGCGATATCCACGTTCACGTGCCTGAAGGGGCGACCCCGAAGGACGGGCCGTCGGCGGGTGTGGCGATGGCCACCGCGATCATCTCGGTCATGACCGGCATTCCGGTTCGCCACGATGTCGCGATGACCGGCGAGATCACCTTGCGTGGTCGCGTGCTGCCGATCGGCGGCCTGAAGGAGAAGCTGCTGGCTGCCGCGCGCGGCGGCATCAAGACGGTGCTGATCCCCGAGGACAACGCCAAGGATCTCACGGAGATTTCCGATGCGATCAAGGGCGGCATGGAGATCATCCCGGTGGCCCGCCTCGACGACGTCACCGCCAAGGCGCTGGTCCGCGCCCCGGTGCCGATTGTCTGGGAAGAGGACACCAAGGTGCCGGTCAAGGCCGAC
Organism: Bradyrhizobium roseum; assembly: GCF_030413175.1. NCBI lineage: Bacteria > Pseudomonadati > Pseudomonadota > Alphaproteobacteria > Hyphomicrobiales > Nitrobacteraceae > Bradyrhizobium > Bradyrhizobium roseum. The sequence goes on from NZ_CP129212.1 coordinate 3,366,869, forward strand.
GCGACGGATGAAGCCGCTGGTGGGCTGACCGCCCACTGAGACGGATCGAACCAAAAAGATGAAAAACGGCGCCTTCGGGCGCCGTTTTTGCGTGTGTGCACCGGAGGCGCGCTGAATGACCGGGGCGCCGGCGAGGGTCCATCCGCCAGCGCGACCAGATCTAACCGGCGCGGGCAGATCGGGTGCCGCTCTGCGGCGCCATGGATCAACGATATCAAAGATTTGCCGGGACGGCCGACCGGCTAGGGCAGGCGGTCCGGGCTACTTTGCATGGGGTTGTTTTCGATATTTTGTGCCGTGACGTGCAACCCTTGCATCCGGGGGCGCCGCAGGGCTAAACAGGCGCCGTGAGGGCGGCTAGCTCAGCTGGTTAGAGCATCTCGTTTACACCGAGAGGGTCGGGAGTTCGAATCTCTCGCCGCCTACCAGCCTTCGCCCTGTGGGCTTCGGCCGGGCAGGCCAGCCTTCGCGGCGGCGGCGCCACATTCATTCTGCTCGCAGGGCGTAGAGCGAAGTCGGTCCGCTGCTCAGCATTGCAGGCGCGGGACCGAAGTCCCACGCCGCGTTCTCTGCTCTTCAGCTCTGCGGGGTCGGGGTGGCCGACGGGAGCGTTAGCGGAGCGCCGCCAAGCGAAATGGGGCCAATCGGGTTCGGCTGACGCGCCATCTTCTTGCGAGCGCGGGAGAACCGGTGGTTGGCCTGCTTCGCCGAAATCGAGGCGGTGACGTCCGAGGCCATCGCATTTTTCAGCGAGTCGACCTTGGCCGTCAGCGCGGAGATCTGGCTGGAGATCTTCTTTACGTCCTGATGCTCGTCCGCGATCTGGGCGGAAAGTTTCTTCGTGCCGGCCTGTTCGTCCACGCTCTGCCGCAGAGAAGCGAGCGCAATGGAGTCCTGCTGCAGCAGGGCTGCGTTCTGCTGCAGCAGGACGTTGTTCGCCTGCAGCGCGGCAAAGTGGTTTTGCTGGGTCGACTGGATTTCCTTCAAGGCGACGAGCGTCGGATCCTGGGTCGGTTCGGAAGTCTTCGGCTGCGGAAGCCACTCGGCCAGACGGCTGACGTCGGGCAGGGTGAGGTTGCTGATGTTCGGCAGCGCAAAATCGGAAGGCGACAGCGTGTAGACGGCCGCCGTCGAGTTGATGCCGAGCGCGAGAATCGCCAGCGCCAGGATCGATTTGCGGGTCTTGCTCGGCGCATTGGCGACGGCTTTTTCGTTTTGGTTCTGGGCTTCCAGGGTCTTGATTTCGGTTGTCTCGGTCACGCGGGTTACTCACAAAGGGGTGAACAAAAAAGGAGCCGTCGCCGGATGGTCCGTCGCGACGGCTCCTCTACGCGGCACCCAACTACAACTGTCGGAGAGAATAAGCGGGCGATATTAATTCCGCGTTACGCCTGCATGCCCGGCATCAATTGCAGATCACCGCGATGCTGCACACATTGGTTGCGCGATGACGTGCGATGAAAATGTCCGTCCCGTTCGTTCGTATCATGTGATCGTGAGTTCGATTCTTCGCCGTCTTGTCAGCCTTCATAACCGTGGTACCACGGATGAACTGCGTGCATGGTGAACGCCTGCGCCTGCGAATATTCCGATCGAGAGAAGGGACCGCACCCATGGACGCCCCAGTCAGTCACGATCAAAACGCCGACCAGGTCGCTTACTGGAACGGGCCTGCCGGCCAGCGCTGGGCCGATCGGCAGGCGGCGCAGGATGTGCTGCTCAAGCCGGTCGCCGACCTTGTCGTCGACCGGGCGAAGCTGCAGCCGGGCGAGCGCGTGATCGATGTCGGCTGCGGTAGCGGCGCCACGTCGCTCGCATTCGCGCGCGAGGTTGCGCCGTCAGGCCGCGTGCTCGGCGTCGATGTCTCGGAGCCGATGCTGGCGCGGGCGCGGCAGGCGGCGCCGAAGGATTTGCCGGTCGATTTCGTGCTGGCCGACGCCACCGTCTATCCGTTCGAGCCGGCGAGTTTCGACGTGCTCGCCTCGCGCTTCGGCGTGATGTTCTTTGCTGATCCCGTGCTGTCGTTCGCCAATCTGCGCAAGGCCCTGAAACCCTCGGGGCGGCTGGTCTTCGCCTGCTGGCGCGAGCCGCGCGAAAACCCGTTCTTCATGGCGCCATTGGCTGCGGCCTACAAGCACGTGCCAAAGCTGCCGCAGCAGGGGCCGGAAGATCCCGGACCGTTCGCGTTCGCCTCGGAGGCGCGTGTGCGCCATATCCTTGGCGAGGCTGGCTTTACGGGCGTCGGGATGGAGGCGTGTCCGCTGTTGCTGGATGCCGCGATCGGCCGCGGTCTCGACGGGGCCGTACAGGGGACGCTGGAAATCGGCCCGGTCAGCCGGGCGCTGGACGGGCAGCCCGAACATCTGCGCACCGCCGCCGTCAATGCGATCCGGGAGGCGCTGACGCCGTTTGCCAAAGGCGATGCAGTGCTGCTGCCGGCGTCGGTGTGGATCGTGACGGCGAAGGCCTCGTAACGCAGGATCGCCACGTCAGCGCCACCAAATCGCCAGACGAATCGCCGACGACTTTCCAATCGGGCCGGCGGCGTATGCGCACGAGTAACAGTAGTGATGCGCGAACTTGATCCCTATTTAACGCCGGCCCGAGCCGGATTGATCACGATTGCGGCCTTCGTATTCGTGGTGATCTTCGCGCGCGTCGTCACGATGTCCGATCAACAGGCTGAAGTCCGCGCGCGAACTGCGGAAGCCCCGCCCGCTGAAAGCGCTGAGCCGATCACGCAGGGCATCGGCGGCATCAAGGGCCTGCGCGGTACGTTGCCTTGAGGTCCTTTGCAGCGGACGGCCAAGGCTAAGCGCCGCGAGCGGGTGGTTACGCCCGCTCTTCCCATATCATTGCCAAATGTACGATGGTCTCCGCCGCCTTTTCCATGTCCTGCCGGCTGACCCATTCCAGCCGCGAGTGGAAGGCGTGTTCGCCGGCGAAGATGTTGGGGCACGGCAGGCCCATGAAGGATAGCCGCGAGCCGTCGGTGCCGCCGCGGATCGAGCTGCGCACCGGTGTCAGACCGGCGCGGCGGATCGCCTCCATGGCGTAGTCGATGGTCTCGGGATGGCGGTCGATCACCTGCTTCATGTTGCGGTATTGCTGCTTGACCTCCATCCGGTAGGTCGAATGCGGATAGTCCTTCATCACCTCTTTGACGATGCCTTCCAGCAGGGCTTCCTTTTCTTGCAGGCCCTCGTCGGTGAAGTCGCGCACGATGAAGCCGATGGTCGCCTTCTCGAGCGCGCCCGAGATACCGATCGGATGCAAAAAGCCTTCCTTGCCCTCGGTGGTCTCCGGCGAACAGGTGTTCTTTGGCAGGCGATCGATGATGGCGGCCGCGATCTTGATGGCGTGCTCCATCTTGCCCTTGGCGAAACCGGGATGGGTGGAGACGCCCTCGATGGTGATGGTGGCGCCGTCGGCCGAAAAGGTCTCGTCCTCGATATGGCCGGCGCTTTCGCCGTCCATCGTATAGGCGAAGTCGGCGCCGAGTTTCTTCAAATCGACCTTGTCGACGCCGCGGCCGATTTCCTCGTCGGGCGTGAACAGGATCTTGATGGCGCCGTGCTTGATCTGCGGGTTCTGGACCAGGAATCGCGCCGCATCCATGATCTCGGCGAGGCCGGCCTTGTTGTCGGCGCCCAATAGGGTGGTGCCGTCGGTCGTGATGATGTCATGGCCGATCTGGTCGGCGAGCGCGGGATGATCGGCGGCGCGGATCACCGGCGCCTCGATGCGCCCGCCCTGGATCCCGGTCATCGGCGCACGATCAGGCAGCAGCACGATGTCGCCGCCCTGGTAGTTCTTCACGATCTGCGGCTTGACGTTGGCGCCGGTACAGTCGGGCGAGGTGTCCATGTGCGAGCAGAAGCAGATCACCGGCACTGTCTTGTCGGTATTGGCCGGGATCGTCGCATAGACGTAGCCGTGCTCGTCGAGATGGGCGTCGGCCAGCCCCAGTTCCTGCAACTCGGACGCCAGCAGGCGGCCCAGGTCCTTCTGCTTCTCCGTGGAGGGGCAGGTCGGCGAAGCCGGGTCGGACTGGGTGTCGATCACGACATAGCGCAGGAAGCGTTCGGTGACATCGTGGGTGAAGGCGAGGGACGAAGCCGGCATGACCATCCAAGAGCTATGGCAAGGGAAGCGCTCTATACCAGAAAAACGCCATCCCGGCGCGCGGCCGGAATGGCGCTTCGGGTCACGGATGTCGCAGGGTTACACGGCTTCCTTGAGTTCCTTGGCGGCGCGGAACGCGACCTTCTTGCTGGCCTTGATCTGGATCGGCTCGCCGGTGGCGGGGTTGCGGCCGACGCGGGCGGCGCGCTTGCGGACCTGGAGGATGCCGAGCCCGACGATACGGACCCGCTCGCCCTTCTTCAGGTGTTTTGCGATCCGGTCCACCATGCCGGTCAGGATCGCCTCGGCGGCCTTCTTGGAGAGTTCATGTTCCTCGGCCAGCGCCGCTGCCAGATGTTTCAAGGTGATGGTGGCTGGAGCCGCTGCTTTTTTTGCCATGTCTGGCCCTCTGATTGATGGGTGGGGTGGCCTGGCCGCGCCCGTGAATGGCGGTCCGTGCCAGGAAATGCCTTGCGTGATGATGTGAAACCCTGCGGCTCCCGGCAACCGGCGCAAGGAGGGTTTCAGGAAACCCGAGCGTAGCAGGCCTTAGACGATTCGGACGATTGCTGCCTACGCCGTTTTGCCGCCAAAACCGGCCATAATCTGCTGCGGAATCGCGGAAATGCCTGCCCGAGAGGAGGATTCGCAACCTCCTTGACTAAGCGGGGACGGCCCTTTATGCCCTCGGTTCTGCGCGGATCGATATCCGATTTCGGCATCCGCGGGAGTAGCTCAGTTGGTTAGAGCGCCGCCCTGTCACGGCGGAGGCCGCGGGTTCGAGTCCCGTCTCTCGCGCCATTCTTTTCAATGGCTTAGCCGAAAAACCCCGGCCATTTTCCGACTCCCTGAAGGGCCACTTTCCGACTCTTTTCACGTCTTTGGCCCCTTTGTGTTCGCGGCCGCCGCCCGCATCACCTTGCGGCCGCGCTCGCGCGCCTCGTCGGCGAGATTCACGACGGCCGCCTGGTTCGGCAGGTAGGTCGCCTGCAGGCGCTTGTTGGTGTCGATGCTGTTGGCCATCTTGCCGGCCAGCGCCGCCGGATCGACCTGGCCGGCGATCGCCTCGATCGCGCCCGATCGGCGGAAATCCATGATCTTCCGCGTGTCCGGGAATTTCGATTTCAGCTTGAGCAGCTCGACATCGGTCTTCCCGGCGGCGAGGTCCGGTCTGGTGACCTTCACCAGGCCGAGCCAGACGCGGTCGGCCGCCAACACCATCCGGAAGTCCTTCGACAGAGTGTCCTTCGAGTAGGGCGCCGGCGCCCGCGGCCGGCCACCCTTCGGACCAGGTGCGGCGCCCCGGGTGCGGAAGATCGGGCTCTCGGGATGCAGGGTGGCGCCCAGGCCCCCGATATAGGCCTTGAGCAGCGCCTGGGTTTCGGCGCTGAGCGTGCCGATCGCCGCCTTGCCGGTCTTGGCGCGGTCGACCTGGAATTGCCCCTCCGGCCCGTCCCCGCTGAGCTGGGACAGGGTCAGCGTGCGAACGTCGACCGGCGACAGCATGGTGTCCCAGGCGACGGCGAGGGCCGCCTGCAGGCCCTTGAAGCCAAGCTCGCCGGCGCCGTCGATGACAATCCGCGCCTCGTCGTAGAGCCAGATCGCGTTGCGCGCCTTCGGGGTCTTGCGGCGGATGCCGAGCGAGGGATCGTCGCCCAGGCAATAGCGTGTATCGTCGGCGCGATTGATCGTCTTCAGCTTGGCCCAGATCGCGCGCCAGTACTTCATGGCGATGTAGGCCTCGCCGACGCCGTGTTTCTCCAGGATGCCCTGGACGGCATCGTCTCTGGGATCGCCGTGGTACCAGAGATCGATGTGCTCGAGCGCGACGGTGCGCGGGTTGACGTCGCCGAACGTCGGCTCGATGTACTTCCAGCCGCGCAGCCAGCCTTCCTTGGTGCGCGGCTTCATCTGCTTCCACTCGCCGGTGGCGCGGAATTTCGCAAAACCCTCGCCGAGGCTGTCGGAGGGATAGATGCGGTCGGTCGAATCGGGAGCCATGCCGGCGCGGTGCGCCTTGCGGGCCTCGTCCCATTTCCTGTTCCAGCTCTCGGCGACCGCCCAGGCGAGCGGGCCGTCGACGCCGCAATCCACGTGCTTGAAACCGAGTTTGGCCATCAATGTCGGCTCGAAAACGCCCGTGAGCTTGTTCGGCCGCGCGAGGCACGGCGCCCAGTAACCGCGCGCGGGACGATCCTTGAACTTTCGCCGCACGTAGTAGCGAATCGTCACGTCACCCACTCCGGACCCCCGTCATCCGCGCGCGCACAACATCGGAAGCGTTGCGCGCGGTGGTGACGGGAGTCAAACGGTCGGCAAACAGGTGTGGAAAACGCGACCGCCGCCAGGCGTTGATCGCGTCCATGTCGAAGTTGCCAGTCGTCTGGTCCGGCGGCGGAAATCCGCGCGAGATCAGTTCGGGCAGCTTCTTCTGAAAATCTTCGAGGGAGAGCCACAGCACTCGCGCGGCGGCAGCCGGCGGACAATCGCCGGAGCCAGGCGCCAGCTTGTAGCGCATGCTCATGTCGCGTCGGCCTCCGCCCTTGAGATGACGTCGAACCAGTGCGCCTCGATCGCGTCGTCCTGGGCGACGCAGCCGGCGCCGGTGGCTTTGGCGCAGGCCGCCCAGCCGCATTCGCAGGTCGCGACGTTGACGGCGTCGCCGTCAAACCATTCGCGGGTCATCCTGACGAGATGGCCGGGCCAGACGGCGGGATGTTTCCAGGGTTCGGCTTTGCGCGCCTTGTTCATGCCGCCTCGCTTCCGCCCACGACGGACAGCGCCGGCGCATTGAGCAACGCGAGCAGCTCGCGGCAGCCGAACACTTCGATGCCGTCGACGAAGAACCGCTTGGCGGGCTCCACCTTGGAGCCGCGCCGGCGCGGCATGGCGACGAAGCAGGTCAGCCGCGGATAGGCGTCGTTGCGGTAGTGGTCCTGGTAGCTGTCGCTCAGATCCAAGTGCATCGTGAAATGCATTTTGGAGTTCTTGAGATCCTCGCGCGTGATCACGTCGCGTCTCCCTTGCCCAGCCGATCGCGCTGCAGCTTGAGCTGCTCGAGCAGCTGCTCGGCGCTCCGGATGCCGGCGTCGAGATAGCGGCCGCGCTCGTCGTAGGACGTCGTCGCGAGCGAGGCCTTGACCACGCTGCGCGTGATCAGCGGCGTGATGGTCATGCAGGCGTTGACGGCTTCCGCCAGCGGGATGCGCGGGTTGATCTTGGCGCCGATCATGCGACCTCCTGCGCGACGAAGGGCAGGCGGCAGGCCTCGCAATAGCCGCTGGTGCGGTTGAGCCAGGTCAGCTGGTGCTCGCCGTCGACGGCCGCCTCGCACAGCTTGCCGTTCTGGATGCAGGCCGAGCAGACCGGCGGGTTGGTGCTGACCCAGCTGCAGCCGCCGCGGCAGGCGCGATCGTCGGTGCAGCCACAACCGATGCAACGCATCATTCGCCTCCCGTGCGGTCGAGTACCCCTTGGCGATGGCCGTCCATGTAGGACAGCGGGTCGATATCGCGATCGCCGCGCTGCAGCAGATCTTCCGGGCGTAACCGCCACGGCTTGCCGGCCAATGCGTCGGCGTGACCGAGCTCCCACGCCGGCAGATCGAAAATGAGGGAGCGGGAGGCGGATTCGACACCGCGTCTCCGGGGAGGGAACCCCCGGCGCTCTCGTTGAGCTATGCCCGCATAAGCGAATTTCATGATGCCCTCGTCAGCCGTTGGCCGCGCGGCGCTGCCGCAGGCAGGTTTCGACTTGCTCGATGGCCTTCAAATATTCGTCGCTCGGATCCGCGAGGAATGCCGGCGGGCCGTCGGCAAGCGCCTCGAGCTCCCGCTGCGCTTCCTCGAAGTCGCGCAGTAAAGCCAACTCGGCATCGAGCTCTGCGCACAGGCCGGCTTCGTCGAGCACAAAGCGACGATCCGGATCGGGCTGTTCGACAAACGGGATTAAGGGAAGATCGGCCATCCGGCTGCTTCTCCAGAAGTGCCGGGCTGCTCGCCGGCGAGAGACGCAGGGAAACTGTCATCGCGGCAACACCCGCACGCCCTTGGGCGGATTGATCCCGATCCATTTGACCCAACGGCAGAGGGCCTCGAGCGCGGCCAACTGGCTGTCGGCTTCGGGGATGCCGGGCACGAGCAACTGCACCGTGCCCGGCATCCTTCCGCGCCGCCCGCCGATCACCCGTGCATGACGCGCATTGACGTCGATGAACTCGCGAAGCTGCTTTTCCGGCCCGCGCGCGAACACGATCGCGCCTTTCGGCACGGCGGTACCGAACTCGATCAGGCCGGACGGGAAGCACCAGGCGCGAAGCGTTTGCGTCATAGCGGCCTCCACAGCGCCGCGGCGAACATCGCCGCCACGAAGAAGCCGAGGACGATCGCGCCGATGGTGTCGGTGTCGATCATCCGCGCACCGCCTTTCGCGACGGCCGCCGCGGCTGCCGGCGCCAGCGCAGCACGATCGCCTCGAAATCAGGGCCGACGCCCAGGCCGTCGGGATAGCAGTGGCTTTTGGCGATGTAGGCAAACACCACCATCATGTCGTCGCAGATCGCCTGATCCACGTTCCAGAGATCGGTGAGATGGAAGCCGCCGTCGCGAGAGGGATTCCACCAGGCGAGCAGGAAATCGGCTACCAGCCGGCTCTGGCCGGTGTCCCCATGCGCGATCTTGACGAGTCGTTCGAGCGCGTCGCTGACCTTGAGAAGGTCGACATCGATGATCATGTGTGCACCTCGATGGCCCCGTCGAAATCCTTGATGGTGAGCGCGACCACGCGGCGGTCGCCGTTGCAGAGCATCTGCCACTCGACATGCGAGATCGCGGCCTTGTCGGCGTCGATCGCCGCGTCATAGGCGGCGAACGATTTGGCCGCGCTGGCGACGGCGCGGCGCAGGCCGTCGATCGAGGCCTCGGCGCCGTGCAGATCGCCGCCGCGCAGGATGGCCGCTTCCTCGAGGATCCTGGCGCCGATGCCCATCAGGTCGCAGATCAACAGGAATCGCGGCGCGTGTTGCTGCGCCGGCGCGGCCGCGGCTGCCTTTTTCGGGGCGCGGCTCACGGCAACACCTCAATGAAGAGGTAGCGCTTGCGCATGAACGCGGCGTGCTTCTGCGCGCCGGTCAGCCGCGGCTGCACGCCGTGGCGCATGGTCTTGCTCTGCAGCGAGCGGCGGCCGCCTTGCATCGGCGTGGGCCCGAGGCCGACGCCCTTGATGCCGACGAACTTCTTGAACGTCTCGCGCGCCTTCGCCGCCGCCGGCGTCACCACCAGGTGGTTGTCGTCCTGGTTGCAGCGGCGGTGCGCGACGCCGACGGATTTGCCGCCGAACGCGCGCGGCACGGTGATGTGCGCGCGGTCCCAGGCCTGGTCGGGCGTGACCGGCCCATCGCAGTGAACGCAGATTGGGAATTTGCCGCGCTCGGCCTTGTGGGCGGCGAGGCATTCGAGCTGCCACACCTGCTCGCGCTCGCGGCTTCCGAAACGTGGTCTGTACGCCATGGTTTCCCTCATGAGCGTGATGAAAAAAGCGCGGGCCGGTTTCCGGATGGGGATCTCCCCAGGGCTGAAGTGGGGAGGGACCGGCCCGCGCTGGCACCGGCAGTTGACGCGCCGGTAAGTCTCGGGAGGGACCGGGTCCAATTCCCGGCCACCCGACTCATCGCCGGGCAAGGGAAACGCTAATCCGCAAAACTCGGATTTGCAACACAGGAAATCCGAATTTCTCGGATGATGCGTTTTTGTGAATGCGGGCCAGCGGTAATGGGCGCTACCTTAGGGTGTGCGCGGTGCGGTTCAGTGCGCACTTCGGGGGTGAGTATGGAAGCCAAACCAAATAATTGGCACCAGCGGCAGGCGCTCCAAATAGCCGCGCAACTGCCGGAAGAGACGGAAGATGCTCTCGCGATCCTGCGCTGCGCGGTGCAGCTCATTTTGTTCTGCGATGGGGAGGGCGATCCAGATCCGGCGCCGGTTTCGCCAGAGGATCAGTCGATCTTGGCGTTTCCGAAGACGCCAAGACGACGAGCCAGCTCTAGCGGCAGGCCCTCCGGCCTACCGAAGTAGAGCCAATCCAGGGAAAGTCCCGGGATCTTGCGGACCATCAGAAATGCGGCCTCGCGGCTGAGCGGCTTGCCTTTCTCGAATGGATGGTAGGTGGTGTAGCCCATCTCCAGGAAGGCGGCGAACGCCATCGCGGTGTTATAGCCGAGCGTCTTGCGAAGTAGCTTCAATCGCGCGCTCTGGCCTCGCAGGCCTTCCTCGGCTTGTCGCTCGGAGGCTGGTGATGCTGTCTTCTTCCTTGCCATCGGCCCAAAGGGTGAACGCGCAAGGGATTCGATGCTATCGAGCATGTGCGTATCGTTGCCAATCCGTGAATTTCGGATTATTCCGATTCGATGGCGATGAGTCGGAGGGGTGCGCCGTCACTCCAGAGCACGTCCGAGGTGATTGATGCGCTTGGCGGTTTGACCGCCGTCGCGGCGTTGACGGGCGCTGCGTACAAGCTCGTCTCCGGTTGGAGGAACGCGAAGCGCTTCCCGGCACGCTACTACCTCGTGATGACGTGGGCGCTGAAGCGCGAGCGCTTCTCGGCGCCGCCGTCGCTGTGGGGGCAGGTGACGACGGCGGAAATGGAAAAGGCGGCGGCATGATCGCGATCGGTACTCCACGCGGGACAATGGCGCGCGATCGTTTCGGGCGGCTGTCACAGAGTCGAGTCGGTGTCGAGCGGGTTTTCCGGGGCTGTGGATAGCCGGAATCGACCTGTGGAAAAGTGTTTTGGCGTTTTCGGGCGTTTTGTTGCGTGCGTCTCCCTATCCCCTCAAGTGACTGAGGCCGCAATGCTATCTCTGCGCGAATGCTGGCGGCGAAGCTGGCCCCACCGTTTTTATGCCGATCTCGAACCGATGGACCGCGTCAATGCCCTGATTGCGCTGGTGCTGTCGGCTGCGATCGCGGTCAGCTTCGCCGCCCTGGTGCGGGGGTATGCGGCCGAGCGCGCGCCGGCGCCGCTGGAATTGCGGCTTGCATGACGGCCCCGCCAGCCAGCGACGCCAAGGCTTTCAGCACGCAGAAGCTGGCGCTGGCCGACCGGATCCGCCATGACGGCCGGCTGTCCTCCTCGATCCGGCTGATCGGCGCCGAGATCTGCTCGCTGACGAATTTTCGCACCGGCTATTCGTGGGCACCGCAGAAGTACCTGTCGGAAAAACTCTCGGTCACTGACCGCACCATCAAGCGCGCCATCGTCGAGCTCGTGGCGGCCGGCTATCTCGTGGTCGAGCGGGTGGGGCGCAGCAACCGCTACCGGCCGAATTTCGCGGCGCTCGAACAGGGGACATTTTTGCCCCTTTCCGATCCCCAACAGGGGACAAATTGTCACCTATCCGACGAGAATAGGGGACAAAAAGAGCCGCAACAGGGGACATTTTCGACCGAAAATAGGGGACAAAAAAGCCCCCCTATCTCTTTAGAGATCTCTTTAGGGATCTCTTCGGGCGCGGAAGCAGGGGCCGTCGGCGCAGCGCCTGACGGCGCCGCCGGCCCCGTTTTCGACCTCGGCGTTCCCGGGGTGGTGTTGCGGCAGCGGCTTGGCGATGAGGTTTTCCGCAGCTGGCTCGGCAAGGTCGGCTTCGTCCGGGTCGCGGAGGACGAGCTGGTGCTGCAGGCGCCGTCGCGTTTCGTCGCCAGTCACATCCGATCGAACTTCGAAGGGCCCGTGCTGGCCGCTTGGCGGGTGCAGCATCCGTCGATCGTGCGCTTGAGGGTGGAAGTGGCTCCCGAGGTCGTGACCACGCTCAGCGAGGCCCGCGGGCATGCCGTGAACCATGCCGACGCGCGCTGGCTGGTCGATGTCGGGATCTCGATCGTGGCGGCGCGACTACACATGACCCGCGCCAGCGCCGACAGGACGCTGGTAGGCTGGCTGCAGCGCTCGGGCCGAGACGCTGCCGGCCTGCGCCGGATCATCGCCGAGGCCGACCAGCAGAACCTGGACGAGCAGCAATTCGCCAACGTGGTGAAGCAGCGCACCCGAGCCCTGCTGCACGCCGACCAGCCGGCGCTGAAGTTCGGCCCTGAGGCAATCGTGAAACGAAGGAGCGCATCATGAAGGCCACGATCGAGAGCACCGATTGCATCGTCGAAATCTCCGATCCGTCCGGGCGCCGCGCTTCGGCGCGCGTCTGGGAAGGCGTCACCGAGGGCGGCGTCAAGTTCACCGCCTACATCACGCAAACCCAGGTGCGCGCAGGCGCCGGACGCGAGGCCGAGTTCAACCGCGATCTGATCCGGAGCGGCCGGCCGTCGGTGGAAACGGCCAAAGCGATTGATCACCGCTACGTCGTGTGAAGCGCGGTACGCCATCACCGCCGCGCCAGCGTTTCTCACCAACCGATTGCAATTGCCGAAGTTTTCGCCCCTGCCTATATTGTGGCGGGGAAGGGACCCATGCCGTCGCTGAAGATGAAAGCGGGCGACACCGGCTATGTCCGGATGAAGGTGCTCGAGGCCGGCGCGGACTATTTCCAGATCGTCGTCGAGGGCCGGATCATGACGGTCACGCTGTGGGTTCCTGCGGACGAGTGTGCGCTCTACCAGGACATCGGCGAGCTGCGTCCGCCGCGCCGGGCAAATCCTGCCCATATCGAGCGTTAACCGGCTCACAACTTGTTGCCCTTAACCCTGCATGGCCAAGGGGTTATGTGCATGCGTTCAGTCCCCGGATCATTCGATTTGTCGTTCCTGGTGCCGCGCGCCGTACTGCTCGGCATCGCGCAGGCCGAGATTACCGCAACGCGCGGCTGCACCATCGAGCTTGAGTTTCCGCTGGTCCGGATCCGCGGCGATTCCCGCGTGGCCGTGTTCGATGCGGCTTCCGACCTAGTACGGCATATTCCCCGCAGGGACACGCCGATCTCGATCAGCGCCATCCTGCACACCCCGGAGCGGCCATCGGGCTTTGACCGCTGGTCGATCATCGTCGGCGCCGACGTCGCGTTTTCGCCGACATCGCTGGACCCGCATTTCCCAAGAGCTCCGACGGCATGAGAAACTGGCGTTCACCAGGCCGCGGATCCGCGCCGGTGGGCCGCCGGTTCACCATCGGATTCGACGACGAGACGGCGGACCAGGTGCGGGCGCTGGCCGCGGCCGATCGCGTCTCGTTCGCCGAGAAGGCGCGCCAGCTCGTCGAGTGGGGCCTCGAGGCCGTCAAGGAAGAGGGGCAACCAGGTGCGACTGCTCGATCTCAAAATCGGTGACATCCTGGATTATTCCGGCCGGCAAACGCGCTGGAAGGCGCCCGCCGGCGCGCGCACGATCTGGCATATCGTCGTCACCGAGCCCGGCAGCGACAAGACGGTGGCCAGGCGTCTCGAGGATATCGACCTCAAGCCTTACGTGCCGCTGGTCTACAAGACGATTCTCGCAGGCCGCGGCCGCCGGCGCGAGGTCTCGCTGTCGATGTTTCCCTGCTACATCCTGCTGCCGATGCCGGGCGATGGCGACGCCTGGCACCACGTCAGGACAACGCGCGGCGTGTATGATTTCCTGACCGTCGACGGCTTGCGGCCGGCGACGCTGTCGGAGGCCGCGATCGAGGCGATCCGCTTCAAGGAGCGACAGATCGACAACAAGCGCCAGCAGCGCCTGGCGCTCGAGGGCAAGAGCGAGTGGCGCAAGGGCGACCAGGTCTGGGTCGATCTCTTGCCGGCGCCGTTCAACAAGATGCTGGCTGTGATCGAGGACCTCGACGACCGCGGCCGGATCAACGTGCTGCTCGAAATGGAATTGTTCGGCCGCAAATCATGGCCGGTCGAGCCGAAGCAGGTCGCGCGCGTGGCGCAGTGATGCACATCAGATCGGAGCTGGGGCATCATCAGCCTTACATAGTGAACGCGGCCGTTCTCAGCGGCCGCGGGCTGGCGCATCGACCGATCAAAAGGGACGTGAGCCGGCGCGGCGCTCAAACCGCCGCCACAGCGAGCGACCTGCAGAAGGTTTGCTCTGCGCGAAGCGTGGAGACCGATTATGTGACGCCCATCGTCGAAGAGACGGGGGCCTGAGGTGCTTCAACACCTCGAGCCGCGAGCTCGCACTCGCATGACCTGACCCGGCCGAAGCCCGGCCATCCCGCCACCGCGCACGCGGCGGGACGATTAAGTCTCAGATCATGCAATCACTGGAGTCCCCGGCGTTCGTTCGGCCGGCGAAGTTTGCCCACATAGTTAATTACCAGCGCGCGCCGAAAGTAATCGCCGCTTACCTCAACTGCGAGTCGCCGGGCAACGAGGCGCTTCCATGATTGGGGGGCCCACGCTGCGGTATTCGCTCAGCTGCCAAGCGAGGGAGAAAACCGAGCAACCCGGCTCGTTGGTGCACGCACCAAGCCCGCTAGGGTCGCTTTCGGCGCGTCGCGCGATCTATTCACGAAATTCGGTTTCATGGGCGTCTACGCGGGCTTGGCGCCACGATTTGAAACAGAGCGACATTCGGGCGCTGCGGACTGCAAAGCAGAACGTCGATGAGGGCGTCATCGCCGGCGCGGCCACCGAAGTCGCCGAGCTAGTCGGCGCACTCTTCGGTCCTTTGAATAGTTGGCTGGTTTCTACCGTGGCGGTCGGACACTCACGGCGACCCGACAGCTTTGCGGTCAGGTTGGCAGCTGCTGTTGCGCTTGAGCTGAGGCTTCCGTTCGACAAGATCTTTGCCGACCGGTTCGTCGATGGCGTTTCGCATCCGAAAGAGTTTCGGAAGCTGCCTGCGCTGCAGCGGGTTCTTGATCCGCAATCGCCGGTGTTGCTGATCGACGATGTCGCGACCAGTGGGTGGCACATTGAGGAAGCGGTCAACAGCCTCCGCGCCTTCGGCGTGGGGTGTTTCGCGGTGTGCTGGATCAGCGGCACCTTGAAGGCATCTCAGCGGGCTACGATCGACCACGCCCGCGGTCTCAGACACGCGCATCCAATACGTGGCTAAAGGACGGGCTGCATGTCGACCGCGCTCGTCGATCCGATGGCCTCGGTGCGCGCTTACTTGGCAGCCGAGAAGAGCAACAATACCCGCCGCGCCTATGGGGCTGACTGGGCCGATTTCACCGCCTGGGCCGACACTGTAAATCTGAACAGTATGCCGGCCGAGCCCGCCACCGTGGCGCGCTACCTGGCCCAGCTCGCCGACGGCGGCAAGAAGGCTTCCACGATTCAGCGGCGCGTTGCTGCGATCCGCGCGGCGCACAAGGCCGCCGGCCATGAACCGCCGACCAACGCCGAGGGCGTCAAGGCGACCATGCGTGGCATCCGGCGCCGTCTCGGCGCCAGGCCAACCCGCAAGGCGCCGGCGACGGCCGAGGTGCTGGCGAAGATCCTCGAGAAGCTGCCGACCACGCTTGCGGGCCTGCGCGACCGCGCGCTCCTGCTGATCGGCTTTGCCGCAGCTCTGCGGCGTTCCGAGCTGGTTGACCTGGAGGTCAACGACATCGAGCGGCGGTCGCGCGGCATCGTGCTACAGATCCGCGGCTCGAAAACCGACCAGGAAGGCAAGGGCGAACTGATCCCGGTGCCGAACGGCCGCGAGTTGCGGCCCGTCGACGCGCTCGATGCGTGGCTCGGGGCTGGCGGAATCACCCAAGGGGCTATCTTTCGGAATGTCGATCGACACGGCCGCGTTGGATCCGCGGCGCTCTCCGATCGAGCAGTCGCCGATATCGTCAAGCGCGCGATCGCTAGCTGCGGGCTCGACGCCAAGCTGTTTTCCGGCCACTCGATGCGCGCCGGCTTTATCACCTCGTCCCTCGATCGAAAGGTCGATCTGTTCAAGATCATGAAGATCAGCCGGCATGTGAAGGTCGACACGCTTAAGGTCTACGACCGGCGGGAAAGTGGCTTTGATGATCACGCCGGCGGTGAGTTTCTCTGAAGCTTGTCTAGCGTCTGGCGCCCTCGTAATGTCGCCAGGCCGCCGGGAGCCCTGACATGACGCGTGACATGGACCTTGTTCGAGACATTTTGCTCCGGTTGGAGCAACTGCCTGCCACGAGAGACGAATACGTGCAGGTCGCGGTCGACGGTGAGATCTTTCGGGATCTTAAGGCGAGCGCCCCAGAGATTGGCTATCACGTCAAGCTGCTGATTGATCACGGTTTCATCCTATCGCGGTCAAAAAGGCATCCAACCATAGGCTTTCTATTCGAGGGCCTCAGTTGGGAGGCTCACGATTTCGTCGACTCGGTCCGAAACGACGACATCTGGAATAAGACAAAGGCTGGGGCGCAGCGCGCTGGCGGCTGGACTTTCGAGCTGCTGCGTGAACTGGCAAAATCGATCATCAAGCACGAACTCGGGAAATATATTCCCGGTGTCACTTAGTTCACATCTGATAACAGCCCTTAACGGAAGCCAGAACTTGCGTGCCCAATCGGCCGCTGCGGGCCAAATTTATGACGACGTCGCTCAAATCGAGGCGACGGAGTGCAAGAACGTCCGCACCCTGCGCGATCACGATCGCCGCGAGTGTGGGTTCGACGAAAGTGCTGAATTTGTTGAGGGGCTATTTGCCGCCTCGGTTCAATTTGTCCAGCTCGCCCACTCCGTCCTTAATAATATCTTTAACCGTCGGGTCCTTGCTGGAATAGTCTTTGTTGGGATCCTTGGTGTCTTTGCTTTGGTTGACGTTCTTGTCGCCGGGATCCTTGTTAGGGCCTACAGCCATTTTAATTCCTCCCGTTTAAGTAGATGGATGATCAGTCTAAACCTTTCTGAGAGCACAATACAATGGGCCGTTCTGGGAGAGGCCGCCAGAGATTGGCGGCCTCTTTTTCATTGCGAGGACGCATGCAGGCAAAGCCAGCTGCGCCAACCGTCGCGCCAACCCTAAAACGGAACAGCGTCACGCACGCCTGGATCACGGACCCAGTGTTTATCGAGCTCGCCAGCGAAGCGCAGCGCCGGCGCGTGCATCCCGATCGCCTGACGGCCGCGATCGTCGAGAAGGTGATCCGCAATGGCTTGGTCGACGCGCTGTTAGATGATCCGAGGTTCGCATGTACGAAGTGAAGCTTTCTGCGCTTGGTTGCCCGACCGAAGAATTCGCCGCCGCGCTCGAGAAGCATCGCACGGCTGTCGAAGATCACATGATGGGCGAGCCTGGCCGTGCGGCGCCGATCGCGGGCGAGCTCGTGGCGTTCCTGGTGCAGCGGATCCCTGACAAAGGACCGGTCGCCGATCGCGGACCCGACCGCATCGTGATCGTGCCGTACACGATCATCGACGACACGCCGTTGCCGGCTGAAACGCAGGCCGCCCTGGACGTATTGCGCGAGACGATTTCCGGCTGATCGACGGCCGACGAGGGGAGCGTGGGCTCAGACCCCGCGAATCCGCATGCCCAAAGCTGCTAAAAACGCTGCTGATTTTGCTGAGAAGCCGCTCAAAAATGCCAAGCACGAGGCAGTTTTGCAGGCTTACATCGCAGATCCAAAGCGCATTGGCTTCAAATCCTATCTTGTTGTTTATCCTAATTCTTCCGACGCTGCGGCGTCGACCGGGTTCAGCCGGTTGCTCAAGAATGCGGGGTTCGCGGCTCGACTGAGCTTTCTGGACGCCCGCGTGACGGAGAAAGTGGTCGAGCAGGCCGCCGTCACCAGGGAGCAGGTGATCGAGGAACTCGCCAAGATCGGCTTTGCCAACATGCTCGACTACGCCCGCGTGACGGATGACGGCGAGCCGTACATCGACCTTTCCGGGGTGACGCGCGACAAGGCCGCGGCGATCGCATCGTTCACGGTGGAGGATTTCAAGGACGGCCGCGGCGAGGATGCGCGCGACGTCCGCAAGGTGACCTTCAAGCTGCACGACAAGCGCGCTGCGCTGGTCGATATCGGCCGCCACCTCGGCATGTTCGAGGAGAAGCACAAGCACGAGCACACCGGCAAGGACGGCGCTGCGCTGGTGCCCGTGATCAACATCAATGGCCAAAAGCGCAGCGGCGCTTAAGCCGGAGAGCGCCGAGCTCGACTTCGATCTCCACGCCAAACAGGAGCAAGCGCTCAACTCGGTGGCGACCGAGATCCTGTATGGCGGCGCCGCCGGCGGCGGCAAATCGCATCTGATGCGGGTCGCCGCGGTGCTGTGGTGCTCGATGATCCCGGGCCTGCAGGTCTATCTGTTCCGCCGGCTGCGCGACGATCTGATCAAGAACCACATGGAAGGCCCGAACGGCTTTCGCGCGATGCTGGCCGGTTGGGTCGCGTGCGGCTTCTGCGTCATCATCGAGGACCAGATCAGGTTCTGGAACGGCTCGAAGATCTATCTCTGTCACTGCAAGGACGAGGCGCACCGGTTCAAATACCAGGGCGCTGAGATCCATGTGCTGCTGATCGACGAGCTGACGCACTTCACCGAGAAGATCTACCGCTTCCTGCGCAACCGCGTGCGCATGGTCGGCATCACGCTGCCGAAGGAGTACAGAGGCAAGTTCCCGCGGATCGTCTGCGGCGCCAACCCCGGCGGCATCGGCCACCAGTTCGTCAAGGCGACGTTCATCGACGGCGCGACGCCGTTGAAGGTCTATCGCGCGGCCAACGACGAGGGCGGCATGCTCCGCCAGTACATTCCTGCGAAGCTCGAGGACAACCCCTCGATGACCGAGCAGGATCCCGGCTACGAGGCGAGGCTCTCCGGCCTCGGTTCGGATGCCCTGGTCCGCGCGATGCGCGACGGCGACTGGGACATCATCGAGGGCGCGTTCTTCGACTGCTTCAGCCGCGGCAAGCACGTCTGCAAGCCGTTCCCGATTCCGAAGGGATGGACCAAATTCCGCGCCGGCGACTGGGGTTACGCCAAGCCGTTCGCGTTCGGCTGGTACGCGGTGGTTGGCGACGACTTCCTGACGCCTGATGGCCGCATGCTGCCCCGCGGCTGCCTGGTGAAGTACCGCGAGTGGTACGGCGTCGCCAAGGACAGGCAGGGCAAATACCGGCCCGACGTCGGCTTGCGGATGAGCTCCGCCTCGGTCGGCATCGGGGTTCGCTTGCGGGATTACGCGGACGAGATCTCCTACGGCGTGCTGGATCCTGCCGCGTTCTCGCAGAACGGCGGGCCCTCGATCGCCGAGGACATGAAGGCCGAAGGGAAGGGCGCCACCTTCCGCCCCGCCGACAATGCGCGCGTCGCGGCCCGCGGCGCGATCGGTGGCTGGAGCCAGGTGCGCGGCCGCCTGCAGGGCGACGAAGACGAGCGGCCGATGCTCGTGTTCTTCGACACCTGCATTCACTCGATCCGAACGATCCCGGCGCTGCAGCACGACGAGGCGAAGCCGGAAGATCTCGACACCACGCAGGAAGATCACGCGGCCGACGAGACCCGCTACGCCTGCATGTCGCGGCCCTGGATCAGGAAGCCGCCCGAAGAGAAGAAGCCATTCGCCAAGCCCGGCCAGGTGCCGCTGCCTGGTCCGCCGATGCCCACGACGGGGAGCAAGATCCGCTTATGACCGATGCCGTCGACGAGCTGATCGAGGACCGCGACGACGCGGCGGAGGCGGCGCTGGCCAAGGAGCCGAAGTCGTCAAAGGTCTGGCTGGACCTGATCGGCGACGCCGAGCGCATCTTCCGGAACTACCAGGACAAGGCCGACTCGATCGACAAGCTCTATGCGAGCCTGGAGCGGCTTTCGAAGGACAACCGCGACCGCGAATTCCAGCTGTTCTGGGCCAACATCGAGGTGCTCAAGCCGTCGGTCTATTCGCGGCCGCCGGTGCCAGTGGTCGTGCCGCAGTTCAAGGACCGCAAGTCGGTGCCGCGGATGGCGGCCGAGCTGCTCGAGCGGTCCTCGATCGTCACCTACCGGACCGAGAGCATTCATGACGTGCTGATGGCCGTGCGCGATGACCTGGTGATCCAGGCCCGCGGCGCGGTGTGGCTGCGCTACGAGGCGGAGCAGAAGAAGGGTTATCTCTGCCAGAAGGTCTGCGTCGACAGGGTTGCGCGCAAGGATTTCCTGCACGATCCGGCGCGGATCTGGAAAGAGGTCGACTGGGTCGCAACCGCCTCGCATTTGCCGCGCTCGAAGATGCGCAAGCGCTTTCGGGAGACGTCCGGCGATGCCTACAAGAATGCCGCCTACGAGGTTCGCAAGGACGACGAGACCGACGACGGCAAGAAGAAGGCCCGCGTCTGGGAGCTGTGGTCGAAGTCGCTGGACAAGGTGGTCTGGGTCACCGAGGGCGTCGAGGTCGTGCTCGACGAGGACAAGCCGCATCTTGAGCTCGAGGGCTTCTTCCCGTGTCCGAAGCCGGCCTACGGCACGACGCAGCGGGAATCGCTGATCCCGGTCCCCGATATGGTCTTCTACAAGGACCAGCTCGAGGAGATCAACGAGCTCACCGCGCGGATCTCCGCGCTCGCGACCGCGGTCAAGGTCCGCGGCTTCTATCCCGCGGGCGCCGGCGACATCGGCGATGCGATCGAGGCGGCCGTCAAGGCCACCACCGACAACCAGCTGCTGATCCCGATCGCGAACTGGGCCCTGGTCGGCAACGCCGGCGTCAAGGACATGATCGTCTGGCTGCCGATCGACCAGATCGTCAACGCCATCAAGGAGCTCGTGGCGCTGCGCAAGGAGCTGATGGACGACGTCTATCAGATCACGGGTCTCTCCGACATCATGCGCGGCCAGACCGAGGCCAGCGAGACGCTCGGCGCGCAGAAGCTCAAAAGCCAGTACGGCTCGGTCCGGATCCGGGATCGCCAGGGCGAGATGGTGCGGATCGCGCGCGACATCACCCGGATCGCCGGCGAGATCATGGCGGAGAACTTTTCCGCGCAATCGCTGCTCGACATGAGCCAGCTGGACGTCGAGACCGAGGCGTCGATCGCGACCAAGGCCAAGCCGATCGAGGCTCAGATCCGGGCGATCCTGGCGAAGGTGGAGCAGGCCAAGGCCGATCCGCAGGCCCAGGCGATGGCGCAGCAGAACCCGCAGGCCGCCCACCAGGCGATCGCCCAAGCCAAGGGCCAGGTCGACCAGCTGAAGGCCCAGCTCGACAAGCTCAAGCAGGTGCCGACAATCGAGAGGATCATGGCGCTGCTGCGCGACCAGCGGATGCGGCCGTTCGCACTCGACATCGAGACCGATTCCACGATCCAGCCCGACGAGGACGCCGAGAAGCAGCGCGCCACCGAGTTCACCACCGCGATCGGCGGCTACATGAAGGAGACGCTGCCGCTGGTGCAGAGCATGCCGCAGGCCGCACCGCTGGCCGCGCAGTTCCTCAAATACATCGCCAGCCGCTTCCGCGCCGGCCGTGAGCTCGAGGGCGTGATCGACGAGTTCGCCGACCAGATGGCGCAGCTCGCCAGCCAGCCGAAGCCGCCGGATCCGGAGCAGCAGAAAGCGGCCGCCGACGCCGAGGCCAAGCAGCTCAAGGCCAAGACCGATGCCGAGACCGCCCAGGCCGATAACGCCGAGCGCCAGGCCAACGCGCAGAAGACGGCGGCCGAGGCCCAGGCGAAGTCGCTCGAGGCCCAGACCAAGGCGGCCGACGCCGAGAGCGCGCGCAGGATCTCCGAGCAGCAGGAAGTGGACGCGGCCGAGGCCAGGCGCATCGAGCGCGAGGGCAAGATCGCCGTGACCAACAAGCAGATCGAGCTGATGGAAGCCGACGGCGTCCGCAAAACACAGATTGACGACCAGACGCTCAAGAAGGGCGCGCTCGAGCTGCAGCTGCTCGACAAGAAGATCGAGCAGTCGCAGGTCGCCACCGAGAATTCGATCGTCGCCACCGAGGCCGCGGCCAGGGCCAAGCAGCAGGCAGCACAACCGAAGGAGCCGGCCTGATGGGTTTCCCCGTCGTCATCGTCCCGAGTGGCGGGCTGCCGGTCACCGAAGCCGCCAACGGCTTCGGCACGCCGGTGGAGATCGCGGCGAACGGGTTTGGATTCGCGGTGACGATCGTGGCCTCCGGCGGGCTGCCGGTGATCGGGACGGGCGGGGCGTCCGCCCACTCATTCATCCTGCTCGAGGATGGATCGAAGGTCCTTTTGGAAGACGGCGTCGGCCGCATCATTCAAGAACCATGAGGTCAATCATGAGACGTTATCTAGCGGCCTTCGCGACCGCGTGGCTCCTGCTGTCCGGACCTGCTGTTGCGGCCGACAGCAAGCTCAGCGACTTGCCGGCGGCGTCCGCACTCGATGGCTCCGAGCTGCTGCTGGGCGTCCAGGGCGGTACCAACAAGAAGATCACCGGCAACCAGGTCAAGGCGCTTGTCGGTGGCGTCACCTCCGTCGCCACCGCATGCGGCGTCACCGGCGGCACGATCACGACGACGGGCACGATCCAGGGTGCGGCGCAGGACAGCGTCATCTCCGGCACGACGTACACGCTGCTCAGTACCGACTGCGGCCTGGTCAAGCGCACGACGAACGCTTCGGCGACCACGATCACCGTACCGGTGCCGACGGGCTTCGGGGCGAACTACTTCACAACGGTAAAATGCGAGAGCGCCGCTGGCTGCACGCTGTCGCCCTCGAGCACGACGATCGACGGCAGCGGCAGCAACATTTCGCTAGCCAACGGTGCGAGCACTGACCTGTATCTGGACGGCTCCAGCGCATGGCATCGGTTGCCTGGCGGCGGTGGTGGTGCCGGCACGGTTACCACGACGGGTTCGCCAGCGAATGGCAATCTCTCGAAGTTCTCCGGCCCGTCGTCGATCACGAACGGGGATCTTGCGGGCGACGTAACGACGAACGGAACGCTGGCCACGACGGCTAAGGGCACTGTTCCGCTTAGCTACGTAGCGTCCAACTGGAGTTTTGCCCCGCCAGCGTCGGGTATGACCGGGGGGGCGACGTTCATTGCCAATCAGATTTACTGCCGGCTGTTTCAGTTCTCCACCACCATCACGATCGGAACGGTTGGACTCAACGTCACGACGAGCGTCGGCGGGGGGAACGTCCAGATCGCCTACTACACCAACAACCCGACATCTAACGTGCCGGCCGCGCTGATCAGCAACACCGGCAGCATAAGCACTGCAACAACCGGAAATAAATCCGGTGCCTTGGGGGCAAACATTCAGCTCGGGCCTGGCTCTACCGCAGGACGAGACATCTGGATTTGCGTCAACAGCGACAACACGACCCATGTCATGTCGGCCTACACTACAGCCGACAATGGCTTCAGTATGCGGGCCAGCGCGCCGACGCAAGCTGGCATCTCGGTCGCCGGCAACGCCCTTGGCTTGGACAATATCAGCTGTAATGGCGCGAACTGCCAGCCTGCGGGCAACAGCACGTTCGGTTCTTGGAACGCAAGTCTCGTCGGCACGACGTGGACTTACAACACGCAGGTGTCACGCTTTCCCGCTCAGCAAATCCAAGTCCTTTCCTCGCCGTAGGGTGAATTTTTAGAAATGCGAAAGCTCCTCATCCTCCTGGCCTGCCTGCTCGTCACCAGCGGTGCCGAAGCGCGCCCTCGTGGCGTCGCGCCTACCAACGGCTTCAACGGCGGCGGCGCGCAGATCAACACCAATACGACGTCGTACTACTACAACCAGAAGCGCGATCTGAACTACTGGCAGACCGGGGCTCAGCAGAAGATCGTCAGCTCGCTGAACGGCACGCTTCAGGGCAAGGGCGCGTGGGACGCCTTGGGGGCGTCTAGTCAGCCCTATTTCAATTCGACGACCGGCGAACTCAATGTGCCCGTTCAGTCGGACGTCACTTCGTATTGCCGTGGCGTATTCACTGACCCGCTGGGGGTTCCGGGCGCGAGCCCAACGGGCGTATACGGCCCCCCGAATGTCGGTTTCTCGGGACCGCAGGGCAAATGGTGGCTTGGGCAGGTCTGGAACCTTGAGTGGTCGGGGACCATCAGCACGGCCGGAACGAAGTTCACAAATTTCGGAAGCGCCGGAACGGGAGGCTCTCCTGGCTTCGGAGCAGTAGGAAGCTGCGGCGCAAACTGCGCCACGGTGACGTTCGGCAATGCGACGTCTGCCAGCAATTTCGAACCGTGCTTCGTCATCGATGCATCAAACCGAAGCGACCCGCCACGGAACATAAAGTTCTACCGTTCGGAGCATGTTACCCAGGCACGAAGCGCCGATTTGGCGACCAGCATGCTCAATCCGGACTGGCTCGCGCAGTGGGGCACGGCCGGCAAGAACGGCATAGGCAAAATCCGCTGGATGGATCCGATCGGTGCGAATCTCAACGCCACCACGGACTTCTCTCAACTCGCCGAATACACGTTCGCCACCTACGGCACGACCGACGGCATCACCGGCGGCGGCACGGGCAAGGTATTTTCTAGCGGATATAACGGCGCCGCCGGCCCCAAAATGGGTATCGGTCCGCAGACTATTTGCGTCGTCTCAAACAAGGTGGGCGCGCACGCTCATTTCACGTTCCCTTATGCGTTCACGACGGCCGCGGCACTTTCTCTCGGTCATGCCTTCAACGGCTGCATGAACCAAGGGCTCGTGGTCGAGTACGAGTACTGCAACGAAGTTTGGAATTTCGGCGGCGGCTTCAACTGCTTTCGCTATGCTCGACGGCAGGCGTGGCCACCGCTTGGCCCGAGCCCTCCGTATCAGCAGGCCGTGACGGTCAACAGCATCACGCCCGGCAATCCGACGACGATCAATGTCACGACGAACACGTATGTTAACGGAGACGTGATCTCGTTCTCCATCCCCGGCGGCAATACGATTGCGACCGCGCTCGACAATGATGGAACGAATGCGAAGGGGCCGTTCATCGTTGGCAATGCCACTGGAGCCAGCTTCACGGTGCCTGTCGACACCACCGGACTGTTATACGCCTCCGGCGGTACTGTGTTTTTGGCTGATGGCGCGGCTACGCGATGGGCAGGATATCGATCAGCCCAGCTGATGGATCAAATCTACGCTGGCTACGGTGCCGCCAATCGATCGCGCTGGAAGGGCGTCCTCGGCGGTCAACTTGAAAGCGCTGCGCAGTCGTTACAGAACGCCCTCACTGGCGCGATGTTTTTCATTTCCAACGAGAGCGTTGGAACCGGTGCCTGCGCGCCGCGCAAGTGTCTGCAGGAACTCTACGACAAGGGCATGGTTGCTCCCTACGCCGGCAACAGCGCCTACAATGGCACGCCGGTGCAGGGCATCCAGACTGGCACGGCAACGCCGACGGTGAACGCCAGCGGCCACTCCTTCGTCAATGGCCAGGTGATCCGCTGCTATGCCACGACCGGCATGACGCAAATCAACAATCTGACTGGGACGGTATCTGGTGTCGGTGCCGGCGTCTTTACCCTGAACATCAACACAACCGGCTTTAGTCCATGGGTTATTGGCAACGGCAATTTCTGTATCGACAACGCGCTGCCAAAAGCAGCTGAAGACAGCATTGCGCTCAATATCTCGACGCCGGCTACCTATCCGACGAAGTATTCTTACTTCGCCGAGCAGATGTCAGATGCGACGATCAACGGCACCTCGGTGTCGAACCCGTCGTTTGGCTACACGATCCAATCCGCGGGAAATTGGCGATCTTTCGCCAGCTGCGGCGTGTCCTGCATGCCCGGGATTTTCTTGCGCAATGCCCTCAAGGCCAAATCCTACGGTCTGACTTTTGACGAGTACGAGGGGGCGAATGCCTCCGAATATCTCGACACGATAGGCACCTACGTCACTGTCTCGGGCAACTCTGCGACTGCCCAGCTTTTTGATTTCAAGGCGAACTGGCAATACGACGCCGGTACCGCGACGAAGGGCCCTGCGGACATCACCGCGGCCCACATTGCAGCTAGCCAAGCCGCGGGAGCTCCATTTCCTTCCACCTATCTCGAAATCGGTGGTGGCCCGGCTCCATTCTCGGCGACGAGATATGCTGGCGACGCAAATCCTGCCATCACCCGGATGTACGCGCAAAACGCGCTGGGGCCCCACGTGGAGTCCTATACGCCACCTGCTTGGACGGCGACCTATCCGGGCAACGCCACCAACAAATACACCGCCAGCGGCGCCTGCACGAACTGCACCGAGGGGCCGCCGGCCCATACGGTCTTAATCGGGACGGCGGCCACCACCGCGATTGTCGTCGTGGCCCAGCAGAGCGGCTCAGTCACGCAGGTGCAATGTGATGGGGTGTCCTCGACAACCCCCGTAATCGCCAACGCCACGTCGTTCAGGGTTTCTATTTTCGTCCTGTCTCTGAACGCGGGGGCGAATGCCCGCACCTGCCAGATGACGACATCGGGGGCGGGTGGAGCTCCCCGGACGTTCTACGTCGCTACGGTAGCCGGATTGCTGAGCACGACGCCAGTCAGTGCCATCGCATCTAACCCGAACGGAACCTTTACCGCCGGCTACACGGGCGGCAACTTGATGGTCGCCGCATCGGCCTGCGGCTTGGCCTCTGGCGCATGGGCGAACACGAGCGGCGTCTCGACGCCTACGGCGGCCAATCCCGTGACCACGACCATTGCAAGCGACAGCGACAATCCGAATAAGGCACAGTTCATCTTGCTGTGGGCACCGTTCGGAAGTCCGATTTTCTCGGTAGCGCCGGGCTGTAACGACAGTTCGGCGGCGGCGACCTTCCGATAACTTCAGCGCGAATTCTTCAGTACGAACGCGGCATCAAAGCGCCGCAAGCGCGGCCCTGAGGAAAGCGTATCCTCTGACTGATCATAGAAACCGAACAGTCGATAGCCGAAGCGGTGCAGGTAGTCCGAAAATTCAAACAGGGACGTGTGATAGTTGCTGTCCGGATCAAGTGCGACCTCGGCCTTGATCACGCCAATGGCGCCTGCCGTAAGCAGCCTGGTCGCTCCGCGAAGGGCCTGCATCTCGTAGCCCTCGGTATCGATCTTCATGATGTCGATTCTTGCGATGGCGTTTTGGCGGCAATAGTCGTCCAGCGTCACGAGATCGATGGCCTCGGTCGTACCGCCGGGCGCGGTATGCGCCACGCTGGCCATCGATGGGTGGGCGGGATCCATCGACAGTGACGCGGACGAGTTGCTGTCGGCTATCCCTAGCTGGACGAATTGGACGTTGGAGGTTCCGACCAGGTTAGCCCTCATCCGGTGAAAGTTTTCGGTGCTAGGCTCGAACGCATAGATCTTCGCCTCGGGGAACGCGTCGGAGAATTCCAGCGCGGTCATGCCGATGTGCGCTCCGACGTCGAAGATGACGCGGGGAGATAGGTGTAGGCGAGACCGGACTTCAGTGATGAAGTCGGTGCCGAATGAAGGGCGCGGCGAGCGCTTTGCGTTTCGCATCGCTCGGCCAACCGCTTGACGGGTCGCTGGGGGTACGAATGCCTTTAAAGCTTTCAGCATCCAGCAACGCTATCCGAAGTTGCCGTTTCCATCTAGGTCTTGACAACCGAAGGTAGGCGCAATCAGCGGTAGGATCTAGCACCAGATACCCGCTTTCTACAGAAGCCAATGGCCCCGGCCGCGAGCCCGCCCAGCGGTCCTAATCAGTTGGAAAGCCCGGCACCTCGATGATCCTGAAGGCCAAATGGTCCATATACTGCCTGGATTCTGCAGTTGGAGCGCTGCCGTCCTTGAAAAATCGACGCGTGGGGATGAGCAGCGGAGATCCGTGGACGACATCAAGATTGCTCAAATGAAACTGTCGCAACTCTGCGTCCAGCTTTTCGCGCTCCACTTGGAAGTCCTGGATGAACTGCTCCGTTGTCGCGCCTTCATCGAGAGGTTCAGTCGGGTCAGCGGGTTTAACAGTTCGGACGTGCCCAGTTAGCGAAGTGTGGTGCGATGGCAACGACACGAACGTCCAAACCACTATCAGCTTTACCTTTCCCGTCAGCAACTCGATGGCGTTGGAATCGTCTAAGCCTGATAAGTCCAGTCGATTGTCGGGGTGGGTGGCCAGCACCGAATAGATTGGCGTGAAGTGATCGCAATCGATTGTCCCGAGGTTCACCTGCTCGACGTTTGGCGGAGGGGGCTCAAAGCGATCGGACCGCAAATCAGAGCACCTGCGCACAAAAAGCAAAGCGAATTTGCCGTCGTTCCTTTTTACGGCGTGGGTAACATGGGTGGTGTCAACCTTTTTACCGTCCTTCGAGCCGTCCTCGTAGACGACCGTGTGATGGATGGAGTTGATACCGCGTGGACTATTTTTACTTGGATGAACCGAGTAATGTTGCTCTCGAACTTCGAGCCCGATCATTAGGCCAGCCACGCCACCCAGGCCCGGTAACCGCGAGCGCCGATCGCTTCTGAGCGGGATGGTGATCTCGCCGTTCCGCTGGTTTTCGCGGACCGTGAAAATGCTTCGGTCCTTTCCAGCGGCATTGAAGCAGAAATGCACTGTGCGAAGTTTTTTCTTGCTCATGCAAAACTCCAGCTGCACTTCCTCGAGGTTAGCATGTCCTACGCTGACAATTACCGATTGATCGACTTTTCCCGGGAAATCACAGCGCCTCCGAAGCGCCAGCGGCTGCCGCCGGCTCGCTCGGACCTGCCGTGCCCGCGGCTGGCGTCGGACGTCATGGCGCCGGTGCAGTCGCAGCTCGACGGCCG
The DNA here is from genome assembly GCF_030413175.1 of Bradyrhizobium roseum. Taxonomy (NCBI): domain Bacteria; kingdom Pseudomonadati; phylum Pseudomonadota; class Alphaproteobacteria; order Hyphomicrobiales; family Nitrobacteraceae; genus Bradyrhizobium; species Bradyrhizobium roseum. The sequence goes on from NZ_CP129212.1 coordinate 3,395,541, forward strand.
GATTTACGATTCGAAGTCGGCGTTGCGGGCGACGTACCGCGCCGCCGGCGTCATCGAGGTCGGCAACGATCCGGCGCGGCTGCGGCCGTTTAAGCGCAAGCCGATCGACGAGAAGGCGGTGAACGAAAGCGTCGAGAAGGCCGCGGCGCGGGTCGAGCGCGGCGAGCGGAATTTGTTTCCCGGCAAATAGCCGGCCGCGGCGAGCGGGTTTCTCGCCAAGCACCCTCTCAGACAGGAAAATCCCATGACCGACGCTTCTGGCGCCGCGCCCGCGGCTGCGCCCGTTTCCGATGCCCTGCCGGTTGGCAACGACGCCATCTCGGCGCCGAACCCGATCAACAACGACGGCGGGCCGGCCAATGTCGATCCAGCGCCGCAGCCGGCCGGGAAGGGTGTCTCGATCGACGACGCGCTCGATCGCGCGGCCGCCAAGGTTGACGCGAAGGACAAGGGCGCGCCGGCGGGCAAGGACGCCAAAGAGGCAGCCAAGGATCCGGCCAAGGGCGCCGACCTGGTGCGGGACGACAAGACAGGGAAATTCGCGCCGAAGGATCCCGCGGCCGCGAAGGACGGCAAGGATGCCGCCGCGGCGCCGCCGGCGAAACCCGCGGTCGATCCGGCCGCCAAGCAGGCGGTTGCGGATCCCGCTGCGAAGCCGGCGGCCGCGGCTGATCCAAGCGCACCCAAACATGCCGCGCCGGCGCGGTTTTCCGAGGACGCGAAGGCGGTGTGGGACACCGCGCCCGAGCCGCTCAGGGCCGAAGTGGCGCGGATGGAGCGCGAGCTCACGGCCGGCCTCGAGAAGCACAAGGCGAGTGCTGCGAAGTTCGAGACGATCAAAGAGTTCGACGAGATGGCGGCGCGCGGCGGTACCGACCTGAAAACCGCGCTGACCAAGTACACCCAGATGGAAGGGTTGCTGCGGCAGAACCCGCTGAAGGGCCTCGAGGCGGTCTGCGAGAACATCGGCGTGTCGCTGAAGGACGTCGCGCGCATCGTGCTCGAGCAGCCAGCCGACCAGGCGCAGTCCCAGGCCGACGCCACGATCCGCGACCTGAAGGGCAAGATCGCCCAGCTCGAGGAGAAGGTCGGTGGCGTCACCCAGCATTTCCAGAAGCAGAGCGAAGACGCGCTACAGGAGCACATCGGCAAGTGGGCCGAGAGCCGCCAGCATTATTTTGAAATCATCGCCCCGCATGTTGCTGCAGAGATGCAGGACGGGGCGGTCGATCTCGACGACGCCGAGGCGCGGGTGTTTCAGAAGCACCCGGCGCTCGCGGTGCTCGCGAAACAGGGCGCGAAACCTGCGCCCGATCCTGTTCCAGATCCTGCGGCCTCAACCGCCGCGGATCCCGACCTCGAGGCTCAGACCCTCAAGGGCAAGAAGTCCATCACCGGTGCTCCAAGTCCAGGCTCAAACCCTGCCGCGAAGAAGCGCTCCAAATCCATCGACGAAGCCATCGACGCCGCGTTCGCCGCGGCGGGCTGAGTCTTTTCCATCAGGAGGGCATGATGCCCCTTACCGCAGTCGAGAAGAACCAGGAGATCCTGTCTCTCGCGCTCGAGGATCGCTCCGCGGGCTACCAGGACCTGGTCTCAAACTCCAACGCCGCCCTGGCGGTGCTGAAGCGCAAAGGCCTGTGGGAGACCTATTCCGGTCCCCGCATCCGTCAGACGCTGCTCTACAACAAGACCGGCTCCGCGGTCTGGTACAACGGGTTCGACTTCCTCAACCCGCGCCCGGCCGAGCTGTTCAACGACGCCGAATTCACCCCGAAGATGCTCGCGGTGGCCGTCGTGATGTCGAACGAGGAAATCCTCAACAACCAGGGCACCGCGCAGCTCAAGAACGTCATGAAGTCGCATATCAAGGCGGCCGAAATGGAGCTCGAGGACGTCACCGACGCCTCGATTCACTCCAACGGTTCGGGCTTCGGTGGCAAGGAACTCGGCGGTTTGCAGCTCGCGATTCCGACGATCACCAATACCGGCACCTATGGCGGTATCGATCGCGCGTCGAATGCGATCTGGCGGACGTCATCGTTCGATGCGCATACCTTCGCGCCCGACATCGGCACGCAGGTTACCGCGACCACGGTGCGCCCGATGTTCAACCGCATCATGACGCAGCGCTCCCGCAACAAGCGCGGCGCCGATCTGCTGTTGTGCTCGCGCCAGCATTATGAGGCGTACGACGCGGCCACGGTGGCGATCCAGCGCATCAACGACGAGACCCAGCTCGGCAAGCTCGGCTTCCAGACGCTGAAGTACTTTGGCGGCGGACGCACGGCCGAGATCGTCCAGGACGGCGGCATCGGCTCCAACATGCCGGACAACGCGACCTACGGTCTCGACACCGACAGCTTGCGCATGCGCTACCATCCCGAGCGCAACTTCTCGAAGATCGGCTCTTCCATGATGCCGATCAACCAGGACGCGGTCGTGCAGTACATCGGGCTCATGGGCGAACTGACCATGGAAAACCCGCTGTTCAACTGGAAGCTCTACGACAGCAACCCGGCGGCCTGATCGGCCCCTCCATCCAGCCTTAACCCGACAGCCTCTGGCAGCCGCGTACGCGCGGCCGCCTTGCGCTGCCTCACATCCAAACGAAGGAGGGCCTCATGGCCTTTGTACCCATGTCCCACGCGATCGGCATGCCGCCGATCGACCAGACGCTTCCCGCATTCACCGGAGCCGGCCGCTCCGCTCCCTGGAAGATCGGCGACATCATCAAGGCGGTCGACCCCGTGCTCGGCGTCGGCGAATTCATCTACCTGCAAGGCCTGGCGTCGACCGCGGTCAGCGAGATGGTGATCTACGACCACAACGCCGGCACCACCAAGCGGGCGGTGGCCGGCGATCGCGGCCCATGCGCGTTCGCCATGAGCGCCAACGTCGCCAGCCAGTTCGGCTGGTACCAGATCACGGGCCTGGCCAGGGTCAAGGCGGGCACCGTGGCGGCGAACGGTGCGCTCTACGCGACCGCAACCCCCGGCACCGTCGATGACGCCGTGGTCGCCGGCGACAAGGTCGACGGCGCGCGCTTCAAGACCGCCGACGGCACGCCGGCGGCGGGCTTCGCCTACGCCATGCTCGATCGGCCCGCGCTGAACGGCAACGGCTAACCGAGCGGCCGCCGCGGCTGTGCCCCTGGCCGCGGCGGCCACCCTTCCATTTCCCCTTTGCATTCCCTCAGACGGAGGAGATCCACCATGCCCAGGATTGAAAAGCTCGCGACCGATAACCTGACGGTCGCCACGTTCTCGAATTTGTCGATCAAGGATGACGCCGCCAGCAAGACGGCTGGCCGACCGATCTACAACGACGTGCCGGTCTGCACGCTCAAGTTTTCCGCGAACAAGCAGACCGTCGGCGTGTTTCCCGCCCACGAGATTTTCCGCTGGCATGACGATCCCGAAAGCGGCGAGCGTACGCCGCTGACCTACGCGCTGGCATTCCCGGACCAGTACCGCGCCTTCATGAACGGCGAGGCGCAGTTCGCTTCGGGCACGCCGCTTTCCGAGCTGCCGTTCATCACCCAGGGCAAGCGCCTCGAGCTCAAGGCGATCAACATCCACACCGCTGAAGCGCTGGCCGTGATCGACGGCAACGCGCTGAAGATGCTGGGCCTGGGCGGCCGCGCGCTGAAGGAACAGGCGCAGGCCTATCTCGACACGGCGGCCGGTACCGCCGACGTCACCGCGATCGCGGCCGAGAATGCCGATCTGAAGGCGCGCCTGGCCGCGCTCGAGGCGAGGATCTCCGGCGCGCCGGCGGGCGAGACCATGGCGATCCCGGCCGCTGCCGCTGCGGCCGACGACCAGTCGCCGTTCTTCATCATGGAGCCGGAAGACATCCGCAACTGGCTGGTCGAGACCACCGGCAAGACGCCGGCGGAGGGCCTCAACCATCCGGCGCTGGTGAAACTCGCCGACCAGGTCAACGCGGCGCTGGCGGCCAAGGCTTCCGGCCTCGATCGGCCGCTCGACGATCTCAGCGACGACGAGCTGCGCGAGCACATCAAGGCGAAGTCCGGCAAGGCGCCGGCGCACAATGCCGGCCGAGCATCGCTGCTGGCTCGCGCGGCCGAGCTGGGCAACCTGGCCGCGGCATGACCGTTCTCGCCGCCGCGCAAGCCGCCGGACAATTGCTGCTGGGCCGCAAGCCCGGCAGCCTGTTCGGGTCCGACCCGTTTGGGCTCGAGCTCGGCGTGCTGGCCAACGAGGCGGCGCTGGCGATCGCGGAATATCACGACTGGCAGAAGCTGAAGATCCTCAAGACCGAACCGGGCAACGGGGTCGCAATCGCGTTCAATCTGCCGACCGACTACGGCCGCATGCTCAAGAAGCCGGTGATTCACTCCTCGACCTGGCGCAATGCGAACTACCGCCAGGCACGTGACGAGGACGAGTGGATCTATCTGCAGGACACCAATATTTCCGGCACCCCCGGCGTGTGGATCATGCTGGGCGGCCAGCTGCAGATCTTCCCGCCGATGCCGGCGAGCGAGAACGCGCGCTACTACTACATTTCGAACAAGCTGGTCGCGACGTCGGACGGCGCGGCCGGCAGCAAGGCGAGTTTCACGGCCGACGGCGACGCGTTCGTGCTGTCGGAGCGCCTGCTCAAGCTGGCGCTGATGTGGCGCTGGCGATCGCTGAAGCGGATGGAATATTCCGAGGATCTCACCAACTACGAGATTGCGCTCGCCGAAGAGGTCACCAAGGACCGGCCGCGGCCGCCTTTGGTGGCCGGCCGGCAGCGGGTGCCGACCGAGGCGTCCATGGCCTATCCCGGGACGATCGTGCCCTGATGCGCCGCCCCGCGCAGCTCCGAAAACCTGCCGCGATCTCGGCGCCGACGCCGAAGACCGCCAAGCCCGCCACGTTCCCGGCGCCGGTGGGCGGCTGGATCAAGAACGCGGCGCTCGCAACGCCCGGCGCGCGATTGCCCGACGGCAGCAAGGTCAACGGCGCCTACATCCTCGACAACTGGTTTCCGACCACCACGGCTGTGCGCATGCGCGGCGGCTCGCAGGTGTTTGCCACGCTCGGCGACGGCAGCCGCGACGTCGTCGCGATGTTCGCCTACGTCAACGGCAACAACAAGAAGCTGTTCGGCGCGACCTCGAATGCGATCTACGACGCGACATCAGGCGGCGCGATCGCGTCCGCGGCGGTTGGCAGCCAGACCGGCGGCGCCTGGTCGGCGGTGCAGTTCGCCACCTCCGGCGGCGTCTTCATCCGCGCGGTGAACGGCGCCGACCCGCCTCAGGTCTATGACGGCGCCAGCTGGTCGACCTCGCCGGCGATCACCGGCTCGGGCCTGACGCCGTCGACACTGTCGAATGTCTGGGTGCACCAAAAGCGCCTGTTCTTCATCCAGAAGGATACGCTCAACGCTTGGTACCTGCCGGCCGACGCGATCGGCGGCGTCGCGGTGGTGTTCCCGCTCGGCGGCGTGTTCAAGCTCGGCGGCGCGCTGCTGTTCGGGGCGACCTGGTCGATCGAGAGCGGTAGCGGCCTGACCGAGCTATGCGTGTTCGTCACCACCGAAGGCGAAGCCGCCATCTACCAGGGCACGGATCCGGCTTCGGCCTCGACCTTTTCCAAGGTCGGCGTCTACCGGATCGGCAAGCCGCTCGGGCCCAACGCGCTGATTAGCGCCGGTGGCGACCTCGCGATCGCGACCAATATCGGTCTGGTTCCGCTGTCGCAGGCCGTGCAGCGCGATTTCGCGGCGCTGTCGCCGATCGCGATCTCCTACAAGATCGAGGAAGGCTGGAACGACGCCGTCGCCGACCGCATTTCGTCGGGCTGGAGCTGCGCGGTGTGGCCGACCAAGCAGCTGGTGCTGGTCGCACCCGCCGAGAGCAGCGCCGGCGAGCGGCCGGTGATGTTCGCCACCAACGCCCGCACCGGAAGCTGGGGCAGGGCGATCGGGTGGAACGGCCGCTGCCTGCAGCTGTTCGGTGACCGGATGTTCTTCGGCTCGACCGGCGGCAAGATTATCGAGGCCGAGGTCACTGGTGCCGACCAGGGCATGCCCTACACGTCGACCTGCGTCTGGCTGTTCGATCCCCTGAAGGCCGCGGCTTCCCTGAAGACCTGTCTCCTGATGCGGGCGGTGATCCGCAGCGTAGCGCATATCCTTCCGCAGCTGTCGCTGCAGGCCGATTACGTGCTCAGCCTGCCGACGGCGCCCGACGACGCCGGCCTGCCGACCGGCAGCGTCTGGGGCACCGGCACCTGGGGCGTCAGCCTGTGGGGCGGCACCATCGAGCTTTCTGTGTTCAAGGATTGGCAGTCGGTCGGCGGCGCCGGCTATTCGATCGCGCCGGCGGTGCAGATCACGTCCGGCTCGATCGTGTCGCCGAAGGTCGAGCTGGTGCAGGTCGACATGACCTATGACCAGGGCGATATCGTTTCGTGACCGATGTCATTCTGATCGACGACAGCGTGGCGCGGTTTGTCGGCGAGCGCTGCAACACGATCATCTACCCGCCGTTCACGGCGATGGGTATCGCGCGCGATGACGAGATCATCGGCGGCGTGGTGTTCAACTGCTTCACCCAGAACGACATCGCGGTGACGGTCGCCGGCCACGGCTTTACCCGCCGCTTCATCCGCGCCGTCGGCGCTTACGTGTTCCAGCAGCTTGGCTGTCTGCGGATGTCGATCACGACCGAGCAGGATAGCGTCGTCGATTATGCAAAGCGGCTTGGCGCTCAGACCGAAGGCAGGAAACGCAACCACTTCGGCCGGGGCCGACACGGTATCGTGCTCGGCATCCTGAAAGAGGATTGGAAGATCTGATGGACACGCCTTCGCCGCCGCCAGCGCCGGATCCGGTCGCCACCGCCAAAGCCCAGGGCGACATGAACGCCAACACTGCGATCACCTCGCAGCTGTTGAACCAGACCGACCAGGTCACGCCCTACGGCACGCTCAAATACGATCAGACCGGCTCGTCGACCTTCACCGGCGCCGACGGCAAGACCTATACCGTGCCGAAGTTCCAGGCGACGCAGACGCTGTCGCCGACCGAGCAGGCGCTGTTCGACCTCGCCAACAAGACCAAGACCAACCTCGGGCAGATCGGCGTCGACCAGTCGGCGAAAATCGGCTCGCTGCTCGGCACCAACGTCAATCTCGACACCGCGGCCGAGGACAAGATCAACAAGCTGGCTTCGGCGCGGCTCGATCCGCGCTTTGCCCGCGACGAGGACGCGCTGCGGACCCGCCTGACCAACCAGGGCATCCAGCCGGGCTCGCAGGCCTGGAACGCCGAGATGACCAATTTCCAGCAGGGCCGCAACGATGCCTATAACCAGCTGGCGCTGACCGGCCGCTCGCAGGGCGTCTCGGAGGCGCTCGCCGAGCGCAACCAGCCGATTAACGAGATCAGTGCGCTGTTGAGCGGCTCGCAGGTCTCGCAGCCGAACTTCGCCGCCACGCCGCAGACCAACGTCGCCGGCGTCGACTACACCGGGCTGGTCAACAACAACTACAATGCGGCCAACCAGCAGTACAACGCTCAGGTCGGCCAGCAGAACGCCATGATGGGTGGCATGTTCGGCCTGGCCGGCACGCTCGGCTCGGCTGGCATGAAATACGGCCCTGGCCTGATGGCGATGTCCGACCGTCGCCTCAAGTCCGACATCGTCCGGATCGGCACCACGCCGCATGGCCTGCCGTTCTACGAATATTCGATCTTCGGCCGGCGCGAGCAGGGCGTCATGGCCGACGAGGTCGAGGCGGTCATGCCTGAAGCGGTCGCCGTGCACCCGAGCGGTTTCAGGATGGTCGATTACCGCATGTTGGGGCTGCGCTGATGGCGGAAAGCAACTCACCGTTCGTCTGGGGTGCCGCGGGCGAGCAGCTGACGCCCGGCCAGATCGCCGCGCGCCGCAAGGTCGCCGAGGCGATGATCGCGCAAGGCGGCGACTATTCGCCGATCCGATCGGCCTGGCAGGGCGCCGCACGCATCGCGCAGGGCCTGCTCGGTGGGCTTGACGCCCGCGAGGCCGACAAGGCCGAAGCCGCCAACGCGACCGCCGAGCGGCAGATCATCGCAGCGATGCTGGCGGGCGCCGGCGGAGGGTCGGCTTCAAATGCCGCGCCGGCCGCCAGCCCTGCGCCGCCCGTTGCGTCGCCGATGCCGCCCGCGGCTTCGGTGCCGTCCGGTCCGGACGCACCAGTGACTCCCGTAAGCCGTTCGGCGGTGCTTCCGAGCGCCAGGGTGTGGGGCGACAAGGAGGCGGAGGACGCCGGGATCTACGAGAAGCCGGCTTCCGGCGTGGCGACGGTGGCGGCGGCGATGCCCAAGCAGTCCGCCTCGGTGCCGGCCGCGGCGCCCGCCGGGCCCGCCAACCCGGGCGTCGCGACGGTCGCGGCCGGGATGAACCCGGCGATCGTGCAGGCGGTATCTTCGCCTTACGTCTCCGACCGCACCCGCAGCCTCGGGATGACCATGCTGGCCGCGGCGATGAAGCCGAAGGAAAAATTCACCCAGGAGACGGACGCCGCCGGCAACGTCTGGAACGTCAATGGGCTCACGGGCGAGCGAAAGCTCGAGCTGAAGAGTGAAAAGCCGGAGGAGGCGTCGCGTCCGATCACGGCCGAGGAGCGCCGCGCCTACGGCATTCCTGACGGTATGGCGGTGGCGATGACCAAGAACGGACCGAAGGCGATCGGCACCGGGCCCGGGACCACGGTCAATGTAGGCGGCGGTTCGGACAAGCAGATCTTTGATGCCTTCGACGAGCGCGCCAAGCTGGCGAAGTCGGCGGCGACGGGTCTCGTCGCGCTGCGCGATGCCCGCGCGGCGCTCGATTCAGCCGGCGGCGCCATCACCGGCGCCGGTGCCGACACCAAGCTGTTGCTGTCGAAAGCGGGTGCCGCGTTCGGCATCACCGATCCGAAGGCGGCCGAGAATACCGAAACGTTTCGCGCGGCGATCGCGCCGCAGGTCGCCGCGATGCTCAAGAGCACGGTGGGCACGACGAACATTTCCAACAGCGACCGCGAATTCGCAGAGAAGGCCGCTGGCGGATCGATCACGCTCGAGGCCGGCTCGATCAAGCGGCTGCTCAACATCATGGAGCGCGCCGCGGTCGCACGCCTTCAGGAACACCAGGAACAGCTCGACGCGGTCTATCCGGATCCCGAAAAGCACAAGCGCGAGCGCGCGCTGTTCGGCGTGAAGGTGCCGGACCTGGCCGCCCCGCCGCCGCCCGCCGGCGCGACCAAAACCGGCGTCAAGTGGAGCGTTGAATAGTGGCCACGCTCAACATCGAAGGGCGCAAGGTCACCGTCGACGACAGCTTCCTGAAGTTGTCGCCAGACGAGCAGAATGCGACCGTCGAAGAGATCGCGAAGTCGCTGGCGCCTCGGGCGCCGGCCGCGCCGCCGCTGCTGGCGCAGGCCGCGGCCGCGGCGCCGACCGAGCCGATCGCAGCAGCAGCGCCGTCCGCCGACGGTAGTTTCAGCGATACGGTGCGCGCGATTCGCGACGCCGTGCATGCGCCGACGCGGATCCTCGAGAACGGCATTCTGCTCGGCCTCGGCGACCGTGCACGCGCCGGGATGGGCGCGATCATTGGCGAGGGCCGGCCGAAACTCAGCGGGCTGGTGACCGGAGAGGAGAGCGGTTATGGCGGACTCCTGAAACGGGAGCAGGCCGAAACCGAGCGGTTTCAGAAGGAGCATCCGATCGCGGCGCCGGCGGCGGAAATCGTCGGCGGCGCGATGTCGCCGGTCGGTGCGATCGCCGCAGCCGGCAAGGGCGTCTCGCTCGGCGCCAAGACGCTCTATGCGGCGCTTGCGGGCGGCGGCATCGGCGGTCTGCAGGGCGGATTCTCTTCGAAGGACTGGACCGATGTCGCACAGACCGCAAAGGACACCGCGGTCGGTGGCCTTGTCGGCGGCACGCTTGGCGCAGCCATTCCCGGCGCGGCCAAGGTGGTCGGATCCGGCTACAACCTGATCGCCAACGCAATCCGCGGCCGCGCCGAGGGCATGTCGCGGGGCGCGAGCAAACATCTGGTGAACGCCATGGAAGCCGACACGCCGGCGGCCGTGAAAGCCGAGCTTCAGCGGCTCGGGCTCGACGCCATGCTGGCCGACTCGGGACCGACGATGTTGGGCAAGACGCAGGGCGCGGCATTGCTGTCCGACGAAGGGCGCACGGTGGCGACCAATGCGCTCAAGGGTCGCGACACCGGCACGAATTCCCGAATTATGGATGACGTCGAGCGCGCGTTGGGCCCGGCGGAAGATCCGGCGACGGCGACGCGCAATATCATCGACTACCGCTCCCATGTCGATTCGCAGAACTATCCGCGGGTGCTGCGCGCTGCGCAGCCGGTCCGGACCGCGCCGCTGATGGTCGAGCTCGAGGACGCGATCATCAGCGCGCCACACGGCGGCGCCGAACGGCGCGCGCTGGAACATCTGCAGCAGATGCTGACGCGCGAGCAGCTCCGGCCGCGCCCGGATCCGTTCGCTCCGGGGCGCCAGGCGCTCGATGCCAACGGCCAGCCAGCGTTCGATCGCATTCGCGTCAACCAGGACCGGGCCGAGGTGCTGCACAAGGTCAAGCAGGAACTCGACAACGTGATCGAGCACGATGCGCCGGGCCTGGGCATCCAGGCCGGCGCCCTGCGTAATCAGCAGGCCCAGTTGAAGCGCTTCCGGCATGACCTCAACCAGGCGCTCGAGAACCAGGTCGACGGCTACGCGCGTGCCAACCGGGTTTCGGAGCGGCTGGCACGGCGCGCCGAGGCAGTGAAAGAGGGCACCGGCTACCTCGGCGAAGGCAGGACCACGCCGTCGCCGGCGCGCTTCCGCGATGAGCACGAGCAGCGCGACGTCGGCACGCGGATCGCATTCGCGAAGGGCAGCCGCGGCGAGATCGACCGCAAGCTCGGGACCAAGGCCAACGACCTGCAGGCGCTACGCGCCGAGTTGCAGGGCGAGGGCGGCTGGAACACGGAAAAGATCGCGACGGTACACGGCGACGATGCGGCCCGCCAGCTGATGGATACCGTGGAGCGCAACCTCAAATTCCGCGACACCCACACCAAGGTGGTCGAGAATTCGCAGACCGAGATCCGCAGATCCGCCCGCGAGGCGATGAAACCGACCAACGCCGGCGATGGGCCGATGATTCATTCTGGCGCGACTTCTACCGGTCTGGTGGCGACCGCAGCCAAGAAGGCGGTGGCGGCGATCGCCAACGCGATGCTGCGGACCGATCCGACCAAATCCTACGGCGAGGTGGCGCGGGTGTTGACAACGCAGGGCGCGCAGCGCGATGCGCACTACCAAGCGATCCTAAACGCCCTGGAGCGGCGCAATGAGAACAGCGCTATCGCATCGACGGTGGGCGATCGTTCAGCTCTCGCAGCGTCGATCGCCGCGAGCGCGCTTCTAAATGATCGTATGCGAAAGCACCGGCAATAGCGCAGCCGGTGATGCTGAGGCAGATCACCGCGAACGGGCCGAATCCCCACACATCGAGCGCCTGCATGAGGCCGTACTTCAGCGCAGCGATGAACGCCGCGAGCACGCCGGTGCAAATGAGGATCCGTACCATCCTCGCTCCTAGTCCGATTCCGCGAAAATCTCAAAGCCTTTTGTTCGGCCTTCGTTCTTTTTCAGGGGATGCCTGCGCATGCCATCAGACGCAAACGGCAATTATGCGCTGCCTGCCGGATACCTGGCCATTACCGGCCAGACGATCCAGCCGAGCCAGCACAACCCGCCGCTGGAAGACATCGCCACGGCGATGACGGCGCGGCTGTCCGTCAACGGCGCCAACCCGATGACGGGCCCGCTCAAGCTCGCCGACGGCCTGGTCGGCGCGCCGAGCCTCACGTTCAACACCGCGCAGACGACGGGCTTCTACAAGACCGCCGGCGGCAATATCGGCGTGGCGATCGCGGGCGCCGAGACGGTGGAATTCGGACCCTCCGGCATCCACAAGGGCGGCAAGCTGATCGGCGAGCTGTTCGACTGGACCGGCACCACCGCGCCGGCGCTGTGCGTGCTGCCGTTCGGCCAGACCCTGTCGCGCACGGCCTATGCGGATCTCTGGGCCTTTGCGCAGATCCAGATCGCGGCCGGCAACACGCTTTACAACAACGGTAACGGCACCACGACCTTCGGCATCATGGACCAGCGCGGCCGCGTGCGCGCCTGCAAGGACGACATCGGCGGCGTGGCCGCTGGCCGCCTGACCTCGACCTATTTCGGCGCCAGCGCCGTCACGCTCGGCAACGTCGGCGGCCTGGAGAGCCACACACTGACCACGCCGCAGCTCGCCGCGCACAATCATGGCATCACCGATCTCGGACATTTTCACGGCGGCGTCATGACGGGAACGAACGCTGCAGCCAGCGTTGGCGGTCAGGTCGTTGGTTCCGGGGTCGCCCAGTACGGAATCAGAGATCAAAATTCTTCCTCGGCTACCACCGGCATCACGATCAACAACGCCGGCACCGGCACCGCGCACAACAACGTGCAGCCGACGATCATCGTCAACGTCGCGCTGTTCGCCGGCGCCTGATCTGCAAACTCCACGGAGCATCTGATGACCGACCTCAACGCCCTCACCAGGGCGAATGCGAAGCGCTGGGCCGATGCCAGGCTGACGCGCAATTTCACCGCCGTCGCCCGCCGCCTGGTCGCGCCAGCCGCCAAGGCCAGGTACCAGGCCGTCGCCGTCAAAACCGGCGTGCCGTGGGCGGTGATCGCGGTCATCCATCAGCGCGAGAGCTCGCAGGACTGGACCGGATCGCTGGCGCAGGGCGATCCCTGGGACCGGGTTTCGGTGCACGTGCCGGCCGGCCGCGGGCCGTTCTGCTCCTGGGAAGAGGCGGCGATCGACGCGCTGGTCAACTGCGCGCCCTATGCCGCCCGCAACAAGGACTGGAGCATCGGCGGGACGCTCGCGATGCTCGAGCGGTACAACGGCCTCGGATATGCCAGTAAGGGCCGGCCGTCGCCCTATATCTGGGCCGGCACCGATCAGTACGTCAGTGGCAAATACGTCCGCGACGGCGTCTACGATCCCAATGTCGTCGACAGCCAGCTCGGCTGCGCCGGCCTGCTCATCACCATGATGAAGCTAGATCCCACGATCAAGTTCGCGGGCGCGGCCGCGATCGCGCCGCCGGTGGTACCGAAGCCGCAACCGGCGCAGGCGCCCGCCGCCAAAACTCCGGCCTCCATCACCAACCCGGCGAAGGGCTCGATCGGCGCCGTCATCGCCAACATCCTCACCGCCATCTTAAAAGGAAAATAGCCATGTGGTCGTTCGTCCTCATCGTTCCGGGCCTGGTTGTCGCTTACCTGATGTTCGTTCGGCCGGTGCTGCGCGCCGTGCCGGCGTTCAGGTCGTTCTATGCCGAGGCCGACAGTGTCTGGCAGAAGGTGTGGGCGGTCTGCGGCAAGTCGCTGACCGTGGCCTGGTCGTACCTGGTGCTGGCCGCCAGCACCGTCCTCAGCCAGATCGACTTGCTCGCGGCGACGCTCGGCGACCCAAATTTCAAGGAGCAGGTCACGGGCGTGATCGGCACCGACCCGAAGGTGCTGGGCTATTTCGCCATGGTCGTTTCGACGGTCACGATCGCCGCGCGGCTGCGCTCCATCGGCAAGGCCTAAGCCGATGTGGATGACGATCATCAGCTTCGTCGGCGGGCCGGTCATCAAGGGCCTGATCGAGGCCTATCAGGCCAAGCTTGCGGCCGGCAACACCTCGGAAAAGATCGCCAGCGAAACGGCCTCCGCCGAAATCGCGGCGCAGGTCTCCGAAACCAACGCGATCATGCAATACCGCATCGCCGAGATCGGGCACTGGTACGAACCCGACAAGCTGATGGGTTATTTCGTGGCCATCTATTTCGGAAAACTCCTGATCTGGGACAAGGTGCTCGGGCTCGGCGTCACCGATCCGCTGGCGGGATTCGCCTCGGTGACCTCGAACCTGGTGGTCTCGTTCTATTTCGCCAAGCGTGGCTTTGAAAACGTGGCAAGGATCATCAAGCGATGACCACCTTGGGGATTATCAAGCGATGAAACTCGCCACCGATCGCCCCACGACACAATCCGCGCGGATCTACGCGCTCGAGCAGGCGAGGGCGACCGACAACGATCGCCTCGAGAAGATCGAGAAGACCGTCAGCGAGATCCGCGAGCTGCTGCTCGGCGCCAAGGCGATTATCTGGTTCGTCGGGAAGATCGTCGCCTGGGTCGGCGGGCCTTCGGCGATCGCCGGCGCGGGCTACGCGGTGTGGCGCGTGCTGCACTGATCGACTAATTGGATCAATCCATCGACGCCGTCGGCACCGCGCCGGCGGCGTTTCGTTTCAGCTATTCCGTGATGATCGCGCGAAGAGGAGTTCGGCTAGCGGGGAGTCAGTCATCTTTCGTTGGCTCGTTCCCAGCCGCCTTCGATCGCAATTTGGCGCGAGCGCGCTTGTCGAGTCGGACGGTCATGGCCTGATGTCGTTTTGAGTTTGACTGAAGAAGCTCCGGAACATTGAACACCAGCTTGCCTGCCATTCCATAGCTCGGGTCTTGGTAGTCTATGTCCCAAGTAAAAAATGCGCTGTTCGCTCGATGATGACATTCCTTGTACCGCAGTCCTGATTTGCAAGGGCACAGCTTATTGCGTCCGACCAACGGCACCGCCAGAAACGGTCCGTTGTCTACGGCCGTGCTGTATGTCATGGCATTATTTCCCCGAACGTTCGGTGGGGTGGCAACAATCTCGGCTGGATAGTAGATCGAACGCTGCGGCGCCAGAACGTGGTAATCGCACGTTGCGGGGGTCGCCCAACTGTTCGGGAAGGTGATGCTGCTGACTTGGCCTCCTATAATCCTGCTGCGCTTGGAGGCCTTTTGAACGAGCCGTACAAGTCTCGCACGGACGGCGAGTGCTGTCAGCCTGGGGGCCTGCTCTCTCAGTTCGATGAACTGATCCCCATCAAGTGCTGTCGTGTCTCCGATCGCAAATCCCCAAGAAGCAAGGTCCTCCGGGAAATCTGCGAAGAATGGCCGAAATTCGTCCCATGCTTCAGCCGCATCTTCGCCCGTTTCCAGATTTTGAAAATTCGAGATAAACCCGAACGTTGGACGGTCGACTTCATACCGCCGGCGGAAGCCGATCATCAGCAGGCTGAACCGGCGCAGGCGGCGCGAAATTCCCCGAATTTGCGGGTCTTTGAGAAAGTCGGCGTTCAATCGCTCCGTTAAACGGGAGAAAAGGTGAGGGGGGGTAAGGAGAAAATCCGGCAAGGCGCATGATCTGATATGGTCAAGAAGCCTGATTTTTGAGTTGTATCGGCCGGCCGTCGCCAGCCCGGAAAAACTGATCGCCACTCGCGCTTCGCGGGTCATCAAGAGGCACATTTTGTCAAATTCGTCGTTTGCTTGGAATCCGTTGGCGCTGGTTCGCCGATCGGAAACAAGGCACGTAAACTCGCGTGTTAAGATCCCCAGGCCCAGTGTCATGGGTGGTACCTCCCGATCCGTCAGCATATGCTAGATTGGCGCTCGGGAAGAGGCGCTGGGATTGCTTGGGCACTTAATGCACCGGAAATGCTGTGCGCCGGCAGAAGCTTATTGAGCCTGACCGTCTATCGGAAACAGGCTCTGCTGCATGTTGGCTTGTAAGTTCTTGGTCGAGAGCAGCTCGACCTTGTCGCCGGCGTGGACGATCGCTTTGGTAATGCCGCGCCGGGCGCGGTCCTCGAGCGAACCCGAGATCCAGCCGGCGCGGCCGCGGAGGGCACCGCGGAGGACGATGATTTCAGTTTTCACCTGAGGGGCGAGGCATGGCCTGGGCCTGGCGATCCAGGCACCACTTATTGATCTGCGTCGCGCAAATTCCGCCACCTTGGCCGAGCGTGTTGTGAACATGAATGGCAGCATTCTTGCCGAAATGCAGCCATACGCCGTCGCGGCCGACGGCGACCGCCAGGTCGCACTGCTCGATCGGAAGCTGAATTGCCGTGTCCATCACTGCGCACCGTCGGCGAGGCGATCGCGCAGCGCGAAGCCCATCAGCGGCCAGAGCTGGCGGACGCCGTCGTCGTACGCAAATTTGCGGCCGAGGTCGGCGTTGAAGTTTTCCGGCGACGCCGGCGCGCTCTTTCCGACGATGGTGAAGCCGTTTTTCAGCACCATCAGGCAGACCGTCAGCACCTCGAGCTGGCGCGGAACGTGCCGGCCGACCGGCTGCGTCAGCACTGCAGCCTGATGGCCGGTGAAGTAGAACGTGTGCTCGATCGCACCTTCGATGTTGGCGAGGGTGACGCGCGGCGCGACGGCAACAGCCGCGGCCGCGGCGTCAGAAGCCTGCAGGCTGTCCATGGGAGGTTTCCTCGGTTGGCGGCTTCGGTGGCGTGCCTGACGGTACCGGCGGGCTTTCCAGCGCGCCCAGGCGCTGGAACACGCCGTCGAACGTCGACGTCAGCCAGCTGCCGAGCTCGGAGAACTTGGCCTCGGTGCCGGTGGCGATCGAATCGAGCGCGCTGTGGATGGACGTGAGCTGCTCGGGTGTCAGAGTAGGCACTGCCGGCGTCTCGTGCCTGGCAGCCTGGCCCTTCTGGAACGGCATCCAGCAGGCGTAGGCGGTTTCCGGCTCGGCGTCGTCATCCTGCAGCAGCTGGACGTTTTGGGCGGCGTAGGTGGTGCCATCGCCGTGGCTGACGGTGAGATTGACACAGCGCTCGCCGAGCACCTTGGCCACCATCGCGGCAAGCGGCTGACCGTTCGGGTCGCGGCCGACCTCGAGCGCGGGGAAGAACCAGACGATGCGGCCGGGGGCAGGCTGGATCATGTCGACCTCGTTAGGTTGCGTGGAGTTCGGTGCGGACCTGCCCGTAAGAGGCCTTCTTGACGATCGGCTCGAGCCTGATCAGGCCATCGGCGATCAGCTTGTCGCGCTTCGGCTGTTTCAGGCCCTGCCAAGCGTCGATGACGATGATCGGGGCTTCGCCCATCGTGACGGCCGGCTTGGAAGGCGACACGGACACCCAGCCCAGGTTGGGGAACGTCTCGCGGAAGCTGCCGGCAACGTCCGCATCGATCTTCAGGAGATTCTTGATCTCCTTGATGCGCGCGAAGATTTCCGGGTTGTCGCGCTCGATCTCGAGCAGCTCGCGGCAGAGCTCGACGCGGGTCGGAACCTTGGCTTTGGACTTAGCGGCGACGGGCGGCATGGCGGTCCTGGCGCGCGGGGAACGCGGCACAAGGCAACCGCGCGCGGGAGGGAGAATGTTCCATAACGCGTTAAAGAATGTTTACCTTGGTCGCCGATGGGGTCGAATTTATGCGCTTCCGGAGGTGGCAGCCGGAACCGGGAGGGCGATTCGTACGGCTTGTTCGAGCGCATGACGCTGTCTTCGTCCGTCAGCGTGTAGGAGAAGATCGAGCTGCCGCCGTACCAGTGCGTTTCCCAGCCATTGGCCGCGGCGTCGCCTTTGATCGGCACGTCGATGCGCAGCATTCTGGCGCCGAACCGCTCTTCCTCGCGCGCGCGGCCGGCGTGGCTGCGGTGACCGAAGATCTCCACGATCGCCCATTCCCAGCCGTCCGTCTCGGTCATCGCTGTCGTTGTCTCGTTCATGTCACTCACTCGCGTCATCGTCGCAATTCGCGCACGATCCAGCCTCGGCCAAGGAAGTCGCGGAAGCCGCCCCGATGCTGGAAATAGCCGGCTTCTCGCGCACGCTTGAACGCCTGGTACTTGGCAGCCGCGGCGGTGCCAGCCTGCAGCTCGATCTCGCCGAGGCTGTCGCATCGGACGACGTACCACCTCACGGCAAGCCGCAGCTGGTTCGCGTTGCGGATCATTGGGCTGGTGCGTCTCATTGATCCTCGTTCCTGTTTTCGTCCAGCGTGAGGCGAATTTCCGGTGTCAGTTCGGCGTGGTGCCGGAGAATGTCGCCGAGATCGTCGACATCCTGGATCTCGCGCATCGAGCAGCCTTCCCAGAGCACGAGCTTCTCGTCGTCATCGCCGGCTTCTTCGGCCTTGCGAACGATCACCTGGACGAAGAAGGTTTGCAACGGCGGGTCCCAGCCCACGATGACCTTGTTGAGCGGATCGAACGCCTCGATCTCGTGCCGGCTCATGGTCGCACCGCCAGCAATGCAACCCAGAGCGCCTTGCACAGAAGGTGCAGAATTTGGTCGCCGTTATAGGTCAGGAGCCCGCGGCACTTTTCGTAATCGATGAGCGCATGCGTGAAGAATTCGCAGGCGGCAAGCCAGGGCGAGCCGGTAATGAACAACACGGCGGCGGCGTGAATCGTGGCGTGCGAGAGCAGTGCCAAAGGCCAAATCATCTCACCGGCGACGAGGTCCAGGGTTGGGTTCTTGGCTTTGGAGAGCCAATCGCCTTGCAGCGGATAGTCACATAGCGCGTGGGCTGCGACCAAAAGGAACAGCGTGTGCATCAGCTCGCCGTATTCACTCATGCTGCTTCTCCCGCTTGCTTGATCAGGGCCTCGAGATCGTCGGCGATGCCTTGCGCGAGATCCGGCGCAGAGTTGCCAAACTGGTAGGAGCGCAGCGCATGCATCGCCGCTTTCAACGTCTCCACGACCTGATCGTGCGCGTTGACGTACAGGATCAGGTGATGTGCGAGGTCAAGCGCGTTTTCGCACTCGATCGTGATGGTGTGTTCCTCGCGGCCGTCGACGATCAGCACGGCCTCGTCGAACGGCGAGCGGTGATGATCGGAGAGCTCGATGCGCGGCAGGGTGGTCATGCTTAACCCATCAGTGAAGGCGAGCATCGGATATTACCGCCATCGGTTTCGATCAGACCTGGCGACCGCAGCCGGGAAATGTAGGTACCGAACGAACCGCCGCCGGCGGCCATGTTGATTTCGGCGGCGAGATCCTCGCGCGACGTCCAGTCCGGATAGCGCTTCGCGAGCGCGTCCAGCATCGGGCCGATGCTTTGGATTTTCGACTTCCAGAACGCGACGAGCTCGGGGCCGGGCGGCGGCAGCGGCACGACGCTGTCGCCGGCGGCCTCGACGCCGGTTTCTGTGGCGAAGAATTCGTCGCCGCGGCGTTCGATGCAGCCGGCAGTGCGGAGGCGGGAGACGTAGGTGCCCCAGGTGCCACCCTTTCGCTTGAGGCCGGCGGCGATCGCCCATTGCGCCTCGGTCATGCCGGCGGGATGCACCGCGGCCAGGGCGGCGAGGGGGCGCCGCTCGGCGCCGAGTTTGAGGTTGCCGTCGCCACCCGCATCCACAGGCTTCGGCTTGCGTGGTGCCGTTGGAGGTGCCGGCCCGCGCATCGGGGTGTCCACGGTATTGCTTTTCACCGTTGGCGGGCCCGATTTCTGGAGTTCCTTGTCGACGATGGTGCGTTGAGACTTGATGTCCGCGACGGCGCGACTGAAGCCGACGCCGATCAAGGCGAGATGCTTGTCGAACGCCTCGTAGGCCGCGGCGCACCAGCCCAGGCCGCGCTTGAATCCGCGCACTTCGGCCGCGGCGATCGCGCCGGGATCCGCGGCCGGAGGTGCGGGCTTGCGCAGCTGTGCCTCGAGCTCGGCGACGCGCTTTTGCAGGATCTTCGGATCCTTGGCCGCGGCCTCGGTCCGGACCTGGGCGAACTTGGCCTGCAGCTTCTCGACGTCGATCGGCGCCAGGCGTTTTGCGGTTTTGCCGGTGCCCTGGACCTTGCTCGAATCGTAGGTCGACGGCATCGGAAAGGTGACGCGCTTGAGGAAGCCGGCCTCCGGCGACCACGCCCAGGCTTCGCCGGTTTTCAGGCTGGGCAGCGAGGCGATGATCTCCTTGCCGGTGTCCTTGTCGGCCTGGTCGGCGATCCACTCCTCGACGGCCTTGCGGTCCTGCGGCGCGATCAGGCGCATCGCGACCAGCGTCTCGACCTGGGTCAGGCTGTCCTTGTGCACTTTCGCCGGACGCTGGCTGATCAGCACGATGCGCAGGCCGCGGGAGCGGCCGAGGCTGATCAGGTTGTTGGCCGCGTGCAGCATGTCCGGCATGGCGCCGGCTCCGCGGGTTCCCGCCTGCGGGGCGAACAGATGCGCCTCATCGATAACGAGCCGCAGCGGGCCGCGGTTGACCCGCAGGATAGTGTCGGCGAAGTCGGTAAAGAACCGCATCCGCTCGCCGGTCTTGAGCCTCGTCGTGTCCAGGATCGCCGGCGTGGACGTCTCGCCGATCGCCTCGGCCATCATTTCGCCCTGGTTGGCCAAAAGCGGGAAATCGCCATGGTCACCGCCGAACACGTAGATCGGCAGACCCTTGCGCTTGCCGTCGGCGGCCAGGCGCAGCCCCCACCAGGCGCCGGTAGGGTCGATGATGCAGACGCGCTCCTCGGCCGCGAGTGCGGGCTCGATGATGCCGCTCTTGGCGGAACCGGTCTTGCCGCTGCCGGTCTTGCCGACGAAGGCGATGTGATGCTCGAGCGCCGACCGGGGGATCGGGTTTTTCATGGGTTCCGTCCTGGAATGAGCTGGGGACAACGCGACGCAACACGCACAAAAAAATTTCCGACTCCGCGGTCAGGCAGAGTCGGAAATGCGGGCTTAGGGGCCGGTTTTGCCGGCCGAAGAGTCGGAAAGGGTGTTGAGAACGCTAGAAAAGCGCCGCCCTGTCACGGCGGAGGCCGCGGGTTCGAGTCCCGTCTCTCGCGCCATCCCTCGATGGCTTGACGTCAATCTCAGTGATCGCCGCAAACAAAAAGGCCGCCCTCAAGGCGGCCGTTTTTATTTCAAGGCCAGCAGGATCGTTTAGCGGACCGTCGAGGTGTTCGAGCTGGTCACAACCACCGGCTTTCCGGCCTTCACCACCTGCGCGGTCTGGCTGTAATCGGCACCGGTACGGGCGGAGATGCCGAGCGCCGCCACGGCGATACCCGCCACCAAGGCGACGACCACGATCTTCAAATGCGTACTGCGGTCCGCAGAGTGGATTGAGTGGTTCATGTGATGCCTCCCGGACGCCTGCCGCGCCCTGTTAAGCGAGAGAACTACGCCCGATGTGTTTCAGGATCGTTTCGCGGTTCCGGCAAAATGGTTTCATTCGGCCAGTTTCTGGCCTGTTTTTCGCCAAAGCATCGTGATGCAGGTCACATAGGATTTTGCCCCCGCCACGCGGGCCGGCGGTGGGAAGCGGGGCGGGGTCTCGGTTTCGCCGGATCATCAGGACGCCGCGGTCGCTCCGGCCGAAATGTTCTTCCGAATGCAGCGTCACCGGCCCCTGGCCGACCTGCGCCACATAGACCCGGAACAAGGTGTCGTCGATCGGCAGCGTCCAGCCGATCGATTCGACGCGGGCGAATTGCGCGACGCGCGGGTTGGGCACGCGCAGCGTGGGGAGGGCGGCTTCCGTCACGCGGTAAGACACCTTGCCGTCGTCCTGATGCCGGATCGAGCGCATGGTGACGCCGCGCGGCGACATCTCGAATTTCACCTCCGGCATCGAGACCATCATTACGGTGAGTTGCGGGGCCTGAGAACGATCCGTGCAGCCACGGGGTACCAGGGCCTGGCGCATCTTGTCCTTGAACAGGCCGCCCCTCGGGCTCGCAGGGCTGTTCGAGGCAATGGCTCTCGATGTCGAACTTCAAGCCGTGGTAGCAGCAGTGGATACCGTCGTCCTCGACCTTGCCGTAGCGCAGCGTGGTGCCGCGGTGGCGGCAGCGCGCGTGGAGCAGGCCGGCACGGCCATGCCTGTCGCGAAACAGGACCAGGTCCTCGCCCAGCACGCGCACTTTTCTGGGGATATCGGCGGCGTCACTGAGGAGGCCGACCGGGTGCCAGTAGCGCGCAACAGCCCGCCCATCGGTGTGCCGCGGCTGACTGAGGTCAGTTCGGTCCGGGTCATCGACGGCCTCATGGCGTAGCCGGTCCCGAGATCGCGATCCCGCTGCGTAACGTTCATGCCGCTTCCTCCCGCGACGGCTTTGGCGCCGCTATCGTCCGATGCCACAGTGAAAGGCAGATCGATGACAATGGCGGAACTGGTCACGCGGAATTTGGTCGCCAAGGAGGTCAATCCACGGGACAACCGCGAGACCTTGGTCTGTCTGACTAAGGCGGGGCTGGCGGCGCAGACGTCGTAGTGGCAGGTGCGCAGGAACGTAACCGGCGGCTCCTGGAACGGTTCGGCAAGGACGAGTTCAGCGTCCTGCGTGACAGATCGATCGGCTCACCGACACGACTGCCCGGATGCTCGCCGACGAGAAGGATCTGCACTAAATTTCCGCATGGTCGGGCCAAACGCGTCGGCCAGCGAGGTAGGAGCACAACACCTTTTGACTTCGGCCGACGTGCCAAGAACCTGGAATAAGGTCAAGTTGGCTTGTCTTGCGCCCTCTGTTGCGCTGCGCTAAGCCAAGAATAATTCCAATCAACGAATCTGCGGGCGAAATCCGCAGGAAAAGGCACCGCCGATGACCGGCATCCTGCAGAATTACCTTCCACTTGTCGTGTTTATCGGGGTGGCGAGCCTGATCGGTCTGGCGCTATTGATCGCCCCGTTCCTGGTCGCGTTCCAGCAGCCGGACCCGGAAAAGCTGTCCGCCTATGAATGCGGATTCAACGCATTTGACGACGCCCGCATGAAGTTCGACGTCCGCTTCTATCTGGTCGCGATCCTCTTCATCATTTTCGATCTCGAAGTAGCGTTTCTGTTCCCGTGGGCGGTCGCCTTCGGCAAGTTGGGCGCTACCGGCTTCTGGTCGATGATGGTGTTCCTCGCCGTCCTCACGGTCGGCTTTGCTTATGAGTGGAAGAAAGGCGCGCTCGAATGGGATTGAGCCCGACTGCGACAGGCTCTTCGCCTGCGATCGCGCAGGCGCCGAAGGGCATTCTTGACCCGTCGACCGGTAAGCCGGTCGGGGCCAATGACCCGTTCTTCCTCGAGGTCAATCACGAACTGTCTGACAAGGGGTTCTTCGTCGCCACCGCTGACGATCTGATCACGTGGGCGCGCACGGGCTCGCTGATGTGGATGACGTTCGGCCTGGCCTGCTGCGCGGTCGAGATGATGCAGGTGTCGATGCCGCGCTACGACGTCGAACGCTTCGGCTTTGCGCCCCGCGCCTCGCCGCGGCAGTCCGACGTCATGATCGTGGCGGGCACGCTGACCAACAAGATGGCGCCGGCGCTGCGGAAGGTCTACGACCAGATGCCCGAGCCGCGCTACGTGATCTCGATGGGATCGTGCGCCAATGGCGGCGGCTACTACCACTATTCCTATTCGGTCGTGCGCGGCTGCGACCGCATCGTGCCGGTCGATATCTACGTGCCCGGGTGCCCGCCGACGGCGGAAGCGCTGCTGTACGGCGTGCTGCTGCTGCAGAAGAAGATCCGGCGCATCGGGACCATCGAACGCTAAGGTTTTAGGGAATGGACGACGGCAAACTCGACGCCCTTGGGCAGACGATTGTTAGCGCGCTTCCGGGCGCGGCCTCTGCCCATGCGGTCGCGTTCAACCAGCTCACCGTCACGGTCGATGCGATGAAGATCGTCGAGGTGATGAAGCACCTGCGCGACGATCCGGCGCTGCGCTTCGTCAACTTCACCGACGTGACGGCCGTGGACTATCCCGGCCGCGAGAAGCGCTTCGACGTGGTCTATCATCTGCTGTCGCCGACCCTGAACGAGCGTATTCGTATTCGCAGCGAGGCCGACGAGACCACGCAGGTGCCGTCGATCATCGACGTGTTTCCCGGCGCCGACTGGTTCGAGCGCGAGGCCTACGATCTCTACGGCGTGATCTTCACCGGCCATCCCGACATGCGGCGGCTGCTGACGGATTACGGTTTCGACGGCCATCCGCTGCGCAAGGACTTTCCGCTCACCGGCTTCGTCGAGGTTCGCTACGACGACCAGGAGAAGCGGGTGCTGTACGAGCCGGTGCGTCTGAACCAGGAATTCCGCAAATTCGATTTTCTCTCGCCATGGGAAGGCGCGGACTATCCGCTGCCGGGCGACGAGAAGGCTGAGCCGAAGGCCTGACCATGAATGAACAACCGGAACACCTCCGCAATTTTACGATCAACTTCGGGCCGCAGCACCCTGCGGCTCATGGTGTGTTGCGGCTCGTCCTTGAATTGGACGGCGAAGTGGTCGAGCGTGTCGATCCACATATCGGCCTCCTGCATCGCGGTACCGAAAAGCTGATCGAGCAGAAGACGTACCTGCAGGCGATTCCCTATTTCGACCGTCTCGATTACGTCGCTCCGATGAACCAGGAGCACGCGTTCTGCCTTGCGGCGGAAAAGCTGCTCGGCATCACGGTGCCGCGGCGCGGGCAGTTGATCCGCGTGCTGTATTGCGAGATCGGCCGCATCCTGTCGCATCTGCTTAACGTCACCACGCAGGCGATGGACGTCGGCGCGCTTACTCCGCCGCTGTGGGGCTTTGAAGAGCGCGAAAAGCTGATGGTGTTTTACGAGCGAGCCTCCGGCTCGCGCATGCACGCGGCGTACTTCCGCGTCGGCGGCGTGCATCAGGACCTGCCGCCGAAACTGATCGACGATATCGACGCCTGGTGCGACCCGTTCCTGCAGGTCGTCGCGGATCTCGAGACGCTTCTGACCGGCAACCGCATCTTCAAGCAGCGCAACGTCGACATCGGCGTTGTCTCGCTGAAGGAAGCCTGGGAGTGGGGTTTTTCGGGCGTGATGGTACGCGGCTCCGGCGCGGCCTGGGATCTGCGCAAGTCGCAGCCCTATGAGTGCTACGCCGAGATGGATTTCGACATTCCGATCGGCAAGAACGGCGACTGCTACGACCGCTACTGCATCCGCATGGAAGAGATGCGCCAGTCGGTGCGGATCATGAAGCAGTGCATTGCCAAGCTGCGGGCGCCTGACGGGCAGGGGCCCGTTGTCGTCGAGGACAACAAGGTAGCGCCGCCGCGTCGCGGCGAGATGAAGCGCTCGATGGAAGCGCTGATCCATCACTTCAAGCTCTATACCGAGGGCGTCCACGTGCCGGCCGGCGAGGTCTACGTCGCGGTAGAGGCGCCGAAGGGCGAGTTCGGCGTGTACCTGGTGGCGGACGGCACCAACAAGCCCTACAAATGCAAGATCCGCGCGCCGGGCTTTGCCCATCTGCAGGCGATGCATCACATCTGCAAAGGCCATCTGCTCGCCGACGTCTCGGCGATTCTCGGCTCGCTCGACATCGTGTTCGGAGAGGTCGATCGGTGATGGCGCAGGCGCCCATCCAGTTTGACCGGGCATCGGGCGTGCTTGCGGGCGCCAACGCGTGGGAGCGTTTGGCCGCGGTGGCGCTCGTGCTGGGCTCAAAAGTGGGGGCGCATTTCTCGCATCGCGGCTACAACATGTGCGCCAACCTGTTGCGCACGACGCTGCCCGAGCGCGGCATCCAGGTCAAACTCAACCCGGACGCCCTCTTCGAGTTTCCCTATGGCGACGGCTACTGGAGCAAGCTGCTCAACCGCACCTATCACTACGAGGACGAACTCGAACTGCTGTTCAAGGACTCCGCCGACGTCGACTACACGCTGCTCGATTGCGGCGCCAATTATGGCTACTGGTCGGTGCTGGTGTCGAGCAAGCCGTTCGGCTCGCACAAGGCGATCGCGATCGAGCCGTCGGGACAGAATTATCCAAAGCTTGCCAACAACGCTCGGATCAACGGCAATCGCTTCGAGACGATGAAATGCGCGATCGGCGCGGCGCGAGGCACCGCGCGGCTGTCCGGCACCAAGCATGAGGCGTTTTCGATCGCCGGCGACCAGTCGGGCGGCGAGGAGGTGCCGGTTCTCGCGCTCGATAACCTGATCGATGACGGCAAGGTCGCCGCCGACGGCAAATTCCTGATCAAGCTCGACGTCGAGGGCGTCGAGATCGAGGCCATGAAGGGCGGCGCGCGGCTGATGCAGGGCGACAGCGTTTTGCTATGCGAGGAGCACGGCAACGATCCCGCCCACACCGTGTCGCGCTATATCCTCGAACAGACTCCGCTGACGCTGATCGTCTATGATCCGCGCAGCAATCGCCTTGAAACCGTGACCGACCTGTCGATTCTGGACCGGATCAAGGTTTCAACCCATGTCGGCTACAACGTGTTCGGCACCGCAAGTGCATTCTGGCTCGCCCGGATCGATGCGCTCAATGCGAAGGCCGGGCGCCGCGTGCAATGAGAGACTAAACGATGTCCGTCCGCCGCCTCGCACCGAAGGAATTGCAGCCCGCGAGCTTTACGTTCTCGGATGAGAACCTCGCCTGGGCCAAGGCGCAGATCGCAAAATATCCGCCGGGCCGGCAGGCGTCCGCGGTGATCGCGATCCTGTGGCGCGTGCAGGAACAGCACGAGGGATGGGTGTCGGAAGCCGCGATCCGCGCTGTCGCTGACCTGCTGGAGATGCCCTACATTCGCGTGCTGGAAGTGGCGACCTTCTACACGATGTTTCAGCTGCAGCCGGTCGGCAAGAAGGCCCATGTGCAGGTCTGTGGCACCACGCCCTGCCGCCTGCGCGGCGCCGGCGATCTGATCGAGGTGTGCCAGCACCGCATTCATCACGATCCCTTCGAACTTTCGAAGGACGGTAATTTCAGCTGGGAAGAGGTCGAGTGCCTGGGCGCCTGCGTGAATGCGCCGATGGTGCAGATCTGGAAGGACACCTACGAGGACCTGACCAAGGAAAGCTTTGGCAAGGTGCTGGACGGCTTTGCGTCCGGCAATCCGCCGAAGCCGGGCCCGCAAATCGACCGTCAGTTCTCGGCGCCGGTGGGCGGACCGACGACGCTGAAGGAAACCACATGACGCGTAACGGCACATGGCCCGCGATCGGGCAGGGAGGGGTCAGCGCGATGAAGAACTGGCGCTATATCGCCATGCACACCGTTGCAGCGGCCGCATTCATCTTCCTGCTGCAGCGTTACGGGTTGAACGCAACCCTCGAATCCAGCCTGCTGTGGGCGATCACCTTCGGCGGATGCGCCGCGGGCCTCGCCTACGCGCAATCCAATCGTTGATCCCGGGAAATTCAAGTCATGCTCGACGACAAGGATCGCATCTTCAAGAACCTCTACGGGCTCCACGACTGGGGGCTGGAGGGCGCGCGCCGCCGGGGGGCGTGGGACGGCACGAAAGCGATCATCGACAAGGGCCGTGACTGGATCATCAACGAGATGAAGGCCTCCGGCCTGCGCGGCCGCGGCGGGGCGGGATTCCCGACCGGGCTGAAATGGTCGTTCATGCCCAAGGAATCGACCGACGGCCGGCCAAGCTATCTGGTCGTCAACGCCGACGAGTCCGAGCCCGGTACCTGCAAGGACCGCGAGATCATGCGGCACGATCCGCATCTGTTGGTCGAGGGCTGTCTGCTCGCCAGTTTCGCGATGAACGCGCATGTCTGCTACATCTATGTGCGCGGCGAATTCATCCGCGAGCGCGAGCATCTGCAGGCCGCGATCGACCAGGCCTATGACGCAAAGCTGGTCGGCAAGGACAATATCAACGGCTGGCCGTTCGATATCTATGTCGCGCATGGCGCCGGCGCTTATATCTGCGGTGAAGAGACCGCGCTCCTGGAGTCCCTCGAAGGCAAGAAGGGCCAGCCGCGGCTGAAGCCGCCATTCCCGGCCAATGTCGGCCTCTATGGCTGCCCGACCACGGTCAACAACGTCGAATCCATCGCGGTCGCGCCCGACATCCTGCGGCGCGGTGCGGCGTGGTTCGCCGCGATCGGCCGGCCGAACAATGTCGGCACCAAGCTGTTTTGCGTTTCCGGCCATGTCGAGCGCCCCTGCAACGTCGAAGAGGCGATGGGGATTCCGTTCCGCGAATTGATCGAGCGGCATTGCGGCGGCATTCGCGGCGGCTGGGACAATCTGAAGGCGGTGATTCCGGGCGGCTCGTCGGTGCGCATGGTGCCGGCCGAGCAGATCATCGACACGCCGATGGATTTTGACAGCCTCGGCAAGCTCCGTTCCGGCCTCGGCACCGCCGCGGTGATCGTGATGGACAAGTCGACCGACCTGATCCGGGCGATCGCGCGCATTTCCTATTTCTACAAGCACGAGAGCTGCGGCCAGTGCACGCCGTGCCGCGAAGGCACCGGCTGGATGTGGCGCGTGCTGACGCGCATGGCCGACGGCCGCGCCCACAAGCGCGAGATCGACATGCTGCTGGAAGTGACCAAGCAGGTCGAAGGCCACACCATCTGTGCGCTCGGCGACGCGGCGGCGTGGCCGATCCAGGGCCTGATCGCGCATTTCCGTCACGAGATCGAGGCGCGGATCTCCGAGTATTCGCACAAGGCCGACATCGACGATATCGGCGTGCGCGATCCCGTGAACATGGTCGCGGCGGAGTAGAGATGACAATTTCGCAACCGAGCTTCTGGTGGCAGAGATACGGGACGCTGGCGCAGATGGCGCAGGCGGCCGTGGCGCTGCTCGGCTTTGTTGCGATTCTGATCCAGATCAACGAGATCCGCACCAACAACCGCGCGTCGAGCGCGCGGGCTGCGTTTCTGGGCTACACGGATCTGGCGTTCAAGAACCCGAGATTCGCGCAGCCCGACTACGAGAAGATCAAGGCGGCCGGCCGCGACGAGCAGGTGCAGTACGAGAGTTTTGTCACCTACTTTCTCTATTCCTGCGAAGAAGCCATCAGCGCGTTCGCTGGAAAGCGCGAGTGGCTGGCCTCCTGCGATTACGACCTGAAGCCGCATCTGCCGTTCCTCTGTGAGAAGAACGTGGCGCAGCCGGCCTGGCTCGCCACCTACGGCGCCGAGACCCAGCAATGGGTCAAGGCGTCGCTGAAGACCGCCAGCGTTACACCGCCAGACTGCAAGCTGGGAAAGACCTGAGACCGCAATGACCAAACTCATCATCGACGGCAAAGAGATCGATGTCCCCGCGGAATACACGCTGCTGCAGGCCTGCGAGGCCGCCGGCGCCGAAATCCCGCGCTTCTGCTACCACGAGCGGCTGTCGATCGCCGGCAATTGCCGGATGTGCCTGGTGGAAGTGAAGGGCGGCCCGAAGCCGGTCGCGAGCTGCGCCTGGGGCGTGCGCGATTGTCGGCCGGGCCCGAAGGGCGAGCCGCCGGAAATCTCGACGCGTTCGCCGATGGTCAAGAAGGCGCGCGAAGGCGTGATGGAGTTTTTGCTGATCAACCATCCGCTGGATTGCCCGATCTGCGACCAGGGCGGCGAATGCGACCTGCAGGACCAGGCGATGGGCTACGGCGTCGACACCTCGCGCTTCGCCGAAAACAAGCGCGCCGTCGAGGACAAATATCTCGGCGCGCTGGTCAAGACCTCGATGAACCGCTGCATCCAGTGCACGCGCTGCGTCCGCTTCTCCGCCGAAGTCGCCGGCGCGCCGGAGATGGGCGCCACCGGCCGCGGCGAGGACATGGAGATCACGACCTATCTGGAGCAGGCGCTGACCTCCGAACTGCAGGGCAACCTCGTCGATATCTGCCCGGTGGGCGCGCTGACTTCGAAGCCTTACGCATTCGCCGCGCGCCCGTGGGAGCTCGGCAAGACGCAGTCGATCGACGTCATGGACGGCGTGGGCTCGGCGATCCGCGTCGATACCCGCGGCCGCGAGGTGATGCGGATCCTGCCGCGCATCAACGAGGCGGTGAACGAGGAGTGGATTTCCGACAAGACCCGTCACGTCGTCGACGGGCTGCGGACGCAGCGGCTCGACCGGCCGTATGTCCGCGAAGCCGGCAAGCTGCGCGCCGCGTCCTGGCCGGAGGCCTTTGCGGCCATTGCGGCCAAGACCGCCCGCATCGACGGCAAACGCATTGGGGCGATCGCCGGCGATCTCGCCGCGGTCGAGGAAATGTTCGCGCTGAAGGAATTGCTGTCGAAGTGCGGTTCTTCCAATCTGGCGGTGCAGGGCGGCGATGCCTTCGATCCTGCGCTCGGCCGCGCCAGCTATATCTTCAATCCGACCATCGCCGGGATCGAGCAGGCCGACGCGCTGCTGATCATCGGCTCCAATCCGCGACGGGAAGCCGCCGTGCTCAACGCGCGGATTCGCAAGCGCTGGCGCACCGGCCAGCTCAAGGTCGGCGTCATCGGCCCCAACGCCGATCTCACCTATGATTACGATTATCTCGGCGCGGGCACGGATACGCTGACCGACCTCGCCAGCGGCAAGCATTCCTTTATCGATGTGCTGAAGGGTGCCAAGAACCCGATCGTGCTCGTCGGCGCCGGTTCGCTGTCGCGGCACGACGGCGCGGCGGTGCTGGCGCTCGCCGCCAAGATCGCCACGGGCACAGGCGCGCTGAAGGACGGCTGGAACGGTTTTGCCGTGCTGCACGACACCGCCTCGCGCGTCGGTGCGCTCGATATCGGTTTTGGGACGGGAGCCGGCGGCCTCACCCTTGCGCAGATGACGACGTTCGGCACGATGGACGTTCTGTTCCTGCTCGGCGCGGATGACGTGAAGGTGCCTGACGGCACGTTCGTGGTCTATATCGGCACCCACGGCGACCGCGGCGCGCACCGCGCCGACGTCATCCTGCCGGGCGCGGCCTATACCGAAAAATCCGGCCTCTACGTCAACACCGAGGGCCGGGCGCAGATCGCGGCCCGCGCGGCGTTCCCGCCCGGCGAGGCGCGCGAGGACTGGGCGATCATCCGCGCGCTCTCCGACGTGCTCGGCAAGAAGCTGCCCTATGATTCCCTGCAGGCGCTGCGCCAGGCGCTGTTCAAGGCCGCGCCGCATCTGATGCGGATCGACCAGATCGAGCCCGGCAAGGCCGGCGACGTCAATGCGTTGGCCGGCAAAGGCGGCAAGGTCGACAAGACCCCGCTGAAATCGTCCGTCGAGGATTTCTATCTGACCAACCCGATCGCGCGGGCCTCCGCTGTCATGGCGGAATGCTCCCGGCTGGCGGCCGGTCGAATGCTGACGGCAGCAGAGTGAGCATGAACTGATGGCTGATTTCTTCGCAAGCCCGTTCTGGACCGGCTTTCTCTGGCCGCTGATCGTGATGGTCGCGCAGAGCGTCCTACTGCTCGTCGTGCTGCTGGTCGCGATCGCCTACATCCTGCTCGCCGACCGCAAGATCTGGGCGGCGGTGCAGATCCGCCGCGGCCCCAACGTGGTCGGCCCGTGGGGCCTGCTGCAATCCTTCGCCGATCTGCTCAAGTTCGTGCTGAAGGAGCCGATCATCCCGTCCGGCTCCAACAAGGGCGTGTTCCTGCTGGCGCCGCTGGTGTCCTGCGTGCTGGCGCTGGCCGCCTGGGCCGTGATCCCGATGGATCTCGGCTGGGTGATCTCCGACATCAATGTCGGCGTGCTCTATATCTTCGCGATATCGTCGCTGTCGATCTACGGCATCATCATGGCCGGCTGGTCGTCGAACTCGAAATATCCGTTCCTGGCAGCACTTCGCTCGGCGGCGCAGATGGTGTCCTACGAAGTCTCGATTGGCTTCGTCATCATCACGGTGCTGCTGTGCGCCGGTACGCTCAACCTTTCGGCCATTGTGGAAGCGCAGAACACGCGTGGCCTCGCCAACCTGATCGGCCTGCCACAGCTCACCATCCTGAACTGGTATGTGTGGCCGCTGTTCCCGATGTTCGTGGTGTTCTACGTCTCGGCGCTCGCCGAGACCAACCGTCCGCCGTTCGACCTGGTGGAAGCGGAATCCGAACTGGTCGCGGGCTTCATGGTCGAATACGGCTCGACGCCGTATCTGCTGTTCATGCTCGGCGAATATGTCGCGATCACCACGATGTGCGCGCTGGCGACGATCCTGTTCCTCGGCGGCTGGCTGCCGCCGGTGGATCTGCCGCCGTTCAACTGGGTCCCGGGCGCGGTGTGGTTCGCGCTGAAACTGTTCTTCATGTTCTTCCTGATCGCGATGGCGAAGGCGATCGTGCCGCGCTACCGCTACGACCAACTGATGCGACTCGGCTGGAAAGTATTCCTGCCGTTGTCGCTGGCGATGGTGGTGATTGTGGCCGGCGTGCTGCAATTCGCCGGCATCGCGCCGAAGTGAGGTTGCTATGAGCGTCAACATCAACGCAACGGCCCGGGCGCTTCTCCTGACCGAATTCGTATCGGCGTTCTTTCTCGCCATGCGGTATTTCTTCAAGCCGAAGCCGACGCTGAACTATCCGTTCGAGAAGGGCCCGATCTCGCCGCGCTTTCGTGGGGAGCACGCGCTGCGCCGCTATCCGAACGGCGAGGAACGCTGCATCGCCTGCAAGCTGTGCGAGGCGATCTGCCCGGCGCAGGCGATCACGATCGAGGCCGGTCCGCGCCGCAACGACGGCACCCGCCGCACCGTGCGCTACGACATCGACATGGTGAAATGCATCTATTGCGGCCTGTGCCAGGAGGCCTGCCCGGTCGATGCGATCGTCGAGGGACCGAATTTCGAATTCGCGACCGAGACCCGTGAGGAACTCTATTATGACAAGGCGAAACTGCTCGCCAATGGCGACCGCTGGGAGCGCGAGATTGCAAAATCGATCGAACTCGACGCGCCGTACCGGTGAGGTGAGGGCATGATCCTTCCGGCGCTGTTCTTCTACCTGTTCGCCAGCATCTGCGTGGCGTCGGCTGTCATGGTGATTGTGTCGCGCAATCCCGTGCACTCGGTGCTGTATCTCATTCTGGCGTTCGTCAACGCTTCCGGCCTGTTCATCCTGATGGGCGCCGAATTCCTCGGCATGATGCTGATCGTGGTCTATGTCGGCGCGGTCGCGGTGCTGTTCCTGTTCGTGATCATGATGCTCGACGTCGACTTCGTCGAGCTGCGCGAAGGCTTCATGCAGTACCTGCCGATCGGCCTCGTCATCGGCGGTATCTTCATGTTCGAGCTGCTGCTCGTGGTCGGCGGCTGGGCGATCAACCCGACCGTGACCAAGCAGATCACCGCGGCGATCCCGACCAATGTCAGCAATACCGAGGCGCTCGGGCTGGTGCTCTATACGAAGTACATCCACTACTTCCAGATCGCCGGCATGGTGCTCCTGGTCGCCATGATCGGCGCCATCGTGCTGACGCTGCGCCACAAGGCCAAGGTCAAACGGCAGGACATCAACGTGCAGAACGCGCGGACGCCGGAACTGGCGATGGCCATCCGCAAGGTGGCGTCGGGGCAGGGCCTGCAGGATGCAGACGCGGCGGAGTGGGTGAAATGACGATCGGTCTGGGGCACTATCTCGCGGTCGGCGCCATCCTGTTCACGCTCGGGATCCTCGGCATCTTCCTGAACCGCAAGAACATCATCGTCATCCTGATGTCGATCGAGCTGATCCTGCTCGCCGTCAACATCAACCTCGTCGCGTTCTCGACCTTCCTTGGGGACATCGTCGGCCAGGTGTTTGCGCTGCTGGTGCTGACGGTGGCCGCCGCGGAAGCTGCGATCGGCCTGGCGGTGCTGGTCGTGTACTTCCGCAACCGCGGCTCGATCGCGGTTGAAGACGTCAATCTGATGAAGGGCTAACGCAGCTATGGTTCAGGCAATCGTCTTTCTGCCGCTGCTGGGCGCCATTCTGGCCGGCCTGATCGCGCTGTTCGGGGCGCATGCGCGCCACCCGAGCGGCGACGAGGTCGAGCATCACGACCATGGGCACGGCGGTCATGCGCACGCCGCCGCTGTTCATGACGATCATGGCCACGATGCTCACGGCCACGACGACCACCACGTCTCGGAGCCGCCGGCGCAGGGCTCGCGCGCGGCCGAACTGATCACGACGGGGCTGCTGTTGGTTGCCGCGGCATTGTCCTGGGTGACGCTGGTCGATGTCGGCTTCATGCACCACGATTACAGGATCACGTTGCTCCCCTGGATCAATTCGGGCGATCTGCAGATATCGTGGGCACTCCGCGTCGATACGCTGACCGCCGTGATGCTGGTGGTGGTCAACACCGTCTCATCCCTCGTGCACCTCTATTCCATCGGCTACATGGACGAGGACCCGAACCGGCCGCGCTTCTTCGGCTATCTCAGCCTGTTTACCTTCGCGATGCTGATGCTGGTGACCGCGGACAACCTGGTCCAGCTGTTCTTCGGCTGGGAAGGCGTCGGTCTCGCCAGCTACCTCTTGATCGGCTTCTGGTACCAGAAACCTTCCGCGAATGCGGCCGCGATCAAGGCCTTCGTGGTCAACCGCGTCGGCGATTTCGGCTTTGCGCTCGGCATTTTCGCCGTCTACATGCTGCTCAAGACCACCGATTTCGAGACGATCTTCGCCGGCGCGCAGAGTCTGCAAGGCAAGACCATCGACTTCTTCGGCTGGCACGCGGACGCACTGACGCTGATCTGCCTGCTGCTGTTCATGGGCGCGATGGGCAAGTCCGCGCAATTCCTGCTGCACACCTGGTTGCCGGACGCGATGGAAGGCCCGACGCCCGTGTCGGCGCTGATCCACGCCGCGACCATGGTCACCGCCGGCGTGTTCATGGTGGCGCGCTTGTCGCCGCTGTTCGAGCTAGCGCCCAATGCGCAGGCCGTCGTGATGTTCTTCGGCGCGACCACGGCGTTCTTTGCCGCCACCATCGGCCTGGTTCAGAACGACATCAAGCGCATCGTGGCCTATTCGACCTGTTCGCAGCTCGGCTACATGTTCGTGGCGATGGGGGCCGGGGCCTATTCGGTCGGCATGTTCCATCTGTTCACGCACGCCTTCTTCAAGGCGCTGCTGTTCTTGGGCTCGGGCTCGGTGATCTACGCGATGCACCACGAGCAGGACATCCGGAACATGGGTGGGCTGAAGGACAAGATCCCCTACACCTACAGCGTGATGGTGATCGGCACGCTGGCGCTGACCGGCTTCCCGCTGACCGCCGGCTACTTCTCCAAGGACGCGATCATCGAGTCGGCTTACGTCTCGCATAACCCGTTTGCGTTCTACGGCTTCGCGATGACCGTGATCGCGGCGGGCCTGACCTCGTTCTATTCCTGGCGCCTGATCTTCAAGACGTTCCACGGCGAGCCGCACGACCGGCATCACTACGAGGCCGCCCACGAGGCGCCGATGTGGATGCTGGTGCCGATCGGGATTCTCGCCGCCGGATCGATCCTGGCCGGCTTCCCGTTCAAGGAATTGTTCGCAGGCCATGGCGTGGAAGAGTTCTTCCGCGAGTCCCTGAAGATGAAGCCAGGCATCATCGAGGAGATGCACCATATTCCGGCGGCAATCGCCTACCTGCCGACGGTGATGATGGTGCTGGGCTTCCTGGTGTCGTGGCTGTTCTACATCCGCCGGCCGTACATCCCGGTCGAACTCGCCAACCAGCACCAGATGCTCTACCAGTTCCTGCTCAACAAATGGTACTTTGACGAGTTGTACGATGTCATCTTCGTCCGCCCGGCGAAGTGGCTCGGCTACACGCTCTGGAAAAAGGGCGACGGCTTCGTCATCGACGGCTTCGGCCCGGATGGCGTTTCGGCGCGGGTGCTCGATGTCACCCGCAATGTGGTGAAGGTCCAGACCGGCTATCTCTATCACTACGCCTTTGCGATGCTGATCGGTGTCGCAGGGTTGATCACCTGGTTCATGTTCGGCTTGGGAGGCCAGTAATGACAACCTGGCCCATCCTGTCGGTCGTCACCTTCCTGCCGGTCATCGGCGCGCTGGCGATCTATCTTATCCGCGGCGACGACGAGGCCGCGCGGCGCAACGCGCGCTGGATCGCGCTGTGGACCACGCTGGTTACCTTTGCGGTGTCGCTGATCCTGGTCTGGCGCTTCGATGCCTCGAGCGCAGACTTCCAGTTCGTCGAAAAGGCGAGCTGGCTCGCCAGCGGCATCAACTATCACATGGGTGTCGACGGCATTTCGCTGCCGTTCGTGATCCTCACCACCGCCCTGATGCCGTTCTGCATCGTCGCGAGCTGGAAATCGATCACGTTGCGCGTGCGCGAATACATGATGGCGTTCCTGCTGCTGGAAACGCTGATGGTCGGCACCTTCTCGGCGCTGGATCTCGTGCTGTTCTATTTGTTCTTCGAAGGCGGCCTGATCCCGATGTTCCTGATCATCGGCGTCTGGGGCGGCCCGCGCCGGGTCTATGCGTCCTTCAAGTTCTTCCTCTACACGCTGCTCGGCTCGGTGCTGATGCTGCTGGCCATCATGGCGCTGTACTGGAATGCCGGCACCACCGATATCCCGACCCTGATGACGACCGCCGTGCCGCGGTCACTGCAGACCTGGGCGTGGCTGGCGTTCTTTGCTTCGTTTGCAGTGAAAATGCCGATGTGGCCGGTTCATACCTGGCTTCCCGATGCCCACGTCGAGGCGCCGACCGCGGGCTCGGTGATCCTGGCCGCGATCATGCTGAAGATGGGCGGCTACGGCTTCCTGCGCTTCTCGCTGCCGATGTTCCCGCTGGCGTCGCACGATTTCGCCTGGATCATCTTCTCGCTTTCGGCGATTGCGATCATCTACACCTCGCTGGTCGCCTTGATGCAGGAAGACATCAAGAAGCTGATTGCCTACTCGTCAGTGGCCCATATGGGATTCGTCACCATGGGTATCTTCGCCGGCACCACGCAGGGCGTGGCCGGCGGCGTGTTCCAGATGATCTCGCACGGCATCGTCTCCGGCGCGCTGTTCCTCTGCGTCGGTATCATCTATGACCGGCTGCATACTCGCGAGATCGCGGCCTATGGCGGCCTCGTCAACCGGATGCCGCTCTACGCGCTGGTGTTCATGGTGTTCACCATGGCCAATGTCGGGCTGCCCGGCACGAGCGGCTTCGTCGGCGAGTTCATGACGCTGCTCGGCACCTTCAAGGTCTCGATCCCGACGGCGACATTCGCCACGCTGGGCGTGATCCTGTCCGCCGGCTATGCGCTGTGGCTCTACCGGAAAGTCGTTTTCGGGGCGCTGACAAAGCCGTCGCTGGCCAGCATCAAGGACCTGACCTGGCGCGAGAGCCTGTTGCTGTTCCCGCTGGTGGCGCTGACCATCCTGTTCGGCGTCTACCCGAAGCCGGTGCTCGACATGTCGGCGGCCTCGGTTCAGCAACTCGTCAACAATTACAATGCCGCCGTGACTGCCGTGAAGGCAGCCGCGCTGATCCAGTAAGGCCGCAGCCATGAGCTTCTCAAGTGCAGGTTATCAGTTGCTGCCGGTGCTGCCGGAACTGGTGCTGGCCGTCGGCGCCATGACGCTCCTGATGCTGGGCGCCTATCGCGGCGAAGGAATGACCCGGACGGTGACAGCTCTCGCGGTGGTGCTGCTGGTCGTCGTCGGCGTGCTGGAGCTGATGTTACCGGCCGGGAAGCTCGTGACCTTCGGCGGCAGCTTCATCGTCGACGATTTTGCCCGCTTCCTGAAGATCCTCGCCATCATCGGCTCGGCGGTGACGCTGGTCCTGTCGACGGAATTCCTGTCCGATCCGTCGCGGCGGATTTTCGAGTATGCAATCCTGGTGCTGCTCTCCACACTCGGCATGATGGTGCTGATCTCGGCGGCAGACCTGATCATGCTCTATCTCGGGCTCGAACTGATGAGTCTCGCGCTTTACGTGGTCGCAGCCTCCAACCGCGACAACGCCAAGTCCACCGAAGCCGGTCTGAAGTACTTTGTGCTCGGCGCATTGTCGTCGGGCATGCTGCTGTACGGCGCGTCGCTGATCTACGGCTTCACCGGCACGGTCGAATTTGCCGGCATTGCCGCCGCGGTGAAGACGGGCAGCGTCGGCATCGTGTTTGGCCTCGTATTCCTGCTGGCCGGGCTCTGCTTCAAGGTTTCTGCGGTGCCGTTCCACATGTGGACGCCCGACGTCTACGAGGGCGCGCCGACGCCGGTCACGGCGTTCTTTGCTTCGGCGCCGAAGGTCGCGGCACTGGCGGTGTTCACCCGCGTGACGCTGACCGCGTTCCCCGGCATCGTTCCGCAATGGCAGCAGATCCTCGTCTTCGTCGCCATCGCCTCGATGGCGCTGGGGTCGTTTGCCGCAATCGGGCAGAAGAACATCAAGCGCCTGATGGCCTATTCCTCGATCGGCCATATGGGCTTTGCGCTGGTCGGGCTGGCCTCCGGCACGGTGGAGGGCGCGCAGGGCGTGCTGGTCTATATCGCGATCTATGTCGCGATGACGCTCGGCACCTTCGCCGTGATCCTGTCCATGAAGCGCGCCGGCCAGCCGATGGAGCAGATCAGCGATTTCTCAGGGCTGTCGCGCACCAACCCGCTGCTGGCGTTCTTCTTCGCCATGCTGCTGTTCTCGCTGGCCGGCATTCCGCCGCTCGCGGGCTTCTTTGCCAAATGGTACGTGTTCGTGGCCGCGATCAAGGCCGGCCTGTTCACGCTCGCCGTCGTCGGCGTGCTGACCAGCGTCGTGGGCGCGTTCTATTACCTGACCATCATCAAGGTGATGTATTTCGACGAGCCGACCGGCGAGATCGAGCCGATGCGCATTGAGCTGCGCACGGTGCTGGCGGTCGCGGGCATCTTCAACATCTTCTTCTTCGTCTATCCGGGGCCGCTGGTCAGCGTCGCCACGACGGCGGCGAAGTCGCTGTTTCCAGGATGACTTTCTCGCTCGGACCCAGGGCCATAGCGGCGGGCTACCGTCTCGTCGCCTTCGATCAGGCCGGTTCGACCAATTCGGAAGCGATGGCGCATGCGCGCCGGGGTGGGCCTGGCTCGACCTGGTTCGTCACCACGCTGCAGACGGCGGGACGGGGACGCCGGCAGCGCACCTGGGTCGCGCCGCGCGGCAATCTCGCCAGCAGCGTGCTCGAGGTGATGGATGTTACGCCCGCTGTTGCGGCGACCATGGGATTCGCCTTTGGTCTGGCGCATGAAGCCGCGCTGCAGCGTGTCAGCGTCGAGGCCAATCTTCGACTGGCCGGATCGGATCGTTTGCAATATCTCCTGAAATGGCCGAATGACATTCTGGTCCGCGGGCAGAAGCTTTGCGGCTTGCTGGTGGAGGCTGAAGCCATGATGGACGGTAGACTTGCCGTCGTGGCGGGAATTGGCACCAACATCATCGCAGCACCGGAGGGTACGCCGACGCCGGCCGTTTCGCTGGCGGGGCTGGGTGTCCATGTCAGCGGTGAAGAGCTTTTCGCCGCGCTGTCGGAGGCCTGGGTCGAGTTCTGCGGCATCTGGGACAACGGACGCGGCTTTAGAGAGATTCGTAAGCTGTGGCTGGAGCGTGCCTTTGGCGTCGGCAAGCCGGTGGCTATCCAGACCGGAACCGCAAAGCTGGAAGGCACATTCGATACGATCGATGAAGCCGGTTGCCTCATCGTCCGCACCGCGGACGGCAGGCGCATGCCGATTACAACCGGCGAAGTCTATTTTGGTACGGCAGCGTCGATAGGAGCAGCCTGATGGCGCGGCCGGATGAATTGACCTTTGCGCCGCTCGGCGGCGTCGGCGAGATCGGCATGAACCTGTCGATCTATGGGCTCGGCAATCGCCAGCAGCGCTCGTGGCTCGCCGTCGATCTCGGCGTCTCCTTCGGCGACGAGGAACACCTGCCGGGTATCGACCTGATCATGCCCGACATCCGCTTCCTGGAGAAAGAGCGCAAGAATCTGATGGGGCTGGTGCTGACCCACGCCCATGAAGATCATTTCGGCGCCATCATCGACCTCTGGCCGAAACTGCAGTGCAAGATCTACGCGACCAAATTCAGCGCCGCGTTGTTCGAGGCCAAATGCGCCTCCGAGCGTAACCCGCCGAAAATCCCGGTGACGGTGGTGCCGTCGGGGGGCCGGATCGAACTCGGGCCGTTCATCGTCGAATTCATCCCGGTCGCGCATTCGATCCCGGAATCGCACGCGCTTGCCATCCACACCGCGGCCGGCACCGTGCTGCACACCGGCGACTGGAAGATCGATCCGACGCCGATCATCGGACTGCCGACCGACGAGCGGCGGCTGCGCGAGCTCGGCGATGCCGGCGTGCTGGCGCTGGTCGGCGATTCCACCAATGCGGTGCGGGAAGGGCGCTCGCCTTCGGAAACCGAGGTTGCTGCCACCATCGCCAAGCTGGTGAAGGCGGCCAAGGGCCGGGTTGCCGTCACGACCTTTGCCTCCAACGTTGCGCGCGTGAGGGCGGTGGCGGATGCTGCGAAGGCCGCCGATCGCGAGGTCGTGGTGGTCGGCCGCGCCATGGAGCGCGTGGTGCAGGTCGCGCGCGAAACCGGCTATCTCGACGGCGTGCAGAATTTCCGCAGCGCCGATTACTACGGGCATTTTCCGGCGGACAAGGTGCTGGCGCTGTGCACCGGCAGCCAGGGCGAGGCGCGCGCA
Organism: Bradyrhizobium roseum; assembly: GCF_030413175.1. Classification (NCBI taxonomy): domain Bacteria; kingdom Pseudomonadati; phylum Pseudomonadota; class Alphaproteobacteria; order Hyphomicrobiales; family Nitrobacteraceae; genus Bradyrhizobium; species Bradyrhizobium roseum. The sequence continues at coordinate 3,435,795 of NZ_CP129212.1, forward strand.
GCGCTGGCGCGGATTGCCAACAATGATCATCCGCAGGTGACGCTGAACAAGGGCGACAGCGTGATATTCTCCTCGCGCACCATTCCCGGCAACGAGAAGGCGGTCGGCGCCATCATCAACGGCCTGGTCACCCAGGGCATCGAGGTTATCACCGACCGCACCGATCTGGTCCACGTCTCCGGCCATCCGCGCCGCGACGAACTGCGCGACATGATCTCATGGGTGCGCCCGCAGATCCTGATCCCGGTCCATGGCGAGGCGCTGCATCTGTCCGAGCACGCCAAGCTGGCGCGCACCGCCGGCGTGCCAAAGGTATTGACCATCCGCAATGGCGATCTGGTCAAGCTCGGGCCCGGCGATCCCGGAGTCATCGATGAACTGCCGTCGGGGCGGCTCTACAAGGATGGTAACATCCTGGAGGATTCAAAGTCTCGCGCCGTGGTCGAGCGGCGCCGGATGGCATTTGCCGGCTGCGCCTTCGTGGCGATCGCCATGAGCGACAAGGGCGAACTGGCCGACGATCCCGAGGTCGATCTGGTCGGCATCCCCGAAAAGAATGCGGCCGGTGAAGTGATCGACGAGATCGTGTTCGATACGGTGGTGTCCACTGTCGAGAACCTGCCGCGGGCGCGGCGGCGCGATGCGGACGCGACCGCGGAATCGGTGCGCCGCGCGGTGCGGGCCGTCATCAACGAGCACTGGGGCAAGAAGCCGATTTGCCTCGTTCATGTACTGACCGTTTGAACGCAAGGAGTGAGTGCAGTGCGAATCGCTGGAGGCAAACATGCCATCGCCTCCGTGGTCTTGTGCGTCGGCCTTGCGACATTTTTTATGTTGGAATGGTCCAACTCTGCCCGGGCGACACAGGTGCTTGCAGCCGACCTCGCACTTCATTTTGTCTGCAGCCACACGGTGCGTAGCGACGTTGAAGCGAAGACCGAACTATTTCTGAGGGGGAACAGCTTCCGCGTTTTGAATCTGGCGGAAATTCAGCGTCGACACAATTTCTATTTCTTTGAGACGCAGATGGAGGGCATGAGGCACGGTCAGGCGACAATCAGGTTGAGTTCAGTGCTTGGCGCCCATTCACGATATGCCTTTGCGCTATATTCCAGGCCACCGACAAGCCGCTTGAGTGATTTAGAAGATGCTGTTCTGAGATTCATATCCAGTGACTTGGGGTGTCAGACCCGCCAGATTCAGCGCGGGGCCAACGGAAAAGAGCGGCAGCGTTACTTCGATGCCGATCTGAAGCGGATTGAGAACTTGTTTGAACAGGCGGATCAGATTAACGCTGAACGCCGCATCTAGTCTCGGAGGAACGCATGCTGGGCCGGCTCAATCATGTCGCGATCGCGGTCAAGGACGCCGAAAAGGCCGCGAAGATTTATGGCGGTGCGTTCAACGCGGAAATCTCCGGCGCAGTGCCGCTGCCGGAGCATGGCGTCATCACCGTGTTCGTGACGCTGCCCAACACCAAGATCGAGTTCATCCAGCCGCTGGGCGACGCTTCGCCGATCGCCAAATTCGTCGAGCGCAACGCCGACGGCGGCATTCATCACATCTGCTACGACGTGCCCGACATCATCGCGGCGCGCGACAGGCTGATCAGCGAGGGTGCGCGCGTTCTCGGCGACGGCGTGCCGAAGATCGGCGCCCACGGCAAACCGGTGCTGTTCTTCCATCCGAAGGATTTTTCCGGCGCGCTCGTCGAAATCGAACAGGCCTGAACCAGATGGTCTACAGCATCTCGACCGCGTTTGCGATCTACTTCGTGCTCTGGTGGGTCGTGCTGTTCGTGACGCTGCCGTTCGGCGTCCGCAGCCAGCACGAGGACGGTGACGGCGCGCCCGGCACCGATCCCGGCGCGCCGGTGCTGGCGCGGATGGGCAAAAAGTTGCTCTGGACCACGGTCATTTCAGCCGTCGCGTTCGGCATCGGGATGTGGGCGTATCAGCAGGGCCTTCTCAACATCGAGCGGCTGTCGCGGCTGATGGGATTGCCGTTCTGATCTTGCAAGGCGTCAGTCGAACGCGACGCCGATCCGCTTGTTCGTGCGCCAAGCTACCCGGCAATATCGGCGCGTGTGATCTCCCTGTAACACCAACCAGAAGCTTTCGGGGACTCCCGTCGGACTGGCGACTTCGAGGGCCGCACCGGTGTTCGATACATCCCGGACGGTGCAGTCGATGACGCCGCCGTTGAACTCGATGGAACCTGCCTTCAGCACCCGGTGCCGGGGCGCGGCGCGATGGTTCTCCAGCACCTGAAGCGGTTCGGGCGCCTTGGGCGCTGCGCCCTTCGCCGCCGCTTGTTCCAGCAGATCCTGGACATGCTGCTTGGCGGCCCGGATGATCTCCTCGGTCAGCGTCGGCCTGATCCTGGCCCAGGCTAGCCGGAAACGAAGCTGACAGTCTTTGTAGTTGATGGCCTGTCCACGGTCATTGGCGGTCGAGGGCAGCCCATACACGGTGCACGCCCACCACCAGTACGGGCTGTCCGCCTGCTTCATGATCCGGCCGACCGGGAAGCCGCGCCAGACGACCTCAAAGTCGTTCTCCTGGCTGATTCCGCCGATGGCGGTGGGTCGCAATGCAATCGCGTCGGGGTCGTCAATCGTCATCGGATGTTCCTGATCCGATTTTGGGAATCAGCGATACCGTTAGTCCCATATGGGCTGTTGCGACAATAGTCCGGTAGACCATTACCCGAGTAGTCCTACGATTCTGCCAAATCCAACGGGATCGGTTAATTTTCTGCTGCTCTGGTCCAGGGAAAACGAATGAATTTTCAGCGTATCTTACTATTGCTCGTGGTTCTGCTCGCCGCAGGCCTGGCCGGCGCCTTCTACATGAACTGGAAGACGCTGGGACAGTTGCGGACGGTCAAGGCGTTTGTGGAGAGTTCGGTGTTTGCGGAAGCGGTAGCAGCCTGCGAGAAGGCGCCGAGCACCACGCCGTTCAAATGGACCGGCGGCAAGCAGACCGCCGTGATCGGGCTGACGTCGGTCAGGCTCAACAAGGACACGATCTTCCCGAGCTACACGCTGGTCGCCGACAGCGTGTTTTGCGACTACGACCCCGTGAAGAAAAAGGCCGACATCGGCTCGAACTTCCTGGAACGGGAAACATTCTAGGCATGGCGCCAGCGGATGCCGCGGGGATCATCGACCTGTACCAGCGCAAGGCGTCGGACTGGATCGAAAGTCGCGCGCGCACCGGGTTGATTGAAAAATCCTGGCTCGACCGGCTCCGCGCGCTGTTGCCGCCGGCCTCGCCGGTTCTCGATATCGGATGCGGAGGCGCACAGCCAATGGCCGCGTATCTGATTGAGGCAGGGCATCCCGTCGTCGGTGTCGATTCATCTCCGGCCATGATCGATGCCTGCCGTCAGCATTTCCCCGCGCAGGAATGGATCGTCGGCGACATGCGTATCCTTGCCCTGCAGCGGAAGTTTTCCGGCCTGCTGGCGTGGGACAGTTTCTTTCATCTTTGCGACGACGACCAGCGCAACATGTTTCCGGTGTTTCGGGCGCTCGCGGCGCCGAACGCGGCGCTGATGTTCACCAGCGGTCCCGCACATGGCGAGGCGATCGGCGAGTTCGGCGGCGAGCCGCTGTATCACGCCAGTCTCGATGCGGCGGAATATCGCTACCTGCTCGACCGGAACGGGTTTCGCGTGGTGGCGCACGTTGTCGAGGACCCGGAGTGTGGTGGTCACACCGTCTGGCTGGCACAGCTCATTTGAGACGTTCGGGCAAGCCGGGGCGGCGAACGCGCTGGCCGCCAGCCGCGCCTTGCGGCTATGATCCGCTGAACACAGGCCGGCCCGAATTCGTCAAACAGGAATCAACCGCCGCGCCGGCACGGGGAGACGGGGATGAGTTCACAGCGTCGATCGTCGGCTGATCCGCAGCAGGACGAATACCGTATCCTGCACGAGGCCGATCTGCGGGACTACCTCGCGGCAGTGCCCGAGATCGCGGCCCGGCTCGGTGGCGCTGCCGCAGCCTGGACCATCATCGAGGTCGGCGACGGCAATCTCAACCTCGTGTTCATCGTCAAGGGGGCGGCGGGCGGCGTCGCCGTCAAGCAGGCGCTGCCTTACGTGCGTCTGGTCGGCGAAAGCTGGCCGCTGCCGCTGTCGCGCTCGCATTACGAATATCTGGCGCTGACGCATCAGGCGCGGCTGGTGCCCGGCCTGGTGCCGGCCGTGCTGCACCATAACGAAGGGCTCGCCCTCGTTGTGATGGAATTGATCGAGCCGCATGTCATCATGCGCAAGGGGTTGATTGCCGGCGCGCTCTATCCGAATTTCGTCGGCGGCATCGCCACCTTCATGGCCCGCACGCTGTTTTTCTCGTCCGACCTCGCGCTTCCTGCCGCCCAGAAGAAGGAGGGGATCGCGGCGTTCGCCGGCAACCATGCGCTCTGCAAGATCACCGAGGACCTGATCTTCACCGATCCCTACCGCATGGCCGAGCAGAACCGCTGGACGCAGCCGTGGCTCGATGCCACCGCCGCCGAGTTCCGCGAGGACCTCGACCTGCATGCTGCGGTTTCGCGCCTCAAGCTGAAATTCCTGAACGCGCCGGAAGCGCTGATCCACGGCGACCTCCACACCGGCTCGATCATGGTGACGGAAGATTCGACGGTGGTGATCGATCCCGAATTCGCGTTCTACGGCCCGATGGGTTTTGACGTCGGGGCCGTCATCGCCAACCTGCTGATGGCCTACCTGGCTTCCGTCGGCCATGAGACGTCGCCGGGCGGACGGCGGGTGTTCGAGGTCTGGATGCTGGAGACGATCGAAAACGTCTGGACGGAGTTTTCCAACGAATTCCTCGAACTGTGGCGCACGGAAAGTCACGGCGACGCCTATCCGTTGTCGCTGTTTCCGGGGGCCGCCGGCGCTGCCCGGCTGGAGGCCGAACGGCAGGCCTACATGACGCGGCTGTTCGCCGACACCGTTGGATTTGCGGCGGCCAAGATCATCCGCCGCATTCTCGGGCTGGCGCACAATGCGGACTTTGAACTGATCGAGGATACGAGGCTGCGGGCCGTGTGCGAGGCGCGCAGCCTGCGGCTGGCGCGGGCGATGATGGTGGAGACGGCGTCGTTTACCACGATCGGCGCGGTGACGATGGCGGCCCGAATGGTGCGCGACTGGCAGCCGGAGTTCGCCGAGTAGCGATGATGGATCAGCTCGAACTTGCGCCTCTTCTTCGGAAGGGAAGCGCCAGTCCCCGGAAGCGGGAGCGGTACTCATTCGATCTCGTGGTCAACGGAGTATCTCTGTTCGAGGTCACCCGGGCCTCCGAGTACGATATGTGCGGGTCACTTTCGAATCCGCGGTTCGAGCCTGAAGCGGCCCGACAGATCAATGTTGGAACGACTGCCATGTTGACATCGGATGTGCCGGTCGGCGCGACATCGCGTCGCGCTGTTCGTTTGCGCGGAGTGCGTAGATTCGCCTGTGGCACCATCACCGCACGTGTTTTGCGAACTAAACTCGGAGTGGAGTGGTCTGATTTCGCATACGAAAATGGATTTGATGCCGCTTCTGAGCTTGACATAGGATCTTTTGAATTCGAGTGGGCCTCGTATCTGAGCGAGATCGAGCGCTCGAAAAGCGATTGAGTCGGCTTCCAAAATCACGGCGCAAAGGCGGAGACTAATTTTCGATTTCGAGCCGAACCTCAACATCCTCACCAACGCGCGCGAGCCTGCGAGCCCGCGTCTCTGCAATAGCGGATGAGAAGTCGCTGACCATCTCCTTCACCTCAGGTACGAGGTTCGTCGTGTTCACGACTTTGATCACATAGGGAGGTTTGAGAGTGTTCATCCCACCTCCAAAAATGGAGTCCAGGAATGCCCCCACGATTTCGCCATGCCATTCCGGCGCTCCTATCGCAGCCTTAAGCGCCAGTCGAAAATCTTGAGCAGTTTTCCAACTACTGGCATCGAGCTCTATTGTGTGCAGGGTCATGTTTCGAGGCACCACCTAATCTAGAATCCGCGTCAACAGCCATCGCATCCAGTCTCCCGTTCAGGCTCGCATTCCTATAGCAGGGCGAAATGGCGTATCGTCTTCGGGCACGGGTGCTGGAGCGTAGTGATCGAATTGCATCGTAAAGGTTGCGCGCCCCTGACTCATCGAGCGCAAGTTATTCACGTACCCGAACATGTTAATGAGCGGCACCATCGCGTTGATGACGTTGGCGTTGGCGCGCATGTCCCGGCTCTGGATCTGGGCGCGCCGCAAATTCAGGTCGCCGATGATGGAGCCGGTACAGTCTTCCGGGCTCGCCACCTCGACCTTCATGATCGGCTCGAGCAGTACGGACTTGCCCTTCTGCAGCGCTTCGCGGAATGCCGCGCGCGATGCAATTCCGAACGCCTGCGGCGACGAGTCGACGTCGTGATACTTCGCGTCGACCAGTTGGACTTTGACGTCCACCACCGGAAAGCCCGCGACCACGCCGCAGGAGAGCACGCTTTCGAGACCCTTTTCGACGCCGGGGATGTATTCCTTCACCGCGCCGCCGACGATCTTGGACTCGAACTCGTAGCCCTTGTCTGGCTCGTTGGGCTCGACGATGAATGTAACGCCCGCGAAGTCACCTTTCGGGCCGAGAACCTTCTTGTAAGTGTATTCCACTTCGACACGCTGAGTGATGCGTTCGCGGAACGCCACCTGCAGCGCGCCGATGTTGGCCTCGACTTTGTGGATGCGTCTGAGGATGTCGATCTTGGTGTCGAGATGGAGTTCGCCCATTCCCTTGAGAATGGTCTGGCCGGAATCCGGGTCGGTCGACACGCGGAACAACGGATCTTCGGCCGCAAGCTTCGTCAGCGCAATATCAAGTTTTTCCCGGTCGGCCTTTGACTTCGGCTCGATCGCGACTTCGACCAGCCAAGGCGGCTGCGTGCGGATGTCATCTCCCATCGCTCAATCCCAAACCTTCAATCAGGCGACTATTACGTAGGATCGCGAGGGATAATACCCAGATTTGTCCACGGCAGCGCGGCTATTCCACCGCCCGTTCCCGCAGCCGCTGCGCATAAACATTGATGATCAGCGCCGCCAGCAGGATCAGTCCCCGGATCAAGATCTTCAAAAAACTGTCGATGTTGACGTGGTCGAGGCCATTGTTCAGGACGCCGAGCACGAACAGGCCGACGATGGTGTTGCCGATGCCGCCGCGGCCGCCGAACAGGCTGGTGCCGCCGACCACGACGGCGGCGATGGAGTCCAAAAGATACGTGTCGAACTCGTTCTGCTGCGCGCTGCCGAAATGCGCCACGCCGAGCATGCCGCCGATGCCGGCGCAGACCGCCGAAATCACCATGACGCTGCCGAGGATGAGTTTGACGTTGAGGCCGGAATATTCCGCGGCCTCGCGGTTGCCGCCGACCATGTAAACATAACGTCCGAAGCGGGTGTAGGTCAGCACCAGGTGGCCGCCGAGCAGCATCAGCGCCGCCACGATCACGATCCAGGGGATGCCGCCGATCGACGTCGATCCGAGCGTCGTCACCAGCGGCGGCACCTTGTAGGCGATCTGCCCGCGCACCAACAGCGCGGAGATGCCGGCGGCGATCTGCATCATCGCCAGCGTCATGATGAAGGAGGGGATGCCGATCACCGTGAGCCCGAACGCGTTGACGAGGCCGAGCAGGGCGCACAGCGCCAGCGCCAGCAGGATGGCAGCCCAGCCGGGCATCGGGACATTGGCGATGTTGACGTAGGAGTCCTGCAGCGTGAAATAGGCCACCGCGATGCCGGTGACGTTGGCGATGGCGGCGATCGACAGATCGATCTCGGCGCACAGGATCACGAAGGTGAGGCCGACGGCGATGATGCCGGTGACCGAGATCTGCGTGAGGATGTTGCCGAAATTGTCGAGCGTCGCGAAAGAGGGGCTGGCGACTGCGAAGAAGGAAAACAGGCAGATCAGCGTCAGGAACGGCGCGATGTTGCGCATCTGGGAGCGCAGCACCCCACCGAGCCCGCGGGGCTTTTTCCCGTCCGCTGTGACTGCCGCGCTTTCACCTGAAGTCATGCCGGTCTCCTCACGCCGCTTCGAGCAGGCGGTCCTTGCTGATCTGTTCGTTGGCGAATTCACGCACCACCGCGCCGCGCTTGAGGACGAGGACGCGGTCGGCGAGCGACAGCACCGTCTCGGGCTCGGTGGACAGCACGATGATGGCGAGGCCTTTCGCGCGCAAATCCCTGACGATGTGGATGACGTCGTTCTTGGCCCCGACGTCCATGCCGCGGGTCGGTTCGCACAGCACCAACAGCCGCGGCGGATAGCTCAGCCATTTCGCCAGCGCCACTTTTTGCTGGTTGCCGCCGGACAGCATGCCGAGGTCGAGATCGACCGTCGCGGGGCGGATCCGCAACTGCTCGACCTGCCGGGCCGCAATCGCGCGCTCGCGCCACGGCTTCAGCAGCAGCGACGAAATGCGATCGAGGATGCTGATCGAGACGTTCTTGTAGACCGGCTCCTGCAGGAACAGCATGTCGCGGCGGCTCTCGGGCACGAAGGCAATCCCGGCGCGGCGGGCGCCGGCCGTGCTGCGGAAGGTTTTCTGTTCGCCGGCGATGGCGAGGGCGCCCTGGTCGGGCCTGAGCTTGCCGAACAGGATCCTGGCCAGTTCGAGCTGTCCGCAGCCCATGAAACCGTAGATGCCGAGCACCTCGCCCGCGCGGACGTCGAACGAGACGTCGCGCAGGCTGCGGGCGAGTGACAGGCCGCTGGCGCTCAGCACCACCGGCTGATCGGTCGGTTGCGGCAGCATGATGTCGTGCGCGTAAGTTTCTCCCAGCGCCTCGCTGCCCTTGCCGATCATCGCCTCGATCAGCGCCGGCTTCGAGGTCTCGGACGCCAGGGTCTCCGCGACCTTCCGACCGTTGCGGAACACGGTCACGACGTCGGAGACGCGCAGGATGTCCTCGATGAAATGCGAGATGAAGACGATGCTGGCGCCATCGTCACGCAACCGCTTCAGCGTTGCGAACAGGCGCTCCACTTCCGGCGGCGACAGCGCCGAGGTGGGCTCGTCGAGGATGATGATGCGGGCGCCCGAGGACAGCACGCGGGCGATCTCGATCAATTGCTGCAGCCCGATCGGCAGGTCGCCGAGCCGCGACATCGGATCGACGTCGATGCCGAATCGTTTCAGTTGCTCGCCGGCCTCGCGGGCCATGCGCCGCCATTGCACGAGGCCGAGGCGGTTGGTCGGCTGGTTGCCGAGAAACACGTTCTCGGCCACCGTCAGGTCTGGCGCGACGCTCAGTTCCTGATGCACCATCGCGATGCCGGCTGCGTTTGCGTCGCTCACCCTGCGAAAGCGGGTTTCCCGGCCGTCGAGGATGAACCGGCCGGAAAAATCGGCATGCACGCCGGCGATGATCTTCATCAGCGTGCTTTTGCCGGCGCCGTTCTCGCCGACGAGACCATGGATCTCGCCGGGCGAGAGGGCAAAATCGACACCACGAAGCGCCTCGACGCCGCCGAAGGCTTTTGTGATGTCGCGCAGTTCGAGGATGGGCTGAAGTCCCGCGGGCATGGTGGATCAGATCAGGAAGTGATCCTCCATCCATTGCATGCCGGCCGCATTGGCCTTGGTGACCACCGGGCCGTCCGTGATGACGTGCTTCGGAATGCCCTGTCCGCTCTTCTCGCCCGCGGTCACCGCGGCGACACCGGCCACGATGGCGCCGCCATGGATGCGGCAGGAGGGGTTGCGGACGGTCGCGAACATGCGGCCTTCGCTCACCGCCTGGATCGCCGGCGGCATGGCATCGACGCCGCCGATCAGGATGTTGGTGCGGTTGCGCGCCTTCATGATGTTGTAGGCGGCCAGCGCCATGTCGTCATTGTGGAAGAAGGCCGCGTCGATCTGCGGGTATTTCGTCAGATAGGTTTCCCATAGCCGCGCCGCCTTGGAGACGTCCCAGTCCGCCGGTTGGGTGTCGAGCACCTCGATGTTCGGAAACTGCTTGACGACGGATTCAAAGCCCTTGGCGCGGCCCTGCGCGCCGGTGTGACCGAGCGCGCCCTGCGTCATGATGACCTTGCCTTTGCCGCCGATGGCGTTGCAGAGCGCCTGCGTCACCGACGCGCCCATGAATTCGTTGTCGGGCGCCAGGAACGAATGAACCTTGATCTGGTCGAGCGGGGCGATCAGCGTGTCCATGTCGATCACGGGAATGCCGGCATCGATCATCTTGTTCACCGGCGCGGTCAGCGTGCCGATGCCGAACGCCTGGATGGCGACGAAATCCCATTTCTGCGAGGCCATGTTGTCGATCGCGGCGCGCTGCTTGACGGCGTCGAGCTGGCCGTCGAACCAGGTGACCTCGACGTTGAACAGCTTGCCCCACCATTCCGCCGCCTGCTTGCCTTGCGCGCACCAGGTGGCCTGAAGGCCAGCGTTCGAGAACGCCGCCTTCAGCGGCTTTTCGGAACGCGCCACCGCCGCCAGCGCCGGGTTGATGCCCAGCCCGCCGAACAGTGCGGCGCCCGCAGCCGCGCCGGTTTGAAGAAGATTACGCCTTGTCGTAGAGGATTGGTCAGTCCCGGACATCGCTCGCTCCCTCGTTTGTTATTACCGACGGTGTCGATTGCCCGCACCGCGGCTCGAAGGCAGTCTTTCACATCAGACGCATTTCCGCCACCGGCCGACTTGATCGCCAGTCTCAATGAGCTCCAGAAGTTTTTCTTATCTCACTGCACTGCAACGAAACGCTTAATGTCGCCGAGCAGCGCTCGCCACGCCGCGTCGATCTCCTCCGACCAGTCCGCGCCGACGATCTCACGCAGCGTCTGCGCAATGATGCCGAAGAAGGCGACGAATAATTCGCGCGGCGTGCCAGCGCATGATTCGCCAAAGTGTCCGCGGTTTGGCGACAAGATCATGCGCCGATTCAAAGGAATAGCGCGCGATCGGACGCAAAACCGGTTTCCACTTTTGCTGATCGCGCGCGGGCGTCGTGCGAGGAAATCTCCGAGGTGATCAGGCGGAAATGCCGGTGCGTTCTCCGGCAAAGTCCAGGATGGCGTCGATGGTCAAGGCCAGCATCGAACCCTTGACGGGTTCGCTGCCCTCGGTGCGGAACATCGTTCGTGCTTCGGGATGCGCGTCGAACAGCCGTCGATAGACCAGCGGCGTCAGATCATCGCAGCGCTCGGCGGCCAGTTCAAAGCTTCGTTCGATCGGATTTGACGAGCCCGTCATTCAGTTTGCGATCGTGTTGAAAACAACGCTCAAAAAAAAGAGCAGGGCGATAAGCCCTGCTCCAAAAATTGTGTCGACCCTTAATTTCCTCGAAAATGTGGATTTGATCTTGATTGTCGAGGCGACGCTGCTTGTGCGCGTCAGGGCTCCTCCCGAGACTTGGACCACCAAGCTGAACCTCTCGCCCAGCCTGAGCTTGAATTGGTAGACCATCTTTTTCGTCTTGTCATCATTTTCAGCAACCTTTGTTCAAAATTCCAGCAATCTGCGAAATGATTGGGAAAATACTATCGCTGGTTGTGGATATAGTGGCCTTTCGCTCGAGGTTTGGTATCCTGGTAGGGCGCCATTCAAATGGCGCAAAACGCGTCGCTTTCCGCCAGGTTTCTTCCGTAAAGCGGCAACATAGTTCCTGGAACCTCGCTCTCGACTTCGGACTCGCCTGATGTTTAAGGTCCGAGGCGGATGGGATAGCGATGCGCGGGCTGAAGAGGTTTCTGCCGATTGTTCTGGTTGCCCTGGCGGTGCAGATCTTTGCACCGATCGGCGCATGCTGGGCGGCGGCCATCGCGGCGTCCGATCCGCTCGCCGGCACCGTTATCTGCCACGGCAATGCCGCACCTGGCGAAGGGCAGACTGACCCGGCCAGCCACCGCGCGCACGACGGATGCTGCTCGGTCTGCAGCATGCTGCAGGGCGGCGCGCCGGTCGATGTGCCGCAAATCGCAACGATCGATATCGATCGGGTTGCCGAGCAGGTGGCTTGGCGCGATTTCGCCTTCCGGCTGACGAACGCGCGCGCCGGCTCCCACGCGCAGGCCCGCGCCCCTCCCGCCATTTCCTGACGACTTCGAACACCCAATGTGACCGGTGCGGCGATAGCCGTGGCGGTTGGTGCAGTCATTCGAGCCGGCCAGAGAACCGGCGTCAGGATTTATCTTATGTCTCGTTATCACGCCCTTGGCGGCGCGAGCCTTGTTGTGCTCGGCAGCGCGCTGTCCCTCATGCCCTCGGCCACCACAGCCCAGACGTCGCTGCCGGCGGTGACCGTCGAGGCGCCGCGCGGCACCGCCGCCAGACCCGCGGCCCGCAAGCCGGCCGTTCGCTCTTCCGCCCGGACGCCGCAGGCACGTCCGCCGGCGGCCAACCCCGCTCCATCGGCATCACTCACCGCGGGCATCACGCCCAGCGTGGCGCGCGCGCTGCTCAATACGGCGCCCAACGGTCAGACCGAAACCACCATCGATCGCAGCCGATTCGAGAATCGACCGGCATTCTCCGTCGCCGACGTGTTGCGCGAGAGCCCGGGTATCTCGATCAAGCAGGGCAACGGCCCGCGCGACATGGGCATATCGATTCGCGGTTCCAACGCCCGCAACGGGTTTGCGATTCGCAATATCGTGATCTTCGACGACGGCTTTCCGGTCACCCAGCCGGACGGGCTTTCGCGCAGCGACCTGATCGATCCAAAAGCCTATGGCGCGATCGATGTGGTCCGCGGGCCGTCATCGGCGCTGTACGGCAACTATGCGACCGGCGGCGCGCTGAATTTCCGCACCCGTCCGGGCCGCAGCATCGACGGGGTCGAATACGGCGTCGAAGGCGGCAGTTTTGGTTATCTCAACAACTATATCGCCGCCGGCAAGAAGATCGGCAACTTCGAATATTCGCTGTTTACCAGCGATGCGCGCGGTGACGGGTTCATCCAGAACAGCTGGTTCAACACCCAGACGGTGAACTTCCTCGGCACGTTGCATCTCACGCCCGACGACCGGTTCACGGTCAAATTCATCAACAACAATCTGGAGACGCGGCTGCCGATCCGGCTGTCGCTGAACCAGTACAATCAGAATCCGTTCCAGCGGGGATGCGAGTTCGCCGGCATCACCGCCTGCGCCTCGGTCGGTCTCCTCAACAATGGCTTCAATGGAGGGCGCACTCCAACCACCGCCATCCAGGCAGGGCTCGGCCGCGAGGATCGCCGCACCATCGTCGGCGGCCGCTGGGAGCACGATTTCGACAACACGACCACCTGGCGCAACCAGTTCACGTTCGACGATCGCAACATCAGCCAGCCGACGGGCGCCACCACCGCGATCGGCGACTTCCCGTCCTACAACTACATGAGCGACGTCACCAAGCGCGGTGAGATCCTCGGGATGGAATCGACGACGTATTTCGGTGCCTGGTACAACACGCTGGCAGCGTCGAGCGACAGCCGCAACGTCATGCCGGGCGGCAACGCGAGGCTCGGCCTGCTGGCAAGCAATACCTTCAGCAGCACCTCCAACTATGGCGTTCGCGCACGCGAGGAGATCAAGATTGCTCCGAACCTGACGGCGATTGCCGGCATCGGTTGGGAAACCACTATCCTGAGGGGCGTCAATACGGCCTATGCGTATCCGACGACGAATGTCCCGACGGCGGTGACCACGCTGATATCCGCCGACCGGCAATTCCAGAACACCGCGCCTGAACTGGCGCTGCTCTACAAGCTCAATCCCGAATGGCAGTTCCGCGCGCGGGTCGCCACGGGTTACGGCACACCGCAGGTCGGCAACCTGTTCGTGGACTCTCAGGGCAACAGCGGCAACAACACGCAGCTGAAAGCGCAGAGAAACCTTGGCTATGACCTCGGCTTCGATTGGACGCCGAACAGCGCGCTGACGTTCAGCCTGACAGGGTTTTACGAGTTCTTCAGAGACGAACTGGTCACTCAGGCGACGCCGGCGAACGCCCGGAATGCGAGCTTCACCTTCAACGCGCCAAAGTCCGAGCATCGCGGCGTAGAGTTGGCGGCTGACTGGAAGTTCTATCCCGGCTGGCGTTTGACGGCGGCTTATACCTATCTCGATCAATACTATACCGAATACACGGAGACCCTCAGAAGCACCGGCGCAGGCGCTGCGGCCTTCAACTTCAATCGTGCCGGCAACAAGATTCCCGGGATATCGCCGCACGAACTGACGGCGCGGCTCGGCTACGATCACATGTCGGGGCCACTCGCGGGCCTCGGGGCGTTCGTCGAGGTCCAGTGGAAGGACTCGTTCTACATGGACAACGCCAACTTGCTGAAGGCGCCCGGCTACGAGCTGGTCAATCTCAACGTGCACTACAACACGGACTTGAAGTCCGACACCTTCAAGTCGATGAGTGTGTTCGCCGAAGTCAGGAACGTGTTTGACCGGACTTATGTGGCGTCAGCCAACAACATCGCGAATACGGTGCAAGGCACCGGCATACAGGATGGGGCGCTCACATTGGCAAACACCACCGGCTCGATCTACGCCGGCTCGCCGCGCGCGTTCATGGCGGGGATGAGGCTGGCGTTCAAATGACAGCGACACACGGCAGAAGGAGTTGAGGCCATGCTGCGAATGAGCTTGCTTGCGACGCTCGCGTTTTCGCTTTGCCACACCACCGCACAGGCGCAGATGAGCCATCACAACCACGCCTCGGAAGCGGCGTGCGAGGAGGTCGAGCTGCGCTGCGCCTCCAAGGTGACGCCGGCCTTCGCGTCCGACGGCACGCTGTGGCTGGCCTGGATGGCGGGTGGCAAGATCTCAGTGGCGAGTTCGAAAGATCTCGGGCGCAATCTTTCGACGCCGGTTCAGGTCATGAAAGAGAAGCTCAACCTCGACTGGGGCCCGGATGCGCGGCCCCAGATCGTGGTCGCGAAGAACGGCGCCATCGCGCTGGCGTTCTCGATCTTCAAGGACAAGGCGTTCAATGGCCAGGTGCTCGCGACACGGTCGATCGACGGCGGCAAGAGCTTCGCGGAGTTGCAGCCGATCACGTCGAACAACGAAAGCCAGCGCTTTGCGGCGCTCGGCCTCGATGCGGACGGTTCGGTGTTCGCGGCCTGGATCGACAAGCGCAACCGCGTGCCCGCCAAGCAGGAGGGCAGGAAATACGAAGGCGCCGGCCTGTTCTTCGCGTCCTCGAAAGACGGCGGCGCATCCTATGCCGAGGCGCGGCTGGCCAGCGACAACACCTGCGAATGCTGCCGGCTCGGCCTGGCGTTCGCCGGCCCCGGCCGTCCTGTCGTCGTGTTCAGGAACCTGTTCGAAGGCGGTGTGCGGGATCACGCCGTCATGACGTTCAGCGATCCGGCGAAGCCGGGCGAGGTGCGCCGCGTCAGCACCGACGACTGGCAGATTTCCGCGTGCCCGCATCACGGGCCGAGTCTCTCGATTTCATCGGCCGGCACGTATCATGTGGCGTGGTACACCAACGGCAAGGCCCGCAAGGGGCTGTTCTATGCCCGCTCGGATGACGAAGGCCGGACCTTTTCCAATCCGCTTCCGCTCGGCCGCGCCGATCGCAATCCGACGCGGCCGTATGTGCTGTCGGGTCCGCGCGGCGCCACCATGGTCTGGAAGGAATTTGACGGCGAGAAGACCACGGTCAACGCGATGATCTCGCATGACGAGGGCAGGAACTGGTCCAAACCATCCGTCATCGCCGAGACCACGGACACATCCGATCACCCTCTGCTGATCAGCGACGGGCAGGCGGTCTATCTTTCCTGGATGACCAAGGCCGACGGATATCGCCTGCTGCCGATCGGAGACGGATCATGAAACCTCGCCTGCTTGCCGCACTATTCCTGATGGCGTCTCTCGCCGCCGCGCCGGCCGCGGAGACGCGGTCCGAACTCAAGCCGTTCGTGCGCGGGAGCTGGCAGGAGATGCTGCGTTCGCACAAGGGTCGCCCCACGCTGGTGCATTTCTGGGGCGTCACCTGCGGCCCCTGCAAGATCGAATTGCCGCTGCTCGGACAATTCATGAAGGACCATTCCGAGATCGACGTCGTGATGATCAGCGCCGATCTCGTGCCGAATCTGCCCGGCCCAACGCGCGCGATGCTGGAAAAGGCCGGGCTTGGGGCCGCCGAGAACTGGCTGTTCAGCGATGGCTTTGTCGAACGGCTGCGCTTCGAGATCGATCCGGCCTGGCAGGGCGAAATCCCGCGCACGATGCTGATCGCCCGGGATGGCACGGTCACGACGATCGAAGGTTCGGCCGAAATACCCGACCTCGAAAAATGGCTGGTCCAGCAAAAGGTCGCGGCGAAGTGAGAAGCGATCGAGCCGCCGCGCGCGGTGGCTTGCGCATGACGAAGATATGTCGACAGGTTGCATCGCGGATGGTACGAGCATCCAGGTTCTTGGGGACAATCATGCGACGGCGACTGGAAATCTTTATTCCAATCGTACTGCTTGCGATCGTGGTGCAATTGCTGGCGCCGATCGGAGCCTTTCGCGCGGTCGCCCATGCGCTTTCCGATCCGCTGCATATGTCGATGATCTGCTCCGGCATGACGTCGTTGCAGGATGACTCGCAGACGAGCCCCGCCAAGCCGCAGCACGGCGCCAATTGCTGCGGGTTCTGCGGCGTCAGTCATGGCGGCGCCGTTGCGGTCGATCCGCCCCCGTTGATCTTTGTCGTCCTGCAGCGTCAATACCAGCTCATCACGTGGCTGGAAGCTGCGGATCCGATCCCGCCGGCACGTGCCGGCTGGCACGCGCAGGCGCGTGCGCCACCGTCCTTTTCCTGACGACCTCGCGACTTCCCATCAAGATTGGTGCGGCCAATGGCCGTGCCAGTTCGCGCAGTTGAGCAGGCCGGCCAAGGAGCTGGCGTCAGGATTATTTCATGTTTTGCATCCCGCCATCTGTCGGGGTCGTGCGCAGCACATTGCTGGCGTCGGCCGCGATCATCATTTCGCCGTTCGCAGCCGAGGCCCAGACCGAGCGATCGAATCTCCCGCCCGTGACCGTCACGGCGCCGGAACAAAAACGCGCCGCCGTTGCCCGCCCGCCGCGCACTGCCGCGCGATCGGCGCGCGCCGTTCGGGCGCCTACTCCCGCCAACCCGCCCCAGGTCCCCAGCGAAGGTCAGGGCGCTCGCGGCGCGCTCGCCGTGCTCAGCGCCCAGCAGGCGCTGACCGAGATCAACAATACCGCGGGCGGCGTCGCGATCGTGCCGGCCGCGGCCTACCGGAATTCGACCGTCGCCAACACCATCAAGGACGTTCTCGACTACGTGCCGGGCGTCTTCGCACAGCCGAAATGGGGCGACGATACCCGGCTGTCGATCCGCGGCTCCGGCCTGTCGCGCAACTTCCATTTGCGCGGCATCCAGCTCTACATGGACGGCATTCCGATCAACACCGCCGACGGCTATGGCGATTTCCAGGAGATCGAGCCGACCGCCTATAAATACGTCGAAGTCTTCAAGGGCGCCAACGCGCTTCAGTTCGGCGCCAACTCGCTCGGCGGCGCGATCAATTTCGTGATGCCCACCGGCCGCGATCCGTTCCCGAACGGCGCGTCCGTCGATTTCGGCGCATTCGGATTCAAGCGGCTGCAGGCCAATGCCGGCGGCGCCAACGGACCGTGGGACGGCTTCGTCACCGCATCGACGCAGGCCGCCGACGGGTTCAGGGACCACAGTTTCGGCAGCGCGACCCGCGTCAGCGGCAATGTCGGCTATCAGTTCTCGCCGGATGCCGAGACGCGGTTCTATTTCAACGCCAACGAGGTGCGTCAGCGCATCCCCGGCACCGTCACCAAGCAATCGGCGCTGACCAATCCCGAAGCTGCCGCGCCGGCGAATGTCGCCAACGACCAGCAGCGCAACATCGACACGGTGCGCGTCGCCAACAAGACCACGATCCGGTTCGATGACACCAAGGTCGAATTCGGCGCCTTCGGCGTCGACCGCCATTTGATGCATCCGATCTTCCAGTGGCTCGATTACAGCTACAAGGATTACGGCGGCTTCGCCAAGGTGACCGACGACCGTTTCATCGGCGGCTTCCGCAACCGCCTGGTCGCCGGCGTCAACGTGCTGAACGGCAGTATCGACAACCAGCAATTCGCCAATCTCGGCGGAGCAAAGGGCGCGCTGCAGTCGTCCTCGCTCGATCGTTCGAAGAACACCTCGCTCTATGTCGAGGACAGCTTCTACTTCCTGCCGAACGTGGCGGCGATTGCCGGCACGCAGTTCCTCTACGCCACCCGCAACCGGCAGGATCGCTTCCTTGGCAATGGTGACCAGTCAGGGGCGACCGAGTTCAATCTCTGGTCACCGAAGGCCGGCCTGCTCTGGAATATCGATCCGACCTGGCAAGCTTTCGCCAACATCTCGCGCAGCGCCGAAGTGCCGAGCTTTGGCGAAAGCTCCAGCGGAAGCGGCGGGACCCGGATCTTCGACTTCACCAAGATCCGCCCGCAGGTCGCCACCACCTACGAGATCGGAACGCGGATGAAGCGGCCCGATTACGCCTGGGAGATCACGGCCTATCGCGCCAATATTCGCGACGAACTGCAATGTCTCTTCGGCACCAGCGCCGCCACCGGCACCGGGACTTGCAATGTCGCCAACCTCGATCGCACCATTCATCAGGGCATCGAAGCCGGCGCGGGTGCTGCGATTTTCAGCGGCATTTTCGACAACGGCCCGGCGCCCGACAAGCTCTGGCTGAACGTGGCCTACACGTTCAACGATTTCCGGTTCGACAACGATCCGAACTACCGCAACAACCTGCTGCCGGGAGCCCCGCGCCACTACCTCCGCGCCGAGCTGCTGTACAAGAATCCGACCGGCTTCTATTTCGGACCCAATGTCGAATGGGTGCCGCAGGCCTATTTCGTCGACAACGCGAACACCACGAAGACCGAGGCCTACGCGCTGCTCGGGCTGAAGGCAGGCTTCGATAATGGCGGCCCGATCTCGGCCTATATCGAGGGACGCAACCTCACCAACAAGGCCTACATCTCGAGCACCAGCATCATCAACCAGGCGACCGCCACGTCACCATTGTTTGAACCGGGTAATGGCAGAGCTGTTTTTGCCGGGATGAAGTACAGATGGTAGGTATCCACCCGACGCAACCGTTGCGGAACCCGTTTGAACACGAAAGTCTGATCATGCAGAACATTAAGTACGCGCTGGCCGGCGTGGCCGCCCTGGTTTCACTCCTGGCTGCGCCCGCGCAGGCGCAGGAGGTCAAGGTCGGCGACCTCGTCATCACGCAGGCCTGGAGCCGGGCGACGCCGACCGGCGCCAAGGTGGCGGGGGGCTATCTCACGATCGAGAACAAGGGGGCGGCGCCCGACCGCCTGGCTAGCGGGTCGAGCGAGGTCGCCGGAAAATTCGAAATTCACGAGATGGCGATGAACAACGGCGTCATGTCCATGCGCCCGCTCGACAAGGGTCTTTCGATCGAGCCCGGAAAGACCGTCAAGCTGGCGCCCGGCGGCTATCATTTGATGCTGATGGATTTGAAAGCCCCGCTCAAGCAGGGCGACAAGGTGCCGCTGACGCTGGAATTCGAAAAGGCCGGCAAAGTCGTGCTGTCGCTGGACGTGCAGGGCGTCGGCGCGCAGGCGCCCGCCGGCGCCGGGCATTCCGGCGGCCAGCACGATATGAAGAAGTAAAGGGATAGCCGATGTCGAAGATCGCTCTTGCCGTCATCATCCTTGCGGCGCTTGGCGCCGCTCCGGCGGCCGCCCATGTCACCCTCGAAAAGCGGCAGGCGCCGGTCGGCTCGTACTACAAGGCGGTGTTTGCCGTGCCGCACGGCTGCGCGGGATCGGCGACGATCAAGCTGCGCGTGCAGATTCCGGAAGGCGTGATCGGCATCAAGCCGATGCCGAAGCCGGGCTGGACGCTCGAGACGGTGAAGGGTAAATATGCCACCGAGTACGAGTTTCACGGCAGCAGGCTCACCGAAGGCGTCAAGGAAGTGATGTGGAGCGGCGGCAAGCTGGCCGACGACAATTTTGATGAGTTTGTCTTCTCCAGCTATCTCACAGCAGGCCTGAAGCCGGACACCACGCTGTATTTTCCGGTGGTGCAGGAATGCGAACAGGGCGTCAGCCGCTGGATCGATATTCCCGCTCAAGGCGAAGGCGGCGGCCATGGTCCGGGCAGCAAGACGCCGGCGCCCGGGCTCAAGTTGACGACAAAACCGTAAGCGATCCCGATGGCGCGCGTGCTGGCCGGCCTTGCCGCGCTGCTGTCGGCTCTCTGCATCGCGAGCGCCGCGTGGGCGCACGCGACACTGGTCTCGTCGGAGCCGGCCGACGGCAGCGTGCTCGTTCAGCCGCCCAAGATGGTGCAGTTGCACTTCAACGAGGCCGTTGCGCCGGCTGCGATCGGCGTGATCGACGCCGCCGGCAAGTCGCGCGACGTCGCCGCCCAAGCGGCCGGCCATTCCGTGCTGATCGTTTTGCCCGACGAACTGCCGCAGGGGACGCAAATCGTCAGCTACCGCGTGGTTTCGGAGGACGGCCATCCCGTGGCGGGGTCGATGGTGTTCTCGATCGGCGCCGTCACCGGGGCTGCGCCACCGGCGAAAGCGGGGCCGTTGGCCGTGCTGATCTGGATGGCGCGGATCGGCGTCTATCTCGGAATGTTCGTCGGCGTCGGCGGCGTATTCTTTGCAGCCTGGATCGGGCGGGGGACAAGCGGGTCGATGATTGGCCGCGCTGCGCTCGCCGTCGGTTTGGTCGGCGCGGTGATTTCGCTCGGCTTGCAAGGCCTCGACCTTCTCAATCTTTCGCCGGGCGGCATCTTGATGGCGTCGCCATGGACGGCCGCGCTTGCGACCTCCCTCGGACCGTCGCTGCTGATCGCGACCGGCGCGATGGCCACTGCTTCTTATGCCGCTACACACTCGGGCATCGTGACAGCCCGGATGTTGAGTTCACTGGCAATAGCAGGCGTTGGCGCGTCGCTTGCCGCCAGTGGGCATGCCGCGACTGCTTCGCCGCAATGGCTGACCCGGCCGGCGCTGTTCCTGCACGGCATCGCCGTCGCTTACTGGGTTGGCGCGCTGGCCCCGCTGGCCGCCATGGTGCATCGGCGCAGCGAGCACCTGCCGCGCGCGCTTCGGCAATTCTCGGCCATCGCCGTGCCGCTGGTGGGACTGCTGGTGCTGAGCGGGGTGACGCTTTCAATCATCCAGCTCGGCAGCGTGCGCGCGCTGATCGAAACCAACTATGGCATCATTCTCTCGATCAAGCTGGCGCTGGTCATCCTGCTGCTCGCGCTGGCGACACTGAACCGGTTTGTCGCCACGCCTGCGGTGGTTGCCGATCACAACAACACCCGACTGCTGTCGGGTTCGGTGTTGACGGAGTGTGTTCTTGTTCTCGGTATCCTTGCCGTGGTCGCGGGCTGGCGCTTCACGCCGCCGCCGCGCGCGTCCGTCGCGCCCGTTGCCGCGCCGCTCTCGGTTCATATCCACACCGATGCCGCGATGTTCCAGATACTGGTGTCGCCGGGCAAGGTCGGCGCCAACGACTTCGAGCTGCAGTTGATGTCGGGCGACGCCGCGCTGCTGCCGGCCAAGGAAGCGACGCTGATCCTGAGCCTCCCTGAGCGTGGCATCGAGCCGATGGAGCGCCGCGCGACGCTCGGTCCGGACGGCAACTGGAATGTGCGCGGCGTCGCGCTGCCACAGCCGGGCCGCTGGCGGATGCAGATCGAGGCGCTGATCACGGATTTTCAGAAGATCACGCTGCAAGACGATTTACTGGTACAATGAAATGACCCGCGAAACCGTGCCAAAATAGCCTCAAATCCGCGTTTCCAGCGGCTTTTCACCTTTCCCGGCCTTGTCTTTTCGCACCCGATCCGGTTTCACTGCGTCTCTTCGCTTGGCCCCCCTGATTCCTTGAGCTGTCCCATGCGGTTGTCGCGGTTTTTTCTACCCATCCTGAAAGAGAATCCGAAAGAGGCGGAGATCGTCTCGCATCGGCTGATGCTGCGCGCGGGCATGATGCGGCAGGAAGCGGCGGGCATCTACGCCTGGCTGCCGCTGGGTTTTCGGGTGCTGAAGAAGATCGAGCAGATCGTCCGGGAGGAGCAGGACCGCGCCGGCGCATTGGAACTGTTGATGCCGACGCTGCAGCTCGCCGACCTCTGGCGCGAGAGCGGCCGTTACGACGCCTATGGCCCGGAGATGCTGCGCATCGCCGACCGCCACAAGCGCGAACTCTTGTACGGGCCGACCAACGAGGAAATGATCACCGAGATCTTTCGCGCCTACGTCAAATCCTACCGGAGCCTGCCGCTCAATCTCTATCACATCCAGTGGAAGTTCCGCGACGAGCAGCGTCCGCGTTTCGGCGTGATGCGCGGCCGCGAATTCCTGATGAAGGATGCCTATTCCTTCGACATCGACGAGGCAGCGGCGCGCCGCGCCTACAACAGGATGTTCGTGGCTTACTTGCGCACGTTCGCGCGGATGGGATTGAAGGCGATCCCGATGCGCGCCGAAACCGGCCCGATCGGCGGCGACCTCAGCCATGAATTCATCGTGCTGGCGGAAACCGGCGAGTCCGGCGTGTTCTGTGACAGCAACGTGCTCGACCTGCCGATTCCGGCCGACGATGTCGATTATGAAGGCGATCTCACCGGCATCATCAAGCAATGGACGTCGGTCTATGCCGCGACCGAGGATGTGCACGATGCCGCGCGCTATGAAAGCGAGGTGCCTGCCGAGCGCCGCGTCAACACCCGCGGCATCGAGGTCGGCCAGATCTTCTATTTCGGCACCAAATATTCCGACGCGATGAAGGCGCTGGTCGCCGGCCCCGACGGCGTCGACGTGCCGATCCATGGCGGCTCCTACGGCGTCGGCGTCTCGCGCCTGGTCGGCGCCATCATCGAGGCCTGCCACGACGATGCCGGCATCAAATGGCCGGAGGCGGTGGCGCCGTTCACCGCTGTCATCCTGAACCTGAAGCAGGGCGATGCTGCGGTCGATGGCGCCTGCGAGAAACTCTATCGCGAGCTTTCCGCCAAGGGCATCGACGTGCTCTATGACGATACCGACCAGCGCGCCGGCGCAAAATTCGCCGCGGCCGACCTGATCGGCATCCCCTGGCAGATTTTGGTCGGGCCGAAGGGCCTCGCCGAGGGCAAGCTTGAGGTCAAACGCCGCAGCGACGGTTCGCGGGAGAACCTCAGTCCGGCCGAAGTGGTGGCTAAGATCGCGGGATAGGCTTATCCACCGCGGCGGATATGTTAGCCATTGCGGCCACTTTTGGCCCGAATCATGGGATTATCGAGTAATGGATGAGACCATGACCGAGACCGTCCGAACCCCGCCCTTTGCGCCTTTCGAATGGCTGTTGTCCGGGCGTTACCTGCGCGCGCGCCGCAGGGAAGGCTTTATCTCCGTCATTGCCGGGTTTTCCTTCCTTGGCATCATGCTCGGCGTCGCCACGCTGATCATCGTGATGGCTGTGATGAACGGCTTTCGCAAGGAACTGCTGGACAAGATCCTCGGGCTGAACGGGCATTTGCTGGTGCAACCGCTGGAATCGCCGCTGACCGACTGGAAGGACGTCGCCGAGCGCATCAGCCAGGTCGATGGCATCCGCCTGGCCGCGCCGGTCGTGGACGGTCAGGCGCTGGCGTCCTCGGCCTTCAACGCTTCGGGCGTGCTGGTGCGCGGCATGCGCTCGGCCGACCTCAACAACCTCACCTCGATCGCCAAGAACATCAAGCAAGGCACGATGGAAGGGTTCGACGTGGGGCAGGGCGTCGTCATCGGACGCCGCCTTGCCGACCAATTGTCGCTGCATGCCGGCGACACCATCACGCTGGTCGCGCCCAAGGGCGCGGTGACGCCGATGGGCACGACGCCGCGCATCAAGCCCTACAAGGTGGCGGCGGTGTTCGAGATCGGCATGTCGGAATATGACGCCAGTTTCGTGTTCATGCCGTTGCCGGAATCGCAGGCCTATTTCAACCGCAAGGACGACGTGACCGCGATCGAGGTGTTCACCACCAATCCGGATCGTATCGACGCGTTCCGCAAGAGCGTGACGGAGGCGGCCGGACGGCCGGTATTCCTGGTCGATTGGCGGCAGCGCAACTCGACCTTCTTCAACGCGCTGCAGGTCGAACGCAACGTGATGTTTTTGATCCTGACCATGATCGTGCTGGTTGCCGCGCTCAACATCGTGTCCGGCCTGATCATGCTGGTGAAGGACAAGGGGCAGGACATCGCAATCCTGCGCACCATGGGCGCTTCGCAGGGCTCGATCATGCGAATCTTCCTGATCACGGGGGCGGCGATCGGCGTGGTCGGCACGCTGACGGGCTTCTTCGTCGGCATGCTGATCTGCCTGAACATCGAATCGATCCGGCAGTTCCTGTCCTGGATGACCAACACCGAACTGTTCTCGCCGGAACTGTATTTCCTGTCCCGGCTGCCGGCAGAGATCGATTTCGGCGAAACCACCGCTGTGGTGATCATGGCGCTGACGCTGTCGTTCCTGGCGACGCTCTATCCATCCTGGCGCGCCGCGCGCCTCGATCCCGTCGACGCGCTGCGGTACGAGTGAGGGCGAGATGGCCGAGGAGGCGCAGGAAGATGTACCGGTTATCTATCTCCACGAGATAAAGCGCGAGTACAGGCAGGGCGAGGCGACGCTGACCATTCTCAACGGCGCGAAACTCGCGCTATGGGCGGGGCAGTCGGTGGCGCTGGTGGCGCCATCGGGCTCCGGCAAGTCGACGCTGCTGCATATCGCGGGCCTGCTCGAAAGCCCCGACGATGGCGAGGTCTATGTCGCGGGCACGCCGACCTCGCAGCTATCCGACATGGACCGCACCCATATCCGGCGCTCCGACATCGGCTTCGTCTATCAGTCGCACCGGCTGCTGCCGGAATTCACCGCGCTTGAAAACGTCATGCTGCCGCAGATGATCCGCGGCCTCAAACGCTCCGAGACCATCAAGCGATCCGAGGAAATCCTGGCCTATCTCGGCCTCGGCGACCGCATGACGCACCGGCCCGCTGAACTTTCCGGCGGCGAACAGCAGCGCGTCGCGATCGCGCGCGCGGTCGCCAATGCGCCGCGGGCGCTACTCGCCGACGAGCCGACCGGAAATCTCGATCCGAACACCGCCGATCACGTCTTCAACGCGCTGATGCAACTGGTGAAGGCGACGCAGGTCGCGATGCTGATCGCCACCCACAACATGGAACTGGCCGGCCGGATGGACCGGCGGGTGTCGCTGGTCGACGGCCAGGTCGTCGAAATGGAATAGGGCGAGCGCTAGTAGCTGTCGCGGTGACGCTTGTGACGTCGCGGCGAGGGTTGCCGGGATGCGTGCGCGTAATACGGATTGATCTCGCATTGCGCCGAGCGGCCCGAAGCCGACAAGTTGCACTGGGGCAGCGAGGTATAGCTGCATTCGTAATAAGTGATCCTGCCATACACATGCAGGCAGACCGGATAGTTGGGATCGTAGGTCTGCGCCTGCGCCGGTGCCGCCGCCGAAGCGGCGGCGATCCCGAGGATGGCCAAAGTCAGGGCGCGCATCAAAATCTCCTTCAGAACGTGCGGCTGCGATCGATGGGCGCGTCCGCACTTGCGCTGGAACATGGGTTCGCGGCGCCGAAATCGTAGCCTCTGATACAGTAGGAAAATCGCGCGCGGGCGCGTCAAATCACGTTCGCGCGTTGTAGGCGTCAGCGGTGCGCAGCAGGCGCAACTCGCCGATCGTTCGGCGTGTCAGTATCTGCCGCCGGCGGGCGAGGGCGGCAATGCGCGGCCGGGCAGTGGGCGATAGGCGGACGGCGGCGGTTCGCCCTCGCTCATGTAATAGGGATTGGCGATGCAGTATAGAAAACGTCCCGAAGCGGTCGCCTGGCATTGTTCGTAACTGGTGAAGGTGCAGTAGCTCAGCCCCGGATGTTCCTGGCCCTGAAGGCAGAACGGATATCGGGTGCCGACCGCTTCGGCCGGCGCGGCGCCAAGTGAGGCCCATGCGCTCGCGGCCAGCCCGGCCAGAATCGCTTTACGCATTTCGAATCTCCTCATCGCGCTTTCCGGTTCCATTTCGTCGACACAAGCCGCACCGCAACGTTTACGTCAAGCTATACCACCTACTAATACCGGCGGAACCTGAATGTGGAATTTTTGCGGCGGGTTCCATTGCAAAGTTTCGAGTAACACTTGCGTTACAACATTAACTTGCGTTCTTACTGCGGCTCTTTGATGAGGGTTGTGGCCATGAGGTTACAGTAATTCGATCGAACGATGCTAATAGCCTGTCACGGCCTTGGGGGCTGTCTGAAAAGAAAACGGGATCTAAAGAATGAAGAAGTTTCTGCTCGTCACGTCCAGTCTGATCGCGCTCGGCGCGGCTGCGCCCGCTAGCGCCGCCGACATGGCTGCGCGTCCTTACACCAAGGCGCCCCCGATGGTTGCCGCCGTGTACGACTGGACCGGCTTCTACATCGGCGCCAACGGCGGTTGGGGTTCGAGCCGCAATTCATGGGATGCGGGTGTACTGTTCGGTTCCGAAGGTTCGCATGACGCGACCGGCGGCACGGTCGGTGGTCAGGTCGGTTATCGCTGGCAGGCCGGTACGTTCGTGTTCGGTCTCGAAGCTCAGGGCAACTGGGCCGATCTGTCGGGCAACAATGTGAGCCTGGCGTTCCCCGCTTTCCGCAACCACACCAACGTCGATGCCTTCGGCCTGTTCACCGGCCAGGTTGGCTACGCCGTCAACAACGTCCTGCTCTACGTCAAGGGCGGTGCTGCCGTGACCGCGAACTCGTATCGCGTCACCAACGTGGTGGGCGGTGCGCTCGCTGGCGTCACCGGCGATGACACCCGCTGGGGCGGCACGATCGGTGCGGGCCTCGAATACGCCTTCGCACCGAACTGGTCGGTCGGCGTCGAGTACAATCACCTGTTCATGCAGGATCGTACCTACACCTTCACCGCCCCCGGCGGCGGCCTGTTCGGCACCGATCGCATCCGTCAGGACGTCGATCTCGTCACGGCTCGCCTGAACTACCGCTTCGGCGGTCCGGCCGTCACGCGCTACTGATCTTTCGCACTCCTCGCGAAGAACAACGAAGCCCCGGAGCGTTGCTCCGGGGCTTTTTTGTCGGCGCGGCCGGTTGGCCGTTCGATGTGTCGCAGTTCCTCGGCTGGAAAAGCGATGAGTCCGTGCGCATATTTGCGGCATGGAAAACATACACAAATGCACATCCGCGCTACGCCCGCTGATCACGGAGGCCGAACCGAACGGCATTCCTCTGGCGGAAAGCGCCATCAACGAACTGGTCGCCACCACACCCGCGCCCGAGCGCAGGGATGCGCTGGAGAGTGTGCGATCGGCGGTAAAGGCCCACTGCGATTCGGACACCGGTTCGCAGTTCGACTTCGCCAATACCGTGAATGACTACATCGAGAAGCTGATCAGGGACCTCGTCTGACCGCCGGTCTGCTCGCAGGCCCCAACGGGAATTAACCAAGGGCTCCGGTCTCGGCATCCGCCGTCACGGGCCCGCTTGACTCCCGGAACGAAATGGGAACATTGTTCTTCATATGTTCTCATATCGTAGGGAGTCGGACGATGTTGCGGATGTTTGTGGAAGAGGCGGCGGCGCTGGCGTCGATTACGCTGTTTGTCGCGATGATTGCGGTCTGGGCGCAGGTGATTCCGCAGCTTTGAGGCGAGGCGAAGAGGGGCGTGTTGCCGGGCTGGGGATGTCGGGCACGGAGGCCGCGTTCCGCGTGGACTCCGCACCGCCGAGGCATCACGATTGCGGCTAGCGAGTCGGCGTGCAGACGCGGCCGGTGATCGCTTCCACCATGATGCGAGAGCCCGTCAAGCGCATGTCCAGTGCCGGATTTGTTCATCTCCACGTTCATTCGGCCTATTCGCTGCTGAAAGGCTCGATCAAGATCGCCAAGCTCGGCGAACTCGCCAAGGCCGATCGCCAGCCGGCGCTGGCGCTGACCGACACCGACAACATGTTCGGCGCGCTGGAATTCTCCGACAAGATGGCGGGCTACGGGATTCAGCCGATCGTCGGCTGCGAGCTCGCCATCGATTTCGGCGACCAGGACCCGAACGCGCGCAATGCGCTGGCCGCCGCACCGTCGCGAATCGTGTTGCTGGCGGCCAAGGAGCGCGGCTATCGCAGCCTGATGCGGCTGAACTCGCGGGCGTTTCTGGAAACGCCGGTGAATCAAGCCCCACACATCAAGCTCGAATGGCTGGAAGGCGATGCCGAGGATGTGATCGCACTGACCGGCGGCCCCGACGGGCCGATCTCGCTGGCGCTGCACGCCGATCAGGCCGCGCTCGCAGCCGACCGCTGCGAGCGGCTGGTTAGCCTGTTCGGAGATCGCCTCTATGTCGAATTGCAGCGCCACGGCATCGACAAGGAGCGCCGCGTCGAATCGGGCCTGATCGACCTTGCCTATGCCAAAGGGTTGCCGCTGGTCGCGACCAACGAGCCGTATTTCGCGACGAACGACGATTACGAGGCGCACGATGCGCTGCTGTGCATCGCCGGCGGCAAGCTGATCGCCGAGACCGATCGCGAACAGCTCACGCCCGATCACCGCTTCAAGACCCGCGCCGAGATGGCGGTGCTGTTCGCCGACATTCCGGAAGCGCTGGCTTCCACGGTCGAGATCGCGGAGCGCTGCTCGTTCCGTCCGAAGACGCGCAAGCCGATTTTGCCGCGCTTCACGGTGGGCGCCGCCTCAGGTTCGGACGCGGTGGGTGAGGAGGCCGCAGAACTCGAGCGTCAGGCCCAGGAGGGGCTCGCGCGGCGCCTGCGGGTGCATGGCCTGTCGCCCGGCACCACGGAGGAAGATTACGCAAAACGTCTCGCCTTCGAGATCAACGTCATCAACCGCATGAACTATGCGGGCTACTTCCTGATCGTGTCCGACTTCATCAAATGGGCCAAGGCGCATGACATTCCCGTCGGTCCGGGCCGCGGCTCCGGCGCCGGCTCACTGGTCGCCTATGCGCTGACCATCACCGATCTCGATCCGATCAGGTTCGGCCTGCTGTTCGAGCGCTTCCTCAATCCCGAGCGCGTCTCGATGCCGGACTTCGACATCGACTTCTGCCAGGACCGCCGCGGTGAGGTGATCGACTACGTGCAGCAGCGCTACGGCCGCGACCAGGTGGCGCAGATCATCACGTTCGGTACGTTGCAGGCGCGCGGCGTGTTGCGCGACGTCGGCCGCGTGCTGCAGATGCCCTATGGGCAGGTCGACAAGCTGACAAAGCTGGTGCCGCAGAATCCGGCAGCACCCGTGACGCTGGCGCAGGCGATCGAGAGCGAGCCGAAACTGCAGGCGTTCCGCGACGAGGACCCGGTGGTGGCGCGCGCCTTCGACATCGCCCAGCGCCTCGAAGGCCTGACGCGCCACGCCTCGACCCACGCCGCCGGCATCGTGATCGGCGACCGGCCGCTGAGCGAACTGGTGCCGCTCTATCGCGATCCCAAATCCGACATGCCGGTGACCCAGTTCAACATGAAATGGGTCGAGCCGGCGGGACTGGTCAAGTTCGACTTCCTCGGTCTCAAGACGCTGACGGTGCTCGATGTCGCGGTGAAACTGCTCCGGCAACGCAACGTCCATGTCGACCTGCCGACGCTGCCGATCGACGACGCGCCGAGTTATGCGATGCTGGCGCGGGGCGACGTGGTCGGCGTGTTCCAGGTGGAAAGCCAGGGCATGCGCCGCGCGCTGATCGACATGCGGCCGGACCGTTTCGAGGACATCATCGCGCTGGTGGCGCTGTATCGCCCGGGCCCGATGGCCAACATCCCGACCTATTGCGCGCGCAAGCATGGCGACGAGGAGCCGGAATATCTGCATCCCGTGCTGGAGCCGATCCTGAAAGAGACCTTCGGCGTCATCATCTACCAGGAACAGGTGATGCAGATCGCGCAGGTGATGTCGGGCTATTCGCTCGGCGACGCCGACCTGTTGCGCCGCG
The DNA here is from genome assembly GCF_030413175.1 of Bradyrhizobium roseum. NCBI lineage: Bacteria > Pseudomonadati > Pseudomonadota > Alphaproteobacteria > Hyphomicrobiales > Nitrobacteraceae > Bradyrhizobium > Bradyrhizobium roseum. Next base: position 3,465,847 of record NZ_CP129212.1, read on the forward strand.
CGATGGGCAAGAAGATCCGCGCCGAGATGGAGAAGCAGCGCGCGATCTTCGTCGCCGGCGCGGTCAAGAACGGCGTGCCGAAGGGGCAGGCCGACACGATCTTCGAACTGCTGGCCAAGTTCGCCGACTACGGTTTCAACAAGAGCCACGCCGCCGCCTATGCGCTGGTGTCCTACCACACCGCCTACATGAAGGCGCATTACCCGGTGGAGTTTCTGGCGGCGTCGATGACGCTCGAACTCAACAACACCGACAAGCTGTCCGAATTTCGCGCCGAGGCGCAGCGGCTCGGCATCAAGGTCGAGGCGCCGAACATCAACCGTTCCGCCGCCACCTTCGAGGTCGGCGAGAATACGATCTATTACGCGCTGGCCGCGCTGAAAGGCGTCGGCCCGCAGGCGGTCGAGCAGATCGTCGAGGAGCGCAAGAAGGGTCTCTTCACCTCGCTGGCGGACTTTGCCGCCCGGGTCAATCCGCGCGCGGTCAACAAGCGCATCATCGAAAGCCTCGCCGCGGCCGGCGCCTTCGACACGCTGGAATCCAACCGCGCCCGTGTCTTTGCCGGCGCGGACGCCATTCTGGCCGCCTGCCAGCGCAGCCACGAGGCGGCGACGATCGGCCAGAACGACATGTTCGGCAACGCCGCCGACGCGCCGACCATCATGCTGCCGCAGATCGAGCCGTGGCTGCCGGCCGAAAAGCTCCGCCGCGAATACGATGCCGTGGGGTTCTTCCTGTCCGGCCATCCGCTCGACGATTACGCCACCGTGCTGAAGCGGCTGCGGGTGCAGAGCTGGGCGGAATTTTCCCGCGCCGTCAAAACCGGCGCGACCGCGGGCAAGGTCGCGGCCACGGTGGTGTCGCGGATGGAGCGCCGCACCAAGACCGGCAACAAGATGGGCATCATGGGGCTGTCCGACCCCACCGGCCATTTCGAGGCCGTGCTGTTCTCCGAAGGGCTGGCGCAATACCGCGACGTGCTGGAGCCGGGGGCTGCCGTGTTGCTGCAGCTCGGCGCCGAGCTGCAGGGCGAGGACGTGCGGGCGCGCGTGCTGCATGCCGAACCGCTCGATGACGCCGCGGCGAAGACGCAGAAGGGCCTGCGGATTTTCGTTCGCGACACCAAGCCGCTGGATTCGATCGCGCGCCGGCTCAACATGCCGGAGACCACAGCTTCGAATGGCTTGACGAAAGGCCAGCCGGTCAAGCCCGTGCCCGCGCCTTCGGGCGGCGCCGATGGCGACGTCTCGCTCGTCATCATGCTCGACCTGCAGACCGAGGTGGAGATGAAGCTGCCGGGACGCTTCAAGGTCTCGCCGCAAATCGCGGGCGCGATCAAGGCGGTGGCGGGTGTGGTGGACGTGCAGACGTTGTAGGCGGCGTCTGCGCAATTTTTTAAGGGAATGCGCAATGCAGCTAATGGGTGCTGTATGTATGTTTGCACCAAACTCCGTTACTTAAGATTGAAGTAGCGAGCAACGCCTAATCATGCGCCGCCGTCGAGCAGAACAAGCTGAAAGTGGTTGGCGGCATTCCGTGATGCGACCGTCGCTGCGTATTGCTTTGCTACTTCCTGATATTACCAACGTGCGCGCAGCGCCCCGGACGTACGACCCGGAGACGGAAGATATAAGGTCGATCCTTTCGGATCTGTGCAGAACTGTCGCGAAGGAGGGGCAATTTGTCGTTGCTGGATTTGGTCAAGATCGTTGGCCTGTCGATGTCGGTACCGATCTTGCAATTTTCTTAGAGCAGCTGCCGGATATCTTACGGGCGGTAAAAGCTGGTGCGGCAACTGAGATCGACTTCTACGAGCAAGGTATTGAGCGCAGAATAGAATTCTCTCCCGCAGGAAATGCCTACAAAGCGACGTGCATATCCCAGACGGAATGGCAGCCGAGCCCCGCAGTTGAGCAAGTGGACCGCGCAGTCCTGGAGGCAATGTTGGGGGGCGTGCACGAGGAGGTGGTGAGGCTCATAGAAGAGATCGCTCCCGATCTTGCCAAGCATGACTGGGTACGTAGATGGCGGGATGCGCCGATTGAGCGCTGATGCTTCAGGTCTCCACCAAACCAAAATGGGGGAATGTCGGATATTTTGTGTAAGAGCCCTCCGAAGGTTGAAAGTCTGGGGGCCTCGCTGGAAACGCGCTACAGCGACCGCGCGATCAACAGCTTCATGATCTCGTTGGTGCCGCCATAGATCTTCTGGATGCGTGCATCCACGAACATCCGCGAGATCGGGTATTCCTCCATGTAGCCGTAGCCGCCGTGCAGTTGCAGGCATTCGTCGGCGGTCTCGACCTGCTTCTGCGAGCACCAGTATTTCGCCATCGAGGCGGTGACGGTGTCGAGTTCGCCGGCAACCAGGCGTTCGATGCACCAGTCGACGAAGACGCGGCCGATCATGGCCTCGGTCTTGCGCTCGGCGAGCTTGAACGCCGTGTTCTGGAATTCGATGATCGGCTTGCCGAACGCCTGGCGCTCCTTGGTGTAGTCGGCGGTCAGCTTGACCGCACGCTCCATCGAGGCCACCGCGCCGACCGCGAGCGCGAGGCGCTCCTGCGGCAGTTGCTGCATCAATTGCGCAAAGCCGCTGCCTTCCTCGGCGCCGAGCAGGTTTTCCGGCGGCACGACTGCATTGTCGAAGAACAGTTCCGACGTGTCCGATGCGTGGAGGCCGATCTTGTCGAGGTTGCGGCCGCGGCGGAAGCCTGCGTTGCCCTCGGTCTCCAGCACGATCAGCGAGAGGCCCTTGGCGCCGGGGCCCCCGGTGCGCGCCACCACGATGATCAGGTCGGCGGCCTGGCCGTTGGTGATGAAGGTCTTCTGGCCGTTGATGACGTAGTTGTTGCCCTGCTTGCGCGCGGTGGTGCGCACGCCCTGCAGATCGGAGCCGGTGCCGGGTTCGGTCATCGCGATGGCGCCGACGAACTCGCCGCTCGCCATCTTCGGCAACCAGCGCAGCTTCTGCTCCTCGGAGCCGTAGTTCAGGATATAATGCGCGACGATGGCGCTGTGCACGGAGACGCCGGTCGTCATCTCGGGCACCACGGTTTCGATGTCCTCGAGGACGGCGGCGTCATAGGCGAAGGTGGCGCCGAGGCCGCCATAGGCTTCCGGCACGCTCGGCAGCAACGCGCCCATTTCCCCCAGCGCCCGCCACGCGAACCGGTCGACCATCTTCTGTTCGCGCCATTTTTCGCCGTGCGGCGCCAGATCCCTGGCGAGGAATTTCCTGAACTGGTCGCGAAACACGTCAAGTTCGTCGGTCATCCAGGATGAACGGTATTGCATCTGAGCCCTCGCATCGAACGATGAGACCGTCGCCGGCGACGATCGACCGACGGCTGGTATAGGCGTATTTCGGATTGCGTAACAGATGGCGACGTCGGTGATACCGCGCCGCCACAGCGTATGTTTTTCGCTTTGGATGCCGATGGGTTAAGTTGCAACCCCTCCGGGTTTTGGTTACTGAACCCTGGGGAATGGATTTTTGGGGTGTGCTGTGTTTTGGCGTGGCGTGGCGTTACTGATCTCGGTGTTGCTGCTGGGCGGCTGCGAGACACAGAGGGGCGGACTGGATTACTCGGCGATCTCCCGAAAAGTCGGTCCGCCCAAAGCAGGACATGCGCGTATCGTCGTGCTGCGTGAAAAAGGTTTTGGCGGCATCGTCGACGGCGCGTGGGACGTTCAGCTCGATGGCACGCCGATCGTTGGCCTTAAGACCGGGACTTTCGCCTTTGCCGACCGTCCGGGTGGCCAGCGTGAATTGACGGCGACGGAAGCCGCGTTCCCGGGCGTGACGCGCTACGCCATCACGGCGCAGCCCGGCCAGACTCATTTCTTCGTGGCGCGGATCAGCAAGCGAAAGAACGCCATGATGGCCGCCGCGGCCGGCACCGGCGGTGGCTTGCTGGGATTCGCGCTCAGCGCCGCATTGACCTCGGGTTACGACAATCCCGGACCGCTCGATTTCTTTCCCTTGGATGAGACGGCGGCGCGAACCACCATCGCCGAACTTCGGCTGGCCCAATAGAGGCCGCCTGTCCTGACTGAACGGAACCGGAAAGCGGCGGGATACCCGGCGCAATTTGGTCATGCTGCGCCTTGTTGCGAGCGCAATTGTTCAAGAAACGTTCAGCTGAATGCGCGTCCCATGCCGCGGGGCGGCGACAGGGTGGAATCCCATGCGTTTTGCAAGAAATTTTTCGATCCTCTCGGTTTGCCTGGTCGTGATATCGGGGCTGGCGGGACATTTGGATCGCGCCGCCGCGCAAGCGCCGGAAAAGCGCATTGCGCTGGTGGTCGGCAATGGCGCCTATGCGAAATCGCCGCTGGCGACCGCGGCCAACGACGCCGGCCTGATCGCGCAGACCTTGCAGGCGGCCGGCTTCGACGTGATCGGCGCCCGCGACCTCGACGGCGACACGCTGCGCAAGAGTTTTCGCGACTTCATCAACAAGGCCGAAAGCTCGGGACCGGATACGGTCGCGATGGTGTATCTGGCCGGCTACGGCCTGCAATTGTCCGGCGACAACTACTTTGTGCCGGTCGATTCAACGATCAACCGCGATACCGACGTTCCGGTCGAGGCGCTGCGCACCGGCGACTACATCCGCCAGCTCGCTTCGCTGCCGCTGAAGGCCGGCATCGTCGTGCTGGACGCGGCGCGGCAGCAGCCGTTCATCGAGGGGCAGATCGCCAGCGGCCTCGCGCTGGTCGAGGCGGACCCGCGCATGCTGATCGCTTTCAACGCCGCACCCGGAACGGTCGCGCCGGCAGAGCAGGGGGCGTATGGCGTCTACGCTCAGTCCTTGGCCGAAATGATCCGGACCGGCGGATTGCCGTTGCCGGAGGTGTTCAACCGCGTGCGGCTTCGCGTCAACGAGGCGAGCAAGGGCGCGCAGGTACCGTGGGACAGCCAGAAGGTCGATGCGTCCTTTACCTTCTTCGAGCGCGCACCGGATGCGCCCGCCGCGCCCGCTGCCGATCAGGCCGCTGCCGCCCGCAGCAGGCCGATCCGCGAGCTCGGCGTTCGGGACGCCTATGCCGCGGCGCTGGAACGCGACACGCTGCCGGCCTACGAGGATTTTCTGGCCGCCTATCCCGACGATCCCATGGCGAAGCGGGTGAGGGCGATCGCGGCGGCGCGGCGCGAGGCGATCACCTGGCGCCGCACCTATCGCACCGACACCCCGAACGCCTATTGGTCCTATCTGCAGCGCTATCCGCGCGGGCCGCATGCCGCCGACGCGCGCCGCCGGCTCGCCATTCTCACCGCGTCGCTGGAGCCGCCGCCGACCTTCGACGTCATCGAATACGACGTGCCGCCGCCGCCGCCGGATGAGCTGATGTATATTGACCGGCCGGTGCTGGCGTTCGGCGATCCCGAGTTCGATTTCGTGGCACCGCCGCCCGCGCCGATCTACTACCTGCCGCCGCCGCCGGACGATTTCGTGATCCTGGAGCCGCCGCCGCCGCCGATTGGACTGTTCATCCTGCCGCAGCCGTACTTCGTGCCGATCCCGGTCTATTACCGGCCGCCGCGTTATGTCGCGCCGCCGCCGAACAACATCATCTTTGCCAACATCCATAATCGCGCCGCCATCAACACTGTCATCAACCGGCGGCCCGGCGCCGGCGAGGGTAGTGCACCGGTGGGCGGCCCCGGCGGCCGGCCGAACGGACGTCCCGGCGCGCCGGTGGCGCCCGGTCAGGTCGGGGGCGCTACGCCAACACTGCCGCCCGCGGTGGCGCAGCGGGCAACGCTGATCCAGCAGGGCAAGGCGCCGGTGCCGCCGAGTGCCGCGATCAATCCTGCCGTGAGGACCGGCTTGCCCGGCGCTCCGGGGCAGGTTGGCCGGCCGAGCGCACCGTTGCCGGCCAACGCGCCCGCGGGGCTGCCTTCGAACCAAGTCTCGCCAAGGCCCAACCCGCTGCCAGTCCCGGGTGCCCGGGGCGCGCCGCCGCCGCCGAGCGCTGCCGTGCCGCCTGCAGGTGTCACGCCGAATGCAAGGGTGGCGCCGGGCGGCTCGCCACAGGGGGGTCCCGGGATGCGGCCCGGGCCCAGCGCGACCGATCCGATCGCTCCGGCGGGGCAGCCGAGGATGGCAGTCCCGCCACCCGGCGCACCGTTGCGGCCGTCGGCCGCCATTTCGCCAAGGCCTCAGCCTGAATTGCGGCGCGCGCCCCCGCCTTCGGCGGTGAATGCGGCAAGGCAGCCGCCACCGGCAGCCCGCATAGCTCCGTCGGCTCCGCCGCCTCGGATGGCAGCGCCGCCGCCGAGGATGGCAGCCCCGCCGCCAAGAATGGCCGCGCCGTCGCCGCCACCAAGGATGGCCGCGCCACCTCCGCGGATGGCTGCGCCGCCGCCGCCGCCGCCGAGGATGGCTGCTCCGCCGCCGCGCATGGCCGCACCGCCGCCTGCGCGTATGGCGGCTCCTCCGCCCCCGCGAATGGCGGCGCCCCCGCCGCCTCGGATGGCTCCGCCTCCGTCGCGTCCGGCGCCAGCGGCGAGAGCGTGCCCGCCGGGGGCGCGCTGCTGATTGATCGGCGCCCGCGTCTTTGCTGCCGCTGCGCTACAGCAGCGGCGCGATCGGCCGCGGCGCGCCATTTTGGTACGTGCGGTGTCGGATACCTGGCGAAAATCTGCGGATCTGGTCGCCGAGCACGTCCAGTTCGTCGGTCGCTCAGGATGAACGGTATTGCATCGGACAGGCCTCACACGATGAGGCCACCGCCGGCGACGATCACCTGACCGCTGATATAATTGGATTCAGGACTGCAGAACAAATAGACGGCATCCGCCGCTTCTTCGGGCGTGCCGCCGCGTCCGAGCGGAATCATCCGGGCCATGGCGTCGAGCATCTGCGGCTGGACCCCGACCTTGATGTCGCGGCCAGCGACGTCGATGGTCTTCTGCTGCGCCTCGATCGGCTGGGTGAGGCGGGTGTTGATCAAGCCAAAGGCGACGCAATTGACGTTCACCTTGTAGCGCCCCCATTCCTTGCACATCGTTCGTGTCAGTCCGATCAGGGACGCTTTGGCCGACGAATAGCTTGCTTGCCCCGCATTGCCGTAAAGTCCGGCAATCGAGGAGATATTGACGACCTTGCGGAACACTTCGCGGCCGGCCTCGGCTTCCTTCTTCGCCATGATCCGAATCGGCTCGGAAGCTGCGCGCAGAATCCGGAAAGGGGCCACGAGGTGGACGTCGAGCATGGCCTGGAATTGCTCGTCCGTCATCTTCTGGATCGTCGAGTCCCAGGTGTAGCCGGCGTTGTTGACGATGATGTCGAGCCCGCCGAAAGTATCGGTGGCGGCTTTGACGAAGCGGTCGGCAAAGCCCGGTTCGGCGACGCTGCCGTTGACCGCGATGGCTTCGCCGCCCGCCGCCCTGATCTCGGCAGCCACGGCATCGCCCGGCGCGGCGTCGAGGTCGTTGACGACGACGCGTGCGCCTTCGCTGGCGAGTTTCAGGGCGATGGCCCGTCCGATGCCGCGGCCCGATCCCGTGATCAGGGCGACTTTTCCCTTGAGCTTGGCCATTTGAAATCCTTCCGGTGCATAGCGTTTCCAGCGAAGTGGACCCGGGTCACGTCAAGAAAACGCGTCAAAATGAGAATCTAGATCGCGATGACGGCTTCGCCGGCAAGTTTGACGTCGCCGTTCTCGTCTTTGGTTGTCAGCGCCAGCTTCGCGCAGCGTTCGCCATTGTGTTCGACGAGTTCGGTGACATGGCCCTCGCAGGTCAGGCGCGCACCGAGTTGGGTGATGGCGATGAAGCGGGTTGCAAAGCTGCGCAGCCGCGGGGGATGGACCGCATCGGTCAGGGCCTGGCCGAGGCACGCCATCACGAACATGCCGTGCGCGAAGACATCGGGATATCCGGCGGCCTTGGCGAAATCCAGATCGACGTGAATCGGATTGTGGTCCCCCGATGCGCCGCAATAGAGCGCGAGCTTGTGACGGCTGATCGGCGGGAATTCCTTGCGCAGGACGCGGTCGCCGACCGCAAGCTGACGGTTGGAGGTCTCGCTCATGCGGCCACCTTGTTCCGCACCACGACCGTGCGGGAGCAGTCCGCGATATGGACTCCGTGCTGGTTGGTGACCTTGGTTTCGACGACGGCCAGGGTCATGGCGCCACCTTTCTTGTCGGTGATGCTGGCGATGCGCGGCTCGAAGCGCAGCGTATCGCCGACCATGACCGGGGCGAGGTAGGTGAAGCGCTGTTCGCCGTGCAGCACCTGCTTTAGGTCGGCGCCGAGCACGTCCAGGAATTCGAAGGCCTGTTCGGCGTCCATCATTTCCAGACAAAAGAGATAGGTCGGCGGCACCGGCAGTGCGGCGTAGCCGGCGGCTTTGGCGGCTTCGGCATCGGTGTAAACAGGATTGCGCTCGCCGAGCGTCTCCCGGAAAAACCGCAGCCGCCCGGGTTCGACATGTGCGGTAACCGGCGCGAGGCTTCGCCCGACAACGGAATGATCGACCATGTGCGGCCTCAGGCGCGTTCGTAGAGGGTGACGACGCAGGCGCCGCCGAGACCGAGATTGTGCTGCAATCCACGGCGGGCGCCATCGACCTGCGTGGCGTCGGCGGTGCCGCGCAACTGGCGGGTCAGCTCGTAGCATTGCGCCAGCCCGGTGGCGCCGAGCGGGTGGCCCTTGGATAGCAGTCCGCCGGACGGATTGGTGACGAACCTGCCGCCATAGGTGTTGTCGCCTTCGTCGATGAAGCGTTCCGCGCCGCCTTCGGGACAGAGGCCGAGGGCCTCATAGGTGATCAGCTCATTTTGCGCGAAACAGTCGTGCAGTTCGACGACGTCGATATCCTCGGGCCCGACGCCGGCGGCCTCGTACACCTTGTTGGCCGCGCTTTGCGTCATGTCGAAGCCGACCACCTTCATCATGTCGCCGGCGTTGAAGGTCGAGGCCGTGTCTGTCGTCATCGCCTGCGCGGCGATACGGACTTGCTGGTTCAGGCCATGCTTGCTGGCGAACCTCTCCGATACCAGCACGGCGGCTGCGGCGCCGCAGGTCGGCGGGCAGGCCATCAGGCGGGTCATGACCCCGGGCCAGATCACCTGATCGTTCATGACGTCGTCGGCGGTGACTTCCTTGCGGAACAGCGCCAGCGGATTGTTCCTGGCGTGTCGGCTCGCCTTGGCGCGGACCTTCGCAAACGATGACAGCGGCGTGCCGTATTTCTTCATGTGACTGAGGCCCGCGCCGCCGAAATAGCGCAGCGCCAGCGGTATGCCGGGGGCATCGACGAGCTGGTTGGCGGCCGCGTCGAACTCGTCGAATGCGCTGGGCCGGTCGGTGAACACCGCGCCGAGTGCACCGGGCTTCATCTGTTCGAAGCCGAGCGCCAGTACGCAGTCGAGCGCGCCGGATTCGATCGCCTGACGTGCCATGAACAGGGCGGTCGAACCGGTCGAGCAATTGTTGTTCACGTTGATGATGGGAATGCCGCTCATGCCGACCTGGTAGAGCGCGCGCTGGCCGCAGGTCGAGTCGCCATAGACATAACCGACATAGGCCTGCTGGATCATGTCGTAGCTGATGCCGGCGTCCGCGAGCGCGAGCCCGGTCGCTTCGGCGCCCATTGCCGGGTAGGGGGCATTTGCACCCGGCTTGACGAAGGGGATCATGCCGACGCCGGCAACATGGACGCTGGATGTCATGGTGCGCTCCCTTAAATTACCCAATGGACTTTTTCTTACCCATGGGTAATATACGGACAGCTTAATCGTCGAGTCAACCGCGCCGGGATCACTCAAGGATGGACGGATCAGCCCCTTCCCCGACCGGCCAGTCGCCCTGGATGCCGTTCGAGAGCCGACGTCGTGCCCGTGACGAGAAGCGTGAAGCCGTGCTGCGGACCGCCGTGGCGCTGTTTCTGGAGCAGGGCTATCACGGCACCACGCTCAACCACGTGGCCGAGCGGCTGAACATCACCAAGCCCGCGCTCTACAATTATTTCCGCAGCAAGGACGAAATCCTCTACGAATGCTGGGCGATCGGCGCCGAGCGTGTCGACGAGCGCATCGATGAAATCGCCGTTGCCGGCGGCACCGGACTGCAGAAATTGCGCAAGCTGATTGTCAGCTACGCCGAGACGATGACCACCGACTACGGCAAGAGCCTGGTGCGCTTCGATATCCGCGACCTCACCGAGCACAACCGCAAAATCGTTCGCTTGGCCAAGAAGAAGATCGACCAGGCCTTTCGCGACTATATCGGGCAGGGGGTCAACGACGGATCGATCAGGCCGTGCGACGTCAAGCTTTCCGCCTTTGCGATTGCGGGCGCGCTGAACTGGATCGGTCACTGGTACCTGCCGAACGGCGCGCTCGAAGCGGAGGCCATCGCCGGGGAATTCGCGATCCGCCTCACCGAGGGACTCGCGGTCAAATCAACACGGAAAAAGGCGGGCAAACCGTCAGTCGGGAAACGCAAGTCACGGGGAGTATCACGATGAACGTCACGCACGGGCTGCGGCGCGCGCTGCAGGTCAATCCGAACGGCCTTGCCATCGTCTGCGGCGATCGGCGCAAGAACTGGCGGGAGGTCGGCGACCGCGTGGCACGGCTGGCGGCCGGCATTCGGTCGCTCGGCGCGCAACCCGGCGACCGCGTCGCGATCCTGTCGCTCAATTCCGATCGCTATCTCGAACTCTATCTGGCGGCCGGCTGGTCCGGCACCGTGATCGTGCCGCTCAATATCCGCTGGAGCCCGCTGGAGAACGAAGACGCCATGCGCGACTGTCGCGCCGGCATCCTGTTCGTCGACAAGGCCTTCGCCGCGGTCGGCGCGACACTCGCGACCGCGATCCCGGGCCTCAAGCTGATTTATGCCGACGACGGCGACACGCCCGCCGGCATGGAGGGCCTTGAGGCGCTGATCGCGCGTTCCAGCCCGATGCAGGATGTGATGCGCGGGAGCAGCGACCTTGCCGGCATCTTCTATACCGGCGGCACCACCGGGCGCTCCAAGGGTGTGATGCTCAGCCACGGCAACCTGATGGTCAATGCGCTCAATGCGCTGGGCGAAGGTCTCTGGCCGAGCAGCACGGTCTACCTGCATGCCGCGCCGATGTTCCACCTCGCCAATGGCGCTGCGATGTATTCGGTGCTGCTGAGCGGCGGCTCCAACGTAGTCATCCAGGGGTTCACGCCGGACGGTGTCGCGTCGGCGATTCAGCGCGATCGCGTAACCGACGTGCTGCTGGTGCCGACAATGATTCAGATGCTCGTCGATCATCCGAAACTTGGCGATTACGACCTGTCGTCGCTGACCGGCGTCGCCTATGGCGCCTCCGTCATCAGCGATGCGGTGCTCAGCCGGGCCATGAAGGCTTTGCCCAATGTGCAGTTCACGCAAGCCTATGGCATGACCGAACTATCGCCGATCGCAACGCTGCTGCACTGGAAGGAGCATATCGGGGACGGTCGCGCCAAGGGCCGGCATCGCGGCGCCGGCCGGGCCACACTCGGCTGTGAGATCAAGATCGTCGATGCCGACGACAAGGCGGTACCCACCGGCACCGTCGGCGAGATCGCCGTGCGCGGCGACAATGTCATGATAGGTTATTGGGAGCGGCCGGAGGAAACCGCCAAGGCCGTCATCGATGGCTGGATGCATACCGGCGACGGCGGCTACATGGACGATGACGGCTTCGTCTACGTGGTCGACCGCGTCAAGGACATGATCATTTCCGGTGGAGAGAATGTCTATTCGGCCGAGGTCGAGAACGCGCTGGCGCAGCACCCGTCGGTGGCGCAATGCGCCGTGATCGGTATCCCGAGCGAGCGCTGGGGCGAGCAGGTTCACGCCATCGTCGTGGCCAGGCCCGGCGCGACGGCAACCCCCGACGAGTTGATGGATTTCTGCAAGACGTTGATCGCAGGCTACAAATGCCCGCGCAGTGTCGAGGTGACGCAGACCCCGTTGCCATTGTCCGGTGCAGGGAAGATCCTCAAGCGCGAATTGCGCAAGCCGTATTGGGAAGACCGCCAGCGCATGGTGAGTTGACGTCCGATCCCGCCTGAGCGGCCGACCGGCGGTGCCTAGGGCAACGGTTCGCCGGAGCCCGATCGTGAAAGGTATTATAAAACCTCTCGCGATCGGGGTTTCTACTTTGCATGGGGTTGTTTTCGCACTTTTTGTGTCGGGGCCTCGCGCTGCGGAAGGAGCCGGGTGCCTTGGAGGCACCATGCCGCCGATTGGCTGAGAACCGGCCGTATTTCCTTGCTTCTGGCTGAAATCCGGCTATACAGCGCGCCATCTCACACGGAAACATGGCTCTCAAAGGCCGTCCGGTGGCAACCGGGCCAGCAGGCTCGTTTGCTCACACGTTTCCGGAGGAACCAACCGGAGAACTATCACTATGGCGCTACCCGATTTTTCCATGCGTCAGCTCTTGGAAGCTGGCGTGCACTTTGGCCACCAATCGCACCGCTGGAATCCGAAGATGGCGGATTACATCTTCGGTGCCCGCAACAACATCCACATCATCGACCTCGCGCAGACCGTGCCGTTGTTGCACACCGCGCTGAAGGCGGTCAGTGACACCGTCGCCAAGGGTGGCCGTATCCTGTTCGTCGGCACCAAGCGCCAGGCGCAGGACGGCGTCGCCGATGCAGCGAAGCGTTCGGCGCAGTATTTCGTCAATTCGCGCTGGCTCGGCGGCACGCTGACCAACTGGAAGACGATTTCCGGCTCGATCAAGCGCCTGCGTCATCTCGACGAGGTGCTGGCGGGCGGCGAGGCCAACTCCTACACCAAGAAGGAGCGGCTGACGCTGCAGCGCGAGCGCGACAAGCTCGACCGTTCGCTGGGCGGCATCAAGGACATGGGCGGTCTTCCCGACATGATCTTCGTGATCGACACCAACAAGGAAGACATCGCGATCCAGGAAGCGCAGCGGCTCAACATTCCCGTCGCCGCGATCGTCGATACCAATTCCGACCCCAAGGGCATCACCTATGTGGTGCCGGGCAATGACGACGCCGGTCGCGCGATTTCGCTGTATTGCGACCTGATTGCGCGCGCCGCCATCGACGGCATCTCGCGCGCGCAGGGCGATCACGGCATCGATATCGGCGCCTCCGCCCAGCCGGCCCGCGAAGAGATTCCGGCGGCACCGCAGCCGACCGGCTTCCAGGGTCTGGCCGGTCCGCGCGGCACCGCCGACAACCTCAAGAAGCTCACCGGCGTGTCGGGGGCGATCGAGAAGAAGCTCAACGACCTCGGCATCTTCCATTACTGGCAGCTCGCCGAACTCGACCACGATACCGCGCACAAGATCGGCGAAGAGGTCGGTCTTCCGAGCCGCGCCGATGCCTGGGTTGCCCAGGCCAAGACGCTGACCGCGGAAGCGGAATAATCATCGGTACGCCGCGTGGCCGGGTCTTCCGGCCACCGGTTCTGATCCCCAGATTACGACATTCCCTGGAGCTTGAGGCGGCACGGCGCAAATTGCGCGCCGCGCCCGAGGCTCTCAGGCAAGAAGGATATCCGACGATGGCAACGATCTCTGCGGCGATGGTCAAGGAATTGCGCGAGTCGACCGGCGCAGGCATGATGGACTGCAAGGCAGCGCTGACCGAAACCAATGGCGACATGCAGGAAGCGCAGGATTGGCTCCGCAAGAAGGGCCTGTCGAAGGCCGCCAAGAAGGCCGGCCGGGTCGCCGCCGAAGGCCTGATCGGCGCGCTGACGTCAGGCACCAAGGGCGTCGTGGTCGAAGTCAACTCTGAAACCGATTTCGTGGCGCGCAACGAGCAGTTCCAGGGCCTGGTCAAGATGATCGCCCAGGTCTCGCTGCGCGTCGGCAGCGACGTGGAAGCGATCAAGGCGGCCAAGGTCGGTGACTTCACCGTAGAGACCGCGATTTCGGATGCGATTGCGACCATCGGCGAGAACATGTCGCTGCGCCGCGCGGCTTCGCTCGAAGTGACCACGGGCGTGGTGTCGAGCTACGTCCATGGCGCGGTAATCGAAGGCGCCGGCAAGATGGGCGTGCTGGTCGCGCTGGAATCCACCGGCAAGACCGATGAGCTCGGCCAGCTTGGCCGTCAGCTCGCGATGCATGTGGCCGCGACCAATCCGCAGGCGCTGGACCCTTCCGGTCTCGATCCGGAGACCGTGAAGCGCGAAAAGGACGTGCTGGCCGACAAGTACCGTCAGCAGGGCAAGCCGGAGAACGTGATCGAGAAGATCGTCGAGTCCGGCCTGAAGACCTATTACAAGGAAGTCTGCCTGCTCGAGCAGGCCTTCATCCACGACGAAAAGGGCAAGTCGGTCGCCCAGGCGGTGAAGGAAGCCGAAGGCAGGATCGGCGCGCCGGTGAAGATCACCGGGTTTGTGCGCTATGCTCTCGGTGAGGGAATCGAAAAGCAGGAATCCGATTTCGCAGCCGAGGTCGCGGCGGCCAGCGGGCAGAAGAAGCCGCCGGGAGATGCTGAAACGGTCGCGTAAATCTGGAGTTGCCGCGCGTCAAGGAAAGCGATCACGTCATGGCTGAGCCGGTCTATCGTCGCGTCGTGATCAAACTCTCGGGCGAGTATCTCGCCGGCAGCCACTCCTTCGGTATCGACCAGCCCACCATCGACCGCATCGCCGACGATTTGATCGCGGCCCAGAAGCTCGGCGTCGAAGTGGCCGTCGTGATCGGCGGCGGCAACATCGTCCGTGGCGTGGAAGTCTCCTCGCGCGGCGTGTCGCGCCCGACCGGCGACACCATGGGCATGCTCGCCACCATGATGAACTGCCTGGCGCTGGAGGCCGCGATCGAGCGCAAGGGTACGCCGGCGCGGACCCTGTCGGCGTTCGTGATGCCCGAGATTTCCGAGCTGTTTACCCGCAGTGCAGCGCACAAATACCTGTCCGAAGGGCGAATCGTGCTGCTCGGTGGCGGAACCGGCAATCCGTTCTTCACCACCGACACGACAGCGGTGTTGCGGGCGGCCGAGATCGGGGCGCAGGCCGTGCTCAAGGCCACCAATGTCGACGGCGTTTACAGTGCCGATCCCAAAAAGGACCCGTCGGCCAAGCGCTTCGATCGGCTGACGCATTCGCAGGCGCTTGCCGGCGACTATAAGGTGATGGATGCGACCGCATTCGCGCTTGCCCGCGAGACGTCACTGCCTATCATCGTATTCTCGATCGCCGAGCCGGGTTCGATCGGCGCGATCCTGCGCGGGACCGGCCACGGCACGGTGGTTGCCGGCTGAAATGGCCAGTGCTGCTTCGTACCGCCGGCCTTAAGACGCTGGCGGCTGGTTTCTAAGGAGGGGAGAGTGTTATGCCCACGCCCGGTTTTGACATCAACGAATTGAAGCGCCGCATGCAAGGCGCCACCCACGCGCTCAAGCACGAACTGGGCGGCTTGCGGACCGGCCGCGCGGCGGCGTCCATGCTGGAGCCGGTGCAGGTCGAGGCTTACGGCTCGCACATGCCCCTCAACCAGCTCGCGACCGTCAGCGTGCCCGAGCCGCGCCTGCTCTCCGTGCAGGTGTGGGACAAGTCCATGGTGAAGGCCGTCGAGAAGGCGATCGTCGATTCCAACCTCGGCCTGTCGCCTGCGACCGAAGGGCAGGTGCTGCGCTTGCGGATTCCCGAACTCAACGAGGAACGGCGCAAGGAACTGGTGAAGGTCGCGCATAAATACGCCGAAGCCGCCAAGGTGGCCGTCCGCCATGTCCGTCGTGACGGGCTGGATATCGTCAAGAAGCTCGAGAAGAATCACGAGATTTCCGAAGACGATCAGGAGCGGCTCGCCAACGAGGTGCAAAAGGCGACCGACGGAACGATTGCGGAAATCGATCAGTTGCTTGCGGCGAAGGAAAAGGAAATCCTCACCGTTTGACGGCAACGTCCAAGAATCGAGATTGGTCATCGATATTGGTCCTGGAATTCAGATAATGCCGAACGCCGCCGCCCCCGCCACGGAAGGACCGGATCGATCCGTCCCGTTGCATGTGGCGATCATCATGGACGGAAACGGGCGCTGGGCCGCCGCGCGCGGCCTGCCGCGTGCCGAAGGCCACCGCCGCGGCGTTGACGCGCTGCGCCGCGTCGTTCGCGCCGCCCATGAACTCGGTGTGCAATATCTGACGATCTTCTCGTTCAGCTCGGAGAACTGGTCGCGGCCGGCGACCGAAATCGGCGATCTGTTCGGGCTATTGCGTCGGTTCATCCGCAACGATCTGGCGACGCTGCATCGCGACGGCGTGCGCGTGCGCGTGATCGGGGAGCGGGCAGGGCTCGAGCCCGATATCTGCACGCTGTTGAACGAAGCCGAGGAACTGACCCGCGGCAACACGAAGCTCAATCTTGTCGTGGCCTTCAACTACGGATCGCGCCAGGAAATCGCCAACGCCGCGCAAAAGCTGGCGCGCGAAGTGGCCGAGGGCAAGCGCGATCCGGCGTCGATCGACGCCGATGCGCTCGGCCGCTATCTCGATGCGCCCGACATTCCCGATCCCGACCTGATCATCCGCACCAGCGGCGAGCAGCGGCTATCGAACTTCTTGATGTGGCAGGCGGCCTATAGCGAACTGGTTTTCGTGCCGATCCACTGGCCGGATTTCGACAAGGCGGCGCTGGAAAGCGCGATTGCCGAATACGCCAGACGGGAACGCCGTTTCGGCGGCCTGGCCGCGAAAACCGGCTCGTGACCGAGGACAAGGCCGCGCCGCCGGCAGGCCAATCCGATTCGCGAATTCGCGAATCCGATTCGCGCAATCTCATCATGCGTATCGCCGCGGCTGCGGTATTGATCCCGATTGCCGTCGCGATTGCCTATGCGGGTGGCTGGCTCTGGACCTCGCTGGTGACGCTGGCGGCCATCGGCCTGTTCGTGGAATGGCTCGCGGTCGTGGGGCTCGCCGGCGTGACGCGTGCGATGCTGCCCGGCGTGGCTGCGCTGGTCATCGCCGGGGTTTGTCTGGCGTCCGGCCGGCTCGATGCCGCGCTGGTCGTGCTCGGCGTCGGTTTCGTGGCGGTCGCGGCGATCGTGCCGGAGCGGCGAAACTGGGCGGCAGCGGGTTTTTTATACGCGGCGGCGGCCGAGATGGCCTCGGTGCTGTTGCGCCTCGATCCCGTCAAGGGATTCGCCGCGCTGATGTTCGTGCTGCTGATCGTATGGGTGACCGATAGCGGCGGCTATTTCGCGGGCCGTGGCATCGGCGGACCAAAACTCTGGCCCCGCGTCAGCCCGAAGAAGACCTGGGCGGGCGCGGTCGGCGGTCTGGCTGCCAGCCTCGCCGTGGCGGCAGGCTTTGCCGCCTTCGATCTGGGTCGAATCGGACCGCTATTGATGCTTTCGGGCGCGCTTTCGGCCGTCTCGCAGCTCGGCGACCTCTTTGAATCGGCCGTGAAGCGGCGTTTCGGCGTAAAGGACTCAAGTCACATTATTCCGGGCCACGGCGGGCTAATGGATCGCCTGGACGGGTTTGTCGCAGCCGTCGTTTTGGCGGCAGTTTTCGGCTTTCTCCGGGGCGGCGCGGATGGCGTCGGCCGCGGTCTTATGGTTTGGTGAAAATATGAGCGCAGTTCCATTGCGGAATAACAAGGTCCCGATGGGGGACGTACGCACCGTGACGGTGCTGGGCGCCACCGGTTCCATCGGCGACAGCACCATGGATCTGCTGCGCGGCGCGCGTGATCGCTATTCGGTCGTCGCGCTGACGGCGAATTCCAACGTCGATGCGCTGGCCAAACTGGCCAAAGAATTCGGCGCGCAGTTTGCCGCGATCGCCGATCCGGCGCGGCTCGGCGAACTGAAGAATGCGCTGGCGGGCACCGGCATCGAATGCGGCGCCGGCGAAAGCGCGGTCATCGAGGCTGCGGCGCGTCCTGCCGACTGGGTGATGGCGGCGGTGAGCGGCGCGGCTGGGCTGAAGCCCGCTTTGGCCGCGGTCGACCGCGGCGCGGCGGTGGCGCTCGCCAACAAGGAATGCCTGGTGTGCGCCGGCGATTTCTTCATGCAGCGCGCGGCCAAGGCCGGTGCCTGCATCCTGCCGGCGGATTCCGAACACAACGCGCTGTTCCAGGCGCTGTCGTCCGGCAATCGCGAGGAACTGGTGCGGGTGATCATCACCGCATCCGGCGGCCCGTTCCGCACCTGGGCCGCCAGGGACATCGAGCAGGCGACGCTGGCGCAGGCCCTCAAGCATCCGAACTGGAGCATGGGCCAGAAGATCACCATCGATTCGGCGTCGATGATGAACAAGGGCCTCGAAGTCATCGAGGCTTCCTATTTGTTCGCGCTGAGCGCCGATGAAATCGATGTGCTCGTGCATCCGCAGTCGATCATCCACGGCATGGTCGAATTCTCCGACCGCTCCGTGGTAGCGCAGCTCGGCGCCCCCGACATGCGCATCCCGATCGCGCATTGCCTCGGCTGGCCCGACCGAATCGTCGGCCCGTCGGCGCGGCTGGATCTCGCGAAAATCGGCCAATTGACCTTCGAGGCGCCGGATTTCGAGCGGTTCCCGGGCTTGCGGCTGGCCTACGAATCGCTACGTACGGGCCGTGGTGCGACGACGGTCTTCAACGCAGCCAATGAAGTGGCGGTGGCCGCGTTCATTGCCGGACAGATCAGGTTCGGGGCGATCGCGCGTCTCGTTGAAGCCACCCTCAACGACTGGATTCGCGGCGGGAACCTGGCGCCTTTGAACTCGGCCGACGACGCCATTTCCGTTGACCATAACGCGCGAAATCGAGCTGCCGTCCTATTGCCTCAAATCGCCTTAAAGGCATCCTAGAGGGTTGGGGGCGGAGCCATCGGCTCTTGTCGAGGGGAATCTGATGACCGACTTTTTTCTAAATACTTTCAATACGTTGGGCCATGGGCTCGTCGGCTACATCATCCCCTTTTTGTTCGTCCTGACCATCGTCGTGTTCTTCCATGAGCTCGGCCATTTTCTGGTCGCCCGCTGGGCCGGCGTGAAGGTGCTGACGTTCTCGCTCGGCTTCGGACCGGAACTCGCCGGCTTCAACGACCGCCATGGCACGCGCTGGAAGATTTCCGCGATCCCGCTCGGCGGCTACGTGAAGTTCTTCGGCGACGAATCGGAAGCCTCGACGCCGGCATCGGCAGAAACGCTCGCCCACATGACCGCAGAGGAGCGGGCCGGCAGCTTCCACCACAAGAAAGTCGGCGCGCGGGCAGCCATCGTCGCCGCCGGTCCGATCGCGAATTTCATCCTGGCGATCGTCATTTTCACCTGCCTTTTCACCTTCTTCGGCAAGCCGAGCACCACGGCGCGCGTCGATAAGATCGAAGCCTCCAGCGCCGCCGAGCGGGCCGGGTTCCAGGTCGGCGATATCGTCACCGCGATCGACGGCAAGAGGATCGGCAGCTTCTCCGACATGCAGCGCCTGGTCAGCACCCGCGCCGGCGACACCCTGACCTTCACGGTCAAGCGCGGCGATTCCACGCTGGAGCTGAAGGGCACGCCGGAACTGCGTGAAGTGAAGGACCCGTTCGGCAACACGCAGCGTCTCGGCATCCTCGGCATCACCCGCGCCACCTCGCCGGGCGAAGTCACCACCGAGAAGGTCGACCCGGCCACCGCGTTCTGGTTGGGAATCAAGGAAACCTGGTTCGTCATCGACCAGACGCTGACCTATATCGGCAACATCTTTACCGGGCGGGCGAGTGCGGACCAGATCGGCGGGCCGATTCGGATCGCGCAGATTTCGGGGCAGGTTGCCACCCTTGGACTGATTCCCTTGCTGCATCTGGCAGCAGTGCTGTCCATTTCGATCGGATTGCTGAACCTGTTCCCGGTTCCCTTGCTCGATGGCGGTCACCTTATGTTCTATGCGGCCGAGGTGCTTCGGGGTCGTCCCTTGTCGGAAAAGTCGCAGGAATACGGATTCCGTGTGGGTCTGGTCCTGGTTCTGATGCTGATGGTTTTCGCTTTCTATAATGATTTCCATCAGGTGCCGTGGCTGAAGGGGTTGTTCGGCAAATCCTAGCCGCGGCTTTTTTGTGACGTTGCCCATTGGCAACGTCTTGGAATGAAAATGGAATCGCACCGCGATGTCTGGTTTGCCGCCCTCTCGAAATTGGCTACAAGCGGAACGACTTTGGGAATCTGCCGGTTCGTAGGGGTGCGGATCGGCAAATGAATGACGAGGGCGCTTTGCGCATGATGTTGGGAATGCGAGTGCGGGGAGCTCTTTTGGGCGCTCTGATCATGGTTGCCGCGCCAATGGGGGGCGTGCTGGTTTCTGGGCCTGCTGTGGCGCAGACCGCGGCGTCGATCGCCGTTGAAGGCAACCGGCGTGTCGAGGTCGAGACCATCCGTTCCTATTTCAAGCCAGGCCCCGGCGGCCGGCTTGGGCAAGCCCAGATCGACGACGGCCTCAAGGCGCTGATCGAGACCGGCCTGTTCCAGGATGTGCGAATCAACCAGGTCGGTGGCCGGCTGGTCGTGACGGTGGTCGAAAACGCCGTGATCGGCCGCATCGCCTTCGAAGGTAACAAGAAGGTCAAGGACGAGCAGCTTTCGGCTGAAATCCAGTCCAAGCCGCGCGGCACGTTCTCGCGCCCGATGGTCCAGTCGGATGCCCAGCGTATCGCCGAAATCTACCGGCGCTCCGGCCGCTACGACGTGCGCGTGACCCCTGAAATCATCGAGCAGCCGAATAACCGCGTCGACCTGATCTTCACGGTTACCGAGGGCAGCAAGACCGGCGTGCGGTCGATCGAATTCGTCGGCAACGTCGCCTATTCCTCCTATCGCCTGAAGGACGTGATCAAGACCCGCGAATCCAACCTGCTGAGCTTCCTCGGCGGCGCCGACGTCTACGATCCGGACCGGGTCGAGGCTGACCGCGATCTGATTCGCCGCTTCTATCTCAAGAACGGCTATGCCGACGTGCAGGTGGTGGCCGCGCTGACCGAATACGATCCCGACAAGAAGGGCTTCCTGGTCACCTTCAAGATCGAGGAAGGGCAGCAATATCGCGTTGCCAATGTCGATTTCCAGACCTCGATCGCGACCCTCGATGCCACATCGATGCGCAGCTTCTCGCGGGTCACCGTGGGCTCGGTCTATAATGCCGAGGCGCTGGAGAAATCCGTCGAGGAAATGCAGATCGAGGCGTCGCGGCGCGGCTACGCATTCGCCGTGGTGCGCCCGCGCGGTGATCGCAATTTCGAAGCGCATACCGTTTCGATCGTGTTCGCCATCGACGAGGGTCCCCGCACCTATATCGAGCGGATCAATGTCCGCGGTAACACCCGCACCCGCGACTACGTGATTCGCCGCGAGTTCGACCTGTCCGAAGGCGACGCCTATAACCGTGCCTTGGTCGATCGCGCTGAGCGCCGCCTGAAGAACCTCGACTTCTTCAAGAGCGTGAAGATCGTGACCGAGCCCGGCTCGTCGACCGATCGCGTGATCCTGGTCGTCGATCTCGAGGAAAAGTCGACCGGCGACTTCTCGGTCTCGGGCGGTTACTCGACCACCGACGGCGCGCTGGCCGAAGTCAGCATCTCCGAGCGCAACTTCCTTGGCCGCGGCCTGTATGCGAAGGCAGCCGTGACCTACGGTCAGTATGCGCGCGGCGGTTCGCTGTCGTTCGTCGATCCGTATTTGTTCGACTATCGCGTCGCCCTCGGCCTCGACCTGTTCTATCGCGAGCAACTGGCCAACAGCTACATCGCCTACGGCACCAAGACGCTTGGCTTCAGCCCGCGACTCGGCTTCACCCTGCGGGAAGATCTGGCGCTCCAGTTGCGCTACTCGATCTATCAGCAGGAAATCCAGCTGCCGAGTTCGCTGGCGAACTGTAACAACAATTCGTCGAATTCGTTGCTCGCGTTCAATCCGTCGCCGGCGTATGCGAATCTGAACGGCGGCGTTAACGGCGGGACGCTCAACTCGGGCGGCCAGACCGCCACTGATACCTCCGGCACGGGCCTGTGGTGCTATAGCGACGGCGAAGCTTCGCTGCCGGTCCGTAGGGAGCTGCAAAGCGGCAAGGCGCTGACCTCGTCGGTCGGCTACTCGCTGAACTACAACACGCTGGACAACAACAAGAACCCGACCGACGGCTTGCTGATCGACTGGAAGCAGGACTTCGCCGGCGTCGGTGGCGATGTGAAGTACATCAAGTCGGCGATCGACGCGAAGTATTACACCCCGCTGGTTGCCGATATCGTCGGCCTGATCCGTCTGCAGGGCGGCATGCTGAACCAGTTCGGCGGCAGTGAACTGCGTATGCTCGATCACTTCCAGATGGGTCCGAACCTGGTTCGCGGTTTTGCGCCGAACGGAATCGGTCCGCGCGATCTCAATCCCTTCGGCACGCGTGACGCGCTTGGCGGCACCAAGTACTGGGGCGCTTCGCTGGAACTGCAGATGCCGTTCTGGTTCCTGCCGAAGGAAGTCGGGCTCAAGGGTTCGGTCTATGCCGACGCCGGCGGACTGTTCGATTACAAGGGGCCGACATCGTGGGCGGCGACGGGTGAGGTCAATACGCCCGGCTGCATCAAGCCGACCCAGGCGACGAACACGACGAATGCCAATGCCGGAACCTGCTTGGGACTGCAGTATGACAACGGCAACGTCGTTCGCAGTTCGGTCGGTGTCGGTATCATCTGGGCCTCGCCATTCGGTCCGCTGCGCTTCGATTACGCGGTTCCGCTTACCAAGGGCCAGTATGACCGCGTGCAGGAATTCAAGTTTGGCGGCGGCACCTCGTTCTGAGGTATCTTGAAGCGAACGGACCCAGATCCGCGTGACTGGGTCCGCGTGACAGGAACGCCCGACGCAAAAGGAGGCCGGCTCCGTTTTTCGGGGTCGGCGCTCTGATGTGAAGGCCGGCCAGACTTTGACGGATGGAATGGCGCAGCCGATATTCTTCAAGCAACCTGCCCCCACGACGCTGGCCGAACTGGCCGCGTTGACGGGAGTGGTATTGGCCGACCCTGCGCGCGGCGGTCAGAAGATCAGGGCGCTTGCGTCGCTCGACGAAGCCGGCCCCATGCATCTGGCGTTCTTCGACAACCTCAAATACGCTGACCAGCTCAAGGCGACCAAGGCCGGCGCGGTTCTTGTCAGCCCGCGATTCGAGGCCCAGGTGCCGGCCCACGTGGCGGTGCTGCGGGCGGCACAGCCGTTTCGTGCCTTCGTGAAGCTGGCGCGTGAATGGCACGCCGATGCACTTCGTCCGCAATCCTGGTTCGGCAATGACGGCATCGCACCGTCCGCCATCATCGACTCCTCGGCCCACCTCGAGGACGACGTTATCGTCGATCCGCTGGCGGTGATCGGACCCCGCGTCGAGATCGGCGCCGGCACCGTGATCGGCGCGGGCGCCATCATCGGCGCCGACGTCAAGATCGGCCGCGACTGCAATGTCGGCGCCCGCACCGCGATCCAGTTTGCCCTGATCGGCAACAACGTGCTGATCCACCCCGGCTGCAGCATTGGGCAGGACGGCTATGGCTTCATCTTCTTCGGTCCCGACGGCCATCTGAAGGTACCGCAGACCGGCCGGGTGCTGATCCAGAACCATGTCGAGATCGGCGCCGGCACCACCATCGATCGCGGCAGCCTTCGCGATACGGTGATTGGCGAAGGCACCAAAATCGACAATCAGGTCCAGGTCGGCCACAATGTAACCATCGGCCGGCACTGCTTGCTCGCGGCGCAGATCGGGCTCGCGGGCAGCCTGACGATTGGTGACAACGTTGCGCTGGGCGCCAAGGTGGGCATCAATAACCACCTCAAGATCGGCGACGGCGCCCAGGTCACGGCGATGAGCGGGGTGAAGGACGACATCCCGCCCAACGGCCGCTGGGGCGGATTCTTTGCAAAACCGACCAAGCAGTGGTTCAAGGAGATTATTGCAGTGGAGCGACTGGCGCAGCGTGGCACGGCCGATCCGAAAGGCGAGGGGCGGGAGTGATGGAGGAGGCCGCGGTCAGATTCGAGCTCGTGGATATCAACGAGATCCTCAAGACGCTCCCGCACCGTTATCCGATGCTGCTAATCGACCGGGTGATCAAGATCCGGACCGATTATTCAGGCATCGGAATCAAGAACGTCACCTACAACGAGCCGCCGTTCCTCGGCCATTTTCCCGAGCGGCCGGTCTATCCCGGTGTGATGATGATCGAGGCCATGGCGCAGACCGCCGGCGTCATCGGCATCAAGTCGGTCGAAGGCACCGAAAAACCGCGCGCGGTGTATTTCCTCACCATCGACAAGTGCAAGTTCCGGAAACCCGTGATGCCCGGCGATACCATCGAGTACCACATGCGCTCGATCGGCCGTCGCAAGGCGATGTGGTGGTTCCACGGCGACGCCAAGGTGAATGGCAGCGTGGTGGCCGAGGCCGATGTCGGCGCGATGCTGACGGATTGAATTTATCCGTCATACAACCGACCTCTTTTCTGATATTCTTGTTTCCTTACTTGTACTCGAACCAGCGCCGGGGCGATCGTGGAAGTCTCCTGACGGGGGTGGTCGGGGTCACGCTTTTCAACGGAGGCGTTCGTGAACAGGCTTTCATCCATCATCGTTTGTTTGCTCGTCATGCTGGTCGCGTCGCCGCCCGTTCGGGCAGCCGATCTCGACGCGCTGGTCGCGGCGCTGAGGGATGGCGGCTATGTCCTGGTGTTCCGGCACGGCGCCACCGATGACAGCCAGAAGGACGTCTACCCCTTCAAGTTCGAAGACATGAGCGCGCAGCGGCAATTGAGCGAAAAAGGCCGCCACATGGCGCGTGAGACCGGCGCCGCGCTCAAGAAGCTCGGCGTGCCGATCGGCGAGGTCTATACAAGCCGGCTCAATCGCGCAGTCGAAACCGGCAAATTGCTCGGCGGCAAGGACGTTTCCCCGGTCGACGCATTGACCGACAGCGGCGCGGGCAGTTTGTCCGCGATGGCAAATCCGGACGGCAAGAACGTCAAGGCCGGAGGTGCCGTGCGCGATCTGGTGAACGCGCCTCCGAAGGCCGGCGTCAACAATCTGGCGGTAACGCACAAGACCAACGTCGCCGATGCCTTCGGTAAGGAATTTTCCGATATCCGCGAGGGTGAGGCGCTTGTCTACAAGATCAGCGCCTCTGGTCCGGCCGTTCTGGTCGGGCGCGTGCAGGCCAGCGAATGGATCGCGCGCGCCGGCAGCTAGGTTTGGCCGGGCCATGAAAGACCGTGGCCCGACGACGACTTCGCAGCTCCGGCGCGAAGCGCATCGCAACATGACGTAACGATACGTCACTGGACAGCATCAGGATGCCGCGCTAACCACCCGAAAACGCGTGATATTCGCGTCCAAATCGATGGGCTGGCTGCTTGATGGGTACGATCGATCCAACCGCGCGGGTTGAGGATGGCGCTGTGATCGGCGAGGGGACCACGATCGGTCCCTATTGCATCATCGGGCCCAACGTCGTGATTGGCGCGAACTGCAAACTGATCGCGCATGTCTATGTCACAGCGCAGACCACGATCGGCGCGAACTGCACGATCTATCCGTTTGTCTCGCTCGGCGGAGCGCCGCAATCGTTGGGCTACAAGGGCGAACTGACCCGGCTGGAGATCGGTGCGGACTGCACGATCCGCGAATCCGCCACCATGAACGCCGGCACGGTTGCCGGCGGTGGCGTCACCCGCGTCGGTGCGCGCGGCTACTTCATGAACTGCAGCCATGTCGGGCATGATTGCCAGGTCGGCGATAACGCGATTTTCGCCACCTCCGCCACGCTCGGCGGGCATTGCGAGATCGGCGATTTCGTCTTCATCGGCGGGCTGTCGGCCGTGCACCAGTTCACCCGAATCGGGTCGCAGGTGATGGTCGGCGGCGTCTGCGGCGTGCGCGGTGACATCATTCCGTTCGGACTGGTCAACGGCCAGTACGCCGCGCTGGAAGGGCTGAACGTCATCGGCATGAAGCGCCGTCAGTTCACCAAGGCGCGGCTGGCAGCCGTGCGTGCGTTTTACCAGAAGCTGTTTCACGGCCCCGGCATTTTTGCCGAGCGGTTGAGCGAAGTGCAGCCACTTGCCGCTGAAGACCCGGCGATTGCCGAAATCCTCGCCTTCATCGCGAAAGGAAAGCATCGCCCGCTGTGTCTGCCTGCCGACGACGGCGGCAAGCCGTGACGACGGGATCGCCGCAGCCATGAATTCAGCGGCCTCCGAGCTTTCCTCGCCCGTCGGCGTCATCGCCGGCGGCGGCGCCATGCCGTTCGCGGTGGCGGAGTCGCTGAGCCAGCGCGGCATTGCGCCGGTGCTGTTTGCGCTGCGCGGCGCCTGCGATCCCGATCGCGTCGAACGCTTCCGCCATCACTGGATCTCGGTCGGGCAACTCGGCCGCGCCACAAAACTGTTTCGCAGCGAGGGCTGCCGCGACCTCATCTTCATCGGCACGCTGCAGCGCCCGGCACTGTCCGAAATCCGGCTCGACTGGGGAACGATCCGCGTTCTCGGCCGCGTCTTTGCGGCGTTTCGCGGCGGCGATGATCATTTGCTGTCGGGCATCGGCCGCATCCTCGAACAGGACGGTTTTCGGATGGTCGGCATCCGCGATGTCGCGCCTGACATGCTGATGCCGGAAGGAAACATCGCGCGCGCCGCGCCCGATGCCGCCTCGGTCGCCGATATCGCCAAGGGGCGGCAGGTGCTCGGCGCGCTCGGCCCGTTCGACATCGGCCAGGCGGTGGTCGTGATCGACGGACACGTGGTGGCGGTTGAGGACATCGAGGGCACCGACGGGCTGCTGGCGCGTGTGGCGCGGCTGCGCGAGGCCGGGCGTATCCGCGCCAAAGCGGGCCGCGGCGTTCTGGTGAAGGCGCCCAAGAGCAGCCAGGATCTGCGCTTCGACCTGCCGGCCGTGGGCGCGAAGACCATCGAAGGCGCGGCGCGGGCGGGGCTCGCCGGTATTGCCGTGATTGCCGGTCATACCATCGCTGCCGACGCACAGGCCATGATCGAGGCGGCCGGCCGCGCCGGCCTGTTCATCCAGGGCCTGCCGGCATGACGCCGTCCCGTGCCATCGCCGGGATGGAGCGGCGGATATTTCTGATCGCAACGGAGGAGTCCGGCGATCGGCTCGGCGCCAACCTGATGAAGGTGCTGCGCCAGCGCCTCGGCGACGGGGTGCGATTCGAAGGCGTGGGCGGCCGTGCGATGGCGCGCGAAGGGCTCGATTCGCTGTTCCCGATCGAGGAGCTCTCCATTATCGGGCTCGCCGCCGTCGTCAAGGAACTGCCGAAAATTCTCGGGCTGATCAAGGAAACGGCGATCGCGGTGACGGAAGCCGCACCCGACATTCTCGTCATCATCGACAGTCCGGATTTTACCCACCGCGTCGCGAAGCGGGTTCGCGCCAAGAATCCGCAGTTGCCGATCGTCAATTACGTCTCGCCCACGGTGTGGGCGTGGCGGCCCGGACGAGCGCGCGCGATGCTGAAATATATCGACCATGTGCTGGCGCTGCTGCCGTTCGAGCCGGAGGCCTACCAGAAACTGCGCGGGCCGCCCTGCAGCTATGTCGGCCATCCCCTGACCGAGCAACTGATGTCGCTGCGCCCGACCGACGATGAGGCCGCGCGGCGGGCGGAATCGCCGCCGGTGCTGCTGGTGCTGCCGGGCAGCCGCCGCAGCGAGATCCGTCACCACATGGCCGTGTTCGGCCAGGCGGTGGCGCTGCTGCAGGAGCAGGGCACGGCATTCGAACTGGTACTGCCGACCATGCCGCATCTGCAGGAAGCGGTGGTGGAGGCGGTCAAGACGTGGCCGGTGCAGCCGCAAG
This sequence comes from Bradyrhizobium roseum, assembly GCF_030413175.1. Taxonomy (NCBI): domain Bacteria; kingdom Pseudomonadati; phylum Pseudomonadota; class Alphaproteobacteria; order Hyphomicrobiales; family Nitrobacteraceae; genus Bradyrhizobium; species Bradyrhizobium roseum. Next base: position 3,493,638 of record NZ_CP129212.1, read on the forward strand.
TCGTGATCGGCGAGCAGGAGAAGCGCGCCAAATTCCGCATCGCCCGCGCCGCGCTCGCCAAGTCGGGCACGGTGACGCTCGAACTGGCATTGGCCGGCGTGCCGATGGTGACGGCCTACCGGACCGGCAATATGGAGGCCTGGATCCTGCGCCGTGCCATCAAGGTGAATTCGGTGATCCTGGCCAATCTCGTGATCGGCGAGAACGTTATTCCCGAATTCCTGCAGGAGGATTGCACGGCGGAAAAACTCGCCGCTGCGCTGCGCGAGGTGCTCGGCGACGGCGAACTGCGCCAAAAGCAGGTGGAGGCGTTCGGCAAGATCGACGGGATTCTATCGACCGGCAACCAGCCGCCCAGCGTCCGCGCCGCCGATATCGTGCTGGCGACGATGTACAAGGGGCGGCGGGGATAGGACTTGCAGGTGAGGCAGCGCTGCGCGCGCCAACCCCACGACTGCAAACGAAAAAGGCCGGATGCGACGATCGCATCCGGCCTTTTGATTTGTCAGGTGACCGCCGCTTACTTTCGCTGGTCAATCGCCACGTAGTCGCGGCGGCCGACGCCGGTGTAGAGCTGGCGCGGACGGCCGATCTTCTGCTGCGGGTCTTCGATCATCTCGCTCCACTGGCTGATCCAGCCGACGGTGCGGGCGACGGCGAACAGCACGGTGAACATCGAGGTCGGGAAGCCCATCGCCTTCAGCGTGATGCCCGAATAGAAGTCGACGTTCGGGTAGAGCTTGCGGTCGATGAAGTACTGGTCGCTCAGCGCGATCTTTTCCAGCTCCAGCGCCACCTTCAGCATCGGGTCGTCGCCATGGCCGGTCTCGGCCAGCACGGCGTGACACATCTTCTGCATGATCTTGGCGCGTGGATCGTAGTTCTTGTAGACGCGGTGGCCGAAGCCCATCAGGCGGACTTCCGAGTTCTTGTCCTTCACCTTCTTGATGAACTCGGGAATCTTGTCGACCGTGCCGATGTCGGCGAGCATCGCAAGCGCAGCCTCGTTGGCGCCGCCATGCGCGGGGCCCCACAGGCAGGCGATGCCGGCGGCGATGCAGGCGAACGGGTTGGCGCCCGACGAGCCGGCGATGCGCACCGTCGAGGTCGAGGCGTTCTGCTCGTGGTCGGCGTGCAGGATGAAGATCTTGTCGAGCGCGTCAGCCAGCACCGGATTGATCTTGTATTCCTCGCAGGGCACCGCGAAGCACATGTGCAGGAAGTTCTCGGCAAACGAGAGCGAGTTCTTCGGATACATGAAGGGCTGGCCGATGGTGTATTTGAAGGCCATCGCGGCCAGCGTCGGCACCTTCGCGATCATGCGCATCGAGGCGATCATGCGCTGCTTTGGATCGTTGATGTCGGTGGAGTCGTGATAGAACGCGGCCAGCGCGCCGACCGCGGCGACCATGATCGCCATCGGATGGGCGTCGCGGCGGAAACCCTGGAAGAAGCGGGCCATCTGTTCGTGAACCATGGTGTGATGGATCACGCGATGGTCGAAATCCTGCTTCTGGGCGGGCGTCGGAAGCTCCCCGTACAGCAGCAGATAGCAGGTTTCCAGGAAGTCGCCTTTTTCGGCGAGCTGCTCGATCGGGTAGCCGCGGTATTCCAGCACTCCCGCGTCGCCGTCGATATAGGTGATCTTCGACTGGCAGCTGCCGGTCGAGGTGAAGCCGGGGTCGTAGGTGAACATTCCGGCCTGCGCATAGAGCTTGGCGATGTCGATGACATCCGGCCCCACCGTGCCGCTGAGGATCGGGAAATCGTAGGTCTTGTTGCCTACCGTGAGCGTTGCGGTCTTGTTGCTGGATTTTGCGTCCATCGTGGGTCCCCGATGAAATCGTTACGAAAAAGTGTGCCGACCGTGGTGCCTTTTTGCGGCGGCAGCAAGGGAGGCGGGTGTCAAGAAGCGACCTCAAAGGCGTAGCTTATTGCCCTGTGCGCTGCAAGATGTCGCAGTTGCCCCAATAATAGGCGTCAGCCGGCCGCCTGGTCGGCCAGCCGGGCCAGGCATTCCTCCCGCCCAAGGACCGCCAGAACGTCGAAAATACCCGGCGAGGTCGTGCGTCCGGTCAGCGCCACCCGGAGTGGCTGCGCAACGGCGCCGAGCTTGAGGCTGTTCTGCTCGGCGAAATTCCGCATGGCGGCTTCCGTGGTCCCCGCCTGCCAATCGCTAACGGTTTCCAGCGCGGTACGGAGCTCGCCAATCAGCGCCCGTGTCTCCGGCGTCAGCAAAGCGGCAGCCTTCGGCTCGACCTGCAGCGGGCGGTCGGCGAAGATGAAGTAAGCGCCCGAGATCAGCTCGATCAGGGTCTTGGCGCGCTCCTTCAGGCTCGGCATCGCCCGCAGCAACTGGCCGCGTGTGGTGTCGTTGAGTTTTGCCTTCAGCTCGGCGCCTTCGGGGACGTAATCCAGCACGCTCTCGAACTGGGATACCAGATCGCGGTCGTCGGCGTGGCGGATGTAATGGCCGTTGAGGTTCTCCAGCTTGGCGAAATCGAATCGCGCCGCGGAGCGCCCGATCGCGGGCAGATCGAACGCCTCGATCATTTCCTGCGTCGAAAAGATTTCCTGGTCGCCATGGCTCCAGCCGAGCCGGACCAGGTAGTTGCGCAGCGCCGCCGGCAGATAGCCCATGGCGCGATAGGCCTCGACCCCCAGCGCGCCATGGCGCTTCGACAATTTTGCGCCGTCCGGCCCGTGGATCAGCGGGATATGGGACATGTTCGGGATATCCCATCCCAGCGCGTCATAGATCTGCTTCTGGCGCGCGGCGTTGATCAGATGGTCGTCGCCGCGGATCACATGCGTGACGCCCATGTCGTGGTCGTCGACCACGACCGCCAGCATGTAGGTCGGGTTGCCATCGCCGCGCAGCAGCACGAGATCGTCGAGGTTCTCGTTCTGCCAGACCACGCGGCCCTGCACCTGGTCCTCGATCACGGTCTCGCCGGTCTGCTCGGCCTTCAGGCGGATGGTCGGCTTGACGCCGGCGGGCGCTTCGGCCGGATCGCGATCGCGCCACAGCCCGTCATAGAGGCGTGTGCGGCCTTCGGCGCGCGCCTTCTCGCGCATCGCCGTCAGTTCCTCCGCGGTGGCGTAGCAGCGATAGGCCTTGCCGCTGGCCAGGAGTTGCTCGGCGACTTCCCGGTGGCGAGCGGCGCGGCTGAACTGGTAGACGACGTCGCCGTCCCAATCGAGCCCCAGCCATTTCAGCCCGTCGAGAATGGCCGCAATCGCGGGCTCGGTGGAGCGCTCGCGGTCGGTGTCCTCGATCCGCAGCAGCATCTTGCCGCCGGTCTTTTTGGCGTAGAGCCAGTTGAAGAGCGCGGTGCGGGCGCCGCCGATATGGAGGAAGCCGGTGGGCGAGGGGGCAAAGCGTGTGACGACGGGAGAGGTCATATACCGGGGCGATCTGAGGTGAATTGGCGGTGGTGTATATCAGGAACGGTGCATAACTAAAGCCTTAGCCATCGGCAAAGTAGGCTTGGCTCGCAGGTGCTTATTTGGCAGAAGGTTCGCCAATCCCTAACAGGAACTCGGAATGACAACAGAACCGGTAGCGACAGAGGCGGGGCGCGATTTCATCCGCGACATCGTGCAGGCCGATCTCTCTTCCAAAAAGCACAGCCGGATCGTGACCCGATTTCCGCCGGAGCCGAACGGCTATTTGCACATCGGGCATGCCAAGTCGATCGCCCTGAATTTCGGCATCGCCCAGGAGTTCGCTGGCAAGTGCCATCTGCGCTTCGACGACACCAACCCGACCAGGGAAGAGCAGGAATATATCGATTCCATCCAGGCCGACGTGCACTGGCTCGGCTATGACTGGGGAACCGATCTCTATTACGCCTCGGACTATTTCGAGCGCCTGTACGATTGGGCGGAAGGCCTGATCAAGGAAGGCCACGCCTATGTCGACGACCAGTCGCAGGAGGAGATCCGCGTCAGCCGCGGCACGTTGACCGAGCCCGGCAAGAACTCGCCGTTCCGCGACCGCACGGTGGAGGAAAACCTCGATCTGTTCCGCCGCATGAAAGCCGGGGAATTCCCGAACGGCACGCGCGTGCTGCGTGCGAAGATCGACATGACCAGCGGCAACATCAACCTGCGCGATCCCGTGCTGTATCGCATCCTGCATGCCGCGCACCCGCGCACCGGCACCAAATGGTCGATCTACCCGAGCTACGACTACGCCCACGGCCAGTCGGACGCCATCGAAGGCATCACGCATTCGATCTGCACGTTGGAGTTTGAGGACCACCGGCCACTCTATGAGTGGCTGCTTGAAAAACTGCCGGTGCCGTCAAAGCCGCGCCAGTACGAATTCGCCCGCCTGAACCTGACCTATACGCTGCTCTCCAAGCGCGTGCTGACGCAGCTCGTGCGCGAAGGCCACGTTTCGGGCTGGGACGACCCGCGCATGCCGACCATCGCCGGGCTGAAGCGGCGCGGTGTGCCGCCGGCCGCGTTGCGCGAATTCGTCAAGCGCATCGGCGTCGCCAAGGCCAATAGCGTGGTCGATGTCGGCATGCTGGAGTTCTGTATCCGCGAGCACCTCAACAAGACGGCGCAGCGGCGGATGGCGGTGCTGCGGCCATTGAAGGTCGTGATCGAAAATTATCCGGAAGGGCAGACGGAGGAGCTTGAGGCCGTCAACCATCCCGACGATCCGGCTGCGGGCACGCGAAAAATCTCGTTCGGTCGTGAGCTCTATATCGAGCGCGACGACTTCATGGAGAACCCGCCGAAAAAGTTCTTCCGCCTGTCGCCGGGCAACGAGGTGCGGCTGCGTTACGCCTATTTCGTCAAATGCACCGGCGTCATCAAGAACGACGCAGGCGAAGTCGTCGAGCTGCGCTGTACCTACGATCCCGCTACCAAGGGCGGCAACGCCCCAGACGGCCGCAAGGTCAAGGCCACTATGCACTGGCTGTCGGCGAAGGATTCCGTGCCGGCGGAAATCCGCGTCTATAACCAGCTGTTCGCCAACCCGAGTCCGAATGCCGCGAATTTTGCCGCCGACCTCAACCCGGAATCGCTGGAAGTGCTGCCCGACGCGCGGATCGAGCCGTCGGTGGCCGCAGACAATTCGAACGAGGTGATGCAGTTCGAACGGCAGGGCTATTTCGTGCGCGACCGCGATTCCGCGCCGGGCAAGCCCGTGTTCAACCGCACCATCGGCCTGCGCGACACCTTTGCGAAGGAAGTCGGCGGGAAGGGGTGACGTCGACCATGGCATCCTCCGGACGCAGCGCGACCGACGACGTCGTCTCCGGCATCATGGGCAGATGGGCGGCGGCGTTCGGCAGACTGGACGCTACCGCGCTTGCATCGCTCTACGCAGGGAATGCGTTCTTCTTCGGCTCGAACCCGAAACTCTACCGCGGCAATGACGGCGTGCAGGCCTATTTCGAGGAACTGCCGCGATGGTCATCGCCAGTGGTGCAGTTTACCGACGTCAGGGCCATCCTCGCGGCGCCCGACGTAATCAACGTCGCGGGCACCGCGACCTTTCTCGTCGAGGCCAATGCCGAGCCGCTGCAGGTCAAGATCACCTGGGTCATCATTCGTGAAGGCGGCGAATGGAAGATCGTCAGCCATCACGTCTCGTCGAAGACGCCGCTAATTGAGCAGTAGGCGCGCCACATACTCCAGGAGTGGACAGTGTGACCACTACAATCCGAGTTTTGATCGTACGATGGGTGGACGACGAGCCACAGCCGGGAATCGTTGAATGCAAACTCACCGATCGATTCGGCAGAGACTGGTCGTTTATGGAGAAGTGCGCGGTCATCAGTCCGGGCGGGCTTTGCAACGACAGCACCTATCCCCAGTCAGGGGCGATTGGTTGTCACATCGTCTTCACCGGTCTCGACGACAACGGACGGGAATTTGCCGTAGTTGATACCGAGCAACCTTGGGGTATCAACGCAGTCAACGGCGACACCCGCTTTGAGGTCTTTGCCGATCAGATAGATCGAAGCTGACACTTGGTGCCCGCGCCCGGCGGCTGCGATCGGGCGAAATCTACTAGCAACCCCGGCAAATGCCCCGGATGGCTTTTGCCAGCTGGGCATCCTCCTCCGTGATCGGCTCATACGGTTTTGGCTGGGCGGCCGGTTGGGTTTCCAGAGCCTTCTGCCGGGCGGCCCGCGCCGTCTCCTGGCGCTGATAGCACCCCTCGCGCTCGGACCGCGTCTCGATGAAGCGGCATTGCTCAGGCGCAGCCTGTGCAGACGGCAAACCCGATATCGCCAGTGCAATCGAAATCCAGGCCGCAAGCTTCATGTAATCTCCGACCTTTGTCCGATTCCCGAGGTTCTGAAGTGTAGCGCCAGTCGATGTGCATTTCTTCCGGTTTCTGCATCCGTTCTGGTTCCCGCCTGTGTGCGACGTCCGGTAGTCTTGCGGCCTGCACAGTATCGGTAGGTGTGGTTGCGTGGCGGAGCAGGGCGACATTTGGGGCCGGAAGCGGGGCTATGCCGGGACCTGGCCGCCGCGCGCCGCGGCGCCGATCGGCGGGCTTGCGCCGTCGCGGCCCGCGTTCTGGCCGCCGCTGATCGAAACGTTGCGGGCGTGGGTCCGTGCAGAAGCCGGTGCCGGGCGGCTGCTGCCCTGGGTGCCGGTGGCGTTCGGGACCGGCATTGCGTTTTACTTTGCCGCAGATCATGAGCCGGTTTTGTCCGTGGCCGCTGTTTTGGCAATCGCGCTAGGCGCGGTCGCCGTGCTGCTGCGGCGGCACAAATTCTTTCCGGTCGCGGTGATGATCGCCGCTGCTGCAGCGGGCTTTGCGGTGGCGACCTGGAAGACGGCGCGGATCAGCCACGGCGTGCTGGCGCGGCCGATGTTTTCGGTGGCGCTGACCGGCTTTGTCGAGACCCGAGATATCCGCGAGCGCACCGACCGCTTCGTGCTTCGCGTCGTCACCATGGAAAGCGCGCGCGGCACGACAAAGCTCGAACGCGTTCGGCTGTCGGTGAAGAAGGGGACGGCGCCGGCGGTCGGCAGCTTTGTCGAGCTGAAGGCGCGGCTGCTGCCGCCGCTCACTCCGGTGCGGCCGGGCAGCTACGATTTCAGCCGCGACATGTTCTTCGCCGGCATCGGCGCCTCCGGCTTCGTGATGGGCGCGATCAAGGCAAAGGCGCCGCCGGAGGGCGGCGGATGGCGCCTGGGCTATTCGGCTGTGATGCAGGGCCTGCGCGATGCGATCGACACGCGGATCGGCACCACGCTGGAGGGCGACAAGCGCGCCATTGCCACCGCATTGCTGACCGGGCGGCGCGACGCCATCTCGCCGCCGGTGAACGATGCGATGTTCGTCTCCGGCCTTGGCCATGTGCTGTCGATCTCGGGCTATCACATGGCAGTCGTCGCCGGCGTCGTGTTCTTCGCGGTGCGCGCGGTGCTGGCGCTGTTTCCCGCGCTGACTGCCGGCTACGCCATCAAGAAATGGTCGGCGGTGGCAGCGCTGGTTGCCGCGGCGTTCTATCTGCTGCTGTCGGGCGCGGAAGTCGCGACGCAGCGCTCGTTCTTCATGACGGCGGTGGTTCTGATAGCCGTCATGGTCGACCGCCGGGCGATCACGTTCCGCACGCTCGCGGTCGCGGCCCTGATCGTGCTGACGGCGGCGCCGGAAGCGCTGGTTCATCCGAGTTTTCAGATGTCGTTCGCCGCCACGCTGGGCCTGGTGGCGCTGGTGCAGATCGGCATGCCGCGCCTGTTCGCAACGGTGGATCATACCGCCACCGCCCGTGCGGCGCTGTGGGGCGGCCGCGAACTGACGATGCTGTTGCTGGCCTCGCTGGTGGCGGGGCTTGCGACCATGCCGTATGCGGCGTTTCACTTTCACCGGATTACGCCCTACGGCGTGCTGGCCAATCTCGCGGCGATGCCGGTGGTGTCGGCCGTCGTGATGCCGGCGGGCCTGCTCGGCCTCGCCGCGATGCCGTTCGGCTTCGATCGCCTGTTCTGGGCGATCATGGGCATCGGTATCGACTGGATGATCTTCGTGACGCAATGGGTCGCGGCCGTGCCCGGTGCGGTCGGCCGGGTGCCGGCGTTCGGCATCGGCCCGCTGATCGCGGCCAGTTTTGGCATCATCCTGCTCGGCCTGTTGCGCACGCCGCTGCGTTGGTCGGGCGCCGCGCTGGTGCTGGCGGCGGCGCTGTGGGCGGCGCGGACGCCGCAGCCGGATATCCTGATCTCCGCCGACGGCCGCCATGTCGGCGTGCGCGGCGGCGACGGCAGGCTGCATCTGATGCACGCCGTCAAAGGCTCGCGTGATTCGTTCCTGCTCAAGCAATGGCTGGCGGCAGACGCCGATGGGCGCGCGGCGGCGGACGCGTCGTTGACCGAGGGCGTTTCCTGCGACGATCTCGGCTGCGTGATGCAATCGGCCGGCGGTGGCCTCGTCGCGCAGGCCTACAAGCCCGAGGCGCTGGCGGACGATTGCGAGCGCGCGGCGCTGATCGTGACGCTGCGTCCGGCACCCGCGTCATGTGCAGCGTCGGTCATCGATGCCGACCGGCTGCGGCGGCAGGGTGCGATGGCGCTGCGGCGGGGGCCGGAGGGTTTTGTCGTCGAGGCGGCGAGGCCGAGAGGCATCGACCGCCCGTGGTCGCCGGCCGCGGCCGATGAAGGAGAGGCAGACGCCAGCGTGCTGGCGCCTCGCATCGTGCCGCCGCGCGCGGTCGATGCCACCCCGGCGGAAGCCGATCTGCAGGCGGATGAATAGGACATCGCGTTTTCAAGCGAAGCGGAGGCCGGGTCGCGTCAAGAAAACGCGTCAAACAAAACTAATGCTCGTCGATCGCGGGCGCTGACGGATGAGCCGGTATTTCAAACGCGCCCAGATGATATTCCTCGGGCGCATCGGGGGACGAGGGCAGGCCGACCAGTGTGAACGACGCCTCCGGGAATTTCTGCCAGACCGCGAGATCGTCGGCCGTGACGGTGAGCCAGCCGTAGCGGAACATGTACCGCCCCGGCTCGGTCACTCGTCCAGCCTTCTGCCATGTAACCTTGTTGACCACCGATTGCCTCTCGGCGACGCGTAACCTGGAAAACATACCACGACGATCCACCGGCCGGAACCGGCGGATCGGAAGTGGGGTTAACGCGCGACGGTGGATTCGGTTCGGGGCGTTCCAGTCAGCTTCGCCGTGCGGTCGCTCCCGGTCACCGGCAATTGCAGAACGGTCGCGCGCTGGCCGCGGCAGAGTTGTGTCACCAACACGCGGCTTCCGTCCGGAAATTCGATCGCGTCATGGTGACGCTCGGCCACTTCGGTTTCGATCTGATTGAATTTCCCGACCCGCCAGTCGGAGGTTCGGGTCCAGATCCAGCGGCTGTCGTATCTGACCTCCTCGGCGAACGCGAGTTCAGTGCCCGGAAGCATGCAGACCGCGACCGCCGGTTCGCTTTCCGATGCAAAGCCGCGGGTCGATGTACCGCGGAAGGTAGTGGTGATCAGCGTCTCGCCGACCTGGGCAGGCCGGCTCGCGACGGCATGCAGGCTGTAGTCACACATCGGATGGCTCCCTCGATTGAGATAGCAGACCCGTGTCTGGAACGAGGCACCGGCCTCTATCAGAGTGGACTTGGCACCGAGACTTTTCCTGCTTCGGGGCATTTCTGCGGCCGGTGCACCGCGTGCTGATCACAAACGCGATACGCAGCCGCGCAGCAAAAACCCCGGCCGAAGGACCGGGGCTGGATTTGCGTCGCGGTGATGCCGGCGAACGGCAGCTCAGTATTTGCGGTACAGCCCGATCAGCTTGCCCTGGATCCGGACCCGATTGGGCGGCAGGATGCGGACCTCGTAGGCGGCATTCGCCGGCTCCAGCGCGATCGAGGCGCCGCGGCGGCGGAAACGCTTGAGCGTGGCTTCTTCCTCGTCGATCAGCGCGACCACGATATCGCCGGTGTCGGCATTCTCGTTGCGCTGGATCAGCGCCATGTCGCCGTCGAGAATGCCGGCATCGACCATGGAATCGCCTCGCACTTCGAGCGCATAGTGTTCGCCGGAGCCGAGCATGTCGGGCGGCACGCTGATGGTGTGGCTGCGGGTCTGCAGCGCCTCGATCGGCGTACCGGCGGCGATCCGGCCCATGACGGGCACCGCGACCGGACGCTCACCATCGTCTGCTGCAGCCGGCGCGCTGACCGTGCGCTTGCCGAGCGTGCCTTCGATGACGCTCGGCGTGAAGCCGCGGCGGCTGCCGGCGGCGGCGGCCAGTTCGGGCAGCTTGATGACTTCGATGGCGCGGGCGCGGTTGGGCAGGCGGCGGATGAAGCCACGCTCCTCCAGCGCCGTGATGAGGCGGTGGATGCCGGATTTCGAACGCAGGTCGAGCGCGTCTTTCATCTCGTCGAAGGAGGGCGGAACGCCGGCTTCCTTCAGCCGTTCATTGATGAAACGCAGAAGTTCATATTGTTTGCGCGTAAGCATCGCGAGCAATCCCCCGGGGTTGGCGTCGTCTTAGAGTTCCGAATCGTCATGTCCCTCGCAGAAGTCCCCAACCCCTGACAACAGACACTAGCAGTCGAAACAAATCATGAACGGACACTATATGTTCGATATGTGTTCCGCAACCACTTAATTTCTGGTGAACGCGTTCTGCCTCCGTCTCAAGATGCCGGCGGGGCGTCAGTCCGGCAACCGCAGGAATTCGCAACGCGAGCCCTTTACGGCAGCCGGCGCGAGCGGCGCACGTATCACAAGTGCCCGTGCCGCAGCGAGATTCCCCAACAGCGACGAATCCTGGTGGGTCACGGCTACCGCAACCGGCACACCGTCGGCGCGCTCCTCGAGCCATGCGCGCAAGTAGTCCTCGCGCTGGTCGTTGGCCGCCAGGTCGCGGCCCAGCACGGCGCGTTCGCGCACGTGATGGATGGTGTCGCGGCCCAACAGGGCGCGAATCAGCGGCACCAGAAACAGAAAGCCGCAGACATAGGAGGAGACCGGATTGCCGGGCAGGCCGATCACCCGCATCGCACCCAGCCGACCGTGCATCATCGGTTTGCCGGGGCGCATCGCGATGCGCCAGAACGCCATGTCGGTGCCTTCGGCCTCCAGCGAGCGTTTAACGAGGTCGTGGTCGCCGACGGAAGCGCCACCCATGGTGATCAGGATATCGGCTTCGAGCTCGCGCGCGCGGCGGATGCCTTCCGCGGTGGCGGCCAAGGTATCGGCGGCAATGCCGAGATCGGCGACCTCGGCACCCTCAGCGCGCGCCAGGGCCCGCAACGCATAGCCGTTGGAATACACGATCTGGCCGGGACCGGGGCTCGTTCCCGGCATCACCAGTTCATCGCCGGTGCCGAGCACGGCGACTTTTGGCCGGCGGCGCACCGCCAGCTCCGGATAGTTCATGCCGGCGGCGAGCGACAGATCGCGGTCGGTGAGGCGGCGTCCGCGCTTGAGCAGCACGTCGCCCTCGCGGAAATCGACGCCGGCGGCGCGGATATGCCGTCCCGGGACCGCTGCTTCGGTGATGGTGATGTGGTCGCCGTCGACGGCGGTGTCTTCCTGGATGATGACGGCGTCTGCGCCGTCGGGGATCACGCCGCCGGTGAAGATGCGTACCGCTTCGCCCTTGCCGACCTTGCGCTCGAACGGCCGCCCGGCGGCGACTTCGCCGATCACTTTCAGCCGCGCGCTGGTGTCGGCGGCATCCGACGCACGCACCGCGTAGCCGTCCATCGCCGACATTGCCTGCGGCGGTTGGGTTCGCCGTGCCGCGACGTCGCGCGCCAGCACACGGTGATAGGCGGCCTCGAGCGCGATCATTTCTTCAGGCAACGGTTCAGCGCCGGCAAGGATCGCAGCAAGCGCATCGGCGACAGGCATCAGGGCCACGGGCACAACTCCTAGACTTCGAGTGCGGTCAGGGCCTGCGCCACGTCATCCATCGACGTCACGTGGACGGCACGAAGGCCGCGCGCCCGCGCACCTTCGATATTGGCGGCCGAGTCGTCGAAGAACAATATCCGCGACGCCGGTACGCCGATCGCCTTTACCACGTGATCATAGGCCTCCGCGTCGGGTTTGCGCAAACCGATGCTGGACGACAGGAATATCTCGCGGAAATGGCCGAGCACACCGGCATAGGTTTTGGAAAAGTGTGCGACATGGGCCGGATTGGTGTTGGAAAACGCGTAGAGCGGAAGCCGTTGCGCCGCATCTGCCAGCAGCGGCGCGATGCCCGGCATCTCGCCGGCGAAGATCGCGTTCCAGCCTTCGAGGAACTGCGCATCTGACAGGCCGATGCCGAGCGACCGGCGCAGGTCCGCGAAGAACGCCGCGTCGTCGATCCGGCCGGTCTCGTGATGCTTGAAGCTGTCGTTGACGACGAAACGGCTGGCCAGCTCGGCCGGCGCACAGCCGGCGTGTCCCGCCCATGTCGCCATCACGGAATCGAAATTGATGTCGAGTACGACCCGGCCGAGATCGAACAGCAGGACGTCGACGGAGGAGGGCGTGAGCGGCAAATTCATGGCAATCGTTTACAAAACCGGGCCGGCCCGATCAACGGCCGTGCCGGGATTTGCCTCAAAGCCCGATCCAGACGCTTAAGCCCGTCCGCAAGCTGTGCTAAGGCTGTCGCCGAACTTCAGGGAGTTGTCGCATGCAAGCCGTGGGTAAAGTTCTGGGCGCCATGGCCGTGATCGGGCTGTTGACCGGGTCGGCGCTGGCCCAACAGGGTCCGGCCAAGTACGGCGAGGAGGACAAGCCGAAGACGCCAGCGCAAATCTCGGCCGAGAGGGAGGCCGAGCGGGCCTACCGCCGGTCGCTCGGCAACATCCCGGAACAACAGAAAACGGACCCCTGGGGAACGGTGCGCAGCGACAGCGCGCCGAAAGCCGCCACCAAGACGCCGCCAGCCAAGCCGAAGGCGAAGTCCGCCGAAGGCGCCGCCAAGCAATAACAACAAGCAATAACAAGAAGACACGGCCCGGCGTGGTGCCGGGACAACGATGTCTCAGCTGAGGAAATGACCATGACGGAAATGCTGCTGTTCTCCCCGATGACAATCCGCGGCGTGACGCTGAAGAACCGCATCGTGGTGCCGCCGATGCATCAATATTCGGCGGTGAAGGGTTTTCCGACCGACTGGCATCTGATGAACGCCGGCAAGTTCGCCGCCGGCGGCGCCGGCCTCGTGGTGGTGGAATCGACCAAGGTGGAGCGGCGCGGCTGCGGCACGGTCGGCGATCTCGGCATCTGGGACGATGCCTTTGTCGAACCGCTCGGGCGGCTGGTCAAATTCATCAAGCAGCAGAATTCGGTCGCCGGCATCCAGCTCGGCCATTCCGGCCGCAAGGCGCGCGCGACCCGGCCGTGGGAGGGCGACCGCCCGCTGCAGCGGACGGCTGATATCGACGACTGGGATGCCTGGTCACCGGTCGCGCCGAGCGCGATTGCCCATAGCGAGAAATGGCCGGTGCCGAAGGCGCTGGAGCGGAGCGAAGTGAAAGATCTCGTGCAGTCCTGGGGCAACGCGGCGCGGCGCGCGCATGACGCCGGGTTCGAGGTGCTGGAACTGCACGGTGCGCACGGCTACCTCGTGCATCAGTTTCTCTCGGAACGATCAAATCAGCGCACCGACGAATATGGCGGCTCCGAAGCCAACCGCATGCGCTTTATCATCGAAGTCACCGAAGCCGTACGATCGCACTGGCCCGCCGACAAGCCGCTGTTCGTCCGCCTCTCGGTCGAGGACAATGCGGGGTGGGGACCGGATGAGAGCGCGCGGCTGGCGAAGATCCTCAAGCCGAAAGGCGTCGACGTCATCGACTGTTCGTCCGGCGGCATCACCGAAGTGGCGCCGATCCTGGGTAAGGAAATCAAATACAGCTATCAGGTGCCGCTGTCGGAATATGTCCGCCGGCATGCCGACATCATGACGATGGCGGTGGGCCTCATCATCCATGGCGACCAGGCCGAACAGATTTTGCGCGACGGCCAGGCCGACCTGATCGCGGTGGGCCGCGAAATCCTCAACAATCCCAACTGGCCGATGGATGCCGCGCTCAAGCTCGGCGTCGAGGGGCCGTTCCGCAACGTTCCGCCGCAATTCGGCTACTGGCTCGGCACCCGCGCCAAGCGCGGGTTTGGAACCAGGCCCTCGACCTGGCAGAACGGCCTGCAGGAAGCCGAATAGACCGTCAAATCCGTAGCTTCCGTCACCCGCCTGCGGGCAAGTGGCATACGGGTAACACCCGCGCGCCGACAGAGCCGCTCCGACATGGCCGTAGTGGTCCGGGTCGGCCGTGCCTTGATCCGACCAAAAAGCCGTTGTGAGTTGGCGGTATCGGGACAGGGGCGCCGATTCAGGGGAATCGCGGGCGTCCAAATATCAAGAACAAGGGACGCCCCATCATGCGCAGGAATTTTGCCTTTGTTCTCGGCACGGTGACGGGCGTGTGTCTGACTCTCGCCGTGACGGGATCGCCGGGGACCAATTGGGTGGCAGCGGCGAAGGCCGCGGCGCGTTCCGACGCCTATACCCAGCTCAACCTGTTCGGCAACGTGTTCGAGCGGATCAAGACGAGCTATGTCGAGAAGCCCGACGATTCCAAGCTGATGGAAGGCGCCATCAACGGCATGATCTCCGCGCTGGATCCTCATTCGCGCTACATGAATGAGAAGGGCTGGAGCGACATGCAGGAGACCACGCATGGCGAGTTCGGCGGGCTCGGCATCGAAGTCACGATGGAAGACGGCCTCGTCAAGGTGGTGACGCCGATCGACGATACGCCGGCGGCCAGGGCCGGCATGCTGTCGGGCGACGTGATCACCCAGATCGACGACGAGCAGATCCAGGGCATGACCCTGGAGCAGGCGGTAGGCCGGATGAAGGGTCCCGCCAACAGCAAGATCCGCCTGAAGGTCGCGCGCAAGGGCGCTGCAGCGCCGATCGAAGTTGCCATCGTGCGCGAGATCATCCGGGTGCGGCCGGTCCGCCACCGCACCGACGGCGGCGACATCGGCTATATCAGGATTTCCCGCTTCAACGAGCAGACCACCGACGGCCTGAAGAAGGCCATCGCCACCATCAACAAGGAGATACCCTCCGACAAGCTCGCCGGCTATGTCGTCGACCTCCGCAACAATCCCGGCGGATTGCTCGACCAGGCTGTTTCCATATCGGGCGCCTTCATGTCGCGGGGCGAGGTGGTTTCGACCCGCGGCCGTACGCCCGAGGAAACCCAGCGTTTCACCGCGCGCGGCGGCGACATCACCAAGGGCAAGCCGCTGGTGGTGCTGATCAACGGCGGCTCGGCGTCGGCGTCCGAGATCGTGGCCGGCGCGCTGCGCGACCACAAGCGCGCCACGCTGATCGGCACGCGCACCTTCGGCAAGGGCTCGGTGCAGACCATCATCCCGCTCGGCTCAGGCAACGGCGCGCTGGCGCTGACCACGGCGCGCTACTTCACCCCGTCCGGCCGCTCGATCCAGGCCCAGGGCATCGCGCCCGACCTTGAGGTGCTGCAGGAGGTGCCGGACGAACTGAAGGGCCGCACCGATCTGAAAGGCGAAGCCTCGATGCGCGGCCACCTTGCCGCCGAGGGCGCCGAGCAGGCCGGCTCGCAGGCCTGGGTTCCGCCGAACGAGAAGGACGACAAGGCGCTGACCGCCGCGTTCAATTTGCTGCGCGGCGTCACGGTCAACGCAAACGGGCCGACCATGGCGAAGAGGGCGGTGCCGAACTAGGCGATCTGCACGGCGAAAGCCTGCCACAGCGTCGCGAGCCAACGGGTCGCGCGAATCCGCGCCCGATGACGGGCTTTGCGAAGCATCCATCACGCCTGTGACCACAGACGCAGAGATGGATTGCTTGGCGCTTCGCTCCTCGCAATGACGGAACTCGGGTGCGGTCGGACACGCGCGCGGGGCCCCAACCACAAAATCTGCAAAACAACCCCATGCAAAGTAGGATGGGTGTCCTTTTTTGAAACTCCGTCTCCGGGTCGGCCGTAGCTCGAGCGCAAGGCCTTTACCAGGCCGGTTCTCGCCGCCTGCGCGTTCAAACGGAGTGATCATGTCGAGACATTGGACTTTGCTGCCCCTGATCCTGTTCCTCGGTTCGACCGGAACGCTGCAGGCACAAGCGCTCGATTCTCCCGATGTCGTCTATATCGACGGACAACCCTGCAGCCGCGCGTGCCAGGCCTATATGGACTGGTCCTATCGGGCGCAGTCGGCGCGGCGTCACGAGGAGCGCGCGCTCATCGTCGCGGTTCCGCCCCAGGCCGAATTTGAGCGGGTCGAACCCGTGGCCCGCCCTCGCGCGGCAAAGCATGCTGCCCCCGTTGCTCGCAGCGCGCCGTCGGCCGGCAAGACAGCATCGAACGGCAACTTGTCCGGCGCCCAGACGTCGAACAGCAAGAAGATCGCCGCGCCCAACGCGGCCCGTCCGGCGCCCAACGCAATGCCGCCGGCCATGGCGGCCGCAATGCCGGCAAAGCCTCCCGAAGGGACCACCGCTTCCATTGAAAAGCCGGAGCCCAAGGTGGAGAGTGCCAACCCGCCGGCGACGCTCGAAGTTGCCGCCGCGCCTGCTGCGCCGCCTCCCGCCACGGCAGCCAACAAGGCCAGGGAGATCGCAAAGGCCGCGACCGCACCGCTGGATGATCCCGACAATCTGGTCGCGCTCGTGCTGGCGGGCCCCGACATCAGTTCATTGTCCGACCTGAACAACAAGAACATCGCGATCACCGAAAAACAGTCCGCCTCGAGCGGGCGCGTCAGCGCGGCGCTGATGGCGGCAGGTGCCGCCGAAGTCCAGTTCAGCGAAGCCAAGGCCAGTGCGATCGATCGGCTGATCAACGGTGAAGTGCCGGCCGCCGTCGTGCTGGCCCCGCGCGAAGTCGCCAACCTGTTTCCCGAGGTCGATGGGTTCAGGACGTTTCGGCTGCCGCTGAAGGCGAGGATGTAGCGGAGAGAGGGCGGGTGAGCGCTGCGATATCGGGGCGTCCGAATATCGCTGCGCTCACATGGACTATGGCCGTCACAAAAATCGTCGTGTCTCACCGACGGGGGGCCAGTCCGGCACGGGCACCGCCATCCCCACATGCGTTTGGCTTTTCGGTCATAGACCGATCGTCCTCTTGATCAATCAGTGCACGCGGTGTGGCAGCACGAAGGTTCCGTCCGCCTTCAGTTCAAAAGGTTCGACAGCGACGACCGCGCTCGGGTTGAGGGGCCCATAAATGTGCGGGTAAAGCTCTCCATTGCCAGCATCCTCGTACCGGACAGGTGAAGTCACGCGTCCCGGATCGATGGCGAGCAACAGAAGTCCGCGTTGGCCCCGAAATAGATGACTGGCCACCTCAATGAGTTGATCGGAAGTCGAGCAATGGATGAATCCCGCGCTTTCCAACGACGGACAACGATATTCGCTCTCCTTCGCCTTGGTCCATACGGCGGGAACACAGATGTGATAAATAAGCGAGTGTCGCAACTTGGTCTCCTACGCCCGAGGCTACGGCCGGGCATGCACTGTTGCAGTGGCCCGACGCATGACTGTTCGCGGATGGCACGTGTTTCCGGACAGCCCGCGTCGGGCCCGGCCATAACGGGTCACCCCGAAATGGCCGATCGAAATGCGCGTGGCTTATGGCAAGGCTGTATAGAGGACATCCGCCGCAAGATGGCGGGGCTGCTCCGGCCCGGTGCGTTCGACTGTCAACCTGTTGCCGGGTTGATCGGGCGCAGGCTCCGTCGGATGCCGCAAGAAGGGCAAGCCGCAGCGCAAGCGCGCTGACGCTGCCAAGGCAGAGATACGATACATGATGAGACATTCCTGATGCCGGCCAGCCATATCTGGCCCGCAATTCAACCCATCGGCAAAGCCGAAGCCGCGCCGATCACGAGGTAGGGCAGGTCAGGAATATGAAGGTGGCGCGCGCGCCTGCGCGTTCGAGCCGACCCTGAGGGGCGGCTGTGGCTTGGCGGCTTCCAGCCATGAGACAAGCTGGTAGTTGCGCTGCAGGGTGACGAAAACCGGTGACGGCGGATCGATGGCCAGGGCGCCGCCCTGACCCGCCGCGCAAACCGCGCAGCACTTGCCGCTATGATGCTGGGCCTTGGCGGGGTCGGTCTGTGAGCCATCCCGAGCGGATGCCATGCCCGCACAGATCGACGCCATGTAGAGCGGATCGGAGACGGCGTTGGCGACAACGCGAAATGCCGCGATCGGCGCCAGCAGCTGCACCGTGATCGCAAACAGTACGATTGGAATTAAGGCTTCCAGCCGCCGTCGCATCATCTTCCCCAAAATGCCAAGACCATCCTATTGCCGCGGCGGGCACCTTGTCGAGGTCCGTTGCCGCGCTTGGCCGGACCAAGGCGTGATCAGAGCTTCATCGTGGCGGATCGGCCACAAGAGAGATCGGGCCGGTTCTCGCCGCGTGCCCCCGGCGGGTCGCAATCGGCCCCTGCGGCTATGGCGATCACTCGGCAACCTAAGGCGGCAAGCGCTATGCACTGGCGCGAGCGAATGATCTCGTGCGCTTTCGGTTCGCCGGCGATCGGCACCGATCGGGCGATGGAGTAAGGACAACGATTGACGGCGAGATGCGACGCGGTTTGACGCAGCGCAATGCTGAGGCGGTCAAGGTCGGATGTTGTTCGCACTCATCTGCAGGAATCTCGATGTTCGACTTCGACCAACCTATTCTCCTTGCCGGATTGCTGCTCGGGCTGTCATCGAGCCTTCACTGCTTTGGGATGTGCTCCGGCATCGCCGCGAGTCTGCATTTCGCAGTCGACCTGGATCCCAATCGACCGGCGCGCGATCTCTTTACAACGACATTGCTGATCAATGCAGGGCGGATCCTCGGGTATGTAGCCGCGGGCGCGATCGTCGGCGGTTTCGGATCGAGCATATTCGGTGCGTTCGATCATTCGGTCGCCCATGCCGTCCTTCGTTGGGCAGCCGCCGCGGCACTCGGCTGGATCGGGCTTTCGATGCTCGGAATCGCGCCGCTTCCGGCGGTCCTGTATCGGATCGCGGCGGCTGTCAGCAACCTGATGAACGCCCTTGCCAGGACGGCTCGGCTGCCGGCAGAGATCGGATTGTTTCTTGGCGGGGCGGTCTGGGGGCTGCTGCCTTGCGCAATGGTTTACGCAGCCCTGTTCTACGCGATGGTTACCGGCTCATGGCTCGGAGGGGCGGTGGCGATGTCCGGCTTTGGTCTGGGCACCCTGCCTGTTCTTCTGGGGGCTGGCCTTGGGCTGCCTCTTCTCCGTCGCCGGGTTACCTCGGTGTGGCTGCGCAATGCCGTCGGGCTTGCCATCATCATGGTTGGGATCATCAGCGCCGGGATATCTCCGACGACGTTCGCGGCGTGGTGCCGGTCGAGCTTATAGGCGGTTGGCGCTCGCTTCAGGTCAACGCGAAAAGGGAGGCTTGGGACTGGCTGGCCTGGCGTCGTCGGCGCGGTGGCTCCCGTATTACGTTGACCATGCTGAACTGCACTGGACCAAATTCTCGAATGTAATTGATGTTGTGGCGGCAAGCCGATCACAGTGACTGCCGCCGGGTGTCCGTGACTAAGTACCCCTCGGCATTCAAGATTGCCGCAAGAACATTAGAGCCCGCCGTCTTGGCGAATTGAACCTCGGCGTCGGAGATGCCCACCAAGGAAAGAAATCGCACTATACCGGACGGCAAGTTGAAGCCAGGCCAAGTCTCTCCAACGGACGAGATCAGGAAATTGCGAAGCACGCATGTCGGTTCACCGTTAATCGGCGCGCGCAACGGAATCCGGTCTCCATCAGCCAACGGTGGCTTGCCGGCAAATCGGTTGGTGCGTAACAGGAGATCAAAAGCGAGGAGATTGAGCACCTCTCGAATAGCCCATTCACCTTGCTCCGTGGTGGCAAGGAGGAATTCCACGCCTGTCCCTGAAGGCCTGTTTGGGGCGTAAACGCCGGGCGCGTCGTCCCAAGGGTTGGAGTGACCCGAGGTGACGTAGACCCAGAACGGTCGCTTGCGCGTAGGCGCAAACTCGAAAACGCCGAGAAACAGCCATCGCGGATCCACGTCGGTTTGGCCGAACCGGTCTCTAAACTCGACTTGCGTCAATGTGAAGATGCCCCGGCTCGTACCACCGAACAAGGATGGGTACACTTCCTCCTCGCGAATACGCCAAATCTCTTCAAGGGTCATCTTTGTATCCCGATTATGTTCTGACAAGTTGCGAGCTTTGGACCAAACCCGCCTTGCCTCATTCCTTCCAAGCCAAATTACGGTTTTCGGTATTCTCGACCTTCAGCCCGCAGACTTTCTTGAGCAACTGGCTAAGCGATGAGTGTCCAATCCAGCCGTCTGAAATGCCCGGAAATTGATTGCGCAGCATATTGCCGAGCGTCGCCACGTTGGCCCGGTGTCCCTTTTCGGATTCTGCAAAATATCGATTGACGACGTCGGCTACTTTTTCGGGGCTCGGTTGATTGCTCGGGATACCCGCCGCTGTCGCCGCGGTTGCCCCGGTATCGGGGCTGAGGATTTCCAGCATGGACCGCTCGTCGATGATGGAGTCGCAGGCCGCGCGGTAGGCGACCGAGGTCTCCTTCGCGGCGTACACGATCGTGGTCTTCATATGCTTGCGCAGCCTGATGACCAGCGGCGTGTAGTCCGCATCCGCGGCCATGATCACGTACTCGTCGACGTGCGGATAGCGCGCGACGGAATCGAGAACGTCCATGACGATGTGCGTGTCGGCGCTGGTCTTGCCCTGGTTGGTGAGAGGCGGCGTATCGATGACTTCCCAGCCGTCGCGCACAAACGATTGCCGGAACGCCGAATAGGGCGAGCTGTTTCCCACGCGGCCCACCGGATTCATGTAGCAGCGCCGAATAACGAAATTATGGGAGGTGTCCTCGACCTCGGAACCGCGCATGCCCTGAAAGGCGCCGAGCCAGTTGGCCGGATCGGTGGCGAACTCCTTGGCTGCGTCCTTGGACTGTTTGAAAAGGGAACTGAAAACGTTATCGAAATCGAGAAAGATACCTGAGATGTATTTGGGCAAATCAGTTCTCCTCTTGATATTATCACATGGTGCGCAAATCTCTTCGGTTCGACCTATGACGGTGTCGGCGTCGGGCCGGCGGTTTGAGCGTAATTACCTCGATTGTGCAGTCTTATGCGGCAACTTCAAGCTGATTCGCCGGCTTTCTGCATGTCATGGGCGATAGGCTCCGTGCCATCGTCCGTCTTCGCAATCCCGCACTGGGACGGGCGATTTAGATTCCCGAGACAGCAATGACGGAAGCGATAAGATGCGGCGTGCCCGCCTTCGCGGTGTATGACGGTGTACGTTGCGGCGACAGAGAACGTCTGTCGAAAGCGCGTTGAGCAGCTACGCCGACCGCGCCATCGTCTTTTGCCCATGCAGCTGGCCCGGCTGCGCCGCGTCGCCGCCATGAGGTCCGCCAGGAGCAACAGCGGGCGGGTGTCGGCCGCCGGTTTGGGCGGGAATTACGATGAAAGCACTGGTACCGGAATTGCCGCGACCGGCATCGCGTCTCTTCCAGATCGAATGCTGTTCAGTGCATTGGGATTTGCCGATCCAGACCGATTCATCTCATCCGGCTGCTTGCCCGCGGACCCGATTCAGAAAAAGATTGAACTGGTTTTACTCGGGTCCAGTTCCGGATCTGGAAATCAGGTGAGTCGCATACGACCTCAGCGGAGCAAAGCTCGCACGTGTGTGCGCCGAGGACGCCGTTGGCAGCCTTGATCTGAACCGCACGATAGACGGCTCCGCACAATTGGCATCCGAAATAAACTTTCGTTTCCGTACCGCCCGGTTGCATTTTTTTCTTTCCGGAACATCGCGCCCACCTACGACGAGCAGCCGACGGGAGACGCCACTTACTGTACATCCGGCCAGGATTGGCCGCCTGTTGATGCGCGAAAGTGAGCGCGACCAGCTCCAGGCACTAAGAAGCCGGTATCCCATGATGACAATCATCTAGCGGCGGTGCGCTCAAGGGGGTACCCTCCCATTTTGGGAGGGGTGGTTGTGGGAAACCGGAGAGTTGCGTGAGTTCAGAAAGCCAGGTCGGGGATGATCTTATTCGCACTGTGTCGCGGCACACGCTCTCGTACGTGCTTTGTTCGATAAGTGAGCTGTTCCGCCACTATGAGTTTGATCCGATTGATCTTCTGATCATCCATGCGGTGTTGAATGGAAACGTGTTGAACGTGATGAAGGATCCGGTTTTGGATCGTCAGTTCGGCAGCGTCCATGCGGTTGAGCCCGACGTGGTCAAGCTCGGAGTTTCCCGCGGGTCGCTGGTGAGATTTCTCAATTTGCCAATGGAAACAATCCGTCGGCGTGCCAACCGCTTGATCAAGCAGGGCGTTCTTGAGGAAAGGCCGGATGGCCTGATCGTTTCGAAGGGAAATCAATTCCGGTTCGGTAACAACCACGAACTTCAGCGCAAGAACATCGTTTTTGTGAGAAAGCTTTTGAGAGATCTGGCCCGTGCCGGCGTGCACGGCGCGGACGACCTGTCTGGCCTTGATCGTGAAGCTCCGGAACCGCTTGCTGACCGCTAGTGCTCGTTCGCTACGCTCGATCCTTGTGTGGTGTTCAGCATTGGGTTGGCTGAGCGACACATAACGCAGCGCGTCAAGCGCTACGCCGACCGCGCCACCGGCTTTCGTCCAAGCGCCTGGCTCGGCTTCATCGCATCGCCGCCGTCCCGATCCCCCGTCAGCAGCGGGCGGATGTCGGCCGCCGGTTTCGGCGGGCTGAACAGGTAGCCCTGCATTTCCGAACAGCCGAGCTCGCGCAGCAGGTCGCGCTGCTGTGTGGTCTCGACGCCTTCGGCGGTCGTCGTCATGTGACGCTCGGTGGCGATGTTCACCACGGCCTGCACGATGCAGGACGAGCCGCCGGGCTCGGCGATGTCGGTGATGAAGCAGCGGTCGATCTTGATCTTGTCGAACGGAAAACGCTGCAGATAGCTCAGCGAGGAATAGCCGGTGCCGAAATCGTCGAGCGCGATGCGCACCCCGATGGCGCGCAAATCGTGCAGCACGGCGAGTGCCGCCTCGTCGTCGCGGATCAGCACGGCCTCGGTGATCTCGAGCTCCAGCCGGCTGGCGGCGAGGCCGGATTCGGCCAGCGCAGCCATCACCTTCAGCGCCAGCGTACCGCTCCGGAACTGAACCGGCGAGACGTTGACGGCGAGGCGGATGTTGCCGGGCCAGCGCGCGGCTTCCTTGCAGGCCGTGTGCAGCACCCATTCGCCGAGCTGGTTGATCAGGCCGGTGTCCTCGGCCAGAGGGATGAACTCGGCGGGTGAAATCATGCCGCGCTGCGGATGGCGCCAGCGCACCAGCGCCTCGCAGCCGGTGATCGCGTTGCTCTGCAGGCCGACGCAGGGCTGGTAATGGACCTCGAAACCGCCATCGATCAACGCCTGGCGCAGATCGATTTCCAGGCTGCGGCGGGCGCGAACCTCGGCCTCCATGTCGGTTTCGAAGAAGCGATAGGTACGGCGGCCGGCGGCCTTGGCGGCATACATCGCCAGATCCGCGTTCTTCAGGATGCGGTCGATGTCGGAGCCGTCGCGCGGCGCGATCGCGATGCCGATGCTGGCGTCGGTCGTGACCTGATGGCCGAGGCATTGATAGGGCGAGCGGATCGCCTGGAAGATGCGGCCGACGAGCGTCATGACGTCGTCGATATCGGTGATGCCGGTCTGCACGATGGCGAATTCGTCACCGCCGAGCCGGGCCACGAAATCGGATTTGCGCACGCAGCCGGCGAGGCTGGCAGCGACCGTTTTCAGCAACGCGTCGCCGATCATGTGGCCGAGCGAGTCGTTGACGCTCTTGAACTCGTCGATGTCGATGTAGAGCACCGCCAGTTGCCGGTCCGGCGTGGCCTCGGACAGTTCGTGCTTGAGCCGTTCGTGGAACAGCGCGCGGTTCGGCAGGTCGGTCAGCGCATCATAGTGGGCGAGGTGGGTGATGCGCTCCTCGGCGCGGCGGCGTTCGGTGATGTCTTCATGGGTCGCCAGCCATCCGCCGTCGGGCACCGGTTCGTTGACGACCTGGATCGAGCGTCCGTCCGGCGTCGAGATGACCATAGAATTGCGCTTCGCGACGTCACTCAGCACCGCGTCGATGTAGGGATCGATGTCGCCGACGAACGAGCCGGTTTCCTTGCGGTGGGCGATCACCTGGCGAAAACTGCAGCCCGGCTTCACCACGTCGGCCGAAAGCCCGTACATGTCGAGATAACGCTTGTTGCAGATGACGAGCTTCTGGTCAGCGTCGAACAGCAGCAGGCCCTGCGTCATGTTGTTGACGGCGGTGTCGAGGCGCTGCTTCTCCAGCGACAGCCGCTGCTTCGACCTGCGATGCTGCTGCGACAGCTTGCGGACGACGAGAAACAGCAGCACGGCGATCGCCAGCACGGCAAGTGCGGTGACCGCGATCAGGATCGCGATCTGCTCGCGCCAGTCGGCCAGCGCGGCCGATGCCGTCGTCGAGGCCACGATCACAAGCGGAAAATTCGTCAGGGCGCGCGAGGCGATCAGCCGGTCCTGGCCGTCGAACGGGCTGGTGAGGCGCGAGGTGGTGCGCGGCTGCTCGAAGATCCGCCGCTGCACGGCCGGTCCGGTCTTGAAATTGTTGCCGACCAGTTCCGCCACGTGCGGGTAGCGGGCGAGCAGCGTGCCGTCGATGTGGTGCATGGCGATGGTGGCGCCGGGCCCGAGGACGACGGTCGCGAAGAATTTTTCGAAGTTGGTAGGTTCGATGCCCCGGCCGATGGCGCCGAGAAATTCCCCGTTCGGTCCGGTGATCTTGCGCGCGATCACCGTGGTCCACATGCCGGTGATGCGGCTATGGACCGGCTCGACCAGCATTTCCGGCGAATGCGGGTCGGACTTGAAGGTTTTGAAATAGGGACGGTCCGCGACGTTGACGGGGGGCAGCGGCCAGACGGCCGACGCGTTGATCAGATTGCCTTCGGCGTCGAAGACGTTGACGCCGCCGACATAGGACATCGCCTCGATCTTGGATTTCAGCATCAGGTGGACGTCGTGGCCGGACATCCGCCGCTTGTAGTTCTCGACCGTCGAAATCTTGCCGGCGCGCATGAACGCGATCAGGTCCTTCTGCACGACCTGGTAATCTTCGAGCTGCTGGTCGAAATGGCGGGCAAGCAGCAGCACGGTGTTTTCCAGTTCGCGTTCGCTGTTGCGCAGCGCGCGCTCGCGGAAATTGCCGGCCGTCACGGTCGCCCCGATGGCGATGGCGACGATCAGCAGTACGCCGCCGAGGATCAGCCAGCGGATCGGGCCGCCGCGGAACACGGAGATCATTCGGAATGAAAGGCTGCCGCTTGAGGCCATTGAACGCAATCGCTGCCGAGGAAACGAACTGTCCGGAAGCGGAGTTCTCACACTCCCCCGGCATCCATCTGCGATACCGCGCCGAAATGGAGGTGACGTTAGGAAGTCTGGTTAATGAAACGTTATCCGGTGGCGCGGCGTGCCGCCGGCAACCACAGCGGATCGGCGCTGGCCCCCGGCAAGGCCGTCGCGCTCACCGGCCGGCGCGGTAGTGTCCGGACTTGCCGCCGATCTTCTCGACCAGATGGATGCCTTCGATCCGAACCCCGCGTTCGACCGCCTTGATCATGTCGTAGATCGTCAGACACGCGACCGACACGGCGGTCAGCGCCTCCATCTCGACGCCCGTCGGGCCGGTGACCTTGACGGTGGCGCGGACGATGCAGCCGGGCAGCTTCTTGTCGGGCACGATGTCGAGCGTGACCTTCGACAGCGCCAGCGGGTGGCAAAGCGGGATCAGGTCCGAAGTGCGTTTGGCGGCCATGATGCCGGCAATGCGGGCCGCGCCCAGCACGTCGCCCTTTTTGGCGTTGCCGGAGACGATCAGGTCGAGCGTCGCCCTGGTCATGACGACGCGACCCTCGGCCACCGCGGTGCGCTCGGTTGCCGCCTTGTCCGAGACGTCGACCATCCGCGCTTCGCCCGACGCATCGATGTGGGTCAGCGCAGAGCCGGCTTTGGCGGCTTTTGGTCTGGAATCCTTGCCGGCCATCCGCTAGCCGGTCCCGGTGGCGCGCGGGCGATCGGCGCGGGCCAGCAAGGCGCGCGTGGCCGCCGTCACGTCTTGCTGCCGCATCAGGCTTTCGCCGACCAAGAAGGTCGACATGCCGACGCGCTCGAGCCGTGCGAGATCATCCGGCGCGAAGATGCCGCTTTCGCCAACCATCAGGCGGTCGCGGGGGATCAGCGGCGCCAGCGCCTCGCTGGTCGCCAGCGTGGTCTCGAAGGTTCGCAAATTGCGGTTATTGACCCCGATCATCGGCGAGCGAAGCTTGAGCGCACGGTCGAGTTCGGCGCGGTCGTGGATCTCGATCAGCACGTCCATGCCGAGCGCCAGTGCCGCGTCCTCGATATCTTTCGCTGCCGTGTCGTCGAGCGCGGCCATGATGATCAGGATGCAGTCCGCGCCATGGGCGCGCGCCTCGATCACCTGGTAGGTATCGAACAGAAAGTCCTTGCGCAGCACCGGCAAATTCGTCGCCGCGCGCGCCGCCACCATGAAGTCGAGATGGCCCTGGAAGGAGGGCGTATCCGTCAGCACGGAGAGACACGCCGCGCCGCCTTCCTCGTAAGCCCTGGCGAGCGCCGGCGGATCGAAATCGGCGCGAATGAGCCCCTTGGACGGCGAGGCCTTCTTCACCTCGGCGATGAGCGCGTAGTCGCCCCGCGCAAGCTTTTCGCGGATCGCGCGCAGAAAACCGCGCGGCGGCGAGGCGGCCTTGGCGCGGGCCTCGATCTCGGACAGCGGATGCGCCTGCCTGGCGGCGGCGATTTCCTCGCGCTTGTAGGCCTCGATCTTGGTCAGGATATCGGACATCAGGGATGCTCCCAGCGATCAGCCGCGCGAGACCGCGATCAAATGTTTCAGCCGCGCCGCCGCGGCGCCGCTGTCGAGCGATTTTGCGCCGATCGCGACGCCTTCCCTGAGGTCCTTGGCGCGGCCGGCGACGATCAGCGCCGCGGCGGCGTTCAGCAGCGCGACGTCACGATAGGCGCTGGGCTTGCCGTTCAGCACGCTTTGCAACGCGACCGCATTGGCGTCGGCGTCGCCGCCCTTCAGCGCATCGGCGCCGCAGCGGGTGAGGCCGGCGTCCTCCGGTTTCACCTCGAATGTCGTGATCTCGCCGTTGTGGAGGCTCGCGACGAAACTCGGGCCTGTGAGGGTGATTTCGTCGAGTCCGTCGGAACCATGCACCACCCAGACGGATTCGGAGCCGAGGTTTTTCAAGACCTGCGCCAGGGGCTGCACCCATTGCCGGGAGAACACGCCGACCATCTGCCGTTTGACGCCGGCCGGATTGGAGAGCGGGCCGAGCAGGTTGAAGATCGTGCGGGTGGCGAGCTCGACCCGGGTCGGGCCGACGTTCTTCATCGCCGGATGATGCGCAGGCGCGAACATGAAGCCGATGCCGGCTTCCGCCACGCAGCGGCCGACCCGTTCGGGCGTGAGGTCGATCTTGACGCCGAGCGAGGCCAGTACGTCGGCCGCGCCCGAGCGCGAGGACAGCGCGCGGTTGCCGTGCTTGGCGACCGGCACGCCGGTGCCTGCGACGATGAAAGCCGCGCAGGTCGAGACGTTGACCGAACCGGAGCCGTCGCCGCCGGTGCCGACCACGTCGACGGCGTCCGCCGGCGCCGTGACGCGCAGCATCTTGCCGCGCATCGCCGACACCGCGCCGGTGATCTCGTCGACGGTCTCGCCGCGGACTCTGAGCGCCATCAACAGCCCGCCCATCTGCGAGGGCGTGGCTTCCCCGGACATCATGGCGTCGAAGGCGGAAGCCGCCTCGTCGCGCGACAGCGTCGCGCCGGTGGCGACCTTTCCGATGATCGATTTCAGGTCATCCATCGCTTGTCGTCCATGGCTTAAGCAATATGGCTTGGGCTTTTCAGGAATGTCAGTTGTTAGCGCCCGTCACCTGCGCGAAGGCGGCCTGGTTGATGGTGGTACCGATCTCGGATTCGATCTTCCTCACATATTGCGCGACCTGTTCGTCGGCGAGGCCGCGCTCCAGGAGGTCCTTCAGCTTCTTCATCTCGTCGGAAGCGGCGTCGACCGGCGGCACGGTCACGTCGGTGACGCGGAACACGATCCACTCGCTGCCGCCTGAGCCCGAGGTCTGTCCGACGCCGTCCTTGGGCGTCCGGAACGCGGCCGTTATCGCGGAGGAGGGGACGCCGGACAACGAAGCGTCGCGGCGGAAACCGGTGGCTGTTTCAACTTTCGATCCGACCGCGGTTGCCTCAGCGGCGAGCGTGGCGCCTTGCTCGACCTTCTTCACCATCTCGGCCGCCATCGTGCGCAGCTTGTTCGAGATCTGGTCTTCGCGCCATTTCGCCTCGACCTGGGCGCGGACCTCGTCGAGCGGGCGTTCGCGCGAGGGCGTGACGCCGAGCACGTCGTACCAGGCATAGCCGCCGGCAAACTGGATCGGCTCGTTGTCGACGCCGACATCGCTGTTGAACGCCTGGGAGACGACGTCGAGGCCGCGCGGGATGTTGGTGACCAGTTGCCCATCGGGCTTGCGGCCGGAGCGGTCGACGGCGTCGATCGTGACGGCGGTCAGGCCGAGCTTTTGCGAGGCCTCCACCACATTGGCGCCGCCGGAGCGCTCGTCTTCCATCTTGTTCTGGATCTCGCCCATCCTGACGCGCGCCCGCTCGGTCGCAAGTTCCTTTTTCACCTGCGCGGCGACGCTCTCATAGGTCGGCGTTACGCCCGGCTCGATCTTGCCAATCTTGACCAGCGCCACGCCGAATTGGCCCTTGATGGGCTGGCTGACTTCGCCTGACGGCAGCGCGAACGCCGCGTCCGCAATCGCCGGATCAATGATCGCGCTCTTGGCGATCAGGCCGAGATCGACGTCGGCCAGATTAAGATTGCGTTCCTTGGCGACGTCGTCGAACGACGTGCCGGACGTGATGCGGGCGCGCGCGGCCTGCGCCTCGGCCTCGTTCGGAAACACCATCTGCGACACTTCACGCTTCTCCGGCGTGCCGAGCTGGTCGCGGCGCTGCTCGAAGATTTTCTTGGCGTCCTCGTCGGAGACCTCGGTCCATTTGCCGATCTCTTCGGGGCTGATCACGACAAAGGACAGCTTGCGGTATTCGGGCGCGCGGAACTGCGTCTTGCGCTCCTCGAAATAGGCGGCCAGCGCCTCGGGCGAGGGGGCGTCGATGGTGCCGGCCTGCGCGGTCTCGAGCTTGACGTATTCCAT
The DNA here is from genome assembly GCF_030413175.1 of Bradyrhizobium roseum. Lineage (NCBI taxonomy): Bacteria > Pseudomonadati > Pseudomonadota > Alphaproteobacteria > Hyphomicrobiales > Nitrobacteraceae > Bradyrhizobium > Bradyrhizobium roseum. Next base: position 3,522,972 of record NZ_CP129212.1, read on the forward strand.
CGAGCGCTGCTCGTTCTGGAAACGCGTCATGGCGTCGAGCAGGACTTTTGGCGGCTCCACGCCGGCGGACACGGTGCTGGCGATCTGGCGCCGCAGGCCGAGCCGGCGCTGTTCGGCCAGATAGCGCTGCTCGGTGTAGCCGAACTGGCGGATCGTGGCCTGGAAGCGCTGGGGATCGAACTTGCCACCCAATCCCTTGAAATTGGGATCGTTGTAGATCAGCCGCATGGTTTCTTCCTGCGACTGGGCGAGGCCCATGCGGCGTGCTTCCTCATCCAGCGCGGCTTCCTGGATTGTCTGCTGCAGCACCTGCCGATCGAGCCCGAAGGCGCGGGCCTGTTCGGACGTGAGCGGCCGGCCAAAGCTGCGCCCGAGTTGCTGCAGCCGTTCGGTATAGATCTGGCGGAACTGCTCGGTCGAAATCTCGGTCTTGCCGATCTTGGCGAGCGACGACTGGCCGAACCCCTTGAAGATGTCGGCAATGCCCCAGACCGCGAAACTGACAATCAAAACGCCCATCACGGTGGCCATGACAATCTTGCCGAGCCAGTTTGATGAGGCTTTCCGAATTCCTCGAAGCATGGGTGCGTCTTCTATCTTGCAATTAAGGGGCTGATTTTATTCGTCTTTTCGGAGTTTCCGCCCGCACCTCAGCCGTGGGTGCGAGAATATCTTCTCTAAGCGTCTTGCCGGGCACGGTCTAACTTGCCGATGGCCCCCGCCGCAAGCCTGCCTCGGGTCGCGCTGGCGGTACAGAGGGTCGCATCCGTCCCCAGAACAGGCGGCTCCAACCCGTTTTTTGTCGTGGTTGCCACCGCGATTGGCGTGCGCCCAGGGATGATCTCCGAGGCCGTCGGCGGGGCTTGGCCCGTCAAGGTCAGGCTCTTCAACATTAAATCGAGGCAAGCTGTAGCAACGATTCCCATGATGCCGCGTCGACGTCAGGGACGATCGGTGACTAACAGGAGTTTCAAATATGTTTCGTAAGATCATGCTGGCCGTTACGGCGGTCGGTGCACTTGCGCTGCTGGCGCCAACGGATGCTTCGGCACGTGGCGGATTTGGCGGCGGCGGATTCCGTGGCGGTGGCTTCCACGGCGGTGGTTTCCATGGTGGCGGTTTCCATGGCGGCGGTGGCTGGCGCGGCGGCGGGTGGCGCGGCCCCGCGATCGGTCTGGGCGTCGGCCTGGGTCTCGCCGGTGCCTATGGAGCATACGATGGTTACGGCGGCTATGGCGGATACGGCTATGGCTATCCCGCGAGCTACGCCTACGGTGGTGATGATGGATGCTACATCAGCAAACGCCGCGTGAGGACCAATTACGGTTGGCGCCTGCAACCGATCCGCGTCTGTGGATACTGACGCATGAAAAAGCCAAGGCGGCTCATGCCGCCTTGGCCATCACTTTGGGCGCTTACAATTGCGCCCCCGACAACATCATTGCATCTGCCGGTATGCGAACATGAAGCTGAGCTGAAATAGAGAACCATTGCGGTCCCGAACCTCAACGGACATTGGATCAGCCGCCCACGCCGCTTCGGCGAATTTTCAGGAGCTGCGGCGACATCAGGGGCTGCTGACGGTGCGGCCATAGTACGCCATCAAGCCAGTCCTGCTCCCGGGCCAGTGCCAGCCAGCCCTCTGCCATCCGCTGGAAGCGCTTCAGGGATGGTTGATCCGATCGGGCCTCCGCAAGCTTCAGGCAGTTTTCGGCGTTTTCTCTAAAAATGTCAGATTGTTTCATGGCACTGATGTGGGGGGTAAGCGCGCGAGTGCAAATCAGCTATTCGTGAAGCATTCAACGTCAGTCCTCACGCCACCGCCTTCGTGTGTGGTCCGATGCTCGGCATTTCTGGCGGGCCTTGCAGACATCACGGAAACTTAATCCATCCAACCGAACTTTTTTGCCGACCCGATCCGTATCTTGAGCGTCGGCAAAGCGTGCCGCACACGCTCTGCCGGCCCGGCGGTCCCATCTTCATCAGTCGCCCCTTGGGTGGGACCGTCTGCCGCGCGTGCAGAGCATCAGGAACAGTTCGGACTCGCCAGCGTCTCCTGACGGGCGTCCGCATAATGAATGATTGGAAACATAGATGATGCGTAAGACAACCCTGGCTATTGCGACCGGCTTGCTTGCCGTTGCCTCTATCGCCGGCGCCGCGCCTGCCTCCGCTTACGACTATCCGTACTGTCTTCAGGGCCGCGGTGTCGGCATCCCCGGAGACTGCTCCTACCGGACCTATTCGCAATGTCAGGCAAGCGCGTCCGGGCGTGGGCTCACATGCAACATCAACCCGCGAGTAGCGTTTCAACAGTCCCGGATGCGGGTGATCAGGAGCTACTGATCGCCTTCTGTAAGTGACCAGAATGTGGTGAGTGGCTTCGCTCGCAAGCCAGACGGAGCGGCTTGCTCCCGCACCATGGATGAAACACCTCAAAGGGGGCGATCTCGCAACTGTCAACGTGGGCCGGGCCTTAGGGCGCCGAGCGGTCTGGAATTGGTCGCGCAGCTCTGCTAGCGCATCCGGGACACTGACAATTGCGGGATAGTCGCTATGACCGATGCCATCCGCCACCTGATCGCCGGCAACTGGAAAATGAACGGCCTGAAATCCTCTTTGGCCGAGTTCGAAGCCATGATCGCCGGCGCGGGCGCGTTGGCCGGCAAGGCCGACCTGCTGGTTTGCCCGCCGGCCACCCTGATCGCCGGTTTCGCCGACCGGGCGCGCGGCTCGAAACTGGCCGTCGGCGCCCAGGATTGCCACGCCAAGGCTTCCGGCGCCCATACCGGCGACCTTTCGGCGGAAATGCTGGCGGATGCCGGCGCCAGCGCCATCATCGTCGGACATTCGGAACGGCGCGCCGACCATGGCGAGAGCGATGCGCTGGTCCGCCAGAAGGCGGAAGCGGCGTGGCGGGCGGGGCTGGTGGCGATCGTCTGCATCGGTGAAACCCAACAGCAGCGCGATGCCGGCCAGACGCTGGATATCTGCGGCGGTCAGCTCGCGGGCTCGCTGCCGGATGGCACGACGGCGGCCAATCTGGTGGTGGCCTACGAGCCGGTCTGGGCCATCGGCACCGGGCTGACGCCGACGCCCGCGGATGTCGAGCAGGTCCATCGCTTCATCCGCGGCGTCCTCACCAGCCGCTTCAAGGCGGAAGGCGGCAAGATCCGGATTCTGTACGGCGGCTCGGTAAAGCCTTCCAATGCGGCGGAACTGATGGCGGTGAGCGACGTCAACGGCGCGCTGGTCGGCGGCGCCAGTCTGAAGGCTGTTGATTTCCTGGCGATTGCGGAAGGGTGCTAGGCCCCCGTACGTTTCTCAGCGAAACCCGAAATGCTCAATTTGCCGCGCCTTTTTGAGAAGCTCTCGCCGGAAGCAAAACGATCGCGGCGACGATGGCGGCTAAGGCGGCCAGTGTCGCCAGAGCGAACGGTGCCGCAAACGCCGTTGCCATGTCGGCCCTCGCGAGCGTTGCTCCCAGCGCTGCAATGCTGATGGCAAAGCCGGCTTGACGAACGACCAGCGTCACGGCCGAGGCCATGCCGGTTTGCGTGGGTGGTGCGAGCGCCAGGACCACGCTCGACATTTGCGGATTTGCCAAGGCGGCACCGACCCCGATGGTAAGCATTCCGCCGACGGTTGCGGCAAGGCGCATTACCGGGCTGCCGCATACGGCAGCTAGCGCAAGCAATGCGTCTCCCGCGGCGATGAGGCCGAATGCAATAACGAAGAAGCGCTTCCATCCCCACCGCGTAACCAAGTGGCCGCCGATCAGTGGTACTGGCAGCATCGGCAAGGTTGCCGCAAGCAAGGCTACACCTGCCACCTCCATGCTCACCAGGAGCCCGGCGCTCAGGAACAGCGGCAAGTAGACAATCACGGCCCAGTAGCCAAACTGAATGGCCGTGAGCAACGCGCCGACCCCGGCCATTACTGGTGTTGCGAATACACGGGGGTCGAGCACCGGACGCGAACTGCGCCGTTGCTGCACAACGAACATGATCGCCGCCATTGCGCCACCGGCGAGACAAGCAGCGCGAACTGGCAACGAGCCGTCTCGCCTGAGCAATGCATCGATCGTCAAGCCCAGCGATATCGTCAGCAACGCGATTGCCACGGGGTCGAGCGGGGGCGCGTTCGGATCATTCGCCTCGGCAACCAGCCGCGGCACGGCGAAGGTCAGCAAAAGGCAAAAGGGGATATTGGCGTAAAAGATCCAACGCCAGCCGAACCACGAGGCGAGCAAACCGCCCAAGGTCGGGCCCAATGCCATCGCGACCCCGGAAATGACCCCGATGATGCCGAACGCCCGTGCCCGCTGACCAGGATCCGGAAATTCACCGGCGACGAGCGCGATTGCGCCGGTGACGACGAAAGCGGCTCCTGCGCCCTGTACGACTCGTGAGGCCAACAGCATGGCGCCATCCGTCGACAGGCCGCATGCGATTGAAGCCGCCAGAAACACAGCGTTGCCGGTCAACATCGAACGGCGGCGACCGAAGCGGTCTGCCAGCGCCCCGGAGGCGAGGAGGGCGCCGGTGAAGGCAAGGCTGTATGCGTCGATGACCCAGGCGGCGCCGGCGACGGCCAAGCCGAGGTCCTTCGCAAGGCCGGGCATGGCGACCACGACTGCGGTCACGTCAAACAGCATCAGAAATATGCCGAGGCCAAGGGCAGATGTGATTGGGACTATTCGCCCGTCCGCCATATCAGATGTACGTTGGTGCATGCCGGCCATCGAATTCGGTGATAGAAGGCGGTCTGGAATTGAGGACGCGACGCGCAACGGGAGCGGATACGCGCGTGCTTAAGTCAGGCCTGCTGACAGCGTGGTGTCAGCAGCCCGTGATGCGACGCCCTGAATTCTTCATCTGGCTGACTGAGAGAGCTATGCCAGCATAGCTTCCTGCAACCGCTTCCAATAGATAAGCGTGCCGGTGAGGCCGCCATGCGGCTTGAGTGCGTAGTCCGGAATCAATCCGGTCAGCTTGAATCCCATCCGCTCGTAGAGCCCGGCCGCGCCCTCGTCCTCGGCGGTATCGAGCACCAGCAGCCAGCGTTGGCGCGCGAGCGCGATGCGTTCGGCCTCGCGCAGCAGCGCGGTGGCGACGCCGCGGTGGCGGTGGCTGACGCGCGTCATCATTTTTGCGATCTCGGCGCGGTGCGGCTGGTTCGGCGGCAGGTCGAGCAGCAGCGTGACCGTGCCGACCAAGTCGTTGCCATCGAAGGCGCCGAGGATGATCCGCTCGCCGCGGTCCGCGGCGTTCAGCGCATTCGACCAGAATGTTTCGGCTGTTTTCTCTGACAGCGGATGCATGAAGCTGACCGAGCCGCCATGCGCCACCGTTTCGATCAGCATGTCACAGAGTGCCGAGCAGATGTCCGGCGAAGATTTCAATGCTTCGATCTGGAACTCGGCCATTAATTGTCAGCTCCGGGCCAACGCGACGACATACGTGCAGGGTGCGGCGCTCTCGTTGGCAAACGTCACTTCCGCGGGCGGGCCGAAGCCGAGGCAATCGCCGGCCTTCAGTTCATGGCGTTCGCCGCCGTCGGTCAGCACGAGCGCGCCGGACAGGACCCACAGCACCTGACGGATGTGCGCATAGGACGAGGCGGGCAGGGTGACGCGCTGCTTCGCCGGCATCTCGACCTTGATAAGCTCAACGGGATGATCGGGCCGGCTGAAAACCTGCGTGCGCAGATAGCCGGTCTCGGGATCGCGCCACACGGGTTGATCGGCGGCGCGGGAAAGCCGGTCGCCCTGGCCCTCGGCGCGCAGCATCAGGCCGGCAAGGGTGAGGTCGAAGGCACTGGCGAGCCGGACCAGCACCACCGCGGTCGGGCTGACCTCGGCGCGCTCGATCTTGCTGATGGTCGCCTTGGAAACCCCTGCGCGCCCGGCGAGGTCGGCCAGCGACCAGCCGCGGCTGTCCCGTTCGAGCCGGAGGCGCTGGGCGAGCCGGGTGCTGAGATCATCTATCAAAGTATCCATTTGTCTATTATAATGGATATCTCCGCGACCTCAAGCTCCCGTATCGGGGGGGCCTACGAGGCTGGGGACGGCCTTGCCGCGGCGCCTGCGGCAATTATCTCCTCGTCGGCGGTTGGGGGTGACAATGCCCTGTCCGATCGTGTAACACCGCGCAACTTCAGGAAAACCCGCGAGCCCTTGCTGCTGCCGAAGCCCGGCGCTCTTGGCTTGTGACAGAAGGTTTGAGATGCAGACCGTCATCATCGTCATCCACCTCATGATCGTTTCCGTGCTGATCGGCGCGGTTCTGCTGCAGAAATCCGAAGGCGGCGGCCTCGGCATGGGCGGCGGCGCCGGCTTCATGTCGAGCCGCGGCACGGCGAATCTCCTGACGCGGACGACGGCTTTCCTGGCGGCGGTCTTCTTTGTCACCAGCATGGCGCTGGCCTATCTCGCCGGCGCCGACCGCAAGCCGTCCTCGATTCTCGGCACCGCGCCGGCGACACAGTCGCAGCCCGGTGGTGCGACGCCAGTTGTCCCGCCGACCTCCGGCGGCGTACTCGATACGCTCAAGAAGGTGGACGAGCAGCAGGCGCCGTCCGGCCCGCAGGCGCCACGTTCGCAATAAAGCATTGTGGCTATGCAGGACGGCTGCCACCGTCCTGCATCAGAATTTTCCGTCAATGCTTTGATATCGCTTCAAATTTAACGTCACCCACAGCCCGGCAAAATGTTTGCCCGCGCATGCGATTCGTTTTGGAGAATCGGGGCAGTGGCCTTAAAGGTAGGCTCCCATGGCGCGGTATATATTCATCACCGGCGGCGTGGTTTCTTCGCTCGGAAAGGGTCTGGCTTCAGCGGCACTCGGTGCCCTGCTGCAGGCCCGCGGGTACAAGGTACGTCTCCGAAAGCTCGACCCTTATCTCAACCTCGATCCCGGAACGATGTCGCCGTATCAGCACGGCGAAGTGTTCGTGACCGATGACGGCGCCGAGACCGATCTCGATCTCGGCCATTACGAACGCTTCACCGGGCGTCCGGCCACCAAGGCCGACAACATCACGACCGGGCGCATCTACCAGGACATCATCACCAAGGAACGCCGCGGTGATTATCTCGGCGCGACCATTCAGGTGGTTCCGCACGTTACCAACGCGATCAAGGAATTCGTGCTCTCGGGCAACGACGACTATGATTTCGTGCTGGTCGAGATCGGCGGCACCGTCGGCGACATCGAGGGCCTGCCGTTCTTCGAGGCGATCCGCCAGCTCAAGAACGAGCTGCCGCGCGATCATGCGGTCTACATTCATTTGACGCTGCTGCCGTTCATCCCGAGCGCCGGCGAACTGAAGACAAAACCGACCCAGCATTCGGTCAAGGAGTTGCGCTCGATCGGCATCCAGCCGGATATCTTGCTGTGTCGGACCGACCGCGAGATTCCGAAGGAAGAGCGGCGCAAGCTCGGCCTGTTCTGCAACGTGCGCGAAAGCGCCGTGATCGAGGCGAGGGACGTTGACAACATCTATGCGGTGCCGGAGGCCTATCACGCGGCCGGCCTCGACGACGAGGTGCTGGCCGCGTTCGGCATTCAACCCAAAATTCCGCCGGCGCTGCAGAGCTGGAACGTCATCAACGAGCGCGTCCGCAACCCGGAAGGCGCGGTGACCATTGCCATCGTCGGCAAGTACACCGGCATGAAGGACGCGTATAAATCGCTGATCGAGGCGCTGTCGCATGGCGGCATCGCCAACAAGGTGAAGGTCAACCTCGACTGGATCGAAAGCGAAGTGTTCGAGAACGAGGACCCGACGCCGTTCCTCGAACACGTCAACGGCATTCTGGTCCCCGGCGGCTTCGGCCAGCGCGGCGCCGAGGGGAAAATCCGCGCGGCGCAGTTCGCGCGCGAGCGCGACGTGCCGTATTTCGGCATCTGCTTCGGCATGCAGATGGCGGTCATCGAGGCCGCGCGCAATCTCGTCGGCATCGAAGAGGCCAACTCCACCGAGTTCGGCCCCACGAAGGAACCGCTGGTCGGCCTGATGACGGAATGGCTGCGCGGCAACGAGCTGGAGAAGCGCTCGAAATCCGGCGACCTCGGCGGCACCATGCGGCTCGGCGCCTATCCGGCCGCGTTGAACCGCGGCAGCCGGGTGTCGGAAGTCTATGGCGGCGCACTCGAAATCTCGGAGCGCCATCGCCATCGCTACGAGGTCAACACCGCCTATAAAGACCGGCTCGAACAGCACGGCCTGCGCTTCTCCGGGCTTTCGCCCGACGGCGTGCTGCCGGAGATCGTCGAATACGAGGACCATCCCTGGTTCATCGGCGTGCAATTCCATCCCGAGCTGAAATCGCGCCCGTTCGAACCGCATCCGCTGTTTGCGTCGTTCATCCAGGCGGCGGCCAAGCAGAGCCGGCTGGTGTAGTTTTTCGTAGGGTGGGCAAAGCGCAAGCGTGCCCACCATTTCACCACGCGCTTCGAACGAATGGTGGGCACGTCGCTTCGCTCCTCTGCCCACCCTACGAAACGCACGCTCCGCCTTTGACGAGGGCGTCGATTGTTGCGACAACTTCCGCCCGCAAGAACAACAACCTTGGGAGCACCACCGATGATCATGGAAATGCGCGTTTATCGCTGCCTGCCGGGCCGCCTGCCGGCGCTGATGAAGCGCTTCGATACGCTGACGCTGAAACTGTGGGACAAGCACGGCATCAAGCAGGCCGGCTTCTACACCACGCTGATCGGGACCTCCAATCAGGAACTGACCTATTTCGTCGCGTGGGACTCGCTGGCCGACCGCGAGAAGAAGTGGACCGCGTTCCAGAGCGATCCCGACTGGATCGCCGGCCGCGCCAAGAGCGAGGAAGACGGCCAGATCATCGACAACATCGTCAGCCAGTTGCTGGTGCCGACGGCGTTCTCCTCGGTGAAATAGCCGCTCGTGCAACCCTGATATTCAGGGGTTAAACGGGGTTGCTCCCAGAGCATTTTCTGTCAAGAAAATGCTTCGAAAGCGCGGACCGGCATGGTCCGCGCTTAACGCGAGGAAAATCCTGTGAACGCGAATCTCGGCGCAGCCCCGGTTGTCACCGTTGGATCGGTCAAGTTCGGCAATGACCTGCCGATTTCGATCATTGCGGGGCCGTGCCAGCTCGAGAGCCGGGCGCATGCGCTGGAAGTGGCGGGTGCGCTGAAGGAGATCGCCGGCCGCCTCGGAATCGGGCTCGTCTTCAAGACCTCGTTCGACAAGGCCAATCGTACCTCGGGTTCAGCCGCGCGCGGCGTCGGGCTGGCGCAGGCGCTGCCGATCTTTGCCGAAATCCGTTCCTCGCTCGGCTTGCCCGTGCTGACCGACGTGCACGAGGCCGCACAGTGCGCAGAAGCCGCGCAGGCGGTGGATATCTTGCAGATCCCGGCCTTCCTGTGCCGGCAGACCGATCTGCTGCTCGCAGCCGCGGCGACCGGCAAGGCCGTCAATGTCAAGAAGGGCCAGTTCCTGGCGCCGTGGGACATGGCGAACGTCGTCAGCAAGATCACCGGCGGCGGCAATCCAAATGTGCTGCTGACCGAACGCGGCGCCTCGTTCGGTTATAATACATTGGTCTCCGACATGCGCGCGCTGCCGATCATGGCGCAGACCGGCGCGCCTGTCATTTTCGACGCCACCCATTCGGTGCAGCAGCCGGGTGGGCAGGGTGCTTCATCCGGCGGCCAGCGCGAATTCGTGCCGGTGCTGGCGCGGGCGGCGGTGGCCGTCGGCGTCGCCGGCCTGTTCATCGAGACCCATCCCGATCCCGATTCCGCGCCGTCGGACGGACCCAACATGGTGCCGCTGCGCGAGTTCGAAGCGCTGCTGAAGCGGCTGATGGATTTTGACGCGCTGGCCAAGAACGTTGCGGTCAAGAACGCGCCGAAGAACGCCTAAGCCGTGCCCGCATCGAGCCGCCTGCCGCCGGCCCTCAATATCATCACCCTCGCAACCTTCGCCGCCAGCCTGTCGGCCCGCGCGCTCGATCCGGTGCTGCCGCACGTGGCGGACGAGTTCAGCGTCAGCATCGCGGCTGCCGCCGGCTTCGCCGCGGTGTTCGCCTTCACCTTTGCGATCATCCAGCCGGTGCTGGGGGCTGCTGCCGACCTGTTCGGCAAGGCGCGGCTGATGATCGTGTGCCTTGTGCTGCTGGGGCTCGCCAATATCCTCGGCGCGATGGCCAATTCGTTCTGGCTATTGTTCGCGTCGCGCATCCTTGCCGGCGTCGGCTCCGGCGGCGTTTTCCCGGTTGCACTCAGCCTGACCAGCGACCTGGTCGGGCCGGAAAAGCGCCAGATCGCGATCGGGCGCACGCTGATGGGCTCGATGACGGGCAACCTGCTGGGCGCCTCCGTCTCCGGCCTGATCGGCGATTTTTTGGGCTGGCGCGGCGTTCTCGCTGTGCTTGGCGTTCTGGTGATCGTGGCCTCGATCGCGGTCGCCGCGGGCTTTCGCGGCGCGGCGTTGACCCGTCCGCCGAAGACCAACTTTGCGGCGCTCCGGCAGGGCTATCGCACCATCTTCTCCAACCCCAACGCGTTTTGTTACGTGGCGGTGTTCGTCGAAGGCTGCTGCGTGCTCGGGCTGTTTCCCTACATTGCGGCGTTCCTGTTCGAACTCGGCGAAACCAGCCTGTCGATCGCCGGCCTCGTGATCGCCGGTTTTGCGGTAGGGGGCCTATTCTACACGCTGAGCGTTTCGCGATTTCTGCCGTGGTTCGGCGTCAAGGGCATGATGATCGCAGGGGCAGCGCTGGTGGGCTTGAATCTCGCCGTCGTCGCCTTCGGCCCCAGCGTAAAGATCCATGCGGTCAGCCTGCTGTTCATGGGCTGGGGTTTTTACATGATTCACGGCTGCCTGCAGGTGTTCGCCAGCGAATTGTCGGTCGAAGCCCGCGCGACCGCGCTGTCGCTGCATTCCTTCTTCTTCTTCATGGGGCAGACCGTCGGCCCGATCGCCTACGGCTTTGGCATCCAGCATGCCGGCAAGGCTCCGACCCTGCTGACCGCGGCGGCGGTCATGATCACGCTCGGGATCGTCTGCGCCAGGATACTGCGACAGACGCGGCCGGCGGACCAGGCGGCGAGCTAGGGGCGCCGCTGTGCGTTGCATTCAACGCGTATCGAGCGCCGCTGACAATAACTTCTCGGCCTGCCGGGTCGCCTCGGCGAAGAATGGCCGGTTGGGCGCATTCTGGGTGAAGCAACGCTTGTAGGCGTCCTCGCCCTTTTGTCTGAGGTCGCCGAGCTTGTTGTAGGCCTTGCGGGCAATTTTTCCGGTCCGGAGATCGTCGTCAGCCTGGTCGGCCTTCCCGAGATAGTCGCGCCGGATCGCGAGGCAGTCCGGCGCCTGCACCGGCGGGTCGATCAATCCGTAGGCGATGTAGACCTTGCCGTTGGCGATCGCTGCGACGAACACATGGTCGGCGGCCTCGGGAAGTTCGGATTGGGTTCGCCCTGCCAGCATGGCGTGGGCAAAACTTGCGGTGGGCGGCTTCTCGATCGGCAGCGAATTGAAGTTAACCACCGCGGCGCCGCTCGATATCGCCTGGGTGTAAAAGCTCTCGTGCTTCAGCGCCGCGGCGATCTGCTGCGGCACGTTCTTGCTGTTCTTGCCCCACCAATCCTTGTGGGCGCGCAACCAGCGTTCGAACAGCGCCTGCGTCGTCACGATGATGTGCGACTTCGGCTCGACATATTGGCCGTCGGCGCCGTTCTGGCCGGCCATCTCGCCGTTCATGCCGAGTTTGGCGTCGAATCGCAACCCGTCGAGCGTGCCGAAACCTTCGTCGCCCTTGGAGAAGGTGTCGATGTTCAGCTTCGCCGGACCGAAACCATCGCGGTCGGGCTCAGCGAGAATGACGCGCATCTGCCCCAGGAGATCGGCGCTCGCCGCCTCTTCGGCCTTGCGCGCGGCATCGGCCCGGTCGCCGGCGTCGTAGATCGCAGAGATATTCGCAATCGCGGCGTCGCGCGCGGCAATGTAGCGGTCTTCGGCGATCCTGGTCGGTGGTGCGGCGGATGCGATGGTGGCGGCGAGGACAAACGGGAGCGTCAGCCCGAGCACGTAGGAATGGGTATTCTGCATATGGGGTGGTCTGCCCTAAGGGTCGTCTGGTTCAACGCAAGGGATTCCGATCGGTTCACTCTCGCGTTGCAGTAAACGCGCTCAGCCCTTCAGGCCCCGAAGATCAGGCGCTGCTGTCGGTCAAGACGCTGTTGCCGGGCGGGCATCGAGAGATCCGGGACGCGCCATCGCCAAGCCTGTGAACGCTCGCGCGTCACGGCATCGGGCTGGATGATCGATGCGGGCCCCGCGGCGGGCTGATTGCAGCGAGTATAAGCAGAAATTTTGCTGCCCATCAGAATTTCAAAGTCGCTATTTCGGGGTGCGTCAGTCAATTTGCGCGTCGATCCATCGAACGCTGACAATTGCTGCATGGAGCGAGGCCAGCTTGAACCGGTTCAAGGCGATCATGTTCGACGTCGACGGAACCATGGCCGAGACGGAGGAATTTCATCGACGTGCATTCAACGAGGCCTTCAGCCATTTCGACCTGCCGTGGCATTGGGACGTCACAACGTATGGCCGGCTGCTGCGGGTCGCAGGTGGACGCGAGCGCATTCGCCATTTTGTCAAGTCGCTGCCCGATGATCGCTTGAACCTGTCAGACGGCCGCATCAACGATCTGCACCGCTTCAAGACGCGACGATACGGGGAGCTTGTCCAAGGCGGTGCCTGCGGACTCCGACCGGGTGTCACCGACCTGATCCATCGAGCCCGCGACGGACGATTACGGCTGGCGATTGTCACGACCACTTCGCGCGATAACATCCACGCACTGTTGAGCCGACATCTCGGGCCGGATTGGACGCGGAGGTTCGAAGTGATCGTTTCCGGAGACGACGTGCCCAACAAGAAGCCGGAACCGGACGCCTATCACGCGGCGATCCATGCGCTCGGGCTGCCCGCCGCGGGGTGCCTGGCAATCGAGGATTCCCGCAACGGTCTGTTGGCCGCGGCCTCCGCCGGCGCGCCGGTGCTGATTACCCGCAGCTTGTACTTTCGCGACGAGGATTTCACCGGCGCACTTGAAGTCACGGACGATCTGACCGACTTGTCCGACGACTTCTGGTGTGATCCCGACCTCTGATCCCGTGACGGCGCCCTGGCGAAGCCGACCGGACATGAGGGCAGGACCATCTCGGCTGTTCTACCCCCTCCCGCGATAGGGCGCGACGCCCTGGTCGGGCACCCACATTCCCTTGGGCAGCTTGCCGGTCTGCCAGAATACGTCGATCGGGATGCCGCCGCGCGGATACCAGTAGCCGCCGATGCGCAGCCATTTCGGCTTGATCTCGTTCGCGATCCGCTTGCCGATCATGACCGTGCAGTCCTCGTGAAAGGCGCCGTGGTTGCGGAAGCTCGCGACATAGAGTTTTAGCGATTTGGATTCGAGCAGCCACGGGCCCGGCGCGTAGTCGATCACCAGATGCGCAAAATCAGGCTGGCCGGTGACCGGGCAGATCGAGGTGAATTCCGGCGCGGTGAATCGCACCAGGTAATTGGTGTCGGCCTGCGGGTTGGGCACCCGGTCAAGCTGCGCCTTTTCCGGGCTGTCGGGCCATTCCACGGCGCGGCCGAGCTGCAATGATTTTGGCGATGATTTCTTGGCCATCATGATCGTCCTTTGCGGGGCTGACATGGACGCAACCGGCTGCGCTCGTCAACCGGCCTGGAGGAGGGGCGGCGACAAAGCACGGTTTCGGGAAACCGATGGAGATTCATCGCGTTAAGCCGGTATGCCAAAGTAAAGGGCCTGAGGCTCCGAGGGCGTCTTTTCCCAAAGCGTTCACATTTGCCTGCGCGCCGTGTAAGACGCCCCCGAAACCTGACCCGCCATCTTCCAGGAAAGTTTTGGACATGACCGCCATCGTCGACATCATCGGCCGCGAAATTCTCGATAGCCGGGGCAATCCCACCGTCGAGGTGGACGTGGTGCTGGAAGACGGCTCGATCGGCCGGGCGGCGGTGCCGTCGGGGGCCTCTACCGGCGCGCATGAGGCGGTCGAGCTGCGGGATGGCGACAAGAAGCGCTACCTCGGCAAGGGCGTGCAAAAGGCGGTCGAGGCCGTCAACGGCGAGATATTCGAGGCTTTGAGCGATCAGTCGGTCGAGGAGCAGGTCCAGATCGACCAGATCATGATCGATCTCGACGGCACCCCGAACAAGAGCCGGCTCGGCGCCAACGCCATCCTCGGCGTTTCGCTGGCCTGCGCCAAGGCGGCGGCGGAATCCTTCGACATGCCGCTCTATCGCTATGTCGGCGGCACCTCGGCGCGAACGCTACCGGTGCCGATGATGAACATCATCAATGGCGGCGCGCACGCCGACAACCCGATCGACTTCCAGGAATTCATGATCCTGCCGGTGGGAGCCGAGAGCTTTGCCGAAGCGCTGCGCTGCGGTTCCGAGATCTTTCACACGCTGCGGGGCGAGCTGAAGAAGGCCGGCCACAACACCAATGTCGGCGACGAGGGCGGCTTCGCGCCGAATATCCCGTCGGCGGACGCCGCGCTCGAGTTCGTGATGAGCGCCATCGGCAAGGCCGGCTACAAGGCCGGCAGCGACGTGATGCTCGGGCTCGACTGCGCGGCGACCGAGTTCTTCAGGGACGGCGCCTATGTCTATGGCGGCGAGAACAAGACCCGCTCGCGTTCAGAGCAGGCAAAATATCTTGCCGATCTGGTCGCGCGCTATCCGATCGTCACCATCGAGGACGGCATGTCGGAAGACGACATGGAGGGCTGGAAGGAACTGACCGATTTGATCGGCAGCAAGTGCCAGCTGGTCGGCGACGATCTGTTCGTCACCAACGTCACCCGCTTGGCCGACGGCATCAAGAACGGCCGCGCCAACTCGATCCTGATCAAGGTCAACCAGATCGGCACGCTGACCGAGACGCTCGCGGCGGTCGAACTGGCGCACAAATGGGGCTACACCTCCGTGATGTCGCACCGCTCCGGCGAGACGGAAGATTCCACCATCGCCGACCTCGCGGTCGCCACCAATTGCGGCCAGATCAAAACCGGCTCGCTGGCGCGCTCCGACCGCACCGCGAAGTACAACCAGCTCCTGCGCATCGAACAGCAGCTCGGCGAACAGGCGATCTATGCCGGCAAATCGGCGCTGAAGGCACTGGCGTAACGCTTCGGCGTATCCAGATACTACCAACACAAAATCGGGGGAGACGTGCGATGAGCGACGGCAAGAGCGGGTTTCAATTGCGTTCGCTGCTCAAGAAGAGCGGTGAACTCGAACTGTCGCTGGTAAATATCCCGACGCCGGAGCCGGCCGACGACGAAGTCGTGGTCCGGGTCGAGGCGACGCCGATCAACCCGTCCGATCTGGGTCTTCTGATCGGTCCGGCCGACATGTCGACGGCCAAGGTTTCCGGCAGCAAGGACGCGCCGGTGGTGACCGCCAAGATGCCGGAAGCGGCGATGCGGATGATGGCAGGACGGCTCGACCAGTCGCTGCCGGTCGGCAACGAGGGCGCCGGCGTCGTGATCCGGACCGGGGCCTCGGATGCCGCCAAGGCGCTGATGGGCAAGAACGTCTCGATGATCGGCGGCGCGATGTACTCGCAGTACCGCACCGTGAAGGTGCGGGATGCCATGGAGCTTCCCGCCGGCTGCACGCCGGCCGACGGTGCGTCATGGTTCGTCAATCCGCTGACCGCGCTCGGCATGACCGAGACGATGCGGCGCGAAAACCACAAGGCGCTGGTGCATACCGCCGCTGCCTCCAACCTCGGGCAGATGCTCAACAAGATCTGCATCAAGGACGGCATCGGCCTCGTCAACATCGTGCGCAGCAAGGAGCAGGCGGATATCCTGCACAAGATCGGCGCCAAATATGTCGTCGATTCCACTGCTGAAACCTTCATGGACGACCTGACCGCCGCGCTCGTGGAGACCGGCGCCACGATTGCGTTCGACGCCATCGGCGGCGGCAAGCTGGCGGGGCAAATCCTCACCTGTATGGAGGTCGCGGCCAACAAGACTGCCAAGGAATACAGCCGCTACGGTTCCAACGTGTACAAGCAGGTCTACATCTACGGCGGCCTCGACACCCGTCCGACCGAGCTGAGCCGCGCGTTCGGACTGACCTGGGGCGTCGGCGGCTGGCTGCTGACACCGTTCCTGCAGAAGATCGGCCCCGCCGAAATCGGCCGCTTGCGCCAGCGGGTGGCAAGCGAGCTCAAGACCACCTTCGCCAGCCACTACACTCAGGTGGTGTCGCTGCAGGAGGCGCTGCAGCTTTCCAATATCGCCGTCTACAACAAGCGCTCGACCGGCGAAAAATTCTTGATCAACCCGAGCAAGGGCTGACGATTGACGGCATGCGATGGGGCAGGCGGTCCGCGCGGGCGGCTTGCTTCGTCGGCATGATATCCCGAAGCAAACGCAGCGTTTCCGGAACTGCGCTGTTCATGCACTTGCATCTTTTAGCCGATCCGGCTTAAGAGAGTGCAGGCGCTTTTGCTTCACAGGGGATATCCCATGGCCACCCACACCATCGTCACGATCGTCGGTTCGCTTCGCAAGGAGAGCTTTTCGCTCAAGGTCGCCAATGCGCTGGCCAAGCTGGCGCCGGCCTCGCTGAAGCTCGAGGTGACGACGCTGGAGGGCATTTCCTTCTTCAACCAGGATCTGGAAGCCAATCCCCCGGCCGACTGGCTGGCGTTCCGCGAAAAACTGCAGAAGTCGAACGGCGTGCTGTTCGTGACGCCGGAATACAACCGCTCGATCCCCGGCGTGTTGAAGAACGCCATCGACGTCGCCTCGCGTCCCTATGGGAAGAGCTCGTTCCTCGGCAAGCCGATCGGCATCGTGGGCAACGCGCCCGGCGCGCTCGGCGGCGTCAGCGCCGTGAAACATCTGCAGAACATCCTGCCGGGTATTGCCGGCCCGATCCTCGGCCAGCCCGAAGTCTACCTGAACGGCATCGGCGACGCCTTTGACGACAAGGGCCAGCTCACCAAGGAAGCGGTGCAGAAGCTGCTGCAGCAGTACATCGATGCGTTCGCGGCCTTCGTCGAGAAGCAGAACGGGTAAGCGGACTTTCGGCTGCCCCGGCAATAACGGTGGGGGACCGGTGCCCCCTCCGGCCATTTTAGGATTCCATTAACCCGGCCGTCGCATCTTGGGCCCATGGTCTCCCGTACGCGTCTAAAGTCTATCCTCACCGGCCTCGCCCTCTACACGATGGCGGCGCTGATGGTCGGCTATTTCGGCATCAACGCCTATACCGGCAAATACGGGCTGAATGCGCGCCAGGAGCTCGATCAGGAGATCATCGCGCTGACCTCGGAACTGGCCCGGCTTAAGCGGGAGCGGGCGGAGGGCGAGCAGCGGGTTTCACTGTTGCGGTCCAACCGGGTCGACCCCGACATGCTGGACGAGCGGGCGCGCTACCAGCTCGACTACGCCAATCCGCGCGACCTGATCCGGCCCCTGAAGCCGAACTGATTTCTCGTCCGCTGTCACGCGGTTTTGCTTGGGCTGAAGCCAGGCTCGCCGGTCCGCAAATTTCAAAAAACCGCAAAATCAGTTTCGAAAATGTCGCACCACGCTGCACTGCGGCATAGCATTATTTTCCTGAGCGCAGGCAATCCTTTCGCAGGGGTTTGAGTTGGGATAGAGAGGGCTGACCGTCTCACTTATCCGGATTTGCCATGGCCGCACCCAAGAAGAGCGTCGACAAGGAATCAGGGCAGAAGGCAAGCGGATCCCCACCGGAATTCACCAAGGCGCAGGAACTGGCCGCGCTGCGGGACATGCTGTTGATCCGCCGCTTCGAGGAAAAGGCCGGCCAGCTCTACGGCATGGGGGCGATCGGCGGCTTCTGCCATCTCTATATCGGCCAGGAAGCCGTCGTGGTCGGCATGCAGATGGCGCTCAAGCAGGGCGACCAGGTCATCACTGGCTACCGCGACCACGGCCACATGCTGGCCTGCGGGATGGACGCCAACGGCGTGATGGCCGAACTGACCGGGCGGCGCGGCGGCTATTCCAAGGGCAAGGGCGGCTCCATGCACATGTTCAGCCTGGAGAAGAATTTCTTCGGTGGACATGGCATCGTCGGTGCCCAGGTCTCGCTCGGGACCGGGCTGGCGTTTGCCAACCGCTACCGCGGCAATGACTTCGTCAGCGTCGCCTATTTCGGCGATGGCGCCTCCAACCAGGGCCAGGTCTATGAGAGCTTCAACATGGCGGAGCTGTGGAAGCTCCCGGTGATCTATGTGATCGAGAACAACCGCTATGCCATGGGTACGTCGGTGACGCGCTCCTCGGCGCAGACCGACTTCTCCAAGCGCGGCATCTCCTTCAACATTCCGGGCCAGCAGATCGACGGCATGGACGTCCGCGCCGTCAAGGCCGCGGGCGACGAGGCGGTCGCCTGGTGCCGTGCCGGCAAGGGCCCGTTCATCCTGGAAATGCAGACCTATCGCTACCGCGGCCACTCGATGTCCGATCCCGCCAAATACCGGACCCGCGAAGAGGTCGAAAAGATCCGCCACGACCAGGACCCGATTGAACAGGTTCGCAACCGCCTGCTGGCCGCAAAAGTCAGCGAGCAGGAATTGAAGGCCATCGACGCCGAGGTACGCGAGATCGTCAATGCCTCGGCGGATTTCGCCCAACGCGATCCCGAGCCCGATGCTTCCGAACTCTGGACCGACGTCTATCGCTGATTCAAGCCACGCGCAGATAAACTGAGAAGAGTGATTTCGGGAGCCGATATGCCCATTCAAGTGCTGATGCCTGCGCTGTCGCCCACCATGGAAAAGGGCAATCTTGCGAAGTGGCTGAAGAAGGAAGGCGAGACCATCAAGTCCGGCGACGTCATCGCCGAGATCGAGACCGACAAGGCGACGATGGAAGTCGAGGCGACCGATGAGGGCACGCTCGGCAAGATATTGATCCCGGAAGGCACCGCCGACGTAGCTGTCAACACGCCGATCGCGACCATTCTGTCCGACGGCGAGAGTGCCGCCGATCTCGGCAAGGCGCCGGCGGCCGCTCCTTCGGTGGAGGCCAAGGCCGAGGCGCCCAAATCTGCTGAAGCACCCAAGTCCGCTGAAACACCCAAGGCTGCTGAGGTGCCGCAGGCTGAGAAGGTGCCGGCTGCGGTTGCCGCGCCCGATCCGGAAGTCCCCGCCGGCACCGAGATGATCACCCAGACCATCCGCGAAGCGTTGCGCGATGCGATGGCGGAAGAGATGCGGCGCGACGGCGACGTATTCCTGATGGGCGAAGAGGTCGCCGAATATCAGGGCGCCTACAAGGTCAGCCAGGGCCTGCTGCAGGAATTCGGCGCGCGCCGCGTGATCGATACCCCGATCACGGAGCACGGTTTTGCCGGCATCGGCGTCGGTGCGGCGATGTCGGGCTTGAAGCCGATCGTCGAGTTCATGACCTTCAACTTCGCCATGCAGGCGATCGACCAGATCATCAACTCCGCGGCCAAGACGTTGTACATGTCCGGCGGCCAGATGGGCTGCTCGATCGTGTTCCGCGGGCCCAACGGTGCCGCGTCCCGCGTCGCCGCCCAGCACAGCCAGGATTACTCGGCCTGGTATTCGCAGATTCCGGGGCTGAAAGTGATCGCGCCGTTCTCCGCCGCCGATTACAAGGGCCTCCTGAAGGCCGCGATCCGCGATCCCAACCCGGTGATCTTCCTCGAAAACGAGATGCTGTACGGCCATTCCGGCGAGGTGCCGAAGCTGGATGACTATGTCATCCCGATCGGCAAGGCGCGGGTCGTTCGCTCGGGCAAGGACGTGACGCTGATTTCATGGTCGAACGGCATGAGCTACGCGCTGAAGGCCGCCGATGAACTGGCCAAGGAAGGCATCGAGGCCGAGGTGATCGACCTGCGCACGCTGCGCCCGATGGACACTGAGACCATCGTGGCGTCGGTGAAGAAGACCGGCCGCGCGGTGACGGTGGAAGAGGGCTGGCAGCAGTCCGGCGTCGGCGCCGAGATCGCCGCCCGCATCATGGAACACGCCTTCGACTATCTCGACGCGCCGGTGGCGCGGGTGTCCGGCAAGGACGTGCCGATGCCCTATGCGGCCAACCTCGAAAAGCTCGCATTGCCGAACGTGGCCGAGGTGGTCGCGGCCGCCAAAGCCGTTACCTATCGGTAAGGTCATGGCCGGTCCCACCGAACAGCCGCTGCCGCCCGACGTCATCGGCCGCGAGGACGCCGTCGAAGTGCTGCGCGCCTTCGTGGTCGACGGCGGGCTCTCGATCGCGTTCCAGCGCGCCTTCGAGGAGCCGGACATGTGGGGCATGCTGCTGGTCGATATCGCGCGCCATGCGGCCCGGGCCTATTCACGCGAGAGCGGCTACACCGAGGACGAGGCGCTGACGCGGATCGTCGACATGTTTGAAGCCGAAATCAACCGGCCGACCGATATGGGCTCCACCATGCCGCGGTCGCAACAAGGTCACTGACAATGCCGATCAACATTTTGATGCCCGCGCTGTCGCCCACGATGGAAAAGGGCAACCTTGCCAAGTGGCTCAAGAAAGAGGGCGACAAGGTCAAGTCCGGCGACGTGATCGCGGAGATCGAGACCGACAAGGCGACGATGGAAGTCGAAGCCGTCGACGAGGGCACGATCGCGAAGATCCTGGTGCCCGAGGGCACGCAGGATGTTCCGGTGAACGACGTCATCGCGGTGCTGGCCAGCGACGGTGAGGACGTGAAGGCGGCCGGCAGCGGCGCGGCCGCGGCTCCCGCGTCCAAGCCTGCTGAAGCTCCGGCGGCAAAGCCTGCTGCTGCGCCGGCACCGGTCGCAGCCGCGCCCGCCCCGGCTCCTGCCGCCCCAGTGGCGGCTACGGCACCGGCGCCCCAGGCTGCCGCAGCGTTTGCCAAGGCCAATGGCCACGCGCGCGTCTTCTCATCGCCGCTTGCCCGTCGCCTCGCCAAGGAAGCCGGCATCGACATCGCGCGGATCGACGGCTCCGGCCCGCATGGCCGCATCGTCGCCCGCGACGTCGAAGGCGCCAAGTCGGGCAAGGGCCTGAAGGCGCCCGCCGCGGCCCCCAGCGCAGCGCCCGCCGTCGCGCCGGCGATGTCGGACAAGCAGATCCTTTCGCTGTTCGAGGAAGGCTCCTACGAGATCGTGCCGCACGACGGCATGCGCCGCACCATTGCGCAGCGTCTCACCGCGGCGACACAGATCGTTCCGACCTTCTACCTCACCATCGACTGCGATATCGGCCGGCTGCTCGACGCGCGCGAGCAGATCAATGCGGCCGCGCCGAAGGACAAGGAAAAGAAGCCGCTCTACAAACTGTCGGTCAACGACTTCGTCATCAAGGCGCTCGCGGTGGCGTTGCAGCAGGTGCCGGATTGCAATGTCAGCTGGACCGAAGCCGGCATGATCAAGCACAAGCATTCCGACATCGGCGTCGCCGTCGCCATGCCCGGCGGGCTGATCACGCCGATCATCCGCAACGCCGAGAGCAAGTCGCTGTCGACCCTTTCCAACGAGATGAAGGACCTGGCGGCCCGCGCGCGCACGCGAAAACTCAAGCCGCAGGAATATCAGGGCGGCACGTCTTCGGTGTCCAACCTCGGCATGTTCGGCATCAGCCACTTCACCGCGGTCATCAACCCGCCGCAGTCGACCATCCTCGCGGTCGGCGCCAGCGAGGAGCGGGCGGTGGTGCGCAACGGCAAGATCGAGGCCGCCCACATCATGAGCGTGACGCTGTCCTGCGATCACCGCGCCATCGACGGCGCGCTTGGGGCGGAGTTGATCGGCGCATTCAGGCGGCTGGTTGAAAACCCGGTCATGATGATGGTTTGAGCCGCGGACGGTGAATCGTAGGGTGGGCAAAGGCGCGAAGCGCCGTGCCCACCCTATTTCATAGCGTTGGAAGGCGGTGGGCACGCTTCGCTTTGCCCACCCTACGAGGTAAGTTGAACGGGAGCCGCCATGGCCGACACATCCTTCGACGTCATCATCATCGGCTCCGGCCCCGGCGGCTACGTCACCGCGATCCGCGCCGCGCAGCTCGGCTTCAAGACCGCGATCATCGAAAAATCCTATCTCGGCGGCATCTGCCTGAACTGGGGCTGCATTCCGACCAAGGCGCTCTTACGCTCGGCGGAAATCTACCACTACATGCAGCACGCCAAGGATTACGGGCTCTCCGCCGAAAACGTCTCGTTCGATCCGAAAGCCGTGGTGGCGCGCTCGCGCGGCGTTGCAAAACGTCTCAATGACGGCGTCGGCTTCCTGATGAAGAAGAACAAGGTGACAGTGATCTGGGGCGCGGCCGCGATCGACGCACCCGGCAAGGTCACGGTGAAAAAATCCAGCGTCGAGGCGCCGAAGGGCGCGCTGGGCGAGGGGACGTATCAGGCCAAGCACATCATTGTCGCGACCGGCGCGCGGCCGCGCGTGCTGCCGGGCCTGGAGCCCGACAAGAAGCTGGTCTGGACCTATTTCGAGGCGATGGTGCCGGAGCGGATGCCGAAATCGCTGCTGGTGGTCGGCTCGGGCGCGATCGGCATCGAGTTCGCCTCGTTCTTCCACACCATGGGCGCCGACGTCACCGTGGTCGAGGTGCTGCCGCAGATCCTCCCGGTCGAGGACGCGGAAATCGCAGGTCTCGCGCGAAAACGGTTCGAGAAGCAGGGCATCAAGATCCTCTCCAACACCAAGGTGACAAAGCTGGAGAAGAAGGCCGACAGCGTCGTCGCCACCATCGACGACGGCAAGCAGCCGCAGACGGTCGAGTTCGAGCGGGTGATCTCCGCCGTCGGCGTGGTCGGCAACATCGAAGGGCTCGGCCTGGAAAAGCTCGGCGTCAAGACCGACCGCGGCTGCGTCGTGATCGACGGCTATGGCAAGACCAATATCCCCGGCATCTATGCCATCGGCGATGTCGCCGGCCCCCCGATGCTGGCGCACAAGGCCGAGCACGAGGGCGTGGTCTGCATCGAGGCGATCAAGGGCCTGCATCCGCACGCCATGGACAAGAACCTGATCCCCGGCTGCACCTACTGCCACCCGCAGATCGCCTCCGTCGGCCTGACCGAGGCGAAAGCGAAAGAGGGTGGCCGTGAGATCCGTGTCGGCCGCTTCCCGTTCGTCGGCAACGGCAAGGCGATCGCGCTCGGCGAGGACCAGGGTCTCGTCAAGGTCATCTTCGACAAGAAGACCGGGCAACTGCTCGGCGCGCACATGATCGGCGCGGAAGTCACCGAGCTGATCCAGGGCTATGTGGTCGCGATGAATCTCGAGACCACGGAAGAGGAATTGATGCACACGGTCTTCCCGCATCCGACGCTGTCGGAGATGATGAAGGAAGCGGTGCTCGATGCCTATGGCCGCGTGCTGAACGTCTAAACCAGTCCTCAACCGTCATGCGCGGGCTTGACCTGCGCATCCATCACGCTTCACGAGAGTCTTGCGAGGGAGATGGATTGCCGGGGTCAAGCCCGGCGATGACAAGCAAACGAGAAAGAACAATCGTGAAAGACAACGACAACCTGACCATCGAACGTCCGACGTTCGTAACCCATCTCGAATGCGCGATGGAAGGCGATCACTATCCCGCCGACCAGATCCATAACCTCTCGAAAGCGGGCAAACCGCTGCTGGTGCGCTATGACCTCGCCGGCGTGAAGCAGGCGCTGACCAAGGATGCGCTGGCCCAACGCCCCGCCGACATGTGGCGCTACCGCGAACTGCTGCCGGTT
This sequence comes from Bradyrhizobium roseum, assembly GCF_030413175.1. NCBI lineage: Bacteria > Pseudomonadati > Pseudomonadota > Alphaproteobacteria > Hyphomicrobiales > Nitrobacteraceae > Bradyrhizobium > Bradyrhizobium roseum. The sequence continues at coordinate 3,546,774 of NZ_CP129212.1, forward strand.
CGGAAAGTCTCTGACATCGTCAGCCTCGGCGAGGTCATGACGCCGCTGATCCGGCTGCCCAAGCTTGGCAAGAAGCTCGGCGGCGGTGAGATCATCGTCAAGGACGAGGGCCGGCTGCCGACCGGCTCGTTCAAGGCCCGTGGCCTTGTCATGGCGGTGTCGATGGGCAAGGCGCTCGGCATCAAGCACATGGCGATGCCGACCAACGGCAATGCCGGCGCGGCGCTGGCGGCGTATGCGACGTCCTGCGGCATCAAGACCACGATCTTCTGCCCGGCCGATACGCCGGAAGTGAACGTCAGCGAAATCGAGTTGCAGGGCGCGACCGTCTATCGCGTCAATGGGCTGATCGACGATTGCGGCAAGATCGTCGGCGAGGGCAAGGCCAAGGCCGGCTGGTTCGATACCTCGACGCTGAAGGAGCCGTACCGGATCGAGGGCAAGAAGACGATGGGCCTCGAACTGGCCGAACAGCTCGGCTGGGAGGTGCCCGACGTGATCTTCTATCCGACCGGCGGCGGCACCGGCCTGATCGGGATGTGGAAGGCGTTCGCCGAACTGGAAGCCCTCGGCTTCATCGGTTCCAAACGGCCAAGGATGGTCGCGGTGCAGGCCTCGGGCTGCGCGCCGATGGTGCGTGCTTTTGAAGCAGGCACCGAGCACGCGCCGCGCTGGGAAGATGCTCACACCATCGCATCCGGCATCCGTGTGCCGCAGGCGGTCGGAGATTTTCTGATCCTGCGCGCGGTCCGCGAGAGCAAGGGATTTGCCATTGCGGTTCCGGACGAGAAGATTTCTGCTGCGCTCAACGAAGTGGCGCGCGAGGAGGGGCTGCTGTTGTGTCCGGAAGGGGCGGCGACGTATGCTGCCTATCAGCAAAGCCTCGCCGATGGCCGGGTCACGAAAAGCGATCGCGTCATGCTGTTCAATTGCGCGACAGGGCTTAAATATCCGCTGCCGCCGGTCACGCGCACGCTCGATCGTCACCAGCCGATCGACTACGCGCAGTTCTAAGGCCGCCCTCATCGTGAGGAGGCGCGAAGCGCCGTCTCGAAGGATAGCCGCGAGTCCGGTGGCTCATGGTTCGAGACGCGCGGCGTGCCGCGCTCCTCACCATAAGGTCTGAAATACATGAGTGGGGTTGCTGTGTAGGTTGTTCGACGCGAAAATAAAAAAGTTCAAGGGAGGAATGTCTTGCGTAAGGCTATCTGGGCCGCGTTGGCGGTATTGATGACCATCGGCGGCCAGGCGTCCGCCCAGAACTATCCATCGCGTCCCGTCACCATCATCGTGCCGTTCTCGGCCGGCGGGCCGTCGGATGCGATGGCGCGGATTCTGGCCGAGCGTATGAAGACCGCGCTCGGCGAAACCCTGCTGGTCGAAAACGTGACGGGGGCGGGCGGATCGGTCGGCGTCGGCCGCGCGGTGCGCTCGCCGGCTGACGGTTATACGATCAGCTTCGGCCATCTCGGCACCCACGTCGCCAACGGCGCGATCTACAAGCTCGGCTACGACCTCGTCACCGATCTCGAACCGGTGGCCTTGCTGCCGAGCAACCCGATGATCATCGTCAGCAAGAAGGATGTCCCGGCAACGTCGCTGAAGGAATTTGTGGCGTGGCTGAAGGCGCAGCCGTCGCCGCCGACGGCGGGCACTGCGGGCGCGGGCTCCGGAAGCCACATCGCCGGGCTCTATTTCGAGAACATTGCCGGCGTGAAGCTGCAATACGTACCGTATCGCGGCACCGGCCCGGCGATGAACGATCTCGTCGCCGGCCAGATCGATTTGATCGTCGACCAGACCTCGAACTCGCTTCCGCAGGTGCGCGCCGGCAACATTCGCGCCTATGCCATCACCGATTCCAAGCGCGTCGAATCGGCACCCGATATCCCGACCGTCGACGAAGCCGGCCTGCCCGGATTCCACATGACGCTGTGGTCCGGGCTGTGGGTGCCCAAGGATACGCCAAAGGACGCGGTCGCAAAACTCAATGCGGCGGCGGTGGAGGCACTGAATGATCCCGCGGTGCGCAAGCAGCTCGAGAATCTCGGCTTGGAGATGCCGCCGAAGGACAAGCTCACGCCGGAGGCGCTGGGCGCCTGGCAGAAGGCCGAAATCGCCAAATGGTGGCCGATGATCAAGGCTGCCAATGTCAAGGTGGATTGACCGGCTGTAGTCGGCGGCCGCCCATATCCGGCGCGGCGAACCTATCGTGCGGCGTTTGCCGGCCCGGGCGCGGCGTTGGTCTCCCGCGTGACGACCCGCGCGTCGGTCTTCGCCGTCGTTGATGCCGTCGTGCCGTCGTCGAAACGGACGCGGTATACCGCCAGGTTTTCGATGACGCGCTGGACGTAATTGCGCGTTTCGGAAAACGGAATGCGCTCGACCCAGTCAACCGGATCGACCTTGGGATCGCGCGGGTCGCCATAGGCCTTGACCCAGTCGCGTACACGGCCCCTGCCGGCATTGTAGCCGGCGAAAGTCATGATGTGATTGCCCTTGTACTCCGATAGCAGCGCGCTCAGTTCGGCCGCGCCGATTTGCGTGTTGTAGACCGGATCGGAAACCATCCGGTCCCAGTCATATTCGATCTTGAAACGTTTGGCCGTATCGCGCGCCGCTTCCGGCGTCACCTGCATCAGGCCGACGGCATTGGCCGCGGACTTGTCGCGCTGGTCGAACGCGCTCTCGGTGCGCGCCACCGAATAGATCATGCTGTGCTCGATCTCGGGGGCGACCTGGCGGTGCGGCGGAATACCGATGGTCGGAAACGCATAGTGGTCGAGCGGCAGCCCGCGGCCGAGCGAGGGCTTTCCGACCTGCAGCATCGCGCGGGCGTCGTTGCGGCGGCCGGTCAGGTCGCCGAGCGCTTCGAGCACGACGATGTTCGAGCTCTGCTGGCCGAGATCGGCGGCAAAATACAGCACGACATCGCGCTCGCCGATCTCGTAGAGCATGTCGGCGGCGCGCAGGCGCTCGTCGGAGGCCGGCGCTTCCGCGGATGCGAGATCGGGCAGGGGGGCGCGCAGCTCGATCTCGCCGAGTCCGAGCCTGGCGCGCGCGAGCTGCCCGTAATAGGCGGTCGGGTAGCGCGCGGCAGCCTCGTAGCTCTTCCGCATCGCATCCACCTGGCCAAGGGCTTCGGCCGCGCGGCCGCGCCAGTAGTTGGCCCGCGCCAGCACGGTCGGGTTGCTCGCGCCTTCGTCGATGCGGGCAAAATGACCGGCTGCGGTCTTGGGATCATCGAGATAGCGGAGTGCGATCCAGCCGCACATGAAGTGGACGTCGGCCCGGTAATATTCGTTGGCCGGCATTGCGGCCGGGCGGACGACATCATAGGCGGTCTGGAACTTGCCCTGGTCGAGCAGCTTGCGGGCCAGCGAGCGCCGCTCGCGCCACCATTGATCGGTGTCCTGCAGCGCCATGGTCTCCGGCGCGGCCGCCACCATCAGGCGGGCGGCCTCGTCGATCTGGTCCTTGGCGACCATGAACTGGATGCGACAAAGGGTGTATCCCAGATCCTGTCGCGCCGTGACCGCGACATCGTCGAGCGCATCCTTGGCCTTGTCGGCTTTTCCCCTGACCGCGGCGCAGGCCTTTACGATCGCCAATTCGTCGGCGCCGAGACGTTGCGCCGCGCGTTTGGCGCTGGCGAGGTCCTTGGCGCCGATGCGTCGGTCCATGCGCGCGCGGTGGTCTTCGCGCGTGAGAAGGTCGGGGAACGTCGCGAGCACGTCGGTCTCCAGGCGCTCCGACAAATCGTCCGCCCGCCATGCGTCGCGCGCCAGCCGTGCCGCGCCGTCACGATCGCCGTCCGCGAGCATCACGCGCGCCAGCGCCAGCTTGCCCTTGGCGCTGACGGGCCGCTCGCCGGTGAAGCTGCGGATGGTCGCCGCATCGCTGCGCTGTTCCCACAGCCGCGCCTCGGCGCGCCGGCGCAGCAATGCCGCACTCGGCCATTCCGGATTAGCGGCAAGGAACGCGGCGTAACGGCTGAACGGTGCGATCGTTTCCGGATGGCGCAGGATGTACCACTCGACGAGTTTTTGCGCGGCCGGATCCGCGATCCGGTTCCTGACGTCCGTCGCCTCCTGGGTCTTGGCCTTGCGCGCGAGGTCGATGGCTTCCTTCACCAGCGCCAGATCGCCGGTCAGCGGCGGAGCAGCTTCCTTGGAAGGAGGCGGCGTGTTCGCAACGGTCTTGTTCGCAACAGTCTTGCGGGGGGTGGCAGCGTGCCTGACAGGTTTGCCTTTTTTGAGTGCCGCACGGCGATGGGGGCGGGCTTCCTTCGCCGCATGCTGCTTCTTGGCGGCGGCCGGCGCCTTCTGGGCTTGCGGCTTGTGGCTCGTCCGCGCGGTCGCATCCGTCGAAAACAGGGCGAGGCCGGCGATGGTGAAAAAACACGACAGCAAATGTAAGCGCCGGTTCATTCCATGGTCTCCCCTGCGAAACCAACGTCACAAACACAAACCACCAGAACGTTGGGTGGTGCGCGGCCCTGGGTGGCCGGGAAATTAGCACATAACGCGAGCTGCAAGCGGAACGATTGAACAAAAAAAGGCGCGCAAAATGAGGCGGGTGGAACCCGGAAAGGTTCCCGCTCAGGCGTGATATTCGCGGTGGTATCAAACAAGCTGCGCGGCGTGCCGGCGCAAAACGGACTCCAGCGCCCGGTGACGCGCGAACTCGACGCCGGACGCTGGAGAACAAGGGCCGGGAGGCGGCCCTTGTCGGTGATGTGCCGTATCTATGTTGGTTTACATGTACATGCCGGCCATGTGGGCTTCCACACCGCCATCGGGCAGCACGCCGTTGTCCTCCACTTGGAAGTGGACGCCTTCCGCGAGCGTGTCCACGCCTTCGTAGGCGCCGTACACGGTTTGAGTAACCGCGATATCGCTTTGCTGTACCAGGTTGCCGTAGACGGTGATGGTGCCGAGCAGATCCTCGTCATGCGCGCCGGCATCGCCCTGCTGGCTGATGACGGTGATCACGCTGTAGTCGTTCCTGCCGTCGCCGTTGCTGTCCTTGTGCTCGATCGACTTGACTTCGGCGGTGTGCGCCGAGATCTCGATCTTGTCGCCCTGGGCGCGGTTGAAGTCGCGGATCACGTCGTTGCCGAAGCCGTCGACCCAGTGATCGTGCGTGGCGCCGTTCTCGCCGGTGACGCCGACCCAGTCGATGGTGCCGTCGTCATTGACGTGCTTGGCGACGATTTCGTCCTTGGCGTTGACCATGCCTTCGAAGCGGAAGGTGTCGCCGCCGGCGCCGCCGGTCAGGGTGTCGTTGACCGCCTTGAACGCAGCCGATTCGGCACCGAAGATGATGGTCGTACCGTCCTGGGCCGCGACCATTTCGCCCGCGTCCGACCGGCTGAGCAGGACGTCGTTGCCGGAGCCGCCATCCATGCGGTCGGCGCCGAAGCCGCCGACGAGAACGTCGGCGCCGGTGCCGCCCGCCAGGTTGTCGTTACCCGAGCCGCCCCACAGATTGTCGGCGCCGGAGCCGCCATTGAGCGTGTCGTTGCCGGCCATGCCCGCAACATTGTCATCGCCTCCGCCAGCGAACAAGGCGTTGCCGCCCGTCGTCCCGTTCATATCATCATGCCCGGCAGAACCGCCGCCGAACCTGGCGAAGAAATCCTCGAAGCGGCTATTGTCGAGGAAGCCGTTCAGATTGAAGCGTGCCATTTATTCAAACCTCTTACTCAGAGGCCTCACGAGGTAAAAACGACCACCATGGATTTTGGGAATCATGAGGTGATGCGCGCGGGGAGAACGTGAGGCAGGATTCCCTCACCCGCATCGAAGAATGAGCAGCCAAACGGGTCCGTGGCTGGACGTGCAGACGGCGGATTTGCGCGCGGCAGGGGCAATATGGTGACGCGAAAGGCATTCGTGCGGCCGATCTTCAGGCGCGTGCCTCATTTCCGGCGACGATCAAAGTGCCTCCTGCAAATTGCGCGGGATCGGGTTCCGCCTGTCCGGGAAGGCGAATCCGTGATCGATGATGCTCGCCGCGGCGACGTCATTGCGTGACGAAAACAAGCGCAAAAAGTGCCGGCCGCACAAAAATGTCGCGATCCCGTTTCGAACTGCATGGGCGAGGGACATCGCAAAGCGCCGCCTGCAACGGCCGGAAATCAACAGCGGACGCTGTCAGGCCCGCGAATCGCGTTGTTCGCCGCTCCGCTACGCGCGTTCTTGCCTTTCAGCGGGCTGTCGGGATCGTGCAAGGCTATCCCGCCCGGAAAAATTCGGTGATCGATTCCTGCCGAGGCTTTGCACCGGGTCCGAAGCGAAGGCAGCTCCAGATGAGCAAGGACGGCACAAGAGATCGAACGCGTGCAAATCGATGGTTGCTGTCGCGCCACGAATGTTGCGTGGCCGCAACAGTAGGCGAACATTTGGTTAACGGCCCCGTCCCCTCTTGCCTGCGCCGCTATTTAGCCACACCCCTGCATGAAACCATTTCTTTCAGCTGATTTGGCCTCGGTGGCCAACGAAGGCGACGGGAAATTGCTCCCGATACCGACTTGGGAAATGGCTGGGAAGACAGGTTCCGCGGATGGACGCCAAGACCGACATCAAAAAGAGGTTGCCGAGCCGTCACGTGACGGAGGGGCCCGAGCGCGCGCCGCATCGGTCGTACCTCTACGCGATGGGGCTGACCACCCAGCAGATCCACCAGCCCTTTGTCGGCGTCGCGTCCTGCTGGAATGAGGCCGCTCCCTGCAACATCTCGCTGATGCGCCAGGCGCAGGCGGTCAAGAAGGGCGTGGCTTCTGCCGGCGGTACCCCGCGCGAATTCTGCACCATCACCGTCACCGACGGCATCGCCATGGGTCATGACGGCATGCGTTCGTCGCTGCCGTCGCGCGAATGCATCGCCGATTCGGTCGAGCTGACGGTCCGCGGCCACGCCTATGACGCGCTGGTCGGGCTTGCCGGCTGCGACAAGTCGTTGCCGGGCATGATGATGGCGATGGTCCGGCTCAACGTGCCCTCGATCTTCATTTATGGCGGCTCAATCCTGCCGGGTAATTTCCGCGGCCAGCAAGTCACGGTGCAGGACATGTTCGAGGCCGTCGGCAAGCACTCGGTCGGCGAAATGTCGGATGCCGATCTCGACGAAATCGAACGTGTTGCCTGCCCCTCGGCGGGGGCGTGCGGCGCACAATTCACCGCCAACACGATGGCGACGGTGTCCGAGGCGATCGGACTAGCCTTGCCATATTCTGCCGGCGCACCAGCGCCTTACGAAATCCGCGACGCCTTTTGCACCGCCGCAGGCGAGAAGGTGATGGAGCTGATCTCAGCCAACATCCGGCCGCGCGACATCGTCACCCGCCGTTCGCTGGAGAACGCCGCCGCCGTCGTCGCGGCCTCCGGCGGCTCGACCAATGCTGCGCTGCACCTACCGGCCATTGCCCACGAGTGCGGCATTAAGTTTGACTTATTCGACGTGGCCGAAATCTTCAAAAAGACACCGTATGTCGCTGATTTGAAGCCAGGGGGCCGTTATGTTGCCAAAGACATGTTCGAGGTTGGCGGCATACCGCTTCTGATGAAGACGCTGCTCGACAATGGCCACCTCCACGGAGATTGCATCACCGTTACAGGCCGTACGATCGCCGAAAACCTCAAGAGCGTGAAATGGAATCCGCACCAGGATGTGGTGCGGTCCGCCGACAACCCGATCACCGTTACGGGAGGGGTTGTCGGGCTAAAGGGTAATCTCGCTCCGGAGGGTGCGATCGTGAAGGTCGCGGGCATGTCGAAGCTGAAATTTACTGGTCCTGCCCGCTGCTTCGATCGGGAAGAAGACGCGTTCGAGTCGGTCCAGAAGCGGACCTACAAGGAGGGCGAGGTCATCGTGATCCGCTACGAGGGGCCGCGCGGCGGTCCCGGGATGCGGGAGATGCTCTCGACCACGGCGGCGCTGACCGGGCAGGGGATGGGCGGCAAGGTCGCCCTGATCACCGACGGCCGGTTCTCCGGCGCGACGCGCGGGTTCTGCATCGGCCATGTCGGGCCGGAGGCGGCCGTGGGCGGTCCGATCGCGCTGTTGCAGAACGGTGACATTATCGAGATCGACGCCGAGGTCGGTACGCTTAACGTGAAATTGACCGAGGCCGATCTCGCCGATCGCAAAACCAAATGGATGCCCCGACAGACTAACCACACGTCGGGTGCGCTGTGGAAATATGCCCAACAAGTTGGGCCGGCGGTGGACGGGGCTGTGACCCATCCGGGTGGTGCGCACGAGAAGCAATGCTATGCGGACATCTAGGCGTATCATATTCGCGTTGATGCTGGGGGCCACGCCGGTGGCCGCCCCCGGCTTCGCATTCGATGGCGCGCCGGTGAAGCCGGACGCGACGCTTCCGATGGCCAATCAGCCGGCCGCCGCCCGCGCCGTCACGGCCCAGGCCCTGAAGAAGGTGCCGGCGCCGCCGTCCACCACCGCGGCAGCCGTCGCCACGCCCTCGTTGAATTCGCTGCAATACGCCGCCGAGGGAGGCCATCCCGTCGCCCAGTGGAAACTCGGCCGGATGTATGCCGATGGCGATGGCGTCATCCAGGACGACCTGCGCGCCTTCGAGTATTTCAGCCGCATCGCCAACGCGCATGCCGAGGATAGCCCCTCGGCGCCGCAGGCCACGATCGTGGCGAACGCTTTCGTCGCGCTGGGGCGCTACTATCTCAATGGCATCCCGAACTCCAAGGTCAAGCCGGACACCGACCGCGCGCGGGAGATGTTCTCCTATGCCGCGTCCTATTTCGGCAACGCCGACGCGCAATACGATCTGGCGCGGCTTTATCTGAAGACTCCGGACGCTTCGCGGGACGATTTCCGCTATGGCGCGCGCTGGCTGGGTCTGGCGGCCCAGAAGGGCCAGCATCAGGCGCAGGCCATGCTCGGCCAGATGTTGTTCAACGGCGACCGGCTGCCGCGGCAGGCCGCGCGCGGCCTGATGTGGCTGACCTTGGCGCGCGACAACGCCGCCCCCGACGAGACCTGGATCCGCGAAAGCTACAACCGCGCTTTCACCAAGGCCTCCGACGAGGACCGCGCATCAGCGCTGCAGATGCTCGAGCACTGGGTGCAGGGCAAGCGGGACTGAGGCACTGACACAGGCCATGTAGCCCGGGCGAGCGAAGCGACCCCGGGACGACTGGTCCCGCATGTCGCTGGCGCGGGCTAGTCTGACTCCGCCTATGCCCTCTCGAGATCGAAATCCGCCCACACCGGCACATGGTCGGACGGCTTCTCCCAGGCGCGGACGTAACTGTCGATGCCGACATTGGTCAGCCGGTCGCTGGCCTGCGGCGACAGCAGCAAGTGGTCGATCCGGATGCCCCAGTTCTTCTGCCAGGCGCCGGCCTGGTAGTCCCAGAACGTGTAGAGGTTCGGCTCGTCCGTCACCGCGCGCAACGCGTCCGTCAGCCCGAGTCCGAGCAGCGACTGGAATGCCTCGCGGGTTTCCGGGCGGAACAGGGCGTCGTTGGCCCAGGCGGCGGGGTTATAGACGTCGCGGGCGGCTGGAATGACGTTGAAGTCGCCGGCAAGCACCAGCGGTTCTTCCGCTTTAAGCCGCTCCCGCGAGTACTCAAGAAGACGTGACATCCATCTGAGCTTATAAGGATATTTGTCGGTATCCGGCGGGTTGCCGTTGGGCAGATAGAGGCAGGCGATCCGCATCACGCCGCTCTTCAGCGTCACCACGCCTTCGAGGAACCTGGCGTGGGCATCCTCGTCGTCGCCGGCGAGGCCCGATTTGGTCTCCTCGAACGGCAGTTTCGAGAGCAGCGCCACGCCGTTGAAGGTCTTCTGGCCGTGGGTGACGACGTTGTATCCGAGCGCCTCGATTTCCAGCCGCGGGAACGCCTCGTCGACGCATTTGATTTCCTGCAGGCACACGATGTCCGGCGAGCACTCCTTGAGCCAGGTCAGGAGATGCTCGATCCGCTGCCGGATCGAATTGACGTTCCATGTGGCGATTCGCATGAATGGGGGACCCGGGCTGGAGTATTTCCGGGAAATCCCGGTTTTTCGTCAACGTGGTAACTACACATTTTCGAGTAGTGGCATACCATGTGCAGGAAGCCTGTGATAACCGTTTAGAAATAAGGCGCTACAGTCGCCGTCAAGGGGCATGAAGAGAACCGTGCGGCCCTGTCGGTTGGGCGGGCGAGAAAACGATGAAGAAACGTACCTTGATACTTGTCGCCGGCACCATCGCCATCGCGACGGCGGCCGGGTTCATCACCCGGTCCTCATGGATGGGCGGCAGCAGCAACGCCCAGGCGCCGCAGCGGCCGCGGATGGTTTCCGTCGAACTGGCCAAGGCGGAGCGCAGGTCCATGCCGGTCGACGTCGATGCCAACGGGATCGTCGCGCCGATATCGAGCGTGGCGTTGAAATCACGGCTGGAAACCACCATCGTCGCAGTTCATTTCGAGGACGGCGCCAAGGTCAATGGAGGCGATCTGCTGTTCACGCTCGACAGCCGCCAGATCGATGCGCAGATCGAACAAGCCGAAGGCGTGCTGGCCCGCGACCAGGCGCAGCTCGAGGGCGCCCAGCGCGACCTCCGCCGATTCACCGATCTCGTCGGCAAGGGCGCAACCACGCAGGTCAATGTCGATAACGCCAGGACGCAGTCCGACATCCTGGCTGGCTCCATCAAGGCCAATCAGGCTGCGCTCGACAATCTGAAGGTCCAGAAAAGCTACACCATGATCCGCGCGCCGTTCTCGGGGCGGATCAGTGTGGCCAATGTGAAGGTCGGAAATTTCGTGCGCCCGGCGGATACAACGCCACTTGCCGTCATCAACCAGATGGCGCCGGTCTACGTCACCTTCGCGGTTCCGCAGCGCGTGCTGGTCGATTTGCGCGAGGCGATGGCGAAAGGGGGCTCCAGTGTCACCGCGACCATCCCGGGCCACCAGCGTTCGGAAACCGGTAAGGTCGCGATGGTCGAAAACACCGTGGACGCGACGACCGGCATGGTCACCGTGCGCGGCATCATGAACAACGCGAACGAGACGTTGTGGCCGGGGACCCTGGTCGCGACCAAGCTGATCATTCGCAACGAGGATGCGATCGTGGTGCCGACGGTGGCCGTGCAGCGCAGCCAGAGCGGCAACTTCGTCTTCGTCATCAAGGACGGCACGGCCAAGGTCCAGCCGGTCAAGGTCGATCGTACCGCGCAGGGCCTGTCGGTGATTTCAGAGGGACTTGCCGGCGACGAGAGCGTCGTGGTCGACGGGCAGTTGCTGTTGTCGGACGGCTCGCGGGTCGAACCGCGCACCAAAAAGGCCGGGGCATAACAAATGACCCTGTCCGAGCTCTGTATCCGACGGCCGGTCATGACGACGCTGATCACGGCGTCGATCATCGCGTTCGGCATTTTCGGCTTCCGCCTGCTGCCGGTCTCGGCGCTGCCGCGGGTCGATTTCCCGACCATCGCCGTCACCGCGACCTTGCCGGGCGCGAGCGCGGACACCATGGCGTCGTCGGTGGCCGGCGTCATCGAGCGCCAGCTCTCGACCATCGCCGGCATCTCGTCGATGTCGTCGAACTCCTCGCAGGGCACCAGCCAGATCACCATCCAGTTCGATCTCAACCGCAACATCGATTCCGCCGCGCTCGATGTGCAGACCGCGCTGACGATTGCACAACGGCGGTTGCCGATCGAGATGAGGATTCCACCGAGTTTCCGTAAAGTGAACCCGGCCGAGTTCCCGGTGCTGTTCGTCGTGCTCGGCTCGTCCACGCTGCCGCTCTCGGCGGTCAACGAATATGGCGAGATCACCATCGGCCAGACCCTGTCGCAGATTCCGGGCGTAGCCCAGGTCAGCGTCTACGGCGCGCAGAAATTCGCCGTTCGCGTCCAGGCCGATCCGGAAGCCGCCGCGGCGCGCGGGTTGTCGATGGAAGACATCCGTATTGCAGTTTCGGCCGCCAATTCCTCGACCCCGGTCGGGACGCTGAACGGACCGAAACAGGACGTCGCGCTGCAGGCCTCCGGCCAGATGGACAAGGCGATGGACTATCGCCAGATCGTGGTGGCCTGGCGCAACGGCTCTCCGGTCAAGCTTGAGGAGGTCGCGCGGATCTATGACAGTGTCGAGAACGAGCGGATCGCAAGCTGGCTGAACGGCGACCGTTCCATCGTGCTCGGCATCCAGAAGCAGCCGGACGCCAACACGGTGGCGGTGGTCGATTCCATTCTCGCCAAACTGCCGGTGTTGCGGGCGCAGATCCCGCCGTCGGTCTCAATCAACGTGCTCATGGACCGCTCGGTTTCCATTCGCCAGGCGGTGGCCGACGTCGAGGAGACGCTGCTCATCGCGATCGGGTTGGTCATCCTGGTGATCTTCCTGTTCCTGCGCTCGGCGTCGGCGACCTTCATTCCGGCGTTGGCGGTTCCGATCTCGCTGTTCGGCACCTGTGCGGTGATGTACGCGCTGGATTATTCCATCAACAACATGACGCTGCTGGCGCTGACGCTGTCGGTCGGCTTCGTGGTCGACGACGCCATCGTCATGCTGGAAAACATCGTCCGCCACATCGAGAACGGCATGCGGCCGTTCGAGGCCGCGCTCAAGGGCGCGCGCGAGATTGGCTTTACCATCATCTCGATCACCTTCTCGCTGATCGCCGTGTTCATTCCGGTGCTGCTGATGGGAGGCATCGTCGGCCGCGTGTTCCGCGAATTCGCGGTCACGGTGTCGGTCGCGATCATCGTGTCCGGCTTCGTCTCGCTGACGCTGACACCGATGCTGTGTGCGCGGGTGCTGCGGGCGCACGACGCGACCAAGCGGCCCAATATCGTGTTTCGCGCCTTCGAGGCGATGTTCGAATCCTGGCTGCGCGCCTATGAGTGGACGCTCGATTGGGTGCTGGCCCGAAAATTCCTGATGCTGATGGTGACGCTGGCCACCGTCGGCGGCACCGTCTACCTCTACGTGATCGTGCCGAAGGGCTTCTTTCCGCAGGAAGACACCGGATTCCTGATCGGTGTCACCGAGGCTGCCACGGACACGTCCTTCGACGCGATGAAAGAGCGGCAGCAGGCGCTGGTCGAGGTGCTGAAATCCGATCCGGCGATCGAATACATCAATTCCACCGTCGGCGCCGGCGGCCCGAACACCACCGCGAATTACGGACGCCTGTTCATCGCGCTGAAGTCGAAAAAGGAGCGCGATAGCCTCAACGTGATCATCGCGCGGCTGCGCGCCCAGGCCCGCCAGATTCCGGGCATGCAGGCGTTCTTCCAGCCGATCCAGAATCTCAATATCGGCGGCCGGATCTCAAAGAGCCAGTATCAGTATGTGATGCAGAGCGGTGACACCGAGTCACTGTACCGGCTGGCACCCGAGATGCGCGAAAAGATTGAGAAGCTGCCAGGCCTGCTCGACGTCACCACCGATCTCTACATCAAGAACCCGCAGATGACGGTCGACATCGACCGCGAGAAGGCCGCGGTCTACGGCGTCACGGTCGATCAGGTCCGCAACCAGCTATATAACGCCTACGGCTCGCGGCAGGTCGGCACCATCTACATGCCGTCGAACGACTACCAGATCATCCTGGAAGTGCAGCCGCAGTTCCGGGTCGATCCGTCCGATCTGTCCAAGCTCTACATGAAGACCCAGAACAACCAGACCATCCCGCTGTCGGCGGTGGCGAAGCTGGTTCCGACAGTCGGTCCGCTGCAGATCAACCACCAGGCGCAGCAGCCGGCGGTGACGATCTCCTTCAACCTCCTGCCTGGCTATTCGCTGGGCTACGCGGTTGACGAGATCACCAAGCTCGAGCAGAGCTCGAACCTGCCGGCGACGATCGCCACGGGCTTCTCCGGCACCGCGCAGGTGTTCCAGGAATCGCTGCGCGGGCAGGGCGTCCTGATCCTCGCGGCGGTATTCGCGGCCTTCGTCATTCTCGGCATTCTCTACGAGAGCTTCATCCATCCCATCACCATCATCTCCGGCCTGCCGTCCGCCGGCATCGGCGCGATCGTCACGCTGATGCTGTTCGGGATGGAGATGTCCGTGATCGCGATGATCGGCATCGTGATGCTGGTCGGCATCGTCAAGAAGAACGCGATCATGATGGTGGACTTTGCGCTGGAACGCCGACGCGTCGGCCTGAGCGCCGAGCATGCGATCCGCGAAGCGGCGCTGTTGCGGTTCCGCCCCATCATGATGACGACGTTTGCGGCGATCTTCGGCACGCTGCCGATTGCACTCGGTGCCGGCGCCGGCGCCGAACTGCGCCAGCCGCTCGGTATCGCCGTGGTCGGCGGCCTCTGCCTGTCGCAACTGCTGACGCTCTACATCACGCCGGTGATCTACATCTATCTCGACCGCATCGACCGGCGCCTGAAGCGCAAGCTCGAACCGCAACTGGAGGAGACCGAGGGCGAGCGGCCTCGCGTCGTCGCCGCCGAATGACGGCGTTCGGACGCGCGATGCGGCTGCCCGCGCGGGGTGTGGCGATATTGGCTGTTCTGGCGTTGATTGCCGGTCCGGCTCGGGCTGCCGACGAGCCGATCGAGATCTTCGACGCCCATATGCACTACAACTGGGAGCCGAAGCCTTACTTCGGTGTCGACGAAGTTCTGGCGCTGTTTCGAAAGCACCGCGTCACCGGGATCCTCGCGACCAGCCGTCCGAACACCGGCACGCACGCGCTTGTAGAAGCGAAGCCCGCCGGCCTGCAGATCGTTCCCTTCATCCGTCCCTACCGGGTGCGCGCGGATATCCAGACCTGGTTCGGCGATCCCTTCATTTTCGACCTCGTGCAAGAGGAATACAAACGCGGCTATTACCGCGGCATCGGCGAATTTCATATTTCGGGGAAGGCGGCCGAAAATGAGTGGGTGAAAAAGACCGTCGATTTCGCCGTCGAGCACGACCTCTTCCTGCACGCCCATGCCGACGACATCGCCGTCGAGATACTGATGCGCCATAATCCGCGCGCCCGCATCATCTGGGCCCATACCGGGTTCGGGCTTGCGACCGACCGCGTCGCGGAGATGCTGTCGAAATACCCGAAACTGTGGGGCGAACTGTCGTACCGCAGCGGCATCGTCGACGGCGGCGGCAAGCTGACGTCCGAATGGCGCGCTTTGTTCGAGCGCCATCCCGATCGCTTCCTGCTCGGCTCCGATACCTGGATCAACGAGCGCTGGCAGAGCTACGGCGATATCATCGCCGGCTATCGGGCGTGGCTCGCGCAGCTGCCGCCAAAGACCGCCGTGCAGATCGCGCACGGCAACGCGCGGGCGCTGTTCGGAATCGGGCCGTGAGCGCGCCCCTTTGGGCTTTTCTCCCGTAGTAATACGGAGGCGTGCTTTAACGACGTGGAATGTCTGCCGGGCTCATTCTCCGACCTTGCGAGAAGGTCTGGGGTATCATGGAACGTTTGGACGGCCTGGCTGCCGATCGGTTAACGCTTAGTCGGTCGTTGCGGGCATTGATGCGCTATGTCGGTGGTTTTTCGGCCGTAGCTCCGCTGGATGCCAACGAAATCAGCGACAGCGAGATGGGCCGGATTCGCGCCAAGCAGATCGACGCGGTTACCCAGCTCGTGCCGCTCACCATGACCGTCAATTTTATCAACATGGCGGTCATCCTGGTCCTGTTTTGGGATACCGGCTCGAACCTGTTTCTCAGCCTGTGGGGGCTCTCGATTGCGGCGATGATCGCGGCCGCGGTGAGGACATGGCTGCGCATTCGTCGCGTGCGTCCCGTGACGGCTTCGCCGCGCGCCGCACGGCGGATGGTCCTGCAGGCCTTTTTCCTTGCGGTTATCTGGGGCGCATTGCCGCTGGCATTGCTCGCGAAATCCGATCCGACCGATCAGATGATCATTGCCTGCCTGATGGCCGGAATGATCGCGGGCGGCGCGATCACGTTTTCCACGGTGCCGCGGGCGGGGCTGGTCTACACTTGGACGATGGCATTTGCTTCGGCGGTAGCGCTGCTGATGTGCGGCGACAAGGTTCATCTTTTTACCGCGCTATTTCTCCTGGTCTATTCGGCCTTCATGGTGCGCAACATCGCCTCGCACGGCAATCTTTTCCAGGACAATCTGCGGGCGCAATTGCAGCTTGAGCGGCAAACGGACATCATCTCGCTGCTGCTGAAGGAATTCCAGGAAAATGCCAGCGACTGGCTCTGGCAGACCGACGCGGCGGGCCGGCTGAGCGACGTGCCCGAGCGGTTCGCCGAAGTCGCGCAGATGCCGCTGCCGCTGCTGAAGGGCGCGCATTTTGCCGAGCTGCTGGAAATGCTCTGCCCCGAGGATGCCATCACCGCCTCCAACATCACCGCGCTGATGAACCGGCAAGCACCGCTTCACGAGATCAACCTGCGCGTGGTGGCAGGCGGAAAGACCCGGCAGTGGTCGTTGACCGCAAAACCCAAGTTCGACGGCGATGGCCATTTCCTCGGCTATCGCGGATTTGGCCGCGACGTGACCGAGCGCTGGCGCGCCGAGCAGGCGGAAGCGCAGAACAAGGCCAAATCCGATTTCCTGGCGGTGATGAGCCACGAAATACGCACGCCGATGAATGGCGTGCTCGGTCTCGCCGGCCTGCTGCTGGAAACCACGCTCGATCCGGACCAGCAGCAGGCGGTCAAGACCATCAGGGATTCCGGCGACAATCTGCTGCGGGTCCTCAACGACATTCTGGACCTTTCGAAACTGGAGGCCGGGCGGTTTCAGTTCGAGGCGGCCGAATTCTCGCCCAGCGCCATGGTCGACGCGGTCGCCGCCGTGGTCCGAACCAATGCCGGCAATAAGGGGCTGGCCGTGGAAGTCGAACTCGATCCCGGTCTGCCCGTTGCGCTGCGCGGCGATGACGCCCGCATCCGCCAGGTGCTACTGAATCTGGCGTCCAACGCCGTCAAGTTCACCGAACGCGGCGCAGTGAAGATCAAGGCCGTCTGCCATTCCCGTGGCGACATGCTGGCCCGGGTGGAGTGGTGCGTGTCGGACACCGGCATCGGCATCGCTCCCGACAAGATCGGCCGTCTGTTCACCGATTTCGAGCAGGCAGATGCCTCCATCAACCGTCGTTTCGGGGGCACCGGGCTGGGTCTGGCGATTTCCCGGCGCATCATCGAGCAGATGGGCGGCACGATCGGCGTCACCTCGGAGCCGGGACAAGGTTCGACGTTCCATTTTTCGCTGACATTGCCCTGGAGCGACACGGCCGTTGCCGATCCATCAGCCGATCGGACCGGGGCGGACGAACTGAAGAGGCGCATCGCGCAACTGGGACGCCCGCTGCAGGTCCTGATCGCCGAGGACGACGCCACCAACCGCATGGTGGTCACGCGGATGCTGAAGGAATTCGATCTGCAGGCGCATGTCGTGACCGACGGCGAGCAGGCCGATCAGGCTGTATTGGAAGCCGGGTACGACATGGTGCTGATGGACGTGCAAATGCCTGTCATGGACGGCTTCACTGCAACGAGATCGATCCGCTCGCGCGGTTTCGCGTCATTGCCGATCATCGCGCTGACTGCCAACGTGTTTCCCGAAGACGTCAAACGGTGCCGCGACGCCGGCATGTCGGACTTCCTGGGAAAACCGCTGCGCAAGCCGCTGCTGGTGAATGCGATATTGCGGGCCATGGAAGCCGCCCACCCAGACGCGGTTTCGTCGCCGAGCCTCGTTCCATCGCAAGCGTCAGCCTCCGTTCAGGCGAACGACGCTCAACCGGTAGGATAACGAAAAGCGCGCGCAAGCGGACGCCTCAATCGGCAAACTGTCCGGCGGCGCGGATCAGCGGCGCCCAGCGGTCCACCTCGCTGACCAACTGCGCCTTCAGCGCTTCCGGCGTGGCCTGATCCTGCGGCGCCGGTTCGGTGTTGATCTCGTTGAACCGTTTGACGAGGTCCGGGTCGCGCAGCGCCTCCTGCAACGTCCTGGACAGCTTCTGAACGATGTCGTCGGGCGTTCCCTTCGGGGCGTAGACGCCATGCCAGGCACCGACCTCAAACCCCTTCAATCCCGCTTCGTCGGCGGTCGGAAGGTCGGGCATCGAGCCCAGACGAGTCTTGGTCGTGATGGCGTAGCTCTTGATCAGTTTCGAGGCGATCGGCGCGGTCGTATTGGTGGTCTGGTCGCAGGAGAGGTCGATCTGCTTGCCGATCAGGTCGTTCATGATCGGCGCGTTGCCTTTGTAAGGCACGGTGAGGACTTCCTTGCCGACCGCGGTCATGAACAGCATGCCGCAGAGGTGCGAAGCGGCCCCGAGTCCGGCATTGCCAAAGGTCATCTTGTCGCCGTTGGCCTTGATGTAGGCGATCAGTTCGACCAGCGTGTTCGGTGGCAGGTCGGGCCGCCCGATGATGGTCATCGGCGCGTTGGTGACGAGGCCGATCGGCGCGAACGCGGTCTTGGTGTCGTAGGGCAGCTTGCGGTACAGCGTGGCGGCGGTGGAGATGCCGATGTGGTGGATCAGCAGCGTATAGCCGTCCGGCTCCGCGCGCGAGGCCCGCGTCGCCGCGATCGTGCCGCCGGCGCCCAACGCGTTCTCGATGACGATGGGCTGGCCAAGCAGTTTGGACATCGACTGCGCGGTCACTCGCGCCACCGTATCGGTGGCGCCGCCGGCGGCGAACGGCACCAGCAGCGTGATCGCCCGGTTCGGATAGTTTTGCGCGAGGCCAGCGGTGCTGACCATGGCGAACGTCAGCGCAATGGCGGTTGTCTTCCTGATCTGCATCGGTGCCTCCCTGAGTTTCTGTTTTTATTTTTTCGCGGCCGGTTCTTCGTGACCGGCGGCGGCCGTCACACGTTGGAGCTATGGATCGCCTCGACCACGGCTGCGGTGACGTCCCTTGTCGTCGCGGTGCCGCCGACATCGGGCGTCGTGACGCCGGCGCCCGTGACCTTCTCGACGGCGTGCATCAGTCTGGCCGAGGCTTCGGTCTCACCGAGATGATCGAGCATCTGCGATGCGGTCCAGAAACTCGCGACCGGGTTGGCGATGCCCTTGCCGGTGATGTCGAAGGCCGAGCCGTGGATCGGCTCGAACATCGAGGGGAAGCGCCGCTCGGGGTCGATGTTTGCGGTCGGCGCGACGCCGAGGCTGCCGGCCAGCGCGCCGGCGAGGTCGGACAGGATATCGGCGTGGAGATTGGTCGCCACGATGGTGTCGAGGCTCTGCGGCTTCAGCGTCATCCGCACCGTCATCGCATCGACCAGCATCTTGTCCCAGGTGACATCGGGAAACTCTTTCGAGACTTCTTCGGCGATCTCGTCCCACATCACCATGCCGTGCCGCTGCGCGTTCGACTTGGTCACGACGCACAGCAGCTTGCGCGGACGCGACTGCGCCAGCTTGAAGGCGTAGCGCATGATGCGCTGGACCCCGACGCGGGTGAAAATCGCAACCTCCGTGCCGACTTCCTCCGGCAAGCCCCGATGCACCCGGCCGCCGCAGCCGGCATATTCGCCTTCGGAGTTTTCCCGTACGATCACCCAGTCGAGATCACCGGGGCCGGCGTGTCGCAGCGGCGAGGTGATGCCGGGCAGGATCCGCGTCGGCCGCACGTTGGCGTATTGGTCAAAGCCCTGGCAGATCGGCAGCCGCAGCCCCCACAGCGTGATGTGGTCGGGAACGTCGGGCGCGCCGACCGCGCCAAAGTAGATCGCATCGAATTTCTTCAGCGTGGCGAGGCCGTCGGCCGGCATCATGACGCCATGCTTGCGATAGTAGGCGGAGCCCCAATCGAAGGTTTCAACGTTGAATCTTATGTCGCCGAGCCGCTTCTGTAGCGCCGCGAGCGCCTGCACGCCGGCGGCGATCACCTCGGGGCCGATGCCGTCGGCCGGAATAGCCGCGATGGAATATTCCCGCATTGTTTCTTCCCTCGATTTCCACGCATTTGACGGCCTGGGCGCAGCTTGCGACCGCGGCGGGCGAGTGGCAATCGCTTCGCATTTATACAAAAAATTGATATAATCCGGTCCGGGAGGATCGATGGACCTGCATCATCTGCGCTGCTTCGTGGCGGCCGCCGAGGAACTGCATTTCGGCCGGGCGGCGCAGCGGCTCGACATGCTGCCGTCGGCGCTCGGCCGTTTCATCCGGTTGCTCGAGGATGATCTCGGGACGCAGCTGATGACGCGCACGACGCGAAGCGTCGCGCTGACCGACGATGGCGCCATGCTGCTCAAGGAGGCGAGGGCATTGCTGGCGCAGGCCGACGCGCTGGCCGGCCGCTTCCGCACCAAGGGCCGCAAGCGCGCCGCGGTCATTCGCATCGGCGCCATCGACAGCGCCGCCGCCGGGCTGTTGCCGCGCCTGCTGCATGATTTCCGCAAGCAACGGCCCGATGTCACGGTGCAACTGACCGAGGACAAGTCGGTGCGTCTGTTGCCGCGGCTGTTGTCCGGCCGGCTCGATCTCGCCTTCGTGCGCCCGCCGCAGCGCGCAGACAAGCGATTGGAGTTTCTGTTCCTGCTGCACGAGACGGCCGTCGTCGCCGTGGCCGAGCGGCATCCGCTGTCGCAGCGCAGGCGCGTGACGATCGCCGATCTCGAAGGCGCGCCGCTGATCGTGCCCGAACGCCGCTCGCGTCCGCACAGCCACGACCTCACCATGAAACTGTTCGCCGAAGCCGGCCGCGAGGCGCGCGTGGCGCAGATCGCCGACGAGAAGCAGACCATCGTCAATCTGGTCTCGGCGGGGCTCGGCGTCGCCATCGTCCCGCGCTGGACCTCGCGCATGGCCACCCGCGGCGTCCGTTTCATTCGCCTGGCGGCCACAGACATGAACAAGCTGCCGCTGGCCGCCGCCTTCGTCAGCGGCACCCGCGATCCCGTGCGCGATGACGTGCTGGAAATGCTGAAAGCCGATCTGCCGCGCTATGCACGCGAGGCGTAGGTCTTCTGACCCGCCCCCTCGAGGGGCGGGTGAAGAAAAGTCAGATCGAAAAGCTGGTCCCGCACCCGCACGACGCGGTGGCGTTCGGATTGACCACGCGGAACGACGCGCCGATCAGATCGTCGACGAAATCGACCTCAGACCCGGCGAGGAACGGCACCGAGGCCGGGTCGACCAGCACCACCGCGCCTTCGCGCGCGATCACCAGATCGTCCTCGGCCTTGTCATGGTCGACGTCGAATTTGTACTGGAAGCCCGAGCAGCCGCCGCCCTCGACGGAGATGCGCAGCATGGCGCCGTCGCCTTCGGTCTTGAGGATTTCGCCGATGCGGCGGGCGGCCCGCTCGCTGACGGTGATGGCAGTGGTCATGGCATCTCTCCGGCCCGTCATGCCCAATTCATTTGGTTCGGGGCGTCAGACATAGTTAAGTGCGTAATCTCGCGGAATCAAATGGATAAGGACTAAAAAATCGTGTCGGTCGGAATGGCTGCCCCCCGTGCGCCCTATGGCTGCGACCCGGATTCCAGCCGCGGCCGGCTGGTTGCGGAGCCGCCGAGCCGGACCCGCAGCCCGTTCCGGCGCGATTGCGACCGGGTGATCCATTCCACCGCTTTCCGCCGGCTGAAGCACAAGACGCAGGTGTTCGTGTTTCACGAGGGCGACCACTACCGCACCCGCCTGACCCATTCGCTGGAAGTGGCGCAGATCGCGCGGGCGCTGGCCCGCCAGCTCGGCCTCGATGAGGACCTCACCGAGACACTGGCGCTGGCGCATGATCTGGGTCATCCGCCGTTCGGCCATGCCGGCGAGCGGGCGCTCGACAAATGCCTGGCCGCGCAGGGCGGCTTCGACCACAACGCGCAGGCGCTGCGGGTGGTGACGTCGCTGGAGCACCGCTATCCCGAGTTCGACGGGCTGAACCTGACCTGGGAATCGCTGGAAGGCATCGTCAAGCACAATGGCCCGCTGACCGGGCGCGACGGAGCCCCCATCGGTACCTGCCTCGAGCGCGGCATTCCGGTCGGAATCGTCGACTTCAATCAAAAATTCGATCTGGAGCTGTGGAGCTACGCTTCGCTGGAGGCGCAGGTCGCGGCCTTCGCCGACGACATCGCCTATGACGCCCACGACATCGACGACGGGCTGCGCGCCGGCCTGTTCGGCGTCGACGATCTCAAGGTGATGCCGCTGATGACCACCATCATCGCCGAGATCGACGCGCATTATCCCGGTCTGGACGACATCAGGCGCGGCGCGGAACTGGTGCGCGAGCTGATTTCCTACATGATCGGGGCGGTGATGTCGGAAGCGGGCCGGCGGCTTGCCGCGGCAAAACCGCAATCGGCGCAGGACGTGCGCCACCACCACCAGCCGCTGGTCGCCTTTCCGGCCGAGGTGGCCGAGCAGGAAGCCGCGATCAAGGCGTTCCTCTACCAGCACATGTACCGCCACCCCCGCGTCATGCGGGTGATGGGGGAGGCGGAAGGCATCCTGTTCGACCTGTTCGCACGCTACCAGGCGTCTCCGGGCGATCTGCCGCCGGAATGGATCGAGGGCACCGAGCGCGAGAGCGAGGGGGAACGGGCGCGCCGGATCGGCAATTTCATTGCCGGAATGACCGACCGTTTCGCCTTAATTGAGCACCAACGGCTTTTTGACTCGACCCCGGATTTGCGTTAGGCGGCGGCCATGTCCGACAAGCCGACTTCCCACCATCTGTTCGCCGACGTGCTGGCGCGCGTGCAGGCGATTTGCGCCGCGCTCGCGGCCGAGGGCCAATGGCCCGCCGGCATCGATTTTTCCCGTGTCGTGGTCGAGCCGCCGCGCGACGCCAGCCATGGCGACATGGCAACCAATGCCGCGATGGTGCTGGCCAAGGACGCCAAGGCGAAGCCGCGCGAACTCGCCGACAAGATCGCGGAAAAACTGCGCGCCGACGATCTGGTGGCTTCGGTCGAGGTCGCCGGCCCGGGCTTCATCAACCTCACCCTGAAACCGCAGGTCTGGGCGGAGGAGCTGCGCACCATGCTGCGCGAGGGCGCAGCCTATGGCAAAAGCGCGGCCGGCCATGGCGCCAAGGTCGACGTTGAATACGTCTCGGCCAATCCGACCGGGCCGATGCATGTCGGGCACTGCCGGGGTGCGGTGTTCGGCGATGCGCTGTGCAGCCTGCTCGATTTTGCCGGCTTCGACGTGACGCGCGAATATTATATCAACGACGCCGGCGCGCAGGTCGACGTGCTCGCGCGCTCGGCGTTCCTGCGCTACCGCGAAGCGCTTGGCGAGAACATCGGTGAAATTCCGGAAGGGCTTTATCCAGGGGACTATCTCGTGCCGGTCGGGCAGGCGCTTGCGGCCGAGCACGGCGACAAGCTGAAGGCGATGCCGGAGGCCTCGTGGCTGCCGATCGTGCGCCCCAAGGCGATCACCATGATGATGGACATGATCAAGGGCGATCTCGCCGCGCTCAACATCAAGCATGACGTGTTCTTCTCGGAGCGCTCGCTGATCGCGACCGGCAACAACAAGGTCACCGAGACCATCGATTTCCTGCGCGCCAAGGGCGATATCTACGAAGGCAATCTGCCGCCGCCGAAGGGCAAGCCGGTCGAGGATTACGAGGACCGCATCCAGACGCTGTTCCGCGCCACCGCCTATGGCGATGACGTCGACCGTCCGCTGATCAAGTCGGACGGCAGCTATACCTATTTCGCCTCCGACATCGCCTATCACAAGGACAAGATCGATCGCGGCTTCCTCGATATGATCGACGTGTTCGGCGCCGATCATGGCGGCTACATCAAGCGCATGCAGGCGGCGGTGAAAGGCGTCAGTGCCGGCAACGCCGCGCTCGACGTCAAGGTCGTGCAGCTCGTGCGGCTGTTGCGCAACGGCGAGCCTGTGAAGATGTCGAAACGCTCCGGCGATTTCGTCACGCTGCGCGAAGTGGTCGACGAGGTCGGTTCCGACGCGGTGCGGTTCATGATGCTGTTCCGCAAGAACGACGCCGTGCTCGATTTCGACCTCGCCAAGGTGCTCGAGCAATCGAAGGACAACCCGGTCTTCTACGTCCAGTACGGGCATGCCCGCGGGCATTCGATCTTCAAGAACGCCCGCGAGGTGGTTCCGGAGCTGCCCGAGGACGATGCCGCCCGGTCGGCCTGGCTGGGAACCGCCCCGGTTGAGCAGCTGACCGACCCGGCGGAACTCGACCTCTTGAAACGGCTCGCGCTCTATCCCAGAATGATCGAGTCTGCGGCGGTGGCGCATGAGCCTCACCGAATCGCCTTTTATCTATATGATTTGGCCAGTGAATTTCATGCGTTATGGACGAAAGGGCGGGATTTGCCCTATTTACGCTTCATTATGACTAATGATGCAGAGATCACGAGGGCGCGACTGGCTATGGTCCAGGGCGTCGTCTCGGTTCTGGCATCGGGCTTAGCCGTTCTCGGCGTCCACGCTCCGACCGAGATGCGGTAGGCAGGGGCGAAGGCCTTCACGAATGGGGGTTCGTGGGGGCATCTGGCAGGGGCCACGCTCGTCATGGTTTGGATGACATGGCGGGTTTGGCGCTGTCCCGAATGGGATGCATCATCACGATGGCTGATCGTTATCAGGACCGACCTTTTCCTTCCGCCGACCAGGGTCGTGCCGAGGGTGACCCGCTTGCGGAGCTCGCAAGGCTGATCGGGCAGAATGATCCGAAAGGGGCCGCCGGGGCCAAGCCGGCGCCGCGCCCGCTGCAGTCGCGGGCCAATGTGCGGCCGCAGCAATACGATCTGCCGGACGAGGAGGAGCCTGTCGCGCCGCCGAGCCCGCCATCCTGGATGCAGCGCACGCGCCACGAAACCCCGCTGCCGCCGCCGCCGTTGCCGCCGTTGCCGGAGGCATACGACGAAGAGCCGGAATATGAGGAGCCGGCCCCGGTGCATCCCTTGCATCGCTACGCTGCCGCGCCGCCTCCGCCACTGCCGCGCGCACCTGTGCACGACTATCAGGAGCCTCAGCAGGACTACTACGAGGCACCGCAGCAATATGCCGACGAGCCGCAGCAGGACCCGTCACGCTACGACGATGCGCTGTATGGGCGACTGGAGACCGGCGAGCACGACTATCAGCGCGATCCGGCCTATCCGGATGATCCCTACGCTTATCAGGGCGAGGAGTATGAGGATGAGGAGCCCCCGCCGAAGAAGCGGTCCAAGGGCCTGATGACGGTGGCCGCCGTGCTGGCGCTCGCCGTGGTCGGCACCGGGGCCGCCCTTGCCTATCGCACCTTTTTGGGCTCACCGCGCTCGGGCGAGCCGCCGATCATCCGGGCCGACAACAGCCCGACCAAGGTGCTGCCGGCGCCGGCCGATGGTGGCGCTGCCAAGACGCCTGACCGCTTGCTGTCGGGCGATGGTGGCGAGAGGCTGGTGTCGCGTGAAGAGACGCCGGTCGATGTCAATTCGCGGTCCGGCGGACCGCGCGTGGTGTTTCCGCCGCTGAACCAGAATGCCAACCCACCAGCGGCCGCCAGCGTTTCGCCGTCGGCGCCGATGACCTCTGCCGCCAACGGCACGATGCCGAACAACGAGCCGCGCCGGGTCAGGACGCTCGCCGTCAAAGGCGACGCCGCCGACAATGGTGGCGTCCCGGCCGGCGCCAGCGCGCCACCGCCACGGCCAGCGCCCACGACCCGAAATGTCACGGCCGCGCCGGCTCCTGCCGCACCGGCGCGCAACCCGGCCTCGGCCAATGCCAGCGCCAATTCTCCGATGTCGATTGCACCGCAGGCGACCGAGCCGGACCCGCCGACCCGCGTTGCCGCGACCAATCCGACACAGAGTGCGCCCGCGTCCGAGGGTGGGGGGACCTTTCTGGTCTCGGTGACGTCGCAGGACAGCGAGTCCCTGGCGCGGGAGTCTTTCCGTGTGGCGCAGGGCAAGTACGCCTCGGTGCTCGGTTCCCGCTCTCCGGTGATCCGCCAGGTCAATCTGCCCAACGGCATAACCAAATATCGGGCGATGGTCGGGCCGTACCGGACCCGGCAAGAGGCCGCTGCATTCTGCACCGAGCTGAAGTCCGTCGGCGGGCAGTGCTTTATCCCGTAGAATTATCTGCGGTTTCCTTGACCCCGGGGCTATGACGGGCCTAATCGGCCATCATGAGCAGCCGCGCATTCATCACGGGCGTATCGGGACTGGAACTCAGCGCTGCTGAGCGTGAGTTCATCGGTGAGACGCGCCCCTGGGGCTTCATCCTGTTCAAGCGCAATATTGAGGCGCCCGATCAAGTGTCTGCGCTTGTTCGGGATTTGCGGAGCGGTGTGGGCGAGGCGGACGCCCCGGTCCTGATCGACCAGGAAGGCGGGCGGGTGGCCCGCCTGGGGCCGCCGCATTGGCCGATCTATCCGCCGGGGGCGGCCTTCAGCGCGCTCTACGACCTCGACAAGGCGCTGGGGCTGCGGGCCGCGTGGCTGTCCTCGCGGCTAATCGCGGCCGATCTCATCGACCTCGGCATCACGGTCGACTGCCTGCCGCTGGCCGACGTTCCGGTGGCCGGTGCGGATGCCGTAATCGGCAACCGGGCCTACGGAACCGAGCCGGCCAAGGTGGCAGCCATTGCCCGGGCGGTCACCAGGGGGTTGGAAGAGGGAGGGGTGCTGCCAGTCCTGAAACACATTCCCGGCCATGGCAGGGCCACCGCCGACAGCCATTTCCGGCTCCCGACCGTCGATACGGCGCGGGAGGAGCTGGAACGAACCGATTTTGCTGCCTTTCAACCGTTGGCGGACCTGCCGATGGCGATGACCGCACATGTTGTGTTTAGCGCGCTGGACCCCGCCCAACCGGCGACGACTTCTGCGACAATCGTTCGGCAGGTGATTCGCGGCGGAATTGGGTTCCAAGGTTTGTTGATGAGTGACGACGTGTCGATGAATGCCCTGGCGGGATCGATCGCCGAGCGGACCCGCGCCATCGTCAACGCCGGCTGCGACATGGTCCTGCACTGCAACGGCAAGCTGGACGAAATGCGCGACGTGGCGCGCGAGGCGCCGGAACTGGCTGGTGAACCGCTGGATCGCGCCAGACGGGCACTGGCCGCGCGAAAGCAGCCAAAACCGTTCGACCGGCCGGCGGCGCGGGCTGAACTTGAGACGTTGATGAATCGGGCAGGAACGGCATGACGGCTGAGATTCTATCGTTTGAAACCGGACGGCCCGCTGAAATCGCCGACAGCGAGGCCGCGCTGGTGGTCGACGTCGAGGGCTATGAAGGTCCGCTCGATCTGCTGCTGACGCTGGCGCGGCAGCAGAAGGTCGATCTCGCCAAGATCTCGATCCTGGCACTGGCCGACCAGTACCTGACCTTTATCGAGGCGGCGCGAAAGATCCGCCTCGAGCTCGCCGCCGATTACCTCGTGATGGCGGCCTGGCTCGCCTACCTGAAATCGCGCCTGCTGCTGCCCGAACCGCCGACGCCGGACGGCCCGAGCGCCGAGGAAATGGCCACCGCGCTGGCCAACCGGCTGCGCCGGCTCGAGGCGATCCGTGAAGCCGCCAATCGGCTGATGAACCGGCCACAGTTCCAGCGCGATATCTTTCCGCGTGGCAATCCGGAATCGATCGCCGAAATCCGCCATCCGAAATTCACGGCCACCCTGTTCGACCTGCTCACCGCCTATTCCGCGCAGCGCCAGCAGCGCGTGCTCGCGACGGTGCATCTGGCCAAGCGCACGGTGTGGTCGCTGGCGGAAGCGCGCGCCTCGCTGGAGCGGCTGGTCGGCATGACCGAGTCC
This sequence comes from Bradyrhizobium roseum, assembly GCF_030413175.1. Lineage (NCBI taxonomy): Bacteria > Pseudomonadati > Pseudomonadota > Alphaproteobacteria > Hyphomicrobiales > Nitrobacteraceae > Bradyrhizobium > Bradyrhizobium roseum. The sequence goes on from NZ_CP129212.1 coordinate 3,574,481, forward strand.
GAGGACTGGAGCTGCCTCGACGATTTCCTGCTCGGCTACGTCGTCGATCCCTCGCAGAAGGCGACGGTGTTCGCCTCGAGCTTCGCCGCGGCGCTCGAACTGGTGCGCGAAGGCGAGATGGAATTGAACCAGAAAGAGGCGTTCGCGCCGCTGTATTTTCGGAAGCGTCCGTCGCAGGCAGCAATGCCCGCGCCGGATATGACGGTCGAGTAGTGGAAGGAGACCTAGCCATGGCAAGTCTGGCGGAAAAACGCATGGAAGAGGCCGAGGATCATCCTATCGACCAGACTATCGAAGTCGAGAACCCCGAAGTCGAGGCGCGGCCTGAGGAATTGCGGCTGCTCGAAGCATTGCTGTTTGCCTCCGCCGAGCCGATCGATCAGGCAACGTTGGCCAAGCGCATGCCCGACGGCGTCGACGTCAAGGCGGCGCTGGCGCAACTGCAGGCGGAGTACGCCCCGCGCGGCGTCAACCTGGTGCGCGTCGCCAACAAATGGACGTTTCGTACCGCCGGCGATCTGTCGTGGCTGATGACGCGCGAGAGCACCGAGACGCGGCGGTTGTCGCGCGCGGCCATCGAGGTGCTCGCGATCATTGCCTATCACCAGCCGGTGACGCGCGCCGAGATCGAGGACATCCGCGGCGTGATCACATCGAAGGGAACGCTCGACGTCCTGCTGGAAACCGGCTGGATCCGTCCGCGCGGCCGCCGCAAGACGCCGGGCCGGCCGCTGACCTTCGGCACGACCGAAGCGTTCCTGTCGCAGTTCAGCCTGGAGGCGCTCGGCGACCTGCCGGGTCTGGAAGAGCTGAAGGGGACGGGACTACTGGACTCGCGGCTGCCTTCCGGCTTCAGCGTGCCGACGCCGTCCGACGACGTGGCGCTGCGCGAGGACGAGGATCCGCTGGAGGCCGGCGACAGTCTGGAACTGCTGCTGGCGCCGGCTGCCGAGCCGGAAGAACCGGCTGCGGAGCCGGAAGAGACCCCCGTCGCGCCCGAAGAAACCGGCGGACATGGTTCCGAAGGCTCTGCCAGCTAGCGCAGTTAATGCTAGCCGTAATACGTAGCCGTGACAGCGATTTGCCGCGGTATGGGTCCTTGTTTTTGACACCCGCCGGGCCTACCTTCCGCCAAAGCTTGGCCGGAAGCCGGCCGTCTCTTTTTGGAGGGTTGCAGGATGGGTTCGCTTAGCATTTGGCACTGGATCGTCGTGATCGCAGTGGTCCTGCTGCTGTTTGGCCGCGGCAAGATTTCGGACCTGATGGGCGACGTCGCGCAGGGCATCAAGGCCTTCAAGAAGGGCATGCAGGACGACACCAAGGAGGCCGAAAAGCCTGCCGAGCCGGTGAAGACCATCGACCACAACGCAGCGCCGGCGCCGACGGCGGCCCGGACGGATGTCGGCAGCAAGGCCGTCTGAGCCAGGCATCCCGGACCGGGGTCTGTGGAAAGACGCCGGTTGAGAAAAGGCGCGGGCAGGTCCAAATCTGCTAGATAGGGTTTGGGCGCGGACGTCTCGCGCGAGCGGAAGAATTCATGTTCGACATCGGGTGGAGTGAACTGGTCGTCATCGCGGTCGTCGCGTTGATTGCCATCGGCCCGAAGGAGCTGCCGGGCGTGCTGCGCATGGTCGGACAGTGGATGGGCAAGGCCCGCAAGATGGCCGCCGAATTCCAGGGCCAGTTCCAGGAGGCGATGCGCGAGGCCGAAATGGCCGATCTCAAGAAGAGTTTTGACGAGGTCAAGGACGTGGCGACGGGCCTGTCCCCGGCCAACGTCATGACCTCGCTGCAGAAGGACGTCAGCGACGCCATGCAGATCGGGGACATCGACAAGCCTGCGGTCACGGCCGGCGATGCCCAGGTGGCGTCCGCGATCGACGAACCCGTTACGCCGACGACACCAGCCGTGCCGACCCCGGAAACCTTCGTCGAGGCCGAGGCGCATGTGGCGGCGTCCGAACCGCTTGCGATCACGCGCGACGTTCAGGCGGCGCAGGATATCGCGCCCACGGCGCCTGACCTTCTCAAGGACGCCAAAGCGTCATGACCATCGAGGATATCGAAGCCAGCAAGGCGCCGTTGATGGATCACCTGATCGAGCTGCGCTCGCGGCTGATCAAGGCGCTGCTGGCCTTCGGCATAGCGTTCATCTTCTGCTTCTTCTTCGCCAAGCAGATCTACAACGTGCTGGTCTGGCCGTTCGTCTGGGTGGCCGGTGCCGAGAACTCGAAATTCATCTACACGGCGCTGTTGGAATACTTCCTGACGCAATTGAAGCTGGCGATGTTCGGCGCCGCCTTCATTTCGTTTCCGATCGTCGCCGGGCAGATCTACATGTTCGTGGCGCCCGGTCTCTACAAGCACGAGCGCGGCGCGTTCCTGCCGTATTTGATCGCGACGCCGTTCTTCTTCGCGTTGGGATCGATGCTGGTCTATTTCATCGTGCTGCCGATGCTGGTGCGGTTCTCGCTCGGCATGCAGCAGACCGGCGGCGACGAGACCGCACAGATCCAGCTGCTGCCGAAGGTCGGCGAATATCTGTCGCTGATGATGTCGCTGATCTTCGCCTTCGGCGTCGCATTCCAGCTGCCGGTGATCCTGACGCTGCTGGGACGGATCGGCATCGTCACCTCGAAGATGCTGCGTGAGAAGCGGCGCTATTTCATCGTTATTGCCTTCGTGATCGCCGCCATACTGACGCCGCCGGACGTGATCAGCCAGGCCTCGCTCGCGATCCCGCTGTTGCTGCTCTACGAGGGCGCGATCGTTGCGGTCGGCATGGTGGAAAAGAAAGCCGCCGCCCAGGCCGCGTCCGGCACGCCGCCCGCCAGCCCGCCCCCGGAAGGCAACCCGGCGGGATAGGGCGCAAGGGCCGCCTTTTCCCTATCATCGGCCACGCTGCCCATGATTCGTCATGCCCGGGCTTGTCCCGGGCATCCACGTCTTTTACAGACCGTGCGACGAAGACGTGGATGGCCGGGACCCTGGGGTGAAGATGCGCTTCGCGCTTTTGCCCGGCCATGACGGGAAATGAGCCATGCACGACATCAAATCGATCCGCGACAACCCGCAAGCCTTCGACGCCGGACTGAAGCGCCGCGGCCTGTCGCCGTTGTCCGCATCGCTGCTCGCGATCGACGAGAAACGCCGTGCGGCGATCCTGGCGTCCGAGCAGGCCCAGGCGCGGCGTAACGCGGCCTCGAAGGAAATCGGCGAGGCCAAGAAGGCCAGGGATGACGCGCGCGCCGGCAAGCTGATGGCGGAAGTCGCCGAACTCAAGACCACGATGCCGGAGCTTGAGCTGGCCGCCAAAACCGCGGACGAGGAGCTGGCGAAAGAACTCGCCGCGATTCCGAACCTGCCGCTCGACGACGTGCCTGACGGCGCCGACGAGCATGGCAACGTGCAGCGGCACCTCTACGGCAAAATCCGCAACTACGCCTTCACGCCGAAGCCGCATGACGATCTCGGCGGTGCGCTCGGCTATATGGATTTCGAGGCCGCCGCGAAGCTGAGCGGCGCGCGCTTTGTGGTGCTCAAGAAAGGACTGGCGCGGCTGGAGCGTGCGATCGGCCAGTTCATGCTTGATCTCCATACCGGCGAGCATGGCTACACCGAAATCAACCCGCCGCTGCTGGTGCGAAACGACGTCATGTTCGGGACAGGCCAGTTGCCGAAATTCGAGGATGACCAGTTCTGGGCCATCAAGGGCGAGCTGCTTGCCGCGCCCGACGACCGGCTGAAGACCGAGCGTCTTGGGCTTATCCCCACCGCCGAGGTTGCTCTCACCAACCTCGTCCGCGAATCCATCGTCGAGGAAAAAGAACTGCCGATGCGGCTGACCGCGCTGACGCCGTGCTTCCGCGCCGAAGCGGGCGCGGCGGGCCGCGACACCCGCGGCATGATCCGGCAGCATCAATTCACAAAGGTCGAGCTGGTCTCGATTGCAACCCCCGAGACCAGCCGTGACGAGCTCGAGCGCATGCTGTCCTGCGCCGAGGAAGTGTTGAAGCGGCTCGACCTGCATTACCGTGTGATGACGCTGTGCGCCGGCGACATGGGCTTTTCCGCGCAAAAGACCTACGACATCGAGGTCTGGATGCCAGGACAATTTTCAAGTCAGGGCGAGGGCGGCGCGTTCCGGGAAATCTCGAGCTGCTCGGTGTGCGGCGACTTCCAGGCGCGCCGCATGGATGCGCGCTCGCGCGGCCCCGACGGCAAGCCGCGCTTCGTGCATACGCTGAACGGCTCCGGCACCGCCGTCGGCCGCGCGCTGATCGCGGTCATGGAGACCTACCAGCAGGAAAACGGCACGATCGCCGTGCCCGATGTGCTGCAGCCCTATATGGGCGGGCTCAAGACCATCGAGCGGGACAAATAGCGCAGCGGAAAAATGGCCCTGCATCGCGACATCCTTTGGATCGGGAAGCAATGGGCTGTTACCGGCCACGGCATGCAATTGATCGACCAGCGGCTGGAGGGCGCGTTCGATATCGAGGCGGCCCGGCTGTGGGACGACGATCTCATCGAGAGCCTGCGCGCCAAGGCGTGGCTCAAGGCCGATGATTTCGACAAGGGGCTGGCGGTGGCGCGAACGCGGCATCCGCAGCCCCAGGCGGGATCGACCCCGGCGGTCGAGCCGACGGCCGCCGCGATCGAACCCGTTGCGCTGCCTCCGATACCGCCGGAAGGCGTGAGCCCGCGGCCGCAACCCCTAGAGCCGGTAAAAGATGAATTGCCGGCCCTCCAGATGAAAATCGACGGCGGCGCCAGATTCGCGCGCCCGTGGCGGGTCTGGATGAAGAAAACATGAGCCAATCGGGCCGGTTTGCCTCCTTCGCGAGAGCCGGATAAGACGAGGCAAGCGCCCCGCGATCCAAACCAGAAGGCATTTTGACGGATGCGAATTCTCTGCACCAACGATGACGGCATCCATGCGCCGGGCCTGAAGATCGTCGAGGAGATCGCGCGCGGGCTGTCCGACGACGTCTGGGTCGTGGCGCCGGAGATGGATCAGTCCGGCGTGTCGCATTCGCTGTCGCTGAACGATCCGTTGCGGCTGCGCGAGGTCGGTCCGCGCCATTTCGCGGTGCGGGGCACGCCGACCGATTGCGTGATCATGGGATCACGCCACATCCTCGGCGAGACGGCGCCCGATCTGGTGCTGTCGGGCGTCAACCGCGGCCGTAACGTCGCCGAGGACGTGGTCTATTCCGGCACCATCGCCGGCGCGCTCGAAGGCACGATTCTGGGCATCCCGTCATTCGCGCTGAGCCAGGAATTTTCCATCGAAACCCGTCACGCGCCGCTGTGGGACACCGCGCTGAAATTCGGTCCCGATATCCTGCGCAAGGTGATCGATGCGGGTGTACCCAAGAACACCGTGATCAACGTCAATTTTCCCGCCTGCACGCCGGACCAGGTGCAGGGCGTCCGTGTCACGCGACAGGGCAAGCGCAACCTCGGCTTCCTCAAGGTCGACAAGCGCCACGACGGCCGCGGCAATCCCTATTTCTGGATCGGTTTTGAGCGCGCCGCGATGATGGACACGCCGGCTGAAGGCACCGATCTCGCAGCACTTGCGGCGCGCTACGTTTCGGTCACGCCGCTGCGGCTCGATCGCACCGACGAAGCGTTCTCGGCAGCGCTGACGTCGACGCTGAAGTGACGCCGTAGCCCGGCAATGAAGTAGCCCGGATGAGCGCAGCGATATCCGGGGGCCGGTCTCGCCAAGCATTCCCGGATGTCGCTGCGCTCATCCGGGCTACGCAGCGATCTAAACCGTCGCGCTCTTCATCGTGGCCGCGATCAACTGGGCCAGCGTTTCCAGCTGGAACGGCTTCTGCAGCGCCGGCCGGTCGCGGTATTCGTGGGGCAGGCCGGAAGATCCATAGCCGGTCGCAAAGATGAACGGGCGGTTGCGCGCCGTGATCAGCTCGGCCACCGGCGTGATGACCTTGCCGTTGACGTTGACATCGAGAATGGCGAGATCGAAATCGGTCGATTGCGCCAGCTTGACCGCTTCGCTGATTTCGCCGGCCTCGGCAGCCACGCTGTGACCGAGCTCTTCCAGCATGTCAGCGACCATCATCCGGATCATCACCTCGTCTTCAACGAGGAAAACAGAACAGCCTGCCGGCCGTGTCGCCATCATGGGTATCCTTGCCCTTCCGAGGCTTTGAGGTTCGCAAAAAACCCCCTCTGGTGCAACGTCGAGATCGGCGCGCTTTGAGGCAAGGCTCCCCCTTCGAGGCAAAGCCCCCGGATTTTCGGGCCTAACGCCCGGCGGCGGCCCTGGTTCCAAAATCCGGAACCGGAATTTTGAGGAAATTCTTCCTTAAACGCGCGGGGGCTATTACATCTCGCGAGGCCTGAGCATTGGATGGGCGGCCGAAGCCCCGCTGCGAGACCGCAATGTCGCAAGAACCGCCCGAGAAGATGATGTTCCAGCTCGCCCTGCGGCGGCGGGGGATCAGCGACCAGGCGGTGCTCCGCGCCATGGAAGAGGTGCCGCGGGAGGTGTTCGTGGCGGCCGCCGATCGCGGCCATGCCTACCGCGACAGCGCGCTCGGCATCGCCTGCGGGCAGACCATCAGCCAGCCCTTCGTGGTGGCCTACATGACCGAGCAGCTGCAGCTCCAGAAAAGCCACAAGGTGCTCGAGATCGGCACCGGCTCCGGCTATCAGGCCGCGGTGCTGTCGCGGTTGTGCGCCCATGTGCTGACCATCGAGCGCTACCGGACGCTGGCGGACACGGCGCGCGACAGGCTGGAAGCGCTCGGCTATTTCAACATCGAGGTGATGCTCGGCGACGGCTTCGACATACCGGCCGGCGCCGGCGATTTCGACCGCATCATCGTGACGGCGGCGATGGAGCAGATTCCCGAAAAGCTGCTGGAGCGGCTGCTGCCGGGCGGCATCCTGGTCGCGCCGGTCGGGCCCCATCACGGCACCCAGACACTGGTGCGGGTGACCCGGACGGACAGCGGTTTCGAGCGCAAGGAATTGGTCGATGTCCGCTTCGTCCCGGCGTTGCCCGGAATCGCGCGCGAACTGTAGAAAGCCCGATTGGCGGTCCGTCCAACATCTTATTTGAAGGGTTAAGCGCTTATTTACTCGGCACGTGTTTACTCAAAACAGTATTTTGTTGCGTACGAGTGAGTAACCATGTCCCGTATCGTCGAGTTGCTTTGCTCGCGTCGGGTGCCGCAGGTCGCGGTGCTGACGCTGATGTCGGTCGGCTTTGCCGGCTGCAGCGCCGATATGCAGACGCGCTTTTCCGACAGCTCGTTCTCAAATCCATTTGCCTCGCAGCCTGACGCCACCGGTTCGGTGCGCGCGCCCGTCGCCGAGCGCCGCGAACCGCCGCCGCAATACGCGCCCCAATATGCCCGACCGCAGGCGGCTGCTGCACCGCAATTTCAGTCCCAGGCCTTGCCGCCTCCGCCGGTCGCCGTTGCGCCGGCCCCGGTCGCGCCACCCGCCTATCCGGTCAGCTCCAACGGCGTATCCGGAGGAGGGCGCGGGATCTCGTCCTATGCGCCGCCGTCCCAGCCGCCGATCGAGACCACGGCCACGGTGCCGCCGCGCTCGGTGGCCGCCGCGCGTCCGGTCGCGCATAACGGCACCATGATCATCGTCGGCACCAGCGACACGCTCGACGGTCTGGCGAAGCGCTACAATGTGTCGTCCGCCGCGATCCTGCAGGCCAATGGCTACAAGGGGCCGCGCGTGCTGTCGCCGGGCCAGCAGCTGATCATTCCGAAGCCGACCGCCGTGGCCGGCGCGGCGCCGTCGCCCGCGCCTGCGGCCAGCAGGCCGGTTGCCGCGGCGTCGTCGTCGAGCGTCCATGTGGTCAATAGCGGCGACACGCTGATGGGCATCGCGCGTCGCAACAACGTCCCGGTTGGCGAACTCGCCCGGGCCAACAATCTCGATCAGTCCGCCAAGCTCAGCCTCGGCATGAAGCTCACGGTGCCCGGCTCGAAATCGGTTGCCGCTGTCGCGGCTCCACTCGCTCAGCCTGCTGCTGTCGCCGGCGCACCCGCCCAGCCGGCTGCACCCGCCACCAAGATGGCCTCGGCCGGCGGTCCGCCGCAGGCGGCGCGGCTGGCCTCCGCCACCACCAATGTCACGGAAGAAAAACCCGTCGCCGAGCCGGCCGCGGTCAAGCCCAGCGAAGCCACCGGCGCACTGCCGACCTTCCGTTGGCCGGTGCGCGGCAAGGTCATCACGACCTACGGCGCCAAGACCAACGGCAAATCCAATGACGGTATCAACCTGGCGGTGCCGGAAGGCACGCCGGTGAAGGCGGCGGAAGACGGCGTCGTCGCCTATTCCGGCAACGAGCTCAAGGGTTACGGCAATCTGGTTCTGGTGCGGCACTCCAACGGTTACGTCACCGCATATGCCCATGCGAGTGAACTGCTGGTGAAGCGCGGTGATCCGATCAAGCGCGGCCAGATCATTGCCAAGTCGGGTCAATCGGGCGAGGTGGCGTCGCCGCAGCTCCACTTCGAAATCCGCAAGGGTTCGTCGCCGGTTGACCCGCTTCAATTCCTGAACGGAGCGTGATCCTCTTCGTCATTGCCGGGCTCGACCCGGCAATCCATCCGAAGGAAAGCGTTCTGCTTGAAGATTGATGGATACGCGGGTCAAGCCCGCGTATGCCCACCCCGGGGTGCGGCAAGGTCGGCGCAAGCCTGCGAAACGCGCTACTTCCCCGACAGCCTCACGCCCAGCCGCCCCGCCAGTTCCTGCGTGAACTGCCACGCCACGCGGCCCGACCGCGAGCCGCGTGTGGTCGACCATTCCAGCGCCTCGCGCTCCAGCGCTTCGTCATCTATCTTGATGCCGAAATGGCCGCAATAGCCGCGCACCATGGCGAGATATTCGTCCTGGCTGCAGCGATGGAAGCCGAGCCAGAGTCCAAAACGGTCTGACAGCGACACCTTCTCCTCGACGGCTTCGCCAGGGTTGATGGCGGTCGAGCGCTCGTTCTCGATCATCTCGCGCGCCAGCAGATGGCGACGGTTCGAGGTGGCGTAGAGGATGACGTTGTCGGGGCGTCCCTCGATACCGCCTTCCAGCACCGCCTTGAGCGATTTGTAGGAGGCGTCGTTGCCGTCGAAGGAGAGGTCGTCGCAAAACACGATGAAGCTGAAATCGGAGCTTCGCAGCAGATCCATCAGGCCGGGCAGGCTCTCGATGTCCTCGCGATGAATCTCGATCAGCTTGAGCCGGTCGGCCGGCTTGCGGTCGAGATTGATATTGGCGTGGGTGGCCTTCACCAGCGACGACTTGCCCATGCCGCGTGCGCCCCACAGCAGCGCGTTGTTGGCGGGCAGGCCGTCGGCGAAGCGCTCGGTGTTCTCGATCAGGATGTCGCGCATCCGGTCGATCCCCTTGAGCAGGCCGAGGTCGACGCGGCTGACGCGCGGCACCGGCGAAAGCCGCCCGTCCGGATGCCAGACAAAGGCGTCGGCGGCACCGAACGATTCAACGGGTGCCGCGGCCGGAGCGGCCGCCGAAAGATGGCCGGCGATGGCTTCCAGCGCGATGGCGATCCGCTCCGCCGTGGCGCCGTCGAGCGCGCTTGCCGGACCTTTTGTCGCGGCTTTTGAAGGGGCTCGCGAGGCGGCTTTCGGGGCCGCGCGGGGCGCTGTTCGCGCTGGTGTTTTCTTGGCTTTTTTTGACATTTTGGCAGTTCCTGACCGCGCAGCCTTAACGGGCCTTGGAAGCCCCTGCAAGCGGCCTAAATGAGGGGTCCGGCCACGTTGCAATTGGGCGCGCCGCCGCTATAGTCCGCGCGAATTTGCCCGGACCGGCCGATTTGCCCATGGTACTTAGCTCGGCGCTAAGCCCAGGCATGGCCGGTTCTTTTCCTTCTCACGAGGATTGTTCGAATGCTGATTACCCCTGCGTACGCCCAGGCTGCGGCCGGTGGCGATGCCAACGGCATGTTGATGTCGCTGCTGCCGTTCGCGCTGATCTTCGTGATCATGTACTTCCTGATTCTGCGCCCGCAGCAGAAGAAGGTGAAGGATCATCAGGAACTCGTCAAAAACATCCGCCGCGGCGACACCGTCATCACCTCGGGCGGCCTCGTCGGCAAGGTCACCAAGGTGGTCGACGACGACCAGATCGAGTTCGAGATCTCGGACGGCGTCCGCGTGCGCCAGATGCGACAGATGATTTCGGGCGTCCGCACCAAGGGCGAGCCGGCCAAGGAGAAGGCCGAGACCAAGGAAAAGGCTGAGAAGGACGAGACGTCCGCGAGCTGAGCTTTCCGCGCTGCTCCTGGCAGTGCATTTTCCTGGATGTGACGGGTCAACTCGATGCTGTATTTCTCGCGGTGGAAAGCGCTGGCGATCATTCTGACCACGCTGATCGTCTGCCTGTTCGCGCTGCCGAACTTCTTCTCTCAGGAGCGGGTGAAGACCTGGCCGCTGTGGGCGCAACGGCACATCGTGCTCGGCCTCGATCTGCAGGGCGGGTCGCATCTGCTGCTGGAGCTCGATTCCAATTCCGTGAAGAAAGAACGACTTGATCAGGTACGAGACGAAGCCCGTCGTGTGCTGCGTGATGCCAAGATCGGTTACACCGGCCTGGCCGTACGCGGTGACGCCGTCGAAGTCCGCGTCAAGGAGAGCGACCTTCAGGCCGCGCTTCCCAAGCTGCGTGAGTTGTCGCAGCCGCTCGGCGGGCTGCTTGGCTCCAGCGGGCAGCGAAGCCTCGAGGTTTCGGACGCCGGCGGCGGCTTGATCCGTCTTGTGGTACCGCAAGCGGCGATCACCGAACGCGTTCGCCAAACGAACGAACAATCGATCCAGATCGTCGAGCGTCGCATCAACCAGCTCGGCACGGTCGAGCCGCTGATCCAGCGGCAGGGGGTCGATCGCATCCTGGTTCAGGTGCCGGGCCTGCAGGATCCGACCGAGCTGATTCGTATTCTTGGTACGACCGCCAAGATGGAATTCCGCATGGTCGATCCGTCGATCTCGCCGGATCAGGCCCAGCAGGGACGCGTGCCCGCCGACTCGGAAGTCCTGATGAGCGAGGCATCACCCAAGGTGCCTTATGTGGTCAAGCGGCAGGTTCTGGTTTCCGGCGGCGACCTCACCGACGCGCAGCCGGGTTTCGACCAGCGCACCAATGAGCCGATCGTCAACTTCAAGTTCAACAGCTCGGGCTCGCGCAAATTCGCGCAGGCGACGTCGGAGAATGTCGGCGTGCCGTTTGCGATCATCCTCGATGGCAAGGTGATTTCCGCGCCCGTGATCCGGGAGCCGATCACCGGCGGCCAGGGTCAGATCTCCGGCAGTTTCACCGTGCAGGGGGCCAACGAACTCGCGCTGCTGATGCGGGCCGGCGCGCTGCCGGCGCCGCTGACCGTGATCGAGCAGCGCACCGTCGGTCCGGGACTCGGCCAGGACTCGATCGAAAAAGGCGAATTGGCCGCCTATGTCGGCTCGATCCTCGTCATCGTGTTCATGCTGTTGACCTACCGGCTGTTCGGCGTGTTCGCCAACATCGCGGTCGCCATCAACGTCGCGATGATCTTCGGCATCCTGTCGCTGCTCAACGCCACGCTGACGCTGCCCGGCATCGCCGGTGTCGTGCTCACCGTCGGCATCGCCGTTGACTCCAACGTGCTGATCTATGAGCGCATCCGGGAAGAACTGCGGGGCGGCCGCAACGCCATTTCGGCGATCGACGCCGGTTTCCGGCGCGCGCTGTCGACCATTCTGGACTCCAACATTACCACCTTCATTGCTGCCGCGGTACTGTTCTACATCGGCACTGGCCCGGTGCGCGGCTTCGCCGTGACGCTGGGCATTGGCATCCTCACGACCGTCTTCACCGCCTTTACCCTCACCAGCCTGATCGTCGCGGGCTGGGTGCGGTGGACGCGGCCGAAGACCGTGCCGATCTAGGGACCTCATTGTGACTCAATACGTTCTCATTGGGCTGGGCGTGCTGATCGCCGTGCTGACTGTGGTCGCCGTGTTCGATCTGCTGCCGCCGCTGCGCATCGTTCCCGACGACACGCATTTCGATTTCACCCGCTTTCGTCGCATCAGCTTCCCGATCTCGGCGGCACTGTCGATCGTGGCGATCGTGCTGTTCTTCACCCATGGGCTGAATTTCGGCATCGACTTCAAGGGCGGCACGCTCCTGGAAGTTCAATCCAAGTCAGGTCCGGCCGATATCGGCGCGATGCGTGCGACCTTGGGCAATTTGGGCCTCGGAGAGGTTCAGCTTCAGCAGATTGGTGATCCGACCAACGTCCAGATCCGCGTCGCGCAGCAGCCTGGAGGCGACGCGGCGCAGCAGGAGGCGGTGACGAAAATCCGCGGCGCTCTTAGGGACAGTGTCGAATACCGCAAGGTCGAAGTGGTAGGCCCGCGTGTCTCCGGCGAATTGCTGGCTTATGGCATGCTCGGCCTGATGCTCGCGATCTTCGCGATCCTGATCTATCTCTGGTTCCGGTTCGAATGGCAGTTCGCGCTGGGCGCCATGATCGCCAACGTCCACGACATCGTGCTGACGATCGGCTTCATGTCGATTTCCCAGGTCGACTTCGACCTCACCAGTATTGCCGCGTTGCTGACCATTCTCGGCTACTCGCTGAACGACACCGTCGTCATCTACGACCGGATCCGGGAAATGCTGCGGCGTTACAAGAAAATGCCGATGCCGCAGCTTTTGAACGAATCCATCAATTCGACATTGTCGCGCTCGATCATCACCCATGTCACGGTGACGCTGGCCTTGCTGGCGCTGCTGTTGTTCGGCGGCCATGCGATCTACAGCTTCACGGCGGTCATGATGTTCGGCGTGGTGCTGGTCGGCACCTACACCTCGATCTTCATTGCCGCCCCGATCCTGATCTATCTCGGCGTCGGCGAGCACCGCGACACGCCGGACAAGCCAGCGAAGAAGTAGGGCACGGTCCGAAAAGCATGCCCCCGGGGCTTGACCCGAGGGTGGGAACCGGTTTTCGGACAAGGATCATGCCCAAAATGACCACCCGTTCCTCGGACGCTCCGCATCTTCCGAGGTCGGCGCCGATCGAAGCCTACGGCAAGGGCGGCTTTGCCTTCGCCGACATGTCGCATCGTGGCTCGCTGCTGTGCCTGCCGGATGCGATCTGGGCCTGGGACGTGACCCAGTCATCCCAGATCGACGAATATTCGCTGGATCGGGTCTTCAAGGCCGCCAATGCGATCGACACGCTGATCGTCGGCACCGGCACCGAAGTCTGGCTGCCGCCGCGGGGGCTGCGCGAGGCGCTGCGGTCCGTGCGCGTGGTGCTGGATGCGATGCAGACCGGTCCCGCGATCCGCACCTATAACGTCATGCTGGGCGAGCGCCGGCGGGTCGCGGCGGCGCTGATCGCTGTGCCATGAGCGAGGCGACGACGTCGAAGGAGGCCGCTGCGTTCTGCGCCGATCTGGTGCGCACGCATGATTTCCCCCGCTATGCCGCGACGCTGTTCCTGCCGCAGGCGCCGCGCCGCGCGCTGCTGTCGATCTACGCCTTCAATGTCGAGATATCGCGGGTGCGCGATCAGGTCAGCCAGCCCTTGCCCGGCGAGATCCGGATGCAATGGTGGACCGACATGCTGACGGGCGCGGGCCATGGCGATGTCGAGGGCAATCCCGTCGCCGCCCAATTGCTGCAGACCACGAGCGAATACCGCCTGCCGGCCGAACCGCTGTTGCGGCTGATCGAGGAACATCAGTTCGACCTCTACAACGATCCGATGCCGTCGATGGCGGCGCTGGAAGGCTATGCCACCGACACGGCGTCGGCGCTGTTCTCGCTCGGTGCGCGGATTCTGGAACCGCCGTCGGCGGTGACCGACCATCTCGCCCGCCATGCCGGCCTCGCCCAGGGCATGGCGCAGGTGATCGCGGCGTTGCCGTTCGACGCCGCGCGGCGTCAGTTGTTCTTGCCGCTGCAGCTTTTGCAGCAGCACGGCAGCGGGATGGAAGAGATCTTTTCCGGCAAGCAAACGCCGCGGGCGCGTGCGGCGATCGATCAATTGGCGGGAGAGGCCAGAAAGCATCTCGATACGGCGTTTGATCTGCTCACGCATTTGCGGCCGGAGGTGCGCCGAATATTCCTGCCGCTGGTGCTGGTGCGCCGCGAGTTGGCGCGGATGTCACGTGCTGACTTCGATCCCTTCGTGCCGCAGACCACCTCGCGGCTGCGAACCCTGTGGACGCTGTGGCGCGCGTCGCGGACGAAGGAATTTGGCGGGTAGACCAAACCTCCGTCATTGCGAGCGCAGCGAAGCAATCCATCTATCCACCTGCGGCGCTATGGATTGCTTCGCTGCGTTCGCAATGACGCTGAGAGACCTATCGCGAATTCAACTCGCTGCTTTCGAAATTGAACCGGTCCCGCAAATTCTTGCGGCTCTCCAGAATATCCTTCAGGAAAGCGCGGTCGATCTCGTTGTGAAGCAGCGGTTCGATCAGGTCGACCTGGTTCATGGCGACGAGCTGCAATATCTCGGTGCGCGGCTTGCCGGCGGCGTCGCGCGGCAGGGCATGGACCACCTGGATGTGCTCCGGCGGCTTGACGCCCTTGGCGGCGGACAACTCGCTGCGCAACTGCTTTTCCAATGCCACCTGGTCGGCCTCAACAAAGGCGTAAAGCCCGACGCCGCTGCGGCGATCGGCGAAGGCGACAATGGCGGTGTCGCGCACCTCGGGGTTTTTCCGGATCAGATCGATCAGCACAGGCGCGTCGTTGACCAGCCTTCGGCCACCGCCTTCGCGATCGGTGAAGTTGAACAGGCCTCGGGTGATGGCCTGGTAGACCTTCTTGCCGGTCTTGAGCCAGATTCTGGCGACAAATGATTTGCGCGCCAGGATCTTGCGCTCCATCGCCGTCAGCGCCTGCGGCGCATAGCTGCGCTTGTGCTTCAGCAGGTGCCGGAGATCCTCGTAGGCCGCGATCCGGAACAGCCGGCTTCGCGACTTGAAGCAGGCGGCGAGCTGGAAATCGGTCACGTAGGCGCGGCCGTCGCTGCCGCGCAGCCAGTTCTGCTCCTTGGCGAGATCGTTATGGCAGATGCCGGCGCGGTGAAGCTTGCGCAGGGCGAGCTTGGCAGAGCGGAAATAGGCGAGATCGCCATGCGGTTTGGCCAGATGCAGCGCGACGCCGTCGATGAAACCGCGCACCAGTGCCTGCCGGCCGGCCCATAGCAATTTCGGGCCGACATCGAGCTCGCGCGCCAGCGCCAGCGCATGGCGTTCGCGGGCGAACAAATGGCGGGCCAGCGGATAGGACCAGGCCGGCACCTGGTCGAGCCGGCGCAGCACCGCGTCGACCTCGCCCGCCTCGTCGCGGAAGCGACCGCGCTCGACGGTGGAGAACACGTCGCGCTTGAGCAGCACGCCTTCGGTCCAGCGCGCCGACAGGGTGGCGGCATCGTCTTTCGGCAAGCCCATGACGTTACGCCGCCGCCGCGACGCGTAGATGATCGGCGATCCAGCGATCGAGATCGGAGAGCGCCCGGGCGCTGAGCGCCTGCTTCTTGGCCACCGTCTTCTCGTTGCCGCGCAGCCGTGTGCCGTCGGGCTTTTTGGTCGGCACGCTCGCCAGCGGCGGAAACAGGCCAAAGTTGATGTTCATCGGCTGGAAGGAGCGTGTTCCGGCCTCAATGGTCTCGATGTGGCCGCCGGTGATGTGGCCGAGCAGCGAGCCCAACGCGGTTGTGACGGGCGGCGGCTCCAGCGACTGCGCGCGTGCGTCCGCCGCAGCATAGAGGCCGGCGATCAGGCCGATGCTGGCGGATTCCACATAGCCCTCGCAGCCGGTCATCTGGCCGGCAAAGCGAAGCCTTGGCTGCGCGCGCAGCCGCAACTGGCCATCGAGCAGCTTTGGAGAATTCAGGAAGGTGTTGCGATGCAGGCCGCCGAGTCGCGCGAACTCGGCGTTCTCGAGACCGGGAATGGTGCGGAACACGCGCTGTTGCGCGCCGTAGTTCAGCTTGGTCTGGAAGCCGACCATGTTGTAGAGCGTGCCGAGCTTGTTGTCCTGGCGCAGCTGCACGATGGCATAGGCCTTGACGGTCGGGTCGTGCGGATTTGTCAGCCCGACCGGCTTCATCGGGCCATGCCGCAGCGTCTCATGGCCGCGCTCGGCCATCACCTCGACCGGCAGGCAGCCGTCGAAATAGGGCGTGCTGGTCTCCCAGTCCTTGAAGTCGACCTTCTCGCCGGCCAGCAGCGCCGCGACGAAGGTATCGTACTGTTCTTTGGTCATCGGGCAGTTGATGTAGTCGGCGCCGGTGCCGCCGGGCCCGACCTTGTCGTAGCGCGACTGAAACCACGCCACCGACATGTCGATGGAATCCTTGTGCACGATCGGTGCGATCGCATCGAAGAAGGCCAGTGCATTCTCGTCCGTCAGCTCGCGGATCGCTTCGGCCAGCGGTGCGGAGGTGAGGGGGCCGGTCGCGACGATCACGTTGCCCCATTCGGCGGGCGGCAGACCGGCGACCTCGGTGCGGTCGATCTCGATCAGGGGATGGTCGTGCAACGCTTTGCTGACGGCTGCGGAAAACCCGTCGCGGTCAACCGCCAGAGCCCCGCCCGCGGGCACCTGGTTGGCGTCGGCGCAGCGCATGATCAGGGAGCCCAGCCGGCGCATCTCCGCATGCAGCAGGCCGACAGCGTTGTTGGCGGCGTCGTCGGAGCGGAACGAGTTGGAACAGACCAGCTCGGCGAGGCCCTCGGTGCGGTGGGCCTCGGTCATCCGCGAGGGACGCATCTCGTGCAGCACGACGCGAACGCCGGCATTGGCGAGCTGCCAGGCGGCTTCCGAGCCGGCGAGGCCGCCGCCGATCACATGGACGGTGTCGGTTTGGGGTGTGGAGGAAATCATGCGCGCAGCGTTAGCGCGTTTTCGTCCCAAACGCACCGGTTGGCGTCGAATAAAACGCCTCGAACCGAGGCCAGAAACGACAACGCCCGCAGCGCGGCGGGCGTTATCCGTTCGTCAGGCGGCCGAACAGCAATCAGTTGGCGTAGTTGCCGGCTGCAACGCGCGGAATGTCCGCACGATCAAGGCCGATATCGGCCAGTTCGCGATCGCTGAGCTGGGACAGTTCGCTGACATTGCGCTGATAATCCCGGAAAGCCTGGATCATGCGGATGAGCGAGAGTAACATGGTAGTCTCCTTGAAGTTCAGATTCAGCCTTTGCGCTTGGCCTCATCAATGAAATGAATATAGCCGAGATTCCGCAATGCGGAAGTTCCTATGTTGCGGTGCAGCTAAGCCTCAGATGCATGGCAATGGTAAGGTCGGCTTAACCTTTGAATGTGGCCATCGGATCGAGCGACCCACGCGTTCATCGTCGTGTCGCAAGCACGTAACAAATGCCTTAAAATTGCAGGTTTTTTGAATTTTCGTGATCGACTTGGGCCGGCCAGTACAAGGCTGTGACGGGAACCAAATTCACCGCTGCCGCCCATCATAGTGGCAGAAATGTGCGATTTTGTTGGACTTGTTGGAAGTTTATTATGCACGAATCGCATGCACGCCGGATCGAATAAATGAACTAATATTCATTTGTATGATCCGATAGTGTCGCGTCGGAAGCCAGCACCAACAGGTCAGCTTCTGACGTGTGTGCAAGAGGGAAGCCTGCCTCAGTTCACCCCCCGAGCCGGGCGAGGCGGTCCCCATTCTACTTTGCATGGGGTTGTTTTCGTACTTTTTGTGTCGGTCACCCGTTTATCGTCACGGTGCCCGCGAAAGCTGGGTCGCGAAATAGGCGATGGTTCTGGCGTAGACCTCGCTCTTGTTCCACTCCTTGATGACAGCGAAATTGTCGCTGCCGGGCTCCCAATCCTTGCCGCGCTTCCAGCCGTGGCCGGCGAGGAAGTTCGCGGTCGAGGCCAGCACGTCCGGTGCGCTGCGCAGGAGATCGCGGCGGCCATTGCTGTCGAAATCGACGGCGTATTTGATGTAGGACGACGGCATGAACTGGGTCTGGCCGATTTCGCCCGCCCATGCGCCGCGCAGATCCTGCGGTGCGATATCGCCGCGCTCGACGATGCGCAGCGCGTCCATCAGTTCGGCCCTGAACAAGTCGCTGCGGCGGCAGTCATGGGCCAGCGTCGCCAGCGCGCGCAGCGTCTGGAATTTGCCGATGTTGACGCCGTAATCGGTTTCCAGGCCCCAGATCGCCACCAGCACTTCGCCGGGCACGCCATACTTCTCCTCGATGCGGCCGAGCACCGAACCATATTGCTTGAGCATGTTGGAGCCGCCGGTGATCCGCGGCGGTACCATGCGGCCGGAGAATTCCTCAAACGTCTGGCTGAATACCTTCTGCGATTGATCGCGGGCCAGCACGCTCTTGTCGGGCGTGATGCCGGTGAGGCCAGCCTGAATGACGGTGGCCGAGATCCCCTTGGCGGCAGCTTCCTTCTTGAAATCCTCCAGCCAGGTCTCGAATGGACCCGTGCCACAAGGCGCCGCCGGCGCGGGCGCCACGGAAATCAACAACAGGGCGCCCAGGGTGAGGACGCGCAAGGAGAAACGAGAAATCATTGGGCTGTTGGCTCCGGGTCGACAGATCATCATGGTTAGTGTCCACGTGATGTCGAATGTTCGAAGCAAGATCGGCCAAAACATGGCTGAGGTCGCAGCCTTGGCTTCCTTTCTGTCGAAGATGCTCAACTCATCGTTAGCGCGCGGTGACCGATCGCACCGCCGGCTGTTGGCCGACGGTGTGAGAGGCATGATTCCGCACGGGCCTACGCGCTGTCCTTGCTGCGCCACGGGAACAGATTGGCGGGGAAATCGGCCGCCGGCTTGCGCTCGCGGTGCGGGCGCGGCGGGAGCGGCTGCGGATTGAGCGCCGGCTCAACCACTTCTCGGTAGAGGTGCCAGGTGGCGTGGCCCAGCAGCGGAATGACGACGGCAAGGCCGATGAACGCCGGCAGCGTCCCCGCCACCAGCAGGAGCGCCACGATCAATCCCCACGCCGCCATCGGCACGGGATTGCGCGCGACGGCGCGCAGCGAGGTCACCATCGCATCGCCGGCGCCCGCATGGCGGTCGAGCATCAACGGGAACGACACCACGCTGATGCAGAGCGCGACGAGCGCGAACAGGAACCCGACACCGCAGCCGACCAGGATCAACCACCAGCCTTGCGGCGTCGCCAGCACGCGCGCGGCAAAATCGGAAATGCCGGTTGCGCCGGCATAGCCGAATGCGGCGATATAGATCGCCTGTGCGGTTGCCACCCACGTCGCGAACAGCGCGAACAACAGCACACCGAGTCCGAGCATCGCGCCGAACGACGGCGAGCGCACGACCTCGATCGCATCCCAGGCCGTGGCCTCTTCACCGCGTTCACGGCGACGGCTCATCTCGTAGAGACCGAGCGCGGCAAACGGGCCGAGCAGGGCAAACCCGGCGGCGAGCGGAAACAGCAGCGGCAGTACCGAATAGCCGAGCACGGCGCGCGCCAGCACCAATCCCAGGACGGGGTAGATGATGCACAGGACGACGGCGTGGGTTGGAACGGCCTTGAAGTCTTCCCAACCGCGCTGCAGGGCCCGATGCAGTTCCGTCAGGCCAATGGTTCGGATGACGGGCGCGGTGGCGGGATTTGGTCCGCTTTGCGCCATCGATGTGACATTGCCGTGATACGTCGCCATGGTCGCTGTCTCCCTCGCGGTCGCAGTGCGCCAGCAAGGACGCAAACGCGCCGCTTCATAGAATGATCGCGATCAGGCCAGACGCGAAGACAAACGGAACCGGCCATGTCGCGAACTGAATTGCCAGCGTACTCCCATACAGCCGGCGAACGCACTCACGCTTCGGTGAATGTTTCATTGGCCAAGCGTCGCCCGTCTGGCTAGACTTGTTGTGATCCCGGCTGGCGCTGCCGATCGGACGGTGCCGCAAGAGATTCACTCCATCCTCAATTTCATTGGGAGCGAACGATGAGCATTTTCGGAAAAATCATGGGCGCGATTTTCGGTACCAAGGCGGACGCCGCGCCTGCTGGCGGCGGCGCGGCTGCGGGCGGAGGATCCTCCGGAGGTGCCGCGGCACCGGCAGCAGCGACCGTCGACGTCGCCCCCATCCTCGACCAGGCGGTGAAGGCCAAAGGCGAGAAGCTGGAGTGGCGTACCTCGATCGTCGATCTGATGAAGGCGCTCGATATCGACTCCAGCTTCGCGGCGCGCAAGGAACTCGCCAAGGAGCTCGGCTATACCGGCGACAGCAACGATTCCGCCAGCATGAATATCTGGCTGCACAAACAGGTCATGACCAAGCTGGCCGCCAATGGCGGCAAGCTGCCGCCTGAGATCAAGCACTGACGCTTCGTTCGGTTTGCGCATGCAAGGGCCCGCGGCGACGCGGGCCTTTCCTTTTGGCGCGATTGCGATGCAGCAACGCGCAAGCGGTATCCACTTCGCCGTGAAGACCAAGCAAAACGGAGGAAGCCATGAGCGATGTCGACCGCAGGACGGTTTTGGCATGGGACGGTCAAGCAGAACTCGGACCTGAGCAACATGATCTGGAACGTGGCCGAGCAGATCGCCAAGCTTTCGGAAGCCTTTGAACTCAAGGCGGGTGACATCATCTATTCCGGCACACCGGAAAACGTCGGCCCGGTCGTGAAGGGCGACGTGCTGTTGTGCAAGCTCGAGGGCCTGCCGGATATGTCGATCCGGATTATGGGAGGCGGGGAACTTTCACGCCGTCAGATCGACGAACTCCGGGTTCTTGCGCAGATAGTCCACCACAAAACCGCAACCGGCGATGACCTTGCGGCCGTCGGCGCGGATCAGTTCGAGCGAGCCCCTCACCAGTTCGGAAGCAATCCCGCGGCCTCGTAACGCGCGGGGTGTTTCTGTGTGGGTGATGATGACTGCCGTAGGCGTGAGGCGATAATTCGCAAACGCCACGGCGCCGTCGACGTCGAGTTCGAAGCGATTTTGAGTCTTGTTGTCGCGAACGGCGGCCATGGCGATTCCCGGATGAGTGATTTTCATGTAGGGGCATGGCCGCAGCGATGCAAACCGGCGAAGGAACGGCGCGACCGCAGGTTCCGCGCGTTGGTGCAGCGCAACGACGGGGCGTCCGCGGGCGTAGCGCGCAAGATCTTCGCATGCGGACCTTGCAACGGTGTGCAGGGCCCCTAGGTGTTTTGGATGACATACGCCGCCGCGGCGGCAGGGTCTGGGCCTAAGTCGAACATGCGCTGATCGCGGCCGCCCATGTATGCCTCTTCTTAAAGGGAGGTTTGCCATGTCGGGCATTGGTTTCTTCAGCAAGCATCGGACGTGGGAAGACTGGTGCGGCATGCTGCTGGGCGTGCTGATCGTGGTGTCGCCGTGGTTTCCGTTCTCCAACCATGACGTGATGGACGCCGAACGCAGCACCATGATCCTCAATACGTTCGTGGTCGGCATGCTGGTGTTCGGCCTGGGCCAGCTCGAATATGTCGCACTGCAGCGCTGGGAGGAGGTGGGCGAGATCGTGCTCGGCCTCTGGCTGATCGCCTCGCCGCTGATTCTTGGATATTCCGGCGACGAGGCGCTTCGCATGTGGCACATGACGCTCGGTGCCATCGTCGCCGCGCTGGGCGCGCTTCAGCTCTGGCAGGACTGGCGGCTGAGCGAGCAGGAACTGGCCAAGCATTCCCAGTAGTTTATTTGGCGAGCAAAGCGCCGGATTCGTCGTGGCGCGGCAGGATGCCAGCCGGCAGGGCGGCTGTGCCAGCCAAGATCAGCTTTCGCGGGTAACCGTGGTGATCCCTTGAATCATGGGTGGAGTTGATGGACGGGCGCGCCGGGCCGGCTATGGTGATGCGCACAACGCTTGCCGGGAGAATACCATGGCCAATGAAAAAGGCCCCAACATCAAAAAGAAGCAGAAATGCAAGAACTGCGAGGGCAAGGGCCTGCTGAAGAAGGGCGACCGGGTGGTCAAGTGCCAGCGCTGCAAGGGGACCGGTGTGCGCTGAGGCCGGCCCACGGATTTGAGCAGGCGGCAGGCTTTCTGCTATCGTTGCGCCGAGCTGACTACGTCTGTTGTTCGAAAATGCAGGTTGATTCCCGGTGTCTGAAACCATGACGATTCCCGTTCCGCGCGGCGGCTTGGCGCGGATGTCGCGCCGGGTGATGAACCTCGCGCATATGCTGACCCAGAACGCCCGCCGCCATGGCAACCGCACTGGCTTCGTGTGGGGCGACAGAACCTGGACCTGGCGCGAGATCGACGGTCATGTCTCCGCGCTGGCGGCCGGCCTCGCCGCGCGCGGCATCGTCAAGGGCGATCGCCTTCTCGTGCATTCCAAGAATTGCGACGAGATGTTCTGGTCGATGTTCGCGGCTTTCCGGTTGGGGGCGGTCTGGGTGCCGACCAATTTCCGCCTGATGCCGGACGAGGTCGCCTATCTCGCTTCCGCCTCCGGGGCGAAGGGGTTTTTGTGTCATGGTGATTTTCCCGATCATGTGACCGCTGCGGCCAATCCCGCGCTCGAATTCACCTGGCGGATCGGCGAGGGGGCGTTCGGCGAGCGGGAGGTGAGCGAGGTGATCGCGTCGCACGCCGGCGCCAGGGTCGAGAACGCTGCGGTCGAGTACGACGATCCCTGCTGGTTCTTCTTCACCTCCGGCACCACCGGCCGCTCCAAGGCCGCGGTGCTCACCCACGGCCAGATGGCCTTTGTGGTGACCAATCATCTGGCTGACCTGACGCCCGGCACCACGGAGACCGACGCTTCGCTGGTGGTCGCGCCGCTGTCGCATGGCGCCGGTGTGCACCAACTGATGCAGGCCGCGCGCGGCGTGCCGACCATTTTGCTGCCGACCGAAAAATTCGATATCGCCGAAGCGTTCCGCCTGATCGAAACGCATCGCGTCAGCAACATGTTTACCGTGCCGACGATCTTGAAGATGATGGTCGAGCACCCTGCGGTCGACAAATACGATCACTCCTCGCTGCGCTACGTGATCTATGCCGGCGCGCCGATGTATCGCGAGGACCAGAAGGCGGCGTTGAAAAAACTGGGATCGGTGCTGGTGCAATATTTCGGGCTTGGCGAGGTCACCGGCAACATCACGGTCATGCCGACCAGCCTGCACGATCCCGAGGACGGTCCGCAGGCCCGCATCGGCACCTGCGGCTTCGAACGCACGGGCATGCAGGTCTCGATCCAGGGCGACGATGGGCGCGAACTCAAACCGTTCGAGACCGGCGAGATCTGCGTGATCGGCCCCGCCGTGTTCGCGGGCTATTACGACAACCCCGAGGCCAACGCAAAGGCGTTCCGCGACGGCTGGTTTCGCACCGGCGATCTCGGCCACATGGACGAGGAGGGCTTTGTCTACATCACGGGCCGCGCTTCCGACATGTACATCTCGGGCGGCTCCAACATCTATCCGCGCGAGGTCGAGGAGAAGATTCTCACCCATCCCGCGATCGGCGAAGTCGCCGTGCTCGGCGTGCCCGACCCGTTCTGGGGCGAGGTCGGCGTCGCCGTCTGCGTTGCGCGCGAAGGCGCGGCCAAAGTGAGCGAAGCGGAGCTGGCGGCGTTCCTGTCGCCGAAAGTGTCGCGCTACAAGATGCCGAAACGGTTCTTCTTCTGGGAGGCGCTGCCGAAATCCGGCTACGGCAAGATTCCGAAGCGGCTGGTGCGTGACGAACTCGAGGCGCGGGGCTTGCTCGAACTCGTCGCGCAGTCGACGGGCTCTTGACCGATGCGCAATATTGAGCAGCCCGGGCCGGCCGCACCCGAACGTATCCAATGGGTCGCGGCGCGGGGCCGGGCGTTCTCGTTCACGCTCGCCGCCGGCCTGCCGTTGCTCGAGGCCGCGCGCCTTGGATTCGCCGAGGCCGGGTTTGTGGGCGGCGTGCTGGGAATGCGGGAAGGGGCTCTGGGGCCGTTTGCCTATGTGATGCCGGCGCTGTCGAAGACCGGCGCCAATGCGGCGTTTTACAGCGACACGTTTCGGCCATCCGGAGTCACGCGGCTGAAATGCGGCGCGATGACGCTGGGTGAGCGCGACGGTACGCCGTTTTTCCACTGCCACGGCCTGTGGACCGAGACCGATGGCCATCTACACGGCGGCCATATTCTGCCCGAGGAGAGCATCGTCGCCGAATCGTTTGAGGTGGAAGCGTTCGGCATCGACGGTGCCGTCTTCGCGGCCGAACCCGATTCGGAAACCAATTTCAAACTGTTCGGTCCGGTCGCGCGCGTCGGCACGAATGTGAAGGCCGAACGCCGCGCCTTCGCGATTCGGCTGCGGCCGAATCAGGATTTTGCCGCGGCGCTGGAGACGTTCTGCCGGCAGCACGGGATTTTGCGCGCGCGAATCCATGGCGGCGTCGGTTCCACCATTGGGGCGCACTTTACGGACGGAAGGACCGTGGTGCCGTTTGCGACCGAGCTTGCGATCAAGTCAGGTGGAATCGCGCCCGGCGCCGACGGCACGCTGCAGGCGGATCTCGATATCGCGCTGGTGGACTATCTCGGCGGCATCGCGGAAGGCCGGCTGATGCGCGGCGACAATCCGGTGCTGATGACGATGGAACTGGTGCTTGAGGTGGTGTGAAGTTTTTGAAGGATCGGCAACCACGCATGGACGCCGCGTTACGGCGCCGCGTCCGCCATCTCATCGAGGAGATCGCCATGGATCGCCGGCGACGGGAGGCCGTTGTCCGGCGCGCATTCGCGCACTCCGTTGGAATTGGCCCATACAAAGGCCTTTGCCCACGCCAAGGCCTGCTGGTTCTGCAGAAGGGTGTCACCCGCTTTCGCGGGTGACAATTGTTGATACGCAGTCTGGAACACCTGGTTCACGGCGTTCATTACCGGAAGTGGTAGTTCACGCCGACCTTGATGGTGTGGAAGTCGAGATTGCCGGAATCCAGCAGGGCTCCCTGACCGAAATTATAGGTCTCGCCGCCGAGGCTGGTGTACATGTACTCGGCCTTGGCCGACCAGCTCGGCGTGAACAGGTATTCGAGGCCGCCGCCGATGGTGTAGCCGGTGTGAGTCTGGCTGTCCGAAACCGACAAACCCGGCACCGAAATCGTGGCCTTGTTGTTGGCCCAGGCGTAGCCGCCCTTGGCGTAGAGCAGCATCGCATCCATGGCGAAGCCGGCGCGGCCGGTAACGCTGCCGAACGAGTTGATCTTGGATTCCTGCGTCAGCAAAATGCCGCCGCCGAGATCCTCGGTGAAGCTGTCCTTGATGCTGGCGCCGGCCGCGTCGACCTCGATACCGAACACGAACTGGCTGCCGGGAAGCTGCCAGTTGTAGCCGACCGTGCCGCCACCGAAACCACCGGTGCCTTCGTTGTCACCGCTGCCCCAGCCGAAGCCGCCCATCGCTCCGATGTAGAAGCCGGACCAGTTATACGCCGGAGAAATCATCGCCGCCGGAGGAGGGGCCTTGTAAGGACGCGCCTGCATGTCGGCAGCCGAGGCCGCGCTCGCGACCGACAGGGCCGCCACGCCAGCGAGAAGTAGTTGTTTCATATTCTGTCCCCTAAAGTTGATCACTCGTACAAACCCCCTTACGGGCTCGATAGCGAACCGATCGCACCAACATGGTGACGTATCGTTGTGGAAGCGGGCGCGAACGCGCCCCCAATGAGCCGACTACAAGCGACGTCCGTTCAGGTGTGAGGACGTTGCTTGCAGGTTAACCATACGATGGGTATGCCGGCAAAAATTGGACTGAAGCGCGACCATGCATTGGCGCAGACAGGTTGCTAATTCGACGGCCGTGCGACGATGTGTGGCGTGAATGCGTTCATGATCTGTGGAGAGCGTGGCATTTGTCTTCGCTCGATGTGATCCAGCGCGCTGAATTTGGATTCTCCTGCAGATCTGCAGCATTACGAGTGCAAATCGACAAGCGATCTATTTGTGGCGCCAGTGAATTATGGATGTCGTGGCAACGATCGCAACGAGGGACAGATTGTCGCAACGTTCCGGGTCCGAGCATTCGAACGTCACGCGTGGCATTCCGCAACAGCGTTCGCGCTTCACGGCCGCTTTCGAACGTGAACGTTGATGTCGAGATCGATATCGCTCACGCATGTCTGAATCGTCTGATGCGATCCGCCTTCATGCGAGCGGCCCGCGCGCGGGCGTGCGTTGCTGACGTTCGCCAGCTTGAGGCAGCGCCATTGCGGCAACGGGCCTGAACTCCCGCCATCGAACTGCCAGGCCAGCACGACCTCTTCGCCACGCTTGTTGATGCCGATGATGTGCGGGCATAGCTCGCGCGCGCGGCCGCCGTAGACGCAGACGACCTGCTGTTCACCGAGGATGGCGTTGCGGAAGAGGGTGTAGGTCTCGGAAGGCATGGGGCTTCTTGCAGCGGGGGCACGATCTGGGGTTGCGCGACGATCGGGATATATGCAGAGAATAGCATGTTGTTCCATCGGACCCGCGCGTATGGCCATACGACGAAACAAGCCGATCAACCTGCCGGCGCCCTACCTCAAGCGCATCTGGCTCGACCCGTCGAAGATCACCGACCGCGAGGCCTATCCGTTCTGCCTGCCGTTGCTGCGCGACGACTTTGAACTGCGTTTCGATAAGGCCATCACTATCATCGTCGGCGAGAACGGCACGGGCAAATCCACGCTGCTGGAAGGCATCGCTGTGCTTGCCGGCTATGACGAAGCCGGCGGCGGCAAGGGATATATGACGGTCGACCATTCATGGGCGCTGGAAAAAATGGGAGGCCGATTGTCCAGCGCGTTGCGGGCGAGCTGGCTGCCCAAAATCACCAAGGGCTGGTTTTTCCGCGCTGAAAGTTTTTTCTCGGTCGCCCGGTACCTGGACGAGATGGCCCAGAAATATCCAATGGGAGGAGGCCCGCCGCCGGACTTCCTCTCGCATTCGCATGGCGAAGGCTTTTTACGCTTCTTCGAGGAGCGCTGCCAGCGCCAGGGCATCTTCATCTTCGACGAACCGGAATCCGCGCTGTCGCCCTTGCGCCAGATCGCATTCCTGAAACTGATGCGGCGAATGGAAGACATCGGCCACTGCCAGATCATCATGGCCACGCACGCGCCAATGCTGATGGCCTACCCGAACGCGACGCTGCTGCAACTGACGAAACACGGGCTGGAGCCGGTGAAGGTCAAGGACACCGACCACTACAAGGTCATGCGCGAGTTCTGCGAGGACCCGAAGGGGTTTGTGGATGCGGCGATCGTGGAGTAGACGCAAACGAGGTGTTTATATACCCCTGCTTAGGAACTGATGTGTAGTGAAAATCGGAGATTTTTTTATGAAAGACTGGATGGGCCTGGTGGTCGCGTGGGTGCCATTTCTGGTGCTCATCGTGGCATGGTTCTGGTTTTCACGTCGAAATGGAATGCAGGCGCGTAGCTCGTCCGGGACGACGCTGATCGAGCTTTACGCGCAGCAGGTCGAAGAAACCCGCCGCATGAATCAGTTCCTGGAGCGGATTGCTACGTCGATGGAGAAGCGAGAACGCATTGGATCGAGTGGGTAGAGAAGCGAACGAGTTTGCCGCTCAATGATCTCGGCGCGGATCACTGAGGAGCGTGAAGCTAGGAGATAATAGACTGAGGAGATTCGAATGGCTTATTCTGCTACGGTTATTCCGGTGATGATTGCATCTCCTGGAGATGTCCTGAGTGAGCGCAATGCCGCCAGAGAAGCGATCCTTGACTGGAATTATGTTAATTCCCTTTCGTCAAAAACGATTCTTACGCCTGTTGGATGGGACACGCACGCCTCACCTGACCTAGGAGGAAGACCTCAAAAACTAATCAACGAGCGTATACTGAAAGACTGCGATCTGCTCGTCGGAATTTTTTGGACCCGCCTAGGGACACCGACGGGAGAAGCCGAAAGCGGCTCCGTTGAAGAAATCAAAACGCATATTGCCGAGGGCAAGCCGGCAATGGTGTACTTTTCCGACGCACCAGTTGCGCCTGCGAGCATCGATCCCAAACAGTACGATGCGGTACGCAAATTTCGAGCTTGGTGCGAACAACAAGGTCTTATTTCGACCTATGACAATCTTCCAGACTTTCAATCCAAATTTGGAAGAGAGCTGCAGATTCAGATGAACGGCCACAGTTACCTGAAAAAATTGCGGAAAAACGTTGATGCTAATGGTATCTACGAAGATAATACAAAAAGTTCTTTGGAGCAGCGATCCTCAAGCATCAATTTATCAGATGAATCTCGTGTTCTCTTGCTTGAGGCCGCCCAAGATCAAGGCGGCACCATTCTAAAAGCAGTGTATATAGGCGGAGCGCACATTCAAACACATGGTAAAACGTTTGGAGAAGGAGCTGACCGGCGGCTTTTTGCAAAATGGGAATTTGCAATTGAGCAGCTGCATCAACTAGGCTTCTTGGTCGCACGAGGAAGTAAAGGCGAAGTTTTTGCACTTACTGCGCAAGGTTACGAAGCGGCCGATAAACTTAAGGCCAGTCTGTAGCTGAACCCTCGCTCAACGTTGTTGCTTTGCCGCCGAGCGAGATGGCCAATCAGGTAGATGTTGATCTACTAGAGATTTTGGTATCGAAAGATATGTCGGCAGTTTGAAGCCATCAATCAACCCCTTCCTTCTAACGTGATAGATATCCCCATCACCGTCCGGATTCACAAAATCATAGTATTTAGAGATCATGTGAGCTGGGTTTTTAGTGACAATGAGCGATAGCAACTTATTGTACTGGTTGTGATCGCTGACGGTAATCCGCCGTTGCGCATTTTTCATGCTGACATGCTTGCCCATGTTGATCCATAGAGTGAGCAAAGCAAAAAAAGACAAGATGACTGTTGTGTCTTGATAGAAATCAGGCTTCTCCAGCACGAGTCTGTTGACGAAGGCATCGTAGAATTGCGGAGGCAGGTCGTTTCTTGAAAGCACATTCAAAACTAGGTCGGAGATGTACGAACTTGGATTGGACGAGATGGCCACAGCAATTGCCAACTCCGCGCCCAAACTCTGTAGTATGGCTGGACGTCTCGGAATCGAAGGCAGCTTAACTATATATTCCGCCGTTAAATATTCTTGGATCGATTTGTGTGCAAATTCATACTGCTCGTACGCGCTTTGTAAAAACAAGCCGGTGTGGCTTTCAATTTCCGCAACGACTAATTTAGTTTCAGATTCATCAAGCCCAAAATTGGTGTGGATCTGCTCATAAGCGCCAAAGAAATCAGCTTGTGAAAATACTGAACGTCTGGTCTGGGTCGTGAGATAAAAAGCTAAATGACTTAAAAACTCAAACTTTCGGTCTGCCTCAAACTTCGCGTATTTCGACTGGCGTCTTATGGAGCGTTGCTGATCCCACTCCTCCAACAGCAAGCCAACGATTTTCCTATAAACGGTTTTAGGTCTATCCGGTATCTGACCGATTCGCTCATAAATTGCGCAGAGGTGGGCCAGCGACAGCGGTTTTATGGCGGTATCAGCGAAAGGGCTGCTGTACAAGTCAGATACGAAGCGATTCTTATCCACCTCATTGCCGATCCAGCGGCTAGCAAACATTTCGATTTGTTCTCTCTTGAGGTTTGCGATCTCAAACGTTCGCGAATTATCCAAGCTGTAGTTGAATTCTCCAGTGCGGCAAGTTACCACGACCTTTGATGAAGTCAGCGCCGAAGTCAGTTTTCGTATTTCATTTGCGATTTCGACCATGGCAGAATTGTTAGGATACTCATCAAAGCCTTCCAAAATGATGAGTGGCTTCAGAGCATTTAAGAAGATCAGAAACGACCGATCCTTGAAGCTTTTCGTCAGCTCGGTCTCTTTTTCTTCCAGAGGGCCAGTGAAGCGAAATTTAAGCGGAATTATCGCTTTTAGTTCATTGAGTATTACGCCGTCGTTGTGTGTACTCGGCGGCAAGTCTCTGAACTTTATCAATAAAGGAAATGCGTATTTTTCCATCTGCTGATTGGATAGTAGACGCATACAGAGGCGCTTCATAGAAGTTGTCTTGCCAGCCCCTGGCTGGCCAAGAACTATGCAATGGTCATTCTCTTCGAAGATTGCATTTTCTAGTGGGATAGTTTGTTCGCGCTCGACCGAATCCAGATGAAGTCGAGATGGGGTGAGGTACGTATCCAGTTGTATGTAGATGTCGCTGAGTGTCTTTGTACCTCGAAGATCAGCAAAACCAACTTTTGTTGACCACCGTTCTACGCTTTGAAGATGTGACTGCAGCGTGCTTGATGCTTCAGAATTTGATACGCTAACATCTGCGCCGGCGGTTTCTGGAGGATCAAGTTTGATTCGCTCCAACTCATCGTCAGACATTTTTTTCTTCATTTCGGCACGTTTCCGTTCAAGAGACGTGCTGTTGAAATCGTCAACTCGACCTTTCAAAAACTCTTTTGACTTCGAAACCGC
The DNA here is from genome assembly GCF_030413175.1 of Bradyrhizobium roseum. Classification (NCBI taxonomy): domain Bacteria; kingdom Pseudomonadati; phylum Pseudomonadota; class Alphaproteobacteria; order Hyphomicrobiales; family Nitrobacteraceae; genus Bradyrhizobium; species Bradyrhizobium roseum. Next base: position 3,604,906 of record NZ_CP129212.1, read on the forward strand.
TAATTCGAATATTGGCTTACCGGTAAAATGCGACATAGAGAATACCCCAACTGTAATGCGCCTAAGAGTGACGCTTAGGTTGGGGGACGTCAATGACGGTTATTAAAAGTTGTCTCGCTTCTTGTTCAGAATCGCAGGTAGGAGGCGCAAAGTGCGTATCGACCTAAGGCAAATTGACAGTCGATACTTGGCTTTCCGCGTGGATCTGCTGGAAGATACATTCCGGAATGAGGCATTCCCGCTAATCTAAAGACTAATAAAAAGGTGAGTTCTCGCTCAAAGGACCAAGAATGCCGTAACGATTGCTGGGCTGTGACTACGAGTTAGTTACTCCGCCGCCTCGCTCGCCGTGCCGCTCTTCCTCGGCTTGCCATCCGCCTTCTTCAGCACCGGGGCCAGAAACTTCCCGGTGTAACTCCTCGGCGCTTTCACGATATCCTCCGGCGGACCCCAGGCGACGATTTCGCCGCCGCCGTCGCCGCCTTCTGGGCCGAGGTCGATCACCCAGTCGGCGGTCTTGATGACTTCGAGGTTATGCTCGATCACGACCACCGTGTTGCCCTGTGAGACCAGCTCATGCAGCACTTCGAGGAGTTTTGCGACGTCGTGGAAGTGCAGGCCGGTGGTCGGCTCATCGAGGATATAGAGCGTGCGCCCGGTGGCGCGCTTTGACAGCTCCTTCGCGAGCTTGACGCGCTGGGCTTCGCCGCCGGAGAGCGTGGTGGCCTGCTGGCCGACGTGGATGTAATCGAGACCCACACGATGCAAGGTCTTGAACGTTTCGCGGACGCGCGGCACGGCCTTGAAGAACTCGGCGGCTTCTTCCACCGTCATGTCGAGGACGTCGGCGATGCTCTTGCCCTTGAACAGGACTTCGAGCGTTTCGCGGTTGTAACGCTTGCCCTTGCAGGTGTCGCAGGTGACGTAGACGTCGGGCAGGAAGTGCATCTCGATCTTGATGACGCCGTCGCCCTGGCAGGCCTCGCAGCGGCCGCCCTTGACGTTGAAGGAAAAGCGGCCGGGCTCGTAGCCGCGCGCTTTCGCCTCGGGGAGGCCGGCGAACCATTCGCGGATCGGCGTGAAGGCGCCGGTATAAGTCGCGGGGTTGGAGCGCGGGGTGCGTCCGATCGGCGACTGGTCGATGTCGATGATCTTGTCGATATGCTCCAGCCCTTCGATGCGGTCGTGCGGGGCGGCGCCTTCGCTGGCGTTGTTCAGCTTGCGGGCGATGGCGCGGTAGAGCGTGTCGATCAGGAGCGTCGACTTCCCGCCGCCGGAGACGCCGGTGACGCAGGTGAACAGCCCGAGCGGAATCTCCGCCGAGACGTTTTTCAGATTGTTGCCGCGGGCGTTGATGACCTTGATGGTGCGGCGGTGGTTCGGCGGCCGGCGCTCGGGGATCGCCACCGACAGTTCGCCGGTGAGATACTTTCCGGTCAGCGATTTCGGGTTCTTCATGATCTCGGCGGGCGTGCCCTGCGCCACGATGTGGCCGCCATGGGTGCCGGCGCCGGGACCGATATCGAGCACAAAGTCGGCGAGCCGGATCGCGTCCTCGTCATGCTCGACCACGATCACGGTATTGCCGAGGTCGCGCAGCCGCTTCAGCGTTTCCAATAGCCGCGCATTGTCGCGCTGGTGCAGGCCGATCGAGGGCTCGTCCAGCACGTAGAGCACGCCGGTCAGGCCGGAGCCGATCTGCGAGGCGAGGCGGATGCGCTGGCTTTCGCCGCCCGACAGCGTGCCGGAGGCGCGCGCGAGCGTGAGATAGTTCAGGCCGACATCGAGCAGGAACGACAGCCGCTCGCGTATCTCTTTCAGTACGCGGGTGGCGATCTCGTTCTGCTGCGCGCTGAGCGCCTTCGGCACGGTTTCGAACCATTCGCCGGCGCGCAGTACCGACATTTCCGAGACTTCGCCGATATGCTTGCCGCCGATCTTGACGCAAAGCGCCTCCGGCTTGAGGCGGTGGCCGTTGCAGGCCGCGCAGGGGATGTCCGAAAAATACTTTGCCAGTTCCTCGCGTGCCCATTCGCTCTCGGTCTCGCGGTAGCGGCGCTCGAGGTTGGTGATGACGCCCTCGAACGGTTTCTTGGTGTCGTAGGAGCGGACGCCGTCCTCGTAGGAGAACTTGATCTCGTCGTGGCCGGAGCCGTGCAGCAGCGCGGCCTGCGTTTTCTTCGGCAGGTCCTTCCACTTGGTGTCGAGCGTAAACTTGTAGAATTTTCCGAGCGCGGTCAGCGTCTGGATGTAATAGGGCGAAGAGGACTTGGCCCAGGGGGCGATCGCGCCCTTGCGCAAGGTCGCCTCCTTGTCCGGGATGACGAGGTCCTCGTCGATATGCTGCTCGACGCCGAGGCCGCCGCAGGCCGGGCAGGCGCCATAGGGGTTGTTGAACGAGAACAGCCGCGGCTCGATTTCGGGAATGGTGAATCCGGAAACCGGGCAGGCGAACTTTTCCGAGAATAGAATCCGTTCCGGCCCGCTCTTGTCGTGGATCTTGGCGGTCTTCTTGTCGGATTTCTTCTCGGGTTTCTTTTCCTCCGTCGTGCCCGCCGGCGCGTCGGCGTATTCGATCACGGCCAGCCCCTCGGCCAGCTTCAGCGCCGTCTCGAAACTCTCGGCAAGGCGCTGGCCGATATCGGGGCGGACCACGATTCGGTCGACCACCACGTCGATGTCGTGCGGGAATTTCTTGTCGAGAACGGGCGCTTCCGACAGCTCATAGAAGGTGCCGTCGACCTTGACGCGCTGAAAGCCCTTCTTGAGCCATTCGGCGAGTTCCTTCTTGTACTCGCCCTTGCGGCCGCGCACGACCGGCGCCAGCAGATAGAGCCGGGTGCCTTCCGGCAGCGCCAGCACGCGATCGACCATCTGCGAGACGATCTGGCTTTCGATCGGCAATCCCGTGGCGGGCGAATAGGGCACGCCGACGCGCGCCCACAACAGGCGCATGTAATCGTAGATCTCGGTGACGGTGCCGACGGTGGAGCGCGGGTTCTTCGACGTCGTCTTCTGCTCGATCGAGATCGCCGGAGAGAGTCCGTCGATCTGGTCGACGTCGGGCTTCTGCATCATCTCCAGGAACTGGCGCGCATAGGCCGAGAGCGATTCGACGTAGCGGCGCTGGCCTTCGGCATAGATCGTGTCGAACGCGAGCGAGGACTTTCCGGAGCCGGAGAGGCCGGTGAACACGGCGAGCTTGTCGCGCGGTATCTCGACATCGATGTTCTTCAGATTGTGCTCGCGCGCGCCGCGGATGGTTATCGCACGCGATGCCGAGCCGGCGTTGTTCTGGCGCTTCGCCCTGAGCACTTCATCCATGTCGGCATTCCAGGCGCGCGGAAGCGCGCCACGTTGGGCGCGAATGACCGGGCCGGCAAGCCGGGGTCAGGCGCCGATGACTGAAAGCCGGAACGTAGGAAGAACGGAGGGGGATTTCCAGTGCCGATTGCGAATCATCAACGGATTGTTTTGGGCAATCAGCGTTTGGCAGCAATCGTCAGCCGAACGGGAACAGCGCAAAGTAAATCGTGTCGGAAACGGAGAGGATTGCCAATTGGCGCATCGGTCGTGGCTTACATAAAAAGGCCGGCACGAGGCCGGCCTTTTCTCGATCTTAGGAACTAGTGGAGATTAGTACGCGCCGAACCTGTAGTTGATACGAGCGGTAACGACATCGACGTCTTGGCGAATGCGGTTCCGCGCTAGGAGGAAGCCAGCGGTGTTGAAGTCATAGGTCTTATCCTGCATGAACAGGTGATTGTATTCGATGCCAGCTGACCAGTTCGGGGCGAAGCCGTACTCCAGGCCTGCGCCGACGGCGGCACCCCAACGGGTTTCATCGACGCTGGCGAGTGAGGTGCCGACGCCAGTTACTAGCATGCGGTAGCGGTTGGAGGTCACAGCGGCACCGCCCTTGATGTAGAACAGAACGTTGTTGGCGGCATAGCCCACCTGACCCGTGAACAGGCCGAAGGCATCGATACGCGTATCGTTGGTCAGCGCCGGAAGAGCTGCGATCGCATTGCTACCGTGGAAGTCTGCCCAGTTGCCCTGCGCTTCCACGCCGAACACCCACGACGCAGCCTGCCAGCGGTAACCGATCTGACCACCGACGGTGCCGCCGGTTGCGTCATGGCTGCCTAGCGGGATAAAGGGGGCGGCAAAGGTTTCATCCCAAGTGTTGCGGCTCGATCCCCAGCCGCCGTTAACGCCAGCGTAAAATCCGCTCCAGTTATACATCGCGACAGCGACAGGTGCCTTGGTGTAGGGCCGGGCGGCCAGGTCAGCGGCGGCGGCAGGTGCGATACCCAGCGCGAGCAGGGCGGTCGTCGTCAACAAAATCTTCTTCACGTTTTTTCCTTTCGGCATGTCCCACGCAACTACCGGAGCAGTCAATTTCAGGTTGCTCGGTTGTATAGCCCGATACCGCCGCAAAATGCTGTCACTGGAAAACCACATCCGCGGCAAATGTAGGTAAGATGCAACCGATGCGGGTGGCAGGCGCGATGCGGTACAACCAAACAAAAGGCCGGAATATGATGCCGGCCTTTCGCGTCACGTCGGTCCATGAACCCGTATGTGTCGTCGATACCAGTCCCCTTGAGATGCCAGGCCGCCGGCGGAACAAAGCTGGAACATTGGCGGAGAAGATGCTATATGTGGATAACCGTTGACTTGCGGAGGGATCGCTAAGTCGGCGGGGCTTGCGCGTGTATAGGGTCGCCCCGGATGTCTGGAAACGGGCGCAGCAAGCGGATCAGCGACAGGTGAAGAATTGAAGGCGGCCGCAAGAAGTGGCCGAACCAGTGATTTTTGCCGGCAATATCGAGTGGAGAGCGGCGATGGCGGGAAGCGTAAACAAGGTGATTCTGATCGGCAACCTCGGCAAGGATCCTGAGATCCGGCGGACACAGGACGGGCGGCCGATCGCCAATCTGACCGTCGCCACCTCAGAAACCTGGCGCGATAAGAACACCGGCGAGCGCAAGGAAAAGACCGAGTGGCACCGCGTCGTGATCTTCAACGAGGGGCTCTGCAAGGTCGCCGAACAGTATCTGAAGAAGGGCGCCAAGGTTTACATCGAGGGCGCGCTGCAGACCCGCAAATGGACCGACCAGAGCGGCGTTGAGAAATACTCGACCGAAGTCGTGCTGCAGGGATTTAACTCGACCCTGACCATGCTCGACGGCCGTAGCGGCGGTAGCGGTAGTGGTGGCGGCGGCTTTGGCTCCGATGATTCCGGCGATTTCGGCTCCGGTAGCGCAGCCAGCTCCGCACCGCGGCGGGCAGTGGCTGCCGGCGGCGGTCGCAACAGCGACATGGACGACGATATCCCGTTCTAACGTCTCGCAGAAGGTGGCGCGGTTGGAGGCAGTAAGCGGCCGACCCTGGTTTCGAGGATCCGGACAAGCGCCGGATCCATGAATTCATAGTCGTCGGGAATGTCGAGGCAGATGACCCGTTTGCCCTTCAGGCTGGAACGGAACTTCCGGTTCAGCTTGTTGCGGTGGGTCTTCTCCATGACGAAGATGATGTCGGCCCACTCGACCTGTTCGGCCGACAACAGCACGTCCGCGCCGTTAGATATGCCGGCCGAGTCGGTTTCGATGTCCGGCCAAGTCGAAAAAACTTGTTCAGCTGTAGGACTGCGGAGGCGATTGGCACTGCAGACAAAAAGGACGTTGGTCACTTTGTCACCCGAATGAGGCGGCGAGCTGCGATGTCAGACACATATCGGTAAGGGCCGCAAGCATAGTCCCAGCTGGAGGGATGATCCGCGCCGCGCCGGCCGATATTGCTCCGCCGTTATGTTATTGATAGTTGCATGAGGTATTTTCCTCAAGTTGCTTCCAGCCTTGAGATCAACTGGAAATAGAGTGCTGCCATGAGCCTCGCGCCGCTGCTGGGGGCCTCCGGGACGATCCCGCTGCATGCCTTCGCGGCCATCGCGGCATTCGTGCTGGGTATCGTGCAGTTCGCGGCGCCCAAGGGGACGCTGCCGCACCGGACCATCGGCTGGATCTGGGTGCTGCTGATGTTTGCCGTCGCGATCAGCTCGTTCTGGATCCATGAGATCCGCCTGGTCGGGCCGTTCAGCCCGATCCACCTGCTCTCGATCTTCGCGCCCGTCATGCTGGTGCTCGCCGTCCTGCACGCCCGCAGGCACAATGTCAGCGCGCACAAGAAGGCGATGGCCTCGATCTTCTTCGGTGCGCTCGTCGTCGCCGGCCTGTTCACCTTCCTGCCGGGGCGGGTCATGCATGCGGTGGTTTTCGGCCCGTAAGGGAGGCTGGAAACGGCGTTCCGGAATCCGCTTACAGGCTTGCAAGAAAGCTCTTCCGGGACACCCCGGTGCTCCTGTTAAGTCCATGAAAAATCGGGCAGAAAAACCGCCCCTCCGGACCGCTTCGGGGTGGTTTTTGCACCCCCGATGCGCTATATGATTCTCAGCTGAGAACTGACCGGATTCCCCTTTGTCTGACCCTGAAGATAACAAGCCCGGCGAGCCGCCGGAGCAGCCTTCCGACATTCGTCCCGTTTCCATCCTCGACGAGATGAAGCGCTCCTATCTCGATTACGCCATGAGCGTGATCGTCGCGCGGGCGCTGCCGGATGCGCGCGACGGGCTTAAGCCCGTCCATCGCCGCATCCTGTATTCGATGTATGAGCAGGGGCACACGCCGGACAAGAAGTACGTCAAATCCGCCCGCGTCGTCGGTGACGTGATCGGTAAATACCATCCGCACGGCGACCAGTCGATCTACGACGCGATGGTCCGGATGGCGCAGGATTTCTCCATGCGCGTGCCGCTGGTCGACGGCCAGGGTAATTTCGGCTCGGTCGACGGCGATCCACCCGCAGCCTATCGATATACCGAAGCGCGCCTGACCCGATCGGCGCTGGAAGTTCTCGGCGATATCGACAAGGACACCGTCGATTTCCAGCCGAACTACGACAACTCCGAAAGCGAGCCGTCGGTTCTGCCGGCGAAATTCCCGAACCTGCTGGTCAACGGCGCCGGCGGCATCGCGGTCGGCATGGCGACCAACATCCCGCCGCATAACCTCGGCGAGGTCATCGACGCCTGCGTGGCGCTGATCGACGACCCCGCACTCGCCATTGACGACCTTATCAACATCATCCCCGGACCGGATTTTCCGACCGGCGGCATCATCCTCGGACGTCAGGGCATCCGCTCGGCCTACCATCTCGGCCGCGGCTCGATCGTGATGCGCGGCAAGGTGACGATTGACACCATCCGCAAGGATCGCGAAGCGATCATCATCTCCGAAATTCCCTACCAGGTGAACAAGGCCACGATGGTCGAGCGCATCGCCGAACTGGTGCGCGAAAAGAAGATCGAGGGCATCTCCGATCTGCGCGATGAATCCGACCGCGACGGCTTTCGCGTGGTGATCGAGCTGAAGCGCGAAGCGGTGGCGGACGTCGTGCTCAATCAGCTGTACCGTTTCACGCCGCTGCAGAGTAATTTCCCGGCCAATATGCTGGCGCTGGATCAGGGTCGTCCGCAGACGATGAACCTGAAAGACCTGCTGACGCTGTTCGTCGCGTTCCGCGAGCAGGTGATCACGCGTCGCACCAAATTCCTGCTCAACAAGGCCCGTGATCGCGCGCATATTTTGGTCGGCCTTGCGATTGCGGTCGCCAATATCGATGAGATCATTCGCGTGATCCGCACCTCGCCGGACCCGAACACGGCGCGTGACACGTTGATGTCGCGCGACTGGCCGGCACGCGATGTCGAGGCGATGATTACGCTGATCGACGACCCGCGCCACCGCATGTCGCCCGACGGCACGGCGCGGCTGTCGCTGGAGCAGGCCAAGGCCATTCTCGAGTTGCGTTTGGCACGATTGACCGCCCTCGGCCGCGAGGAGATTTCCGAAGAACTCGACAAGCTCGCCGTGGAAATCGCCGACTATCTCGAGATTTTGCGGTCGCGCGCGCGCGTGCAGGCGATCGTCAAGGCCGAACTGGCCGAGGTGAAGACCAAGTTCGCCACCCCGCGCAAGACGATCATCATGGAGCAGGAAGGCGAGGTCGAGGACGAGGACCTGATCCAGCGCGAGGACATGGTGGTCACGGTTTCGCACGCCGGCTACGTCAAGCGCGTGCCGCTGTCGACCTATCGTGCGCAGCGGCGTGGCGGCAAGGGCCGCGCCGGCATGCAGACGCGCGATGAGGATTTTGTCTCCCGCCTGTTCGTGGCTTCGACGCATACGCCGGTGCTGTTCTTCTCCTCGCGCGGCCAGGTCTACAAGGAAAAGGTCTGGCGGCTGCCGGTGGCGGCGCCGAACGCGCGCGGCAAGGCGCTGATCAACATCCTGCCGCTGGAGCAGGGCGAACGCATCACCACGATCATGCCGCTGCCGGAGGACGAATCCTCCTGGGGCAATCTGGACGTGATGTTCGCCACCACCGGCGGCACCGTCCGCCGTAACAAGCTGTCCGACTTCGTCGATGTCCGCCGCTCCGGCATCATCGCCATGAAGCTCGGGGAGGGCGAGGCGATCGTCGACGTCCAGATATGTACCGAGCGCGACGACGTGCTGCTGACGGCGGCCGGCGGCCAGTGCATCCGCTTCCCCGTCACCGACGTGCGCGTCTTCACCGGCCGCACCTCGATGGGCGTGCGCGGCATCGCGCTCGCCGAGAACGACACGCTGATCTCGCTGGCGATTCTGCGCCATGTCGAGGCGACCTCGGACGAACGGTCGGCCTACTTCAAGATGCGCCGCGCCGTCGCCGGCGAGGTGGCCGCGGAAGAACCCGCGGATGCCGACGGCGAGGAGACGACGGGCTCGCTGCAGCTTTCCCAGGAACGCTATGCGGAAATGTCAGCGCAGGAGCAGGTGGTGCTCACCGTCTCCGTCAACGGCTACGGCAAGCGTACCTCGTCCTACGAGTATCGTACCACCGGCCGCGGCGGCAAAGGCATCGTTGCGATGAGCGTCAACAACCGCAACGGCAAGCTGGTGGCCTCGTTCCCCGTCGAGCACGCCGACCAGATCATGCTGGTCACCGACAAGGGCCAGTTGATCCGCTGCCCGGTCGAGGACATCCGCATCGCCGGCCGCTCGACGCAAGGTGTCATCGTGTTCGATACCGCCGAGGACGAGCACGTGGTGTCGGTCGAGCATATCGGCGACGACGGGGAGAATGGCGAGAACGGCAACGGCGGCTAGCGCCGCCGGCCATCAACGGGTCTATGACGCTCTTCGCTGGATTGGGAATTGGTATCCTTCAATTTCATTCTCGTGGCGGGACCGCTGGTCCGGGCGTCAAGCTGGGAGCCTGCGGCCGGCGCCTTGCGGGCGGCGGGATGCCATGTCCAGGTGCCGGACGTATTGGCCCATCATCCTTCGCCGCCTTCCTGGGGCGCCTGGAATTCTCGACTTCTGGAGCAGGTGAGCCGGGATCCCGATCCGATCGTGGTGGGTCATAGTTCGGCGAGCGCGCTGGTTGCCGATCTGGCGACCAGGCTGCCTGCGCGGGCGGTCATCATCGTGGATGGCGACGTGCCTCCGCCGAAAGGCGCAGCGTTCCCGGTCAGGCCGGCCCTGCACGATTTCATCAAGGGCCTCGCCGCCGCCGACGGCATGCTTCCGATTTGGTCCGAATGGTTTGCGGCCGACAAGGGGCGCGCGTCGCTCGTCGGGATCGACGTGATGGCGCGCGATGCCGCAGCGTTCGCGCGGTTTGAAGATGGACTTCCGCGCATGCACATCGGCTGGTTCGACGAGGCGATCGAACTCGCCGATTGGGATCATATCCCCGCCGGCTTCATCCAGACTTCAGCAATCTACGATCACGCCATCGCGGAGGCGCAACGGCGCGGCTGGTCGGTCGTAAACCTGCACGGTACGCATTTGCATCCAACGCTGCAGCCGGAAGAGACGGCGAATGCCATTCTCGCCATGTCGCGCCAGCTTGTGACCGGCGCCAACCCGGCCGTTGACGCGTCGCCTGCCTTCTTCGTCCGTCCCAAGCTTCAGGACGAGGCATCGTAGCGCCTTAAGCGGGGCCCGAGGAAACGGCACCCGATTTCAAATAACGCCGGTCAGGCGCAACGCGATGCCCGCGACACAGGACGCCGCGAGCACCGCCAGCATGCCCACCTTGAAACGGAACACGGCGATGGCGGCTGCGATGGCCAGGAATAGCGCCGGTGTGTCGACACTCGACAGGACCGGCGCGTCGAAGGCGAAGCCAAAGCGTCTCACCTCAAAGGTTTGCCGGAACAGCGTGTGCAGCGCGAACCATATCGACAAATTGAGGATCACGCCGACCACCGCCGCCGTGATCGCCGACAATGCCCCGGCAAGCGCCTTGTTGCCGCGCATCGTCTCGATGTAGGGCGCGCCGGCGAAGATCCACAGGAAGCACGGTGCGAATGTCACCCAGGTGGCGAGCAATCCGCCAAGCGTCGCAGCCAGCATTGGCGGCAGCCCGCTCGCATCACGAAACGCAGCCATGAACCCCACGAACTGAACCACCATGATCAGGGGGCCCGGCGTCGTCTCCGCCATGCCCAGCCCGTCCAGCATCTCGCGCGGCGTTACCCAGTGGTAATAGTCCGCCGCCTGCTGCGCGACGTAGGCCAGAACCGCATAGGCGCCGCCGAACGTCACCATCGCCATCTTGCTGAAGAAGATGGCGATCTGGCTGAAGACATGGTTCGGTCCGAGACCGATCAGGAGCCCGGCAACCGGCACGAGCCACAGCGCCAGCCAGACCACGGTCACACGCAACGTCCGGGCGGAGTTGGGCTTCACATGTTCGGGCATCGCATCTCCGAGCATGCTGTCGATGACGGCGGCGTTTGCGCTGCCGCCGTGCCCGATGGCGGCGAATTCCGACCGGCCGATCCTCGCTCCGGCAAAGCCGATGATGCCGGCGGCGATGATGATGACCGGGAACGGTACGGCAAAGAAGAATATCCCCACGAAAGCCGCGGCCGCGATCGAAATCATGACCCAGTTGCGCAGCGCGCGCTTGCCGACCCGCACCACCGCTTGAACGACGATGGCAAGCACGGCGGCCTTCAGGCCGAAGAACAGCGCCTCGATGAAGCCGACATTGCCGTAGGCCGCGTAGACGTAGCTGAGCGCCATGATGGCGATGACGCCGGGCAGGACAAAGAGCCCGCCCGCCATCAGACCGCCGGCGGTGCGATGCAGCAACCAGCCGATATAGGTCGCAAGCTGCTGTGCCTCGGGCCCAGGTAACAGCATGCAGTAGTTCAGCGCATGCAGGAAGCGGCCCTCCGAAATCCACTTTTTCTCCTCGACGATGATCCGGTGCATCACGGCAATCTGCCCGGCCGGCCCGCCGAAGCTGAGGATCGCGACGCGGAGCCAGACGATAAATGCCTCGTTGAAGGAAACGCCGTGCGTGTACATTTCCGGCTTGGGCTTTGTATTCGCGGTGAGGTCGGTCATGGCTTCACCTCCCCTTGCTGGTCGGCCAGTTGTGCGTCTCGCCCGTAGCGTCCCGGCACCAGCGATAGAACGCATCATAGAGCAGCATTCCGGCGCTGAGTTGTTCTAGGTCGTCGTCAAACATGCGCGAAAGACCGAGTGAGGCGGCGAGCAGCCCGGGTGCCTCCGGCGAAAGGTCGAGCCGCGCCGTATCGGCCGCGCGAACCATCGTCGCCAGCCTTTCTAGTGGCGGGGCCGAGAGGCCGAATTCCTGGATCATCACATCGAAGGTACAGAGTTCTCCGCGATGGCTCCAGAACACGTTCTCGATATCGAACGGGGTGGCACCGAAGCGGTCGGCCACGGCCTCCACTTCCGAGGGCGCAACGAAGAGAAAGACCGCCGCGGGATCGATGAAGCGGCGAATCAGCCAGGGGCAGGCGATGCGGTCAATCTTGGGCCGTGCACGCGTCACCCAGACGGTGCGGCCACGGCCGTCACGCCTGGGGATCTTGTCGGCGGGAACGGCCGGCCTCTGCGTCTCGGTCCAGCCGAGATGTCCACCTTCGAGCGCTTCGGCGGCAATGCCGGACTGGCGCAGCCACGCCGCGGCGCCTTCACTGAGCTTCTTCCCTTTCTGGCAGATGACGACGACCGGCGACTGTCCGGCAAGCTGTGGCGCCCATTCCTGCACATCAAGGTAGGAGCGCCGCATGGCGCCGGGGATCAGGCGCGGGTCGGCGGCGAAATCTTCATCGATGCGCACATCGATCAGGGTCGGCGCCCTGGCGGTGCCAATCAGACGGGAGAGTTTGTCGGATGAGATGGTGTTATAGGAAGACATGTTGCGTCCTTGTGAAGGTGGACGCGATTCTTGGGCATGTCGCCTCGCGGGGAGATCGCTTTCCCCGTTTGAATAATTAAGGCCGGGCGGCCCGCCATGTCAACGCCGGGATGCCGCGTTTTCACTTGCTATGACGGGCGAGGACGCGGTCGACCATCGCTCCCGCTGTTCCGAGATAGTTCGCCGGTTCGCACAACGCAGCGAGCCGGTCGCGGGGCAGGGCGGAAGCAATGGTCGGCCGCCGCAACAATGCATCCAGCAGCGGCTCGCTATGGGTAAACGCATCGCGGCAGGCGGCGTAGACTTCATCATGCGCCGGCTGGCGGCCGAGCACGGGCGCCAGCCCCATCATGACGGCTTCGGCGACGATCAGCCCGCGCGTGGAGTCAAGGTTTCGCTTCATCGCCGCGGGATCGACGATCAGGCCGGCGAGCATGAATTGCGCCTGCGCCAGCGAGCCCGCGGTCAGCAGACAGACCTGCGGCAGCGCCATCCATTCGGCATGCCACGGGCCGGTGGCGCGCTCGAGATCCTGAACCATGGCGTCGAGCATCAGCGAGGCGGCGTCGCGCGAGATCTTTGCGTTGGCCAGCAGAATTTCCGACGAGATCGGATTGCGCTTCTGCGGCATGGTCGAGGATGCGCCGCGATGCGAGGAGAACGGCTCGAACACCTCTCCGATCTCGTTGGCCATCAGGATCATGACGTCGTAGCCGATCTTGCCGAGCGCGCCGCAGATCACGGCCAGCGTCTGGACCATTTCAACCAGCCCGTCGCGGGCGACATGCCAGGTGATGTCGGGCTCGACGAGACCAAGCGCACGCGCATAGGCGGCGCGCACATCCAGGCCGTGGTCGCCGAGCGACGCCAGCGTGCCGACCGCGCCGCCGAGCTGTGCCTGGAGCGCGCGAGGCTTGGCCTGTTGGAGCCGCTCGGCCGAGCGCTGCAGCGCCGAGAGCCAGATCGCCACCTTGTGCCCGAATGTGATCGGCAGCGCCTGCTGCAGATGGGTTCGCCCGGCCATCGGCGTATCGCGATGCAGGCGGGCGAGACCGGCGAGGGTGACGATCACCTCGACGAGCTGGGTCTCGATCAGAACGACCGCTTCGCGCAATTGCAGCACCGTCGCGGTGTCCATGATGTCCTGGGTGGTCGCGCCCCAATGCACGTAGCGGCCGGCTTCGCCGAGCTGCTCGGATAGCTGCCGCACCAGGCCGACGATGGGATAGCCGACATTCTCGGTGTCGCGCTTCAACTGCGCGGTATCGAGCACGATCGTCGGCGCCTTTTGGGCGATCGCCTGCGCTGCCTCTTGCGGGATGATTCCGGTTTCGCCCTGGGCCACGGCGAGCGCGACCTCTGCCTGCACATAGGCCTTCAGAACGGCTTCGTCTGAGAATGCCGCCCGCATGGCCGGCGTGGAGAACACGTCGCGATAGAGGACGCTGTCGAATAGGGTGCTGGCCACGGCGATCCTTTCAGAGATGAACGGCCATAACATTTACAAGCGCAAACTTGTCAAGCGGGAGGGGCGGGCGTCGTTAGGGCCATCCCGAAAGCTCGGCGAGTGAAGTCGCCGTGTGCCTAGCGTTTGCCCTCGATGGCAATTTCGACGAGATACGGCCGACCTGCCGCAACCGCCTTTGCAACCGCGCCGGCAATGTCTTCGGCCTTCTCGACCCTGACGGCCTCGACGCCCATGCCGGCTGCGAGGTGCACGAAGTCGAGCACGGGACCGGTGATATCCATGTTCTGATAGGGATGCTGGGTGCCGGCTTCGAAATTCTGGCGCCAGACATCCACATTGTGTTTGAGGATGCGATATTCGTGGTTGGCAAGCACCACGAACACGATCGCGAGTTTGTGGTGCGCAGCCGTCCACAGCGACTGGATCGCATACATCGCCGAGCCGTCGCCGGAGACGGCGACCACGGGCCGGTCCGGCATGGCCACCTTGACGCCGATCGCGCCGGCAAGGCCCTGGCCGATGCCGCCACCGCGACCGCCGAAATAATCGCCGAAGCCGCGATAGTCGAAGGCGCGGGCGAGGTCGAGGCTGGCCGTGATGCTTTCATCGACGATGACGACATTGTCCGGCAGCCCGCGGCGAAGCTCCGCGGTGACGCGCGGCATCGAGCTCGGCTGGCGGTTCCAGCTTTTTTCGACGCGTGCACGATAGGCTTCTTTTTCGCTCGCCTGCAATTCGGCCAACGCGGCATTGCGGCTTTGTGCGGCTTGCCTGAAGTCCGCGCCCGCTTTTGCGTGCAGGGCTTCCGTCAAGGAACGGAGGCTGACGGCGATGTCGCCGACGATGCCGGCATCGAGCCGGTTGTTGAGCGCGAGACGTTCGGCGGACGCTTCGATCTGCAGCAAGGGTACGCCGTCGGCCATGTGGCCGCCAGGCGCAAACCAGATGTCCTCAAAGAAGGGGCCGCCGATCAGCAGCACAAGATCGGTATCGCCGAGCGCCTTGCGGACCTGCCGGGCGTCGGCGGGGAGCGACTGGCGGTAGCTCGGATGGCTGGTCGGGAAGGGCGCGTGATGCCGCAGCCCTTCGAACCACACGGTGGCCCCAATCGTTTCCACCAGGGCCACCAGCGCCTGTTCGCCGCCCGATCTCGCCACGTCGTCGCCGGCGATGATGGCCGGCTTCTTCGACTTGAGAAGCAGCGTGGCCAGCGCTTCCACGCCAGCCGGGTCGGGTCGGGTCGATCGCCACAGATTGTCCGGCGCCGAAGCATCGACGGCGGTCTCCTGTTCCAGAACGTCGATCGGCAGTGCGACGAACACCGGACCCGGAGGGCCGTCGGTCGCGACCTTGAACGCGCGACGCATGATCGGGGCAATCTCGTCGGCGCGCTCGATCTGCACGCTCCACTTGGTCACGGGGGCCGCCATCGCCACGAGGTCGTGGCCGAGAACCGGATTCCTGAGCCGCATCCGCGTGTCCTGCTGACCGGCGGTGACGACAACGGGCGAATTGGCTTTCAGCGCGCCGTAGAGCGAACCGATGCCATTGCCGAGGCCGGGGGCAACGTGCAGATTGGCGACGGTGACGCGGCCCGAGGCCTGCGCATAGAAGCTGGCAGCACTGACCGCGACGCCTTCATGCAGCGCCATGATGTATTCGAGTTGCGGAAATGCCGGCAGGCTGTCGAGCAGCGGGGTTTCCGTCGTTCCGGGATTGCCGAAGATATGACGCACGCCGTGCGACACGAACGATTCCATCAGCACACGACGTCCGCGCATTTCTCTCCCTTTCGATGCTTCGATCCGTTATGAGCATCATCGGCCGGGACGCCGCCCATGGCAATCGCGCGGGACGGTTTGCGCCCGCGCGGCCGGCTGCGTCTTCCGCATGGCTGTGGGTGACAACGTCGACACCCGTCGAGGCCGCATCACTCCTCCGACAGCGAATGCCCCAGGAAGAAACGCAACATTTCTCTGGTTGCATCCGGTCCTCGCGGATCGGTATAGGAGCCTGCGGGGCTGCCGCCGGACCATGCATGTCCGCCGCCGTGGACATTCCAGTGCTCCAGCATTTCGCGTCCATGCGCATCGGTCAGGACCGTTCTCGTATAGGCGTGACCGCCGGAGATCTGTCCCCGATGCACGGTCTTTTGTGTGTTCAAGGCCCTCACGGACTGCTCAACGATGTGATCGCCGTTGTTGGGATGCACGGTCGTGTCGCGATCGCCGTGGAAGACGATGGTGGGAACGGGAGACGGGCCACCTGAAACGAACTTGCGATCCAATCCTCCCTGTCGCATGGCGAGAAGCGCGGAGGGAAGATCCGTGGCGACGCCGCATGGCAGGCCGGAGTGGATGCCGATGGCGGCATACAAATCGCCATACGTCGCGCCCATCACGGCCGCTGCGGCTGCGCCGGCCGACAGTCCGGCCACGTAGACGCGCTTTCGATCGACCGAATATTGTTCCATGATTTCTCGCGTAATGCCCGCGATCAGCGACGGCTCGCCTCGGCCTCGCTGCTGGTCCTCCTTGCGAAACCAGTTCCAGCATTTCGCCTGGTTGGCCTGGCTCGGTTGAGCGGGATAGACCACAAGGCAATTGAGCTCCTCCGCGAGCAGGTTCATGCGCGTGCCGGCGGCGAAATCGTCCGGCGACTGGGTACAGCCGTGAAGCATTACGGCCAGAGGAAGCGGCTGCTGGCGATAGCCACTCGGGATGAACAGCTTGTAGGTACGGCTTCCCGCCGGACTGCGGTATGTCGCTTCGATGAAACGGGCGCCCTCCGGCACGACCTCCGGTGAACTCAGCGGGGCGCGTTTCAAGACGCCGGGCATTTCGATCACGGGGCGTCGCTTTTTGCGATCCACCAAGGAGTGGGTCTTGCGCGGCGGCCCAGCGGGGGCTGATGCGGATGACGGTGTGTTCTGCGGCTCCTCGATCACGTTGGCCTTTGCGTCGATGATGATCGGGCCGGGGAGAGCGACGTGACTGCGGCTGCGCGGCGGCGCGTGTTCCGTGCGCTCGCCGTGAAGCATGCGTTGCAGCAGCGCGGTGGCTTCAACGAGTTGGCCCGCGCGGGTGAGGCGGGTGGCTTCCCGGATGATGTCCTGGTTCAGCATCGTTTCACCTCGTCCTGTCGGCGAGCGCGGCCTTGACCGCCGGACTGGCATGCAAAGCGCCCAGCACCGAGACGGAGGCGATGGTGGCCCGTGCAAGCTCGGGCGTGACGTCCTGGGAAATGCTGGCAAGGCCCAGCACATTGATGTGGAGCATCTCGCCGGTGCGCTGCACTGCTTCAAGATCCTCGCGGCTATAGGTTCGCAATCCGAGGTCCAGACTTTTGCGTGCGGTCGACTGCTTGACGACGTCGGCGTGACGTTCGAGCTGATTACGGATCGCCGTCCGGATGAAATCGGTCCGGTTCGAGTAGAAACCCTCCTGGACCATGAGATCGACGTGACCCAGATCGACATAGCCAAGATTAATGGTGATTTTTTCGCTTTCGGGCGGTTTGGGCCGAAGTTCCCTGACGTTACCTTGCATCGATTACATCCATACACCATCCATATGGATGTTATATGGATGTTAAGGTCGCCCCCGCAAGGTGGCCAACTCTCTTAATTTTCCTGCAAAAAAGACGGCCCGCCGAAGCGGGCCGCCTGGTGCAATTAGCGATGTGCATCATTGATGCGATTAGCGCGGTGCGCCGCCGTAGATTTGACGCTCCTTGCGAACCTCATCCGCGCCATAGGGCTGACTGGCGGGATCGAACGATTTCCAACCGGTCTTCTGCCAGGCGGCACTCCGGTCGCGCAGGTTGACGGCAGACTCGTTCAATATCGCGTCGAGTCGGGTCCTTTCCGCATCGGCCACGCGTGCGGACACCAGCGTGCCTCCACGACGGACGCCCTCGGCATAGGAGTGAGCGTCCTCGTCGGAGACGCCCGCTTCCGTCAGCGCACCGACGATTCCGCCGGTCGCCGCGCCTGCAGCCGCGCCGACCGCGGTAGCTGCCAGCCAACCAGCGGCGACGACGGGGCCGAGGCCCGGGATCGCCAGCAAGCCGAGTCCGGCAAGCAGGCCCGCTGCGCCGCCTACGCCCGCACCAATGCCAGCGCCCTTGCCGGCACCTTCGGCGCGATCGTCGACGCCATCGCGATCGCGATCAACGTTCTTGTCGGTATTGAACCAGCTGTCCGAATTATTGGCGACGATGCTGATGTCCGAATGCGGAACGCCCGCCGATTCCAGACGCTGAACGGCTTGCTGGGCATCGCTGTGGTTATCGTAAAGACGAGAGATTGTAACGGTCATGTAAAACCTTCCTTACTTGGCAGAATTGACGTTGCCTTGAAAATCGACGCTCACCGCCGTCGCGGCGCCGCTCTTGCTCGCCTTGCCGCGCCACACACCGTTGTCGTCCTTCTTCAATTCGGTGACGTTGGTGTAGCCGGCATCTTCGATCTTCGACTTGGCTTGTCCTTCCGTGAAACTGTTGCGACCGGCGACAGGCGCATTGGAGTTGTTCTGTCCGGAGCTGTTGACCGCGTTGTTGTTCGGTCCCGATTGCGCAGGCGGATTTTGCGCCGATGCGGTGCTAGCGGCCAATAATCCAATACAGACGAATAGAAGTGATCGTTTCATAGTTGGTCTCCAAAGCTTCAGGAGCGAGCCCAATCTCCCGTCGGGGCTTTAGTTCCTAAACGGTGGAGTCATTCGGATTGCTTGTCGTTGAACAGTCGCTCGCTTGCGAAATTATTTGGCTGCGTCAGGCAGTCGCGAACGATGCGAGACACCCGAGCCCTTCCAGCCAGGCGTAGCGCTTGTGCGCGAACGGTGAGCCGTGACGGCTTTGGCCTTCCGTTGCCTCGACTGGTTCAACTTGAAATGGAACCAAGAAGGACACGAGGAATTGCCCCACGCAATCACCTTACCCGGAGAAAATCATGGCCAAGATGAAGAAGCTCGAAGACCTGTTTCACGATACGCTCAAGGACGTCTATTTCGCCGAGAAGAAGATCCTCGTGAGCCTGCCGAAAATGGCGAAGGCTGCGCAGCACTCCGCACTGAAGGCCGCCTTCGAGAAACACCATGGCGAGACCGAAGGCCAGATCGAGCGTCTGGAGCAGGTGTTCGCGGAAATCGACAAGAAGCCTCAGGGCAAGACCTGCGACGCCATCGTCGGCATTGCCAAGGAAGGCCAGGAGATCATGGATGAGTACAAGGGCATGCCGGCCCACGACGCAGGTCTGCTCGCCGCGGCGCAGGCGGTCGAACACTACGAAATGACCCGTTACGGCACGCTTCGTACCTGGGCGGAAGAGCTCGGTTACACCAAGGCCGCCAAGTTGCTCCAGCAGACCCTCGACGAAGAACGCGCGACCGACGCGGCCCTCACCAAACTTGCGAAGGCCGTCATCAATCTGGACGCGGAAAAGGAACAAGCGGCTTAAGTGTCCTCATCGGCCGCCCCGACCCCTGGGGCGGCCGCCATGAGAACGCTCGTCGAAGCGTGATGCGCCTGTCGGTGTGTTCTTGCGCGACCAGGTTTCCGATCGGCCGCTCCCAGAATCGATGAGGTCCCCGGGGGGCATCCCGAGGACCTCAAGCCAGAGCAAACTGGCAATCATTCTATGAAGGCTGTGCCCTACGGGGTCCGGTTGCCGGTAACCAGGCGCGCTTCCTTCACGGTCGACTTGGAGCCGGCGGCGCGGAGGCATGAGGCCTCGAAATTCGGCCAAGCCTGCTGGGAACAATCCTTGCCGACCGTTCGGATATCCAGCCGGTCGCCCTTGGCGAGCGCCTGCGGAACGCTGGCTTCGACCTGGGGGGCAAAGCCGGGCAGCACTGTCAGTGCGGCGGCGATGAAGGCGGCAGCGGCGATAGCGGAAAAAGCCTTGATCATGAGAGCCCCCTGTCGTGGGCCTTGGCGGCCCGTCGTCGTCTCGTTGGTTGAACTTGTAGCCATCACAAGTTTCCGGCTGTCTTCGCGGGCTACAAAAATGGTTTCGTCGGGCCGGGGTTTTGTTTCGTCGTCCATTGGCTGACGAAACATTGCCGACCGCCTGGAACAGACGCCTGGACCCCGGTAGTGGTTCAGTGGCCGAATGGAAATAAATAGCCGTGCTCCGGGGGAACCGGGCCCGGCTTGCCGGGTGGCCCGAGGCGGGGTAGGAGGGTCCTATGCCCCGTATCGCGCTCTATCCCGGTTCATTCGATCCCGTCACCAACGGCCATCTGGACGTCGTCCGGAACGCCGTCCGCCTGTGCGACCGCCTGATCGTGGCCATCGGCGTCCATCCCGGCAAAAAGCCGCTGTTTTCGACCGAGGAGCGGCTGGAGATGGTCCGGGCGGTATTCGCGCCCGTCGCCGCCAAGGCCGGCTGCGACTTCGACTGCACGACCTATGACAATCTGACGGTGACCGCCGCCCAGAAGGCCGGCGCGACCATCATGATCCGGGGCCTGCGCGACGGCACCGATCTTGACTACGAGATGCAGATCGCCGGCATGAACGAGACCATGGCGCCGGAGGTGCACACGGTATTCCTGCCGGCCTCGGTTACCGTCCGCCCGATCACCGCCACACTGGTGCGCCAAATCGCGGCGATGGGCGGCGACGTCTCGGCCTTCGTGCCGCCATCGGTCGCAGCCAGCCTGAAGACCAAGTTCGCGAGCTAAACACGCCTGTCGGCGACATCACGCTTTCCTGTTTCACATGACCGGAGCTTTCATGATCCGCATTCTCGCCGTCCTCGCCGCGCTGTTTTTCGTCAGCCCCGCGATCGCCCAGCCGCTGCCCGCCAATATCGACAAGGCCAATGCGATCGTGATCGAGACCACCAAGGGC
This sequence comes from Bradyrhizobium roseum, assembly GCF_030413175.1. Lineage (NCBI taxonomy): Bacteria > Pseudomonadati > Pseudomonadota > Alphaproteobacteria > Hyphomicrobiales > Nitrobacteraceae > Bradyrhizobium > Bradyrhizobium roseum. The sequence continues at coordinate 3,625,520 of NZ_CP129212.1, forward strand.
CGCATCGTGGTCAAGCTGCGCAACGACATCGCGCCGCAGCATGCCGAGCGCATCAAGCTGCTTGCGCGCGAGGGTTATTACAACAACGTGCCGTTCCATCGCGTGATCGAGGGCTTCATGGCCCAGACCGGCGACGGCAAGAATTTCAACGGCACCGGCGGTTCGAAATATCCGAATCTCGCGGCCGAATTCTCCAACGTGCCGTTCAAGCGCGGCATCGTCGGCATGGCGCGCGCCGCCAGCAACGATTCCGCCAACTCGCAATTCTTCATCATGTTCGCCGAAGGCGCCTCGCTGAACGGCAAGTACACCGTGATCGGCGAAGTGGTGGCGGGCATGGATGTGGTCGACAAGATCAAGCGCGGCGAACCCGTCGTCGATCCCGACAAGATGGTGAAGGTGCAGGTCGCATCCGACGTCAAGTGAGGCGATGATCTCGCCGCGCCGCGCGCCAGCCGTCTGTTGCGCCGCCGCGTTGCTGTGGCTTGCGGCGGCGGCGCACGCGCAGGCCGGCCCCGGTCAGATCGACACCATCAAGGACGTCTACGCCAAACTGTATTCCTGCTGGCGGCCGCCGGCTTCGCGCGCCAACCTGATGGACATTACGGTCATCGTCAGTTTCAACCGCGAAGGCGCTATTCTCGGTCAACCCAGGATTACCTATGAATCCCCAAGTGCCGGAGATGACGATCGGCTTGTGTACCGAATTGCCGTCATGGAAACATTGCAACGCTGTTCGCCGTTGCCATTTACCGAAGGACTGGGCGGTGCGGTCGCCGGCCGGCCTTTCGCGGTCACTTTCAGATCCCGCAAACGTCCACCCAAACCTGAAGAGAAAAGAGCATGGCTGATACAGAAAATACTTTGATTCTTGAAACCACGCAGGGCCCCGTCACCATCGAAATGCGCCCCGACCTGGCGCCCGGCCATGTCGCCCGCATCAAGGAACTGGTGCGCGAAGGCTTCTACGACGGCATCGTGTTCCACCGCGTGATCGAAGGCTTCATGGCGCAGACCGGCTGCCCGCAGGGCACCGGAACCGGCGGCTCGGGCCAGAAGCTGAAGGCCGAATTCAACAAGGAACCGCATGTCCGCGGCACCACCTCGATGGCCCGCGCCGCGAGCCCGGATTCCGGCGACAGCCAGTTCTTCATCTGCTTCGACGACGCCTCGTTCCTCAACGGCCAGTACACGGTCTGGGGCAAGGTGACGTCGGGCATGGAGAACGTCGACAAGATCAAGCGTGGCGAGCCGGTGCAGAACCCCGACAAGATCGTCAAGGCGCACATGGCCGTCGACGCGGCTTAACGCTCGCCCCTCATGGTGAGGAGCCTGCGAAGCAGGCGCCTCGAACCATGAGTCCCCGGATGCCGCAGCACACCGGCCTCATCCTTCGAGACGCGGCTTGCTCCGCTGCTCAGGATGAGGATCGGCGGTCTGAGCCAATATGCGCACCGATCTCTTCGACTTCGAACTCCCCGCCACGAGCATCGCGCTGCGCCCCGCCAGCCCGCGCGATTCTGCGCGGATGTTGGTGGTGCAGCCCGACGGCGTGTTGCGTGACCGCCGCGTCGCCGATCTGCCGCAATGGTTGCAGCCGGGCGATCAGCTTGTCGTCAACGACACAAAGGTGATAGCAGCCCAGCTCAAGGGACGCCGCATCGGGCGTGAGACCGAGCCGAAGATCGAGGCGACGCTGATCAAGCGGCTCGACGGTTCGCGCTGGCAGGCGCTGGTGAAGCCTGCGAAAAAGCTTGCGCCCGGCGACATCGTTCGTTTCGGCAATGAGGGCAAGGTCTGCCTGCTCGGCCATCTCGATGCAGAAGTCGAGGCCAAGGGCGAGGAGGGGGAGATCACGCTGTCGTTCTCGTTGCACGGGCCGGCGCTCGACCAAGCCATCGCCGATCTCGGCACGCCGCCGCTGCCGCCCTACATCGCGTCGAAGCGCACGCCTGACGATCGCGACGCGGCCGACTACCAGACGATGTTCGCGGCGAACGAGGGCGCCGTCGCGGCGCCGACGGCGGGACTGCACTTCACGCCTGCGCTCGAAGCGACGCTACGCGGTCGTGGCGTCGAGCTGCATCGCCTGACCTTGCATGTCGGGGCAGGAACCTTCCTGCCGGTCAAAGTGGAAGAAACCTCCGAGCACCGGATGCATGCCGAATGGGGTTCCATCTCGGCCAAAACGGCGGCGTCCCTGAACGCCGCGCGCGCCAAGGGCGGACGCATCGTTGCGGTCGGCACCACGTCGCTGCGACTTCTGGAAAGCGCTGCCGCCGAAGACGGGACCATTCAGCCGTTCGCCGGCGAGACTTCGATCTTCATCACGCCGGGCTATCGCTTCCGCGCGGTCGATATTCTGTTGACCAATTTCCATCTGCCGCGCTCGACGCTGTTCATGCTGGTGTCGGCGTTCTCCGGGCTCGCCGCGATGAAGCAGGCCTATGCGCACGCGATCGCTGCAGGCTACCGGTTCTATTCCTACGGCGACGCCTGCCTGCTGTTTCGCGAGTCGCGCTGAGACGGTACCTCAAAAAAAAGCCCGCCATTGAGGCGGGCAAAGGTTGAGGGAGGAAGCGCTCTGACAATAAAGCGCCAAGGTTTTCTGGGCGATTCGGCCATTTTCGCCTAGATCGTAGTACTACCGGCTCGCCTTGCATCAGCGCTGCCGTTCTCGCACGTAAACGCATGACAGTCCGTGAAATTACGTGCGGCGTGCCGTTCCAACGCTTCCCGGTGTCGGATAGGGTGGCCGCGATTATCTGGAGAAGTTTATGAAAATGTCGGCTGTTTTTGCGCGGATCGTCGCGCTGATCGGCGCCGCTGCGCTGCTGTGGCGCCGCGTTCAGGGCTCCGCGCCTGCGCCGGCCTGGGGCCATGCGCCGGCGATACCGGAGGCGAAGCCGCAAGGCGCCATCCCGACGCTGAAAATGCCGACGGCGCAGGGCTGGAGCGACGGGCAAAAGCCGACCGTTGCAACCGGGCTCAAGGTCAACGCCTTTGCAAGAGACCTCGACCATCCGCGCTGGATCTACGTCTTGCCAAATGGCGACGTGCTGATCGCGGAATCGACGCAGATCGCCGGGCCGCCACGCAGCGTGTTCCACTATGCGATGCAGGCGACGATGCGGCGGGCTGCCGCGCTCGGCGTCAGCGCCAATCGCATCACGGTGTTGCGGGACCGCGACGGTGACGGCGTGGCGGAGGGCCGCGGCGCTTTCATGGAAGGGCTGAGCCAGCCGTTCGGCATGGCGTTGGTCGGCGACACCTTCTATGTCGGCAACACGGACGGCGTGGTCGCCTTTCCGTACGTCGCTGGCGCGGACCGCATCACCGCCGAGGGACGAAAGCTCGTCGCGTTCAAGCCCAATGGCCACTGGACGCGCAGCCTGCTGCCGAGCGCGGACGGCAAAAAACTCTATGCCGGCGTTGGCTCGCTCAGCAACATCGCCGAGATGGGCATGGAGGTGGAGGAAGGCCGCGCTGCGATCTATGAGCTCGATCTGGCTGCGGGCACGAGCCGCATCTTCGCAGGCGGGCTCCGTAACGCCGTGGGAATGGCATGGGAGCCCAGGACCGGCGTGCTCTGGACCGTCGTCAACGAGCGCGACGGCCTCGGCGACGAGACGCCGCCGGACTATCTGACCTCGGTGCGCGACGGCGGCTTCTACGGCTGGCCCTATTGCTACTGGGGACAGACGGTAGACGACCGCGTGCCGCAGGATGCGGCCATGGTCGCGAAAGCGATCCAGCCGGACTACGCGCTCGGCGGGCATACCGCTTCGCTCGGCCTGTGCTGGATGCCGGCAGGTACGCTTCCCGGTTTTCCCGACGGCATGGTGATCGGCCAGCACGGCTCCTGGAATCGCAGCAAATTGAGCGGCTACGCCGTCGTGTTCGTGCCGTTCGAGAACGGCCGTCCCTCGGGTCCGCCGCGGGATATTTTGACGGGCTTCCTGGCAACCGACGAGAAGGTTTCCTACGGACGGCCGGTCGGCGTTACGCTCGGCCCCGACCGCTCGTTGCTGGTGGCGGATGATGTCGGCAACGTCATTTGGCGCGTGACGGGGGCGTAACAGCGCGGGTGCTGCAGGGTGGGAAGGCGCAATTCGCCGTGCCCACCCACGTGCAGCGAGATCGGTGAGAGTTGGTAGGCACGTCGCTTGCGCTCCTTTGCCTACCCTACGATTCCTGTACTACGCCATCGCCGGCTGCGGCAACAGCTCCGCGATCTGGATCGCGTTCAGCGCCGCGCCTTTCAGGAGCTGATCGGCCGACACGAACATCGAAATCGAGTGGCCTGAGGCGTCGCTGAGATCGTTGCGGATGCGGCCGACCAAAACGTCATCCTGTCCTGATGCGTCAATCGGCATCGGGAAGTAGTTTTTGGCGCGGTCGTCGACGATCCTGACGCCCGGCGCGTTGGCCAGGATGGCGCGCACCTCGTGCTCTGTGATCGGCTTCTCGCATTCGAAGGTGATCGCCTCGCAATGGGCGCGCAGCACCGGCACGCGGACGCAGGTGACGCCGATCGCGATCTGCTCATCCTCAAAAATCTTTCGCGTTTCCTTGATGACCTTCGTCTCTTCGTCGTTGTAGCCGGTCTCGGGATCGATCGCGGTATTGTGGCTGAAGACGTTGAAGGCGTAGGGCAGCGGGATCACCTTGGGCGCGAACGGCCGGCCGTCGAGATAGGCGCGGGTCGATTCCACCAGCTCTTCCATAGCCGCCGCGCCGGCGCCACTCGCCGCCTGATAGGTCGACAGGATCACCCGCTTGATGCGGTTGGCCTTGTGGATCGGCCACAGCGGCACCAGCGCCGTGATCGCCGAGCAGTTCGGATTGGCGATGATGCCCTTGTGGTCGCGGATGCGGCCGGCGTTGATCTCCGGGATCACCAGCGGCACGTTCGGGTCCATCCGGAACGCCGAGGAATTATCGACCACCACCGCGCCCGCCTTTACCGCTGCAGGCGCGAACTTGCGCGAAATGCCGCCGCCGGCCGAGAACAGCGCGATGTCGACGCCCTCGAACGACCGTTCGGTGAGCTCTTCGATGACGACCTTCTTGCCGCGGAAATCGATGGTCTTGCCGGCCGAGCGGGCGCTGGCGAGCGCCTTGAGCCTGCGGACCGGGAAGGCGCGCCGGTCCATGGTGGCGATGAATTCGGCGCCGACTGCGCCGGTCACGCCGACGATGGCAACAACGGGTTCGTAGCTCACGGGTCTGTCCTCTGTTTGCATAATGCGGGCAATAAAAAAGCCCCGGTCCTTTTCAGGCGGGGCTTCGGTTCAGATGATGCGTTCGTTCGACTACGCGCGCACGGCTCCCGAGCCCCCGGAGGGTGCTTTGGTTTTCGTGATCGTTTTGGTCGAGATCGGCATGGCGCGGACTTATGCGGCAGCTTGGGGACGTCGTCAACCGGTTTCGGCCTTATCCGCGGGCTGCAACGGTGGCCGGACGAGGCTCGTCATCGCCGCCTTGCGACGCCCGGAGGCTCGAGGATCACTTCCTTGAGGTCACTGCCGCTCATGACGACGATCGCGAAGCTCAGCCGGCTGCGTTCGCGGATCAGGCCGCCGCTGATGGCCTTGCCGGCCGCCGCCTGCTCGGCCAGGCGGACGGCATCCGCCAAGCGGTGCCGGATCGTCTTGAGAGCAACGAGGTTGCTGCGGTCCCCGGCATCGAGTTCCTTCAGGGGCAGGGCGGCTTCGCCACCGACGATCTTGCCAGTCGTAGCGTCGATGGTGTGTTGCCAGATGCGGTCGTGGTGAAGGGTCTTTACCCGGTAGACCGGTGAATCCGGCGTGCCGTCGAAGCTGACATCGGCGGCGATTGCGCCGGCATGCCTGGCCTCGGCGATCGCCATCGCCTGGCTGAGCGAGATCGCCGAGCCACGGAAGAGCTCAAGCTCGCGGTTGACCGCCTGCCGGTCGGATGCCGCGCTCTCCTCGGCCTCATTGCGGAGCGAGGCTGGCTCGCCGGTCTGCGACGCGTTGGCAGAGACGGGGGCAGGCAGGATGATCGCCACCAGGACGATTGCGAGCAACTGTCTCCAACATCCCGGCGCGCGCATGTTTGCCGTCTCCATCCTTGAGCCTGTCTCTGCCGGCGGACGGGCCGGATCGTCTTGAAGGAAGCGCGGCCGACCCTTTGGAGGCCTACGGGTCGGCCGCGGATCGCCGCAAACGGGCTATACCGCCGTTTGCGGCGATCGAAGCGGCCTGCAGGCCCGCCGGGACTACGGAAAGCGGGCACGCACTTCGCTCATAACAAAACCATACCGTATCGTTTTGTTATGGTCAACGATGCTGCCGTGCCGTATCGCGCGTGAAACTCCGTTCTCACGGAATTGTCAGCGGGACAGGCGCCGCCGAATGGTTCCTTTGGGGAGGGATTGAACGCGGCTCGATGGTCCAAGCGCACCGGCCAGGAACAGCCGGATCGCCAGGCGCATGCGTTTCTCGGCGGACTTCATCTCCAGCGGTGTTCCGAACGTCGCCATCCGGTGCGTGTGACCGACGACCACGTCGAGAAAGACCTCGGCCGCGATGCCGGTATCCTCGACGTCCATCGCGCCTTGTGCGACCAATTTATCAAAGAAGCGCGCGGTGGTAGCAACGGCCTTCATCCAGCCTTCCTCCTTGCCAAGCTTGGCAATGTCGGGAAAGTTGATGGCTTGTGACGTCATCATGCGGCTGAACGCGACGGCATCGGGTCCGCAGGTGAATGTCAGCATTTCGCGCCCGACCTCGATCAGGCGCTGCTCGACCGAAATGTCCGAGGAACGCGTGATCTGCGCCTCCGCCGCTTCAGCAAGCGGCGCAAGCCAGCGCGCAATCTCGCGCCTCAGCACCTCCGCAAACAGCCCGCGCTTGTCGCCATAGCGCGCATAGACGGTGGGCTTGCTGACCCGGGCGGCTTCCGCAACCGCATCAAGCGATGTCGCATCGTAGCCCCGGTCCAGGAAAAGACGGGTGGCAACTTCGATCAGCCGCTGATCGCGCTCGATGGCTGCGCTTTTCGTCGGCCGGCCGCCGCGCGATTTTGGAATGTCTCGTTTTGCCGGTCTGGCCTTGGTCGCAGTTAATCCCATGCCCAATGATTCCTGCGCGGTCGCGATATCGGTCATTGCTCTATACCGCGCAGTAGAAGGGGCGTCGAATCTGGCCGAATTGGCCATATCGGCGGCGGCCCAGGCAGGTCGTCATCCGGCGAGGCTCACGGCACCGTCGAGGTCCAGGCCCGGCCCGACGCAGCCTTCTCATAGCCATGCTGATAAAGGGCACGCATGTAGGCGGTGTCGAATCCCTCTGAAGACGACGCCGGATAGTCGCGCTCAATATAGGACAGGTGGAAGCCCCATCGATTGCGCTTGGCGAAATCGTAGGTGGAGAAGATCACCGAGCGCGTCTGCGACTGGGTGATCGACGACAGGCTGCGTGAAGCGACATCGAGCGTGCTGTTGGATACGAGCTCAAACGTTCGTTCCAGCTTCTTGTTGACGAGAATGTAGATGTTCATCCGGCTGTTTCCGGGCAGACGGCCCTGGAAGAGCAGGGCATCGGGCAGCGTCAGGACCGGCGCGGTTACGCCGCCGTCGACATGCATCTCCTCAAAGCGCCGGCCCTTGCCCTCGGCTTCGATCAGGATGGGCGGGAACACCAGCGGAATGCTGGCGGAGGCCGCCATCACGTCGCGAAACAGGCGCAGCGCCTCAGGCGAACCGACCGCGGCGATTTTCCCCATGTCCCAAACGACCGTGCGCTGGGTGTCGAGATCGGTCGTCACCACGAGCAGTTTTCGGCCTTTGGCATTTTCGCGTGCGACGGCGGCCAGGATCTCCGGCCCGACATAGCGGGCCACCAGCTCGCGCAGCCGCTTGTTGCCGAACAGGCCGGATCCGAACAGCACGCGGATGATGCTGGGATCATCGAGCAGGCTCGAAGCGATGCCGCTGGTGTAGACCTCCCTCAGCGTGTCGTCATATTGCGACCCGAGAAACGCAAAAGGCGCGATCAGGCCGCCGGTGCTGACGCCTGAAACGACCGAGAAGGCCGGGCGGTTGCCGGCCGCGGTCCAGCCATTCAAGACGCCCACGCCATAGGCGCCATCGGCGCCGCCGCCGGAGAGCGCGAGATAGGTCTTGTTTGGGGAAAGGTCGTCCTTTTCGAAACGGAATTTCGTGATGGGTTCGTCGGCGTAGCGCCGCAGGCCGTCGAGTTCGAGCACGCGGGAGCTACCGGCATCCGCGGCGGTGTAAGGCGTCCGCGGCAGGGACGTGCAGGCGGCCAGGGCGAGGCTGCACATCACGACGGCCGACCTGAGCAGGTGTGAGCCTGCGCCTCTGATCCGGTTGTCAGAGAGGATTGATCCAGTCAGGAAAGAGAGGGAGAGCATTCGCCGTCAGTCACCGTACACGTGCACTTGCCGCCGCCGGGCGCTTCGCCAGCGGCGTTCTACGTTGCACGTTCATAAAACTATACGGTATCGTTTTATTTAACAAGCTGGAGGCTGGAGGGCTCTGGGGCGGCTCAATTGTGTCCGGCGTAGGGCGCGTCGCTGCCCGGAACGCGCCCACTAGGCGGTTGATTGACCGTTCCCGGCACGCAATAAGCAGCGCCATGAGCCTCCCCAACCATTTCGAATTGCTCGCCACCGACGGCACCGCCCGCGCCGGTCGCCTGACCACCCCGCATGGGGTGGTGCGGACGCCGGCTTTCATGCCGGTCGGCACTGCCGGCGCGATGAAAGGCATGCACTGGCGCGAGGTGCGCGATGCGGGCGCCGACATCGTGCTCGGCAATACCTATCACCTGATGCTGCGTCCGGGCGCCGAACGGATCGCCGCGCTCGGCGGCCTGCAGAGGTTCACCGGCTGGAATGGGCCGATGCTGACGGATTCCGGCGGCTTCCAGGTGATGTCGCTGTCGGAACTGCGCAAGGTCACCGAGAAGGCCGTGACCTTTCGTTCGCATATCGATGGCGCCAAGGTCGAGCTTTCACCGGAGCGTTCGATCGAGGTGCAGCGGCTCCTGGGTTCCGACATCGCGATGCAGATGGATGAGTGCGTACGGCTGCCGGCTTCGCGCGACGACATCGAGCGCGCGATGCGGCTGTCGCTGCGCTGGGCAGAGCGCAGCAAGCGCGCGTTCGAGAGCGCGCCCGAAGGCTTCATGCTGTTCGGCATCGTGCAGGGCGGCGATATTCCCGAGATGCGCTACATCAGCGCGCGCGGATCGGTCGACATCGGCTTCCACGGCTATGCGATCGGTGGGCTTGCGGTCGGCGAGCCGCAGGCGGTGATGCTTGCGATGGTCGAGGAAACCGCGCCGGCGCTTCCGACGGATCGTCCGCGCTATCTGATGGGCGTCGGCACGCCGGAGGATCTGCTGGAAAGCGTGGCGCGCGGCATCGACATGTTCGATTGCGTGATGCCGACCCGCAACGGGCGCCACGGCATGGCGTTCACCCGCCACGGCCAGATCAACCTGCGCAACGCCCGCCACGCCGACGATCCGCGGCCACTCGACGAGGAGAGCGACTGGCCGTCGGCGCGCGATATCTCACGCGCCTATCTGCATCATCTGGTGCGGTCGGGAGAAACGCTCGGCGCGATGCTGCTGTCGGAAATCAACGTCGCGTATTACCAGCACCTGATGCAGGGCATGCGCGAAGCGATTTCAAATGGAACGTTCGAGACGTTCAAAACGAAAACGCGCGCCCAATGGGCGCGCGGAGATATCCCACCGAGATAGACCTCAGTTGCAGGCGAACCTTTTGACCGAATGCTTGGTCACGAAGCCGTAACCGCAGGTATCGCAGGTCCAGAGATAACTGATCGCGTTGTCGGTGAGGTAGGCCGACGCTTCCGCCGCGACCATGGTATCCGCACATACAGGGCAGGTCGGCAGATCACATCCGCGTGGATCGGGCCGAGACGTTAGGGTCGACTGGGCTTCAGCAATTGCTGACATCGTGACCTCCTTTGCGATCCAAGCCGCACTCTCAGTTCGCAACTAAAGTATAGTCACAATATTTGACGTAGTGGCAACACAAATGCGTTGCTTTGACGAAATTTAGCGACGCCTCATTTTGCGCTGCAGCGAATTCTTCGCTGATGAGATTCCGGCTTGCGCATCGCGCTGGCCGGCTCCTAAGTAAGGAGAACCGCAAAATCCCCGCATGATTGTCACAGGAGCGTTCAGATGGATGCGTCGTCAACCGCGAGTGCAGTGCAGCGTCCGGGGCGAGGGCGGGTTTTCGACTCCATCGTCGACGCGATCGGCGATACGCCCATTGTCCGCTTGCGCAAGCTGCCGGCGGCGCAAGGTGTAACTGCAACCATCCTGGCCAAGCTCGAATATTTCAATCCCGCTGCAAGCGTGAAGGATCGCATCGGCGCCGCGATGATCATCGCGATGGAAAAGGCCGGTGTGATCAACGCCGACACCGTGCTGATCGAGCCGACCTCGGGCAACACCGGCATCGCGCTGGCCTTTGTCGCGGCCTCGCGCGGCTACCGGCTGAAACTGGTGATGCCGGAGTCGATGTCGATCGAGCGGCGCAAGATGCTGGCCTTTCTCGGTGCCGAGATCGTGCTGACGCCTGCAGCGCAGGGCATGAAGGGCGCGATCGCAACCGCCGAGGAGTTGCTACGCACGACGCCCAACGCGGTGATGCCGCAGCAGTTCAAGAACCTCGCCAATCCCGAAATTCACCGCCACACCACGGCCGAGGAAATCTGGAACGATACCGGCGGCAACATCGATTACTTCGTAGCGGGCGTCGGCACCGGCGGCACCATCACCGGCGTCGGACAGGTGCTCAAGCCCCGCAAGCCATCGCTGCGGGTGGTGGCCGTCGAGCCGGAGGAAAGTCCGGTGCTGTCGGGCGGCCAGCACACCCCGCACAAGATTCAAGGCATCGGTGCCGGCTTCGTTCCGGACATCCTGGATCGCTCCGTGATCGACGAGATCGTCAAGGTCAACGGGCCGACGGCGATCGAGACCTCGCGCGCGCTGGCTCGGATGGAAGGCATTCCCGGCGGCATCTCCTCCGGAGCCGCGATCGCAGCGGCTCTGCAGATCGGCAAGCGGCCCGAGAGCGCGGGCAAGACCATCCTCGCGATCGTGCCGTCATTCTCCGAGCGGTATTTGTCAACCGCTCTGTTTGAAGGAATCTAACGATGGCGGATCAGCCGCGACGGCCGAGAACCCTGAACGATGCGCGCTCCGAGGCCGAGGCCGCGTTCAAGCGCACCACCACCAAGGTGGCCGAAGCGCCGCCAAAGCCCGCCCGGCTGCCCGGCGTGAGGGAACTGGTGTCGCTGCGCATCGATCAGGATGTGCTGGAATACTTCCAGGAGGGCGGCCCCGGCTGGCAGGATCGCATCAACGAGGCGCTGCGAAAGGTGGCAGGCAAATAGGCCGGACCGTCCGCGCCGGCACCCCGGCAGAATGACTGTATCAGTGACGGCATCAGTGAAAAGGCCCGGGACGAGCCCGGGCCTTTTTGCTGGTGAGCGTTTGTTTGTCAGCGCAGCATGCCGCCAACCACGCCGCCGATGAAGCGGCCAGCGCCGGCCGGATCGGGGCCGGGGGCGGGGGCATACTGCCGCTGGGGCGGCGGAGCCTGATGCTGGACCTGCGGCTGCGCCTGCTGCTGGCTCGTGGTCCGGCGCTTGGGGCGGTCTTCCTCGGTGCTCGCGGTCGGTGCCGCCGCCACGATCTCGGTCAGCAGCGCCTTGTGCTGCAGCGTGTTGAGATAGCCGCTTGCGGGATAGCCGCGGGCGGTCTGCCAGCGCGTAATCACGCTGCGGGTGCCCTGATCGAACTGTCCTGTGATCTTGGTGTCGAAGCCGAGCCCGGTAAGGCGGCGCTGCACGTCGCGACGCTTGTTCTTGTCGAGGCCGATCTGGTCTTCGGTGGTCTGGTTGGCCTCGTCTTTGAAGGTCGCAGGATCGATGCCCTTGGTCAGGTTGCGCGTGGCATCCGGCTTCGGCCCCGCTTCCAGGGAAGCGATGCGCGACAACGCCAGCGAACGGAACTGGCCATTGGGATAGGTGCTCAGATAGGCGTTAAGTTCCTCCGGCTTGTTGGAGTCCTTGATCGAGCGCCAAAACTCCAGTTCGACGTCGCTGCCGGCGGCGGGCGTCTGCAAGGTGGCCGCCACCGCTCCCGGGGCGGGCGCGCCGTTCAGATAGACCGTGCCGATCAGGTTGGTGTGACCCCAGGGCAATTGTCCCTTGTTGGTCTCCTCATTGACCTGGGCGCGGACCTTGGTCATCGCCTGCTGGATCTCCATGCCGGGCTGGGTGAGGTTGGCGAGCAGCGCGCGGGTGAACGGGCTGTTGTTGCCTTCCTGGCCGTCGAGTGCGGTCTGGCCCGGGCCGGTGGCGAACGCGATCAGCGTGCCTTCGCCGGATTTCATTTCGGCGAGACCGGTCTGCACGTTGACGCTGCGGGTCGCCGAGTTCGACTTGATCTTGGCTGCGAACGGATTGTCGCGGCAGGCATCGAGGAACACCAGTTTGACCTTGGCGTCGCCCATGGTCTGCTCGAGCGTAAGGTCGATGTTGATCGCGGCGCCGAGCTTGACGTCCATTTCGGATTTGATGTCCGCGTCGACCGGCAGCAGATAGTTGGTGCCCGAGATGGCGATGCCATGGCCGGCGTAGAAGAACAGTGCGACGTCGGCGCCCTGCGCCTTCTTGCCGAAGTCGAGCAGCCGCTCGGTCATCTTGTCGCGCGTGAGATTGGAGCCCTCGACCACTTCGAAGCCGACATTGCGCAGCGTTGCGGCCATCGCCTTCGCATCGACCGACGGGTTCGGCAGCGGGGCGACGTTCTTGTAGGCGCCGTTACCGACGACAAAGGCAACCCGCTTGTCGGCGCTGGCGGCGCCGACGGTGAGGACCGTGCAGATGACAGACAGAATGAGGGTTGGGAAGCGCATAGGAAATCCCCCTGCAGAATCGATAAAAGGCTTTGGCTTCAACGCTGGCCGAACATTACAGAAAACAGCCTGCTTCGCGCCACAAAAAAGCGGCCCGACCACCAAATCCGGTGCCATCCGTTACCGTTGCGACACGCGTCGCGGCGTGATCTAGATCACAGCCACGCCAATAAAATTCAGCTTGGGGCCGCCGCCTTGGTCGGAGGAGCAGGTTTCAGGTTCAACAGATTGCCGGTGAGGATCAGCATGGCGCCCAGCACGGTGAACAGGTCGAGCCGTTCATCGTAGATCAGCCAGCCCGCCATCGCGCTGAGTGGAACCCGCAAAAAGTCCATCGGGATCACGACCGTCGCGTCCGCATGCAGCATCGCGCGCGCCATGCAGTAGTGGGAGAATGTGCCGCAAATCGCGATCAGCACGACCCAGCCCCAGAGATGGACTGGCGGCCACGCCCAGACGTAGAGCGCGGGAAGCAGTCCCGCCGCAGATTGCACCACCAGCATCCAGAACATGATCGCGAGCGGTTTTTCGGTGCGGGTAAGCGACTTGACCATCGCGACCGACACGCCGAAGCCGACGGCCGCCGCCAGCGCGGTCAACTGTCCGGGATCGACCTCGCTGGTGGCGGGACGAACGATCACGACGACGCCAATGACGCCCAGCACGATTGCCGTGATCTTCCAGATCGTCATGCGCTCGCCGAGGAAGCTCGCGGCCAGGATTGCAGTCCAGATCGGCATGGTGAATTCGATCGCCACCAGCTGGCCGATCGGGATCAGCGTCAGCGCAAAGAACCAGCCGAGCTGCGCGCCGTAGTGAATGAGATTGCGTGACACGTGCTCCGGCAGCCGCGTCGTCCTCATCATGGCAAAACCACCGCCGGCGCGGATCAGCGGGTACAGCAGCAGGAAGCCGAGAACCGAACGCAGCTCCATCAGCTGGAACACGTTGATCTCGCGCGCCGCCTCGCGTCCGGCGACCGTGATGATCAGCATCAGGGCGAGCCAGCCAGCCATCCACAACGCAGCCAGGGTCTTGGATTGTGTGCGGTCCATTCGGGAAGCCGGGGGTCAGGGCAGGCCGGTATCGGCGAGCGCGTCCCGATTTGCAATGCGCTTCAGCGGCGGGGCAGCGATGCGCCGGCCCAATTTCAGGGTGGGAGCGCGCCTGCGTTCAATGCTAAGGGATCGTCATTCCGGGCGTCGCCGCGCAACGGAAATTGAGGAGGAACCCTGCCCATGCGAATCTTGCAACCGGCCGAATGGTCGAAACCCCGCGGCTTCTCGCACGGCGTCGAAGTCGACGGCCCCGGCAAATGGATCGTGCTGGCCGGCCAGACCGGCGGTGACGAGAAGGGCGATTATGCCCCCGACATGGCCGCCCAGGTCGGCACGGCGCTGAAGCGCGTCATGAAGCTGCTCGGCGAAGCCGGCGCCGGACCGGAACACATCGTTCGCCTGACCTGGTACCTGACCAGCCGCAGCGAATACGAAGCCGCAGGTCCCGGCATCGGTGCGGCCTGGAAGGAAACGCTCGGGCGCAATTTCCCGCCGTCGACCCTGCTCTATATCGACGGTCTGGTCGACGTCAGGGCCAAGGTTGAGCTCGAAGTCACTGCCTACGTCCCAACAGCCTAACGCGGCGAGACCGTGCGCAGTCCACGCTGGCCGCGCTGGAAAACACAAAAGGATATCGTGAGCCCATGACGACCACCACCCGATCGACCTCCGCTGACTTCGTAACCGCCTTCGCAACCGGCTGGCCCGAGCATCAGCCCGACATCATGGTGCTGTCGCTGACCACGCAGCGGGGCGTCCAGGATTTTGCGTTCAACAAGGAGCAGGCTTTGTTGATCGCCAAGACGATCAAGGAGACCGCGGCGAAACTCGAAAAGCCCAAGACGAGTTAAAAACGAGATAGGTGACTGCAACTGTCGTCGCCCGCGTTCGCGTTAGGGGGCGATGACAGTTTGAGGGGTGGGGAAACAGATCTACTTCGACAGCGAAATATTGGCCGCACGGAACTGGCTGTCGGCCTTCATGGTAACCTGCTGCTTGGTGCCGCTCGTCTTCAGCGAGATGCTGGAACTGAAACCGGCTGCTTCGGCGATCACCTGGAAACTGCCGTTGGCGCCGCGTCCCTGGATGCTGCCGCCGACATTGCGGCTGGTTTCGCTCCATTTGCCGGTCACCTCGCCGCCTGCTGCGACCACTTCAGCCAACAAATTGAATTTGTAGGCGTCGCTTGCGCAGGTGAGGTTCATGTCCATGCTGGCACCGCTGACCTTGTAGGTCGCGCGGCAGCGAATCCGCTCGCTGGAACCGTCATCCAGCGACACGGTTCCGCTGCCTTGCCAGTTGCCGGCCATGCCGCTGAATGCGCTCGACTGGGCGTGGCTGTTGGTGGCCGAAAAAGCCGTCATAGAAAGAGCGACGACTGCGAAAGCCAGCCGCCGCGCCCGGGTCAGAAATTCTGACGACCGATGGGTCTTATTGACGGGACGCTTCCCATCGACCGCTGCACGCGACACCTGCTGAGGCCCCATTCCATTTCCCCGATCCGGAGTTGCCACTGAGTTGACCGTTCGCATATGCGCCATTGATCGAGACTTTCACAAGCCCCCCGCTGCCGACGCTGCCGGAAACCGGACCGCCTGAAATCTTGCCGTCGGTGACGTTCACGGTCGAGGTGGTCTGCGCGTCGCAGCTGCCCGTTTTTGTGACAACGGTAACCTGCCAAAGGCCGTCATAAGGCGACTGGGCGGAGGCAGGAACTGCGGCGAAAGCGAAAAATGAAACAAACAACATGTTGCGGATGCGGCTGGAACGCATGGATCAAAATCCCCGAAATGTGTGTGATGACGCGCCTTATCCGGTCACAATGTGTCCAAACTTGGATGCGCCGCAGCACAAGTAGAAGTTCCTTTCATTTCAAACACATCAAGGTGAATCCGGTTCCCCGCCGGGAACGCTAAAATTCACATTTGCCACGATTTTGTAGTGAATCAGGATGGATTGAGGTATTATGGTAGAGTTAGTGATCCCGCTCCGAAAGGCTTGGCGCCTTGGTGGCGAACTGCTCGTCCTGCGGTGTCGCGGGCAGGCTGCCATGGAGTTTGGCATGGTCGATCACGCCGGCCAGCAGCTTCTGACCCAGCGGCGCCAGCGCACGCTCCCACAGCTCCCGCGCCGTTTCCCCCTTCTTGACGAACACCCATTCCTGCGCGGCGATGGAGCCGGCGTCCATCCGCTCCGCGAGGTGATAGACCGTGCCGCCGGCGATCGGGTCGCCCTCCTTGATGGTCCACTCCACAGCGGCGATGCCGCGATGCCGGGGCAGCAGCGAAGGGTGGTAGCCGATGCCGCCAAGCCTTGAGGCAGCGAGCGCCTCGGCGGTTACGCGGGCATGGCTGTGCGCCGTCACGATCAGGTCGGTGCCAGGCGCGATCTCGGGGGCGACAACGCGTTTCGGATCGGCCTGCACCACCACCTCGATACCGGCAGCCCGCGCGGCGGCGGCCAGCCGGTCCTCGCCGTCGTGGACGACGATGCGGGCGATATCGACCCCTTGTTGGCGCAGGGTGTTGAATGTCGTCACGCCAAAATGGCGGGAACCGACCAGGGTAATCCGCATATGTTCCGTCCGTCGTTGATCAGGCGATATGCCCTAGCACACCATGACGACCAGTTTCGACGCCGGATCCGGGGCATCCGGGTTATCAACAGGCCGGCCGAAGCCCCGGGGGCGGCCCAGCGTGCGCGGCGTCACAGCGGGCGTGCCCCGTGCAGCGCTAAGCTCGGGGCCGGATAGGCCAACGAGAGACCCCACCAGCATGACACGCTTTCTGATCTTCGCCGCCATGGCGCCGCCGCTTGGCTTCGTCGTTGCATTCTGGGTGATGCTGCAAGTCGCGAATTGGCTGGCGGGCGGCCCCACTTCCTTCGACGTTGCCCAGATCATGATGCTGCCCACGATATACTTGGTCGGGCTGATCCCGGCGCTGCTGGCGGCGTGGTTCGATCACACGCTGGCGAGGCGCCAAGCCTCGTACCGCATCGCGCGCACGGCGTTGTTCGGCTATGCAATCAGCTATCTGCCGCTGACGGTCGCGTTCTGGATGGGCCTGCCGCTCGGGCTGGACGTCCTGCTGCTCGGCCTCATCGGCGCGGTGCCATCGGCGGTTTGCTCATGGCTGGCGGCGGAAGGGCAGGCGGCCGATTTCTTTCGTCACCACGACAGGATACGCAGCGCCGGCCGGGTATAGCTCGGGATTGGTTCCTGGACCGGCCCTGATTGCTGCTCGGCCGCCATCTGCAGCCGCGCCCGCAGGTCGGCGCTGCATTGCTTCATCTGGTTGCGCAATTCGCGTCGGCTGAAGGTGGTGAGCGAGGGGTCGGCGAGTTGCTCCCAAGCGGCGCGCAGCCACTGTTGCAGGGCGCGGACATCATAGTCGCGGATATCGGAATCGAGGATCTCAGGCTGGTCCATTCCGCCGGAATCTCAAGATGTGATCGCGCCGTGATTAGGCCTGATTCTCGCGCCGACGCCTACACCGTCGCAGTACTGACGGAGCGAAAAATGGCGATTTTGACCGGCGGCCCGGCAGCAGACGGGCTGGATGCGAGGGAACGCGCGCGCCACATGACCGTTGCCTGCATACCGTTGAGAGGCTGCTCGATGTCCCGCAATCCGGCGTTCGTATTCCTCGTGTCGTTTGTCCTGGCCGCTCCCGCCAGCGCGTTCGCGCAGTTGACACCGCCCGCGGGTTCGGCCGGCGCCGGCAATTCGGCGATCTCCGGCGTGCCGTTTGGCCCCGCCAACCCGAGAGCGCTGTCCGATCCCAGCGGCATCGGCAACGCCGCAAACACGCCGCCGCTGCGCCCCAACCCTCCGCCGCCCGCCGTCTCCTACGGTTCGGTCGATCAGGCGGCACCGCGCGCGCGCGTGGTGAGGCCGCCCTATGCCGGCGCCTCGCAGCGGATCACCAGCGCACGGCAGGGCGGGCCGCGAAAGCCGCCGCTCCGTCGCCGGGCGCGCCCGGAGGTGAGCAGCTTTACGGGGATTTGCCGAGGTTGCTAGCGAGCCTGATCCGGCAAATGGAAACCGGCTTTCTCTCGCGACAGATGCGGACGCGTTTGCGCAGGGATAAGTTAAGCCGGGAAGGTGCGATCATGAAGCGATTCCTTCCAATCGCGTCATGATCTTGCACCGAAGCGCGAGCGCGGCAGCTCAGTCGCGGTAATAGTAGCGGCCCGGTGGCGGGCGCCGGTAGTATCCCTCGCCGTAATATTGACGGCCTTGCTGAAACTGCGGCGGAACCATTCCGGTCGGGTAGCATCGACCGTCGCGGCTATCGAGGTCAGTGCCGTGGCCACAGGGTACGGGATAGCGGCCATCGCCGCGGTAGTGGCGCTGATATCGCCTCGCGGCCTGATCTTGCGGAGGCAGGTAGCCATTCGGATAGCATAGACCGTCGCGGGCGCTCAGATCCCAACCGTGGCCGCATGGCGGCGGATGCGCCGGAACATGGTATTGCACATTTTGGCGCAAGGCGGGCGCGGCGGCGGGTTCAGGTATCACGATCAACTGGGCAGCCAGTGCCGCAGCGGCGATGCTGACGATCATAGTCATTCTCCGGTAAAATCAGAAGCTGCCAGCGCTTCACGACGCGCAGACCAGTCGCATCATGAACGAGGTGCAGTCGTTGCATCCGTCCAATTATATCAATTCACGCGCTGAATGTCCGATGAATGTATTCGAATGCCGCAGGCCACATGGGTGTCAGATCTGTGCGCGCTATCGCGTTTCGCAGCAGCCGTTCAGGCGATAGGGGCGTCCCCGTTGGTATTACCGAACGCCGAGGCCTTTTTGGGAGCGAAGCTGTGGGAGCTTGGGCCTTCAAGGCTCACCAACCGGGCGCGTCGGGCAAATGCCAGCCAACCCGCGTTCGCAAACCGGAGGATCCGATCGTGGGCGTGAGGGCGCCGCATTAAAGGCACGCCGGGTGAAGGAAGGGCGAAGCTAGCCCGTACGATAAGCATCCAGCGCGTGTGCTGCGAATATCGCCACACTGATACAGGCCAGGATCGTTGCAGAGAGTTCGATCATTGCTCCGCCTCCCGCTCACCGATCGTGGCGAGGAATCTGTTGCGCGACTGCTTCCAGATGAAATCGAAGATGACTTGCATGGTCGAACGTCCCTGTTTTGTTATCAACCAGATAGACCGCGCTTTGTTTCAGGACGTTTTCGTCCGCCCCGGAAAATGGTTTCGTCCGGGCGTGGTCCGTAAACTGAATGATGACAATTTCGCGGCAGGCGCGCATGCTTCTGCGACACCAGCGGAGTGATTCGAGCATGCTGGAAGCGATCGTATTGTTGCTGGGCGTAAGTACCTTGGGCCTGATCCTCATCGCCTTCTGGGGCCTTGACCTGCGTGGGATGCGCCGTCGAAGAGGATAGGCGCTTGTAGGCATCGCGGGCGGGCGGGCGTCGCCGCAATCGGCCGCCGGTATCCGCCTGCCGCTCCCTGCGACCGTCCCCTCCGGTAAACCAACGATTAACCATGAATCGCTAGGGTTCGCTTGCGACTGGGCGGTAACCGTCCGGTTAAGCGGGAGCGCATTCCATGCCCGTCGAAATGCTGACGTATGCCCAACTGGGCGAAAGACTGACGATTTCCCCGGAGGCAGCCCGGGCATTGGTGAAACGACATCGATGGCCGCGTTCGCGCTCCAACGATGGCAAGACGCTGGTCCAAGTCGATCTTACCGAAATCAGCCATTCCCCGATCGCACGACCGCCGCAGGCCCAGTCCGGTCAGCAACTGGTCAATTCGCTGAAGCAGAAGATCGAGCAGTTGCAGGCCGAGCTGGTCGAGGCAAAGGCCATCGCCAACGGTCATCGTGCCGACTTCGAGCGGGAATGCGAGCGCACGAACAAGCTGCTGGCCGAATTGCTGAAAGCGACTTCGGAAGGGATGGGAGCCCGCGAGCGGGCGGCTCTGCTCGAAGGCAAGTTGTCGATGCTGACGCAGCCCTGGCGGCGCCGGCTGGTCGATGCGTTCAGCCTTGCCTTGCCGCAGGTCGCCAACCCGCGTGAAAGCGCGGCCAGCGCAGCTCCATCGCACAACTAATTAGGCCCGAGCTGCTTCAGTCGCGCATTCCTGCTTCACGCGACAGGACGGATCGGCCCGCTCCGGATCCGCGCTGATGACGGTGGTGAGGGCTATGGCACCAATGGTGACGATGTCCCGCCGTCTCCAGCCATGGCGTGTGCCGGGATTCCCGCGCCCGTCATTTTGGCTATTGGCGTTCGGATAGAACGGGGCGCGCCGGCCCGGATTGGTGATCCAGCACATTGCGCGGGTCTGCTACGCCAGCGGATAGCCGAGGTGGCGTTCGAAGCGGCGGCGACGGTTTGCCGAGATCAATGCGCGGACTGCGTATCCCGAACCGAATCCGGATGCAAAGACAGCCATCAGCAAGATCAGGGAAGTTCTGAAATCCATTGTTCCACCGGTTAAGAGAAGCCCGACCGGAGACAATAAATTTGAGCGGAAGTTCGTTCCTGATACCCGGCAAAAACCCACCTGCAGGCAGTCCCGTCAGCGCGCTGGTTCTCGCTGCCGATGCCTATTGGATCCTGAACTCGTCGACGCTTCGGCCGTCCGCGAGCATTTCGGCCATCCAGCGCGGGGTTTTGCCCCGGCCCGACCACGTCACTGAGGGATCGTTCGGGTTTCGATATTTCGGCTCGACTTTGGGGTAGGGCCGGCGTTGCGGGATGTCCTTGGGCGAACCGCCGAACTTGCGGCCGAGCTCGTCGAGCTGGCCCTGAAGCTTGCGCTTTTCGTTCTCAAGTTTTCGATCAAGCACGTCAATGATCCTCTGGTGCAGGTCCCAGAGGTCATCCAGCTCCATCTTCTCCAGTTCTCGGTCCTTCATAGCCCGCCCCAGGCAACGATGCGATTCGCAGCATGCGATGGAAAACTTAATAAAAGAAAAGCCGCCGGGAGGCGGCCTCTCGAACTGAATGCTGGTCGATCCAAGAATAGTCCTTTGGTGCTTGCGCCGATAGCGATTATGCGACCGTACGACTACGGATCAGGAATCTGGCTGCATCATCTGTTGGCAGAAGGACCGGTTTGCCTCGCTACGAGGCAGGCGCACCTTGCGAGGGTCACCGCGCGGCGGCTCAGGTTCTGCGTTCGCCGGCGCCATGCCGCGCCTGGGCGCGTTGGGAAAATGCGCGTGTCAAAACGATTCGCCGCCGGGCTCGAAATGCATTGTCCCGGCGGCGTGTTGTCTCAGACTGAGTCGCTGAAATCCCAGTCTGTCGGTCGTTGGCAACGCCCGAGTCTATGGGGGGCGGGGCCGCCTTTAGGGCACGAAGCGGCCCCTGGTCGCGCAGTACTCAGACGGGGACTAATCGCCATCTGCGCGGCCTGCTGCCACGGTAGAGATGTCTGGATCGGCCGCAACGAAACTCGCGCGTTAAGCTTGATGCCCGCGTTTCGGGTTAAATCTGGAACCGAAGAAAATCCGCAGGACTGATCAGGCTGTGCCAAGCGCGGTGGCCGCTTGCGGCGGCGACAGGTCATGTAGCCCACACCAGCAAAGCCAGGGATCATCACGACCCAGGTGGAGGTCTCGGGTACGGCTTCCGCCACTGTGAACTTCGGACAGCAGGTCGAGCCGGCGGAGGCGCCGAAACAGTTAAGAAAGCGCTTCGAGTTGGTCGACGGCCCGGAGCGCCGGGATAGTCGAACGTTTATCGTAACCGGCTTCGGGGCTGGAACAGGCGCCGGGCGCCTCTCATAATTCGAGGATGGCAAGTAGCATATGGACGATCGAGCTTTTCAGCTGCCCGGGCTGCGGGTTGCCCTACACCGCGACGAGGGAGCACCATCCGGACAAGCATTCCGGCAAGTTCAAATGCGAGGTTTGCGAGACCAAAGTCCACGAATGGTCGGGCAATTATGACTTCTTCGACTGGAAAGTCGACGTGGTGAAGTCGCCCGTATTCGGGAAACGCTGGAGCTGATCGGGCATCGCAATCGCAAACCTGTGATGCCAGCCGGCACCCTCAAGTGAACTCAACCCGGTGACTGTGCACTCAACTCCAGTGAGAGCGTCATGCACCGTCACCATAAGTGGGCCGCCGAAGTCGGCCATGGAGTCCGCTATTGCATCACTTGGCGTAGCCCTGAGCGCGGAGCCAAGCGATCTTACGGTCTCCGTTCATCCACTCGTCGATCTCGGTCTTGCTGGCGAACCCCGCGATCTCGCGTGGATCGGTGCCAGGGCAGTCCGCCTGGATCGTCCAGTTGTCGTCGGCGATCCGGACGGGTTTAAATGCCACTTTTGCTTTTGCCATGCGCTCTATGTAGGCCATCGGATGGAAATTGATAGTACCGCGGTGTGGCGCAAGGCGCGTTCGAGGGCGCCTTGGGTGGGGCCTGATTGCAGGCGCCTGCAATTGATTTCGTTCACGCTCGCCGGCAACTGCAATGTTTGACGTTAGGCATGCGGCGCGCGCACCTGGGGACCAGTAAAGCCGACCAACCCATGACACCGGCTCGGCACGAGGTCGTCACCCTGTCTCAGGTACGTTCTGTTACCCATGTGTCCGGGCTGGACAAGACATCTCATGGTGAGCGCGGAGGGACTCGAACCCTCGACCCCATGATTAAAAGTCACGTGCTCTACCGCCTGAGCTACGCGCTCACTTGCCGCGCTGTGTAGGGGGCTCACCCCTGCGGGTCAATAGTGCCGCCGCGACAAAAGCGGCATTGCCTCGGCCCGAATTGTCTATATGCCGGATGCGCTTAGCCGGGCCTGTTGAGGCCCGGCGGGGGCGATCCTGCAACGTCAGTTGGCCTCGCGGCGGATTTCCGAGGCCACCGGCTGGGACTGGCTGGTGACCGCCGGCAGACGCACCGGGCGCAGCCCGATCAGTTCCGCCGTCCGCACCGCGCTGTAGCGCCAGAAGGCGAAGGAATTGACGCGGGAGTTTTCCAGAAGCGCGATCGCGACCGCGGCGAGGAAGGGGAGGCTCTGCAGCATCAGCACGCCCGCGAAGATGTAGATCTCACGCACCTGCTTGTAGCCGTTGGTGACGATCAGCACGGCGGCGCCGACCAGCAGCAGCACGCCGATCACGGCCTCCCAGAACGCCTGGAATTCGATCGACATCCGCGACAGGCCGCCCTTGGAGGTACGGGCAAAGGCGATGTGCTCGGTGATCAGGCCCTGCGCCACGGCGCGACATACCGTCCACTGCACGCTCATCGCCGCGATCATGGCGCCGAGCATCTGGCCGGCCTTGATCTTCACCCGCAGGCGATAGAGCGCCAGGAAGTGGGCCAGCGAGACGATGAAGGAGGCGATGATCGGCAGCGTCAGGATCTTGTCGGGCACCGCGATGTCGGCGAACGCGACGATCGGCACCCAGATGATGTTGAGAATAGCCACCACGACGCCGAGGCTTTCGGCGCCCAGCCAGTTCAGCCAGCCGAGCGAGAATTCGCGGCGCTGGTCCGGGGTCAGCCGGCTCGCGCCGGGCAGGAAGCGCCGCCAGTGCTTCTTGACGATCTGCAGGCCGCCATAGGCCCAGCGGTGGCGCTGCTTCTTGAACGCTTCATAAGTGTCGGGCAGCAGGCCTTCGCCATAACGCACATTGGTGTAGTGCGTCAGCCAGCCCTGCTGCTGGATGGTCAGGCCGAGATCGGTGTCCTCGCAGATGGTGTCGGAGGACCAGCCGCCGGCCATGTCCATCGCGGCGCGGCGGATCAGGCACATCGTGCCGTGCACGATGATGGCGTTGTGCTCGTTGCGCTGGACCATGCCGATGTCGAAGAACCCGGCATATTCGCCGTTCATGATGTAGTGCATCAGCGAGAGGTCGCCGTCGCGATGCTCCTGCGGCGCCTGCACCAGGCCGACGCGCGGGTCGGCGAACGCCGGCACGAGGTCCTTCAGCCAGTCCGGATGCACGACATAGTCGGCATCGATGATGCCGATGATCTCGGCGTCGGCGGCGGTGCGTTCCATGGCGATGCGCAACGCGCCGGCCTTGAAGCCCTGCACCTTCTCGGCGTTGATGAACTTGAAGCGTTCGCCGAGCGCGCGGCAGTGGTCCTGGATCGGCTGCCAGAAGTCAGGATCGGGCGTGTTGTTGATGATGCAGACGCATTCGAAATTGGGATAGTCGAGCTTCGCGACCGCATCCAGCGTCTGCTTCAGCATCTCGACCGGCTCGAAATAGGCGGGGATGTGGATCGAGACCTTCGGGAAGGTGATGTTCTCGCCGATGGTGGCGGGCGCCAGCGGCGCGCTCCTGGTGATCAGCCGGCGCGGGCCGCGCCCGAAGGCGACCGCTGCGATTTCGTCGATGCGGGCCAGGGCGATCAGCACCAGCGGCACCAGCAGGATCAGGCCGAGCGTCAGCGCAAAGGCCGAGCCGAACACGAAATAGTGCCCCGCCCAATAGGCGAACACGGTAGCGGCCCAGGCGCCGACGCCGTTGGCCGCCGCGGCAAGCACCAGCGCCTGCATGGCAGTCGCCTGCTGGATCCGCAGGATCGGCAGCGACATCAGGATGCCGACCAGCAGCGCGATCGCCGCCAGCTTCCAGTAGTTCTCGTTCACGATCGGGCCGGTCCACGAGAACTTGGGTTCGCGGGATGCGTCGAGAATGCCCCAATAGGGTCCGACGCCGCCTTCGAAGAATTTCCAGGGCTGATCGATCGCCTCGACGATGTTGTAGTCCATTCCGATGGCTTCGGCGCGGGTCACGAAGTTGCGCAGCACCGAGGCCTGCTCGAACCGACCCGGGTCGGCATTGCGCAGATTGTACCCGGCGCTCGGCCAGCCGAATTCGGCGATCACGATCCGCTTTCCCGGAAACTGATCGCGCAGCAATTGGTACATGGCGACCGACTGGTCGACGGCCTGCTTGGAGGTAAAATTTTCCCAATAAGGAAGTACGTGGGCGCCGATGAAATCGGCGGAGTTTGCGAGTTGAGGATGATCGCGCCAGATGTTCCAGATCTCGCCGGTCGTCACGGGCACGTTGACGGATTTCTTGATCCGCTGAATCAGCTTGCCGAGCCGGTAGACATTGTTCTCCGCAAGCGCCCATTTCAAAGCTTCGGCCCGCCTGTCTTCGGGCTGCGCTTCGGCTTCCCGAACGCGCTGGTTCTCCTCGTTCAGGATCCGCGCGGCCTCCGCGGGTTCGATCCCGGTTTCGGATATCGGCCCGAGGTTCTCCAGCGGAACCGCTTCACCGCGGTACACGGTTTCGTTGCCGACCACGACCCCGATGACATTGCTGTTGCGCCGAGCCAGGTTGATGACGGCCTCGATCTCGCGCTTGTTGCGATCCTTGTCTTTGTCGATCCAGGCGCCGACGGTGACCTTGACACCGAATTCCGCGGCAATCGGCGGCACCAGCTCGTTGCCTTCCGTCGAGGAGTACAGGCGGATCGCTCGCGTGAGGGTCGAGAGTTTCTTCAGGTCGGCGCGAACCTTCTCGGCGTCGCCGTCGGCGACGGTGTGACCCGGTTCAAACGGCGCGTAGGAGAGGCTGGGCAGGATGCCCCTGAAATCGGGAGCCGGCTGCTTTTCCTGGAACAGGCCCCACAGCCCGGCGTGAGCCGCAGTTACAAACAGCAGAACGGCGACGACGGCACGCATCGAGGTAAACCATACGGGGCAGCGATTTGAGGTAAGCGAACCCGTCCCCAAGGTTCGACCGACACGGCGGCGACGTAAAGAATAGTCCTGCCCTGTGAATTCACAACTGGTATGACGCCGTGGCCTTTTTAAGGTTGAATTTTTTCGAGGTCGGCGTTTTCAGGGCGCGGCCAATTCTGCCGCCGCATAACGCATAGATAGAATCGTTCCGCTGAACGTATCCTGAATACGGGGCAGCTTATTTTGCTGGCGGGACGGGGCTGGCGCTCGGAGCCGGTGCGGGCGAAGCGGCCGGAGCCGGCGCGGGGGTGCCGGCAGCCGCAGGCGCCGGGCTGGCCGCCGCGGCGGCCTGGGGCTGGGTGCCCGGATTGATCCAGCAGGCGTGCACCTTGTCGTCCAGGCTCCTCGGCACCTTGTCGTCGATCTGTCCGCCAAAGCGGGTCAGGCAGCGGAAGGTCGCCTGGACATGGCCGCCCGGGCAGCCGAACCGGTCGTAAAGATCGAGGTGGCGGAACGCGGTATCGAGGTCGTCGCGCCACATCAGGCGGACCACGCGACGGCCGAGCCAGACGCATTCGGGATTGCCGCCCGGGCCGTTGATGGCCTGGGCCGCCTCGACGAATTCGTCGGTCTTGCGCTGGTTTTCCTTGTTGGCGTCAGCGGCATTGGCGGCCGGCTGCTTGGACTGATCCTGGGGATTGGGGGTTCCACTCTGGGCCAATGCGCCGGCCGATCCGATCAGCAGCGCCAGGCCGGCAGCGGCGAAACCCCTCAAAACTGCAACTCTAGGATCAAGCATCCGTCGACGCATACATTCCCCGATTAAGTTTCCGGCCGCGCGGCCGGCGTGATGGTCTGGCTTGTTGCCGCCCAAATTGGTCCCGAATGCGGCGGACAGGCCTGACAATCCACATGCCCAGTATTTTGGATATTGTCCAGCAAAGTCACAACTTTATCAATGTAGTGGTGAAACTGCCGCAGGCGGCGCGGCGGAATAGGGGTACGGTGCGTCTTGGCAGAACGCCGTCGAACGGGTAATCGACGGGCCCCGCCCGGAGGATGGAACCGATTTCTCTTCGTACGCCGCTGGCGCTTCTCCTGTCATCGCTTGGGTTGATCGCGGCGCTGTGGTGGTGGCTGGCCACGCCGATCACGCTGTCGCGCGCGCCGATTGATCCGAGCGCCAAGCTCCAATGCGTGTCCTACGCGCCGTTCCGCGGCGCGCAGACGCCGCTGGTCCCGACCACGCAGATCTCGCCGGAGCAGATCGCGCAGGATCTGGCGCAACTTGCCAAGATCACCGATTGCGTGCGGACCTACTCGATCGAGAACGGGCTCGACCAGGTTCCGGCGCTCGCCGCCAAGGTCGGGCTGAAGGTGATCCAGGGCATCTGGCTCTCCAGCAACCGGATCAAGAACCTTGCCCAGATGGCGATCGCGGTCGAACTGACCAAGGAGCATCCAGGCACCGTCACCGCGCTGGTGGTCGGCAACGAAGTGCTGCTGCGCGGCGAGATGACGTCGTCGGATCTCGCGGCCAACATCCGATCGGTCAAATCGCGGGTCACCGTGCCTGTGACCTACGCCGACGTCTGGGAATTCTGGCTGCGCAACCGCGAGGTCTATGACGCCGTCGATTTCGTCACCATCCACATTCTGCCGTACTGGGAAGACATCCCGGTGCGCGCAAAGTTCGCCGCCGGCCATGTCGACGACATCCGCAAGCGGATGGCGGTGGCGTTCCCGAACAAGGAAATTCTGATCGGCGAGACCGGCTGGCCGAGCGCGGGCCGGATGCGCGAGGGCGCGCTGCCGTCGCGCACCAACCAGGCGCGCGTGGTGTCTGACATTCTCGATCTCGCCAAACGCGAAAAGTTTCGCGTCAACCTGATCGAGGCCTACGACCAGCCGTGGAAGCGCCAGCTCGAAGGCACCGTCGGCGGCTATTGGGGCCTGATCGACGACATCAAGCGCGCGGTGAAATATCCCGCCGGCGAGCCGATCAGCAATTATCCGTCCTGGAAGCTGCAGATGGGATGCGGCATGGCGCTCAGCGTCTTCGTGTTCCTCGCGGGATGGCTGACGTTGCGGCGGCGGCCATGGAAGCCGGGGGTGGCGGCCTGGGTCGTGGTCGGTATGTCGGCGACGACGGCCGGCATGCTGCTCGGGATCGCCGCCGACAAGATGTATGACGAGAGCTACGGCGCCGGCGGCTGGCTGCAATGGGGCGTGCTGCTGGCGGCCGGGATCGCCTCGCCCTTGCTGTGCGCGAATGCGGCGATGTCGGGACGGCCGCTGCCGACATTCCTCGAACTGCTCGGACCGCGCGACTACCGCGCCAATTCAGTATTGGCGGCGCTGCTGGGATTCGTTCTTGTCGTCACCACGCTGATCGCTGCGGAAACCGCGCTCGGATTTACGTTCGATCCGCGCTATCGCGATTTTCCGTTCGCCTCGCTCACCATGGCGGTGCTGCCGTTCGCGTCGCTGATGCTGCTCAACCGGCCGAAGGAGGGCGTGCGTCCGATCGCCGAATCCACCTTCGCGGGCCTGTTGGTCGTGGCCGCGCTGTTCATGGGCGTCAACGAGGGCAACCAGAACTGGCAGGCGATGTGGACCTGCGCGGTCTATTTGCTGCTGGCGCTCACGCTGTGGCGGGCGCGGGCCGTGCAAATCCCAAAATGAGCAGGCCGATCGCGATTCCCGACAGCGCGATATTGTAGAGCACGATCCCGAATCCCGCCGCGACCAGCCCGAGCGTCAGCAGCACGATCGACGGCCGCATGACATGGAGCACCGCAATGATCAGCGCGGCGACGCCGAACACCGAATTCTTGAACAGATAGGTCGCGAGCGTGCGCATCTTGCAAAGCATGCTCTGCAGGCCGGCGTCGCAGGCCAGCGCCACGGTCGAGAACTCGACCGCGAGATAGCGCAGGTACAGCGCGTAGCCGACGGTGACGAAGCCGACCACCAGCAGGAACTGGACTTGATACGGCGTGAGCCGGAACGGGGATTTTTTCATGCGGGCAATATGGTCGGGATTGGCGGCGGGGACAAGCGCTTGGCCATGCAGGCGATGCGTGAAAAAAATTCGGCGTAACGCACTGGCATTGCGAGATTATTGCGTGCCCTTCCGGTTCAAGATGGTCGATAGCGTGGCCTGCGTGGTCGCCGGTGGCGCTTCCGGCTTCTTTGCGACCTCCTCGACGACCGCGGCCCGCTTGGCGACGCCGCGGCGGCGAGTGGCCGGCTTGGCGGCGGCGGGCGCGGGCTCGTCGGCCTTCAGCGACAGCCGCTGGCCGTCAAAAATCGTGGTTTCGCAGGGCCGTTTGTTTTCGGTCAAGACGGCGCAGATCTTCGCGGCGGCGCCGGCGTCGTTCAACGGACCGGCAACCAGATGAAGCTGCATGCCGAGGCCCTTGTTGCTCTCCCTGACGACGATGATCGGGCGCAACGGCGCCAGCGGCGCGTTCGATCGCGACTTCAACAGCCCGAGCCAGAGCATGCGCAGCCCGTTGACGGAATTGGCGGTACCGAGGTCGACGCCGAACTCGGTTCGCTGCAATGACGCCTTTGGCGTGCCGTCGTCGTCGGCTTCCGTATCGTTGGCCGATGGCGCGGCCGCGATGACGTCGGGGATCGGGCTCACGATCACGTGGCCTTGCGCCTTGCCCAGTTCGACCAGCTTGCCGGCCGCCGGATCGGGCGGGGCCATCATCAATTGCGCCGCCGCCAATGTCGTGAAGGGTGAAGGTTTTACAGGCTCCGCCCTGGCGGTGTCTGTTTTTGCCGGTTCCGTTTTGGCGGTCTCCGGTTTGGTCGTTTCCGGTTTCGCCGTTTCCGTCTTCACTGCTTCCTTCACGGCTTCCTTGGCGCCATCCGCCTTGGCGGCATCGGCCTTCGCGGCCTCCCTGGCCGGAGGCTCGGTCGCGACGTTCACCGGCTTGTCGGAGGCCGGGGCGGTCGTGACGGCGGAGACGGCCGGCGAGGGCGGGTGTGGGGCGGCCTGCGGTTCCGATCGCGCGGAACCCTGCCTGGCGACCGCGCCGGTGACGGAATCGAGCCCTTGTTCCAGGCCGGTGACACGGGAATACAGCCGGTCGCGATCGCCGTTGAGCGTCTCGATGGCGGCCGCGAGCCGCCGCGCCTCATTCTGGGTTTCGCGCGCAAACATCTGAATTTGCTGCGTCTGCCGGGCCATGTCGGCGACGGAGATCTGTTCGCGCTTGAACCCGAGCGACGACTGGTTGGCCATCACGGCCACGACGACCGCGGCGGTCGCGCCGACGCCCCAGGATGCGATCCGCCACAGCGTGCGGCTATCGAACGAATCCTCATCCGCCAGCAGCTTGCCCAGCACGCCAGCCGTGTCATCCGTCTCCAGGTCCGCAAGATGGTCTGGTTTCTTGGCCAAGCGCCCTTGGCCCTCCTCAAGGCCTTCCGAATCACAGGCCAAACATTAACAGGAAAAGCGCCATCTACTTGAATTGGGCGGTTTGCGGGCGGCTTTCCGGTTTGATCTCCGGGGGAAAACAATCAAAGCGGGCAGAAAGCCGTCCGGTCCGCACTTTTCGGCTTGGCCGGGGGGCTTGTCCCGCCCATCAACCTCTGTCTACCTCGACGCGATGACACTGCGAGGACCCGAATGACTGCCCGATCCAGCCTCACTGTCGTGCTCGCGGCCGGCGAGGGCACGCGGATGCGCTCCTCGCTGCCGAAAGTGCTGCACCCGATCGCCGGCCGGCCGCTGCTGGCGCATGTGCTGGACGCCGCCCCGCAGGAAGCCGGCGCCGCGCTGGCGGTGGTGGTCGGGCCGGACCACACGGCGGTGGCCGACGAGGTCAAGCGGGTGCGTCCGGATGCGTCGACCTACGTCCAGGCCGAGCGCCTCGGCACCGCGCATGCGGTGCTGGCCGCCCGCGAAGCGATCGCGCGCGGCGCGGACGATTTGCTGGTGGCGTTCGGCGACACGCCCCTCATCTCGTCCGAAACGTTCGCCCGGCTGCGTGCGCCGCTGGAAAAGGGCGCCGCACTCGCCGTGCTCGGCTTCCGCGCCGCCGATCCCACCGGCTATGGACGGCTGCTGCGCGAGGGCGGCCACCTCATCGCGATCCGCGAACACGCCGATGCTTCGGAAGACGAGCGCAAGGTGACGCTGTGCAATGCCGGCGTGATGGCGTTCGACGGCCGCAAGGCGCTGACCATTCTCGACCGGATCGGCAACGCCAACAGCAAGGGCGAATATTATCTGGTCGATGCGGTCAGCATTGTCAGGGAAATGGGAGGGGAGGCCGTCGTGATCGAGACCAGCGAGGACGAAGTGCGCGGCATCAACACCAAGGCCCAGCTCGCCGAGGCCGAAGCCGTGATGCAGGCGCGGCTGCGCAAGGCCGCGCTCGACGCCGGCGTGACGCTGATCGCGCCGGAGACGGTGCACCTTGCCGCCGACACCATTTTCGGCCGCGACGTCACCATCGAGCCCTATGTCGTGATCGGCCCCGGCGTCAGCATCGCCGATGGTGCGGTGATCCATTCCTTCTCGCACATCGTGCAGGCCTCGATCGGCAGAGGCGCCTCCGTCGGCCCCTATGCCCGTCTGCGCCCCGGCACCGCGCTCGGCGACGGCGTACGGATCGGCAATTTCGTGGAAACAAAGGCTGCGACCATCGAGGCCGGCGCCAAGGTCAACCATCTGTCCTATGTCGGCGACGCCCATGTCGGCGCCAACGCCAAC
This sequence comes from Bradyrhizobium roseum, assembly GCF_030413175.1. NCBI lineage: Bacteria > Pseudomonadati > Pseudomonadota > Alphaproteobacteria > Hyphomicrobiales > Nitrobacteraceae > Bradyrhizobium > Bradyrhizobium roseum. The sequence continues at coordinate 3,656,913 of NZ_CP129212.1, forward strand.
CTCGGCGCCGGCACCATCACCTGCAACTATGATGGCTTCTTCAAGCACAAGACGCTGATCGGCGAAGGCGCCTTCGTCGGCACCAACTCCTCGCTGGTGGCGCCGGTGAAGATCGGCAAGGGCGCGTATGTCGGCTCGGGCTCGGTGATCACGAAGGATGTGCCTGACGATGCGATGGCGGTGGAACGCAGCCCGCAGAGCAATCGCGAGGGCGGGGCGAAACGGTATCGCGAGATGAAGATGCGGGCGAAGAAGGGGAAGGAATGAGGGGTGAGCGCAGCGCGGCCAGGCCACCGTATCATCGCGTCCGCCCGAGGGCGAATATGATGAGAGCTATTCTGGCGATGCTGGCCGTGGTCTTGAGCGCGCACGCGGCTCGGGCCGAAATGTGTAGCCGCGTCGGGACATACAAGCTGTCGTATGACGCTGACTGGCCCATGTACATTTCCATCAGGGCCGGAGCTACCTGTGAAGCGACGTTCGGAAGTTATGGTGGAGGCAACCTGACGTTCAAGCGGTTGCTGCTTGTTGCGCCGCCGGCCCGTGGGAAGATCAGGCTCAGGGAAGGCGGCTATTACATCTACACCGCACCTTCCAGCCAGGGCTCCGACAAGTTCACGCTTCGGGTTTGCGGCACACAAAACAATAGCCCCGGCTGCGCCACGCTCAACTATTCGGTGACGGTGAAGTGAGACGTATCGAAGGACCATATGCGACGGTGCATTCAACTGGCCTTCGCTACCGGTAAGTTAAGTGGGCTGTCACTGTGACGAAGACTTTTCTGACAAGGCCATGGCGGCAAGCGGGTCGCCGGATCTAGCGCGCATCATCTTTTCTGTGCATCGGCAACCTCGGGAGAGATCGCAAGGAGAACATCCGATATGGCAAAGCTCGTCTTTGCATTGAACCAGTCGCTGGACGGCTATGTCGACCACACGGCATTTGCGCCCGATCCCGTGCTGTTTCGTCATTTCGTCGACGATGTGAGCGGTCTCGCCGGCACCGTGTACGGCCGTCGCATGTATGCGGTGATGCGGTATTGGGACGAGGATCATGCCGAGTGGGACGAGGCAGAACGCGACTATGCGGCGGCGTGGCGGCGCCAGCCGAAATGGGTCGTGTCGCGGTCGTTGAAGTCGGTCGGCCCGAACGCCACGTTGGTAGCGAATGATGTCGAGGCGACGATACGAGGGTTGAAAGCGCAACGCGACGGGGTGATGGAAGTTTCAGGCCCAGCGTTGGCGGCAAGCCTGGGCAGCCTCGGCCTGGTGGATGAGTATCAATTATACATCCACCCCGTCGTGCTCGGCGGCGGCAAGCCGCTGTTCGCCGGCCCGCGGCCCCGGCTGCGCCTGGTGGCGAGCGATCCTATCGGCGCGGACGTGATCAGGTTGACCTACGTTCCGGCATAACCGCACCGGTCTTAACAGGGCGACCTGATCGCGGAACATGGGCTGTCATAAAACCTTGTTGATAATGACGCGCCATTGACGCGATCGGCGATCAACTCTCCCGGCAAGCGGCGACGCCGCTATGCAGCAGGAGATTTCGTTCGATGAATAAGGTTTTCCGCATTCTGGCGGCGCTCGGGTTCGTGTGCGTCGCCGGTTCGGCTCACGCCGCCGTCCTCACTGAAAACTTCGATAGTCCGAACTTCGCCGACTGGCAAAGCGGCTGGTTCGGCCAGAACAGCAATGCCAAGCCCTTCTTCTCCAACCCGAACGATCGCGGCAACAACGTCACAGGCCTGACCATCTATGACGGTAACATCGACGATGGCCGCGCGGTCAATATATTCTTCAATGCCGCATTCGCGGCGACCATCACCAATTTCTCGTTCGACATGCTGAATTACACCAGCGGTCTCGATCAGCTGCTCGAAGTGTTCGACAGGGACGGCAATACGCTGTTCGGCACGGTATTGCCCGTGGTGGCGCAGGATCCGTCGGCTGATAACGGCAGCAACAACGGCTACGATTTCGGGGACAGCAAATACACCCGCTACAGCGTGGACTCGACCAATGGAATCGGCGGCTTCCGCATCCGGCCGTTCGGCTCCGAAGGCAATGTCTCGATCGATGACCTCAGCGCAACCATCGCTGCCGTTCCGGAACCGTCCACCTGGGCGATGATGATCCTCGGCTTCGCCGGCGTCGGCTACATGACCTATCGCCGCCGCAAGCCGACCGCGCTCACCGCGGTCTGATCATTCAGCCCCGACCAGATGCCATCGACAGGCCGCCTAAGGGCGGCCTTTGAGCGTCTGGCGCTGGTTCCTGGTCTTGCCGGCGCAATCCATCGTCAGGAACGTCTTTCTCCCTGGCCCGTTGTCATGGACCAACAACGCAAAGGAGACATTGATGAAGAAGCTTGTCGCAGTTGCCGCCTTCACGCTGATGTGTGGTTCGGCCTTCGCCCAAAATACCGGTGCGCCGGCAGCCGCCCAGAACGACATGAACAAGCCCGGCATGAATACCATGGATAAGGGCTCGATGAGCGGCACGTCAGGCATGTCCAACAATTCGACGTCCAAGAACGATCCGAAGAAGGAAATGTCGAAGGACGGTTCGCCGGCTGCCGGCAGCAAGGAAATGAAGAAGTAGTCGCGGCACAACACCGCAAGAAAGCTGCGCCGTCAACGTGATGGCGCGGCTATCTCTCTCGGAGCCGGCGAGGCGGCGGTGACTAGGCAAAACGTACCTCAATTCGCTGTATCTTTGTATCTTTCGTTCGCTGTATCTTTTTGCCCGCGGATACGCGCGGTTACTCCCCATTCAGGCGATCCGATAAGCCTTCCGCTTAAGACTGTCTCAATACGCAACAATTATTGAGTATCTGTCAGCCGGCATTTCTCGTTAAGAGGAGCGCGGGTCGCGACGCGCTATGGTCGCTTTGGGGAATTGAACCGCATGTGCGGCATTGTCGGCATTTTGGGACGCGCTCCGGTCGCGGAGCAACTGGTTGATTCGCTCAAGCGGCTTGAATATCGCGGCTATGATTCGGCCGGTGTCGCCACGCTGGAAGGCGGGCGCCTGACGCGCCGCCGCGCCGAGGGCAAGCTGAAGAACCTGGAAAAGCGGCTCGATGCCGAACCGCTGCAGGGCCACACCGGCATCGGCCACACCCGCTGGGCCACCCACGGCAAGCCGACCGAGAACAACGCCCATCCGCACGCCACCGAACGCGTCGCCGTGGTTCACAACGGCATCATCGAGAATTTTCGCGAGCTGCGTGCGGCGCTCGAAAAGAAGGGCGCTGAGTTCAAGACCGAAACCGACACCGAGATCGTGCTGCACCTGGTCGACAATCTGCTGCAGCAGGGCATCAAGCCGGTCGAGGCGGTGAGGGCGGCGCTGTCGGAGCTGCGCGGCGCGTTCGCGCTTGGCTTCATCTTCGCCGGCGACGACGATCTGATGATCGGCGCCCGCAACGGCCCGCCGCTCGCGATCGGCCACGGCGACGGCGAGATGTACCTGGGATCGGACGCGATCGCGCTGGGGCCGTTTACCGATACGATCAGCTATCTCGAAGACGGCGACTGGGTGGTGCTGACGCACAAGGGTGCGACCATCTACGACAAGGACAACGCCATCGTGCACCGCGAGGCGGTCAAGCACTCGGCCTCGACCTCGCTGGTCGACAAGGCCAACTACCGCCACTTCATGGCCAAGGAAATCCACGAGCAGCCCGAAGTGGTCGGGCACACGTTGGCGCGCTATGTCGACATGGCGACCGAGCGGGTGATGCTCCCGGTCAAGCTGCCGTTCGACTTCAAGGACATCCAGCGCATTTCGATCACGGCCTGCGGCACCGCGAGCTATGCCGGCTACGTCGCAAAGTACTGGTTCGAGCGCTTCGCTCGCGTGCCGGTCGAGGTCGACGTCGCCTCCGAATTCCGCTACCGCGAGGCGCCGCTGCGCAAGGGCGATCTGGCGATCTTCATTTCGCAGTCCGGCGAGACCGCCGACACGCTGGCCGCTTTGCGCTACGCCAAGGGCGAGGGCGTCCACACCCTCTCCGTAGTCAACGTGCCGACCTCGACGATTGCGCGCGAAAGCGACACCGTGCTGCAGACGCTGGCCGGCCCCGAAATCGGCGTCGCCTCGACGAAAGCGTTCACCTGCCAGCTGATGGTGCTGGCAGCACTCGCCGTCGCCGCCGGCAAGGCGCGCGGTGAATTGTCCGACGACGACGAACAGAAACTCATCCACGGCCTCGTCGAGGTGCCGCGGCTGATGGCGGCCGCGCTGACCTCCGAGCCGCAGATCGAGAAGCTCGCGCGCGAGCTCTCGAAATCCAAGGATGTGCTCTACCTCGGCCGCGGCACCAGCTATCCGCTGGCGCTGGAAGGCGCGCTGAAGCTGAAGGAAATCTCCTACATTCACGCCGAGGGCTATGCGGCCGGTGAACTCAAGCACGGGCCGATCGCGCTGATCGACGAGAATATGCCCGTGGTGGTCATCGCGCCGTACGACCGCGTGTTCGAAAAAACCGTCTCCAACATGCAGGAAGTCGCGGCCCGCGGCGGCAACATCATCCTGATGACCGACGCCAAGGGCGCGGCGGAAGCCACCATCGAATCGCTCGTCACCATCGTGCTGCCCGACATGGCGCCGGCGTTCACCCCGCTGGTCTACGCCGTTCCGGTACAGCTGTTGGCCTACCATACCGCCGTGGTGATGGGGACCGACGTCGACCAGCCGCGAAACCTCGCCAAATCGGTCACGGTCGAATAGAGCGTTTTCCAGCGAAGTGGATCCCGGTTCGCGTTAAGAAAACGCGTCGAAATGGAGAATCTGGAGCTCCGTTTCGATACAATCGAAACGGAAAAGGCTCCAGTCAAGTCGCTTGGCTGTCACGCTGGCCCTTCAAAAACCTGCTAGGATGGCTTAGCTGGGAGAGAGGTGCGATCGGCAAAACCGGACCCCGGTTTGGCGTCCGACCGCGCCCGAATGTCGAGCCCGGCTGCCCTGACCTGGAACCCCGATGAACCGCGAAGACCTGCCCCCGACCGAGCTTCCCGACGAACCGCTGCTGGACGAACCGCATACCGGGCTGATGGCCCGTTTCCGGAACTATTTTTTGACCGGACTGATTGTCGCAGGGCCGGTCGCGATTACGTTTTACCTGACCTGGTGGTTCGTAAACTGGGTGGACGGCATCGTCCGTCCGTTCGTGCCCATGGCCTACCGGCCCGAAACCTATCTGCCGTTCGGTCTGCCCGGTTCGGGCCTGATCGTCGCGGTGGTCGCGTTGACGCTGCTCGGCTTCCTCGCCGCCAATTTGATCGGGCGGACCCTGGTCGATCTCGGTGAGCGGCTGCTCGGCCGCATGCCCGTGGTGCGCGCGATCTATCGCGGCCTCAAGCAGGTGTTCGAGACGCTGTTCTCCGGCAAGGGCTCGAGTTTTCGCAAGGTCGGCCTGGTGGAGTTTCCCTCGCCGGGCATGTGGTCGATCGTCCTGATCTCGCAGTCGCCCAGCGTGAACATTGCCGCCAGATTGCCCGGGGAGGAGGAGCACATCTCGGTGTTCCTGCCCTGCGCGCCGAACCCGACCACCGGATTCTTCTTCTACGTGCCCCGAAGCAAGGTCCTCGAAGTCGAGATGAGCACCGAGGACGCCGCGACGCTGATCATGTCGGCCGGCGTGGTGCAGCCCGGCTCCGACCCGCAGAAACGCAACGCCGCCGCACTCGCCGGCATGGCCAACGCTGCGCGGGTGGCAAATTCGGCCGCGCTGCAGCCGGCGAAGGTGAAGGCGGAGTAGGTTCGCTGTGGCGAACCCACGTGGATCTCGCTATGGTTGAGCCATGAGCCCGAAAGCAAAAGCATTGCTTGAGCAGGTGCAATCCTGGCCGGACGAGGATGTGCAGGAATTGGCTGACGTCGCCCGCGAAATCGAGTCGCGGCGCAGTGGCGTGTACCAACTATCGGACGAAGAGCGGGTCGCGGTCCGCGCCGGAATGGACGCCGCACGACGAGGTGATTTTGCCGCTGACGATGAAATAGAGGCGCTTTACCGTTTGCACGATCGTGCATGAAGGTTCGCTTTACCCGTCCGGCACAGCGTGATCTCGTTCGAATCCACGCATATGTCAGCCAGGAAAGTCCGGAAGTCGCCTCTCGCCTTGTCGCGCGGCTCATCGAGCGGTCGCGACAACTCGCCGAAAGCCCTCTCGAAGGCAGGGCGACGGATGAGCCGAATACGCGCGTCATCGTCGCTCCCCGCCTGCGCTATTTCATCTTTTACTCAATCGTCGCCGACGAGATACACATCACCCACATACGGCATACGTCGCGCCGCCGTCCACCTGGCTGGAATCGATAGAGGCGGTGAATCATCCCGCCCCGATCAGCGGCACCGCCTCATCGCGCTCATATAGATACAGCAGGCACCGCAGCGCCTCGCCGCGATCGCCTTTCAGTTTCGGATTATCCTTCATGATCCGCAGCGCCTCGTCGCGCGCCTGCGTGATCAATTGGGCGTGCACGTCGGGGCGGGCGATGCGGTAGCCGGGCAGGCCGCTCTGGCGGATGCCGAGCACGTCGCCTTCGCCGCGCAGCTTCAAATCCTCTTCCGCGATCCGAAAGCCGTCGGTGGTCTCCCGGATCACCTTCAGCCGTGCTTTCGACATCTCCCCGAGCGGCTCCTTGTAGAGCAGCAGGCACGTTGAGGCCTCCGAGCCCCGTCCGATCCGGCCGCGCAGCTGGTGCAGTTGCGCGAGCCCGAAGCGTTCGGCGTTCTCGATTACCATGATGGTCGCAGCGGGAACGTCGACGCCGACCTCCACTACCGTGGTCGCCACCAGCAGCCCGATCTCGTGGGCGGCGAATTGCGCCATCACGCGGTCTTTCTCGGTGCCCTTCATCTGGCCGTGGACGAGACCGACTTTGTCGCCAAAACGCTCTCGCAGCTTCTCAAACCGCTCGGTGGCATTGGTGAGGTGCTCGGTGCCTTCGGCCTCCGATTCCTCCACCAGCGGGCAGATCCAGTAGACCAGCTTGCCGGCTTGCAGCGCGCGGCCAATGCTATCCGTCACTTCGTCAAGACGGCTCATCGAAATGGTACGGGTTTCGATCGGTTGCCGGCCCGCCGGTTTCTCGCGCAGCTCGGAGACGTCCATGTCGCCGAAATACGTCAGCACCAGGGTGCGCGGGATCGGCGTCGCGCTCAACACCAGCACGTCGACCGCGTCGCCTTTGTTGGTCAGCGCCAGCCGTTCGCGCACGCCAAAACGATGCTGTTCGTCGACCACCGCCAGCGCCAGCGCCTTGTAGATCACATCGTCCTGGATCAGCGCGTGGGTGCCGACCAGAAAATCGATCTCGCCGGCTTCCAGCCGCGCCAGAATCTCGCGCCGTTCCTTGCCCTTCTCGCGCCCGGTCAGGATCGCCACCCGCATGCCGGCGCGCTCGGCCAGCGGCGCGATGGTCTTGATGTGCTGGCGCGCGAGCAGTTCGGTCGGCGCCATCAGCGCTGCCTGCTTGCCGACCTCCGTGACCGCAGCGGCGGCCAGCAGCGCCACCACCGTCTTGCCGGACCCCACGTCGCCCTGCAGCAGCCGCAGCATCCGCACCGGCTGCCGCAGATCCTCGGCGATCGCCGCGGCCGCCTCGCGCTGTGAGGACGTCAATGCGTAGGGCAGGGCGTCGATGATCTTGTGGCGCAAATGGCCGTCGCCGGCATTGCGGTCGCCGGCCGGCCGCCGCAGCTGCGCGCGCACCAGTGCCAGCGCCAGTTGACCGGCGAGCAGTTCGTCGAAGGCGAGCCGCGACCAGAACGGACCATCGGGCAAGATGTCGGTAAGCTCGACCGGCACATGCACGCGGTTCAGCGCCTCGCGGATCGGCGGAAAGCTGCAGCGACGGATGACTTCCGGGCTGATCCACTCGGGCAAATCAGGCAGTTTCAGCAGCGCCTGCGCGATCGCGCGGCGCAGCGAGCCGAGCGCCAGGCCCTCGGTGAGCGGATAGACGGGATCGATGCCGCTGAGTTTGGCAAATCCGGCCTCGTCCACCACGCGATCGGGATGCACGATCTGCGGGGTGCCGTCATACATTTGCAGCGTGCCGGAGACATAGCGCTTCTCGCCGACCGGCAGCAGCTTTTCGACATAACCGGGCTTGGCGCGAAAGAATGTCAGCACCACGTCGCCGGTTTCGTCAGAGGCGTAGACGAGATAGGGTGCGCGCGAATTGCGCGGCGGCGGCGGCCGGTGGCGATCGACGGTGACTTCCAGCGTCACCATGGTTCCCTGAACCGCTTCGCGAATCTTCGGCTGCGCCCGGCGGTCGATCACGCTGGCCGGCAAATGCAGCAGCAGATCGACCAGCCGCGGCGTCTCATCGCGCGACAGCAGATAGCGCAGCAGCTTGTCCTGCTTCGGCCCGACCCCTGGAAGGGTCGTGACCGGCGCAAACAAAGGATTGAGCAAAGTGGGGCGCATCGAGCTCTCGTCGCATGCAGGTGTCATGCGCGGGCTTGACCCGCGCATCCATCTTCAAGAGAGGATGGATTGCCGGGTCAAGCCCGGCAATGACAGGACAGTTGATAATCGCGAATACAAAGGGCTGACATTGGCTGCCCTGGTCGCTATATCAACCCCGCCCGGCACGCCGGGCTTTTGGCGTTCGGATGGGACCAGGGAAATGACGGGTACGACACGGTCGAGCGGCGGCCTCGACGACCGCCGCAAGCGGCTTTTGTTCCGCTGCTGGCATCGCGGTACCCGCGAGATGGATCTTATCCTCGGCCGCTTTGCGGATGCAGAGATATCGACCCTGCGCGATGATGAACTGGCCGATCTCGAGCAACTGATCGAGCTGCCCGATCCCGATCTCTCTGCCGCGTTGATCGGCGACGCGCCGCTTGATCCGGAATACGCGACCGCGCTGTTCCACCGCATCAAGTCGTTTCGCGCCGTGGACCGCGACGCATGAAGGCGCCGGTCAAATCGCCCGCAACGCTGCTGGCTCCCGGCCGCGCGCTGACCTTCGCCAACGTTGCCGAAGGCGCCGAGGGACTGGTCGTCTCCGATCTGGCGCGCGCGGTGGCGGCACGGCCGAAACCGCCCGCCGTGAGTCTGGCCGTGGTCTGCCGCGACGGCCCGCGCATGCAGCAGCTGGCGCGGGCGCTGGAATTCTTCGCGCCCGATCTGCCGGTGATGCAGTTTCCGGCCTGGGACTGCCAGCCCTATGACCGGGTGTCGCCGCATGGCGGCATCCTGGCGCAACGCCTGACCACGCTGGCGCGGCTGTCGCGCCTGACGGGCAGCGACAAGCCGCTGATCGTGCTGACCACGGTCAACGCCATCGTGCAGCGCGTGCCGGCCCGCGAAGTCGTCGCGGCGCAGGCGCTGTCGGTGGCGCCCGGCCATGTCGTGCCGATGGACTCGATCGTGGCCTGGCTGGAGCACAATGGCTACAACCGCTCCTCGACCGTACGCGAGCCCGGCGAATATGCCGTACGCGGCGGCATCCTCGACCTGTTTCCGGCCGGCCTCGATCAGCCGGTGCGGTTTGACTTCTTCGGCGACTCCCTCGAATCGATCCGCACTTTCGACGCCGAAACCCAGCGCACGCTGCTCGGCATGCGCGCGCTCGATCTGGTTCCGGTCTCGGAATTCCAGCTCGTCACCGAAACCATCCGCCGCTTCCGCATGGGCTATGTCGCGACCTTCGGCGCGCCGCAGCGCGACGACCTGCTGTATGAAGCCGTCAGCGAGGGCCGCCGCCATCCCGGCATCGAGCACTGGCTGCCGCTGTTCCAGGAGCGGATGGACACGCTGTTCGATTATCTCGACGGCGCGCCGGTCGCGATCGAGCCGCAGGGCGAGGACGCCGCCCGCGAGCGTTTCAAGCAGATCCAGGATTATTACGAGGCGCGGCGCGAGGCGCTGGATCATCCAGGCTCCGGCGCGATCTACAAGCCGTTGCCGCCGGATCGGCTCTATCTGACGGAATCCGAGTGGACCGAACGCCTGGCTGAGGCTGCGGTGGCGCGGCTGACGCCGTTTGCGGTGCCGGACGACAGCACTGATGTGTTCGACGCCGGCGCGCGTCAGGGCCGCAATTTCACGCCCGAGCGCGCCGACACATCGGTCAACGTGTTCGAAGCCGTGGTGGCGCATGTGCAGGCGCTGCAGGCCCAGCGCAAGAAGGTGGTGATCACGCTGTGGAGCGAAGGATCGCGCGACCGCATGGACAGCATGCTGCGCGACCACAAGCTTGCCAACCTCACCAGCGTCAACGCCTGGCGCACGGTGCAGGCGACGCCGCGCAACGAGACCATGCTGGCCGTGGTCGGCATGGAAAGCGGCTTTGAGACCGACGAATTCGCCGTCATCAGCGAGCAGGACATTCTGGGCGACCGTCTGGTGCGGCCGCGCAAATCGAGCCGCAAGCTCGACAACTTCATCTCCGAAGTCACAAGTCTCGCCACCGGCGATCTCGTGGTTCACGTCGAGCACGGCATCGGGCGCTTTGTGGGCCTGCAGACCATCGAGGTTGGTGGCGCGCCGCATGACTGCCTCGAACTGCGTTACGCCGCCGAAACAAAGCTGTTCCTGCCGGTCGAGAACATCGAACTGCTGTCGCGCTACGGCTCCGACGGCGCCAATGTCGAACTGGATCGGCTCGGCGGCGGCGGCTGGCAGGCGCGCAAGGCAAAACTCAAGAACCGCATCCGCGAGATCGCCGGCGAACTGATCAAGATCGCGGCCGAACGGCAGCTGCACGAAGCGCCGAAAATGCCGGTACAGCCCCATGTCTATGACGAGTTCTGCGCGCGCTTCCCGTATGAAGAAACCGAGGACCAGCTCGGCGCCATCACGTCCACGCTGAAGGACCTCGAAAGCGGCCGGCCCATGGACCGGTTGATCTGCGGCGACGTCGGCTTCGGCAAGACCGAGGTGGCGCTGCGCGCGGCGTTTGCGGTAGCGCTCGACGGCAAGCAGGTCGCCGTGGTGGTGCCGACGACGCTCTTGGCCCGTCAGCACAGCAAGAATTTCGCCGAGCGTTTTCGCGGGTTTCCGGTCAACGTCGCGCAGGCCTCGCGCCTGATCCCGGCGAAGGAGCTGACGCAGGTCAAGAAGGGACTGACCGATGGCCAGGTCGACATCGTGGTGGGTACCCACGCGCTGCTCGGCAAGTCGATCAAGTTCAGGGATCTCGGGCTTCTGATCGTCGACGAGGAGCAGCACTTTGGCGTCAGCGCCAAGGAGCGGCTGAAGCAGTTGCGGGCGCAGGTGCACGTGTTGACGCTGAGCGCCACGCCGATTCCGCGCACGCTGCAACTGGCGCTGACCGGCGTGCGCGATCTCTCGATCATCGCCACGCCCCCGGTCGATCGCCTCGCGGTGCGCACCTTCGTGGCGCCGCACGACCCGCTGATGATCCGCGAGGCTTTGCTGCGCGAGCGCTACCGCGGCGGCCAGGCGTTCTACGTCGTGCCGCGGATCGAGGACCTCGCCAGCGTCAAGGATTTTCTCGACAAGAACGTGCCGGAGATGAAGGTCGCGGTTGCACACGGCCAGATGGCGCCGACCGTGATCGAGGACATCATGTCGGCGTTCTACGACGGCAAATACGACATCCTGCTCTCGACCACGATCATCGAGTCCGGCCTCGACATCCCGACCGCCAACACGCTGATCGTGCACCGCGCCGACATGTTCGGCCTGGCGCAGCTCTACCAGCTCCGTGGACGCGTGGGGCGCTCGAAGCTGCGCGCCTACGCCCTGTTCACGCTTCCGGCGCAGCAGAAGATCACGGCACAAGCCGAGCGGCGGCTGAAAGTGCTGCAGTCGCTGGAAACGCTCGGCGCGGGCTTCCAGCTCGCCTCGCACGACCTCGATATCCGGGGCGCCGGCAATCTGCTCGGCGAGGAGCAGTCCGGCCACATCAAGGAAGTCGGCTTCGAGCTCTATCAATCGATGCTGGAGGAGGCGATCCTCAACCTCAAGGCCGGCGTCACCGAGCCTGCCGCGGACCGCTGGTCGCCGCAGATCACCATCGGCATGCCGGTGCTGATCCCCGAGGATTACGTCAACGACCTCGCGGTGCGGCTGTCGCTGTATCGCCGGCTCGCCGATCTCGAGACCGACGAGGAGATCGACAATTTCGCCGCCGAGATGCGCGATCGTTTCGGCGTGCTGCCGGACGAAGTCCGCTATCTCTTCAAAGTCGCGGCGATCAAGGCCTATTGCCGGCGCGCCAATGTCGAGAAGGTCGATGCCGGACCGAAGGGCGCCGTCATCACCTTCCGCGACAACAAGTTCGCGCAGCCGGACCGGCTGGTGTTCTTCATCCGGCAGCACGGCCAGGCCGCAAAGGTACGGCCGGACATGAAGGTGGTGTTCCTGCAGGTGTGGAAGACCCCGGAAGAGCGGCTGATGGGGACGACCGAGATCTTGCGGCAACTCGCCAACCTCGCCGAGAGCAAGAAGGCGGCATAGCGCAGTTCAGGTAACTTCATGCCGAGCGCAGCGAGGCAGGCCATTGGGCCGCATGAAGCAGGATTGCTTCTTCACTCGCGACGTAGATAGACGCAAGCCTCGTCACGATGCGGCGCGATGGGCGTCTTCCTGCAACCGCGACCGCAGCGATTTCGCTGAATCGTTCGGCATCAGTGCGGCGACCGTGACGGCCGGCTCCGATCGTGCGTCGCGGTGACCGTGACTGGTATGGCGCATCACGCTCGACAGCCGCCGCGCAATGCTGTGCGCTGACTTCAGATCGGCTTCGGCGAACACCACGACAACCGAGCCGTCCTCAAGGGCAGCGCCAAAATCCATTTGCCGCATTAGTCGGCTGATGATCCGCGCGCCGTCGAATTGCGCGCGGGGATGTTCGGGATCGAACGCGAAGCGGGCGACCGACAATCCGCCGCCGCGCTGCTGGGTCTGGTAGATCGCGCTGGCGAAGTCGCGCTCGAAGGCCTCCGGGGTAAGCAGGCCGGTCCGCGCATCGATCAGGCCGTCGGCGTCGATGGCCTTCAGCGTGCGGCTCAGAAGCGCTTCGAAGGTATGCTGACGGACCAGCGGGAGTGCGGTCGCGACCACCTCGGCAGCGGCGTCGGAAACGACCTCAAGGTTCGGCAGATCGTAGGTCGGCGCCAGGTCGCACGCCGTCACGATGATGGGAAGGTTGCGGAAGCGGGCGTCCTCCGTCAGCACGGTGAGGAAGGCGTCGATCACGCGCGGGCTAAAACCCTCGCCGAGCACGATGCCGTCGATGTCCCTGACGTTGAGATGCTTGGCGGCGGCCTCGATCGACAGCGCGCCGACCACGCCGGTGCGCTCGCCGAGCGCCACCGACAGCGCTGGATAGGCGCTGCCGCGGCCGATCAGCAGCATGGTGGTGTCGCGCGCCGGATCGATCTGCGACAACGCCATCGGTGTCGACGGCACCAGCCGGCGCATCACCGTTGCATGCAGCGAGCGCACGCGCAGCGCGGCGCGCAGGCGCGCTACCAGGCGGTCCGGACTGCCACCTTGGGTCTGAAGGAAAGGAATGACGTTGTCAGGATGCGGCCGATCCGGATTGACCGCGATCAGTGGCAGGTAGGGCTGACGTGCCGCAGCGCACTCGGCCAGTTGCGCCAGTCCGGCCGCATCGGCGTCGGCGCTTGATGCCAGCACGGCTGCCGGTTGCACCTGTTCGACCGCCTGCACCGCATCGGCCCATTCGGTCTCGACCACCGGGAACAGCCGGCCGATGTCAAGCGTGGTGGCAAAGGACGGCCGCCTCGCGGCTGACACGACGAGGATCGGACCTTGCTGGGACATTCTTTGGAACTCGTGTCAGGGCGCGTCTGGGAGCCACGAGTCTAGTGTGCGGCGCTTAATGCAGCGTCAACGCCAGCCTTAAGAAGATCTTCAGACGGCGTTGTTCCGATCGCGAAATGCTTCGATCATCAAGGGGTTAAGACCGAGTTCTGCCAGCGCCTCGCGGGCCCTCGCATTGTCGATCGCACGGCCGGCGAGCCGGTGGCCGCTGAGGCGGTCGGGCAGGGCGGTCAGCAGCGCGCCCTGGCCCAGCCGCCGCGCCCATTCTTGCAGGTCCTGCGCCAGAAAGCGGTAACCGCCGACGGCCATGACACCGGACGGCGGCGCGGTGATGTTGACCGCGCCGGTCACGCGGTCGAGCCGCGCGGCGTAGTCCGTGTCGACGTAGTCGCGCGGCGGCGCTGCGATCAGGGAGTCGCTTGGCGGGGGAGGCGGCGCATAGGCCGCGACCGGCACCATCGGCCCGCGCAGTCCGAGCGTGCCGCGCGGCGTCAGCACGATATCGCCGGCGATCGACGAGCCCGGCAAGTCGCGCGGGGCGCCGTGGGGGCCGGGCTTGATGCGTGCGGGCGTGCCGTCGTCTGCAATCCGGCGCGCGCCGAACAGCCCGGCCTCGCCGAACAGATAGACGTCGGTCAGCGTCGCCTGCTTCGAGGCCCAGGCCGCGCTGGAGCCGACCTGTTCGGGTGTGCGCCACAGGCCGATGACATTGCGCAGGCTCGGCATCCGCGTGGCGAGATCCATCTCGTCGAGCCGCAACGCCAGTTGCGCCGGCGCAATCAGCGTGTCGCAGGACTGCTCGTTGATTTGCTGCTCCAGCGCCTCCTCGTCGAACGGATGGTGCAGCACCAGCGTTCCGCCCGACAGCAGCCAGACCGCCAGCGACGACGTGAGGCCGGCAAACGACATCGGCGAGAACGCCGACAGCACCGTTGCGCCTTGCGGCACGTCGCTTTCGAGCGATATCGCAAGGCCTCCGGCGATCAGGCCGAGATGGGCGCGGGGGACTGGTCGGAAGCCGTCTGCGGTGACGTCGAAGGAAATCAGCGCCGCCTTGCGGCCGTCCTGGATCACCGCGCGTGTGGTCAGGGATTCCCGGAAAATCGCGTTGTCGAGCGAGGCCATCCCTTCGGGCAAATCGTTGCCGAAGCCGCAAACATGGCGGATTGAAAAGGCCTCGGCGGCGGCGTTCATGGCGATGTCGGAATAGACCACGCCGTCGATCGTGCTCGAGGTCACGATCCCCCGCGCCGCGGTGCGGTTGAGCGCCATGGTCAGTTCCGACTGCCGCCAGAGCAGCGGCAGCACCGCAACGACGAGGCCGGCGCGGAAGGCGGCGAGCACGGTGAGTGCGAATTCGATGGTGTTGGGCAGTTGAATCGCAATGACCGAATTGGACGGCAGGCCGGATTCGATGAAATGCGCCGATAGCGCCGAGATCATGCGGTCGGCCTGCGCGAAGGTGAGCCGCTTCGGCGGCTGGCCGGTCACGCGCTGCTTGTTGAGCGGATCGACCAGCGCCAGCGCATCCGGCTGCCGCGCCAGGTTCCGTTTGAACAGCGTATCGAGCGTTGGCGAAGCGGTGGGCTGGGTCACGGCGTTACTTCGGCTCTGTCATGAGGGTTGCACGGTAGGGTCATTCACTTCGCTTCGGGCTTCCGCCACCAGGTTTCCGGGAGGTAGCCGGTTAGCGCGGTAGCCTTGGATCGTTCTATCCGATTCCAGCGTGCGATCCATTGATCCTGCATGTTAAAGACGGGGATAGCGTAAAACCCCGACATCAAAACCCGGTCCAGCGCCCGCACCGCGGAGATGAAGGCCGGCCGCTCCCGCGCTTCGAGCAGCACGGCGATCAGGGCGTCGATAGCCGGCTCCTTGGCCCCCATGTAGTTCCGGGTGCCTGGAATATCGGCGGCCTGGCTGCCGAAGTAGAACGACTGCTCGTTGCCGGGGGAGAGCGATTGATCCCAGCGGTTCTGCAGCATGTCGAATTCGTAGGCGAGACGGCGCTGGTCGAACTGCACCGGATCGACCGCGCGAACGCTGGCCTCGATGCCGGCGCGCTTGAGGTCGCGCTGATAGGCGAGCGCGATCCGCTCCTGATCGCGCGTGGTCACCAGGATTTCGAAGGTGAAGGGGGTTTTTGTGGTTCGCTGCCGCAACACGGCGCCGTCGAGTTCGTAGCCGGCGTCCGACAGCAATTTGAGGGCGCTGCGCAGCGTCGTCCGGTCGCGTCCCGAGCCGTCGGTGACGGGCAGGCGGTAGCTGCCGTCGAGGATCTCCGGCGGGATGCGCTCCGAGAACGGTTTTAGAAGTTCGCGCTCGCGGTCGTCGGCCGGGCGGCCATAGGCGGACAGTTCGGATCCCGCAAAGAACCCCGCCGCGCGCGGGTAGAGGCCGAAAAAGTAGTTGCGGTTGATCCACTCGAAATCGAATAGCAGCGTCAGCGCCTGGCGCACGCGGATGTCCGAAAACGCCGGGCGGCGGGTGTTGAACACCAAAAATTCCGACGGCTGCGGCGTCCCAGGCCTGATGGTGTCGCGGATCACTTCGCCGCTGCGGGCGGCCGGAAAATCGTAGCCCTCATGCCAGCGCAGCGGTTCGTATTCGACGCGAAAATCGTAGAGGCTGCGTTTGAACGCCTCGAACTGGCCGTTGGACTCGCGGTAATAATCGAGCCGGATCTCGTCGAAGTTCCACAAGCCGCGATTGACCGGCAGATCGCGGCCCCAGTAATCGGGATTGCGGGTCAGCGTCACGCTGGCTCCCGGCTTGACGGCGGCGACGCGATAGGGGCCGGAACCGACCGGTCCGGTCATCGTCGTTTCCTCGAAGGTCGCGGGATCGACCGCGTGCCGCGGCAACACCGGCATCAGGCCGAGGATCAGCGGCAGCTCGCGGTCGTTGATGCCGCCGAAGTCGAATCGCACGGTAAGCGGATCAAGCGCCTCGCCTTTCACGACCTTGGAATAGTACTGGCGGTGATTGGGCCGGCCCTTGTCGCGCAACAGTTCCCAGGAGAACAGCACGTCGTCGGCCGTGACCGGCTTGCCGTCGGAAAAGCGCGCTTTGGGGTTGAGGCGGAAGGTGACGTAGCTGCGCGCATCGTCGGTCTCGACGCTCTTGGCCAGCAGGCCGTAAAGCGTGAAAGCCTCGTCGTTGCCCCGCGTCATCAGGCTCTCGACCACGAACCCCCTGATCTGCTGGATCGCGATGCCGCGGACGACGAAGGGATTGAGGCTGTCAAAGGTTCCGAGCAGGCCCCAGACCAGCCGACCGCCCTTCGGTGCCTCCGGATCGGCGTAGGGCATATGCGTGAAATCGGGCGGCAGGGCCGGGGTGCCATGCATCGCCAGTGCGTGGCTCTCGGTTGCTTTTGCATCGCAAAACGGCGTCAGCCGCCCCACACCCAGCGCGAGGGCGAAACACGCCAATACACGCAGGCGGATACGCCCGTGGGCGGTCACTGGCGGGCAGGAGTGTGATTCGAAAATGCGCACTTGAAAGCTTTACCATAGGCTTCGGCCGCGCCCTCTCGGGAATGCCAAAGATACCTGTCGGCATTGATCTTTTCGCCTGCCGCTGTATTGAAGGCGGGCAATCAGCAAGGGCGGGAACAAAGGTCACGTATCCGCCTCAATTGCCAACGAGATAGCCGCCGAAGCGCGGGGTGAGGTGTCGGTGCCTGTGCGGTTTCGGGCGCTGCCGTTCAGAAAGGGTTTTCCGCAATGAATTTCCGTATCTTGGCCGGACCAGTCCGGCCGCATGGGCAGCTTGTGGCCCTGTTGGCGGCCTCGGCACTGTCGGCGACGTTGATGGTGTCAGGTGCGCAGGCCCAGACGCCCGCGCCGGCGCCGGCCGCACCGAAGGCCGCGCCCAAGGCGGCTCCGAAACAGCCCGCGCCGCCGGCGGCCCAGCAGGCCCCTGCGGCCGGTGCCCCCGCGGCCCAGCCGCAGGAACAGCAGGTGCAGCTGATCTACGCGCCCTGGACCAAGTTCTGCCTGAAGGGCCAGGAAGCCGGCGCCAAGCAGGTCTGCTTTACCGGCAAGGACGGCCGCATCGAGTCCGGCCAGCCCGTCATCGCCGCCGTGATCATCGAGCCGGAAGGCGAGCCGAAGAAGCTTTTGCGCGTGACGCTGCCGCTCGGCATGCAGCTCGTGCACGGCACCCGCATCATCGTCGACAGCAACGCGCCGCTGCAGGGGCCGTACGTCATCTGCTTCCAGAACGGCTGCATGTCCGACTACGAAGCGACGCCCGAGCTGATCGCCAGCCTGAAGAAGGGCCAGAACCTCGTCGTTCAGGCGATCAATTCCAACGGCGCGCCGCTGACGCTGCCGCTGCCGCTCGCGGGCGAGTTCGCCAAGGCCTATGACGGCCCGCCGACCGACCCGAAGCAGTTCGAGGAAAACCAGAAGAAGCTGCAGGAAGAGCTGCAGAAGAAGGCCGAAGAGCAGCGCAAGAAGCTCGAGAGCGCCAACCCGGCGACGAAGTAGCCGCCGCAGCAGGACAACGCAAAAGGCGCCCGAACGGGGCGCCTTTTTTGTTGCGGATGAAGCTCGTCAGTTCAGCGAGGGATTGCGCGGGCGGTAGCCGCCAGACTTGTCCTTGATGAAGATCTCGGCGACCTGCGAGTGGCGGATCGGCTCGCCGGAATCGTCCGGCAGCAGGTTCTGCTCGGAGACATAGGCGACGTATTCGGACTCCGAGTTTTCCGCCAGCAGGTGATAGAACGGCTGATCCTTGTGGGGCCGTACCTCCTCGGGGATCGACAACCACCATTCCTCGGTATTGTTGAATTCGGGATCGATGTCGAAAATCACGCCCCGGAATGAAAACACCCGGTGGCGGACGATCTGCCCGATCTGGAATTTGGCGGTGCGCGCTTTGATCATGTCCCGTCGAATAGACCATGATTGTGGCCGATGCTAGGGGCATGCGGACGAATTAACCTTTACGCGTGGTGGCGATGTCCTGTGCCATACCCCCGAAATCGCTGACGAAAAGACCTTCCTAGATGGCCGATATCCTCAACCTCGCGCTTCCCTACTTTGGATTGATTTTTATCGGCTTTGCCTGCGGCAAGGCGAGGGGCCTGCCCGAGTCCGGCCTCGCCTGGATGAACTTCTTCCTGCTGTACGTTTCCCTGCCGGCGTTGCTGTTCCGCATCATGTCGGACACGCCGTTTGCCGAACTGAACAACCCGCCGTTTCTGATCGCGACCACCCTGGCGACCGTCAGCGCCTTCGCCCTCGCGATGGTGGTGGGCCGCGTCTTCGGCGAACTGTCGCTGCGCAAGGCGACCATGGCAGGCCTGGCCGGCGCGTACGGCAATATCGGCTATATGGGCCCCGGGCTGGCGCTGGCGGTGCTGGGGACGAAAGCGGCGGCGCCGACCGCGCTGATCTTCTGCTGCGACAGCATCTTCCTGTTCACCATCGTGCCGCTGCTGATGGCGCTGACCGATCGCGAGCAGAAGTCGTTGCTGCATGCGATCGGCATCGCCGCGCGGCAGATCGTGATGAACCCGCTGATCATGTCGGCGGTGCTGGGCGCGCTGGTGGCGGCCTTCCATATTCCGCTGCCGACGGTGCTCGACCGCACGCTGCTGTTCCTGCAGAACGCCGCGGCGCCGACCGCGCTGTTCGTGCTCGGCGTCACCGTGGCGCTGCGTCCGTTCGACCGCGTGCCGTGGGAAGTGCCCGGCGTGATCGCGATCAAGCTGCTGATCCATCCCTTGATCGTGTTCGGCCTGATGCTGCTGTTCGGACCGTTTGCGCAGCCCTGGGCGGCGACCGCGGTGCTGATGGCCGCGCTGCCGCCGGCGCTCAATGTGTTCGTGATCGCCCGGCAGAACAACACCTGGATCGAGCCGGCCTCCGTCGCCGTGCTGATCGGGACGTTCGCCTCCGTGGTTACGCTGACCAGCGTGATGTGGTTCATCCAGAACGGGCGGCTGGTGTTTCCGTGAGCGGGCACAACACAAAACATGCAAAACAACCCCATGCACAGTAGGCAAGGTGTTGTTTTATATAGTCATTCCAGCGGGCATTCGTAGCCCGCATGAGCTCTTGCGATATGCGGGAGCAGACCCCGGGGTCGCTGCGCTCGCCCGGGCTACGCAGCGGAGCTAACCGACGCGCCTCCAGCTCGGCGCCAGGCCCTCGCGCATCGCCAGCCGGCGCAGCGGGCCGAATGAGCCGAGCAGGTGCATGCCGGCGGCGCGCAGCGACTGGATGCCGATGAAATCGCTGAGCAGGGAACGGTTGGCGACGTCGATGGCGATCAGGCGGCTGGCGACATCGGCGCGGCGGGCGGACTGGTAGCGCGCCAGCACGGCGGGCGAGCCGGGATCCTCGCCGAGCGAGATCGCGTGGCCTGCGATGTCCGCGATGTCGGCGGCGTCGCGCAGGCCCATGTTGAGTCCTTGCGCGCCGATCGGCGGCACGACGTGGGCGGACTCGCCGACCAGCGCGACGCGATGGCTGGCGAACTTGTCGGGCCTCTCGATCGCCAGCGGAAACAGATTTCGTCCGCCTTCGACCTGGACGCGGCCGAGAATGGAGTGCGACTGCCGCTCCGCGGCCTCGGACAATTCGTCGTCGCCGAGCGACATCAACCGTGCGGCCTCGCGCGTCATTGCCACCCACACCACGCTGCAGCGATTGCCGGGCAGCGGCACGAACACGCACGGGCCTTGCGCGGTGTGAAACTCGGTGGAGATGCCGTTGTGGGGACGCGCGTGCGAGATGTTGAACGTCAGTGCCGATTGATGCAGGTCGCGGCGGCTGGTTCCGATCCGGGCCGCCGCGCGGGATGGGGAATGCCGGCCATCGGCACCGATCACCAGCCGCGCCGCGAGCTGCTCGCCATCGGCCGTATGGATGATGACGCTCGCATCCTGCGGGTCGATCGTTGCCGCCTCATCGTCAAATCGAGTCAAATTCGAAAGCTCGGCGGCACGCGCTTCGAGCGCAACCATTAACGATCTGTTGTCGATGTTGTAGCCGAACTGGTCGAGGCCGATCTCGTCGGAGGTAAAGCGCACTTCGGGCGCGCGGATTAGCCGGCCGGTATCGTCGACCAGCCGCATGGTCCGCAGGGCGGCGGCCTTGTCGTGGCAGAGGGGCCAGACGTCGAGGCGTTCCAGCAGATCGGTCGAGGCGCCCAGCAGCGCCGTGGTGCGGTTGTCGGCATAGGGGGCGCGGCGGGCGAGCAGGGCGGTTTTCGCGCCGGTCACAGCCAGCGCGACAGCAGCGGTCAGCCCAGCCGGGCCGCCACCGATCACGGCGGCGTCATAAATCTGCGATGCATTGTCCATACCGGACAATTGACGGTTAGGCCGGCATTTTCAAGCCATTAACCGGCCAAAAAGTTTCCACGCAATCGCGCGGCCGAACGCCGCAAGCGGCGGTATGCAAATCGCGGCGATTCCTGATAGCAAAGCCGGAGCAATGGACCAGACCACCGCACCAGAATCTCTCCCGGCGACCATCCGCGCGCGGACCGCCGCCTTCGCCGTCCATATCTTCACGGCGATGGGGGCCGGCATCGCGCTGCTGGCGATGCTGGAGGCGGTGCGCGAGCACTGGGCCAGCATGTTCGGCTGGCTCGGCATCGCCCTGATCGTGGATGCAATCGACGGTCCGCTGGCACGCCGGCTGGACGTCGTGCGGCTGCAGCCGAACTGGTCCGGCGATACGCTCGATCTCGTCGTTGATTTCCTGACCTATGTGTTCGTTCCGGCCTATGCGATTACCGCCAGCGGGCTGTTGCTGCCGCTGGCGGCGCCGCTGCTCGGCATCGGCATCATGGTATCGGGCGCGCTGTATTTTGCCGACCGGCGCATGAAGGCGTCCGACAATCATTTCCGCGGGTTTCCTGCGCTGTGGAACGCCGCCGCGTTCTATCTGTTCCTGCTGCACCTGCCGCCGGTTCTGTCGACGCTCGGCATCGCCGTCCTGATTGCGCTGACGTTTGCGCCGTTTCATGTGCTACATCCGATCCGGGTGGTGCGTCTGCGCTGGCTGACGCTGTGGCTGATGGCCGTTGGCGCCGGGCTGGCGGTCTATACGCTGGTCCGCGACTTCAACGTCGGCGCGCCCGTGGTTGCCGGGCTTTGCGCGATTGCGCTTTATGTGATCGGAAGTGACGCGGTGATTCGCCAAATGAAGTCGTTCAGAGCATGATGGAATTATTGACAAGCCCCGAAGCCTGGGCGGCGCTGCTGACATTGACGGCGCTGGAAATCGTCCTCGGCATCGACAATGTGATCTTCATTTCGGTGATCGTCTCGCGCATCCCGCCGGAGCAGGCCAAGCGCGCGCGCCAGATCGGATTGCTGCTGGCGCTGGTGTTCCGCATCGTCTTGCTCAGCATGCTGGTGTGGCTGATTGGACTGACCGAGCCCGTCATCACCGTGAAGAACGTTGCGTTGTCATGGAGGGACATCATCCTGATCGGCGGCGGCGCGTTCCTGATCGCCAAGGCAACGCATGAAATTCATGGCGAGGTGGAAGCGCGTGAAGCTGGAACCGATTCCGGGACCGGCGCGGGGTCCAAGGCATTCTTCTGGGTGATCGTCCAGATCATCATCGTCGATCTGGTGTTTTCGCTGGACTCGATCATCACCGCGATCGGCATGGCGCAGGAGATCGAGATCATGGTCGCGGCCGTCGTGATCGCCTGTATCGTCATGTACGTCTCGTCGGGCCCGGTGGCCGCGTTCGTCGCCGATCACCCTACCACCAAGATGCTGGCGCTGGCCTTCCTGGTGCTGATCGGCATGGCGCTGGTGGCGGACGGATTCCAATTCCACATCCCGCGCGCCTATATCTACTTTGCCATGTTGTTTGCGGCGGCCGTCGAACTGTTCAATGTGCTCGCCGGGCGCAACCGCCGGAAGGCGGCCAAGTAGCCGGCTTCCGCCGATCAGTTGACAAGGCGGCGGCGATGGCTTTCGTTCGCAGCCAGATTGGGCGCCTGCAATACCAAGGGAGAGACTGTCATGACCAAGGCCGTGCGCGTGCACAAGGTGGGGGGTCCGGAAGCCCTGGTGTATGAGGATGTCGAGGTGGCCGCGCCGGGCCCGGGGGAGGTCCGCCTCCGCCAGCACGCCGTCGGCCTGAATTTCATCGACGTCTATTTCCGCACCGGCCTCTACAAGGCGCCGGGCCTGCCGTTCATCGCCGGCAATGAAGCCGCCGGGGAGGTCGTGGCCGTCGGCCCGGGCGTCACCAATTTCCATCCCGGCGACCGCGTCGCCTATTACTTCAACCTTGGCGGCTACGCCAGCGAGCGGGTGATCCCGGCCGACAAGCTGGTCAAGCTGCCCGACCACATCACCTACGAGCAGGGCGCCGTGCTGATGCTCAAGGGGCTGACGGTCTGGTACCTGCTGCACAAGACCTTCAAGGTCGAACCCGGCCACCGCGTGCTGATCCACGCCGCCGCCGGCGGCATCGGGCTGCTGGCCTGCCAGTGGGCCAAGGCGCTCGGCGCGCATGTCATCGGCACCGTAGGCTCCAAGGCCAAGGCCGATCTCGCGCTCTCCAACGGCTGCGACCACGTCATCCTCTACAACGAGGAAGACTTTGTCGCGCGGGTGAAACAGATCAGCCGCAATGAACTCTGCGACGTGGTCTATGACGGCGTCGGCAAGACCACGTTCCCGGGCTCGCTGTCGTGCCTGCGGCCCCGTGGCCTGTTCGTCAGTTTCGGCAACGCCTCCGGCCCGGTGCCGCCGTTTCCGCTCGCCGAACTCAACAACCACGGCTCGCTGTTCGCGACCCGGCCCAAGCTCAACGACTATGTGTCCACCCGCAAGGAACTGCTCGAAGGCGCCGACACGTTGTTTGCGGCTGTCATCAACGGCAAGCTGCACGTGCCGATCAACCACGCCTACGCGCTGAAGGATGCGGCGAAGGCGCATACGGAGCTGGAGAGCCGGATGACGACGGGGGCGGCGATCTTGCGGCCGTAGAGGCCTCTCCGTCATTCCGGGGCACGCGAAGCGTGAACCTCAGATGTGTAATTGTACATCGGGGAATCCATCGTGCGACTGGCCATGCCGGTAGTTGGATTCCGGGCCTGCGCCTATCGGCGCATCCCGGAATGACGACGAGAGAGGTTACGCCACCCGTCTTGCCGCACCGGCTTTTGCGGCAGTTCATTCGTTGTCCGCGTGTTCGCATCTCCTACACGAAACCGGTTCGGGCGCTTGAATGCGCGAGGCCGGTTGTCGAAGAATGCCCTTGCCATTCAAGCGGGGCCACCGCACTCTAGGGACACTTGGAAACCGAGAAACTTGGAAACCGAGAAACTTGGAAATCGAGAAACCTGGAAATCCGAGGACATCTGGAAAATGAATCAGCGCTAATCAACGGTCAGAGCACGGGCTTTCGGCCTTGTCACTGACCACTCTTCGGCCTGCTCTCGCAGAGCCCGCGTTGATTGATCGCGTCGATTTTTCCTCCTTCGGAGCTTCCCGTGTCTCACCCGCTGCTGACCGCGCCGATTGGCCGGAGCCTGCTGTTGTTGGCTGGCCCGACCACGGCGCTCATGCTCACGCAAGTCCTCGTTGCCATCGCCGACGGCATTTTTGTCGGCCGTTTGGGCACGGACGCACTGGCCGGCATGGCGTTGGTCATCCCGTTCGTCACCCTGATGTTCAACATCGCCAATGGCGGCATGGGCGGTGGGGTCGCCTCGGCGATCGCGCGCGCCCTTGGCGCGGGCCGGTCGGACGATGCGCAAGCGATCGTGCTGCACGCCTTGTTCCTGGCGGCCGCTTTGGGTGCGAGCTTTGCTGTGCTCGACTGGGTCTGCGCTGCGTGGCTGTTTCAACTGCTCGGCGGCAGCGGAGCTGCACTGGAGCGCGCGCTGTGCTTCAGTCACGTCATCTTCACCGGCGCGGCGGCGATCTGGGCAAGCGCGTTCAGTGCTGCGCTGTTGCGTGGCAGCGGTGACACGGCCACGCCGGCCCGCGTCGGCTTGCTCGCGTCGATCGCCTATGTTCCGCTATCGGGAATACTGACGCTCGGTATGGCCGGATGGCCGGGGTTGGGCGTCGCAGGTTCTGCTGTAGCGGCGCTTTGCGCGGCCACGGGAACGACCGTCTTCCAGGTCCGCGCCATCCGCGGTGGCCGGCTGGGCTTCGTTCCGAAGTGGGACGGCCTTCGTCTTCAATGGCGGATCTTCCGGGAAATATTGCGCGTCGGGGTATTGGGTTCGATGACGACGCTGATGGCTAACCTCACGGCGGTCTTGATGGTCGGATTTGCAGGACGCTTCGGCGTGGCTGCGCTTGCGGGTTATGGCATCGGCGCCCGGATGGAATATATGATTGCGCCGGTCGCATTCGGTATCGGCTCCGGCCTCACCACGCTGGTCGGCGTGGCAGGCGGCGCGGGAGCATGGCAACGCGCCATGAGGGTGGCCTGGATCGGAGGGCTGACCGCTTTCGCAGCCGTCGGTTTGATCGGCTGGTTGGTCGCCCTGTTTCCTGAGGCGTGGTCGAGGCTCTTCACCTCCGACGATCAGGTTGCCGAAGCCAGCATATCCTATATCCGTCACGTCGCACCATTTTATTGCCTGTTCGGCCTCGGCATCAGCCTCAACTTCGCAAGCCAGGGGGCGGGACGAATGACGGCACCGTTGATGGCGAGCTTCGCACGGATGATGACGGCAACGATCGTCGGCTGGATCGTGGTTGAGAAAACCGATCTTGGTCTCGACGGACTGTTCGGCGCCATTGCGCTTGGCATTGTCGTCTACGGTTGCTGGTTTGCTGCTTCTCTTCTCATCAGACCGTGGCGCGAGAAACCGCCGTCGAAACCCTCGAATGGCTGATCGTCGTAGCACGAGGTGGAGCTTTGATGGCCGTATGGACGGGCATCACGCCGATCAATCACGCCCATGCGCTGAAGGACGCGGCGAATACGCATACGGAGCGGGAGAGCCGGATGCCATTGGCGCGGCAATCTTGCGGCCGTAGAGGCCTCTCCGTCATTCCGGGGCACGCGAAGCGTGAACCTCAGATGTGCAGTTGCACATCGGGGGAACCATCGTGCGACTGGCTACGCCGCTAGTTGGATTCCGGGCCTGCGCCTATCGGCGCATCCCGGAATGACGACGAGAGAGGTTACGCCACCCGTCTTGCCGCACCCGCTTTCGCGGTAGCTCCGTCTCGGGCGGAACGATACCGGGACCGGCGCAGTCTTAAGCGGCAGCGGTTCCTCGCAATGCGCATAACCTCGCAAGCCGCGTCAAAAGCGCGTGCGTCAATGCGCGCGACAACAAAATCGCACCACGCGCGTAGAGTTTCGAGACTTGGAAGCCTCTGTTCCGCAATGCAATGAGGTGCATCATGAGCAGAGAGGCCGCGTTCAATATTTTCGCATGGGTGGTCGGGGCGGCGCTCCCCATCGCGCTCGCGATTGTTGCATTTTTTCTGAGCTAAGAGGGCTCCGCCGAGCCCTCCGTAGCAACACGATCACCGCACTCGAAAGCGCTGCCACAATCGTGGCGACGATCACGTCGAGCCATCCCGTGCCGGTACCGAACACGCCCACTAGACGTGATCGGGCATGAACTCCAACGGCTCCAATCCGTCATGACTTTCGTCATGGTCCCCGGCGTCATCCGCACCAGCCGCCAGTTGTAACGAAGCCGCGTATCCGGCCTCCGTCAGCTCAATCAGGCTGGTGTTACCACGTTGCGCGCATTCGATTATTTTGTTGGCGATCATCCGACGGGCACTGTGTTCTCCGCCTGTCGGAAGAAGCAAACACGCGCGCTCAAGAGCCTCTTGCATCCTCGCCATGGTCCGGCTGTCAAAGGCTTGGGTGATCATTTTCCTCCCCCTAACTATTCATCCTCCCGTCAAACCGCTGTCATGCTTGCGATCAAATGCGCCTTTTCTGAGCCTGGCTCTCTCCAACTTGAAAATAGATTCGATGCGGTCGATGACGCGCTCGGTTCGGAAAAATATTTCGCAGGCGCGAGAGGGAGCGCGCCTTCTTCGTGGTTGTCATCACATCTGATTCCTCAGACTTTACGGCCCGAGGAATTTCACCATCAGGATGTCGTCGTAGTAGCGACCGCCGTGTTTGAGCGCGTTGATCTGATGGCCGTACTCGATGAACCCTGCCTTGGCGTAGAGCCGGCGCGCGGCCTCGTTCTCGGTGACGACGGCGAGTTGAATTTGTTCGACATCATTTGAGGCGTGCGCGACGGCGGCCTCGATGAGGCGTTGGCCGATGCCGTACTGGCGGGCTTCACGTCGCACATACATGCCCCAGATCACGGCCTTGTGGCGCAGCTTGACTTCGGCATGCGCGCGCAGCCCGACGACGCCGACCAGCCTTTGCTCCAGCGATGCGCCGAAAATCCGCGACTGTACGATCAACTCCTTGAAACGATCCAGCGGGCTGTCTCGTTCATCCTCGAATGCCGAGGCGAATGCTTCCGGATGACAGCGCAGACCCTCAAGGCGGATGTCCCTGTAGGCCACGGCATCGGCGCTTGTAAGTCGTCTGATCTCTGGCTCAAGTCTGGTCACGTCCATCACTCCGTATGCGCGGGAAGGTTGCGATGACGCAGCCGATCCGGGGCGCGCGCACCGTGAGCCCGGAATCCATCGTGCGACAGGCTATGTGGTTAGTTGGATTCCGGGCCTGCGCCTGTCGGCGCATCCCGGAATGACGACGGAGGGACTACGCCACCCGTCTCGCCGCACCTGCCTTGACCAGGATTGCATCGAGGCAATCGATCATCAGCGAGATCTCCTCGCGCGTGACGTTGAGCGCGGGCATGAAGCGCAACGCGTCGGGCTGCGGCGCGTTGATGAGTACGCCGTCCGCCAGCGCTTCGGCCACGATCGCGGCGCCGATCGGCAGTTTGATGTCGAGCGCCAGCAACAGCCCGCGTCCGCGGACTTCGCCAAGGCCGTGCCGCGCCGACAGTTTCTGCAGCTCGCTTTCGAGGAACAGTCCGGTGTCGGCGACCGACTTCAGAAATTCCGGCTTCGCAATTTCGTCGAGCACGGCCAGTCCCGCCGCGCACATCAACGGATTGCCGTTGAACGTGCCGCCCTGGTCGCCGTGCTCGAAGCACGACGCCGCTTTGGTCGCTAGCAGGGCGGCCAGCGGCACGCCGCCGCCGATGCCCTTGCCGAGCGTCATGATGTCGGGCGCGATGCCGGCGTGTTCGTAAGCGAACAGCTTTCCGGTCCGGCCCATGCCGGTCTGGATCTCGTCGACGATCAGCAGCAGGCCGTGCTCTTTCGTCAGCGCGCGCAGCTCTTGCAGGAACGGATCGGTCGCGGGCCAGACGCCGGCTTCGCCCTGGATCGGCTCGAGCATCACCGCGACCGTGTTGCCCGAGATCAGCGCCTTCACCGAGTCCAGATCGTTCAGCCTGGCCTTCTTGAAGCCGGAGACTTTTGGCTCGAACAGCGGCTCGAACGCCTTCTTACCCGACGCGGCCATGGTGGCGAGCGTGCGGCCGTGAAAGCCGCCTTCGAAGGTGATGATTTCGAACGCGCCGTTCTTGAACTTCGCGCCGTATTTTCGCGCGAGCTTGATGGCGCCTTCATTGGCCTCCGCGCCGGAATTGGCGAAGAACACCTGGTCGAAGCAAGAGTTCTCGACCAGCGCTTGCGCCAGCTTGAGGCTGGGGCCGTTGTAGAAAGCGGGGCTCGGCGTCAGCAGCAGTTTCGACTGCGCGGCGAGCGCTTCGGCGACCACCGGGGGCGAATGGCCGAGCGCGTTGACGGCCCAGCCCTGCACGAAGTCGAGATAGCGCTTTCGCGTATCATCCCAAAGGTAGGAGCCGGCGCCGCGCACGAACACCACCGGCGGGCGGGCGGTGATCTCCATCAGCGCATTGAACGGATGGGTGGTGTCAGTCATGTCGATCTCCTCTGGTGGTGCTGGGTGAAAAGGGCAGGCCGAAACGCAAGAAGGCCGCACTTTTGAGGGTGCGGCCTTCTCGAAAACCTGGCTGAAACTTAAGCGATCAGCGTAGTCGTCGGACACGGCGCAGCCCATCGTCGCTGGTGCGACGACGCTGGCAGGCGCGGCGGATGGTCCGGTTCAGTTTCATGGCGGAGGGCCATACAGCCGAATGGCCGGCGGTGTCAAGCGGCAGCTCGAGAGAGGATTGCGCCATCACGCGACGCGGTGGCGCCGGAATTCTTCGGCGATGATCAAAACCCCGCGACGCTGCCGTGCAGGTCGTACTGATCCGCGCGCTCGATCTTCGCGGTGACGATCTCGCCGACCTTGAGCGGGCGGCGGCTGGAGAGATAGACCGCGCCGTCGATCTGCGGCGCGTCGGCCTTGGAGCGGCCTTTTGCGACTGTCGGCCCGACTTCGTCGACGATGACCTGCTGCCGCGTGCCGACCTTGCGCTTCAGGCGGCGCGCCGAGATTTTCTGCTGCCGCGCCATCAGCGCGTTCCAGCGTTCCTGCTTGACCTCGTCGGGCACGGGATTGCCGATCGCGTTCGATGACGCGCCGGCCACCGGCTCGTATTTGAAGCAGCCGAGGCGGTCAATCTCGGCTTCTTCAAGCCAGTCGAGCAGATAGGCAAAATCGGAGTCGGTTTCGCCGGGGAAGCCGACGATGAAAGTTGAGCGCAACGTGAGGTCCGGGCACTGCTCGCGCCACTGCTTGATGCGGCCCAGCGTCTTTTCCTGCGCAGCCGGACGCTTCATCGCCTTCAGCACGTCGGGGCTGGCGTGCTGGAAGGGGATGTCGAGATAGGGCAAAACCTTGCCTTCGGTCATCAGTCCGATGACTTCGTCGACATGCGGGTAGGGGTAGACATACTGCAGCCGCACCCATGCGCCGAGATCGCCGAGTTCTTTCGCGAGATCGTAGAACTTGGCGCGGACCTGGCGATCCTTCCACGGGCTGTCGGCATATTTGATGTCGACGCCATAGGCCGAGGTGTCCTGCGAAATGACAAGCAATTCCTTGACGCCGGCGGCGACCAGTTTTTCCGCCTCGCGCAGCACGTCGTTGGCCGGGCGCGAGACGAGATCGCCGCGCAGCGTTGGAATGATGCAGAAACTGCAGCGGTTGTTGCAGCCTTCGGAAATCTTCAAATAGGCATAGTGCCGCGGCGTCAGCTTGATGCCCTGCGGCGGCACCAGGTCGAGGTGCGGATTGTGCACCGGCGGCAGCGCGCGGTGCACGGCTTCCAGTACGCTCTCATATTGCTGCGGGCCCGTGATCGACAACACGCCGGGATAGGCCGCCTCGATCTGCTCGGGCTCCGCGCCCATGCAGCCAGTGACGATGACCTTGCCGTTCTCGGCCATCGCCTCGCCGATGGCGCCGAGCGATTCCTGCTTGGCGCTGTCGAGGAAGCCGCAGGTGTTGACGATGACGATATCGGCGCCGTCATGCTTGCGCGCCAACTCATACCCCTCGGCACGCAGCCGCGTGATGATGCGCTCGGAATCCACCAGCGCCTTGGGGCAGCCGAGGGATGTGAATGATATGCGCGGCGCTCGTTCCATGAATCTTTGCGTCTGAATTGAGGGGATATGCGATCCAAGGCCAAATAAGCCGACGTTGAGCACTGCGGCCTGTTCTGCCGGATTGATGCGCACGAACTAGTCCCAATTGCCCACAATTACAAGGCTTTGCCGGGGCTCCCGACGTGCTATGGATGCCGGGCTGGGCCAAGAGTTGATCGATGAGCGCTGAGTCGCCGAAAATCGTGATTGTCGACGAAAGCCCGATCCGGGCCGCCATCCTAGAAGAGGGGTTGCGGGAGGCGGGCTTTACCGGCGTCGTGCATATCAGCGAAATGCAGAACCTGTTGGCGCGGATTTACGCGCTCGATCCCGATGTGATCCTGATCGACCTGGAAAACCCCAGCCGCGACGTGCTGGAGCAGATGTTCCAGGTCAGCCGCGCGGTGCGGCGGCCGATCGCCATGTTCGTCGATCAGAGCGATGCGGCTTCGATCCAGGCCTCCGTCGAAGCCGGCGTCTCCGCCTATATCGTCGACGGGCTGAAGAAGGAGCGGATCAAGCCGATCCTCGACCTCTGCATCTCGCGCTTCAATGCGTTTTCGAAGCTGCAGGACGAGCTCGACCGCACCAAATCGGCGCTGGAGGAGCGCAAGGTGATCGACCGCGCCAAGGGAATTTTGATGAAGGCGAAGGGCTTCACCGAAGACGAGGCCTATGTCCTGATGCGCTCCACGGCGATGCGCGAGAAAAAGAAGATCGGCGAGATCGCGCAGTCGATTTTGACCGCGTCGGAGTTGCTGAAATGAGTACACCCTTACGTATCGGTTTCATCCCGCTGGTCGACGCCGCCGCGTTGATCGTCGCCGTCGACAAGGGGTTTACGCGCGCCGAAGGGCTCGACGTCACGCTGGTGCGCGAAGTGTCGTGGTCCAACGTGCGCGACAAGCTCAATATCGGCATGTTCGATGCGGCGCATCTGCTGGCACCGGTGGCGATCGCCTCCAGCCTCGGGCTCGGGCACGTCAAGGTGCCGATCGTGGCGCCGTTCAATCTGGGGCTCAATGGCAACGCGATCACGGTGTCGCCGGCGCTGCATGCGGCCATCATGTCCGAGATCGAGGGCGACGCGGTCGATCCGATGGCGACCGCGCTGGCGCTGGCGCGCGTCGTCGCCAACAGGAAAAAAGCGGGCGCCGAGCCGCTGACGTTCGGCATGACGTTCCCGTTCTCCACCCACAATTATCAGCTCCGGTTCTGGATGGCGGCGGGCGGGGTCGATCCGGACGAGGACGTGCGGCTCGTCGTGCTGCCGCCGCCCTACATGGTGGACAGCCTCGCCAACGGCCATGTCGATGCGTTCTGCGTCGGCGCGCCCTGGAATTCGGTCGCGGTCGATCTCGGCGTCGGCCACATCCTGCACTTTGTTTCGGACATCCTGGTGCGTGCGGCGGAGAAGGTGTTGGCGGTCCGGCAGAACTGGGCAGAGAAGAACGCGGACGTGGTGGCGGCGCTGGTGCGGGCGGCGTCCCATGCCGCCGACTATATCGAGGACCCGGCCAACCGCGCCGAGGCCGCGCAGGTGCTGGCGCGGCCGGACCGGATCGGCGTCGACGCCGAGGTGATCCAGCGGACGCTCGACGGCCGGCTGAAGGTGTCGCCCGACGGCCAGCGGCGCGAGAGCAACCGCTATCTCCTGGTCGGGCGCGAGGGCGCGGCGCGGCCTGATCCCGCCCAGGCCGCCTGGCTGTACGCCCAGATGGTGCGCTGGGGGCAGACGGCGATGCGGCCGGAGGCGCTCAAGACGGCGATGGGCGTGTTCCGGCCCGACCTCTACGATGCCGCCATGGGGCAGCAGGGCACTGCCGCCGGCGCTTCCGACGCCATCGGGGCCTTTGCCGGGCCGGCGTTCGATCCCGGCGATATCGAAGGCCATCTCGCGGCATTTGAGATCGGGCGCTGGAAGCCCTGAACGTTCGCGTGCCTAAATGTTGGGCGTGATGCTCTGGGTTCGCCTTGGAGCCAGCTTCGCAATTGCGAGGCATCTCTTTTAATCATTTGAAATAATTCGATAATTTGTCAAATCCGGCATGGCACGCAACTTGTATGTTGCAGTGCGGCTGGCCGTCATTGATGCCTGCTGGCCGCGATCCCTGATGGATTTCCGCAGCAACGAAGCTGTCCCCCGATTTCGTTGAAGCCACTCACGTGGCTGCAGGAGCTTCGTCGCGCCATGATGATCGAAACACTCAAAGTCGATTTTACCGACGAACAGAAGCGCTACCTCGAAGGGTTTACCACCGGCCTGCAGATCAGCCGGGTGGGGCGGGGACTCGGCGGTACCGGAAAGGCGAGCGCCGAACCGAGCGGGCCTGATGCCGCGCACATCAAGGCGCAGGACAAGGTCACGGCGTCAGGCAAGAAACTCGCCGACCAGGAAAAGTTCAAGCGCGAGGAGCATCCGTTCGATGCCTATGCGCGGCTGAAGCAGCAGGCGCTCGACAATGCGCCGCCGACCCCGGCCGACAATTTCCGCTGGCGCTACTACGGACTGTTCTACGTGGCGCCGGCGCAGGATTCCTACATGTGCCGGCTGCGCATCCCGAACGGCATTTTGAAGCACTGGCAGTTTTCGGGCCTCGCCGACCTCATCGACAAACTCTGCGGACCGTTCTGCCACGTCACCACGCGGGCGAATTTGCAGGTGCGGGAGATTCCACCGAAGCATGCGGTGGCGCTGATCGAGGGCATCCAGGATCTCGGCCTGTGCTCGCGCGGCGCCGGCGCCGACAACATCCGCAATGTCACGGGCACGCCGACGGCCGGGATCGATCCGCAGGAATTGCTGGATACCCGCGACTATGCGCGGGAGTGGCACCATCACATCCTCAATGATCGCTCGCTGACCGGGCTGCCGCGAAAATTCAACGTCGCCTTCGACGGCGCCGGCAAGATCGCGGTGCTGGAAGACACCAACGACATCGCGTTTTCCGCGGTCGAAGTGAAGGACGGGTTTGGCGCGGAGCCCGGCGTCTGGTTCCGCCTCGGCCTCGGCGGCATCACCGGCCACCGGGATTTTGCCAGATACGGCGACATCATCGTCAGGCCGGCGGACGCGACAAAAGTGTCGGACGCCATCGTCCGCGTCTTCATCGATCTCGGCGACCGCACCAACCGCAACAAGGCCCGGCTCAAATATGTGCTCGACGGCATGGGCCACGACAAATTCCTGGCGCTGGTCGAGGAGCGGCTCGGCAAACCTTTTACGCGCGTGCCGCCGGAAGCGTTTGCGCCGCGGCCGGCGTTCGACCGGATGGCGCATATCGGGGTGCACCAGCAGAAGCAGCCGGGATTGAACTGGATCGGCGTCTCGCTGCCGCTCGGCAAGGTGACCTGCGACCAGATGCGCGGACTCGCCAGGATCGCGCAGGATCTTGGTGACGGCGAACTCCGCCTGACGGTGTGGCAGAACCTGCTGATCCCCGGCGTGCGGGACGGCAACGTCGAACTGGCGATTGCTGCGATCCGGAAGATCGGGCTCGCGGTCGAGGCCTCGCAAATCCGCGCCGGCCTGATCGCCTGCACCGGCAACGCCGGCTGCCGCTTCGCGGCGTCGAATACAAAACTTCATGCGGCGCAGATCGGCGACTGGTGCGAGCCGCGCGTCGACATGGACACGCCGCTCAACATCCACGTCACCGGCTGTCACCATTCCTGCGCGCAGCACTATATCAGCGATATCGGCCTGATCGCGGCGAAGGTGGATGTCGGCGAGGATGTCGATCCGGTCGAGGGCTATCATCTGTTCACCGGCGGCGGTTTTGGGCCGGACGCGGATGTCGGGCAGGAGGTCTATCACGACCTCAAGGCGGAAGACGCGCCGCGGACGGTCGAGAAGCTGCTGAAAGCCTATCTCGCGCATCGCGTTTCGCCCGACGAAACCTTTTTGACCTTTGCGCGCCGCCATGATGGCGAGACCCTGCGCCGGCTCGCCGACAAGCAGATTTCGGAAGATCGGACGTCATCATGAACCAGATCACGCCGTCATCGAAGATCGAGATCATCCCTTCGAGCGCGCCATTTTCCGAGGCGCAGCGTTCCTGGCTGAACGGGTTCTTTGCCGGATTGCTGTCGGATGCGCCGACACCGCTGTCGGCGGAGCAGGGCGCCGCGGTCATGCAGGGCGCCGGCGATAGCGATGACGGCGAAGCGCCGTGGCATGACCAGACGATGCCGATCGCCGACCGCATGAAGCTTGCCGAAGGCCGCCCGTTGCGGCGGCGAATGATGGCGGCGATGGCGCAGCAGGATTGCGGCCAGTGCGGCTACGACTGCCACAACTATTCCGAAGCGATCGCCAGCAAGAGCGAGGCGCGGCTGAACCTGTGCGTTCCCGGCGGCAAGGAAACCGCGCGGATGCTGAAGTCGCTCTATGAGGAGATCGACAAGGCGCCGGCCGCACCGTCGTCGACGCCGGCCGCAACGCCGGCGCCGCCCGCCGTCGTGGCCGAGCCGGGCCGCTCGCGCGACAACCCGATCGCGGCAACCTTCCTGTCGCGCCGGCTGCTCAACAAGTCGGGTTCGGAAAAGGAGACCTGGCACATCGAGTTCGACCTGTCCGGCTGCGGGCTCGACTATGTCGTCGGCGATTCCTTCGGCATTTTTGCGCGTAACGATATCGGCCTGGTCGACCAGATCATCGCGCTGCTCGGCGCCTCCCACACCACCAGGGTGAACGGCAAGACGCTTCGCGAGGTCTTGATTGACGACGTCTCGCTGTCGCCGGCGCCGGACTCTCTGTTCGAGCTGATCTCCTTCATCACCGGCGGCGCCCAGCGTGAGAAGGCGAGGGCGCTGGCGCAGGGCGAGGATCCCGATGGCGACGCGGCGACGCTCGACGTGATGGCGGTACTGCAAAAATTCCCCGGCGCGCGTCCGCACCCGGAGGCGTTTGTCGAGGCGCTGGAGCCCTTGCAGCCGCGGCTCTATTCGATCTCGTCGTCGCACAACGCGACGCCCGGGCAACTGTCGTTGACGGTCGACTGCGTCCGCTATGTCGTCAACAAGCGCAAGCGATTAGGTTTGGCCTCCACCTTCCTTGCCGAACGCATCAAGCCCGGCGACGAACTGAAGGTCTATGTGCAGAAGGCGCACGGCTTCGCGCTGCCGGCCGACCCGAAAACGCCGATCATCATGATCGGGCCGGGCACCGGCATCGCGCCGTTCCGCGCCTTCCTGCTCGACCGCCGCGCCACCGGCGCGCCCGGCAAGAACTGGCTGTTCTTCGGCCATCAGCGCAGCGATTGCGATTTCTTCTATGCGGATGAACTGAACGCCATGAAGACGTCGGGCCTGCTGACGCGGCTGTCGCTGGCGTGGTCGCGCGACGGCGACAAGAAGTTCTACGTGCAGGACCGCATGCGCGAGGTCGGCCGCGAAGTGTGGACCTGGCTCGCCGAAGGCGCCAACCTCTACATCTGCGGCGACGCCAAGCGGATGGCCAAAGACGTCGAGCGTGCGCTGGTCGACATCGTCGCCAAGTTCGGCGCGCGATCGACCGACGAGGCGGTCAGTTTTGTGGCGGAACTGAAGAAGAAGGGCCGGTTCCAGCAGGACGTTTATTAGGCGGCGTGCCGCGGTGTACTTATGACCGCGGGCGGCGTCCTGTGACTGGTGACGACGTCCGCGCGCCATCGCGACCAAATTCGCGCGGCAGCGCCGTTTGATGCGATGGGCCTCAGCGGACTGTTGACCCCCATTCCAACTCACGCGTTTTCAACGCCTCAAAATATGCCTCCGACGGCGGGCGCGGCCCGGTCCGCAATGCCGCCACAAAGACGTCAGGCGGCTTGTAGGAATGCTTGTCGATGTAGTGATAGATCAGGCTCGGCGCAGCATAAGATTGTCCTGAAGGGCCGATCACTCTGATTTCCGAGTAGCCGAGCACTATCGTCTCGCCATTGCGCATCACGCGAAATCCTTCCGAGCTCCAATCTGAGCAAAACTCACAGGAGTGCAGACCCCGCGTCGCGTGTATCGCTACCTTGCAGTGCGCCCAAAGCAGATCGAGATCGCTCTGTAGAGCCTGTCCAGTTTGAAACGTGTGGCCGAGGGCCAACCAACCAACGTTTTGTGCGCCACGCACTACATCCCAATGTCCATATTGGTATGGAGAGAGATCGCGAAAGTAGGCCATCTAACGATGAGAACCACGCGGAGGCGACGTCGGCAAGGGCTCACAGGGACGGACATCAGTCAGTTAGTCGCGATGCTGAGTTGAGACCCACACGATGTTGTCTAGACTGCCCTTTAGGTTGTGCACCTATGAGCGCGGGCGGCGTCATGTGACGGGTGACGACGTCCGACTTGGCCCCATCGCGACCAAATTCGTGCGGCAGCGCCGATTGATGCGATGGACCAAAATGCGATATTGCCGTTCGCGCCGATGCGAAGGCCACCCGGCAGAACAATCGCTAGCTGGTCGTGCGCGAATAGCAGTTCTGCTTCCGATACTCGGCACGAGACATTTTCGGCCAATTTTCGTCGCGCGACGTGGGCATCGGGATGCACTCGGGTTGTCGCGAAGCTGGAAAAAATTGAAGCGTGGGGCCGGCAATATCAAACGCGCCGATGTATTTCCAGCCGACGCTTGATGCGTACGGAGATAGACTGTTCAGCTCGACCTTGCGCGGATCAATAACGTAGTCGGTTTCCATAGGACCTAGGACTGCGATAT
The DNA here is from genome assembly GCF_030413175.1 of Bradyrhizobium roseum. Lineage (NCBI taxonomy): Bacteria > Pseudomonadati > Pseudomonadota > Alphaproteobacteria > Hyphomicrobiales > Nitrobacteraceae > Bradyrhizobium > Bradyrhizobium roseum. The sequence continues at coordinate 3,693,921 of NZ_CP129212.1, forward strand.
TGCGTTCAGCTGTTACATAGACGCTTGTTCGAGCGTTATGCACCCAATCAGATCCGCCTATCTGACTTCGTACAGACCTCTGTTGGGTTGAAACCGTCAGATATCTGCCGCTCTCCTGCGTTTCATCCCACACCCAATAGAAGTCTAGTTTGATAGTCGTGTTGAGTTCGGGAATAACAACGCTTGCCGAATAGGCTGGTGGACTAAATATGATTGAGAGGTGCAGGTAGGCGACCACGAACAGAGGAAGAGCAAGCAACCCAAGTGGAACGGCCAGCAACGCCAGGAATTTGCCTGACGTGACGAAATCGCGCTTGTAGACAATGGCCATCAGATGCCCCAATTTGCCAGCCGAAACGAAAAACTCTGGATTGCATAGCCCAACATACTCAACTTATGGCTTGGCAGATAGTGACAGTTAAGAAGCCTTTCGCCAGTCCACTATTCGCTCGCGATGTCGGGAGCTCTGACCTTATAGAATCGAAAGAGGGTGTTGACGCGGTCAAGCCTCATCGAAAGCCTGCACTGTGCAAGAATGGTCTTTTCACCACTTCCACCCAGCATGTCGGCGGATGCATGGGAGCATTCTGCTTCACGGTAAGTGATCCACGCACGTTCTGACGCCACTAACCGCCTTAGTAGCTCTTTGCGGTCCTCGATGTCATGTTCAGGATCTTCGGCCTTTTTGAGCTTCGCGACGATCTTGCCATACAGCGCGTTAAGCAGAGTATCAACGGCGCTATCGGCTTCGATCGCGCAAAGCATCTCGTTGATATTGCCGGGTTGAAGTTCCTTGCAATGATCGAGATGGGCTTGAATACGAGCAAGCGCCGGGTGTGGCGGGGTCCAGTCGGTCGTCAGCTTGTGCAGCAAGCGGTGCAAAACCGAGCAGGAACACAAGAGTAAAAAGGCCCATTCTTGGAGCAGAGCTGACCGCTGTGCTCATGGCAAGCAGCGATGCAGCAATCACGACCTCCCAGAAATTAATTGCGTACCCAAGCTGAGTATCGAGACTTTCGTTTGGTGTGGCAGCTTCAGCATCAACGGCCGCTCCGATGATCCAAAGCGACGCTGCAAATAGCCCGCCAATGGTCAATAGAGCGCCAAACAACCATTTGTAATCCGGCATCAACGCGACGAAGAAGGGTGATAGCAGCCCAATAACTAATGCTGCATTCGCAGCAACATTCGCAGACGGCATTCTGACTACCTCGTGAGCCCCGTATCCACGGCGGCAGCTTAAATGGACGCGCAGCGGTCGGTGCAAGTGCCTTTTCCGACAAAAATAGGCCAGTCGACCATTGGCGGAGTACGGCCTCGTCCTCCTTTGTGCGCATTTGTGCGGGGCGCAGTCGATCACGCGTCGTTCAAGTTTCTGCGTGTCAATGAGGTCCGCTGAGGGGCTAAAGCAGGCCCTAGTAGTCTGGAGTGAGCCGCATTATTTTCGAAGATCACAGTCGTTTTCCTAGTGAACACTTGCTGCTGATCCGCACCGACCGTTCAATGGATGCCGTGACATGAGAATGATCAAGGACTTCATCATAGTAACGTTCTTCGCGCTCTCGCCGATGGCTGCGCACGCAAGCGAATGCGATAAATTCAAAGCGATAATGATTCAAGATGCCGCCGAACGTCAGGAGCCATTGCCGAAATTTCAACCGACACGCGTGAAATCTCTGGAAGATGCCAGTAGTCAATCCTTTGAAATCGTGATGTTCGATGACGTGCGGGCGACATTCACATGCTGGTCTTATGACTGGCCAATGACGTTTATTGCCGAAGCGACAACCGCGGATCCGGAATCGATCTCACATGCAGCGTTGCTTGCTACAATGGGCTTTCGCAGTTTTTTTCCTGGAAGAGGTCGTCCAGCTTGGCAGGAAGCTATTGCGACGCGTGATCGACTTATTGAAGCAGCACGGTCATCTGATTCGAAAGCGTCAGAAATTCGTATCGCAGACGGTTGGGCGTCCTGTGCAATCAGTTCTGACGGAACGATGAAGTTTAAGATTTGGAGCGTAGGCTGAGCGCAGCCGAAAAGCGGCAACTGTCCGCTAAAGAGTCATAGCATAACCGGATGCTAACGTGTCCTGCCGTGAGTCCGCTTTGGCCCCAAGAGCCGGCATCATGACACCCATCTGCTTCTCGCCGATGCTGACCAGCATCATGTTCACCGAACGTCGAATATCGCCTCCACTTCGGCGGCCGCGTTTCTCGGCAGCAGGCACCCGATGGTCATCCGGGCGTGTCGGCCCTTGTCTCCCAGCGCCAGCACGAGAAGGTCCGATGCGCCATTCATGACCAGCGAGACGGAAGGAAATGGCGATGCCGCATTGACGCATCCGAACAGGCGCAGGCACTGCTCGATCCGCTCAAGACTTCCCAGGGCTAACTTGGCCTGAGCCAGAATATTCAGCGCGCAACAGCGGGCGGCGATCGTCGCATTCTCGACCGACACGTCCACGCCGACTTGACCGATATGCTGGCTCGCCACCTGGCCATCCGGCCCGTAGCAGAGCTGGCCGGCAATGAACAGCTGGTTGCCGCTGCGCGTGAAGGGAGCGTAATTGCCGGCCGGGACAATGGGTGGAGGCAGGACAAGACCGGCTGCATGCAAGCGTTGTTCGACGATATCCATCGCTGGTAGGGTCCTTTGTTGAGTCTCGATCGTCAGATGACTCCTGCGCTCGAAGATCGCAAACGATGTGTCGTCGGCCTACCGGTAGGAAAACTCATGCTAAGTCCGGCAAAACGGAAACTCCCACCCCTCAACGCCCTCCGCTTTTTTGAGGCGGCCGCGCGCCGCTGCAGCTTTGCAAGCGCAGCGGTCGAGCTTTGCGTCACGCCTGGTGCGGTGAGCCGACAGGTCCGGTCGCTGGAAGCCCATCTGGGTGTCAATTTATTCCGCAGGCACCCGCAGCATCTGGAGATCACGCCGGCAGGGGCAAAGCTGGCTGCGATTGCGCGCACGGCGCTTGATGCGATTGAGCGGGAGGCCCGGCGGTTCGAGAAGGAGCAGAACGAGGTACGTATCGGCGTATCGCCGAATTTGGCACGCGGTGGATGAGCTCTCGCCTTCGCGAATTTCGAGCCGATCAGCCGGCCATCCGTCTGGTCATCGAGGCCAGGGAGGAGCTATCCGATCTTTCTGCAGGCGATGTCGATTTCGTTGTGAGGTTTGGCGACGGCAACTGGCCCAGCGCGGCCACGGATCTGCTTTTTGGCGGGCCACTTGTTGCGGTGGTCAGCCCGCAGCTGGTTCGAGAGCATCGGCTCAATGGATCAAAGATCGTCCGCGAACTTCCTCTGATCCACGTCGAACGAACGGATGATTGGACCTCGTGGCTGGGCGCTGCCGGGATGCGAGCGGCAGGCGAACGCGCGGAGACCATTGTGAGCCACGCGCATCTCGCGGTGGAGGCTGCGATTCACGGCGCCGGCGTTGCACTGGTCCATTCGGCGCTCGTCGTCAGGGAATTATCCCAACGACACCTGCAGCTCGCATCGCCCTGCACGCTTTCCAGCGAGAAAGGCTATTGGTTGGCGAGATCGGCTCATCAGAAGCCCACGAAGGCCGCAAAGATCGTGATGGACTGGTTCCGCAAGCGTGCACAGCTCGAAGGCGTGACCCTGGGGCAGGCCGTGCCTTCCGCGAGGTAGTGGTGCAGTGCGTGGTTGGGATCGGACGTGCGACCGGCACCGAAACGGCGCGAATAAAATTCTCGCCTCTGTCGGCTGGAGAGAAATTTTTCTCTCAAAACCGTGCGACCGGAAGCGTCCGCATCGCTATTTTACCAGCCGCCTTGAATCCCGCCACAAACGATCTTCCATATGCAGCCCATGACGCGTTGGAGATCGATAATGCGCGAACTATCGGCGGAAGCCCGCCTGCACCTTCTTGCACGTTCGCGCCGCGCGAGCACGGGTTTTCACACCGCGGCGCTCTACAGCGCGTTCGCGCTCATTGCTGCCATCGTGTTCGGGACGCTCTCGGTTCATCCGTTTTAGGGGCTGATAGGGCGGGCAAAGGCGCAACGCGCCGTGCCCGCCATCTCGCAGCGAATTCGATGATGGATGGTGGGCACGTCGCTTCGCTCCTTTGCCCGCCTACCGATCAGATCTTCGTCTTGAATGGCGCCACCGTAATCCCTGCATCCCTCAGCGCCTCACGCACCTTACGCCCGATCTCGACCGCGCCCGGCGTATCGCCGTGAATGCAGACGGTATCCGTTCGCATCTTGATCACCTTGCCGGTCACGGACACCACCGCGCCGTCCTGTACCATCCGCACGACTCGGTCGGCGATCTCGCTGGCGTCGTGCAGCACGGCGCCCGGCTTCTTCCGCGACACCAGCAAGCCATCGTCGCCATAGGCGCGGTCGGCGAACACCTCGTGCACCATCGGCAGATTGGCGGCTTCGCCGGCCTGCACCAGTTTTGAATTGGCGAGCACGACAAAGATCAGGTTGGGATCGACGGCCTTGATGCCGTTGGCGATCGCGCGCGCGGTCACGTCGTCCTCGCAGGCGACATTGGAGATCGCGCCGTGCGCCTTGACATGGGTGACCTTGTAGCCGGCCGCGGTCGCAATCGCCTGCAGCGCGCCGATCTGGTAGGCGATCAAATTCTCGATCTCGGACGATGTGAGGCCCGGCATCGGCCGCCGGCCGAAGCCGTGGAGGTCGCGGTAGCCGGGATGCGCGCCGACGCTGACGCCGCGCGCCTTTGCCAGTTCGACCGTGTGGCGCATGATGTCGGGGTCGCCGGCATGAAAGCCGCAGGCGACGTTCACCGACGTCGCCAGTTCGATCATCGCGGCGTCATTGCCCATCTCCCACGCGCCAAATCCTTCGCCGAGATCGCAATTGAGGTCGATGGTTGCCATGTTGTTGGTCCGCTTCTCGTGGGTGGATCGACGTAATCAGTCCGGGCCGGCCAGCGCTTCGGCGTGCCAGGTTCCGGCATCGACGGCGCTGACGGCGTGGCCCGCGACATTGGCATCGTGCAGCGCATCGATATTGAGATCAACGCTTTCGATGGCGCGCAGCCGTTCGGGCAGGGTGCGCAGCAGCTCCGCAAATTTGCGCGCCTCTGCCTGGGCTTCCGCCATGCTGACGGCCGTGAAACGAAACGGCTGGCCGGCGGGGGTCTGCGCGAACCGGCCGAAATCGGCCGATATCACCGTTGCGATTTTTGGATAGCCGCCGCTGGTGCCGCGGTCCCGCATCAGCACGATCGGCTGGCCGTTGCCGGGCACCTGCAGGCTGCCGTCGACGGTGCCGTCGGATACGATGTTGTGGCCGTGCAGATGCTTGATCATGGGGCCTTCGAGCCGGTAGCCCATGCGGTCGCTGGTGGGCGAGATCTTCCATTCGCTGTCGACGAACAGCTTTTTGGTGTCCCCGGCGAACTCGTCGTCCTGCGGTCCCCAGACGATGCGGATCGGCGCCTCGCTCGCGGCCGGCAGTTCGATCCGCCGTTCCGGCGCGCCGCTGGCCGCCTTTACCTGCAACGCGTCACCGGATTGCAGCGGCCGCGGGTAGGGGCTGCCGAGCCCGGCGCGGGCATTGACGGCGAGGCTGCCGAACTTCGGCTCGCCTTCGATGCCGCCTTCAATCGCGAGATAGCTGAACGAGCCGCCGCGGGCGAAGCCGAGGGTGAGCGTCTCGCCCTCGGCCAGGGTTGCCGACATATCGGATGCTACGGTGCGGCCGGCGATATCGGCATTGCGCGACGCTCCCGCCATCGCGACGCGCACCGTGCCGCCGCGCGCGGTGAACTTTGCGCCGAACGGTCCGACTTCGACGACCGCCGTGAAGGGTTCATTGCCGACCAGCGTGTTGGCGGCCGCCAGCGCCAGCCGGTCCATCGCGCCGCTCGGCACCAGGCCGTAACGCTGCGAGCCCGGGCGTCCGCCGTCCTGCACCGAACTCGCCGGCCCGATCGAGTCAATGACGAGGGAACTCATGAGGCGATCTGCTCGGCGATGAATTCGCCCGCTTCGGCCGCGCGATCCTGGTCGGCGAAGGTCTTGGCATCGACCGGGGTGAAGGTGATGTTGTCGCCGGGCTCCAGCAGGAAGATCGGATCGCGATGAAGCTGATAGGTGCGGACGGCGGTTCGTCCCAGCAGGTGCCAGCCGCTCGGACCCGCGAGGCACTGGACGCCGGTCTGGACGCCGCCGATCGAAACCGTGCCGGCGGGCGTCAGCAATCGCGGGTTCTGCCGCCGCGGCATGTGCAGGGTTTCGGTCAGCCCGCTGAGGTAGGACCAGCCGGGGGTAAAGCCGATCATGGCGACCCGGTAGTCGCCGGCGACATGGCGCGCTACGATCTCTTCCGGCGTGATGTTGAGCGTCTTGGCGACGTCCTCGAGGTCGATGCCGTGCTCGCCGCCATAGCACACCGGAATCCGCCAGCGTCGTGTGTTGGTTGCTGCAGGCACCGGCCGCTGCGCGAGTGTGAGGATCTGACCGCCCAGCCGGTCGAAGTCGACTTGTACCGGATCGTAGTGAACCAACAGCGAGCGATAGGTCGGCACCGTCTCGGTGACGCCGGTCACCGGCTCGGCGGCCATGGCGCGGTCGAGCGCCAGCACCCGCCGGTTGGCGACATCGTCGATATTGCGACTGAATTCCACCGTGATGGCACTGTCGCCACTCGGCAAGAGGCGGGGCGGGGGGAACGTCGAGGTCATGGTTTCCGAACGGTCTCGTCGCTTTCGCTTTTGAGCATGATCTCACCGGAAAACCGGTGCCCACTTTTCCGGATCATGCTCGCCTGAAGCTGTAGCGTGTTTCGGCTGCGAGTGGAATTCGCCAGATGCGAAATTAATCAGCAAGTTCAATAAATTAATATGCATGCCCGCGATAAGGCATTGTGATCGAACGCCTTTCCGAGAGCCCTTGACGGACCACCCGCGCTTCGCAAGATGCGCGACTTCATCGATCATCCCTCCGGAGCCTGCATCCCAGATGTCCCTTTCCCCCGAAGCCGTCGCAACCCTGTCCGGCGTGTCCACCGCCACCATCACCACCGTTCTGCTCAAGAAGGGCCTGCGAAACGTCTGGATGCGCGGCACCAAGCCGCTGCGGCCGGGGCAGCCCAGGCTGGTCGGACCGGCTTTTACGCTGCGCTTCGTGCCGGCGCGCGAGGATCTCGCGACGCCGGAATCCTGGTCGTCGCCGATCTCGACCCGCACCGCGATCGAAGCCATGCCGAAGGGCTGCATCGCCGTGGTCGACGCCATGGGCGTCGCCGATGCCGGCATTTTCGGCGACATTCTCTGTGCGCGGATGGTCAAGCGCGGGGTGGCTGCGCTGATCTCTGACGGCGTCGTGCGCGACATCGAAGGCGTGCTCGGCACCCATCTTCCCGTCTGGTGCGATGGTTTTGCCGCCCCGCCCTCGGTGGCCGGGCTGACTTTCGTCGGTTGGGGCGAGCCGATCGGCTGCGGCGGGGTCGCGGTATTTCCGAACGACATCGTGGTCGCGGACCAGGATGGCGCCGTGCTGATCCCGCAGGCGATGCTCGATCACGTGCTGGCGGAAGGGCCGGAGCAGGAGCGGATGGAAGCCTGGATCGTCAACGAGGTGAACAACGGCGCAGCGTTGCCCGGCCTCTATCCGATGAACGCCGAGACCAAGGCGCGTTACGCGGCGACGAAGAAATAAGATCAGAAAAAGGAGACAACTCCATGGACATCCATCTCGCAGGCTCCCGGCCGACGCTTCGGGCGCCGGCTGAATATTTTACCGGCACGGTGCTGCAGGATCCGATCATCCAGACCGAGGCGCCGGCGCGGCTGGCCTCGACGCGCGTCTCCTTTGAGCCCGGTGCACGCACGGCCTGGCACACGCATCCGCTCGGCCAGACGCTCTACGTGATCTCGGGCGTCGGACGGGTGCAGACCAAGGGCGGCCCGATCAGGGAAATTCGCCCCGGTGACGTCGTCTGGATACCGCCCGGTGAAAAGCACTGGCATGGCGCGTCGCCGACCAATGCCATGACCCACATCGCCATGCAGGAGGCGGCCGACGGCAGCTATGTCACCTGGATGGAGCACGTGACAGACGCGGAATATTCGTCGAAGGTGGGTTAGGCCCGAACTCGTTTAGCCGCTTGTATGAAGCGCGTATCGACACGTGCCTCATTCATTCGCGGGTTACCGCATGCGCCAAGCGGCGGATCGCTGGGGCTGCAAAAATCACCACCGGCAGCATCAAGAGCCAGGAGACCAGCCAAGCCTGCAGCCAGTGCACGGTGAAGGAACCTGTTGCGCTGAAAGGCAGGCTGGCTATCGCGGCCGCGATGGCCGACGTCAGGCCGGACTGAATAACGCCAAAGACGAAGTGACTGTAGCGACGAGGTATTCCCAGCATCCTGCTCTTCCACGCTGCCTTACCGAGGCAGTGCAATTCACGTGCCCGTCTCGGTTCGGCTGCGGGTAAATTGCAGACGATCGTCGGGCCACAGCTAATTTAGATCCGCTGCGCCGTCCAGGTGCCCGAGCAAAGCGCGGCGCGCCAGGTGCCCGAACCGGAAGTGCCCGAGAGGCGGCCGGTGCCGACCGCACGCTTGACGCCGTTTGCCAGCGTGACGCTGATGTTGCCGGCGTCGGCGACGCGGCCGGATGCGGTGACGGCCACGCTGTTCGAGGCGACCTGACCATTGTTGATTTCGATCGAGACCGACGCGCCGCTGGGGCAGGCCGCGTTCGAGGAGACGATCTGGACATTCCAGTCACCGTCGAACGTCGCGGCGGCGGACGGTGCAGCGAAGCCCAGTGCGGCGGCAAACAGCGAAGCGGCGATCAGAGATTTTGAAGACGTGATCATGACGAGCCCCTTTTGGTTTGGACACGAACACGATCTCACAGCGGCGGCCGGGTCACCGTGACTGTTGTCACGCAAAAAAAGCCCCGCGTTTCCGCAGGGCTTTTGTTGAGCTCCCGGGAGTGCCCGGCGTCACACGCCGGTCAGTTGACGCGGGTCCAGGTCTGGCCGCCGCAGAACATGCCGCCAAAGGCGCAGCCCTGCACGCGCAGCGTATCGGTATTCTTCAGGGCGATCGTCGAATCGTAGGTGCTGCCGCTGTTCGGATCGAAGATCCGGCCGCTCCACTTGTCCTTGCCGGGCTTCATGTTGATCAGCACCTGCTCGCCGTTCTGGTTCGACTTCTTGTCGACCGCGTAGCCGCAGAGGTTGGAGCCGCATTCTTCGATTCTGACCTTGCCCTCCTTCTCTTCCGTCAGCCAGACGCCGAGCGGCGAGTTCGACGGCGAAACGGCTGAACTTGCGGGAGCGGCAGCCTGTTTCTGTGGCGGCGGAAGTGGCGCCGGCGCAGGTGCGGCGACGGCAGCTGGCGGCGGCGGGGCAGCCGGAACGGCTTGAGCAGGTGCAGGCGCCGGCGCCGGGGGTGGCGGCGCGATCACAATCGTTGTGGTGGGCTCGGGCGGAGCGGGGGCGGGAGGCGGCGGTGCCGGTGGGACAGCCGCCTGCTCGGCCGGTGCGGGAGCAGGAGCAGCTGGTGCAAGCGCTGCCGGCGCAGGGGCTGGCGCAGGCGGTGCGGCAGCCGGAGCTGCCGGCTCTGGCACGGCCTGCGGCGTGGACTTCGCCTGCTGCGGCGTCTTCCGGGCCGGACGATCGAGATCGCCTTCCTCGCCGCGCGGGCGTTTCGGTTTCTTGCCGGTGTTGTCGTAGACGCCGGGAATCTGAACCGTGCCGCGATCCGGATCGATCGTAATGGTGTGGCCACCATATTCGAACTTGTATTGCGCCTGCGCGGCGGTGAGGCTGCTCGCCAGCAACAGCACAGCGATAGCGAGACTCTTCTTCATTGCGACCTCCTGAGCAGGGAACCCCGGAAAGCTATTACGCAGCGATAGCTTCGCCCAACGTGATCCGGATCACTTTCAAAGTATGAGTCGTGTACTAGCGGCTCTGGGTTCAAACCCGATCGCGGCAGTTTAAATAGCACGCGCGGAGCGGTCAATTTACGGCGAAAACAGATGAAACTGCGAACTCAAGGCGCAGATCTTGGCGGTGCTTGATTTCGTGCTGGGGCTGCCGCGCGCCGACATCGATACCGGTGTCGATATCGCCAAGAAGGATTTGTTCGGGCCGCCGCGATAATGCGTCGGAGCGCGGCTACGCCGCTGCGCCGCGGCCGCTCATCTCGCTCTTCAGTTGCTCGAAGCGTCGGCGTGCGTCGCGTTCGCAATCGTCGACCATCTGGATCGCGGCCTCGCGCGACATCGGGCCTGAGACGACAGGCGCGGAATTTTCACCAATCGTCTCGTCGACATAATAGTCGCCATGGTCGAGGCGGACCGTCCATTTGAAACGGATCGCGGCCATCGGACCGGGACCATGCTTCGAGTAACCGTGTGCCTCGACCGGGGCAGGTGCTGTGGGAAGCGGCGGGGGGACCGCAGGCCGTTGCTCTGCAATCGCGGCTTTCTCGGAGTCGCGGCGGTTTTCCGGCGGCTCCAGAATGCTGGCGATGGTCGCCAGGGCATGGTCGGTCGGGTCGCCATAAGTCACGGTTCAGCCTCCGGATCGAGTTATGTCTTCCGGAATCGGTGTCCCACTTCCGCCCGGTGCACATTCTTCAGTGCCGATCCGGCCGCGCTTTGTCAAATCTTGGCGTTTTTGCGGCAGACGTTACGCACAGACCGGAGGTAATATGTTCCGCCAAGGGCGCTGCTGTTCGAGCTGGCCGGCGAGCCGGAACAGCGTCGCCTCATCGCCGAACCGGGCCGAGAACATCATGCCGAGCGGCAAGCCCGCCTTGTTCCAGGCCAGCGGCACCGACATCGCCGGCTGCCCGGACATGTTGAACATGGACGTCCCCGGCATGTAGCGGCGCAGGATCGGGGCGATGTGCGACAGGTCTTCCGACATGGTGTCGAGCTCGCCAATTCGCAGCGGCGGCGCGCACAAGGTCGGACACAGGAAAACGTCGCAGCTTTCGAAGAACGTCGCCAGCGCGCGCGAAATCTGGAACGCGGCGAGCTGGGCGGCGACATAGTCGGTCGCGCTGGTCTTTGCCGCGTTGTGCGCGCTCGCCAGCGTCAGTCTTTCGAAATCGTTCTGGGTCGCGGCGCGGCCGAGCCGCTGTTCGATCAGCCGCACCGTGAGCGCCGTGTTGGCGCCGACGATGGTGGCCATGACTGCGGCCGGGTCGGCGGCAAGCACTGGCGCCCGTTCCTCGACGTGATGGCCGAGCTCCGCCAGCAGGCCTGCGATCTCGCGCACGGCCGCCGCGATTTCCGGATCGATGGCGTCGCCATAGGGCGATTTGTCGGTGAAGGCGATGCGGAGTTTTCCGGGGTCGCGGCTGACTTCCTGCGCAAACGGCCGTTGCGGCGGCGGCGCCACATAGGGGCTCGACGGCTCCGGGCCGTGGATCGCGTCCATCATGACGGCGCTGTCGCGCACGCTGATGCTGACAACATGGCCGCAGGAGAAGCCGCCCCAGCCTTCGCCGCGATCGGGGCCGAGCGGATTGCGCGCCCGGGTCGGCTTCAGGCCGAACACGCCGCAGGCGGAGGCAGGGATCCGGATCGAGCCGCCGCCGTCGCTGGCATGTGCGACGGGAAGGATGCGGGCGGCCACCGCCGCGGCCGCGCCGCCCGATGACCCGCCGGAAGAATGCGCGAGATTCCAGGGATTGCGGGTCGGCCCGTGCAGCCGAGACTCCGTCGTCGGCATCAGGCCGAATTCCGGACTGGCGCTCTTGCCGAAGATCGCGAGACCTGCGTCGAGGAAGCGTTGCGAGAGCGTGCCGGTGTGGTCGGCGACAAAATCCTTCAGGACGCTAGCGCCCGACGTCGTGCGCGTGCCCTCCAGGAGATCGAGGTCCTTCAGCAGGAACGGCACGCCGCTGAAGGGGCCGTCGGGCAGGCCGCGCGCAACCTGGCGTTCGGCATGGTCGTAATGCTTGACGACGACCGCGTTGATCTGCGGATCGACCTTTGCGGTGCGGGCGATGGCCTCGTCGAGCAGCTCTTTGGCGGTGATGTCCTTGTTCCGAACCAGCTCCGCCAGGCCGACCGCGTCATAGTTGCCGTATTCCCTGAAGGCCATGCGGATACCTCATTTGCCGGCCGGTCCGTGGACCGGCCGCGCAGGGTCGTGACAGACCGATTTTAGCCGAGCACGTCCTGGTTGATCACGTTCTGCCGCAGCGGATCGCCATCGAGCACGCTGAGAATATTGCGGGCGGTCTGCTCGCTCATGCGGTCCACGGCTTCCACCGTGACACCGGCCACATGCGGCGCCGTGATGACGTTGGGGAGCGAGAGCAGCGCCTGGCCGGCCGGCGGGGGTTCCTGCTCGAAGACGTCGAGGCCGGCGCCGGCGAGCTTGCCCGAGGTCAGCGCCGTGTACAACGCGGCTTCGTCAACGATGCCGCCGCGCGCGGTGTTGACCAGGAAGGCTTTCGGCTTCATGCGCTTGAGCCTGTCGGCATTGAACATGCCGATCGTCTCCGGATTTTTCGGGCAGTGGATGCTGACGAAGTCGGCGCGCGGCAGGGCAGCATCGAGGTCAGCGACCGGCTCGCAGCCGGCAGCCTTGATGTCGGCGGCCGGCTTGTAGGGGTCGAAGATCAGCACGTTCATTTCCATCGCCAGGCAGCGCTTGGCAGTGCGGCTGCCGATGCGGCCGAAGCCCACGATCAAAATCGTCTTGCCGTAGAGGTCGAAGGGCAGCATGCCGAGCCGCTCGGGCCAGCGGTTGTCGCGGACCAGCGCATGCATTTCAGTGGCGCGCTTGGCGAGCGTCAGCATCATGAACAGCGCGCATTCGGCCACTGACGGCGAGTTGGCCGTGCCCGCGACCATCAGCGGCACCTTGCGGCGGCTGAGCGCCGGGACGTCGACGGCGTCGAAGCCGACGCCGATCCGGGTTACCACCTGCATGTCCTGGGAGGACTCAAGCTCGGGATCGCCAAAACGGGTGCCGCCGAGGGCGACGCCGTGCACCGGCGCATGTTCCTTGAGCTTGGCGTTGAAATCCGCCTGCGAGATCATGTTGGGAAATTCGATCAGGTCGATGTCGTCCCGCGCGTTGAGCAGCGCGCGGCCCTGCTGCGACATCGATTCCGTGATGAAGATTTTCTTCTTGTTGGTAGCCATTTCCTGCCCTTGGGTCTCACAATGGCGCCGTCAAAGGACGGCGCCCGAGGCCTCATTTAGCAGGTGCATGTTATTGAGGTCCACAGCCAATCGGAGCGGGCCGCCATCCTGCGCGCCGGCATTGGGATTGACCCGGCCGCATACCTGCGTGCCCTCCATGGTGAAATAGATCAGCGTCTCCATTCCCATCGGCTCGGTGACGTCGAGCACGGTGTCGAAGGTCTCCACGCCGGGCTCCGCATGCTGCTTGGCCTCGGTGATATGCTCCGGCCGCAGCCCGAGCAGCAGCTTGTCGGATCGCGGGACGTTCTGGTAGCGGGCGGCGCGGGCCGGCGGCAACGGGAAGACGATGCGGTCGGTCAGGCGGACATGCAGCTTGCCGGCAATTTCCTCCAGCCGGCACGGGATGAAATTCATCGCCGGCGAGCCGATGAAGCTGGCGACGAATTTCGTCGCGGGCTTGTGGTAAAGCTCGTTCGGCGTGCCGATCTGCTCGATCCGGCCGTGGTTCATCACCACCACGCGGTCGGCCAGCGTCATCGCCTCGACCTGGTCGTGGGTGACGTAGACCGTCGTGGTGCGGACCTTCTGGTGAACCTTCTTGATCTCGATCCGCATCTGCACGCGCAGCTTGGCGTCGAGGTTGGACAGCGGCTCGTCGAACAGAAACACTTTCGGGTTGCGCACGATGGCGCGGCCCATCGCGACGCGCTGGCGCTGGCCGCCGGACAACTGCTTCGGCTTGCGGTCGATCAGCTCGACGATATCGAGCATGCGCGCAGCTTCGTCGACGCGGCTCTTGATCTCGGCCTTGGGGTAGCGCTTCAGACGCAGTCCGAACGACATGTTCTCGGCGACCGTCATGTGCGGATAGAGCGCGTAGTTCTGGAACACCATCGCGATATCGCGATCCTTCGGCGGCACGTCGTTGATGACGTCGCCGCCGATCATGATGTCGCCGTCGGAAATGTCCTCCAGGCCGGCGATCATCCGCAGCGTGGTCGACTTGCCGCAACCCGACGGCCCGACCAGCACGACGAACTCATGGTCGGCGATGTCGAGATCGATGCCGCGCACCGCCTCGACCTCGTCATAACGCTTCACCACCTTGCGCAACGTCACGTCAGCCATGAGATCAACCCTTTGTCGCGCCGGCGGTCAGGCCGGCAATGTAATAATCCATCAGGAAAGCGTAGATGATGAGGGGCGGCGCCGCGCCGAGCAGGGCGCCGGTCATGATCTGACCCCAGGCAAACACGTCGCCCTTGATGAGGGTCGTGATGATGCCGACCGGCAGCACCAGCTGGTCGATCGACGTCGTGAACACCAGCGGATAGAGGAATTGCGCCCACGACACCGTGAAGGCGAAGATGGTCGCGGCGATGATGCCGGGGAAGGCGACCGGAATGAATATCCGCGTCAGCGTCTGGAACCATGAAGCGCCGTCGATTACGGCGGCTTCATCGAGCTCCTTCGGGATGGAGGCGAAATAGCCGATCATGATCCAGGTGCAGAACGGCACCGTCAGCGTCGGGTAGACAATCAGCAACACATACCATCGGTTGATCAGCTGAATTCCGGTGAACTCGCCGAAGGCCGCGAACATCTTGAACAGCGGCAGGAACAGCAGCGTCTCCGGGATCAGGTAGGTCAGGAAAACGCCGGTGGCGAGGGTCGCCGACCCCCAGAACCGCATCCGAGCCAGCGCGAAAGCCGCGGGGACGCTGATCAGCATCGTGATCGTCACGACGAAGATCGAGACCATCGCCGAGTTGAAGAAGAACCGCTGGAACTGGTTCGACGTGAGAATTTCGATGTAGTTCGAAAGCGTCGGGTTGAACACCCACCACGGATTGGTCGCCGCCGAGATTTCGGCACTGCTCTTGAGCGACGTGATCAGCATGTAGAGTGGCGGCAGCAGCGAAAACATCGCGAAGATGGTCAGGAAGAAATACGACCATTTCAGCGCCCAGGCGCGGTCGCGGCTCATGCTGCCGTACTTCACCTTGCGGGTCGGCGCGGCCTTGTCGATCGTCACGGTGCTCATCAGGCTTCGTTCCCGCGCTTGTTGATGTCCCGCAGAATGAAGACCGCGGCGATGGCCAGGATCGGTACCATGAACAGCGATACGCTGGCGCCCAGCGGAATGTCGCTGCCTTCGATGCCGACGCGGAACGCCCAGGTTGCGAAGATGTGCGTGTGGTCGAGCGGGCCGCCGGCGGTGAGAATGCGAACAATGTCGAAGTTCGCAAACGTGACGATCAGCGAGAACAGCGTGGTGATCGCGATGATGTTGCGCATCATCGGCAGCGTCACGTACCAGATTCGCTGCCACCAGTTGGCGCCGTCGATCGCGGCGGCTTCGTAGAGCTGGTCAGGCACGGATTTGAGCGCCGCCAGATACATGATCATGAAGAACGGCGCGCCGACCCAGATGTTGACCAGGATGACGGAGAACCGCGCCCAGGCGGCGTCACCGGTCCACGGGATCGGTCCGACGCCGAAGAACGACAGCGTATAGTTGAAGGCGCTGTAGGACGGATCGAACAGCCACAGCCAGGCCAGCGTGCTCATGGCGGGTGGGATGACCCACGGCACCAGCAGCATCCCGCGCCATTTACGCTGGCCCTTGGCCGGGATGTTGTGAACGAAATGCGCGACGACGAAGCCGATCAGCGCCTTGAACAGGACCGCCGTGATCGCGAAGATGCACGACTGCTTGACGACCAGCCAGAACGTCTCGCGCTTGAACAGGAACTCGAAATTGCCGAAGCCGACAAAGCGCGCCATCGATTTGTTGAGCGATGCCAAATGCAGCGAATAGAACGCCGGATAGACCACCAGAACTCCGACCAGGATGATCAGCGGCAGCGTCATCAGGAACGCCGCGGTCGATTTGCGCTTTAGCGCGCTCCGCAGGCTGGAGCGTTTGCGCCCTCCTGCAACCCCGACAACCCTGTTCGACTGAACTGCCACGTCGGCCATAGTGCTTCTTCCCTGCGAGTTTCATTTGTTCCGGGAAAGCAGGCGCTGCGCCGGCGACCCGGTGATCGGCATGAAAGCGGATAGCGCCGCCGCGGCCCTGCTTCCGGGCCGCGGCGGCGCGTATCCTCAGCTCCGCATGAAGCCTTCGAGCTCGCCCTCGGCCCAGGCCAACGTCTTCTCCATGGGCTCGCCCTGGTAGAAGCGCACGCACATCTTGGTCAGCGTGGCCTGCGTGTAGATCTGCTGGGCCACCTTCGGCGGAGCGGGCGACGCGGAGATCGACAGCACCTGGTGCTTGTGCGGGTTGGGGTAGTGATACAGCGTCCCCTTCGGCGGGCCTTCCTCGGCCCAGACCTTGAGCGTGGTGAGCTTCTCGAACGCCGGCAGGTCGTAGCCGCCGCTGGCCTTGACCATCTTCTCGACGGCATCGGGCTGCGACAGATGCATCAGCAGGCTCTTGGCCGCCTCCTTGTTCTTGGCGAACTTCCAGATGCTCCAGTAGTAGGGAAGGAAGGGGGCAAACCGTCCCTTCGGACCGACCGGGAAGCCGTGGGTCCAGCATTGCTCGG
This sequence comes from Bradyrhizobium roseum, assembly GCF_030413175.1. NCBI lineage: Bacteria > Pseudomonadati > Pseudomonadota > Alphaproteobacteria > Hyphomicrobiales > Nitrobacteraceae > Bradyrhizobium > Bradyrhizobium roseum. The sequence continues at coordinate 3,710,615 of NZ_CP129212.1, forward strand.
CGACTTGCGGCGCGTCGCGCTTGGCGACCGCCCAGGCGCTCGGCGGATTCATGATCAGGGCGCCACGACCCGACACCAGCCACTTGTTGTTGGAGGCGTCGTCCCAGGCCGGCGCGTCCGGCGGCAGGAACGCCATCAGCTTCTTGTAGTATTCGAGAACGGCACGGACATTGTCGTTCTTGACGACGACCTTGCCCTTGGCATCGACGACTTCGGCGCCGAAGGCGAGGAAGAACGCGCCGACGGTATCGACGTTATCGCTGGTCTCACCGAGACCGATGCCGAAAGGAACCCCGGCTTTGTGGCAGGCTTCCGCCGCCTTGAGGAAGGCGTCCGTGGTCCACGCGTCCGCCTTCGGAGCCTCTCCTGCCGGATACATCGCCTGCACATCGATGCCCGCATGTTTCTTCATCAGATCGATGCGCGAGCAGGGGCCCTTGATCTGGCTGCCGACGCAGGCGGGAACTCCCAGCCACTTGCCGTCGGCGACGCCGAGATACTTCACGGTGCCGTTGACGTCGCCGTTTTGCTTGATGATGGCTTCGACGATTTCGGTTACGGGCTCGATACTTTCGGCGAGTGAATGGGGCAACCACGTGTTCATCGCAATGATGTCGTGTCCCGACTTCGCCTGGGCCTCAGCCTGCGTCGTGAGCAAGAGCTTGTTGCCCTGGCTCGGGATGTAGTCGATCGAAACCTCGACCTTCTCCTTGGCGGCCCATTCATTGACGAGGTCGGTGGAGGCCTTGTTGGCGCCGGGCACCCAATGGTCCCAGAAGCCGATCGAGAGCTTGCCTGCAGCGTGGGCGCCGCGCACGTAAGGTGCGGTAACGAGCGCTGCGGAGGTCAGCGCAGTAGCAGCAACGAATTGTCGGCGAGAAAGATTCTTGCGTGACATATGGTGTTCCCTCTTTGCTTGCTTCTTGTTGTCGTCTTGGCGTTCCTCGTTTTATTTTTCTTGCTCTTGTTGGCGTTCACGTGATCGCGCAGATGTGGATGGCGCGCGTCCGCGAAGATTTGGTTGCGCAATCAGAACAGAATTGGATGCGTCTGTCGAGGAAGGACGCGTGCGACATTCTAGGACTAACGTTGCGTCGAAATTTCCAGCGCTCGGAATACAATGGTGCCTATCGATGCCGCATATTGCGTTGCACACGACACCGTCAACGCGAAGGGGCAGGGGATCGCTATCGTGACGCGCGTGTTCCTGGCCCACTGCCTTGAGGTTCTGGCCCGCGGCCACGCAGGGCACCGCGGCTGGACTTGCTCGTTGCGAAAACGATAGGATTCAGATTCGAGGACATCAATCCTAGCTGGCCAACACGGAGACCGACAATGACTAGCCCGACGTCCAAACTGCGCACGCATTGGAAAGTGTGCGCGGCCATGGGGTTGGCCGCCATCGTGCTTCTCAATGCGCCGCCTGCGAAAGCGCAGCTTGTTCAGGGCGTCGAGAAGGGCGTCCGTGAAGGCAACAAGGCCGCGGGCCCGGTCGGCGGCGTACTCGGCGGGGCGATCGGCGGCGTGGTGGGTGTCGTGACCGGCGTTACCGGCGTCTTCACCGGCGGCAACAATGACAACAGCAAGAGCGGCCAGGCGCCGGCGGCAAAGGACGCCAAACAGGGCGACGCTCCCAAACAGGGTGAGGCTTCCAAGCAGGGCGACACGGCGAAAGCGGCGAAGGGCAGCAAGGCGACCAAGACCGCCAAGCAGCAGCCACCGCCGCAGCCGGCTGTCCTCACCCAGCCCGGCGCTCCGCAGATGACGGCCGAGCAGATCGTCGCCACCAGCGATGCCAATATCGAGCGGATCAAGAAGGAGCTGAACCTCACGCCCGAGCAGGAGAAGCATTGGGCCGGGTTCAACAGTGCGATGCACTATCTCGGTCACAATGGCGCCGATCGCCTCAATCTGCGGGTGGCGCGCGCCAAGCGCGATCCCCCCGACGACATCATCGAGCAGATGCGCAATGAGGCACAATTTCTGAATGATCGCGCCGTCGATCAGCGCAATGTGGCGGACGCGGCCGAGCCGTTATTTGCGAGCCTGGACGACAAGCAAAAGGCCGTCTTCATTCAGGAAATGGTCAATCTGAGCCACGAGCGCGGGCTCGATTAGCGGCGCAACCTGGGGACGAATAGCCGGGTACGCATGCCCTGGGGTAGGTTGAAAGGCGTGGCACCCGGCTACTCTGCCGCAGCGGCGCGGCTGTTCCCAATCTCACTTGAATGATGATGAAACCCTGACGAACTCGCGCCTTACTGATGGCCGACTCGCGGCGTTGTCGGGAACTTCAATCTTTGATGGGTGGTGTTGCAGCTGCACATCAGGTGCGGGCAGACAAACGCCAAACGACAATCTGGCCAACAGGATGCGGCCGGATTCTCTGTGAACTCCGGGGGCGGCTGTCAGCTTTTCGGGAAGTTCAACTCGACGCCGACGCCATCCGGATCGTAGAGAAAAAACTGCGTATCGCCGGTGCGCGGCACGATGCTTTCGCGGAATTTGACGCCTTTCAAGTGCAGGCGCTTGCGCATGCCGTCGACATCGCTCGCGGCAAAGGCGATGTGGTCGAGCCGGCCGGTATCCTCGTACTTCTTCTCGGTGCCGCGGACCACGATGCCCTCGCGCGGCTTGCGTGTGCCCATCAGATGCACCGTGGCGGTGCCGCCCGAATAGAGCCAGTAGCCGGGGAAATCGAGCGGCGGGCGGTCGCCGTTTTCCAACCCGAGCACGTCGCAGTAGAAATCCTTGGTGCGCTCGAGGTCGGATGGTTCGATGGTGTAGTGCTGCAGCCCGCCAAGTGCCATGGTCGTTCTCTCCCTAGACAAAACTGAGATCGGCATCGACGCCCATCATCCAGGCGCCGACGGTTTCGAAATGCCTGAGCTGGCCCTGCAGTTGCTGCGTGACCGTGTGGATGTCGCGGAAACGGCGCTCCAGCGGGTGGTTCTCGAAGATCGCGGTGGCGCCGGCGGCGTTGTAGGCGAAGTCGACCGCCTCGCGCGCCTTGTGAATGGCGTGGGTCGACGCCATGCGGATATTCATGCGCTGCGCCACCGTGATGGTCGCGCCGGCGCGGAGGTCCTTCCAGATGTCGGCCATCGACTGCAGCATGTAGCAGCGCGCGGCGCGGAGGTTGACTTCCGCCTGCGCGAGGTTGGACTGAACCACGGCGTTGTCCCTCAGCGACTGTCGTGCGCCGCGCGGCACCTTGGTGCGCATGGTCTCGACGAAATTATCCAGCGCGGTGCGGGCGATGCCGCAGGCGACGCCGGCAAAACCCATCTGGTAGCAGGTGTGGTTGCTCATGCGGTAGAGCGGGCCGTGCTCGCGGCACTCGCGGTCGAACTCGCGGGTGATCGAATGGTCGGCGCGCACGAAGAAATCGTCGAGCGCGAACTGGTCGCTGGCGGTGCCGCGCAAGCCGACGGTGTTCCAGATGTCGGTCCACGCGACGTCCTCGGAACGCACCAGCATGGTGCGTTCGAGCGGAACGCCGCTGGCATCGCATTTGGGTGAACCGTCGGCTGCAAAAATCGGGCAGTGCGCGCCGAGCCAGGTGGCATGCCGGCCGCCGGAGGCAAAGGACCATACGCCGGTGACCCGGTAGCCGCCCTCGCATTCGACCGCGCGGACCCGGGGGCCGGGCCCCCATGCCAGCACCGCTCGCGGATCGCCGAAAATCGCCTGCGCCACCGGGAGGTCGAGATAGGCTGCCGACATCGCACATCCGCCGGCCTGGCTGAGGCACCAGGCGGTGGACGCATCTGCCTTGGCGATGGTCTCGATGACATGGAAAAAGGTGATGGGATCGGTTTCGATGCCGCTGGCCGAGCGCGGCAGCAACAAGCGAAACAATTGCGCATCGTGCAGCTTGTCGAGGAGATCGGGCGGCAGGCGGCGCGTGGTCTCGATGTCGCCGGAAGCGATGGCGACATCGGGAGAAATAGCCTCAGCCCGGGCGATCACCGCCCGGTCGCCGGCAAGATCGGCTGAATTTGCCATCGGAGTATTCAAGACCATGCCCACCGGTCCGTCCCGCCCCTGTGTTGTTCATTGGTAGAAAGGCTATCGCGCCATCGCGGGGATCGGCAAGTCCATGATGGCGCGGAGCACATCTGCGAACAAGCGAGCGGGACCGCCTCCGGGCGCGCCTATTGCGCTTTTCCCGCGCGTGAACTGACTTTGTTTAAGATTTTGTCTTAGCTTCGCGGCCCTGTCGGGGTGGGGCGAGTATGCAAGAAAAGCGAAAATATCCGCGAACGGAAATTGACGAGCCCGGCTTTGTCTCGTCGGGCGGTTCCGTCATGTCCTGCATGATCCGGAATATTTCACCTGAAGGCGCGGCGATCGACGTCGACAATCCGGCCTTTGTTCCGCAGCGCTTCCGCCTGGTCATGGCCAAAGACCGTTCTGTCGTGCACGAGTGCCGGGTCGCCTGGATCCAGAAAAGTCGTATTGGCTTGACCTTCGTGCAGACCGCGGATGCGCCCGAGAGCCCGCCGGCATCATAACCCGGAGGTCGTCACTCGATCCGCAGCTTGGCGTCGCGCACGACCTTGCCCCACTTGTCGATCTCCAGCGCGATACGCGCGCCGTATTGTTCCGGCGTGTTGGCCACCGGTTTGAAGCCGAGAACGGTGAGACGCTCCTTCACTTCCGGCTGGGCAACGATTTTGGCGATCTCGCGATAGAGCAGATCGACGATTTCCTTCGGCGTTCCGGCAGGCGCGACGATGCCCGTCAGCGTGTCGGCGTCCTGGTCCTTCACGCCCTGTTCGGTATAGGTCGGCACATCGGGCAGGCTGGCGGATCGTTCCGCCGACGCCAGGCCGAGGGCACGCAGTTGCCCGCTCTGCACGGCCGAAAGGGAAGATGGCAGGGCGGTGAATGCGATCGGCGTGTGGCCGCCGACCGTGGCCTGGACCGCCGGCCCGGCGCCCGTGAAAGGCACGTGCACCAGATCGAGTTTGAAGGCGAGGCGGAACAGCTCGCCGCCCAGATGCGGCGTCGATCCAACCCCCGGGCCGGCAAAGCTGTATTTGCCGGGGTTGTCCCTGATCAGCTGGACCAGCTCCGGCAGCGTCCTGGCCGGCACTTGCGGATTCACCACCACGATATTCGGCGAAGCCGCCACCAGCGTCACCGGCGCGAAATCCTTGACCGGATCGTACGGCACCTTGGCGTAGAGGCTGGGGTTGACGACGAAGCCGGTGCTGATCGCCATGATCGTGTAACCGTCGGGCGTCACGCGCGCGACCTGGCCGGCCGCGGTGTTGCCGCCGGCCCCGCCGATGTTTTCGACAAAGAATTGTTGTCCGAGATTATCGGTCAGCTTCTGGGCGACGATGCGGGCGATGGCGTCGGTCGGTCCGCCGGCGGGGAACCCGACCACGACACGCACCGGCCGGGCGGGGTAGTTTTCCGCCGCCGACGGCACCACACCGGACAGCAGCCATGCCGCTGCGAAGACCACGCGCAAAGCTGCGACCACGGCGCTCTCCCCATTATGTTTGTTGGGGTCATCATCGGCGAGGTGGCGGCGGCAGACAAGGGGTGATCGGAAGGGGCTGCGGCCGCTATTTCGCGAGCAACGGCAACAACCGCTCTTCCAGTTCCTCGAACGGCATCGAGCCCTGCAACCTCACGCCGTTGAGAAAGAAGGTCGGCGTCGACGTGACCTTCAATTGCTGGACGGCGTATTGCTGGTCGGCGGTCAACTTGTCGAACTGCGACTGGTCCTGTTCGCAGGTCGTGACATCCTGTTCGCTCATGCCATTTTGCCTGCCCACATAGAGCAGCGTATCCTTGGTCTGCGCCATCAAGCGATCCTGCAGCTTGAAGAGAAGCTCGACCGCGCCGAGGTATTTTTCGGGATCGCCATTGCCGATGCAGCGCGCCAGGATCGAGGCAGCGGCGGCCTTGATGTCGAGCGGAAATTCGCGAAACACGAAACGCACCTTGCCGGTGTCGATATATTTCGACCGCAACATCGGAAATACATTCTGGGCGAAGGCTGCGCAATGCGGGCAGCTCATCGACGAATATTCGGTGATCGTGACCGGCGCGTCCGGCGAGCCGATGGCGATGTCCGGCATCGACACCGGTTTGACGACGGCGGCGGGGCGATCGCACTTTGGGCGACGGCTGTGCGCGAAAAACCCGGCACTGCAAGGGCGAGCAAGACGGCGAAAGCAATACGGCGACGAACGTTCAACGGTTACTCCGAAATGAACTGGCGAGGGGCAAGGGGTAAGCGGGCCAGGGCACGCAAGTCATACTACCGATTTTACGAGCCAGAGGCTACCTGACCGGGTCACAACCGGAATTGGCCGCACGGCGTTGGCGAGCTGTGCTCGATCGATGCCAGTCGCCGCTGACGAAACGCGCCGTCAGCAAAAAATGCCCCGCGACGCGGTCATTGCGACCGGCGATGGCGGGGCAGTCTTAGGAGAAAACGGCGAGATCGCCGAATAATGATGCGGACATCGTCGTCCCACATCATGTGTATTCACGATCTCACCTGTTCGGCGTATCCGCATTGAGCTGGATCAAACAGAAAAACGCCGGACCTTGCCGCCATCCCATACGTACAGCCAGCGGTTCGCGTCCGGATCAGGACGCCACGCGGCTCCACGTATGCTTGCAGGGGGCGGCCGACTGGTCCGCCGGGTGTTCGAACTCGTGATGCCCGCTCAGGTGCATCACCTCGACGCAATCGGCATTCAGGCGCTCATTGTCGACCAATCGTTCTGCCAACACCAGCGCCTGCGATGGTCCGGTCGACTGGACGTCGATCTGGCGCTGCAGGCATTTAAAGCTGTGGCCATCGGAGTTGCAGAGATCCTTGTAGAAGGAGACGCGATAGTTGTTCATCTGGCCCTCCGTGCGTCCGGTGTTGCGGTCCAGTCTACCCTCAGGCGTCCATGTCCGCCAGCCGCTGGCGGTTGCGCAGCACGATTTGACGGGCGCTTGAGAATGCCAGAACGCCCTCGTCGCTGAGCAGGGAAAGCGCGCGCGAAACGGTCTCCAGCGTCAGGCCGAGATAGTCGCCGATGTCGCGGCGGCACATCGGGAGCGCCATCAGGCCTGCCTTGGTGAGCCGGCGGTCCATTTCCAGCAGGAAGGTCGCGACTTTTTCGATCGCGGTCTTGCGACCCAGAAGCAACATGTGGTCTTCGGCGTGCCGCAGGCCGCCGGCGGTCAAGGTCCAGAGGTTGTGGGCGACCTGGACGTTCGATGTCGCGGCGGCTTCGAGGCTGCGGCGTTTCACGAGGCGAACAGTCGTGTCGGCGATCGCTTCGGCGGTCAGGCGATGGGTTGCGCCTGCGTCGAGGCCGAACACGTCGCCGGGCAGATGGAATGCACCGATCTGACGCCGTCCGTCGTTGAGGAGCTTGTAGGTGCGGACCGCGCCGCGGACCACCTGGTAGACATACTCGCAAGGCTCGCCGTCACCGTAGATCTCCTCGTCCTTGCTGTAGGAGAACTCGCTGGCCACGACTCCCGCGCAGGCTGCGATCACGCTGAACTGGTCGACGGCCGGAACGGGCTCGGCGCGCGGCGCGCGAAAAGCCTGAGACGACGGAACTAGTGGGGAGGTGATCGTCTGGGCGAGCATTTTGCCATCTCCGTGGGTGCAGGATGGCTTCGATGTAGCCCGGGTTTTTGCGGCCCGATATCTGGGTCGATATCCTAAGGGCTGGCCCTTACGGGGTTTTACGGAGGTGACGTGCCGATATGTTTCAGGACGGAATTGTCGAATCGATCGCCTGTCGGACGCACTCGGTCAGCTTGTTTTCCAGATTGGGCTTCAAAAGCACCTGGCGCACGCCAATCGATCCTGCCTTGGCGGCGATTCTTTCGTCCGGATAGCCGGTGATCAGGATGATCGGGGTCGAAACCTCCAGCCTCCGCAGCCGGATGCTCAGTTCCAGACCGTCGAGTTCCGCCATCTTGTAATCAATGACCAGACAATCGGCGCTGTTTCGGGCGGAAGATCCCAGCAATGCGGCCCCGTTGCGGAACGTCCGAACCTCGAAGCCCTCGGTTTCCAGCAGAAAATGCAACGATGTGCGCACGTCGTGATCGTCATCGACGACGTAAACCATCGGCTTCCTCGGCGGTCCGATGCAGGCTTCATCGCAGGCGTAGGTTCGAGCGTGGGTCATCGCGACAAGGTATAAGCATATCGAGCCACCGAATTGACTTGGCTCAATCTTCGACGATGCCGGCCCTGATCGCAAACCGTACCAGTTCGGAAAGGTTGTCGGCCTGCATCTTGGTCATCACGTTGGCCCGGTAGACCTCCACCGTGCGGGGGCTGATATCGTATTCCCGGGCGATCGCCTTGTTCGACTGGCCCGTTACAAGCCCCTGCATCACCTGGCGTTCGCGCTGGGTCAGGCTGGCGACGCGAGCGGCCATATCGGCCGATAGCGCTTCGCTTTTCGCGCCGCTGTCGCGCTCCGCGAGCGCGGTCTCGATCATGCCGATCAGCCGGTCGTCCTCGAACGGCTTTTCGAGAAAATCGAGCGCGCCGAGCTTCATCGCCTCGACGGCGAGCGGCACGTCGCCATGTCCGGTCATGACGATCACCGGAAGCTTTCGCGGGCCGGAACGCAACTGCCGCAACAGTTCCATGCCGTCGATACCGGGCATGCGTACATCCGTGACGACACAGCCGGCTTGCAGGTTAGCCAGTTCGTCGAGGAATGCCTGGGCGGAATCGAACAGGCGCACGTCGAATCCGGCCGAGCCCAGCAGGAAATCCAGCGAGTCGCGCATCGCCGCGTCGTCGTCGATGACATAGACTTTAGCGCTCGGCATCGGTCATATCCTTGGCGGGAGCGGCGGCGGGCAGGGTGAAATGAAAGGTCGCGCCACCGGCGCCATTGGTTTCAGCCCACATCCGGCCGCCGTGGGATTCGATGATGGTGCGGCTGATGGAAAGGCCGACGCCCATGCCGGTTTCCTTGGTCGTGAAGAAGGGCTGGAACAGGTTCGCATGCGCATCGCCGGCAAAGCCGCTACCGGTGTCGGAAATTGCGATTTCGATCATGTCGTCGGTGGCCTTGGTGTTCGATGCGATCAACTCGCGGTGGGGCGAGACGGCCATGGCCTCCAGCGCATTGCGGAACAGGTTGACCAGCACCTGCTGGATCTGGACCCTGTCGGCCAGCACGAGGTCCGCTGCCGGGTCGAGGTTGAAGCGCAGAAACACGCCCTGCTCGCGGGCGCCGCTGAGCCCGAGCGCGCCGGCTTCCTCGATCATCTTCGACAGGCTTTCCACACGCTTCTCGGAGACGTCGCGGGCGACGAAGTCGCGCAATCGGCGGATGATGTCGCCGGCGCGGATCGCCTGCTCGGCGGCGCGATCGAGCGCCGCTTCGATCTTCGGCGCGTTGGCATCGGTTGAACTGGCCAGCAGGCGGCGCGATCCCTTCATGTAGTTGCTGATGGCCGACAGCGGCTGGTTGAGTTCGTGGGCCAGCGCCGAAGCCATCTCGCCCATAGCGGTCAAACGCGAGACGTGGACCAGTTCGGACTGTAGCTCCTGCAGCCGGGCCTGGGTTTGCTGCTGCTCGGTGAGATCGCGGACGAAGCCGGTGAAGAAGGGTTTTCCGTCTGAACTCATCTCGCCGATGGTGAGGTGCATCGGAAATGTCGTGCCGTCCCTGCGCATGCCGGTGACGATGCGCCCGATGCCGATGATGCGCCGTTCGCCTGTCTTCAGATAGCGAGCGATGTAGCCGTCATGACGGCTGCGATCCGGCTCCGGCATCAGTTCGCTGATGTTCTTCCCGATCGCCTCCGCTTCGGAGTAGCCGAACTGCCGTTCGGCGGCGCTGGAGAAGAACTGCATGCTGCCATGCTCGTCGATGACGATCATCGCGTCCGGGATGGTGTCCAGGATCGAGCGAAAGTGCCGCTCGCGCGTCCTCACCGTGTCCTCGAGCCGCTTCTCGCGATTGATGTCGATCACGATGCCGCCGAGCCGGGCGGGGACGCCGTCGGGGCCGTTGATGGTGGTACCCACCGCACGCAGCCAGTGCCCTTCGTCCGAACCCCGGCGTACCCGGTACTGAGCGTCGTAGTTGCACCCGGTATCGATCGATTGCTGGATGGCCCGTGCCGTACGGTCGCGATCCTGCGGATCGAGCAGGGAGAGAAACAGATCGTAGTCGACGGATGTGTCCTGCCCGACGCCGAAGAGCTCCCGTGCGCCGTTGGACCAGTTCAATTTTCCGGTCGACAGCTCGAGATCCCAGGCACCGACGCCCGACCCCTCGGCACCGCTGCGTGCGTTCTGGTCAAGCGGATTCTGATTTCGAAAGGGGCGGTCGGGGTCGATCATGTTTCGCCTTGAAGGCAACTCCTACTTCTCAGATACCGCATTACAGAGAGCCTGTGAAATCGCCGTGGAATTAAATTTCATGTTCCCCACATCCATATGAATCATTTCAGCTTTTCTGATGTTGCAGCGCCGGGACGGCGGCGGCGTGGGCTCGGTTCCGAGCCCCTCCGGCGGCAATGCGGGATTTTGATCTAGGTCAGCTTCGACGCAGGACGTGCGTCTAGGATGGCGCCGTGCGGACGAGTCCCAGATGCGGAGGCTCGCCCCAAGGCGCGGAGCAGGTGATGAACTACAAAACCGTCATGGTCGGCCTGGCGCTGGACCGGCCCAATAATGCCTGCCTGCGGGTGGCCGGCGATCTCGCCGAGCGGTTCGGCGCGCGGATCATCGGCGCGGCCGCTTCGGATCTCCGGCCGCCGATGTATTTCGCCGAGGGCGCGGTTGCGCAAAACCTGCTCGACGAGGAGGCCGCGGCTGTCGAGCGGAGGATGTCGGAGCTCGAAGCCGAGTTTCGCGCGGCGGTGGAGAAGCGCGCCACGGCGGTGGAGTGGCGGTCCGCCCGGGCGTTGCCGGTGCCCCACATGCTGCGGCAGGCGAGAGCCGCCGATATCGTTGTGGTCGGCGCCCGTCCGGAAGCTCTGGTCGATCCTTGCGCAGCGCCGGACCCGAGCGATCTACTGATGCAGCTCGGCCGGCCGCTGGTCGTGGTGCCTCAAGCGGCGGAATGGCTTGATCTGAGAAGCGTTCTGATCGCCTGGAAGGACGGGCGCGAGGCCCGCCGGGCCGCGTTCGACGCGCTGCCGATTCTGGCCGTCGCAACGGAAGTCACGGTTACGGAAATCCCCGAGCAGGACGGCCGTCGCGCGGATGCGCTGGCGCATGTCGCCGACGTGGCGGCCTGGCTGCGAGGCCATGGCATCGCGGCCAACACCGTGGTTCCCGAACAGGCCGGCGGGGCGACCGCTCAGATCGAGAGCATTGCCGCCCATGTCGGGGCCGGCGTGGTGATCGCCGGCGCCTATGGCCACTCCCGATTGCGCGAATGGGTGCTTGGCGGCGTGACGCGCCACCTCGCAACCGAGTCGCGTCGTTGCGCGTTCCTGTCCCGTTAAGCTGCAATGGCGAGGACCCCCCGTGCATAAATTTCTCGAAGCCAGCGCCGGGCAATACATGACGCGACAGGTGAAGACAGTCACGCGCGACACCACGATGCGCGACCTGCACAAGATGTTCGAGGCCGATAATTTCAACTGCTATCCGGTGCGCGAAGGCGACGACATCGTCGGCGTGGTCAGCAACTTCGACTTCCTGAAATGCTTTGCGTTCAATCCGCACCGGATGGTCCCGGCGTATGATGATCTGTTGTCGCGGACCGTGGCGGACGTAATGACGCCGGAATTCATTTACGTCGATCCGACGACGAAGCTGACGCGGGTTCTGCAGCTGATGGTGGATCACCGGATGAAGAGCGTTCCCGTGCTCGACGCCACGCAGCGGCTGGCCGGCATCATCGCGCGCGAGGACATCATGCGTGCGCTGACCGACAGCGCGCGCGGATAGGCCGCTCCTGCCCGGATCATGATGCGATCAAATCGCGTCATGATCTCTTCACGTTGTTCTCTGATTTGAGCATGATCTTCTCGGCAAACCGGTACGAGCGTGCCCGGATCTCAGGCTCTAACCGGCTTTCGCCAGCTCGGCGTCTTCGGGCGATTCCAGGTACATTCCGGACATGGTATCGACCCAGCACAGATGGTCGTGGATCTTCTTGACCCCGGCGACGTTCTGCGCGGCCACCATCGACGCCTGCCGCGATCCTTCATCCGTGATCACGCCGCTGAGATGGACGATGCCGTCGCGCACGATGACGTTGAGCCCGAACGGGCTCCAGTCGTTCTTCTCGATCGCGGCGATGATGCGGCGACGGATGTGGTCATCGTCGGCGGTCGGGTCGGGCACGTCGCGGGCCAGGCCGGCAACGGCCTGCAGCAAATTGGCGCGAGAGACGATCCCGACCAGCTTGCCGTCCTTGATCACCGGCAGGCGCTTGACGTGATTGGTCTCCATGGCCTTCACGATCTCTTCCAGGGTCGTGTCTTCGGCGATCGTGATCGGATCGGCGGTCATGACCTCTGAAACCTTGCGGCCGTTCTCGCGGACGTAATCGGTGGCGGCCGCACCGGTGCCCAGCAGGAATTTCAGCCAGCGGCCACGCTTGCGCTGCGTGCCGATTTCGCTGCGTCGAATAAAGTCTCCCTCCGAGACGACGCCAACCAGCTTGCCGGCCGCATCGACCACCGGAAGCCCGCTGACGTGGCGTTGCAGCATGATGTTGGCGGCTTCGAGAATGGTGGCATCCGGCGCGACGGTAGCAACCGAATGGGTCATGATCTGATGGGCGCGCATGGCGAACTCCTGTGCGGCGTCTGCCGGAGCGCTGCGACGGTGCAGCGCCCCGGCCATTCCGTTCAAGCGGCGGATTTGATTTCGATCTGCTTGGTCTGCTTCGGCGCCGGCTTCGGCACGGTGACCTTCAGCACCCCGTTGGCGATTTCGGCCGAAATGTCCTCGACCTTGACGCCGGCAGGGAGTTCGACCGAGCGCGAAAACGAGCCATAGTTGCGCTCGACGAGATGATAGTTCTTGTTCTTCTCCTCGCGCTCGTTCTTCTTCTCGCCGCGTATGGTAAGGAGATTGTCTGCGACGTTGAGCTCGACGTCCTTCTTCTCGAGTCCCGGAAGCTCGGCGGTTATTTCGATCGCCTTGTCGGTTTCGCTGATATCCATGCTCGGCATCGCCGCGGTGGCAAAGCCCGGGATATTGCGCGTGACGCCTTCGAACAGCCGGTCGATTTCCTGCTGGAGCAGCGAGAACGGGTTGATTTCGCGGCGGGCGACCGCACCCTGGGTTCCAACGGGGATCACGGATTTGGCATTCATGATGGACCTCCTCGTAAGCCATACTGGCTGGTGAATATTAAGAGGCTCCGGCCCTTGATCCTTTGACGGGGATCAAACCTCCGGCGCATCGCTGCGGATAGGTTGCACACGCTTGCGTGAGGACGGCTGACGAGATGCACGCCATGGTTCTTGCTGCGCCCGGCGCGCCGCTCCGGTTTGAGGCCCGTGACAATCCGGTTCCGGCGCCAGGAGAAGTGCGCGTCAAGGTTGCCGCCTGCGGCGTGTGCCGGACCGATCTGCATGTCGTGGACGGCGAGTTGCCCGACATTGCCTATCCGATCGTGCCGGGTCACGAAGTGGTCGGCCGGGTGGAGGCGCTTGGGCCCGGTGTTGCCTCGCTTCGCCTCGGCGAGCGGGTGGGGGTTCCCTGGCTCGGCCATACCTGCGGCGATTGCGCCTATTGCCGGAACGAGCGAGAAAACCTCTGCGACCACCCTCGCTTCACCGGTTACACGCGCGATGGCGGGTTCGCCACGCATCTGGTCGCCGACGCGCGCTATTGCTTTCCGCTCGGCGAAGCCGGTGACGATGTCGCGATCGCACCCTTGCTCTGCGCCGGTCTCATCGGTTGGCGTTCGCTTGTGATGGCGGGCGAAGGAGAGCGCCTTGGCATCTTCGGCTTCGGCGCGGCCGGCCATATCATCGCGCAGGTCGCCCGCTGGCAGGGGCGCAGCGTCTACGCTTTCACCCGCAAGGGCGATGTCGAGGCGCAGCGCCTCGCAACATCGCTCGGCGCGGAGTGGGCCGGGGCCTCCGAAGACACGCCACCGGCGCCGCTCGACGCCGCGATCATCTTCGCTCCCGTCGGTGATCTCGTTCCATTGGCGCTACGCGCCGTACGCAAGGGCGGCCGGGTGGTCTGCGCCGGCATTCACATGTCGGATATTCCCACGTTCCCCTACCACATCCTGTGGGGAGAGCGGCAGCTGCTGTCGGTCGCCAATTTGACGCGCGGCGACGGGATCGCGTTCTTCGACGTCGCGGCGCGAGCAGGGATCAGGACACACACCAGTGCGTTTCCGTTGCGTGAGGCCAACGACGTGCTTGCGAAACTGCGCGCCGGTCAGATCACCGGCGCCGCCGTGCTGTTGCCATGAGCGATGAAAAATCGGCGGCCGAGGGGGACCTGCAGCGGCAGGTGCTCGATTTCCTGGATCGCTCCAGCTTCGGTCCGGCGGGCGGCGGCAAGCGGATCGATACCCATGCCTCGATGGTGTTTCTCGGCGCTGATCGGGTCCTGAAGGTCAAGCGGGCCTGCCGCCTGCCGTTCCTCGATTACTCAACGCTGGAGAAGCGCAAACGGGCCTGTGAGGAGGAACTGAAGGTCAACGCGCCGAATGCGCCCGAACTCTACCGGCGCGTCGTCGCCATCACGCGCAACGCCGATGGGACCTTCGAAATCGACGGGAAGGGTACGCCCGCCGAATGGGCGGTCGAGATGACGCGGTTCGATGACACCCAGGCGCTCGACCGTGTCGCGGCGGGGAAAGCGATCGACCCGGCGCTGGCGACGGCGATAGCCGATGCGATCCGGCGATGCCACGACCGCGCGCCGCGGGCGGACGGCGAGAGTTGGCTTGCCTCCATTCCCCCCATCATCGAACGCAACAGCGCAAAGTTTCGTACCGTGCAGCGACTGGATCCCGCGGCCATCGATCGACTCGATGCCGCCAGCCGCGATGCCGCGACGGCATTGCGGCCGTTGCTTCGACAGCGTGCCGAGCAGGGCTACGTGCGCCGCTGTCACGGCGATCTGCATCTTGCCAACATTGCGCTGGTCGACGGCCGGCCGCTGCTGTTCGATGCCATCGAATTCGATCCCGTCATCGCGACGACGGACGTGTTGTACGATCTTGCCTTTACGCTGATGGATCTGCTCCATTTCAACCAGGCCGCGGCGGCGAACGAGGTGTTCAATCTCTACCTTGCCGGAACAGGGGATGCAGGTCGCGACGGTCTCCGACTGCTGCCGTTGTTCCTGTCGATGCGGGCGGCGATCCGCGCGCATGTCCTGTTCATGAAGAGCGAGCAGGCCGTCGGGAGCGACGCGGTCTGGCAGGAAGCAAAGCGCTATTTCGATCTGGCGGGACGCCTGATCGCGCCCGAGCCGCCCGTGCTGGTCGCGATCGGCGGTTTGTCCGGAACGGGGAAATCGGTGCTCGCGCGAGGGCTGGCGGGTCTGATCGCGCCTCCGCCCGGCGCGGTCATTGTCCGCTCGGATGTCGTCCGCAAGCACCTGTTCGGCGTCGATGAAACCACAGCGCTGCCCGAAAGCGCCTATCGGCCCGACGTCACGGCGCGTGTCTACGGAATGCTTTCGAGCGAAGCTCGGCGCCTGCTGGCACAAGGCTGTTCGGTGGTGCTCGATGCGGCCTATCTGCAGGCGGCAGAACGGGCGGAAATCGCTGTTCTTGCAGGCACTTGCGGCATTCGCTTCATCGGCCTGTTCCTGACCGCCGATCTCGCCACGCGACTGGCGCGGATCGCGCAGCGCCAGGGCGATGCGTCCGATGCAACGGGCGATGTTGCCCGGAAGCAGGAGACTTTCGCGATCGGCGCGGTAGACTGGCACATCATCGATGCCTCGGGGACGCCGGAGCAGTCGCTCCGCAACGCCCGTGCTTCTGTTTGCGGTGCCGGATGAACCTTGATGAAAGCAAACCCAGGCGGAGTCCGCGGCCGGCGCAAGGCCGTTGAAGCGGCGGGCCTCGATTGTGCCGCCGCATTCCAGAAAATGGCCCTCGACGCCGTTAGCGCCATCAAGGCCCATCACGCGGGCGCGTGCGGCGGGGATGCCGAGGCGGTTCATCAGATCCGGGTCGCAATCACGCGGTTGCGTGCCGCCGTGGCGTTTTTCGCGCCGATCGTGGCCGATGCGGAATGGCTGCGCCTGAAGCGACAGATCGCCTGGCTGAACGGACCGCTCGGCAATGCCCGCGACAGTGACGTCGTCCTGGATTATGTGCGCCGGAAACGATACCGGGCATGGGCGCAGGCCATGACCGGCGAGTCATTCGAACAGCGACAGGCGCGGGATCATCGCCGCCTGGTGCGCTGCCTGCGTTCGGCACGGACAGAGCGCCTGATCGCGGCCATGGCGCGCTGGGCCAGGCAAGGCGCGTGGCTGAAGGCTTACAAGCAACGCAAGGACGCGGAAGCCCTGCCGTCCTATTGTGCGGGCGAACTCCACCGCTGGCACGCACGGCTTGTCCGCAAGGGCAAACGCCTGGATGATTTGGGAGCGGAACGCCGTCACCGGCTGCGGATCCAGGCCAAGCGATTCCGCTACATGATTGAAGCGCTGACGGAAACCGTTCCGCTGTGGAGCCACGGCAAATGCCGTCATCTGCACCGGCCGGCCAAGCGATTGCAGCGCGCCTTGGGCGACATGCGCGACCTCGAACGCCTGTCCGACCTTGCTGGTAACGGCAAGCGGCCACCGGGCTATCGTCATCAAAGGAAAAAGCTGCTCGAAGCCGCGATCGCGGCTTATCGCGATCTCAGGTACGCCGAGCTCGCCGTTGCCCGGTAATCGTTTGAACTTGACATGCGTCAACTTCAGCCGTCCGGCCGCCCTGTACCTTCGCGACACCAACTCAAGACGGGGAACGCAAGTCCCCGCAACTACGTGGGAGTCGGGCGATGTTCAGGAACATTCTGGTTCATATACCCTCCGAGCGGCCGGTCCGGCCGGTTGTCGATGTCGCTGTCGCGCTGACCATGGCGCGGCGGTCGCATCTCGACGCCGTCGCCATCGGCTATGAATCGATGGGCGCCGCCGGCATGATCGTCGAGGGTGGCGGGGCCGCGGTTGCCGCCGTGATGGGCGCGGAGCAGGAACGCGCCCAGGAGAGGGCTGACGCCGCGATCGCGGTGTTCGAAACCGAGGCCAAGCTCGCCAAGATCGCCTACGGCACGCGGACGCTCGCGTGCATTCCCGCCGAGGCCGGTCAAACCGTCGCCGCGCTCTCCCGGCTTTACGACATGACCATCGTGCTGCAGCCGGATGGCGCCCGCGCCAGCTACGACAACGAGATTCCCCAGCACATCCTGTTCAATTCCGGCGGGCCGATGCTGATGGTTCCCTATATCCATAAAGGACCGCTGGACGCGCACCATGTCGGCATCGCCTGGGACGGCAGCCGCCTCGCAGCGCGCGCGGTGCGCGACGCGATACCGTTCCTGATGGGCGCGAACGCCGTGACCATCATCACGATCAACGAGGAGGCCAGCGAGGCGTCTTCCGACCAGCTTGCAGCACATCTGGGACGGCGCGGCATTGCGGCCAGGCTGCAGCGGCTGACTGCGGATCGCGGCAACGTTCAGGGCGCCATCCTGTCGATCGCGGCCGAGAACAATATGGGCCTGCTCGTGATGGGCGGATATGGCCATTCGCGGCTGCAGGAGCGAATCCTGGGCGGTGTTACCCGGAGCATGTTCGACAGTTTGACCGTGCCGGTGCTGATGTCGCACTGAGCGACCATCGGCGTGGCGTCGGGTTGATGCACCTCAATGCCCGGCCTCGGGCCGGCGGATATGCTGTTGGCAGGAATTCAGAGATGGGAGATCGTCATGTCAGAGCTGTCTGAGCGGGCCGATTCCGATTCCTCTTCGGGAGGCCTCAAAGGCGAAGCCGAAGCCACCAGACTGAACCAGAGCGCGCTGGATTTCATGCTTGGCGCCCAGAGGATATTGTTCGAGGAGATGGTATTCTTCGGCGACGAGATGATGGAGCGGACGCGGACCGAAACGCACCTGTTCTCGGAGTTCGTCACGAAGATGGCAGGCGCGCATTCGGTAAAGGACGTCAGGACGATGTGCCAGGAATGCGGCCAGCATCAGCTCGACTTCATCCGCCGCGACACCGAACGGCTGTTCAGGCACGGCGAGCGAATGATTGCGGCCACCTCGAACCTGATCGGCAACCGCGGCGTGCCGAACTGACCGGCCGGACCGCATGCAGAAGAAATCGCCCCTCCCATCGGCGCAAGTTGCCGTCGCGCCGATCCGTCACTCTGACGCGGGCCCCGGCGACGACCGGCAGGCCGTCTCGCTGGTGTTACCGCAGGCACCATCCCCTACGAAGGGCGTCGGAGACGTCGAAACCTATCGGGCCGACCGGACGCTGCATGCCATGCTGGCTCGCCTCAGCGGCGGCATTTCACCGACCGCGTTGTTGCTGGCCTATACGGACTGGCTGTCGCACCTGGCGGCTTCCCCGCAGCGTCGGCTCGAAATCGCGCAGGAAGGCCTGATCGACGCTGGGCGCTTCGTTGATGCCGCGCGGCGGTTCTTCACGCCCGGGCAGGGGCCATGGTCGGTGATCAAGCCGCAACCCCAGGACAAACGTTTCGGACGACCGGAATGGGAACTGCCGCCGTTCAATCTGATGGCGCAGGCCTTTCTGCTCGGCGAGCAGTGGTGGCACAACGCGGCCACCGGCGTGCGGGGCGTGGCGAAACAGAATGAGGCGATCGTCGAGTTTTCGATCCGGCAGATGCTGGACGTGATGTCGCCTTCGAATTTTGCGGTGACCAACCCGGAGGTGCTGCGCAAAACGTTCGAGACCGGTGGCGACAATTTTATCCGCGGCTGGCGAAATTTTTGCAGCGACTGGGCTCGCGCGGCGTCGGCGGGTCTTGGCCCGGTCGCGACCGGCGATTTCGTGGTCGGCAAGACCGTCGCCACCTCGCCCGGCAAGGTCGTGTTCCGCAACGAACTGATCGAACTGATCCAGTACGCACCGACCACCGAAAAGGTCCATCCGGAGCCTATTCTGATCGTGCCGGCCTGGATCATGAAATACTACATTCTCGATCTGTCGCCACAGAACTCGCTGGTCAAATATCTCACCGGGGAAGGTTTTACCGTCTTCATGATATCATGGCGCAACCCCGATGCCGCCGACCGCGAGATCGCCTTTGACGATTATCGAAGGCTTGGGGTCGCTGCAGCGCTCGACACGATCGGTGCCGTCGTGCCTGACCGTCAGGTGCATGCGCTGGGCTATTGCCTGGGCGGCACGCTGTTGTCGATCGCCGCGGCCACCATGGCCCGCGACGGCGACAAACGCCTGAAGTCGATCAGCCTGCTGGCAGCGCAAACCGATTTCACCGAGGCCGGCGAACTGACGTTGTTCATCAACGAAAGCCAGGTGGCGTTTCTCGAAGACATGATGTGGGAGCGGGGCGTGCTCGATACCACGCAGATGGCGGGCGCGTTTCAGCTGCTGCGCTCCAACGACCTGATCTGGTCGCGGCTGACCCGCGACTATCTGATGGGCGAACGGGCCGCGCCGAGCGATCTGATGGCCTGGAATGCCGATGCCACCCGCCTGCCATACCGGATGCATTCGGAGTATTTGCGCAAGCTTTTCCTCAACAACGACCTTGCCGGCGGACGATATCTCGTCGAGGGCAAGCCGATATCGTTGTCGGATATTCATATCCCGATGTTCGTCGTCGGCACGCTCCGCGACCACGTCGCGCCGTGGAAATCCGTCTACAAGCTCCATTATCAGGTCGATGCCGATGTGACCTTCGTTCTCGCCAGCGGCGGCCACAATGCCGGTATCGTGGCGCCGCCCGGCGAACCCGGGCATACCTACCGGATCAAGACGGAGGTCGCGCACGCCACCTATACTGGTCCTGATGAATGGCTGAACACGGTTCCATCCGTCGACGGTTCCTGGTGGCCGGAGTGGACGAAGTGGCTGTCCGCCCTGTCCGGCGAGGCATCGGCGCCGCCCCGGATGGGAGCCGACGCGAGCAAGATTTTGGCCGATGCACCCGGCGACTATGTTCGCCACTGATCCCGGCGGCTAAGGCAAGTCCGCTGATCTACTGGCGGACGGGGCAGGTCGAAATGCCGAGAACGGTGTAGAGCGGGCAGCTCCCGAAGAAGGCCGTCACGAGCGGCACCACGCCGATCAACCCGATCCAGTGCCAGCCCTGGATGGCCAAGCCGTCCTGTAAAGCGTAGGCTATCAACGCCAAGCCCAGGATGATCCGTACATATTGATCCAGTTTTCCAATATTGACCGGCATGGCAAGCTCCTCGCGCGAATGCGCCAAGGCAAGCGTTTCATGCGATGCCGCTGTTGGCTTTGATCTGTCTCAACAAGCAGTTGGCGGCGAAAGTTAAAGGAGGCGCCGGCAGAGTTGTCATCGGACCGAAACAGCGTCCGCGGTAAAATGCCCCGCCACGAACACATTGCGCGCCATACGTCGTTCTGCGGGGCGTTGCTACTCACCGGATACAAAGACCGATGTCCACCTATCGCCTAAAAAATCTGCTTGCGCCGCATTCCGTCGCGTTGATCGGGGCCAGTCCGCGCCACGGCTCGGTCGGCCGCGCCATCCTCGACAACATTCGCAAGGCCCAGTTCAAGGGCCAGTTCGGTCTGGTCAACCCGCGCTATCACGAGATCGACGGTGTTGCGACGGCCGGAAGCATCGCAAAGCTGGGTTTTGCGCCTGAACTCGTTGTTCTCACCGCGCCGGCGACCGTCATTCCGGGTCTGATCGATGAGGCCGGCCGGCGCGGCGCGGTCGGCGCCGTCATCGTGAGTTCCGGGCTCGGCCACGGTCCGGGATCGCTGGCCGACGACGCGGAGCGGGCTGCGCGAAAATACGGCATGCGGCTGATAGGCCCGAATTGCCTGGGTATCATGATGCCGGGCGTCAGCCTCAATGCGAGCTTTTCCGCGCATATGCCGGCGGCAGGAAACCTGGCGCTGATCTCGCAGTCCGGCGCCATTGCCGCCGGCATGGTGGATTGGGCAGCCCAGCGCTCCGTCGGCTTCTCCGGCATCGTCTCGATCGGCGACCAGCTCGATGTCGATATCGCCGACCTGCTCGATTACTTCGCGCTCGACGAAAAGACCCAGGCGATCTTGCTCTATATCGAGGCGATCAAGGATGCCCGCAAATTCATGTCGGCAGCGCGCGCCGCCGCCAGGATCAAGCCGGTGGTGGTCGTCAAGTCGGGCCGGATGGCGCAGGGCGCGCGGGCGGCCGCCACCCATACCGGTGCGCTCGCCGGGTCCGACGCCGTCTACGACGCCGCCTTCCAGCGTGCCGGAATCCTTCGCGTGTCGGATTTGCGCGAACTGTTCGACTGCGCCGAGACGCTCGGGCGGGTCAAATCGCCGCCCGGCAAGCGGCTTGCGATCCTGACCAACGGCGGCGGCATCGGGGTGCTCGCGATCGACCGGCTGGTCGAGCTCGGCGGCATTCCAGCCGAACTTTCTCCCGCGACGCGCAAGAAGCTCGATACGCTGCTGCCGCCGACATGGTCGAAGGCGAATCCGGTCGATATCATCGGCGATGCCGATATGGCACGCTATGCGGCGGCGCTCGAAGTACTATTGGCAGACCCCGGCAACGATGCCGTCCTGGTGATGAACGTTCAGACCGCGCTCGCGCGCGCCGACGATATTGCTACGGCGGTCATCGGCGTGGTCGCAAAGTATCGCGCCGAGCATCGGATGTCGCCGAAGGCCGTGCTTGCGGTTTGGGTCGGGGCGGATCAGTCGATCAGCGACCTGCTGAGCGGCGCCGGAATTCCGAACTACCAGACCGGGGGCGATGCCGTCCTCGGCTTCATGCATCTGGTTCGACATCGCGAGGCGGTCGCGGCACTGGCGCAGGTTCCGCCCGCGATGCCGAGCGACTTCGCGCCCGATGTCGAAGCCGCGCGAGGGATCGTAGCCGCAGCGCTTGCCGACGGACGTCCTTGGCTCGATCCGATCGAGGTCAAGCGGCTGTTCGACGCCTACGACATCGCTGCCGTGCCGACCTTTGCAGCTGCCGATGCCGACGAGGCGGTCGCCCATGCCAACGCCATCTTCGCGCAGGGCAACACCGTCGTGCTCAAGATCATGTCGCGCGATATCGTGCACAAATCCGATGTCGGAGGCGTGATCCTCAATCTCACCAGTGCCGACGCCGTGCGCCAGGCGACCGCCGAGATTCTCGCGCGGGCAAGATCGCTGCGGCCGGAGGCCCGGATTACCGGCGTGATGGTGCAGGCGATGGTGGTGCGGGCGAAGTCCCGCGAACTCATTCTCGGCCTTGCCGACGATCCGACCTTCGGCACCGTCGTCGTGTTCGGCCGCGGCGGCACCGCGGTCGAGATCATCAACGACAAGGCGCTGGCGCTGCCGCCGCTCGACCTGCAACTGGCGCGCAGTTTGATCGAGCGCACCCGCGTCTCGCGGCTGTTGCGCGCCTATCGCGACGTGCCGGCGGTAAAGCAGGACGCCGTCGCGATGGTCCTGGTCAAGCTGGCGCAGATGGCCGCCGATATTCCCGACATCCGCGGCCTCGATATCAATCCGCTGCTGGCCGACGAGGCCGGCGTGCTAGCCGTCGATGCGCGCGTCGTGGTCGGGCGCGTCGAGCGCAAGTTTCGCGGTTCCGGTCCGGCGAATTTCGCGGTGCGGCCCTATCCCACGCAATGGCAGCGTCATCTCGAGGTCAAGGACGGCTGGCGCGTCTTCGTCCGCCCGATCCGGCCCGAGGATGAGCCGTTGATCCATGAGATGCTGAAGCACGTCACCATGCAGGATCTGCGGCTGCGGTTCTTCGCGCCGATGAAGGAATTTTCCCACGAATTCATCGCCCGCCTGACCCAGCTCGACTATGCCCGGGCGATGGCCTTCGTCGCGTTCGACGAGACGAGCAACGATCCGGTCGGCGTGGTTCGAATCCATTCCGATTCGATCTACGAGAGCGGCGAATATGCCATCCTGTTGCGCTCCGACCTCAAGGGCAGGGGACTGGGCTGGGCATTGATGCAGATGATCATCGAATATGCCAAATCCGAGGGGCTGAAAGCCATTTCAGGCGATGTGCTGGCCGACAACAGCGTGATGCTGGCCATGTGCCGCAACCTCGGCTTCGAGGTGAAGCCGGATCCGCAGGAGCACGACATCTGCTGTGTGAGACTGACGCTGTAAGCGCCTGTTTTGTAATTCTATTCCTCGAGCGCCCGGCGCAGCCGCCGGATGATGACGCCGCGCGCACGGTCGTCGGCCGCGGCATCGATGCGCTCGTTGATGTCCAGCACCAGCTTCGACATGTCATTGTGCCAGTCGAGCGCAACCACCGCCTCCGGCGCCAGCCGTCGCCGGCGGCCGGCATCGAGCGGCGTCGGTACGGCCGCTGACAGCTCGTAGATGTCGTCGAGCAGCGGCTGAAACACCCGAGCCGCCGGAATGATCCGTTCGGAGATGCGTTCAGCGAGGCCGGCAATTGCAGGTTCCTCGCCATGGACCAGAAACAGCCCGCGCTGAATGGGGCGACGCGCGGCGATCCATCGCGCCAGTTCGGACCCGTCGGCATGGCCGGAATAATCGTCGATGCTGCGGATGGTCGCGGCCACCTTGATCTCGGTGCCCTGGATACGAACCGCCTTGGCGCCGTCGACGAGAAACCGGCCCAGCGTTCCCTGTGCCTGGAAACCGACCAGCAGCACGGTGGCCTTGGTGTTCCACAGCCAATTTCTGAGATGGTGCCGGATGCGCCCGGCATCGCACATGCCGCTGGCGGCAATGATGATGTGGAAGCCGGTCAGCCGGGCGATCCGCTTGCTTTCTTCGACCGTTTCGGTGAACCGCAGCTGTGGAGAGTTCAACAGCCGGCTGACGTCCACCTCGGGATCGAGGCTTGCGGCGTGCTTGCGGAATACCTCGGTCGCGCGGATCGCCAGGGGTGAATCGAGGAAGACCGGCGCCGCCGGGATCGCGCCGCGGTCCATCAGTTCGACCAGGTCAACGATCAGTTCCTGGGTGCGCTCCACCGCAAAGGCGGGAATGATCAGCGCGCCCTTGCGGCCTGCCGCATCGCAGACCTCCGCGGCCAGCCGGGCGCGGCGCACATCCGGCGACGTCGCAGCACGATCGCGGTCGCCATAGGTCGATTCCGAAATCACGTAATCGAAGCCGGAGGGGGCCTCGGGGTCCGGCTGGAGCAGTTTGGCGTCGGGCCCGATATCGCCGGACGCGAGAATGCGCAGCGGCTTTTCCGTCCCGCCGCGATCGGCGCATTCGATTTCGATCGAGGCCGAGCCCAGCAGATGCCCGGCATTCCAGTAGCGTGCGCGCACGCCCGGAACAACATCGACCCAGCTTTCGTAATCGACCGGAACAAACGATTGCAGGGCGGCGATGGCGTCGCCCTGGGTATAGATTGGGGTAACCTCGTCGCGGCCACGCGCGGCGTTGCGCCGGTTCAGCGCTGCGACCTCCGATTCCTGAATGCTGCCGGCGTCGGGTAGCATGTAAGAGCAGAGATCGACGGTACCGCGTGTCGCCAGGATGCGGCCGGTGAATCCGTGCCGCACGAGCTTGGGCAACAGGCCGCTGTGATCGATATGCGCATGGGTAAGCAGCACGGCATCGATATCGGCGGGGCGAAAGGGAAAAGCGCCGTAGTTCAGCGCTTTCAGGGTTTTCTGTCCCTGAAACAGCCCGCAATCGACCAGGAAACGCCCGGTACCCGTCTCGAAGAGATAGCACGAACCCGTGACGGTGCGCGACGCGCCGCAGAACCGGATGGTTACGCCCATGGTCATGGCTCCGTTAACTCGCCTTTCAACGCGTCGAAGAACAGTTCGTCGAGCGCGATGGCATTGGTGAAATGCGACACGCTGTGTGTCGAGCGGATCGAGCGAACCCGTGCCGAACGCATTTCGGGGTGGGCGGACTCCGGAAACAGGGCATGGGTCACGACGGCGTCGATGGCCGTCGCGCCGGCGGCGGTCAGCGCCCTGGCGCAGGCGATGATCGTGCCCCCGGACGAGACGATATCGTCGACGATCAGGGCGGGGTGGCCTGTAATGCACGCCCTGTCCGGAAATTCGATCGCGACCGAGCGGTCGCCGCGCCGGATCTTCGTTGCAACGGTATGGCGCAGGTGGAGCCGGCCGGCGAGGTCGCTGACCCAGGGGAGCGATTCCGCATCCGGTCCGACCACAACGGTGTCCGGACCGAGCCCGGAATTTTGCAGCGCATCGGCTATCGCCGGCATGGCGGAGAGATTGTCGGATTGGATGCCGGGAAAGACCGACGCGATGTCGGGCGTGCGATGCAGGTGTGCGTCGACGGTGACGACGCGGTCGAAGCATCGCGCCAGCATTCGGCCGACCACCTGCTGGCTGATGGCTTCGCCCGCGGTAAACGCTGTGTCTTGCCGCATGTAGCAGAGATACGGCGCGACGAGCACCAGACGCCTGGCGCCGCCGCGCCGCAGCGCTTCGGCCGCGAACATCAGCGCGATCAGTTTGTCGTTCGGATGGTTCATCGAGGCGTAGACGATCGTCGTGGCCGGCGCCGGACCGACCGTCACCCGCGTTTCACCATCGGGAAAGGCATGGACGGCGATTTCGTGAAACGGCACGCCGAGCCGGGCGGCGAGGGCGGCTGCGTCGCGCGCGGAGGACGGCAGGCCCTGAACGGCCACGCTCAAGGCGCGGTCTCGACAGCAAGCCCCTGCCGCGCGCCGACGACATACCCGCTGTTGCGGGTGGCAGCCGCTACGGCAAGATCGAGCTCGCTCTGGTCATAGGCGTGAATCCGATAGAGCGGCTGGCCCTTTTCGACGCGATCGCCGATTTTGCGAAACAGCCTGATGCCCGCGCCTTTGTCGATCGGCGCGCCCGCCGTTCGCGCCAGACGGTTTAGCTGCAGGCAATCGATTTCAGAGATCGCGCCGTCATCGGCGGCCTGGACGTCGAAGCTCAGCCTGCCAACGTCGTTGCGGCATGTCGAAGGCCCCTGCGCGTCGATGATCTCCTGCATCTTTTTCAAGGCCGCGCCGCCGTCGAGCAGTTCGCGGGCGCGAGCATAGCCCGCGCCGCCGCGCAGTTGCGGGTCGTATTCGAGCAGATGCGCGGCGAGCCGCAGCGATTTTTCCCGCAGGTCCGCCGGCGCGTCCGTCTCGTTGGCCAGCACGGCCATCACGTCGGCGGCCTCCAGTACCGGACCGATGCCGTTGCCGATCGGCTGGCGGCCGTCGGTCGTGATCACCTCGACGGCAATGCCGAACTGGTCGCCGACGAACTCGAAGAGCTTGCGCAGCCGCATCGCCTCCGTGGCATTGGCGAGTTTCGCCGTCGGGCCGACCGGCAGGTCGATCAGGAGACGGGTCGAGCCGGCGGCGAGTTTCTTCGACATGATCGAGGCGACCATCTGCTCGCCGGTGTCGATGCAGAGCTGGCGCTCGACGGAGATCAGAATATCGTCCGCCGGCGACAGGTTGACGTGACCGCCCCAAACCAGGCAGCCGCGGCATGCCGCGACCACCTCCTTCATCTCGTCGACGGAAACGTCGACTCGCGCCAGGACTTCCATCGTGTCGGCCGTCCCGGCCGGAGACGTGATGGCGCGCGAGGACGTCTTCGGGATGGTGAGGCCATGGGCGGCGACGATCGGCACCACGATCATGGAGGTGCGGTTTCCCGGAATGCCGCCGATGCAATGCTTGTCGACGACGAGGGGGCTCGGCCATTTCAGTTGCGTGCCGGCGACGGACATCGCGCGAACCAAGGCGAGCAGTTCTCGGCTGGTCATGAAGCTCGCCGAACTGATCAGGAACGCGGCCACCTCCATGTCCGAATAGCGGTAATGCGTCAGATCCCTGATGATGGCATCGATTTCGGCCGGCTCGAACGCGCGGCCCTGAATTTTGCCACGGACGGCATCGAGACTTTCAGGAGCGGCGGCGGGACTGACCGTCACCAGACTGCCGATCGGTTCGGCGAAACGACGGAACGCCGGTTCGGAGAGCCCGATCTCGTCGGACCCGACCAGGCCGTCGTCGTCCGTGATCAGGAGGGTGGCCAGCACCACCTTCGAGCCGCGCCGCAGCTCGACCCGGCTGAATCCCCGAAAGATCTCCGGCCGCAGCGCGCTCGAATGACGCGAAATCACCACCACATTTTCGCGTCCGGTGTCGAGACTGACGCGCCGGACTCTCAGTGGCGGGCGGGAATCATCCCGCTTGTCGTTTGGGGCCATCTGATTGTCCTGCGAAATCCGACGCAGCCCTCAATGGGAGAACAGGATCGGCAGCGGTGGCTTTGACAGCAGGCTCTTGGTGGCGCCGCCGAGGATGAACTCGCGCCAGCGTGGTTGGCCATAGGCGCCCATCACGAGAACGTCGACCTGTTGTGCCGCGGTGTAGTCTTCGAGCACTTCGCCGATCGACCGGCCGTCGGCGTCGACCTTGTCGAGCACCACGTCGATGCCGTGGCGCGCCAGGTTTTTCGCCAGCGCTTCGGCCGAATGCCTGCTGTCCAGTTTCTTTTCGTTGACGACGGTGACGATCCGCACCTTTCCGGCCTTTTCGAGCAGCGGCATGGCATCGGAGATCGCGCGGGCCGCAGCACGGCTGAAGTCCCAGGCGACGGCGACGGTGCCGAGCTGGAACGGGCGCGCGCGCGGCTTCTCGGGCAGGATCAAGGTCGGCCGTCCCGATCCGAAGATGACGGCTTCCGCATACCACTGGTCGTAGCTGTCCGGCACCGGCACGATGGTGAGATCGCGGAGCCGCGCGTGCTCGACCAGGAGATCCGGCACCGCAAAAGTCGGGCATTTTTCCAGTTGGGTTTCGTGCAGTATCCCGGCCTTGTTGGCGGCGGTGTCGAAAGCCGCCAGCATTGCCTTGGCGTTGTTGCGGCTCTTCTCCGCCTCACCGGCGATCATGCCGGGAATATTGGCCATCGCGCCGGAGAGGAAGTGTCCGGGCACTTCCACATGCACCTCGCAGGCCACCGCCGCCAGATGTGCGCCGAAAGCGGCCGCGATTGCGACCGCATTCTCGGCAACCGTCGTCGGGGTGGGATCGGGGTAACTTGTCAGTGTCAGCAGAATGTCTTTGAACGCCATGGAGGCTCTCCTTGTTTCGGAATTAATCTAGCGTCAGGACGGGGTCGGGGTTTGATCCACCGCAAGCGGGTCACTTCGTCGCGTGGGCGGCTGCCGCCGCGGTCGCAGCAGCGGTTTGAGCATTTCCAGAGCGAGCAGTGAGACGAAGCCTGCGCCCAGAGTCAGGGCAAGATCGTTGGCGTGGAGCGGGCCGAAGCCGAAAAGCTGGTTCACCGCCGGCCACAGCAAAGTGACGGCCAGGATGATGGTGACCGCGGCGAGCACCGCGACCAGCGCCCGGTTCGGACGCTGCAGGGCGGCGAGCGGCGACGCGCTGAAGGAGCGATTGACCAGAATCAGGCTGACGATGACGATGATGAGCGAAAAGAACGTCAGCGCCCGCACTTCCGGAACGGGCATGCTCCAGTTCAGCGCCGCGACGTAAATGGCGGCGACCACCGCAAACGCCAGCAGCCCCTGTAACAGGCTCCAGGTGACCAGCGCCCGCGAGAACAGCGGCTCATCGGGAGCGCGCGGCGGACGCCGCATGACATCGTCCTCCTCGGTCTCGGCCTCGAACACCAGCGAGCAGACGGGATCGATCACCATTTCCAGCAAGGCGATATGGATCGGGCCGAACAACAACGGCGTGCCCAAGACCAAGGGCAGCAGCGCCAGGCCCGCGATGGGGACGTGAACAGCAAAGATGAAGCTCATCGCCTTGCGCAGATTGTCGTAGATGCGGCGTCCGAGGCGGATCGATTTGACGATCGAGCCGAAATCGTCGTCGAGCAGCACGATGGCGGACGCTTCGCGCGCCACGTCGGTGCCGCGCCCGCCCATGGCGATCCCGATATGCGCTGATTTCAGCGAGGGAGCGTCGTTGACACCATCGCCGGTCATGGCGACGATTTCGCCATTGGCCTTGTAGGCGTTGACGATGCGCAGCTTCTGGTTTGGCGAGATCCGCGCGAACACAACGGCCCTTTGCACCAGGCTGGCCAGCTCCGCCTCGCCCAATCGTTCGAGCTGTTCGCCGGTCACGAGTTCGCCGTGTCCGAGCCCGGCCTGCTGGGCGATCGCGTTGGCGGTTGCCGGATAGTCGCCGGTGATCATGACGGCCTTGATGCCGGCGGTCCGGCATTCGTGGACCGCCTCGACGACGGTGGCGCGCAGCGGGTCGGCGAGGCCAACCAGCCCCATGAATTCGAAGTCCAGTTCGCGCGGCGATGCCGGCCAGGACGTCCTAGCAAGACGGGCACGGGCCACGCCAAGCACGCGCAAGCCGGCAGAGGCCATCGCGTCGATCGATTGCGTCAGCGCCGCACGCTCCGCAGTTTTCAGCCGGCAAAGACCAGCGATCGCCTCCGGGGCGCCCTTGGCGGCGACAAGGTGCTCCCGCCGGTCGTCGCTGGTCTGCCAGATGTGGGTGACGGCGAGGAGATCGGGCCGAAGACCATAGGCATGCACAAGCTTCCAGTGCGGATGCCGGTATGCGGCCTCGGTCGTCCGCTCGCGCGCCAGGCTATGGAACGCCCGTTCCATCGGATCGAACGGCTCGGCTGCGCTGGCAAGCAGACCGAATTCGATCAAGTCGTGGAATCGCGCGGGCATCGCCGTGTCTTGCGGTGGGCGGAAGACGGTTCCGTCCATCAGCCGCAGTTCGATGATGGTCATCCGGTTTTCGGTCAGGGTGCCGGTCTTGTCGGTGCACAGCACGGTGGCGGAACCCAGCGTCTCGATCGCCGCCGCGCGCCGCGTCAGGACGCGGGCCAGCGAAATGCGCCAGGCGCCCATTGCCATGAATACGGTCAACACGACCGGAAACTCCTCCGGCAGCATCGACATGCCCAGTGCGATCCCGGCCAGCACCGCGTCCAGCCATCCGCCGCGCATAAAGCCATAGAGCAGGACTGCGAGCACACAGACCGCACCACCGATAACGGCAAACAGCCGGACGACGCGCCGCGTCTGCACCTGCAGCCGCGGCGGCTCGGTTTCGAGGCTGGCGAGCGACTGGCCAATCTGGCCGATCTCGCTTTGCGCGCCAATGGCGAAGACTTCCGCCAGTCCCGCGCCTCGCACCACCAGCGAGCCGGAGAAGATTTGCGGCAGGTCGTCGCCGCCTGGGCGCTGCGGTCGGGCCTCGCCGCGGTCATCCCAGGCGACCTTGCGCACCGGCACCGATTCCCCGGTCAGGGTGGATTCGTCGGCCTGCAGATCCGTACACTGCAAGAGAATGGCGTCGGCAGGCACCCGGTCGCCCTCGGAGAGAACGATGAGGTCGCCCCGCACGACGTCGCGACCGGCGATGCGCTTGCGTTCGCCGTCGCGAATGACGAGCGCGCGGGGACTGGTGAGGTCGCGCAACGCCTCCAGCACCCGCTCGGTCCGCGTCTCCTGCACGACGGTGATCAGGATCGACATGGTCGCAAAGGCGAGCAGGATGAAGGCTTCCTTGAGGTCGCCGAGCGCCAAATAGACGCCGCCGCCGACCAGCAGCAGCGCCAGCATGGGCTCGCGCAGCACCTCTATCGCGATCCGAAGCGGCGTGCGCCGATCCGCTTGCGGAAGTTCGTTATGTCCATCCGCGCGAAGCCGTGCCGCCGCATCGGCTTCGGTGAGACCGGAAAATGGTGTCACGGTTCAAAGATACGATACCGACGTCACCCGGTAGGTGTGCATCTTGCCGCCTTCGTTGATCGAGACATACTCGCCGACCAGGAAGCGTTCGTCTGCGAAGTGATAGCCGACCTCGTCGGGCAGGCTGCTGTCGCCGTCGTCATAGCGGAAGGCCCAGCCGCCGCCGGGACGGTGCACCAGGTGACCGCGCTGGTCCTGCTGGTCCGGACGCTGGCGCACGACACGGCAGGCATCGCGATGCTCGCGCCATAACGCGGCATCGATGCGATCCTCGGCGTCGAGCGGTGCCACGATGATATAGGCCACCTCGTCATCGCCGTCGGGATGACCGGGCTCCCGGGCCAGCGCCAGGCGGAATTGGCGGAATTGCACGGGCAGGGACGCGTTCAGGATCGGTTTGATCTGGGGCTTGGCTCTGGCATTGGACATTTCTTATCGCTCCTTGGCTCTCCAGGATGAGGCGGTTGCCACGATCAACCCGGCTCGGCGGGGGATTTCGCTGCGGTTGCGCTGGATTTCTTCAGGCTCCTGACGATGATCGTGATCAGCGGCACCAGCACCAGCGGCAGCACGCTGTTCAGGGGGTGCTGCACCATGCCGGTGAACTGCGACTGCAGCGCGCGGGCCTCGCCCTGCAGGGCCTCGACCGCGGAGCCGTGAATCTCGGTGGCGAGTTCGAGTTCACGACCGGCTGGCGGCCGGCCCCCGATCACGAACAGGACGGCTGCGATGACGAAATTGGCAGCGCCGAGGATGGCGGCGGCCGAAATAGCGCTCCAGATCTGCACCAATGCGAAATAGGCCGACAATTCCAGCATCAGCAATCCGAACGCCGCGATCAGCGCCGCAAATGCGCGCAAGCCCAGCCCGACCAGCATGTGCCGCATCCGGATTTCGGCGATGATGCGGTCGGTGCGCCACAACGCGCGCAGGTGCTTGATGACGTTCTCGCTGTTCAAGTCAATGTCTCCTCAGCATAAAGCCGACGGCAATCCCGAGCGCAAAGGCAGAGGCGATCGCCACGAGCGGTCGCTCGGCGACCAACCGCTCGACATGCTCCTCTTCCTCGCTCAAGGTGTCCCCGAGATCGCTCAGGGTCGCCTTGATTTGTTCGACGAACGCTTCGGATTTGTCTTTGGCGGCGTTGAATACGTCGTCGGCTGGCGCATGTAGGAGGCGCGAAATCTCGCCTTTCAGCGCCAGCAGTTCGTCACTCAGTTCGCTGGATTTGAACATTGCGTCCGCCTTGCTTTCCTCGTGGTTCAAATTGTAGGCGAGACGCAAAAGCGCCACTTGATTTGGGTCAATTGCTTAGCCGCATCTGGCGCCTTGAGGCAGGTCAACATGGGCGTTTCGCCTCCAGCCTAGAGAAATCCCATCCGATTGAAGGAACACCATTTTGGCGACGGCACCTCTGCTAACCGCGACGTCATCGGGCGATGCGCTCGAACTACGTCCAGCCGGCTCCTGGACGGCTTCGAATGCGACAACATTGGAGCGGCTTGCCGACGATGTCGCGCCACAGGTCGATCGCGCCGCCGCCGTCAAGGTCGACATGACGGGGGTACGCGAACTCGACACCCTCGGCGCCTGGCTGCTGGAAAAGATGTCTCGGCGAGCCACCTCGGCCGGCCGCCGCGCCGATGTCGTCGGCGTTGCCGACAATTACGTCGGCCTGATCGACGAGGTTCGCCAGGTCAACCGGCAGACGCCGGCGCCGGCGTTGGCGCGCAATCCCGTCGTGGCGAAGCTCAGCGATATCGGCCGCGCCACCATCGGCTCCAGGGAAGACATCGCGGCGTTCCTGCAGATGCTGGGCGCGGTGTGCTTCGCCATTCTCGGCGTCCTGCGCCGGCCGCGTTCACTGCGGCTGACCTCGCTCACCTACCAGCTCTATCGTGTCGGCTGGCAGGCGATCCCCATCGTCGTGCTGATCACGTTCCTGATCGGCGCCATTATCGCCCAGCAGGGCATCTTCCATTTCCGCAAATTCGGCGCAGACTCCTATGTCGTCGACATGGTCGGCATTCTCGTGCTGCGCGAACTCGGCGTTCTGATCGTTGCCATCATGGTGGCGGGCCGCTCCGGCAGCGCCTACACGGCCGAACTCGGTTCGATGAAGATGCGCGAGGAGATCGACGCACTGTCGACCATGGGGCTGGACCCGACCGAAGTCTTGATGCTGCCGCGGATCCTGGCACTGATCTGCGCGCTGCCGATCCTCTCCTTCATCGGGGCGATGGCAGCACTCTACGGCGGCGGCCTGGTCGCGTGGTTCTATGGCGGCATGGGGCCGGCGATCTTTCTGGCGCGGTTGCATGACGCCGTCTCCGTTACCCATTTCGAGGTCGGCATCATCAAGGCGCCATTCATGGCGCTGGTGATTGGTGTCGTCGCCTGCAGCGAGGGCCTGCGCGTCAAAGGCAGCGCCGAGTCGCTCGGAAAGCAGACCACCACCTCGGTCGTGAAATCGATCTTCCTGGTGATCGTGCTGGACGGGCTGTTCGCGGTGTTCTTCGCCTCGATCGGAATGTAGCGATGCAGCAGGCCGCTGAACCCTTTGCCATTCGCGTCCGCGATCTCGTGGTCGGCTTCGGCCGTCGCATCGTGATCGACCATCTCGCGCTGGACGTCCGACGCGGCGAAGTTTTAGGACTCGTCGGCGCCTCAGGCGGCGGTAAATCGGTCCTGATGCGGACCATCATCGGGCTGATCCCGCGACAGGGCGGCGAGATCGAGGTGATGGGCTCACCGATCAACGGTGACCGCACCACCCGCAGCGCCGCCGGGAGGTGGGGCATCCTGTTCCAGCAGGGCGCGCTGTTCTCGTCGCTCACGGCACGGCAGAACATCCAGTTTCCGTTGCGCGAGAACCTTAAATTGTCGGATGCGCTGATGGACGAGATCGCAACCGCCAAGCTCGAAATGGTAGGGCTCAAGCCGGAAGACGGCGACAAATTTCCCTCCGAACTGTCCGGTGGCATGACCAAGCGCGTGGCGCTGGCGCGTGCGCTCGCGCTGGATCCGGCCATCGTGTTTCTCGACGAGCCGACCTCGGGGCTCGATCCGATCGCCGCCGGCGATTTCGACGCCTTGATCAAGACGCTGCAGAAGACGCTGGGGCTGACCGTGTTCATGGTCACCCATGACCTCGCCAGCCTCAATACGGTCTGCGACCGTGTCGCGGCGCTGGCCGACGGCAAGATCGTCGCGATCGGGCCGATGCGCGAGCTGCTTCAATCCGGGCATCCCTGGGTGCGGGCCTATTTTCACGGCAAGCGCTCCCAGATGCTGCAACCCAAAGCGAGTTAAAGATGGAAACGCGTGCTCCCTTCGTCATTGTCGGCGCCTTTGTGCTGGCGGCCATCGTGGCCGTGTTCGGCTTTGTCTATTGGCTGCAGAACACCGGCGGCCTTGGCCCGCGCACCAGCTATCGCGTGCAGTTCGAGGGCTCGGTGCCGGGGTTGCTGGTCGGCGCGGCCGTGCTGTTCAATGGCATCCGGGTCGGCGAGGTGACCGATCTCGGCCTGGCGCCCGGCAATCCGCGCGGCGTCAATGCGACCATCTCGGTCGCCGCGACGACGCCGGTGCGCGCGGATACCAAGGTCGGTCTCGAATTCCAGGGCCTGACCGGCGTGCCGGTGGTCGCGCTCGAAGGCGGTACGCAGGTCGCGCAAACCGGCGAGGTAAAGACGCTGATCGCCGAGCCCGGCGCGGGGCAGGGGATGACGCAGGCTGCGCGTGATGCGCTGCGCAAGGTCGACACGGTGTTGTCGGAAAATTCGGGGGCGCTGAAGGACACGATCGGAAATCTCAAGGTCTTTTCCGAAGGCCTGGCGCGCAACACCGGCAAGCTCGACGGCATCGTCGCCGGCCTCGAACGCATGACGGGGGTCACCAGCCCGCCGCCAAAGATCACCTACGATCTGCGCGCGCTGCAGAGCGCTGGAGCGCCGGGCAAGACGATCGGCGTGCAATGGGCGATACCGGAACCGACGGCGGTCGCGATGCTGGAAACGCAGCGATTCCTGTTTTCGCCGGCGCAGGAATATCCGGGATTTGCGGAGGCAATGTGGGCCGATGCGCTGCCCAAGCTGATCCAGGCGCGCCTGATCGAGAGTTTTGAGAATTACGACATCGCACACGCGCCGCTGCGCGCGCCCGATATCGGGCAGACTGAATTCCAGTTGCTGATCGATGTCAGGCAGTTCCGCATCGCCGTCGAGTCCGGGCCGGCAGCCGAGATCGGCTTGTCCGCCCGGATCGTTGACAAGAACGGCAAGATCGTCGCCTCGCGCCTGTTCGAAGAACGTGAGAAATTCGCGAACATCGTTCCGTCCGAAGCGGTCACCGCGTTCAGCGAAGCATTCGGCCGGATCGCAAAGAACGTGATCGGCTGGACCGTGCAATCGAACTAGGCGAGGCAGAGGCTGCCTGGCCACTCCGGGCCGGGCTGCTCGAGCTCCGACTATTCGAGCGTCTTTAGATACGCCAGCAGATCGCCGATCTGGTCCGGGCCTAGCTGGAACGCCGGCATCGTGGGGTGCCCGGTGTAGATGCCTTCGGCCAGCGCCTCGCCGATGGTTTCGATCGGGTAGCGCTTGTGCAGCGTCCGGAACGGAGGTGCGATCTTGAGCGGGCTTGCCGAAACCTTGTCGATCGAGTGGCACTTCGCGCAGTTGTTCAGCGCAAAAGTCTTGCCGCGCTGCTCCTGGGGCGAGGCGGCGGCGGCGGCCGTCAGGGTGAGGAGCGTGAACGCCAGCGGCAGCACAATTCGTCCAGTCATTGCAGCTTAAACTCCGTGGAAATTCGGCTATGCAGCCCCGCGTCAATCTGACGGTTTAATCGCCGCCTAGTTTGATGTGGATCAATCGGCGGGCGGTGGATCCGCTAGAATGAAATATATCTCCGGCTGGTCCGCCATGGCCGGAGAATCGCGTCAATCCGGCGCTTGAACGGGTAGGGGTAATGATACGAACCATCTCTCCGAATCGGGCAAGTTTCGGGCGCTGTTCCGCCTGTACCGTGCGGTCGCTCAGCATCTGCGGGGCGCTCGACCAGGCCGACCTTGCGGAGTTCGAACGGATCGCGCGCCAGGTGCATTTTGCGCCCAACGAAGCGCTGTTCTCGGTGGGGCAGGTCGCAAATTCGGTGCACAGCCTGACCTCGGGCGTCGCGCGCCTCTACAAGCTCTTGCCGGACGGGCGGCGTCAGGTGATCGGCTTTGCGCTGCCGGGCGACTTCCTCGGCACGGCGCCGGCCGACCGCTTCAGCTTTTCTGCGGACGCCATTGATTCTGTGACAGCCTGCCGTCTCTCCAGGGAAGCGTTCACGCACTTCATCGAGCACAGGCCGCATTTCCTGATTCGGATCAACGAGTTCGCGGCACGGGAGCTGACCATGGCGCAGGAGCAGATGCTGCTGCTGGGCCGGCGCACGGCAGAAGAGAAGGTCGCATCCTTCCTCCTCAACTGGCGGCAGCGCCTGGCCCAGATCGGCGACGAGCAGCCGACCATTTCGCTTCCGATGAGCCGGCAGGACATCGCGGATTATCTCGGGCTGACGATCGAAACCGTCAGCCGGACGCTGACCCGGTTCGAGCGTGAAAAGATGCTGATCATCGTCACGGGTGGCGTTCGTCTCCTGGACCCGGATCGGGCTGCGGCCATGGCCGCGGCATAAGATCCGATATCGGCCGTGGGAAATCCCGCGTGAGCGGTGGCGCCTTTTTGATCCATATCAAAGTACCGAATGGGGGCCTTAGGCATGTTTTCTTCCCCAACAACGGAGGATCAGCCCCATGCCAACCGAGTCCTTGCTTGTCACCGTCGGCGTCGTCGCGATGTTCGTGGTCTTTGCCGTGGTCCTGTACTGGGGTGACCGGCAGACTCGACCGAACCAGCTTGCCGGCTCGGATCATGGCAGGCGCCGCGCGTTTTGACCGGCCGGTCCGCCCGGACGGAGCCATTCACCGGGTGAGCGAGGCGAGAACCGCCAGCCGCTCCGATGATCCCGATCTCGCTTGATATGCGTCAATACACCGGGCGCTGGTCCGCGCTTTGGTTGCACCACACGCCTGCGAGGTCTTGTTTTGATGATGTCCGCCGATACGGAAAGACTGACTGCCGCCATCGGTCGCGGATGGCGGGCAATCGCCGGCAGGTTCGGGCACATCGCCACGTCTCATCCGGAATTTTACGGGTGTGCGAATCGACGGGAAGATTCGTCGCATAGCGGAAACGCGCGGCTGAACGAGCCCGATGCATCTGCCGAATCCGCCGCGTCACTGCAGGCGCGGCTGCCGATCGGCCCGTCCTGCTGCTGAAGCCATTGCAACGGCGATACATCTTCATTCTTTCCTATTGGGCAACGGCAGGAAATTGACCTCGATCAATTTCTCCCTCGCGAAGCTGTGATCAGTAAGCTTCGCATCCGCACAAGAGAATCTCATCCATGACCCAATCCCTAACCGCAAAAAAGATGACGCACGGCGAAGCCGGTCTGGTGCTGGTCTTTTCGCTATCCGCGTTTCTGTGTCTGTTCGCTGCGGCTAACGCGCTGGACACGGCGTTTGCCTTTCACGCCTTGCTGTTCAGCGCCGCCAGTCTCGCGTCGATCATTGTCATCGGCAACCGCTACTTCGCGCGTACGTCGCTGCCGCCGCAGGAGATCAACGGCCGCCCCAACTACAATATGGGCCCGATCAAGTTCGCGGC
Organism: Bradyrhizobium roseum; assembly: GCF_030413175.1. Taxonomy (NCBI): domain Bacteria; kingdom Pseudomonadati; phylum Pseudomonadota; class Alphaproteobacteria; order Hyphomicrobiales; family Nitrobacteraceae; genus Bradyrhizobium; species Bradyrhizobium roseum. The sequence goes on from NZ_CP129212.1 coordinate 3,748,163, forward strand.
CGTGATGTCGGTGATCTGGGGCATCGCCGGCTTTGCCGTCGGACTGCTGATCGCCTCGCAGCTGGCGTGGCCCGCGCTCAACCTGGATTTGCCGTGGACCAGTTTTGGCCGGCTGCGGCCGCTGCACACCTCGGCGGTGATCTTCGCCTTCGGCGGCAACGTATTGATCGCGACGTCCTTCTATGTCGTGCAGAAGACCTGCCGCACGAGGCTGGCGGGCGATCTCGCGCCCTGGTTCGTCGTCGTCGGCTACAATTTCTTCATCCTGATCGCCGGCACCGGCTATCTGCTCGGCGTCACCCAGTCCAAGGAATATGCCGAACCGGAATGGTACGCCGATCTGTGGCTGACCATCGTCTGGGTGATGTATCTGCTGGTCTTCCTGATGACCCTCGTGAAGCGAAAAGAGCCGCATATCTTCGTCGCCAACTGGTTCTATCTCGCCTTCATCGTCACCATTGCCGTGCTGCATCTCGGCAACAATCCGGCGCTGCCGGTCTCGGTGTTCGGCTCGAAATCCTACGTCGCCTGGGGTGGGGTGCAGGACGCCATGTTCCAGTGGTGGTACGGCCACAACGCGGTCGGCTTCTTTCTGACCGCCGGCTTCCTCGCCATCATGTATTACTTCATTCCCAAGCGCGCCGAGCGGCCAATCTATTCCTACCGCCTGTCGATCATCCACTTCTGGGCGCTGATCTTCCTCTACATCTGGGCCGGCCCGCACCATCTGCACTACACGGCGCTGCCGGACTGGGCGCAGACGCTCGGCATGACATTCTCGATCATGCTGTGGATGCCGTCATGGGGTGGGATGATCAACGGCCTGATGACGCTGTCGGGCGCCTGGGACAAGCTTCGTACCGATCCCGTGCTGCGCATGCTGGTCGTTTCCGTCGCCTTCTACGGCATGTCGACTTTCGAAGGTCCGATGATGTCGATCAAGGTCGTGAATTCGCTCAGCCACTACACTGACTGGACCATCGGCCATGTGCACTCGGGCGCGCTGGGCTGGGTAGGCTTCGTCTCCTTCGGCGCGTTGTACTGCCTCGTCCCGTGGCTTTGGGAACGCAAGGGGCTCTACAGCCTGAAGCTGGTCAACTGGCATTTCTGGACCGCCACGATCGGCATCGTGCTGTACATCTCGGCGATGTGGGTGTCGGGAATTCTGCAGGGCCTGATGTGGCGCGCCTACACCTCGCTCGGCTTCCTCGAATATTCCTTCATCGAAACCGTGGAGGCGATGCATCCCTTCTACATCATTCGCGCGGCGGGCGGAGGACTGTTCCTGATCGGATCGTTGATCATGGCCTATAATCTCTGGATGACGGTGCGCGCCGGCGAAGCGGAAGTGCAGTCGCCCGTGGCCCTCCAGCCGGCGGAATGAGGAGCGCACACATGTCTTTCTGGACACGACACCAAATCTTCGAAAAGAACTCGATCGTCCTGATCGCGGGCATCCTCGTTGTGATCGCGATCGGTGGCCTCGTCGAAATCACGCCGCTGTTCTATCTCAAGAGCACGATCGAGAAGGTCGACGGCGTCAGGCCGTACACGCCGCTCGAGCTTGCCGGGCGCAACGTCTATGTCCGCGAGGGCTGCTACCTGTGCCACTCGCAGATGGTCCGGCCGCTGCGCGACGAAGTCGAACGCTACGGACACTACTCGCTCGCAGCCGAGAGCATGTACGACCATCCCTTCCAGTGGGGGTCCAAGCGCACCGGTCCGGACCTGGCGCGCGTCGGCGGCAAGTATTCCGACGAATGGCATGTCACGCACCTGAACAATCCGCGCGCGATCGTACCGCAATCGGTCATGCCGGGTTACGCCTTCCTGTCACGGACCGACGTCGACGAAACCAGCCTCGCGGCCCATCTGCGCACCAACCGCATCGTCGGCGTGCCCTATTCGGACGAGCAGATCGCCAACGCCGTCGCCGATCTCAAGGCGCAGGCCGATCCGGACAACGCCGGCGTGGACGCGTTCACCAAGCGCTATCCCAAGGCGGTCGCCCGCAATTTCGACGGCAAGGGCGGCGCTCCGACCGAGATGGATGCGCTGGTCGCCTACCTGCAGATGCTCGGCACGCTGGTCGACTTCAAGCTTTACAACGAAAAAGCCAATCTTCGCTGAGAAGGCACAACGATGAAAGCAATTCTCACAGTCCACAACATCGCTTCCGACCTCGTTACGTCGGTCTGGACGCCGATCTTCGTCGGGATCTTCATCGCGGTGGTGACCTACGCCCTTTGGCCGCGCAACCAGGCTGCCTTCGACGAAGCGGCCAAAATGCCCTTGCGCGAGGAGTAAGCCTGACATGACCGAACACAGCGATATCGATCACGTTTCCGGAAGGTCGACCACCGGTCACCAGTGGGACGGCATCAAGGAACTCAACACGCCGCTCCCGCGCTGGTGGGTGATCACCTTCTACCTGACCATCGTCTGGGCGATCGGCTACTGGATCGTGTACCCGGCCTGGCCGCTGCTCCGCAGCCATACGACCGGCATCTGGAACTACTCCACGCGCGCCGAGGTCGCCAACGAACTCGCCAACCTGGAAAAGATCCGCGGTGACAAGATGGTGGCGCTCGGCGCCGCTCCGCTGGAGGAGATCGAGAAGAATCCCGCCCTGTTGGCGCTGGCCCGCGCCCGCGGCAAGACGGTGTTCGGCGACAATTGCGCGCCCTGCCACGGCAGCGGCGGCGCCGGCGCCAAGGGCTATCCCAACCTGAACGACGACGAATGGGTGTGGGGCGGCAGCCTTGACCAGATCATGCAGACGATCCAGTTCGGCGTTCGCTCGGGGCACGCGAAAGCGCATGAGGGGGCCATGCTGGCGTTCGGCAAGGACGGTATCCTCAAGAAGGACCAGATCGTCACCGTCGCCAACTACGTGCGGTCGCTATCCGGCCTGTCGACGGCGGCGGGATATGACGCGGCGGCCGGCAAGAAGATCTTTGCCGAAAACTGCACATCGTGCCACGGCGACAACGCCAAGGGAAATCAGGAACTCGGCGCGCCCGATTTGACCGACAAGATCTGGCTCTTCGGTTCGGACGAGGCGACGCTGGTTGAGACCATCAGCAACGGCCGTGCCGGCGTGATGCCTGCCTGGGTCGACCGGCTCGATCCTTCCACGATCAAGGCGCTGACGGTCTATGTCCACTCGCTCGGCGGAGGCAAATAGCCACCAGGGCGGGGCAGGCGTCCTTCCTCTTTGAGGTGGATCAAACGGCTTCTCAAAGCTCGGCCTACAGTGAACTTCCGAGAAGAGATCAGCCCTGCGATGAACCAGCCCGTGAACCCGACCGACCTGCAGCTTGACGACGATGGGCCGCTGTATGCGGCCCAGAAGAAGGTCTATCCGCAGAGCGTATCCGGAACCTTCCGCCGGACCAAATGGGGGCTGATGGCGTTCTGCCTCGGCGTCTATTACCTGTTGCCGTTCGTGCGCTGGAATCGCGGCCTCGGCGCGCCGGATCAGGCGGTGCTGATCGATCTGCCGAACAGCCGGTTCTATTTCTTCTTCATCGAGCTCTGGCCGCAGGAAGTCTACTACTTTACCGGCCTGTTGATCGTCGCCGCGCTGACGCTGTTCCTGATGAACGCCGTCGGCGGCCGCATCTGGTGCGGCTACCTCTGCCCGCAGACGGTCTGGACCGACCTGTTCTACGCCGTCGAGCGCCTGATCGAGGGTGATCGCCGCGAACGGATGCGGAAGGATGCCGCCAAGGGCACGATGAAGCTCGAACGCTTCGCCGAAATCCTGCTGAAACACTCGATCTGGCTGATGATCGCCTGGTGGACCGGCGGCGCCTGGGTGCTGTATTTCAATGACGCACCGACGCTGGTGAAGCAGCTCGTCACCTTCCAGGCGCCGATGATTGCCTATATCTGGATCGGCATCCTGACGGCGACGACCTACCTCCTCGCCGGCTGGATGCGGGAGCAGGTCTGCGTCTACATGTGCCCGTGGCCGCGGATTCAGGCCGCGCTGACCGACGAATGGGCGCTCAACGTCACCTACAAATACGATCGCGGCGAAGCCCGCACGTCGCTGAAGAAGGCCAACGAGCTGCGCGCGTTGGGCCAGCCGGTCGGCGACTGCATCGATTGCTATCAGTGTGTCGCCGTGTGCCCTACCGGCATCGATATCCGCAACGGATCGCAACTCGACTGCATCCAGTGCGGCCTGTGCATCGACGCCTGCGACACCGTGATGAACAAGATCGGCCGGGAAACCAGGCTGATCGGCTACGACAACGACATCAACATCCACCGCCGCGCGGCCGGCAAGCCGCCGATCTACCGCATCGTGCGGCCGCGCACCGTCACCTATGCGGTGATGATTGCCGCCGTTGGTGCGATCATGCTGTATGCGATGCTGACGCGGACGCTGCTCGACATCAACGTGCTGCATGACCGCAATCCGGTCGCGGTAAAACTTGCCGACGGATCGATCCGCAATGCCTATACCGCCCGTCTCCTGAACAAGCGCGGTTTCGACCGGGTCATCGCAATCGACGTCGACGGTCCGGTCAACGCCGCGCTGCATGTCGTCGGCGCCGATTCCGTGACGCAGGACCGGCCGATGATCGTGCTGGCGCGCGACACCACCACCGAATTGCGGCTGCTGGTGACGGCGCCCGCGGAGAGCAATCCCGCCAAATCGATACCGGTGCGCTTCCGCGTCACCGATATCGGTCTCGGCGAGGTTGCCAGCGTCACCGATCATTTCGTGGCGCCATGACAGGGGCGAGGAAGTTCACATGAGCCAGAAACGCGCGATACGACCGATCACCGGACGCATGGTGTTCTTCATGGTGGCGGCGTTCTTCGCCGTCGTGATCGGGGTCAACCTCGTCATGATGCGCCTGGCGATCCAGACCCTGCCGGGCACCGAAGTCGACAGCGCCTACAGCGCCAGCCTCGCCTATGCCAAGGAGATCGCCACCGCCCGCGACCAGAGCGCACGCAACTGGAAGGTCGATGCCCACGTCGAACGCAGCGGGCAGGGCGGCGCCATGTTGCAGGTCGAGGTGCGCGACAGTGCCGGTCAGCCGATGTCCGGGCTGACGTTCCAGGGCCGGTTCGAGCGACCGACGGATCGCCGCGCCGACCGGCCGGTCGCACTCGCGGAAACGGGGATCGGCATCTATCGCGGCAGCGCGGAGACGGTCGCGCCGGGCCAATGGGATCTGGTGCTCGAAGGCGTTGCCGCGGGGCAGCGGCTGTTCCTGTCGAAGAACCGCGTCGTGTTGAACTAGAGCCTGATCCGGAACAGCGGGAACCGTTTGCCCGAAGCGATCATGCTCAAACAGAAGAAGGCCAGATCATGCAGGCGGCGCGAGACTTTTCACATTACGTCCGGCATCTCGACTCCGGGCTGTCGCATATCGACCTGGCGGTCGAGGGCGTCAGCTGCGCCGGCTGCATGTCGAAGATCGAGCGCGGACTTTCGGCGCTGCCCGATGTGACGCTGGCCCGCGTCAACCTGACCGACCGCCGGGTGGCGCTGGAGTGGAAACAAGGCACGCTGGACCCGGCGCGGTTCATCGACCGCCTGGCGGAGCTCGGCTACAAGGCCTATCCTTTCGAGCCGGTTCGTGCCGAAGCGGATGAGACCGCGCAGGCAAGCTTCCTGCTGCGCTGTCTCGGCGTCGCCGCCTTTGCCGCGATGAACGTCATGATGCTGTCGATCCCGGTGTGGTCGGGCAATGTCGGCGACATGATCCCGGAGCAGCGCGATTTCTTCCACTGGCTGTCGGCGCTGATCGCCTTGCCGGCGGCGGCCTATTCCGGGCAGCCGTTCTTCAAGTCGGCCTGGCGCGCCTTGCGGGCGCGCGCCACCAACATGGACGTGCCGATCTCGATCGGCATCGTGCTGGCGCTCGGCATGTCGGTGGCCGAGACGATCAACCACGCCGAACATGCCTATTTCGATGCCGCGCTGATGCTGCTCGCCTTCCTGCTGGCCGGTCGCTACCTCGACCAGAGCATGCGCCGCAAGACCCGCGCGGTGGCCGGCAACCTCGCCGCGCTCAAGGGAGAAACCGCGACGAAATTCATCGGTGGCGACGAAATTAGCGTCGTGCCGATCGCGGCGATCGCTGCCGGCGACATCGTGCTGCTGCGTCCGGGCGAGCGTTGTTCTGTCGACGGCGCCGTGATCGAGGGGCACTCCAAGATCGACCAGAGCCTGATCACCGGCGAGACATTGCCGGCGAAGGCGGGGCCGGGGACTCTGGTCTATGCCGGCACGCTCAATTTGTCGGGCACCTTGCGGGTGCTTGTATCGTCGGCGTCCGAAGGCACGCTGCTGGCGGAAATCAGCCGGCTGCTCGACAACGCCGTACAGGCGCGCTCCCGCTACGTTCAACTCGCCGACCGTGCCTCGCGGCTCTATGCCCCCGTGGTGCATGCGGCGGCGCTGCTCACCATGCTGGGCTGGGCGGCGGCCGGCGCGAGCTGGCACGACGCCATCGTCACCGCGATCGCCGTGCTCATCATCACCTGCCCCTGTGCGCTCGGGCTGGCGATCCCCGCGGTGCAGACCGTGGTTGCCGGCGCCATGTTCCGGACCGGCGTGCTGCTCAATTCCGGCGATGCCATCGAGCGGCTGGCGGAAATCGACCGTGTCGTGTTCGACAAGACCGGCACGCTGACCTTGCCGGAGCTCGACGTCACCAATGCGGCCGACATTCCGAGCGACATGTTCGAACTTGCCGGGCGGCTGGCGCTGGCCAGCCATCATCCGGTCGCCGCCGCCGTGGCGCGGGCCTCCGGTGCAAAGACGCCGTTGGCCGACATCGAGGAGATCGCGGGCGAGGGCGTGAAGGGCGTCGTCGACGGAATCGAGGTGCGGTTGGGCCGGCCGTCGTTCTGCGATGCGGACCAGATCGCCCAACACATCCTTGGCAGCGATCCCGAGGCTTCGGTGGTCGCGTTCCGTCATGGCGAAACGCGGCATGTGTTTGCGGTGCGGCAGCGTCTGCGCGCCGATGCGGCCGGCGCCATCGCCACGCTTCGCAAGGCCGGCATCGAGGTCGAGATCTTGTCGGGCGACCGCGAGGAAGCGGTACGCCATGCCGCCGAGACGCTCGGGGTCCGTGAATGGCGCGCGGGCGTCACGCCGGCCGACAAGATCGCCCGCATCGAGAATTTGAAGCGGCAGGGTTTCAAGGTGCTGATGGCCGGCGACGGCATGAACGACGCGCCGGCGCTGGCCGCCGCCCACGTCTCGATGTCGCCGGTCAGCGCCACCCATCTGAGCCAGGCGACCGCCGACCTGGTGTTCCTCGGCGACCGCCTCGCGCCGGTCGTCACCGCGATCGGATTTGCGCGAAAAGCGCTGCGGCTTATGCGGCAGAACCTGTGGCTGGCCGCGGGCTACAATCTCCTGGCCGTGCCGCTTGCGATCGCAGGCCTGGCGACGCCGCTGGTCGCCGCCGCCGCGATGTCCGGTTCGTCGCTGCTGGTGATCCTGAACGCATTGCGTGCCCATCGCGGCACGCGGGAGCTTGGCTGATGGAAGTCCTGGTCTTCCTCGTACCCTTGGCACTCGCGCTCGGCGGCCTCGGGCTGATCGGCTTTCTCTGGTCGCTCAAGAACGGCCAGTATGACGACCTTGAAGGGGCGGGCTGGCGCGCCATCGCCGATGACGAGCCCGCTTCCTCAAATTCTCCCCCGGGTCGCCTGGAGCCGGACATACGGACGCCATAGGGTTCCAATACCCAGTTCCCTGTGAGACGGCGTTGCGCCGGGAACCCGCTTGGGATCGAGCGTGGTTGCGATGCAAAAACTGTTTTGCTTTCAACCAGAACGAATCTGGGCGAAGTTTAACAAGCGACATTTCATCGGGGACGCGCATGGATGTTGTGGAGTTCATCATCTACGGGGCGCTGTCGCTCTGGGGCCCGCCGATGCTGTTGACGGCGTACCTGCTGTCGCCAATCAAGTCGAAGCAATGAAGTGACGGCCGTGGGTGGTAGTGGCATTGAAGCTGCCCACTCAACCTAGCTCAATCGTCGAGGCCGTTTCGAGGTGACTCCGGTTTGACGCCGAACGCGCCAACTTCCGCCAAGAATCAGACCCAGCCTGAACACGCCATTTTCGGGAGCGAGCCCCGTGGTGGTGATGGCCCGGCGCATGTCGTCCGGAACCTGTCGTGCGCCGGGCCGACAAAATTGGTGCGATCGACCGCTCGGTCTGACGCGCGCCGCCAAAGCCGCTTCTTCATCGCAGCCAAGGGCCGCCAATAGAAAGAGCCGCCCGGGCGGTCACCGGACGGCTCATTTCCGCAACTGCCGGTTCGCGACCGGTTCCATTGCCTGATTTCGGCGAGGCCGCGCGCTGGCTCCGGCCTCTAATCGTTCGGGTATTTTGCCCCGCGCGACTGACCACGATAGTAATCGATAAAATTTTAACGGCAATCGAAACGGAGAATTAAGGTTACCAGGGCGCCGGACTAAGGGTGGGGACTCGCAGGCGCAACGAACATCGTGCCCAACCCGCAACCGGCTTTATCGCTCGACACCTGTCGCCAGCAGATCTGACGTTGCAGGTCACGTGACTCCGCGAGCAAAACCCGCCGGCGCATGTGTGCGGCTGAAAGTGCGTTGGAAACGACAATATCCGACTCAAGACGCGACCGATGCGCGCGAAGAAACTGCGATATTTCATCACCAGCAGGCGGTGAATGGCGATCCGGTCAACGCCGGGCGCATCATTGCAAAGTGCGGACGTGTCGGCTGATTGGCCTGATACGGCTGGCGGACAGGGAGCGATAAAGACGCCGTGAAATGGCGTCATCTGATTTCCTGCCTGGAATGTTTGCCCACGACCCGTCCGTGGGTATGCCGTCGCAAGCTCTTGGATCGTCGCGGTGCTCACGACAGTAATCCGACAAGCGCGCCAAGTTTAGCTTTGCTCCGCCCATGATCAGCGCCACAGCGCCGCCGAACGAATAGCCCATCATCCCGACCCGCTTGGAATCTATGTGAGCGGAAAAACGCTCGTCTGAAATTGACCCTTAAGAAAGAGGCGACCCGACCGCCGGGCTTCAACAGCCTGCAGCAGCAGGACCGCTTCGATGCCTTTGTCCGCGAGTTCAATACGGAAAGACCGCACGAGGCGCTCGACATGAAGTGCCCTGCCGAGTTCTACACCGCCTCAACGCGCGTCTATGCCGGCTCGCCAGACCTGACCTACCCCTTCCACGATCGTGACGTCGTCGTTACCGCTTGCGGGCGGCTCTGCCTGCATCGCAAGAGGATCAACATCTCAACCGTGCTGGCCGGACAGAAGCTCGGCATCAAGGAAGTCGACGAGGGCATTTGGCTCATCAGCTTCATGCACTACGATCTGGGATACTTCGACCTGGAGCAAAAGACCTTGCAACCCCTCGATAACCCATTCGGCCCGAAGCCCGTCACCGATGTCCCCGGTACGACATCGCCGCTCTGACCGAGAGGCACTCTTGCTCATTGTTGGCATGGCGGCCATTTGCTTGGCCGCGCTGAACGGTCACCCCCCGAAGCCCGAAGGGGCGCGCCTTCGGCGCGCGGGGTTGACGGCGAACGCGCGTGCCGAGCAATAACGGGCCCGCGCCATGAAAGCGTGTGGAGTGACCCTGCAACCCTCGACAACCCGTTCGGCACGAGGTTGTCACCCATGTCTCAGGTACGACCTGTTACCTATGTGTCCGGGCTGGACAGGGATTTTCTGGCGGAAGGGGTGGGATTCGAACCCACGGTACCCTTGCAGGCACGCCGGTTTTCAAGACCGGTGCCTTAAACCACTCGGCCACCCTTCCAGCTCAGGAACTTCAGTCGGTTAGCGTAGCGCTCGTCTGAACGCAATGCGAACGTGGCCCCGACGGCAACATCTCATCGTTTTTGGGGAAGCTCGCCGGGCTATCGCCGGCCGCTGATCGGCATCTTCGTCCACGTGACGGGGAGGGGGCACAGTCCGAATCATCCCGGCACAGCGCCGCAGACAACAGCAGAAACCTCGTTAGCCGAACGCCACTGCCAGCAGACTCGAACACAGCAACACGAGGCTGGCCGTGGTCAGGGCAAGAAATCCGTTGGAGACAATGTCGTGGCTGCGCATGTTACACCTACCACCGAAATGCTCGTCCGAATTCATTAAAGCTTTCGGAATCATTGGCCGGAACTGCCAATCTTATTTCGCTGCAAGCTCTCTGGGCGCCCGAGGCAATTCCCGACCGCCAGCCGTTCAAACCTCAAGCCCTGGAACGATAGCCTTCAAATGCATGAGCCAGGAAAATGCCCGCGCTCACCAGGCCCATCAATGTTGTAACCGTCTCGATCATCGCACAAATCCTTTGCGCCCCCGCGCAATCCACAGAACGACTACAGCCTTGCACAGTCAAAAAGATTCAAAGGCCGGAATCGAGATCGGCCATGAGTGATGATTTGCTGCAACAGATTTGCGGATACACCGTGTATCGCCCCGTAGTTCAACGGGGCTCATGGCAACCATTCGTTCACCACGCGGGTGCAGATCGTTCACGATGCAACGTCGCTCCCCATTTCCGCCGTGTTCCGGTTGCGATATCTTCACGACGTGATGCGGGTGGGGCCGCATCGGTGGGGTAAAGGCCGTAATGCTTCGACGTAGGCAGCCGGCCGCTGAACATGGTAATTGGGGACGATGGGGAATCGACGGACCATAACGATCGTCCTTGCGGCGCGTGCAACCGCTACCGTTGCAACTTGCCTGCTGCTCGCCAACTGCGCCTCGTCGGAAAAATTCGCCAGCCGAGTCGATCCCAAATACGGCGTCTCCTCGAGCCCCCGCGTGGTGGCGCTTGGCGAGAACGTTCCGAAGGGGGGCGGGACCTACCGTATCGGCAAGCCCTACACCGTCGCCGGCCGGGTCTATGTGCCGGAAGAAGACCCTAACTACCGCGCCGAGGGCATGGCCTCCTGGTATGGCGATGATTTTCATGGCCGGCTGACCGCCAATGGCGAGATCTTCGACATGACCTCGCTCACCGCCGCCCATCCGACCCTGCCGATCCCGAGCTACGCCCGCGTCACCAATGTGAAGAACGGCAAGTCGCTGATCGTACGGGTCAACGACCGCGGCCCCTACCATGGCAACCGCCTGATCGACGTTTCGAACAAGGCCGCGGAACTCCTTGAATTCAAAGCAAATGGCGTCGCCAAGGTCCGCGTCGAGTATGTCGGCCGGGCGCCGCTGGAGGGTTCCGACGACCGCCAGCTGCTGGCCACGCTGCGCACCGGCGAGCCGGCGCCGTCGCCATCCACGGTCCGGGTCGCTTCGGCTCAGCCGTTTGTGCCCGAAATGCCGTCGTCCGTGGGCCGCATCCGGGGCGAGGTTCCAATGCCGGAGGGCCGGCCCTACAACCTCGGCAACGGCTCGGCCGACTACGCCTCGATCCATGCGACCTCGGAAATGTCGGCCTCCAGCCGTTCACGGGGACGCGCCGCGCAAAATCCCCGCGCTGTGTCCTACGAGAACGACGCCAGCTATGCCCCGAGCCAGGCTTATCTGCCGGTCGGTCCGCGGGGACAAAGCGAGGTCCTCAGCGGACGCGGGCTGTACTAGCCGCCAAGCCCCAGATCGTCGTTTTTCTCGTCATGCCCGGAACAAGCTCGGACATGACGGAGAATTAGCCCCTCAGGAACGCGATCAGGGCGGCGTTGACCTCGTCGGGGCGCTCCTGCTGGATCCAGTGGCCGGCCCCGTCGACAATGAGCTTCTGCCGCAAATTGGGCAGCACGCGCTCCATTTCGTTGACCAGTTTGGCGCCGATCAGCCCGGTAATGACGCCATCCTTCGATCCCGCAATGAAAAGGGACGGCTGGTGGATCTGCGCACCCTGCCATGGCGCGGTCAGTTCCCAGTTGCGGTCGATGTTGCGATACCAGTTCAGCCCGCCGCGGAAGCCGGACTTTTGATAGATGGTCGTGAAATAGGCCAGATCAGACTCGGTCAGCCAGGCCGGCAACGGCCTGGTCGGATCCGCGCCCGCGAGGAAGCCGCCCTCGTTCACGAATTGATGGGCGACCGGGTCGGAGAAGCCGCGCCCGGCCAGCACGGTTCGCATGGTGGCGGCGACATCGCGCTCGAATTCAGCCTCGGCCACTCCCGGCGGCTGGAAGTACTGCCAGTAGAAATTGGTGATGCCGTTGTTCCGCAGGGTTTCCAGCGGCAGGCCGCGGCCGCGGGAAGGAGGGGGAACGCTGAGGCCCGCGACCCTGGTGAAGATATCCGGCCGGAACATCGCCGCGTGCCAGGCGACCGGCGCGCCCCAGTCGTGGCCGATGATGACCGCTTGCTTTTCGCCAAGCGCCGCCACCAGGGCGACCATGTCGCCGACATTGTGGAAGAGGGTGTAGGCGGCCACATCCGCCGGCGCGCTGGTCCGGCCGAAACCGCGCATGTCGGGGGCGACGACATGGAAGCCGGCGGCCGCGATCGCCGAAATCTGATGCCGCCAGGAATAGGACAGTTCGGGCCAGCCGTGGCAGAGCAACACCAGCGGGCCCTGTCCTTCTTCGACGACAAAGAACTCCAGCCCGTTGGCGGAAATGGTCCGTGAGGATGACATCGCGTTTCCGCCCTGTTTTACGTGTTTTGTCGACAAGGTTTGCAGCACTACCACGATACGTTCCTTCGTCCGGCGCCGCAATCCGATCGACCCCGGGACAATCCAAAGCCCCGTGTTGTTTGCGAGACTCCCAGCTGTTAGAACGCAGGAATTCAGGACATCGCCGATGGCAGCCGAGACTTCCGTTTCCCGCACATCCGCCGCCGCGGCCTTCATCCCGTGGCGCGGTCTATTGGCCGCCGCGGTCGCGCTCGCAGTGGGTTGGGGCGGGATCGTCTATGCCGCCAACAACAGCGTGCAGGGCGCGCCGAAGAAGGAAGACGGCGGCTTTGACGGCGATGCGCCGACGGCCATCCTGATCGAGGCATCGAGCGGCAGCGTGCTGTTCGAGAAGAACGCCGACGAATTGCGGGCACCGTCCAGCATGCTGAAGCTGATGACGGTCGAGGTGGTCTTCAACGCCATCAGGGAAGGCAAGGTCAAGCTGACGGACGAGTACCGCATCAGCGAGAACGCCTGGCGCAAGGGCGGCGCGCCGGCCGGCGGCTCGACGATGTTCGCCATCCTCAACAGCAAGGTGCCGGTGGACGACCTCCTGAAGGGCGCCATCATCCAGAGCGGCAATGATTCCTGCATCGCGCTGGCCGAGGGCATGGCCGGCAACGAACGGATCTTTGCCGCCGACTTCATGACCAAGCGGGCGCGCGAACTGGGCATGACGAAGTCGACCTTCGGCAATTCCAACGGCCTGCCGGACCCTGCCAACCGGATGACGGTGCGCGAACTGGGAAAGCTCGCCCGCCACCTGATCCTGACCTATCCGGACATGTACAAGCTGTTCGGCGAACGGGAATTCATCTGGAACAAGATCCGGCAGCAGAACCGCAATCCGCTATTGAACTCGCTCACCGGCGCCGACGGGCTGAAGACCGGCTACACCAAGGAGGGCGGCTACGGCATGGTCGGCTCTGCCGTGCAGAACGACACGCGGCTGATCGTCGTCATCAACGGCCTGGAAGACCCCGACGATCGCGCCTCCGAAGCCAAGAAGATGCTGGAATGGGGCTTTCGCAATTTCGAGACGCGCACCCTGTTCGCGGCCAACCAGCAGGTCGGCTACGCCAAAGTGTTCGGCGGCGAAAGCCGCTCGGTGAAGCTGGCCAGCCCCCAGCCGATCAAGGTGATGGTGCCCAAGAACGGCAGCGAGAAGCTGATCGCGCGCATCGTCTATAACGGTCCGGTGAAGGCGCCGGTGCAGGCCGGCCAGCCGGTGGGGCACGTCAAGGTGTGGCGCGGGGCCAATATCGCGGTAGAGGCGCCGGTCTATGCCGCCGAGGCGGTCGGCACCGGCTCGACCATGCGCCGCGCGATCGATGGCGCCAGCGAACTCGTCATCGGCATGTTCCGCGCGAGCGCGGAGAAGCTCTGAGCATGAACCAGCAAGCGCCGCGGCGGCCTTCCGGACGCGGAAAATTCATCACGTTCGAAGGCGGTGAGGGGTCCGGAAAGTCCACCCAGATCAAGAAGCTCGCCGAGCGCCTGGGGACGGCGAAGCGGCGCGTCATCGTTACCCGCGAACCCGGCGGGTCACCGGGTGCCGAGATCATGCGACACCTCGTGCTGTCCGGAATGGGAAAGCTGCTGGGACCGGAGGCGGAGACGTTGCTGTTCGCTGCCGCCCGCGACGATCACGTTCGCACCGTGATCCAGCCCGCATTGAGCCAGGGAACATGGGTGTTGTGCGACCGCTTCTCGGATTCGACCCGCGCCTACCAGGGCCGCCTGGGGCAGGTCGCGCCGGGCGTGCTCAACGCCATGCAGCGCGTCACGATCGGCGATCTCAGGCCGGACCTGACCGTCATTCTCGACATCCCGGTCGAAGTCGGCCTGCAGCGCGCGGCGGCCCGCCGCGGCAGCGGCGCTCCGGACCGGTTCGAGTCGGAAGACCTGCAATTCCATCAAGAGCTGCGCGATGCCTACCGGCAGATCGCCGCCGAGGACCCGCAGCGCTGCGTGCTGATCGACGCCAACGCCGATGCCGATGCGGTCGCTGCCCGCGTCTGGACGGCATTGCGCGATCGTGTGCTCGCGGTCCCGAGCCCGGCGGGGACCGCATGAGCGCGCGCAAGGTCGAGCAGGAAACGGCGGTCAGGCACGCCAGAGAAACGGCCGATCTGTTCGGCCACCGCGAGGCCGAGACAGCATTGCTCCATGCCTATCGCAGCGGGCGAATTCCGCACGCCTGGCTGATCGGCGGCCCGCAAGGCATAGGCAAGGCGACGCTGGCCTATCGCATGGCTCGCTTCGTGCTCGCGCATGCCAATCCCATGTCGCCTGTGGTGCAGCGCGCCGAGACGCTGGCGCTCGATTCGGGCGATCCCGTTGCGCGCCAGGTCACCGCGGGCGCACATGGCGGATTGCTGGTGCTGGAGCGAGGCTTGAACGATCGCGGTGTGATGCGGACGGTGATCACCGTCGACGAGACGCGGGAGACGATTTCGTTTTTCGGCTCGACCGCGGCGGTGGACGGCTGGCGCGTCTGCATCGTCGACACCGTCGACGAACTCAACCCGAATGCCGCCAACGCGCTGCTCAAGATCCTCGAAGAGCCGCCGCAGAAATCGCTGTTTCTGCTGGTCAGCCATTCGCCGGCGCGGGCCTTGCCGACGATCCTGTCGCGCTGCCGCAAGCTGCCGCTGCGACCGCTCGCGACCGACGACGTCGTTCGCGCGGCCTCGGCAGCCGCGGGCATCGCGCCTGATGATCCGGCGCTGGCCGAGGCGGCCGACGCCTCGGAGGGTAGCGTGTCCCGCGCGCTGACCTTGCTCGGCGGCGACGCGCTGAAGCTGCAGCAGAAGACCGCGGCGCTGCTGGCGACGCTGCCGCAGGTCGATCCGCGCGAGCTGCACGCGCTGGGCGAGGCGCTCGGCACCAGCGACCGGGTGGCGCTGGCGGCGTTCGTCGACGGCATCGATCGCTGGATCGGCGAAAAGCTGCGGACCGGCGACGCCAACGCCAACCTGCCCCGCCTTGCACGGCTCGCTGAGGTATGGGAAAAGATCGTCCGCGCCGCGCGCGACACCGAATCCTATAATCTGGACCGAAAACCTCTGGTTTTCTCGGTGTTTGGCATGCTCGCGGAAGCGACGCGGTAACGCTCAATCCGACAATTGTCCCTGATATCGTTGCGTTGAAAAGGAATTCGTGGTGGCGAAGGCTGGAAAGAAAGCGTCGAAAAAGAAGGCGAAGAAGGCCCGCAAGTCGCCGCCCGTACGCGCGAGCAAGAAGGCCGCCAAGAAGTCCGGCAAGAAGCGCGCCGTCAAAAAGGGCGCAGCCAAGAGAGTCGTGAAGAAGGCCAAGAAGGCGCCGAAGAAAGCCGCCGGCAAGGTCGCGAAAAAGTCTGCCAAGAAGGCCGCCAAGAAAGTAACTCCGAAGGCCGCCAAAGAGCCGGCAAACAAATCCGCGCGCAAGACGAAGAAGCCGCAGCCGGCCCCCCCGCAAGAAGCGAGCCCGGTCGTATGGGCCATCGCGGCGGCCGTCGACCGCGCAAGACCGGCCACACCGCCTGCAAAACCCGCTCCCGCGGTGCCGCCGGTCGTCGCCGCCGAGCGCAACACCTATTACATCACGACCGCGATCGCCTATCCCAATGGCGTCCCGCACATCGGCCACGCCTATGAGGCGATTGCGACCGATGCGCTGGCGCGGTTTCAGCGGCTCAACGGCAAGGATGTGTTCTTCCTGACCGGCACCGACGAGCACGGCCTGAAGATGGTGCAGACCGCCGAGAGCGAGGGATTGGCCGTCGCCGAACTCGCCGCGCGCAACGCCGGCCGGTTCCGGGAGATGGACGAGCGGCTGAATGTGTCGTTCGACCGTTTCATCCGCACCACGGAGCCTGATCATCACCGTTCGGTCCAGGCGGTCTGGGACCGGATGCAGCAGAATGGCGACATCTATATCGACACCTATGCCGGCTGGTATTCGGTGCGTGACGAGGCCTACTACGCCGAAGAGGAAACCGTCGTCGGCGACGACCAAGTGCGCCGCGGGCCGCAGGGTTCGCCGGTCGAGTGGGTCGAGGAGAAGAGCTACTTCTTCAAGCTGTCCGCCTATCAGGACCGCTTGCTGGCGCTGTACGAGAGCCAGCCGGACTTCATCGGCCCGGATTCGCGCCGTAACGAAGTCATCAGCTTCGTGAAGGGCGGCCTGAAAGACCTCTCGATTTCGCGCACGACGTTCGACTGGGGCGTCAAGGTGCCGAACGATCCTGAACACGTGATGTATGTCTGGGTCGACGCGCTGACCAACTACATCACCGGCGTCGGCTTTCCCGACGAGAGCGCGGACAAATGGCGCTACTGGCCGGCGGACGTGCACATCATCGGCAAGGACATCATCCGCTTCCACGCGGTGTACTGGCCGGCGTTTTTGATGTCGGCCGGCATCCCCGTGCAGAAGCGGGTCTATGCGCACGGTTTCCTGTTCAACAGGGGCGAGAAGATGTCGAAGTCGGTCGGCAACGTCGTCGATCCCTTCAATCTCGCCGACCAGTATGGCGTCGACCAGGTGCGCTATTTCTTCCTGCGCGAGGTGCCGTTCGGTCAGGACGGCAACTACAACCATGAAGCCATCGTCGCGCGGATCAACGCCGACCTTGCCAACGGTCTCGGCAATCTGGCGCAACGTTCGCTGTCGATGATCGCCAAGCAGCTGGGCGGCGTGCTGCCGGAGCCGGGCGAGTTCACCGCCAACGACAAGGAGATGCTGGCGGAAGCGGACGCCATGCTGGCCGCGTCGCGGACGGCGATGGCGAGCCAGCAGATCCATCAATGGCTGAACGTGATTTGGTCCGTAGTCGCGGAGGCCGACCGCTATTTCGCGGGCGAGGCACCTTGGGCACTGGCCAAGACCGATCCGGCGCGGCAGAAGACCGTGCTGTATGTGACCACGGAAGTCGTGCGGCAGATCGCGATCCTGACCCAGCCGGCGATGCCGGAGGCCTCAGCCAAGCTGCTCGACAGCCTCGGTATCCCTGAGGACGCGCGCGACTTTGCTGCGCTCGGCAAGCGCATCGCGCCCGGCGTGACCTTGCCGCCGCCGGTCGGCGTATTCCCGCGCTATGTCGAACCAAAGATGGATTGAGCCGTTTGCCAGCCATGCTCGTCGATAGTCATTGCCACCTCGACTTTCCGGATTTTGGCGAGGATCTGGACGCGCTGGTCGCGCGCGCCGAGACCGCCGGCGTTGGACGTATGGTCACCATCTCGACCCGGGTGCGGCGGCTCGGCGGGCTGCTCGCGATCGCCGAGCGGTTTCCCAACGTCTATTGCTCGGTCGGCACCCACCCCCATCACGCCGATGAGGAAGACGGCATCTTGGCCGATGAACTGATCGAGCGGACAAAACACCCGAAAGTCGTGGCGCTTGGCGAGGCGGGACTGGATTATTTCTACCAGCATGGCTCGCGCGAAGCGCAGGAGCGCGGCTTTCGTGCCCATATCGCTGCAGCCCGGGCCACGGATCTGCCGCTGGTGATCCATACCCGCGAGGCGGATGTCGACTGCGGCCGCATCCTCGAAGACGAAGTGGCGAAGGGGCCGTTCCGCGCGGTGCTGCATTGCTACACCGGCGGGCGCGACCTTGCGATGAAGGCGATCGATCTCGGCCTGTCGATCTCGTTCACCGGCATCCTGACGTTCAAGAAGTCGGAAGCCTTGCGCGAACTCGCCGCCGAGCTGCCGGCCGATCGCATCATGGTCGAAACCGACGCGCCCTATCTCGCGCCGGGAAAATTTCGCGGCAAGCGCAACGAACCGTCTTACGTGCTCGAGGTCGCCAAGGTGCTGGCGCAGACGCGCGGCGTCTCGCTGGAGGAAATCTCGCGGCAGACCACGGAAAATTTCTTCCGGCTGTTTTCAAAAGTGCCGGCGCCGAAGGTCGCGGCATGACGGTAACGCTGACGATCCTCGGCTGCGGCTCCTCGGCCGGCGTGCCACGGCCGGCGCTCGGTTGGGGCGCCTGCGATCCCGGCAATCCAAAGAACCGCCGCCGCCGCTGCTCGATGATGGTGGAGCGCACCGGTGCGCACGGCACCACGCGGATCGTGATCGACACCTCGCCCGACCTGCGCGAGCAGTTGCTCGACGCCGAGGTCGACCATATCGATGCGGTTTTCCTGACCCATGAGCATGCCGACCAGACCCACGGCATCGACGATCTGCGTTCGGTCGTCATGCACCAGCGCCGGCGTATCCCGGTCTATTTCAACCAGTCGACCGCCAAGGACATCATGGCGCGGTTCTCCTACTGCTTCATCTCGCCGGAGGGCAGCGACTATCCGCCGATCCTGACGCGACATTCGATCGAGGCCGGCGAGAGCCAGGAGATCGAAGGGAAGGGTGGGCCGGTGAAGCTTTCCGCGTTCCTGGTCCATCATGGCAATATCCCTGCGCTCGGTTTCCGTGTCGGCAACGCCGCCTATACGCCCGACCTGCACGACATTCCCGAGGAGAGCTGGCCGGCGCTCGAAAATCTCGACCTCTGGATCGTCGACGGGTTGCGCTACGCCGGCCATCCCAGCCATTTCAGCGTGAGCGATGCGCTGTCATGGATCGAGCGCTTCAAGCCCAAGCGCGCCGTCATCACCAACATGCACTCCGACCTCGATTACGAGGTGCTGCGCCAGAGCCTGCCGGCCGGCGTAATCCCGGCTTACGACGGCATCCGGCTGGATCTGCCTTAAGGTCCGCAGCGCGGGATCTCGGCCACCACGGCGGCGTTCGTCACGATCGAGCGCAGGTCGACGTCGCGGGCCAGCGCCACATAATCCTTGGTCTCGGCCGTTCTCAGATATGTGCTGAAATAGATCGGACCGTCCGGCAGTTCGCCGACCTTGCACGCTTGCGGCCTTACCGAAATCGAGATCGAGCCTTTCTGACCCGAACTCTTCTTGGCGATCAGCTCGGCACGAAAAGCTGTCAGGCGAGCGAGGTCGGCATCATCGATGCGATAGGCGAAGATGTGACTGCCGGCGCTGGCCTCGCGCGTCAGCTCCGCGGGTTCGGGGATTTCGCGCAGCATGAAGTCGCGGGCTTCTTCAGGCGCGCGTCCGACCTGCACGGCGATCCGCAGTGCGACGCCTCTTGGCTGGGCCCGCAGGGCGCGCGGCAGCTTGATCGCGGCGCGCAATTGCGCGGGGTCCGAGGTCTCGAAATCGACCCGGGCGAGTTTGACCATCGAGGTGACCGGCATATGGCTGCAGCCAGACATCGCCCCCATCAGAAGGACGAGCAGCAAGTAGTGCAGGAGACGTCTGGAGTTCATTCTTGGCAACCTTCTTGACGATGATTAATTAACGTAATACGATAATTATATCTCGCGTCAATAGGATTGAACCGATGACCGCATTCGAACGTCCCGATCGTCTCCGCCGCTTTTCCAAGGCCATGGCGATGCTGACCACGCTCGGCATGTTGCTGATCGCCGCCGCCATGATCGCGGTATTCTTCATTCCCGACTGGACGCGAAACCTCCTGCTGGCGCGGCTGGGCCAGGCCGGGCAGGGCTTGTCATTGTCCACGGGACACCTGACCGCCGCTGCGGCCATCACCGCCGTTCCGGTCGGCGTGTTGCTGTTCGGCCTGTGGCAGGTACGTGCGCTATTCCTCAAATTTGCCGATGGGCAGGTGTTCACACTGGCAAGCGCGCGCCTGCTGCGCCATTTCGCCGGCTCCGTGCTGGCGCAGGCCATTCTCGGGCCGGTCTCGTCGACCGCGCTGATGCTCGCCTTCACGCTGAACAATCCGTCGGGCACTCGCCAGCTCGTCATCACCCTGTCGTCTCACGACTATCTGGCGCTGATCGTTGGCGGTGTCCTGCTCGCGGTGTCCTCGGTGATGGTGGAAGCCACCCGCATCGCCGACGAAAACGCATCCTTCGTCTGAGGGCAATGGCGATGCCGATCACCGTCAATCTCGACGTCATGCTGGCGCGGCGAAAGATGCGTTCGAAGGAACTCGCCGAGCGCATCGGGATCACCGAACAGAACGTCTCGCTGCTGAAATCGGGCAAGGTCAAGGGCGTCCGCTTCGACACGCTGGCGCTGATCTGCGAAGCGCTGGACTGCCAGCCCGGCGACATCCTCGAATACCGCGATGATGACGCGGCCAACGAACCTGCCCGCCGCGCACGCGGCTGACTGAATCAGGCGGAGGAACTTTAATGATCGGCCTGTTCTTTGAAGTTCAGACAAAGCCCGGACATCGCGAGCAATATCTCGATCTCGCGGCCGGGCTGAAACCCGACCTCGAGGCGATCGGCGGCTGCCGCTTCATCGAACGCTTCAGGAGTTTGACGCGGGCGGACCTGCTGCTGTCCTATCAGATTTGGCAGGACGAGGGGGCGCTGACGGCGTGGCGCGCCCATGCTCACCATCATGATGTCCAGACCGTCGGCCGCGAGCGGGTGTTTTCGGATTATCGCATCCGTGTGGCGCAGGTCATTCACGAACAACGGCCCGGACAATCGGCCTGGCAGCCCGAGCGGCGCACACCCTACAACGATCCCGCGCGGCGCAAGCCGACCTACATGCTCGCTTCGGAATCAAAGCAGGCCACGCTGGCGGTGGAAACCGACTGGCGCCGCGACGCTTTTGCGAGCGTTTACCGCGACGGGCATTTTGCGCATCTGGTCGATCTGCCAGATGAGTGGGTCGGCATCGAATTCGGCCCGAGTCTGTTTGCCGATCCGACGGTAGAATATTTTCGAGTGTTCGAAGTGATGCGCGATTACGGGATGTTCGAGCGCACCGAAGCGCCGCAATATTATCCGCCGGTGGGATAAGCTTCGTAGGGTGGGCACGCTGCGCTTTGCCCACCCTACTCAAGCTACGCCGTAATTGCTTTCGCCGAATCCACCTGCTCGCGCAGCATGAATTTCTGGATCTTGCCGGTGGACGTCTTCGGGATGGCGCCGAACACGACCGCCTTCGGCGTCTTGAAACCGGACATGTGGCTGCGGCAGAAGGCGATGATCTCGGCTTCCGTCGCCTTGACGCCTTCCTTCAGCTCGACGAAGGCGCAGGGGACTTCGCCCCATTTGCTATCGGGTTTTGCCACCACGGCGGCGAACAGCACGGCGGGATGCTTGTAGAGGATGTCCTCGACCTCGACGGAAGAGATGTTCTCGCCGCCGGATATGATGATGTCCTTGGAGCGGTCCTTGATGATGACGTAGCCATCCGCGTCGAGCACGCCGAGATCGCCGGTGTGAAACCAGCCGCCGGCGAACGCTTCCTGCGTGGCCTTCTCGTTCTTCAGGTAGCCCTTCATCACGATATTGCCGCGGAACATCACCTCGCCGATGGTCTCTCCGTCGCGCGGCACTTCCTGCATGGTCTCGGGGTTCAACACGGTAACGGCTTCTTCCAGCGGGTAGGGCACCCCCTGGCGGCGTTTCAGTTGCGCGCGCTGGTCGGCGGGCAGTTCGTCCCAGCCCGGCTGCTCGGCGCAGACGGAGGCGGGGCCATAGACCTCGGTCAGGCCGTAGACATGGGTCAGCTTGATGCCGATGCTTTCGGCGCCCTCGAGCACGGCGACCGGCGGTGCAGCGCCCGCGATCAATCCTACCACGGGGCGCGCGGCCTTGCCCTTCGGGGCGCCCGGCGCGTTGATCAGCGTGTTGTAGACGATCGGCGCGCCGCACATGTGGGTGACGCCGTGCTTGGGGATCAGCTCGAAGATCTTGGCCGGATCGACCTTGCGCAGGCAGACATTGATGCCGGCCGCAGCGGCCATCGTCCACGGAAAGCACCAGCCGTTGCAGTGGAACATCGGCAGCGTCCAGAGATACACCGGATGCTGGCCCAGATTGCCGGCCAGAATGTTGCTGACGGCGTTGAGATACGCGCCGCGGTGATGAGTCACGACGCCCTTGGGATTGCCCGTGGTGCCCGAGGTATAGCTCAGCGCGATCGCATCCCATTCGTCGCTGGGCCGCTTTGCGACGAAAGCCGGATCGCCTGCGGCGACCGCCGCCTCATATTCGATTTCGCCGATCCGCTTGCCGCCCGCAAACGCCGCGTCGTCGACGTCGACGACATAAGGCTTCGGTCCCTTCATCAGCGTCAGCGCTTCCGCGATCACGCCGGAAAACTCGGGATCGACCAGAATGATCTTCGCGCCGCCATGGTCGAGCTGAAAGGCGATCGAGGGCGCGTCGAGCCGGATGTTCAGCGCGTTCAGCACCGCGCCCGCCATCGGGACCGCAAAGTGCACCTCGTTCATGGCGGGGATGTTCGGCAGCATCGCCGCGACCGTGTCGCCGGTGCCGATGCCGCGGCCGGCGAGCCAGGACGCAAAGCGCTTGCAGCGCTCGTGGGTCTGCGCCCAGGTGAAAATGCGGCCTTCGTAGACGGTGCTGACGTGATCGGGATAGACGGCGGCGCTGCGCGCCAGAAAGCTGAGCGGCGTCAGCGGCACGTAGTTCGCCGGCGTCTTGTCCAATCCGATCGAATACTGGTTCTGGGCTGCGCTCATTGGCTCTGTCCCATCTTAAAAGTTTACAGGAACCCGATGGAAATCCACGGGAAGATCGCCACGATAATCAGGCCGACCATCAGTGCGAGCAGGTAGCCCCAGATTGGCCGGATGCCTTCCGCCGGGTCAACGCGACCGATGGCGCAGGCGGCATAATAGCCCACTCCGAACGGCGGCGCGAACAGTCCGATGCCCATCGCGAGGATGACGATCATCGCATAGTGAACCTCATGGACGCCCACGGCGCGGGCGATCGGAAACAGCAGCGGCCCGAACAGCACGATCGCCGGGATGCCCTCGAGCACGCTGCCGAGGATCACGAACGCCACGATCGACACCGCGATGAACGTCGCCGAACCGCCGGGCAGGCCAGTCATGGCGGCCGCCAGCGTCCGCGAGAAGCCGGATTGCGTGAGCCCCCAGGCCATGCCGGTGGCGCAGCCGATGATCAGCAGGATCGCGCCCGACAGGCACGCGGTCTCGACCAACATTGGCACGATCCGCCGCCAGTCGAAATTGCGGTAGATCAACAGGCCGTAAATCAGGTAGCCGACGATGAAGGCATAGACGATGCCGATGGTGGAGACTTCCGTGGCGGTCGCAATGCCCTCGACCACGGCGTAGCGGATCACGAACGGCAGCGCGATGGCGGGCAGGGCAATGGCGAGGGCGCGGACGATCTCGCCGCCGCTGGCGCGCGTGACGTGCCGCAGGTCCTCGTCGCGGTAACGCCACCACACCAGCGCCGACAGCGTGAGCGCCAGCACGACGCCCGGCAGCAGGCCGCCGGTGAACAGCGCCGCGATCGAAACGCCGGTGACCGAACCGATGGTGATCAGGACGAGGCTCGGCGGAATGGTCTCGGTCTGCGCGCCGGTGGCGGAGAGCAGGGCGACCAGATCGCCCGGCTTGGCGCCCCGCGCCTTCATTTCCGGAAACAGCACCGGCGCCACGGCCGCCATGTCGGCTGCCTTGGAGCCCGAAATGCCCGACACCAGGTACATCGCGCCGACCAGCACGTAATGCAACCCGCCGCGAACGTGCCCTAAGAGGCTCGCCAGGAACGCCACCATGGCGCGCGCCATGCCGGTCATTTCGATCAGCAGCCCCAGGAAGACGAACAGCGGTACCGACAGCAGGATCAGGTGGCTCATGCCCTCGTCCATGCGGCCGACCAGCACCATCAGCGGCGTGCCTGTCGTCAGCGCGAGATAGCCGTAGGTCGCGAGCCCGAAACCGAAGGCGATCGGCACGCCGGCGAACACGCAAAAGCCGGCGACGCCGACAAAGAAGATGATCAGGTTGAGATTGCCGAGCGGTTTTAGCGAGCCTCTCACAAGCCAGAAAACCGCGATGACCAGCGCGACCGACAGGATCGCCGCCGCCAGCGTCCGGACGTTGCCGGATCGCGCCAGCCGCAGCAGCGCAAACATCGCCATCAGCGCAATGCCGACCGGCAGCGCCGCGGCGCGCCAGATATTGGCGATCTGCAGCGCCGGCGTGGTGATATAGCTTTCCTCGTAGGCGTATTCGTAGGCCGGCCAGGCGATCAGGATGAGGAATGCCAGCGCGGCCGAGGTCGCCACCAAATCGAGATAGGCGCGCATGGCCGGTTTGGCGCTGGCGACCACCGCCGTCATCCGCATGTGCTCGGCGCGGCGGAATGCGACCGCGGCGCCCAGCATGGCGAGCCACAGGAACAGGATCGAGGCCAGTTCGTCCGACCAGATCAGCGGCCGGTGCAGCGCATAGCGCGCCACCACGCCGGCAAACAGGATGACGATCTCGGCTATGACCAGGAGCGCGGCCGGAATCTCGACCAGCATTCCCAGCGCGTGTTCAATCGATGCAAGAGCAGATCGGCGGCGAGGGGGCTGACCCACCTCGCCGCCAACGGCTTCACTCAAACCGGCATGAGCCACGACGGCCCCTCAGACGTTACAAGGCGTTACGACAAGATCTTACG
This sequence comes from Bradyrhizobium roseum, assembly GCF_030413175.1. Classification (NCBI taxonomy): domain Bacteria; kingdom Pseudomonadati; phylum Pseudomonadota; class Alphaproteobacteria; order Hyphomicrobiales; family Nitrobacteraceae; genus Bradyrhizobium; species Bradyrhizobium roseum. The sequence continues at coordinate 3,773,271 of NZ_CP129212.1, forward strand.
ACAGCTTCCCGACGGACTTTTCGAGCAGCTCCCAGGCCTGGTCGCCGTATTTGCCCTTCCATTCCGCGTAGAAGCCGGCGGAGCGGAGTTTTTCGCGGAAAGGCGTCACGTTCGGCTGGTTGAAGGTAAGGCCCTTGCCGGCCAGTTCCTGCTGCAGTCCGGCATTCAGTTTCGCGACGTCCTCGCGCTCCTTGACGCCGGCCGCGTTGATGTTTCTGGCGACGATCGTCCGGACATCCTCTGGCAGCTTCTCCCAGGCGCGGCGGTTCGCCAGGAACCAGAAGCCGTCCCACATGTGGTTGGTCAGCGAGCAGAATTTCTGCACTTCATACAGCTTCGCCGTCGAGATGATCGCCAGCGGATTCTCCTGGCCCTCGACGATCTTGGTCTGCAGCGCGGAGTAAACTTCGCTGAAATTGATCGAGGCGGGGGCTGCATCGAACGCCTTGAACATCGAGGTCCAGAGCGGCGACACCGGCACGCGGATCTTGAAGCCCTTGAGGTCGTCAGGGCCGTTGATCGGCTTGCTCGAAGACGTGGTCTGGCGGAAGCCGTTGTCCCAGATCTTGTCCATCACCACGAGGTTCGCCTTGGTGATCTCGCCGCGGATATGGGCGCCCAGGCCGCCGTCCATGGCCTTCCAGACCGTCTCGTAGTCCGGGAACGCAAAACCGATGCCGCTGATGGAGGCCGCCGGCACCAGCGTCGCCAGGATCAGCCCGGACAGCGTGAAGAATTCGACGCCGCCCGAACGGATCTGGCTCAGCATGTCGGTATCGGAACCGAGCTGGTTGTTCGGGAAAATCTGCAGGTCGAACCGGCCATTGGTCTCAGCCTTGATCGCCGCCGCCATTTCCTTGGCGCGAGCGTTCATCGGATGGCCGTCCGGAAGATTGTTGGCGTACTTGTAGGTAAATTCGGCAGTCTGGGCCCGCGCCACCAGTGGCGCGCCAATGCCGCCCAGCACCGCGGACGCCGCGGATGCCTTCAACAGCGTGCGTCGTGAAAAACTCATTGGGCTTCTCCCTTGAGGGTTGTTGTTCTTGGCTGATCCAATATCGCGAACCATCCGCATACCCGCGCGCTTATTGCAGTGTCCGCAGGCGGCGGCAACAGGAGGCTTTGGGCATCAGGATTGACGTGGGAATGGCGTGGGATTGCCCGAGCGAAACCAACGCCGCTATAGCCGCCGGGCTGGCCTGATTTGCCAGAATGTTGGGCCAAATATCTGATCCAATTAGAGATAAATATATTCCATAATATACCTTATGCGAATCGTTGATGTGCGGACTGGGGCACATGAGATTGCGCCCTGCAGCTTCCAGCAACCCGAAAACCCAGGCGGCGGCGCTTGGATGCGCGGTGTCAGAGCAGAAATGAAAGCGCCGCCTCACATCGCTCTTCAAGCTTGAGCGCCAGCAGGTCGTCGGCCCGTGTCTTGCCGATGTTGACCGCAGCGATCGGGATACCGCGCTGTGCGGCTGCCAAAGCAAAGCGATAGCCGGAATAGACCATCAAGGACGAGCCGACGATCAGCATGGCGTCGGCGGCTTCCAGCTGCCGCTGCGCCTCGGTGACTTGATGGCGCGGAACGTTCTCGCCGTAGAATACGACGTCGGGCTTGAGGACGCCGCCGCAGGATCGGCAAGGCGGCACGACAAAGGCCGAGAAATCCAGTCCGTCGAGATCGGCGTCGCCGTCCGGCAGCGCTGCGGCATCCAGCCGAGCCCATGGCGCATTGAGGCGGATCAACTCGTCCTGAAAGTCGACGCGCCGGGTCGTGGTTGAGCAAGCCATGCACCGGACGAGATCCAGTCGCCCGTGAAGGTCGATGACCTCCCTGCTTCCGGCGGCCTGGTGCAGTCGGTCGACATTCTGGGTGAGGAGTAGTTGGCACCGGCCGTTGGCTTCCAGCCGGGCCAGGGCATGATGCGCGTCGTTAGGTTGGGCTTGCCCGAACCGCCGCCATCCAACCATGCTTCGCGCCCAGTACCGCTGGCGCGTCGTCTCGTCGGCGATGAACGCCTGGAATCGAACCGGCTGCGTTCGCTTCCAGTTGCCGTCGCCATCGCGATAATCGGGGATGCCCGAATGAGTGCTGCAGCCCGCCCCGGTCAGGACAAAGAGCTTTTGATGCTTTTCAACGAAATTCTTGAGTGCGGGATTTGCCATGCCTGACCGCATCTAATTCGCCTGTGGCCGTGATGCCAGTGGCGCCCGCGGCGTGGTCGACGCGCGAACGTCAGAGGCGCCGACGTAATCCCACCTGGCCCTGTTCCTCGGAACTGACGCCAGCGTCATACGGCCTGAGCTCGACGGCAGCGGCCGCCAGGCGCCGGTACAGGTCGCGCCGTCGCGCCAGCGGCCACCAGTCGTAGAGAAAGATCTCGAGCGGCCGCCAGTTCGCGACCCAGCCGAGGATCAGCAGGCTTTCTTCGACCAGCCGCTGGACCGGATTTGCAAGCACGTATCCGGCGGCAAATCGCGCGGCGACGAAGCATGCGACGAGGATTGGAATTCCGATCGCTAGCGAGCGTCGGCCGATCCGGAACAGCTCATTGAGGTCGTTCTGGACGGCAACAGCCCGGCCCTCGAAATAGTGATGAAATGCCGCGTTCAGTTCGGCGGAATTCGCAGCGCGCGCATCGCCTTCCCGGACATGGACGGCAATCCTGATCGGACGCTTGTCGGGCAGTTCGCGGGCCCAGCCGACGATGTATTCTTCGGCCTCCTGATCGAGATCCTTTTCCCAGAACGGAAATGGATCGAGCGTATGAAAAAGCTGGGCCAGCCGATCGACGCGGATTTCGATCAGATGCTCCGCATCTTGCGTTGCCATGGCGTCGTGATTCCGGACATGCGGCCTGCCCCGCAAGCCGCATTTCTGAACCCATCTCGGCCCGCCGACTTGCGCCAGGTCAAGGCCGCCTGGGCGCCGATCAGGCCTTTTCCACCTCTCCGCCCGCATCCAGCCAGCCCTTGAAGCCGCCGAGGTTGCGGACGTTGGAATAACCCATGTCCTTGAGGGTCTTGCCGACGAGTGCTGAGCGTCCGCCGGAAGCACAATAGGCGATCACGGTCTTGGCGCGGTCGAAGGCTGCGTCATGCATCGCCGAGGCCGGATCGGCGCGAAACTCGACAAGGCCACGCGGGACGGCAAGCGCGCCCGGGACCTTTCCCGAAGTCGCCACTTCTGCAGGCTCGCGAACGTCAAGAAACAGGACGTCGGGCCTGCCCAGCAATCCCTTGGCTTCGTCCGGGCTGATGCGCGGCACGGCGGCCTCTGCTTCGGCCAGCATCGCTTGTACTGTTTTCATGTTGTTTCCTTCATGGTTCGCCACGGCGGGCACATCCTCATCTAGGTCGCGATCGCGGCGATGCAAAGCCAAATCGGCCGCTGGTCGCAATTGCCGCAACGATCTATGGCACTCTGGCCTTGATTTCGATCAAGTGAACTCCTTGAGGACTGCGCTATTCTTTCGTGATGCAAATTCTCAATTCCCCCGCGCGGTACGGCGCGATTGCGCAGTCACTACACTGGAGCGTGGTGTTGCTGGTCCTGCTTGCGTGGGGATTGGGGGTTGTGGGTGACGAGGTTCCGAAAGGCACTGCGGAAGCCGCTGTCTTGTTCGTACACATGTCCGCCGGGCTGCTGGTCGTGTTCCTCACGATGATGCGCTTGTTGTGGCGCCTCGCCGATCCGTCTCCGCAACCGGAAAGAACTGAGTTCGGCAACTTTGCCTTCGCAGGGTGGATAGGCCTGGGGGCCAAACTGGCACATCTCGGGCTATATGTGTTGCTGGTCGCGGTCCCCCTCCTCGGCATCGCCGTTGAATTTGCGCGCGGCAAAGGGTTGCCTGTCTTCGGACTGTTCGAAATCGCTACGCCATGGCCGGCTGACCGGGCCCTGGCACGAAATCTCAAGGGCATCCATGAACTGCTGGCCCACGGGCTGATGGCTCTAGCCGGCCTGCACGCGGTGTCGGCACTGATCCACCACTGGATCTTCCACGACAACACCTTGGTTCGAATGCTGCCGGGATCGCGGGGCCGATAACGAGCGCATCGCCTCCGGCGACACCGCATTGATCCCGTCGCCGCAGTCGAAACGCACCACCGGGCGATGCGGCCTCCCTGCCCTTTGATTTCCCGAAACCTCAGCTCAGACAGAGAGCACGTGCCACGGCGGCTCGGGCGGGACGAAGTGCAAAAAAAAGAATGGGATTGAAGAGTGCGCGCGTTAACTAAACAACGCTGCTCTTGCTCAAGTAATATACGCAAAACATAGTTTCGATCAAGAATTGTTCTTTCGTTCTTCCTTCGCCAGTTTCCCGAAACCAAACGGTTCTCGCATCTATTCGAATGCCCTCCGAGCAGTGCGACGTCGTCGCGCTGGAACGAGGACGCATGTCCTCCAGGCACAAGGTGGTGATTTCATGAACGAACGACAGCCAAGCCGGACCGCTCTCGGCGCAGCAGGATATCGTGCAGCCCATCAGCAATTGGACGGCGGTGCGGTGTTCTTCGACCCCTTCGCCCTCACCATTCTCGGTGACGGTGCCGACGCCATCATCGCGGGGTTATCCGCCGACCCGGCTCAGCAGCGCACACGCATCTTCATGGCGGCGCGCAGCCGTTTCGCCGAGGATTGTCTTGGCGCAGCCGTTTCGCGCGGTGTGCGGCAAGCGGTGGTTCTCGGAGCCGGCTTCGATACATTTGCGCTGCGCAATCCCTATTCGGACCTGGGGTTGCGGGTTTTTGAGGTCGACCATGCCGCGACCCAGGCCTGGAAACGCAGGCGCCTGTCAGAGGTCGGCCTCGCCATTCCGGCGTCGTTGACCTTCGCGGCCATCGACTTCGAAACCGATGATCTCGGTCACGGGCTCCGTGACGCCGGCTTCGATCCGGATCGTCCCGCGTTCTTCATCTGGCTTGGCGTCGTACCCTATCTTGGTCGAGCAGCCATCGCGGCCACGTTGCGCTACATCGCCAGTGTCCCGAAATCCGAGGTGGTGTTCGATTACAGCGAGCCTCTGGAGAACTACCCTCCGGAGTGGCGAGCCACGATCGTTGAACTCGCGGCCTTCACGGCCGCAATCGGCGAACCCTGGCTTAGTCATTTCGATCCCGACGAGATCGCGCAGGAGCTTCGTGGGCACGGCTTCGGGGAGCTCGAGGACGTCGGGATGTCTGAGGTGGCCGTACGCTATCTGGGGGCGCCCGCCGGCGGCCCCGAGGTTGGTGCCGGGCCGCATGTGATCCGCGCAGCCCGTACGCCGTGATCGTCGGGTCGAAGGCCCGGTGCGCTCAACAACCGGCGCACCGGGCAAGCCGGCATCGATCTACCTTCCCCTGAACTTCGGCTTGCGCCGTTCCAGGAACGCGGCGACCCCCTCCTTGTGATCCTCGCTCATGCTCGCCAGCGCAAACTGGTCGACGTCCATGTGGCTGGCGAGATCGTCGAGTGCATGCGCCAGGCGGTTGACCGTCAGCTTGGTCATCGCGACCGAGAGCGGCGGCTGGGCGGCCACCTTGGCGGCGAGCGCCATCGCGGCGTCGAAGGCCTTGCCGGGGTCGGCTACCTCCTCCACCAGACGCCATTCGTAGGCCTCGGCGGCGGTGATGCGCTGATCGGCAAGGATCACGGCCTGCTTGGTGCGCGCCGGTCCCATTAGATGCAGCATGCGCGGCACGCTCTGCCAGCTCATGTTCATGCCGAGCCCGATTTCGGGTACCCGCATGTGAGCGTCTTTCGCCATCACCCGAAAATCCAGCGCGACCGCCAGCGCGACGCCGCCGCCGACGCAAAAGCCTTCGATGGCGCCGATGGTGATCTGCTCCATTTCCTGCCATGCCCGCGTCATCCGCGGCCCGAGTTTCAGGTGGCGGCGGAGCGCGCCGAGGTCCATGGATTTGCGGGAGCGGCCCTCGGGGTCCTTCAAATCGAAACCCGCGCTGAACGATTTTGGGCCGCCGGTCAGCACCACGACCGAGGTCGTATCGTCATCCTCAAAATTTCGCGCCGCATCCGTGAGCTGGCGCATCGCTTCCGGCGACATCGCGTTGACGCCATCGCCGCGGTCGAAGCGAACCACCGCAATGCGGCCGTCCGGGCCAAGACCCGTCTCAATCTTTACGAATTCTGCCAACGCACGGCCCCCCTCTCCCTGCCCTTTGATTTCATCGAACCTTAGCTCAGAAACCGGCCGGCTTGGGAAGCGCTTAAAGATGGCCCGTACGGTGCTGCTCAGGCCTGCTGTCGGGCACCGGGAAACGGATCGTCGTGCCGAGCGTGATCCAGTTGGCGTTTTCGCCCGTGATATTGCGGCCGTAGATCAGGTCGACCGAGAAAATCTCGTTGGGCCGGTAGCGCACGCCGGTCTGAAACCGCGGCTGGACCACGCGCGGCGTATCCGATTGGCCCGCCTGGCCAAAGGCTTCAATGGTCCACTGCAAGGTTTCCGTGAACTTCCAGTCGAAGCCGATGCCGTAGAGCAGATAGTGTCGATCGACGCTGCGGTCCCACAGCCAGCCGCCGTTGAAATTGAGGCGCGTGTTTTCGCCGAGCCGGAACGTCGCTGGCACGACCGCAAAGGCGGTCAGGTTTTCGCCGGTCAAGACATCGAAGGCGCCGCCGGCGTAAAGCGAAAAGCCGAGCCTGCCGATGCCGGTCGGCGCGATGTTCATCTTGGCTTTCGGCGAGAACGTATTGCTCCACTCCCCGTCGCTGCGCGCACGGTTCATGTTCATGCTGAGTTCAACCGGCTGAAACAGGTTGACCACGCAGGACGGGTTTGCCACGGCCGAGAAATCGGTATTGGAGGCGGCCGACAACCAGCTTTCGATCTTGCACGATGCTGCTTCGCCAATGTCGGCAGCATCGACCGCATAGGCGCCGTTGGCCGCCCGCGCCTCGCCGGCCGGCAACCAGGCGGAAATCGCCGCCGCGACCGCTATGGCCGTGCACCCTGCCCTGATCCCCATCGGCAAATGCTAGCAGAGTCTCCGCCTCGACATATCAGGGATTTTGCGCCTATCCTGACGCCATGAGCGACCATGATCACGACCACCACGACCATCATCACCACGACCACGGTCACGACCATTCCGAACTGTCGGAGACCGAACTGCGCGTGCGTGCGCTGGAAACGATCCTGACCGAGAAGGGCTATGTCGATCCGGCGGCGCTGGATGCCATCATCCAGGCCTACGAAACCCGGATCGGCCCGCATAATGGCGCGCAGGTCGTCGCCAAGGCCTGGACCGACCCCGCCTTCAGGCAGGCCCTGCTCGCCGACGCCAGTGCGGCGGTGAGCACGCTCGGCCATGTCAGCCGGGTCGGCGACCACCTCGTCGCGGTCGAGAACACGCCGCAGCGCCACAACATGGTCGTTTGTACGCTATGCTCCTGCTATCCCTGGGAAATGCTGGGTCTTCCCCCGGTCTGGTACAAGGCCGCGCCCTATCGCTCCCGCGCGGTCAAGGATCCGCGCGGCGTGCTGGCCGATTTCGGCGTCAGCCTGCCGAAGGAAACCGAAATCAGGGTGTGGGATTCGACCGCCGAGACCCGCTTCCTGGTGCTGCCGATGCGGCCCGAGGGCACCGACGGATGGAGCGAGCAGCAGCTGGCCGAACTCGTCACGCGCGATTCCATGATCGGGACAGGTTTCCCGAAAACGCCGGGAGCGCCATCGTGAACGGCGTCCACGACATGGGCGGCATGGACGGCTTTGGCAAGGTCGAGCCCGAGCCGAACGAGCCGATGTTCCATACCGAATGGGAAGCGCGCGTGCTGGCCATGGTGCGGGCGATGGGCGCCGCCGGCGCCTTCAACATCGACACATCGCGCTTCTATCGCGAGATGCTGCCGCCGCACGTCTATCTTTCCAGCTCCTACTACAAGAAATGGTTCCTCGGTCTCGAGGATATGCTGGTCGACAAGGGGTTCATCGCTGCTGAAGAGGTTGCAGCCGGGCACGCATCGAAGCCGCCGAAAATGCTCAAGCACGGCAAGTTCGCGCTGGTCGATGTTGAACGCGTGATGGTGCGCGGAAAGTTCGGCCGCCCGGCTCCCGCCGCCCCAAAATTCAAGGCAGGCGCTCGTGTGCGCGCCAAGAACATTCATCCGGCGACGCACACGCGGCTGCCGCGCTATGTGCGCGGCCATGTCGGCGTGATCGAGCGCGACCATGGCTGTCATGTATTTCCGGATACGGCCGCGATGGAAGCCGGCGAGGATCCGCAATGGCTCTACACCGTCGTGTTCGAGGGCGCCGAGTTATGGGGCCCGGACGCCGATCCGACGGTGAAGATCTCCGTTGACGCGTTTGAACCCTATCTGGAGCCGGTGTGATGGATACCGCTGCCGCCGCGCGCGCGACCGCCGCCGTGCCGGGCATTCCGCGTGACGATTCCGGCCCGGTGTTTCGCGAACCCTGGGAGGCGCAGGCGTTTGCGATGGCGCTGGCCTTGCACGAGCGCGGCCTGTTCAGCTGGACCGAGTGGGCTGCAGCCCTCGCCGACCATATCAAGCGCGCCCAGGCTGCGGGCGATCCGGACACCGGCGAGACCTATTACCGGCATTGGCTGGCGACGCTGGAGCATCTGGTGGCGACCAAGGGCGTTGCAAGCATCGAAACGCTGCACCGCTACCGCGATGCCTGGGACCACGCCGCCGACCGCACGCCGCATGGCATGCCGATCGAACTGAGGCCGGCGGATTTCCGTTAAGGCTGCGCCGCGTATTCCCGCCAGCCCTTCGCGCGCAATGCGCAGGCGGGACACTCGCCGCAACCATAACCCCATTCATGCTGCGCGCCGCGCTCGCCGAGGTAACAGGTGTGGGAGTGCTCGCGGATCAGGTCGACCAGCCCTGCCCCGCCCAGATCATGCGCCAGCTTCCAGGTGGAGGCCTTGTCGAGCCACATCAGCGGCGTGTGCAATTCAAAGTTTTTCGCCATGCCGAGATTGAGCGCGGACTGCAGCGCCTGGATGGTTTCGTCGCGGCAATCCGGATAGCCGGAATAGTCGGTCTCGCACATGCCGCCGATGATGTGGCGGATACCGCGCCGGTACGCCAGCGCTGCCGCAAACGTGAGGAACACCAAGTTGCGGCCGGGTACGAACGTATTGGGCAGGCCGTCCGCACCCATTTCGATGGCGACGTCGCGGGTCAGCGCGGTGTCGGAAATCTCCGCCAGTGTCGGGATTTCCAGCGTATGGCTGTCGCCGAGTCTTGCCGCCCAATCCGGCCGCAGCGATCGGATGCCCGACAATAGCCGGTCGCGGCATTCAAGCTCGATGGCGTGACGCTGGCCGTAGCTGAAGCCGAGCATTTCGACCCGCGCAAAGCGCTGCAGCGCCCAGGCGAGACAGGTGGTGGAATCCTGCCCGCCGGAAAACAGCACCAGCGCCGTCTCGGAGGATGAGTGGTCGTTCATGACAGGCCATTAGCATTCCCGCGTCTTGCGGCCAACCGGTGGAAATTGCCGGATTCTGCCCCGTTCCGCTGGGATCGCCGCGCCGCTTGCGGCATAAAGCGCGTGTCCTTCCCGGCAACGGAATTCCCATGACCCCTTCCCGCGACATTTCACGGCTGCTCGAAATCATGGCGGCGCTGCGCACGCCCGTCACCGGCTGCCCATGGGACCTCGAGCAGAATTTTGCGACGATCGTGCCCTACACGATCGAGGAGGCCTATGAGGTGGCCGACGCGATCTCGCGTGGCGATCTTGATGATCTGCGCGAGGAACTCGGCGACCTGCTGCTGCAGGTCGTCTATCACGCCCGCATGGCGGAAGAACAAAACGCCTTTGCGTTCGGCGACGTGGTCGAGGCGATCACGACGAAGATGATCCGCCGCCACCCGCATGTGTTCGCCGACAAGGACGGCCATATCGCTCCCGCCGGCGTCAAGAGCGCCTGGGAACGCATCAAGGCCGAGGAAAAGGCCGAGCGCGCTGCACGGCGACCGTCGGAAGGAACCGCGCACAAATCGCTGCTGTCTGGGATCAAGGCCGGCCAGCCGGCACTGACGCGGGCGATGGAATTGCAGCGCAAGGCCTCCGCCGTTGGTTTCGACTGGAACGATCCCCGCGCGGTGCTGGCTAAAATTCGCGAAGAGGCCGACGAGATCGAAGCGGCGCTGGAGGGCGGCAGTGCGGACGAACTCGCCGAGGAGACCGGCGATCTCCTGTTCGCGCTGGTCAACCTCGCTCGCCATGTCGGCGCCGATCCGGAAAGCGCGCTGCGCAGTACCAACGCCAAGTTTGAACGGCGTTTTGCTTTTATCGAGCGCGCGCTAGAGGCGGGGGGCCGGACACTGGAACAGGCATCACTAGACGAGATGGACGGGCTGTGGAATGCGGCGAAGGATGAGGAGAAGCCGGTGTCAGAGCGACGCAAGTAAGCGCACCGCTAATTTAGTGTGAATGTCTCTTGAGATGAGTTTGAACGGCTAACTTTACTCTTGCTCGGCTGCAATCAGAAGGCGGAGCCATTCTGCGAACGAGTTGGCGATAAATGCCGGGGTCTGATCCGGACCCAACTCATGGTTCCAGAAGACGATGCGATGCTCATCGTCAACAACATCCCGGGCATCGAGACAGTGTTGGTTTCCAAAGCCATCATTGTAGAAGGTGACGAGATGTCGCGGCAGCGGCGGAGACATTTCGGTACGCTCGCTCAGCGTCATTTCTTTCAGCTGCCGCCACGACTCGATTCTTGCGCCAAGGCCATAGATATCGTTCGAGCCAACGCTGAGCCAACCATACGTTTGAAGGTAATCGAAAAAACCTCCAACGAAACGAACGCCTAGTTCGCGCTCGCAATCGGCTATCTCTCCAACCATCGCCCCTGGACCGTGCTCAATGTCACCTTGGAAGTCCTGTAATATTGGGCGGATCACATCTGAAGACATGGCTCAGTTCCAATCCGGGGCGAGAGTGGCTTACGCGGAGAGGCGCGGCACCGCATCGAACCTTGACACCACGATATCGCGCTTGGTCTCGTCCACCCGCACCGTCATGTCGAAACGGCCGTCATGGAGCTCCTTGTTCAGCACTTCGGCATTGCGATGCAGCCAGCTGATGCCGGCGCCGTCGGCCGCGTCGATCGACAGATCGAGGGTCGTGCGCGTCGCTGCCAGCCGATCCTCGATCGCGGTCAACAGTTCGTCGACGCCCTCCCCAGATACGGCTGACACCAGGAAACATGGCCGCTCCGGCGGACGGCGCGCGGCGATGTTGCGCAGGTTTTCGCGCTCTTCGGGGTCGAAGCGGTCGATCTTGTTCCAGACTTCGAGGACGCCCGCACCGGCGTCGGGGTCGATGCCGAGCTGGCGCAGCACGGTGTCGACGTCGCGCTCCTGCGCCTCTGCGTCCTCGTGCGAGATGTCGCGGACGTGGAGGATGATGTCGGCCTCCAGCACCTCTTCCAGCGTGGCGCGAAACGCGGCGACGAGCTGTGTCGGCAGGTTGGAAATGAATCCGACGGTATCCGACAGCATCGCCTTGCCGCCATGCGGCAGGCTCAGTGCGCGCAGCGTCGGGTCCAGCGTCGCGAACAGCATGTCGGCGGCCTGCACGCCGGCGCGCGTCAGCCGGTTGAACAGCGTCGATTTGCCGGCGTTGGTATAGCCGACCAGCGCCACCACACGGTACGGCACGCGCTGGCGGCCGGCGCGGTGCAGCCGCCGCGTCGCCTGCACCTTCTTGAGTTCGTTCTCCAGCCGCGTGATGCGATCACCGATCAGGCGGCGGTCGGCCTCGATCTGGGTTTCGCCGGGACCGCCCATGAAGCCAAAGCCGCCGCGCTGACGTTCGAGATGCGTCCATGACCGCACCAGCCGGCTGCGCTGGTAGTTGAGATGCGCGAGTTCGACCTGCAGCGATCCTTCCTTGGTCTTGGCGCGGCGGCCGAAGATTTCCAGGATCAGTCCGGTGCGGTCGAGCACCTTGGTGTTCCACGCCTTCTCGAGGTTGCGCTGCTGGATCGGCGACAGCGCGCAATCCATCACCACGAGCTCGACGTCGTGGCCCGTGATCAGGCCGGAGATTTCCTCGACCTTGCCCTTGCCGAGATAGGTCGCAGGCCTGATCTGGCTGATGGGTGCGAGCAGCGCCTCGACGACCGTGAGGTCGATCGCGCGCGCTAAACCCGTGGCTTCTTCGAGCCGGGCTTCGGAATCGCGGGCGACATCGCTCGCTTGCGCCTCGGCGTCGCCGCGACGCATGCGCAAATACGGGCCGATGACGATCACCCGCCCGCTTTGCTTTTCCTCCGCCGACCGCGGACGGTCGGCGTTCCCTTCACGGTTGAGGGGTTCCAATCAGTTCACTCTCAAGCCGGAGCATCCTCGCCGCCTTCGAACAACTGAATCGGTGCGCCAGGCATGATGGTCGAGATCGCATGCTTATAGACAAGTTGCGAATGACCGTCGCGCCGGAGCAACAAGCAGAAGTTGTCAAACCAGGTAACAATCCCCTGCAGTTTTACTCCGTTGACCAGAAAGATCGTCAGTGGCGTTTTCGTTTTGCGAACATGATTCAGGAAGGTGTCTTGTAGGTTTTGTGCGCGGTCTGCCGCCATTGTTTTTATCCCGCTTGTGTTTCTTTTTGTTTCAGCCGGCTGTTACTCTCTCACGGAGCCTGCCCCCGACTCGCCGGCTTTCCCTGAGATCCCCCTCTGGTCGGCTCGGCAAGGCGATTAGAGGGCAGGCGCGGTTTTTAGGCAAGCCGGTTCGGGCCCCGCAGCGCCAGAACCCAGTGGCAATTCTCTGTAAATGCACGGAAATAGATAAATATTCCAAAGCAATTGCATGGATCGGCTCAAAGCGTGAGCGTTTTGCTGCCGGCCAACGAAGATAAGGACTTGTGATTCATCCAATCTTCAACCGACCCCAAGTGCCTTGAGCTTGCGGTGCAGCGCCGAACGCTCCATCCCGACGAATTCGGCGGTGCGCGAAATGTTGCCCGAGAACCGGCTGATCTGGGCGATCAGGTAGTCCCGCTCGAACACTTCGCGCGCCTCCCGCAGCGGCAGCCCCATGATGTGCTCGCCATTGTTGCTGGTCGGCATTGCCGGTACCATGGAACCGACGTCCTGCGGCAGCATGTCGGCGGTGATGATCGCTTCCGGACCGCCGCCCGCCAAAATCATCACGCGCTCGACATTGTTGCGGAGCTGGCGGACGTTGCCGGGCCATACGTGAGACTGCAGCACCGCCATCGCATCCTGGCCGATCTGGCGCTTCGGCAGGCCGGTCGCCGCCGATATCTGGTCCATGAAATAGTCGATCAGTTCGGGGATATCCTCGCGGCGCTCCGACAGCGGCGGGACGCGGATCGGCACCACCGAGAGCCGGTGGTAGAGATCCTCGCGAAAACGGCCTTCGGCGATCTCCTCCTCCAGGTTACGCGCCGTCGAGGAGATGATGCGGACATCGACGTGGATCTTGGCGGTGCCGCCCGAGCGCTGAAAGGTCTGATCGACCAGCACGCGCAGAATCTTGTTCTGGGTCTCGCGCGGCATGTCGGCGATCTCGTCGATGAACAGCGTGCCGCCATGGGCCTCTTCCAGCGCGCCCGGCTTGCGGGCCTGCTCGCCGTTCGACTGCTCGATGCCGAACAGCTCGACCTCCATCCGCTCCGGCGTGATAGCCGCCGCGTTGATGACGACGAACGGCCCCTCCGCGCGGCCTGACGCATTGTGCAGGGTGCGCGCGGCGAGTTCCTTGCCCGCGCCGGAGGGACCGACGATCAGGATGCGGCTGTTGGCCTTGGCTGCCCGGTCGATGGTCTGGCGCAACTGATTCATGCAGGCGGAGCGGCCAGTGAGAACGCTCGCGGTGGGCGCCAGTTGCTTGAGTTCCTTGACTTCGCGCTTGAGGCGCGAGGTTTCCAGCGCCCGCGTCGCCACCAGGATCAGGCGATCGGACTTGAACGGCTTTTCGATGAAGTCGTAGGCGCCGCGCTTGATCGCGGCGACCGCAGTCTCGATGTTGCCGTGGCCGGAGATCATCACGACGGGAACCTCGGCGTGCTCCTTCTTGATCTGCTCGAGCAATTGCAGGCCGTCGAGCTTGGAGCCCTGCAGCCAGATATCCAGAAACACCAGATGCGGGCGGCGGCTGGAAATCTCAGCCAGCGCCGAATCGCTGTCGCGCGCGGTCCGCGTGCTGAAGCCTTCGTCGTCCAGGATGCCCGCAACGAGGTCGCGAATATCGGCCTCGTCATCGACAATCAGAATGTCACTGGCCATGGGTTACACCTGTCTTGTCAGCTGCCTGTCGCGGCTTCGGTTTTTGCTCGGTCATTGGTCGCGGCCGCAGCCTCACTGGTTTCGCCTGACGGCGGTTTTGTTTCGTTTGGATGCGGCTTTTCGTCCGCGCCCGGCTTCACTTCTGCCTTCGGCGCATGACCCGACACGGCGAATCGCAGCCGCATCCACGCGCCGCGCTGCCCTGGCCGGAAATCCGATGCGTCCTTCAGTTCAATCCGCCCGCCATGGTCTTCCAGCACGCGGCCGACGATGGCGAGTCCGAGGCCGGTGCCCTTCTGGCGCGTGGTCACATAAGGCTCCAGAAGCCGCGCACGGCTGGTTTTGGGCAGACCGATGCCGTTGTCGACCACGTCGATCAGGATGTCGTCGTTTTCGCGCGTGGCGACCACGTCGATGCGGCCCCTGCCGAGCTCCTCCGGCGGCACCTGCTCGATCGCCTCGGTCGCGTTCTTGATGATGTTGGTGAGCGCCTGCGAAATCAGCCGGCGGTCGAACTGCGCCCGCATCGGGTCCTGCTTAATGTCCGCCTCGATATCGAGGTCGGGGTGTCCGACCTTCATCAGGAACACCGCCTGGCGCACGGTATCTGCGACATCCTCGCCTTCCATGACCGGCTTTGGCATCCGTGCGAAACGCGAGAATTCATCAACCATCCGCCTGATGTCGTCGACCTGCCGTACGATGGTGTCGGTGCACTGTTCGAAGATGCCCTTGTCTTCGATGATGACCTTGCCGAATTTGCGGCGGATTCGTTCGGCCGAGAGCTGGATCGGCGTCAGCGGGTTCTTGATTTCATGGGCGATGCGGCGCGCGACGTCGCCCCATGCCGATGTCCGCTGCGCCGAGACGAGCTCCGTGATGTCGTCGAGTGTGATGATGTAGCTGTCGCGCGACTGGCTGGTCTGCTCGGCACTGACGCGGACCGACAGATTGCGCTCGTGGCCGTCGCGCATGATCGTGATCTGGCCCTGCACCAGCCGCTGCGTGCCCTCGCGCGCGGTCTTCATCATGTCGTCGAGTTCGGGCAGCACGTCCGACAGCGGATGATCCAGCGTCTCCGACTCGGCGTGGCCGATCAGCTTCTCCGCGGAGCGGTTCAAAATGCCGACGCTGCCGGATGCGTCGACGCCGATGATGCCGGCGCTGGCCGAAGACAGCACCGCCTCGATGAATCGCCGCCGGCTGTCGATCAAGTCCGAGGCGCTGACCAGCTCGTCACGCTGGGTGCGCAACTCGGCCGTCATCTTATTGAAGGTTTCGCCGAGCTGCGCGAGGTCGCCCTCCGACTTGTGCACCGGCACCTGGACGTGCAGATCGCCGGTCGAAACGATGTTGGCCGCGCTCATCAGGTTGCGGATCGGCGACACCAGCCAGTTGGCAAAATTCAAGCCGATCAGCACCGAAGCCATCAGGATGGTCAACGCGATCACCGCAAACATCAATGCGAAGGCGACCTGAATGCCGAGCCGGCGCGATTCGATCTGGGCGTATTCGGCGACACTGGCCTGGGTCTGCTTCAACTGGCTGACGACGCGGGGGTCGAGGAGACGGGCAACGTAGAGGAACGTATCCGTGAAGCCGCGCAGGCGAATGATCGCCGCGACGTAGTTCTCCTCCGGAAAGACCGCGATCTCCGGTTTGCTTTCGTCGATGTTGTTGAGGAAATCCTGCGGCGGCGTCGAGAATTGCTGCTTGATACCGGTTTGTGCCGTCACCAGGATGTTGCGATCCTTGTCGATCAGCATGGCGCCCGGCAAATTGCGGGCAGTCGCGTTGTTGGTCAGCAATTCGAAAAACGACTGCCGGTCCTGGTCAAAAAGCGGCCTCGCGTTGGACAGGTCATTGGCCATCCCGAGAATGTCGCCATTGATCAGATAGGCGTGCTCATTGACGTAAGCGTGGGCGATGTTCAGCGAGTTCTCAATCGCGGCGCGCGTCGGCCCGGAAAACAGCCTGTCGAGGCCGCGGTCGAGGGTGATGTTGGCGACGATGGCGACCACCACCGCCGGAAGCACGGCGATGATGGAGAAAAGAGCGACGATCTGGACGTGCAACCTGGCCGCAGCCCGCCCGCGCCGCCGTGCCTGGATCACCTGCCAGACTTCCCGGGCGATGATGGCGACCAGCAGCAGGATCGTCGCCGCGTTGGTCAGCAGGAACGAATAAACGATCTGCCGGGTCGGCTCGATCGGCGTCAGACCGCTCAACACAACGAAGGTCAAAAATGCCGACAGCAGCGCCGTCGCGACCGCAAGCGGCGCCACCCACTTCCGCAGGACTCCCCCTCCGGATTCGGCATGCGATGGATCGAACGATGGTGCCGAGGTCGTCTCTGCGGTGGTCATTCCGACAATCGGTAATGTGAAAGTGCTTGGGTTCGCGGTTCGCGAACTGATGCATACATATCACAATGTTGCCGAATTGCGACAATTCCACGGCGCAGTCGAACACTAAAGTGATCGATACTGCGTCGAATCAACCGCTTTTTTCACCGCATTCGAGAATCGTCCCTAGCCTCCGCTCCGGTAGACCTGAATGTCGAGATCCCTGATCTTCTTCCGCAGCGTGTTACGGTTGAGACCGAGCAGGTCTGCCGCGCGGATCTGGTTGCCGCGGGTGGCCGCCAGCGCCGCGGTCAGCAGCGGTACCTCAATCTCCTTGAGGATGCGGTGGTAGAGCCCCGGCGGCGGCACGCCGTTCGGGAAGCCGGAGAAGTGCGAGGACAGGTAGGCTTCTACCGCACCGCCAAGGTTCTCCACCCCGATCGGCGCGTTGCCGCCCGAGGTAACAGCAGGCGGCGCCAGCTCGCCGTCGATGACCGAAGCCGTGATGACGTCCTGCGGGTAGAGCGCCGCCAGCCGACGCGCGAGGTTTTCGAGTTCGCGCACGTTGCCGGGCCAGCGATGCTGCTTGAGCCGTTCCAATGCCAGCGTGTCGAGCTTCTTCGGCGGCAGGCCGTCCTTTTCGGCGAGCGAGAAGAAATGCCGGATCAGATCGGGCAGATCCTCGATCCGTTCCCGCAACGGCGGCAGCCGCAGCGGCACGACGTTGAGGCGAAAGAACAGATCCTCCCGGAACAGCCCCTGCTGGATCAGGATGCGCAAATCCTTGTTGCTGGCCGCGACGATGCGGACATCGGTCTTGATCGGGGTACGCCCGCCGACGGTGGTGTATTCGCCCTGCTGCAGCACGCGCAGCAGCCGCGTCTGCGCTTCCATCGGCATGTCGCCGATTTCGTCCAGGAATAGCGTGCCGCCCTCGGCCTGCTCGAAGCGACCGGAGGCGCGGGTATTGGCGCCGGTGAACGCGCCGCGTTCATGGCCGAACAGTTCGGATTCGATCAAATCGCGCGGGATCGCCGCCATGTTGACGGCGACGAACGGACCGTTGCGGCGCTTGCCGTAATCATGCAGCGCGCGGGCGACCAATTCCTTACCGGTACCGGACTCGCCCGAGATCATGACCGTGAGGTCGGTCTGCATCAGCCGCGCCAGCACCCGGTAGATTTCCTGCATCGCCGGCGAGCGGCCGACCAGCGGGATCGAATCGAACTCGCCCTCGTCAGGCGAGCTTGGCACCCGCTCCTTCGGCTCGGCCAGCGCCCGACCGACGATGGTGATGAGTTCCTTCAGGTCGAACGGCTTTGGCAGATATTCATAGGCGCCGCGCTCGGAAGCCCGGATCGCCGTCATGAAGGTGTTCTGCGCACTCATCACGATGACGGGAAGGTTCGGCCGCATCTTCTTGATCCGCGGCAGCAGATCGAATGCGTTCTCGTCGGGCATCACCACGTCGGTGATGACGAGGTCGCCCTCGCCCTGGCTCACCCAGCGCCACAGCGTCGCGGCGTTGCCGGTGAGGCGCACTTCGTAGCCGGCGCGTGAAAGAGCCTGGTTGAGAACCGTGCGGATGGCGGTGTCGTCATCTGCAACGAGAATGCTACCTGCGGGCATTGTTATTCCTCATCTTGCGTCCTGTGAGGCAGGCGGCAGCGTACCCGGAACGCCATCGCGGTTGCTTTGGTCGAACTGTTTGGTGGGATTGAACATCGGCATCAGCACGCGGAAAGTGGTCTTCCGCGGCTGAGATTCGCATTCGATGATGCCGCCGTGATCGCCGACGATCTTGGCCACCAGCGCCAGGCCGAGGCCGCTGCCGGTTTGCTTCGTCGTCACGAACGGATCGAACAGGTTGGGCAACAGGTCTTCCGGCACGCCGGAGCCGTTGTCCTTGACGCAGAATTCGAGCGGCAGCGACACCCGCGATTTCTTGCCCGGTACCGACAGGCGAACGCCGGGACGGAACGCGGTGGTGAGCTGGATTTCAGCGTCGGAACCGAGATCGGCGACCGCTTCGGCGGCATTCTTCACGAGATTCAAGAACACTTGTATCAGCTGGTCCTGGTTAGCCAGCACCGGTGGCAGCGAGGGATCATAGTCCTCGATGAAGCGGATGTTGCGCGCGAAGCCGGACTGCGCCAGCCGTTTGACGTGGTCGAGCACGGAATGGATGTTGACCGGCCCGCGCGCCACCGGACGGTCGTCACCGAACACCTCCATGCGATCGACCAGCGTCACGATGCGGTCGGCCTCATCGCAGATCAATCGCGTCAGCATGCGGTCTTCGGATGATGCCGCCTGCTCCAGCAGTTGCGCCGCGCCGCGGATGCCCGACAGCGGATTCTTGATTTCATGCGCCAGCATCGCGGCCAGCGCGATCACCGAGCGCGCCGCACTGCGGTGCGTCAATTGCCGGTCCATCTTGTCGGCGATGGTGCGCTCCTGCAACATGACGACGATGTGGCCGGGGCGTTCGGTGAGCGGCGCGACGTGCAGGTCGACCTGGCGATCGCCGCCGATGCGGGGCGTGCCGAGATCGACCTTGTATTCGTTGACCGGCGAGCCGCTCGATCGCACCTGATCGATCAGTGCCAGCAGCGGACTGCCGAACGGCACCAGTTCCTTCAGCGACTGCCGGCGCAGGAACTGCGTCGAAATCTCGAAGAAGGACTCGGCGGCGATATTGGCGTCCATGATGCGGCCGTCGGGCGCCACCAGCAACACGGGGTTGGGCAGTGCGTTGAGAATGGCCTCGCTATCGGTGGGTATGGCGCGGCGATGTTCTAAGGCTGACGTCATGCGGCAGCACTCCATGAAAAATCGTCGAACGCGTCCTGCAGCGATCGGTGGACCCGATGTGGGTCCTCCGATGTCAGGATTTTTTGCCGCCAGCCCTTCAGCGTCTCTGCCGGCGCGCGGCTGTACAGGGCTGCGATCTCCAGCGCCCAGCCGAGATGCTTTCGCGCGTGCTTCAATCCGATACGCAGACCGTAATGGCTGCAGACTTCATCGTAGAGCCTGCGCACATGCGCGAGTTGCTCGGCGAGCGAGGGTGCCGTCTCCGCCTGCCCGGTTTCGAGCCGGCGTCCGATCTGGCCCGGCAACCAGGGCTGTCCCTGCGCGCCGCGTCCGATCATCACGGCGTCCGCGCCCGACACGTCCAGCGCCTGGACCGCCTTTTCGTAAGAGGTGATGTCCCCATTGACGACGAGCGGCACGGAGACCGCGTCCCTGACCGGGCGCACGGCGGCCCAGTCAGCCGCGCCCTTGTAGAACTGGCAACGGGTTCGCCCATGCACGGTGATCATCTGCACGCCGACGGCTTCCGCGCGGCGCGCCAGTTCGGGCGCGTTGAGCGAGCGATCGTCCCAACCGAGCCGCATCTTGAGCGTCACGGGAACTTTCACCGCAGCGATCGTGGCTTCGATCAGCGTCAGCGCATGGTCGAGATCGCGCATCAGCGCCGAGCCGGACTGGCCGCCGGTGACATGGCGCGCCGGACAGCCCATATTAATATCGATAATATCGGCGCCAGAGGCTTCGGCGATCCGCGCGCCCTCCGCCATCCAATGCGCCTCGCAACCGGCGAGTTGAACGACATGCGCACCGACACCGGCTGTCTCGCAGCGCAGGAGAGACATCGGCCGCCCATGGACAAGTTCGTCGCTGGCGGTCATCTCTGATATTACCAGTCCAGCCCCGAGGGTGGCGGCGAGCCGTCGAAAGGGGGCATCGGTGATGCCGGACATAGGCGCCAGAAAAACCCGGTTGGCGACAGCAATATCGCCTATAGTCAACAGCTTAGGGCGTGAACTTTCCGGGCCGGTCACATCGTTCTCGTGGTTGGGGCGGCGGCGTCATTGCCACCGTCGGCGTATATTGTGAGCACAAATCTTGGGCAGTCAAGCGTCTTGCCTACACTTTAGACAGATCTATCATTTGCGCAAGTGCACTGCAACAAAAACCGCTTTTCCCACGGGTGATGGGAATCACTCTGTTTTCCAAAATCTCCATGGTAAGGGCTGTGCGCCAGCGCCTGACACCCCGCCCTCAACCCGATTCGTTCGCATTTTGAGTCCCGATGCCCAAATCTGAGCGTACCGCAGCCATCCTCGTCGCAGCCGGACGCGGGCTTCGCGCCGGTGCCGGCGGACCGAAGCAATATCGCGAGATCGGCGGACAGACCGTGATCTTCCGCGCCATGGAGGCGTTCTGCCGGCATCCGGACGTGTTCGCCGTGCAGCCGGTGGTGAATCCCGACGACACCGCGGTCTTCAATGCGGCCGTTTCGGAGCTGCGCTACCGGACCCCCACCCATGGCGGGGCGACCCGCCAGGCTTCGGTGCATGCCGGGCTCGAGGCGCTCGCAGCGGAGAAGCCGGATATTGTTCTGATCCACGACGCTGCGCGGCCCTTCGTCACCCCTGGCGTGATCTCGCGCGCGATCGACGCCGCCGGCCGCACCGGCGCGGCGGTGCCGACGATCCCCGTCACCGACACGGTCAAGCAGGTCGGTGAGACCGGCAACGTCGAAGCCACGCCCGAGCGGGCGAAACTGCGAATCGCACAGACGCCGCAAGCGTTTCGCTTCGACGTCATTCTCGATGCGCATCGTCGCGCCGCGCGCGACGGCCGCAGCGATTTCACGGACGACGCGGCGATCGCGGAATGGGCGGGATTGACGGTTGCGACATTTGAAGGCGATCTTGCAAACATGAAACTGACCACGCCCGAAGATTTCATTCGCGAGGAAGCCCGCCTCGCCGCCCAGCTGGGCGACATCAGGACCGGGACCGGCTACGACGTGCACGCCTTCGGCGACGGCGATCATCTGATGCTGTGCGGCGTGCGCGTGCCGCACACACGCGGCTTTCTCGCCCATTCCGACGGCGATGTCGGCCTGCATGCGCTGGTTGACGCTATTCTCGGCGCGCTGGCGGATGGCGACATCGGCTCGCACTTTCCGCCGAGCGATCCGCAATGGAAGGGCGCGGCGTCCGATAAGTTTCTCAAATATGCCATCGACCGCGTCACCGCGCGCGGCGGCCGGATCGCCAATCTCGAAGTTACTATGATCTGCGAGCGCCCCAAGATCGGCCCGCTGCGCGACACCATGCGCGCCCGCATCGCCGAGATCACCGGCGTCAACATCTCGCGCGTCGCGGTCAAGGCGACGACCAGCGAGCGGCTCGGTTTCACCGGCCGCGAGGAAGGCATCGCCGCTACGGCGAGCGCCACCATCCGTCTGCCCTGGAGCGAGTAAGATGGGCGGCAGCGACGCGCGCGCCCTCTCCCGCTCGCTGCTCGATCTGTGTCGCATGCGCAAGCTGACGATCGCGACCGCCGAGTCCTGCACGGGCGGCCTGGTCGCCGGCGCGCTCACCGACATTCCCGGCTCGTCGGACGTGATCGACCGCGGTTTCGTCACTTACTCCAACGACGCCAAGCGCGCGATGCTCGGCGTCAAGGCCACGACGCTCGCGACCTTCGGCGCGGTCAGCAAGGAAACCGCGACCGCGATGGCGGTCGGCGCCCTGGAAAAAGCCAAGGTCGATCTCGCGGTGTCCATCACCGGCATCGCCGGTCCCGGCGGCGCCACCCCGGGCAAGCCGGTCGGCCTGGTCCATTTCGCCGTTGCCTCGCGCGATGGCAAGATTTTGCACCGCGAGTTCCGTTTCGGCGCCATCGGCCGCACCGCCGTGCGCCAGCGCTCCGTGGTGGAAGCGCTGCGCATGCTGATGGAGCTGGCGCGCGGTCCGCAACCGCCGACCAAGCCGCGGCGCGACACGATGAGCCGGCTGCGTCCACGGGTAGCGCGCACGCCGCGGCGCAGCGCCGTCAAACGGCGCCGGCCGACGCGGACTTAAGTTCCGCTGGTCACTTTTGCGCCGCCAGCGCCTTGGCGCGGGTTTCGCTGAGCGACGCAGCCGGCGTCAACGCTTCCGGGCTGATCGCAAGCTCGATGATGGCGGGAAGTCCGCTGGCCACGGCTTCGTCGAACGCCTTGGCAAAATCCTCGGTCCGCTCGACATGGGCACCAAAACCGCCGCAGGCGCGCGCCAGCGCGGCGAAGTCTGGGTTGGCGAGATCGGTGCCGGACACCCGGCCGGGATATTCGCGTTCCTGGTGCATCCGGATCGTGCCGTACATGCCGTTGTTGCAGACGATCACGATCAGCGGCAGCCGGTTTTCGACCGCGGTCATGAACTCCAGCCCCGTCATCTGGAAACAGCCGTCGCCGGCAAAACAGATGACGGTGCGTTCCGGATGCTGCAGCTTGGCGGCGACCGCCGCCGGCAGGCCGTAGCCCATCGAACCCGAGGTCGGCGCCAGTTCGGTGCGGTACTGCCGATAGCGCCAGAACCGGTGCACCCAGACGGCATAATTGCCGGCACCGTTGCAGATGATGGTGTCATGGGGCAAGCGGTCGCTCAAGCCCCGAACGATCTGCGAAAGCTGGACGTCGCCCGGCGAGCGCGTCGGTTCGGCAAATGCCAGATAGTCGGCATGCGCCGCCTTGACATGGTCGGCGCGCGATTGATGCTTCGGCTCCAGACGCTTGATCGCCGCCGCAAAGGCCGCGCTGCTCGCGACCACACCGAGCGTCGGCGAATAGACCCGGCCGATCTCTTCGGGATCGGGATAGGCGTGAACCAGCGGCTGTTTCGGTTTTGGAATATCGAACAGCGTGTAGCCGCCTGTGGTCGCCTCGCCCAGCCGCGCGCCGAGCGCGATCACCATGTCGCTGGTGCGGATCCGCTCGGCGATCTTGGCATCGAGCCCGATACCGATATGTCCGCCATAGCAGGGATGCAGATTGTCGAAATAATCCTGACAGCGAAACGAGACGCCGACTGGCACTTCATGCGCCGCCGCAAATGCCTCGAGATCGCGGCGCGCCTGGTCGCTCCATCCGCCGCCGCCGATGATCAGAAACGGCTTCTTCGCTTCCGACAGCAGCGCATGAAATTTCCGTAGCGCGCCTTCATCGGGCGCGATCGGAAGCGGCGTATAGGGCGGCGCATCCGGCACCTCGGCGGTGTCGGTCAGCATGTCCTCCGGCAGCGCCAGCACGACGGGGCCGGGACGGCCCGAGGTCGCGGTGAAGAAGGCGCGCGAGATGAATTCCGGAATCCGCCGCGCATCGTCGATCTGCGCGACCCATTTCGTCATCGGCCCGAACATTTGCCGATAGTCAATTTCCTGAAACGCCTCGCGCTCCATCATGTCGCGCCCGACCTGCCCCAGCAGCAGGATCATCGGCGTTGAATCCTGGAATGCGACGTGAACGCCGGCCGAGGCATTGGTGGCGCCGGGGCCGCGGGTGGCGAAGGCGATGCCGGGACGGCCGGTCAGCTTGCCATAGGCGTCCGCCATCATGGCGGCTCCGCCCTCGTGCCGGGCGTTGATGAACCGCACGCGTTGGCTCTGGTACATGCCGTCGAGCGCAGCCAGATAGCTTTCGCCGGGCACGCCGAACACGGTGTCGGCATTGTGCAGCGCAAGTTGCTCGATCAGAATATGGCCACCGGTTCGAAGATTTCCGTCCATTGCCTCGTCCTTTCGCGATTTGGACCCGGCTTAGAGAATGCCGCCGGTGCCAGCAACCGGTTTTCCGGCGCTATCAATTCATTTCCTCGCGGGCTGCGGGTCTTTCGGCGTAACCCGCGCCGCCACGCCGGTGACGGCTTCGTAGGCCTTGATGACGGCGGTGCAGGACTCGCCGTCGTGCCCGAGCAACGCGGCCTGGCGGTAGGTCTGGTGCACGGCCTCCGCCATGAACCCGGGCAGACCCGCCTCCTCCAGCCAGCGCGCGTAGTAGCGCACGTCCTTGCGGGCGTTCGCCAGCGACATCAGCGGCGTAAAATCGCCGTCGAGGGTGGATTGACCGTAGAGATCGAGCATGCCGCTCTTGCCGCCGGCGGCGGAGATGATGGCGATCAGCTGCGAGAGATCGAGCCCGTCCTTGGCGGCAAGCGCAAAGCCCTCGCACCACGCCGCCACATTGGCGAAGGCGATATAATTGTGGATGAGTTTGAGCCGGATGGCGTGCCCGAGCGGACCGATGTGGAAGATGTTTTCCGCATACAGCTCGAAATAGGGCCTGAGGTCGTCGAGCAAGTCGGCCTCGCCGCCAAACAGCACATTGACCTTGCCGATATCGGCATGTTTCGGGGTCCGCGTCATCGGCGCTTCGGCATAGCGCCCGCCCGCCTCCCGCACCATGCGATCCAGCTTCGCCACCATCTGCGGGCTGCCAGTGGTGTGGTCGACGATGATGAATCCCGGCAGAGGACCGGCCAGCAGCCCATCGCGCGCGATCATCAGCGCCTCGACGTCCTCCGCCTCATTGACGCAAATCATGATGATGCGGCAATTCTCGCGGATCTCCTGTATGCCGCTGGCGGCGGTCGCGCCAAACGATGTGGCGGCGGCGACGGCGACCGGATTGAGATCATAGGCGGTAACGGCCACGCCCTTGGCGACGAGATTCTTCACCAGCCCGCGCCCCATGCCGCCAAGGCCGATAAAGCCAACGCGTTCGGATGTCGTCATTTGGGCCTCCCGATCTGTGCTAGCGGGCTTCCTCCCACTCGGCCATTCTGTTGCGCTGCGGTCGTTTTGCCGCCCGGCTAGCACGCTCACAGGCTGTCTGACAACCGCGATGATGCAGTTTGCGCGGCACGGCTTGTTTCGATATGCCTGTTAGCTCGCGTAAATCGCAACGGCGGGTTGAGGGCGACGCCGCCAACAGGACAGGACCAATCAGGTGAAGTTCAAATCCCTCGCGCGCACCCCTTCATTGCCACAGGAAATCGTCGCGAGCCTGACCGGCGCCCTGCACGCCGGCGAGCTTCAGCCCGGTGATCGCCTGCCGTCCGAACAGGCGCTGGCGACCGAATTCGGGGTCGCGCGAACGGTGGTGCGTGAAGCGATCTCGCAGCTCAAGTATGACGGCATCGTGCAGAGCCGTGTCGGGGTCGGCGCCTTCATCTCCCAGCCGCAGGAGCGGACGGCATTTCGTATCAGTCCCGAGTGCTTCAAGAAGCGCAAGGAACTACTGAAGCTGTTGCGTTTGCGGAACGGCGTGGTCATCGAGGTCGCGGCAGACGCGGCGCAGGCGCGATCCAACCGCGACATCGTCCGCATGGAGTCTATTCTCAAGGAGATGCGCGACGCGATCAGTGACGGCGTTCACGGCGCCGAGCGCCACTTCGAAGCCGAGCGCCAGTTGATCCTCGCCATCGCCAAAGTTGCCGACAACGAACACGCCCTCAATTTCATCGTGATGATCGACAGCCAGATCGCCGAAAAACTGCGGTCGGTCGCCGTCAAGAATACCAAGGCGACGGAACTCGCCGCTGCCGCGATCGAGGAACAGGTCCAGCTCGTCGAAGCCATCAAGCGCGGCGACCCGATCGCGGCGAGGGACAGAGCCCGCAAGCACTACGACAACGCCGCGCAGCGGCTGGCCGACCGCGCCGACTTCGTCGATCTCTAGGATGGCGATCTAACCGCCCCGCCCTTCCCGTAGACCGTGTCCGCCCGTTTTTCGAACGCGGCGGCGAAGCGCTGAAATGCGGTGTCGAACATCGTGCCCATCAGCATCGCCAGCATACGGCTCTTGAATTCGTAGGACAGGAAGAAGCCGACGTCGCAGCCGGCCTCGGAGCGCGGCTCGAACGTCCAGCGATTTTCCAAATTGCTGAACGGGCCTTTCAGATATTCGACCATGATCTTCAGGTTCGGCCGATCCAGCGTCACCCGGCTGGTGAAGGTTTCTCGCACCAACTTGAACGACACGGTCATGTCGGCGACGACGACCTCGGTGCCGTCATCCTTCGGCGTGCGCTGGCGTATTTTGAGCGACTGGCACAGCGGCACGAATTCCGGATAGCGCTCGACGTCGGCGACCAGATCGAACATCTGCGACGCGGTGTGTTGAACCCGGCGCTTGCTGGAAAAGCGCGGCATCAGTGCGCACTCGCCTGATTCTGTTTGAGCGCGATCTGCTTCAGATAGTCGTTCGCCTGCGTCCGCTCGGTGAAGCAGACCAGCGCCTGATCGGTACGCAGGCCCTGAAAATACTTCAGCAGCTTTGGCCGCTGTTGCCGGCGGTAAGTCCAGACGTAGCGGAAAAATTCGAGATCGAATCGCTCAGGACAGCCTTCCGCCATTTCCGGACGAACCCGCCCATAGCTGCCGACGATCCGTCTCATGATCCCGAGCATGCAACGGCGGCGCGGCAGATCGAACCAAATCACGGTGTCGCTGGACTGTCGGCGCAGTTCGCCGGCCCCATAGCGGGTGTAGTTGCCGTCCATGACCCACCGCGGCTGGCGCGCGACTTCCGCGACGCGCTGCCCGAACTCGGCGCTGTCTGACGCAACCCAGCCGGGCTTCCAATACAGCGCATCCAGCGAAACAAAGGGGATGCCAGTCATCTCCGACAAGCGTCGCGCAAATGTCGACTTGCCGGACCCCGACGATCCCATGACGAGAACCCGTTGCATTGGTTTGATCCGAGGCTAGCGTGCCCGTGCCAGGCGCGCGGCTTGCAGCCTGGCAAAATCCTCGCCGGCGTGATGCGACGAGCGCGTCAACGGGCTCGCTGACACCATCAGAAAACCCTTGGTGTAGGCGACCTTCTCATAGCCTGCGAATTCTTCGGGAGTGACGTAGCGCATCACGGCGTGATGCTTGCGCGTCGGCTGCAGATACTGCCCGATGGTGAGGAAATCGACCTCCGCCGAACGCAGATCGTCCATCACCTGCAGCACCTCGTGGCGCTCCTCGCCGAGGCCGACCATGATGCCCGATTTGGTGAAGATGGTCGGATCGATCTCCTTGACCCGCTGCAGCAGCCGGATCGAGTGAAAGTAGCGCGCGCCGGGGCGTACCGAAAGATAACGCGACGGCACGGTCTCCAGATTATGGTTGAATACGTCGGGTTTGGCCGCCGCGACCATTTCAAGCGCGCCTTCCTTGCGCAGGAAGTCGGGCGTGAGGATCTCGATGGTCGTGGTCGGGCAGCGCGCCCGGATGGCGCGGATCGTTTGCGCGAAATGCTCCGCCCCGCCGTCGGCAAGATCGTCGCGGTCGACCGAGGTCACCACGACATGGGTCAACCCGAGCTTGAACGTCGCCTCCGCGACATGCTCCGGCTCGCCGGCGTCGAGTGCGCCGGGCATGCCGGTCTTGACGTTGCAGAACGCGCAGGCCCGGGTGCAGGTGTCGCCCATGATCATGAAGGTGGCGTGCTTCTTGTCCCAGCACTCGCCGATGTTCGGGCAGCCGGCCTCCTCGCACACCGTGACGAGGCCGTTCTCCTTGACGATTCTTCGCGTGTCGGCATAGCCACGGGTGTTCGGCGCGCGCACCCGGATCCAGTCCGGTTTCGGCGGCGACGGCGCGTCGGGCCGGTTCACCTTTTCGGGGTGACGCGGGCGCACCTGGGTAGTGGAGACGGTATCGACGAGGACGACCATGTTAAGTCCGGATATGGCGAGAAACATTAGCTAATCGGTGCCGCCCGCGGCCGCAACCCACGTTGCAGAATACCGCAACGGGGTTGCGGAATGCCGCCATCGGATTGGGGCAGACTCGCTGAGGCTAGCAGAAACGTGCAACATACTGGCGCTTTTCGCCCGTTCCACCCTGATTCCCACCTCAAAATGGCTCAAAATCCCAAGTCGGCCGATGCCGCCGCCATCAACCCCGGCAAGCCGCTGAAACGCTCGTTTTTCGGGCGCAGCGTGCACGAGGTGGCGCCCGATTTGATCGGCGCGACGCTCCTGGTCGACGGCGTCGGCGGCATCATCACCGAGGTCGAGGCCTACCATCACACCGACCCGGCGGCGCACTCCTTCAATGGACCGACGCCGCGCAACCTCGTGATGTTTGGCCCGCCCGGCTTTGCCTATGTCTACCGCTCCTACGGCATCCACTGGTGCGTGAATTTCGTTTGCGAGGCGGCAGGCTCGGCCAGCGCGGTGCTGATCCGCGCGCTGCAGCCGACCCACGGCCTGCCCGCGATGCGCCGCCGCCGCGGCGTGCCGGAAGAGCGCGCGCTGTGCTCCGGACCGGGCAAGCTCTGCCAGGCCCTCGGCATCACCATCATGCACAACGAATTGCCGCTCAATCGGCCGCCCTTCGCGCTGCATGCGCGGCGCGAGAAACCCGAGATCGTTGCCGGCGTACGGATCGGGATAACTAAGGCGGTCGATCTGCCGTGGCGCTATGGCTTGAAGGGTTCGAAGTTCCTGAGCAAGCCTTTTTGAGGGGCAGGTCCTGTCAACGTCGATAGCCGTCATCAGGTGCCGCGCGATGTACAAATCAGAGAGCGCCTTCCTGGCAAAGGTCGAACTGCCAGCCGTTTGCGTCGCGGAATTCCTCCACTTCACGACGTCAGCGCGGTTCGGATCATCCGCGCCAGATCGGAACTGAGGTAAGGTTTCGGCAGCAGCAGCACGCCGGCGTCGAGCCGGCCATGATGCACGATGGCGTTCTCGGTATAACCGGACGTATAGAGCACCTTGAGGTCCGGACGCCGCTTCTGCGCCTCCGTCGCGAGCTGCCGGCCGTTCAGTCTGCCGGGCATGATCACGTCCGTGAACAGCAGATCGACGTGTTCGGGACCGTCGATGATCGCGAGCGCCTCGGCGGCATTGCCGGCGGCCAAGGTGTGGTAACCGAAGCGGCCGATCTGTGTCATCACGTACTCGCGGACCAGCGCGTCGTCCTCGACGATCAGGATCGACTCGTCGCCGTGCACCGGCTCCGCCGCGCCAGCTTCGGCGGACAACACCTCCGGCAGCCCCGCCACCGCCGGCAGATAAAGCTTAACCGTGGTGCCGTGCCCCTCCTCGCTGTAGATATTGATGTGGCCGTTCGACTGCTTGACGAAGCCGTAGACCATGCTGAGGCCCAGCCCCGATCCCTTTCCGACGTCCTTGGTGGTGAAGAACGGTTCGAACACCTTGTCGAGCAGGCTGCCGGGAATTCCTGCGCCGGTATCGCTCACTGCGACCATGACGTAGTTTCCCGGCTTGATCTCGCTGGTCATGCTCGGATAGCTCTCGTCGAGCACCACATTCTTGGTTTCGAGCGTCAGTTTGCCGCCATTCGGCATGGCGTCGCGCGCGTTGAGCGCAAGGTTGAGGATCGCGGTCGAAAGCTGGCTGGGATCGATCAGTGCCGGCGAGGAATCGTGCGCCAGCATCGACTCGATTTCGATCTGCTCGCCAAGCGTCGGCCGCAGCAACCGCGCGGAATCAATGACCAGGGCATTGACGTCGGTATTGCGTGGCTGCAGCGGTTGCCGACGCGAGAAGGCCAGCAGATGTCGCGTCAGATCTGCGCCCCTCGCCGCCGCAGCGCTGATCATGTCGGTGATCTGGGCGAGGTTCGGCCGGTCCTTGACCGCGTCGGCGAGGATTTCGATGGTCCCGGTGATGACGGTCAGAATGTTGTTGAAGTCGTGCGCCACGCCGCCGGTGAGCTGGCCGATCGCCTCCATCTTCTGCGCCTGCCGGACCTGGGCCTCGTTGGCCTCGATCTCCTGGAAACGCCGGACCATCGCTTCGGCCTTGCGCCGGTGTTCCATTTCCTCCTCGAGCGCCGCCTTGGCGTGCGCCAATTGGATGCGGGTCGGCAGCACCAGGATACGCGGCAGCATCAGGAGCAATGTCGCCGTGACGCCAAGCGATACCAACGCCAGGAAGCCCTTGACGAGGCTCTCGATGTCGTAGGCCGGGACCCACAAGGTGAGGACCGATAGCAGTCGGGCCAGCCCGCAGAACGCGGCGAACACGGCGAACGTCCAGAACACGCCGCGGAACATGACATCGCTGCGGCGACGCCACACGTAGAAACCGAGAACGAACGCGGTGACAAAAAAGGCGATGGCCAGCAAAGCGTCGGAAACGGCGTTCACCCAGATCAATTCCGGTTTCCACAGCAGGCACGCGCCATGCGGGGTGAGCATCGACATGTCCAGAATATCCTGTCCCGGGTTGAGGCTGGTCTTTCGATACTTAGGGCATGATCCGGGAAAGTGAAACCGGTCCACTGCCCTGGTGACACACCGCCTCGACCGTTGCGGTCAGGGATTACGGCGGCAGTCCATTTCACCACCGGGTGATGAATGCACTGCCGCCGCGATGCGCCGTAGCCGCGAGAATGCTCGCCAGGGAGACTTCACGATGCCAGCGCGGTCCTGATCATCCGCGCCAGATCGGAGCTGAGGTAAGGTTTCGGCAGCAGCAGCACGCCAGCGTCGAGCCGGCCATGATGCACGATGGCGTTCTCGGTATAACCGGACGTATAGAGCACCTTGAGGTCCGGACGCCGCTTCAGTGCCTCGGTCGCAAGCTGCCGGCCGTTCATTCCGCCGGGCATGATCACGTCGGTGAACAGCAGATCGACGTGTTCGGGGCCGTCAATGATCGCCAGCGCCTCGGCGGCATTGCCGGCGGCCAAGGTGCGGTATCCGAAGCGGCCGATCTGCGTCATGACGTATTCGCGGACCAGCGCGTCGTCCTCGACGATCAGGATGGACTCGTCGCCGTGTTCGGTCCCCGAGACGCCGGCCTCGGCGGCCTGCGCCTCCGGCACGCCTGGCGCGGCCGGCAGATAGAGCTTCACGGTGGTGCCGTGGCCTTCCTCGCTGTAGATATTGATGTGGCCGTTCGACTGCTTGACGAAGCCGTAGACCATGCTGAGGCCCAGCCCCGATCCCTTGCCGACGTCCTTGGTGGTGAAGAACGGTTCGAACACCTTGTCGAGCACGCTGCCCGGGATTCCTTCGCCGGTGTCGCTGACGGCGACCATGACGTAGTTGCCCGGCTTGATCTCGCTGGTCATACTGGGATAGCTCTCGTCGAGCACGACGTTCCTGGTTTCCAGCGTCAGCTTGCCGCCGTCAGGCATGGCGTCCCGCGCGTTCAAAGCAAGGTTGAGGATCGCGGTCGAGAGCTGGCTGGGATCGATCAGCGCCGGCGAGGAATCGTGCGCCAGCATCGATTCGATTTCGATCTGTTCGCCGAGCGTCGGCCGCAGCAACCGCGCGGAATCGATCACCAGGGCATTGACGTCGGTGTTGCGCGGCTGCAGCGGTTGCCGACGCGAGAAGGCCAAAAGATGCCGCGTCAAATCGGCCCCCCGCGCCGCGGCGGCGCTGATCATGTCCGTGATCTGGGCGAGGTTCGGCCGGTCCTTGACCGCGTCGGCAAGGATTTCGATGGTCCCGGTGATGACGGTCAGAATGTTGTTGAAGTCGTGCGCCACACCGCCGGTGAGCTGGCCGATGGCCTCCATCTTCTGCGCCTGCCGGACCTGGGCCTCGTTGGCCTCGACCGCCTGAAAACGACGAACCATCGCCTCGGCCTTGCGCCGGTGTTCGATTTCCTCCTCGAGCGCCGCATTGGCGTACGCAAGTTGCTTGCGTGACGGCGCCGTCAGGATCCGCGGCAGCGACAGCAGAAGCCCTGCGGTGATCCCAAGCGATATCAGCGCCAGGATACCTTTGGTGATGGCTTCAATGTCGTGGGCCGGCACCCATAGGGTGAGGATCGACAGCAGCCGTGTCACTCCGCAGACCGCAACAAAGACGCCGAATGCGCCGAACACCGCACGGAATGTCAGATCGCGGCGCCGCCACAAGAAATACCCGAGGACGAACGCGGTAGCAAAGAATGCGATGGCGAGCAGACCGTCGGAAACGGCATTCAGCCAGATCAATTCCGGCCTCCACAGCAAGCAGGCGCCATGCGGGGTAAGCGTCGACATGTCCAGAATATCCTGTCCCGGGCTGAGGGAATATTGTCGATACTTAGAGCATGATCCGGATAAGTGGGGAACCGTTTCACGCCCCCCGGTGGCAGACCGCCTCGACCTTGTTGCCGTCGGGGTCGCGCAGGAAAGCGCCATAATAGGCGGCGTGGTCGTGGCGCAGGCCGGATGGCCCGTCGCCGGTGCCGCCGGCGGCCAGACCCGCGCGCCAGAACGCATCGACCTTGCTGCGTGACGCGGCCTTATCGAGCGCCTGCATGATGGCGTATGCAGGGGGCTAGTTCGGCGCCTCTATTACGAAGCCAGCTTCAGCCGCTCCAGCGCTTCCTGCAGCTTTGCCTTCCGCTCGACTGCCGCCTCGCGCTTTTCCTTTTCTTCCTCGACGATCTCTTCCGGCGCGTTGGCGACGAACTTCTCGTTGCCGAGCTTGGCGTCGACACGCTTGATATCGGCCTCCGCCTTGACGATCTCCTTGTCGAGCCGGGCCTTTTCGGCCGAGAGGTCGATGACACCCTTGAGCGGCAGCGCCACGACCTCGCCGCGGACGAGCAACTGCACCGCGCCTTCCGGCGGACGGTCTGCGAATGAAATATCCGCCAGTCGCGCCAGTCGTTTCACGGTATCGCTCCAGAGCTGGGCCCGCGCCTGCGTTTCGGTGGACGCGCCCGA
Source organism: Bradyrhizobium roseum (assembly GCF_030413175.1). NCBI lineage: Bacteria > Pseudomonadati > Pseudomonadota > Alphaproteobacteria > Hyphomicrobiales > Nitrobacteraceae > Bradyrhizobium > Bradyrhizobium roseum. Next base: position 3,806,351 of record NZ_CP129212.1, read on the forward strand.
CAGAACCAGCGGGATCAAGGTGGCCGGCGAGATGTTCATTTCCGAGCGCACCGATCGGATGGCGGTGACAAGATCGACCACCCAGCCGATTTCGGCCTCGGCCTCAGGATCGCTGAAATCGTCGGCGTCGAGCGCGGCCATGACCGGCGCGATCAGCGGCTCGCCGGGGCCTGCCAGCGCCATGGCAGCGATTTGCTCAGCCGTCACCGTGCTGGCCTTGCGCGGCCACTCCGCCAGCACCAGCAGGCCGTCGCGCCTGGCCGTCACCGCCCACAGTTCCTCGGTGATGAAGGGCATGAAGGGATGCAGCAGTTTGAGGATCTCGTCGCGGGCCCAGGCAGTCATGGCGCGGGTTTCGGCCTTGGCTGCGCCCTCCTCGCCCATCAGTACGGGTTTGGCGAGTTCGACATACCAGTCGCAATAGACGTTCCAGACGAAGCGGTAGATTGCATTGGCCGCATCGTTGAAGCGATAGGATTCGATTGCCTCCGAGACCTCGCGCGTGGCGCGCGACGTCTCATGCGCGATCCACCGGTTCAGGGTTTCCTTTGCTGCCGTCGGATCGAATCCGTCCGGCTTCTCGCAGCCGTTCATCTCGGCGAAGCGACACGCGTTCCACAGCTTGGTCGCGAAATTGCGGTTGGTTTCGACCAGTTGCGACGACAGCTTGATGTCGTGGCTGTGCGCCGCGCCACGCGCCAGCGCAAAACGCAACGCATCCGCGCCGTATTCGTCGATCACGCCAAGGGGATCGATGACGTTGCCTTTCGACTTCGACATCTTGGCGCCCTTCTCGTCGCGCACCAGGCGGTGGATGTAGACGGTCGAGAACGGCGCATCCTTCATGAAGTGGATGCCCATCATCATCATGCGGGCGACCCAGAAGAAGATGATGTCCCAGCCGGTGACGAGGACGTTAGTCGGATAGTAGCGCTTCACTTCCGGCGTTTCGTCGGGCCAGCCGAGCGTCGAGAACGGCCACAGTCCCGAGGAGAACCACGTGTCGAGCACGTCCTCATCGCGCGTGATGAAGCCTTCGCGTTTGGCGGGGTCCAGCGCCATCTCGCGCCCCTGCTCTTCCGTGATGACTTCCTGCTCGACGTAATAGCCGAGCGCGTTGCCGACGGCCTCCTCTTCGGTTTCTGCGACGAACACCTTGCCGTCGGGGCCATACCACGCGGGAATTTGGTGGCCCCACCAGAGCTGGCGCGAAATGCACCAGGGCTGAATGTTCTCCATCCACTCGAAATAAGTCTTTTCCCAGTTCTTCGGCACGAAAGTCGTCGCACCCGAGCGCACGGCCGCGATCGCCGGCTGCGCCATGGTCTTGGCGTCGACATACCACTGGTCGGTCAGATATGGCTCGATGACGACGTTGGAACGGTCGCCATGCGGCACCATGTGCGTGTTCGGTTCGATCTTCTCGAGGAAGCCAAAATCTTCCAGCCGCGCTACGATCGTCTTGCGCGCCGCGAAGCGCTCGACGCCTTGCAGTTCTTCCGCCAGCATCAGCGCGCCTTCGGGCAACCCGCGCAGATAGTCCTCGTTCTCGTTGAGCGCCAGGCAACCTTCGCGATCGAACACGTTGATCTGGGGCAAGTTGTGCCGCTTGCCGACCTCGAAATCGTTGAAGTCGTGCGCCGGCGTGATCTTGACCGCACCGGATCCTTTTTCGGGATCGGCGTAGTCGTCGCCCACGATCGGGATGCGGCGGCCGACCAGCGGCAGGATGACGTGCTGGCCGATCAGATGCCCGATCCGCTCGTTGTCCGGATGAATCGCAACGGCGGTATCGCCCAGCATCGTCTCGGGCCGCGTGGTCGCCACGACGACAAAGGTCGAGGGATCGTCGGGGTTGAAGGTATTGCCCTCGATCGGATAGCGCAGATACCACAGGCTGCCCTTGACCTCGACCTGCAGCACCTCGAGGTCCGAGATCGCGGTCATCAGCTTCGGGTCCCAGTTGACCAGTCGCTTGTCCTTGTAGATCAGGCCTTCGCGTTGCAGCTGGACGAACACCTTCACGACGGCGCGTGACAGGCCTTCGTCCATCGTGAAGCGCTCGCGTGACCAGTCGCAGGAAGCGCCAAGCCGCTTCAACTGGTTGACGATGGTGCCGCCGCTCTCTGCCTTCCATTGCCAGACGCGTTCGAGGAATTTGGTGCGGCCGAGGTCGCGCCGATGCTCCTGCCGCTCCATCAACTGCCGTTCGACCACCATCTGGGTCGCGATGCCGGCATGGTCTGTGCCGGGCTGCCACAGCACGTCGCGGCCGCGCATCCGCTCGAACCGGCAGAGGATATCCTGCAGCGTGTTGTTGAGCGCGTGGCCCATGTGGAGCGAGCCCGTCACGTTCGGCGGCGGGATCACGATGGTGAACGGCGCGGCTTCCTTGCGTTCCGGGCGGCCGGCCTCGAACGCGCCGCTCTCCTCCCAGATGGCGGACATGCGGCTTTCGATATCGGCGGGCTGGTAGTTTTTCTCGATCATGGCACTGCAACCGGAATGATGGGGAGCCCTCAAGCCGATCCCGTTGCCGGGCCGCTCAAGGAATGCAAGTCAAATCAACGTGGTAGCGCCCGGTCTGGAGGCATCGGTGCCGGGCTGTGCGCCTAGAAAGCCGCCACGGCGTCTCAAGTCAACCGGACAGCTGCGTCGGCGTAGCGGAGAGCCGCGGCGACGCCGGCTTAAAGCGACAACCGGGTTGGCAGCCCATCGCCGGCAACCAGATTCTTGCCGACTCGAATCCGCCCCGGAACCCGGCCTTGGCCTCAACGGCCGCCGCGCGAGACCCGCTCGATTTCTGCCTTGACGATCCGCTCTACCAGACCCGGCAAATTGTCGTCGAGCCAGGATTTCAGCATCGGCCGCAGCATTTCCTTGACCAGATCTTCCAGCGTCCGCGCATTGTTGCTCAGGACGGTATTGGCCAGCGAGTTGAAAGCAGATTCCACGGCGGAGACAGTCGAATGCGATAGAATGGGTCGTGCCGGTGCGCTCTCGAAGGGCGGCTCCGGTGGACGGCGAGATGCTCTGGCTTCGGTGAATTCGATGTCGTCCGGGGGCTCGACCTTGTTGAAGCTTGCGGGAGGTGGTGGTGGCGGCGCCGGCACCGCCATTTCGTCGGTGAGTTCGAATACGTCCGGCTCGGGCTCGGGTTCGGGCGGCGCCGGCCTGATCTCGGCCTCGGGCGTCGCGGCATCGAGGCTCGCCAGCATGGCGTCGATGTCGTCCTGATTGTTGCTGACGGGTGCCGGCGCAGCTGCAGGCGGTGGCGGAGCCGGCTTCGGCGCGGGGGCCGGCTTCGGAGCCGGCGCAATCGCCGATGGCGGAATATCCTTCATCACTGGCTTTGGGGCTGCCGCCGGGCCTGCCGGCTTTTCGGCAGCGGCAGGCTTCGCCTCGTCGTCGGCTATGATGCGACGGATCGACGCCAGAATCTCCTCCATCGAGGGCTCTTGGACCTTTGCAGGTTGCGTCATCTCCGACTCCACATCGAAACCATTTTATACCAAAGCCACGGAGGAATTGCCGGTTCCGGATGTGAAGGCCGGGATTTTCATCGCACAAGCCCTACTTGTCCCCAGATCAAAGCCCGCCCGCAGCATCGCGCGCGGGTCTTGCTCCCCTCAAGGCGACTCCAGCCCACGTCCATGAAATGCAAGGACGCGGACCACGAATCGCTCAGCTCGCCCAGGAAACGGTACGTCATGGCCACAATTGATTGCAAGCAACGCGCCCGGCACAACCGGCGCCGGGCGATGATATTCGTCCCGCCCATGCGGGAACAGCGCTGATATCAGCGGCCGTCCGGCGTACGAACGCCGGCCCAGCTGTCGCGCACCTGATGGTAGTGCACGCTCGGATCGTAGACCGTGGTCGGCAGGTTGAGGACCTGCGGCGACAGCCTTCCGACCTTGTCCAGCACGGAGTATGACGCCACCACGCGATCATGCTGCGCGGTGACGAGCGCCACGCGGGCATTGACCAGCGCCTGTTGCGCGTTGAGTACGTCGAGCGTGGTGCGCTGTCCGGCCTTGGCTTCCTCGCGAACGCCGTTCAGCGCGATTTCCGACGCCTGCACCTGCGCCTGGGCGGACTGAACCTGCGCCTTGCCGGCGACGAGCTGCCCCCATGCCGTGACCACGTTGGCGCGGGCCTGGTCGCGGGTCTGGTCGAGAATGAGGCGCTGCTGCGCGGCCGTTTCCTTGGACTGGCGGATCAGCGAATATTCGGCGCCACCCTGATAGATGGGAACGTTAAGTTGCGTGATGGCGGACGCGCCGAACGAGCGGTATTGCACCAGGCTCTGCTCATAGGTCTGCTGAACCGAGGCCTGAAGCGTGACCGTGGGCAACAGCGCGCCTTCGGCCACCTTGACCTGGAGGTAGCTGACGTCGATGCCGAACATCGCCGCAGTAACATTCGGATTTTGCGTCAGGCCGAGCTCGACGGCGGCCGGCAGCGTCGATGGCAAATAGCGGTCGACCGGCGAGCCCGGCGCGAGCGCTTGCGGCTCGTTGCCGATGATGCGGCGGAAGTTGCCGCGCGTCGTCGTCAGATTGGCTTCTGCGGTCAGCAGCTGCGTCCGGCCGGCAGCCAGCTGCGCCTCCGACTGCGCCACGTCGGTGCGGGTAACTTCGCCGACGTTGAAGCGGTCGCGCGTTTGTTTCAGCGTCTGCTCGAGGACGCGGACGTTGCTCTTCTGCACCTCGACGATCGCCGAATCGCGCAGATAGTCCATGTAAGTCGTGGCGGCACTGAGCAAGACGGTCTGTTCGAGTGCGCGCAAGGCTTCGCGCGCGCCCGAAACCTGCCCTTCGGCTACTCGGGTTCGGTTTGCGGTCTGCTGGCCGTTGAACAGCGTCTGCGTGACGGTCGCGCCGACGCTGCGCGGCGCATTGGCGCCGTTGATTGGCGGTGCCCTGCCGACGTTGAGGTCGCCGGTGTTGGTAAGGCTGTCGCTATATTGGTAGCCCGCACTCGCCGTCACCGAAACCTTCGGGCGGTAGCCCGAAAGCGCCTGCGGCACGTTCTCGTCGGTGACGCGCACCTGCGATCGCTGTGCATTGAGCTGCGGATTGCTTTGATAGGCGCGCACCAGCGCGGCCTCGATCGTATCGGCCAAGGCGGGCATCGGGCCCATACAAGCTACAAGAAGGACCGAAGCCGCCGCCCCGGTGAATACCTTCACCCCACGCATCCCTGGTAATCCATTCATTTTTATTCGCCGGCCCAAAATCACGAGCAAAACCATGGACCGGGCGCCGCTTCAGTCGAAGTGAGTCCCGGCTCACCTTAGTCCGCACGTAAGCCGGACGGAACCACCCCGCAAGCAAACGACGTCGAAACTCTGTACGTGGGGCAATCGGGCCACACTTCTGATTTCGAAGAGGATTTAGCCGACGACCAAGGGCGAATATTGGGCGCCGAAACGGCTGAAACGCTAGAAAACAAAGGCCGGAACAAGTTCCATGCCGGGCAGCACGGGGGCTGCAGCATCAAACAATGTGCGGTGACCGAAATCGCCGTGCGAAGCCGTCACGATGGTGGCCCGCGCCGGCCGCGATGTCGCGAAAACGCCTACCAAGCGGCCGCCGCTGCGCAATTGCGCATAAAGATGCTCCGGAACGACCTCGGTCGCGCCGTTGAGAACGATGACGTCGTAAGGCCCTCTCGCCGCATCGCCGTAGGCCGATGCTGCGGCCCGGACGGCCACATTTCCACAGCCATTATTGGCCAGGATCGCCTGCGCCTTCGACGCGAGCGCTGAATCGCTCTCGATCGCGCTCACCTCGGTGGCGAATCGGGCGATCACGGCAGCGGCATATCCGCTCGCGCAGCCGACCACCAGAACGCGGTCGCTCTGCTTGATTTCGGCCGCCTGCAGCATCTTCGCCAACACGACCGGCTTGATCAAAAACCGTTTAGCCGCGCCGCCCTCGCTGACGTCGAGATCAAGGTCCAGATAGGCTAGGGCCTGCTTGTTTTCGGGAACGAAGGCCTCGCGCGGCACCGCCAGCATGGCATCGAGAATTCGGATATCTGTGACGTCGCTCGGACGCACCTGACCATCGACCATTTTCTGGCGCGCGGTCGCAAAACCGGACATAGCTTTAAGACCCTGAGAGCTGGCAGCAAGGCCGCCGAAGGAGCTGAAACCGCGTCATCTTTGGTACAAGCGCCGGCAAAACGCAACACGCGGGCGTCGGTTGCCGGACGGATGGCCAATCGTGCAAGGTACCTCGATCGACCACGGTGAGCCCTCGGTCGCGGGTATCGATTCGGTTTCCTTGAAGTCTGGCAGGCCGGTCCATCCCGGCATGTGCGGGGGTTCCGCCCTCCCAGGTTCCTGCCGCCGTTGTCTGGAACGCACTAAACCAGCAAATCCCTGTCGCGAAGTGGCTTTCCGGACCACCGTGTCCCGAATGCACAACTGGCGATTTGGTCCTTTGCAAGCCCGAAAGGCTTTGTTATACGCTCCCCGCCGCGAACCTTTGTTCGCCTGTTCCTCGGTAGCTCAGCGGTAGAGCATTCGACTGTTAATCGAATGGTCGCTGGTTCGAATCCAGCCCGGGGAGCCAGCCACGGCTCTTGTCTCCTCCATCAGCCCGCATGTACCCTCCGACACGCCATATAGTGTCTTGATCGGCACCGTCCGATCCGTACGCAGAAGCATGCCGCCCCTTTTCGGCTTTTGGTGCAGCCCACGGCTCCCGTTTCCGGTACTCACCGCATTTCCGCGAATACTGTCGCAACTCATTTGTGCGGTCAGCAAGACCACAACCTTATCCATACCGGTGAACGCGATTCGGGACACAACTCAAGGATTGAAATTTAATTTTACGAATTTAAATGTGTTCCCTGGGTGACCGGATTATGTCAGGTTGGGTTCCATTAAATAGATCGTTGAATAGCGGGGGCGTATCATGGGCAGCGCATTTAAAATTCTAACCGCAGGGTTACTCGCCGGCTTGGTGCATTCACCGGCAAGCGCAGCCCTTGTCAGTTTCACCGGCGACGGCAATTTTTCGAACGTTACCAATTGCAGTGGAGGCAGCCCCGGCTGCTCCATTACCAACAACGGCAACGTGCTCAACATGTCAGGCGCGGCGAAAAACCATAAGCCGAGCACGCTGACCATCACCGACATTATCGGGACCGACATTTCCACCAACAAGAACGATTTTGTTATCGGCAAGATCACTTGGGTTAATCTGGCTACGTACAACACCGACCAGAATTTCAACGTCAATTACTCGTTTTCGCTGCACTTTACTTCGCCGAGCGATTCGCTTGATTCTCAGCTGTTCAACCTGAACATCCGTCAAACGACCAACCCCTCCGCCGACAACGTGTTCAGCATCACCCAGTCGACGCTGAGCAACCTTGGCCCGTTCATCCTCAACGGCGTCGAGGTTTCCGACATTCACTTCGTGGAGTATGGCGATGGATGGTACGATGGCAGCAAGTGGACCAACCCTGAGGGTGGTACGTCGACGCTTAAGATCGTGGCGGACTTCAAGTCTGTGATTGCCGCGCCGCCGGTACCGGAACCATCGACATGGGCGATGATGATCCTCGGCTTTGCGGGTGTCGGCTTCATGTTCTATCGTCGCGACCGTGGCGCGAAAGCTCTCACGGCCACCTGACCTGACGCCGGGCCCGCTTACTGCGGAAAAACCGCGGCGCAGCTCGGGCTCAGGCTCGCCTTCTGCCGGCGCAGGCAAGCTGTGATGGCGCGAACATTCGGGATCTCCCCCGCACAGAGCCGATAGACGTCCGGCGTGCAGGCCTTGCGCTGTTCGGGGGTGCCTTGCTGGGCAGTCGCCGAGTTGCTCGCAAGCAGGACGAGCAGGAACCCGAACGCCGAAGCCCGGCGGTAACGAAACAGAACTTCCGCGCGTCGCGCAAACCTTGCCTTCATTGCCGCATCTCCCTGGACCATGCCCGCCCTGACACGGGCAGCCGTCATCCGCGGATACGCGAACTAAATTTTGCGAAAAGTGATTTTTCTCACACATCCCCGCAAGTGTACGGGGCTAGCCTTCCGGCGGGGAACTCAACACTTTAGTAACCAGCTTTGCTGCGGCGCCCGAATCCTTAAAATTCGAACGATCCGTTCAATCTGGAAACAAAATCGATCTGAGACCATCGCCTCTGGAACCCCGGAGAGCGCGATGAGCGAAGTTGAATACGATTTGCTGCTGGAAGCCGTCGAAACGGCCGTTACCACAGCCCCGGAGGATGATTTCGTGGTCCAGACCCAGCGCCTTTATACGTCGCCGCGTGCCGCCAACGACAACGGGGCCCGCTGGCCGCTAGTGCCGTTTCCCGAGGGCTGGTACGCCGCCTGCTGAGTGCGGACGAACTCACGCATCACCGGCCTAAGCCATTGATTATGTGGATGGAGGCCACGACCAGAATTGAACTGGTGTACACGGTTTTGCAGACCGTTGCGTAACCACTCCGCCACGTGGCCCCATCGGCGTTTCTTATACGCCCCGCTCGGGATAGGCAACAAAGCAGCTCACATCCGATGCCTCCGCCGGCTGGCAGGCGGGACGGTCCGGACTTCCGCGGCGTTCGCGCCTATTTGGTTCGCGGCGGCGCGCCCTTGCGGCGCCGAAAGTCCCGCTTTTTCGGCTTCGGCGCGAGTTCCGGCATTTCGGCCTGCACTTCCCGATACCGCGCCAGCATGTGCTCAAAGCTCGCGTTGAGCGTCTCGGCAATGTCCGGCCGCTTTTCGAGGCCGGCCAGCAGCAGGCCTGCGGCCTCGATGGTGGAGAGGCCGTCGCCGCGCGGCTCCTTGCGGAGCTTGCCGTAACGCGACGGTCGCTTCGGGCCCAAAACGACCCGCTGGCACTTCAGCATCCATGCGTTGCGCCACCATAGCGCCTTGGCCTGGCTCCAGGTGCCATCGAGCAGCACGATGCCTTCGATGTCGGAGAGCATGGCACGCTGGTGCGGCTCGACCTCGCCCTTGCGGTTGATCGCAACGATCTCGGCATCGGTATCGAGATCGGCGACCTTGGCCGAGCCGAGATACAGCACCGCCCAGCGCGAGGGATCGTCGACCTTCCGCCCCAGCGCCTTGGACAGGCTTGGCCAGGACAGTCCGATCTTGAGCACCGCATCCTTGAAATGCATCGCCGTCAGCCGCGCGGTGCCGAGAGCCCTGTCCTGCTCCTGTGGGTGCTGCAGGATCAGCAGCGAGATCTTGCTTTTGATCGGCGTGACGCTGTCGCAGATGCACAGCGGGAGCGGCTTGCCGCAATGCGGACAGTCCGGGACCACCTCCTCGGCGGCGCCGGACTTGAGATTGGCTTGTTGTGACATCCGCCCGCTATACGCTTCGTGGCCAGTAATTCAACTATTCCGCGGGGACGGGGAGCGGCGCTGGCCGCCATCGCTGCCGCAGCCGGTCGATCAGGAGATAGATCACCGGCGTGGTGTAGAGCGTCAGGATCTGCGACACGAACAGCCCACCGATGATGGTGATGCCGAGCGGCCGGCGCAGCTCGGTGCCGGGGCCGGTGGCGATCACCAGCGGAATGCCTGCGAACAACGCCGCCATGGTCGTCATCAAGATCGGCCGGAAGCGGGCGCTGCACGCCTCGAAGATCGCATCCGCCGACGAGAGGCCGCGGTTGCGTTCGGCATCGAGCGCGAAATCCACCATCATGATGCCGTTCTTCTTGACGATGCCGATCAATAGAATGATGCCGACAAAGGCGATCACGGTCAGCGGCGTGTCGGTGACCTGCAGCGCCAGCAGCGCGCCGAGCCCGGCCGACGGCAGCGTCGAGATGATCGTGAGCGGGTGCGCCAGGCTCTCATAGAGCACGCCGAGCACGATATACATCGCCACCAGCGCGCCGAGGATCAAGAGCGGCTGCCGCCCGCTGGTCTTGTTGAAATCGCCGGCATTGCCGTCAAAACTGCCTCGGATGCCTTCCGGCATGTGCAGTTCCTCGACCGCGCGCTGGATGTTCGAGGTTGCGACCTGCAACGGCACGCCGGGCAGCAGATTGAACGAAACCGTCGTCGAGGGAAACGATTGCGAGTGATAGACCGCGAGCGGAGACAGGCCGCGATGGTAGCGCACCACGGCCGACAGCGGCACCTGGGCATCGCCGGCGCCGGCGACGAAGATGCGCTCCAGGCTGGACGGATCGGCCTGCAATTTTGGATCAATCTCCAGCACCACCATGTACTGGTTGCGCTGGGTGTAGACGATCGAAATCTGCCGCTGCGCGAATGCATTGTTCAAGGCGTTGTCGATATCCTGGACGCGCACGCCGAGGCTCGACGCTGTTTTGCGGTCGATTACCAGCGACAATTGCAGGCCGCCGGGATCGCGGTCGCTGGAAATGTCGGTGATGCCCTCCACCGTCTCCATACGCTTGGCCACCAGCGGTGCCCATTTCTGCAACAGTTCGAGGTCGGTGCTCGACAGCGTATATTGATAGTCGGAATCGCTCTGCCGTCCGCCGGCACGGATGTCTTGCGCGGCGAACATGAAAAGGCGGATGCCGGCGACCCGATAGAGATTGCGCCGCAGCCGGTCGATGACCTGCGCGGTCGACAGGCCTGCTCGCTCTTCCGGCGGCTTTAGGCTGATGAACATGGTGCCGCGGTTGGAACCGCCGCCGCCGGGGCCTACGGTGCCACCGAGCGAGGAGCCGACGCTGGCGACAGCCGGATCCGCCATCACGATATCGGCCAGCTGCTGCTGCAGCCCCAGCATCGCCTGGAACGAGGTGTCGGGCGATGCGCGCGTGGCGCCAATCACGAACCCGCTGTCATCGGTCGGGAAATAGCCCTTCGGCGTTTTGATATACAGCACCACCGTCAGTGCGATGGTGGCAAAGAACACCAGCAGGGTCAGGAACGGGAAGCCGAGCACCGCCCGCAGCGTCCAGGTGTAGAAAGCAACGATGCGCGACAGCGAGCCCTCGACCAGCCGGTCGAACCATGTCGCATGGTTCGAGGTCGCTTCCTTGATGTAGTGCGCGCAGATCATCGGCGTGACGGTGAGCGAGACCACGGTCGATACCACGATGGCAAAGGTCAGCGTCAGCGAGAATTCGCGCAACAGCCGCCCGACGAGGCCATCCATGAAGATCAGCGGCGTGAACGCCGCGATCAGTGACAGGCTGATCGACAGCACCGTGAAGCCGATCTGCCTGGCGCCCTCGAGCGCAGCCGGATACGGCGCCATGCCCTGCTCGAGGTTGCGGTACATGTTCTCGATCATGACGATGGCGTCGTCGACCACGAAGCCGACCGAGATCGCCAGCGCCATCAGTGACAGATTGTCGATCGAGAAGCCGGCAAGCCACATCCCGGCGCAGGTGCCGGCCAGCGCGAGCGGCACCGAGACGCCGGCCGCGATAGTCGGCGTCAGCCGCCGCAGGAACACGAACACCACCAGCATGACGAGGAGGGCGGTCGCCAGCAGCGTATACTGCATGTCGAGCACGCTGGCGCGGATGGTGTTGGTGCGGTCGACCAGCGTCGAAATCTCGACGCCGCCCGGCAGCCACTGCTTCAGTTCCGGGATCAGCGCCCTCACCCGGTCGACGGTGTCGATGACATTGGCATCGCCCTGCTTGGTGATCTGGATCAGCACCGCGGGCTGCTTGTTGAACCAGGCGATCGAGCGGCTGTTGCGGACGGAATCCTCGACCTCGGCGACGTCGGCGAGGCGGACGAAATTGCCGCCCGAACTCTTGACAATGATGTCGCGGAATTCGGCCGCGGTGCGCATCTGCTTGTTGGTCGAGATCGTCTCGCTCTGGCGGCCGCTGTTGAAGATGCCGACCGGCCCCAGCGGATTGGCATTGACGATGGCGAGCCGCACGTCATCGGTGGCGATCCCGGCGTTCGACAGCGCCACCGGGTTGAGCGCGATCCGCACAGCCGGTTGGTCGGCGCCGGAGACGGAGACCTCGCCGACACCCGGCACCTGCGAGATGCGCTGCGCGATCACGGTATCGGCGGCGTCATACATCGCGCTGGTCGTCAGCGTCTTGGAGGTCAGCGCCAGCACGAACACCGGCGCCGCCGACGGGTTGGCCTTGCGGAAACGCGGCAGCGACGGCAGGTCCGTCGGCAGGTCCGCCAGCGAGGCGTTGATCGCAGCCTGCACGTCGCGCGCGGCGCGGTCGATATCGCGGCCGATCGAGAATTGCAGCTGAATGCTGGTCGAGCCCAGCGAACTGGTCGAGGTGATCTGCTCGATGCCGGCGATCTGGCCGAGCCGCCGCTCCAGCGGCGCCGCCACGGTCGCCGCCATCACGGACGGATCCGCGCCGGGACGCGTCGCCGAGACCCGGATCATCGGGAAATCGACGTTGGGTACCGAGGAGACCGGCAGAAAGACATAGGCGACGATGCCGACCAGAAAGAGCCCGATCGCCAGCAGCGTGGTGCCCACCGGCCGCCGGATGAAGGGCTCCGAGATCGATGCCATCTACTGCATCCCCTCGGTCGCACCGGCCACCGTCGGGCCCGGAGGCCCGGGATCCGGCACCGCCTTCTCGATCTTGCGGTTGAGCCGGTCGAGCGCAAGATAAATGACCGGCGTGGTGTAGAGCGTCAGCAACTGGCTCAACAACAGGCCGCCGATGATGGAAATGCCGAGCGGAAAGCGCAGTTCGGCGCCGGTTCCGCTTTCGACCGCCAGCGGCAGCGCACCGAACAGCGCGGCCAGCGTCGTCATCATGATCGGGCGGAAGCGCAACAGGCAGGCCTGCACGATGGCTTCATGGGGCGACATGCCCTGATGCCGTTCCGCGTCCAGCGCGAAATCGATCATCATGATCGCATTCTTCTTGACGATGCCCATCAGCAGGATGATGCCGATCAGGCCGATCACCGAGAGGTCCTGTCCGAACAGCATCAACGCCAGAATGGCGCCGACGCCGGCGGATGGCAGCGTCGAGAGGATGGTGATCGGGTGGATGTAGCTCTCGTAGAGCACGCCGAGCACGATGTAGATCGTGACGATCGCCGCCAGGATGAGCCAGGGCTGGCCGGCCAGCGACTTCGAAAACTCGGCCGCGTCGCCCGAATAAACGCCGACGATGCTGCCGGGCATTGCCATATTTGTTTCGATCTTCTTCACCGCCTCGACCGCATCGCCCAGCGCCTCACCGGGCGCGAGGTTGAAGCTGAGCGAGACGGCCGGAAACTGCGCCAGATGCGAGATTGCCAGCGGTGCGGTGGTGCGAGTCAGCGTTGCGACCGCCGACAGCGGCACCTGAGCGCCGGGTGTGCCGGCAGTCGTGCTCGCGGCTCCCGGGAGATACAGCTTCGAGAGGATCGACGGATCGCGCTGGTAGATCGGCATCGCCTCCAGCACCACGCGGTACTGGTTGGCCTGGCCGTAGATGGTGGAAATCTGCCGCTGCGCAAAAGCGTCGTTGAGCGTGTCGTTGACCGCCTGGAGGCTGACGCCGAGCTGGCCGGCGCGCTGGCGGTCGATGTTGAGCGCCGCACGCAGACCGCCCTCCTGCGCTTCCGACGAAACGTCGCGGAACAGCGGATCGCGGCGCATCTCGGCAACCAGCTTCTGCGACCACAGCGAGACCTGCGCGGCGTCGGTGCCGGTCAGCGTATACTGGTACTGCGAGCGGCTCGACTGGGTCGATATCTGCACGTCCTGCACCGGCTGGAAATAGATGGTCATGCCGGGGATCGAGGCGGTGCGCTGTTTCAGCCGGTCGATCACCACCGAAATACCGTCTTGCCGCTCACCGCGCGGCCGCAGCGTCATCACCAGCCGCCCGACATTGGTGGTCGGGTTGACCGAGCCTGCCCCGATCACCGAGACCACGCCGACGACGTCAGGGTCGGCCTGGATCGCGGCCGATGCTGCCGCCTGCCGGCTCTGCATCTCGGCGAAGGAAACGTCGGGACCGGCCTCGGTCACCGCCGTGATCGAGGCGGTATCCTGCAGTGGCAAGAAGCCCTTCGGCGCGATCACGTACAGGAAGAGCGTCGCGGCGATGGTAGCGAACGTCACCACCAGCGTCGCGCGCTGGCGCAGCAGCACCCACAGCAACGTGCGATGGTAGAGATCGACCGTGCGATCGATGAAGCGGCTGACGGCGGCCAGCCCCGGAACCGTCATCTCGTTGCCGGCATGCTTGAGCAGCCGCGAACACATCATCGGCGTCAGCGTCAGCGAGACGACCGCCGAGGTCACGACCGCAATCGTCAAGGTCAGCGCGAATTCGCGGAACATGCGCCCGACCAGCCCGGACATGAACAATAGCGGAATGAACACCGCGATCAGCGACACCGTCAGCGAGATCACGGTAAAGCCGATCTCGCTGGCGCCCTTCAGCGACGCCTCCATCACCGACTCGCCGTTCTCCATGTGGCGGACGATGTTCTCGATCATGACGATGGCGTCGTCGACCACGAATCCGGTGCCGATGGTCAGCGCCATCAGCGACAGATTGTCGAGGGAAAAGCCGGCAAAATACATGATGCCGAAGCTCGTGATCAGCGACAGCGGCAGCGCCACGCCCGCGATCAGCGTCGCGCGCAACGACCGCAGGAACAGCAGCACCACCAGCGTCACCAGCACCACCGACAGGATCAGCGTGAATTGGACGTCACGGACGGAGGCGCGAATGGTCACGGTGCGGTCGGAGACGATCGTGAGATTGACGCCGGCCGGGATCGCGCGCTGAATTTTTGGGATTTCCGCGCGGATCTGCCGGACCACCTCGATCACATTGGCGCCGGGTTGCCGCTGGATATCGATGATCACGGCCGGCGTGCCCTGGTACCAGCCACCGGTACGATCGTTCTCCAGCCCGTCGATGATGATGGCGACGTCGCCGATCGTGACCGGGGAGCCGTTGCGATAGGCGATGATGATCGGCTTGTAGGCGTCCGCGACCGCGATCTGGTCGTTGGCGGCGATGGTGTAGGCCTGCTGCGCGCCGTCGAGCGATCCCTTCGGCCCCGAGACGTTGGCGCCGGCGATTGCCGCGCGCAGGTCCTCCATCGAGATACCGTAGGCGGCAAGCCGGGCGAGATCCGCCTGCACCCGCACCGCCGGCTTCAATCCGCCGAGGACCGCCACGCGTCCGACGCCGGAAATCTGGCTGAGCCGCTGGCCCAGGATCGTATCGGCGATATCGCTCATGGCGCGCAGCGAAATCGTCTCCGACGTCAAGGCGAGCGTCAGGACCGGCGCATCGGCCGGATTCACCTTGGCGTAGGTCGGGGGATACGGCAGGTTTTTCGGCAGGATACCCGCGGCCGCATTGATCGCGGCCTGCACGTCCTGTGTCGCGCCGTCGATGTCGCGGTTGAGATCGAACTGCAGCGATATCTGGCTGACGCCGAATGACGAGGTCGACTGCATCGACGACATCGACGGAATCTGCCCGAGCTGGCGCTCCAGTGGCGCCGTGATCAGCGACGCGATCACGTCGGGGCTGGCGCCCGGCAATTGCGTCGTCACCTGCACGGTTGGGAAGTCGACCTGCGGCAGCGCCGAAACAGGCAGCGCCCAATAGCCGAGCGCGCCGCCGATCATCAGCGCGATCCCCAACAGCGAGGTCGCAATCGGCCGGCGGATGAATGGTTCGGAGACGCTCATGGATGCGTTCTCACTTTGCGGCGCCGCCCGCCTGCCCATCTGCCGGCGCGGGTCCGGTTTGCCCCTTCTGATCGCCCTCGCCGCGCTCGCGCTTGCCGCGGCCTTCCTTGCTCTGGCCTTCCCCGGGCTGAGCGCCCTTGGCATCGGGGCTGCGGCCGCGCTTGCGCGGCGCCAGATCGGCTGACGGCGCCCGGTCGTCGGTGCCGATCAGCACCTTGGCGCCGTCGGACAGGTTGGCAAAGCCCGTGGTCACGACGCGGTCAGAGGTCGTGAGGCCGCTGGCGATCACGGCGTCGTTTTCGTTCTGCTGCGTCACCACGACCGGCTTGGCGGTTGCGACATTGTCGGGACCGATCACATAGCTGAACGTCCCGGCAGGGCCGCGCTGCACCGCCGAGGTCGGCACCACGATCGCCTTGTCGAGCGTCTCGACCTTCAGCCGCACGTTGACGAACTGCCCGGGCCAGAGCTGGAATTTCGCGTTGGGAAATTCCGCCTTCAGCTTCAGCGTGCCGGTGGTCGGATCGACCTGGTTGTCGATGCCCTTGAGCGTCCCGGTATCGACCACGGTCACGCCGTCATTGCCGAACACGTCCACCGCCAGCGCACCCTTGCCGGCAGCGGCGTTGACCCGCACGATCTGCTGCTGCGGCAGGCTGAACTGCACCGCGATCGGTTGCAACTGGGTGATGATGACGAGGCCGGTGGCGTCCGAAGCGCGGATGATGTTGCCCTGGTCGACCTGACGCAGGCCGGCGCGGCCCGACAGCGGCGCGATGACCTTTGTATAGCCGAGCGTCGCCTTTGCGTTATCGATCGCGGCCTGGTCGGCATTGATCAGCGCTTCCTGCTGAGCCACCACCGCGCGCTGCGTATCGGCCTGTTGTTTTGATCCGGCGTTCGACGTGGCCAGCTGCTGATAGCGTGCCAGGTCGAGCTTCTGGTTGGCGAGCAGCGCCTCATCCTGCGCCTTCTTGGCCACCGCCTGGTCGTACTGCGCCTGATAGATCACCGGGTCGATTTCGCCGAGCACGTCGCCCTGCTTGACGTCCTGGCCTTCGACGAAATTCACCTTGATCAGCTTGCCGTCGACCTGGGCGCGTACCGTCACCGTGTTCAGCGCGCGTACCGAGCCGACCGCATCGAGATAGACAGGAACGTCCTGCGTCCGGGGCGTTGCCGCCAGCACCGGCACCGGGAGGTCGGGTCGTGCGCCGGGCCCGCCGCGGCCGGACTGCTTCTGCTGAAAGGCATTCCATCCGAGATAGCCAAGGCCGCCGAGGATCAGTAGCGTCATCGTCAGCGACACGATCCGTCGGCCGACGCCACGCGCGGCGCGCTTGCCCGCCGTCTTCGCGTCGTCTGGTTCCGGCTTAAAGAGCATTGACCGGCCTTTCCATCCTGGGCTCCCAGCCGCCCCCCAGCGCCTGATAGAGGCTGACAATCGCGAGCAGCCGGGCCAGTTGCGCCTGCGACAGCGCATCTTCGGCCTGGAACAACGTCAGCTGCGTGTTTAGCACGGTTACGATGTCAGAAGTGCCGGCGCGCAACTGCTGCTCGGACAATTGAAACGCCCGCCGCGACGCCGCCACCACCTCGCGCTGCAGGCGCAGCCTCTCGGTGGTCTGGCGGATCGAATACAGCGCGTTATCGACGTCGGCGAAGGCCTGCACCACCGTCTTGCGGTAGGTCTGCAGCAGTTCATCCTGCCGCGCTTTGGTCAGCTCGAAATTGCCGAGGATCCTGCCGCCGTCGAAAATCGGCTGGGTCAGGCTGCCGACCATGCTGAAAAACGCGGCGTGCGGCTGAAACAGCGAAGTCAGCGCCGAGCTCTGGTATCCGCCCTGCCCGGTCAACTGAATGCTCGGAAAAAACTGCGCGCGGGCGCTGCCGACGTTGGCGGTCGCCGAGGCCAGCTGCGCTTCCTGCCGGCGGATATCTGGACGCTGCGTCAGCAGTTCCGACGGCAGGCCGGGCGTAACACGCGGCGCGGCGATCTGGTTGAGCGACCCGCCATTGACCCGCACCGCTTCAGGCGGCCGCGATACCAGGGTCGCCAGCGCATTGATGTTCTGGTCGAGCGTCTGCCGCAGCGGCGGCACCAATGCGCGCTGGTTGGCGAGCACACTCTCCTGCTGGGCAACGTCAAGATCGTTGCCGGTGCCGGCGGCCAGGCGGTCCTTGATGGCGTTGAGGATGCGCTCGGCGCTGGCGATATTGCGCTGCGCGGTACGAATGCGGTCCTGGGCCGCCAGCACCTGGAAATAGGCGTTGGCCACCGTCGTCAGCGTGGTCAGCGCGACGACGTCGCGGTCGAATCGACCGGCGACCGCGGTCTCTTCAGCGGCCTGCGCGGCGTCGCGGTTCTTGCCCCAGAAATCCAGCTCGTAACTGGCGCTCAGCGAGGACGAGTAATTGACCACCTCGCGGCCGCCATTGGTCAGGCCGCTGGAGCTGGAGCCGGAGGTGCGGGAATAGGTTTCCTGTCCGGTGCCGCTGAGGCTCGGCAGCAGCGCCGCGCCGGTAATCCGCGCTTGTGCATCGGCCTGTTTGAACCGCGCGGTGGCGGCGGCGATATCGAGGTTCACGGTCTGCGCCTCCTCCATCAGCGCCGTGAGTTCGCGCGAACGGAAGCCGCGCCACCAGTCGAGCGTCGGCGGCGCATCCGGGGCCTTTGAAGGCCGCGCCGCTGCCTTGTAGCCCTCGGGAACGTCGAGCGCGGGATCGGGCAGATCCTTGGTCAGGATGCAGCCCGCGGAACTGGCCAAGATACCGAGTACGGCGAGCAGCCGCGTCAGCCGCCTGCCCCCTGGAACAATCGCAGGCCACCCTCCGAACGCCGCCATGGCAATCCGATCGGTCACACCCGTTCTCCACCGGGCAAATCCCGGCCCGGCGTACGACGAACGCTTTTCCTGATAGTTTGCGATCCGTTCACGGGGTGATGCTTCCGTTGTAACCAAGTTGGATACTAGCCGTGCGGGTGCGGTGCGGACAGCCCCGCGCGGCCTTCGTCCGATGGTCGGTCCGGGCCACGAAAACGACTGAAAAAATGCACGATACATCTTGTTTTATAGGCTTTTGACCCATCGAGAGACGTCGCATGACTGTCCAAATCTTACGAAGATTTCATGGGGCTTTTCCCCTGTTCTGACGTCCCGAATCGGTCCCGCTACTCAAGCTATGCCGCGCCTGCGGCCGGTTTGAAACCCCGGGAACCGCCTGCCGTATCTTGCTATGTGCTGTGGAGGGCCAAAAATGCGGGTTGCGGTGGTTGGGACAGGAATCAGCGGCAATGCCGCCGCCTGGACCTTGTCGAATCAACATCAGGTCACCGTCTACGATCGCGAACTCAGGCCCGGCGGCCACAGCCATACCGTCAGTATCGATTATGACGGCGCGCAAATTGCGGTCGACATCGGCTTCATCGTCTACAACGAGCTGAACTATCCGGACCTGACGGCGCTGTTCGCCCATCTCGACGTCGAGACCGTCGACAGCTGCATGAGCTTTGCGGTGACGGCGGACACCGGCCGCTTCGAATGGCGAGGGGGCGGCAACAACTGGTTTGAGACCGCGCGCGGATTGTTCGCGCAACCGCGCAATTTGTTTTCGCCTTCCTATCTCTGGATGCTGCGTGACATCCTCACCTTCAACCAGCAGAGCACCGCCGATTACGCCGCCGGAAAGCTGGAGGGACTGACGCTCGGCGAATATTTCCGAAAGCGTCACTTCGCGCCGCGGCTGTTGAGCGACTATCTGGCGCCGATGGGCGCTGCGATCTGGTCGGCGCCGTCGCGCGAGATACTGGATTTTCCGGCCGAGAATTTCGTCGCCTTCTTCGCCAACCATCGCCTCCTGCAATACGATCGCCCGGTCTGGCGCACCGTGAGGGGCGGAAGCCGAAACTATGTCGAAAAGCTCACGGCTTCGTTCCGCGACCGGATCAGGCTCGGCTGCGCCGTCACCGCAATCGAGCGCAGGCCGCATGGCGTGGTCGTTCATGACAGCCATGGCAACGCCGAAAGCTACGATCACGTCGTGATCGCCTCCCACAGCGACCAGGCGCTGGCGATGCTGCCGGATGCCGACGAGCGCGAGCGCTCCATCCTGGGCGCGATCGGCTATTCCCTCAACACGGTCTATCTGCACCGCGATCCCGCGCTCATGCCAAAGCGTCGGCGCGCCTGGGCGGCATGGAATTTTCTGCGCTGGCCACGTCAGGAGACCTTCGATAATGATGTCTCCGTGACCTACTGGATGAACGAACTACAGGGCATCGATCGCGACAAACCGCTGTTCGTCAGCCTCAATCCACCGGTCGCGCCGGATCCGGCGCTGACCTTCGGCAAGTATCTCTGCGAACATCCGCAGTTCAACGTCGCGGCGTTCGCTGCCCAGAAGCGCCTGCCCGAGATCCAGGGCAAGCGGCATACTTGGTTCTGCGGCGCATGGACCGGATACGGATTCCACGAGGACGGCTTGCGATCGGGCCTTGCGGTCGCCGAGGCGCTCGGCGCGGTGGCGCCATGGCGGCAGCCGTTGCCGACGCTCGCCGAAGCCGCGGAGTAATTATGCGCGCACTATCCACACGGCTTGCTGACGCCGCCGCACTCTACGTCGGCGACGTCATGCATGCGCGACTGAAGCCGATGGGCCATCGCTTCAGCTATCGCGTGATGAGCCTGCTGATCGACCTGGACCGGCTGGCGGAGGCCGACCGGCAATCGCCGCTGTTCGGCGTCAATCGTGCGGCCCTCTACAGTTTCCGCGAAGCCGATCATGGCGCGCGCGACGGGTCGTCCTTGCGTGCCTACGTGCAATCTTGCGCGGCCGAGCGCGGCATCGACCTGACGGGCGGGCGGGTGCTGCTGCTCTGCTATCCCCGCCTGTTCGGCTATACCTTCAATCCGCTGTCCGTCTATTTCTGCTATCGCGCCGATGGCAAGCTCGCGTTGCTGATCTACGAAGTGCGCAACACCTTTGGCGACATCCACCCCTACGTCTTGCCCGTGACGTCAGCTGACACCAGCGATGCCGGCGTCCGCCAGCAGCAGGACAAGCTGTTCTACGTCTCGCCCTTCATCGAGATGGCGATGCGTTACCATTTTCGCGTACGGCCACCAGGAGAGAGCGTGCAACTGCGAATTCTGGAAACCGACCGCGACGGCCCACTGCTCGCCGCAACCTTCAATGGCAGTCGCCGCGAACTCAACTCCAAGGCGTTGCTGCGGGCGTTCTTTGGACTCCCGCTGGTCACGCTCAAGATCATGGCGGCGATCCATTGGGAGGCGCTGCGGCTGTGGCTGAAAGGCGCGCGTCTGGTGCCGCGGGACGACGCAGCCCACAATACCGGCTTGGCGAGCAGGAAAGGCAACGATTATACTCCGGAAGCGTTGTCCACCCGTGCCAGGAATTGAAGCAAGGTCGATCGACCATGCGAGGCCGGGTAGACCTCCGTTCGATGGATCTCACATGTCCGAGTTGATTTCGGTCACATCGGAAACCGTAGACGCGTTGTTTCCAGAGTTGCCCCGCCTGGTCCGGCTGGCGTTGGGTTTCGGCTCACAACTGCAGAATGGCACGCTCGACGTAATTCTCGCCGACGGCCGCACCGTCCGCCTCGGCGGCAACGGGCCCGGCCCTGCCGCCGTGATGAAGATCTACGATTACGGTTTTGCCTCGCGGCTGCTGCGCGGCGGCGACATCGGGATTGCCGAAGCCTATCTCCGCGGTGAATGGGATACGCCCGACCTTACGCAATTCCTCTATCTGTTCTGCGTCAATCAGGACTGGATGCAAACGAAGCTGGTCGGCAGTCCGCTGGCGCGTGCCTTCCAGGCCGTCAGGCACTGGCTCAACCGCAACACCAGGCGGCAAGCTCGCCGCAACATCTATGCGCATTACGACATCGGCAACGCGTTTTATTCGGCGTGGCTCGATCCCAGCATGACTTACTCATCCGGGTTGTTCGAAGACGGCACGGCCGACCTGACCGCGGCCCAGCACAACAAATATCGCCGGCTCGCCGAGGCCATCGATCTGCGGCCCGGCCAAAAACTGCTGGAGATCGGCTGCGGATGGGGCGGCTTTGCTGAATACGCCGCCAAGACGTTCGGCACCAAGGTCGTCGGCCTCACCATCAGCAGGGAACAGCGCGACTTCGCGCAGGCGCGCATCCACAATGCGGGCCTCAGCGATCGCGTGGAGATCAGGCTGCAGGACTATCGCGACGAGCGCGACCGCTATGATCGCATCGCCTCGATCGAAATGATCGAGGCGGTCGGCGAGCAGTTCTGGCCGAACTATTTCTCACAGTTGCGCGATCGCCTGCTACCCGGGGGGCTCGCCGGCATCCAGGCCATCACGATCCAGGACAGCCTGTTCCAGGCCTACCGCCGCGAGGTCGACTTCATCCAGCGCTACGTCTTTCCCGGCGGCATGCTGCCCTCGCCGCAGATCCTGAAGACGCTCGGCGAGCGCTTCGGCGTTCCCGTCATCCGCGAGCGCATTTTTGGGCAAGATTATGCCAGGACGCTTGCGATCTGGCGAAGTAATTTCCGTGCGGCCTGGCCTAGTCTGACACCGTCGGGCTTCGACGACCGCTTCCGGCGGCTGTGGGAGTATTACCTCGCCTATTGCGAGGCCGGGTTCCTGTCCGGGAATATCGACGTGCGGCAGGTCGTGTTCGCCAAATCGGGCTGACCGGGCCTGTCGAGCGCTGGCTTGTATGCCCCGCGGCGGTCCTTTAGGGTCGCCCAACGATTGGGCAACAAACTGGCATTTTCAATCCATGGCCTTCCGCAAAGACGTCATCGACGCGATCGGCAATACCCCGCTGATCAAACTCAAGCGCGCTTCCGAAGAAACCGGCTGCACCATTCTCGGCAAAGCCGAGTTCATGAACCCTGGCCAGTCCGTGAAGGACCGCGCCGGCAAATGGATGATCTTGGAGGCCGAGAAGCGCGGTGACCTCAAGCCCGGCGGCCTCGTGGTGGAATCGACCGCCGGCAATACCGGCATCGGGCTTGCGGTGGTCGCCAACGCCCGCGGCTACCGCACGCTGATCCTGATCCCGGAAACCCAAAGCCAGGAAAAGAAGGACATGCTGCGGCTGTACGGCGCCGAGCTTCTCGAAGTGCCGCAGCTGCCCTACGCCAACCCGAACAACTACCAGCATGTCGGGCGGCGGCTGGCCGCCCAGCTCCGCAAGACCGAACCGAACGGCGTGCTGTTCGCCGATCAGTGGAACAACCTCGACAACGCCAAGGCGCATTACGAGTCGACCGGTCCGGAAATCTGGGAGCAGACCGGCGGCAAGATCGACGGTTTCATCTGCGCGGTCGGCACCGGCGGCACGCTGGCCGGCACCAGCCGCTATCTGAAGGAAAAGCATCCGGGCATCGTCAACGCTTGCGCCGACCCGCACGGCTTTGCGATGTACAACCTTTTCAAGCACGGCACCGCCAAATCGACGCCGGGCGACTCGATGACGGAAGGCATCGGCCTCGGCCGAGTCACCCCCGTCGTCGAGACCGCGAAGGTTGACGACGCCTTCCTGGTCTCGGACGAGGAAGCGGTGACGGTGATCTATGACCTGCTGAAGGAAGAAGGCCTCTGCCTCGGCGGCTCGGCCGGCATCAACGTCGCCGGCGCCATCAAGCTCGCCAAACAGCTCGGGCCAGGCAAGACCATCGTCACGATCCTGTGCGACGCCGGCGGCCGTTACCAGTCAAAGCTGTTCAATCCGGCGTTCATGCGCGCGAAGAACCTGCCGGTGCCCGAATGGCTGGAGCGGCGCCCGAAGATCGACATCCCGTTCGAGAAGGTGTGAGCGGGGCTTTGTAGGGTCAGCAGAGGCGCGCTTGCGCCGTGCCACCTTCTCACACCCATTGCGCTGGCTGATGGTGGGCACGCTTCGCTTTGCCCATCCTACCGCACCGTCAATGCCGCAAGATCTGGCTCAGGAACAACTTCGTCCGCGCGTGCTGCGGATTGGCGAAGAATTCCCGCGGCGTATTGGACTCGATCACCTGCCCCGCATCCATGAACACGACGCGGTTGGCGACTTCGCGGGCAAAGCCCATTTCGTGGGTGACGACCAGCATGGTCATGCCTTCCCTGGCGAGGTCGACCATGGTGTCGAGCACCTCCTTGACCATTTCGGGGTCGAGCGCCGAAGTCGGCTCGTCGAACAGCATCACCTTCGGGTTCATGGTGAGCGCGCGCGCGATGGCGACGCGCTGCTGCTGGCCACCGGACATCTGGCCGGGGTATTTGTTGGCCTGATGCGGGATCTTGACCCGCTCGAGGAATTTCATCGCGATCGCCTCGGCGTCCTTTTTCGGGATGTTACGCACCCAGATCGGCGCCAGCGTACAATTCTCCAGCACGGTCAGATGCGGGAACAGGTTAAAACTCTGGAACACCATGCCGACCTCGCGGCGGACTTCGTCCACGCGCCGCATGTTCGGCCCGAGCTCGATGCCATCGACGACGATGTGGCCATCCTGGAATTCTTCCAGTGCGTTGATGCAGCGGATCAGCGTCGACTTGCCCGAGCCCGAGGGGCCGCAGATCACGATGCGCTCGCCCTTCGCGACGTCGAGGTTGATGTCGCGCAGCACGTGAAAGTCGCCGTACCACTTGTTGAGTGTGTTGATACCGACGATCGAGATTCCTGTCATGGCGTGTACTCAGTTGCGGCGATGGGCGTTCAGCCTGTTCTCGACGAACAGGGAATAGCGCGACATTCCGAAGCAGAAGACGAAATAGATGATTCCGGTAAAGGCAAAGCCGGTGAACAGCGTCGTTGGCGTCGCCCACACCGGGTCGGAGAAGGCCGCCCGCAACTGTCCGAGCAGATCGAACAGTGCAACGATCGAGACCAGTGAGGTGTCCTTGAACAGGGCGATGAAGCTGTTGACGAGACCGGGGATGACATGACGGAGCGCCTGCGGCATCACGACCAGCGCCATGGTCTTGCCCCAGGACAGGCCGAGCGCGCTCGCCGCCTCACCCTGCCCGCGCGGGATCGCCTGCAGGCCGCCGCGGATCACCTCAGCCTGGTAGGCGCCGGCGAACAGCGCGATGCCGATCAACGCCCGCATCAGTCCGTCGATGGTGAAGCCGGCCGGCACGAACAGCGGCAGCATGTAGGTGGCGAAGAACAGCACCGTGATCAATGGAACGCCGCGCCAGAACTCGATGAAGGCGATCGAGAAAATCCGGATCAGCGGAATGGTCGAGCGCCGGCCGAGCGCGAGCGCAATGCCGACCGGCATCGAGGCGACGATGCCGACAACCGAAACCACAAGCGTCACCAGCAAGCCGCCCCACAGCCGCGTATCGACCTCGGGAAGCCCGCCGCGATCGAGGCCCATCACCGCGATGACGGCGGCGATGCCGACAAAGACCGCCAGATTGACGGCGACCGCGCGCAATCCGCGGCTTAGCCACAACACCAGTACCGATACGATCACGGCGGTCGCCCCGAGATCGGCCCACAGCGGATAGCCGGAATGCTGGATAGACTCGCGCAGCAGGACCAGCGGCGACAGGGCATAGGCCGCACCCAGACTGATCAGCGCGAGCCCCTTGCCAACGTACCACAACAATGTCCCGATGAACGTCGTCGCATCGACCGACGCCATCAGCTTGTTGCCCGCCACCGCGATACTGTCGACGAAGCCCGTCAGCAATGCGGTGGTCCAGCTCACGGCAAATCCGCTCAGCCCGCCGCCCCGCAGCAGGAAGAAGGCCACCACGGGCAGCGCCACGAAGAACAGGATGGCGTTCGGCCCCTTGGCCGGCAGCCGCGGAATCAAGAGCGGCACCAGCAGGATCGCCGCGAGAAGGAAGGTCAGATTGACCCGCCAGCGCTCTGGCTCAGGATAAAAGCCGTAGATAAACTGCGCGAACTTGGCCTGGATGAACGGCCAGCATGCGCCGACGACGTCACTGGGGTTTTTCGGGAGACAGGCGGTGCGGTCCGTGCCGACCCAGACCGCATCGATCAGCACGAACTTCACCGCGGGAACGAGGATGAACCACAGCAGCAGCGCACTGACGATGGTGATCAGGATATTGGTCGGCGAGTTGAACAGCCGCGTGCGAAGGAAGCCAACGAAGCCGGTGGTCTTCACCGGGGCCGGCCGCTCGGGCACGAGATCCTTGCGAACGAAGCTGGATGGGGTCGTGTCGCTCATCCACCCATGCTCCGGCTGATCCGCCATCCATAGAAGCTCATGATCGCGCTGGTGACGAGCGAGATCAGCAGATAGACGCCCATGGTGATGCCGATGATTTCGATCGCCTGCCCGGTTTGGCTCAGCGTGGTGCCGGCGAATACCGAGACCAGGTCGGGATAACCGATCGCCACCGCGAGCGACGAGTTCTTGGTCAAATTGAGATACTGGTTGGTCAGCGGCGGCAGGATCACGCGCATCGCCTGCGGGATCACGATCAGCCGCAGCACCGACCCGCGCTGCAGCCCGAGCGAGGCGCCCGCTTCCATCTGCCCCCTGTGCACCGAGAGAATGCCGGCGCGTACGATCTCGGCGATGAAGGCTGCTGTATAGGTCGACAGCGCCAGCGTCAGCGCCACGAACTCCGGAATGACGCGCGAGCCTCCTGCGAAGTTGAAGCCTTTCAGCGCCGGTATTTCAAACTTGACGGGCGCGCCGAAAATCAGCGCAGCAAGCAGCGGAAGACCGATCACCAGACCCAGCGCGTAGGGCCAGACCTTGATCACCTTGCCATGGTCGAACAACTGCCGCCGGGAATAGCGCCATAGCCCAATAGAGACGACGACGGCGATCAGCAGCGCGATTGCGAAAGGCTCGAAGCCGGGTTCGCCGATCGGCTTCGGGATAACCAGTCCGCGATTGCTGAGAAAGAAGCTGTCGAAGATCGAAATGCTCTGCCTGGGATTGGGTAATGCGGCGAGCACCGCCAGATACCAGAACAGGATCTGGAACAGCAGCGGCAGGTTGCGGATCAGCTCGACATAGCCGCCGGAAATCCGCGATAGCAGCCAGTTCGGCGAAAGCCGGCCGAGGGCGACGATGAACCCGATCAGGGTGGCGAAGAAGATGCCGATCACCGACACCAGCAGCGTGTTGAGCAGTCCGACCAGGAACACCCGCGTATAGGGATCGGATCCCGAATACGGAATCAGGCTCTGGCTGACGTCAAAGCCGGCATTGTTGGCGAGGAAGCCGAACCCCGCAGTGATGCGCTGCGCCTGCAGGTTGGCGCGGGCATTGGCGACGATCTCGTAGGAGATCCAGGCGAGCGCTGCGACGAACAGGAGCTGGAGCACGAAGCCGCCCCAACCCGCACGGCCGCCGAGCGCCTGCTGCAGCCTTGGAAGTAACTGTGACGGCGGCTTTCGGGGATCAATGGCCATCGCCGCAGCCCCTCTCGGCCGGCGATCAGCGGATCGGCGGTGCGTACTGGATACCGCCCTTGCTCCAGAGGGCGTTGATGCCGCGGGCAATTCCGAGCTTTGAGCCGGCGCCGACGTTGCGATCGAAGGACTCGCCGTAGTTGCCGACGGCTTTTACGATCCGCGAAACCCAATCCTTGGTCAGGCCGAGCTGTTCGCCGAGATTGCCGTCGGTGCCGAACACCCGCTTCATCTCCGGCTTGTCCGATTTCGCCATCTCGTCGACGTTCTTCTGGGTAATCCCGAGCTCTTCCGCGGTGATCATCGCGTAAAGCGTCCATTTCACGATATCGAACCACTGGTCGTCACCATGGCGCACCATCGGGCCGAGCGGTTCTTTCGAGATCACTTCCGGAAGCACGACATGATCGGCCGGGTTCGCAAGCTTCAAACGATCGGCATACAGCCCGGAGACGTCGGTGGTAAAGACGTCGCAGCGGCCGGACTCATAGGCCTTGACGGTTTCGTCGTTGGTGCCGAAAGCGATCACCTCGTACTTCATGTTGTTGCCTTTGAAGTAGTCGGCGAGATTCTGCTCGGTCGTGGTGCCCTGCTGCACGCAGACCGAAGCGCTGTTCAATTCCAGCGCGGAATTCACTTTCAGCGACTTCTTCACCATGAAGCCTTGACCGTCATAATAGGTGACGCCGGTAAAGCTGGCGCCGAGCGAGGTATCGCGCGACAGCGTCCAGGTGGTGTTGCGGGACAGCACGTCGATCTCGCCCGACTGTAGCGCGGTGAAGCGGTCCTTGGCCGAGAGCGGCACGAACTTGATCTTGGTCGCGTCGTTGAACACGGCGGCCGCAATCGCCCGGCAGATGTCGACGTCGATTCCGGTCCAGTTACCCTTGTCGTCGGGTGACGAGAAACCAGGCAGGCCCTGGCTCACGCCGCAGGAAAGCTGGCCCCGGTCCTTGATCGTCTTGAGGGTTTGCGCCGAGGCTGCCTGGGCGGTGAAGCCGGCGGCCAAAGCGAGGGTAACAACCAGAGATACGCGTTTCATGGGGTTGGGCCTTTCAAGAGGTCGTGCGAAGATCGGTTTTTAGGCAACGCCTGACATTGTGGGGCCAACCCGCTGATCCCTCGCTCAAAAGCGTCCTTCCGGCCGTGCACTTTGACGTGCAGTCCGGTCGACAATGGATCTGGTATCGCAGCAGGCCCCTCAACTTGCAGCGACTGTTAGTTGGCACATATCTCAGAACGACTGGCGTGCGGGGTCAAGGGGTTGACTGCCTTCTTCTGCGTCCCTGTTACCAAATTACCCGGCCCCGGCGCGGTGGTTTGCCGTGTATTCGCGATCAAGTCGTGACTGCGTCATAAAGTCGTGGGCGATGCGATGCATCCGCTTCGAGAACGGCGGCCCGTCGTCCCGCCGTTGAAGGCGTTCACCTGTCAGTTTCAACCCCGTCCAGGGCGCCCGCTGCCGCGCCCCGCCGGGAGACGCTTCAACGCAGGGGTGCGGTCGTCACCGGCCATTTGCCGACAGGTTGTCCGGGCGCTAACCACCCGTTCACCATGACGTTGAATCCCCCCATTCGATCAACCAAAAAATACACCTCTCAAGTTCCCTTATACCATTCACCCCTAGTCATCGTGGGGGGATGGCGGTGGTGGCCGTGAAGTTGGGACGTCCCTGCGTAAGAGTAGTAAAAGCGTATGAACATCGCACGTTTCGTCGTTCTGGCCATCGCCCTGAGTGCCGGCGGTGTCGCTGCCTACCTTGCCCGTGGCACCGATGAAAAGCCGCTCCAGGCGGCCGAACCGGCGGCGCAGTTGCCGACGGTGGAAGTTCTGGTCGCGAAGTCCGATATCGGGCTCGGCCAGTCGGTCAAGCCGGATGATCTGCAATGGCAGCCCTGGCCGGCGTCGACCGGCAATAATCTGATCGGCCGCGCCAGCCGCGCGGAAGCTATCCAGGAAATCGCCGGTTCGATCGCGCGCTCGCCTATCCTTGCGGGCGAGCCGATCCGCGAACAGAGATTGGTCAAGGCCAACGGCTCCGGCTTCATGGCGGCGATCCTGCCGACCGGGATGCGGGCGATCTCGACCGAGATATCGCCGGAAACCGGTGCCGGCGGCTTCATCCTGCCCAACGACCGCGTCGACGTCATCCTCTCCAAGCGCACCAGCAATCCGGAGCGCAGCGGCGGCGATGCCGTGCAGACCGAAGTCATCCTCTCCAACGTCCGCGTGCTGGCGATCGATCAGGCGCCGAAAGAAAAAGAGGGCAGCAACACCCTCATCGGCCGCACCACGACGCTCGAGCTGAATCCCGAGCAGGCCGAGACGCTGGTGCGCGCGCGCCAGAGCGGCACGATCGCGCTCGCGTTGCGCAGCATCACCGACATTAACGCGGCGGCCAACGGGCAGTCCGAGGAACCCATTAAAAGACGAAGCGAGAGCATCAACGTGGTTCGCTACGGGATCGCCAATCAAACGACGGCACAGAAGTGACCGAAAGGAAGTTCGAGATGAAGTTTGGGGAGTTTGGGGAAAATCGGTCGGCGATGCGAACCGGTGCAGCGCGTGCCCTGTTGTTCTCGGCCGCCGCCGCGCTGGTGCTGGCTCCGCTGCTGCCGGTCGTCGCAGCCGAAGCTGAAAAGGACAAGGATCCCGTCACGACATCCGCGATCAACCCGACCAAGATGCGCTTCCTCTCGCTTGGCATCGGCAAGTCCGTGGTCGTCGACCTGCCGCGCGACGTCAAGGACGTGCTGGTCGCAGACCCGAAGATCGCCAATGCCGTGGTCCGTTCCGCGCAACGCGCCTATATCATCGGCGGCGCGGTCGGCCAGACCAACGTCGTCTTTTTCGACGCCGACGGCCAGCAGGTCGCCTCCTACGACATCGCGGTCAAGCGCGACCTCAACGGCGTGCGCGCCGCGCTGAAGCAGTCCCTGCCCGGCATCCAGATCGAGGGCATCGGCGACAGCGTCATCCTCACCGGCTCGGTCTCTTCCCCGGTCGAGGCGCAGCAGGCCGCCGAGGTCGCGGCGCGGCTGGTCGGCGGCGCCGAAAAGGTCGTCAACTCGATCGTCGTGCGCGGCCGCGACCAGGTGATGCTGAAGGTCACCGTCGCCGAAGTGCGGCGCGACATCGTCAAGCAGATGGGTATCGATCTCAGTGCCAGCATGAACTACGGCACCTCGACGGTCGTTTTCAACAACAACAATCCGTTCACCGCCAACAATGCGCCGATCGTACCTGGCAACGCCTTGACCGCAACGGCCTTGAACAAGGCCGGCCTGCCATCGGTCACCGCCACGCTGCGCGCGATGGAGAGCGCGGGCGTGGTGAAAACGCTGGCTGAGCCGAACCTGACGGCGATCTCCGGCGAGTCCGCGACCTTCATTTCAGGCGGCGAGTTTCCGATCCCGACCGGCGTGACCTGCCAAACGACGACAGGCGGTGCGATCGGGCAATGCGTCCAGACGGTCAGTTTCAAGAAGTTCGGCATCTCGCTCAACTTCACGCCGGTTGTGCTGACCGAGGGGCGGATCAGCCTGCGGGTGATGACCGAAGTATCGGAAGTCTCGACCGAGAACGCGCTGCAGGGCGGCGCCGGCGGAACGACGATTCCCTCGGTCAAGACACGCCGCGCCGAAACCACACTGGAAATTCCCTCGGGCGGTTCGGTCGCGATGGCGGGCCTGATCCAGGAACAGACCAAGCAGGCCATCAACGGATTGCCCGGCGCCGACCAGATCCCGATTTTCGGCGCGCTGTTCAGGAGCCAGGACTTCATCAACCATCAGACCGAGCTGATGGTCATCGTGACGCCCTATGTCGTTCGAGCGGTGGCGCAGAAGGAGTTATCGCGGCCCGATGACGGCTTTGCGCCGGCATCCGATTCGCAATCCGCCCTGCTCGGCCGCATCAACCGGATCTACGGTGTCGCCGCCCGCGTCGATCCTGTCGGCGGTATGCAGGGCAATTTCGGTTTCATCATCGATTGAGATGCCGCGCTGTTCACCGAGTGGGGACGAGGACAGAACAATGACAACAAGAATTTCGCTGCATCGCGCCAGGGCGTTGGGCAGGTTTGGCGCTCTGCTCGGCCTTTCGGCTGCGCTCGGCGCCTGCATTCCGCACACCCCGGAAGTCACGACCGCCAGCATCGACTACCGGCAACGTCATCCGATCGCAGTGACCGAAGCCGATCGCTCGATCGTGGTGTTCGTCGGCCATGCCCGCGGTGGCCTCTCCGATCCGCAACGGACCGATGTGATCGGACTGGCGCAGACCTGGCGGCGTGAGGGCACCGGCGCCATCACCGCCGACGTCCCGATCGATACGCCGAACGCGCGTGCGGCGGCAGCCTCGTTCCGGGAAATCCAGGCCGTCCTGACGGCGGGCGGCGTGCCCGCGCGCGCCATCACGCTGCGCCACTACCGGCCCGACGATCCGCGTCAGCTGCCGACGATCCGGCTCAGCTATCCGAAGATCACGGCGGTCGCCGGACCTTGCGGCCTGTGGCCGCAAGACCTTGGACCGAACATCGACAACGCCGCCTACAGCGAAAATGGCCAGTACCACAATTTCGGCTGCGCCACCCAGCGCAACCTTGCCGCGATGATCGACAATCCCGCCGATCTCGAACAGCCGCGGCCGGAGAGCCCCGCCTATTCGCCAAGACGCGACAACGCCTTCGAGAAATACCGCAAGGGTGTTGCGACGACGACCATTTATCCCGAGTCCGACAAAGCCAAACTAAGCGATACAGGCAAATGATCAGCCGCGTCTTTCAGAACTCAGACGATCAAGTCGACGACACGCCAACGCAGCCCGAGGAATACATCTCGCCGGCGCCGCGCGTATCGGTACAAGCCTATTGCGCCAGCGTCGCGGTCGCCACCGCGGTGCGCGCGGCAAGCGAGGACCGGCGGCTCGGCAAGGCGCACCTTTCGGTGCACATGGGCGGCATCGCCGCCGCGATCGAGGCCTATCACACCGCGCCGACGCCGAACGTGATCCTGCTCGAAACCGAGCCCAGCCGCGACATCCTCGAAGGGCTCGACGAACTCGCGACCGTCTGCGACGCCGGCACCCGCGTCGTCGTGATCGGCAACGCCAACGACGGCACGCCCTATCGTGAACTGGTGCGCCGAGGCATCAGCGACTACGTGACCGGTCCGGTCAAACCGATCGACGTCGTTCGCACGATATGCGGCCTCTATGCGGCCTCCGAGGCCGTCGCAGTCGGCCGGATCGTTGCAGTCGTCGGTGCCAAAGGCGGCGTCGGCGCCTCCACCGTCGCGCACAACGTGGCTTGGGCGATCGCGCGCGATCTCGCGCTCGATTCCGTCGTGATCGATCTCGACCTTGCCTTCGGCACCGCCGGCCTCGACTACAACCAGGACCCGGTCCAGGGCATCGCCAATGCGGTATTCCAGCCGGAACGGCCGGACTCCGCCTTCATGGAGCGTTTGCTGGCGAAATGCACCGATCGCCTCAACCTGCTGGCGTCGCCCGCCAGCCTGGACCAGGTCTACGATTTCGGTGCCGACGCCTTCGATGCGATCTTCGATACGCTGCGGATGACGACCCCCTGCATCGTGCTCGACATTCCCCACCAATGGTCGGCATGGACCAAGCGCACGCTGGTCGGCGCGGACGACATCCTGATCGTCGCCGAGCCGGATCTCGCCAACATGCGCAACGCCAAGAATATGCTGAACGTGCTGAAGGCGGCGCGCCCCAATGACCGTCCGCCGCTTTATTGCCTCAACCAGGTCGGCATGCACAAGCGTCCGGAGATTTCGGCGCGCGAATTCGCCAAGGCGATCGAAAGCCAGCCAATCGCCGCGATTCCGTTCGACTCGAAACTGTTCGGCACGGCCGCCAACAACGGGCAGATGATCGCGCAGATCTCGTCCAAGCATCGCACCACCCAGATGTTCCTGCAGATGGCGCAGCGCCTGACCGGCCATGCGGTGACCAAGCGGTCACGGATGCCGTTCCTGGAGCCGATCATCAAGAAGCTGCAGGGCAACAAAGTGCGACGGGCCTGAGCAACAGACCCTCGGCGACTAGTCGGGCCGTCCGGCGGACGCGATCGGCAGCTTGCCGCCTTCGGCCCGCGCGGTCTCACGGTCCTTGCGCATCAGGAGCTGTTTGAGCTGCGTGACGTTGGCGGCGGCCTCGGCGGGTGGCAGGTCGGCCCGCACGATCTTCTCTGCTTCGGCGAGACGGCCCTGCAGGCCGATCGCCAGCGCCAGATTGGCGCGCACGCGTGGATCGGAAGGCGCCTGCGCGATGGCGCGGCGTAGCATCTCCTCGGCCTTCGGCAGTTCCTTCGAAAGCACGTAGGACAGTCCGAGATTGGTCAGCACCGAAGGATGGTCCGGCACGATCTTCAGCGCGCTCGAATAGTATTGCCGTGCTTCCTCGTATCGGCCGAGCTGGTCCAGCGTCGCGCCCTGCGCCGAGAGCAGCCGCCAATCCGGATCGTCGGGCGTATGGGCTCGGCCGAGCACCTCGAAGGCTTGCTGGAAGTTACCGTTGTCGGCCAGCGCACGACCGTAGGCGGCGAGCAGCAGCCTGTTACCGGGATGGGCGATGGTGGCCTGTTCGAGCACCGCAACGGCCTGCGCGCGCTGGCCGGAGGCGCGCAAGGCTTTGCCGTATTTGAGCGCGGCGTCGGCATCCTTCGGATTGGCGCGATAGCTGGCCTGGTAGAGTTCGGTGTCGCGGCGCGGATCGCCGGCGCGGCCGATATCGGCCTTGTCGTCGATCGAGCCGGTGATATCGGACAGTCCCGGGGTCTGGCAGCCGGCAAGCCCCACAGCGACGATCAGGGTCGATGTGCACGCAAGAAGTCGCGTAACGCGGAACGGATGAAGCAACTTCTGTCGCATGTAGCTGGACTCACGGCGATAACGGTCCAGCGACACTCACAGCTTAACCCTAAGTTCAGGTTAAGTTTGCCCTGCTCTGCGGTATTAGACGACCTTTGCAGGCCGCCACGCAACCTCCGGGGGCGTACGACCTGCCCAAGCCCTCGCCCGCCCGAACAACTGGGGGTTAGTCGACGAATTGCGCGCCGAGCTCGCAGCCGATCCGCCAGGCCAGCCGGCACTGGCGCGGCCGGCCTTCCGAGAAAATCACCGTGAATTCCGAAGGAATTTCCGGATATTCGGCGATGATCTTCACGCCGCCGTCCGACACGTCGGAGATCATGCAATCGCGCGGCAAGCCGCCGGTCGCGAACTGTATTTTTGCGAAGCTTCTGCACGCCCGACGTTCGCTGCTACGGCGGTTAGCATACATGACAAACCCTGACCCTGCTTGATGTTAGTCCCTATTGTGGATCAACCTAACGGGGAATTATTGGCATTCGCCTAGCGCGGCGGCTAGCAATGTATCGGTTGTATTCGAACTCCGTTTACCGAATCCGCCATTGCAGGCCAAACGCTGAAGTTTCGACGGATCGAGATCTGCGCGCAGCCGCGCCTCGCCGCGAAAATTTTCGGCAAATTACAGGGTTGATCCTCCCTCGTTAGGCGATAGCCTGACCCCTCCACTCGATTTGGCGGAACCGAAAACGCATGGGAAGCCTCGTTCTTCTCGACCTGATGGGCGGCGTCGCGCTGCTGCTGTGGGGCCTGCACATGGTCCACAGCGGGATTCTGCGCGCGTTCGGCGCCGATCTCCGCCTGCTGCTGGCGAAGGCGCTGAGCAACCGCTTCGCCGCCTTCGGCGCCGGCCTGGGCCTGACCGCCCTGCTGCAGAGCAGCACCGCGACGGCCCTGATCACAAGTTCGTTTACCTCCGAGGGCATCGTCAGCCTCGTCCCGGCGCTGGCCATCATGCTCGGCGCCAATGTCGGCACCACGCTGATCGTGCAGATCCTGTCCTTCAACGTCGCCGCCGTCGCGCCGGTGCTGTTCATCATCGGCCTGGTCGCGTTCCGCAGCGGCCCGCGCTCGCGTATCAAGGACATCGGCCGCGTCTTCATCGGGCTCGGCCTGATGCTGCTGGCGCTGCATATCCTGCTCACCACGCTGGCGCCGGCCGAGAACGCGCCGGGCGTGCGCGTATTCATGAACGCCATCACCGGCGATCCCGTGCTCTGCATCCTGTTCGCCGCGATCGTGACCTGGCTGGTGCATTCCAGCGTCGCCAGCGTGCTGCTGGTGATGTCGCTGGCCTATGCTCACTTCGTCACGCCCTATGCGGCGCTGGCGCTGGTGCTCGGCGCCAATCTCGGCAGCGCCATCAATCCGCTCGTCGAGGGGGCGCGGCACGACAATCCCGCCAGCTATCGCCTGCCATTGGGCAACCTCGTCAACCGGCTGGCCGGAATCCTGCTGGTGCTGCCGTTCCTGCAACCGATCGCGGATCTTCTGATCGCGTGGCAGCCGGATGTCGCCAAGGCGACGGCGCTGTTCCACATCGCCTTCAACGTGGTGACCGCGGCGCTCTTCATCGGCCTGCTCGACGGCATGGCGCGGCTGCTCAAGCGGCTGCTGCCAGAACGTGTCAAGGACGCGGATGCGTCGGGGCCCCGTTATCTTGACGACAGCGCGCTGGAAACGCCTTCGCTGGCGCTGGCCGATGCCGCCCGCGAGACCCTGCACATGGGCGACCACGTCGAGATCATGCTGCGCAAGGTGATGGCGGC
This sequence comes from Bradyrhizobium roseum, assembly GCF_030413175.1. Classification (NCBI taxonomy): domain Bacteria; kingdom Pseudomonadati; phylum Pseudomonadota; class Alphaproteobacteria; order Hyphomicrobiales; family Nitrobacteraceae; genus Bradyrhizobium; species Bradyrhizobium roseum. The sequence continues at coordinate 3,842,051 of NZ_CP129212.1, forward strand.
GATGATGACCAACGACCGCGCGCTGGTCGACCAGGTCTCGCAGATGGACAATTCGGTCGACAGCCTCGACGAGGCGATCAAGCTCTATGTCACGAAACTCACCCGCGGCAGCCTCGACGAGCGCGAGGGCCAGCGCGCGATGGAGATCGTCTCCTTCGCCATCAACCTCGAGCACATCGGCGACATCATCGACAAGAATCTGAGCGAACTCGCCACCAAGAAGATCAAGCGCCGCTTCCAGTTCTCGCCCGAGGGCGCCGAGGAGCTGTCCGCCTTCCACAAGCGCACCATGGATTCGCTGCGGATCGCATTCGGCGTCTTCATGTCCGGCGACGTCAACGAGGCGCGAAAGCTGCTGGCCGAAAAATCCGCGCTGCGCAATGCCGAGCTGGCCGCGACCGAACGCCATCTCGACCGCCTGCGCGAAGGCCGCCCCGAAACCATCGAGACCACCTCGCTGCATCTCGACGTGCTGCGCGACCTCCGGCGCATCCACTCGCACATCTGCTCGGTCGCCTATCCGGTGCTGGATGCCGCGGGCCAACTGGCGGCCTATCGATCGACCCAAGCCGACCTGACGGCGTTGCCGGCGCCGGTCCCCGGCCGCAGCTAACTCAGCGATTCAGCGTCTTCGACGCCTTGCCGCGATGCCTGATGATCAGCATGATGTTCCGGATATAGATGATCGTGGCCAGCGACTGGCCGAGGATGATCACGGGTTCGCGCTTGGCGATGCCGTAGACCAGCGTCATCAGCCCGCCGCCCATCGAGAAGAACCAGAACGCGATCGGGATCACGCTGCGTCCGGCGCGTTCGCTCGATATCCACTGCACCAGGAAGCGCGCGGTGAACAACAACTGCGCGATCAGGCCGAACGCCAGCCAGAAATCGAATTTGGCGACGAAGACGTCGTACAGATAATCGCCGAGCGCCTGCCCGTATTGGATCAGCATCAGAGAACCTCGGTCACAGCCGGCGTCGGCTTCTTGCGGCGGATCAGCCACCACACGCCGGCGAGATCCATGATCCCGATCCATAGCCGGTCAAAGAAGCCGTAATTGGACACGCCGGAACGGCGCGGGCGGTCCATCACGTCGACATAGGCGATATCGAAACCTTCGCGGCGAACCAGTGCCGGCAGGAAGCGATGCAGCCCGTCGAAATAAGGCATCGACAGGAACACATCGCGCGGGAACGCCTTCAGCCCGCAGCCGGTATCACGGGTGCCGTCGCTCAGAATCGCGTTGCGCACGCCGTTGGCGACGCGCGACTGCAGTTTCTTGAAACCGGTATCCTTGCGTCCGACGCGCTGGCCGGCCGCAAGACCGATGCGCCCACCGCCCTTTTCGACCGCCGCGATCAGATCCGGCAGGAACACCGGATTGTTCTGGCCGTCGCCGTCGAGTGTCGCCACGATCGCGCCGCGTGCGGCGCGCACGCCGCTGCGCACGGCGGCCGATTGACCCGATGAAACGGCGTGCTTCAGTTGCCGAAGCTGACGGTGCTGCTTCATCAGATCGGCCAGCCGCTCGGCGGTCGCATCCGTCGAGCCGTCATTGACGTAGATGATCTCATAGGCCCACCGGCCGTCGAGTGCGCCGATGATTTCCGCGACCAGCGGCGCGACGTTTTCCGCTTCGTTGCGCACCGGCACAACGATGGAAACGGCGACCGCATCTGTGTCGGAAGGTCTCAAATCGGCACTCGTCTGGTTGGTTTGGGGGAACCCGGTAACCGGGCAAACATGGGTAACAGGATCTGGCCGGCCGGCTGGCGGCGTCCGCTTTTATGGGGCGAAAGCGCCTCGGGCAACCCTTTTGAGGCGCCCCGACGAAGGCCCGACAAGGGACACAATGCTGCCGTCGTGCAGGATCGCAAATCCGAGCCGGCGTGCTGCAAACCAATAGCGCACGAACACCGTGCCGACGATCCCGACCATTGCGCCCGCCACGACGTCGCTCGGATGATGGGCCAGCAGCACCAGCCGGCTCGCTGCAATGATCAGGGCATAAATCGCCATCGCGACGCGCGCCTGCGGCCACACCGCGGATACCGCCATCGCGAGCGCAAAAGCGGTCGTGGCATGGCCGGACGGAAAGCTGTAATAGGCCGGATTGCCCGCAAAGTGCGAGAAGTGGAAGGCATTGGCCTCGCCGCCGACGAATGGCCGGCCGCGGCCAACGCAGTATTTCAGCACCTCGGTGACCAGATTGGACAGGGCGACCGCACAGAAGATGAACTGCAGCCGCGTGCCGAGCCCCAGCAGCAGCGAGCGCCGGATACCACGCAACGCCGGCGATACGATCGCAATGGCGATCAGCATCACAGCCAGCGCCGCCAGCACGTATTCGTCCTTGCCGAAATCGGTGACGATCCGCAGCCACCACAGCGAGGGCGTGCCGCGCTTGGGCATCTGGGCGATCTCCCAGGCGTCGATCGCAAACATCAGCACGATGATGGCGGCACCGAGAGCGGCTGACAGCCACAATGCCTGCCGCGCCGCGCGCCGCGCCGCTTCGGCGCGTCGCGAATGCGACGGCGAACGCACGAGTTGCGCCAGCGACAGCCACGCCAGAATCGCGAAGCGCGAGGCATAATTCTTGGAATCGACGACAGACGGGCTCGCGGCCATCTTATTCCGTGCCTTCCGAGCGGAAGATGGCGATCGAAATCGCCTTGCCTTGCGAGATATTGTAGCCCTCGATCCGCTTGGCCACGTTATAGCGCAGCCCGATCGCTTCGGCACGCTGGACGAAGGCGCGTTCGGTGCGCGATTCCACCAAAGCGAAACGGCAACTGCCCTGCCCGAGGAAATCGGCCGCACCTGATCCGTCGGTCAACCTCGTGTCGGTCCCGGTCATGAAGACGAGGCTCGGTTCATGAAAACCGGCGGCCGCGGCTTTCGGTCCGACGCATACGACATTGCGCAGTGCGCGCGCGACCTCGGCGCTCGGAAACACTGCCGTCAGCGACGGCAGCACGATGCCGTAGACCGCGACTGCCAGAAACATCGCTGCGACCACCGCGTTCAACAGCGAGCGCTCGGCGCGGCTATCCTCGAACATCCACCACGCGATCAGGCCAAAAATCATCGCCGCCGCCAGGAACGGCCATGCCGGAAACGCCGGGTAATGCGTCAGCTTGATCGCGCCGATGACGGCAATTACGGCTGCCCCGGCTGGAACGACGAACCACCACGCCGCGCCGCGTCTCAGCCACGAGCGCGACAACACGCGGCGCTCCAATGCGCCGGCGGTGAGGATCGCAATCGCCGGATAGAGCGGCAGCACGTAATGCGGCAGCTTGGTCAGTACCGTCTCGAACACGATCCAGGACGGGATCAGCCACGCCAGCAGATATTGCGCGCCGGGCTCCCGCCGCGCGCGCCATACCGCCGGCGCCGCCATCCCCGCCAGCGCCGCGCCCGGCCAGAACGTGACCCAGAACAGAAGCAGATACAGGCCGGGCGGCGCGCCGTGAGACTCCTGCGCGCCGATCTTGCTCAGCATGTCGCCGCCGAGCGAATTGGAGAAGAACGCTTCACCCGCGCGCCAGAAGATCGCCACGAACCATGGCAGCACCAGCACCAGCGTCCACATCAGCCCCCAGATTGGGCGCAATCGCCACAGCCACGCCGCCGAACGATCGAGGATCGCGAGCGCCACGATGGTGAGGCCGACGAACATCAGGATCAGCGGGCCCTTGAGCAGGATTCCGCCGGCCAGCGCGGTCCAGAACACCGCCGGCGCCGTCCATGGCGGGCGCTCCGGATCCTCGCCGCGCTGCCAGGATAGATAGACCCGCGCCATCGCCCCCATCGCGGCGACGACGGTCAGCAGCAGCATCGCATCGGTCTTGGCCAGCCGGGCTTCGGCGCCAAGGAGCACGGAACTGCACATCATCAGCGCCGCCAATGCGGCCCCGCGCCGGGTGACGAAGGCAAGCGCGGTCCAGTAGGTCAGCAGCACCGCGCCGATGGCGCCGATCAGGGAAGGAATCCGGTAGAGCCATATCCGCAGTTGCGCCCGCGGCAGGCCCAGCGACGATGCGGTTTCCACGACGGCGGCCTGCATCCAGTAGATGCCGACCGGCTTCTTGTAGCGGACGTCATCCTGGAAGCGGATGTCGACGAAATCGTCGCTCTCGACCATCTGCTTGGTCGCCTGCGCGAACCGCGCCTCATCCCGGTCGATCGCCGGAATATTGAAGAAGCCGGGCAGGAACAAGACCAGGCCGCAGAGCGCCAGGAACACGATGGCGCGAAAATGGTTCGCGGTCGCGAAGTCGAACGCCGTGGCCAGCCTGCGGCCGGAATGCGCAGGTTTTACAGGCTGTTGGCCTGCTCCAAAGCGTGGGGGTTGTAGGGTTTCAACCATCGTGCTCGCATACGCTGAAACCGCACTGCAAACAACACCACAATTCCGCCCTATCCGACTGTCCGCCGTCGCTTTTTCCCTACTGTACCCGGATCACAACGGTATCGGCCGCACCGGTCGCATCGATCACGGTCAGGCGGGCGAAACCCGGCCCGGGCGGGTCGACCAGCCGCTGGCGCCGGCTGTCGATCTCGCCCACGGCAGTCCCGTTCAGCATGACGGTCAGCGGCAGCACGCCGCCGGCAACCTTGACCGGCATCGGGGCGGCCTGCCCGTCTTGGGTGCGGTCGACATCGATCCGTGCGCCGTTCAGCGGAAACTGGATGCGCGGCATCTGATCGCTGCCGACCCGGATCAATTCGCCGACGGGCCGAAACCGCTTGAGCGGCAATGGCAGCTTGGCATTGGCTGATATCAGCGCGCCCTTTGGCGCCTTCGGCAGCGCCGCCGGGATCTTTCCGGTGCGCGCGAACGCATCGAACAGGATCGGCGCCGCCGCGGTGCGGCCGACCAGGCCCGGCACCGGCGCGCCGTCGGGACGTCCGACCCACACGCCGATCGTGATGCGGCCATCGAACCCGACCGACCACGCGTCGCGATAGCCGTAGCTGGTGCCGGTCTTGAAGGCGATCCTGTTGTGCACGCCGTTTTCCGGCGGCGGCGTGCCGAGCAGGACATTGCCGACCTGCCAGGCGGCGGCCTGATCCATCAGGCGCATCGGTTCGCGATCGTCGGATGCCAGCATGAGCTCGCGCAACGGCTTTGCCGCGCCGAGCCGCGCCAGCCCCGCATAGAGCTGCGCCAGGTCCTGCAAGCTGATGCCGACGCCGCCAAGGCCCATCGCAAGGCCGGGCGCTTCGTCCTTCGGCAGCACGAGGTTGCCGCCGGCCTGCCTCAGGCGCGACGACAGCCGGCTGGAGCCGACGCGATCGAGCAGCGCGATCGCCGGCACGTTCAGTGAGAGCTGCAGCGCCTTGCGCACCGGCACCGTGCCCTGGAACGTCATGTCGAAATTTTCCGGCGCATAGGAGCCGAAACGGACGGGGCGGTCGTCGATCAGGCTTTCGGGGTGCACAAAGCCGTCCTCGAAGGCGAGGCCGTAGATGAACGGCTTCAGCGTCGATCCGGGCGAGCGCACCGCGCGCGTCATGTCGACCTGCCCGGCGCGGCGCTCGTCGAAATAATCGGCGGAGCCGACGCGCGCCAGCACGTCGCCGCTTTCATTATCGACCGCGATGATCGCAACCGAAATGTTCGGTCCCTGCGCCACCGCGCGGTCGCGCGCCAGTCCTTCCAGCGTCTTCTGCAGGCTCGAATCCAGCGAAAGCTTGATGACCGGCGTATCCTTCACCGTCGCCATCGCGGCATCGGAGGAATGCGGCGCCAGGATCGGCATCGGCTTGCGCAACCGCGGCACCGCGACCGCCTTGGCTTGCGCGGCGTCCTCTTTCGACACCACGCCATCCTCGACCATCCGCGCCAGCACGCGGTCGCGCGCGGCGTGGGCGGCTTCCGGATGACGGTCGAGCCGACGGCGCTCCGGCGATTGCGGCAGCGCGACCAGAAGTGCGGCCTCCGCCAGCGACAGCCGCTTCGGCTCCTTGCCGAAATAGCCGTTGGACGCGGCGCGGATGCCTTCGAGATTGCCGCCGAACGGCGCCAGCGTCAGATACAGATCGAGGATCTCGTCCTTGCTGAGCTGCCGCTCGAGCTGAACCGCGCGCACCATTTGGCGCAGCTTTGCATAAAGCGATCGCTCGCGCCGCGGCTCCATCAGCCGCGCCAGTTGCATGGTGATGGTCGAACCGCCGGAGACAATGTGGCCGCGCGTACCGAACTGCAGCGCCGCGCGCCCGAGCGCCAACGGATCGACGCCGCCATGGGTCCAGAACCGGCGGTCTTCATACGCCAGCAGCAATTTCAGATAGGTCGGATCGACCGCCGTCCTGGCATCGACCGGCAGCCGCCAGCGTCCGTCCGCCATCGCATAGGCGCGCAGCAGTTTTCCGTTGCGATCGACGATCGTGGTGGAGACTTTTCGCGCCTGCTCCAGCGGCAGCGGGCCGAGCGATGCGACCCAGCCGGCGAACGCGGTGGTCGCCACGATGAGCACGAAGGCGAGCGACACCGCGATCGGTAAGAAGCGGCTTCGCCCAACACCATCCTCATGTCCGGATTTGTCCGGGTTGTGCAGCCTCTCCCTCATTTCGCCGCGCGCACCTCGACTGAACCCGTTCCGGTGCGGCCGTAGCGCGAGGGGTTGTACATGTCCTCGACATAGGCCTGCGGCAGCACGTATTTGCCGGGCGACACCGCGCGCACGATATAGGCCACCGTGAACACCGACTGGTCGTCGCTGGCGCGGTCGATGGCCGCCGTGAAGCGGTCGTCGCGGAACTCGGTATGCTCCGGCTCCTCGCCGTCCTCGATCCAGTCCAGCGTGCCGCTGTCGCCCGACGACACCAGATGCGGGTTGTCGATCTCAAGGCCGGCCGGCAGATAATCGGCCACCATGATGTGCCCGTATTCCGGCTTGGCCTCGGTGATCTTCAGCACCACGGCGAAGCGGTCGTTCTGCTTGGCCTTGCTGACGTCGGCCGGCTTGCCGTCGAGCGTGAAGTAACTGCGCTCGATCTTGAATCCGTTGGAGGCGGCCGGCTCCGGCGTTACCGGCGAACCCGACACCGAAACCACCGCCTGCACCGGCGCATCGCCGGTATTGGTGATCTTGACCGGCTTGCCGGCTACCGCCTCGGCCTTGTAGCTGCGGTAAACGGCAGCCTTGGCAGGGGCGCCATCGATGTCGAGCGACAGCGTTTCCTTCGACAGCGCCCGCGCCGCCAGCACCAGCCACGCGTTCTCCTGCGTCGAGGTGTAGGGCGAAAGCCCGCGCGCCACTTCGACGCGCTGGACGGCTTGCGTCAGTGTCGCCCGCGGCGCGTTGCCTTCGCTGGCGAGCGAGACCAGCGCCGCGGCGTCGCGCAGCGCCGAACCGTAGTCGGTGCGGCCGAACTCGAGCACGGGCTTTGGCGCCAGCGCCTCCAGCGCCGCGCCATAAACCCGCTCCGCCCGCGTCTTGTCGCCGACCAGCGCCAGCGCGGCCGCAAGCTGCGATTTCGCAATCGGCGTGGCGATATTGGAGAGCTTGGTGTCGGCAAGATAGCGCAGGTCGCCGATCGGGGCGGCGCCGTTGCGGGCCAGCACGTAGAGGCCGTAAGCGAGATCGCGGCCGCCGTCCTTTTCCGGCTCGTTGGCGTTGACCACCGAGTTGCGGATGCGATCCAGCGCGTTCTTGAACAGCACATCCGGCACCGCAAAACCCTTCTCGCGGGCGCGGGTCAAAAAGTCCGTCACATAGGCGTCGAGCCAGGAATCGTCGCCGCCCGCCGACCACAGGCCGAACGAACCGTTCGAGCCTTGACGTGCCAGCAGCCGCTCGATCGCGTCCTTGATGCGCTGGTCGACGGCGGTGTCCATCGCCAGATGCGCGCCGGCCGCGAGGTCGTTGACATAGAGCAACGGCATCGCGCGGCTGGTGATCTGCTCGGAACAACCGTGCGGATAGCGATCCAGCGCTTTCAGGATGGTGGCGGCATCGAGCGCGGTGGACAGGCCCACCGACAGCGACACGCCGCCGGTGCCGGGCACCAGGTCGGAGAACATGTCCGGCGTCAACGTCAGGCTCTCGCCCTTTGCCAGGGTCCGGATCGAACGCCGCGCCAACACCTGCGTCGCCGCCTTGACGTCGAGCGCATAGTGCCGCGCCAGCGTCAGCCCGTTCGGACCCTTGATATCGACGTCGAGATGGGCGGTGCCCGCGCCGCCGGCATCGATCGCCAGCGCCATCGAGGTTCGCTGCTTGGCAGAGAGCTTCACGGTGGTCGTCGGATTGCCCGTCACTTTCACGGGTCCCGACGTTTTCACGCTGATGCTGTAATCGCCGGGCGCGCCCTCGACATTGTCGAGATCGAAACTCATCGTGCCCTTGTCGCCATTGAGCAGGAAACGCGGCAGCGTCGCCGTCAGCACCACGGGATCGCGCACGGTAACGTCGATGGTGGCGCGGCCGAGCTTGGTCGAATTCCACGCCACCGCCATCACGCGGGCCGTGCCGGCGAATTCCGGAATGTCGAAACTGATTTCCGCGGAGCCATCGGCGCCGACCGTGACGATCCCTGAATAGAGCGCCAGCGGCTTTTGCGTCGGCGGCGACCCCTGCAGGTCCGCGCCGGCGGAATCGCCGCCGGTCCGGATCTGGCCGCGCGTGCCCTGCATGCCGTCGATCAATTGCCCATAGAGATCGCGGACTTCGGCGGTGAGACGGCGCTGGCCGAGATAGTATTCGTCCGGCGCCGGCGGCTTGTAATTGGTCAGGTTGAGAATGCCGACATCGACCGCGGCCACCACAATCTTGGCGTCCTCGCCGGGATTGAGCCCGCCGAGCTTGACCGGGATCTTCAGCGCCGTGCCGGGCCGAACCAAAGGCGGCGGCGACAACGCGACCTGCAGCGTGCGGGTCTTCTTGTCGATGCCGAACCATTTTAGCCCGATCGCCCGCCCCGGCATCCGCTGCGCCGCCGCATCGAGCGGCCGGCGCAGCGTCGCCAGCACGTAGGCGCCGGTGCCCCAATCCTTGCCGACGGTGAGCTTGACCTGCTGGGTGCCTTCCTTGACGTCGAGCGTCTGCGTCGTCAGCAGACGGTCGCCGAGCACGTTGATGGTGAGCTTGCCGGCGGTGCGGGCATTGACCGACACCACCATCGTATCGCCGGACGCGTATTCCGGCTTGTCGACCGAGGTTTCCAGGAGGTCCGGCGTGTCGGCGCTGCCGTCGGAATACCAGCCGACATCGAACTGCACCGACGTGACCGGGCCGTCCGCCTCGACCGATTTGACGTCGAGGCGATAGCGGCCGGGCTCCGGCGCAAGCGATACCCGCGCCGCCTTTTCCGCTGTCAGCGTCAGGTCGCCATCGGCGACGCGCTTGGTCGACTTGACCGGCTCATATTCCCACGACGAGTTCTGCCGGTACCATTGGTAGCGTGACTCCATCTTCAGCAGTTCGTAGCGCAGGCCATCGCGCGGCAATTGCTTGCCGTCGGCGCCGACGAAGATGACGTCGAACTCGGCCTTGTCGCCTTCCGCCACGCTCTTGTCGCCGAACAGCGGCTTGACGCCGATCAGCGCCGCCTGCGGCGCGACCGGCAGCACCAGCTTGCGCTCGACGGCGCGGCCGCCGGTCTCCACCATGCGGATGAAGATCTGCGCCTCCTGCGGACGGGTCGAGGTCGGCGCCTTGGCCAGCGACACCGGGAAGGTCGCCACGCCATTGGCGTCGGCCTCCGGCAGGTCCTCGATCGGGGTACGCTCGTTGGAGGCGGACTCTTCGTCCGCCACGCCGAACTGGTAGCCGGCATAGCCCGGCCGCCCGGAGGCTGCGGGCGCCACCAGCATGTCGCCTTCCAGCTGCAGGCCCGAAGCCGGCGCGCCGTAGAGGAATTTGCCGGCGACCTTCAGCTCCACGGGCGTTTCGGCCTTGATCGCCTTCTCCTTGGCCGAGATGTCGAACTCGATCCGCTCGGGGATGTAGTCCTCGACCATGAAGGTGGTCTCGCCGACCGACGAACCCTTGGGATCGGTAAAGGCGCGCACGCGCCAGGTCCCGGTCGGGACAGCGGAGTTGAGCGGCACCGCCATCGAGCGGCCACCCGCACCCTGGTCGGGAAGCTGGGCGCGGCGGAACTCGACGCCGTCAGGCCGCTCGATCACCAGCGTGAGCGGTCCGCCGGCCATCGCGTTGCCCTGTCCGTCGCGCAGCAGCGCGGTCAGGTAGACGGTCTCGCTCGAACGGTAGACGCCGCGCTCGGCATAGACAAAGGCGTCGGCGCCGGCCGGCACGACGCGGCCGGAAACGCCGCGATCGGTGAGGTCGAAGGCGTTGGTCTTCAGGCTGAGGAAGGCGTAGTCCGCCTTGTCGCTCATGACCGTCAGCAAGGCAGGCGACAGACCGCCCTCGCCGCGCGCCAATCCCGCCTCGAACAGCACGTGGCCGGCGTCGTCGGTCTTGCGCGTGGCAAGGATCTCGTTGTTGCGCGCGACCAGCCGCACTTCGGCCTTTGAGACGGCTTGCGTCGAGGCCAGCGAATTGACGAACACATGGATGCCGTCATTGCCGGAAAACGCCGTCAGTCCCATGTCGGAAACGATGAACCATTGCGTCGCCAGCGTGCCGTCATCGTCGCCGCCGCTGCCGGGACCCTTGGCCGACGCCGTCATCACATAGACGCCGGGCTGCAGGTCGCCGAGCGCCTGGTCGACCGGGAACGCCGTCACGACGTCCTGGTTCAGCGTGCTTGCCGTGGCGAGTTCGCCGGTCCAGACCTTGACGCCGCGCTCGTCGCCCAGGCTGGAGAGCTGGTAGCTCGACAGCGTCTTCTGGAAATCGCTGTCGACCACCGTGTTGATCAGGTTGCGGTCGCCGATCCGGAACACGTTGACGTTCACCGACGGCGTATTGACGCTGACCAGCGGAATGCCGCGCTGGCCGGTGCGCGGCAGCACATAGGCGCGGCCGGTGAAGCGCACGAACGGCTTGCGGTCACGCACATAGATGTTGAACTCGGCCGATTTCGGCAGCGACTCCTTCACCGTCGACGGCAGGCCGGCGCGCAAATTGATGTTGTAGCGCTCGCCGTGCTTCAGCCCGTCGACGCAGAGCTGCTTGCCTTCGCTCGTCAGCGCCGGCTTGTCGGTGCCGGCCTGCGCCACGAACGGTGCGAAGTCGACCCGCTTGGCGAGGTCCTCGGAGAACTGGAAGCAGGCGCGCGGCGAAGCCCCGTCGGAATCCACGGTATAGTCCAGAAGGCGGAAACCGTGCTGCTCGCGCATCTTCTCATACTGGCCGCGCACCTCGGCGACCTCCCGCAGGTCGAGCGACAGCCGCAAGCTGTCCAGCGCCGGACGCCACAGCTTGCGCTCGGACATCGCCCGGCCGAGCACGGCCAGCGCGTCGGCCTCCTCCGCCGCGTTGCCTGCGCGCTGATAGGCGATATAGGCCGCGGTTGAAGCGCGCTCGTACAGAAACGTCTGCTCGCTGGAACTGGCGGAGCGGATCTGGAAGATGGTTTTGGCGAGTTTCAGCCAGTTGGAACTGTCCTCGGGCGCGGTGGCCGCAATCTGGCCGAGGATCTGCAGGCCGACACGGAAATCGGAACGCCGGAAAGCCGCATCGGCGTCGTTGCGCAGCGTCGCGGAAGATTTGGCGACCGGCCCGGCTTCGCTCTTGATCTGGGCCTCCAGCTTCACCGCCGAATCGGCCAACTCGTCGCGCTTGAGCGCCTTGTCCGCGGCGCCCGCCGCCGTCAGGCCGAGCGCCAGCGTGGCGCAAATCACTGTGGCGCGAACCAAACCGGTCATGATGGGCTCCTTGCCGCGGACATCGGCCGCGTAACGTCAGAAAGTGCGCGAAATAGTGACGGACTGATGACAGGGATTGTTGGCTTGCGAAAGGTCGCATGCATGGCGCTGGCAGTCCAAACCGTCCCGGCCGCCTGACCGGCGGGGCGCCGGTGGCTGGCTTTGTATCAGGGGCGGACCGATAGGCTATGGCCCGCCGCCTGCCTTGGTCGCGAAGTCACAGAAATCGGTTCGACCGGCTTGGCGGAAAAGCGGATTTTTCATATTGCCAGTGCTAAATAAGGAAGGTCTATACAGGCGGATACTGGCGCGGTTCCGTACCGACGGTCCCATAGCTCAACTGGATAGAGTAACGGATTTCTACTCCGTGGGTTGCAGGTTCGAATCCTGCTGGGATCGCCACCACTTGGACCGATGCGGCAATGGCCGATCCGCTCCGCCGCCGGTTTTGTGGAACGTTCGCCCATCGCAGGCATTCGACCTGCACGTGCGGGCCGCGATTGCCGTAATCCGATGAGGACCGATCGGTCAGCACGACGGGCTTCCTGAACGCACCCGGAGGAAACGTGTCATGCGACTGATGATATCGATGGCGATTCTCGCCCTTACAGCCCTGCCCGCGCTCGCCGACCGCCAGGTTACCGAGGACGAGCGCGCCAAGCTCACCGCCGCGGTCCAGGCCGAGGGATGTAACGGCGGCAAATTCGAAATGGACGAAGACGACCAGCAGTTTGAAGTCGACGATGCCGTCTGTGGCGACAGCAAGAAATACGACCTCAAATTCGATACCCAGATGCGGTTGAAGCGCAAAAATCTGGACTAACGGACCAAAGGTGGGCGGGCGGGAAAACTCGTCAATCCCCGGGGCGATGAAGCCACGTGTGTTGCACGAAGGGCACGACGCCCGCGCCTTTCAGCTGCAGAGGCCGAACGGGGCTCTATCTTTGCGCGCCGTGTCGCGCCTGCACTAGCCCGGAGCCCGCCACGGAGGCATGGTACCTTGCGGGGGAAGCTATATACGCAGGGACAGCCATCATGACGGCAAGAGTAGCGCACAGCAAGGCCAAGCGACCTCCGTCAACCCCGAGGAAGCCGCCTATCCCAGCCGCCAAGCTGGCCCGGCGGCTCGCCGAGGTTCAGGCATTGCGCAAGCTCGTTCAGAAAGCCGAAGCCAGCCGCCGGGCTTTCTGATTTGTCTATGCGGCGTACCTGATCCGGAAATCGTCGATCCGCCTGCCGGATTTCAATTGAGCGGCCAGCCAGCGGGGCGTCTTGCCCCGGCCTGCCCAGGTTTCCGAAGGCTGCTCGGGATTCCGGTATTTTGGTACGACCACGGGATAGGGCCGTCGTACGCGCAACGCCTTGGCCCGGGACGATTTGGCTCGCGACGACTTTGCACCCGAGGATTTGGCGCCGGGGGGCCTGGCGCCCAGCCGCTTCCGGCCGGAAGATTTGGCAACCGGCGATTTGTTGGCAGCAGCCGCAGGTTTGTTGGCAGGAGTCGCCGGTCGAATTTCAATCCCGCGCTGGAGCAGCTTCAGACGGCTTTCCAGCAGGCTCTTTTCCGCCGTCAACGCCGCAGCTAGCCGCTTGGCAACTTCCTCATGGAGTGCCCATAATTCGTCGGTCGACATCGACTTGAAGTCATTTGAATTCATGACGGTCCCAAATCATGATTTGATTTCGAGGGCTCATCGTCGAAATAAAACATGAGCATAACAAGGCCGATTCAAGACACTTGCTGTCTTAAGTCAGATTTTTAATTTCAAATGCACCTACTCGGATGGCCGATTTAATTTGCCGTCCACGCAATCAATCCGATACTGCAGCGCGTCTGTGCGCGCCAGGCGCGACGTCGATCAACGATCCAAGAAAGCCCGGGGCAGCACGCCATGATTTGCGGCTTCGGCATAATTTCGGCTTATAATACCGCCAACAAATTGATCCGTTGCCCTGACAAAGGATGCGGACCGTCATGCCGAGAAAAGGAATTACCGGTCACGACGAGTGGGTCGTCACCGAAGCGCTGGCAACGGCGCTGATCGCGCTCGAACAACTCAAACCGACCCAGCAATCGCGCCAACAGATGGACGACATCAAGAAATTGCTGGCCGCCAAGTGTCAGCCAGGCACCATGAACCTGCATCTCGCCCAGGCAAAGTGCCGGCTAAACCCGCACGCCGATCGCGCCGATATCTATCGAGAGTACGGATTTGAGGATCGCGAAGTCTGAAACCGGAGTGCTGCGGGCAACGTATTGCGCACCAGGAAAAGTTGGAAGGACGTCACCATGAAGCTGCCGCACGCATCTGCCGGCGCAACGGCGCTGATCATTCTGGCCGCGGCAATCGCCCTGCCCGCGCCTGCACGGGCGCAGACCTACGATCCGAGCTATCCGGTCTGCCTGCAGGTGTATCAGGGCATCGCGGATTTCTATTTTGAGTGCCATTACCGGACGATGGCGCAGTGCGCAGCGTCGGCCTCGGGCCGCTCGGCGCAATGCGTGGTCAACCCGTATTACGGCGGGCCAAAGGCTGCGCGCGACAAACGGCAAAAGCGGCCTCAGGCCTATTAATATCCTAGGCCGCCCGATTTAAGACCGGGCGCCCCGCCGTTCACCTGCGCGCCACCCTCGGCGGCGGACACGCATGCATTTCGCTACATGATACCCTATCGCAGCGTCTCGCCGCAGACCTTACCCGTGACATGCGACTTTCTGCGATCATTAAAATTGATTGTTTACGAAAATGGCCGAACCTGACGGCCAGCCGGGCGCCCTTCGATAAGCTCCTGTTTGCCACGGCATGGCACGAATTGATGAAAACACCGATTGAACTCGAACGCCGAACGATTACGAGAACGACGATATCGAAAGACGCGCTGCTGTTCTTTGACACTCAGCGCGGCGTCCTCACCTGCCGCGTTCAGGACGTGACCAATATGGGGGCTGGAATTGAACTCCACAGCCTGAATTTGCTGCCGTTGGATTTTGAATTGAGTTTCGACAAGTTTCACACCATTCGCGAATGCCGCGTGATCTGGCGACAAGGCGATTTCGTCGGCGTTGCGTTTCAGAACTGATCGGCGTGCAGACCGGCTCCTCCATCGTCACCGCTCGAGGTGAACCTCTGCCTTGACAATTGATGTGCAGGCTCTGGAACCAATATCCTGACAATGCGTCGAATCCCTGCGCTTCCGGCCCGCCGGAAGACGTTGCATGCATTTGATGACTGTTCGGTCGCGTCCCTTTGCGTGGGGCTCGTTTGGAGGTCCATGACGGGAGTTCGGTAATGTCCTGGGATCGTCCTTTCCCTCAACCTGTCCCTCTCCCGGAAGGACCGCCCGCACAGACCCTGCGCGACGCCGCCAGCTACATCAGGACACTTCCTCCGACAGAGCGCGACTGTCAGGAATGGCGGCTTGCCGTTCAGATGTTGATCGATGCTGCGGAAGACCGTGCTCCCATGCTGTTTGCCCATATGGGAATTGTCAGGGCGCTCGAAGCGCGCACGAAGGCGCGCTCAGCCCCGCGCGCCAACGCTCAGGTCGGGACATGAAGCACGGGCCCGACGTCAGCATCTGAAATACGACCGACCTTACTGGCCGATGTTTTGAAATGACGGAAGGCTGTCAGGGCGAGCGGATCAGGACTATTGGGAAATGCATCTGCAGCCGGCCTGTCCGCTCCCTTATGCGACGTGCCTGATGCGAAAGTCATCGATCTGCTTGCCGGATTTCAACTTTGCAGCAAGCCAGCGCGGAGTCTTGCCGCGTCCTGCCCACGTCTCGGACGGCCGATCTGGATTACGGAACTTCGGAACGACAGCAGGATACGGGCGCCGACCCGTCGGCGAAATCACGCGCTCTTCGACACCACCCTTAAGTTGCCTCAGCCGATCTTCGAGCACGCGCTTTTCAGCAAGCAGCGCGTCCGCGAGCCTGGATGCAATCTCTTCGTGAAGCGCCCAAAGCTCCTCGGTGGACATCGATCTGAAGTCATTCCGGTTCACGATCGTCCCCAAGCAGAATTGGTTGAAGCGATGTTGGCAGCAAGTATCGGAACAAGCCAATCACACATCTCTTGTCCAGCGGTAGATGTTCCAACAATAACCGCCGCTCGAAAGTAGGGTTCTCCGAGTTGCAAGGCTCCGTCAGACCTGAATATCAGATAATGCAGCGAAACTGTGTTTAAGAATCACCTGCACAACCAGTGATAGATTGGTTCAACGCACATCGCAACTCAAGCAACGATCTGAAACGACAAGTCTGTTCTTGACGCTTTCCTGATGCCGCCGCCCTCGACCGCTGCGCGCAAACCGAGCCATGCGGCGTCGCACTCAACTCAATCTTGCCACATCTCCGCCACGCCAACGGCAAAGTCCGGTCGGAACTTTGGTGCGGAACTTCCGGCCGGGCGCGAGCCTGTCCAGCAACAGAATGTTGTGGTCATGGCAGAGTATCGCCGCCGCAAGAACTGCGGTGCATCAAGACTACGGTTTGCAGCGCTGGCGCTCGCGCTGACGTCGCCGCAGGCCTTCGCCGACACCTTTCAGGAAAAGTGGATGGGGCGGATCGCCCGGCCGCCGGCGGACGATCAGGAAGCCTCCGTCTATTGGCAGGGCGAGTGGGACGCGCGCGGCAAGCGTTTCAAGGCCAACGAGGTCTCCTGCGCGCACCGTACCGAAGCGTTTGGCACCATCTTCGTCGTCACCAATCTGGAAAACGGCAAGAAGATACGTTGCCCGGTGCAGGATCGCGGGCCGTATGCCCGCGGCCGGGTTCTCGACTTCTCGCTCGGCGCCGCGCGCCAGATCGGCTGCGATGGCTTGTGCCGCGTCACCGTGCGCCGCGCCGGCTACGAGTAGTTTCTTACATTCCACTCGCCCACAGGATGCATCTTGAATCACCCCCATTGTTGCCGCCGGGTGACATCGTTTGGGGTGAAATCCGATAGTCTGGTCCGGTTCCGTCGACGAAAGGCGACAAACCATCTTGTCCGCCCTCAATACCGCCGAGCCCCCCGGTCGTCGAAACCGGGAGGTGATAAGGGTCAAAATGCCTGACCCGGGCGGCCCACAATAGCCGAGCGCGCGTCTCCCTGGGGTAGGTGTAAGGGGCGGCGCCCGGCTATTCGGGCCGCGCGGCGGTGCGGCGCTAACAGGAACTCATTTTTAACTTAAAGGAAATTTAAAAATATCTTGAATGGTGTTGATTTTTGTAGCCGCGCTTGTCGGCGAGCCCGGACGGTCCAGCAGAATGGAACCAACACGGCGCAAATCGTCGGCTGAAATCACGATGATCCAGCGCTCTTTTTGCCCGGTCCGCGCATCGGCCGGCATCGCCGGCTGACCTCGGACTTGGAGACCTTCAGGCCGCCCGTCTACGTCTGTTCCTCGGACGCAAAGAGCGGCAAGCCCGCGTCCTTGACGAGGTCCGCCGCGCACGACGTTGATCGCCGACACCCCGGTCGCTCCATGACCGCATGCGGCGTTTGCAGAATTCCGATGTGAGGGGCCTGAGAGGCGACGAAGAGCTAGACGAGGCCCGGAGTGCCTAGGAGTCCGGGCCTCGTGGCCTCCAGTGGCAAGCGTTCGTCGTGATGATGAACGAACGCCCTGCCCCCCGCTGCAAGCGCCGTCGTTATAGATGCGCCGCTCGCGCCCAGCCAATCCGTACGAGTACGGTGCGATAAGGTGGTGCTTATTGCTTGTGTGTGTCCGGCACGCAATTGCAGCGCGCCCCGACGGCGAGCCGCCGCGCTCTACTGCCTGTCGAACGGAATATACTGCTGATACTCTTTCGGCACTGAGTTCCGATAACGCGCCGGCACCGTGCCACGCTCGACGGAACGATCGATCTCCTGCTGCCGCGTCATCCTGGCCGGCTTCTTTTTCTTCACCGCCGTCTTCTGTTGAGGGGCCGCGTTTTCAGCAGGCGTCTTTTCAAGGGGCTTGGCCTCCGGTGTGGGAGTGGAAGCCGCCGGCGGAGGCGCCGGTGCGGTTCCGCCACTGGGCGCACCCTGCGCCAGCGCAACGCTGGACGGCAGAACGAAAAGGGCAACCGCCGATGCGGCAACCACGAGACGAGACAGTTTCTGCATGAAAAACTCCGGTCGAACCCCGTTACCGGACGATCCTATTACGTCCGCAGCCGTCCGCACACCGGGATTTTGGCGACACGAACGGCCAGCAGCCGGCTGTCCCTGAACCGACTGCAGCTCGTGAACACAAAGGCCAGCCGGCTGCAGCGCCAATCAGGTCCGAGCTCGGCGCTGGCGGCCGGCTCCGGATGGGACAGGCCGATCATCATGAGACCCGTAAAGGCAAGTGCGATCACGGCGGCGATGAGCGCAATGTTTTTGCGGGTCCACCAATTATGGGGCATGGCGATCGCTCCAGTTGAGACGCTGGAACAATAGGAACGACCTGCTTTGATCCTGGTGAACGGGTTCACACTACACGGAGATGTGCGCACGCCTGGCTTAAACGGAGATGTGCGCACTCCCGGCTTAAGGTGAAAGCGGGTATAACTCGACCAGTTCCATTGCCTGCGCGAATCTCATACCTGACACTGTGTGCTCGGGGTGAGCGCGTGGGCGGGGCGTGCGATGGATGAGCAGGGAACGGGCTATGACTACGTCAGGTACAAGAAACTGCTGGCGGAAGCCGTCGACGAGCCTAAGCGGCTCGAACTGATCGAGATCATGATCAGGGAAAATGCGCGCGACAGGTTGGAGGCGCAGCGCGCCGCGGACCGGATCGCGATAACGGTGATGACGGTGGCGCGTGTTCTCGGCCCCGGTGGCCGTAGCGATCAGTTCTAGGACAGCGCGTCACTTCCCGAAACGGCTGCGCCCCGGACGAGGCCCTGCCCCCCAAGGGGCTGTTTTTCCGGTCACGCAAGTCTCCCCTGCTCTGCCGGCCCATTTCGACGCTGGCGTTTTGTCCCGGGTTCACTTACTTAGGCCCCATCCCGCGCCCGTGGCGCGCGCAAACCCCATAGAGAAAGCGACAAGGCCTTTTTATGAGCGGATTCAAGGAACCGAGCTTTGCGGATCGCCAGAAGGCCGCGATGCAGGCGCGGCAGGACATTTTGAACAAGTTTCGCGCCAAGCCGGGACTCGACGATCCCGAAGTGCAGCGCCGTCAGGCCGAGCGCGAGGCCCAGGCCGCCGCCCGCGCCAAGGCGCGAGAGGCCAAGGAAGCCGCAAAGGCCGAGCAGAAGCGTCTCGAGGCCGAGGCCGCCGCGGCGGAGGCTGCCCGGGTCGCGCGTGAAAAGGAAGAAGAAGCCGCCAGGCTGGCGGCGCTGGAGGCCGAGCAGAAGGCCAAGCGCGATGCCCGTTACGCTGCCCGCAAAGGCAAGGGCAAGAAGAAGTAAGCAAGGGAGCGGGCGCACCGCTGCCTCTCGCCGGGATCCATTCAGCCCGATTTCAAGCGTCCCGGCATTGCGGGCCGGTACATCAGCACCAGATCTCCGGATGCGTACGTGATGCCGCATCCGGAAATCGCAAAACCTGCGGGACCCAAAAACCGGGGACCCTGGTTCAATCGTCGCTGCCTTTGCGCAACGCTACGCGCTTGCCGGCAGCGAATGACGGCGCGGCTCAGTTCTTTTTCATGCCGTCGTCTTTTTTCATGCCGTCTTTCATCATGCCGTCCTTCTTCATGCCGTCATCCTTCTTCATCGCGTCCTTGGACATCGAATCCTTGGACATCGAATCCTTCTTCATTCCGTCGTCCTTGCCCATCTTGTCCTGAGCGAAAGCAGCTGGCGCGAACGCAAGGCCGAGCGAAACGAGGGCGGCAGACAGGCTGAGGCCGATACGGGTCGTGGTCATGGGGTCTGGTCCTTTGGGTTGGTTTCTCGAAAGCGACATCCGCCGCTTCCTCCAACGACGATGCGGTGACCGTGTTTGTTACCGGCCAGCCTCCACGTTCCGGCATTGTCACGGATAGTTGAACGCCAATGGAGGACGGTTGGAGTTTCGTTCCCCCGCGTAAACGCTTCGCGATTGGTGCAGCCGATGATGGGCTAGTCTTCCCGGGAGCGCGCGGCCCCGCCTTTAAAGCCGTGCTTGCGCCGCGATCGAGCCGCCGCCGACGACCTGCAGCAGGTCGGTCCGCACCGCCTCGATATGCTGCGCCAGAAACCGGCAGGCCTCGTCGATCTGCCGGGCCCGGCACAACGCGATCAAATGGGCGTGCTCTTTTTCGGCCGTTCCCATCGTCTTGGTGTTGGAGAGCTGCAAGCGCGTATAGCGGTCACTGGTCTGCAGCAATGCGATGACGATCGCCCTGGTACGCGGCCGCCGTGCGCGAACGTACAACGCCATATGGAAGTCAGCATTGAGTTGCCCCCACTCGCTGACATTGCCCGCTTTGATCGCCTTCTCGAAGCGCTTCTGGATGTCAGCCAGCCCGGCAAAGTCTTCGTCCGTGAAATGCGGCGCCGATTGCGCCAACAACCGCGGCTCCAGAATCCCGCGCAGATCGAACACGTCGTTGATTTCGTCGAGCGAGAGCTCGGAGACGATGGCGCCCTTTTGCGGAACGATACGCACCAGCCCTTCGGCTTCCAGCTGAAACAGCGCCTCGCGCACCGGAATGCGGCTGACGCCGTAGGCCTCGCCCAAGGCGTCCTGCCGCAGTTGGGATCCGGCCGGATAGGTCCCGTCGAGGATCGACTGCCTCAGCTGGTCGACGATCGCAGCCGACAAGGTCCGGTGCTTGAGAGGGACTTTCATTCCAGCTTCCGTCATCTCACCGCTCCAGGCGAAGAGAGCAAGTTTTGCACGTCGAAAGAGCGCCTGCCCTGACAAAAGCAGTCTGGGGCGGATTCTGCCCAGAATTTGCGTTTGACACGATTGTATAAATTATACATTTCTGAAACGCACGCTAAATCTCAGGGGCAGCGGGGGTCTTTCAATGATCGAGCAGACGGTTCCGGACGCGCCGGCTTTCAGCGCCCGACGGATCGTTGTCGGCGCCTCCAGCGCGCTGCTGGCATGCGAGCGCCTTGCTTTGATGGGGCTGATGTATCTTCTGACGGCCCTGATCCTGATCAACGTCGTCACGCGCTACTCGCATTTTCCGATCTACTGGATCGATGAATCCGCTGTTTACTGCGTGGTCTGGCTGACGTTCATCGGCGCCTCCGCCATGACGCGGCTGCGGCTCGACTTCGCGGTCACCATGATGACCGAGCGCCTTTCGGCGCGCAGTCAGAAGGCGGCCAAGATCATCGCCACCGGCATGGTCGTGCTGTTCGGTGTCGCCCTGATCGCGACCTGCGTGCTCTGGATGGACCCGGTCGGCCTTGCCCGCGCCGGCTTCGACGGGCGCAAGCTCGCCGCCGAAACCTTCAACTTCCTCTACACCGAACGCACGCAGACGCTGAACTGGCCGACCTGGGTCGTCTACCTGACGCTCCCGATCTTCGCGGTGTCGATGACCGTCCATGGCCTCGCCAACCTGCTGGAAGACCTCGAACTGGTCCCGCGCACGCCGCCAAAAGGCTTTCAGCTCTCCGAGCTCGACGGGGTCAACTAGTGATCACCTCGGCTGCCTTCATCGCAATCATGCTGGTCGGGGTGCCGATCGGGCTTTGTCTTTGCCTCGCGGGCCTCATCTATATCGTCGCGTCGGGCAATCCCGTCCTGTTCCAGTCCTATCCGCTGCAGCTGTTCGGCGGCGTCGACAGCTATGGCCTGATCGCCATCCCGCTCTTCATCCTGATCGGCGAGATCATGAATGGCGGCGGCATTACCCGGCGCATCGTCGATATGGCGATGGCCTTTGTCGGCTCGCTGAAAGGCGGCCTCGCCTACGTCAACATCCTCGCCAACATGTTCATCTCCTCCATCCTGGGATCTGCGACCGCGCAGGTCGCGATCATGGCGCAGATCATGGTCCCCGAGATGGAGAAGAAGGGCTATGACAAGACCTTTGCGGCGGGGCTCACCGCCTATGGCGGCATGCTCGGGCCGATCATCCCGCCATCGGTCATGTTCGTCGTTTACAGCGTGCTGGCGCAGGTGTCCGTCAGCGACATGCTCATTGCCGGCATCGTGCCGGGCGTGATCCTCACGGCGATGTTCTGCGTCGTCATCGCCCTGATGGGATACGTCTACAATTATCCCAAGGCCGATTATCAGACCCCGCGGCAGCGCGTGGGGACCATCCTGCGGACGTCGCCGACGCTGCTGATCCCCATCGTGATCGTGGGCAGCATCCTCGGCGGGCTGGCCAACGCGACAGAGTCCGCAGCCATCGGCGCGGTGGCGGCGGCGCTGGTCGGAAAATACTGGACCAGGGAGTTCGAGTTCTCGCAACTGCCGCAGATGATGCTGCGCGCGGGAATCTACTCGGCCATCGTGCTGTTCCTGGTCGCTGCCGCCGCCGTATTCTCCTGGGTCCTCATCTTCGGAAAAGTCCCGCAGGAGACCGCCGCCTGGATCCAGACGGTCGCCAAGGATCCGGTCAGCTTCATGCTGATCTGCAACGTGATCCTGCTCGTCATCGGCACCGTCATCGACGGCATTCCCGGCCTGATCATGACGGTCCCGATCCTGCTGCCGGTTGCCACTGACATCTATCACATCGATCCGCGCCATTTCGGCGTGGTCGTCGTGATCAATCTGGTGCTCGGACTGCTGTCTCCTCCGGTCGGCCTCTGCTTCTTCGTCGCGGCTGCCGTCACCGGCGCCAAGCCGGGAAAGATGTTCCTCGTGACGCTGCCGCTGTTCGTCGTCTCCTGCGTCCTCTTGGTGCTGCTCTCGCTCTATCCGTCGCTTTCTCTCGTCCTCATCAAATAGGTTCAAATCCTAAAGGAGTTCACGCATGTCGCTTTCCCGTCGCCGCTTCCTCGCCGCCAGCGCGGCCGTGCCACTGTTTGCGCCGTCGTTGGCGCTGGCGCAGGCCAAGGAGTTTCGCCTTGGCCTGATCACGCCCAACGGCCATTCCTGGAACAAGGCGGCGCTGAAACTCGGCGACGATCTCAAGGCGGCGACCAACGGCCGCCTGACCATGACGGTGTTTCACTCCGGCCAGCTCGGCAACGAGCCGGCGATGATGCAGCAATTGCAGTCTGGCGCGCTCGACATGGGCTTCATCCAGGCCGCCGAGCTCGGTTCGCGCGTGCCGCATATCGCGGCGATCAACGCGCCCTACATCGTGCGTTCGACGCCGGCGGTCGCCAAATTCGTTCGCCATCCCGCGGCGATCAAGCTGTTCGAGGTGCTGCCGCAGGAAACCGGAACGATCGGGCTGGGCTGGGGCATCACCGGTATGCGCGCCGTGTTCTCGTCAAAGGACCTGACGAGCCTGGCCGACATCAAGGGCATGAAGCTGCGCATCAACCCGACGCCGGTCTATCGCGATTTCTATTCGTCGCTGGGCGCGGCACCGACGCCGATCCCGACGCCGCAGGTGTTCGACGCCATGGCCAACGGCCAGGTCGACGGCCTCGAGGCGGATCTCGAGTTCTCCTGGAACCAGCGTTTCGACAAGGTCTCAAAGGTCATCCTGCAGATGAACGCCGTCTTCATGCCGATGGCGGCGGTGGTTTCCGGCCGCGTCTGGCAATCGTTGCCGGCCGCCGACCGCGAGTTGATCACCAAGACCGTCAAATCCACGCTCGATGCCCAGATCGACGAGCTTGCTGGCAACGAGCCAAAGCTGATCGAGAATTTCAAGAGCGCGCCGATCCCGATCCGTCAGGTCGACGTCAAGGATACCGAGGCTGTCATCGCCGAGTTCGACAAGATCTGGCTGCCGAAGGCCCCCGTCCTCGCCGAGCTGCGCAAGGTCGGCGCGACGCTCTGATCCTCCCTCCTTCTTCCAATCAAATCCGGCGGATCGATCAGATCCGCCGGCCAATCCCAATCGGAGCACCAATGAGCCCACGCATTTCCTGGGAAGGCGTCTTCCCGGCCGTCACCACCCAATTCAATGACGATCTGTCGCTCAATATCGATGCCACCGCCAAGGTCATGGACGGCCTGATCCGCGACGGCGTTTCGGGATTGATCGTCTGCGGGTCGGTCGGCGAGAACACCTCGCTCGAGCGCAAGGAAAAGATCGCCATCATGGAGACGGCGAAGTCGGTCGCCGCCGGCCGCGTGCCCGTCCTGTGCGGCATTGCCGAGTTCACCACCGCATTCGCCGTCGAGACCGCGAAAGAAGCCGCGCGTGTCGGCATCGACGGCGTGATGGTGATGCCGGCGCTGGTCTATTCATCAAAACCGCATGAGACCGCCGCACACTTCCGCGCGGTTGCCACCGCGACCGACCTGCCCGTGATGCTCTACAACAATCCGCCGATCTACAAAAACGATGTGACGCCGGACATTCTCGCGACGCTTGCCGATGTCGAAACCGTCGTATGCTTCAAGGATTCCTCAGGCGATACGCGCCGCTTCATCGACACCCGCAACATGGTCGGCGATCGTTTTGTGCTGTTCGCCGGCCTCGACGACGTCATTGTCGAAAGCGTGGCGATGGGCGCGGTGGGCTGGGTCTCCGGCATGTCGAACGCCTTCCCGCGCGAGGGCGAGACGCTGTTCCGCCTCGCCAGAGCGGGTCGCTACGCCGAGGCGATGCCGCTCTACGAATGGTTCATGCCGCTGCTGCACCTCGATGCCCGTCCGGACCTCGTCCAGTGCATCAAGCTGTGCGAGCACATCATGGGCCGCGGCTCCGCCCTGACCCGCCCGCCACGGCTGGCGCTGCTGCCACACGAGAAGGCCGAGGTCGAAGCGATGATGGCGAAAGCGCTGAAGAACCGGCCGGTGTTGCCGAGCGTCGGACTGAAGGCGGCGTAGGCCGCCTACTTCGCCGCCCGCGCCTTCGCATTCAACGCCGCCGCGACGCGGCTGACCGGCGGACGGCCGATCAGCCCGCTCACGACATTGGTCGCGGCCACCAGTTTTGTCATGTCGACGCCGGTCGCAATGCCCATGCCTTCGAGCATGTAGACCACGTCCTCCGTCGCGACGTTGCCGGTCGCGCCGGGGGCGTAGGGGCAGCCGCCGAGCCCGCCGGCGGCGGAATCGATCACGCGGCAGCCCTCTTCCATCCCGGCGTAGAGATTGGCGAGCGCCTGCCCATAGGTGTCGTGGAAATGCATCGCCAGCTTGGCCATCGGCACATGACCAGCGACCGCACGCAGCAATTGCCGCGCCTTCAGCGGCGTACCGACGCCAATGGTGTCGCCGAGCGAGACTTCGTAGCAACCGAGATCCCACAGGACCTTTGCGACATCGACCACCGCCTGCAGCTTGATCTCGCCCTCATAGGGACAACCGAGCACGGTCGAAATGTAGCCGCGCACCCGCACGCCATCGGCCTTGGCACGGGCGAGCACCGGCTTGAACCGCTCAATCGATTCCGCAATCGAGCAATTGATATTGGCGCGCGAAAAACTCTCCGATGCCGCCGCGAATATCGCGATCAGTTTGGCGCCGGCAGCCTGCGAGGCCTCGTAACCTTTCTCGTTCGGCACCAGCACCGGCAGTTCGCAATCCCTGTGATGGCTGACGCCGCGCAGCACCTCGGCCGATCCGACCATTTGCGGGATCGCCTTGGGCGACACGAACGCGCCGACCTCGACCGATGTGACCCCGGCATCGATTAACGCCTCGACGAAAACGATCCGGTCGGCGACGCTGATCGGGGTCTTCTCATTCTGCAGCCCGTCGCGCGGGCCGACCTCGACGATGTGGACACGGTCGCTCATGATGCCGCCGGCTCGATTTCGGCCAGTTCGACGCCTTCACCGACGATATCGCCGACCTTGCACTTGATCTTCTTCAATACACCTGCGAACGGCGCGCGCAGCGTCTGCTCCATCTTCATCACTTCCAGCGTGAGGATCGCCGCACCCTTTTCCAGCGTTGCGCCCTCCTCGGCCAGCAGCGCGACCACGGTGCCCGGCAGCGGCGCCACGATCTTGTCCTCGCCGACCTGTTCCTCGGTCTCGCCACCGAATGGATCGATCCAGTGCAGATCGAAGCGGCCGTTGCGGGTGCGCAAGTAAAGCTCGTGGCCCTCGATCACGGCGGTGACGCGCGATTTCATGCCGTCGATCGTCAGATCGAAGCTGCCATCATTCACCGGCGAGATCGCGACGACGAAGTCGTGCTTGCCGATCGAGAGCGTCATCGGCCCGGAGCCATAGTGCAGCGTCACCTTGTGCTCGGCGCCCTGTCCCTGACGGAACGAGAACACCCGCTGCCGCCTGCCGACCGGCATCCAGCCAAACGTCTGCCACGGCGAGTCCTTGGGAGCGGATTTCTGCTCGCCGTCGACGATCGCCGCGACCGCGGCGCAAAGCTCGAGATCGCCGGCCTCGCCGGATGATTCCGTCAGCTTCTTCAGCTCCCGCTCGATGAAGCCGGTGTCGATGGTATTGGCGCGCACGTTCGGATGCGTGATGAGCGCCGACAGGAACGGGATATTGGTGACGATGCCGCGGACGTCGGTTTCTTCCAGCCCGCGGTTGAGCCGCTCGATCGCGGCCTGGCGGGTCGGCGCCCAGGCGATCACTTTGGCCAGCATGGCGTCGTAGTACGGCGACACCGCATCGCCGCCGCGATAGCCGGCGTCGATCCGCAGGCCGTCGACGGCATCCGGCGTGCGCCAGGTCTTGATCCGGCCCACGGACGGCATGAAGTTCTTCTGCGGATTTTCGGCGTAGACCCGCGCCTCGATGGCATGGCCGTGCAGCTTGATCTCGTCCTGCCCCATCGGCAGTTTTTCGCCGAACGCCACCCGCAACTGCCATTCGACCAGATCGACGCCGGTGATCAGCTCGGTCACGGGATGTTCGACCTGCAGGCGGGTGTTCATCTCGATGAAGAACACGTCCTTGCCGTCGGAGACGAACTCGATGGTGCCGGCGCCGACATAGCTTACGGCGGCGGCGGCCTTGCGCGCAGCGGCACAGACGGCTTCGCGCTGCGTGGCGTCCAGCGTCGGCGACGGCGCCTCCTCGATCACCTTCTGGTGCCGCCGCTGCAAGGTGCATTCACGTTCCCAGAGCGAGAGCAGATTGCCATGGCTGTCGCCGATGATCTGCACCTCGATGTGACGCGGGTTTTGCACGAACTTTTCGATCAGCATGCGGTCGTCGCCGAACGCCGCCTTGGCCTCGCGCTTGGCGCTGACGATCGCCGCTGAAAGCTCGCCGGCCGAATTGACCGCGCGCATGCCGCGCCCGCCGCCGCCGGCGGACGCCTTTACCAGCACGGGGAAGCCGATCCTGTCGGCGGCTTTCGCGAGCGTCGCCTCGTCCTGTGCCTCGCCGTGGTAGCCCGGCACCAGAGGGACGCCGGCCTTTTCCATCAGCGCCTTGGAGCCCGACTTCGAGCCCATTGCCGTCATCATCTCGGCGGTGGGACCGACGAACACCAGGCCGGCATCCAGGCAGGCCTGCGCGAACGCGGCATTTTCGGACAGAAACCCGTAACCGGGGTGGACGGCCTCGGCACCGGTCTTCTTCGCAGCATCGATGACGCGTTCGATGTTGAGATAGCTGTCCCGCGCCCGCGCCGGCCCCAGCAGCACCGCCTCATCCGCCATCGCGACATGCATCGCGTCGCGGTCGGCTTCGGAATAAACCGCCACGGTGCGCAGGCCCATGGCGCGGGCGGAGCGGATAACGCGGCAGGCGATCTCGCCCCGGTTGGCGATCAGCAGCGTGCGAAAACGCCGGTAAAGTTTTGCGCGGTCCATCATCGTTTCCTGCATCACATCCTGAACAGGCCGAATTTCGTCGGTTCGATCGGCGCATTCGCCGACGCCGACAATCCGAGACCCAGCACCAGCCGCGTATCGGCCGGGTCGATCACGCCGTCGTCCCACAACCGCGCCGTTGCGTAATAGGGGCTGCCCTGGTGTTCATACTGCGCGCGAATGGGTGCGCGGAACTTGTCTTCTTCCTCAGCCGGCCAGCTCTCGCCCTTGGCCTCGATATTGTCGCGGCGGACCTGGCTCAGCACCATGGACGCCTGTTCGCCGCCCATCACCGAGATGCGCGCATTGGGCCACATCCACAGGAACCGCGGCGAGTACGCCCGGCCGCTCATGCCGTAATTGCCGGCGCCGTAGGAACCGCCGATTACGACGGTGAACTTCGGCACCCCGGCGGTCGCCACCGCCGTCACCAGCTTGGCGCCGTCGCGCGCGATGCCGCCGGCCTCGTATTTCTTGCCGACCATGAAGCCGGTGATGTTCTGCAAAAACACCAGCGGGATATTGCGCTGGCAGCATAGTTCGATGAAGTGCGCGCCCTTCAGCGAGCTCTCGCTGAACAGGATGCCGTTATTGGCGATGATGCCCACCGGATAGCCCCAGATATGCGCAAAGCCGCAGATCAGTGTGGTACCATAGAGTTTCTTGAACTCGTCGAACTCGGAGCCATCGACCACCCGGGCGATGATGTCATGCACGTCGAACGGCTTTCGGCCATCGGCCGAGACCACGCCATAGATTTCCTCCGCCGGAAACAGCGGCTCGCGGGGCTCACGCATGTTCAGATTGGCGCGCGTCGGCTGTTTCAGCGTCGCAACGATCCGCCGCGCGATCCCGATCGCATGGGCGTCGTTCTGCGCATAATGATCGGTGACGCCGGATTGCCGCGAATGCACGTCGGCGCCGCCGAGTTCTTCCGCCGTCACCACCTCGCCGGTCGCGGCCTTCACCAGCGGCGGGCCGCCGAGGAAGATGGTGCCCTGGTTGCGCACAATGATGCTCTCGTCCGACATCGCCGGCACGTAAGCGCCGCCGGCGGTGCAGGAACCCATCACGATCGCGATCTGCGGAATGCCCTGCGCGGACATCTGCGCCTGGTTGTAGAAGATGCGGCCGAAATGCCGCTCGTCGGGAAAGATCTCGTCCTGCATCGGCAGGAAGGCGCCGCCGGAATCGACCATGTAGACGCAGGGCAGATTGTTCTGCCGCGCGATGTCCTGGGCGCGCAGATGCTTCTTCACGGTCATGGGATAGTAGGTGCCGCCCTTGATGGTGGCGTCGTTGGCGACGATGACACATTCGCGGCCGGAAATGCGCCCGACGCCGGTAATGACGCTGGCGGAATGGAC
This sequence comes from Bradyrhizobium roseum, assembly GCF_030413175.1. Lineage (NCBI taxonomy): Bacteria > Pseudomonadati > Pseudomonadota > Alphaproteobacteria > Hyphomicrobiales > Nitrobacteraceae > Bradyrhizobium > Bradyrhizobium roseum. Next base: position 3,870,941 of record NZ_CP129212.1, read on the forward strand.
ATCGCCGCCATAGAGGCCATGGGCCGCCAGCGGCGACAATTCGAGGAAGGCAGTCCCGGGATCGACCAGCAGGTCGACGCGTTCGCGCGCCAGCATCTTGCCCCGCGACGTATGCCGCTTGCGCGAGACCTCGCCGCCGCCGCCGGACACGACCTTAAGTTTTTCGCGAAGCTCCGCGACCAGGCTGCGCATCACGTCGGCGTTGCGGGCAAACTCGGAGGACGCGGGGGCGATGGTGGAATGAAGCGGCATGGTCGGCATTTCTTTGGATGCTGGAGGACCCGGAGGATGGCTTCAGGACGGTCGGGGCGGCCCATACGGGACGCCAGCCTGTACCATCCTGGCCCCGATGTGAAGTTCAGGCTGTCTTTTCGAACAGTTCCCGGCCGATCAGCATGCGGCGGATTTCACTGGTGCCGGCGCCGATTTCATAAAGCTTGGCGTCGCGCAGCAGCCGCCCGGTCGGATAGTCGTTGATGTAGCCGTTGCCGCCCAGCAGCTGGATGGCATCGAGCGCGCATTGGGTGGCTTTTTCCGCTGCGTAGAGAATCGCGCCGGCCGCGTCCTCGCGCGTGGTCTCGCCGCGGTCGCAGGCTTTTGCGACGGCATACACATAGGCGCGCGAGGCGTTCATCGTGGTGTACATGTCGGCGACCTTGCCCTGCACCAATTGAAAGGTGCCGATCGGCTGGCCGAACTGTTTTCGCTCGTGCACGTAAGGCAGCACCACGTCCATGCAGGCCTGCATGATGCCGATCGGGCCCGCCGCCAGCACCGCGCGCTCATAGTCGAGGCCGGACATTAGGACGTTGACGCCGCGGCCGACTTCGCTGAGCACGTTCTCCTCCGGCACCTCGCAATCCTCGAACAGCAATTCGCAGGTGTCGGAGCCGCGCATGCCGAGCTTGTCGAGCTTTTGCGCCGTGGAAAACCCTTTCATGCCCTTTTCGATGATGAAGGCGGTCATGCCGCGCGGACCGGCGTTGAGGTCGGTCTTGGCGTAGACCACCAGCGTATCGGCGACCGGACCGTTGGTGATCCACATCTTGTTGCCGTTCAGCACGAAGCGATCGCCCTTCCTGTCGGCGCGGGTCTTCATCGACACCACGTCCGAACCTGCGCCGGGCTCTGACATCGCCAGCGCGCCGACATGTTCGCCCGAAATGAGCTTTGGCAGGTATTTGCGCTTCTGTGCTTCATTGCCGTTGCGTCGGATCTGGTTGACGCAGAGGTTGGAATGGGCGCCATAGGACAACCCGACCGCGGCAGAAGCCCGCGACATCTCCTCCACTGCAATGCAGTGCTCGAGATAGCCGAGGCCCGTCCCGCCATACTCCTCCTCGACGGTGATGCCGTGCAGGCCGAGCGCGCCCATCTTGGGCCAGAGGTCGCGCGGGAATTGATTGCTGCGGTCGATTTCGGCGGCGCGCGGCGCGATCTCGTTCTGCGAAAACGAATGCACCGTCTCGCGAATCGCATCCGCGGTCTCGCCGAGATCGAAGTTGAGCAGCAGCGCCCTGTTCGCAGCCATCGTTCCCCCGCCATCGCACTTGAATTAAACGATCATACGTTTTTTTAACTCAGCCGCAAGTGGAACCTGAGATGGCACAAATGATCGCTCCATGAGATTGAAATACCTGTGCTTTCGTGCCAGGATTATACAATCGACCGCTCGTTTCTACGAGGGTCATACCTCAGAGGCTTCATGGCGCGAACGATCGGCTCACACGGCCCGAAGACGATGGAGTCGATCCGCAAAGCCGGACTGCGCCTGATCTTCGAACACGGCTACGCCGCCATGAGCCTGCGCCAGCTCGCCGCCGAGGTCGGGATCCAGTCGGGCTCGCTCTACAACCACATCTCGACCAAGCAGGAATTGCTGTTCGAGCTTATCCGCGATCACATCAACGAACTGTTACGCCAGCTCGATCGCGCGCTGCAGGGCAAACAGCGGCCGGTCGACAGACTGCGCGCCTTCACCGCGTTCCATGTCACCTACCACATGACCCGCAAGCGCGAGGTCTTCATCGCCAATTCCGAGCTGCGCAGCCTCGAGCCGAGGAACTACGAAGCCATCGTCGCCCTGCGCGGCGCCTATGAGCGGCGGCTTGCGGAAATCCTCAGTGAGGGCGTTGCGGAAGGTGAGTTCGAAGTCGTCGACATCCAGGTCGCGACATTCGCTATCCTGGCGCTGTTGACCGGACTCACCGCCTGGTACCGGCCCGGCGGGCGGCTGACCAAGGAAGCCATCGTCGCCGCCCACGAAAAGCTGGTGCTGTCGAGCGTCGCGCCAACCGCAACACCCAGGCGGGCTCAAGCCGGGCGCGCCCCTGCCCCGAGGGCGCCCACGCGCGGCAGGCTGGCGCGCCGATGACGGAACGCCCGCCCCTCGACGACATCGACCTCAAAATCCTGTCCGAGCTGCAGCGGGATGGCCGCATCCGCAACAATGAGCTCGCGGAGCGGGTCGGCCTGTCGGAGCCGCCCTGCCGGCGGCGGGTGCGCGCTTTACGCGAACGCGGCTATGTCAGCGCCATCAGGGCGACCCTCGACGAAACCCGCCTCGGCTACGAGGTGATTTCCTTTGTCCTGATTCAGTTGCAGAGCCAGGCCCAGGCCCCGCTGCAGGCGTTCGAGAAATCCATCGCCACCGTGCCGCTGGTGCTGCAGAGCTGGCGCATTTCGGGCGATGCCGACTATCTGCTCAAATGCGTCGCGCGAAACGTCGAGGGCATGCACCAGCAGCTTCTGCAGTTTTCCGCGATGCCCGAAGTGCGCAACATCAGGACGTTTCCGGTGCTCGGCGTCGCCAAGGACGCGCCGCTGCCGATCCCGCCCGCCCCGGCACAATAATCGCGGATCCGTCATGCCCGGCCTTGTGCCGGACATCCGCGTCTTCGGTGCGGCAACCAGGCAAGACGTGGATGGCCGGGACAAGCCCGGCCATGACGGCAGGCATATCCCTCCGCTCAGAGGCTCAATGCGTCCAAGGTTCGGCCCGCTTGAAGGCAAAATTGTCGGCGTAGGCGACCTGCCGCTGCACCGAATCCTTGGGCTCGATCACCTGGTAGGCAATGCCCTTGCGCTCGCAATAGGCAACCGCGTCTTCCCTGGTGTCGAAATGCAGGGTGAGCTGCTGCTTCATGTCGCCGGACGAGGTCCAGCCCATCAGCGGCTCGACCGCCCGTGGCTGCTCGGGTTCATAGTCGAGCTGCCATTCCCGGGTCTTCGCCCGGCCGGATTGCATCGCGTTCTTGGCGGGCTTGAAAATGCGAGCGGTCATGGATGGTTAGGTCCTCGAGCGAATGCGACATGGTAGCCGTTGGTGGAAACCGCCGGGATAGTATAGATACACCTTTCAGGAATCGTGGTGATTCCAGAAACTCGGATGTACCATTTCCGTATTGGTATAGTCATTATGCCGTACTGTGACAATCTTGAGCCAGCCAGTGGCGGGCCAGGAATCGGCGGCGCCATTCTCCCCAAACCATCACCCCGACACGGCAGCCATGAAAATCAACGCCACCCTGCCCGACAAAGGACGCGACCTCCGGCTGGACCTGTTTCGCGGGGTCGCCAACTGGGCGATCTACCTGGACCACATCCCCGACAACGTCGTGAACTGGATCACCACCCGTAACTACGGGTTTTCCGACGCCGCCGACCTTTTCGTCTTCATTTCCGGCTACACCGCTTCCTTTGTCTATGCCCGGATGATGCTGGAGCGCGGCTTCATCGTCGGCGCCACGCGGCTGACCAAGCGGGTCTGGCAGCTCTATGTCGCCCACATCATCCTGTTCGTGATCTACATCGCCTCGATCAGCTATCTCGCATTGCGTTTTGGCGACTCCCAACTGGTCAACGACTTCAACGTGGCCGGCCTCGTCGACAACGCAACGGAAACGCTGCGGCAGGGCCTGTTCCTGAAGTTCAAGCCGGTCAATCTCGACGTGCTGCCGCTCTATATCGTGCTGATGGGACTGTTCCCGCCGGTGCTGTGGATCATGCTGCGCCAGCCCAACTGGACCATGATCGCCGCCATCGTGCTGTGGCTGGTGTCGCGGCAGACCGGCTGGAACCTGCCCGCCTACCCGCAGGGGACGTGGTACTTCAACCCGTTCGCCTGGCAGGTGCTGTTCGTCTTCGGCGCCTGGTGCGCGCTCGGCGGCGCCCGTAAGAACCTCCACATCATCAACGCGCCCGCCACGATCTATCTGTGCGTCGCCTATCTGGTCTTCTCGCTGATCATGACCATGGCCGGCAAATTCACGGCCTTCGGCGACCTGTTCCCGCAGTGGCTGTATGCGACGTTCAACCCGAACGACAAGACCAACCTGGCGCCCTACCGCTTCCTGCACTTCGTCGCGATCGTGATCCTGGTCATCCGCTTCGTGCCGAAGGAATGGCCGGGCCTGGAGTGGAAGATTTTTGATCCGCTGGTGGTCTGTGGCCAGCAGTCGCTCGCTGTGTTCTGCGTCGGCGTGTTTCTGTCGTTCGTCGGGCACTTCCAACTATCGATGAGCTCGGGCTCGCTGCTCGCGCAGATCTTCGTCAGCGTGACCGGCATCGCGATCATGACCGTCGTGGCCTACTACATCTCCTGGTCGAAGCGGCAGGACAAGCCGCTCAAACCGACGCCGCCGAAAGCCACGCCGGCGACGCCGGGCTGATGCGCACAGCCGGTGTCAAGCCGGCTGCGCGGTCGATGCCACCAGCGTCCGCACGTCGGCCGCGATGTTGACCAGCGGCGCGACCACCTTGTGCATCGCGGTCTTCGACACGATCGTATCGTGAATCACCAGATGATCGACGCCCGTGGTCAGGAAGCAGTTCACGGCATCCTGCGGCGTTTCCACGATCGGCTCGCCCTTGATGTTGAACGAGGTGTTGATCAGCACGGGAACGCCGGTCAGCGCCTCGAACTCCTTCAGGAGGCGATAGAGCATCGGATTGGTCGCCTCGCGCACGGTCTGTACCCGCGCGGTGCCGTCGACATGCACGATCGCCGGAATTTTTTCGCGCCATTCGGGGCGAACCGGCTTCGCGATCAGCATGAACGGTGAATCCTCGTCACCCTCGAAGATTTCCTTCATCCGCTCGGCCAGTACGATGGGCGCGAACGGGCGGAACGCCTGCCGGTGCTTGACGCGGCTGTTGAGGATGTCCTTCATTTCAGGCTTGCGCGGGTCCGCGATCAGGCTGCGATTGCCGAGCGCGCGCGGCCCGAATTCGGAGCGGTCCTGAAACCACCCGATTACCTTTTGATCGGCGAGCAGCTTTGCGGTGTCGCGGCAGACATTGTCGCTCTTGACGGCATCGACCTGGATGCGCACCAGGAATTTCTGCAGTTCCGCGGCGGCTTCCTGATCGCTGTACCGCCTGCCGACATAGGAATGATCCATCACGAAGTCGCGGCGCTGCTTCAGGATCTCGAGCCAGCCGTAATAGGCGCAGCCGATCGCAATACCGTCGTCGCCGGCCGCGGGCTGGATCCAGACGTTTTCAAAACCGGCCTCGCGGGCCACCCGCCCGTTCGCGACGCAGTTCAGCGCCACGCCGCCGGCCATGCAGAGGTTTTTTGCGCCGGTCGTCTCGCGCAGCCAGCGGGCGCGCGCCAGCAGCACGTTTTCGGTATCATCCTGCGTGCGCCAGGCGAAATCCTCCCAGTGCCGCATCGCCGGGCTCTTCTCCCAATCTTTGCCCGGCTCGAACACATAGGGCTGCTTGAAATCGGCGGTCCAGTGCGGCACGCGCAACTCGCCGTCTTTCATTTCGAGCAGAGGCTTGACCTGGTCGCGCCGGCCGTAAGGCGCCAGCCCCATCAGTTCGCCGCACTTGTTCCAGTCGCCGAAGATGTAGGTCGAGGCGCGGCTGTAGAGCGCGCCGAGGCCTGGCATGTTGTAGAATTCGTCGCTGAGGAACCCGCGATCCGGCTCCATCCAGACCTTCTTCAGGCATTCCAGATTTGTGCCGCTGAACTTGTAGTAGCTCTCCGACTCGCGCGCGAGCGGCGTTGCAGTATCGCTGGCGGGAAACGCTTCCATCACATCGGAGCGATAGCTGCCGACGCCGTCGACGATCATCACGACGCCATCCTCGAACGGCGAAACCGCGAAAGCGCTGTAGGCGTGCGCGAGGTGATGCGAGATCGTGATCACCTTGTCATTGTGCGACAGATACAGCGGATGCTGGGCCGCGTCGCCGCGTTCGAATTCGGGAAGAAAGCCCGGCGCGTCGAAATAGACCAGCCGCTCTTCCATCTCCTGAACCGGCAGGATGTAGCAATTGCGCACGACCAGATCGACGTCGTCGAGCGTGATGCCCTCGGCGTCGAGGCAGTAGTCGATCACTTCCTTGTAGAAGCCCGACGCATGCTTGGCCCGCGTGATCCGTTCCTTGGCGATCGCAAACGCGATGGCGCCGTCGCGCAGCAGGCAAGCGCTGACATCGTGGTCATAGGTATTCAGGCCGAGGACGTAGGTGTGTTTCTTGGGCATGGGTTCTCGTTGAGGCGAGGTGATCGTACGCTGGAAAAATGGAAATCGTGTCGAGATCAAGTTGATGGCGTGGCGTTGCCGTAGCCACTTTCAGAATTCTGCAGCGCACCATCACAGTGTTCATCATGCATTCAGAAACATGAACGGTGCAACGCGCGAAAACCCCTTGTAGAATGGCTCGAACTTGACCTTACCTGCCCTTCTCAATAAAGTCCCGGCAGCTCGAAAGAACCTTAGTAAAAATATCGTCTTAGCCATCTGAACCGAATGCCGTCTCGCGCGTCTAAGTGAGATAGTCCCGAAGTGCAGATGCCTCTCGAAGTGACCCGGAGATTCCGAATGGCAAAACGCTACAATATCCTGACCCGCGGCCTGGCAGCGCTGGCTTTGTTGTTCGTCTACGTGGCCAGCACCTCTGCCATTCTGGTCGGCGGAACGACCACGTCGGCGCAGGCGCGTGGCGGACGCGGTTACCGCGGCGGTCGTGGCTTCTATCGCGGCGGTGGTCGTGGTTTCTATCGTGGCCGTGGATATGGATACTACGGCGGCCCGGTCTATGTGCGCCCTGGTCCGCGCTGCTGGTGGAACCCCTACGGCGTTCGCGTCTGCAGGTGGTGACATAGCTTCGATCGACGCGTCGATCGAAACCGAAGTTCAAGCGCACCGGGCAACCGGTGCGCTTTTTCTTTGGCCGCAGCAAATGAACGGCGCGTTCGCCGCTGGCTTGCCAGCCGCGGAGTCAGCTTCCAAAACCTTCACCCGTCGAGTATCGCCACCGCCCGCGTCCAGCCGGCCGAGGCGCGCTCGATCTTCACCGGGAAGCACGACACCATGAATCCGGTCGACGGCAACTGCTCGAGGTTGTGAAGCTTCTCGATGTGGCAATAGCCGATGTGGCGGCCGGCCTTGTGGCCCTCCCAGATCAGGCTGGCGTCCTTGGTCTCGGCATATTTCTTGGCGGTGTAGACGAACGGCGCGTCCCAGCTCCAGCCGTCGATGCCGGTCAGCCGCACGCCGCGCTCCAGCAGATACATCGTCGCCTCGTAGCCCATGCCGCAGCCGGAGGTAACGTAATCCTGTCGGCCGTATTTGATGCCGGCGGCCGTGTTGACCACGACGATCTCCAGCGGCGACAGCGTGTGGCCGATCCGCTTGAGTTCGTCCTCGACATCCTTGGCGGTCGCGACATAGCCGTCGGCAAAATGCCGGAAGTCGAGTTTGACGCCCGGCTGAAAACACCATTCCAGCGGCACCTCGTCGATGGTCCATGAGCGCTCGCCGCGGTTCATGGTGGGATGAAAGTGCCAGGGTGCGTCGAGATGCGTGCCGTTATGGGTGGAGAGCTGCACCTGCTCCACCGCCCAGCCCTGCCCGTCCGGCAAATCCTCGGCCTTCAGCCCGTCGAAGAACTGCAGCATCCGCGGCAGGCCCTGCTGGTGATCGATGTACTGAATCGTCGGATGCCCGCCGGGCGGATCGGCCGGCACGTCGTTTTGCAGGGGAACGGAAATATCGATCAGTTTGCGCGCCATGGCGTTTCCTCGCTGGATGTTCTTGTTTGATAGCGTCGCGGAAGCGGCTATTGCCGCTCGACCCGGTTCTTCAAAACGCCGATCTTCTCGACTTCGAGCTCGATGCTGTCGCCATGTTCGAGATACCAGCCGAGTTCGAGCCCGCAGCCATTACCGACGGTGCCGGAGCCGATGAACTCGCCGGGCATCAAGGTTTCGTCCTTGGTGACGTGAGCGATGATCTCCTCGAACGAGAATAGCATGCCGTCGCTGATCCCCTGGCATCGTGACTCGCCGTTGACGCGGGCTTCCATCTTCAACTTGTAGGGATCGCCGATCTCGTCCGGCGTCACGATCCACGGCCCCATCACGTTGCCGCCGTCAAAGCTCTTGCCCTTCGCCGGCCCGAGCCGCCCTTCCATTTCGATGCGCTGGGCGTCGCGCGCGGAAAAGTCGTTGAAGATCGTGTAGCCGAAGATGTGGTCTTTGGCCTTGGCGGCGGAGATGTTGGCGCCCTTGTTCTTGGTGATGATGCCGAACTCCAGTTCGTAATCCATCACCTGGCTGTAACGCGGCCACTTCACCGTGGTGTTGGTGCCGCGCACGGAAAAGCGGTTGGTGATGTAGTAGATCGGCTGCTTGCGGTAGACCTCCGGCAATTCACCGAGCGGCTCGGCGTCGATCCGCGCCAGCTCGGCCATGTCGCCCTTGGCGCGCGCGGCGAGCTTGAGCTGCCCGCGCGGGGCCTGCAGGATGTGCAGCGGGAACGACATGCCGTCGCGCATCTGCCGCGGCTCCGGCACCGGTGCGAGAATCTCCGCCCCGCTCACCGCCACCGACAGCTTCTCGTCCTTGCCATGCTTGTCGAAGATTTTCGCCGCCTGATCGAGCGCGGCGTCGCCGGCGTCGATCAAGGCCAGCATCGAAACGAAGGCCGGGTTGGCGCTGCCGTCTGTCTGCGCGGCGGCGGCGAGGTCGAACAGGCGCGTATCGCCCGAATGCACGATTCCGATCTTTTCCTGTCCGCCGGATTTGAACGTTGCGAGTTTCACTGGACACCCCTTGTTTTCAGATGAAATATATGATCAAAAAAAATATCGATAAACAAGACAGAAAAATGTGCCATGGGGAGAATGTCTTGCACGGGGAGAATGTCGTGAAACAGGTCCTTGCCGCCCTTGCCATCAGTCTGACGCTGACCGGGTCCGCCATGGCGCAAGCCAAGATTCAGGTCGGCTGTACGGCGACCTCCGATTGCGCGTCGGCCATGGTGGCTATCGACGAAGGCATTTTCAAAAAGCACGGGCTCGAGGTCGAGATGACGCCGATCGGCATCAACTCGAATATTCCGGCTGCGATCCTGTCAAACTCGATCCAGATCGGAGGACCGACCTCGACGGTGTTCCTGCAGGCGGTCGACGGCGGCCTCGACCTCGTCGCGATCGCCGGCGCCTCCGTCATGAGCCCGACCTCGAACGGCAACATTACCGCCTTCGTCCGCAACGGCATCACCATCAAGGAGCCGAAGGACTTTGTCGGCAAGAAAGTCGGCGCGCCCGGCCTGAATGCCTTCCTGCATGTGCTGTTCGTGAAATGGCTGGTGGAGAAGGGCGTCGACCCCAAGGGCGTCAATTTCGTCGAGGTCACCTTCCCGACCATGTCCGATATCATCAAGTCCGGCGGCGTCGATGCCGTGCTGACCGCCGAGCCGTTCGTGACCCGCATGACCAATGCGGGCCTCGGCTCGGTCGGCGCGCGCTACGCGGTCGAACTGGCGCGCACCGATCCCATCATCTTCTACGCGGCGTCGCGTGAATGGGCTGACAAGAACGCCGTTGCGATCAAGAAATTCCGCGACGCGCTCGCCGAATCCGCGGTCATCGTCAACAACGACCGCGAGAAGGCCTCGAACTCCATTTCAAAGTTCACCAAGCAGCCAATCGAACTGGTCAAGGCGACGCCGCCGAACCGCTCCGAGCCGGTGCTGAAGCCCGAACAGCTCGCCTGGTGGATCGAGGTGATGTCGACGCAGAAGATGCTGCAGTCCAAGCTCGACACCTCGAAGCTGGTGCTGAAATAGAGGATCACGACATGCCGGCGTCCGAGCGCCAACCGGGCCGACCGGCGGCTGAGGCCGCCACACTGAGCGAGCGGGCGGCCATGCTGCTCGAGCAGGATATTCTGGCCGGCCATCTGGCGCCGGGATCGCGGCTCGGCATCGTCGACCTCGTTCAGCGCTACGAGATCGGCGCCACGCCGCTGCGCGAGGGCCTGTCACGGCTGATGTCGCGCGGGCTCATTGTCGGGATCGGGCAGCGCGGATTTCGCGTCGCCGACATCAGCCGCGAGGATCTGCTCGACATCACCACCATGCGTACCGCGATCGAGGTCGAGGCGATCCGGCTCGCGATCGCCCATGGCGACGACGCCTGGGAGGCCGGCATCGTCAGCGCCCTGCACCAGATGCGCCGCCACATCGAGCGCACCGGCGATGCATTTCGCGAGGGCGCGGAGGACTTCGACCGGCTGCACAAGGGCTTTCACACCGCGCTGCTGGCGGGCTGCGGCTCCAAGCGGCTGCTGGCGGCCCATTCCGATCTTTACGACCAGGCCTACCGCTATCGCCGGGTGATGATGCGCTCCTTCGACAGCGGCAAAAAATTCGTCCGTGCCCACCAGTTGCTCGCCGAGCGCGTGATGGCGCGCGACGTTCAGGGCTCGCAGGCGATGCTGACGGCGCACCTGCGCTCGACCATGGATTTCGTCTACCCCTCAGGCAGCGAGAGCTGACATCATGGCAAGCGCCGCAAAGCGCCTCGAAACCATATCCGGCGAGGCCAAACCGCAAGTCGCGTTCGACGCGGTCACGCTGCAACTCGGCGGCAAGACCATCATCGAGAACTTGAGCCTCGGCGTCCGGCCCGGCGAATTCCTCTGCATCGTCGGCGCCTCCGGGTGTGGCAAGACCACGGCGCTGCGGCTGGCGGCCGGTCTCTACCAGCCGACCAGCGGCAAAGTGAGTTTCGACGGCCAGCCGATGGGCGAGCCGCGCCGCGAGATCGCGATCGTGTTTCAGGATTACGGCAAGGCGCTGCTGCCCTGGCGCACCGCGGCCGGCAACGTCTCGCTGGCGCTGGAAGCAGGTGGCATGCCGAAGGCCGAGCGCCCTGCCCGCATCGACGAATTGCTGCGCACCGTCGGCCTGCCCGGCCACGCCGGCAAATATCCGTCCGAAATGTCCGGCGGCATGCAGCAGCGCCTGCAGATCGCCCGCTGCCTGGCGCAGGAGCCGAAGACGCTTTTGATGGACGAGCCGTTCGGCGCGCTGGACGCCATGACGCGGCAGGGCCTGCAGGACGAGGTGCTGTCGCTGGTGGCCGCCAGCGGCGCCACCGTCATCTTCGTGACCCACGACCTCGACGAAGCGATCTATCTCGGCGATCGCGTGATCGGCTTGCTGCCGCATCCCGGGCGGATCGGCATCGAACTTTCCGTCAACCTGCCGCGCCCGCGCGATCAATTGTCGACCCGCGAGCATCCGGAATTTTTGCGGCTGCGCCGGCAATTGTTCGACTTCATCAAGGCGACCGAGCAGTGAACGCCAATTCGGCCAGGGATTCGGCCAAGGCGCTGGCGCTGCCGCTGGCGGTGCTGATCGCGTTCGAGGTCTGGGCGCGCGCCATCGATCTGCAAAGCGACAGCCTGGCGCCACCGAGCGCGATCGTGATGGCGCTGTTCGGTGCCTTTGCCGATTTCTCGATTCTGGCGGCGACCCGCGACACGCTGTTTTCTGCGTTCGCGGGGTTGGCAATCGGAACCGTCGTCGGACTGGCACTCGGCATCGCCTTCGGCATTTTCGAACCGCTCAACCGCCTGATGGAAGTGACCGTCGAGGCGATCCGCCCGATCCCCTCGATCGCGCTGCTACCGATCGCGCTGATCGCGCTCGGCTTCGGCTACCGCATGGAAATCGCGATCGTCGCCTTCGCCTGCGTCTGGCCGATCCTGATCCTGTCGCGCGCCGCGGTGCGCAGCATCGAGCCGCGGCTGATGGAAGTAGCGCGGGCGCTGCGCCTGCCGCCGCTGCAGCGGGTCTGGAAGATCATCATCCCGGCGGCGCTGCCGCGCATCTTCGTCGCCTTCCGCCTGTCGGCCGGCATCGCGCTGATCGTCGCCGTCACCGTCGAGATCGCGATCAACCCGCTCGGCCTCGGCGCCGGCATCATGCTGGCGCAGCAGGCGCTACGCGCCGACCTGATGCTGGCCTATCTGGTCTGGATCGGCATCATCGGCTACGCGCTGAACACGCTGCTGACCGTGGCCCAGAGCCGGCTGTTCGGCCGCGCCGCGCTGAGCGGAGACGGCAGATGAAGCGGGCCGTCATTCTCTGGCGCGTGGCAAGTTTTGCAGTCGCCGCCGGCTTCGTCGGGCTGTGGCAATTGATCGCCAATCTTAAACTCGTCTCGCAGGTGTATCTGCCGGGGCCGGACCGCGCCTGGGCGGCGCTGGTGCGCGGATTTTCCTCCGGCGACCTCTGGAGCAAGCTCGCCGGCACGCTCGAACACATGGCCTATGGCTGGCTCGCGGCTTCCATCGCCGGCATCGCCATCGGCGCCATCATCGGCTCGTCGCGCACGATGCGGGCCTATGTCGCGCCGTCGCTGGAGTTTCTGCGGCCGCTGCCGGTCTCAGCGATCATTCCAGTCGCGATCGCCATGCTCGGGCTGACGCAGGCGATGGCGCTGTTCGTGATCGCCTTCGGCGCGATCTGGCCGATCATGCTGGCCACCATTCACGGCTTTGCAGCGGTCGAGCCGCGTCTCTACGAGGTGGCGCGCTCGCTGCAGATGTCGCGCCTTTCGGTGATCTTCAAGATCGCGCTGCCCTCTGCCAGCCCCGACATCCTCGCCGGCATGCGGCTCAGCCTGACGGTGGCGCTGATCCTGTCGGTGGTCTGCGAAATCCTCGCCGGCCTCGACGGGCTCGGCCACTGGGTGCTGCTGTCAGCCCGCGCATTCCGCTCGGCCGATCTGTTCGCCGGCGTGATCCTGCTCGGCGTCACCGGTTATGTGACGTCGGTGGCGATGTCGATGGCCGAGAGCCGGCTATTGGCGTGGCAGGCGGCGCAGCGCTGACGGGGCGGCGACGGCTTGTGAAGCATTCTCCGACATGCTTTCGGGAATGCCCCGAAGCCAGCCCGAGCGTTTTCTGCTCGCGACCGCCGCCTTGCTGACGCCGGCCGCCCACCGCCATGCGGCCTTGAGACTGAAGGTGACCAGCACCTCATGGTGCCGCATCCCCTTGCCGCCCTTGACCAGCCCGAGATCACGGATGACGCAGTACGTCCCGCTGCTCATGCGGGCGAACTTCGCTCCCTGAAAATGATTGCGCACACGCGATAACATGCGCGCATGCATGCATTCCGCGCCGATTCAGTCAATCTTGACGACCGCCGAATCAACAGCGCCAGTCTACAAAGCCGTCAAAGCGTTGCGTTGTTGCCGCGCTCGCCGATGCGATGGATCTGCGCAGTCCGAACCGGCACGCGACTGAGCACCGCGCGCCGCTCGTCGATCCGCGCGCTCGGCGAGTCCGGCTGTGCAAAACATTCCAGGATCTGGATGCGGATCTCTTCCGCGAGCGGGCCTTCCACCTGGCGCATCCGGTTCCAGAGCCGGATGATCTCCCGTTGCTTCTCGACGTCCATTGGTCACCTCCGAAGATTGACCAATGAGAACATAACAAGAACAATCTGACAAGCCGGAAGTTGCGATTTCCCCTACAGGCAGAGGCTGAGAATCTTCAGCCGGCAGGATTCGGCCGTGCGCGGCTTGGACTTCGCCGCACTGGCTTGTTTCGTTTCCTTCGGCGACCCCTTCGCCGGTTTGGGCGTGGGACGCTCATAGTCGCCGGCGATCACCATCGCCCAATAGGTGCGCCCGGTCTTCGCGCTCTTCACGCTGGCGACGCCGACGCGCGTGGCGCCGGGCAGCAGCAGGTTCTTCCGGTGCCCCGACGAATTGATCCATTGGCCGAGCGTCTTGGGAAAGCTCTCATAGCCGTACGCAATGTTCTCCGCCGCCCGCCCCGCGCCCGCGGGGCCGACACGCGTGGTGAAGCGTCCGAGCACGTCGTGATCCAGCACATCCTTCGACGCCATCGCCTGCGCCTGATCATGCGCAATCCGCGTCAGCGCGCCATCCAGCGTGACGCGCTTCTCGCCGTGCTTGAGCCGAAAATCCGAAATCATCTGCGCCGGATCAGCCGCAGCCGTCCGGACAGGAAGCGCGGCGGCAAAGCACAGCGCCAGCCCCAGCAACAGGGCATGTCGCGCCAGAATGAAAATCCTCGCAGAGTTCACGAATTCACCATGCCTCTTTCAAATGCAGATAGCGCGGAAGCTTCAATCCGAAAAGAGGAGACAAGCCGTTGATTATGTTGGCCAGGATCGCTGGATTTGATTCTGGGAAGTTAAAACGGATGTCTTGTTTAAAATCCTTCAACCCAACGCGGGAAGACGATCAAGGTAGTTGAGCTGACGGGTAGAACCGGGTCAGAAATTTATCGGTCCCGCTCTCGTCTGCCTGCCAGCGTGGTCCTCGTTCGCTTCTCAACAGCGAGAGGCCAAGGAGTTCCAGTGGGCAGCCGGCCATAAGCTGAAGCGCTCCCTTCTCTGCGATCCACTGCTCCTCACCGTCTTGATCGACACGATCGACCGAATATCCAAGGTCAAGAAGCGTGAGATACGCCGCGACTGCCGTATTGCCTGCTGCCGTAATGCTCTCTTGCGTCATCTCTCATCCCCATCCAAGCCCGACAGGCGTCTGACGATGGCTGCGAAGGCGAAGAACCGGACATTCCCGAGGTCCTATCCGCTCATCCGTGGTCGAAGCTGATCCTGGATCAGATCGACATCGAGAGACATCCACTTCATAGGAACGCGGACCCCGGCAATGATGCCGCCATGAATCGTTAAATCATTGATTTCATTATGATGTTGGTCGGGGCAGCTGGATTCGAACCAACGACCTGCAGTACCCAAAACTGCCGCGCTACCAGGCTGCGCTATACCCCGATCCTTGCTGGGAAATGCGTCGATACACGCTTAGACGGCGGCCATCAAGGCGCTCGGGGCCGGGCTACCGCTTGTTGAACAGCGGGTGCGCCACCCGGTCGCCGGGCTGAATGCCGTACTTTTGCGCCGTGCCGGCAATGACTTCCAGCACGCCCCTGGCCAACCCGCCGGAGGAGATGATCTTGGTCGAAAGCGGTTCGGTATTTTCGGCGATGCGCAGGATGCGGCCGTCGGCGCGGATGAAGATCATGTCGAGCGAGATGTAGGTGTTCTTCATCCACATCGAGATCTGCTGCTCCGGCGAGAAGTCGAACAGCATGCCCTTACCGTCAGCCAGTTCCTTCCGGTGCATCAGGCCCTGCGTCTTCTCCTCCTCCGTCGTCGCCATCTCGACGGAAAATACCTGCACCCCCGACTTGGTGGCGATCTCGAGCGGCTGAACGCTCGCGGCCCGTGTTGGCAGGGGAACACAGAGGACAAGCACGGCAAATGCCGCCGCCAGCGGCATCATGAAGCGCAGCCGCGCAACCACAAACGAGAAATTCATCAATGCACTCATGCCGGATATCCTGCTGACAGCCGGAACCCTAACCCGATGCAGGCAACAAACGCCAGAGGACGCCGCGCTCGCGCGCGACGTCCAGCTCAAATTTCCGTCAGCAGGATCAATGCGAGGACAGCGCCGACGGGCCGCTCTCGGGATGAATCTCGGCCGCCATCATGCCCTTCGACCCGGGCCCGAAGCGCACCAGCACATATTGGCCGGGACGCAACTCGGTCATGCCGAAACGGCGCAGCGTTTCCATGTGGACGAAGATATCCGGCGTGCCCTCGCCGCAGGTCAGGAAACCGAAACCGCGCAGGCGGTTGAACCACTTGACCTGCGCCCGCTCCAGCCCGCTGGTCGGCGTCACGCTGACATGGGTACGCGGCGGCAGCATCTGCGCCGGATGGATCGCGGTGGACTCGTCCATCGAGACGATCCGGAACGCCTGATAGCCTTTTGCGCGCTGCACGCATTCGACGACCACTCGCGCGCCTTCATAAGCGGTTTGGTAGCCGTCGCGCCGCAGCACGGTGACGTGCAGCAGTACGTCGGGCCAGCCATTGTCCGGCACGATGAAGCCGTATCCCTTGGACGCATCGAACCATTTGATGACGCCGGAGATTTCGACAAGGTTTGCCGCAGTATCGCCAAGACCTGATAACGCATCTACCGCCGGATCGCGTGGATCGCCGGTAGCATAGTCACTAGGTCCAAGCCTGTTTTGCCCAGCTCCGCCTGACGGCGGCCCCCCGAGCTTCTTGGACACATATTCGTCCGACCCCATGACCCCGGACCTCACACTTCATAAAAAGCGGCCCGCCATCGCCCTGGCGGGACCGGAACACGCGCTCATCGATGACCCACTCATCAAAACGCAGCGCGAATCTCTCGAATCAAAAGATAACACTCTCGCCCGCGAGGCATAGCTAAAAAAAACAAAATTGCGGAGGCTATGAACAGGTTGCACAGCAGCGAATCAGTTGCGCGTAGATCGTGAGTGAAAAAATCGAAGCAGGCTCTCAGAAAAGATAATGCTCAAATAAAGAGATGAGATAACGAGATAAATAGAGAGATTCGATTCCGTTAAATCTCATCGTGATTTAATTGCCGACGAACGGCCCGAGCGTCTCGCCGATGTCGAAACGTAGCACGAGATCAGCGACATCGTCCTGTTCTGTCGGCTCATTATTGATGATCACCAGTTTGGCGCCGTTGTTTCTGGCCATCAGCGGAAAACCTGCAGCCGGCCAAACGACCAGCGATGACCCGATCGCAAGAAACAGATCGCAGCGCTGCGCCAGTTCCGTCGCGCGCTGCATCGCATCTACCGGCATGGCCTGCCCGAAAGAGATCGTCGCGGTCTTAACCGGCTCATCGCACGCCGTGCAGTCGGGCGCGTCTCCGGATTCTTCGAAGCGCGCCTTTACCCAAGGCAGGTCGTAGGCATGTCCGCAGCCGATGCAACGGGCATAGGTGGTATTGCCATGCAGTTCGATCACGTCATCGGCCTTGAAGCCCGAGGCCTGATGCAGATTGTCGATATTCTGGGTGATGATCGCGGGCGCCTTGCCTGCCTTGTAGAGCGAGGCCAGCGCGCGATGCCCGCGGCCGGGCTTCGCTGCCGAAAAAACCTCTTCCATCGCAAAGCGCCGCCGCCACGCCTCGGCCCGCGCCTCTGGGCTGGAAACGAATTCGTCGAACGCAATCGGGCGGTTACGCGTCCAAAGCCCCCCGGGCGATCGAAAATCCGGAATCCCGCATTCGGTGGAAATGCCGGCGCCCGTAAAGGGAATGATACAGGAAGCTTCGGCGATCATGTTGCCGAGCTGCTCGACGCCGCTGCGCAAGTCCCTTGCGATCACCGCTGATGTTTCCAAATGGTTGGGCCGTATCGACTATAGCACGCATCCGGATTGCCATCGATGTGCCCTGCAGCATGCACATCTTCAGGCGTCCGTTATCAGGCCGCGTTGTGGGGTTTCGTCAAACCGCCTTTGATCAAGCGGCGTGGAACCCGCCCGGACGACAATCATGCGCCACTGCTTGTCCGCCACCGTGGCGGCGTGGCGGCGAGCGAGCGAGCGAACAGGCTGCAATCCGGCTTCCGCATTCATGCCCCATTCTGGCGGGCCAATGGCCCGGAGCGCGAATCAACCAGGACGAGACAGGTGATGACGGAAAAGGAAGAACGGCTCGCGCGTGAACGGGCCGAAATCGCAGCCCGCGTCGCGAGCTTCAGGGAAACCCAGCAGAAGTTCGAACGCGCGCGCGTGGAGTACTGCGAGACGACCTTGTCCAACGCCATCAACGGTTCCCGCCCTCTCTCATCCCGACGCTGACTCGGAAACCGCCATTCGGGAAGCCGGGAACCAAGCCGTCGACGCGGCGTTCTCCCTCCACGTGAAGCAACCTTACCAGAGGTCAAGCACGAAATATCTTGCCTGCGTCTCCGAATGCAGGCGGGTTTTCATCTCCGACGAAAAGCCTGTGCGCTGCTGCGGAGCCATGCGACCGCGCGGGTCTGCGCCTCGGTTTGAGCAGAAACAGACATCGCCCTTGGGCGTTAGCCCACGGGAGGGTGTACATGGCTGCGTGGATTGAAATTCTGATCAATGTGGTCGGCTATGCCGGCTTTGTCGCTGTCGCGACCTGTCACCGGCCGCCAGGCAATGAGCTGTCGGGCCGCTGAGAGCATTTCAGCTAACGGTGAGAATCGCCTTGGCCGTTTCGCCGGCGATATGAGACTCGTTTTGTTCTCGCAGAACGAACAGGGGGCACGTTTTTCGTCCGCCAAGCCGTCTTAAGATACCGTTACGCCACCACACCTCGTCATCCGATCCGGCGGACTTCGCAGGCTCGCGCTGCCTCGCCCATCACGTCCGCGAGGCCGACG
The DNA here is from genome assembly GCF_030413175.1 of Bradyrhizobium roseum. Classification (NCBI taxonomy): domain Bacteria; kingdom Pseudomonadati; phylum Pseudomonadota; class Alphaproteobacteria; order Hyphomicrobiales; family Nitrobacteraceae; genus Bradyrhizobium; species Bradyrhizobium roseum. The sequence continues at coordinate 3,889,464 of NZ_CP129212.1, forward strand.
TCGAACCTTTTCGGGGCAGCATGTACCTATTCAAAAACGTGCTCGTACCTGTCTCAAAGGCGCTGCGATGACCCAGGCCGACCATTATCGAGATCAATCCGACAGGGCGCGGCTGCTCGCCGAAGCCGTCAAGGATCCGGAAGCTTCCAGGAAGCTGATCGAGATGGCGGAGGAATTTCGCCTTTACGCCGAACGGCTCGAACAGACGCAATAAGCATTTCGGCTTTCCAACAGAAATAGCGCGTGAATTTGGATAGCCGCCTCACCGCTTCGGCGTGATGCGAGCACGGACTCCTGCGGGGTCAATCGCGGGAAACACCGCCGATTTTTATCCATTGCCGGCCACCGAAACTTAAGCCTCCGTTTACTCAGTTTTCCTGAAATCCTTCGCCGTTAACCCAACCTCTTTACAAGCCGTAAACGGGCACCTGACAAATTTTGGTCAGGAGGGTCTTCCCATGGTCATTTATCCCATACCAGCTGAAGTGATACAGGCCAGAGTACAACTCGTCGTCGATCAGGCCGCCAAGGCATCGCCGAATACGATCGCGCAGGATCTGCAGGCGGTCGATCGCGCCAAGTCGGCCGCGATCGAAGCAACGCTTGCGAACCTTGATACCAACGAGCCGCCTCTGGTGGACGTCAAGGTTTGAGCTGACGCCAACCCGTATTGCGCCGCGGACCTGACGGCGCCAGCCCTCTCATGCGCGCTGCTGTGCGTGCGCGACGCTGAGCGTCGAGAAGCCACCTATCGCGGGATCGTCTCGGCGCGATAGATTTTCGTGCCCGACGTCTCAACAATCCGGCCCTTGAGCGACCTGACGAACTCCTTCGAACCTTCGACCGCAAAATGCGCGCGCAGCGCCGCCTCGTCAGCCCATTGCTCGAAAAAGAACAGCCGCATCGGATTCTGGCAGTCGACATGGACGTCGTGCGAGATGCAGCCGGGCTCCTTGCGGGAACGTTCGACATGCTCGAGGCAGGAACGCAGCACGTCGTCGAACGTGTCCGTTCGCGCCAGAATACTTCCTGTGACCAGAATCATGCATATCCCCCTCGCGCACCGGCCCGCGCTTCGCGGCGCCGGTTCGGCGTCGGGCGGGTGATATGTCAGTGTATCAGGCGCGGCCCGACGGCGCATACCGCCAAACAGCACGCCAAGACTGCCCACCACGGACAGCTTCATCCGGGCCGTCCTGGCGTCGGTGATCGGAAGCAGAGAACAGCATCGCGACAATGAGCAGGCTGAGACCAAAACCATGGCCGCGGCAGCCTCTGGATGAATCAAAAAACATCGCAATTTTACGGATTTGGTTGCAATGGTGGCAACCTCGGCGTGCCACACCGTCTCCGTGAACATTGTGAGGGAATGAAATGTTCGGGAAATTTTTGCGTGACGAGCGTGGCGCCACCGCCATTGAATACAGCCTGATCGCCGGCTTCATCGCCCTGGCCATCATCTACGCGGTCGGCATGACCGGCCAACGCCTCGTCGAACTTTTCGAGAGCCTGATTCCTGCACTGACGCGCTAAAGCCGGCCAGGATCAAGATGGCGAGGCCTGCCAGCAGCCACAATGCAAGCCCGGCAAATGCGGCAGTGTCGCCTGGCTCCTTCTGGCCCAACAACCGCAGAACAGAACCTTCGGGAGCAGACTGACGGTCCGATCGAAGATCCGCTATCCAGTCCAACGGACCGGATACGCCGGGCCCTTCGCCGTCGGCCTGTCGTCTTTCGGTTCGAAAGCCTGACGCCCGGAAATCCTACATCCTCCGCTTCGTGGCCTTCGTATTGCTTCAGGCATACTTCTTCAGTGTTGCGAGATCGATCGCCGGTCGCAGGAGCCCCGCCAGCTCGACGGCGTCAGCGGCAACCCCGCGCGTTGCGCGACGCGCGTCGTTGCCGGCGGGTTCGCGGGCGAATGACCGTTCGATGCGCAAACCGATCCATTCAGTTGCGGTCGTTCTGACGATGAGGCGGACGGCGCGACTGCCGATGTCGCCTTCAAGCCGAATTGTCGGGGCATCCAAACCTCCATCGATGATCACCCGGCCCACGCCGGATCTTTCCCATCCGAGCCTTAAGACAAATCTACGACGCAATCATTGCACTTTGGTTGGTTTACCCACAGGGAACAACGAAAGGTAGTTCGTAGCATTACGGGTGCGCTCTACTTCTCCCGGCGCATGAACCGGGACGCCCTGCGCACCGTATTTCTCCGCGCTCCATCGCCGCCCTGCATCTCTACCGCCGTAATCAACCCCGCGTGACCTGCCGCACAGAATTAACTGCTTGTTGACTCCCGCTGGCGCATGTCCGGAACGAACGCATTCGATTCAACTTGTCCAGGAAATCGAGGGCTGAGTGATGACCGAGTTTCAATACCTGCAGGAGCAAGCCGCCCGCGCCGAACGGCTGGCGCGAAGCACGCTCGACGCAGTGACGGTGGAGCGGCTTCTCGCGTTCGCCGCCGAGTGCCGGGAAAAGGCACAGCTCGAGAGCGCACACGGGGCGACGGCGGCGTAGCCGGCGGATCGCGGTTGTCTGCCGACCATTCTTGTCAGCTGCGCTGCGGCTTGGTCACAAGAGCGCTGAGAACACTGAGAACGATGAAAGCACCCAGCCCGTAGATGAGTGCATTGACGGCCCAAGCAATGGCTAAGCCCGCGAACACGCTGCCGCCAACCATTCCCCAGAACAGATAGGCGACGCTGATGCCGGGCATCTCCCACGAAAGCAGGGCAAAGCCGGTTAGCGGTTCGAGAACGATAAGCACCGCCGAGATGAGTGCCCCGATTGCCAAGGCAACAATGAGGTTCGCCTTCCTGGACATCACAACCCCACAAGGCCGGTGAAAACGGGAATCAGGATAAAGGCGGCAAGCCCGGGCAGCGTACCTGCAACAACCTTCGCGGTGCGGGAGCCGATCTTCCGATCAAGCGAGGCGCCCGCCTTGAACACAGCCTGAGTCATAAACATGTATAACGCAAGCAACTGATTACTTCGGCAGCAGGCAAATGGAACTGAGTGATATCCAGGATTACGCAATACAGGCCCGAGTGGCGTCAGTCCTTGGCGCCAAGGAGTTCGACCGCGTGTTTGCCGGCGTGAGGTTTGCCGCGCTAGACGGGTCACTCCTGTACGTCTACGCCAAAGACGAATGCACCGCCGCAGACATGGAAGATGACTTCGCTCTTCTCATCGCTGACATCGCCGGCCGAATTCTCCAGCAGACCATCGACGTCGTTGTCGTTCTGCCGAAGGTTCTTCAATGAGACCGGAATAGATCAAAGCAGCACCATAGCCGCCACGGCGACCGGCAGTCTTATCTTCACGTTTCATCCACTTCTCTCGCTATGCCTGCCCTTTCTGGCAATTTGTTGCTATTTATAGCCCGACCGAACGACGGAAAATCCAGAAACGCTCCAAGGAGTTCACGTAAATGCGATACCTCCACACCATGCTGCGCGTCCGCAATCTCGACGTCGCGATGAAGTTTTATCAGGATGCGCTGGGGCTGAAGGAAGTGCGCCGGGTCGACAACGACAAGGGCCGCTTCACGCTGGTGTTTTTATGCGCGCCCGAGGACGAGGGCCTGTTCAAGGCGGCGCCGCAAAACCGCGGTGCGCCGCTGGTCGAACTCACCTACAATTGGGACGAGGAGAAATACGGCGAGGACCGTCATTTCGGCCACCTCGCCTATGAGGTCGACGACATCTACGCGACCTGCGACCGGCTGATGAAGGCCGGCGTCACCATCAACCGGCCGCCGCGCGACGGCAATATGGCGTTCGTGCGCTCGCCGGATCTGCATTCGATCGAGTTGCTGCAGAAGGGCGAGCCGAAGCCGCCGGCGGAGCCGTGGGCCTCGATGCCGAACACTGGCCACTGGTAGGCCGTCGACCGCGACAGCCCTTCGCTGTTCAAGGATTGGCTTGTCGCGCGCGACAATTCCGACATCGCAAAACGTTCCTTCGCGCGACGGTGTTTTGGCATCGGGGCGCGCAGGAACCCGGCGCTTGATCGCGCGTTTGCTCCTCGACTGTACATTGAGGAGGATATGATGGGAAAAGGACTTCTGTTGTGGTTGGTGGGCGTGCCAATTCCGGTGATCATTCTGTTGTGGCTGTTCTTCGGCCGCTGAAGCCAGCCAATAGGCGCTACGCATGAATCGGGGCTCTGTCGCAATGCGGCGGAGCCCGATTTTTGTCGGGTCGGCGCCAGCGCAAGGGCCGCGCTTTTTCGGCGATATTCCGCTATGAACGCATCCCAGTGATCAATGGGAGCGACAACGCGTGGGCGACAACACCAAGAAGAACCTCACCATCTGGGGCCGGGCCAATTCGGTCAACGTGCAAAAAGTGCTGTGGTGCCTGGCCGAACTCGATCTCGGCTATCAGCGCATCGACGCCGGCATGCAGTTCGGCAAGAACAACGAACCTCCCTATCTGGCGATGAACCCGAACGGCCGCGTGCCGACCCTGGTCGACGGCGACTATGTGCTGTGGGAATCCAATTCGGTGATGCGCTATCTCTGCATGGCCTATGGCCGTCATTCGCCGATCTACCCCGAGGCGCCGAAAGCCCGCGCGGGCGTCGACCGCTGGCTCGACTGGACGCTGTCGACGCTGCAGCCGGTCGACCGTCCGGTGTTCTGGGCGCTGGTGCGCACGCCGGTCGAGAAGCGCGACATTGTCGCGATCCAGAAGGATGTCGACGCGGAAGCCGTGGTGTGGCGGATCGTCGAGGCGCAACTGGCGAGCCGCCGCTTCATCGAAGGCGACGCGTTCACGCTCGCCGACATCGCGATCGGCGCCTATGCGCGGCGCTGGCTCGGCGTCGAGGGCGTCACCAAGCCGAACCTGCCTCATCTCGATCGCTGGTTCGCGCAGTTCGCCACGCGCCCCGGCTTCACACAATTCATCGCGCCGCCGATGACGTGAGGCAACGGCTCAGCGCGAGCCGCTGGACACCCCTGCGCCGACGCTCACCGCGCCGCCGATCTTCATGCAGGTGGTGGTGCCTTCGATCCTGACGAAGCCCGCGCCATACTCGGCGCAGGCATTGCCCGGGCGCTTCAGCGGCAGCGGCTTGTCCGATGCCGTGACCTTGTCAGCCTTCTGAAGACGGAGTGGTTCGGCGTCGGCGGCCACCGACGGCAGCGCCAGCGCGATCGTGACCAGGAGGAATTTTCGCATCCCGCCTTGTATCGCCGCTTGCCCGTCAGGGCCAGACCAGGGCATTTCCCGCGAAAGCCGGCGCCTTAAAAAGGCCTAGCGAACGAACTTGACACCGACCGAATTGCCGCGCCGCCAGACCACTTCGCAGCGGCGCCCGGTCCGGGCGTCGCGCGAGAACGCCAGCCGCAATTTCGCCGGCAGCGAGTTGGGGTCGTCGATCATGACCTTGGCGCCGGTCGTGGACAAATCCTTCACCACGCATTGGCGCGCGGCAAAACCGCCCTCCAGGGTGATCCAGCCGGGCTGACTTACTGATTTGCGCGTCTCGCGCTTCTTGCCAGAAAGTTTTGAAAGCAAAGCCATATTGAAAATCCCCCGGGTCAAAAACCCTACGCCATCCGGCTTTAAATTCCGTTGCAACCAGCCATCGCTGGAGGTGGATACCAGCAAGCAAAAAACCGGTTTCCGGGCGGCTTGCCCGGCTGCGCAAACGCCACTATACGTTCGCCGTCGCCGCCGACGTGAACCACGGACGGACGGCGTCCAACGCGGCCCATCAAGCGCTTAACACCTTGATTTCCGGTTGTTTTGCTCCCTTCGTCTATCGGTTAGGACGCCACCCTTTCACGGTGGAGAGAGCGGTTCGATTCCGCTAGGGAGCGCCAAAGCTCTTTTTTCCCTACAATTCTTCAACAAGATCAAGCGCGCGACTGCCGCCCACGACCCATGTTCTCGTCTCGTTCACGGTATCCCATTAACCTGAACGCGACCTCTTGCAAGACAATGGCGCCCTTGAAGGGCATAGCCGTGAGGCGTAGCGCGCCATACGTCGTTTTTTGCCGCTAGCTGCTCGGGAGCGGGCCCGTTGGGAAAACTTGTCGGTGTTCAGTATCTGCGTGGCTTCGCCGCGATTGCGGTTTTGCTCTATCACGTCGGCGATCAGTACAAATTCCCGTTTGAGATCGGCGCGGCGGGCGTCGACATTTTTTTCGTCATCAGCGGTTTTATCATCTGGAGCACGACATCCGGTTCGCAAGTCTCGATGCCGGACTATTTCTGGAAGCGCCTGACGCGCGTGTTGCCGCTCTACTGGATCGTCCTGGCTGTCACGTTTGCATCGGTGAACGCCAAGCCGGCGTTCTTCCACAATCACGACGCATCGATCGAGAATTTTTTTCGCTCGCTCGCGCTTCTGCCGCGACTGAAGGATGGCGCCTTTCACCCGGTGGTCGTGCAGGGATGGACGCTGAGTTACGAGATGTTTTTCTACTGCCTGCTGGGCGTGCTGATGGCAGTTGGTCTGCGGTGGCGCTTGATCGGGACCTGCGCCACGCTTCTCGTCTTTGTCGGCATTGGTCAGCTATTGGATCTTGGCTATATCGGTGCTTTTGCCGCCCCGATCGTGCTGGAATTCGTGGCGGGGGTTCTGATCGCCCACGTCGCCAGCCGACTGGAATTTTCACGTAGCGCCATCGTCGTGGCGTTGCTGTTGGCCATCGCCGGCTTTGCGGCTTCCCAGACGCTGATCGCCGATTGGCCCCGCGTTCTAAAGTGGGGCGTTCCCGCAGCGTTACTCGTCATGGCTGCCGTTGGTCTCGAGCCCTGGTTCCGAAAACATCCGATTCGCGTGCTGGTCTATTTCGGCGATGCCTCGTATTCGATCTATCTCTGGCATGTCTGGGTCGGCGTCGTGATGACGGGCGCGCTCTTGAGACTGCCGATCCCGGCACAGTTCCATCCGGCGATGCAGGCGGTGATGATGCTCCTGGCAAGCTGTCTTCTGTATCGCGTTATCGAACGGCCGCTTCTGGCCCTCTTTCGACGGCCTCCTGCAACGGTCAGGGCCTGATTTTATCAGCGTCCCCATCGGATGCGACATGTCGAACGCTCAACTATAAATCGATTAAATAAACTCCTGATAAGGTACTCGAGTAAACCCAATTCGCTGTGCAGCCTTTAAATGAATGATAGGGTTCGGGATAATTTGGCAATATAAGCCGGAAAATTTTACTGCATTCCGATTCCACCCTGGGAGTACGTCATGTTTAAAGCGCGGAGCATACTTGCAGCTGTTTTGATCTCGTCGGCCGCATCGTCATTTTCCTCGTCAGCGAGAGCCGATTTCATCCTCGATCTGAACCCGGTCGGCCAGAGCGTGAACTTCGACAACGATTCGTTTGCTGCGAATACGGTTTTTCATGGCACCTCGGGATCTGAGATCATCGACTTCAAGGCCAATGTACCCGTAGTCACCGCAAGCGGCGCAGCCTCCATCAATGCTGACTCCAGCGGAAGGCCGCCGGTGACCACGCCGATCAATACCTTGTGGATCACGCCGCAGGACGAGACCGCCTTCAACCTGTTCTCGTTCCGTGGTGCGGTCTTCGGCAACGACGATCAACAGATCAAGGTAACGATCACCGACCAGTTCGATTCGGTGTTTGATTTCCTGATCACCGATAATGGCGACTTCACCCGTATCGGCTTCCAGGCCAAGCCCGGGACCGGTGAGTTGATCAAGACCATCCGGATCGACGGGCTGGGTGCCGGCTTCGATTATTTCAAGCAGCTCGGCTTCGGCTACCAGCCGGATGTCACGGCGGCCGTCCCGGAGCCGTCGACCTGGGCGATGATGATCCTCGGCTTTGCCGGTGTGGGCTTCCTCGCCTATCGCCGGAAGAAGCAGGGCGGCGTGCGGCTAGCCTGAGGCATGCTGGTCGCAGCGTCTGCGATCGAGGCCGCCGGAAACGGCGGCCTTTGCCATATCAGAGCATACGATGCGCCCGCGAAGGGATCGCACGGCGGCAACCAACCGGCTAACGTGAAGCACCCGCTCGCCGCGGGGCCAGAGCGCTCTTCACACTTTTTGCGAAGATGAAATGCGCGGCTACACGCCAAAGGAGAAGTCGAGGATAACCGCTGGCGCCGTGACGGCGCTTGTCGTCGTGGCGTGGCTCTTCGTCATCGCGCTGGCCATGCTGTCCGCGGCCTAATCGACACCGCCGGCGCCGCTTCGGGAACTTTGTTCTGTCTTCCGGGACACACCAGGAACTTTGTTCTCCTCCGGAGAACAACGGATGAATGCGCTCGCCCGCGGCCAAAATGATCTTTCAACCACCCGGTTACTTGCGAAGGATCGGCGCGCCAAAGTTGCTCTGCGACCCCTTACAAAATCTGACACCAGATTACGTTCGGCCCGCAGCAGCGACAGCGCAAGCTGGTCCGTTTCGAGATCGAGCGCGTTTCTGCTCTGCCGGCCGGCATCTGGCAACGTCGGCGGAACTTTGTTCTACTCCGGAAAACCACTGCAAGCAGAGTTCCCATTCATGTCTCGTCAACCATCGCGCGCCGACGGCGCCCGCGTCCTCGCCGACCTCAACGCGTTGCGCGCCATCGGCGCCTACAAGACCGGCGTTCACAAGCCGACTTTTTCGGAACCGCATCTGCAGTCCCTGCAATGGCTGGTGCAACGGTTGCCCGACGGCGGCCTTGCCGGCGAGATCGACGGCATCGGCAACATCCTCGGCACCAGCACCAGGCCCGGCCCGAAACTGCTGGCGGGGTCGCATCTGGAAAGCCAGAACCATGCGGGATGGCTCGATGGACCGCTCGGCGTGGTGTATGCGCTGGAAGCCGCCCGAATCATCAACCGCGATCCGGATATCGACGGCGCGGTCGAAGTGGCGTCATGGTGCGACGAGGAAGGGCATTTCGGCCACTTCCTAGGCAGCCGCTCCTATGTCGGCGGCGTCACCGACGCCGAAATCGACACAGCGCGCGACCGCAGCAATGACCGGAGCATGCGCGAGGCGCTGCGCGACGCCGGCCTCGCCGGCCGTGCCCGCGCGTTGTGCGAACGCGGCCGGCATATCGGCTATCTCGAGGCCCATATCGAACAGGGCGAAACGCTGGAGAGCAGCGGTCTCAAGATCGGCGTCGTCACATCCATCGTCGGGATCTGGCAGTACCGCATCACGTTCACCGGCGAACAGAACCACGCCGGCACCACGCGGATGGCGATCCGCAAGGACGCCGGCCTGGCCCTGGCGCGGTTTTGCGTCGCCATCGACGAACGCTTCCCGGCGTCCTGCGGCCCGCGCACGGTATGGACCACCGGCCGCATCACGCTCGATCCCGGCGCGCCGAGCATCATCCCGGGCGGAGCGGAAATGCTGTTCCAGATCCGCGACGACGATCCGGCCGTGATCGCGCGGCTGGAGGATCTTTTGCACGCCATGGCGGCGGAGGTCGACCGGCAGGGCCGCTGCAGCGTTGCCGTCGAGCGCCTTCGCACCGGCGCGCCGGCGCTGATGGATAATGCGTTCCAGCAGGCCATCGAACAGGCCAGCGCCGCCCTCGCCGGCGGCAAGTCGCAGCGGATGCCGAGTGGCGCCGGTCACGACGCCCAGATTCTCGCGACCGTCATGCCGGCAGGCATGCTGTTCGTGCCCTCGATCGGCGGCATCTCGCACCACTGGACCGAGAACACCGCCGACGCCGACATCGTCACCGGCGCCGAGGTCTTTGTCGAAACCTGTCGAAGGTTGCTGATGCGGTAGCGAAATCCCGCGCCTGCGGCGCGGGCGCCGGCTACATTGAACGGGCAAGGCCGCCGGCGCCCCTGGCGCCACGAGGCGTGGCACAACGCGGGACGACATGGCCGTGGGCACCAAACCGACCCCTTCGATCGCAAAGGTTCCCGCCGGCGTATGGGTCCTCGGCTTCGTCTCGATGCTGATGGATATCTCCTCGGAGATGATCCACGCCCTGCTGCCGATCTACCTGGTCACCGTGCTTGGCGCGTCGATGGCGACCGTCGGTCTCATCGAGGGCATCGCCGAAGCAACCGCCTCCATCACACGGATATTTTCCGGCGCGCTCTCGGACCGGCTCGGCAACCGCAAATGGCTCGCGGCCGCCGGCTACGGTCTGGCGGCGTTCACGAGGCCGGTGTTTCCGCTGGCGCCGACGATCGGCTGGCTGGTGGCGGCGCGTTTTGTCGACCGCATCGGCAAGGGCATTCGCGGCGCCCCTCGCGACGCGCTGGTGGCGGACCTCGCGCCGCCCGGTCTGCGCGGCGCAAGCTTTGGATTGCGCCAGTCGCTGGATACGATCGGCGCCTCCACCGGCCCCCTGCTCGCCATCGCCCTGATGTGGTGGACGTCGGACAACTTCACCGCCGTGTTCTGGTTCGCCGCCCTGCCGGCCTTCATGGCGCTGGCGCTGATCGTTTTCGCCGTGCGCGAACCGGCGCGGCCGCAGGCGCAGCGCATGGTGCAGAACCCGGTCAGTCTGGCCGAGATCCGCAATCTCGGGTCGGCCTTCTGGTGGGTAGTGGCGGTGGCGTGCGCATTTTCGCTGGCGCGCTTCAGCGAGGCATTTCTGGTTCTGCGCGCCCAGAACGTCGGGCTGCCGATCATGCTCACGCCCGTCGTGCTGGTCGTGATGAACGTCGTCTATGCCCTCGCGGCCTATCCGGCCGGCGTCATTTCGGACCGCATCGGCCGCAAGGCCGTGCTGGCCGCCGGCATGGGGCTGCTGATCGCCGCCTGTCTCGCGCTGGCATGGCTGCCGTCGATCGGCGGCGTCGCGCTCGGCGTCGTGCTCTGGGGCCTGCATATGGGGCTGACACAGGGTCTGCTGGCCGCGCTCGTGGCGGACACCGCGCCGGCCGAACTGCGCGGCACGGCCTACGGCTTCTTCAACCTCGTGGCCGGCCTGGCGATGCTTGCCGCCAGCATCATCGCAGGCGTCCTGTGGGATATCGCGGGACCGCAGGGAACATTCCTGGCCGGCGCCGGCTTTGCGCTGGTAGCCCTCGCGGGCCTGCTGGCGGTGCATGGCAGGATCAGCAAGCCCCCCTAGAAAGCCAGGATTCCCTGCTCAGCTTGGCGACAAGGAGTCGCGTCGGACTTTTCTTGCAAACGGCTGAATTTACGGCCATTTGAACGTTCGACGATGTAAAGTTTTCCGTATGTTGTTGCTACAGGCCCTCCCCACCTCGATCGGCGTCGCCGCAATCGCGCCGGCGCTGCTGGTGCTCTGGCTCGTCGTCTCCGCCAACGAGCGCCCCGGCCCACCGACGCGAGTATGGCTCGCGTTCCTGCTCGGCGCGGCCAGCATCTCCCTGCTCGGCATTGCCCGCGCCCCGTTCGCCGCGATCCTCGCGGTGCCCGGGAATCCATGGCTGACGCAAGGCCTGCGCTCGGTGTTCGGCGTCGCCGCCCCCGAGGAAATCGTCAAGATTCTCGTGATCGTGCTGGTGTCGATGCGGCGGCGCAATCTGGCCGACCCGATGGATACCGTGGTCTACGGCGCGGCCGCCGGCCTCGGCTTCGCGGCTTACGAAAACCTCGCTTACCTGGTGCAGCATTCCGACATGTGGCGTTCGCTGGCCGCGTTGCGCAGCGTGCTGACGGTGCCGTTCCACGGCGCGCTCGGCATCATTGCGGGCGCCTATATCGTGATCGCGCGCGCCGGAACCGCGCTCGGCGCCAACCGCCACAACCGCGACTGGGCGAAGATCTCCAGTTGGTGCCTGGCGCTGTTCGCGCCGATCGCGCTGCACGCGGCCTTCGATTTCCCGCTGCTGACCTTGCAGAAACATCCCGATCTCGGCCCGAACACACGCATGCTGCTCGCGGCGGCGAGCCTGCTGATCGGGTTCAGCTCGATCGGATTTGCCATCCGCCTGGTGCGGCGCGTCGGCCGTCACCACGCGCCGCGCACCGAACTGGCGCGCGAGCGGCTGAGCCTGCTGCGGGGAATGTGGGCCCTGCTGCTGGTCGGCAGCGGCGCCGGCTTCGCCGGAGCCGCCTTCGTGCTGACGTCGCTGCACCACTGGTTCGTCAATCCCGAGCGCAACGCGTCGCTGCTGCTGATTCCCCTTGGCCTGACCTCGATCCTGATCGGCCTCGGCCTGCTGCTGGCGACCTCGGCGGTCTACGTGTTCGGCCGCAACCGTATCAGGACGTCCTCGGACGGATTTTCGTCGGCGTCCGGGGCGGGGTGAGCGCCGACGTGTCGTCGTTGGTGTCGCTCAACTTCGCCAGCGAACAAATCCTGCATGCCGGTGGCGCAGCCGAATATGCGCGGCGCGTCGGGAGGCGATCAGACTTGGCTTCTTCGCGTTCCGATCCTAGGCAATTCTAAGCGGAAACCGGACGTTGGCGGAATGCTTGCTTAGGGGCGTCCAAGTGCCAACACTCGACTCCCGATTATGAGACGTCAATCCGCGATAGGTGCGTAGACAGTGTAGGCGAGCTCTAGCCCGCTCCCAACCATCAGTCCGAGTACTTTCAAGGAAATTGCGCCAGTTAATTGCCGAGCGTCACGCCGGCTGCCGATTTGAAGCCCAATATCCGCTCTTCGGTATTCCAGACGATCCCAAGCACTCCGTGCATCGCAAGGCAGTGCTTGGATAAGTTCGGCAATTGCTTGCAGCGTCGATTCAGCAGATGAGAACTGCTCAGCCAATTCTAGCGACGCATCTCCGCCCTCGTGCCGCATAACGACAACGGACGGTGTTACAGCGCTGATAACCTGTTCGATGTCGGCGGCACTTCCGTGCAAATCCAGGTCAACATTGAGGAAAGTCGATTCGATTTGGCTCATCTTGGATTTGTTCTCTCCAGGCACGCAACAACGACCGCAGTTAAACAAAGCCTTGAGCTTTCGAGTTGCCGGTTCAGCGCCGTTTTTAGGACTTCACGTTTTCACACAGCAAAGGTCAAAGCCGACGTCCCGAATGACATCAACTGAGGTCTGCCATTGGTCCACCGGCAGCCATACGCGGGCTGGACGACGGCGCCGCCGTTCGTCGGTCAGCCCCCGGGGCCGTCCCTCATGATGAAGCCCATCAGGTCGCCCACGTTGAGTTCCAATTCACGGATGATGTCCTTGACGACGTCGCCGATCGAGATCACGCCCACGACCTTGCCCGCGTCCAGCACCGGCAGATGGCGAAAACCACGTGCAGACATCATGGCCATGCAGCCGTCCAACCGATCGTCCGGCTTAACCGTCACCGGGTTGCCCGTCATCACCTGGCTCACCGGCGTCTGCTTCGCATCGAGCCCGGGCAGCAGCACTTTGATGGCGCAGTCGCCTTGGGTCACGATACCGACCAGCACGTCGTCATCGATGACCAGCACCGACCGGACGCGGTTGTCACGCATCTGGCGCAAGGCTTCGATGACCATGTCGCCGGAACGAACATGGACCAGGGCGCCACCCTTCTGGGCCAGAGCGCTTTTTACTGTGCTCATCGATTTCCTCTCCTCGCCCTGTCCAAGCCCCGCCTTGATGGTCCGCCTTGAAAGGATAGTCGAAAGATCTTGCCTCGTCAGCACCGTTCCGCCGGCGTGCCGCGCTTGAATCACGCGATTTAGACGCCGGAGATGCGTACCGTGGGGTGCGAGGGTGTCGGCGATAGGCGGGAAGCCGGCCTCCATGCCGCAAGGCTACGCCGGAGCGATCGCTGGCGTCTCCGCCGTGGAAAGCCACCAGCCGTCACCCGCAAACCAACAGCTTTCATCGGGCGATCGGTCGAGGCGAAGCGAACGCACCCTGTTCCAATTCTTCGAAAACGCCTCCTTCAAACGACGGCCTGCTTCCTCGTCCTGGAGACCCACACAGCCGATGAAGGCGGCGCGACTGACAAACTTCGCTGGCCAGGAGGAGCCTTGGTCGGGCCGTGTGATCAGCAACATGCCGCCGAAGACATCCTGGGGAGCGAGCGGAAACAACAGGCGCCCTCCCGGACGCAATGCGTCGAGCCACGCGCGGCTCGGCTGCGCGGCGCCAGCACAAACGTAGATCACGTCCGCTTGCGGCAGGTTCGACGCGACGCCCGATTGCGTTCGCACCTCCGCCTGATGCACGTCTCTGAGATTCTCGCGAGCGCGTGCCGCCAATCCTTCGTCGATTTCATAGCCGTAGACCCGGCCGTCCGCGCCGACGAGATGCGCGAGGATCGCGGTATAGTAGCCGCTGCCCACTCCAACCTGCACCACGGTCTCGGCCGGCTTGATGTTGCAGGCTCCGAGCCAAAGGGCATGCACGCCGGGCATCCCGATATTGATTCCGCGCTCGCGATCCAGCGCGAGCAAGAGGTCTTGGTAGAGAAATGCGGGGTCGTCGTCAGGCGTCTGCACATAGGGGTGGCCGCCCACACCCACCGACCACGGCCCCGGTCCCGCGAAAGGCTCGCGTTTCACCGTGCGAAACGCCTCCTCGATACGTGGATCTTCGAGCCCGGCTGCGGTGCAAATGAGCTTGGCAAAGAATGAGCGATATTTTTCCGAGTCATCCACCGTGTGACCTCTTCGATCTGCGCTAAAAAACGCGGACTGGCTTTTATACGACGACAGGGCTTGCCACCGAGAACGTCTTGTAAACCCGGCGACCGTGTCCGCTGAGGCCCGTCAAGAACGGACATTTGCACTGGGGTCCGGAGCACTTCTCACCGGCGGATACTACGTGGCCGGTGATCGGTTCGCTTGATCCCAGACGGCATCAAACTCGGCCTTCGAGATTTCTTTCACAGAGACATTTTCCTGCGCGTTGATGTCCGCGAGCAGCGGGATCGAAGCTTCGGGCATCACGTCCCGCCAATTTTCGCTGGCGTAGCTGTATGCTTCGTATCGTCCGTCACGATATTTTCTGACGCATCGAATCGACCACCGGGATGCGTCCAACTCATCATAATATTCGCGCGGTTCATCCTCCGTCGCGTCGATCCAGACGCCATAAAAATAGCTTGCGGGCGGACCAAGCTGTGGTGGTCCAGGCAGCTCAGATTTAGCGGGGCTACGGGTCACGTCCGATATCCTGCGATCAACGTGTCCACCTACTAAGTGCCTTTGATGGTACCGGTTCCTCCAATAGACGATGCAGCGGGAACCCCTGTGGCGGGCCCTCCAACCGGGGCACCATCTTGAGCTGCACCGGATTCTCGTTGTGCGGAGTGGCGTCCGAGAATGTAGCCCGAAAGGCCACCCAAGAGTGCAGCCAGCTCTTTGCCTTCAAGGATCTTCAGTACCCCGAAGAGGATGATGGCAATTACTAGCGAGAATAGCGTAATAAACTGAATACCAGATTCTCCGGTAAAGATTGCCTCCTGTACCTTTGGCGACCTGAACGCGACTCCAAAGAAACCAATGATCACCGCACCTACCAATATCGCGAAGATGTAGGTTGACCTATCCGTATAACCGATGCTCAGAATTTCCGTTTGCAGCAAAGAGTTCGACTGCTCGTCCATCTCAACTAACGATTGGTCCAGATTTCGCAATGTGGTCTGCGCGAGAGCAATAACCGCATCGACTTTCCGAAGAGTGCCGTTTAGGTCATCCATTTCCTTCTGAGTTGTGGTGCCGGCGCTCAATAATTCCGCCTTCTTTTGCTCAAAGAGAGGAAGTTGCGCCTGTCTCTGTTTCAAATCCAATTCTGTCTCGGCGATTTCGGTACTGAGTGCTCGCTTCTCGGACTCGGAAATGCTCTCCGATCGTTTCTTTAATGCTTCAAGATCGGTCCTCTTAATTTCGATTTGTTGCTTCAATCGTTCTTGTTCAACGCCGAGTAGCTCGGCCTGCAATTTGTTTGAGGAGCCCGACTGAATCGAGTTCTGCATTTGTTGGAGTTGAGAAGCTAAAGAGAGCTTGTATTGCCGAAAACTTTCAAGGAGAGCTCTTAACTCCAATGATCTTTTGTTGAGCCGAAGACGCAACAATCGGATGTTTTTGAACTCGCGCGCTCTCTGCTTCTCATCGACGTCCTTGGACATCTCTTGCTGTGCCTGGGCAACCAGTTTAGCTGTGTCAGCTATAATCGTAACGTCCCCGATCTGACTCAATTTTGCGTCGACGGCTGGGCCTTCCGCTTCCTGCGCGTGACTATCAACGCTAGTAAGGACGGTCAGCACGACCAGCATAGCTGTTGCTTTCAACATGGACTGTCTCTCCCCGAGATAAAGTCACAACCAAAAGTATATATTTCAACAGATAATCGCGTCAATCGAGAACGGGGCACGCACTTTAGCCAAGAACCGTCAACGCGAGAGCAGCGCCGGCCGCGATATCATACCGGCTAAGCGAAGCGCTCCGGTTGGGGTAGCGGATGCACATCAGGCCGAAGCTGTCCGCGCCGGGCGAAATCCAATCGTGGTTCGGCCCGGGTGAACGTCCGCGCATTCCGTCGTTGATCTCGCTCAACATGGCCCGCAAACAAAATTTCGCAAGCTGGTGGTACACGCGCTATATTGGTTTAATCAGCACGGCCCTGCATCGGGAGTTCCCAGTGACCCTTCCTCAAGACACCCCTCCGGACATCGCCAAACTGCAATCGCAGATGAACGCCGCCGTGAAAGAGCACTGGAAGGCATTCCTGTTCGAGGGCATCGTGCTCGCGCTGCTCGGGCTGGCTGCGATGATCGTGCCGCCGCTGGCGAGTCTGGCCACTGCCATCTTCCTCGGCTGGATGTTCTTGATCAGCGGCGTCGTCGGGCTGTTCGCCACGTACTGGGCGCGGCAGATGCCGGGCTTCTGGTGGTCGCTGTTTTCGGCCGCGCTGGCCGTGCTGGCCGGCGGCATGCTGCTCGCCAACCCCGTTCAGGGCATCGTCACGCTCACCATCGTGGTCGGCGCCTATTTCCTGGCCGAGGGCGTCGTCACCATCATGTATGCGCTGGAGCACCGCCGCGAATTGTCGGAGCGCTGGGGCTGGCTCGTGATGTCGGGCATCATGGACCTCGTGATCGCCTTCATCATCGTCGCAGGGCTCCCGGAGACGTCGCAATGGGCGATCGGCCTCCTGGTCGGGATCAATCTCGTGCTCGGCGGCGCGTCGCTGGTCGGCATGGCGCTGGCGGCCCGCAAGGCGTCCTGAGCCCGGCGGATTAGAGAGCGCTTTCAAGCGAAAGCCTGCCCCGGACTTGATCCGGGGGTGGGGACCGGCTCGCGTCTAGAAAACGCGTCAAACCAAAACCTGGAGCCCGTTCCGATGCAATCGGAGCGGAAAAGGCTCCAGGGGGTGACAAGCCCCGGCCGCTGCGCTATAGAGCCCGCCATGATCATGATCGCCGCCAACAGCTATTGGTATTTTAGCTACGACAGCTCGCTGGCGGTGGGAGGATCGCGCTCAATCTGACGAATTGAAGCCAAAACATCCGAACAGCCGCCAGATCCTGGCGGCTTTTTTATTGGCCGGCAGGTTCTTACACAAACAGGAGCCATAGCCGTGCTGAGCACCACCGACGACCTTCGAATTAGCGAACTGAAAGAACTGAGCACCCCGCAGGAGGTGATGGGCGAGATCCCGCGCACGCTCACCGCGACGCGGGTGGCGATGGCGGCGCGCAACGCCATCCATGCCATCCTGCACGGGACGGACGACCGGCTGCTGGTCGTGGTCGGTCCCTGCTCGGTCCACGATCCCGTGGCCGCCGTCGAATACGCTGAGCGCCTCGCCGCCTTGCGCGAACAGCTCGCCGACCGCCTCGAGATCGTGATGCGGGTCTATTTCGAGAAGCCGCGCACCACGGTGGGATGGAAGGGGCTGATCAACGATCCCAACCTCGATGGCTCTTTCGACATCAACAAGGGATTGCGGCTGGCGCGCAACGTGCTTTCGGCGGTGAACAATCTCGGCCTGCCGGCCGGCACCGAATTCCTCGACATGACGACGCCGCAGTACATCGCCGACCTGATGGCATGGGCCGCGATCGGCGCGCGCACCACCGAGAGCCAGATCCATCGCGAGCTGGCGTCCGGCCTGTCCTGCCCGGTCGGCTTCAAGAACGGCACCGACGGCAATATCCGCATCGCGGCCGATGCCGTGAAGTCCGCCTCGCATCCGCACCATTTCATGGCGGTGACCAAGGGCGGACGCTCGGCGATCGCGGCGACCACCGGGAACGAGGACTGCCACATCATCCTGCGCGGCGGCAACCAGCCGAACTACGACCGCGACAGCGTCGAGGCCGCGTGCCGCGAACTGATCCGCGCCGGCGTCGCGCCGCGGCTGATGATCGACACCAGCCACGCCAACAGCTCCAAGAAGCCGGAGAACCAGCCGCTGGTGGTGGCCGACATCGCGCGGCAAATTGCGAACGGCGAGCAGCGCATCACCGGCGTCATGATCGAGAGCAACCTGGTCGCCGGCCGCCAGGACGTCATCCCGGGCAAGCCGCTGGTCTACGGCCAGAGCATCACCGACGGCTGCATCGACTGGGACACGACGGTGTCCGCGCTGAACGTGCTGGCCGATGCGGTGGCGGCGCGGCGCAAGGCGAAGTCAAGCAAGGTGCCGGAGGAGCGTTCGGCGTAGTCGACCGGAGATAATGAAGCAGGGACGCGCGACCGGCGCGCCCTGCTCACGTCAGAGCCGCCGCGTGCCAGGACAAAATCGTGCCGGCTGTGGCTTACGTCACACGAAGACGTGTCGCATCGCAATATACGTTCCTGCCAACGGTGAGGCCCGCTCGACCGCAGCGGACACACCCAGAAAGGTTTGCGATGACGCCAAAGATATCGAACAGAAATGCCCCGACCGCTCTACTGCTTTTGATCGCAGCGCTGCTGGTCCCGAATGTTGCCTTTAGCGCCGCGCAGGATCGCGTCCAGTTTTGCTGGGCGATGGGAAAATTCGATCATACGATCTACTTCGCCGAGGTCGAGAACCGCGAGGATCGTCAGGCCAGCTTCGATACACTGCTGGAGATTTCCGGGATCGATCATCATGCCGTGGCATGCAGGACATCAGACGCGGCAACGCACCGTCGGACGCGCGCGGCCTTGTTCAAGGAGTGGCGCGAGTCCGAGTTCGAAATCGTCAACACGACGTTTATGTCGGACCTTGACTATTAGAACCGGAAAGCCACACAAGCCATTGAATCAAAGTATCTTTCTTCACAGCATGCACCCCCCCGTTTCTACTTTGCATGGGGTTGTTTTCGATATTTTGATCCCAGCCGCATGCGCGGCTGCTTGCCGACTGTCATCATGCCCGCGGTCGAGCGCAAGGCGTGGCGGACGCTCGTGGCCTTCATGTCGGCAAGAGCTCGGCTAGCAGCCGCGGCAGATGCTCTTGATCTTGCGGTCGAGCGCCAGGTCTTCCTTGGTCGGCGTGCTTGGGTCGCTCAGGTTCTTCTGGTTCGGCAGGTCGCTCGGACGCGGCTGCCGGTTACCGACCGGCGTCCGGACCGCCGCGCCGCTACCGCCGGAATTCTTCTGAACCGACGAGGAGCCCTGCGCCAACGCATCCGCCCCGCCGATCAGGACGACCAGTGCCATCGAGAGGATCGTCGTTCGCATGTTTGTTCTCCCGTTCTCTTTCTCTGTCATCGCGCCGGCACGTCGATCGTCGCGCAGTTGCGACGTCCCTGGCCGGCGCAGTCCTGCGCCTTTCGTACATCGGCCATCGTGCCAAGCAACCAGATTCCGGCCGCCACCAGCACCACGAAGAAGCCGAGCAATACGGCATTCTCAACGCCGCGATGGCTCTCGTCTTCCGGCGGCTCCCGCTTGCCCTCATCGTTCTCCGCCATCGCAGCTCACGGCTTTGGCGGATAGAGGTGAACGTCGCCGCAATAGTCCGTGACACGATATCCCGTTTCGCCCTGGCCCGGTTCACATCCCTGCGAACCGTCCTGCGACAAATAATGCGGGCCGATCGGCGCCTTTCCATGGCCGCCGGGAATATCCAGCACATATTCCGGCTGGCACAGGCCGGAGACGCGACCGCGCAGGCGGCGCATCAACGCCTGACCTTCCGCGATGCTGGTGCGCAGATGCGCCGTCCCCGGCGCGAGGTCGCCATGGTGCAGGTAATACGGCTTGATCCGGTTCTCGACGAAGGCCCGCATCAAGGCTTCCAGCACGGCCGCATCGTCATTGACGCCGCGCAGCAGCACGGTCTGGCTGACCAGCGGAATGCCGGCATCCGCAAGCTGCGCGCAGGCCGTGCGCGCGGTATCGGACAATTCGCGCGGATGGTTGGCATGAACCGCGATCCAGGTGGTCGCGCCCGCGACGCGCAATGCCGCGACCATCTCCGCATCGATGCGCGCCGGCGCCGCCACCGGCACGCGGGTGTGGATGCGGACGATCTTGACGTGATCGATGGCCGCAAGGTCGGCCATGATCTCGGCCAGCCGCCGCGGCGACAGCATCAGCGGATCGCCGCCGGTCAGGATCACTTCCCAGATTTCGCGATGCCCGCTTATATAGTCCAGCGCGTCGCGATAGGCCGCCTCCGAAAGCGCGCTCTCCTTGCCGGGACCGACCATTTCGCGGCGGAAGCAGAACCGGCAATACACCGCGCAGACATGCACCAGCTTGAACAGCACGCGGTCGGGATAGCGATGCACGATGCCGGGAACGGGCGAATGCGCGTCATCACCGATCGGATCGGCATTTTCGCCCGGCGCGCCCACCAGTTCCAGCGCGCTTGGAATGAATTGCCGCGCGATCGGATCGTCAGGATTTTCGGTGTCGATCAACCCGGCGATCTCGGGCGTCACGGCAACCGCATAGCGCGCCGCGACCCGTTCGAGATCGGCCAGATCGGCTGTTTTCGCCAGGCCGCGCGCGACGAGGTCGGCAGGTTGCCGCAGCGTGGCTGCCAGTTTTGGATCGATCCTGTTCATCGCTCTGTCTAAGTCTCTCCCGCCGGCGGCGTCCATACCACCTGATCGACCCGCAGCGCACCTGCCGCCAGCATCACCAGCCTGTCGAAGCCGAGCGCCACGCCGCTCGACGGCGGCATCGCGGCGACGGCGGCGAGGAACTCCTCGTCGAGAGGATAGCGCTCGCCGTAGCGGCGCTCCTTCTCGTCCATGTCGGCGGTGAAACGGCGGCGCTGCTCGGCCGCGTCCGTCAGTTCGCCGAACCCGTTGGCGAGCTCGACGCCGCAGGCATAGACCTCAAACCGTTCGGCCACCCGTGGATCGGCCGCCTTGGTGCGCGCCAGCGCCGCCTCCGGCGCCGGATATTCGAATAGCACGGTCAAACGCCCCTGCCCCAGGTTCGGTTCGACATGCTCGACCAGCACCTTGCTGAAAATATCCGACCAAGTGTCGTCATCGCTGATCCGTACCCGCTCACGCGCCGCCGCCGCAAGCGCCGCGCGGTCACCCGCGCCGCGGACGATGGTGGCCAGCAGATCGATCCCGGCAAAGCGTTCGAATGCCTGGGCCACCGTCAGCATATGCGGCTCCGCAAACGGATCGGCCAGCTTGCCGCGGAACGAGAACAGGCCGATCCCGGTCGCCTGCGCGGCGTATGCGATCACCGCAAAGGTGTCGGCCATCACCGCATCATAACTCGCTTCCGCGCGGTACCATTCGAGCATCGTGAATTCCGGCAGATGCAGGTCGCCGCGCTCGCGGTCGCGGAACACGCGTGCGAGCTCGAAAATCCTGGCCTCACCGGCGGCGAGCAGTTTTTTGGCGGCAAACTCCGGTGACGTTCGCAAGTACCGCGTCGCGCGCGCGCCGTCGCCGCCGGTCAGTTCCGTGCGCGGCGCATGGAGATGCGTCTCATTGCCCGGTGATACCTGCAAGATGGCCGTCTCGACCTCGGTAAATCCCTGCGCATCGAACCAGGCCCGCACCGCGCGCGTAATCGCACCTCGCGCCAGCAGAAATGGTCTCCGGTCGGCATGCCGCGCGGGCGACCACCAGGGCGACGGCTGGTCCATCCCGGCCATCAGCCCCGATCCTCGCGCAGCCGCGCCGGACGTTTCGCCGAGCCCAACAGAGCGTTCCAGGAACCGGAAAACAGCATTGAAATCGTTCGACTTTGTTTGGGGTATGAAAGCGACATGGCTTAGAACCCGCGTGGGCTCCGTCCTGTCATGGCGAAACCGGCTCCGCTTGTCCATTGCGCAATAGCGGTCCATTTCGACGGCGGATCGGGCAATACCCGAGCAAAACAGGGCCATTGCGGCCCTTAGCCATGCCGCCCGATATGGCGGCAAAACGCTGGCATCGACGGGCAAAATCAGTATGTTGCAGCCCGAAACCGCCCCTTTGGCCGCACGGACGCCGATGTCCGGATTGCCGGGGCCAGAAATTCAGGAAAACCGCTTTGAAAGTCATCGCCAGTTCAATCCGCAAGGGCAACGTCATCGAGCAGGACGGCAAGCTCTACGTCGTCCTCACCGCCGAAAACATCCATCCCGGCAAGGGAACGCCGGTCAGCCAGATCGAAATGCGACGGATCGGCGATGGCGTGAAGATTTCGGAACGCTACAAGACCACCGACCAGGTCGAGAAGGCCACCGTCGAGGATCACAATTTCAATTACCTGTACGAAGATGCCGACGGCTTTCATTTCATGAACAACGAGACCTATGACCAGGTCCAGGTCTCCAAGGAAATCGTCGGTTCGTCCGCGCCCTATCTGCAGGAGAACATGACCGTCAAACTGTCGCTGCACGACATGAATCCGGTCGCGATCCAGCTGCCGCAGCGTACGACGCTGGAAGTTGTGGAGACCGAGCCGGTCACCAAGGGTCAGACCGCGTCTTCCTCCTATAAACCTGCTATTCTGTCGAACGGCGTGCGCACCGCTGTGCCGCCGCATATCGGTACCGGAACGCGGATCGTGGTCATGACCGAGGACGGCTCCTACGTCGAACGCGCCAAGGATTGAGCCGAGGACGAACGGCGCGCCCGACGGTATTTGAAGCAAAGTGCGTAATGGTGCGCGTGAAGAGCGCGCACCATAATCAAGCGATTTTAAGCAGCGGTTCTGTTGGATCAAGACCGGTCTTTTTTGAAATCCGGGTACGCCTGGGGGCAATTGCATTGAACAGGGTGGCTGTCCGCTTGCTCACGCGTTGGCTGGCGGTCGTTTGTTTGCTCTCCGCCGGCCTCGCCGGCGCCGCCGCCGAACCGTTCAGGACACCGTCGATCTCATCCGTCCGCGTCGAATGGCGGGCGGCGCTCGATCAACTCCGCAACGAGATCGCACCCCGTCCGGCGATCGCCTCCCGGTTCAGCTTCGCGACCCAGCGACGCGGGCCGGCGTCCGATCCGCGCGCGATGCCCGCGCTGGTGCAGCTGAACGCGATCAACGCGAAAATCTTTACCGGGATCGGACGCAGCCCGGTGCCGGTGCTGTTGCCGTTCGATACCGCGGGCTATCTCGAAGATGAGGCCGAGGGCGCGCCATTGCCGCTGTCGCGCTATCAGGCCGACTTCCGTCCCGCAGACATGTTGCATGCCGGTCCCGCCGGCTACGATGCGGTGTTCTCGCTGCCGGCGGGCGCGGGTCCGTCACGAATTTTCGACAGGCCGGTCGAGGTGCAGATCACCGGCTCGATCCTCGTCTACGATCTCGCCGATCCGCTCGGCGGCAAGGGCGAGCCGGTAAAGGCGCTGGCGGCGCAGTTTCCCGACATCCGCCGCTTCATTCGCGAAGGCTATGTGCGCTACGCCTTCACGCGCTTCGGCGTGCCCTATGTGGTGTCGATCCAGTGCCTCGACTCCGCGCCACGCCCGCGGCGGCTGGCCTGCCGCGAGGCCTACCCCGTTGCCGAGCGTTTCCTGAAAGCCTTGCGCATCACGGGCGGGCAACCCTCCGCGCCGCGCCGTGACATTCCGTCCGAGATCGCCGAACGCCCGGCGGCGGCTTCGCCCGACTTCAGCTATTACCCCGTTGGCGACATCATCGCGCGCAGCAGCGTGCGCCGACGCGGCGGACGCGCCGATTCCGTCGCCTATTCGCAAATCCGTTTTCCGCTGGAAAAATTCCCCGCCGCCATCCGCTCGCAATCCTTTGGCGGGAAGAATTCGGCGGCAGGCCGCGGCGTCTATCCCTGGCGCGACAGTTTTTGCGAGGCCCGCAGTTTTCAGGTCGGCCAATGCGCCGCCGGTTTTGGGCATCAGGGCCAGGACATCCGCCCCGCGCCCTGCGCGCCGAACAGCGGCAACGACAGCGCCTGTCATCCGCGGAAGCAGGTCGTCGTGGCCGTCCGCGACGGCGTCCTGATCCGCTCGCCCAAACAGCAGGCGGCGACGCTGCAGATCAACACAGGCAAAGAGCACATCCGCTTTCGCTACATGCACATGCACCCGTCGGCCATGGATGCGGACGGCGTTCTCAACGGCCGTCGCGTCGCCGAGGGCGAAAAGATCGGCGTGGTCTCCAACTATCTCGATTTTCCGAACGGCACTTCGTACCACCTGCACTTCGACATTCAGGTGTTCACGCGCGACGGCTGGATCTGGGTCAATCCCTACACGACGCTGATCGCATCCTATGAACGCCTGATCCGCGGCCGCGGCCGCGAGATCGGCACCGACCCGCCGGCCACCGCCGCCGTGGCGCATACTATGCCGCACAATGTGCTGCGCCATAGCGCACGGCAAGGCGAAGGCCGGGAGAACTAGTCGAGGCGCCTGTTGCGCTGTCGCGCGCGTAGTTCGCGGGGGGAATGACCCGTGGCCCTGCGCATCGCCCTGGCCAGTGCAGATCCGGACTCGAAGCCGACACGCCAGGCGATCTCGCCGACCTGCAACGTCGTCTCGATCAGCATCTCTTCGGCCAGGCGGATTCTCTGCCGCTCCTGATACCCTGCGATCGAGACGCCGGACCACTGCCGAAAGCGTCGCGTCAGGTGTCTTCTAGAGAGGCCAAATCTCTGCGCAATCGCATCCAGCGACACATCTTCAGCGATGCGTTCGTCGATGAAGGAACGGACATCGGACATCAGCATTTCGCCGTAATCGCGCGTGCTGGCGTCCGGGAGCGGCTCGGTTCGCTCGATATGAGCGAGAAGGCGGAAAAGCAATGCAGCGGCCAGATGAGGAGCCGTCAGCCCGGCGTTCGAGACTTCGCCGCCCGCCGCCGAGCAAAGGCGTTGCAAGGCGCGAATGTCGGCCGTGACCGGGAAGACAACAGCGCCGCCCGCAGGTTGGTCCAGCCGCGTCAGCGTGCCAAGGGACGCCTGTGCTCCCGCAATCAGGGCATCCGAAACATAGACCGCGAGGTGCCGATGTCCCGTCCCGGCCGTCGTTTCGTGCATCCGGGTCTTGGGCACGACGACGAAGCGGTCCTGGGCGAGCCATGTTCCGGCATGCCGGGATTCGTCTCTGAACTCCACCGAGCCGCTGACCGGCAGCAGGATCATCGCGCAATCGTGCCAGTGCCATTGCGTTCGGTAACGCTGGCCGC
Organism: Bradyrhizobium roseum; assembly: GCF_030413175.1. NCBI lineage: Bacteria > Pseudomonadati > Pseudomonadota > Alphaproteobacteria > Hyphomicrobiales > Nitrobacteraceae > Bradyrhizobium > Bradyrhizobium roseum. The sequence continues at coordinate 3,914,823 of NZ_CP129212.1, forward strand.
CGCCGTCGACCATGAAGCATCGCTCGCCCGCGGCCAACAGGCGCGACGCCGGCACATCCAGGCGGATCTGGTCATACGATCGAAGCACGGTTCGATTTTTATCACGGCTGACCTTGTCCAGCTACGGGCACCGCGGCCTGTGAGCGCCCCACGCGCATGGCCCGATGGGTCGCACTGGAAGGCCCGGCAGGACGCGCCGGCGCTGGGCGCCTCTGTCAATGTCGGGCCATGATACGCGCCGGCCAAAATCCAGATGTCTTCATCGTCAACGTGTTCCGCAACGGTCCGGGCGGAGGCAATCCCGCGCCGGTCGTGCTCGATGCATCCTTAATGACGGCGGCGGCCATGCGCGAACTGGCGGCACATTACGGGCACGAGAGCGCCTTCGTCCTGCCCGGCCGCGACGGCTGCGATCTTTCCCTCCGATTTTTCGTGCCCAACCATGAGATGGAGATGTGCGGTCACGCAACGCTGGGCACGGTCTGGCTTCTAAAACACCTTGGACTTCACCCTGGGCCGGAACTGACGATTGCGACCCTTTCGGGGATCGTTACCGCGCGGATGACCGAAGAGGGACCTGCCATCAGTCAGCCGGCCGGACGCTGCGAACCCGTCGACGAGCCGACCGCCATTCTCGATGTGCTCGGGTTACGCACATCCGACCTCGAGGACTTTCCGGTTATGAATGCGATGACGAGCCGGACCAAGACGCTCGTGCCTGTACGCTCCCGCGCGATCCTGGATTCGATCACGCCTGATTTTTCAGGGATATCCGAGGTCTGCGGCGCGATCGGCTCAACCGGGCTCTATCCTTTTGCGATTGTCGATCGAGCAACGGCTACGCTTGCCGCCAGACAATTTCCAAAATCGTCCGGATATCCGGAAGACGCGGCCACAGGCATTGCGGCGACAGCGCTTGCATCCGGACTGCGCCAGTTAGGCGTGACATCCAGCACAAGGGTGACCGTACATCAAGGCGACACGATGGGCCGGCCTTCGAAGATTTTCGTCACCTTTCGAAACAATCAGTGCTGGCTCTCCGGCCATGTCGAACTGATGGAAGGATAAGGCCTATGGACCGCCGCTCTTTTCTGATGACTGCCCTGTTCATGCCGGCCGGGCTCTCGCCTGCCTTCGCGCAAATCACGTCATGGCCCGCAACCGCGCTGCACCTCGTCGTTCCCTACGCCGCCGGGGGACCCACGGATGTCGCAGTCAGACTGCTGGCGGATGCACTCTCCAGCAAGTTTCCACAACGCGTGATCGTCGAAAACGTCACCGGCGCCGGCACCGTGGTCGGCACGACCAGAGTAGCGACGGCGAAGGACGGTCACACGTTCCTTGTTGCCACCGTTGCTCATGCCGTTAACCCGGTTCTGTTTGCCAACCTTGCGTTCGACCCGTTGAAGGACTTGCGCGGGGTGGCTCTGCTCGGCATCGTTCCGCAGGTCGTTCTCGTCAATAAAGACGTTCAGGCCTCGACATTGCCCGAGCTGCTGGAGCTGGCGCGGAAGCGGCCCGGCGGCCTCACCTATGGATCAGCGGGCATTGGCTCGGCGCAGCACCTGGCCGCCGAGCTGTTGAAGAGCGTCGCCAAGATTGATCTTCAGCATGTCCCTTACCGGGGAAGCGGACCTGCGGTGACCGATTTGATCGGCGGCACGCTCGATATCGTCATCGACAGTGCAGCCACGGCCATACAGCAGGTAAAAAGCGGATCGGTACGCGCCCTTGCCGTGACGACCTTGCAACGCCTCGCTGCGCTTCCGGACGTGCCGACGGTCGCCGAAACCCTGCCAGGCTACGAAGCCTACACATGGAACGCCGTTCTGGCCCCCGCAGGCGCGCCATCGACAAGTATTGCCATCCTGAATTCGGCGATCAATGCCACGCTTGCGGAGCCGGGTTTGGCCACGCGGCTCTCAGAGCTTGGCATGACCGTCTCGCGAAATTCGACACCGGAATCAACGGACAAGTTTGTCGGCGAGGAAATCACCAAATGGCAGACCTTGCTGCGTGCAACGGGGGCAAAGCCGAACTAACGGAACATCCGATACCGCCCTTCGGTCTTTGCGCATCCGCCGCCTGAACCGCGACTTCGGCCTGCTGTCTCACGACGCCGCCGCGCCCACGGCCGGCTTCCGCGCCGGCGGCGTCCAGCGGAACGCCGCGCCGAACCGGTTCCAGGTATTGATCGAGGCGACTGCCGACGTCAGATAGGCAAGTTCCTTGTCCGAAAACTCCGCGCTCGCCTGCGCATAGACCTCGTCGCTGACGCCTTCGCTGATCAGGGTCAGCGCTTCGGTCCAGGCTAGTGCGGCGCGCTCGCGCGGCGAGAACTGCGGCGCCTCGCGCCAGACCACCACCAGGTTGAGCTTGTCGGTGGGCACGCCGAGCTTCTCGCCCTCCAGGATGTGAAACTGCACGCAGAAGGCGCAGCCGTTGATTTGCGAGGCACGCAGCTTGATCAGTTCGAGCAGTTGCTTGTCCATGCCGGCCTTGGCCGCGACCTGCCCGAGCGCCAGCACGGCGGCGTAGGCGTCCGGCGCCAGCGACATGAAGTCTTTGTACTCCTTGCGAGCATGCGTCATTTCTTGAGGCCTTTCGTTGTCGGCATTTTTGTCATTATAGGAAGCCCGCGCACCCCGTCCATGGCCGGGCTGTCCAGCAAAATCGACCCTGATCGGCGGCAAAATTGCGGTTCCCGCGGCGTCTTGGCTTTTGGCGCAGGCCCGTCGCCCCGCTACAATGGCCGGCATGAAACAGCTTGATTCCCTTGACGCTCCGACCCGCCGCGGCCTGCTGCAGGCCGGCCTCGGCGCAGGCGCCCTCCTCGCCACGCCGCTTTCCGCGCTGGCCGCGGCCCCGCCCGGCTTCGACGCGTGGCGCGCCAATTTTCGTGCGCGCGCGCTGGCAAAGGGCATTTCGGATGCGACCTGGACGCGGGTGATGGGCCGCATCGAGCCCGACATGAGCGTGTTCCGGCAGATGCAGAAGCAGCCGGAATTCAACGAACAGATCTGGCAATACGTCAACCGCCGAGCTTCGGACTGGCGCATCATCAACGGCCGCGAGGCGCTGAAGAAGCACGACGCGCTGTTCACGCGCATCGAGCAGGATTTCGGCGTCGAGCGCGGCACGCTGCTGGCGCTGTGGGGCGTTGAATCCGCCTATGGCGATCCGCTGGTGCAGCAGAACCATATGCGGCCGATTTTTCCATCGCTGGCGGCGCTGGCCTGGAACGAGCCGCGCCGCCGCGCCTATTGGGAAACCGAACTGATCAATGCGCTGAAAATCGTCGACCGCGGCTGGGGCACGCCGGAGGAAATGCGGGGATCCTGGGCCGGCGCCATGGGGCATACGCAATGGATGCCGGAAGTCTGGCTCAATGTCGGCATGGATTACGACAGGGACGGTCGCGTCTCGCCGTTCGGCAAGCCGGACGATGCGCTCGGCTCCAGCGCGCGCTACCTGCTCAACCGCGGCAAATATCATCGCGGCGAACATTGGGGCTATGAGGTCCGCGCCTCCGCGGGCGCTTCAGGCGGCAGCCGGACCTACGCGGCGTGGGCCAGCGCCGGCGTCACGCGCGCCGACGGAAAACCGTTCCCGCAGCCGAACGCTTTCGCGCAGATGTGGGTGCCGGTCGCCGGCGGTCCGTCATTCCTGCTGGGCCCGAATTTCTATTCGGTGAAAAGCTACAACCCGTCGATGAACTACGCGCTGGCGATCTGCCATCTCGGCGACCGCATCCTGGGCGCGCCGCCCTTCATCCAGCCCTTCCCCGGCTCCGAACGCGCGCTGACGCTTGCGGAAGTGCAGGAGGTGCAGACGCGATTGACAAAAGCCGGCTTCGACACCGGCGGCACCGACGGCCGCGTTGGCAACGACACCATGAAGGCGGTGAAGGATTATCAGACCAAGATGGGGCTGTTGCCGGCCGACGGTTACGGCGGGCTCAAGGTGCTCGCGCGGTTGAGGCAGGGCGGGTAGCTGCCACACTCGGTCATGGTGCAGGATGGGTTGAGCTCTTTGCGAAACCCATCAAATCTTGCGCGGAGCGATGATGGGTTTCGCGAAGAGCTCAACCCATCATCCGAACTGCGCTCGCAATGACGGATCGCTACCTCCGCGCTATTCCACCCGCATTCATCCCGCCGTCGATGACGAGTTCCGTCCCCGTCACGTAGCGCGAAGCATCGGACGCCAGATACAGCACGCCCTGCGCGATCTCTTCCGCATGCCCGGCCCGCCCCAGCGGCGTCGCCATCTTCGCGCGCTCTTCCGGATCGATCGGCGCGTTCTGTCCGGCGCCCGCCGCCTCGGTCGGGATCTTGCCCCAGATCGGCGTGTCGATGATCCCGGGATGCACCGAGTTGACGCGGATGCCGTCGCCGAACGTGGCGCATTCCATCGCGATCGCCTTGGCGAACAGCCGCACGCCGCCTTTGGTGGCGCAATAGCCGGACAGGCCGGCCGCGCCGCGAAGGCCCGCCAGCGAGGACATCATGATGACCGAGCCGCCACCGGTCTTGCGCATTGGCGGCAGGCAGTGCTTCACCGACAAAAAAACGCCGTCGAGATTGATCGCGGTCTGCCGCCGCCAGTCGGCTAGCGACATCTCGGTGATCGTCGGCACGGCAATGCCGATGCCGGCATTCGAGACCAGCACGTCGAGCCGGCCGTAGCGCTTCATGACGTCGGCGACGACCTCGATCCAGCGTTCCTCGCTGGTGACATCGTGATGCCAGAAGGTCGCTTCGCCGCCGGCCTTCTTGATCCGCGCCGTGACTTCGGGCCCCTTCAAATCGTCGACATCGGTGACCGCCACCGAGGCGCCCTCCCGCGCCAGCAATTCGCAAACCGCTTCGCCAATCCCCGACGCGCCACCCGTCACCAGCGCGACCTTGCCCTCAACCTGCCCTGCCATTTCCACTCCCTTTGTTGTTCTTGGTTGTCGAATTATCTTATCACGGCCGGTCCCGGATCCGGCACCGCGACGTCAGTCACACGCAACTGTACGCGTTCCGAACCCTGAAAGCGATCGACCGCGAGCGAGCCCGCCACGTGCAGCGGCTGGCCACGATTCTGCGTCAGCGCGTCGCCGAGCTTTTGCCCGAGCGCGCGAAACGCGATGCCGTTGACGATGGCGCCGTCGCCGGACTTGAAGCGCAGGCGCAGATGCGCTTGTCCCACTTCGTCGGCATAGACGAGTTGGTGCGCCGGCAACGCGATCACGGGCTCCGGATTGCCGGCGCCGAACGGCCCGGCGCGGTTCAGCATCGTCGCGAACGCCACGGTCACGCTGCGCGCGCTCACCGCGCCGTCGATGAACAGCTCGTGCTCGTGACGGGAATTGGCGACATCAGCGGCCAGCGCGCTTTCCATGAAGGCGCGAAACTCCGCAAGCTTCTCCTTGCGCAGCGTGACGCCCGCGGCCATGGCGTGGCCGCCGCCCTTCATCAGCAGTTTTTCCTTCACCGCCTGCCGCACCGCCTTGCCGAGATCGACGCCCGAGATCGAGCGGCCCGAGCCGGTGCCGATGCCGCCCGGCTCCAGCGCGATCGCAAAGGCCGGCCGCGAAAACTTCTCCTTCAGCCGCGAGGCGACGAGGCCGACGATGCCGGGATGCCAGCCCTCGGCGGCGGTGACGATGACCGCACCCTTGTCCTCGAGCCCGAGCGACGCCAGCGCTTCGGCCTCGGCCTGCGCTTCCGCCGCCTGCTCGATGAGGCGGCGCTCGCTGTTGAGGCGATCGAGTTCGGCGGCGATCCGCGCGGCTTCCGAGACGTCGCCTTCCAGCAGCAGCCGCACGCCCAGATCGGCGCGCCCGATCCGGCCGCCCGCATTGATGCGCGGCCCCAGCATGAAGCCGAGGTGCCAGGCTTCGGGCGGGCCGTTGAGCCGCGCCACGTCCATCAGCGCGGTATGGCCGACATGGTCGCGGCGGCGCATCGCGATCAGCCCCTTGGCGACGAAGGCGCGATTGAGCCCCGTCAGCGGCGCGACGTCGGCGACGGTGCCGAGCGCCACATGGTGCAGCATGCCCAAAAGATCCGGCTCCGGCCGCTCCGGATTCCAGAAGCCGCGGCCGCGCAATTCGCGGTTCACCGCCACCAGCGTGATCAGCACCAGGCCGACGGCAGCGAGATGGCCGAGGCCGGAAAGATCATCCGGCCGGTTCGGGTTCACCAGCGCATCGACCTCGGGCAATTCGTCGCCGGTCTGATGATGGTCGATGACGACGACCGACATGCCGAGCTTGCGCGCTTCCGCCAGCGGCTCGAGGCTGGTGGTGCCGCAATCGACGGTGACGAGCAGCGTCGCACCTTTGGCCGCGAGGCCGCGCACCGCGTCGACATTGGGGCCATAGCCCTCAAAGATGCGGTCGGGAATGTGGATCAGCGGATCGAGCCCGCAATGGCGCAGGTGCCACGCCAGCAGCGCAGCCGATGTGGCGCCATCGACGTCGTAATCGCCGAAGATCGCGACCTTCTCGCCGCGCACGGCCGCTTCGGCCATGCGCTTGGCCGCCGTCTCCATCGCCGTCACGGTGTAGGGGTCGGGCATCAGCTTGCGGATGGTCGGGTCGAGGAAGTCCTCGACTTCGTCAATCCCGACATCGCGGCCCGCCAGCACGCGCGCCAGCATCTCCGGCAACTGGTAGCGCTGCGTGATCGCCAGCGCCCGCGCCGCGCCCCGCGCGTCGAGCCGGTCGCGCCACAATTTGCCGGTCGCCGAACGCGACACGCCAAGAAATGCCGGCGGCTGTTCAACGGGAATTGCGGATGCGGGAAGCGTCATGGTGCCTTCGAGACATAGGGAAAATGCGGCTCCTCGGCAACGCAAAGACGGGCAGTCGCGCAGTGCGGCGGCATACGAATCGCAGCAAGCCTGCCCGACGCCGCTGCCGCCACGCCGAGTCTATGCCGAGAAAAGCGACTTGCACAAAGAAGATGCAGCTTGTCCCCGGAATACTACCTATCGGCTCGGGGAATTAAACCAATCGTTAGCCATGATCCCCGACAAAGGAGTCAGACAGCGTCACTTTGAGTCCCGCCGATCAGAAGAAGATCAGCAACCGCACAAAGACTGAGGAACTTCCGCCAAATGTCCGTCGCGCTTCGCTCTCAAACCGCAATGATCGCAAAACAGTCCGCCAACGCGGCGGGCACCGAGGACGAGGCCGACGTTTCCACGCTGATCGCCCGCTTGACCGCCGAGGTCAACCAGGTCGCCTGCGAGAAGACCAAGTCGATCCAGAAGATCACCAACCAGATGAAGATGCTGGCGCTGAACGCGCTGATCGAAAGCTCGCGCGCCGGCGCGCAGGGCGCCGGTTTCGCCGTGGTGGCGCAGGAAGTCCGCAATGTCGGCCAGCAGGTCGAGACCATCGCCCGCGAACTCGAAAGCCAGCTCACCAACCGCACCGGCAATCTGATGACCTCGATCGCGCAGATGGCCGACCGCTCGCGCGGCGAGCGCATGGTGGATCTGTCACTGAACGCCATCGAGCTGATGGACCGCAACCTCTATGAGCGCACCTGCGACGTGCGCTGGTGGGCGACCGACTCCGCCGTCGTCGATTGCGCGGCCGTACCGGGCGCTGCCGCCGTCGCCCATGCCTCGGAGCGGATGTCCGTAATCCTCGGCGCCTACACCGTCTATCTCGATCTATGGCTGTGCGATCTCGAAGGCAAAGTGATTGCCAATGGCCGCGCCGACCGCTTTGGCGTCGTCGGCCAGAACGTGGCGCACACCAAATGGTTTCGTGCCGCGCGGGTCCTGCGCTCCGGCGACGATTATGCCGTCGGCGACGTCGAATGCCAGCCCCTGCTCGGTAACGCCCAGGTTGTGACGTACTGCGCCAGCGTCCGCGAGGGCGGCAAGGCCAACGGCAAGCCGACCGGCGTGCTGGCGGTGCATTTCGACTGGGAACCGCAGGCCCGCGCCATCGTCCAGGGCGTGCGCGTCGGCGCCGCCGACAAGGCGCGCGTGCTGCTGGTCGACTCGAATTTCCGGGTGATCGCGGCCTCCGACGGTCAGGGCCTGCTCACCGAACGCGTCTCGCTTCCGCTGGAAGGACGTCGCTCCGGCTTCTCGCAGGACCGCTCCGGCGCATTGGTCGCCTTCCATGCGACACCGGGCTACGAGACGTACAAGGGCCTCGGCTGGTACGGCGTGATCCAGGGCGGCGCGGGGTAGGCAAATTCCCTTCCGCCGGGGAATTGCCTATCTTCTTGCAATGACCAAACTGCTGGAACACGCGATCGACAGTGTACGCGGCTTGCCTGCCGACGAGCAGGACGAACTCGCGCGTCTGCTTTTGCAGGTGGCCGGCGAAGAGCAACCCATGCTTCGGTTGACGCCGGAGGAACGCGCCGACCTTGCCGAAGCAGATGCCGAGATTTCGCGAAGCGAGTTTGCCACAGACGAGCAGATGCGCTTGATCCTGATGTGCGCGAGAGAATTCAAACCCTTGTCCGTTTGCTGAAGCAGCACCCCTGCGCAGGGCAAGCGACCGATCTCCCAGGTGTACGGCGGCTCACCCTCAGCCCTTGCCCTTATCTACCGTGTGACCGATTACGAGGTCATCGTTCAGCGGATGCGTTACACGTCGCGGCGACCGAGTTCGACATCAGGCACGCGCTCACGGCCCCGCGTTCGGCGTTTTGGTCCGGTCGATCGGGAGCCACTGCCGGAGAGCGGCGGCAGCGCCATTTCCTTGCCCGTCATTCGCTCTGCGGGCGCTTTACAAGGCTCAGCGCGACGAACTGGTCACGGCGCCGGACCAGGGCATGCACCTCGTTGCCATCACGCGGCGCGGCCTTTCCGACACCGCAATCGAGCGCGCCGGACGCCAGCACGGTGTCGTCGTCCGGCCGATGAGCCGGCTCTATCTCGCGGCGCCGCCGCGCTCGGCGTTGGTGCTCGGCTTCAGCGGTCACGCCCGTCAGACGATCGCTCCCGCGGTCGAACGGCTGGCGCGAACCGTCGAGACACTGTCGATGCCGTCTCTGGTTGAAGGCAAACGAAGGGCGATGCCGAAGCGCCAGACTGGCTCGAGCCGACCCAGATGACGCTGTGGGTCGCCGTATGAAGAGCGCCCGTGTTCTTACCGGAACCGAAATCCGTAAACTATAAATATTCCTATGCAATTTTTACCCGGTCGAATGGCGGACGGAGCGGTTCGACGCCCACGCCGCAATCGAGCTGCCGTCATCGATGCCAGGCATCATCTTCAGCTTCATTGGAGCGACCATGAGATTTTCGCTGCTGACGAAAGTCATTCTGTTCGGCTGCCTGACCGTGCTCTCGCTTCTGTCGATCCTTGGCATCTGCAGCTATTCCAACAGCCAGGTACGGGTCGGCGGGCCCATCTATTCGGACATCAAGCTCAGCGCGGATCTCCTTGCCGATATCCTGCCGCCGCCGATGTATGTCATCGAGGCCTATCTCGAATCGTCGATGGCCATGCGGGATCCGACGACGCTGGCCGCTCACAAGAAGCGGCTCGGCGAGCTTCGGAAGGAATTCGAGGATCGCCAAGGCTTCTGGTCAAAGTCCGAGTTGCGCAATGACATGAAGAATCGGCTCACGGTCGATTCGCAGGCGGAGGTTCAGAAGTTCTGGACCATCCTCGATCGCGACCTGATGCCGGCCCTGGAAAAATCGGACACCACCAGGGCGAACGAAGCCTTTGCCCGTCTCGGATCGGCCTACGCGGCTCACCGGGCGATCATCGACGACCTCGTGATGAAGGCGCAGGCATCCAACAAGGAACTCGAAGACGCGGCTGCGCAGCGAATTTCGATGTTTGCGATTCTGACGTGGGCTATCTGCGGCATCGGCGCGGCGGTGATCGGGCTGAGCATCGTTTCGAACATCTTCGGAACCGTTCGCCCGGTCGTCCGCCTGACCGACGCCGTCACGGCCATCGCGGCCGGAGATCTCGGCACCGCCATCCCCGGTCGCGACCGCGTCGACGAAATCGGAAAGCTCGCCGGCGCCGTCGGACTGGTCCAGCGCAACGCCGAGAAGAAAGCACGCGACGAACTGGAACGGACCTTACAGCACGAGGCGGCGGCGGCGGAGCAACGCAGGGCCGAGATGCATCGGCTGGCCAGCATCTTCGAAACCAGCGTGGGTAACATCGTTCAAGCGGTCTCGTCTGCCTCGACGGAGCTGGAATTCTCGGCCAATACGCTCGCCTCGACCGCGTCTCAATCGGAAAAGCTCGCGACGATGGTTGCGTCCGGGTCCGAAGAGGCGTCCGTGAACGTCCAGGCCGTCGCCTCGGCCACAGAGGAACTCTCGACCTCGGTCAATGAAATCAGCCGGCAGGTGCAGGAATCCGCGCGGATCGCCAGCAACGCGGTCGATCAGGCTCACTCGACGACACAGCGTGTCGGCGAGCTTTCCGTCGCGGCGACGCGGATCGGCGATGTCGTCGAACTGATCAACACGATCGCCAGCCAGACCAACCTGCTGGCGCTGAACGCGACGATCGAGGCGGCGCGCGCGGGCGACGCGGGCCGCGGCTTCGCCGTCGTCGCCTCCGAAGTCAAGGCGCTGGCCGAGCAGACGGCCAAGGCGACCGAGGAAATCAGCCAGCAGATATCAAGCGTGCAGGCGGCGACCCAGGAATCCGTCACCGCCATCAAGGATATCTCAGCGACGATCGCAAAGCTCTCGGACGTATCGTCGGCCATCGCTTCGGCCGTGGAAGAACAAGGTACCGCGACGCTCGAGATCTCGCGCAATATTCAGCAGGCCTCCTATGGCACCCAACAAGTCTCGTCCAACATCCTCGATGTCCAGCGCGGCGCGCAGGCGACGGGATCGGCCTCCTCTGATCTGCTGTCGACAGCCAAGACGCTGGCGGGAGACGGCAGCCGGCTGAAGTCGGAAGTCTCCCGGTTTCTCGACAACGTCCGGTCCGCGTGATCGCGGAGCTTCCCCAACGATCCCCTCGCCGGACGACGCTCTAGCAGCCCAGCCTGTCGGCAATGCCGCCAAAATCCTTGGCGACGATGTCCCAGTCGCCTTTTGCCTCTAAGTCGTATTTCTGGTGCGGGCCGTATTCGGTCGGCCGCGGAACGAAGGCGGTCTTCAGGCCATTTTGCTGCGCGGCCTTGAGATCGTTGTTGTGGGCGGCGACCATCATCACCTGCTCCGGCGGCAGGCAAAGCAGGTTTGCCGCGCCAAGATAGGTTTCCGGATCGGGCTTGTAGTGCTCGAACAGCTCGGCCGACATGATGAGGTCCCACGGCAGGCCGGCGAACTTCGCCATGTTGGTCAGCAGCGCGACGTTGCCGTTGGAGAGCGGCGAGATGATGTACTTCGTTTTAAGCCGCGTCAGGCCAGGCACGCTGTCGGGCCAGGGATAGAGGCGGTGCCAGCCCATCGTCAGGTAATGCAGGTCGGCCTCGCTCAGGCCCTTGATCTCGAACTGCGCGACCAGCTTTTCCAGCGATTGCAGGTGCAGCGTATCGAGGATCTGGTAGCCGCGCTCGGGATGCTTGCGCACTTCGTCCATCGAGGCGGCGTAGACCGCGCGCCAGCCGTCGACCAGCGCGGTCCAGTCGGCCTTGATGCCCGAGGTTTTCGACCATTTGGTGAAATCATTGATCAGGCTGGTGCGCCAGTCGACGACGGTGCCGAAGACGTCGAACACCAGGGCTTTCACTGCGGATATGTCGGACATGCGCGCCTCCATTTTTTCTTGTTGTCATTCCGGGGCGATGCGCAGCATCGAACCCGGAATCCAATTTTCTTCTTGCTCGGCGGATAGTTGGATTCTCTGATGTGCAATTGCACATCAAAGTTCGCACTGCGTGCGCCCCGGAATGACGGAGCATCAATCCAGGTGAAATTTATCGAGCTGCCTATGCTCGGCCTTGATGTAGCGCACCGTGCCGGTGACCGAGCGCATCACCACCGTCTCGGTCTCGATTACGCCGTCCTTGCGGAACTTGACACCCGACAGCAGCGAGCCCGTGGTGACGCCGGTGGCCGCGAACAGGCAGTCGCCCTTCGCCATGTCCTCGATGCCATAGATCATCTTCGGGTCCATCACGCCCATCTTGTGCGCGCGCTCGCGCTTCTCCTCGTTGTCGAGGATCAGCCGGCACTGCATCTGGCCGCCGATGCAACGCAGCGCCGCCGCCGCCAGCACGCCCTCGGGCGCGCCGCCGGTGCCGATATACATGTCGACGCCGGTGTTGTCAGGGTCGGCGCAATGGATCACGCCGGCGACGTCGCCGTCGGTGATCAGCCGCACCGCAGCACCCGTCGAGCGGATGTTGGCGATGATGTCGGCATGGCGCGGGCGGTCGAGCACCAAGACCGTGATCGCCGCGGGCTCGACGCCCTTGGCCTTGGCGAGCCGCTTCACATTGTCGGCCGGCGTCGCGTCGAGTTCGACCACACCCTTCTTGTAGCCCGGGCCGACCGCGAGTTTCTGCATGTAGACGTCGGGCGCGTGCAGCAGCGTGCCGCCATCGGCCATCGCCATGGTCGCAATCGCGCCCGGCATGTTCTTGGCGCACAGCGTGGTGCCTTCCAGCGGGTCGACCGCGATATCGACCTGCGGGCCGGCGTTGAGCCCGACCTTCTCGCCGATGAACAGCATCGGCGCCTCGTCGCGCTCGCCCTCGCCGATCACGATGGTGCCTTCGATCGGCAGCTTGTTGAGTTCGCGGCGCATCGCGTCGACCGCGGCCTGGTCGGCCGGCTTCTCCTGGCCGTGGCCGCGCAGTCGCGCCGCTGAAACCGCGGCGCGCTCCGTCACGCGCACGATTTCGAGCGTCAAGATGCGCTCGAGCAACAATTGCGGCGGAACGGAAATATGGGTCGACATCGGCTTACTCCCTTAACCCTGCATGGCGGCCCCACGGCCGCAATCAATCCTGTGGCGCGATCCGAACGGAACGCGCGCTAGTTCTTTTCGATCCGTATCACCTGCGGCCGGCCGCTGATCACCTTATCGCGCTGCACCGCCTCCAGCGCACGATAGACCGCGTCCTCGGACGTTGCGTAGGTAATCAGAATGACCGGAACAGGTGCGGCCTTTCTCGCGGAGCCGTTCGCATCGACGCCCTCGGGGTGCCGTTGCACGATCGATTCCAGCGAAATCTTCTGCTTGGCGAGATGGGTGGCGATGGTGGCGGCGGTGCCGGCCAGGTCACGCGCCATCAGGCGGATGTAGTAACCGCCCTCGTGGCGCTCCATCGGCGCTTTTGTGGTGTCGCGCAGCCGCTCCACCGGACGTCCGAACGGCTTGGCGCGAATGCCGCGCGCCACGTCGGCGATGTCGGCGACCACGGCGGACGCCGTCGCTGCCCCGCCGGCGCCCGGTCCCACCAGCGTGATCGGGGGAATGCCCTCGCCGTCGATGGTGACGGCGTTGGTGACCCCCATCACCTGCGCGATCGAGGACGTTTTCGGCACCATGGTCGGATGCACGCGCTGCTCGATGCCCTTGGCGGTCCGCACGGCGACCCCCAGCAGTTTGACGCGGTAGCCGAGTTCTTCGGCGGCGCGCAGATCTTCCGGCGCGATCGAGGAGATGCCTTCGACATAAACCGCGCTCTGCGCCACCTTGGTGCCGAAGGCGAGACTGGCAAGAATCGCCAACTTCTGCGCGGTATCGTGGCCGTCGACGTCGAACGACGGATTGGCTTCGGCATAGCCGAGCCGCTGCGCGTCCTTCAGGCATTCGGCGAACGACAGGCCTTCCTGCTCCATCCGGGTCAGGATGTAGTTGCAGGTGCCGTTTAGGATACCGTAGACGCGGTTGATGCCGGTCCCGGCGAGTCCCTCGCGCAGGGTCTTGATGATGGGAATGGCGGCGCCGACCGCCGCCTCGTAATTCAGTGCGCCGCCGTGCTTCTCGGCCGCCTTCGCCAGCCGCACGCCGTGCTTGGCGATCAGCGCCTTGTTGGCGGTCACCACCGACTTGCCGGCCTTCAGCGCGGCCTCGATCGCCGACAGGGCCGGCTCGCCGGATCCGCCCATCAGCTCGACGAAGCAGTCGACATTAGGATCGGTCGCCAGCGCCAGCGGGCTCTTGGCCCAGTCGACGCCGCGCAGGTCCAGCGAACGCTTCTTGGCTTTCGAACGCGCGGTCACGGCCACGACCTTCACGCCGCGTCCTGAGCGTTCGGACAGCGTCCGCGACTGCGCTTCGATAAGGCGTACGACCTCGGCGCCAACGGTGCCGAGCCCCGCGATACCCACTTTCAGGGGTGCGACCATGAATAAGAGAACCTGTCTAAGGAATTAGCGCCGGTTGGCGAGAGGAACCACGTTGTGCAACGTTTCAATGCCGCTTTCAAGGAAACGCCGCACCCCGCGCGCCGCCTGCCGGATCCGCTGCTCGTTTTCCACCATCGCGATGCGGACATAGCCCTCGCCGTGCTCGCCGAAGGCGACGCCGGGCGAAACCACCACGCCTGACTTCTCCACCATCAGGGTCGCGAACTGCATGCTGCCAACGCCCTGGAAAGCCTTCGGCAGCGGCGCCCAGGCGAACATCGAGGCCTGCGGCGGCGGAATTTCCCAACCCGCCCGGCCGAACGATTCGACCAGCGCGTCGCGGCGTTTGCGGTAGGTATCGCGCATTTCCCTGATGCAGTCGTCCGGCCCGTTCAGCGCGGCGGTGGCGGCGACTTGAATGGGCGTGAACGCGCCGTAGTCGAGGTAGGATTTCACCCGCGCCAGCGCTGCGATGATCCGCTCATTGCCGACGGCAAAGCCCATGCGCCAGCCCGCCATCGAAAACGTCTTCGACATCGAGGTGAACTCGACGGTGACATCCATCGCGCCCGGAACCTGCAGCACCGAGGGCGGCGGATTGTTGTCGTCGAAATAGACCTCGGCATAGGCCAGATCCGACAGGATGAAGATCTCGTGCTTCTTCGCAAACGCCACCAGATCCTTATAAAAATCGAGCTCGGCGACATAGGCGGTCGGATTCGAGGGATAGCAGACCACGAGCGCCAGCGGCTTCGGGATCGAATGGATGATCGCGCGCTCCACCGCCTCGAAAAACTGCGGCGTCGGTTCCGAGGGTACCGAGCGGATCACGCCGCCTGCCATCAGGAAGCCGAAAGCGTGAATCGGATAGCTGGGGTTGGGGCACAGCACGACGTCGCCCGGCGCGGTGATCGCCTGCGCCACATTGGCAAAGCCTTCCTTCGAGCCCAGCGTGGCCACGATCTGGGTGTCCGGATTGAGTTTGACGCCGAACCGCCGCCCGTAATAGGCGGCTTGCGCCTTGCGCAGGCCATTGATGCCGCGCGAGGCCGAGTAGCGGTCGGTCCGCGGCTTGCCGAGGGTCTCCTTAAGCTTTTCCAGCACATGGGGCGGCGTCGGCAGGTCCGGATTGCCCATGCCCATGTCGATGATGTCGGCCCCGGCATTGCGCGCGGCCGCCTTGGCTTGGTTGACCTTCTCGAACACGTAAGGCGGCAGACGGCGGATGCGATAAAAATCTTCCATGGACCCTTGCTCCGACAACCCTGCGGGACAGAATCGAAAGGAACCTTCGCGTGAACCGAAACCGGATCGGGCTTCGGTCAGAAATCGCTCTCAATCAATGATTTAGAGCAATTTCAGGCGCGAGATCCCTCGGGCTCTGGACCCGCAATGCGGTTGAATTGGGTTCTTTTACCACGGGAGCCGGGCCACGCCAGTTTTTATGGCGTTTTCAGGCGGCTAGCCTACTTTTTTGCCGGCTTTGCCGGAGAAGAAGCCGCCGCCTGTCGGTCGCGGGCGGCCGTCAGGTCCGACTGGATCTTGGCCAGTTCGGCCGGCTTGATCGCCTCCTCATGGCGTTCCGGCGGCAGGTCATGCACCGGTAGATAGCCTCCGGCCTCCTTGGGACGCTCGGGCGCGTCCGCCGGCAGGCCAATGGCCGGCATATCCGCGATCTGCGACGAGCAGCCGCCAAGCGCCAATGCCGGCGCCATCAGCGCCGCCATCGCCCATAGCCTTATCGTTCGATCTGCCGGCATCCGTCCGGAAATCCCCAAACTACCCTGGTGCCCGTTTCGCCATCGCACCGTGCGCTGGCACGAGCCTTGATGGTACGAGCCTTGCAACGCCAAATCGTCCCACGGCGTCGATTTCGCTAGAACCGTTCAAACCATTGTCGCTCGAAACGATTAAAGCCCGAAGAGCAAATGTGACCGGTGCGGCTGCAATATGTGCATCGTGTGTGCACACGCAAACTTTATCGCAGTGCAACAGGGTTAACGCCAGTTCGCTTGCGGTCAATCCGCGCGGTGACGAACGGGAAATGAAGCTGTAGTGTCGCTGACATGAGTGACGTCAACTCCGAAACCCAGGGTTCGAAGGCGTTCAACGCCGAAGCCTTCGCCATGAACATTGCGAAGGCGATGGAGACGAGTGGCCAGGCGCTCGCGGCCTATCTCAAGCCGCGCGAGGGCGGCGAACCCAAGGACAAGCCGCCCAGCGAAATCGGCGAGGTCATCAAGACTTTCACCAAGGTTGCCGAATACTGGATGACGGACAAGGGGCGCGCCGAAGACATCCAGACCCGGATGGGCAAGGCCTATCTCGATCTCTGGGGCCAGGCCGCACGCCGCATGGCCGGCGAAGCCGACGCCAAGCCTGCGATCGAGCCGTCGCCGCGCGACAAGCGCTTCAAGGATCCGGAGTGGAAATCGAACCAGTTCTTCGATTTCGTGCTGCAGCTCTATCTGCTCACCACGCAATGGGCGCAGGAACTGGTGAAGAACGCCGAAGGCGTCGATCCGCACACCCGCAAGAAGGCCGAGTTCTACGTCCAGCAGATCACCAACGCGATCGCGCCCTCGAATTTCGTGCTGACCAATCCGGAAGTGCTGCGCGAGACGCTGGCCTCGAACGGCGACAATCTGGTGCGCGGCATGAAGATGCTCAGCGAGGACATCGAAGCCGGTCGCGGCACGCTGCGCATCCGCCAGTCCGATCCGGCCAACCTCGTCGTCGGCGTCAACATGGCGACGACGCCGGGCAAGGTGATCTACCAGAACGAATTGATGCAGCTGATCCAGTACACGCCGACCACGGAGACCGTGCTGCGCACGCCGCTCCTGATCGTGCCGCCCTGGATCAACAAGTTCTACATTCTCGATCTCAAGCCGGAAAAATCCTACATCAAATGGTGCGTCGACCAGGGCATCACCGTGTTCGTGATCTCCTGGGTCAATCCGGACAAGGAGCTCGGCAAGAAGACTTTCGACGACTACATGAAGGAAGGCCCGCTTGCCGCGATGGATATCATCGAGAAGGTGACGGGCGAGATGAAGGTGCACACCGCCGGCTACTGCGTCGGCGGCACCCTGCTCGCCTCGACGCTGGCCTGGCTCGCCGAAAAGCGGCGCCAGCGCGTGACCTCGGCGACGTTCTTTGCGGCGCAGGTCGACTTCACCCATGCCGGCGATCTTCTCGTGTTCGTCGATGAAGACCAGATCTCGACGCTGGAAAAGGAGATGGAAACCACCGGCGTTCTGGAAGGCAGCAAGATGGCGATGGCCTTCAACATGCTGCGCTCCAACGATCTGATCTGGTCCTACGTCGTCAACAATTACCTGAAGGGACAGCCGCCGCCTCCCTTCGATCTCCTGCATTGGAACTCCGACGCCACGCGGATGCCGGCTGCCAACCATTCTTTCTATCTGCGCAACTGCTATCTGGAGAACCGGCTCACCTCCGGCAGCATGGTGCTCGACAACACGCTGCTCGATCTGTCGAAGGTCAAGGTGCCCGTCTACAATCTGGCGACCAAGGAAGACCACATCGCGCCCGCGGAATCGGTGCTCTACGGCTCGCAGTTCTTCGGCGGGCCGGTGAAATTCGTGTTGTCGGGCTCCGGCCACATCGCCGGCGTGGTCAACCCCCCGGCCGGCGGCAAATACCAGTACTGGACCAACGACAAGATCAGAGACGTCACCCTCGCCGACTGGATGAAGAACGCGACCGAGCACAAGGGCTCATGGTGGCCCGACTGGCGGCAATGGCTGGAAAGCCTCAACGCCGAGCGCGTGCCGGCGCGCGCCGTCGGCTCCGAGGAACTGCCGCCGCTCGAAGATGCGCCCGGCAGCTACGTCAGGGTCCGCGCGTAGCGCCATCAGACGCGGTTCGCTATAAACAATCATCCCGTGCCGGGAATCGAAGTCCTTTGAGGGGGAACCAATGACGCGTGAATTGTTCTGGCTGACGCTGACCGTGATTTTGACCGGGCTGCTATGGATTCCCTACATCGTCAATCGCTGCCAGGTGCGCGGCCTTTCCGGCGCCATGGCCAACCCCTCGCGCGCCGACAAGCCGCAGGCCGACTGGGCCAACCGGCTGATGTTCGCGCATGACAACGCGGTCGAGAACCTGGTCATCTTTGCGCCGCTGGTGCTGATCCTCAACGCCATCGACTATTCCGACAAATGGACCGTGATGGCGTGCGCCGTCTACTTCTGGTCCCGCGTCGCGCATCTGATCGTCTACACGCTCGGCCTGCCGGTATTCCGCACGCTGGCGTTCACGGTCGGCTTCCTGGCACAGGCCGTGCTCGCGCTGGCGATCTTCAAGCTGGTGTGAGGTTTCAATACCCACGAATGAAAACCCCGGGCCTCGGCCCGGGGTTTTTCGTCGATCCGTCTCGGGAATGACAATCAGTACTTCGCAGCGACCGGCGAATTGAAGTGGTAGTTGATGCCGGTGCGGAAGACGTGTTCGGTCACGGACCGGGTTGCCGTGGCCGGAACACCGCCGAAGTTGAAACTGTCCGAGGTCGAACCGAGATCGACGTAGAGATATTCGGCCTTGGTGGTCCAGTTCGGACCCAGCAATCCCATGAACTTGAACGGCGTTTCGATGCCGGCACCCGCGGTCCAGCCGGCATTGGTGTGCGAGAACGATTGCGTCACTTGGCCGGCAACGGAGGTCGTGGCGATCTTCGTCTTGATGCTGCCGTAAGCCAGACCGCCGGTCGCGTAGAACAGGGTGGAGCCAACCGAATAGCCGAGCCGCCCGCGCACGGTTGCAAGCCAGGGCAACGTGGCATCGTAGGCCGCCGTCGGCGCGCCGGGCGTGCAGGAAAGCACGCAGGTCTTGTTGTCCTTCTGGGTGCTGCCCTGAATATCGGCCTCCAGACCGTATACCCAGTTGGCCGCCTGCCAGTTGTAGCCCGCCTGAACGCCGCCAAGCTTGCCCTCCGGCGCCAGGTTGAAGGTCTGGAAAGACCCGATCGCCGGCTGGTTCAGCGTACTGCGGTCCCGTCCGATGCCGGAGCCGAAATTGCCGCCGAGATAGAACCCGGCCCAATTCGCGGCCGCGACCGGCGCATAGGCGGTGCCGCCGATCCGGTAGTTCAGGCCGACACGGAAAATATGCTCGCGCAGTTCGGTGTTGATCGGGGTCGCGGCGGCCAGGGCTGCGATGTCGCTGCGGTTGCCGAGATCAAGACGGAGATACTCGATTTTGCCGGTCCAGTTGCCGCCCAACGCGGCTTCGACGCCGCTGCCGATGACCAATCCGCCCGCCATGCGCTCGTTCGCGAACGCGTTGGTCACGCCGCCGAACGACGCGCTCGCCCCGGTCTTGACGTTTGCGAAAGCGTAGCCGGCGGTGAAATAGCCCAGCACAGGTCCCTTGGCGATGCCGATGCGACCGCGGGCGGTCCCGAACCAGTCGAGCTTATGGCTATAGCTTCTTAAGACACCGGCCTCGTTGAAGGTGGAGCGATCATCGCTCAGGCCGGCGCCCTGAATGTCCGCCTCAAGACCGAAAACGATCGGGCCGAGCACCGAACCCATCTGCCAATTATAGCCGGCCTGGCCGCCGCCGAAGCCGCCCTGCGGCGAGGCGTAAAACGAATGACCGGATCCCGCGCCGAGGAAGTCGTGCTGGAAGCGGTCGCGGCCGATGCCGACGCCGGCGTTGACGCCGATGTAGAAGCCGGTCCAGTCGTAGACGGCGGCGAGTGCGGGGGCTTTGGTGTAGGGTCGGGCGGCGATATCAGCGGCGAGTGTCGGAGCGGAGCCCAGGCCAACGAGAGCGGTGGCCAACAGGTACTTCTTCATTTACGGCATTCTCCGTCCGGCATTCCCAAGTTTCCAACAAACATGGTGTTGGTTAAAGGTACCCTTACTGGATTCTTATCCCAATTCTATGGCCCAACAGCCACATCTTCAGGCAATCGCCACGCGGATTGCGCCGGGCGGCTCACAATGGCTTGAAGCTGGCCGTCAGCCGCCGTTTTCGCAGCATCGAAGCCGGTTTGCGCCATCAACCTCGCCGGTTTTCACGACAGCCGACCCCTCGGCTCAGTTCGCGACAACCGACCGAATGGTCGGACGGTGACGGCTGAGCCAGTACAGCATCAGCAGCGCCGCGCTCGCGCACAGCGCGCCGAAGCCAAGCAGGGCGTTGCTGCCGAAATTCGACAGCAGGCCGACGAGGATGGGCGGCGACGCCGCGGCGATGAGGTTGAGCGGCATGGCGATTCGCGACGTCATTTTGGCGAATTCGACGTTGTCGTAGAACACCAGCGGGATGGTTGCGCGCGCCACCGCAAGCGCGCCGCTGCCGAGCCCATACAGCAGGATGAAGGCCGCGATCATCCAGTGCGAGCCGTCGCCGATCATCAGAAGAAGGATCGCCACGACCAGCGTTGCGGTGGCGATCAGGGCGGTCGTTATTCCGTCCCATCGGCCGCCGCCGAGGAAATCGAGACCCCGGGCGCTGACCTGAATCACGCCCAACATCGAGCCGAAGGTGACGGCCTGCGCCGGCGTGAGACCCTCGGCTCTCAGCAGTTCGATCATGGTGGCGCCGAATCCGAAGGTGACGAAAGCGCACAACACGGTCGCCGAGGCGATCAGATAGAACGTGCTTTTCCGGACGATTTTGGGTTCGCCGGGCAGTTGCGGCGAACCGGTTTCTTCCTTGCGTTGTACGTAACGCGGCAGTCCGAACACGTAGAGCGGCAGGCAGACCAGCACCATCAGCCCGGCATAGACCAGACAGGTGTTGCGCCAGCCCATCACGCCGGAGAGAAACGAGGTGGTCGGCCAGAACACGCTGCTGGCCAGCCCCGTCACCAGCATCAGCGCGCCGATCGCACGCCTGGCGGCACGTCCCACGATCTCATTGAGCAGGATGTAGGTGGCGGTGGCCAATTTCGCGCTGCCGGCGATCCCGAGGATGATCCATGCCGCGAAGAACGTCGCGGGACCGGTCGAATTTGACAGCAGGACGAAGCCCGGCGCGGCAATGATGCTGCCTGATATCATCACTCGCCTCGCCCCGAAGCGGATGAATGCCCGGGCGAGAACCGGCGCCGACAAGCCTGTCGCCACATAGAAGATCGAATTGCCGGCGAACACGGCCGTGATGTCCATGTCGAGGTCGGCGGCGACTTCCCGGCCGACGACGGCCAGAAGGCCGACGGTACCCCATCCGATCACCTGCCCGATCGCAACGACAACAAGGATGCCGATGATCTTCCTGCCGGACTCCAACGCCCTCATTGCTCTCCGCCAGCCGCCCTCCCCGGCCGGGCGTCGCCGGTCTTGATTCCCGGCGAACTCCCGTTTCCCAGAATTTGTATAATGGGTTCGCAGCCGGTCCGGCGGCGGATAATTGTCATACCTGACAAGCGTGTCGCGCCGCCCGGCGGCGCCCGCAGTTTGAACGCCAAAGCATGGCGTTGAACGCCGGGCTTCAGATCGGTTTGCGCGCGACGACGAACAGCATCGCCGCTATCTGGTCGTCAAAACCCTTGACCTCGCCGCGCTCCATCGACAGCGAATCCCAGTGGCCGGCCTCTGCGTAGGTCCCGCGCAGCCAATCCGGCGAAGGATAATTGTAGTAGCGATCGAGCGCGTCGCGCCCGTCCGCCTCGCCTTCCTTGTAACTGGCGAAGAAGGCGCCGCCCGGCTTCAGCGCACGCCAGATCAGCGATAGGACATGCGGAAGCTGATCGCGCGGCACGTGCAGCAGGCAGGCGTTGGCCCAGACGCCGTCGTAGGCCTCGACCTCGGCGAGTTCGTGAAACAGCAGCGTCTCGACATGACGGCCAAGCCGCTTCGACGCAACCGCGGCCATTTCCGGCGATCCGTCGGTGGCGCGCACATCAAACCCCTGCGCCAGGATCTCCGCCGTGTCGCCGCCGGCGCCGCATCCCAGTTCGAGGATATGTCCGCCCGGCGGCAGCAGCGCCAGAAACGCCGCCAGCCGCGCCTTGCGCGAAGTGATCTCGCGCCCGGCATAGGCCGTGGCGTTACCGCGATAGAATTGCAACGTCGCTTCGTCCACGAAAATCTCCGTCTCAGGGAAACAGCGCGATCTGCTCCAGCCCCGCCGTTTCGGGCAGCCCGAACATCAGGTTCATGTTCTGGATCGCCTGCCCGGCCGACCCCTTTACCAGATTGTCGAGCGTGGAAATCACGATCGCCCGGTTCTTGATGCGGTCGGCGACGACGCCGATCTGCACATAGTTGGAGCCGCGCACGTTCTGGGTCTGCGGCAGCACGCCCTTCTTGGCGACATGCACGAAGGGCTCGTTGGCATACGCCTTTTCCAGCGCGGCGCGCAGATCATCCGGCGTCGCGCCGTTGAGCTTGACGTAGGACGTGCAGAGTTCACCGCGCGCCATCGGGATCAGATGCGGCGTGAAGTTGATCGTCACCGATGAGCCGGCGGCAACGCCGATCTCCTGCTCGATCTCGGGCGCGTGGCGGTGGGTGCCGACCGAATAGGGCGACAGCCCCTCGCCGGCTTCGCTGAACAGCGTGTTCTGCTTCAGCCCGCGGCCGGCGCCGGTGACGCCCGACTTTGCGTCGATGACGATATCGTCGACGTCGATCAGCCCGGCTTTGGCCAGCGGCACCAGCGCCAGCAGCGCCGCGGTCGGATAGCAGCCGGGACAGGCGACGAGCCGCGCAGCCGCGATCTTCTCCCGGTAAAATTCGGTCAGGCCGTAGACCGCCTCGCCCTGCAACTCCAGCGCCCGGTGCTCATGGCCGTACCATTGCGCGTAAACATCCTTGTCGCGCAGCCGGAAATCGGCCGACATGTCGAGTATCTTGATCCCGGGATTCGCCTTGAGGACCGCCGCGATAATCTCCTGCGTGGTGCCGTGCGGCAGCCCGCAGAACACGGCATCGAGCCTGCTCCAGTCGACCTTTTCCCATTCGACGAGTTTCGGCAGGTCGAGCATGAAGAAATGCGGAAACACATCGCTCATCGCCTTGCCGGCATGGGTGTTGGCGGTGAGCGCGGTGATCTCAGCATTCGGATGCCGCGCCAGCAGGCGCACCGCATCTGCCCCGGTGTAACCGGAGGCGCCGAGAATGCCGATCTTTTTCAGGTTCATTACGCGTTCCTTAACTGTCGGCGAGCCCCAGCATCAGCCGCATGTTCTGCACCGCGGCGCCCGACGCGCCCTTGCCGAGATTGTCGAGCCGCGCGACCAGCACCGCCTGGCGATGCTTTTCGCTGGCGAAGACGTAGAGCTCGAGCATGTTGGTCTCGTTGAGCGCCTCGGGCTCGATCCGCCCGCCCTTGGTCGCCGCGTTTTCGAGCGGCATCACCCTGACGTATTTGCTTCCCGCATAGCGCTTGGCGAGCGCCGCATGCAGATCGGCGCCGGTGGGCTTGCCCGTCAGCGTGTCGAGATGCAGCGGCACCGAGACCAGCATGCCCTGCCGGTAATTGCCGACCGACGGCACGAAGATCGGCCGCCGCGTGAGGTTCGAGTAAAGCTGCGTCTCCGGCAGATGCTTGTGCTCGAAGCCGAGGCCGTACAATTCGAACGACGGCGCGCTGCCATCCTCGAAACTCGCGATCATCGACTTGCCGCCACCGGAATAACCGCTCACCGCGTTGATGGTGACGGGATAGTCCGCAGGCAGCAGGCCGGCATCGACCAGCGGCCGCAGCAGCGCAATGCCGCCGGTCGGATAGCAGCCGGGATTGGAGACTTTTCGGGCGGTCCGGATCTTGTCGGCCTGGTCCGGCGCAAGTTCCGGAAAGCCGTAGGCCCAATCGGGCGCGACGCGGAACGCGGTCGATGCGTCCAGCACTTTCGGCGCGCTCGCACCCATGCTGTCGATCAGCGCAACGGTTTCCTTGGCCGCATCGTCCGGCAGGCAGAGGATGACGAGGTCGACTTCGCCGAGCAGCGCCCGCTTAGCGGCAGGGTCCTTGCGCTTGTCCTCGGCGATGTTCTTCACCACGACGTCGTTCTGCAGCCGCAGGCGCTCGGCAATGCCAAGACCTGTCGTGCCGGAGCCGCCGTCAACGAACACGGCCGGCTTGGTCGAAGCACCGGCGGTTTTGGGCTGATAGCTGTCGGTGAGGGTCATGGCGTGCTCCTTTCGAGCTGGTTCGTGTCGCTGGCAAAGGCTTGCGGCCGTGCCTCTCTCATCAAATGCGCAATATGCTGCGCGCCGGCGTCAGCTTGCGCGGCAAGCGATCCCGCGATCGCGGCAAAGTCGGTCTCGGATCTGTGCTGGCTCAGCTTGAGGCTGCCCTCCACCTCTTCAACCGTCATCTCGAGACCCACGATCGCTTTCTTCAACGCTTCCAACCGCCCGGCCGTCATCTTCGACGACAGCCACGGCTTCTTCGGCAGCAGCCGCTCCTCGAACTTGGCGCTGAGCGTCTCGATCTGCTCGGCGAGTTCGTCCCCGGACATCGCCCGCACCGGGCCGGTCAGGTGAACGACCTGGTACAGCCAGGTCGGCACCTGATCGGGCGAGACGTACCAGTCCGGCGAAATATAAGCGTCCGCGCCGTTGACGGCCAGCAGCCAGGACGTGGTCCCGTTCGCGAGCTTTATCAGCGGATTGTGACGCGCGACATGAAAGGCGGCGCGCAACGTGCCGTCATTGGATGAGGTCAGATAGAACGGCAGCGGCGAAGCGACCGGCTTGTTGCCGTCCCACGCGCAGGCCAGCCCAAAGCCGCGCGCTTCCGCGAACGCGAGGCTCGTGGCGCGGTCGGACTTGAACGGTGGAGGCGTATACATTTCCAGCTCCTGCTTGACGTAGGAGCCGCCGATTCAGACCGCGATTTCTTGGAAAGGAAGAAGCCGCGGGACCAGATCCGGCGGCAGGGGCGACAACCTTAAACGCAGACGTCCGCCCGAACCGCGATGATGCGGCGGCGGCGAGCGATGGTCATGGTCGCGGCGATATTCATGGGCGCGGCTATAAGGCCGCGCCCGCATGCCGTCAAGGTTCGAAATGCAGCCCTCGCTTGCAAAGTTTCCTTCCCGGATGTATTTCGTGCCCATTGGTCGGCAGTTCACCGAGGCGTCGCTGTCCCGCAAGGGAAAGCTAAACCTGCCAGCATCCCGGCAACCGACACTTGTGCCGCGTCGTAAGTCAGCGACCATCGACATTCGATTGATCGGCACTGTCGAGGATGAGGTCATGCCCCGAACCATCTTTCCATTCACCGCACAGGACGTCTCGGCGCTGGCGCGTTCGCTCGACCGCGAGCTCGAAGCCGTCGACCGCAAACTCGGCCACGTGCGGATTCTCAATGTCCTGGCGCGCTCCGCCGGCTGCCAGAACTTCCAGCATTTTCGCGCGCAGTTCGCGACCAGGGACCGGCTTGACGGCCCACCCGCTCCGCCCGATCCGGTCGATTATCTGCGGGTCGAGCGCGTTGCCCGGCATTTCGACGAGCTTGGATGCCTCATTCGCTGGCCGGCGAAGGCAAACCACCGATCGCTGTGCCTGTGGAGCCTTTGGGCGCGGCTTCCGTCCGGGCAAACGCAGAGCGAGCCACAGATCAACCAGATCCTCAACGCCAACCATCTGTTCGGCGATCACGCCCTGCTGCGCCGGGCACTTTGCGACCATGGACTGCTGTCACGCACCGCGGACGGTCGGGAGTATAGGCGGATCGAACGCCGTCCACCGCCGGAAGCCATTACGCTGATCCGGCATCTCGGTCTGCGCGGGCCGGATCAACTGGTCGCCGACCTCGGCTTCTGAGCGCAACATGCCCTTCAGACCGACGAACGGCACAGCCGTGCCTTCCGGCGCGCCTGCCCCCTCGATCTTGCAAACTTCGGGCGGCCCGGTGGAAACGCTGCAATTTGGCGACGGCCCCGCCCTGCTCGCCCTGCATGGCGGCATGGGCGGATACGACCAGAGCCTGCTGCTGGTGCGTGCCGCGCTTGGCGACGAGCCCGCTGCGCGCGTGATCGCGGTATCGCGCCCCGGCTACCTCGGTACGCCCCTCGGCAGCCGCGCGACGCCCGAGCGGCAGGCCGATCTCTACGCAGGGCTGCTCGATCGGCTGGGCGTATCGGCAAGCCTTGCCGTCGCGGTATCGGCCGGCGGGCCGTCAGCGCTGCAATTTGTGCTGCGACATCCGTCGCGCTGCGCCGGGCTGATCCTGGTATCGTGCTGCACCGGGCAGCTCGACGTGCCGCCGGAGGTGGCGTCGCGGATACCCATGATGAAGCTGATCGCGCGGCTGCCATGGCTGATCGGGATCATGCGGTGGCGAGCCGAACGAAATCCGCTCAAGGCCGCCCGCCGGTCGATCCGCGACCCTGCACTCGCGGCCCGCACCCTCGCAGATCCAATCGCCGGCCCGCTGCTGCGCGAATTGCAATCCGGCACGTTGCGCCGGCTCTCCGAGCGGCTTCCGGGAACGCTGAACGACATCGACCAGTTCAGTTCGATTTCGCCGATTTCAGCCGCGCGGATCGAGGTTCCGATGCTGGTCGTTCACGGCAACGCCGATCGCGTGGTGCCGTTCGCCCACGGTCAACGCGTTGCCGCTTCCGCACCCAACGCCGAGTTGCTGGCGATCGACGGCGGCGAGCATGTGAGTCTGTTCACCCATCTCGACTCGATCCGGGCCAAGGTACGCGCGTTCATCGCGCAAGTGCCCACGCCGTACGGCGCGTAGCGGCGGCCCGATGCACGATGGCCCATGGTCCGCTTGGGGCCAGGTCGACTGGCGTCGGCCTGGCCCTGAACGGAATGGCTCAGATCACCGGATTCCACGGCGCCGGGATCAGCCGGTAGCCATTGCCATCCTTCTCGACAAAACCGTTGGCCGGGAACGGGTAGTGGAAGCCCTGTACCCGCATCTTGTCGGCAACCAGCATGTCGTAGACCCGGCGACGGGTCTTTTCCGCCAGTGCGGGATCCTGGTCGAACATCAGATGCCAGCCCGGGTTAGTCACGAACAGCGCCGGGTGGTTGGTAACGTCGGACTGGATGAACACCTTGTCGGCGCCCGACGACAGAACATAGGAGGTGTGGCCCGGCGTATGGCCGGTGGTTTCCATCGCCATCAGCCCCGGTGCGACTTCCTTGCCCCACTCGTAGGGCGTCGCCTTCTTGTTCAGTCCCGCCTCAAAGACACGGCGGGCGTTCTTGAACACCGTCTGCATCCGCCCTTCCGGCGCACGGCTCATCTCGCCGTCATCCATGAAGTACTTCCACTCCGCTGCCGGCACGAGCACCTCTGCGTTGGGAAAAGCCGGCGTGTTGTCTGCGTTCAGCAGGCCATTGATGTGGTCGCCGTGAAAATGCGAGATCACCACCATGTCGACCGTCTTGGGGTCGAAGCCCGCAGCGACCATGTTGGCGGCGAACTGCCCGACATTGCCCTTGCTCGAAGCGAAGGCCGCCGCGCCATTGCCGGTGTCGACCACCACGAGCTTGCCGCCCGTATTGATCACCAACGGCGCAAACTGGATCGACATCTTGTCCTTTGGCAGGAAGGCCTTCTCCAGCGCCGCGTTGACCTCTTCCTTTTTCGCATTCAGCACGAACGTATCGGGCAGCGCGAAATTGTTGACGCCATCCGAGATGGCCGTGACCTGGGCATCGCCCACCTTGTAGCGATAGAAGCTCGGCGCCTGCTTGTCGGCCACCGGCGCGGCCGCACTGGCGGGTGCTTGCTTCAGCAGCGGCGTAGTGGCGAGCGCAGCGGCGCCGGCGAGTGCGTGACGACGTGTCAGTTCCATGGTGATATCCTCCCAGTGAGATAACAAGGCCCGTTTGCCGCACATCTTATCAGCGCTTTTGCGATGCTGAGACGACGGCAAGGCTACGGGGTTAAGAACGAGGCAACGGGTTTAAGAAGATGCTATCCTCGGGGCTAACACCCCTGTCATCTGCTTATTCCCGCTCGCCCTACACCGCCCGCCACAGCCATTCGGCGAGCTTGCCCATCACGTCGCCGACCAGCAGCAGCACCGCCGACCAGACCAGCGCGGAGACGAAATTGGCGATCTGGAATGGCCAATACGACATCTCGAAAATGCCGGCGGCGAGCGGCACCGAGGCGCGCAACGGGCCGAAGAAGCGGCCGATGAAGATCGAGGGCACCCCCCACTTTCGCACGAACGCCTCGCCGCGCGGCAGGATTCCGGGATAGCGCGAGAGTGGCCACATCTCGGCGACATGCTCCTTGTATTTGAAGCCGATCCAGTAGGAGACCCAGTCGCCGAGCGCCGCGCCGATTCCGCCGGCCAGCCAGATTGGCCAGAAACTGATGCCGCTGACGCCGATCAACGCGCCGATCGCGACCAGTGCACCCCAGGCCGGCACCAGCAGCGAGACGAACGCCAGCGATTCGCCGAACGCCAGCAACATCACGATGGGGGCTGCCCAAACCTGATTGTCGCGCACGAAATCAGCCAATGCGCGCGCAAAATCCTGCATCTCCTGAGTGCCTTCCCCGCCCCGTTTGCGCCGTTGAATCGGTTCACCGATTCAATAGGTCACGACAGCTAAGCCAGCCGATTGCGTGACTTCAAGTCACAAAGGTTGGCATGGATCGTGATTTCAGGCGATTATTCAAGGCCGGAACGGTAAAGTACGGGTTGAGCGCGCCGTAAATGCCCGGCGCAGCCCCCGGCACCCTCGGTCAGCTCTGCGGCGTCGGCGCCCGTCTTGGCGGCTTCGGCCGGCGGGCCGGCGGCGCGACCGGCTGCAGGGTCACGATAACCGGATTCGGCTTGTGATCCTGGGCCGCGCCGGTGGCGGCATCGACACCCATTCCGACCAGGCCACCGACCAGGAGATTGCCCGCGAAACCGGCCGCACCAGCCCCCGGGATTTCCTTGGTCAAAGGAATCACCTGCGGCTCATAGCCTTCCTTGGTGACGGTCACTGTGATATCGGCGCTGCGCTTGGCCACGACCACACAGGGGGTGACGCAGGTCGTCGGATTATCCAGCCCCGACAGCTCGGCCGTCGCCCCGGCAGGCGTACTCGAGATCGAAATATTCTCGGTTGTTCCCCGCGTTACGGACGCACATCCCACACACGGCGCCGCGATTGCTACGGCCAGCACAAATCTGATGATCATTTACACTCCCCACCCACCGGAACCTTTGGGCAACTCTAAAGTGAATGCAAGGGGAGACCCGCGCGGGCATTGCGATAATGTTAGCCGCGTGGCTTGGAGGTGACGCTCCGGCTCCGAGGCTTTGCAGTCCTGCCGTCACTTTTTGAGCCCATCCATGGCATAGTCAGCGTGACCGATTCGGCGCGCCATACTGCGCGCAACACACGAAGAGCCATGTCCAAGCCATTGAAAACTGCTGCAAAAACCAAACCCAACGATCTCTTTGGGGCGGAATCGAAGGGCCGCACGGCGGCCAAGGCCGCATCCCGATCAGCCAGCGCCGAGGCCGGCTATACCGCCGCCGACATCGAGGTGCTGGAGGGACTGGAGCCGGTGCGCCGTCGTCCCGGCATGTATATCGGCGGCACCGACGAAAAGGCGCTGCATCACCTGTTCGCCGAAGTCATCGACAATTCGATGGACGAGGCGCTGGCGGGACACGCCTCCTTCATCGAGGTGGAACTCGGCGCCGACGGCTTCCTCACCATCACCGACAACGGCCGCGGCATCCCGGTCGATCCGCATCCGAAATTTCCAAAGAAATCCGCGCTCGAAGTCATCATGTGCACGCTGCATTCCGGCGGCAAGTTCGACTCCAAGGTCTACGAGACCTCCGGCGGTCTGCACGGCGTCGGCGTCTCGGTGGTGAACGCCCTCTCCTCGCTGCTCGAGGTCGAGGTCGCGCGCGAACAAAAACTCTACAAGATGTCGTTCGAGCGCGGCCATCCCAAAGGCAAGCTCCAGGATCTCGGCAAGATCAACAACCGCCGCGGCACAAGGATTCGCTTCAAGCCCGATACCGATATCTTCGGCGCCAAAGCCGCGTTCAAGCCGCAACGGCTGTTCAAGATGGCGCGTTCGAAGGCCTATCTGTTTGGCGGCGTGAAGATTCGCTGGCGCTGCGATCCCGCGCTGCTGAAGGGCATCGAAGAGGTGCCCGCCGAGGACGAATTCCACTTCGTCGGCGGCCTGAAGGACTATCTCGCCGCCGCCGTCCACGCCGACACGCTGGTGCATCCGGATATCTTCTCCGGCAAATCCGGCCGCAACGGCGCCCACGGCGCCTGCGAATGGGCGGTCGCCTGGACCGCGGACGCCGACGGCTTCCTCTCTTCCTACTGCAACACGGTGCCGACGCCCGACGGCGGCACCCATGAATCCGGCATGCGCAGCGCGATGCTGCGCGGCCTGAAAGACCACGCCGAGCGCATCGGCCAGGGCAAGCGCGCCGCCCCGATCACCTCGGAAGACGTCATGGTGGGTGCTGCCGTGATGCTGTCGGTCTTCGTGCGCGAGCCGGAATTCCAGGGCCAGACCAAGGACCGCCTGGCGACGGCAGAAGCCCAGAAGATCGTCGAACAGGCGATCAAGGACCCGTTCGACCACTGGCTGTCGGGCAATCCGCTGCAGGCCAACAAGCTGCTGGATTTCGTCGTCGAGCGCGCCGACGAGCGGCTGCGCCGCCGCGCCGAAAAGGAGACCTCACGCAAGACCGCGGTGAAGAAGCTGCGGCTTCCCGGCAAGCTCGCTGACTGCACCAACACGGCGACCGAAGGCTCCGAACTCTTCATCGTCGAGGGCGACTCGGCCGGCGGCAGCGCCAAGCAGGCGCGCGACCGCAAGACCCAGGCGATCCTGCCCCTGCGCGGAAAAATCCTCAACGTCGCTTCCGCCGGCAAGGACAAGCTGACCGCCAACGCCCAGCTCTCAGACCTGATGCAGGCGATCGGCTGCGGCACGCTGGCACATTACCGCGAGGAAGATCTGCGTTATTCCCGCATCATCATCATGACCGACGCCGACGTCGACGGCGCGCATATCGCATCATTGCTGATCACGTTCTTCTACCGCCAGACGCCGCGGCTGATCGACGAGGGACATCTCTATCTGGCGGTACCGCCGCTCTATCGCCTCACCCATGGCGCCAAGACGGTCTACGCCCGCGACGAAGCCCACAAGGAAGCGCTGCTGAAGAGCGAATTCAACGCCAACGCCAAGGTCGAGGTCGGCCGCTTCAAAGGCTTGGGCGAAATGATGCCGGCGCAGCTCAAGGAGACCACCATGGACCCGGCCAAGCGCACCCTGCTCCGTGTGGTGCTGCTGGCCGACGACCGCGAGGGCACCGCCGATTCGGTCGAGCGGCTGATGGGCACCAAGGCCGAGGCGCGGTTCGCCTTCATCTCCGACAAGGCCGAATTCGCCAGCGACGACCTGCTGGACGTGTGAGTCCGGAGGAATTGCCGTCCCATCTGGTGCCCAGCCGACGGCGCGCGACGGGGCGGCCGATTCTATTGAACGGCTGCCAACGCTTAGAAGCGCTTGGAGTCGAGATGTGGTCGCCCGGCTCCAGGAATGCGGAACTCAACCGCAACCTCCTGCCGAGCGCCCCCTACCGCCCCCAGAACCGACTTTCGGGCGATTTTCGGCGGTTTTGGGCTCCTTTTGGCCCGAATCCGCCCGTCTTCTGAGCAAATCCCCGACATTCGTTTTCCGGTCGCTGTGCCTCTCCCGCAACAGCTTTTTGGGCGGGACTGCGTATAGTCCTGACACTGGGTTTTGGGAATCGGGTGCTCGCGCATTGTCAGAGCGGTCGGATTTGACCCTTCTAGACTGAGGATACGGAAATGAAGAAGTTAGTGATCGCTCTGACCGCTCTGGCGGCATTCACTGGATCGGCCGTCGCGGCGGATCTCGGAGCACGCCCCTATGCCAAGGCCCCGGCGCCCATGGCCGCCTATAACTGGACTGGCTTCTATATTTTTGGTGGTGGTGGCGGCGGCCTGTGGTCAGCCGATACGACCGTTCAGTCGACTGCGACAGGCGCCTGCATCCTCTGCACCAATCAGCGCCAGGGTGGCGATGGCTGGTTCGGCACTGTCGGTGCCGGTTACGACTGGCAGGTCGGCCCGACCTGGCTTATCGGCGTGTTCGGCGACGGCCAGTTTGGCAGCATCAAGGGAACGATCCAGGATCAAGTTCCGTTCGTGGCTGGCTCCATCAAGATGGAAACGGCTTGGGCTGCGGGTGCCCGGGTTGGCATGCTCATCGCGCCGAACGTGCTTTCCTACGTGAACGGTGGCTACACCGGTTCCGACTGGTCTGGCACTTCGCTCGTCTCGACCATTAACGGCGCGCCGGCTGGCACTCACACCAACGGCTTCAGCCGCAACGGTTGGTTTGTCGGCGGCGGTGTGGAAAACAACCTGAACTTCTTTGGTATCAACGCGCCGGGCTGGTTTATGAAGACCGAATACCGCACGGCTTTCTACGATCGCAAGGCGATCAACGAACTCGTAGATGGAACCAATGCGCTCGTCGGCCGCGACATCACCTTCAAGCCATGGGTTCAGACGATCAGCACCTCGCTGGTCTACCGCTTCAACTGGGGTGGCGCGCCGGTCCAGGCCAGGTACTGATATCTGCTGGATCCTAGATTAAAAGCCCCGGCTTCGCCCGGGGCTTTTTTTTACGTCTGTCAGGACCGAAGCCAAGCCTACGTCTCACCGTAGGCTTTCACGACGCCACCGACGCCTTCAGCGAAGAGTACGCGCGCCGCAGCCGGCACTCGACCTCAGCCCAATCCGCATCCGTCATCGCCTCTCCGATTTCGTCACGATAGGCCATCGCTTCGGCGCGGCCGATGCCTGCCGTCAGCAGCGACGGGTCGGTTACCGGCTTGTCGTAGATGATCGCGGAGACGCGGGCGACCGTCACGCCGTATTGGTCCGGGCTCACGGCCTCGCGCCGCGCCTGCCACCAGTCGAGTTCGAGGCGCGCATCTCGGCGACATCGAATCCGCCGGGAACGGCGGAGCCCAGCAGGCGGTAGTAGGTCTTGAGCGGTGGCAGGGCGGCGTTCGCCGCCTCGCGCGAACGCGTCGGCTGAAACGCCCTCGCCGCCCGTGCCGCGGCCAACGCGATTCGAAAACTGTCCAGCGGCGAGAAAGCGAATTGCGTCCGCTACATCTGATAGAGGTGACCGAACAGCGCGAGATAGCGCTTCTCGTAATGGTCGCGCCACATCGCCGTCTCCAGCTCGGCGATTTCAGCCGGCTCGAAGCCGCGCAAATCCCCGTACCGCGGCCATGCCGCATACCCGCCGCTGGCGACGACGGCCAGCACAAGCGCGAAGATGACCGTTCTACGGTTCATGGTGTCCCTTGAAATGGCGATGCGACGGGTTCGAGGCCTTGCGGAGCGGGCCGGCTTTGTATTCGATCGGAAGCTACGGCCGCGCCGGGCGATAGTTTCCCGCTTCTGCCGTACAACCCGCGGCTGAAGCGGCGGGAAACGGAGGGAAATCCATGGCCAGATCGCTTTCGATCATCGGCTTTCTGGCGCTCGCCATCGGCCTGCTCTGGATCGGGCAAGGCACCGGCGCCATCCGCTGGCCGCCATCGAGCTTCATGGTCAATCAACTGCAATGGGCCGGATACGGCGCCCTGCTCGGCGCCGTCGGCCTGATCCTGATCTGGCAGGGCAACCGCTAGAATCGTAAGCTGCCCAACCCTCATGGTGAGGAGGCGCGTGAGTGCCGTCTCGAGCCACGAGGCCACCCTGGCGCCACCCATCCTTCGAGACGCCGCTACGCGGCTCCTCAGGATGAGGTCTGACACTTCAAGGAGGCAAGAAGCCCATGACCACAAAACCCTTCGATCTCACCGGCAAGGTAGCCATCGTCACCGGCGGCAATGGCGGCATCGGGCTCGGCATGGCCAGGGGCCTCGCCCAGGCCGGCGCGGCGGTCGCGGTGGTGGGCCGCAATGAAGCCAAGTCGGCAGAGGCCGTCGCCGATCTCAAGAAAGGCGGCGCCACGGCGATCGCGGTCACCGCCGACGTCACCGACAAGGAAGCGGTCGCCGCCATGGTCGGCCGCGTCAGGAGCGAACTCGGCCGCCTGGATGTCCTCGTCAACAATGCCGGGATCAGCATCCGCAAGCCGCCGCATGTGCTCGATATCGCTGAATGGAACAAGGTGATCGAGACCAACCTGACCAGTGCGTTCCTGTGCTCGCAGGCGGTCCACCCCGACATGAAGGCGGCCGGCGGCGGCAAGATCATCAACATCGGCTCGATGATGTCGATCTTCGGCGCCAGCTTCGCGTCGGCCTATGCGGCCAGTAAGGGCGGCATCGTGCAGTTCACGCGCGCCTGCGCGTGCGCCTGGGCCGCCGACAACATCCAGGCCAACGCCATCCTGCCGGGCTGGATCGATACCGATCTGACCAAGCGCGCCCGCCAGGAGATCGACGGCCTGCACGATCGCGTGCTGGCGCGGACGCCGGCCGCGCGCTGGGGCGCGATCGACGATTTTGCCGGGATCGCGGTCTTCCTCGCCTCGCCGGCGTCCGACTTCGTCACGGGGACGGCTATCCCGGTGGACGGCGGCTACTCGATCATGGGCTGAACCAGGCGCTTGCTGCCGCACACAACGAAAAACCCCGGCGGAAAGCCGGGGTTTCGCAACAGTGCAGCAGCAAGGGTGTATCAGTATCTCGGGACGACCGGGCCGCCGAACTTGTAGCTGAGGCGCACCACCGCCGACTGGATGTCCTTGGGCTTGGCATCGAAGGCGTAGGTGGCCGGAGCGGCTGCGCCAGCAAGCTGATAGCTCTTGGTCTCGAATTGCGCGTAATTGTACTCGAGTCCGACGATCCAGTTCGCGGTGATGCCGTATTCCCAGCCGGCGCCGATGGTCCAGCCGTTGTGCCACT
This sequence comes from Bradyrhizobium roseum, assembly GCF_030413175.1. NCBI lineage: Bacteria > Pseudomonadati > Pseudomonadota > Alphaproteobacteria > Hyphomicrobiales > Nitrobacteraceae > Bradyrhizobium > Bradyrhizobium roseum. The sequence goes on from NZ_CP129212.1 coordinate 3,949,936, forward strand.
GCGTCGAGGATCCGGAGCCCACGGCCGGCACGATGTCGTTGACCGCCAGGCGGTTGTTAACGCCGGCATAGCCGCCCTTGACGTAGAGCAGGTTGTTGTTGAAGGCCAGACCGGCGCGGCCGGTGATGGTCGCCATCCAGTCGGCGCGCCAGCTGAACCGGTCATCGAGGCCGGCGCCGAAAACGGTGTTGAGCACGGTGCCGCGGTTATCGAGGCCGGAAATAGTGCCTTCCAGACCGAAGACGAAGTTGCTGGCCTGCCAGTTGTAACCCACGTGACCGCCGCCGAAGACACCCGTGGAACGTTGACGGAAGCCCTCGCCAGGCGAGAGATCACCAAACGCGGTGGTATTGGCAGTATTGACCCACTCCTGGTTGGTCCACGCGCCACCGACATGACCGCCGATATAGAAACCGCCCCAATTGTAGATGGCAACGACCGGGGCCGGTGCCTTGGTGTAGGGGCGCGCCGCCAGATCGGCGGCCGACGCGGACATGGAGCCCATGAGAAGGGCCGAAACGGCGATTGCGATGTCTTTCACTGAAAATCCCCCAAGCGAGAAAAACCGAAACACCACCGTGAACTACAGAGAATTGCGGGAAAAGGATGTAATCCAGCCGCAACAGGGGCCGCGATTCGTCCAAATTAAGGCCATTCCGCTCCACTTGGTGAATGTTGTCTTACGGGATTGGGATGTAGAGAAATGGAACCCGACTGCACGCGTCGATTGTACTTAGCTGTGGCAGTTAGGTGACGGACGAGTGGCCGGCTTCCGGCTAGGATACGACTCGAATTTGGTTACGAGCTGGGACTCGTTTCTTTAAGGGAGTGTAACTGATGAAAAAGATTGCTTTGGCGACCGTGGCCATGTCCGCACTGCTCACCGGCACGGCATTCGCCGCTGATATGGCTGCACGGCCTTACACGAAGGCGGCGCCGATGGCGGCTGTGTACAACTGGACCGGCTTCTATATCGGTGCGCAGGTCGGCGGCATCTTCGGTGATGTCGATGCGGTGTCGGGCCCGTTCCCGGGCGTGAACAATCAGGCCTATTCCTATGACTTGTCCGGCGTGGTCGGCGGCGGTCATATCGGGTATAATTGGCAAGTTTCGCCGAACTGGGTGTTCGGCTTCGAGGGCGACGGCGAAGCCACCTCGGTGCGCGATTCGGGCGTCGGTACGCTCGGCTTCTTCCACGAGACGCGTTTGAACTGGCTCGCATCGGCCCGCGCCCGCCTCGGTTATGCCGCAGGCAACACTCTGCTCTACGTGACCGGCGGTGCGGCGTTCGGCGAGGTCGAAGTGACCAAGGCGCTCGTGCCCGGTGCTGTGCCGTTCGTACGCTACACCGATACCCTCACCGGATGGACCGCGGGCGCCGGCGTGGAGCACATGTTCGCTCCGAACTGGACCGGCCGTCTCGAATATCGCTACACCGATCTCGGCGACACCGGTTTCCAGAGCGTGCTCGCCAACTCGCAGGATTATGCCACCGTGAAATTCCACGCGGTCCGCGCCGGCATCTCCTACAAGTTCTGATCTCCGGCGACTCCAGAACTACAAAAGCCCCGGCATCGTCCGGGGCTTTTTCGTTGGGCGCTATTTGCAGGCACAGTCCCCCACGAGAACTGGCTCGGCTTAAACACTCCGCGCAGACCGCACATGCTCGGGCCGCACGCCCAACCCCACAAAGCGCGCCGTGATGCCCTGCAGCCAGGGGATGGCGGTGACGAGCCGCAGCGCGAAGGGGACTTTCAGCGGCCGGTTGCCCGGCTTAAGCGCGGCATTCACGATGTTGTTCTGCACGACGACCTGCATCCGCTGCGTCATTTTCACAGGAAACTCCCGGCGCCGGCGTACGGCATCGAGTTCGTCCTCTGACGGCAGGCCTTCCATCTTCAGCCGTGACGCCAGCAGATTCGCGGTGGCCACCGCGTCCTGCACCGCGAGGTTGACGCCCACGCCGCCGATCGGCGACATCGCATGCGCAGCGTCGCCGATGCAGAGCAGCCCCGGCCGCGTCCAGCGCGTCAGCCGATTGACCGCAACCGTCAGCAGCTTGATGTCGTCCCAGCCCTTTACCTCGGCGAGCCCCGATTTGAGGACCGGCGCCATCCGCGCGATCTCGTCGAGCAGCGCGGGCAGTCCCCTCGCCTTCACCGCATCATACTCGCCCTTGGGAATCACGAAGGCGCACTGCCAGTAATCGCCGCGGTCGAACGTCACCATCATCCTGCCGGGATCGACGCGGGCAAACAGGTTTTCGGTTTCGCCTTCCCGCTTGCCGGCGCGAAACCACAGCACGTCCATCGGCGCGCCGATTTCCTCGACCTCCAGGCCGGCGCGTTCCCGCACCAGCGAATGACGGCCGTCGCAGGCAATCGTCAGGTCGGCTTCGATCTCGACCGTGCCATCCGGTGTCCTCGCCCTGACGCCCCTGATTCGCGCGCCGTCACGGATGAGGTCGACCGCCTCCGTCGACATCATCACCTTGAGCGAGGCGAACCGCTTGCCGCTCTCGCGCAGGAAATTGAGGAAATCCCACTGCGGCATGAAGGCAATGAACGGATATTTGACGTCGAGCCGGCCGAGATCCGCAATCCGCACCGTCTCGCCGCCGAACATGCCCTCCATTCGCTGCAGGCGCTGATGCGGCAGTCTCAGAAAACCGTCGATCAGGCCGAGTTCGTCCATCACCTGCAGCGTCGAGGGATGCACGGTGTCGCCGCGAAAATCGCGGAAGAAGTCGGCGTGCTTTTCCAACACCACGACGGCGATGCCGGCGCGACCGAGCAGATAGCCCAGCATCATGCCGGCCGGCCCACCACCGACGATGCAGCAACGCGTTTTCATCGCACGCTCTCCCATTTTGAATGACCTGGCGGCTACTCCGCCATATTGTGCTGCTGCCAGCGTCGCAGATGGGCCTGCAGTGTCCCCCGGTCTTGCCTTCCAACCCATCCTTCAAACGCGTGCGGTGCGGTACGGTCGACTTCCCCAATGAGTCGCTCATTGTATTCCGACCGTCTCCAGCTACCATGGTTGCATGGTCCTGACCCTGATCCTGCTGGCGGCTATCGGTGTCATTCTGCTGGCCGAGCGCAGCGTCGAGCACCTGGCATTCGCAATCGCGACGCTGTTCCTGAGCGCGGCGATAATCTCGTTCTTCGTCGGCGATTTCGAACGGGCGATCGGGCTGGCTGCGCTGCTGGCAGCCGCCATCACCGCCGCCTCGACCATCAAGCATGATTACAGCGCACTGAAGCTGACGGTCACCGACATGCCGCTGCTGTTCGCAGGCACCGTTCCGTTCTTCATTTCGCAGTACCCTCGCGCCGTTTTGATCGTTATTGCCGGCGCTGCAGCGTTCATCACGGCTGTCATCGCGACCCTAATCTACGGCGCCGGGCCGCCGGTTACTCTAGGCGCCAGCGTCTTTCTGTTCGCCGTTACGCTGATCTGCGTCGTCATGGCTTTCCGGCTGAGCGGCGGTGGCATTGCCTTTCAGCGCATCAAGGCCCAGCGAAGGTGCTTCTATTCGACCTTCATGGCCTCGCTGATCGATCCGCATGCCTGGCGGCAGGCCGGCGGCCTGACGCTGAGCGATATCGCGAACGATCCGCTGCCGCTGATGCCGGCGGTCCCGGCGCGCAGCACCGACACCCCCGACATCATCGTGATCCAGCATGAATCGATCTTCGATCCCCGCATTTTCGGGCTTCCGGTCGAGCCTGCCGTCGAAGCGTTTCTTTCCCCCGCGCATGGCCTCCATGGCACCCTCAACGTCGACATTTTCGGCGGCGGTTCGTGGCAGTCGGAATTCAGCCTGCTGACAGGTCTTTCCAGCGCCAGCTTCGGCTCAAATGCCTACACCCTTTTCAAGCAGGGCGCGGGCCGCTTTCACAGCAGCCTTCCCCATGCGTTGACGGCGCTTGGATACAAAACGATGCTCGCCTCGAGCTGCCGGCGCAGCTTTCTCAATTACGATGAATTCTATCGTTCGATCGGCATTGCCGAACGCATCTTTTCGGACGACTTCCCTCCTCCGTTCGACATCCGCCGGTTCGAGACGACCAACTCCGACGCCATTTTTCTGGAAGCCGCGGTCGCGGCCTTCACGAAAGGAATCGCTGGCGACCCGGCGCCCCGATTTCTCTATGCCCTGACCAACTTCAATCACGGTCCTCACGATCGAAGTCTCGCCGCGCCCGGGCAGTTCGAGACGCAACGCGCCTTTGCCGCCTCGAGCCTGCCGGATGCGCAATATGCCGAGTATTACGCGCGGCTCGCCGAGACCGCCTCGACATGGAAAAGGCTCAGGCTTGCGCTGGCAGAGAACTTCCCAAATCGTCCCGTTCTCATCGTGCATTACGGCGACCACCAGCCCGTGCTGGCGAAGCGGATCGATCGTCAACTCGGCCTGCCGGACGATGCGCGCCGCGCCTTCCGGACATTCTATGCGATCGAGGCGCTCAACATCGGTCCTGATCGGCTCGCTGCCGGACGAGGTGCGGATCTCGACATTGCTTTTCTCGGGACCGTCGCGCTGCAGCAGGCGGGGCTGCCGCTCGATCCGATATTTGCCACCCGCGCCAGCCTGCTCGAACAGTGCCGCGAAACCTACTTCGCGTCGTCTTCGCTGCGGAAGCGCCGATTCCATCGCACGCTCGTCGATCTCGGCATGATCGATATCGCTCCCGGCGTTCAACGCGGCCGCTACCTGCCCACACCGACCAAGTAACCGAATGAGCTCGTCCTGCCCCACGGGCTGATCGGCCTGCGCTTCCGAGGGCGCGCAAGGCTTGTGTGACGTTCATCAAAGAGCGTGTCGGGCGGAGCCAGTATCTGCAACGGGATTGATCCATGAACCTGGTGAATTTCCGTGAAAAACTATTTCTCATTGCTGGACCCGTTGCGCTTCGGAGCCGCTCTCTTCGTCGCGGTCTTTCACCTGATGTTCTATTCCTGGGCCGGCGCTTCCATCGGCGCGCCCCAGAGCTTTGAACATCTCTTCGCCGCCGACGTCCAATTTCCGAACGCCGCGCCTTACACCTGGTTCGGCTGGGTGGGCGTTGAAATATTCTTTGTCATTTCCGGCTTCGTCATCGCGAACTCCGCCAGCAAGTGTTCCCCGAAGGAGTTTCTGTTCGGGCGTGCACTGCGGCTTTATCCGGCGGTCTGGATCGCCTCCACCTTGAGCTTCGTCATTCTGCTCATCTTCCTGCGCGACAAGGCATCCGAGCTCATCCTTCCCTACTTCCAGGCCATGCTGCTCATTCCCAAGGGGATCAACGGCAGGTGGCTCGATGCCGTCTATTGGACGCTGGCGGCGGAAATGGCCTTTTACGGGCTGGTGTTTTGCACGCTGCTGACGAAGAGAGTCACGCTGCGGCATCTCGCCTGGGGTTTGACGATCTATAGTGCCGCGTTCAACGCCTTCTCCATGGTGGTGCTGTCGGGTGCGTTCGAATCCAACATGCTCTATTGGATGGTCATGATGTTCCGCGTGCCGGGCGCGACATGGATGTTGAACCATGGCTGCTTCTTTGCGCTCGGGATCTGGCTGTTCATGTCGGCGAACAGAAATTTGACGCCTCTCGAATGGGTTGCCGTGGCGGTGACGAGCCTCTCCGGGTGTGCCGAGATCTACTATTTCTCCGATTTCCTTTTGAAGGCCATCCCCGCCATTTCGGATGAACCGGTCTTCCTGCCGATCCTCGTTTGGGCTGCCGCGGTGCTGCTCATTGGCTTCGCCGCGAACAGGAACCGGCAGGCTTCCGACGCCGCCTCTGCTGAAGCACCGGCTTATTTCCGGACGCTCGGGCTCATCACCTATCCGCTCTATCTGACCCACAACGTCACCGGCACGGCGATCATCCGTATTCTGACCGACGCCGGCGTGGATGCCTCGCTGGCCGTGTGGGCCAGCCTGGCGATGCTCATACCGGTCTGCTGGTTCATCTGTGCGAAGCTCGAGCCCGCCATGCGAAACGCGCTGAAGAAGTTCGTCGCGAACGTCAAGTTGCGGCCGAAGACAGTGTCGGCGCCGAAGCTTCCAGCTGCGCTTCCCGGGTTGCGCCTTGAGCTACCCACCCGGGCAGACTTGCTTCCGTCAACGTCGCTTCGCGCGCCGGCCCAACCCCTGGCTTAAGGGATATCGCTGCGGCCAGAGAAGAAACACCGACAACCACGCGACCGCCCCAAGGGGCTGCGCCTTGACCTGCGTCAATCCCCTCCAGGTCCGAGCCCGCTAGTAAGATTTATCCGAAACCGTCGGCGAGGGCATGACATGATCGCCAGCTGCCTGAAGTGGTTGATGACGGCCGGCCTTGCCGCCGGAGTTGCGGGTGCGGCTCACGCTCAGGACATCGACGTCGGCAAGTCGGAATTTCAGTCGTCCTGCGCGAGCTGTCACGGTGCGGATGGCAAGGGCAACGGACCTCTCCGCGATCAGCTCAAGGTGCCGCCTTCCGATCTCACCATATTGGCCAGGAACAACAACGGGACTTTTCCCGCGACCGCGCTCTACGAAACCATCGATGGATCGAGAGCCGTGCCCGCCCACGGCAGTCGCGAAATGCCGATTTGGGGCGAACGGTTCAACCCCATTGTCAACCTGCCCCACTCTGTGGACCCGTCCTATTGGAAGCTGGCCGGGCCGGAGCAGAGCCCGGAAGTCGTGGTGCGGAAACGCATCCTCGCCGTGATCGACTATCTCGGGCGTATCCAGCAGAAGTAGTGGCGACAGGCAACGGCTTCTGCTGCATCAAGCGAACTGCTCGGGCAGTCCGGCTTTCCGCATGGCCTCGACGGACCTCTCCATGTGCTCCGGCCGGTGGGCGGTCGGACGTGCCATCACTGGCAGAGGCGATCGTGACACACGCGAAGTCAGGCGAGACGGCCGCAGATATCCAGGCGATCATCGACGACGGAATCGCGCACCTCTACTGAACGGCGATGGCTGCCCCGGAGGATCCACCTCGTGCTGGATCACGCAGACTCTTCCGGGCCTGCGCGGAATCGGCCGGGCGGCGCGCGCGAGCGGCCATGCCGCCGGCGACGCCGACGCCCAGAACGTAGACCCACCCCTCGTGGAAGTCGAACAGATGGGAATTCAGCAGCGAACTGATGAAGTTCTGCACCACGACCACCAGCCCGACCCATGATGCGAAACCTGTCCCGAGAAACAGCTTCAAGTGAAAGTACCACATCGCATAGAGGACGAGGCAGCCGAGCACGCCCCACTGGATCGCAACGTACAGCGTCTGGTTATGTGGATTGCGAACGATATTGGCCCATTCGCCGCTCTTGCCTTCGGCTTCGCTTCTGAAGAGCTGCTGGGTCGATCCGGTGCCGTGGCCGAGCACCGGCGCCTCCGACATCGCCCGCAAGGAAACCCGCCAATACGCCAGCCGCAAGCCGTTCGAAGTGGCGGTAGCCGTGGTGGTTGCCGTGGCGGTGGCGGCGGTGGTGGTGGCGACGGTGGTGGTGGTAGTAGTGGTAGTGGTCGCCGCGGCGGCATTGGCATCGCGAACCGCTCTGGTCTCGCGATCGACCTTGTAGTCCTCCACCGTGCGCACGACCCGGTCGCGCAGATAGGGCGATGAAAGCAGAACGGCGCACTCGACGGCCGCCGCAAGCAGCAGGAAGCAGATGGCGCGCCGCCGGTTCAGATATTTGACCGCGAACAGGATCAACAGGATCGGGAAGTAGACCAAGGCGGTGCGCGAACTCGCGACAAATCGCATGTCGAGATAGAAGCCGACCATCACGGCCGCGAAGGCCAGGGTCCACGCGCGATTGCCCTTGGCGGCCAGCGACAGCAGCAGCGGCGCCATGACGAACAGGCACAGCGCGAATTCGTGGCTTTGATCGATGTAGTTTCTGACGGGTACGCCGGCCATTCCGCCCGGCTGCATCTTCCAGTCGGCGAAATACGTCACCCAAGACACTCCCATGAGGAGAGCACAGGCAGCCAGGAACGCGAGCAGCACCCAATGCCCGCGTTCGGAGCGTTCGAAGTGATAGAGCAACAGCGGGACGGCCAGTAGCTTCACCACCGGCAGGATGCCTTGAATGCCGGCCGGCCAGCTTTCCCGGGTCCAGAGCAGGCCCGCCAGCGCCAACGCGAAGAAGGCCAGCGGCAGATAGCTCGCCGGCGCGCGCAGCGCCTCGAAGAACGCCGGCCAGCGGATCGTGGGGAGCAACACGATCAGCCACAGCACCATGAACACGGAAACCGCCGTCGTCGACCACGGCAGAGAGGCAGCGGCCAATGCAGGGTAGAGATCGACACTCAACCGCCAGAGCTGCGCTTGCGGCCACGAAGCGATCTGCGCGGGGATCGCCAGCCGTACGGCGGGAGCGGCAGTCAGGTCAGACATTGTGCGGCCCGGCCGGGAAGACGATCTGGACGGAAGTGCCGCGGCGGCGCGGCGATTGGCCGGGATCGAACGTCCGAGATACGCACATACACCTACACCTGCCCGAATACATACTTCAGGTTGCGCGCCTTCGCCTCCCGGCTCGCGCCCCCCTTAAAACCCTCCCATTATCATTAGGCACAGACGGCGATTTAGTGAATAATTTCAGGCAGATTTTGGTCATCCAGCGCTGGGGGCCAAATTATTCCAAATACCCCACCTTCGGAGTGCCGCATCCAATAGTTGCGTCAACGCCCGTACGCATGGTGAGGGCGATCAGCGCCGGAAACTCTTGATCTCCGACACGCTGCCGTCGCGGTAGGTCAATTCCACCGAAACCGACCTCGTCTGTGGCGCGAGCTTTAGATAGGGCGTCGCTTCATGCGGGATCGCGCTGGGGTCGCGCATATCGCAGGGCGGCATTTTCAACACCTTGTCGGGCACCGTGGAATCGATGCCGACGCGCACTTCGCGGATCGCGCAGCGATACGACATCAGATGCGTGTAGTAGACCAGAAGACCGTTGAACTCGCGGAACGACAGCCAGCTCGTGGCGGTCATGTCGAGGATCTTGCGCTGGTCGCGGATCAGCGCAGCTTCAGGGTCGAACCGGATCGGGAACGGCCCCTGCAGCTCGCCATTGGTGTCGACATAGCGCACCTGGATCATGGCGGCCGGGGCATCCGCCGGCAGTTCAATCGAGGGGTTGGGCATCCGCTTGCGGGTCCGCGGGTCGAGCGTGTCCATGAAGCCGGTCTCGCGAAAATCACCGGCCTCCCCCATCCGCCAGGAAATGCCGAGGGTCGGATCGGCGATCGAGAACACCACCGTCCAGCCGCCATTGTGGCGCGAGAACATCGCGATCGGCGCGTTGACGGAATCGTTCTGCGGCTTGAGCTGCTGCACCGGCGGCAGCGCCGCCAGCTTCGGCTGCGGCTCGGCCGGCTTCATCGCGGCTTCCGGCGGCCCCTTCGAAACACCGTTGAGGAAGACGTCGTCGACCATCTGGTCGAAATAAACCGGGATCTGCTTGTGGCGGACCGTCTCGGCCAGTTCGTTGACCAGCCTGCGCGTGCGCTGCGCGACCTGAACCAGATTGGCGCCGGGCTGCGTCAGCTCCTTGGCGAAGGTGCGCGTGAACACCGAATTGGGATTGGCGTCGTCGTTGGAGAGCCGATCCAGCGCGGTCTGTCGCGGCCCCGCCGAGAAGATCGAGAACACGCCTTCCGGCAGTTGCGTCATCGGCGCCAGGCCGCCGCCGCCGGCGACCGCGCGCGTGCCCGAACGCTCGAACGGATTGTTGCGGCAGGCATCGAACACCAGGATCGCGGTGCGCACCTTGCGGTTCTGCAGCCGCTCGATGATGCGATCGGCGAGCACCGAGGCGTCGCGCACCAGTTCTTCCTGGCCTTCGGTCGCCGCCGGCACGTCGGTCGGCAGCAGGAAATTCTGGCCGGCGATCTCAAAACCGTGGCCGGCATAGAAGAAGAACGCGGTGTCGCCGGCCTCGACCGCCTTGTCGAAGGCAAGCAGCGTCTGGCTGAACGCCTGCCGGTTCTGGTTTTCCGCCACCATCACGGTGAAGCCGAGCTGCTTGAGCGTATCGCCCATGGTGCGGGCGTCGTTGACCGCCTTCTGCAGCTTGGGCACGTTGCGGTAGTCGTTGTTGCCGACCACCAGCGCGACGCGCTTTGCCGCGCAAGCGGGCGCGGCTGACAGCACGAGCGCGATAGCCATTCCGGCCACCACCAAAAAGCTCGAAATCAAAGGCCTCATCGAAGTTCCCCCGGCACGACAAATCCGCCTGCTGCGGCCGTTTCATGACATAGTCGACATCGCCGAAGCGACGGTTCAATCCCCAGTTCCGCCGCTGCGCCAGGCGCTGCCCGCGGCGGCCGCGCTACCACGGATCCGCTCATTTGACCGGCAAATGACAGTTTCGGGTTTATTCGTTCGAAAACATTAAGGCTTTTCGGCCATTGGGGCCGTTCCCAGATTGACTTTGGCCATTTCGACCCTATGTTCCCCTGCAATGCGGCCTTCGATCGAACACGATTCCCAAGGTTAGCCGCTCGTCTGCGTAAGTCAGAGCCCCCAGCTTTTCGAAAGCGCGCCGTTTCGGGGCAAAACGCGACAGCCTTTTTACCCTCGATTCCGAACGGCGGTGTCGACTAGAGGCTCAATGTCTTTTTCCCATCTCGGCCTTTCCGATAAGGTCCTCGCCGCTGTTGCGGCCACCGGTTACACGACCCCCACCCCGATCCAGGAACAGGCGATCCCCCACGTTCTGGCCCGCCGCGACGTTCTCGGCATCGCCCAGACCGGCACCGGCAAGACCGCGGCCTTCGTCCTGCCCATGCTCACGCTGCTGGAAAAGGGCCGCGCCCGGGCACGAATGCCCCGCACCCTGATCCTCGAACCGACCCGCGAACTCGCGGCGCAGGTCAAAGAGAATTTCGACAAATACGGCGTCGGCCAGAAACTCAACGTCGCCCTCCTGATCGGCGGCGTCTCGTTCGGCGACCAGGACTCCAAGCTCACCCGCGGCGTCGACGTCCTGATCGCAACCCCCGGCCGCCTGCTCGACCACACCGAACGCGGCGGCTTGCTGCTCACCGGCGTCGAGCTCCTGGTCATCGACGAAGCCGACCGCATGCTGGACATGGGCTTCATCCCCGACATCGAACGCATCTGCAAGCTGGTGCCGTTCACGCGGCAGACATTGTTCTTCACCGCGACGATGCCGCCGGAAATCAGCCGCATCAGCCAGGACTTCCTGCACAATCCCGAGCGGATCGAGGTTTCCAAGCCTGCCACGACCGCGGTGGGCGTATCCCAGTTCCAGGTTCGCGGCGGACGCGAGGCACACGAGAAGCGCGACATCCTTCGCCGTCTGCTGCGTGACGCCAAGGATCTTCAGAACGCGATCATCTTCTGCAACCGCAAGCGCGAAGTCGCCGTCGTGTACAAGTCGCTGCAGAAGCACGGCTTCAGCGTCGGCGCCCTACACGGCGACATGGACCAGTCGGCGCGCACGGCAGCACTGGATCAATTCCGCAAGGGCGAGATTCCGCTGCTGGTCGCCTCCGACGTCGCCGCCCGCGGCCTCGACATTCCCGCCGTCAGCCACGTCTTCAATTTCGACGTGCCGCATCATGCCGACGACTATGTGCACCGCATCGGCCGCACCGGCCGCGCCGGTCGCGCCGGAACCGCAATATCGATCGTCAGCCCGCTCGACAGCAAATCGATCGCCGCGATCGAACGGCTGATCGGACAGAACATTCCCCCCGCCGAAGGCGATTATTCCGTCGCGGCCGATTCGTCCGGCGAAAGCGATCAGCCGCGCGAACATCGCTCGCGCGAGGGTTCACGGGAAGGTTCGCGCGGTGGCCGCAAGCCGCGCCGTGAGCGCGAGCCGCGCGCTGCCAACGTCGGTGACAAGGGCGCTGAACGCGAGCCGCGTGCAGCCAGGGGCGACGAGCGCGAACCGCGTGCAGCCAAGGGCGGTGAGCGCGAACCGCGGCATCCGAGGGGCGCAGGCCGCAATGTACCTGCAAAGCCCGAGGCAGCGACAGCGACGTTCAAGCCGCCGGGCGCAGCCCAGCCGTCGCGCGTGCCCTCGATCGGTCGCCCCGAGCCGCGCCGTCCCCAGCGCGAGGTTGAATCGGAGCCCGCCGATCACTCGCATCTGCCGGCCTTCCTGCTGCGACCTGTCCGCGCCCGCGTCTGAACCGGCGCGCCCCACGACGCAACGGCCGGAAGCGTTTACCGGCCGTTCATCATCCTCCCCTAACCTGCCCGCTATAATTTAGTCATTGCGGTAAAGGCTACGAGCGGCGCTGCTCGATTTTGGGGACGGATCAGTGGTCAATCTGCTGGACGAACACGAGCGCACTTTGGCGTTTGCCGAAGTAGCCTTGGGCCAGATCAAGTCCCTTCAGCAGACCGCCGTCCCGCGCAACTACGAAATCTGGTACGTCTACGCGACCGGATACAACGCGCCCCTCAACAAGATCATCAACGAGACGCTGGCGCGCAACGGCAGGCTGAGCGAGTCCGATCTCGAACAGGTCTACGAAACCTATCTCTCCCACATCAAGGCTTCCGACCGCATCGACAAGGTCGGGGCGCGCGTGATCGGCGAAATCGATGACGTCATGGGCCTGATCGTCGATGCGTTCGGCATGTCGCGGACCTACGACGCCCAGCTCGACGGCGCCAACGAGAAACTGCGGAGCGCCAAGAATCCCGATCAGATCAAGGTCATCGTCGACGGCCTGCTGAAGTCTACCCACGAGATGCAGAAGACCAACAAGGCGCTGGAAGACCGGCTGGCGCAGTCGAAGACCGAGATCTGCAACCTGCAGCACAGCCTCGAGGCGATCCGCGCGGAGAGCCTGACCGATCCGCTGACCGGCCTCGGCAACCGAAAATATTTCGACCGCTCGGTCGAGATGGCGGTGCGCACCGCGCAGGCGAACGGAGAGCCGCTGTCGCTGCTGATGTTCGACATCGATCATTTCAAGTCGTTCAACGATTCCTACGGCCATCTCACCGGCGACCAGGTGCTGCGGCTGGTGGCGATGTCGCTGAAGCAGAGCATCAAGGGCCAGGACATCACCGCCCGCTACGGCGGGGAGGAATTCGTGGTGGTGCTGCCGACCACTGCGCTGCGCCAGGCGCTGACGGTCGCCGACCAAATCCGCCGCGCCGTGATGGCGAAGGAACTGAAGAAGAAATCCACCGGCGAAATTCTCGGCCGCGTCACCCTCTCGGTCGGCGTCGCCATGCTGAAGCCGGACGACAGCACGGATTCGCTGATCGAACGCGCCGACGCCTGCCTCTACGTCGCCAAGCGAAACGGCCGCAATCGCGTCGTCGGCGAGGTCGATCCCGAATACGCCGCCGAGACGCACAGCCGGGTGGCCTGATCTCATCTCGTCATGGTGAGGAGGCGCGCCAGCGCCGTCTCGAACCATGCAGATTCGTGCTCGCCTGCGGCCATCCTGCGAGACGCCCGCTTCGCGGGCTCCTTCAGGATGACGACCGTTTTCTTGGCTGCGGCTTTTTCTTCGAAATGGCCTTTTTAGTGGCTGGCTTCTTCACAGCCTTTGTCGCGACCTTCTTCGCGACTTTTGCCTTCGCGGCCTTCCGCGCCTTCGGCCGCTTGCGCAACGCCGCACGCTGTGCCGCCGCCAATGCGGCTCTCGCCCAGTCCGACAACGCCTCGGAATCGTCGAACAGACGCGCCGGCAATTCCCAGTACGAGTTCACGGTCACCGTCTTGGCGCGTGTCTGGTATTGAAACGGTTTCGACCCCTCCGCCTCGAACTGCGGGATGGTCTGCTCGTCAGCACGGAAGAACAACCCGGCGCGCAGCGCCAGCGCGAAGTTGACGCCGTCGGCGGAAATGCCGTAGCCGGAAAACATTTTGCGGATGGTGACGGGGCCGAAATCGGCGAACAGGTCGATCAGGAAATCGCGGTCCATATCGCCTCAGCCCCAGTGTGAGTCCCTCATCATCCTCCCCTGGAGGGGTCCGAGACGCGAAGCTCGCTCGTGGATCGGTTCGCATGCAATGCAAACCGAGGTGGGGTGACGGTCTCTCCACTCGGAACACTGTTGGATGTGGAGAGACCGTCACCCCACCCCGTCACGCATCTTGCGATGCGTGCCGACCCGCCCCCTCAAGGGGCGGGTGAAGTTCTAAACCTTCGCGGCCGTCAGTTGTACCGACTCGCCGCAGCCGCAGGCGGAAATCTGGTTCGGGTTGTTGAAGATGAACTGGGCCTGCATCTTGTCGGCCTTGTAGTCCATTTCGGTGCCGAGCAGGAACAGTACGGCTTTGGGATCGACCAGGATCTTCACACCCTTGTCCTCGACCACCTCGTCGGTGGGGCGGACCTCATGGGCGTATTCCACCGTGTAGGACTGCCCGGCGCAGCCGCCGTTCTTGATGCCGACGCGCAAGCCGACGATCTCGGAATCGGCACGCTGGGTCAGTTCGGTGATGCGCTGCGCCGCCGCCTCGGTCAGCTTCATGACCTGCGGACGTGGCCGCGGCTTGGCAATCGTGGGTGAAGGAGAGTTCATGCTAGACATGTCGTCATTCCCAACGGCAAATCAATGCCTGTCATCTTTCCGTAAATCGGTTAAGCCCGCACGCACTCACCACATATTGAGGACGAGGCGCGCCTCGTCGGACATCCGGTCCGGCGTCCAGGCCGGATCCCACACCAGGTTGACATTGACCACGCCGACGCCGGGTACGCTGGCGACCGCGTTCTCCACCATCGTCGGCAGTTCGCCGGCTGCAGGGCAGTTCGGTGTGGTCAGCGTCATCAACACGTCGACGCTGCGGTCATCCTTGAGGTCGACCTTGTAGATCAGGCCGAGCTCGTAGATGTCGGCCGGAATTTCCGGATCGAACACCGTCTTCAGCGCGGCGACGATTTCGCCTCCCAGCCGTTCGGTCTCCTCGGGCGGCAGCGCCGACTGGGTTTCCATATTGGCTGACTTGACTTCGGCCGTGTCACTCATGCGAACAATTCCCGCGCCTTGAGCAGCGCCTGTGCCAGATGGTCGACTTCTTCACGTGTATTATACATGCCGAACGAGGCCCGGCAGGTAGCTGTGACATTGAACCGCTCTAAAAGCGGCATCACGCAATGGGTGCCGGCGCGCACCGCGATGCCCTGGCGGTCGATCACGGTCGCGACGTCATGGGCATGCGCCCCCTTCATCTCGAACGAGATCACCGGTCCCTTGCCGCGCGCGGTGCCGATCAGGCGCAGCGAATTGATCTCGCGCAGCCGGTCCTGGGCGTAGTTCAGAAGGTCGTGCTCGTGCGCGGCAATGCGCTCCTTGCCGATCGAATTGACGTAGTCGATCGCCGCTCCCAGCCCGATCGATTCCACGATCGCCGGCGTGCCGGCTTCGAACTTGTGCGGGGGATCGCCATAGGTGACCCGGTCCTGTGCAACTTCGCGGATCATCTCGCCGCCGCCGTTGAAGGGACGCATCGCAACGAGATGCTCATGCTTGGCGTAGAGCACGCCGATGCCGGTCGGGCCGTAGAGTTTGTGACCGGTGAAGACGTAGAAGTCGGCGTCGATGTCCTGGACGTCGATCGCCATATGCACCGCGGCCTGGCTGCCGTCGACCAGCACCGGGATGCCGCGGGCGTGCGCCAGCTTCACCACGTCCTTGACCGGCACGATGGTGCCGAGCGCGTTCGACATCTGCGTGATCGCGACGATTTTGGTGCGATCGGTGAGGAGCTTTTCGAACTCATCGATCAGAAAATTGCCCTCATCGTCGACCGGCGCCCATTTGATCACGGCGCCATGCCGTTCGCGCAGAAAGTGCCAGGGCACGATGTTGGAGTGATGCTCCATGATGGAGATCACGATCTCATCGCCGGCCTTGATGTTAGGCTCGCCCCAGGACGACGCCACGAGGTTGATCGCCTCGGTGGCGTTGCGGGTGAAGACGATCTCCTCGGTACGCGCCGCGTTGAGGAATTTTGCGACTTTGACGCGGCCGCCTTCGTAAGCCTCGGTCGCGGCATTGGCGAGGTAATGCAGGCCGCGATGCACGTTGGCGTATTCGGTCTTGTAGGCTTCCGTCATACGGTCGAGGACGGCAGTCGGCTTCTGCGCGGAAGCGGCGTTGTCGAGATAGACCAGCGGCTTTCCATAGACCTTCATCGCCAGCGCCGGAAAATCCTCGCGCACGCGGGCAACATCATAAGTGCCATTCCTGACGGCCGGATGCTGGGTCATGCACGTGCCTCCAGCCAGCGCTGCGCGGCCGAGATCGCAAGCTCACGCAGATCGTCATTGACGATCGATTCAATCGCTTCGCCGACAAACGCCTGGATCAGCAGCGCCTGGGCCTGCTTCTCGGACAGGCCGCGGGCGCGCAGGTAGAACAGCAGGCTCTCGTCGAGCGCACCGGTGGTCGCGCCGTGACCGCAGGTGACGTCGTCGGCAAAGATTTCCAGCTCCGGCTTGTTGTCGGCCTCGGCCTCGTCGGACAATAGCAGCGCCCGCGTCATCATCTTGGCATCGGTCTTCTGCGCGTGGGGACGCACGATGATGCGACCCTGGAACACCGAGTGGCCGCGGTCGTCGGCGACCGCGCGAAACACCTCGCGGCTGGCGCAGTTCGGCACCGCATGGTCCATGAACAGCGTGGTATCGGCGTGCTGACGGCCATTGAGCAGATTGACGCCGTTGGTCTCGACCTTGGAATGCTCACCGGCGAATGCGATGGTCGCCTGATAGCGGCTGACGGCGGCGCCGGAGGTCATGCCAAAGGTGTTGTAATGCGCATGCGCGCCCAGCGTGATCACGGCAGAGGAAATGTTGAAGGCCTCGCGGGCATCCTCGACCAGGCGGACATGGTCGAGCCGCGCATTGTCGCCGATCGAAACAATCAGGGCATCGTGGACCTGATAGGCCGTCGCGCCCTCGGCCGCGATATAGCTCTCGATCAGCGTCGCGCCGGCGTTCTTGCCGAGGCGCAGCAGCGAGCGGGTGAACATCGCCGCGGGAACGGTGCCCGTCGCGACATGAATGATCTGCACCGGCTGCGTCAGCACGACGCCATCGGCGATCTCGATCACCACGCCGTCGGTCATCATCGACGTGTTGAGCGCGACCATCGGATTGGCGTTGTCGGGCGCGAGCAGTTGCGCCTGCGGGCCGGCGTCGCCGCCCTCCAGCACATCCCGCAACGTGCGGATCGTCAGGCCCTTCTCAAGGCCGTCCAGTTCGGAATGCTTTGGCGCGAACACGCCATCCACCAGCACCAGCCGGCGCGCACCCTTGACCGCCTGAAGCTTCAACGCGGCTGCGGCCAGCGTCAGCGCGGCAGCATCCGGCGCAGGCGCGAGCGGCAGCACGTCGCGCATCAGCGCGCGCAGATCGGTGTATTTCCAGTCCTCGATCCGGCGGTGCGGCAGGCCCATACGCTCATAGGCTTCGAAGGCAGCGCTTCGCGCCTCGGCGACTTTCCCGGTGCCCGGCAGCCGGTCGCGAGCGACGGCAAAACTGTCGCTCAGCCCGCGCCCGGTTTCGTTCTTTGCCAACGCCAAATTCATCACACTACCTGTCAGGCCGCGTCTTCGAACTGCGCGTAGCCGGAAGCTTCCAGCTCCAGCGCCAGCTCCTTGCCGCCGCTCTTCACCACCCGGCCCTTCGACATCACGTGCACAAAGTCGGGCACAATGTAATTGAGCAGCCGCTGGTAGTGGGTGATCACCACCATGGCCCGCTCGGGCGAACGCAGCGCGTTGACGCCGTCCGCGGCAACCCGCAGCGCGTCGATGTCGAGGCCGGAATCCATCTCGTCGAGGATGCAGATGGCCGGCTCGAACAGCGCCATCTGCAACACCTCGTTGCGCTTCTTCTCGCCGCCGGAGAAGCCGACATTGACGCCGCGCTTGAGCATGTCCTGCGGAATGTTCAGCGATTTGGCGACCTCGCGAACCTTCTTGAGAAAGTCCGGCGTGGAGAATTCGCTCTCGCCGCGCGCCTTGCGCTGCGCGTTCAGCGCGGTGCGCAGAAAGTTCATGGTGGCGACGCCGGGGATTTCGACCGGGTACTGGAACGCCAGGAACACGCCCTTGGCGGCGCGCTCGTTGGGCTCCATCTCCAGCAGATCCTCGCCCTTGAACAGGATCTCGCCGCCGGTGACTTCATAGCCCGGCTTACCGGCGATGACGTGCGAGAGCGTCGATTTCCCGGAGCCGTTCGGCCCCATGATCGCGTGCACCTCGCCCGCGTTCACGGTGAGCGTCAGTCCGTGGAGAATCTCGCGTTCCTCGACACGAACCTTCAGGTCTTTCACTTCAAGCAACGCAGTCATGTTGTTTCCTTGTGGGCCTAGATCGCCGCCCGAATTAATCCCGGAAGAAGTAGCCAGGCGAAGAAGCCGAGAGCACCGCCGCCAGCAGCCAATTTTCCGAATTCTGTTACCTCAACCCATCCCGACAAACCGCCGATCAGCGCAGCAACAGCCCCAGCGAGCGCAACAAACAAGAAGATCGCAAGTGGCGCAAACCGAACAACTGCGAAAATGTTGCGGATCATCTGGCCTATCCGACGCTGCCTTCCAACGAGATCGAGATCAGCTTCTGCGCTTCCACCGCAAACTCCATCGGCAGTTGCTGCAGCACGTCCTTCACAAAGCCGTTGACGACCAAGCCGACAGCCTCCTCCTGCGAAAGACCGCGCTGGATGCAGTAGAACAGCACGTCCTCGGAGATCTTCGACGTCGTCGCTTCGTGCTCGAACTGCGCCGTCGAGTTCTTGGCCTCGACATAAGGCACGGTATGCGCGCCGCACTTGTCGCCGATCAGCAGCGAGTCGCAGGCCGTAAAATTGCGCGCGCCGGTGGCCTTGCGATGGGCGGTGACGAGGCCGCGATAGGTGTTTTGCGACACGCCGGCGGCGATGCCCTTGGAGATGATCCGGCTCGTCGTGTTCTTGCCGAGATGGATCATCTTGGTGCCGCTATCGACCTGCTGGTGACCGTTCGAGATCGCGATCGAATAGAACTCGCCGCGCGAATTGTCCCCGCGCAAAATGCAGCTCGGATATTTCCAGGTGATCGCCGACCCGGTTTCGACCTGGGTCCAGGAGATTTTTGAGTTGTTGCCGCGACAGTCGCCGCGCTTGGTGACGAAATTGTAGATGCCGCCGACACCCTCGGAGTTGCCGGGGTACCAGTTCTGCACCGTCGAGTATTTGATCTCGGCGTCGTCGAGCGTGACCAGTTCGACCACGGCGGCATGCAGCTGGTTCTCGTCGCGCTGCGGTGCGGTGCAGCCTTCGAGGTAGCTGACATAAGCGCCCTTGTCGGCGATGATCAGCGTGCGCTCGAACTGGCCGGTGTTGCGCTCGTTGATGCGGAAATAGGTCGACAATTCCATCGGGCAGCGCACGCCCGGCGGCACGTAGACGAACGAGCCGTCGGAGAACACCGCCGAATTCAGCGTTGCGTAGTAATTGTCCGAGGTCGGCACGACCGTGCCGAGATATTTCTGCACCAGCTCGGGATGCTCGCGGATCGCCTCCGAGATCGGCATGAAGATCACGCCGGCCGCCTTCAATTCCTTCTGGAACGTGGTCGCCACCGAAACCGAATCGAACACGGCATCGACCGCGATCTTGCGCTCGCCTTCCGGCCTGACGACGCCTTCCAGCAGTTCGACTTCCCGCAGGGGGATGCCGAGCTTCTCGTAGGTCTTGAGGATTTCCGGATCGATCTCGTCCAGCGAGCCGATCTGCTTCTTCGGCTTCGGCGCCGAGTAATAATAGAGATCCTGGTAGTCGATCCTGGGATAGCTGACGCGGGCCCAGGTCGGCTCGGTCATGGTCAGCCAGCGGCGATAGGCCTCCAGCCGCCATTCCAGCATCCAGGCCGGCTCGTTCTTCTTGGCGGAGATGAAGCGGACGGTATCTTCCGACAGCCCCTTGGGGGCCTTGTCCGATTCGATCAGGGTCTCAAACCCATATCGATACTGGTCGACGTCGATACGCTTCACGCGCTCGACCGTCTCTTGTACGGCTGGCATTCACATCCTCCGCTCGCGGTTTCAAGGACCGCGGTGGAATAATTCAAAGTCGGTGACGAAGCGTTCCGGCGAAACGGACTTAGAACGTTTCAAGCCGTGTTTCGTCGTCCCTTAAGTAAGGCATCGGCAAGCTTTCGCCAAGCCTGAAGGGCCAAATCAATCCCCGCCTCCGACGTAGACCAGCCCAGACTGAGCCGCACCGCTCCCTGGGCCAGTTCCCGGTCGAAGCCCATGGCCTCCAGCACGTGCGACGGCTGGACCTTGCCGGACGAGCAGGCCGAGCCGGAAGACACTGAAACTCCACCTAAATCGAAGCCAATCACGGCCGTTTCGGCCTTGATCCCGGGAACCGTGAACAGCGTGGTATTGGGTAGCCGCGGCACGTCCCCGGAGAACACGATCATACCTGGCGTCTCCCGCAGGCCCGCCTCAAGCCGGTCCCGCAACGCCCGAATCCGGGCCGCGTCTCCTTCCAGAGCAGCCATGGCAGCCCGCACGGCCGCACCGAAGGCGGCTATTCCTGCGACATTCTCGGTGCCGGCCCGGCGGCCCAGCTCCTGGCCGCCGCCCCGCAGCAGCGGCGCCAGCCCCTGCACTCCGTCAGCCAGAACCAGCGCCCCGACGCCCTTGGGGCCGCCGATCTTGTGCGCGGAAAGCGTGACCAGATCGGCTCCTATCATGCTGATATCAAATGGTATTTTTCCAAGCGCCTGGATCGCATCGACGTGCAGCAGCCCGTTGGCTTCATGCACGATGTCAGCGACCTCGCCGACCGGCTGAAGCGCCCCGGTTTCGTTGTTGGCCAGCATGACCGAAACCAGCGCGGGCGGCCCATCCGCAACCAGCCTTCGGAGGTCGTCGAGGTCGATCAGGCCAGACCCGGTAACCCGGATGGTACCGATCGCCTCCGGGAAGAAACGGCCGCCCGACAGCACCGATGGATGTTCGATGGCCGAGAGCAGCAGGCGCCGGACCGGTTCGCCGGAGCCCCGGCGCAATCCCGGCATCAGCGCCAGCGCGTTCGCCTCGGTCCCGCCCGACGTGAACACCACGTCCGGCGCGCGGGCGCCGACGGCCGCCGCGACCGCGGCGCGAGCATCCTCGACCAGCCGGCGCGCCTGACGTCCCTCGGTGTGGACGGACGACGGATTGCCCGCCGCCTCCCACGCAGCCGCCATCGCCTGCCGCGCCTCGGGGCGCAGCGGCGTCGTCGCATTCCAGTCGAGATAGACCCGCTCGGGCATCCGTACAATATTACCTGAATCGGCTGGCGACGATCACCGGCCTCGGCCTCGGGCTAACGCCAGACGCCTTATGCCAATTGGGGATCGCGCCGTCTCTTGCAATCATGGCCTAACGCCTTGAACCACCTTCCAGATGTTCAAGATGCTTGCTTTTTGCCCCTTGCCTCATGCTAGAAGGCCGCGACCAGTTCACGGGAGCGCCCGTCCGCGCATCGCCCAACGACGCATGATCGCATTCTTCTCGCCGCCAGATCACGTCCGTTGCCCAAGGAAGCCTTCCAAGGATCATCAATGCCTGAAGTCATTTTCACCGGCCCCGCTGGCCGCCTCGAGGGCCGCTATCACCCGGCCAAGCAGAAGAACGCGCCGATCGCGATGATCCTGCACCCGCATCCGCAGTTTCACGGCACGATGAATCACCAGATCGTCTACCAGTGCTACTACGCGTTTGCGCATCGCGGCTTCTCGGTGCTGCGTTTCAATTTCCGCGGCGTCGGCCGCAGCCAGGGCTCGTTCGACCACGGCACCGGCGAACTCTCCGACGCGGCGTCCGCGCTCGACTGGGCTCAGACCATCAACCCGGAAGCGCGCGCCTGCTGGGTCGCCGGCTTCTCGTTCGGCGCCTGGATCGGCATGCAGCTGCTGATGCGCCGCCCCGAAGTCGAAGGTTTCATCTCGATCGCACCGCCCGCCAACCTCTACGACTTCTCGTTCCTCGCGCCCTGCCCGTCCTCGGGCCTGATCGTGCACGGCGAGAAGGATGCGGTGGTGCCGCCCAAGGACGTCAACACGCTGGTCGAAAAGCTCAAGACGCAAAAAGGCATCGTGATCGACCAGCAGATCATCCCCGGCGCCAACCACTTCTTCGACGGCAAGCTCGAGCCGCTGATGGAGACGGTGACGGGCTATCTGGATATGCGGCTCGCCAACGTGCGGTAAGGGTCGGGTGGGATGGGGTGAATTCGTGCGGTCACCCCTGAGGCTTGCTTTTTCTGGCGAGTTGCTCCGAAAACGTTCCAGGCTCTGGCCTGGTTGGCAGCTACGCTATCAATCACCGCGGAGACACCGCGACCCTGACCTTGAGGGCTGACCACACTTACACGCACACCGTCCTCGTGAATGGCAACAAGGTCGAGGAACAAAATTCAACGTGGAGCGCCAACCAGTCGAAATTTGGGACGGACCTCCGTTTTGAGAAGTTCGTCGCGGCGCCATCGTATCGAAGAA
This sequence comes from Bradyrhizobium roseum, assembly GCF_030413175.1. NCBI lineage: Bacteria > Pseudomonadati > Pseudomonadota > Alphaproteobacteria > Hyphomicrobiales > Nitrobacteraceae > Bradyrhizobium > Bradyrhizobium roseum. Next base: position 3,972,417 of record NZ_CP129212.1, read on the forward strand.
ACCAGGGCGAGGATGACGTGCCTTCAACCAGGACCCCCACCGCCGACCGCAGTTGGTTGGGGAAGATAGAACTCTGCTTCAATTCGGATGTTGGATACTGCTACGCTAAGCAACGTTAGCAAGCGTAGAGCGTGAGAAGAAATTGTAGCCCGCATGAGCGTTTGCGACATGCGGGATGCCGCTGGCGCCGGTCCCGCATATCGCTGCGCTCATGCGGGCTACAGAATTTGATGGGTTTCGCAAGAGCTAATTCACCCTATACCGCTACAACTCGCCTCATGAATAAATTCACCTACGACAGTTCGGTACGAGTCAAGATGGGCGCGCCCGATCATCTGCGTCCCGGGCAACCCGCTTCAGTGTTCGGAGTTTTCCTTCCGCCGGATCGGGAGGGATCATATTTCGACCAGTTCGCACCCGGCGTGGTGTATTCCATCGAATACGAAGACGGTGAAGCTGCAGACGTTCACGAGGATCTCCTCGAGAGCCTGTAGCCACCTGCCATCCGTCGACTACGCCGCCAGCTTCAGCATGTGCGCGTCATGGCGCACCAGGAACGCGTGCAGCAATTGCGGATAGTCTGGGCTGACCGCCGTGCGCACGCTCGGCCGTTGCGCCAGCGCCTTGCGCCAAGCGCGCACCTTGGGTGTGTCGGCGAAGACCGAAAGATCAGTGAGTTCGTCGAACACGTCGAAATAGCGGAAGATCGGTGCGAACACCGCGTCCACCAGGCTGAAATCCGCGCCCGCAAAGAACGGCCCCGCCCCGAGCGTCTTCTCGACCTGCGCGAATTTGGCGGCGACCGCCTGGCGCTTGGTTTCAAACATCACGGGATCGCCCGTCGTTTCCAGCCCCCAAAGCTCGCCCAGAATCGTCGAGCCGAACTCCATCCAGGCGCGGTGCTGCGCACGCTGCAGTGGATCCTGCGGATGAAGTTTTGCCCCGCCTTGCGTGTCCTCGATGTACTCGCAGATCACGTTGCTCTCGAACAGCGCCACCTCGCCGTCCCCAGTCTCAACCAGCAGCACCGGCACCTTGCCGAGCGGCGAAACCTTCAGGAACCAGTCCGGCTTGTTGGCCAAGTCGATATCGACCCGCTCGAACGGGATGCCCTTTTCGGTCAGCGCGATCACCGCGCGCTGCACATAGGGACACAACGTGTGACTGATCAGTTTCAGGGCACCGGCCATAGTATCCTCCGATTAATGCATCTGCATCCACTTAGATGCAAATGCATCAACCTGTCAACCATTGCCGCCCGTGGTCGAACAACAGGGCGTGCGTGCGCCGTCCCCCGGACGCAAGCGGCGCGGACGGCGCAAACGGGCGCGTGATTCCTACTGTGCATGGGGTTGTTTTCGATATTTTGGTTTAGAGCCCAACGGGCACCTGCCCTCAAGGCCGCGCGATCATACCGCCGGTCATGGGAAACGGTACCCCGGTCGTGGCGGGATAGCTCAGCGGCAGGCCCTTCAGGCCCCGCGCCGCCAGGAAGCCGAACGCTTGCGCCTCGATGGCATCCGACGCCCAGCCGAGCGTGTCGGCGGCGCGGACGGTCGCGGGTTGCAGGCATTCGCGCAGCATCCGCAGCATGGTCAGGTTGCGGGCGCCGCCACCGGCCACGATCCAGTTCTTCGGCTCCTTCGGCAGATGCGGCACCACGCGGGCAATCGCGGCGGCGGTGAAGGCGGTCAGCGTCGCTGCGCCGTCCTCCGGCGGCACGTCGCCGAGCTTGAGGCCGGCGAACTCGTTGCGGTCGAGCGACTTCGGCGGCGGCAGCGCGAAGAACGGCAGCTGCAGCGCCCGGTTGATCCAGGCCGCATCGACCCGGCCCAGCGCCGCGGTGCGGCCCTCGGCGTCGAAACGCTGGTTCAGCCAGCGAAACATGTGGTCGTCGAGCAGCGCATTGCCCGGGCCGGTGTCGCACGCGATCAGGGTGTCGCCGTCGATATAGGTGATGTTGGCGACCCCGCCGATATTGACCACCACCGTCGGCCCTTCCCAGTCCAGCGACTGCGCCAGCGCGCGGTGATAGACCGGCACGAACGGCGCGCCCTGCCCGCCGGCATCGACGTCGGCGGCGCGGAAATCGTACATCACGGGAATGTGGAGCGTCTTGGCGAGCGAGGCCGCGTCGCCGATCTGGACGGTCAGTCTCTTCTCCGGGCGATGCAGCACGGTCTGGCCGTGGAAGCCGATGATGTCGATGTCGTCCAAGCGTAGGCGGTTTTGCGCGGTAAAGGCCGCCACCGCTTCCGCATGGGCTGACGTCACGATCCGTTCGGCCTCGCGCAGGCAACCGGGCCGCGCGGTGCGATCCGGCAGGTCGGCGGCCTCGTACAGCGCCTGGCGCAGCACGCCGCGCTCCGCGTCGGTATAGGCGCGGTAGCCGGACGGCCCAAGCGCATTCACCTTGCGGCCGTCGGTCTCGATCAAAGCGACATCGACCCCGTCAAGCGAGGTGCCACTCATCAGACCCAGTGCCGTCAACATCATGTTAGATCGTGCCTCTGCAACACCCTGCTCGAACCGTCCCGCCGACGACGATCAGCTTGTGCCAAACACGGACATCTTATAATGCCACAGCGCCCGGTTTTGCGGCAGCCTGTTTCATCCGGGTTCCGCAAACTGTTACAATTACAGTGAAAAGAGAATGATCAGAGTCCCCCGCCCATGACCGCATTTAAATCGGATTTCCTGAACATTTTAAGCGAACGCGGCTTCATCCACCAATGTTCCGATTTCGACGGACTCGACGCGCTCGCCGCCAAGGGCCAGGCGACCGCCTATGTCGGCTACGACTGCACTGCACCCTCGCTCCATATCGGCAACTACCTCACCATGATGATGCTGCACTGGCTGCAGCAGAGCGGCAACAAGCCGATCACGCTGATGGGTGGCGGCACCACCATGGTCGGCGACCCCTCGGGCAAGGACGAGTCGCGCGCCATCCGCTCGATTTCCGAAATCGAGGCCAACAAGGCGTCGATCCGCGGCGTTTTTTCGAAGGTATTGCGCTATGGCGACGGCGCCAGCGATGCTATCATGCTCGACAACGCCGAGTGGCTGACCAGGCTGAACTGGATCGAGATGCTGCGCGATATCGGCCGGCATTTCTCCGTCAACCGCATGCTGACGATGGACTCCGTCCGCCTCCGCCTCGAGCGCGAGCAGGAGATGAGCTTCATCGAGTTCAACTACATGGTCTGCCAGGCCTACGACTTCGTCGAGCTGGCGCGGCGCACCGGCTGCCGGCTGCAGATGGGCGGCTCCGACCAGTGGGGCAACATCGTCAACGGCGTCGATCTCGGCCGCCGCATGGGCACGGAGCAACTGTATGCGCTGACCACACCGCTGTTGACCACGGCCTCGGGCGCCAAGATGGGCAAGACCGCGCAGGGCGCGGTGTGGCTCAACGCCGACCAGTTCAGCCCTTACGATTTCTGGCAATACTGGCGCAACGTCGAGGACGCCGACGTCGTCAAATTCCTGAAACTGTTCACGATCCTGCCGATGGCCGAAATCGCCAAACTGGCTGCGCTGCAGGGCGGCGAGATCAACGAAGCCAAGAAGGTGCTGGCGACGGAGGCGACCGCGCTGCTCCACGGCCGCGACGCCGCCAATACCGCGGCCGAAACCGCCCGGCAGACCTTTGAGCAAGGCGCGATCGCCGAAAACCTGCCGACAGTGGAAATTTCTTCCGGCGAACTGGAATCCGGCGCCGCCGTGCTGGGCCTGTTCGTGAAGGCGGGCCTCGTCGCATCGAACGGCGAGGCGCGGCGCCAGATCAAGGGCGGTGGTTTGCGCGTCAACGATGCAGCCGTCACCGACGAAAAAATGGTCCTGACTCCGTCCAACCTCACCCCGGAAGGCGTCATCAAGCTTTCCATGGGCAAGAAAAAGCACGTGCTGCTCAAGCCGGCATAGAGCATGATCCCGGAAAAGTGGACACCGGTTTTCCGACGAGATCATGCTAAAATCAAAATCCAGCGCCCGTCCGCATAGGCGCATTCATTTTTCACGCTTGCAGGGATGGGCGGAAGCGCGCTCCCTGCTGGCATGAACGAAAAGACGCCAGCGGCAGACGCGGTAGCCAAGGCGCCTAAACCGGCGCACACCGCGCTCAGCGTGCTGGCGCTGTGCTTCGTGATGCAGATGGTCGGTCGCGGCCTCGGCGACAGCTTTACGGTTTTCCTGAAGCCAATCGCGGAAAGCTTTTCGTGGGACCGCGCCGAGGTGGTCTCGGTCTACTCGCTGACCTGGCTCGCCGGCGGATTGATGGCGCCGTTCGTCGGCCGGCTGTTCGACCGCTCCGGTCCCCGCCTCACCTATTCGCTCGGGCTGTTGCTGCTCGCCGGCGCTTTCCTGGTGTCGTCACGCGCGCAAACGCTCTGGCAGTTCCAGCTGTCGACGGGACTGTGCGTCGGGATCGGCATTGCGCTGACCGGTAACGTGCCGAATTCGATCCTGCTCGGTCGCTGGTTCGGCCGGCGGTTGCCGACGGCGATGGCGGTTCTCTACTCCGCCGCGGGCATCGGTACCCTTTTGCTGTTGCCGGCCTCGCAGCTTTTGATCGACCGCATCGGCTGGCGCGACGCCTATCATTGGTTCGGCATCGCAGCGCTATGCACTCTGGCGCCGCTATTGCTGCTGCCGTGGCGGACGATCGCCATGGGTTCGCTGCAGGTGGCGCAGAAAACGGACGCCGGTTTCGTCGACAATGGCTGGACGTTGACGAGCGCGATGCGCCACCACACCTTCTGGGCGCTGTTCTCGACCTTCTTCTTCACGGCGATTGCGATGTACGCCGTCACGGCCCAGATCGTCGCCTATCTCATCGATGCCGGATTTGCGCCGTTGCAGGCCGCGACCGCCTGGGGCTTTTCCGGCGTGGTGCTGCTGTTCGGCATGCTCGGCATCTCGACGCTCGACGGCATCATCGGCCGCCGGCCGTCGGTGCTGTTCAGCTACGGCGTCTCGATCGTCGGAATCATTCTGCTCTGGTTGCTGCAATATTATCCGAGCTACTGGCTGCTGACGGGGTTCGTCATCACCTTCGGCAGCATGATCGGTTCGCGGGGCCCGCTGATCACCGCGACTGCGCTGAACATCTTTCGCGGCAAACGCGTCGGCACCATCTACGGCACCATCTCGATCGGCAGCGGCCTCGGATCCGGCTTGGGGTCGTGGGCCGGCGGCCTGATCCACGACTGGACGCATAGTTATGACGCGCTGTTCGTGTTCGCGCTGATCAATCTTGTGCTGGGATTGATTCCGTTTCTGGTGGTGCCGGCGCTGCGGCGTTAGTTGTTCGGCGGCAATTCCACCGGGCCGTTGTTCTGCTTGCCGGTGTTGAATTCCATGATCTTGCGCGTCACGCCGGGGAACATCGCCGAGATCGGATTGACGCGCAGCACGGGCTGCCCCGGCGTACCGACCACCTCGTAGGTCACGCCGATCAGGCCCTCGTTGCTGCCCGCGCCGAGTATCGGGCCCAGCAGGGGAATCTGACCGAACATGTTGTTCAGCCCGTACATCGGAATGAAGGTGCCGCTCATGCGGACCTGATTGGCGGCCGTATCGATATTGCCCTCGATGGTCGCGCCGATCATCGGCCCCTTCACGACGCCGTCCCTGATCGAAAGCACGCCGCTCTGCCGGGTGAACTCGGCGCGCAACGCCGAAAACGAAACGCCGCCTTGATTGCCGGTGGAATTGCCCGCCGCGACGCGGTCCAGCGAGGCCTCACCGCGGATGGTGAAGTCGCGGACATTGATCAGGCCTTCCTTGGCGGTGGGTTCGACCGTCGGCGGCTCCAGGGCGAGCGACAATTGTCCGCCGACCACCTTGGAATACATGTCGGTGAAGCGGAAGAAGGCGCCGGCATCGTTGGTCTGCAGCATGATGACTTCGCGCCCCTGACCCGCGCTGCGGCCGCGCAGATCGGCGGTCAGCGGCGTATCACGACCGACCTTGCCGGACAGGGCGAAGGCCCTCACGACGCCGTTGCGCCGCGAGAACTTGCTGTCGATGCTGCGCAACGCCTCGCCGTTGAAGCCGGCGACGGCGCCGAGCTTGAGGTCGACATCGAGATCAATGCCCCTGGTCTTGCTCTTGGGATCGGAATCCTTGCCTGAGATCGCCGATTTCAGGAAGCCGCGGCCGTCGAACACCTCACCGCGCATTGTGACCTTGACGACGCCATCGGCGCCGCGTTCCGCCTTCAGCGTGGTCTTGTCGCCATCCGACGGTGCGTAGGTCGGGAAATTCGCGCTCATCAGGTCGCCGTTCTGGTCGACTTCCAGCGAGCCCTTGATCGACACGCCGCCGCCTTCGACCACGATGTCCTGGAACAGCGTCGACTGTTCCTTCTTCACCACGATGAACGTCGCCTTGCCCGACTTGCCAGGTACCTTGACCCAGCCCGGCAGGATGTTGTCGAGCCTCAACGAAGTGAGATCGGCTTCGATACCGACGCGGCTGTCGTTCTCGCCTATCTTGCCGATCACCTTGACCGGAATAGAGCCGGTCACCGCGGATCCCAGATCGATCCCGAGCCGCGCGCGGCTGGCATCGTCCAGCGTCGCCTGCAGGCGAATATCGGCATCTCCCGCGCTCGGCTTGCGATAGTCCAGCGAGGCCGGCTGGCCGTTGATCTTGACGTCGCCCTTGACCTGATAGCCGGCATTGTTGGCCACCACCTTCAGCGTGTTGGCTTCCAGCTTCTGGTTCATCACCAGCTTGTCGGCGGAAAATCCGGAAAGATCGGCCGTGACGGCGTAGATGGTTTCCGCTTTGGTCATCGAGCCCTTGACCGGCATGCCCATTGAAATTGAGGCCGTGATGTTGCCCTTGCTGGAATTCGGGTCGATCAGGGTGCCGGAGACGTCGCTGAGGCGGTCGGAGGCCAGAATCTCGGCGGCCGCCGCCACCGGCGCATCGACCCTGAACTTGACCTTCGACGGCGACGGCTTTGGCGCCATGTCCGGCACCTCGAACGTGAAGTCCGAGATATTGATCTTGCGGCCGGCCGGCGTGTCGGCGATCCCTTGCCCGATCGTCACAAGCGCGGTTCGCCCGGTGACCCGCGCCTTCAGGTCGGCGTCGCGAACCGACGGCATTTCGTCTACCGGACGCACCGTGACGCCCGACGCCACGATGTTGACGGCCAGGCCATCATCCGGAATCGGCGGTCCCTTGCGCGACAGGTTGCGCACCGGCGAGTTGACGCCGACCTCGATACGCTGGAGCGTGCCCTTCTCGATCCGGTCGATCACCCATTCGCGCACTTCCGGCACGATCAGGATCGGCCACATCCGCTTCAGCGCCGCCGCCGACATCGGCGTGCCGGCAAAACCGAGCTGAAGCCGTGCTTCATTCGCATAGTCGACGCTGCCGGTGCCCGCGATACCGATCTCGCCATTGCTGATATCGGCCTGGGTGAGCAGCACGCGCTTGCGGTCGGTGTCGAATTTCATCCCGATCGAGATGCGGTTGAAGATCAGCGGCGCCTCGTTGCCGGTGCCGGCCAGCAAAATCGTGCCGCCGCTGAAGCCGGCCTGCCATTCGTTTGTGGCGCCGTTCGGCGGTTCGAGATGGGCCAGCAGCGTGATCCGGTTTGCGCCGGACACGACCTTGAAGGGCGCGACCAGCACGCGCCGTCCGGCGTCCCATTCGACGCTCAACTCGGCCGAATCGATCGGCATCGGATAGTCGGGCGTGTCGGTGTCGATCAGGTTGCCGGCGCCGGCCAGAACCTTGCCGCGGAAATAGGTCGGCAGGCCGTCGCGGCCCAGTTCGCCCTTCAGTTCGCCGGACAGCGGCAGGTCGGCGCTGTAAGTGAGATCCTTGACCCGCATCGCCAACAGGATGTTGGCGGCCGGCACCTTGTCCGCGCGAAGGTCGACCGAGCGCACGCCGTTCTGCGGCGGTCCGATCACGACCTTCAGCGACCACGGCCGCGCGCCCTCCTCGCCAAGGCTCACCGCGACGCCGCCGCCGCTCGGCCGGCGCATGCTCAGGCTGATATTTTCAAACGTCCATTTGTTGCCGCGCTGCTGGTCGTCGACGATGAGATTGCCGTTCTTGAGGCCGATCTCGTTGAGGTTCTGCCCGTCGAGGCCGGTCAGGCTGAGACTGTCGAGCCAGTCGAGGCCGGCCAGCAATCCGCTCTGCGCCGTTTCTGACGCCGTCGCTCCCGGCGCGGGAGCAGGCGCCGAACGGGGGAACGTCGGCGCCAAGCCGGCATCGCGCTTGGAAGCGACGCCGGTCGCGAGCGGTTTGGCGGTGTCGCCGGCAGACACCGAAACCTGACCGTCCGGCGTGATCTTCACTGCCAGTTCTGCATCGACCAGATTGAGGCTTTCGGCGCGCAGCCGCCCCATCATGAGCGCCATGCCCGACAGTTTCACCTCGGCCTTCGGCGCGGTGGCGACGACGACCTGATCGCGGTCGCGCACCACGATGTCGCGGATTCGCACCGCGATCCTAATCCGCCCGGCACGCTCGATCTGCGTGCCGCCGACTTCGACCGTATTGCCGTGACCGATATTGTCCTCGATCGCGGCGGCCAGCCAGGGCGTCGCCATATCGAGGTTGATCGGCCCGGCGCCGAGCCGCATCCACAGGCCGCCGAAGCAGGTCGTGAAGATGAACGCGAGTACCCCAACCACGATGGCGAGACGCTTGACCCAGCGTTCTGTCAGCCGCCGCTGCAGCGCCTCGAACCGACCGCCCAGCCGATGAAATCTGGAACTTGGACGGGACAATAGTCGGCGCGCGCGATAGCGCCCCGCCTCATCGGGCTCCTGATCCCAGCCGGCCGCATCATCCCATTGCGAGATGTGGACCTCGGCGCGCGGATTCGACCCCTTGGGCGAAGTATTCCTAGCCATTGCCTCTCGGTGCCGGCGCTGAGGTTGACCGCCGCCAGAGGCGCGCTCTTCGATTCTGATCGAACGCTCCCGTGCCGGCATCGCTGCCATTCCTCGATTAATACTGTTACTCGTGGTCGGGCCCAAGGACTCATTGGGCGTTCCCATCGACGAGCGGACGGGGGTAGCGTCGAATTCCTTGTAACCGTACTCCCGGGTCATCAAACTTGCCCAGCGGCCGGAGCGAATCCGACGGTCCGAGACACGACCCGCAATACCCTAATGGTTGATCTGCGGAAAGCGACGAAAGGAAGGCGTATGTCCAAGAAAACGCGCAAGAAATCCTCCAAGCCAGCCCCCAAAAGCCGCAAGACGCCCGCCCGAAAACCACCCGTCGCCAAGACCGCAAGCAAGACCGCCCGCACCGCGGCCAAAAAGCCTGCTGCCAAAACCTCTGCCAAGCCAGCTGCAAAGACCGCCGGCAAGCCCGCCCGGCCCGCCGCCAAGGCGACTGTCAGCAAGCCGGTCAAAGCGGCCAAATCCGCTTCCATTCAATCGTCGCACAAGCCGACATCGAAAAAGTTAATAAAATCCAACCAATCGGCTCCGCCGGCGCCGGTTGCGGGAACCGAGATGGTCGTGGGCGCTGTCGCTTGGCCCTTCAGCCTGCCGCGCAATGGCGGCGGCCATGTCTCGCTGGCCGACCATGCGGGCAAAAAACTGGTGCTGTTCTTCTATCCCCGCGCCGACACCCCCGGTTGCACCCGCGAAGCAATCGATTTCACCCGGCTCGAGAGCGCCTTTGCCGACGCCGGAGCGGCCGTGCTGGGGATCTCCGCGGACACCGTAAAGGCACAGGAGTCGTTTTCCGCCAAGCATCAGCTTTCGGTTCCTCTGATCTCGGATGAACAGCATGAGATGCTGGAGGCGTATGGCGCCTGGGGCGAAAAATCCATGTACGGCAGGAGTTTCATGGGAATCATTCGAACAACGGTTCTGATCGGGGCCGACGGACGGGTAGCCAGAATCTGGCGCAACGTTCGGGTCGACGGCCATGCCGAGGAGGTGCTGGCCGCAGTCCAGGCCATGTGAGCGGAGGCATTCCATTTCCCAAAAATTAACCATGAGAGGGTCAAATCGGCGGGTAAATTGAGCCGTACGGAACTCGCGTCCGACCGGCGCGGGAGTGCCGATGTCGTACCGTTCCGGTCACCACTATTCCGACCATCACCATCCTCACGATCACGGCCGGACCCCGCCGCGCCGGCCCGCCGCCTATGCGGCAAAGGCGGCTGCGATCGACGGCGACGGCTACACCATCGCGCATGCCGGCAAGCAGGTTCGGCTCGGCCCGATCGTGTTCTGGATCGTGGTCGGCACGATCGTGCTGCTTGGCATGTGGTCGGCTGCGACCGCGACTTATTTCGCGTTCCGCGACGACGTCCTGACCCGGCTGATCGCGCGCCAGGCCGAGATGCAATATGCCTATGAGGACCGAATCGCGGAACTGCGCGCCAAGGTCGACCGCACCACCAGCCGCCAGTTGCTCGACCAGGAACAGTTCGACCAGAAGCTCGACCAGATCATGCGCCGCCAGACCGCGCTGGAATCGCGGGCCACGGCGCTCGGCGCGATCCCGGATGTCGCGGCGACCGGCTCGATCAGGCCTCCTGGACGCGGCGCGGCTGTGGAGACGCCGGCGGCGGCCGGTCCGCTAAAACCCTCCCCGATCAGCGACACCGTGATCTTCGTGGCGCCGCCGGATCGCGAGGCGCGGCTGGAGTCGCGCACGCCGCTCGTCGCCAAGCCGCAGCCGAATCAATTCGCCAAGGTTCAGGGCGTCGACAACGTGCTGGTCCGCCTGCAGAGCTCGCTCGATTCGATCGAGCGACGCCAGATGGCGGCCTTGAGCTCGGTCGAGGACGGCATGGAATCGCGCCTGCGCCGGATGCGCGGCGTGTTCACCGATCTCGGCCTCGACTTGGCGCAGCTCGAAGCGGCGACGCCGCGCTCCGCCATCGGCGGGCCGTTCGTGCCGGTGAAGCTTTCAGCCGATTCCGGCGCGTTCGAGCGCCAGCTCTACCGGATCAACATCACCCGCAGCCAGATGCAGCGCCTCAACGCGACACTGGCGTTGGTGCCCTATCGCAAGCCCGTCGTCGGCGCGGTCGAGTTCACTTCGGGTTTCGGCGTGCGCAGCGATCCCTTCCTCGGCCGTCCGGCCATGCACACCGGCCTCGACTTCCGCGCCGCCACCGGCGATCCCGTCCGCGCCACCGCCAACGGCAAGGTGGTGTCATCGGGATGGATGGGCGGCTATGGCCGCATGGTGGAGATCGACCACGGCAACGGGCTCTCGACTCGCTACGGCCATCTCTCCGAAATCCACGTCAGGGTCGGCGACGTCGTCAAGATCGGTCAAGTAGTCGGCGCCGTGGGCTCCACCGGCCGCTCCACCGGACCGCATCTGCACTATGAAACCCGGATCGACGGCGAGGCCGTCGACCCGCAGAAGTTTTTGCGCGCGGGCGTCAGGCTCAGCGCGGGATAGGGCCGTTTCCCAGCTGCCGTTTATTCGCCATTCTGCGTGGAACCGACGCGCGCTCTGCGTCGGAAAATCTTTAAATCCCGTGTCGGATCGCGGACAGCCCCGCCGTCCTTGTGACAGAGCCTGAGCTAATCTGACCCAACTCTGCGAGATGCTCCGCTCAGTCATGGAGAACCAGCGTCATGTCCGAAGGCAATACCGTTCGTCTGCACCGCGTCTTCGCCACCAAGCCCGAAAAGGTCTTTCGCGCCTTCCTCGATGCGGACGCGATGGCCAAGTGGCTGCCACCCTACGGCTTCACCTGCAAGGTTCATCATTTCGAGCCGAAGGTCGGCGGCACCTTCAACATGTCGTTCTCGAACTTCACCACCAACACGGGCCATGGGTTCGGCGGCGAATATCTCGAAATCGTGCCCAACGAGCGGATTCGCTACACCGACACTTTCGACGACCCCAATCTTCCCGGAGTCATCGAGGTCACCGTCACGCTGAAAGCGGTCTCCTGCGGCACCGAGGTCAACATCGAGCAAACGAACCTGCCGACGGTGATTCCGGTCGAATCCTGCTATCTCGGCTGGCAGCAATCGCTCGCCCAGCTTGCACTGCTCGTCGAGCCTGACATTCCCGGATAGCGCCACCAGTTGCAGGATGGTTGAGCCCTTCGCGAAACCCATCACCTTCCGAGCAAGGATTTGATGGCTTACGCAAGAGCTCCACCCATCTTGCGAAACTGCGCGTTGGTTCAGTGCCCGACCTCGCCGGTGATGATGTCGCCGAACAGCTCCCAGCTTTCGCCGTTGAACTTCATCAACTGCATCTGCTCGATCGGGAAGAAGTCCTTCGCCGCCGTATTGATCTTGATGCCGGGCAACAGCACGTCGCTGGTAAAATCCTTCAAGCTTGAGGCCTGCTTCATCACGTTCTCGCGCGTGAGATTGTCGCCGCACTGCTTCAACACCTGAACCATGGTTTGCGCCGTCGCATAGCCGTAGACGTTGTTGTTATTGGTCTTGTCGCCGTCCGGAAAATACTTGTCCATGAACGCGAGCCAGGCCTTGATCCCGGGATCGTCCTTCCACAGCGGATCGGTTGGGTCCTTGATGTAGGCCGTCGAGATGATGCCCTTGGCATTTTCGAGGCCAGCCGGCTTGAGCACGGTTGCGACCGATGTAGAGACATTGCCCAAGAGATAGACCGGCTTCCAACCGAGTTCCGCGACTTTCCGGATTGCCTGCGCCGCTCCCTTGGGCGCTGCCCATGTCATGAAGATATCAGCGCCGGAATCCTTCAGCGCGACGATCTGCGAATCGATGGTGGGATCGGACACCTCGTAGGATTTGTCCGAGATGATCATGCCGGCCTTGTCGCCGAGGCCGTCGCGCAGTCCCTTCATCTGGTCCTTGCCGGCGTCGTCGTTCTGCCAGAGCGCCGCGATCTTGCCCTTTGGAAAATTCTTCAGGATATAGGCGGCGTAGATGCGCCCCTCGCTCTGGTAGTTCGGCTGCCAGCCCATGGTCCACGGAAAATTCTGCGGATCGCCGAACTTGGTCGCGCCGGTCGCGACGAACAGTTGCGGCACTTTCTTTGAATTCATGTATTTCTGGGTAGCCGAGTTGGACTGCGTGCCGAGCGGCTGGAAGATCAGCAGTACCTCGTCGCTTTCGACCAGCTTGCGCGCCTGCTCGACCGCCTTCGGAGGGCTGAACGCGTCGTCATAACTGACGAAGTTGATCTTGCGGCCGTTGATGCCGCCCTCGGCGTTGATCTTGTTGAAATAGGCCGCCTGCGCCTTTCCGATCGTGCCATAGGCCGACGCCGGGCCGCTATAGGGCATGATGTTGCCGATCTTGATTTCGGTATCGCTGGCGCCGGGATCGTATTTCTTCTGCGCCTGGGCTGTGGTCGCGACCATTGCGGCGACGGCGAACGCCATCACGGCCGCCAGGTTGGGCATGCGAACCGGCATCGTTTTCTCCCTTGTTTTTCTTGTTCTGACGCAGTCTTGGAAGGGAGTGTCGCAAGCGGATTCGCCTGTGGCAAGCACGCGCTTATTCCGCATGACGAAACGGCATTGTTGCCCGGCGCCAATTGTGATTGATGCAGGGTCACGTCATTACCAAGCGTGCAAAACCATGCGCGCGAGGCCCCGAGGTTGGACACGTTGAAACCAGGCATACGAATTGGCCCGCGGCATCCTAGACTCGCCGCCGCAGGCTTCCGCTTCGCGCGCTGGCTGGCGGCGAAGACCATGGGGGCTGCGGGATTCCACCAGCTCGGCTCGGCTTTTTGCGACGAGCGGATTGCACAGGTGCGTGCAAAGCTCGCGCGCGGCGAGACCGTCTATCTCGCCGGCCTCGGCGCGCCCGGCACGCATAACTCGGGTGTTGCGCTGATCGAGGTGACGCAGGCGAACGGGCCGCGGTTGATCGTCAACAACGAGGAAGAGCGCTTTTCCGGCAACAAGCACACGACCGAATATCCAAGACTGTCGATCGACGCTGCGGTGGCGACGCTGCGTGGCATGGGCCGCGATGTCGGCGATATCGATGCCTGGCTCACGAGCTGGGATTATCCGACCCTCGCCGGCACGCTGGCGCGTTCGGTGCTCGAGGAACTGCCGCAGAGCATCAAACTGGTGCGCACCACGGAGGCCGCCGGCTTCGACGGCCGCCGCCTCGACCAGATGACGCGAACGCCAAAAATCCTCGCCCGCCAGCTCGGGCTTGCCGAGCGCGTGCCGCTGATATGTTTGCCGCATCACGACAACCACGCCTGGTTTTCGTATGCCGCCTCGCCCTTCGCCGACGACGGCGAGCCTGTGGCAATTGCCGTGCTCGACGGCACTGGCGATCGGGGCTCGATCTCGCTTTACGTCGTCGAGCGTGGCGCGATGCGCCGGCTCTATTGCAACGACAGCATGTTCGATTCACTCGGCGCTTTCTACAGCGTGATCTCCTCCACGCAGGGCGGCTGGACCTGGCTGTCCAGCGAAGGCCGCTATATGGGCGCCGCCGCGTGGGGCGACATGGACCGCGCCAGCAATTCGTATTACGCGCGGCTGCGGGAGGTGCTGCATTTCGGCAGCGATGGCGAAGTCCGCCTCAACCGCGCGATGGCCAACTGGTACTGCGACCCGTTCGATCATCCCTACAAGCAGGCGCTGACGGACATCCTCGGCGAACCGCTGCGGCCGGACCAGCTTTGGAATCCCGATGCGGTGCTGCGGGCCGAGGACATCCATCACCGGCCCGACACCAAGGACCGCCTCGACAAGGCGGCCGCAACGCAACTGGTGTTCGAGGACGCGATGATACATGTCGTCGATCACCTGCTGCGCTCCACGGGCGCTAGCCGGCTGGTGCTGACCGGCGGCGTCGCGTTGAACGCGGTCGGCAACATGCGGTTGCTCGAACATTTCGATGAGGCCTGGTTTGGCAAGGCGCAGCAGCGCAACGCGCGCCTGCAGCTGTGGGTGCCGCCAGTCCCCGGCGATCCCGGCGTCACCATCGGCGCGGCCTGGCTGTTCGCGCATCTGGCCGGCGCCCCGCGCGGTGCGCCGATGACCCACGCGTTCTATTGCGGCACGGCGCCAACACAGAGCGATATCGCCAACGCGCTTGCGGCCGACGACATCGCCTCGCAACGTATCGGCGACATCTCGACCGCGGAGGGCCGCGATGCGGTCGCCGATCTGATGGCGTTCATGGTGGCGCAAGGCGGCGTCATCGCGCTCTATCAGGGCGCGGCGGAGACGGGCCCCCGCGCGCTCGGCCACCGCTCGATCCTTGCGAACCCCTGCGATCCCCTCGCGCGCGAGCGGCTCAACGAACGCGTCAAGTACCGCGAAGCGATCCGCCCGCTGGCGCCGATGGCGACGCTGGAGGCGGCACAGCAATATTTCGACCTGCTGCCCGGCGCCTCGGACGCCGACTACAACGCCTATAATTACATGGTGCTGACGGCGCGCTCAAAACCGCACGCCCGCGAACAAATCCCGGCGGTCATCCACGCCGACGGCACCGGCCGGATTCAGATCGTGCGTACCGAAGACGATCCCCTCACCTACGCCTATCTCAAGGCGCTCGGCCGCCACATCGGCGTCGAACTGTCCGTCAACACGTCGTTCAATGTCGCGGGCCCCATCGCGCAGACCCCGCAACAGGCGATCGATACGCTGCGCCGCTCCAAGGGGCTCGATGTTGTCGTGCTGGTGGCAGGCGACGGCGAGGTCCATGCGGCCTGGCACGGCGGCGAACGCGACAGCGGAAGATTCACCGGCTGGTATTCCGATTGGGCGACCTGAAATCACGACGTCGTCCCGGCGAACGCCGGGACGACGTCAACTTCTTCAGCGCTGAAAGGATCTCAGTACGCGCCCGTCGATCAGCAGTAACGCGCTGCCGATCACCAGCGCGCCCGCAATCTCCCGCGGTGAGATTGTTTCGCCGAGCACCAGGCCCCCGAGCAGGATCGCGGTCACCGGGATCAGCAACGTCACCAGCATGACATTGGTGGCGCCGGAGCGCCGCAGGATCTGAAAGAACACGATATAGGCGAGCGCCGTCGACAGCCCGGCAAGCCCGATCACAGCGAGCCATGTCGTGGCTCCCGGCATCGGCAATTGCCAGGGACGCTCGACGAATCCTGCGACCACCGTCATCATCGCGGCCGAGGCCAGCATCTGGAACGTCGCGGTACCCAGCGCAGGCGAATTCGACAGCAGCCGTCGCGCCAGCAGCGCTGACACACCATAAGAAAAGGCAGCCGCCAGACACAGCAGAATGCCGAGCCCCTGGCCGCGCTCCAGCCCCACGCTATCACCGTACAGAATGACAACGCCGATCAGGCCCGCGACGACGCCGCCGATCCGCCGCGCGGACAGATTTTCCGCGCCGGCCACCGCTATCACGACCACCGTGAACAGCGGCGTCGTGGCATTCAGGATCGAAGCCAGCCCGCCCGGGATATAAGTCTGTCCGACCACGATCAGCGAGAACGGCAGCACGTTGTTGAACAGCCCGATCGCGATGAACGGCATCCATCCGGACAGGCCAGATGGAAAGCGGATGCGATAGAGCCAGAGCAACGGCAGCAGCATCAGCGCCGCGAGCGCCACGCGCAAAAACACCAGCGTGAAAGGCGGCAATTCCTTCAGCACCACGCCGTTGAAGAAGAACGACCCGCCCCACAGGATCGAGAGCAGGCCGAGCAGCCACCAGTCGCGGGCGTCGATCGAAGCGTCTTTGGCGATCATGTCATTTGATATCTGCGATCTCGCAGATTTATTCCGACGCGCCCGGCTTTCCCACCCGATTTCCGGAAATGGACTTGCGGCGGGCTATTTCGGCCGCGAGACCAGTTCGATCATCCGGCCCTCGTCGTCGTCGGGCATCTCGGCCTTCGCCTTCGCATAGGCCTCGACGGCGGCTTGCCCGACCAGCGGGGGTTCTGCCAGCAGGCTCTCGGCCAGTCTCACCGCGTACGCCGCATCCTTGTAGCGAAGCGCTGTGGTGAACGATGCGCCGGAGAAATCGCGCGCCACCATGCGTTTGGAATGCCGGATCACCTGCGGACTGGCCACCGCGCCGGTCGCCAGCGCTTCCGCCACCAGCTTCATGTCGAGACCGGCCTGCTCGGCCATAGCGACGCCTTCGGCGAGGCTCGCGATCTGCACCGCGCCCATCAGATTGTTGATGAGCTTGAAGACGGTGCCGGTGCCGACAGCACCGAAGTGCCTGATCACGTCGCCGATCGGCGCGAGGAAGGGCTTTGCGGAAGCGAGATCGGCGGGTTCGGCGCCGACCAGCAAGGTCAGTTTTCCAGAGGCTGCCGCCTGCGGCAGGCCGGTGACGGGACAGTCGATATAGACGAGACCGCGGCCGCGCAGTTCGCGCGCTATGTCGAGCACATGCTGATGCGAGACGGTCGAGCATTCGATGACGAGGCTGCCTGCCTTCATCGATGCCGCCGCGCCCTCCTTGCCGAGCCAGACGTTGCGCGACGCCTCGTCGTCCGCGACCATGGTCACGACGGCGTCGGCGCCATCGGCAGCATCCGCAGGCGACCCCGCCCAGCGCGCGCCGCGCGCGATCAAATCTTCCGCCTTGGCTTGGCTGCGATTCCATACCGCGACGTCAAAACCCGCCTCGAGATAGCGGCCGGCCATGCCATGGCCCATGCGGCCGAGCCCGATGAACCCGACCTTCGTCATGCGCTAGTCCACATCCTCGACCGCGCCGGGCGAGGTGCCGAAGGCGCGCTGCGCCAGCGTCGCCGCCATGAACTCGTCGAGGTCGCCGTTCAGCACGCCCGACGTGTCCGAGGTCTGCACGCCGGTGCGCAGGTCCTTCACCATCTGGTAGGGCTGCAGCACATAGGAGCGGATCTGGTGGCCCCAGCCGATGTCGGTCTTGGCGGCCTGGTCGGCGGCGGCCTGTTCCTCGCGCTTCTTCAGCTCGATCTCGTACAGCCGCGCCCGCAACATGTCCCAGGCCTGCGCACGGTTCTTGTGCTGCGAACGGCCGGCCTGGCAGACCACGGCGACGCCGGTCGGGATATGCGTCAGGCGCACCGCGGATTCGGTCTTGTTGACGTGCTGGCCGCCGGCGCCGCCCGAACGCATCGTGTCTGTGCGGACGTCGGATTCCTTGATGTCGATCTTGATCGAGTCGTCGACGACCGGAAAGATCGCCACGGAAGAGAACGACGTATGCCGCCGTGCGTTGGAATCGAACGGCGATATCCGCACCAGGCGGTGCACACCCGCCTCGGTCTTCAGCCAGCCATAGGCATTGTGCCCGCTGATCTGGACGGTCGCCGATTTGATGCCGGCTTCTTCGCCGGGGGTTTCTTCCAGATACTCGACCTTGAAACCGTGCTCCTCGGCCCAGCGCGTGTACATGCGCAGCAGCATCGCGGCCCAGTCCTGGCTTTCGGTGCCGCCGGCGCCGGCATGCACTTCGAGGTAGGAATCGAACCGGTCGGCCTCGCCCGACAGCAGCGCTTCGAGTTCGCGGCGCGCGACTTCCTTCTTCAGCGCCTTCAGGGCGTTCTCGGCCTCGACCACGACGCCTTCGTCGTTTTCGGACTCGCCGAGCGCAATCATCTCGACATTGTCGTCGAGTTCGCGTTCGACCTTGCCGATGCCCTCGAGCGCATCCACCAGCGAGGTGCGCTCCTGCATCAGCTTCTGGGCCTTCTGGGGATCGTTCCAGAGATTGGGATCTTCGGCGAGCTTGTTCAGCTCGGCGAGGCGCGCCGTGGATGCATCGACGTCAAAGATGCCTCCTCAGCAGCCCGACCGACTGCTTGATCTCTTCTACGAGGCGTTCGACTTCGGCGCGCATGATGCCTTCTGTCTGCGGTCAAAACCGCGGCTGGATCGATATTCAACGGGCGGGATGTAGCGACGTACGCAACAAAGCGCAATCCGCTAATAGATCCTGCCGGTGCCGGGCCGCATGATGCTGCCGGCATCAGGAGATCCTCCCTGAATGCTGGCGGCTTCCGGCGGATATCCCTGCGGCACGCGTCCATCGCCCTCGACGACGCCGACGGCGGCGGCCGGCATGTAATTCTCCGGCGGCGCAGTGCCCGGCTTGAAGGCTTCCAGAACGGTACGGCCGGTATCGCCGGGTGCGGGGCGCATGCCGCTCTTCGAATCGATGCGAACCAGCCTGATCCCGGGAGGCACCTTGAAGGGGGTCGGCGGCTTGTCGGCCAGTGCGAGCTTCATGAAGTCCTTGGCGATCGGTGCGGCGATTCGGCCGCCCTGCGCGGACCTGCCCAGGCTACGCGGCTTGTCATAGCCCATATAGAGACCGACGACGAGATCGGGCGAAAAGCCGACGAACCAGACGTCTTTTCCGTCGCTGGTGGTGCCGGTCTTGCCGGCGATCGGCTTGCCGACCTCGCGCAGGATCGTCGCCGTCCCACCCTGCACCACGCTCTCCAGCATCGACGTGATCTGGTAGGCGGTCAACGAGTCGAGCACCTGCTCCCGGCGATCGACGAGCTGGGGCTCGGGCTGGTTCTTCCAGCCGCCGGGCGCGTCACAGCCGCGGCACTCACGCTGGTCATGCCTGAAGATCGTGCGCCCGTAGCGGTCCTGGATGCGGTCGATCAGCGTCGGCTTCACCCGCCGGCCGCCATTGGCGAACATCGAATAGGCCGTCACCATCCGCATGACAGTGGTTTCGCCGGCGCCGAGCGAATAGGAGAGATAGTTCGGCAGCTCTTCGTAGACCCCGAAACGCTTGGCGTATTCGCCGATCAGGGGCATGCCGACATCCTGCGCCAGCCGCACCGTGACGGTATTGAGCGACTGTTTCAGGGCGTCGCGCAGCGTAATCGGCCCCTTATAGCTGCCCACCGAAAAATTGTCCGGCCGCCAGACGCCGTTGCCCTGCCCCTGGTCGATCTCGATCGGGCCGTCGATCATGATCGTCGCCGGCGTGTAGCCATTGTCGATCGCCGCCGAATACACCAGTGGCTTGAACGTCGATCCCGGCTGCCGATAGGCCTGCGTCGCGCGATTGAACTGGCTCTGGTCGAACGAGAAGCCGCCGACCATCGCCACCACGCGGCCGGTCAACGGATCCATCGCGACCATGGCGCCGGATACTTCGGGGATTTGCCGAAGGCGATACTGCCCCTCGACCATCTTGCCATCCTTGTCGAACAGCGGATCGGCGTAGATCACGTCACCCGGCGAGAGAATCTGCGATACCGAAGCCGTCGCGGGTTTGCCGCGCACTGCGGCAGCGACCGGCTTCGCCCATCGCACACCATCCAGCGTGATCAGACCGGTTTGCCGTTCCTTGGAAATGGCGCCGCCGAGTTCGCGGCCCGGCTGGAAGCCGATCCGGGCTGACTGGTCGGATGTTTCGAGCACCACCGCCATCCGCCAGGGCGAGATGTCGCTGAGCGACCTGATTTCGGCGAGCTTGACGCCCCAGTCGCCGGATATGTCGAGTTTGCTCATGGCGCCGCGCCAGCCCTGCGCCTCATCGAAATTGACGAGGCCGGCGGCGACCGTCTTGCGCGCCATCACCTGCAGTTTTGGATCGAGCGTGGTGCGGACCGACAGGCCGCCTTCATAAAGCTTCTTCTCGCCGTAGCGCTCAAAGATGTCGCGGCGGACTTCCTCGGCAAAATATTCGCCGGCAAACGTATGCGCGGCGTTGGACCTGGAGGCCACGATCAGCGGCTCCTTGCGCGACTTCTCGGCATCCGCCTGCTTGATCCAGCCGTTTTCAAGCAAACGGTCGATCACGTAGTTGCGGCGCTCGACCGAGCGATCCCGGTTGCGCACCGGATGCAGCGTGCCCGGCGCTTTCGGCAGCGCGGCGAGATAGGCGGCTTCCGCGACCGTCAGCTCGTTCACGGATTTATCGAAATAGACGAGCGACGCAGCGGCGATGCCATAGGCGCCGAGGCCGAGATAGATTTCGTTGAGATAGAGCTCGAGGATGCGGTCCTTCGAATAGGCGCGCTCGATGCGCATCGCCAGCAGGGCTTCCTTGATCTTGCGCGTGAACGACACCTCGTTGGTCAACAGGAAGTTCTTGGCGACCTGTTGGGTGATCGTCGAGGCGCCCTGCGGGCGCTTGTTGGAGCCGAGATTCTGCACATACGCCACGACCGCACGCGCCATGCCGGTGAAGTCGATGCCGCCGTGCTCGTAAAAATTCTTGTCCTCGGCCGCGAGGAAGGCGTTGGTGACGAGTTTGGGCACCGCCTGGATCGGCAGATAGAGCCGGCGCTCCTTGGAATACTCGCCGAGCAGCGCGCCGTCGGCGGCGTGCACGCGCGTCATCACCGGCGGCTCATAATCCTGAAGCTGCGAATAGTCGGGCAGGTCCCTGGAGAAGTACCAGATTCCGCCCGCGACGCCGGCCACGCCGACCAGGAACATGATCGTCCCGACGGTAAACAGGAAACCCAAAAATCGGACCACAAAGCGCATTACCGAAATTCCATTCCAACCTTTGCGCCGTGACAGTCAGCGCGTGTTCCCGTGTCCACCGGAATTCCCCACCCGTTACGGACCCACGAATCCACCGGGTTCAAACATTTCATCCTACAGTGTTCGAAGATGGGCCTTGCAGTTGAAAATGCTGCGAGCGGTTCACCAAAGCCCGCCCGGCCGCATGATATTGCCGCTTTCAGGCTGATAGGCCGGCGGATATCCCGGCTGATAGCCGCCTTGCGGATATCCCTGTTGCGGCATCCGGCCGTCGGCATCCGCCACGCCGATGACGGAGTAATTATCCGGCGGCGCGGTGCCCGGCTTGAAGGCTTCGAGAATGCCGCCGCCGCCCGGACCGGCCCGCATGCCGCTCCTGGGATCGACGCGCACCAGCTTGATGCCGGCCGGCACCTTGAAGGGGATCGCCGGCTTGTCGGCGAGCGCGAGTTTGAGGAAATCCTTGGCGATCGGCGCGGCCAGATGGCCGCCGGTCATGCCGCGACCGAGATTGCGCGGCTTGTCGAAGCCGACATAGATGCCGACCACGAGGTCCGGCGAGAAGCCGATGAACCAGGCGTCCTTTTCGTCGTTGGTGGTGCCGGTCTTGCCGGCGATCGGCTTGCCGACTTCCTTGACCACGGTCGCTGTGCCGGCCTGCACCACATATTCCATCATCGAGGTGATCTGGTAGGCCGTCATCGGATCGAGCACCTGCTCGCGGCGGTCGACGAGCTGCGGCTCGGGCTGGTTCTTCCAGCCGCCCGGCGCATCGCAGCCGCGGCATTCGCGGGCGTCGTGCTTGAAGATGGTATGGCCGTAGCGGTCCTGGATGCGATCGATCAACGTCGGCTTCACCCGTCGGCCGCCATTGGCGAACATCGAATACGCCGTCACCATCCGCATCACCGTGGTTTCGCCGGCGCCAAGCGCATAGGAAAGATAGTTCGGCAGATCGTCATACACACCGAACCGCTTGGAGTATTCGCCGATCAAGGGCATGCCGATGTCCTGCGCCAGCCGCACCGTCACCGTGTTCAGCGAATTCTTCAGCGCGTTGCGCAGGGTGACCGGGCCCTGATATTTGCCGGAGGAATAGTTTTCCGGACGCCAGACGCCGGCACCCTGCCCCTGGTCGATCTCGATCGGCGCGTCAACCACGACGGTCGACGGCGTATAGCCGTTGTCCATCGCCGCCGAATAGACCAGCGGCTTGAAGGACGATCCCGGCTGCCGATAGGCTTGCGTGGCGCGGTTGAACTGACTCTGGTCGAACGAGAAGCCGCCGACCATCGCGAGCACGCGGCCGGTCCAGGGGTCCATTGCGACCATGGCGCCAGACACTTCCGGCAACTGGCGCAGCCGGTACTGGCCCTCGACCGGCTTGCCTTCCTTGTCGAACAGCGGGTCGGCATAGATCACGTCGCCGGCGGCGAGCACCTGCGCCACCGAGGTCGGGGTCCTGCCCTTTGCGGGTCCTGAGGCGGCCCTGGCCCAGCGCACGCCGTCGAGGGTGATGATGCCGGTCTGGCGCTGCTTGCTGACCGCGCCACCAAGCTCGCGGCCCGGCTGGAAGCCGATCCGCGCCGACTGGTCGGAGGTCTCCAGCACCACCGCCATCCGCCACGGCGAGATATCGCTGAGCGCTTTGACGTCGGAGAGTTTGACGCCCCAGTCGCCGGAGATGTCGAGCTTGGACGGCGCGCCGCGCCAGCCGCTGGCTTCGTCATACTTGACGAGCCCGGCGACCATGGCCTTGCGCGCCATCACCTGCATCTTCGGGTCGAGCGTGGCGCGGACCGACAGCCCGCCTTCATACAGCTTCTTTTCGCCGTAGCGCTCAAAGATGTCGCGGCGGACTTCCTCGGCGAAATACTCGCCGGCGAAGATATGCGCGCCGTTGCCGCGGCTGGTGACGTTGAGCGTTTCCTTGCGGGCCTTGTCGGCGTCGGCCTGCTTGATCCAGCCGTTTTCGACCAAACGGTCGACCACGTAGTTGCGCCGCTCGACCGCGCGGTCGCGGTTACGCACCGGATGCAGCGCCGCCGGCGCCTTGGGCAGTGCCGCCAGATAGGACGCTTCCGCGATCGTGAGCTCGTTTACCGACTTGTCGAAATAGACCAGCGATGCGGCGGCGATTCCGTAAGCGCCAAGGCCGAGATAGATTTCGTTGAGATAGAGCTCGAGGATGCGGTCCTTCGAATAGGCGCGCTCGATGCGCATCGCCAGCAAGGCTTCCTTGATCTTGCGCGTGAACGACACTTCGTTGGTCAAAAGAAAGTTCTTCGCGACCTGCTGGGTGATGGTCGAGGCGCCCTGCGGACGCCTGTTGGAACCAAAGTTCTGCGCATACACCACGGCCGCGCGCGCCATGCCGGTGAAGTCGATGCCGCCATGCTCGTAGAAGTTCTTGTCCTCGGCCGCCAGGAACGCGTTGATGACGAGCTTCGGCACCGCCTGGATCGGCAGATAGAGCCGGCGCTCCTTGGAATACTCGCCCATCAGCGCGCCGTCCGACGCATGGACGCGTGTCATCACCGGAGGTTCGTAATCCTGAAGCTGTGAATAGTCGGGCAAGTCCTTGGAGAAATGCCAGATCGCGCCCGCCACGCCGGCTACGCCGACCAGGAACACGACGGTCCCGGCGGCGAACAGGAAACCCAAAAACCGGACCAGCAAGCGCATTATCGAAGTTCCGTTCCAACCCTGTCCGCCGAAATCTGCGGCGTCCATCCTAACACGGCCACCCCGGTAAACGGGCCGCCGTCACGCGGTCGAACATATCAAAGGGTCCGGCGGACAATATTGACCGATTCCGAAGACCAGCAGTCGATTTTCTATACCGTTGCCGCTGTGGCCAAACTAGGGCTTCGGCCACTGGAAAGCACGCTTATCCGCCTGCGCTTACGTCAGGCGTACGGCAATTTTTACTTGGCCGGCCCGGCAGTTGCCAGCCGCTTGGCCAAAAATGCATCAATCGCCTGCGCCATCGCCCCGACCGTCCGGTTCCGCCAGCTTTCCGAGACCAGGTGTTCGAGGTCGCCCTTGTTCGAGACGTAGCCGAGTTCGACCAGGACAGAGGGCACGTCGGGGGCCTTCAGCACCCGAAAACCGGCCGATTTCAGCGGATGCTTGTGCATGCGGACCGTGGTCTTCATTTCACCCATCAGCACCCGCGCGAACCGGTTCGAGAAGGTCTTGGTTTCCCGCTGCACCAGATCGATCAGGATGTCGGCGACGTCGGTCGGCTCGTCGGCGAGACTGACCCCGCCGATGGCGTCCGACTTGTTCTCCGCGTCTGCCAGCCGCTCGGCCTCGCTGTCGGTCGCCTTTTCCGACAGCGTATAGATGGTGGCGCCCTGGGCGTCGCCCTCGCCACGCCGCAAGGCATCGGCATGGATCGAGATGAACAGCGCTGCCGCCTCGTTGCGCGCGATCTTCACGCGGTCGCCGAGCGCAACGAAGGTGTCATCCGTCCGGGTCATGACGATACGGTACTTGCCCGACTTCTCGAGCCGGTCGCGCAGCGCCAGCCCGAACGTCAGCACCAGGTTCTTTTCCATGATGTCGTTGCCGCCGGCCTCGGTGCCGTTGTCGGCGCCGCCATGACCGGGATCGATCACGACCACCGGCCTTTTATCCGGCGGCGACGCCGGCGCGGCCGGCGCGTCGACCTTCGCGACCGCGGCGTTGGCCTCGGCAATTCCCGGACGCAATTCGGGCCGGTTTTCGGGCGCCAGCGCTTGCACAAAGGCGGTGCGGTCGACCTCCTCGAATTCGAGCACCAGCCGCGGCGGCTGGCCGTTAGCCGCCTCCAGCACATAGGATTTGGCGATTCTGGCCGGGCCGTTCAGGTCGAACACGATCCGCGACCCGCCCGGCATGACCAGACCGTAGCGAAACGCCTTGACCAGCCCCCGCCCTGTCGCGCCGGCTGCAGCCGGAAGCTGGAAATTGATCTGGTTGAGGTCGACGATCACGCGATACGGGTCCGCGAGCGTGAACGCCCGAAACTGAACCGGTTTGTCGAGATCGAGAATGAAGCGGGTCTGTTTGGCATCGCCAGCCAGGCGCGCGTCAGAAGCGACGGGGAAGTTCGATACCGGCGCCGGGCTCGGGATGACGGCCGGCCCCTGATAGAGAGGAGTCTGATAGGCGGGCGGCGGTTGATAGGCCGGTGCCTGCGCAAAGCTGGGGCCGATCAACGGGACGCACAGCAATGCTGCGGCGCACAATAGACCACATCCCAGCAAAACAGGCTGATTTGAACGGCTCGCCAACGATTCGGTGCCTCCGGAAGAGCCTTCACTTACCGCAATAGGAGTGCAGGGTTAATTGGACCTTAAGGGCGAATCTGTGAAAAGAGGTGAGTGTTGCTGCCCTGCGACGCTTGGAAGCGGGTTCCATTGCGCTTCCCTTGCACGCAGGCGCCAATCCACGTATGTACGAGGTGCTGACGGCTAATACTCCCGGTTGTGTCGCGTTCAGCCTCCCGGTGCAGCGCCGGAACCTTCGAAGCCGAAGGAACCTGCGTCTTTCCCGACCCCTCCCCAGCCAGCGCCGCGCGCGGCTGACACGGAGGGGCGGTTTCGAGCCCGAGCGGCGTCCGGTCCCAGGTACTTTATGAGTACTTTTCCAGGGACGGTTTGAGACAAGGCAGAACCGAATATCCGGACCCCACACGGTCCGATATGCGATGGCCGGTGGGCGTTCACGCGCCGAACCGGGCCTTCAGCGAAAGATACGGCGGTATCGTTCCGCCAACATGTTCAGACGGGCCGACGCTTGATGCGCCAGACTGTATTGCCGACCAGGTTCCACGGAAAGATCGCGCCGACGCGAAGCGAAAGCTTCGCACGTCGCCTCGCTCCGGCGGCTCCCCGATCGGCGCGGCGCCAAGATGTGCGTTTTGGCCTTCCCCTCACCCCCGAATCAGGTGGACCGTCGCGTCACCGGGCCGCGCTACTTGCGCGCGCCATGCACCGCGCCCGCCGCCGTCAAGAGTTCCAAAATGCCCAACAAGATGTTGATCGACGCCACCCACCCGGAAGAGACCCGGGTCGTTGTGGTCCGCGGCAACCGCGTCGAAGAATTTGATTTCGAGACCGCCCAGCGCAAACAACTCCGCGGCAATATCTACCTCGCCAAGGTCACGCGCGTAGAGCCGTCGCTGCAGGCGGCGTTCATCGAATATGGCGGCAACCGCCATGGCTTCCTAGCGTTCAGCGAAATTCACCCGGATTATTATCAGATCCCGGTCGCCGACCGTCAGGCGCTGATCGAGGCCGATGAACGCGCGCATCGCGAGGCCGAGGAGGAAAGCGAGAATAGGTCGTCCAGCCGCCACCGCGGCCGGTCGCGCCACCGCAATGCCCGTCGCCGCGGCCATGGCGACCGCGTCCAGAGCGGCGTCGTCGAAGGCGCCGGCCAGGACCTCGCGCAGGCGGCCCAGCCCTATGAAGGCGAAGGCGACGCGCATCTGCACGACGGCGCCTATGTCGGCGAAGTGCATCCGCACGATGCCGAGCATCGCGAGAATGATGCTGTGCATCATGAAGACGCGGCGCATGATCACGACGCGCTTGGTCGCGATCACGACCATTCGCACGATCATGATGCTCACCACGACCGCGATCACCACCCCGAACAGGATTCGCAAAGTGCCGACTCACGGGCGGATGCCGCCGGTGAAAACCCGGCCCTGGAACCGGAAACCGGCGCGTCCGCCGGGGTGCCGGTAGAGGCGGCCGCCGCCGAGACGCCGGCCGAAGCCGTGCATGATCTGCACGCCCATGACTTGCACGCCCATGACGAGCATCATGACGACGAACTGGCGCGTGAGAACGCGGCCTATGCCGAGGACGCGGCGCATGTCGAGCACGCCGGTGAGGGATACGCGGTTGCGTCTTCCGACGAAGCCCGAGCGCCCGAGGGTGACGACGACGACGAAGACGACGAGGACGCCGAAGAGGAAGTCGTCGAATCGGTCGGCGGCGACGACGTGCTCGAGGAAGTGCCCGAGCGCGCCTTCCGCCCACGCCGCCAGTACAAGATCCAGGAAGTCATCAAGCGCCGCCAGGTGATGCTGGTCCAGGTCGTCAAGGAAGAACGCGGCAACAAGGGCGCCGCGCTGACAACCTATCTGTCGCTGGCCGGCCGCTACGCCGTGCTGATGCCGAACACCGCCCGCGGCGGCGGCATCAGCCGCAAAATCACCTCGGCCCAGGACCGCTCGCGGCTGAAGGAAGTGGTGCAGGATCTCGACGTGCCGGAAGGCATGGGGATCATCCTTCGGACCGCCGGCGCCGCGCGGACCAAGCCCGAGATCAAGCGCGACTTCGAATACCTGATCCGGATGTGGGAAACCGTCCGCGACATGACGCTGAAGTCGCAGGCCCCCACCCTCGTTTACGAGGAAGGCTCGCTGATCAAGCGTTCGCTGCGCGACCTCTACAACAAGGAGATCGACGAAATCCAGGTTGCCGGCCAGGCCGGCTACGACGAAGCCCGCGATTTCATGAAGATGCTGATGCCCTCGAACGTGCGGGCGGTGAAGCAGTATCGCGACGGCCAGCCGCTGTTCTCGCGGATGGGCGTCGAGAGCCAGCTCGACGCGATGTTCTCGCCGACCGTGCAACTGCGTTCCGGCGGCTACATCGTGATCAACCAGACCGAGGCGCTGGTCTCGATCGACGTCAACTCCGGCCGTTCGACCCGCGAACATCACATCGAGGACACTGCGCTCAAGACCAATCTGGAGGCGTCCGAGGAAGTGGCGCGGCAGTTGCGCCTGCGCGATCTCGCGGGCCTGATCGTCATCGACTTCATCGACATGGACGAGAAGCGCAACAACCGTGCGGTCGAGCGCAAGCTCTCCGACTGCCTGCGGCAGGACCGCGCGCGCATCCAGGTCGGCCGCATCTCGCATTTCGGCCTGTTGGAAATGTCGCGCCAGCGCATCCGCGCCAGCGTGCTGGAAAGCTCGACCGAGCCGTGCGCGATGTGCGGCGGCAGCGGGCATGTCCGTTCGGTCTCGTCGGTGGCGCTGCAATTGCTGCGCGGCATCGAAGAAATCCTGATGAAGGGCGCGACCCACAATCTGGTGGTGCGGACCCGCACCGACGTCGCGCTCTATGTGCTGAACCACAAGCGCGGCCACCTGCGCGATCTGGAAAACGCTTTCAAGGTGTCGCTCGCCGTCAACGCTGATCCGACTGTGGCCGGCCAGCAATCGTTCATCATCGACCGCGGCGAACAGGTGCACACGCTGGAAGCCGCCAAGGCGTTGCTGGTGGCGCAGGCTGCAGCCTCCCCCCCGCAGGTCGAGGAGGCGTATGACGACGACGACGTATTCGACATCGAAACCGAATCCGAAGTCGAAACCGAAGAGACCGAGGGATTGACCGACGATGCCGCCGAGGCAGCCTCCAGTGAAGGCGAAAGCGAAGGCGACGGTCACCGCCGCAAGCGCCGCCGGCGCCGGCGCGGCCGCGGCGAGCCGCGCGATGGCGCCGCTCCGCGCGAGGACGGTGACGCGATGCCCGTTGCCGGCGAGGCCGTCGAAGGCGCGGCCGCCGAAGACGGTGAAACCGATGAGGATGAAGGCGACGAACAGCCCGGCACGCCCCGTGGCGATCAGGCCGCCAATGGCGAGCGACGTCCGCGCCGCCGCGGCCGTCGCGGCGGACGCCGCCGGCGTGGCGGCGAGCTGGAAGACGGACTGGCCGGATCGATCGCAGACGAACTGGGGCCGACACCGGCTCCGGAAGTGACCAGCGCTGTTGCCGATTTCGATGGCGGTTCGTTTGAGCCCGCACCATCGCTGGTGCAGGCCGCCGTTTCGTCCGAACCTGTCTCGCGGCCCACTGAGTTGCCGCAGCCTGCGGCCTACACCCAGCCTGAGCCGGTGGTGGTGAGCACGCCCGTTCCGTCGGCTCCCGCACCGTCCAGTGAAGAAGCCACGCAGGAATCCGAACGCGCCGCGGCGCCGCGGCGCTCGACCGTGCGCGAGAAGGTCAGCTTCGTGACCAGCGCGCCGGCCGAACCGACGCCCTCCGTAAGCCACAGCGCGCCTGAACCGGTCCATTCACCCGCTACGGCCGAGCCGGCGCCAGCGGCATCAGACGAATCTGCGCCGCGCAAGGCGGGCTGGTGGTCGCGGCGCTTCGGCAGCGGCGAGTAAGGATCGGCAGAAAAGAAAACCGCCCGGCGAAAACCGGGCGGTTTTTTTGTACGTCTCGCAGGGATGCGCTCCCTCTGATCGCCGTCGCAGGCGGCGTAGTGGCCGAGGCTCAGCCGCGCGGGTCGAAAAACCGCCGCACCGCCGGTACCAGCGCGGCGCCGAGCGCGTTCTTGATCAGCGACGCCGCGATGAACGGTGCGATGCCCACCAGCCACGCCTTTTCAACACCGAGTTTCATGCCGAACGCCAGCCAGCCGAATCCGGCGGCGAGAATGAGGATGTGTCCGAGCGCCATCGCCACGAACAGCCGAAACACCGACCGGTCCCAGCCGCGCTCCGCCAGCCATCCCGTCACGAAGGCCGCAGCCACGAAGCCGAAGAGATAGCCGGCCGTCGGACCAACCAGCGGCGCGAGACCGCCGACGGGGCCTGCGAACACCGGAAATCCGATCGCGCCTTCGGCGAGATAGGCGACGGTCGTCGCACTGCCGAGCCGCCAGCCATAGGTCGCGCCGATCACCAGCACGACCAGCGTCTGCAGCGTCATCGGCACATAGGGCAACGGGAGATTGACCTTGGCCGACAAGGTCAACAGCGCCGTTCCCAGCACGACCAGAACCACGCTGCGCAACAACGCGGACGAACCGTCGGCGCGATGCGGCCACAGCACGGCGGCAAGCGGATAATGCGGCGACACGACGGATTCAGGCAGGATTCTCGCAGACATGTAGGCTCCGGTTGATGGCAGGTGAGAAAGATTCGGTGACGGACGGACGGCGCTATCCCAGCCAGCGCGCGATGCGCGCCACCGCTTCATGCATCTCCTCGGCAGAGCGCGCGTAGGAGAAGCGAATGAAGTGGCGGCCGTGGATCGGATCGAAGTCGACGCCGGGCGTCGCCGCCACATGCGCCTTTTCCAGCATGCGGCCGGCGAATTCAAAGCTGTCGGCGGTGAAATCCGAAACGTCGGCGTAGAGGTAGAAGGCGCCGTCCGCCGGCAGGAATTTGGTGAGGCCGGCCTTCGGCAGCCCCTCGATCAAGATGCGGCGGTTCTCCTGGTAGCCCCGCTTGATCGCCTCCATCTCCTCGCGGCCTTCAAAGGCCGCTTCAGCCGCGATCTGCGACAGCGTCGGCACCGAGATCGACAGGTTCTGCTGCAACCGCTCGATCGGCCGCACCAGCGGCTCCGGCACCACCATCCAGCCGACCCGCCAGCCGGTCATGCAGAAATATTTCGAGAATGAGTTGATCACCAGCGCTTGCGGTGAAAGCTCCGCCGCCGTCACCGCCGGAAACGCGTAGTCGAGACCGTGATAGATTTCGTCGGAGATGAAGCGGATGCCGGCGCCTTCCGCCGCAGTGATCAGCCCGGTGAGCGCTTCGCGAGACATCATCGTTCCGGTCGGATTGGCGGGACTGCCGACCAGCACGCCTTTCAGCGGCGCCTGGCGGTGCGCGGCCAGCAAGGCCTCGCCGGTCAGCGCATGACGCGTCGCACTCGAAGTCTCGATCAGCACCGGCTCGCAGCCGAGCGCGGTCAGGATGTGCCGGTACGGCGGATAACCCGGCACCGTCACCGCGACCCGGTCGCCCGGCTCGAACATCGACAGGAACGCGAGAATGAATCCGCCCGACGAGCCGGTCGTGATCACGATGCGCTCGGGATCGACCGCACAGCCGTACGTATCGCGATAGTGTTTCGCGATTCGCACGCGCAGCGAGGGAATGCCGAGCGCCGATGTGTAATCGATCCGTGTCGAATCGAGCGCCGCGTGCGCAGCCGCAATGGCGACCTTGGGAGCCGGCGCCGCCGGTTGTCCCACTTCCATGTGAATGACATGGCCGCCGGCGGCTTCGATGCGGGCTGCCGCCGCCATCACGTCCATGACCATGAAAGGCGGAACATCGCTTCGGGCGGAAGGCGTGAGCAACGGCGCCGCGCGGTCTCTAAGTGTCGATTCCAGCATCGATAACTGCTATTTGCACAGGACGCAGCCCATTCAGGTTCCCGACCGGCAACCGCCCCAGACTGGCCGTATTCGGTGGCTTGTTATAACCTTTTCCAGCGAAGCGCTACCGGCTCGGGCGAAAGAAACGCTTTGAACGAGCAGACCGGGACCCGTTTCTGATCTAGTTGAACATCGAACCGGCGACCGGGCAGATCCGGACGTGCCGCCAATCGCCAAAGACCGCTCATGCCGCTCCGTATCGTCTTACGCAAGATGCCACTGAAGTCGACCGCGCTGATGCTGGCGGTCTCGCTCGTCGCTGCGCCGATGGCTGCCGTGGCGCAGCAGGCCAAGGGTCCGCCGGTGCTCCGCGACACCGAGACGGAGCAATTGCTGCGCGAATATACCAGGCCGATCCTGCGCGCCGCCGGCCTGGAAAAGCAGAACATCCAGATGGTGATCATCAACCAGGGCGTCTTCAATGCCTTCGTTGCCGACGGCCGCCGCATCTTCGTCAACTACGGCGCGATCATGCAGTCGGAGACGCCGAACCAGATCATCGGCGTGATGGCGCACGAAACCGGCCACCTCGCCGGCGGCCATCTCGCCAAGATGCGCGAGCAGATGGCGCAGGCCCAGACCCAGATGATCATCGCGATGCTGCTCGGCGCCGGCGCCATGGTGGCCGGCGCGCAAGGCGGCGGTGGCAACAGCGGGCTGGCGAACGCCGGTGCTGCGATGTTCTCGGCGCCCGGCGAAATCATCCGCCGCAACCTGCTCTCCTACGTGCGCCAGCAGGAAGAGAACGCCGACAAGGCCGGCGTGAAATTTCTGAACGCCACCGGGCAATCTTCGCGCGGCATGTATGAGACCTTCAAGCGCTTCACCGAGGAAAGCCTGTTTGCCGCGCGCGGCACCGATCCTTACGTCCAGTCGCACCCGATGCCGTCGCAGCGCGTCGCTGCGCTGGAAGAACTGGCGCGGTCGAGCCCCTACTGGGACAAGAAGGACGACCCCGCCCTGCAGCTGCGACATGAAATGGTGCGCGCCAAGATCTCGGCCTTCATGGAGCGGCAGGAGACCGTGTACCGGCGCTATCCGCTGTCCAACAACAGCCTGCCGGCGCGTTATGCCCACGCGATCTCGACCTACCTGCATGGAGATTTGCGCAGCGCGCTTTCCCAGATTGACGCGTTGATCCAGCAGCAGCCTAACAATCCGTATTTCCACGAGGTGCGCGGCCAGGCGCTGCTCGAGGGCGGCAAGCCGCAGGAGGCGATTGCGCCGCTACGCAGGGCAGTGCAGCTTTCCAATAATTCCCCGCTGATCGAGATGATGCTCGGACAAGCCCTGGTGGCGACCAACAACAACGCCTACACCGACGAGGCCATCTCCATCCTCCGTGCCGCGGTCGCGCGCGAGACCGAGGCCCCGCTCGGCTACATGCAGCTCGCAATGGCCTATGGCCGCAAGGGCGACTACGCCCAGGCGGATCTGGCATCCGCGCAGGCCGCGTTTCTTCGCGGTGACAACAAGACGGCGCGCGACCTGGCGTCGCGGGCAAAGACGCGTTTCGCCATCGGGACGCCCGGATGGGTGAAGGCTGACGACATTGTGAGCGCCAAGCCGCTGCCCGGCCAGAAGAGCAACTAGAAATCACCCGCTTTCGGCTATATTCCGGCATATTCTCCGGGAGCCGGCTCAGCAGAATTGCCCGGGACCCGCCGCATAAGGATTAACCGATGTCCTCGTTCCGTTTCCTGACTTCCACGTTGTTCGCCCTGGCGCTATGCGGCGCGCCGGTATCCGCTTCCGCGCAGAGCTTCAATGACGCGCAGCGCAGCGATATCCAGAAGATCGTGCGCGAATACCTGATCGCAAACCCCGAAGTGCTCGAAGAGGCGATGACCGAGCTCGGCAAGCGCCAGGCCGCCGCGGAAGCCGCCAAGCACGAAGCCGGCGTCGCCAAAAACGCCGACGCGATCTTCAACTCGGCGCGCAACGTCACGCTCGGCAACAAGGACGGCGACGTCACCTTCGTCGAGTTCTTCGACTACAATTGCGGCTACTGCAAGCGCGCGATGACCGACATGATGGAGTTGATGAAGTCCGATCCGAAGCTGAAGGTGGTGCTTAAGGAGTTCCCGGTGCTGGGCGCGGGCTCGGTCGAGGCCGCCCAGGTCGGCGTCGCCATCCGGATGCAGGATCCGTCCGGCAAGAAATATCTCGACTTCCACCAGAAGCTGCTCACCGGCCGCGGCGCCGTCGACAAGGCGCGCGCGATGGCGGTCGCCAAGGAAGTCGGCCTCGACATGGCGAAGCTGGAGAAGGATCTTGCCAGCGCCGAGGTGCGCAACACGCTGGAGGAGAATTTCAAGCTCGCCGAAGCGATGGGTATGAACGGCACGCCGAGCTACGTGATCGGCAAGCAGGTCGTGATCGGCGCGGTCGGCGTCGAGAGCCTGCGCGAAAAAATCAGCAATGCCCGTTGCGGCAAGGCGACCTGCTGAGGACTTTGCCAATAGCCCACCCGCGACGAAGGCCGGCCTGACAGCCGGCCTTTTGTTTACGGTGCCAAACATCCGCATCAGTTCACCCGGCATTCACAAAACAAACCCCTCGGAACCGCCGATCCGCCGGAACATCAGACACCTCCTCACGTTGTCGGTCGGGCAATGCAGAAACATGTGAGGAGACATTCTGATGAACAATCGCTTTTTGATTTCGGTCGCGACCGCGGCTCTGATCGCGGGAACGGGTTTGGCCAACGCGCAGGGCACGGGCGGCGGCGCAGGGTCGGCGGCACCCGCGGCGCAGCAGAGCGCGCCACCTTCCGGCGGTGCCTCGTCCGGCGGCGCGATGCAGCGTGACACCGGCGGCAGCTCCGGCATGAAGGGCGCTGAATCCGGCATGAAGGGTGAATCGGGCATGAAAGGCTCCGAGCCCGGCATGAAGGCTTCTGATTCGACCGATAAGGCACCGTCCGGCAGCAAGAGCGCGCAGGACGGCAACCGGATGCAGGGCGAGAAGTCCAAGAGCATGCAGTCGGAAACCGATTCCAAGGGCGGCAAGGACATGAAGGCCGACGGCCGCGACAGCAAGGGCGGCACCACGACCACTGAAAGCCGCGACGGCAAGACCGACACCAAGTCGGGCACGGCTGCCAGCGATACCAAGTCGCAGACCACGGGCAACGCCGCCACCTCGGCGACCGCTGCTCCGCCGGCTGAAAAGCGTACCCAGATCAACACCGCCATCAGGTCGGCGAAGATCCAGGAAACCACCAACGTGAACTTCAATATCTCGGTCGGCACCGCGGTGCCCGCGTCGGTCCGCTTCCACCCGCTTCCGCCCCGGATCGTCGAGATCTATCCGGAATGGCGCGGCTATGAAGTGATCCTGGTGAATGGACGCTACGTCATCGTCCGCCCGCAGACCCGCGAGATCGTCTACATCATCGAGGGCTGACGAACTTCGGTCGCAGATTCTTCGCGCAGCAATCGGGGGTGGGCAGAGATGCCCGCCCCCTTTTTCTTGCGAACCCAATGTCCAAAAATTGGTTAACGAATGATTTCCACAGGTTCCGCGCGGGTTTTTACGAATTGGATGAGGCATTTGGGCGGCATTCCGGCCGACCGGAAGGCTTCCCCTTGGCCGCGTTGTTACCTATAACCCCGCGACCTGCACCACCCCTCTTTGCTGGAATCCGGATGGCCCAAGGAAGCGCCCAAGCCCCCGCCGCGACGATCTACGTCCTCAACGGCCCGAACCTCAACATGCTGGGGACGCGCGAGCCTGAAACCTATGGCCATGCGACGCTCGCTGATGTTGAAAGACTGTGCGTGGAAACCGCCGCGCAGTTCGGGCTCAAGGCGGATTGCCGCCAGTCGAACCGCGAAGGCGAATTGATCGACTTCATCCACGAGGCGCATGCCAAGAAGGTGGCCGGCATCATCATCAATGCCGGCGGATATTCACATACCTCGATCGCGTTGCACGATGCGCTGGTGGCAGTGAAGATCCCCACGGTGGAAGTGCATGTCAGCAACATCCACGCCCGCGAGAGCTTTCGTCATCACTCCTACACGGCCATGGCCGCGTTTGCCTCGCTTTGCGGCTTTGGCATCGACGGCTACCGGCTCGCAGTATCCGGCCTTGCCGCCAAGCTCGGCGCCAAGACCAAGACCTAACGTCAAACCTGACGTCGACCGACACCACGCCTGACGCTTCAGCCGTCACCCACATCGAGAATTCCGGATCAAGAGCATGGCCCGCCAGCCCGACAACAAGTCAGCGGACAAAACAGCCGCAAACCTCAAAAGCGACGACAGCGCGCTCATTCGCGAGCTTGCCTTGCTGCTGGATGAGACCAGCCTGACCGAGATCGAAATCGAGCGCTCCGGCCTGCGGGTGCGGGTCGCCCGCAACGTCACCGTGTCGGCGGCGATGCCGGCGAGCTATCAGCCGGTGGCCGCCGCAGGCGCCGCCCCCGCGGCGGGCGCAGATCTGGCCAAGCACCCGGGCGCGGTCCCCTCGCCGATGGTCGGCACCGCCTATTGGGCGCCCGAGCCCGGCGCCAAGCCGTTCATCGACGTCGGCAGCAAGGTATCGGCCGGGCAGACGCTGCTGATCATCGAAGCCATGAAGACGATGAACCAGATTCCGTCGCCGCGCGCGGGCACCGTGACGCAGATACTCGTCGAGGACGGCCAGCCGGTCGAATTCGGCGAGCCATTGGTAATTATCGAGTAGAGCGCGAACGGCGAGTAGCGAATAGCGAATGGGTATCTCCCACTAATTCGCTACTCGCCATTCGCTACTCGCCTGCGGGGACTGCATGTTCGACAAGATTCTCATAGCCAATCGCGGCGAGATCGCGCTCCGCGTGCTGCGCGCGTGCAAGGAGCTCGGCATCTCCACGGTCGCGGTGCATTCGACCGCCGACGCCGACGCCATGCATGTGCGGCTCGCCGACGAAAGCGTCTGCATCGGGCCGCCGCCGTCGAAGGATTCCTATCTCAACATCCCGGCGCTGCTCGCGGCCTGCGAGATCACCGGCGCCGACGCCGTGCATCCCGGCTACGGCTTTTTGTCGGAAAACGCCCGCTTCGCCGAAATCCTCGCCGAGCACAATCTGCATTTCATCGGCCCGAAGGCCGAACACATCCGCCTGATGGGCGACAAGATCGAGGCCAAGAAGACAGCCAAGCGGCTCGGCATCCCCGTCGTGCCCGGCTCCGACGGCGCGGTTTCCCCCGAAGACGATGCGCTGGCGATCGGCAAGGCGATCGGCTTTCCGGTGCTCGTGAAGGCGGCCGCCGGCGGCGGCGGGCGCGGCATGAAGGTGGCGCACTCCGCCGACGACCTGTTGATGGCTCTGTCGACCGCGTCCAACGAAGCCAAGTCGGCCTTCGGCGACGCCTCGGTCTATCTCGAGAAATACCTGCAGAAGCCGCGTCATATCGAGATCCAGATTCTCGGCGACGGCCGGGGCGGTGCGATCCATCTCGGCGAGCGCGATTGCTCGCTGCAGCGCCGTCACCAGAAGGTCTGGGAGGAAGGCCCCTCGCCCGTGCTTTCCGCCGCCGCCCGCGCCAGGATCGGCGAGACCTGCGCCCAGGCGATGCGCGACATGAAGTATCTCGGCGTCGGCACCATCGAATTCCTCTACGAGGACGGCGAGTTCTATTTCATCGAAATGAACACCCGCATCCAGGTCGAGCATCCCGTCACCGAGAGCATCACCGACATCGACCTCGTGCTGGAGCAGATCCGCATCGCCGCCGGCGGCGACCTGCCCGCCAAGCAGGAAGAGATCGCCATCATCGGCCATGCCATCGAATGCCGCGTCAATGCGGAAAATCCGCAGACCTTCCGGCCCTCGCCCGGCAAGATCACGCAATTCCATCCGCCCGGCGGGCTCGGCGTGCGGATCGATTCCGCCGTCTATCAGGGCTATGTCATTCCGCCCTATTATGATTCGCTGGTCGGCAAGCTGATCGTGCACGGCAAGACCCGCGCCGAATGCCTGATGCGGCTGCGAAGGGCGCTCGACGAGATGGTGGTGGACGGCATCGAGACCACCCTGCCGCTGTTCCGGGCGCTGGTCCGGGAGGCCGACATCATCAACGGCGACTACCACATCCATTGGCTTGAGCAGTACCTCGCCGGCCAGCCGGCAGATGGCCAGGCGCGGTAGCAAAATCCCCGCCACGATGGAACCAATCAGGCCCTGCGGCATTATCGCAAGTTGGGGATCCCTTGCGGGGCAGTTCTATTTCGATGACCCGAGATCGTCGTGACGCCTGAGGCCCAGCGTCAGCGCGCTGTTTGGCAAGTCCTGCTGCTGTCGGCGGGACTTCTGGTGCTGGTCGCCGTCAGCGTCACCTCCGTCCTCCTGGTCAACAAGGCCCGCGACGCCAGCAGCCTCGTCGTCCATACGGTGGAGGTTGAAAGCCAGCTGTCTAACCTGCTGTTGGAAATTCGGCGCGCAGAGAGCGCCACGCGCGCCTACCTTCTGACATCGGCGCCGCAGTTCCTCGCTGAATACGAAGCAGCTGCCAGCAACATCCTGCCCGCCGCCGATCGGCTTGCAAAGATTACCAGCGATAACCCGGTTCAGGTCCGGAACTATGCCAAGCTGCGTACCGCGATCGAGCAGCGCCTGACCGAATTCGCGCGCGGCATCGACCGCGTCAAGAACAACGACGTCGCCACCAGCGTCACGGTGTTGCGCAACGGCACCTCGACCAGCGCCGTGCGGGCGATCGCCGAGGCCGGGCGCGACATGCGCGCCGAGGAAGAACGCTTGTTCGCCATGCGGACCGTCGACGCCGATCGAACGCAGGTACTGGCGTCTTCCGTGACGATCGCCGGCTCTGGGCTCGTCATCGCATTGGGCGGACTCTCGGTTTTCCTGGTGCGGCGCTCGTCGCGTGCACGCGACGAGGCCGAAGCAAGCCTGCGCGATAACAACCTTAACCTCGAGGCCGCGATCGACGAGCGCACCGCGGATTTGCGCGAAGCCAATGACGAGATCCAGCGCTTCGCCTACATTGTCAGCCACGATCTGCGTTCACCGCTGGTGAACATCATGGGCTTCACCAGCGAGCTGGAGGAATTGCGCGGCGACATCTTCAGGCGGATCGCGACGCTTTCCCGCGGGCAGTCCCCCGAACCGGCCGTCCCGGAAAACGCCACCGATACTGCCGAGCCCGTGCTCGAAGGCGCCGACAAGCAGCTCTCTGAAGAATTCACCGAGGCGCTTGGGTTCATCAAATCGTCGATCGGCAAGATGGACCGGCTGATATCGGCGATCCTCCATCTCACCCGCGAAGGCCGCCGGGAATTCCAGCCGGTCCGGATCGACACCCGTGAGTTGATGGAGGGCATCGTGTCGACCGTGGCGCATCAAATCGCCGAGGCCCAGGCCAAGATCCGGATCGACGAATTGCCCACTATCGTCAGCGATCGCCTTGCAATGGAACAAATCTTTTCCAATCTGATCGACAATGCGCTCAAATACCTCAAGACTGGGGTTCCCGGCGAAATCGCGGTGCGCGGCCGCACCAAGCTCGGTTTTGCGATCTTTGAGATATCCGACAATGGGCGCGGCATCGACCCAAAGGACCATCAGCGCATTTTCGAGCTCTTCCGCCGCGCCGGAACCCAGGACAGGCCGGGACAGGGCATCGGCCTTGCCCACGTCCGGGCCTTGGTGCGGCGGCTGGGCGGAACCATGTCGGTCGCCTCAGAACTTCATCAGGGCAGCACGTTCACGATCACGTTGCCCATCAAATGGTCTGCCAACCGGAACACAGAGACATGAGCAATCCAGTCACCATCATCATGATCGAGGACGATGAGGGCCATGCCCGCCTGATCGAACGCAATATCCGTCGATCCGGTGTCAACAATGAGATAAAGCCGTTCACCAATGGTACAGCCGCGCTGGAATACCTGTTCGGCCAGGATGGAACGGGCCTCGACCACAAGGGCAACGCGCTCCTGATCCTGCTTGATCTCAATCTGCCCGATACGACCGGCATCGACATCCTGAAGCGGGTCAAGGAAAACAAATATCTCAAGGCCACGCCGGTGGTGGTGCTGACCACCACCGACGATTCCCACGAGATCAAGCGCTGCTACGAACTCGGTTGCAACGTCTACATCACCAAGCCGGTGAACTACGAAAGTTTTGCCAACGCCATTCGCCAACTCGGCCTGTTCTTTTCCGTCATCCAGGTACCTCCTGCAGCCACATGAAACCCGCAACGCCGACATTGCTGTATATCGACGATGACGCCGGCCTTGCCCGGCTGGTCGACCGCGGCCTGACGCGGGCAGGCTTCAAGGTCGTTCACGCAGCGGGCGGCGAGCAAGGGCTGGCGCGGCTGGCGCAAGGCGGCATCGATGTGGTCGCGCTCGACCAGTACATGCCGGGGCTCGACGGTCTCGAAACGCTGGAAAAGATCATGGCGACGGCGGGCGCGCCGCCCGTGGTGTTCGTCACCGCCTCGCAGGATTCGGCGATTGCCGTCACCGCGTTGAAGGCCGGCGCCGCCGACTATCTGGTCAAGGATACCCAAGGCGAATTCATTCCGCTGCTCCAGGTCGCCTGCAATGGCGCGCTGCGGCAGGCCGAGATTCAGCGCGCGCGCGACGAGGCGGAAGCCGAGGTTCACCGCTCGCGCGACCGCTATGCGGCGCTGGCGGCCGAACGCGAGGTGTTGCTGCGCGAAGTCAACCACCGCGTCGGCAACTCCCTGCAGATCATCGCCTCGCTGCTGCACCTGCAGGCCAACTCGACCACCCAGGACGACGTCAAGGCCGCGCTGACCAATGCGATGGGCCGCGTGGCCGCGGTCGCGCAGGTTCACCGCCGCCTCTATACCTCGCACGATCTCAAGAGCGTGCTGCTGAACCAGTATCTCGAAGCGCTGCTTGAAGACCTCCGGCGGTCGGCCGAGGGCAACAAGATGTCACGGCTGACACTGAAGGCCGAACCGATCGAGATCGACCCCGACCGCGCGGTCGCGATCGGCATCATCGTCAACGAACTGGTGATGAACGCCGTCAAATACGCCTATCCGGATGGCTCAGGGCCTATTCACGTCGAACTGCAGCTCGACGGTGAAGATATCCTGGTTGCGATTGCCGACGATGGTGTCGGCCTCAATGTCAAGGTCGACCCGCGCTCCACCGGCATGGGACAACGCATCGTGAGCGCGATGGCCAACAAGCTGGACGCCACCGCCGAGCGCGATCCCAATCATCACGGCACCAGGATCGTGCTGCGCTTCCGACGCACGCCGAAACCAGCCCCAAAGCCGAGCAGCGCCGCAGCGGGCTAGTTCAGGACGGATCGCTATTCAGGATTCCGCGCGAAATGTAAGCGGCGGAGCCGCCGCCAGCCTAACGACCTTATGTGTTGAAAATCGCAATCATGGACCGATATTGTCCGATCTGGTCAATCGTACCCGGATCCATCGTCACCTGCCATGCCCTTCTACCAGCTCAAAGAAGAAGGTCTTCATCCCGACGATGATTTCGATCCCGAGGACGTGCCCCGCGCCATCGCGGCCGTCGGGTTCGACATGTTCACCAAAGGCGTCGAGATGCCCGTTCACGCGCACCGGAAGGCCCAGCTCATCCTGACCTTGCGCGGCGTCGTCAGGTGCGAGGCCGGTAACGGCGTCTGGATCGTGCCGCCACGCTGTGCACTGTGGATTCCCGGCAACCTTCCCCACAGCGTGACCGCTGCCGGAAATGTCGAGGTCTATCTGCTGTTCGTCGAACCGGATGCGACGCCCGCGTTGCCGAGGCAATGCTGCACGCTGTCGATCTCGCCGTTGCTCGAACGCTTGCTGCTGCATGTCACCCAGATGCCGGTGCTGTACGATGTCGGCGGCGCCGACGGCCGGATCGCCACGGTGCTGCTCGACCAATTGTCTGTCGCGCCCGTCGAGAAGCTGAACTTCCCGATGCCGGTTGATGCCAAGCTGCGTAAGATCGCTGCCGCGATGATGGCCAATCCCTCCGACCGCGCGACGATCGACGACTGGGGCCGGCGCACGGCCGTCGCGCCGCGGACCTTGACCCGGGCGCTGAAACGCGAGACCGGCATGAGCTTCGGCCGCTGGCGCCAGCAACTGCACATCCTCATTGCGCTGCAGCGCCTTGATCAGGGGGCGTCGGTCCAGACCGTGGCGCTCGATCTCGGCTATGAGGGCGCGAGCGCCTTCGTCACCATGTTCCGCAAGGCTTTGGGCAAGCCACCTGCCCGTTATCTGGCAGAACGCCGCGTCGGCGCGTGATCGTGGTTCGCCATCGCGCGAACGTCGAAGCCCAATTGACCGGAAATCGCAATATTTTGTCTCGTTTGCGGAATACGGTCAGCCGGGCGATTTCGTATCCTGGCGCCAACGCTGACACCCTCGCGTGTCCGCGGGCGAATTTCCAACGGAGACGGAAACGTGGACTCACTCAGCAGCGGCCCGGTCGCAGAAGTTCTCAGACGCCTCCATCAGGAAGCCGAAGCCGCCGACGCAGCGCTGATGCAATCCCTTGCGAGCGAGACGAGCAGTGTCGAGCAGGCGATGAGACAGGTTGTTGAAGCTGAGGCCAAGGATCTGACGGGGCTGTATCACGGTTACGCCGATAATTTTCTGAGCGTCTCCCCGACGTTTGGGCGCTTTCTCTACATGTGTGCTCGAAGCTGCAAGGCCAGGCGTATCGTCGAGTTCGGCTCTTCGATGGGAATTTCCGCCATCTATATGGCGGCGGCGCTGCGCGACATGGGTGGCGGCCGCCTGATCGGCACCGATCTCGAGCCCAGCAAGGCCGAACGCGCGCGTGCGAACGTGACGGCCGCCGGGTTGGGCGATCTCGTCGAGTTTCGGGTCGGCGACGCACGTCAGACCCTCCAATCCGACATGGGCGGTGACGTCGACATGGTGATGCTCGACGGCGCCTTCACTCTCTATCTTCCCATCCTCAAGCTGCTGGAGCCGTATCTGAAACCGGGTGCGATCATCATCGGCGAGAATGCGTTCGCGCAAGCCGGCGGTTACATCCAGTACGTCCGCGATTATCAGAACGGTTATCTCTCATTGCCGCTGTCGTTCGATCCGGAGCGCGGTAACGAACTCACCGTCAGGACGAAATGATCCGCGCCGCGGCGCTGGCGAAATTTAAGGTGAAGGAAGCGAAGTTTGACGGAAGCCGCCAACCGGCCACATGATTCTGCGCCGCCGTTCGCCCCGCCGGGCCGCATCATGCGGACGTTGCTGCAATGGCTGATGCGTCCCGCGCGCGTTGCCGCGGTCGAGACGCTCTCGCCGCACTTTCGGCTGGTCCACCTGGAAGGCGAAGCGCTCAGGAGCGTCGCCTGGACGGCTGGCCAAAAGGTCCAGGTATCGATGGGCTCGGGCCTGACTGCGCGAACCTACACGCCGCTGTCGTGGGACGCCGGCAGCGGCAGGACACGAATGCTCACCTTCGCACATGGCGACGGTCCTGGCAGCCGATGGGCAAGCGGCTTGCGCGAAGGCGACAGCTGCCAGTTCTTCGGTCCGCGCCGCTCCCTCGATCTATCCGGTCTCGAATCGCCGGTGGCGCTGTTCGGCGATGAGACTTCGTTTGCCCTGGCGGCGGCACTTCGCGATTCGCCGCAGATTGACGGCGCAATCCACGTGTTTGAGGTCTCCGATGTCGCGGAGTCCCGGCCGGTGCTGGAGGCGATCGGCGTGCGCGAGGCGACATTGGCCGAGCGCACCGCCGGCGACGCCCATCTCGCCGCGGCCGAAGCCGAACTGTTGCGCCTTGCCGACAGCGGCGCGCATTTCGTTCTGACAGGCAAGGCATCGTCGATCCAGCGCCTCAGCCGCGCCTTGAAAGCAGCCGGCGTCGCGTCTCGGCGTTTGCAGACCAAGGCCTATTGGGCCAAGGGCAAGACCGGGTTGGACTAGGTTGATTGACATGCCACGCAGCGGGATCATCGCGGCGGCAAAGTGAGCTGAGTGAAAGACGTCAAATCAAAAACCCGAAGCCGATTTCATCGGAACCGGCCATGCTAATCCCGCGGCGTTGCCGCCTCGATCGCGCGGGCAGCTGCCACCAGAACGTCCGCAACCTCGATCGCGCGACGCGGGCTCAGCCGGCTTCGGATGGCCGAGAGCGTGATCGCGGCGGCCGGCACACCGTCTGGCTTCCGGATCCAGGCCGAAAGCGACTTGGTTCCCTGCACCAGCCCGACATCGCGCAGATTGTAGCCACGGCGGCGCGCGAGCTGGACCTGGTCGAGCACCGTCGCCGTGTCGGTCCGATAGGCGCCAAACCGTGGTTCGTTGGCGAGCACGATCTTGCGCGCCTCCGCCGCCGGCATCGCGGCGAGTATCGCGACGCCGGCACTGCTGACGCCCAGCGGCCTTCGCACGCCGACCTCGATCGAGAGCACCTGGATCGGATAGAAGCCGATACGGCGGGCCACGCATAGGGTGTCGAGGCCGGTGCGCACCGTCAGGAACAGCGTATCGCCGAGTTGCGCCGACGCTGCCGCGAGATGCGGCTCGGCTGCAATCAGCAGCGGCGTTCGCGAGGGCCGCGCGAGCGCCAGTTCGGACACCTGGCGACCGACGACGTAGTTCCCCGTCCGCTCGCTGCGCTCGACGATTCCCTCCTCGATCAGCACGTGCACGATGCGGTGGACCGTAGGTCGCGCGAGTGACGTCGCCTGCACAACCTCGGCCAGCGGCACGCCTTTTTCTCCGCCGACCGCGAGCGTTCGCAGCACGGACAGGGCGCGGCGGATCGCCTGCCCGCCCTGCTGCGGACCTCGTCCTCGCGCCCTTAACCGACCGTTTGTCATCGCAGGGCTCCCTGTCCATAATGTGGACAGAAACACCACAATTTCGTCGACAGCGAAAGGGCAGCGCGCAAGATCGGGGCAGACAACAGACGCGCCTGCCGCCCGGGGACGGGGCTTGCGCATAAAAAATGCTGCGGCGGATCCGCCGCTTTTCGGGAGAATGCGATGAAATTTTTCGCGATCGCAGGCGTTGCTCTATCGACAATGCTGACGGTGGTTTCGAGCCTTCCGGCCGTTGCCCAGCAATGGCCAACGCGGCAGGTCAAGCTGATCGTGCCCTATCCGGCTGGCGGCAATGTCGACAGCGCGGCGCGCGTCATCGCCGACAGGCTGCAGGCCAAGCTGGGCCAGACGTTCATCGTCGAGAACAAGGCCGGCGCCGGCGGTCTCATCGCCGGCGAAGCAT
The DNA here is from genome assembly GCF_030413175.1 of Bradyrhizobium roseum. NCBI lineage: Bacteria > Pseudomonadati > Pseudomonadota > Alphaproteobacteria > Hyphomicrobiales > Nitrobacteraceae > Bradyrhizobium > Bradyrhizobium roseum. Next base: position 4,017,210 of record NZ_CP129212.1, read on the forward strand.
TCGCCAAGATGCCGCCCGACGGCTATGCGCTGTTCGTAGGCGCCAACGGCCCGGTGCTGTTCGCGCCCGAGATCGCCAAGCGCGACGCCTACAACTGGAAGCGGGATTTTGTCCCGATCAGCTCGATCACGATGACGCCGCTGGTGCTCGAAGTGCATCCATCGCTGCCGGCCAAAGATCTGAAGGAGTTCATCGAACTCGCCCGCAAGGATCCCGGCAAGCTGACCATGGCGTCCCCCGGCCAGGGCACCACCAACCACCTGCTCAGCGAGTTGATGCAATCGACGCTCGGCGTGGAATGGCTGACGGTGCATTACCGCGGTAACGCACCGGCGCTCAACGATTTGATCGGCGGTCAGGTGCAGTTCGCGCTCGACCAGATCTCGGTCGGGCTGCCTTCCATCAAGAGCGGCATGCTGCGCGCGCTTGCCGTCACCGGAACTCACCGCGCCTCCTGGCTGCCGGATGTCCCGACCTTCACCGAACTCGGCTACAAGGAATTCGACGGCCAGACCTTTACCGGCCTGTTCGCGCCGGCGCGCACGCCGGCCGAGGTCGTGACGAAACTGCACGAGACGCTGGCGGAAATCCTGAAGGATCCCGCCGTCATCGCGAAATTCAACGCGCTCGGCGCCGAGGCCGTATCGATGAAGCCACAGGAGTTCACGGGCTATCTCGAACGCGAGGACGCCAAGTGGATCCCGGTGGTCCGCAAGGCCAACATCAAGGCGGACTGATCCATGCAGATCGATCCCGGCGATCTCGGCGCGGAGCGGATTTACCGGCTGATGACCGGCATCGTGGTGCCGCGCCCGATCGCCTGGGTGACGAGCCTGTCGCGCACGGGCGTGCTCAACCTCGCCCCGTTCAGCGCCTTCACCTTCGTCTCGCAGAAGCCGCCGATGCTGGCCATCAGCGTCGGCCGCAAGGGGCCCGACTACAAGGATACGGCGCACAACATCCTCGACACCCAGGAGTACGTCATCCACATCGCCGACACGCCGTTGATGGGTGCGGTGCATGACAGTTCGGTCGAGCATCCGCCCGAAGTCAGCGAGGTCGAAGAGCTCAAGCTCGAAACGCTTCCCAGCGAGCGCATCAAGGTGCGCCGGCTTGCCGCTGCGCCGGTCGCGATGGAATGCGTGTTTCGGCAATGTCTCGAATTCGGCGAGGCGCGCAGCCGGCTCATCGTCGGCGAGGTCGTGATGTTCCACATCCGCGACGGCCTCGTGAACAACGGCAAGGTCGAGACCGCAGCGCTCGACCCGATCGCCCGCATCGGTGGGCCGCGCTACGCCCGGCTCGGCGAGATCGTGACGCTGGGCGCCGTCTTCCAAACCCCGAAATCGACCGATTAGTGGTGGCAGCCATCCGTAGCGAGCTTGCTGACGTCGGACGCAGATCGAAGCAGGATTCTCGAAGGGGACGACAATGCGACTTGTGAGCTATATGATGGAAGGAGAGCCGCGCTACGGCGCGGCCGTCGACGATGGCGTCGTCGATCTGACGAAGCGGATCGGCCCGAAATGTCCGGACCTTCGGAGCCTGATCGCCAGGGACGGCCTGGAAGTCGCGCGCCAGATGGTCGCCGGCCTCAAGCCGAGCCATGCACTCGACGATCTCGTGCTGCTGCCGCCGATTCCGAACCCGGAAAAACTCTGGTGCATCGGCGTCAACTACAAGGACCGCAACGCCGAGTACAAGGACAATTCGGACCTGCCGAAATATCCGAGCCTGTTCGTCCGCAATCCCTCCTCCGTGGTCGGCTCCGGTCAACCGATCGAAAAGCCGAAGATTTCCGAACAGCTCGACTATGAGGGCGAGCTTGTAATCGTGATCGGCAAGGAAGGCCGCCACATTCCCCGCGAGCGCGCCTTTGAGCACATCGTGGGCATGACGCTGTGCAACGAGGGCAGCGTGCGCGACTGGCTGCACCACGGCAAGTTCAACGTCACACAGGGCAAGAATTTCGATCGCTCCGGCAGCATCGGGCCGTGGATCGTCACCGCTGACGAATGCGATCCGCGCGGGCCGCACGACATCATCACCCGCGTCAATGGCGAGGTGCGCCAGAGCGACAGCACCGAACGGCTGATGTTTCCGTTCGATTTCCTGATCGCCTACCTCTCCACCTTTGCCACCCTGAAGCCCGGCGACATGATCGCCACCGGCACGCCGACCGGCGCCGGCGCAAGGTTCACCCCGCCGCGCTGGCTCAAGCCCGGCGACGTCGTCGAGGTGGAATCCGCTGGGATCGGTATCCTGCGCAACACCGTGGCGGAGGAGCAGTAAACCGATGCTCGACCAAGCAATCGTCGAACGGCTGGCGCAGCGCCTGGATGAAGCCGAACGCAGCAAGTCGCTGATCACGGCCTTCACGCGCGACTACCCGGATCTCACGATCGAGGATGCCTATGCCATCCAGCGCGCCTGGACAAAACTGCAACTCTCCCGGGGGCGCGTCGTCAAGGGCCACAAGATCGGCCTGACCTCGAAGGCGATGCAAAACGCCGTCGGCATTTCCGAGCCGGACTATGGTGTGCTGTTCGCCGACATGTTCTATCCCGACGCCTCGCCGATCCCGTTCGACCGCTTCCACGCGCCGCGCATCGAGGTCGAGCTGGCATTCGTGCTGAAGGCGCCCTTGAAGGGCCCCGGCTGCACGCTGTTCGACGTGCTCAACGCCACCGACTATGTCACGCCCGCACTCGAAATCCTGGAAACGCGGATGCACCGCGTCGACCCAGAGACCAAGGCCCCGCGCAAGGTGATGGACACGATATCGGACAACGCCGCCAATGCCGCGCTGGTGGTCGGCGGCCGTCCGATTCGTCCGCTGGACTTCGACCTGCGCTGGATCGGCGCGCTGCTGTTCCGCAACGGCCAGATCGAGGAGACCGGCATCGCCGCCGGCGTCCTCAACCATCCCGCCAACGGCGTGGCCTGGCTCGCCGACCGGCTGGCCGCCCAGGGTGAGACGCTCGAAGCCGGCGAAGTGGTGCTGGCCGGATCATTTACCCGGCCGGTCGACATATCAAAGGGCGATACGTTCCATGCCGACTACGGCCCGTTCGGATCGGTGTCCTGCCAGTTCGTCTGAACCACAAAACGTCCCAGGGAGAGCCGCGATGACAAGGCGCAAGAGCATCCACATCGGCGAGTTCAAACACGCCAATCCGATTCCGAACGCCTGCCGGATCGGCCATCTGCTGATGTCCGGCGTCATCCTCGGCCGCGACGCGGATGGCAGGATGCCGGAAAAGATCGAAGACCAGTGCGCCAACATGTTCGGCCACATGAAGGCGATCGTTGAAGCCGGCGGCGGCACGACCGACGACATCATCAAGATGACGGTGTGGCTGCAGGATCGCAGCCAGCGCGCGCCGGTCAATGTCGAATGGCTGAAAATGTTTCCCGACGAACATTCCCGCCCGGCCCGCCACGCGCTGCAGATGGACATGGAGAACGGCGCGCTCGTGCAATGCGACTTTACGGCCGTGATCGGCTGATGCGATCGAAGGAGTAACAGAACATGCCGACCTATCTCCCATTCGATCCGAACCCGCGCCGCCCTTCAAAATTGCCGCCGCCGAAGAGCATCGACAGCCAGTTTCACGTGCTGGGCCCGCTGGAAAAATATCCGGTGCGGCCCGGCGCCGCCTACCAGATGCCATCAGCGACCTGGGAAGCCGCGCTGCGCGTCCACAAGACGCTGGGCATCGAGCGCGGCATCATCGTGCAGACCACGACCTACGGCGCCGATCACGCCGTCGTGCTCGATGCGCTCGCGGCGATGGGCCCGAACTACCGCGCCTGCGCCAACGCGCTGGTGTTTGCCGAGGCCAGCGACGCGTATCTCGCCAAACTCAATGACGCCGGCGTGCGCGGCGCGCGTTTCAGCTTCCGCCAGGAACTCGGCGCGGTGCTCTCGGACAAGGATTTTGCGCGTGCGATCGCGCGGATGCGCGAACTCGGCTGGTACGCAAAGATCCAGCCGGAGAAGGACGGCATCGTCTCCAGCGTCGCCAAGTACGAAAACCTCGATTTGCCCGTGCTGATCGACCACATGGCCCGCCCCGATCCCGCGCGCGGCAAGGACGATCCCAATCTGCAGAAGATGCTGGAGCTGCTGTCAAAGGGAAACTTCTGGGTGATGCTGTCGCTCGGCGAAAAGACCTCCAAGAAGGGCAAGCCGTGGGACGACGTCATCCCGATCGCGCGTGCCTATCTCGAAGCCGCCCCCAACCGCTGCGTCTGGGCGAGCGACTGGCCGCATCCGGTCTCGGTGGTGCAGCCACCGAACGACGCCGACCTGCTCGAACTGCTCTACAGCTACGTCGCTGACGAGGCGGAATTGGAGAAAATACTCGTGACCAACCCGGCAAAGCTGTTCGGGTACGAGGATTAGGGCGTGCCGTTCATAAGCGCGTAGCCAGATACGAGACGGCTTCCGCTTTCGACGGACATGTCCTGCATCGCTGCTGGCTACCCGATCGCGAATGCCCCAAACCAGACGCCGAAGGATTCCGTCCACGCGTCCGTACCAAATTCAGAAGCTCCGCCGCACACCATAGACAGGTATGCGTTCGAACTCGTCGAGATCAACCCTTTTCGCGCCAGTCAGCGCGACGTCACCATGGGTGAAAAAGCTGATGCGGTCGTCCTTGTGAGAGGTCCCCACGCCTAATCTGAGGTCGGCTGGACAGTCTTCGGGAGTGTCGACGTTCAACGCGAATGGAATGGGGAGCGTCGTTATCGTATTGGGAACTGTGAAGGTCTGAAAGTCTTTCAGGTTCTCTCCTGCCTTCGCTTCGCTGCCCCGCACAATCTCCGAGAGTGTAAACCGCAGAAATTTGTCAGGAGAAGCGAGGGGGCGGCCTGGCGATTGCACCAGTTCTCCGCGCAGCATCTTCTTGCATGCGCCTGACGCGCTTGTCGGTGTCACTACCGCAAGCAACGTCACCACGGCCGCTATCATGTAACCCATGGCAAGTACCTCGAAATCGACATTAGCAACGCGAACACCGGAACGACGATCAGGACTGCGTTCATAGTGCCTCATCCACCCTCGATCGGGCCGCGCCGTCACGGTTGCGGAACGTAGCATTCGCCCCGCCGGTCCTGCTATCATGCGCGCATGACATCGCGCGATCCAGCCGCCTCCGAAATCACGCCCGAGGTGCTGCTGCGGGCCTATGCCTGCGGCATCTTCCCGATGGCCGAGAGCGCCGACGACCCGACGCTGTTCTGGGTCGAGCCGGAAATGCGCGGGGTGATTCCGCTGGACGGTTTTCGCATCGCCTCGCGGCTGGCCCGCACCGTACGATCGGACACCTTCAGCGTCACCGTCGATACCGCCTTCAAGGCGGTTATCGCCGGCTGCGCGGCGCCGCAGCCCGGCCGCGACGACACCTGGATCAACAAACGGATCCGCGATCTCTATCTGGGGCTCTACGAGCTCGGTCATTGCCACAGCGTCGAGGTCTGGCAGGACGGCGACCTCGTTGGGGGCCTCTACGGGGTCAGCCTCGGGCGGGCGTTCTTCGGCGAGAGCATGTTCCACCGCACCCGTGACGCGTCGAAGGTGGCGCTGGTGCATCTGGTGGCGCGGCTGATCGCCGGCGGCTTCGAACTGCTCGACACCCAATATGTCACCGAACATCTGCGCAGCTTCGGCGCGGTCGAAGTACCGCGGCGCCGCTACCGTGCCCTGCTCGACAAGGCGATCACTGGCGAACCTGCGGATTTCATGCGGGTGCGAGCCGGCATCAGCGGCGAGGAAGCGCTCGCGATTGTTTCGGAGCGCGGCTGAGTTGCTTGTCCCGGTTCTGCTGCGCACTTCGTGCGGCACTGCGCCCGGGACCCCAGTTCAATTCCCGAACAGCCCGCCGAACAATCCGCCGGGGCGCTGCTGCGGCGGAGGCGGTGGCGGCGGCGCCTGTTGCGGCTGCGGCTGGAACTGCGGCTGCGGCGGCTGTCCCGGCGGACGCGGCGCGGCCTGCTTTGGCTGTGGCGGACGTTTGGCGGCGGCCGCCGGCGGCGCGGCCGTCTTCGGATCGGGCTGCGCGCTGACGATGGTCTGGTCGGGACCTTTGCAGTCGGTCAGCCAGATGTCGTAGACCGGATGCTCGACACCATGCAGGCCGGGGCTTGCCGCGTACATCCAGCCGGAGAAAATCCGCTTCACCTCGCCCTGCAGCGTGATCTCGTCGACCTCGACAAAGGCGTCGGTGTTGGCGGCTTCCGTCGACGGCCGCGTATAGCAGGCGCTGGTCTTCACGCGCAGCGCGCCGAACTGCACGGTCTCGCCGATGTCCTCGTCGAAATTGATGATGCGGCCGGTGATCTTGTCGAGGCCGGAAAAGCTCGCCTTCTTGTTGGTGATCTTGGTGGCCGGCGGCTCGGACACGACCTCGTCACCCGGCTGCAGCGTGGCCGGCGATGCCGGCGCGCCTTTGGCTGGCGGTTGGCGCTGGCCCGGCGGGGCGGTGGCGACGCCCGGCTGGCCCGGCTGCGGTGGCTGGACGGCAACGCCCGGCTGGGTGCCCTGAGGCGCGACCGTCGTTCCCGGCGGCGGCGCCAGCGGCTGCGACTGGAAGCTGCCCGGCGGGGGGAGGCCCTGCCCCGGCGGCGGACGGTTCGGGGTTGGCAACAGGCGGCCGCGCGGCAGCTCCGGCACTTCCTCGTCGTCGTCAGGGTACGGCTGCGGCTGCTGGTTGCCGCGCGGAATCGCACCCGGCGGCCGCAGCGGCGGGTCGGAAAAGATATTGCCGATCTGCGCCTGCGCCGGCGGCACGAGCGACGTCATGGTGGCGGCGATCAGGGCCGCAAGACCGGTCAGGGCAATGGTTCGAAGCATCTCGCGGCTTTTACAGGCGAATCGGGCTCGCGACATAGTACAGACTTGTCCGCCGCTCGCGTCACTCCCGGTTAACACGCCGAATACGGCGCGGAAAGGGCGGCCTGCCCCCGTCCCGCCGTACTCGATCCCGGCCCGGACGGTGCGCCATGATCTAGCCACGCCCCGCTTCAGATGAAATAGTCGCTTTGGTTCGCGCCTGGCTGCCCACGCCCGGCGCGAAAACCACCAAAATCCGGAACAACCGGAGCAGCGAGAGGAACCCCCAGGACATGTCAGACCGCATGACCGATCGAATTCGACTCGATGGCCGGGTTGCCGTCGTCACCGGCGCGGCCGGCGTCATTGGAACCGCAACCATCCGCCTGCTGGCCGAACGCGGCGCCCGTATCGTCGCCGTCGACCGCCGGGAGGACGACCTCAAGGCCGCCATCAAGGGCCTGCCCGCCTCGGCCGAAGCGCTCGCGGTGACAGCCGATGTCACGCACGAGGACGAGGTCGCGGACTATGTCCGCGCCACGGTCGACAGGTTCGGCACGATCGACGCGTTCTACAACAACGCCGGCATCGAGGGCGACATCAAGCCGATCCCGGAATATTCGCTGGAGAGCTTTCGGCGCGTGCTCGACGTCAATGTCGTCGGCGTCTTTCTCGGCATGAAGCACGTGCTGCCGGTAATGCTGAAGCAGAACAAGGGCAGCATCATCAACACCGCCTCCATCGCCGGCCTGATGGGGTCGCCGATGATCGCGGTCTACAGCGCCAGCAAGCACGCGGTGATCGGGCTGACCAAGAGCGCGGCCTGGGAATGCACCGGCACCGGGGTGCGCGTGAATTGCGTGTGCCCCGGCCTGATCGACAGCCGCATGCTGAGCACGATTTTGCAGGGCCGCAATCCCGGCAACGAGCCGCCGCCGAACGACAAGATCGTCGACCGGATTCCGGCGCGCCGGCTTGGCCAGGCGTCCGAGGTCGCCTCCATCGTGGCGTTCCTCGCCTCCGACGAGGCGAGCTACGTTTCCGGCTCCGCCTACACCGTCGACGGCGGCCGCACCGCCGCCTGAGCTTTATTCACACAACGAGGTCTTTGTCAGTATGCCCGTCACTCTCGATCCCGATGCCGCCGCCATCTTCCAGGCTTTCCAGGATGCCGGCCGTCCCGCCTACGAGACGCTGCCGCCATCGGAAGCGCGCGAATATTACCGGATCGGCCGCGTGGTCATGAACCCCGAGCCGCCCGCGATCGAATCGAATGAGCCGCTGTCGATCCCCGCGCCGCACGGCGCGATCCCGGCGCGCATCTACACGCCGACGACGCTGCGCAGGCACAACGGCCTCGCGCCATGCCTGGTGTTCTTTCACGGCGGCGGCTGGGTGATCGGCGATCTCGATACCCATGAAGTGGTTTGCCAGCAGCTCGCTCATGAGGGCGAACTGATCGTGATCTCAGTCGACTACCGTCTCGCGCCGGAACACAAATTCCCCGCCGCCGCCGATGACGCCGTCACCGCCACCAAATGGGTGGCGGACAACGCCAGACAACTCGGCATTGACGCCGCGCAGCTTCTGGTCGGCGGCGACAGCGCCGGCGGCAATCTCGCCGCCGTGGTGGCACTGGCCGCGCGCGACAACGGCCCAAAGCTCGCCGGCCAGGTACTGGTCTATCCCGCCACCGATTTTGCGATGAAGCATCCCTCGCACAGCGAGCCCGAGACCAGCGTTCTGCTGACGCACTCCGTGATCAAATGGTTCAGCAACCACTATCTCAACAGCGCGGCCGACATCGATCACTGGAAGGCCTCGCCCGCGCGCGCCAAAACGCTGGCCGGCCTGCCGCCGGCCTATGTGCTGACCGCGGGCGCCGATCCCCTGCGCGACGAGGGCGCCGAATATGCCGCGCGGCTGAAGGAGGCCGGCGTGCCGGTGACCTACCGCCACTTCCCCGGCCAGTTCCACGGCTTCTTCACCATGGGCAAGCTGCTGCAGCAGGCCAATGTCGCCGTCAGCGAAATCGCGAGCTGGATGAAGGCGCTGAAATGAAAGGTTCAGGTTATACAAGTTCCGAGAAGCAGCTAGCTCTTGGGTACATTCACGGATGAAGTTCCTCGCCTCCATTGCCACCCACCCGGCGCGACATCCCGGCGGCCCCAAGCTTCGTCTTCTTGCTGTTCTGGCGGGAGCCGGACTTGCGGCGATCGTCCCGTCTGAAGCCATGGCGGCCGACCTGGACGGAACGAAGCTGGGCCTGACATGGTGTCTGCCGTTCGTCGGCATATTGCTCTCAATTGCACTCTTTCCTCTTTTCGCGCCGCATTTCTGGGAACATCATCACGGCAAGGTCGCCCTGTTCTGGGCGGTACTCATCTCCGTTCCCATGGCGCTATCGCTCGGTACTGCAACCACGGCGAATGCGCTCGTTCATACCGCCCTGCTGGAATACATTCCCTTCATTCTGCTCCTGCTGGCATTGTTCACAGTCGCCAGCGGCATCGTGGTTTCCGGCAATCTGCATGGGGCGCCGATGACCAATACGGTGCTTCTCGGCATCGGGACCATTCTCGCCAGCCTGATCGGTACCACAGGCGCATCCATGGTGATGATACGTCCCGTTCTTCGCGCCAACGACGACCGGAAGCACAATGTGCACGTCGTCGTGTTCTTTATTTTTCTGGTTTCAAACATCGGCGGCTCGCTCACGCCGCTCGGCGATCCACCCCTGTTTCTCGGTTTTCTCCGAGGGGTGGACTTCTTTTGGACCACGCGACACCTGTTCTCCGAAACGCTGTTCGTGTCCGCCGTGCTCCTGGCGGCTTTCTTTGTGATGGACACGATTATCTACCGACGCGAAGGCCACGTGCCGTCGGATCCGACACCTGATCAACCGATCCGGCTGCACGGCGGCCTCAACATGCTGCTGGGCGGCGTCATCATTATTGCCATCCTGCTCAGTGCCAAGCTGCAGCTCGGCACCCTTTCGATACTGGGGACGGAGGTATCGATTCAGAATCTGCTGCGCGACGCCGCCATGGTCGTCGTGACGCTGGTGTCGATTCTCATCACACCCAAGCGGAATCACGAGGCAAACGGTTTCTCGTGGTCGCCGATCGCGGAAGTAGCCGCGCTGTTCGCGGGCATCTTCGTGTCAATTGTTCCGGTGTTGGCAATGTTGCGGGCCGGAAGTGCCGGGGCCTTCGCGCCCCTCGTCGCCATGGTCACGAACGCGGACGGCAGCGCCAACGTCGCAGCCTATTTCTGGCTGACAGGCGCGCTCTCGTCCTTTCTGGACAACGCGCCGACCTATCTGGTTTTCTTCGAACTTGCGGGCGGCAACGCCGAGTGGTTGATGCGCCAGGGTGCCTTGACGCTCGCGGCAATCTCGTCGGGCGCGGTATTCATGGGGGCCAACACCTATATCGGGAATGCTCCGAACTTCATGGTCTACGCCATCGCCCGCCAGAAGGGCGTCAAGATGCCAAGCTTCTTCGGCTACATGCTTTGGTCCGGATGCGTGCTGCTGCCGGTCTTCGCATTAACAACCCTGATTTTTTTCCGAACCTAGCCGTGTCCCGGGCAGACGGCCCGGCGCGGACCGCGCCTCTACCTGAAACGGCACAATGAGCGGCGGCTCGAATCAGCGCTGCCTTGAGACGGGTGGCCGGCGCCTCTCCGCCATGATCCAACGGCCCTCGCTGTCCAACAGACTTAAGCCGCAATGTCATCCAAGTTTCAGGCTAGTTTTCGCATGCAGCGAATCGGCGGGATGATTCGGCGGATGATTTTGACGCGCGGGGGTATTGCCATGGCTTTTTTCAAGCGCGAACTCGGCCCGATCGAGCGTTTCGAGAACGCGCTGAAGGAGAAGCAGACGGCGCGGCAGAAGCTGGCGGACCGGCTGGCGGCGGCCGAATCGGAACTGGCGGAAAAGCGCACCGCCGCCGAAAAGCTGGCGGTGGCCGGCGCCGCCAATGCCCGGCTCGATCGCGCCGAAGCCGCCATGCGCGCGGTCGAGGACCGCGCCAAGACGTGGCGCGCCGAACTGGCAGAATTCGATGAGCAGGTCGCCTCGGCCGAACGCGCGCTGACGGACGCCAAGGCACAGCGCGACCGCGACACCATGGCGGACCAGATCGAAGCCATGGCTTCAGCGATCGAACGCGCCGTGCCGGGATTCGACGGCGGCGCCAACGCGCTGGTCGAAGCCGTGACCAAGGCCGCCATGTCGATCCCCGACGCGACGCGGTTCTCGGGCAACGTGGACGCGGTGCGCCGCGAGGTTCTCGCCGCCGCGGATCTGATCTGCTGGGAGCTGCGATCCGCCGCGGTGCGTACGCGCGCCGGCAACGCCAATCTCGCCAGTCTCGCACCGTCAGAAGCGGAAAATCCGCTATCGCCGGAGATTGACCGGCAGTTGATCTACACCCTCCATCCCCTGCGCTGGCGTGAGGGTGACGAGGTGCGCCGGGTTCCGGCCTTTGCGCTGGTCGGGTTGCCGAAAACGCTGCTGGCGGCGGCGCTGCAGCATCAGCACGTCGACCATCTCAACGCCCGCCGCGTGCAGACACTGATGCATCTCCATGGCAGCGCGGGGCTCGGCGAACCCGAGGCGGACGATCCGCAGTTGGTCGATCTCGACGCCTTGCTCATCGCGGAGGAAGCGCCGAGCCCGCAAGCCGACGTGGCCTGAGCGCGGCGAACCCCGCGCCTGCCCGATAAGTCCCTATCCCGCCCGCGCCGCGCGGCGCAGCGATTGCGGCGGCTGGCCGAAGGCGCGGATGAAGGCGCGGCGCATCCGTTCCGGATCGCGAAAGCCGGTGGACTGCGCGACGTGCTCGATCGCCTCGCTGGAAGACTGCACGCGCTGCCGCGCCACCTCGATGCGCAACCGCTCGACCGCCTTTGACGGCGTGGTGCCGGTTTCGGCCACGAAGGCGCGGGTGAAATGCCGCGCGCTCATGCCGGCCTGTTCAGCGAGATCTTCCACCGTGAGCGGCGCATCGAGATTTTCGCGCGCCCAGGCCAGCAGCGTCCCGAAGCGGCCGTTCGGCGCCTTCAATTCCAGCAGCGAGGAGAATTGTGACTGGCCGCCGCTGCGGCGGTGATAGAGCACCAGTTGCCTGGCGGTCTGCTGCGCGATCTCGTCGCCATAGTCCTCCGCGATCATCGCCAGCGACAGGTCGATGCCGGCCGATATCCCGGCCGAGGTCCAGACGTTGCCGTCGCGCACGAAGATGCGGTCGGGCTCCAGCTTCACCTGCGGATAGGCTTTGACAAAATGCGGCGTGCGCTGCCAGTGCGTGGTGGCGCGGCGGCCGTCGAGCAGGCCGGCCTCGGCGAGGACATAGGCGCCGGAGCAGACGCTGGCGATGCGGACGCCACGCCTGGCGCTCGCGCGCACGAAATGGAGCGTCTTCTCGCAGGCCGCCGCCTGCCGTACCCCTTCGCCGCCCGCGACGATCAGCGTCGTGATCGCGGATGCGGATTTCAATCGCCGCGCGACGATCTCGATGCCCGACGACGAACGCACCGGTCCCGGCGTCACCGCCAGCGTGCGGATCGCCGGCGCGCCTTCCGCAAAGCGTGCCGCGATCTCGAAGGCCGAAATCGGCCCGGCGGCGTCGAGCAACTGGAAATCCGGAAAGATGAGAACGCCGATCATGGTACCGCTCGCTTTTGATGCATGTCTTGAAACGAGGGAAAAATGCCATTTCGGACGTGAGGCCACCATGTCAGTATGCCGTCCGTCAAGCCCATTTTTCCGGAGGTCACGATGTCCGCGCCGTCCCCCACGCCTACCCCGCTGCAAATCGGTCTCGTGCTGTTCCCAAGAGTCACCCAGCTCGATTTCACCGGTCCGCTGCAGGTGTTCTCCAGCCTGCCCGACGCCAAGGTGCACCTGATCTGGAAGCGGATCGAACCGGTCACCAGCGATTCCGTGCTGCTGCTGACGCCGACCACGACCTTTGCGGACTGTCCGCAGCTCGACGTCATCTGCGTGCCCGGCGGCTTCGGCACAGACGACATGATCAATGACGAGGAGATGCTGGCCTTCCTGCGCAAGCAGGCGCCGGGCGCCAAATACATCACCTCGGTCTGCACGGGTTCATTGGTGCTCGGCGCCGCCGGCCTGCTGAAAGGTTATCGCGCGGCGACGCACTGGACGGCGATGGATTTCCTTTCGGCGTTCGGCGCGATTCCGACCAAAACGCGGGTCTGCGTCGACCGCAACCGCGTCACCGGCGGCGGCGTCACGGCGGGCATCGATTTCGCGCTGACGCTGGTCTCGCTGCTGCACGACCGCAAGACCGCGGAGACCATCCAGCTCCGTCTCGAATACAATCCCGCGCCGCCGTTCAATTCCGGTTCACCCGATACCGCGCCGCCGGAAGTGCTCGCCATCATGAAAGACCGGATCGCAGCGGGGCAAATCCGCCGCGGCGAGATGATCGAGCGCGCCGCCGCGCGGATGGGCTGAAGAGCGGTCGCGTCCGGGACGCGTCGCACGAGAAAAAGGCCGCCTGGTTTCCCAGACGGCCTTTCCTGTCCTACGGCAGCCACACATGAGCGGGGCGATTTCAGAATCTCTGCACCGGGGGCCTATTTCCCGGCCGTGTCCTGATCGGTGGCCGCTGCAAATCGGGGCAGTCGCGACTGGAGCCCGACACCGACGCGATGGTTTCCCATCTCCGTAAGATGTCCCCATTGAGCCGTACGTCCGCGCACAGCACAAGACGGCGCCAGCGGATGTCCCCGCTGATCCCGTAATTCACAGGGAATGGCTGTGGTCAGAAGTGCGTGCAGCCGCCATGCGATCGATGACGCATGGCGATGAGATGTCTCTCAGTTTCCTGGCGTCCACGCCTGATAGTCGCCGGTCGCCTTGGGACGGCGGCCAGAGGCCAGCGTCGAGCCGGAAGGACGATAGGCCGCGGGCGTGCCGGTCATGTTCGGGACATGCGGCTTTTCCCATTCCCGCGGCGTGTAATTCTCTTCGGTCGGCGCGACATCGACGGTGTGATGCAGCCAGCCATGCCAGGATGGCGGCACGCGGGTCGCCTCGGCATAGCCATTATAAATCACCCAGCGCCGCTCGAAGCCGAGCGTCGGATCGATCTTGCGGCCCTTGGTGCGATAGTAGCGGTTGCCCTGCTCGTCCTCGCCGACCAGCTCGCCGAATCGCCACGTCCACAATTGCGTCCCGAACGTCTGGCCGCTCCACCAGGTGAAAAATTTCAGCAGAAACAGCTTCATGAGGGCTCGGCCGGTTCGAGATGTCGTGCCGCTCTGATGCCACCGGCGGGCCGGATTGTCCAGCCAAAGGCTGATCTGCGGCCCTTCCGAGACGATGCTTTGCACGGACTTTGAACGCTCGCGTCCGGCCTCAGAGCGGGCGCAATCCGTTCATCCCGCGTACAGTTCCGACCTGACAGGCTGAGATTAAGCGCGATCCATGGCCGGGTTCGGGAACGTCCTCCTGTTGAACGGGTTAGGACCCATATCGCGCAAATGGAGCCAACAATGATCAATCTTAAAGTTTTGAGTACTGTGGCGGCAATCGCCCTGGTGGTGCCGATGCTCGGCGCCGCGCAGGCGCAGGAAGGCCGCGGCGGCGGGATGGGAAGTGGCGGCGGCGGTGGCGCGGCTATGGGCGGCGGCATGAGGGCCGGCGGCGGCGGCGGTGGCGGTGGCGGTGCAGCCATGGGCGGCGGCATGAGGGCCGGCGGCGGCGGTGGCGGTCCAGCCATGGGCGGCGGTATGAGGGCCGGCGGCGGCGGTGGCGGTCCAGCTATGGGCGGCGGCATGAGGGCCGGCGGTGGCGGGGCGGCTATGGCCCCAGGCGCGGGCGGCGGATTTAGAGGCGACCAGATGGGCGCTGCACCCGGCGGTGGCGGCTTCCGGGGTGGCGTTGCGGCTGGTGGCGGTGACCGAGGCTTCAGGGCTGAAGGCATTCGACCCGGCGTCGGTGGCGGTCGCTTTGCGGGTGGTGGCTACCAAGGTGGCGGCTGGCAAGGCGGCGGTCGACATGTCCATCGTCACGGCTACCGTCACGGCGGCTTCTGGCCGGGCGTAGGGATCGGGGTCGGCCTTGGGACGACCTACGGATATTACGGCAGCCCGTCGTATTACGACGACTCCTACGGCTATTATGACGATGGCGTAGTCGCGGTGGCCCCCCAGACCGGCGGCGATGATGTGGCGTACTGCATGCAGCGCTACAAATCGTACGATCCCGCGTCAGGGACTTATTTGGGCTATGACGGCCAGCGTCATCCCTGCCCGGCGCAGTAATACCCTGGTGTGAGTTGGAAGGGCGGTGCACCCCGGTGCGCCGCCCTTTCGTTTGAAGAATCACGCGCGCAACGCCACGGCCACGCCACCCAGCGTAATCACCAATGCCGCGATCTCGCGCAAGCCGAGCGGCTCATGCAGCATTGCTGCGGCCGACAGGACGCCGACGACGGGAACCAGCAAGGTACCAATCGAGGCTGTCGCCGCCGGTAGCCGTTCCAGCGCGGCGAACCAGCAGACGTAGCAAAAGCAGAACTGGATCAGCGTCATATAAAGCAGCGACAGCCAGCCGACATAAGACAGAGCGGCCAGATGCGGCTGTTCGATCGCAAGCCCGACGATCGCGATCGGCAGGCATCCGAGCCCGATCTGCCAGGCGGCCAACGACAATGGCGGCATCGCCAGCGGAAAATGCTTGGTCAGCACGGTGCCGAGGCCAACGCAAACCGCGCCGGCCAGCGCGCATGCCAGCCCCGGCCATTTCTCGACGCTGGCATCAATGCCGTTGCCGCCGATCAAAACGACGATACCGGCCAGCGCGACCGTCAGCGCGACGGCGCGCAGCGGCGACAGCCGCTCGCCGAGAATCGGCCACGCCAGAAACGCCACCCACACCGGAATCGAGATACCGAGCACCGCGGCCTCGCTGGCATTGAGCCACAACAACGCCAGTCCCATGAACGCGACCCACCCGCCGATGGTCAGCATCGACACCAGCAACAACCGCAGCCATATCGGCCGCGGCACGCTCAGTTTTTGCCGCCGCGCGAGCGCAACCAGCGCCAGGGCCGCGGCACCGGCAATGCCGCTCAGGCCGCGCGACGACAATGGCGGCCATTCCGTCAGCAGATGTTTCATGATCGGAAAGTTGAGGCCCCATCCGACCGACGTGACGGCGAGCAAGATGAGCCCGAGCGACGACAGCCGCCCCGCGCGATCGATCGGAGACATGGCGGGCTTAGATCCGGAATCGGAGGTACATGTGTTCTTGTTCTGGCACAGCGAAACGGAATTGCCTCAAGTAACTTTTATATGCACTGTAGCATACAGACGACTTGTCGGCGCTTCGACTTAATCGCCGCATGGGATGCGCGATTCACCCGATCGCCGCCCGAGGAAGAAGGAATCATCGTGCCGCGGATTCTCGTGGTCGATGACGACCCGATGGTGTGCGTCGCCATCGAGGTCTGTCTGGCGAGGAAGGGCTTCGAGGTCACCGTCGCCGACGGTGGTGAAGCGGGAATGCGCGCACTGGAAACCGCCGATTTCGACGTCATGCTGATCGACGTGTTCATGCCGCACATGCGCGGTTTCGAAGCGATCCGGATGTTCCACGAGCGCAGGCCGGACATACCCGTCGTCGCGATGTCCGGCTATGCCTTCGCCAATACCGAGCGCGCCCCCGATTTTCTGCGGATTACCATCGAACTCGGCGCGGTATGCTGCCTGCGCAAGCCCTTCACGCCGGATGCGCTGCTGGCCTCTGTCAACCAATGCATCGCCATGCCGAAGGCTTCCGTAAACCAACTGAAATCGTGAAGTAAGCAACGGTCAATGCCCTCGCAGCGCATCATCCTTGGAATCGGCCTTGCCATCCTTCTGATGACCGGCGCCGCCTCGATCGGATTAGACCTCACGTCGCGGTCCGACAGCGCATCGTCCGACCGCGCGTCCGGCATACTCGCGAAAATCTCGGACATGCGGCCGATGCTGCGCCGTGCGGAAAGCGCGGCGCGCGCGTTCGCGATCACCGGCGATCCGCAATTCGCCAGGGAATACCGCGACGCCAGCGATACGATCCTGCCGGCGTTCGCCGCACTGATCGAAGCCGTCAAGGACAATCCGACCGAAAGGCAGCTGATCGAGCAGGCCAATGCGCTCGTGGAGCGCCAGATCGCGCTCAACGGCGAACTGATCCGGTTCAAGATTGCGGGAGACGACGCCGCGGTCGCCGCGCTGGTCGGCCAGGAAGATCGCGCGATCACCGCCGCCATCGCCGGCAACCTGGAAAAGGCGGTCGCGGAAGAGCGCCGCCTGCTGGCCGCCGGGCGCGCCCGATCCGAAGCCGAAGCGAAGTTCCTGCTGGCGATCGACCTCGCCGGCGTCGCGCTGATCCTGTTGCTCGCCACCGCTCTGACGGTGTCGACGCGTCGCTCCCGCCAGGCGCTGCAGGATTCGCTGAGCGCCAGCCAGGCTACCAATGAGGCGCTGGAGGCGGCGGTCGCCGAGCGTACCGAACATCTGGTCGCCGCCCATAACGAACTCAGGCTTTCGGCCGCCGTTTTGCGCAGCACCTTTCAAAGCATGGCGGAGGCGGTCCTCGTCATAGACCCCACGGGCGAGGTCCTGCTCTCCAACCCCGCCGCCGAGAAAACGCTTCGCTTCCGACCGGGAATGACGGTGGAACTGATGCGGTCGCTCAGCACGGTTTTTCATGCCGACGGCGTTACCCCACTGCTGAGCCAGGATATGCCCGCGTCGCGCGCGCTCCGCGGCGAGGCGTTCGACGCCACCGAAATGGTGGTCCGACCTGTCAGCGGCAACCCGCCGCTCCATCTCATCGTCAGCGGCCGGCCGCTGCGTGACGCCGCTGGCGCCATCAGCGGTGCGGCGCTGGTCTATCACGACGCCACCGCCTCGCGCGAAACCGAACGCAAACTGCTGCAATCGCAGAAACTCGACGCCATCGGCAAGCTCACCGGCGGCGTCGCGCACGACTTCAACAACATGCTGACGGTGATCACAGGCACCACCGAAATGCTGGTGGAGGACCTGGCGCGTCAGCCGGAACTGCAGAAGACGGCCCAACTGATCGACCAGGCGGCGGAACGCTGCCGCGAGCTTGTCCAGCACCTGCTCGCCTTCGCCCGCCGCCAGCCGCTGCAGCCGCGCGATGTCGACGTCAACGCGACCGTGATGGACATGGCCAAACTGCTGCGCCCGACGCTTGGCGAACAGATCGAGATCGACTCGATTCTCGAGCAGGAAACCGCGAACGCCCATATCGACGCCTCGCAGCTCGCCAATTCCCTGCTCAACATGGCGATCAACGCCCGCGACGCGATGCCAAACGGCGGCAAGCTGCTGCTGGAGACGCGCAACGTCGTGCTCGACGAGGCCTATGCACAGGCCAATCCGGACGCCAGGCCCGGTCCCTATGTGATGCTCGCCGTCAGCGACACCGGCGGTGGCATGTCGCGGGAAGTGCTGGACAAGGTGTTCGAGCCGTTCTTCACCACCAAGGATGTCGGCAAGGGCTCGGGCCTCGGGCTGAGCATGGTCTACGGCTTCGTCAAGCAATCGGGAGGCCACATCCGGATCTACAGCGAGGTCGGCCACGGCACCACGATCAAGCTCTATTTGCCGCCGGGCCGGGGCCAGTTCGAGGCCGCGCCGGCCGCGGCGGCGGCGCTGCCGATGGGCCATGAAACCATCATGGTGGTGGAAGACGATGCAATGGTGCGCAATTTCGTCGTCACCCAATTGCAGAGTCTGGGATACCGCACGGTGGCGGCCGCCAACGGCCCGGCGGCGCTGAGCCTGGTCGAGGACGGACAGGCGTTCGATCTCCTGTTCACCGACGTCATCATGCCCGGCGGCATGTCCGGCCGCGACCTCGCCGAGAAAGTCCGCAAGCTGCGTCCCGGCATCAAGGTGCTCTACACGTCGGGCTATACCGACAATGCGATCGCACATCAGGGCCGCCTCGATCCCGGCGTGCTGCTGCTGACCAAGCCGTACCGCAAGTCCCAGCTCGCCACCATGATCCGCCGCGCGCTGACGGAGTGAGGCGCGCTCTATCGCGTTCTCACGGCTGATCTCCGCGCTTCCACGATGACAGATATTGAAGACCCGCTCTCCATCCGGGAATGGTGTGCGGACAGGTTTTCACCGGGCTATCATCTGGTCACCGCTGGCAAAAACTCGTTCTATGACGCCCCCGACCGCTCGCTGCGCGGCGGCTCGTTACTCTGCCACGAGGATGCAGAAGTTGACGTTTGCTATGCACGATAGCGTGCACTCCCGGTTGAAAAACGTAAAAAATGCACGCTTTGCCCAAATTGCGACGCGTGACGATGCGAAGAGGTATGCGCTCTCCGCCAAGCTTGGACGTCAACCGGAACCAAAGGATTCAAGAAAGCGGAAACGCGATCCGACGCGCCGCGTCGCGGGTATGCAATCAAATGTAGGAGTTGCCCGATGCAAAGATTGATCGGATCACGCCCCCTGCTTTCTCTCGCCGCATGGGGTGCGCTCTTCCTGGCCATTCAGCCGTCCCTGGTGGACGCACAAACGACAAATGCGCTCGGCCCAAACGCCCGCCCGCAGCGGACCAATCCGCCACCCAAACCGCAAGAAACCGCGAAGGCGAAGCCGAAGGAGTCCATCAACGCCTGGACGGTCGGCCTTGCCGGAGGCCTCCTGGAGGGGGCGCCGATCCGCTTTGCCTCAGAGATGGCCCGCGTGGTCGATGACGGCGACAATCTGCATGTTTTGCCGGTCGTGACACGGGGGCCGACGGAGAACGTCAATTCCCTGCTTTATCTGCGCGGTATTGATGCTGCGATCATCAATTCCGACTCGCTCGACGAGTACAAGAACCAGGTGCCGGATATTCAGCGCAAGATCACCTACGTGCTCAATCTGTTCCCGTCGGAATTGCATGTCTTCGTCCGGCCCGAGATCCAGAGCCTCAACGACCTCGCCGGCAAGAAGGTCAATTTCAACACGCAGGGCACAGCCGCGGCTTACTCGGGGCCGCTGATCTTCAGCCGTGTCGGTCTCGACGTCGAGAAGACGTTCATTCCGCATCAGGTCGCGCTGGAACAGATGCGCAAAGGCGAAGGCGGGATGGCCGCGGTGGTTTTCATCACATCGAAGCCGATCGATGCTTTTGTGCGCGGACGCTTTGAGCCGGGATTCAAGTTCGTGGCTGTCCCGTACAACAGAAAGCTGGAGGACTACTATCTTCCGTCGAACCTCACGGCGGCCGACTATCCCAACCTGATCAATCAGGGTGAGCGCGTGGAGACGATCGCGGTGCCCACCGCGCTGGTCGCCTTCAACTGGCCGACCACGTCGAACCGCTATGATCGCGTCGCGCGCTTTGTCGATCATCTTTTCTCGCGGCTGGATCGGTTGCAGGGGCCCGGCTTCGATCCGAAATGGAAATCGATCAATCTTGCCGCGTCGGTTCCGGGTCTCACCCGTTTCCCCGCGGCACAGGCCTGGCTCGATCGCCACCCGCGCGGCAGCCAGGCATCGAAATGAAAGCGGTCATCGCGAAGAAGGGCCTGGCCACTCCGTTGCCGGTTGTCCTTGCCGTCATGAGCGGGATTGCATCGGTGCGAGCTGCGAACGATCCGGCGGCTCAGCCTCGTGCTTGCTCCATGGTGGACAAAGCGGGTCAGTTGCAATGTCTCGACAGGCGATCGCGTGCCCCCGCGCCGCCGCTCCAACTCGCGCTCGCGGGTGATGGCTGGATCGTCAGCGAGACGACGTCACCTGTGGACTATTCGCCGATTGCCACGGCCACGACGTCATCGCGCAAGGTTGCGGACGCCTCGGAGATGCGGCTGACCATTCGCTGCCGCGGCGAACGTACCGAACTCGTGGTTGAGGGGCCCGCCATTACCGACCGCGGCGATAACTACTTCATTTCCTATCGCGTGAATGGCGGTCCGTCAGTGCAACTCGCAGGCGCCGCACCGGCATTTGGAGACGGCGTTGCGTTCAAAGGCGATGTTGTCGCGTTGCTGCAGTCGCTTCCGAACGATGGGGAACTCGTTGTGCGGCTGTTTCCGCTGTCGGGAAGCGCGCTTGACGGAATTTTCGCGCTCGAAGGGCTTGAAGCGTTACGGGGAAGGATCGGCGCGACATGCAAATGGCCACGCGCCATCGCCAAGCCCAACAACCGACAATCAAGGTGAAGCTTTCTTCAAGAGAGGTGGACGATGAGTATGCTTGGGTATATCGCGAGGGCCGCCATCGCGGGCGCGATCGCGCTGTTGGTCACCACGGTCTTGTCGGCGGCACAGGATGCCCAACGGCCGCTGACGCGGACACCAAAAGCCGATGCCGCCGCGCAGAAACGCATGGCGATCACTCCCGCAAAATCCTCGGCCAAGGCGCAGACGAAAAAGTCGTCTGCCTTTGCGCTCGCAGCCGAGGATCCCGCAGGGAAGAAGGAGCACCACCTGATCCTTCAGGTTAATAGCAACGATCCCGCAGCGATGAATCTCGCGCTCAACAACGCCACGAATGTCGTCGACTATTACAAGGAAACCGGCGAGACCGTAAAAATCGAAGTGGTCACCTTCGGACCGGGCCTTCACATGCTGCGCGACGACACCTCGCCCGTCAAAGCGCGGATCGAGACGATGTCGCTGAGCAACCCGGAGATTTCGTTCAAGGCCTGTGGCAACACGCAAGCGAACATGCACAAGGCCGAGAACAAGGACATACCGCTCATCCGCGCGGCGGAAGTGGTGAAGTCCGGCGTCATCCGCATCATGGAGCTGCAGGAGAAAGGCTGGGCCTATGTCAAGCCGTGAGCCATTTGCAGTTTGGCTCTTTCGTTCGACGCACCGGCTAGACCACCGACGCCGAACGCTACGGCTGGAGATTTGAGCGAAACCCGCGTTACGGGACCCCCGCCCCCACCGATCCTCTGCCACGAATCCTATTGCAATCGGCACCGTGTCCCTGCACGCAGCTCGAGGACATGGTATGGTTTGGCGAGTAATATGGGGTTTCGAGTGGCGCGCGAGGACTAGCTAGGATGCGGACTCATAAAGCGCAGCCGCTTTCGCGCTGGAGCGGACATTGACCTGCCGATAATCCCGGATCAAACCGCCGATGATGACCCGAAACAGACTCCAGGTCAGATTCCCGGCTCGCTACGTAGCGTGTGTATGATTTCCGTTGCGGCTGACTGGAGATCGCCCAGACAGTCCCTGACCATCTCTTCGACACTGCGGGCAGACTTTGGCCAGATCACGTTGATCGCGCCATGGACTCGCCCTCGATCGAGGAGCGGAACGGCCATGCCGGCCAACCCATCTGGCAATTGCGCGCCGTAAGGTCCGCCGACGAATGCCTGATCACGCAAGCCATAACCTCTCTTCCGGGTCTCGGATAAAATCTCACCGATACGCTTTGGATCGCGCGCCAGCCAATCTTCCGGCTTATCCGACTTGCGGAGCAAATTGATTATCTTCTGACGTTCGGCTTCGGGACAATGGGCCAGGTACGCCCGTCCAACTGCAGACAACAACCAGCTCACCGGCATGCCCACTCTGTCCTTGCTGTAGAAGGTCATGAAGGGACTTTGGGTCCGGCTCGACTCCCGGTTCTCCATGTGGTCGCCCGCGGGAACCATCAGGTCCGATGGCCACGACACCTTCTGGCACAATCGGTCGAGCACTGGCGCGGCCGCCTCGGCGACGCGATCGTAGCGGTCGCGCTTCCGCCCGAGGCGGGTCAGACTAGTGCTGATGCGATAGCGCCCGTCAGCTAGCCGGCGCGAAACCATGCCGGACTGTTCAAGCGTGTGCAGAATTCGCAGCAATGTCGGCTTCGGAATTCGGGTAAGGCGATAGACATCCTGCAGCGAGGAAATCGGCGTCGCGTTCAGCGCCTTGAGTACCTGAAGGCCGCGCTCAATGCTCCTGATCGTCTTCGTCATGAAGCGAACCCTCGCCACGCGCTGAAATGACGGCAGTGCAACCCGAAGTTATCTCGGATTTATCGTTCCACGTAGTGAAATCAATGGTTTCACCTAGTGAAATCAGCGCGTTTTTTGATTTGCGGAAGCACGATCCGGCCGCATTCTCCAGCGCGCGAAGTACCAGACGATGCGTAAGCGCTCGCCAAACTCGATACCGAACACGGAGAACGAGGACATGTTGGCCCCGGACACCGCAGACGCTATCAGCTTCGCCTTCGGATTATTCAACCTGCTTCGGCTGGTCTCTTACATTCCTCAGATCGCTGCGGTCGCGCGCGACCACCAGGGTGCCCATGCCATCTCGCTGACGTGCTGGATAGTGTGGATTGGTGCGAACGCAACGACTGCGCTCTATTGCTGGGTCAAACTCGCGGACTTCGCACTCGCATCCGTAAGCGCCCTCAACACAATGTGTTGCCTGCTTGCTTTCGTTGTCGCTGGCTACAAGCGCTTCATCTTTTCTCGGCCCCGGATCGTTCGGCGGCTGGTTCCCATGAAGAGGTTGCCGGCAGCCGTGAGTGTTTCCTGCAACTGAGCAAATTTCAACCCTACCTGAACAAGGAGGACGCAATGAACGTGGTTCGAAATTTTCGGGCAGTGATGTTCACGATGCTCCCGTTGACAGCAGCAACCTTTGCCAACATTGCGCAGGTCACCGCACAGCAATTTCCTTACAGGACCATCACCATCGTGGTGCCGGGTGCTCCGGCCACGCCGCCGGACGTCATCAGCCGGGTGATCGCAACCGAACTATCGGAAAGTGAAGGCTGGCGCGTCACCGTCGAGAACAAGGCCGGCGCCGTTCAGACGCTCGGCGGCGCCGAGGTTCTCAAACACCCAGCCGACGGACATACCATCTTCGCGATGGCGGTGCCGGTGAGCGCCGCGCCGGCGTTCCTGCCGAACATGCCATTCCGATTGGAAACCGACTTCGCGCCGGTGATCAAGCTATCGACATCGTACAACGTGCTGGTGGTGAATCCAGCGGTGCCGGCGAAGTCGGTTTCCGAACTGGTCGCACTCGTGAAGGGTCAACCCGACAAGCTCACCTTCTCATCCGGCGGGTTCGGGACACCCGCTCATCTGATTGGCGAGATGTTCAAGCTGCAGACCGGCACCCGCGCCACCCATGTCCCCTATAACCAGTTCCCGCAGGCGATCGGCGATCTGCTCAACGGCACCAATCATTTCATGTTCATCACGACGCTTCCGGTGGTCGACCTGATCGCGGCCGGCAAGCTGCGGGCGCTGGCGGTCACCGGGCCCAAACGCATCGCGGCACTCCCCGACGTTCCCACCATTGTGGAGCAAGGTTTTCCCAACCTGGTGGTGGAGGATTGGGTCGGGTTCGCCGTAAAGAGCGGGACACCGAACGACGTCATCGGCCGGCTGAACGAAGCGATCAACAAGGCGCTGGGCAAGCCGAAAGTCCGTGAGGCCTTCGCGCGGGTCGGAGCGGAACCGGCAGGCGGCACCTCGCTCGCATACGGCGAACTGATCAAATCGCAGATGGCCCATTGGGCAAAGGTCGTCAAGGATTCCGGCATCAAGATGGGGCAATAATGGGTGGGGATGATTTCAAGGTAACGCTGTTGGGCACCGGGACACCGATCCCGGTGCCCGACCGCTTCGGTCCAAGCACACTCGTCGAGGCAGGCGATCAAAAACTGCTGTTCGATGCCGGCCGCGGCGCATCGATCAGACTCAATCAACTCGGCGTGCCGCTCGGCCGCATCGATGCGCTTCTGCTCACGCATTTTCACTCCGATCACACCGTCGGTATTCCGGATCTGTGGTTGACCGGTTGGCTCCAATCGTACTTCGGAACGCGAAAGACGCCGCTGCGGGTTATTGGGCCGGAGGGCGCAAAGACCCTGATGACCCACCTTGAGCAGGCGTACGCGCTCGATATCAGTATTCGCATCGAGGATGAAAAGCTTCCGCCGCAAGGCGCTAGCATCGAGGTGAGTGAATTTATTGCGGATGGGGTGGTTTACGAAAAAAGTGGTGTGAAGGTCACCGCCTTTGAAGTCGACCACGGTGCGGCAATCAAACCGGCGTACGGATACCGCATCGAATATGCCGGTCGTAGCGTCTTGATCTCAGGCGATACGCGCTACAATCAGAACGTCATCAAATACGGGGCCAACACCGATCTGCTCATTCATGAGGTAGCGATTGTCAGACCTGAACTGCTCTCACAACCGTTCATCCAGCGCATCATGGCCCATCATACGACCGCGACCGAAGCCGGTAAGTTGTTCGCGATTACCCAACCAAAGCTTGCCGCCTACACACACCTGGTTTTTCTCGCGAGCGAAGCGGTACCGCCAGCCACCGTTGCCGACCTCATCGCGGAAACGCGACGAACTTTTGACGGTCCATTGGAAGTCGGAGAGGATTTGATGACGTTCAAGATCGGGACGTCAGTGTCAGTGCATCGATTTACGTCGTCGAAGTGAGGCTTAGTCGTTCCACCGGCGTGACCAGGCGAACCGCATGTGCGTTGTTGGCCCTTAGCCGACACGTCAAGCTCGACTACTGCGCCGGTCGGTTTGTGACCGTGAGCGGACTTCGGCGGCCGTCTGCGTTATTGGCCCGGCGGCTAAAGACCGATCGGTGCGCATATTGCTGCCTGATCAGTCGTTCACGCTAATATCCGTAAGCAGGAATCCCGCCGGCGTCTTGGTAAAGACGAATATGTCCTCGCCGCAGAAGACGTAGTAACTGTCAGTCTTGTCTTCCTCGCGCGCGTAGAGGGCCTTGCCGCGCTGGAGACACGCGCGATTTTTCGCCTTGAATGAGGTCGCATAGGTCTTGGCGCGAAATTGCGCGGCGTCGCGAATGTCACTGTCGTTCATGAACGGCAATCGCGCCATACCGGCGATGGCGGCGGAATCGTTTGCTTTCAGCGCCGCGCGAAATTTCTCGATGAAGCCATCAAATTCCTTCTGCAAGGCAGGCGACGCGACGGCTTCTTTCGGCGCCTTGGCGACGGCTGGCGCAAGGTTCACGAGTGCGGTCGCAAGCATAATTCTCAGCAAAAATTTCACGGGTCGGCCCAGTCCATCCACCAATCGAAGGTCTTCCAAATCCATAGTGTTTCGTCGCGTCAAAGCCCTTTCTGGTTCACCGGCGCAGCGTTGACTCCGGCCAATCGTGGACCGACGGCATTGGGCGGAGCATGCGCTGGCATGTTTCGCCGCGCCTGCTGCAAAGCAGAAATTGGCCCATCGCGACCTTGGCTGCGATTGCCCAAGGGCGGTCGGCACTGGAGGAACGCGAAATGCAGCAATGCCGATCCGAGCCGCTGATCGCAAGGCGTTCAGCTTAGCCGCATCGCAGCGCTCAGCGCTACCTCAAATCCCGAAATCGATCCCCTACTCCGACCCCGATCCCCCCGCCACGATCTTCTCGTTCAGTTTCTGATCGACCGTCTGCACCGTGCGGTCGATCTCGGCAGAGGGGGCGCCAAGCTGGTCGGACACCAGCTTCACCAGCAGGTCGACCCGCTCAATGAAAGGCGCGCCGCTGGCGACCGCCCTCGCCGCCGATGACGGCTTGAGCAGGCTTTCCGCCGCCTTGGCGTATTTTTCGAACGGCACCTGGTCCGCGGGGTCTGCGCCCAAACGCCGGGCGATGCTGTCGACATGATCATAGATCGACCGCGAGAGTTTCAGGTCGCCATGCACGGCGTCGCGGATCGACTGCGGCTCGTGCGGGGTGATGCAGCGGTAATTGCCGGTCAGCAGCATCGACCATTTTGCCAGCGGCACGAACAGCGAGTCGAACACTTTCAGCTTCACCGGCACGTCCTTGCCGTCGAGCGTCACCGCGTCGATGCCGGCTTCGAGCTCGCGCAGCAATTCGTTGTGCTTCGCATCCTCGAAGGCGGCGGCCTTGAAGTTGGTCGGCAGGCCGACATGAAGCACGTTGGCCGCCTCTTCCGGCGGGCGAAACGCCTGCGGATCGGGCGAGCACAGCGTCACCAGTCCCGGCTTGAAGCGCTCCCACACCGACGCATTGGTGTAGGCCTCCTCGAGGTCCATCTCCGCCAGCGCCGGGATGCGCTTGAGATAAGGCAGCGGCGGCATGTTCATGATCGACAGGCACGGTAGCCCTGCGGAAGCGATCTTGATCATCAGCACGCGGATGGTGTGGTTGGTATATTGCGGCTCTTGCATCGCCAGGCCGACCAGATCGTAGCGCGACAGATCCACGTCCTGCGGCGTGGTCGCATCCAGTTTGCCCGGCAGGTCGCGCGAAAAGATCGCGCGATGCACGGCCTCGTCGCGCAGCTTGATGCGCACTTCAGTGCCATCGCGGTTGATGAGGTCCGCCGTCTTGCGGCGGCAAACAAGGGTCACGTTGTGGCCGGCCATCAACAGCTTGGTCGCCAGCAGCGAGCCGTAAGAGGCCCCGAGGATCAGAATGTTGCGCGCCATGTTTCTCCCTCTCTGTTAATTATACCAAACACAGTATACCAGAATTGTTCCGCGCCGACGGCTACCGCAAACCGGCAGGCATTACAATCGGACAGGGAAATTTCCCTGGGCCAGGAGCTTGGCCACCAGAGACTTCACGATCTTGTCGCCAGCACGACCCCGCCCAGCGTGAACACCAGCGCCACGATCTGGATCAGCCCGAGCGGCTCTCCCAGCGCGATCGCCGACGCCACCACGCCGATGACCGGAACCGCCATGGTGCCGATCGCCGCCACCGAGGCCGGCAGCCGCGCCAGCGCGGCGAACCAGCTGACATAGGCGATGCAGAACTGGATCACGGTGGAATAGACCAGCAGCCACCAGCCGAGCGCCGTGACCTTTTCGATATGCGTGGTCTCGAAGGCGAGGCCGAGGATGACGATCGGAAAACATCCCAGCCCGATCTGCCACGCCGCAGCCGGGATCGGCGGCAGCGGCAGCGGCAGCCGTTTCGCCAGCACGGTGCCGAGCGCAAAACCCATCGCGCCGGTCAGCGCCATCAGGATGCCCGGCAGCTTTTCTGTCGCCGCCGAGATGCCATTGCCGCCCATGATCGTGGCCAGTCCCGCGAACGCCATCACCAGCGCCACCGTGCGCAGCCATGTCGGCCGCTCGCCGAGCACCGGCCAGGCGATCAGCGAGGCCCATACCGGCATGGTGTAGGCGATCAGCGCCGCCTCGCTCGCCGGCAGCCACAACAGCGCCAGCCCCATCAGCACCATCCAGCCGGTGACGTTGAGCAGCGCCGCCATCATCAGCCGCGGCCACAAATGCCGCTCGACCCGCAGGCTGTCCGACCGCGCCAGCGCCAGGCCGGCCAGCAGCGCCGCCCCGATCACGCCGGTGGCGCCGCGCAGGGTGAGCGGCGGCAGTTCGCTGAGCAGATATTTCGTGACCGGCCAGTTGAAGCCCCAGCCCACCGAGGTGATGGCGAGGAACATCAGGCCGGCGGGCGCGATCCGCCCCGGCGCGGCGGGTTTTGATTCTGTCATGGCGCCCGGCAAGGCAACGAGATGGGATGGAAAAGCGATGGAATCGGCCATCACCTTGCCGCTTATCGGCGGCGGCCACCACGGGGGCGCGGACATGCCAGACCTCCCGCACCGTAGCCTCACCTGAGTCTCTGCAGCGCAACCCTCGGGCTCGAAAAAATACCTGCCCTGTGAACAGCGGGACGAAGCCGATTTCCACACGCCCGAACAAATTTTTTGTGTTGGGAATCCCTGAGGACTCACCGATACTTGGCGGCATCACGGGGGCGAGACGCCCCCTGTTTTCCCAAGCTTTCCACCATATTTAGTGTTTGATTCAGGAACTCGTACTAGTCCTTGACGGGTCGGACGGGTTTGGCCTAGCGTTAGCTCTGGACGGCGCGAGTTGAGTTTTGGGTCCCGCCGGACGCTCCCAAACGGGTTCCAAACAAGCGCTGCGCCGGCCGGTCGAGGCACGGATCGCGGGCTTGTCTGTCTCGAAACGGAGGTGGCCGGCGCACCGGATAACGAGCCGAATGGCTCAGGTGCTGTGTTGCGTTTGAGGGATTGGTCCTGCCTCCCGGCGGGGCCTTGGGGTGGCGAAGACAGAAACAGGGCCGGATCCACCGGTCGAACTGGCTGACGGCAACGCCGGGGATTGGCGACAATCCCGGTGCAGGCCGTCGGCTCACTGATAACATCCGGGCCAACCGCAGTGGGCGGACCCGGGCAAAGACGGGGCACTACCAATGCGAATCGAGCGGCGCAACACCACTTCCGGCCAGTCTCCTTACACGGGGATTGATTTCAGGCTGACGACATCGGAGATCCGCAACCCCGATGGTTCGATCGTGTTCCGGCTCGAAAATGTCGAAGTGCCGCAGTTCTGGTCGCAGGTCGCCTCCGACGTGCTGGCGCAGAAGTATTTCCGCAAGGCCGGCGTCGCCGCGCGTCTGAAGAAGGTCGAGGAAGAGACCGTGCCGTCGTGGCTGTGGCGCTCGGTGCCCGACACCGAGGCGCTGGCCCTCCTCCCGGAATCCGAACGTTTCGTCAGCGAGCTCAGCGCAAAGCAGGTGTTCGACCGCCTCGCCGGCTGCTGGACCTATTGGGGCTGGAAGGGCAAGTATTTCTCGTCGGAAGAAGACGCGCAGGCGTTCTTCGACGAATTGCGCTTCATGCTCGCCAAGCAAATGGTCGCGCCGAACTCGCCGCAGTGGTTCAACACCGGCCTGCACTGGGCCTATGGCGTCGACGGCCCCGGCCAGGGCCATTATTACGTCGATCCCTTCAGCGGCAAGCTGACCAAATCGAAGTCGTCCTACGAGCATCCGCAGCCGCACGCCTGCTTCATCCAGGGCGTCGGTGACGACCTCGTCAACGAGGGCGGCATCATGGATTTGTGGGTGCGCGAGGCGCGCCTGTTCAAATACGGCTCCGGCACCGGCTCCAACTTCTCGCGTTTGCGCGGCGAAGGCGAAAAGCTGTCCGGCGGCGGCCGCTCCTCCGGCCTGATGTCCTTCCTCAAGATCGGCGACCGCGCGGCGGGCGCGATCAAGAGCGGCGGCACCACGCGCCGCGCGGCCAAGATGGTCGTGGTCGACGCCGACCACCCCGATATCGAGACCTATATCGACTGGAAGGTGAAGGAGGAGCAGAAGGTTGCCGCACTCGTCACCGGCTCCAAGATCAACCAGAAGCACCTGAAAGCCGTGCTGAAGGCCTGCGTGAACTGCGAAGGCTCCGGCGACGACTGTTTTGACCCGGAAAAGAACCCTGCCCTGCGCCGCGAGATCAAGCTCGCGCGCCGCGCGCTGGTGTCCGACAACGTCATCAAGCGCGTGATCCAGTTTGCAAAACAGGGCTACAAGGACATCGACTTCCCGACCTACGACACCGACTGGGATTCGGAAGCCTATCTCACCGTCTCCGGCCAGAACTCCAACAACTCGGTCTCGCTGAAGGACGATTTCCTCCGCGCCGTGGAAACCGACGGCGACTGGAACCTGATCGGCCGCACCAACAAGAAGGTGACCAAGACGCTGAAGGCCCGCGAGCTCTGGGAAAAGATCGGCCACGCCGCCTGGGCCTCGGCCGATCCCGGCCTGCACTTCAACACCACCATGAACGACTGGCACACCTGCAAGGCGTCCGGCGACATCCGCGCGTCGAACCCGTGCTCGGAATACATGTTCCTGGACGACACCGCGTGCAACCTCGCCTCGGCGAACCTGATCACGTTCTATTCGACCACGACCAAGCGGTTCGACATCGAATCCTACGAGCATCTCTGCCGCCTGTGGACCATCGTGCTGGAAATCTCCGTCATGATGGCGCAGTTCCCGTCAAAGGCGATCGCCGAACTCTCCTACGAGTTCCGCACGCTGGGCCTCGGCTTTGCCAACATCGGCGGCCTGCTGATGACCATGGGCCTGCCGTACGACTCCAAGGAAGGCCGCGCGCTGTGCGGCGCGCTGACCGCCGTGATGACCGGCGTCGCCTATGCCACCTCGGCCGAGATGGCCAAGGAGCTCGGCCCCTTCCCCGGCTACAAGAAGAACGCCGCGCACATGCTGCGCGTGATCCGCAACCATCGCCGCGCGGCGCACGGCGAATCCCGCGGCTATGAGGCGCTGGCGGTGAGCCCCGTGCCGCTCGATCACGCTTCCTGCCCGCAAGCCGACATCGTCGACCGCGCCAAGGCGGCCTGGGACCAGGCGCTCGAGCTCGGCGAACTCAACGGCTACCGCAACGCGCAGACCACGGTGGTGGCGCCGACCGGCACCATCGGCCTCGTCATGGATTGCGACACCACCGGCATCGAGCCAGACTTTGCGCTGGTGAAATTCAAGAAGCTCGCCGGCGGCGGCTACTGGAAGATCATCAACCAGGCGGTGCCGGTGGCGCTGCGGACGCTCGGCTACAGCGAGGCCGACATCGCGGAGATCGAGGCCTACGCCGTCGGCCACGGCTCGCTCTCCAACGCCCCCGGCATCAACGTCTCGACGCTGAAGGCCAAGGGCTTCACCGACGAAGCACTTGCAAAAGTCGAGAAGGCGCTGCCGACCGCGTTCGACATCAAGTTCGCCTTCAACAAGTGGACCTTTGGCGAGGATTTTCTGCGCGAGACGCTGAAGATCGCAGCCGAGACGATCGCGGCCCCCGGCTTCGACCTGCTCGCCGCCCTCGGCTTCACCAAGCGCGAGATCGAGGCCGCCAACGTCCACATCTGCGGCGCGATGACGGTCGAAGGCGCGCCGCATCTGAAGGCCGAGCACTATCCGGTGTTCGACTGCGCCAACCCGTGCGGCAAAATTGGAAAACGCTATCTGTCGGTCGAGAGCCACATCCGCATGATGGCGGCGTCGCAGCCGTTCATCTCGGGCGCGATCTCCAAGACGATCAACATGCCGAACGACGCCACCGTCGAGGATTGCAAGCAGGCTTACCTGCTGTCCTGGAAGCTCGCGCTGAAGGCCAACGCGCTCTACCGCGACGGCTCGAAGCTGAGCCAGCCCCTGAACTCGCAGCTCATCAGCGACGATGACGACGAGGATGACGGCATCGACACCTACTACGACAAGCCGATGGCGGCGCGCACCGCGCAGGTGTCGGAAAAGATCGTCGAAAAGCTGGTCGAGCGCATCGTGGTGATGCGCGAGCGCGAAAAGATGCCGGACCGCCGCAAGGGCTACACCCAGAAGGCGGTCGTCGGCGGCCACAAGGTCTATCTGCGGACCGGCGAATATGACGACGGCCGCATCGGCGAGATCTTCATCGACATGCACAAGGAAGGCGCGGCGCTGCGCTCCTTCATCAACAACTTCGCCATCGCGGTGTCGCTCGGCCTGCAATACGGCGTGCCGCTGGAGGAGTATGTCGACGCCTTCACCTTCACCCGCTTCGAGCCGGCCGGCCCCGTGCAGGGCAACGACTCGATCAAGTACGCGACCTCGATCCTCGACTATGTGTTCCGCGAACTCGCGGTCAGCTACATGTCGCGCTTCGATCTCGCGCACGTCGATCCGACCGAGTCGAATTTCGACGCGCTCGGCAAGGGCGTCGAGGAAGGCAAGGAGCCGCACGACGGCCACCAGGCCAACAAGTATCTGTCCAAGGGCCTGACCCGCTCGCGCACGGATAATCTGGTGGTGATGCGCGGCGTCGACGTCGACGCCCGCGGTTCCGGCAACGTCACCGCGATCGGCGGCCACGGCCCCAGCGCCCGCCTCGCCGACACAATGGAAGGCGCCGTCGCGCTGAAGCAGGAAGCGGCCCACGACCTGTCGCCGACGGAACGGCTGGAAGCCGTGCAGTGGAGCAAGGCCGGCAGTGCGGCGGTGGCGGTGGCGCCGAGCAAGGCCGAACGCCGGGCGGAAGCCAAGGCCAAGGGCTACGAGGGCGAGATGTGCTCGGAGTGCGGCAACTTCACGCTGGTGCGGAACGGGACGTGTATGAAGTGCGATACGTGTGGAAGTACCACGGGGTGTAGCTGAGTCAGTTTTAGAACTAACTGTAACTCGGAGATAATGTCATGTCGGGAGACGACGAAATCGAGTCGGCCGCGCGCAACCTGCGGATCAAGCTTGGAATCGACGACCAACTTCGCCCCGACATGCCGACGGTGGTATTCAAGCTAAAAGATCACGGAATGATCAGGGATTACGTTCGCGTCCCTGATCATGAAATGCCAGATGATGAGGCCAGATACGACTCGTTTCAAAAACTTCTCTACATTCGCGAAAGCACATTTTGCGCCGCGAACTCCATGTTTACGTATTCAGTGGTAGAGCGGCGAAGGGCCAGGTTTACTATTGCTCACGAAGTAGGTCACGTCGCTTTGGGCCACGATGGCGTTCGTTTTCGCGGAAGTACCGCAGCTCCAGCAGAACAGATCGTCCAAAAGATTCGACGGCAAGAAAACGAAGCTAATCGATTTGCAGCAGCCTTCCTTGCACCAGCACATCTAGCCTAGATGACATCACAAATGACACCAGAAGAAATTGCGGAGCGTTTCGATATCAGTATCAGTGCCGCAAAGATCCGCGGTCCGGAACTGGAGAGGCTTCGCCGAATATCAAAAGGCATTAAACGTCCGCTCCCAAAGAGCATCGTTGAGTTCTTACAAGACGCCAAGAAAAAGGGACACAGAGTAACAAGCCTAGACGATTAGCGATGTCCGATGACGGCCAAAGGTAGGCGCATTAGAACTCGTAGGTGGTTTACGCCCTTAGCTAATCCGGCCTAGACTTGATCGATTACGCGATTACGGCGATTACGGTGATAGTGCACTTAACTCTAAAGCCCAGCCTGGCAACCACCGCATAAGACCAAGCAATAGTTGAGTGCACTGTCACCGTAATTCCGAGGCTTGGCGAGAGCTCGCCATGAGAAATGCCGCCGATACATTGCTCAGGTTCCTATTGACGTTCACTGAAATG
This sequence comes from Bradyrhizobium roseum, assembly GCF_030413175.1. Classification (NCBI taxonomy): domain Bacteria; kingdom Pseudomonadati; phylum Pseudomonadota; class Alphaproteobacteria; order Hyphomicrobiales; family Nitrobacteraceae; genus Bradyrhizobium; species Bradyrhizobium roseum. The sequence goes on from NZ_CP129212.1 coordinate 4,050,977, forward strand.
GATTTTCGCTAACGGCGTCGTCTGGTCTAGCTAACTCACCCTCCTCGCTCAAGTAACGTGAGAAACTGAGATTACGGTGCACTGTCACCGTAATTCCAACTACAAGGGCGATCACCCTCAGAGCGGTGATCTCGCTGCATGATCGGCAGCGGCGACAGAGAGATTGGCGGGCCGTAAAGCTCGCAGGTGGATAGCGGAGCGCAACCGCGCTGCGGATGGAATTTGAAAATTAAAGGGCCGCCAAAATGGCGGCCCTTTGTCACGGCTGCCGCTGGCTAAGCAGCCGACTTGCTGAACCTTACGCTATAGATCGCCGCCACGGTGCTCTCGGCAAACTCGTAGGCGCTAATGTTCTTGCCTACCTTTTGAGGGTCCCACAGGGCCATCTCGATCACGAGCCGGTAGTTCCTCATTACTTCAACAAGATGCTTGCTAAGAAAGGTTTGCGGATTTGTCTTCCATACCAGAAGACCGTCCTTGTCCACATCGAGCAATGCCCGCAAACCGTAGAGCAGCGGCACAATGAAGCCGTCTGGACATGTGTAATTTACCGGACGCTGAAAGAACGGCGTTGTCGGCTTGGCCCTGAGATATTTAGGGTTCTTGTCCGCAGCCTTTTCGGGATCGTAGATCCTCACCGCAGAGATCTTTCCGAAGCTGCCACCAGCCTTGTTATACGCCAGCGGAATCTCCTCGAAGAGAATATCGTACAAGTCAGGAAAGACTCCAGCGATCTTCATCGCACACTTCACAGCCTCGTTGTGAACCTGAACAGCATAACCGCCTTCCGTCGGGTTCGACACATCACTGTGCTCCAAGAGCTTGTTAAAGACTGAAACACAGACTGCTTTGTTGCGATAGATCTGGTTCGGATTAACGCGCAGGCCGCCGGGCAACTTCAGCTTTGACAAAGCCACCCAACTGAGCGCGATTACATCGCGAACCTTGATGCGGCCACCATCATTGGTCTTCCATTCCACTTCCGGCACCAACGACGTCGGGAGATGCTCTTTAAAAATGTCGTAGAAGCCTTTCTTGTTGGCCTTCGTTTCTTCGCTCAATTGGACGTTATTATTGCGAGCCGCTCCGATCTCAAGAAGCGAGCTACGGAACGTCTCAACAGTTTCTTCATCGTGCATGTCGGCCGGAACGAGAATTTCGATCGGCATCTCAAATTCAAGCGCTTCGACAATTTCTGAAATCGCCGTCCTGTTCTCGGCCCACGCTTTCCGGAACGCATCCCAATCTTTGATCCGATTGAGTTCACGATCGCTCATCCCAGCCTCACGCAGGATATGCCGTCCAGCCGCCAGCGCATTGTGGCCGCCGTCAAGGATGCCCTCCGTCTCCGGCTCGACAAAGCTAAGCTGATACCTATCGCGATCAAGAATCTTATAGGACGAAGACGCGAGCAGAATCCCCTTTGTCTTCGCCGGAAACAACTCTGCCGGCTGGCGAAGGCTGTCTTCGATGTCAGCCGTTACCGAGCCTTTCTTTGCCGATCGCGGATTTGCGGCAAGATCATCGGTATCCAACAACTGCACTACCGATTTGGGCGGTAGCAAGCCGTAAAACTTCCGAACAGGGCCGACGACCTGTTCAGTGCACTGGTTAATCTTGATAGTGAGAGATTTGTTCATTTTGGTCCTCTGCATAGGCTAGAGGACCGATCCCGGATGGATCGCGACGGCAACAAATGTGGCCGTTATAGCGTCAATTCCGAAACCAGTCCTGGTTTCCATTTCCGGCCCCTATCCAGGAGCCAGTTCCCAAATACAGATGTCGGCGCGCATCCGCAAGTGGTTATCAACGAAGTTTTCTCGTAATCCGCAGCTCTCGCGATTAAGTCGGTGGGAATTACGGTGCCAGCGCACTCAACTCCGGAAAGCCAGCAGCGCATGGCATTACCCATCGGCCAACTTCCAGCCTGACGTCTCCCGCCGCCTTCTTTGCTTGATTTACCCGGACATGACCCTACGGTGCTCGCCAACAGGGGAACGAGGTCGACGATGGACGACGCCATGAAATGCCCGGCATGCCAATCCGAGCATGCCTATCAGGATCGCGGCCTGTGGGTTTGTCCCGAATGCGCGCATGAATGGAGCGCCGAGGCGGCCGCTGCCGTGGAGGCCTCGCCCGAGCCGGGCGTCCGCGACAGCAACGGCAATGTGCTGGCCGATGGCGACAGCGTCATCGTCATCAAGGATCTCAAGGTCAAGGGATCGTCATCGGTCGTCAAGGGCGGCACCAAGGTCAGGAACATCCGCCTCACCGAGGCGAGCGATGGCCACAACATCGCCTGCAAGATCGACGGCATCGGCGCGATGAACCTGAAATCGGAGTTCGTGAAGAAGGCGTAGCCGGCGCGGCCGCAGAATTGTCGACGTAGCCCGGATGAGCGGAGCGATATCCGGGACACCTCCAACATCGCCCCCGGATATCGCTGCGCTCATCCGGGCTACGCTTAACTTTCCGGAAGCACCGCAATGAACGAAAATCGATCTTACGGGGTTCGCGTCGAGGGCGCGAAATACGGCGTCGGCTTCGGCTCGGCGCTGGCCATCGCGATCTCCTACACCAACAACCATTCGATCCTGTGGGCGATCATCCACGGCCTCCTGGGCTGGCTCTACGTGATCTATTTCGCGCTGTTCAAGTAAGCGAGTAGCCCGGACGAGCCCACGGGTCGCGCAAATGCGCGCCCGATGACAGGCTCCGCAATATCCGGGACAACTCTGACATCGCCCCGGATATCGCGCAGCTCATCCGGGCTACGCTCGCTGCGCGCTATTTGGTGCTTTTCCAACCCTCGTCAGTCCACTTCAACGTCGTCGCCGTCTTTCCCTCGACGACGTGAACGATGGCACCCTCCAGACGCCCCGCTTCAGACAATGCACGCTGAATGGACGGCAGGTCGTTGCGGGTCGGGAAGCCCGTAGAGCCCGAGGTCTTCGTGACCATCGCGCTCCCCTTGCCTCCCTCGATACCAAAGCGCCTTTCCCCGATTTGCACTCGGCCAAACTGGCCGTTCATCAAGTCCTGGTGAGAAGGGTATCCACCCGGGCGGGTACTCGTCGTCACATGAACGTCTCCGCTCTGCTTGATGGTGATGCCTCCGTAAGGTTCAGTGCCGGTACCTTTTGGCTGCGTGTACGTTACCCCCGGCGGCAACGACTTTTGCGGGCTGGCCGCCGCAGTAGCGCCGCCCGCTACCACCTGGAAGTCGGCACCCTGCCCGTCGCTCGCACCCGCGACCACCCGGGTCTTCGATGGATCCAGTCCGAGCGCCTTCGACATGCCCGCCTGGCCGGGCTCCACCATGTAGGCGCTGCGGTCGACGATCACCTTCGGCTCCGCGGGCGCGTGCGGCGCGGCATCCGGCAGTTTTCGATTGATGATCTCGCCCGAGACGGAAGAGTCTACTTGTGGACTCTTGCTCGGCGCGCCTGATTTTAACGCGTAGACGTCGGTTGCGACAGCAATGCCGGCGTGCGTCGCCGCGGCAAGACATTCCGTCGTGGGTCCGTTCTTGCAGGCATTGTAGGCGTCACCGACCGATTTGCCGGTTTGGATGCCGGCGTAGGCCGCAAACACGGGACCGCCAAGTGCCCCAAATGCAAGCGGCTGGAGGACGGCTGCCGGAGAACGAATCCGGTCGAACCCATTCTTCACCTGTGCGTCCCGCGCGATCTGAACGCGTGTCAGTTCTCTTTCGTTGGCTTCTTTTTGTTCCTGCTGGGCCCACTGCTGCTTGGATTTTTGATCTTCGTAGACGACCTTTTTTTCACCTTCGGTAAAAAACGGAAGTTCTCGCCCCTGGTCGTCCTTCCACGTATTGTTCCGGCCGTAGTTCCAGACCATATCGCCGGTCATCTTGGTGGCGTTGTACTTCGGGGTAGCCCAGGTATCCATACCATCAGACACACGGTTCCGAGCATGCTGAAGTCGCTTCTCATAAGGCTTCTTCGAGATCGCGCGGTCCTCCGCGATCTGCGCGTCGATCCTCTTCAAGGCCGCATCGGTCTCGCCATAGATTTGTTCGTCGGTAAACTGCGGGATCGTGACAAGAGACCCTGTTGTCGGCCAGCCCCCGATGGCTTTGCGCTGCGGCGCGTTTTCCGCCGGCGCGGCATCATCGTCGGGAGCCGCTTTGGCCTGATCGACTTCCCTGTTGAATTGTTTTGCCTGCTTCTTCTTGTCGGCATGATCATCGCCAAGCCTCATGCTCATCCTTGGCTCGCCGGTTGGTTCAACACCCATCTGCGTTTACCTTTCTGTTTCTTGTCTATCCCGATCGTATCGGGCGACTCTGCTGAGGCGTGCATAGCCTTCGACGCTTCCTCACGGAGCGATGAGCTGAAGACGTAATCCGCCAGTCCACGTGACCAAGTCGGCGGGTTACGCTTCGCTAACCCGCCCTACTCGCTCGACAGCCTGGCCGGAGCGACTCGTCGTCCCCCGGCCAGGTCGCCATGACGTTCGGCCCGATGCGGGCGCGCCATTCCGTCAGGCTCAGATCGGGATTTTAATCCCCCAGACGTGCGTCCCACTCGGTGTCGTGTCGTGGGTGGGGCGGATGTCTGGGAGCTTAATGTCGGGGGAGGAATCGGGCTTCTTGCGAATGGGCGTCGTGAGGTCAGGTCCGTCGGAGCGGGGGCCGCTCATGGGGCCCTTGCCAGCATCGCCGTGGGGAGTGAGGTCTGGTTTCTTCTCCGGCTGGCCCGGCGGACGCAGGTAATTGCAGCCCTCCTGCGGCCGGCGGCTCAGTCCTGGAGGGCACGATTCCTGGCTGAGCGCCTGGTCGAATTTGGCCTTGGTCGCCATGTCGTCAGCCAGATTGGTGCCGCTGCGATGGATCGGCTGATGGGCGGGGGCGTTCCCCGCGCCGCTTATTCCGTCTCCCATTATCGTCTCCTCTGCTGCGTGGTGCGTGTGTCGGATGCCCGCGCCGGCGGCATGCCGGTGCCCGGGCGCCTGTGACGGCGCGTGCATAAAGACACGAGCGCGCCCCGCCTTCTGTGATATGCCGCATGCCCCTGCTCGCTTCGCGCGAACAAGCCAACCGAAAGGCAAACCCGAGATGAGACGGCTTGTCCTTGCTTCGCTCGCCCTCCTCGCCTGGAGCCTGCTGCAGGCCGCGCCCGTCTCCGCCCAGCTCAAGGACAATCCCGACAACGCGTGCCGCAACGGATATTTTCCGCGCGAGAGCACGAACTACCGGCTGGCGAAAATCACAGGCACGGCCGGCGACAAAATCCATTTCCACGGCGATGACAGCGCGCGCTGCCCGGACGATGCGGCCTGCCGCCTGAAGACCTATGTCATCCCCGGCGATGAAGTCCTTGCCTCGCGGACGCTCGGCAAGTTCGCCTGCAGCTGGTTTCAACCGCGCAAGGGCACCGAGACGGTCGGCTGGATCGAGACCGACCGGCTGGCGTGGCAGGCGAACACACGACCGCCGGCGATGCGGGATTGGCGCGGCGAATGGCGCGCCTACGACAATGTCATCCGCATCACACCATCGAAAGCGCCCGGCACGCTCGCCATCAAGGGCGAGGCCATCTGGGGCTCGGGCGCCCGCACCCACAGCGGCGAACTCGATTACGACGCCAAGCCTGATGCCGACAAAATGAAATTCGGCGACGGCACCGACGAAAACGACTGCCAGGTCACCATGCAGCTCGTCGGCAAGCTGCTGGTCGTCGGCGACAACCTGCACTGCGGCGGCGCCAACGTGTCGTTTTCAGGGGTGTATCGACGGAAGCGATAGCGCAGGGACCGTAGCCCGGATGAGCGAAGCGACATCCGGGAGCCGCTCTATCGCTGGCTCCCGCATATCGCGTTGCTCATGCGGGCTACTACTCACGCCAATCCGCCCCGCAACGCTGCGGCGCCGACACAACTTCGATAGGCCGACATGTGAACGGCGCCACACGTCACGCGCGCATTGCGGTAGTAATGTCACCTGGCTTTGGCACGGCAGGCAACATAGGAGGCGACAATGCGATTGCTTCATGTGACGTTGGTCGGGGCGCTGGTGGCGGTACCCTTGGCAATCATCGGGAGTAAACCGGCGACCGCTGCGCAGCATTGCAAATGCACCCACTTCAATCCTTCCAGCGGGATTTGCACGGACTTCGGGTTCTGCGAGCAACTACTGCTAGGCGCCGACAGCTTCATGCCATTCCGCAACACCAAAGCTTGTCGCCGTACACAAGCGATCCTGTGCGAATTCAACTCGTGCAAGGTCGTCTGCGGCCCGAGAAAGGCGTAACGTCGGGACACATCGTGGAGCGCGCATTTGCGCGACCCCGTTGGCTGGAAGCGTAGCCCGCATGAGCAACGCGACATGCGGGACTGCTCTATCAACTTGCTCCCGCATATCGCGCTGCTCATGCGGGCTACTCGCTCGCTTTGGCGTGTCGGCGTCAGCACGTCTTCGCCGCAAGCGATGTGAGAAAGATCACTGAACCGATCTCGCCTTTCCTTCATGCCAGCGACCACCCCCGGGGCGTCGGCATGAAGGAAAGACCGCGATGGGACTGCTCGACAGCGTTGGTGGATTCGCCAGGGAAGCCAAAGACAGCATCGCGCACGCCGCGGAGAAAACCGCGCACGCGGCCGGCGATGCCTTCAGCACCGCGGTCGAGGAAGCCAAGGCGGGGGCCAACGCCGTCGCCACCGTGGTCCGCGACGTCGATGCGACCAAGCAGCAGGTCGGCGCGTGGATCGATGCGAAGGAGCAGCAGCTCGAGCAGAAGGTCGACGAAGGCCGCGCCTGGCTGCGCGACAAGGGTGGCGTCGCGGGGCAAGTGGCCTCCGCCCAGATCGGGCTCGTCGAAGGCGTCGCGACATCCGTCTACGGCGCCGGCAAGGGCATCGTGCAGCTCGCGGACGGCGCATCATCGCTGGCCAATCCGCTGGAATGGGCGGCCAATCCCGACGCCAATATCGCGCGCCTCAAATCCGCCGGTCAGACCGTCGAGACGCTGGGCAAGATCGCCGGCATGGTTCAGCCCACCAGCTGGCTCACCGATCCGAAAGGCAATGCGCAGCTGGCCGGCGCGCTGTGGGACAGCGCCGCCACCAGCTTCACCAAGGACCCGGCCAAGTTCGTCGGCAACGCCGTCGGCACCGTCGGCATGTTCTTCATCCCGGGCGGGCAAGGCGGCGCCGGCGCTGCTGCGGTCGCCGACACCGGCCGGGCCGCGACGGTCTTGAACGACGTCGGCAAGGTCGCCGAGATCGCCAAGCTCGCCGATGCCGGCAAGGCCGCCGAGACCGTCAACGCCGCGGGCAAGCTCGTCGGAGTGGCCGAGGATGCCGGCGCTCTCACCCGCGTCGCGGCGCGCGGCATCGACGACGTTGCCGGCGGCGCCATCGCGCGCGGCGAGCCGTTTGCGTTCGGGGTCGGCGATCGCAGCGTCCGGGCCACGGCCATCATCGACCGGTCGGCGCAGGCACTCGGCCGCAACGCGGCCAGCCTGGTCGACAATGTGGTTTATGATGCGGCTGCACAGTCACCCTATTTCACGGTCGATCGCGCCACCGGCCTGCGTTCGATCACGCTCGACGCCGCCACCTTCGGCAAGACCGAGGCCGGGCAATTGGTCGCCGGAACCCATGAGCTCGTCCATGCCGAGCAGTGGGAGGCGGTGCTGAGTTCACATGCCGGCAATCTCACCACGGCCCATTCGGCGATGTTCAGGACTTCGCGCCTGGACTATGCGATCCGTGAAGTCGTCACCGAGCGCCGCGCGCTGCAAGCCGTGGACAGCCTGTTGGGCGGCATCACGCCGCAACAGGTTGGACACTCGAGCCGATATATTGAATTCTGGCAGCAGCGCGTGATGGCGCTCGGCGGCAGCCGGGTTCCGTGAGGTGGAGACAACGTCATGACGATACGCGGTTACGGGAGGGCGACGCCCTTGCAGATGGACATGCTCGAGCTGGGCGGCGAGATCCTGTCATCGGGCGGCAGCGAGCCGGCGAGCGACGACGAGCGCCTCAGCGCCATGAAGGAGGCACGCCAGGCGCTGACCAACCAGACCGGACGCGATTTTGGATTCGATCTGGCGGCGTGGCATCAATTCCTGCTCAACGACGCCAGGCTCTCGGAAGAATACACCTTCGATTACGCCTGGAAGGCGGTCAAGAAACGGATCGACGAACTGCTCGACGATCCCGACCGATTGCGGCTTGAGAAGCTGCTCAACGGGCATTCGTAGGCTGACCGAAGTCCTCCCGAAAATTTCTATTGAACATTGTTCATTTTCAGGCTACCCATTCTTGAGCAACGCTCACAAATGAGGAGCCGACCATGCACCCCGCCCCCGGCATCGACCTCGCGATCGGCCAGCGCCGCCGCTCGGCTGCGTGGATCAGGCACGCGCCGACGGTCATCACCGTCGGCCTGATCGCGCTGCTGGCGCTGCACGGGCGCATCGCGCATCCGGCGCACTACCATGATTTTGCCGATCACTCGTCCGCCTTCGGCATTCCCCATGCGGGCGACGTGCTGTCCAACGCAGGCTTCGCGCTGGTCGCGATCTGGGGCTGGCTGAGCTTGCGGCCGCACCGCGCCAGCGCGCCATTGCGCGCGGGATGGCCGGGCTACCGGCTGTTCCTGATCGGACTGCTGCTGACCGCGTTCGGCTCCGCGTTCTATCATCTGGCCCCCGACAATATCAGCCTGATCTGGGACATGCTGGCGATCGCGCTGGTGTGCGCCGGCCTGATCGCCGGCGTCCGCGGCGACACCCTGGGATCGAACAGCGGGCCGGAGGTGATCGCGCTCGCCCTCTATGCCGTCGCCAGCGTCGCATGGTGGGCCATCACCGACGTGAACGGCGCAGCCGACCTGCGGCCGTATCTGCTGCTGCAAGGCCTCGCGCTGATCCTGATCCCGCTCTGGCAGGCCATCCATCGCGCGCCCCGCGCCGATCGCATCGCCTTCGGCACGGCCATGGCGCTGTACATCCTGGCCAAGCTCGCCGAAATGTTCGACCACGAGATCGCGGCCGCGCTCGGCGTCGTCACCGGCCACACCCTGAAGCACCTGATCGCGACGGCCGCGACGGCCGCGGTGGTCTGGGGATTGAACCGGCGATTGTCGCGGGACGCGCCCGCGCCGCGCCGGGAGGCGTAAGCCCGGATGCTATTGGTGCGTCCCGTCGATGCGCATCAGGTGCTCCCGTGAAAGTGGGCCAGGCTGCGCCTATGCACCCGGCTGCATGTAGCCGGTCTGGTGGACTTCCAAGATCGTGCCGTCCGGGTCCTGCAGAAAGATCTGGTACCAGCCGCCGATCGCCCAGACCCCATAGTCGGCGAACGGGATGTTCTTCGCCCGCAGCATGGCCTTGAACGCCTCGATATCGTGCGGAACGCGACGCCGAGATCCTGCGGGGCGATGTCAAACTCGGTGGTGCCGTCGGTCAGAAACGCGACCGTGCCGTCGTAGCCCTGCGACGTGATCCGCGCATCGTCGTAGCCCGGCGCCGGTTTCATGTTGAAGAGGGATTGGTAGAAATCCGCAACGGCGCCAACGTCCTTGGTGGAATAGTTCACATGGTGGAGCTTCAGTTCCATGGCCTTGCCTTTCGTTCGTTGACGCGCATCGGGCCGACCAGCGGAAGCGGTCCTCCGCCGCGCTCAAAAGCGACGGAGAACCAGCGGGTTACGCGGAATTTATCATCGCGCGAGATCGCCCTTGCCGCTACTTTGCATGGGGTTGTTTTCGCTGTTTTTGTTTCCGCCCCTCACTTCGCCAGCCCGAGCGACTTCAGCGCCTTGCCGTTGTCCTCGTCGTCCGCCTTCATGAACGCGCCATACTTCGCCGCGTCCAGATAGATCATGTCGAAGCCGCGGCGGGTCATGAATTCCTTGAACTCGTCGCTGTCCCAGGCCTTCTTGATCGCGGTCTCGTAGGTCTTCGCGATCTCCGGCGGCAGGCCCTTGGGCGCCGCGAAGCCGCGCCATACGCCCTTGTGCCATTTGTGGCCGGTCGCCTCCTCGGTGGTCGGCACGTCGGCAAAGTTCGGCGCGCGCTTCGGCGAGAAGAACACCAGGCTGCGGATGCGCCCGGCCTTGATCAGCGCCTCGGCCTCCGGCATCGAACATGCGACGAAGTCGACGCCGCCGGCGGCGAGATCGGTCAGCGCGGTCGCCGCCCCCGTGGACGGCACCCAGCGGATCGAGGTCGGCGAAAGGCCCTCGGCCTGCATCAGGCCGGCGAGCGCGACATGCCAGCTGCCGCCCTGCCCGGTGCCGGACGCGACCACCTTGTTCGGGTTCGCCTTGATGTGCGCGAACAGCTCCTTGACGTTCTTGTAAGGGCTGTCCGCCTTGACGTGGATCGCGGCAAAGTCCTGGTTGACCAGCCCGAGCGGCGTGAATTTTTCGAAGGTCAGATCGGTGAGCCCGGCCCAGTGCATCAGGGTGATCTCGAGCGTGATCAGCCCGAACGTGTAGCCGTCGGGTGCGGCGGTCGCGATCGCCTGGTGGCCGACCACGCCGGAGCCGCCGGTGCGGTTCACGACGTTCACCGGCTGCTTGAGATCGCGCTCCAGCATGATGGCGATCTGCCGCGCCACCGCATCGGTGCCGCCGCCGGCGGCCCACGGCACGATCAGCGTGATCGGCCGATCCGGGAACGCGGCCTGCGCGCTGCCGAAACTGAGGAGACTTGCGGCCGCAAGCACGGCAAGCGCAAGCCTTCTGGCATGGCGGATTATCTGGCGAAACATTCGCAACCCCTCCCCATTGTTTTTGATGCGCCTGGTGTGACGCCGCGCTTATTGCGCTGTCCGCATTCCGGCGGCGGGGCGCGGTATTGTCAAGGGGAGCAGGCAGGGCGGATCAGCGCAGCGGGTTCACCCGCAATTCCACACCGGGCCTATCGGCGTCCGCGTCCAGCACGGGCCAAAACCACCGCCATTGTAGCGGCCGCCGTAGAAGCCGGGCCGGCCGAAATAGCGCGGATTGCCGTTCCAGTCGTAATAGCCGGGCGTCGGGTCGATGTACCAGGGCCGCCGGTTCTGGCGCGCCAGACGGCGCAGCGCGTCCTTCTGCTTGTACAGCGGAGCGCTGTTGTTCAGCGGCTGCTGGTAGCCCGGCAGAAAACCATAGCCATGCCAGCGCGCCGTCGCCCGCTTCTTCGCCGGCTCGGCAGAAGCCACAGCCGATCCGAGCGCCAGCGCGACAGCAATGAACAGACATAAAAGCCGTGACATTCCCTCAGCATAGACAAACAACCGCTGCTGCGCCATTCAATTCCGGCTGCAAGGCGCGCATGAAAGATCGTCCACTCGCGCGACCGGCTCGATTACTCCCAACGACACGCCCCCAAGTTGCATGTTGTAGCCGGCGGCACACACTCCCAGCCTGATGCACCTTGTCACGCGCGAAAGCGCGGCCCTGATCACAGACTTGCCGCAAATGCGTGTGGAGCTTTCACGGGGCCCACATCAGCTGAGTATCATTCCATGCGTTTGTCAGTTCTTTCGACCGCCGCCGCGCGCGCCGGCGTCCTTTGTTGCGTCTTGTTGATGACGACCGGCGGGCAAGCGCTCGCGCAGACATCGGCGACCGATGCTCCGGCACCGGCCGCCGCGCAGCCAGCAGCACCTTCGGAAGAAAAGCCTGCAGCCGCCGCGGAAGAAAAACCGGTCGTCGCCCAGGACAAGCCGGCAGCCGCCGAGGAGAAGCCGGCCGTCGTCGAACAGAAGCCCGCACCGGCGGAAGAAAAGCCTGCGGTCGCCGAGCAGAAACCCGCAGCCACGGAGGAAAAACCCGCCGTCGTCGAGCAGAAGCCCGCAGCCGCGGAGGAAAAGCCCGCCGTCGTCGAACAAAAGCCCGCGCCCGTCGAGGAAAAACCCGCCGTCGCGCAGGACAAGCCGGCAGCCGTCGAAGTCAAGCCGGTCGCCGCCGAAACCAAGCCAGCCCCCGTCGAAGAAAAGCCGGCAGCCGCGATCGAAAAGCCAGCCGCCGTGGAGCGAACCTCGGCCATCCCGGCAAAGCCTGCGGTTGTCGAGCAGAAGCCGGCGCCTGCCGGCAAAGCAGCCGTCGCTTACGACAAGCCCGTCCTGAAGAAGAAGCCTGTCGCCAAGCCATCAAGAATAGCTGCCCGCAGCACGGGCGTGGAGCACGGCAAGCCGGCGTCCCCAGCCAGGGCAACCCACAAGCCGCGCAAGCGAACCATGGTGATGCTCTGCGCCCGCTTCCGCACCTACAATGCATCGTCGGGAACGTATCGCGGCTACGACGGCAAACTGCATTCGTGCCGGTGAGCGAAGGCGGATAACGACAGATCGGTCCGGCGCGTCGTTCTGATGAGCGGAGCATGATCCGCTCATCAGCTTTGTTCTATGTCCGACTCCATTTTGTTCTCAAAGAACGAATCGGAATCGTTCAAATCGACGCGAAGCGATTCTTAACAACGCGTTCACTTCGCAGGGCGTGATGTCTGCTTTACACAGCAGCATCATTATCTCTGCCGCTGCGCCAGATAGAATCCGAACAGCACCGTCGCGAGCCCCGCCGCCTGCAGCGCAGTTGGCGTCTCGCCGAGCAGCAACCATCCACTGAGAATCGTCAGCGCCGGCACGGTCGCGGGAAACACCGCGGCGCGGGCGACGCCAATCGTTTGAATCGAGAACGCGAACAGATAAAGCGCTGCAGGGCCGGCCAGGATTCCCTGCGCCAGTGCCTGCAGTCCATTTTCCCACCAGCCAAGCGCCGTCACGCGCGCGAAGCCGACAAACATCGCATACAGCGGCAGCAGTGCGAGCGACAGCACGCTGATCACGGTCGCCGCCGAGAATGCGTTGACACGCCAGTGCCGCAGCAGCGTGCCGAATACCGCGAACATCAACCCGGTTGCAACAAAGAGCAGATCACCGAGCACGCCATGCGCGCCGATATGGCCGATCGACTCCACGCCGATCACCACGAGCCCGCCGACGATGACGATCGCGCCCGCGACGCGCGAGGGCGGTACCCGCTCGCGCAAGAACAGCGCGGCCAGCAGCAATCCGCCGAGCGTCGCGCTCGACGGCTGGATCACGCTGCCATGGCCGAGCGGCACGAACAGAAAGCCGGTATAGCTGATGAGCGACATCACCGGCCCGCCCAGCACCATCAGCACCAGGCCGCGGCCCCAGCCGATGCCGCCGAGATCGCCGATGCCCGCGCGCAGCACCAGCGGCAGGAACGCAACGCCCGACCACAGAAATCGGTGCATCAGCAGATCGGGCGGCGTGAACCCGATCTTCAACCCGTGCCGCGTCGCCACAAAACCGAGCGCCCAGCACAATGCCGCGCCGGCGCCGCACGCCATCCCGACCAGCGCCGCCTTCGCTTGCAATTGTCGCGCCGAGATCTTACCGCCACCATCCGGCTCGTTCATCGCGGGCGGCTTAACGCGCCCCGCAGACGCGTTCAACCCACGCGGCTGCAGGTCTGGCGAGCGCGGTGGCCTGCCAACGCCATCACTGGCCCTTCATGGCCGGGACGAGCCCGGCCATGACGTAGGTGGCCCGTAGCTGGACTTAGCTCAGGCCGCCTTCGCGACCTTCTCCTCCGACGCGCTTTCCATCGCGCGCATGTAGAGATCGAGCAGGCTCTCATGCTCGTCGCGCTCGTCCTGGTCCTGCTTGCGCAGCTTGATGATCTCCTTGAGGATCTTCACATCAAACCCTTCGCCCTTGGCCTCCGCGAACACTTCCTTCTTCTGCTCGTTCAGCTCGGCCAGCTCGCCGTCGATGTTCTCGACCCGCTCGACGAAAGAACGGATCTTGCCGCCGGGAATGGTGACGTCAGACATGGTGCCTCCCTGTTGAATGAGGTTGTGAAAATGCCCGCAAACAAATAACCAATGTGTTAACCTCGGCGGGTTCCCGCTCCGGGAAAAATAGTTAATCCAAAAGTCTGATCATGAACGTGATTTCGATCCAGTCGCAGGTCGCCTTCGGCCATGTCGGCAACAGCGCCGCGGTGTTTCCGATGCAGATGCACGGCATCGACGTGGTCGCCGTGCCGACCACGCTGCTGAGCAACCGGCCGGGCTATCCGACGATCCGCGGCCGCGCGGTCGAGGCGGAACTGCTGGCCGATCTCCTGCTCGGGATCGAGGAGCGCGGCGCAATCGATGCCGCGCAGATGATCGTGACCGGCTATCTCGGCTCGGCCGCAAACGCCACGGTCGTCGCGGATTTCGTTGCGCGCGCCAAGGCGAGAAATTCGTCGCTACTGTACTGCTGCGATCCCGTGATCGGCGATCGCGATCGCGGCCTGTTCGTCCACGCCGATATTCCGCCGCTGGTGCGCGATCTGCTGTGTCCGCTTGCCGACATCGTCACGCCCAATCATTTCGAGTTCGAATGGCTCAGCGGCGCGAAGGCGGCCACGATCGATCAACTCATCAAGGCTGCGCGGGCGTTCATGGCACGCGGCACCGTCGTCGTCACCAGCGCCGAACTGGCCGATACGCCCGGCGGCGAGATCGAGAGCGTCGCCATCGAGCGCGCTAACGCCTGGCGCGTGCGCACCCCAAAGCTGCCGATCAGCCCGAACGGCACCGGCGATTTGTTCGCAGCACTGCTCGCCGCGGCACGTGTCGGCGGCTCGAGCACACCAGATGCGCTGAGCCACGCGGCCTCCGCGATCTTTGCCGTTCTGGAAAATACCGTGGCCCGTGGCACGGAAGAGATGCGTATCGTCGAAAGCGCGGCGCAGCTCGTCCACCCCGAGCGGACCTTCGAATGTATCGCCATTACCTTGTAGCCCGGACGAGCGCAGGAGAGACAAATGAGCCGCTTCTGGAGCCGCCTGACGCACGAACTCAAGCCTTATGTGCCGGGTGAACAGCCGCGCATCGCCGAGCTTGTGAAACTCAACACCAATGAAAGCCCGTTCGGACCCTCGCCGCGCGCGCTCGAAGCCATCAGCGCCGAGGCGGCCGATTCGCTGCGCCTCTATCCGGATCCGCAGGCGTCAGCCTTGCGCGCCGCCTTGGCCACCTATCACAGGGTGCGCCCCGAGCAGGTGTTCGTCGGCAACGGCTCGGACGAGGTGCTGGCGCACAGCTTCAACGCGCTGCTGAAGCATGACGCGCCGCTGCTGTTTCCCGATATCACCTATAGTTTCTACCCGGTCTATTGCCGCCTGTTCGGCATCGCGCATGAAGCCGTGCCGCTCGATCGGACCATGCGGATACAAGTCTCAGATTATCGCCGGTCGGCCGGCGCGATCATCATCCCCAATCCGAACGCGCCGACCGGCGTTGCGCTCTCACGGGCCGAAATCGCCAAGCTGCTCGAGGATCATCCCGATGCGCCAGTCGTGATCGACGAGGCTTATGTCGATTTCGGCGCCCAGACCGCGATCCCGCTGGTCGCCACCCACAAAAATCTTCTTGTGGTTCAGACCATGTCGAAGTCGCGCGCGCTGGCGGGCCTGCGGGTCGGCTACGCAATCGGCGATGCCGACCTGATCGAGGCTCTCACCCGCGTGAAAGACAGTTTCAACTCCTATCCGTTGGGCCGCCCCGCCCAGGCCGGCGCGATCGCCTCGATCGAGGACGAATCGTATTTCCAGCAAAGCCGGGCGCGCGTGATCGAAGCGCGAGAGGGACTGACGCGAGGTTTGAGCGGACTCGGCTTTGACGTGCTGCCCTCTTCCGCCAACTTCGTCTTCGCCCGACATGCCGCGCATGAGGGCGCGGCACTTGCCGCCGCGCTGCGCCAGCGTGCGGTGATCGTCCGTCATTTTGCCGTTCCGCGTATCGCCGATTACCTGCGGATCACGGTCGGCACCGATGCGCAGACCGAGCGGCTGTTGTCGGCGCTGTCGGAAATACTCGGTAGCAACACGTAGGAGAGAACCGATGCAAGTCGCAGTCATCGGCGCCGGGGCCGTCGGATGTTATTATGGGGGGCTGCTGCTGCGTGCCGGGCATGACGTGACGTTCGTCGGCCGGCCCGTGCATGTCGACGCGATTAACACCAACGGCCTGCTGCTGGATCTCAAGACGTTCAAAGGTCATCTCCCCGCCAGGGCCGCGATCGATACGACCTCGCTGGACTCTCCAGATCTGGTATTGGTGTGCGTGAAATCGGCCGACACCGAGCAAGCCGGCCGCGCGCTCGCTGGACGCCTGCGGCCGGATGCATCCGTGCTCAGCCTGCAGAACGGCGTCGACAATGCGCAGCGTCTTTCGGCCGTCATCGGCCAGGCCGTCATTCCCGCCGTCGTTTATGTCGGCAGCGAGATGGCCGGGCCCGGCCACATCCGGCATCATGGCGGCGGCGACCTCGCCATCGGCCGCTCTCTTGCGAGCGAAGCACTGGCGCAGGCGCTTGAAGCCGCCGGCGTCCACACCACGATATCGCACGATATCGAGGTGACGCTATGGAGCAAGCTCGTGATCAATTGCGCATTCAACGCGCTGTCCGCGGTTGCGGATATTTCCTACGGGCCGATGCTCGAAGTGGACGGCGCCAAGGATGTCGTTACGCGCGCCGTGCAGGAAGGGATCGCCGTTGCCCGCGCGAGCGGTGTATCGCTGCCCGACGATCTGCTCGCCAATATCCTGAACATCCCGAACATGATGCCGCGGCAGAAGTCGTCCACCGCGCAGGATCTCGCGCGCGGAAAACCCAGCGAGATCGACTTTCTCAACGGCCATGTGGTGCGCAAGGGCGCCGAGCTCGGCATTCCCACCCCCACCAATCACGCCCTGCAGGTGATGGTGAAACTGGCCGAACGGAGCAAGGCGCTGCCTGCGTGAACAGTCCAGTCGCTTAAGCGACCAGCCGCTTTTCGAGAATTTTCCGGAAATCGGTGGCCAAGCTGCCATAGTAGCCGGCCAGCACTTCGTAAAACGATTGCTCGGCCTTGTCGGTTGCTTCCCGCGCCTGCCGCTCGCAGCGCGAGGCCTTGGTTTCGTACTTTTCCACCTTGGTCTTGAGCTCAGCCACCACCATCTTCGTTACTCCCCGCCACGCACACGCCCAAGATGCTAGGCCGTGAAAGGTCGAAAAGATGGCAGGCTTGCGGAAA
Organism: Bradyrhizobium roseum; assembly: GCF_030413175.1. Classification (NCBI taxonomy): domain Bacteria; kingdom Pseudomonadati; phylum Pseudomonadota; class Alphaproteobacteria; order Hyphomicrobiales; family Nitrobacteraceae; genus Bradyrhizobium; species Bradyrhizobium roseum. The sequence continues at coordinate 4,068,035 of NZ_CP129212.1, forward strand.
TTTCGCAGCAAGCCAGTGGGCAAGCCGTGAGTGTTGCTTTAGCGCACCGGCACCGGCGCTGGCGGTCGCAACAGGCGCGACCGCGAAGCCCCTGTCTTGGCAGCGGATTTCGTCGAGACACGCTTTCCGCTGTCGACCGATTCCAGATAGGAGGTCAGCGCCCAGGACGAGCTCGAACCGCTGGAATAGTGTTGTTGCAGAAACAGATAGAGCGTGAGGTGAAAGCGTCCTTTCGAAAGCCCGCGCGGGCTGCGATGGCAGGACGCGCAGCTTTCGGCAAACAATTTTGTCGCCGGCTTGCCTCGATCAAGGTTCTGCGCCAGGGCCACCGATCCGCCGAGCGCGGCCGTGACCGCGAGAACCAGCAGACCGCATCGCATTTTCAAGGGCAACATTGATTTTTCCGTACGGACGGGCCGTTTGTGACAGCTGGAAAATGGCAAGTGCACGCAATCTGCTGTCGGGGCATGGCGAAAACTGGGAGTGCTTTTGCCATTATTGCGTTGCAAACGCGGCAACGAACCGTTCGCGGCGACGGTTCGTGCGTGCTCAATATGGCGGCTTCTTCCTCTCCCGCTGCGCGCTCGCCGCTTCCATCCACCATGAAAGATCGTCGGCAAAGCGCGGGAATGCATGCGACAATGCCTTGCCGCCCTCGCCCGTCGGCTTGCCGTCCTCGTTCAATGTCTGCGCGATCGGCCCGACGGCGATCGTGCTTGAGATCACCACCATGCCCATTTCCGAAAGCGTGCCGTGCCACGCGAGCGCTGCGCGCGCCCCCGAGAAGCGACCGGCGGAATAGCTCGCGATCGCGGCCGGGCGCCAGAACCATTCCTCCAGAAAATGATCCGTGAGATTTTTCAGCCCCGGCTGGATGCCCCAATTATATTCGCCGGTGACGAACACAAAGCCGTCGGCGCTACGGATCTTTTCGGCGAGTTGTTCGAGCGCGGCCGGCGCGCCGCCTTTCGGATGTTCCTTGTACATCCGGTCGAGCATCGGCAGGCCGATCGCCTTGGCGTCAATCAGTTCGGCGTCGTCGCCACGCGCGGCAAATCCCTCGATGATGAAGTTCGCGAGCCGGATGCCCATACGGTCGGAACGGTAGGAGCCGTAGAGAACGAGAATTCGATTTCCCATGAAGCCTTCCCCTCAAGATCCTGCCCCTTAAAATAGTGGAGGATGCAGTCGAACCACGCGGCCCCTCGCCGTGCAAGGCCCCATGCCTGCATGGAATGACCATCGAATGCCGCTCTCGCGCGCAACACGAAACGCCAACAAAAAAGCGGCCTTGCGGCCGCTTCCTCGCAGTTGCGCTTCCGGACCAATCAATAAGGCCCTTCGTAGTAGCCGTAGGAATCGTAATACGGCGCGCCGGCGATGGCAGCCGCCGTTCCCGCAACAATGCCCGCCGCGACGCCGGCAGCATTCGGCCCGTAATAGGCGCGCGGCCCGTAGCCGCCATGGTAGTAGCTGTGGTCATGGCGGCTCGGCGTACGCACGCCATACCCGCCACGCAGGTAGTTCGAGTTCGGGTAGTAGAACCCGATCATCCCGGGCTCCTGGGTAGCTTCCTGCGACGTCGCAGGCGTCGCCAGCGCTGTCGCGATAATCGCGGCCGCGCCAAGCAGGGTCCATTTCGTCATCGTCCGTCCTCCATGCAAATATGAGGACGAACGGACAAGATGAGTTGCTGGTTCCCGAACCCGATGTCACGGCGCCGTGAATTCCCAGCACTTGCGACAAGAGAAAAGGCCGGCGGGCATTACGCCGCCGGCCTCTCTTGCAACTGCCGGCTCAGAAGGTCCGGTTCCGCTGCGATTCCATGCCTAAAAGTTCACCATCGCACCCTTAAGAAAATCCTAACGATCGACTGTGAGATGCATCACGGAGAGGCAGAACCTTCTGCGATTAGCTTCGTACCCATAGGAGCAGCTCGCTTTGAGCGCAGGAGGCCGAAATGACCCAGGTTTATTTCCACTGCTCGAACTCCCGCGAAGTCCGCATCGATCGGTCCGGTGAATCGGTGAGCGATCTCGCAGAAGCGCGCGACCGCGCAGCCGGCCTCGTCCGGTCGCTGATCATGGGACGCGACGCGGAAGACTGGCGCGACTGGGTCGTTCATGTCAGCGACGATTTCGACGACGAGATCTTCGTTCTGCCGTTCGCCTTCGTCCTCGGCAAACCGCACTGAGAGAGACGTCCATGCTGCCGGTGCGCCCTTTCATGCTGCGGCTTCGTCGCCTCGATGCCATCCTGGCGCGCTTTCAGCGCCTGATCGAGCGTGCCTTCGACCCCTATCGTCCCGAGCGCCATTACATGCGCGGCCCCGGCCCGAAATGGCACGCCAGACATCGCGCCGGCGTCGCTGGCGTGGCCCTGTAGCGCCAATCACGCCTGCGCGGGCTCGCCCCACCCCACCGCAAAGAACGCGTTCCTGGCTCGCCATTCCCTTCGTAGGTTCCGCCGCCGGAACCCAGAGCCGCAACCTCTTCACGAGATCGCCTTGCTTTGGTCAAACCTCGCTGGCCGTGTGGCGGCTTGGACAAGGCTTTCGCGCCGAATTTGAAGCCGCGAAGCATGCTCGCCGCCCCGATGCGGGGTGACATTGGACTGAGCAAGGGACCGCCAATGCAATCGACGCCGATGAAAGATACCGATCGACCGGACGTGCTCGCGATCGAAACACTGCTCGCCGCGCATGCCGAGAAGTCCCCTCCGCCGGCGCACGATCCGCCCAGCACATCAGCCGCGCCGCATGTGCATGTCGCGCCGCCGATATCGGTAGCCGCATCCATTCCGCCAGTCGAACCGCCGCTCGGTGCGCCGGACACACGCGATATTCCGGTCGGGAATGGGCGATCGAGCGAGATCAAGATCGACGCTCTCAAGCCTCCCGCCGCGCAGCCGACATCGAAATGGGGCAAGCGCTTGGCGATAGCGGCGCTCGCGCTGTTCGGCGCCACGGCAGCCGCCGCCTACCAGCAATACAGCGATCAGGCGAAGGCCATGGCCGCCGAGTGGACCCCGCCCTTCGTACTGGCGGCCCTGCATTCGTCGGCCGCCCCCGCCGCAGAGCAGTCGAACGCTTCGGCCGTTCAGGCCAACGCTGCAGAAAGAGTACCCGCGCAACAGCCGGCGGCAGCCGCCGCCGCAGATCAATCCGCCCCCGCCGTCATCACCGCCACGACCCCAGCCGCGGAGCCGAACCAGTTGCAATCGATGGCGCAGGATCTCGCCGCGATGGGCCAGCAGGTCGAGGAATTGAAAGCCACCATCGCACAACTCAAGGCGAGCCAGACACAGATGGCGCGCGAACTTGCCAAGGCTTCGGATACAAAGGCTTCGGAGGCAAAGGCTTCGGAGGCAAAGGCGGCTGAAACCAGGCCCGTGGAGCCGACCGTTCGACCGAAAATTTCGGCGCTGACGGCGCCGCCTGCGCAGCGCCCCGCATCCCCGCCGCCCGTGCGCAAGCCCAAACCAGTCGTTTCCACCTATTCGCCGGCCTACGCGCCCGCGCCGGTGGCCGCCGCGCCTATCGCACCGCCACCGCCTCAGGCAGCAGCGGCATTGCCGCCGCCTCCGCCCGCACAAGCGATGGCCGATGACGGACAGCCGGTGGTGCGCCCGCCGATGCCGCTGCGTTAACGGCCGTCAAGACATAGCCGCCGGTCACGCATGCGCGTGACCGGCGCAGCTTCCGCAAAGCTCAGCTCTGATGCGGTCCCCGCATCATCTTCATGGCGTCCTCGACATGACGCCATTCTTTGGCTTCCTCGGTATTGCCCTTGCTCTCGCAGGCCTGCGCGTTGCGGGCCGCCTGCGCGATGGCGGTGAGGCCGTGCTGCTCCATCATCTGGCGTGCAATCGTGTGGATCTGCATTTCCGACATCATGTCGCTCTCCCAGGGTTCCACTGGTCCAGACCGCAGCATTTTGGATGCGGCGGCTTCGTAAAACGGCCGAACCGAAAGCCTCGTTCCTACCGTGGACAATGATAATTTTCGAAAAATTTGCCGGCGTGCGATTCCGCGCGGCTCAGGATGCAGTCCCGTAGAATTCCGTACGCAATCACCCCGAATATCGAGCCGACCCTGCGCCTGCTATTTCAGCGCGAATAGCAATCGAGGGAGTCGGACATGGCAAAGGTCTATTTCCATTACTCCAATTCTGACGGCGTATGCGTCGATCAACGCGGCACCGCCGTCGGCAGCCTCTCCGAGTTGCGTGACCACGCCGCCCGCGTCGTGACATCGCTGATCCTGGGGCAAGGCCCCGAAGACTGGCGCGATTGGACGCTGCATATCAGCGACGACCTCAACAATGAGATCCTGGTCGTGCCGTTTTCATCGATGCTCGGCAAGCTGCATTGAGAGGTCGCCATGCTGCTCATTCAGCTGATGCACCGGCCCGTCATGGGACTCTTGATTCACTGGCGTCGGTTCGTCGACCTCGCCCGTGATCCCTACCGACCCGAACTGCACTACATGCGCGGCCCGGGCCCGAAATGGCGCGCGAAACATCAGCGCATCCGGTAACCCGCCAGCTACACATCCCCCAATTCCGGCGGCGCGAACCAGTTCGTCAGCGACAGGCCGCCGTCGATCACGATCGCCGCACCGGTGACATAGGCCGAGATCCGGTTCGACAGCACCGCAAGCGCCAGCGGTGCAAGGTCGTTGGCCTCGCCGAGCCGGCCGAGCGGAATATGTTTGGCGAGCGCAGGGTCGGCGACGAAGCCGCCGGCGGCAATCGCGCCGGGCACCAGCGCGTTGACGCGGACGCCAAAACGACCGAACGTCTTCGCCAGTTCCTTCACCAGCATCGCAAGCCCCGCCTTCGATGTCGAATAATGCGGCAGATTGCGCGGAGTGCCGGCGTGCAACGAGGTCAGCAGCAGAAACGATCCAGGCAGCTTGGCGGCAATCAGTTTTCGCGCCAATTCGCGCGAGAGATGGAATCCAGCCTCGAGATTCACCGCATGCATCCGCGCCCATGTCTCCGTCGTGACACCAAGCGCATGATCGGCTTCACGGCGCGGCGGCGATGCGCTGTGCACGAAATGCGTTATTGTTCCGAGCGCGCCAGCGGCGTGCGCCAGCAACCGATCGCGCGCCGCGGCATCGGCGAGATCGCCGACCCAGGGCACTGCAAGGTCCGGCCGGGCTGAGGCCTTGATCGCTGCCGTCACCGTCTCCGGATTCATATCGGCAAACACCGTACGCACGCCCTCGCCGACCAGGGCCAGCGCGATCGCGCGGCCGATCCCGTTGCCGGCACCGGTGACGAGCGCCGTCTCGCGCGCGGGATCGAAGGGATTGTGGAGCAGACCCATGTTCACATCTCCTGGAAAGGATACGCAATTCTATCGGCGTCCATCGAATTGGCGAACCGTAATCCGCCGGCTTGTCCTGCTGCCCGGTAGCACCTCCCGCTCTACCCATCAGGTGCGCTGCCTGCATCTTCAGGTTGCTATCGCCTTGCCGGAAACAGTCCTAGTCTTCGCTCCTTCACCGGCGGGCAGCGCCCATGCAAACCCGTGTTCGAAAAGTCGCCCATATTCTGGAACGCCTTGGCCTTGCCATGGCGGGCGCTGCGGGCGGATTGTTTGTGGCGGCCCTGGTGGGAACGAGCCACGCCGCGCTCACCAATCAGGCCTTTCTGCTTGCCATGATGATCGGCGGCGCGGTCGGCTTCTATCTCGGCATCGATACGCCGCCACTTCCCTTCGACGCACCGGGCCGATCCGTCGACGGCACCTGGATCGGCAAGATCGACACGCCGGAACTGCTCAGCGCGATAGGCACCTTCCTCGCGGCCTTCTCGGCCTTCGCATGCGTCGGCGTGATCGTGCTGCGCCATGATCCGCATCTGGCCTGGGTATCGATGATCATGGTGGGATGGGTCGTCGGCGTCACCATGCAGATCGTCGCGGGCACGATCGCCCGTCTGCGCCGCTAGGTCAGCCGCGCTCGCGGGTCACCCGCCTCTTCCAGCGTCATTACAAGGCCCGTTCCGCCACGCCACGACGGAATTCGTCCTGCTGCCAGGGCGGCGGCGCCGCTCGTTTACGAAGCATTAAGCAAGCCTTGCTGACGCCTACCGTCATTTCCAACAATTTCCACAATCTCGCTTAGTAAAAAGAAAGCATACGCTATCGAGACAGGGAGAATTCTGATGCGGTTAGGACAAGCGATCTTCTTCGGTTCGGCGGCCGCACTGCTTACGTTGGCCGCACCGACACTCGCCAGGAATTCCGGCACGACACCGCATGTGGCAAGGGCAACCGAGGCGCCCGCGTCTTCCTGCCATGCCTACCAGCAGGCTGCCGACGAATCCTGGACGCAACTGTCCTGCCAGGAAATGGGTTCCAAGACGGCGGTTCACTCCCGCTCCGGTGCAGAGGGCACGGCCGAAGCAACGCGCTAGACGGCGGTCCGCAGCGGCCTACGCTGTCTTGTTGAGCCAACGGTCGAACCGCGTCGCATGATGCGCGCCGTTGGCGGGTATCTGCGAGCGAGACTCAAGCGGCGCGACGAAATACGGCACCTCGGCGCCCGCCACGGGCCGTCATCGCGGGAGCCAGTGGCCGACGAAGCCTGCTAGCGGCGCCCCCTCGGGGCCTGCGACGTCGCGGATGCCGTTGGCGGGTGCAGGGCCGCATCGGCGCCCGCCAAGGCGGCACGCCCCCCGTAAACCACGGATTAATTAGCACCACTTATACTGGTGGCCCGCATGCCCGCACCAGCGCAATGGTCAAACCACATGAAAATCGGCACTCTCCTCACGGCTTCGATCGTCTCGTTTTCCGCCGTCGGCGGCGGGCTCGCCATCTATGTGGCGGCTTCCAAATATCAGACCATGGAAAAGGTCTCGGTGGCGCAGAGCCGGCTGGAAGTGGTGCGGGCGGTCGGCGAAATTCCACGCTACCTGAATCCCGAGCGCGGCTTTGCCACCAACATCCTCTACGGGCCGCCCGCGGTGGACCCGAAAATGCGAACCGAGCTCCACGACAAGTATCGCAAGAACACCGACGGCGCGCGCGACAAGATGAACGCGGTCCGCAAGAACCTGTCCGGCGGTCTCGACGATGCCGCAGCCCTCGGCGCCGGCATCGACGCGCTGAACGTCAAGTTCGCCGCCCTTCGCGAGGCCATGGACAAGGCCATCGACGGCCCGGCCGAATCCCGCAAAGACGCAGCCAGGAAGATCGTCGCCGACAACGCGGCCTTCAATGTCGCCGTCACGACGCTGCTCGACGAACAGGTCCGGCGCATGGCGCAGCTCGACGGCGACGCCTACCGGCAAGCCGTCTATGCCAACATCGCCTGGACCCTGCGCGACGTCGGCGGCTACAACGCCAGCGTTCACAAGAACCTCGTCGGCAACAACCGCGTCGCCACCGAGGCCGAGAAGATGGAACATAGCCGCTCTCAGGGCCGCGCCGACCAAATCCTGATGTCGCTGCAGGAGTTGCGCGGCAATCCTGCCACGCCCGCCAATGTCGCGGCGGCGCTGGACAAGATGAACGAGGCCTACGTCAAGCGTTTCGGCAATGAATTGAAACTCGTCAAGGAAGGCGCAGCCTCCGGCAAATTTGCGACCGACGTCGATAAGTACTTCGCGGAATCCCAGCTCGGCCTCGGCTCCGTCGTCGATGTTCGTAACGCTTTCTACGACAACGCCGAGTACGTTCTCGGGCTTGCCTATTCGTCCGCACGCCTGAGCTTCCTGATCGCGCTCGCCGTTCTCATCGCAGTCACCGCCGCCAGCGCCGGCCTGATCGTGATGGTGCGCCGCCGCGTCTGCAGTCCGATCGTCGACCTCACTTCCACGATGACGCGGCTGGCCGGTGGTGACGTATCCGGCGAAATCGCGGGCACCGGCCGCGATGATGAGATCGGCGCGATGGCTGCCGCCGTCGGCGTCTTCAAGGACAGCATGATCCAGGCCGAACGGCTTGCCGCCGAAAAGGCCTCCGAGAGCGACGGCAAGATGCGCCGCGCGCAGGTGCTCGACGAACTGACCCGCGTGTTCGAAGCCAAGGTCACCGAACTCGTCGGCGGGCTGTCGTCGGCGTCGTCCGTCATGGAAGACACCGCCCAGTCGATGTCGTCGACGGCAACGCTCACCAATCGTCAGGCGGCCATCGTCGCCGCCGCCTCCGAACAGACCTCCGCCAACGTCCAGACGGTGGCGAGCGCCACTGAGGAACTCGCCTCCTCGATTTCGGAGATCGGCCGCCAGGTGGCACAGTCGACCGAGATCGCCGCCCGCGCCGTCGACAATGCGCGGCGCACCGGCGACACGGCCCGCTCGCTCGCCGAGGGGGCGCAGAAAATCGGCGACGTCGTGACGCTGATCCAGAGCATTGCCGCGCAGACCAACCTGCTGGCGCTGAACGCGACCATCGAAGCCGCGCGCGCCGGCGATGCCGGCCGCGGCTTTGCCGTGGTCGCTTCCGAAGTCAAATCGCTGGCCGGCCAGACCGCAAAGGCGACCACCGAAATCTCCGAACAGATCGCAGCCATCCAGGCGGCGAGCGACCAGACGGTGACGGCGATCCAGAACGTCGCCAACGTGATCGCCGAGATCGACCAGATCGGTACCGCGATTGCCGCCGCGATCGAGGAACAAGGCTCCGCGACCAAGGAAATCTCGCGCAGCGTGCAGGAAGCAGCGCGCGGCACCCAGGAGGTCAACTCCAACATCACGGGCGTCCAGAAGGCCGCCGACGACACCGGTTCCGCGGCCAGCCAGGTGCTCGGCGCGGCCGAACAACTGTCCTCGCAGTCCAAGGACCTTGCCGGCCAGGTCAACCGCTTCCTCACGGAGGTGCGGGCGGCATAGGCCGGTTCCACGGCATCGCGGCCGGGCTTTTGCCCGTGCCGACAAGCGTGCTAAAAGCGGGCACTTCCTGTTCCCGCTTAGCCTGATGTTGCCAGCGTGCTGAAATCATCCTCCAAACGACCGTCGTTTCGGCGGTTGCCCTCGGGCGGGTAACCGTGACGGTTGATATCGAACAGTTGCATCGCCGGATTACGGCACTCGAAACCGAGAACGCGCAGCTCAAGGCCCTCGCGGCCGCCGACAACAGCGAGCTGGTGCGCGCCGAGACCGCGCTGGCCGACAGCGAGCAGCGGTACCGCACCCTCTTCAATTCCATCGACGAAGGCTTTTGCATCATCGAATTCTTCGACGGCCCCCACGGCCCGTTGAGCGACTACGTTCATATCGAAGCCAACCCGGCCTACGAGCTGCATGCCGGCATTCCCAATGTCGTCGGCCAGAAGTTGCGCGAGATGGTGCCCGACGAGGCCGACGGCTGGGCCGAACTCTACGGCGGCGTGCTTCGGACCGGGGTACCGATCCGCTTCGAGCGTGAACTGGTCGCCACCGGACGCCATCTCGAACTGGCCGCGTTTCGCATCGAGCCCGCCAGCGCCGCCAGGTCGCGGTGCTGTTCCAGGACATCACGGCGCGCAAGCGCGCCGAAACCGCTATACAAAATCTCAACGAAACGCTGGAGATCCGCATTGCGGAGGCGATCGCCGAACGCAAGCAGGCCGAAGAGGCGTTGCGCCAGTCGCAGAAGATGGAGGCGGTCGGCCAGCTCACCGGCGGCATCGCGCATGACTTCAACAACCTGCTGACCGGCATCATCGGCTCGCTGGAATTGCTCGAGACGCGTCTGCAGCAGGGACGCACCTCCGAACTCAACCGTTATGTCGCCGTTGCCCAGGGAGCGTCGAAGCGCGCCGCCGCGCTCACCCACCGCCTGCTGGCGTTCTCGCGCCGGCAGACGCTGGATGCCAAGCCCACCGACGTGAACCGGCTCGTCATGGGCATCGAGGAACTGATCCGACGCACCGTCGGACCGCAGATCACGCTGGAGGTGGTGACGGCCGCCGGTTTATGGCCGACGCTGATCGATGCCTCCCAGCTCGAAAGCGCGCTGCTCAACCTCTGCATCAATGCGCGCGACGCGATGCCGGAGGGCGGCCGTATCACGATCGAGACCGCCAACAAATGGCTGGATGAGCGCACCGCCAAGGAACGCGATCTGCCGCCCGGGCAATATCTGTCGGTGTGCGTGACCGACACCGGCACCGGCATGACCCCCGACGTGATCGCACGTGCGTTCGATCCTTTCTTCACGACCAAGCCGCTCGGCCAGGGCACCGGCCTCGGGCTGTCGATGGTCTATGGCTTCGTCCGCCAGTCCGGCGGGCAGGTGCGGATCTATTCAGAAGTGGGAAGCGGCACCACGATGTGCCTGTATTTTCCGCGGCATTATGGCGATTCAGAAGAATCCGCCGCAAGCGCGACGACTGCCAAGCATGCCGGGGAACGTACCGGCAAGACGGTGCTGGTGGTGGATGACGAGCCGAGCGTCCGCATGCTGGTCACGGAAGTGCTGGAAGAGCACGGCTATTCCGGGATTGAGGCGTCGGACGGCCCGTCCGGGCTGCGGATCCTGGAGTCGGACACGCCGATCGACCTCTTGATCACGGATGTCGGCCTGCCCGGCGGCCTCAATGGCCGTCAGCTCGCCGACGCCGCGCGCGTGTCGCGTCCGGATCTCAAGGTGCTCTTCATCACCGGTTATGCCGAAAATGCCATTATCGGCAACGGCCAGCTGGCGCCCGGCATGCGGGTGCTGACAAAACCGTTCCTGATGACGACGCTGGCCGAGCGTATTGCCGAAATGACCGCCGGCGTCGCCAAAAAATAGGGCGCAGGCCGCCGTCTGCCTATCCCCGCAATCCCAGTACGCGGCGTGCGATCGCCTGCCGATGGACCTCGCTCGGCCCTTCATACATCCGCATCAGGCGCGCCTTCTGGGAGAGCGCGTTGAGCGGAATTTCCAGCGTCATGCCGAGCGCGCCGAGCGTTTGCATCGCGTGGTCACAGGCCTCATAGGCCATTTCGGTCGCGAACACCTTGATCATCGAGGCTTCGCGCTTGACGTCCTCGCCGCGGTCGGTCTTGTCGGCGGCATCGCGCACCATCAGACGGCAGGCATGGATGCGCGTCGAGATATCGGCGACCCACCACTGGATCGCCTGCCGCTCGGCCAGCTTGACGCCAAATGTTTCGCGTTGCGTGGCGTGTTCGCACAGCATGTCGAGCGCGCGCCGTGCGATGCCGATGCAGGTCGATCCCATTTCGAGCCGGCGCGTGCGCAGCCGCAGCTGCATCGGCGCATAGCCCTTGCCGACCTCGCCGAGCACGGAGTCCTTCGGGATGCGGCAATCCTCGAACACGATCTCGTAGGTCGACTCGCCGCCCAGCATCGGGATCTCGCGCTCGATGATGAAGCCCGGCGTGCCCTTCTCGACGATGAAGGAGGTGATGCCGCCCTGCCGGGCGTCGTTGCCGACGCGGGCCATGACGATAATGAAATCGGCGGCTCGCGCGTTGGTGATCCAGATCTTGCGGCCGTTGAGCATCCACTGGTCGCCCTCCAGCACCGCGCGGGTCTTCATGCCCGCGGGATCGCCGCCGGCGCCCGGCTCGGAGATCGCGATCGCCGAGACCATGCGTCCCTCGATATAGGGCTGCATGTATTTTCGCTTCTGTCCCTCGGTCCCGACCGCTTGCAGCATCCGCAGGTTGGGCGAGTCCGGCGGCAGGATGAACGGCACGCAGGTCCGGCCAAGCTCTTCGTGGACCGCGGCCATGGTGCGGGTCGGCAGGTCATGACCGCCGAGGTCCTCGGGTGCGTCGAGGCCCCAAAGACCCAGATCCTTCGACACGGTTCGCAGCCGCTCTTTTTGCTCGACGGTCAGGTGCGGGTGATCGGAGCCGGGCAGTTTGGACTTCAAATAATGCGGTTCGAGCGGGATTAGCTCGCGGTCGACGAATTTCGCGACCGTCTCGCGGATCATCGTGGTTTCTTCATCGGTACTCATCAATAAGCCTTTCAGTCGGCGAAGCCGACATAGCGAACGAAATCGCCGTTCGCCGCGCGATCGGAGCGAACGGCGTTGGCGGGAAAACTGTCGTCGGGATAGCCCATCGCGACGCAGGTCATGATCACTTCTTCTTCCGGGATTTTGGCAATCTCGCGCACGATATCCGAGCGCATGATGCCCTGCCCGTTGATGACGCTGCCGAGGCCGCGGTCCCACGCCGCCAGTACCAGTCCGTAGCACAGCGCGCCGAGGTCGAAGTGGCAGACCGCGCCGGGATCGAGCACCCGGTCGTAGGTCAGGACCAGCGAGATCGGCGCGTCGAACTGCCGAAAACCGCGCAGCACCCAGTCCTGCCGCATCGGCTTGTCATCGCGCGCAATGCCCATCACGGCGAATAGCTTTTTGGCGATGTCGACCTGCCGGCCGCGATGAACGCCCTGGTACTCGCCATGGCTGATGATGTCGCGCTTCACCTTGGCGCCGCTTGCCATCTCCTCCATGTTGCGCCGGCGCAGCTGCTCCAGCGGCTCGCCGGTCAGGACATGGATATGCCAGGGCTGCGTGTTCATCGACGACGGCGCGCGCTTGGCAACCTCGATGATGTCCTCAATCACGGCGCGGGGGACCGACTCCTTCTTGAACCCGCGCACGCTCTTGCGGGTCTGAACCAGCGTCTCGAAATCCATTCGTTGCATTCCCCCTGCCTCTCCCATCCCTATCTGCTACGCGGCAGCTTTGCGGCCCGCAGCCGAAGTCAGCACCATCTCGGCGCACTTCTCGCCGATCATGATCGCCGGGGCATTGGTGTTGCCGCTGGTCAGCGTCGGCATGATCGAGGCATCGGCCACGCGCACGCCCTCGATGCCGTGCACCCGCAGTTCGCGGTCGACCACGGCTAGCGGATCCGATCCCATCTTGCAGGTCCCGACCGGGTGATAGGTGGTCTCGGCGTTGTTGCGCACCCATTCGAGCAACTCCGCGTCGCTCTGCAGTTTGGCGCCGGGCGCAATCTCCTCGCCGGTGATCTCCTTCAAGGGCGACGTCGCCATCAGCTCGCGCCCCTTGCGGATGACAGCCACGATGCCGACGCGGTCATGCTCGGCGGACAGGAAATTGAAGCGGATCGCAGGCGCCACTTCGGGATCGGGTGACTTGATGTGGATCGACCCGGTACTTTCCGAACGTAATACGTTCGCGTTCATCGTGATGCCCTGCCGCTTGGCGACGCGGCGCTGGCGCCCGGCCATTTCGTAGAGGAAAGGCAGGATGGAGATGGTCGCGTCCGGCGTCTCCAACCCCTCGCGGGTGCGAAAATACATCCGGACCGGCACGGCGGTCGAAGCCAGGAATCCAGTGCCGAACAGCGCGTATTTCACCGCCTCGCGCGCCAGCCGCCAGCCCCGCGCATTGTCGTTAAAAGTCATGTTGCGGGCGGCAATCGCAAACTTCAGCCGCGGCGAGTAGTGATCGCGCAAATTCTCGCCGACGCCGCGCAGCTCATGCACCGGCGTGACGCCGACCGAGCGCAGCAACTCGGACTGGCCGATGCCGGAAAGCTCCAGCAGTTTTGGCGAATTTATCGATCCGCCGGACACGATCACCTCGCGCGATGCCCTCGCCTCGCGACGCATGCCACCAACCGAGTAGCGCACGCCGACGCAGCGCTTGCCTTCCAGGGTCAGCGCCTCCGCCATCGCGCCCTGCTCGATGACGAGGTTTTGCCGTCCCCGCGCCGGATCGAGATAACACACCGCGGTGCTCTGGCGCTTCCCACCGGCAATCGTCACCTGCGACATGCCGATGCCTTCCTGGGTCTCGCCGTTCTGGTCCGGGTTGAACGGAAGCCCTATTCGCTCGGCAGCCTCGATGATCTTTTCGAGCAGCGGCACCTTGTTGCGCGGCGTGTCGTTGACGCGCAGCAATCCGTCGCGGCCGCGAAACTTGTCGGAGCCGCCTTCATAGCGCTCCATGCGCTGGAAGATCGGCAGCACGTCCTGGTAGCTCCAGCCGCGATTGCCGAGCTGGGCCCAATGGTCGTAGTCCTGCGCCTGGCCGCGCATATAGACCATGCCGTTGATCGAACTCGAGCCGCCCATCATCTTGCCACGCGGCACATCGATGCGCCGCCCGCCCGAGCCTTCGTCGGGCTCGGACTTGTAGCACCAGTTCACCGTGGGATCGTCGATCATCTTGGAGGTTCCGACCGGCACGCGCGCCCAGAAATGGCTGGATCCCCTGGTGCCGGCCTCCAGCAGCAGCACGCGATAGAGACCGTTCTCGCTCAAGCGGCTCGCCACCACCGCGCCGGCCGAGCCGGCGCCGACGACGATGAAGTCATAGACGGTGCTGTCGGACATGTCAGCTAGTCCCGCTTGAACCGGTAATCAAACCGATCGCCGTCAGCCGTAATCAGGCCGACCGTCGGCGCCGGAAAATGCACCGGGAGGATCAGCGTGTCGGTGCCGGCCACGGACGCAAAGAATTTTCGCCGCGAGACCGCCGATTGCTTCGGGTCCCAGTCGGGCTTGGCCGACCATTCCGGCTCGCGGCACTGGATGGCGTGATGCATGAGATCGCCGGCCACCACTGCGCGCTTGCCCTTCGAGAAGATGTTGACGCAGCAGTGACAGGGCGAATGCCCCGGCGTAGGCGTCAGGGTCACGGTATCGTCGAGCGCATAATCATCGTCAACCAACACGGCCTGCCCGGCCTCGACGATCGGCAGGCAATTGTCGCGGAAGACTGTCCCTGGCGGGTTGGCGCCCTTGGCGTTCTCGGCTTCCCACGCGGCATATTCCCTCTTGTGAAATATGTATTTGGCGTTGGGAAACGTCGGCACCCATCGCCCGTCGCGCAGCGTGGTATTCCAGCCGGTATGGTCGATGTGCAGATGGGTGCAGAACACGTAGTCGACCTGCTCGTAGGCGATGCCGAGCGCGAACAGCTCGTTGCGCCAGCGCTCCTTGCCGGGGAAATCGAACGGCGGCGGATGGCCCTTGTCCTCCCCGGTGCAGGTGTCGACCAGGATGGTGTAGCGCGGCGTGCGGACCACAAAGGTCTGGTAGGTGATCACCATCATGCCGAGCGCGCTGTCATACACCTCGGGCTCCATGCCGGGCAGATGATGCTTGAACACGGCGTCGTCATAGGCCGGGAAGAAATCCTGCGGCCGGCGCCATGGCCCCTCCCGTTCGATGACCGCGTCGATGGTGATATCGCCGATCCTGAGCTGCTTCATGGCCGTTACGCTCCCCTTTTTCAAAGTAGCGTAAAGGGCGGACCCAGCGCCGACAAGCCGCGCTCATGTTGTGGCGCCATGCGTTTCGGCACGCGCTGCGCTCCGCCGCAAATCGACCAGAAAGGCCGACTAGCGAGGGCGTCCTTGACGCGGAGCCGGGCCTTGAAGAAAAAGTTCAAATACGCCGCGGTGGCCGCCGTCGTCCTCGCCGCCATCTATGCCAACAACACCAACCGTCTCGCCGCGCATCGCGAGGGCGCGCCCGTCCTGCTCGCGCATCGCGGCATCGCCCAGCGCTTCGACGAACGCGACCTGAAGAATGACACTTGCACGGCCGCGAGGATGCTGCCGTCCGGCCACGACTATCTGGAGAACACGATTGCGTCGATGCGAGCCGGCTTTGCCGCCGGCGCCGATATCGTCGAGCTCGATGTGCATCCGACCACCGACGGCGAATTCGCGGTGTTTCACGACTGGGCGCTGGATTGCCGCACCGATGGCCACGGCGTGACGCGCGAACACCCGATGGCCTATCTGAAGAAACTCGACATCGGCTACGGCTACACTTCCGATGGCGGCAAGACCTTCCCGTTTCGCGGCAAGGGTATCGGCCTGATGCCGACGCTCGTCGAGGTGCTGGAAGCTTTTCCAAGAGAGCGGCTCCTGATCAATGTAAAGAGCCGCGACGCGTCCGAGGGCGAGAAGCTCGCGTCCGTACTGACCAAGCTTCCCGCCGAACGCCGGGCGCAGATCATGGTGTATGGCGGCGATGAGCCGGTCGAGATCGTGCGCCGGCTCATGCCCGACGTCCGCACGATCTCGCGCGCGGCCATCAAGAGCTGCCTGCTCGGCTATATCGGCTATGGCTGGAGCGGCGTGGTTCCGAAAGCGTGCCGCAACGCCATGGTCATGCTGCCGGTCAACGTCGCCCCGTGGCTATGGGGTTGGCCGGACCGCTTCCTCAACCGCATGCAGACGGCCGGCAGCGAGGTCTTCGTGCTCGGCCCCTATCGCGGTGGCGGGTTCTCGACCGGCATCGATACATCGGAGCAACTGGCGCAGCTGCCGCCAAACTATTCCGGCGGTATCTGGACCAACGAGATCGAGACGATTGCTCCGCTGGTGCGGAAATAGTTGCCCAGTCCGCCACGGTATTCGACCCCTCATGGTTCGAGACGCTCGCTCCGCGAGTTCCTCAGGGTGAGGGTTAAAGAGTTGAGCTGCGAGCTAGCTCCGCAATCCCGGCGCTTCCTGTCCGGTGCGTGCGACATATTCGGTGTAACCCCCGCCAAACAGATGCGGGCCATCCGGCGTCAGCTCCAGCACGCGGTTGGAGAGCGCGGCCAGAAAATGCCGGTCGTGGGAAACGAACAGCATCGTGCCCTCGAACTCCGAGAGCGCGTTGATCAGCATTTCCTTGGTCGCGAGATCAAGATGGTTGGTCGGCTCGTCCAGCACCAAAAAATTCGGCGGGTCGAACAGCATATGCGCCATCACCAGCCGCGCCTTCTCGCCGCCGGAGAGCACCCGGCATTTCTTCTCGACGTCGTCGCCGGAGAATCCGAAGCAGCCGGCGAGCGCGCGCAGACTGCCCTGGCCTGCTTGCGGAAATGAATCTTCCAGCCACTGGAACACGGTCCGTTCGCCGTCGAGCAGGTCCATGGCGTGCTGGGCAAAATAGCCCATCTTGACGCTGCCGCCGATCGCCACTGTGCCGTCGTCGGGCTCGGTCGAGCCTGCCACCAGCTTCAACAGCGTCGACTTGCCGGCCCCGTTGATGCCCATCACGCACCACCGCTCCTTGCGGCGGATCATGAAATCGAGCCCCTGATAGATGGGGCGGCTGCCATAGCCCTTGTGAACGTTCTTCAGGCTGACGACGTCCTCGCCCGAGCGCGGCGCCGGCAGGAATTCGAACGCCACCGACTGGCGGCGTTTCGGCGGCTCGACGCGCTCGATCTTGTCAAGCTTCTTGACCCGGCTCTGCACCTGGGCGGCGTGCGAGGCGCGCGCCTTGAAGCGCTCGATGAACTTGATTTCCTTGGCCAGCATCGCCTGCTGGCGCTCGAATTGCGCCTGCTGCTGCTTTTCGTTCAGCGCCCGCTGCGCCTCGTAGAATTCGTAATTGCCGGAATAGGTGGTCAGGGTACCGCCGTCGATCTCGACCACCTTGTTGATGATGCGGTTGATGAACTCGCGGTCATGCGAGGTCATCAAGAGCGCGCCCTCGTATCCCCTCAAAAACTGCTCCAGCCAGATCAGGCTTTCCAGATCGAGATGGTTGCTCGGCTCGTCCAGCAGCATGACGTCGGGTCGCATCAGGAGGATGCGCGCCAGCGCCACCCGCATCTTCCAGCCGCCCGACAGCGCGCCGACATCGCCTTCCATCATTTCCTGGCTGAAGCCGAGGCCCGACAACGCCTCCCGCGCGCGGCCATCGAGCGCATAGCCATCAAGCTCCTCGAAACGATGCTGGACCTCGCCATAGCGCGCGATGATCTCATCCATGTCATCGGCACGATCCGGATCGGCCATCGCCGCCTCCAGTTCCCTCAACTCGGCCGCCACGACGCTGACGGGCCCCGCCCCGTCCATGACCTCGGCCACGGCGCTGCGGCCCGACATCTCGCCGACGTCCTGGCTGAAATAGCCGATGGTAATGCCGCGATCGAGCGAGACCTGGCCCTCGTCGGGCAGTTCCTGGCCCGAAATCATCCGGAACAATGTGGTCTTGCCGGCCCCGTTCGGCCCGACCAGGCCGATCTTTTCGCCCTTCTGCAGGGCGGCGGAGGCTTCGATGAAGAGGATCTGGTGACCGACTTGCTTGCTGACGTTATCGAGACGGATCATGGGGGCCTGACAGGAGGAAAACCGCTGCGCGCCGCTGCTTAGGACATCTGGTCCGCGGGTGGAAGCGGCCAGTTCATCAACCTGGACGGCATGCGATCGTCTCAAGACAACCAGGCCACGGCCCACTCGGACAGGTGAAGTCGCGCACCGAAAATAGCTCTATGCCGGCCGCATCCGTTTCAGCGTCGCCGACAGCCTCAGGCTGCGCTTGCCCGCCAGCGCGATGGCTTCGTATTCAGCGGCCTCCTCAGGTGGGCTCTGGTTAGCGAGCAGGATCACGGATCCAGCCCGCTCGCACGCAAGGTCGGCGCGACCGCGCCCGAGGCCAGAAATCGCAGCAGCCGGTCGGCTTCATCCGGCCTCGACGTCGTCGCCATGCGCCCGGCGGAAAACACCGCAGGCGTTTGCAATTCGTGCGGAATGGGGCCGACCACCTCGATGCCTTCGATCTGCTTCAACTCGCTGATCTGCTGGACCGCGAGATCGGCCTTGCCGGTCACGAGCTTTTCCGCGGTAAAACCCTGCTGGATGATCGTTGCCTTTGCATTGACGTCGGAGGCGATGCCGAGTTGCTCGATCAGCTTCGCGAACAGGATGCCGCTGGCGCCCAGCCGCGAATAGGTCACCGACCGTGCGCCGAGCAAGGCTGCGCGCAGCGCCGCTTCCGTCGCGATATCGGGATGTGGCGCGCCCGCTTTGACGGCGATGCCGACCCAGGAGCGCGCCAGGTCGACGCAACTGCTGGCAGCCACCCGCCCCTCGCGCGAGACCTCGTCCAGCCCCTCGCGGGTCAGGATCACGACGTCGGCTCCCTCGCCGGCGCGCAGCCGGTCCAGCAGCGCCAGGGTCGGCGCGAAATCGGCGTCGATATGCCCGCCGCCGCCGGCGCGATACTGGCCCGCCAATGCGAGGACGGCGTCCTTCAGCGCCAGCGTCGACAGCACGCGGATGGTGTGGCTCATGACAGCTAGACCCGGTGCATCAGCTTGAGTACGGCGGTCATGCGCAGGCTGCGCTTGCCGGCGAGCGCGGTCGCCTCCAGCAGCGCGCCTTCGGCGTCGCAGGTGCCGGAAAAGCCGATGCCGACTTCATGGCCGCCGAAGATCGGGTTCTCGCCCATGGCCGCCGTGTGCTCCTGATTCAGGATCTGCCCCTTCCAGCGGCCGTTCTCCGACGTGTAGGAGCCGACATAATAGAACGAGGCGTCGCCGCCGAGGATGCGGCCTTCATTGAGCAGCATGACGCCGGTCAGGCCGCCCTCGACGCCGTCAAGCAGACGGATGTGAATTGAATAGAGGCCATTGACGACGCCCCCCTCGCCCACGCCCCCGGCGATTGGAATGGCGTCCTGCTCGATCGGCGTCATCACGGAATGGAACGCTACGCCGGGCAGTTCCTTCAGGCCGCCTTCGAAACGGTAGAGAGCGCCGTCGGCCCTGCCCTTCGCCAGTAGCGTGGCATCGTCGGTGCCGGCCATCGCGCCGTAGTTCGGGTCGGGATTATGGCGGACGGTCCGGATCACGATATCGACGCTGTCGTCATGCTTCTCGTAGGTACCGATGTGGGCAAACGCCGAATTGCCGCCCAGCATCCTGCCGTCGCGCGCATACATGACGCTGCGGCCGACCGCAGCGCCAAGCTGAAACCTGACTTTGTAGAAACCCTCAAACAATGCCGCGTCCCCGGCAAGCCCGGAGCTTCGGTTCTGATCGAGAACCGAAGCTCTGGATTCTTGTTTCGACGCGTTTTCTTCACGCGAACCGGCAGCCAATTCGCTCGAAAACGCTGTGAAGGGCGTTGTCTAGCGCGGTTCACACCCCGTGGAAACGGCCTTGAACCCGCGCAATTGAATCAAACCGCAAGTAGCATCATCGGTTGTCATCAAAATACAATGATCCGCCAGGGTGGTTTCGCCCTGGCGGATCAATGGTGCAACCGGTGGAGGTCCTATCGCAGGTCGCTTAGGCCGCGGCCGCCTTGGCGGTCGGGACTTCCGCGATGGTCTTCAGGATCTGGGACGCGATCTGGTAGGGGTCGCCTTGCGAGTTCGGACGGCGGTCTTCCAGATAGCCCTTGTAGTCGTTCTTGATGAACGAGTGAGGCACGCGGATCGAGGCGCCGCGGTCCGCCACGCCATAGCTGAACTTGTTCCAGGGCGCGGTCTCGTGCTTGCCGGTCAGGCGCTTGTCGTTGTCAGGCCCGTAGACGGCAATGTGGTCCATCAGGTTCTTGTCGAAGGCCGCCATCAGCTTCTCGAAGTAATCCTTGCCGCCGACTTCGCGCATGAACTTGGTCGAGAAATTGGCGTGCATGCCGGAGCCGTTCCAGTCGGTGTCGCCGAGCGGCTTGCAGTGGAATTCGATGTCGATGCCGTAGGATTCGGTCAGGCGCAGCATCAAATAGCGGGCCATCCACATCTGGTCGGCCGCGGTCTTGGAGCCCTTGCCGAAGATCTGGAATTCCCACTGGCCCTTCGCCACTTCGGCATTGATGCCCTCGTGGTTGATGCCGGCGGCGAGACAGAGGTTGAGGTGCTCTTCGACGATCTTGCGGGCAACCGAACCGACATTCGAGTAGCCCACGCCGGTATAGTACGGGCCCTGCGGCGCCGGATAACCGTCGGCCGGGAAGCCGAGCGGGCGGCCGTCTTTGTAGAAGAAGTATTCCTGCTCGAAGCCGAACCAGGCGCCTTCATCGTCGAGAATCGTCGCGCGCTTGTTGGAAGCGTGCGGGGTCACGCCATCGGGCATCATGACTTCGCACATGACAAGCGCGCCGTTTTCGCGGGCGGCGTCGGGATAGACCGCAACCGGCTTCAGCACGCAATCGGAGCTGTGGCCTTCGGCCTGCATGGTGGACGAACCATCGAAGCCCCAGAGCGGGAGCTGTTCCAGCGTCGGGAACTTGTCGAATTCCTTGATCTGCGTTTTGCCGCGCAAACTCGGCGTCGGCGTATAGCCGTCGAGCCAAATATACTCGAGCTTGTACTTGGTCATTGAGCCTCTCTTAAGTTGCTAGTGGAATGCGGAAGACCCAAGCCCCAAAATCTGGAGCCCCTGAAATCTGGATTTTGACGCCCAGCCCCCTGGAAGTCTCCGCATACGTGTACCCGGCCACGTCAGGCCACCTCTTACTAAGCATTTAACGTGCCAGTCGCTGCACTGCGGGACAGGCTTTCCACACGGCGTCCGGACGTGGGACGAAAATAAAAGCTGCGACATAGGAGCGCGGCCGGCCTGCAAACCGGGCAACGCGGGGGTGGCCGCGCCGTCCGAATCCAGCCCATTTCTCCGGCATTTCTGCTTCAGGGGCGCACCCCGATTAAAGCAGCGGCATGCCTCCAGAGCGCCTTAGGTGCTCGCCTGCCCGCCCAAGCAACCATGTGGCCGGTTCGCGCGTTGCGCATGTTCCCGCTGCCTTGCAGGAAGCAAAGCCAAAAAATGCCTACGAACTAGACAGATGATGACGATCTCTTGGTCACCTTGCACCCACTCCGGGCACCGACAATATCGAGTTACGTAACCGCTAGAAAACGAGTCGGGCGCACCATGGGGTGCGGCTTTGGCAAAAGGAGAGACTGTGATGATGAATACGGGTGCAAATCAGGGATCCGCAAGGATCTATCAATTCCCCACCGGGGGCCGTGCGGCGCTCGGCGGACGCCGCTATGGCGAAGCCAAGACCGGGTTTGCGGCCGCGCCGGCCAACCTCGCCGCTTGCAGCGATAGCTGGTACCACGCCGCCGCCATCGAGGAAGAAAAGAGCGGACGGGACCACTAATGTCTCGGCGGTGTTTGACAGGGACGCGCCCAATCAGAAGGGCGCGAACGGCGAACTAAACAAGGGTCGAAACAACGCCGTTTCGGCCCTTTTTCATATCTGCTCGCACGTCGTGACAGGTCGCTTGGCGTGCTTGAGCATCGTGACCCCAGCCTTGGTGATCTTGAGGGTGACGCCCCCGCCCTGGTAGCGCGATCCCGACAGCGCCACGCGCTTGGGCAGTGTCAGCGACTTGCCGTCGAGTTGCAGATGGGCGCGGGAATCGTATTGGAAAAACCCGACGATGAATTGCGCCCCGTCGGCGCAGCGATAGTTCCGAAAGCCCGACTGCGCCGATGCGGCCAACGGTACCGCCGCCGTCACCACAAGGCACAGCGCGGCGCCAAAAATCGAGTTCCCAGCGCGATTCATGTTTGGTCCCCCATGGGGTACAGTATAGACGAAAGACGCCAACACACGATGGCCCGCTCCCATCAGCCACTCAAGATCACCGGAAGCAGCCGATGTCAGCCCCCCTCGACCGTCATCTCAACCTCTCCGGCGCCAGCAATTTCCGCGATCTCGGCGGCTATCCGACCGCCGACGGCCGGGCCGTGCGCTGGCGGCAGATCTTTCGCTCCAACCATCTCGGCCATCTCACCGAGGAAGACGCCGCCGTGCTGCGACAGCTCGGCGTCCGCAGCGCTTTCGACTTTCGCGGCACCGAGGAGCGGGCCGCGGCGGTGTGCGGCATGCCTGAAATAACCGTGCATTCGCTGCCGGTCGAACCGACGGTGGTGGCGGCGCTGCGGGCGATCGTGGCGTCCGGCACGCCGCTGTCGACGGACCATGCCATCGAGGTGATGCGCGATTCCTACAGCGGGTACGTACAGAAAAACACGCCGCACTTTCGCACGCTGTTTGCGCATCTATTGGAAGACCGGGCGCCGCTGGTGATCCACTGCACCGCTGGCAAGGACCGCACCGGTTTTGCCTGCGCACTGATCCTGCACACGCTGGGCGTTTCCCGGGACACCATTTCGGAAGATTATCTTTTGACCAACCGCTTCTACCGCAGGGATCCCAACCACAGCACCGACCTGCCCGACGAGATCAGAGAGGTGCTCGGTTCGGTGCGGGAAGCGTTTCTTGCCGCCGCGTTCGAGGCGATCGACGCCGATTACGGCGATCTCGAAACCTATCTTCGCGACGGTCTCGGTCTCGGCAAGGCCGAGCGTGCCCATCTCGAAGCGCGCTATCTTCAGGGCTGATCTGACTTCACTTGCCGCACCCGCCTTCGAAGGTTTGGCAGTCCGGCGAGGCTGCCGGCTCAGGCTGCCGCTTCCATCTCCATTTCGGCATCGAGATCGGCGATGACATCCTCAAACGCCGAGATCGCCTGCTGGATCGCCGCGATCTGCATCAATTCCCAGCTTGAAACCGGACCGCTGCGATTCTGCAACGCGACGACGAGATCGCGGCGCTGCTCCTTAAGCTGAACAAGCGGTAAACCATGATCCGGCAAACCCATAACAAATTCCCCTGCCTGTGATTGGTAGCCGGTTGTAGCGGGCGGATTCTGAAAACGGCTTACAAAACTCAGGCAAATTTTAGCGATTCTGACACTCCGTAGCCTCACGTGAAGCCCGCTGCCCGCACCATCTTCTTGATCTGGTTGAACAGCGCCTCCGTGACATTCCGCGTCGCCCAGTCGCTCAGATGCAGCACGTCCCTGTCGGCCGGATCGATAAATTCCCGCATCGGGATGGTCTTCAGCCAATGCTCCATCAGGGCGTAGCGAGAAAAGACATCGACCCCGGCAGCCTCCGCCAGTTCGGATATGCGTTTCACCATCTTGTCGGAGAGTTCTTTCTTCTCGGGCTTCTCGACGACGGCGGTGGTATATTGCGAATCCATCAGGATGACATCGGCCGGTATCTTGGCCAGCCGCTCCAGTCCATCCTCGATGGCGGTCACGACCTCTTCGAATACGAATTCGGTATTGCGGTAGACGGCGTTGGTGCCGACCTGCCAGATCACCAGCGCCGGCGCCTCGTCGATCACGTCGGACTTCATGCGTGGCAGTTGGGTCGTCGCCTCCTCGCCACCGACCCCCCGGTTGATCACGTTGATCATCCGCTTGCCGAATCCATCCATCATCTGGTTGCCAAACTCAGCTCTCAGCATAAGCTCGAGATAGGATGGATAGGGTACGATGGCGCCCGCGCCCGCCGTCGACGAGGAACCCAAGGCAACGATTTTGGTGTTTCGCTGCTTCAGGCACCGCGCCAGATTTGGCAGCGGGTATTTGAAGCCCGCGATATCGTGCTGCAACTCGCCAGGCGGGGAAGTTTCTGCCATATGCCCTCCCTGTTGTCGGAGCGATCAATGATCCGGCATAGTGGCACGGAATTTGACCGAGCAATGCAACTCGTTTTCACCAAAACTCGCCGTTTGCCGGGAGGTCCATCATGGACGGAAAAGTGATAGTCGTCACGGGCGCGCTCGGCGCGCTTGGCCGGGTGGTCGTCGCGGAAGCGCGATCGCGCGGCGCGCGCCTGGCGTGCGTCGACCATGCGCCGACGCAAGTCCCGGCAACGTCAGAACTTCTGGAACTCGGCGGCGTCGACCTCACCGATGCCGCCCAGGCCGGCAAGGCGGTCAACGCCGCCGCCTCGCATTTCGGCAGGCTCGATGCGCTGGTCAACATCGCCGGCGGTTTTGCCTTCGAGACGGTGGCGGATGGCGATCCCGGAACGTGGCAGCGGATGTACGCGCTCAACGTCATGACGGCGCTGAACGCATCGCGCGCGGCCATCCCGCATCTCGCCGCCTCGGGCACCGGGCGCATCGTCAATGTCGGGGCAATGGGCGCGCTTCAGGCGGGTAGCGGCATGGGCGCCTATGCCGCTTCGAAAGCCGGCGTGCACCGCCTCACCGAGGCGCTCGCAGCCGAACTCAAGGGCAGGATCACGGTCAACGCCGTGCTGCCCTCGATCATCGACACCGCGGCCAACCGCGACAGCATGCCGAAATCCGATTTTGCAAAATGGGTGCGCCCGAAGGAACTGGCCGACGTGATCCTGTTCCTGGCCAGCGACGCCGCCAGCGCCGTCACCGGCGTCTTGCTGCCGGTGAACGGGCGGGTTTAGTCCGGCATGTGGCTGCCCTGGTACGGCTTTTCGATGAGCTCGCAGCGTGTTATGTTACTTCAATGACCACAGAAGATATCGAAAAGGCCGTTGAGCAATTGCCGCCGCGAGAACTGGCCAGGTTTCGTGCCTGGTTTGAAGCATTTGACGCCGATCGCTTTGACGCGGCGATCGAACGTGATGCGCATGCGGGCAAGCTCGACGCATTTGCAGAGGAAGCCGTCGCAGCCTATCGCGCTGGCAAATCCACCGACTTGTGAGACATTCTGCATCGCCAGGTTTTGGGACGCCTACCGATCATTGCCTTCCTCGATCCAAAAGCTGGCTGATGCCAACTTTGCTTTACTGAAACGTGACCCGCGCCATCCCTCGCTTCGATTCAAACGAGTGGGTCGGTATTGGTCTGCCCGTGTTGGCCTGCGCTATCGTGCCTTGGCCATTGAAGTCGATGACGTCTGCGTTTGGTTCTGGATCGGTCTCACGCGGACTACGATCGATTGATCGATTAGTCCTCCACAGCTACCAGCTTTCGCAGCACGGCCTTGAAGCGGATGCTGCGCTTGCCGGCGAGCGCGGTGGCTTCGCCTTCCGCTCCCTCGCTGTCATAGGTGCCGGAAAAGCCGATGCCGACCTCATGGCCGCCGAACAGCAGCCGGTCGCCCTTCGACTGCGTGTGCTCGCGGTTGACGAGTTCGCCCTTCCACTTGCCGTTCGCCGCCGTATAGGCTCCGATGTAATCGAAGAACGCGTCGCCGCCCCGGATGCGTCCGTCATGCAGCAGCATGACGCCGCTGTTGCCGGCATCGATGCCGTCGAGCATGCGGATGTGGATGGAATAGAGCCCGTTGCCGATTCCGTCCGGGCCGACTGCGCCGGGCGGCGGCGCATCATCGTCGTTGATCGGCGTGAGCACGGTATTGAACCGCAAGCCCGGCAAGGCCGCGCTGCCGCCTTCGAAATGAATTTCGTCCCCGCGGCGCGCGCCGGTGTAGTTCAGCGCGATGTTATCGATATCGAACATCGGGACATAGCCGGGGTCGTAGTAATGGCGCGACATCAGGCATTCCGCGGAGATGACGCCATCGGCCTCCGTGAAATGGCCTACGAACGACGAGCCGGTATCGCCGCCATAGAGTCTGCCGCTTTCGGTGGCGAAAATCACGCCGGAACCTGCCCCGCTCTCCGCCGTGAAACGGAATTTGTACAATCCTCGCACGCTCTGCTCACTCCGGAACCGGCAACCACGACGGCCCCGCGACCGATCGGTCACGAGGTTTCCATGCTTGCCGTTGGCCTTGTCCCCGCGCCGACTTTACCTCCTGCCGCCATCCGATCAAACGCTTTGCCCGATTTCGGCTAAACTCTGTGCGATTGAGTCGCGGCCACACCGCCGCCGGAGCGAATTTTTGGAAACCGCGCTTTACCTTCCCGTCAAACGCTTCCTCGAAAAGCTTGGCTTCACCGTCAAGGGCGAGGTCGGCGGCTGCGATCTGGTGGCGCTGAGCGGCGACGATCCGCCGATCGTGGTGATCGGCGAACTGAAGCTCGCCTTCAACCTGGAACTGATCCTGCAGGCGGTGGATCGCGCCGGCGCCGCCGACGAGGTCTGGGTCGCGGCAAAACTATCCGCCCGCGGCAAGGGCCGCGAGGGCGACGCGCGCTACCGCAACCTTTGCCGCCGGCTCGGGTTCGGCATGCTGGCGGTGACCGGCTCAGGCGAAGTCGAAGTGATCGTGCAGCCAGCAACGACAGCCCCTCGCCGCAATCCGAAAAAGCGCTCGCGGCTGGTCGCCGAGCATCAAAAGCGCAGGGGCGATCCGGCGATGGGCGGATCGACCCGGGCGCCAATCATGACGGCCTATCGGCAGCAGGCGCTGGCCTGCGCCTCGGCGCTGTCAGGCGGGCCACGGCGCGTGAAGGATTTGCGAGCGGACATCCCGGATGCCGGAAAAATCCTGCTGCACAACGTCTACGGATGGTTCGACCGCGCCGAACGCGGCATTTATGGGCTCACCGATTCCGGGCATGCCGCGCTGAAACGATGGCCGCAGCAGCCGCTGGAGAGCGGCGCCGCCGGTAATTCGGCGCCATGATGCCGGTAAACGGGACAAAGACGTTAAGGCTGGAGCAATTGCAGGTGCATGGCTGTATTGCCGCACGAAATGCATATTGCAATGCAGCATAAGGACCCCTAGGTATCTCCGCAATCAGATACGAGGCCCCTATGAGCGAAGACTGGAACACGAAATACGGCACACGGCGCGTCCGGCGGGATCCGCCGACGCTGGAAGAGGCAATCTTCGCCGCGGTCGGGATCACCGATGATCAGCAGCAGCAGGCGGAAATCGCCGCCGCGCTGATGGGGTTGCCTTACGAGGACGTGCTGGTGGAAGTGAAAAAGACCGGCCGCGCGGTCGCGCGATCGGCCACCCGCATCATCGCGGGCGAGCAAGGCGCTCAGCGCGCGGTGGTGGTCGAGCGCCGAGTCATCAGGCGTTTTGGCAACGACAAGCGTACCGGCACCTGAAGCCGGTGCGCTCAATCGAATCGGACAGCGGTTCGCGGGGCGAAAATCGGAACACATCATACAAAAGGAGCCCGGTTCTGGTTCAGCCAGAACCGGGCTCTAGCATTTTCGGGGACCGGACGTCGGCCCTCATCGCGCCCGCAGCTCAGGCGGCCCGGCTCCAGCCGGACATCCGCAGCCACATCCGCCAATAGGCACGGTTGAGGTTCGCGACCGCGCGGGCGGCGTTCAGCGCGATGTCCGCCCAAGTGGGCGCAAGCTCGGTGTGATCCTGTTTGGTCAGGTCGATGGTGCCGGTAGATTCCCCGTGCCGGAACACGAGCTGCGCACCGAACTTGTTGGCGAGCGCGCGCATTGCCTGGTTCTGTGCGCCGGTCGTGATCCGCAAGTTGGTGTAGCCTTTGGCGCGCGCCTCGGTGATCACCTTGCGGAACAGGATGCTGCCGACGCCCCTTCGCCGCACTGAAGCTTCGACGCTGAACGCGATCTCGGGAAGCGAATCCGCGGACTGGTCCGGCGGATGCAGTTCCGCCGCGCCGCGAACCACGCCGTTCTCAAAAAAGGCGACGATGGTCGTGCCGTCATCGGCGCATTTTTGGGCGTAGCGCTCGATAAAGCTGTCATCCATGAAGCCATGGAAACGGTCGCGGCGGCTGTCGCGGTCGAGCCGCAACAGATGATCGCGCAACAGCGGCAATTCTTCCTGCTGGCTCAGCGTGCGCACGCTGCTGTTGGCAAGCGCAGCCGCGATAACGGTGAGGTACATTTTCTAACTCCTCTGAGAGAAGCCCTCGAGGAGGCGTCGAATCCCTAGGGCACTAATATTGTGCATCGCAACATTAAATTCAAGCCTCTGGAATGCCTCATAAAATGTCATATTCCGTTAACTAAATAGTAGGCAATGACGGTCGTATCACAGCACCATCTGTGTCTGCGTCACGACCGCCACCAGCTTGCCGTCTTCCGTCTCCAGCCGGGTCTGCCAGACCTGGGTGCGGCGGCCCCGATGAACCGGCGTGGCGGTGGCAATCACGGTCGCGCCCTCCTTGGCGCCGCCGATGAAATTGGTCTTGCTCTCGATCGTGGTGGTGCCTTTGGCATCCGCCGGCAGGTTGATGACGGTTGCCGCGGCGCCGACCGAATCCGCGAACGCCATCACCGCGCCACCGTGAATCGTGTTGCGTAGCGTGCACAGATCCGGCCGCACCAGCATCTTCGCCACCACCCGGTCCATTCCGGCTTCCGTGAAGGTCACGCCCTTCAGTTCGGCAAACGGCATCTTCATCGATTGGATTTTCTCGAGCGGCGTCATTTCTTCCTCCGGCTTCTGTAATCTGTCATACGCGGGCTTGACCCGCGTATCCATCCATCTTCCAACGAGATGTTTTTGAGAGGATGGATTGCCGGGTCAAGCCCGGCAATGACGTTGCAGGTAATGTCTGCCGTGACATGGCTTGCGGGATTCGGCATATGGTCACCATGCGCCAGTTCCCGCCCCGCCGGATCGTCTGCCTGACCGAAGAGACCGTCGAGACATTGTATCTGCTCGGCGAGCAGGACCGCATCGTCGGCGTCTCCGGCTACGCCGTGCGGCCGCCCGGCGTCCGCCGCGAGAAGCCCCGGGTTTCCGCCTTCATCTCCGCGGACATTCCGAAGATCCTCGCGCTGCAGCCTGACCTCGTGCTGGCCTTCTCCGACCTTCAGGCGGCCATCGTCGCCGATCTGGTCCGCGCCGGCGTCGCCGTCCACGTCTTCAACCACCGCGACATCGCCGGCATCTTTGCGATGATCCGCATGCTCGGTGCCCTCGTCGGGGCGGCGGAACGCGCCGACCAACTGGCGAGTGATCTTGCAGCGCGCCTCGCGCGCATCGCCGCAACGCCCCGTCCCTTGCCGAAACCAAAGGTCTATTTCGAGGAATGGGACGATCCCTTGATCTCCGGTATCGGCTGGGTATCCGAACTGATCGAGATCGCCGGCGGCGAGGACGCGCTGCCCGGGTTGCGGCTGCAGCAGGCCGCGAAGGACCGGATCATTTCGCCCGATGCGGTGCGCGACGCCGCGCCTGACGTGATCCTCGCGTCATGGTGCGGCAAGAGGGTTGTGCCGGAGCGGATTCGACAGCGCCCGGGCTGGAGCGAGATCCCGGCGGTGCGCAACAACCGCATCGTCGAGATCAAGTCGCCGATCATTTTGCAGCCTGGACCGGCGGCGCTGACCGACGGGCTGGATGCGATCGTGCAGGCGTTGTGGGGATAGGAAAAACTCGTAGGGTGGGCAAAGGAGCGCAGCGACGTGCCCACCCTTCTAGTGTTGAGCCAACAATGGTGGGCACGCTTCGCTCTGCCCACCCTACGGCAGCGTGGCTACCCTGCGTTCGCAGGGACGACGAGAGAGCGAACTACGCCTTCTCCACCCCGCACCATTCCGCGATGAACAGCGCGGTCGCCTTGGTCGACTTCCGCAGCGACTCTAACTCGACATATTCGTTGAAGCCGTGCATCGCCGCGCCCTTGGCGCCGAAGCAGAGGCTCGGGATGTCGTAGTTCAATCCATAGAACCGTGTGTCGGTCAGCGCGGTGAAGGCGCGATCCGGCACGGTGCCGCCAATGACGGCGCCGAACGCCTTGGCGAACGCGGCTTCCGGTTCGGCCGAATTCACCAGTTCATAGCCTTCCGACAGGAAACCCGACCATTCCACCTGCGGCGGGTTGTTGGAGAGAAAGCGGTGGTCACGCGCGGCGGCCGAGACGCAGGCCAGAATCTCCTTCTGGCATTCGGCGATCGACCAGCCCGGCAAGACCGCGATCCGGCAGTCGACGTCGCACCAGGCCGGCACGCTGGAGGCCCAGTCGCCGCCCTTGATGATCCCCGGGTTGAAATTGAGCGGTTGCGCGACCGCGTTGAAATGGCGATCCGCCTTGGCGCGCTCGTTCCAGTCGGCCTCGAGCTTCTGCAGCGCGTGGATCAGATCATACGCCGCCAGGATCGCGTTGGCGCCGGCGCCGGCCTCGAACACATGCACCGGAAAGCCGCGCACTTTCAGGCGGAACCAGATCACGCCGACCTGCGAGCGGATCATGGTCTCGCCGGTCGGCTCCGGGATGAAGCAGGCGTCCGCGCGGTAGCCGCGCTGCAGGGTCGAGAGCGCGCCGACGCCGGTGCTCTCTTCCTCGATCACGGACTGGAAGTGGATGCGCGCCGTTGGCTTCAGCCCCGCAGCCTTGATGGCATCGAGCGCATAGAGCGCGCCAATGGTGCCCGACTTCATGTCACAGGCGCCGCGGCCATACATTTTGCCGTCCTTGATGACCGGCGCGAACGGCGGCGTCTCCCACATGTCGAGGGGCCCGGTCGGAACGACATCGCAGTGGCCCTGCAGGATCAGCGATCGGCCGGCATTGTTCGCCGGCCGGTAGGTGCCGACCACGCTCCGCGCCTTCGAGAAATCATGCTCGATCGGACCAAACCCGCGCAGATCCTTCAGATCCCCGACATCGATATGCCAGTCGTCGACCTCATAGCCGCGCTGGCGCAGGAGATCGCCGATCATGTCCTGGCACGGCCCTTCGGCGCCACGGGTCGA
This sequence comes from Bradyrhizobium roseum, assembly GCF_030413175.1. NCBI lineage: Bacteria > Pseudomonadati > Pseudomonadota > Alphaproteobacteria > Hyphomicrobiales > Nitrobacteraceae > Bradyrhizobium > Bradyrhizobium roseum. Next base: position 4,099,064 of record NZ_CP129212.1, read on the forward strand.
GGGGATCGCAACGAAATCCCTGGTCGTCGCCAATTGGGCGTCGAAGCCCGCATCGACGGCGTCGAGGATTCTCTGTTGCGTATCGGCGTTCATGCGGCGACTCCAATGGCGTATTCGGGAGCGCGCACCCTAGCCCGATCTCAGCCGCCGGCGTAATATGCAATATGCGCATCCCGCAATGCATCTTCGAGCAGGCGGCCTTCCGAATAGCCACTTAACGTCGCCGGCCGCTTGACGCCATCCAGCAGCCGCGGGCACGGCTCGGGCGCACCCAGCACGGTGCGTACCGGAATGCGCTCGGCATAGATCGGCAACGCATAGTCCTCTTCGTCGTCGCCGACGCCCTTGGCGCGAACTTTGGCGGAAGCCTCTTCGATCTCCATCGCGATGACCGACGTCGCCTTGATCTCCTGTGCGGTGCTTTGCCTCAAGCCGGCGGTGCGATCGGGAAAGAAGCGGTCGACCATGGCGACCAGCGCGCGCTCCTTCTCGGCGGGATCGTCGACGAGACGGGCGGTGCCGAACGCCATCACGGCGCGATAGTCGGCCGAGTGATTGAAGCCGCATCGCGCCAGCACCAGGCTGTCGAGATGGGCGACGGTGAGACAGGCGCGCTGGCCGTCGGACTGGTTGCGCAGCATGCGGCTCGCGCTGCTGCCGTGCCAGTACAGCGTCTCCCCTTCCCGCCAGAAGAAGGTCGGCGTGCAGTAGGGCTGGCCGTCGATCACATAGGAAACGTGGCACAGCATCGAGGCGTCGAGCAGCGCGTGAATTTTGGCCCGGTCATAGGAGCCGCGCTCGTGCAGGCGCTTGACCCGGTTGCGCGGCGTTACGGGATAGGAACTGGTGGTCTCGCCTTCGATCGTCACGGTGGCCCCCTCGGAATTTGGTCCGGCCAGCCAAGTTGTAGCGGTCGATTTGGTCTGCGATAGTGCCAATTCCATGCGAAAAATTCCGACCAATTCTGCCGCCAAATCTGTTGCCACGTCGCGCAAGGCCGAGCTGACGCTCGACCTCGACGGGCCGCACGTCACCAAAAGCGCCTCCTCGCCCAACCGGCTGTATCAGGCGCTGTGCCACGCCATCACCGGCGGGATCGCAAAACCCGGCGAGCCGCTGCCGCCGCAGCGCGCGCTGGCGAAACAGACCGGATTTCGCCGCAACGCCGTCACCTCGGCCTATGAACGGCTGATCGCGGACGGCTTTGCGGTCGCCACGGTCGGCTCCGGCACCTTCGTGGCCGCGCGCATCCCCGCGCGCGCCAGCGATGCCGGCACGACAACCATCGCGGTCGAGCCGCCGCAGCAAGGCCCGCTGGCGCTCGGCTGCACCCATATCGATGCGCGGGCGCTGCAGCGCTTCCGCGCGTTCGCCGGCCGCCGCATGCGCGCCTTCGGCGCTGAGCACCTGCACTACGGCGACCCGCGCGGCAGCCGCGAACTGCGCGCCGCGATTGCCGATCACCTGCTGTCGGCGCGCGGGCTGCGCTGCGATCCCGACCAGATCATGCTGACATCCGGCACGCAGCACGCGCTGCGCATCGTGCTCGGCGCGATCCTGAAACCCGGCGATCACATCTGGTGCGAGGATCCCGGCTATCCCGCCGCACGACGCGCGATCGGACATTGCGGCCTGCGGCCCGTCTCGGTGCCGGTCGACGCCTCAGGCATGATCGTCGCCAAGGGCCGCGCGCTGGCGCCGACGGCGGGCGCGGCCTACGTCACGCCCTCGCACCAGTTTCCACTCGGCGTGCAGATGTCGATGACGCGGCGGCTGGAGCTGCTCGATTGGACGCGGAAGGCGAACGCCTTCGTCATCGAGGACGATTACGACAGCGAGTTTCGCTACGACGGCGCGCCGTTGCTGTCGCTCGCCGGGATCGATCACCTCTCGCGCGTCATCTACATGGGCACCTTTGCCAAGACGCTGTTTCCGGGATTGCGCATCGGCTATTGCGCCCTCCCCGAGCGGCTCGTAGGGCCAGTGACATCAGCCCGCGCCGCGTTCGATCGCTTTCCGGCCACGCTGATGGAAGGCGCGGTGGCAGACATGCTCAATTCCGGCGCGTTCGCGGCAAACCTGCGCAAGGTGCGCGGGATCTATCGCGAGGCGCGCGATATGCTGGCGTCGACGCTGTCGGCAGTCTCGGACGGGCGGTTATCGGTGCCGGTGCCATCGCAGGGCCTGCATCTGGTCGCACGGTTCGATCCCGCGACCGATCCACACGTCGCCGCCGCGGCGAAGGCCGAGGCCGGCGTCGGCGGCTGGCTGCTGGCTGAAACCTATTTTCGCGCCCGCCCGCTGCCGGGCTTCGTGCTTGGATTCGCCGGCCACCCGATGCCGCACCTGATCGCATCCGCCGAACGGCTGGCGAAATCATCGCTGGCCGCCTTGCGGACGCGCCGCAAGGCGAAGGGCGCGCCAAGATGAACCAAGCCAGTCAGCGCATCACGAACGGATTGGCCGGAACGTCCTTGGCGGTCGAAATCCATACGCTCTTGGTTTCCAGATATTCGCGCACCGCATCGATGCCGCTCTCGCGTCCGAGCCCGGAATGCTTCATGCCGCCGAACGGCATCATGTAGCTGATGGCGCGGTAGGTGTTGACCCACACTGTTCCGGCCCGCAGCAGTTTCGGCACCCGCACGGCGCGTCCGAGATCCCTGGTCCAGATCCCGGCGGCTAGACCGTAGATGGTGTCGTTGGCGATGCGGACGGCATCCTCCTCGGTATCGAAGCCGATGATGGAGAGCACCGGGCCGAACACTTCCTCGCGCGCGATCCGCATCGAATTGTCGACGTCGGTGAAGATGGTCGGCTCGACGAACTGGCCGCCCTTGATGCCGGCGCCGGAAGCCGGCTTGCCGCCGAGCAGGCAGCGCGCGCCTTCCGCCTTCGCGATGTCGATGTAGTCGAGAATCTTCTTGTACTGCGCCGGCGTGGTGACCGGCCCGATATTGGTGTCCGGTTGCATGGGATCGCCGATCTTGGCGGATTTTCCGAGTTCCAGCAGGCGCTCGACGAATTTGTCCTTGATCGAGTTCTGCACCAGCAGCCGCGATCCGGCGATACAGGTCTGGCCGGTCGCCGCGAAGATGCCCGAGATGACGCCTGAGGCGGCGGCGGAAAGATCGGCATCCTCGAAGACGATGTTGGGCGATTTGCCGCCGAGCTCCAGCGACACCCGCTTCAGGCTGCGCGCCGCGGTCTCGTAGACCTTTGCACCCGTCGTATCCGATCCGGTGAACGTGATTTTTGCGACGCCGGGGTGAGAGACCAGTTCGGTTCCGATCTCGGGGCCGAAGCCGGTCACCACGTTGAACATGCCATCGGGAATCCCGGCCTCCTTCGTCAGCGCTGCAAATTCCAGCGTGCTGGCGGACGTGAATTCCGACGGCTTGACGATGACAGCGCAGCCGGCCGCCAGCGCCGCGGCGCACTTCCAGGCAACAAACAGCAGCGGTGAATTCCAGGCCGTCAGCGCCGCAACGACGCCAACAGGCTCATGCGTGGTGTAGGCAAACGTGTCCGGCTTGTCGATCGGGACCAGCCCGCCCTCGAGCTTGTCGACGAGCCCGGCATAATACCACCACCATTCCGGATGGTAGCGCAGCTGCCCCAGCATCTCCGCCATCAGCTTGCCGTTGTCGCGCACCTCGATCTCGGCGAGCCGCTCGGCGTTCGCCGCGACGAGATCGCCGAGCTTGCGCATCACCTTGCCGCGCGCCGACGCCGTCATCTTCGACCACGGCCCCCGCCACATCGCCTCGTTGGCCGCCTTCACCGCCTTGTCGGCATCGGCTTTGGAACCGCGCGGGATTTTTGCCCATGCCTCGCCGCGATAGGGATCGATCGACTCGAACCACTCGTTGTTGGCGGGATCGACATAGGCGCCGTTGATATAGAGCTGGTAAGTCTTCACGATTTCCTCCGGGGCAGGTTTTGGTGCGATTTTAACGCCCGAACAGGATCGCTCAAGGCATTTCGGTCCCGGACACTGGCCGGCGCCCTATGAGAATCGCCGCCGCGTCACTAAGCTCGACGCTGGATTCAAAGCAGTGGAAACACCGAATGTCCGGCAATCGCAACGTTATGTATCTCGTGATCGGCGTGCTGATCGTCGCCGTCGGCGTGCTCAGCTACAATCTCTACAAGGCCAAGCAGGAACCCGAGGGCTTGCAGATCAACGTCGGCCCCGACGGGCTGAAGATCAAGACCAAGTGAGCGAGGCCGCAATGATCGCCAAAGCTATCCGATGCCTCGCCTTGCCCGCCGGCCTTGCGCTGTCGCTGATCGCAACGGCCGCGGCCGCGCAGACCTTCCCGCGCGAGCAGGACATCCCCGACCTCCGGCTCGGCCAACGGGTGATGGTCGACGACGGCTCCTGTCCGACGGGACAGATCAAGGAAGTGCTGGGGTCGCAGATGACCGCATCGGGCGTGCTGCGCACCCGCAAATGCATTCCAAGGCTGGGCACCAAGAAGCGATAGCGGCAGTCGCGGCCGGCTTTCGAGAGCAAGGTGGACACGCGGATCCGAACGGCCGCCGCATGCATTTGACGTCGATCAATGACGGAGCCGTTGGACATATTAAAAACAGGCGCATTATAACTGACGCGTTGATGTCCGGGCTGTGAGCATATTCGAGGCAATTTCAGCGGCAGCCATCATTGGTTTGAAAGGCGTTTAAAGTTCAGCAACGGGTTCGGGGCGCTTTGCGGATCAATTCCTCAAGCGCGGCGTCTGCTCTGATCATCAAGTCAGCTTGTTCTACTCGCTCGGGGGTGCGTGTCCGAATGCCAGTTCAAGTTCTTGAAGCGAAGGAAACGTCTAATCCGAAGCCCGCTCTCTGGCTCCGCATCGCGAAATTCCCGCTCACCCGGCTGGTCGTGCTCGGCGGTGGCCTGTTCTACATGATGGGCAGGAGCAATGGACTAATGGCTGAATTTTCGAAGACGCCGCTGATGTCCACCGCGGCGGCAGCTGCCATGGCGGCGCTTGCTCTGGCTGTGTATGCGGGCTTTGCGCGGTTCGTCGAACGGCGTCCGGTCAGTGAGCTATCGCTGCCCGGTATGGGCAGAGAACTGGGTGTCGGCCTGTTGATCGGCGCCGGCCTCTACAGCACCTGCGTGCTGATACTGATGATGCTCGGCATTTACCGGATTGATGGATTTAACCCCTGGTACTTCGTCCTTCCGGCGGTGGCGATGGCGCTGAGTTCCGGGATTTTCGAGGAACTGCTGTTTCGCGGCGTGTTGTTTCGTTCCGTCGAAGACATGTTCGGCAGCTGGATATCGTTGACGGTGTCGTCGCTCGTGTTCGGCTTCGTGCATCTGCTCAATCCGGCGGGCACGATCACCGGCGCCATTTTCATCAGCATCGAAGCCGGCTTGCTGCTTGCCGCCGCCTATATGCTCACCCGTCGCCTATGGCTCAGCATCGGCTTCCACATGTCCTGGAACTACACCCAGTCCGCTATATTTTCCGGCATTGTTTCCGGCGGCGTCACTGACCCGGGCCTGATCAGATCCAACATCAAGGGACCGGCCGCTCTCACCGGCGGTAGCTTCGGCCTGGAATCCTCAGTGATCGCGTTTTTGCTCTGCACCGCCACGGGCGTGGCGCTGCTGATCATGGCCGTCCGCCGCGGCAAGATCGTGCCGCCGTCCTGGCGGCGCGCCGGCTGACTGGTTCGGGCCGGTCGACGCCGATTGGCCCTTTGCTGATATCTATCCAAGCAAGGTCATGTCCGCTCTTGAGCGGATTGTGTTGCAACACGATCGGGGGCAAAGCGGACACGCAGCTCCGACCGCACGATGTCGCCTTGTGACCCAAAGCCACCTTGTCAGCTTGCTGCAACCATTCCAGCCGGGCGCAGTTAGCGCGTGCAGCATCCCGCTGTTTGGAGACAGCGAAATGTTTTTCTTTCCTTGGTATCCCGCTCTTATGCTCGCCGTCGAAAGCAATAACGTAATTGATATCCGCCTTCGCAAGATTGCGACCGGTGGTGTGAATGCAGCCGACGAAGCTCACCTGATGGTCAGGGAAAAAGTCAACGCCGCCATGGAAGCACGATCAATGCTTATGACGGGCGGAAATCCGGCCGACATAATTGCCTTCTATCGCAAGCAGGTAGCTGCGAATGCGTCTCGACTGTCCTAGCGACGAAAGTGGGATCGGATACTGACCCATATCGGACTTCCGAGAAGCGGTCCGCAAAGTTCCCGAATGGATCCGACATCACGCTGCGTTAACGATTGCGCGAGGGTGAGCCGTATTGACCATGTGTCGCCCCGCCGACATGCCACACTGCCGATTGTCGCCGAACACCGGCATCTATCTTTGATGAAAACGCACGCTTACGCTCCCGCCCTTCAACTGAACGGAGACTCGATGCAACAGCGACGGCGCATCAAGCAAACCATTTCGCTAGAGCAACGTCTTGCCGACGAAGCATGCCGTCTGCGGGAGCAAGCTGAATTGCTCCCGCACGGCGCAGTTCGAGAGGGCACAATCCGAAAGGCGCGGCAGGCCGAAACGGGGTCGCACCTGAGCGAATGGCTGCGATCTCCCGGCCTGAAGGCTCCGGTCTAAATGTACACATTCAGCGATAACGACACCCTGGGAAAGTTCATCTCTTGCTCTTACGCGAACTGGCTCGCTGAACTTCGCGCCCTGTTTCCTGTCCCGGATGAATTGCTTCTAGCGGAGGCGATCTTCAGTTTCTCTGACGCATTCAAGGAAGGAAAGACGCCGCGACAGGCTTACGAGGGGTTCGATAATTTCGTCAGCGCGGAGGCTTGAATTTGAACGACACGGGACCGGGGGCCGCCTGACTGACCGGAGCCTCTCTCAATTGCGTGGGCCGACGTGTCGAGCGTTCATCGCAGCGATTGCCGAGCAATGCGGGGGCTCTTTTCCGGTTTTGTCAGAGGCCCGGATACGAAGCCCCGAACCGGGCCTCGCCTTTCGCCTTCCGCACTTACAGGTTTTTCCTTGCGTGCCTGAAGGCCGTTTTCCAACACGTTCCGCCCGTTTGAGAGTGAGCAATATTGCTCACATTTGAGGAACGGCTTCCAACCCGAAGTGTTGGATCTGTATCACCACCTCTTTTTGGCACCGGTGACAGAGAGTCCGAAATGCTCCCGCCCGAACATTGCGGTGAGCCATGTGCAACAAATGCGACGAGATCGACGTCAAGATGATGCGTTACAAGCGCATCGCGTCCCAGATCGATGACCAAGTGCTTCAGGCCGGGCTTGCGGAACTGCTTGAGAAGATGCTGGCGGAGAAGGCCTCGTTTCACGCGGAACAGAGCAGGAAGTAAGCCGCCGTGGTTGGCAGCCCGGCGCGTTCGAGCACAAGCCATAATGTCCCAAGAAAGATGACGACAGGGCGGAATTGGAACGACGGCTGGAACAGGTCGCCTATAGCTCGCTCCATCGGCGACCCTGTCACTCAACAGCGGCTCGACGCGTTGGCTTTGGAAATTTGGAGCAACTAACGAAGGCAGATCAGTAAGGTCGCCTCAGTCCGGCGGCCTTCTTAAATCAAGTCGCCGGTACCACCCTCAAGCTGCGAATTGTTAAATTTTCACGAATGAGCAATTTTGACCATAAACTCGCGCTGCGCTGCGACATGATGGTTCCATCACCGGCGCTAGGCTTGGCAATTATCGGTGACGGGGAGTTGTGGACTCCCGCCGGACTCCGAGGAGTGCATCATGGCGAAATTTACGCGAGCTCCATTCAAGTGCCGCTTTGAAATTGCCTCTGCTGATTTGACTTTGCGGGGGCTCCAGGGCGAATTCTGTGTTTTCGATTTCCCCGGCTGTCGAGACTGCAAATTCTCGCTGCACTCGATCAAAACAGTACAGGCCACAGAGGATCCGATGACGTCGCTTGCCTGGCGGAACCTGGTCAGTCTCCCAATTGGCGACAGGAGGTAGCATGGAAAACTTCATACACGAGCAGAGCATGGCGATCTTTAAAAGGCTTCTAACCGAAGCGCCCGACATGGACCAAGAGCGCCGAAAGTTAATTTTGAGGTTGCTGGCGGAGGCGGAGGCAAACGAGCACCGGTGCACTCAACTTAGACCAGCTCGCGCCCAAACCCATCGTGTCCAGCTCAGCCGCGGGACTTAAAGGCAAAATGCGCTTTGAGAGATCAGTCATGGACATGCCCGCCCATCCAATTGAAGATACCGGACCGCAGCCGCAATCGTTCGACATCGAGCACGCGACCAAGGTCAATACAAACTACAGGTCGGTCGCTTGGAGTGGGCGCTATCTGCAGGTCACGCTGATGTCGATCCCCGTCGGCGGCGACATTGGCCTTGAAGCGCATCCGGAAACCGATCAGTTCCTGCGCCTCGATGCGGGCAGCGGCCGAGTGCAGATGGGATCCGCGAAGGACAAGCTGACTTTTGAAAAAACTGTCTCCAATGGTTGGTGCGTGCTCGTTCCGGCCGGGACCTGGCACAACATCACCAATATCGGCGCAACACCGATGCAGGTCTATGCGATCTATTCGCCCGCCCATCACAAGCCCGGCAAGGTGCAGGCGACGGCCGCGGCGGCTGAAGCAGATAAGGATGACGAAGCCGCGACTTGGTCAGTACAGCCAAAGCATGCGGTCGATAAACACGGGTGATGGTCCATCCTCCCGGCGTCGAAGGAATCTTGCTTGGCCCTTCGCTGAGGTCATCGTTACCCATTGGGGTTTAGGAAATGTCATAGGCTTTCCGCCGCTGTTAAGCATTCTGGACAAAGAAAACGTCAAATAGATTTGCGTAGACTCCGGCCAATTACAGGAATCCAATAATTTCTCATCGCCCCAAGCTCGGCATCGAGCGGTGACTGAGAGTGTTGTGCTCCCCGCCCTATTTAGGGAGTCGATCGTGGAAAAGCACCTCCATGAGCAGAACCTCAAGCTCTATCGCACCGGAGCTACAACGAATGATGCCGACTGGGCGCAGATGCCGCTTTGCGGGATTTGCATGCCCAAAAGCTCCTCCCGCTTGATCTGCCCGAAGTGCGGCAAGGCGATGCACTTTGTCATCGTCAAAACAGGGGGACGAAAGTTTCGGTGTATCAAGTGCGATGACGTCGACCCGATGCAGGTCCCGGACTTTCAAGCATGGGCCAAGAGCGAACTGCGACCGCCGACAACATAATGAAGGCCGTTGAGTCGGGGCCTTATTGAATGCCGCCTTTTGGAGGGGTCACACCTTGGAACGCTTCATCCACAACGAGAACATCCGCCGATACCGAAAGCTCTTGGAACAGGAGCGGGACGAAGAAAAGCGGAACATCATCCGTAAGCTGTTGGCTGAGGAAGAGGCTAAGGACGTTCCGGCGAGTCCCGGAAGGCCGGACCATCCGAAGCATCCAAAAAGATAGCTCTCTCCCAAACGGTTCTGCCACCTCATTTGATGGCCTTTTTGATTTTGACATTACCCATGTCGCCTGTCGGCCCTCAGCGAACATGTACGTACGTCAATCGATGTCCGCGCTTGAGCGCAATACGGACTCGCCAACTCGCACGCGCGTGCTGGACGATTAGCTAGCGCGCCCTAGAACATCCCGTTGCCGTTCGCGGCCTTTTCCGGAATCTCCTGCACGACGTCCCAGTGCTCGACGATCTTGCCGTTCTCGAGCCTGAAGATGTCGACGATGGCGCGGCCGCGCGTGTCCTTTTCGCGCACGCTGTGGACGTGCAGGATCACGTAGTCGCCGTCGGCGAAGGCGCGCTTGATCTCGCTGCGCGAGTCCGGGAATTTTTCCTTGAGGAAGCCGATGAAGGCCTTGAAGCCCTCGATGCCGTCAGGCGCCGTCGGATTGTGCTGGATGTAGCGCGGGCCGAAGAATTTCGATGCCGCCTCGAAATCCTTCCTGTTGAGGCCGGCCTCGTAGAATTCGAGCACGGTCTTCTTGTTGGCCTCCTGCGTCGCCGCATCTGCGGCGAGAGCCGGCGAAGCCAGCAACGAAACTGCTCCGACGAAGGCGACGAGGATGTTTCGCATGTTTCCCCCAGTGCAATCTTGTTGACGTTTACGCCGGAAGCCTACCAGCTTCCGAATCTGCCGACGACCCCGCGCCATAGCGCGTCACGTTCACGGCCGAGGCTTTCCTTTCCGACGCTGGCGTTCTTCGCCACCGCGGTAACCACCATCACCAGCTTGAGTTCGGGATCGACGAAGATCGACTGCCCGTAGACGCCGAGCAGCGCGAACCGCCGCTTCTCGCCGGGGAACAGCCAGAACTGGTAGCCATAGCCGAAATACGGCGTTGCCTTGCGCGGCGCGAACGCCTCGGGTTGGCGGTGCCAGTCGGTGGCGTCGCGCAGATAGTCTTTCGGTAGGATCTGCCGGCCGTCGAGTGCGCCGTCATTCGCCAGCAGCATGCCGAGACGGCCATAGTCGCGCAGCACCGCGTTGAAACTCCCCGCGCCCACTTCGGTGCCGTCCCGCATCCTGATCCAGGTCGCATCGGCCTCCGCGCCCATGGGTTGCCACAGCCGGGTCGTGAGATATTCGCTCATGGAGGAGCCGGTGACCGCGCGTAGCAACAGCGTCAGCGCCACCGTCTGGTTGGACGCATAGTGAAAGCGCGCCCCCTGCTCGACCTCGCGGGTCGTGAACATGCGCAGCGCCACGACCGAGTCATGTGCGATGCGGGCCCGGGTGAACTTCGCCAGATCGTCGTCGCCGTCGTAGCTTTCCTGAAACGGTACCCCTGACGCCATCCGCAGCATGTTGCGGATCGTCGTCTCGCCATAGGGATTGCCGGCCAGTTGAGGCACATATTTGGCAATAGCATCGTCGAGCGAGGCAATCTTCTTCTCGGCCAGCGCCAGCCCCACCGCGATACTGACGATGGATTTCGCGATCGAGTGCGACACGAAACGGTTGTCCGGTTTGCGGTCGTATTGATAGCGCTCGGCCAGCACCTGGCCGTCCTTGATCAGGAGGAAGCCGGTCACACGCTGGCGATTGAGGAAGTCGTCGAGCGAAAGCCCCTGCTGTTCAAACCGGTATTCGATCTTCGGCGCGCTGGAAATTTTCGGCAGCGGACGCGGCGCGGCCGCCTTCTTCAGCGTGTAGTGCGGCAGGATGCCGTCGAGGTGGCTGAACGATCCGACCCGGACGCGTTCGTCATAGAACCAGTTGGCAGGCGAGCCTAACGGATAGCCGGCCGCCTTCCCCAACAGTTCCTCATCGGGCGCCGCACGGGCCGGCAGGACCAGCGCGAAAAACACCGCGCATGAGATCAGGATTCGTCCCGGCTGCATTGGCTGGCTCACGCAGATCGTTGACCAGCGACTGCCTTACAATGACCGTTGGCGGCGTGTCGAGCCTGCGGGGATGCTGAAGAGAGCTTGACTTACTGGTTCGTCGCCGGCTCAAACATGCATTGCAGCGTCGGCTTGGCGATCTTGGTGAAGGTCGGGCCGATTTCAGCCTGCTTCGACGCCGGCACCCACGCGGTCTCGATCGTCGGCACACCGGTCTCGCTGATGCCGCGCAGCAGCGCTTCGCGCAAATCGGCATCTTCCACGGTTGCCGCCGCGTAATCGTGCAGGCAACGGCACACGCTTTCGGGATGCGCCCAGCGGCCGACCATGCGAGGCGCGCAAAGCCGCACGAACTCGCCGCGCGGATCGGGCATCTTGAACAGCGAACGGAAAGAAGTCTGTGGCGTCTGGAACTGGACCTGCGCCTGCGCTGCGCCGCTGAGAAGGAGGATCGACAGGAATACTGCGGAACAGATGCGTACCGACATGAAGACCCTTTACCGGCGATCTCTTGACGAAGCCCTCGCCACGCTCACTTGGCCGCCACGAACATAGGCTGGAGCGCGGAGGTTGCAACCGGTGAGCCATAATAGGCAAACGTGCCGACGCCGGGAAGGTTCTGATCGGAAAAGCCAGCCATCGAGGGTCCGGCGAGCGTGAAGACGAAAGCGAGGATGAAGCTGGCCGTCCGCATCTGACTGTCTCCGCTTGTCCCGTGGCCGGCAGCGCCCGCCGCCTCGTTGTCCGCGTGATAGCCGCCGGCTGTTTCCGGACATCTGCGCCAAAATGGAAAATGGTTTCTTGGCGCAGGAGAATTGTTTCGTCGGCGCCGCCGGATGAAACACTGCCCGGAAAAACCCAATGACTTCAGAGCAGACGCGGCCCGTCGAAAGATCAAGCTGAATGCGGGCCGGCCGGTCACCGGGCCTTTCCGGCGCCTTTGGCTCGGGGAAAGCCTTTCGTCCACCCGGTGACCGGATGAGCCCTGCCGCCGTCCAGAAGACTCGGTCGAACGCCGTGCAACTTTGCGCATGTCGGCGCGTTATCGACCAAGCCTCGACAAAGGATAGACGTCGTGGGTAGTGGCAACATCCGCGTTGGCAGTGCGACCCCGCCCCCCAACCGGGCCAGCCGGCGGAGCGTCAGGCGGAAGCCCCAGAGCATCCCGTGCCCCCTTGTGGTGCAATGTTACAGCAAGGCGACGAATTCTGCGGCATCGTCTCCTCGCCGCAGAAATTTCTGCATCTGGTCGGGTGCCGCGAACGCAAGCCCGACCCCGGCCGGAAGGCCCGTCCGTATCCAAATCCGGTCAAGGAGTAGGCCTCATCAGCCCCGATCGGAATCCGACTACTGGATGAACTCACCGCATTTCTGAATCGCGGCGTCACCCGCCCCCCAGGGCATGATCGGCACCGAGGACGTCGAGTTCTTCGGCGAGCCCTCGATCAGCCTGTCTGAATACACCATGTAGACCAGCACGTTGCGCTTGGCATCGCAGCCGCGAACGATCTGCATCTTCTTGAAGAACAGCGAGCGGCGCTGGCGGAACATATCGTCGCCCTGCTCCAGCTTGTGCTTGAACTTGATCGGACCGATCTGGCGGCATGCCAGGGAAATATCGGAGACTTCCTCCGCGAGGCCAAGCCACCCCTTGTAGCCGCCCTTTTCCGGCACCGTGAAGTGACAGGCCACCCCTTCGATTTCGGGATCGTCGAGCGCATAGGTGGCGAGCTTGTCGTTCGGGCTCAGCCATTTGAATACCGTCGAGCGGCGGAAAATGAGGTCGGGTTCTTCGGCAGCCCACGCGGGCGTCACCTGCCAGAGCATGAGCGCCAACGCCGCCAAGGCCAGCATTCTCCACTTCCTGTCGCACTTGATGATGGCCTTGGATGTCATTGATTTCTCCGCTGAAGGGCTCGCCGTCTATGTAGTGGTGGAAAGCCGCACAGGAAGGCCGCCGCCCCTGCACCGGCCTGGGTCCTGGAATGGGCCGCGCTTTAACAGATTGTGAGGCTTTTTTGCTACGATTGAGCCGAAAAGCGCTGGAATCTGAAGGCTTACGCTGGTGAACGCTTTTCGCCTTTGCGACAACAAACAATTATTGGAAGCGTAGATTCGAGTAATCTTATTTGAGGATCAAGCGCGTGAGCGGGCATCGGTTTTTGAGTACGGGTATTGCGGGCGTAACGGGTTCCAGACAGCGTTCTTGGCAGATCGCGCTGCTCACCGCGGCCGGTACCCTGGTCGCGATCCCCCAGGCGGATGCCGCCACCCTGTTCTACTGGCAGGACTCCGATCCCGGCTATTACCGCCCGGCGCCGACGGTGCAGCCGCGCAAGCCGGTGGCCCGCAAGCCTTCCGCCAGAAAAGACGCGGCCATCAGGGAAACCAACGCCAAGCCGCAGGGCCCACTGATCATCGCCGTCTCGATCGATCAGCAGAAGGTCCGCGTCTACGACGCCAATGGCCTGTTCGCCGAGAGCCCGGTGTCGACGGGCATGAAGGGGCACACGACCCCGATGGGCGTGTTCAGTGTCATCCAGAAGAACAAGATGCACCGCTCCAACATCTACAGCGGCGCACCGATGCCCTACATGCAACGTATCACCTGGTCGGGCATCGCCCTGCACGCCGGAGTATTGCCCGGCTACCCGGCCTCGCACGGCTGCATCCGCATGCCGATGGCGTTTGCCGTCAAGATGTGGAACTGGACCCGGATGGGCGCGCGCGTGATCATCACGCCCGGCCTGGTCACGCCGGCCCAGTTCGCCCATCCGTTGCTGGTGGCGCAGAAAGTCGTGCCGCAGCCGCTTATCGCGAACGATCCGGCGACCGACGCGCCCGCGGTCAAGGGTGACAAGGGCGCGGATGCGGGACCAGCGATCAAGCCCGCCAAAAATCTTGCCGATGCGGAGACGAGCCTCGATCTCCGGCCGACCGTGGGGCACGCCACGCTGCGGCGGGAACGAACCCACACCGCGGATGCCGGCAGCGCGCTGTCGGCAGCCAATGCCGTCGTCACCATGTCCGACGCAACGCCGGCCGCCGCCACGGCTCCGCCTGCCAACGATGCGCCGACCGCTGACGCCAAGCCGGATACGACGCCGGCTGCAGAGGCCGCAGCCGCTGCGCCGTCCGCCGAGACGAAAGCCGAAGCCAGCGCAGAAGCAAAACCCGACGCGGCCAACGTCGAGGCTCCGACGGCAGCGATCGTCAAGGCTGAGGAATTGAAGCCTGCTGAAGCCAAGCCCGCTGAACCCGCCAAGGCGGCCGAGGCTCCGTCCGTCGCACCGGATGCCAAGAAAGATACGGCGCGTCTGCCAGGCGGTGAGAAGATTGCCAAGGCCGACCCGCCGAAGCGCCCGGGCCAGATCGCGGTGTTCGTGAGCCGCAAGGATTCAAAACTGTACGTCCGCGAGAGTTTCAAGCCGCAGTTCGACGTGCCGATCACCATCGCGCCGAGCGACAGGCCGCTGGGCACGCATGTCTTCACCGCCGAAGCCGACAAGAAGGATCCCAATCTGTTGCGCTGGTCGGTGGTCTCGATGCCGGTCACCGCGCGAAACGCCGCGCGGACCGACGATGAGGCTCGCCCTGCACGGAGCCGCAAGGTCTCTGGCAGTGCGCCGATCGAAGCAAAACCGCTTCCGCTCGCCAACGGCCCGGCCGAGGCGCTCGACCGTATATCTATCGCGCCCGAGGCGATGGCGCGGATCGCGGAAGTCCTGACCACCGGCGGCTCGATCGTGGTGTCCGATCACGGCATCAACCAGGGCGGCGAAACCGGCGAAGGCACCGACTTCATCGTTCCGCTGCGGTAGCGCCATAACGGCTTGTTGAAGGCTGCGTCCCGCGCGTTGCGATATGCTTTGCGCAACGTGAACCGCAGCCCAAAACATTTCGTCGAGGTTTCCCATGATGGACCGCAGGAGCGTGGTATCGGCGGCGCTGGCAGCGATCGCGGCCGCTGCCGCGAGCAGGCAAGCCCTGGCGCAGTCCGGCATGAGCCGGATCACGGCTTACGGTTTTTCATTTCCCGGATTGGCCGGCGGCGATATCCGGCTTTCCGAGTTCGCCGGAAAGCCGATCATGATCGTCAACACCGCGTCGCTCTGTGGCTTCACCCCGCAATATGCCGGACTGCAGGAATTGTGGACCGAATTTCACGACCGCGGCCTGATGATCATCGGCGTCCCCTCCAACGATTTCGGCGGCCAGGAGCCGGGTGGCGCAGCCGAAATTGCCGCGACGGCGCAGCACCACCACGTCGCCTTTCCGATCGCTGCGAAGGCCGCAGTCAAGGGACCGAACGCGCATCCGTTCTACAAATGGGCGGCGGAAGCGCGACCGAAGGATGTTCCGCGCTGGAACTTCCACAAATACCTGATCGGTCGCGACGGATATATCGCCGACGTTTTCCCGCAGTCCGTCGAACCCGTAGATACACGGGTGAAAACCGCCATTGCGCGGGCTCTGAGTCAAAGCGTTTCCGAACGGGCCGGGTAACGATTCGCGCCAGGAAAACGCGTCAAAAAGACCACAAGAGTCCTGAATTGACTGCAGCATTACAAATCGGCTGGGCGCAACCGCGGACGTTGCGTTGGCGCGGCTGGTCCGACTAGATTACTGTGAATCGGGCATGGGACGCCGGGCGGCGGCAGGATTCGAATCTAAGGAAAACAAGATGCGTATTGCGGCAGGGCTGATCATTGCGGGTGCGGTTTCGCTGTTGGCATCGAGCGCGGCCTGGTCACAGGCGCTGCCCCCCGCCAGAGCCCCGGCACCCGCCCCCCAGGCGGTGCCCGCCCCTGCCCCGCCGCCCACGCCGGTTTCGACGCGCCCGCCCTGCAACAATCCGAATGCGCTCGGCATCGGCCGCACTGTCGAGATCGACACGACGGGCGGTCCCGGCTTCGGCTTCGAGCATTTCAAGGAGCTCGACTTCCTGCGCGACAAGGAAGTGGTGCTGACCTTCGACGACGGTCCGTGGCCGGTGAACACGCCTTCGGTCCTCAAGACGCTGGCGGATGAATGCACCACCGGCATCTTCTTCCCGATCGGCAAGCACGCCACCTATTATCCCGAAATCCTGCGGCAGGTGATGGCGGCCGGCCATTCGGTCGGCTCGCACACCTGGTCGCATGCCGCCCTCGTCAACAAGAAGCTGACCGAGCAGCAGCGCAAGGATGAAATCGAAAAAGGATTCAGCGCCGTGAAATGGGCGCTGGGCGGCAAGGCGCCGGCGCCGTTCTTCCGTTTCCCGGCACTGCAGCACCCGCCGGAAATGGTGACCTATCTCGGCAGCCGCGACGTCGGCATCTTCTCCTGCGATCTCGATTCCTTCGACTTCAAGGCGAGCAAGGCGCAGACCATCATCGACACCGTGATGCGCAAGGTCGAAAAGAACGGCAAGGGCATCATCCTGATGCACGACTTCCAGAAGCATACCGCCGAAGCCCTGCCCGAGCTTTTGAAGAAGCTCAAGGAAGGCGGCTACAAGGTGGTCGCGATGCGCGCCAAGGCGCCGATCCAAACGCTCGCGCAATATGACGAGGACATCGTCAAGGATTTGAAGCTGCCGACCGTGAGCTCTCGTCCGGTTTCCAGCGTCGTGCAGACGATCTCGGAATAGCGCGGCGCAACTGTGGCGCTGCGCATCGAGGGCTACGTCATCGTTTCCGCGGACGGCATGCTGGCCGACGCGCGCAACGTCATGCCGGACGAATTGAAGTTCGAGGGCGACAAGGCGTTCTTCACAAATGCCCTCGACTGCGCCGACCTGATCGTGCATGGCCGCAATTCCTACGAGGACCAGCCGAACTCGCCGCGGCGTAAGCGGATCTTTCTAACGCGCAAGGTCGCGTCGACCGCACCCGATCCGGCCAATCCGAAATCGACCCTGTGGAATCCCGACGGCGCGTCGTTTGAGGCCGCTTGCCACCATGCGGGAGTCAATGCCGGCACGGTTGCCGTGATCGGCGGCCCCGGCGTGTTCGACATGTTCATGGACCGCTACGATGTGTTCTGGCTCTCCGTGGCGCCGAATGTCTACCTGCCCGGCGGCGAGCCCTGCTTTCCCGGCGTCCCTGCCCGTTCGCCGCAGCAGATCCTCGCGGCGCACGGCCTGCGCGCCGGCGAGCCGCAGATGCTCGATCCGGCCGAAGACGTCAGCGTCACGCCGTGGCGGCGCGACGCTTGAACGCACTGGACTACACGTCCCCGTAAGCCGCCTCGGCGGGCCGCGGACCGCGGCCGTAGCCTGCGATCATGAACAGCGCGCCGATGAGCGAGAGGTTCTTCAGGGCGTCGATCAGCGTCCTGGCGTTTTCAGGCGCCGGCTGGTTCCAGAAATCGTGGAAGTAGAAGGTCGCGGCGATCACGAAGACGATCAGCAGCATCGCAAAGAACCGCGCGCCGAAATTCACCGCGATCATCAGGCCGGCGAGGATCTCGAAACCGCCGGCGGCATACGCCAGGATTTGCGGCATCGGCAAGCCCGCCATGGTTTCGAGCTGCGAGGTATAGGGCGCGAGCTGCGCCGGAATGATCACCTTGGACGCGATGTAGTCTGCCGTCTGCTGGATCGCGAAAAGCTTGGTCGCTCCCGTGTACATGAAGAGAACGGCGAACAGAACTCGCCCGAAGGTTACTAACGCTGGCATGGGATCGGCCTCACTGGATGGCATGCAAAAAGAGCAGGCGGCAAGAAACGATTATGGGCGTTTCATCTCGACTTTTCAAACGCTTAAATCGAAACCACCCGCGCAGGGGCCTGCGCGGACTCACGGTCTAACCTGACCTTCCGATCGAAGCAGAACCAAGGCGCTTTTTTGATCATAGCGTTTTCAGGAGACGCTACCAGCGCCCCCGGGGAAGAAATGCTCCAGGGCGACCGACCGAATCGCCGGTCCTGAAACCCGCCCTACCCGAACAGCGTCGGCTGCGCGCGGCCGGCGCGCTCCTGGGCTTCGACGGCGGCGACCGCCGTCATGTTGAGCACGCCGCGCGCCGTCACCCCGGGGGTGAGGATATGCGCCGGACGCGCCGGCCCGATCAGGATCGGCCCCACCGGCAACGCATCCGCCAGCGTCTTGATCATCTGGTAGGCGACGTTGGCGGTGTCGAGGTTCGGCATGATCAGGATATTGGCGTCGCCTTCAAGGTTGGAATGCGGCAGCACCAGTTTTCGCGCCGCAGCCAGCAGCGCGGTATCGCCCTGCATCTCGCCGTCGGCCTCGATCTCCGGGTGCTTCTCCTTCAACAGCGCGGTGGCGCGGCCCATCTTGCGCGAGGAATCGGTGTCGTAGCTGCCGAAGTCGGAATGCGAGACGAAAGCAACGCGCGGCTTCATGTTGAAGCGCTGCACATGATTGGCCGCCAGCGAGGCCATCTCGCAGAGTTCCTCGGCGCTCGGGTTCGGCCGCACCTGCGTGTCGGCGATGAAGTACGAACCCTTGCTGGTGATCATCATCGACAGCGCTGCGAAATCGCTGACGCCCGGCAAAAAGCCGACGATTTCCCGGACATGCCGCAGGTGGCTCATGTAGCGGCCTTCGACGCCGCACAGCATCGCATCGGCCTCGCCGCGGACCACCGCAAGTGCTGCGATCACCGTGTTGTTGGTGCGAACGACGGTGCGCGCGGCTTCCGGCGTCACGCCGCGCCGGCCGGCGACGTCGATATAGGTCTGCACGTAGGAGCGGTAGCGCGGATCGTCCTCGGGATTGACGAGATCGAAATCCTGCCCGGCCTTGATCGAGAGGCCGAAGCGCTTGAGCCTGGCCTCGACGACGGAGGGACGCCCGACCAGGATCGGCCGGGCCAGTTTTTCCTCCAGCACCACCTGCGTGGCGCGCAGCACGCGCTCGTCCTCGCCCTCGGCATAGATCACGCGCACCGGCTGGGTCTTGGCCTTGGCGAACACGGGTTTCATCACGAGGCCGGAGCGGAACGCAAAGCGTTCCAGCAGCGCGGTGTATTCGTCGAAATTCGTGATCGGCCGCGTCGCCACGCCGGACTCCATCGCAGCCTTCGCCACCGCCGGCGCGATGCGCAGGATCAGCCGCGGATCGAACGGACTGGGGATCAGCGAGCCCGTGCCAAACCCCTGGGTCTCGGCACCGTCGAAGCCGCGGGCAACCGCATCCGACGGCGGATCGCGCGCGAGCTGCGCGATGGCGTCGACGGCGGCGTGCTTCATTTCCTCATTAATGCTGGTGGCGCCGACATCGAGCGCGCCGCGAAAGATGAACGGGAAGCACAGCACGTTGTTGACCTGGTTCGGGAAGTCGGAGCGGCCGGTGCAGATCATCGCGTCGGGGCGGGCTTTCCGCGCCTCTTCCGGCATGATTTCCGGATTCGGATTGGCCAGCGCCATCACCAGCGGCTTGTCGGCCATCGTCTTGACCATCTCCGGTTTCAGCACGTCGGGCGCGGATAATCCCAGGAAGATATCCGCGCCGCCGATCACGTCGGCCAGCACGCGGGCGCTGGTCTTCTGCGCATAGACCGCCTTCCAGCGGTCCATCAGCGTGTTGCGGCCCTCATGCACCACGCCGTCGATGTCGCAGACCCAGATGTTCTTGCGTTGCGCGCCGAGCGACACCAGAAGATTCAGGCACGCGATCGCGGCCGCGCCGGCGCCCGAGCAGACGATCTTCACATCGGAGAGCTTCTTGCCGTTCAGCAGCAGCGCGTTGGTGATCGCGGCGCCGACGATGATGGCGGTGCCATGCTGGTCGTCGTGGAACACCGGGATCTTCATCCGCTCCTTGAGCTGCGCTTCGATCTCGAAGCACTCCGGTCCCTTGATGTCTTCGAGGTTGATGCCACCGAACG
Source organism: Bradyrhizobium roseum (assembly GCF_030413175.1). Lineage (NCBI taxonomy): Bacteria > Pseudomonadati > Pseudomonadota > Alphaproteobacteria > Hyphomicrobiales > Nitrobacteraceae > Bradyrhizobium > Bradyrhizobium roseum. The sequence goes on from NZ_CP129212.1 coordinate 4,119,196, forward strand.
TCGGCTCCAGCGCGGCCACCGTCTCGACCACGCGTTCGATGGTGTCGGCGGCGATTTCGATGTCGAAGACGTCGATGCCGGCGAATTTCTTGAACAGGACCGCCTTGCCTTCCATGACCGGCTTGGAGGCCAGCGGGCCGATATTGCCCAATCCCAATACGGCGGTGCCGTTGGAGACAACGGCAACCAGATTGGCGCGGGCCGTCAGCGACGCCGCTTCGGCCGGATTGTTGGCGATTTCGGTACACGCGGCGGCAACGCCGGGGGAATAGGCCAGCGCAAGGTCGCGCTGGTTGGCGAGCGGCTTGGTCGCCTGGATCTCGAGTTTACCCGGCCGGGGCAGCCTGTGATACGCCAGCGCCGCGGCGCGAAGGTCCTCAGAATACGACGACATGCATTTCCCCCACGGGCTTTCACGGCCTCGAATCACGCGCGAGGCCGGTCTTTATTCGAACCATCAGTTTTGCGGCAGATTCAGTTGGATGTGAAGCACGGGCAACCGCTTGGATGCAACATCGGAGGGCGTTCTCTCAACAAGGAGGCATCGACGCAGTGCACCAAAGCCGGTAGCATATTATCCTTCCTACACCATCCCCTTGACCGACATGTGGCAATTTTGCCTCCGCCATGCCGGCGTCCGGAGCACAACCAATGGTAAAGATCGTGATGGGCCTGGTCGCCGCGGTGGCGATCGCGGTGGGCGGCTTCTTCGGCTTCGAGTTTTATGCGCAACACCGGGTCGCCAGCGAAATAGCGACCGCGTTCGAACAAATCAGAGCCGGCGGCGGCAAGGCAAGCCACGGCAAGGTGTCGTTCGACGCGCGCAGCCGCACGGTCAGGATCGCCGATATCGCGACCGAAACGGCCTCGCAGCCGCCGGTCAGCGTAAAGATCGCCAGCCTCACGGCTACCGGGGTCCATCAGCCGGATACGGGGAAATTCTCCGCCGACAGCATCGAAGCGTCGGATGTCGAAATCGGCGGCAGCATTGGCGGTGCGGCCGGGGGGCGCATTTCCTACAAGATGCCACGGCTCGACATGAAGGACTACAACGGCCCCGCGGGCCTGCCGACGCAGCCCGCTTCTGCCTCCATGATCGGGGCCTATCGATCCGCGCTGGCGCAGTTTGCCGCGGTCTCCGCGTCTTCGATCACCGTGCCCTCGATCGTCGGAACCATGACCAATTTCGGCGCGGTAACTTCGGCTGACTTCACCTATAGCGGCGTCGCATTGCGCGACATCAAGAGCGGCAAAATCGCGTCGGCGCAGATCGAGCGCAACGCGTTCACGGCCAGCACCCAGCAAGCGGGCAAATCCGACAAATTGACCGGCGAAATCCTCAATTTCGTTTCGCGCGATATCGACGCCGCGGCGGTCGCCGCCATTCTCGATCCGCAAATGGCGAACGAGGACAAATACCAACGCTTCTACGGTCAAACGACCGCCGGCCCCTACACCATTAAGTCCGCGCAGGGCATGCGCATGCGCATCGAGGAAATGAGCCTCGACGACATCAGCGGGCGGCCGTCACGGCTGCAGATTCCGTCGCTGCTCACGCTGATGCCACCGGCCGGCGCCACGCCGACGCCGGCCCAGGCGCGAGAAATCATGGAGAGGATGGCTAACATCTATGAGGGCATCCGGATCGGAAAAGCCGAAATGCGCGGCATGTCGGTGGAAACGCCGGAGGGCCCGGTCAAGCTCGCCGCGATCCGGTTCAGTCTGGAGAACGGCAAGGTCGGCGAATTCGCGATCGAGGGCGTCGACGGACGCACATCCAAGGGCCCCGTCAAGGTCGGGCGCTTCGCGCTCAAATCCCTTGATGTCGCCGGCTTGTTGCGCATGGCAGCGGAGTTCTCGAGCACGGGGCAGCCGCCGTCACCCGACAAAGCGCTGGCGCTCATCCCGCTGATCGAGGGCGTCGAACTGAAGGGCTTCACAGCGCCGTACAAGGACATGGGCAAGCCGCTCAGCATCGACGCGTTCGCCTTGGACTGGAGCCAGTTCGTCGGCCCGATCCCGAGCAAGACACGGCTGGCGATGAAAATGTCGGCTCCCCTCGATGCGCGAGATGCCGGGCAGAAAGCGCTGGTCATGGGCGGCCTGGACCGGGCGGCGATCAATCTCGATTTCGGAACCGCCTGGACGGAAAACTCCGGCGAATTCGTGTTCGAGCCGGTGGCGCTCGAAATCGGCGGCCTCATGAAAGCCTCGGCGCGGGTATCGCTTGCCAACGTACCGAAGGCGATGTTCTCGGCCGACCCGGCCAGGGCGATGGTCGCGGCGGTGCAGCTCCAAGCCGGCACGATCGAACTTAATTTGCGCGACACCGGCGGCGTCGATCTTGGAGTCGCTCAATACGCCCGCACCCGAAACGTCAGCCGCGAGGACGCAAGGAAAGCGATCGCTCAGAGCATCAGGGACACCAGCACAACCGAGACCCTTTCAGCCACAATGGAGGCGCTCAGGGGCGCGCTGATCAGCTTTGTCGAGACCCCCGGGCAAGCGCTGATCGTCAAGCTGACGCCGCGCGCAAAAGTGCCGGCGTTGCAGCTTTTTCAACTGCTGAAGACCGACCCGCTGCTCGCGCTGGCGCAATTCCGGATCGAGGCTTCGACGGGGCTGTGAGCTGCCCCGAGTCCTAGCCCTTTTCCGGCAAGTTCAGCCGGATGTGCAACTCGCGAAGCTGCTTGATCGCGACCTCCGACGGCGCGCCCATCAGCAGGTCGACGGCCTGCTGGTTCATCGGGAACAGCGATATCTCGCGCAGATTCGTGGTGCCGCAAAGCAGCATCACGATGCGGTCGACACCCGCCGCCATGCCGCCATGCGGCGGCGCGCCGTACTGGAACGCGCGGTACATGCCGCCAAACCGTTCGACCACGTCGTTCTCGCCATAGCCCGCGATCTCGAACGCTTTCACCATGGCTTCCGGCTTGTGGTTTCGGATGCCGCCGGAGGCGATCTCGTAGCCGTTGCAGACGATGTCGTACTGGAACGCCTTGATGGTCAGCGGGTCCTTGGTCTGCAGCGCTTCGAGGCCGCCCTGCGGCATCGAGAACGGGTTGTGCGAGAAGTCGATCTTCTTCTCGGTCTCGTCATATTCGTACATCGGGAAGTCGACAATCCAGGCGAGTTCGAACCGGTCCTTGTCGACCTGGTTCAGATCCTCGCCGACCTTGGTGCGCGCGAGCCCCGAAAACTTCCAGAACTTGTCGGGGTCGCCAGCCACGAAGAACGCGGCGTCGCCGTCCTTCAATCCGAGCTGGCTGCGGATCGCCGCGGTCCGTTCCGCGCCGATGTTGTTGGCAAGTGGACCCGCGCCCTCGCCGCCCTCACGCCACATAATGTAGCCGAGGCCGGGCTGGCCTTCGCCTTGCGCCCACGAGTTCATGCGGTCGCAGAACGCGCGCGATCCACCGCCGGGTCCGGGGATCGCCCAGACCTGGTTCTTTGGATCTTCCAGCATCCGCGCGAACACCTTGAAGCCGGAGCCGCGGAAATGCTCGGAGACATCCTGCATCTCGAGCGGGTTACGCAAATCGGGCTTGTCGCTGCCGTATTTCTTCAAGGCTTCGGCAAACGGAATCTTCCGCCAGCCTTTTGTCACCGGCTTGCCCTTGGCGAATTCCTCGAACACGCCCGTGATCACCGGCTCCATCGCCGTGAACACGTCCTCCTGCTCGACAAAGCTCATCTCGACGTCGAGCTGATAAAACTCGCCCGGCAGGCGATCGGCGCGCGGATCCTCGTCGCGGAAACACGGCGCGATCTGGAAGTAGCGGTCGAAGCCCGACATCATCAGCAGCTGCTTGTATTGCTGCGGCGCCTGCGGCAGCGCGTAGAATTTGCCGGGATGAATGCGCGACGGCACCAGGAAATCCCGCGCGCCTTCCGGCGATGACGCCGTCAGGATCGGGGTCTGGAACTCAAAGAAGCCCTGCTCCTTCATCCGCTTGCGCATCGAGTCGACGATGGCGCCGCGGGTCATGATGTTTTGGTGCAGCTTTTCGCGGCGCAAGTCGAGGAAGCGGTATTTCAGCCGGATATCCTCGGGGTATTCCTGCTCGCCGAACACTGGCAGCGGCAGCTCGGCCGCGGGCCCAAGCACCTCGATCTCGCTGACATACACCTCGACCATGCCGGTCGGCAGTTCCGGATTGTCGGTGCCCTCGGGGCGGCGGCGCACCTTGCCGTCGATCCGTACCACCCATTCCGAGCGGAACTTTTCCACTTCCTTGAACGCCGGCGAGTCCGGGTCAGCCACGCATTGGGTGATGCCGTAATGGTCGCGCAAATCGATGAACAGCACGCCGCCATGGTCGCGGATACGATGGCACCAGCCGGAAAGACGGGCGGTCTGGCCGATGTCGCTGTCGCGGAGCGCGCCGCATGTATGTGACCGGTAGCGATGCATGGTATTCCCAAAAAACAGATGTCGGAGGTCAGAATCGGGGGCAAAAGCCCGCGCGAATTGCCGGAGGGTTTACCCGACGCGGAACGGGGCGGCAACCAATGGCGAGGCCTGTTTCGGGCCCGGGAAGCGAGATTTACGCTCTCATCCGCCCGAACCGTTTGCCTATTCCGTGCCCGCGCCTATCTTTGGGTCATGACCGTCCATTTCCCGTTCCAGAACACCTATTCGGCCCTGCCGGCGAGCTTTTTCGCCCGCGTGGCCCCGACCCCCGTGGCTGCGCCCCGGCTGATCAAGCTGAACCGGCCGCTCGCCCTCCAGCTCGGGCTCGATCCCGACCTGCTGGAGAGCCCGGAAGGCGCCGAAATCCTCGCCGGAAAGCGCCTGCCCGACGGGGCCGACCCGATCGCGATGGCCTATGCCGGCCACCAGTTCGGCCATTTCGTGCCCCAACTGGGCGACGGAAGGGCGATCCTGCTCGGCGAGGTCATCGACAAGGATGGCATCCGCCGCGACATCCAGCTCAAGGGATCCGGCCCGACGCCGTTCTCGCGCCGGGGCGACGGCCGCGCCGCGCTCGGGCCGGTGTTGAGGGAATACATCGTCAGCGAGGCGATGTGTGCGTTGGGCATTCCGACTACGCGTTCGCTCGCCGCGGTAACGTCAGGCGAGCGCGTGCAGCGTGAAACCATGCTGCCCGGCGCGGTGCTGACGCGCGTGGCGTCGAGCCATATCCGCGTCGGCACATTCCAGTTCTTCGCCGCGCGCGGCGACACCGACGGCGTGCGGAAACTCGCCGACCATGTCATCGCGCGCCACTACCCCGACATCGGGATGGCCGAGCGCCCCTATCACGCGCTGCTCGAACGCGTCGTCGCGCGTCAGGCCGATCTGGTCGCGCGCTGGCTGCTGGTCGGCTTCATCCACGGCGTCATGAACACCGACAATACATCCGTCTCGGGCGAGACCATCGATTACGGCCCCTGCGCCTTCATGGACGACTACAACCCCGCACAGGTGTTTTCGTCGATCGACGAGATGGGCCGCTACGCCTATGCCAACCAGCCGCAGATCGCGCTGTGGAATCTGACGCGGCTGGCCGAATGCCTGCTGCCGCTGTTGGCCGACGACAAGGACAAGGCGATCGAACAGGCGCAAATGATCCTCGGCGAGTTCGCCGAAAAATTCACCACAGCCTACCAGTCGGGCCTGCGCAAAAAGATCGGCCTGTTCATCGCGCGCGACGGCGACGAAGCGCTGGTGCAGGACCTGCTCGACGCCATGGCAAAGAATGCCGCCGACTTCACCCTTACCTTCCGTGGCTTGGCAAATGCCGCAGCGGATTCCGACGACAGCGTTCGCGCGCAATTCACCGATCCCGCAGCCTTCGACGAATGGGCCGTGCGCTGGCGAACACGCATCGCCGACGAACCGCAATCACCGGCCGAACGGCAGGCCGCGATGCGTGCGGTCAATCCGGCCTTCATCCCGCGCAACCACCGCGTCGAGGCCGTGATCCAGGCGGCCCTGAACGACGATTACGCGCCGTTCGAGGAATTGCTGGCGGTGCTGTCGAAGCCGTATGAGGATCAGCCGCAATTCGCGGCCTACACCGAGCCGCCGCTGCCCGAGCAGCGCGTCACGCAGACGTTCTGCGGGACGTGAGGCGCCAGTCTCGCTGCGTCATTGCGAGCGCCGCGAAGCAATCCATCGTTCAACAAGCGGACAGATGGATTGCTTCGCGGCGCTCGCAGTGACGTAGTAAGAGCAGCCATTAACCCAATTCCTTAAGCTCCCGTCCACCATCCGCACGCACGCGTCCTCACCTGGTTCCACAAATTAAGAAGCCCTCAACGCGCGCCCCACAATCTATCGATATATTGGGGGAGAATTGCCGTGGACGCGTTTGCTTTCGAAATCATAGGAATGGCGATGATCGGGCTCTGCCTCATCGTGCTCGCGATCCCGTCGGGCCGCCGTCGGTCCCGGCACATCCGGTACGAGTAATCCCGACCATAAGCCAAGCTCAAAGGGCCTGCCCGGTACGTTCCTGCCGTCTACAACACCCAGCCCCCATTGAGTCGCAAAAAAGCCGTGCTCAGGCTCAAATGAACGGCTCAAATCTCCCGCGACACCCTTGACATATCAGCGTTTTCGGCAGAACGCCTGTCGGAAGCGTCATGGATTGTTCATGGATCTGATCACCACCACTTCCGACCTCGCCGCCGCCTGCTCCCGGCTCGCCCAGCACAAGGTCATCACCGTCGACACCGAGTTCCTGCGGGAGACGACCTACTATCCCCTGCTCTGCGTCGTGCAGATGGCGAGCGCGGACGAAGCCGTCGTGGTCGACACGCTGGCGCCCGGCATCGACCTGAAACCGTTCTTCGAATTGATGGGCAACGAGGCGGTGCTGAAGGTGTTTCACGCCGCGCGCCAGGACATCGAGATCGTCTGGCACCTGTCGAACACCATTCCGCACCCGATCTTCGACACCCAGGTCGCGGCCATGGTGCTCGGCTATGGCGACAGCATCGCCTACGACCAGCTCGTCGAGCGCGTCACCGGCCACCGGCCCGACAAGACGCATCGTTTCACCGACTGGTCGCGCCGCCCGCTGACCCCCGAACAGATGCATTACGCGGTCTCCGACGTCACCCATTTGCGGGATGTCTTTGCGGCGCTGGACGCAGACCTGAAGAAGCGCAGCCGCAGCGACTGGGTCAGCGAGGAAATGGAAGTTCTGACCTCGCCGAAGACCTACGATTTCCATCCCGAGCGCGCCTGGGAGCGGCTGAAGACGCGCGTGCGCAAGCCGAAGGAACTCGCGGTGCTGATGGAGGTCGCGGCCTGGCGCGAGCAGGAAGCGCAGAGCCGCGACGTGCCGCGCTCGCGCGTCTTGAAGGACGACGCGGTCGGCGATATCGCCACCCACGCGCCGACCTCGCTGGAGCGTCTCGCCAATCTGCGCTCGCTACCGAAGGGTTTTGACCGCTCCAAATGGGGCACCGACATCGTCGCCGCCGTGCAGCGCGGCCTGGCCCGCGATCCGCAAACGCTGCCGAAGATCGAAAAGCCGCGCGGCAATTCGAACGGCGCGGCCACCGTCGAGCTGTTGAAGGTGCTGCTGCGGATGACGTCAGAGCGCCACGCCGTCGCCAGCAAGGTGATCGCCACCGTCGACGACCTCGACCAGATCGCCGCCGACGACAACGCCGACGTCGCCGCTTTGCACGGCTGGCGCCGCGAATTGTTCGGCGACGCCGCCCTGGCGCTGAAGCACGGCCGGCTGGCGCTCGCGATCGAAAAAGGCCGCGTCGTCAGGGTCGATCGGGTGTAGCAATCTTTCCCTTCTCCCCTTGTGGGAGAAGGTGGCGCGAAGCGCCGGATGAGGGGTTCTAGCCGCACGATAGACAGGTGGTTGCGGAAACAGACCCCTCACCCGTCTCGAATGAGCTACAGCTCATTCGATCCACCCTCTCCCACAAGGGGAGAGGGTAGCAGCGCCCCTACCACTTCAATTCCAGCCCCAGCGTGCCCTGATGCGATTGCATCGCCGCGCGCAGCTTGGCGTCGTAATTCACGTAGAGCCGCGCCGCATTCGTCAGGCTGAGCGAGGCCGACGCCCCGGCATCGGCGCCGTAGCGGCTTTCGCCGATACCCTGGAACGTGATGCTCTGCGCGCCCTGGCTCACGGTGATGTCGGAGAAATTCTGCACGAGGTTGTCGACGAACTTGCCGTAGCCGGAGATGTCGAAAATCTTGCCGTCAAGAATCCAGTAGCGGCCGACCTCCGCGCCGATCAACAGCCGCCCGCGCTGCACGGTGGCGCCCGTCGCCGTCGCCGGATCAAGGCCGCCGATCTCCTGCAACGACCCCGTCCGCGCCTGGACGTATTCGAACGCCGCCTTGGGCACGATACGGCCCTGGTCGCGGGTCCAGTAGTAGCTGACCTCGCTGAGCATGCCGTCGAGCCGCGCATTGTAGCCGGCGGTCGCAATGCCGAACCCGGTGTCGCGGCGCGAGTTGATATTGCCGAAGCCATGAACCACCGCGCTGGCCCAGGTCCACGGCCCGCTGTCGACCGAGGCGGTGAACCCGATCTGGGTCAGGTCGATCGTCGCCGATTGCAGCGCCAGCGGGATATCGATCGCAGAACGGCTCTGGTCGACCGACAATCCGATATTGATGCCCGGTGCGACCCGCGCGCCGATCCCGGCGACCCCGCCCCAGGTCTTCCTGGTGTCACCGACGAAATCGCCGACCGCGCCGTTCTTCGTATAATTGCCGTAGCCTTCGAACCAGGTCCGATAGCGCGGCGCTTCCGTGTTTTCGGAAGCACCGCCGCCGCCCGGGTTGGTGCGCTGCAGGCGGTTGAACCCGTTGGATTGGTTGCCGAGCCGCTCCAGGAAACTGCTGCCGAGATTGGCTAGCGCCGCGTTGGACGACACCATCGAATTGACGGTCATCGGCGTCATTTCGGGCGCCGGTTGCGTTGGAGGCGTCGGCGGTGTTTGCGCGTGCGCAGCGGACGTGATGCCGATCAAAACGGACGCCATCGCGACCAGCCGCGCCGGCGCGTCACCGATCCGGATTTTCCATGCTCGCGATCGCTGCAGTGAGCCGCGCATGTAATCCATTCCCAAGAGCAAAACCATCGGCTCGAAAAACGCGCAAATCCCGATCAATCGGGCTGATTTGCGCTCAGTTCGTCCGATGGGTCAATCGGTTAGCCGTCGGACTGGCCCATGAATAAAGGTATTGTTGTTTGGCTGCCACAGCCCGCGCAAGACAGGAATCCGATTTCCGGCTCGCTCGCTTGATGCCTCGTCGAAGGGTCACCCTGCCTTTGCGTTCACGCCGCGGCCTGGCAGCCCGCAATCTCGTCGAGTTCCGGATAGAATCGCGCGGTCATCCGGCTGACATAGCGCCGTAAATTGTCATGGCTGGCGGCCGCCCGCTGCAGGTCGGATTCGAACAGCGGACAAATCGCACTGACCGCGAAGGCGAACATCGTGGCGTCGATGCCGGCCGGTGCGCTGCCCATGAAAAACGTCTTGTCGCCGAGATAGGCCGCCATCGCGTCGATCGAGCGGATTCCGATGGCCGTGATCTCATCCGCCGAGTGCCGGCCGATCCCCTGCCCGTGCAAGGTCTTGCGCAGCCGGCGGCGGATCAGCGAGACGACGACAGGGCGGACCGGCGCGGGCACGCCCTTGAAGAAATTGACCGGCCCTTTGCGGAAATTGGCATCGATCATCCAGCGGAAGTAGACGCTGGCCCAGTACAGACTGTCCTCGGCCATTTTCTCGAACGCCCATGAAATCGCGAGCTGCTCGGCGGTGAGGCCCTGGTCGAAATCGATGCCGTATTTCTTTTCCAGGTGCCAGCGGATCAATGTGGAATCGCCCAGCAACAGGCCGTCGTCGTCGATGTACGGAATCTTGCCCTTCGGCGCTTTCGAAAAGCTCATCAGCGCCTTCTTGAAGGGAAGCTTCGACATCCGCAACAAGGTCTCGGCCTTGGTCACGAACGGGCTTGCGTCTGGCAGGCCGAAATTGGGCCCGGAACCGTAGAGCGTGATCATGGAAACCTCGACGATTTTGCCGCACGCTTCTATCGCGCCCGTGCGTCCACATGGGCAGATAATATCAGACCGTCAGCGGCGAGATAAGCGTGCCGTCGCGATCGGTGCCGCCGGCGACCTGGCAGACGTTGCCCTCAAGCCGAAGCTTGCCGCTCGCCAGCAGCCGCAGCGCCTCCGGGTAGATCCGGTGCTCGATGCCGAGGATACGCTGCGACAGCGTCTCGGGGGTATCGTCATCGCCGACCATGACCGCGCCCTGCATGACGATCGGTCCGGCGTCGGTTTCGGGGATCACGAAATGGACCGTCGCGCCGGAGAGCTTCACCCCGGCCTGCAGCGCCTGGCCGTGCGGATCGAGGCCGGGAAAGGATGGCAGCAGCGAGGGATGAATGTTGAGCATCTTGCCGTACCAGCGCTGCACGAATTCGGCGGTGAACAGCCGCATGAACCCGCCCAGGCAGATCAGGTCGACCTTGTGCTGCTCCAGCGACCGCTGCAGCACGGCTTCAAAACCGGCGCGATCCTTGCCGAACGGCTTGCTCTCGATGACGACGGTTGCGATCCCGCTGGCGGCGGCCTTCTGCAGCCCGGCGGCATCCGCGCGGTTGGAAATCACGGCGACGATCTCGGCCGGAAAGTCCGCAGCTTTCGCCGCATCGATCAGCGCAGCCATGTTGGACCCGCGTCCCGAAATCAGGATGGCGACGCGGCGCTTCATTGCGTGAGATCGAGGTGACCGTTGTAGACCACGCGATGCTCGCCCGCCGCCGGGATCACCTCGCCGAGCAGGGCGACGGTCTCGCCGCTTTCGGTCAAGACGTCCGTCACCTGCGCGATCGCGTCCGCTTTCACGATCGCGATCATGCCGATGCCGCAGTTGAAGGTGCGCAGCAATTCGAGTTCGGCGATGCCGCCCTCGGCCGCCAGCCACTTGAACACCGGCAGCACCGGCAGCCGCGCCAGGTCGATGCCGACCCCGAGATGCTTGGGAAGCACGCGCGGAATGTTGTCGGTGAAACCGCCGCCGGTGATGTGGGCGAGGCCCTTGATGGCCCCGGTCTCGCGGATCGCGCGCAGGCAGGATTTCACATAGAGCCGCGTCGGCGTCAGCAGCGCGCCGCCGAGCGTCATCACCGGCGAGAACGGCGCCGGGGCATCGAAGCCGAGCCCGGACTGTTCGACGATCTTGCGGACCAGCGAAAAGCCGTTGGAGTGAACGCCCGACGAGGCGAGGCCGATCACCGCGTCGCCCGCCCCGATATCCTTGCTCGGCAACAGCGTGCCGCGCTCGGCGGCGCCAACTGCAAAGCCCGCGAGGTCGTAATCGCCGTCCTTGTAGAGCCCCGGCATTTCGGCGGTCTCGCCGCCGATCAGGGCGCAGCCGGATTCCCGGCAGCCCTCGGCGACGCCGGCCACGATGGTGGCCGCAGCTTCCGGATCGAGCTTGCCGCAGGCAAAATAGTCCAGGAAGAACAGCGGTTCCGCGCCCTGCACCACGAGGTCGTTGACCGACATCGCCACTAGGTCGATGCCGATGCCGCCATGCAGCCCGGTCTCGATCGCAATCTTGACCTTGGTGCCGACTCCGTCAGTCGCGGCCACCAGCACGGGGTCCTTGAACCCGGCCGCCTTGAGGTCGAACAGGCCGCCGAACCCGCCGATTTCGGCGTCGGCGCCCGCCCGGGCCGTGGCGCGGACCATCGGCTTGATCAGGTCGACCAGACGGTTGCCTGCGTCGATATCGACCCCCGAATCGGCGTAAGTGAGCCCGTTTTTGCGGTCGTTCATGCCCAAATTCCAGTATGATGACCGCTGGTTACGAGGATTTCCGCGATCCTGCAATGGCTCGCGGGCGTCTGACACATATACTATGTAGATAAGAGCCGGCAGAACCCGCCAGGGGCCGGATTTAGGCCGGGAGCCGGGGAAGCGACCGAGTTGAGTATTCCGAATATCATTACGCTGGGCCGCATCATCCTGGTACCGGTCATCGTCTGGGCGATCGTCTCCAGCCAGATGGAGATCGCCTTCGCGATCTTCGTCATCGCCGGCGTCAGCGACGCCGTCGACGGCTTTCTCGCCAAGCGTTTCAACATGGCGAGCGAGCTGGGCGCCCTGCTCGACCCGCTTGCCGACAAGGCGCTGCTGGTGTCGATCTTCGTGGCGCTCGGCATCTGGGGCGCGGTACCGCGCTGGATCGTGATACTCGTGGTGTCCCGCGACATCATGATCGTCATGGCCGTGATCGTTTCTTGGCTGTTCGACAAGCCGATTCCGATGAAACCGCTGATGGTGTCGAAACTCAACACCGTGGCGCAGGTGGCGTTCGCGGCGCTGGTGCTGGCGTCGCTCGGCTTCAATTTCACGCCGGCGCCCTATGACGTGATCCTGATGGGTCTTGTTACGGTCTTTACTTTGGTTTCGATCTCGCTCTATCTCGTCGAGTGGGTGCGGCACATGAGCACGATCGACGGGCACTAACCATTTCGCTTGTTTTGACGCGTTCCTTTACACGGACCGGTGCCCCCTTCGCCTGAAAACGCTATGAAGGCTGCCGGATTCCGGCCTGGAGATTTGCGTGGCAGTTCGCGTTCACCCCCGTCAGCTGGCCTTTACATTGCCGCATGCGGAGAGCCTGACCCGCGACAATTTCCTGGAAGGGCCGTCCAATGAAGCAGCGCTTGCGCTGATCGAAAGCTGGCCGGACTGGCCGAACCGCATCATGCTGCTGGTCGGCCCCGAAGGCTCCGGCAAGAGCCACCTCGCCTCGATCTGGGCCGAGCAGGCCGGCGCGCGCTCGATCTCGGCGCACGCGCTCGGCCCCACATCCGTTCCGGGCGCGCTCGCGACCGGCGCGCTGGTGGTTGAGGATCTGAGGCCTGCCGACTTCGACGAACGCGCGCTGTTTCACCTGTTCAATCTCGCGCGTGAGGACGAAGCCTATGTGCTGATCACCGGCCGCGTTCCGCCGGCCGCGTTCGAGGTCGAACTGCGCGATCTTCGCTCCCGGCTGCGCGCCGCGCCCGTGGTGTCGCTGCTGCCGCCGGATGACCTGCTGTTTCGCGGTTTGATCGTGAAATTCTGCGCGGACCGCCAGCTGAGCATCGACGAGAGCGTCGTGAGCTACCTCGTCACCCGGATCGAGCGTTCCTACGCCGCCGCCCGCCAGGCGGTCGAACGGCTCGATACCGAGGCCCTGCGGCTCGGCCGGCCAGTGACCCGGGCGCTGGCGGCGGAACTGTTGCGCGAAGCCTGACTGTTGAAGCGTCTGCTGCTTCCTGCCGCCTTGACGGCGGCCTCTGGCGGAACATCAATGTCATTGAAACGTCATCGGCATATCACATGCTGCCGGCTGGATTTCCCCTATTGTCCGCCATGCCTCTCGCGATATGGATAAAAGCCTTATGGAATCGTCGCAAGCCATTGAAATAAAAGAAAAAGAGGCGACTTCCGAAGCTCCACATTCTATCGCCGCGAGCCCCGAGCGATTCATCAACCGGGAACTCTCCTGGCTGCATTTCAACCGCCGGGTGCTCGAGGAGTCGGTCAATCCGGGCCATCCGGTGCTGGAGCGGGTCCGGTTCCTGTCGATATCCGCCAATAACCTTGATGAGTTCTTCATGGTCCGCGTCGCCGGCATCAAGGCGCAGGTTCGCGAGGGCATCGCCGAACGCAGCCCCGATGGCCTGACGCCGGCCGAGCAACTGGTCCTCATCAACAAGACGGTTTCGGAACTCGCCTCCGACCAGCAAGCGATCTGGCGCGATCTGCGCGCCATCCTGTCCGAAACCCGCATCATGCTGGTCGATGGCCACGACTTCACCAAGGCCGAGCGCAGCTGGCTCGAGGATTATTTCCTCCGCAGCATCTTCCCCTTGCTGACGCCGCTGGCAATCGACCCGGCACACCCGTTTCCGTTCATCCCGAGTCTCGGCTTCACCATCGCGCTGCAGCTGGCGCGGGTGTCCGACGGCAAGGCGATGAACGCGCTGATCCGCATGCCGGGCAAGATCGACCGCTTCATCCGCATGCCTGCCGGCAAGGACGGCGCGGTGAACCTGATCCCGCTGGAGCAAGCCACCGGCCTGTTCATCGGCCGTCTGTTTCCCGGCTATACCGTCAACGGCCAGGGCGCTTTCCGCATCATCCGCGACTCCGAACTCGAAATCGAGGAAGAGGCGGAGGATCTGGTCCGGCTGTTCGAGAGCGCACTGAAGCGACGTCGGCGTGGTTCGGTGATCCGCCTCGAGATGGAAGCCAAGATGCCGGAGGCGCTGCGCGGATTCGTGCAGCAGGCGCTTTCCGCCGCCGACGATGAAGTATTTCTGGTCGACGGCGTGCTGGCGATGAACGAGCTTTCGCAGCTCACCCGGCTCGACCGGCCCGACCTCGAATTTGCGCCTTATGTGCCGCGGCATCCCGAACGGGTGCGCGACCATGGCGGCGACATTTTCGCGGCGATCCGCCAGAAGGACCTGATCGTCCATCACCCCTACGAATCCTTCGACGTGGTCGTGCAGTTCCTGCAGCAGGCGGCGCGCGACCCCGATGTGGTCGCCATCAAGCAGACGCTCTATCGCACCTCGAATAATTCGCCGATCGTGCGCGCACTCGCCGAGGCCGCCGAGGCCGGCAAGTCCGTGACAGCCTTGATCGAACTGAAGGCGCGGTTCGACGAGGAGGCCAACATCCGCTGGGCGCGCGATCTCGAACGCGCCGGCGTGCAGGTGGTGTACGGCTTTCTCGAACTGAAAACCCACGCCAAGCTGTCGATGGTGGTGCGGCGCGAGGGCGGCAATCTCACGACCTATGTTCATACCGGTACCGGCAACTACCATCCGGTGACGGCGCGAATCTATACCGATCTGTCCTACTTCACCTCGGACCCGATCATCGGCCGCGACGCGGCACGGGTATTCAACTACATCACTGGCTATGCCGAACCGAGCGATATCGAGCGAATGGCGGTGTCGCCGCTGACGCTGCGCACGCGCATCATCGAACACATCAAGGGCGAGGCCAGTCATGCCCGGCACGGCAAGCCGGGTGTCATCTGGATGAAGATGAACTCACTGGTCGACCCCGACGTGATCGACGCGCTTTACGAGGCCTCGCAGGCCGGCGTGACGGTCGAACTGGTGGTCCGCGGCATCTGCTGCCTGCGGCCGGGCATTCCCGGGCTATCCGACAACATCCGGGTCAAGTCGATCATTGGCCGATTCCTGGAGCACACCCGAATCTACTGCTTTGGTATGGGGCAAGGCCTGCCGGGCGCCAAAGCGGCTGTGTATATCTCGTCCGCCGACATGATGCCGCGGAACCTCGACCGCCGCGTCGAGGTGCTCTGTCCGTTGCAAAATCCCACGGTACATCAACAGGTTCTCGAACAGATCATGGTCGCCAACCTGAAGGATACCGAGCAGAGCTGGCAGTTGTTGCCGGATGGGTCGTCTACGCGTATGAAGGCCGCAAAAGGCGAAGAGCCGTTCAACCTGCACAACTATTTCATGACGAATCCGAGTCTGTCTGGCCGTGGAAAGTCTCTCAAGGAATCTTCGCCGCGCCGGCTCACGCGGCGTAACGAGCGCCAGCAATCCTCATAGCGGACCGCGGCCGTGAAGCGGCCGCGCAAGCGCGCTTCCAGCGTTGCCGTCATCGACATCGGTTCGAACTCGGTTCGTCTCGTTGTCTATGAGACGATGGCGCGCAGCCTCGTCACCGTCTTCAACGAGAAGGCGCTGTGCGGACTCGGCCGCGAGGTGCAGAGTACCGGCCTGCTGGCCGAGGATGCGGTTGCCAAAGCGCTGGCGGCGCTGCGGCGCTTCCGCGCGTTGTGCAAAATCCAGCAGGTCGGGCGCGTCTTCGCCATCGCCACCGCTGCCTGCCGCGACGCCAAGAACGGTCCCGATTTCATCGTCAAGGCCGAGCGCATCTGCGGCGCCGAAATTCAAATTCTCTCCGGACCGCGCGAAGCAAAACTTTCCGCGCTCGGCGTCGTCTCCGGCATCCATAATCCCGATGGCATCGTCGGCGATCTCGGCGGCGGCTCACTCGAACTGATCGACGTGCATCGTGGCCGTGTCAGCAGCGGCGTCACGCTGCCGCTAGGCAGCCTGGCGCTGCAGGACCTGTCGCAGAAATCGCTGAAGCGCGCCGAGGGCATCGTCAGCAACGGCCTGTCCGGCGTGGCCCAGCTCAAGGCCGGAAGCGGCCGAACCTTCTACGCGGTCGGCGGCACCTGGCGCGCGCTGGCGCGGATCCACATTGTGCAGAGCGGCTATCCGCTGCGGGTGATGCACGGCTATGAGCTGCCAGCCGCAGACGCGCTGGACTTCGCCCGGCGCCTGCGCCGGCTGGCCGCCGCCAACATGCTGGCCGACATCGAAGTGGTCGCCGCCGCACGGCGTCCGCTGCTGACTTACGCCGCGCTGGTGCTCGAATACATCATCCGCGTCGGCCGGCCGAAGACCATCGTGTTCTCGACGTTTGGCGTCCGCGAAGGCCTGTTTTACGAGATGCTGCCACCGCAGGAGCGCGCCAAGGACGGCTTCATCTGCGCCGCGCAGACCCTGAACGGGCTGCTGTCACGCTCGGCGCGCCATGCCGAGGAACTGGTCGCATGGACCGATCGGCTGGTGCGCGTCGTGAAGCTGCGCGAGACCGCAGAAGACCGCCGCCTGCGCCACGCCGCCTGCCTGCTCTCCGATGTCGGCTGGCGCGTGCATCCCGACCATCGCGGCGAAGAAACGCTGAGCCTGATCACCAACGGCAATTTCGGTTCGATCAGCCATCAGGGCCGCGCCTTCGTCGCGCTGTCGGTGTTTTATCGCTACGCCGGCCTCAGCGAGGAAAACGAACCGCCGACGCGGATCCGCGAGCTGGTGCCACCGGCGATGGATGAACGCGCCCGGCTTCTCGGCGCCGCGTTCCGCGTCGCGCATCTGATTTCGGCGGCACGCACCGGCGTACTGCCCGCGACGCACTTTCGCTCGCAGGGCCGCAAGCTGATGCTGGTGTTCGAGCATCGCATGGTCGACCTCGTCGCGGACCGTGTCGGCAGCCGCTTCAAGCAACTGGCGCGGCTGGTCGGGCGCACCGGATCGATCGTGCGGAAGTAAGACGGCCGAACCGCCGGGAGTCAGGAACAGCGTCGGCATCGTCGACGAAATAGTCGGCGATACGTAGCATCCCGAACTGCAAGGCCGGTGCGCCGATTGGCACGCGCAAGCGGCGCGACCTAGCCCTCGCGCCTGAATACGCTGAACTGGGAGAAGCAAGCCGCCTGGGTGGGCCTGCTGGTGTTGCTGCTCCGCGGTCTGTACCTGTTCGCGATGCCCTATGCCGCCGAACGGCGCGGGGCACGCGGCATCAGCGGACAGGTGTGACGCCATGGCCGGCAAGACGTCTGCGAAATCGGAAGGCCGCAAGGAAGGCAGCCACCAAGCGGCCCGCCGCAACGCCCGCACTCCTCTCAGGCGGCAATCCTCAGATCGCAAAGAGCGACGGCGATGCTCCCGTGCAGGCCTCCATCGCGGCCATGCCGGGCTGGAAACGCGACATCGGACGGCACCTCGACGCCCTCATCGAGCGCACCGTCCCCGGCGTGCGCAAGGCCGTGAAATGGAATTCGCCGTTTTATGGCGTCGAGGATCAAGGCGGCTGGTTCCTCAGCTTTCCCTGCATCACAAAATACGTCAAAGTGACGTTCTTCCGCGGCACCTCGTTTCGCCCTCTTACATCAGGCGAATCCAGGCACGAGGAAGTGCGCTACCTCGATATCCATGAAGACGAACGGTTCGACAAAGCTCAGCTTGCGGCATAGGTGAAGCAAGCCAGCCAATTGCCCGGCGAACGACTGTGATCCGAAAGACGACAGCCATGACGAAGGCACCGGCAAGCGTGAAGCGCGGCACAAAGGACGCCAAAGGCGGCAACACTCCAGCCCAACACATCGACGCACGAATCCAGGAGCTGGACGACTGGCGCGGCGAGATGCTTGCGCGCATCCGCGGCATCATCAAGCAAGCCGTCCCCGACGTCGTCGAGGAGTGGAAATGGCGCGGCGTGCCGGTATGGGAGCGCGACGGCATTATCTGCACCGGCGAGACCTACAAGGCCGTCGTGAAGATGACCTTTGCCAAAGGTGCCGCGCTGGACGATCCGACGGACCTTTTCAACTCGAGCCTCGAAGGCAACACCCGACGCGCTATCGATTTCCATCAGGGCGACAAGATCGATGAGAAGGCGCTGAAAGCGCTGATCCGCGAGGCGGCGGCATTGAACGCTTCGGCGCGCGCGGCCCGAAAGAAACCGAAGAGCGCTTGACGAGCGGCCGATCGGCGAGTGTGCAACCCGCGCCTGACGGTTACGGCATTTAGCCCGGTTTCTCGGCGCGACTCTTTATGTCCGACAGTGTGTTGCCGATCATGGGCATCGGCTGCGCATCCTTGGCCACTTCATCAGCGAGCAGCCGCAACAGCATTTGATAACGCGCCTCGTCGCGAGTCGGATCGCTTTCGGCGATCGCAATAAGCTTGCGATATCGAATGATATTTTCGTCGTGGATGAAGTCTTGCATTGCGCCCTCCGGGCGTTGTGCAACGCGGCGCTGGTGGCGACATAATGTGCTGCTCCCGACACAACGCAAGAGTTTAGTAACGCGGCATACAATTTTATGCTGTCAAGCGCGCTTGTCGTAAAGCAAAGGGACGGAACTCTGATTGGGGCAGCTTGCACCCGCTGACGAATGCCAACGCGTCGGCGGGCCGAGCAGGCGCACCGCCACGCCAAGGTAGCTTCAGTCAGATGTTTGCGATCCAGCCGCCCGGATCGCCTGCCAGATTCGGGCGGACGTTGCAGGCATGTCGAGACGCTTCACGCCGAGCGGTGCCAGCGCGTTGACTACGGCGTTCATGATGGTGGCGGGGGCGGCGATGGCGCCGGCCTGGCCGCTTCCCTTCACGCCGAGACGGTTGGCGCGGCTGGGAAAGTCGTCGGTCAAATCGCCCTCGAAAAAGGGAATATCGTCGGCGCGCGGCAACGCGTAATCCATCAGCGAGCCCGACAGGTTCTGTCCGGTTTCCGGATCGAACAGCGCGTGCTCGAACAGCGCCTGCCCGATGCCCTGCACCACGCCGCCATGAACCTGACCGAGCGTCTGCCGCGGATCGAGCAGCCGGCCGTAGTCATCAAAGATGACGTAGCGGTCCAGCCTGACCTTGCCGGTCTCAGGATCGATCTCGACTTCGGCGACGTGGCAGCCATTGGGAAAGGTGTAGCGGTCGCACAGATGGGTTGCCCGGTGCGCCAGCCCGGGCGCGACGTCATCGCCAGGCGTCTGACGAGAGGCGCGCGCCACTTCCTCGAGGCTGATCTCCTGCCCGGTCGCCGCCACGCGCAACATCCCTGCCTCGTAGCGAACCGCTTCCACACTTGCCTGCAGCAGGCGGGCAGCCAGCCGCCGCGCGTTCTCGATGACGCCTTCGGCGGCCATCAACAGCGCGGTGCCGCCCTGATGCATCGAGCGAGCCCCGCCGTGCCCGCCGCCGGAGTCCAGATCGTCCGTATCACCCTGCCGGAATCGAAAACGCTCCGCCGGCAGGCCGAACGCATCGGCAGCGATCTGTGCGTACGTGGTCTCATGTCCTTGGCCGTTGGAATGCGTGCCAACCATCAGATCAATCCGGCCGTCGTCACCGACACGCACCTCCGCCACCTCGTTGGGCGTGCCGCGCGCGGTTTCGAGGAAACACGCATAGCCGAGGCCACGGAGCCTGCCCTGCTTGCGGGAGGCGCGGCGGCGCGCCTCGAAGCCCGCAGCGGCCTTGGCTGCGTGATCGATCGCATGGGCAAAACGGCCCTGCTCGACCGTAAGCCCCATCGCGCTGGCATAGGGAAAGCGTCGAAAGATGTTCTTGCGCCGCAGTTTCAGGGGATCCAGGCCGAGCTGCGCGGCTGCGATATCGATGCAGCGCTCGATCAGGTAGTTCGCCTCGGGCTTGCCGGCGCCGCGATAGGCATCGACCGGGGTCGTGTGGGTGAACACGCCGCTCGACTGAAAGGCGATCAGCGGAATGGCGTAGACCCCGCCCATCGCGCTCGCCATCGCCATCGTTGGCACGACCGGCGCCACCGTCGAGACGTAGGCGCCGAGATTGGCGAGAACCTTGGTTTCGAGCGCGAGGAAGCGGCCATCGCCATCAAGCGCGAGGCGCGCGCGGATCAGGCTGTCGCGGCCATGGACGGAGCCGGTAAAGTCCTCGCTGCGATCGCCGATCCACGCGACCTGCCGGCCGAGCCGGCGCGCCGCCCACAGCACCAGCACCCATTCCGGGTAGAGCACGTTCTTCATTCCGAAACCGCCGCCGACGTCGGGAATGCTGACACGAAGCTTATCCCTGCCGATGCGGAACACGCCGTCGGCCAGCAGGTCGCGGATCGCGTGCGCGCCGGCGGCCGAGGCGGTCAGGTGCAGACGGCTGCTCGCCGCATCGAACTCCCCCAGCGCGCCGCGCGTCTCCATCGGCGCGGCGACGACGCGGTTATTGACGAGCTCGCATTCGACCACGTGGGCGGCGTCGCGGATCGCGGCTTCCACCGGGCCGATCTCGCCACGGTTGAACCGGAAGCCGATGTTGCCCCGCGCTTCCGGCCAGACCGCAGGGGTATTCGGTTGAACGGCATCCGCGATCGCCACCACCGGCGGCAGCGGCGCATAGTCGACGACAACGGCCTCTGCAGCATCGCGCGCGGCCCCTTCAGTTTCGGCAACGACGAAAGCAACGGGTTCACCGACATAGCGAACGGTATCGCGCGCCAGCGCGTAACAGGGCGGCACCACCAGCGGCGTCGTCATCGGTACTGTTGTCACCGCGCAGGGTAGCGGGCCAAGATCGTCGGCGGCCAAATCCTGCCCGGTGAGCACGGCCGCGACGCCGGGCATTTGGCGCGCCGCATCGGCATCGATCGCGACGATCCGCGCATGCGCGTGCGGCGATCGAACCACCACGCCATGCAGGGCCTCCGGCGCCATGAGGTCGGCGACATAGCGCCCGCGCCCCCGCACGAAGCGCTCGTCTTCGAGCCGGTTGACGCTGCGTCCCAATAACGGTTCGGTCATGGCAAACTGTATGGAATCCCGCGGCGGCAAAATCAATCGGCGCCGCGGCGGCGGGCGCTGCCGATCGTGGAGCTGTCAGCGCCGCGCCAGTTGCAATTCCATCAGTGGCAGTCGTTGCAGGACGACGGGATTGCGCTCGCCGCGATGGGCTTCGCGCAAAATCGCTTCGGCGATGGCTTGAACGTGGCTGGAATGGACCGGTTCGGGGAGCGAGGCCACTGCGGCGTCAAGTGCGGCCTCCATTACCGAGATCACCTCGGGCGGAAACGACGCATGGGAAAAGTCCTTCATGACGGCCGTGACCAAAAGCTGCGGCTGCCAACACGTTCCCGCATCGGGATGCAGCGGCAGCCCCGCTTTGAAGCATGATGTGCCTATCCCTGGAACACCCTGAACAAGTCTTGCTGGTGCCAGATCGTTCCTCGCTCGCAAACAAATCGCCGTGCATCGGCTCGCGCTCTAAACCGACGGATCCTGGTGGAGATAGCGGTCGTCGAATTGCGCGAGTTCCGCAAGTTTCGCCTCGTCGAGCACGGTCACGCGCCCGCGGCTGATGTCGACGATGCCGTCGTCGCGAAGTTGCCGGATGATGCGATTGGCGTGCACCGGCGTGATACCCAGCGCCTCGCTGATCTGTTCTTGCGTCAGCGGCATGTCGAACGTGTCGCCCGCCTCGCGGCCGATCACTGCAAGGCGTTGGCGAAGTTCGACAACGGTGTGGGCCAGTCGGCTGGCGGCCGGCCGCTGACCGACATTGACGATCCACTCGCGAAATATCGCAGCATCGATCAGCGTGTCGCGCCAGAACACCTCGGCGAGGTTTGGATTTGCCCGCGTCATGGCGCGCAGCGACGTGTGCGCGATGAAGCCCAGCGTCGAGGGAACCATCGCGACCAGATCGTGGTCCATCCGGTGCAGATGCAGGCTCTGCAGGTCGGGTATCTCGCCGGGAATATGGATCGAGAGAATTTGACGCTGCCCGGTGACGGTCGTTTTGGCGCGAACGCAAAACCCCTCGATGACGAGGACGCATTCCGAGGGTCGGCTTCCGTCGGCCGCGATCGTCCGTCCCGGCTCCCAATGGCGCACGTTGATCGGAAGCGCACGGATCGCGGCGATATCCGCTTCGTCCAGCCCTGTGACGGTTTTGAGTCGCCGAAACAGGGCTGTCAAAACCAGCTCCCGGTCCAAGCCCGCATCTCCTCAAGTTACGATCTACCTGAACGGAACGACGCGGACCGAAGCCGGTTCCAACAAAGGTTAAGGAAGGCCCACGCCCGGCATGCGAGGATCATCACCAACACGGAGTTTTACCATGAAGAAAAAGCGCAACCGCAGCCGCCCGCCGGAGCCGCTCCAGGAGCGGCTCAAGCAAATTGCCGTTGATGCCCGCGAAAAGGCCGCCGGCCTGCCGCCGGGGGATGAACGTGATCGTCTGCTGGAAACGGCGGTCTCAACCGAGTCCGCGGCGGCCATCGACCGCTGGTTGTCGTCGCCCGGCTTGCAGAGCCCCAAATAGGCTCTGCCGAGAGTTGCCGATTACCGCTTGCCGCGTTGATCGCTACGCCGGCGCGGAGTGCTCGGCGCCCTGCAACTTGCGCCGGCGCCAGATCGACCCGGCGACGAGCACGACCGCGATGCCGATCAGTCCAAGCACCACCTCGCCGCCATGCCCGTTATTGGTGAACTGCGGCGCCATGCCGATCGACTTGAGGACGCCATCGAGGCCGGTACCGACCGGACCGTTGAAGAACGCATGCAGCGTCGGCTGCAGCGCCGGATCCGTCGCCATCACCTCGCCGGCGATCCAGCCGAGCAGGCCCGCGCCGGCCCACACCAATGCCGGCAGGCGCGTCAGCAACGCCATGATCAGCGCGGCGCCGGCAACGATCAGCGGAACACTGATGGCAAGGCCGATGACCAGCAGCGGGATGCTGCCATTGGCCGCCGCGGCCACCGCGATGACGTTGTCGAGGCTCATGACGATGTCGGCAATCGCCACGATCTGAACGGCGGCCCACAGATGCGCGGCCGCATCGACGCCGCCTTCATCCTCATGTTCGGGCACCAGCAGTTTTGCCGCGATCACCAGCAGCGCCAATCCGCCGACCAGCTTGAGGAAGGGCAACCCCATCAGGGTCACGACGATGCCGGTGAAGATGATGCGCAGGAAGACGGCGACGCCGGCGCCGAGCACCATGCCCCAGAACCGCTGCCGCGGCGGCAAGCCACGGCACGCCATCGCGATGACGAGTGCGTTGTCGCCCGACAGCAGGATGTTGATCCACATGATCTTGCCGAGCGCGACCCAGAAGGCGGGCTGCTGCATCTCGGCCTGGAATTGGGTGAAGAACGCCGAAATGTTTGCAGGATCAAGAATATTCAACAGCCAGTCCACAGCGTTCCTCCCCCACGGCCGTCCGGCCGTTGCGCGGCCAGGCGCGCCGCGTCTACGATCAACCGACGATTTCGTTTCCTGAGAAGAACTGCGCAATCTCGATCGCGGCGGTCTCCGGTGCGTCCGAACCGTGCACCGAGTTCTCGCCGATCGACTTCGCATGGACCTTGCGGATCGTGCCGTCTGCGGCCTTCGACGGATCGGTCGCGCCCATCACGTCGCGATATTTCAGCACGGCCCCCTCGCCTTGCAGCACCTGCACCACGACCGGACCCGAGGTCATGAAGTCGACCAGTTCGCCGAAGAACGGACGGGCCTTGTGCACGGCGTAGAACGTTTCAGCCTGTTCGCGGGTCATGCGAATGCGCTTCTGGGCCACGATACGGAGCCCCGCCTTCTCGATCAGCGCGTTGACGGCGCCGGTCAGATTGCGCTCGGTCGCGTCCGGTTTGATGATCGAGAAAGTGCGTTCAATCGCCATTTGTTCTTCCTTGCAAAACGCTGATTGGAGAGTTGCGGGGCTTATATCGGCGCCACCCCGGAACGGCAAGCGATCGTGTGACGCGCTGACAGCCCTTTTTGGGGTGTTTTGGTGCAGCGGAGGCATGCGGTAAACCGAAGATTACCGCGATTTTACCGACGTGAACGCTTCCTGAAGACGCCGTGCCGGCTGTGTTCAGCTTTGCACCCGTAGACTTACGGCCGATCGAACGCAGGGCATGGGCATCCGCCGGCCCCAGGCGTCCGGGACCCGATCTCACGGATGGCGCCATTGGGCGCCGAAACTATCAGGAGACGATCATGTTGCGTAAACTCTCGCTCGTTGCAGTGGCCGCGGCTGCGCTGGGTGCGGCGGCGCTGGCGCCGACGCAGGCGTCCGCCGGGGGCGGCTGGCACCATGGCGGGTGGCATCATCACCATCATCATCATCATCGCTATCACGGCTGGGGTGGCCCCCGCGTCTTCATCGGCGGCCCGGCCTATTACGGCGGCGGATATGGCGGCTGCTATGCGCGGCGGCTGGTTCCCACCCCCTGGGGTCCGCGCTGGCGGCTGGTGAACCGCTGCTACTGACCTGATCCGAACCTCCCCCCAGACTGATGCCCCGGCGACCCACGCCGGGGCTTTTTTGTGTCCATGGAACCGGACTTTCCAAATCCGCATACACGATCGCGTTCGACTACCTGCGGATGAAGCCATGTCGTCGTGCCCGGAAACCAATGTCGCCGTTGTGACTTGACTTGGTGAATTGTCACTCAAGCCTTGCCCGTGCTGCGAGGCGGAATTGGTACATAAACCATGGAATCCCGCATCGAACCCGATACCGAACACATTGATCACAAGACCTGCGTGTCGATCTGCGGCGCGATCGGCGAACGGCTGCAGCAGCGCTTTCGACCCGAGACCGAGCTGTCGCCGCGCCTGCGCGAATTGATCGACGAACTCCGCCGCCGCGACGGTGAAATGCATTGAGCCCTGCCAGAACGCCGATTTGACCGATTAATGGGTTGCGTTTGGCGGCGGGTCCGGTGACAAGGCCGGATGCTTTCCATCACGGATATTTCGGTCCGCATTGCCGGGCGGCTTCTGATCGACGACAGCACGGTGCAGATCGTGCCGGGCGCCCGCGTCGGCTTCGTCGGCCGCAACGGCGTCGGCAAATCGACGCTGTTTCATGCCATCCGCGGCGACCTGCCGATCGAATCCGGCAGCATCACGCTGCCGCCGCGCTGGCGCATCGGCAGCCTTGCCCAGGAGGCGCCGGACGGGCCGGAAAGCCTGATCAATGTCGTGCTGAAGGCCGATCTCGAGCGCGACGCGCTGCTCGAAGAAGCCGATACGGCCGAGGATCCGCACCGGATCGCGGAGATCCAGACCCGGCTGGTCGATATCGATGCGCATTCGGCGCCAGCCCGGGCGGCGGCGATCCTGAGCGGGCTTGGATTCTCCACCGCCGACCAGGCGCGGCCGTGCTCGGAATTCTCCGGCGGCTGGCGCATGCGGGTGGCGCTGGCGGCGACGCTGTTCTCGGCACCGGACTTGCTGCTGCTCGACGAGCCCACCAACTATCTCGACCTCGAAGGCACGCTGTGGCTGGAGGACCATCTGGCCAACTACCCGCGCACCGTGATCGTGATCAGCCACGACCGCGACCTGCTCGAGACGTCGGTCGACCAGATCCTGCACCTCGATCGCGGCAAGCTGACGCTCTACAAGGGCAGCTATTCCTCGTTCGAGGAACAGCGCGCCACCCGCGAGATGCTCGACGCCAAGCATGCCAAGCGCCAGGCCGACGAACGCAAGCGGCTGCAGGCCTTTGTCGACCGCTTCAAGGCCAAGGCCTCGAAGGCCCGCCAGGCGCAATCCCGCGTCAAGATGCTGGAACGGATGAAACCGGTCACCGCGCTGGTGACGCAGGACGTGCGTGAGATCAGCTTCCCGACGCCGGAGAAAACGCTATCCCCGCCGATCATCGCCGTCGACGACGTCTCGGTCGGCTATGATCCGAAAAAGCCGGTGCTCAACCGCGTCACGCTGCGGATCGACACCGAGGACCGCATCGCCCTGCTCGGCTCCAACGGCAACGGCAAGTCGACGCTGGTCAAGCTGTTGGCCAACAAGCTGGCGCCGTTCTCGGGGCGGGTCACGCGGGCGGACAAGCTCTCGGTCGGCTATTTCGCGCAGCATCAGGTCGACGAGCTCAACCTCGACGGCTCGCCCTACGATCACGTGCGCAAACTGATGCCCGATGCGCCGGAGTCGAAGGTGCGCGGCCGCGTCGGCGCGATCGGGTTTTCCGGCAAGGCCGGCGACACCCTGGTCAAGAGCCTGTCGGGCGGCGAGAAGGCGCGGCTGCTGCTCGGGCTTGCCACCTTCTACGGCCCGAACATGATCATCCTCGACGAGCCGACCAACCATCTGGACATCGACAGCCGCGCGGCGCTGGCGGAAGCGATCAACGAGTTTCCCGGGGCCGTCATCATGGTCTCGCATGACCGCTACCTGATCGAAGCCTGCGCCGATCAATTGTGGGTGGTCGCCAACCACACCGTGACCGCCTATGACGGCGACCTCGACGACTACCGCAGGATGGTGCTGTCGATCGGCGACACCCGCAGCTCGCGCGAGCGGCCGAAAGAGGCCGTCAAGCCGGAGCGTGTGAAGGGCGAAAAGCGAACGTCGCCGAAACAGCGGGTCGCGGAAGCCGAGGCCGAGATCGAGCGCATCAACGGCATCATCGCCAAGATCGACACCGCGCTCGCCCTGCCCGACCTGTTCAAGCGCGACCCCAAGCAGGCCGCACAGCTCAGCAAGGCGCGCGCCGGCGCCGAAAGCGCGCTGCGGCGGGCCGAGGAAGCCTGGCTAGAAGCGAGTTCGGAATTCGACGAAGCGGCCGGTTAGACTGACTGCGCCGCTCGGTTCCGGGGCCGGACACAAAACATCGAAAACAACCCCATGCAAAGTAGCAAGGACATGGCCTCAGAAGGCCTTACCTATGACAATAAATAATTGATCTCTATGCACTTTATTGATGAATCTTGATTCACCCGAAAGTACGTCCGCGGCCAGGCGCCGAAGATGGATGACCGCTACGAGACTACCCGGCCGACTTCTTCTTCGGCTTGCCGCCTTTGGCAGGCCCAGCGGCCTCGGGCGCGCGCTCGATCGAGGTCAGGCGGCCCGCGGTAAACGTGTAGATTCCGGCCCGCTGGCCGCGCGAATAATTGACGACCGCCACGCGATCGCCGCGCGCATTGTTGGACAGGCTGACATTGTCGGGCGCACCGATGCCACGCACGACATCGCATTCGGTGTGGCCCAGCGCCACCGTCCCGCTCGTCGACGGTGGGCTTCCGGCGGCGCCGTCCGCCAGCGCGTTGGCGCCGCCACCGGGCGGCGCCATGCCGGGACAGCCGCCATCGGCGGCGACGAGTTGGTCCGGCGTCACGGCCTTTTCCGGGCTGAGCGGCGGCGTCTCGATCGAAACGTTGCGGATGAACACGCGCCCGGTGCGCGAGAACCAGTCGGCATCCTTCGACATCAGCTCGGACGCGCCCGAACAGCCCGCGAGCGCGGGTCCGAGCAGCAACAACGTCAGCAATGACTTTCGATCGGTGATTCCGCGCCGCACGCTAGATCCTGGCTCCGCTTTCAACTGCAAGCATTTGTCCGACCATCACTTTGCGGCACGACCATGGCTGCCCGCAAGGTCCGGTGCTGGAACCGAAGATTATCATTAATTCGCGGGAGTCGCTAATTTTCGGGATAGCAGACTGTCAGCAGAGCATCTCGGCGGCGGATGCGACAACGTCAATCCGCTCCGCCCGTGTAGCAACCGAGTTCGCGCGGCGGCGCAACATATCGCGATGGGTCAAAGCGCGACTTCAGGCGGCAACCAAGCTACATCAGCTTGTCTCCCAGCAACCGACATCGGCCGGGCCGCTCAGGAGTTCTGTTGAGGGCCAACTGCGGAAGTCCATGTTGTTGACAGGCCGCCACTTGGGCAAGAGGGATCGACCGCCCCGGTACGGCAATGACTGGGTGACACTGACTCGCGCTTAGGAGAGCGCACGAAAGCCGAGGTGCCAGATGTCGTTGCGTGGAGTGATCCGCAAACCGGACCGGACTGCACTGGGCAGTGTGGCTGAAGTTCAGCTGCAGCTTAGCCGGGTTTTTCCTGGAGTGCGGTTTGTCTATCTAGCTGAGGAACCGCTAGGTGCGATCGAGGCTCGAAAACACATGTCGCTTACGCTGCGGCTCTGGCTCACCTTGTTCGGAGTAGACGGACGCTACCCCTGTTGCAACGGCTCTTGGGAGCGTGCGGAGAATTTGGGCGGCGGCGCGATTGAATTCTATTTCGAGACGAGTGGGCCCGTTCGATATGTCAGCGCGACTGGCTATGGCAGAACGGGGGGCTTCGACGCTCTATACGAAGAACTGGAAAAGAGCACTGGTTGGAAGATCAACTACGGCTTCTTTGCTTGAAGGACGGATCGCCATTCGTAAATCGGTAGTCGAGGCCGCTGCGAGCCGCTTCCGGTCTTCCCTCGACTGCCGACGCGTGGGCAAGCATTGAGCTAGACAGCCTCGGGCCAGCGGCAGTTGTCAACGGTTGGGAGCGGTTGTCCGCCCGATGGCTCGTCGTAGGCTCATCCTTATTTCTTCAGTCGACCGCACGTCGCGTTGAGGACGTTGTGGAGTTGCGAGCCAGCGGCAACTCCACCGCCTGCGTATCGTGTCCCGGCATAACGTCCGTTCTGCCATTGCTACCGAGCACAACCTCGTTCCGATAACGAACGGCCCACTCCCGTCGTCTCGCCGCACGTAGGCGGAGCAATCAATGTCGATCAACGGATCTGATTCGCTGAGCGCTGCTTGGGCCGATCGTTACGGCGATCACAGACGCCGAGAAATAATTCTGTTCCATACCTTCATGAAGTCATCACGTCCCAGCTCACGCTCCAGCGGCTTTCGCATGTCTTCTACGCGATAGCATGTCATTTCAGACGGTCGGCCGTCGAGATCGATCGCGGATCCGCCTCGCTTCCCTCGTTGTCACGCGTTGATGAGCACCGTATTTATACTGTTGGATAAACGGCGTTTTTCGTTTGCCGAGATGTGCAAATTGCGCGACGACTACCGCGCGTTGTGCGCTGGGGAGCTACCATGTCCGAAGCTGAGAAGACGAAACCAGAGAAGCCAGAAACCAATCCGACGGATGAAGGGCGTTTGTCGGCTCCGCCTCGGAAGGAAAAAAGCGTCGAGCCGTTTGTGTCGCGAGCGGCACACTACAGCTAGGCTTGAAAGCCGGACATTATCCCAGCCCTTTAACTGCTAGTTCTGCGACGCTCTATCAGGGCACCGTGCTCAACGGTCCGCTGCGAGTTGGCGCAGGCTTGGGAGATCGGCTACCATTTTTGCGCGGCCACCGCGCCGGGCCTGTCCGCCTTGAGTCGCAAGCGACGGTGGAGAGGAGCACGGACCCGCGTCCGCTCTGCCTCCATTAACGGACATACCGCCGTCGCTGGTGCATGTCCGCATTAACCCTCCTGAGCAATGCTACTTTGGCATGTCCATGGCCTTATGCGGGTCATCCGACTTCATGCCCTCCATCATTGCCATGTTCTTGCAGCAGCCGCACATGCCTATGCTGGACTGTTTTTGCGATTCCTGAGACTTGGGCGCTTCCGGCCATTCCGACATTTGCTTTGATGCGGCCGGCGCTCCGCACATGCCTCCGGAGTTGGCTTGCTGGCCGCCCCCACACATGGCGGACGCTGGCGATAGGGCAAGCATGAGAGCGACGGCAGTTGATGCGAGTAGCAAGCGCATGGGGATCCCCTCCGATTAACCTGACGAACATAGGCTAGATGGCGAAAGTCCGGGAATCACGATTGGGTCAGCATCACGCGGGTAGCGACAGACGAGGAAGTCGGCTGAAGACTCTAGGCGGATGGACCAAGCCGGGTTTGATACCGCCAAGAGCTGAGGTCTCCTCTTACTCGGCCGCCTGGCGGACTTCCTCCAGCCCTTCATGCACGATCACGCCGGAGAGCGGGTCGAATTCACCGACCCACGGCTTCCGTTGCAGGACGGCGCGTGTATGGGCATGGCCGGCGTCCCAGCGCTGCTTGATACCCGAAGGTGAGAAATCGATGTCCTTGGTGTGGGTCTCGCATTCCAGTTGCGGCGCAAGCAGGCGCACAACGTGCATGCGGGTCGGACAGCCGTAGCTGGCGAGTTCCCGCACCGCGTCTGTCCTGCGCTCGTCTTGCGGCAGCCTTGCGACGAGCTGGTTGATGACATGGCGCAGGCGGTGCGCCTGCTGCTGCCGGGCGACGTGGCTGGCAATGCGGCTCGAATACTGCACGTCCTTGTGGCGGTTGAGCACATCTTTCATCGTCGTCGGCTCTTCACCCGACGGATTCCACAAGTGAACGGCGAAGATCAGCGAATTCTTCCGCGGGTTGTCGTCGAACACGGCTTCCGTCGGCGTGTTGGACAGGATGCCGCCGTCCCAGTAGAGGTCGCCGTCAATGCGGATCGCAGGGAAGGCCGGCGGCAACGCGCCCGACGCCATGATATGGCGGACGTCGAGCCGCCCCTCCCGGCTGTCGAAATAGCGCATCTGGCTCGTGCGCACATGCGCGGCGCCGACGGTGAGCCGAGGCTTGCAATCGTTCAGCAGATCGAAGTCGACGAGATCGCTCAGCGTCCGCTCCAGCGGAGCCGTCGAATAGTAGCCGGCATTGTCGGCGCCGAGCGGATAGGAATCGCCGGCATGTGCCAGCGGATTGGGCCGGAAGAAGCCGGGAATGCCGTGGGTGACGGTCGCCCAGTAGGAGAGCTTCTCGTTGAAGCCCGGGATGATGCCGCGAAAATTCCAGGGCGGTTGCTGCTCCATCTTCTTCCAGAACTCGCGCAGCCGCGACAGGCGGTTCTGTGGCGAATTGCCTGCGATGAGGCTTGCGTTGATCGCTCCGATCGACGTGCCGATGATCCAGTCCGGCTCCATGCCGGCTTCGTGCAGCGCCTGGTAGACGCCGGCCTGATAGGAGCCGAGCGCCCCGCCGCCCTGCAGCACCAGAACGACCTGGCCGGGGTCGGACTTTTGGATTCGTGCGATGCTCGAAGCATTGATGTCGATGGAATGCATGTCCCGCTCCCGTTCAGTGCGCCGTCCAGCCGCCGTCGACCGGCAGCGCGATGCCGGTGATCGAAGCTGCCGCGTCGCTGGCAAGAAACACCGTGAGTGCGCCGAGTTCGCCAACGTCGGCGAACCGCTTGTTGGGTTGCTGCGCCAGCAGAACCTCGCGAATGACCTGATCGCGCGAGATACCGTGCGCCTTCGCCTGACCCTCTATCTGCGCCTCGACCAGCGGCGTATAGACGTAGCCGGGGCAGATCGCGTTGCAGGTGATACCGTCTTCAGCCGTCTCCAGCGCGGTGACCTTGCTGAGGCCGACGAGACCGTGCTTGGCCGAGACATAGGCGGCCTTGAAGGGCGAGGCGACGAGGCCGTGGGCGGAGGCGATATTGATGACGCGGCCGAATCCATTTTCTCGCATCGCCGGCAGCGCGGCCCGCGTGGCGTGAAAGGCCGACGACAGATTGATCGCGAGGATCGCATCCCACTTGTCGACCGGAAACTGGTCGAGCGGCGCGACGTGTTGAATGCCGGCATTGTTGACGAGAATGTCAAGCCGGCCATGTTCGGCGAGGATCGCGGCCACCATCTCCGCGATGGCGTCGGGCCGTGTCATGTCGGCCGGCGAATAGCCGACCTTGACGCCGAACTCGCCGGCGAGCTTTTCGCGCGTCTCGGCGATCTCGGCGGCCACGCCGAGGCCGTTCAGCACCACCGCGGATCCGGCGGCGGCCAGCGATCGTGCGATGCCGAGGCCGATGCCGCTGGTCGAGCCGGTGACAAGCGAAACCTTGCCGGCTAGCGGTCGCGCCGTCGAGGCGCCTTGCGTCGTTACCTGGATGTTCATGGCTGGCCCTCTGGCGGTGATTTCAAGGCAATCTGCCCGGGGGCCCCATCAAAGAAAAATGCCCTTTACCTCCCGTAACGATAGTCAATTGCTATCGTACTTTTCCTGACAGCTCAGCGGGTTGCGGGGTATCTTCCCGCCTATCTGGAGAATGGGGCAAACGATCATGGAAATGCACCAGGTCCGATATTTCCTTGCGGTGGCTCGCACGCTGAATTTCACCAAGGCGGCCGATGACTGCAACGTGGCGCAGCCGTCGCTGACGCGCGCCATCAAGCAGCTCGAGGCCGAACTCGGCGGCGACCTGTTTCGCCGCGAGCGCCCCGTGCAGCTCACCGAGCTCGGGCAACGCATGCATCCGCTGTTGCAGCAATGTTTCGAGGCGGCAAGCGGCGCGCGTTCGCTGGCGGCTTCGCTGAAGAGCGGCGACGTCGGCGCGCTTCGCATTGCGCTCACGCACGCGATCGATCTGTCGCTGCTCATTCCCTATCTCGATCAGATCAGGCGGCAATTCAACCGGCTGGAATTTCGCTTCCTGCGCGGCGACAGCCGCCAGGTCGGCGAACACCTCAAGAGCGGCGAAGCCGAACTCGGCATCGCCGCCGAACTCGGCAGCGACTGGGAAAGGCTCGACGTCTGGCCGCTGTTCACCGAAGGATTCGAACTCGTCGTCAACGGTCAACATGCACTGGCGAAGCGCGGTAACGTCGAGTTCGAGGATTTGCGAAGCGAGCAACTGCTATCGCGCCACTACTGCGAACACGCCGCTCGAATCAATGATGCGCTGCGGGAGCACGGCCTCGATGTCGAACGAAAGCACGAAGTCGCCAGCGAACGCGACCTGATCGAGCTGCTGGAGGCAGACATTGGCGTCGCTGTGATTCCGCACACCGCCACGACGCCGGCGACGTTGAAGCGCGCGGCTGTCGATGGCCTGGATGCGCGCCGCACCGTTCATCTCTACGGCGTCGCGGGACGCGAGCGGACCGCGGTGGCGGCTGCGGTGATGCGGATGCTGCGCGGCGCGGACTGGCAGCAGTTTCTGAGCAAGGGTGCGGGGGCCTGATGCCCCTCACCCCGCGCTTTGCAGCGCAGCCAGCAGATCGTCGATTTCCATCCGCTTGCGGAAGTCCGGATCGACGAAGCGGGCCTTGACCAGGCCGTCTTGTCCGACCACGAACGTGGCGGGAATCGGCAGTACCCAACCATCGTTGCCGTGAAAGCTGGCCATGTCGTAGTACGACAATAGCCGCTGGATCTCGGGGCCTAGCCAGATCGCAAGATTGAGCGAGAGCGCGTAGCCGTTGTCGAGATCGGTCAACACCGGGAACGGCGCGGCGGATTCGGTCTTGAACCGCCCGGCGTATTCCTGCGTCTCCGGCATGATCGCGACAACCTGCGCGCCCATCGCCTCGACGCGATTCATTGCCTGGGTCACCGCGCGGACATTGAGCCGGCAATATGGACACCAATGGCCGCGGAAGAACATCACGGCGACCGGTCCGTTGGCGATCAGGGCGTCCAAAGTGACCAGCCTGCCTTGGTGGTCCGGCAGCACGAACGGCGGCATCGGATCTCCCGGACGAGGCGCGTTTTCACCGCCGCCGTTGGCGAGAAGCCGCTCCACCAGCCGGTCGACCGCCTCGCCATAGGCCGGAAAGATCTCGCGCCCAGCGGCTGCATAGGCTTCGAGTTGCTCCCGCAAGCTGCCTTCCATGTCGCGGCACTGCAGAAAGGCGTTTCGCAGACGCTCGGCGTTGGCAGGCGTCAACTGCGTCATGTCGGGCTCCGGTGCATTCATTGTCGCATCATATTTTCCGGCGCCGGCCGTCCGCAAGGGGCGGCCTGGCGCGCGCCTTGCGATCTCAAGGACGATAGAAATTGCCGGTCGGATCGAGCGTGCCCGACACCGAGTAGAGTTCATTGTTGTGCATGAAGAAGGTGGTGTTGGCCGGCACCTTGGTGGCGTGCTTCATCATCGCGGCATGGCTCTTTTCGCTCGAAGCCATCGCCATGGCGCTCATTTTGCCGGGGCCGGCATACATGTACGCCATGCCCGGGTTGAATTCCCAGATGACCTGCGAGAATGCGGCGGTGGCGATCGAGGCGAAGGCCGCAGCGGCGACCAGAGTCTTGGACAAGGGGCTCATGGAAGTTCCTCAAGGGGTTGGACGCCCGCCGTTCGGGCGCCCTCGCATCAAAAGCCGGCGCCGCGCAGATGAAAAATACCGTTGCCCGATCGGTTCGATAGCCCGGAGGCATCGAACGCAGTTGATAGCGGCGAGCTATCGCAACCAGAGCGCATCCGCATTTCCTATTCCCTGATCGCGCCGCCATCCTGACCGCCATGCATTCCCGCCAACGGACAGGAGCCACTCATGATCCGCCGCCTCCTCACTCTCCTCGCATCACTGGCGTTCTGCGCCTTTCTTGCGCTGACCGCCTCGCACGCCCGGGCCGACAGCGACGACGGCATCGTCCGCGTCAAGAGCGCGGTGCCGATGCAGGAAGCGATCGCCAGGATCAAGGCGGACATTGCCGCCAAGGGCATCCAGTTCTTCTCGGAAATCGACCAGTCGAAACTGGCGAGCGATGCCGGCATCAGGCTGCGTCCCTCCACGCTGCTGGTGTTCGGCAATCCGCCGCTCGGCACCCAGTTCATCACCTCGAACCCGAATGCCGGGCTCGACTGGCCGGTGCGGCTGTTGCTGACCCAGGACGACGATGGCGCCGTCTGGGCGGTATGGACTGATTTCGAATGGATCGCGAAGCGTCACAACATCCGCGACCGCGTCGCCCAGTTCGAGATGGCGACGGCCGTCGTCCGTTCCATCACGTCGACGATCGCCTCCAAATGACGGCCGCTGCGGAGCCGTTCGACGTCGTGATCCTGGGCGGCGGCAATGCCGGGATCGGCGTCACCGGACCGGTGCGGCGCGCCGGCATGTCGGTCGCGATGATCGAGGCCCGCGATCTCGGCGGCACCTGCCCGAACCGCGGATGCACGCCCAAGAAGGTCCTGGTCGCAGCCGGCCATGCCCTGCACGAGATCGAGCAGGCTTCGGTGCACCGCATTGCCGTCGGCAAGCCGAGACTCGACTGGGCGGCGCTGATCGATCGCGAGAAAGACATGATCAAGGACATTCCGGAAAACCTCGCCCGGGCCATGGCGCGCCGCAACGTCGAGGTGATCAAGGGCCAGGCGGCGTTTGCCAGCCCCACCACCATCCGCGTCGGCGACCGCACGCTGGAAGCCAAACACATCGTGATCGCGACCGGCTCGAAGCCGCGGCCACTGCCGATTTCGGGCGCGGAGCACATGATCACGTCGGACGAGATGCTGAGCGAACGCGAACTGCCGGGCTCCGTGATTTTCGTCGGCGGCGGCGTGATCTCGCTCGAATTCGGCCATGTCTACGCCCGCGTCGGGAGCGCCGTTACCATTCTCGAAGCGCTGCCGCAGCTTCTCCCGGCCATGGACGCCGATGCGGTCGCACAATTACAGGCGCAGAGCGAGCGGATCGGCATCCGCATCAAAACTGCCGTTACCGTCAGCAGCATACAGCCCGCCAATGGCCGGTTGCGGGTCACCTTCATTCACGACGGGACTGAGCAGGTGCTCGAGGCCGACCGTGTCGTCAACGGCGCCGGGCGCATCGCCAATGTCGATACGCTGCGGCTCGAGGCCGGCAACGTCGCACAGACGAATGGCCGCGTTTCCGTCGACGCGTACTTGCGTTCGACATCCAACCCGATCGTTCATGTCTGCGGCGACGCCGTGCCGACCTCGCCACAGCTGTCGCCGATCGCGACCTATGAGGGCGACATCGTCGGGCGCAACATCGTCGAGGGTCCGAGATACCGTCCCGATTATTCCAGCATGGCAACGTCGGTCTACACCACGCCGCCGCTCGCCGCTGTCGGGCTCACCGAACGCGCCGCGCGGCAGCAGGGTCTCGCCATCGACGTTCACGTCAACGACATGCTCGGCTGGTTCTCCGCCCGCACCTATGCGGAAACGGTAGCCTGGTCGAAGGTCATCGTCGAACGGACAAGCGACCGAATTCTCGGCGCCCATTTCGTCGGTCATGCCGGGCAGGAGCTGATCAACGTCTTCGGCCTGGCGATGCGCTTCGGCATCACCGCAACGCAGATCCGCGAGAACGTCTACGCCTATCCGACGTTCGCGTCCGACATCAAGCACATGCTCGGACACGGCTGAGCGCGAATAGCGCGGCGCTATCGAACCCAGAGCGACCAGGCATTTCCTTGTTGAAGAACGATCGACGAAATTATTGCCGTAGCCGGCCGGATCGATCGGGCCGGGCCAACCGGCCGAGATGGCCAGAGGAGAACAGCCATGTTCAAGCCCACCAAGATTTCTCACCCGTTGCTCGCCGTAACGACGATCGCAGGCCTGTTCGCGGCGACCCCCGCGTTCGCCGGCGAGTGTCCCGCCGACAAGATGAAGCCGAACGCGCGCGAAAAGGTCGACTACAAGGCGGTCGGCGTCAGCGACGTCACCCTCGGCGCAATCAACCTGGAAAAACAGCCGGCCCATATCAAAGACCGCGAACTGCGCTTCCGCAAGCTGACCATCGAGCCAGGCGGGATCGTGCCCTGGCACAGCCATGACGATCGCCCGGCGCTGATCTTCGTGCAGCAGGGCGAAATCGTGGAGTACGCCTCGAACTGCATCGATCCGATCGTGCACAAGGCCGGCGATATCCGCCCCGAGGTGTCCGGCACGTCGCACTGGTGGAAGAACCTCGGCAAGGAGACCGTCATCCTCTACGTCGGCGACGTCCGCAAGGACCCGCACGACCACAACATGTAACGAGCCACTGCCCCTGCCTCGTTGCACGATGTGATGCCCGGGATCGCCGTGTTGCCCCGCACGCACCCGGGCGTCGCATCCCTTCCCGTCCGGGAGAGGAACATGACCGAACTCGCCGCGCCGTTGAGAGAAGCCGACATGCAGGGCGAGCCGTCGGGCACTGCCCTGCGCAGCCTCGTCATCGGGCTCACCGCTTTTCTTACCGTCGTCGATCTGTTTGCGACCCAAGCCATTCTGCCGTCACTGACGAAGCACTACGGCGTCACACCGGCCGCCATGGGCTTTGCGGTCAACGCCACGACGATGGGCATGGCGATCGCCAGTCTCGTGATCGGCTTCCTCAGTCCGCGCATCGATCGCAGGCGCGGCATCCTGATCAGCCTGGTGTTGCTCGCGATACCGACCACGCTTCTCGCAACGGCGCCCGGTCTGACGACGTTTACGATCCTGCGCATCATGCAGGGGCTGTGCATGGCCTCTGCCTTCGCGCTCACCCTCGCCTATCTCGGCGAGCAGTGCGGCGCCATGGACGCCGGCGGAGCGTTCGCGGCCTATATCGCCGGCAATGTCGCCAGCAATCTGGTCGGTCGCCTGATGTCGGCGGCCATAGCCGACACGTTCGGGCTCGCTTCGAACTTCTACTTCTTCGCGGCCCTGAACCTGGCCGGCGCCGCGCTGGTGTATTTCACGATCCGGCAGGTCCCGCCAATGCACGCGACCCAGGTGCTGCAGCGGCCGTTCGCCGCGATGGCCGCTCATTGGCGGGCGCCGCGGCTGAGAGCGGCATTCATCATCGGCTTCTGCATCCTGTTCGCCTTCATCGGCACGTTCACCTTTGTCAATTTCGTGCTGGTACGGCCGCCTCTGGCGCTGGGCATGATGGACATCGGCCTCGTCTACTTCGTCTTCGCGCCATCGGTGGCCACGACATTGCTCGCCGGCAAAGCCGTGAAGCGGTTTGGCGCGCGGTCCTCGATCCGCGCGGCGCTCGGCGTTGCTGCCGCTGGGCTGCCATTGATGCTGCTCCCAAACCTCGCGGCCGTTCTGGCGGGCATGGTGCTGGTCGGCGTCGGCACGTTCTTCGCACAGGCCTGCGCCACCGGGTTCGTCGGCCAGGCAGCGCAGGAGGCGCGCGGCATCGCCAGCGGGTCCTATCTCGCGAGCTATTTTCTCGGCGGCTTGACCGGCAGCGCCGTGCTGGGCCGCCTGTTCGATCAGTTCGGGTGGCCGGCCTGTCTTGCGGGCATCGCAGCGTCCCTACTCGTAGCGTGGCTGCTTTCAGTGAAACTAACCGACGCCGAGCGCTAGCCTATGCCATCGATGCGCGGTCATTGCTTGCGCTGCCAGCGGCCGCGCTCGTCGGTCTGCCAATAGGTCAGGTCGAACCCGCGCGTCTTGCAATCGGCCCAGGCGCCGCGCGCCGCCGCCAAGGCCTCGTCATCGTCGCCGTTGAAGACCAGCACGATCCGCTCGTAGGTCTCGCAATCGGCCGGCAACGCCGCGTTGTCGATCAGGAAGCGGACATTGGCCTTGTTGGGATTGCCCTCCTCGACCGACAGAATGATCGGCTGGTCCTGCGCATCCGCGGCGCGCCATGTGGCGTGCGGCAGGAACGAATCGTCGCTGTAGGTCCATAGATGCGCATCGAGCGCCTCGGTGCGCTCCGGCGACGTCGACTGCACGACCACGCGCCAGCCGCGCTCCAGCGATTTCTCCAGGAGCGGCGGCAACACGCCTTCGAGCGACATGCCCTGCAAATGATAGAACAGGATTTCCGTCATCGCCCCGCGACCAACCTATTTGCCGGCTTCGTAATATTCCGCGACCAGGCGATCCAGCAGGCGAACGCCGTAACCGGAACCCCAGGAGTGGTTGATGTCGGTTTTCGGCGCGCCCA
This sequence comes from Bradyrhizobium roseum, assembly GCF_030413175.1. Taxonomy (NCBI): domain Bacteria; kingdom Pseudomonadati; phylum Pseudomonadota; class Alphaproteobacteria; order Hyphomicrobiales; family Nitrobacteraceae; genus Bradyrhizobium; species Bradyrhizobium roseum. The sequence continues at coordinate 4,157,943 of NZ_CP129212.1, forward strand.
TCGCGGTGCCCGCGATGTCGAGATGCGCCCACGGCGTGTTGTCGACGAATCGCTGCAGGAATTGCGCGGCCGTGATCGAACCGCCATTGCGCGCCCCGGTGTTCTTCATGTCGGCGAACTGCGAATCGATCTGCTTGTCGTATTCGGGGCCGAGCGGCATGCGCCAGACGCGCTCGCCGGTCTCGTTGCCGATCTTGCTCAACCGTTCCGCCAGTTCGTCGTTGTTGGAGAACATGCCGGCATATTCGGTGCCGAGTGCCACCATGATCGCGCCGGTGAGTGTCGCCAGATCGACCATGAATTTCGGCTTGTACTTCTTGGTCACGTACCAGAGCACGTCGGCCAGCACGAGCCGGCCTTCGGCATCGGTGTTGATGATCTCGATGGTCTGCCCCGACATCGAGGTGACGATGTCGCCGGGACGCTGGGCATTGCCGTCGGGCATGTTCTCGACCAGGCCAATGGCGCCGATCGCATTGACCTTGGCCTTGCGGCCGGCCAGCGCATGCATCAGTCCGACCACGCAGGCCGCGCCGCCCATGTCGCCCTTCATGTCCTCCATGCTGCCAGCGCCCTTGATGGAAATGCCGCCGGTATCGAAGCAGACCCCCTTGCCGATGAACGCAACGGGCTGGCCGCCCTTCTTGCCGCCGTTCCAGCGCATGACGACCATGCGGCCCGGCTGCGTCGAGCCCTGCGCAACACCGAGCAGCGCGCCCATGCCGAGTTTCGTCATCGCCTTGACGTCGAGCACCTCGACCTGGACGCCGAGTTTCCTGAGCTGGCTGGCGCGGCGGGCGAATTCGACCGGGTACAGCACGTTCGGCGGCTCGTTGACGAGTTCGCGCGCGATCACCACGCCATCCACGACGTGGGATGTCGGCGCAAACGCCTTGCGTGCGGCGGCGACATCCTCCACCGCAATCGAAACACTGGCGCGCAACTCGCCGTTCTCATTATCCTTTTTCTTGGTCTTGTAGCGGTCGAACTTGTAGGCGCGCAGCCGGATGCCCGCGCCGATCGAAGCCGCCGCCGCCGGTGACATGGCCCCCTCGGGCAGTTCGGCGATCACCGTGACCTGCTCGCTGGCGGCGTTGAGCCGGCCCGCGGTCACGCCACCGAATTTGAGGAAATCCTTTTCCTTGATATCGGCCGCCTTGCCGACGCCGACCACGATCAAACGGTCCGTCTTGAGTCCCTCCGGCGCCGGAATGTCGAGCACAGAGCCGCTCTTGCCCTTGAACTGGTTGGCCGCGGCCGCCCGCTTCACGGTGTCGGTGGCCTTGCCCAGCGCCTTCCGGGTCGTCTCGCCGAACTTCAATTGATCGTCACTGAACGCCACGAGAACGCCACGCGGGGCTGTGGAAAAAGCGACAAAGCCGACCTTGACGGCGTCGGACATGGGTAACCCTCCAGAATTGAGGCTGCTGACGGGTCCGGAATTAGGCCCGTTTGGATGGAATATCTCGCTTCGCAACGGCCCAAATCGTTCGGGATCCGTGTTTTCCGCACTATGGCCCGCCAGCCGCCTGACTGCCAAGCGCCGCCGTGGCCGGAAGGCCACAAGAAATGAATTATTAACCACATATAGGCCGCGCCATGGCTCGGCCATTTTGTTGACGGATCAAAGGGATGGTAATGAGAGTGTAGACGGCTGGCGGTTAGCGGCCCGACCAAGGGGACCCCTTGAAAAAGGGATTGGTCGGAAGCCGGCGTTCGGGCGCGCAAGGTGGGAACGTACGGTAGCGATGGGGTCGATCGACAGGTACATCTTCAAAACGACGCTCGCGTCGTTTGCGCTTGTGCTGGTCAGCCTCACCGGCGTGATCTGGATTACCCAGGCGTTGCGCGGCATCGACCTGATGACGAGCCAAGGCCAGACCATCGTCACCTTTCTCGGCATCACCAGCCTGGTGATTCCGGCGCTGATATTGGTCATCGCGCCGATCGCGCTGATGATTGCGATCTCGCACACGCTGAACAAGCTCGCCACCGATTCCGAAATCATCGTGATGAATGCCGCGGGCTTCTCCCCGTTCCGGCTGTTCCGCCCGTTTTTCTTCGCCACCTGCGTGGTCGCGGCCATGGTCATCTTCATCGCCGCTTTTCTCGCGCCCGACGGCCTGCGCCGGATCAAGCAATGGGACGCCGAGATCACCGCCGATGTGCTGACCAACATCCTGCAACCCGGGCGTTTCGCCCAGCTCGACCAGAATCTGACGATTCGCATCCGCGAACGCCGGCCCGGCGGTGAGCTCGGCGGCATCTTCGTCGACGACCGCCGCGATCCCAAGGAGCGCGTCACCATCATTGCCGACCGCGGCACGGTGCTGAAGAATGAAAACGGCTCCTATTTGGTGCTCGAGGACGGCAACCTCGAACGTTTCGAGACCGGAAAACGCGATCCGGCGCTGGTGGCTTTCGCCCGCTACGCCTTCGACATGTCAAAGTTCTCCAACCGCGGCCGCGACGTCGCGTTGGGCATTCGCGAGCGCTATCTGTGGGAGCTGGTGTCGCCCCCGGAGAACGATCCGGTCTTCAAGCAACTGTCCGGCCAGTTTTACGCCGAGCTGCATGACCGCTTCCTGGCACCGGTCTATCCGTTCGCATTCGCCGTCCTGACCTTTGCCTTTCTGGGTTCACCGCGCACCACGCGCCAGAGCCGCAATTTCTCGATCGGCGGATCGATCCTGGCGGTGTTCGGCCTGCGCATGGCGGGATTCGCCTGCTCGGTGATGACGGTGAAGACGCCCTCCATGGCGGCCGTGCAATATCTGATGCTGTTCGGCTCGATCGGCATCGGGCTGTGGATGATCGTCGGCGGCGTCGTGGTGGAGCCGCCGGCGGCGCTGATGGAGGCCATCAACCGGTCGAACGCCCGACTGGCGCGACTCTTTGGGCGGCCGGCCACCGCATGAGCATGATGACCAACACCCTCGGGCGATACTTTGCCGGCCGCTTCCTGGTCTCGGCGGTGGGCGTGTTCGCGAGCATTTTCGTGCTGCTGGTGCTGGTCGACTACATCGAAATGGTCCGCAAGACCTCCGGGCTGGCGTCGGCCTCTGCGATCACGGTGGCGCAGACCTCGCTCTACCGGGTGCCGCAACTGCTCGAAAAGCTGATGCCGTTCTGCGTCCTGATCGGCGCCATGACCTGCTACCTGGCGCTGTCGCGACGGCTCGAACTGGTGGTCGCGCGCGCCGCCGGCGTCTCCGCCTGGCAGTTCATCTTTCCGGCGTTGGCCAGTTCCATCATCCTCGGTACCCTCGCTACCGTGGCCTATAATCCGATGTCGGCGAACCTGCGCGAGCTCTCCAAGCGGATGGAAGCCGAACTGTTCGGTTCGGCGCCGGGCGGCGGCATCCAGGACGCCTCCGGCTTCTGGCTCAACCAGATCACCAACGACGGACAGTCGATCATCAATGCGGCGCGCAGCGAGCAGCAGGGCGTCCGCCTGACCGGGCTGACCTTGTTCCGATTCGGTCCCGGCCCGAAGCTCGAGTTCGAGGAGCGAATCGAAGCGCGCGAAGCCACCCTGGAAGAGGGGCGCTGGGCCTTCAAATCGGTACGTCGGTACTCCCTAGACAAACCTCCGGTTGATCAGGACACATACTACCTCCCGACCACCCTGACCCCGGCCCAGGTTCGCAACAGCTTCTCGACCCCGGAAACCGTGTCCTTTTGGCAACTGCCGGGCTATATCCGCTCATCCGAAAGCTCCGGCTTTGCAACCGCGGGCTACCGTTTGCAGTACCAGAAGCTCATTGCACAGCCGTTTTTGCTGGCTGCAATGGTCATGTTGGCGGCCTCCGTGAGCCTTGGCTTCTTCCGGATGGGCGGCGTTCAAAAGATGGTTTTAAGTGGCGTGGGCGCAGGGTTTCTGCTCTACGTTCTATCGAAAGTTACTGAAGATTTGAGCAAGGCTGAGTTGATGCATCCGATCGCTGCGGCGTGGTTGCCCGTCTGTGTGGGTGGCCTCACCGGCTTTTTGGCCTTGCTGTACCAGGAGGACGGGTAGTGGCCGTTGTCGCCGCCCGCCAGTTTAGGTCGCCTGCGTTGAGGCGGAGCACCCCCGTGCGCCGCTATCGAGCCCGCTTGGCCGCCGTTGGCGTCGCTATGTTTACCGTTCTCGCCGGGATCGTCCTGGCGGGCTCGCTCGAGCTTGCGCTGACCGCGCCGGCCGCAGCGCAAAGCTTCACCTACAATCCACGTCCGCCGAAACCGCCGCCACGCCCCGTCACCAACGACGGCAGGATGACCGTGCAAGCGGTCGAGGTGGATTACGACTACAACAATCAGCGCGTGTCGGCCGTCGGCAACGTGCAGATGTTCTACAACGGCACCAGCGTGGAGGCCGACAAGGTCATCTACGACCAGAAGACCAAGCGGCTGCATGCGGAGGGCAACATCCGCCTGACCGATGCGGAAGGCAAAGTCACCTACGCCAACGTCATGGACCTGAGCGACGACTATCGCGACGGGTTCGTCGATTCGCTGCGCGTCGACACCGAGGACGCGACGCGGATGGCGGCGACGCGCGCCGACCGTTCCGCCGGCAATTACACCGTGTTCGAAAACGGCGTGTACACCGCCTGCGCGCCCTGCAAGGACAATCCGAAGAAGCCGCCGCTGTGGCAGGTCAAGGGTGCGCGCATCATCCACGACCAGACCGACAAGATGCTGTACTTCGAAAACGCGCAGCTCGAGTTCTTCGGCGTGCCGATGGCCTACCTGCCGTATTTCTCGACGCCCGATCCGACCGTCAAGCGCAAGACCGGCTTCCTGATGCCGGCCTACTCGACGGTCACCGGCTACGGCTACGGCGTGGAAACCCCGTTCTACTGGGCGATCGCGCCGGACTATGACGCGACCTTCAATCCGCGCTTCACCACCAAGCAAGGCGTGCTGTTGCAGGGCGAATTCCGCCAGCGCCTGATCAACGGCTCCTACCAGATCCGCGCCTACGGCATCGATCAGCTCGACAAGGGCGCCTATGCCGGCCAGCCCGGCGACCGCCAGTTCCGCGGCGGATTCGACACCAAGGGTCAGTTCGCGCTCAACGACAAATGGGTCTGGGGCTGGGACGGCGTCCTGCTGTCGGATTACTATTTCTTCTCGGACTATCGGCTGGCCCAGTACAAGGACCCGCTGGGCTCGTTCCTGAGCCTTCCGACGGAAGCCATCTCGCAGCTCTATCTGACCGGCGTCGGCAACCGCAGCTTCTTCGATGCGCGCACGATCTACTACCTGTCGTTCTCCGGCAGCCAGGACAAGGTGCCGGTGATCCATCCGGTGATCGACTACAGCAACGTCCTCAACCACCCGGTCCTCGGCGGCGAGGTCAGCTACAAGACCAATTTCACCAGCCTGTCGCGCACCACCGCGGCGTTCGACCCGATCACGACGTTGGCCAACACCAACGGCCTGTGCCTCACCGCATCGGCCGACCCGCTGGCCCGCCTGCCCTCGCAGTGCCTGCTGCGCGGCATGCCCGGCACCTACACGCGGCTGACCGCCGAAGCGCAGTGGCGCAAGTCGTATACCGATCCGATCGGCCAGATCTGGACGCCGTTCGCGATCATGCGCGCCGACGCCATCAACGCCTCGATCTCGAACCAGCCCGGCGTTTCGAACTTCCTGCCGGTCGGCGACACCCAGGCGGTCCGCCTGATGCCGACGGTCGGTCTCGAATACCGCTATCCCTTCATCAACGTTCAGCCCTGGGGCACCACGACGATCGAGCCGATCGCGCAGATCATCGCCCGTCCGAACGAGACCTTCGCCGGCAGGCTGCCGAACGAGGACGCGCAGAGCATGGTGTTCGACGCCAGCAACCTGTTCGCGGTCGACAAGTTCTCCGGCTACGACCGCGTCGAAGGCGGCGGCCGCGCCAATGTCGGCGTGCAGGCGACCACGCAGTTCGACCGCGGCGGCAGCGTCAACGTGCTGTTCGGCCAGTCCTACCAGCTGTTCGGGATGAACTCGTTCGCGGTGGTGGACGCGACCAATACCGCGCTGAATTCCGGCCTGCAGAACCCGCGCTCCGATTACGTCGCCCGCATCAACTATTCGCCAAACCGGACCTACACGTTCAGCGTCCGCTCGCGCATGGACGAGGCGACGCAGAACATCAACCGCTTCGAGGCCGAGGGCCGCGCCGCCTTCGACCGCTGGTCGGTGAGCATGATCTACGGCAATTACGCCGCGCAGCCGGAACTCGGCTATCTGACCAAGCGTGAGGGCCTGCTCGGCAGCGCCTCGGTCAAGGTGGCGTCGAACTGGGTGGTGTCGGGCTCGGCGCGCTGGGATCTTGAAGCCAACAAGCTGAACCAGTACATCGTCGGCGCCGGCTATGTGGACGACTGCTTCGTGCTGGCGGCCAACTACGTCACCTCCTACAACTACGCCGCGGCGGGGACGACGCCGCCGGTGCTCAGCCACGCTTTCATGCTGCAGATCGGCTTGCGGACCCTGGCGAATTCGTCTTCGACAGCCGGCAGCAACGGCGTCCAGTAACGTGAGGCCTTACACCGTGCCGGACGGTACCCAGCGTAGCGCGGTACGAATGTGTTGATACGGCTGATATGACCATGACGACCATCAAGCTCCTTTCGCGCCGGCACCGGTCCAGTATTCGGTCCCTCGGCGCCGGCTGCGCCGTGGCGATCGCCGTGCTCGCCGGCGGGATTTCGCCGCTGCCGGCGCAGACCATCGCCTGCATGATCAACGGCGAGCCGATCACCAACATGGACATCGAGCAGCGCACCAAGCTCAACTTCCTGACCACGCGCAAACAGATGCCGCGGCAGGAGGTGCTCGACGAGCTGACCAACGAGAAGGTGAAGCTCAAGGAGGCCAAGCGATTTGGCGTCGATCCCTCCGCCAGCGACGTCGATCAGGCCTTTGCGAGCATGAGCCAGAGGATGCGGCTGTCGCCCGAGCAACTGACCAAGACGCTGGAGGGCCAGGGTGTGCGGCCGGAAACGCTGAAGGCCCGCCTCAAGGCCGAGATGGTCTGGGGCAGCCTGGTGCGCGGCCGCTTCAAGGAGAGCCTGCAGGTCGGCGAGAAGGAAGTCGCCGCCGCCGCCGGCGATTCGGCCCAGGTCGATGCGTTCGAATACAAGCTGCGGCCGATCGTGCTGATCGTGCCGCGCGGCTCGGCGTCCGTCACGGTCGACCAGCGGCGCAAGGAAGCCGAAAGCCTGCGCGAGCGGGTCAAGAGCTGCGACGAGGCGAACGCCTACTTCAAGTCGATGCAGAACGCCGCGATCCGCGACACCGTCACCAAGACCTCGGCCGACATTCCGGGGCCACTTCGTGAACTGCTGGACAAGACGCCGGTCGGTCATTTGACCCCGCCGGAGATCACCAAGCAGGGCGTCGAGATGGTGGCGCTGTGCGAGCGGAAGCCGACCAAGGTCGATACGCCGAAGAAGCGGGAAATCCGCGAGAAGATGTTCACCGAGAAGTACGAGGCGAAACAGAAGGCCTACCTCGCCGACATCCGCAAAGCCGCGATGATCGAGTGTCGCTGATGGCCGGGCTCTGATGGCCGAGGTTCAAAAGAGCGGGCCTCAGGAGACCAGGCCTCTCGCCCTGACATCCGGCGAACCGGCGGGCATCGGCCCCGATATCGCCCTGGCCGCGTGGATGCGGCGCGGCGAACTCGACCTTCCGCCGTTCTATCTGCTCGGCGATCGCGCCTTCTTCGCCGAGCGTGCGAAAATCCTCGGACTGCGCGTCGCGTTTGCCGATGCGACCCCTGAGGAAGCGGTCGCGGCCTTTGCAAAAGCCCTGCCCGTGGCGGCGACGGGCGAAATCGCCACCGCCCGCCCCGGACAGCCCGACGACACCAGCGCGACCGCAGCACTCGCCTCCATCCGCCAGGCCGTCGACCATGTGAAGCGCGGCCGGGCCGGCGCCGTCGTCACCAACCCGATCGCCAAGAGCGTGCTGTACCGCGCCGGCTTCCGTCATCCCGGCCACACCGAGTTTCTCGCCGAGCTCGCCGCCGATGGCGGCGCCGTGCCGCGGCCGGTGATGATGTTGTGGTCGCCGGCGCTCGCCGTCGTTCCCGTCACCATCCATTTGTCGCTGCGCGATGCGCTGGCGACGCTCTCGAGCGACCTGATCGTCGCGACCGCGCAGATCGCGGTGGCGGACATGAAAGCGCATTTCGGCCTCGTCCGGCCGCGACTTGCGATATCGGGCCTCAATCCGCATGCCGGCGAAGACGGCTCGCTCGGCCGCGAGGACATCGAGATCGTGACGCCCGCCATCGAGACGCTGCGCGCCGAGGGCATCGACGCCCGCGGTCCGTTGCCGGCGGATACCATGTTCCACGCGGCCGCGCGCAAGACCTATGACTGCGCCATCTGCATGTACCACGACCAGGCGCTGATCCCGATCAAGACCATCGCGTTCGAGGACGCCGTCAACGTCACGCTGGGACTGCCGTTCATTCGCACCTCGCCGGATCACGGCACAGCGTTCGACATTGCCGGCACCGGCAAGGCCAACCCGTCGAGCCTCGCCGCCGCCCTGCGGCTTGCCGCGCGGATGGCGACCACCAAACCTTCATGAGCGCGATCGACGATCTGCCGCCGCTGCGCGACGTCATTCGCGAACATTCCCTGTCGGCGCGAAAGTCCCTCGGCCAGAATTTTCTGCTCGACCTCAACCTCACCGCGCGGATCGCGCGTGCCGCGGGCCCGCTCGAAGGCGCGACCATCATCGAGGTCGGGCCCGGCCCCGGCGGGCTGACACGGGCGCTGCTGGCCTTGGGCGCCAGGCGCGTCATCGCGGTCGAGCGCGACGAGCGCGCGCTGGCGCCGCTCGACTATATTTCGAAGCGCTACCCCGGACGGCTCGAGATCGTGCACGCGGACGCGCAGCGCTTCGATCCGCGGGCGATGCTGGGCGGCGAGCGCGCCAAGATCGTCGCCAACCTGCCCTACAATATCGCCACGACGCTGTTGGTGGACTGGCTTTCGATCGAACCGTGGCCGCCCTGGTACGACATGATGGTGCTGATGTTTCAGCGCGAGGTCGCCGAGCGCATCGTCGCAGCGGAGAATGACGAGGCCTATGGGCGGCTCGCGGTGCTCGCCAACTGGCGCGCCGAGACCAAGATCCTGTTCGACATTTCGCCGGCCGCGTTCGTGCCGCAGCCCAAGGTGACTTCCTCGGTGGTGCGGCTGGTGCCGCGCCCCTCACCCGAACCATGCGACCGCCGCGCGCTCGAACAGGTGGCCGCTGCGGCGTTCGGCCAGCGCCGCAAGATGCTGCGGCAGAGTCTCAAGTCGCTGTCGGTTGATCCGGCGCGGCTGGCCGCAGCCGCCGGCGTCGACGCCACCAGGCGGGCGGAGACCATTCCGGTGTCCGGCTTTGTTGCCATGGCCCGCGAATTGACGGATATACGAGGCACAAAAACTCAACCGCTCTGAAGAAACGTCTGTTCAAGGGAGATATTGCCATGGCGCTGATGCGTCGCCAGTCGCTGGTCAAGTTCGATGCGCCGTTGTGCGAAACCATCGTCGACACGCCGAAGCCGCAGGGCCGTGAAGTCCTGGTGCGGATCGAGCGCTGTGGGCTCTGCCATTCCGACCTGCATATCCAGGACGGCTATGCCGATCTGGGCGGCGGCAAGAAGCTCGACACCACGCGCGGCATGACGCTGCCGTTCACGCTCGGCCACGAGATCGCCGGCGTCGTCGACGAGGTCGGTCCCGATGCGCCGAACGAGCTGATCGGCAAGAAGCAGGCGGTATTCCCCTGGATCGGCTGCGGCCAGTGCCGCGACTGCGCCAATGGCGACGAGAACCTCTGCGTCAAACAGCGTTTCCTCGGCGTCTCGATCGACGGCGGCTTTGCTACCCACGTGCTGGTGCCCGACGCAAAATATCTGCTGGATTACGATCCGCTGCCGGTGAACCAGGCGGCGACGCTGATGTGCTCGGGCGTTACCGCCTATGGCGCCCTGAAGCGGCTGGTCGATCGTCCGCGGCAGCGCAATCTCTTGCTGATCGGGCTCGGCGGCGTCGGCATGATGGGGCTTGCGTTCGCGCAGGCGATGTTCAAGCAGAACATCACCGTCGCCGATCTGTCGCCGGCCGCGCGCGAGACTGCGCTGAAGAACGGCGCGGCGAACGCCTACGATCCGTCCGAACCCGAAATCGTCAGACGCATCCTGAAAGAGACCGAGGGCGGGTTTGACGGCGTGGTCGATTTCGCAGGCAACGAGAAGTCGATGCAGTTTGCCGTGTCGACGGTGGCGCGCGGCGGCAAGGTCGTGGTGTCGGGCCTGATGGGCGGCAATTTCAGCCTGCCGATGGTGCAATGGGTCTACAAGCGCATGACCATCGAAGGCTTCATGGTCGGCACGTTGGCGGAAGCGAAGGAACTGATGGCGCTGGCCCGCGCCGGCAAGATCAAGCCGACGCCGATGAAGGAGGAGCCGATGGCCGATGTCCAGAAATGGATCGACGAATTGCGGGCCGGCAAGGTGGTTGGGCGCATCGTGCTGAAGAACTGAGAGCGCATCGTCGTGACGACTATCATGCGCGCCACCCATGCGGCGGCGCGCATGCGATCCTTGGCCCGAGACGTATCGTCCAGGGTGGATCGCCTAAGACAGGAACAGCAGGCTTGCCACCTGATAGAGCGCAAACGCGAGCTGGCCCATCATGAGGACAAGCGCAATCGCGAAGAGATAGAGGCCATAGTACATCGCCGCGTCACCCAGATTCGAAGAGGTCTACGCGGAAGCAACCCGACACGTGCAACGATGATTCGCTAACATGAGTCAGAGCTGAATCTTCGTCAACGAGATTTCGGCTTTTCTTCGACCGACGGGAAAAAGTGAGTCTTTTTCATCACGCCTGATGAAGCGGCGCACAACAGGGCTCGGCAAGAAAATAAATCGTCAGCGCCGATCGTCAGCCGGCTTTCGGCCCGCCGGATCCACTCTTCTGATTGCGTCCGGCGCTGCCGCCGGCGTCAGGCCGACAATATCTTGATGCCCCACCACACAACGGCGATGGCAGCGACGACGCAGGCAGCCGTGAGCGCGCGCTCCAGGACATGGATCTTCATGGTTTCCATCCCGATATCTTCGCTACCCCGCATGGACGCTATGTGATTCCAGGACATCTCGGCAATGTCGGCAGTTGCCAAACCACCTATCATCGATAACGGCGCGGGAATCGCGCCGGCATTTCCGCCTGACGAGGTATCCTGTTGCAGGAGCCGACGCCGATGAAGGAAGAGCCGATGGCCGATGGAAATGGACCGACAGGCTGCGAGCCGGCAAGGTCGCCTGACGCATCGTGCAGAGGAAGTGAGACGCGGCACGCGCGCATCCGCCGCCATGTTAGAGTGGCAGGCTGATCTCAAATGTGAATCTCACCAGCAGGACGGGTCCGGCATCATCCCGGACCTCGATCGACATCGCGTGGGAGGGCGTGCTGGTGGCGGCATGAACTGCGTCCCGCGCCATATCGGCCAGCGAACGAGCGGCCTCCATCTGAACGACTTGCATATCGCGGCATTCGAGCCCGTCGTCATCGACGAAGAGGCCATTGTCATCCCGCAAGTCGAAATAGTATCTGCGCATCGCCTTCCGGGTCCGTGAATTGGTTCACGAACTAGAAGCCCGCATCCATGCGATCCGTTCCTAAGACGTGTGACTCTTGTCACCCGATCGCCCGGACGGCGATCGCCGTCATCGCGGTGACGCGACCAACCCTCGTCGGAACAGGAACAATCGGCCACGTCGGAGATTGAGGAAACGTCGCATTCCCCGTGCGACGACGGCCGCAAAGGGTCTCGGCGCCGCCGAGGCCCTTTTGCGTCGATAGATAATGGAGGCATCGATGAGCAAGGAAACGCCGAAAGAAGATCCCAGGGAGCAAACCGACTCTGGCTCGCACGCGCAGACGAACAAGCCCTGGAAAGGCAACCCTGAAAAAGAGCAGCGATCCGGCACGAAGAAATCCGATCCGGACAAATGGCAGGAAACCAACACGCATTGAACGGCGCGGCAGGTGACTGCCCGCAAAAGCAACGAAAGCAGCGGGATCAGGCTGATGGAGATCGTGTATTTTGTTGGAGCATTGCTGCTGCTGGCCGCGCTGTTTTACGGCGCCCTGCAGTACCACTATCGGAACCGCGCCGCCGTTCGGGCCGGCCACGACGTCGTCAAGGAGCGCTACAGACAGGATGAAGCGTAGTTCTCGCTGGCGACACGGTCACGCGGCAACTCTTCCCCGCCTACGCAGGAACAAACCGCCCGCTGCCATGTTGTTCAACCTGAACGGGAGAACGTCCATGGATCGCGTAACGCGTTGCCTGCACTGCGGGAAGAGAATGGTGCCGGCGCCGAGCCTGACCGGTCGAACCAAGTTGATCTGCGTCTACTGCGACAAGACCGACCCGATGGAGAACGCGGAGACCGCCAAATGGACGGAGAGCCCGCTGGCTCAGGCTATCACCGGGACATCACCGTAAAAAGAACTTCGGATCGTCTCGCACACCGCGCCGGCCCGCGCGGCGGCGGGCTACGTCGAAAAATGAGACGTCTCAGCCTTACCGCAATCGACCGGAACAATATGATCCCATCTGCCCCGGCCTGCCGTCGATCTCATCGTCGATCGCGATAATCACCGTGGCGGCGCAGCGCTGCAGGCCGACGTTGGCGGGTTCGAGATCCATTGCCTTCATCAAATCGGGAAGCGCCGCTTTCAGATTTTTCTGCCCGATCTTGGTCTGCGCGCTGGCGATCAGTGACGAAGCGGACGGACGCGCTTCATTCGCGGTTTTGGATACGACCTCCGCGAACGCCGGCGCCGACAGGTTGACGGCAAGAACCGCCGCACAAGCCGCAATGAATGTGACTGGATTTTTCATTCTTCCCGCTCCTTTGAGTAAAACTTGGCGGGAGTAAATTCACTTCACCCGGCACCGGGTATCTCCAACCATTTCGACCAACGGACGAACCGTACAGACGTCGATGGGGAACGACTGTGAGTGGTGTCACCGTGTCGGATGTCCCCGAAAGCGAGATCCATCGAAGACATCCGCGCGTATCTGAGCACCGGCATTACCCGGGCCCACACTTTTCGCCACCCGCGCCGGCTGGTAACCTGCCGTCATTTGATGACGAGGTCTTATTTGATCATGCGCCGGCTGTTGAGCGGGAATATCCGAAAAATCGCAACCTTGGCGTCCTGGCTCGCCCTCACCCTCACAGCGCCGGCCGCCGCCGAAAAGCGCGTCGCGCTGGTGGTCGGCAATTCCGCCTATCAGAACGTCACCCGGCTGGACAATCCGCGCAACGACGCCGGCTTGATGGCGGAGACGCTCGCCAGCCTCGGCTTCACGCTGATCGGCGGCCGCGCCCAGCTCGATCTCGACAAGCCCGCGATGGACATTGCCGTGCAGAACTTCGGACGCCAGGTGCAGGGCGCCGACGTTGCGCTGTTCTATTATGCCGGCCATGGCGTGCAGGTCTCCGGCGCGAATTATCTCGTGCCGGTCACCGCCAATCCGACGCGCGAGGCCGATGTCGATTTCCAGATGGTCGACGTCAACCTCGTGCTGCGCCAGATGCAAGGCTCCGGCACGCGGCTCAACATGGTGATCCTCGACGCCTGCCGGAACAATCCGTTCGGCGCCCGCGGCTTGCGCGCCTCCGACGGCGGCCTGGCGCAGATGCGCGCGCCGGAGGGCACGCTGATCTCCTATGCGACGCAGCCGGGCAACGTCGCGCTCGACGGCACCGACGGCCACAGCCCCTATACCAGAGCGCTGGCCGGGACCATCAAGCAGGCCGGGCTCGACATCTTCCAGACTTTCAACCAGGTCGGCCTCGCCGTGAAACGCCAGACCGGCGGATCGCAGCAGCCCTGGGTGTCGTCGTCGCCGATCGACGGCAATTTCTATTTCGTGGCCCCGGCCGCGCCGTCGCAGCAGCTCGCGGTCGCGGCGCAGCCCGAGCCGCTGGCTTCGACGCTGCGTCCCGATCCCGACCGCATTCCGATCAGGGATCCGGTGCTGCTGCGCGAACTGAGCGACCGCCTGTTCGAGCTGAACTACGACCCGGAGCCTGTGGACGGCAAGAACGGCATGCGGCTGGCGATCTCCAAGTTTCAGGACAAGGTGCGGATGACGCCGAATGGCGAGGCCACCGAAGGCGTGCTGACGCGGCTGCGCAAGATGGAGGATCTGAAACCGTGGGCCTCGATCGTCTACGGCCCGGACAATGACAAATGGGGGATGTCCTGGAACCACGTGTCGCGCCGGGCCGCGATCGACGACGCGCGCGGAAAGTGCGGCGCCAGCAAATGTCCGATGGAGTTGAGTTTCTACGGCTCGCGCTGCGGCGCATTCGCGATCTCGGATGCGTCGTGGTCGCTGGTTCAGCGCGAAACCGTCCAGCAGGCCAGGAAGGCTGCGCTTGACGAGTGCGGCAAGGCTGGCAAGTCTTGCCGCATTATCGGCGCGGTCTGTGCCGACGGCTCCGGCCGCTGATTTTCAATCGAGCTATTTGGAAGCACCTGCTCATGAGAAACGCCCTGCGGGGTTCGATCCCCTTCCTTGCCTTGTCGATCTTGTTGCTGTGCGGCGGCTCGCTGGCCCACGCACAATCCGGCAGTGCGGGCGGCAGCATCGGCAATGACGAAAAATCGCTGTCCGGCTCGCGCGCGAACGAATCCGCAAAGCCGGCGCGACGCAGCCCATCCGAGGCGGACGAACCGCGCCGCGCGTCGCGAAAGAGCGGCGGTGGCGGCAACAGTTTCGACGGGGCATGGATCGTCAGCGCGGTCGGGGTCACCTGCCAGGGCTCCAGCAGCAATGCGGTCGTGGTCACCAGCGGCAAGATCATCGGCCAGAAAGCCAAGGGTACCGTCAGTCCGGACGGGACGGTGTACGGCACCTCCACCGACCAGGGCGTCACGATCATCACCACCGGCCGCCTGTCCGGCCGCAGCGGAGGCGGGACGTTCCGGCAATCGGATGGCTGCACCGGACGATGGACGGCGGCGAAGCAGTAGACGCCGCGCAGCGCGGGATTGGAAACAAGTCATCATGCAGAACAGAATTCGATCGGCGATGCGAATTGCGCTCCTGCCCTTGCTGATCTCGGCCGTGTTTCCGGCCGGTGCGGCACGGGCACAATCCGGCAGCGCCGGCGGCAGCATCGGCAACGACGAGAAATCGCTGTCCGGATCACGCGAAAAGCCGCGCGAGGTCGAATCTTCCCGGCCGGCACGCCGCGCCAGGCCCGAATCCGACGAGCCGCGGCGGACGCCGCGCGCAAGCGCGAGTGGTGGCGGCAGCGCTGGCAATTTCGACGGGACGTGGGTTGCCGTTGCCGCGGGTTCGCCGTGCGGCAGCAGCACCGAGCGGTTTGTGATTTCGGGCGGCAGGCTGTCCGGCGAGCTGAGTTCCGGGTCGGTCAGCCCCAATGGCGCGACCCGGACCGCCGGCTCGGTACAAGGTCTGAGCTGGACCAGCACCGGCCGTTTTTCCGGCCGCAGCGGCTCGGGTTCCTTCGTCCGGTCGGACGGCTGCACGGGACGCTGGACAGCTTCTAAACAGTAGCCGGAAAGCACCACCAGACCCGATGTTTTTCGCTGGTTTTCCGGCCACTTACAGCCGCCCGAATTGAGGCAGCCGACTGGCCTAAATTTTACCCCATATGATCCGGAATTGCGGCTCATTGCGACCCAAGTCTCTGACCAGATTGGCGAGGTGTAGAGTCGTGTTGCGTTAGTCGCGTTGCGTAGCGTTGCGTCCGGGGATGCGTATGTCGATCCGTTCCGTGAAGTTCGTGCCGGCTGTATTCGCCGGTGTGGTGGCCGGCATCAGCCTGGCCACCACGACGGATCTCCAAGCCCAGTTGCTGACGACTTCCGCGGAAGCCGCCATCCAGGCGCCGCAGGTCGCCGCCGACAGCTGCCTGTCCGCGCCGAAGGGCGCGACCCCGCCCGGCAGCCATTGGTATTACCGGCTCGACCGCGTCACCAAACGCCAGTGCTGGTATCTGCGCGAGGAAAGCGACTCGGCCGACGACAAGTTCGCACGCGCTGCGCCGCCCGCTTCAGCCCCGGCGACCGCTTCAGCAGCGGACGAGCCCACGCCCCAGCAGCGAACCGCCAGCCGCAAGTCCACCTCCGATAAATCGCTCTCCGATGCGCGCGCCGAATGGCAACCCCGCATCGAGGCGAATCCGCCGGCCCGAATCGAACGGACGGCTGCAACAGCCGCCCCCGCTCCGATCGTATCGAGCAGCCCGCGCGCAGCCACGCCGAACGTGCTGGCCCCGGCGCCGCTGTCGTCGATGCGATGGAATGAGGCGACCCCGACGACGCGCGCTTCGGTCAATCCAACCGATATCCAGCTCGCCGCAGCCAACGCGCCCGCAGCCCAGCTACAGCAAGCCGAGGAAGTTCAGCAGCCCGCGGTAGAACAGTATGTCCCCGCGGACGCAGCCCCGGCAAAGCCGACCGCGTCGCTGCAGAAATTGCTAGGCGTGATGGCCGCAGCCCTGGCGCTCGCCGGCCTCACGGTCAGCGCGATCGTGCGGATCGGCCGCATCCGGGCACGCCGCGCCATGCGGCGCAAGCGCCGCGCGATGTGGGATGCCGCCAAGCCGGCGAACAACAACGCGAAGGCCAAGCGGCGCGCTCCGCAGCCGCAAGCACAGCCGCAACCGGTGTTCCGTGACGAAAATGCCGTGCTGCGACGCGCGGCTGCCGCTGACGCACCCCAGCCGCGCATGGCCTCGCCCACCCGCCCGCCGCGCGAGCGGCCGCAGCAGGAGCGGCCCTACGCGCCCCAGGAACGGCGGCACGCGCCGCAGGACCGCATGCCCCAGGAGCGTATGCCGCAAGCCCGCCAGCCGCAGGATCGCGTGCCGCAGGATCGGGACAGGGAACGGCAGGTGACGGAAATGCTGTCCCGCCTCGCCCGCACCGCGCATAGCTAGATAGAAGTGAAGAACGCGCCGGTTATTTTTCCAGCTGTCGCTGCAGGTTGCGAACGAACTCGGTCAACCCGGTGCGGCGCTCGCGCTTGAGCCGCTCGGCCTTGAGGATCGACTGCACCTCGGCGAAGGCGTCATCGACGGTGTGGTTGACGACGATGTAGTCATATTCCGCCCAGTGGCTGAGTTCGTGGCTGGCGCGACTCATGCGGCCGCGAATGACCTCGTCGGAATCCTGCGCCCGGGTGTGCAGCCGCTTTTCCAGATCGGCGGCCGAGGGCGGCAGGATGAACACCCGCACCACATCGGCACTCGCCTTCTGGTGCAATTGCTGGGTGCCCTGCCAGTCGATATCGAACAGGACGTCCCGTCCTTTCGACAATGCCGCTTCGACCGGCGCGCGCGGCGTGCCGTAGAGATTGTCGAACACGGTTGCCCATTCGAGCAGTTCGCCCTGCTCGACCATCCCCTCGAACTTCGCCTTGTCGACGAAGAAGTAATCGCGTCCCTCGACCTCGCCCGGCCGCATCGGGCGCGTCGTCGCCGAGACCGACATCTTCAGGCCCGGCTCGCTTTCGAGCAGCATGCGCGACAGCGTCGTTTTGCCGGCGCCCGAAGGCGACGACAGCACGAACATCAGCCCGCGTCGCTCAACCCCGTCGAAACCAGAAGCCGCCATTCGTCACTCCAGGTTCTGGACCTGCTCGCGGAACTGCTCGACCACGTTCTTCATCTCGAGCCCGGTCTGGGTCAATTCGAGGTCGTTGGATTTGGAACAGCAGGTGTTGACCTCGCGGTTGAATTCCTGGGCGAGGAAGTCGAGCCGCCGGCCGACCGGGCCGCCCTTGCCGATCATCTCGCGGGCCTGGGCGACGTGCGAGGCGATGCGGTCGAGCTCTTCTCGGATGTCGGCCTTGGCCGCGATCAGCAGCGCTTCCTGATTGAGACGGTCGGGATCGAAACGGTCGGACGTTTCCAGCAACGCCGCGACCTGCTCGGCCAGCCGCGCCCTGATCGCTTCCGGCTTCCGGCCCGGCGCAGCCTCCGCCCTCTTCGCCAGCTTCTCGATTTCATCCATGCGCTGGATCAGAATTTGCCCAAGCGTCACGCCTTCGCGCCGGCGCATCTCGACGAGCTGGCCGAGCGCTTCTTCGAAGGCCTTTGCTGCCGCATCCCGCGCCGCCTTGTCTTCCGCCTCGTCGCTTTCGGGTTCGACGACCTCGATGACGCCCTTGATGCCGAGCAGCCCGTCGATGCTGGGCGCCACCGCGTCGATCCTGCCGGCGAGCTCGCCCGCGACCTTCACGATCGATGCCAGCACGTCTTCATTGATGCGCACGGTGGAGACCGCGTTGGCGCGCTTGATGCTGAGATTGGCGTAGACCGTGCCGCGCGACAGCACCTCGCTGGCGCGTTTCTTGGCGAGCGCCTCCAGTTCGTCCCAACCGGGCGGCAGGCGCAGGCGCACGTCCAGACCCTTGGCGTTGACGGATTTCAGCTCCCACTCGAAGGTGTATGGGCCGCTGGCGCCGTGGCTCCGGGCAAAACCGGTCATGCTCGATAGCGCCATCGCGTAACACTTTCCAAAAGACAGGGATTTCAAGACTCGAAAGGATCGCCGCGACCTTAGGCCGATTTCCGCCAAAGTGGAATTGCGTTCCCGTCGTAGCGGAAATGCCGGCTTAACGAGGGCTCAGCGCTGCACCACCGGCGACGTCGTGGTCGACTGCGCGGCGCCCTGGCGGCCCGGCGCCGTGGCCGGCGCAGCCGGACGGGCGGGCGGCTTTTTCGCCGCTCCCGTCCGCGGCGTGGCAGCGGTCGGATTGGTGTCGGCCGGACCGCCGGCCGCAGTCGGCGGCGGCGCGTCTTCCGACGGTTCGACGGTGTCGTTCTGGATCTGCTTTTCGAGCGCCCGCAGCTTGGCGACGCCCTTCTGATGCTGGTCGTAGGTCTCGGTGAAGGTGTGCCCGCCGGTGCCGTCGGCGACGAAGAACAGGTCGCGCGTGCGCGCCGGATTGGCGGCGGCTTCGAGCGAGGCGCGACCGGGATTGGCGATCGGCCCGGGCGGCAGGCCTTCGATGACGTAGGTATTGTACGGCGAAGGCTGCGTGATCTCGCTGCGCTTGATCGGCCGGCCCAGCGTTCCCTTGCCACCGACCAGGCCGTAGATGATCGTCGGGTCGGACTGCAGCTTGATTCGCTGCCGCAGGCGATTGGTGAACACGGCGGCGACGCGGCTGCGCTCATCGGCGCGGCCGGTTTCCTTCTCGATGATCGATGCCAGCGTGATGAGCTGTTCCGGTGACTTGACCAGCACGTCGGGATTGCGGCGTTCCCAGATCTCCGCGAGCACGCGCTTCTGGGTCTGCTGCATGCGCTGAATCACTTGCTCGCGCGTGGTTCCCCGCGGGAACTTGTAGGTTTCCGGCAGCAGCGTGCCCTCGCGCGGCATTTCCCGAACGCTGCCCGCGAAGATATCGTTGTCGGTCAATCGCGCCACGATCTGTTCCGACGTCAGGCCTTCCGGAATGGTGACGGCGTGCTGCACCACCTTGCCCTCGACGATGGTGGCGATGACGTCGCGCAGGCTGGCCTTCTTCTGGAAGGAATATTCGCCCGGCTTGAGGTCGGAGCTTGCCTTGAGCGCAAACACGCCGCCGATGAAGACCCAGGGATTGACGTTGATCACGCCTTCGCGGAGCAGCGCATCGGCGATGTCGCGCTTGCCGGCGCGCGAGGGGATATTGACGATCTTGTCGTCCTGCAGCGGGCCCGGGGTTTCCAACATTTGCCGGCCGTAATAATAGACCGTGCCCGCGCCGATCATCAGAATGATCAGGATGGTGATGATGGCGTTGCCGACCACGACGAAGGGATTGCGGGCACGCTCCGACCGCCGCGGCGGCGGCGGCAACTGTTCGGGCTCCAGCGCGGCGCGCGGACTACGCGGTGAAATGGGCGGCCTCTCACTCATCGATGCAACCTGAATCCTGTCGGTTCAATCGCGGCCCGGCAATCCACTGCCCGGCCGGATAGCATACGCCCGTGTGTAGAAGTCATCGCCGAATGCGGCAAAACGGTGGAGTAGTTCTAAACACCTTAGTCGCGCACGCGCTGAAGGATGACGGAGGCGTTCGTGCCCCCGAAACCGAAGGAATTCGACAGCGCGACGTTGATATCGCGCTTGCGCGCCGTTTGCGGGACCAGATCGATCGCCGTTTCCACCGACGGGTTTTCCAGATTGATGGTGGGCGGAACTACATTATCGCGAATCGCAAGGATGCTGAAAATCGCCTCGATCGCGCCGGCGGCACCGAGCAGGTGGCCGGTGGACGATTTGGTCGACGACATCGACACCCTGGAAGCGGCGTTGCCGAGCAGCCGCTCCACCGCGCCGAGCTCGATCTCGTCGCCGATCTGCGTCGAAGTGCCGTGGGCGTTGATGTAGTCGATATCGGATACCGTGATACCGGCCCGCTTGATCGCCGCACTCATGCTGCGGAAGCCGCCGTCACCGTCCGGCGAAGGCGACGTAATGTGGTAGGCGTCGCCTGACAGGCCATAGCCCACCACCTCGGCATAAATTCTGGCACCGCGCTTTTTGGCGTGCTCATATTCCTCGAGCACCACGATGCCGGCGCCCTCGCCCATCACGAAGCCATCGCGATCCTTGTCGTAGGGCCGTGAAGCCTTTTGCGGGGTCTCATTGTAGCCGGTCGAAAGCGCGCGCGCGGCGCAAAAGCCGGCCATTCCAATCCGGCAGATCGGGGACTCCGTTCCGCCCGCAACCATCACGTCGGCGTCGCCGAGCGCGATCAGGCGGGCGCCGTCGCCGATCGCATGCGCGCCGGTCGAACAGGCGGTGACCACGGAATGATTGGGGCCCTTGAGGCCGTGCTCGATCGAGACATAACCGGAGGCAAGATTGATCAGTCGCCCCGGAATGAAGAACGGCGATACCCGGCGAGGTCCGCGCTCCTTCAGCAGCAACGCCGTGTCGGCGATGCCTGAAAGACCGCCGATGCCGGAGCCGATCAGCGTGCCGGTGGCGCATTTGTCTTCTTCGGTCTGGGGATGCCAGTTGGCGTCGTCGAGCGCCTGGCGCGCAGCGGCCATTGCGAAGATGATAAAGTCGTCGACCTTGCGCTGTTCCTTTGGCTCCATCCACTGGTCGGGATTGAACGTGCCATTGCTGCCGTCGCCACGCGGAATCACGCAGGCGATCTGGCTGGTGAGATCGGCGACCTCGAACGTGTCGATCTTCTTGGCGCCGCTCTCGCCGTTGAGGATGCGCGCCCACGTTGCGTCAACGCCGCAGGCGAGCGGTGTGACCATGCCCAGCCCCGTGACGACAACCCGCCTCATATCAGAAACTCCAACCCGAAAGCGGCGGCCAAAAACAAGAAACCGGGGGACCGCTGAGAACGGCCCGTCCGGTTCTGTCGCTACCCGCCCGGGACGTCAGCTTTTCGCGTTCTTCTCGAGAAACTTCGTGGCGTCGCCGACGGTCAAAATCGTCTCGGCGGCGTCATCGGGGATTTCGCAGCCGAACTCTTCTTCAAATGCCATCACGAGCTCGACGGTGTCGAGACTGTCGGCGCCGAGGTCGTCGATGAAACTTGCGTTGTCGACAACCTTGTCGGGTTCAACACCGAGGTGCTCGACCACAATCTTCTTAACCCGCTCGCCAATCTCACTCATCGTTCAACCTCGTCCTTGTTCCATTGGACCCGACCCCAAGACGCATCAAGACGCTACGAGCTATCGTGGTCGTTAAACTTCCTTCGCTATCGCGCATAGTCTTGGATCGGCCCGGTGGAGTAGCCGACAAAGCCCCGGCGAACGGCAGGCGTCGCCACGCCAATATACAGGGTTTCAAATTCCTGCAATGGCCTTGTTTGCCCATCCGTCGGGGGTTCGGTTACCATACTTCCCAAGCCTTGACTACAAGCCTCAACCACCCCGGGAACGGCCTTTGGCCACATCGATCGGGGCGGCAAGTGGCTCAAAACATGGCCATTCCGCCGTTGACGTGAATCGTCTGACCGGTGACATAGGCCGCCTCGTTGGAGGCGAGATAGACGGCTGCCGCGGCGATGTCCTCGGGCGTACCCAGCCGCGCCGCAGGAACCTTCGCCAGGATGGTTTCGCGCTGCTTGTCGTTGAGCGCGTCCGTCATCGCCGTCTTGATAAAGCCCGGCGCGATGCAATTGGCGGTCACGTTGCGCTTGGCATATTCCGCGCCCAGCGTCTTGATCAGGCCGATGATGCCGGCCTTCGAGGCGGTGTAGTTGGCCTGGCCGGGGTTGCCGGTGACGCCGACGATCGAGGTGATGGCGATGATGCGGCCGAAGCGCTTGCGCATCATCAGCTTGGTGGCGGCGCGGGCGAGACGGAAGGTCGCGGTCAGGTTGACCTGAATGACGTCGTCCCAGTCCTCGTCGCGCAACTGCACAAAGAGATTGTCTCGCGTGATGCCGGCATTGGCGATCAGGATATCGACCTGCCCCATGGCGGCTTCGGCGGCCGGCACCAGCGCCTCGACTTGCGCGCTGTCGGAAAGGTTGCACGGCAGCACGTGGACGCGTTCGCCCAGCTTGGCCGCGAACGAATCCAGTACTTCACGGCGCGTTCCTGAGATCGCCACCGTCGCGCCCTGCCCGTGCAGCGCCTGCGCGATCGCCGCGCCAATGCCTCCGGTCGCGCCGGTCACCAGCGCCGTCCTGCCCGTCAAATCGAACATCTCATGTCTCCTTCCGGGCGCTTCAGGCCGAAGCCGCCAAGGCGTCCTTTAAGGCTTCCTTGGCCGCCGCAATATCGTTGGGTCCACCGACCGGGACGCCGACCGCGCCGTCGGCGATACGCTTGACCAGCCCGCTCAGTACCTTGCCGGCGCCGATCTCGAAGAATCGCGTCACGCCCTGCGACGCCATCCAGGCCACCGATTCGCGCCAGCGCACGGTGCCGGTGACCTGCTCGATCAGGCGGCGGCGAATCTCGTCGGGATCGGTGATCGGGGCCGCCAGTACGTTCGATACCAGCGGCGAGGCCGGCGGCTTGATGGTCACGCCGGAAAGCGCCTGCGCCATCGCGTCGGCGGCGGGCTGCATCAGCGTGCAATGGAACGGCGCTGACACCGGCAGCAGCATCGCGCGCTTGGCGCCCTTGGTCTTGGCGATTTCGATCGCGCGCTCGACGGCGGCCTTGTCGCCGGACACGACGACCTGCCCGCCGCCATTGTCGTTGGCGGCCTGGCAAACCTGGCCCTGCGCGGCTTCAGCGGCGACCGCCATCGCGGCCTCATGATCCAGCCCGAGCAGCGCGGCCATGGCGCCGGCGCCGACCGGGACGGCTTTTTGCATCGCAAGGCCGCGGGTGCGCAGCAGACGCGCGGTATCGCTGAGGCTGAGGCTGCCGGCGGCCGCCAGCGCGGAATATTCGCCGAGCGAATGGCCGGCGACAAAGGCGGCATCCCGCCCCACGGAAAAGCCCGCCTCGGTTTCCAGCACCCGCAGCGTGGCGATCGAGACCGCCATCAGGGCGGGCTGGGCATTTTCGGTGAGTTGCAGGGTTTCGGCCGGGCCGTCCCAGATGATCGCGGTCAGCTTCTCGCCGAGCGCCGAATCGACCTCGTCGAACACCGCGCGCGCGGCTGGAAAGGCTTCCGCCAGGGCCTTGCCCATGCCGACCGCCTGCGAACCCTGTCCCGGAAACGTAAATGCAGCCGTCATCGGCGCTCCCTTTACTCGATGGGGGCCGTAAGACACTGACCAAGGCGGGGATGTCAAGCCGCGGTGCGGAATCGCCGGGAACACCTCCCGGCCACAATTTCTGGAAGCCGCAGATTTAGAACCCGCCCGCCTGCTGGTCGCCTCCGACCTCCTTGCCGGCGCGGGCGCGCCGTGCGGCGCTCGCGACATCGCCCGGACGGTCCTGATGGTTTGGCCTGGCGGTGGCGAGCCGCATCACCGACGCGTAGTTGGGCTGCACCTCCATGCGGTCGGCATAGCGGCTTTCACTGAGGATGCGATGCACGCGCGGAAGATTGTAGCAGGGCACGTAGAACAGCAGATGATGCTCGAGGTGGTAGTTGACGTAATAGGGCGCGATAAACAGCCGCTCGAAAAAATTGGCGCGCGTGGTGCGGGTGTTGCGCAGCGGATCGCCGGAATCGGGAACGACCGCATGTTCGGCGATGTTGCGGATTCGGGTGATGACCATCTGCCAGGTCATGAGCGGCAACAGCCATAGCAACGGATAAGCCCACCACACCCCGGCGGCGGCAAGGCCCGCGAACAGCACGGCGTTGGCGGCAAGCTGCGGGCCGAGCTTTTCCCGGAAGTGCGCGGCGCGGCGCGCAAGCGGCCACTCTTTCGGCCCGAGCGCGTTGAGGAATTGCGCCTTGCGCTGCTGGTAGCCGGTCTGCCCGGTGATATCGCGGAGGAATTTGCGGCGATAGCTCACGCCGGTGATCGGAAACGGCGCCGACAGAACGAGATCCGGATCGTTGTCCTGCTGCGTGTGCGCGTGATGCTTGAGATGATAGCGGCGATAGGCACGGGTCTCGGCGAAGATCGGATAGGCGCAGAACCACTGGCTCAGCGTCAGGTTGGTTTTCTCATCCGCCGACAGGCAACCATGCGCGCCGTCATGCATCAGGATGGCGAGCCCAAGCTGGCGCGAGCCGATGATGCCGACCGCGAGCAGAAAAGTCAGCGGGTTGGGCCACCACGCGACCAGCGCGATCGAACCCAGGATCAACGCCCAGGCATGCGCGATCAGGGCGATGCCCTTCCACGTCACGCGCTCGCGCACGGCGATCAGTTGGTCCTCGTTGAGGAAATCGCGGGCACGGATGCGAAGCGCAGTCATGACGATTTCTCCCCATCGGATGAAGTGGAATCGGACGTCTCGCGGTCGCCGACGAGACGCAGGCGCGTGTCGCCGGTCCTTGTCGTCGCCTGGTCGCCCAGCACGCGCAGCATCTCGGCGCCCATGTCCTCGGCCGAGCGGCCCATGGCGTGACCTTCCACCGTGACGCCGATGGCGAGCGCCCAGAAGCGCCGCGAACTGGCGTCGGGATCGCGCAGGCTCTTCCAGCCGTGCCGTTCGATCTGGCCGGCGTAGGCGCGCATGCCCTCGCCGTGCAGCCGCTCGATGGTGCGCTCGACCAGCGGCGCCAGATCCGGGCGGCGGCGGGTCAGCGTCAGCGCCTCGGCGAAGAATGCGACCGAATCCGTGGCGGTGACCGTGTCGACGAGCGCGCGCGTGTATTCGCCGGGCGTGGCGGCCTGCAGCGCGGCCTGCTCGGCGGCGCGGGCGACATACAGCACGTCGCGGCAGGCGGCTTCAACGAACAAAGCTTCCTTGGTGCGGAAGTAATAGGTGATCTGGCTCGGAAAGGCGTCGGCGGCGGCGGCAATATCAGAGATCGAGGTTCCGGCGAGGCCCCGCTCCTTGAACAGCCGGCTCGCGCCATCCAGCAGCCGCGAGCGCATCTGGCGGCCGGCCGAACGGGTCGCGCGGGCGGCGTGTTTGGGGTCCCCGGCCGGCGGTTCTGAAGCTGTCTGCGCGGAATTGGGAGCCATTTTGCCCTCTTGGCATTGTTTGTATGCCATACAAACAAACTGGTCAAGGTGCGAGGTGCTCTGGTCCGGGGCTCCAGCGGGCGAAGAGCCCGGCCAATTCCGCCCAAAAGCCTTGTCAGCCGGCCGAAAATCCTTATAACCCGCGCATCCGTGGATCCCGGCCGGGAGCTGAACGGACGGTCTCAGCAATCACTTCTGGATTGATGTGGCAGGGCCAGTCGGCCCGTCGTCCCGTGCTTCCGCCTTCTGAGCTTATCCCGAGTCCTTTCCGAAGGTCTCGAAGGGCTTGCCGCCGGGAACCGCGCCAACACAGGAAAGGACACCCATGCCTCTTTACGAGCATGTATTTCTCGCGCGCCAGGATGCGAGCACCCAGCAGGTTGAAGAGCTGACCACCCAGATGACCGGCATCGTCGAGAGCGCCGGCGGCAAGGTCACGAAGACCGAGAACTGGGGCGTGCGCTCCCTCACCTATCGCATGAACAAGAACCGCAAGGCTCACTTCGTGCTGATGAACATCGATGCGCCCTCCGCTGCGGTCTCCGAGATCGAGCGTCAGGAGCGAATCTCCGAAGACGTCATCCGTTACCTCACCGTCCGCGTCGAAGAGCATGAGGAAGGTCCTTCCGCGATGATGCGCAAGGCCGATCGTGACCGCGAGCGCGACGATCGCGGCGGCGGTTTCCGCGGTGACCGCGAAGGCGGCTTCCGTGGCGATCGTGAAGGCGGTGGCTTCCGCGGCGACCGCGGCCCGCGCCGGCCGCGTGAAGAAGACGCAGCAGCAGCGGTAGAGGAGTAAGAATCATGGCTGAAGCTGGTGCACGCCGTCCGTTTTTCCGCCGCCGCAAGACCTGCCCGTTCACGGGTCCGAATGCGCCGAAGATCGACTACAAGGATTCCAAGCTGTTGATGCGTTACGTCTCCGAGCGCGGCAAGATCGTGCCGAGCCGCATCACGGCCGTGTCCGCCAAGAAGCAGCGTGAACTCGCCCGCGCCATCAAGCGCTCGCGTTTCCTCGGCCTGCTGCCCTACGTCATTCGCTAACGAGCATCATCCGGAAAAGTGGACACCGGTTTTCCGAATAAGATCATGCTCAATTAAAAGACGCTTCGATCGGCGGCGTCAGCGCCGCCGGTCGCACTACTTATACATAAGGCTTCCGGGTCGTCCGGTCGCCGATGGTTGGGGTCGAGACGACCTCTAACCGCTCGAAAGGAGCGGGACAGCTGATGATCGCCAATATCGCCATCGCCATTGCCGCTGGATGCGCTTCCGCACTGATGTACGCATCGGTGATTTCGCGCGTGCGGGTGTCGCTGGCGCTGCTGTATCTGGCGCCGCTGCCGCTGATGGTCGCTTCGATCGGCTGGGGCCCGCTCGCGGGCGCGATCGGCGGCATTGCCGCCGCATGCGGCATCGCCCTGCTGTTCGGCCTGCCCTACGCGATTTCCTATGTACTGATGGCGGCGCTGCCGGCGTGGTGGCTCGGCCATCTGATCATGCTCGGCCGTCCGGTCGCGAATGCGGCCCCTGCCGGCAATGGCGCGACGCCGGCGCCGCCCGCGATGGAATGGTATCCGACCGGCCGCCTGCTGCTCTGGATCGCCGGATTCGGCTTTGTCACCACCCTGGCCGCGCTGCTTCCGCTCGGCACCGATGCGGCGGAAGTCGCGGCGTCGATGCGCGAAGGCCTGCTCGCTGCGCTCAAGGCGCGCGGCCTCGAGGCGTCGGCCGACATGGCGCGCGTGGTCAATTTGCTGGTCGCGGCCGTTCCGGCATTCATGGTGATGGGCATCATGAAGATGCTCACGGTCAATCTGTGGCTCGCCGGCAAGATCGCCAAAACCTCCGGCCGGCTGAACCGTTCCTGGCCCGACATCCGGGGCACCACGCTGCCGCCGATGACGATGGTGGCCTTGTGCGTCGCGCTTGCCTTCAGCTTCTCCGGCGGCACGCTCTCGCTGGTGGCGCAGGTCGCAAGCAGCGCGTTGCTGATGGCCTATGCGCTGACCGGCTTTGCCGTGCTGCACACGCTGACGCTGGCGGCGCCGGGCCGCGCGGTATGGCTCGGCATCACCTACGTGGTCATGCTGACGCTGATCTGGCCGGTGCTTGTCATGGTCGTTCTCGGCCTCGCCGACGCCATGTTCGGATTTCGCGAACGCTTCATGCGCGGCCGGCCGCCGCCGCTGCCTGCATCCTGAACTTCACCCCATCCATTCAACCTGATCATCATACTCAAAAAGGAGAACGAAAATGGAAGTCATTCTGCTGGAACGCGTCGCCAAGCTCGGCCAGATGGGCGAAGTCGTCCGCGTCAAGGACGGGTTTGCCCGCAACTTTCTGCTCAAGCGCGGCAAGGCGCTGCGCGCCACCTCCGACAACCGCGCCAAGTTCGACGGCATGAAGGCCGAACTCGAGGCCAACAACCTCAAGGCCAAGGGCGAAGCCACCAAGGTCGCCGAGAAGATCGACGGCCGCAACGTGGTCGTGCTGCGCCAGGCCTCCGAGACCGGCCAGCTGTTCGGCTCGGTCAGCGTGCGCGACATCATCGCGTCCTTTGAAGCCGACGGCGTCATCATCAGCCGCAGCCAGGTGCTGCTCGATGCGCCGATCAAGACCATCGGCAAGCACGCGATCGCCATCGCGGTGCATCCGGAAGTCGAGGTCAGCGTCAGCGTCACCGTGGCGCGCAGCGCCGATGAAGCCGAGCGCATCAACCGCGGCGAGGACATCTCGACCCGTCAGGAAGACCAGGACGCCGCCGCCGAAGCGCTCGCCGCCGCCGGCGAGTTTTTCGATCCGGATGCCCAGCACGACGACGAGCCGGCGCCGGCGAACGAGAAGTAACGCGCCATCGATCCTCATCCTGAAGGAGCGGCGTCTTAGTCGCATCTCGAAGGATGTAGGCCACAGACGGGGCCACATGGTTCAAGACGGCGCAAAGCGCCTCCTTACCATGAGGGGCCAACATGGCACCCAAAGCCCGGCCGCTCAGGCCGGGCTTTGGATTCGGGCCACGGCCTTCTCGTCGAGCATGGCGATCGACGCCAGCGCGGTCGCCGTATGCTTCTCGACCCCATCGGTGACACAGAACACGTCGGCTGCGACCACGGCAACCTGACGTCCGGGCTTGATCACGCGCGCGCGGCAGATCAGTCGCTCGCCCACCGCCGGCGACAGCAGATTCAGTTTGTATTCCGCCGTCAACGCCGGCTGGCCGCGCGACGCCGCGGCCGCGATGGTGGTCGCGTTGTCGACCAGGAACGCGGTGACGCCGCCGTGAAACAGGCCGTGCTGCTGCAACAGTTCCGGCCGGCGGTCGACCGCCAGCGTGCAGGCGCCGCGCGTCAGTTCGGACAGTTCGGCTCCGACATGGCTCATGAAGCCCTGGCGGCCCACATTGTCGCGGATGCGGGTCGCGATCGGTGCAAAATCAGGATCGTGGTTGGCACTCATACGGTTTCTCCCACCTTGTCGATCGCATTGGGCGCTACCACCGCGCGGATGGCGCAGGCGATCAGGATATCGGCCTGCTCTCTCGGGTCGGAGCGGTCGCGGCCGGACAGCCAGGCGCGGCAGAAAATCTGCGCCGGGCCGATGATCTGGCTGAAGAACACCGCAGACGACATCGGCAGCAATTCACCGCGCTCGACCAGCGGCGCGCGCCATCGCTGCACGGCTTCGGCAAGCCGGGTGTTTTGCGCGCGCTGCGCGCCACGGACCGCCTCGGTCCATTCGCTGCGGGAGATCTCGAACAGATAGCGCGCCTCGCGCCGGGAGGTGACGACCCAATCGAGATGCGCCCGGATCAGCCGCGCCACTCCCTCTGCCGCCGTGCAGGGTTCATCGAGCGCGGCTATGACGGCCGAGTGGTAGCGGGCGAGAATTTCCAGGAACAGCGTGCCGGCCAATTCCTTCTTCGAACCGAAGAAATGGAAGAAGCTGCCGTTGGATGCCCGCGCGCGGGTTCTGATGGCGGCGACGGTCGCGCCCTCGAAACCGTCGCGGTCGAACACCGCCAATCCCGCCGCCAGCAGATCCTCGCGCGCCGTCGTCATCGGCCAGTTTCCCAAAGGACAACCAGATCACCACTCTAGAGTAACACTCTAAAGGCGGTCAAGCGACGGCGTCGGGCATTTGGAAATCTTGAAATGTCAGCGGGAGATCGGCGGTGCGGGCGGGCCAGCGGGCCCCGCCGTCACCGGGGCCGCGGATGTCGTGGCCGGCGCACCCGGTGGATCGGCCGCCACGGAAGTGACAGGATCGGGCCGCAGCGGGTTGGGCTCGCTGATGTCTTTGATCGCTTCGACCTTGGAGCTCTCCGGCCTCATTTCGCGGATACCGCTGCCGATCGCGTCGGTGCTGGACGGATCGGATCTGACGGAATCAGAATCCGACTTTGCCGCGGCGGGCTTGGCGGACTCGGTCGCAGCGGATTCGGACCTCGAGACATCCCGCGAGGTCTCGTCTTCCTTCGTGGTATTGCCCGGGGCAACCTGCTCTGTCCGCGGCGGCTCGTCGGGCACGGCCGCGGGCCGGCCGCGCCGGCCCTGCTTCTGCCGGCCGGGCGGCTTGCTGTCAGTGGCAGCCTGTACCGGGGCCTGCCCATCGGCGGCATCAGGCGCGACGCGCGGACGTCCGTACCGCTTCGCGTCGCGGCCGGGTCGCGCGCGCTCGCTTTGCGGCCGGGCCGCATCGGCATCCTGCGCAGCAGCCGGCCGCCGGCGACTGTACCGTTCGGACTGCTCCGGCCTTGCGTCCTGGCGCGGGTCTTGTCGCGCGTCTTCTCTGGGATCCTGCCGGGCGTTTCGCCTTGCATCCCTTTTGGATTGATCCTTGCTCTGATACCGCGGGTCGGCCGCGCCGTTGGAGATCAGGTAGGACGAGAGCACCGAGGCCATATCGGTGCCGGTGGTATAGTGTTGACGCAGGAAGCCCGGCAATGACGAGGCTGGCGTGTTCTTCAACAGGCCGCGCGGGCTCTTGTGGCAGGCGCTGCAGGTGCTCGAGAAAATCTGCGACGGGCTCTTGCCGGCGTCGAGATTTTGAGCCCGTACTGCGCCTGCCGGGAGGCAGGCGATCAGGAGCGTTACCGTCGCTATACTGAGCGCTCGGCTCAACATTCCCTTGCTTCTCCAGACGTGGAATCACCACCAGCATCACATGATGGCCCGGCGGCGGGGTCACCTTTTAGCCGATTGTGAGGCGAATGGAAGCGCGCTCATTGCGCATCTGCGTGATCGCGATGGCCGATATCCGCTTTTAATCCAACGCTGTAGCGAAACAGCATCATGCGCTACATCTCACGGGGAGACGCAAGCAGCAAAGGCCGCAATGGCGGGCTGCAATGGGAGGGTTGCTAACGGCCATCACGCCGGCCGACGAGTGGCGGTCAGTTCCGATTGCGGTAGGACGAGGCATAAGGCGCACGAACCGACGCCGGACGGGCGAGTTGGGCGCGAACCGTAGCCAGCAACCGGTCATCACAGGGAACGCGCAGTTCAGGGCGGGAAATCGCTTCCATCGTCTCGATCAGTCGCGACAGCCACGAACGTTGGCTGCTCGCCGATCGCCATCCCTGGATTTGCTGACCCATCGCCTGCCCTTCCGGTCCGTTATGCTTGGCAACTCGATAGTCGCCAGCCCGTTCCCGATTTCTTAACCACTTCATTCTGCGGCGAAGAAACCACCCTCGATGTGATCTACTTCACAGAGGCTCCCGGCGGCCTACCGTAGAAATACCGCCATGAACCAGCAGACTTACCCAGCGCCTTTCGATTCCGACATCAGGATCGATTATGCCCTGATCGGCATCGGGATCGGCGCGACCTTGTTTGCGTTCGTCTACCTGATCCTGGTTTGACCAACGCTTAAGACGCTGCCGGAAAGTTCCCCGGACATTCGAGTAGGTCTGCCGAAGTCGCGGTAAGGTTCAGGCCTTGCTAAGATTTCAGGTGGCATTTTGCGCAAAAGCGCGCGGATATCGCCGCGTTTTGGCCGAAAGCCCGTCAAGCGCGGCGCCGCTGGCCCGCTGCAGTCATCCACATTTTAGAAGAACGGTGCATAGCGCAGAGCTTTCGCTTCCGCTTTGCCCGCGACAGGCGCTTTATCGCCGCCCCTCTTCGGAATTGCTGGCAACACCAAAAATCACGAGCATAACCTGACACCATGGCTCTGACTGATTCGAACGTCCTGAAACTCGCTCCCGATCCAGGAACTCCGGTTTACCGGAGCGCGCCACACAACATCGAGGCGGAGCAGAGCCTGCTGGGCGCGATTCTCGTCAACAACGACGCGTTCTACCGGGTTTCCGACTTTCTGGAATCGAAGCACTTCTTCGAGCCGCTGCACCAGACCATTTTCGATACCGCCAGCAGCCTGATCCGGATGGGCAAGGTGGCGACCCCCGTCACGCTGAAAACCTTCCTGCCGGCCGACACCGATATCGGCGGCATGACGGTCGGGCAATATCTGGCACGCCTCGCAGCCGAGGCCACCACGATCATCAATGCGCAGGACTACGGCCGCACCGTCTACGATATGTCGCTGCGCCGCGACCTGATCCGGATCGGCGAGGACATGGTCAACGTCGCCTTCGACGCGCCGGTGGATTTTACCCCGCGCACGCAGATCGAAGACGCCGAACGCCAGCTCTACGAACTCGCCGAATCCGGCCGCTATGACGGCGGCTTCCAGCGCTTCTCGCAGGCGCTCACGACCGCGGTCGACATGGCCGCCAAGGCGTTCCAGCGCGACGGCAGCCTGTCAGGCATCGCAACCGGCCTGCGCGACCTCGACACCAAGATGGGCGGACTGCAGGCCTCCGACCTGATCGTCCTCGCCGGCCGCCCGGGCATGGGAAAGACGTCGCTGGCCACCAACATCGCCTACAACATCGCCAAGGCACACCGCTCCGAGGTCCAGACCGACGGCACGATGAAGTCCGTCAATGGCGGCATCGTCGGCTTCTTCTCCTGCGAAATGTCCGGCGAGCAGCTCGCCACCCGTATTCTCGCCGAACAGACCAGCATCTCCTCCAGCATGATCCGCCGCGGCGGCATCAGCGAGGCCGATTTCGAAAAGATCCGCGACTACTCGATCGAACTGCAGTCGCTGCCGCTCTATGTCGACGAAACCGGCGGCCTGTCGATCTCGCAGCTCACGGCGCGGGCGCGGCGGCTGAAGCGCCAGAAGGGCCTCGACCTCATCATCATCGACTACATCCAGCTGCTGCAGGGCTCGGGCAGGAAGTCCGACAACCGCGTGCAGGAAGTCACCGAGATCACCACCGGGCTCAAGGCGCTCGCAAAGGAGCTCAACGTTCCGATCATCGCGCTGTCGCAGCTGTCGCGCCAGGTCGAAAGCCGCGACGACAAGCGGCCGCAATTGTCGGACCTGCGCGAATCCGGCTCGATCGAGCAGGACGCCGACGTCGTCATCTTCGTGTACCGCGAGGAATACTACCTGCAGAACAAGGAGCCGCGGATCGGCACCCCGGAATACGAGAAGTGGCAGCTCGACATGTCGCTGGTGCACGGCAAGGCCGAAGTCATCATCGCCAAGCAGCGTCACGGCCCTACCGGCACCGTGGACCTGCAGTTCGAAGGCCAGTTCACGCGCTTCAGCGATCTCGCGCAGGACGGTCACATACCCGACCGAAGCTATTGAGGCGAGCGGCGGTCGAACCGCCGCGTTCCGCCGCCTGGAGCCTTTTGCGTTCCGATTGAATCGGACGGGGCTGCGGATTGTTGTTTTGATGCGTTTTCTTGGCGCGAACCGCTTTCCACTTCGCTGGAAAACAATCTAAAATGTGGCGATGAACATCGCCCCCGACCCCAAATCCGTTCCGCACGCCACCCCGCTCTCGTCCGAGGCCAACCAGGCGCCGCCCGCCACCGCCACCGGCGTGCTGACGGTCGATCTCGACGCCATCGTCGCCAACTGGCGCAAGCTCGAGAAAACGGCGGTGCCCGCCGAATGCGCCGGGGTCGTCAAGGCCAACGCCTATGGCTGCGGCGCCGCGCAGGTCGCCGGCGCGCTTTCCCGCGCAGGCTGCAAGACGTTTTTCGTCGCCACGACCGATGAGGCCCGCGTGGTTCGCGCGGCAGTGCCGGCACAGGCCGCAATCTACGTGCTCAGCGGCTTCTTCCAGAATACCGGCGAGGCCTACGCCGAAATCGACTGCAAGCCCGTGATCGGCGACCTCAACCAGCTCGCCGAATGGGACGTGTTCTGCCGCCGCTCGGGCTGGTCGGGCGGCGCGGCCATCCATATCGACACCGGCATGAACCGGCTGGGCATGACCATCACCGAGGCGGAGGGGCTCATCCCGCGCATCAATGCCGGCGACCACGGCATCACGCTGGTCATGAGCCACCTCGCCTCCGCCGAGCTGCTCAACAGTCCCGCCAACGCCCGCCAGCTCGCCGCCTTCCGCGAGATCGCGAGTGCGTTTTCCGGCGTGCCGGCGTCGCTGGCGAATTCGTCCGGTATTTTCTTGGGATCGCAATTCGTATTCGACCTGGTACGGCCAGGCTGCGCGCTGTACGGCATCAACCCGACGCCCGAATCCGACAACCCGATGCAGCCGGTCGTCGAACTGAAGGCGCGCATCGTGCAGATCCGCAACATCGAACGCGGCGATACCGTCGGCTATGGCGGCACCTGGACGGCGCGGCGTTCGACCCGGATCGCGATCGTTTCCGCAGGTTACGCCGACGGCTATTTCCGCGCCGCCAGCTCCAATGACGGCACCCGCGGCGCCGAAGTGGTGGTGGCCGGCCGGCGCTGCCCGATCGCGGGGCGGATTTCGATGGATCTGATCGCCGTCGACGTCACCGATCTCGACAAGAGTCTCGTGCGGCGCGGCCACATGGTGACGCTGATCGGCGAAGGCATCACCGTCGACGAACTCGCCCACCATTTCGGCACTATCGGTTACGAAGTGATGACCAGCCTCGGCCGGCGTTACGCGCGGATCTACAAAGGCGGTGATGCCACGGTGGAGCCTCCGGCTCCGGTTGAGCCGGCTGCCGAGCCGACCTGATCCGGTGCATGCTTGCGGCGGCTCCATGCCGGGGCGCGCCCTACTTCGCCTTCCGGCTGGCCAATACTTTCTTGCAGGGGTCGCTGAGCTGGTTCTGCTGCTTGTTCAGGCATGCGACGACGCGGCCGCCGCCGGGCGACGTGCCGGCGCAAAATTTGGCATAGTCCGACGCGCATGCGCCACGCCCGTCGCCGCTTTGGGCAAACGCGGATCCGGAGCATCCGATGGCGAGCACGAGAACGGCGAAGCGCAGTTTCGACATGGAGACTCCAGATTTCAGCACGCATGATGATGACGGATCATGATACGATTTGGCGGAATCGCATCATGATCCGATCTTTTGTTTGAGCATGATCTTTTCGGAAAACCGGTGTCCACTTTTCCGGACCATGCCCTAGCTCTACATGAAGATCGCGACCTTCAACATTAATAATATCAACCGCCGGCTGCCGAACCTGTTGCGCTGGATGCGCGCGGCCAAGCCCGATGTCGTCTGCCTGCAGGAACTGAAATCGACCGATGCCGAGTTCCCGATGGCGGCGATCGAGAAGGCCGGCTTCGGTGCGGTGTGGCACGGACAAAAGACCTGGAACGGCGTTGCGATTCTGGCGCGCAAGACCGAGCCGGTGCTGACGCGAACTGCGCTACCCGGCGACCGCGAGGATCACGAGGCGCGCTACATCGAAGCCGCCGTCAACGGCGTCCTCATCACCAGTCTTTATCTGCCGAACGGCAATCCGCAGCCCGGACCGAAATTCGACTACAAGCTCGCCTGGTTCAAGCGGCTGCGGTCGCACGCCGCCAAACTGCTCAAGCAGGATCTCCCGGTGGTGCTGGCCGGCGACTACAATGTCGCGCCGACCGCGTCGGATATCTATCCGACAAAATCGTGGGACAAGGATGCGCTGATCCAGCCGAAGAGCCGCGCCGCGTTCAAGGCGTTGCTCGACCAGGGCTGGACCGACGCGATCCGCACGCTGCATCCGTCAAAACCGATGTTCACGTTCTGGGATTACAAGCGCAACCGCTGGCCGCGCGACGCGGGCCTACGGCTCGATCACCTGTTGCTGAGCCCACAGCTCACGCCGCGCCTGCTGAAAGCCGGCGTCGATCGCAAGGTGCGCGGCGAGGAAGGCGCCAGCGATCACGCGCCGGCGTGGATCGTGCTGAAGTAACCGCTCACGCGGCCCTACCAGCCGAATTTCATGCGCAGCATGATGCCGAGAATGTTGGAATAATCGTCCGTCCACAACGAACTCTTGGGATCCGGAAACAGCGGCCTCCATTGTTCCGCGACGCGTCCCGTATCATCGGCCGAGCGCGCCATTGCCACGACCCGGGCGTTTGACGCGAATGTCGTCATGAATTCACCCGCCTGGTCGTCTTCACGGAGGAAGCTGACCAGCCCCAGGGATTGCGCGACGTTGGCGACCACGGGCGCGAGATCGAGGTGGCGGTTGGAAATGTGCGCGACAATGACCCCGCCGGGCGAGAGTCTGGCGAGGTATCCCGCCATCGCCTCGCGGGTCAGCAGATGCGCCGGAATACTATCGGACGAAAACGCATCCAGCACGATCAGGTCATAACGGTCGGGCGAGGCTTCCAGCGTCAATCGCGCATCGCCGGCGACGACCGTTGCATCCGCTGCGCAGTTCGACAGGAAGGTAAACAGGCGCGGATCCCGCGCAATGCGGATCACCTCGGGATCGATCTCGAAAAACGTCCATTGCTCGCCGGCCTTGCGATGGCAGGCCAGCGATCCCGTGCCGAGCCCGACGACGGCGACCCGCCCGAGGGCGCCATGGGTCATGCGTGCGACATCGATCGCCTCGGCCAGCGGACCTTGCGCGTAATAGTAGGTTAACGGGCTCGGCGAACCGACGACAGCCGTACCGTCGTCATTGCGCAGGCGCTGGGCGCCATGGATCGTGGTGCCGTGATAGAGAATGCGCGCTTTGCCTCCGGAAACGTCGGCCACCCGGTGGACACCGAAGAAGCTGCGGGCCGTCTCGATCGGCGCCATCCCGGGTCGCCAAAGGCCGGTGAAGACAAAGCTCAGAACCACGAGGGCGAAGAAGCGCGTCATCTTCTGCCGCTGAAACAACATCGCAGCCGCCAGCAGCGCGAGCCCCGCTTGAAATGGCAGCTCCAGCGCCGCGGATAGTTGCGGCCGGATCATGCACCAGGCAAGTACAAGGACCGCACTGGGCAGAAGCCACGGCCAGAGTTCCGTCGCCGCCTTGCGGATGCCCCCGGCAAAGAACCCCGGCATGCACAGCACCGCCAGCGCGACGAGGATGGGATATTCGTAATTGTCGTTGAACAGCTGCGGCGCCAGCAGGCCCGCAAACGCACCGCCGAGCACGCCGCCTAGCGAAGTGCAGAGGTAGAATTCCGTCAGTCGCCGCGGGCTTGGACGACGCCGGTAGAGTTCGCCATGGCACATCAGCGTCAGCAGCGCGAACGCAACGAGGTTGAGGGCAATCACGGTCAGCCAGAACACCTTGTCGCCGCCGATCAGGCTCACCGCGAGCGGCGCCACGACGAAAGGAACCAATCGGACCACGTTGGCATGTGCGATCCATGGCCGCTCCCGAAACACGGCGACGAAAGTAAGCAGGTATATCGCGAGCGGCAGCACCCAGAGGAACGGCGCGGCGGCGATATCGGTCGTCAGATGCGCCGTAACCGCGATCACGAGGCCGGAGGGCACCGCGGCCAGCCCGATCCAGCGCATTCGCTGCACGGCGCCTGCCCCCGCTTCGTCCTGCGCCGAAGCCGGCGCAGCGGCCGGCACTGCGCCGGAGGTGAACAGGCTGGCGATGGCCAGCAGCAGGACAAAGCCCGCAAATCCGAACGACCAGCCGGCCGCTTGCGCCTTCAGCGTCAGCAGCGGCTCGATCGCGATCGGGTAAGCGAACAAAGCGGCAAACGAACCGAGATTGGACGCGGCGTAGAGCACGTAGGGGTTACCCGCCTGCCGGTGCCCGCTGGCGGCAAACCAGCTTTGCAGCAGCGGCGCGCTCGCCGACAGCGTGAAGAACGGAAGGCCGATCGAGCAGGCGAACAGTCCGAACAGCCAGAGCGCCGTTCCTTCGGATGGCGGCGCAGACCATCCCGGAGCGATCGAGATCGGCAACGCCATCGCCGTCAGCCCGACCAGCGCCATATGGAACATCGCGGCCCGGCGCGATTGCAACAGGCGGTTCAGCAAATGCGCGTAGGCATACCCGGCCAGCAGGACCGTTTGAAAGAATACCATCGCGACCGACCAGACGGCCGGCGCACCGCCGAGTTTCGGCAGCACCATCTTTGCGAACATGGGCTGGATCGAAAACAGAAGCAGCGCCGAGACGAACAGCGTCAGCCCGTATAGAAACGGCAAGAGCCGGATGCCGGCCGCCTGCCGATCGAGGCCAGGCGGAATCCGGTCCGAAGCATGGAAAAGCGACATCGATATCCCCGGCACCACCAAATCGCGGCACGGTACCGGCCCGCCCCTAAACAAGGCTTAACCGGCAGATCAGGGGACGGCGGATACCGGAGCAAGCGCCGCCTTGATCCGGGTGGAGGATAGCGGCAGTCAACCTTTTCGGGTGTGGCCCCAAGCCGCGTCCCAATCCTCGCCGGCGGCGTCGATGACGCGGCCGTCGGCCTCGAAGAATTTGTTCGGCACCTGGAAGATCGCGAGCATCAGCCCGCCTTGCGGACACCAGGCGACGTGGCGGCTGCCCTCCTCGCGCCAGATGAATTCGCCGGCTTTGCATTCGATGCCCTGCGCCGGGCCTTCCTTGTCGACCAGCGAGCCTTCGAGCACATAGGTCTGCTCGATATTGACATGCTCGTGGTCGGGTAGCACCGCGCCCGGCGCAAACTTCATCAGCGCGGTCATCAGGCCGGTCTTGCGGTCGAACAGCAGCGTCTTGGCCTCGCAGCCGGGAAAGCGCGTCTTCTGCCACTCCATGCTGGCGGGGCGCACGAGATGGGAATGGGTGTCAGCGGTCTGCGCGCCCTGCGGGGTCACGGCATCCATGGCGGTCCTCCGGTCTGCTATTTTGACGCGATCCTAGCAGCTTTGACCGCCGCCGCCAGCCGGCAGGTGTGCGCTGCGGTGGCCTGGGTCGCGCGCGAACGCCAGAGGTTTCTTGCCGTCGGTAGCCGTCACCGGCGCCGAGCATCAGGTATCCCGCGGACGCCAGACCTCCTGCAGGACGATCGAGCGCTCGGGACGTCCCTCGCTCAGCGTGGCGTCGCCGCCGCACGTCGGCAGGTGAACCGTCAGCGTTCTCCAATCCGGCGTGTCGTCACGCGGGGTGACGTTGCGCAACACGATCTTCGCATAGGTGCGATTGATCTCCATGAACTCGTAGCGAGGGGAGGCACTCCCGGCGGGGTATTCCCGCCAGACGCTGCCCTCCTTTTTGAAATCGCTCTGCGTGCCGAGATAGACGTCGGAAGTGCGGCAACCGGCGAGATTGAGGGTCTTGAGAATCACCGGAACGGCGGTATTCGCCTGGGTGATCATGGCGAACACCGCGGTCGCGGTGGTCACGCCGCCGACGATCAGGGCGGCCAGGTTCGGCTTGAACCCACTCAGATAAGTCGAGAAGAAGGTCGCGTGTGCTTTCTCCATGACAGCGGTCTCCCCTTTTTGCGGCGACCGGCACTGGCGAAATTTGCGCTGCCGATCACTCCATCAGCCAAGATTCCGTCCGGCGACAAACCTCGCAGAAATCGGCGGCAAAAAATGTGAGCAAAGTCACAATTGGCAATGACATTTGTAGGACCGCACCGATGTCGCGACGCGCGATTCCCGCTACCATCGCGGCCCGATTCCGCTGTTGTGATCTCCTTGGGTTTCCTCTTCGTCCTCATCATCGGCCTGCTCGCCGGCACCATCTCCGGCATCGTCGGCACCGGCTCGTCGATCATGCTGATGCCGGTGCTCGTCTATCAGTACGGGCCGAAGGAGGCCGTGCCGATCATGGCGGTCGCGGCCGTGATGGCAAATTTTTCGCGTATTCTCGCCTGGTGGCGCGAGGTCGACTGGCGGGCGTGCCTCGCCTATTCCGCCACGGGAATTCCGGCGGCGGCGCTCGGCGCGCGGACGCTTCTGGTGCTGCCGTCGCACACGGTCGATATCGCGATCGGGCTGTTCCTGATCGTGATGGTGCCGGTGCGGCACTGGCTGGCGCGGCATCAACTCAAGGCGCAGCTCTGGCACCTGGCGGTGGGCGGCGCCGTGATCGGCTATCTCACCGGCATCGTGGTGTCCACCGGTCCGCTCAGCGTGCCGCTGTTTCTGTTCTACGGGCTGAACAAGGGCGCATTTCTCGCCACCGAAGCGGCGAGTTCTCTCGGACTCTATCTGAGCAAATCCGTGACGTTCGAACGCTTCGGCGCGCTAACGGCGGACATCGCGGTGAAGGGCCTGATCGCGGGCTCCACGCTGATGTTCGGCGCGTTCATCGCCAGGCGTTTCGTGCTGAAGCTCGAGCCCGACATCTTCCGGTTGCTGATGGACGGCATCATGATTGCCGCCGGCATCTTCCTGCTGTGGACGGCGTCTTCCTGAACGCAGGTCCTGATCGTGTTCGGTACGGCCTGACCCTCGCCGCACCAATCCGATATAACCCCGGTGCACGTTTGCATGGTCCGGTTCTCGGGGAGGATATGTCTTGAGCGCGATGACGGAAACAACTGACATCCCCTACGCCGGCGACCGGCCGTCCGGGCGAACCGACGCCCGGCAGGATGCGCTGAAATTCGCTGAAGCGGCCCTTGTCGACAGCAAGCGCGAGGGCCTGCTGCTCGCCGTCAGGGCGCGCTGGGCGGCGCTGGCTGTCACCGCCGTCACCCTGCCGATCATCAATCCGAATTGGGACGTAATCTACTACATCCTGATGCTGGGCTTTTTTGCCCTGATCGGCTGGGCCCAGCTCAAGGTCGGCAAAGTCGGCCGTTCGCCGCTCGAGGTGTTCCTGATCATTTGCGATCTGGCGCTGCTGACCTTTCTCGCCGTGGTGCCCAATCCCTGGAGCGACGTAAACTGGCCGATCGGGATGCAATTCCGGTTCGACAGCTTCATCTATTTCTTTATTTTCCTGGCGACCGCGACGCTGGCCTATTCGTGGCGAACGGTGCTCGCGATGGGCGGATGGACCGCCGTCCTGTGGGCGGCGGCCGTCGGCTGGGCCTGGCTGCAGCCCGCCAGCCATGCGGCACTCTCGGCGCGGGTCAGGGAGGCGGTCGGCGCGGATGTACGGCTGTTCGCGATCATCGATCCGTCGTCGATCGGCTTCGGCACCCGCTTTCAGCAGGTCACGGTGTTCATCATCGTCGCCGCGATCCTGGCGCTGGCGGTGCGCCGCTCCAATGCGCTGCTGATCAGCCACGCCGGGATCGAACGCGAGCGCGCCAATCTCGCGCGCTATTTCTCGCCCAACGTCGTCGAGCAATTGTCCGTCAACGACGAGCCGCTGACACGCGTTCACACCCAGGACGTCGCGGTGCTGTTTGCCGATATCGTCGGGTTCACCACCTATGCCGACGGTCGAGACCCGTCGGAGGTCATCGGCACGCTGCGGCAATTCCATGAGCGGATGGAGCGCGAAGTGTTCCGGCACGGCGGCACGCTCGACAAATATCTCGGCGACGGCCTGATGGCGACGTTCGGCACGCCGTTCACCGGCGATAACGACGCGCTGAACGCCCTGCGTTGCGCGAGAGGCATGATCGCCTCGATTGACGAACTGAACCGGGAGCGCCGCCGCCGCAACGAGCCGCCGATCCAGGCCAGCGTCGGACTGCATTACGGCGAGGTGGTGCTCGGCGACATCGGTCTCAACCGGCTCGAATTCGCCGTGATCGGCACCACCGTGAACGCGGCGAGCCGGCTCGAAGCACTGACCCGCGAACTCGGTTGCGCCATCATCGCCAGCGACGCGCTGGTGCAACGGGCGCGGACGGAGACCGGTCATTCGAACGAAGATTTTGCGGTGCTCGTCGAACGGCCGGCGCAGAGCATTCGCGGGCTGGAGCAGCCGGTCGGGATTTGGACGTGCGGAGGTGTTGCGTCCTGATACGTTGCTTCTTTTCGTGCTATGAGTCCGACCCGTTTCACCGAGACTCACTCCCTCCATGGCCAAATCCACCCTCTCCTTTGTCTGCCAGAACTGCGGCGCGGCGTATAATCGCTGGCAGGGCAAGTGCGAGTCCTGCGGCGAGTGGAACACGCTGACGGAGGAGGACACCAGCGGCAGCGTGCCGGTGTCGATCCGCTCGAAACGCCGCGGGCGGACGTTTGCGCTGGAATCGCTGACCGGGAAAAGCAACGACGCGCCGCGGCTGTCGTCGGGAATGGCCGAGCTCGATCGCGTCACCGGCGGCGGGTTCGTGCGCGGCTCGGTGCTCTTGGTCGGCGGCGATCCCGGCATCGGCAAGTCGACGCTGTTGACGCAGGCCACCAGCATGATGGCGCGCGCCGGGCATCGCGCGGTCTATATCTCCGGCGAAGAGGCGGTGGCGCAGGTGCGGCTGCGCGCGGAGCGGCTGGGGCTCGCGGACGCGCCGGTGCAGCTTGCCGCCGAGACCTCGGTGGAGGATATCGTCTCGACGCTGTCGGAGGGCGCGGTGCCGCGCCTGATCGTGATCGATTCGATCCAGACCATGTGGACCGACACGGTGGAATCGGCGCCGGGAACGGTGACGCAGGTCCGCGCCTCGGCGCAGGCATTGATTCGATTCGCCAAGAAATCAGGTGCTGCGATCATCCTGGTCGGGCATGTCACCAAGGACGGCCAGATCGCCGGTCCCCGCGTGGTCGAGCACATGGTCGACGCGGTGCTGTCGTTCGAGGGCGAAGGCTCGCAGCATTTTCGCATCCTGCGCGCGATGAAGAATCGCTTCGGGCCGACCGATGAAATCGGCGTGTTCGAGATGACGGGCCTCGGCCTGCGCGAGGTCACCAACCCCTCCGAATTGTTCCTGTCCGAACGCGACCTAGGCAGCCCAGGCACCGCGGTGTTCGCCGGCATGGAAGGCAGCCGCCCGGTGCTGGTGGAACTGCAGGCGCTGGTGGCGCCGACCACGCTCGGCACGCCGCGGCGGGCCGTGGTGGGCTGGGATACGAGCCGGCTGGCGATGGTGCTGGCGGTGCTCGAGGCCCATTGCGGGGTCAAGCTGTCCGGCTACGACGTCTATCTGAATGTCGCGGGCGGCCTGCGCATTCAGGAGCCCGCGGCCGATCTGGCGGCCGCCGCCGCACTGGTTTCATCCTTGGTGAACGCGCCGTTACCGACGGATGCGGTTTATTTCGGTGAAATTTCACTATCCGGCGCGGTCCGCCCGGTGGCGCAGACGTCCGCCCGGCTGAAGGAGGCCGCGAAACTCGGATTTGGCCGCGCCGTTCTGCCCGAATCGGCCCGTGGCGAGATCGGCGGCGACGGTGGGCTGATACTGAACAGCATCGGCGGCCTGACCAGCCTGGTTGCCGATATCGCGGCACGCGGCACGCCCCGAAACGCAGGCGCCGGCGAGCGGAAC
Source organism: Bradyrhizobium roseum (assembly GCF_030413175.1). NCBI lineage: Bacteria > Pseudomonadati > Pseudomonadota > Alphaproteobacteria > Hyphomicrobiales > Nitrobacteraceae > Bradyrhizobium > Bradyrhizobium roseum. Next base: position 4,201,111 of record NZ_CP129212.1, read on the forward strand.
GCCAATCGCGAGGGGATGACGGAGAAAAATGCCACACCGTCGCGATTCCGTCGTGAAACCAGCTAAAGCGGCGTGACGCGCCCCGCCCTCGCCGCTATACAACCCGCGCGAAAGGCGGGTGGAATGGCGCGATATCCGGCCTTGCGGGATACGCCGTCAGCCCCTCACTTGGGGTGATCCCGAGCCGCCGATTCGCTGCTTGAAGGATTTACGAGCGGACCTGACCAGCCGATGCCGATAACGATACTCGATCTCGTCCTGCTCGGAGTGATGCTGATTTCGGGGCTGCTCGCGATGGTGCGCGGCTTCATGCGCGAGATCCTGTCGATCGCGGCATGGGGCGCGGCGGCGCTGGTGACGCTGTACGCCTTCGCAAAACTGTTGCCGACCGCAAAAGCCTATATCGGCAACGATACGGCCGCAGCCGTGGCAGTCGTCGCAGGCACGTTCATCGGTACGCTGATCGTGGTGTCGGTCATCACGGTCCGAATCTCCGACATGATCCTGGATTCGCGGATCGGCGCGCTCGATCGCACGCTCGGATTCCTCTTTGGGTTGGGCCGCGGCCTTTTGATCGTCGTGGTCGCATTTCTGTTCTTCAGCTGGCTGGTGCCGGACAAGCAGCGCCCGGACTGGATCACCGGTGCAAAATCCCGTGTGGTCCTGCAGGGAACCGGGGATTGGTTAATGTCGCTCTTGCCGGACGACCCCGAGAACACCATCTTAAAGCGATTCAAGAAGAATAAACCTGAAGACGACCAAACTGACGCCGACCAGGCAGCCCCTGCGTCCGGCGATGGCTATAGCAAGCCTGCCCGCGACGGCCTTAAAAAGCTGATCGAGAAACCTGCAGGCCGCTAATTTAAGGCCACGATAGAGAGGCGATGGACGCGATGCAAAACCCTTCCGATCCCGCCGGCCAACTCGATCCGAATCCTGATTTGAATCTTGATTTAAATCTCGGCATCGAGTTGCAGGACGATCTCGAAGGCGACACGCTACGCGAGGAATGCGGCGTGTTCGGTATTTTCGGCCACCCCGAAGCCGCCGCCGTCACCGCGCTCGGGCTGCACGCTCTGCAGCACCGCGGCCAGGAGGCCGCCGGCATCGTCTCCTTCGACGGCTCGCGGTTTCACTCGGAGAAGCGGCTCGGCCTGGTCGGCGACGCCTTCTCCCGCCGCGAGGTGATCGAGCGCCTTCCCGGCAACCTCGCGATCGGCCATGTGCGCTATTCCACGACCGGCGGCAACATCCTGCGCAACGTGCAGCCGCTGTTCGCCGAACTCAATGCCGGCGGTTTCGCGGTCGGCCATAACGGCAACCTCACCAACGGTCTGACGCTGCGCCGCGAACTGGTGCGCAACGGCGCCTTGATGCAATCCACCAACGACACCGAAGTGATCCTGCATTTGGTGGCGCAGTCGAAGCGCGGCCGCTTCATCGATCGCTTCATCGAAGCGCTGCGCGCGATCGAGGGCGCCTATGCGCTGGTGTCGATGACCAACAAGAAGCTTGTCGGCGCCCGCGATCCCCTCGGCATCCGCCCGCTGGTGCTCGGCGACCTCGACGGCCGCCCGATCCTGACGTCGGAAACCTGCGCGCTCGACATGATCGGCGCCAAATATGTCCGCGACATCGAGCCCGGCGAGATCATCGTGTTCGACGAAGCCGGCGCGCACAGCCACAAGCCGTTCCCGCCCAAGCCGTCGCGGCCCTGTATCTTCGAATACATCTATTTTGCGCGGCCGGATTCCATCGTCGGTGGCCGCGCGGTCTATGACGTCCGCAAGGCGTTTGGCGCCCAGCTGGCGCGCGAAAGCCATGTCGAGGTCGACGTCGTGGTGCCGGTGCCGGATTCCGGCGTGCCGGCCGCGGTCGGCTACAGCCAGCATTCCGGCGTGCCGTTCGAACTCGGCATCATCCGCAACCACTATGTCGGCCGCACCTTCATCCAGCCGACCCAGAGCGTGCGCGAACTCGGCGTGCGCATGAAGCATGCGGCCAACCGCGCCGCGATCGAAGGCAAGCGCATCATCCTGATCGACGACAGCCTCGTGCGCGGCACCACGTCGAAGAAAATCGTACGCATGATGCGCGACGCCGGCGCCCGCGAAGTGCATTTCCGCCTCGCCTCGCCGCCGATCCTGTATCCCGACTATTACGGCATCGACCTGCCGGACCGCGGCGGACTTCTCGCGGCCACCCATTCGCTCGAAGAGATGCGCGAGATCATCGGCGCGGACTCGCTGGCGTTCCTGTCGATCGACGGCATGTACCGCGCCATGGGCGAACCCGGCCGCGATCCGGCCAATCCGAAGTTCTCGGATCATTGCTTTACCGGCGTTTATCCGACGCACCTCACCGACCAGACCCAGGTGGAGCCGCAGCCCCGGCAATTGTCGCTGCTGGCGGAGGCGAGCTGACGGCGCATTGCGGCGATTAATCTAGTCATTTTCCGTTGTGGCCGGGCTTGTCCCGGCCATCCACGTCTGTAAAACCCGCCGCAAAGACGTGGATGCCCGGCACGAGGCCGGGCATGACGAAGGCCTAGATCATGACCAAACCCCTCGCCTCCCGCATCGCGCTCATCACCGGCGCCTCGCGCGGCATCGGCTATGCCGCCGCGCGCGCACTAGCAAAAGCCGGCGCGCACATCGTTGCGGTCGCGCGCACGCAAGGCGGGCTGGAAGAGCTCGACGACGAGATCCGCAAAGACGGCGGCAGCGCCACGCTGGTGCCGCTCAACCTCACCGATTTCGACGGCATCGCACGTCTCGGCGCGGCGCTGCACGAGCGCCACGGAAAGCTCGACATCCTCGTCGGCAATGCCGGCATCGCCGGCCCGTCCTCGCCGCTCGGGCATATCGAGTTGAAGCCGTGGAACGACGTGATGGCGATCAACGTCACCGCGAACTTCCAGCTCATCCGCTGCATGGACCCGCTGCTGAGGGTCTCGGACGCCGGACGCGCCGTGTTTGTCACCTCGGGAGCCGCCAGCAAGGCGAACGCCTATCAAGGGCCCTATGCCGCGTCAAAGGCCGCACTCGACACGCTGGCGCGCTCCTGGGCCAACGAGACCGTGAGCACGAAACTGCGCGTCAATCTGTTCAGCCCCGGCCCGATCCGCACCCGCATGCGTGCCAGCGTCTTTCCCGGCGAAGACCCGACCACGCTGGATACGCCGGAACAAGCAGCGGAATTCATCGTGCCGATGTGTGCGCCGGAATGGACCGAGACGGGTAAGTTGTACGACTACAGGACACGCACGCTGATGAGCTTTCATCCGCCGGCGTGATTGACCATTTATCGTTGTAGGACCGGTCCGGCGACCCGGGCGGCGCCGAGTTCCTTGGGCCAACACGAACGGTGCCAAAACGGGACAATGGTACCGTGACTGGCCAATTTTCAGGCAGAACTCCGACGCGCCACGATGACGCGCTACGTTAGGCGGATTGCCCCCGCAGGCTAGAAATACTATCGCAGGGGCAGCTGGCAGGTTCCAAAAAGAGAGCCGGCGAACAACATTCTGGAGGGAATACCATGACTAAACGATTTGCGCGGCGCTTCGCCACTTCTGTGGCACTTGCCGCGCTCGGCCTCGCTGCGCCGGCGATGGCCCAGGAAAAGACCATCAAGATCGGCGTGCTCAACGATATGTCGAGCCTGTATGCCGACATCGGCGGCCCCAACTCGGTCGTTGCGATCAAGATGGCGATCGAGGATTCCGGCCTCACCAAGAAGGGTTGGAAGATCGACGTCGTCTCCGGCGATCACCAGAACAAGCCGGATGTGGGCGTCAACATCGCAAGGCAATGGCTCGACAATGACAAGGTCGACGCCATCGCGGATACGCCGAATTCGGGCGTGGCGCTGGCCGTCAACAACCTCGTCAAGGAGAAGAACAAGGTTCTGCTCAACTCGGGTGCTGCGACCGCCGACCTCACCGGCAAGGCCTGCACCCCGAACACGATCTCCTTCACCTACGACACCTACATGCTGGCGAACGGCACCGGCAAGGCGCTGACCAAGGCCGGCGGCGACAGCTGGTTCTTCCTGACCGCAGACTATGCGTTCGGCCATGCGCTGGAACGCGACACCTCGGCCGTCGTCACCGCCAATGGCGGCAAGGTGCTCGGCGGCGTCAAGGCCCCGATCAACACCGCCGATTTCTCCTCGTTCCTGCTGCAGGCGCAGGCTTCCAAGGCCAAGGTCATCGGGCTGGCCAATGCCGGCGGCGACACCACGAACTCGATCAAACAGGCGGCGGAATTCGGCGTCGTCGCGGGCGGCCAAAAGCTCGCCGCGCTGCTGCTGTTCATCAACGACGTGCATTCGCTGGGCCTGAAGACCGCGCAGGGCCTGACGTTCACCGAATCCTTCTACTGGGACATGAACGACGCGACGCGCGCCTGGTCGAAGCGCTTTGCTTCGCTTACCAGCAAGAACGCGATGCCCTCGATGACGCAGGCCGGCAACTACGCCATGGTGCTGCATTATCTGAAGGCCATGGAAGCGCTCGGCGGCAATCCCAATGACGGCGCCAAGGTCGTCGCCAAGATGAAGGAATTGCCGACGGATGACACGCTGTTCGGCAAGGGCCCGTTGCGCGCCGACGGCCGTCGCCTGATCCCGGCCTATCTGTTCGAGGTGAAGAAGCCCGAGGAGTCGAAGGGACCGTGGGATTACTACAAGCAGATCGCCACGATCGCGCCGGAAGATGCGGCCAAGCCGCTTGAAACCAGCGACTGCCCGCTGCTGAAGAAGTAAGAAAAGCAGGGTGGGTTAGCCGCAGGCGTAACCCACCCTACTTTTTAAGCGTGCGCCACGCGATCAACAGGCCCAATCCCAATAATCCCGCCGCCAGCAGGAACGGTGCGCCCGGCATCTTGAAGGGCGCCTGATCGCTGATGAAATACGCAAAGGTCAGCGTAAACAGAAACGGCCCCAGCATCTGGGCGATGCTGTTGACGCTGTTGGTCGCGCCCTGCAACTGGCCCTGCTGATCGGGCGCCACGAGTTGCGTCGTCAGCGCCTGGATCGCGGCACCCGCCACGCCCCACAACGCCATCACGGGAATGCCGAGCCAGAACAGCGGCCCGGTCGGGGCCGCGCCATAGATGAAGAATCCCAACGCACCGCTGGCAAGCCCCAGCAGCAGCGCGCGCCGCTCACCGAACCGTTTGACGATCGGGCCGACGCCCGCGCCCTGCACCACCATGGCGCAGACGCCGACCAGGGCCAGCGTGAGCCCGACCGTCGTGGTGTCCCAGCCATAGCGGTAGGTCGCGTAGAGCACGAAGGTGGACGGCAGCACCACATGCGCGACCTGGCCGAAGAAATTCGCCAGCGACAGCCCGGCGAGAATCCGGTTCGAGCGCAACAGATGCAGCGCGCCAAGCGGATTGGCGCTTTTCCAGCGAAACGGCGCGCGGCGTTCCGGCGGCAACGACTCGGGCAGGATCAGCCAGCCATAGAGCGTATTCGCAAAGCTCAAGCCCGCCGCGATCCAGAACGGCAGCCGCGGATCCATGCCGCCGAGCAGCCCACCGACGGCAGGGCCGAGAATGAATCCGGCACCGAACGCGGCGCCGATCTTGCCGAACACGGCCGCGCGCCGCTCCGGCGGCGTCACGTCGGCGATATAGGCAAACGCCGTGGAGATGCTCGCGGACGTGATGCCCGAGATCACCCGGCCGATGAACAGCCACAGCAGCGACGGCGCCAGCGCCATCAGCACATAATCCAGCGCCAGTCCGAAGTTCGACAGCAGCACCACCGGCCGCCGGCCGAACCGGTCCGACAGCGCGCCGAGGATCGGCGAAAACAGGAACTGCATGAGCGCCCAGGCGGTGCCGAACAGCCCAAAAATCCGCGCTGCCGTCGCCGTATCGTTATCGACAAAACCTTCGACCAGCTTCGGCAGGATCGGCAGGATCAGGCCGAGCGCGAGCATATCGAGCAGGATGGTGACGAAGATGAAGGCCGCCGCGCCGCTGCGCGCCGGCGGCGTCTCGCCAGCCTGCGCGGACGCCGCCTCGCTCATGACGGCCGCTTGCGCTTGTGGGCGAACGGATTGGCTTTTTCGCGCAGCGTGATCCGGATCGGCGTGCCCGGCAGGTCGAACGCCTCGCGCATCGAGTTGGTGAGATAGCGCAAATAGGATTGCGGCACGGCGTCCGCGCGCGAGCAGAACAGAATGAAGCTCGGCGGCCGGGCCTTGGCCTGGGTAATGTAATTCAGCTTCAGCCGCCGGCCAGAGACCGCGGGCGGCGGGTTGGCGTCGACCGCCTGCTCGAACCAGCGATTGAGGGTGGCCGTCGGCACGCGCTTGTTCCATACCGCATAGGCGTCCTGGATCGCGGTCATCAGGCGATCGATGCCCTCGCCCATCAGGCCGGATACCGCGACAATCGGAACGCCCTTCATCTGCGGCAGCCAGTGATCGGCATCGCTGCGCAGCGCGGAGATCAGATGGGTCTTGCGTTCCATCAGGTCCCATTTGTTGACCGCCAGCACGATCGCCCGCCCCTCGCGCTCGATCAGGTCGGCGATGCGCAGATCCTGTTCCTCGAACCGGTTCTGCGCATCCATCATCATCACGACGACTTCGGCAAAGCGCACCGCGCGCAGAGCATCCGCCACCGACAGCTTTTCCAGCTTCTCCTCGATCCGCGAGCGCCGCCTTAAGCCTGCGGTATCGAACACGCGAAACTCGCGGCCCTGCCAGGTGATCTCGACCGAAATGGAATCGCGGGTGGTGCCGGCCTCGGCGCTGGTCAGCAGCCGCTCCTCGCCGAGCAGGTGATTGATCAGCGTGGATTTTCCGGCATTGGGACGGCCGACGATGGCGACGCGGATTGGACGCTGCGCGAGTTCTTCATCGGAAAAGATGATGTCATCGTCGTCGAACTCCTCGCTCTCCTCGACCGGCTCCGGCATCAGCACGCGCAGGGCATCGTAGAGATCGCTCATGCCCTCGCCGTGTTCGGCGGAAATCTGGATGGGATCACCTAGTCCCAGCGCGTAGGATTCCATCGCGCCAATCTCGCCATGCCTGCCCTCGCTCTTGTTGGCGACCAGCACCACCGGCTTGTTGGCGCGGCGCGCGAAATCGGCAAAGGTACGATCGTTCGGCGTCAGGCCGGCGCGCGCGTCGATCACGAACATCAAAGCGTCCGCGAGGCCGATCGCAGTCTCGGTCTGCTCCTGCATCCGTGCGGTGAGCGACCCCTTGGCGCCCTCGTCGAGGCCGGCGGTGTCGATCACGGTGAAGTCGAGGTCGCCGAGACGCGCGTTGCCCTCGCGGCGGTCGCGGGTGACGCCGGGCGCATCGTCGACCAGCGCAAGCTTTTGCCCAACCAGCCGGTTGAACAGCGTCGACTTGCCCACATTCGGGCGGCCGATGATGGCGATCGTAAAGGACATAAATAATCCAGACGCCCTTTTCGCAGGGCGTGTCAACCGAACGATAAAAATGAATCAGCGCGTGAACGTACCGCTCGGCATTGGGGCCGGGAATGCGGATTGCTGCGGCGACTGCGCGGGCGCGGACGACTGGTCCGGCGGCGGTGCGGTGGTGCGCTTGCGCACGATCTTGGCGGGCTTGGGCGCCGGCGGCGCGGCGGCGGTGCTGCCTTCCTCATCGGGCGCCGCGTCGGCCGGTGCCGCCGCCTGCTTGCCCTTGGATTTCGCACCGCGCTTGGCTTTAGGCTCTTCCACCGGCGGAGGCGCGGCGGCGGCCTGCGCGTTCGGGTCGTCCTGCTGGCGGGCGCCCCGGTAGAGATCCTTCGGCACGCCCTGTTCCAGGCCCGGGACGCCTTCGGGGAACACCGGCTTGCGGTCGCCGGGCAGCTTCTTCTTGGTGTCGAGGAAGTCGAGCAGGTCGGACGGGTCGAAACCGGCCGTGCTGCCACAACCCGCCAGCGCGCCCGACAGCGCGATGAGGACGGCGGTTGCGATCAAACGTTGCGGGCGGCGCATACTGGGTTTCCCACTCAAATCCGTTGGCACGCGTCAGCTCTTGGCGACCGGCGGCAGCAGGGCCTGCAGCGCTTCGGCGCGCGAACGCAGGCTCGGCGGCGTTTCTCCGTCATTGGCGATCGCATCCAGCCATTGCCGCGTCGCCGCGGCGTCATTGGCGCGCCATGCCGACAGCGCCAGCAATTCGCGCGCGGTGTGGCGGAAGGTCGACCCCGGCGCAGCGGCGGCTTCGAGGCGCGATTTCATGTCGGCATAGCCGGCGCTTTCCAGCAGCAGCTGCGCGGCGCGAATCCGCGCCAGATCCTGCTCGGCGGTGCCGACGCTGCGATCGGCGGCGATCTCATCAAACAGCTTGGCCGCGGCCTGCGGATCGCGGCTCGCCACTTCGGTCGCCATCCGCAACCGAGCCAGTACGCGATAGCCGGATGGCGCCTTGGCGGCGAGATCGGCGAAGGCGGCTTCAGCTTCGGCGTGCTTGTTGGCTTCAGAAAGCTCGACGGCCTTGTCGAACGCAGCGCCCGCCTCGGTCGCCTTCTTGGCCTCCAGATATTTGTAGCTTTGCCAGCCGCCCAAGGCGGCGACGATCAGAATCATCGCGGCAATGATATAAAGCCAGTATCGGTCCCACAGCTCCTTGAGCTGATCGCGGCGGACCTCCTCGTCTACTTCGTCAAATAATTCAGACACTTAAGGACATCCCATGGCCGGGGAACCGTAGCCGGGCGGCAGCATGCTGCGCCCGCCCCCCGCATCGCCGCGACGTAGCCTATCGGTATGGCGGTGGCAAGGCAAAGCGAGGTGGATCAAAGCGTTAACAGCGTACCTTATCCGCCTGTCAAACCGGCCGGCCATGTTGACATCGCGGTTCAAAGTTTGGCGTAATCCCGTTCGCTTCCGTACTGGTTCGTTTCCGATTTTCCGGGTGTTTCATGCCTCGCCATGCGCTGGTTTCAATGCTTGCCATGGGCCTCGGGGTGGCCTGCCTGCCCGCGGCGTCGCTGGCCGACGAGATCAAGCCCAGGACGCCAGAGACGGCATTTTCCGGTAAACTCCGCCCCGACATTCTGGGGATATCGAACGAATCGACCGCTGAATCCGCACGCGCCGTGTTTGATTCCCTGTTCAGGGGCCGCACCGATACCAAGACCGACATCCAGCAGCAAAAAATCGGCGGCGCCAGCTATGTCGCCGCACTGAGTTTCAGCCTACTCGCCGGTCCGAAGCAGAACGGCGAGATGCTCTCCACCAGCTTCTCCTCGCCGGCCAGCGCCAACCGCGCCTACTTCGTCGCGCGCAACCTGACCTTCGCGCAGGACCAGCAGCCGTCGAAGGCTGACATGATCAAGGAAGTCATGGGCAAATACGGGGTGCCCACCATCGTCGGCGATCAGCATCTGTACTACATTTACCGTAAGGGCTCGATCATGTCGGTCGGCGGCAAATACAAGGAAGCGACTGCGCTGGAAGCGATCGACAAGCCGCTGGACCCGAAGGCCGCCGTCAAGCTCAACGGCGACACGGTTCGCGGCAGTTGCGTGGCGGTGGTCAAACGCGCGCAGACCAAGGCCAAGGATCCGAGTGCCCTTCTCGCTGACGCCAAGGGCGCGAACTGTGACGGCGTGTTGAGCGTCCAGCTCGTGCCCGGCACGCCAGCGAACCGCGTCGGCATCGCACAATTCACCCTGCTCGACCTCAAGCAATTGCTTAGCGCCGCGGCAATCGACGGCGCGGCGATCGCCGCGGGTCCGGGCGACGGCTCCAGCCCCAAGGGTAGCGCGCCAAAACTTTAGCGCTTTCATGATGAACCGGCGATTGGTGACGCTGGCCACAACCACATGCATACTTTCTCGCGCATTGGTCCGTCATGGGAACTTTTGACCTGCGTATCAATTGATTCTCCATTCAACGGAGATCGGGCAATGCGCGGATTTCCTCAAGCAGTGCCGTACGGCGCCGACCGGACGATCTATCTGGTCGTGGAAGGTTCAGGGCCGCAGGGCGTTGTCCGGCAGACCGAGCATGCCGACATCGAAACCGTGATCACCGATCTTCTGGCAGGACGATTCAGCGACCCGGTCGAGGTGGTCGCCTTCAACACGCTGGAACACTGGAGCGACGATTTGTCCAAGGCGATCGCGACAGAAATTCGCTGCCGATGCGACATTGAAGGATACGATGTGCCTGTCTACCTAGATGAGTTCGTGGGCAGAGCTTCTGCCTGATCTGCGGCTAAATTGTTGGGCGGGCAGGAAAATGAACTGGGTCTACTGGAATACGTTTTGGTCGCTGGCTGTCAGCCTGGTCTGGTTCATGACGATCGTGTCGCATCCCGACGCGGTCGTCGTTGACCGCCACTATCCCAAACCTAAACAGCCTCGGTAGCAGGCGCCGGGTATTCTCTTACAGCCGCGATGCCGCCGATATCTGCGCCAAGAGCGCGTCGCGGAGCTGGCGCTTCATCACCTTGCCGTTGGCGTTGCGCGGCAGCGGCTCCAGCCTGATATCCATGGTTTCCGGCACCTTGTAATCGGACAGCCGTTTCGCGCACCAAACACGAATCGTCTCGGCCTGCACCTCGTTTCGGGTCACCACGACGGCATGGACGCGCTCGCCCAGCACCGGGCACGCTTTGGCAATGATCGCGCTCTCGATCACATCGGGATGACCGGCAAGGACCGACTCGACCTCCGCCGAATAGATCTTCAAGCCGCCGCGATTGATCATGTCCTTCTGGCGATCGAAGACGCGGACGAAGTTCTCGGCATCGACTGAGCCGAGGTCGCCGGAACGCCAGAAGCCGGCCGTGAAACTTTCGGCGGTCGCTTTCGGATTGTTCCAGTAGCCCTTGATGACCGAGGCGCTGTGGATCCAGATTTCGCCGATCTCGCCGCGCGGCAGTTCGCGCCCATTGGCGTCCATCACCACGATCTGCGCGCCCGGACACGGCAGGCCGACGCTGTCGATATGGCTGGCGGTCAATTCGCCGGGCATCATGGTCGAGGGCGACGTCGTCTCGGTCGCGCCGTAGCAGTTCGCCAGCTTCAGTCCGGGAATCTTCTGGTCGAGCTTTTCGATGGTGGCGACCGGCATCGGCGCGCCGCCGAAACCGCCGATCCGCCAGCTCGACAAATCGTAGCTGTCGAAATCCGGCTGCAGCAGGCAGAGATTATACATCGCCGGCACCATCACGGTGTAGGTGACGCGCTCGCACGCCGCCAGCTTCAGATATTCGGCCGCCTTGAACTCCGGCATGACGATCAGCGCGCCGGCGCAGCGGACCATGGTCATGATGTTGGCGACCACGCCGGTGACGTGGCCGAGCGGCACCGCGGCGATCGAGCGATCGGCTTCGGTCAGCTTCAGGCACGACACGAACACCATCGCCGAATGGATGATGTTGCAATGGGCGAGCATGGCGCCCTTGGGCTTGCCCGTGGTGCCGGACGTATAGAGGATCATCGCGGTGTCTTCTTCGCCGACCTCGACCGGCGCCGTCATCGGCGCGTTGTCGGCGAGTTCAGAGAAGCGTGAGCGATTGGGATCGTCGTCGACCGCGATCCGGTGCGCCACCTCGGGAATGTCGACCGCATCCGGCACGCGGTCGGCGAGTGCTGCCTCGTGGACCAGCAGCCGCGCCCCGCAATCGGTGAGCACATAGGCGATCTCGGGCCTTTGCTGGCGCGTCGACAGCAGCACCGTCACCAGCCCGGCATGCGCCGCGCCCAGCATCGTCAGCACGAACTCGGTCCGGTTGCCGAGCAGCACCGCGACGCGATCGCCGCGCCTGAGCCCGAGCTTGGCAAAACCCGCCGCGATCTGCGCCGAGCGCTGCGCGAGTTCGCGCCACGTCAGCCGCGCGTCGCCGCAGACCAGGGCCTCGCCATCGCCGTTCCGCGCCACCGCGTCCGCCACCATCGCGGGAATACTGTTGGGCCGCTCACAAAAGGCCGGAACAACACGGTCGCCGAAGCGGGGCTCGAGCCGCATCGCCGGAATGGAGTGCTGCGACCAGTCCATGGCGCGCCCCTTAGTTCTTTTTCATCTCGTAGACGTGCTCGGGCCCCGGGAAAGCGCGCGAGCGCACGTCGCTGGCATAGCCCTGTACCGCGGCTTCGATCGCGGGGCCGAGCTCGCCGTAGCGGCAGACGAATTTCGGCGTCCGCGGCGACAGGCCGAGCATGTCCTCCAGCACCAGCACCTGCCCGTCGCAGGCGACGCTGGCGCCGATGCCGATGGTGGGGATAGCAATGGTCTCAGTGATCCTGCGCGCCAGCGGCTCGGCGACCGCCTCGACCACGACCGAAAACGCCCCGGCATCCGAGATCGCCTGGGCATCATTCAGGATCGGGTCCCAGCTGCCCTCGTCACGCCCTTGCGCGCGGAACGAACCGAGCGTGTTGATCGATTGCGGCGTCAGTCCGATATGGCCCATCACGGGCACCCCGCGCTCGGACAGGAAGGCGACGGTTTCCGCCATTCGCACCCCGCCTTCGAGCTTCACCGCGCCGCAATGGGTCTCCTTCAATATCCGCACCGCGGAATGAAACGCCTGCTCCTTCGAGGCCTCGTAGGAACCGAACGGCATGTCCACCACGACCAGGGCATGCTGCGAGCCGCGCATCACTGCATGTCCCTGCAGAATCATCATATCGAGGGTGACAGGCACGGTGGTCTCGAAACCGTGCATGACGTTGCCAAGGGAATCGCCGACCAGGATGACGTCGCAGTGCCGGTCGACCAGCGCTGCGGTATGCGCGTGGTAGGAGGTCAGCATCACGATCGGGTCGCCGTTCTTGCGCGCGCGGATGTCCGGCGCGGTCTTGCGCTTGATGGCCGACTGAACAGACATGCTAGGCTCCAACCACGGGGACGCCGATCACGACCGGATGGAACGCGAATGCGAGCGCCAGATAGGCGACGAGGCCGACCGCGATCGCGATCAGGTCGTTGCCGGGGCCACCGACGGGAATCGGCGGAGCGCCGGCGTCGGTACGGGATTTCAGCGAGATGCGGTCAAAAACCGCCCAGGCGAGGAACGAGCCGAACAGGATGATCGAGCCGAGATCGCCGTTGGCGAGCAGATGCGTCGCGGCCCACAGCTTGATGCCCGTCAGCATCGGATGCTTGAGCGTCGTATAGATCCGGCCGCGGATATAGGACGCAACCACCATGATGACGGCGGGCAGCATCAGGGCGACCGCGATGTGCCTGAACGCCGTCGGCGGGGTCCAGACGTCGATCCAGCCGGTCGCGCGATATTTGGAAAAACCCCAGATGATCAGCGCCAGGCCGACGAGCGAGGCCACCGAATAGCCGATCTTGTAGCCGCCCTCGCCGGTCGCGGCGATCACCTGTGCGCGGAGCTTTCGCTGGGTGGTGAGCGTGTGGACACCGAAGAACAGGAGCAAACCCAGGATCATCACCAGCAGTCCCATGATGTCGCTCCCGTTGCTCGGCTGATTTCCTCGTCTATTCGCGTATCATTTTACGGGCTTGGTGCGCAATGCGCCAAGAGGCGCCTCACGGTTTGCCGGCCTGACGACCGAGGTCGCGATTGTCGACGTAGCGGATGGCGATCGGCCGGCCTGCCAGCGCGCCGCCCAATCCGCCGGTGAATTTGAGAGGCATGCAGGCCGAAAGCGAGGCGTTGATCGCTTTCAGATAGGTGTCACGGGTGTCGCTGGGGATGCCGGCCGTGGCGTAGGTCACGCGGGGGGCGGCGATGATTTCGCCTGTCCGTTTGAAGCTGAAGCGGACCGACATCTGCATGCCTTCGCGCGCCATATCGGGTGGCGGCGGCGACCAGCACGAGCGCAACGCCGCAAACAGGTCCCCGATCGTATCGAGATCGTGGTCGGGCTTGCGGTATTTCGCGGCCTGGTCCGGTGGCGGCACGCTTTCGATCGTGAGTTGCAGGTTCTGTCCGGTGGGATAATCGATCTCGGGAATGCACGGACCATCATTGAACACGCTGCAGAACGACGGCGTGCACGGCTGGCCATCGAGCACGCTGCAGGGCGCGTGCGCAAACGGCGTGGCGTCGATCTGCCGCCGCGACTGGGCGGTGGCGGCGCTTGTGCCGACGAACAGGGCGATCAGGCAGGCGATGATGCACCGAAACATGCGGCAATCCCTGGACACGGTCTAACAAACGTGATGCCGGCTTTGGCCGGTATCAAGGCAGGCGCGTTCACTTCCCCGCGTTCGGGGCGGCCCCACTATCGTCCGGCTTGACCGGACGATCCAGTATTCCAGAGACGGGAGTGGTCAACCGAGAGGCCGCAGCGTACTGGGTCCCCCGCTTTCGCGGAGGACGACAGCGGAGGGGCGCGGGGCACCGCGGGCCGCCTCACGCCTTTTTCTTCACGTCCTTGACGTTGGAAAAATTGATGCCCTCGGCCCGCTCACGGGTGTAGCCGAGATAGAATTCGTTCTTGGCCATGAACACCGGATCGCCGTCGACGTCGTCGGCGATGCCGGAGCCGTTGGCGGCGATGAAGGTGTCGAGTTTCTTGCGGTCGTCGGAAGAGACCCAGCGCGCCAATTGAAATTCCGAGACCTCGAATTCCACCGGCAGCGAGTATTCCGCATCGAGGCGTGCCTTGAGCACGTCAAGCTGCAGCGGGCCGACGACGCCGACCAGCGCCGGCGCGCCGTCGCGCGGCCGGAACACCTGCACGACGCCCTCTTCCGACATCTGCTGCAGGGCTTCCTTCAGCTTCTTGGCCTTCATCGCATCCGTCAGGCGCACGCGGCGGACGATTTCCGGCGCAAAGCTGGGAACGCCGACAAAGGTGATGTCCTCACCTTCCGTCAGCGTATCGCCGATCCGCAAGGTGCCGTGGTTCGGGATGCCGACAACATCGCCGGCATACGCCTCGTCGGCCACTGAACGGTCCTGCGCGAAGAAGAATTGCGGGCTCGACAGGCTCATGTTCTTGCCGGTCCGCACCAGCTTGGCCTTCATGCCGCGACTGAGCTTGCCCGAGCACAGCCGCGCAAAGGCGATACGGTCGCGGTGGTTGGGATCCATGTTGGCCTGGATCTTGAACACGAACGCGCTCATGCGCGGCTCGGCCGCCTCGACCTTGCGCAGATTGGATTCCTGCGCGCGCGGCGGCGGTGCGAACTTGCCGAGGCCTTCCAGCAGGTCGCCGACGCCGAAATTGCGCAGCGCGCTGCCGAAATAGACCGGCGTCAGATGGCCCTCGCGAAACGCCTCCAGCTCGAACGGCTTGCAGGCTTCGGAGACCAGCGCGAGTTCGTCCTTGATTTCGCCAACGTCGAGGTTGGCGTTGCGCCCGGCGAGATCGGCGATGTCGATCTGCTCGGTCGCGCCGGTCTTGGCGCCGCCGCCTTCGAGCAGTCGCACGCCGCCATTGACGACATCGTAGGTGCCGAGGAAATCGCGGCCGCGACCGACCGGCCAGGTCATCGGCGTGGTGTCGAGCGCCAGCGTCTTCTCGATCTCGTCCAGCAGGTCGAACGTATCGCGGCTCTCGCGGTCCATCTTGTTGATGAAGGTGATGATCGGAATGTCGCGCAGCCGGCACACTTCGAACAGTTTTCGGGTGCGTGCCTCGATGCCCTTGGCCGCGTCGATCACCATCACCGCGGAATCGACCGCCGTCAGCGTGCGATAAGTGTCCTCGGAAAAGTCCTCGTGACCTGGCGTATCCAGCAGGTTGAAGACGAGGTCCTGGAACTCGAACGTCATCACCGAGGTCACGACCGAGATGCCGCGCTCGCGCTCGATCTTCATCCAGTCGGAGCGGGTGTTGCGACGCTCGCCCTTGGCCTTGACCTGCCCCGCCAGATTGATCGCGCCGCCGAACAGCAGCAGCTTTTCGGTCAGCGTGGTCTTGCCGGCGTCCGGATGGGAAATGATCGCAAACGTGCGCCGCCGCGCCACTTCATCGGCAAGCGGCGAGCGGGACGGCGATTCGGCATTGATGACGATGTCGGACATGAGGCACGAGCGTTTGGCAGGGAAATTTGGGCTAATCAAGCCTCATTTGGTGATTGTGGAACCCGCTCACCAGCCCCATATCGCCGTGTGGAAGGACGACCTTCCTTTTCACGGCATTTTGGCGGGGACGGCCCTGCCCGGTTTGGAGGGTCGTGATGGCGTGGGCTGTGTTGTTTGCCGCAGGTCTGCTCGAAATCGGTTGGGCCATCGGTCTCAAATACACCGAAGGTTTTACGCGTCTGATACCGTCGGTGCTCACGCTGGCGGCGATGACCGGGAGCATCGTCCTGCTCGGCCTCGCCCTGAAAACGCTGCCGATCGGAACGGCTTACGCGGTCTGGACCGGTATTGGTGCGGTCGGGACGGCGATCCTCGGCATCGCCCTGTTCGGCGAGCCTGCCACGCTTGCCCGCCTCGCCTGCATCGGACTGATCGTGGCAGGCATCCTCGGGCTCAAACTCGTCAGCGGATCAGCGTAGCAACTGCACCGCCCAGTAGGTCAGCGCCGCCACGATGGCGGACGCCGGAATGGTGATCACCCAGGCGTAGACGATCGAACTCGCCACGTTCCAGCGGACCGCCGAAACCCGCCGCGCTGCGCCGACGCCGACGATGGCGCCGGTAATGGTATGGGTCGTGGAGACGGGAATCCCCAGATAGGTCGCCATGAACAGCGTCGCCGCCCCGCCGGTCTCGGCGCAAAAACCCTGCATCGGCGTCAGCTTGGTGATCCGCAGCCCCATGGTGCGGACGATCCGCCAGCCGCCCATCAGCGTGCCCAGCCCCATCGCGGCCTGGCAGGAGATCACGACCCAGAACGGAATGCTGAATTCGCTGCCGAGATGCCCTTGCGAGTACAGCAGGACGGCGATGATGCCCATGGTCTTCTGCGCGTCGTTGCCGCCATGGCCGAGCGAATAGAGTGAGGCCGAGACGAATTGCAGGATACGAAACGCGCGGTCGACCGCAAACGGCGTCGAGCGCACCGACAGCCAGGACACGATCGCCACCAGCACCAGCGCCAGCAGGAACCCCACCAGCGGCGACAACACGATCGCCAGCAGCGTCTTGGTCAGGCCGGTCCAGACTGCGGCTGAAATTCCGGCTTTAGCGATCCCCGCTCCCACCAACCCGCCGATCAGCGCATGCGAACTGGACGAGGGAATCCCGAGCGCCCAGGTGATCAGATTCCAGACGATGGCGCCGACCAGCGCGGCAAAGATCACGCTGGCATCGACCACACTCGGCTCGATGATGCCGGTGCCGATGGTATTGGCGACGTGGAGCCCGAACACCAGGAAGGCGATGAAATTGAAAAACGCGGCCCACAACACCGCATATTGCGGGCGCAGCACCCGCGTCGACACGATCGTCGCGATCGAATTGGCGGCGTCGTGCAGCCCGTTGAGGAAGTCGAACAGCAGCGCGACCGCGATCAGGAAGACCAGAACCGGCAGGGCGAGGGTGGCATCCACGTGATGGCCCTGCCCTATACCTGTTCGATTACGATGGAGTTGATCTCATTGGCGACGTCATCGAAGCGGTCGGACACTTTCTCGAGATGCTTGTAGATTTCGGCGCCCACGATGAAATCCATCGAGCTGCCGCTGCGGTGCTTGAGATACAGTTCCTTCAGTCCGATGTCGTGGAGATCGTCGATGCGGCCTTCGAGCTTACCGATCTCTTCGGTGATGGCGCTCAGCATTGCGACGTTGTTGCCGATCGACTGCATCAGCGGCAGCGCGCGGCCGACGAGATTGGCGCATTCGACCAGCAGGGTCCCGATCTCGCGCATCGGCGGTTCGAACGTGCGGACCTCGAACAGCACCACTGCCTTCGCAGTCTGCTGCATCTGGTCGATCGCGTCGTCCATCGCCGTGATCAGGTTCTTGATATCGCCGCGGTCAAACGGGGTGATGAAGGTGCGCCGCACCGCCGTCAGCACCTCGCGGGTGATGCCGTCCGCGTCATTTTCGAACTGGTTGACGCGCTGGCAGAACACCGGCGTTTCCGCGCCGCCGCGCAGCATGTCCTGAAGCGCCAGCGCCCCCTGTACGACCGTCTGGGCGTGCCGGTCAAACAGGTCGAAAAACCGTTCCTCCTTGGGCAGAAAGGCGCGAAACCAGCGCATCAGCATTGGTCAAAATCCATCGTTCTGGGGGGCGCCGGACGGCTGTCACAATACTGTCATAGACTATCGGAGTGAAAAGCGCGCCGCGGGATGACCCGGGAACCGGGTCATCCACCGCTTTATAAGGCCGAAAATGCCGTCAAACTCGACCGTTTTACAGGGAACGGCGCAAATAATGCGCGATTTCGCCGATGACGCCGCGCCGGAAGGTCAGCACGCAGGCCACAAAGATAACACCCTGGATCACCGTCACCCACTGTCCGAACCCGGCCAGATATTGCTGCATGGCGATGATGACAAAAGCGCCGACGACGGGGCCGAAGACGGTGCCGAGACCGCCGACCAGCGTCATCAGCACGATTTCGCCGGACATCGTCCAGTGCACGTCGGTGAGCGAGGCGTTCTGCGCCACGAACACTTTCAGCGAACCGGCGAATCCGGCCAGCGTGCCGGACAGGATGAAGGCCAGCAACTTGTACTGGTCGGTCTTGTAGCCCAGCGAGATCGCCCGCGGCTCGTTCTCGCGGATCGCCTTCAGGACCTCGCCGAACGGCGAGTTGATGGTGCGATAGATCAGGAGAAATCCGGCGAGGAATCCGACCAGCACGACATAATAGAGCACCGTCGGCTTGGCGAGATTGAAGATGCCGAACAGGTAGCCCTGCGGAATGCCCTGAATGCCGTCTTCACCGTGGGTGAACGGCGCCTGCAGGTAGATGAAGTAGAGCAATTGCGACAGCGCCAGCGTGATCATCGAGAAGTAGATGCCCTGGCGTCGGATCGAGATGAAGCCGGTGACGACGGACAGCGCCGCGGAGGCTGCGACGCCGACCAGGATACCGAGTTCCGGCGACAGCCCCCACTCCTTGAGCGCATGGGCCGTGCAATAGCCCGCGGTGCCCAGAAACATCGCGTGGCCGAACGACAGCAGGCCGCCATAGCCGATCAGGAGGTTGAAGGCGCAGGCGAGCAGCGCGAAGCACAAGGCCTGCATCACGAAGAACGGATAAATGCCGGTCAGCGGCACCAACCCCAGGAGCACGGCCATCGCCGCAAACACGATCATCTCGTCGCGCACGGCACGCGGCGTTACCGGCAGGGTGTCGTCAGTCAATGCGCTCATGTCAGGCCGCCCGTCCGGTCAGTCCCGCCGGCTTGATCAGCAACACCAGGACCATCAGAACGAAAACCACGGTGTTGGAAGCCTCGGGATAAAAATACTTGGTCAGTCCCTCGATCACGCCGAGGGCAAAGCCGGTGATGATCGATCCCATGATCGATCCCATGCCGCCGATCACCACCACCGCGAACACGACGATGATGAGGTCGGCGCCCATCAGCGGCCGCACCTGGTTGATCGGCGCAGACAGCACGCCGGCGAGCGCCGCGAGGCCGACGCCGAGCCCGTAGGTCAGCGTGATCATCCGCGGCACGTTGATGCCGAACGCGCGCACCAGGGTCGGGTTTTCGGTGGCGGCGCGCAGATTGGCGCCGAGCCGGGTCTTTTCGATCAGATACCAGGTGGCGATGCAGACCACGAGCGAGAAGATGACCACCCAGCCGCGATAGACCGGCAGGAACATGAAGCCGAGATTCATGCCGCCCTGCAGGCCGCGCCAGTCGCCGATCTGCGGGTAGTCCGGGATCGCATAAGGCAGTCCGGATGAACCGAAATAGTTCTGGAACACGCCCTGCACGATCAGCGCGATGCCGAAGGTCAGGAGCAATCCGTAGAGATGATCGAGGCCGGTCAGCCATTGCAGCATGGTCCGCTCCAGGATCATGCCGAAGATGCCGACCACGATGGGCGCGATCAAAAGCGCCCACCAGTAACCGATGCCGGTCAGTTGCAGCAGGAAATACGCACAGAACGCGCCCATCATGTAGAGCGCGCCGTGCGCGAAATTGATGATGTTGAGCATACCGAAGATCACGGCGAGCCCAAGGCTGAGCAGCGCGTAGAACGATCCGTTGATCAACCCCACCAGGAGCTGGGCGTATAGAGCTTGCATCTGTTCGCACTCAATCCCGTTTAAGACGCGATGGTCCGCCGGCACGACGCCGGCAGGCCATCATCATTGTTATTTCTTTACCAGCGCGCAGGCGCTTTCCGAAAGCGGCCGGAAGGCCTGGTCAGCCGGGGTGGTCCCGATCAGCTTGTAATAGTCCCATGGCCCTTTGGATTCGGCCGGCTTTTTGACCTCGAACAGGTAGGCCGGATGAATCTTGCGGCCGTCGGCGCGGATCGTGCCCTTTCCGAACAGCTTGTCGTCGGTCGGCAGTTCCTTCATTTTGGCGACGACCTTGGCGCCGTCATGCGGATTGCCGCCCATCGCCTCCAGCGACTTGAAATAATGGATCAGGCCCGAATAGACGCCGGCCTGCACCATCGACGGCATCGCCTTGTTCTTCATGCGCTCGGAGAAACGCTTGGAAAACGCGCGGGTGTCGTCATTCAGATCCCAGTAGAAGGTTTCGGTGAAGCTCAGGCCCTGTGCCACCTTCAGGCCGAGCGAATGCACGTCGGTGATGAACAGCAGAAGGCCGGCGAGCTTCTGGCCGCCGGCGACGATGCCGAATTCGGACGCCTGCTTGATGGTATTGGTGGTGTCGCCGCCCGCGTTCGCCATGCCGACGATCTTGGCCTTGGACGCCTGCGCCTGCAGCAGGAACGAGGAGAAGTCGGACGAATTCAGCGGATGCTTGACGGTGCCGATCACCTTGCCGCCCGACTTCACCACGACCGCCGTCGTATCACGCTCGAGCGCATGGCCGAACGCGTAGTCCGCGGTCAGGAAGTACCAGGTGTCGCCGCCGGCCTTCACCAGCGCCTGCCCGGTCGAGTTGGCGAGCATGTAGGTGTCGTAGACCCAGTGAACCGTGTTCGGCGAGCACTGGGCGTTGGTGAGGTCCGACGTCGCCGCGCCGGTGTTGATCATGATGGCGTTCTTTTCCTTCACCAGATTGTTGACCGCCAGCGCAACGCCGGAGTTCAACACGTCCATGAAGATGTCGACCT
Source organism: Bradyrhizobium roseum (assembly GCF_030413175.1). Lineage (NCBI taxonomy): Bacteria > Pseudomonadati > Pseudomonadota > Alphaproteobacteria > Hyphomicrobiales > Nitrobacteraceae > Bradyrhizobium > Bradyrhizobium roseum. The sequence continues at coordinate 4,222,210 of NZ_CP129212.1, forward strand.
TCTCGACGTCGACCCATTGGCGGGCGATGGTGGTGGCGATGTCGGGCTTGTTCTGGTGGTCGGCTGAGATCAAGTCGATCTTCCAGCCCTTGGCTGCCAGCCCGGAATCCTCGATCGCCATCTGGGCGGCCAGCGTGGAGCCAGCGCCGCCGAGGTCGGAGTAGAGTCCGGAATTGTCGGTGAGCACGCCGATCTTGACGGTCTTGTCCTGCGCCAGGGCGCTGCCTGCGGCAACCGTCAGAGCGGCGCCGAGAAAAAGAGCTGAAATCCGATGCTTCATAGTATCTCCATAAATCCAGAGTGCAGCCGCAACTACCGATTAAACACCGAGATAGGTATGGAGCTTGTCCATGTTGGCCGATAGCTCCGAATTTGAAAAACCATCGATGACCTTGCCGTGCTCGACGATGTAGTAACGGTCGGCCACGGTGGAGGCGAAACGGAAATTCTGTTCAACCAGCAGGATGGTAAATCCCTCCGACTTCAGCCGCGCAATGGTCTGGCCGATCTGCTGGATGATGACGGGCGCCAGCCCTTCGGTTGGCTCGTCCAGCATCAGAAAACGGGCGCCGGTGCGCAGGATTCGCGCGATCGCCAGCATCTGCTGCTCGCCGCCGGAAAGCTTGGTGCCCTGGCTGTTGAGCCGCTCCTTCAGGTTCGGAAACAGTTCGAAAATCTGGTCGAGCGACAGGCCGCCGGGACGCACGATCGGCGGCAGCAGCAGGTTTTCGCGCACGTCGAGGCTGGCGAAGATACCCCGCTCCTCGGGACAGAATGCGATGCCCATCCGCGCAATCCTGTCCGAGGAGGCGCGCGTGATGTCTTGATTGTCGAAGCGGATCGTCCCGGTGCGCTTGCCGATGATTCCCATCACCGACTTGAGCGTCGTGGTCTTGCCGGCGCCGTTGCGGCCGAGCAGCGTAACGACCTCGCCGGCCCTCACATTGAAATTAATGCCGTGAAGGATGTGGGATTCACCGTACCAGGCCTGCAGGTCGGAGACGGAAAGAACTTCCGCGCCCGAAGGCTGTGCGGCGGTTTGGGCCATTTTCACCTCAGTCATGACCGGCCCCTAGATAGGCTTCCTTGACGCGCTCGTCCTTCGACAGTTCGGTATAATTGCCTTCCGCCAGCACCTGGCCGCGCGTCAGCACCGTGATGATGTCGGACAGGTTGGCGACCACGGAAAGGTTATGTTCGACCATCAGGATGGTATATTTCGACGAGATGCGCTTGATGAGGGCCGCGATCTTGTCGATGTCTTCGTGGCCCATGCCGGCCATCGGCTCGTCGAGCAGCATCATCTCGGGGTCGAGCGCCAGCGTCGTTGCAATCTCGAGTGCGCGCTTGCGGCCATAGGGCATCTCGACCGCTGGCGTGTCGGCGAATTCACTCAAGCCCACATCGTTGAGAAGCTCGTGCGCGCGGCCGTTGAAACGATCGAGCACGGTCTTGGACCGCCAGAAATCGAACGACGAGCCATGCTGTCGCTGCAGGGCAACGCGGACGTTTTCCAGCGCCGTGAGATGCGGAAACACAGCCGAAATCTGGAACGAACGCACCAGCCCGAGGCGGGCCACATCGGCCGGCGCCATCGCGGTGATGTCCTGCCCCTTGTACAGTATCTGGCCCGCGGACGGGCTCAAGAACTTGGTCAGGAGATTGAAGCAAGTCGTCTTGCCGGCGCCGTTGGGCCCGATCAACGCATGAATACTGCCGCGTCGTACCTTGAGGGCGACATCACGAACGGCGAAGAAACCCGCAAATTCCTTGGTCAGTCCGCGGGTTTCTAGAATGAACTCATCAGCCAAACAAATTTCCCCCGTTAGCCGTCTGCGCGGTTTCGCCCGCGCGCGGCCAATTTTCCCTGATCGGGCAAGCTCTGCGGAACGTCCTTGGAAACCGCCCCCGAGCCCACCGCCTCCGGGCCGGAATATGCCGTCAACAGTATGGGTTAGGCAAGGTGGAAAGCTGCCCCGGGGAAGCAAGTCAAAGGAAAGCCGAGCCAAGGCCGAACGATCTGGTTCCGGATGCTCCATAAGTCGAATTATACAGGATCACGGCCCTGCCCACGCGCCATGATCGTCCTCGAGTCGGCCAACCGGCATTGAAGGTGTTTTGCTGCAATCACGCACTTTTCACGTTAAATTCCTGCCCCCGGCAGATCATCGCACCGGTTGGAGGTCTGGACTCGGTCGCAAAGTTTGCGTCCTGGAATTTCAAAGTGCCGGACCGTCGGTCCTCCAATCGGTCAAGCCGCGCGACGTGCTGAACACCGGGCTGCGGCTATTCGCCCGCACCGGGTCGATCCCGCGCGCACGGCAGAATACCAGCCGGAGCGGATCGAAGACGAAATGCCAGACGTGGTATTCTAAGCCATGGATTGCGGCGCGCGCAGCGGCGGATTTCGGCCAACCGCCGCGGATCCGGAATAGAAGCCGGTTCGCCGCAGGAAAATGCGTCGACCAATCAAGCGCCTTTCTTGCGCAATTTCGACGGCACTTCCTTGCCGTAGATATCGGGCTTGAATCCGACCAGCAATTTGCCGCCGAGATCGAGCACCGGGCGCTTGATCATCGAGGGCTGCGCCAGCATCAGGGCCAGCGCCTTGCGCTCGTTGAGGCCTTCCTTGTCACTGTCCGGCAGCTTCTTGAAGGTGGTACCCGCGCGGTTGAGCAGCGTCTCCCAGCCCACCTCGTCCGACCATTGTTTGAGCTTGTCCTTGCCGATGCCGGCCGCCTTGTAGTCGTGGAAGTCATGCGCCACGCCGTGGTCATCCAGCCAGGCGCGCGCCTTCTTCATGGTGTCGCAATTCTTGATGCCGTAGATGGTGATGGTCACGTCTAAAATGCCCTCGGTTCAAGGCCGTTTCGGAATGTCGAGCCCGCGCTGCACTGCCGGCCGGGCAAGCCCGCGCTCCAGCCATGCCGGCACCTGCTTCAACGTATCGAAGGCGACAAGATCGCGCGCGCCGTAAAAGCCGATCAAGTTGCGGACCCAGCCGAGCATGGAGATGTCAGCGATGGTGTATTCATCGTCCATGATCCACTGCCGTCCGGCAAGCCGCGTCTCCATCACGCCGAGTAGGCGTTTCGACTCGGCGACATAGCGTTCCAGTGGCCGCTTGTCGGCAAACTCCTTGCCGGCGAATTTGTGGAAGAAGCCGAGCTGGCCGAACATCGGGCCGATGCCGCCCATCTGAAAATGCAGCCACTGGATGGCCTGGTATCGCCGCGCCGGATCGGCGGGCAAAAACTTACCGGTCTTGTCGGCGAGATATTGCAGGATCGCGCCGGATTCGAACAGCGGCAGCGGCTTGCCGCCCGGCCCGTCCGGATCGAGGATCGCCGGAATCTTGCCGTTCGGATTGAGCGAGAGGAATTCCGGCGTCTTCTGGTCGTCCTTGTTGAAGTCGACCAGATGCACCTCGTAGGGCAGTCCGGTCTCTTCCAGCATGATCGAGACCTTGACACCGTTCGGCGTCGGCAGCGAGTAGAGCTGAAGGCGGTCGGGATGTTTTGCGGGCCAGCGCTGTGTGACCGGAAAGACGGAAAGATCGGACATCGAAACCCGTTTTGCGTGGTTGTTGCTACGCGGCTAATGTACGGGTCACGCTGCACATGACAAGGGCCCGCGCCGCTCATGACCGACCAACCGTCTCCGACGAAGCTCGGCCTCACCGATGAACAACTTGCGGCTCATCCGACCATGTTCGCGTCAGGTTCGCTGGAGGATCAGGTCGTGGTCATCACGGGCGGCGCCGGCGGCATCGGGCGGGCGATCGCCTGGCTGTTCGCGCGGCTGGGGTCACATGTCGCACTGGTCGGGCGCGATCGCGGCAAGCTCGATGCGCTGGTGGGCCAACTCACAGAGCGCGGCCACAAAGCCTCCGCGCATGCCGCTGACATCAGGGAGCCCGATGCGGTCAACGCACTGTTCGACACGGTGTGGGCCGCGCATGGCCGGCTCGACAGCCTCGTCAACAGTGCCGGCGGGCAGTTTCCGCAGGCTGCGATCGATTTCTCCGTCAAAGGCTGGAACGCCGTCATCAACACCAATTTGAACGGCACCTGGTACATGATGCAGTCGGCCGCGCAGCGCTGGCGCGACCACGCGCATCCCGGCAGCATCGTCAACATCGTGGTGGTGACGACGCGCGGGCTGTACGGCATCGCTCACAGCATCGCTGCCCGCAGCGGCGTGATCGGGCTGTCGCGCGCGGTTGCGGTGGAATGGGCGCCTTTGAACATCCGGGTGAACTGCATCGCGCCCGGCGCGGTCGAAACCGAAGGCTGGAACGTCTATTCGCCCGAGGCGCGCGCAACCTACCCGCGCTCGAACCCGATGATGCGCACCGGCTCGCCCTGGGACGTCGCGGAGGCCGCGGTTTTCCTCGCCGGACCATCGGCAAAATTCATAACCGGCGAGACGTTGACGGTGGACGGCGGCAGCCAGCTCTGGGGCGAAACCTGGACCACGGGCAAGCCGGCGTATTTTCGCGACGAGAACGATTGAGCCGCTGAAGTTCATGCCCCCTTATGGCCTCGTCATTTTCGACTTCGACGGCACGCTGGCGGATTCCCTGCCGTGGTTTCGTGCTTCCTTCCAGGACATGATCGCGCGGTTCGGCCTTGCGCCCGTCCGCGACGACGAGGTGGAAGGGCTGCGCGGCCTGTCCGCCCGCGAGATCATGGCGCGGCTCAACGTATCCATGTGGCAGCTGCCGGCCATCGTCAGCGATATGCGGATGCGCAAGCTGGCCGCCGCCGGCGAGATATCGCTGTTCACGGGCGTCCCGGCGATGCTGGAAGAACTGCGGCGCCAGGGCATCAGGACCGCCATCGTCAGTTCGGACAGCGAGGCCTCCGTGCGACAGGTACTCGGACCCATGGCCAGCCGGATCGACCGTTTCGACTGCGGCGCCGCGATGTTCGGCAAGCACTGGAAATTCCGGCGCGTGGCACGAAAGCTTGGCACAAAACCATCGGAGACGATCTGCATCGGCGATGAGCTTCGCGACATCGACGCGGCGACAGCAGCCGGCATGGATTCAGGCGCGGTGGCCTGGGGCTATGCGCTTCCGGGCGCACTGCAGGCCGCCGGACCAACGCATCTGTTCCATTCGATCGAAGAGATGACGCAGCGCCTCATCGGGAAGGAGTGACGCCCCCGTCAAACCCACAGCGGCCACCGCACCAAGTGTTCGTGGCCGTTCGAACTGCGGATCAGCACAAACTCCTTGACCGTCCATCCGATCGGTTCGACCGGATACTCCCCCACCTCGCGCGCGTCATACAGCAGCGTAACATGCGGCGTGAAATTCGTGGTCGCCAGCCGCCTCATCCCCCTGCGCGCCAACGCGGCGCAAAACGTCTCCCGAAACGATTGCAGCGCACGCAATCCCTTCTCGCCGACCAGGACGAAGGGGTGATGGCCCGGCCGCCCCCGAAAGCTTGCCGTGCGATCGAACGCGACCTCGAACGGCGCGGTTCGCACCTCCATGGCCGCCTCCCATGCCGCACAATGCTGGACCTCCGGAAGGCCGCCAAGCGCGAACAGCGAAATGTGCAGCCGCTCGGGCGCAACCAGCCTGCCGTCGAACCGATGCGCGCGCTTGAGCGCCGACGCCAACAGATGAATTCGCGCGGCCGTGCCTGCATCGGGCACGGCAGCGAGAAATAAGCGGGCACTACATCGGCTTCCAAAACCGTCCATGGCGAAACAGAACAAACCATGAACAATCGGTTGTGGCAATACTATTCTACAACCCGCGACGTGAATTCAGACCGCCTCACAACACACAGCCATAATGCGCCGAGGATACCAGCCGGATGTACTTGTCGTGCAGCGATCCCGGCCGCACCGCGGCGACGGAGGCCGGGGCGCGCCAGTCGGCCATGCGGCGGGCGATCTCTTCCGCGGGGACTTCCAGATTCACGGTGCGTGCGCCGGGGTCGATCACGATGACGTCGCCGTCGCGCACGGCTGCGATCGGGCCGCCGCGGGCGGCTTCCGGCGAGATGTGGCCGATCAGGATGCCGTGGGAGACGCCAGAGAAGCGGCCATCGGTGATCAACGCGACGTCTTCGCCAAGGCCCCGGCCCTGCAACTGGATCGTCAGCATCACCATTTCGGGCATGCCGGGTCCGCCGACCGGGCCGACATTGCGCACCACGATGACGTTGCCCGCCACGATCTCACCGGCGCGGATCGCGGCCATCGTTTCGGCCTCGGATTCGAAGACGCGCGCGGTGCCACGGAATTGTCCCTTCTCGAGCGTCTTGCCCGACAGCTTGAGCAGGCAGCTCTCGGGGGCAATGTTGCCCTTCAGAACGCTGATGTGGTTATTCGGCGGCGCGATCGGTTTCGACACCGGGAGAACGATCTCCTGCGGCGCCATCTGCTCCAGCGTCGGAACGTCGGCAAGGTTTTCCGCCAGCGTCTTGCCGGTCACCGTCATGACGTCGCCATGCAGCAGGCCCGCGCGCAAGAGCTCCTTCATCACGACGGGCACGCCGCCAATCGCGTGCAGGCTGCCCATCGCAAACGGGCCGTGCGGCTGCAGATTGGCCAGCAGCGGGACGCGCTCTCCGATCTGCTGGATGCGTTCGATGGTGATCGGCACCTGCGCCTCTCGCGCGACCGCCAGCAGATGCAGGTACATGTTGGTCGAGCCGCCCATTGCGTAGACGGTGGTGATGGCGTTCTCGAAGGCGCGCTCGGTCATGATGTCGCGCGGCCTTATGCCGGCCTGCATAAGCCGGTACAACGCGTCGACCGATGCGCGGGCCTGCGCGCGGACGTCGGCGTGAATGTCGCTGGCGGCGTCGTAATCGGCCGGATGCGAGGCGCCGCGCGGCAGCATCATGCCGATCGATTCCGCGATCGTGCTCATGGTGTTGGCGGTGAACATCGCACCGCAGGTGCCGCTGCCCGGCATCACGTTGCGCTCGACTTCCAGAAGCTCCTCACCGGACAAGCGGCCTGACTCGTTGGCGGCGCGGGCCTCGGCATAATCGAGGATCGTGATGTTGTTGCCCTTGGCGGCCCACGCGCCGAACGAGACGCGGCCCGGCGTGCTGGTGCCGGGATAGAGCACGAGGCCGAACGCGTTGGTGCGCGCCAACGGCATCAGCGCGGCCGCTCCCGTTTTGTCGCAGCCGGAAATCACGATCATGGCGTCGCCATGGTGCGCATAGTGACCGATCTCGAAGCAGTCGGCGACGGTATCGCGCGAGGCGAGGCTGTAGCCGGCCGTCGGCGTGCCCTGCGTCAGCGCGTCCGACACCGCCGGCGCGCCGACGACGAGCCCCTGACCGCCGCGTTCCGCCAGGATCTCCACCAGAAGATCGGCAATCGTACGCACGCGGTTGTTGCAGCGATGCGCATTGGTCCAGGCGCTGGCGATCGTCACCACCGCGCTGGTCTGCGCGGCGCGATCCGGATCAAACCCGGCGGCCCGCAGTTCGACCCGCGCGCGCTTCCAATAGGTGCTGCTGTCCTTCGTCGTCATGGGATCTCCGAATCTTTCTGAAGGCGAGTATCTTCTGAAGGCAGGTCTTCTCGTTCAGGCGGTCTTATCGTCAGCCTGTCTTGCCGTCATCAAAACTGACGATCACGGCGGCATTCGCAATCAGGATGGGGTCGTTGCCGGTGTCGGACGGAATCTCCAGCCCGCCGGCAATCGCCGTCACCTTGACGGTGCCATACGGAAGCTCCTTGGCGACAACAGCGGTGTCCACCGCTTCCGGATTCGGCACGGCGATCGTGACGTCGACGAACATGTCGTGGGCAGTCTTGCCCAGCATGCGGAAGAAGCCGAGGCTGGAATGGCGGATGGCATCGGAGACGGCGCGTTTGGCGGCCTTGGTGGCATCGCGTCCATGTACGTCGACGCCCATGCCCATCTCGGTGATACAGCGCACGCGTGCCATCGGGCTTCCTCTGGTGTTGGATTGAATGTCGTTGTCGCGAAGGCCTGCATTTCATTCGTCGCCTGCGGCGACGTCAAGTCACGGCAGACCTGCAAACGCATCGTGCGTGGCCGCATGCACCGGTCGCACGCGTGGCGGCGCGCTGCGATTTGCCGTTTTCTCGATCGGTCGGGTTGACAATCCAAAAATACGGGCGTATCTCCCGCGCCCTCGCGAACGTCGGGTTCGCGACTGAACATGAGCCGAGTGATGAACCACATTTGCGAAATGCGCGTCAGACGTTCGAATGGCTATCGGCCACTCGATGACGCACGTCAGGCTCATGGGAACGATCTCGCGTAAACGAGATCGACCGTCCGCTCTATGTGGACCCTCCCGAGCCCGCCGCTCCGGAGGGTTTTTTGTTGTCCGAAGCAGGCTCATCAAGACATCCCGGCGCAAGCCGGAACGGGAGACCCGGATCCCGGGGCTCGCGCCGGAGGGCGCGTGCCCAAAAGCGCGGGGCCTGTCGGAGGGAACGAGGCGCAAGCCGGATACCAATGACAGAGCGAACCCCAGGGGGTTCGCGGTAGCGGCGCCGTTCAGAGCGCCGCGAATGAAATTTGTTTTCAATTTCGTTTGCCGCCTTGCGCGGCTAAACCGACGCTGGTGGTGAAGATTTCGGATACTTCGCGCCATGGAAAAAGCGGGTTCGAATCCCGCCTTTGACACACGCACCGGGATGCGGCCCCGCGAGGGCTTGCACGCGGCCCGGCGCAGTTTTTCTTTCGTGAGGGAGCGGAGCTGTGTTGTCGTCACTGGGACCGATATCGCCTGTTCCCCAGCGTGCCCTTCAACTGACGATGCGCAAACATCGTCAGGGCGGTGGTGAAGATGCCTGTTACTTCGGACCGGTCGGTCTCGACCCCCGGTGGCCCGCAAGGGCAGCAACAGCATCGCTCGTTCCCCGCCAACCCTACCCACGATCCGTGGTGAAGATCGCTGTTACATCGTCTGTGAAACGAGAGGTCGCGGGTTCGAATCCCGCCCGGCGTCATGTGCGCCGGTAGCTCAGTGGCAGAGCGCTTCCCGGCCCGCAGGGTAAGCTGCAGGCTGGGGTCTCAGCATCGCCTGTTCCCGGATCGTGGTTTCCAAACCGCCGGTGGTGAAGAGTTCTGTTACTTCGCACTCACAAGGTCGAAGGTTCGATTCCTTCCGGACGAGACGTCCGTAGCTCAATGGCAGAGCGTGTGACAACGCCCGCAAGGGCAGTCCAGACTCGCCTGTTCCCCGGCACCCGTTTTCCGATCCACCATCAACCCAAGAGGAGGCCGTCATGGTCCGACTGAACAAGATCGTTCGCGCTCTCACCTTCGAGGGCGCAAAGGCAAAGCGCTTCACGCCGGAAATGGCGCTGAAGCGCGCGCTGATGAACTGCCTCCTGTGGGAGAACCAGTTCTACGAGGACGGCGTCGCGATCGCCGAGCGCATCAAGGCGCTGGTGCCGCAGGTCGATCCCGCGCGTGTCGCCGCACTCGCCATCGAGGCCCGCGAGGTGATGAAGCTGCGGCATGCGCCGCTGCTGCTGGTGCGCGAGATGGCGCGGCACGAAAAGCATCGCCTGCTGGTGGCCGATACGCTGGCCCGCGTGATCCAGCGTCCGGACGAGATGACGGAGCTGCTTGCGATCTACTGGGCGGATGCGCTCGGCCCGATGCAGCAGCGCAAGCGTCAGCCCGTCTCTGCGCAGGTCAAGAAGGGCCTTGCGCGCGCGGTGACGAAGTTCGACGCCTATCAGCTCGCGAAGTACGACCGTGACGGCGCGGTGCGGATCAGGGACGTGCTGTTCCTGACCCACGCCAAGCCAAAGGATGCGGACCAGGCCAAGGTGTGGAAGCACCTCGTCGACGGCGAACTGGCTTCTCCCGACACCTGGGAGGTTTCGCTCTCGTCCGGCAAGGACAAGCGCGCGACCTTCGAGCGGCTGATCGCCGAGAAGCGGCTGGGCGGGCTGGCGCTGCTGCGCAACCTGCGCCTGATGCAGAAGGCAGAGGTGCCGCGCCGTACCATCGCCGAGGCCATCGAGGCGATGCGGACGGACCGCATCCTTCCCTACCGCTTCATCACGGCGGCGCGCTATGCGCCGGATTTCGAGTCCGAACTCGAATCCGGGATGCTGAAGTCGATCAAGGGTTACGCGCGGCTCCCCGGCCGCACGCGGCTCCTGATCGACGTGTCGGGGTCGATGTTCTACCCGCTGTCGGCACAGTCGGAAATGACTCGCGCCGAAGCGGCTTGTGGTCTGGCGATCCTCGCCCGCGAGGTTTGCGACGAGGTGGAGATCTTCACGTTCAGCAATGAAGTCGTGAAGGTGCCGCCGCGCCGCGGTTTCGCGCTGCGCGACAAGATCGTCGGCTCACAGCCGCATGGCGGGACCTATCTCGGCAAGGCGATCGGCGAGATCGACCGCAAGGGCGATCGGTTGATCGTCTTCACCGACGAGCAGAGCCACGACGCGGTGCCCGACCCCAAGGGCCGCGGCACCATGGTGAACGTGGCGTCGTACCAGCATGGTGTCGGCTACGATGCGTGGACACGTGTGCACGGCTTCTCGGAAGCCGTGATCGCGTGGATCGCGGCTTCGGAAGAGACGGTGCATTGACCGGCATCGATCGCAACAACTAGCCCGGGCGCGCCAACACGCGCCCGGGTGTCGTGCCTGCGGCAATTGACGCCAGAGCAGAGCAGAACAAGAGTGCCTTCAGGCCTGGCCATCCGTCGCATCGCCGCGCGGCTTGCGACGGAAAAAATTGAACACACCGGCACCCAGGACCCCGAGGCCGATAAGGATGACCTTGGCGAATTTGAGCACAAAGGCGGTCACAACCGCAAACAAGCCGAGCTTCTTGGCCGCAACGCCACCGACCAGCGCCATCAGGCCATATTCCGCGATGCGATCGGTGGATGCGCTAAAATCCTCGTAGCGCTTGCCGGCATTGTAGGCGAGATCGCCGAGCAGCCCATGGGCCACCGTCTTGTCGCCGGCAATGCGTTCCGAATTCGACAGCAGATTGAGGCTGAAATAGCCCTCCCGCCCCAACGCGTAGGTGTTGTAGTTGATGCTCTTGGCAGCGCTGGCCGGCTCGTCCTTGTCCTTGGCGAGCAGCGACCAGACCAGGCGATGGGTCGCGGCATCGTAATTCGGCGGCTGAACCCACCCGATCACCTGCATCTCGGGAAATCCACGGGCGACGCGGTCCTTGTTGGATTCAAGGACCCCCTCCTTCAGACTCGTCAGGAGGTCGTCCGCATTCCAGTTCTTGGCATCATCATCCTTGATGTAGCCCTCCTTGATATATCGGATCACCACGATCCATCCGTCGTTCGGCCCCGTGCCGACGACAAGGCCGACGAAGCTCGCGTCGTTGACGAGGTTGCCAAGCGCCCGCAGCACGCGGGCGCCTTCGGCTTTCGGCACGAAGAAATGACCGGCCGGGATCTTCAGCATGGCCTGATCGATCAGGGAAACATCCGTCGGCCCCGGTGAGCCTGCCGTGCTTGCCGCCTGCCAGGCCGCCGACAGTTCGGCCTTTCGGGCGGCTTCGCTCGGCGGAGAGGCCTCCGCAAATGCCGGCAGCGATCCAAGCACGACAAGCAACGCCACGACGGCGGAAATCACTTTTTGCACCGAACTCTCCTGAAATGTTACTTTTGACGGGATCGGACGACACCAACAACTGCAAATAGCAATACTGGACAACGTATCGCCCGGCCACCCCTGAAAGGTGGTCGTAACCAGATGAAGCTTCGCGTAATCTCTATGAAAGGCAAATTTGCGGAGGCGCAGACTGCCGCGCCATCGCATAGCGCCGCTCATCTCGGCAGGATGTTGTCGAAAGTCCGGCGCGGCCTTGTCAGGACTGGCGAGTACGGCCTCGCCGGCCAGGGATCAAATTCAGCCAGGGCGGCAGATGAAAGGCACTCATCAGCAAGTACATTGGGACCATTCCCCCGACGGGCGACGCCGCAGCAGAACACAGGCTTTCCAACGGACCGCTGCCTGTAACCGCTGCAATCAGCGCCATGACCGCGAAGGTCGGCGCAGCTGCGAGCGACAGCCATTTTATGATGCCGCGGACAACCGCGGCACCCTCGCCGTCATACCTCACAGCGCCGGTCGCGTTGCTGTGACCGGACCAGTTCACGGCTTCGCGCTCTCGGACTGCTTCCGGAACGCAGCCTCGCCGGCGTCCGACACCTCGACCCAACGTTTGTCAGGAGCGGCGCCTTCGACGTAGCTGTCGTGCCAATTCCACCACTTGTAGGTCGGGGTTTGCGGGTAGCCCTCGGGCGAGTCCTCCCACACCTCCTGGCGGCCGAGCGGCGTGATGTCGAGATAATTCCAGGTGCTGCCCATTTGCTCATCGCCACGGCTCTTGACGAAGTAGGTGCGGTAAATCTTGCTGCTATCGCGGATGAAAACATTGGTGCCATGCCATTCGCCGACATCGAAATCGGCGTCGAAACTGTCGGTCACGGTGACCCACGGAATGTCCCACTCCATCCGCGCCTTCAGCCTCGAAATGTCAGCCTGCGGCGCGCGCGAGGCGAACACCAGCGTGGTGTCTCGCGCGTTCAAATGCGACAGATGCGCGACCTGATCGGCCACCATCGAGCAGCCACGGCAGGCTTGGTCGGGCCAGCCATGTACGCCGGGCTCGAAAAATGCGCGGTAGACGATGAGCTGGCGACGTCCGTCGAACAGATCGGCGAGGCTGGCCTTGCCGGTCGGCGTGTCGAACGTATAGCTCTTCTCGACCGGCAGCCACGGCATGCGCCGGCGCTCGGCGGCCAGCGCGTCGCGGGCGCGGGTCAGCTCTTTTTCCTTCACGAGCAGTTTTTGGCGCGCGGCTTCCCATTCCTGCGCTGAAACGGCATTGATCTGCATGACGATACTCCTGCTTGTCTGAGATGCGTTGTTGCGGTTTGGTCGTTCAGACCGGCAGCCGGCTGCCGTATTCCTGATGCAGGCGGGCCCAGCCCTCCCAGAACGGCGCCGGCTCCGCGGCGCTGGTCCGAGCCACCAGAACATCGAGATGCATGTGCCAGCCGGCGCTGACCTTGAGCAGCGTCGCGCGATCGGGCAGCCGGCGATGGGTCACGGTGAGCAGCACGCCGGATCCCTTCGGCTCCAGTTCGAACGTCACGTCGCCGCTGTTATTCCAGGTGATCGAGAGCTTGCGCAGCGGATCGAGCTCGGTGATCCGGCTCTGCATCCTTTGCTCCTCGGGAAACCCCTCCGGCCGTGGGCTCGGCGGATCGTTGAGCTCCCCGTTGCGCCAGACCAGCTCGACCGGCGCGCCGACCTTCATCTCCATCGCGCCCGCGGCCAGCCACTTGCTGCGCAGGTCGCTGTCGGTGAGGTAGGCCCAGATGCGTTCGATCGGACCGGGCAGCAGCCGCCGTATCCTGACGGTGGTCGGCTCAATCAGCTCGCCATAGGCATCGGGCTCTATCATTGAATTCATCGTCTACTCCTTCTCTGCCTTCGCCTTGTCTTCTTCAAGCAGCAGTGCTTCCAGCACATCGAGCTTTGCATTCCAGAAGCGCTCGTAACGGTGCAGCCACGCATTCGCTTCGGCGAGCCGCGCCGCATCGAGGCGGCACAGATGGCTGCGGCCGCGGATCGTGCGCTTCACCAGGCCGGCGCTCTCCAGCACCCGCACATGTTTCGACGCGCCGGCAAAACTCATGCGGAACGGCGTCGCCAGTTCCCCGATCGTGAGTTCGCGTGCCGCCAGATGTCCAAGCATCGCGCGGCGCGTTGGGTCCGAAAGCGCGTGAAAAACCGCGTCGAGATGCGATGAATGTTCAACCATGTGGTTTAGTATAAGTGCGCAGCCCAAATAGTCAACCGATTGGTTTAACGTTTTCGTGAGGTCGTTTGGCCCCTGCCCTGGCATGCCAACAACGCGCGAGGGAGATGTCGGTCAGGCGTGCCGCCGGCGTGATGTCAGTCCGCTTTCTTGAGCACTGTCACGTGAAGGCGGCGGCGGATTTCCATGCCCTGCCGCTGGTAGAGCGCAATCGCCGAGTGATTGCTGGTGAAGACGTGCAGGAAAGGAATCTCGTCGCGCGCTACGATCTGGCGGGCGACGGCGCCGAGGAGCATCTGCCCGTAACCGCGGCCGCGATGGGACGGGTGCACGCAGACCGCCGTCATTTCGGTATATTGCGCGGGCTTCATCCGCTCGCCGGCCATCGCGACGAGCTGGCCGTCGACGCGGATGCCGAGGAAGGTACCGAGTTCATGGGTACGCGGGCTGAACGGCCCCGGCCTGGTCAGCGCGGTCAGTTCAAGCATCGCGGGAACGTCGCCGACGCCAAGCGTGACGATATCGACGCCATTCGTGGGCGTCTCCACCGGCGTCCCGATCATCTGCTCGCCGGTGTCGGCCAGCACGACCTTGAATTCCGCCGGCGCCTTCACCGCTTCCGGCGTGAACAGCACGGCGATATCCTTGGGCGACATCAGCGCTGCGAGCGCTGCGAAATTTTCTGCCGACAGGTCCGGCATGTCGGCAAACGGCGTCATTTCGGTTGGATAGCGCCGCACGCGGGCGTCGCCTTCGGCCAGCGCCCGTTGGGTGGTCGTCAGTGCGGTCCAGATCGGATGATCGAGGGGATGGTCGGAGCTGTCATGCACGGACATTGTCTCTGAAATTATCCCTGGAGCCAGTCGAACCGACGCCTCGCATCGATATGTATATCGCATCCGATCAAATCGGGAAGGCTTGACTTCGGAATACCCGCAACTCACGCCGACGCGGGCGCGGTTGTTCGCGCCACCGGCACCGGCTTGAACGTCATGATGATCAGGAACGCGCCGAGCCCCATGATCCACGATCCGATGTATAGCCAGGCGTAGCTGGCAAACGTGTCGTAGATCAAACCGCCGGCGAGCGGCCCCGTCGCCATGCCGAGGCTGCCGGCCATCGCCGTGCCGCCGATCACTGTGCCCATCATCCGCAGCGGAAAATTCTCGCGCACCAGCACGGCGTAGAGCGGCATGGTGCCGGCATAGATGAACCCGAACAGCGCCGCGACCGCGTAGAACGCCGCAAGCTCGCGCACGAAGACATAACCGAGCGCGCCAAAGGCCTGCGCCAGCAGGCCGAGCACGAGGATTCGCTTGGCACCAAAACGATCGCCGAGCAGGCCGAAGGCGATGCGGCCGCCCATCCCGGCGAGGCCTTCGATGCTGTAGATGGTGACGGCCGCGATCATCGGGATGCCGCAACTGATGGCGTAGCTCACGGTATGGATGATCGGTCCCGAATGCGTGGCGCAGCAGAAGAAATTGGTCGCGAGCAGGATGATGAATTGCGGCGAGCGCAGCGCCTGCGCCAGCGTCATGTCCGGTTCCCCCGCGGCGTTTGTCGACGTGGACGCGCTGCTTGCGAGCGCGGGCGCACGGCGCACCAAGAGCGACAGCGGGATCATGATCGCGGCGACAACGAGCGCGATGATCTGCATCGAGGTCCGCCAGTCATGATTGGACACCAGCCAGGCCGCGAGCGGCGACATCGTCATCGGCGCCATGCCCATGCCAGCCGAAACCAGTGACACCGCAAGGCTGCGGTGGGTATCGAACCAGCCGGTGACGCATGCCATCATCGGTGGCAGGATCGCAGCCGTCGCGCTGCCGACCAACAGCCCGAACACGAATTGAAACGCGACCAGCGATGTCGCCAGACTTGCCAGCCCGAGGCTCGCCGCCAGCACGATCGATCCGGTCAGCAGCACCGGCACCGGCCCGAACCGGTCCGACAGGGTGCCCCAGATCATGCTGGTGAACGCCATCGCAAGAAAGCCGATGGTCATGGCGCTGGAGATCCCCGTCACCGACCAGCCGGTATCCCGCGCGATCGGTTGCAAAAACACCGGCAGCGAAAACATGCCGCCAATCGCGACGCAACCAAGCAGGCCCCCGGCCGCGACGATGACCCAACGGTAGCGAGAATCTGTCATTTGCAGTCTCCAACGGATTCCTTTGGGTGGAAGACGAACGAGATCGGCGGGAGCCGACATTCTCGCAGACGAGCGCGACAATTTTTGTAGGCGGTCGGATTGCCACCTTCCCCTTCTGAACGGAATGGATTGCTTCCGCTTCCAGGCACGATTACCTCATGCAACAGAAAGGAAGAGCATCATCGACCATGACCATCCGCCCTATTCTCCGCTATCCCGATCCCCGGCTGGCGCTGCCGGCGCAAGCCGTGACCGCGTTTGACGACGCGTTGCGGGAGCTGGCGAGTGACCTCCTCGAGACCATGCGCGCCGCGCCCGGCATCGGAATCACCGCGCCGCATATCGGCGTTTTGCAGCGGGTCGTGGTGCTCGAACTCGACGCGACCGAGGGTGCGCGCACCTATGTCAATCCGGAGATCGTCTGGTCATCGCCGGAGACGATCTTGCACCGGGAAGGCAGCGTCTCGATGCCGGGTGTCAACGACGAGGTGAGCCGCCATGCGCGGGTGCATGTTCGCTATCACGACATCGACGGCAACACACATACCGAGGAATCGGAAGGACTGCGCGCGGTCTGCCACCAGCACGAGATCGATCAACTCGACGGGATATTCTGGATCAGGCGGCTGTCCCGCCTCAAGCGCGAGCGGCTGATCAAGCGGTTCGACAAGATGTCGCGGAACTGATCTGCCTCTTCAAGGCATTGATCGCCCTCGTTAAGATTACGTTTTAACCAATAATTAACGATGGCTTTGCGGGCACGAAACGCAGGGCCTAGCGTTTTGACAATGTCGTTCCGTAACCTGCCAATGGGTGCGTACCATGACCTGTAAATCAACGTTGATCGCCTCCTTCGGCGCTGTCGCGCTTGTTCTTGCCGCCGGTGCGGCGTCTGCCGATCCGGGCGCCGGACGCGGCGCAGGGCTGGCTCCGGCGCGTCCCGCCTTCCCGGCCTTTCCCCGGCATCACCACCGCGGCGGCGGTTTCTTCCCCGGCACCGGCGGCGTCGTTTACGGCGCGACGAGCGAGGTGCGCGAACCGGTGGTCGAGGCGCCGCCGGTCACGCGATCGGACGAGCTGCGTTACACCTGCGTGCTGGACATTCCCTGGGACTACGTCCATCGCTGCCCGCAGTTCACGACGCCGCGCTGATCGCTGGCCGCGCGCCGGTGGCGCAGGCCTGCTCGACGCAGCAGCTGGCGCGCAGGATGATTTCCTCGGCAAACATCGGGCCTACGATCTGCAATCCGATCGGTAGCCCTTCGACGAATCCGCACGGCACCGAGGCGGCCGGCTGGCGCGTGAGGTTGAACGGCCAGGTCAGCGGCGTCCAGTCGAACCATTGCGGGAAGCGCGCGGCGTCGGGCGTGTCGATGCCGGCGGCAAAGGCGGTGATGGGAATGGTCGGCGTCAGCAGCAGATCGTAGTCGCGGTGAAACGCGTGCATGGTCTGGCTCAGCGCGCGCATCCCGGCATGGGCCGCTTGCAACTCGCTGGCGGACATATCCTGCGCTGACACGACCAGCCGCAGCAGACCAGGATCGAGCGCCGCCAGCTTCGCACCGTCGAAATCGCGCACCAGCGCGGCATGCGATGCGCCCCAGATCACCTCCAGCGTCGGTTGCGCGCCGGAGAGATCGAGATCGACCTGTTTCACATCGGCGCCGGCCTTGATCAGCGCATCGATCGCCGGCTGCATACCGGCGACGACGGCGGGATCACCGCCCGGAAAGCCGAGATCGGGCGACCAGGCGATGCGCAGGCCCGCCACGCCTCCGTCGAGGCCGTCGAGATAGTCGATGCCACGAAACGGAATGGCGAAGGAATCGCGTGCGTCCGGCCGCGTCAGCACGTTCATCAGCAAGGCGCTGTCGGCGACGTCGCGCGACAGGCCGCCATAGACCGCCAGCGGGCCCATCGGGCCGAGAAAATTCGGCACCACGCCGTAGCTCGCCTTCAGTCCGAACACGCCGCTGAACGCTGCCGGAATGCGGATCGAACCGCCGCCGTCGCCGCCGGTGGCGAGCGGCACCACGCCTGCGGCGACCAGAGCGGCCGAACCGCCACTGGAGCCGCCGGGCGTGCGCGAAAGGTCCCAGGGATTGCGCGTGATGCCGGTGAGCGGGCCATGCGTGATGCCCTTCCAGCCGAATTCGGGCGTCGTCGTCTTGCAGAAAAACACCGCGCCGGCCTCGCGCAGGCGCGCGACGCCGGGCGTATCCTCCGCACTCGGCGCCGTCGGCGTCGTGTGCGAACCGATGCGGGTCGGCCAGCCCGCGACATGCGCGGTGTCCTTGATCGCGACCGGCACGCCGTCGAGCGGCCCGAGCGGCTCGCCGCGACGCCAGCGTTCGGCGGACTCCGCTGCCATGCGCCGGCCCAGCGGCTCATCCAGCAAGCAGACCGCGTTGAGCGCCGGATTGACCCGATGCAGGTGCGCCAGCGTGGCATCAAGCACATCGACCGGCGACAACTCGCCTGCCGCAAAACGCCGCGTCATCTCGCGGGCGGACAGCCAGTTCAGTTCGTCAGCCATCGCGCTTACTCGGCCGCTTCCCGCGCGGGAACACCCTGCTCGACCTCGCATTGCAGGATGTCGGTGAAGCGGTTGAACGCGCCGCACAGCGCAATGCGCCAGGTCAGCTCGACGATCTGGGCTTCGGAAAAATGCGCGCGAAGCCTCGTGAAAATTTCGTCGCGCGTCCTGCTCCAGTTGTTGTTCACGGCGATGGAATATTCGACGACCAGCTTGTCCACGGCGTCGAGTTCCGGATGATCGGCGTAGTCGAGCAGGCGGTCGGCGCCCTGCTCCGACACGCCCTGGATCGCCAGCTTCGGCGCATGGTGCGAGACGCAATAATCGCACGTGTTCAGCAGCGACACCGCGACCAGCGCGATCTCCAGATGGCGCTTTGACAGCGTGCCGCTCTCGGCGAGATCGACCAGCAGCGACCAGGTGTGTTTGAAGATCGGCGGCCGGTGCGCCATCACCCCCGCCTGGTTCTCGAACGCGCCATAGGTCGTCATTTTGTCCCACAGCGGCTGCAGCTCGGCCGGCAGATCGGCTTTGGTCTTGATCGATACGCGTGACATGGGGTCATCCTGAGTGGAGGTCGGAAGTGCCGCGATGCTGAACCCGCGCGCTGAACAAATCAACGCCCCGGATGGGGTTGCCCGACGTCATTGCCCGCAAAAGCTGTCATTCGCTCTCGGGAGCATCCAGCCCCGCGATCGCCACGCTGGGCGACAGCCCGAACATGCTGCTGAACACCCGCGACAGGTGCGCGGTATCGGCAAACCCGGCATCCATCGCGGCCGTCCGCACCAGTTCGCGCTCGGCCATTTTCGTCGCGGCATGCTGCAGCGCCGACCACAGCTTGAACCGGCGGAATGTCAGCCCCGTCGCCGCCTTGAAGCACCGGAGCGCCCGCGTGCGTTCCATGCCGAGGCGTCGCATCAGCTCGTCCTGCGACACGCGGCGCATGGGATCGGCCTGCATCGCCCGTATGATCTCCGCAACTTTCGGCGGCAGCGGATCGCTCGCAAAGGCGAGCCTTTCGCGCAATTCCTGGAGTGCGCAGGGATCGCCGCCGATCGAGCGGCGCGCCAGCGCTTCCAGACCGCCCTTGAACACGACGGCCAGTGGCGCCTCGAACGGAAACGCCAGTCCGTTGAGATAGACGACATCGGCGCCTCGGCCGAGCCAAACGTGGTGTACGATGTCAGGCCGGACCAGCAGGACGTCACCCGTGACACGCACGCCGGCATGCTCGACCGCGATCGGGCCCGCCCGCCCCGCCAGCACCGCCGTGACGACATTCGGATGCGCCGCGAGGCGCGAGACCCCGATCGGCAATATCGTGCTGGTAAAGGGCGTTTCCGCGACCGGCATGGCTCCTCACTATCGGCAACTTTATCGCCCGGCGCAAATCCTCAAGCGGCACGATATGGCCGGTGTCGAATGGCAGACGTTTCCTAGCGCTTTATCCCGGCGCGGGCGAACGCGGCCTGCGTTTCTCCGCCGTTCATGTAGACGTCCTTGCGCACCACCTCGCCGCGGGGATTGACGGTGACGACGTCGAGCATCTCGACCCTGGCCCTGAACGGCGCGCCGCCCGGCTCCTTGAGCGCAAGGAGCATGGTCCACTCGAACACCCAGTGATCGTCGCCGTAGAGCCGGCGGCCCATCTCGAATGAGAAATCGAACTTTTCAAAGGTATCGATGCAGCGCTGCCGCAGGGCCTCCCGGCCGTGGACGGCGGCGGACCCGTCATGGACGTGGAAGACCGTGTCGTCCGAATGGAGCGAGGCGATCAGGTCCGGGTTCCTGGTCTCCCAGCCGACATGATAGCGTTCGAAGACATCGCGAAGCGGCGTTGTGTGTTTTGCAAGCGCTGTGGCCGTCATTGGTTTCCTCCCCTTGGTTGAGAAGGAAACTAGCGCGTGCGGCCGTTTTCACGTTGAACAAACGTGCGGCCGCGGTCATTGAGTCCGTCAGGCGCGCTTGCCTTCCGCCCCCGCATAAAGCGCCTCCTGCTCCCGGCGAACGCGAACGGCCGGCAGCGTGTCGTCGATCGCCACGTCGGCCCAGGTGATGCAGGCATCCTTCGCGACCGGCCGGGTCAATCGCACGTTATGCGCCAGGCCCAGCGGCAGATATCCCTGTGACAGCGAGGTGCGGGCGGGCGTCAGCTTACCGAACACCGTATAGCCGCCTTCACCGTCGAGCATATCGCCCGGCTTCAAATCCTTCTTGGCGGTCGCCGCGACGTCGGCATTGAAGCAGGTCGCGACGCCGGTCGGTTCGCCGCGCAGCGCGATGGCGGCGACGGAAATGCCGAGCTCCAGGCCGATCAGATGCCACTTCTTGTAGGAACTCATGTAGCGGCCGGACGGATCGGTCACGACATTGTATTCCTCAAAACAGTTCCGGATGTACTCGCTGTCGCCTTCGAAGCAGACCCATACGCCTTTCCTGATATCGTTGGCAATCGGTTTGCCGTCGGCCGTGAGGCAGGACACCACCTCGACCTGCCCCTTGGCTTCGAGGATGCCGCCTTCCGCGCGCGGGCGCATCAGGGTTGGAATGTCGTCCACCGATCCCGGCGGAAATGCGAGGCCCTGCGACGGCGCTTCCAGGCCGGTCGCGTTGGCTATCGCAGCCGACTCGATCGCCGGTTTTGAGCCATCGAGAAACGCATTGAACATCTTTGGATTCATGCCGCCGCGGGCCGCCTGCTCGGCCGTCAGGCCCCAGTGATCCCACACCGTTTCCGGCGTCGATTCCCGGTACTTCGGCAACCATTTGTGGCCGCGGCCGGCCGCGACCACCGGAAAGCCGCAGGCCCGCGCCCAATCGACGAGATCGCAGGCGAGCGCCGGCTGATCGCCATAGGCCAGGCTGTAGATCACGCCGGCCTGTTTCGCCTTGTGCGCCAGGATCGGGCCGCAGAACGCGTCGGCCTCGACCGTCACGTTGATGATCGGCTTGCCCGTCGAAAATGCCGCCAGACAGTGTTCGACGGCGGCCACCGGATTGCCGGTGCACTCGGCGATCACGTCGATGCCGTGGAATTTGACGAGCGTCTCCCAGTCGTCGCCGAGGTACGTCGTGCCGTGCTGCAGCGCATCGTCGAGCGACGCCGCGCCATAGCGCGCCTCGGCCCATCCGACGCGCTTCAGGTTCTCGATCGCACGCGCCGGCGACAGATCGGCGATGCCGACGATGTGCACGCCGGGCGTCCGCAGCGCCTGATGCAGATACATCGCGCCAAACTTGCCGGCGCCGATCAGTCCAACCCGGACGGGGCGCCGCTCCGCCTCGCGCGCGAGCAGTTTTGCATAGAGGTTCAAACGATCTCTCCCGGTCCGCGCTGGTGCGTCCGCGCCCATTCGCCCACAAGCAGGCGGTCGCTCTGTCGACCAACCATAAAAGGGAGTAACTGGAATGAGAAGGGTGACGGCCCTGACCGTGGCTCCGGCGCCCGATCAGCCGTCGCGCCTATCTGAAACACCTCGTCGCCGGCGATGTCGATCGATGGACCAGGGTGATTTCGGACGCCAAGATCAGCATCGCGGATTGACATCGTTCCGCTCGCTCGGGCGAAGCGGTTCAGGCGCGTTTGCCGGCTCTCCCGCTTACCGGCGCGTTGCGGCGCGCGCGTTTGCCGCGCGCGATCTCCGTCGCCAGCGCATCCAGCTTCGGCTCCCAAAAACCTCTGAACTGGCCGATCCAGGCGTCCACTGCCTGAAGGCCGGCGGCATCCACCGAATAGAGCCGCCGCTGCGCATCCGCGCGAACCTTTGCAAACCCGCTCTCGCGTAGCACCTTCAGATGCTGCGACACGGCGGCCTGCGTGATCCCGAATTCCCTGCCGATCGCCTCCACCACGGCGCCGGATGCCATCTCGCCCGGACCGAGCAATTCCAGGATGCGGCGGCGCACCGGATCGGAAAGGACTTCGAAGACGTGCATCAGCTTCCTGTGCCGGGGTGGGCCATATCGGGCGGCAACTCGCCGCGATAGAACGCGATCGTACGGTCCGAGCGTTCCCGGGCCGAGGCCGCGTCGACGCCGCTCGCGACATGCGCCGCGCGCCAGAATTCGCCGCTCTCGCTCATGAACGCCTTGCCGTCGGGAGAAACCATCCATGCCTCGGCGGTCGCGTGATCGACCGCCGCGCCGGTCGCAAGATAGCGCTCGAGGCCCGCAATGGCGAGATCCCACCCGATGCCGACCGCGCCGGGGCCGAACTGATTCCAGTGGTCCTCAATGATCGCGGTGTGCTCCAAGGTCAACCGCGCCTGGTTGCGTTCCGCCGCGAGCGCGACGTCGATCCAGCTCACCGCGCCGCCGAATTCCCAGGTGGCGGCGAAATGCGTCGGCGGCGCGCAGGCCGTGATGGTTCCGCCCGCATTGCCCTTGATCTGGTATTTTCCGCCGAGCGCGAGATCGCCCTCGACCGGCAGAAACCAGCGCGCGATGCGCTCCCTGTCGGTCAGCGCGTCCCAGAGATCGTCGACGCTGGTGTCGTACAGCCGTGTCAGCGTCACGGCGCTGGCCGGCTTGCCGTCCTTGTCGAAGTTGCGCACCGCGCGCGAGACCAGCCCCAACACCCTGGCGACTTCGATTTCCATCCTGATCTCCCTGTTTTCCGGGCAGGATGAATATCGTCTACCACTTATATAAGTCAATACTATTTATAAGGGATCATCCGTCGGTGGGGATGAAGCGCAGCGTGCCCGCCCGGCGCGTCGGCCGGCCGGTGTCGCTGGTGTGATTGACGCCATCGATGACGGGCACCTCGGAAAAATCGAACGGGCTCACGCCATCGAGGCAAGCCACGTTCACGGCATATGAATTCTGGTTCGATCGCCGCTGATGATGGGTGTAGATTCCGCAACGGGAACAGAAGAAGTGCTGCGCGGCGCCGGTATTGAAGCGGTAGCTCGTGAGCACATCCTCGCCCTGAAGTATCTTGATCCCACCCATCTCCGCCATGACCACGACCGCGCCGCGCATGCGGCAGTACGAACAGGTGCAGCGGAGGGCCGAATTGAAGCCGTCGCTGAGCGTCGCCTCAAACCGCACCGCGCCGCAATGGCACTGACCAGCCCGAACGTTGGTGTCGTCCGCCATATTTCCTGTGTCCCTTGCTCAAAAGCCCAGATCGCGAAGCAATCTATATCGGTCAAGGTTTCGCAGCTACAGCGCGTTCGCAGCCCGCATGGGCGAATGCGATAGGCGGGAACAGGCACGATTCCTCTTCCACCGCACCGGGTCGACCAATCAGCGGAACCCAGGCAATCCTTCGATCTTTCCACCTTCCGGGGACCTGCAAAAAAACATAGCGACGATGTCGGGACACCGGGTTTTCGAACGTCCTTGGGCCGAGAACCGACCGTCACCGCCGCCCCGTGCGGCAGATCAAGGAAAGACCCGATGAACAAGAACACGATCTGCCTTTGGTACAACCACGACGCCGAAGAAGCCGCGCAGTTCTACGCCAAGACCTTTCCGAACAGCAGCGTCGACGCCATTCATAAAGCGCCCTCCGACTTTCCCGGCGGCAAGGCCGGCCAGGTGCTGACGGTGCAGTTCACCGTGTGCGGCGTGCCCTGCATCGGCCTCAACGGCGGCGACATGTTCAAGCAAAGCGAGGCGTTCTCGTTTCAGATCGCGACCGAGGACCAGGCGGAAACCGACCGTTACTGGAACGCGATCGTCGGCAGTGGCGGCACGGAGAGCGCCTGCGGCTGGTGCAAGGACAAGTGGGGCGTGTCGTGGCAGATCACGCCGCGCGTGCTGACCGACGCGATGGCCAAGGGCGGCGACGTCGCCAAGCGCGCCTTCGCGGCGATGATGCCGATGGGCAAGATCGACGTCGCGAAAATCGAGGCCGCGGTGCGGGGCTAGAGGCGAAGCGGCATCAGCCGCCCGCCATCAGATCCTTGGCCAGCGCCATGTAGGCCGGCAGCGTCACGGGATCGTTGGCGGCGTTGCCGGCCGACGGGTGCGAGGCATAGCGGGCGATCACCATCTCGGCCTTCGGGTCAATATAGATGCCCTGCCCGTACACGCCGCGCGCCATGTAGGCGCCGTGCGCATTGTGCGTCACCCACCATTGATGGCGGTAGGACGCGCCGGGCAGCGTGGTATAGCCGGCCGGCTTGAATTTTGCGGGATCGCCGCCGCGGGCGACCTCCTCGACGAACTGCGAGGGCACGATCTGGCGGCCGTTGAAGCGGCCGTGATTGCGGATCGTCTCGCCGAAGCGGGCGAGATCGCGCAGCGTGGTCGAAAGCCCGCCGCCGCCGCTTTCGGTACCGATGCGGTCGACGTGATAATGCGCGTCCTCTTCCGCCCCCATCGGACTCCAGATGCGCTCGGAGAGCAGGTCGGACAGCGTCATGCCGCTTGCGCGGCGGCAGATCCAGGCCAGCACGTCGGAATTGACGGTCTTGTAGGCGAAGGCCTTGCCGTGCTCGCCCTGCTTCTTCTGCGCGCACAGGAAATCGAAGATGTTGGTGGCGCCCTCATAACCCGGCTCGATCGGCGCCATGCCGTTGGCGCGCCGCAGCCCCCACACATCGGAATTCTTGTCGGTATAAATTTCCGTGTATTCGAGGCCCGTCGTCATATCCATCGCCTCATGCACGCGCGCGTCGCCGAAGGCGCTCGCCTTCAACTCGGGGACGTATTCGATGATCGGCGCCTGCGGATCGATCCTGCCGTCCGCCACCAGAATGCCGGCGAGCGTGCCGGTGAACGATTTCGTTACCGACATGGAGATGTGCGGCTTGTGCGGCTTCAGCGCGCCGAAATAGCGCTCGTAGATCAGCTTGCCCCGGTGCAGCACGGCGATGCCGTCGGCATAGGTTTCTTCGAGCATTCTCGAAAACGTCATCGGCCGGCCGTCCGTGGTGACGGAGGCCGACGCGCCGATATCATGCTCCTCGCGCGGCAGCACCGATGCCGGCCCCGCCCCGCGCCAGACGTTTACCGTCGGCACCAGCTGGCGGACATTGCTCCAGGCCCAGCGCAGCTCGGGGAAGCTGCGGAACGAGCCGTTCTGGAAGGTGATGAGTTTGTCGGGCGGCGGCGGGAAGCCCTGCATCCAGCCCAGCGCCAGCGGGTCGGTTTCGGCGGCGGTCGGGGTGGCGGCGTTGCTGGCTGCGGTCGCGACGGACATCAAGGGCTTACTCCGGTGAACGATGCGATCTCCTAACATGGTGATGCGTCGTGCGCAGCCGGCGTTTGAGCAGAGGTGATCGGCGCGGCGAGCGCGCTTGACGCGTGGCCGTGGCATTCAGTTAGACATGAGCTTGACCCACCGCCAATCATGTAATATCAATAGTTACATGAAAAGAGACAGCCGATTGTCAGGCGTGTTGCACGTCCTGCTTCACATGGCGGAACAGAAAGCGCCGGTGACGTCGGAGGCGCTGGCGAAAGCCATGGATACCAATGCGGTGGTCATACGGCGGATCATGTCGGGGCTGCGGGATCACGGCTATGTGCGATCGGAAAAGGGCCATGGCGGGGGCTGGACCCTCGCCCGCGACCTCGCGACGATATCGCTGAAGGACGTCTACGAAGCCCTTGGCCAACCTTCGCTGTTCGCGGTCGGAAACCGAACGGAAGCACCCGGTTGCCTCGTCGAGCAGGCCGTGAACGCCGCGCTTGACCAGGCGTTCGACGAAGCGGAGGCGTTGCTGCTGTCCCGCCTCGGCAACGTGACTCTCGCGATGTTGAGCGCCGACTTCAAGAAGCGTCTGGGTGACCGGCGCAACCGCCACCGCCTGGAGATCGCGCATGCAACTTGATTCAGCTACCCCGCCATTCGTGGCGGCCTTCTCCGATCCCGAGGCGGTGGCGCGATATGCGGATGGACCGCCGCGCTTCGTACCCGGCTTTACCGACCTCCACCGCATGACCCGCATCCTGCTCGCCGAGCGGGCTGCGCCTGACGCGCAAGTGCTGGTGCTCGGCGCCGGCGGCGGGCTGGAGTTGAAGGCCCTCGCGGAGGCCGAACCTGGCTGGCGTTTCGTCGGCGTCGACCCTGCCGCGGCGATGCTGCAGCAGGCCGAGCGGAGGCTCGGGCCGCTCAACGCCCGCGTTCGGTTGCAGCAGGGCTATATCGATGACGCCCCGGACGGCCCGTTCGATGCCGCGACCTGCCTGCTGACACTGCATTTCCTCGCCATTGACGAGCGTCGGCGAACCGCCGCGGAAATCCACCGCCGCCTCAAGCCCGGCGCCCCCTTCGTGGCCGCCCATTTGAGTTTTCCGCAAGCCGACGCCGGGCGCACGCGATGGCTATCGCGCTATGCCGCCTTTGGGATCGCCTCCGGCGCCGACCCGGACCTCACCGAGAAAGCCCGCTCCGCCGTCGGGACCCACCTCAGCCTGCTCGATCCAGAACAGGACGCGGAAGTCCTGCGCGAGGCCGGCTTCAGGGATGTGGAGACGTTCTACGCGGCTTTTACCTGGCGCGGATGGGTTGGCTATGCCTGAGCGCTGGTGAGGGTATCGTCTACTCCCACTCAATCGTCCCCGGCGGCTTGCTCGTCACGTCATATACCACCCGGTTCACGCCCTTCACTTCGTTGATGATCCGCGTCGCCGTCTCGCCCAAGAACTTCATCTCGAACGGATAGAAGTCCGCCGTCATGCCGTCGGTGGAGGTGACGGCACGGAGGCCCACGACATATTCATACGTCCGGCCGTCGCCCATCACGCCCACCGTCTTCACCGGCAGCAGCACGGCAAAGGCCTGCCAGATCTGGTCGTAGAGGCCGTGCTTCCGGATCTGGTCGATATAGACGGCATCGGCGTTGCGGAGGATGTCGAGCTTTTCCTTTGTGATCTCGGCGGGGCAGCGGATGGCGAGGCCGGGGCCCGGGAACGGGTGGCGTCCGACGAAGATTTCGGGGAGGCCGAGTTCGCGACCCAGCACGCGGACTTCGTCCTTGAACAGTTCGCGCAGCGGCTCGACCAGCTTCATGTTCATGCGTTCGGGGAGACCGCCGACATTGTGGTGCGACTTGATCGTCACCGAGGGGCCGCCGGTGAAGGAGACGCTCTCGATCACATCAGGATAGAGCGTGCCTTGCGCAAGGAAGTCCGCGCCACCGAGCTTTTTCGCTTCCGCATCGAACACGTCGATGAACAGGCGGCCGATGGTCTTGCGCTTCTTTTCGGGGTCGGTGACGCCGTCGAGTTCGCCGAGGAATGTTTTTGAGGCATCCACATGCACCAGCGGGATGTTGTAGTGATGCCGGAACAGGTCGACGACGGTCTTCGCCTCGTCGAGCCGCAGCATGCCGTGATCGACGAACACACACGTCAGCTGGTCGCCGATCGCTTCATGGATCAGCACGGCGGCCACGGCGGAATCGACGCCGCCGGAGAGGCCGCAGATCACCTTGCCCTTGCCGACCTGGGCGCGGATCTTTTCGATCGCCTCCTCGCGGAAGGCGCGCATGGTCCAGTCGCCGGTCAGCCCGGCGACCTTGCGGACGAAATTGCGGATCAGCCTGGCGCCGTCGGGCGTATGCACCACTTCGGGGTGGAACATCAGGCCGTAATATTTGCGCTTCTCGTCCTGGATCACGGCGAACGGCGCGTTCGGCGAGACGCCGGCCACCGTGAAGCCTGGCGGCATTTTGGTAATGCGGTCGCCGTGGCTCATCCACACCGGATGCTTCTCGCCCATCGACCACGTCGATTCGAAAAGATTGCTGGCGGCCTTGACCTCGACATCGGCGCGGCCGAATTCTCGGTGGTGGCCGCCCTCGACCTCGCCGCCGAGCTGGGCGGCCATGGTCATCTGGCCGTAGCAGATGCCGAGCACGGGCACGCCGGAATCGAAGATCAGTTGCGGGGCGCGGGGCGAGCCTTCCTCGTGCACCGACTCCGGGCCGCCAGAGAGGATCACCGCTTTCGGCTTCATTTCCTTGAAGGCGGCTTCGGCCTTCTGGAACGGGACGATCTCGGAATAGACGCCCTCCTCGCGCACCCGGCGGGCGATCAGTTGCGTCACCTGACTGCCGAAATCGACGATCAGAATCTTGTCATGCGCCGAGGCCACTGACGGCGTCGACTCGCTGGCTTTCTGTGCTGCTGTCATGGAGAGGAATTACGCGACGGGGGGCAGCCTCGCAACCGCGGCAAACGGCCGACCCACATTCTTTATGGGGCATGGACAGATGCTATTAGGTAAGTATTATTGACCTAATTTGGCCCGCGCCACCCATCGACAGCGAAGGGAGAAAACCATGCACACCCCGCATCACGCGGCAGCGGACATCGCCGCGCTCGGCCGGGAATGGATCGCAGCCTGGAATTCGCACGAACTCGAACGGGTGCTCGCGCTCTACACCGACGACGCGGAAATGACCTCGGACAAGATCCAGGCGCTCGGCTTCGAAGCCGACGGCACCCTGCGCGGCAAGGACAGGCTGCGGGCATATTGGGGCAAGGCACTGGCGATGCTGCCCAACCTGCGGTTCGATTTGATCGACACCTATGTCAGCCCGGACAGCGTGGTCGTGTTCTACCAGAATGAACGCGGCGCGCAGATCTGCGAATATCTTCGGCTCGATGCCGAGGGAAAGATCAGGCAAGGTTCGGCCAACCATCTCGCGCATTGAAGAACAGCAGGTGGGCTAAGCGAGCCCACCATTCACGATAAAAGATGTTGATGGTGGCGGGCACGCTACGCTTTGCCGACCCTACGCATCCATTGCAGGACACTCCCATGAAAATCCCCACCCTGCCCTTCACCGTTACCGACTGGCGCAAGGTCCCCGCGACGAAACATGCCGGAGAAACCGGCGAGGCGCTGTGGCACACGCTCGACATCGGCGATCTGCGCGTCCGAATGGTGGAGTATTCGCCAGGCTATCTCGCCGATCACTGGTGCGATCGCGGACACGTGCTCTATGTGCTGGAAGGCGAGCTTGAGACCGAACTGCGCGACGGGCGCAAGTTCACGCTGAAGGCGGGCATGAGCTACCAGGTGTCGGATTTCGGCGACGCAGCGCATCGGTCGTCGACGAAGACGGGCGCGAAGCTGTTCATTGTGGATTAAGCAGTTGTAGGGTGGGCTGAGCGAAGCGAGCCCACCATCTTTCGGCTTGCTCGACGATGGATGGTGGGCACGCTTCGCTCTGCTGACCCTACAGAATCGCGGGCCGCCGCAATTGCCCGGTCGCATCCCCGAGCCCGCCGAGATAATGCGCGGCCTCCGTAATGTCGGCGACGATCTCGGCCTCGGCGCGCGCCGCATCGCCGGCCAGAATCGCCTTCAGCGCGGCGGTGTGGTGATCCCAGCCCTTCAGCAGCACGACATATTCGGGGATCACGAAGGACAGCACCGGGCCGCAGCGCAGCCACATGTTCTCGATGGTGTCGACCAGCAGCGGGATGCCGGACATCGCGTAGATGCCGAAATGGAATTTGCGGTGATGTTCGAGATAGCTTTCGAGCTTTCGCGCCTGGATCAGCGACTGCATTTTTGACAGGCGCTCCTCGAGCTGGCGAAACGTTGCGGCGTCATGCTTCTGCAGCGCGGCCTCGCGCGCCGCGCGGCCTTCGAGCGCGCAGCGCACCACTGTCAGGTCGGCGAGTTCCTTGCGCGACAGGTTCGGCACGATCGCCGAATTGCGCGGGCCTTGCTGCAGCACGCCCTGCGCCACCAGGCGCGTGACGGCGTCGCGCACCGGCGTGATCGAGGTGCCGAATTGTTCGGCGAGAAAACGCAGCGTCAGCACGGTGCCGGGCTCGAACCGGCCCGCGAGCAGCGCATCGCGCAACTGCGCATGGGCCAGATCCCACAGCGGTTCGCGTTCGATTCGCTTCAGTGACGTCGTCATCAAACGCTCGCTATCCCAGCGCGCGGCAAGGCGCAAATTCCCGGTCCCAAGGTGATCCCTTGACCACCCATGTTGTTTGTTATAACAAACAACAAAACGGGAGGAAACAACAATGCTCAAACAGGGCTCGATTATTCTGGCGTGCGCGCTGGCGGTACTGGCTACGCCCAGCCAGGCCCAGACCTATCCTTCACGCGACATCACATTCATCGTGCCCTGGAATGCCGGCGGTTCGAACGACGTCGCAGCGCGCGCGCTCGATCCGATCCTGCGCGAGCACGGCATCAAAATCGTGATCGAGAACGTGGTCGGCGCCACCGGCACCATCGGCATGCGCCGCGTCGCGGGTTCGGCGCCGGACGGCTACACCATCGGCATGGGCACCAGTTCGACGCTGGCACTGATCGCGCAGGGCAAGACGCCGCTGACCAATGCGCAATTCACCCACATCGCCCGCGTCTCGACCGATCCGTTGATGCTGCTGGTGCCGGCCAAGGCCGAGCCAAAATCGCTCGAAGACTTCATCAAGCTGATGAAGGACAATCCCGACAAGGTGACGATCGGCACGCCCGGCAATTACAACCTCAACCACATCTTCGCGTCGATGACGGCGCGCGCCGCCGGCACCAACTATGTCAACGTACCCTATACCGGCGGATCGAAGGTGGTCGCCGACCTGCTCGGCGGGCATGTCGCATCCGGCGTGCTAAAGCCGTCGGAAACGCTGGGGCAGATCCAGGAAGGCCTGCTGAAGCCGATCGGCATTTTTGCCAACGAGCGGCTGGAGATGTTTCCGGACGTCCCGACCTTCAAGGACAAGGGGTACGACGTTTTCCCCTACGGCCCCGTGGTGCAGATGGCCTATGTGGTCGCGCCCGCCGGCCTCCCCGCCGACGTCAGGACCAAGCTGATCACGGCGTTCCGCGCGGCGATCCAGGATCCCCGCTTCAAGGAATTCTCCAAGAAGAACGCGTTTTTGGTCGACGATCTCACGGGAGATGCGCTGACCAAGGAAGTCGACAGCGTTGCCGGTGCGCTCGGCACGGTCGCCGCGCAGGTCTTCAAGGACCAGAAAGAATAGCCGGCGACATCGCCGCCGTTTCCTCCCCGCATCAAGACAAAGGCCATTCGCTTGCCCATCAAGAAAATCACCTGTCACGTCGTCGCGGCCCCGGTCGCTCGGCCCTTCACCTCCTCGCGCGGCTGGCTGTACAAAACCCGCGGCACCTGTCTCGTCGAGATCGAGACCGACGACGGCATCACGGGCTGGGGCGAATGCTACGGCCCCTCCGCCGTCGCCAAGGCTTTCATCGACACCCAGTTGGCGCCGCGCGTCATTGGCCGCGATCCGTTCGACGTCGAGGTGATCTGGGAAGATCTCTATAACCGGATCAAGGATTACGGCCCGAAGGGCATGTCGATCGCCGCCATCAGCGGCATCGACATCGCGCTGTGGGACATCGTCGGAAAATCCTGCAACAAGCCGGTTCACAAGCTGATCGGCGGTGCGTTCCGCACCTCCGTCAATGCCTACGCGACCGGGCTCTATTTCACCGACATGGACCGGCTGGTCGACGAAGCCGTCGAGGAAGCTTCCGGCTACGTCGAGAAGGGTTTCAAGGCGATCAAGATGAAGATCGGGCTCGGCTCGATCAAGCGCGACTTCGATCGCGTCAAGGCGGTGCGAGAGGCCATTGGTCCCGATATCAAGCTGATGGTCGACGCCAACCACTGCTTCTCGGTCCCCGCCGCGATCCGGCTCGGCCGCAGGCTGGAAGAACTCGATATCGAGTGGTTCGAGGAGCCGATTTCGCCGGAGGATATCGACGGCTATGTCGAGGTGTCGCGGGCGCTCGACATGGCGGTGGCCGGCGGCGAAAACGAATTCACCCGCTGGGGTTTTCGCGACGCCATCGTGCGCAAGGCGATGGACATCGTGCAGCCCGACGTCTGCGCGGCGGGCGGCATCACCGAATGCAAGAAGATCGCAGCCCTCGCCTCGACCCATGGCGTGGAATGCGTGCCGCATGCCTGGGGCTCCGCAGTCGGCCTCGCCGCCACCATCCATTTCCTGGCCTCCATACCGGACCAGCCGCCGAGCCTGTTTCCAATGCCGCCGATGCTGGAATTCGAGCAGGAGGAAAACCCGTTCCGCGACCATCTGGCCGTTACGCCGATCAACCAGGTCAAGGGCGTCATTGCGGTGCCGACCGGCGCCGGCCTCGGCATCGAGGTCGATCGCCGCGTGATAGACCGCTATCGCGTCGCCTGAACCGGTAGCTGATCATGAAATTCGTCAGCTTCCGGACCGAGGATTTTGTACGCGCCGGCGTACTGCTCGGGAATGGCGACGGGGCGGATGACCGCGTTGTCGACCTCGCGCATCCCTCGATGCGGGGGGCGCTGCGGGACACCCAGCCGCAGATGCTGGCCCTGATCGATGCCGGCCTCGACGAGGTCGTCGCGCAGATCGGCGCGCACGGACTGACGCAAGAAGCCACGCTTCCGCTTGTCACCGTCACGCTGACAGCGCCGCTGCCAAAGCCGCGGCGCATTTTCGGCATCGCTCACAATTACCGCGATGCGCTCGCCGAGCGCGGCATGGCACCGCCGGACAAGCCGGTGCTGTTCATGAAGGCACAGCATACGATCCTGGGCTGCGGACAGCCGATCGTGCTGCCGAAAGGTATCGGCGGGGTCACCTATGAGGCTGAACTGGCCGCCGTAATCGGCACCCGCGTCGAGAAGGTCAGCAAGGAGCGAGCGCTCGATCACGTCGTGGCCTATGGCTGTTTCAACGACATCAGCGCCAGCGAGATCATCAAGGCCGACGGCCACTTCAACCGCGGCAAGAATTTCGCGACGTTCGGGCCGTTCGGGCCATTTCTCGCCTCGCGCGACGAGGTGAAGGACCCGCACGCGCTCACGGTAACGCTGAAGGTCGACGGCCGCATGCTGCAATCCGGCTCGACGCGGAACATGCTGTTCGACGTCGCCGATCTCGTCGCCTATCTCTCCTCCCTGCAGGTGCTCGAACCCGGCGACATCATCGCCACCGGCACACCGGCCGGCGTGGCTGG
This sequence comes from Bradyrhizobium roseum, assembly GCF_030413175.1. Lineage (NCBI taxonomy): Bacteria > Pseudomonadati > Pseudomonadota > Alphaproteobacteria > Hyphomicrobiales > Nitrobacteraceae > Bradyrhizobium > Bradyrhizobium roseum. The sequence goes on from NZ_CP129212.1 coordinate 4,255,613, forward strand.
ACTACACAAGCCGCCGGCGTGGCTCCAGCCGGGCTCGACCGTCGAGGTCGAGGTCGAGGGTCTCGGCCGCCTGCACAATCCGATCATCGAAGGACCCGCGCCAGATGCCTGACAAGCCGATCGTTCTGTTGACCAATGCGATGCATCCCGACGGCGAAGCGATCCTCGCGCCGCACGTCAGGATGATCGTGCCGCCGGACGCGAAGGCCGAGACCCTGCGCGAATGGGCCAGGGAGGCCGACGGCATCATCGTGCGCGCCAAACTGCCCGACGATATCGTGGACCATGCGCCGCGCCTGAAGGGCATGGTACGGCACGGCGTCGGCCTCGACTTTATCCCGGTTGCCGCCGCCACTGCGCGCGGCATCGCGGTCGCCAACCTGCCGGGCAGCAACACCAACGCGGTCGCCGAATACGTCATGTCGGCGCTGATGCATCTTCGCCGACCGCTCTACCAGCTGGACGGCAATCTGCGCAGCAAGGGCTGGAATGCGGCGCGCCCGGCAGCAGACGGTTTTACCGAACTCAGCACGACCACGCTCGGCATCCTCGGCGTGGGCACCATCGGCCGCCGCATCGCCGATATCGCGCGCGACGGCTTTGGGATGAAGGTGCTCGGCACCTCCCGCCGCAAGGGCGCGCTGCCATCAGGCGTGGAGGAAGTCTCGCTCGAGGATTTGTTCGCCCGCAGCGACGCGATCGCGGTGTGCTGCGCGCTGACCGACGAAACCCGCGGCATGGTCAGCCGCGCGCTGATCTCACGGATGCGGTCGCACGCCGTGCTGGTCAACGTCTCGCGCGGCGCCGTGATCGAGACGCGAGCCCTCGTCGATGCGCTGAGGGCACAGAAGATCGGTGGCGCTGCGCTCGACGTGTTCGACGTGCAGCCCCTGCCCGCGAATGACGCTCTGTTCGATTGTCCGAACCTCTTGCTGACGCCGCATACCGCCGGGATCACCGCCACCAGCGGCCGCGCGATGGCGGTGGGCTCGGCCGAGGAAATGCTTCGCATCCTGCGCGGCGAGCAGCCGCTCAATCTCGTCAATCCCGCCTACAAGGCGGCGTGAGGTCCCCACCATGCGCATTACATCGATCAAGGCCGTCCCGATTTCCTACCGCGTGCCGGAAGGCCAGAACGTCCGGCTCGGCATCGGCCGCGCCGTCAAGCGCGATGCGGTGCTGGTGAAAGTCTCTACCGATGAGGGGCTGACCGGATGGGGCGAGGCCCATCACGGCCGCTGCCCCGGCGCGATTGCAAAACTGATCGACACCACGATCTCGGAACTCGTCGTCGGCATGGATGCGATCGATGTCGTCGGCGTCTGGCAGCGGGTCTACCAGATGCAGTTGGCGAGCCACGGCATGGGCTATGCCGCCGCGATGGCCTTGAGTGGCCTCGATCTGGCGCTGTGGGATATCCGCGCCAAGGCCGTCGGCTGGCCGCTCTACAAATTGCTCGGCGGCGCCTCGAAATCGATCAAGGCGTATGCGGGCGGCATCTCGCTCGGTTACCAGCCTCCGGCATCGCTCGCGCAGGAAGCGCTCGGCTACGTCTCGCAAGGCTATCGCGCCGTCAAGCTGCGCGTCGGCGACAACCCGCGCGACGACGTCGCCCGTGCCACTGCCGTCCGCGAGGCGGTCGGCGATGACATCGAGATCCTGGTGGACGCCAACACCGGTTACACCGTCGACGACGTGCGCCGCGTGATGCCGGCCTACCAGGAACTGCAGATCGGATGGCTGGAAGAGCCGTTTCCGGCGCAGGACTATCGCTCCTACCAGACGGCCGCCTCGCTCGGCACCACGCCGCTGGCCGCCGGCGAAAATCATTTCACCCGGTTCGAATTCACCCGCCTGATCGAGGACGGCGCGGTGAGTTTTGTGCAGCCGGACCTGTCCAAGACCGGCGGCGTCACCGAAGCGATGCGGATCGCCGGCATGGCCTATGCGTGGAAGCTCTCCTACAACCCGCACACCTCGGCGACCGGCATCAATATGGCCGCGACCATCAACACACTCGCCGCCGTCGATCTCCCCGGCTATTTCGAAGGAGATGTCGCCAAACACAACCCGTTCCGCGATGAGGTCGGCGGCCTTCCCTACAAGCTCGACAAGGACGGCTGCGTGAAGCCGTCGGAAACGCCGGGCCTCGGCGTCGAGATCAATGAGGACTTCATCAACGCCCATCCACTGATCGAGGGACCCTGCTATGTCTGACACGCCGCAGGCTGAAGGTTTATCGAGCGCACGCTCTTTCGTTCACTTCGCCTGCCGCGCGCTCCTCGCTCTCCTCGTCTGCGGCACTGCGGCATCGGCGCAGACTGCCGCGCCGCCGGCTGATCCGGACAATTACCCGAGCCGGACCATCCGCTACGTCGTGCCCTACCCGCCCGGCGGCTTCAACGACACGCTGGCGCGGATCGTTTCGCAAAAGCTCAGCGAGGCCTGGAACGTTCCCGTCGTGGTCGAAAACCGGCCGGGCGGCGGCACGCTGATCGGCTCTGAGGCCGTCGCCAAGGCCGCGCCCGACGGCTACACCCTGCTCGGCGTAGCATTCCCGTTCGGCGCCAACCCCAGCATCTACAAGAACCTACCCTACGACACGGTGAAGGATTTCACGCCGCTGATTCTTGCCGGGCAGACGCAAAATCTTCTGGTGATCAAGCCGTCGCTGCCGATAAATTCTGTGAAGGAGTTGATCGACTACGCCAAAAAGAATCCCGGCAAGGTCAGTTACGGCTCCACCGGCATCGGCTCTTCCAACCATCTGTCGATGGAACTGTTCAAGAGCATGGCCGGGATCGACCTCGTGCATGTGCCCTATAAAGGCAGCGCGCCGATGGTCAACGACATGCTCGGCGGGCACATCGATATCGCTTTCGACAACACGCCAAATGTGCTGCCGCAAGTCAACGGCGAAAAGTTGCGCGCGCTCGGCGTGAGCAGCAAGGCGCGCTCACAGCTCGCGGCAAACGTGCCGACGGTGTCGGAGGCCGGCGTTCCCGGCTACGAGGTCACGGTGTGGTTCGGCATCGTCGGGCCCGCAGGGATGCGGCCGGAAGTCGTGCAGAAGCTGAATACCGAGTTGAATGCGATCTTCAAGATGGAGGATGTGAAGAAGCGATTTGTCGACCAGGGCGTCGACCCCGTCGGCGGCACGCCGGCGCGATTCGGCGAGCATATCCGCGCAGAGATCGGAAAATGGGCGAAGGTGGTGAAGGACGCGAATATCCAGCCGGAGTGATTGAGCGGTAGGATGGGTTGAGCTGTTCGCGAAACCCATTTAATCCTTTGGCGACCGGGATTGATGGGTTTCCCGAAGAGCTCAACCCACCCTACGCGATCACGCCTTCTTCAGCACCGACACGAAAAACCCATCCGTGCCCGTCCTTCGCGGCGTCATCAGCCAGCCCTCCGGCGATCGCAGCGCGGCCTTCTCGAAATCCTCGGCCTTGTCCCACAGCACGCTCGCCGTCTCGTTCGGCGGCTGAATCGAAAACTCCGGATGACGCGAAATGAAACCGCGAACCTGATCGCCATTCTCGCTCGGCAAGACCGAGCAGGTGACGTAGACAATCCGGCCTCCCGGCTTCACCAGCGCTGCCGCGCGATCAAGCACTGCCGCCTGGTCCTTCAGGCGGACTTCGAGCGCGCCGGGTCGCATCCGCCATTTGGCGTCGGGGTTGCGGCGCCAGGTTCCCGTGCCGGTGCAAGGCGCGTCGATCAGCACGAGATCGGCTGACGCACGGATGTCGGCCAGAGGATCGTCCTCCCCCTTCGGCGCGCGAACCTCGGCGTTGTGGACGCCGGCGCGCGACAGCCGCTCGTAAATCGGGGCGAGCTGGCGCTTGTCATGGTCGGTCGCGATCAGGCGGCCCTTGCCCTGCATCATCGCAGCCAGCGCCAGCGTCTTGCCGCCGGCGCCCGCACAGAGATCGATTACCTGCTCGCCGGGTTTTGCGGCCGTGAACAGCGCCGCGAGCTGCGAGCCCTCGTCCTGCACTTCGATCGCGCCCTTGATGAAATCCTCCTCGGCATGGATGCCGGGGTTGCGGGCATCGGCGCCGAGTTCGATGCGCAGGCCGAGCGGCGACCACGGCGTTTCCTGCGCGCCGAGATGCTTGAGCGACGCCAGCACCTTTTCGCGCTTGGCCTTCAGCGTGTTGACGCGCAGATCGAGCGGCGCGCGGCTGGCCATCGCAGTGGCTTCCGCCACGCGGTCGTCACCGAACACGGCGGCCAGCGGCGCATCGAGCCACTCGGGATAGTCGCCCGCGATGTGCGGCGGCGCGGAATCGAGGTTGCGCGAGGTGAGCGCCGCGCGTTCGGCCTCGGTCAGCGGTTCCGGCGCAAAGCGCGAACCGTCACAGAGCGCGGCGATGGTGTCAGCATCCATGCCGCGTTCGAGCTTGAGCATGCCGAGCACCCGCGCCCGCGGCGTATCGGCGTCCATCAGAAAGGCGCTGGAGGATCGCCGTCGCAGCACGTCCCAGATCAGCCCTGATATCGCGGCGCGATCGCCCGAGCCGGCGTAGCGGTGCGCGGTGCCCCACTCCTTCAGTGCTTTCGCCGCGGGAACCCGTTGTGCGTCGATGGTCTCGATCAGTTCGATGGCGGCGGACAGTCGGGCGGCGGGCGTCATGAGAAAAGCTTTCTAGATCAGAAGCAAAAGCTTCACCGCGAAATAAATCCACATCGCCAGCACCACCAGCGCGCCGGCAAACCACGCCAGGCTGCGCTGCTGGATGTTATTCGAGGTGACGAAAATGCCGGCATGGGCAAATCGCGTCACCACGAACACCCAGGACATCAGCACGATGAAGAGATCAGCCCGGCGCAGCGGCAGCGCCAGCGCGATCAGGAAGTAGAACAGGAGGGGTACTTCGAACTGATTTGAGAAGCAATTGCCGATCTGGGCCACGCGGACCGGATATTTCGGCTGCCCCGCGGCGATGTCCTTCAGGCTGGTTTCCCCGGCCTTCACCGCCTTGGTTCGGGCGGTCACCATCCACATCATCAGGAAGAAAGCAAGCCCGACCAGGACGAAGACCGGCAGCAAAACCATTTGAACCGACATGAGAATCTCCCCGAATCCTGCGCCAAGCCTGAAGCAATAACGAGCCACCCTTCGCCTGACAAATCCGCTTGCCGGTAGTCCGGGAACCGCGCCGCTTTGGTCTTGAACCAACACCTAAGGCCCAGTTGCCAACTATCGAGAATTAAGATGGTTCTGGGTTCGCACCGGTTCTGAAACAACTCCGCGAGCAGCGACGAACATCACCTTCCCGATCCCGGGCCGACGCAGCCAAACCCGACCGCCGGCATCGTCCCTGCTCACGCCGGCGCTGCGTCGTCAGACTTCCATGACGCCGTCGCGATCCGATGCCGCGCGCCCTGACGAAATTTCGCCACAAGAAAATTATGACCGCCTTTCCATCGCCACTATGCATCCCAACATGCAAACGGTTGCCGGCGGGAACATTTGCTTTGACGGGAACTACGGGCGCTTTACTCTATTTCTGACGGTCGCCGGAAAAGAGCAGCCGCTGGAGGAGCACAACTTGCGATTTCGAGATCAGGACATTGTTTTTACTGCCGGCGCCCACGGACAAAGCAAGGGACAGAATTTCGAAATTCCCACCGCGAATCCTGCCAACTATTTCCACGTCATCGGTAACTCCGCCGAACTGCCGCGACTGTCCATCGACGGCAAACTGTTCCTGCCGGCGTCGAGCGATCGCAAGCGCAACGGCAAACTTCCGCTGGTCATGGTGGTGCCGGGCAGCCTGGGCGTCGCGTCCTCGCACGTCAAACACGCCGAAACGGTGGTCGCCGACGGCTTTGCGGCCTTTGTGCTCGACAGTTTTGGCGCGCGCGACGTTACCTCCACCGTCGCCAACCAGACGCAGTTCTCGTTTGCCGCCAGCGCCTATGACGTGCTGGCGGCCTGGCAGGTGCTGGCGGAACATCCAGAAATCGACGCCTCCCGGATCGGTGCGCAGGGCCACAGTCGCGGCGGCTCGGCGGTGCTGACCGCGGCGACACGGCGCTTTGCCGATGCAGTGGTCGGCGCCGGCGCCGGTTTTCGCAGCATGCTCGCCGCCTATCCCTGGAGCGGCCACCAATTCCTCGATCCGTCCGTCGACGAAACCGAAATCCGCGTCATCATGGGAGACGCCGACGAATGGTGCTCGCCGATGCAGGTGCAGGGCCATTGCCAGGCGATCCGCCTCTCCGGCGGCCGGGCGACCATGCGGCTGATCGGCGGCGCGCAGCACAGTTTTGACCGGGGCACGGGAATCGAGAACATTGCCGAGGCATCGGTCTCCCCCGCCGCGCCGACGGCCTATATCGCCAATGACGGCGCTTTCATCCATCCGCTCACCGGCGTCGCCGACAGCAAGCTCGTCGACCGCGATCTGATGGTTTACGCGCTGAAGGCCGGCTACGGCCGCAAGGGCGCGAAGATCGGCAGCCGCGATGGGGATGCCGAAGTGTTTAAGACGGAGATGCTGGCGTTCTGGAGAAGGACGTTGGGGTAAAGATACCCGAACGATGCATTGCGCCACGTCAATCACCCGCGCATGCGGTTGATCTTATTCAGAAACGGCGGCGTTTGAACCGGAAAGCCGCGGCATATTGCGTGCACCGCTGGAGCCCGTGATCGGGCGGCCATTCGGCCGGCCCGGTGGCGGGGTACGACCGGCAAGAATCGGGGCCACAGGCGACCGTCATCGTTCCGACTCCGGTGTGGACTATGATCGGACATAAGAGGATTACGCATGCACGAATTTCGTCTGACCCAAATTTCCGACACCCACCTCTCCCGACGCCTGCCAAAACTCACTGAAAATTTCCACCGGGTCAGCGAGCATATCGACGCTACCAACCCCGATCTCGTCATCAACACCGGCGATCTTGCCTTCGACGCGCCGACCAATCTCGACGATCTCGAATTCGCCAAGGAAATGCACGATGCGCTGCCGGTGCCATGCCGCCATCTTCCCGGCAATCACGACATCGGCGACAACCCCACCGCGGTCAGCCACGCGCCGAAGCAGCCGGCGACTGAGCAGCACCGGCAGAATTATCTCGCCGTGATCGGCGAGGACCGCTGGTGCTTCGACGCAGCCGGCTGGAGCTTCATCGGACTGAACTCATTGATCATGAACAGCGGGCTCGAGAGCGAGACCGAACAGTACGACTGGCTGGCATCCGAACTGGGGCGCACGAACGGCAAGCCGGTCGCGCTATTCCTGCACAAGCCGCTGTTTCTGAATACGCCCGACGACGCCGAACTGGCCTCGTCCGCCGTGCGCTACGTGCCGCAACCGGCGCGGCACCGGCTGGTCAGAATGCTGGACGCGGTCGACCTTCGGCTGGTGGCAAGCGGCCACGTGCACCAGCGTCGCGATTTCACTTGGCGCCGTACCCGCCATGTCTGGGCGCCTTCAACCGGCTTCATCCTGCCCGAGCGGATTCAGGAAGTGATCGGTGTCAAGGAAGTCGGACTGGTGGAATATCGCTTCACCCCCGACAGCGTTGAAGTCCGGTATCTCAAGCCGCCGGGCCTCGTCGATATCGGGCTGGACGAATTGCTCGGCCGAAGTTGATGGAACAGGTGAAGCGTTTACGTCGTCACCCGCTCCGTCGCCTTGATCCCGCACGACCGCAAGATCATGCGGACAAATATCCTCCGGACTACGCTTCAGACATCGGCGCGCATCACCATTGGCGCTCGACCAGCCCTGGGGAACCATAATAGCCGTACGAGCCATCGTCCCACGGCGCGGTTGCGAACGCGCCGACGCGTGGCGCCACACGATAGCGGTTGCCGTAATAGTAGCCAGGTCCAGGTGTGCTCCTCACCCCGTAGCCTCCGGTGAGGTAGCGGGAGTTCGGATAGTAAAAGCCCATCACGCCCGGTTCCTGATTGACCTCCTGGGCCATCACGGGCGTGGCCACCAGAATCGTGGCAGCGACCAGGCCTAGCGATAGTTTCTTGCAGTTCATCATCTGGCTTCTCCATTGGATGTCGGAGCCAACGATGCTTGCGCACGGACGTTCCGCGATCCCTCTCAAGTGACCGTGAGGTTGATTGACCTGTTCCCCACAGCCGAGCGGCCTAGGCCGCCTGGTATCCGCCGTCGATCACATGCGACGCGCCGGTCATGAACGAGGCCTTGTCCGAGCACATCCAGGCCACCGCTTCGGCGATCTCGTTTGGAACGCCGAAGCGCCGCATCGGCACCTTCGCCAGAATGTCCTGGCCGCGCTCATCGATAATGTCTTTGGTCATCGGAGTAGCGACATAGCCGGGATTGACGCAGTTCACGCGGATGCCGTCCAAGGCATATTCGATCGCCGCGCTCTTGGTCAGCCCCACCACGCCATGCTTGGCCGCCACGTAATGCGCCGAGGTGGCAAGACCGATCAGACCGGCAATGGAGGCCGTGTTGACGATCGCGCCGCCGCCGCCTTGCGCCAGCATCTGCTTGACCTCGTGCTTGAGGCAGAGAAACACGCCTCTCACGTTTACAGCCAGCATGGTGTCGAACGCCTCCTGGCTGAGTTCATGCGAACGTTGACCCGCGGGGCCGACGGCGCGTCCGGAGATCCCCGCATTGTTGAATGCGCAATCGATCCGGCCGAACGCCGAGACCGTGCGCGCCACCATCGCGGCGACCTCCGCCTCGCGCGTCACATCGCCGCCGATCGCGATCGCCTGGCCGCCGGCCGCATTGATCAGCGCGACCGTCCCTGCTGCGTCTGCCTCGGCGCGGTCGGCCACCGCCACCCGCGCGCCTTCGCGTGCCATCACCACCGCGGTCGCCTGGCCGATGCCGGAAGCGCCGCCGGTCACCAGCGCGACCTTGCCTTCAAGTATTCCTGCCATGGTCATCTTCCCCGAGATGTTGCGGCGGATTACGCCTTGTCCGGCCCGACGCGAACAAGCTGCTTGCCGAAATTGGCGCCCTTCAACAGTCCGATGAACGCAGCTGGCGCGCTGTCGAGGCCCTCGGTGACGAACTCCTTGTGCTTGACCTTGCCCTCGCGCACCCATTGCGACATGTCGCGCAGGAAATCGCCGTGGCGCGCGGCGAAATCGCTGACGATGAAGCCGCGGATAGTGAGACGCTTGGTCAGCACGGCACGCATCATCTTGCCGGCCCATTTCGGGCTGGTCTCGCCGAAATTGTTGTATTCCGAGATCAGGCCGCACACCGGGATGCGCGCAAAGGCGTTGAGCAGCGGGAACACCGCCTCGAACACGGCGCCGCCGACGTTTTCGAAATAGACGTCGATGCCCTTCGGGCAGGCGTCTTTCAGCTTCGCGGCCAGATCCGGATCGCGGTGGTCGAGACAGTCGTCAAAGCCGAGTTCTTTCTTGACGTAATCGCATTTCTCCTTGCCGCCGGCGATGCCGATGGCGCGCGCGCCCTTGATCCTGGCGATCTGTCCCACCGCCGAACCGACCGCGCCGGAGGCCGCCGCGACGACGACGGTCTCGCCCGGCTGCGGCTTGCCGATATCGAGCAGGCCGGTGTAGGCCGTCATGCCGGGCATGCCGAGCACGCCGACGGCGGTCGAGATCGGCGCGATCTTCGGATCGATTTTTGCCAGACCCTTGCCGTCGGAGATCGCGTGCGTCTGCCAGCCGGCGCGCGACAGCACGATGTCGCCCGTCGCGAAGGCCGGATTGTTCGAAGCGATCACCTCGCTGACCGTGCCGGCCTCCATCACGCCGCCAACCGGCACCGGCTGGGCATAGGACGGCCCGTCGCTCATGCGCCCGCGCATGTAGGGATCGAGCGAGAGCCAGATCGTGCGCAGCACAACTTCGCCCGCCCCGGGTGTCGGTACCGGACATTCCTCAAGGCGGAAATCGGATAGCTTGGGTTCACCGGCGGGACGTGCGGCGAGAACGATGCGTTTGCCCTGGGACATGGGGTTCCTCCTGGTTCTTGTTGTTCGTTGTCATTCGTCCTTGCGAGCGTAGCGACTTGTCCGCCGAAGCTCAATGAGCGAAGGCGGAGCAATCCATGCCGCTGCGAGCGACGAAATGGATTGCTTCGTCGCTTTGGTCGCAATTACACCTGAACTGCCAAATATCAGGCCGCGATTTTGGAGAGCGCCGCCTCGAATGCGACGGCCGCACTCGCCAAATCCGTGAAGGCAAGCCCGCTATCCGCGGTCTGCTTCTGCGCTTCCGTCGCGGTGGGGCGAATTTCCGCGATCGGCTTGCCACCCTCGAGCACCGCCGAAGGCGCGATCACATGAAACTCATGGGCTTCGACGGGCTGGTCTTTCAGCAGGAAGACCCCGATCGAGACGATATCCGTGCCACGCCGGTATGAAATATAGCGGTCGACCGCGACCGAGCCGTCGCGTTGCATCCCGCCCAGTTTCGCGTGGCCATTCGAGTCCAGCAGCTTGTGCGCCTTGAAGCCCTTTACCCCTTCCGATCTGGCTTTCGCGGTCTCCGCGGACAGATCGTACTTCGCGGCCATCGCCTTGCCGACTTCAGCGAGCTGCTCCGACATGGCATGCTCGAACTCTTTCACCTCGGTACGCGGCTTCGCTGCCTTGCGCGGCTTTGAGGTATCCCGCTTATCCATCTCGGCTTTGCACCGCGCGACGATCTCGGCGGCGGATTTCCGCTCGGCATTGGCGAGCAGATTCTTCAAATCCTGCTTTGAAAGCGCGGCAATCCTGTCGTCTGACCAATCGACCATGGTAACTAAACTCCGCCCGGATAGTTCGGGCTTTCCCGCGTGATGGTGACGTCGTGGACATGGCTTTCGCGCAGGCCCGCACCGGTGATGCGGACGAACTGGGCCTTGTCGTGGAATTCGGCGAGGTTGCGCGCCCCGACATAGCCCATCGCGGCGCGAAGGCCGCCGGCGAGCTGATGCATGACGTTGGCGACCGGGCCTTTGTAGGGCACCTGACCCTCGATGCCCTCCGGCACCAGCTTGAGCGTATCCTTGATGTCCTGCTGAAAATAGCGGTCGGCAGAGCCGCGCGCCATCGCGCCGACCGACCCCATGCCGCGATAGGCCTTGTAAGAGCGGCCCTGCCACAAAAACACTTCGCCGGGCGTCTCGTCAGTGCCGGCGAGCAGCGAACCGACCATGGCGATATCGGCGCCGGCCGCGAGCGCCTTGGCCAGGTCGCCAGAATATTTGATGCCGCCGTCGGCGATCACCGGCACGTCGGCCTTCTTCGCAGCCTCGACCGCATCCATGATGGCGGTGAGCTGCGGGACGCCGACGCCTGCCACGATGCGCGTGGTGCAGATTGAGCCCGGACCGATGCCGACCTTGATCGCGTCCGCGCCTGCGTCGATCAGCGCCTGCGCGCCCTCCTTGGTGGCGATGTTGCCGGCGATGACCTGCACGGCGTTGGAAAGCCGCTTGATGCGGTTGACGGCTTCGAGCACGCGCGAGGAATGGCCGTGCGCGGTATCGACCACGATGAGGTCGACGCCGGCATCGATCAACAGTTCAGTGCGCTCAAAACCGCCCTCGCCGACGGTGGTGGCGGCCGCGGCGCGCAGGCGACCCTGCGCGTCCTTGCAGGCCAGCGGGTGCGCAACCGCCTTCTCCATGTCCTTGACGGTGATCAGGCCGACGCAACGATACTTGTCATCGACCACCAGCAGCTTTTCGATGCGGTGCTGGTGCAGCATCCGCTTGGCCTCGTCCTGGCTGACACCCTCGCGCACCGTGACGAGATTTTCATGCGTCATCAGTTCGGATATTTTCTGGCGCGGATCGGTCGCAAACCGCACGTCGCGGTTGGTGAGGATGCCGACCAGCTTTCCGGGTACCCCCTTGGAAGCGCCGGTGACGACAGGAATGCCGGAGAAACCGTGATCGCTCATCAGCGCCAGCGCGTCCGACAGCATCGCATCAGGGCCGATGGTCAGCGGGTTGACCACCATTCCGGATTCATACTTCTTGACCTGCCGCACCTGGGCGGCCTGCCCTTCGGGATCGAAATTGCGGTGGATGACGCCAACGCCGCCGGCCTGCGCCATCGCAATCGCCATGCGCGCCTCGGTGACCGTGTCCATCGCGGACGCGATGATCGGGATGTTGAGCGGAATCGCGCGGGTGACGTGAGAGCGGATATCGGCCTCGGAGGGCAGAATATCCGAGAGACCAGGTTTCAGAAGCACATCGTCGAACGTGTAGGCTTCACGGATACCCTGAAGTCCCTGCGCCATTGCCAACTCCTTTCGGCGGCTTGCCGCCGCAATCGGTACTATGGATGAACGCCGCCTCCGGCGATGCTTAGCGGCATCGCCGTCGAATCGAAGCCCATCGGTGGGGTTGACGGTGGTCGATAGCATGACGGAACGCCGAATCAAAGCGTTTGCCAGCTATGCACAGGCTTTTCGAGAAAGGACGCAATCCCAAGGGGTTAGCGAGGGGCCTGACGACCCGCACCGGCGCCCGGCCCATGCTGGCAGAAGGCCTCGCCCGCCTCGCAGCGCCGGCGGCCCTCCCGCGTCAGGCACACCACGACCAGGCGGCGAGAGCATAAATCAATTCAAACCCTCGACTGGTTGGCACGTGCATACCAGCATCACGCCAGATTTAGGTGATTTGCCCTGTTCCGCAATGGCTTGCATGGCAGCGGGATGATACAGGCCGCTTGCCTGCCATTTCCCCGTCTCGCGATTTTCAATGACCAAAGAACGCCTGATCCCGCTGATCGTCGCCACCGCTCTGTTCATGGAGAACATGGACTCGACGGTGATCGCGACCTCGCTGCCGGCGATCGCGGCCGACATCGGCACCAGCCCGCTGACGCTGAAGCTTGCCATCACCTCCTATCTGCTGTCGCTCGCCGTGTTCATCCCGGCCAGCGGCTGGACCGCCGATCGGTTCGGCGCGCGGATGGTGTTCTCGATCGCCATCGGCGTGTTCATGATCGGGTCGGTCGGCTGCGCGCTGTCTCAGAACGTCACCCATTTCGTGATCGCGCGCATCCTGCAGGGCATGGGCGGGGCGATGATGACGCCGGTCGGACGGCTGCTGCTGTTGCGCTCGATCGACAAAAGCGCGCTGGTCAATGCCATGGCCTGGGTGACGGTGCCGGCGCTGGTCGGGCCGGTGATCGGGCCGCCGCTCGGCGGCTTCATCACCACCTATTTCTCCTGGCACTGGATTTTCCTGATCAACATCCCGATCGGGCTGCTCGGCATCTTCATGGCGATGAAGTATATCGACCCGATCAGGAGCGAGGCCCCTGAGCGCTTCGATCTGTACGGGCTGATCCTGGCCGGCATTGGCCTCGCCGGCATCGCGTTCGGCCTCTCGGTCGCGGGACTCAATCTGTTGCCCTGGCCAACCGTCGCCGGCCTCGTCGTGGTCGGCACGATCTCGATGACGCTCTATGTCATGCACGCGCGGCGAACCGGATCACCGGTGCTGGATTTCTCGCTGTTGCGGCTCTCCACCATGCGCGCCAGCATCATCGGCGGCTTTTTGTTCCGGCTCGGCATCGGCGCGCTGCCGTTCCTGCTGCCGCTGTTGATGCAGGAAGGTTTTGGCCTGACGCCGTTCCAGTCCGGCCTGGTCACGTTTGCCTCCGCCGTCGGCGCCATGGGGATGAAGACGCTGGCCGCGCGCATCATCCGCGCCTTCGGCTTCCGCAACATGATGACGATTAACGCGGTGGTCAGCGCGGTCTTCCTCGCCGCCTGCGCCCTGTTCACGGTGACGACGCCGCTGCTGCTGATCTTCATCATCCTCGTGGTCGGCGGCTTCTTCCGCTCGCTGCAATTCACCGCGATCAACACGGTGGCCTATGCCGAGGTCGAGCCTGCGCAGATGAGCCGCGCCACCACGCTGGTCAGCGTCAATCAGCAGCTGGCGATCTCGGCGGGCGTCGCGGTCGGCGCGTTCTCGGTGGAATCGACCATGCTGTATCAGCACGTCACCGAACTGAATGCGGGCGTATTCCCGCCGGCATTCCTCGTGGTCGCGATCATCTCGGCCGTGTCGGCGTATTTCTTCTGGCAGATGCCGGATGACGCCGGCCACGAAATCTCCGGCCGCAAGGCGGTCGAGATTTCCAGCCGCAAGGGCGCGGAAAAGGCGGCGGCCAAGGCCGCCAGCGAAGGCACCGGGGACGCGCGCGATCAGCGGCTGGGCTGAACGCCTGCCAGCGGAACGCGGAAAACGCTGTAGCCTTCGATCGTCGAAAATCCGGTTTCCGGATAAACCAAGGTCAGGACGGCAGCCGGCGTCTTGCCGCTGAGCAGCCGATCCATGGCCATGCTTTCGCTTGAGGCGAGCAGGCTGTCGGTCGCCCCCGCCGATGCGATCGCGGCGTGAATCCTGGCGTTCGCGTTCGAATACTTGTCGTCGATCGCGATGATTTTTCCCGCGAGGTCGGATACCGACCGGATTTCCGGTTTAGCCACGACAATCGCGACCGACGGCTCGCCGCCGTGCGGCGAGGCCGCCGCTTTCTTCTCGGCGTCCCGCAGCGTCATCACATGCTCCGCAATGACCGTCACGACCCGCATCTGCTCGCGCACTTTTTTGGCGGCAGACACGGCCGCCGGATCGACGATCTCGGCCTGGGCCTCAGGTGGCGGAGACGAAGGCGGGATGCTTGCCGGCGCCGTATCGGGCACGGCGGGATCTGTGGGCGCCAATACGGCTACCTGAGGGCGATCCGCCAGCGGAATTCGAAACACCTTGAAACCCGCAATTTCGGCAGACCACTCGGCCGTCTCCGGATAGTCCAGCGCCAGGACTGCCGCGGGCACTTCTCCATTGACCAGCCGGTCCAACGCCTTCACCCGGCCTCCGGCCAGTTTCGCGTTCACCGTCGCTTCGACCTTGCGCTGCGCTTCGTCGTTCGACGCGGCCGCAGCCTCATCGACGGCAATGTGCTTGCCCGCCAGTTCCGACAATGACGTGACTTCCGGAGCCGCCAGCAGTAGTGCAACCGTGCGCCCCGCATCGTCCGCCGACGCGCCGGCGACGCCAAAGCACGACAGAAAAATCAGCGATACCTGCAATTTCCGCATAATGTTCCTCGAAACCCTGGAGATTCAGATCACAGCGTGACGGAGCATCCGGCTCACGGTCGGATGTAGCTCCAGCCCTCTTCCTGCTTCTCCATCAACTGGACGACGCCGGATGCGACGATCGTGGCGTCGGGCAGCACGGCGACCGGGCGCCCTTCCTTCTTTTCCATGTTCTCCTTTGTATTGGCGCAGGCGGAGAACTGCACTTTGCTGGGGAACGCGGTACCCTTGAGCTGCTTGATCCGGTCCTGCACCGGCGACGTGTCGGCGCGCAACATATTCAGGCCCGGACCATATGCAACGATGTCCACGTCAACATCCTCACCCTTGGCGCGGTAATGCTCGATCACGTTGGTGGCGTTGTTCAGCGCGAGATTCATCACCGCCGGATCGTTCTGATCGACATGGATGAGCAGCCGATGCGGCTTGGTCGAAATCTGCGTCTTGGCCGAACTTTGCGGCTTGGCCGAACTTTGCGGCTTGGCGGCCTGGGCCAACGCGACCGAAGCCATCGACAAACAGACCATGGACGCCACGGCCAACTGACAAAACATTTTACGCATTACAAACTCCTGGAAGAAGAAAAAAGAGTGCTCGCCTATTCCAATCCTATCGCCGCTCCGATGACTTGCTCGCCGTCGACGTCCACATGCAGGCCGCCGCGACCTTGTCACGGATCGCATTCCATCCGGCGAGATTGAAAGTCGCCTCGGTGTCCCGGCCCGATCCATCGGAAACGATGAACTTCAGCCGCGCATCATCGGAAAACGACTGCAGCAGTGCGGCAGCATCGCCCTTGTAATTCACCGTCTTGCCATCCGCAGATGCCATCCAGCGCGGCTTGACCATCGGTTGATCGTTGATCTGGTAGGCGACGGGAATTTCGCCGCCGCGCGACGCGCGCGGCGGCGCTTCCATGCGCAGCCCAAGTTCGCTGCGGCGTCCGCGGCAACGAACCACCAGTTCCGTCGGCGCAGCCCCGGTCCCGGCCCCCGCGAGGATCGTCGCCGTCACGAGGGGGGAGTAATCCAGGGGCGAAGACGTTTCGCTCACGGTCCAGCGAGAGATTTGCGCGGCCGGAGCTTGCGCGACCGGCGGCGCGGAGGTCGATCCGGTCACCATCACCGGAGGTTTCGCCTCGGCCGCTTTCTCCGGTTCGACAGCCTTTTTCGGCGGATCTGGCGGATTTGCCGGCACTGCTGTCGGCGCGACTACTTTGGCAGGTATGTCGGACGAAGCCGCTTCGACGGGTTTGCCGGACGAAAGGGCTTCAGCGGTCGCCATCGGCCGATCGACTGGCGCGGAGGCCTGCGGTCCGGCCAGTTCAAGGCATTCGAGCTGCACCTTGCGCGCGTTCTGAAGGCACTCCCGACGCTGCGCCGCATCGTCGGCGGGAGTCGAGCAGTTCGCTGCCGCGACACGTACCAACTTGAAGCAGGTGTCCAGGCCCACAACGGTCCTGTTTGCGGACTGTGCAAGGGCTACCGAGCTCACGAGGCCGAGCGACGTCGCGATCCATAGTGCCTTCATCGCGACAACTCGCTTTGCTTGACCGGCTTGGCACGATCGATCCAGTTTTGGGCGGCCCGGGATCGTCCAATGCCCGGTGCGCTTCGCTTCACGTCCAATTCCTTCCACCTCGGATCGAACCCGGGCAACTTCAATTTCTCGACGCGGCTGAAGATCTCTTCCACGAAGCGCTCGACCCGGCGGTAACGCGGCGTCTCCGGCCGCCAGTTGTACGACGCGAGAATGGTGGGAACCGCGATGGTGGCGACGCGATCGCCCTTCGCAATGAGGTTGGGATAGTCGGCGGACTCCAGCGACGAAGCGACATAGTAGTCGGAGAATTTGGGGCCGAATTCGACGGGCAGGAATTTGAAGCCATCTTCCCATTTGCCCTTGACGAACGGGTCGACAGGCTTCGACGTGATGAACACGACGGCAGCAATCTCTCCGCGCTTCAGCTGCTCCAGCGCGACGGGATGCGGGATGAACATCTTGTCGACGGCGACGCCGAGGCGGCTGAAAATCAGCGGCCCGGAATAGGCTGCGGCGGTACCTTGCGTGTTGAAATTGACCTTCTTGCCCGCCAGGTCCGCCAGCGATCGTATCTCCGGCCGGACGAAGATATGCAGGTCGGACGGAAACAGGTTCATGATCGAGACGATGCGCTGCTGAATCTGCGGCACCTGCGCCTTGTACTCTTCAAGCGAATCCGTGTTGATGATCGCCAGATCAACTCCCTTGAGATAGAGAAGATCGTTGACGTTTTCCGTCGGCCCTCGCGTCACGATCGGAAGAACGTGCACATGGTCGCTCTCATTCACCACCCGCGCAATTTCGGTAGCGAAGCGAATCGGGGCGCCTTCCAGCAAGCCGCCTGCAAGGCCCACCGTGCCGGCATTGACCCTTTCCCTGATCTGCTGCGCGCTCGGCGCCCGTGGAGGACTATCTGTTCTACTGGATTGCGCGACACCTGTGTCGCTGAACCCAACCGCTACGATAAGCACAGTCATCAATCTTGAAGAAAAACGCATTACACAACACCTGACAAAACACTGGACCACAACAACGCACGATCAACTCGGCGCAAGATCGAAACGAACGTCAGAAAAACTTCAATTCATGCTCTGGGTCTATCAACGACAATTGGCAACCCGTCGTTGCAAAAACCCCTTGTTTAATAGGGGTATTTGTAATTTTCATTATGGCCAATAATTGGTGAAATCCAAGAATAAACTTTGCGAGGGTTAATCCTGATGAGATTCAATGCTGCATCGATCTACCGTTACAGCGATGCTTGAGCGGCAAGACGATGCTTCAACGCCTGTTGCAAGCGAGAATCAGCATCCTCAACGAGCGGCATTCGACTCCGCAACTAAATTCAATGCCATAGAAGAATGC
The DNA here is from genome assembly GCF_030413175.1 of Bradyrhizobium roseum. Classification (NCBI taxonomy): domain Bacteria; kingdom Pseudomonadati; phylum Pseudomonadota; class Alphaproteobacteria; order Hyphomicrobiales; family Nitrobacteraceae; genus Bradyrhizobium; species Bradyrhizobium roseum. The sequence goes on from NZ_CP129212.1 coordinate 4,273,575, forward strand.
AGTTTAATCTGCCCCACGTGTCACATGAATATTCGACACCGCATCGATTAATGACGTCGCGCCGCGGCCGCGTCCCGACCTCGACGTCCACTTATCAGCCTACGCTTTGGTCGCCCCACGAAATCCCATCGCCAGCACGTAGCGCTCGGATGAGTCCTGGCGGCTGGACGCGGGTTTGACGTGGCGCACGCTCGCAAAATCACGCTTCAATTGCGCGACCAGTTCGGCGTCGGCGCCGCTCTGGAAGGCCTTGGCCAAGAACGTTCCGCCGGGATTGAGCACGTCGGTCGCAAACGCCGCCGCCGTTTCGATCAGGCCGACGATACGCAACTGGTCCGTCTTGCGGTGGCCAGTGGTGTTCGGCGCCATGTCGGACATCACCACGTCGGCGCGTCCGCCCATCATGGCGATCAGCTTTTCCGGCGCGTCGTCCGCCAGGAAATCGAGCTGGGCGAAATTGACGCCCGGGATTTCCGGCATCTCCAGCAGATCGATCGCGATCACCTTGCCCTTGCCGCTGACGGCGCCGACGCGCTTGGCCGCGATCTGACTCCAGCCGCCGGGCGCGGCGCCGAGATCGACCACGGCGATGCCATGCTTGAGAAAGCGATGCTTGTCGTCGATTTCGATCAGCTTGTAGGCCGCACGCGAGCGATAGCCGTCGCGCTTGGCCTGCGCCACATAGGGATCGTTGAGCTGCCGCTCCAGCCAGAGTTTTGACGACAGCTTGCGCTTGCCGCCGGTCTTGACCGTGACGTGCAGCCGTCCGGTGGTATCTTTTGCCATGTGTAATCCTGTTGTCATTCCGGGATGGTCCGAAGGACCAGACCCGGAATTCGAGATTCCGGGCTCGATGCTTCGCATCGGCCCGGAATGACTGCCAAACTATATGGAATACGCCAGTTCGCGCATCAGCACGACCTTAGTGCGCCGTCCTCGCGCATCATTTCGACCAACATTCCCTCTCGCAGGCCTCGATCGGCGACGCGCAGGCGCGGCAACGGGAAGGCTTCCCGGATCGCATCGAGAATGGCGCAGCCGGCCAGCACCAGATCCGCGCGCTCGACACTGACGCAGTTGTTGTCGGCGCGTTCCTGGTAGCTCATGCCGAGCAGGCGCTGGATGACGGCGGTGACATCGGAATCGTTCATCCAGATGCCGTCGATCCGCCGACGGTCGTAACGCGCCAGCTTGAGGTGGATACCGGCGAGCGTGGTCACGGTGCCCGAGGTACCGAGCATATGCATATCGCGCAGGTCGCCGCCGTTTTCGGCCGCGAACGGCGCAACATGCTGCGCGACCTCCCGCTTCATCTGCGCGTAGGAGTCCGTCGTCACGTCCCTGCCGCCGAAACGCTCGGCGAGCGTGACGACGCCGAGCGGGATCGACATCCAGGCCTTGATCCGCGGCGGCGCATTCTGTTCGGCCGGATCACGCTCGATCCTGACCAGTTCGGTCGAGCCGCCGCCGATGTCGAACAGGATGGCGCCCCGTCCCCTGGCGTCGAGCAGCGGCGAGCATCCGGTCACGGCCAATGCCGCCTCGGTCTCGCGGTCGATCACCTCGAGCTGGATGCCGGTCTCGCTGGCAACGCGATCACGAAAGCTGTCGGCATTGGCGGCGGCGCGGCAGGCCTCGGTGGCGATCAACCGCAGGCGCCGCGCTTTCCGGTAACGGATCTTGTCGCTGCAGATGCTCAAAGCGGCAATGGCACGGTCGATCGCCGCCTCGCTGATGGAACCCGTCGCGGAAATGCCTTCGCCCAGCCGGATGATCCGCGAGAACGAATCCAGCACGCGAAAACTGTCGCCCGCCGGGCTGGCAATCAAAAGCCGGCAATTATTGGTGCCAAGGTCGAGCGCGGCATAAACACCGTTTGCCGTGGCCGCCGCAACCGAGCCTGACGGGCTTGCGCAGGCCTCAAAGCCCTCGCGCAGCCGCGCATCATCCTTCATCAAAACTGTCTTTCCGCGGCCGCTTCCGACCGCCGAAGAAAATTACCGTTCACGGAAACTTTAGCAGCGCCAAAGGGCTACGCAACAACCCATCACATGGGACCATGCCCAATCAGGCGTTGTCCGGCGTGATGCAGTGCGGTATCTGCAGAGGAACTCGCAAAACTGCGGGATTCCAAGCATTTCAGGTATTTTTCGATGCAAGATCACACGTCGCCGCCCTCCCTGGAAAACGCCATCGCACTGCAAAAATACGGAGTCGGGCAGCCGGTGCGCCGCAAGGAGGACGACACGCTGGTCCGCGGCAAGGGCAAATACACCGATGATTTCACCCTGCCCGGCCAGGCCTACTGCTTCATGGTGCGCTCCAGCCACGCCCACGGAATCATTCGGGGGATCGAGACGGCAGCCGCCAAGGGCATGCCGGGCGTGCTCGGCGTTTGGACGGGCAAGGATCTGGAAGCTGCCGGCTACAACCCATTTACCTGCGGCATGCCACTGAAGAGCCGGGACGGCTCGCCGCTGCTGCAGACCAACCGCCCTGCGCTTCCGACCGACAAGGTGCGCTTCGTCGGCGATCCCGTGGCCTTCGTGGTCGCCGAGACGCTGGCGCAAGCGCGCGACGCTGCTGAAGCCGTCGAACTCGATATCGAGCCGCTGCCGGCGGTGACCGAAGCCGCGGAAGCCGCCAAGCCCGGCGCGCCGCTGCTCTACGATCATATCCCGAACAACGTGGCGCTCGATTATCACTATGGTGACACCGCCAAGATCGATGCGGCGTTCGCGAGCGCTGCGCATGTGACCAAACTCGACATCGTCAACACCCGTGTCGCCGTCGTCTCGATGGAGCCGCGCGTGGCGTTGGCGGCCTACGACAAGGCGAGCGAGCGTTTCACGCTGCAGGTGCCGACCCAGGGCGTCGCCGGCAACAAGGCCGGTTTTGCAAAAATCCTGAACGTGCCGACCGACAAGGTTCGCATCCTCACCGCCAATGTGGGCGGCTCCTTCGGCATGAAAAACATGAACTACCCCGAATACACCTGCATCGCGCACGCGGCAAAGGTGCTGGGGCGCCCGGTGAAATGGACCGACGAGCGCTCGACCAGTTTCCTGTCCGACAGCCAGGGCCGCGCGCAGCTGATCCACGCCGAACTCGCGCTCGACGCCGAGGGAAAATTCCTCGCGGTGCGGCTGCAGGGTTACGGCAATCTCGGCGCCTACATCACCGGCGTCGCGCCGGGACCGCTGTCGCTCAACACCGGCAAGAACCTCGCCAGCGTCTACCGCACGCCGCTGCTCGGCGTCGACATCAAGACGGTGTTGACCAACACCACACTGATGGGCGCCTATCGCGGCGCCGGCCGGCCCGAGGCCAATTACTACATGGAGCGGCTGATCGACCGCGCCGCCGACGAGATGGGTATCAACCGCCTCACCTTGCGCAAGCGCAACTTCATCAAGCCGTCGCAACTGCCGTTCGCCGCGGCCTCCGGCGTCACCTATGACAGCGGCGATTTCGCAGGGGTGTTCAACAAGGCGCTGGAGATTTCCGACCACGCCAATTTCGCCAAACGCAAGAAAGAGAGCAGGAAGAACGGCAAGCTGCGGGGCATCGCGGTAGGCTCCTATCTGGAAGTGACGGCGCCACCGAGCGGAGAACTCGGCAAGATCACCTTCGAGCCGGATGGATCGGTGAAGTTGACGACCGGCACGCTGGACTACGGCCAGGGCCACGCCACGCCGTTCGCGCAGGTGCTTTCCGCCGAACTCGGCGTGCCCTTTGAGAAGATCACGCTGGAGCAAGGCGACAGCGATCTCGTCCGCTTCGGCAATGGCACCGGCGGCTCGCGCTCGATCACCGCCACCGGTCAGGCGATCGTGGAAGCCTCCGCACTCGTGGTCGCCAAGGGCAAGCAGGCCGCCGCGCACCTGATGGAGGCATCCGAAGGCGACATCGAATTCGCACAAGGCCGCTTCACCATCGCCGGCACCGACCGCTCGATCGGCATCATGGAGCTGGCACAGCGCCTGCGCGAAGGCAAACTGCCGGAGGGCGCGCCGCGGTCGCTCGACGTCGACCACGCCACCAAGGATACGCCGTCGACCTTCCCCAATGGCTGCCATGTCGCGGAAGTCGAGATCGATCCCGAAACCGGCGTGACCCGCATCGTGCGGTACTTCGCCGTCAACGATTTCGGCGTCGTCGTCAACCCGATGATCGTCGCCGGCCAGTTGCACGGTGGCGTGGCGCAGGGCATCGGCCAGGCGCTGATGGAGGAAGTGAGCTACGATTCCTCCGGCCAGCCGATCACCGGCTCGTTCATGGATTACGCGATGCCGCGCGCCGAAGACATCCCGCCGATGGAAATCGGCGACCACCCCTCGCCGGCAAAAACGAATCCGCTCGGCACCAAGGGCTGCGGCGAAGCCGGCTGCGCCGGCAGCCTCGTCTGCATCGTCAACGCGGTGGTGGATGCACTGTCGGAATATGGCATCACCCATATCGACATGCCGCTGACGCCGGAACGGGTGTGGCGCGCGATCCAGGATGCGAAGGCGAAGGCGGCGTGAGGGTTGTGGCCGCATAGCAGCTTAACCCGAATGGGGACGCAACCTGTTCCACGTCATGGCCGGGCTCGTCGCGGCCATCCACGTCTTGGCCGAAACGAGAAAGACGTGGGTGCCCGGCACAAGGCCGGGCATGACGGAGTGCGTGGCGGCAGCCGCGAATGACCGGCTGCTAAACCCCTACGCCGCTGCCTGCTGCCGTGGCTGGTAGATCGCGATGTGATGGCAGTGCGCCAGCGGCGTCGTGCCGTTGGCGACGACCAACGCATCGAGCTCGACGAAGCGGTGGCCCTTCTTGTCGTAATTGCCGACGACTTTGGCCCGCGCGGTCAATTCATCGCCGATGCGCCCTGCCGAAAGCAGTTGCATCCTTGTGCCGACATGAATCCACGGACCCATGATGGCATTGTCGACCAGCACCTTGTTCATCACCCGCGGCAGCAGACCGGGGTGACCGAGCCCTTCCCGCGCATACATCTCCTCAGTTTCGCGAATATCCGCCAGATATTCCCTGGCCGCGTCCGCCGCCCAGCTGCGCGGCACCGCGCCCAGCCATTTGCCGAGCGCATAAGAATTCGCATCCACCGGCTTGCGCTCGGCGACCGCTGCCACGTCGACAAAGTCGGAAAGGGCAAAGGACGGCGCAGCCGTCGGCAGCGACGCCGTGCCGGTGGCGCAGAGTTCTCCGCGGCTTTCGACCTGGATCGCGAGCACGCCATTGCGCTCTTCGCCGGTGACGTCGGCCAGTTCGCCGTCATAGACCGGCTTGACGAAGCGCGCCTCGATCAGACCGCGCTCGAGGAAGTCGCGGCCCCATTTCGCCACCGGCAAGTGCATCATGTAGGCCATCACGTCGACGCCGGGCACCAGGCCGCCGGCGAAGCCATAGCGCTTCGCCACGGTGTCGTCGTGCATCTTGTTTTCGGAATGTTTTGACGTGTTGTAGGCCGAGACCCGATGCGGCTCGATACGGCTGGTCATGCCCGTTTCCTCTGATTTCTTGTTCTTTCCGGCCCATTATCGTACGCGAAGAAAGTGTCGTGGCAAGCGTGTTCCAACAGCTGTTTTCCTCGCATTTTTTCGCGCGGTGGAGTACCACGCGCGGAAGAGACAGGCTTAACCGAATCCAATCCGATTGACTGACCTGACGTGCCCGAATTGAACGCCACCACCCGCATCTACGTCGATGCCGACGCCTGCCCGGTGAAGGACGAGATCTATCGCGTCGCCACCCGGCACGCGCTGCCGGTCAGCGTGGTAGCAGGCAATTTCATCCGCGTGCCGCAGGATCCGCTGATCGAGCGCATTGCCGCCGGTTCCGGTATGGATGCCGCCGACGACTGGATCGCGGAGCGCGCGGGCAAAGGCGACATCGTCATTACCTCGGATATCCCGCTGGCCAGCCGCTGCGTGAAAGCGGGCGCCGAGGTGATCGCGCCGAACGGCAAGCCGTTCACCGAACAATCCATCGGCATGACGCTGGCCGTGCGCAACCTGATGACAGACCTGCGCTCATCCGGCGAAGTCACCGGCGGGCCGAAATCCTATTCTCCGCGCGACCGCTCGGCATTTTTGTCGGCGCTCGACCAGACCATCCGCCGCATCCAGCGCCAGCGGGCGCAACAGCCCGCACCGAGTCAGGACTGAACCATGGCGCCGCCGCTCATCCAGTTGAAGGATATCAGGCTGACCTTTGGCGGCACGCCGCTACTGTCGGGCGTCGAGCTAAGCGTGTCATCGGGCGAACGCGTCTGCCTGATCGGCCGCAACGGCTCCGGCAAGTCGACGCTGCTGAAGATCGCGGCCGGCACGGTCGAACCCGACGGCGGCAGCCGCTTCGTGCAGCCGGGTGCGACCATCCGCTATCTGCCGCAGGAACCAGACTTCGGCGATCACAAGACCACCCTGGCCTATGTCGAGGCCGGCCTTGGCCCCGGCGACGACCATTATCAGGCGCGCTACCTGGTCGAGCAGCTCGGCCTCTCCGGCGAAGAAGACCCGGCACATGTCTCCGGCGGCGAAGCCCGACGCGCGGCGCTGGCGCGGGTGCTGGCGCCCTCGCCCGACATTCTGTTGCTGGACGAGCCGACCAACCATCTCGATCTTACCACCATCGAATGGCTGGAAGGCGAACTTGGCAGCCGACGCTGCGCGCTCGTCATCATCAGCCATGACCGCCGCTTTCTCTCCAACCTCTCGCGCGCCACCGCCTGGCTCGATCGCGGCCAAATCCGGCAGATCGACCGCGGCTTCTCGGCGTTCGAAGCCTGGCGCGACGAGGTGCTGGCGGAGGAAGAACGCGACCAGCACAAGCTCGACCGCAAGATCGTCAACGAGGAACACTGGCTGCGCTACGGCGTCTCCGGCCGGCGCAAGCGCAACGTCAAGCGGCTCGGCAACCTGCATGCGCTGCGCGACCAGCGGCGCGATTACCGTGGCGCGACCGGCAATGCCAGCCTTGCGGCAGCGGAAGCCGACAAATCCGGCAAGCTCGTCATCGAGGCGAAGAACATCAGCAAGGCCTTTGGCGACCGCACCATCGTCGGCGACTTTTCGATCCGGGTGCAACGCGGCGACCGGATCGGCATCGTCGGCCCGAACGGAGCCGGCAAGACCACACTGATCGAGATGCTGACCGGCGGCAGCCCGCCCGACAGCGGCAGCATCCGGCTCGGCGCCAATATCGAGATGGCGACGCTCGACCAGCACCGCGAAAGCCTCGACCCCAAATCGACGCTGGCCGAAGCGCTGACCGGCGGACGCGGCGATCACGTGATGGTCGGCGGCAAGCCGAAGCACGTCGTCAGCTACATGAAGGACTTTCTGTTCGCGCAGGAGCAGATGCGCACGCCGCTGGAGGTGCTGTCCGGCGGCGAGCGCGGCCGGCTGATGCTGGCGCGCGCGCTGGCAAAGCCCTCCAATCTGCTTGTGCTGGACGAACCGACCAACGATCTCGACCTCGAAACCCTCGACGTGCTGGAGGAGATGCTCGGCGACTACGAGGGCACCGTGATCCTGATCAGCCATGACCGCGACTTCCTCGACCGCGTGGTGACGTCGGTGATCGTGCCCGAGGGCAACGGCCGCTGGATCGAATACGCCGGCGGCTACACCGACATGCTGGCGCAGCGCGGCGCTGACCTGAAGCGCGACGCCGCAAAGGCCGCTGCCACCGATCCGAAGAAGGAAACCGGGACTGCCGGGCCCTCGGCCACGTCGAAGCGCCGCCTCAACTTCAATGAAAAGCACGCGCTTGAAACGCTGCCGAAGACCATCGCCAAGCTGCAGGCCGAAATCGCCAAGCAGCAGCGCTTTCTCGACGATCCCAACCTGTTCCAGAAGGATCGCAAGCGATTCGATCAGGCCTCCGATGCGCTGACCAAGGCGCAAAAGGAGCTGGCGGAAGCCGAGGACAAATGGCTGGAACTCGAAGTGCTGCGCGAAGAGATTGAACAGGCCTGACAACGGAGCCCGCCGATGACCACCCCCCTCGCCGCCAAGATCGCCCGTGAGTACGGCACGCCTTGTGCCGTGATCGACATGGACCGGGTCGAGCGCAACATCGCGCGCGTTCAAGTGGCCTGCGATCAGGCCGGCGTCGCCAACCGACCGCATATCAAGACGCACAAGAGCCCCATGCTGGCGCAGATGCAAATCGCGGCCGGCGCCAGGGGCGTCACCTGCCAGAAGATCGGCGAAGCCGAGGTGATGGCGGAAGCCGGCATCGACGATATCCTGATCAGCTACAACCTGATCGGCGAGGAGAAGATGGCCCGCCTTGCCGCGCTGCAGGCCAAGGCGAACATGACGGTCGCCGCCGACAATTCGACCGTGATCGCGGGCCTGCCGCAGGCCGCCGCGGCGTCGGGTCGACCGCTTTCGGTGGTGGTCGAATGCGATACGGGCCGCAAGCGCGCCGGGGTCGAGACGCCGGCCGAAGCCATTGCCCTCGCCCGCGAGATCGCAGCGTCCAAGGGGCTGCAGTTCGCGGGCTTCATGCTGTATCCGACCGAGACCGGCTGGACGGAAGCGCAGAAGTTTTACGACGAAGCGCTGGCCGGCGTCCGTGCGCTCGGGCTCGATGCGACGATGGTTTCGACCGGCGGCTCACCGAACCTGAAGAATCTCGGCAAGCTCAAGGGCGCGACAGAGCATCGTCCCGGCACCTACATCTACAACGACCGCATGCAGGTCGCGGCCGGCGTCGCCGAGTGGGACGATTGCGCGCTCAACATCTATTCCACCGTCGTCAGCCGCGCCGGTCCGGACCGCGGCATCCTCGATGCCGGCTCCAAGACGCTGACGTCAGACACCGGCGGCGGGCTCGAAGGTCACGGTCTGATCCTGGAGCACCCTGAAGCCAAGATCGCGCGCTTTGCGGAAGAACATGGCTTTCTCGATCTCGCCCGCAGCAATACGCGGCCTGTCGTCGGCGACGTCGTGCGGATCGTACCCAACCATGTCTGTGTCGTCGTCAACATGATGGACGAAATGGTGATGGTGCGCGGCGACGAGATCATCGGCACCCTGCCGGTCGCGGCGCGGGGGAAGTTGCGGTAACGGTTGGTTTGTAGGGTGGGCAAAGCGTAGCGTGCCCACCCTCAAGAACGACGCAAGTAGTGGTGGGCACGCTGCGCTTTGCCCACCCTACGATTCCAGCCACTTCAACGCGCCCCTGCCCGCCGCAGCCCCCGTCGCGAACGACGCCTGCAACAGATAGCCGCCGGTCGGCGCTTCCCAGTCCAGCATTTCACCGGCCGCGAACACACCGGGCCGGCGGCGGAGCATGAAATCGGCATCGATTTCGCTAAACGCGATCCCGCCCGCCGTCGAGATCGCGCGCGCGATCGGCGCGACACCGGTGAGTTCAATTGGGACAGCGTTGATCAGCTTGGCGAGTTCGGTCGGCGGCAGCGACGCGAGCGAGGTGCCGGATGTTTTGGCCGCCTCCTGCAGCAGGCCGATCGCCACCGGCGAGAGGCTGACGGCCTTGCGCAGGAAATTCGACAGGGACTGTTTGCCTCTCGGCGCTGATATCTTCGCGATCAGTTCTTTTAGATCGAGATCAGGCCGCAGCGCCACGTGCAGGGTTGCCTTGCCGCTGTCAACTGCCTCACGCAATTCGGTCGACAGCGCATAGATCGCCCCGCCTTCGATGCCGGTACGAGTGATCATGGCTTCGCCGCGCACGCTGTGCTCACCGATCGTCAGCACAACGCCCTTGAGCGGTTGCCCTTCAAAGCGGTCTCGAAAGATATCGGACCAGGCGACGGTGAAGCCGCAATTCGCCGGCCGCAGCGGCGAAATCTGCACGCCTCTCGCTGCGAGACTCTCCGCCCAGGCACCATCCGAGCCCAGCCGCGGCCAACTGGCGCCGCCGAGCGCCAGCACCGTCGCATGGGCCTCGATAACATGCGGTCCATCCGGCGTTTGAAAAAGTAGATGGCCGTGCTCGTCCCAGCCGGTCCAGCGGTGACGTAGCGCTAATCGCACGCCCACCGCGTCCAGCCGCCGCAGCCACGCCCGCAGCAGGGGCGATGCCTTGAACGCCTTCGGAAAGACCCGCCCGCTGGAGCCGACGAACGTTTCCTGCCCCAGCGCGTGGCTCCAGTCGCGCAATGCCTGTGGCGAAAACGCTTCGATGGCGGCAGTGAGATGTGGTGCAGCTTCCCGATAGCGAGCGAGGAATCCCGCTAACGGCTCGCTGTGCGTGAGGTTGAGTCCGCCTCGCCCCGCCATCAGGAACTTGCGGCCGGCCGACGGCATCGCGTCGTAGACGGTGACGTGCGCACCGCCCTGCGCGAGTACCTCGGCCGCCATCAGGCCGGCCGGGCCGGCGCCGATGATGGCGACTTGTTGTGAAAGCGATGACATTAAGCCGGCCGGCATATTCCCTCGTCATTCCGGGATGCGCCGTCAGGCGCAGGCCCGGAATCCATTTATCCGCCGGCACAGGTGGCTCGATGGATTCCGGGTTCAAAGCTTCGCGTCGCCCCGGAATGACGGCAAGCGGCTAAAGCTTGATCCCCGCCCTCGCCGCGGCCTGCGCGACATATTTCTGCGTCTGCTCGAACGCGCCCTGCAGCGCCTTCGCCTTCGAGACATCGTCGATCTCGACGAAATGCGCGGCGATGGCGTCCGGCGTCCATTCGGACTGCGGCAGGTTGATGCCTTCGGTCTCGATGATCTTGATCACGGCGAACGAGCCTGCGCCGGCGCCCATGATGGTGCGGGTCGGCGCGTCCTCGCTGAGCAAAAATTCCACCGCCGGCGTGATCGCCTCGGGCTTCATCAAAGCCAGCGCCTGCGGCGACAGCAGTTCCTCGGTCATGCGGGTTGCCGCCGTCGGCGAAATCGTGTTGACGCGGATGTTGTTCTTGCGGCCTTCCTCGGCCAGCACATTCATCAGGCCGACCATGCCGGCTTTGGCCGCGCCGTAATTGGCCTGGCCGAAATTGCCGAACAGGCCCGACGACGAGGTGGTAACGACGATGCGGCCGTAATTGCGCTCGCGCATGCCGGCCCACACCGCCTTGCAGCAATAGAAGGTGCCGGTGAGGTGGACATCCATCACCTTGGCGAAATCGGCGACCTCCATCTTGGCAAAGGACTTGTCGCGGAGGATGCCGGCATTGGCGCACAACAGATCGACGCTGCCCCACTCCCTGGTGGCGCGTTCGACCATGGCGGTGACCTGTTCGAAATTCGAGACATCGGCGCCGTCGGCCATCGCCGTGCCGCCGGCTTTGCGGATTTCCTCGACCACGGTCTCGGCCGGCGTCAGCGATCCGCCGGTGCCGTCGCGCGCGCCGCCGAAATCATTGACCACCACCTTGGCGCCGCGGCTCGCCAGCCCCAGCGCATGCGCCCGTCCCAGACCATTGCCCGCGCCGGTGACGATAGCGACGCGTCCGTCAAACCTGATTGCCATCCCGAATTCCTGGTTCTTCTTCCCTTCTCCCCTTGTGGGAGAAGGCGGCGCGCAGCGCCGGATGAGGGGTTGTCTCGGCTGGCGTGCTCGCGGATATAACCCCTCACCCGTCGCCGAACTGCGTTCGGCGCCCCCCTCTCCCACAAGGGGAGAGGGTACACCTCAGCAAGTATTGAGCGCTTTTTGAGCAAGGATGGATTGCCGGGTCAAGCCCGGCAATGACGGGGAAACCTAGTCGAAATAGATCAACCCGATCCAGTCAGCCACCAGCGCCGGTTTTTCCTCGCCCTCGATCTCGACGGTGACATTGGTGCGTGACTGCAGCTCTTTCGGCTTGCGCAGCCTGGCTTCCATCAGCGTGAATCGGCCACGGACGCGCGAACCGGCCCGCACCGGCGAGAGGAAGCGCAGCTTGTCGAAACCGTAGTTGACGCCCATCGCGGTGCCTTCGATGACGGGCATCACCTCGTAGGACATAATGCTCATCAGCGACATCGTGAGGAAACCGTGGGCGATGGTATTGCCGAACGCGGTTTCCTTTTTCGCCCGTTCCGGATCGACATGAATGAACTGGTGGTCCTCGATCACGTCGGCATAGACGTTGATCCTGTTCTGGTCGATCAGGTGCCAGGATGACACGCCGATCTCCTTGCCGAGCATGGCCTGATAGGCCTCGAACGAAACCGGCGGCTTCTTCCAGACTTCATTCATTAATCAGCTCTCCAGCCCGGCGGTCCGCACCTTCTGCAGCTCCGGAAACTCATCTTCGCGGAATTCAGCGCCGCGCAGCGCGTCGGTGCGATTATCGTCATGTTCGAGGCGGCGCAACTGCACGCGGCGGATTTTTCCGGAAATCGTCTTCGGCAACTCCGTCACCAGTTCGATTCTGCGGATACGCTTGAATGGCGCCAGCCGCGCATGCAGGTGCTGAAAGATCGATAGCGCGGTTTCGGGCGAACGCTCGACGCCCGACACCAGCAGCACATAGGCCTTCGGGATCGCCAGCCGGATCGGATCGGGGCTCGGAACGACGGCGGCTTCGGCGACCGATTCATGTTCCAGCAGCACGCTTTCCAGCTCAAACGGGCTGATGCGGTAGTCGGAGGATTTGAAGACGTCGTCGGAGCGGCCCACGAAGGTGAGGTAGCCCTCGTCGTCGGCAAACACCACGTCGCCGCTGCGATAGAGATCGCCATCGGCGCCGGAGAGCTTGCCGTCCTCGCCCTGATAGCCCTGCATCAGGCCCGCGGGACGATCGGCGCCGAGCACCAGCGTCACCTCGCCCTCCTTGGTGACGTGGCCGTCGCCGTCGGTGATCTGCACGCGGTAGCCCGGCAACGGGCGGCCCATCGATCCGATCTTGACCTTCTGGCCCGGCGAATTGCCGGCCAGCGCGGTGGTCTCGGTCTGGCCGTAGCCATCGCGGATGGTAAGGCCCCACGCCGCCTTCACCTGGTCGATCACTTCCGGGTTGAGCGGCTCGCCCGCGCCGCAGACCTCGCGCAGACTGACTTTGAAATCCGCAAGCCGCTCCTGAATGAACAGCCGCCACACCGTCGGCGGCGCGCACAGCGTGGTGACGCCGCAGCGGCCGACGGTGGCGAGCAACGCCTTGGCGTCGAAGCGCGGCTGGTTGACCACGAAAACGGTGGCGCCGGCATTCCAGGGCGCGAAGAAACAGCTCCAGGCGTGTTTGGCCCAGCCCGGCGAGGAAATATTCAGGTGCACATCGCCCGGCTGCAGGCCGAGCCAGAACATCGTCGACAGCGCTCCGACGGGATAGCTGCGCTGGCTGTGCCGCACCAGCTTTGGTTTTGCCGTGGTGCCCGAGGTGAAATAGAGCAGCATCGGATCGTCGGGATTGGTCGGGCCATCAGGAACAAAGGTCTCGGACGCGCCAGCCGCCTCCTCGAACGGGAGCCAGCCGTCGTGCCTGGACGTCGCACCGACCACGATGCGAACCAGGTTTTCGCCCCCGAGCCCTGCGAACTTTGCCACCTGCTCCTGCGAGGCCACCACCACCCTCGCCCGGCCGCGGTCGAGCCGGTCGCGCAGTTCGTCCGGCGTGAGCAGCGTGGTCGCGGGGATCACGACGACGCCGATCTTCATTGCCGCCAGCATGGTCTCCCATAGCGGCACGACGTTGCCAAGCAGCAGCAGCAAATGATCGCCGCGCTTCAGCCCCTGCGCGCGCAGGAAGTTGGCCACCTGGTTGGAACGGGCCGAGAGCGCCGCGAAGGAAAGTTTGGTTTCCTTGTGGCCGGCATCGACGATCCAGAGCGCGGCACGGTGCCGGCTGTCGGCATTGCGAGCCAGTTCCGCGTCGAACCAGTCGAGCGCCCAGTTGAATGGCGCCGGATCGGGCCAGCGAAACCCCTTCACGGCCGCATCGTAATCGGTGCGGTGCTTGAGCAGAAAGGCGCGTGCGTCCTGAAAGGTCGTCATCAGGTCTCCGTTATTTCGCGGCGAGGCTCCGAACGTGCTGGATAATACCGGAAAAATCCACCCCGCCATGCCCGGCGGCGTCGAACGCCTTGTAGAGCTCCTGCGCGTGCTTGCCCAGCGGCGTCGCAGCACCCGCGGCATTGGCGGCATCCTGCGCCAGCGTGAGGTCCTTCACCATCAGCGCCGCGGCAAATCCGGGCTTGTAGCCGTTGTTCGCCGGCGAGGCCGGCACCGGGCCCGGCACCGGGCAATAGGACGTCAGCGCCCAGCACTGGCCCGACGAGGTCGAGGCGACATCGAACAGCGCCTGGTGCGACAGGCCGAGCTTTTCGGCGAGCGCAAAGGCCTCGCCGACCCCGATCATGGAAATGCCCAGGATCATGTTGTTGCAGATCTTGGCCGCCTGACCCGCACCCGCACCGCCGCAATGCACGAGCTTCTTGCCCATGTTCTCGAGCACAGGCTTGGCTGCCGCAAATGCCTTGTCCTCGCCGCCGCACATGAAGGTCAGCGTCGCGCCCTTGGCGCCGCCGGTTCCGCCCGACACCGGCGCATCGACCGAGAGCGCGCCATGCTTCGCGGCGAGTGCATGCGCCTGCTTGGCGCTTTCGACGTCGATGGTCGAGCAATCGATGATCAGCGCACCCTTGGTCATGACAGGGATCACTTCGTTCCAGACCGACAGCACATGCTTGCCCGCGGGCAACATGGTGATGATCACGTCGGTGCCCTTGACCGAGCCAACCGAGCTTTCGGCGATGGCGGCGCCGTCGGCCTTGGCCTGATCGCGCGAGGCGGCGACCAGATCGAACGCGGTCACCTTGTGGCCGGCCTTGACCAGATTGGCGGCCATCGGCCCGCCCATGTTGCCGAGGCCAATGAATGCGATATTTGCCATCTCGACTCCTCCGCTAAGATTTTTGTGCTTTGATCAGGGAAACTTCAGCTCGTCGGCGCCGATCTCCGCGAAATACGGCGCGACCATTTCCGCCGTCACGTCTTCAATGTGCGGCGGCGACCATTTTGGGCTTCGGTCCTTGTCGATCACGGCGGCGCGCACGCCCTCGCGGAAATCGTCGCTGGCGAATACTTCCAGCGCGGCGCGATATTCCCGCACCAGGCATTCCTCCAGCGAGCGTGACGTTCGCGCCAGCCGCAACAGCTTCAGCGTCACCACCATGCCGCGCGGCGACTTTTCATTCAGCGTCTTCAGCGTCGCCTGCGCAAAGTCCGAACCATCGCGTTGCAACGCTGCGACGATGTCTTCCATGCGATCTTGGCGGAATAGCGCATCGATCTTCGCCTGCTGCGCCGCGACCGGCCCGGCCTTCTCCCCGGTCGAGAAGCTCGCGATCAGCTGGCCGATATCCGCCGATGTCGCGCCGGGCGCCACGTTCGTCAGCGCCTCGCGCAGGGCCGGCAGCCTTGCCGACGGCACCACAGCATCGGCAAATTTTGCGTGAATCGCGTCCGGGCCATTCATGGTCTGACCCGTCAATCCGAAATAGGTGCCGATCTCGCCCGGCGAACGCGCCAGCAGCCACGTGCCGCCGACATCGGGGAAGAAGCCGAGGCCCACCTCGGGCATCGCCAGCTTCGTCCTGTCGGTCACGACGCGGTGTGCGGCATGCGCCGACAGGCCCACGCCGCCGCCCATCACGATGCCATCCATGAAGGCGACATAAGGTTTTGGAAATTTTTTGATCCGGGCGTTGAGAATGTATTCGTCGCGCCACAGAACCTTGCCGAGGTCGCCCTTGACCTTCGAGCTTTCCCAGAGCGAGCGGATGTCGCCACCGGCACACAGGCCGCGTTCACCCGCACCTTCCAGCAGAATCACGGCAACCGCGGGATCCTTCTCGAACGCATCGAGCGCTCTGTCGATGTCATGAAACATCTCCAGCGTGACGGCATTGATGGCCTTGGGACGATTCAGACGGATAACGCCGGCCGAGCCTTCCTTGCGCGCGATCAGGTCGCCTTCTGCGACAGAAACATCCGTCATCGCGCGCCCTCGATCAGCTTGCGCGAAACAATCAGCCGCATGATCTCGTTGGTCCCTTCCAGGATCTGGTGCACCCGCAGATCGCGCACGATCTTCTCGATGCCGTATTCGCTGAGATAGCCGTAGCCGCCATGGAGCTGCAGCGCCTGGTTGGCGACCTCGAAGCCGATGTCGGTACCGAAGCGCTTGGCCATCGCGCACAGCATGGTCGCGTCCGCATCCTTGCGATCGAGCGCTGCGGCAGCACGCCACACAAAAGTTCGCGCCGCTTCCAGTTCGGTCGCCATATCGGCAAGCCGGAACTGCAGCGCCTGAAATTCGTCGAGGCGTTTTCCGAAGGCTTTTCGCTCCTTCATGTAGGCCAGCGATTTTTCCAGCGCGCTTTGCGCGCCGCCGAGCGAACAGGCCGCGATATTGATGCGGCCGCCGTCGAGCCCGGCCATCGCGATCTTGAAGCCGATGCCCTCGTCGCCCAGACGGTTTTCGACCGGCACGCGGGCGTTCTCGAAGATCACCGCGCGGGTCGGCTGCGCGTTCCAGCCCATCTTGCGCTCGTTGGCGCCATACGAGACACCCGGCGTCTTGCCGTCAACGACGAGCGTCGATACGCCGCCGGGACCGTCGCCCCCGGTTCGCACCATCGCCACCAGCAGGTCGGTGCCACCGGCGCCTGAAATGAACTGCTTCTGGCCATTCAGGACGTAATGATCGCCCTCACGCACCGCGCGGGTCCGCAGCGCCGCAGCGTCCGAGCCGGCGCCCGGCTCGGTGAGGCAGTAGCTCGCGATCAGCTCCATGGTGCAAAGCTTCGGCAGCCACTTCTGCCGCTGGGTGTCGCTGCCATAGGCATCGATCATCCACGACGCCATGTTGTGGATCGAGATGAACGCCGACACGGTCGGGCATCCCGTCGCCAGCGCCTCGAAGATCAGCGCGGCGTCGAAGCGGGTCATCGCCGACCCGCCGACGTCGTCCTTGATGTAGATGCCGCCCATGCCGAGCGTGGCCGCTTCGCGCATCACGTCGACGGGGAAATGCTTCTCCTCGTCCCAGCGCAGCGCATCAGGCGCGATTTTCTCGGCCGCAAACGCCCGCGCCATGTCACGGACGGCGATCTGGTCCTCGTTGAGCGCGAATTGCATCTCGCTGTCCGGCTGCGACGCGTTACTTCATCGTCGGGATCGAGAACTCCGCACCTTCCTTGACACCGGACGGCCAGCGCGAGGTGACCGTCTTGGTCTTGGTGTAGAAGCGGATAGAGTCGGGGCCGTGCTGGTTCAGGTCACCAAAACCCGACTTCTTCCAGCCGCCGAAGGTGTAATAGGCGATCGGCACCGGGATCGGCACGTTGATGCCGACCATGCCGACATTGACCTTGGCGGCGAAGTCGCGGGCGGCATCGCCATCGCGGGTGAAGATGGCAACACCGTTGCCGTAGTCATGGTCCGACGGCAGCGCCAGCGCTTCCTTGTAATCGTGGGCGCGCACCACCGACAGCACCGGGCCAAAAATCTCTTCCTTGTAGATCCGCATGTCCTTGGTGACGTTGTCGAACAGCGAACCGCCGAGATAGAAGCCGTTCTCGTAGCCCTGCATTTTGAAGCCACGGCCGTCGACGGCGAGCGTCGCGCCCTCCTTGACGCCGATATCGATGTAGTTTTTCACCTTCTCGACCGCTTCGCGCGTCACCAGCGGGCCGTAATCGGCGGACGGATCGACCGAGGTGCCGATCTTGAGCGACTCCACGCGCGGGATCAGCTTTTCCATCAGGCGGTCGGCGGCGGTCTTGCCGACGGGCACCGCGACCGAAATCGCCATGCAGCGCTCGCCCGCCGAGCCATAGCCGGCGCCGATCAGCGCATCGACGGTCTGGTCCATGTCGGCGTCGGGCATCACGATGGCGTGGTTCTTGGCGCCGCCAAAGCACTGGCAGCGCTTGCCGGTCTGCGCGGCGCGCTCGTAGATATACTGCGCAATCGGCGTCGAGCCGACAAAGCCGATCGCCTTGATATCGGGATCGTCGAGGATCGCATCGACGGCTTCCTTGTCGCCGTTGACGACGTTGAGCACGCCGGGCGGCAGCCCCGCCTCGATCATCAGCGAAGCCAGCATCATCGGCACGCCAGGATCGCGCTCCGAAGGCTTCAGGACAAAGGCGTTGCCGCAGGCGATCGCGGGCGCGAATTTCCACATCGGGATCATCGCCGGGAAATTGAACGGCGTGATGCCGGCGACCACGCCCAGCGGCTGGCGCATCGAATAGATATCGATGCCGGGGCCGGCGCCTTCGGTGTATTCACCCTTCATCAGGTGCGGAACGCCGCAGGCGAACTCGACGACTTCGAGGCCGCGCTGGATGTCGCCCTTGGCGTCGGGAACGGTCTTGCCGTGCTCGCGCGCCAACAGTTCGGCAAGCTTGTCGTAATCGCGCTGCGCCAATTCGAGAAACTTCATCATCACGCGCGCCCGGCGCTGCGGATTGGTGTTGGCCCATTCGACCTGGGCGTCCCTGGCGTTCTCGATCGCCGCGCGGACCTCGGCCTTGGAAGCCAGCGCCACCTTGGCCTGCACGTCGCCGGTCATCGGCTCGAAAACGTCGGCCGTGCGGCCCGACGTGCCCTTGACCTCTTTCCCGCCGATGAAATGTCCGATGGAACGCATGAATTCCTCCCTAACGATCCCGCTGAATTGCTTTGGAGTCTTTTTGACCCGCATTTCTTGGGATACAAGTCCGATAAAATGCACCATAGATGTGCGGAAATGCTGGATCAAGGCTCCGGGGCAATCGACTGGGATGACTTCCGTTTCGTGCTGGCGATCGTCCGCGGCGGATCGGTTTCCGCTGCCGCCAAGCAGCTATCGGTCGATCATGCCACCGTGATCCGGCGGGTCGACCGTCTGGAACGGCATCTCTCGGCCAAACTGTTCGACCGCCGCAAGACCGGCTACCTGCTGACGGAGGCCGGCCAGCGCGTCGCCGACAGCGCCGAAGCGATGGAATCCACCATCGTCGCCAACCAGGAGGCGGTCGGCGGCTCGCGCGCGCAGCTCACCGGCACGGTCCGGATCGGCGCCCCCGACGGTTTTGGCAGCCACTTCCTGGCCTCGCGGCTGGTGAAATTCACCGAGCGGTACCCCGATCTCGATCTGCAGCTCGTCGCCACCGCGCGGCTGTTCAGCCTGTCGAAGCGCGAGGCCGACATCGCCATCAGCCTGACCATGCCCAAGGAAGGCCGCATCGTCGGGCGCAAGCTGCTCGACTACAGCCTCGGACTCTATGCTGCGCCCATCTATCTCGACCGGGCGCCAAAAATAACAAGCCGTGGCGACCTGCCCGGGCATCGCTTCGTCGGCTATATCGAGGAGCTGCTGTTCACCCCGGAACTGGATTACCTGCCGCAGGTCTCGCCAAGAATTTCCGCCAAACTCCGCAGCGCCAACCTGATCGCGCAGCTCAACGCCACCATCGCCGGTTTCGGGATCGCCGTGCTGCCGCACTTCATGGCGACGGCGCATCCAGAGTTGCACCCGGTACTGCCCGACGAGGTCAGGATTGAACGCACGTTCTGGATGCTGATGCACGCCGACAGCAAGGACCTGGCGCGCATTCGCGCGGTCGCAGACTACATTCACGAGACGGTGGAGAGCGAACGCGCGCTGTTTGGCGGTCTTTGTAGGGTGGGCTGAGCGAAGCGAGCCCACCATTTCACGCAGCGAATCGCGGAAAGATGGTGGGCACGCTGCGCTTCGCCCACCCTACCAGGCCGTCGTCAATTCACCTTCGCTTTGGCCTTCTTCGCAACCGGCTTCGCCGCGCGGGACAGCGCCGCCTCCCTGCCGGAGGCGAGAATTTCGTCCGACAGTTCGCCGCTGCCGGCGACGCGGGACATCACCAGCGCGCCCATCATCGTCGCCATCGTGCCCATCGCCAGCCGGCGCGCCGTCTTCCTCGGCACGTCGGGAATCTGGTCGGCGACGAGATCGATCATCTGGTCGAGCTTGGCCGCAAACGCCTTGCGCGTCTTGGCGCTCTCGCGGGCGATTTCGGCACCGAGGGTAGGAACGGCGCAGCCGCGGCCGGGATCGTCCCGATGCGTGGCCGAGACGTAGGACTCGACGATGGCCGACAGCCGCTTCTCCGGCGGAATTTCAGCCGTCATGTTGCGCCAATGCTCGGCCGCGCGATCCATCGCGTAGCCGAACGCCTCGATCACCAGCGCCTCGCGGGAATCGAAATGCGCGTAGAAACCGCCATGGGTCAGGCCCGCCTCCTTCATCAGGTCCGCGACGCCGATGCCATGCGCGCCCTTTTCGCGCAGCCGCACCGAGGCCTTCTTCACGATCCGCGCGTGAGTCTCCTGCTTGTGCTCTTTCGAATACCGCATCGATCCGTTCCATTAAATGTCTGCAGTCATATAATAACAGCTGCAGGCACAAAAAGCTGCATCTATTTCGCTTTTTCGCCGCCGATCATGGTGAAGGTAGCAGTCGCGTGCACCGCAAGATTTCCCGCGCCATCGCGAACGAACCCTTCGGCATAGCTGGTCTGACGGCCCAGTTTTACCACCTTGCCCTCCGCCGATACCGTGCCCGACCGCACGGATAACGGCCGCAGGTAGGTCAGCTTGAGATCGAGCGTCACCGACGTCTGCCCGGCCGGCTGCATGGTTGCGATCGCGCAGCCCATCGCGGTATCCAGCAGCGCCGCCGCCGTCGCGCCGTGCAGCAGGCCGATGGTATTTTCGAGGCTTTCATCCGGATCCAGTTCCATCACGATCCGGCCGGGCTCGGCGACGCGCATCTCAAAGCCGATCAGCCGGGCCATCGGCGGCGGCGGCAGGACGCCGTCGCGGATCGCACACATCGCTTCCAGACCGGACAGTCCCGCCGCCGCTTGCGCCACCGGCCCGGGCGCCTGCCACTCGATCACACGATGCCGCCGCGAGTCGAAGGAAAACAGGTCGATCGTATCGGTCGTAGTCATGCCAGCACCCTTTAAATGATGATTATCATTTTATATGGGCGCGTGCCGCCGCACAATCCCTCCCCGCCCTGCCCTTGACAAGCCGGCGAATGTCCTTGGAAGTGGCGTCAACCGCCCCGACCAAAGTCCGGAATACAAATGGAAATGCTCAATCCCCATTGCGGCGTCGATCGCGACGACCGCGGCGTCGTTCGCCTGTCGATCTGCAATGCCGGCTCGCTCAATATCCTTTCCTCCGCGGTCACCGACGGCGTCCGCGAGGGATTCGAGAGGCTCGCCGGCGACAAAGGAATTCGCGCCGTCATCCTCGCCGGCCAGAGCGAGAAGAGCATGATCGGCGGCGCCGACATCAAGGAGATGGCAAGGCTCGACCAGAAGTCCGCGGAGGCGTTCATCACCCGGCTGCGCGACCTCTGCGAGGCCGTGCGGCATTTTCCGGCACCCGTGATCGCGCGGCTGCCGGGCTGGTGCCTCGGCGGCGGCCTCGAAGTCGCCGCCGCCTGCGATTTCCGGATTGCCGCCCACGATGCCAAGTTCGGCATGCCGGAGGTGCGGGTCGGCATCCCCTCGGTGATCTACGCCGCGCTGCTGCCACGGCTGATCGGCTGGGGCCGCGCCCACTGGCTGGTCATGACGGCGGAGAATATCGATGCGCCGACCGCGCTGGCCTGGGGCCTGGTCGACAAGGTCGCCAGCGAAGGCGGGCTCGATGAAGCGGTCGAGCACACGGTGAAGGCGCTGCTGGAGTGCGGCCCCGAAGCGCTGCGCGCGCAAAAGGCGCTGATGCGCCAGTGGGAAGAACTGCCGCTGACGGAATCGGTCAATCTGAGCGTCGGCACCTTCGGAAAATCCTTCCTCACCGGCGAACCGCAGCGGCTGATGCAGGGATTTCTCGACCGGAAGAAGTAGACGGAGGAAGGCGTGAGACCTGCCGGCAAGGGAGCGCTGGAATCGCTCTATTTCGATTACCCGCGATTTGCGGCGCCGCATGTGCCCGAACTCGACGGCGCGACGGCAGGGCACCCCGTCCTGATCGTGGGCGCGGGGCCGATCGGCATGACGGCGGCGCTGGTGCTGGCGCGCTACGGCATCAGGAACGTTCTGATCGATCGCAAGGACACTTTTAACGACGGCAGCCGCGCCATCTGCATCGCGCGGCCGAGCATGCACATCCTGGAGCGGATCGGTGCGGTCGCGCCGTTTGTCGAAAAGTCGCTCGGCTGGCGGTTCGGCCGCAGCTACTATCGCGGCGAGCAGATCTTTCGGCTGGAGATGCCGCAACCGCCCGGCGAAAAATATCTGCCGATGTACAATCTGCAGCAGCAATACATCGAAAAATTCCTGCACGACGCGGTCGCCGCCAGCGGCCTCATCGACATGCGCTGGCAGAGCGAATTGTCCGCCATCGAGCCGCGCGACGATGGCGTATCGGTGCGGATTTCCTCACCGGCGGGCGATTACGACCTCGCTGCCGACTATGTGCTCGCCGCCGACGGGGCGCGCTCACCTACCCGATCGATGCTCGGCCTGCGGCTGAAGGGCGACAATTACGAAGGCCGCTATGTGATCGCCGACATCCGCATGGACCACGATTTTCCGACCGAGCGCCGTGCCTTTTTCGAACCGGCCGGCAATCCCGGCGGCACCGTGCTGATCCACAAGCAGCCGGAAAATATCTGGCGCGTGGATTACCAACTCCGCGAAGGCGAAAGCGAGCAGGACGCCGTGCGGGAGGAAAACCTCCGCGCCCGCGTCGGCGCCATCCTGGCGGATGTCGGCCACACAAAGCCGTGGGAGCTGGAATGGTGGAGCGTCTATTCCGCCAATACGCTCTGCCTCGACGATTATCGTCACGGCCGGGTCTTCTTTATTGGCGATGCCGCGCATATCGTACCGATCTTCGGCGTGCGCGGGCTGAACAATGGCCTCGCCGATGCGGAAAACATCGGCTGGAAGCTGGCACTCGTCCTGCACGGCGAGGCGGACGACCGGCTGCTCGACAGCTATTCGCCGGAGCGGCGTGGCGCCACGCTCGATGTCTTCGCCAATGCCACGAAGAGCACGCGCTTCATGACGCCGCCGACACGCGGCTGGCGGCTGGCGCGCGAGGCGGCCTTGTCGCTCAGTCTTCGCCACGAATTCCCGCGGGGGCTCGCCAATCCCAGGCAGATGCAGCCCTACACCTATTCGGAGAGCCCGTTGACGCCCTACCCTGGACGCGACGCCGAATTTGCCGGCGGACCGCCTTGCGGCAGCGTCGCGCCGAACGCCAGACTCAACGACGGCAGCCATCTGTTGGATCGCGCCGGCAACGGGATGACGGCGATCCTGTTCTGCAAGGGGCAACCCAGCCGTGAACAGGCCGCGCTGCTCGCGCAGCTCGGCCGGATCGACACGCGCTTCGTTCCGATCGTGGTAACGTCGGAAACGACGACTTCCGCAGCGAACACCATAGCGGACGAGGACGGTGACATCGCCCGGCTGTTCGCGGCAACGCCCGGCGCGCTCTATCTGCTGCGGCCCGACCTGCACATTGCCGGGCGATGGCAGGCCGCCGCCCCTGCCGAGATCCTGAAAACCGCCGGCCTCTGCCTAGGAAGCGAGACGCCATGAGCGCGATGCCGTTCGAGGATTTCGAAACCGCCTATGAGACGCTGGCAACCGCGATCGACCAGGCGGGACCTGCACGGGAAGCGCTGTTTCTGACCCGCCTGGCGCTGTTGCTCGGCCACGAACTCGGCGACATCGCAGCCTTCCGCAAGGCCATCGAGACCGCACTCGACGGGCTGGAATAGCGACCTTTCCCGGCAGTTCCGGGACGCCGATCGATCAATTGGCCTCATGCGAAAGCCAATAATTTCTCATGGGAGGATCGGTTGCGGTTTGTTGCCGGGCATCATATTATGCATATAATTCAATTCCGGGATCGACCAGCGCGGCCATCTTAACGCCTGTGATTTTAACGCCTGTGATTCTGATGTCCTGAAATGAGGGAAGTACGGCATTTATGTCGGACACCCTTCGGTTCAGGATCAGGAAGCCAAATCATCGAATCCTCTCTGGAATCCGCCGAGGCCCAATGATCTCGAACTGGCTGTCAGCCGCCCTCGCCCGCCGCAACATTCACTACGGCTGGGCGATGGTCGCCGTGACGTTCCTCACCGCGCTGGTTTCGGCCGGCACCGTCGGCGCGCCCGGCGTCTTCATCGTGCCCCTGCAGAAGGAATTCGGCTGGAGCACGGCGGAGATTTCCTCGGCGCTTTCGATCCGCTTCATCCTATTCGGGTTGATGGCGCCGTTCGCCGCGGCGCTGATGAACCGCTATGGGCTGCGCAACATCACGCTGCTGGCGTTGCTCATTGTCATATCCGGCCTGGTCGCGTCGCTGGCGATGACGCAGGTCTGGCAGTTGGTGTTGCTATGGGGCGTCGTGATCGGGCTCGGCACCGGCATGACGGCACTGGTTCTCGGAGCTACGATTGCCGCGCGCTGGTTCGTCGCGCGGCGCGGGCTCGTGGTCGGCATCCTCACCGCGAGCGTCGCCACCGGGCAACTCGCCTTCCTGCCGCTATTGGCAAGCCTGACGGATGCGTATGGCTGGCGGATCGCGCTGGCCCTGATCTGCGTCATGCTGGGGGTCGCCGCCTTCGCCGTGCTGATGGTGATGCGCGACCGGCCGAGCGACGTGGGCTTGCGGCCATTCGGCGATGAAGGCACCGAGCCGCTGCCGGCGCCGCCGCCGAACAATACCCCCATCATGGCGGCAGCGCTCGGCACGCTACGCGATGCCTCGAAGTCGAGCGTGTTCTGGATCCTGTTCGCCACCTTCTTCATCTGCGGCGCCTCGACCAACGGGCTGGTACAGGTGCATCTGATCCCGATGTGCCTCGATTTCGGCATTCCGCAGGTGCAGGCGGCCAGCCTGCTCGCGGCCATGGGCATCTTCGATTTCGTCGGCACCATCGCCTCCGGCTGGCTGTCCGACCGTTACGACAATCGCAAGCTGTTGTTCTGGTATTACGGGCTGCGCGGCCTCTCGCTCCTTTTCCTGCCGTTCTCCGATTTCACGCTCTACGGCCTGTCGCTGTTTGCGATGTTCTACGGGCTCGACTGGATCGCCACCGTGCCGCCGACGGTGCGGCTCACCGCCCAGCGATTCGGACCCGAGCGCGCCAACCTCGTGTTCGGCTGGATCTTTGCCGGGCATCAATTGGGCGCGGGTGTCGCCGCGTTCGGCGCCGGGTTGTCGCGCACAATGCTGCAGAGCTACCTGCCGGCGTTCTTCGTCGCCGGTGCGCTGTGCATCGTCGCGGCCCTGATGGTGCTGGCGATCTCGCGGCCGAAGCCGGTCGCGGCGTAAGGACTCTCCCTCTCCCCGCTCTTTTGCGGGGAGAGGGTCGGGGTGAGGGGCTCCCTCCGCGAGATCACCTCTATCGATAGACCTGCACCCCCCTTACCCGCCGCGCGAGGGCGCGGCGACCTCTCCCCGCAAGCGGGCGAGGTGAAGAAGAGCCCTACGGCCGCGTCGTCATATTTGCCGGCGGCCCCGCCTGCCGGATCGGCTCCGCCAGCCGCGCGAATTCGCACAACAGCGAACGCGTCTTGCGGGGATCGATCACTTCCTCGACCCAGAATTTCTCGGCGGAGCGGAACGGCGAGCGCAGCTTGTTGAGACGGTCTTCGATCTCCTTCAGCTTCGCGGCCGGATCGTCCGACCCATCGATCTCGGCGCGGTAGGCCGCCTCGATGCCGCCTTCCAGCGGCAGCGAGCCCCAATAGGCCGACGGCCAGGCGTAGCGCATCGAATAGCGATTGGCCGGCTGGTGCACGACGCCGGCCACGCCGAACGCGTTGCGCACGATGATGGTGCACCAGGGCACGGTCGACTGGTTGACCGCCGCCATCGCCCGCACGCCGTGACGGATGGTCGCCGACTTCTCGGCCTCGAGCCCGATCATGAAACCGGGACAATCCATCAGATAGACCACCGGCAGATGGAAGGTCTCGGCAAAGTCGACCCAGCGGATCACCTTGTCGCACGCGTCCGCCGTCCACGATCCGCCGTAGTGGAACGGGTCGCTCGCCAGCACCAGAACCGCGCGGCCTTCCAGCCGCGCCAGCCCGGTAATGACAGGCCGGCCGAAATTGGTGTTGACCTCGAAGAACGAGCCCCTGTCGACGACCGCGTCGATGATCGGCCGCATCTTGTAGACTTGGCGGCGATTGCGCGGCACGGCCTTGAGCAGCGATTCCTCGGCACGCTCGGGATCGTCACTGCAGGGCGTGGTCGGCGGCAGGTCGAACACCGACGACGGTAGATAAGACAGGAAGCGCCTGGCGCGCTCGAACGCCTCCTCCTCAGTGTCGACGGCATCGTCGACGCCGCCGGCGCGGGTCTGGATGTCGGCGCCGCCAAGCTCGGTCTTGCTCAGGTCCTGGCCGAGGCGCTTCACCACCGGCGGACCGGCGACGAACATCGCTGAGCTTTTGGTCATGATCGAATAATGGCTGGCGGCCAGCCGCGCCGCGCCGAGGCCCGCGACGGAGCCGAGCCCCAGCGCAACCACCGGCACCCGCGCCAGGTTTCCGGTCGTGAACCAATACGCGCGCGTGCCGCCCACGCCGCCGGGCAGATTGGCCGCGCCACGCGTCTCGATCGTCTTCACCGAACCGCCCCCGCCCGACCCTTCGATCACGCGAATGATCGGCAGGCGGAACTCATAGGCCATTTCCTCGGCCATCAGCGGCTTGGTCGAGATCGAAGCGTCGGCGGAACCGCCGCGCACGGTGAAGTCGTCGCCGACCACGACCACGGTGCGGCCGTCGATCCTGCCGCGGCCGAACACGCAGTTGGCCGGCGTCAGTTGCTTGAGTTCGTTGTTTTCGTCGTATTCGGCGACCCCGGAAATGGCGCCGATCTCGTGGAAGGAATGCTTGTCGATCAGTCTGTCGATGCGCTCACGAACCGTGAGCCGGCCCTGGTCATGCTGGCGCTTGACCTTGTCAACGCCTCCCATCTCGCGCGCGAACGCTTCGCGCCGAGCGAGCTCGTCGAGCTCCGGCTTCCAATTCATTCGTATCCTCCGTCTTGATGATCTTGTTGTTATTGTGGGCCGCCACCGGGAGCGGC
Organism: Bradyrhizobium roseum; assembly: GCF_030413175.1. Classification (NCBI taxonomy): domain Bacteria; kingdom Pseudomonadati; phylum Pseudomonadota; class Alphaproteobacteria; order Hyphomicrobiales; family Nitrobacteraceae; genus Bradyrhizobium; species Bradyrhizobium roseum. Next base: position 4,300,593 of record NZ_CP129212.1, read on the forward strand.
TTTCGTTCGATCCGGCTGGTGAAGATGTCGCCCTCGGCGCCCTCGAGCAGGCCGGAGATGGCGCGGCCGAGTTCGAGCATCTGCGGGGCCACCTCCTTGTGCAGCCGCTTCTCATCGAACATCGCCGACAGCAGCCCGATCGTGACGACGACAAAGGTCTGATATTGCGGCGACCACACCGGCACCGCGCAGCCATTGATATGCGGGCTCCAGGTGCCGCAACCGACGACATAGCCGTGCTCGCGCAGATGGCGGCGGTTTTCCTCGATGCGCGATTTCAGCAATGTCGGATTGCCGGCATTCTCGCGCTCCATTTCGGCGATCAAGGCGTCGCCAACATCGGTATCTAGCGCGGCCGTATAGGCAAAACCAGCGGCCGTGCTCGTCATCGTGATCCGGCTGCCGGTGCCTTCGTGCAGACCGAGCGCGTTCGCGGCGCGCGCGAATTCAAGATAGACGAGCTGGAAGCGGTCCGGGATCACGAAGCCGACGGTACCCGGCAATTGATCGGCGACCTCCTGCAGACGCAGCCGGATCAAATTGCGAAGCTGCAGGCCCTTCATCATCGAAGTGCTCATCGCCACCGCGCTGGGGCCGATGCGATATTTCTGGTCGCGCGGCAGATAGACGAGCTGGCCCATCCGCGTCAGCGTGTGCGTGAGCCGCGATACCGTGGAGCGCGGCAGACCGCAGCGGCTGGAAATCTCCAGATTGCCCAGTCGTGCTTCATGACCCTCAAAGCAGCGCAGGACATCGAACGCCCGCGACACCACCTGGATCACGTCCCCCTCGCCTGCGAGATCGCTGGCGAGCATTCCCTGCTTGCTAAGCCGTTCCGAGCGTCTTCCCATATTTTATGGCCCCATTCCGCTATGCGGAATAAAATTCCACTTGCAGAACAATCTACCTCAGGCAATCTGCCGCCACAACAAAAAGCCGTTCGCGAGGACTTCAGTCCGTCAGACGGTCCCCGGGAGAACGGAAATGCCAGATATCAAGATAGTCACTGAAGTCGCTGGCCGCGTGTGCGCCCTTGCCGTCACAACCGGAGGCAATGTCGACGACGGCGACGAGATTGCTTTCGTCGAAGCCATGAAAATGGAGATTCCGGTCACGTCGACGACGGCAGGAAAAATCAAGGCTATCCTGGTCAAACTCGACGACGTCATCGCTGAGGGGCAGGTCATTGCGATCATCGAAGCTTAACGGATCGCGTCGTAAGACTTTCTGCTGATGTGTTCCGCGACAATCTGTCCAGCTGAGGTGTTGACGCACGCGCACCTAACGTTGCCATCACAAGCAGCGGATGACATGATCAACGCGAACAAGTGAACGCGCATCGTGAAAAACATCCGAGGGGAAAACTATGATTGATCGCTTAAAGGCGCTCGCGCCAACCGCCCTTGCGAGCATTTCGCTGCTGGCCTTGTCCGCGGCGTATGCGGAAGACGTAAAACTGCCGCCGACGATGGTGGTCACGGCCTATGACACCGGCACTGCGGGCTTCAATATCGCGGTCGGCGTCGGCAAGATGATGAAGGACAAATACGGCACCGACGTCCGCGTGCTGCCGGCCGGCAATGACGTGGCGCGGCTGGCGCCGCTGCGCGCCAAGCGCGCGGCGATGTCCGCGATGGGTTCCGGCACTTATTTCGCGCAGGAAGGCGTGTTCGAGTTCGGCACCAAGGAGTGGGGTCCGCAACCCCTGCAACTCGTACTGTCCTCGGTCGACTGTAACGCCGGCTCGCTCGGCGTTGCCAAGGATACCGGCGTGACCGAGATCAAGCAGCTCAAGGGCAAGCGCGTCGGCTTCGTGGTAGGCTCGCCGGCGCTCAACCAGAACGCGCTGGCGATCCTGGCGTTCGGCGATCTCAAGCAGAGCGATGTCAAGATCGTCGAGTTCTCGAGCTATGGCGCGATGTGGAAGGGCATGGTCAACAACGACGTCGATGCCGCCTTCGCCACCACCATCACTGGCCCGGCAAAGGAACTCGAAACCTCGCCGCGCGGCATCGTCTGGCCGCCGCTGCCTCCCGGCGACAAGGCCGGCTGGGAACGCGTGAAGAAGGTCGGCTCGTTCTTCTTCCCGCATGTGGCGACCTGCGGCGCCGGCATCACCAAGGACAAGCCGGTTGAGCTCGGCAACTACCCCTATCCGATCTTCACGTCCTATGGCTCGCTGCCCGCCGACGAGGTCTATTCGATCACCAAGGCGATGATCACGGGCTACGACGCCTACAAGGATTCCGCCCCCGGCGCGAGCGGCCTTGCCGCCGACCGTCAGACCAAGAACTGGGTGGTTCCGGTTCATCCGGGCGCCGCGAAGGCGCTGAAAGAGGCCGGTCAGTGGACTGACGCTCAGGAAGCCCACAACAAGGAATTGCTGAAGCGCCAGCAGGTACTGGCGGCGGCATGGACAGACTACGGCAAGTCCAGCCCGCCGGCAGACGACAAGGCGTTCATCGAGGGCTGGATGAAGGCGCGCGCCGCGGCGCTGGCAAAGGCGAACATGCCGAACGGGTTCGAATAACCCTTCTTCGCTCGGACAAAATCGAAGACGAGAACCGTCTCGGGGGAAACGATGACACCTTCAGCGAGCGATACCGCCGTGGCGCCGACGCAGCGAATCGAGTTCGACGACCCGCATGCCAACATGCAGGAAGCCGAAGTCACGCGCGTCCGCTCGTTGCGGGGCGCCTGGCGCTGGGCACTGGTGGTCGCGACCGCGGCCACTATCCTCTTGTGTATCAACCAGCAATTCTCGCTGCGTTTCTTCCTTGGCTACACGCAACTCAACACCGAGTACTTCTATCTTCTGATCGCGTTGATGCTGCCGTTCACATTCCTGATCTTTCCGGGAACCGGGAATGCGCCGCTCGACCGGATTCCCTGGTATGACATTCTGCTGTTCGTCGCGACGTTCGCCTGCGCCATCCTGCTGATGCGCAGCGTCCGCAAGGCGGCGGAAGCCGGCTGGGAATTCGGCGGCGCGCCGACGTCCGTCATCTTCGCCGGCGTCATCATGTGGGCGGTGCTGATGGAAGCGTTGCGGCGCACCGGCGGCTGGAGCCTGCTGCTCAGCGTGCTGCCGTTTACATTGTACCCGCTGTTCGCCGACGCGAAGTGGCTCGGACCGTTCCGCGGCACCCAATCGACGCTCGAACAGGCTACGTCCTATCACGTGCTGTCGGGCGAAAGCCTGCTCGGCATCCCGATCCAGGCCTTTGCCGACACCGTGATCGGCTTTCTGGTGTTCGGCACCGCTCTGATGATGACGGGCGCCGGAAAGTTCTTCATCAACATCGCCTTTGCACTGTGCGGCACCTTCCGCGGCGGCGCCGCCAAGGTTTGCATCTTTGCCTCCGGCCTTTTGGGCATGATGTCCGGCTCGATCATCTCCAACGTGCTGACCGCCGGCACCATGACCATCCCGGTCATGAAAAAGAGCGGCTTCCGCGCCTCCTATGCCGCCGCGATCGAGGCTTGCGCATCAACCGGCGCGGTGCTCGCGCCGCCGGTGATGGGTGCCACCGCCTTCGTGATCGCGCAGTTCCTCAATGTCAGCTACGCCGACGTCGCGCTCGCCGCGATCATTCCGGCGGCATTGTATTACATTGGCCTGTTCATGCAGGTGGACTCCTATGCCGCGCGCCACGGCCTGGAGGGCATTCCGCGCTCCGAACTGCCCAAGGTCTGGGACACCGTCAAGGAAGGCTGGTACTACATCTTCGTCATCGCGCTCCTGATCGTGATGCTGCTGTATTTCAAGCGCGAGAGCCACGCACCGTTCTACGCGACCGCGTTGCTGCTGGTTCTGAACCAGTTCTTTTCCAAGGACACGCGCTGGACGTTTTCGACCATCAACAAGTTCCTCGAAGTCAACGGCCGCACCTTCGTTGAACTGGTCGGCATCCTGGCCGGCTGCGGCCTGTTGATCGGCGCGTTCTCGATGACCGGCGTCGTCTCCAGCCTCGCCAACGACCTGCTGCGGATCGCCGGCGACAATGCGCTGATGCTGCTCGTGATGTGCGCCTTCACCAGCCTCGTCCTCGGGCTCGGGCTGACCACGACGGCCTGCTACATCTTCCTGGCCATCCTGGTGGCGCCCGCGCTGGAAAAGCTCGGCCTGAACCGCATGGCCGTGCACATGTTCATCTTCTACTGGGGCATGCTGTCCTCGATCACGCCGCCGGTCGCCATTGCGTCCTTTGCCGCGGCCGGCATCGCCGGCTCGCCGGCGATGAAGACGGGATGGGAATCGATGTGGGTCGGCAGCATCATCTATTTCATTCCGTTCTTCTTCGTGCTGAACCCGGCGCTGGTGCTGCAGGGGTCGAGCCCGTATCTTGAAGCGCTCGGGCTGATGGCGCTGGCGGGCTTCGGCACGCTGTTCATCTGCGGCGGCATTCAGGGCTATCAGGTCTTTGTCGGCGATCTTCGTGGCGCCGGCGCACTGGAATGGCCGCTGCGTGTCTTGCTCGTGATCGGGGGATTCGTGGTAGCCACGCCCGGCGGCGGGATCATGCCGCTGTCGCAATGGCAGATCACCTCGCTGGGACTGGCGATCCTGCTCCCGGCCGTCCTGATCGCGCTCGTGCTGATACGGCGCCAGACCCTGGTGCCGGACCAGTTGCGCGCCCCCTGATTGCGTTGCACAACAGGAGGCGATGAAACAGTCGCCTCCTTCGCCTACCGCCAGCCCTGCCGCCTGGACCAGTTCGAAGCCGCCCTTGCTGCGGTTCCTGAATGGGTGCCACGCCGAATTCACGCCCGAGACCAGCGGCGCGGTCGCCGATTACATTCCCGAACTCGGCAAGGCCGACCCTGCCCATTTCGGCATCAGCCTGGCCACCCTCGACGGCCATGTCTATGAGGTCGGCGATACCCAGATCCCCTTCACCATCCAGTCGATGTCGAAACCGTTCGTGTTCGCGCTGGCGCTGGATACGCTGGGGGCGGCGCGGGTCGAGAGCGTCATCGGCGTCGAACCGTCCGGCGATCCGTTCAACTCAATCCGCCTCAACGCGGAGAACCACCCCTTCAATCCGATGGTCAATGCCGGCGCGATCGCCTGCTCCGGGCTGATCCACGAGGCCAAGGGCGAGGCCGCATTCGACTACATCCGGCAGGCACTGGGCAAGTTTGCCGGACGCGATCTAGAGGTTGACGACGCGGTCTATGCCTCGGAAAGCCAGACCGGCGACCGCAACCGGGCGATCGGCTATCTGCTGCGCACCAACGCCGTGATCAAGGACGATGTCGCGGCGGTGCTGGAGGTGTATTTCCGGCAATGCGCCATCCTGGTGACGGCGCGTGACATCGCGGTCATGGCGGCCACCCTCGCCAACCGCGGCATCAACCCGGTGACCGGCGAGCAGGTGATGAGCGCCTACGCCATCGCACGTACGCTGTCCGTCATGACCAGTTCCGGCATGTACGACTATGCCGGCGAGTGGATCTACCGCATCGGCATCCCCGCCAAGAGCGGCGTCGGCGGCGGCATCCTCGCCGCGCTGCCGGCGCGGCTCGGGCTCGGCAGCTATTCGCCGAAGCTCGACCGGCACGGCAACAGCGTGCGCGGCATCAAGGTCTGCGAGGCATTGTCGTCGCATTACGACCTGCACATGCTCAACCGCAGCGACGACGCGCGCAACAGCATCATCGCCGATTACGACATCGGAAACAGCCCGTCGCGGCGCGTGCGGCGCGCCCACGAGCAGAACATCCTCGCCGCGCATCACCACGACGTTCGCGTCATCGAACTGGTCGGCACGCTGTCGTTCTCCAACGTCGATTACGTTTCGCGCCAGATCGCGGCCCGGCCGCGGCCGCAGCTCGTCATCTTCGACCTGCGCCGCGTCACGTCGATGACCCGCGCCGGCACCCGCCTGCTCGCCGAGGAGTTCCGCGAACTTGCCGCCCACCGCGTCACCGTGATTCTGTCCGGCATCCGGCGCTCCTCGCCGGAATGGAAGATGATCGGGGAATGGACCGAAGGCCTCGGCAACATCCGCAACTACTATCTGCTCGATGCCGCCATCGAATGGGCGGAAGACCAGGTGGTCTATCGCTACGGCGGCGCGATCGATTTCTTCGAGGCGACCGACCTTTCCGAGCAGGCGCTGCTGGCGGGACTTACGGACGAGGAACTGACCGACCTCACCTCGCTGGCGTCGATCCGGACCTATCAGGCCAGCGAAAAGATCATCGCTGCCGGCGATCCCGCCAATTCCCTGTTCTTTCTCCGGAGCGGCGTGGTGCATGTCACCCTGCCCGACGGCGTCCGCCTGGCGACGCTGACCGCCGGCATGCCGTTCGGTGAGATGGCGCTGCTGGAGCCGCGGCGATCGGCCGACGTCTTCGCCGACATGGCCGCGACGGCCTACGAGATTCCGCTGCGCGATTTCGAGCGTTTCCGAAAGCAACACCCGCGCGCCGGCGAGCGGATCATGCGGAACCTCGCGCAATTGCTGGCCGACCGGTTGATCCTGGCGAATGCCAAGCTGAACGTGCTGACGTCGGGTTGATTCCGACGCGGTTGGATGGGCAAAGGAGCGAAGCGACGTGCCCACCATCTCTCACCGAGCGAGCTGTGAGATGGTGGGCACGCTACCGCTTTGCCCACCCTACCGATTCTGCGGCAACGTCGCCCCTACCCGGCCTACCCCGCCTTGCCGCGCCCGTTCTTCTCGGCGGCGCGGCGCATCGCCTCAGCCAGCGCCCCACCCTGCTCCTGCGGCTTTTTCGGCGACGACGAGGTCATCGACGCCCTGGAAAACTCGCGTGGCTTGCCCTGGGCCTGGATGCGGTCGCTCTTGGCGCCGACCTCGTCATCCAGCCGCAACGTCAGCGCGATGCGCTTGCGGGCGACCTCGACCTCCAGCACCTTCACCTTGACGATATCGCCGGGCTTCACCACCTCGCGCGGGTCCTTGATGAAGGTCTTCGACATCGCGGAGATGTGCACGAGGCCGTCCTGGTGCACGCCGATATCGACGAAGGCGCCGAACGCCGCGACGTTGGTCACCGTGCCTTCCAGGATCATGCCGGGCTTGAGATCCTTGATCTCCTCGACGCCCTCCATGAAGACGGCGGCCTTGAACGCCGGACGCGGATCGCGGCCGGGCTTTTCCAGCTCGCGCAAAATGTCTGTCACCGTCGGCAGGCCGAACGTGTCATCTACAAAGGCCTGCGGCTTCAACTGGCGCACGATTTCGGCATTGCCGATCAGCGCCTTGATGTCGCTCTTGGTGGCTTGCAGGATTCGCCGCACCACGGGATAGGCCTCGGGGTGCACGCCGGACGAATCGAGCGGATCTTCGCCGCCGTTGATGCGCAGGAACCCCGCGCATTGCTCGAACGCCTTCGGCCCCAGCCGCGGCACTTCCTTCAGCGCCTTGCGCGACTTGAACGGGCCGTTGGCGTCGCGGTGCTGCACGATGCTTTGCGCCAGCCCCGCGCCGATGCCGGACACCCGCGCCAGCAGCGGCGCGGAGGCCGTGTTGGCATCGACGCCGACGGCGTTGACGCAGTCCTCGACCACGGCATCGAGCGACCGCGCCAGCTTGGTTTCGCCGAGGTCGTGCTGATATTGCCCGACGCCGATCGCCTTCGGATCGATCTTGACCAGTTCAGCCAGCGGATCCTGCAGCCGCCGCGCGATCGACACCGCGCCGCGCAGGGTGACGTCGAGTTCAGGTAACTCCTCGGACGCAAAGGCCGACGCGGAATAGACCGAGGCGCCCGCTTCGGACACCACGATCTTGGACATTTTCAGGTCCGGCAGCAGCTTGACCAGTTCGGTCGCCAGCTTGTCGGTTTCGCGAGAAGCCGTGCCGTTGCCGATGGCAATCAGGTCGACGCGGTGCGCGACCGCGAGCTTGCCCAATGTCGCCAGCGCCGCGTCCCATTGGCGTTGCGGCTCGTGCGGATAGACCGCGGTGGTCGCCACGACCTTGCCGGTCGCATCGACGACCGCGACCTTGACGCCGGAGCGGAAGCCAGGATCGAGCCCCATGGTGACGCGCGCGCCGGCCGGCGCCGCCAGCAGCAGGTCGCGCAAATTGGAGGCGAACACCCGCACTCCCTCGGCTTCCGCCGCCGTCCACAGCCGCATCCGCAAGTCGATGTTGAGGTGCACCTGGATCTTGGTCTTCCACGCCCAGCGCGCGGTATCGACCAGCCAGCGGTCGCCCGGCCGCTTCCGGTCGGTAATGCCAAAGCGCTGCATGATCTTGAGCTCATAGGCGCTGGGCACGCCGGCCTCCGGCGCGGTCGCCTCGGGCTGGATCTGCAGTTCGAGGATTTCTTCCTTTTCGCCCCGGAACAGCGCGAGGATGCGATGCGCCGGCAGCTTGTGAAGCGCACCGCTATATTCGAAATAATCAGCGAATTTCTCGCCCTCGGTCTTCTTGCCCTTGCGCACCGTGGATGCCATCTGGCCGTTCGACCACATGTCTTCGCGCAATCGGCCGATCAGATCCGCATCCTCGGCGAAGCGCTCCACCAGGATCGCGCGCGCGCCTTCCAGCGCGGCTGCGACATCCGCCACCTGCTTCTCGGCATCGACGAAGGTTGCGGCGACAACCTGCGGGTCGTTCTGCGGCTGCGTCAGCAACAGTTCGGACAAGGGTTCGAGCCCGGCTTCCTTGGCGATCTCGGCCTTGGTGCGGCGCTTCGGCTTGAACGGCAGATAGATGTCTTCCAGACGCCCCTTGCTGTCGGCAGCCATGATCGCGGCTTCCAGCGCGGCATCGAGCTTGCCCTGCTCGCGGACAGAATTGAGAATCGCGACCCGGCGATCCTCGAGCTCGCGCAGATAGGTCAGCCGCTCTTCCAGGGTGCGAAGTTGGGCGTCGTCGAGGCCGCCGGTGATTTCCTTGCGGTAACGCGCCACGAAAGGCACCGTCGCGCCGCCGTCCAGCAGTTCGACCGTCGCCGAGATCTGCTCTTCGCGAACGCCGAGTTCCTGCGCAATCTGTCGGTTGATGTTTGCCACGCGACCTCTACCCAAAAGCCGTTTGTAGCGGGATACCCGCCGGGGAGCGAGCTTATGGACCATCCGGGATTGATTTGCCAACCCGCCTGAGGAAACAAATTGATCTGTGGATGGCCACTTTTCGCAACCTTGTTGCGACCGCCGTTCGGCCCGATCAGACCGCGAGATAAGGGTGGATCGATGGCACCGTAATGTGTAAACGGACGCTCCCTCCCGGAGCCTCCCATGTCGATCTGCGGCCTTGATTTCGGAACGTCGAACACGACGCTCGGCACCATCGTGAGTGCGGCGCCCGTGCTGGCGGCGCTGGAGGAAACGCACACCACAATTCCGAGCGCGATCTTCTACGAGGCGGATGGCGGAGTCCGAATCGGCCGCAGGGCGGTGGATGCCTATGTCGAAGGCGTGCCCGGCCGCCTGCTGCGAAGCCTCAAGTCGGTGCTCGGCACGTCGCTGATCGACGAAACCACGCGACTCGGTCGCGAGCGTATCAGCTTCCGCGACGTGATTGCCGCCTATGTCGGCGCCATCAAGCGCCGCGCGGAACAGGCCAGCGGCCGTGAGTTGACTCACGTGGTCCACGGGCGCCCGGTTCACTTCGTCGACAACGCCCCGGATGCCGACCGCAAGGCGGAGGACACCTTGCGCAAAATCGCCAAGGATATCGGCTTCGAAGAGGTCACGTTCCAGTTCGAACCGATCGCCGCGGCGCTGGACTATGAGCGCCAGATCGGCTCCGAAGAGCTCGCGCTGATCGCCGATATCGGCGGCGGCACGTCGGATTTTTCGATCGTCCGTCTCGGCCCCGAGCGGCACGGCAAGGCTGATCGTGCCAGCGACATACTCGCCAATGACGGCGTGCGGATCGGCGGCACCGATTTCGACCGCCAGCTCAGCCTCGGCGTCGTCATGCCGCTGTTCGGCTTCGGCAGCGCCATGAAGCGCGCCGGGCTCGACGTGCCTTCGAGCTATTTCCACGACCTCGCAACCTGGTCGAGCATCAATCGCATGTACGAGCCGCGCGTGCTCGCTGATATCCGCCAGGTCCGGCAGGAAGCAGCCGAGCCCGAGTTGCTGGACCGGCTGATGCGCGTGGTGGACGAACAGCGTGGCCATACGCTGGCCATGGAGGTTGAAGACGCCAAGATCGCGCTGTCCGAGCAGCGCCGCTCGGAAATTCCGCTCGAATGGATCTCGCCGGGGCTGAGCGCATCCATCGCCCGCCCCGATCTCGTCAGCCACACAAGGCAACTGTCGGATCGCATTGCGGCCCGAATCAAGAATTGCCTCGCTCAGGCGGGACTTACCCCCGGCGCGATCGATTCGGTGTTCCTGACCGGCGGCTCCGTAAAACTCGCCCATGTGCACAAGGCGATCACCAAGGCCGTACCGTCAGCCCGCATCGTCGAAGGCGACATCTTCGGCGCCGTCGGCAAAGGACTGACGCTGGAGGCGCTACGGCGATACGGGTCGTCGAGCTGAGAATTCCTCTCGATCAGCCCACTACTTCCGACACCGGCTGCAGATCGACGGCAAACGTTTCCAGAAATTTCGACGTCATGATGTAGAAGCCGACCGAGAGCTGCAACTCGATCAGCGCGGCCGGCGTCAGTTTCGAGGCAATCGCGTTGAAGGTCGCGTCTGTCGGTTTATGGCGCTTGACGATTTCATCGGTGAACGCCAGCGCGGCACGTTGCACATCATTGAAGCAGGTTGCCGCTTCCCAGTTCTCCAGTGCCTCGTTCTGCTCGTCGGTGACGCCGACATTCTTGCCGATCCGCTTGTGGGCGACGATTTCGTAAGGCGCCTCACACAGGATGCCGGTGCGGGTGATGGCGATTTCGCGCACGATCGGGTCCAGTTCGCCCTTGTGGCGGATAGCGCCGCCCAGCCGGCAGTATTGTTCGAGATAGCTCGGCGAATGCGCCATCATGCGAAAGATGTTGGCATTGCGGTTTTTGCCGAGCAATTCGCGGGTGCGATCGTTGTGCTTGGCGGGATCGCTATATTCGACGCGGGCCATTGGTCACCTTGGGGGTTGGCATTTTCTGATTTGTTGACAGCGGGATCATGCACTGCAGCAGGAGGCCGATCAACCGCCGAAATGCCGCTCACGCACGTTGGGGCAAGCCCCCTGCCCGTATTCTTGCGGCCCAAAAACTCCCTCGCGCGCGCACAAACCGGCTACGAACGAGCCAAATTGCAGCCTCAATGCTAACCGATCTTCACGACTGTCGATATTCGCTGAGTGGGGACTCAAAGGAGCGAATACTCGTCGCGGGGCGTTCCGAGTAAATCAAACTGAGTTCATCAAGCCTTCACGGGCAATGATGTCTCATGCCCAAGTCTAGGGAGCTAGGCATGAAGGAAGCCAATAAAAAGGCAGCCTCGGAAGCGTTTGCGCAGATGATGGCGGTGACGGCCATGCTCGTTATCGCCAGCGTCGTGTTCTACTGGCACTGAATGTTGACGCATCGAAGCAATTCGGATTTTAACTGTTCCGCGTAATCTGAATTGCTTCGTAGCGTGAACATCTGGTGACCGAGCCTCACTTGACCCTCTCGAAATACGGGACCAGCCTGCCCGCAAACGGCCGATAGCTTGCCGTGACCTTGTCACCGATCGCCAGATCGTTGTCGCCGTGGGCCATCATGCGAAAGCCCTCCACCGCATCCACCAGCACCATGTTGTAGGGAACATGCGCCCGCGTCTCCGGCGTCGCCGCGCGGCAGACCAGCGAGGTCGCGTAGACCGTTCCTGATCCGCTGGCGCGCTTCGGTGATGGATCGGGCGCGCCGCAGGCGGCGCAGAAATGGCGGGCGAAATATTGCACGGCGCCGCACGCGCCGCAGGTTTGATAGACGATCGCCTCCGCGCCCTTGGTCCAGTCCGCCGGTCTGTCGCTCATCGTACCCGCTCCAGGAACATGCTGACATGCGACGACAGCACGCCGCCGTCGCCATGCAGCAGCGCGACCGAGGCGTCGCGGACCTGCCGCGATCCGGCGCGCTCCGTCATCTGCAAATGCGTCTCGACCAGATGCGCCATCGCGCCGCCGACGCCGCAATGGCCGTAGCTCAAAAGCCCGCCATGGGTGTTGAGCGGCATGGCGCCATCGCGGCCAAAATGCCCTGCCCGCACCCGCGCCGCCGCCTCGCCGCGCCCGGCCAGGCCGAGGTCTTCCAGCAGCATGGCGAGCGTGATGGTGAAACTGTCATAGACCGCCGCATAGCGGACATCGGAGATCGCGATGCCCGCGGCAGCCTTCGCCTTGGCCACGGCGATCTCGGCGCCGAGTTCACTTAGCGCAGGCGCGGCCGTGATGTGCTGATGGGTATGCGCCTGCGCGCAACCCCGAACGCGGATACCGATGGCGGACGTCGGCTCACGGCTGACCACGAACGCCGCGCCGCCGTCCGACACCGGACAGCAGTCCAGCAGCTTCAGCGGCATCGCCACCGGCTTCGAAGCCATCACGTCGGCGACGGTGATCGGTTCGTGAAACTGCGCGCCCGGGTGGGTCAAGGCATGGGCGCGCATCAGCACCGCGAATTCGGCGAGGTCTTCCTGGGTGACGCCGTATTCGTGCATATAGCGCGACGCGACGAGGCCGTAATAGGCCGGGATCGTCGGCCCCAGCGTCACCTCGTAATCGGGATGGCCGACCTGCGCCAGCGCCCGGATCGAGGCGTCGCGGCTCTGCCCGGTGAGCCGGTTCTCGCCGCCGACAACGAGCACATGCTTTGCCACGCCGGCATCGACGAGGTGATGCGCCAGCATGGTCATCGCAAGCCCGGTGGCGCCGCCGACCTGCACCGCATGTGCATAGGACGGCTGAATGCCGAAATGCTCGGCGAACACCGTGGCCAGCATGATGTGCGGCGAGACGGTGGAGTATCCGCAGAGAATGCCGTCGATCTCGGACCGCTTCAGTCCGGCATCGGCAATCGCAAGTTCGGCCGCCTTACTCATGAGGTCGAGCGAGGACGAACCCTCATGCTTGCCGTAGGGCGTCAGTCCGACGCCGGTGATGAAGCTCATGGTTTTGCTCCCTGGTCATTCCGGGGCGCACGCAGCGCGAACCCGGAATCCAACGTGCCACATGCGACGTCTGAGAAATGGATTCCGGGTTCGCCGCTACGCGACGCCCCGGAATGACGGCGGAGATCGTGGAGACGCCCTCGCATCATCAATACGACTTCGGCAAACCGAGCACCTTCTCGGCGATAAAGCTGAGAATGAGCTGTGGGCTGATCGGCGCGATGCGCGGGATCAGGGATTCCCGCAAGTAACGCTCGACGTGATACTCCTTGGCGTAGCCAAAGCCGCCATGCGTCATGACCGCCTGCTCGCAGGCATGGAAGCCGGCTTCGGCGGCGAGGTATTTGGCGGCGTTGGCGGCCGGGCCGCACGGCATGCCCTGGTCGTATTGCCAACCCGCGCGCAGCACCATCATCCAGGCGGCCTCCAGCTCCATCCAGTTCTTCGCCAACGGGTGCTGGATGCCCTGATTCATGCCGATCGGACGGTTGAACACGATGCGGTTCTTCGCATAGGCCGAGGCTCGCGACAGCGCGATCTGGCCGAGACCGACCGCCTCGGCCGCGATCAGGATCCGCTCGGGATTCATGCCGTGCAGGATGTATTCAAAACCGCGGCCTTCCTCGCCGAGGCGGTCCTCGACCGGGATCTCGAAATTCTCGAAGAACAACTCATTGGAGTCGACGGGCTTGCGGCCCATCTTTTCGATCTCGTGCACGGCGACGCGCTTCTTGTCGAAATCGGTGTAGAACAGGCTCAGGCCCTGCGTCGGCGTCTTGACCTCTTCCAGCGGCGTGGTGCGCGCCAGCAGCAAAATCTTGTTGGCGACCTGGGCGGTGGAGATCCACACCTTCTGGCCGTTGACGACATATTTGTCGCCGTTGCGCACCGCGCGGGTTTTCAGCTGCGTGGTGTTGAGGCCGGTGTTGGGCTCGGTCACCGCGAAACACGATTTGTCGCGGCCGTCGATGATCGGCGGCAGCATCCGCGTGCACTGCTCCTTGGTGCCGAACACGACAACCGGATTGAGCCCGAACACGTTCATATGCACGGCGGATGCGCCGGACATGCCGGCGCCGGATTCCGCGATCGTCCGCATCATGATCGAAGCATCGGTGATGCCGAGACCGGATCCGCCATACTCCTCGGGGATGCAGATGCCGAGCCAGCCGGCATCCGCCAGCGCGCGGTGGAAATCGGCGGGATAGCCGCCCTCCTTGTCCTTCTTCAGCCAGTAGGCATCGTCGAAGCGCGAGCAGATCTTTCCGATCGCGTCACGGATCGATTCCTGGTTGGCCGACAGCGCAAAATCCATCTCTCTCGTCCTTACGTGTTCGACGCAACCTTGGTAACGCCATCTCGCACCAGCGCAGCGATCTCATCCGGCGAAAAGCCAGCCTCGCCGAGGATCTCCGCGCTGTGCTCGCTCAGGCGCGGCGCCAGCCGCCTGGTTTCGACCGGCGTTTGCGAAAACCGCGCCGAAGGCCGCATGTTCCGAATACGGCCCTCGCTCGGATGATCGACGACCGGGAAGAAATTGGTCGCGACGATATGGGGATCGCCGAGCAGGCTTTCGAGGTCGTGCATCGGCATAACCGGCACGTCGGCCTTCTCGAGAATCTCCGACCATTCGGCGGTGGTCTTTGTCTCGAGAATGCGCGCGAGCTCCGCATAGACGACGTCGATATTGCCGGCGCGGCCGGCAAAGGTCGCAAATTTGGGATTGGTGCGGAGATCGTCACGGCCAGTGGCGTCGAAGAAGTTCTGCCATTGCTTGTCGTTGTAGACGATCACGCAGATATAGCCGTCCGAGGTCTTGTAGGGCCTGCGGTCCGGCGACAGATGGCGCGCGTAGCCGCCCTTGTCGAGCGGCGGTTCGTAGGTGAGACCGCCCATGTGATCGCCCATCACGAAGCCGGCCATGGTTTCGAACATCGGGATATCGACGCGCTGGCCGCGGCCAGTATTGTTGCGATCGGCCAGGCTGGCGCAGATCGCGCCCACCGCGGTGAGGCCAACGATGCGGTCGACCAGCGCATTCGGCACGTAGCGCGGCACGCCGTCGGCGGTCTGCGCCATCAGCGCCGGCAAGGCGGTGGCGCCCTGGATCAGGTCGTCATAGGCGGGTTTCGCTGCGTAGGGGCCGTCCTGGCCGAAGCCGAATACGCCGGCATAGATCAGCCGCGGATTGATCTTCGACACCACGTCGTAACCGAGATTGAGCCGCGCCATCGCCTGCGGTCGCACGTTGTAGACCAGCACGTCGGCTGATCCGATCAGCCGCAGCACGGCTTCGCGTCCGGCGGGCTTTTTCAAGTCCAGGCAGATCGATCGCTTGTTGCGGTTGGTGTTGAGAAACACCGGCCCCATGCCGGGATGGCGAGTAGGCCCGATCTGCCGCGTCACGTCGCCATCGGGCGATTCGATCTTGATGATATCGGCGCCGTAGTCACCAAGTATTTGGGTGGCATAGGGCCCCATCAGCACGGTCGTCATGTCGATGACCTTGATGCCCTGCAATGGTCCCATGGCCCAATTTACTCCCGGATCTGTCGTTCCGGCCTAGTAACGGGAGGTTTCGGGGAAGATCAAGCGCGCCCGGCGTATGGCCGTATGCGCCAGCACCCCACAACCGCTGTCGACCCTGCGAACGCAGGGACCCATACGCCGCGGCCTATCCTTTTAGGAAGTGCTGTTGGACGACTTCGCGAACAACAACTCCCTGTGGTTATGGGTCCTTGCGTTCGCAGGGTCGACGTCGAAGCGGTGCCGGCCGCTACTTCTTGGCGCGGGCGTCGCGTTCCCGGGTCAGGCGCTCCAGCTCCTCGTTCTGCTGACTGAGGCGGTCGGCAATGCGGGATTCATTCCGTTCGCCGGAAGCGGCGGCGGCCTGCTCGATCAACTGCCGGATGTTGTCTTCCAGAATCCTGATCCGGTCGGCAAGCTCTGCCGATGACAACGAACTTTCGTCGCTCATGATGTCCGCTCCGATGAATGGTAAGGCGGGCAAAGCGTAGCATGCCCGCCAGCTTCATCTCGCAAATTAATGGTGGGCACGCTGCGCTTGGCCCACCCTATGGCAGCGCGGTTGCCTTCTACTTCGCTGCCTCCAGCACGGAAACATAATTCGCCACCGCCGCGCCACCCATGTTGAAGATGCCGGCGAGCTTTGCGTTCTTCAGCTGCATGCCTTCCGGCGCCTGGCCCGTGAGCTGCATCGCGCTCATCACGTGCATGGAGACGCCGGTGGCGCCGATCGGGTGGCCCTTGGCCTTCAACCCGCCGGACGGATTGATCGGCAGCTTGCCGTCCTTCTGGGTCCAGCCTTCCTTGATGGCACGGGCGCCCTGCCCGCGCGGCGTCAGCCCCATCGCTTCATATTCGATCAGTTCGGCGACGGTGAAGCAGTCATGGGTTTCGACGAACGACAGATCGGACAACTCCACGCCGGCCTGCGCCAGCGCGCGCTGCCAGGCCACCGTGCAGCCTTCGAACTGCAGAATGTCGCGCTTGGACATCGGCAGGAAATCCTGCGCATGCGCGGTGGCGCGGAAGTTCACCGCCTTGCCCATGGTCTTGGCGGTTTCCGAATCCGTCAGCACCAGCGCCGCCGCGCCGTCCGACACCAGCGAACAGTCGGTGCGCTTCAGGGGACCGGCGACAAACGGATTCTTCTCGCTCTCGGCGCGGCAGAACTCGTAGCCAAAATCCTTGCGCATCTGGGCGTAGGGATTGGCGACGCCGTTCTTGTGGTTCTTGGCCGCGATCATCGCCAGCGCGTCCGACTGGTCGCCATATTTCTGGAAATAGCTCTGCGCGATCTTGCCGAACACGCCGGCAAAGCCGCCGACAGTGTCGCCATCCTCCGGCAGATAGGAGGCCTTCAGCAGGTACTTTCCGATCTCCGGGCCCGGCGTCCGCGTCATCTGCTCGACGCCGACCACCAGCACGATTTTGGCTGCGCCCGAGGCGATCGCGCGGATGCCCTGGTGCACCGCCGCCGAACCGGTGGCGCAGGCATTTTCCACCCGCGTGGCCGGCTTGAAGCGCAGCTTTGGATCGGCCTGCAGCACCAGCGAGGCCGTAAAATCCTGCGGCGAGAAGCCGGCATTGAAATGCCCGAGCACGATCTCGTCGACGTCGCCGGCCGAGATGCCGGCATCGGCCAGCGCTTCGGTCGCCACCTTCACCACCAGGCTCTCGACGGTTTCCGCGTCGAACTTGCCGAACGGTGTGTGCGCCCACCCCACGATGCTGGCTGTCATGGTTGTTCTCCCTGTTCCGGTTCTGCTCGGTTTGTAACCTATCTTGGTACGGCTTTCAGCGATTTCATCGTCCGCTCGCACATGGCCGTTATGCCGGCCCAGTTGCCGGACCTGATCTCGTCGGCCGGGCACAGCCAGGAACCGCCGACCGCCACGACGTTCGGCTCGGCGAGCCAGGTCGCGGCATTGGCCTCGCCGATGCCGCCGGTCGGGCATACCCTGATATTGGGAAACGGCCCGGCCAGTGCCCGAAGTGCCTTGATACCGCCGGCCTGCTCGGCGGGAAAGAATTTGACGATATCGAAGCCGACCGCCAGCGCCTGCATCAGTTCGGACGCCGTGGCGATCCCCGGCGCGAACGGCAGGTCGCTCGCGGCCGCGGCCTTCAACAGTTCCGGCGTCGCCCCGGGGCTGATGCCGAATTTGGCTCCGAGCGCGGTGGCCCGCGCCAGATCGCCCCCGTTCAGAATCGTGCCGATGCCGACGATGGCGTCCGGCACCTCCGCGATCATGGCCTTGGCAGCGTCGATGGCGACCGGCGTTCGCAGCGTCACTTCCAGCACATGCACCCCACCCGCAACCAGCGCGCGCGCCAGCGGCACCGCGTCTTCCACCCGCTCGATGGTGAGCACGGGGATGACGGTGGCGGATTTGAAGATGTCGGCGAGCTGTTGCTGCCTCGATGCTGCGGTCATGACGATACCTTGCGGGAATTGACGTGGTTCGGGACCAGGCCGGGCGGCATTTCCGCGCGCGGGATGATCGCCCCGGGATGGCATACCACAACGCCGGCCAGGCGATGCCCGATACGGGCAGCCTCGATCGGGTCGGCGCCCCTAAGACGCGCCGCCACATAGGCGGCGGCGAAACTGTCGCCGGCCGCCGTCGTGTCGACGACGGGCGCCTCCACCGGCTTCGCCTTGATCGGATACGGCACGCCATCCAGGCGGACGATGCTCGCCGGCTCCGAGAGCTTCAACACCACTTCGGCCCCCGAGATCCGCGCCAGCAGGGCTTCGCTGGTCATGCCTGGATAGAGCGGCAGCAGATCCTCCGTGGAGGCCAGCACGATGTCGGCCGCAGCAAAGGCCTGCTGGAAGACGGCGCGCGCCAGGTCGAGATCGGGCCAGCCGCGGGCGCGAAAATTGGTGTCGAAAGCGAACCGCACGCCCTGTTCGCGGGCGCGATCGAGTGCCGCGAACAGCCGCCCCCGGCCTTCCGGGCCGTACAGCGAGAGCGTGATCGCGGACAGATAGACCATGTCATAGCCGGCCAGTGCGCCCAGGATCTCCGGCGTTTGCGGCAGCTCCATCAGGCTCCGCGCCGCGGCGCTGTCGCGCCAGTGGAAGAACCGCCGCTCGCCTTTCTCGTCGGTCTGGATCATATAGAGGCCCGGCAGCTTGCCCGGCAGCCGCGCGACCCGCGAGGTCCCGATCCCCTCCGCCGCCCAGCCGGAGATCATCTCCTCGCTCAGGCTGTCGTCCCCGAGCGCCGTGATGTAGTCGACGCTGACGCCGAGCCGAGACAGATAGACGGCCGTGTTGAGCGTATCGCCGCCATAGCCCCGCGAAAACAGGCCGGGCTCATCCCCCTGGGCCTGTTTGAGCTCGATCATGCACTCGCCGATGCACGCTACCTTGCTCATGACCGCATTCGCATGAAGAAACGTCGTGTCACGTCAGCCTGCGAACTTGCCGCCGAGTTCGTCCTCGATGTGGATCCGGATGATGTCGTCGAAGGTTTTCTCGGCGGTGGTGAAGCCGAGCTTGAGCGCGCGGTCGGTGACGAAATCACGCGGCCAGCCGGATACGATGCTGATGATGGTCGGATCGGGTACCCGCTTGATGCGCGCGACGACGTTCTTGCCGGCGACGCGGTCGAGCGCCGCGATCTGCTCGCCGACGGTCGCCGCGAGGCCGGGCATGCTCAGGTTGCGCCGAGGCCCCATCGCGTTGAGGTCCATGGTGCCGGCGTGCACCAGGAATCCGACCGCTGATTTCGGCGAGGCGTGCCAGTGCTGCACGTCGTCGGAAACCGGCAGCACCGCTTCCTCGCCCGCCAGCGGCTCGCGGATGATGTTGGAGAAGAAGCCGGAGGCCGCCTTGTTCGGCTTGCCCGGCCGCACGCAGATCGTCGGCAGGCGGATCGAGATGCCGTCGAGCATGCCCTTGCGGGTGTAGTCGTTGATCAAGAGTTCACAGATCGACTTCTGCGTGCCGTAGCTGGTCAGCGGGGTATGGAAAAATTCATCGCCGATCTTTTCCGGGAACGGCGCGCCGAACACCGCAATCGAGGACGTGAACACCAGCCGCGGCTTGTAGCCGCCGCCGGCGTGGCGGATGGCGTCGATCAAATGGCGGGTGCCGTCGAGGTTGATCCGGTAGCCCTTGTCGAACTCGGCCTCCGCTTCGCCGGAGACGATCGCAGCGAGATGAAAGATCACCTCCGGCCGGTGCGCGATCAAGGGCTCCGCTGCGCCGGCATCGGCGAAATCGGACGCCACGACGGTGATCGGAATCGAGGCGTTCGCGGGCTTGGTCGGCGCCACCACGTCCTGCAACGTCATGCGGGTGATATCGTGGTGGCCGAGGCGGCCGTCACGCAGCAGCCGTTCGGTCAATTTGCGGCCCACCATGCCGGCGGCGCCCAAAATCAGAATGTGCAAGACCCGTCTCCTTTTGAACCCTGTTTATTATCAGCCGGGCCTTCAAGCGACTACTCTTTTACGGCTCCCGTCATCGCCGACACATAATGCTCAACGAAGAAGGCGTAAAGGATAACGAGCGGCAGCGAGCCGGCCAATGCGCCCGCCATCAGCGAGCCCCAGCGATAGACGTCGCCGTCGACGAATTCGTTGACGATCGCCACCGGCACCGTCTTGTTGCTGGTCGACTGCAGGAAGGTCAGCGCATAGATGAACTCGTTCCAGCATAGCGTAAAGCAGAAGATGAACGCGGAGATCAGGCCCGGGATCGCCAGCGGCAGCACGATCTTGACCAGGATCTGCCAGCGGCTGGCGCCGTCGATCAGCGCGCATTCTTCGAGCTCGAACGGGATGGTCTTGAAGTACCCCATCAAAAGCCAGGTCGAGAACGGGATCAGGATGGTCGGATAGGTCAGGATCAGCGCGAGCGGCGAGTCGAACAGCCCGTACTGGAACACGACGGTCGCGAGCGGAATGAACAGGATCGACGGCGGCACCAGGTAGGACAGGAAGATCAGCCCGCCGACCCAGTGCGCACCGCGATAGCGCAGCCGCACGATCGCGTAGGCCGCCAGCACGCTGGCGACGATCGACAGGATGGTGGCGCAGACGGCTACATACATCGTGTTCCACAACCATAGCGGATAGTGGCTGTCGAACAGCAGCTTATAAAAGTGCTTGAGGGTCGGATTCCAGGTCCAGAACGGATTGTACTTGTCGAGGTCGAGCAGTTGCTCATCCGGTTTGATCGCCGTCAGTCCCATCCAGTAGAACGGAAACAGCAGCACGAACACGATGATCGCCAGCGGCATATACAGCGTCACCATCCGGCGCGGCACCGACTGCAGATAGCTCATGCCCTCGCTGTGATCGTCCTTGGCGACCGTCGGTGATGTTCCGGCAAGCACAGCCTTGAGATCGATCCGCGAGGTCGGGAGATCAGTCATTGTTTTCTCCCTGCTGCCACTTGCGACGGCGCGCGCGGGGCTTGCCCCGTTCGCGCAAAAGAAGATCCGGCACCGCGGAGATCAGTCATTGTTCTCACCCTGCTGCCACTTGCGACGCTGCAGCCCAAACCATGAAACCATGATCGCGGCGAGCAGGAACGGAATCATTGCACTCGATATCGCGGCCCCCTCGCCGAGCTGGCCGGCGATGATGGCGCGCTGATACGACAACGTCGCCATCAGGTGCGTCGCATTGACCGGACCGCCCCGCGTCATCGCCCAGATCAGCTGGAAGTCGGTGAAGGTGAACAGCACGGAGAACGTCATCACCACCGCGATGATCGGCGTCAGCAGCGGATAGGTGATGAAGCGGAACATCTCCCACTTGCTGGCGCCGTCGAGCGTCGCCGCTTCGTAGAGCGAAGGCTGCACCGTCTGCAGGCCGGCGAGCAGCGTGATCGCGACAAAGGGTACGCCGCGCCAGATGTTGGCGAAGATCACGCAGATCCGCGCCCAGGTGACGTCGCCGAGGAAGTTGATGTTCTCGGTGATGAGACCGATTTGCTTGAGCGACCACGAGATGATCGAGAATTGGGAATCGAATATCCACCAGAACGCCAGCGCCGACAGCACGGTCGGCACGATGAACGGGATCAGCACCAGCGCACGCAGCATCGCCTTGAACGGCATGTTCTCGTTCAGCAGCAGCGCCAGATAGAGCCCGATCGCGAATTTGATCGCGCTGGCGATGAATGTGTAGAGGAGCGTGTTGAATACCGACAGCCAGAAGATGCTGTCGCCCCACAACCACTCGTAGTTCTCAATGCCGATGTATTCGCCGGGCCGCCCGATTTTGGCGTCGGTGAACGAAATCCAGACGCCGAGGCCCAACGGATAGGCCAGGAAGAAGATCAGGAATGCCATTGCCGGCAGCATGAACCAGAAACCGAGCCAGTTCCGGTTGGTCCTGAGCTGATCCCACGCGGTGGCCTCGCGAATCTGCCGCTTGGCGGTCCGGGGTTGCAGTGCGACGTCAGCCATTGGCGAATTCCCGCGATGTCATCGACGGCGATGCCGTCGTCCGCATTTTGCTTGTTGAAGCGAGCCGCAATCGCTCGCGGCTCGCTTCGTTGTCGTCAGCGATAAATGCGCTTCAACTGCCGTTCCGTCACCGCGATCGCGCCCTTGGCGTCCTCGCGTCCGGTGCAGTAGTTGGCGAACATGTCGACGACCAGGAAGTCGGCGATCGCGGTCGCCGCCTTCTCGCCGGGCGTGCCGATGCCGGATGCGGGAAGCGCACGCTTGCTGGCCTGGCTGAACACCTGGTTCTTCGGATCCGCGGTCCAGACCGGCGAATTGTCATAGGCATTGAGCGTGTGGGTGAGATAACCCCGCGCGCCGGACAGCCACTTGTCGTAGTTTTCCTTCTCGAGCATGAAGGCGACGAAGGCTTTTGCGGCGTTCGGATATTTGGTGAACTTGAACGCCAGGATCGGAACGCAAAGCTGCAGTTCGGTCGGCTTGCCGATCGGACCGACCGGCCATAGCGCATGATACGTGTCTTCGGTGAGTTCCTTCTTGTTCGGGTCGTCCTTGGCCGCGACATAGATCGAGATGCCGTTGGCCGTGCAGTGCAGTTCGCCGGCGAGGAACGCCTTGTTGTTCGACGAGTCGTTCCATGACGCAACGCCCGGAATGAAGGTGTCGGACAGCGCCTTGCAGTATTCGAGCGCCTTGACGGTCTCGGGCGAGTTGATGATGACCTTGTTGTCCTTGTCGACGGTGTAGGCACCGTGACCCCAGAGGATCCAGTGCAACCAGGCATTGGCGTCGCCCGAAGCGTGGCCGAGCGGGAAACCGGC
The DNA here is from genome assembly GCF_030413175.1 of Bradyrhizobium roseum. Taxonomy (NCBI): domain Bacteria; kingdom Pseudomonadati; phylum Pseudomonadota; class Alphaproteobacteria; order Hyphomicrobiales; family Nitrobacteraceae; genus Bradyrhizobium; species Bradyrhizobium roseum. The sequence goes on from NZ_CP129212.1 coordinate 4,323,410, forward strand.
CGGCGTGTTGTTCTTCTTCAGCGCCTTGCACATTTCCAGAAAGCCCGGGAAGTCCTTCGGGAAATCCTTGAAGCCGGCCTTTTCAACCGAAGACTTGCGGTAGGTCATGTAGCCGCCGATGGTCGCCACCGGAATGCCGAGCCAGTTGTTGCCCTGCTTGCAGGTTACCGCGGCCGCGTCGGTCCACCCGCCATACTTCTTGCCGAGATAATCGGCGACATCGTTCATCTGCAGGACCTGGGTCGGGAACAGCTGCGGCAGCGTATGCAGGCCCCATGCGAGATCTAGGCCCGAACCGGTATTGGCGGCAACGGACGCTTTCGGCTGCACGTCCTCGAAGGACTCGGAGAACACGTTCATTTCGGTACCGGTGGCAGCCTTGAACGCAGCGACCATGGCGTTGAACGCGTCGTCTTCCGCCGGCACGAAGCGCTTCCAGCGCATCACGGTGAGCTTGGCGCCCTTCTCGGCCTTCCACGGCGCCGATTGCGCCCAGGCCTTGGCAAAGTCGAACAACGCCGGTCCGGTAAGTGCGCCGGCCGCCGCCAGCGCGGTGCCGCCCTGAAGCAGAGAGCGGCGGGTAAAATCGTGCATGGTCCATCCTCCCGTTGAAATATTTTTTCTGGTTCTTGCTCAGTCCTCGTTTCTTATTTTTTTGGTCGTCTTTATTTTCTTGGTCTCGTCACTCAGCCGTTCAGGCGCTTCCCCGTCGCTTCGTCGAACAGATGCACCAGCGCCGGATCGGGCTTGAGGCGGATCTTGTCGCCCGGATTGAACTGATGCCGCTCGCGGAACACGGCGACCACCTGCTCGCCGCCGAGTTTGGCGAACACCTGGGTTTCCGAACCGGTCGGCTCGACCACGACGATCTCGGCCTCGGCGCCGTCATCGGCGATGGTGAAGTGCTCGGGCCGCACGCCGTAGACCGCGGGCTGGCCGTCGGAGTTGGCGGGCGCATTTTTCAACGGCAGCTTGACGCCGTTCGGCCCCTCGAACACGGCGCTGCCGTTCGACTTCACCTTGCCCTTGAGGAAATTCATCGCCGGCGAACCGATAAAGCCGGCGACGAACTGGTTGGCCGGGGTGTCATAGAGTTCGAGCGGGGTGCCCATCTGCTCGACGATGCCGTCATGCATCACCACGATCTTGTCGGCCATGGTCATGGCCTCGATTTGGTCGTGGGTGACGTAGACCGTCGTGGTGCGCAGGCGCTGATGCAGCTCCTTGATCTCCGTACGCATCGCCACGCGCAGCTTGGCGTCGAGGTTGGACAGCGGCTCGTCGAACAGGAACACCTGCGGATCGCGCACGATGGCGCGGCCCATGGCGACGCGTTGGCGCTGGCCACCTGACAATTGCCGCGGATAGCGCTCGAGCAGCGGCGTCAGCGCCAGGATTTCCGCGGCGCGATTAACGCCTTTCGATATCTCATCGGCACTCGCGCCGCGCAGCTTGAGCGAGAAGCCCATATTGTCGGCGACGGTCATATGCGGATAGAGCGCGTAGTTCTGGAACACCATCGCAATGTCGCGCTCTTTCGGCTGGACATTGTTGACGACGCGGTCGCCGATCGAAATGGTTCCGGAGGTGATGTTTTCGAGGCCGGCCAGCATCCGCAACAGGGTCGACTTACCGCAGCCCGACGGACCGACGAGCACAACGAACTCGCCATCCTCGATCGGAATCGACACGCCGTGCAAAACTTCAAAATTGCCGAACGACTTTCGCACGTCGCGAATCTGTACCGACGACATCCTCACTCCCTCTTGTTCTGTTTTGGGGCGCCACGGATCGGCGGCGATGCCCTGCTGTCTTTTCGACTTTAATGCCGGAAGCCGAATTCGACCGTGCATCATCATCCGCAGTTTCGCGGTTTTTAGCAATCCGATGGTAGCGCTGTCAATAATGGTTCAAACGTCTAATCTGTTGTGATATGAGCGCAAGATGGGACGAAAACAGACAAAGTCTGGCAAAATCCGCCTCACCGAGGTCGCCAAGCTCGCTGGCGTCAGCCCCATCACGGCATCGCGCTTTTTCCGGAACCCCGAAGCACTGTCGCTGAGCAAGCGCGAACGCGTCGACAGCGCGGTGAAGGAATTGGGTTATGTGCCCAATCTTGCCGCGCGTGCGCTGGCCTCGCATCGCACCGAAGTCATCGGCGTCGTCATCCCCTCCCTCACCAACAATGTGTTCGCCGACGTGTTGCGCGGCATCTACGATTCCTCCGAAGGTAGCCGCTACACCATCCAGCTCGCCAATACGCGCTACAGTATCCTGCAGGAAGAGAAGCTTCTGCGCCTGTTCAGGGCGCAGAAGCCGGCCGGGCTGATCGTCACCGGCATCAACCAGACCGCGGAATCTCGTACCATCCTGGAGTCGATGAATTGCCCGGTCACGCAGATCATGGAGGTCGGCGAAAGTCCGGTCGACATGATGGTCGGCTTCTCGCATTACGACGCGGCATTTGCGGCCATTTCGCACATCCTGGAACAGGGGCGTCGCCGCATCGGATTCCTCGGCGCTCGGATGGACCCGCGGGTACAGCGACGGCTCGAAGGGTATCGAGATGCCATGAAGGCGGTATCGCTGTTCGATCCGAGCCTCGTCGTCACCACGTCGGTGCCGACCACCGTGACGCTCGGCAGGACATTGTTCACCGACCTGCTCGCGCAAGCGCCCGACATCGATGCGGTGTTCTGCGTCAATGACGACCTTGCGCTGGGCACGCTGTTTGAATGCCAGCGGCGGCAGATCGCCATCCCCGGCGATCTCGCCATTGTCGGATTCAACGATCTGGAGTTCGCGGCATCCGCGGTCCCCTCCCTCTCCAGCGTCCGCACCAATCGCTATGAAATGGGCCGGCACGCCGTCTCCATGGTGATCGACTCGATCGAAGGCCGTCGCCCCGAGACGCCGGTGATCGACCTCGGCTTTCAGCTGATGGTTCGCGAAAGCTCGATGCCGCCGGGCATGTGACGCCGCTGCCGAGGAACGAAAATGACGCGCGGGCAAAAATTGGTAGCGCTACCTTTTGAGCCGAACTAGGATCGTATCACGCGGATTGGCCAAGGCAGGCGCGCTGCAGCAGATGAACTTTCAACAAAGCGCGCCGCTGCCGCGATTTAAGCCCAAAAGTTTGCAGTGCGGGAGGAACCGATGAAGCACAATGACAAGAAGCCGACCACCAATGGCAAGGGCCGGAGACTTCGTTCGCTCGAGTGGTTCGATAACCCGCACAATCCGGGAATGACCGCGCTCTACCTCGAACGCTACCTGAACTACGGCCTGACCCGAGCGGAATTGCAATCCGGCAAGCCGATCATCGGCATCGCCCAGACCGGCAACGACCTCTCCCCCTGCAATCGCCATCATCTCGAACTGGCGCACCGGGTGCGCGAGGGCATTCGCGAAGCCGGCGGCATTGCGATGGAATTCCCCACCCATCCGATCCAGGAAACCGGCAAGCGGCCGACCGCGGCGCTGGACCGCAACCTCGCCTATCTCGGCCTGGTCGAAATCCTGTTCGGCTACCCGCTCGATGGCGTGGTGCTGACCACCGGCTGCGACAAGACCACACCGGCCTGCATGATGGCGGCGGCGACCGTCAACCTGCCCGCGATCGTGCTCTCCGGCGGCCCGATGCTGAACGGCTGGTTCAACGGCGAGCGCACCGGCTCCGGCACCATCGTCTGGAAGCAGCGTGAACGGCTCGCCGCCGGCGAGATCGATTACAATGAGTTCATCGAGATCGTGTCGTCCTCCGCACCTTCCGTCGGCCATTGCAACACGATGGGCACCGCTTCCACCATGAACTCGCTGGCCGAGGCGCTCGGCATGTCGCTGCCGGGCTGCGCGGCGATCCCGGCGCCCTACCGCGAACGCGGCCAGATTGCCTATGAGACGGGCAAGCGCATCGTCGAGATGGTGTGGGAAGATCTGAAACCCTCCGACATCCTGACCCGCCAGGCGTTCGAGAACTGCATCGTGGTGAACTCGGCGATCGGCGGCTCGACCAACGCGCCGATCCACATCAACGCGCTGGCGCGGCATGTCGGCGTCGAGCTGTCGATCGACGACTGGCAGAAGCATGGCCACCACATCCCGCTGCTGGTCAACATGCAGCCGGCCGGTTTCTATCTCGGCGAGGAATATCACCGCGCCGGAGGCGTGCCGTCGGTGGTGCGCGAGTTGATGGCGCACAAGCACATCCATGAAGACGCCGTCACCGTGAACGGCCGCACCATGGGCGACAACTGCCGCGAGGCCCCCAAGCCCGACGGCGACGTGATTTGGAGTTACGACAAGCCGCTGGTGAAAGACGCCGGCTTCCTGGTGCTGCGCGGCAATCTCTTCGATTCCGCGATCATGAAGACCAGCGTGATCTCGAAGGAATTCCGCGACCGTTATCTGGTCAATCCGAAAGACCTGAACGCGTTCGAGGGCCGCGCCATCGTGTTCGAGGGGCCGGAGGATTACCACGACCGGATCGACGATCCCGCACTCAACATCGACGAGCACTGCATCCTGTTCATTCGCGGCGCCGGCCCGATCGGCTATCCCGGCGGCGCCGAGGTCGTCAACATGCAGCCGCCGGCGGCGCTAATCAAACGCGGCATCCTCTCGCTGCCCTGCATCGGCGACGGCCGGCAGTCCGGCACCTCGGGCTCGCCCTCGATCCTCAACGCCTCGCCGGAAGCGGCCGCCGACGGCGGGCTTGCGATCTTGCGGACCGGCGACAAGGTCCGCATCGACCTCAACAAGGGCGACGCCAATATTTTGATCACGAGCGACGAACTGAAAAAGCGCCGCGCCGAGCTGAAGGAAAAGGGCGGCTTCCCCTACCCGGCCAACCAGACGCCATGGCAGGAGCTCTATCGTTCGACGGTCGGCCAGCAGGCCACCGGCGCCTGCATGGAACTCGCCACGCGCTATCAGAACATCGCCGGCACGGTCGGCGTGGCGCGGGATAATCATTAGTCCATCAAACTGTCATTGCCGGGCTTGACCCGGCAATCCATCCTCTGGCGAAGAAGATAGATACGCGGGTCAAGCCCGCGTATGACGCCGAAAATAATCCATCGATCGCTCAAGGACGAAACCATGTCAGACCGCCTGAAGGGCAAGCGCGCCTTCGTCACCGCCGCCGCCGTCGGCATCGGCCGCGCCTGCGCCGTTGCCTTTGCGCGCGAAGGCGCCACCGTGTTTGCCACCGACATCGACGAAGCCAAGCTCGCCGCGCTCAAGAGCGAGGGAATCGCGGAAGTCGCAAAACTCGATGCCCGCGATACCGCCGCCGTCGCCGCCATGGCCAAGCGCGCCGGCAAGACCGACATCCTGCTCAACGCCGCCGGCTTTGTGCACCACGGCACGATCATGGATTGCTCCGACGAGGATTTTGACTTTTCGTTCGACCTCAACGTCAAGTCGATGCATCGCACGATCCGCGCGTTCCTGCCCGGCATGCTGGAACAGGGCAACGGCGCGATCGTCAACATTGCCTCGGCTGCCGGCGTCATCAAGGCCGCGCCGAACCGCTACATCTACGCGGCGACCAAAGCTGCCGTCGGGGCGTTGACGCGTTCGGTCGCCATCGACTTCGTCGGCAAGGGAATCCGCTGCAACTGCATCTGTCCCGGCACGGTTGAAACCCCATCCATGCTGGGGCGCGCCGCCGCCGCCGGCCCCAACGGACGCGAAATGTTCGTCGCGCGGCAACCGATGGGACGGCTCGGTACCGCCGAGGAGATCGCTGCCCTCGCCGTCTATCTCGCCAGCGATGAAAGCGCGTTCACCACCGGCGTCGCCCACGTCATCGACGGCGGCTGGACGCTGTAAACACGGTCCTCATCCTGAGGAGCCGCGAAGCGGCGTCTCGAAGGATGGGCCACGGGCCTCATGGTTCGAGACGCGCAAGAGCGCTCCTCACCATGAGGAACATCGAGCGAAAGGAAATTTGCAATGAACAAGATCGATCTGAACGGCCGCTGCGCCGTCGTCACCGGCGGAGCGCAAGGTTTTGGCCGCGCGATTACCGAGCGCTTCGTGGCATCGGGCGCGAAGGTCGCGATCTGGGATCACGACCTGCCGTTCGCGGAAAAGACCGCGAAGGAAATCGGTCCGGCGGTATCGGCCTTCAAGGTCGACGTGTCGGATCTCGCCGCGGTCGAGACGACGCGTGACGCGACGCTGAAAGCGCTCGGCAAGATCGATATCCTCGTCAACAATGCCGGCATCGCCGGCATCAACAAGCCGGTGTGGGAAACCGACCTCGAGGAATGGCGCAAGGTGCTGCGCATCAATCTCGACGGCCCCTTCATCTGCTGCAAGGCGGTGGTGCCGGCGATGCTGCAGCAAAAATACGGCCGCATCGTCAACATCGCCTCCATCGCCGGCAAGGAAGGCAACCCCAACGCGGCACACTACTCGGCCTCCAAGGCCGGCCTGATCGCTTTGACCAAATCGCTCGGCAAGGAACTCGCGCAGCACGACATTCTCGTCAACGCGGTGACGCCGGCAGCAGCCAAGACCGCAATCTTCGACCAGATGACGCAGCAGCACATCGACTTCATGCTCTCGAAGATCCCGAAGGCGCGCTTCGTTCTCGTCGAGGAACTCGCGGCGATGGTGGCGTGGCTCGCGTCGGAAGACTGCGCATTCTCCACCGGCGCCGTGTTCGACATTTCCGGCGGCCGGGCGACGTATTAGTCCTCGGCCAAATCACGATCCAAGTCGGCATTTGGCGATCCGGTCGTTACGTCTTCGTCGGGCTGATCGATGTGCATTCCGATCATGCCCGTCAGCGGCGGCTTGACCGCTTCGAGGCTGACATCCTTCGCTTGCGGCGTCTCTTGTTCGGCCCGTGCCTCGGCATCGTTACTTGCCGGTTTCTTTCCGTCCTTGTCGCCCGACATTTCGGCTTCCTCGTGCTTCAGGAGAGTGAGCCGGCACACCGAGCAGTCACGATCACCTGGCTCACGAATGCATTGCTGGATCAGTTTTCGCGCAATGTCGTTGACCGATATCAACCGAGCCAAAACAAAAGTGCTGCGGCCAACCCCGATTTACTTCGCGAGATGACAATACAATGACATCTTCATGATGAGCTCGTCTCTTTCAGGCTGCGGATTGTTGAGCCTGATCAAAGCGCCATCGCACCACCGGTTCTACTTGAGGAAACCTATTCGTCAACGAACCGGGGCTGATCGTGGGGACCGTGAGCGAAGCGACAATCGACAGAATCCGAGCCGAAGGTACAGCAAGGTCCGCCGCAGCCATCGATCAGTTGGCCAAAGTGATCCGCTCGATTCCGGACCATGAGGATCCTACGGAGAAGATAAGCGTTCGACATCTCAACTTTTATTATCAGGACGGCAATCACGCCCTCAAGGACGTGTCCGTACCCATTTATGCCAACCGCGTAACCGCGTTTATCGGCCCATCCGGTTGCGGAAAATCAACCTTGTTGCGCGTCTTCAATCGCATCTATGCGCTCTATCCAGGGCAGCGCGTCGAAGGCGATGTCCTGCTCGATGGCGTGAATATCCTTTCCAAGGATGAGGATCCAACCGTTCTCCGAACCCGGATAGGCATGGTATTCCAGAAGCCAACGCCATTTCCGATGTCGGTCTACGACAACATTGCCTTTGGCATTGGCCTCAATCGGAAGCTTTCCAAACAGCAAATGGATGAAGAAGTAGAACTGGCCCTGCGGCGCGTCGCGCTTTGGGACGAGGTGAAGGATCACCTCGCAAGAACCGGATTGGAACTGTCGGGCGGGCAGCAGCAGCGTCTTTGTATTGCCCGTACCATTGCGACTCGGCCCGAGGTTCTGCTTCTCGACGAACCATGTGCCTCGATCGATCCGATTTCGTCCGCAAAGATCGAGCAGACTATCGACGAACTCAAGCATGACCACACGATCGTCATCGTCACACACAACCTTCAACAGGCGGCTCGGGTTTCCGATTATGCGGGCTTCATGTATTTGGGCGAGATGAGTGAATTTGGCCCCGTGCGCCGGATATTCGTGACGCCCGGCGATCCGCGCACGCAGCGGTTTATCACCGGCCGGTTTGGCTAGCCAGACAAGTCAATCGGCGTCTGCGATGATTGCGTTGTCGGTCTGGGCCGCCGGCTGGCCGTGGTCGCAATCCAGATGCCGGCGAACACCGTCACGATGCCGCCGACGAGATTCCAGCTGAGCGGTTCGTCCAGCAATGCGGCGCCTACGAGCGACGCGGTGATCGGATTGACGGTGACCGAAATCGCGACGCGGGTCGGCGTCGTGCGCGCCAGCGCGAACGCCCAGAGGTAGAACGTCAAGGCGCTGCCGAAGGCGCCGAGATAGGTGGCAGCCAGCCATTGCGGGACCTCGAAAGCTGCGACGGGCGCAAAGCTGCCTCGCGCCTGCGAGATCAGAACCAGGCATGCCGCACCGACCCCCATGGATACCGTCGTGAAGGGAAGCGGCCCCGAGCGGGCGATGAACGGCTTGGACCAGATGCTGTAGAGCGCCATGCAGAGGGCGGCCGCGACCATCAGCAGATCGCCGCACCAGGCCCCCGGCGGCGCGGATGCAAGATTCGACAGCAGCGCCAGAGCGACGCCGAGCGTGGCGATCACCACCCCGATCGATTTACGCATCGTGAGCGCCTCGCTGCCGAGCGCGCCACCCACGACCATTGTCAGCAACGGCAGCGTCGACAAGGCCAGCGCGCCACGCGCCGCCGTCGTGAAAATCAGCGACGCATTGAAGAGGACCGGGAACAGGGCGAAGTACAGTACGCCCAGCCCGACGACGCCCGTCCAGTCGGAGCGCTGCGGCCATCGATCGCCCTGCAGCAGGGCCACCGGCAACAGCAGCAGAAAGCCGATGCCGAACCGGAACGATCCGATCGCCAACGGATCGATCGTGTGCACCAGATAGCGCGTCGCCCCGATCGACGTTCCGCCCAGGCCGCTCGACAGAATAGCCGCCAGTACGCCCCACACCTCGCCCATGCACCTCCCCTTTCGCCTTGCGGGTACGGTAGAGACTGCTTAGTAATCAAGAAATGGAATTTCTGCGATACATGAAATAACGTTTCATCATGAGTATACCCGCCCTTGATCCGGATCTCCTGAAGGCCTTCGTCGCAGTGGCCGACAGCCGCTCCTTCACGCGCGCAGCCACACGGCTCAACCGGACGCAGTCCGCGGTAAGCATGCAGATCAAGCGCTTGGAGGATCGCCTCGGTGTTGCGCTGTTCAACCGCACCAAGGCCCATGTCGATCTGAGCCCCGCGGGCGAAGGGCTGCTCGGATACGCCAGACGCATCCTGACGCTGAACGACGAGGCCGTCGGCAAGCTGCGGGAGCGCAAGGTCGAGGGGGTCGTGCGCCTCGGCGTGATGGACGATTATGGAACCCTGATCGTGCCGCCGGTGCTGGCAAGTTTTGTTGCCTGCTATCCGCGGGTTCAGGTCGAGATGGAAACTGGCCTCACTTGTTCCATGCCCTCGCGTCTTGGCGATGCCTATGACCTCGTGATCGCCATGCATCCGGAGGGAACGGGCGAGGGTGAATTTTTGCGGCGCGAGCAGGCGGCGTGGGCCACCGGCGCGTTTCATCCGGTCGAGCAGCAGGACCCGCTGCCTCTGGCGCTTTATCCCAACGGCTGCCTGTTCCGGAAATGGGCGATCGAGGCGCTCGATGCTGCGAGGCGGCCATGGCGGCTGGCTTTCGTCAGCCAGAGCCTTGCCGCCGTCGAGTCTGTTGCCGCGCAGGGGCTTGCCGTGACCGTGGTGAAGGCCGGTACCTTTCCGCCAAAATTGCGCCCGCTGTCGGAGCGCGATGGCCTGCCGCGACTACCCGCTGCGGATATCTGCCTGCATCGCACGGCGAACCTGTCACAGGCGGGCACGCTGCTCGCAAATCACTTGCGTTCGGCCATCTCCAACCATCTTGATGAAATCGCGGTGCGGCGCGCCACCCGCGACGCCATTCCGATTGCCTTCAACTGAGCGAGATCACGTGGACATCACACTTTACGGCATCTCGGTGTGGGTGCTCCCCCTCCTGATCGCCATCACCTTTCACGAGGCCGCGCACGCCTTTGTCGCCTACAAGCTCGGCGACGATACCGCCTTTCAGCTGGGCCGGGTCAGCTTCAATCCGATCAAGCATATTGATCCGTTCGGAACCGTGATTCTGCCGGGCGTGCTGCTGCTGGCGCATTCGCCCTTCCTGTTCGGCTATGCCAAGCCGGTTCCGGTGAATTTCCGCAACCTGAACCATCCCCGGCTCGACATGGTCTGGGTGGCTCTGGCCGGCCCGGCGATCAACATCGTGCTGGCGACCGTCGTGGCGTTCGCCTTCCACGCCTTGCCCTTGGTGCCGCCGGACGCCGCCAAATGGACCGCGGACAACCTCAAAAACGCGTTCCTGATCAATATCGTGCTGGCGATCTTCAACATGATGCCGATCCCGCCGCTGGACGGCGGCCGGGTCGCCGTCGGGTTGCTGCCACGGGTGCTGGCCTACCCGCTGTCGCGGCTGGAACCGTACGGCATGCTGATCCTGCTCGGCCTTTTGATCCTGCTGCCGGTGATCGGCGCGCAGCTCGGCCTAAATCTTGATGTTATTTCGTCGATACTCCGAACGTTGACCGGATATGTGATCAGCGCCCTTCTCTTCATCACCGGCAACGCTTAAACTTCAAACTGAAACGCTACACAGGGAAGAACCGACCCCGCACCATGCCGACCAAAGCTGCCGATATGCTGATTGCACGCCGCGCCGATACGCGCGCGAGGGCAGATTTTGCGACGTGGAAGATGCTGGCCAAACTCAACGGTTTTTCCGCCCTGCCCGCCGAGGCGCAGAGCTTTCTGGAAGGCTACCGGCAGCTGTTGGCGAAGATGACCGAGGCGGACGCCTCCGAGGCCACCATCCAGCTCATGTACAAGAGCTACTATGCCGAGATGGGCGGCTCCGGAACGCCGCCCGAAATCCCCTCGCGCGCCAGCGAGCCGGTCACCGATACCGGCAACGTCACCGCGTTCCGCCGCCCGGCCGCCCGGCCGAAGCCGGGCCCCTCGGGACAAGCCGAGAAACCGCGTCTGCCGGTGGCGCTGATCTTCTGCTGCCTCGCCGTGGTCTACGTCAGCATCCGCTATTTCTGGCGCTGACCCGCCGCCCCCGCAAAGTTAACGCGAATGCCCTGCGAATTCGCCGCCTGGCGGAATATTCGCACGACGACATTTGCGCGCAGCGGCTAGGCGATCGGGCCAAGGCCGGACATAATGGCCCCGCCAACCAACAAGCATTCAAAGCAATATTTCTGGAGGATAGATGAAGCGATCCATTGCAGCCCTGGTCATGACCTCGAGCCTGGTGCTGGCCACCGGCGCGTTTGCGCAGACACTCGACAAGGTCGTCAAGGTCGGAAGTCTCGGCGACCAGTCCGGTCTTTACGCCGACATCGGCGGACCCGGATCGACGGTTGCCGCGCAGATGGCGGTCGAGGATTCCGGGCTGCTCGCCAAGGGCTGGAAGATCGAGGTGATCGCCGCCGATCACCAGAACAAGCCCGACGTCGGCACCAACATCGGCAAGCAGTGGATCGACGTCGAGAAGGTCGACGTGTTCGTCGACCTTGCCAGTTCCGGCGTCGGCCTCGCCATTTCGAACCTCGCCAAGGAAAAGAACGTCGTCAACCTCAACTCCGGCTCGGCATCGTCCGACCTCACCGGCTCGCAATGCTCGCCGAACACGGTTCACTGGGTCTACGACACCTGGATGCTGGCCAACGGCACCGGCAAGGCGCTGGCGAAAGCCGGCGGCGACAGCTGGTTCTTCCTCACCGCAGACTACGCCTTCGGCCACGCTCTGGAGCGCGACACCGCCGCCGTCGTTACCGCCAATGGCGGCAAGGTGCTTGGCGGCGTCAAGCATCCGCTCAACAATGCCGACTTCTCCTCGTTCCTGCTGCAGGCGCAGAGTTCGAAAGCGAAGATCATCGGGCTTGCCAACGCCGGCGGCGACACCACCAACTCGATCAAGCAGGCGGCGGAGTTCGGCATCGTCCAGGGCGGCCAGAAGCTCGCGGGCATGCTGATGTTCATCACCGACGTTCATTCGCTCGGGCTGAAGGTGGCGCAGGGCCTGAACTTCACCGAGACCTTCTACTGGGACATGAACGACCAGACCCGTGCCTTCACCAAGCGCTTCAACGAAAAATACAAGAAGGGCCCGCCGACCATGGTGCAGGCCGGCGTCTACTCCTCGCTGATCCATTACTTCAAGGCGCTGGAAGCGCTCGGCGGCAATCCGCATGACGGCCGCGCCGTCGTCGCCAAGATGAAGGAACTGCCGACCGACGATCCACTGTTCGGCAAGGGCTCGGTCCGCGCCGACGGCCGCAAGATCCACCCGGCCTACCTGTTTGAGGTGAAGAAGCCGGCCGACTCGAAGTATCCGTGGGACTACTACAACCTCGTCGCCACGATCCCGGCGGCAGAGGCCTTCATCCCGCTCGAGAAAAGCGTCTGCCCGATGCTGAAGAAGACCTGAGCGACGCGATCAGCGGATGACGTCACGAGGCCCTCTCCCGGCGCCGGGAGGGGGCTTTTGCATTGTCCCGAACACAAAACATCGAAAACAACCCCATGCACAGTAGCGATGTATCTGAGTTTGCATCTCTTTTGGCAGCGCATTGATCAAAGCACGAGATCAGCCGCCGCAGCATGACATGAGCTCGGGCTGGCTCTCGTTCAGATACCTTGCACGCTAGGCTAAGCGTCCCTTCAGCACTGTTCGTGCTTTGCCTCGAACGACGCAAGCCCCGGCACTGCCGAGACCGTCAGGCCCGGGTTCTCCGAGACCAGCCCGCTGGGCGCCCGATAAAACCGAACTAGACCCCCGCGCCGATCACGCCGGTCGCGTTGATCTCCACCTTGAGCGGCGGGTTGGCCTTGGGCGAGCCCACGCGCTTTACCTCGATCAAGGTTGAACAGGGAAAATCGCCGGTGAAGAACTCCCGGCGCGCGCGCCACACCTCGGTGTTTTCATCGAGATTGGTGACGTACACCGTGATGGACATGATGTCATTCATCTTGCCCCCCGCGGCCTCCAGCATGTCCTTGAACTTCTGGAAGATCGACTTGGCCTGAACGTACATGTCGTCGCCTGGATGCTCCCCCTGGGGCCCCGAGCCGGTCATCCCCGCGATGTGGAAATGTCCGTTGGCCACTTTCATGTTGGACCAGGTCTGCGGCGGCGCCTCGGCCACCTTGGGCGATCGGATGGTTTGCATGCTCAAGAGCGTCCTCCCGTAAAGCGGATTCGACGCGAGCCAGGATGCCATGTCGTCAGGACCTTCCGTCCAAACAGCTGGTGGCGCTGTACTGCCAACTCGCAACACGGATCGTACCACGCGCATCGCGATGGTAAACGGGGCGCGCGCAGGGATTGGAAAGGCGACATGTCAGCCTTCCGCGGGCGTCGCCTGTTTCGGCTCTAGTCAAAGCGGAAGTAGACGCCCCAACCCTAACGCGTCGATTTCACAAGCCTTACGAACAATTGAATACCGCGCGAATTGGCGTCCGGCTGGCCGTCGATGAAATCGAAATTCCAGTAAAGGTCCAACTCGCCGCCCATGGCGTTCGTGGTCCAATACTTTGCGTGCCCCTCGGCATCCGCGCGTATATCAGGAAATACGGACGGATCGACAACCGGGCTGCCACAACCAACGTCTACCAAACTTTGGAGTTCTGGGCCCGAAGGGACACGCCATCCCTCAGATGCCGCGGCAATGGCTTCTTTCAATCCAAGATACTGAACCTGCCCCTCACACGCCCCATGGCCTGTCCACTCGGTGCCCAGGGAACATCGCTTCCAAAGCAGGCCCGTTTTCGTATCCCGCACTTCACCGCCAAGAAGTTGGAAGCGCGTCTGAGGAGTTGATCCATCGCGGCCATAGCACCCCGCGATGCAGGACATCGGAGCCACGACAAGCAGGACTGCTGTCGTCAGCAGCACGCAACAAAGGCTTTGCGGCCGTTCGAGAGGTTTGAGCATTTCACGATATCGTTCGCAACCAAGCGAGATCCATTCGGCCGAAGCCTATCAGATGTCTGTTTCACATTATAGCTACCTCGCCAGTTCCAGGCGTGCTTCCAGTCCGCCGCCGTCGCGATTGGCGAGCGTGAGCGTGCCGCGAAGCGCGTTGACGAGTTGCTGGGCGATGGCGAGGCCGAGCCCGGTGCCGCCGGTTTCGCGACTGCGCGAGGCCTCGACGCGATAGAACGGCAAAAATACCGATTTCAGATGCTCGTCGGGAATGCCGGGGCCTCGGTCCGATACGCTGATCGCGATGCTATCCGATTGTTGCGCATCGATGGCGACTTCGACATCCTCGCCGAATTTCAGCCCGTTATCGATCAGGTTGATCATGATGCGGCGCAAGGCCTGCGGGTGCGTGAGAATCGTCACCCCGCGTTCTCCGGAAAAGCGAACAGAATTTCCGGCGTCGGAATAGTCGCAGACGAGGCTGTCGATCAGGGCATGCAGGTCGGTCTGGCAGCGCTGCTCGCTAATCTCGTCGCGGCCGCGGGCCAACGCAAGACCCTGCTTGACTAGCGTCTGCATTTCCTGCAGGTCGCCCTGCAGCTTTTCCCTGGCGTCGCCGTCACCGAGGAAATCAGCGCGCAGCCGCATGCGCGTGATCGGAGTCTGAAGGCGGCGCGAGATCCCCGCCAGAATCTGGATCCGCTCCACCGCCTGCTCGGCAATGCGACGCTGCATGGCGTTGAACGCGGTAGCGGCGCGCACCACTTCCTTCGGGCCATCCTCCGGGAGCGGCGCGGCGCGCAGATCCGAACCCAGGCTGTTGGCCGCACGCTCGAGGCGCGCCAGCGGTCGTGTCGCGAGCTTCACCGCAACCCAGGTGAAGAATGCGAGAAAGCAGAGTTGGACGGCGAGCGCCGCCGGCAACCAGGGCGAAACCAGCGTCGGCAACAAAGGCGAAATGGCCCTCCTCGGTGCGGCGAATTCGAGCATCAGCGGGCTGCCGTCCTTAAGGTGAATGAGCCAGCCCAGTCTCTGTCGATTCAGTGGATCGAGGTAGAAGACGGTGGTCGCGTCGTGGTCGCTCCCCAGCATGGCCCTCAAACGCGCCAGGTTCTCTTGTCGTCGTTTGGGTGGCGCCGCTTCTATCTCCCCTCCCTCTCTGACAACGTATCGATATGTAGGTCGAGCGAAGCGGTCGAGCCATGCGGGTCTTTCTTCGGGCTTGACCCGATCGAGGATAGCGACCGCCATCGCGATGGATCTCATGAAATAGTCATCCGACTGCTCGCCGCTGGGGCCGAAGACATTGAGGGCGACCAGACCAAAGGACAGCAGATGCGCAGCCAGCAGACCGGCGAACAGGATGATCGCCAGCCGGCGGAACAGTGAGTCCGGCCAAAGACGCGCCGCCATACGTCGAAGGTGGGCGCTCATGACGGCTCCCGCGATGCTTCGACGGCGACATGCGCGGTGGCCTGCGGGCCAATGCCGTCGTACTCCCGCGCCAGGGCGAGACCCTGCTTGATAAGCGTCTGCATTTCCTGCAGGTCGCCCTGCAGCTTTTCCCTGGCGTCGCTGTCGCCCAGGAAATCAGCGCGCAGCCGCATCCGTGTGATCGGGGTCTGAAGATCGTGCGAGATCGCCGCCAGAATCTGGATTCGTTCCGCGACCTGCTCGGCAATGCGTCGCTGCATGGCGTTGAGCGCGGCAGCGGTACGCGCCACTTCCTTCGGACCATCCTCCGGGAGCGGCTCGGCGCGCAAATCCGAGCCCAGGCCGTTGGCTGCGCGTTCGAGGCGCGCCAGCGGTTGCGTCGCGAGCTTTACGGCAACCCAGACGAAGAATGCGATGATACAGAGTTGAACGGCCAGCGCCGCCGGCAACCAGGGCGAAATGATTTCCTTCGCCGGAAAGATCGCGATCGTCACGGGGCTACCGTCCTTCAGGTGCATGCGTATGCCCCGTCGCAGTCGCTGCGGTGGATCGAAGTGGACAAAATTCGCGTCGTGGTCGGGCCCCAGCGCGGCCCGCAAACGCGCGATATTCGCTTGCCGTCGTTTGGGTGTCTCCGCTTCCAGCTCTCCCTCATCGCTGAGAATGTATCGCCAATTGCGTCGAGAGACGCGGTCAAGCCAGGCGGGTCTTTCTTCAGGCTTGAGGTGGTCGAGGATGGCGACCGCGTCCGCGATGTCCCCAGCCGCAAATTTACTCCCCATTTCGTCTTCGATAGCGATGCGGTCGAGGGCAATCAAAACGAAGGCCAGCACATGTGCAACCACGAGGCCGGAAAACAGGATCATCGCCAGCCGGCCGAACAGGGAGGCCGGCCAAAGTCGCGCCGCCATGCGCCGAAAACGCGCGCTCATGTCGGCCCCTGCAATGCCTCGACGGCGGCTGCAAAGACGTAGCCTTCGCTGCGCACCGTCTTGATGTAGGACGGCTCCCGGGCGTCTTCGCGCAGTCGCTGGCGAAGGCGGCTGACAAGCAGATCGATCGACCGATCGAAGACTTCGGCCTCACGGCCTTGCGTCAGGTTGAGCAGTTGATCGCGATTGAGGACATGTTGGGGGTGATCGAGAAACACGCGCAGCAGTCGATATTCGGCGCCGCTCAACGAGACCACGGTCCCGTCGGCGTCGACGAGGAAACGCCCGGCCGTATCGAGCTTCCATTCGCCGAACCGCAGAAGGCGGGCTTTCTCCGATGCCGCAAGGTTGCGGGGCAGCATCTCGGCCCTGCGCAAAACCGAGCGGATCCGTGCGAGCAGTTCGCGCGGGGCAAACGGCTTCGTGAGATAGTCGTCCGCCCCCATCTCCAGGCCGACGATGCGGTCTGCTTCATCGCCGCGCGCCGTCAGCATCAGGATCGGAATGTCATAGGGTTGATTCGCGCGCAAGTTGCGGCAGAGCGTAAGGCCGTCGTCCCCCGGCAGCATCAGGTCGAGCACGATCAGATCGATCCGGTGGTTTGCGAGAACCTCGCGCATCTGCCGGCCGTTAGCCACCGTCGTGACCCGATAGCCGTTACCGACAAAGTATCGGTCCAGCAGCTCGCGCAAACCCAGGTCGTCGTCGACGACGAGAATGTGGTTCGGATTGCCCATACGCGCCAGAGTACTCAACCGCCGAGGCAAGTGACATCCCATTTTGTAACGTAATGTATCGTCCTGCCGTACCGACATAGAAAATTTCAAAAGCGGCCGACGCGGAAATTCGCGGGATACATCGGACATTTCAAGTGATGCTGGCCTTCCTTTTGGGAGATGCGAGATCGCTGCACTGCGGCGAACCTGCCGCCCGACTGAACGCTTTGTTGCGCGCGTGGAAGATGCATGTGGCTGCGCCGAACTTGGGAGTAAGAGTGATGAGAATGTCATCGAGCCCTGTCACGCCCTCAGCCGTCGCGATCCTGTCAATCTCATTGTTGTTCGGCTTAAGCGGCACGGCTGCCTCGCAAACCACGCCAAGCTCCCCTCTGCCCAGCGTTACGGTCACGGCGCCGGAGCAAAAAGCGAGGCCGCTGCAGGGGCAGGTGCGAGCTGCAAACAAGGGTACAGGTTTCCGAAGAGGCCAGACCGCCCGGACGACGGCTCAAACAGCGGGAGGGACGACGCCGCTCAGTCCTGTGGCGGCGAAGCTTGCCCGACTCGAGCGAGAGGCCAGCAGTTGCAACGATGGCTGCGAGTCAAGTCGCCCACGTGGCAAGGATCCTTGGGTTGGATGCAGTGAATCGGCAGGATACAACTCGGTTTTCTCAGCAACCTGCAAGGACACACTCACGCACAGGGACTACGCGCAATGCGTAGAAACCAAAATGTTCCTGGGCTGGGACCGCAACCGATCGTGGTGGTATTGCAATGGCATGCTGAATGGGGGGAAATTCCGGGTCACCGCGGAGAATCGAAACAGGTAGCGCAGTCCGAACCGAGGACGGTATTTGGGAGAACGAGTGATGAGAATGTTATCGAGCCTTGTCGCCCCCTCGGCGCTCGCTGCCCTGTCGACCGTGTTGCTGAGCGGCACGGCAGCCGCGCAAACGGCAACCACCAGCCAGCTTCCCGGCATCACCGTCGTGGCGCCGAAGCAGGTCGTAAGGCCGGTAGCAAGACCACAGCGGCAGGCGCCCCCGGTGGCAAACACGGTGGCAGCTCGCCCGGCAGCGCCAGCCCCTCAAACGCCATCGACATCAGCTCAAAAGCCGGCGGCCGGCTCAGTGATGGCGAGAATTGCCGCGCTTGAGAAGACCTCCAGCAATTGCACCGACGGCTGCCAGACAAGCTTCAAATACGGCAACCAACCGTGGAACGGATGCTCCACGTCAGGAGATTTTACGATATCGACAACGTGCAGAAACGGACGCAACTACAAGACCTACCAGGAGTGCCGGGAGACCGGAATGTTTCTGGCATGGAGACAATTTGAAGTCTGGTGGTACTGCAGCAGCCTGCATGCCGGGGGCAAGCTTTCCGGAGAGAAGCAGCAGGTCGCCGAACTCAAGCGATCAGGCCGTCGCTAAGACATACCCGGTGCCGCTACCGAGCCTCGAAAACTCGCGTCGAACAGCCAGCCAGGGCGGTCTGGGAGAGCAATCGTGCGGAGATGAATCTGATGTAACAGGACTTGCGCAAGGTGGCTGGCTCGTCGAGTTACGCCTGACGGAACGGGAAGCTGATCCCAGATTCTTTGCGGTCGGAACGCTCGAGGCAGGTGACGCGGAAGAGGCGATCCTGCGCTACCCGGGGATCCTTCGGGATGACAAGCGGACCGCTTTGCGCCGCCTTTCCGAGAACGAGATCGCGCGCCTCGGATTGAGCGTAGATGGCGTGAGGCCGTATGTCCGCACGCTGCGATCAGCGGACTAGTTCAATCCGGCCCGTGGACCCTTCGGCTTCTGCTCGTTCATCGGCTCGACCTCGACCGTCGCATTCTCGGTCGCCCGATCGCGTTGAAGCGTCAGCCGCACCTGCCGACCCACCGGCGTCAGCCCGATCATGTTGCGCATCTGGGTGGCGCTGCGGATCGGGAGATCATTGGCTTTGAGGATGATATCGCCGCGGCGCAGCCCTGCCCGCTCGGCGGGCGAGCCGGGGCTGACCTCCTTGACGCGGGCGCCCTGCGTCGCGCCCGGCGCTTCCAGATCTTCCAGGGCGATGCCGATCCGCCCGCGCTCGACCCGGCCGGTCGCTGCCAGCTGATCCATTACCTTGCGCGCCATGTTGATCGGGACCGCAAAGCCGATGCCGACATTGCCGCCGCCGGGGGAAATGATCGCCGTATTGATGCCGACCAGTTCACCGCGCAGGCTGATCAAGGCGCCGCCGGAATTGCCGGGGTTGATCGCCGCGTCGGTCTGGATGAAATCCTCATAACCGTGCTTGCCGAGCCCGGTGCGTCCCAGCGCGCTGACGAGGCCCGAGGTCACGGTCTGTCCGAGACCAAAGGGATTGCCGACCGCGATCACGAAGTCGCCGACCTGCAGCGCGTCGCTGTCGCCGAACGCGATCGCCTTCAGCCCGGACGGCTCCCTGATCTGCAGCAGCGCAATGTCGGTCGGCGCATCGCGGCCGACGACGCGGCCGGCGAATTTGCGGCCATCCTTGGTCCTGATCTGCACCGCGGTCGCGTTGGCGACGACGTGGTTGGCCGTCAGCACATACCCGCGCTGCGCATCGACGATCACCCCCGAGCCGGTGGCGTTGACCTCCTTCTCGAGTTGCTTCGGGACATTGAAGAACTCGCGGAACAGCGGATCCTGGTAGAGCGGATTGTCTTCCCGCACCCGCCCCTGCACCGAGATGTTGACGACGGCGGGTGTCACCTCCCTGACCAGCGGGGCAAGCGTGGGAACGCGGCCCGTACCGAGATCCGGAATCTGGGCCATGACGGGCGGTCCGGACAGCGCCAGAACCAGGGCCGAGACAATGCTCGCCTGTCCGAGCCAATGCAGCAGCAGCATCGATTCTCCTCATCCGTTTGCGTGACGGTCCCTCCTCGACCGGCGTCGATTAGCTGGGCCGAGAACAACGGCGGTTCAAGAGGATGCCCGGCACGCTGCCCGACGCGCGGGAAATTTTTTTACGAGCCCCCTTGAACGCCGTTTTTTCCTTGCCTAGGTCGTTCCGCGGTCGGGGACCTGTTTCCGGAATCCGGCTTTGAGATACCGCAACGAGAAAGGAAGCACCCAAAGGAGATTTGGATGGGCACACGCATGCAATCCCGATCGCGCAAGAGCGGGGCGACTGTAGTGCACTGGCTCATGTTCGCCCTCAGCCTCACCACGATCGGATGGATCAGCTTTGTACCGACAGGAGGATGAGATGACCGAAAATCACGGATCCGTCTCCGCTATCCCGGAGATGTTGCGCCGCCGCCGATGGATGGTTGCCGGCACCTTGGCATTCGCAATGCTGCTGCCGAGCAACGCCCTCGCAATGAACACCACGCCCCGGCAAGCGTTCGACCAGGCCAGCCACGCCCTTCCGTTGCCGCCCGTTCGCTATCTGGATTCCATGCGCTGGATGGATTGGAAGCCGGGCGCGCCGATTTTCAAGGTCGACACACTGCTGCTCCCGAATGGAATCCAGCCCGGCATTTTCCGGCTTCCCTCGGACGACGGACAGGACCTGCCCCGGGTCAGTTGAACTCGCACTACCGGTCGCGATCCATGAAGGTCGCGTCCTTTGTCAGCTGAGACACGAAATGTTCAAGCCTTCCACTTGGCCGCTCGCCTCCCGGGGCGAGCGGCCCCTGCCCCAAACCGTGCGCGCCTTTCTCATGGAAAGCGAGCGGCGCGTCCTTTTGCACTGTCAGACATTGCTGGCGCGGGGCAACCTGCCCGATGACGAGCGGCAAAGGTTGACACGCCTCGCCGTAGCGGCCGAGCAGGAAATGCTGCGACTTGCGCGATTGACCGCCGTCAGAGCAGCCTGAGAATTTCAGGGCGTTCTTGAAACAATCAGCGCTTTTCCTATTTCATTTTCGCCGCAAAGTCGCGGTGCCGGATGCCAGTTCGGGTCCGGCGGACAAAACCGGGCGCCGGACAGGTGTCCAGCGCTCCTTCGTATCCAACTTGCTCTCAGGAGGACTTGGTATGAGGACCACCCTCGACTTGGCGCCGCTCTGGCGCTCCCCGATCGGCTTCGAACATGTGACCGATCTCGTTGACCACGCACTGCGTCCGTTCAACGAAGACAATTGCCCACTCCGAAACATCGAACGTTCCAACGAGGACGAATTCAGGGTCTCCCTGGCAGTGGCCGGCAGCTCCGCGCCGCAGATCAGGCAGCAAGCGACCTAACCCGATCAAGCATCGAGAACCGGTGTTGTCGGACGACGTCCGCATTCCAACTCATCAACAAGGAGAACAAACATGGCTATTCGTGATCTCATTCCATGGACCAAGAGTCAGGAGGTCGCGCCCGCGCGTGACACCTTCGATCCGTTCCTGACGTTGCATCGAGAGATGAATCGTCTGTTCGACGACGTCTTTCGCGGCTTCGGCAGCAACAGTCTGTCACCGCTGATGGAAGGCCGATTCAGCTGGCCGAAAATCGAACTGAACGATGGCGACAAGCACCTGACCATCTCGGCAGAATTGCCCGGGATGACCGAGAAAGACATCCAGGTCGAAATTGCCAACGGCGTCCTGACCATCCGCGGCGAGAAGAAGGCCGAACGCAACGGCGAAGGAAAGTATTTTACCGAGCGCTACTATGGCTCCTTTGAACGCCAGATCCCGCTCGAGGACGTCCGTGAGGACAAGGCCCAGGCGTCGTTCAAGAACGGTGTTCTGACCATCTCCTTGCCGAAGTCCGACAAGCCGCGCGAAGGCGTCAAGCGTATCGCCATCAACGCCGATTGACGCAACCATCCGGGCGGCGCCCAACGCGCCGCCCTTCCGACGTATCGTCGCTGCCCGCCCTTCGCCGGTCCGGGGGAAGGCGCGCAATGTCCGGCAGCTGCCTCTGCTCATGCGTTCGGGCGGCAACGGAACACGCCATTTCAGCATTTGTTAACGAAATGCGGACGCCGCCCGGAGCCGCTATAAAATTTTTTAGCCGCCCTCTTGAAACCAAAACCGGCTTTGCTAATTTTTTTGCTGCCACCCGACGGTGGTGTCCCGGGCGCCTCATGGGCCCGGCGATGAGACGGGCACCGGTCGTGTCCGGTGCCGCTCGTATCCATCTTGCTCTTTGGAGGATTTGGCTATGCGCACCTATGATTTCTCGCCCCTCTGGCGTTCGACCATCGGCTTCGATCGCCTTTTCGACCTTGCGGAAACGGCCCACCGGGCCGGCGAGGACAATTATCCGCCCTACAACATCGAACGCCTGGCCGAGGACCGCTACCAGATTTCGCTCGCCGTCGCAGGTTTTGCGCCGAGCGACATCGCGATCACGGCCGAGCAGAACGTGGTAACGATCGAAGGCAGCAAGCCCGAAAAGGCCGAGGGCGACTTCCTGTATCGCGGCATCTCGACCCGCAACTTCAAGCGGCAGTTCTCCCTTGCGGATCACGTCGAGGTCAAGAGCGCCGCGTTCGACAATGGGCTGCTCAAGATCGAACTGGTTCGGGAAATCCCCGAAGCCATGAAGCCGCGCCGGATCGCGATCAACGGCGTACCGGCCGACAAGGTCCAGAAACTGGAAGCCAAGGCCGCCTAGACGGCCCCTGGGCGTGCCGCGCGAGGACTCGCGCGGCCGCCGTTCATCGTCCATGAAAAGGAGGATACCATGCGGCCGACGACCGCCGACCACGACGTTTTCGACTTCCAAGCGCTTCTTCATCCAGCCGCACGCTTCGAACATCCGAGGGATGTGGTGCGTCACACCGGCCTGACCACGGCCGAGAAGCGAGCCATTCTGGCATCCTGGGCATCGGATGCATCTGCGATAGCGTCCTGCCCCTCTCTGCGCTCGCCTGCCGGGCTGAAAAGGCCGGTGTCCATCGACGAGATCCTGGAGGCCTTGTGTGAGCTGGACAGCGGCCCGCGAAATCCGCCGGGAGGCAAGCCCTGTCGATTGCGCAGCACCGAGCGAGCCTTGGCCGCCTGAAGCCGAATTGAGGTGCATGATGATGACCGAAATGACGCTGGAGCGCCTGCGCGCTCATCGCAACAACATTCACCGCTACCAGAGACTGCTCAAAACCCGTCTATCGGATCTGGAACGAGCGTATGTCGCGCGTCGACTGAAGGAAGAGCGGGTCCTCGTGGAATCCCTGTTGCGGCAAATGCTCCCGAACCGCCTCTCCATCCAACATGGAGAATCGTCGACTCGCGAATCGGCAGCGAAGCTGCAGATGGACGCATTGCTGCACCCGGCGGATGCATTCGTTCACCCGATGGACGTCGTCGAGGACTGCGATCTGACGACGTACGAGAAACGGGCAATCCTGTCTTCCTGGGCCGCAGACGCCTGCGCCGTGAAGGAGGCGTCCGAACCGACCCGATCGACTCATGGAGCCACTGTCAGCTTCGACGACATCGTGGATGCCTTGCGCATACTCGATTCGGACAAAGAGCCGAGCGCGGATCTCAGCGGAGGCCAGGCCGACACTCCACCTGGCAAGGATGGGGCGACGTCCCTTCAATGGGATTGTTGATGGAGGCAGGCAGAACCGATCGACGCTGATGGCATCGCCCGACATTTGAAAAACGCCGGGAACGATTGACGGGCACCGGAGCCAACGGGAATGTCGTGATGAGGGTCGCCTGCCGATGCCCTGCATTCGAACTCATTTGTTATCACGAGGGGAAAATGCATCAGACTGTTTCTCAGCCTTTGCCCGCTATCGGCGCCGGGCTTGCGCACTATCTAGCCGAAATTCGAAAATTCCCGATCCTCACGCAGGAGGAAGAGACGACTTTCGCCAGGCGCTGGCGCGATCAGCACGATGCTGAGGCAGCCTATCGCCTCGTCACGAGCCATCTGCGGCTCGTTGCCAAAGTCGCCATGCGGTATCGTGGCTATGGGTTGCCTATCGCGGACATCGTCTCCGAGGGCAACATCGGTCTCATGCAAGCGGTGCGTCGCTTCGACCCGGAGCGCGGGATTCGTCTTTCTACCTACGCCATGTGGTGGATCAAAGCGACCATCCAGGAATACGTTCTTCGGTCATGGTCACTGGTGAAGATTTCGGCGAACTCCGCACAGAAAAAGCTGTTCTTCAAACTCAGGAAATCCAAGAGCGCCATCTCGGCGCTCGAGGACGGGGATCTGCGGCCGGAGCAAGTCAAGACGATTGCTGCGCGCCTCAAGGTGCCGGAAGATGAAGTGGTCAATATGGATCGACGCTTGCGCGGCGACGTCTCCCTGAACTCGGCCGTTCACGACGACGGCGGCGAAGACGCGCTCGAACGGCTCGCTGACCCCTCACCTGCACACGACGTCGAGATTGCCGAGAACCAGGAACTGGCCCGGCGCCGCGAAGCGCTGAATGCCGCCATCGAGAAGCTGAGTCCACGCGAAAAACGCATTTTTACGGCGCGCTATCTGTCGGACGATCCCCCGAACCTCGGAGCACTCGCGGCGGAGTATGGAATATCTCGCGAACGTGTCCGCCAGATAGAGCTACGCTCGTTCCAGAAGGTGCAGGCGTCGTGCACAGGAGCGCCGCCGAGAATTTCGGACAGAACCAACATCAACCAAAACCGGTGTTTGCAAGGTTAGCTGGTCGTCATGTTTACGCCGCTGCTCATTTCTCTCGTGATGGCGAATAGCATGGCCGCTGCTGCGGCGGCCATCTTTGCGGTCGGGCAAGTTTCCGCGCGCGGAGGGCGCCGCTAGTTGCGCTCGTGCGGAAGAAGCGATTAAGTCGGCAGGACTCTTCCGATCGCAACAGGCGTGTAGCCTGTTCGAACACCCGGCGCGGCCTCTGCATATCCACCCCTCACCCCGAAAACTCTACCCTCGCCTCCAGCCCGCCGCCGGCGCGATTGGCGAGCGTGAGCGTGCCGCGGAGTGCGGTGACGAGTTGCTGGGCGATGGCGAGGCCGAGGCCGGTGCCGCCGGTTTCGCGGTTGCGCGAGGCCTCGACGCGGTAGAACGGCAAGAATACCGACTTCAGATGTTCTTCGGGAATGCCAGGGCCGCGGTCCGATACGGTGATCGCGATGCGGTTCGACTGCAGCGCATCGATGGCGACTTCGACGTCCTCGCCGAATTTCAGCCCGTTATCGATTAGGTTGATCATGATGCGGCGCAAGGCCTGCGGGTGTGTGAGAACCGTCACCCCGCGCTCTCCGGAAAAACGCAGCGATTTTCCGGCGTCGGAATAGTCGCAGACGAGGCTGTCGATCAGGGCGTGCAGGTCGGTCTGGCACCGTTGCCCGGCGATTTCGTCGCGCCCGCGGGCCAAAGCAAGGCCCTGCTTGACCAGCGTCTGCATTTCCTCCAGGTCGCCCTGCAGCTTTTCCCGGGCGTCGCCGTCACCAAGGAAATCGGCGCGCAGCCGCATGCGCGTGATCGGGGTTTGAAGGCGACGCGAGATTCCCGCCAGAATCTGGATACGTTCCACCGCTTGCTCGGCAATACGCCGCTGCATGGCGTTGAACGCGGTAGCGGCGCGCACCACTTCCTTGGGGCCATCCTCGGGGAGCGGCTCACCGCGCAAATCCGAGCCCAGGCTATTGGCCGCGCGCTCAAGGCGCGCCAATGGCCGCGTCGCCAATTTCACGGCAATCCACGTGAACAAGGCGAGAAAACAGAGCTGAACGGTGAGCGCCACCGGCAACCAGGACGAAACCAACGTCGGCAACAAAGGCAAAGCGGCTTTCTTCGGTGCGGCGAATTCGAGCATCAGCGGTGTGCCGTCCTTCAGGTGAAGGAGCCAGCCCAGTCGCCGTCGACCCAGCGGATCGAGATAGAAGACTGATTTCGCGTCGTGACCGTCTCCCATCATGGCCCGCAAACGCACCAGGTTCTCTTGCCGCCGTCTGGGTGGCACCGGTTCGATCTCTCCCCCATCTCCAAGAACATCTCTGACAACGTATCGATATCCAGGTCGAGCGAGTCGTTCGAGCCAAGCGGGCTGTTCTTCAGGCTTGACCCGGTCGAGGATGGCGACCGCCATCGCGATGGACCTCATGAAATAGTCATCCGATGACTCGTTGCTGGGGCCGAAGACATTGAGGGCAACCAGGCCAAAGGACAGCACATGTGCAGCCAGCAGTCCGACGAACAGGATGATCGCTAGCCGGCGGAACAGTGAGTCCGGCCAAAGACGCGCCGCCATCCGCCGAAAGCGGGCGCTCATGACGGCTCCCGCGATGCTTCGACGGCGACATGCGCGGTGGCCGTCGGGCCAATGCCGTCGTAATCCCGCGCCAGGGCGAGGCCCTGCTTGACCAGCGTCTGCATTTCCTGCAGGTCGCCCTGCAGCTTTTCCCTGGCGTCGCTGTCACCCAGGAAGTCAGCGCGCAACCGCATGCGCGTGATCGGGGTCTGAAGGTCGTGCGAGATCGCTGCGAGAATCTGGATTCGTTCCGCGACCTGCTCGGCAATGCGTCGCTGCATGGCGTTGAGCGCGGTAGCAGCGCGCGCCACTTCCTTCGGACCATCCTCTGGGAGCGGCTCGCTGCGGCAATCCGAGCCCAGACTGTGGGCCGCGTGCTCGAGGCGCGCCAGCGGCTGCGTCGCGAGCTTGATGGCAAGCCAGACGAAAAACGCGATAATGCAGAGTTGGGCGGCGAGCGCCGCCGGCAACCAGGGCGAAATGACCGGCCCCTGCCAAAAGATCTCGATCGTCACAGGGCTACCGTCCTTCAGGTGCATGCGTATGCCCCGTCGCAGTCGCTGCGGTGGATCGAAGTGGACAAAATTCGCGTCGTGGTCGGGCCCCAGCGCGGCCCGCAAACGCGCGATATTCGCCTGCCGTCGTTTGGGTGTCTCCGCTTCCAGCTCTCCCTCATCGCTGAGAATGTATCGCCAATGGCGTCGAGAGAGGCGGTCAAGCCAAGCGGGTCTTTCTTCAGGCTCGACGTGGTCGAGGATAGCGACCGCGTCCGCGATGTCCCCAGCCGCAAATTTACTCCCCAACTCGTCTTCGATGGCGAGGCGGTCGAGAGCGATCAAAACAAAGGCCAGCACATGGGCAGCCACAAGGCCGGAAAACAGGATGATCGCGAGCCGGCCGAACAGGGAGGCCGGCCAAAGACGCGCAGCCATCCGCCGAAAACGGACGCTCATGACGGCGCCTGCAACGCTTCGACGGAGACCGCGAAGACGTAGCCTTCGCTGCGCACCGTCTTGATGTAGGACGGCTCGCGAGCGTCGTCGCCCAATCGCTGCCGAAGGCGGCTGACCAGAAGGTCGATCGACCGATCGAACACTTCGGCCTCGCGGCCTTGCGTCAGGTCGAGCAGTTGATCGCGATTGAGGACATGGTGCGGGTGATCGAGAAACACCCGCAACAGCCGATATTCGGCGCCGCTCAACGAGACCACGGTCTCGTGGGCGTCGACCAGGCAACGCCCGGCCGTATCGAGCTTCCATTCGCCAAACCGAAACAGGCGGGCTTTCTCCGATACCGCAAGGTTGCGTGGCAGCATCTCGGCCCTGCGCAAGACCGAGCGAATTCGTGCCAGCAGCTCGCGCGGGGCAAACGGCTTGGTGAGATAGTCGTCTGCCCCCATCTCGAGGCCAACGATCCGGTCTGCTTCATCGCCACGCGCCGTCAGCATCAGGATCGGAATGTCATAGGATTGATTCGCGCGCAGGTTGCGGCAGAGCGTAAGGCCGTCGTCTCCCGGCAGCATGAGGTCGAGCACGATTAGATCGATCCGGTGGTTTGCTAGAGCCTCGCGCATCTGCCGGCCGTTGGCCACCGTCGTGACCCGATAGCCGTGACCGACAAAGTATCGGTCCAGCAGCTCGCGCAAACCCAGATCATCGTCGACGACGAGAATATGGTCTGGAGTCTCCATACACGCCAGAGTACCCAACCGCCGCGGCAAGCGACATCCCATTTTGTAACGTATTGTATCGTGCTGCCGGTCCGACATAGAAAATTTCAAAACCGGCACGCCCGGAAATTTGCGGGATACATCGAACACTTCCAGTGAAGCCTACGATGTCGATGGACCCGGGCGAAGGACATGCTCGCGCTGCCAACTGAGGCCGGGGACGGCGTTTATTTCCATATTTGGGAGAACGGGTCGTGAGAATGTCATCAAGCTTCGTCGCGCCGGCAGCGGTCGCGATCCTGTCATCTGCGCTGTTGTGCGGCCTGAGCGGCCCGGCCGCCTCGCAAACCACGCCAATCTCCACGCTTCCCAGCGTCACGGTCACGGCGCCGGAGCAAAGGGCGAGGCCGCCAGGGAGGCAGCAGCAGCGGGCAAACACCGGTACAGCTCTCCGCAGAGGGTTAGCGAGCCGGACCACGGCTCAAACAGCGGGCGGGACGCCGTCGGCTGCGCGGGGTCCTGTCATGGCGAAGCTTGCCCGGCTGGAGAGAGAGGCTAGCAGTTGCAACGATGGCTGTGAAACAAGTTTCAAACGCGGCAAGGACCCCTGGGTCGGGTGCAGCGAATCCGCGGGATACTATTCAGTTTTCTCGGCAACCTGCAAAGACACACTCACACACAGGGACTACGTGCAATGCGTGGAAACCAAGATGTTCCTAGGCATGGACCGACAACGAGTCTGGTGGTACTGCACCGGCATGCTGAATGGGGGAAAATTCCGGATCACCGCGGAAAATCGAAACAGGTAGCGCAGGCGTTATCGGGGCTTGCTGGCGGACAGCGGAAACCCGTCTGTCATTTGTTGGCGGAAATGCCGGTTGGATGCGCGACAGGGTATCCGAGGCGAGGACGACATTTACTTCCGGATTTGGGAGAACGTGTGATGAGAATATCATCGGGGCTTGCCGTGTCCTCAACTCTCGCTGTCCTGTCGATCGTATTGCTGAACGGCACGGCAGTATCGCAAACCGCAACAGGCCCTGCCAGCCAGCTTCCCGGCATCACGGTCGTGGCGCCGAAGCCGGTGGCAAGGCCGCAGCGTCCGGGGTCAGGCACCGCCGGGGCAAACAGGGTTGCAGCTCGCCCGACTTCGCCGGCCTCTCAAACGCCATCGACGTCCGCTCAAAAGCCGGCGCCCGGTTCAGTGTTGGCGAGGATTGCCTTGCTCGAGAAGACCTCCAGCAATTGCACCGACGGTTGCCAGACCAGCTTCAAATACGGCAACCAACCCTGGAATGGATGCTCCACGTCGGGGGATTTTATTTTATCGACGACGTGCAGAAACGGACGCAACTACAAAACCTACCAGGAGTGCAGGGAAACCGGAATGTTCTTGGCCTGGAAGCACTATGAGGTGTGGTGGTATTGCAGCAGCCTGCACGCCGCAGGCAAGCTTTCCGGGGAGAAGCAGCAGGTCGCCGAACTGAAGCGATCAGGGCGCCGCTAGTCGATACCGGTGCCGATACCGAGCCTCAACTCATTTCCGATAGCCGGCCAGGTCAGTCTTGGAGAACAGCCGTGCGGAGATGAATCCGATGTGACGGGGCTCGCGCCAAGTGGTTGGCTCGTCGAGCTACGCCTGGCGGAACGGCAAGCTGATCCCAGATTCTTCGCGGTCGGAACGCTTGCGGCAGGTGATGCGGAAGAGGCTATCCTGCGCTATCCCGGTATCGTTCGGGAAGACAAGCGAACCGCGCTGCGCCCCCTTTCCGACCAGGAGATCGCGTGTCTGAGACTGCGAATGCATGGCGTGAGGCCGTATATTCTGCACCTTTAGTTTACGGCCACGCCGCATACGACGGCCCACTCCGCGCGTGCTCCAGCCTGATCTGCCGGCGGTAGTTTCCCGGCGACGCCCCGCGATACTTCCGAAAGAAGCGGTTGAAATACGCCGGATCGCGAAAGCCCAGGCCGTAGCCGATCTGCTCGACCGGGAGATCGAGCTGCTGCAGGCGGGTGCAGGCTTCGCGGAGCAGCCGCTCGTGGATGATCGCGCGCGGGCCGCAGTTTTTCTCGCGCTGGCAATGGGCGTGCAGCTTGTCGGAGGTGACGCCGAGCGCGTTCGCGTAGCGCGCCACCGGCCAGCCGTCGCGGTAATGCAGTTCGACCATCTGCAGGAAATTGCCGACCAGCGCCGGACCGCCGCGCGCGGCCACTTCGTTGCGATCGTTCTGCGGGGTGCTGAGGCGCCAGAGCTGCAGGCACAACAGCAGCCAGTGCGAGGAGATCAGCGTCGCACCGCCAAAGCCCGGGGAGCGCAACTCGGCTACGATGGACGAACAGGATTGCACGATGCTGTCGAGGGCCGGCGGCAGCGCCTCGCTCGCGATCAGAGCCACGCGCTCGCTGCTGCGGCGCAAATGCAGCGCCTCGGCATGGCCGGCGACGATCTTGATCAGGAAATCATCGTCGACCGACAGCAGATGGCCATGCGCGCCAGGCCCCACCTCAATCATCGCATCGAGGCTGCCCGGCAGCCAGAGCAGCGCCGGGGCTTCCAGCGCGACGGTGGTTCCGTGCCAGGACGCACGGCCGCGATCCGATTGCAGCAGCAACAGATGCGCGCGGTGTCCTGATTTCTGGCGGATCGCCCACGATCGCGCGGCCAGATCGGCCGAAAAGGTCTCCGCGCGCACCGCCAGTGCGACGCCGACCGGCAGCCCATTGAGTCCTGATGATGCCGCCATCCGCGCGCCTCCTGAGACAATCCGCCGCCCGTAAACCCAAGGTTTTGCCAGAAAAGTACAATCATTCCCCGGTTTCGTCCAATTCCAAGCCTCCCGCCACCTCCCCTAGGGTCAGGACGATCATGAGCGCCAGTTCAATGGCGCCGGACGACACACACCGGGAGGAGACCATGACGACATTCCTGACGCGACGCGCCGCCCTGCTCGCCGCCGCCACCTGCGCCGCCACGCTGGGCCTTGTGGGCGCGGCCTACGCCCAGAACTCGATCAAGATCGGTTACGCCATCTCGCGCACCGGCCCGAATACCGGCGGCGCTGCCGTCACCACGATCCCCAATTACGAATTGTGGGTGAAGGAAGTGAACGCGGCCGGCGGCATCAAGCTCGGCGACAAGCGCGTGCCGATCGAGGTCGTGCAATATGACGACCGCTCCAACGCCGAGGAAGCGGTGCGGGCGCTGGAGCGGCTGATCAACCAGGACAAGGTCGATTTCATCCTACCGCCCTGGGGCACCGGCCTTAATCTGGCGGTCGGGCCAACGCTGAACCGCGAAGGCTATCCGCATCTCGCCGCCACCGCCGTCACCGACCGCGCGCCGGAACTCGCAAAACGCTGGCCGAACAGTTTCTGGCTGCTCGGCACCTCGGCCGATGCCGCCAAGACGCTGGTCGAACTGCTGACCAAGCTGCGCGATGAAAAGAAGATCGGCGACACGGTGGCGATGGTCTCGATCGCCGACGGCTTTGGCATCGACCTGTCGAGTGCGGCGCGGCCGGCGATCACCGCCGCCAAATTCAAGCTCGCCTATGACAAGAGCTATCCGATCGGCACGCAGGACCTCGCGCCGATTGTCAACGAGGTCAAGGCGCTCAATCCCGACGTCTTCATCGCCTTCAGCTATCCGCCGGACACGCTGGCGCTGACCGAGCAGGCGCGGATCGCGGGCCTCAATCCGAAAGTGTTCTACACCGGCGTCGGCACGGCCTTCCCGCTCTACAAGCAGAAGTTCGGCAAGAACATCGAGGGTGTGATGGGCATCGGCGGCTGGAGCGGCGACAGCCCCGCCATCAAGGATTACCTCGCGCGCCACAAGGCTTCTGCCGCCAACGGCGCCGAGCCGGATCGCTGGGCCAGTGCCGTGACCTATGCCAGCCTGCAGATGCTGCAGCAGGCGATCGAACGCGTCGGCAAGGTCGACCGCGCCGCCGTGATCAAGGATCTGCAGACCGGCTCGTTCGATACCGTGATCGGCAAGGTCAAGCTGGAGAACAACATGCCGACGCGCTACTGGTGGGTCGGCCAGTGGCAGGACGGCGAGTTCTACGGCGTGGCGCCGTCGAAGAACGAAGGCGCGCGCGCTGCGATCGTGCCGAAGCCGGCGTGGGTGGCGCCGTAACGTCACGCAGACGCGGCCGGTCTTGCCATGACCAACGCCATCCTGACCGGCCTGATGCTGGGCGGCATGTATGCGCTCGTCGCCATGGGGCTCACGCTCCAGTACGGCGTCGCGCGCATCATGAACCTGTCCTACGGCGAGTTCCTGATTGCGGCGGCCTTTGCGTCGCACTGGCTGTTCACGGGCTGGGCGATCAGCCCGTTCGTCGGGCTGGTGCTGGTGGTTCCCCTCGCCTTCGGGCTGAATTATGCGATCTACAAGGTGCTGTTGACGCCGCTGGTGCGTCGCGCCCCCAACCGCGACGCGCTGGAGGTCGACAGCATTCTGGCCACCTTCGGGCTGACCTTCGTCATTCAGGGCGCGATGCTGGCGATGTTCGGCGGGGCCTATTACAGCTACTCGTTCCTCGCCTTCCCGGTGCAGTTTCTCGGCGAGACCGTGGCGGCCAACCGCCTCGCCGCGCTCGGCATCACCATCCTGCTCGGCTTGTCCCTCTATCTGGCGCTGACCCGGACCCGGGCCGGCACGGCGGTGCGCGCGGTGGCCGTAGATCCCTTTGCGGCGCAGCTCGTCGCAATCAATGTGCCGCAGGCCTCCGCGATCACCTTTGCGCTCGGCGGCGCGCTGGTGGCGGCGGCCGGCGTGCTGGTCTCTACGTTCCTCACCTTCAGCGCGTCATCCGGCGTGGTCTTCACCATGAAGGCGCTGATCGTCGTGGTGATGGGCGGCGTCGGCAACATGATGGGCTGCCTGGTCGCCGGGCTGGCGCTGGGGCTCAGCGAGGCGCTGGTCGCGTCCTATGTCGATCCCGGGTTGACGCTGGCGGTCAACTTTGCCCTGTTTCTCGCCGTGCTGCTGGTGAAGCCGGCCGGCCTGTTCGGCAGGGCGACGCGATGACCGCGCGAACCGCAGGCCTTGCAATCCTGGCGCTGGCGGCGTTTGCGCTGCTGGCGTTCGTGCCGCGCCTCGGCAATCCCTATTATCTCGCGCTCGCCATCAGCCTGCTGCAATACACCGTGCTGGCAACGGCCTGGGGGATGTTCTCCGGGCCGACGCGCTATGTTTCGCTGGCGACCACCGCGTTCTTCGGCGTCGGGGCCTACACGGTGGCGGTGCTCGGCGAGATATTGCCGTGGCCGGTGGTGCTGTTGATATCGGCGGGGCTCGGCGCCATCGTGGCCGCCCTTGTCGGGCTCTCGACGCTGCGCCTGAGCGGCGTCTACTTCGTCATCTTCACGTTCGGCCTGACCGAACTGATCCGCCAGCTCGTGGTCTGGTTCGAGGTCAACAAGTCGCGCGTGCTCGGGCGCTATGTCTTCGTCAACATCACCCAGGCCGATATCTACTGGCAATTGCTGGCGCTGACCGCCGCCGTGTTCCTGCTGGGCTGGCTGATCGCGCGCTCGCGCTTGGGCTTCGCATTGCGGGTAATCGGCGAGGACGAAACGGTCGCAAAGCATTGCGGGATCGATACGACGTTCGCCAAGGTCGCCTTGTTCACGATCAGCGCCACGGTGATGACGCTGGCCGGCGCGATCATGGCGCCGCGCTGGACCTATATCGAACCGTCGATCGCCTTCAATTCGATGATCTCGTTCCAGGTGCTGATCATGGCGCTGCTCGGCGGCGCGCACCGGCTGTGGGGACCGGTGCTCGGCGCCGTGCCGCTGACGCTGTTGTTCGAACTCTTGAGCGCGCGGTTTCCGAACACGTTTACGATCATCCTCGGCTGCATTTTTCTCCTGATCGTCTACCTGCTGCCCCGCGGCGTGGCGGGACTGTTGGAAAAGCTCGCGGCAACGCCGGGCGACAAGGCCACGCAACGGGTGGCCGCATGACCGGGCCAAGCAACACGGCCGTGCTCGAAGTCGACGGCCTGCGGCGCGCGTTCGGCGGGCTGGTCGCGGTCAACGATCTCGGCTTTGCCGTCGAGCACGGCGAGATCATGGGCCTGCTCGGCCCCAACGGGTCCGGCAAGACGACCGCGCTCAACCTGATGTCCGGCGTGCTGCGGCCCGATGCCGGCTCGATCCGACTGGGTGGCAAGGACATCGCGGGCCTTGCCGCGTACCGGATCGCGCGGCTCGGCCTGGCACGAACGTTTCAGCTCGTCCGCGTGCTCGACGGCATGGATTGCCGCGAGAACATCCGCGCCGGGCTGGCGTTCCAGAAGCCGCATCTGCCCACGGCCGAATCCGAGGTGCGGATCGATACGCTGCTCGACCGCGTCGGCCTCGCCGGGCACGGCCGGCGGCCGGCGGCGGACCTGACCTATATCGATCGCAAGCGGCTGGAGCTTGCCCGTGCGCTGGCCGCCAGGCCGCGCCTGCTGCTGCTCGACGAATGGCTCGCCGGCCTCAATCCATCCGAACTCATGATCGGCATCGCGCTGATCAGGTCGCTGAAGGCCGACGGCATCACCATCGTGCTGGTCGAGCACGTCATGAACGCGGTGCGCGCGCTGTGCGACCGCTGCGTGGTGATGAGCGGCGGCCGCAAGATCGCCGAAGGCGCAACCGCCGACGTGCTGAGCGATGCGGCGGTCGTCAAAGCCTATCTCGGCGGGGTGGCCGCCGATGCTTGAGGTGAAGAATCTCAGCCTGGCCTATGGCCTGCATCGCGCGCTCGACAATGTCGCGCTCGATGTCGGGCGCGGCGAGATCGTGACCATCCTCGGCGCCAACGGCGCCGGCAAGACCTCGCTGCTGAAAGCCGTCGCGGGCGTGGCGCGGGCGCTGCCGGGCAAGCAGGTGCGGCTCGGCGGCCGCGATATCTCCGCACTTCCACCGCACGAGATCGTCGAAAGCGGGCTGGCGCTGGTGCCGGAAGGGCGCGGCATTTTTGGCGAGCTGACGGTGAAGGAGAACCTCCTGCTCGGTGCCAACCCGAAGCGCGCCCGCGACGGCGAGGCCGCGCGGCGCGAGACGGTACTCGCCCTGTTTCCGCGCTTGAGCGAACGCGCCGGCCAGATCGCGCGCACCATGAGCGGCGGCGAACAGCAGATGCTCGCCATCGGCCGCGCGCTGATGTCCAACCCGGATATTCTCCTGCTCGACGAACCGTCGCTCGGGCTGTCGCCGGCCATGGTGCATGAACTGTTCGCGACCCTGCGGCGGGTGCGCGAGGCCGGCGTCGGCCTGCTGCTCGTCGAGCAGAACGCGCAGGAAAGCCTTGCCATCGCCGATCGCGGCTATGTGCTCGAAAACGGCGTTATCACCGGCCACGGCAGCGCCGCTCACCTGAAGTCCGATCCTGCCGTCCAGCGCGCCTATCTCGGCGGTCCGCCGCCGGCCGCTACACCCTCACGCAACGTCACGTCCAAGGAGAAAGCCATGCACGAAATCACGCTGCTGCTCGAGAGCAAGGATGTCCCGGCGTCGAACGGCGCGACGTTCGATCGGCTCAATCCCGTCACCGGCGATATCGCCAGCCGCGCCGCGGCGGCGCAGATCGCGGATGCGAAGCGGGCGGCCGACACGGCCGCCGCCGCCTTCCCGGCGTGGTCGGCCACCGGCCCGAATGCCCGGCGCGCGATCCTGCTGAAGGCTGCCGACCTGCTGGCAGCGAAAGCCCCGCAGTTCATCGAGCTGATGGCGGCCGAGACCGGGGCGACCGCCGGCTGGGCCGGCTTCAACGTCCACCTCGCGGCCGGCATGCTGCGCGAGGCGGCGTCGATGACCACGCAGATTTCCGGCGAAGTCATTCCCTCCGACAAGCCGGGCTGCATCGCGATGGCCATCCGCCAGCCCGCCGGCGTGGTGCTGAGCATGGCGCCGTGGAACGCGCCGGTCATTTTGGGCGTACGCGCGGTGGCGCTGCCGCTGGCCTGCGGCAACACGGTGGTGCTGAAGGCGTCCGAAATCTGCCCCGGCACGCACCGGCTGATCGCCGAATGCCTGCGCGACGCGGGCCTGCCGCCCGGCGTGCTCAACGTCATCACCAACGCGCCGGAAGACGCGCCGGCCCTGATCGAAATGCTGATCGGCCATCCCGCGGTGCGCCGGGTCAATTTCACCGGCTCCACGCGCGTCGGCCGCATCATCGCGCAGGTCGCGGCCAAATATCTCAAGCCGGCGCTGCTCGAACTCGGCGGCAAGGCGCCGATGATCGTGCTCGACGATGCCGATATCGATGCGGCAGTGGCCGCCGCGGCGTTCGGCGCGTTCATGAACCAGGGCCAGATCTGCATGTCGACCGAGCGCCTCGTCGTCGACGAGAAGGTCGCCGACGCGTTCGTGACCAAGCTCGCGGCAAAGGCCGGATCGCTGGTCGCCGGCGATCCCCGCAAGGGCAACACGCCGCTGGGATCCTTGATCGGCGCCGATGCCGCGGCGCGCATCCAGGCGCTGATCAATGACGCCGTCAGCAAGGGCGCCAAGGTGGTCGCCGGCGGCCGCAGCGAGGGCACGCTGATGTCGGCGACCGTGATCGACGGCGTCAACTCGTCGATGCGCATCTATAACGAGGAATCGTTCGGTCCGGTGGTATCGATCGTGCGGGTCAACGGCGCGGACGAAGCGGTGCGCGTCGCCAATGACACCGAGTACGGGCTCTCCGCCGCCGTGTTCGGCCGCGATATCGCCCGTGCGCTGGAAATTGCCAAGCGCATCGATTCCGGCATCTGCCACGTCAACGGCCCGACGGTGCACGACGAGGCGCAGATGCCGTTCGGCGGCGTCAAGGCATCGGGTTACGGCCGCTTCGGCGGCAAGGCCGGCATCGCCGAATTCACGGAATTGCGCTGGATCACGATCGAGACCGGACCGCAGCATTATCCGATCTAGGAAGAAGCGTAGGTGCCAGCCAACGACGATAGCCGTTTGTTGTTGCCACTGTTTCCCGGGGTCGCTTCGCTCACCCGGGCTACAAGCTACGAGCCTGGCGTCAGCGCGCTCAGCCCTTGGTCTTGACGCGGAAGATCACGGGCAACGTGAAAGTCAGGCCTTCGTCGGCGATGACGGGGGGCGGCATCGGCACCGGGTCGGAGCGGCGCACCATCGCCAGTGCGGCCTCGTCGAACGCCGCATCCCCCGAGCCCTTTTCAATATCGGTCGCGAGCACATGGCCCATGCGGTCGAGGGTGAAGCGGATCTGGATCTCGGCGGATTTCTGCTGGCGCTCCTTCGGGTAGCGCTTGTGCTTGTCGAGATGCGCGACCAGCTCCTTCTGCCAGGTGACGCGCGCGCGCCTTGCGCTCTCGCCGGAGCCGATCACGGGCGCGACAGACTTCGGCCCTTCCGGGATCACTTCCGAACTCGGCGTCGCGGTGGCTTCGGCGGCAACCGACTCGGTGGACGCCTGGGTCTGCACCGCCGCGATCTTCGGATCATCCTCCTGCGGCTTCTTCGACTCGGTCTCCGTCACCAACCGGTCGGCCTCGTCCTGTTCGGTCGGCTTGTCCTGCGGCAGGTCGGTTTCCTTGACCTCGGCCTTCTGCTCGTTGAGCTGCGGCGACGCCGCGGAAGCGTCGGTGTCGGGGCCGGGCGGCAGATCGGTGACTTCGCGACGCACCGCCGCCATTTCAAGACCGACCTCGATCGCCGTGGCGCCCAGCGCGTCGTCGGACTCTTCAGCCTGCAACTGCACGATCGCCAGCGCCGCGCCGCCGGCATGCAGCGCGAGCGCGATCACCGCGGCGAGGACCCAGAGCCGCCGGGACGGTTTGTGATCGTCGAGACCGGTCAAGGCTTTGCCGGCGCCGCTTGCGCCGCTGTGTCCGGAACGCCTTCCAGCGCCACCAGCTTGATCTTGGAGTAGCCGCCGGCGCGCAGGATTTCGAGAATGTCCATCAACTCGCCATAAGGCACGGCGCGGTCGGCGCGCAGGAAGACGTGCCGCTCCTTGGTCATGTCGGGCATCGTATCGAGCGAGCGCACCAGGTCGACGCGCTTGACCATGTTCTCCCCGATCGCCACCGAAAGATCCGGCTTGATGCTGACATAGGTCGGCTTGTCCGGCTTCTTCTGCGGGCTCGCCGTCGAGGTCGGCAGGTCGATCGGCAGGTCGACGGTCGACAGCGGTGCCGCCACCATGAAGATGATCAGCAGGACCAGAATGACGTCGATGAACGGCGTGACGTTGATCTCGTGCGATTCCGCGAAATCGTCGTCATCGGCATCGTTATCTGCGAGTGACGCGCCCATGGCCTACTCCGCTGCGCCGCGGCTGCGCTGGCCGCCGCTGACATGAGTACCGGAGACATGGGTGCGGTCGAGGTCGCGCGACAGCAGCCGCCCCGCGGCGCCCGATGCGCGGTTGACCAGTTCGAGGTAGCCTTTGGTCACGCGTGAGAAGTGATTGTAGATGATGACCGCTGGGATCGCCGCGACCAGACCGATGGCGGTGGCGAGCAGCGCTTCGGCGATGCCGGGCGCCACCACGGCGAGGTTTGTGGTCTGCGATTTCGAAATACCGATGAAGCTGTTCATGATGCCCCAGACGGTGCCGAACAATCCGACAAAGGGCGAGGTCGCGCCGATGGTCGCGAGCAGCCCCATGCCGAGCCGGACCCGCCGGGCCTCGGCGCGCATGATTTCAGCAAAACTGGAGGCGGCGCGCTCCTTGATACCGGCGTCGCTCGAGATGCCTGCCGACAGCCGCGCCTCGCGCATCGCCGCCGCCAGGAAGGACGCCAGCACGGAGCCCTTGGAGCCCAGCGCGAATTGCGCTTCCGCCAGCGACCGCGCGTCGGCGATCTTGGTCAGCGCCGAGCGCACTTTGCGCTGAACCACGCTCAGCTCGAGCATCTTGGCGATGAAGATCGTCCAGGTCACCAGCGAGGCAAAGGCAAGGCCGAGCATCACCGCCTTGACCACGATGTCGGCCGATTTGAACATCGTCCAGGGCGACAATTCCTTCAGTTCGGCGGCGGCGGCCTTCAGCGATTTGGCCTCGCGCTCGGCCGGCGTGGCGGCATCCGAAGGCACAGCCGGCGCCGCCTGGGGCAGCGCGGCCGGAGGTTGTGCCGGAGCCTGCTGGGCCACAGGCGTCTGCTGGGCCAAGGTCTGAGCGACAGCCGGCGCCGCCAGCTGTGGCATCGCCAGCGCGCAGACCACTGCAACCGTCATCGCGCGAGAAAGAGACATGTTCATCATACTTCGGCCCAATAGCGGATCAGGTTGTGATAAATACCGGTCAATTTGACCGTTTCGGGGTCGTCCCTTCCCAGCCGCTCCACCAGGGCCTGGATCGAGGTATCAAGATCGAAGATCAGACTGCGGGCGTGGGCATCCCGTACCATGCTCTGCAGCCAGAAAAAAGACGCCACACGCATACCTCGTGTGACGGGCGTGACCAGATGCAAGCTGGACGCAGGATAAAGCACGAGGTCCCCGGCCGCGAGCTTGATCTCGTGGGAACCATAGAGATCCTCGACCACCAATTCGCCCCCATCATACTCGTCCGGCTCCGACAGAAACAGCGTCACCGACAGGTCGGTCCGGATCCGCTGGCCGGTGAGGCGATCTCCCCTCACCGCGTTGTCGACATGGAGGCCGAAATGGTGCCCGCCGGAGGCCGCGTAGCGATTAAATAGCGGCGGAAAGATCTGCAGCGGGATCGCCGCCGAGATGAATCGGGGGCTCGCGGTCAGCGCCGACAGCACGCGGTTGCCGAGCGCACGCGCAGGCTCGCTGTCCGGCGGCAGCTGCTCGTTGCGCTTGACCATGGCCGATTGGGCTCCGGCCGTGGAGCGGCCGTCCTCCCAGGCGGAGGCGTCCATGATGCGGCGGAAATCCGCCACATCATCCTTGCTGAGGACCTCAGGGATACAGACCAGCACGCTCAGAACTTCGCCGAGGTGACGAGATAGAACGCCCGCCCCGGCGCCACTGCCACGAACGGCGTCGCGCTGCGGTAGAGCGTGTCGTAATAGAGCTTGTTGGTCAGGTTCTGCGCGTAGAGCTTTATGGTAAAGTTCTTGTCGATCTTCTTTTCGACGAACGCGTCGAAGCGCCAGTAGCTCGGGAGCTCGTTGCCGGTATTGGCGCCAAAGGTGCCGCCATAGATCTTTGAGCGGTAGACCGCCTGCCCGCCAAGCTCCCAGCCGCCGTCGAACTTGTACTTGCTCAACATGCTGAAGGATTCATGGGCGATGTTGGCCATCTGCAGGCCGAGGTTGGCAGCGTTCCCGCTTTGCGTGACCTTCGAGCGCATCAGCACCAAGCCACCGAAGACGCTCCAGCGGTCGGTGATCTTGCCACTGACCTCGAGGTCGATACCCTCGAC
The DNA here is from genome assembly GCF_030413175.1 of Bradyrhizobium roseum. Classification (NCBI taxonomy): domain Bacteria; kingdom Pseudomonadati; phylum Pseudomonadota; class Alphaproteobacteria; order Hyphomicrobiales; family Nitrobacteraceae; genus Bradyrhizobium; species Bradyrhizobium roseum. Next base: position 4,363,731 of record NZ_CP129212.1, read on the forward strand.
CTGATAGGCCGCGCCCGAGGTTAGGGTGCCGTTGACGGTCTCGCGGGCATTGTCCTTTTCGGTATGGAACAGCGCGCCGGTCACCAGCAAATGGCGATCGAACAGCTCCCACTTGGTGCCGATTTCGGCGGCCTTGTTACGTTCGGGGCCAAGAATGACGGCGCCGTTTGGCGGAGCGCTGCCGTAATCGGTGCCTGTGGCGTCGAGTTCGGAGCCGAATGGATTGGTCGAAGTCGCGTAGGCCGCATAGAGGCTTCCGATCGGCACCGGCTTGAAGACGGCGCCGACGTTATAATTGATGAAATCCGAGTTGACCTTGGCGGTTGCCGTGTTGTTCGACGATCGCAGGTCGTAGCCGTCGTAGCGCACACCGCCGTTCAGGATGATGGTGTCCTGCCAGTTGGCGGTGTCCATGACATAGAGGGCCTTGCTGTCGACATTGTAGCGCGTTGGATTTCCGATCAGCGACGGAAGGGTGTTGAACGGAAGGAACGTGTAGCTCGGCGCGTAGATCGACTGGTTCGGCAAGGCGCCGCTGCCGGGGGCGCCGGGTCCAAACGCTTCCGACGAAAGGCCGGTGTAGCGATCGATCCCGATACGCTCGTTGGAGACTTCGAGCCCGACCACCGACGTATGCTTGACCGATCCGGTATCGAACTTGAACGTCGCCTCTTCCTGGTTCGCCAGGATGTCGACCCACTGGTTGCGGCTCTGCGGGCTGGCGGTGAACCTCCAGTCTCCAGGGTTAGGAAGCACCGTCTGCGGCGAGTTCGGCAACGTGCCGATATAGGCCAGCAGCGAGTGCTCCGCGCGCGTGCGGCTGGTCAGCGTGATGCTGTCGGTGACCTTGTACTCGCCCGTCAACGTGCCGAAATCCTGCCGCGCGGTCTGGAAGTCGCGATTGACGAAGCCGTACCAGTTCTGGCGCGGGATGCCTTTCACCTCGGTGACGGGCGTGTTGCCCTGCCGGTACCAGGGCACGCCGAAATCCGGCAGGCCGCTGAGGTCGGTGTGGACGTAGTTCGTGGTGATCTTGATGTCGTTGGTCGGCGTCCACTTGGTCGAGATGAAACCGCCCCAGCGATCATCGGTGACGTAGTTGCGCCCCGCCACGTTGGCATCCTGGAACATGCCACCGGTTCGAATCGAAAATGTCGGAGAGATCACCTGGTTGACGTCGAGCGTGATGCGCTTGGTGTGGTCGGTGCCGAACGTGCTGTCCGCATTGTAGAAGTTGCGGTCACCGGCCTGCTTGGTGACGATGTTGATGGCGCCGCCGGCGGTGCCGCGGCCGGCATAGGACGAGGCCGGGCCGCGCAAAATCTCGATCTGCTCGGTGAAGAAGTTCTCGCGGATCGAAACCGCGGGATCGCGGATGCCGTCGATGAAGACGTCGTTGCGCGCGTCGAAACCGCGGATGAAGAAACGATCGCCGAACGCGTTGCCGCCTTCGCCCGATCCCAGCGTCACGCCGGCGGTGGAGCGCCCGATCTCGCGCAGCGAGGTGATGTTCTTGTCGGCGAGCACTTCCTTGCTCATCACTGTGATGGTTTTGGGCGTGTTGAGCAGCGGCTCCGGGAATTTGCCGGACGCCTGGACGCGGTCGACCTTGTAGGGCGCCGCGGCATCCGCATAGGGATTGCGATCGGCGGCGCCGAGGCTCCCCGCATTCGGGAACGGCACCGGGGCGGCCTGCGCCGGCTGCGCGCGGCGGGCGGCGCGGCGCAACGCGGTGCGGGCGCGAACCTGGTCCGGTGAAGGTTTTGACGCGGCGGGACGCGGGCGCGCCACCGGGGCATCGACCGTCACCGGCGGGAGATTCGACTGCTGCGCTTCCGCGCCGGAGAACGACGCGACCGCAATCAGCCCCGCGACCGCGGAAACCTTCTTGCCGGAATTGTTCTCGATGACCTGGCCGACCGAGTCGATCGCCCCCCCCAAACGTAGCGACCTCGGTGCCTTTACTTTGCTCATGTTGCGCGCCCCTGATTGAAATCTCGACAGGCGCGCATCTTGACGCGCGACAACCCGTCTCATGCCGGTGCTATCGAGCGTGGAAATCGGGGTCAATGCGACGGCGGCAACACAGCGTTCTAATCGCGCGAGTTGAAAGAGATTCTAATCTGCAGTTTGTAGGCGTTCTAAACTAAGCGATTAAAATCGTTCTAAAAGAACGATGGGAAATATCTGCGGGGACATATGATGGATATCATCAGCCCTGCGATGATTCATCGGCGCTGGGCGGCTTCATCAGCGAAAACAATTCGTCGACCGTCGACTGCGCGACCTGGCGCACGCGGTCGGTGTTGTCCATGCCTGATATGTTGACGCCGCTCACCACCGCTTTGATCTCGTCGCGGAAGCCGGTGAGAAAGCGTAAGGGATCGGGTTGCTCGTTCGCGACACGCGCGATCAGTCCCGTGATCAGGATCTGGCACGCCATCATGCGTCCGTTCAGTTCGTCCATTCTGCATCCCCGATTATTCACCGTCGTTGCGCGCGATATGGACGACATCGATCCCGCATTCAACCCCGCGCGCGAGCGGTGCCTTTGACGGCGACACGGCTCGCCATCCGGCCGCTCGATCGCGACGGCAACTACGGCATCTTCTTTGCCAGCTGGCAGGTCGCATCAATCGACTTGACCAATGGCCAACCTGTCAGCGATGTGTCCGAACAGGTATCAGCCATGTCTCCGGACGAAACATCGAGCCGGGCGGTGACGATCGAGCTCGGAAGAAGCCTACTGCCTCGCCATCTCCGCAGCCGCCACCCCCTCGCCATCCAGCTTCTGGTCGTCGTGCATGTCGACTGTCACCTTCAGCAACCGCCCGGTGAATTCGAACGGCGCCTCGTAATGCGAGACCGGGCTGGAGCGGTCGCGGCCGATGTCGAGACCGGACCACGAGATGAAATTGTTGAAGGCGAGCTGGGTCTGGATCGCGCCGGCCGGCTCGCCGTCGATCAGCAGCGTATATGCGGTGACGCCGGTGCGGGAACCTTTGGCCGGCGGCTCCTTGCGGATCATACGCTCGACATGCACGCCGAGCCGGTGCGCACCTGCCGGCACCTTGCGGGTCGAGGTCACGATCTCGTGGCCGCCGCCGATGTTGAGATCGTGCACCAAAAGGCCGTCCTTGATGTAGAGGCTGTAGCCGGAAGTGGCGTCGCCATGGGCGATCAGCACGCCTTCTGCACCATCGTCGCCGATCTCGACATGGGCCTCGATGGTGTAGCTGCGGCTGCGCACGTCGGGCGCGACGTCGGTCGGGACGTGCCCCATGCCGGCGTGAAAGGTGAACTTGTTGCGCGCGCCGTGGAAGCGCGCGGCGTTTTCCGCGAACCGAGGCCCGAACCGGTCGTCGAGCGGCAGCACATTGCGCTGCTCGGCCTCGCGCCACCACAGTTTGATCATTGCCTCGAGCCGCTCGGGCTCCTGCGCCGCCAGATCGTTGGTCTCCGCAAAATCCTGCGCCAGATGAAACAGCTCCCATGTGTCGTTCTCGAACGGCGTGCCGGACGGATGGAAGGAAACCGCCTTCCAGCCGTCGTGCCAGATGCCGCGATGCCCGAACATTTCAAAGTATTGCGGCGAAGACTTTGAGGGCGCGGCAGGATCGGCAATCGAACGCGCAAAGCTTTCGCCTTCGAGCGGCATCTGCGCGATGCCGCCGATTTCGGCCGGCGGCGCGATGCCGATCAGTTCCAGCAGGGTCGGCGTCAGGTCGCAGGCGTGAACGAACTGGTGGCGCACCTCGCCCTTCGCGGCGATTTTCTTCGGCCAGTTCATCACGAAGGGATCGCGGATGCCGCCGCCATGGGTGTTCTGCTTGTAGCGGCGCAGTGGCGTGTTCGACGCCATCGCCCAGCCGTGCGGAAAATTGCTGTGCGAATCCGGGCCGCCGATGTCGTCGATCCGGCGCAGTTTTTCCGCGACCGGCTCGGGGCGGAAATTATACGGCCCCATCGCATTGACAAAACCCCACGGCCCGCCCTCCTGGCTCGCGCCGTTGTCGGACAGCACCAAAACCAGCGTATTGTCGCGGATCCCTGCGGTATCGAGGAAGCCGATCAGCCGCGCCAGATGCCGGTCGGCATGGTCGAGCATGCCGGCGAAGGCGGCCTGCAGCCGCGTGAACACGCGCCGTTCGTCGGCGCTGTACTCGTCCCACGCCTTCACGCCGTCATTGCGCGCGGGCAAGCGGGTTTCCTGCGGCACGATCCCCATCGCCTTCTGGCGTGCCATGCGCTGCGCGCGCTCGACGTCCCAGCCATGGGCGAACATCGCGTCATAGCTCTTGATGATGTCCATCGGCGCCTGGTGCGGCGCGTGACAGGCACCGAGCGCCACCCAGGTCAGCCATGGCACGTCGGGACGGTCGGCGGTGTGATCGGCAATGAAGCGGATCGACTGGTCGACCAGGTCGGACGTCAAGTGGTAGCCGTCGGCGTAGATCCCGGGCGGATCGATATGGGTGTTGTCGGAGACGAGTTCGGGCGCGAACTGGTCGGTCTCGGCGTCGAGAAAACCGTAGAAGCGGTCAAAACCGCGGCCGAGCGGCCAGCCGTCGAACGGCCCGGTGGCGCCGCTTTCGGTCAGCGGCGTGACGTGCCATTTGCCGACCATGTAATTGCGATAACCGTGCGGCCGCAGCATCTCGGCCAGCGTGCCCGCCTCGCGCGCGATCTTGCCGCGATAGCCGGGATAGCCGGAGTCGAAATTGGCGAGACAGCCGACGCCGACCGAATGGTGGTTACGGCCGGTGAGCAAAGCCGCGCGCGTCGTCGAACACATCGCGGTGGTATGGAAGCCCGAATAGCGCAGCCCTTCGGCGGCGAGCCTGTCGATGGTCGGCGTCTTGATCGCCGAGCCGTAGCAGCCGAAATCGGAGAATCCGACATCGTCGAACAGCACGACGAGAATGTTGGGCGCGCCCGCCGGCGGCTTGGCTGACTGCGGCCACCATGGCTTCGATCCGGCCACCGTCTTGCCGATCGTGCCGCCGAACGGTGTTGCGCTGCCTGCCGCCATGCCTTCCTCCCGTTGAGTGGAAGCGACCCGCGGTTGATCCGCCGGTTCGCCGGGCCATGGCGACGCGCCGCCGGCGCATTGCCACAAACCATAATCCGAATTATGATTATGATTAAATCCGACGGAGACGCAAGTTCCGATGCAGCGACCGGCCGAACTCGACCTTCCCGGCGTCACCCCGTCGCGCCAGCAGCGCAGCCGCGAGACCACGGCCGCCCTGCTCGCGGCCGGCGCACAGATGCTGCGCACCCACAGCCTTGCGGAGTTGTCGATCGAGGCGCTGTGCCGGCAGGTCGGCGCCACCGTCGGCGCCTTCTACAGCCGGTTCGAGAGCAAGGAGGCGTATTTCAACGCCCTGATGGCGCTTGCCGCGCGCGACGGCGAAAACAGGCTCTCCCGGATGAAGCAGGACCAGCGGCTGACGGAAGCCGACCTCGCCGGGCTGAGCCGCCTGCTCGTGCGCGGCACCATCGGCTGGATCCGGAATCACGAAGGCGTGCTGCGCGCCGCACTTCAGCACGACGACACCCGGCCGGACCGCTGGTCGACCTTCAAGGATCTGGCGCGCGCCAATGTGGCCAACGCCACGCCGGTCCTGCTGCGGGTCATGGGCCCGGGCCGCAAGGCCGCAAAGACCCGCGCCATCGCGTTCGGTTTTCAGGTGGTGCTGGGAACGCTGGTCAACGCCATTCTCAACAATCCCGGGCCGCTGTCACTGTCGTCGAAAGAGATGGAGACGCGGCTGGCCGATTGCCTGTTGCTGCTGCTCCAGGCCGAGCTATGAGAGTCCTTCTTCACGAAGGATCTGGTTCGCCCTCTCGTCCCCGAGCGCTGCAGCCTTTCTGAGCCAATAGATCGCACGTTCGCTATCTTTCGGCGCGCCGTTGAGACCATGGAAACAGTTGACGATCATCTCCCAGATGGTCGGCAAATGGCCGGCCTCGGCGACATACTGCTTCAGATCAAAGGACCTGCAATCCCGGTCATCTCGCAAGCTGCCCAGCAGCCGGCGCTTGTCTCATTGGTAGCGCGAGCATTGCATGGCCGGTTTGCGTCGGCAAGTTAGCGTCAGCAGATGCGCGTGACGCTCAATCGGCGGGCGTCGCATCAACGACGACACGCGGCGACGGCAAGTCCGCTTTCACAGCCACGTAGACGGTATTGCTGACTTCGTTGTCGCCGCGCAGGTCGTCGAAGGTGACGACATGGGATGCTTGGGTCGCAAACACGCTCGCCAGAGCACGCTCAAAAGCGCCATCCGGCGGATCGTTCGACCAGAGCGCGAAAACACCGCCTGGATTGAGATGACTTGCAAGCCGGGCCAGCCCTTCCGGCTGGTACAGCGCGGCGTGGCGCGGATGCAGCAACTTGTCCGGCGAGTGATCGATATCGACCAGCACGGCATCGAAACGCCGGCCCTGTGAACGATGATCGAACCCTTCGGTGGAGGACGACATCGCGAAGAAGTCGCCGTTGACGAAACGGCAGCGCGGATCGGCCGTCAGTTCCTTGCCGAGCGGAAGCAATTCCTGCTCGTGCCATTCGATGACCTCGGCAAGCGCGTCGACTACGATCAGGGATCGCACGCCGGCATTCTCCAGCACCGCGCGTGCGGTGTAGCCGAGCCCGAGGCCGCCGACCACCACGTCGAGATCCGCATCACCGAGCGCCGCCAGCCCGAGCCGGGCCAATTCGACCTCGGCCGCGGTGAACTGGCTCGACATCAGGAACTCGTCGCCGAGCTTGATTTCGTAAACGTCGATATCGGACATCGGCCGCCGTCGGCGCCTCAGGCTCAGCACCCCCATCGGCGTCGGGCGGAAATCCAGTTCTTCGAAAGAAAGACTCATCCGCCGCGTCCTGACCGTGGTCTGCACCACAAAATGACCCGGGATTTGCCGGCCCTCTTGCAACAACGCCATCCCCGCGCGCTTGCCAAGGGCGGGAGGTAGCGGGTAGAAGGGCGCCAGATCGCCGGATCTTGCGAGTCCGGCCACGAGCGATTGCCCGGATGACGATCTAAGATGCTGATGTCATTGAGCAATTCTTGGGGAATGGTGTAACGGTAGCACAACGGCTTTCGGCCTAGGCCGTTGAAATCCCACACCTAGTTTTGCAACCCCCCTACATTTTGATCCGGCTATTTCCGGCCACTTCCGAGACGTTTGCAAAACTCTTCTCGTTGTCTAAGCGTTGAGCAGCTAGCAAGGCGTTGCCATCCAGCCTGCTAGAATTACCGAATGGAAACTTCTCGAAGCGGTGGAAGCTGGTAGAGCGCGCCGACTCCATCGAGGTTCAGGATTTGGCCAGCCCAACGCGATCCTTTGTTTATTTCTCCGACGATCTGTGGCGCTGCGTTTTCTGTCCGGGCTCCGAGCCCAGGACGAACGCAAGTCCGCGACCGCACGCCCGCGATCTTCACTGAGTCGGACACGCACGGGCCCACGCCGAAAGTGGTGATGGCAGGCTTTATCGGCATGCCATCCAAGTGGGAGCGCTTCGATAGCGGCTCGCAAAACTTCAGAGGCGCCACGGCTTCAGCACCTTCCGCTCGACCGAGCTTAAAAGCCGCAGAGGAGGCACATCGCCCAGGAGACCCCCTCGATATTTGGCTCACCGTCGCGTCCCTACTGGGGACGTTCGTTCAGCTCGTTTCTCCGCAGCGAGCGCTGCCGTCTGCTCTTCGGTCAGCGAACCCAGGCCGATAACTTGATAGGGGCTATTCGGATTGTAGCTTCGCTGATCACGCGCCCGGCGCCGACTTTCGTCGTCTTCGTTCGCCGGGCCGCCGTCGCCGCCGCCATAGCCCAGCACCTCGACAATGATGACGGAGGGACGCTCCGGCGGCGCGGCCTGGGTCGCATCCTTCAGAGCATCGGATGCCGCCTTGTCCTTGGTCTCCACCATCAGCGGGACTGAATCAGCCGTTGCTTTGGGCAAGCCCTTGATCGCACCGCCCGCATGGATGTTTTCCGCTCCCAGGATCTGCAGCGCGCCGAGATAAATACTGCCGCTTACCCTGATGCCCGCGTCACCGGCATTGATGGTGCCGCTCGGTGCATAGAGATCGACATCCGACAGGGGTGCATCCGGCGCGCCCTGCTGGGTGGAGATGCCACTGCCGGCGAAGTTCGGATTAACGCGATAGCTGATGTTGCCGTCGGGTGACAGCGAATAGGTCGTCGGCGGAGTGGTCAGGGAAGACTTGCGGCCCTTGCCGGCATCGATGTCGCCGTAAGTCGACCAGATGGTGATGTCGCCGCCGCGCGCGGTGAGCACGCGCGACTTGTTGATGATGGCGCCCGAGCCGGTAGTGATGCGGATTTCGCCGCCATTGATGGTGAGAACGCCGTCGCGTTCGCCAACGGCATTCGAGGACAGCGCACTCACCTGCAGGATGCCGCCCGGCGCGACGATATCGACGTCACCGCCGAGATAGGTCCGGATCATCGATTGCTGCATGATGACATCACCCTGCCAAGCGGTTTTGCCCGCTTTCTCGGCGCCCGGAAACAGGGTCGCGAGCGCCTTGTAGCCGCGCTCGTATCCGAGGCCCTGGTCGCCGAGGCCGTCGAGCTGGCCACGGCCGGCGGCGCGCAGTTCGCGCGACAGCACCTTGTCGACCAGGAACTTGCGATGATCGGCGAAGCGAGGTTCGCGAATCGCCGCGAGCGCCGCCTCCAGCGACAGGTTCGGATCGCCCGTGACCTGCCGCATGAACGAGACCAGCGACACGAGATACTCGGGCCGCACCGCGGCTTTGGTCGGATCGAGATAGGCATCGATGAAGGCGTCATAGCGCGGACCGTCGGCCGTCCCGGCGAGCACCAGCAGGCTCGCGCCCTGCCGCGGCAACAATGGATTGGAGTAGGTTGTCGGGTTGCCTGAGCCATTCGAGGTCTCACCGTTACCGACCGTCTGGATCCCTGCACCGCTGCCGAGGAACACGTCGCGGCCGGCCTCGACGAGCGCAAAGCCGGGGCCGTCTATCGAGATCGGGCCTTGACCCAGATTGATGTCGCGACCGGCCTGCAGCAGGGTCAGATCCGAAGCGTGGATATTCTGGGCGCGCAACTGCAGATTATTGATGTCGCGCCCGGCACGAATCCTGATCTGCTCTGGATAGTATTGCGCCGTGCTCATGCGAGGACTGCCGACCGTGAGATTGCCGGAATTCGCATAGAGCCGACTGGGCTCGAAATCGCTCTGATGCAACAGTCGGTCCGGGCGACTGTCTCCACGGGCGCCGGCGGGGAAATACCCCCACAAATCCCCGCTGGGATAATCGGACGGAATGCCCCACAAAACCTTTTCGTCGACGATCAGCTTGAGCGGCCGAAGCACTGATCCGACCTTCTCGGGATCGTCCGGCGACATTACCAGGTTGGAATAGGCCGAGCCACTGAACGTACCAAAGCCCGTCAATTTGATGTTGATCGAGTCCTGCGCCCAAAGATCGAGATTCCCACTTGCTGACGGCCACAGCACCATGCCGCCTTCGATCGTGATGCTGCCGGCAGCCGCGATCGCTTTGATCCGCGGGGGCGTGTGAACGAGGGGTCGCATCGCCGTGAAGTAAGCCGAGGTGGAGCTCCCGCTGAAGTTCTGCCAGGCCGGGGTAGCAGCCTGATAATGGAGTGCCGCATTCCAGAGGCGGACATCACCACCGACCGAGAGCAGGGTCAGATCCGTGTCGACCCCATAGGTCGAGAAATAGCTACGCACACTCGCGCCTACCTGGCCCTGGGCTTGCGACCACAATGTCGGATTTCCGATCGCGCCAAGGTCGATCGCGCCCCCGGCGATAACCGTTAGGTCGGCATCGCCCAGCGCCAGCGCCGTGCGGATGGGGACCGTGCGCGTGGTTACAGGAGTGACATTTCTCTCGCTGTATAGCGCCGTGCGATTCGAGGTGACTGCGCGCCCGGCGGTGATCGCCCCGGTGCCGTGGTCCACATAGTAGACGCCGCCAACGACATCGCGGCCGGCGCGTACGGTCATATCTCCGCCGCCGGTGATGACCAGTCTCTTGGCCTCGCTGGCTGTGCGGCCGCCGCCGACACGCCCCTGCGTCGGTGTCGAGACCGAGACATTGGACACGTCACGGCCCGCCTCGAGCGAGACGTTACCGCCGCCCAGCGCGGCCACGCCCTGCTGGAACGTCGCGAAGTTGATCCACCAGGAAGTCTGCGCGCCTGACAGAAAAGCGCCGTCGTTATTTTCCGACGCCGGATAATTAGTGGTGTTCGAGTTTCCCATCCGCCAGAGCCAGTCGATGATCATCTGGTCGCTGGCGACCAGCGTCTTGACGTCGTTCTGCGCCCTGATCTGGACGTCGCCGCCGCCTTGCGTGAAGGCCGGGTTATAGACGTTGCCGGTGTAGGTGCCGCCCAGCGACGGATCGGCGACGCGCGCGCCGGCCGTGTAGATGACCGAGGTCTGGTCGGCGAGTACTAGATCGTTGCCGGCAGCGATCGTGATCGAGCCGGTGCCGGTGCGCACAAGTGTGCCGCTGCCGAGCCGGATATTGCCGGAAGTGCCGTCGGCGAACGCCGCCAGCGGACGCACCGCCATCGGATTCGCCGCGCCGAGGTCGGCGCCGCCGACCAGGCGATAGGACCAGGATGCGGCGTCGGTGCCGACCGCCGCGGTCATCGCCGCGCTGGCGAACCCGTCCGACAAGCTGCCGTTCAGCACCAGGTTTCCGCCCGCCCGCAAGGTCAATACGCCGGCCTCGCCGCCGTAACGCGCTGCGTGCAGGTCCGTCGCGGTGGACAGCGTGAGATCGCCGCTCGACGCCAGCTCGACGCCGGGCACCAGATGGAACGTCGGGTCGGAACTGCGGCCAAGCCGGGCCTCGATGCCGGCCGCGTAAGCCGACATGAAGCCCGCAGCGTCGGCGAGCGCACCGGGCAACGCCGTATCGACCGCGGTGACACCGTAGCTGCGATAGGCTTCCGCGACGATCCGGCCGGCCGTCATGGTGGCTGCGGCGTTTACGAGCTTCGCGCTGCCGTCGCTGTCATCGCGCTTGAAGCGCAGCCGGATCTCGCCCATGCCGTTGCGGCCGCCCAGCGCCTCGATCGTCGCGCCGGCCCCGAGGTCCATGCTGCCGTCCGCCGCCACGAGTTCGATGAGCCCCGAGCTCTCCTTTGCACTGCCGGCGTTGGCGCGCAGGATCGCGCCGCCGACGACCGTGAGGTCTTGCCTGGCGGCAAGCCGGACTGCCCCGCCTGCCGCTCCGCTGACGTCGATCGTCCCGGTCACCCGGACACCGCCGGCATCGGTCGCCAGCGTGAAGCTGCGCGCGCGTGTCTCGCCGTCGATGACGACGTCGCCGCTGCGCAGGCGGAAGCCGAGGTCGCCGTCGAACCCACCTTGCCTCAGTCTGCCGCTGAGGGCGCCGAAGGCGCTGACCGCACTGGCATCCAGCGTGAAGTTGCCGCCCCTGCCCGCCCACAGGTCGCCGTCAAGCCGGGCCTCGTGCAGCGGGGTCGCAATCGACAAGGTGCCGGCGGCGCCATTTCCGCTGCCGGAGACGTCGAGCAGCGATCCGGCCTGCGCCCACACCCTTCCCTGGTCTGCGGTCAAGGCAATGGTGCCGGCGGCAATATCGGCTTGCTGGTCGTAGAAGGTGCGCGAGAAGCCTTGCGCCCGGGTGATCGATCCCGACGTCAGCGTGACGTCGCCGCTGGTCGCCCGCAGCGACAGCGATCCAGCCGCGAGGTCGATCAGGCCGCCTTGGGTGATCGCACTGGCGGTGATCGCCAGGCGGGCGCCCAGCCGCTCCGCGCCGCCGCTCGCCGGCGTGCCCGTCATCGCGAACGTTCCGGCGGTCGTCCAGTCCTGCGACGCGCCGCTCTCTGCCGTCAGACGCGGGGCGTCGAAGGCGAGATTGGCGGCCGCGAAGTCCGTCGTGCCCGTACCGCGGCCGACGATGGCCGTGCTGGCGGAAATCCGTATCGTATTGAATCCGGTCACCGCCTTGGTGCCGGCGCCGAACGAGAACGTGTTCGCAGCGACGACGAGACTTCCGCCGACGCCGCCAAGATTGGTGTTGGTAGCGCCCAGCGTATTGGTGAACGCGACCTCGGCGCCGGCCACGGTCACGGCGGAGCCGGTGCTGCCGTTCAGTGCCGCAGCGTCGAGCAGCAGGTTCGTCAGCGTGAACGTGCCGTCGGCGTTGCGACCACCGAGGGCCACCTCGCCGTAGAAATCGATCGATGAGTAGCTGCGCAGGCGCAGATCGGTAGCGCCCATCAGCGCCGCGAGCGAGCCGCCGGATAGAACGAGACCATCCGGGTTGGTCGGCGGCGTCCCGATGCTGATGCGACCGCTCGATACGTCGAGCACCTTGGCGAGAAGGGCAGCGCTGGCCGACACCGTGGTCGATTTGGTGGCATCGAGCAACAATGCGCGTCCTCGCAGCGTGGCGCCGCCCACCGTCAACGTGCCCTGCGTCGTCTGCGCGCCGTCGCGGATGACGCGTACAGCCTCGCCGTTCGACAGGCGCAGAAGCGCTCCGAAGTCGCGCGCTTGTGTCGTCACGTTGCCGCTCGCGTCTTTCACGGCCGCAACCGCCGGCTTGATCAGCATATCGCCTGATGATCGACCGGCCACCGATCCGCGGGCCTCGATCAGGCTGCCGGCGACGATCTGGATTGAATCCTCTGACGCGAGCAGGATTTCGGGCGCGATCAGGGCGTTGCGGTCGGTGCCGTCGGTTGCGACCACGATGCTGATCGCAGTGGCGTCCACCTCGAGACCGCGGACGGTCTGCAACCGGGTGCCGCCCAACAGCAGGCTCTCGCCGCCGAACGCCGACAATTGCGCGGCATCGAGCACGAGATAGCCGGCGGCCTTGTAAGCCGCAGCGTCGACACCGCCAACAACCGCAATTTTGGCCGCCGAAATGTCGATCGCGGCGCCTCGCCCGCCCGCTTCGGGAGATCCCATGAGCGTGGCAGCGAGCGTGGCCGACAGCGTCGCCTGGATCTGCAAGGCCCCGGCATCCATGGGCAGACGGGGAATCGCAGTTACCTCGGTGCCTTGCTGACGGCGGATGGCCTCGACGAAGTTCCCGGACCTGAAGTACTCGTTGGCGGTCCAGATTTTGTATTCCGAACGGCTGCGCGTGGTGCCGATCGGCGACACCTTGTAGGCTTGGCCGCGCTGATCGCTTATATCGGTGCCGCCGCTATAGCCGCGGCCCGCGACCAGTATCGAGCCGTCGGGAAGACGTGCCGATCCGCTGAACTCGTAGAGCGGTTGCCCGTTGCTTGCGTTCTGCGGCGCCAGCCGATAGGCGCCGGGCAGCAGCGCGTAACTGGCCGGCAACACGACGTAGTCGCCCGCTGCGATGCCATTGCCGCCATCGAGATGGACGATCCGCTTGCCGACGTGGTTCGAGACCATGCCGATCGGCATGATGGCGACGGCGCCGCCATATGTCAGATAATCGGAGGAGCCTCCGGATCCCGGAATGAACTGGTAGGCAAGCAGATCGCCGCCGCCCGAGAGGTCGATGACCGAGCCAGCCTGCGTGTCGATGACGGGCGCTTTGAGGGTAAGCCGCTTCTCCGGCGGCGACAGGATCGGGGTCGTCGCGCTCTGGCTCGTGTACCAGAGCGTCTCGTCGACGACATTGCCGAAAGGAACGACCAAGCCGGCGCCGGAGACGGACGTCAGGCTGCCGGGAGCGAGCGTCAGGCTCGTCGCGGCATCCAGCGTGATCTGTCCGAACGGCGCCCGCATGGTGCCGCTCTGCACGATCGTCGGCGCGGTCAGCGTGAGGCTGCCGCCGGCCGAAAGCGGTGCGACGGGACGCGCGCCGTTCTGAATGACGTTGATGATCTGCGTGGCCGTGATTTTCGCGGTGCCGAGCGTCGTCGGATAGATCTGGCCGGCGTTGAGGGTCAACGCGCCGTCCACAAACAGGCTTGTCGGCGCGGCGGCGGTGCCCCCCGACATGAGCAAGTCGCCAGTGCTGTTCAGGGCAACGTCGGCAAAGCCCTTGAACGCAGCCCCGCCGATTTCGATCTGTTGCGCATGGACCGAGAACATGCCGGCACGGCTCGCCGCAGCAACCGAAGCCTTGCCGGCAGAGAGGGTCACCAGCGGAGCCGTGAGGCTGGCGCTGGCACCGCTGAAACCGGTCAGCACGGGCGCAGAAACAGAGATATTCCGGCTGGCCGCGATGTTCACGCCATCGCCAAAGCGGACACCGACTTTCGAACTGGTCAGACTGACGCCCGCAAAGCCACCATCTTGAAACGCGGACTGCCGAACCGCGAGTTCAGTGATCACGGGATTGTAGTTCATCTTCGTGTAGACGAAGGGACTGGCGACGGTGCCGCTGCCGCTGCGGATGTAGTAGATCGAATTATATAGACTGAAGACATCGAGTGCGGCCTGGGTGATCGTCGGATCGACCTCCTGCAGCGAAACGCGATAATTTTCCCACCCTGCTCCACCAGGGGCCAGTGCGTCGTCGTTGAAAACGGTCAGGAGACGGCCGCTGCCGCCGGTCACGGCAGCAATGACCTTGTTCCGTTCCGCCACCGTGATCGAGGTTGCCGGCATGGCCGCGCCGGGAAATTGATTGAAGATATCGAGGTCCTGCGCGGAAGTGCGGGATTGCCAGACGCCATTGGCATCCTGATAGTAAACCGTCGATGGTACAGCAGGGACCGTCACGTTCGATGGTGAACCGACGTTGAGTGACAGCGTGCCCCCCGCCGCGCCGTCTCCGCCTGCATTTGCAACGAGCGTGCCAGCGACGAGCCCTTGGCCTGCGATGACGATCGATCCGCCGTTGCCGGCGACCGTCAAAGGTTTGTATGTCGGCCGCGACAGACCAGCGTGCGCCTCGATAATGTCGATGTCGCCGCTCGTGCCGGACACGTCGATCAGCGAGCCGACCCGGGTAATGACCTCGTTCTGAGCGGTCAGACCGACAGAGCCGCCATCGAACACGTCGTCGCTGCGCACCCCGCGTGCATCTGCGACGATGCGGGTTGCGCCACGTGCGAGCAACTGCGCCGTCGAAGCCACGGTGACGTTCCTGCCCGTCACATTTATCGAGCCGGCCGGCGCGTCGATCTTGCCGGCTATGATGACGTCGCTGGTGCCGCCGTTGATGACGACGCTGCCGCCGATCCCTGCCCCAATCCTGGTGTTGGCGCGCAGGACGAAATTGCCTGTTGTCGTCATGTTCAGGACGACCCCGGGGCGCTGGCCGTCGGACAGCATCGTCGGGGCAGCGACGGCCGCAACGGATTCAGTGGAAGCTCGATATCTGTAACCCGGAGACAGCACCTTGGTCTGGACCTGCGGCGCCAGCGTCACGCCGTCCTGGATGCTGGCGAGCCCGAAGGAGAAGTTGCTGAATCCACCACGGTTGAAGAAGGAAGGATCCAGCGTGATGAGGCTTCCAATCGGCGCGCCGCCTCCCGGGGCGATCGAGACCGCTGGCGAGTTGAGCAATATGAGCGATCCACCGGCCGGTGCTGCGGCCACCTGGTCTGAAAGGGCGACACCGTAAGCGCTCATGGTCACCGGCCTGAGGTCCATGGCCAGCGTACTCGTGAGCGTGATCGAGCCGGCCTTGCCGATCGAAACCTTGCCATTGGCGCCGTGCGTCGCCCCGGCGTCCGCGGCGAGCGTGGAGCCGGACTCGAAGACCAGCCGGAAGCCGGTGCCCTGCGCTCCAAAGGTAACAGAGCCGCCGTTGCGCGCTTGGTCGGACACGGGCAACGAGAACATCTCATTGCTCCACTGTCCGCTCACGTCGATCCTGGCGCTATTCTTCACGATCACGTTGCCGATGCCGGTGATCGAGACGGTCCCGCCGGCGATGCGGATCGAGCCGTCGACGGTGGTCGACCGCCCTTCCGGGACGCCGCTATAGACCGAGAACGACGCGCCTGGCCGGAGACGAAGGTCGACGTCGGAGGCGAAGACCTTGTTGCCGTCCGTACGAATGTCGATCTTGGACAGGCCGCTCTCGTTGAGCATGTCCGTCGACAATATCAGGGTCGAGACCCGTTCGGAGGGCAGCGCGCTGGCCATCGTGAAATTGCTCGGCAGTGACGCAGCCTGCGCCTGAAGCAGAAGATCGTTGGCGTTGAACGGCGTATCCGGCGGCGAAATGGCACCGATCGTCAATGAGCCGCCGGCCGCCGGCGCGTGAACCTGGCGCTCGCCGACAATCGCATCCGCGAGGATACCGCCATTCAGGACTTGCGCCTTCGCGTAGATCTCCAGCGAGCCGGCGGCCGCGCCTTCGACATAGCCCTTTTCGAAGCGCGTTTCGCGATTCCTGCCGAGCGGGCTGGTCCAGGTCTCGACAATGTTGTGACGGGCGTGGGAGACAGTGAAGCTCGAGTTGAGCCCGACATAATCCATATCCGCCGGAGCGCTTCCGATCGCGTAGCTTCGCCCATCCGCCCCCACCAGCTGGGTCGTGCGAATGTTGCCGTCGAGATACCGGATGGAGCCGCCCGATATGTTGATCGCAGCCCCGGCCGTGACGATCACTTCGTTGGAATGGATCTTCACCAGGCCGCCCTTGACGGCGCGCTCGGTCATCGAAGTCGGCACGTTGGCGATATACTTGTTGGCGTCGACCACTGCCGTGCCCAGCCAGGTCGAGCCGTCGGCACGCTTGCCGCTGACGCGGCGGTCGACCCAGATCTTTTTGGCCTTGAGAATGCCGTCGCGCTGCAGCGGCGAATCGCGCAGCTCGTTCGCCCGCACTTCCACCTCGACCGAGTTGCGCTCCATCGGCACCTCGGCTTCGTAGACGCCGGAGACGTCGAGGATCGACCCGGCATGCATCAGCAGGCGCGTGCCGGCCGATGGCGCGGCCGGCTGCACGTCGAAACCCTCGCGGGCGGACGCGTTGAAGTTCTCATCCGTGGCGCGCAAATCGATGTCGATCTTGCCGGCCTGGGCCTGAACGTAGGCACCCTGAAGTTCGTCGGCGCCGGCTCCGATCTTCGTCTTGAGCTCGACCGTCTTGCCACTGATGCGCAGCAGCGAGGAATTGCCGGCCGATCCTCCCGTGCCGACCGCGTTGCTGGAATCGACGACGATCTGCGTGACGCTGTCCGCGCCGAACACGACCGCCCCCCCGCGCCGCTTGATCCCGCCATTCTGCCCGGTCAGAAACGAGTCCTCGCCTGCGATCAGGATCGTACCCGGCGCGTCGAGCGTCGTGATCGCGCGTATGACACCGTTCTGCGCCACGGTAGAGCCGACCACCGTAATGTTGCCCGCTTCAGCGGCGATCAAGCCGTTGTTGGTGACGACCATACCGACCTGCGCCGTGCGGTTGGCGAGCGACTGAAACAACGCCGGGTCGAAGATCCCTGGCGTATAGTAGTTGGGCAGCGCAGATACATAGGCCCGCATGCCGATCATACCGCCATCAACGCTGTTTGGAACGAGCCACACTTGCTCGCCCGCCGCGAGCATCACCTGCCCGCCATCGGTCGCCAGCGTGCCGGCGTTGGTCACGTTGGTTCCGAACAGGCCGAGCAGTCCGTTCTTGCCGCTGGCGATCCGTGCGCCCGCCTGCACCTCGACATTGCCGGAGACGGCGGGCGCCAGGGCATTGACGTTCGTCGTCCGCGGAACGTCGCCAAAGGTCGGAAGCACGTCGGAATCGCTGCCTCCCCCGATCGGACCGATCAACTGGCCCGAATTGATCCCGGCCATGAACTGCTGGTTCGACAGGCTGAGCGACGACGCCACCAGCGAGCCGACATTGACCTGGCTCGCCCCGCCGAAAATGATGCCATTCCGGTTGATGACGTAGACCTGCCCTTCGGCCTTGATGGTCCCGAGAATTCGGCTCGGCGCCGCGCTCGGATCGAGGACGCGGTTGAGCGCGATCCATTGATTGGCATTGGCGCCGCCGGCTGTCTGATTGAAATAGAGATCCGTCTCGCGACCGACGTTGAAGCTTTCCCAGGTCAGGATGGCTTTCGACTGCGTCTGCTCGACGATGACGTTGCTGCGTCCACCGCTCGTGACCTCTGTCGGCAGCTTGGCGCCTTGCCACAGGCCAGCGCCGCCGTCGGTGGCACTCGGCGTCGCGCCCGGCGCCACCTGCAGGCCGCCAGGCCGTAATCCATTCGGAACCACGACAGGTTGCAGTCGCGCCGCTTCGCGTGCCGCCCCCTGCGCGTTCTGCATGGCCTGCATCGCCCGCTTCAATCCCGCCTGCGTCCTGCCGGCGATCTTCGCTGCCTCGATCTGCGACGCCGTCGCCGCGGTCACTGCCCCCGCTGCAGCGATCGGCGACGCCGGAGCGCCAAGCGAACGAGCATTTGCCATCGAACCCGTCGCCAGCAGCGCAAGCGCGCTGACACCTGCAAGAAGAGCGACAGTCCTGGCCGTGCGCTGGCACGAAACCGTTGATTGAACGACCGATCCGCACTTCAGCATCGTCAACTCCATCTCTGTCGCCCAGGTCCGGACCGGAAGGTGTCCATCCATCGCGAGCGACCTACCTTTGAGATGACCGGATGGGCGTGAGACCGAACTGATTTGAGCGACAAGAGGAGAAAAATTCCAACCAACGGCGAAGGCCACGAGCGGTCCACCGCCGCCAGCCATGTCAACTCAAGACGACAATGCCGCCCGGCCACTCCCTGACCTTGGCGCCGAAGATGTGCACAAGCTGAGTTATAATCTTGTCCGTGTCGTCCGTACGCAACCGGGCGCTCAGCAGTCGGCGGCCGATATCGTCGTTCGTGAGGATGATACGTCCGGATCGATAGCGATTTACCTCGGCGACGACTTGCGAGACGGGCGTGAAGTCGAAGATCATCAAGCCGCGACGCCACGCCGTGACACGTTCCGGATCGAAACTCGCGATCGTGCTATCCGAGGCGCCTGAGGCAAGTTGCTGACCCGCAGCAAGGTTCTTCACTGTACCGTCATGCGCGATCGTCAAGTTGCCGGCGAGACAGCTGACGACGACATCCGGTCCTTCGCAGCGTACGTTGAAGTCCGCCTGATCGCCGCTGATGCGACGCATGTTAGCGGTTACGGTGACCGCAGTGGACGCCCCCCGTGTCGAGATCGCGGCCTCGCCGGAAATCAGCTCAAGCTCCGTCGCATTGGCGGAGCGCGCGCGAACGGCAATGCTGGTTCTCGTATTGAGGTCCAGCAAGACCGAGGAAGGCAGAATGACCTCACGGTGTTCGCCGGCACCGGTCCGCAAGTCAGCCGCCAGCTCCGCATAGGAGGGCCAGAGATGCAGAGGTGGACGTACCACCAGATAGGCGGCCGAGGCCGCGACCGTGCCGGCGAGCACCGCGCGCCGCGTCGTCGTGCTGTCCCGCAGGATCGCGGGTCTGCCAGGCTGACGATCCCGATCCGGCATGCTCTGTCGGGCGACAGGTCCGAGGCTATGCCACAGACGGCGGGCTTCGGCATAAGCGGCGCGGTGCGCCGGGCTCTGGTTGTACCAGGCCTGCATGGTCCTGACCTCGGCGGGCTTGAGGCCATTGGCCATGAATGCCGCCATCCACGCGTACGCTTCGCGCTGCACGCGGCTGAGGCCGGCGCCCTCTGTGTCGCCGGGTTCCGTCGATGGAGTCATTCGAGGCTGATCAGGGGACTCAGTCATCTTGCTCGTCAGGCGCAGTTCGGGGCGCCCCTGTTCCTATAGATGCTTGCGGCGGACGCGGACCGAACCGTTGCACCAGATCGCGCTGCATTTTCTCTGCGCAGTGCAGCAGGGCCGCCTTCAATTCCTTTTCGATGGACCTCTGTGACAATCCCAGCTCCGCTGCGATGTCGTGCAGGCGCCTGCCCTCGACCCGGGACGCCAGGATAATGTATCGCCGCCGCGGTGAGAGCGCATCGAAAGCGCGCTTGAGCGCTTCCACCTCCTGCCGAGCCTCCACGCTCGTGAGAGGATCCGGCGCCTCGTCCACGACGCTGAGCGCGGCATCGAGCTCCGCCAAACCGCCAGTTCGTCGTTCCCGCCGGAAGGCCATGCGCGCCACGTTGAGGGCGATCGTCAGCAGGTAGTTTTTCGGGCTGTCAACGATACCTACACGAACGGGCCGCTCGAGATGAAGGTAGGTTTCCTGCAGCGCTTCGCCGGCCAACTCTTCCGAGCCGAGCCGCTTTGCCAACCTGCGTTTGAGGTCGTCGTAGTCGCCAACCAGCAGTTGACGCAAGGCGGTGATGGTCGCCTGATCAGTCATGGGCAACCGACGGCGACCGCGTACCCGGAGCCGCGCACTCTGCAACCTGCCGTTGGTCCCGCGGCAAAATCATCAACGTCACCGGCTGCGGCATGGCCGCAGGCGGCGGCTCTCCCACGGAGAGCGAGCGTAAGGCGGACAGATAGGCGAGGTCGTGCTGGGGCGACCCCGTCGACGACAGAAGTTCCGCGAACGACACGACACCTGACGGACCGATCCTCAGACGGACCAGCAGTTCTTCCTTCTCCACCAGCAAATCAGGCTGTCGACAAAAGACGGAGCGCAAGCCCAATTGCAACAGCGCCAGGTACGGCGTAAACGCGCCCGCCTTGCGCTTGATCTGAGCAAGCTCCGCGGCGCTGGTGGGCATCGGCGGCAGGATGGTGATGGTGCCACGGCTGAACGACGCGATTGTAAAACCTGTGCCCTTTAGCAACAGGCGCAGCGCTGCGTCGGGCGCCAAATCTCCCCGAACCAATGACGAACGGCGATCTATCATCAGGCTGCTTTCATAGAAAAGCTCAAGCTGCGTCAAGCGGCCGAAGCTTTGCAGCGCGGACGCGAGGGGCTGGGCGGGAATATCGAACGTGATGGCCTGGCTTGGCGCGCTGGCCTGGCCGTGCTGGCTACGTTCTTGCGCCGCTGCAGGCATGCTGACGGCCAAAACACCGAGTAATAGCGTCGCGCGGCTCAACCAGAAAGCAAAACTCCGCGCGCGAACCGGCGCCCCCGCCCACAAACCCATGGCCTCACGCTACAAGACCGTCATGATGCAGCGCTGGACGTTAGGGACGTCATGTTACAATAACATGTCGGGGCAAAGATCTGCGGCGGGAGGCGCCAGGCACGACTCTCAGCGACCGAATTTGGAAAGTTGCGGCGGCTCAGTTGAACCGGCTGCGAGCGAGCGTTGCACCATGACGGCGTCGGCCCACCGGCCGTATCGATAGGCAACGCCCGGAAGCAGCCCGACCCTGTGAAAGCCGAATTTTTCGTGGATGACGAGTGACGCCTTGTTGTCGGCGTCGATGTAGCCAATCATCTGCCGAAACCCTGTTGCTGCACAGGTATCGATCAATTCCTGAATCAGGAGCCGTCCGACGCCACGTCCCTGATGCTCGCGATGTACATAGATCGAGTGCTTGGCCGTGTAGCGATAGGCCGGTCGCTTGGTCGCATTTGTTGTGATTTTAATGAATTGATCGGATCACTTAAGGTATCGAGTACATTTCAGACCGAAAAGTGCTTTTCAAGCGGCACCTCTTTACAACCATTTGCAAGGCCACACGCTCAGCGGACGCTGCAAAAGTCTCTTGCGTGAGAATGTCGAACTGCGACGCGATCTGCAGGCGTTCAGGATCGCCGCGAGGCTCGGCGCCGGCCGGCGCGCAAACACGCCCGTCGTACACAGCGCCAGGAGAACGACAATCCCCATCATGCGACGCGGGTGCATTCGCCCGGTCGGAAACGATACCCATGTCTCCGGTATCGACCGTAACGCATGAAACCGGAATGACGCGGTCTGGACGTTGCGTTCAGCGTGCCGGCGCCTCGCCTTTTCGGACGTCACGGTCAAAACAATGACGACATGCTCATTCCACGCGTGGCGACCCTCCCGAAGTCGAACCGCGGCGGCGCTCGGCAATTATCCGCCTGGCCTCCTCTGCCGTCATCTGGCCAGCGCCCAGAACCTGGTAGGCACTGTCGGGATTTTGAGTGCGTTGCTCGTTCACACCATCTCGCCGTGGCGACTGCTTCTCGTCTTCCTTAGCCGGCGCGTCGCCACCGCCGCCGCCATAGCCGAGCACCTCTACGATGATGATGGAAGCCTGCTGGGACTTGCCGGACTGCGTTGCATCCTTTGCGGCATCGGCGGCCGTCTTCTGACTCGAATCGCCGGTGTCGAGTTTGAGCGCCGTCAGCGGCGTATCCTTGGCCGCCAAACCTTTGACTTCACCGGAAACCTGGAAGTTGTTGGCGTTCAATACAAACAGAGCCGCAATGTTGAGATTGCCGCTCACCCGTACGCCGGCGTCGCCGGCATTGACCGTGCCCTGCGGCGCGATCAGGTTGACGTCGCCCTCCTCGACGCCGGTGAAGCCCACAATCGTGCCGATGCCGCTGCCGGAAATGTCGGCCTTTTCCAGCACTTTCGTTACAGCATTGGCGTCGGTCTGAACTTCCGGCGCGGATGCCACGCGCGTCGTCTTGGCGCCGCGCCCGGCGTCGATATCGCCTTGCGTCGACCAGATGGTCACGTCGCCACCGGCGAAGGTCAGGATGCGCGAGCGGTTCACGACGATGTTGTCGCGGGCGAAGATATTGATGTTGCCGTACCCGAGCGTCACCAGGCCGTAGCCGGCGCCGGGCTCGGTACCCAGCGCCGCAACCTGCAAGCTCCCGCCCGGCGTCAGCACTTCGATGTCGCCGCCGGCCATGGTGCGGAACAGCCCGTTGCCGAGGGTCACGTCGCCCTTCCACTCCCTGCCATGGAACAGGGAGTCGATGGCCGCATAACCGCGGTTGTAACCGCCGTTGCGCGGCTGGCCGTCCGCGCCCGGCAGGTTCTGGTCCGCTCCTCCCTCGCGCAGTTCCTGCAGGTAAACCTGGCGCAGGAAGCGTTCTTGCGTGAGTTGCGGCAGTGTCTTGAACCGCGCCCAGGCCTCGAGCGGCGACAGCTTCTCGCCGGTCATTTCCTCTACGAAAGAGACGACGCCGTTGCGTACGGTCTTCACGTTGCCGCTCTTTCGGGTCTCGAAGGCGTCCGTGAGATAGAGCGGCACCACCGTGCCGTCGGGCAACGTGGTCTTGAGATAGTCCGGCATCGCGGCGACGTTGGCCGGATCGAGATAGGCGGCCATGAACGCTGCGTAGGACGGCTGCTTGCCCTTGAGTCCTGCCATCACGCTGATGGCAGCGCCCTGATCGGGAAGACCCGCGATCTTCGTCTCAGGCAAGACGCGATTGTTGGTGTCGTAGCCCTGATTTCCACGGCTGTAGAGTGAAAAATCGGTACCGTAGACATCGCGCCCCGCCGAGAGCACGAGCGCGCCCGGCCCCAGCATCTCGACCTTCCCGCCAAAGCGCGTGCCGCTCTGGATGGAGCCGATCACCATCGTGCCGCCAATAATGTCGTTGCCTGCTTCGAGCAGGGAAACGTCGGTTCGATGAATGTTGCGCAAGGAGTAATCGACGTTGCGGATATCCTTGTCGGCCCGGAACCAGGTCTGCTCATTCGACGTGATGAGCGCCTGCAATTTCGAGAAAGACGTCGGCGGACGCTGCAAGCCGACGATCGAGCCGCCCAACGCATAGATACGGCTCGGCTCGTAGTCGTTCTCGTTCGGCAGGTGCTCGGGATTCCGCAGGCCATACAGATGCAGCTGGTGCCCGTTGAGATTGGAAGGCGGAGCGACGATGTCGTTGTAGAGAACATCGCGAAAACTGTAATAGGACGGCAGCTGGATTGGGGTTCCGCTTCCTCCCACCGGCTCGAGCGGCGACGGGATCATGCCGAGCGATGCACGGGACATCACGATTTCACCCGTCAGCACGTCGTTAGCGGCAAGAATTCGCATTTCCGGGCTGGTGCCCGGCAGTGCGTAGATCTGCCCTGCGTTGGTGACGGAGCCATTCAGCGCCGTGATGTGAACCTTGGATGGATAGAGGTTTCCAGCCAGGTCGTTCACCTCGGAGACGTAACGTGCGGCGGTCGGGGATACCACGAAGTCGACGTCCTTTGACAGGTACTTGACCTGGCCGACGATGGTGACGTCACCGCCGGTCGAAGTGAGGCTCAGCGCGGTGCGGTCGGTCTGACCGCTCATATAGGCCAGCTCACTGGCTTCACCCTTCCCGACCAGCAATGGATCGAGCATGGTCTGCAATGTGAGATCGCCGGCGGTGCGCACATCCAGCGTCGCGTCGCCGAGAGACAGGATCGGCGCGATCGCATAGGTCGTCACGTTCTGCTGAGTACGAACATTGACCGAGCGGCCAAAATCGAACTCGGCCGCCTCGATCGTGCCGGCGCCGCGGCCGACATAGTAATAGCCGGCACGGATTGCCCCGCCTGCCACCACCGACATCGATCCACCGTTGCGCAACTCGAGCAGCTTGCGCTCCTCGACGGAACGTCCGCCTCGCACGCGGCCGTTGGTCGGAAGCGCGACAGTCAGATTGACCAGATCGCCGCCGGCATCCACCGCGACGTTGCCGCCACCCAGCGCCCCGACACCGCGCTCGAAATTGCCGTAGTCGATCCACCACGCGCTTTGCCGCGCTGGCTGACCACCCAATGAAGAGTGCGTGTAGGGTCCGAATACATAGGATGCATCGAGGGCGCCCTGCTTCTTCAGCCACTCGGTGTAGTGCTGCATCTGCGTGCGGTCGGTCGGGAGCGTCACATCGATGCTGCCGCCGGCCGAAATCTGAAGATGCCCGCCCCCGACGCCGAACGCGGCGTTGCCGGGCGCGGTCGTGAAATCGTCGAGCCGTGCGAGATCCCGCGCCCCCGCGGTATAGATCGAGGCCGCCCCGATCAGTTTGATGTCACCGTTCGCGGCAATGGCGATGTCGCCCGTTCCGGTTCGCACGGCCGCGAAGGGCGTCACCAGGCTCGTCGTGGTAGAGGGCTGAACCGACGAATAAAGCAGCGCAATGGTGCGCAGGTTGGGCAATATCCGTGTCGTATAGAAGTCCGCGAAAGTCGAATATTTCGTCACGACGTTGATCCGGCTGGATGCGGTTATCAGCCGGTACCCATTGGAGTCGGTCAATCCCTTCGATGCCGCATAGCCGTTCCACAGGCTCAGCAGATACGCGTAACCGGCTTCGCCGGTCGTTCCCAGATTGATGACGGCACTCGAATCCGCATTCAGGCGAGCGCCTGCCGCGGTCTCGAGGGTCGAGAGCCAGACCGTAGGATTCACGGTGGCGCCCGTCGCGCTGGGTTTCAGGATCGCGTTGAAGCCTGGATCAACGTCCACGAGAGTCACGTCGGATACAGTCGTCCCGCCACTGATGTAGGAGATGGGCGATTGGCTGCTGAGGGTGATGCTGCCGGCAGCGCCCGCGGCGCGGCGCGCCGGGTCCGCGCTCTGGCCTACCGGTGCGGCGCCGGCCACGAGCGTCTGGCTCCAGGACGATGCGGCCACCGTGGTCCCATCCGTTTTGGTGATCGACGGTAACAACACCGCGTTTGCGAGCTCATTGGGTGCCGTGGCGGCGGGGGAATTCGCCGCAGCATTGAACGGCGCCGGGGTCGTCTGCGGCGCAGCCGTGGTCTGGAGCTTCTGAATGCCCTGCGTCGAGAAGCTGATGCCGGCATAGGCGGCCGGAAGGGCCGTTGCGGCATTGCTGTAGGCCGTGAGGTTGCTGGTCGTGTTGTTTCGGCCGCCGTTGAGGATGAGCGTCAACGCCGAGGCGGTCGTCTTGTTAATCTCGATGTATTTGCTGTCGAGCGTATCGCCGAACTGGAAGAAGCCGTCGCTGATGCTGCCTTTGAGATCGAGACTGCCTTCGGCGCGCAGCGTCAACACACCGGACTCGCCGAGGATGCTGCCGCCGGTGCGGTAGACCATCCGCGTGTAGTCGCGCAGCAGCCTGCCCTCCTGGCCGGCGATCACGTAAGCCTTGCCCAGCAATGGGTCGATGGCCATGACGCCGGCCGCGATCGCGGCAGCCTGGTCGACAGTGCCGGCCCCGAGATTCCAGTTCGACTTGAGCACGATGTCGCCGGCGTAATTGAGCTCCATGCCCGGACGGGCATGGAAGTTCGACTGGCCCGCGAGGCTGCCGAGCGCGCCATACGCGGCCGAGATGTCGAAGTCGCGCACGAACTCGACCAGCGTCCCCGCACCATACTCGGCCAGCACGTTCAGTTTGCCCGCGGCCGTGGCAGCCAGATCGAGTTCGGCCTGGCCGCTGCCATTGATTTTCACGCCGACGAAATCCGGATTGCTCGCGAGATCGGCGAGATCGAACCGCTTGAATCCCTCGAGCAGGATCTCGCGCGCGCCGGCAATATTGCCGGCGAAGCTGACGTTGACGGTGTCGGCGCCCGGCTGAACGATGACAGGCGCCCGCAGCGTAACCTTGCCACCCTCGCCGCCCGCCACGTCGATCAGGCCGCCCTGAACGACCAGCGTGCCGGCCGAGATGCCGAGCGTCACGCGTCCGGAGCCGAGGTTATCCACGCTGTCGGTGGCACCCGCCCGCAATACCGCGGTGTTGGTCATGGTGAGGCCGTTGCCGCCATAGATGGCGATCGCGCCGCCATAGCGGGCGCGCGCGTCGATCGTGCCGGCGATGGTCACGCGGCCATGGTCTGCGGCCAGCGTGAATGAATCGGTTACCGTGGTGCCGTCGATCGTGACGTCGCCGCTGCGGATGCGGAAGTCGCGCGACCTGGAGAACCCCGCCCCGTTGAGCCGCTGGTTCAGCGCCGCGAAGTCCGGCAGTTGCGCGATGTCGAGCGAGAACGCAGCCCCGCGCTGGCCGGCCGCCGCCTGCGCCCTGATCGCACCATCCAGCACCAACTGGCTGCCGTCCGAGTTAATCGCGAGCGTCCCCGCGCCGCCACCGCCCGGCTGAGCGGCGAGGTCCAGCACCGCGCCGGCGGCCATCCGCACCGAGCCGCCGACAGCCGTCAGCGAGATGCGTCCTGCATCGGTATATTCCGCGACGTCGTGGAATTGCTTGCCGAAGCCGCCGACATCAATCAGCGCGCCCTCGGTGAGAGTCACGTCGCCATTCCTGGCGGTCAGTTCGACGGTGCCGCCCAGCGCATCGGCACGGCCGCCGAACACGACGGAGCTGCCGGTCAGGCTCCAGCGCGCGCCGAGGCTCTCCTGGTCGCGCGCCGGCGCTATCGTCCCGTACCGTGCGACGCTGAGGCCGCCTGCCGTGGTCAGCGATTGCGCGCTGCCGCCGCGGCCGGTCAGAACCGGCGTCGCCAACGTCACCGTGGCAGTGCCGGCATCGAGCGAGCCCTTGCCTTCACCGACGATGCGCGTGGTGCCGGTCAGCGCCACCGTGTCGAAGCCGCGTAGTGCCTTGGCGCCCTGGCCGAAGGCCAGCTCCTCCGCGACGAGATTCAGGCGGCCATGGCCGACACCCACAGGCTCGCTGAACGTGCCGGTCGAGTTCTCCAGCACCAGCCGACCGGCCGTGACATCGATCTGGCCGTTGCCATAACCGGCGAGCACCGCCGCATCGAGGTTCACCGCACGCAAGCCGGACAAATCGACGGCATTGTAGAAGTCGATGCTGGTATAGCTGCGCAGGATCAGATTCTGCGTGTTGCCAAGCATCGCCAGCGCCACCTGGTCGAGCACCAGGCCGCTGCCGCCGCCAAAGCCGATGCGGCCGGAAGACACCGACAGGGTCGCGCCGGAAAGCTGCGCGCGTGGCTGCATATTGGTGTTTCGCGTGGCGTCAATCAGCAGCGCCTTGCCGCCCGCAAGGCTCGCTCCCGCGCCGATCGTCACCACACCGCCGGCCGCAAGGTCCACGTTCTCGCGGATCACCCGCACCGCATCGCCGTTGGACAGCCGGATCAATGCGCCCCAGTCCCGCGACGGCGTCGCGGAGCCGTCGCCCGGCACCTGCGGCGTCACCACGAGATCGCCCGCGCCGCGCGGCGCTTCGCCGGTCGCAACGATGACGCTGCCGGCGCCGATATCGATCGTCTCGCTCGCGGCCAGGATGATTTCCGGCCCCGTCAGCGCCGAACCTGCACCGTTGCGCACGACGATATCGTCGGCCGTGACATCTACCCGCAAGCCGCGCGCGTCGCCGCTTCGCGTACCGCCAAGCAAGAGACTGCCGGCGCCGAAATTCGACAGGCTGGTGGCGTCGAGCACCAGATAGCCGCCGGCGCGCAGGCCGCTTGCATCCTGCTCTGCGCCCACGACCGCGATCTTCGTCGCCGCGATATCGACCAGTCCGCCGCGACCGCCGCCCGCCGCCTGCGAGCGCAACTGCCCGTTCAGGATCAGTTCCTGCGTCGCCTTGAACACGACAGCGCCGCCGTCCATCGGCAGCCGCGGCGTGACGATGTCCTTTCCGGTCAGGCGATATTGCGTCAGCTTGAATGCGTCGGAAGCAAAGAACGTGTTGGCGTAGGCTTCATTGTATTCGCTGTATTTGCGCACGACGTCGCCCGACATCACCCGCCAGGACGACGGCCGTTGATCCCGGCTGCCGTCGAGCGCGTTGCCACGATAGCCGGTCATGACCGTCGAGCCGTCGGCCAGGCCGACAGATTGCGGAAGCGACGTGCCTTGCGCGCCGCCCATCATCTGCACGGCATAGCCGCCCGGCAGCAACGCATAGCGCGCCGGCAGCAGCGTGTACCACCCCGCCGCGATACCATTGCCGCCATCGAGCCAGATGCGCTCGCCGGTCCCGGTCACCGCGCCCATCGCGGGCATGATCGCGTACATTCCCGGACGCGTCAGCACGTCGTGCGAGCCGCCGGGGCCCGGTACATGTTCCCAGGCATAGAGATCGCCGCCGCCGCGGATGTCGACGACGGATCCCTCCGCAAGGTCGACGCTCGGCGCCTCCAGCGTGATGCGCTTCTCCGGCGGGCTCGTGATGATGGGCGGCTGGCCGCTGCCGGTGGGCAGCGTCCAGTTCTCATTGTTGCTGAGATTGCCGTAGGGCAGCAGCAGGCCGTCGCCGGTCACCGAGGTGACGCTGCCGGCGCCGAGGGTCAATTTGTCGCTCGCCTTAAGGGCGATCTGGCCAAACGGCGCCTTGAGCGTACCGCGCTGCTCGATCACCGGCGCCTGCAGCGTCAATGAACCACCCGCCGACAGCGCCACACCGGCAACGCCGTTCTGCTGGACGATGATCTTTTCGCTCGCCGTGATCGTCGCGCTGGTTTGCGAGGCCGGGTAGATCTGGGCGGCCTTCAGCACCAGAACGCCGGCCATATCCAGCGAAGCCGACTGGCCAGTGGCGAACGGAACGAGGCGAATGTCGGTGGCCTCCAGCACCGCCTGCGCGAAACCGCGGATGGCCGCCTGCTTCACATCGATTACGGTGGCGGCCAGCGTCAGCTTACCGCTTGACGCAGCTGTCGCGACGGACGCTCCGTTCAGAGAAATGAGGGATGCCGACAGGTGCGAGTCGGTACCGCTGCCATTGACCAGCGCGCCGCTGATCGAGAGCGACCCGCGAAGCGCGATGTCGACGCCTTCCAGCCGAACTGAAGTCGCACTGAGCGTGAGATCGGCGAAGCCGGACGGTTGGAGCATTGACGGACGAAAGACCAGACCGGCCTGCGCGGCCGCGCTGTCGGAGAGAATTACAGGCGCCGTCGTGGTGGACAAAGTGATGGCACCGCCGCGCGCGCCGCTGCCGCCGGCCTCGCCGCGCCATGTCCCTTCGAGCAGCCCCGTGCCCGTGATCGAAATGGAGCCGCCATTGCTGGCAAGCGTCACCGGAACGCTCTGTCGCGGTCCCAGCGCACCGCTCACTGGCACGTCGACTTCGCCGCTGGCGCCCGAGACGTCGATCAGCGAACCCGATTGAAGCGCGATCGAACCTGCTTCGATGCTTACCGAGCCGCCGCCCAGCACCACACCATCTCGCTGTCCGCGAACATCCGCTTCAATGCGCGGTGCGCCGTGCGCCACCAGCGCCGCCGTGCTGGCGACGGTGACGGTACCCGAGGTAGCCTGAACGTTGATCTGTCCGGCCAGCGCTTCCAGCCGACCATCGATCCTGACCGATCCGCCTGCCATCGTGCTCTGGCTCGCAAGGGTGATGCCGCCGCCGACATCGGTCGCGACGGTGGCCCCGGCTCCGATCGTGACATTGCGGGCGGTGAGCGAGAGCGAGGTCGGCGCAAGGTCGGCGCGCTGTGGGGACGGCAGCACGACGAGCGGGGCAACGTCCGCAATCGATGCACCCGTTTCGATGCGAGCCGCATCCGTCAAGTCGATACTGTGCGGGACGTGACGGACGGTAGCCCCGTCAGCAACCGTGATGTTGCCGCCGCTGGTGATCTGGATCGAGCGGAAGCCGATATCCGAGTAGAGCGACTCCGCCAGACGGACAGTGCCCACGGGCGCCGGAGTTGCGCCCCCGATCTGGAGCGACGAACCGGTGTTTACGGTCAGGCTGCCGCCCGACCCGGCCGCATAGCCGCGCATGTCAACCATGAGAAGCTCCGCGGCGTCGATGCCGCTAAACGTAATGGCGCCAGCGTCCCCTGCCCGCAGTTCGTACTTGCCTTTGTACAGTCGGTACCAACCGCCGCCGGAGACATCGAGCACGGCGCCCGGCTCGAACCGCGCGTTCATGACATCGATGCTGCCGCCACGGATGACCGGCGCCAAGAACGTTGCGATTCCCGTCTTCTGGTTGACCCATTGGCCGCTGACGTCGATGGCGGCATGGGCGCCAAAATGCACGCCCTCGGCTTCACGGAGTGTGACGGTGCCGCCCGCGGCACGGATCACCCCGTCCACCTTGAATTGCTGGGTGTAACCATCGACGGTGTTGGCTCGAACCGCAAAGGAACTACGGGGCGCCAGTTCGAGGACCGCGCCCTGCTCCAGCGTGAAACTCTTGGTGACGAAAAGTTCGATCTTGCCGAAGCCTGCCGCACTCAGGACATCGGAATCGAGATAGGTCGTACGAAGCAGAAATGAGTCGTCAGACGGCGGATTGACGCCGCTCGTGCCGCTGTACCAGAACGAAGAAAGCGGTGTTGTTGCGCTGAAGTCGGACGGCAGTTGTACCGGATTGTTCGAAACGATCAGGTTGGCCAGCAGCCACTGCTTGGCATCATCGCTGTTGTCACCGACAGCCAGCGTGCCCGCCTGCGCCAGCTTGCCGGTGGCCGCCTGGCGCTCGCCAACGACGGTGCCGCCCCAATAGCCGCCTTCGAGCACGACGCCTTCGGCCGCATAGAACTGAATCGAGCCGGCCTTGCGGCCTTCCGTGTAACCGCGTTCGAAGCGGGCGCCCCTGTTGCTGCCGCGGAGGCCGCTCCAGGTTTCCGTGACGCCCCAGCGGTCATGCGAGACGGTGAAGCCGTCGGCGAAGGCCACATATGCCTGGTCCGGCCGAGCCTCCGAGATGTCGTAGACGCGCCCGTCGGCGCCGAGCAGCTTGGTCGTCTTGATCCAGCCGTCCGTGTAACGCACCGAACCGCCCGAGACGTCAAGCAGAGAGCCCGATCGTGTGATCAGCGAGCCGGCCGACTTCAAGGTGATCGAACCGCCTTGCGTCGACAGCTCGGCGATGTCGGTCTTGCCGACGCCGACCCACGCCGACACGTCGGCCAATGGCGTTCCCTGCCAAGCCCCCGGAACGTAATTGCCGTTCGCGTCGGTCACCCACCGCACGCCAGACATCAGCGCGTCGGTGAACGTCCCGCCGGCGCGCCGGTCAACGTAGATCTTCTGTCCGCGCAGCCAGGACTCCTTGAACAGCGGCGAATCGCGCAGCTCGTTGATACGCAACTCGGCCTGAACGACGTTGCGCTCCATCGCGACGAGGATGTCCTGCAATCCGGCGACGCTGAGATAGGCATCCTCTCCGACGTAGATGCGGCTGCCGTCGCGCTTGCGCTCACCGGAAACTGGATCGTCGCTCGCCCATCCATCCGTGCTCGCCACCGCGCTGATGGTGCCCGCGGGAACGATGACGTTCGCCTGGCTTTCGATGTTGATGAAGTTACCGCGCAGTTCGACGCGGCCGGGCCGGTAGCGCGTGCCCGTCGATGTCAGCTCGATCTCGCTGGTGTCGGTGAGATCGGGCATCGCCGCCGTGACGCTGCCCGGCGCCAACGTCACCGTGCCGCTCTTCGACCAATACCACAGGATTCCAGCGGATGGATCGCAGTACGAGCTCGAATAGCAGCCCATGCCCTGGCCGAAGCCCTGCAGGCGGATCGAGCCGTCGCGGTTGTTGAGCGCAGTCGACGCCAGCAGTGCGCCGTTCTGGAAGACATCGCGGGCGGTCAGGGTAATGTTGCCATGATCGGCCTGGATGACGCCGTTGTTGACGACGCGATAACCGACGGCAGCCGCACGCTGCTCCATCTCGGGCAGAATGATATTCCTGATGTCCGTGCTGAAAGCGTCCGTCTCCAGTGCCGCCTGAGCGTAGGAAAACATCCAGCGCATCGGCGCGGACGCCGCGACATCGAGGCCGCGGAACGTGCTTTTGCCGGTGATCGGATCAGGCCAGGCCGTGCTGGTCCTGAGATAGATCTGCTCGCCGGCGGCCATGATCACCTGACCGTCGGGCGCTAGAATCTGCCCGGAATTGACGACGTGCGGCGCGAACAGCATCGCCTTGCCGCCGCTGGCGGTGGTGATCTGCGCCCCGCCCTCCACGCGCACGTCGCCCGACGCCGCCCCGATCACGACGCCCGGCACCTGACCGGCAGCGGAGATGGACGTACCGCTTACCGGTCGCTGCTGCCCGAGATAGCCGAACTGTGGCATCGCGATACTGTTGCCGGACGGATCGTTGAAGACATAGAGTTCCTTGTTGATACCCGCCATGAATTGCGCATTGGACAGGCTAAGGCTCGATGCAACCAGCGTGTGAACGTTGACCTGGCTCGCGCCGCCAAAGATGATGCCGTTGCGGTTGATGACATAGACCTGCCCCTCGGACTTGATCGAGCCGAGGACCTGGCTCGGCGCGACGTTGCCGTCCACCCGATTCAGGGCGATCCAGTTGCTGGCGTCAGCTCCGCCGGCCCGCTGATCGAAATAGAGATCCGTCTCGCGGCCGACGTTGAACTCCTTCCAGGTCAGGATCGCTTTCTGCTCGTTCTGCTTGACCGTGACCTGGGTGCGGCCGCCATTGTTGGATTCGGTCGGCAGATTCGCGCCCTGCCACAATCCCGCGCCGCCGTCGGTCGCACTTGGGGTTGCGCCCGGCATCACCACCAGGCCGCCTGGCCGCAAACCGTTCTGTATCGTGACCGGCACGGTGCGCGCCAGATTGCGAGCGGCCTGTTGCGCGGCCTGCATTGCCTGAATGGACTGGGTGGCCCGCCTCAGCGAATCCGCGGCCTGCTGCGCGGCGCGCTGCGATTCCTGCGACACCGCTTGCAGTGCCGGCGATGTCGTCGTCGTATTCCCGCCCAACTGACGCGCGGAAGCCTCGGGAGCAGCAAGCAACGCCGCCATGCTGACGCTTGCGAGCAGAGCCCGGCGCAGGAACAAGCACGTGCGGGCGGAAGACGGATTGTGGGACATCAGGGATTCTCGCGCGAGGACGGGACGACAATGATCGCAATCGTTGTTTCGGCGTTGCGATCTCTGCCTAGATCCTTCCCGGAGGCCGGCACCGAAAAAAAACTTCGATCATCCGGCGTCTCGCCTCGCTTGCTTTTCGTCCGCCGATCGGCCTCCGCCATGCGGGATCAGCCCAACAGCACGATGCCGCCGGGCAGAGTCGTGACGGATGCGCCAAAAACCTGCTGGATCTGCGCAACGACGCCGTCGACATTTGCGATCGGAAACCGCGCATTGAACAACCGGCGTCCGAGCGCGGCGTTGGTGACGAAGATGCGGCCGGATCGATAGCGGTTGATCTCCGCGACGGCATCTGCGAGCGGCGTCGATCGGAACACCAGAATGCCGGCTTTCCACGCGGTGACAAGGCCGACATCGACCATCGTAACCTTTCCCAACCCGCTGCCGGAATAGGCGACTTGCGCTCCGGCCCGGAGATCGGCCGAACGATTTCCAAAGGCGACCTCGAGCGCCCCCGCGACACAGGTGGTGCAAACGACGTCGCGCTCGTAGCGCATGTTGAAGGTGGCATCGACCGCCGTGACGCGGCCCTCTCCGGCGGCCACCTCGATCGCGCGATGCAGTTCCGGGCTCGCAACAATCGCCGCCTCGCCGCCAAACAGTTCGACACGCTCCGCGCCGCCATGGGTCGACGCCCTCAGCGCAATGCTGGTGCGGGTGTTGAGTTCGATCGACGGGCCTCCGGAAAGCGCGATCCGGCGCTGCTCTCCCGGCGCGGTCCGATAGTCGGCCGCGAGCTCGGACCAGGACGGCCAAAGACCGAGCGGGGAACGCGCGCCAACGTAAGCCGTCGCGGCCACGGACACGGCAAGCGCGCTGCCGATGAAGGCGCGGCGCCCGATATGGACGATCTGTTCGGGCGCATCGGCGCCGGTCATCTGCCTGCTTGCCGGTCCGACCGCCTCCCAGAGCCGGCACGCCCGCGCGAACGCTTCGGTGTAGCCGGCCTGCGCCGACCATTGCCTGAAAGCATCGAGATCGGCAGGGCCGGCATCGCCGCCGGCGAAAAACACCACCCAATCGTGCGCCTCGCGGTCGATCCCCGCCAGGAAGCCCGCCGGGTGGTCGGAAATTTCGCCAGCCATATGTCCAGCGTCGTCGGGACGCGGTCTTGCAGCACACATCAGTCCAGCCCCCCATCTGCCTGAGATCGTTTCGAGGGGGCGGGACCGAATCTTTTTACGGCGCTTCGTCCGACGCGTAACGCACAATGAGCGAGCGCATGCTTGAGTTCGATCTCGACAAGACGCTGCGAGACACCGAGGCGCTCGGCTATCGCCCAGAGCTGAATGCCCTCAAGGCGGGAGGCCAGCAGGATCTCACGGCGGCGCGGCGTCAGCTCGGACAATGCCCTTGCAAGCAGCGCGACTTCCGACCGCGCCATCGCGGCGGCTTCGGGGCCGGGCGCGTCGTCGACGATGCCGACCGCCATCTTGGCGTCCGTGAGCGTGACGAAGCCGTTTTCCGCCTTCAAGCGCTTCAGCGCGACATTTGCCGCCATCTGCAGCAGATAGTTCCTCGGGCTATGCACGACACCGGCCGGAACGGCATTGTCGATGCGCAACCAGGTCTCGTGCAGCACGTCGCTGGCAAGCTCGACCGATCCGAAGCGCCGCGTCAGTCGCGCGCGCAATTCGTCGTAACCGAGCAGGAAGAACCGCCGCAACGTGTCGCGATTCGAGGCGGTCATCGGCGAGATACCCGGTGCATCTAGCGTACCGCCGTCGTCGAAGCGCCGCGACAACCGCTTGGTTCGCCCCTGGCGCGCGCAAGGATCGCCATTGTGATGGGTTGCGGCAGGTCCGAAGGCGGTGCGGCGCCGATCGGTATCCCGCGCAACGCTACCGCAAATACACTCTCCCGCATCTCCCCGCCCGGGGAATCGAGTAGTTGCGCGCGCTGCACGCTTCCCATGGACGAGATCCACAGCTGCAGCAGCAGGTCCGTGTCGCCGGGTCTCGTTTCGGGATGTGCGCACAACGCCTGCGATACCCGCGACTGGATCACCGCAAAATATGACTGATGGCTGGCGCTCGGGAGCCGCAAGGATGGATCGAACGTAATGACAAAACTGTTTGGACCGGTCGCTCGGGCGACAAGACCGCTTCCGGCCAGTAGACCCCGTAAGGCGGCTTCCGGAACCAGCCGCCCCTCAACCACTTGCGAGCGCCGGCCGGCAGTCAGATCGCCATCGTAATAGAGTTCGACGCCGGATGCGACGGCATAGGCATCAAGCGCAGCCGCCAGCGGCTGGACAGCAATCGCGAACTGTATCGGACTTCGCGTCTGTGAAACCGCCCCGTGACTCGTCAGCGCCAGTCCGACTCCCAAAAGCAGCGCGCGGCATAACCGAGCGCTCCGGCCTTGCGCGACCATTTGCGCATCCGGTGTCACAACGCATCCTCACATCTACAACACGATGACCAGTCCGCCTGAGAACCTTACGGAGGGTGTATTACACTGGCGTGTCATCGAACAAAGGGAGAGAGAACAGCCTGCGCTCCGACCGCCAGGACATCTCCGATGCGAGCCACCCGAAGTCCGGATCGTTCTATCGACGTACCCCGGGCGTGGTGAACACCGGCGGCGGGGGCCGGTACGGAACGACTGAAACACCGAAATTCCGGCCGTATTGTTGCTGAACGGCCGGGATGTTCACCACACCGGTCTTGATGTCCGGCGAGCGCGCATCGATCGGTGGAAGGTTCATGACGGGATTGACACGATCCACCTCGCGCCTGAGTTTCTGATTGAGGCAATCAATCGCCTTGCCCGATCCGGTTTCGGCGCATTTCTCAGGTTTGGCCGGTACATTGCCCGCACCACCGCCGATAACGATTTCAGGGCGACTCGGAGCGCTTGCTTGGGGGTTGACTGGCGGTGCACCGATGACGATTTCCGGGAGCACTTTGACTTGCTCGGTCTGCCCCGTCGAGACAAGTCCAACCGCGGCAACGAGCGTCAGCATGGTCCGCCGCATCTTCATTGCCTCCTATCGTCCCGCCCGCGCCTGCACGACGAGCGCGCTGAGCCGGGTGTTGAGTGCCGCGATATTCACTGTGCCGATGCGCGCCAGCCCGGCGCATTTGCGGCCACAGCTAACCGGTCCGCCACTCCTGCCCGGCTCTCCGAAGGTCGCAACAGGAACCGTGCCCGATACCTGAAAGCCGCGCGCGGCAAGCCTGGACCGCACGGCCAGGCAGTAATTGACGGACAGATGGGAAAACCGGGTTTCGCCATGACCGGCACGGTACTTCATCGTCGCCGTACAAATATCGCCGCCCGCCAGCCGCCACGCTTTGGCGAGATAAGTCACGCCATAATGAATGTTGGTTTCGGGCACCGCGAGTTCGGCGAGCGTGCCGTTGAAGCCGAGCATGCGCGCCGTCGAAGGCAGAATTTGCATCAAGCCGATTTCGCCGACGCCGCCGATGGCGCCCGGATTGAACCCGCTTTCCACTGACATCACCGCCTCCGCGATCTCGGACGGCAGGCCGGTCCGCGCCGCCTCCTTTTCGATCAGCGCACGAAAACGCGAGCGCGCATCGGTAGCGACGGTCGGCGCCGGTAACGTTGCGCGATTGCTCTTGTTCGGTGCCGAGGCAAAAGCAGCCGGCTGCACCGGTGCCGGTCGATCAAGGGTGTCGACGGCGGTGAACCGGGCATCGAACGACGTCGAAACCGTTTCTGCGAGCGCGCCTCCGGACAGAATGACCAGGGCGATGGTCGCCCATATCGACAACCACGTTCCAACTGCGCCGCACGACGCACGTTGCGTACGCGAGACCATCCGCTAGTTCCCTTCTCGCGGCCGGTCGTTCGCCCGCGGCGAAAGGCGCAGATGCAACGGCTGCAGCATCGCAGGCGGCGGCACGCCAACGTCGCCTTCAATCAGTAGCGCCCGCAGATCGGCTGCCGCAGCGGCATCGTCGATCCCGTCGACCTCGATGCGGTTGACCTTGCCATCGGCCCGAATCCAGGCCCGCAGTACGAACCTTGAAGGCGCGCCGGCTTCGCCGTCGCAACGCACCAGGTAGTCCTGGACATGACGCGCCCTGTCGCCATCGCCGGCGAGTTGCTGTTCGATCCGCGCCTGCACTTGTCTAGCGAAGACCTGCCAGGACTGCGGAACTGCCGTCGCAGGCCGGTACACACCGCTTGACGCGGCAACAGGCGACGCGTTCGCCTCCGCCCAGGCGGCGATCAGCCCCGCCATCCCCGCCACGGAATGGACGACGCGCTTCCACCACGCCGCGCGGCGTGAACGCCTGCCGACGGCCGCCGGCGGAATAGCATGTCGCCCGGCCGGTGCAGGAGAGTTCGCTGCCAATTCGCGACGCTTGGACATCACTGGACGGTTCCGGAGGCGCCCGCCTCGACCGCCGTTTCGAGCGTCGGTGCCTTGGGCATCGCTGGTGCGGTCGTTTCGCTCTTCGCAGAAAGCTGGCGCAGTTCGTCGCGCAGATATGCGATCAGTTCCTGCACCAGGCGATCCCAGATTTCGATGTGGGCCCGAAGGTGGTTCGGCATCACGCCGCCCGCCACCGAGACATCGAGCGTAAGGACGAGGAACGGCTGACTGAGCTGCAGGCGCGCAAAGCGGCGCGTCGCATTCCAGCGGTTGACCAGTTCGAGCGGAAGTTCGCCCTGTACCTGAAGCACGGCGGTGAATGCGATGTCGACAAAACTTCCGTCGGGGAGCCGGTTTCCGGGCCGAACGTCGAAAGCGAGTCCGCCGGTCGCCGAGCGCAGATACGACACGTTGGCCACCGGATCGGTCGCCTCCTCGACCCGATAGCCGACCTGCTGGAGAGCGTCTCGCAGGCTATCGAGCGCGAGTTCGGTGATGGGGTTATCGGACATAGGAGACTCCACTTCGAGAATTACTTGCGGGAACTGTCGAGCAGGTTCGACAGCGCGAGTTCGTTGAGGATCGGCGGGTTACGCTTCAGGAGTTCGGCGAGATAGGCCCGGCGCATCGCACCTGCCCTTTCAGCGCGAATCTGCTGCACCAGCTGATCGCGGACTTCGGGAAGCG
This sequence comes from Bradyrhizobium roseum, assembly GCF_030413175.1. Classification (NCBI taxonomy): domain Bacteria; kingdom Pseudomonadati; phylum Pseudomonadota; class Alphaproteobacteria; order Hyphomicrobiales; family Nitrobacteraceae; genus Bradyrhizobium; species Bradyrhizobium roseum. The sequence goes on from NZ_CP129212.1 coordinate 4,402,326, forward strand.
TGCGGGTGTAGGCGGCCTTGGTGTCAATCAGCTTGAGGATGTGCCAGCCATCGTCGAGGCGGATGGGTTCGGATACGCTGTTCTTGGCGAGCCCGATCAACAGCGTCTTGATTTCCGGCCGGATCTGGTTTTCGGTAACCCAGCCGAGATCGCCGCCGTCCTTCTCATTGGCAGCGCGCGCGATTGCGGCAAAATCGGCACCCGGGGCTTTCAACTTGCCCGCCACCTCGTCCAGGCTCTTCTTCGCCTTTTCTTCCGTCGCCTTGTCGGCATCCTTCGGCGCGGCGATGAATATCTGCGCGAGCTGGAACTGGCGCGGCATCAGCAGGGCGGCGCGGTTGGCGTCGTAGACTTTTTGCAGGTCGTCCTCGCTCGGAAAGCCGGCCGGCGGCGTCGAGACCGACTGCAGATAGAGTTCGGTCAACGCGTTTTCCCGCACCCGATCGAGCTGCGCCGCGATCGTCGGCTGTTGGTCCCACTTCTTGGCAAGAACCTCCTGCAGCACCAGGCGGTTGGCGAGCAGCATGCGAACCGCCTGGCTGAGCAGCGCGGGATCCTTGGCGAGCGCCGCCTGATCCTGCGCGCCGAGCGCGCCGACATAAGCACGGAGTTCGTCAGACGAAACGTTGGCGTTGCCGACCCGCGCGATGACGTCATCCGTTTTGGCGGCAGCCAACCCCTGCGTCGCGGGCGCCGAAGGCGCTGGCGCTTCGGATCCGGCGGCCTGGGGCGCGGCCCTCTGCTTGGGCGGCGCTGGCGCCGGTGCGACACGTTGCGGCGCGGGCGGCGGCGTCTGGGCAAAAGCCCCGACCGGCATGACGGCGATCACCGCGGCAAGGGCCGCAATCCGGACCGGCTGGAATGTGCTTGAAACGATCGATACGTTCATGGTGTCGCCTTCTGATCGAGAAGCTTGTCGGTATATTCCTGCAGGAAATTCTGCGCGTTGACGCGGCCCACGCCGATCGTCGGCTCGCTCGCCATGAAAGCTTCGCCCACCGTGAGGCTGCGATATCGCTTCAGGATTTCGTTGCCGTCCTTGATGAGCTGCGTGTTCTTGGCCAGGCAGCTCTTGGTGCTCGCCTTGAAGGCAGTTGCCTCGCCCTCGAACTTGGCGCGCTCGGCATCCTTGGTACGCGCCACCGTGGCGGCTTCCTCGTAGGCCGATTTCCATTTTTCCAGCGTCTCGTCGCGCTCGGTCAGGCGCTGGTTGAACTCGTCGACCGCCTCGCGATTTTGCTTTTCGAGCCGCTTGGTTTCGGCCTTGGCGGCGTCGATCTGCGCCTTGAGCGCGGCCTTCTCCTTTTCAGCTTCGGCGAGTTTTGCCTGCGAGGCGGTACGCTGGTCTTCCAGCTGGCGCGTCTGCGCGGTAGCGCTGCGCAGCGCCTCGCGCAGGCGATCGTGCTCGGTGTCGGCGCGGGCCTCGCCGCAGAAGGCCATGGCGAGAAGCAATGCAAAAGTGGTGATTCGTAGCTGCATGATCAGAACTTCGCGTTCAGGTCGACCTGGAAGACGTCGACGGCATAAGGCAGGCCCGCGATATTGTTGGCGCTCAGGTAGCGCAGGCTGGCCCACACGTTGTCGCTGAGGCCGACATTGCCGCCGATGAAGTAGCCCTGGAGATTGGTGCCGCCCAGACCGAAGTCGGAGTCGACGAACGCGTCGATCGTGGCGTCCGACTCCAGATACTTGTAGCCGGCGTGGACGTTCCAGTCCCAGAGCCGCTTGATCACCCTGTCACCGACGGTGACGCGGGCCAGCCAGCCCTGGTTGCCGCCGTTGTGGGGGCCGGCAACTCCCGGAGCGACATCCGGCCCGCGGTTGTTGACCGCGAAGGCGTTCATCAGGCCGCGGTCGAACGCGGAGTTCCAGATATACTCGCCGTCGAGCACGATATGAACGGGGTGGAAATGGCCCAAATCGAGCTGCGCACTGGCGACAACCGGGCGATACTGGCTGACCAGACCGAAATACTGGTAAAGCGGCGGCGCCGGATTGGCGGGATCGACAACGAGGTCGCGCAGGAACCTGTACGTGTTGCCCTTCTGCGAAAAGGATGGCCGCCTGATATCAGTATCGCAAATGTCGGCGCTGGTCGGCGCAAAGCAGGGGCTGGAGAGCCGTCCCTGGACGTTGGCGAAGTCGTAATAGGCGACCGCGGCGCGGAAGCTCGATTCCGGCGCGAACCGCGAGACGAAGCCGGCCTGACCACCAAACAGCCACTTGTCCTGACTGCCAAATTTCGCATTTGGAATCGCCAGGTTGCTGCCCGCATTGGCGTCGGTGTTGAAGATCGAAAACGCGCCGGCGACAGCAAACGGCGTGAACCACTCGTAGAGGTCGTACTTGGCTTGCACCGCGGCGCCGTCGAAGCCGAGATCCCGGTGCCAAGCCAGATCGGTCGGCGACCAGAACGGATTGTCGAACCGGCCGATCGAGACGTTGAGATTGTCGCCGAACGCCTGGTACTTCAGGAATCCGCGGTCGAGCCACAAGGCATATTTCGAGAAATTGCCGCCGCTCGCGCCGAGCGTTTGATTGGTCGATACGGGCGAGCTGTTCTCGCCGGTCGCGATCCGCAGGCCCGCGCTGAAGCCGCTGTAGATGTCCGCCTCCATGCCGAGCCTGGCGCGAAGCCGAGGCTGATGGCGATCCTGCGTCGTGTTATAGGTCGGGAAGTTCGTCGAACTCGCCAGATCATAGGGCGAGCCGGTGTTGATGGCGTTGAAGTTGATCGCATCGAGCTGGTTGTTTCCTTCGGGGAAGAAACTGCCCTGGTAGCGCGCACGCAGATCGCCCGAGAAGCGAATCCGCTGGGCCCACTCCGGATATCTGCCCGGCGACGCCCAGTTTTCCTTGTGCGCCCTCTCCATGACCTCCCGTTTAATCTCTTCACGTAACTGCCGTTTGACAACTTCCGGCACATAGGTGACGTGGCGGGTTCCAGGGGGAGTTGCGGCGGCGGTTGCGGCATTCGCCGCCTTGGCCGCCTCGTCGGCCTTCGTCGCCGCTCCCTTTGCTGCCTCGCGGGCCACAAAGGCCTCGTCATTTGCCTGCCGGATCAGCGCCTCCGCCTGCGCCTGCTTGAGCACGCCCTGCTCGACCAGCATGTTCACCAGGTTGATCGTGGCGTTCGGCGAAGCCGGCCTGACCTGCGATACCCCTGTTCGCCTGTCGGATGTCCTTGCCGACGACTGCCCCTCGCCCAAGGCGGTCTGGCCCAGCGCCGGAGCGGCGCAGGTCAGCGCACACAGCGATACGGCGAGCGGCATCAAGCGCCGGCTTGCGTCTGATTTCTTCTTAAACATCGTTCCTCAGTCCTTTAATAGTCGGCGAAATCGTTACGAACCACTTCAGCTCGGCCGGCGCGCCGTCACGCGCGTCACCACCGGCATCGGCATGTCCCTCGGCGGCGGCTCACGCAGCGTCAGCTTGCCGAGCACCTCGTCGCGGATGATCGCGTCCAGTTCGGCGTCGCCTGTCGACGGCGAGATCGTCACCCGCGTCACGCGCCCGGTCGCGTCGGCCCACAGCCGCACCTGAATCTGCGTCGCCATGTTCCGCGTCCGCGGATTGGCGCGGATGGCGGCCGTGGCCTGGTCGGTCACGATCGTGCTGTACCAGCCCCAGCGGCTTCCGCCGCCTCCGCCGCCGCCATAGGGACTGCCGCCCACCTTGCTGCCGAGATTGAACAGATCAACGGGCCCGACCGCCTTCGCATCAAGCGCCAGCGGCCCCGGAGGCTCATCGTTCTTGGCGTCCTTGACCGGTTCGTCCTTTGGCTTGTCGACCGGCTTCTCTTCCTTGAAATCCGGCTCGGCCATCTTCGGCTGCTCGATCATCTTCTGCTCGGGCGGCGGCGGTGGTGGCGGCGGGGGCGGTGGCGGCGGCGGCACGATGTTGACGACGGTGAGCTCACGTACCTGGCGCGGCGGCGGCATGTCGTCATTGCCGACCAGGAAAAACAGCGTGAAGCCGAACAGCCCAGCGATGACCACCAGCGCTGCAACGTAACGCACCACCGCCCAACGCTCCCTCGCCGGACGTTGCACAGCAGGCGTCGACGCAATTGCATCGCGCGCGCCCGGAGCGTCGTGATTGTGCAGCGGCATGTTCATGACGCAACGTCCAACGTCACCGGCTCGGCCAGCCGTTCGGCGACGTACTGCACGACGAACTGAACGACAGTGTCGAAATCCGTCGTTTCCACGGTAACCTTGGTCTCCGGTTGCGCCTCGATGGAAACGCAATACATGTTTCGATCAGCCAGGAACTCGACATGAGCGGCGCGGTCGATCGATAGCCGCGACCCCGGGCAACGTGAGATGCGCAGCAGCAGCGGATCGTGATCGAGCCCGACGCTTCCGATGCGGCTCTGCAGTTGATCCGCAAGCTTGACCAGCAGCGCCTCGCCGCGAAGCGGGAACGGCAACAGCACGCCGCCATGTTCCTCACGGCCTCGCCTGTCATCCTGCAACGCGACGGGGTGCGCGCCCCCGGTCGCCGCAGTTCGCTTCAGCGTCGAACGCTCACGGCGTTCACCGAAGTCCTGCTCGATCGGCGACGGCGCACCGCGAAGCCGGGACCATAACGTCCTGATAATCCTTGTGGCGACGCGCATGTCCATGGCGGAACCCATTCGATCCGTCACTTCACTAGCGGCTTGGTCGCGAGACCGACCTGCGACAGGCCGATGCGCCCGAGCAGATCGAGCACATCCATGATGTTCTGGTACTGGGCCTGCGCGTCGCCACGCAGCACCACCGGAAATTCCGGCGTCAGCGCCTTTTGCTGCACCAGGCGTTGTTCGAGTTCCGGCAACGTCACCGGTATGGTGTCGAGGAAGATCTTGCCGTCATTGGCAACCGTGATCGCCTTGGTCGTCTGCGTGGCCAGGCTCGGTGCGGCCGTCGCCTTCGGCAGATTGACCTTCTGGCCCTGTACCGTCGCCGTCGTCATGATGATGAAGATCACCAGCAGCACGTAGGCAAGGTCCAGCATCGGCGTGATGTTGATGTCGTCATACGGCTTGGCGTCGCCCTGAACCTGCATGGGTGTTACTCCGCGGCGATGCTCTGTTCGATCCGATCGGCGGAGTAGAACTCGGCCATCTTCGTCACGAACTCGTCGATGAAGACCTGCATGTCGTTGGTCAGGTCCTTGATGCGGGAGATCAAGTAGTTGTAGCCAAACAGCGCGGGGATCGCGACGCCGAGGCCAGCAACGGTTGCAACCAGCGCAGCGGCGATGCCGGGCGCGATTGCGTTGACGTTGACGTCTCCGCTTGCGGCAATGGCGGCGAACGTGATCATGACGCCGACCACGGTGCCGAGCAGGCCGAGAAAGGGTCCGCCCGAAATCGCGATGGTCAGGACGACCATCAATCGGTTCAGCCGCTGGATTTCCTTGACATAGCCGCTGTCAAGGGTGGCGCGGATCGCTGCGATCGACGTTGCCGAGAGGATCGGCAGGCGCTTGCCGCCGTGGGCGAAACGATGACGGATTTCCGCGGCGCCAAGGTGATAGATGCGATACAGCGACGACGAACGCATGGCCCTGGCATCGGCCGCGGTCATGCGGCCGCCGAGACTCGCGATATCCTCGTCCTCGCCGCTGTCGAGCATCGTGAGATCGGACGCGATCTCGCGAAAGCTCTTCATGAAGCGGGCGTTGGCCGCGGCCTGCTTGTTGAGATAGGAGGCGCGATCGTACATCACGACCCAGCTGACCGCCGCCATGATCATCAGGATGCCGATAACGATCCAGCCGTCGAGTGTCACCGACTTCAGGATGACGGCGAAGTAACCCGAGAGCCAGCTCGCGGTTTCCTCGTCGACGCTGAAGGCGACGAGCTTGGCCTGGTCCGGCCCCTGCCCGATCGCCGCGAACCTGATGAAGCCGGCGGGCCGCGCGATTTTTGCAATCTGCAGTTCGTCGATGTCGCCGGCGAAGCCAGCCATCGCGGCGGCAACAGGAGCCGGCGCCCCCTCCGCAGCCGGGGCTGGCCCCGCAGCATCGGAGAGCGCGCCACCGTCTGCAGCCGGCACCGCCGGGGCTGGAGGCTGCGGGGCCGCAGACGGCGTCGCGACGGAGGCGATAGCGGTGTCGCCTCCGATCACGCTGGTCGTATTGAGCGCGGGCAGATTGGCCCCGAGCGTCGCATAGGCAGCGCCATTGAGGTAGAGTGTGATCTGGCCGCTGTTCGCAACGACGGCGACATAATGCCAGGTACCGGGCGCGACGGGTGCTCCAGCGCCGCTGCGTTGCACTGCCCCGGCGTTGCTAACCTCGACGAAGGGCGAACCATTGTCCAGCCCGATCACCAGGGCATTGCCACCGTCGCGGCGACTGTACAACGCGGCGTTGGGCTGCAGCGCGCCCGGCTTGATCCAGGCCGACCACGTCAACGGCGTGCCGTCGCTGAACGCCAGCGACGACGATGCCGGCAGCGTCAGCGCAGCGCGACCGTCGAGCCGCAGGCCGGTGCCGATCAGCGAGCCGTCCGCCGGCTGACCGACGCTCTGCGCATTGTTGGCCCACACCGACGAATCCAGGGCCGGCGTGCCGCGCTCGTTAAAATGATAGACCAGTTGCGTGTCGGCATCGTAGGTGCCCTTCGCATCGCCGGTCGCAACCGCTTTCTTGTTGCCGGAGTAGAGCCAGATATCGGCCTTGGCGCCGGGCTGAACGTTCGGCACCGCGACCCAGACCAGCGCCTCGCCCAGCAGCGAATCGTATTTCTCGATGTGATGTTTCAACGGCGTCTTGTCGTCGGAGGCGACGAAGCGAAGATCGCTGCCGTCTTCCTTGACCTGAGCGAAACGGAAATTGCCGACATGCAGCCTCACCAGAATCGGCGCGGCGCCGATCGGATCGGTGATGTTGGCGCCGGACGCGCTGGCGTCGATCGTGATCTTCTTGCGCAGCTGCCACTCGTCGTTCCACCAGGCCGCAGCGGGCGACGGAAATATCGCGACCGCCGTCGCGAGCCCGAGCAACAGCCCCGTCAGAATACGCCCGCTCTTGCGCCGAAACGCAGATCGGCCCGCGCCAATATTATCCCATCGCCCAATCATCAGAATTCACCCCAGATCCGGAAGTTCACGCGCGGGTTTCGCGCGGCAGAATAGGTTTGGCTCACCATCGGCACCGAATAGACGAGCGTGCCGTTGAGGTAGTCGAACATCTTGAAGCGCGTGCCGACGCCGTAGCTCCACACATTGAACGTCGATTGTTGCTCGGGCAGCGGCTTCAGGATGTTGGCGGTGCCGGCGTCGGTGAAGCCGAAGAATCGCCATTCGTTGAACACCGTGAATCGTGCCTGGCCCTGCCCGGTCTCGTCTTTCATCTGCTTCTGCAGCAGTTCACCGACGTTCGGACTGCGCAATTCGAGGTTTCCGACCGCGCCGTTGTCGCCGAGCGTCTCGGATTCCAGATAGCCGCGCACAGTGTCGAGACCACCGACGCTGAACTGCTCGCTCGATACCAGGGGACCGTCCGCGACCTGGCCCTGGACCTTGCCGTAGAGCTGAAAACCCTCCGGTAGCTCGTGGGTGTGCGACACGTCGGCGTTGAAATGGGTGAAGCTGGGGGACGCTTTGAAGCGCTTGTTGTCGAACGGCACTATGCCGTCGCCCAGCGGGCGCAGGTTATAAGTGATGCCCGCGTTGAACTGCGTCGTCGAGTTCTCGGCGCTGAATGTCGCGCTGTAGTTGGCAACCACCGGATAGTAGGTGACGGGAGAAGAGAACCCGTCGCCGCCGAGCTTCACGGTCTGGTCGAAATGCTTGTAGTCGACGCCGGCCGAGAGCGTATGGAAGAGATTTTCCTGCGTCGGCAGCGTGATCACGGCGCGGCTGCCGAAGATCTGTCCGGGTCCGACCACGTTGGTGCCGCCGACGGTCGCGACGTCGCTGCTCGACTTCACGCCGTAGAACAGAATGTTCAGCCAGTCGACGTCCTGGACGCGCGCAAGATAGGACCCCGAAAAAACCGTTGCGTCGTTCGGGCGTTGCGGCGCGACCTGGTAGGTGAAACTTAGCGAGTGCCCGAGCTGCCACAGATTGTCGTAATGCACCGTGCTGCTCAGCCGCAGCGCGGTCGTGTTGGGCGACTGCCGGTTGTTCAATTCGACGCTGGCGTGGATCGGGACCTTGTCTTCGACGTTCAGATCGACGTCGACGGTGCCGGGCGTCACGCCGGCCCGCAGCGCCGGCGTCACGCGCCGGTCCGGCCATTGGTTGAGCGCGACGATGTCCTTGGTAACTTCGCCGAAATTCGGGACCTTTCCCTCCTTCAGCGAGCCCGCCTTGCTGGTGATGTTGTCGAGCCGGAAGTAGCGCGAGTTCTTGACGCGAAGCCGCCCGACCTTGAGTTCGGTCACCTTGAGGGTGATCATCTTGCTCAGCGCGTTCTGCTGCGGAACGGAAACGCTGACGGTCTGAAAGCCCTTGTCGTGATAGGCCTTCTCAAGCGCTGCCCGCGCTTTTTCGACGTCGTCGGCGGTCTTGTTCGGCCCGAGAAACGGATAGATCGCTTCTTCGATTTCGATCTGCGGAAGCGTCTCGGCGCCCTGGATTGCGAAATCGTGGATGTCGAAACGCTGAACGGCAGCTGCAGCAGGCTTCTGCGCCGCAGGCGGCGAAGGCTCGGCTGGCTTCGAGGCACCTGACGAAGCGGCCTGCTTGGCGGCGTTGGCGGGCTTCGCCGCACAGGCCGGACCGGCAGCGAACAACCCACCGGCAAGAGTCACCGCTCCTGCCGTCAGGCAACACAACATCCTGCCCGCCGGCATCCGCCAGCGCAGCTCTCTATCAATAGCCTTTTGCACGGAAAGTCCGCCCGCCCTCTGAAACCGATAGCGCGACCACGGTTGAACGCCGTGATCGCATCCCTCGTTCAGAAGACGATTGGCCGACACCGAACCTGCAAGACTTTTTGAGCAAAACGAGAAATTTTTACGATTTTTTTATGGTCTGGTTTGCACGCGCGCCGGCGTCGGGCGAATCGCGCACCGAGACAGCACCGGACGCGGGTGGCGATCGGCGGAACGAAACGGATGAAAGTTTGGCGTAGCGGCTGAACTCGGTTCAGCCGAGCAGGACGACGCCGCCCGGCAGCGATCGCGCCTGGGCTCCGAACAGCTGCTGAACCTGGAGCACGAAGTCGCCGAGCTTGCTGATCTGAAAGGTGCCGTTGACGACCCGGAGCTTCAGCTCTGCGTTCGTGATGATGATCTTGCCGGATCGATAGCGATTGACCTCGTCCACGACATCGGCAAGTGTCTGGTCGCGAAAGATCAACAATCCGGTCTGCCAAGCCGCAACCTGGCTCGGATCGACCGGCACCGTCACTTCAAATCCGCCGGAAGAATATGAGACCTGCTCGGCCGAGCGAAGCTGCACGGCCTTTCCGTCCAGGGTGACGTCGACCGTTCCGTTCAAACATGTCACGCGGACGTTGCCGTCGAGGCAGCGCGCATTGAAGTCCGCGTGTGATGCGCTGATGCGGCCGTTCGCGGCCAGCATGACGAACGGCTTCGGCGAGGGCCGCTTTGCAGCTACCGAAGCTTCGCCCGAAATCAACTCGATCCGGGTTTCGTTCGGCGCCGAACGCATCGCGATGCTGGTTTGAGTGTTCAATTCCAGGGATACGTCGGACGAGACGGCGATCTTGCGCTGCTCGCCTTTCCCGGTCCTGTAATCGGCGGATAGCTCCTCAAGGGACGGCCACATACCGAGCGGCGGACGGACGACGAGATAGCCGACGGCTCCAGCGGCGACCGCACCGCCCAAGAAAGCGCGACGTGCAAACACGCTGCGAGAATTGCCGTGCAAGACCGGCGCAACACCGAACGCATCCGGTCGATCGGCAAGTTCGCCGGCTGCCAAACCGGCGTTACGGAAAATCCGGGCCGCTGCCTTGAAGGCTTCTTCGTGGGCGGGGCTTTGGTCGCGCCAGCGCTGCAGCGCTTCGACGTCGGCCCTGGTCGGCGCGCCGCCCTTCAGACGCGCAACCCAGTCGAGGGACTCCTCCAAAAGCGGGTCATCTCCGGCCGTGTCGTCGGCTGCAGTCACGATCTATCGTCCATCTGCCGCGCTCGCCGAACCGATATCCCACTGGAACCAAAGATGTCCAAAGCCGGTATACAGCCGATTCCACCGGAATTCGAGCGCCTCGGCACCTTGTCGCCGCGGACGGAAACGCCGCAGCGATCGGCTAGCTCGGAATGCGTCCGCGGGTCGCGGCACGATGGCTGCGATCCCTCGCGTGAATCACTTCTGACAGATCCCGATTCGACCGCCCGCGTCATTCCCCGGAAACCTCTCCCCCAGCTTGCCAGCACTCCGAGATACTACCGCATGGTGTCTACTCGATAGACGACTGAGAACCAGCTATCCCGAAGCCAAACCGCAACAAAGCAACTTAAAACTTACAAAATTCGTTTGCCTATATCCATATCCGCGCGTTTCACGGGCGCGCGTCAGTCGTCACGGCCTCGCTGCCAGTTTCGGTCAGACTCGGGGTCGCGGACCGCCAAGTCGGCGTCGCAGTTTGTAATCGAGACTGTCGGCGCAGTGGCCCAGCGCGGCTCTCAAATCGCTCTCGACCGTGCGGATACTGACCTTGAGCCGCACGGCCACTTCCTGCGCCGACTGCCCATCGATCGAGATGCTGCGGAGTACTTCGCGGGACCGCGGCGGCAACTCCGCCAGTGCGCGCTTGAAGGCGTCAATCTCCGAACGCGCCTCGACTGTTCTTTCCGGATCTGGTCCGTCGTCGCATATATCCAGCAGCGCATCGATCTCCGATGCGCTGACGCGATAGTTCTGGGCCTTCTGCCGATCCTTCGCAATATTGATCGCGGTCCGGAAGATGTAGTCGATCGGACTGCGTACCTGCACGGTATCGGTGACGCGGTCCAGCCGCAGGAACGTCTCGTGCAGGGCATCGTGTGCGAAGTCTGATGACCCCAGGCGGCGCGTGAGTTTCCTGATCAAGCCGTCGTAGTTCTCGACCAGCTGGCCTCGTAGCCGTACTCGATTAATGTCAGCCACGTTTCGCGGGCTCCACACACTCTTCCGTCGTCCGCAAGACAATCTCCGGGATGATGAGGTCGTAGCGGGCCTGAACTACACATTTATGACGCAAATAATTGCTACTTTTGCGAGAATGCATCGAATTGCGCTCGTCCACGGCAATCTCATCTACCCCGGCCAATGAAGATCAGGCCGGATCGAATACCAGCTGGACGTGAATGTTCAAACGATCGGGCAACTCCGGGGGGATCGGAGGCAGCGGCTGCGCGCGCCGGATCGTCTCGATCGCTTCCTTGTCGAGCATGACTTGGCCAGAACTCGTCTTCACCCATACGCCGAGCAGCTTGCCGTCCCTGCTCATCGCAAACTGTGTATCGACCCTTCCTTCGAGATGAAGGGCCCGGGCGGCGTTGGGGTAGCGCTGATATTGCGCGACATGCCGCAGCAGCGCCTGTTGAAATTTCACGGCCGCGCTGCTGGCCGGATCGCTCACCGCCGAGGACGACGACAGGACGCTCGATGGAGGCGCTTCCGCGGGCGTGAAAGTCCTCGCTCTTGCGACGGGAGCAGGATCATCCGATGGCGTCGGATCCGGCTCATTCAACGATGTGTCGGCGCGGTTGGCGACCGTCTGGGTGATCGATTCCGAGACCGACGCGGCAATTGTGGGAACGGAATCGGGGCGCGGAAGCAGACGAACCTGCACGACCGAGTTCTGCTGCTGGCCCGTCGAGCCGGTCGGCAGTTGCAGCCTGATCCAGTAAACACCGCCGACGAGAAACAGGGTTACCAGGATCGGCGCGAGAAACAGCCGAAGCAATTCTCCCGAAGACCACGCCGCGGTCTCATCCGCATAAGGCAGCACGGGCGGCGCCAGCGGTACCTGCTGTTTCCGAGCCCGCTGCTGTAATTCTTCGACGATCATTGCAGGGAATTCACGACAATGCCGACGCGGACCGGCTGCGGCATGTTCACCGGCGCCGGCCGGCTGATCGTCACCCCGCGCAGCGTCGCTGCAACCGCCGCATCGCGCTCGCGGTCGCCCGTCGACCGGAGCAACTCCGTCCGCTCGATCGTCCGCGCGGGATCGATCCATAGGTCCAGTACCGCGCGGTAACTTCCATCCCGCGTCTTCGGATTTTTCCGCAGCGCATTCTGGATATCCATCTGCACGCCCTGGCTGTAGTCCTGCAACCGGCTGTCGCCGGTGCTGGCGCCGCGCACCCGCAACGTGCCCAGAGACAGATCCGACGTGGCCAGCGGGATGGAAGGCGGCATGCGGTTCAGGCCTTCTTCGGACGGCGGAGCCAAAGTAATCGCATCCGGACGAATGTAGCGCACACGCAGCTGAGTCCCCCTCAGCAACAGGTCGAGCGCGGCGTCAGCCGTAAAGCTGCCTTCGACGGCAACAGACGTCCGGCCGACCGCCGAGTTGCTTTCATACAGCACCTGGATGCCGGTCGCCTGCCCATAGGCCTGCAGCGCACCGGCAAGCGATTGTGCCGGAATACGGAATGTGATCGGCTCGCCCGGCCGCACGCCCCGATCTTCGGCTGCACCCGCCGCGAAAATGCCGATCATCATCAGCGCCGCATAGGCGATGGGCAGAAGTCTCCGACTTCGAGGATCCGTCCGCGAGCCTTTCCATCGAGATTTCGACCAATCCATCGGAAGACTGGGAGAGTCAACAATTCTGGTGACAGGGGACGCCGTCGCGCTCGACGGACCATTCTTATCGACCAAGAACCGCATTAATGACTGTCCAGACTGCCCGGGTACTCTGTAGCTGCTGCCCTCAACAGGCCCGGCAAGAACCCGCTGCGGCGCAAGCGCGGCCACGTTCTATATCAGTTGCATGACAACCATCTAACCGCAAGGCGCCGACGGCCGCGCCTCTGGCTTGCCGGCAAGCAAAGAAAGTAGTGAGAATCGAACGTTCATCACAGCCGCTAATGCGTGCTGCCGCTTGCGACGCATCACTTCTTCAGGTTGAGGAGAAAGCGCAGGCTGATCGGCTGCAGCATCTCCGGCGGTGGCGCTTCGCCAATATTTCCGCGCGTCAAGATGGTCCTCAGATCCGCATCCGCACGCGCATCCTTCAGCGCCGGAAATGACACCCGTTCGACCGTCCCGTCAGGGTTGAGCCAGGCACGGACCACGAGACTAGGCGGCGCTCCATCTTCCTTGCCGGAATTCATCACATAGGCGCGAAAGCGATTGGCGACTTCCTCATCGGCGCCGACCCATGTCTCGAAGCGGTATTGCACCAGCTTTGAAAACTGCTTCCAGGACGGCGGCACATTCGACGGATCGCGGTAGTCAAGGCTCTGGGCAGCGACAGGTGCCGGCGTGATCGCCCATTGATAGAGCATCACGGCGCATAGCACGGCTACGTAATATCGAAACCGGTGCGAACCAACACTCAAAGACATGGCAGAGGCGCCCCCAGTGAACTCGAAATGCCCTACTCTGCCCGCTCAGTTTTGCAGGCAGGTGACACGGGCCGAAATCGAGGCGGCACGGTTAGCGCGGGCGGCACCGCCGGCGATCTGGGGTCGATCATCCTGATCGAAGCGAACGCCGTTGCTGGTCAAGAACGCCTTGGCCTCAGACGCACCGACGGCAAGCACACGATCGATCCGGGTCCGGCGGCTGATCACCCCTTCCACCAGACCACGGCTGTCGAGCACCGGCGCGCCGCTTGCACCGAAAGTGACCGTGGAATCGATCACGAGATGGCCGGCCTCGCCGCCGCCCGGCGCCACGGTCGCGTTTGCGAGCACGCCGCCCCGCGCCGGCATTGCCGGCAGCTTGTCGTAGGCGGCCGCAAACATCATGTCGTTGACAGAAGGCGCACCGTTGCGCGGAAACACGGCGGCCAGCCCCAGCGTTTTCGGCACCTTGATCAAGGCGACATCGAACCTGGGCGAAAGCGCCACGGTGCGGGCCGGCACGACGCGCCCCTCCTTGGCGACGACAAGGCGGGTACAGTCTTCCACCGCATGGCGTGCGGTAAGCATATGTCCGGCATCATCGACGAAGAAAGCGGTGCCGCTCTTCTCGCGACGGATGGTGGCCGGCTCCGGCGGTCGCGCCAACGATTGCGGCGACGTCAGTTGCGGTGCCTGCACCGGCATCCACAATTGCGCCGTCGCGGGCTCCACGCCCGAGAAGACTGCAATTCCACCAAGAATAATCAGGCGCCGGAACATCACGCCACATCATCTCTCATGCCGGCATTGCCTCGTCAATTCACGTCGCGTGCGACCGCGAGCGACGTCGAGCAGGTCGATCACCTTTCAGCGAGCTTGCGTTTTTCCTCTTCGGTCAGGGATTGTTTTTGCCGGTCGGTCAACGGGCCGGCACCGATCACCTGAACGGCGCTGCTCGGATCCTGGCTGCGCCGTTCTTCGGTGTCGTCAGGACGGGGCTTGGTTTCGGCCGGCTCGCTGGCGCCGCCATAACCGAGCACTTCCACGATGATGATCGAAGGCCGGTCCTCGTTGCGCCCCTGCGTCGCGTCCTTGACCGCATCGGATGCCGCCTTGTCCTGATTGCCGTCTGCCTTGAGCGTCACCGTCTGGCTCTCCTGCGGGACGCCCTTGACCTCGCCCTTGACGTCGATGTTCGCGGCACCGATCACCTGGACTGCCACGATATAGAGGTTGCCGCTGACGCGGATGCCGGCGTCTCCGGCGTTGACGATGCCGCGCGGCGCCCACAAGTCGAGATCGCCCGGCCTGACGCTCTCGAAGCTCTGCACCGTGCCGATACCGCTGCCGGTCTTGTCCGCGCGCTCGCGGACGGTGACGTTGCCATCGACGTCGATGAAGATTTCCGGCGCCTTCGCCGACCGGCTGGTCTTGGCGCCGCGGCCGGAGTCGATGTCGCCCTCGGGCGTTCCGATGATCACATCGCCGCCCTCGAAGGTCAGCACGCGCGAGCGGTTCACCACCACGCTTTCACGGCTGACGATGTTGATGTTGCCGCCCGCTCCGGTCAGGATGCCCGAGCCTTCCGGGACCGTGACGCCAAGGGCCGCGACCTGCACCCCGCCGCCGGGAACGAACATCGAGACGTCGCCGCCCCGGGTGGTTTCGATCCTCGCATTGGTGTTGACGATGCTGCCGTTCCAGTTGTCGCCAGGGAACAGTTTCGCGATCGCGTCATAGCCGCGAGCATGGTTCTGCTCGCTGAGCGCCAGGCCGGCATTGGCGCGGTTGGTTTCGCGAATTTCGTAAGCCAGGACGGTGCGGACAAAAACCTCCTGGGTCAGCGGCGGCAGAGCGAGGAAGGCCTGCCAGACCTCATCCGCCGATGCGGTTCGCAGCGTCGCATTTCCGGTCTTGGCCACGACGAAACTGACCAGGCCGCTATGGGCGATGTTCCGCTCATCGACCCAGTCAATGAAATGCACCGGCAGCAGCGAATTCTGCGCACCTCCCACCCGGCGCAGATAGTCCGGCATTGCCGCGACATTTGCAGGGTCGAGATACGCCTCCATGAAGCCGGCGTAGTCCGGTTGCTGCTTGATGCCGGCCAGGATGACGATGTCGGCGCCGCCCGGCGGCAAACCCTTTTCCGTGACGATGCTCTGATCGAAATTGGTGGAAAGGTAATTACCGGTGGTCTCGATATAGCCCTGGAAGGTGAATCCGGTCCTCTCGAAATAGACGTCGCGCCCGGCCTGGATCACGATCGCACCTGGACCACGAACGCTGATCCGGCCAGCTTCGGGGCCCCCGCCGCGGGTCATGAGGAAGTCGTTTCCGGCTTCCAGCAGCGAGACATCGGTCAGATGGTTGTTGCGGATGTCGAGATCGACGCCGCGAATATCGCGCCCCGCCCGCAAAAAGACCTGCTCGTTGCTGTGGAGGGTGGCAATGCGCGGCACCGCAAAATGGACACTTTCCCCCGCCCTGGCGTAGGGGTGCTCGATTGAGCCGGTTCTGGCGTAGATCCGTGTCGGCTGATAGTCGTCGACAAGGTCGAGGACATCCGGATTGAGCAGCGCGCTGACATAGATACTGAAAAAATTGCCGCCGCCGTTTCGCAAGAAGCTCTTGATGTCGTCGGGCGCATAAGGCGCCGTCGGTCGCGGCAGCAACGTCAGCGGCAGTCGCGACTCGATGATATCGGAGAACAACACATCGCGCTCAGCCGCCAGCAGCAGGTTGCTGTTGTGCCCGGGCGTCATCACGAGCCCCAGTCCGCTGCTGGCGCCACGCCCGTTCAAACTGACGACGGAGCCATTAAGCGCCGCAATCACCACCTGGCTCGGGTAGATTGCACCCAACAGGGCCCGCGGAACACTCTCGTAACCGACCCGGTCGAACAGCCAGGTAGCCTGGTTGACGAGCGTAATGTCGCCGCTGGTCGAAAGCAGGTTGAGCGCGGTCCGGTCCGTGTAGGTGATCCACTTTGGATACCTGTAGTCTCCGCCCTTGTTGGCATTGTCGATCCGGGCCATCAGCGGCTCCAGCGCGGTCTGGATCGTCATCGACCCCGCGCTCGATACGGTCATGACGGTATCGCCGAGCGCCAGGATCGGCGCGATCTGATAGAGCGAAAAATCATCCGGCAGACTGGCGTTGGACGTGTACTTGATGGTTCGTCCGACGCTGAAGGATGCAGCCGCGATGTTTGCCTCGCCGCGCGCGGAGTAGAATAGGCCGCCGCTGATATCGCCGCCGGCCGTCACGTTCATGAGGCCGCCGTTCTGCACCACCAGCGTGCGGGCCTCGGTGCTGGTTCGTCCGCCCTGAACTCTGCCCATGGTCGGTTGCACGACCGACAGACTGGAGATTTTTCCGCCGGCGCTGACCGTTACGTCGCCGCCGCCGAGCACACCGACGCCCTGCTGGAAGCGATCATGCTGCACCCACCAGGTCGGCTGGTCGCCGGGCGCGAAGAAGGCCTGGTTGGCCTCTTCGAGCGCGCCCCATCGCCACAGCCACTCGGTAACGAGTTGCTCGGAAGGAACGCTGACGATATCGCCGCCGACTTCGATGCGCAGGTCGCCGCCGTGGCGGGCGTAGTAGGCCCCCGCGCGCGGGGTGAAATCAGCCAGCGCGGTCGTATCGAGGCTGCCTGCGGTGTAGATCACCGAGGCCCGGTGAGACAGCGTAAGTCCGTGGGCGGCGCGGACATCAATATCGCCGGTGCCGGTGCGCACCAGCGCCGGTACGTTGCTGTCGCCAACGATGATCGACCCGCGCGTGCCCAGCACTTCACGCGGCGTCACGCCGAGCGCGCTCGCCGAACCTAGGTCCGCACCCGCGACCAGCCGCAGGCTCCAGGACAGTCCATCCTGCAGCACCCCGCTGGGATCGGCCGCGGAGAAGCCGTCGCTCAGATTGCTGGCGATGATGAGATCGCCGGCCGCGCGCAGCGTCAGGCCCCCCTGCCGAACCGTCGGGAAATCTCCGAACAGATTCCAGCTGCCGTCGACGGTGAGGTCGCCGGCGCTGCGGATCTCGATGCCGGGCGCGACCGCCACATCGGAGCGGCCGAGCCGGCTCTGGATCGCAACCGAGTGACCTGCAAAGGCCAGCGCATCGGCGACGGCCTGCGCGCGTACGGCTTCGGTTGTCGCGCTGTCATAAACGCGGAAGCCCTCGATCAGGCTCTCGCGAGAGCCGATGATTTGCGCGCCCAGCACGTCGATCGCCACGTCGACGCCGCCGTTGATTTGCGGTGCGCGAAACACGACCCGGCCGCCCTCCGGACCGCTGACGTCGATGATACCGCCCTGGATCGACAGCTTTCCGCCGGCCTCCCCTTGCGTCTCCAGTAGCACCCGGCTGGAACCGAATTCGCCGGTACTGCGCGCAAGAAGCTCGGCCCCTGCGAGCATCGTCAGGTTCTGCCTGGCACTGATCTCGATCCGCCCGCCGCGGCTGCTCGACGCGTCGATGGTGCCCGCGATCGTCACTGAGCCTTGATCGGCCTGCAGGCTGAATTGCCGCGCCTGCGTCAATCCGCCGAGCACGACATCGCCGGTGCGGACGCGGAAGGCACGGGCCTCGAAGAACCCTGCGCCATTGAGCTGCTGGCTCAAGGCAGCGAAATCCGGCACCGTCGCCGCATCGAGACTGAACGAACCGCTCTGACCTCCCGCGGAGGAACCGCCCGCGATCGCGCCGGCGAGGTCAAAGGTTCCGGCGGTCGCCGCCACGTCGAGATGACCGGCATCGCCGCCTTCGGCATGGGCCGCAACATTGATCCTCGCGCCGGCCTGCACCCGCACCGATCCGGCGAGCGAGGTCAATGCAACGCGTCCGGCGGCACCGAACTGATCGATATCGAAGAACTCCTTGCGGATGCCGCCGACGTCGATGTTGCCGCCGCCGGAGACGTTCACGTCGCCCGCGGTCGCCGTCGCGGTGACGGTGCCGCCGAGTACGCCGATATTGCCGGCGATCACGACCGTACCGCCGACAAGGTCGAAGCGCGAGCCGAGGCTGTCGTTGCTTGCGGCGCCGTTACCGGCGCCGGTCAGGGCCAAGGCGCCGGTGGTGCGGATGGATTGTCGCGCACCGCCCACACCGGTCATCATGGGCGTGACGAGGGTCAGGCTTGCGGCGCCGGCCTCGATCCCGCCGGTGCCCTGCCCCAATATCTGTGTGCGACCTTCGAGGTTCGCGCTCGTGAAACCGCGCAGGCTCTTCTCGCCGGCCCCCAACACCAGTTCGTCGCTGGCGATGCTGAGCGTGCCGGTTCCGGCGCCGGTCGGCTCGGTAAAGGCGCGGCCGTTGTTGACGAACTGAATCTGCCTGCCTTCGAGCACGACATCGCCGGAGCCATAGCCGACCAGCGCGGCCGCATCGAGCGTCAGTCGCTCCAGTGTCCCGCTGGCGATACGAACGCCGTTGTAGAAGTCGATCGTCGAATAGCTGACCAGCGCCAGGCGCTGCGTTGCCGCGAGATCGGCGAGCGTGCCGGCGCTGATGATCAGGCCGGTGCTGCCGCCGCCGATGCCGATGCGGCCGCTCGCAATCGACACGTCGGTGCCGGACAAGCGGGCCGTCGACGCCACGGTCGTGTCTTTGGTCGCATCCAGCGTCAGCGAGGCCCCGCCGCGCAGGACCACGCCGGCTCCGATCGTCAGCACGCCGCTGCTCGATTCGGCGCCCTCGCGCCGGATCGCCACCGCCGCGCCGTTCGACACCCGCAGCAGTGCCCCCCAGTCGCGGGCCGGCGTAATGATGTCATCGCTCGGATCCGGGGTGCCTCGCGTATCGGTGGTTTTCGCCACACGCGGCGTGATCAGCAGATCGCCACGGTCGGCCTGAAGCGACCCCTCGGCGGCGATCATGCTGCCGTCCTCGACCGTCAAGCGGTCCTGCGCCGCGAGCACAATCTCCGAGCCGACCAGCGCGTGGGCTTCGTCGTTGCGAATGACGATGTCGGTTGCGGTGACGTCGACGCGGACGCCGTTGATGTCGCCGCTGCGCGTGCCGCCGAGCAGCAGGCTGGCTGCGCCGAACCCGGACAACGACGTGGAGTCGATGACGAGATAGCCCTGCGCACGCAAGGAAGCCCCGTCCTGGGCCGCACCGACGACGGCAATCTTTTGCGCGGCAATGTCGACAAGTCCGCCACGGCCGCCAGACGCGGCCTGCGAACGCAGCGTGCCGTCGAGCAGCAGGTCCTGCTGCGCTTTCAGCGCCAGCGTGCCGCCGTCGATCGGTAGACGCGGCGTGACCGTTATCTCCCTGCCCTGTTCGCGATATTGCGACAGCTTGAACTTCTCGGAAGTGAAGAAGGCGTTCGCCGTATTCTCGAGATATTCGCTGTAGGATCGGACCGTCGATCCCGGCATCACCCGCCAGGTGCGATCCAGTTGCGCCTGCGAGCCGGACAAGGCGTCGCCGAGGCGCCCGCCCATGATCAGGCTGCCGTCGGCGAGCACGGCGCTCGCCGTCTGGCCGGTCGAGCTGGCGGCACCGAACGCCGAAACCAGATAGGCTCCCGGCAGCAGGGCGTAGCTCGCCGGCAGCAGCGTGTAATATCCGGCGGCAATTCCGTTGCCGCCGTTCAGGTAGATGGTGCTGCCGACGCCGACACCATTGCCGACAGCGTCGAACGGCGCCACCGGCGAACCGTAGCCCGGCATGATCGCAAACGCGCCTGGCTGAACCAGAAGATCGCGCGATCCGCCGGGGCCGGCCACGAATTCGCTGGCATAGAGATCGCCGCCGCCGGAAATATCGACGACCGCGCCCGTCCGCAGTTCGACCGATGGTGCGTCCAGCACCATGCGCTTTTCCGGCGGCGCGACGAGCGGCGCCGTGTCCAGATAATACCAGGCGTCGCCATTCCTGGTGTAACCATACGGCACGATCGCGCCTTCGGCCGATACCGATGTCAGGCTGCCCTCGCCGAGCACCAGTTGCTGGCTGGCGCGCAGCGTCAATTCACCGGTCGGGGCGCGCAACGTGCCGAACTGCTCGATGATCGGGGCTTCGATGGTCAATTTTCCGCCGGCCGAGAGCGGCGCGCGGCTCGGTCCGTTACCGAGGATCGTCACCTTGACGGGCGACTCTATTTTCGCATTGACGCCCGAACTCGGATAGAGCTGCGCGGCCTGAAGCGTGAGATTGCCGTCGGCATGCACCAAGCCGTCGACCCGCATATCGCTGCGGCTGCGCAACACGGTCTCGGCGATGCCGTTCGACACCAGACCGCCGACGACGATGTAGCCGGCATCGACCTCGAGGCGGCCGGCGAGCGACGCCGCAACCGCCGGCGCGGTCTCGGCGCCGCCGATGCTGACGTAGTTGGCCCTGATGAGCGCCGAGTCGCCATTGCTCTTGTTGAACTGGGAGGCGCCGAGCGTGATCGACGCGCGTGCTTCGAGCGTCACGGCACCATCGAAGACGAGCTTGCCCGGCGCCGACATCGCGACATGGTCGAAGCCGCCGCCCTTGAGGCCCGCCACCGTGACGATGGTTTCGGCGGGACGAACCAGTCCGGCGAAGTCGAGAGCAAGGCCATCATTGAAGTATTGCAACTGTTCGGCGGTAAGCCCGAGTTCTGCCAGCGGATCGCTTGAGGGCAACCGCGCGATGTGCCCGTCCTGCACCGTGAGGAACGAAGGCTGGACCGCGTTGACCATCTCCTGCGTGATGATCAGCGGCACGCCAAAGCCGATGAAATCGTCCCAGTTGATGTTGAGCGCGTCCTGCCAGGTCGATCCGCCGATGAAGCTGGCCAACTCCGTGAGGTAGCTCAGGAACGCCTCACGCGATACCTGGTTGGACTCCGCCGTGATGGTGAGACGACCGCCGGCCGCTTTCGGTCCGCCCGGCAGGCCGACATAAGTCGAGGCGATGACGCCGTAGCTGCGCGACGAGATCGAGATCGAACCGGCATCGCTGGCGATCGAGGCTGGAACCCACTTTGTCTTCCCCTCGCCGCGCATGGGGCCCGCGACTTCGGACGGCAGATCGAGCACGGCCGACGTTCCGGACACGTCGAACAGCGAACCTTCCGACAGCACGAGATGATCGCCGGCGACCGTGATCTGACCGCCGCCCAGCACCACCCCGACGCGGTTCTGCTGGTGGTCGAGGCTGACCACCGCCGCACCCCGGGCCTGCAGCCTCGCCTGCGGCTGAAGCAGGACTTCCGCGCCGTCCAGATTGATCGTGCCTGCCGGTGCATCGATGGTTCCCGCCACCGTGAGCCGGTTCACCGGTCGCAGGTTGATAACGGCCTTGGTATCGCCGCGCAACACGGCGCCGGCGCCGATCCGCACGTTGCCATCACCGAGCAGCTTGAGGCCACTCGCGATCAGCGTGATCGCCGCCGGCGTGCGCGCGATCCGCTCCTCCGGATTCAGCACCTTGACGCGCCCGGCGTCGGTGATGCGGGCGCCGGAAGCAAGCCTCGCGGCAGCGGCGTAATCCAGTTCCACGCCGACGGCGACCGGCGCGACCACGACATTGTCGGGAATCTCGATGTTGCGGCCGTCCAACGCGATCTGCGAGAAACCGCGATCGCCGAACAGCGTTGCCGGAAGATAGAGCGTATCGGCCGCGGTCGGTCGCGTGCCGCCGACCTGGATATTGGGAGCGGCAGCATTGCTGGCAATTGTCGTGATCTGCCCCGGCGGCACAATCCGCAGCGAGCCGCCCGAGGCGGCTGCATGGGCACGCATGTCGAGACTATCAAAATCAAAACCGACGCCGGCGCCGATCGTCACCGAACCGGCATTGCCTGCGACGATCCGCGACACGCCGCGCCCTCGGCCGGTGGACTTCACCCAGCCGCCACCCGAGACGTCGATGACGGCGCCGCGCGCCACATGCAGATTGTACAGTTCGACCGTTCCGCCACGCGTGACGATATTCGAGGCCAGAACCGGGTCCAGGACGTCGTTGACCCAGGCGCCGCTCAGGTCGATCACCGCATGCGCCCCGAGGCTCGATGTCAGGGCGCTCGTGCGCAACGCTCCGCCGGCAATCCGCACGCGCCCATCGATCACCAGGTCCTTGCCGTTGACCACGAGCGTGGCGCCGGGACGCATCTCGATGTCGGCGTCGGCCGCAACCGTGCTTTGGTACTCCGTCAGCAGGGTGATCCCGGCGAGGCCCGAACCGCTGAGGAAATCCGGCCTCAACGTGACATGACTCTGATTGTTGCTGAAATACGCAGATCCGAGCGCCGACGCGGCCGTGAAGTTTTCCGCCAGTTGAGGAGCGCTCGCCGAAATCAGCAGCGTGCCCGGCGAATAGGGCCGCTCGGGATCGGAGTTGCCGCCGACTTGCAGGCTTCCGGCCTTGGGATTGCTCTCCCGCTGACGTTCACCGACGACCACGTCGCCACGCACGGCGCCGTCGAGCGCGAAGGCACGGCCGGCGTAGATCTTCGCCGAGCCCGCAGCCTGGCCCTCGGTATAACCGGCTTCATAGCGATCGCGGCTGAGGCCGGAATAGGTTTCGGTTACCCCCCAACGCTCGTGGGTAACGGTGAAGCCTTTGGCAATTCCAACATAGATGCGATCAGGGCTGGCGCGGCTCATGTCGTAGAGGCGGCCGTCCGCCCCGATCAGCCTGGTGGTCCGGACAATGCCGCCTTCATAGTGGATCGAGCCGCCCGACACGTCGAGCATCGACCCGGTCCGGGTAATCACGTCGCCGCCGGCCTTGATGAATATCTCGCCGCCGACCGTTGAAAGCGTCGCCAGATCGGTCTTGGTGTTATTCAGCCAGCCCGACAGGTTGGCCAGCGGCGAGCCATACCAGAGACCGGGCTCACTGAACCACTGGACGCTCGCCATCGGACCGTCGGCGAACCGCCCGGTTGCGCGGCGATCCACATAGATCTCGCGCTGGCCGCGCAAGAAGCTCTCGCGCAGCAGCGGAGAGTCCTGCAACTCGTTGATCATCAGTTCGACCGTGACGCTGTTGCGCTCCATCGGCACGAACACATCCAGCAGCCCGGCGGTCGAAAGCAGCGCATCGTTGCCGATGTAGATCCGGCTGCCGTCGCCGGCCGTATCGAGGCCGGCACCGAATCCTTCCCCGGAAAGCCGCGGATTGGTCGCCGCCACGACGCTGATCTTGCCGGCCGGCACGATGATGCTGGCAGCGTCCTCGATGTCGATCAGCTTGCCGCGAAGTTCCACCAGGCTCTTCTCATAGCGGGTCAAGAGCGCGGACTGCTCGATCTGCGAGGCATCGGTGGCATCCGGGACGACGGACGTCGTGCTACCGGCGCCAAGCGTCAGGGTGCCGGAGAACAGGTTGGTCAAGCCGACTGCGCAGGAGTCGCTGCAGATCTGCGAGGTGCCGCCATCCCAGGCCTGCAGGCGGATCGAACCGCTGCGATTGTTGAGCGCGGTGGTGGCGGAGAGTTCGCCGTTCTGGTCGACGTTGCGGGCATGGAGGGTGATGTTGCCGCGCTCGGCGATGATTGAACCGTCGTTGACGACGCGGAAGCCGAGCGCCTCGGCGCGGGCGTTGAGCCGCGCCAGCACCGCCGGCGTGTCCGACGTGTACGACGACTTGCCGTCAAGAAGTTGTTCCGGGACCGCCGACGTGACGATGTCGAGACCGCGCACCGCGGGATTGGCCGCGAGGTAGACCTGCTCGCCGGCGCCGAGGATGACCTGTCCATCCTGCGCCTGGATCTGCCCGCCATTGCGAACAGAACTGCCGAACATCATGACCTTGCCGCCCGGTTGCGCCATGATCGCAGCACCGGCTTCCACGGATACTGTTCCCGGGACGTAGCCCGGCGTATAGCCTCGAACCACTTCGTTGGGTGCGTGCTCGCCGAATGTCGGCAGCGCGTAGCCATTGCTGCCGCCGATCTCGATCTGCAGCAGCGTCGCGATGCCCTTCGTGTACTGCTCGTTGGACAGGCTGAGGCTAGACGCGACGAACGTATTGACGTTGACTTGGCTGGACCCGCCGAAGACGATGCCGTTCCTGTTGATGACGTAGACCTGCCCCTCGGCCTTGATGGTGCCGAGGATGCGGCTCGGGGCAAGGCCCGGATCGAGGACGCGATTGAGTGCGATCCACTGGCTGGCATTGGCGCCGCCGGCGGTCTGGTTGAAATAGAGATCGGTCTCGCGCCCGACGTTGAAGCTGTTCCAGGTCAGGATCGCCTTTTGCTGGGTTTGCTTGATCTCGACCCGCGTGCGGCCGCCGACATTTTCGTCCTTCGGCAAATTGGCTCCTTGCCACAGGCTCGGATCACTGCCCACGCCGGGCGCGACCTGGAGTCCGCCCCCGCCGATGCCATTGGGCACATTGCTTGAGGCAGCGACCGCCGCGGCGCGCGCGGCGTCCTGGGTGGCCCTCAAAGCGCGAACCGATTGCGCGGCGCGCGCGAGCGCATTCTGGGCCTGCCGCGCGGCCTGCGTCGCCTGCCAACTGGGAGCCTGCACCAGCGGTGCGACAGGCGCGGAGTTCGTCGCACCTGCCTGCAGGCTGCGGCCGGCGGCGTGCTCGCCGCCGGCGACCAGCGCCACGGCGCTGACACTCGTCAGCAGCGCCAGGCGCCACCAATTCCGGGACGATCCGAGTATCCGGCTGCCGGTGACACGTGCTGACATGGTAACCCCTGATTTTCAGTCTTCCGAGGGCGGGCGACGGGTTGTTGCCCCATCGACACCTAAGACAGTCCGCGCTCCGCAAGACCGAACCGCGTCACTGAAAAAAAATCTGGAGAGCTTTGGCGGAGGCAGATCCTGAGCTTTCAGCTCAACAACACGATACCGCCCGGCAGCCGTGTCACCTTTGCGTCATACGCATCCCGGACGAGCGCGATGATGTCGTCGAGCCGGTCGATCTGGAAGCTGGCCTCGACCGAGCGGCGACCGAGGCGCCGGTTCATCAGGACGATCTTGCCGGGCCGGTAACGATTGACTTCTTCGATCACGCGGTCGAGCGATTCATTGCGGAAGACCAGCATCCCCTCTTGCCACGCCGTCACCACCACGGGATCGACCGTGACGACCTCGTCCAGGCCACGGCTGCCATAGAGCACCTGTTGCCGTTGGCGAAGCGTGGCGACGTTCCCACCCTGTTCGACGCGAACCTCGCCATCGAGGCAGGTCACGCATACGTCGGACCTGTCGTGCCGAACGTTGAAGTGGGCACGGCTCGCGATCGTCCTGCCATCGCCAGCGATCACCACGAACGGCCTGACGGGTGACTGGGTCAGAACTGCGGCTTCTCCGGCGACCAGTTCGACGGCTTCGTCGCCACCGGTTGAGCGGATCGACAGGCTGCTCTGAATGTTCAGATTGACCGACGTATCGTCGGCGATCGCGATGCGACGCTGTTCGCCGATCGTGGTTCGATAGTCGGCGGTCAGTTCGGGCAGCGACGGCCAGAGCCGCAGCGGCGGATAGACGACCATGGCCGCTGCGGCGGAGGCGGCCACGGCGCTCCCCAGAAACGCGCGCCGTCCCAATCGACGCCCCGAACTGGCGTGCTGCGCCGCCACGGCCCGCTGCGCGCCGACGCTCGCGATATTCCTGGCGGCGGCGTGGCTGCGGTCCCATAACAGATTGACCTCGGCGAAGGTCACGGCATGCGCGGTGCTTTGCAGGCACCATTGCCTGAACGCTGCCGCATCGCGCTCGGTCGCGGCCCCTGACGTCAGACGCAGCAGCCACGCCTCCGCCTCGTCGCGGAGGCCGACCGGATCGTTCGGTGGGCGGTCGGACGCGATCATGTCTTTCGCTGCTTCTCGGGCTCGACGGATTGCGAATAGGACACCTGCACTCCTATGACTGTTCCTCGGAGCGCGGACCGAACCGCCTGACGATCTTTCTTTCCAGCCGCTCACCGCAATGTTCAAGCGCCCGCTTCAGTTCCTTTTCGACCATCCGGGTTGAGATGCCGAAGCGGGACGCGATTTCCCGGTGCGGCGCTTCCTCAAGGCGCGATGCGATGAAAATTGCCCGGCGACGGGCCGGTAACTCGTTGAGCGCGCGTTCGAGCGCCTCGATGTCACGGCGCCCCTCGGCGATCCGGGCCGGGTCGAGCGCGCCATCGGCGATATGCCGAAGCGCCTCGATTTCGGATCGGCCGAGACGGCGGCTGTCAATCTGGCAGTGATCCGCTGCGAGGTTAAGCGCAATCCGATACAGATAGGCCCGCGGATCCTGCACGACGGCGACGGTGTTCATGCGGGCCACGCGCAGATAGGTTTCGTGCAAAACCTCGTTGGCGAAATCCTCCGAGCCAAGGCGCCGCGACAGCCGCTTCCTGAGTTCATCGTAGCTGCTGACCAGAAGCGAGCGCAGCGTGGCCTGACTGGTTTCCTCCATCAGGTCACCGTTGCGAGCCGGTGACGCGGGAAGCACATTCCGTGTCCAGGCCGAGCGCCCGCGGAGCAACCACGACGGTGACAGGCTGCGGGAGGCCCGCCGGTTGCGACATCTCGATCACGAGCTTTTTCAGTCCGTCGGAGATGATCGCATCCCGGCCCCGAATCCCCGTCGAACTGAGAAACTCGGACCTTTCAACGCTGCCCGACCGGTCGATCCACAACTGCAGCGCCATCCTGTAACGGTCGGGCCTCGTCTCCTCGTTCTGGCACAGCACCCGCCTGAGCGCCGTTTGAACGGCGAGAAAGTAGCGGCTGTACTCGCGACTGCCGCTCTGCGGAACCGCCGGCACAGGAACGAGGGTAAAGGCGGCGGGGTTGGCATAGCGGGCAGTCAGGCCCGTTCCCGCAAGCAGGCTGCGCAAAGCGCCTTCGTGAGAGAACACACCACTGACCGGGGCCGATTGACGTCCGGCCGTCAGTTCTCCATCGACAAGAACCGCGACCTTGGCAACGGCGCTGTAGGCGCGCAGCGCCGTCGCAAGCGGCTGCGATGGAATGTCGAACGTGGTGTGGGCTGTCGTCGTCAACACTGTCGCGGCCTCTTCGGCAGTCGCGATCGATATCGTCCTGCCGGCCTGCAGAGGTTCGACCACCCCGGCCAGCACGCCGCCAGCGAACATCAGCAGGCCGAGCGCCGGCCGCCCAGTCCAGCGAGAGCGCGACAGATTGCGGACCAGGACTCCGATCAACGAAGGCCAGGCCCGTTCGTCCCTGGGATCATGCGGCCCACCACGCAGCCGGTCCAACATCACGCGCGCTTCCGAATGCCCGGCCAATTGGCGTCATTGTTCGCCATCGAGAGCCAATGTTAAGCGCCCTTTGATGATCGTTATGTGACGCCGGTGCGCAAGTGCAGAACCCGGACGGCACTACCGTTCGCGAAATGCGCGGGCAACCTGGTCGAACAGCGGCTTGGTGAGATACGAGCCGACCGTCCGCTCGGCGGTCTTGATGAACGCTTCGACGGGCATACCGGGCAAGAGCCTGACATCGCCGAGGCGCGCGAGTTCATCGGGACCGATGGCGATGCGCGCGGTGTAATAAGTCACACCGGTGCGTTGCTCCGTCGTAACGTCGGCCGATACCCGGCTGACCGATCCGTTGATCTCGGGCGTGCTACGCTGGTTGAAAGCGGAAAACCGCAGCGCGGCAGTTTGGCCGACCCGCACCTGATCGATGTCCTGTGGCGAGACCCGCACCTCCACCGACAAGCGTTCGGAAGCCGGCACGATCAGCATCAACTGCTCGCCCGCGCTGATGACGCCGCCCACCGTGTGGACGTTCAGTTCGTGCACGGTGCCCGAGATTGGGGCGCGGATGTCAATGCGCCGCAACTGGTCTTCGGCCGCCACCTTGCGCTCGGCATATTCGCCGGCCTTGCCGTCGATCTCGCGCAGCTCACGCCCGACTTCGCTCGCCAGTTCGCGATCGATCTGGGTGATCTGAAGTTCGATCTCCGATATCTTGCCCCGCCCCTGCGCCGCCGCCGCGATCAGCTGCGCGCGTTCTCCGTCGAGCCGCGCGGCTTCGCGTTCCAGTGCGGTGAGCCGGTTCATCTGAATGAGCTGCTTTGACCAGAGCTCGCGAACACCTTCCAGTTCGTTGTTGACCAGAATCAGTTCCCGGGATTTCGCCGCCTGCTGGGCCATGATCCCGTTGGCCTCCTCCTGGAGCTGGGCGATCCGTTCGCGCAACTGCCGCTTCTGGCCCAACCGAGTAGTGCTGCGCAGCTCAAACAGGCGCCGTTCATCGGCCATCAACTCGACGATGCCTTCATCCTGTCGCCGGTCGTTGAACGCCGACGGCCATGACATTTCCGATGCGCCGTCGCGTTCGGCCCGCAACCGCGCGCGCCGTGTCGTCATTTCATCGAGCGTCCTCGATACGATCTTGAGGTTTGCCCGCGTCATGGTCTCATCGAGACGGACCAGGATGTCGCCGGCCGATACATTCATCCCGCTGCTGACCGCGATTTCGCCGACCACGCCACCGGTCGGATGCTGAACTTTCTTGGCGTTGGATTCGACGACGACGCTTCCCGGCGCGATCAGCGCGCCGGAAATCTCGGTGGTGGTGGCCCAACCGCCGACGCCCCCGGCAACGAGCATGACCGCTGCCAGCCCAAACACGATATGGCGTCGGATGGACGGACGCGCGTCGAACAAGTCCCGATCCGGCATGCGCTATCCCTTGACCGCTTGAACAATCTTGGACGCACTGACGACGGGATCGCGGCGCAGCACCTTGGCCAGCACCTCGTCCTTGGGGCCGAAGGCCTGCTGGCGCCCACCGTTCATCGCAAGCACGTGATCGACCCCCGATAATGCGCTCGGACGGTGCGCGACCACGACCACGATCGCCCCCCGTGCCCGCGCGCCGAGAATGGCCTGGGTCAGCGCTTCGTCGCCCTCGACGTCGAGATTGGAGTTCGGTTCGTCCAGCACGACGAGAAATGGATCGCCGTAAAGCGCGCGCGCCAGCGCGATGCGCTGTTGCTGCCCGGCCGACAACGCCGAACCCTGCTCGCCGATCTCGGTATCGTAGCCTTGCGGCAGCGCAAGCACGAGTTCGTTGACGCCGGCCGCCTTCGCGGCTGCGATGATCGCATCCGGCGTGGCGTCGGGATCGAATCGCGAGATGTTCTCCGCAACCGTCCCTTCGATCAGTTCGACGTCCTGCGGGAGATAGCCGACGTGGCGCCCGAGTTCGTCGGGAACCCATTGGTCCAGCGTCGCACCGTCGAGCCGGACGGTGCCGCGCGCAGGCGGCCACAGGCCGACAAGGACCCGGGCCAGCGACGATTTCCCCGATGCGCTCGGCCCGATCACCCCGAGCCCGTTGCCGGCCTTCAGCGCAAACGTCACCTCGTGCACCACGGCCCGCTGCACGTCCGGCGGCGCTGCGCTGATATTGTCAACCGCGAGGCTGCGTTGCGGCCTTGGCAGCGAGGTAGGACTGCGCAGTTCCGGCAGCAGCATGAGCAGCTTGTTCAGGCGCTCGCGCGCCTGCCGCGCGCCGACGAAGCTGCGCCAGTGCGAAATCGCCAGATCGACCGGGGCAAGTGCCCGCGCCGACAGGATCGACGATGCGATGATGACGCCCGCGGTGGCCTGCTGGTTGATAACGAGGTAGGCGCCGACGGCCAGCACCCCGGACTGCAGCATCATCCGGAATGTCCGTCCCATGGCTCCGAGGCCCGCGGCGAGATCGCTCGACTGCGCATGCCCGGAGAGGAATTTGCGGTTCAGCAACTGCCAGCGACCGGAAATCCGGCCGGTCATGCCGAGCGCCGTCAATGCCTCCGCATTTCGACGGCTGGTCTCTGCCAGCCGGGCGCGCTGGTTGCCGATGCGGTTGGCATCGAGTGACGATTGCTTGGCAAGCAATTCCGACAGCAGCGTCAGCGAAACCAGCACCAATGCGCCGGCCAGCACGGTGACGCCGATCCAAAAATGGAAGGCGAAACAGATCGCGAGATAGAGCGGCACCCAGGGCAGGTCAAAGAACGCCGTCGGTCCGGGGCCGGACAGATAGCTGCGGACGGTATCCAGGTCACGCAGCGGGTGGATCGATTCGCCACGCTTGGGCGCTTGGATCGGCAGGCGCATCACCGTCGCATAGACGCGATTCGACATTTCCTGGTCGAGACGGATGCCGATCCGGACCAGCAGCCTGCCGCGCAGGGCGTCCAGCAATCCCTGAAACAAGTAGAGAACGAGCACCAGAACGAGCAGGCCGACCAGCGTCGGCACGCTCCGGCTCGGCAGCACCCGGTCGTAGACCTCCATCATGAACATGGAGCCGGTCAGCGCAAGAATATTCAGGATCGCGCTGAATCCGGCGATGGCAATAAAGGCCGACCGGCAACGCGCAAGCGCGGCGCTGAGCTCGCTGCGGGCATTTCCGGATGGTTGCCGGCTGACTGTCACTGGGTGCGCTCACTCGTCCGGCCTTGGCCGTAGCCGAGATTTGTTACAGATATCTGACAAGACAATTGGGGGGCGCACGTGCCCCCCAATTCATACGGTCAAGCCAGCCTGGACGTCAGGCGAAGCGGAAGTCGTCCACCGTGAGCGTATTCTTGCTGACGCCGACCACCGTGATGCTGGACCCGTCGGCATACTCGATCTCGGCACCGATCAGGGTGTTCGTCACCGCGCCCGACTGCATCAGCGCATTGAAGTCGGCGAACGCCGCGGCATCGAGTTGGATGACGTCATCGGAGCCCGCACCGGACTTGAAGTCGAACACGGTGTCGCGTCCGTCCCCGCGCTGGAACACGAAGGTGTCGTTGCCCTGGCCGCCATAGAGCAGATCGTTGCCCTGTCCGCCGACCAGCGTGTCGTTTCCATTGTCGCCGGACAGGCTGTCGCGGCCGGCTTCGCCGCGCAGAATGTCCTTGCCGGCACCGCCGGACACAAAGTCATTGCCGTCGCCGGCGTTGACGATGTCGTCGCCGCCTTCGGCGAAGACGAAGTCGGCCGAGCCGCGCGCATTGATCAGATCGACGCCCCCGGTGCCAAACAGCAGGTTGGCGCCGTTGGTGCCGTTGATCACGTTCGCATCCGTCTCGCCGGCGACCGTCAGCGTGAATATGCCGGTCGACGAAGCGTGGGCGGAGTCCTGCGCCGTATAACGGATCGTGACGCTGGCATTTTCGCCATTGTTCAAACCGTCGAACAGGTTGCCGGGGTTGAAATGCAGTTGGCCACTCTGATTGATCGAGAAGGCCGACTGGGCGCTCGCGTTGCTCAGGTTGATGCCCGACACTCCCGTCACCTCGAAGGCCGTCAGGGTCGGCGGAACACCATCCTCGACATCGGTGTCGTTTGCCGTCAGGGCGAACGCCTTCGACTGGTTTTCACCGGCGGTGGCGACGTCGTTCACGGTGACCGGCGCATCGTTCACCGCAGCGACAGTTACGTTCACGACAGCGTCGACCGGCGGCGCGATGCCGTCGCTGACCTTGATCGTGAAGCTATCGTCGCCGTTGTAGTTCAGCTGCGGCGTGTAGATATACTGGCCCTGCGCATTCACGCTCACCGTGCCGTGCTGAGCGGCGCCGGCCTGGAAGCTAAGCGTATTGCCATCCACATCGCCAGCAGCGATCTGACCAACCAGCGCGGTGTCTTCGCTGGTGCCGGCTGCCACCGGCGACGTCACTGTCGGCGCGTCGTTCACCGCCGCGACCGTCACATTCACCGCGACGTCGACCGGCGGTGCGATGCCGTCGCTGACCGTGATGCTGAAGCTGTCGGTGCCGTTGTAGTTCAGGGTGGGCGTGTAGGTGTACTGGCCCTGGGCATTGACGCTCACCGTGCCGTGCTGGGCGGGTCCAGCCTGGTACGTCAGCACGTTGCCATCCGCATCGCCGGCGGCGACCTGACCGACCAGCACGGTGTCCTCGTTGGTGTTCGCCGTCACCGGAGACGTCACCGTCGGCGCATCGTTCACCGCCGTGACGACGAAGCTGACCTTGCCGGTATCCGAACCGCCACGGCCGTCGCTGAGCGTGTATTCGAACGACGCCGCGCCACTGAAGTTGGCCGCCGGGGTGAACTTCACGCCGCCCGCGACCAGCTCCACAGTCCCTCCGACCACATTGGAGACGGCGCTGATCGACAGCGAGTCGAGATCGGCATCGCTATCGTTGCCGAGAATATCGGCGAACGCGATCACGAAGGCCGCGGCGTCTTCGAGGAGGGCCGCCGCCGTATCGTCCACTGCCAGCGGGCCACGATTGACCTGTGCCCCGTCGATGCCGGCGCGGTCGAGCTGCTGGCCGTTGGCGAAGACCACCTTCTCCACACCACCACCAGCCTGCTGGTCCTTCAGCGTGATCACGCCGCCATCGGCAAGCAGGATTTCAGTGTCGTTGCCGTGCTTCTGGAACGTGACGTTCGAGGCGACCAGATCCTGGAACACCAGTTCGTCGGTGTCGGCAGGCGTCGCGGACTTCTCGGTAATGGTGTCGGAGCCGTCTCCCAACTCGTAGGAGTATTGATCCGAACCCGCACCGCCCGCCAGCGCGTCAGCGCCGCGGCCGCCTTCGAGCTGATCGTTCTGCTCGCCGCCGTCGAGCAGATCGTCACCGGATCCGCCGAGCAGGGTGTCGCGGCCCGGTCCGCCGTAAAGCTTGTCGTTGCCGCCACCACCGCGCAACAGGTCGTTGCCGCCATAGCCGAACAGCGTGTCGTTGCCGCCGTTGCCGGTCAGCACGTCGTCCAGCGCCGAACCATTGAGACGATCGTCGCCGGTTCCGCCGTTAAGGGTCACGGCCTGAGCGTCGAGCACGGTGTCGGTACGAACCGCCTGGTTCTGGATGCGAAGGTCACCCGACTGCGGGGTATCGATCGTGTCGTAGGCCGTCGCCGGGGTGCCGAAGTTTTCGGAAATATAGTCCGAAAACGCCTTCTGCTCGCCCAATACGCTGGCTGCGGTGGTTCCGCCTCCGGCAAACCCGGCCGCGGAGGTGAAGTCGAGCGCCTCGTCCACCGGGGCCGACAGCGTGCCATCCGCGAGCAGATAGCGGAAATTCTCGCCATTTGCCTTGGTTGGATAGCCGTCGCCGCCATTGGCGGTGAAGTTCAATGTCACCACCGTGATGACCGAGGGGACATCCGGCAAAATGACGCCATTATCGACCAGCTTGACGATGACATTGCCGTCCTCGTCGATCAGGGAAAGGTCGCGAATGCGGGAACCAGGCGTGGTGCCAACGTTGCCCGGCCGAGTCGGATCGTAGGAGTACGCGACGCCGCCAATCTGCGGGAAGCCGCCATTGTTCGGACCGAGGCCCGCACCCCAGTTGAGGAGGTTGAGCAGGCCCTGCACGGTGGTGTCGAACGCCATCAGCTTGTTGTCAAAGCGCAGCGAGTTTTCGATATCGAGCTGCGAGATCGCACCGCTCGGCTTGTTGGCGTCCGGATTGGCTTCAGTCGGCAGCTTGGTGATCGCGCCGGTGATCGGATCGGGATCGGACACCGTACCGATCGACGATCGGATCCCGCCGCCGTTCTTGAGCGAGATCACGAACGGGACGTCGCCGATCGCATCGCGCAAGGCATCCGCGTTCGCGTCGGCCGAGACGTCTCCGAGGTTGGTTTCCTCGTTACGGATGATGGCGCGCTCACCCTCAAGGTAGACGCTGGAGAACCCGAACAGGTTACCGTCCTTGACGTTGATGACGGATTGAACGGCGTCGGTGACGTCACGGACCTTGTCGCCGCGGGTACCATCTGCGAACGCGGTATTTTCGAGGTTGTCGACCGTAGTGTTGAACGCTTCCGCCACGTTCTCGGCCGTCGAGGCGTACGCACCGTTGATCGACTGGTTTGCCGTGAGGCTCGGGAGAACGACCCGGCCCTGGCTGTCGAAGTCGACGACCAGTCGACCGAGATAGGTGTACTCGCTGTCGGTGTTGACGATCAGCGTGGTACCGCCGTCAGCGCCCGTGGTGACCAGCGGGTAGGTGTCGGCGGCGATCGGGCTATGGCCCGGGAACGCGACCAGTTCGTCGTCGGCATCGGCAAGGCGCGTGTCCGAGCCAGCCGACAGGATGATGTCCACGCCCCTCAGCAGCGTTGCCAGCAGCTTCTCGTTCTGAATCTGCTGCAGATGCGACTGAACGATGATCTTGTTGACGCCCTCGGCGATGAGTTCGTCGATGATCGGCTGCAGCTGGGCTGCGAGCAGCACCATGTCGTTGACTTCGCCGTTGGCGCCGGGACCGGTGGGGAACCCCTTTACCTCGGTGCCGGTCGGCGAGGAGATCGATTCGATCAACTGCGTGGTCGCACCAACCAGGCCGATCTTCTCGGTGCCCTCCGTGATCACCACAGCCGGCGCAATCCGGCCCTTCAACGTATTGGCTTCCTGGGTCAGCGTCCCCGTTCCGTTGCCCACCGTATTGGTGAAGCGCGGGTTGAGGTCGGCGTCGCCCGAGAAGTCGAGATTCGATGACAGGTAGACGAAGTTCGCACCGGAATAGCCGGCAACGCTGCCGGGCGTGAACGAATCGCGCAGGACGCGTGACCCGAGGTCGAACTCGTGGTTGCCGATGGTCGAGGCCTCGACGCCGATCGCGTTCAGAATGGAGATGTCGGCGGCTGCAATCGGCACGTTGACGCCCGCAGCAATGGTCGAGCCCGATGCGGCGTTGATCGCGGCGCGGACGGACGGGTCGGTACCCGCAGAAAGGAATGGACCAGCGAGGAAGTTGTCGCCGCCGGAGACCACCAGGGTGTTGGCGTAGTCGTCCTCGAAGGCGTCCACGAGGGCAGCGAGATTCTTCGCGGTCTTGGTCGCCAGCAGGCTGGCTTCGCCGTCCGAGAAGTGCAGCAATTGCAACCGGTAGGTCTGCGGTGCCGCGATGGTGAAGTCGAGTTCGTTCTGCGCGATACCGCCGAACGCATTGCCGGCGATGTCGGTGATCACGCCCGAGGCCAGCGTGACGTCATAGCTGGCGCCGGCCGCCAGCTCGGCGGTCGGATTGATGGTGACGGTGTTGCCGGAGATGGTGACCTGCGAGGCGTCGCCGATCGCGATGGTGCGGGTGTCGCCCGCGCCGTTGCTGATGACGATGTTCCCGGTACCTGCGGCAACGGCTTCGTTGAACGTCAGCACGATGTTGTTGCCGGCGGCGACGTCGGCCGCGTTGTCGGCAGGGGACGCCGCTGTGAGCACGGGACCCGTCACATCAGCCAACTCGGCGGCCGTGAATGTACGATCCGCGAATTCGAATAGCTCAATGTTCGTGATGATATCGGTGCCGTCTGACAATCCGGTGCGGTTGTCGGTGATGACAAACGAGCCGGCCTCCACGGTGACGGTGTAGTTGCTTCGCGCGCCGGTGAACACGGCAATGTCGCCCACCGCGCCGTTGGCGCCGCCATCCACGAAGTCGTTGCCGCTTCCGGCGGCGATGCGATCGTCGCCCCCAAGTCCGTCGATCGTGTCATTGCCGTTGAGGCTGCCGCGCACGCCGAACTTCGCGGTGTAGGCGGCCTGGTCGAACAGGTCGTTGCCATTGGTTGCGATGGCAGCCGAACGCGACATCACGAGCGACGATACCGACGGATCGTGATCGGAGACCTGGTCGATGAACTCCGAATTGATGTGCACGATATCGAACTGGGCACTGTCGAGCAGGTTGTTGGACACCAGGATGTGATCCAGCGCCTGTGCGTTGCCGTCGAAATTGTAGGAATAGCGCTCGTTTTCAGGAAGCTTGCTGATCAGCTCCGAAAGCACCGCGGTGCCGGGCGTGAAGACACTCGGGGTGCCATCCGGGCTGGCGGTGGTGCGAACGAGCTGACCCGTCACGAGATCGACAACCGGGAAGAACTGGAAGTCATTGAGGTCACCCAGCACGACGATACGGTCGTCGGTCGCAGACCCGTTTGCCAGCAGCCCATCGACAAAGGCGTTGATCGCTTCGGCCTGGCCTTCACGCTCGCTCGACGTACCGGTCTGCTGCGAAGATCCGTTGATCGGGTCGGCATAGAGCGGCAAGTCCAGCAGCGTGGTGTAAAGCGGCGTCGAGCCGCCCTTTGATGACAGATGGTTGTTGACGGTCCAGAACGTACCGCCCTGGTCGTCGGTGTAGCCCACCGGCGACCATTCCATCGGCAGCGATTTGCGCGTGGCGGTGAAGTCGGTATTGCCCTGCCCGATCTGGTTGGCGCTGGCGAACTGCTGCACCTTCACGCCGTTGGCGTCGGTGACAATGTCGGTCAGGCCATTGCGGGAGGTCGGCGAAACCGCAAGCGGGTCATACAGATAGGCGACGCGCTGATTGCCGTTCGGGATGCCGCCGATATTGTCGATCGGCGGCGAATCGATTGCCACGTAGCGCGGTCCGCCGGCGGCAACGATAGCGTCGATCAGTTGCGACAGCGTCTCCGAGGCGCTCGTGGTGCCCGAGCTGGTGGCCCCGTCATTGTCCAGCACTTCCTGGAGCGCAATGATCTCTGGCGTCTTCAGGTTGTTGACGATGGCCGCCGCAAGGCCGGCGAACTTGCTTGCCGGCGTCGGCACGCCATCCACCGGTTGACCCACCGGCGTCAGGTTCTCGACGTTGAAGGTCGCAACGCGGATCCGGTCCAGGTTCGCCTCGATGGTGGTGGTTTCCTTCTCGAGGTTCGCAGTCGTCACCGGACCATAGGCCTCGGTCGTATTCACCTCATACTGGCCGTTGGCGTAGTTGACGACGCCGGTCACGTCGCCTAGGCGATCGCCGGTCTGAAAGCCTGTCGGCAGCGCCACGCCTGCCTCGTCATCCAACTGAATGCGCTCGGGATTGAAGTCGAACACCTTGTCGGCCGGCTGGGTCGTTCCCGGCGTCGTATCGCTGATCGTCAGGCCGCCACGCGGATTGGTCGAGGAGTTGGCGCCGACGTTCGGGGTTACGAACTGTTCATCAAAGGCCGAGCGGAAAGGACTGGTGACGCGCACGTCTTCGAGCGTGACACGCATACCTTCCAGGGATTCCCAGAAATCCGATCCCTGATTGACCGGGTCGTAGATGCCGGCCGGGGGCGCGGTGTCGACATCATCGTCGCCGAGCGACACCAGCGCAGGCTTGCGCTCGAGGCCGGTCGCGAAATTGTCGACGTCCCCGACGCGCACGGCGGTCGGCAGCGCATTGCCGGTGGATACGATGCTGGTCGTGCCTGCCACCGGATTGAGCTGCGTCGTCGAAAGCTGGTTGGTGCTGGCGAACTCACTGACGGTTGCCGTCAACTGGACTTCCGCGCCAACGACGATGCCGGCGGGAATCGTGACGCCCGCGCCGGTTCCCAGGAAAACAAACACGCCGTCCGACGTGCGGTAGTCGCCGTCGCCGATAGCGTCCTGAATGTAATAGCCGACCGGGTTGTTGCCGCCGTTCTCGGTGCCGGAGGCGTCGATGGCGGTGACGATGCCGCGCACGGTCACCAGCTGGCCGACATAGGCCGAGCGATGTCCCGCGCCCTGAACGTCGTAGATGTGTATCAGGTCGTCGTTCTGGATCGTGCCGGTCGCGACGGACTGGGTGGCGCTGACCGCGGCGGTGATGCCCTGCTGCGTCGTGGTCGCATTGGTGATGGTGACCGTAAAGTTCTCGTTGGCTTCAAACGTCGCATCGCCGGCGACGTTGATCGTCACGGTGGCCGATGCCTGGCCAGCCGGAATGGTGACCGTAACGCTGCTCGGCAGGCCCGTTGTGCCGGCGAAATCCTGCGCATTGGCGCCATTGCTGGCGCCCGCCGCCAATTGCAGCGTCACGTCGACCGAGCCGATGGTGCCGTTGGTGCGCTCGATGGTGAAGGTGAAGGCGGTGGTGCCGCTGTCGCCTTCGACCTGCGTTACGCTGGTCGAGGACGACGCGACACGGACCTCCTGGGAATAACCCTGCGGCAAGGCCGCGTAGACGGTCAGGCCCGAGCCGCTAAAGGCGTTCCCCGACGAATTGCCTTCGTTGGCGGTCAGCACGAGGGCCGTTCCGGTCGGCGAATCCTCGGCGCTGATGAACTTGGTCACTTCGGGCGCATTGCCTTCGCCCGCTGCCGGCGGGTTGTACCCTACAAATGACGCGTTGGCGGGATCGGTGATATCGTAGATCATCACGCCGCCGGCGCGCTCCAAGCTGACGAACGCATAGGTCCGCCCGTTGATGACGCCGATATCCACGCCCTCCGGCTCCGGCCCCTTGTTGTCGGACCGGGTATCGAAGCCGCCGCCTTCGGAGGTGTCGATGTTGAACCGGGTGGCAAAATCCCGCGCGATAATCGCCTCGAACTCACCGCCGGTGTCGCGCACCTTGGTGATGGTGCCGTCGGCATTTTGCTTGAAGATCGACAGGCTGCGACCGCCATAGGCGTAGATCTGGTCGATGTCCCCGTCGCCATCGATGTCGCCGAGATCCCTGCGGATTCGCAGGCGGCCGAGTTCGGCGTTGGCCCGCATCGCGGCTTCATTGGGATACGCGGCATCATCGAGGTCGATGGTGAATACGCCGCCGCTCTGTTCCGCCAGCGTGGCCTCGTCGTCGAGTGCCACACGGGCGTCGCCCTCGTTGGCGGTAACGAAGTAGGTATCGCTGCCGACCTTGAAGCTGGCGATCGCATCCGGCTGCAGCAGGCTGATGACATCGGCGTTGCGGAGATCGATGGCCTGACCGTTCGACGGACCGTCCCGGTCGCTGGCATCGAACGTATTGCCGGCCAGATTACGATCGACGCCGCCGAGCGGCAGGATTGCGAGCGGCTTGGTCGCAGCCGGATCGGTCAGATCGATCACGGCGACCGCGTTGACTTCCTGCAGCGTGACGTAAGCGCGCGTGCCGTCCGGCGACACCGAGATGTATTCCGGCTCGATGTCCGCCGATGCCGTCTGGCCGGTCAACAGCGCTATGCCAGCCTGCTTCAACGCTGCCTCGTAACCATCGAGCAGGTCGAAAGAAATCGTCGCTGAAACCGCAGCGCTTGCCGCGCCGCCGGACAGATCGATGATGGATACGCTGCCCTCGGGGTTGATCAGTTGCGAGCCGCCGCCGGGCAATGTGACCGAAGTCGGCTCACCCTCGTTGGCAACCAGCAGCTTCGAGCCGTCGGCGGTGAACACCACCTGGTCGGGACCAGTTCCCACTTCCACTGCCTTGATGAGCGTGCCGTTGGCGTCGAACAATGCAACGGAGCCGTCAGCGCCCGGTTGATCGCTCGCATAGGCCACGGCCAGAATTCCATTCTTGATCGCGACCGAGTTGGCCCCGCCAAAGCCGTCGAGCGCGGTCAGGTCGATCGACGACACCAAACTTGCGGCACCGGTCGCATCGATTGCAACGACATCGATCTTGTTGCCGATGGTGTTGAGGACATAGGCGCGGCCGGTTGAAGGATCGAACGAAACCACTTCGGCGTTGGTGCCCGCGGCAGGCACATAATTGCCCAGCCGCACGAGTTGGACGGCATTGGTGGCCACAGGGGTCACAACATCGCCCTGCAGCGACGGCGCCTGGTCGAGGATCGTGATACCTTCGATCACGTTTCCAGGCCCGGCGGCATCGTCGTTCTGAATCGTCCCGGTCGCCGCGACCTGCGTTCCAAGCGAAGTCGGAACCGCGCCATCGCTGTTCGACGCTGTTTGCAAGGTGAGCGTGAAATTCTCGTCCGCTTCGACGGCGGTGTCGCCATTGATCAGGATCGTCACGGTCGCCGAAGCCTGGCCCGCCGGTATCGTCCCGTTGAATGCGAACGGCACGGCGACCGCACCATTGAAATCCGTCGCGTTGGCCACTGCCGAAGTCAACTGGCCGCTGAAGCTGACGTCGCCGGCGGTGCCGCCGGTGCGCTCTACATTAAAGGTAAAGGTTGTGGTTCCCGAGTTTCCTTCTGCGTGAGAGACGGAGACTGAGTTGGCCGCAAACGCAACCGTCTGCGGTGGCGTGCCGGACCCGATCGTAAAGGTCACGCCTGCGATCGGAGACTGCGGGTCGGTGAGAAACGGTGCGTCCGGCGCAGTTCCATCGGCTTCCTGGCTGCCACTGCCGCTCTGCGCGACAAAGTTCGCAGTCGTATTGAGCGCGATGAGGGCGGCGGCGCGGGATGCGAACGAACTTCCGCCGAGGATCGGGTCGAACACGGCGACATCGGCGCCGTCAGTCAGGGGCAGCACCAGCGCCGTCGCGCCGGCGGTGAGCCCGGTACCGCCGAGCAGCCCGCTGCCGGTCGCGGTGGTGAAGCCGCCATTTGTATTCGTGACCGCCGTCAGAAAAGTGGTCGGCACGCTCTCGGAGGTGCCGACAAAGGCGTAGATCGCCTCGTCCGAATTGCCGAGCGCGATCGTGCCGCCGGAAACGCTACCGATATTCACAGTGCGCGTGGTGGAGGAAGAGGTATTGAGGAATTCGACGATCGTTCCAGCGGCCAGTTCGCTTCCGCCATTGGTCCACGTCAGACCGCCCTCGCCCGTGTTGAAGGCGCCGCCAGACCCGATTGCCAGACCGTTCCATTCGTTGTCGCTGAAGCGGATAACCGATCCAGCCGCGATCGGATCGATGACCATGAAAGCGAATCCATCATTTCCGTCAGCGTTGAAACCGACGAAAGCAATCGAACCGGGACCAAGAGCCATTTAAATTCTCCGTTGCGAAAAAGGCAAAAGCAAGCCGCGGCGGCACGAGGGGCTCGCGCAGCGTTGAAGGCAGAATCATTTGATGTCGTATTCGACCTCAGCGGCCGGAATATAAACTGGCGTTAATTACATCGAGGTGACGGTTTATTAACCATTCTCCGCCGTCCAACATGGAATCCGGATCCTCGCATCTCTTCCGAGCCAGCGAATTCAAACCCGCCGGAAAACATCCAATTGAAAATGAAAAAGCAGCAATAGCCTACCTGGAAGTTGACCCGGAAATCTCAGGCGAGCACCACTCGCTCAGGCGTCAGCCAGCACTGATCAGCTGATTTTCACGGCGCGCGTTCCGCTACCAAGAAAGCGACCTATTCCGCGCTAATCATGGTTGCCCTCGCCCTCCGGTTGCGGTTGAATATTGCCAAAGCCGTGGGGTGAACGTCATGACGCCAGACCAAAAAGCAGTCTACGAAGGGATCACAGGCCTCATCCAGCGCATGGCAATGGAGATTGCCGGACTTCCCAAAGATCAGCGCGAGGCCGCGCTACAGTTAGCGCGCAAGTCGATTGCACGTAAACTAGCTGAACCCGAGCTTGTCGAAATTTGCACACGCAGCATCGCCACCGTTCTTCGTCAGATTGAAGAGTCAGGCAACCCTTCCGGGGGGCACGCATAGAACTGGCCGCCCTGGCTGCATTCCGGAGTGTTGGTCATGGCCAATGCACTCGTCGTCCGCCGCAACACGCAACTGGCAAAGGCCGAAAAGGCGCTTCGTGCGGCCCAGTACGTGCGAATGTCGAGGGAAATGCAGCGATATTCGATTCAAAATCAGCGGGCCGCAATAGCGGCCTACGCTGAGCAACGCAACCTTACGATCGTCCGGACCTATGTCGACGAAGGACGCAGCGGCCTGACGATCAGGAGACGGCCGGGCCTGACAGAACTAATCGAGGATGTCCAACTGGGGCGCGCAGATTTCGGTCACATCCTGGTATATGACGTCAGCCGCTGGGGGCGCTTTCAAGATGTCGACGAAAGTGCGCACTACGAGTTCCTGTGCAAGCAACGCGGCGTCAAGGTTGTCTATTGCGCTGAGCAGTTTGAAAATGATGGGAGCATGATCGCGAGTTTCGGCAAGACCGCAAAGCGGCTGATGGCGGCAGAGTGGAGCCGGGAGCTTGGGGTAAAAGTGCTCGCCGGTCACTGCCGGATAGCGAGCCTAGGCTACCGCGTCGGCGCACCGCTAACGTTCGGGCTCCGTCGGGAAATGGTCGATGAAAGGGAATGCTCGAAAGGCCTGCTGGCAAAAGGTGAGTTCAAGGCCTTGCAAGCCGACCGTGTGCGACTTCGGATCGGACCAGACGAAGAGATAGCGGTCGTCAGGTGGATATTCCAGCAGTTTGTCCTCAATCGCAAAACCGACGCTGAAATTGCACGGCAGCTCAATCAAGGGAACGTCCCCAATCACCATGGGCGCCCTTGGAGCTCCCTCATGGTTCACGACATTCTGAAAAACGAGAACTATGTCGGCAATCTCGTCTACAACAAAACCTCCCGGCGTCTCGGACAGACGCAAGTAAGCAATCCCGACCATCTGTGGGTCCGGAGGCTTGGAGTAGTACCGCCGGCGATCGACCAGGATCTTTTCGCGCGCGCTCAAAAGATTATGGCAGAGCGATACATCTCGATCCCGGAAGACCAGATGTTGCGCAGACTCCGCATTGCTCTTGCCCGCAAGGGAAAGCTCAGTTCCAGCATCATCAAGAAGACAGCGGGCCTTCCATCTCCCGCATGCTACGTCAAGCATTTTGGTTCGATCAGAAACGCCTACAAGCTCATCGACTATGATGGATCGCGCGACTGTAGGTGGTTTGACGCGCGGGATCGCTGGACCGCGGTATTATCGGAGCTAGCAAACCAGGTTGCCGAGGCGTTGAAGGCCGATCTCGGGGTTCGCTTGAACCTCACCGACGATGGAACAGCACTGACACAGAACGGAAGCGATAAGATCATCTCCTTTCAAGTGGTTCGAAAGTTGGCGAAGCGGTCGCCAAAGCACGTTGCGCTATGGAGAGCCCACCAGAGAAAGCAGCGCGCCGAATTTGGCGTCTACTTGCGGCTGAACGATTCTAACGAGGCGATTCAAGACTATGTATTGTTGAGGTCAGCGGAGACGGCCTCGCCATACCTAACACTTTCAGATGGTCTTTTGGCTCGGCACAACGCGGTTCGCATCGACGCCGTGAGCGATCTTATTCGAGACATTGAATCGAGAATGATATCATTCGGCCATGCCGCGCCAGCCAAACGAGGCCGATCAAACAGGCAACGGAAATCGATGCTGCCAAAGTCCAAGAACGACAGCGAGCTTCGACGCCTCAAAAAGTAAAGTATGAATGCTCTACCTTAACTAGACAGAATTATGTAAGTCG
Organism: Bradyrhizobium roseum; assembly: GCF_030413175.1. Taxonomy (NCBI): domain Bacteria; kingdom Pseudomonadati; phylum Pseudomonadota; class Alphaproteobacteria; order Hyphomicrobiales; family Nitrobacteraceae; genus Bradyrhizobium; species Bradyrhizobium roseum. The sequence continues at coordinate 4,445,771 of NZ_CP129212.1, forward strand.
CTCTCGCCAGCTGCGCACGGCTCACCTCAAGGCATTGTTTATCAGATTCGCAAGCCGGGCTGCCGCAAGGGCAGCCTGACTGCGCGCAATGTTGTGCGCATTGGTTTCGTATTCTCGGGTTAGATAGACCGCATTCTTTCCCAGGCTGACCGGGGGCGCGTATGCATATTGCTTTGCCAATTCCGCACTTTCCTCGATCCACCTCTGCGGATCAGCAATCTTGGCAGCAACGTCATTCACGGAGAGACTTGCGATTCCCTCCTTGCTGTCGGCGTCGAATACGGCTCCGTAAGCAGATGAGTAGCCTCCAAAAACCGCGTCCCAGTAGGCATGAAGCGCTACGGTCTCCCCCGTGGCTGGAATCACTTGCTCGGCATTGCCACCGGCGTCGCCATCCGGGATTTGTCTTGTGTAGCGCCCGCTGCCGTGAAGTGGCTGATGCGCGTCGCCCACAAGATGCAGGATCCAGACGAGGTCATAAGACCGCACATCATCTGGTGCGCCGGAACCTGCGGGAAGCGCCGCGATCATCACGTTCAATTGTGTGACCAGATCAACGGGATCTGGCGGGGGAAGAGGCGTCATATCCGGCGACCAATTGATGTCCTTGAAGTGCCAGTAGGGATGCTGGTTCTTGTCGGCGTAGCCTATGTTTTGGCTGGCCGGTGGACTATCCGCTTTATCGCGAGTGTAATTGTATTCTTTGGTCTTGATATCGTCTGCCCAGGTGGCAGCGTGAACGAATGCGTATAGCTTCGCCGTCTTCGGATCCGTGACGCCCGCGGTCCATTTGCCATAGTCCGGATTAAGTCTCAGGAGAATATCCACCTTATCTTTGACCGAAGCATTGAGTTTCTTGTAGGCCACGTAAGCGATCTGCATATGGCCCGCATCCCACCAGGCCATGGCCGGGCTGGGAAAGCTCCCGAAAATGAAGGCGAAGCTGGTAAGGATGCCGAGCAAGCGCTGCGATTTCATCGTGTCCTCCCGCCAAAACTCCACTCGATGGGTCTAGGTTTCACTCAGACCAGTACCTATGAACCACTTCACAGTCCTGGATCACAACGCCAAGCCTTAACATAGCCTGAGCTCACTATCCTTTTGCGATAGGTGACATGAGAATCCGTGGCCCGAACCGTGCGGCATGGATCAGTGTGCTTGATTCCTGCCCGGCCTTTTCTGCCAGCCAAGCTAGACTAAACCCCTCGTTTGGTTGACTAGGGATCCACGGACTGGTTTCACGCAAGAGGTCCAAGGTTCGAACCCTTGTGCGTCTACCACAAGCCTTTAAAATCAATAGTTTATAGAATTTATTCCCTCGAGGCGTGCCCCAAATAGGCTGGGGCACAATAGGGGCACCTCGCTTTGGCATTGACGACGAAAATGGCTCCGCATCGCATCGCGGTCTCCATTCTTTGCCTAATCCTGTCAGGCAGCGTGGCGGTAGCCACACTCCTTATCTCGCAAATGGCCGCCAGCGTATCTGTGCTCCGCATTCGATGGATTTCACTTCTGGCGCGACAACTACGAATCCGGCAGCGAGGCTGAGCTGATGCAGCTTGCCGGAGTTGGCATCCGGCAACAGCTCGATTAGCGGCAAGCCGTTCTCGATGCCCAAGAGAACGGCGGGCAGATAGGTAGTGCGGCCGGGCCGACCCTTCCAGTTGAAATTTGCGATTGCCGCGCACTCACTATCGCGCTCAGGCCTGATACCGGCGCGAGCTGCCAAAATCTGATCCACAATGACTTTGAACGTCGTGAACAACGCGCCGGGATTGCCGGGAAGACCGACGTAGGTCGCATCGGCCAATTTGCCGAGAACGAGCGGCTTACCCGGCTTGATGGCGACCTTGCGAACCCACAGCTTTCCGCCGCAGCGCTGGAACGCCTCCACCACGTGGTCCTCGTCGCCCACGGATATGCCGCCGGCGCTGACGATGACGTCGGCGCACGCAGCCGCCGACTGGAAGATCGCTCGCAATTTGGACGGCTGGTCCAGGCAACTTCCGAGATCGACGATGTCGATCCACGGCCTGCCCAGCAGGCTGCGCAGGATGAAACGGTTCGAGTCATAGATCTCGCCGGGCTGGATGCTTTCGCCGGGTTGCCGAAGCTCAGAGCCGGTCGTGAACATCGTCACGCGAAGCTTGCGGAAGACGCGAACGCCGGGATAGCCGCAGGTCGCGGCAACGCCCGCCTGCAACGGCCCCATCACCGTGCCTACTTCGATCAGGCTGTCGCCCTCGCTGACGTCCTCACCCCGCCGCCTGATGTTGTCGGACGGTCGCGTTGAACGGGAGAGAATGATACTGTCGCCTTCCCGACGGACGTCTTCCTGAGCGACGACGGCATCGGCGCCGGCGGGAATCGGCGCGCCCGTCAGGATGCGAACGGCGCACCCGCGCTGCAACGCAGGATTTCCAATCGTGCGGCGGGCCGGGATGCTGCCGGTCACTTTCAGCAAGGTTGGAATGTCGGCAGACAGGTTAGTCGTGTCGACCGCATATCCATCCATCGCGCTATAATCGAAACGCGGCAGCGGGGCATCCGCCCTTATCGTCTGCGCGAGAATCCGGCCGCTTACGTCGCACAGGTCCACCCGTTCCGTTTCCACGATCGGCCGTGCCCCAGCCAGGCCGATGGCGAGCGCCCGCTCGACTGAAACGAGGTCTTCCATTGAAGGGGCGACGCAAGCGTCGATCCGTGGTGCCTGTAGCTGCGTCGGCATTTTTCCTCCACCCTGTCTCGCAGGCTCTCAGCAATTGTCTAACAGGACGCCGGCTCCGGACTTTGCGCTATCGCAACAGGAAACGTACTGTTGAGCCAATCCAGAGTCTCGGACGGATCGCTGGAGAACTCGGCCGACAGACCCTCGGCAAACTTGCGCCATGCCTCCAGGTTGCGGATCGGGACCCCGATCACGACGGGAATGCCGCGGTCGATCGCGATGGCGATCAGATCGAGCAACCCGCGGCCTTCGGCTTCCACCTTGCCGAACTTGTTCAGGATCATCACTTGCGGGGCCGCATCGAGCGAACGCGTCACCTGCGCGTTGACCTCGGCGAGCGCCGCCACGTCGAGCCTGCACCCTTGCGCGCCCGGACCACGGTCTTCGAACAGATCGGTCCGCCGGCCGGTCGTGAGCTCTTCCAGCGCCACGTCGCAATGACCTGCCGCATCCGAGCAAACCGGATGTTGCAGCACGCCGGCCGCCCGAAGCCCCCGCCCGCGACAATGCTCCACGATGGCTTCAAAGGTTGATTGCGGATAGGCCTCGTTGGCGTACACGATCGCCACCAGGGCCTGCCGGGGCCGCACGCTTGCGCTATACGGCGGGACGGAATGCAATGCATACATCTGGATTCACCTCCATTCGTCGCGCCCCGATCAGATCGAGGCAGTAGGGTACAGCGGGAAAGACCGCGTTCAGGCAGACATCGATCGCCGAGGGCCGTCCCGGCAGATTGACGATCAAACACTTTCCGCGGGTTCCGGCGGTCTGCCGGGAGAGAATGGCGGTCGGCACCTGTTCGAGGCTGACCCGGCGCATCAGTTCGCCAAAACCTTCCAGTTCGCGCGTGATGACCATCCGCGTTGCTTCCGGTGTCAGGTCACGTGGGGCCGGCCCGGTGCCGCCAGTGGTCAGGAGCAGGTCGCACCCCTCGCGATCCACCATCTCGGTCAGCGCCTGCGCCACACTTTCGATACCGTCAGGCACGATCCGGACGACTGCGACCCAATTCGACTGCATCACACGGGCGAGGAAATCGTTGATCGCCTTGCCGCTGACATCCTCATATTCGCCCCGGCTGGCGCGATCGGATATCGTGAGCACGCCGATCCGTGCCAGCAGATTGTCCGGCATGTCAGCCCTCCTCCAGAAGCTGCGGTTTCAGCATCGATCGACCCTCGAATGCTTCCTCGGCATGGCGGCGAACCATGGTGACGGGCCAGCAAGCCCGGCATCATCGCTTTCCCGGTCGAGGCTTTCGGCATCGTTAAGCGACGACAGCTTCAGCCCGAGATCGCGCAACAGCCCCTCGCCCAGACCATAGATCCAGCCGTGAACCGTGATGGATTGCTGGAGCTGCCCGGCGCTGCGCAAAATCGGCGCGGCGGCGATCCGCCGGAGCTGCAGCTCGACATTCAGTTCGAAGGCGCGGTCCATTCTGGCGGCATCGCTGGGAAGGCGGGCCAGATCGTCCGCGCAGCGCCGGCACATTTCCCGCACCGGCGCCAGCCAGTGATCGACCAGACCGCCGCCAACCGGCGGCTCGAACGCCCTGCGGATGCCGCCGCAGCCACAATGGCCGCACACGATGATATGCTTCACCTGCAGCGCTTCGACGGCAAATTCCAGCACCGACAGCGAATTCATGTCGCCGGTGTGGACGATGTTGCCGACATTGCGGTGCACGAACACTTCGCCAGGATCGAGCCCAACGATGTCATTGGCGGGAACGCGGCTGTCCGAACAGCCTAGCCAGAGATAGCGCGGCGCCTGCTGCTCGGCGAGACGGCGAAAGTAATCGGGATCGCTGCGGGTCTTGCTCGTCGCCCAGGCCACATTGCGGTCAAACAGCTCATCGATCATGGCAGCATCACGATCCAGAGCCGATCGCGTTGGCGTTCAAGGGACGCGAACTCATGAGCAGCCTCCCCCGCCGCCACAGGTACAGCCAGCATGGGCGGTCGGCTCCGGCGCCTCGTCCTTTTTCAGCGACCAGTTGACCATGTAGACGAGGCAGCCGGTGCCGGGATCGTCGGTACGCTCGACGACGTTCATCAGGCCAAGCCAGTCCTCGCTGCCGGCGAGATTGGCAAAGCGCCTGACAGCGCCGGAGGCGTATTCGCCGACGGTTTCCTCATAACGGGTAGCGGCATCGCCGACGCGGGCGAACAGCACGATGTCGTTGCAGGCGAGCAGCGCCTCGCTGGCGGCCGCGTCCTCGCTGAAGCTGCGGATGATGTCGCCGAGTTGCATTGCCCGCTCCTACTGCAAGAGCGGCGATGATGCCGCGGCAAGCGTGACACCCGAAATATCGGCCCGGCCGGCCAGCACCGAGACATACTGCGCCAATGCGCGATTCTGGACGCTGGTCGCGAGATAGTCGGCGATGCGGTCGCGGGCGAGTTCGAACGGCAGCACCTGCCCTGGTGCATGCTGATCGAGCCGGATGACATGGAAGCCATAGCGAGTTTCGGCGATAGCGAACTCGCCGGGACGCATCCGCTCCAGCGCGGCCTCGAACTCCGCGACCGTTTGGCCGCGCGTCAGCTGACCGAGCCGCCCCCCCTCCTGCGCCGACGTCTTGCAGGCGGACTGGCTGCGGGCGAATTCCGCGAACAGCGCCGGATCGGACCGGACAGCCGCCAGAATATTCTCAGCCATCAGACGGGTCTCCATGCGTGCCGCGACGTCGTCGGGACGCGAGGCGACCAGGACATGCGCGGCTTCATACAGGTCTCCCGAGCGGAAGCGCTGGCGGTTCTGTTCGTAGAACCGCAGGCATGCCGCCTCGTCCGGCTCCGGAGTCACGACCTCGCGCTCGATCAAGGCGCGCATCGCCGCTTCCTCGTCGGTCTCGGAGCGCCCCTCGGCATCGTACAGGGGCTCCGCCTCGATCCTGAGCCGGGCCGATTCCTGCAACAGCAGTTCGCGCACCACGAGCGCGCGGGCCGCCGCCTGCCACGCCAGGATCGGCTTTTCCGCCGGGTGATTCTGCACCTCGCGGGCGATCACCTCGCGTGGAATGACCTTGCCGTTAACGCTGATCGTCCTGGGCTTCGGCAGCGTATTCGTCAGTGAGCAATCCATGACCTACTCCGCCGGTTGAATGGGACGGGCCACGCGGCCGTCGCGGCTCCGAACCACCTGATAGCCGCGGCGGCCGAGATACCAGACCGGCGCGCTCCAGATATGGACCAGCCGCGTGAACGGGAAGACGAGGAACAGCGTCATGCCGAGCACAAGATGGGCCTTGAAGATCGGGTGCACGTTCAGAACGTTGGCGGCAACGCCGGGCTGCAGCGTCAGGATGCCCTGCGCCCAATCCATGAACTTCACCATCTCATGGCCGTCTAGATGGCCCATCGACACCGGAATGGTTGCGAGACCCAACAGCAGCTGCGCGAACAGCAACAGCAGAATCGCGGTATCGCCAAACGAGGAGTTGGCGCGGATGCGTGCGTCGAACAGGCGGCGATGCGTCAACAGAGCAATGCCGACCAGACACATCAGACCGGCAACACCGCCAGCTACGATCGCCAGCATCTGCTTGAAGCCGTGCGAGACGCCGAGCATGTCGAACACCCGGATCGGGGTCAGCAGGCCAACGAAATGGCCGAGGAAGATGAAGAGAATGCCGACGTGGAACAGGTTGGAGCCCCACGTCAGTTGCCGCCGCCGCAGCAACTGGCTGGATCCTGTCCGCCACGTATATTGCTCGCGGTCGAACCGGAACAGGCTGCCGAACAGGAATACGGTCAGGCAGAGGTAGGGATACCAGCCGAACACGATTGAATTGAGCGTTTGCATGGCGCTGCCTCCTCACTGCGGACGTGGCGCGGGATCGACCGCGCGTCTGGCATGGCGAAGTTTCGCGATCAGGCCTTCTTGGCCGCAGGCGCCCTGCCCTTGGGCACCGGGACCGAACCGCACTTCTTCCTCTTCCCAGGCAGCATCGAGCGCCTCGAGGTCCATCGGATCGGGATCGGTCCCTTTCAGCAGTTCGTCGACGATCTCGCGCGACGGGGCCGCCGCCGAGATCGCGACCAGCGCATCGAACACCGCCCTGTACTTCGACTGCCGCCGTTCGAGCCGCTCAGCGAGGGCTGCGAAAATATGCGCGGTCTGGCCCAGTAGTTCACGGGCCTCGGCGAGCGGCTGGATCGAAAGGAATTCGAGAAACAGCGGCACGTAATCGGGCAGTTCGTTGGCTGCAATGAACAGGTTGGCCTTCTCGTACATCGCCTTGAGATCGACCATCGCCTGGCCACGATCACGGCTTTCGCCGTGGACGTGCTCGAACAGATGCAGCGCCAGCGTCTTGCTGCGGTCGAACAGCAGGCCGTAACGTTCCTGCAGATCGTAGACCTCACCGACCGCGATTTCCTCGACCAGGAGGTCGAGCGCACCGCGACAGGCCGCAGGCACCAGCTTCTCGGCATCGAGGATTGCCGGGAACTCCGGCGCAGCGTCGATCAATCCCTGGGTCGGATAGCTGAGCAGCGCGGAGAGGATCTTGAACGTCTTCATCACGCGATCTCCATGGGGTTCTTGGCCTTGCGCGGCGAGCCGAACAGGTTTGTATCGCTTTCGCCGCCGGAGCAGCCATTGCCGAAGGTAAAGCCGCAGGAGCCGCGCATGTCGTAGGCGTCGGCGCCGAGTTCGCGGTGCGCGGTCGGAATTACGAACCGGTCCTCGTAATTGGCGATCGCCATGATCTGGTACATCTCGTCGATCTGCGCCGGTGTGAGGCCGACCCGCTTGGCGACCACCTCGTCGACGACACCGTCGATGGTCTTGGTGCGCATGTAGGAACGCATCGCCATCATTCGCTCCAGCGCCAGGGTCACCGGCTTCTCGTCACCCGCGGTCAGCAGGTTGGCGAGATACTTCATGGGGATGCGCAGCGATTTTACATCGGGCATACCGCCATCGAGCCCGATCTTGCCGGCGGAGGCAGCCGAGGTGATCGGCGACAGCGGCGGCACGTACCAGACCATCGGCAGCGTGCGATATTCCGGGTGCAGCGGAAACGCCACCTTCCATTCCATCGCCATCTTCCAGATCGGTGAGGCCTTGGCCGATTCCAGCCAGGCATGCGGAATGCCCTGCCGCTCTGCCTCGGCGATGACCTTGGGATCGTTGGGGTCGAGGAAGATGTCGAGCTGGGCCTGGTAGAGATCGCGTTCGTCGGGCTTGCTCGCGGCTTCTTCGATCCGGTCGGCGTCATAGAGCACCACGCCGAGGTAGCGGATGCGTCCGACACAGGTCTCCGAACACACCGTCGGCTGGCCGGCCTCGATGCGCGGATAGCAGAAGATGCACTTCTCGGATTTGCCGGAGGACCAGTTGTAATAGATCTTCTTGTAGGGGCAGCCGGAGACGCACATGCGCCAGCCGCGGCACTTGTCCTGGTCGATCAGGACGATGCCGTCCTCCTCGCGCTTGTAGATCGCGCCCGACGGGCAGGCCGCGACGCAGGCCGGGTTGAGGCAGTGCTCGCACAGCCGCGGCAGGTACATCATGAAGGTGTTTTCGAACTGACCGTAAATGTCCTTCTGGACGCCTTCGAAATTGTAATCCTGCGAGCGCTTGGCGAATTCGCCGCCGAGGATTTCTTCCCAATTCGGACCCCATTCGATCTTCTCGATCCGTTCGCCCGACACCAGCGATCGCGGCCGCGCGGTCGGCATCGCCGTCATTTCCTTGGCCTGCTGCAGGTGCGCGTAGTCGAAGGTGAACGGCTCATAGTAATCGTCGATCTCGGGCAGATCGGGATTTGCAAAAATGTTCGCCAGTACGCGCCACTTGCCGCCGATGCGCGGCTCGATCTTGCCGTTGCGCTTGCGTTTCCAGCCGCCCTTCCAGCGCGCCTGGTTTTCCCAATCCTTGGGATAACCGATGCCCGGCTTGGTTTCGACGTTGTTGAACCACGCGTATTCCATGCCTTCGCGGCTGGTCCACACGTTCTTGCAGGTGACGCTGCAGGTGTGACACCCGATGCACTTGTCGAGGTTCAACACCATGGCGATTTGAGCGCGGATCTTCATTCTGCGGCCTCCAAGCGGGGGGTATCAGGCTGGTCGGCAGTGGGCGTGTCGAGCCAGTCGACTTTCACCATCTTCCGGACAATGACGAACTCGTCACGGTTGGCGCCGACCGTGCCGTAATAGTTGAAGCCGTAGGACTGCTGGGCGTAACCGCCGATCATGTGCGTCGGCTTGGTCACGACCCGGGTCACCGAGTTGTGGATACCGCCACGCTGTCCGGTCTGCTCGGAGCCGGGCACGTTCACGATCTTCTCCTGGGCATGGTACATCATGCACATGCCCTGCTTGACGCGCTGCGAGACCACCGCACGCGCGACCAGCGCGCCGTTGGTGTTGTAGGCCTCGATCCAGTCGTTATCGACAATGCCTGCAGCCTTGGCGTCGACCTCGCTGATCCAGACGATCGGCCCGCCGCGCGACAGCGTCAGCATCAGCAAATTGTCGGTATAGGTGGAGTGGATGCCCCACTTCTGATGCGGCGTGATGAAGTTCAGCACCACCGACGCATTGCCGTTCGGCTTGCGGTCGATCACCGGCTTGACGGTCTTGGTGTCGATCGGCGGACGGTAGACGCAGAACCCTTCACCGAAGGCGCGCATCCACAAATGATCCTGATAGAGCTGCTGGCGGCCGGTCAGCGTTCGCCACGGGATCAGTTCGTGGACGTTGGTGTAGCCGGCGTTGTAGCAGACCTTCTCGGATTCAAGACCAGACCAGATCGGCGAGGAGATGATCTTGCGCGGCTGCGCGACGACGTCGCGAAAGCGGATCTTCTCATCCTCCTTCGGGATGGCCAGATGCCGGTGCTCTCTCCCGGTGAAGCCTTCCAGCGACGCCCACGCCTTGACCGCAACTTCGCCATTGGTCTCCGGCGCAAGGCTGAGAATGACCTCGCAGGCGTCGATCGCGCTGTCGATGCGGGCAAGCCCCTTGCTCGCGCCCTCCTCGGTCACGACGCCGTTGAGCTTCTTGAGCAGCTCGACCTCGTGGTCGGTATTCCAGCTCATGCCCTTGCCGCCATTGCCGAGCTTGTTCATCAGCGGCCCGAGCGAGGTGAAGCGCTTGTAGAGGTTCGGATAGTCGCGCTCGACTACGGTCACCGCCGGCATGGTTTTGCCGGGGATCGGATCGATCTGGCCCTTCTTCCAGTCCTTGACGTCGAAGGGCTGCGCGATCTCGCCGGCCGTATCGTGCATGATCGGCGTCAGCACGACGTCCTTTTCGACGCCGAGAACTTCCGGCGCCACCCGGGAGAACGCTTCCGCAATGCCCTTGTAGATGTCCCAGTCGCTGCGCGACTCCCAGACCGGGTCGACCGCCGCCGACAGCGGGTGAATGAACGGGTGCATGTCGGAGGTATTGAGATCGTTCTTCTCATACCAGGTCGCCGTCGGCAGCACGATGTCCGAATACATGCAGGTGGTCGACATCCGGAAGTCGAGCGTGACCAGCAGGTCCAGCTTTCCTTCCGGCGCCTCCTCGTGCCATTTCACGTCGAGAGGTTTCTTTGAGCCGTGTTCGCCGAGATCCTTGCCCATGACGCCGTGCTTGGTGCCGAGCAGATGCTTGAGGAAGTATTCGTGGCCCTTGCCTGAAGCGCCCAACAGGTTCGAGCGCCAGACGAACAGGTTGCGCGGCCAGTTCCTGGGGTTGTCGGGATCCTCGCATGACAATTGCAGCTCGCCCGACTTCAGGGACTTGGCGACGTAATCCTTTGCCTCCATGCCGGCGGCTGCAGCCCGCTTCGATACTTCGAGCGGATTGGTCTGCAGTTGCGGCGCCGACGGCAACCAGCCCATCCGTTCGGCGCGCACGTTGTAGTCAATCAGCGCGCCGTCCCACGGACCAGCCGGCGCGGTCGGCGACAGGATCTCGCTGACATCGAGCGTCTCGTAACGCCACTGGTCGGTATGGGCGTAGAACGCTGAGGTCGAGTTCATCTGGCGGGGCGGACGGCCCCAGTCGAGACCGAACGCCAGCGGCGTCCAGCCGGACTGCGGCCGCAGCTTTTCCTGGCCCACATAATGCGACCAGCCGCCGCCGGACTGCCCAATGCAGCCGCACATCACCAGCATGTTGATGATGCCGCGGTAGTTCATGTCCATGTGGTACCAGTGGTTCAGCCCGGCGCCGAGGATGACCATGGAACGGCCGCCAGTCTTCTCGGCGTTGAGCGCGAACTCGCGAGCTACCGTGATGATCTGGTCGCGCGGCACGCCGCTGATCTTTTCCGCCCAAGCGGGCGTGTACGGTTGCAGATCATCGTAGTTCTTGCCGATGTTCTCGCCGCCGAAGCCGCGATCGACGCCGTAATTGGCGAGGAAGAGATCGAACACCGAGGCCACGACGGTTTCGCCTTCCGGAAGCTGCAGCGTCTTGGTCGGCACGTTGCGCTTCAGCACATCAGGATGATCCGTGCCCGCAAAATGGTCGTGCTCGCGATTGCCGAAATACGGGAAGCCGACCGCCGAGATGCCGTCCTTGATCTCGCTCAGCGACAGCCGGAGCTTCGTCTCCTGATTGCCGGACGCCTTCTCTTCCAGGCTCCATTTGCCCTTCTCGCCCCAGCGGAAACCGACCGAGCCCTTGGGCACAACGATCTCGCCGGAGGCTTCGTCATAGGCGACCGTCTTCCATTCCGGATTGTTGGCTTCGTCCATTCCCTTCACGAAGTCCGATGCACGCAGGAAGCGCTCCGGAACGTAGACGTCGCCCTGCTTCACCAGCCGCACCAGCATCGGCATGTCCGTGTACTGGCGTACATAGTCGTTGAAGTATTTGGCCTGACGTTCGACGTGGAATTCCTTCAAGATGACGTGGCCCATCGCCATCGCGAGCGCAGCGTCCGTGCCCTGCTTCGGCGAGACCCAGAGATCGGCGAATTTCGAGGCCTCCGAATAGTCCGGGCTGATCACGACGCTCTTGGCGCCCTTGTAGCGGACCTCGGTGTAGAAGTGCGCATCCGGCGTGCGGGTCTGTGGGACGTTCGATCCCCACAGGATCAGGAAGCCGGAATTGTACCAGTCGGCGCTTTCCGGAACGTCGGTCTGCTCGCCCCAGGTCTGCGGCGAGGCCGGCGGCAAATCACAATACCAATCGTAGAACGACATGCAGACGCCGCCGAGCAGCGACAGATAGCGGGCACCGGCCGCGTAGCTCACCATCGACATCGCCGGGATCGGCGAGAAGCCGAACACGCGATCCGGCCCGTAGGTCTTGGCGGTATAGGCGTTCGCGGCCGCCGTGATCTCGTTGACCTCAGCCCAGCTGGCGCGGACGAAGCCGCCGAGCCCGCGCTTCTGCACATAGGAAGCGCGCTTCTTCGGATCCTCGACGATCGACTTCCAGGCCGCCACCGGCGTCATCAGGACACGCGCGTCGCGCCACAGCTTCAGGAGCCGTGAGCGCACCAGCGGGTATTTCACCCGGTTGCCGGAATAGAGATACCAGCTGTAGCTCGCACCGCGCGCGCAGCCGCGCGGTTCGTGATTGGGCAGGTCCGGCCGCGTGCGCGGATAGTCGGTCTGCTGAGTCTCCCAGGTGACGATGCCGCCCTTGACGTAGACCTTCCACGAGCACGAGCCCGTGCAGTTCACGCCGTGGGTAGAGCGGACGATCTTGTCGTGCTGCCAGCGCTTTCGATAACCGTCCTCCCAGGAACGGTCTTCGGTCGTCATCACGCCGTGCCCGCCGGCGAATTCAGCCTTGGGGCGCGTGAAGAACGACAACCTGTCGAGAAAATGACTCATCGTTCGTTTCCTTATTCGGCAGCTTGTGTGACGGGTACGATGCGGGGGCTGCGCTCGATGTCATGGAGCAGCCCACCCTTGCGGCTGTAGACGGCCCAGGTGATCACGATGCAGATCACGTAGAAGATGAAGAATCCCCACAGCGCGCCCTGCACGCCGCCGGTGAGATCGATCGAGGTCCCGTAGGACTTCGGGATGAAGAAGGCGCCGAAGGCTGCGATCGCCGAGGTGAAGCCAGTGATGGCGGCCGATTCCTTTTCGGCCTGGCGCTGACGGGTCAAGGCGTCGGCGGTCGGCATCAGCCGGTCCATTTCCTTGCGCATGATGTTGGGGATCATCTGGAAGGTCGATGCGTTGCCGACGCCGGTTGCAAAGAACAGGATGAGAAACATCGCAAAGAAGCCCCAGAATGCTCCCGGCTGATCCTTGATGCCGATGAAATAAAGGATACCGAGCACGCCGAGCATCATCAGGATGAATACCCAGAAGGTAACGCGCGCCCCGCCCCATTTGTCGGCGATCCACCCCGTCGCCGAGCGTGACAGTGCGCCGACCAGCGGGCCGAGGAAGACGAATTGCAGCGCATCGACGCTCGGGAACTGGGTCTTGGCGAGCAGCGGGAATCCTGCGGAGTAACCGATGAAGGAGCCGAAAGTCCCAGTATAGAGCCAGCACATGATCCAGTTATGCTTGCGCTGGAAGATCACCGCCTGGTCGGCGAACGATGCCTTGGCTGAGGCGATGTCGTTCATGCCGAACCAAGCCGCGAACGCGCTGGCGACGATGAACGGCACCCAGATGAAACCGGCGTTCTGCAGCCACAGCGACGACGTCTGCGTTCCGCTGGTGACCGTTGCCGGGTCGCCGCCGAACCAGCCGAACACGCCGACCGTGATGATGATCGGCACCACGAACTGCACGGTCGAGACGCCGAGATTGCCGAGGCCGGCATTGAGCGCGAGCGCGTTGCCCTTCTCCGCCCGCGGGAAGAAGAAGGAGATGTTGGACATCGAGGAAGCAAAATTGCCGCCGCCGAAGCCGCACAGCAGCGCCAGCGCCAGGAACACCGGATAAGGCGTCGACGGATTCTGCACGGCGTAGCCGATGCCGATCGCCGGGATCAGCAGCGACCAGGTCGCCAGCGTGGTCCAGAGCCGGCCCCCGAAGATCGGCACCATGAAGGAATAGAAGATCCGCAATACCGCACCGGAGATACCAGGCAGCGCCGCCAGCCAGAACAATTCGGCGGTGGTGAACTTGAAACCGACCGAGGGCAGCTTGGCCACCACCACCGACCAGACCTGCCAAACCGCGAACGACAGCAGCAGCGCCGGGATCGAAATCCAGAGATTGCGCCGGGCGATCGCCCGTCCCGTGGTCTCCCAGAAGGTCTTGTCTTCCGGACGCCAGTCGGTCAGGACGGTACCGGACAGCGCGCCAACATGTTCGGGCTTGTGGATCTCTTCCATTTCAGGAAGTTCGGGAAGCTTTTTCAGCGCTTCTCCGACGACACCGTGTTCCATGTGCCGGATGGCGACATGCATCCACGCCAGAGAACCCGCAACCAGAAAGAACAGCAGCATGAAGCAACTGGTCCACAGGCCAGTCAAATCAACGAGCGCTCCGAACACAATCGGAAGCACGAAACCGCCGAGACCGCCGATCATGCCAACCAGACCGCCGACGGCGCCAACATTCCGAGGGTAATATACCGGTATATGCTTGTAGACAGCCGCCTTGCCCAGCGCCATGAAGAAGCCGAGCACGAAGACCGTCACGGTGAATGGCACCAATCCCATTTCAAGATGGAAGCTGACCGTGCCGTTGACCGTCTTCACCAGATAGTCGGTCGGCGGATAGGACAGCACGAAAGTTGTGACGACGCCGACCAGGAATGTCCAGTACATCACGCGACGTGCGCCGTAGCGGTCCGAGAGATGGCCGCCGTAGGCCCGAAACACGCTGGCCGGCAACGAGAACATCGCGGCCACCATGCCGGCGGTCTTAATGTCGACTCCGTAGACCTTGATCAGATATTGCGGCAACCACAGCGCCAGCGCGACGAAGGCGCCGAACACGAAGAAGTAATAGAGCGCAAAACGCCAGACCTGAACGTTCTTCAATGGCTCCAGCTCCAGCCATGCGCTGGTCGGCTTCTCGTTCTTCTCGCGCCGTGCACGGACGACCGGGTCTTCTTCCGAAAACATCCAGAATGCGATCCCCATCAAACCGATAACCAGCGCCCAGACCTGAGCCACGGTCTGCCAGCCGTAGGCGACCAGCACGAAAGGCGCGACAAATTTGGTCAAAGCGGCGCCAACATTGCCGGCGCCAAAAATTCCGAGTGCGGTGCCTTGCTTGCCCGCTGCATAGAAGCGCGAGACGTAGGCGATGCCGACTGCAAAAGAGCCACCTGCGATGCCGACAAACAGAGCAGCAACGAGGAATTCCGGATAGGTGCGCGCCCACGTCAGCATATACGTAGCAAGAGCAGCGGCGAGCATCACGACGGTGTAAACCCGCCGTCCGCCATATTGATCGGTCCAAATTCCAAGCACCAAGCGGATCAACGATCCCGATAGGATCGGAGTACCGACCAGGAGGCCGAACTGAGTGTCATTCAATCCGAGTTCTTGCTTGATCCGGATGCCGATGATCGAGAAAATCGTCCAGACCGCAAAGCAGATCGTGAAGGCGATCGTCGAAAGCCAGAGGGCCCGGCCTTGGTGAACCGCGCTTGAAACTGGTGATGCCATGACTACCCCCGAAAAGCGTTCGGAGGCAGAGATCGCCGATACCACGTATGCGCAATTTGCGCTGGGTCAAACAGCGACCGATTTGTGCAAAGAGACTGGGACTTTCAGCAATATTCATCAAATTCAGCTCGTTCAATTGATGGCAATCACGTGCAGATTTGATAATTGTCACAGACCGGCTCATTTTCAGGATGTGACTGTGCTGCGCTCAGATCAACTTGTACAAGTAATGAATCTACCGCTGTTCTCCGGGATGGCGGAAGAAACGCTCGCCGACCTTTTGGGCGCTGCGCTGCTGCAGCAGTTTCCGCCCGGCGTGGTTCTGCTGCATGAGGGACATCATGCGGACTTTCTTCATGTCCTCATCGATGGCCTGGTCGAAATCTTTACCACGCACGGCGAACAGGAATGGGGGATCTCGCTAGTCAGCCCGGTTACAACCTTTATTCTGGCGGCAGTCGTCAGCAACCAACCCTACCTGAATTCCGCGAGAACCTTGTCCGGCTCGAATATCCTGTTGATCCCAGCACAACGCGTCCGTGACATCTTTGATCGCGATGTCGCCTTTGCGCGGGTCGTGGCAAAAGAACTTGCCGTTGCCTATCGTTCGTCGGTCAAGAAGCTGAAGGGCTACATGGCCAGGTCCACAGTCGAGCGTCTTGCCAACTGGATCTTGGCGGAGGCGCGACAAGACGCCATGGAATCCGTCGTAATCCCATTTGATCGCGGGACTTTGGCATCACATATCGGCACGACCAGAGAAAACCTTTCTCGCAATCTGGCTCAGCTAACGCAACATGGCGTCCGCATTCGCGGTCGGGAAATAGTAATTGATCACAAAGAGCTGCTGCAGCAGTTCGCGCGCCCACAGCGGTTCATAGATGATCCTGCTTCCTGAACAGCAAACTCTTTGGCCCATGATCCATACCACTGCCAGCATCAATAAACCGACGGGCCATCGACGAACTGGATGCCGAGAATGATGTCCGGCATTGGTCGGTGCCGACCAAAATGTCTCGCACATGATTGCAAACCGACCGGTTCTCCCAGGAATTCCTGCGGAGCCATCCGTGATGACAACTGAACGTTGCGGGAGCAATTGTTCATGTGAAAAGTGAAGCGATCTTCCGACGCCTGCTTCGCAGGGTCTGCTCATCTTGGTGTTTCGCAATGCCCTAGCGAACTACAAGGTGAAGATATCCCCTCTCGTCTTCCTATTGAGAAGATCATCGGGGGTGCAGCCAGTTGAGAGCGTTGGCACTGGACACGCCAAGGGAAATACGAGTTTGGCGCCGGGCCAGGGCGGCCTGCTATTCTCACCGACCGCAATAGAACTGAAGGTGGCGCGCGCGGCCGGCGTTCTACCGATATGTCAGACGCCTTTGACTCCTTTCGGGCCTACGCCTTCCGAGCCCTCTGCAAGGCTCGATCAATGCCGCATGGCAGGATGAGGCATCTGCAGCTGATAGCCAGCCGCATCTATAATCTGCTCAAGAAAGAAGCCGCTTATAGCCCGAACACGCAGCACCTCGGGACTTCCGGGCAGCAGAAGCTTGAGTGATCTCTCAACCCCTGGTCTGAGTGCCCTCGGTGCCGCCTCCAGATCATCTGTCGCCTTTACGTTCAACATCCACGAGCCTAGCCGATACGCTATTTCTTTTTCCCATCGGTATCGAACTGCTGAAGGTAGGCGATCAGGTCGTTGGTCCTCTGCTCATCTTTGAGGCCCGCGTAGATCATCTTGGTACCCGGGATCTTCGCCTTCGGATCCTTGATGTATTCACGGAAGGTGGCCTCGTCCCAGGTGATGCCGGATTCCTTGTTGGCCTTGCTATAGTTATATCCTTCGACGGTGCCCGCTTTGCGGCCGATGATGCCGTTTAGCTGTGGTCCGACCCCATTTTTCGCGGTCTCGCCGATCTGGTGGCAGGCCTTGCACACGCCGAACACCTTTTCGCCGGCCGCGGCATCCTGGGCCTTGACTTCACCTGCGCAAGCGATCGCCAAAAGCGCAACGAAAATGAACCCTCGCATCCTGTTCTCCTGTTTGAAGCCATCGGGGACGGCATTTTCTGGCTGATCGGCGTCAATCGATCCGAGCTTAGGCCTGCCACGGACGACAACTCTCAAGCACCATACACGATCGAAGTTCCATTGGAATTGGCGATGCGAGCCTGCAGGTTCGGCCTGGCCGCCACAATGTCAGCAATATCGGACAACGGCATCAGGCTGAACGCGGTCGACAACGCGTCGGCTTCGGTCGCGGTCGGTGCCATCACGCTGACGCTGCGGTAGCACTGCGGACTGCGTCCCGTCGCCGGATCGAAAAGGTGTGTAAAGCGGCCCTTGGCGTCAAACTGGAAGCCGGCGCCCGCCGAGGTCGCCACCGCGCGGTCAACAAGGTCGAGGGTTTCGGTGAGCTGGCCCGGCCGGTCGGGATCGCCGAGGCCGACGCGCCACGGCGTGCCCTCGGGCCGCGCGCCGATCGCCCTGATCTCGCCCATATTGACCAGCGTCGTCGACAGGCCCGCGTGGCGCAGCCGCTCGACGACCCGGTCAGTGGCAAACCCCTGCGCAATGCCGTTCAGCGTGATCGCCGCCCCGCGCCGCTGCAATGCGATCCTGTTTGCACCGACCAGCAGGCCGTCGTGGCCGACCTTCGCCAGTGCTTCTGCCAACTGCCGCGGCGAAGGTCCGTCGCTGCCCGGTTTGGCCGACGAGAAATGATCGGCATGCAACTGCCAGAGCGGCTGCACCGTTGGATCGAACGCGCCGCCGGTAATTTCGGCAAAGCGCAGCGAGGTTTGGAGCAGCGCCACCATATCCACGTCGGGCGCAACCAGAATGCCGGTCCGGTTGAGCGTCGAGATCGCGGAGTCCGCCCGGTACAGACTGAACTGCTGCTCCAACCGGCGTGCCTCCAGCACACAACGTTCGGCCAGCCGTTCGGCCTCGGCCCTGTCGGCGTGATGTATCTCGATCGAGACCTGCGCGCCGAGTGCCGAACCCTGCCAGCGCACGGGAGCATTGGATTGCGCGAAGCGCTTGGAGGCGAGCAATGCCGATCCGGCCGCGCCCGCGGTAATGACGATCATGCGCCGCCGGGTGAGATTTTGCTTCAGCATCGACTGGTCCCTCGTCAGTTGGTCCGTACCTCAGGGTGTTCATGCTGGCTTTGGTCGCTGGGCGTGTCACTGCCCAGTACATATTCGCGCGGTATTTCCGTGAACGTCACCACCCGGCCGCCGTTGGCGGCGGCAAAGGCGTCGGCGGCCTCACGATTGCCGAACGGCACCGCTTCGGCTGCGCCCATTCCGCCCTGCTTCCGGCCTTCGATCACAAAGAAGGCTTTGCGCGCCTCTACCCAGTTGGTGGCGCCCGGATCGTCCCAGCTTTTCGCCCGCGCCATGTCCGATACATAGATCGCCCTGATGTCACGGGGCTGATCGGGCATCAGGGTGAACGCCACGGTGTCGCGCACGGAGGAGAACCAGAACGGATCGACCCGACCGGCGGTGATGATCTGTCCCTTCGGTCCAGGATGTTCGAGCAGGTTCATGCCGCAGAACACGCCCATGGCGTCGCTGTTGAGCGCCACCGGCGGCGGCGCGACCGAATTCGCCGCCTCCTGATTACATCCCGCGAGGAAGATTGTCGCGACGAGCGCGCACAGGATTCGAAAGCTCATAATTCCCTCCGCGCAAAGAATGCGGTTGCGAGTCCAAGCGGTACGGCGATCCAGACCAGAAGACCGAGCAGCAGCGCGCCGATCCCCGTGCTCGCGGTCCCCGCCAGCCCGGCCATGCCGGAGAACTGGCTCACGTTGAACCCGGTCAGGTTGGTCAGGCGATAAAGATCGGTCGGATTGAGAAACAGCAGCGCCTCCAGCACCGACGCCGTGACGACGCGTCCCTGATCGACCACGAGGATGCCGAGCAGCGCCATGTCGAACACCAGCACCATCAGCAGCCAGATGCCGACCGAGATGCCCGCGGCGGTGCCGCGGTCGCGCACCAGGCTGGAGATCAGATATCCGATCGCGACGAATATCGCGCCGAGCAGGATCGAGGTCCCGAGCATGGAGGCGAAGGCGTACCAGCTCGCCGCCAGCACCGAGGCGCCCGTGATGGCGAGCGCCGCCGCCGCCGCGCCATATCCGATCACGGTGGCGAAGGCGAGGATCAGCACATGGCCGCAGAATTTCCCCAGCAGGACCTGGTAGCGGCCGACGGGATAGCTGAGCAGCAGGATCATGGTGCCGCGCTCCATCTCGCCGACTACAGCGTCATGCGAGATCAAAAGCGCAATCAGCGGCAGCAGAAAGATGGTGAGGCTGGACAGACTGACCACCACCACGTCGAGAGCGCTGGCGCCGACATTGCCGGTCGGCGCGCTGCCGAGAAAGGTCAGCGATAGCGACAGTGCCGCCAGTAGCAGCGTGGTGGCGAGAACCCAGCGGTTGCGCAGCCCTTCCTTGATCTCCTTGGCGGCGATGATAACGATATTTCTCACGCGGCATTCTCCCGCAGAAAATGGGCATAGAGGTCGTCCAGCGTCGGCGCCGCGATTTCGATATTGGTGACACCGGGATTGCCGGCGGCGGCGCGCAACAGCGCCATCTTGGCGGCATCGTCGGGCACCAGCAGGATGCGGCCGTGGGGAGCCGGGCCACTCGGCCCGTTCATCCAGGCCGGCGGCATGGTGGCGCCGGGCGCCAATTCGAGCGAGACGCGGATCGGCAGTTGCGAGATCGAACGCAGCTCCGCAAGCGAGCCCTGCGCCGCCAGCTGTCCGCGATTCATGATCAGGACATGCTCGGCGCGATCTTCGAGCTCGTTCAAGGCGTGCGAGGAGATCAGCACGGTGGCGCCGTCGTCTCGCAATTCGTTCAGGATTTCGTAGAAGGTCTGGCGGAGCGCCGGATCCAAGCCGGTGGTCGGCTCGTCCAGCAGCAACACGCGCGGCCGGCCCAGCAGCGCCTGGGCAAGGCCCAGCCGCTGCCGCATGCCTTTGGAATAGGTCCCTACCCTGCGATCGGCGGCATGCATCAGGCCGACGCGGTCCAGCAGAGGCCATGCCGAGGCGGGCTTGATCTGCTTTAGCCGCGCGTAGAACGCCAGCGTTTCGCGCCCGGTCAGGGCGGCGTTGAACGCGACATTCTCCGGTAGATAGCCAAGCTGGCGACGGGCCGAGAACTCGCCGGCGGCCGGATCCTCGCCGAGCACGCGGACCGCGCCGCGTTCGGCGCGAATGAGGCCGAGCATCAGCTTGATCAGCGTGGTCTTGCCGGCGCCGTTGTGCCCAACCAGCGCGCTCAGCCGCCCTGGACCGAGATCAAACGAGACGGCGCGCAGCGCCTTGACCGCGCCGTAGCTCTTCTCCACGCCATTGACGGAAACAGTGACGCTCATCGCAGGCTCCGGCTGGCTGATGGTTTCGGCGGCGGCGCGATCAGGGGATGGGTGTCGACCACGCCGCCGGGATAGAGTGCCGGAAACTGCGCCTGCGCCCAGCGCAGCACCTGTACCGCCGGACTGTTGATCAGCACCTTGGCCGCGGGCGCGGTCCACAGCACCCGATCAACCAGATCGTTGGGACGGTAGGCGGTGTCGGCAATGCCGTCGCCATTGAGATCGAACGCCGGATTGTCGCTCCAGTAATTGCCGCGGCCGCCCTTCGACCAGTCGAGATCGCGGGTGCCGACATATTTCACCTGGTTGCGGTTGCCGACAAAGGCGTTGCCGATGATCTCGTTGCCCTCTGAACCGGCGGTGAAGTGCACGCCGATGCCGCAGCGCTCGAACCAGTTGTTGCGAAACCTGTTGTGATTGGTGTTGTAGATGAAGACGCATTTGCCGGGTCCGCTGCGCAGGCCCGCTTCGGGCTTCGATTCCGGCAGCATGCCACGCTCATCGGGCGGACCTTCGTCGCGGCTGCTGGCGATGTTGTCGAGCGAGCCGCCGTTCACCCAATTGCCGTCGATCTCGGCGTAATTGGCGTAATTGAACAGCATGCCGTAGTCGCGGTCGCGATCACTGATATTGTTGCGGATGATCAGCCGGTTCGAGAACATGATGGCGTAGCCGACGTGGTTGCCAACCGAGACGTTGCCGCTGACTTCGCTGTCGTTGGTGTACATGTAATGCACCGCGAACCGCACCTGCTCGAAGCGGTTGTCGAGGAAGCGGTCCTTGCGGCTGGAAATCGTGAAGATGCCGTCGCGGCCGTAGCGGAAGCTGTTCCCGGCGATGGTGACATCGGGCGCATTCCATACCGAGACGCCGTTGCCGGCGTCGTTGCGGCGTCCGCCCTGCATACCGTCGACGATGTTGCGCAGCACGCGCGACCCCGTCGCCCCATGGACATAGATGCCGTACAGATTGCCTTCGAGGCGGTTGTCTTCGACCAGCGCGCGTTGCGCTGTCTTCTCCAGGAACACGCCGGAATCCATTTTCTCGAGATCGTGGCCCGATCCCCGGATGGTCACGCCGCGGATGATGACATCAGGCGCCGTCACGGTGACGACATTGCCGGTGCCGCCGCCATTGAGCACCGTGCCCGGTCGTCCGCTCAATACCACGCGCCGCTCGATCCGGATCGCGCCCTTGTATTCGCCCGGCGTAAGATCGACGACGTCGCCGTCCTGCGCCCGGTCGAGCACCGCCTGCAGCGGCTGTTCCGGCACAGCCTTCAACGTCTCCGCAAACGCGAAGCCCGGAATTCCGGCGGCGAGGATCGCCGCCGGAAGGATGCGCTGGAAGGGGAGCACGTACCGTTCCGCCTCAGGACGTCTTGGGCTCGACGAACATGCGGCCCTTCATCTCCATGTGCATGGCGTGACAGAACCACGAACAATAGTACCAGAACACGCCGGCCTTGTCGGCCGTGAACGACACCGAAGCCGTCGCCATGGGGCCAACTTCCATGTTGATGCCGTAGTTCACGATGCAGAAGCCGTGCGTGAGATCTTCCACCGCGTCGATATTGGTGACGTAGACGGTGACCTCGTCGCCCTGCTTGATCTGGAACTGCTCTAGGCCGAATGCCGGCGCGGTCGAGGTCATGTAGACGCGAACCTTCTTGCCATCCCTGATCACCTTGGAGTCGGCCTCGAGATCGATCTTGTCGGCCTTGGCCTGCTTGACCGCATCCGCAAACATCGGATCGGCACGATCCCAGATCGAGACCGGATTGATCTTGGAACGGTGCACGATGGTCGCGTCATGCGGCTCGGCAAAGCTCGGACCGTCATGCACCAGCTTCATCTTGTCGCCGGAGATGTCGATCAGCTGGTCATTCTCGGGCTTCAGCGGCCCGACATTGAGGAAGCGGTCTTTCGAGAACTTGTTGAGCGAGATCAGCCATTTTCCGTCCGCCTCCTTGGTCTGCCCCATCGAGGTGTGGTTGTGGCCGGGCTGATAATGCACATCGAGCTTCTGCAGCACCGGGTCGACCTTCTCGCCCTTGAAGGCTCGTTTGGCGAGATCGATATTCCATTTGCAGACCTGGCTGTCGAGGAACAGCGTCGTATAGGCGTTGCCCTTGCCGTCATAGGCCGTATGCAACGGTCCGAGACCGAGTTCGGGCTCGGCGACCACGACGTCGCGCGGCTTGATCTTGTCGTCGAACAACTGATCGAACAGCCGGACGTCCATCACGGTGACGGTCGGCGAGAGTTTTCCGGCTGCCACGATATGGATGCCGTCCGGCGCGGTATTCATGCCGTGCGGGCTGTTGGCAACCGGGACGTAGCGCGTATAGGGCGAGCCCTTGCGGCCGTCGATCACGGGCACGCCGTTGATTTCCTTGAAGTCGCCCTTCTTCACGGCGTCCTCGATGCGCTTGATGTTGAAGATGGTGACCCAGTCCTGCTCCTTGGCGGTCATTTCGGCGAGCGTGACGCCCTCTTCCGAATTGTAGCAGGTGGCGAAGGCGTATTTTCCCTGGTAGTCGGCATCGACGTTGTCGAGGTTGCCGCTGACGATCACTTGCCAGGCCACCTTCATGGTGTCGCCGTCGATCGCCGAGAAGATCGAGCGGTACTGCGACTTGTCATCGAGGATCTTGCCGTCGTTCGGCAGCGGCACGCCGTCCTCTCCATTGGCGAAGACATAGCCGGTACGCGGGTATTTCTGCACGCGCAGGCCATGCACCGTGTGCTGGTTCGGCAGCTGGATGATCTTGTCGCATTTCATGACGTCGAGACGAACCCGCGCGACGCGGGTGTTGGCCTTGTCGTTCATGAAGGCGTAGCGGCCGTCATAGGTGCCGTCGGTGAAGGAGATGTGCGGATGGTGCAAATCGCCATTCATGTAGGTGCCGCCGCGATTCTTGAGGAACTCGCGGGTCTCGGGCAGCAGCCCCTCGGTCAGGATCTTCAGGCTTTCATTGGTCTGGCCCCATCCGGTGGCGCTGCAGCGGTTGAACACGGGAACGCGCATCAATTCGCGCATTGACGGCAGGCCGACGATACGTAGCTCGCCGGACTGTCCGCTGGAGAAGAAGGTGTAGTATTCGTCCAGTTCGCCGGGATGCACTTCGGCCTTCTGCACAACGGCGGGTCGCGCGGCCGGCGCCTTCGGCGCCGCGGCCTTGGTCTGCGCATCGGCGTTCGTGGCGGTGAATGCTGCGCCTCCGGCAAGACCGACACCCGCGGCGGCCGCGGTGGTTCCAAGCAGGGTGCGCCGGCTGACGCCCTTTCCGTTTTCGTTGTCGCTCATAATAGCCTCCTAGGCTTTCAGGTTGCAGGTGGTGTGATGGCGGCGGCCGGCGGCAAATTGATCGGCCTGCCGCCTGCGGTGATGATGGTGTTCGGACCCTTGCCGCCGCTGCGCATCGAGGGCGACGACAGCGCATCGCGCTTCTCGCGCTTAAGCCGCACCTGAATCTGATGCGGGCAGCGGTGATCGTCGAAGTACAGTTCCTGGCAATGCATGCAGTAGATGCATTCATTTACGTTGATGTGTCCCTCGGGGTGGATAGCCTGCACCGGGCATTCCTTGGCGCAGCGCTGGCAGGGCGTGCCGCATTCGGGCCAGCGCCGCAGCCATTCGAACATCCTGACGCGGCCGGGAATCGCCAGTGCTGCGCCGAGCGGGCACATGTACCGGCAGAAGAACCGCTCGACGAACAGGCCGGCGGACAGCACCGTCAGGGCGTATATGACGTAGGGCCATTCGCGCGCGAACTTCAGCACGATCACGGTCTTGAACGGCTCGACTTCGGCCAGTTGCTCGGCGAGCGCGGTCGAATAAAGCGACATGCCGAACAGGCCAAGGAAGATGATGTATTTGATCGGCCACAGCCGCTCGTGCAGACCCCATGGCAGCCGGTATTGCGGGATCTTCACCGCCTGGGCGATGTTGTTGAGCAATTCCTGCAGCGCGCCGAACGGGCATAGCCAGCCGCAGAACGGTCCGCGTCCCCAGAACAGCAGACCGGCAGCGATCGAGGCCCAGAGCAGGAAGATCAACGGCGCCGACAGGAAATATTCCCAGCTAAAGCCGGTCAGCAGTGAATTGGCGAAGGTCAGGACGTTGACTACCGAGAGCTGGGCATTGGCGTACCAGCCGAGCCAGACCAGAATGAACAGCAGGTAACCGCGGCGGACCCAGACGTACAGCTTGGGACGCCGCACCAGGCTATTCTGAAAGAAGAAGATCAGCGTCAGCGCGCCGAGTGCGGCGATCGTGATGCCGATCATGACCGTATTGCCGCGCCAGATCTTCATCCACAGCGGTTCGTCCTCGGCGGCGAATCCTGCCGCGGGTTCGGGCGGCGCGGCGGCTGGCGTTCCCGGCGTTGCGGCGGGAGATGGGTTGGATTGGGCTGTCTGAACCGCTGCCACCGGTTCGCGCTTGATGTAGCCGTCCGGCAGTGTGTATCCGAGATCGAAGGTGAGCCATGCCTTGTCCTTGGCGCCGATCACCCGTTGCACCAGCAATTGCAGCACCCAGGGCTCGGTCGGATCGAAGCTGAAGTCGGCTGGCAGCACGAAAAGCGCGATTTCGGGAAAGCGCGGCGCACCCTCGGCTTCGAGGCTTCCCAGCCTCGTGTGGTCGCGGTCGCGGAAGCGGATGCTGTTGCTGTCCTGGATCAATTCGACGCGGTCGAAGATGCCGCCGCGGACATAGGCGGCGCCCTTGAAGGAGTAACGTCCCGTTCCCGCGACTACGAGGGCCTGCTGACCGCGCTTGAGCCGGCCGGCCAGGCGTTTGAAGCCGTCTTCGCCGAGCAGGCTGCCGCCGATCGCGGGCACCGCGACGTCGGCGACATAGAGATCGATGAAGGTGTCGTCCGGATCGCCCTCCTCCGGATGCGCGGCGGCGGCGGCATTGCCGGTCTTTTCGAACGCCCTGTTGATGTCGTCTATGGAAAGCACCAGCCGGCGGATGGAACCGTCGCCAACCAGGGTCTCCCAGTCGCGAATCTCGCCCTTGCCGAAATCGATCGTCTTCTTCACTTGCGGCGCCGCGGCGACAGCGCCGCGACCCTGATCCCCGAGCCAGCCGCCCTTGATCAGCTTGGTGGCGGAACGGACGATGCTGTCGCCCATGACCAGCACGGTAACCGTGGCGCCGCTGACGATGTCGACCTGCGGCGCGGGCGCGGTTCCGCGCGCGACGCGGTCCATGTCGGCGCCAATCAGCTTGTTGACGGCATCCACCACGCGCTTTTCGGGAATGCCAAGGAGAACGATTGGCTCCTTGTGTTCTACCATCTTGAAACCGGTCACCACGCCCTTCGGCGTGATGCCGACCAGCAGCTGGATCGGCTTGCCGGAATAGCCGGTGGCGTTGGCAAAATCGGAGTTGAGGTAGACGAAGCCGATGACCTGATCGTCTTTCAGCGCGGGAACGATCGCGGGATCGCCCTGTGGCGGTCCGAAGCGAGTGGCGCCGGCAACCAGTTCCGCCGGCTCGGCTTTGCCGAGATACTCGTTGAGACGGCCAGCGGCGTGCGCCTCGCCTAGCATGGCAATCCAGCCGCAAACGGCCAGGATTCGCAACAGCGTATGAATGTTGACAGGTTTTCGCAAATTGCCGGTTCCAGATTTCAGCAGAACGCCGTTGTTCTGGATCGCAAACTCACTCATGGATAGTGTACTGAAAATGATCGATAGTTGCGCTGGATCAAACTGCCGACAATCTGTCGGTCACTATCTATCAAAGAGGCCTCGATATGCGCGAAGAGCCACTATTTTCCGCAGCGCTGCCGCTTCCTGTCAGAAGTCTTGCCGAGCTTTACGCTATCGCGTTCGAGCAGGCCCGCAAGGCCGCGCAGGATTACCTCTCCACCGCTGCGCAGATGAACGACCGCTTCTCGCCGTCGCGCTCCGTATTCGAGGTACTTGCCTCACACGAACGCGATCATGCCGATCGTCTTGTGGTAGACTGCCTTGCGGCCTGCGGCAAGCGTCCTGATATCCATGAATTACGCTGGGCACCGGCCGAATTGATGCCGACGGCCGATATTCTTGCCGTCGGGAATTCCAGCCTCTCGACGCCATATACCGCTTGGGCACTCGCAGTCAGGTATGGACAACGCGCCTTCGTATTCTGGACCTACGTAATCGCCGTCACGGAAGATCCGACAGTCAGACGGGTAGCGGAAAGCTTCGCGCACGGAGCGCTGTCCGATTGCAATCGGCTCCGTATCGAGCGGAGACTTGCATGGCGGGCCGAGCGCCGCGCGGAATTGGAACACGCGGCACGAGATCACGAGCCAAGCTCGGCAGCGCTCCTAGAAAGCCTTCTCTTAAAGGACATCGTTGCCTGGTCTCAGAACATCACTCCCGCGCAGCGCGGACAACTCCTGAACTCTAATTTTTCAACCATGCCGGAGGTGACGACTCTTCCGAGGGCTTCCAAACATGACGATTCACATCTCGGTGCTGATAAAATCGAACAACTCAGATGTGATGCACTTCGTCGTGCCGAAAAATTGGTCAATATCTACCTTGACGACGCCGATCGAGCCACGACACAGAGCAGCATGGAATTGGCTCAAAAGCTTGCATCGCAGTCAATCATCCGATTGGCGAAGCTTCGGCATCTTTAAGATTGGCTGAACCCGGTGTCAGCTGCAAAGCTCATCAGGTACAATGCCCGTATGATATTCGTCATTCTAGCTCAACCAAAGTTAACCGGCATGCGAGAGTTGTGACCGCTTGCACATTGGGTCTTGTCATCAGGCGGCTCGCACCGGGTCGAGGAACTGGCCGACCTCTGGCTTCAGGCGATTGGAGTCGCCCGAGAGCGACTTGGCCGCTGAGAACCTGGGAGAACGCGGTGTTCGACGATCGCCGTAATCAGCTTGACGATACTACCGACCTTGTCGGCTGCCACGGCGAGCCGCGCCATCGACTGATCGGTGCTGTTCGCCTGGTTGGCCACTTTCGACGATCCCTCGATTTGGCGGCCGATTTCGGCGGCCGTCGCGGCCTCTCCTCGGTCACCGCGGCCACCGACTGAACGCTTGCGGATGCTTCCTCGGACGCGGAGGCTACCGTCGTCGACATCTCGCCCGTGGAGGGTTCGGTATTCGTCAGCGCTGCAGCCGCTTGCTCAAGGCTCGCCGAACCCGACGATACGCGTTCGATGATTTCGCCGACCGCGCTCTTGAACGAAAGTGGTAGATTTTCCATGTCCTGCTTCCGCTGGGCGCCAAAGCGGGCCTCCGATTCGCCTGATCCGCTCGCAATCGTCCGTCTCGAGAAGTCCCTGCTTGAAGACCTGCGTGGCTCGAGCCATGGCGCCGATTTCGTCGCCACGTTCGAGGCCTGCGATTGCGACGGACAGATGCCCACCCGCGAGCGCTTTCGTGCATGCAACCGTTCCGCCGGACGGCCGAGACACGACGAATACCCCCGCGGCGATGAGGACGGCGATCGCTACGCCGCCGACGATGGCGGACGTCATGGCGGAGCTCTGCGCGAACCTCGTTCGTCTCGGCTTCCGCTCTCGTCGAAGCGAACTTGACGACTTCCACGGCAAGCTCGTCGACTTTCATGGAAGCCGGAACCGTCACAGTACGTGCGAGGTCGGCGACTTCCTTGTCGAGCAACGCCATCTCCTCGGAGCGTCTGGCCACGCTTGCAACGATGTCCTTGTGCCGGTTGATGGCGACACGACCACCGGCGCCGGCGTAGACTTCGATCTGCTTGCGCAGCTCGACGACGCGAGCCTTGTTTTCCACCGAGCCCCTTCAGCGCTCAAGGAAGCTGTCCTTTACGGAAAGGGCGGCCCCGGTTTCGTCCCGCGCCGTGAAGACGACATCGCCCTGACCGACAGCATCGGCGGTCAGGGTAACCCGCAGCGTCGCGGAGGTTTTGGGTCCGACCGAAATGGACGAGTCGCTTCGGCCTTCAACGATGGCGAGCTTCGCATCGAAGCCGCTGACGGAGAGCGCATAAATATGAGAACCAGCCGACTTGTTCAGAAGCTTCAACGTGTAGGCGTTGCGCAGCGAGCCGTCCGAGAGCCTGACCGCGATGGGATCCCGATCGTGCTGGACGGATAGGGTCGCCGTTGCCTTGGCCTCGAGACCGATCGCTATCGCGGCGGCCATCACCACGCAGGCTGCTGTCAGGCCCATGGTCTTCGGCCGCACCAGCCGATTGACTCTTCGCTCGGCCCTGCGGCCCCGCTCGATGTTGTTCCAACTTTCGTAGTCGATCAGACCACGCGGGCGGCCGAGCTTCTTCATCACGCCATCGCAAGCATCAACGCACAGTCCGCAGTTGATGCAAGCGAAGTTCGGTCCTTCCCGGATGTCGATGCCGATCGGGCATACCGTGACACACTGGCCGCAATCGACGCAATCGCCCGCAGGCTTACCCTCGAACTGTACCGCGGCGGCCTTCTTCGCGGACATCCGCTGCTCGCCGCGATAATCGCGATAGTTGACGGTGTATGCTTCCGGGTCCCAGATCGCGCCCTGCAGCCTGGGCCAGGGACACATGAAGGTGCAGACCTGATCTCGCGCGAAGCCGGCCAGACCGTAGGTGGTCCCGGCAAAAACGACGATCCATGTCAGCGCATTGACCGAAACGTCTCCGGCCGCGAAGCTCCGCAGCAGGCCCGGGGCGTCGGTAAAGTAAAAGATCAAAGTCCCGCCGGTGGCGAATGAGATCAGCAGCCAGGCGGCGTGCTTCGCGGCCATTTGGGCGGTCCGCTTTGGGGTCAATGGTACGCCGATGTTCTTCAGGCGCTGGCGTCTATCGCCCTCGATCCACCGCTCCACCAGCAGGAAGAGGTCGGTCCAGACGGTTTGCGGACAGGCAAAACCACACCACAAGCGGCCGGCCAGCGCATTGGTCAAGATCAGCATTGTGGCTGCGAGCACCATCAGCCCGGTCAAGAGGTAAAGATCTTGTGGCCAGATCTCGACGAAAAACGCGTAGAGGCGTCCGTTGGCGAAATCGAGCAGGACGGCCTGGTCCGGAGCATTGGGCCCGCGGTGCCAACGGATGAATGGAGTGACGTAGTAGATCGAAAGAGTCACAAGCAAGACGCCCCATTTAATCCGCCGGATCGGACCTTTGACGGATTGGGGCACGACCGGCCGGCCGGCCGCGGCCCTGGCGCGCGTCTTGGCGTGGTCGACTACAATGGTCAGGGCCATGGCCGTCAGTTCACCGCAGCAAAGCCAAGAGAAGCCCGAACGGCGGGGGCGATGCGGGAGGGGTCCCATGCCGGCTCGAAGGTCATCGTCACGACCGCGGAAACGACCCCTGGGACGCCGCTCGCAGCAGCCTGAACCCCTTCCTTCAGGAAACCCGTCGCCGGGCATCCCGGAGTCGTCGCGGTCATCGTAATTCTGACAACTCCTTCGGCGACCGCGATGCCGTAGATGAAACCAAGATCGACGATGTTTTCGCCTAGTTCCGGATCGATCACGACCCGCAGCGCTTCGCGCACCCGATCGGCGAGCTCGCCGCTCACGACGGAGCCCGGACGGTCAGTTCGTAGGTCTCGCCATCGGGCGTGAAGCCGCCGAGCCAACGGAAACCGCGTTTTTCGAGCTGTGGGAACAGAAATACCGGCTCGCGGCGCAGCAGCGCCGACAGGGTCTCGCCGGGCGCAAGCTGGTCCGCGGCAGCAAGGATCCGTACCATGGGCTCCGGAGGATCGAGATCCCGATTGTCGAGCTTGAGGGCGGGCTCTGGCCATTCTTCGAAGGCCGAGGGGTTCGCGACCGCCGCCTGGTCGGGCTTCGTAACCGCCGGGGTGAACAAGACCTCCCACTGGCCGCCATCGAGTTCCCGCTCGGAATGTGCGAATCCCTTTTCGGCCATGACGGCGAATAGCGGGAGCGGCTTGAACGTCGCGTAGAGACGAATCCCCTGGCCCGGCTCGAGACCTTGAAGCGCGGCCATGATGACAGAGAACGGTTCGCCTCCGGATCGAAGGATCGGGCGGACGTCGACGTCGATGTAGTGCGTCATGGTTTCCTCTCTCAATTTCTGGCAAACAGCAAGTGCGGGGCTACTGCGCCGCCAGGAAGCCGCAGCGGATCCGCGACATAGGCGAGCCGCCGGATCCGAATTACCTCGCGCACGATTCCGACGACGCCGAGGGTCATCGCGGCGATCGTAAGCCGGAATATCTCCGGAGCGCCTGCCAGCAGCGTCAACGTCCCAGCGCCGACCGCTGCGTAGTAGACGATGAACCACTTCGTCGCCCTGCCCTCGGCGACGAGGTCCTGGACACGCGGTGTCGGCGCCCGCCCCATCACGGGTCCGTAGGTCTCGAGCCAGGTCAGGAACGCTACGATCTTGTAGAGCTTTGCGAGAACCAGGCCAGAGAGCCAGCCGAATACGGCAAGGAATGCGAATGCCCCCAAATGTGCGGCGAAAGTATCGCTCATCGCGAGTGCGACGCCCACGACAGCCGTCCCTGCCAAGCTTACGAAGGACAACGTCGCCATACGCATGTTGAGTTCAAGCTGTCGCCTCTTTCGGTTGCGGAAAATGAAAGCAATGTCGCGGCCATAGAGCGCCGCGGAGGCCAGCCCGAGAATGGCCGCCATCGACAACACGATCTTCAGGCCGGAATTCAAACCGATCGCGAGGCCGCCGCCGGCAACCGTCACGGCGACGGCGAGAGCTCCGGCGGCGAGGGTAAGCCGGCTCTGCCGGTCGTCCACGTCCGGCGATAGCATGAACATGGCGAGTAGGCGGTAGCTCACGCCCATGGCCGTCAACGTCAGCCAGCCGCCCAACCCGGCTATGGCGTGCAGCGGGACGCCGGTGGTCATGAGAACGTCACCGAGCGACCCCGCCCAACCCGCAAGTCCAAAAGCGAAAATCGCGCCGAAAGCGATCGTGGCGCAAAGCGAGGCCAAGCCGACGAGGACGAAGCGGGCCGGCCCCGTCGGGCGCAGCCACGCCGTCAGGCCGAGGTCGACGACGACCAGGCCGAAGCCGGCGACGAGCAGCACGGCTCCGGCGGGAAGCAGCCAAAGCGCCGGCGGCAGATGGCCGCCCAAGGAAAGAAAACCGGCAAGCAGAACGAGGAGCCCGGCACTCAGGAGCGCCAGCGCCGGCAGCGCGCATTTCTCCGAGAACAGGGGCTTTGCCACGAGAACGGGAACGAACTGGAACAGCGCGCCGCACATCGCAAGGCTGAGCCAGCCGATGCTGACCGCGTGAACTAGGATCAGCGTATCCGGGGAAACTATGTCGGACGCCGGATAGCCGACTCCCGCGATCATGAGCGCAAGCGCGACGAACAGCCACGCGAGCGCCATCGCGAAGTAGGTCATTGTCCATCGAGATATGCTGGCGCCGATCATCACAGCCTCAAAACCTTTTCGCTCGGCACAGAAGTGGCGCGTAGGCGACCGCGAAGCCGAAGAAGGCAAGCATCCATGCGATGCCGGATACCGTCAGCAACGGGAGGGCGTGGCTCGGCTCGAGAGCCGCACAGACACGTGCAAGGGCAGCGACCACGATGGCCGCGTAGACGGACTGAACGAGAGCCGACGCCTTGAGCGCTTGCCCGGTATGTCCGAGCGAAGCTCGTGTCATGACGGCGATCGTCATGCAACCGATCGCGCCGCCGGTCCAGGCATGCACGCCCGCACCTTGGGCGACGAGATTGATCGAGGCCAAGGCCGAGAGGAAGAAACCGGCAGGCACGAACGCATAAGCCACGTGCAGGATCAGGACCAGGCGATCCGAAAAGGTGCGCTCTCCGGCCCAGCGGAGGAGACGCGCCAGATGGAGCAGCCCGGCGGCCGTAAGCGCGCCGGCCGGCAGCCACCCCGTCGGCGCATACACCCACAGGATCATTGCAAAGACCCCGACGATCATAGCGATCGCGTCGAAACGGTCGAAAGGAACTGGAAGCCGTCCCGGCGTGCGGCGCGCGAGCCAGTTGCGCGTGAAACTCGGCACGATCCGCCCACCGATCACGCAGACCAGTGTCACGACGAGGGCGATACCGGCGCGTGTTGAATATTCCGCCGCGCCATGGAAGTGCGCTTCCAAATGGAAGGCGACGTTCACCAGCGCCAAAAGCGAGATGATGGCGACCACCTTCAGGTTGTTCCATTTGCGTCCGGCAGCGATCTCGCGGGCCGCCGCGACCGCAAGCAGCACAAGGAAAGTCGCATCGACGGCCAAAGCGATCTGCCAGGCCACCCAGCCGCCGAACGTCACGGCCAGACGACCCGCCATCCAGGACGAAAACAGGACGGCGAGCGGAACGCCCTGGATGGGAAGCCGCCCGGTCCAATTCGGAATCGCGGTCAGAAGGAAGCCCGCGATGACGGCGCCCATGTAACCGAACAGCATCTCGTGGACGTGCCAGTCCCGCGGCGAAAATGCCAAAGGTAGCGAGACGTGACCGGTGAACACCGCGAGCCACAAGGGAATCATAACGCCGGCATAAACCGCGCCAAAAAGGAAAAAGGGGCGGAAGCCGTGCGACAGAAGTGCAGGCCCCTTGAAGTCTCTCAATTTCTGCATCGTCGCCATGGACGTCGTTCCCGTTTGATTGGAGGCATCGTAGGCCGAAGCGACCCGGCATCTCTTTGTCGTGGCACAAACTACGCGGTCGTTCGTCCTGATGTTTGAACTCCAACAAAGAACGGGCCCGGTGGCTCCGGCATTATCCGAAACATCACCGACGGAGGACGAGATGCGAATTTTCGAGAGCTGCGTGGTCGGGAACGAAGCCACAGCGGCATTGAGCGAAGGCACGCAGAAACCATCGCCGCGGACCTCCTGCGCCGCATGGACGACGAAATTCCTCTCTTGACCTTTCCCGAAGGCAAATCGAGTTGTTGCTCCTGCTGTTCGGCCGAGCCGGAAGCGGCGCAGTAATCAACGAAGCTTGCGTCGAAGCTCCTCGACCAGCCCGCGCTGTTGCTCGGCGTGAGTCCTCCGCGTACGTCTCAGCAGCCTTCATTGCGTCTTTTGGCACGCATCCGACCGCGATCCCTCGATCCGTTCCTTTGGACGCTCTTCAGTTTCGATCAATCATCTCCAACCAGTGCCTATTCGTATCAGATGCCGGCAACGGCTCGCTGCGGGGCAGTTGGATCCCGATCACGCTTGCGACCATTGCACTCGGCGACATCAGGGGACGGCATCGAACGCATCCGCTCTGCGGCCGGCCCATAGAGGGTCTGCACAACGCGTGGACGGATGACGGGGTCCTCTTCCATCCGATGCAATGGTGTGTGCGGCGGCGATAGCCTCGTGTTAGACCGCTTACTTTGCGGCGGTCTTGCTGGCCTCGAGCTTGTCGAACAGGGTCGCGAACACCTGCTTGGCCTTGCCGACCTGCGGGACAGCCTTGGCCTGGCCGATGTTCGTAGGGGATCCAACGACGATCATAGCAACCATTCCCATGCCGTAATGAGGTACGCACTTCACGCCGTAGATGCCGTCCTTGTCGAACTTCACGACGATATCATCGTTGTCCTTGCCTGGAACAGGGTGGCGCCGTCGGGTAGCATGACCTTGATGGATTCCGCGTTGTGGCCTTTATCGGTCGGAACGAACTTGACGGTGTCCCCCGGAGCAATTTTCACCAAGGCCGGCTCGAACATCATCACGGCGACGTCGCTCCCCTGGTTGAGCATCTTGACTTCGATCTCGGCAGCCTTGGCACCGCCGGCAAGCCATGATCAGACACGCCGCAGCGGCGGCCAGCATTGCAGACTTCCTCGTTCCGCTTTCCTTCGAACTTACCCCCGGGGGGCCGGACCCCTGAATGACATAAGCCGACCGGCCCCTCCGGAGATTGCGCCAGCGCAACTTCCAAGCGGGTTCCATGGAGTAAGACCCGCCAACGGCATTGAGGCGTGCGCGGGAGCCGGATATCGTCCGTCGCGATCCAAGGAAAGAGAATCATGGCCTCTGTCGACCGGTCGCTGGTGGCGAATTTGCCGATGTTCGCGGGCCTTTCGCCGGCCGAGCAGGACGACCTGCTGCGCGAAGCGCGCTCGACCCGGTACTCCAAGGGCACTGCGGTCTTCGATCAGGGACTGGAGGCCATCCGGTTCTTTCTTCTGCTTCACGGACATCTGCGCGTCGAAAAGACGACCGCGCAGGGGCAGCAGACCGTGGTTCGCTACGTTTCCGCGGGCGAGCTCTTCGGGGTGGCACAGGCCATGAACCTGACGCACTATCCCGCGACCGCGGTCGCCGCCGTCGACAGCATCGCGCTGGCATGGCCGTCATCGTCATGGCAGCGCCTGATAGCCAAATATCCCAGCCTTGCTGCGAGCGCCCTGCAAACCGTTGGCAGCCGTCTGCAGGACACCCAGGCACGCGTTCTGGAGTTATCGAACGAACAGGTCGAACAACGGGTCGCCCACGCCCTTCTCCGCCTCGCCAAACAAGCAGGACGAAAGGTCGAGAGTGGCGTCGAGATCGACTTTCCGATCAGCCGGCAGGACATCGCCGAGATGACCGGTACGACCCTGCACACGGTCAGCCGCATCCTCAGCGCTTGGGAAAGCGAAGGACTCATCGAGGGAGGCCGGCAGCGCATCGTGTTGCGGGACCCCCACCGCCTCCATGGACTTGCCCAAGGCGACGAGGCCATTCAGGCACGTAAGCGTAGTCCCTAAGTCGCCTCTTTCGCCTTCTCCACGATTTTCGACAGGAAGGTTCCGGTCTCGAGTTCGTGCTCATCGCTCGCCTCGCCGACCGAGTGGAAGTTCGCGATCGGACACCCCACGCATAGCATTTGGAATTTCACAAAAATTCGGATCGTCGATGGCCAACGACGCATCACATCATCGACGATCATTTCCGTAGTGGGTACCGATATGTTTTGCATGCCACCATTCTGAGGCCTCGGCGCCATTGGATCTTTGCGCCCGCGCAAATTTCAGGTCGATTTAACCCCGCCGATTCTCAGAAGGTTCGCCGGCAGGTCCGTGAGCTGGCGATCTCCGTCGTCCTTCGGCGCACTTTCGGCGATCACCAGCATCAAGACCCTAATATCAATAGGCTTTGGTGTCAGGCAGCCAAGTCCGGCATCGGCATCACTTTTGCGAGCCTGACTTATCGAAAGGTACGAGACGGCACGGGCCCGAGTCAGGTCAATTTATTCCGCACATTGGTGCACGGACAATGACAATCCAGCGCTGGCGAACTTCCAGAAACTTTTGAGTGAGCGCTATCCCTTGCCTTGTGCAGGCTGACCCTTGCGGCGAGTCTTTGCAAAGGCTCGGTCGGTTGCCATGAATCGCGCCAGCATTGGCGCGACCAGCTTTGCCGGATCCGAGATCGACTGCCCGGTTTCACGGGCGAGCATGTCGGTGTAGGCCGCGAGATCGCGATGGACATCGGCCGGCAGATCCACGGTGAGCTTTACCGGCTTGTCATCGGCGATAGCGCCGAGCTTCAGCTTTCCCATTTTTTCAGCCTCTATATGGTTCGAGCACGAGGTCGCGATTGACGATTACCCGCACCGGAAAACCCGGCCGGATTGTCAGGGTCGGCTGGATGTTGAGATTGCGCCGAACGATCTGTTGACCGGTTTGGTTCAGGGACTCCCCTACCCCACGGCGAAGGGCCTGCAGAATGGCGCTGTTTCCACTGCCGGCATCCGAGCCGGACCCAAGTTCGGTTCCTACACCAAGCAAAGTCGACAGCAACGCCGCCTTGAACAGCTCGCCCCAGTGGTGATCGACCTCGTCGTGAAGCCCGGCATAGCCTGCGGTATCGGCACCCGGCTGGCGCTCGAGGACAATCGATCGGCCGTTCGGCAGGATCAGGCGTGTCCAGACCAGGAGCACGCGCGACTGTCCCTGTGTAATGCGGCTATCGTAGATTCCTATCAGCCGCGCCCCCTGGGGCACCAACAAAGTTTGACCGGACAGCGTATCAAATAGCGGTTCGGTCACATGCGCCATGATCTGCCCAGGCAGATCGGATCGGATGCCCGTAATAAGGGCCGCCGAAATCACGGACCCCGCCTGGACGACATAACGCGAGGCTGGCTTCGCCACACGGTCAGGGCTCGTGGTCCGCCGATCAACGGCAGCGCTCACAAAAGCGAGCTTGCGGTCCTGTCCATTCTGGGCAGACGCCTCATCGGACGGCGCTGCGACATTTGAGGTCGTCTCGGCAGAAGTTGCTGCAGCCGGTGGTCGAACATTCGTTGACGCAAATACCTTGCTGGTGCGCGCGGCCTCACTTTCCTGACTCATTCGCTGCTGCTCGGGATCGATCCCAAGGGGCCCGGACTGGGCCTGGGCCGCAACAATGGGACGACCAAGATCACCCGGCAACGGCGGCCCAAGGCGCGGCACATCGCGCGGAATGCCCGCATAGTCGCGCGGCAGCCCGGCAAGGCCGTCGGCCACATTGTGGTGATCGATGCTGTAAAGCTCTTCGGAAGCTGGACCACGCGCGCGATTCTGCTGCAGGGCCCACAGCACGGCTCCGGAAACGAGAACGAGCGCGAGGGCCGTGCCCGCAGCCAACACCTTACGCGACAGGCGTGTCACGGGCGGACGTTCTGGACGCAGGCGCAGTGAACTGGCTATCTCCGTAGCACTCTTATGCGAGGTAGAACCAGGACCATCGGCGCCAGTCATTTGCTTATCAGTCACGACGGCCTTCCGTCGCTTCTCATGAGCCGGACTTTTTGCTGAGGGTTGCCGCCAAGTCGCAGCTCTGCCGCGGCAAACAGCCGATCGACGATCAGCACGTTACGATAGGTTCGGTAGTTGACGATCTCGGAACTGCCGTCGGGACCGATGACAAACAGCGGAGGCATTTCTCCCTGAACGATGCCGGGCGAGAACTCGATATAGACCTTGCGGCCATCGTCATAGACGCCGATCGGCCGCCAAGGCGGATTGTCGCCCTCGAGGGCGTAGCGATAGCGACGCTCAGAAAATTCAGGAAAAGCTGGCGTCGGGGAAACTGCCCGGGCACGGCCGGACCTGTCCTCGGGATAAAACCAGGCGACCGATGGCATATAGTGCTTTTCACGCGAGCGCAGCTCGATGAGATAGGTGCGCCGGTCCGTGTTGACCACGAGGTTGGTCTCAATCGAAGGCCGCGTCGGCTTGACCATGATGTGGACACGTCTGGTATCGCCGCTTCCGCTTTCGGTGTCGCCAACGACCCAGCGCACGGTGTCGCCAGCCGACACCGGCCCCGAGCCCGTGAGCTGCTCGCCGGGCTCAAGTGCGATATCGGTGATCTGTCCGGGGCTCGCGTAAATCTGATAAAGGGCGCCGGGACTAAACGGGAACACTTGCACAGCATTGAAGTAGCCGGCGCTACGCGGCTCGACGCGCGCAGCGTCATTGGCGGTCTCGATCCGCGCAGCAGGCTCCTTTGCCTCAACGCTTCCCTTCTTGCCTCCCTTCGCCGGCGTCCAGGACGGCGGAACGTGAAGGGATCGTGGACGATCCTCGGCCAGCGAGGGCGGAGCGGGAAGTGGCGGGATATCGTAGTCGTAGCTGATCTGCGGCGGTTTGGAGGCCGCACAGCCGCTGAGTGCAAATACGCAAGCCAACAAAAACGAGCGCATGACGTCGCGTACACTCGGGCTAGCGCATCCAGGAATCTGCATATTCACTGCCCAAGCTCCTTCGACCAGTTGATGGCGTTGACATAGACCCCGAGAGGATTTTTGCGCAGACGATCAGCATCGCGCGGAGTTTCGATCACGATCGTGAGGATGGCGGTCCAGCGCTCGGTGGCGGTAAGCTGCCCATTGTCGTAGCGGCGCTCGATCCAGGCGACCCGAAAGCTTTCCGGCGAGGCACGAATGACGCTGGATATTTCCACTGCGATCTGCAGCTTGCCGAGTTTGGCAAAGGGATCGTTGACGCGGGCGTGGTCATTGAGGGCGGCGGCGCCGCGATCGGTCGTAAAGTCGTAGGCGCGCAGCCAGTCCTGACGCAGCACGATGGCATCAGCCGACAGCCCGCGAACATTCTCGATGAAGCGTGCCAAATGAAAGGCAATCTGCGGATCGGTTGGCTGATAGAAGGGATTGGCTGGGCTAACCGCCTCTGCCTGGCCGAGACGATCGACCTCAATGACCCAGGGCGTAATGCTGCCTTGAGTCGACTGCCAGACAAGACCGGATGCGAGCCCCGTCGACAGGATCAGCGAACCGAATGCCATCAACCGCCAGTTCTTCGCCTGCACCCGCGCCGAGCCGATGCGCTCGTCCCACACTTGCGCCGCTTTCTGATAGGGCGTTACGGGCGCAGGCGTGCGGCCATAGTGAACGGATGGTCGTTTGAACATCACTTCCCTCCTTCGGAGAGATCGACGGAGGCGCCTCCTCCACCATGGTCGGCAGTGCGAACGACGTTGGTAGCGGCCGACGCCCCCTGACCCATTGTCTGCATCCGCTTCAAGCGTCTGGCCGAACTGGACTGACTGTCCGGAGGTGAGGAACTTGCCGGTGGCTGAGCTGCGCCAGTTTCACCGGCTGGAGTGCCACCAGTTGAAGCCGAGCCGCTTGCAGCCGCGGCGCGACGAAGCGGGCTCGTCATCGCGGATGCGGCGGCACCCGCGACGCCGGACAAACCATCCGCCCGAAACGCTCCGCTCGCACTACCCGCTAGCGCCGCAGTCCCGCGCGCCGCGCCGGCGAGTGCACCGAGGCTTCCGGCAGCGAGGCCCGCTCCGGCCACCACGACCCCGCCGGCAGCTAACCCCGTGCCTGCGGCGGCTCCGGCGCCAAGTTGCGGACCGCCGGACACGATGCCATTGGCGATGCCGGGCCCAAAGATTCCGAGGCCCAGCAGCGCTAACGCGGCGAGCACCAGGGCCATGGCATCTTCAATGCCGACCTGTGCGCCGGCCGAGCTAACGGTAAATTGTGAGAACAACGACGAGCCGATGCCGACGATGGCGGCGAGCACCATGACTTTGACGCCGGACGAGATGACGTTGCCGAGCACGCGTTCGGCGGCGAAGGCCGTCTTGCCGAACAGACCGAACGGAATCAGGATGAAGCCCGCGAGGGTCGTCAGCTTGAACTCAATCAGGGTGACAAAGAGCTGGATTGCGAGGATGAAGAAGGCGAGCAGCACGATCACCCAGGCAAACAGCAGCACCGCGATCTGAACGAAGTTCTCAAAGAAGCTGACATAGCCCATCAATCCCGAGATCGACTCCAGGATCGGCCGCCCCGCATCGATACCGACCTGCGCGATCCGCCCCGGACGCAAGAAATCCGCCGACGATAGCGCAGTGCCTGAGGCCTTGAGGCCAAGACCGGCAAAGCTCTCAAAAACGATGCGTGCGAGATTGTTCCAGTTGCCGATCAGGTAAGCGAACACGCCGACAAAGATCGTCTTCCTCACGAGGCGAGCGATGA
Source organism: Bradyrhizobium roseum (assembly GCF_030413175.1). Classification (NCBI taxonomy): domain Bacteria; kingdom Pseudomonadati; phylum Pseudomonadota; class Alphaproteobacteria; order Hyphomicrobiales; family Nitrobacteraceae; genus Bradyrhizobium; species Bradyrhizobium roseum. The sequence goes on from NZ_CP129212.1 coordinate 4,485,878, forward strand.
TGTCTTCATCGGTACCCCAGGCCCAGAACAGAGCGGCGAGCGTGACATCTATCGCGGCGAGCGTGGTTGCGAGGAAGGCGACTTCGTTACCAAGCAGGCCGAAGCCGCTGTCGATATAGCGGGTGAACGTTTCCAGAAATCGGTCGATGACGCCGGTGCCACCCATTGGAATCACTCGCGTTCGGGTGTTGCAGCGGGCGGCCAGCCCTGGGGGAGACGATCAGGATGCTTGGGCTGCGCCAACATCGGTGTCGGGCTGCCTGGTTGAGCATCGGCGGAAGTAGCGCCCGGTGTTTTCTTTGATCCGAGGAAGCGACGGCGGTTCTCCGCCCAGATCAGACGGCACGCCTGCAGTTCTGCCACCTGCTCGGAGGTGACCTTCCGGCAGCGTTCGAGTTCGCTGCCAAGCGGACTGGTTGCCCGGGATGCCCAGGATGCCGCTGGTGGACCGTCACTGTCGTCGCGAAGCTGGATTGCGCAGGCTGCGACGAGGATGGGGACGGCAGCCGCTGTCGTCACAAGCATCACCCGCTTAAGTCCATCACGTCCGCTCATTGGTGAAACATCCGCACGCTTGAAGGCTGATAGCCCCGACCGGGTGCGAGAAAGCGACGAAGCTGCTCCCTGCCCTGGTCCTGGGCGACGGTGCGCTGTGCGGTCTCGAGGCTTTGTGCCCGTCCCTGCGCGACAACTGCTGCCGTAAGGTCGGCGAGCTGCTGCGCCTGCAGACCAAGGAGCTGATTGCCGGCCTGACTGGCCTGCAGCGCGCCGGTAGCGCTTTGGCTTGAGCTGATGAGAGCCGACATCTCTTTGCGGTGAGTGTCCAGATTCCCGACCACGGTCGCCTGAACGCGCAACGCATCCTGCAGGCCGGCCACAGAATTCTGCCAGCGCGTCTGCGCATTCGCGATCAACGCTAGATCTGACTCGTTCGTCGAGGCCGGCGCATAGGTCGTCGAGAACGCTCGATCGACCTGCTTGATATCGTAGGCAATGCGCTGGGCCTGACCGAGCAGCGCTTGGGTTCGCTGGATCGACTGATCGAGCTGCTGCAGCGAGGAATACGGCAGGCTGGCGAGATTTCTGGCCTGGTTGATCAGCATCTGCGCCTGGTTGTGCAGCGAGGTGATCTGGTTGTTGATCTGCTGCAGCTCCCGCGCGGCCGTGAGCACGCTCTGCGCATAGTTGTTGGGATCAAATACGATCAGTTGCGCCGAGGTGGACGAAACTGCGCATGCGGCGGCAATGGCGAGCGCACCCACCGCTGAGAGGTGACGGCGACGCTTCATGATAAGCCTTCCTGCTTGATAAGACCGGGAATGAGATCGGCAGCCCAACCCAGCCCACGCGCGTTGAGCCAGCCGGTGACAAAACCGTCACGGCCGTGTTCGGCGAGCACTCGCTCGATCATTGCCTGATCTGACTTCGAAGAAGCCGCCGTGAAGGCGAGCGCGAACTCTTCAAGACCGAGCTCAAACAGGCGATTGCCGCGTCGGGATTGGCAGTAGTAGTCACGCTTGGGCGTGGCGCGCGCCAGGATCTCGATCTGCCGGTCGTTGAGGCCGAAGCGCCGATAGATAGCCGAGATCTGCGGCTCGATAGCTCGCTCATTCGGAAGGAGTAGCCGCGTTGGGCAACTCTCGATAATGGCGGGCGCAATCGCGGAGCCGTCGATATCCGAGAGCGACTGCGTGGCGAAGACGACGGAGGCATTCTTCTTGCGGAGCGTCTTCAGCCATTCGCGCACCTGGCCGGCAAACCCTTCGTCATCGAGCGCGAGCCAACCTTCGTCGATAATGAGGAGCGTTGGCCTGCCGTCGAGCTGGCCCTCAATTCGGTGATAGAGATAGGACAGGACGGCCGGCGCGGCGCCGGTGCCGATCAGCCCCTCGGTTTCGAACACCTGAACCGAACTTATTCCAAGCCGTTCGGTCTCGGCATCGAGCAAGCGCCCAAAGGGGCCGCCGAGGCAGTAGGGTTGGAGGGCCCTTTTCAGGCTCTGCGACTGCAGCAGCACGGACAGACCGGTCAGCGTTCGTTCGCCAATAGGCGCCGAGGCCAGCGAGGACAGCGCCGACCAAAGATGTTCCTTGGCTTCTGGCGTCGTGTCGATCTTTTCGCGGGCGAGGATGGCTGCGATCCATTCCGCCGCCCAGCCACGCTCCGCCGCATCGTCAATCATGGCTAGCGGCTGCAAGGCGACTGGATCGGAGGCGTTGTCGGACAGCGCACCGCCGAGATCGTGCCAATCGCCCTTCATGGCGAGAGCTGCGGCCCGGATAGACCCGCCGAAGTCGAAGGCAAAGATCTGGGAGGTTGGATACCGGCGGAACTGCAGCGCCATCAGCGCGAGCAGAACGGATTTGCCGGCACCGGTCGGACCGACTACCAGCGTATGTCCGACGTCCCCGACATGGAGGGAGAAACGAAACGGCGTTGATCCTTCCGTCCTGGCGAAGAACAGCGGCGGCGCGCCGAGATGAGTGTCCCTCGCCGGCCCTGCCCAAACCGCGGACAACGGTATCATATGGGCCATGTTCAGGGTCGAAACCGGAGGCTGGCGAACGTTCGCATAGACGTGGCCGGGCAACGAGCCCAGCCAGGCATCAACGGCGTTGACGGCCTCTACCATGCAGGTGAAGTCGCGTCCCTGAATGACCTTCTCGACCAAGCGCAACCGTTCGTCCGCGACGCGCGGATTCTCGTCCCAGACCGTGATCGTGGCAGTGACAAACGCCTCTCCGATCAGATCGGAGCCGAGCTCCTGCAACGCGGCGTCGGCATCGATAGCCTTGTTGCTGGCGTCGGTATCGATGAGAGACGAAGCCTCATTGGTCATCACCTCCTTCAGGATTGCGGCAACGGATTTCCGTTTGGCGAACCATTGCCGCCGAATCCTTGTCAGGAGTTTCGTTGCATCCGCCTTGTCGAGCATGATCGCCCGGGTCGACCACCGATAAGGGAAGGCAAGCCGGTTGAGATCGTCCAGGATCCCCGGCGTGGTTGCCGTCGGGAACCCAACAATCGTGAGCACCCGCAGGTGTTGGTCGCCCAGCATCGGCTCGAGCCCACCCGTCAGGGGCTGGTCCGCCAACAGCGCATCGAGATACATCGGAATCTCGGGAACGCGGACGCGATGTAGCTTGGTCGAGACGCAAGCATGCAGGTAGGTCAGGGTCTCGCCGTCATCGAGCCATCGGCACTCCGGCATAAACCCCTCGACCAGTTGCAGCACGCGGTCGGTCCGATCGACAAAGCCGCGCAATACCTCATGGGCGCCGGCAGACTGCCCGCGCTCCCGCCCCTCAAAAAGGAGACGCTCGGCCCGCGCCGCATCCTCCGCCGGCGGCAGATACAGGAAGCTGAGGAAATAGGCTGACTCGTAGTGAGCTCCCTCTTCCTCGAATTGGGCCCGGCGCTCGGCATCGACCAGCGCCGATGCCACATCCGGACAACTGCTTGGTGGATAGGCATTCGATGAATACCTCTGCGCTTCAACAAACACCGCCCAGCCGGATCCGAGGCGCCTCAAGGCGTTATTGAGGCGGCCGGCAACCGCAACAAGTTCTGCTGGAACAGAGGAATCAAGATCGGGCCCGCGAAAGCGCGCGGTCCTCTGAAACGATCCGTCCTTGTTGAGGACGATGCCTTCGCCGACCAGTGCGGCCCATGGCAGGAAATCCGCAAGACGCGTGGTGGAATGGCGGTATTCGGCAAGGTTAATCATTGGTGCTCACACATTCAGATGGGTTGGGATGCGCAGATGGCGTCTTGCGGTCTCGACAAAGAGCGGATCGCGCTTCGCGGCCCAGACGGCAGCAGCATGACCGAGCGCCCAGATCAGGAGGCCTGCGATCCACAGCCGCAGGCCGAGGCCGAGCGCTGCGGCAACGGTGCCGTTGACGATGGCGATCGCACGCGGCGCGCCGCCGAGCAGGATCGGTTCGGTCAGCGCGCGGTGCACCGGAATTGCAAAACCTTCAACCGGCCCGTCCATCAGATCAGCACTCCGCCGCCGAATGAGAAAAATGCCAGGAAGAAGCTCGAGGCTGCGAACGCGATCGACAGACCGAACACGATCTGGATCAGGCGCCGAAAGCCGCCCGAAGTGTCGCCGAAGGCGAGCGTAAGGCCCGTGACGATGATGATGATCACGGCCAGAATCTTGGCGACGGGCCCCTCGACCGACTGCAGGATCTGGTTAAGCGGCTGCTCCCACGGCATGTTGGAGCCGGCGGCCTCTGCAGTGGGCGGGATCGCCACGGAGCTGAGAGCTATTGCAACAGCTATCATTCCGCTTCTCAATGTGACGCCGTTCATGATGGGTCTCCTGCGGGTGAAATGAGGTAGTCGCCCTCGGCCGTCAGGCCATCGACGCGCACGAGTTCCGTCAGCCGTCGGTCCGCACCGCGGCCGGAGAGAACGGCAATCACACCGATGGTGTCCGCGATCAGCGCCCGCGGCACGGTGATGACGGCTTCCTGGATAAGCTGTTCGAGGCGGTGAAGGGCGCCAAGCGCCGTGCCGGCATGAATGGTGCCGACGCCACCGGGATGGCCGGTGCCCCAAGCCTTGAGAAGGTCGAGCGCCTCGGCCCCTCGCACCTCACCGATCGGGATTCGGTCCGGGCGTAGCCGGAGTGAGGAGCGCACGAGGTCGGACAGCGAGGCGACACCATCCTTGGTGCGCAGCGCCACAAGGTTAGCCGACTTGCATTGGAGTTCGCGCGTATCCTCGATCAGCACAACGCGATCTGCAGTTTTTGCAATCTCGGCCAGCAGGGCATTGGTCAGCGTGGTCTTGCCGGTCGAAGTACCGCCGGCCACGAGGATGTTTTGACGGTCCCGGACAGCGTTCCGCAGCCCTTCAGCCTGAGCGGCTGTCAGGATGCCGGCGGCGACATAGTCGTCGAGCGTGAAGACGGCCACCGCCGGCTTGCGAATGGCAAAGGCTGGAGCGGTCACCACCGGCGGCAGCAGCCCCTCGAACCGCTCTCCCGTCTCGGGCAACTCGGCCGAGACGCGTGGCCGCGCGGCGTGAACCTCAGCGCCGACGTGATGGGCAACGAGCCGCACGATGCGCTCGCCGTCGGCTGCGGCGAGACGCTCGCCGGTATCTGTCATGCCCCCCGACAACCGATCGACCCAGAGCCGGCCATCGGGATTGAGCATGACCTCGACGATCCCAGCGTCTTCGAGCCAGGCCGCTATCGCCGGTCCGAGCGCGGTGCGCAACATGCGTGCACCACGCGAGGCCGCCTCGGACTGAAAGGAATGAACTGCCACGCTTGCCCCCGAGGTCGCCGAGATATGAGCTCGGCGGTGGGGATCAGTAGAAAAGGCAGGTTACGCGCTCGTGCAACAAGCTCATATCAGTCGGTGTGCCGTGGCGTAGCAAAAGAAAGAATGGCGGAATCACTCACGAGGAACGGTTGGCGACATTTGCGTCGGATCGACGTCGAGCGAGATCTCCTGGGCCAAGGTCTGGCCCCTGGCCAGCCGGCGCCCGAGGGCTCCAACAAACCCCTCATACCGTTCCCGGCCCTTGGCCTGTGCGGCGGGCTGCGCCGTATCAGGCAGCGGCGGCGTTGCGGTCAGCCAGAACCGCACGAACAAGGCCAGCGCTTCATTTGAGATGGTGATATGACGCTCCAGCCGCTCGACCTGCCGAGTCAGCCGGTCAAGGCGACGGCCGAGCGCCGCCTCCATCCGCTCCGAATTGTCCGGCGACAGGAACGAGGCCAGCGCGGTTTCGACGATGAGCGCCTGAGGTACTCTCTTGCGGTTGGCATGATCGGCGAGCTGGCCCGCAAGGTCCGGAGGCAAACGAAACGTGTGCTTGGTTCGCATTATCTCATCCTAGAGGTCGAGGCCGTCGCCTGGATCCATCGCGGCCTGACGCGCCAGACCGGGAACGTTCATGCGCAGCGCGCGCGCCCGTATGGCGTGACTGTCGCTCTCGTCCTCCGTGAAGTCGAACTCAGGTGGAGGTTTCAAAACCTCTGGCGCGATATTTTCGTGCTCGGGAAGCTCCGGCTCACGGCGAATGCCGGAATTTGCGGTAGATTGCCGAGCACCCGAGAAGCTTACCGGATCGGCAACATTTGAATTCTGCGCAGCTGGCTGCCGGCTCCAATCGTCTGTCGCCGCCCCACCGTCGGGCTCGAGGGAGCGTGAGTTTGGCGGTGGTAGCACGCGCTCGGTCAAACGTGGATCCTCAAAGTACCTCGCCTTCCTGGCGCGGATCGGTGGCACGCCGGAAACCAGCACCAGTTCGTCCTCGGGCGGAAGCTGCATCACTTCGCCGGGCGTTAGCAATGGCCGCGCGGTCTCCTGTCGCGAAACCATGAGATGGCCAAGCCACGGGCTGAGCCTGTGACCGGCGTAGTTCTTCATCGCCCTTAATTCCGTGGCAGTTCCAAGCGCATCCGAAACCCGCCTGGCCGTACGCTCGTCATTGGTCGCAAAGGAAACGCGCACATGACAATTATCGAGGATCGCGTTATTCGGCCCGTATGCTCTTTCGATCTGATTGAGCGACTGCGCAATGAGGAAACTCTTGAGCCCATAGCCCGCCATGAAGGCGAGCGCCGACTCGAAGAAATCAAGCCTTCCAAGCGCCGGAAACTCGTCGAGCATGAGCAGCAATCGATGCCGGCGGCCCTTTGCGTGGAGGTCCTCGGTGAGACGACGACCGATCTGGTTGAGGATCAAGCGCACCAGCGGCGTGGTGCGGCTGATGTCGGACGGAGGCACAACGAGATAGAGCGTCGTCGGCCGATCGTCTTCGACGAGATCGCGGATGCACCAATCACAGCGGCGCGTCACCTCGGCAACAACAGGGTCGCGGTAAAGGCCGAGGAAAGACATCGCGGTCGAAAGCACGCCGGACCGTTCATTCTCGCTCTTGTTCAACAGTTCTCTCGCTGCGGACGCGATCACTGGATGGGTCCCGGCTTCACCGAGATGCCGCGTGGTCATCATCGCGCGGAGCGTGGTTTCGATCGGCCGCTTTGGATCGGACAGAAAACTCGCGACGCCGGCGAGCGTCTTGTCCTGCTCCGCATAGAGAACGTGAAGGATGGCTCCGACCAGCAGCGCGTGGCTGGTCTTCTCCCAATGGTTTCGCCGCTCCAGGGACCCTTCTGGATCGACCAGCACGTCCGCGACATTTTGGACGTCACGAACTTCCCACTCCCCTCGCCTCACTTCCAAAAGGGGGTTGTACGCTGCACTCGCCGAGTTGGTTGGATCAAACAACAGCACCCGGCCGTGTCGGGCACGAAAGCCTGACGTCAGGGTCCAGTTTTCACCCTTGATGTCATGGACGATGGCACTCCCCGGCCAGGTCAGGAGTGTTGGCACAACAAGTCCGACACCCTTGCCGGATCTGGTCGGCGCGAAGCACAGCACATGCTCCGGTCCATCGTGCCGCAGATAAAGCCCCTCGAACCGCCCGAGGATCACGCCATCTGCGCCGGCAAGGCCAGCACTTCGAACCTCAAGCTGGCTGGCCCAACGTGCAGAACCATATGTAGCCGCTGTCTCCGCCTCCCGAGCCCGCCACACCGACATCGCGAAAGCGACTATAATCGAGATGATCCCGCCGGACGCAGCGACGCATGCCCCTTCAGCGAACACGTCAGGTGCGTAGGCATCGTAGGCATACCACCACCAGAAGAAGGCCGGAGGCAGATAGATAGGAACGCCCGGCGCGAGCTCAAACCAGGGGTGTCCGAGTTGCGGCTGATAGCCGAGACGCCAGGCTGTCCATTGCGTCGCGGCCCACATCGTAATGAGCACGACGGTCAGGACGCAAGCGATCTGGCCCCAAAGTATTCTGGTTGCGGACATGGCATGGAATATCGAGCGACTCCGTAATCCGCACACAAGCCCTCTTGCAGGCTGCGAGTATTTTCGGATGTTCAGGCGAGCAAATTGGTGCGTCAGTCGCCGAGCGCCGCAAGAAAGACGACCAGGACGTTAGTCGCCGCATCTATTCGAGGCTGAGCCGTCTGTTTAAAGAACAAGCGCACCTTCTCACCGGAGATCCCTTGTCGCAGCATGGTTGTATTCCAGCCGGTGTCCCAGAAAGCCGTTCAAGATGACAACCATCGGGAAAGACCCGTTGGCCGGGCATCCTCGCCGAGCCATCGGATGCCCTGTCACCACTAACCGGGGGTTGGCGTCGCTGGACGAACGCATGGAAGGTTTGTTGAACGGCACAACCCTAAACGATTTACGCTTGACCCCGATGAACGGACGTCGGCAACAGCCGATCCGATATCCGCTTCGTGCCACAAGCAGGCACCCCCTTAGGCGCACTCGCACAGTTTACTTAACTCGTTCCCAAACAAGTTCGGTTGTTAGGATCTTACCACCGACCGTGGTTGGTGGCGTCATGAGGGTTAGTCGATCGCCGTCGAAACGGACGAGGCGGATCAAGTCCGTGTTCACCCAGTTTTCGACGGAAGCAATTTCGACGTGGTGCACAACTTTGTCATCGACGACATTATAGCTTCCGGCGTACGCGAAGAGCGTCGCGAAGGCTTCGGCACGTTCTTCAACGGAGGCTGATATTCGATCGCCGCTTGACAACGGCTTTCTGCCGCCATGGCTTACAATAGCCGACATTCTGCCGTCACCAGTATACGTGATATAACCAGCTCGAAGTGGGCTGGGCGGCGATGCGGCGGCCAAACGCCACGTACCGACAATCTTGTCCAACGGTTTCAAGTTATCACTCCTGCTTGCGCGACAACGACGGCGATGGCGGGGCGGACAGTAGCGCTAAGACCCTACTCACCATTCCAGCCCTCGTTCCACTGGCAAAGAAAGCGCATGCATCTTATCGGCAACTACCGGCAAAGGAAAACCTGCCGACTTGGATGCTGACTTCCGCTTCGGGTCAATCGCGTCGATCTGGCCAAAGGCCAGCCACTTCCGGTCTACCCCAATAACCTGATATATTCAGAACTGGGTCGGCATGTCTCGAAGGTGCCAGGAAGAGACTCGTGCAACGCAGCATTCGCTGGCACGAATATTCATACTTTTGGGTGCCGATAAGTGGCCAGGCAGCTTGTAGCAGTGGTATAGGCCCCATCAGGCAGTTCCACGATCGAAATGCCGGGAGAACGAATGCGCAAACCGCGGTTCATCGCTAAGCAAGGACGCAAGCCATCCGGCCTGCTGGGCCAGATCGTTGTGCGCGTCATGGCAACGGAAACGGCCGACGAAAATGCGTTTGCGTTGGATCTGTTGCAGCTTCAGCCCCAGGACGCCGTACTGGAGATTGGATCTGGCCATGGGGACACTCTGGCGAAGGCGGCCAATGTCGTCTCGCGTGGTTCCCTTTGTGGAATTGATTTCTCAACGGTGATGCACCGCCACGCCATGCGTCGACATCGGCGCTTGGTGGCGGAGAAGCGAATTGAATTTCACTTCGGAAGCAGCGACCAGCTGCCCTTCGATAACCAGTCGTTCGACAAGGTCTTCGCTGTCCATACTGTCTATTTTTGGGAGAAGCCGCTTGATCATCTTGCCGAAGCACGCCGCGTGCTGAAACCGGGAGGTCGCTTCGTTGTCGGCTTTCGTCCGGCGGAAGATACTGGGTTTCGGGCCACGTATCCCAGTGAAATCTACAATATCCGGTCCGAAGCCGAAATTGCTCAATTGGTTAGAGACTCCGACTTCGAGGCGGTCGCATTGCGCCGACATACGCGAGGCGCGTTACAGTTTAGTTTCGTGATTGGTACATCCACGCCAAGGGAGGGTTGCCAACCGGAGGCGACGCGATCATGATGATACCCGGATGCTTTCAAGGCACTGGAATGCCAGACGCAGGCTGGTGGGAGGCACTTTTCCCCGATCCGGCTGCGATCCTCAAATCGGTCAGGTTGTCTCCCGAAAGTGACGCGGTCGATCTTTGTTCCGGCGACGGGTGGTTTACGTTGCAGATGGCACGCATCGCCCGCCACGTTGTTGCCGTCGATATCGATGCTCGATTACTTGAGATCAGCCGCGCAAGACTCAGCGAGTCGAGCGTCACTAATTGTACGTTCGTCGCAGGCGACGCGTATGAACTTCGGACAATGGTGCCAGAGCCGATCGATTTCGTCTTTATGGCCAACGCTTTTCATGGTGTTCCGGACCGGCTGAAGTTGGCTAATGCGATCAAAACGGTGCTCAAGCCGGCAGGTCTGGTGGCCATCGTCAATTGGCACGACCGTCCCCGTGAAGAGACAACAATTCTCGGTGAACCTCGCGGCCCCGAAAGTGGATTGAGATTATCTCCATCCCGTACTATCGAGGCGGTGCAGCCAAGCGGCTTGATGCTTCAAGATATCGTTGAAATCTTGCCTTATCACTATGGAGCCGTGTTTCAGAAACCGGCCTGAGAACAATGCCATCCATTCTGGACAGCAAAAACACGGCCGCGCCATCGGTTTTTCTTCCGGCCGCTTTGTTGCGCGAGGCCCGTCGGCAGAAAAAACTGGCAACCGCAGACGTCCCCGCCATCTGCATCCTCGATCCCGATGGCGACATGGTTCGGCGGCTGCGGGAGAGCGACGAGGCTCAACCTTTCAAACCATGGGCTTGTTATCATACGCAGCTCGATACGTTCATGCTTGCCGGCCAGACAGTCGGTATGGTCGGGTGTGCAGTTGGTGCACCGTTCGCCGTGCTTGTCGCCGAGCAGCTTTTCGCCAGCGGCTGTCGCTTATTGATCAGCTTAACATCTGCTGGACAGATCACGGCGAACACACCGCCACCCTATTTCGTTATCATTGACCGGGCGCTAAGGGATGAGGGCACAAGCTATCACTATGCTGCCCCCTCCGAGTATGCTGAGGCCGCTCCGAGTCTGGTGAAGATGGCGCGCGATGCGCTTGGTTGCGCAAAACAGCAAGTTCTTGTCGGTGCGACGTGGACGACGGATGCGCCGTTTCGGGAAACTGCTGATGCGATCGATCTGGCGAGATCAAAAGGTGCATTGGCCGTCGAGATGGAGGCCGCCGCGCTCTATGCTTTCGCTGCCGCCGCGGGGGTTCCTGTGCTCTGCCTTGCCCACGTTACCAATTCGATGGGACAGGCCGGAGACGACTTCGAAAAGGGCGAGGCCGACGGCACGCGGGATGCATTTGCGGTGCTTGCGCGCCTCGTCAATGCGTTCCAGGGGCTTTCCTAAACGCGGCGAATGGTCCAAGCGAGCAAATTGGTGCGTCAGTCGCCGAGCGCCGCAAGCAAGACGACCAGGACGCTAGTCGCCGCATCCGTTCAGGTTCACTAGGCGGCCTGCCAATCGCTGCAATCGCGGATTGCTTCGACCAAGATTGGACATGCCGGTACGAGTCAATCACCGTGGAACTACGGGCACTAACTCACGTGAATCCTTTAGGCTATTTCGGATAAACTTGACGATGCACCGCTATCGTTGATGCCATGCCGCTCCATATCAGGCATTTTTAGTCAGGCTACCCATGAAAATGAGTTTGTCGATCTCCAAGATCATCGTCACGTTCGGTCTGTTGCTGGTGCTGGGCTTCACTGCCGTCGTTGGCACCGGCGTTTACTCGCTGCGTGAGCTGAAAGTTGGTGGCCCCCTTTACTCCGATATCAAGCTGGGCAACGACTTGGTTGCCGATATCCTTCCTCCGCCGGCCTATGTGCTAGAAGCGTATCTTGAAGCAACGCTCGCGATGCGCGAGCCAAGCGAAGCGGCAACTCACGGTGAGCGTCTAGTCCAACTCCGCAAGGATTATGATGATCGCAAGGTGTTTTGGACTGGATCATCGCTCGAACCCGATTTGAAGGCAGCACTGGTTTCGAAGTCTGACAGCGAGGTGCAAACGTTCTGGAGCCTGATGTTCGACCGGATACTTCCGACCCTAAAGAGCAAAGACTTGGCCTCAGCGGAGCGAGCTTATGCGCAACTGAAGGACGTTTATGCAGCGCACCGCGGCATCATTGACAATGTTGTCGAGCGCGCGAACAAGCGGAATGCGGACATGGAAAAGCTCGCGGCCGAGCGCGATGCCCGTATTTCATGGATTACATGGAGCGTTTCTTTCGCTGTCTTGGCGTTGATTGTCACTGGTCTTGCCTTTATTGCGCTGGGTGTCGTGCGCCCGATCGTATGCATGACCGGAGCGATGCAGGAACTTGCCGCCGGTGATCTCTCTGCTGGCGTTCCATATGCCGGTCGTCGAGACGAGGTTGGTGCGATGGCTGCCGCCCTAGTCATATTCAAGCAAAGCGCATCGGAAAACGCACAGCTTCGCGAGGAGCAGTTGCGCGGCGAAGAGCAGGCCGCTACCGCCAAGCGCCGTGCCATACTTGAAATGGCCGACACGGTGGAACGCGAGAGCGCCTCCGCCGTGGAGACGACATCAGCTTCGACCCAGCACGTGCAGGAAACCGCCGCTTCATTGTGCGAAATTGCTCGCGACCTGTCCGTGGAGTCGCAGGCAGTCGCCGCTGCCTCTGAACACGCATTGGCCAGTGCAGAGACGGTCTCCTCGGCGGCCGAAGAGTTAACTAGCTCCATTCGCGAAATCGCTTCTCAGATCGCTCGCACCAGCGAAGTAACCAAATCTGCTGTTGCTGGACGCGAACATGCGAGTGGCACGATTCGGGCACTCTCGGAATCGGTGCGCAGGATCGCGGAAGTAACCGATATCATCGGCAGCATCGCCGGTCAGACCAACCTGCTGGCTCTCAACGCAACGATCGAAGCGGCGCGCGCTGGCGATGCCGGGCGCGGGTTCGCTGTGGTTGCCGCAGAGGTCAAGTCCCTATCGACCCAGACGGCCAAATCCACCGAAGAGATCGCCCGTCTGATCGCTGAAATCCAGTCATCGACCGAAGCCGCGGTTGCATCTGTCGAGGCAATGGGAGGCCACATTCTGGAGATCGACGGGGTGGCGACCGCAGTTGCTGCAGCGATGGAGGAGCAAGATGCGGCTACCCGAGAGATTGCCCGGTCGATCTCCGAATCTGCAGGAGCAGCTCGGGAAGTTTCCGCCAAGATTGCAAACGTCAGTCTAGATGCGGATTCAGTGAACGAGCGGGCCGCCGACATGAGCCGGACAATTGCCAGCGTCTCAACCGGCCTCGCGTCGCTTCAATCCGTTCTGGTGCGCACGGTGCGAGGGGCTACCACCGAAGCAGACCGCCGCTCCAGCAAGCGCTATCCGCCGAATTCCCAAGTTACCGTAACCGATAGCAGACGCACGGAGCATTCCACCACGCTTGTGGACATCTCGGAAGGCGGAGCCCGGGTTCGGTGTGTTCCGCAACTCCAGGTCGGCGAGACCGCCACCCTGAGGATCAGTTCGTTTGCTCCGGCGCTCCCTTTCGTCGTGCGAAATCATGATGGCGAGGCTGCAAATGTCGCCTTCAGGCTGTCAGATGAGTTAAAAGATCAATTGGGGATGTGGATAGCCCGCAATTTCCATCGTGACGCAGCTGCCTGATCCGAGCGCTGTAACAGGCAAACAGTCTGACCCGCTCCCACCACTGGACGCGAACCAGCGCCACGCATAGGGGTCCGCGAATGTGCCGAACAGCGACGTTGGCTTGCGTGAGTGTCGCGCGCGGATTTTCTGCTGCGCAAGTCATGCTTCTTTTAAGCCGTCTATCATGTCCACGGTGGAATGATCTCCGTGCACAATCTAAGGGCGCCAACAATGCTACCTCGGATTTACGATCCGCAATTAAGACCCACGGGCCGTGTGGCGCTTACCGAGTAAGCCGTCAGAATTTCAGCAACAACCCAAGCCAAGGCGCTTAGCTTTACGTATCATATTAGGACCATCCTTTAATCGAATCATTTGGAAGGCCAGCCGTTGTGCCAGAGAGGGAACTTGACCACGTCGATAAATTTCCTCGCGCCTTCCTCGATAATCTCGGGGTTGGAATATCGTTGGTCGATGTCGCCCGCGGACAAATAGTCTTTGCCAACACTGAATGTGCGCGCATTTTTGGATGCTCGCAGCAGGAACTGAACAGCGGTCAGATCACATTTATCGAATTGACGCATCCTGAGGATCGCGATCGGAATCTTGCCGAGCATCACCGGCTGTTGAAGGGTGAAATCCGTCAGTATCGGCTGAGAAAGCGATACCTGAGGCGGGACGGCAGTGTCGTTTGGGCCAGGGTCGCGGTGAACGGCATTAGTGACAGCGCGGGTACCTTGCGATGGTGCTGCGCTGTTCTAGAAGACATAACCGAAAAAGTGCGGCTTGAGCAGCAATTGTCGCTAGCGGTAAGAGTCTCCGGAATGGCGACCTGGAGCTATGTCGTCAGGACGAATACGTCGGAGACCTCTAAAACTTACAATTCCGTGTTTGGTGTTGGGGAAAACGAGGGGGCGCCGAGCTTGGATGAGCTGCTTAGGCGTGTGCATCCCGACGACCGAAAATCCGTAGCGACAACAATCCAGCGAGCCATAGCAACCGGTAGCGGCTACGCACAGGAATACAGAATCGTTCAGGAGAACGGGCACGTACGTTGGCTGCGAAGTATGGCCAGTTGTACGCTAGACACCGCGGGATGTGTCACCCACCTTTTCGGCGCGACGATCGATATAACAGAGAGTAAAAATCGAATTCAGCACCGTTCGCCAAAGCAGATGAGCGAAATGCTAGCCTATATTGACGAAAATTGGAATGAGCCGCTTTCAATCGACCTGCTTGCGAAACAAGCTGGATGCAGTTCAAGAAAGATTCACAGATTTTTTGCGTCGGAAGGTACGACAGCGGTCGCGCATATCAAGAAAGTTCGGTTGCGCCACTCGCGTCAACAACTGAGCAATCCCGAGCGGGGCACAACGGTTACCGGCGTCGCGCTAGCTTGTTGTTTCCAGAATGTGGGCCACTTTGCCAGGGACTACCGAAATGAATTCGGTGAATTGCCATCAGAGACGTTGAAGCAGGCCCGAAGCTCCGAAAGATGACTGCGTTCGCCTTTTTCGTCGACCCGGAAATCATCGCATATCGGTCTGGATTAAGCCAACGCCAGCCTCAGGCATGAGATCCTAAATGATGATCGAAGCTGCTTTAGCCTTTAGCAACTCTACGGAAAGGTGCACCAACTTCTTTTCTATGCCGTTCAACAGTTTCAGTGTCTTTTCGCGCACGTCCGGATCTTCTGTACTTATCGCTATCGCAACTACAATTGCGACGTCTCTTTCGAGGGCATTTCTTGCCCGTTTTAACGAAGGAACGCTTCCGGCTTCGGTCGCAAGATACTGATGAGGCGCTACTGTTGAGCCAGCGCGCCGCTGATTTTCTAGTTTCCCGAATTGAACTACTTCGCCCATGAGAGGGTCTCGAATCCCGTTCTTTGTCTCTTTGTAGGCGGAGTCTAAGCTAAATGTTCTTTCGTTTACCCTAGGCCGAAAGCCGCCGTGGTGCTCCAGATCTGCCATTGGAAGCGGTGGGCCGACAGGTCTAATGCCGCAGTGGATCACTCGCGTCGGATGTGCCGAACCACGGCGACTTCCGGTCTACCCCAGTGAACGGATATTCTCAGGATGCGCGGGCATGCGTTGCAGCGGCTTGAGGGAGAATGCATCAAGTTCATTCCGCTCGCCTCGTCTCGTCAGAATCCAAGTTAGCGCAAACCAAACCCCGGCTACGATCTGAAGCCCTACGTTGAATGCAAACGCGGCCTGGTAGGCTATCTCAGGATAGTGCCCATTGGTGGATCCCAAAGCTGAAGCACTAAGCCCGTCACGTATTGCACGACAAACGCACCACCGATGTGGAAGAGGTTAAGAGCCGCATTCGCCCTACCCGCCAGTTCCTTTGGGAAATACTCGGCCAGGATAGCGTAACTGAGAACAGTTCCAGCACCGACTGCCGCCACGACGATCCACGGGACATATGACGGGAGCGGCCATCGCATGATCAATGCCAACTGGGCCCCGATGAACACCGTGGCGACAAGGCCCAACGGGCCCCGCGGCCCGATCCCACGTCGGCGCGCGCGATCGGCCACAACGCCCCACAGAAGCCCGCCCAAGCTCAAGGCGATTGCCATAACAAGCAAATGCCAGAGTAGTCCCGACCGGTCGACGCGCTCGACATCGCTGAGCCATGGCGCCGCCCACAGTCCTTGCAACGCCCATGCCGTCCCGATGCAGGCGGCTGAAACCGGAGCCAGGCGCCAGAAGCGTGGGTCGGCATAAACTGTCCTTAGACTTTTAGGCGTTGGTCCGCCCGCTACCGACATAAGTGTCGGCACCTCTGGGACAGCAAGATAGATGACAAGAGCGCAACCGGCCGAGACAATCGCGAGCAGCGCAAACAATGCTCGCCAGCCCATTGAGACCAGCAGAAATTCTGCAGGCAAAGTTGCCGTCAGAGCGCCCAAGCCCCCCAGCATGATCGTCAGGCCGTTGAGCAATGGCACCCGTTCGCTGGGAAACCAGAGCACGAGGGCTTTCAGTCCGGCCGTCAATGACGCTGCGACACCAAGACCGATCAGCGCTCGACCGCAGAGGAGCAGCCAAAAACTATCCGAGACGGCGAATAGTGCTGCGCCCAGAGCTGCGGCAACCATCACGACACTTTGGATTGCCCCCGGCCCATAACGGTCCAACAAGATGCCGATCGGAATCTGGGCTGCCGCGAAGGTCAGGTAGTAAACGGACGTCAGCAGGCCGAGATCGCCAGCGCTGAGGCCAAATTCCGACGTCAAAGAGCCGGCGACCGTCGCATTGATCGTCCGGAATAGAAACGAGAGATAGTAAGCGGCAACGAACGGCAGGAACACCCGCAGAATCAGGTGCCAGTTTTCTGTCAAGCCGCCGACACCTCGGCGTCGGGTCGCAAGGCTGGACAGTCGGGACCGTGGTGGCTGTTCGACCGATTCTTCGTGAGCAATTGTCTCTTTCGCAACAGGTCTAGTGCAGAGGCAGTCCCGCCTTCCCTGGAAAGTTGAACAGGCTGCCGCCCTCCCGGACGGCAGTGGCGTGCTCTACTTCGAGGCTGACCGGGTTTGACGTGCGGAGATCTGCCTCGTGAACTGGCGAGGAGGTCTTTGCCACTCCCTTACCAAAATCGTCAGCTAGAGTACCTCTCTTGTAGCCGAGCCGATCCACCGTCTCATGCACGAGCGAAGTCCCCGACTGAACGCGCCGCCAAACCTGTGTCGCAAATTCATCGAACCGCTCCGACCCTAGCGCACACGCGGCCCGCAGTGCTGCTGCCGGTAGCGGCGGCGTGACCGCAAGCTGGTATCGAGCCTGCAGCGCGACACTCTCGTTGACAACCCTAAGATCCCGATCGAGCTGTTCGAGCTGGCGGCTCATAAGAGAAAGGCGGCGATCTACCGGGAGATTATCGCTATCCTCGTCCGAACCGAAGAACTGAGCCAGGGCGGCCTCAACGAGCGCCGACTTGCTGGCGCCAGGACGTTTGGCGGCTGCCGCTAGCCGCGCGGCCATCTGCTCCGAGAGGTAGACGCCAATTCTGGGCTTCATCGTTGACCCTTTGAAATCCTGATTTCCTGCAGTGCGCGTCTGAAGCAGCGGCGCGCTGAACAAAAGGGGCTGCTCACGTCCCCGAGCAACTGCTCAATCGCAACCATCGTGCGTTCGGATAGATCGGCGTAGAGGAAGGCCGATCGAGATTGCATGGCACGTGGCGGCCGGCGCGAGGTGCGACCTGGCGCGGAAGTGCCGGGCAGTCCGCCAATCAGATTCCCAGGCTAATTTTCCTTCCGAAGCTCCAGGTCACCCCGCCTCCGCGTGCCGCGACGCCGGATACCTGTCGATCGAGATGCTGCTCCAATGCCGGTCGCCAAGGCACGAGCTGGAATCCAAGCCCGTCATCGATCATGGCAAACCGGCCAGACGACAGTATTACGCGCTGACGATAGACGCCCGCGATGCGCTCGCCCTCCGACGAAGGAGTATGCGATAACCCCGTCTCGGCCGAGAGTCTTGCAACCGTCGCATCGAGTTCCCGCCGCCTTAGCGTGTTGAGGAGATCGCGAGCAAAGATGACCCTTGCCCCCTGTCGCCGCGCAAGGCCCTCGCCTGCGAGATAGTCAACCCGGCGCTCCATGGCTTCGCGCAGTTCGGATCCGAAACCGCCGCTCGCCACGATCGAATCCCGCGCGAGCAATTGCCGGTCAATCCAGGTCGCTCCCGGCGCCGTGATCTGGGCTTCAACACTAAGATCCGATCGGGTGGCGAGCGAAAGCCGCTCAGCGCCTCTCGCATCCTCGTAAGACCGCGCCTCCACGATTGCGCCGGGCGCCGCATCGCCGGTCATTTCAATATCGGTGAACCGGATGTGATGCGTTCGTCCATCGATCCCCTCGACGATCGCATAGGCCGAGCCTTTCAGTTCGTCATGCAGTCCGCGCTCGACCAGACGCCCTAGCACGGGATCTGTCGGTTCCTCGCCGTGCAAGGCAAAGCCGGAGACATCCGGCTCGCGGCCACGAGCGCTCATCGCCCGATGCATGGTCTTGATGACATCGCCGCGAATCGACAGGTCACGCAGCCTGTCCTCAATACCAGGCTTGAGGGTCCAGCGGCCCGGTGCAATCTGTTCTGCAACACCGAGGCGTTCCAGCCTCGCTGCCCGACCGACCATCAGCCGTCGGAGCCCCAAGTCTTCGCCTGACGCATTTGGCCGAAGGTTCGCCACGCCGGCGCCCTCGTCGGCGGCGACACGCAGCGCCCGATCGAGGCTGGTCCAACGTTCGGCCTCAACCTCCCTTTCCAGGGCGGATTGGATGTCCCGTTCGCTGCGCGGACCGAGTTCGAGCGTAACCCGCTCGGCAGCGCGATCCCGAAACCCGCGGCTGATGTAGTCCCGGCTGATGACCAGATCCTGGCCATCCTCCGCGCGGCCGCGGATCAGAACATGAATATGCGGATTGTCGGTATTCCAGTGGTCGACCGCGATCCAGTCCAGTTTGGTCCCAAGATCCCGAGCGACGTCGGTCATCAACTCGCGGGTGAACGTGCGGAGGTCGCCGAGCTCGGCGGCATCCTCCGGAGAAATGATAAATCGAAAATGATGGCGGTCGTCCTTGCAGCGTTCGGCAAAGGCGCGTTCATCCGCCGCATCTGATTTCGCGTCGATCATCCGGGCGTCCGCACCGTCGCGTGTCACTCCCTCGCGCTTCAAGTAAGTGATGTGCTTGGACAGTGGTGCCGAGCGAAAGCGGGTGCCGTGGTGACGGACCACGCGCGCCTTCATCACCACACGTCGCGAGGTCGAGCGGAGCGACAAGGAGAGCGCGGCACGCCGGCCCCGTCCGAAATGTGACCGGCTCGCTCCACCTTTACCGCGGCCGAAACTGTCGCCGACATGCCCAGCCTTCTTGGCCGCTCGCATGACCTGGCCGACAAAGCTCTTCGAACGCGCGGAGCTACGTCCGCGGTCGCGAATGCGGCCAGGGCGAACACGAAGTTCATCGTCGCGCTGGCTCATGATGGCTTCCCTGCAAACTTGCGCAGGCCGACGGCGCCGGCTGCGTTGATTTCCTTGACGATTTGGAAGGGAGCGACGGCTAGATCACTTTCGATACTCTTCAAAACCTCAACTCCACCAACCACATGCGCCCGACCGAAGGCGGCGCTTTTCCCTTGCCATCCACAGTCGCTGGTTCCCAGGGCCCAACTTCCAGGCCAACAGACTCCCGGTACTCGTGGCGATTTGCGACAAAATCCAGTTCGGGTCATGCGGTGGATCCTCCGACGGCAACTACCGAACAGCTCGGCTGGTGACCGATTCATTGCGAAGGAGCCGCCGCGACTTGGCAGTTGACGTGCGAAGCCCCCACTGTTTGCGAGCCAGGCGAGCGTTTGCGATAGCGATCGTTACCCGAAGGGCCGAGACACCCGCAGGGTGGCTCGGTGAGGAGCGAAGCGACGAGTAGAGCGCGGGCCGAAGGCATCGCCCGTACGCCTCATGACTTGGTGCAGCGCCTCGAATGCAAACCGAATGTCCGTCACGCTGCGCCCGCCCGCTCAACAAACAGCCGCTCGACAGCAGGCAACCCCCGCCAAGGAAGTGCACGCCTGCCGTCATCTGCGGCATGTTCACGCTGCTCGTTGTCCAGCAATCGTATGACCGCCGCGACGTAGGCCGTCGTTCCGCATGGAAGCTGATGGCGGTGCGGTCCGTGCGCGCACGCCAGGCTCGAAGAGCGCGGAACCAGCGATCCGACACACGAATGGCGCGACCGCCAACATAGCAAGATTCGTCGGATCGAACGAAGCGACACTGCCGAGCCAGCAAGCTCGCAGACACGCGCTTTCCGCTGCAGGCTGTGAGAACGATGCTTCACTGTTGGCCGGCAAGGAAAGAGTGGAGGCCCTTCGGAGGAGCCGTCATCCGTCGGGTTGTTGAGGAGTTCGTGCATGATCACTCCTCGTTGGTCCACACGGGTACCGCTCTGCCGATCACTGCGGAGGCAGGAAGTGGCCCGAAGTAGCGGCTGTCCAGCGAGTCGGTTGACTGCCAGTTCATGACAAAGATTTCGCCATCAGCAATGACGCGGCATCCGTTCCAGGCCGGAAGCGGACGGCCTCTCCCGTCGCGTTCCTGCGCCTGGCCGACCTCGACGCCGTCGACGGTGATCGTCAGGCGGCTTCGGCAAACCTTCTGCCCGGGGAGGGCCAGCACGCGCTTCAGCATGGGGACACCGATCGGCAGATAACCATTGAGATCAAGGAATGCAGCAAGGAAATCTGGCGGCTGAATCGCGACAAGTTCGGTAACGGCCAATGTGGTCATCGGATGAAGGCGGTAAAGACCGGTTGGAACGCTGTTCGATGCATTCCATATGTAGCGTGGTGGCGCTCTTTCGATCGTTGAAAGCAGAAGAACGGTTACCACAGATGCCGTGAGAACTGTCGCACGCCGGGCGCTCATGACATCATCCTGCGCCGATGGAGCCAGGCCTGGTGCCGGGACCGGGTGTATGTCCGAGGTACTTCGTTGACCGACAACCGGTTATGCGCATGGTGCCAGTAATCGGGCGCGGCGTCGGCAGGATCGATGCCGAGCGCCTCAACGGCATCGATCAGCTGCATTACGCGCTGGACCCTCGGCCAGCCTGACAGACGCAAAAGGATCTCGCCACCGGGTTTGACGTAAGGAACAGTCGAGCAGCGCTGGCCGGGTGCTACCGCCCGCAAGATGTCGATGCGGGAAACGACCGTCCCAAAATCGTTCGACATCCAGCGCACGAACGCAAAAATGCTGCCGGGCGCGAATGAAAGGACCCGCCTGCGACGATCGAGGATTCGTTCCTCGGCGATACGACCGAAACGGATGCGATTCTCGATGCGACCTTCAAGCCATAGCAGCTCAACCTGCGTGAGATCGCTCATGCGGCTGCTCCATCTGCTCGGGGGTCAAACGCCTTGGTCCGCCCAAGCAGGCGGCGCAGCGCCCACTTACCAACAGGCTGGAAAACGACCGTCCCCGTTAGAAGGAACCCGAAGGATTCCAGGTTAGTAAAGTTACGGCCGCGACAAGCTACTGAGTACCAAGACGTTTCATCCGATTTTGGTCCTCGATAGCACGAGGATCGGGTCCTCGATGGCACGTGAATCCCGGTCCCCGATAGCACGAGCTGATTCACAGGTTTTCCCCCGTGCGACAGAAACCACGCTTGCGCAGACGTTCTACAAACGGATCGACGGGAGTCGGCGTAAAGACGAGACGTTCAGCGCCTCGAGGTCCCGGTCGGATGAAAAGACGGTAGCCAGGCATTGCCTGGCGACGGACTATTTCGCGCAGGTCGTAGGCAAAATGTTTGAGCGGCGAGAGGCTGCCGGACTTGGCGTGGAGATGAACAAGATCGAAACTCCAGCCGCCTTGCTGATGGCCGCCGTGCTTACGGACGACCCGATAAAGCCAACGCTCAAGTCCACCTGTCAGGTCGAAATAGGCCCGGTCGATCGTGAGCACGAGCGCGTCGTCCAATACACCGCCGTAGAACCAGTCTGGCAGGATCAACTCCAGTCCACGCGGGCGGCCGTGCACATCCGCGGTCTCCTTCCACTCGTTAATCCAGGAGAACCGGTGCCGCCGGCGCTCCGTCGGTTGCCGGATCGACGTCATCACGCTGGTCGATTGCAGCCGGTCGAGCGCCGCCTTGAGACGGTCGTAGTCGCGAGCGCTGGTACCGCGGCCGACGAAGGTAAGGATTTCGTAGGGCGTTGTCGCCATCAGGCGGGAGGTCTTCAACCCGCTGTCTCGCGCTTCAACAATCTGCGAAGCCGCCCAGATCAGCACATCCGCGTCCCAGATCGTCGCCATGCCGTGTTCCGGCACAGCCTCGACGCGAATGGCGATCTTGCCAGCGCGGAAGTCGATCGGAACGACGCGCCTGGACTTGGCCAGGGAGAAGAACGGATATGCCATTAGGTCCTGCGCGTCGCGTGCCGCGAGGTCGCCCGGAAGCGCTCGGAACAGGTCGAGCTGTTCGCGCTCTAAGATACCTCGGCGCCAGGCCGGCCGATCATGTTCCCTGGCCATCAGCGTCGCGCCTTGCCCGCGTAGGGAATGGGGCTCGCATGCCGCCTGGCGGGTAGCACCGTGCCGGCGCCTGGATCAGAGGTGGAGGTTTTGGCGCCCCGATCTGCCCAGGCCCTCAGATCCTCCAGCGCATAGACCACGCGCCCACCAAGTTTTCGGTAGGCAGGGCCGGTGCCGTAGGTTCGGTGCTTTTCAAGCGTGCGACCGGAAAGCGAGAGGAACCGCGCAGCCTCGGGCGTGCGCAGATAGCGCGGCGGCAAGCCGGCGTTCGGATCGGGCATTTGAGAGGCTCCATGATCTTCTGGAGCGCCGGCGAGGTTGGCGGCGCGTCGAAGGTCAGGGTGGCGCAGTGAGGGCGCGAAGGGGGATGCCGATGATCGGGAGGTCCGTTTTCGGCACCCCTTGAATGATCGGCTATTGCTTGGGGCGCGACCGCCGAAGCAATGCCCGATAGCTGCCACGCATCAGCGCCAGCCCGCTCTGGACCAGGCGGATCGTGCGGTTACGCAGGTCATGGGTTTTCCAGGCATGATCCGGAATGCGGCTTTTGCCAAACAAGGCTTCTGCGATGGCGCGATAGCTGTTTCCTTCGGCTTGGCCATCGAGGGCGCGGATGGCAAGCGTTATCCGCTGGCGTCTTTGCGCAGACAGCGCAGGAAGTGGCGGTCCCGGCCGCCGTCCGCCAAGAGCCGACCACAGCCGATGCGCGGCGCGCGAGCGAACGTCGAACTCGGCGTCGAGCGGCAGTTCGAGGATCAGCAATGAGGCCTCAGTTGGGGGCTCCCTCAGCCAGAGCCGATGCGTCGTCCCGCCTAACCGGACAACGGCATGCCATCCATCTGACGCACGCCGAAGCTCGGCGCCGGTCAGTTTGGTCAGGTCAAAATCGTACCGACAAGCATCAATCGACGAACGAACACCCGCCGGCAGCACGGTCGGCAGAACCTCGGGCGCCCAGAAGATGGCCTGCGTATCGAAGGAATGGCGGGGGTCAGCTGCGAAAAGAAAGCCCCCATCGCTCTCGGAATTTTTCCTCGCTCAGCGCAGCCTGCGACCCGCCACGCTGTAGCGAGCGGTAATCTTCACGATAGTCGAGATTGCGACGAAGACACTCCCAGGCGAAGTCAGTTGCTTCGGCACTCTGCAGGCTTGCATAGGCATTCGGCGATCTCCAATCGAATTCCGACATCGTACTACTTTCCCCATGCTTAAAAGGACAGGGAATTGCAGCACGAAAATGGGGACCCTTTATGGTTGCACGATACGCTGTCGCTATTGCGTCATTCAGCTTTGCAATCAAGGGACAAACAAGAAGTCATCTTTCTGTCAAATGGAATTCACTTTCCATCTTCTCGCCGGCCTCGATGCAGCAGATGACGATAGCCCTGGTCCGCCATCCATTTCGCGCGAGCAAGATGGGTGTCGAACGCACGGCGTGCACGTTCCGGCTCCCGGACGGCATCAATGTGGAGGATGAGGCGCGCCGCTTCGCGCCAATCCGCGTTATCGGCCTCGGCGTCGAGCAGGCGCAAGTAGGTGACGACGTGTTCCTCGTCATACACTGTCAGGACGGGATCATCGGGAGCCGTATCTGCAACATTGGGATCGAGCGGTGGCGACGGCATTGAAACTCCTACTATTTTCTAGAAGCTTCGACCTCGGGACATCTTAGCTGCCCTCAGGCGATCTTTGTACTGGGAAGCCCGGCCGCTTAGAGGCTTTGTTGGCCCCAAAAGATTAACCAACCGTTTGTACGGAACGTTCCCACCCGTCGGATATCACGCGCGATTGTAGAGAATACTCCGTGGTGAAATACTCTTCAAGGCGCTGCCCTCTCACGTATGGAGATACGAGAGGTACTCGCGCTCAATCTGAGGAAGCTTCGACGGGCACGCGGCTTTTCGCAGGAAGAGTTGGCGCACCGTGCCAAAATCGACCGTACCTATATCAGCTCGCTTGAACGAAACCTTTACGCCGCCGGCATCGACGTGGTGGACAGGCTCGGACGGGCTCTTGGGGTCGAAGCCGCAGATCTTCTCAGGCTTCCCCCTGCCGAATCAGGCGAACGAAAGAAGCGGACGCCGTCCAAGCGTTGAAATCGAAATTTGGATCGGGTGCTGGTGCAACGCCTTTTCGCGAGCCGGGCCTAAAGGCAAGCCAGGCCGGACGCAGTCCCGCCTTGGCCGATCCTAGCCGAAAATGCAGGAATCAACACCCCGCTCGACGAGCGGGGTGTTGGGTCTGGTTCGGCTCAGTCCCCGTTGGGCTTGCGGCTGCGGGACCAGATCAGGGTGGAGGTCTCGGCGTCTTCGTCGTCGAAGAGGTTGGCGTAGATCGGAGCGTTAAAGCTCGGATCGTCGAGCTTCACCGAAAGATAATCGCGACCCTCGCTGGAGCGCTTCGGCCAGGCGGCCCCGATCTCGGCGCGGCCGACATAGACCCGGTGGCTCGGCGCGTTGTCGCTGGTCCGGTCTGTCTCGGGCACGATGCGGACGCCCTTGGTCTGGAGGCTCAAGGTGACGATCTCGCCCTGTAATTCCTGGCCGGACTTCTTGAATGAACCGATGTTAGCCATGTCACTTCTCCTTAGCTTGTTTCGAGCCCGCGACCACCGCGGCCTCGATGGCGATCTGAAAGCCGAAGGCGATCGACGCCGCACCCGCTTGGGCCGCAGCGCAGCGGAGGATGGCGGCGGTGAGACTTTCTTGGCCCCGCGAGGAATGGGCGAAGCCCAGGGGAAGAAAGTCGATCCGTCCGCCATTGCGGTTCAGGCGATCGAGGCGCAGCCGGCCTTCGGCCAGATCAAGCCAATGAGAGGCAAGGTGCTCGCGTGCTTTGAACAGCATTCGAGGAGATGTGCCCAGCTTTCAATCGGTCCGAACAGGAGACCCTGGCGCCTCCGGGAAGGAAGAGAAAACCTGGCGTACAGAAAGGCGGCCAAGCGTCGACGAGACAAATCGGGCCAACGACAACGCTCCAAGCCTTCAGTATTATCGTCCACCGACGGGATCGTCACCGCCCGTTCGAAGCGCTCCCGCGCGGGCCGTTATCTCTCGGTCACGAAGAACGACAGCCTCCCGCTCCATAGCCAGCCGAGAGATGACGGAGCCGAACGATCACCCGTCTGGGGTCACCGATCCCAAGCGTGGTCCCAAGGGTGATGGAGCCGAACCAGCACCAACGCCCTCGCTGAGAACAGGTGTCGTCGTTATCGCCACGCGGGCCCAAGCGGTGAATCCGATGCCGACCGCGCCGACCAGGGCAAACACTTCCCGCCACCATTCCGAGGAAATGCCGATATGAGCGAGGTTGAACGTCACCTCATAGCCGGCCCACGCCGCGGGAGCCGCGAACAAAAGGGCTATGACAAGACGGATGGCGGGAGAGCGTGTGACAGAGAAGAGATACCGACCGGCCAAAAGTCCGAAGGCACCCGCGACAAAACCAACAGCGATGGCGCCAATGGGACCTATTCCAGTTCGATACGTATACATGCCGGCGGTCATGCCGACAAAGAACGGCAGTGCATAGACTGCGAGCGTGAATAGCGCCCAACAGACGACGCCGAGCCCGGCGATATTGAGAAGAATGCCAATGATGATCATGGTGGGGGGTCCCGTGACAGGTTTTGCAAGGGTTACGCCTCCACCACCACCACGGCGCAGCATTTGGTATAGCCGAAGACATGAGGTGACGGGAGAGGAAATTCGTTGGCGGTACCGCCGTCTGGTCAAGACGGAAATGTGCCTTTGGTCCGGCAGTAGCGGGGCTTACGCGCCGCCGTCGCCGCCGAACTTCCAGACGGGAATGCCGAGCTTGCGCGCCTTGTCGGCGAGATTGTCTTGAATACCGGTGCCGGGGAATACCATGACGCCAACTGGCAGGACGTCGAGCATCTGGTCGTTGCGCTTGAAGGGTGCCGCCTTGGCGTGGCGGGTCCAGTCCGGCTTGAAGGCGATCTGCGTTACCTTGCGGTGATCGGCCCAGCGGGCGGCGATGCGTTCAGCCCCCTTCGGTGATCCTCCATGCAGCAGGACCATGTCAGGATATTTGGCCCGGACCTTGTCAAGCGTATCCCAGATCAGGCGGTGATCGTTGCAATCGAGTCCACCGGTAAAGGCGATCCTGGTGCCCGCCGGCATCAGCGGCTCAAGGGCGACACGACGTTTGGCTGCGAGAAAGTCGCGGCTGTCGATCATGGCCGAAGTCAGGGTGCGATGGTTCACCAGAGACCCCGAGCGTGGCCGCCAGGCTGAGCCTGTGTGACGCTCGAATTGCTCGGCGGCCTGGTCGCGGAAGAACTCGATGGCGTTGCGGCGTTCGATCAGGGTCATGCCCTCGGCGATGAGGCGTTCCAATTCGACCGAGCGGATTTCCGAGCCATCCTGATCCTTCTGGCTGCGCTTCTGCGCCAACTCATTGCCGTCGAGGTCGCGTTCGATACGCATCGTGGCGCGGTGGAAGAGATTGACGCTTCCCCACAGCAGGTTCTCAAGATCTGGTTCGAGACGGGTCTCGCTGAGCGTCGCGATCAGGGCGTCAAAGATGTCGGCGACGGCGTCGGCGACGGTGTGCGCTTCAGGCAGCGGTCTGGGGTCGGGTTCGTCCTGAAAGGGGCGATAGCCATGGAGTTGGAGTTCGGTGAGAACGTGATCGGTTGGGGATGTCGTGAGCGGCGGATCCCAGGTCTGTTCGTCGCGATCAGTCGTCATGGCGGTTTCCTTTGTCGGAACGGCCGCGCCCATCGCGGCCTTCGTGGCGACGAAAGGCGGCGGGCGGACCGGACCTGCACCGCGAAGCGGCCGAAGCAGAGCGGAGGATGGCGGGAGCCGGCTATTTTGCTTCGCGATGTAAAGCGTCTGTAAGGACGCGACGGAAAATAGCCGGCTCGCGCCATTGCGTGGCCGGGCCGCTTGCCGCAGGGTCGCCCTCTCAGAAGGCCGGGGAGCGATCCTCTACGACCCACCCGGAAACGCCTGCGAACCGGCGCGAGGGAATGCGCAAGACACTGCCTTCGTGGGCCCGTACCGGCGGCGAGTCAGAACTCAATGAAGCGCGCTACGTCCTCCGGGGCGAGTTGCACTCGCAGGGCAGCCCGAAGCGCATCAATGCCGAAACCTCGGAGATCCTCGTTGAAGTCTCCGCAGCGCGGCGACAGGGCGATCGCCTCGATCCCGTTCGCGCCAGCCCGTGCGCTCAAGCTTTCCATTGCATGATCTCCGGCGGGATCGTCGTCGCGAACGATGTAAAGGCGACGCAGTGTGGCCGGAAGGAGAATGGCTGCGAGGTGAGCGGCTGAAAGTGCCGCGGCCATTGGCATATCAGGCAAACCGCAACGGAGCGACAATATGGTTTCGATCCCCTCGCCGGCCGCCATCACGTCGTCTGCGACACCGAAACGAACGGCGTTACCGAGGAGATGGCCCATCGCGCGCCGTGGCGTGTCGATTGGCGCCTTGCCGCTGGCCGAACGATCGAACCCTTGCGGATTGAGGTAGGTACGATGCGCGCCGGTAATCCTTCCGTCAAGATCGGTCACCGCCGCGATCATCGCCGGCCAGGTCTCGGTCGGTTCGTATGGATCCGGGCGGTAGTAGCAGCGCGGATGGAACCGAAGGCTTGCGCAATCGCGAAGAACCGTGATGCCGCGGGCACGGAGATTTGCTTCCGCAAGCGTCCCCGCAATCGGCTGAGACATCGCGAATAGCCGCCGTGCCGATTCCGGAGATTTCCTGGTCGCCGACTTCGGCGATCCAGTCGGTACCACCGAATGACGCGGTGGGTAGTCCGGTTCAGGTCGTGGTAGCCTGAGGAAGCGTCTTGCTTCGCCAGCCACGTCGCGGAAATCGACGAAGCCGCAGCTTTTGCGGATGACGTCGAGCAGATCGCCGTGCTCGCCGGTGGCGGCGTCGGTCCATTTGCCGGCGGTGCGTTTGCCGGATGCATCGCGGCTCAGACGTACGAACATCGAGCGGCCAGCGGCGTTCCTGACATCGCCGACCTGCCAATAGTTTCCGACCCGCCGCCCGTTGGAGAGATAGTGACGGCACACCGCCTCGGCTTCCCGCGCCAGGCGATGCGCCAATTCGGTTGCATCGCGGGGCATGTCACGCCGCCGCAGATTCGGAGATGCGCGAGAGCGGATAGCGCTCCAGCACTTTGCCCAGGATTGCCGGCCCGGAAGCGTCCGTCGGCACGAACAAGCGCAGCTTCCACGAGATGATTTCGTGGAACAGGCCATAGGCTCGCAGCCGGTCCCGCATCGCGTCTGTAAAACCGGACAGTTCGATGCGGTTCACACCCATGACGCGGACGCGACGAAGTTTCAGGCCTTCGGCGAGATCGAGCACGGTCTTGCCGTCCATCAGCGCCGTAAAGGCCCCGTCCGGCGTCAACGTCGCCATACCGGTTGAAAGTGCGCCCACGACCCAAGCCGGCGAGACCTGGCGGCCAATGATGCGCTCGCCGGTATCCAGTTGGAGCCGGTAGACCCGCGTCGACTCGTTGGGCAGGCGCTTCCAGATCGGTAACAACAATCCAGACACGATGTGGATCTCGCTGTCGGTGAATTCCGGTACCTCGGCAACCTCCGCGGTCCAGACACGCGAAAAGGTCTCGCGGTCGGTCTCCTGCCAGTGGGTCTGTGGCATCATCGCCAACGCGACAGTTGGATGCTCCATCGGTCGAATGAGACGCACCCGGCGTTCGACCTCACCGTCGTCAGTCATCAGACTGCGAGCCGGTACCTGCACTGCCGCTCGTCTCGACTGGCTGTTGACCAGGAGCGCGGCGCGCGGATCGGCGAGACGATTGAGCGCGTCGTCGAGGGTAACGGGTCTGTTGCGATCACGTTGGGTGATCGTCAGCAGACGGGTCTCGGCCGACGTGCCGGGATGGGTGTAGATGGTCTGCCGATCGGCGATGGCAAAGGACTCTGCCGTGAGCGTTTCCAATCCGACATCATAGGTACCGCTTGCGATCGCCCCCTCGATGCGCGAGGTCAGCAATCGTTCGAAAGCCGTGAACAGGATGTTCTGCAGATCGATAGTCATCGCCAGCAGACGGTTGAGGAAGGTCGTGATCGGCGGCAATTCGTCCCTGATGCCGTTGGCATCCATAAGCTTGAGCCCTGTGGTATCCTCAAACGTCTGGAGTGAACAATCCTCGACCTTGCCCATGACAAGGAGAACGTAGAGCTGCCGCAGGGCATCGCCGGCATAGTGGCTCTCCAAATTGTCCTCGGATCTGAACAACCCCTGCCCGCCGGTCTGGCGCTGGCCTTTGGTGATGGCGCCGAGGGTGTCGAGACGCCGCGCGATGGTCGAGAGAAAGCGCTTCTCGGCCTTCACGTTGGTCGCGATCGGGCGGAACAGCGGCGGCTGCACCTGGTTGGTGCGGTTGGTACGGCCAAGGCCCTGAATGGCGGCATCGGCCTTCCATCCGGCCTCAAGAAGGTAGTGAACCCGAAGGCGGCGGTTTTTGGCTGACAGCTCCGCATGATAACTGCGTCCGGTACCGCCTGCTTCGGAGAAAACGAGGATGCGCTTGTCGTCATCCATGAACGCCTGGGTTTCGGCGAGATTCGCCGAACCCGCGCGGTTCTCGACCACGAGCCGATCGATGCGATCGGCGCCCCGCTTGCGAACGATCCGGCGCGAACGGCCGGTGACTTCGGCCACCATGTCGGTGCCGAAGCGCTGAACGATCTGATCGAGCGCGCCGTGGACAGGCGTTAACGAGGCGAGTTTTTCGATCAGCCGGTCGCGGCGCGCGACGGCGTCCCGACACTGCACTGGCTGGCCGTCACGGTATACCGGCCGTGACGACAAATTGCCCTCGCTGTCGATGAAGGGCTCGTAGAGCTGGGTCGGGAACGAATGCGCGAGATAATCCAGCACGTATTCGCGCGGGGTAATGTCGACCTGGACGTCGCCCCATTCCTCGGTCGGAATTTCGGCGAGCCGCCGTTCCATCAGCGCCTCGCCGGTCGAAACAATCTGGATCACGGCGGCATGGCCCGCCGCAAGATCGCGATCAATGGCTGCGATCAGCGACGGCATCTTCATCGCCGTAATGAGGTGGTTGAAGAAACGCTGCTTGGCGCTCTCAAAGGCGGAGCGCGCGGCGGACTTCACCTGCGCGTTCAAAGTGCCGGTGGAGCCGGTGATGTTGGCCGCCTGCATCGCCGCATCGAGATTGTTATGGATGACGCTGAACGCGCCCGCATAAGCGTCATAGATGCGACTCTGCTCGTCGGTGAGCGTATGCTCAACCAGCTCGTATTCGACGCCCTCATATGACAGCGATCTGGCGGCATAGAGACCGAGCGCCTTGAGATCGCGCGCCAGTACTTCCATCGCCGCGACACCACCGGCCTCAATCGCCTCAACGAACTCCGCCCGGGTGGCGAATGGGAAATCTTCGCCGCCCCACAGTCCAAGCCGCTGCGCATAGGCGAGATTGTGGACCGTAGTGGCGCCGGTCGCCGAGACGTAGACGATGCGCGCGTTCGGCAAGGCATGTTGCAGGCGAAGCCCCGCGCGGCCCTGTTGTGAAGCGGCCGCGCCGCCACGTTCACCTTTCCCGCCCGCCGCATTCTGCATCGCGTGAGACTCGTCAAAAATGATCACGCCGTCGAAATCCCTGCTCAACCATTCAACGATTTGCCGGACCCGAGAAACCTTCTCGTCACGCGCGTCGGAACGTAGCGTGGCGTAGGTGGTGAAAAGGATGCCCTGCTCCAGACGGATCGGTGTGCCCTGACGGAAACGCGAGAGCGGTGTCACCAGCAGGCGTTCCTGGCCGAGTGCGGACCAGTCACGCTGGGCGTCCTCGATCAGCTTGTCGGATTTGCTGACCCACACTGCACGGCGGCGACCCTTGAGCCAGTTGTCGAGCAGGATACCGGCGACCTGACGGCCCTTGCCGGCGCCAGTTCCATCACCAAGAAACCAGCCACGCCGAAACTGGACGGCGTTCTCGGCGTCCGCGGGCGCAGCCGAGACGAAATCGAACGTCTCGTCGACCGTCCATGATCCCTGGAGAGTGCCGCCATGGGCTTCGCCGGCATAGATCACGGATTCAAGCTGTGCATCCGACAGCAGGCCGTCCGACACCACATTCGCGGGAAGATGCGGCCGATAAGAGGGAATGGGTGGTGCGACCGACGCCATCGCCGTTGACTGCACGAGCATGGTGGGATGGGCTTGGGAGCCGGGAATACGGATCGACTGTAAGCCGTACTGTTCGTAGAGGGCTTCGGTGATGCGGCCGTGCTCGACGGGGTGCCACGCCAGGGTTTCGTAGGCGAGTTCGGTCGCGGCAGGCTCCATCGCCGGAGCTGGGGTGGAGGACGGGCGCATGGCGCAGGCCCGCACCGTTTTGGGAATGACCGGACGCGGGGTCGCTACATTGGCGACAGTCGATCCGATCGGAGACCGAGGTGGCACCTGCTGCATCACCCAGCCGAGCAATATCGCTAAATCCGGCGCCATGCCCGGAGACAGCGGAAACACCGTCGTATCTTCAGCGGGTTCCTTGTCGATCACGGTCAGGCGCGTATCGATGCTGGTGCCGTGTTTGGCGTAGACCGCGCCGTCGATGGCGGCCGAGAACACGACGCGCCCGCGTTCCTGCAAGGCGATGAAGGCGTCCCTCCATGCTGGATTGTCGGGCGCGCAGCTCGCGCCTGATATCGCGACCAGACGACCGCCTTCGGCCAGGCGTGCCAACGCCGAGGAAATATGACGGAGCGCTGCATCGGCCATGCGGCGGTCGACGTTGGCGACGGCCGAGAACGGCGGGTTCATCAGCACGACGCTGGGGACGGTGTCGGTGTTGAGATGATCGTCGATGTGCGCAGCATCG
The DNA here is from genome assembly GCF_030413175.1 of Bradyrhizobium roseum. Classification (NCBI taxonomy): domain Bacteria; kingdom Pseudomonadati; phylum Pseudomonadota; class Alphaproteobacteria; order Hyphomicrobiales; family Nitrobacteraceae; genus Bradyrhizobium; species Bradyrhizobium roseum. The sequence continues at coordinate 4,518,261 of NZ_CP129212.1, forward strand.
AACGAGGTCACCGCGATGCCGGGAAAGAGGAGTGACAAAAGTCCCGCGCGGGTTTCGGCCAACTCGTTGAGGGCAAGAGATCCCCCGGCGAGTTCGGCGAGGATCGCAAGCAGCCCGGTGCCGGCCGACGGCTCCAGGACAACGTCAGCCGGCGTGATCGCGGCGGCCAGGCTCGCCACAAAACTGAGCGGAATGGGCGTACTGAACTGTTGGAACGTCTCGCTCTCTTCGGAGCGGCGGGTATGGGTAGGAAGAAGGCTGTTGATTTTGACCAGCATCGGCAGCATGGCGACCGGCGATGCGGCGCGTGCGCGCATCGCCGGGGCGAACTTGCGCAGGAACAGCACCGTCGCCGCTTCACAGGCGTCGTAGCCGGTCTTCCAGGCCCAGGCTCCCGAAGCGTCGGTGCCGCCAAAAGCGGCGTCCATGGCGACGCGCAGGAGCGGCGCATCGATGCGACGACCACTTTCGAGATGAGGAAGGAGAAGTTGCGCGGCCAGGCCAATCGCGGCAGATCGGCCTGCGATATCGGAAGCGGCCTCAAAGCACGCGGATGCGGCGGCAGAAGCGGAGATGTATTTCATGGAAGTAACCTCGAAAGAGCGGAGACGGGTCGAGCCGCAGGCGCTCTCTCTCGACCTCGCCGGCTCAAACCCGTCCCGGCCGCGCTCTTCCTTTGACCCGTCCACGAACAAAGGGTCCGACGCATCAGCGTCGGACCCTCGAGTTGCCCGCGATCAAGCCGGTTGCGCCTCCGCCTCGATCAGCCGCCTGGTGTGCTTCTTGACGCTGCAGGCACGATTGATCGGCCCCTGCCCGCTACACGGAACCGCGCGATGGCCGGGAGCCCTACAAGTTAACGGGTACAGTGGATCGCACCGAAGGTAAGGCGGCCCGACCCGCGACGACATCAGCGCCGACCTCATCCTCGGTGACCTCGTTCAGGCGCACGTTGGAATAGCGATGTTGCGTCAACCAGCGCTCGGCCGCTTCGTGGCTTTGGGCTAGATGAAGCAGTTCGGCATTGTCGCCATATTCCTGGAGGATGCGTACCGCGCCGATGGCAGGGCGTCCGACGATCTCGAAGCGGAGATCGCTGTCGAGGGAGTATATACGCCTGACCGTCAGCACCACGACGCCGCCGTTCCCGAAATCGCCCTCGTGGAGTGTGAAGCTGGCAGGCGAGATCCCGTTCGGCCGGTCTCTGGCCGGTTCTTTCCCGACGAGGCGCCCGGCGCCGTTGCGGGTTTCCCACGCCGCGAGCTTCTTTTTGAAACGCGCAGGCGGCCTCGGCGTGCCGTCGGCATAGCGAATGAGTGAACCGAGTGGTGCATTTTCGTAGACGGTGCGAGCAGACATGATTGTTCTCCTGAAACGATGAAAGCCCGGCATGTCCCTGTCATTGGGGGAGCCGGGCTTGGGGATGGGTGTGAGGCTGGGAAGGTGCGAAGCGGCCGCAGCCGCCTCGCCTTCACTCAACTATTCAGCTGCGATGATTTGGGGCCGGTCTTCGTCTGCGTCGGCGGCGACTTCGTCGTCCTCCGAGAGGAATTCCGGAAGCGCCTCGACGTCCGCAGCCGGACCTTGCTGCGCGTCATCGATGTCAGGGAGACGTAGCGGCTCGGGCAGCCAGCCCGTGCCATCGAGCAAACGCTCGGCCTCCCGCGCCATGTCGCCTTTCTTCAGGTGGTCGATGAGTTGCACCGACGGCTCACCCTTGGCCTCGCGCACCGCCTGGAGAATGCGGGGCTTGGTGACGCGGCCAAGGTAGTTATCGGCAGTCGGCTTCCAGCCTGCGGTCACCATGTCGAGCCCGACAGCGCGAGCCAGGGCATCGGCCTGATCGAGCCGGCGTCGGACGCCGTGGGCGGAGACGCGCCCCTCATTGTACCGGTTGGCGGGTTCGTGAAGTGCGTTGACCGCGGACGAGGCGCAGTGCGCGAACAGGGCCGCCTGCGCGGTCCTGTCGAGCGCAGCAAGCGCGTCCCACAGGCCGCCCTCCTCCTTGGGCAACCGCGCCTTCCATCCATCGTGGCGTCCGTCGATGGCGACAGCCGGCGCGCTCTCCTTCAGGCCGGCAGCCTGAGCGGGGAACGTCGGCGTTCGGATCGAGATCTCCAGGCAGCCGCTCGACGATGCGAAACGGTAGAAGGTCGCCAGCACGAAATTGTGCAGAACCGCCTGGAAGGCGACGGCGGGGCTGTTGGCCAGTGCATCGCGCAGCGCCAGCGTGCGATGCGCTGTCAACTCGGTGACGAGCCGGTCCGGTAGCGGCTTTACGGCATCGTCTTCGCCGACTGGCTCGGTCGACGCACCACCGACCGTGATGACGGCACGCTTGATCGTACCGGGCTCCCGGTTGTCGACTGGCTCTCCCCCAGCGTCGGCGTCGCCTTCGGGGACGTGGGGCACCTCGTCCTCAGGACGAACGTAACCGCGGTCGATCGAGAGTAAACCTTCGGCGTCGATACTGACGAAGGTGCCGGCACGGGCGATGTCGGCCGGATCGTAGATGAGCGATCGAGCTTCCAATACCGAACGCGCCGCCTCGATCTCGCCAAGACGCTGGTCGATCTCGTCAGGCAGTTCGTCGGCGTCCTGATAGTCGGTCTCGATCCTGGCGTACTCGGCATTCAAGGCGTCGAGCGTCGCCCGCTCCTCCTCCGTCAGTTCAGCCGGCTGACCGTCGAGTTGGCGCAGCCCGTTGGACTGACCGTAGGGGAAGTCGACGGCAACTGTGATCCACTTCCAGCCCTCGGCCGCGATCGCCTCGGCCACGATCCTGAGCTTCTCCGTGACCATACGATCGAGCAACGGTATGTCCTGCAGCCACCCCCCGTCATCGTGCTGAAACAAATCGCGCAGCACGACGCCACCCGCCTGCTCGTACGCGTCGAGCCCGACGAATTGGGCCCGGCGGTCGGAGGCGCGGACGGTGTGTTCCGTGAGCATCCGGCGGATCTGGTACGGCTCGTCGTTCTGAGAACGGCTCACATTGTCCCAAACCTGCTCCTGACGCGCCTGGTCGCCGGTGACGGTAAGGGCCATGAGTTGCTCCAGCGTCATGCCATCCTCGGCGTAGACGTCGTGCAGCTTCGGCGACACCGAAGCCAGGCGCAGGCGCTGCTTGACGATAGCCGGTGTCACGAAATGTCGTGCGGCGATGTCCTCTTCGCTCATGCCGCCGTCACGGAGGATCTGGAACGCACGGAACTGATCGAGCGGATGCAGGCCGACGCGTTCGTCGTTTTCCGCAAGCGAGTCGTCTTCGGCAATACCGCCGTCCCTGACCACGCAGGGGACCGGTTGCGTCTTCGCCATGCGCTTCTGCTTCACCAGAAGCTCGAGGGCGCGGTATCGACGCCCGCCCGCAGGCACCTCGAACATGCCGGTCTCCGTGCCGTCGGCGTCGACGGCGGCACGGACGCTGAGGCTTTGCAGCAAGGTGCGTTGCGCGATGCTCTCGGCCAGTTGCTCGATCGAGATGCCCGCCTTGACGCGGCGAACATTTGACTGGCTCAAGACCAGCTTGTTGAAAGGAATGTCCCGGGACGGACTGAGTTTGATCTTCTGAACGGCGCTTGCCATGTCGGATTCTCCGCGACGGGCGGCCGAAAGACTCTCTCTTGACCTCCTACCCGTCACAGACAAGCCGGCGCGCCTCTCACTCTCTGACGCGCAGCACCGGTTGGAAGCTGACACTGAGACGACGTGCTGCTGCATCACGCGGCCTCCTCGTTGCCCTCAACGACGGAATCGATCGTGGGCGGCAGAAAAGCGAGCAGGAAATCGGCGGCCTTCGATGCCGCGCTCGCGGCGCGCACGACGGCGCGACTATCCTCGCGCAGAACCTCCAGCCAGGAACCGATGTAGTCGGCGTGGCGCACGGTTGGCACGATACCGAGCGAGGCACAAAGGAAGGCACCAGCTATTTCGGCGACCAGCTCTTCGCGCGCGTATGATTTAGAGCCGAACGAACCCGAGTGGTCGCGGTTGAGGCGAGACGCATGACCGGTCCAATGACCGAGCTCATGGAAAGCGGTCCGGTGCCAATTGATCGGCTCGAAGTAAGCGGCCGGCGGCGGCACCTGCACGAAATCGCCCGCCGTGTTGTAGTAGGCGCGCGCACCGCCGATGCGGAAATCTGCGCCGGTCGCCGCAATCAACGCCTCGGCTCGGGGCTCAATCTGGCCCGGTGGCGGCGGGACGACCGATGCAGCGACCTCTTCGGGCAAGCCATCGCACTGGTCCGTATTGAAGACGGTAAAGCGCTTGAGAAACGGGATAGCGCCCGGCTCTTCACCGGCCTCCGCGGCGCGCCGACGTTCGTCGCCCGGGGTGAAGCGATCGGCATAAACGACGGTCGTTCCCCGCTCGCCCTTCCCGACGTGGCCGCCAAGCCCGAGCGCCTGGCGAAAAGTAAGCCAGCTCTGTCCGGAAAAGCCGTGCTCGATAACGGAACCCCATAGGATCAGCACATTAATCCCGGAATATCCGCGCTGCGTCGAGGCATTGCGCGGCATCGCGAGCGGGGCCTTGATCGCTGCCGTCCCCCATGGCTGCACCCACGGAATACGGCCGGCCTTCAGCTCGGCGATGATCTTGTCGGTGATTTCGGTGTAAAGGTTCGCGCGGTCGTTGCCGGCACGAACTCGGGCGGTATGTCCAGACATCGCGGTTCTCCGCGACGGGCGCCGGAGGCCTCTCCTCCGATCTTCAACCCGTCGCGGCAGACCCGGCCCGCACTCTCACTCTTAGCGACCGCGCGGCGGCTCTTTGCGTTGGAAATCGAAGCCAGAAGGGTGAAGACCTGCGTGGCGAGGCTTCAGCGCAGCCGACGGCCCGGTCCCGGAGGGATTGTCGCTAGCGAATATTTGGAATCTGAGATGCGAACTGATGAAGGCCACGCCTCTCACGCCTATGTGCGCGAGAGGCCGAGCCTCTTGGCGAAGCAAGCGTCAATGCGAGCGCCAAGCGCTCTCCATGAACAAGGAAAAGAGGCACCCGCAGGAGGGTCAGCATAGCGCCGACGCGATAGCGGCGGGACCCGGGACCGAGTGCAGTCGCGAGACCGGTTAAGAAGGCACCCGAACGAAGGGCAGTGATAGCGACGCCGGAATGAAATGACGGCGGACCGAGGGCGAGTGCCTCCGGCGAGCGACTCATGATCGCGCGAGGGATCGAAGCCGGATGGCCGAGACGCCCTGCGGCTCGGTTCACGAGAGCCCGGTGCGGCACTTGCCGCGCGCACCCAAACGAAAAGCCGGGAAGACTAAGTTCAGGGACTGGGTGTCTGCGGTCAAAGATTCGAACCAGATCTTGAGCTCCCGCCGTTGCGAATCCCAGCCATGTGTTATCGACCGGAACGAATGACGGACAAGACGATTCGCCGTTCAGGAGCCATTTCTATGCTGATGACAAGTGAACGAAGGCCGGCGATACGGACGATGCGCGGATGGGCGATTGACGTGCTCCAGGATGCTGGCGCCATCCGCGAGTGCGAGGAGCACGGTTGGATGCAAGACCGCGCCGATCCGCACGCGTGGGAGCGAGCGATCGATATCGCCCGTGAAGACCCGCCAGCAGGGGTCTCCGCTGAAGCAGCGGCGGCCGAGGTTCGCGACGCGCTGAACTCGATCGGTGATACCTGCCCAGAATGTCCTCCTGATTAGAAGGACGGCGCCGAGCATGACAGAAACTAACCCCGCGCGCGCCGCAGCGCAGCCTCCAATCGCTCCTTCTCCTTATCCCAGCGGGCTTTTTCGGCTTGCGATCTCTTCTCGATAGCCTCGGCCTCGGCCTGGATGACGGCGGCCCGCTTCGCGTGCTCCTGCTCGGCCTTGTCCAACGCAGCCTGCGCCTTGCCGATGGCCTGCTGCCGGCGTTCACGGTCCTTCTGCCTGGCGGCCTCTTCGCTCGCCCGTTCACGCTCGCGGCTCCTCCGTTCCCGTTCGTAGTCGAAAGCGGCCTTTCGTTCCAAAACCTTATCGACGGGGCGAGAGGAAGGCTTCTTCGCCTTTGGGCCTTTCGACTTGCGGGCGGCTTTCGTTGGTCTTCCGCCGCCAAGATCGGTGGGAAGCTCGGCATGTTCGCTGAAAGGTCGGTCCGTTCCAACCGGGCGCCTGAGAACGACGCCGGGCTTTGCCATGGTCGCGGCGATGACGTCCGGGTCGTGGCTCTCCTTCGCCGCGCCCTGATGGAAGAGATTGCTGTCTGCGCCCCACGCTTCCAGAGCCGCTTTCATGGAGGGAGCGGCCATCGCCAGATCGAAGAAGCCCAGCGAGGTCTGGTAGGTCTTCAGTTTTCTCGCCATGAGACGCTTCCCCGCACCGCCCACTGACCGCTGCCATGGGATCAGCCGTGCTGTCTACCTCGCGAGCAGAGAACTTACGCCTCCAGGACGCGCTTCATTCCTGAAAAGCTACTGGAACTGTTCGAGCGCACGGCCTGGCCTCTTGTGCCCACCGGTACCGCGGCGCGCCCCGCCAGCCAAGGACCCAAGGTGGATATAGGCGCCCGCATGCGGGGAATGTGGCGGTAGCCGGGAGATATCGAAATGAGATGCTCATCGCAATGGTCGCCGCATCCGTTTGCTCGCCAGCGATGGCAGCGGACTACCTGGAAAGGTTCTAGCCGTATCGGACGGAGACACATTCACGATGGAAGCCGGTGGCGCCAAAGTACGCGTGAGGATCTGCGGAATCGATGCACCCAAACGCGGGCAAGCTGGTTACGGACAGGCCGCCGGCGTGCTGTCGAGCATGATCGAGGGCATCGCGCGCGCCTTGCCGAGCTCCTTCTGCAGCGCCTTGCGGTCGCCTCCGGAGAGGGGCGTGGGGTGGTGCTTCGGTGCCATCCGGACGCCTCGTTTTCAGGTGCGATTAGGCAGAGCCTCGACGGCGAGCTAGGCAGCCCTGCTGGTGGCTCGGACGCGTGTGCCCGACTGAAGGTCGTGGACGATCGTCGTCGGCTCGATGGCCGTCGCAATTTCGCAGAGATGGCGGTGATGGGTGAAGTAGACCACCTGTCCCGTGGCGGCCATGCCGGCGAGCAGACGAAAGGCTTCTTCCGCTCGAAAATCGTCGAACGTCTCCATGATGTCGTCTGCGAAAAATGGAGGGGGAGCTTGGGCTCTTGCGAATTCGTGATACCCGGCTACGCGCAGCGCCAAATACAGCTGGAACCGCGTGCCTTTCGACAGTTCGGAAGCGATCTTCGACCCGCCGTCGGATCCCTTGGCGATCAGGAGCTCGCTTCCATTCGACGGTTGGGTGACGAGCTCCGAGTAGGCCCCTCGACTGATCAGCGCGAAGGATTCCGACGCGCGCGTCATCATCGAACTCCGATGACGGTCGCGATAGGCGCGCAAGGCCCTGTCGGCCGCGGCCGTCCCGAGCTTCAGCCTGAGATACGCCAATGCCCTGTCTTCGATCGTGAGGAGGACCGTCCGCCGTTTTGCTTCCAGGATCGCGACGGCGGCGTCGCCGCCGACGGCGGTTATCTTGTCCTCCGCCCTGCTCCGCGCGGAGAAAAGGTCGCGGCTCCGGCCGTCCTCGTCTTCGAACCGACTTTTCAGGGCGATCATCTCGGCCTCCAACGAGACCCGATCTATCGTCTCGAGAATAGTCTCGGCCTGCTCGATGGTTTCCGCCTGCACCCCTTCGAGCAATTCGTCGCGGGCCTGGATCGATCGCGCCTCGAGATCGGACCTGCGAGCGAGTGCGCGCAGACGACCGTCGACCTCCGTCAAGGATCCGACTCCGAAGTGACCCGTCATCAGGCTCGCTCGGGCCTGCATTTCCGCGGTTTCGTCCTCCAGGACGCGTGCCTTGTCCTGCTCGACTGCGAGCCGCGATTCCACCTCACGCCGTCTGTCAGTCGTCTTCGCGGCGGTCGCGATGCAGTCCATGACGGCCTGGCAAAGTCCGAGGGTGTCCGGACTCGGTGGCAGCCCGACCGAAGCGGCGAGCGCATCGACTTCGGTCCGGAACTGGATCTGATCGCGCTGCATCTTTGCGATGCGGTCGGTCAATTCCGCTCGTTTTTCCAGAGTCGAGTCCAGTTCTGAGAGCGCTTCCAGCGTTTCACGCACGACGGCTGTCGTAGGTTGGATTTCGCGCTGGCCGAGCCAACAGGTCGCGCAGACCTCTTGCCAGCCCTTGCTCCACGCTTCCTCCGCCAGCCGGGCGTCGCCGAGTTTCTTCTCACGGAACCTCAGGTCGCGCCGTCGATCCTCAATTGTCGCCCGCAGGATCTTGGCTTCGACAGCGCGGTCGAGCGCCGCCTGGCCGGCCGCCAGCATCGCGGCGACGTCGTCAGCCTGGGAGATGTCGACGCCTGCCGAACACATCGCCTTGGCGATCCGCTCCCGCGTACTGATCGTTTCGATCTGCGCTTCACGACATTCCCGTTCGGCAGTCAGCAGTTTTCCGTTGGCCTCGATTGCCCGGTCGCGCTTCCGTAGCCACAGACTTAACCCGGCAAGCCCGATGCCGATTTCGAGACCGCGTCCGATCACGCCAAGGGCCCTCTGGATCTCTTCGGCCAATTCCGAGCGTTTCCGCAGGCTTTCCTGCAACTCTCGTCCGGTCTGCTTCAGAGCCGCCCGTACCTCGGCCTGTTCCAGCAGTGCACTATTCAATTCCGCGACGCGGGCGGTATGACCGAAGCGCTGCTCCGTGATCAGATCGAGCTTCCGCATCGCGGTCTCGAACGCGATGGCCGTCTTTGCATCCAACTCCGCCTTGTGGATGGCCCAGGCGGCTTCGCGGGCGGAGTGCGCTTCGCCGGCGTCCTTGTCGCTGACGACGCCAACCACGGAACCGAGCGCATCGATTCTCGCAGCGAGGCGTCCGGCCTCGGCGACGAGGCGATCCTCTTCGCCTTGCCGCGAAGCGATTTCGAGAGAAAGATCCGCCTCGATCGATGCCCAACGCTGAAGTTGATCTTGCGTCGGTACCGATGCTGCGCAGAGCGTATTCCTGTCGCCGGTCCAAGGAAGCAACTCGGTCAGGCGGTCGGCGAATTCGTCCGCGCGCTCTCGGCATATGCGATCGGCCGCGCGCGATCGTGCCGCGTCGTCGATCTGACGAGCCATCGCGATGGCCGCTGTTAATGCGCCGGTCGTCGCCTCGTCGAGCCCACCGTCACGGTCGTCGGTCCTTCCTTCGGCCTCCGACAGCGTCTCAACCGCCTTGTCGACTTCCGCTTCGGCCGCAGCGAGGGCCGCTTCGACGCCCGATCTCCGCTCCATCAGATCGCGAAGCGGTCCGGTGATCGCCGCCGGCAGGACAAGTCGTGCGGGATCCTGCTCCGAGGCATGATCGATGCGGGTCAGCACCCGCGCGATCGTTTGTTCGGCGAGACCCAGACGGAGACGACGGTCGGGCAAGTCCTTCTCCGCCGTGACGTACCGCGCCCGCAAGTCCGTCAGCAATTCAATGCGGTGTTCCAGTCCGCTCGCGGAAGCGTTCACGACGAGGCGTTCGAGTTCGTCGCGCAGATTCTCGATGGTCTCGGCGACCGTCTGCGCCTGCGTCGCGAGCTTCGTCTGCCGGATCATCAGTGCCGGAAGGTCGTCGGTCCAGGTCGATGGCGCGTCGGGCAGCGAGGCGAGCGGAAGAAGCTCCGCCCGAAGAGAACGAAGGGTCTGCAGTCTCGGTAGCGCGTTGACGAAGCGTTGCACCTCGTCGATACGGGCCTGCGTGCGGCCGCGCTGGACGAGGGCCTCGGTGTAGGACGACGACGCTCCGTCGCGCTCGATGACGAGCCGCGCGTATTCGGACGCGAGCGTGTCGGTCCGGTCCCGCTCTTCCTTCAGGGCCGCGAGCTCCTTCTTGAGGTCGGCAAGGACTCCCGATCGCTTTCCCGACCGGAAGAAGCTTTCCGCCTCCGCTCTCGCGGAGCCGAGACGTTCGCTCAGATCAGCGAGCCCGGCCGTCGCCGAGAACAGCAGATGGCCCAGATCGCCCTTGCTGGCGAGAATACTTTCGCCGCCGGCCTCCAGCGTCTCATCGTCGAGACAGAACATCGTCTGATACGCGTTTCGATCGAGACCTCCGAGTTCTCCGAGCAGCACGGCATCGGCAGCAGGATTGCCGGCATCGTCCAGCAGGCTGTTGTGGGGCAGTTTGAGCCGGGAAAAGCTACGCACGGTCCCGAAGATCTCGAGGTCGGCTTCGATCCGCATGGTCGGATAAGGGTGCAGAAAGTTGAACGGGGTCTGATGAGGGATGCCGTAAAACAGGTCCATGCACGCCGACAGCGCGGTGGATTTACCGGCCTCGTTGGGCCCGTAGACGATGTGCAGGTCGGGCGCGCCGACCGGGCGCTCGCCGAAATCGATGACCGCGTCGGTGAACTTGCCGTAGCGTCGAAGTCCGAGCTTTCGGAGGCGCATCAGCGTACTTCCTGCGAGCTGCCTGCGGCAAGACGCGCCAGTACCTCTTCCGATCCCTCGCTGGCGAGTCTGCCGACGAGCAGGTCAAGGCCGGTGTCGTCCGGAGCCAGGCTGCGTCGACATTCCGGGGGGAGCTGCGCGAGAAGATCGTTGACGATACCGTCCGCTTCGGCTCGGAAGGCCTCGGAACCGACGATTTCGTCGCTCATCGTCCTTCGCAGCGTTTCGACGGGGTCCGCGCTCTCCGCCGAATCGACTATCGGCCGTCGGCAATCGGTATCGATCTTCTCGATCCACACGTTGCCTATCGCTTCCGCCCGGGCCTCGGCTTCGGTGCGCAGGAGATCGGCATCACGCCGGATGCTCCAGGCCATGGATGTCGCTCCGGAAACGGCAAGTCGCGCGACGAGATGATCCGATACCGATCTGCCGGCCGCGTCTCCAAGCGCCTTATCGAGCCGAGCGGCCAAGTCGGACCACGACGTCGCCCCCGAGGCGTCGACGGCAACGCGTTCGAATTGCGCCAGCCCGACGATGCGCTCGTCGAGAGTGACGGACCCGTCGTCCAGTACGCTGGCTAACGTCACTGATTTGGGACCCTGCTCGCCGACGTCGCGCCCTTGCGGAATGCCCGGCATCACGACGGTGCAGGGGCCTTCGGTCGTCGAGCGCTTGTGGACGTGCCCCAACGCCCAGTACCGAAAGCCCGAGCCGAGGAGTTCCGCCGTGCTGCATGGCGCGTAGACGTCGTGAGGTGGCGAACCGTCTAGACTGGTGTGCATGAGTCCGATGTTGATGGCGCCGGCGACGGGCGGCCGGTACTTGGCGAGAAGGCTTTCCGGGGCCTGCGGCCTGGCGAAGCTGAGTCCATGGATCGCGATGGGTCTCTCTCCGCGATTCCGCGGGATCTCGACGGCGTCGGCCCGGCCGCCGAACAAATGGACGTTTTCGGGAAGGACTAGTTCCTTCGTTATCTTTGACAGAGCGTCGTGGTTGCCCCGGATGATGAAGACCTTGATGCCTGCCGCATCTAGGCGGCGGAGTTGCTCGGCAAGAAAGCGGGCAGTCTTCATCGAAGTCTGCTCGCCGTCATAGAGGTCGCCGGCCAGCAGGAGTGCGTTCACCTGCTCGTCGAGGCACAAGTCGACGATACGCGAGAAAACCTGCCGGCTGGCGTTGCCGACGAGTTCCGCCAGTCGCGGATCGCGCAGCGCGAGCGAACACAACGGCGAATCGAGATGGACGTCGGCTGAATGCACGAAACGGTAGGCGCCCATAGTTACAAATCACTCCGGTCGAATCAGCGAAGTCTACCGCGTCGCGGAAATCGTTATTGGGTTATCGGAGACAACCGGAGATCGCCGTCTTCGATATCCCCAGCGCTTTGTCGCGACCGCATTCATTCGAACACCGGCCAGCAACCGTCCTCTTCATGGCGGCCAGTCCGCTGCTGGCAGGTGTCGTCCAGCAACCGCTGGCCGACGGCCTTCCAGACCGCTGCCGGCCCGTAAAGGCGGACCGCATCGGCCTTCTGGATTTCAACGGTGCGGCCGCCGCGGGAGCACGACACCCTGAGAATATGCTCGGGAATTTGGGACAGCCGCTGCGTCCGGATCCGGGTGGCCGGTATCACGGGGCCCGTGTCGGCGAGCAGGTCCCCCAAGACGGATTGCCAGTATTCGGGGGGCATCGGATCGGCCGGGCCCCGCGTTGGCATTCTACGGGGCTCCCTGCCGACAGCAGCCGCAAGCTTCTCCATCTGCTTCGGGGTCGGCATGCGCCAGCTCGCGGGTTGGTCGGTCATTCCATACTAGAACATAACAAGAACATTGGAGTCCAGCCAGACATGCCGTTTGAGCGAATTCGCGATCCCGATCTCGTGGAACGCCACCGCATCGAATGAATGCCAAGTTGGGTGGGAAGAAGCGTCGGCATCTCGGTCCGCACGGGCGCCAGCCCTTGTGCATCTTTTGCGGCGGAACGACTCCCGCATCGACCACCAACCCGCGCAGTCATCCTTCGACGGCAGGATCTGGCCGGAAGGCTACGAATTTCCGTTGACTTCATAAGAACAAAATAAGAACATTAGGCCGGTCCAGTCAACCCGGAACTGCCGATGCCGCAAAAGCGCTGCGCCCAATCCACAGGCGGACGCCGAAACGCTCGAAGCGGCCACGGATCAGGCGATCGCCGCGTGCGGTGGCAGCGCGCGTGAAACCGTGAAGGCGCTGCTCGTGGCCAACCCGTTTTTGGAATCGGAATTAGGAGCCCTGCGGGCGGACGTATCGAAAGGATATGCGCGCGGTTACAGGCACGGAAGGTTCAATACGTATAGCGGCTGACAGGGGTGCTCCATGGCCGAAGTGACGTACTATGTCGCGCTACCTTTCGTCGCCTCTGACGACGGTGTAGCTGCCGGCGAGCCTACAGAATGTTTCAATCCCGTCGCTGTGGTCATGCGCGCGGAAGCCCTCTCGCGCAAAGAGGGGCATGTTGGCGCGGTCGCATTCAGCCGGACGGGTGATCCAGCCACCGGGGATTTTAGCGATGCCAAAGTGATCAGGAAATTTGGCGATATACCGGATGATTTGAGCACGTTGTGAGGAGTGCGATGACAGACATTGCGATCAATCTCAAACAGCGGTTCGGGTTCGCGATGGATGTGTGCCTTGAGGCTTATGACCTGCTGCCCGATGGACGATCCTTCGTCCGATCGGATCGAGACGAGGCTGCAATCGACTTATTCAAGAACTTGGCTGGTTCCGTTGATGGTATCACATCCTCGGTCTTGATGCGGGGGCAGAACTTCGTGCGGCCTACCCGGAAGAATTCGAAGAGACGTTGACGCATAGCCTCGGAGCCGTCGGCGCGGGATTGTTGCCGGCCAATGCCACAGAGTTCGTAGAAGCGCTCAACCGGACGGTACAACGTAATGCTTTGCCCGCATCCAGGCTGGGCTGTGCTTTGTAATCTGACTTGCGCCGTGACCGGCTGGGCTTAAGGAGTCACAGACTCTCGCCGTGGTTGATGCTAATAACGTTCTCAACTGGTATTTAGATTGTTGGGAGGCGATAGTGAAACGCATTGCTTTTTGTTTTGATGGTACATGGAACGCATTGAACGCAAACACGCCTACCAACGTGGTGCTTATGGCTGCGAGTATCGTGCGTGACACGAAAAATGGAATAACGCAGATCATTCACTATGATGAGGGGGTCGGTACAGGCCGTCTTGAAAAATTATCCGGCGGCATGCTTGGCGCCGGACTGATTGAGAATGTGCGAGAGGCCTATCGCTTCCTGATTTTCAATTACGACCCGGGCGATGAGATCTTCGTCTTCGGGTTTTCGCGAGGCGCTTTCAGCGCCCAAACCTTCGTGGGTTTTGTGCGCCACGTCGGACCGCTGCGGCGGCTGCATGCCGCCCGTATCGACGAAGCGCTAGAACTGTACCGCGAAAGATTGACCGATGCAGATGGCGCAAGCGAACGCATGCGGAAATTCCGCGCGGAGTATTCGAGCAATGTTTGTGTCGGCGCTGATGATGATGCTTGGCGTTGTAAAAACATGAAGGATTATCAAACGGGCTCTGCGCCACCTTTGACGATCAAATATCTCGGTATCTGGGATACAGTGGGCGCCTTAGGCGTGCCGGCGATCGTACCCATGAGCGGGTTGATGAATCGCAAGCACGCATTCCATGACGCGAGTCTGAGTGATTTCATCGAAAGCGCCCGGCACGCCGTGGCGATTGATGAGCGCCGCGCGTTGTTTCCGCCCGTTCTGTGGGGCGATCTTGCGGCCATCAATGCCACCAAAAACGCGAAGCCCGACGATATCGATGCGCCGTATCAGGAGAAATGGTTCCCCGGCACGCATGGCTCGGTGGGCGGCGGCGGCGATATTCGTGGCCTGTCGGACGGAGCCCTGGCCTGGGTATTGAAAGGCGCAAAGCGTGCGGGATTAGCCTTAGACACGGCCGCCGGCTCGCGCATTCAGGGTTTCGAGCCGAATCCTCTCGCGCCTTTGATCAACATGAGCAAACCAGAGAAGAGCTTTACCAGCATCGTCACCACGGACCGGGATGGCCCCGAACATCTATGGCAATTGTCAGCGGCGGCGCTCAGGCGCTGGAAGGCTCCCTCTGAGGATTTGCCGGATCAAAAGCCCTATCGCCCAAAGACCCTGAGCAAGATCGCGGACGCACTAGCCTCATACGTCATCGACCTTGGCCATACCGATTCAGCCGAGATCTTGGCTGAACATGTCGTTGTGTCCGGTGATCAGCTGCGCAAACTCGCCAAGCACTATTACGACGACGCTGGAAAATGGAAGATCATTTTCGACGCCAACCGCGATACGATTGACGATGCCGATGAACTATTCGTTGGCTGGAAGTTGCGCATCCCGGCTCTGCCGGCACCTGCAGCACCGGTGTCGGTCGAATGATCAAACGTTTGGCTGAGAGGACAGATGCCCAGAGGCGTAGGCTACAAAGCTCATGCGGATACTTCCACGTATTCCAGACTGAGGACCGACCCAGACACATTACGGCGCGCGCTGAGAATAAAGACTTCTATTGCTTTACTTTTTTCATTTTCGAGTGATGCTGGAACAAATGAGATGTCCAAAAATATCTTCCAACTTCATCTTTGCTGACGAGGCAAGACTCGCTTCGCAACTCTCATGCGCATTGTCTGAACCAGGCATCTATCTCCCGGTCTGTGATGGTCCGCGAATGCAACGACCTGATCGAGAGATCGAAGTGTTGCGGCGCCACAATGCCGCAGGACGCGCGCGCGCTCACACTATCTATATGGCCGGCCTGCCAGACGACGCATTCAATGCCTTAAATAGGTCGCTTAGCGCCCGCCATCGTGAGCCTTGTCGTCGCGTATCCTCTATGAATGATATTGCGCCCCTGATATCGGAATCGGGCCCGTCCAGTGTTCTTCCCTGGGGCCGTGATCGTATCGGCATCGGCCTACTCAAGGCTTTGCGCGCACGGCAGACAATCACATTTGAAGAGAGACCCTCTCAGTATGATTGGGTCGCGTCCGAGAGCGGCCATATTGTTGTTTGCGAGGAGGGCGAAGGGCTGGCCCAGGTCATCGCGGCGAACTATGCTTTCTCCCTAAACGCAGGGTTATTTCTGATTCCTGAAGTCGATAAGGACCGCGCCGAAGACCTTCTTGAAGCTTTCTACAAACTACAGGATGGCGGAACCGATATTTCGCCCGACGAAGGACAAGCGCGATTGAGACAAGAACTGCTCAATCTATGCGGATCGATTCCGATCCCAGAGAATGGTTCGGTTACGTTCATTGGAAAATTGCCGTACGGCTTTGCCTACCCTGAGCACCCGACTACGCACTTGTTCGAATATCCAGATTTAGGTTGCGCCGTCGTCAATGGATTTTCTGCAGGCCAGCAACGAAGGCCGGCGACCGGCGTCGTCGTTCTCGTCGATCCAAGCACGACTCCAGCGCCAGAGATCCAGTCAGCCATCGAACTACTCGAACCGCGGCAGGCTTTTATCAGGGTTTATCAAGACCGCGCCGCGAACGTTCGACACGTCTCGGAGATGCTTGAGCACTTTCCGTATGATCTTCTGATTATCGCCACGCATTGCGGCGACAGTTCAGGCTACCGCTGGACTCATCAATTCAAGGATTCGGAAGGATTGGATCGCACCGTCGTTACGGATGTTGCGGTGGGATTTGCGCGTACGGACAATCCACAGATTTTAAAGGTCGGGCACTTCTTTCGATTCGTGTCCGTTGACGGCGTTGATTGGACCGATCGTGAGGCTAAGTCTCGACTATACGTTGGCAACGTCATGCATGATTTCAACAAGCTCCTTGATGAAGGTCCGAGCAAATCCAAACCCGTAAAAAGGGAGACTGTCGGTCGGGTCGTGGGTTCTTCCGCATTAATGATGTCTGACAGCAACCTGATATTTGCTCAACACACCATAGCGAACATGGGTACGCCGATCGTCATCAATAATGCGTGCCTGTCGTGGCATAGGCTGGCTGGCGACATGATGTTTGCGGGCGCGCGCGGGTACATCGGCACTCTATTTCCAGTGCTCTCGTCAGAAGCCGCGGAGGTTGCCACCAAACTCCTCAACGAGCATTGGGGCAAGCCACTGGCGGTTGCGCTTTGGTCGGCTCAACATGATGTGTACGGCTCGAAACTCAGGCATCCCTATGTCGTCGCAGGCGTCTTTACGCAGAATCTGCAGATCGACCCTGCCGATCACCCAAACCGAATTAGAAGGCAGCTTTCCAGCACGCTCGAAGGTTACAAGGAGATGCTTGCAGGCGCTGAGGCGGTCAGCGAGACCAAGCGCGCTACTCTACTCAAAGATATCGTCAAGATTTTCGAGGCCGAGATAGCTCACTTCAACAATTTGCAGGACTGACCAATCACAACACTGAAGATCAAAGCGGAGGCCTACCTAATAAGAAAGATGCGCCACCACCGGTCGTTGGACGGCCAATACTGCTTACGAAGCGAGATTTCGGAAATACCAAGGTATCAAGGACGACGGTCAACTTGACGCCTTCGGTAAAGGTATCATTGCTGCCAAATTTGGAAGTACAATCGATCTTTAGGCTAAAGAGCTTCACATGACGAAAATTCGCCGTCACTGGCTAGACTTTTTGCTATTCTTGATTGCTGTCATTTCAGCAGCTGCAATCATACTATTTCATGAACAGCCGTTCGCGCGTGAATGGGTTTGCCAAACGATAAAATGCGTGACGCTCCCCAATGGGGGAGCGTGGTACAAAATTGCTTACGACCTAGGGATAGGCGGCCTAACGAGCTTAATGTTTTACTTCCTTTTGGTCCGATTACCAGAAGGACAAAAACGTCGACGGGTAAAACGCAGCCTGTCAGGTCATTACCGTGCCTTTAGGAAGGATTTGATCTCTACGATACTTGCCGCAACAGAAGGCTCTTACGACTACGATACCGTGGAAAAGCTGCTCGATCAAAGAGCATTCCGAGAGCACTTCAAGGAGAAAGTAAGTGAATCGGAAGAAAGGTGGCACCGATTTCTTAATCGGCTGGAAGAACATCACATACGTGATTTGCTGACCACGATGGAGATTTTCCGAGACGAAATTTCTTTCCTGCTCAATACAATCTATATTGCGGATGATGAACCATTCGAGTTCTTCAAGCGCCTCTCGGCAGCTATTTATGCGCAAAAAGACGTTACGCCGGAATACGATCCAGTGAAGCAGCTAGCTGGCTTTCTTTGGAATTTGCTGGCGGGCTGGGATTGGGTCTCGGGGTACCGCGAACGTGACGTCGTGCAGGAAATGATCGAAGCGATTTGACCGCACACAGGGTGCGAGCACTCCGAGGCGAGCGGCACTCTAAACCCAAGTCGCCGGTTTTATTAGGGCTGTGCCATCGGGCAATATAATCGGATCGGGAAACTGTGACGAAGCCAGATCGCTAATTTTTATATGCCTTACAAAACTGGATACAGCACGAAGCTGAGGCGCTGGAGCCGAAACGGGAGAGAGAAGCCCTACGACTTTACCAAGCTCCCGCGTGGCGATGCGGATCGGCTCGACAAGGTCGGTATCGTTCGAAAGCACCGCTGCAACATCGTAGTCGTTTCGGAATGCGCCCAAAAGCAGATGTGACGCCAGGTTGACATCACTCCCCTTCTCTTCGGTTTTGTGAACCCGGACAACCACGGGCCAAGGCTGAGGCAGCGGCGCAGCGAGGTGAGGTCTGAACGACGGAGGATGGACAAGCCCAGCAAATTTTTTAGCGCTGAGAAAATTCCCCATGTGCAGGGAAATCTCAGGAATGGTTGAAAGCGCGTCGAAATAGACCTGCTGGCGACCGGGGGCTTGCGGATCGTGCCGACCTGATACGCGCGCCGTGTAGTAACGAACGCCGATAACTTGATTTTCAGGGCGCAGGGTCTTTTCGGCTACCTGCTTGATATCAAGCCATTTCAGATCCGGCCTCTGTTCGAGCATCCGGTAGTAGAGATTGAACCCGTCTACATAAATGATCGTCCGCATCTTTGCCTAAAGCCACAAAAAGCAAAGGCCGCGTCCGGGTTTCCCCTTGGCGGCCCTTGAGCCGACAGCACGCTGCCGGCGAGTATGCTCGATATATATAGCAAACTTGCTTGATTTGCAACGCAAAAGTTTGGCAAGAGAGGGCCGGAATTCCCAATTTTATCGATTTTTCAAGCACTTGCTTTGAAACCAGCCGGCATAATAATTGTGGTTTTGTTCAGCGTCAGCTTAGCATGCATCAAAATGAAAACATTGAAGGGGGTACAGAACCCCTCGGCGACGAACTCATGGACAACCTTGTTTCGGTCTTCGAGGGCCAAGGTATTCGGGCGAGACATCCGTTTACCGGTGGCAGGAATAAATTTGGCCATCACGCTGTCGGGTGTGATCGTTTCTGGAAGCACCAGACCACCGAACCGGCGAACAAATTCCGGCGACGGGTCGATGCGCCGCACGTCGGATTTGAACCCATGGATGTTGCACGGCGTTGGCGCATTCAAAACGATGATGGCGCATGCTTTTTCATTTCGGCGCACATATTCGCGGAACGAAGCGTAGGCCGACGCCCCAAATTTACGTCCAACAGCTAACGGCACTTTGATTCCAAAAGGGCTGTCCGCTGTAACTTTGGCAAAGTGACCGTCCTGGAACAGAGCGATAGAAGCGAAGATATTGGCTTCTCTTTCGAAAAGCTCGGAGATATCCGGCTCCAACATTTTTTTGCAATCTTGGACCCATCGAAACAGCCCCCGCTGATGCGGCAGCTCGTTGTGACCGGTCTCGTGAAGCTTGAGGAAGTTCTGCTTTTCCTTGTTCACCGAGCCGTCGATGTGAACGATATTGCCGTGTACGTCGAGAATGCCGAGCACCTTATCGATTGCTGATTTCACAAGGGTTTTAGCGGCCAAACCGAACTTTCGTGCGTAGCGCTCAATCACGCCTTCATCAAATGCGCTGATCGGCGCCAACTTGAGTTTTGCAGCCGCCATCACATCATCGATCGGCGTAGGCAGTCGGCCCCACGCGTCACTTTTGTTGAGAAGATCGATTACCGAGTTGCGGACGGTCGTATATTGTTCAGCAGTAAGCGATGAATCATCTGGTTTGATCACGAACTGCCCTTCTCGGTTCTTATGAAACTAAGGAAGCGCAGCAACTGCGCCTCTTCATCGTCTGTCAGGTTTACCTCGCTGAATGTCGCAACGCGTCCGTGCCGTTCCGTCGACCCACGGGTTGCCGCTATGTAACCGGCCAGCTCCATCAGATTTTCGTAGTCGACCGCATAAAGGGTCGCCAATGCGTGCAAGAGATTCGGAGACGGCTTCTGAATCTTATCGTTTTCTATTTGGCTTAAATAAGCATTCGAGATCAGTTTGTTCGTGCCCTCTTCCACTTGGCGTAATGTGAGTCCGCGCGCGCTCCGTATCGCCGCCAGATATTGGCCAAGTGTGATTTTTTCTGAACTCCTCTCGGTGGGTGGGTTCATTGCTCTCTCCTTTGAACGTGTTGATTTTGTTCCGATTCTCGGCGCTGCCGCTTGAGTTGTCAAGCTTGCAAAGTACCTGCTTGATAAACCTAGCACGCTGTGTGTATAATGCAGGCAGGTCGTCGTGAGCGGCCTTCACATTGCAAAAAGGGCGCGAAAATGACTGACAACACCGAGAATAAGGGGGTTACCCCCGGCGATAATGTCCTTGAAGGCGGGGCGCAGACCCTGTCCGAGGCGAATTTCCGCATCAAAATTGCGGGCGCAGACCTGAACTTTCGTAATCTGAGCCTCGACGATGCGAAGCCGACCGGCCACCAGATCGTGGCTGCCGCCGGGTTCCGTCCCGTCGAAAACTACGGCGTGCTCCAGTGGCTGGACACCGGCGATCTGGAACCGCTGCGCCTGAATGAAACGGTCGATCTCCGCCCGGGCGGCGCCGAGCGCTTCGTCATCGCCCAGACGGACCGCGCCTTCTTCTTCGAGTTGGAAGGTGAACGTCAGGAATGGCTCCTCGCCTTCATCAACGGCATCACGCTCAAGCGGCTCGCCGGGAAAGACCCCGAATCGGTCATCGTCCTGCTTGAGCGCGAAGATGCCCCTGACGAAGAAATCGAAGACGAACAGACGGTCGATCTGTCCGGCGCAGGACTGGAAAAGTTCCGCATCCGCCCGGTCGAGAAACTGGTCGGGATCTTCGTCAACGAGAAGCTGGTCAAGATCGAACGCGGTGAGCACACCGGACTTGAGATCAAGCAGGCCGCGATCGCTCAGGGCGTGCAGATCCAGTTGGACTTCGTCCTCAGTCTGGAAAAGCGCCAGGGCGAAACCCAGATCATCGGTGACAATGACTCCGTGAAGGTCAAGAAGGGCCAGAAGTACGTCGCTATCGCCGACGACGACAACTCCTAAGCGGGGGCCGGATATGACCCCCGACGTTCAAGACGCTATTGATGAAATAAAGCAGCACTTCCGCGGGCTCAACGTCCTTGTCGGCCCCGACAAGGACGGGGGCGCCTGTGTCATCGTCGAGGGCGTCGGCCTCGGCGCCCCCTACGCCCAGCCGGATAGCTGGATCGGCTTTCACATCACCCACGCCTGCCCCTACGCCGATGTGTATCCACATTTCGTACGGCACGACCTTTCCCGCATCGATAAAAACGCTTTGGGTGAAGCAATTTCTCCCGGTCATAATTTCCCCCAGCCCGGTGTCGTGGTCGGTGACGCGCTGCCGTCGCGCCCGGCGATTCAGCTTTCGCGAAGGGCCAACAAGCGCGAGCCCAATTCCGATCTTGAAACCCCTTTGCTCAAAACATTGAAGGTGCTGCGATGGTTGATGTCACGATAAATGGCCGTTCCTGGCATTTGGTAATACCGGACGGATTGTACGACAGGCTGCATGCGCATTTGTTTCCGGGCGACGGCGACGAACACGGCGCGGTGATCGCTGCCGGCATTTCGCGCACGTCTGACGGACGGATTCGGTTGTTGGCGCGTACCCTTCACCTCGCAAAGGACGGCGTTGATTACGTTCCCGGCAAGCGCGGTTACCGCATGCTGCGCGCGAATTTCATCCGCGACCGCATTCTCGAATGCCGGGATGAAAAGCTGGCCTATCTGGCCATCCACAATCACGGCGGTACGACCAGCGTCAGTTTTTCTCCTGACGATTACGCCAGCCACGAACGCGGCTACCCTGCCCTTCTCGATGTCGCCCGCGGCGTGCCCGTAGGTGCGTTGGTTTTCGCACCCCGCGCCGTTGCTGGGGATATCTGGCTGCCGGATGGCACCCGCGTCGAACTTGTCGATGGTTCGATCATCGGCCGGCGCCTGCGCCGCATCGGACCGACACTGCCGTCATACGCCGGTAGCATCGATCCCGATTTTGACCGTCAGGTCCGGCTGTTCGGGGACGCCGGTCAAGCGATCTTGGCCGGTGCGACAGTCGCCATCATCGGGCTGGGCGGCGTCGGCTCCCTGCTCGCCGAATTCTTGAGCCGCCTCGGCGTCGGTCATTTCATTCTGATCGATCCCGAGCGCATCGAGGGCACCAACCGACCGCGTGTGATCGGCGCTACGCGCTG
The DNA here is from genome assembly GCF_030413175.1 of Bradyrhizobium roseum. NCBI lineage: Bacteria > Pseudomonadati > Pseudomonadota > Alphaproteobacteria > Hyphomicrobiales > Nitrobacteraceae > Bradyrhizobium > Bradyrhizobium roseum. Next base: position 4,540,286 of record NZ_CP129212.1, read on the forward strand.
GAACGCGCGTACGTGGTTCACCCGCGACCCATGGCCGAAATGGATTCAGCGGATCGCCCGTAATACGGCGTCGTACAAGGTGGATATCGCCGCCCGTGTCATACGCCGCGCGAGCAAGCATGCGACTATCGAACGCCTGAAGGCGGATGTGCTCGATCCGAAGGTCGCGAAGAGGCTGCTTGATTGCGATTATATGTTTCTCGCAGCCGACACGATGCGCGCCCGGCTGCTGATCAACGCGATCGTGCACCAATATCTCATTCCCGCCGTGCAGGTCGGCAGCAAGGTCGTTCATGATAAGGACAGCGGTGAAATCACCGGCGTCCATACGATCACGCGGCCAATAACCCCGGAATGCGGATGTCTTTGGTGCAACCAGTTGATCAACCGGGCTAAACTTCAGGAAGAAGCGCAGACCGAGCGTGAGCGCCAGGCGCAGCGTTACGTGGACGAACAGACCATCGTCGCGCCCAGCGTGATCACGCTCAACGCCGTAGGCGCAGCGCAAGCGGCAAACGACTTCCTGTTCTACATGACCGGCCTCGCGAGCGATGAGGCATCCACCGCCTATATGCGGTTCGACCCGCGCAAGCGCAGCGTATCGTTGGACAGCCCGCGCCGGTCGTGGGATTGCACCGAATGCGGGATCGGGCCCAAGGGCCGGCTGGCCCGCGGCGACGCCGGCAAGCGTCTGCCGACCTTCCACGAAGGCGACTAGACCGGCACGCGCGGGAACCAACCATGGGGTTCAAAGGGGAGCAGGAAACGCTCCCCTTTGCGCTGTTTGACCGGGCGCACGGTCATCCATGGTTCGGTGCCGGTGGAGCGGGAAGGCTGCAAGCCCGGCTCGTCGTTTCCAAAGGGCCGCGAAACGCCCCTTGGTCGATGGGTGCAGGGAGAGCCGAAATCTCGTGATCCAGCGGCAAGACGCTGGCCATGGGGTCTCGGGGAGCACGGAGGCCCCCTGAGTGGTGATGAAACGGCCTCAATGGTGCAGCTAGCCGGACTCAACCGGCGCAGCCCTTTCGAGCTGAGGGATCCTGGTCGGGGCTCGTTTGAATGTAGCGGCCCGTTGAGAAACCGCCAAGTCGATAAGCTAGTGCGCGGCCTGCCGACTGACGAGATGGCGTTTGCTGCGAGCCGACTCTGAAACATCGCGGCCCACCCCGGACCCCGTCGACTTCGGGCATCTAATTCGACGGCTCGTTCTCAAGCAGCTCGGGGAAGATTGCACAAAGTCTCGAAAAGGTCGATGCTCCGATTTGCGGCGCTTCGATGTGAATTCCAACGTCCGCCCACGGAAAATCCGGATTGGCCGACGCCGAGGCCCAGTTGAGGCTGGTCACAACCACATTATCGTCGTCCCATATAATTACCTTGCCATGGAGCGGTGTTTTCTTGGTCTTGACCAAGCGGACCCCTTGCGATGCAGCCTCTTCCGCTAGGGCGCGGCCGTGGCGGTTTTTCAAGGGCCCGGAGTTTTGCGTGTACAAAACGACAGCTTGCATTCCTTGGCGTGCGGCGGCTACCTCACCCTGCATTATCGCGCCGGGCCTAGCCGTAGAACCCAGGCGGTTGCTACCCACAAAAAACCGGCGTTCCGCAGCCCCGCTCGCTGCCCGAATGATACGGTCGTGTGATTCACCGGCGACGATCGCCATTCGCGCCGACGTGTCCGTTCCGGGCGAGGACCTGCGCAGATCGCGGGCGGTCAACGCCATCTCGGTCGCGATGCTGTCCGCAAGCCCCCGGCGACCGACCATCCTTTGCAGAGCGATCGCAAGATCGGCGATCAGGAAATTGTCGCGCAGCACCACCGACAGTTCGACCGACTGAAACGGCGAGGATAGCCAATTGCAGGAGCCAATCGCGCCGAGCCAACCCTCGTTGGTATCGAGCAGGATGAGCTTCGCGTGCGAGCCGGTCGAACGCATGTGAATCCGCACTCGACCGTGCATCACCGGATCATTGCGGATGAGGCGCGCTATCTCAGTCGCGGCCTTCGAGTTTCGCTTCTCGGTATCCTCGTCTTCTTCGGCGCCCCACAGCAGGTCGAAGGTGACTCCACGCTGACAGGCAGATTGGATGAGGCCTTGCAGCGCCTCAAATCGCTTCGCGTCCAGGAACGTGGAATGGACGATGACCCGCCGCAGCGCCCGTTCGAGAAGCGAAGCGAGGCACTTACGCTGCTCTGAACCGCCAATGATCAGATCCTGAGGATCAAACGCACATGTTCTGACGAGGAGGTCCTCCCCGAACTCTTCCCGCGGCCCCGAATACGCGACCGGCATCTGACCCGAACCAGCCGGAAGGGCAGCTGCAGCGGAGACGATCGTCCGGAGATTTGGACCCGCCCGCTCGGGTAGGCCACGAGGATTGCCGTCGATCACTCGGACCACCATGAATTCGTCGTCACGCAACTGGGCGGTTCGGTCATCAACAGATGCCACCTCCTCGTTCCACCCCCCGGCGGCAATTTCAGAGAGCCGGCGGAGGTTGGCTTCGTTTGACGTCGAGGGACCGCCGCCTTCGACCGAGATGGTCCGGATCTCGGCGCCGTTGTTTCTTTCCTGCTCCAGCCTGGAAGGAGGCATGAGCAAGACATCCCTAGCGTGAAAGAACTCGCCCGTCGCCCATTCAATGATGAAGTTTGCGCGCTTGGAAACCCGCGTGGGATAGAAGGGAAGTGGATTGCCTCCAACGACTGCGCGGAATCCGAACACGCTCGCCCGGAATGCCGCGTTCTCGCTCGTCAAATCGACCTCGATGAGCCGAAACCGCATCAGTCGCGCCAAGGCCGCAGTGATCATTTGGTGCGGAAGCCTAGTCTCTTCGGCGAGGATGGAAATCGACTTTGCGTGGCGGGTGACGGACCACAGGACCAGTTCCTCGATCACGCTCCAGCGCCGCCCCTTATCGATGCCGACCTTGCAGTTCACCCTGAACACAGGAATGGCGATGAGAACCGTCATCGTCGCCCTCTCAGACTCTCAGGCGGAACGATGGATGAGAGATACACTCCAGTGTCCTCGCGCTTCTCCTTGCGGAGAACGCGAATCGTATCCACTACCCTGGTCAGGAACGACAGCGCGTGCTTCTCTTCGTCCGGATTGACACCCTTCACAGCCTCTTCCAGAAATGTCAGGCTTCCGACGACTATCAACTGGGATTTGGCGCGGCTCAATGCAACGTTCATGCGCCGCTGGTCGCGAAGAAAACCTAGTGCGCTGAAGCCCGCCCCCGGGTTGTTCCGGACGAGGGAGATGATGACCAAATCGGCCTCGCTCCCCTGGAATGAATCGACCGTGCCCACGAACGGAGTGTTGGGCCTCACAGGGGAAAATTGCTTAATGTGCGCAAGGTCGGAGTTGAGAAGCGACTCGATACGGCTCTTCAGCTTATCGACCTGAGCCTTGTAGGGCGAAAGGACCGCCAGCGTCGGCGGCTTAGCAACGCCCGGACGCGCCCGGACCAATCTTAGAACGTCGATGACCGAATCGATTTCAGCGGGATTGTGCCACCGCGGGCGCCCCATCTCCAGTCGGGATGCCGATCCGGACGAGCTGACGTGCTTGAAATCAACCGCCACGACTGGCGACGCGGGTAGGGGCTGCTTGTTGACGAATGGGAATGGTGTCGTTTCCGCTTCGCGAATACGCTTGTCGTAGGTCTCGAGCTTATCATCGTAGAACCCGTGGGAGATTATGCGGGCGATGGCAGGATCCATGCGCCGCTGTTCGGTCAGCGTCCCAGCGATCTGGCGATGGCTGGAATTCTCGATCAGTCGCCGCTCGTCGGCGGTGACGATGGATTGGAACAACTCCAGCAGGCGAAAGGCGACGCCCGAGATATCCCTCAGTCGCTCGTCCTCGCTCGCGAGCTTCGTAAGCTCTTCGAGTTCGTTGTCGCGCAGTAGCGGACCGACCCATTGCTCGGCCAAACCGATGGCCGAAGTGACCAGACCGTGGTCCTTGAGAACCGCACCAATACGGTCTGCTCCGAACGGCGATAGCTGATTGTGATCTCCGATGAGGAGTCGGCGTCCGGAAAGCATCAGGGGCCCTATAAGCTCCGGCCCCGTCGCTTTTGCTGCCTCTTCTATCAGGACCCAATCGAACTGCTCCCGGGCTTCCACCAGGCGCTCCACGTCGGGGGAATTGGTGGTGGAAAAGACGATGTTTGCACCGTCGAGTAGAAGGCTCGAGATCGCATGCAGCCCCGATCGCTCTTCACGCGACACGAAGCTCTTGCGATCCGCGGAGCGGCTGGCCGCCTGCCAGAGCGTTTCGACCCGTTGTCTCAGAATCGGTGGCGCGGAAGCCGATAATGGACTTTTGAGGAGCTGTTCGAGGTACTCGATGCCCAACAGATGGACCTCTTCGTCGCTCGACGCGCGGCGATCCGGGGTGGTCGATCGGACGACGATTACGTTGTCCAGTTTGGCCAGCCGTAACGCCTCGCCTATCCTTTCCTGCAGGTGGTCCAGGGCGTCGTGGCCTTGCGCGCTGATCAGCATTCGGGTCGACGGTTCGGCTTTGAACCGGCGTCTCACGGTCTCAGTCGCGAGCTTCGTCTTGCCTACCCCGGGGGGACCTACGACAAAGTAGGATGGCAGCGTCGACCACAGTCCTACGAGCGCTTTTCGCTTCGGGACATCTAGATCGAGTAGGTCGGCATCCTTCTCGTTCGTCTCGTCGATGGTCTCGCGGCTTGACCGGCGCACGCGCCACGGATCGTCGAGCATCTCCGCGAGGTCGAGCCTTGTGTTCAGCGCCTTGATGTTGGCCAATCGGCGGGAGATCACGCGCTCGGCACCGACATCCCGTTCGGAGCGAAGGAAGAACGGTCCGTCGACCGGCATTTCTTCATCGACCTCGAACAGATACCCGTGTCGACCGTCGACGTCGGCCACATCGACGAAACGAGCCGGGACGTCGGATCTTTGCGACGCCCCCAGGTTCGCTGTCTGGCTGATCCGCCAGTTCGCATCTGCTTCGCGCCCGTCGTCCTCGAACAATCTCCGCAGTGCAACGGCCGTGTCGGAAAGCTTGATCTTCTTGGCGAACTTGTCGCGGTCGTTGTCCGGCTCAGCCCGGATCACGACGTAACGCCTGCCGCCGCGGCGCTGCGTCTCCAGGATCTCTATCGGGTAGATTTCGAGCGCCTTGACGACCGCTTCCACGATCTGAATGAGCAGGAGACCGCGTCTGATCTTGACGTCGACGCGTTCGTGCTCGTCGGGCTGTCGGTCCCCGAACGCGCTCCAATCCAGGACATCTGGTCCCAGCCGCGCCCGCGTCTCCTCGGCTTGGCGGGGAATGGAAGTTGCCTTGATCGATTGCGACAGGGCAAAATCGTCGTATGCACCGAACGGCAGCGCATTTCCTCGCGGCGCCGCCGCGGCACAGACGGCTATATCCCATTGCGCTGCACCATCCTGTCGGTAAGCACGCAGCCGATAGAACATGGCATCGGTCACGAGTCCCAGCGTGCCGGTTTTCGCGTTAAAACGACGTGGCACGATGAGAGTCGCACCGGTGTCCAGATCAGCTTGTATCCAATTGAGCTGTTGACGGAATTCGTCTACGGGAATCGCGCCGTTGCTTGCGGTGTAGACTGTCTGACCGAGTTCTTCGCTCGGTGGGAATCCAAGAATGAAAGTCCCAGGCTGAATTGCGGTAGCCTGCGCAACGCTTACGATGATGTCATCAATCGACCGCGCTATCGAGACCGAGTCCAAGTAGTCCAATCGTGTTGGCATGATGAGCCGCTTGAGGAGCGTCCGCTCCGACGCGTTGAGCACGATCGGTGTGTTGACCTCGCCAGCCGAAACGAAATCGCCGGACGTCAGCATTCGAAGCCGCAAGCATTCCGCGATCAGCAGCCCAAGCGTGCGCCAATCTTCGGCGAACGAATAGGTGGAAGGGCGCTCCGTCGACCCGCTTACAGTCGCGTGCGATCGGTCGACGGGACCGGCCCCGACCCAAAGGCTCCACTCGAAGCCGCCAAGCTGGAAATCCGCCTCGTCCGCGCCCTCGGTCATGATGCAGTCAGCGGATATGGCTCCGTGGACTAGCCCCTGCGCATGAACTATTCCGAGGGCCGTCGTTATCCGGCGGATGTTTTGCCAGAACAGCGTCCGCGAACGCGACGCACCAAGATTCTGCAGCCAGTGGTAACGTCCAGCGCGGAGCATTCGCGAGGAAAGAGGTCCTCCGACGCTCTCAAGCAGGACTCCGAAGTTCTCGGAGTCCTCGACCCGTTCGATCACGTCGACGATGACGTCCCTTGCACCAGCGTAAGCCATGACGCGTTGAACCTGGCGCAACTCGTGCAACCAGAGACGCCGCAAGTCCTCGTCGATCGGACCGCCGGTTTTTCGCCAAAGCTTTAGCCTGCGCGATGCGCCGGTAGTCTTGTCCTCGACTTCGAACAAGGCTGGCTTTAGTGGGGACCGTGCGCCCAACGACATGCCATCGCCGAGAAAGACAAATCTATCTTCCAGCGAAGCACTTGCCTCCTTTCCACGCTTTTTCTTGTTCATGATCAGCGATGGTGACGAACGTTGCACCTGTAGAATTCGTTGTTCTGCAAAGACTTCGAATCGCAATAGTTGTATTCGAATTTAACACAACGAGAGGCAGGGACAGCACCCGACTCTTGATTCCCACTGTTTACCGATTCGTCGTAGACGCGCTGGAGTTGAGTTTGACACTGCTCGCAGGTCGTGAGCTAGCCCGGCATAGCAAAGATCGTGAACGGCCCGGCGAGCCGTGATTGGACGTGAGTTTGGCGCTCGCCATCGGCCTGCGATCACAATTGAGGCATCGCGCCCCCCCGCCCTCGCCGATTTTACGCTGCGACTTTCCTCCTGCCGCTTCCACGGCGCTTCCACGAGCGAAATTTCGAGCCAAGTTCAGCGCAACAAAAAGCCCTCGAAAACGAAGCGTTTTCAAGGGCTTGATGAACTGGTTGCGGGGATAGGATTTGAACCTATGACCTTCAGGTTATGAGCCTGACGGGTTTGCTGCGACACCGTCGATAGCGATCCTCATTGCACCATCGAGACACACAGAGCGCGCAGAACCGCATAGCGGTCTGGTTACAGGTTCGAGTGCTTTTTTCCGAACCAACAACGAAATAAATATCTGGCCGGAGCCCTGTTTGCGGTCGCGGTGGGCTCTCGCCCCAAGTGTCGGGAAAGCGCTTTCATTATCAGAGCGGGCTCGATGCATCGCCCCTTACGCCAAAAAATTCGACAATCAAAAGCCGCAGCAGCTTCTTCCTTTTTGTTCGCCGTGGCACCCCAATCGTACGATGAGTTTATAGCCGCCGTTCCACTCTAGGCCGTCACCTGAGCATGATGCCGGGATGATCGACACGTCCGACATTTTCTCGATTAGCGAAAACGCAAGTGCCTGTACCTCGTCTGATCGCAGGTGACCTGAGCGCGATCGCGGGGACAACTCCTCGCCAAGTTTGCGATCTTCTACAGGGATGCAAGCCTCACCGGTAAGCTCGAATGACAATGCGCAAGAAGGACAACTTGCTTCGGGGCGATCGGACGCCGGCCTATGTCGACCGGGAAACCGGAGCGGCCGAATTGCTAGTTTCGACGGACACTTGGGATCAATGGGTGAAGGAGGGTCGCCTGCCCCCACCGTGCGATACGTTCCCTTCGGGCACCCCCCGCTGGCGCTGGGAAGACGTAGACCGTAAGCTGTCCGGCAAGAAGGCGGCGGACACCGATGCGGCCGTATTGGGGGCAGCGAACTTTGGCAAGAAAAAGGGAATCCGGCGTGACGCTGCCTGAGGGCGTTGAGAAGACCAGCGTTCGCAAGCCGAACGGCAAGGTCTACACGTACTATTATTGGAATCCCGGACGCGGCACCGATCGCGAGGGAGAGCGCATCAAACTACCGAACGCCGACACTCAGCCGGTGGCATTTTGGGCCGAAGTCGAGCGTCGTAAAACATCGGAACCGACAACATATCCGTCAGGCTCCATCGGCGATCTCATTGCGCGCTACCGCCGCAGCGATGAGTTCACGCGACTATCGGAAGGCACCCGATCGAATTACGAAGTGACCATGCGTCGCTTCGAGTCGCATGATACCTGGGGCATGGTGGCCGTCAAAGACCTGACGCCGCTCGCAGCTCAAACTGCGCGCGATGCCATGAAGGACACGCCGGTGATGGCAAACCAGATGCTGTCGGTCGGGCGCACGATCTGGGATTGGGCCATCCCCCTCGACCTCGCTAAAATCAATCCCTTCGACAAGGTGAAGGACTTCGACATCCCCGATCGCGGGCATGTGCCATGGCCATCCTGGGTGATCGATCACGTTCGCGCGCACGCGTGGCCAGATCTGGTCCGGATGACGCGGCTCGGGGTTATGACCTGCCAGCGCGGAAGCGATCTGATCCGCATGGGTCCGGAGCATCGCGATCGCAACGGCCTATGGTGCCGGCCAAAGAAAACCCGCAAGCGCCGGCGCGCCTTCCACATTCCGCTTTCCACTGCCGACGCGCTCGAACTCGACCGCTGGGCCGAAACACCGGTGACGTTCACGAACTCCCGCTGGCTGAAGCCGATCGATCGTTTCCGCGAGGATCTGTTTCTCTACTCTCCCAAGGGCGCGCAATACACGGCCGACGGTCTTCGCGCGCGCTGGGGGCGATGGCTCGCCGATACACCCGAAGGCCGCGTCATCTGCCGCCGCTGGAAGGAATGGGTTGGCGCCCAGGTCAAGAAATACGATTGGGACATCGATCCTGATGACGCCGACCATCCGACCATCCATGGGCTGCGCGGGACCGGAATCCTCGCCCGCTCCGAGGAAGGCTATGAGGTCGACCAGATCGCCAACGATATCGGCATGTCCCGCCAGAACGTCGAGCATTACATGCGGTTCCGCGATCAGATGAAGGTCGGCGCCGACGGCCAAAAGCGGCTTCGTCTTGTGAACAAGGAGGACTAGAGCTTAACAAAGGAAGACTAGACCGCGAACGCAGGCCCGGCTATATGGGCCCTGCAAATCGCCGGGTTTGCAAAACTCTTGGCCCTGATTGCAAAACTTCCAGAAAAAGTTGTTTGAAATCAGAGTCTTAGGTGGGGAATGGTGTAACGGTAGCACAACAGACTCTGACTCTGTTTGTCTAGGTTCGAATCCTAGTTCCCCAGCCAGCTTTCCAGGCCCCTTCCTTTGTTGGAGCGCCCCCATCAAACTCCAGCCACCACCGGGAGCTCCGAGATCATACGGATGCCGGGTCGTCTCCGCCAATGAACCTGCGACGGCTCGACCGCCAGTTTCAGTTCGGGCCAGCGCGTGAACAGCGCCTGCAGCGCGCAGATCGCTTCGATCCGGGCAAGCTGGTGGCCGAGGCAGAAATGAATGCCGGTGCCGAACGCGAGATGCCGGTTCGGCCGCCGTTCAAGGTCGAGCCGTTCAGGGCACTCGTTCGCGTGAGGGTCCAGATTGGCGGCGACGATCATCGCCATCACCCGGTCGCCCTTCTTCAACTTCACGCCTTCGAGATCGACGTCCTGGCGGACGTAGCGCGGCTTTGAGAATTGTACCGCCGAGACAAAGCGCAGGAATTCTTCGACCGCCAGTCCGGCCCGGCTCCAGTCCGCGGTGAGCCGGTCGCGCCGGACTGGATCCTTCAGCAGTTCGAATACCGATCCGCTGATCAGGTGCGTCGTCGTCTCGGAGCCCGCCCCCAGCAGCAGAAACACCATCGAGATCATTTCGTCCGGCGTGATGCGTCCGCCTTCCTGCTCGACGCGGACCAGTTCCGCGATCAATCCTTCGCCGCCCTGCTCGCGGGCGAGCTGCAGGCGTTCTTTCAGATAGCGCCGCATCTTGATGAGGCCGCCGATCAGCCGCAAAAATCCGAATGCGCTGGTGAGATGCGCCATCGAATCGGCCCAGGCGATGAATTTAGGCCGGTCGGCCGGCGGCAGGCCGAGCAGTTCGCAAATCACCGCCAGCGGCAGCACCCGCGCATAGCGCTGCGCCAGATCGGCCGGGCTCCCCGCGGCGAACAATTCATCGGCGAGACGATCTGCAACGCTGCGGATATGCGGCTCCATGTCGAGCACGGCGCGTCGGCGGAAAGCCTCGTCGACGATGTCGCGCAGGCGCGTGTGATCGGGCTCGTCCATCGTCAGCATGTTGTTGGCGAAGGTTGCGATCAGGCGCGGCATCCACCAGGGCAGCCCGGCCAGCGCCCCGCCCTCCTTGCGCAACGTGAACAGCGCGCCGTCCTTCAGCACCCGCGCGGCCGCCTCATAGGTCGTGGTGACCCAGACCCGGCCGATCACCGGAAATTTTGTCGCGACGGCCGGGCCGATCGCGCGCAGCTGCGCAACGCCGGCCCGTGGATCGCGAAAGAACGCCTCGCTCATGAAATCGAAATCGACATACCGTGCCATTCCGCGGTACCACATTGCCGTTTCGCCATTTGATCAAGATGGCGTGCGACGGCGAGGCCGCAAGGCTCGCTTGTTCGATTGCCCTCGCCGCAATTTTGTCAGTGCCGATGATACTCGCGTACGCCGTTTACACCGGCGGCGTCCCATGGGTATGCAGCGACTCGATCGCCCTCAGCGCCACGCCTCGCCGTTCTGGCGTTCTTCCCCAGTCCAGATGACCGGCTTCCAGTCCGGCGCGCCACACCAGCGTCCGATGATTACCAGCGGTATCCCAGGCTAAGCAACGCCTTGCGCCGCTCGCCGTAGAAGCAGGCCGTGGTACCGTCGCAGCTCGATACGAAAATCTTGTCGGCCACGTTGGTGACGTTCAGGGCCGCGCGCCACTGCTGATACTCGTAATGCACCGCCGCATCGAAAAGTGTCCGCGACGGAACCGCCAGGGTATTGGCCTGATCGGCGAAGGAATCGCCGATATGACGCACGCCACCGCCGAAGCCGAAGCCGGCGAGCCATCCGGTGCGGAACGTGTAGTCGCCCCACAGCGACGCCAGCCTTGTCGGCATCGCGACCGGCCGCTTGCCGAGCAGCGCTGCATTTACGTCCTGGCTGATGAACAGGTCGTAGGAAGAGACCGATCCGACCATCTTGAACTCGGGGGTCAGGTTGGTCGTCATGCTCAGTTCGAAGCCACGCGACGTCACTTCGCCGTTCTGGACCTGGTTGAAGGGCGAGTTCGGATCGACCGTGAGCGCGTTGGTCTTGCGAAGATCAAACCAGGCACCGGTGATGTATCCATTGAAGCCTGCGGGCTCCCACTTCGCACCGGCCTCGATTTGCTTGGACTCTTCCGGCGTGAAGAACTGACCCGTTGCCGTCGTTCCGATCACCGGATTGAAACCGGTGGCGTAGGACACGTAGGGCGAGAGACCAAAGCCCACGTCATAGATCAAGCCAGCCCTGCCCGTTGCCTTGCTGGTGTCGCGAGAGGTGTTCGGCACGGCAAGCCTGTTGAATTGCTCAGTCTCGACCCAGTCGTTGCGGCCGCTCAGCACCAGGGTAAAGCGGTCGAGCTTCATCTGGTCCTGCAAGTACACGCCGAGCTGTCCCTGATCGAGGATACGGTTGAGGTACGGCGTCACGCCCGTGACGGTACCGCCATAGACCGGGTTGAATATGCTCAGCGGGTTGCCGCCTCCCGAAGCCTGATAATCGTCCAGCCGATACTTCTTCAGGTCCACGCCCGCCAGCACCGTATGGCTGATGGCGCCGGTATTGAAGCGGCCCTCGAGCTGCGTGTCGATGGTGCCGAGGTCAGCCGACCCGTTGGTGAAGAAGTGGTAGCGCTGCAACTGCGCGTTGGAAGACGGAGTGACGTTGTCGTTGCCAATGTAGGAGTTGATGTTGGTTTCGACATGGGCGTAGCGCGCGTTCTGGCGGAACGTCAGGCCGTTCGAGAAGTCCTTCTCGAACTGGTATCCGATCATCGTCTGCCCGCGCATAAAATAGTCCTGGCCGGGTTCGCTCTGGAACAGCTTGGTCGGGATCTTGCCGTAGGGGGCGTTCACGACGCTGCCCTCATACGGCAGCCAGTTGTTGCCGTTGGTCCTGTCCTTCGACGCCGACGCCAGAACGGTGAAGCGGGTATCAAAATCCGGCCGGTAGGTGAAGCTGGGCGCGATAAAGTAGCTGTTGTCCTGGGTGAAATCGACCTGCGTGCCGCCGCCCTTGACCATGCCGACGACGCGGCCGTCCAGCGTTCCGGTTCCCGGCGGAAGCCGGAAGCGTTCATTGACATCGAACGCCACATAGCCGTTGCCGAAGGAATTCACGCCGGTTTCGATGTAACGGATCGGTTCGGCCACAGGCATCTTACTGACGGCGTTCACAACGCCGCCCGGCGATCCGCCGCCGTAGAGCACCGATGAGGGGCCACGAAGCACCTCGACGCGTTCAAGTCCGAACGGCTGCAGCTTCCACGTCGCAAAAGCCGTGTTGAATAACGGCAAGCCGTCGAGAAAGGTGGCATCCTGCTGCGCGCGAAAGCCGCGCAGCAGGAACCAGTCATTGCGGGTATCCGCGCCGAAAACCTCGCCGCTGACGCCCGGCGTGTAGCGCAGGATCTGGTCGAACGACTGCGGCTTCTGATCGCGAATCTGGTCGGCGCCGATCACCGAGACCGACTGCGGGATTTCGCGGAGCGGGGTGTTGGTCTTGGTGCCGCTCAGGGTTCGGTTGGCGACGTAGCCGTTCAAGGGACCTTGCGGATTTTCGGTCCCGCGCGACGCACTGCCGTCCGCGTTTTGCGGGAGTGGCGCCGCGTTGCGGTTCGTCTGCCTCGCCCTGTTCACAGCGCGGGTCCGCGGCGCGCTGGTCGTCGTCGCGCCCTGATTTCGTGCGGGGTTTCGCGCCGCAGGTGCGTCAACCGTGACCGGCGGCAAAGACGACTGCGCCGCGGCCTCGCCTGCGATGTCCGCCACCAGCAACAGGGCACCCGCGGTGCCCAGCATCGATCGCAAGGCAAAACCTGAAATCATATTCTTGGTGTCCCCGTTCGGCAGCAGCAGAAATGCTTTCGAACGGATAGCTGATCGTGCGCTGTTTAGGTTTTGGAATGGCTCGAAATCTCGCGAGCGCGCAGCCATGTGTTGCACGGCAGCATCAGACTGGAATCATTCTAGTGCTGGCAGAACAGTTCCTGTTACTTTTCCGATCGCGGAGCCGAGCTTGCCTCCGCGCACCCACGCGAACGCGTATGTGCGCAGAAAGAATCGACACCAGAAGCAGGAAGCGAAGACACGGATTTCACACCGGCGGCGTTCCGTGCGTATGGAACGACTCGATCGTCTTCAGCCCCCACGCCTGGCCCTTCTTGCGCTCCTCCTCGGTCCAGACGATCGGCTTCCAGTCAGGGGCGAGGATGAGGCGGGCGCCGGCGTTGGCGACTTCGACGCGGTTGCCGCCGGGCTCCCAGACATAGAGGAAGAAGGTTTGCTGGATCGCGTGCTTGTGCGGGCCGGTTTCGATGTAGACGCCGTTTTCCAGGAAGATGTCGGCGGCGCGCAGGATTTCCTCGCGGCTGTCGAGCGCGTAGGTGACGTGGTGGAAGCGGCCGGCCTTGCCGTAGTGGTCGCGGGTGTAGGCGAAATCGTAGCTCTTGTTCGACATCGTCATCCACATCGCGGCTTCCGTGCCGTCGTTGAGCACGATCTGCTCGGTGGTGCGCAGGCCGAGATAATTTTCGAAGAAGAGCCGGTTGGCCCTGATGTCGACCGCCAGGCAATTGAGGTGGTCGAGACGACGGACGTTGACGCCGCGCGCCGGAAACCGTTGCGCCTGGTTCTTCAGCGCCGGTTTCAGTTCGGGCGGCGCCTGGTACCATTCGGTCTCGTAATAGAGTTCGACGATGTGGCCGTCCGGATCACGGCAGCGAAACGCCGGGCCCTGCCCCATGTCGCCATCGACCCAGCCGATGCCGAAGCCGGAGCCCTTCAGCGCGGCGACCCGGCGCTCCAGCGCCTGCGGGCTGCGCGTACGCAACGCCATGTGCTCCATGCCTGAGGTTCTGGACGCCGTCAGCTTCAGCGAATAGCGCTCATAATCGTCCCAGCCGCGCAGGTAGACCGAGTCTCCCTTCTGGCCGCTGACCGTCATGCCCATGACGTCGACGAAGAACTTCAGGCTTTCGTCCGGCTTCGGCGTCAGCAGTTCGAGGTGGCCGAGATGGGCGAGATCGAAGATCGGCTCCGGGGTCATTGTATCGCTCCTGATTGCGTCGACATTTTCGCTCGTGTTCGACCGAGAGGCCGCAGCGTACCGGGTCGCCCGGTCCTAGTGCGCAATTGCGCGCAAGGCCGGGCGATGACGGCTGCGCGCGCGGTTACCTGAGCGCTCGCGTCACGTCGTCGAACAACTCGTCAACGGCGAACGCACGCGGAATGAGCTTTTGCTGCGCAGAATATGTGATGATCAGCTCCAGCGAACGCTGCATTTCGTGCCGGTCAAACCGGGGTGCAGCGGATGACGCGGCGGCGGATTCGGCGAGCATCCGGTGAACTTCCCGCACCACGTCCGGATGCTGCTCGGACAGGGTCCGGCTCGCCACCACCATGTGATTGATCGGCACCACCTTGTGCTTCCCGAACCACGCCTTCTCTTCCGCCGCGATATCGGCAAACAGCGGCTTCACATCCGGGTGGTCCGATTTCTCGCCCAGCACCGCATCGAGTTCGCCATCGACCAGCATCTGGATAATCTGCTTGCCCGCGCCCGCCCGCTTGGTCGTATCGACGAATTCGGCGACATGCGCGTCCTCGAACGTCACCCAGTCGATCGAATCCAGATCGACGCCGTCATCATTGGCGAGGATGCCGCGCAGCCAGGCGCCGGTGGTGGTGGTGAAGGAACGGATGCCGACGCGCTTGCCGTTGAGGTCGTGGGGGCTGAGTTTTCCAGCCTTGGCATGATACAGCGCGTGGCCATGCTGGAAGCGCGCCAGCACGACATCCGGCAACAGCACCATCGGCTTGTCAAAGGATCTTGCCATCAGATAGGTGACGATCGCCATCTCGGAGACGTCGAACGCGGCTTCACGGACCATGGGCTTGAAACCCTTGTTGGTCGGCGAATACGGCACGAAGTCCAACTCGACGAGATTCGAGCGGATCGACCCGTTCTTGAGCGCAGCCGTACCGGGGTGGTCGCCGAGCAAGGTGCGCAGGCGCATCGCCACTTCAGTGATCCCTTAGCTTGTCGATCATTCGGATGACGACCGTCTTCATGCCAGTTCCTCCATCGCCATCGGGAACAGCTGCTGATAGGCCTCGCCATAGGTCATCGGCTTGCCGGTATTGCGGCCGCCCTGCACGCCGCGCTGCAGCGCCACGCGCTCATAGTAGGCCCACAGGTGTTTTTGCGCGGCGAGAATTTCAAACGTCTTGCGTTTGATCTCCCAGACCTCGTCGATGTTGAGGATCACCTGCGGCTTGAAATTGCACATCTCCGGCTGGTGCGGCTCGAACAAAAACACCGGCGGGGCCGAATAGGTGTATTTGGCGCCGGGCTTGTGGCCCATCGCCTGCGCGACCACGCGGGTTTCCTGGGCGAAATGCGCGGCGTTCGGATGATCGAAATTATAGGGGTCCTCCAGCGCATGCGTCAGCACGAAGGACGGATTGAGTTCGCGGTAGATATCGACCATGCGGTCGAAATGGGCCTCGGTGAGCCGCAGCGGATAGTCGCCGGCGTCGAAGAATTCGATTTCGGCCCCCAGCATGTCGGCGGCGCGCTCGGCCTCGTCGCGGCGGCCGGCCTTGACCTTTTCCATGGTCGCGCCCGCCTCCTTCCAGGCGAACTGGCTTTCGCCACGCTCGCCGAACGACAGGCAGGCGATCTTGACGCGATAGCCCTTCTTGACATGCAGCGCGATCGCGCCGCCCGCGCGCCAGACGAAATCGCCGGGATGCGCCGTGACCACCAGGCCCGTCTTGCCGGTATTGCTCATGGATTTCCTCCTTGTTCGTTACGTATCGCCGGCCGTCCCGGCGCCGCGACTATTGTTTGGCAATTCCCGCGCGGTCGATCACCGCGGCCCATTTGTCGATGTCGCTCTTGAGCCGATCCAGAATTTCCTCGGGCGAACTGGCCTTAGCCTCGATGCCGAGATCCAGCGCGCGCTTCTTCAAATCCGGCATGTCGAGCACCTCGCGCAGCGCGGCGTTGAGCGTCTTGATCGCGTCCGGCGGCGTTCCCTTGGGCGCGAAGATCGCATTCCAGGACCGCGCCTCGAAATCGCCGCCGCCGGCTTCCTTCACCGTCGGCACCGCGGGCAGGAACGTGGTGCGGTTGGTGCCTGAAGACGCTACCGCAATGGCGGCCTTGTCGGTGACATGCGACTGCACCGCCGTGTAGTTTTCGATCGCCATCTGGATATCGCCGCGCAACAGCGCGATCAGCACGTCCGGCGAGCTGCGGAATGGCACGATGGTGACATCGACGCCGGCGGTCGATTTGAACAGTTGCGCCGAAAGATTCTGCGTCGATCCGACATTGATGGTGCCGACATTGAGTGCGGCGGGCTTTGCCTTCGCTGCCTTGATGAATTCGCCCAGCGTCGGATACGGCGAACCGGCCTGGGTGACGAAGATGAAGTCGAAATAGCCCATGCTCGACACCGGAACGAAATCGGTCACCGGGTTGAAGCCGAGGCTTTTGAACAGCGACACCGAGATGGCGGTGCCGTTGGAGAAAAGCGCCAGCGTATAGCCATCCGCGGGCGCGGACAGCACGGCGCGGGCGGCATTGATGCCGCCGGCGCCCGGCATGTTCTCGATGACAAAACGCTGGCCGAGCTTGTCGCCGAGTTTTTCGGTGACCAGCCTTGCCGTGACGTCGGCGACCCCGCCGGCGCCGAACGGCAGGATCAGCCGTACCGGCTTGTTCGGATAATTTTGCGCGTCGGCGACGTGCGGCAGCAACAAGGCCAGGGCCAGCGCAGCGAGGGCGAACAACGCCCGGCACTGGCTCATTGCATATCGCTTGCGCTTGTCCGCCATCGCCAACGCTCCCTCAAAACTCGAACAGCCGCGCCGGATTGTCGACCAGGATCTTCTGCTGCAACTCGGGCTCCGGTGCAAACAGCGGGATCAGATCGACCAGGTCGCCGTCATTGGGCATCACCTTCACATTGGGATGCGGCCAGTCGGTTCCCCAGATCACGCGATCGGGCGCGGTTTCAATGATGCGGCGCGCGAACGGCACCGCGTCGTGGAACGGCGGACCGCCCGACGACACCCGTTCGCAGCCGCACACCTTGACCCAGCATTTTTCGTCGCGCTGCATCAGGTCGATCAGCGTCCGGAACGGCAGCTGTTCGAGGCCGTCGGAGGCCTTGACCCGCCCCATGTGATCGATGGTGTAGCGGACCGGCAGCTTGGCCAGCATCTGCGCATATTCGGGCAAATCGATCGCATCGAAGTGCAGATCGATATGCCAGCCGAGCGGCGCCACCATGGAGACGATGCGGTGAAACACCCTCATATCGGGCACGCCGCCGAGATGGCGCACGAAGTTGAAGCGGCAGCCGCGAAACCCGCCTTCGTGCAGATCGCGAAGACCCCGCTCGGCGATGCTGTCGTCGATATTGGCGACGGCGCGAAACGTGCCGTCGCTGACCGCGATGGCGTCCAGCGCCACCCGGTTGTCGGTGCCGTGCACGCTGGCATTGACGATGACGGCGCGGCCGATCCCGAGTTTTTTATGCAGGGCGCGGAAATCCTCCAGCGGCGCATCCGGCGGCGTATAGGGCCGGCCCGGGGCGTAGGGATATTTGTCGCCGGGACCGAAGATGTGGGTATGGGCGTCACATGCCAGCGCCGGAAGCTTGAATTTCGGCGTTCGCGTATCGGGATCGGGTCCGGGAATGGTCGGCTTGTCCATGGTGCCTTCTGCAGTGTTGAGCGCGCGGGATGGCCTTCGCGCAATCTAATTCGCCGAATTTTCTCTTCGCTTGGCCACAGCACCTTTTACGGAGGGCTGCACCGGCCTTGCCCGGCTGTCGATGTGATCGATATCGGATGCGCGCAGCGAGGCGACCGTCGCCGAGACGAGTTGCTCGATCGCTTCCGCCATATCGGCGCCGTCGGCTTCGCCGCGCGACAGCCGCGTCACCCGCTCCGGATTGACGAGCGTATAATAGAGCGCGCCGAGCAGGAATTGCGACCGCCACACGATCGTCGTTCGCGGCAGATGCGGCAGGCTTTCCTCGATCGCTTCGATGAAGGCGTTTGTGGTGTCGTCGAAAATCTCGGCAATGATCCGCCCCACCACGGCGTTGCCCTCCGCCGACATCACCGCCCGCAGCCGCGTAAACCGCGCGCCGCCGCCGGCAAGATCGGTGCTCGAGGAAAACGCCGGCTGCACATAGGCGCGCACGATCGCTTCCAGCCGGTCCTGAACGTCACGCACGCGCCTTGCTGCCACCAGCAACTCGATGCGGCGCCTGTTCATCGGCCCGCAATGGCGCTTGTAGATTTCGAGCAGCAGGCCGTCCTTGCTCTTGAAATGATAGGTGATGCTGCCCGGATTGGCGCCGGCCTCCAACGCGATGTCGCGGATCGATACGGCATTGAAGCCGTGCGTCGAGAAAAGCAGCTCAGCCGCGCTCAGGATGGCTTCCCGCATGTTCGGATTTCGCGTCATCGCATTGGCTTTCGACTGTCGACTTTTGTACGTTTGTATAAATTACAAGGTCCAGTCAACAAACAATCTGTATCGGTGGAAGGCGCCTTGCATGGCGCTATGCCGGTCGGCAGTTTCACCAGCGGATGTCGACGCCCTTCATTCGCGCCGAGGCGAAGAAGTGGGAACCGTGCTGAAGGCAGCCGATATCAGGAAGGCAGTGAGCTTGCCGGCGGCCTACCGCGCATTCGCCGGCGCATGCACGTGCCAGAGGTCGGCGCGCCAGTGCAGCACGACGGCCAGCATCAAGGCGAGGCCGGCCGCCGCGTAGAGCGTTCCGGTCGCGGCAAAGCCGATTTCGTCGATCAGGCTGCCGGCGGCCAGCAAGCCGATCGGCAGGCCGTAGATTACCATCATGCGCACGCCCATCACCCGGCCGCGGAAGTTTTCACTTGATGTCCGCATCAGGATGACGGCGACCGAAATCATCGCGAGGCTCTGCGAAAAACCTGCCACCATCAGGCACAGGATGGCGGTCGGCACGGTCTGCATCTGCACGAAGATCAAGAGCGTCACGTACCACGCGACGGTGGCGCCGATCATCAGCCGGGCCACCCTGATGTCGCGGATCAGGCTCAACACGATCGAGCCGGCCAGCGAACCGATTGCAAAACTCGCCGAGAGGTAGCCGAGTCCGGTCTGATTGGTGCCATAGACCGTCTTGGCGATGTAGGGCAGCAGGCCATTGGTAAGCGGATAGGCCGTCAAATTGGCGAGGAACGCCACCCACAACGCGGCCTGCATCAGCGGCGTGGTCCAGACATAGGCGACGCCCGCCTTGAGATCGCGCAACGGCGAGCGCTGCAATGCCTCGCTGGCGGCCTCGCCCGCCGCATGCGGCTTGACGGGGGCCACGATGCACAGCGTCAGCGCGGTCGCCATGCAATAAAGGCAGACGATCGCCACATAGGCCGGACCCATGCCGAGTGCTGCGAACAATCCGGCGCCGCTCAGCGCACCGGCGATGCGCGCGGTGTCCATCGTCGTCCGCGAGATGCTGATCGCCCCGATCAACTGGCCGTGCGGCATGATGGTCGCCACCAGCGCGCTGCGGACGCCGAGGTCCGACGGGCGGACGACGCCCATCACCGCCGCGATCACGAACACATAAAGCGGCGCAAGGTGACCCGACAGCGCCAGTATCATCAGCGCGGCGGCGAGCGTTGCATAGACCGCGCGCATCATCGCCAGCAGATCGCGGTGACCGATCCGGTCGCCGGCAACGCCGATCATCGGCGCGACCAGCGTACCGACATAGCCGAGCGAGGCGAACAAAGTGAGCAGCAGCACCGACCCGGTCTCGACCAGCACGTACCAGCCGAGAATCAGCGTTTCCATCTCAAACGCCCACGAGGTGAGCAGATCGGCTGGCCACTGAAAGCGATAGTTCCTGACACGGAACGGTGAGAGCGCGGAAGCCGGCGCCGGATCTCTCAAGATGCGTTGTCGCGATTCATCGCGGTCCACCCTGCCCTGTTTCTTGTTATGCAGACTGGATAGCAAGCTGCGCCCGGCGTTTCAAGCAGCCGACATGGTCTTGCCGCGATGCGAAAGCAACAGTCGCCTCACCTCGTCGGCAGGTATCGCCGGACTGAACAGAAAGCCCTGCATCTCCGTGCAGCCGAGAATGCGGAGCAGATTGCGCTGCTGCTCGGTTTCGACGCCTTCGGCCGTCGTGGTCATATGGCTGGCGGCCGCGATGTTCACCACCGCCTGGACGATCGACGACGATGCGCCGGGGCCGGCGATGTCCTGGATGAAGGAACGATCGATCTTGATCTTGTCGAACGGGAAACGCTGCAGATAGCTGAGCGAGGAATAGCCGGTGCCGAAATCGTCCAACGCGATCCGGACGCCCAGCTTGCGCAACTGATGCAGCATGTCGAGCGCCACGTCGTCGTCGCGTATCAACACGGCTTCGGTGATCTCGAGCTCCAGCCGGCTCGCCGCAAGGCCGCTGGCCGCGAGCGCCGCCGCCACGTTCAACGCCAACGACTGGCTCCTGAACTGCACCGGCGAAACGTTGACCGCAACGCGAACGTGATCCGGCCAGGTCACCGCCTCGGCGCAGGCGGCATTGAGCACCCACACGCCGAGCTGGTTGATCAGGCCGCTGTCTTCCGCGACCGGGATGAATTCCGCCGGCGAAATCATGCCGCGCTCGGGATGCCGCCACCGCAGCAGCGCCTCGCAGCATGAGACCTTGCCGTCCTCGAGATTGACGACCGGCTGATAGTGGGCCTCAAAGCCGCCGTCGCCGATCGCCTGGCGCAGTTCGAGCTCCAGACTCCGCCGTGCCCTGGCGCGATGTTCCATGCCCGTCTCGAAGAAACGGTAGGTCCGCCGGCCGTCGCCCTTGGCGCCATAGAGCGCGAGATCGGCGTTCTTCAGCAACTGGTCGAGGTCCAGGCCATCGACAGGCGCCACCGCGATCCCGATGCTGGCATCGGTGGTGATCAGATGCCCCATGCATTCGAACGGCTGCCTGATCGCGGCATGGATACGATCGACCAGCCCGGTGGTTTCCGAGCGCTCCCTGACGGCGGTCTGGATGACGGCGAACTCGTCGCCGCCGAGCCGGGCCGCCACATCGGTCTCCTTGAGACAACTGCGCAGGCGCTCGGCGACGGCCTTGAGCAGCTCATCGCCGACCGGATGGCCGAGCGCATCGTTGATACCCTTGAACTCGTCGATATCGATGTAGAGCACCGCCAGTTGCTCGTCCGGCCGTACTGCCTTCAGCGATTGTTCCAGCCGTTCCCGGAACAGGACCCGGTTCGGCAGTTCGGTCAGCCCGTCGAAATGCGCCAGATGCGCGATCTTCTGCTCAGCGCGCCGCCGCTCGGTGATGTCCTCGATCGTCGCAACCCATCCGCCGGTCTTGAGCGGTCGATTGATGATCTCGATCGCCCGGCCTCCCGGCGCTTCCGTAGTCTGCCGCGTCGCCTTGCCGAGCGACACCGTCCGGATGATCGCGTTGCAGAATGCGTCGACGTCGCCGTCGAACGATCCGGTTTCCTTGCGATGGGCGATCAGCCGCTGCATGGTGCAGCCGGGTTTGGCTACCTCGGGCGATAGTCCGAACATGTCGATATAGGGCTGGTTGCAGATGATGATCCGCGCGGATGCATCATAGAGCACGAGGCCCTGCGGGATGTTGTTCACGGCGATCGAGAGCTGACGCCGCTCTGCCGCCAGCCGCTGATCGGTCAGGCGGTCGCGCCTGACCAGCAGACCGGCGATGACAGCCAGCACGGCGGCAAGCGCCAGCAGCACGCTTTCGCGAAGGTCCCACGCTCCCGAATCCGCCGCCAGCATCGCAACGAGCAGGACTCCGCACAGCACCAGCAGTTTGAAGGTCCTGCTGCCCAGTGCAGAACCGGTCGAACCGCCCGACATTTGACGACAGCCCTCGTTGCTCAATCGATCCACCTCTGGATCAAGACATGAGTCCGCTACGGAACTCGGACCGCTGATGGTGCGCCCCGCGGCAGTATTTCGCAGCACCCATGGAGGGCGAGTTACAACTTTCGGTTAGCGATCGGTTACCTCTTCACACGTACAGGTTACTTTCGCGACGCAGCCTTGCAGGCTTGCCGGATTGTCCTGCCCGGATGCGGCTCTTGTCCGAGATGGTAAACAAAAGATTAACCCGGGATCGGCGGCGCGTGCGGACGGAAATGCGAGAAGGCCCATGTTTTCAGGCATAATCGACGTTCTGCGGCGTCGACGGCGGACCGTTGTGAAAACGAATCCTGACCGAGATGGCGCGGATTTAGCCGATACGAAACTTCACGAGTTTAACCGTTTCGCTAGTCGGGGCTGCCCATAATGGGCGCCAGACCTCAATTCATGAGATTCAGCACCGTGACATCCTTCGGACGTGTGATTTCCGTGCGCGGCTCCCTCGCTCGGGTCGGACTTCTGGCCACAGGCCCGATGCCCGCCACCGAAGCCCGCGCTACTGTCGGGCGCTTCATCAGCATTCGCTGCGCGGGGGCCACCACGATCATCGCGATGATCACCGAGGTGTCGTGCGAGAACCAAGCCAGCGGCGATGACTACATGGCGACCGCATCGGTCGATCTGCTTGGCGAAATATCCGGCGGCGACCGTCCCAAATTCCAGCGCGGCGTCACCAATTATCCGACGATCGGCGACGCCGTCGAGGTCGTTACGGCAGAGGATCTTCGCACGGTCTATGCGCCGAGCGGGTCGGATCAGATCAATATCGGCACCCTGCAGCAAGACAAATCTGTGATCGCCTATGTCGACGTCGAGGAAATGCTTTCCAAGCATTTTGCGGTGCTCGGCTCTACCGGCGTCGGCAAATCGACCAGCGTCTCGTTGCTGCTCAACGAGATCCTGCAGGCGCGGCCGAACCTGCGGGTCTTCCTGCTCGACGTCCACAACGAGTACGGCCGCTGCTTCGGCGACCGCGCGATGGTGCTCAACCCGCGCAACCTGAAACTGCCGTTCTGGCTGTTCAATTTCGAGGAGATCGTCGACGTCCTGTTCGGCGGCCGCCCGGGCGTGCCGGATGAGCTCGACGTGCTCGCCGAAATCATCCCGATGGCGAAGGGAATCTATACCCAGTACCAGAATTCCGACCGGATCGGTCTCAAGCGCGCGGACCCCAAGTCGGGCGGCTACACCGTCGATACGCCGGTGCCGTATCGCCTGTCCGATCTGATTTCGCTGATCGACGAACGGATGGGCAAGCTGGAGAACCGCTCCTCGCGCATCACCTACCACAAGCTGATCTCGCGCATCGAAACCGTGCGCAACGATCCCCGCTACACCTTCATGTTCGACAACGCCAATGTCGGCGGCGACACCATGGCGGAAGTGATCAGCTACCTGTTCCGGCTGCCTGCCAACGGCCGGCCGATGACCATCATGCAGCTCGCCGGTTTCCCCGCCGAAGTCGTCGATTCCGTGGTGTCGGTCCTCTGCCGCATGGCGTTCGATTTCGGCCTGTGGAGCGACGGCGTCTCGCCGCTGTTGTTCGTCTGCGAGGAAGCGCACCGCTATGCCGCGGCCGACCGCAACATCGGGTTTGGCCCGACGCGGAAAGCCGTCTCACGCATCGCGAAGGAAGGCCGCAAATACGGCGTCTTTCTCGGCCTCGTCACCCAACGTCCGGCCGAACTCGACGCCACCATCATCTCGCAATGCAACACGCTGTTTGCGATGCGCCTCGCCAACGACCGCGACCAGGCGCTGCTGCGCTCGGCGGTCTCCGACGCCGCCGCGAACCTGTTGTCTTTCGTGCCGTCGCTCGGCACCCGCGAAGTGCTGGCGTTCGGCGAAGGCGTGGCGCTGCCGACCCGGCTGCGCTTCAAGGAAGTTCCGGTCCATCAACTGCCGCGCAGCGAAGCCACCATCGCGTCCACCCCGTCGGTCACCGCCGGTCATGACATGCATTTTGTCGCCGCGGTCCTGGAGCGCTGGCGCGGCGCCACCTCCAATCGCGATACGCCCAGCAGCGATCCCGCCGCCGGCGGCGACCGCGCTTCCGCCCGCGTTATGACGCCGGTGGAAGCGCCGATGCTGCAGCCCTCGATGGGGCTCGACCCCGACCGGTTCTCGCTGTTGAAGAAGCCGTTGCGCTGAGAGCCGCTTACGCGGATTCTTCGCGCGCGCCGGTATCGATCTTGCCGCAATAGGATATATGGTTCCGGCGATGCCGCCTAGCGGCCTTAACGTCGGAACCATTTCATGACCAAGCCTGCGTCCCAACGATTTCAGCCGCCCGCCATCGACAAGCTGCCGGAGGACATCCGCACCCGGATCCTCGCGGTGCAGGAAAAATCCGGTTTCGTGCCAAACGTCTTCCTGACGCTGGCCTATCGCCCGGATGAATTTCGCGCCTTCTTTGCCTATCACGATGCGCTGATGGAAAAGGACAGCGGGCTGACCAAAGCCGAGCGCGAAATGATCGTGGTGGCGACATCCGCCGCCAACCAGTGCCATTATTGCGTGATCGCCCATGGCGCGATCCTGCGCATCCGGGCCAAGAACCCGGTCATCGCCGACCAGATCGCCGTCAACTACCGCAAGGCCGACATCACGCCGCGGCAGCGCGCCATGCTCGACTTCGCCATGAAAGTGAGCCGCGACGCGGAGACGGTTTCAGAGACCGATTTTGCCGCAATCACCGGCCACGGCTTTTCCGACGACGACATCTGGGACATCGCCGCGATCGCGGCCTTCTTCGCGCTGTCGAACCGGCTGGCCAACGTCACCGCGATGCGCCCGAACGACGAATTTTACATGATGGGACGGCTGCCGAAGCAGGGCTGAGCCGGCCTGCGCGCCGGGTTCCAGACCTTGCGTGATGGGATTTCTGTCCCGCGTGCGACAAGATTTGGTGTTGGAAGCGCCGCCGGCATGCTATGCAGACCCAAGGATTTCTTCGCGGATCGTCGGCAGTGAAAACCCAGCGGCCCATTATTTCGGACGAAGAGCACGTGGTGCTCAAATTCCGGCCGCGCACCTCCGCCCGCCCTCCGATCCCGCGGGAAGAATCCGCCCCGGCTAAATTCACCAGTGGCACGGCCATCAACGCGCGGCCCGCGAACGACCTGTCGCGCTACGAGCGCCCGCGCGACGAGGGCGATGATTTCCGTCATCGCATGCTGGCCAATGTCGCAGCGCTCGCCTTCACCGTGGCGCTGACCGCCATCGGGATCTGGCTCGCGGTCAGTATCGCCGATCTCCGCAGGACGCAGGATTGCGTGCTGATGGGCGGCCGCGACTGCGCCCGGATTTCGGTGAAACCGCAGGGGTAAGGCTTCCGGTCGATACCACCGCAGATCGTCGTGCCCGCGAAGGCAGCGCGCCCGGCTGGCTCGCAATGGCGGCGGACATGCTTCGTGTTACCGCGGGGTGGTATAAGAATTTATTATATCGTTGCGAAAATCCCCGATACGTTTGCCCCCAAGCAAAACAAAAGCGTCGGGGAGGCCCCATGAAAAATTCAATCGCGACCGCAGGCTTTGTTCTTGCAACACTCCTTTCGATTCCCGCGCGCTGGCACAGACGAGGGCTCTGGTGACCGAAGAGATGATGGTCAGGACGGCTGACCCCGGCATCGAAATATATGTCCGCAACAAGCGGCCGGCCGACATGACCTCGTTCCGGCCCGAGCAGACCGTGCTCTACGTGCACGGCGCGACCTATCCCGCCGAGACGGCGTTCGACCTCAGGCTCGACGGCATGTCATGGATGGAATACATCGCCGCGCGCGGTTACGACGTCTGGCTGCTGGACCTGCGCGGCTACGGCAAGTCCACGCGGCCGGCCGAGATGGCCGACAAGCCGGAAGCCAATGGCCCCATCGTCACCGGCCAGACCGCGGTCAAGGACATCGGCGCCGCGGTCGACTTCGTCCTGCAGCGCCGCAACATTCCGCGCCTGAATCTCTTGGGCTGGTCGTGGGGAACGACGCTGATGGCGACCTACACCACGCAAAACGCTGCCAAGGTCGAACGTCTCGTGCTCTACGCGCCGGCCTGGATCCGGCAGACGGCGTCGCTGGTGCAGGCCGGCCCGGGCAAGCTTGGCGCGTACCGGATGGTCAATCGCGAGCAGGCCAAGGAGCGCTGGTACGCCGGCGTGCCCGAGGACAAGAAATCCGGCCTGATTCCCGCCGGCTGGTTCGACGCCTGGGCGGATGCGACCTTTGCAACCGATCCGGTCGGCGCGGCGATGAGCCCGCCGGTGCTGCGGGCGCCCAACGGCGTGGTGCAGGACAGCATGGACTTTTTCGGCGCCGGAAAGCCGTATTACGATCCTTCAAAAATCACCGTGCCAACCCTGCTGGTCCACGCCGAATGGGACCGCGACACGCCGCCCTACATGGCACAGATGCTGTTTCCGCTGCTGGTGAACTCGCCGGACAAGCGCTACGTCGCGCTCGCCGAGGGCACCCACAGCATCCTGATGGAGCGGAACAGGCTAAAACTGTTCGAAGCGGTGCAGGCATTTCTGGACGAGGGCAAGAAGCCGTGATGGAATCTTGTGGGATGGGTTGAACCCTTCCTTCAGAGGCGCCACACCATGCAATTCCACCTCAACGGTTTTGAACCCGGCGAGCCTGATATCGCCGATCCCGCCGAGCGCGTGCTGCCGTCCGGCATGGCAGGGTCAGTCCCCGCCGAAGTCGACGTCCTGATCGTCGGCTGCGGGCCGGCCGGCTTGACGCTGGCGGCGCAGCTTGCGGCGTTTGCCGACATCAAGATCTGCATCGTCGAGCAGAAGCCGAGCCGGATGCTGCTCGGCCAGGCCGATGGCATCGCCTGCCGCACCATGGAGATGTTCGACGCCTTTGGCTTCAGCGAGCGCGTTCTGAAGGAAGCCTGCTGGATCACCGAGACGACATTCTGGAAGCCGGACGAGCAAAAGCCGGACAACATCGTGCGCAGCGGCCGTGTCAGGGATGTCGAGGACGGGCTGTCGGAAATGCCGCATGTCATCCTCAACCAGGCGCGCGTGCATGATTGCTATCTCGATGTCATGCGCAAATCGCCGTCAAAACTTGAGCCCTATTATTCGCGGCGCCTGCTTGACCTCGATATCTCGACGGCGGCGCAGGCAGAAGATCACGCGGTGACGGTGCGGCTCGAACGACTCGATGCCGGGCACAAAGGCGAAACCGAGACGATCAAGGCGCGTTACGTCGTGGGCTGCGACGGGGCGCACAGCACGGTGCGAAAATCGATCGGCCGCGAGCTGCGCGGCGATTCCGCCAACCATGCCTGGGGCGTCATGGACATCCTGGCCGTCACCGACTTCCCCGACATCCGCTTCAAGGTGCTGATCCAGTCGGCCCATGAAGGCAGCATCCTCGTGATCCCTCGCGAAGGCGGCTATCTCGTCCGGCTCTATGTCGAACTCACCAACCTCGACGCCGGCGAGCGCGTCGCCAACCGCCACATCACCTCGGATGATTTGATCGCCAAGGCGCGACGCATTCTCCACCCCTATACGCTCGACGTGAAGGAGGTCGCCTGGTGGTCGGTCTACGAGATCGGCCAGCGGCTGACCGACAAGTTCGACGATGTGCCGGCGGAGGACATCGCAACGCGCCCGCCCCATGTGTTCATCGCCGGCGACGCCTGCCATACCCACAGCCCCAAGGCCGGCCAGGGCATGAACGTCTCGATGCAGGACGCCTTCAATCTCGGCTGGAAGCTCGCCGCCGTCCTGCGCGGGCGCAGCGCACCATCTCTCTTGCACAGCTATTCGGCGGAGCGGCAGGCGGTTGCGAAAGAGCTGATCGACTTCGACCGCGAATGGGCCGAGATCCTCGCTTCCGCCAAGGGAGACAACAAGGGCGCGGATGCCGCGCAGACGCAGGACTATTTCGTCCGGCATGGGCGCTATACCGCGGGAACGGCGACGCATTACCGCCCGTCCCTCCTCACCGCCCCGGCGGACCACCAGCACCTCGCCAAGGGTTTTATCATCGGCACCCGCTTTCACTCCGCGCCGGTCGTCCGCCTCGCCGACGCCAAGCCGCTTCATCTGGGTCACGTCGCCAAGGCGGACGGCCGGTTCCGGATTTTCATCTTGGCCGGTCGCGGCGATCCCGCCGCCAATTCGCCCGTTCGCGCGCTGTGCGACTTCCTGAGTGCAAGTCCGATGTCTCCCGTGAAGAAGCACACGCCGTCGGGCGCCGATATCGATTCAGTGATCGATGTCCGCGCGGTGTTCCAGCAGGCGCATGCCGAACTCGCAATCGAGGCGATGCCCCCGCTCCTGCTCCCGCCGAAGGGACGCTACGGGCTCCGCGACTACGAAAAGATGTTCTGCCCCGATCTCAGGAGCGGCCACGACATCTTTGCGATGCGCGGCATCGATCGGGAAAAGGGCTGCATGGTGGTGGTGCGGCCGGACCAGTATGTCGCGCATGTGCTGCCGCTCGATGGCCATGCGGCGCTGGCGGCCTACTTCGACGGGTTCATGCTGCCGACGAATTGAAACGGAGCCGCATGAGCGCAGCGATATGCGCGAAAGTCCCGGATGTCGCTTCGCTTGTCCGGGCCGCGCTTGCTCACATATGGACTACCCGTAACGCCCGGACGGGCCCGGACTGCAGTTCGTCCAGGCATTCCGCCATCACATCGATCAGATCCCTACCGGCGGACGTGACGAAATACTTCGACAAGTCCGTGATGTCGGACGATATGTCGTTTCCCCATGGCGGGCGCTTCGACCTGTCCGCGAAGTCCCAGATCACACGATCGGGCGGGAAGCTGCTCATCTCGGTTCGGATCTGCGCCAGTTCGATCCTTGCCTGCTCGGCGCGCGCCTTACCCAGCTCGCCCTTGTAGAGTTCTCGTAACAAGACCGGGAAGCGGCTGCCCCAGCCCGCAGGCTCGAGATTTCCGGAGACCGTCGAAAAAAACGCATGAAAGAAATCCGGCGTACCGATCTCATCGCTGACGTTGCCGAGGTCAAGATAAATTGTCATTCGCATTCCCGCAGTATCGTTCGGCGGATTTGCGCAGAGCACTGCACTTCAAAGCGTTTGGCTTTGGCCTCGGGCCGCCCGCAAAGAAGTCAAGGCGGCCGCCGTTGACACCGGCTTGCAGGTCGACTGAGATGAGCATCTGTATCCGCGTAGAGACTTTGTAGATTCCACACGATGGCCAAGCTGATCAAGCCCGATCGCTGCAATAGAGATCAATGTGTCGCAACCCTGTGGAAGCGCCTCAAACTTGAAGACGCCGTGACCGCGGACACAGGCCTCCAGTTGGCGTGGCTGGCAGACGATCTGAAGCTGCGAAGGACGCCGCAACTGACTCTCACGGCACAAAGGCTGGCCCAGCATTGGCTGGATAAATGGGTGCTCTCGCGCTGGAATGGCGCCGACGATCCTGATCGGACATTCGCCAAGGCCTTCGCATACTTCTATTGGGGACGTGAAATTCTGCTTGAGTTTCGTCAAGCTGAAGGCTGGCCGGATGATACCAGGGACGAAATGCTTCACGAGCTGCTTGAATGGCAGGGGCTCGCCATTGCGGCCGGCCAGGAATGGTTTGCCGAACGAGTCGCGCCCTATCTGCACCGCCTCTGCATGAGCGGCGCTCCCGGCAAGGGCCGCGTTCCCGGCACGAGGCAAGGGTTCTTTGCCTATGATGAGCCGGCCCTGCAGTTTTCTCAGGCGCTGCAACGAACGTTGATATCAGGCCAATGGCCCGGAGCGGCAGACCTTGCGGAAATGGGCAGTTATGCCGCGCTGTTTGCGAAAGCCGATCACCCGGACCAGTTTCGCGAGGCACTGGTAGAGTATTGCGACTACCGCATTGCCGAGTGCTTCGGATACCACGGCATCGACGCAAACAAACGACGCCGTCCCTCGGTTTACGAGTCAGTGATGGATCTCGGTAGCTGGAATCAAGTCTACCCGGTCGAACTGCTGACGCTTCAATATGCCTTCGACAAGGCGACCGGGCGCAAGCTCTCGCTTGATGCTCCGCACCCGCTGCTGCACACAGTTTTGATGATAACGCCGCTTCCGCCGCTGGTTCCGTTTTTTGAAGATGACCTGACCTCGAAGCTGAAGCAATACGGCCAGTCTGTCTTTGGACCGGCGTGGCGACCGCGCGGACTGCAATAGGCCCCTGCCATTGCAGCCACGACGGCGCCGAGGCGCGCTTGATCGGTACTTCGATGTCTGCGCATGTCATCATTGACGGGATGGTGCCTAGCTCTGACATGCATTCTGCCCGGGGACGCCGGACCGCTGATTCCGTCCCCAACCGGCCATTTTTGTCCCATAATCGATCCCCGCCCGAACGCCCCGCCTCCATTGAACTCAGCGGCCTGCTCCGATATACGGGCTCTCGACTCCGGCCAAGGGGAACACGGCCTTCCGGGGCCACGCCCCCGCCCTCTCAAGCCGTCCCGGAATATCCTCAAGTTATCAAAGGCTTAATGATGTCTTCCACATTCGATCAGATCGCCAACATTATCGCGGAGACCTGCGACATTCCGCGCGACACGATCAAGCCGGAGAGCCACGCCATCGACGATCTTGGAATCGACAGCCTTGATTTCCTCGACATCGCCTTTGCCATCGACAAGGCGTTCGGGATCAAGATGCCGCTCGAAAAATGGACCCAGGAAGTCAACGACGGCAAGGCCACGACCGAGCAGTATTTCGTGCTGCAGAATCTCGCCGATCGTATCGACGAACTGGTCGCCGCCAAGAACGCCGCGCCGGGCGCTTAAGCTCCATTTCCGCTCCGATCGATCGGCGCGGGGCTCTGGATTCTTGGTTGTGACGCGTTTTCTTGACGCGAACCGGCCTTCACTTCGCTGGAAAACGCTTTAGTCACCCGCCATGAACCTCGACTACTTCACGCTGATCGACCGCATCGTCGAGCTCAATCTCGACGAGAAGAGAATAACGGTCGAGGCGCAGGTTCCGGCCAAGCACACCATCTTCGAGGGGCATTTCCCGGGTTTTCCGATCATGCCCGGCGTGCTGCTGACCGAAGCGATGGCGCAGAGTTCGGGCTGGCTGATCCTCGGCGTCCTGAAGTTTGAGCGAATGCCGTTTCTGGCCATCGTGAAGGAAGCCAAGATGCGGGGCTTCGTCAGTCCCGGCGAATTGCTGACGATCGAGGCGCGGCTCGAGCATGAAGGGTCCGGTTTTGCCGTCACCAAGGTCAAGGGACGCGTCGGCAAGGAACTGAAGTGCAGTGCCGAACTCACCTTCGGCCTAGCCCCCTTCCCCGACCCGGCCCTGCGCGTGCATATGGATGCGATGGCCAACAAGATCGGCTTCCCACTGCAGGCGATAACGCATGACTGAGTCCACATCTCCGGCGGCGAAGGAAGTCTGGATCACCGGCATCGGCATCGTCTCCTCGCTCGGCGAGGGGCTGGATGCGCATTGGGACGCGCTGAACGAAAAGAAGATCAATTTCGACGACAAGCGGTTTGCGCCCTACATCGTGCATCCGCTGGCGCCGGTTTCCTTCGACGCCCAGATCCCGAAAAAAGGCGATCAGCGCCAGATGGAAGCGTGGCAGCGCATCGGCACCTATGCCGCGGGGTTGGCGCTGGATTCGGCCGGCATCAAAGGCAACAAGGACATTCTAGGGCGGACCGACATGATCGTCGCGGCCGGCGGCGGCGAGCGCGACCTGGCGGTCGACGAGGCGATCATGAATGCCGACGCCAAGGGCAATTCGAGTCCGGCCTTTCTCAACGAACGCCTGATGAACGACCTGCGGCCGACGCTGTTTCTGGCGCAGCTCTCGAACCTGCTCGCCGGCAACATCGCCATCGTGCATGGCGTCTGCGGCACGTCGCGGACCTTTATGGGCGAGGAAGCGGCCTCCATCGACGCGGCAAGGATCGCGCTGGCCCGCATCGAATCCGGGCAGAGCGAGATCGCGCTGGTCGGCGCCGCCCATAATGGCGAGCGCTCCGACCTGCTGGTGCTCTACGAATTCGGCGACTTCAATCTCAAGGGGACGTATGCGCCGGTCTGGCAGCGCGAAGGCAGAAGCGGCTTTGCACTCGGCTCGGCCGGCTGTTTCCTGGTGCTGGAATCGCGCGAGCATGCCGAAGCGCGCGGCGCCAAGCCGTATGCGAAATTGACCAAAGTGGTCGCCGACCTCGCCAAGCGCAAGCAGCCGGGCGCGGTGACCAAATCGCTGGAAACGATGTGGCCGAAACTCGGCGTCACCGGCGAAGCCGGCCAGGTGATCACCGGCGCGACCGGCGTCGAGCCGGTGACTTCGGAAGAAAAGGCGTTCCTGCGCCAGCACCCTGGTTACGCGGTCCGCGCCACCGGCACGATGTTCGGCCATACGCTGGAGACCCAGTTTCCGCTGGGGCTGGCCTTGGCGGCGCTATCGCTATCGCGCGGCGCGCTGTTTCCGCCCAACGATCCGACCGGAACCGAGGTTGAAAAGACAGGCGCCCCCGACCAGATTGTGGTGGTGGGGACCGGTCACTGGCAGGGCGAAGGCATGGCCCTCGTCGAGGCCGTCAAGTAGGGCGCGAGCATCGGGGGAACCATGTCAGTAGCACGCGATAAATTGGGCAGGCCGATCGTCGTCGTCACCGGCATGGGCGTGGTGACGTCGCTCGGCGGCGGCAAAGAGGACAATTGGCGCAAGCTGACCGCCGGAGAATCCGGTATCCGCACCGTGACGCGCTTTCCGGTCGAAGGGCTGAAATCGACCATGGCGGGCACGGTCGACTTCGTCAGCGTCGATCCCGTCACCTCGACCGGATTGACCGAGCGGCTGGCCGAGATGGCCACCGAGGAAGCGCTTGCGCAGGCAGCCATCGGCGCCAAGGCGGATTTTCCGGGGCCGCTGTTCCTGGCGGTCGCGCCGGTCGAGGTCGAATGGCCGCAGCGGCTCGAACTCGGGCGCGCGATCGGAAAGACCGAATTCAACTATGGCGACATGCTGCGCGTGTCCGGCGGCGGCCGCTTCGCGGCCTACCATCACCGATTCATGTTCGGCTCGGTCGCGAGCCACCTTGCTGATGTGTTCGGCACCAAGGGCTCGCCGATCTCGCTCTCCACCGCCTGCGCTTCCGGCGCGACCGCGATCCAGCTCGGCGTCGAGGCGATCCGCCGCGGCGACGCGGATGCAGCGCTGTGCGTCGGCACCGACGGCTCGGTCAACCCGGAGGCGCTGGTGCGGTTCTCGCTGCTGTCGGCGCTGTCGACGCAAAACGATCCGCCGCAGGCCGCTTCAAAACCGTTTTCCAAGAACCGCGACGGTTTTGTGATGGCGGAAGGTGCCGGCGCGATGGTGCTGGAGAGCTACGAGTCCGCGATGGCGCGCGGCGCGAAAATTCTCGGCGTCGTCGCCGGCTGCGGCGAACTGACCGACTCCTTCCACCGCACCCGCTCCAGCCCGGACGGCAAGCCGATCATCGGCTGCATGCGCAAGACGCTGGCGGATGCCGGCCTCGAGCCGGAACAGATCGACCACATCAACGCCCACGGCACCGCGACGCCGGAAAACGACAAGATGGAGTACAACACCACCGCCGTCGTGTTCGGCGAGCATCTGCCGAAAATCCCGGTGTCGTCGAACAAGTCGATGGTCGGGCACACCATCTCGGCAGCCGGCGCGGTGGAAGCCGTGTTCTCGCTGCTCACCCTGGAGCACCAGCGGATTCCGCCGACCATCAACTACGAGATTCCGGATCCGGCGATCCTGTTCGACGTGGTCGGCAACACCGCGCGCGACGCCAAGGTGACCGCCGTGATGTCGAACTCGTTCGGCTTCGGCGGGCAGAACGCCTCGCTGATCCTGACCCGCGAACCGGTCTAGCGGCCAACGATCTAGACCATGAACCGCCTGCTCCTACGCACCAAGGCGCGCCTGCGCGACGCCGCCAAGCCCGTGGCGGAAGCGGCCGTCGGCGCGCTGACGGTCGCGCTGTTGCGCACCACGCGCCTGTTCGATCCGGACAAGACCGCGAATTTCTTCGGCCGCGCCACCCGCTTCATCGGACGCCGGCTGCGCGAGGACCGCATCGGGCGCGAGAATCTCACGGCCGCATTTCCCGAGAAATCGAGCGCGGAGATCGAAACCATTTTGGCCGGCGTCTGGGACAATCTCGGCCGCATCGGCGCCGAGTTCGCCCATCTCGATCACATCTGGGACTACGACGTCGATCATCCGGACAAGCCGAGCCGCGTCGAGTTCGGCGCGCGCACCAAGCAGATCTTCGATACGCTGCGCGACGACGGCAAGCCCGCGATCATCTTCGCCAGCCACCTCGGCAATTGGGAAATTCCTGCGCTCGGCGCGGTCGCGCACGGGCTCGATTGCGCAATCCTGTTCCGCCGGCCGAATATCGAATCCGCCGACCGCGCCATCGAGCGCATCCGCGCCGTCAAGATGGGCACGCTGGTGCCGGCCGGCCGCGAGGCCCCGCTCAAGCTGGCCGAAGCCCTGCAGCGCGGCCAGCACGTCGCGATGTTGGTCGATCAGTACATGGGCAACGGCGTCGAGGTGACGTTCTTCGGCCGCAAGACCAAGGCCAACCCGACGCTCGCCCGGCTGTTGCGGCAGGTCGAATGCCCCGTCCATGGCGTGCGCATCATCCGCCTCCCCAACCATCGCTTCCGCGCCGAACTGTCCGAAGAGGTCAAGCCGGTGCGCGACGCCGCGGGCCAGATCGATATTCAAGGCACGATGCAGGCGGTGACAGATGTAATCGAGGGCTGGGTGCGGGAATATCCGGACCAGTGGCTCTGGCTGCACCGGAGATGGCGGTAGCGGTCGCCTTCGGCCATCACAATAGGCCGAGGCTCCAAGCTTTCATGGCCACCGTCGAGGCCAGGATGAAGGCGATCTGCAGCAGCGTGCGCGTGGAAACCAATGCAAGGATGTTGTTGGTCATGTGATGCTCCTGACGGGAGCTATAAATTCCAGTCCGGGTTCCAGCAATAGGTGTTTGCCGGGCGGTAGCATGGATGAGCGCAGCGACATCCGGGCTATAGCCAAAATTACTTCCCCGTTTTCACCCGCGTCCACAGCCGGTTGATCACGCGCTGGGTCGCCGGATCGCGGGCCTGGATGACGAACAGCTTCTTTTGCGTTGCTTCATCCGGATAGATGTTTTTGTCGTTCAATATCTTCGGATCGATCAGCTTCTGGCTCGCCAGATTGCCGTTGGCATATGACAGGAAGTCGGAATTCTTCGCGGCGACGTCCGGACGGTAGAGATAGTTGATCAGTTCGTACGCCTCTGCGACGTTCCTGGCATCCGCCGGGATCGCCAGATTGTCGAAGAACATCTGCGCGCCCTCTTTCGGAATCGTGTAGCCGATCTCGACGCCGTTCTTGGCTTCCGCCGCGCGGCTGCGCGCCTGCATGATGTCGCCGGACCATCCGACCACGAAGCAGATTTCGCCCGACGCCAGCGCGCCCAGATATTCCGAGGAGTGAAACTTGCGGACGTTCGGCCGAATCTTGCCGACGAGATCGGCGGCCTTTTCCAGATCAGCCTGTTTGGTCGAGTTCGGATCGATGCCGAGATAGCTCAGCGCTGCGGGCAGAATGTCGTCGGCGGAATCCAGCATGTGGATGCCGCAGTCCTTGAATTTCGCGAGGTTCTCCGGCTTGAAGACGATGTCCCAGCTGTCGATCTTCGCGTCGGCCCCGAGGATTTTCTGCGCGGTCTTGACGTTGTAGCCGATGACGGTGGTGCCCCACATGTAATTGGCGCCGTAGTTATTGCCGGGATCGTATGTCGCGAGCTGATCGGTCACGACCGGCCAGGCGTTGGCGAGATTCGGCAGCTTTGCCTTGTCGAGCTTGAGGAAGACTTTTGCGGTGATCTGGCGCTGCAGGAAATAACCGGTCGGCACCACGACATCGTAACCGGACTTGCCGGCCAATAGCCGCGTCTCCAGCGTCTCGTTGGCGTCAAACGTGTCGTAGACCACTTTGATGCCGGTTTCCTTGGTGAAATCCTCCAGCACCCCCGGCGCCATGTAGTTGGACCAGTTGTAGAAGTTCACGGTGCGCTCTTGCGCCCATGCGGGCGAGAGCGACAGCGCGACCGTCGTGGCACCGATCAGGCGAAGCAACCCCCGGACGGAATCGCGCATCTGCTACCTCTTGCGGCGGCCGTGCACCGCGTCCGACAGGCGTTCCAGCGCGGTGTCCAGCGTTTCGTCCTTCTTGGAAAAGCAGAACCGCACCACCGAGGTCACCGCGTCCTGCTCGTAGAACGCCGACACGGGTATCGCCGCCACTTTGTAATCGTTCACGATGCGGTTGCAGAACTGAACATCGGTTTCGTTGAGGCCGAGCGGCGACAGGTCGACGGTGAGGAAATAGGTGCCCTGCGACTTCAGCACGGGAAAGCCGATGCTCTCCAGCCCCTTGGTCAGACGGTCCCGGCTTCGCTGCAGTTCCTTGCGCATGTCATGAAAATATTCGTCCGGCTTGCCGAGGCCGTAGGCGACGGCGGCCTGCAGGTTCGGCGCTGTCGTGAAGGTCAGGAACTGATGCACCTTGGCTGCGACGCGCAACAAATGCGGCGCAGCGCAGACGAAGCCGATCTTCCATCCCGTCAACGAAAAGATCTTGCCGGCGCTGCCGACCTTGATGGTGCGGTCGCGCATGCCGGGAATCGTGATCAGCGGGATGTGCTCGCGGCCGTCGAACAGGACATGCTCCCACACCTCGTCGCAGATCGCGATCGTATCGAATTTCTGGCAGAACCGGGCCAGCAGTTCGAGGTCCTCGCGGGGATAGACCACGGCGGCCGGATTGAGCGGGTTGTTGAACAGCACCGCCTTGGTCTTCTCGTTGAAGACGCTGGCCAGCATCTCCTCGGTCAGCCGCCAGCCCGGCGGCTCCAACCGCAACAGGCGCGGAATACCACCGGCCTGCCGGATGATCGGCAGATAGCTGTCATAGACCGGCTGGAAGCACACGACCTCGTCGCCGGGTTCGACGACGGCGAGAATCGACGCCGTCAGCGCCTCGGTGCCGCCCGAGGTCACCATCACTTCCGTCATCGGGTCGAGCGAGAGATTGTGCCAGCGGCCGTAATGGGCGGCGATCGCCTGCCGCAATTCGGGGATGCCCATCATCGACGGATACTGGTTGTAGCCGTTGAGGGTCGCGTCGGCCGCGGCGCGGCGGATGTCCTCCGGCCCGGGATCGTCGGGAAAACCCTGGCCGAGATTGATGGCATTGTTGTCGCGGGCAGCCTGCGACATTGCCTCGAACACGGTGACTGGAAGGTCGGCAAAGACCTTGTTCATGGATGTCATGGTGGAGATCAGCCGCCGGTTCTGGTCGGAAAACCTGCAGCTTTCCAGCCGATGATGCCGCCGGCCAGATGCTTGTCGTAAGGCAGGCCGGCCGCCTGCG
Source organism: Bradyrhizobium roseum (assembly GCF_030413175.1). Lineage (NCBI taxonomy): Bacteria > Pseudomonadati > Pseudomonadota > Alphaproteobacteria > Hyphomicrobiales > Nitrobacteraceae > Bradyrhizobium > Bradyrhizobium roseum. The sequence continues at coordinate 4,577,849 of NZ_CP129212.1, forward strand.
CCGCCAGCGAGGCCGTCACCGAGCGCTTGCCCGAACGGCAGGCGAAAACCACCTGCTTTCCTTTCGGGTCCGGGATGGCCGCCGGATCGAACGACTGCAGCGGAACGACCACGCATTCCGGATAGGCTTCCACCGCCACCTCGTTGGGTTCGCGGACGTCGACCAGGAAGTAGCGTCCGTCCGCGATCCCGCTGGAAACCTCCTGCGGGGTCAAATCGTGCACCTGATGGTCCGCCACGCAATATCCTCCTGAGAACCTGCCGCGAGGGCTCATACCAGCCCGGCCAAGCGGGCGCCAAAGTCGCCCCTCGCGGGGCGAAAATCAAGCGCTCCGAACGGTTTGAACGGCGGCCCGAAGCGGGCGGCCGTCCATCGCACCCGCTGTCCTGCCACCGCGGGTGTCAAACGGGATATTCTTTCACCATGGGCCAGGCGCCGTTCCGTATCTGCGGGCCGGTCGACCGGTAGCCGCGGCGCAGATAGAAACCAAGGGCGTTCGGGCTTGCCTCAAGGTGGACCGACAACAACCCGCGCTCGCGCATCCGTTCTTCGAGCTTGTCGAGCAATCCGGCACCGACGCCCTGCCCGGCAAATTCGGCTGCCACATAAAGCCCCTCCAGGCGGTGGCCGCGAATGGCCCCCCACCCGGCGGCGGCGCCGTCCAGCTCCGCAACCCATACTTCAAACTCGCGCAGCTTTTGCTCCATGCCGGCGAGCGTGAGCCGCGCAGCCCACGCCTGCGCCTCGGCGACGGGCATATCGGGCGGTGCAAGCTCAAGGATCGATCCTCGGCGAATATCGCAGAGACGGCCTGCGTCCTCGCGCAGCGCTGCACGGTATAAGGCACGCATCGTCGTCTGCTCCCGGCATTCTTGCCGTGCGGCACACCATCACCGCGCCGCGCCTTTATTTCCACACTTTTCGAGCACCAAATCGCAGCATGTGAGATTTGTGCGGCAAGTAAGACTTCTGGGGCAAGTAAGAACTTCTGAAGCAAGTGAGACTTGGAGGACACGCGATGATCGGGCGTGGGCTCGTGTTGTTGCTCGTGGGGTCGCTCGGCGGCTGCATGCAGGCGACGTTGGCGCCGCCGTCGAACGCCAGTCTGACGCCGAGAGACCGGCAATTGCTCGCCCATGCGCCTTATGCCCCGGCGAGCATCCCGGAGCCGTTTCGCCGGCACATTGTCGATTACACGCGCAAGGAGCTGCCGGGCACGATCCTGGTCGACACCAACGCGCGCTATCTCTATTTCGTGCTGCCCGGCGGCAAGGCGATTCGCTATGGCGTAACCGTGGGCGAAGAAGCGCTGGCCTGGTCAGGCGTCGCAACCGTCGGCCGCACCGCCGAATGGCCAGACTGGATTCCGACGGCGGAGATCCAGGCACGACTAGGCCCCTACCCCAAGCGCGTCGCCGGAGGGCCGGCCAATCCGCTCGGCGCGCGGGCGCTCTACCTTTACGAAGGCAACAAGGACACGTTGTACCGCATCCACGGCACCAACCAGCCGGAATATATCGGTCAGGCGATATCGTCAGGCTGCATCCGCCTGACCAACGAAGACATCATCGATCTGGTCGACCGGGTGAAGGTGGGTGCGATCGTCGTCGTGCTACCGCCGGGCCGGAGCGCTTAGGGCCCTACCAAGCCGGCATCCGAATCGCCGCAGCGACGGCCGGAAGCCGAGCCGCCTGTTCTGCGCGCGGCGCTATTTCCGTGGCTGCCACTGCATGAATTTATCCAGCAGGGCTTCGGACTCCTTCGGCTTTTCCTTGGCCGCTGCGGCGGCGAACGGTCCAGCAGCCGCCGCCTCTTCGCCGCCTTGCGTCCGCTGGAACTGCTTGAATCCCTCGAGCAGCGCCTGCGAGTCCCCTGATGGTGCCGCCGCTTGCGTCGGCGTCGCCAATGCAGGCGTCGAAATGGAAACGGCGAGTTCAGCGGGATCGCTTTTCGAATTTGGCGACGCGTTGAAGACGACGTACGCCAGGATCGCAGTGGCCCCCACCGCTAAAGCGACGGCCCCCGCCGTGGCGAGCAATCCGCGTGACCGAGAGCGCTCGTCAGCGAACTGCGATTCCAGGGGGCGGGCAAATTTGGCAAAGGCTTCCTCGCGCATATCATCGAAGCGAGAAGAACGGGGATCGGTAGGCAAATCGCCTGAGACCGCGTGCTGCGTCGCGCCAGATCGGGGCTCTGCCGTGCCGCGCGCGGAGCGCGGAGCGTAGTACAGCGGATCCTGCGGACTGACGGGGTCAGGATGGTCGTTCGCGCTGACGAAACTCATTTGCGCTACTCCTTACAAATACCCAGACCATTACAATAGCCGGACCATTACATTGAAATCTTTGCCGTTCAAGGCTTTAGCGGGGCATTCCGGGCTCGGCCCGACGCCATATGGCGCGGGGCATTCGCGCCCTGCGGGCGGCAGCCAGAGAGGAAAACCTTAAACTGCCGTTTCCAAGCGTTCAAGCAGACTGGTCCAAACCACGACGGCTGTGGAGTCCGAAGTTTTGTGCGGGCCGAGAAACCGTCAGGCTGTTGCCGCCATGCGACAAGAATCAGGGGAACCCTGCGAGATTCGCTTAGATCGTGACCTGCGTTCCCACTTCCACCACCCGCCCGGTGGGGATCTGGAAGTAGTCGGTCGCGTCGTTCGCCGACCGGCTCATGGCGATGAACAGGTGATCCTGCCAGAGCGGCATGCCCGACTGCGCCGAGGGCTTGAGCGACCGTCGCGACACGAAGAACGACGTCGCCATGATGTCGAACTGCCAGCCGAGCTTGCGCGCGATCACCAGCGCCTTCGGCACGTTCGGCGATTCCATGAAGCCGAATCGCAGCCGCACGGTGGAGAATTTCTCGCTGATCGTTTCCATCTTGACGCGTTCGGCCGGATCTACGCGCGGCGTCTGGGCGGTTTCGATCGTCAGGATCACATTGTGCTCGTGCAGAACCTTGTTGTGCTTGAGGTTGTGCATCAGCGCGGTCGGCACGAAGCTCGGATCGGAGGTCAGGAATACCGCCGTGCCCTTGACGATGTGGGGCGGACGCTTTTCGAGGCTCTTGATCAGGTCGGTCAGCGGTACCTCGATACGCCGGGTCTTCGCTATCAGGATCGCAGCGCCCCGCCGCCAGGTCCAGATCATCACCGCCACCACCATGCCGAACAGCAGCGGCACCCAGGCGCCATCAAACAATTTCAGCAGGTTCGCAGCAAAGAAGCTCATGTCGATGATGACGAAGGGCAGGATCACGGCCGCAGCCGTCGCCGCGCGCCAGTTCCACAATTTCCAGATCACGACGAAACCCATGATGCCGTCCACGACCATGGTGGTGGAAACCGCAATGCCATAGGCCGAAGCGAGGCCGCTCGAGGTACGGAACAGCAGCACCAGCAGCACGACCCCAATCAGCAGCAGCCGGTTGACGCGGGGCAGGTAAATCTGGCCAGCGTGGGTTTCGGAGGTGTAGCGGACCTCGAAGCGCGGCAGCAGGCCGAGCTGCACGGCCTGGCGGACCAACGAAAACGCGCCGGTGATCACCGCCTGGCTCGCGATGACGGTCGCCGCAGTCGCCAGCATCACCATCGGCAGCAACAGCACGTCGGGAACCAGCCGGTAGAACGGGTTTTCGATGGCCGACGGATCGGACAACACCAGCGCACCCTGCCCGAAATAATTGATCAGCAGCGCCGGCAGCACGAAATAGAACCATCCGATCTGGATCGGCTTGCGCCCGAAATGGCCGAGGTCCGCATAGAGCGCCTCGCCTCCGGTGACGGCCAGAAACACCAGGCCCATCGTGACCAGCCCGATGACGCCGTGGGAGAGCATGAACTGGATCGCATACCAGGGATTGATCGCGTACAGCACCGTAGGATCGTCGTTGATGTGGACGAGGCCCATCAGCATCAGCGTCGCGAACCAGACCACCATGACCGGGCCGAACAGCGAGGCGACGCGTGCCGTACCGCTGCTCTGCACCGAGAAAAGCACGACGAGAATGAAGATCGTCAGCGGGACCACATAGGGTCCGAACGCCGGCGTGACGAGTTTGAGGCCTTCGACCGCCGACAATACCGAAATCGCCGGCGTGATCATGGAATCGCCGATGAACATCGAGGCGCCGACGACCCCGAGCGCCAGCAACAGCCAGCTTCGGCGGCCCAGCGCCCGCTGCCCCAGCGCCATCAGCGAAAGCGTGCCGCCCTCGCCGTTGTTGTCGGCGCGCAACAGCAGCAGCACATATTTGGCGGTGACGACGATGAAAAGCGACCACAGGATCAGCGAGAGCACGCCAAGCACGATGATGCGGGATACCGGCTGGCCCTCGGCGGCGTGCGAGGCCGCCTCGCGAAACGCGTACAGCGGCGACGTGCCGATATCGCCGAATACGACGCCGATGCTGCCGAGTGTCAGGGCCCATACGCCCGAGGTCGCCTGCCCCTCATGGGCTTCGGTGGATGTAGCGCTGACAGTCATGATGGAAGGGAACGTTCCCGTCGTTGATTTGATCCGCGCGGCTATCGACGCTTCCGCGCTGCCTGTCAATCATCCGACAAGCATATCATCTCGCGCGATGCGAGGTTGACGCAAAGCAAATCGATCTAACGGTATTATAGTAGTTGTCGTCGCCTCACGGCTTCAGATTGGGCGGAAGCGGTGGATTTTCGCGCATCAATGTGATGGTAACGCGACGATTTGCCGGCAATGTCGGATCGTCGGGAAACAATGGCTGGCTGTCGGCTCGGCCACCCACGGCAAAAATGTGGGACGGGGGCAGCCCCTCGCGTTCGAGGATCTGGCGCACGGCGTTGGCGCGGTCGGCCGACAGATCGAATGCGCTATATTCGCTGCGCGCCGGCACGAAGCCGGCCGAGGTATGGCCGACAATGTTGATGCGCAGCGGGGTTGCCTTGAGCGGCACGGCCAGCTTCTGAATCAGCCGGCGGGTACGGTCGTACGGGACCTTGGAGCCGTCGGCGAACATCGAGCGGCCATCCTGGTCGACGATTTCGAGATTGAGGCCCTCTTTGGTTTCCTCGAACATGATGTGCTTGGACATTTCGGTCAGTTCCGGCATGTCCTGCAGCGCCTGGCGCAGGGAGGCCGAAGCGAGCGCGAACTCCCGATCGACCTTGAGTTTGGCGCCGGATTCGCGCTGACGGTCCTTCTCGTCGGGCGTCGGGGTATTGGAGGATTCCTCGGGCGAAATATGATCGACATTCTTCAGCTTCGGCCGCGTCGGCAGGCCGTCGGCCTCCACGATTCCCGAATACCGTGACTCCGTCTGCACGCCGAACGCGTCGCGCATCGAACCGGCGACGATCTTCAGCTTGGCCGAATCCTGCGTGGAGAAAGCGACCAGCATCACGAAATACGACAGCAGCAGCGCCATCAGATCGGCAAAGGTCACGAACCAGCCATGACCGCCATGCGCCTCTTCGCGTTTTTTCTTGGCCATGCTCTATTTCCTGCGCCTGGATGCCGTGAGCCGATCAGGCCGGAACCAGTTCGCCGTCGTCGTGGCGATGTTTTTCGGGCAGGTAGGCCAGCAGCATTTCGCGCACCAGCGCCGGGCTCTTGGAGTCGCGGATCATCAGGATGCCGTCGATGATCAACGTGCGGTTGGTTTCCTCGTCGAGGAGCTTGCCGTGCAGCTTGTCGGCGATCGGCAGACAGATCAGGTTCGCGACCAGCGCCCCGTACAGCGTCGCCAGCAAAGCCACGGCCATGAACGGGCCGAGCTTCGAAGGGTCCGACATGTTCGAGAACATCTGCACCATGCCGAGCAGCGTACCGATCATGCCGAACGCCGGCGCACAGTCGCCGATGGCGCGATAGATCTTCGAGCCTTCGTTCAGGTGCATCAGGAAATTGTCGCGATCGCGCTCCAGGTTGTCGCGGATGAATTCGAGATCGTAGCCGTCGGCGACGTAACGGATTCCCTTGGCCAGGAAAGGTTCGTCGGTTTCGACCTTTTCGAGGCCGACCGGCCCCTGCTTGCGGGCGATTTCCGCGATCCGCGCCAGTTCATCGACCAGGTCGCGCGCCGAAAGCCGGCTCATCGTGAAGGCAAATTTGGCACCCAGCGGCATTCCGTGCAGGATCGCGCTAAGGGGAAACCGGATCAGAGTAGCGGCGAACGAGCCGCCGAAGATGATGATGACGGCGTGGATGTCGTAGAACATCCGGAAGTCACCGCCCATCAGGATCAGCGTACACAGGACGATGATGCCGGCGACCAGCCCGACGAGCGTGGTGATATCCATTCTGAACTCCGACGCTTACGCGAACGACCGGCCATCCTGACCGGTCGCGCCGCCCCCCGCCGGAGCCGCGCAAGAGGCACCCTACGACCGCGCCATTAAAGACGCGTAAAGGATAAACCTAAAGCCCGGTCGTAGAAACGCGGGCTTGCAGCCCGCGCCGTCTCAAGAATTCGCTAACCATTGGTGAGAGGCCGGCAGGCCTACTGCGCCTGAACGCCGATTCCGGCGTCCTTGATGATCGGCCACCATTTTCCGATCTCGGCCTTCTGGAACGCGGCGAGTCCTTCAGGCGTCTGTTGCGCGCGCGGGGCGACGTCGAGCCCCAGTTCGGTAAAGCGCTTCTGGATCGCGGGATCGGCCAGCGCCTCCACCGTCGCGGCGTTGAGTTTTGCGATGATATCCTTCGGCGTGCCCTTCGGCGCAAAGAAGCCGAACCAGCCCGACATATAGAGGCCGGGCACGCCGGTCTCGTCCGCGGTCGGAATATCCGGCATCGAGGCCGAGCGCGTCGGCGACAGGTTGGCAAGCGCCTTGATCTTGCCGGCGCGGATTTGCGGCAGCGCGACCGCGCCCTGCACCACCAGCAGATCGACGGTGCCGGAGATCAGGTCGGTCATCGCGGGCCCCGCGCCGCGATAGGGAATGAACTGCACCTTCTGCTTGGTCAGGTTTTCGAACAGCACGCCGGTGACGTTCGCCGCCGCGTTCTGGTTGACGAAATTGATCTTGCCGGGATTGTCCTTCATCCACGCCACCAGCTCGGCCAGCGTCTTCGCCGGCAGGTCGTTCTTGGCGACCATGAGCTGGGGATTGTTCGAGACCAGCGCGATCGGCTCAAAATCCTTTTCGAGGTCGTAGTCGAGCTTGTAGATGATGCTGCCGACATGGGTGTCCCACTGGCCGATGTCGAAGGTGTAGCCGTCTGCCGCGGCGCGGGCGACGCGCCCGACCCCGATGCTGCCGCCGGCGCCGCCGACATTTTCGATCACGATCGACTGCCCCAGCGTGGCGCGCATCCGCTCGGCCATGATCCGCGCGGCGGAATCGGTCGAGCCGCCGGGCGGGAATGGCACGATCAGGGTGATCGGGCGGGAGGGATAGGTCTGTGCCTGCGCTGGCGCGGCACCGAAGAGAACCAGGACTGACAGCGCGGCCCAGAACCCCTTCATGACGTTTCCCCCTGTTTGTTGAACCCCGACTTTTGTCAGTGGATCTCGGACGAACGCTTCAGCGCCTCTTTCAGTTTTTCCAGCGTAAAGTCGGGACTGCGCGCGATGTCCAGGATCGGCGTCTCGCGCCGGGCGCAGAGTTCGCAGGCTTCCGGAATCTTCGCCGCGATGTCGGTCGGGATCACGATGGCGCCGTGTTGGTCGGCGTGGATCAGGTCGTCGGAATGCACCGTCATGCCGGCGACGCGCACTTCGCCGCCCCAGTTTTCGGCGTGCACCCAGGCGTGCGACGGCCCGACCGAACCGGCCAGCGCCTGAAAGCCTGGCGCCCATTGCGGGATGTCGCGGATCGAACCGTCGGTGATGACACCGAGGCAGCCGAGCGCCTTGTGCACGTTGCTCTGCACCTCGCCCCAGAACGCGCCGTAGCCGACATCGGGACCGTCGATGTCCTGGATCACGGTGATGCGCGGACCGAAACCGGTGCCGACATATTCATAATATTCGATGCGGCGCTTCGACTGCTCTGCCGCCGGCAGCGTCGATTTGAGCACTGAGCGGATCGTCACGGTGCGGGCATAGCCGACGATGGGCGGCAGATCGGGGAACGGGCAGACCAGAGGCTTGGTGGTGTAGCCGATCAGCCGGCGCTCCGGCGCCACGATTTCCATCGCGTTGCAGATCGTCGGCGTGTCGTAGCGCGCCAGCGCTTCGAGGACGGAAGCAGGCAGCGGGGCGGTCACGGCTTTGTTCACGGCGTTCTCTCCTGATTATTCGGCCCGGCTCTTTAAGGCCGTACGTCACAACGCCCTATAGCCGAGATTGGCGGCGACCCCAACTCGGCAGCGGCTCATGGCAGATATCTGGGAAGCGGCGCGACGCGCTCAGTTCAGCCGCGCCGGCCGGTCGCCATCGGTGTCTTCGGAGGGGGGCGAAAACGCCGTTGCCGGTGGCGGCGCGGCGGCGTCAGCCACGGCGGGCGGCTGCGCGGCCGCAGCAGCGTTGCGTTCGTGGTCGCGATAGGTCTTCCAGCCCCAAGGCAGGCTCGCGAGATACAGCGCCGAGCCGATCGACAGGATGTGCCAGGGATAGCCGATCAACAGCGCGACGAAGAACACCACGGAGACAAAGACCGGCAGCACCATCTCCGGCGGCACCCGCATCTTCACCGTCTTGCCGGAAAATACCGGCAGACGCGACACCATCAGGAAGGCGATCAAGAGCGTATAGCCCGCGGTGAGCATCACCGGCGGCTTGGGAATGCCGAGAAACGCCAGATAGAACGGCAGCATCGCCAGGATGGCGCCGGCCGGCGCCGGCACCCCGGTGAAATAGTTCGCCGCGAAGGCCGGCTTGTTCGGATCGTCGATCGAGGCATTGAAGCGCGCCAGCCGCAGGCCGCCCGCGATGGCAAACACCATGGCCGCGATCCAGCCGCCATTGTTCAGCTCATGGAGCTGCCAGAAATACAGCATCAGGCCGGGCGCGACGCCGAAATTGACAAAATCCGCCAGGCTATCGAGTTCGGCGCCGAACTTCGACTGGCCCTTGATCATGCGCGCGACCCGGCCGTCGACGCCGTCGAGCACGGCAGCGAACACAATGGCGGCCACCGCGAGCTCCATCCGCCCTTCGATCGACAGCCGGATCGCCGTCAGCCCGGCGCAGATCGCGAGCAAGGTGATGACGTTAGGCACCAGCATCCGCACCGGGATCGGGCGAAAGCGGCGGCGGCGAAGTTCAGGATATTTGGGATCGGGGATCAGCATGGCTTACCAGTATATAGCAAGCGCCGGTCCGGTTCACCAATGACAGCGGCCTAGCCTTTAGGCGGGCCAACGGGTGGTTAATCAGCCCGAAAGGTCCGCCCCTGTTCGCTCGAACCGAAATCGGCCAGAATCGTCTCGCCGGCAATGGCCGTCTGGCCCTCGGAAACCAGCGCGCGCGTGCCTTCGGGCAGATAGACGTCGAGCCGCGAGCCGAAACGGATCAGGCCGAACCGCTCGCCGGCACCGATCGACTGGCCCTCGCGCACGAATGAGACAATACGCCGCGCCACCAGGCCGGCGATCTGCACCACCCCGATCCGCCCGTTGGTGGTCGAGATCACCAGCGAATTGCGCTCATTGTCTTCGCTGGCCTTGTCGAGCTCGGCGTTGATGAAGGTGCCCGGCCGGTAGGCGATGCGGTCGATGCGGCCGGCCACCGGGCTGCGGTTCACGTGGCAATTGAACACGCTCATGAAGACCGAAATGCGCGGTAGCGGCCGGTCGCCGAGGCCGAGCTCGGCCGGCGGCAGCACCTGCGCGATCATGGAGACGCGGCCGTCAGCCGGCGACACCACGATGCCGTCGCGCACGGGCGTGACGCGGACGGGGTCGCGAAAGAACAGCGCGCACCAGACGGTCAGGACCGTGCCGATCCAGCCGAGCGGCGTCCAGATCCAGAACAGGATCAGGCTGACCAGCGCAAAGCCGCCGATGAAGGGATAACCCTCGGGATGGACAGGCGGAATCTGCGCGCGGATGGAATTCGCAATCGACATCAGGGCTCGCTGTTATCTGGACGGCTTGCCGTCGGAACTAGCGGCGTATTTGGATTATTCCGCGGCGGTTGCCAAGCGATCTTTGGCCGGGCCGCCGGGCGGATCGTTGAGCGGATCATCCACCGGCGGCGGGGCGCGGTTGGGCGCCTCGCGGTCGTCGTCGATCTGGGCGAGTTTCTCCCGCGCCGCCTCGGCCTCGCGCTGCCTGTTCCACATGCTGGCGTAGAGCCCACCGGCCGTCAGAAGCTTGGCATGGGTGCCGCGCTCGGCGATGCGGCCTTGATCCAGCACGATAATTTCATCTGCGCCGACGATGGTCGACAGCCGGTGCGCGATCACCAGCGAGGTGCGGCCGCGCGAGACGCGCTCCAGCGCCTCCTGGATCTCATGCTCGGTGTGGCTGTCGAGCGCCGAGGTCGCCTCGTCCAGCACCAGGATCGGCGGCGCCTTCAGCACGGTGCGCGCAATTGCCACGCGCTGCTTCTCGCCGCCGGACAGTTTCAGGCCGCGCTCGCCGACCTGGGTTTCATACCCCTTCGGCGACATGCGGATGAAGGCGTCGATCTGCGCCAGTTGCGCCGCCTCCTCCACCTCGGTGTCGCTGGCGTCCCAGCGGCCGTAGCGGATGTTGTAGCGGATCGTATCGTTAAACAGCACGGTGTCCTGCGGCACCATGCCGATCGAGGCGCGCAGGCTCGCCTGCGTCACGTTCCGGATGTCCTGGCCGTCGATCAGGATCTTTCCGCCGGAGACGTCGTAAAGACGAAACAACAGCCGCGAAATCGTCGACTTGCCGGCACCGGAGGGACCGACGATCGCTACCGTCTTGCCGGCCGGCACCTCGAAGCTGAGGCCTTTCAGGATCTGCCGATCGGGATCGTAGGCAAAGCGCACGTCGTCGAAGCGCACATTGCCTGAAGTCACGATCAACGGCATGGCTCCCGGGATATCCTTGACCTCGGGATTGCGCGACAGGACATCGAACATTTTCTCGATGTCGATGATCGCCTGCTTGATCTCGCGATAGACCATGCCCATGAAATTCAGCGGCTGGTAGAGCTGGATCATCATGGCGTTGATCATGACGAAATCGCCGACCGTATGCGTTCCGTTGCGGATGCCGGACACGCACATCAGCATGGTCGCCGTCAGGCCGGCGGTGAAGATGATCGCCTGCCCGGCGTTGAGAATCGCCAGCGACGTGTAGGTCTTGACGCTGGCTTTCTCGAACCGCTCCATTGAGCGGTCGTAACGCGCAGCCTCGCGCTCTTCCGCGCTGAAATATTTCACCGTCTCGTAGTTCAGCAGCGAGTCGATCGCCTTGGTATTCGCCTCGCTGTCGGAATCGTTCATCTTGCGGCGGATCTCGATCCGCCACTCGGTCGCGACATAGGTGTAGGTCATGAAGACCACGACCGTGACCATCACGGCGGCGACATAGCGCCAGTCGAACTGCCACAGCAGTACCGCCGCCAGCAGCGCGACCTCGACGACGGTCGGGATCAACTGCAGGATCACCATCCGCACGATCACCTCGATGCCGGAGCGGCCACGCTCCAGCACCCGCGTCAGGCCGCCGGTCTTGCGCTCCAGATGAAAGCGCAGCGACAATTCGTGCATGTGGACGAAGGTGATGTAGGCGAGCTTGCGCACCGCATGCATCGCGACACGGGCGAAGATACCGTCACGCCACTGCGTCAGTACCGCCATCAGCACGCGTATCGCGCCGTAGCTTGCGGTCATCAGCAAAGGCGAGGCGATCAGCCACAGCATCCAGTTCGACGCTTCGACCGGCGCGGTGCCCACGCCGTTCAGCGCATCGATCGCCCATTTGAAGGTGAACGGCACCGTCAGCGTCGCGACCTTGGCGACCAGCAGCAGCACCACCGACCAGACCACGCGCATCTTCAGATCCGCGCGGTCGCCCGGCCAGATATAGGGCCACAGATGCGCCAGCGTCCCGATCAGGGTCGCTTTCTCGGCGGAACCGCTGGGCGGAGATTGCGTGGCCGCAGTGTGCGAATCAGCGTCAGCCATCGCGGTCGCGTCCGCAGCAAGGTGGCGCGACGGCCGCCGTCAGATGGTTGTTGATGATCTGCATAGACCCGTCATATAGAGCGTTTAACTCTCCCGTACAGCCTTGAAAGATAAATCTTTCCCCCGTTCGGTTTGATTTCGGGCCTATTTCTGCTGCATCAGCGAAAGGAGTCAGGCTTGAGCTTTCCCAGGTGCGGTGCCACATGATTCCCATGGATCAAATGAAAACCGATCAAATCAAAACAGTCTGTGTCTATTGCGGCTCCGGCCCCGGCTCCAGCCCGCGCTTCGTTGAAGCTGCCCTCGCACTGGGAAAGATTTTCGCCGAGAACAACATCCGGCTCGTCTATGGCGGCGGATCGGTCGGGCTGATGGGTGCGGTCGCCAAAGGCACGCTGGATCACGGTGGCCAGGTGACCGGCATCATTCCGGATTTCCTGCGATCCCGCGAGCACATGCTGACGCGCGTTCAGGAAATGATCGTCACGCCCGACATGCACGAGCGCAAGCGGCTGATGTTCGAACATTCCGACGCGTTCGTGGCGCTGCCCGGCGGCATCGGCACGCTGGAGGAACTGGTCGAGCAGATGACCTGGCAGCAGCTCGGCCGCCACGCCAAGCCGGTGCTGCTCGCCAACATCGACGGTTTCTGGGAACCGTTGATCGCGCTGCTGGCGCATATGCGCGAGACCGAATTCATCCGCCCGGGACTGAACATCGACGTGCTCAAGGCGGAGCGGGTCGAAGACATCGTGCCGCGCCTGCGCGCCGCCGCCGCCCGCGCGCCTGAAGGCAGCAAGGAAATGGCCCCGGAAATGGCGCGGAAGCTGTGAATTTTTAGGGCGGGTTAGCGGAGCGTAACCCGCCATCGCGGCGCCGACGTATCGGCGGATTACGCCCAGCTAATCCGCCCTCCGCTTTCACTCGCTCGGAAACGTCACGGCCTCGATGCGATTACCGTCGGGATCGATGACGAACGCGGCGTAATACTTGACGCGATCATGCGGACGCAGGCCCGGTGCGCCGTCGGAACGGCCGCCGGTGCTCAGCGCCGCGGCATGAAACGCATCGACTTCGCCGACTGCCTTGGCGCGCAGGCAGACGTGTGTGCCGCTTTCGGGCGGCACCGGCGCCATGCCGGCGCGCAGGTTGATCCAGAATTCGGGATAGGTTTTGCCGAAGCCGATCGTGGCCGGACGGGTGACGAGGCGCGACAGGCCGAGCGGGGCCAGGGTTGCTTCATAGAAGCTCGCGGCGCGTTCGAGATCGGCAACGCCGACGGAGATGTGGTCGATCATGGTATAGCCCCGCTCTCTCCCGTCATTGCGAGCGAAGCGAAGCAATTCATGGCGCGGCCTAACGGATAGGTGGATTGCTTCGCTACGCTCCCATGCGCAAATGCTTCGCATTTGTCGCAGGCAATGACGGCTGATAGACCGTCACCGCTGCTCTCACACCGGCGCGCCTGATTTCACCAGCTTGTAGATCACCGAATCCATCAGCGCCTGGAACGAGGCGTCGATGATGTTGGGTGACACCCCGACCGTGGTCCAACTGTCGCCATTCTCGTCCTCGCTCTCGATCAGCACCCGCGTCACCGCTTCGGTGCCGCCATTGAGGATACGCACGCGGTAATCGATCAGCTTCAGGCCTTCGATGTATTTCTGGTATTTGCCGAGGTCCTTGCGCAGCGCGACGTCGAGCGCGTTGACGGGACCGTTGCCTTCCGCCGCCGAGATCAGCCGCTCGCCGGCGACGTCGACCTTGACCACGGCGAGCGCCACCGTGACGCGCTGGCCGTTGGAATTGTAGCGCTGCTCGACATTGACGTCGAACTGCTCGACCTTGAAATATTCCGATACCTTGCCGAGCGTGCGCCGCGCCAACAGATCGAACGACGCGTTGGCGGATTCATAGGCATAGCCCGCGGCCTCCCGCTCCTTCAGTTCCTCGACCAGCCGCGCCAGCTTTGGGTCGCTCTTCTCGTAGGCGATGCCGGCGCGGTCGAGTTCGGCCATCACGTTGGAGCGGCCGGCCTGGTCGGATACCAGCACCTTGCGGTGGTTGCCGACCGATTCCGGCAGCACGTGCTCGTAAGTGTGCGGATCCTTCATGACCGCAGAGGCGTGGATGCCGGTCTTGGTCACGAAGGCGCTTTCGCCGACGTAAGCCGCATGACGGTTCGGCGCACGGTTGAGCATGTCGTCGAGCGTGCGCGATACCTTCATCAAGGTTGCCATCTTCTCGGCAGTGACGCCGATATCGAAGGCGTCGGAGAATTCGTTCTTCAAGCGCAGCGTCGGGATCAGCGAACAGAGATTGGCGTTGCCGCAGCGCTCGCCGAGCCCGTTCAGCGTGCCCTGGATCTGCCGTGCGCCGGCGCGCACCGCGGCCAACGAATTCGCCACCGCCTGCTCGGTATCGTTATGGGCGTGGATGCCGACATGGCTGCCCGGAATCTGCGTTACAATGTGGCCGACGATGGTCTCGATCTCATGCGGCATGGTGCCGCCGTTGGTGTCGCACAACACCACCCAGCGCGCGCCGGAGTCATAGGCCGCCTTGGCGCAGGCGAGCGCGAACCCGGCGTCTTCCTTGTAACCGTCGAAAAAATGCTCGCAATCGACCATCACCTCGCGCCCCGCGGCCTTCGCTGCCACGACGCTGTCGCGGATCGAGGCGAGGTTTTCCTCGTTGGTGGTCTCCAGCGCCACCCGCACCTGATAGGCCGAGGACTTGGCGACAAAGCAGATCGCATCCGCCTTGGCCTCGATCAGCGCCGCGAGCCCGGGATCGTTCGAGGCCGAGCGGCCCGGACGGCGCGTCATGCCGAAGGCGGTGAATTTGGCCTGTTCCAGCTTCGGCTTCTTGGCGAAGAATTCGGTATCGGTCGGGTTGGCGCCGGGATAGCCACCCTCGACATAGTCGATGCCGAGCTCATCCAGCATTTGCGCGATGATCTGCTTGTCGTGCAGCGTGAAATCGACGCCGTTGGTCTGCGCGCCGTCGCGCAGCGTGGTGTCAAACAGATAGAGGCGTTCGCGGCTCATGTCGGTGCTCCCGGCGCTGCGCCTTCGGCCAGCGTCTTCTGCATCGTGGTGTTGGCGAGCCATTCGCCATTGAGCGTGACCGTGTTGCGCTGCTTGGGCGTGTAACCGCGCTTGCGAAACAGCGGCTCCGCGGTATCGCTGGCATCGACCGTGAGGATTTTGGCCCCGCGCGCGCCCGCCAATTTTTCCAACGCATCGACCAACATCGAGGCGATGCCCTGCCCCGCCACGCTCGGATGCACGAACAGCATGTCGATGTGATCGGGCCCCTTCAGCGAGGCAAAACCGACCGGTGCGTTCTGGATGGTCGCGATCAGCGTCAACTGCCCGGCGAGTTTTTTGCCGAACGCTTCCTCATCCTCGGCCGCCTGTGCCCAGGCCTGCTGCTGCGCCTCGCTGTAGTCGTCGCCGGTCAGACCTTCGATGGCGGCAACGAAGATCGCCGCCAGCATCGGAACATCCGCCGGCAGGAACGGCCGCAAGCCGGGTTTGGGCAATGCCTGTCCCATCGTCCCTACCACAATCCGTACAGCTTGGTCGCCAGCGCCACCGCACCGGCGATCAGCGCGATCTTGAGCGCGATATAGTAGAGCCAGTGTCTCGGAAACGGCGTATCGGGCTTGTCCATCACGCAACCTCCCATGTCGTCACCGGTTTTCCGTCAGCGTCCTTGCCGTCCTTGATGGCAACGCCCATCGCGACTAGCTCATCGCGGATGCGATCGGATTCCTTGAAATCCTTTCGGGCACGCGCGGCGGCGCGCTCCGCAATCAGCTCATCGACCCGCTTGGCGTCGATGCCGCTCGCCTGCTGCTTGCGTCCCTTCCATGCGGCCGCACCCATCGAGAGGAAGCCGAGCAACCGGAGCGAGGCGGCAAACGCGCTACGTTCGCGCGCCCCGCCGGACGCTGCCCTGTTACGCAGCCCATGCAGCACGGCCATGGCCTGCGCCGTGTTGAGATCGTCATACAGCGCTTCGATCATCGCCGTAGATGGCTCGCCGCCCTCGGCGTCGGCCGCGACCGCATACCAATCGTCGAGCGTCTTCGCGCTCTCCTCGGCGCCCTTCAGCGTCCAGTCGAGCGGTGAGCGATAATGCGTCTTCAGCATGTTGAGACGCAGCACCTCGCCCGGCCAATCGGCCAGCAAGTCCCGGATCGTAAAGAAGTTGCCGAGCGATTTCGACATCTTCTCGCTCTCGAGCTGCAGGAAGCCGTTGTGCATCCAGACATTCGCCATGCGGTCGGTATGGAAGGCGCAGCAGGTCTGCGCGAGTTCGTTCTCATGGTGCGGAAACACCAGGTCGATGCCGCCGCCATGAATGTCGAATTTCTCGCCAAGATGCTTCCAGGCCATCGCCGAGCACTCTATGTGCCAGCCGGGGCGGCCTTCCGCCTTGATGCCCGCCGGCGACGGCCATGACGGCTCGCCCGGCTTCGACGGCTTCCACAGCACGAAGTCGGTATTGTCGCGCTTGTAGGGCGCGACGTCGACGCGCGCGCCGGCGATCATCTCGTCGAGCGAGCGTTTTGACAGCGCGCCGTAGCGCGGCATCACAGAATTGGCTTCGTTCATCGCCTGCGGCGAGAACAGCACGTGATCCTCGGCGACATAGGCAAAGCCGCCGGCCACGAGCTTCTCGATGATCGCCCGCATCTCCGGAATGTGCTCGGTCGCGCGCGGCTGCACGGTCGGCGCCAGGCACCCCAGTGCGGCGACATCGTCCTGATATTGCTTGTACGTCTCCTCGGTGACCTTGCGGATCGCCTCGTTCAGCGGCACGCCGGGATAATCGCGCGCGGCGCGCACGTTGATCTTGTCGTCGACGTCGGTGATGTTGCGAACGTACTTCACGTGATCGGCGCCGTAGCGATGGCGGAGCGCACGGAACAGCACGTCGAACACGATCGCCGCGCGGCCGTTGCCGATATGGGCGAAGTCATAGACCGTCGGTCCGCATGCATACATGCGCACGTTCGCTGGATCGAGCGGCACCAGCGGTCGCTTCTCCTTCGTCAGGGTATCGTAGAGGCGCAGTTCCATGGGATATCCGTACCTTGCGGCCGGGCGTCCAGTGATCTCATATTTTGAGAAAAGACGGCCTCAGCCAGCGAATCGCTAGCTAATAATCTCGCGGCAAATGCTGCAGATGGCGAGGCGGCCGTTCATGGTTCCACCATTGCGGTATCGGGCTGCAATCGTCAAGGCCTTGCTCGTGCCCGATTTGGGGGCGATCAGGCCCCCGAACCCCTCGCCATTCGCCGCCGCCTGAAGGGCCTTGGTTAATCATTGTTAACATTTTGGGCCTATTCCTGTGGCCCTCTCCTCATCCCGGTAGCCCTCCATGCGACTTTCTTCAGCCCTCGTAGCCAGCGCCTTCCTGATGGGCGCATCGGCCGCCTTCGCTGACACCCGTGTTTTCATCGTCGCCAACCAGGCCGACGGCTACGGCGTCGACGAATGCCTCGCCAGGGGCGAGAAATGCGGCGCCCATGCCGCCCGCTCCTACTGCCAGTCACGCGAATTTGCACAGGCCACCGCCTATCGCCGGGTCGAGCCTGAAGAGGTCACTAGCGCGGTTCCGGGCAATGGCAGCGACGCATGTTTCGGCCCTGGCTGCGGCGAATACGTCGCCATTACCTGTCAGCGCTAGTCATCTGTGCCGGAATACCAGGGACTGGCTGCCACATCGGCGCCCCGGAAACGACGTGACGCTGCCCCGAGAAGCGGCTATTGGATGCCGCCTTGGCTGCGGAATGCCGCCTCGGTCGCGCGATGGGGCCAGCGATTGGGCTGTTCGGCCGCGCGGATCAGCCCTCAACGGCGGGATATGCTGGAAATTCGCAACGCGCTTGCCCTTCGGATTCTGACCTGCGCCGTCCTGCTCGGTATCGCCGCCCCGGGCGCGCCCGCGCTTGCGCAGTCGAACCAGGATGCGATGGCGCAGATGGGCCAGGATAACCCACAAGCGCAGGGTAACCCGATCTGCATCCGGCTCGAAGGCCAGCTGGCGACCATCGATCGCGGCGCCGGCACCGGAGACCCCGCCAAGGATGAACAGATCCGCCGCTATCAGGATGCGCAGGCCAAGCAGCAGGCCGAACTAGATCGAGTCACGCAGCAAGCCAGGCGGATGGACTGCGACAGTTCCGGCTTCTTCTCGCTGTTCAACGGCCGCTCGGCGCAGTGCGGCCCGGTCAACAACCAGATCCAGCAGATGCGCGCCAATCTCGACCAGATCACCTCCAGCCTGGAACGCCTGCGCAGCGGCGGCATTGGCGGCGCCGACCGTGAAAACCAGCGCCGCTCGGTGCTGACGGCGCTCGCCCAGAACAATTGCGGCCCGCAATATGCCGCCGCGGCGCGCGGTCCCGGCAACTTCATCGACAGCCTGTTCGGCACCCCCAACCAGTCGCTGCCGCCGCCCAGCGCCGACTTCGGCGCGCCCTCCGGCACCTTCCGCACCGTCTGCGTCCGCACCTGCGACGGCGGTTATTTCCCGGTGTCGTTCGCCACGTATCAGGCGCGTTTCGGTGACGACGAGCGGGCCTGCAAGGCGCTTTGCCCGGCGACGGAAGCAACGCTGTTCACCTACCGCAATCCCGGCGAGGACATCAATCAGGCAGTCTCGATCAACGGCCAGTCCTACACATCGCTTCCCAACGCATTCAAATACCGCACCGAGTTCAACCCGTCCTGCGCCTGCAAGGCCGCAGGGCAGACCTGGTCGGAAGCATTGAAGTCGGTCGACGACCGGGCCGGCGTCGAACAGGGCGACATCATCGTCACCGAGGAAAGCGCCAGGCGGATGCAGCAGCGCGCCCAGCCCAAGGGCGCGACGCCGACGGCCAAGAAGGGCGCCGCGCCTGGCACCAACGCCGCACCGGCTTCCTCTACAGCTCCGGCCGAGACGACCGCGGTCGCCCCCGAGAGGGACAAGGTCCGCACCGTGGGCCCGACCTTCATCCCGCCGAAGCAGTAGATAAAACGGTATGACCTGATGCGGACTCGTCCGCAGGGCTCATCAGCCCGGCCGCATCACGACCTTGATCACACCGGCCTCCTTGTCGCGAAATTTCCGGTACATCTCGGGTGCGTCTTCGAGACTTGCAGGATGCGTGACGACGAAGCTCGGGTCGATTTCTCCTGCCACGATCTTTTCCAGCAGAGGCTTGGTGTAAGCCTGCACGTGGGTCTGCCCGGTCTTGATGGTGAGGCCCTTGTTCATCGCAGCGCCGAGCGGGATCTTGTCGCCCATGCCGACATACACGCCCGGGATTGAAACAGTGCCAGCCTTGCGGCAGCACATGATAGCTTCCCGGAGGACATGGACGCGGTCCGTTGCCAGGAAGGTCGCTGCCTTGACCTTATCCAGAACGGCATCCGCAGCGCCGTGACCGGACGCCTCGCAGCCGACGGCATCGATGCAGCTGTCCGGACCACGCTTGTTGGTGCGTTTCATAAGCTCGTCGTAAACGTCGGTTTTCGAAAAATCGATCGTTTCCGCGCCGCCGGCTTCGGCCATGGCCAGCCGCTCCGGCACTTCATCAATGGCGATGACGCGCCCGGCCCCCAGCATGAGAGCGGAGCGGATCGCAAACTGTCCCACGGGACCGCAGCCCCAGATCGCAACGGTGTCGCCCGGTTCGATCTGCGCGTTGACAGCAGCCATGTAACCAGTCGGGAAGATATCGGACAGGAACAGCGCCTGTTCATCGGTCAAGCTGTCCGGCACCTTGATCGGCCCCACATCGGCCATCGGGACGCGGAGATATTCGGCCTGCCCGCCCGAGTACCCGCCGAGCATGTGACTGAAACCGAACAGCCCTGCCGGCGATTGCCCCATGGCCTTCGCAGCGATTTCGGCATTGGGATTGGTGCGGTCGCAACAGGAGAACAGGCCCTGCTGGCAGAACCAGCATTGGCCACAGCTGATCGTAAAGGGAACGACGACCCGATCGCCGATCTTCAGATTGGTAACCTCTGAGCCGAGCTCGATCACCTCGCCCATGTTCTCATGCCCGAGGATATCGCCGCTCTCCATGGTCGGCTGATAGCCATCGAGGAGATGGAGGTCGGAGCCGCAGATCGCGCAGGCGGTGATCTTGATGATGGCGTCGCGCGCATGCTGGATCTTGGGATCCGGAACGGTGTCCACGCGAACGTCATTCTTGCCGTGCCAGCACAGTGCGCGCATGGGTCATTCTCCATTTGAGGGACGGCAGCGCCGTCATTCGGTCATGTTGTGCAGGCGCAACAGAGCCAGGCGGGTTATGTTCCAAAAGCAGTCGGCGGTTCACCCCTGCCCCGCAACCGGTCGCCTCAACACCCGGTCGACTGCGCTTCCTGGAGCAGCATGCGGTTACGCGCTTTCAGTGATACCTCCGCCGGGGACGAACCAAACAATTGTTAAGTTCGGCACCCAATGTTGAGTCCGCGTTGAGCAGAAGCCAGATCCTGTGGATCGTCTCGTGGGGATTCTGGCAATTTTCAAAATGGTCGCTCAGGACCAGATCGATCGCGGCTTCAATTGTCAGTGTTTTGCCTAGAGACATTTCCGTGCTTTCGAATTCCAATGAACCGACATCAATGGGCCGAAGCTGCATTCGTTCCTCCCGGAAATATGCGCGTATTTAGGCACATTTTCGGGGGTCGATCGTTGGTGCGCGCAACAATGGAAGCATCAATGACATCGCCAAGCCTTGCCGAGAAGTTTCGCAACCTGATCCATCAAACCGACTTTCCGTGCGTCGGCGCCAAATCCGCCCTGGCAAAGGGCACACTGGACGTGCTGATTGCGCGCGACATGACATCCAACTGGGACGACCGCCGCATCTACGACGGCATTACCCGCATTGCGCGGTCGTATCGCAGTGACCGCGAACTCTTTCAGAGTTTCGCGGTGATCTTCGAGGGGCCCGTCGACCTGGACGAAACGGCATTCGAGAAATTTCTGTGGGCGCGCGCAGAAAGTCTCACCAATAAGGATGCGTGGCTGGGAACGTCGCGCGACACCCGTGTCAGCAGCGATCCGGAGGACCCGCACTTTTCGCTGAGTTTTGGTGAGGAAGCTTTTTTCATTGTCGGACTGCACCCGCGCGCCAGCCGGCCGGCGCGCCGCTTTGAACGGCCGGCGCTGGTTTTCAATCTTCACGACCAGTTCGAGCAGCTGCGCGAGCAGGGCCGATACGAACGGATGCGCGCCAAGATCATCGAAAGAGACGTGGCGCTGGCGGGCTCGCCCAACCCGATGCTGGCACGGCACGGCACGATTTCCGAGGCGCGGCAATACAGCGGCCGCAACGTCGCCGAACCGGGATGGGTTTGTCCCTTCAATCCCGTGGAGCGCCCGTGATGGATCCCACACTCATTCCGCCGCGCTCGGGAACGGCATTTCGGCTGGCCCGCGGTGAATCGCTGACCGTGATCGATCCGCAGGGGCAACAGGTGGCGGATCTCGTCGCATTCAGCGCAACTGACCTGCGTGAGGTCATCTCGTCAGGCCGAAGCCTGGATTACGCCAGCAAGCTGTACCTGACCGAAGGTGATCCCATCTACTCCAACCGCAGCAATGTCATGCTGCGCATCGTCGAGGACACAGTTGGACGGCATGACTTCCTGCTGACGCCCTGCTCCAAGGACACGTTCAGGATCATCTATCATGATGAAGACCCGCACCCGGGATGCTTTGGAAATCTCGCGACCGCGTTGGCGCCGTTCGGAATCGAACCGGATCACATACCGGTTGCTTTCAATTGCTTCATGAATGTGGTGATCCAGCCTACTGGCACCTTCACCGTGGAAGCTCCCATCAGCAAGAGCGGCGACTTCATCAGGTTCAGGGCCGAGATGGATCTCGTGATCGGCCTGACGGCATGCTCGGCCTTGCAGTCCAACAACTACGCTTTCAAGCCGATTGCTTACGTCGTCGGCTGAGGTAGCCACCCAGAGCAGCACGCGGCACGAAAAAAGCCCCGTCGCTAAACCGGGCTTCAACCCGTGATGGACGCCAGCCTTGAGCGCTATCGCCTGAGCAAGGCATCGGCGCCGATCTATCCCTCAAACGCCTCTGCCGAAGCGCGGCCGGCGCGCGCGACCAGCTTCTCGTCGGGCGCGGGCAGCGCCTTGCCGTTATCGCGAAAACGGTTGGTGATGGGATAGCGGCGGTCGCGGCCAAAATTCTTTTCCGTCACCTTGACGCCTGGGGCTGCCTGCCGGCGCTTGTATTCGGCGAGGTTGAGCAGCCGATCGATCCGCGTCACCATTTCGGCCGGGAAGCCAGCGGCGATGATCGTCGCCAGCGGCTCCTCGCGCTCCACCAGGCGCTCGAGAATTCCGTCGAGCATGTCGTAAGGCGGCAGCGAATCCTGGTCGGTCTGGTTCTCGCGCAACTCAGCGGTCGGCGGGCGGGTGATGATGTTGACCGGGATCACCTCGCCCGACGGACCGAGCGCGCCGTCCGGCTTCCATTCGTTGCGCAGGCTGGAGAGCCGGAACAC
Source organism: Bradyrhizobium roseum (assembly GCF_030413175.1). NCBI lineage: Bacteria > Pseudomonadati > Pseudomonadota > Alphaproteobacteria > Hyphomicrobiales > Nitrobacteraceae > Bradyrhizobium > Bradyrhizobium roseum. Next base: position 4,600,420 of record NZ_CP129212.1, read on the forward strand.
CTCGGTTTTGTAGATGTCCTTGATCGGATTGAAGCCGCCGTTCATGTCGCCATAGATGGTGGCATAGCCGACCGACATTTCCGACTTGTTGCCGGTCGTGACCACCATCGCGCCGGTCTTGTTGGAAATCGCCATCAGCAGCGTGCCGCGGGTACGCGCCTGCAGATTTTCCTCGGTGATGTCCCGCGGCAAACCGGCAAAGGGTTTTGACAGGATCTTTTCAAATCCGTTCACGGCGTCGGCGATCGGCAGCACTTCGTAGGGAAAGCCGAGCGCCTTGGCGAGTTTGGCGGCGTCGTCGAGCGAGACCTGCGCGGTAAACCGGAACGGCAGCATCACGCCGCGGACCTTGTCGGCGCCGAGCGCGTCGACCGCGATGGCCGCGCACAGCGCGGAATCGATGCCACCGGAAACGCCAAGCAATACGCCCGGAAAGCCGTTCTTGCGCACGTAGTCGCGCAGGCCCAGCACGCAGGCCGCATAATCGCCCTTGTCGCCCTCCAGCAGCGGCGCAACCGGTCCGGCGCAGCGCCAGCCGTCAGCGGTCTTGGTCCAGTGCAGCGTGGTGATGTTTTCCTCGAATGCCGGCAGTTGCGCTGCAACGGAAAGATCGGCGTTCAGCGCGAACGACGCGCCGTCGAACACCAGCTCATCCTGCCCGCCGATCTGGTTGAGATAGACCAGCGGCAGGCCGCTCTCGGTGACGCGGGCCACCACGATCGACAGCCGCAGATCGTTCTTGTCGCGCGCATAGGGCGAGCCGTTCGGCACGACCAGGATTTCCGCGCCGGTCTCGGCGAGGCATTCGACGACGTTTTCGTACTCTTCGGACTCTTCGAGCCAGATGTCCTCGCAGATGGGAACGCCGACCCGCACGCCTTTGACCGTGACCGGGCCCGCGGCCGGACCGCGTGCGAACAGGCGCTTTTCGTCGAACACGCCGTAGTTCGGCAGATTGGCCTTGTATCGAAGGGCAGCGATGCGGCCCTGATCGAGCAGCGCGCAGGCATTATAAAGCTTGCCGTCCTCAACCCAGGGCGTGCCGATCAGCACCGCGGGCCCGCCGCCCGCCGTCTCGCGCGCCAGTGCCTCGACAGCCGCGCGGCAGGCCGACTGAAACGCAGGCTTCAGCACCAGGTCTTCCGGCGGATAGCCGCAGATGAACAATTCGGGCAGCACCAGCAGATCGGCGCCGTCGGCCTTGGCTTGCTCGCGCGCGGCGCGCGCCTTGGCGGCGTTGCCGGTGACATCGCCGACCGTCGGGTTCAACTGAGCCAGCGAAATTATGAACTTGGGTTCGGTCATACAGCAATGGTGCCCTGCACCAGAACAAACTGCAATCGTCTGCTTTAGAACGCGCCTATGCGTTCGGCGATGGCGAACAGCCAGAACGCGCCGGACATCAGGAGCGCGACGCCGACCGCCGCCGAGCCCATGTCCTTGACCCGGCCGATCTGCGGATCATGCTCGGTGGTGAGCCGGTCGGCGAGCTTCTCGATCGCGGTATTGAGAATCTCGACCACCAGCACGAAGGCCACGGCCGCGACCAGTTCCACGCGGCGCATCACGCTCGCGCCGACCAGCCAGGCCAGCGGCACCGACAGCGCCAGCGCCAGAAGTTCCTCACGGACGGCCTGCTCCGAGCGGATCGCAAAGGCGAGGCCGTTGCGCGTGTTGATGGTGGCACGCCAGAGTCGCAGCAAGTCAAAGCCCCGCTGCGGCCGGCATCGGCTTGGCCCCACGTTCCTGCTTCAGCAGTTCGGCGATCAGGAAGGCCATGTCGATGGATTGTTCGGCGTTGAGGCGCGGATCGCAAACCGTATGATAACGGTCGTTGAGATCCTCGTCGGTGATGGCGCGGGCACCGCCGATGCATTCGGTGACATCCTGCCCGGTCATCTCCAGGTGAACGCCACCGGCATGCGTCCCTTCCGCCGCGTGGATGGCGAAGAACGACTTGACCTCCGACAGCACGCGGTCGAACGGCCGGGTCTTGTAGCCCGAGGTCGAGGTGATGGTGTTGCCATGCATCGGATCGCACGACCAGACCACGACGCGCCCTTCCCGCTTCACGGCGCGGATCAGCGGCGCCAGATGATCGCCGACCTTGTCGGAGCCGAAGCGGTTGATCAGCGTCAGCCGTCCGGGCTCGTTGTCGGGATTGAGGATGTCGATCAACTTCAAGAGTTCATCCGGCTTCAGCGACGGGCCGCATTTCAGGCCGATCGGGTTCTTGATGCCGCGGAAATATTCGACATGGCCATGGTCGAGCTGGCGGGTGCGGTCGCCGATCCAGATCATGTGGCCCGAGGTCGCGTACCAGTCGCCGGTGGTGGAATCGACCCGGGTGAAGGCTTGCTCGTATCCCAGCAGCAGCGCCTCGTGGCTGGTGTAGAAATCGGTGGCGCGCAGCTCGGGATGGCTCTCGAGATCGAGGCCGCAGGCGCGCATGAAATTCAGCGCGTCCGAGATCCGGTCCGCCAGTTCCTTGTAGCGGCGCGACTGCGGGGAGTCCTTGAGAAAGCCGAGCATCCACTGATGCACGCTTCCCAGGTTGGCAAAGCCGCCGGTCGCGAACGCCCGCAGCAGGTTCAGCGTCGCGGCCGATTGCCGGTAGGCGTTCAACTGGCGCTGCGGATCCGGAATCCGCGCTTCCGGCGTGAACGCGATGTCATTGATGATGTCGCCGCGATAGCTCGGCAGCTCGACGCCGTTGATCTTTTCGGTGTTCGAGGAACGCGGTTTGGCGAACTGCCCGGCGATCCGGCCGACCTTCACCACCGGCAGCGCGCCGGCATAGGTCAGCACCACGGCCATCTGCAGCAGCACGCGGAAGAAGTCGCGGATGTTGTTGGCACCGTGCTCGGCAAAGCTCTCGGCACAGTCGCCGCCCTGCAGGAGGAAGGCCTCGCCTGCGGCGACGCGGGCTAGCGCCTTTTTCAGGTTGCGGGCCTCGCCGGCGAACACCAGCGGCGGAAAGGTGGCAAGCTGCGCCTCGACATCGGCCAACGCCTTGGCGTCGGGATAGTCCGGCACCTGCAGCACCGGCCTGCTGCGCCAGCTATCGGGCGTCCACCGCTCGGACATGACGTTAACTCCTGAGCAAAAACCGCAACTTACCGGCGGTAATGAAGGCCGGTTTATACACAGGCTGCGAGCGCTCCGCCAGTTAGATTTCCGCTAGCCCCGACAAGGCCTTGCGGCAAAAGCTGATTTCGCTTTTTGTTAGGCCGCTCACTAAACCTTAGATGGAGCATGCGGTGGCCGACCCGAGGCTGGACGACGTTTTCATCGACGATATCACGGTGCCCGCGACGGACGGATACTCACTCGCCGCGACGCTGTATCTGCCCCGGGGAGCCAAGCGCCACGCCGTTCTGATCAATTCGGCGACCGCCGTCCCCCGCAAATTCTACCGGGGCTTTGCCGGCCACCTCGCCAGACGCGGCTGCGCGGTACTGACCTACGACTATCGCGGCACCGGTGACAGCAGGCCGAAGGCGCAGGACGGTCAGGACCAGCCGAAATCGCTGGCCGGCTTCAAGGCCTCGATGTCGGACTGGGCGTGCCGGGATATCGTCGCGACGGTTGCCTGGATGCGCGAGCGCTACGCGGAGCTGCCGTTCGCCTATGTCGGGCATTCGTTCGGCGGCCAGGCGCTCGGCCTGCTGCCGAACAATTTCGAGATTCCGCGCGCGCTGCTGATCGCGGCCCAGGCCGGCTACTGGAAGCTGATGGCCTCGCCGGAGCGCTACCGCGTCTATGCGATGCTCAATCTTGTCGGCGTACCCCTCACCCGCGCGCTCGGCTACATGCCTGGCAAGGCCGGCCTCGGCATGGACCTGCCGAAGGACGCGTTTCTGCAATGGGTCGGCTGGGTGATGAGCCCGCGCTATCTGTTCGATTCCCGGCTGGGCGAATTGCAGAATTTTCCACGGTACAGGGGCGCCTTGCGCGCGATCTGCCTATCCGACGATCCCTGGGCGACGCGGCCTGCCGTCGAACTGCTGTGCTCGGGCTTTACCTCGATCACGCCGGAGATCGTCACGGTGACGCCGGCCGAGGCCGGCGTGAGCCGGATCGGGCACATGGGATTCTTCAGGCCCGAGCATCGCGACACACTGTGGCGGGATGCGGCGGAATGGATCGAGGCGGGGGAGTAGTTGCTTTCCTGCTGGGCGTCCTGAATTGTTACAAGCCAGAAAACCATTCTGGAGCCCCATGACTGACATCGGCAACGACACAGCGGGAATCCTGCTTGCTGAAGAAGAAGACCTCGTCCCGCGTCAGCAGAGCCTGATCGAGCGTCTTCCGCCGGCGGCGCGTGACCGGGTCAAGGCGTATGGTGAGGAGCAAAGCTACCAACTCGGCGAAACACTGTTTCGACACGGCGATCATCACGACGGCATCGTGATCATCGAGAGCGGCTTAATCCGCAGCTTCTACACCGCGCCATCGGGCCGGGAAATCACGCTGGCCTATTGGCTGCCAGGCAACTTTGTCGGCGGCCCCGACGTCTTTGGCGGCGGGGTCCACATGTGGACCGCGGTTGCGGCCCGGCGCAGCGTCGTCACACGGCTACCGGGTGCAGGCCTCCGAGACCTCGCGCGCGAAGTGCCTGACCTCGCGCTCGGCATCATCGACGCGCTTGTCTTCAAAGCGAGGTGCTACTCCTCGCTGGCGCAGATGCTGGGCACGCGCTCCCTGACCCAACGGCTGGCCCAGGTGCTGCTTCACCTCGCCCATACCTACGGCTTCGAAGAAGACGAAGCCGGCCGGGGCATCACCATCGCAGCCGCCTTCACCCACGCTGAGATTGCGAACCTGATCGGCGGCACCCGGCAGTGGGTAACGATCAGTCTCAACCGCCTGCAGAAGGCCGGCGTTCTCAGCCAGAAGCGCGGCCTGCTCGTGATCCGCCGCATCGATCTGCTGTCCTCGGCGGCCTCCGCGACCGAAGAGTAGCTGCAGCGAAGCCCTGATCCGCACAGGCCCGCCGCTGCCCAGCGAACCCCCAGAACGGCGGCGATGGAAATTATCTGACACTGCCGGAAAACACCCACATCCTATTGAATTATCAGCGGTTCTCGCTTCTCCGCAACCTCGCGCGGCGACGCACGGCGGTTGGCACATGGCTTGCGTAGTAGTCGACGGCGATGACCGGAGACGATGATGCAGTCGACCATCGAAATTGAACGAGCCGAGCTGACGACGATCGAACGGCGCGTGTTGGACCGCATTACCGAACAAGCGTGGCTCGACCTGACCTGCGAGCTGGTGCCGGCAGGCCAGCCGGAGGCGGAGAACCCGCTGGATCCCGACGAGGCGCCGGCGCGCGAAGAAGGCGCGGCCCATTTCATCGCCGACAAACTGACCGACATGGGATTCGAGGTTTCGTTCCACACCAAGCGTGAGGGCCGTCCCAATGTCGTGGGCGTCCTCGAAGGCACCGGCGGCGGACCCTCCCTCATTCTAAACGACCACCTCGATACCTATCCCGCTGGCGACTGGAACGCCTGGACCATGACGGGCGGGCATCCGTTCCGTCCCACGCGCCATGGCAACAGGCTGTACGCCCGCGGCACGTCGGATACGCGCGGGAATCTCGCCTGCACGCTGTTGGCTGCGCGCGCGATCCGCGAAGCCGGCGTCGCGTTGCGGGGAACGCTGAAATGCGTCTACACCGCCGACGAGGAAAAAAACGGGCCGGACGGTTCGATTTTCCTGCTCGACGAATGCGGCCTCGACGCCGATTACACGATCGTCTGCGAACCGACCGGCTGGACCAGGCCCGACGGCAGCTGGGGGATGGGTATTGCCGTCGCCAATGGCGGCAACTTCCTGGTCGAAATCGAAACGCGGGGAATCAAGACCCATATCTGGCGACCCGATACCGGCATCAACGCCATCGGCAAGATGGCGCGCCTGCTCGCCGCGTTCGAGACGATGACATTCACCCACACGCCGGCCAGACTTGCCGGCGGCACGCCGCCGACGGCTTCGATCGTGCGCATGCAGGGCGGCGTACGACGCGAAATGCAGTTTACGCCCGATATCTGCCACGGGGTGCTGGCGGTCGTTGGCATTCTGCCCGGCATGACACGCGAGAGCGTGATGGCCGATATCCAGCGCGTCATCGATGCCTGCATGAAAGCCGATCCGGATCTGAAGGCAACCGCGCGGCCCTACCCCGGCGCGCTGTTCGTCGACGGAACGCTGGAGCAGGACGAACTGGCCGACCCGACGGCCGCACTGGGGCGCAGCTACCGCCGCATCCTCAAGGAAGCGCCGGCCTTCTATCGCAAGAACGCCTTCAACGACACCATTCGCTTTGCCGAACGCGGACGCGCCGCCATCACTTTCGGTCCCGGCGAGGACGGCTGGCCTCCCGTCAATGAGTACATCCACATCGACAAGGCGGTCGCCGCCACCAAGATCCTTGCCCTTGCCGTCCTCGAATTGCTCGGGACAGCGGAATGACTTTGACCCACCTTTCACCGCCGCACGGAGATTTCATGACCAGACTGACCCGCAAGCTTGGACTCGTCGCCGGCTTGATTCTGACGACGCTCGGCGTCGCTTCGGCGCAGGAGCTGAAGCCGATCCGCATTGGATTCCAGAGCGGCGAAATCAACGTCCTGCTGTCCTACGCACTCGGCTCCGGCCTGTTCAAGGCGAACGGCCTCGACGTGAAAGTCTCGCAATTTCCGGCCGGCCCGGCGATGCTGCCGGCGCTCGCCGCCGAGGAAGTTGATCTGGCATGGATGGGTGAATTCCCGGCGGTGACGGGCTATTCGAACGGCCTGCCGATCCAGATCCTGTTCATGGAACGGATCGACGCCACCAATGTGCGCCTCGTCGCCAATCCCGCCGGCGGTATCGCGGCGCCCGCGGACCTGAAGGGAAAGCGCGTCGGTGCCGCCATCGGCTCGACCAGCCACTACCACCTGCTGCGGGCGCTGTCGCAGGCGAACCTGAAGGCATCCGACCTCACGCTGGTTAACCTGACGCCGGCCAACATGCCGCCGGCCTACATCGCCGGGCAGATCGACGCCGCGTTCGTATGGGAGCCGAATGCCGGTGTCATCGAACGCGCCGGAGCCAAGCCGATCGCGACCACCAAGAGCCTCGGCATGATCACCGGCGGCGTCTGGGTCACCCGCAAGGCGTTCATCGGCGGCAGCCCCGACACTCTGCAGCGCTTCCTCAAGACGTGGGACCAGGCGCAGCAGGATTACAAGGCCAAGCCCGCCGAGGTGCGCCAGTACGAAGCCAAGCGGATCGACATGGCGCCGGCGCAATTCGACACCCTCATCGAAGGCCAGACCGTCGCTCATCCGACGCTGGAGCAAACATTGACCGCCGACTTCCTCGGCGCGCCGGGCCAGGAGCTGAATTCGCGACTGATGAAGCATCTGCAGGGGATCGGCGCTTTCCTCCTCGAAGAGAAGCGCATCCAGGCGCTGCCAGGTGACTGGACCGGCCTGTTCGATACCAAACCCATCCAGGCCTATCTCGCGAGCCGCAAGTGAGTATGCCGGCGCCTGTCATCGCCCTCGTATCGCGCGATGGCTCCGAGCGCGGACACGAACCGATGGATTCCCCGGCGCCGGTCCGACCGATCCTCAAGTTCGAGAAAGTCGGATTTCAATACGATGGTCGCGCCATCATGCGGGACGTTTCGTTTGCGATCCGCCCCGGCGAACTCGTCGCGGTGCTCGGGCCCTCCGGCTGCGGCAAGACCACCATCCTCAACATGGTGGCGGGATTTCTCCAGCCGACCGAAGGCGCCGCCATCATCGATGGCCGGGAGATCACCGGTCCGGGGCCGGATCGCGGCGTGGTGTTTCAGGCCGCCGCGCTCTACGACTGGATGACGGTCGCGGACAATATTTCCTTCAGCCTGCGCTGCGCCGGTCGGCCGAAAGCCGAGCGACGCCGCGTCGCGGAGGAAATGGCGGCGCTGGTCAATCTCACCGGTTTCAAAGACGCCTATCCCTACCAGCTGTCCGGCGGCATGCGGCAACGCGTCGGGTTGGCAAGAGTGCTCGCCGCGAAACCAAAAGTCATGCTGATGGACGAGCCGTTCTCGGCGCTCGACGTGCAGACCCGCGAAGCCCTGCAGGAGGAAGTTCTGCGGATTCGCGACCAGACCGGCTGCACCATCCTGTTCGTCACCCACAGCATCGACGAGGCGGTATTCCTCGGCGACCGGATCTTCCTGCTTACCGATTTGACCGACGGCGCCTACGACGAATTCGCGATCGACCTGCCCTCGCCGCGGGCCAACAGCGAAAACCGGCTGCACCCGACCTTCATCCGCCTGCGCGAGACGATCTACCGCAAGATGCGCCATTGAACGCGAAACTCTGCAGCGAGGCTCCCATGATCTCGGCAAAATCCCAGGCGAAGCGGCGCTACATCGCGCTGGCGATCCTGTCGCCGCTCACCATCCTGTTCGTTTGGACCCTGCTGACGGCCAACGGCTCCGTGAAACCCATCATCCTGCCCTCGCCTGCTGCGGTGACTGCGAGCTTCCTCGACATGGTCCAGCGCGGCTATTCCGGCGTCGGTATCTGGACTCATATCGCCGCGAGCCTTGCCCGGGTCGGCATTGCTTTCTTCACGGGCGCGACGCTCGGCGTCGCCATCGGCCTGTTGCGCGGCCGGATCGCGGAGATCGACGCGCTGTTCCTGGTACCTTCCGAAATCGTAAGACCGATACCGCCGCTCGGACTCATTCCGCTGTTCATTCTGTGGTTCGGCATCGGCGAGACGTCAAAAATCCTGCTGATCTTCCTGTCGGTCTTTCTCATCATGATGGTGAACGCGCAGGCCGGTTCTCGCTCATGCGCCGTCGATGCGTTGCGCGCGGCCCAATCGATGGGCGCCGGCCGCTGGCAGATTTTCCGCTTCGTGGTGCTGCCCTCGGCGCTGCCGCAGATCATGACGGGACTGCGGGTTTCCATGGGCACGGCGCTGACCATTCTCGTCGCCTCCGAACTGCTCGGTGGCGACCGTGGCCTGGGGTTCATCATCCTCGACGCATCGAGCTTCTTCCGCACGACTTACGTCTTCGCCGGCATCATCCTGATCGGCTTCATCGGGCTTGTCAGCGACCGCACCATCGCGTTCCTCGCCCGACGGATCGTCCATTGGGAGGGTCGGCAGTGAGTTGGTCTTGGTACACACGACCAGCCTGATGATTCATCCATACTGACAACGGCCGCCATGACCGATCTCGATTCCATACCGCTGAACTTCGCATCGGTACGAAAGGCATCAGCCGCGGTGCAAAGCCCCGCGCACTCGTTGCGGAAAGTTACCGGCGCGCCATGACCGCGCGAGAAGGAATTTCACCTCGCTTGTCCCGGAGCAGGATGTCATGAAGCGCGTAGCGGACCTGCAGCGGCGGGCCCATGCCGGCGAGCGCCTTCCGTTGCTGGGGCTTGCATTCGCGGTCAAGGACAACATCCCCGTCGCCGGCATGGCGACGACAAGTAACTGCCCGGCGCTTTCCATCATGCCCGAGGAGACTGCCCCGGCCGTCCGCACTCTGGAGGACGCTGGTGCGGTTCTGACCGGCAAGAATACCATGGACTGGCGCGCGCGGCCCGGAGCTGCTTTGCCGCAACGCGATCGATTCGGCCTACATTCCCGGCGGATCGAGTTCGGGGTCCGCCGTGGCAGTCGCCCGCGATATCGTCTCGTTCTCACTCGGCAGTGATACCGGCGGCTCCGCCGTGTCTCTGCGGCCTGCAACGGGATCGTCGGACGGAAACCCACGATCGGCCTCGTGAGTACGCGCGGCGTGCTCTACAACAGCCGGATATTCGACTGCATACCCGTCTTCACGCGATATTGCGCGGACGCCTACGAAATACCCGAACTGATCGCCGGCAACGATGCGCAGGATCCCTTCAGCCGGGTCGACGCGAACAGGATCGAACTCGGCGCCCGCCTGCCGGAGGCGCGCGCGTCCTCGCCGCCCCTGCCACGCAGGACAGGACGTTGCGCGCCATCGCCGTGCTCTTTGAAGCCGGTTCGTCGTCGTAGTCGCCCCATCATGGGGCGCAGCCTCCGTTTATGATGGATCGCTCTCTTGCGACGATCTTTACACCCGCCGAAACGCAATCGCGTTGGCGACCGAGCGTGGACGCGTGCGAACCGCGCCGCCATCATTGCCGCTATGGACGATCCACTGGCCGTCGGGTGTTTGGCCCGTGATGATCCCGACGTGATGCGACCAGACCACCACGACGCCGACTCCGGGGCCGCCGGCGTTGCTGCCTTCGCTGGCCCAGGCGCGCGCCAGCGCGAGGCGACGGTCCGACTTGCCGAGATAGTTACTTAGATAACTGCCGCACCAGGCGTGCGCGCGGTAGCCGTGATGCCGATGATGGGGACGCGCTTCGGCCTGGATGGAGCAGGCGAGCAGGAACGCGGACGCAACAACAAGAGGTTTCAGCATAGATACTCCAGATGACGCTGATGGGGGTACGAACGCCCGCCAACAGCGCCATGCGTGGGATCGTTCCTGCATGGCTGCCATTTCGCGCCGATCGGGCAATGGGTCGGCGGAACGCCACGCCAACGCGCAGCGATGCATCGCCACCAAAGGAACCCGACGGTTGCGGCCAGCAGCAGCTATTCCACGAAAGGTGGAAACCGCGCCTAGCCGGGCTTGCCCATCACATAGGGCTTCAAGACCGCGTACAGCATCGCGTGCGTCGGTGTCGGAACACCGAGCTGGCGGCCGAGTTCGACGACCTTGCCGTTGAGCCAGGGCAATTCGAGGCGGTTGCCGCGCTCGAGATCGAGCGCCATCGAGGCCTTCATGGCCGGCGGCGCATGGCCGATGAAATCGAGAGCCCTATCCACCGCGTCGGCCGGCAGCGCCACGCCTTTGGCTTTGCCGACTTCAAATACTTCCTGCACCGCGGCGCGCATGACCGGACGAATGTCGGGATCATCCCGCAACTCGCCAAGCGGCCGCCGCGTCGCCGCCGTGATCCCGGCATTGGTGGTCAGCGGGATGAACTTCATCCAGAGCTCGGTGAGGATCTGCTCGCTCAACGTCGCATCGAAGCCCGCCTTCTGGCACAGCGCGAGAAAATCCTCGGCGCGCCGGCTGCGCTGGCCATCGAGTTCGCCAAAGATCATGCGCATGAAGGTGCCGACCTGCTGGATCACGCCGGGCGCGGTGATCGACGCACTGATCTGCGCCACGCCGCCCATGACGGCGTCGCGGCCAAGGATCGGCAGCAGCCGCTCGGCCGCGTCGATGCCGTTCTGCAGCGGGATCACGGCCGTGCCGAGGCCGACCAGCGGCTTGATCGCCTCGCCCGCGCTTTCGACGTCCCACAATTTGACGCAGAAAAGCACGATATCGACCGGGCCGATCCCGGCGGGATTTTCGGTCGCCTGCGTTGGCACCAGATGGGTGTCGCCGCGCGGGCTTTGAATTTTCAACCCGTCGCGCTTCATGGCGGCGAGGTGCGCGCCGCGCGCAACAAAGGTAACGTCAGCGCCGGCCTTCGCGAGCGCCGCGCCGAACCCGCCTCCGACGCCGCCCGCGCCGATAACCGCAATACGCATGATTACCTCAGTTCGTAGGGTGGGCTGAGCGAAGCGAGCCCACCATTCGAGCCCCCGTGCGCGGATAGATGGTGGGCATGTCGCTTCGCTCCTCTGCCCACCCTACGCACCGCGCAGCTTCACTTACCGTAACTATAGAACCCCTGCCCGGTCTTGCGGCCGAGATGGCCGGCGGCGACCATTTCCTTCAGCAGCGGCGCAGGCCGGTACTTCGGATCGTTGAAGCCTTCGTAGAAGACCTCCATCACCGACAGCATCGTATCCAAGCCGATCATGTCGGCAAGCGCCAGCGGGCCGATCGGATGGTTGCAGCCGAGCTTCATGCCGGCGTCGAGGTCTTCCGCCGTCGCGATTCCTTCCTGCAGCGCGAAGATCGCCTCGTTGATCATCGGGCACAGGATGCGGTTGACCGCAAAGCCCGGGCTGTTCTTCGCCGTGATCGCCACCTTGCCGACCTTCCTGGCAAACGCTTCCGCCTTGGCGTGGGTATCGTCCGAGGTCTGCAGGCCGCGGATCAATTCGAGCAGCGCCATCAGCGGCACCGGGTTGAAGAAGTGCATGCCGATGAAGCGGTCCGGCCGGTCGGTCGCGGCAGCAAGCTTTGTGATCGAGATCGAGGACGTGTTGGTGGCAAGCAACGTCCGCGACCCCACCTTGGCGCAGAGATCTTTCAATATCTTGATCTTCAGGTCTTCGTTCTCGGTCGCGGCCTCGATCACGAGATCGCAGGTCGAAAACTTCGCCGTGTCCGTCGTCGTGGTGATCCGCGCCAGAGCGGCCTGCCGGTCGGCGTCGGTCATCTTCTGCTTGTTGACCAGCCGCTCCAGGCTGTTCGAAACCACCGACATGCCGCGGGAGAGCGCGGCATCGGAGATATCGCTCATGACGACGGGAAGACCGGCGGCGGCGCACACCTGCGCGATCCCGTTACCCATCGTGCCTGCGCCCACGATCCCAATCTGCTCAATCATCGCTCGTCTCGCTCCGTTGCTGAAAGCCGGGTTGCATCGTTAGCAGAGCGCGGCAGGCCCCGGTAGTGCGTTCCCCGCCGGTTCGACGGGTAGTGGGCAGACCGGGCCCAAAATTACGGCACGTGCCCCGACCTCGATTTCGGAACAATCAGACGGAGCCGGCCTTACCTAGTCGAGCCCTGCAATTCAGCCCACGAGACAAGCCCATGGACACGCTTCCCGTCGATCGCACGCTCAGCATCTATGAAACCCTCGCCGATCGCTCGGTGGTCAGGGGTACAAGGGAGCGCCTCTCGAAGCACCTGATGAAGATGTATCTCGAAGGCGAAAAGGACCCACACCGGCTGACCGTGCATGGCCTGTCATATCTTCGCGCGTTCGACCGGCAAATCGACTCGCAAAATTGAGTGGCGGAGTTTGCGCGTTGACGGTATCGCGCCACGCTAGCTCTTGAGCGCGGCGCGCTGCTTCCGGAGCGAGTTCCGGCGGGAGATTTTCGCTTTGACGGCGTCGACCAGTTGCGCCCTCGTCAAGCGTTTGCGCGGCGTGCGGTCCCGAACGTTTGCTTCAGAGCTTGCCGACGGCATCAGCGGCAGCGTGGGCTGCATCATGCCCAGCTGAAGCGGCTGGGTTCGCATCGGTCCCGTTGAGGATGGTCCAGGTTTAGCCATCCCTGTCAACGCGCCAGGGCGCGTTTTGTTCAAGGACGCGACGTGAAGATACCGCCCTACTCCGCCGCCTGCCTGACATGCCGCGCGGTCGGCGTCCGCATCGTCACCAGTTCCTCGGCGGCGGACGGATGCACCGCAATGGTGGCGTCGAACTCGGCCTTGGTCGCCTTCATCTTCACGGCAATGGCGACCGCCTGGACGATCTCGGCTGCAGCATCGCCGACAATGTGACAGCCGAGCACGCGATCCGTCGTGCCGTCGACCACGAGCTTCATCAGCACGCGGGTGTCGCGGCCGGACATCGTCGTCTTGATCGGGCGGAAATCGGTCTTGTAGATATCGACATGACTGAACGCCGCGCAGGCTTCAGCTTCGGTCAGGCCGACGGTGCCGACCTCGGGCTGCGAGAACACCGCGGTCGGGATCGTCGCGTGATCGACCTGGACCGGGCGCTTGCCGAACACGGTGTCGGCGAAGGCATGCCCCTCGCGGATCGCCACCGGCGTCAGGTTGATGCGGTGGGTGACGTCGCCGATCGCATAGATGTTGTCGACCGAGGTTTTTGACCAGCTGTCGACGGCGATGCCGCCGTTCGCCGGGTTGATGGCGACGCCGGCCTTTTCCAGTCCAAGATTGGCGACATTCGGGTGCCGCCCGATCGCGAACATCACCTTGTCCGAGGCGATGCTGGAGCCGCTCGACAGGTGCGTGGTGAATTCGTGGCCGTGCTTCTCCACCCTGTCGATGGTGCAGCCGGTGATGATCGTAATCCCCTGCTTCTCCATCTCGGCGCGGACATGCTTGCGGACGTCTTCGTCGAACCCGCGCAGGATGTTGTCGCCGCGATAGATCACGGTCACGTCGGAGCCGAAGCCGGCAAAAATGCCGGCGAACTCCAGCGCGATATAGCCGCCGCCCTGGATCACGATGCGCTTCGGCAATTCGGGGAGATGAAACGCTTCGTTGGAGGAAATCACATGCTCGATGCCGGGAATTTCGCGGCCATGGTTGGGCGCGCCGCCGGTCGCGATCAGGATGTATTTTGCGGTGACGTTCTCGCCAGTCATCAGGCGCAGCGTGTGGGCACCTTCCAGCACCGCGCGGGTCTTTGCGATGCGCGCGCCGGTCTTCTCGACGTTGGCGGCGTAGATGCCCTCCAACCGCGCGATCTCCTTGTCCTTGTTGGCGACCAGCGTCGACCAGTCGAAGGTGGCGCTCGGGATGGTCCAGCCGAAACCGGCGGCGTCCTCGATCTCGTGCTTGACGTGCGAGCCGATCACGAACAGCTTTTTCGGCACGCAACCGCGGATCACGCAGGTGCCGCCCATCCGGTATTCTTCGGCGACCATGACCTTCGCGCCGTAACCCGCCGCGATTCGGGCGGCGCGCACGCCGCCCGAGCCACCGCCGATGACGAACAGATCGACGTCGAACTCAGCCATGGTTCAGTCCCGATTGCTCTTTTGTTTGACGCGTTTTCTTTACGCGAGCCGGAAATCCACTTCGCTCGAAAACGCTACGGGCTCAGATTTCCTTGCCGCGCTTCTTCATCTCGGCGCGGAACTGGCCGTTGATGGTTTCGGCAAAGTTCTGCGCCCACTGGTTCATGTAGGACATGCTGAACTGGATGGCGCGCGGTTCGCTGGCGAGCAGCTTCTGGCCGAGCGTCGACTTGTAGAATGTGACGAGGTCCTTCAGCTCCTGCTCGGTGAACTCGTTGGCGTAAACCTGCGCCATGCCGTCGCCGATTTCCTTCTCGCGCCCGGCGAGATTCTTCGCGACGATCTCGGCGACGTCGTTGAGGTCCTTCTGATAGTTCAGGTTGCTCTGTAGCAGCACGTTCTTGGTCTGCTGGACCAGATTGGGAACGGCGTTGGCGTACATCGCGCTCGCGTTCTTCATCGTCAGGATTTCCTTGGCGGCGGCGATGGCGGCCGGCGAAGCCGGCTTGAGCGGTGTGGCCGCGGCGGGCGCATTCTTCTGCTGCGCCTCGGCCGGAACGGCGGTCAGGGCCAGTCCCATTGCAAGGCCGGCCGCCGACAAAATCCGTGAAAGACTCTTCATTCCGATTCTCCTCGATTACCGGCGCTACCGCCGCTCAACTACGCGAATTCCCTGAGCACCTGCCAGGATGGCGGTGCTGGCCAGGCCAATGAACAACCCGTGTTCGACGACACCCGGGATCAGGCTCAACAGGCCCGCCAGACGGGGCGCATCCGTGATGCGCCCCAGATGGGCATCGATAATCCAGTGGCCGCCATCGGTGACAAAAACGTGGCCGTCCTTGCCCTTGCGGAGCCCCATTTGCCCGGAAACGCCGCTTTGGGCAAACGCGGCAGCGATGGCCCGCCGGGTGGCGGCCACCCCGAACGGAATCACCTCTACAGGTAGTGGGAAACGGCCGAGCGCATCGACCCATTTGGTGTCGTCGGCAATCACGATCATGCGATCCGAGGCCGCCGCCACGATCTTCTCCCGCAACAGCGCACCGCCACCGCCCTTGATCAGGTTGAGCGCGCCGTCGATTTCGTCGGCGCCGTCCACCGTGAGGTCGAGGCGGTCGATCGCGTCAAGCGTGGTCAAAGGAATCTTGCAGGCTTCGGCCTGGGCGCGGGTCGCTTCCGAGGTCGGCACGCCCACCACGTTCAAGCCGCCGGCGACCTTCTCGCCGAGCAGGTCGACAAAATGTTTGGCGGTCGAGCCGGTGCCGAGCCCGAGCTTCATGCCGTCCTGTACATGCGCCAGCGCCTGAGCCGCCGCCTGCCGCTTCAACTGGTCCATATCCACGTGCCGAGTGCCCTAAAGAATCCGCCGATCCGCGGGCGCATGTCTAGCGTCGTTTGGTCCTTGGGAACAGCACTTAAGGTGTTAGGTGAGCCGGATTATGGGGGTGAAACCGCGTCCATCGCGGCCGAAATGGCGGCGAAACGCCCCTCAACCTCGGCCCGCATGCCGGGATGTGTGAAATAAAGTGCACATCATTCCGGATCGCCGCGAGCAAACGCACGGCGACCGCGTCAGGATCGAGCCCGGCGGCGATCTGTCTGGCGATCGACCACGACGGCCACCGCCGGACTGGCGGGATCGAGCGGCTGTGACGGGCCATAGCGCACCGGTTGCGCCCGCTTTCGCCGACGCCAGTGAAGGCGGTCTTGCCGGCCAACTCCCGCATGGCGGTCCTGGCTGGATTTGAACTTCCCTACTTGCACGATGCCCGGCCTGACGATAGCCAATTCACATGCCCCTTCCCCGCACCATCGTCTTCGATCTCGACGGCACTCTCGTCGACACCGCACCCGATCTGATCGCCGCGCTCAATTACGTGCTCGGCCGAGAAGGCATGCCGCCGGTGCCGCTGCAATCGGCGCGCAACATGATCGGCGCCGGCGCCCGCAAGCTGATCGAGCGCGGGCTGGAGGTCGAAGGGCGCATGATGAGCGTTGCGGACGTCGATCGCCTCCTGAAAGATTTCATCGACTTCTATGCCGCCCACATCGCCGACGCCTCGCGGCCGTTCGAGGGCCTGGAAGCCTCGCTCGATGATCTTGCGGCACAAGGCTGCCGCTTCGCGGTGTGCACCAACAAGCTGGAATGGCTGTCGAAGCGCCTGCTCGACGAGTTGGGTCTGAGCGGACGGTTTTCCGCGATCTGCGGCGCCGACACGTTCGGGGTCTCCAAGCCCGACCCGATCATCCTGCAGCAGACGGTGGCGCGCGCGGGCGGCGATATGGCCGCGGTCATCATGGTGGGCGACGCCGGCCCCGACGTCGGCGTGGCACGGCGGGCCGGCGTTCCCGTGATCGGCGTCGAATTCGGCTACACCGACGTGCCAATCGCCGAGCTCAAGCCCGACCGGCTGATCGGCCATATGAAGGACCTGCCGGCGGCAGTGGAAAGCCTCATCAAGGCGTAACAATTTCGCCCAACTCTGTTGCAGCTCTGTTCTGGGCAACCTATGGTTCGCCTTGTGGCGGATTGCCGCATGCAATTCAGAGTGGTGGGTCATGCGACGTGTCATCGCGATTGCCGTCGTCGGAGCGGGCCTCGCCGGCTGCTCATCCTTTTCGTTCGATTCCTTCAAGTCGGCGCCGCCGCTGGTGAAGGTCGCCCTGGAATCGGCGCCACCGGGTGCGGAAGCGACCACCTCGCTCGGACCGGGCTGCAAGACCCCCTGCGCGATCGACCTGCCCGCACCCGACGCCGGCTTCTCCGTAACCTTCGCGATGGCGCGGTTCCAGACGGTAACCGTTCCGGTCCAGGTGATCCGCAATCCCGGCGATTTTGCCTCGCCGCCGACCACCATCATCGAGCCGAGCCCGGTATTCGCCGAACTTCAGCCGGCCGCGCCGCCGCCGGGGGCGCGCAAGCCGAAGCGTCCGAAAAAGCCGAAGCCATCCAAGGCGGCGACGGCGCCGGCCCCTGCTGACGCCCCCACGCAGCCCACCGCACGCTGAACCGCTCCGGCGGCTTGCGGATTGTAGCCGGCCCGGAAGGTGCCTAGATTATACCAGCGGCGTCGCGGGGCCCCTCGCGCCGAAACCAGCAAGGCAGGTTATGACCGGTTCCTCGTTGACTTCATCCGACCAACGGTTCCAGCCGATGGTCGATCCGTTCGGGCGGACCATCCGATACCTGCGCGTGTCGGTGACCGATCGCTGCGACCTGCGCTGCTTCTACTGCATGTCCGAGGACATGACCTTCCTGCCGAAAAAGGACCTGCTGACGCTGGAAGAACTCGACCGGCTGTGCTCGGCCTTCGTCGCCAAGGGCGTACGAAAGATTCGGCTCACCGGCGGCGAGCCGCTGGTCCGGCGTAACGTGATGACGCTGGTGCGTTCGCTGTCACGGCACCTTTCCAGCGGTGCGCTGGACGAACTGACGCTGACCACCAACGCGTCGCAACTGGCGCGCTTCGCGACAGAGCTCGCCGACTGCGGCGTCCGCCGCGTCAACGTCTCGCTCGACACGCTCGATGCGGCAAAATTCCGCGCCATCACCCGCTGGGGCGATCTCGACAAGGTGCTGGCCGGCATCGAGGCCGCGCGCGACGCCGGCCTCGCCGTCAAGATCAATGCGGTCGCGCTGAAGAACATGAACGAGGAAGAAATCCCCGCGCTGATGGAATGGGCGCACGGCAAGGGCATGGCGCTGACGCTGATCGAGGTGATGCCGATGGGCGATATCGGCGAAGGCCGCATCGATCAGTACGTACCGCTGTCGCTGCTGCGCGCCCGCCTCGCCAAGCACTACACGCTGTCCGACCTCGACGACGACTCCGGCGGGCCTGCGCGCTACGTCCGCGTGGCGGAAACCGGCGGCAAGCTCGGCTTCATCACGCCGATGACGCATAATTTCTGCGAGTCCTGTAATCGGGTACGGATCACCTGCACCGGAACGCTGCACACCTGCCTCGGTCACGAGGATGCCTCCGATCTGCGCAAGCCGCTGCGTGCCTCCGCCGACGACGATCTGCTGTCGGCCGCGATCGATCGCGCCATCGGGTTGAAGCCGAAGGGCCACGACTTCATCATCGACCGCCGGCATGATCGCCCGAGTGTTAGTCGCCACATGAGCGTTACCGGCGGTTGAAATTTCGGCGCCCGGTCAAGCCTTTCACGCAACCAATTGCCCTGAAATTCAGCTGAGCCCCAATTTCCATTCCCCAATTGACGCCGCCGCGCCGCGCTGAAATGGTGCGGGTGCTTTCACGCCAGCCCGGCCGGGACAGGCCGCTGCATCTTCCAGGTGCAGTCAGACGGCGGTAGCACGAGATGGGGGAGGACTATCGTTGCAATCGCTCCAGCGAATGAGCTGTGGTTTCGCGCGTGTGCGGCGCCGGGATAAAGCCGCGCTGCGACGGCTCCGTCTGCCTGGCGGGGGAAGCGACGCAATGTCCACGAATAGTCCGGCGCGTCGATGACGCAGCCGAGGAGAGCGTAATGCGCCCATTGCTGGCACTGAGTAACTCTATCGATTGGCTCAATGAGAAACTAGGCGGCGTCTGCAACTGGCTCGTGCTCGCGGCCTGCATCGTGAGCGCCGGCAACGCCATGATCCGGTACGCGTTCGGCTACTCTTCCAACGCCTGGCTCGAACTGCAATGGTACATGTTCGCCGTGTTCGTGATGTTCGGCGCCTCCTATACGTTCAAAAAGAACGAGCATGTCCGGGTCGAAATCCTGTACCTGATGCTGTCCGAGCGTGGCCAACTCAAGCTCGACCTGATCGGCACGCTGTTTTTCCTCATCCCGTCCTGCCTGTTGCTCAGCTATCTCTCGTGGCCGTTCTTCGTGCAGTCCTATGTCGTCGGTGAAACGTCGAGCAATGCCGGCGGCCTGCTGCGCTGGCCGATCAAGCTCGTCGTTCCCGTCGGCTTAGTTCTCCTGGCGCTGCAAGGCGTCTCCGAAGTGATCAAGCGCATCGCTGCACTGAAGGGATATGTCGTGATCGATGCGAAGTACGAGAGGCCGACCCAATGATCACGCTGGAGATGATGCCGCCGCTGATGTTCGGCGGCCTGATCCTGGCCATGCTGATCGGCTTTCCGGTGGCCTTCACGCTGGCCGCGCTCGGGCTGTCGTTCGGGTTCCTGTCGATCCATCTCGGCTTCTTCGACATGAACTTCCTGCAGGCGATCCCGGGGCGCATCTTCGGCAGCGTGCTTTCAAACGAATTGCTGCTGGCGATCCCGTTCTTCACCTTCATGGGCGCCATTCTCGAGCGCTGCGGCCTCGCCGAGGACATGCTTGATTCGATGGGCCAGTTGTTCGGCCCGGTCCGCGGCGGCCTCGGCTATTCCGTCATCATCGTCGGCTTCATCCTTGGCGCGATCACAGGCACCGTGGCGGCGCAGGTCATCGCGATGGCGCTGATCTCAATGCCGGTGATGCTGCGCTATAACTATAACGTCCGCTACATCACCGGCGTGCTCGCGGCATCCGGTACCATCACGCAGCTGGTGCCGCCCTCGCTGGTGCTGATCGTGATGGCCGACCAGCTCGGAAAATCGGTCGGCGACATGTATCTCGGCGCCTGGGGCCCATCGATCCTGCAGATCGCCCTGTTCGCCGGCTACACGTTCTTTCTCAGTATCTTCCTGCCCCATCACGTCCCGGCCGTGCCGAGGGACGAGCTCACGCTCCGGGGCTGGCCGCTCTGGCGCAAATGCCTGATGGGCATCATCCCGTCGGCCGTGCTGATTTTCGTCGTGCTCGGCACCATGATGCTCGGCCTGGCGACGCCGACCGAAGCCGGCGCGATGGGCGCCATCGGCGCCATCGTGCTTGCCGCCATCCATCACAAGGACCTCAGCGACAAGGGGCACAAGATGCTGCTCCTCGGCATCGCCGCCACCGGCGTCGCCGTGATCATCGGAATGCTGGTCGGCGAAGGCAAGCTGCTGAAGCTGACCTTCGCCGTGCTCTATATCGCCGTGGTCTGGCTCTGCCTCGAAGCCGTCCGCATTCCGGACCTGCGCGACCTGATCAAGCAGGGCTACGAGTCGACGATGCGGCTCTCCACCATGGTGGTGTTCATCCTGATCGGATCAACCTGCTTCTCGGTCGTGTTCCTCGGCGTCTCCGGCGGCGTCTGGCTCGAACACCACCTGACCTCGCTGCCCGGCGGCGTCTGGGGTTTTCTGATCTTCATCAACCTCTTCATCTTCTTCCTGGCGTTCTTCCTCGACTTCTTCGAGATCGCGTTCATCATCCTGCCGATGGTGGCGCCGATCGCGCAGAAGGTGCTGGCGCCCGTGGTGGGGGCAGATGCCGCGCTGATCTGGTTCGGCGTCATGCTCTGCGTCAACATGCAGACTTCGTTCCTGCATCCGCCATTCGGTTTTGCGCTGTTCTATTTACGCGGCGTAGCCCCCAAGGAAGTGAAGAGTTCCGACATCTACTGGGGGGCGCTGCCCTGGATCGGCTTGCAGGCGATCATGGTGGCGATCGTGATCGCCTTCCCCATCACGGTGACGGCTTTGCTCGACAAGCCGGTCGACGTCGATCTCAGCAAGGTCAAGATCGTGGTACCGGAGATCGAACTCCCATCGCTGGATTTCGGCCCTCCGAAGCAGTAACGAACGCCGACCGCGACTGGACGGCAGACGCGGACCGCCGATCCAAAGGGCTAATTCCCTTTCAATATCAACAAACTTCCAATTGACGAGACCCGCGCCCACTGGTTTGGTGCGGGGGCTTCATGCTAGCCCGGCCGGACAGGCCGCTGCGCCTTTTGGGTGCCGCCAAGACTGCAGATGCGAATTGGGGAGGGTTACCGTTGCAAGCGCTCTTGAAACTGAGCCGTGGAATCGACGCGTTCACAAGATGGACGGGCAAGCGTCTGGCGTGGCTGATTGTTCTGGCCGTCGTGATCTCGGCGGCAAACGCCATCATGCGTAAGACGTTCGACATTTCATCCAATTCATGGCTGGAGCTGCAATGGGTGCTGTTCAGCATCGTCTTCTTGATGTGCTCGCCATGGACATTGCTGGACAACGAACACATCCGAATCGATATCGTCAGCAACGCACTGCCAAAAACCGCGCGTGACATTATCGACGTCGTTGGACACGCGTTCTTTTTGATGCCGCTGTGTATCGTCATGATTGTCACCGGCGGCCCGTTCTTCATGCGCTCGTACGAGGTCAACGAGCAATCGGGCAACGCGGGCGGGCTTCCGCAATGGCCGGCCAAGTCGCTGGTCATCATCGGGTTCGCGTTCTTGCTGGTTCAGGGTTTTTCCGAGCTGATCAAGCGCATCGCCGTGATGCGCGGCCTTATTCCGGATCCGCACGCATCACAGGTGCACGCGCTCGAAGCCGAGGTCGAACACCTCGTCGAGGCGATCGAAAAACGCTGATCGCGTACGCGTCGGGGGACAAGAGATGACAGCCTTTCTTATCGCCAACATGGCGCCAATCATGTTCGCGTCACTGGTGATCATGCTGCTGCTCGGCTATCCGGCGGCATTTTCGCTCGGTGCGGTCGGCCTGCTTTACGCCATCGTGGGCATCCAGCTTGGGGAGTTCCGCCCGGACTTTCTGCAAGCGCTTCCCGAGCGCGTTTACGGCGTGATGAACAACGACACGCTGCTCGCGATCCCGTTCTTTACGTTCATGGGATTGATTCTGGAGCGATCCGGCATGGCCGAGGACTTGCTCGACACCATCGGGCAGTTGTTCGGCACCATCCGCGGTGGCCTCGCCTATGCCGTCGTTTTCGTCGGCGCCCTGCTCGCGGCAACGACCGGCGTCGTTGCCGCTTCCGTGATCTCCATGGGCCTGATCTCGCTGCCGATCATGTTGCGCTATGGCTACGACCGCCGGATGGCGACCGGCATCATCGCGGCCTCGGGCACGCTGGCGCAAATCATTCCGCCCTCGCTGGTCCTGATCGTGATGGCCGACCAGCTCGGCAAGTCCGTCGGCGACATGTACGAAGGCGCCTTCATCCCAGGCATGGTGCTTGCGGGCCTTTACGCCGGATACGCCTTTCTCGTGACGATGATCTTCCCGAAGGCGGCGCCGGGACTGCCGCCGGAGGCGATCGGGTTCCGCGAGCAGGACGGCAGCCGCGGCCTGCTTTCGCTCGGCGTGCTCACGCTGGCCAGCGTGGGTTTCGGCTGGTTCATGATGCGCGGCTCATCAACCCACGGCGCCGACTACGTCGTGCTCAGTATGTTCTACGGGATCCTGTTCGCATTCTTCGTGGCTGTACTGAACTGGGTCATCGACAAGCTTACGGGATTCCGCTTCCTGTCGGCGATGGCGCAGCAAACCACGTTTGTCATGGTGCCGCCGCTGTTCCTGATCTTCCTCGTGCTCGGTACGATCTTCATCGGTATCGCGACCCCCACCGAGGGCGGCGCGATGGGCGCGGCCGGCGCGGTCATTCTCGGCGCCGCCAAGCGGCGGCTGAGCTGGGACCTGATCCGGCAGGCCACGGAGTCGACCGCGAAGCTTTCCGCCTTCGTCATCTTCATCCTGATCGGTGCGCGGGTGTTCTCGCTGACCTTCTACGGCGTGAACGGTCACGTATGGGTCGAGCATCTGCTGACATCCCTGCCCGGCGGCCAGGTCGGCTTTCTCATTTTCGTCAACGCGCTCGTGTTCATTCTCGCCTTCTTCCTCGACTTCTTCGAACTCGCCTTCATCATCATTCCGCTGCTCGGACCGGTGGCGGAAAAGCTCGGCATCGACCTGATCTGGTTTGGTGTGATCCTCGGCGTCAACATGCAGACGTCGTTCATGCATCCGCCGTTCGGGTTCGCGCTGTTCTACCTGCGCTCGGTGGCGCCAAAGGAATCCTATATCGATCGCATTACCGGAAAGCGCATGGACCCGGTGACGACCGGCCAGATCTACTGGGGAGCCGTGCCGTTCGTCATCATCCAGGTCATCATGGTCGGACTAGTCATCCTGTTCCCCTCGATGGTGATGCACTACAAGGGTGTGGCGTCCAACATCGATCCAAACACGATCAAGATCGAGGTGCCGCAGATCGAGCTGCCGCCGATCGATTTCGGATCTCCCAAACAATAGCGTCTCTTGCCACGCGACTCCCTCCCGCAACTTCGCTGCGGGGGGGGTGCCGTCAAAAAAGCCCGGTCTCGCAACGAGACCGGGCTTTTGCCGCTCTTCGAGCTCTGTATCAGCCGCGCGTGCGCGAGCGGATCATGAAGGTGTCATAGGTGTATTCGGCGACCTGCCACCACAAATACTGGTCGGAGCGATAGGCCTGCATCGCGTCAATCGTCTTCTTGAAGTCGGCGTTTTTGCCCGAGACCTCACTCCACAATTCATTGGTGGCCTTCAGGCAGGCTTCCAGCACTTCATTGGTAAAGGGACGAAGCTGCGTGCCGCCAGCGACCAGACGCTTCAGTGCGGCCGGGTTCTGCATGTCGTAGCGTGCATTCATCCAGGTGTTGGCGTGCGCGCAGGCATTGGTCAGAATCGCCTGGTAGCTCTTCGGCAGCGCATTCCACTTCTCGAGATTGGCGAAGGCGTGGACCGTCGGTCCGCCTTCCCAGAAGCCCGGATAGTAGTAGTACTTCGCGACCTTGGCGAAGCCGAGCTTTTCGTCGTCGTAGGGACCGACCCACTCGGCCGCATCGATGGTGCCTTTTTCGAGCGCCGGATAGATATCGCCGCCGGCGAGCTGCTGCGGCACCACGCCGACCTTCTGCAGCACCTGACCGGCGATGCCGCCGATGCGCATCTTGAGGCCCGACAGGTCGGCAACGGTCTTGATCTCCTTGCGGAACCAGCCGCCCATCTGGGTCCCGGTGTTGCCGCAGGGAAAGCCTATTACGCCGAACTTCTTGAAGAACTCGTTGCCGAGTTGCTCGCCGCCGCCCTGATACCACCAGGAGTTATTCTGGCGGGCGTTAAGGCCGAACGGGACCGAAGCGAAGATCGCAAACGTCGGATCCTTGCCGACGTAGTAATAGGACACCGTGTGGCACATATCGACGGTGTTGTTGGAGGTCGCATCCAGCGCCTGCAGACCGGGGACCACTTCGCCGGCCGCAAACACCTGAAGCTGGAACTTGTTGTCGGTCATTTCGGCGACGTACTTCGACACCTGTTCGGCGCCGCCATAGATGGTATCGAGCGACTTCGGGAAGCTCGACGTCAGGCGCCATTTGACCTCCGGCGACGATTGCGCGATCGCCGGCGAGGCAACGGCTGTCGCAGCAGCACCAGCCGCTGAAACCTTCAAAAAATCACGACGCTTCATTCAAGTCTCTCCTTCAGACGGGCGTTTCCCAATTCCTCGAGCACGTCCTCCGGCGGGCGAATCCATGTCATCCGGGGGGCTCTGGCGGGGCGGCTTTAACACGGAAGTCGGCTATCGAAAACGCGACAAAGGCATGACTGCGCTGATTAAACCAAAGTCTTAGAGAGCCAGGATAAAGGCCTGTCAGGCTGCGGCGATGGCAACTTGAAGCTGGTCGCGGACCTTGCTCCCGATAGCCCGGTAGATCGCGGCATGTGGTCCATCCGGGTCGCTCGCCACCACCGGGTTACCGTCGTCGGACGTGGTCCGGATCGACATATGCAACGGGATCTCGCCCAGGAACGGCACACCCAGCCGCTCCGCCTCCTGCCGCGCCCCACCGTGGCCGAAAATGTCCGACCTCGTGCCGCATTCGGGGCACTGGAAGTAGCTCATGTTCTCGACGATGCCCAGCACCGGCACATTGACCTTCTTGAACATGGCGAGCCCCCGCCGCGCGTCGATCAGCGAGAGATCCTGCGGGGTCGAGATGATCACCGCGCCCTTCAGCGGCACGTTCTGCGCCAGCGTCAGTTGCGCATCGCCGGTGCCGGGCGGCATGTCGACCACCAGGATATCGAGCGTGCCCCACGCCACGTCGCGCAGCATCTGGGTGATCGCCGACATCACCATCGGCCCGCGCCAGATCATCGCGGTGTCTTCCTCGACCAGAAAACCGATCGACATGATGGCGAGACCGAAACGCTGGATTGGAATCATCTTCCTGTTGCCGTCGAGCTGCGGCTTCTCATTGATGCCGGTCAGCCGCGGCACCGAGGGGCCGTAAATATCCGCGTCCAACAGGCCGACGCGCAGGCCAAGGTCGCGCAGGCCCAATGCGAGATTGAGCGCGGTGGTGGATTTGCCGACGCCGCCCTTGCCCGAGGCCACCGCGATGACGGCGGCGACACCGGGAATTTCCGCCTGTTTCGACATCGGCGACGCCCCGCCTTGCGGCGGGCGATGCGCGGAAACCGGCTGCACGCCGGGAGATTGCGAATGGGCATGACGATGCGGCGCGGGCGCAGGCGACGGCGATCCGGGCTTGCGCTCGGCGGTCAGCGCGATCATCGCCGCGGTGACGCCGGGGATGGCGCGCACGGCGGCCTCGGCCTCCGCGCGCACGCTTTCCCAAGCCCGGGCCTCCGCGGCATCGACGTTGATGGAGAAGAACACCTTGCCGTCGGTGACCGAGATCGCCGACAGCACGTTGGCGTTGGTCAGGGGCACGCCGCGGGGCGAAGCCACCTGCTTGAGGGAATCCAGAACCTGCTGCTGCGTCACGCCCACTCGCGCATCTCCTGAGGCCTTTTTGGTCCAGAGTGAGAACCGGGCTCTACTCTCTTCTATTGACGCGCTTCTAGACGCGCCCCGACTAACCTCCGAGCGATCCGAGGCGTCAGCGATCGTCCCGAAACGACGGCGTCAGTCCGATGCGACCCATAGAGCGGTTCCGCGCAAAAGGCTACCTCGCTCCCACATCGTCCGTGCGCATGGCCGGCGCCGAGGTTCCCTGCTCCTTGGCCGCCTCGTAGTTCAGTTCGATCATGACGCCGTTGGGATCATCGACGAAGATCTGCCAGAGATCGCCGCCCGGAACCTGGCGGGATTCATACGCCATGCCCTTTTGCTCCAGCCGCCGCTTCATGCCGTCGAAGCCGGAGCTGGCGAACGCGACGTGATGGACCACCCCGGAATCCGGCTTTTGCGCCTCGTCGGTCTTGGAGATGTCGACGAGATGCACCACCGCCTTGCCCTCGCTGTACATCCACGCCCCCGGAAAGGCGAAGTTCGGCCGGGCGCCCTTTTCCAGGCCCAGAACGTCCTCATAGAACCGGACCGTATCGGCAAGGTTGCGGGTCCGGATGTTGAAATGGTCGAGCACGCCCACACTGACGCCCATGCGATGTCACTCCCTTTTTTGTGAGGTTCTTCAGACCCTCATTCTAGCACAAATCCAGCCCCGCCCGCCAAACGAAGGCGTTGCCCTGCCCTGCGCAGCTTGTATGGTGCGGCCTTCCTCAAGAACACCCGTCCGGCCCGCCCGATGTCGCCGGCAAAACTCCAAGGTAATCGCACATGGCTAAAGTCGCTTTTCTCGGTCTCGGCGTCATGGGTTTCCCGATGGCGGGACATCTGGTGAAAAAGGGCGGCCACGAAGTCACCGTCTATAACCGGACCGGCGCCAAGGCCAAGGAATGGGCGGACAAGTTCGGCGGCAAGACCGCCGCGACGCCGAAGGCCGCCGCCGAAGGGCAGGATTTCGTGATGTGCTGCGTCGGCAACGACAACGACCTGCGCGCGGTTACGATCGGCCCCGACGGCGCCTTTGCCGGCATGAAGAAGGGCGCCACCTTCGTCGACCACACCACCGCCTCCGCCGAAGTGGCCCGCGAGCTCGACGCCGCCGCCACCAAGGCCGGCTTCAAGTTCATCGACGCGCCGGTGTCCGGCGGACAGGCCGGTGCGGAAAACGGCGTGCTGACGGTGATGTGCGGCGGCAAGGAAGACGTCTATGCCGCGGCCGAGCCGATCATCGCCGGCTCTTACGCGCGGATGTGCAAGCTGCTCGGGCCCGCAGGCAGCGGCCAGCTCACCAAGATGGTCAACCAGATCTGCATCGCGGGCCTCGTCCAGGGTCTGTCCGAGGGCCTGCATTTCGCCAAGAAGGCGGGGCTCGACATTTCGGCGGTGGTCGAGACCATCTCCAAGGGTGCGGCGCAGTCCTGGCAGATGGAGAACCGCTACAAGACGATGAACGACGGCAAGTTCGATTTCGGCTTCGCGGTTGAATGGATGCGCAAGGACCTCTCGATCTGCATCGCCGAAGCCCGCCGCAACGGCGCCAATTTGCCGGTGACCGCACTGGTCGACCAGTTCTACGCCGAAGTCGAGAAGATGGGCGGCAAGCGCTGGGACACGTCGAGCCTGATGGCCCGGCTGGAGCGGTGAGTTAAAAAAGCCGGTTAAGATCGCAGCGCCCGCCCCGCTTCTTTTCCAGTCAGAAGCGGGGTTCCGCCTGCCCGACAGGTTAATTTTAACTTCCGGTTAACGAAAATTTTTAGCTCTTTAAGTCATCGCTTAATGATTTACCGGCAGAGATAGACAATGCAAAAGCCCGTGCGGTTCGCGGGCAGGATTTGTGTTGTTCGATGAGTAACCCCGCAGAAAAGCCTGAAGTTGTCCAGCTTCCGGCAGAGGCGCCGGCCGCGCAGCCGGCCAACACCCGGCGCGTGGCGGCGCAGCGGGTACGCGAGGCGCGGGACCGGTTAACGTCTTCGAGCGGCACCCGCCCGGCTTTCGATACCGAGTTGCTCCGGCAATACGCCCAGACCCGGGTATCGGCCTCCTTCGTCGTGATGCTGCTGGTGGTTTCGACCGGCGTCCTGTTCGGCCTCTGGAAGGCCGCCGTGCCGGCCACGGTGTGGACCGTCGGCATGCTCTGCATCCATGCCGCGATCATTCGCAATTGCCTGCGCTTCCTCCGCGAGCAGCCCACGCTCGCCGCCACGCGCAAATGGCAAACCCGCTTCGTGCTGCTCGACCTGCTCTACGGCCTGAGCTGGACGGCGATCCTGCTGCATCCGGCCGGCATCGACACCGTCTCGAACACCATGATGATGTTCCTGATGCTGCTGGTGATCGCGGTGTCGAGCATGCTGGCCGCGACGCTGCCGATCGCGGCGATGGCTGCGACCGCGCCGGTGACGGCGGCAATCGCGCTCAATTTCGTCATGGGCGGCACCTTCGACAATTACGCGCTGGCGCTGCTGGCGGTCGCCGCCGAAGCCTATTTCGCCCTGCTCGCCCACCAGCTCCATTCGACCACGCTGGCGACGCTGGAAGCCCGCGCCGAAAAAGATGCGCTGATCGGCGAGCTCGAACAGGCCAAGGCGATCTCGGACGAGGCGCGGCACCGCGCCGAATCCGCCAACGTCGCCAAGTCGCGCTTCCTGGCGCAGATGAGCCATGAACTGCGAACGCCGCTGAACGCCATCCTCGGCTTTTCCGAAGTGATGAAGAGCGAGATTTTCGGCCCGCACGCCGTGCCTGTGTACAAGGAATACTCCGCCGACATCCACAATTCGGGCGTTCACCTGCTCAATCTCATCAACGAGATTCTCGATCTGTCGCGGATCGAGGCCGGCCGCTACGAACTGAACGAGGAAGCGGTGTCGCTGGTGCACGTCGTGTCCGACTGCCACCACCTGCTCAAGCTACGCGCCACCAACCGCGGCATCACCATCCACGAAGTGTTCGAGAAGGGCATGCCCCGGATCTGGGGCGACGAACGCGCCACCCGCCAGGTCGTGCTCAATCTGATATCCAACTCGATCAAGTTCACCCCGCAAGGCGGCGAGATCTGGCTCAAGGTGGGCTGGACCGCATCCGGCGGGCAGTATCTGAGCGTCAAGGACAACGGCTCGGGCATCGCCGAGGATGAAATCCCGATCGTGCTGGCCTCGTTCGGCCAGGGCTCCAACTCGATCAAATCGGCCGAACAGGGTGCCGGGCTCGGCCTGCCGATCGCCAAGAGCCTGATCGACATGCATGGCGGCACCTTCACGCTGAAATCGAAGCTGCGTATCGGCACCGAGGTGATCGTCACCTTCCCGCCGGAACGCGTGATGAGCGCGCTGGCCCCGCTGGCCGAGAACGCCCCGCCTTTGCAGCCGGAGCAGACCGCTTCCGCGGCCGCCGACGAGAAGCGCCGGGCGCGTAACAAGCCGATCATGAGTGCAGGAACCGGGTTGTGACCGAAGCGCTTGCACCAACGATGAAAACCGTTTCACTATCGATCGATGAGCAAAGAAACGCCGTGTATCGCAGTCTGTATGATGGACCCCAGGACCAAACTCTGCTTCGGCTGCGGACGGACGCTGCCGGAGATCGCGCGCTGGCATCGCATGGAAACGACGGAGCGGCTGGCCGTCATGGAAGGGCTTGCCGCGCGCATGGTGGAAGCCGGCCTCGCACCGATGCCGCCGCGCGCCGAACGCGGTTGATGTCCGAACGCGACTGCGGAGGTGCGCTGTGATCCGCCTCCTGCTCGTGGTAGCCATGCTCGCCGCCACCGCCGGCGCCGTCGTCGCCTATGGCGATCCCGACCAGATCGCACGCGCCGGCAACTCGGTCACTAAAATGCTGCGGCAACACAGCCCCGCGCCGCCGCCTGCCGTGCAGATCGCGCGCGGCAAGGCCGGCGAGTTCGCGCTGCATGCCAAGATCAACGGCGTCAAGGCGCCGATGGTGATCGATACCGGCGCGACCTCGGTGGTCCTGACCTGGGAGACGGCGAAGGCGATCGGCCTGCCGATCGAGATGCTCGAATACAATGTCGACGTCGAAACCGCCGGCGGCCATACCAAGGCGGCGCGGCTGACGCTCGACCGCCTCGCGGTCGGCGGCCTGGTCGAGAAGTCGGTCCCGGCGCTGGTGGTGCCGCGCGGCCAGATGAAGACCAACCTGCTCGGCATGAGCTTTCTGGACCGGCTGGAAAGCTGGGGCGTGCGGGCCGACAAGGTGATGCTGCACGGCTATCCCGAGGTCGCCACCAACAACAGGCGCTCCCGCTCGGCAGCCAACTAGCCCGGATCAGTCGGTCCGAACACAAAACATCGAAAACAACCCCATGCAAAGTAGGATGGGCCACGGCCCGCGGCCCTCTCGCCGCGGGCTTCCGGGCCCGGGGATGATCCTCACGCCGCGACCAGCGCCCTGCGATCCTCGACCTGCGCGATGGCGTCGCGCAGCACGTCGATGCCGGCGCCCGGCCTGACGCCGTTCTCCGCCAGATGGCGGCGGAAGGCGCGGGCGCCGGGCACACCGTGGAACGCGCCGACAAAATGCCGCGTCATCGAATGCAGTTTTGTCCCCCGCGCCAATTGCTCCTCGATATAGGGCACCATCGCCGCGAACACGTCCTTCATCGTGTTGTGGGGCGCCGCCTCGCCGAACAGTTCCGGATCGACGTCGAGCAGTCGCCACGGCTCCTGATAGGCCACCCGCCCCAGCATCACGCCGTCGACATGGTCCAGATGCCGCTTCGCCTCCGCAACGCCGGCGATGCCGCCATTGATGATAACGGGGACGTCCGGCAGCGCGGCCTTGAGCCGGTAGACCCTGTCGTAATCGAGCGGCGGGATGTCGCGGTTTTCCTTCGGCGACAAACCATTCAGCCACGCCTTGCGCGCGTGCACGATCAGCGCGTCCGCACCGGCTGCGATCACGCTGCGCGCCAGCACGTCGAGAGCGACTTCCGGATCCTGGTCGTCGATCCCGATCCGGCATTTGACCGTGACCGGAATCGTCACCGCACGCTTCATCGCGGCCACGCCCTCCGCCACCAGCGCCGGCTCCGCCATCAGGCAGGCGCCGAAGCGGCCGTCCTTTACGCGATCGGACGGACAGCCGACATTGAGATTGATTTCGTCATAGCCAAAATCCTCGCCGATCGTCGCAGCGGCCGCGAGATCGCCCGGGTCCGAGCCGCCGAGCTGCAGCGCCACCGGATGCTCGCTTGCATCGAAGCCAAGCAGCCGTCTGCGGTCGCCATGAATAACAGCGCCGGTCGTCAGCATCTCCGTGTAAAGCCGCGCGCGCCTGGACATCAGACGGTGGAACACCCGGCAATGCCGGTCGGTCCAATCCATCATAGGCGCCACAGAAAATAGATAGTCCTGATATTTCAACTAGTTGTCCTATATTTTTAACGGACTAGAACGCGAACACGGTGCACACGTGTGCACTCAAACTGGTCCAAATTGCACACGTTTGTAACTCATTTGATCTCCCGATGCACACGTAGCGCACACGAATTAGAAACGGAGTGCACACGCCATGCCGACCTTCACGAGGCTATAGTCTGGTAGGTGGCGCGTTCAGGTCAGGAGGAAAAGTGAGTACGTCGCGAACACCTTCGTCCGACGACGTGACGCTGAGGAATGGGCACTCGCTGTCGAGCGCTCAATCGATCAGGGTATCCCGATCCGGCGCTCCAAATCTCAGGAACAGCCGCGCATTGTCTCCGACTTAATCGCTCTACATCTCGACGATCTTGCTCAAGTTGGCAAGCCGGTTCGGCGCTCAAAATCGATGGTCCTTAGATCGCTCAAGACTTCTCTCGGGCGCGTGAATCTCAAAGATATCACTCGCGAGAAACTGATCGAGTTTGGAAGGAAGCGAGTTGCACAAGGCGCGGGACCAGCAACTCTCGCGATTGATTTCTCTTTCATACCAACCATCCTGACGCACGCTGCGGCGGTCCACGGCATCGACGTTTCTATCGAGAGCGTTCAGTTGGCCCGAGCTGCGCTTAGACACCTCGACCTCGTGGGAAAATCTAACGAGCGCGATCGCCGTCCCACTCAGGACGAACTGAATCGGTTAATCGAATATGCCTAATGTAATCCCTTACAATTTATACCGCTCGGCAGAATTATTCGCTTCGCAATGCGCCAGGCTGAGATCTGCCGGATAGAATGGTCTGATGTTGATCTGAAGAAGCGGATGGTCACTATCCGCGATAGCAAAGACCCGCAAAGAAATGACGGAAAGATCGTCGCCATTCTCAATTCCACGGGCTACGACGTAAAGATTGGCGGATTCTACGGCGCTATGCGAATCTCAAACCCGACGATTTGCACAAAATGCAAACTGCTGCACAGCCTTCGATGGAGCAATTCTTGGCAACGTTGGTTGCGAGCTAAGCCACTTCGAGCTGCTGCCGGTTGATGGACACCAAGGAGGCGTGAACGCGTGGGTGGCAGTCAACGCGATGCACGCGAGCACCATAGAAACCGCGAAGCCATCGACCACCAACTGAGGCTGCGCCGTGCTGCCTCGTGCTGGTGATTTCGGCCGATATAGGCAACGTGTCCCACGGCATACTGGCACCTCTCTCAGAGATTGTGAAGTGGATCATGCACATCCGGCCTCGCCCTTTCGTAACCTCCCTGCGCGCCCTCCACCGCGAGGGCGATGGCGATCAAGGAGAATTTTGTCATGACCAAGTCCTCATTTCCCGTTGCAATCGGCCTTTCTGCCGCACTGCTGTGGTCCTCGGCAGCTCAAGCCGCCAACGAAAAACACTATGGGGTTGTTTGCTTGCGGAACGACACCAAGGCCAACATCACCTATTCGCGCAAGGTCGGCGACGGCGGCTGGGAAACCCGCTTCCTGGCGCCGGGCGACCGATGGAAGATCTCGCACCGCTATGACAGATCGAACGAAAACAGGTCGCCGACGGTCCGCGTCAGATACGATGCCGACGCCAGTGGCCGCAGGTTCTCGCAAAGCAGGGAACTCGATCGGCTGGCTGCCGTCGGCGATACCTGCCAAGAAGCTAGGATCTATGCCTTCCAATACGAGCCGCGCAACCGGAGCTTCATTACGCTTGAACGCGTGCAATAGCTGACGCCGAGCCGCGATCCAGGCGCGCTGCGTCGCTAAGGCGGATTTTTGCCGAAGCAACCTACGGCGTTGGCGCGCTTGGTATTCCAGCGAGATTTCCGCAGGAGTTCCGGCAACATTCTTTTAATGAGTGTGCTAAAGTTCACAACATTTTTGATTGCTTACAAGATCTGTTGGCGGGGCAAGAGAAGAGCCCGCCCTGCGCTCTGGCAGCCGATCCGTTGGAACATTTTTCGGAAACCTTGCTTGTAAGAGACCTAACGCGCCTTACGCCGCCACTTTGATGCCAGCAGGTTGAAGAGCCCCCAAATTGTCCCGACGTGGCAATCATATTCGCGGGCCAATTCGGGAATGGTGCCCTTGGCGTACAGCTCCGCAACCTTGCGCTTCTGGCCTTCATCAAGCCGCTCCCTGCGGCCGAATTTCTAGCCGAGCTTGCGCGCGCGCTCAATTCCGGCATCGGTTCGCCCCCGGATCAGCGCTGCGGCCGTCGAGAACCAGGTTGGGCTTGTCCGGGAGCGCTTCTTCACGCCACGGCTGCGGTTCAAAAGCCTCGACGAACTGAACGCATGGCTGTTGGACAAGTGCATCGCCTACGCCAAGCTGCCGCTCACCAAGGACCTTGAGGACTTCCAGTTCGAGGGAACACCCATCAACCAGACGCTGGTTAATGACCTCGCCGGCGGCTTCATACCCCAGCAACGCAACGCCGTGCTGGTCGGCGGCACCGTTACCGGCAAGAC
Source organism: Bradyrhizobium roseum (assembly GCF_030413175.1). NCBI lineage: Bacteria > Pseudomonadati > Pseudomonadota > Alphaproteobacteria > Hyphomicrobiales > Nitrobacteraceae > Bradyrhizobium > Bradyrhizobium roseum. Next base: position 4,634,592 of record NZ_CP129212.1, read on the forward strand.
CCGCTATTGCCATCGCCAGAAAAATGCCGACGACCGGAATGATCGACCTTGACGACAGGATCGTCTTAAAATCGAAGACCCTGAAGCAATAAATCGACAAGGCCGTGCTGCCCGGTTTTCGCGCAAGCGGCGCCGGTTTCCGATGGTGATCAAGGCAGGCAATTCGTCGTATTGCCCACACCTAGGGCGTATCGTAGCTGCGGCAACGACACCCTGCTGGCCGTCATCAAGCCTGATCTCGATTCAATCAGAACCGATCGGGCTTTCGATGCCGTTGCGTGCGCGGCGAAACCAGGCCCACGTCTGCCGCGTCACTGCGATATAGCCCGGGCCCCGGTATACGATCTGATCGGCGACGATCCGGTTCAGCTTCGGCAGCGCATGAAACGGAATAGAAGGATAGGCATGGTGCTCGACATGATAGGGCATGTTCCAAGCAAACCAGCGCACGAACATGGCGGTATAGGTGGTGCGGGTATTTTGGAAGGCGCTGCGCGTGCGGTCGCAGCCGGTGTGTTCTGCAAGCAGATACGGACGCAGAAACAATTGACCGACGATCACGGGGACGACCCAGACCCACAACAGGATCCAACTATTCAGCGCGACCGATGCCAGCAGCAGCGCAACGTAGCCGGCCAGATAGAGACGCGCTTCCCTCACGACAACGTGGCGCTTGTTTTCCGGAATCCAAGGCGACGTGGCGTTGCCGGTCAACGCATGGCGAAGCATCAGCCACGCCCGGAATGCAACCTGCCGCAAGCCGCTGTAGACGATCACCAGTTGTGCGTCCGAGGTCGGGATCGGAACCGACAGCAGCTCCGGATCCCTCTTTGGATCCTGCGTATAGCGATGATGATCCCAGTGGAACAGGCAGTAGTATTCGTAAGGTAAGCCGACTGCGAACGAGGAGAGATGACCGAAGGCGAGATTGAGTGCGCGGCTGCGAAACGCCGTCTTGTGGGCAGTCTCGTGTACCACCATGAACAGGAACGCGACAAAGTAGCCTTGGACGACGACCAGCGGCAACGCCCAGACGATTCCGTATCGCGACGAGATCAACCAGATCAGCGTGCCGACAACGACGATGACGCCGTAGTGGCTGGCCGCACGGACCAGACCTTGCCAATCGGACCGCACGGACAACTCCCGTAGCATAGCCGGAGTCAGCGGCTTTTGTCCGGTGGCAGTGATCGCGTTGCTCATGATCGTAGTCGCCTCTTTTCGGGATGATCGTGCAGGTGCGGATTCTGAAATTCGTCAAGCACATGCCGACCCTAGGGAGCGACGCCGCAATTCAGAAGCAATCAATTTCGCAAACGTTGGCCGGGATTGCGGACCTCGCGTCACTGCATTGGCCACCACAAGATGTTTATTAATCTCCCGCTGCACACGTCGTGTACACGCCGACTTCTAACCAATTGAAAAACTTGAACTCTCGCTCCAATCCATCATGGTGCGACGGAAAAGCGATAGTCTTGCGATTCCAATGATTTACCTTACACCCTCGATGGGAGAAAGAAGAACGTGTGCACTCCAAACAGAACGAATTTGCACACGTTTGGAACTCTCGGTGCACGCGAAAGTGGGCGTGCGCACGGGCTATCTGATCGACCTGCACGACGAAGACATGCGCGAGGCCGGCTTCGCGCAGCCAGAGGGGGCGACAGCTGAGGCATAGCGGAATCGCGGGAAGAACGCTGTCACCGAAGCGTGAAGCCGATCATTGATCGAATTTTGATGTCTGGCCATGCGAGTATGGCTAGGATGATGCAACTTCGCCAAATAATGGGCGGTGGATCGACGACTTTGCTCCCGGGTTGACGGTGGTGGTCGCAATGCAAACTATCATTCTGGATGATCACGGCCGCGCATGGGACGCGCGATCACCAGCTTTAAGAAATTTTCTGCACTGCTCACTTCCTGACTTCGATTTTCTGACTTACGTCGTCGAAAATCTGGGATTTGTGGCTGTCACGAAAATCGCTCCCAATGCGGCGCGCATCCGGTTTCGAGCCGAAACAGCGTCTCAGACGAGCATTGCCGCAGCTCTGTACTGCATCGCGGATATGGGGATCGAGCGCGCCGTCATTTCCCAACCGGACCGGTTCGCCGAAAAGCTTTTTCCTAGCCTCGCACAGACGATCGCTTACCTTGCCGAACAGGTTGCTGCGAACCATCAGAAACCGTCTCGCGCGTTCACGGGCAGAGAGCTGCCGCTCGAAATGCTTGCCAGCGCGGGCAAAGCACTTGAATCACTTTTCGCCCATTGGATTGATTCCAAGCAGGTTTACGATTCAACGAAGCTGGCCGACATGTTGCCCGATTCGCTTCGTGGGCGATTCATGCTCGTCGAGCCTGTAGATGGCCGCCTGACCATTACCGACGTCGGACCTGGCTTTGAGATTTTTGGCGAGACCTGGCGGAACAATGCGCGAGGCATGCCTATGGAAGAACAACCGGATTACAATTACGGCCAGTGGGTGCAAGGCATTTACCGCCGCGTCCAGGAGACGCTGGTGCCGCGCCTGGACGAGGTGAACGCCACGATCAGACGGCCAGACAGGAACGACAGCATTCAGTGCCATTATCAGCGTCTCATCTTGCCGTTCACCTGCAAGGCAAACGGGGAAACATGCCTGCTCGGCGCGTCGGTCGTTGACGTCTGGAAGCAACAACCCGCCGCCCTAGATCGCCGGGCTATCGAAGAATGTCCGGCGTAGATCAATCCGCCCTTCCCTGATGCGGTAGACATCTGCAAAACGCATGGTGAGATTGCACCCGTTCTTGGCAACGCCGGAAAAGCTGCCCCAGCACGCGATGTTTGCGCCGTCGCTCAGCACCTTCTCGACACGATGCTGGCCGAGCGAAATAATCCGTTTCGTCAGGTAGAAGTCCAGGATCGCCGGCTTTCCGACGAACGGTTCATAACCCGGTCGTTCGTAGATCGCCTCGTCGTGGAGAAATCCGGAAAGCCCTGCCCAGTCCTTGCCGTCGATGCAACCGAACAGCCTTTTGACAAGCCCTTCTGAATCCTCGGGACGAAAGGTTTGACCATTTAACATCGCCACGCCTTGCAACATCAGGGATTTGCGTCCTCCGCAATGCGGGGCCCAATGACAGGGACATTCAACCGGTCCATGACTGCTGCGATATCAGCGAGGAGTTCGTCAGACTGCATCCAGCCCAGCCCGCAACGCATCTCACCAAGCGGCGACGCTACAAGTTCGATGCAGCTATGCTCGATCTTCGTGTATCCGGCACGCTCTGCCAGACCGCCGGCGATGACGGCATTGGCCATCATGCCAATCGTGAAATCGCTATTCCAGCGTGTGAAGGCATATGCCCGCGAAATGCGAGACTGGATGGATGCAAGGTCCTTGCCTCTGAAATCGCGACGATACCAGACGGCACCGGAAAAGACGACACGCCCGCTGATTTTCTCGGCAATCGGCGTGGTGATCTCGCAGTGATCTCCTCGCGCGAATGCAGCATCGGGATCAGCAAAGAACATTCGCAGGGAAGCTGCTTCGTCCTTCAGAGACGTTGTCGGCCAATCATAGATGCGCGCCGCCTGGGTTGTGACGACCTCCCCATGCTTGTTCCGCCCGATCAGGACAAACGCTGTCTCCGGCGTAACGCCGCCCAGAGCCTCGTCAAAAACCGGCACAAGCGGTCGCCAGCTATCAGAGTTGCCTCTGTTGGCCTCAGCGAGATCCTGAAGGCTACCAAAAGACAGCGTTACACCACGATCCCTTGCGGCGGTATCGGCCCACAGAAAAAACCGCCCGAGCAGGCCTACCGGCCCGTACTTGATCTTGAGTTGAGTGGGTAGGCGCCCCGATTTCGGAAGAGGCTCTTTCATGGATTATTTTCTGCCATTCTCACATCGTGTGGTTGAGGCATGATAATCCGTGCATTTGTAACCCGCATGACATAATTCTAGTTGGTAGCTACACCCATTAGTTGATATACCATTTTCCAACCTTCCAGTTGATTGTGCCTGGCAAGAATTCAACCGCGGTTGCGTGATGCCTTCTGACTTTTCCGAAAAGAAATCGAACTCACGCACGCCGAAAGGCTGGCGCCAAGAGCAGGGTGCCCTCGAAGAAGCCGACTCATGTCGACGGATCAGCGCGTCAAGACTCTACGGCATTGCCGGAGAACTCGCCGTCCCGATCACATGGTTCTTTGACGAGTTGGAAGGCAAGAAACGCGCGCCCATCGGGTCGAAGCAAACCTCCGAACCGGATGATTGGAGTGAACTCGTTATGAAGCGTGAGTCGCGTCAGCTCCTCGAACTCTACTTCGGCATTGCTGATGAGCGTCTGCGCCGAAAATTGATGGAAGTCGCGCAGCTTCTGAAGACAGCCGACCCGGAATAGTCACCTTCGTCCAGATGATCTCTCGCCAGATCATCTCGGCATGACCCACCCCCGGCTGTATGAAACACCCGATCTTGGTGTCCATCAAACCGGCAGCAGCTCAGCCTCTCGGTGTTCACCCTCCGAAAGGATCGTCCCCAGCGACAAAACAACAGAAACAGATGGCCGCCGCCGATTGCGCAAACTTGCGATGTTCTCCTGTCGGCGGACGGCGCACCACATCGGTCAATCGAAGTGAACCGGCTCCGGTCCCGGATAGGCCAGCGCCACGAACTCGCAGAAGGCACGGGCCGCGGGGGACAAGTTGGCCTTGTTTTTCCAGGCGAGGCCGACGTCCATGGTGTGAACGGTGTCGTCCAGCGTCTTCAGATCGATGCGATGCCCTTCGAGCGACCACGGCCGATACACCATGTCGGACAAGATGGTGATGCCCATGCCGGTCGCCACCATGCTGCGGACGGCCTCCACCGAGATGGTGCGGAAGATGACGTTGGGGACGTGCGGCGTGCTCTGCCAGTAGCGCATCGCCGAGCGTTCCGCCTCGTCGACGGTCAGCATCAGAAACGGCTCGCTTGCAAGATCGGCCAGCCGCACGGTGTCCTTGCGCAACAGCGGATGGTTGGCGCAGGCCCACAGCCGGCGCGGTGAGCGCAACAGCAGGCGCGAGCGGATCGAACGGCGGTCGTGCAGGTTGGAGACCAGCATCACCGCGGCATCGACGCTGCCGCTCATCAGGCTGTATTCGATGGCATCGCGCGCGTATTCGTGCAGGCGCACGGTGATGCCCGGAAATGCCCGCCAGAATCGCGACAGCAGCGGCGGCAGAAAATAGCCCGCGACAGTGTAACTCACCGCGATGTCGACGGTGCCGTCGACCTGGGTTCCCCAAGCGATGCGGCCCCTGCATCGCATCGGACACGCTGGCCTCGATGACGCGGGCGCGCTGCAGGAATTGCTGTCCGTCGAAAGTGAGCGTGACGCCGTTGGAATGCCGGTCGAACAGCTTCCTGCCGAGCTCGGCTTCAAGCGCCTTGATCGACGCGGTCACGGCGGATTGCGTCACATTGAGAGATGCAGCCGCGGCCGAAAGCTGTCCGGCTTCGGCGGTGGCGATGAAGTGGCGGACCTGACGGAAGTCAGAGCCATAAGTAAATCCGATATCAGCGAACATTTTTCGAGTTTTACAATTGCTCGCCGCAACGCAACAAATCAAGCGCTGTTTTCGTGGCGCATGGAGAAAAGGATTCGATGGCTTCCAGTTCAGCCGGAACTACCGCAGCCGGTTCGGCCGCACGCCGAGCGATGCGCGCGCAGCATGCCGGACCCGCGTTCCATGATGGCGCTGTCACTCCCGGCGATATCCCCATAGAAATCGGGCGTTCCTCATCTTTGGAAAGACAAGGCATCCATGCTCACGAACTCCCTGCACAGCAAAGATATCGCCCACCAGATCCATCCCGCGACCAATATGCGGCGTCATGAGCGTGTCGGGCCGATCGTGATCGACCGCGGCTCCGGCATCTACGTCTACGACGACGAGGGACGCGAATATATCGAGGGGCTCGCCGGCCTGTGGAGCGTCGGCGTCGGGTTCGGCGAGAAGCGCCTGGTCGACGCCGCCACGCGGCAGATGTCCAAGCTGCCTTATTATCACATCTTCTCGCACAAGACGCATGAACCTTCGACGCTGCTGGCCGAGAAGCTCGTCTCGCTCGCACCGGAGGGACTGAAGCACGTCTTCTTCACCAATTCCGGCGGCGAAGCCAACGACAGCGCCATCAAGTTCGTCTGGTATTACAACAATGCCCTCGGGCGCCCCGAGAAGAAGAAGTTCATCTCGCGCCAGAACGCCTATCATGGCATCACCATCGCGGCCGGCAGCCTGACCGGACTGCAGGCCAACCAGCGCGGTTTCGATCTGCCGCTGCCGTTCGCCCGGCATGTCTCGGCCCCGCATTATTATCGCAACGGGTTGCCCGGCGAGAGCGAGGACACCTTCATCGAGCGGCTCGCGACCGAGCTTGAGACCCTGATTCTGGACGAAGGACCGGACACGGTCGCCGCCTTCATCGGCGAGCCGCTGATGGGAGCCGGCGGCGTGATCGTGCCGCCGCGGGGCTATTGGAAGCGGATCCAGGAGGTCTGCCGCAAGTACGACGTGCTGGTGATCGCAGATGAAGTCATCAACGGTTTCGGGCGGCTCGGCACCATGTTCGGCTGCGAAAGCCTTGGCATCAAGCCGGACATCCTGGTCTGCTCCAAGCAGATCACCTCGTCCTATCAGCCGCTCGCCGCCGTCCTGATCAGCGACACCATCTACCAGGCGATGGCCGACCAGTCGGACCGGCTCGGCACCTTTGGACACGGCTACACGACGGGCGCCCATCCGGTCGCCACCGCGGTAGCGCTGGAAAACCTCGCGATCATCGAGGAGCGCGGACTGGTCAACAACGCCGCGGAAGTCGGCGCCCATATGCGCGAAGGCCTGGCGCGCTTCGCCAATCATCCGCTGGTCGGCGAGGTCCGCGGCATGGGCCTGATCGCCGCGATCGAACTGGTCGCCGACAAGGCGACCAAGGCCCGCTTCGACCCTGTCGGCAAGGTCGGCATGAGAGTGTTCGAGCGCGCGCATGACCACGGCCTGATCATTCGCGCCATCGGCGACAGCATCGCCTTCTGCCCACCGATGATCATCACCACGGCGCAAGTCGACGAAATGCTGAAGCGATTCGCCGCCACGCTCGAGGATGTCGCGGGCTGGGTCTCCGCCGGCATGCCGGACGCCTGATCGGGAGGCGGCCGGAAATCGAGGCGACAGTGCACTCTGACGCAAAGCTTCATGCGCTGAGCGTCAAGCGCGTCGCCGGCGAGTTGCGCATAATCCCAGGCGATACCCTGGAGCATGATCCGGAAAAGCCGGTACCGGTTTTCCGAAACGATCATGCTCAATCAAGGATATGGAGCGGGATGACGCTTCGAAGAAAAATCATCCCGCTCCGGTGATCCGCCAACCGCCGCGACGTCCCTGTGCCGAGCGCGCGTTTGAGAGGAAGTCGCATCGTACGACGGGATCATGAGCGGGGTGTCCAAGGGCCGGAATCGACCTTGCCCAGGTCGCGCTGTTCTCGCACGGCACCACGGTCGCGACCAACGCCCTGATCACGCGCCGGCTGCCGCGCACCGCCGTGGTGACCACCAAGGGCTTTCGCGACGTCATCGAGATCCGGCGCGCCAACAAGGAAGACCTCTGGGATACCTACAAGGACGTCGTCAAGCCGTATGTGCCGCGGCGCGACCGGCTGACGGTGCCCGAGCGCGTGGATGCCGCCGGCGTCGTGCTCGAACCGGGGGGGCGATGGCGCGGCGGCGCCGGGGTCACCAAGACCTCGCGGATGCTGCAAGCCGAAAAGACCGTGATCTCCTATATCTGCGACCGCGAACGCGCCGTGGTCTGGGGCATCGACGGCGGCCTGCCGTCGATGCCCCACGGCCTGACACTCAAGCGCGCCGGGGCCGCCGCCGAGGAGCGGCTCGGCTCGATCTTCTCCGACGTGCCGATCGGCGAAGGCGACGTGTTCTCGCGTCCGACCGCCGGCGGCGGCGGCTTCGGCGATCCGCTCGAACGCGAGCCCGACCTTGTGATCGAGGATGTCAAGGACGACTACGTCTCGATCGCGCGCGCAGCCAAGGATTATGGCGTGGTGATCACCACCATCGACGCCGAACTCTGCGACTACGCGGTCGACGAGGCCGCAACCGCCGCGCTGCGTGCCACCATCCGGGCCGAGCGCGTCACGAACGCCCGGCTCGATCCGGAGAGCGTGGCGGCGCGCTATCGCGGCGGCGAGCTCGATGCCTTCGACGTCATCCGCCAGCACGCCGTGATTCTCGACTGGGGCAGCGGCAAGCTGCTTCCCGAATCCACGGGCCAGTTTCGCGAGGGATTCGAGCGGCGCTCGGTCGCCATGTGGGGGGCGCGCCGATCGACGCCACCGGGTTGATCCGACGTGCGACGTCAGTAGATCGAGCGTCGGGCGGCGCATCCGTCTCGGAAACATCACAACACCGCCGCCCGGCTGATCGGCTAGTTGATCGTGCCCTTCCGGATCAAGAAACAGCCGAAACTGCGCTTGTCGCCGACTTGCACCACACCGAAGCTGCGTTTCGCGCTGTCATAGAATGCAAAGCGCTCGATTGCCCCGAACGCTATGGGCTGGTCCAAACCACGGTTGATCTCCCGCAGCACCGCGCCGTGAACCTCCGGCGTCTTGTCGGGCTCCCGTGCATCGATCATGACGCGGACCGGAGCCGGTTCCGATGCATCGAGCGGAAAGACGCTGAGAATCGCGCCGATCACCTGCGGCAGGTGCAGGCCGGGCAGCCGGATCAGCCGGCCTGAGACTGACGCGCGAGCAATGCGCTCCGCCGGATGGTTGGCATCGACCACAGCCAGATCGTCGCCGTGCCCCATCGAGGCCATCAGCCAGAGCAGGTCTGGCGTCAGGATCGGATCGATACCCTTCAACATGCGATGGTCTTTCCGCGATCAGACAAGTAAACACCGATGGCGTTGCCGCCGAACACAAGCGATTGCGCTGATACGTCGAGTCCGGCCATCAATTGCTCGGCGGTCGAGATCCAGCGGCGATAGTCCGCGGCGAGATTGACGACCGGCCAGTCGCTGCCCCAGATCAGTCGCTCCGCGCCGAAACAGATCAGGAGGTGTTCGACATAGGGTCGCAGATCGTCGACAGTCCAGTTGGACGGCGCCTCGGTGACAAGGCCGGAGAGTTTGCAGGCGACGTTCGAAAATTGCGCAACGGCGGCGACGTCACTCCGCCATGCCGAATCATCGCCACTTCCAATCGCGGGCTTGGCCGCATGATCGACAACGACACGCAACTGAGGGTGCCGCTCGAGCACGGCAATGAGCCGTCGCAAATGTCGGGGTTTTAGCAGCGCGTCGAAAACCAGTTGATGCGCGGCCATGGCGTCGAACGCGGGCGCAAGCTCCGCGCGCATAAGCCAGTCATCGTCATCCATGTCCTGCACCATCGGCCGCAGACCGACGAGCAGCGGATCGGCGGCCAGTCTTGCGATCGTCGCATCGGCGGCGGGTGCGGCGAACTCGGTCCAGCCGACCACGCCGGCAACGAACGCGGTCTTGTCCGCAAGATCAAGCAGGAAGGCCGTCTCGGCATGCGTCGGTGCAGCCTGCACCAGGATGGTGGCCGCAATTCCATGCGCGGCGAGATGCGGGGCCAGATCTTCGGGGTTGAAGTCGCGATAGATCGCGCCAAGCGCGGGCGTCAGCCACGAATAGTCGCCGCGGGCGATGCGCCAGAAATGTTGATGCGCGTCGATCCGCGGTGTCATGGCTAAGCCGGAACCGGAACATGGGATTCGAGCAGTCCTTCCGCCTTGAGATCGGACCACAGACTCGCTGGAATTTTGCGCGACTGCGAGGCGATATTCCGGCGAACTTCCTGCTCCGACGCTGCCCCCAGCACGATGCTGGAGACAGCGGGATGGGCGAGCGGAAACTGCAGCGCCGCGTCGGCGAGCCTGGTTCCATGCGCGTTACATACCGATTCGATCCGTTCGACGCGGGCCATGATTGCCGGCGGCGCTACGGCATAATTGTAATGCGCCCCCGGCCGCGCGCCGGTGGCGAGAATGCCGGAATTGAACACACCTCCGAGCAGCACGCCCAGTCCCTTGCGCGCAGCGGTGGGCAGAAACCCCTGCAGCGCCGGCTGCTCCAGCAACGAATAGCGCCCTGCCAGCAGCATGACGTCGAAATCGCCGGCCTCAGCGAAGCGCTGACACATCTCGGCTTCGTTGACGCCGACGCCGATGGCTGAAATCACCTTCGCGCTGCGCAGCTGATCGAGCGCACGATAGGCTCCGTCCATCGCCTCCTTGAAACGCTGCTCGATCGCGGCCGCGCCATGCGTCCAGACATCAACGTCATGAATGAGAAGGATATCGATGCGATCGATGCCCAGCCGCAGCAGTGACTGCTCGAACGAACGCATGGTGCCGTCATACGAGTAATCGATGATGGCCGCGTGCGGCAGGCCGCCGACATATCCCGATCGATCGCCCCGCCCTTTCGACGGATCCATCCAGCGGCCCACTTTGGTAGATAACACGAAGCTGTCGCGCGGATGTCCGCGCAGCGCGGTGCCGCAGCGATGTTCAGCCAGGCCGTGCCCATAAAGCGGGGCCGCATCGAACAGGGTAATTCCGGATTCGATTGCCGCCGTTACCGCGCCGATGGCCACGCTCTCATCGAGACGCGCATAGAGGTCACCGATCGGCGCCGCGCCGAACCCGATCGCGCTGACCTTCAGCCCGGTGCGGCCGAGCGGTCGTGTCGGCAAGCGGTTGCCGTCAGCGGTGACCGATATTGTCGTCAAAGCACCATCGCCCTTTGACGTGCCTGCGCCTGGGATCGCGGATCGATCGGCAAACGGGGCAGAGCCATTTCACGTTCGATCCAGGCGGCGAGATGAAAGAGATCGGCCTCGCGACGCGGATGGGCGAGAATCTGGATGCCGATCGGGAGGCCATCTTTTGAGAAGCCTACCGGAATTGAAATCGCCGGGCAGCCGGTCAAAGACCAGATCGCCGTGATCGAGATCCAGTCGAGATAGGTCGAAAGCTTGTGGCCGTCCAATTCGGTCAGGAACAGGGTCTCGACCGGGAACGGCATCGCCTGTGTAGCGGGACAAATCATGAAACGGTGCGTGTCGAGAAAGTCGATGGTGCGGCGGAACAGCTCGGCCCGATATCGTTCCGCAGCGGCCAATGCGGCGCCGGGTTGATGCCGGCCGCGCTCGATATCTTCCATCACCGGCTCGGGAAACTGGCCGCGGTGTTCCGCCATGTACGGGTCCCATGCGGCGAGGAAGCTCGACCCGCGCAACGCCCGAAAGGCGTCCATGGCGCCGGCGACATCGGGTGAATCCGTCGCGACCGTGATGCCGGCGCGTTCGAACAGACGCCTCAGCTCAGCCATGGCGACGCGGATATCGTCGCTAACAGGCAGTTCGCCGAGATCGACCGACATGGCGAGCCGGTCGGGCTTGTGCGGCGATTCCGCCGCATCGAGAAACGGCGGCTCGGAGCTTGGCGAGGTCAGCGGATCGCCCGGATCGAAGCCGACCATGGCATCGAACATGAAGGCGAGGTCAGCGACATCGCGGGCCATCGGGCCTTCCACCGCCATGGTATCGAACGGATTGGCGAGTCGCTTGCGCGGCACCCGGCCCGGCGTCGGACGCAGCCCGGTCACATTGCAGAACGCCGCCGGAATCCGCAGGCTGCCGCCGAGATCATTGCCGTGCGCGAGCCACGCCTCGCCGGTGGCTAGCGCTACCGCCGCACCGCCCGACGATCCGCCGCAGGTGAGACGGATATCGTAGGGATTCCGTGTCGTACCGTGCACAGCGTTGGTCGTCTGGGCGCCGCCGAGTTCGGACAGATTGGACTTGCCGAGCACGATCGCGCCGTTGGATTCCAGCTTTGCGACGGTGCGGTCCGAAACCTCGGCGATCCGCGTCCTGAAAATCGGTGTCCCGCTGGTGGTCCGGACGCCGCCGACGTCGTTGTTGTCCTTGACGACGATCGGCAATCCACCCAGCAGGGTTTTTTGCCCGGCCCGGCGCGCGCTGTCTGCGCTCTGCGCCTGCGCGCGGGCCTGCTCCAGGCACAGCGTCGGCAGCGCATTGACCGCAGGTTCGATGATGGCGATCCGCCGGGCTGCGGCATCGACAAGCTCAACCGACGTCAGCTCGCCGCCGGCAAGCAGCCGGTGCGCGGCCAGCGCGCCGAGCTTGATAAGATCTTCAGACATCGGCGGCCTCGGCATTGGGCGCTGACGCGGGAGCGGCGCAGGAGTTTCGAACCATCAACCGCGGCTCCATCACGGTGGTGGTTCCCGAGCCGAGACGGGTGCCGGCAATGCGCTGGGCCAGCAGATCGAGCGCGGTCTCGCCCATGGCACGAACCGGTTGCGCGACCATGGTCAGACGCGGGGCAACGGCCTCCGCCCAGGAAAGATCGTCGATGCCGATGATCGAAATATCGTCGGGACAATTGAGGCCGAGTTCGGCAGTAGCGCGCAGCACGCCGATCGTCATCAGATTGTTGGTCGTGAAGATCGCGGTCGGCCTTTCGTCGCTGCGCAGCAGCTGAAGCGCGGCTTCATAGGCGGACTGCTCGCGAAAGCCCGCGTCCTTCACCAAAGCGGGGTCGAGCGCAAGGCCGGCCGCAAGCAGCGCTTCGCGATAGCCCTGCAGGCGATCAGCTGCGGTGCGGACCGTCTTCGGGCCATTGATCAGTGCGATACGCCGATGGCCGCAGCCGATCGCGTAAGACGTCGCCTCATAGGCGGCGCGGTGATTGTTGAGCACCACGGCATCATAGCCGAGCCCTTCCATGGCGCGGTCGACCAGCACGACCGGCATTTCGAGCGCGGCGAGCAAGGCCGCACGGTTCATTGAAGCGGTACCCGTCGGCGCCAGGATAAGGCCGTCGATGCGCTGCGAACGCAGCATCCGCAAATGGGTCTCCTCGCGTTCGGTGATCTCGTTCGAATTGCACAGGATGACCGAGAAGCCGCGCGCCGCGGCGGCAAGCTCGATGGCCTCGAACAGCTCAGCGAAAAACGGATTGGTAATGTCCGCAACGATCAGGCCAAGGAGCCCGCTGGAACGCTTGCGCAGGCTCCGCGCGGCAGCATCGGGGGCATAGCCGAGCTTGTCGACCGCAGCGCGTACCCGCGCCAGGAGCTCGGGACTGACCTTGGCCGGATTGTTGAGGACGTTGGAGACGGTGGCCACTGACACGCTTGCGAGATGAGCCACGTCGCGGATGGTCGCCATCAGCGCCTCGTTGAAACGATACAATTCAGGAGATGACATTTCTTCATCGCGGCCAAATTGGCAAGCTAAATATAGAGTTGATGGCCGTATAAATCTATGAAACAGTCAAATTGAAACGATACAATAATTATCGATTTGGCGGGAGGGAGCGTTGGCTCACAGCAGCAGCGCGGGTGCGACAAGGGTGGTCCGGCCATGATGGGATACGCGCTTCGCCGTGTGCTTTCGACCGTGCCGGTCTTCATCTTTGTGGCGCTGTTCGTGTTCTTCCTGCTGCGCATCACGCCCGGCGATCCCGCCATCATGATTGCCGGCGACCAGGCGACCTCGGCGCAGATCGAAACCGTTCGCGAGCAACTCGGGCTAAACCGCCCTCTGGTCGATCAGTTGCTTGCATGGGCAGGCCAGTTGCTGCGCGGTGATCTCGGACGCTCGGTGTTTTCCGATATCCCGGTCAGCCGCCTGATCGGGCAGCGCCTGGAACCGACAGCGATGCTGGCGCTGGTGGCGATCGTGTTTGCGATCGCGATTGCGCTGCCGCTCGGCATGCTGGCTGCGGTGCGAGCCGGCGGCCTTGCCGATCGCGTCGTGATGGCCTTGGCGGTGCTCGGCTTTTCCTCGCCGGTGTTCGTGATCGCATTTCTGCTGGTCTACGTGTTCGCACTCACCCTCGGCTGGTTTCCGACCCAGGGCTACGTGCCGCTGTCGCAAGGCGCCCTTGCCTGCCTGCACAGCCTGATCCTGCCGGGCGCCGCGCTGGCGCTGCTGTATGCCTCGCTGCTGGCGCGCGTGACGCGCGCCAGCCTGCTCGAAGTGCTGTCGGAAGATTACATTCGTACCGCGAACGCCAAGGGGTTGATGCCCGCGCGCATCAACATCCGCCACGCGCTCAGCAATGCCGCGGTCCCGATCGTCACGGTGATCGGTATCGGGATGGCGGCGCTGCTCGGCGGCGTGGTCGTCACCGAAACCGTGTTCAATATTCCAGGACTTGGACGGCTCGCCACCGACGCCATTCAGCGCCGCGACTATCCGGTGGTGCAGGGCCTGATCCTGGTGTTCTCCTCGGTGTATGTGGTGATCAACCTCCTGGTCGACCTCAGCTACGTGCTGTTCGATCCGCGGGTCCGGTACTGATGTCGATGGCAGACACCGTGATCGATACCGCCGCCGCGGCGAGCCATCGCCGCCATGCCGTTCGCAGGATCGCGTCGCTCCTTGCGAAACACCCGGCGATCCTGATCGGGGGCGCCGTGCTGCTGCTGTTCATCGTCATCGCGCTGCTGGCGCCGCTGGTGCTGCCGGACCCGCTACGGCTCAATCCACTGCAGCGTCTGCGCACGCCGAGCCTGCAGGACCCCTTCGGCACCGATCAATTCGGGCGCTCGACGCTGTCGCGGACGCTGAACGGCACGCGGATCTCGCTGACCGTCGGCATTCTCGTGGCAATAGCGACGACTGTCGTCGGTCTTCTGTTCGGTCTGCTGGCAGGCTTTTTGCGGCGGGCCGACAACGTCATCATGCGGTTGATGGACGGTATCATGGCGATCCCCGGCATTCTGCTGGCGATCGCCCTGATGTCGCTGTTCGGCTCCAGCGTCCAGAATGTGGTGGTGGCGATCAGCATCGCCGAAATCCCGCGTATGGCCCGCGTGGTACGCAGCTCGGTGCTGGTGATCCGCGAGCAGCCCTATGTGGAAGCCGCCGTCACCAACGGGACCAAGCTGTCCCGTCTGCTGTGGCGGCACGTGCTGCCCAATATCGCCGCGCCGGTCATCGTGCAGGCGACCTATGTCTTCGCCTCCGCCATGATCGTGGAATCGGTGCTGTCGTTTCTCGGCGCCGGCACGCCGCCGACGATTCCGAGCTGGGGCAACATGCTGGCTGAGGGCCGTCAATATCTGCAGCGCGGGCCGTGGATGATTGCATTCCCGGGCGCCTGCCTCGCGCTGCTGGTGCTCACCGTCAATGTCCTCGGCGACGCCTTGCGCGACGCGCTCGACCCGCGTCTTTCGCGGTCACGGCGCTAGGGGATGGCGATGCAGCAGCCGGTGCTCTCGGTGGAACAGCTCAATGTCTCGGTGCAGACCGCAAACGGCTGGTGCCCGATCGTCCGCGATCTGTCGATCGAGGTGGCGGCCGGCGAAACGCTGTGCCTGGTCGGTGAATCCGGTTGCGGCAAAAGCCTGACGGCGCTTGCGATCATGCGGCTGCTGCCGCGGGGCGCACGCATCGATGGGGGAAGGATTCGTCTTGGCGGAGTCGACCTTGCCGCGCTGGACGAGCCCGCGCTGCGTGACATGCGGGGACGCGACCTCGCGATGATCTTCCAGGAGCCGATGACGTCGCTCAATCCGGTCATGACGATCGGCGAGCAGATCACCGAGGGCATCCAGCGCCATGAAAGCGTGTCGTCCGCCGCGGCACGCGCCCGCGCGCTCGACCTGTTCAACAAGGTGCGGATTCCCGATCCGCAACGCAGGCTTGCCGCCTATCCGCATCAGTTGTCCGGCGGCATGCGCCAGCGCGTGATGATCGCAATGGCGCTGGCCTGCCGGCCCAAATTGTTGCTTGCCGACGAGCCGACGACGGCGCTCGACGTGACCATTCAGGCGCAGATCCTGGAAATGATGGCGGAGTTGCGTGCCGAGATCGGAACCGCGATCGTCTTCATCACCCACGATCTCGGCGTGGTTGCCGAGATCGCCGATCGCGTTGCCGTGCTCTATGCCGGCAGGATCGTCGAGCAGACCGACGTGGTGTCGCTGTTCGACAAGGCCTGCCATCCCTATACGCGCGGCCTGATGCGATCGATCCCGCGGCTGTCACGGCAGGCAGGCGGCGCCGTGGTCGATCGCCTGACCGAGATCAAGGGTACCGTGCCGGCACCGACGATGGTTCCCGCCGGCTGCGCCTTCTCGCCGCGTTGCGGATCGGCAACCAAGCAGTGCGCGGCGGAGCCGTTCGCCCTGCCGCTTGCGCCGTCGCATCTGGTGGCCTGCTGGCATCCGGAGATGGCTGCAAATGCCGGGGGTGCGCGATGACCGCTGTGCTCGAAGTCGATCGGCTCACCAAGCACTTTGCGTTTCGCCGTGGCCTGTTCGGCGGCGAAGGAGCGGTGCGTGCCGTCGATGGCGTGACGTTTTCGCTGGCGCGAGGCGAAACGCTGGCGCTGGTCGGCGAATCCGGCTGCGGCAAGTCCACCGTGGCCCGGCTGGTGCTTCGGCTGGCTGATCCGACGTCAGGCACCATCCGCCTGAACGGTGAAGATGTCACGCACATGGCAGGTGAAAGCCTGCGGCAGGCTCGCCGCCATGTGCAACTGGTGTTTCAGGACCCGTCCGCTTCGCTCAACCCGCGCATGACGGCGCGCCAGATCGTCGCCGAGCCCCTGATCAATTACGGCGCGGTCGACGACGCTGCGTTCGGCCGCCGGATCGAAGCGCTATTCGACTCCGTTGGGCTGGCGCGACATCAGTGGGACCGCTTTCCGCATGAATTCTCAGGCGGCCAGCGACAGCGCCTCGGCATCGCGCGCGCATTGGCGCTCAATCCTGCGGTGCTGGTAGCGGATGAGCCGGTCGCGGCACTCGACGTTTCGATCCAGGCGCAAATCCTCAATCTGCTCGCCGATCTCAAGCGTGACCTCGGGCTGGCCTACCTGTTCATCAGCCACGACCTGAGTGTCGTGGAATTCATCAGCACGACGGTCGCGGTCATGTATCTCGGCACCATCGTCGAAATCGCCTCCCGCGATGCGTTCTTCAAAAATCCGCGGCATCCCTATGCGCGCGCCCTGCTCGACTCCGTTCCGGTCACCCATCCGAGCCGGCGCGGCCGGCGTGCGTTGTTGCAGGGAGAGATTCCAAGCGCCAGCGCGCTGCCGTCCGGGTGCCGGTTTCGAACGCGGTGCCCGATGGCGACGGCGATCTGTGCCGAACGGCCGCCGCCGCTGGAGGAGAAAGCCAGCGGTCATCAGGTGGCCTGCCACCATGTCGACCAACAGACGTCCGCAGCAGCCTATCAATGAAAACGACAAAATCGTGTGAGGGGAGAAACCAATATGAACAGAACTCTGGGAGTCATCATCGCAGCGGCACTGGCCGTCACGGCCGTGCCGGCCTCGGCACAAACCACCCTGAAGGTACGGCCGTTCGGTGATCTCAAGACCATCGATCCGATGGTGACGTCGGATTACATGGTCCGCAATCACGGCTACATGATCTACGACACGCTGTTTGCTCAGGATGAGAAAGGCACCATCAAACCGCAGATGGTACAAAGTTTCGCCACCACGCCGGACGGCCTGACCTGGACATTCGTGCTGCGCGACAATCTGAAATTCCATGACGGTGCGGCCGTCACCGCCGCCGACGTCGTCGCCTCGCTCAGGCGCTGGGGCCAACTGGATGGCCTCGGCCAGCAATTGACCGCGCACACGGCCTCACTGGAGGCCGTCGACGCCAAGACCGTCAAGCTCACCCTTCGGGATCGCTGGGGACTGGTGCTGGAGGCGCTCGGCAAGCCGAGTTCGATGGTGCCGTTCATCATGCCCGAGCGGATTGCCAAAACGCCGACCAACGAGGCGGTCAAGGATCCGACCGGCTCCGGCCCGTTCATGATGAAGCGTGACGAGTGGTCACCGGGTTCGAAAGTGGTCTACGTCAAAGCGCCGACCTACGCGCCGCGCCAAGATCCGCCGAGCGGCCTCGCCGGTGGCAAGGTGGCAAATGTCGATCGCGTCGAATGGGTGATCATCCCCGACGCGCAAACCGCGCTCAATGCGCTGCAAGCCGGCGAAATCGACATCTTCGAAGAGATTCCGCCTGATATGATGACGCTGCTGAAAGGTAATGCCAAGGTGGGTATCGCCAGGCTTGCCGCGTTGCAGGGCGTGATGCGTCTCAACCAGGCGATCCCCCCGTTCAACAATGCCAAACTGCGCCAGGCCATGCTCCATCTGGTGGATCAGGAGCAGACGCTGCGCGCCTATGTCGACGACGCCTCGCTCTACACCAACTGCCCCTCGTTCTACATGTGCGATTCGCCTTACTTCACCGACGCCGGCTGGCCAAAGCCAGACGTGGCCAAGGCGAAGCAACTGGTGAAGGAAAGCGGCTACGACGGGTCGCCGATCGTGCTGCTCGATGCCACCGAAACCGCGCTGCATCCGCAGACGCTCGTGGTGGCGCAGGCGATGCGCGATATCGGGCTGAAGGTCGACTATCAGGCGATGGACTGGCCGACGCTGTCGACGCGGCGCGCCAGCAAGAATCCCGTCGCGCAAGGCGGCTGGTCCGCCTTCATGTCAGGGCCCGCGGCGCCGGATATGTTCGAGCCGGTCGGCCATCTGGCGTTGCGTTCGAACTGCGAAAAGGCCTGGTTCGGCTGGCCGTGCGACGAAACCATCGAGAAGCTGCGGGCGGAATTCACGATGATTCCGGATCTCGAGGGCCGAAAGGCCAATGCGCGTGCGATCCAGCAGCGGGCCCTCGAAACCGTGCCCTACGTCCCGGTCGGACAGTTTTATCTGGTCCGGGGCTACCGCAAGGACCTCACCGGATTGCTCAGTGCGGGCGTCCCGGTCTACTGGAGCGTCGGCCGCGGGAAGTGATCGGTGGGCACGTCATGTTCGCCGGGCCGAGAGAGGGCAAAACGAACAGGGCTCGACGCCCTGCCCGTCCAAGCCTTCAATGTCGGGAGATTTCCATTGCTGCGCAAAGGCGCGTCGGCCCCTGCGCGGCTGGTCGCTTTCGTTTCGCGTAGTTCGCTGAAAACGACATTGAGGCGGCACCAAGGGATTCTGGCACCGCTCGCCAGAAGGCTGTTGAAGATGAGGAATAGCGGCCCGCGACTTTCCGATCGAGAATGGATCGAATCGTTGCGCGACGGAGGCTTCTATCTCGAGCGACGCTTACGATTGCGACGACACCCTGCGGCGCCATCCCGCAGGTCATGTCAATACGCTCGCAGCGCTTAGAAGCAACCGCCTCCGATACAGACGTTCTTTGCCAGCAAAATAACGCGCTTGATCGTGTTGTAGCGACAGCGCGCGTACCGATGGTGACAAATCTTGGATGGACGCGCGGAGTGTCAGATCGGATCGTCGACGATCAAATGTGGCTTGCCCTGCGAACAAGATTCGACACGCGCCCTGATACGAAAGGTGGCGGCAAGGTTTTCCGGCGTCAGAACATCGATCGCCGCACCGAAATCGTACAACGTCCCGCCGGAGAGGATCGCAACCTTGTCCGCGAATTTCAGCGCCAAGTCGAGATGATGCATCGCGATCAGCACGAGCATGCCGCCGTCGTGCGCAAGGTTGCGTACCTGCCGCATCGCTTCCAACTGGCGGTGCATGTCCAGCGCGCTGGTCGGCTCGTCCAGGAGCAGCACCTCCGGCTCGCGCACGAGACATTGGGCAAGCCCGACAAGCTGACGTTGTCCACCGCTCAGCTCGGAAAGGATTTCACTGGCCAGATCGCTCATATCGAGTTGCGCCAGCGCCTGGTCAACCGCCGACAGATCAGATTTCTCCAGACGCCAGCCGCTTACTTGTTTGCGTGCAAGCAGGACGGATTCGAACACGGTCAAGGCCGCGCTTGCGGTTTGGTCCTGAGGCATGTAGGCGATGGCGAGATTCCTGTCGCGCGCCCCTTCCAGCCGGCACTCGCCCGGACCCGGAAGAATGGCTGCCAGACGGCGGAACAGCGTCGACTTTCCCGCGGCATTCGGTCCAATGACGGCCACTACCTCACCGCCATGACAGGGGGGAATCGTCACATCACGCAGCACCTCGCGTGATCCAAAGCGGGCGCCAAGGCGATGCGTGCTGAGCACTACCATATGTCTCTTCCGCTCTTCAGGATCAAATACAGGAAAACCGGCAATCCAATTGCCGAGGTGACGATGCCGATCGGCAGGACGGCGCCGGGTACCACGACCTTGGTCAGGATCGAACTCAACGACATGATCAGCGCACCGGTCAGCGCACTCGCGGGCAGCAGGAACCGCTGGTCTTCGCCGACCATCATGCGGGCGATGTGCGGACCGACGAGACCGATGAAGCCGATCGTGCCCACGAACGCGACCGGGATCGCCGACAGCAGGGAGACCAGGATCAAGGTTTCGAGCCGCAGGCGACGCACGGGAATACCAAAGCTCGCCGCCCGCGCCTCGCCGAGACGCAGGGCCGTCAACTGCCAACGGCGGCGCAGAAAGACCGGCAGGGTTGCGCCCACGACGAGCGCAGTGATGGCAAGCTTGGGCCAATTTGCCTTGGTCAGGCTGCCCATGGTCCAGAACACGATGGCCGCGACCGCTTGTTCGGCCGCGAAATACTGGGTGATGGCGAGTGCCGTATTGAAGCTGAAAACCAGCGCGATGCCCAAAAGCACGATCATCTGGATCGAGGCACCGCGCCGAAGGCTGGCCAGATGGATCAGGACGGCGGTCGCCATCGCTACGACGAAAGCATTGCCCGCGACGATGTAGTCGCCTGCCATGGGAAGCAGCGCGACACCAAAGGCGAGCGCCAGGGCCGCACCGAAGCTTGCACCTGCGGAGATGCCCAGCGTGAACGGGCTCGCCAGCGGATTGTTCAGGATCGTCTGCATCTGGGCGCCGGCGATGGCAAGCGCAACGCCGACCACGACGCCCATCAGGGCCGACGGCATCCGGATCGACCAGACAATGACGCGCATCTGCGGATCCGCCTCTGCCGGCAGAACAAGTGTGCGCACAACGTCTCCAAACCCATAGCTGGCCGGTCCAGTCGAAAGGTCGCCGAGCAGCGCGACGCAAACTCCGATCGTCAGCACGACCACAACGATCCAGCGCCTGGCGGTGAGCGCTCGGTAGGCGTCGCGTCCGGCCAGGGACAGTGCTTCAGTTTGGAGATTTGTCATCGTTGGCTGCTAGAAAGGCTGGTGCTGTAGCCGGATCGGTACTCGATCGGCAGGAAGCGCCGATGGTATTCGGCAAAGGTTGCATCGGGATCCAGATCGGCAAACAGATCAGGGTGCAGCCACTTCGCCAATTGCTGGACCGCAACGAATTCGTAGGGGCTATTGTAGAACTGGTGCCAGATGCCGTGAAAACTCCGCGTCTTCTTTGCCGCGATACCGGTATAGGCATCGCGGGTGGTGAACCACTCGAGCTTCTTGCGCGTCAGGCGAGGATCTGCCCCCGGTCCGAGCGGTATCCAGCGGCCCCCGGGCACATAGGCTTGCCAGTCTGCGCTGGTAACCACCACATGCTCAGGATCGGCAACGATGACCTGTTCGGGACTGATCTGTCCGAAGGTCGAAGGGATGATGCTGCTTGCGATATTCTGGCCACCTGCGAGTTCGACATATCTGCCAAAATTCTCTGCGCCGAACGACAGGCAGCAATCTTGCGAGTAGCCTCCGATCCGTTCGATGAACACCTTGGGGCGCTTCGGTTGTTTGGCGGCGAGCACGTCGCTCACCGCCGCCATGGCCTGGCGGCGGAACGCGATGATCTCTTCCGCACGCGCCTCGCGCCCCATGATCTTGCCGAGCAGCCTGATGGTCGGCTCGGTGTTCTCCAGAGGATGGTGGCGAAAATCGACGTAGACGACCGGTATGCTGAGCGCCGCGAGCTTCTCGATGTAGTTGGCTTCCTTGTTGGCCTGCATGGCTTCCAGATTAAGCAGCACCACGTCGGGCTTCTGGATGATCGCCGACTCGATATCGATCAAACTGTCCTCCTGGCCCTTGAAGGAAGGAAGTTTCTCCAACTGGGGAAAAGCCTTGAGATATTGCGCATAAGTGGCCGGGTCGGCCGCGATCAGATCGGTACGCCAGGCGACCACATGTGCCAGCGGATCCCTGGGCTCCAGCGATGCAATGAGATAGAGCTGCCGACCTTCGCCCAAAAGCATGCGCTTGACGGGTGCGTTGAGGATCACCTGACGGCCCGCAAGGTCCGTAAGGATAAGCGGCGCCTGCGTCTGTGCAGGTCCAGGTTCGCCGGCACATGCGGCTATTGGAAACAAGACGGTCAGAACAAGCGTCATCATCGCGGCATTCAGCAGCGAACGGCGATCCTTCATCGTTGACCTCTCTTTTGAGTTGAGCGCGCCGCTTTGAACCATATGCCGAGGGCCGACAAGAATGATAAGGCATAAAGCGCGGCGACCAGCGGGAAAGCAGCACCGACACCGAAGAGCTGGGTGACCGCGACGCCGGCAATGATGCCGCTCGCGGAAGCAGCCTGCTGGGAGGCTTGCGCAAGGCCCAGGACCGCACCTTGCCGATCATTGGCCGCGGTGACCGAAATGAGCGCGAGAAGAACTGGCGTCGTTCCTCCAAGAAGTACGCCCCAGATAAAATACAGAAACGCGAATACGGCAACGGAGCCCGTGCTTCCCGCCAGATGCGTGACCAGAGCGCACGCGGCCGAAATAAGCACATTGCCGCCCAGCACATAGGTTGGCGTTCTGTTCTCGAAGAGCCGCGCCCATAGCGGCGCGGCCACGACAAAGCCGCATGCCAGCAGTCCGTAAGTGAGGCCAGCCACCCAGTGCCGGGCGCCAAATATCTCGGTCATGTACAGCGCGAACGGAACCTGCAGGACCATGCGGCTGGCAAGCAGCATGCCCATCAGGACAAGAAGAGCTGCAAGCGGAACACCAGTCGACGCCGAAGGCTTTGCGGTACCCGCGCTTCCGGAACTGGCGGCAATAATTCCTGGCGGCGGAACGGGAAGGCTCAACCAGGCAACGGCAGCGCACAGCGCGCAGACTACACCGGCGGTCAGATTTATTGCGGCAAATGGCAAGCTATCGAGGATCAGCCCGCCCAGGAAGGCGCCGCCCAGCGAGCCCACATTGGTCGCAACCTGAAGCCAGGCGAACAGGCTGGCGCGGTCTTTCCCGCCGGTAACCTGCACGCCATAGGCCTGCGCTGGGGCGATGTAGCCGGCGCAGGCGCCCTGCAAGAAACGCAGCACCATGATCGTCCAGACATCCTGTGCAACGGCAACAAGCAACTGCGTGATGGCGAGGCCGCCGAGCGCCCGAACCATCATCAGCCGATTGCCATAGCGATCGCCCATTCGCCCCCAGAAGGCGCTGGTCAGCGACATGCCGATCATCGGGCCAACGTAGACGCCGATGCCTGCCAGCCCAAAGACACTGTCGGAAGGGCTCAGCAGCCTGATCTGGATCGGCCAGAATGGACCGCTCATTTCCATGGCGCCCATGGAAATGAATTGCAGCCCGAACAGCGTAACGAAAACCGGTCCGAAGCCGCGAACCGCGGCAGAAGCGCTGGTCATTCCGCTCCCGCCATTGGATTTGGCAATTCGTGCTCAAGGCGATAGTCGCGATACCGCTCCAGATGCATCCGCAGCACCGAGCGGGTCGGCCACGGCTTCTCGAGAAATGCCCTGCGCTCCTCCAGCCAGAACGCGTCCGAAAGCATGCGCGGCCTCAGGGCATCAAACACTGCCTCGGTCTCTTTCCGCAGGATGTGCCAAAGTCTTGTGCCCGGCAGCGCATATTGTTCGTGAAGGCACAGCGCGATCTCATGAAGGTGGCAGAAGAAACAGGCGTCGATGACGAATGAGCGCACGGGAGTGATATCGTCGTCAAATGTGGTAGGCAATATCCCCACGCGGCTGAAGGGCTCGAGGTGGTGTCCGCGTTCCCTGAACAACGGCGCAAAGCTGCGACCATCGCCGAAGTCACGGATCAACAATTTTCGCGGGCAACCGGCTTCATCGAACAGGATCGTGCTGTTCTGCTGATGCGCCTCAAAGGCTATTCCGTAAAGCAGGTACATGGCGAGCGTCGGCCCGATGACCGTTGCAGCATAGGCGCGAAAGAACGACGATACGGCCGCGGCGCTTTCATCGCCACGTCTCGCAATCAGTTCACAAATGAGCGGGCGGCCGTCGATCGGGCTTGCCGTCAAGAGTGCGGCGACGGTGACCGGCAACAGCCCGTCATTTCGTGCCAAGGCGTCGGAGTTGCGGTAGACGACCGAAAGAAAGCGCCCCGGGTGCTCATCACCCGTTACCGGGTCGTGCAGGATGGCGCCCAGCTCTTCGGTGAAGATCTCCAGGGTCTCGGCGAGACCTCTCTCTTTTGAAAGAATATTCGCAATCAGGGTGCTGAGGCGCGGCCCCATGTGGATCGACTTGGCCTGCAGCGTACGCTGTTCGCTGGTCATCCAGATCGCGACCGGCAGTTTGATGAAGGGCCTCGATTCCCTTGTATCCGGCAGCATCGTGCGGAACGACATGGCGGGCAGCGTCACGACCTCCGGACCGTCAGGGTCGAAAACGCCGGAAGCGATCTCGGATGCGAATTCACGGCGAACGAAATTTTCGAGGTGCCAGATATGAACAGGAAGCGGAAGCCAGTGCTCGGGAGACTTTCCACGCTTATTCAAGCCGTCGGCCCAATCGCGCCAGAGTTCGGGGAATTTCTGCGCGAACCATTCCAAATAGCTGCCGACATGCGGCATCTTCTCCACATAGGCCCACTCCTTGCGCAGCGCCGCGACGCGAACGGACACGCGAGCACCGAACTCCGGCGACAGCGCAGCGACCTCCTCCGCCGACAGGTTGGGTTTGGCCTTCCATGTCGGATAGAAGGGATGACCTTCCAGCGCACCCCACTGATCGAGGGCCATGGCCGCCAGATGCTTCGGCAGGCTGTTTTCCAGATATGCGAGGAACCCCGTCGCACCCGCCTCTGTCACTTTCCCCCGCAACTCGGCGCTCCAGCGCTCCCGGTGAGCACGTGCCAGCACGTCGTTGCGCATGCTGCCCTCGACGTCGCACATGAGATGCCGGACGCCATCCGGTGCGGGCGTGATGGCGAGGACGGGCGCGACCTGATCGATAAACTCGGACGGATCATCGATCCGGAGCCGAGTGCCGGTTTCATCGAGTATCTCGACAGAGCCGCGATTTTGAAATGTTCTGGCCGGCGCGCGACGCAGGTCACTGA
The DNA here is from genome assembly GCF_030413175.1 of Bradyrhizobium roseum. NCBI lineage: Bacteria > Pseudomonadati > Pseudomonadota > Alphaproteobacteria > Hyphomicrobiales > Nitrobacteraceae > Bradyrhizobium > Bradyrhizobium roseum. The sequence continues at coordinate 4,659,848 of NZ_CP129212.1, forward strand.
AATACAGAACCCGGCGCGACTGCCAAAGCGGAAGCCATGCCTGGTTGCCCTCGCGCGCCCACAACAGTGCATCCGATTGAAGAAGCCGCTCGGCAAACAGGCAGCGGACCAACCGGTTGAGTGCGTTGCGCGACGCGGCCGACCGAAGGCGCTCGCCATGTGCCTCAGCTTCGGCATCTGCCGTCGAAGACATCCTCTGCTCCATAACGCTTACTCCGGCCAGTTTGCAGGCAAGCAGGTCGGCGGCGACTCGGTGAAGCCGCCGTTGAGCGCCCAGTTGTAGGTTTTCGTGATCGCGGGGGTTGCCACATCGAGCCGCGCGGCCAGTTCCACCAGCAGCGCCTGACCGCAGGCGATGTCTTCGTGGAAGGCACGGCTGGCGCGATCGATGACCAGGCCGGGCCCGTTCGGATTGGGAACAAGCGGGGCGTGAATGCCCGCATAGGCGCGGTTGGTTCGCAACAGCGAATACATGGTGCTGCTGTCTTCGATCTGGTCGCCGTAAGCCTCGATCAATTCCTGCCGGAGCGGCTTTACCGAGCTGAGATCGATGCCCAGGCGCGCCTCGACCGCATGCCGGATGGCCTGGTTCTCCGCATCACAGGCCTCCAGCAACTCGGCGCCGGCCCGCGGGCAATCGCTCCACCAGCAAAGCGGGCGGTCGAACGGCTTGTTTTCCCAGGGCGCGCCAGGCCCGATCAAGGCGTAGAGCACGGCGGGATGCATGATCGCGTTGCCCGGCGTCAGCGTAATCTCCAGATAGTCCTGCAGCACCGTGACGGGCGCTTCGTAGAGCCGGCCGAGCATCGCCTGGAGCGCGACGACGCTCGCTTCGGTTTCGCGGCGGTGAAGAGCTGCGAACAAATGAGCCTTGGCGCCTCCCATGCGTACGCGCTCGCCCGGGATCAGCTCAAAGGCGGTATGCGGCACGTCCTTCATGCCCCAGATCACGGCATTGTCTGCGCCCGACAGGCTTTTCGCCGCCAACCAGTCGAAGCCGCAAAAGCCGGGAATCGCGCCGACATAGACCGGCCTGTCGCGGGGGAGATGCCGTGCGAGGTCGTCCAGGAGTGCAGGCCGCGCATGGGCCGGCTGTGTCACGATGACAAGGTCGGTGTCGGCGAGTGCCTCGCCCGGATCGGTACCGACATGGTCGGGCCGGCCGCCCAACACGAGACCGTCCGGCATCTCAGCCCGCCAAACGCCTTCGCCAAGCGCCCACCGATCGACGACGGCCGGCGCTCCCGTCAACACCGACACAGTGACGCCTGCGCGCTGCTTGAACAGCACGGCATTCAAATGCCCCGTTCGCCCTGCCCCGCAGATCGTCACCTTCATGCAGCGCGGGCCCTTGCCGGCAGCCAGCCGTCAAGCTGCACGGCGATCGACGGATCCAGCAAGTCGCGCTTGGCCATCCATTCATCGTCGAAGACCGAACCGAGATATTTTTCACCGCCATCGGCAACGGGCGTGACCACGGTGCCGGACAGCTTGCCGGCCGCAATGAATTCGAGCGCCTTGTAGATGGTGCCTCCCGTCGAGCCACCAACCAGAACTCCATAACGCCGCGCGATAAAGCGTGCCGTTTCGAAGGCCTGGGTATCGGTGACCTGTACCCCTTCGTCGATGCACCCATAATCGAGCACCTTGCCGACTTCGTCGCCGGCGGGCGTACCCGTGCCCGACTGGTAGTAGGGATGGCCGGGTTTGCCGAAGACGATCGAGCCCGCCGGTTCTACCGCGATCGTTCGAACGGCAGGATTAGCCCGCTTCAGGCGCTGGGCGATGCCGGTCATCGATCCCCCGGTGCCGACGCAACCCACATAGGCGTCCACGCCGTCGGGGAGCTGCGCCAGCAGCTCCTCTACGAAACCGGCATAGCCCTCCGGGTTTGCCGGATTGTCGGACTGGTTCATGAACAATGCATCGGGAAGCTGGGCGCCGAGTTGAGCCGCCAGCCGCTGCCGTTCCACCACGGCAACCTCGTCCTCCCGATAATCACCTTCGACATAACGAATTTCAGCACCAAGCGCGCGCATCGTGCGGATCTTGTCCGGTGCGGCGTGATGATCGACGACGGCAATGAAGCGCAGCCCCAACTCCAATGCGATCAACGCCAGTCCGATTCCGGTGTTTCCGGACGACGATTCGACGATCGTGCCGCCCGGCGGGAGCCGCCCGTCTTCGAGCGCGGCAAGCACCATGCTGCGCGCCATGCGGTCCTTCATCGAGCCGCCCGGATTGTTCTTTTCAAGCTTCAGTACGAGCGTGGCGTCGCTGTTGGGTACCGCGATCGGCATCACCGGCGTATGGCCGATCAACTGGCTAACGGTCGTGCAGAGCATTGTGCCTCTCCTATCGTGTCGGGAACGAGTGTTGGCTGCCCCTTTGCATCCTGAATCACGCAAAGGCGGCTCGGCATCGGGTGGCGATGAAACTCGTTTTCGAGGAGGTCCATCTGGTAGGCGGCGGTGTTGGCATAAACCAGCAAGTCTCCCGCGCGCGGAGGAAACGGAAAGGTGAGCCATCGGTTGCTCAGGACGTCGTCGTCCAGGCAGCTATGGCCTGCCAGATAGGCCCGGATCGGTCTTGCGGCGGCGGGCGGCGACATCGCCGGCACCAGGATGGGATCGACCAGGAATTCAGAGGCAAACCAGGTTTCGCATGCGCTGAAGCTGCTGCCTTCGACGAAGACGACATGGGCATCAGGGCCGACCGCTTTGACGCGCGACACGCGGAAGACAGAAATCGCGGCCTGATCGGCCAGCGCTCGCCCGGGCTCCAGCGCCAACAGCAGCCCCTCCTGGACGAAATAGCTCGCGATGCTGCGGCCGTCGGCCATCCGCGCTTGCAGCAGACAGCGCAGCCATTCGGCCGCCGAGAGCTCTCCGCCGTAAGGATAGAAGGAGGCCGGCACCCTTCCGGTGCGATAGTCCTCGGGCTTCTGGATCTCGAGATAGGCCCGATAGGCGCGCTGATCGACATATTGGATCGGCAACCCGCCGCCGATGTCGATCATGCGCGGCGCAAAACCCAGCGCGCGGGATTCGTCGATCAAGCCGGCGGCTTCGTCGATTGCCTGCGCGCGAGACTCCCAATCGTAACCGCTCAGATGAAAGTGCAGCCCGTCGAAGCGCAGCCGGCTTTCGCCGGCAATACGCGACAGGCAATGCCGGAAGACCGCCACGGGCATTCCAAAACGGCTTCGCGCCTGGCTGGCCGGACGCAGCCTCAGCAGCACCGGCTGAGCCGGACCGCTTGCCGGCAATTCGCGGATCAAATCCTCCAGTTCTTCCGGCGAATCCACCGATATCAGCGCGTTGCAGCCGATAAGCTCCTTGTGGAATGCGGGCGTCTTCGCCGGACCGGTCGCCACCAGTTGCGCACCCTCGGCGCCGAGCTGCCGGGCATCCCGCAATTCATAAACGCTGGAGACGTCGACGCCCGCCTTTGCGCGCAGAGCCGCCGCCATGAGCCCGGGCGACTTGTTGACTTTTGCGCCATAGTAGAGCGCATGCGCGACCCCGCTCTCCCGCAGGACGTCTCTGAGCGCCGCGACATTCCCCTCGAGTTCGTCGGGCCAGATCAGATTAATCGGAGACCCATGCCGCGCGACCCAATCGAGCAGCAGCGCGCCGTTGTCTGCCAGGAGATCCGCCGTGGCCGGCCGCAGAATCGGCGAGAGGCTCAAGTCTGTTTTATGATGGTTATGACACGCGGCTTCATGGTGACTGGAATTGGTTAGGGCATCTTCTGTCGGCACAGGGCAGCGCAACCCTTCCAATGGCAGGTTACAAGCCGGCAGTCCTTGGTCAAAAATGTGCCGGGTCGTCTTGCAGGGAAACTTTCGGCCGCTGCGCGCCATCTCGAGAATGCTGGCGGGCGTGATCGTCACGCCCGGGCGCCAGCTCTCCACCCGCACCGTGCTGTAGTCCAGGAGGAGGACCGGCACCAGCCGCAATTGCAGGGCTTCGGCCACGGCAAGCCGATGATGACCGTCCATCACGCAGAGAGCATCTTTCTCCGCCGTGATCGGAACTTCCCAGCAGCCCGTGCGGAGGATTTGCGCCTGCAGCTCCGCTACCCTGTCGGGATCGACCTCTTCGGTCGGGATCAAGCATGTTGGCGAAAGGAGGCAAACTTGCATATCGACCAGCCTGATTTTGTCAGCAGGAACGGTTCGGCAAGCTTTCTCAGGGTGGAATGGCTACGCTGCCGCCCATGCACTGGCTACGGGCAACATAGGGGGCTTGCAGGCAAGCCGGCTGATCACGAACGATCCGGTGGATCGGCGAGGACAGTGGCACGGGCAACGGACGAGCGAATGTGCCGACACTCTCGCCAACGATCGAGCCTGCAGAATCATCCATGACGAACCTCGCCAAGCTCAGGGAGCCGCGATTACATGTCCACGGTCATCGACAGCAGATAGGTGCGCGGTGCCCCCAGGTAGAACGTTCCGAAGGAGGCGACGCTGGACCAGTAACTCTCACCGGTCACGTTCTGCACGTTGGCGCGGAAGACCGTCTTCCTGCCGTTGATCGCCGTCGTGTAGCGGGCGCCGAGATCGAGCCGCGTCCACTCCGGGATCGGCTGTTTGTTCGCAGCATCGACGAACTGCCTGCCGGTGTAGATGACCGCCCCGTTGACGGTGAGCCCGGTCACCCACGGCAGATCCCACTCGGCGCCGATATTGGCCTGCACGTTCGGAACGCCGATCGGCGTGTTGCCGATATTTGCCACGTTGGCAGCCTTGGTCAGGGTGCCATCCAGCAGCGAGACGCCGCCGAGGACGCGGACATAGGGCATCAGTTCGCCGAAGACATTGAACTCGAGCCCACGCATCCGCGTTTCGCCGGTCGCCACGACGCGCCCAGACACGTTTTCGCCGCTCCCCTTCGTTATCTCGAAGGCGCTGAAAGTCGTTGCGACCCGGCCGAAGTCCACCTTGATGCCGGCCTCGTACTGTTTGGCCATGTGGGGCGGGAGCAGTTCGCTGCCATTGGAAACATTCGGCTGCGACGGCGCGACATCGCCCCGGCTCAGACCTTCGATATAGTTTGCATACAGGGAAACGTTCTCCAGGGGACGAACGACGAGACCGACCACGGGGGTCGTCGCGCTCTTGTCGTAGGAATTCCCCAACGTTCCGACATTGGCGTTATAGTTGGCCGCCTCGACGCCCTGGCGCCGGACACCCAGCGTCAGCAAAACACGCTCATCAAGCACGGACATGGTGTCGGCGATCGAGAGCGCCGTGAGAGTGCTTTCCGAAAGCCGGGGGCGCCCGGGGATCTCGTTGGCGAACTGGGTTGGCGCAACCGTCGGGCTATAGATGTTCGACGTCACCGCGGTGCCGCTGGTGGTCCGCCGGAACAATTCGTCATGATAGACCGAACCCTGGAAGGTGACGGCATGGCGAACGAATCCAGTATCGAACCTGGCGCGGACGCCGCCATCATAGGTGTGCCGATCGATGCTGAGCCCGAAGAATCCCGGCGTCGAGGTCGTGTTGCCGAGGGCATTGGTGATCGTCGGGAGTCCGAAGAAGCGTTCGACATTGGTCTTCGATCCGCCGACGTCGGCAAACAGCGTCACCTGGCTGGTCAGATCGTATTCGTTGCGCCACAGGACGGATTGATCGCTGATGCGCGACCATTCCCAGGGCTGCGTCACGTTCAGGCGGCCATCCGGCGCCTTTGGCACCGGCACCCCGGCAGTCATGAGGAAGGGACGCGACGGAGCGTCGAATCGATCGGTCTGCGCGATCAGGTAAAACCAGGACCTGTACCGTTCGCCCTGATAGTCGAGCGCCAGCGCCCCGACACCCGTCGTCTCGGACTGGCGGTCAATAGGCGTGTCGCCGCCGCGCAGGCTGCCGCTGGCGCGCACGCCCCATTGCCTGCTGTCGCCGTAGCGCCTTGCGACGTCCCAGTGACCGCCGAATCGGGAGGTCGAACCGTAACTCGCCGTGAGGCGGGTCAAATCCTCTGCCGCGCGCTTGGGCACGACGTTGATGACGCCGCCGACACCGCCATTGGGAGCAATGCCCGAGAGCGCGGCCGAAGGCCCCTTGAGCACTTCCAATCGCTCGACATAGTCCGTGAAGATTCGGTAGCTCGGCGCGATGCCGTAAAGCCCCTCGAAGGCAAACTCGCCATTGTTGCCTTCGTTGATCGGGAAGCCGCGAATGTTGAAGGAATCGACGGTGCCGCCGGATGGGTGGGTGGCGCGCACCGAGGGATCCAGGATCAAGGCATCCGCACCCGTTGCCGCCTGCCGATCCCGGATGAACTGATCCGTATAGCTCGTCACGCTGAAGGGGGCCCTCATCGTGCTGGTATTCCCGAGCATTCCCAGCCGCGCACCTTGAGCAACCTGGCCGCCCGCGAAGGCCGGCACGACACCCGGCTGCGATTGAACCGCGGCGGGCTCGGGTTGCGGAGCGCCAGGCACGGCCCGGCGTGAAGCCGACCGGGACCTCGCGTCGCTTCGCTTGGTTGGCGCACGACGGAGCGATTGCTGCGCCGGGGCATCGACCGTAACGGGTGGAAGGGAGGTGCCGCCCTGCGAGGTCTGGGATCGAGCAGGCGATTCGAACCACGCCAACAACGCCACACTACCGAGCAGCATCGCTCCGAAGCGAGCTACCGTACCAACCCCATCTGCACGTCGCATTTCCAGAAAGTCCCCATCAACACACCTCACCCGGCATGAACGCCTCCACGCCTCGGCCTGCAACAACCGCGGTTGAAGATCCGCTCTCCGTACTCGGGTTCGGCCGACACTTAAGGCGCCGCGAAAGCTCTCCCTGCGCAGATCGCACTCCACTCGGTTGCCTGCGCTTTCTTGACAACCTTCGATTGTTGTCGATCTACGCTACTTCCTTAGAGCGATGTCATCGTGACCACAACGCAAATCTGCGCACTGCAACTTAGAATGCCTCGACGATCGCCGACGGGAGCCGGTCGATTCCGCGCCAGTCGATTCCGCGTTTGGAGAGATTCAAACTTGCTTGGAAGAATCTAGAATCGGCGTCTTCAAATTTGACAGGAAGATGCACGCGAGCGTGTTTGCAGAGCAGCGATCCGGCCTGCGCCACCACCAACCGGTCGACGCTGAGATCACCGATCCGTGTCTGGGTGGAGCCTGGCCAGTACCGTCAGCGTTTCCACTCGGCCTCCTGCAGGAGCCTCCAGCTGATCTTGTTGCTCTCGGTACGCAGCAGGCTGTCGACCAGGACCACCGAACGGGGCGCCTTGTAGCTCGCCATCCTCTCGCGTGACCACGACAGGATATCGTCCGGCGAAACTTTCGATCTCGCGGCCTCGTGCACCGCCACCAACGCCTTGACCGTTTCTCCGCGATAGCTGTCAGGCGACGAGATAATGCAGCATTCCCTGATGGCGGGATGTTCATACATCATCGCTTCCACCTCGGCCGGCCAGACCTTGAAGCCACTGACGTTGATCATCCGCTTCAGCCGGTCGACCGCGAAGAAGTACCCCTCGGCATCGCGGTAACCGATATCCCCGGTCCGCAGAAAGCGCCTGCCGCCGTGCTGGATGAAGGCGCTGGCGTCGGCATCCGGCTTGTTCCAATAGCCCTGCAGCACCTGCGGCCCATGCACGATGATTTCGCCCACAACACCGTCCCCCAGTTCCTCCAGCGTGTCGGGATCGATCACCCGCGCATCGGTCTCATGCACCGCAATACCGAGACACTGACGCTTCGGCGCGGCCAGCGGATTGAGATGGGTCGGCGACATCGTCTCGGTCATGCCATATCCCTCGATGAAATCGAGGTTGAAACGTGTCTTCAGCCGCTCGGCGACCGCGGAGGGCATCGTCGCGCCGCCGCCCGTCAGTATCTTCAGACGCGCGAAGCTGCCGTCGCGGAACGCTGCACTGGCGAGAACGTCGACGATCATCGTCGGCGCGGCGTTCCAGAACGTCACGCCGTGCGCCTCGAACAGATCCGGGATCAGATCCTTGTCCCATCGGGCCATCAGAACGAGCGTCGCGCACGCGACGATGGCGGCATTCATCGATCCCTGCATTCCGGCGACGTGAAACAACGGCATGAAGCCCGTCATGACATCGTCGTGGCCGAGCCCGTACCATCGCGCCTGAAGCACCGCGGTGAACAACGCACTGCGATGGGTATGCATGCAGGCCTTCGGTTTTCCCGTGGTGCCGGAAGTGTACGGCATGATCACCAGATCGTCCGGCGTTGCGGCCATTGGCATCGGGGACCGCGCTTGTGCGATCGCCTCCTGCCAGCGGAACCACCCCGGTAAACGCGGCGGCTCGTTCGATTGTTTCACGCAGGCGGGCAAGGCATAGGGCGTGTCGGTCGGAACTTCATCGCGATAATGCGCGACCACGGCATGCGAGAGTACCGCTCCCACCAGCGGCGCGAATATTTCGCACAATTCGCTGCCGACGATCGCCACCGTCGCACCGCTGTCGGCAGCGAGAAAGGCGATCTCTTCGGTCTTGTTCATCGGGTTGACCGGCACGATCACCGCGTCCGCCCGCATCACTGCGTAGTACGCGATCACGTATTGCGGCGAGTTCTGCAGCGCGATCAAAACCCGATCACCACGTTTGACCCCGCAGACATGTTGCAGGAATGCCGCCATCGCATCGACGCGACGGCGTAACTCGGCATAGCTGAGCGTGGCTCCATAGAACGCCGTTGCCGCATGATCGGGGTTATGTCGCGCGGCGCGCATCAGCGCGTGGTACAGCGTTCCGTTGGGCATCGGCAAATGCCAAGGTTCGCCAGCCGGCCAACGGGAAGACACGCTGTTCATTGGTTGCCCATCGACGAATCCGTTCAGCCCTTATGGGCCGTGGTTCGACGTTCATGCTCCTCGTCGGCAATCTGCAGGCCGTGGTCGAGCGCATCGAGCAGTTGATGGGATTCATTGGCTGAAATCACCAGCGGTGGCGCGAGGAACAGCGAGGTCTGTTCGCCGCTGGTTCCGATGACCGCGCCCGCCTCCAATGCACGCAGCGCCACGCGCGAAGCGACGGGATCCTCAAGCGTATCCGCGCGCCAGGTCCGCCAGTCCGGCCCATGCAGCTCGATGGTCCAATGCAGGCCCTGCCCGGCCACGCGTCTGACGCTCGGATGCCGCCGCGCGATCTCGAGCAGACGCCGGGCGAACAATTCTTCGAGCTGCCGCACCCGGGAAAGGATATCTTCATCCGTGACCACGCGGAGGTAGGCGCTGATGGCGGCCATGCTGATCGGGTGACCACGCAACGTTCCGTAGTTCTGCCAGCTCTTGCCCTTGAGCTGCTCGACGATTGCTTTCGACACCACCACCGCTGCGACAGCCGCAGCGCCGCCTCCCAGCGATTTGCCGAGCGTCACGATATCCGGACGAGTCTCGCCGCCTTGGAACGCGAACCATCGTCCCGCCCGCCCCGCGCCGGTCACCACCTCATCGGCGATCCAGATCGATCCGGCCTCGCGGGCCCGTAGCGCCAGCTGGTCCTGATATTCGGCGTCGTAATAAATGCCGCCTTGCGTATAGTCGATAATCGTTGCCGCCGTATCCGCGAGCGTGCTTGCGGCGTCAGCCAGATATTGTTTCGGAGACGGATTGTTCGGAGGCGCGCCATAGATCGCGCCGTCGGGCGCGGGCAGAATGCGGACCGGCGCCATCGCGGCGGGAAGTTGCGAGCCACCGGCATGCACCGCCAGTCCGCCATGCCATTGCGGCTGCACGGTCATGCTGCGGGACAGACCGACCAGGCCGTGATAGGCGCGTTCGCGGGTGGCCAGCGCCGTGCGCTGCGTCAGCGCCTGACAGAGCGAAAGCGCCATGTCGTTCGCTTCGCTGCCGCTGATGCAGAAACGGACGGCACCGACCCAGTCCTCTTCACCCTCGAAGGCCGTTCGGATCAGATCGTCGGCGGCCTGTTCGCGCCCGACCCAGGTCCAGCCTTCGTTGACGACGGGCGTATCCGCCGCACGGCGGATCGCTTCCACCATCGCCGGATGACGATGACCGAGTCCGCCGCCGGTATTGCTGCCGTCGATCAGGCGGCGGCCGTCTTCGAGATGGAAATAGACCCCCTCGCCCCCGACGACGGCAAGCGGTGCGCTGTCGCCCGCGTTCAGGCCGGTCCGCAACAATTTACTCATCGAGAAATCTCTTCCATTCCATAACCGCCGCCGCCGCAGCTTTCGATGGTGACGACATCGTCCTGCTGCAGCACCAGATTCGATTTGCCATCGATTTCGACATTCGCGCCGTTCCGGATCAGCGATACCCGGCAGGTCTCGCCGGGTTGACCGCCCTGCATGCCGAAGGGCGGGATCACCATCCGCTCGATACACGTGGTCAGGTGCATGGACGGCGCGAGAATCCGATAGGAACGCACCACGCCGTCGCCGCCCCGGAATTTTCCGGCGCCCCCGGACTCGCGGCGAATCGATTGCTGTTCCACCCGGATCTTGTAGTTGGCCTCGATCACTTCGGCCGGTGTGTTGGACGTATTGGCAAGGTGCACCCGCGTTGCCGAAACCCCGTCGCGGTCATGCCGTGCGCCCTCGCCGCCGCCATGGACCTCATACAGCATCTGCCAGGACCCGTCCGACCGCGGCTCGGCGAAGAACAGCACGCTGGCGGTCGTCGTCCCGCCGGCGGACAGGCGCTCGGGAATGGCGTCCTGCATCGCCCGGAAGATCGCATCGACGATGCGCATTGAGGTTTCGTGATTTCCAGCCGCAACGGCCGCCGTCCACCCCGGCTCCAGAATCGATCCCTGGCGCGTGATGATCGTGAGCGGGCGCAAGGCTCCTGCATTTTGCTGCATGTCGCGGCCGCTCATGATGCGCGCCGAATATGCCACCGCGGAACGCGCAATGAACGGCGTGGTGTTGCAGAAATTCGAGGCCCGGTCGGCACTACCAGACAGGTCGAAGGTTGCCTCGTCGCCAGCGATGGTGATCTTGACGTGAATGCGGGCGGGCTTGCCGCCCGCGCCGCCGTCGTCCAGGTAATCCTCTCCTTCATAGACGCCGTCGGGCAATTCGCGGATCGCCTCACGCATCTCGATCTCCGAGAGATCGTGCAGGCGAGCCAGCGCCGCGGTGAAGACATCCTTGCCGTGCTGCCGGCAAAGCTCGACGATGCGCCTTTCGCCTGCCTTGGTTGCCGCGATCTGCCCGAGCAGATCGCCCTCGCACGCTTCCGGATCCCGCACATTGGCCTTCAGAAGCTGCATGATCGGCGTAGTCACGCCTGCAGCCGTTGCAATCAGGATGGGGGGAATCCGCATCGCTTCCTGAAAGGTATCGATCGCCTTGGCGAAGTAGCTGCCAGGCCATGTCCCACCGATATCGGGCCAATGCGCAAGGCTGATGGCGAATGCGACGATGGCGCCGTCGACGAAGACCGGCCGAACCACCTTGACGTCGTTCAGATGGTTGCCGCCGAGCGCGCCCAGATTATAGATCAGAACGTCGCCGTCGTTCAGGCCGCTGACAGGCATGACCTTCAGCAGTTCCGGAACGGTGTACGCCATCGCCCCGAGATGGATCGGAATATCCCGGCCCTGACCGACCAGATCGCCCTTGGCATCGGTGATCGCAGACGACAGGTCGCCCGCTTCGCGCAGCAGTGGCGAACGCGCCGAACGCGTCATCACCAGGCTCATCTCCTCGGCCGCCGCCGACAGGCCATGCCGGATCACCTCAACGGTAAACGGATCGAGCTTCATGGCGTCACCTTTGTCAGAAAGAGATGACCGATCGCGTCTGGCTTGGCCTGCCAGCCCGGTGGGATCACGACCGTGGACCAAGCGTCTTCAATGATCGCGGGCCCGGAGACCGCCGCCGCCATTGAAGCACGGTCCACGATCTCGGTCGCCACGTCATGAACACCATCGAACGAGCATCTGCGTGAGGCTGCACGCAATTTTCGGATGGTGGTCGTGGGGCGGTCGACGATGGTGGTCGACGGCCGGCGCGCCTGCACGCGCACCGATTCGATGACGCAACTCTCCGCTGTCGCGTAGCCGAACAGTTCCTGGTGGCGGACGAGAAAATCTTGCCGCAGCCGCGTAGCGTCCAATGGCAGGGAGAACGGCACCGCAATGGCGTCGTTCTGCGCGGCATAGCGCATCAATGCCACCAGCTCGACATCGATCGCGGCGCGCGCAACGCCGTTGGCAATCAACGGCTCCGACGCCTGCTCGATCAGGGTCTCGATCCGCTGCAGCACCCGGTCGAGATCGATGCCGTCCAGCGCGACACGGAAGGTCTGCTGCTGCAGAAAGCTGAAATCGGCGGTCAGGCAGCCAAGCGCGGAAAATGCGCTCGATGCGTTGGGCACCACGATCGAACCGATACCGTAGAGCTCCGCCAATCCTGCCGCGTGCATCGGACCGCCACCGCCAAAGGCCAATAGCGTACAGTCGCGCCCGTCGATACCACGTTCCACCGTCACCCGGCGCAGCGCCCGCGCCATGGTGGCGTTGGCGACCTTGACGATGCCGAGTGCGGTTTCCTCGAGATTCAGTTTCAGCGCCTGTGCAATCGGCGCAATGGCGCGTCGGGCCGCCTCGATGTCGAGGCTGATCCGGTCGCCGAGCCGCGTCTCGGGATTGAGATAGCCAAGCACCGCGTTGGCATCCGTGATCGTCGGCGCAGTGCCGCCGCGGCCATAGCACGCCGGGCCGGGCTCCGACCCTGCGCTCTGGGGTCCCACGGTCAAGCCGCCCGGCCCATTGCGCACGATCGAACCACCCCCCGCACCGATCGAGTGAACCGCCAGCATCGGCTGACGCAGCGGTCGATCCCCGAGCATCCGGCCATCCGCCATCTCCGCCTGCCCATCGATGATCAGGCAGACGTCGGTGGTGGTACCGCCCATGTCGAAGGTGAGCATTTTCGAGATACCGAGCTGGCGTGCAATGCTGACCGACGCCGACACACCGGCCGCCGGCCCGGACATCGCCATCACCAGCGGACGCCGCTTGACCGCGGAAATCGGCACCATGGCGCCGGCGGAGTGGAACACCTGCAGGCCGGGCCCGATCGGCAGGCGCCGTTCCAGCTCGCTCAAATATTCGACCGCGATCGGCATTGCTGCCGCGTTGAACACCGTCGACGAGGTGCGCTCATACTCCCGCGCCTCCGGATTGACCTCGTGCGACAGTGAGACATGCGGCACGACCGCCTTCAGCCGCTCGGCCAGCATCCTCTCGTGCACCGGGTTGGCGTAGGCATGCAGCAAGGCCACCGCCACGCTTTGCACCCCCGTCTGCTTCAGCCAGGCCACCAGACGATCGATCTCCCGATCCTCCAGCGGCCTCAGCACGTTGCCTTCGTGATCGAGCCGCTCGACCAGAGCAAAGCAAAGCTCGCGCGGCACCAATGACGGAGATTTCGGCGGGATGTCGAGACGGTAAAGGTCGCGGCGCCGGTAGCGGCCGATATCGAGCACATCCTCGAACCCCGCGGTGGCGACCAGCGCGACCTTTGGCAGCCGCTCCTCGACGATCGCATTGGTCACCCGCGTGGTGCCGTGGACGAAGCGCTTGACCTGGTCTTTCTGCAGCCCGACGGCCTCGATGGCTTCGAGCATCGCATCGACCGGCGCATGCGGGCGCGACGGAACCTTGGCGATCCGGGTTTCCGAGGGATCACGACGGATGGCAATGATATCCGTGAAAGTGCCCCCGATGTCGGTTCCGACTTCCCATTCCCTGTTCAGATCGTTCATCTCATTCCTGGTTCAATCATTGCTTCAGCCTACCGGACAAAGCCGGGAGGGACGACAGGCGCCGCGTTACGGCTTGCGGCTCAGGTCGCGAAAGTCGAGCTGGCGATGAAACCAGTAGGTATAGCCCTCGACGTTGGGTGCCATCACGGCATCCTGGTTCGCCTGCCAGAGCAGAACCAGCGGCATCTCCCTGGCGTATTCGGCGATCATCTGCTTGCTGATCTCTTCATACTTGGCCGAATCAAGCTCGAAGCGCGCCTTGCCCCCCAGTTCGTTCACGCCGGCATTGTTCCAGGAACTGTAGTTCCAGCGCTGGTCGCCGGAAAAGAAGGTGCGGAAGAAATAGTCGGTGGTCGGAAGCCAGGCGGTTGACCCCTCGGTAAAGAACGGCAGCCGCTTTTCGGAGATGGCGGTGCTCATCTGTGCGTCCGGCAGCTTTTGAATGTCCACTTCGATAGCGATCTTCGCCAGCGACTCCTTGATGAGCGCGGCCATCGGTTCGGTGATCGCGGCCGAGCCGACGTTGATCGAGAAGGTGGTCTTGAAACCGGTGGCGAAACCCGCCTCGGCGAGGAGTTGTTTGGCCTTGGCCAGATCGGTCCTGGTCGGCATGGCCTGCGGAAAATCTCCGGTCGGCGGCTCCGTCCAGGATGCACCGAACAGGGCAACGCCGCGCTTGAAAATCGACGCCTCCAGCATCGATTCATACGGCAGCGCCGCGGCGATGGCCTGCCTGACCTTGACGTTGTCGAACGGCGCCATCCTTGTATTGAATGCGACCATCGTGAAGCCGTTGCTTTGCGGCGTCGAATCCACCCTGAGCTTGCCGCGGGACTGCAGCGCCAGCACGTCGCTGGCCTGCAGGTCGGTGGCGATGTCGGCATCGCCCCGTTCGATCAGATTGGCGCGGGTCGCAGGTTCCGAAACTGTCTGTTCGATCACCCGCTTGAAGAACGGCAGCTGCCCGTCGCGACCGCCCTTCCAGTCATCGTTCCGCCGCAGCATCACTTGCTCGCCCGGCTTGAAGCTCTCGATCGTGTAGGCGCCGCTGCCGGCCGTATGGGTCTTCAGCCATTCCTGCGCCCAGGGATCTTCCGGTGTCGCGTGCTGCCTGGCCAGCTTGCTGTTGAAGATCGGCGCCAACGGCGTGGCAAGATTCGAAAGCGCAAGCCGGTCCGGCTTGGGCAACGTGATCGCAATCGTGCGCGCGTCGACCACGACAAACTGTTCGGGCGTGGTCAGCGAGCCCGTCCCCAACTGGCCTTTTGAAAGGGACTTCGCACTCACGGCCCGGTCAAGCGACCATTTGACATCGTCGGCGGTGACCGGCGTGCCGTCATGCCATTTCGTGTCTCGCAGCTTGAAAGTGATCTTGAGGCCGTCCGGGCTGACCTCGTAGCTCTCGGCAAGCTCGCCGCGGATCTTCGAGCGATCGAACACCCAGACGCCGGCTTCCCGCTTGCGATCGAACGCCACGAGACGGTCGTAAGTGCTGGTCGACACGCCGAACGCCTCCCGTGTGGCTCCGGGCGTTGTAGGGTCCAGCGTATTGATGTTGTTGCCGGTCACCTGACGAAGCGTCTCGGCGCGCGTCTGCGCGTGTGCAACGGCCGGCGCCGACAAAACGCACGCCGCGGCGATCAGCATTTTCAACGAGACTCCCCGAACCGCCATCATCGACCTGTTTCTCCTGTGAAGACCACAAGGTCGAATTTCTGACAGACCGGTCGAGCCACCGCATAGAGCCAGAGTTGCCGCAAACAGGTAGGCCAGCCACCCGAAAATGCCGTCTCGCTTCCTGCCAGTTACCTTTTGCACTTTTTCGTGCAGCGCCTGCCCGCCAAAGAAGCAGCGCGCTGGACACGACGTCAGCCGATGGCAGCTATGACGTCCGGCCACTCAGAGATTCTGCCATTTTGGATATCAGCCGGTGCGCATCCTCCGTCTGCAGTCGTCCATACCCGAACACCAATCCTTGCCGCGTTGGCTCGCCGAGATAGTTCTGCGACAGTGGCTGCACATGAATACCCGATTTCATCAGCAGCTTTGCCGCCTGGGTGTCGCTCATCCGCGTCCGCATTCGCTCGGTAAAGAAGGCGACCAGATGCAGCCCGGTCGCGGCGGATGACACGGTCAAGTCGTCGGGCATCAACGTGCCGATCGCGTCGATCAGGGCCGCCCGCCTCTCGGCATATACTTTCCGCATTCGCCGCAGATGCCTCAGCAGGTGTCCTTCCCGCATGAATTCCGCCAGCGCGAGCTGCCCGATCCCGGATGTGTGGACATCGATCCGGGCGCGACCTTTCGAGAACGCCCCTATCAGACGTTCGTCGGCGATCATGTAGCCGATACGCAGGCTCGGCATCACCAGCTTCGAGAATGTCCCGAGATAGATCACGCGCCCGTCGCGATCGAGCGACCGCAGCGAGGCAATCATGCTGTCCTGATGCCTGAACTCCGAATTGTAATCGTCTTCGATGATCCAGGCATCGTTCCTGTTTGCCCAGTCCAGAAGCTCGAGCCGTCGCTCAAGCCCCATGCTGACGCCGATCGGATATTGATGCGACGGCGTCACGACAACGAGCTTCGCACTCGGCGCCAGCCGAATGCCCTCGGAGACGCACAGCCCCTTGTCGTCGACAGGCACCGGAATGAGTTTCGCGCCGGCCGCTGTCAGCGTCCATCGGGCTTCAACGAACCCCGGCTCCTCGACCCAGACCTCGTCGCCCGGATCAAGGATCATGCGGCTGCAAAAGTCCAGCGCACCTGACGTGCCTGAGGTCACGGCCACATTGCCCGGCGCACAGACGAGCCCGCGAACCGATCCGAGGAAATTGGCGATTTCGCTCCGCAACACCGGATGTCCCTCAGGCGGAAGATCCAGACAGTCGGAATTCCTGGGATTCTGCCAGGCCTGCCGCAACAGCCTCGCCCATTCCTTGAACGGGAAGCTGGAGACGTCGGGCGCGCCGGGGCTGAACTCAGATTTCCAGTTGGTGTCATATTCGAATGCCAGCAGCGACCGCCAGCGATCGGAGACAGGGCCGATCTCGATAGGCGTCGAAGCGGCCTCCGGGACGAACGCCGCGGGCACGGGGTTCACCTGCGCCTGCTTGACCGACGCCACGGTAACGCCGCCGCGCGGCGTCGATTCCAGGTAGCCCTCCGCATAAAGCAAATCCCACGCCGTCAGAACCACCGTTCGTGAACAGCCCAGTTCGCGCGCGATCTCCCGCGAACCGAGAAACTGCGTGCCGGCCGGAAGCGACCCGTGCAGAATTCCATTCCGGAGATGCGCCGCGATCTGCAGGTAAATCGGGACTGCTGACGCACGATCGATATGCATGCCGGCGATCGACACGCGCTTCTTCTGGGGACGGGATTTTTCCATAGACGAAGGATTTAACTATGAGCGCGGCCAACCGGCGAACCGCACTCTTCATATACACGTTCCTGAAAAGATCGACCCGCCGTTTTTTCCTGCTTTTCGCGCAAATCCCGCGACGTTCAACACTCTCGTTGCGCTTCATTGCCAAGACTTGGCAGCGTGTTCGGGGATCCAGGGCGAATGCCCGACGACATTGCCAGAGCCGCGACGAACTCGTCCCTGCTGCAAGCGTTCAATACGGAGAGATGTCTTGTCGACATCGCACCTTTATTATCTGTGGAACCGAAGGGACGGCGGTTCAGACCAGGCTGGATTTGCCGCGGCTCAGCACTTCGCCGGCGCCCTTGGTGCCGACGATCTTCCCATTGTCTGCAACGACCTGGCCACGGGCGATGGTCATGACCGGCCAGCCTGTGACCTCAAAGCCTTCCCACGGCGTATAGTCGGAACCGTGATGCAGATCGGATTGCCGGATCGTTTTCTTGAGCTTCGGATCCCACAAAACGATGTCGGCGTCGAAACCAACACCGATTGAACCCTTGCGTGGATAAAGGCCATAGATCCGCGCGTGATTGGTCGACGTCAGCTCCACAAATTTCTGAAGACTGATGCGTCCCTTCGAGACCCCTTCCGAGAAGAAGATCGGCAGCCGCGTTTCCACGCCGGGAATCCCGTTTGGCACCCAGCGAAACGAAGTGCGGGAATTCGGCGTCAGCTTTCCCTTCGGATCGTCATAGCGAAACGGACAATGATCCGATGAAAAGGTCTGAAAGACGCCGCTGGTGATGCCCTCCCAGATCGCTTGCTGACTTTCCTTGTCACGCGGCGGCGGCGAGCAGACATACTTCGCGCCGCTCATGTCCATGTTGAGGCCCTTCATATCGTCCGCCGTCAGCGTGATATATTGCGGACAGGTCTCCGCATGCACCGGCAAGCCGCGCTGCTGCGCCCAGCGCACCTGTTCCATCGCCTCCCGGCCCGACACGTGGACGATCATGATCGGGACGCCGACGATCTCGGCATGGCTGATCGCGCGGTGCGTCGCCTCTCTCTCGACGGCCTGAGGACGCGAAGTCCCGTGGAAATACGGCGCGATATGTCCTTCACGTTCAAGCCTGTCGGTGAGGTGGCGAATGGCGTCGTAGCCTTCACAATGCACCATCACCAATGCCTGCTCGCGGCGGGCGACTTCAAAAACCTCCAGCAACTGCTTGTCGCTGAGAACCAGGTCGTCATACGTCATGAAGACCTTGAAGGACGTGTAGCCGTCCTTGACGAGCGCCGGCAGTTCCTGACCGAGAACGACCGCCGTCGGATCGGATATGATCAAATGAAATGATGTATCGATGTAACATTCGCCTTCGGCGAGCTTCCGGTACGCCTCGACACAGGCGCGCAGCGACGAGCCTTTGATCTGCAGCGCGAAGGGCAGGATCGTGGTGTTGCCGCCCGCCGCGGCCGCCCGGGTGGCAGAAGCAAAATCGTCGGCCATCACGACATCAGGGCCGGACTCCTGCGAAATATGGACGTGGCTGTCGATCCCCCCCGGCAATGCCAGCAAGCCGGTCGCATCGATCTCCCTGGCCGCCCCCTCAATATGGTCGGCGATGCTGACGATGCGGCCGTCCCGAATGCCGATATCGGCCCGGAATTCGTCGCTGGCCGTTACGATGGTGCCGCCGCGGATGGTTAAGTCGAACTGTGTCACGTGAAATGCCTCCGGTCGTTTCTAGGGAAGCGGGAGCTGAAACACCCGTCCCCAACCTGACAATACTCTCGGGTCGGCACGGGCAAGCGACATCGTTCGCCACAACGTGACCGCGACGGAATCAAGAATCAAGACATCCAGTTCGCGCTCCAGGGCGTCGGTAATGCCGGCCCCGTCCATGTTCGTGCACAGGATCACGATCGCGTCGCACCCCTCCGCGGCAACGGCCCGGATCATGGCGCCGATCTCGGCAGGCGTTACCTCTCCGAACGAGAAATTGTCGCGCAGGCCGAGATGCCGCTCGGCATGACAGGCAATGCCCTCCTCCGCCCAAACCTTGCCGATACGCCGTTGCACGTCATCGGTATAGGGCGTCACAAAGCCAACCCGTTGCGCACCATTCGACCGCACCGCGTCGATGCACGCCAGCGTCGACGTCGTGGCAGGCTTTCCGCTGCGCGCACCGATCGCTTCACAAAGACTACGGTCGCGCTCGATTCCAAGCCAGCTGGCCGAAGTGCCGTTCCAGGCCATGGCATCGACCTTGGCGTCGGCCAGCAGATCCGCCGCCGGCAGCATGTTTGACGGATCGAATTGATTGAGCGCCGGGGCATCCAACGCTATCTCGGTTACGCGGAATCGGGAGAAGTGCGCGGTAATCCCGGGCGCTCCAGCGAGCATGGCGCAGGTCACGGGCTCCAGCACCGAATTCGACGATGGCGTGAGCATCCCAAGGCGGGTTGGCATGGCTTTCACCGCAGGTCCATGTCGTGACCGACCCTGGCGATCATCGCCATGCCTAGGCCACTTGAGCGACGCGCGTCGATTCCTCGCGGATGAGCGCGAGGACGCGGCGCTTGGCGTCGTTGAATTCAGGGCTCGTAATGTCGCGTGGCCGCGGCAGATCGAAATTGACGGATTCGCGAATCCGACCCGGCCGACGCGTCATGACGACGATCTTGTTGCCGAGCACCAGGGCCTCGTCGACGCTATGCGTGACGAACACGATGGTACAGCGGTGCTTCTGCCAGATCGCAACCAGCTCTTCCTGCATTTCGAGCTTGGTCTGCGCATCGAGCGCTGCGAATGGCTCGTCCATCAGGATGACGCGCGGGTTCATCAACAGTGCCCGCGCAATGCCGACGCGCTGGTTCATTCCGCCCGACAGCTCGGCGGGGTGATGATGTTCAAAACCCCTCAGGCCGACCAGATCGATGAATTCCATGGCCCTGCGATGGCGTTCCTGTTTTGCAACGCCTTTGAGCTTGAGCGAGAATGCGATATT
This sequence comes from Bradyrhizobium roseum, assembly GCF_030413175.1. Lineage (NCBI taxonomy): Bacteria > Pseudomonadati > Pseudomonadota > Alphaproteobacteria > Hyphomicrobiales > Nitrobacteraceae > Bradyrhizobium > Bradyrhizobium roseum. The sequence goes on from NZ_CP129212.1 coordinate 4,679,976, forward strand.
GTCGATCGCTGTCAGCCAGGGCATCAATGTCGGCTGCTGAAATACCACGCCGCGGTCCGAGCCCGGTCGATCGACGACCCTGCCGTCGACCAGCGCCTGCCCGGATGTCGCATGCTCGAATCCGGCAATGATGTTGAGCAAGGTCGATTTCCCGCAACCCGACGGTCCCAGCAGGCAAACGAAATCGTTCGCATCGATGTCGAGGTCGATATTGTCCAGCGTCAGGAGCTCGCGACCGCGCTTGGGGTCGGCGAATATCTTGACGACTTTGCGAAGCTCGATCGCCGCCATCAGCCCGCCCTTCCCTGTACGGTAGTCGCACTCTGCCAGTGCAGCACGCGCGCCATGACCGCCTTGAGACCGAGGTCCGACAGGTATCCGAGCAGGCCGATCGATATCATCGCCGCAAGGACGAGGTCGTAGCGAAGAAAGTAGTAGGAATCCCACAATACATAGCCAAGACCGCTCTTGACCGCGACCATCTCCGCCGTGACGGTCAACATCCAGGCAGAACCGATCGCGATACGCAGTCCTGAGAAGATGGAAGGCAGCGCCGCGGGAAACACGATGCCAGTCAGCAGCTGGCGCCCGGTGGCTCCCATCATGGCTCCGGCCCGTACGAGGTTGTGATCGACCGTCTTCACGCCATGGATGGTATTCATCAGGACGGGAAAGAACGCGCCGAGAAAAACCAGGAAGATCGCCGGCTTGTTGGCGATGCCGAACCAGATGATGGCGAGCGGTATCCAGGAGACCGGCGGAATCGGCCGCAACATCTGCAACGTGGGTTCAAGGGTCTTCTCGAAGACACGGGACCAGCCGATGGCGACGCCGGCCAGGATGCCCAATGCACTCGCCAGCGCGAAGCCGCCGAAAACCCGCAGCGCGCTGGCCAAAGCGTCGCGCGTCCAATGACCGGAATAGGTCTGCGTCGTCTCGTCGAAGCCGAAGACCCAGTCGCCCAGCGCGTGCAGCACCGCGCTCGGTGCCGGCAGCAGCGCCGGGGGCAGATAGCCGGACCGGGCAAACACCTCCCAGCCCGCGATCAAAAGCAGGGGAACGACACAGCGTTCCACCGCCTGCGACAGCGGAAACGTGCGCGCGACCGGCGCGACCTGCGAAACCTCAATAGCCGAGGTCATTTTTCTTCTTGCCCGTCGCCTGCTCCAGGAACGAATATTCCATGTTCTTTTCCACTTCGGCGGACACGTCCTTCGAAATGTACTTCAGGTCGCGCATCATGGCGGCGATGGCGAGGGTTTGCGAACGGTGGATCGCGGCATCCGGCGCGGCGTTTTTCAGCGCCTCGGTGGCGACGGCCTTGTCGAGCCCGGTCAATTTGTTGATGACGTCGATCCAGGGGCCCCTGTCGGCCGAGAGTTTTTCATTCAACGCGACAACGGCGCCGACGACGGCCTGAACGCCGGGGCGCTGGCTCGCAACCACATCCGAACGGGTGACGATCAGATTCGTCAGGTTTCCGGCGGCCTGGTCATAGGGGAAAACGAAATGCTTGCCGGCCCCGTTGAGCCTGATCTGCGAAGCAAATGGCTCCACCGAGCACACCATGTCGATCTCCTCACGCTGCAAGGCGGCAAAATGGTCGGCCGGGTTCGGAATGTTGACGAATTGAATGTCCTTGTTGGGGTCGACGCCCTGCTTGAGAAATGCCCCGCGCATGTGAATGTCCTGGGCATTACCGCGCGAGGCCGCGACTTTCAGCGGCTGGCCGCCGGCCTTGGCCTTGGCGACGACGGCTTTGAAGGCGGCCCAGTCATCGCCCGGCAGCGCCAGCTTGTTGGATGAGATGCATTCCGAACCGCCGTTGATCTGACCCGAGACCGCGACGACGTCGAAGCCTTTATCCAATGCCGTCACGTAATGAAGATAGGTCACCTGGGCGACGTCGATACTCTTCGACACCAGCGCGGTCAGCACGTCATTGCCGGAATTGAATCCGGTGGCTTCGATCTCGACACCTTTTGCCAGCCCGGGGGTCAAGGACATCGGCAGACAGTGCGCGCATTTCGCGAAGCCAAGCTTGATTTTCGGCGCTTGCGCCGCAGCAACGGTTATCGCCGCCAGCGTCATGGCAATCAGAACAAAGGCCCGGTGGAAAATTTTCGCCATCACTGCGCTCCGTTATCGGCGCCTGCGACGCCGCCTGTTTCAATCATCCTTCCCTGCGAAAGTCGGCGCAATAGCGATTCTGCACTCTGCATACAATTTATTCGATATGCCATTGTTTTCATCTAGATACGTCGATAATTTAGGCACCGAAACCCAGACGAGAATGCTTAGACTGCAATTCAGCGAGGCGCACGGGTGCAGAAGAAATCGGACGTCGGTCATGGTCGAAAGACGCTCAAGCTCAAGCGGACAGGCCTGCATGAGCGCGCTGCGGCGCGGATGCGCGCGATGATCATCCACGGAGAACTGCAGCCTGGATCGTCGATGCAGGAAACCAAACTGTCGGAGGCGCTGGGCGTTTCCCGGACGCCATTGCGCGAAGCCATGAAGCTGTTGGCCGCCGAAGGGCTGGTGGAATTACGACCGAACCGCAGCCCGCGGATTGCCGATATCGAGACAGAGAACATACTCGAACTGTTCGAAGCGCTCGCCGGAATAGAGCGGCTCGCAGCCGAACTGGCGGCTCAACGTATGACCGAGCGCGACCTGCAACGCCTGCGCCTCCTGCAGACGCGCATGGAGAACCATCACCGGGACGGCAAGCTCGACGACTATTTCGCCATCAACGGGGAAATTCACGGCCTGATCGTGCGAGGGGCGCGGAATGTCCCGCTGCGGGAGGCGCACGAGACGCTGCTGTCGAGGGCCGAGCGCGCCCGCTATCTGGCGCTCGGTGCGGAGCGGCGCTGGAGCAATTCCGTCGAGGAACATGCGGCCATTCTGGCCGCGCTCGAGGCCCGCGATGGCGAAGCGGCCGGGCGCCTGCTCTCGGCCCATGTGCAACGCACCGGCACGGCACTCCTGGAGGTTCTGCCCAAAACCCCGATCAGCAGACCGGCGGCCTGACGATGAACATCCTGCTGCTCAATCCCAACACCCGCGCCGATATCACCGACCTGATGTTGAAGGTCGGACAGCGCGCCGCTGCGCCGGGAACGTCACTCGCTCCCCTCACCGCGCCGCGTGGCGTGCCCTACATATCGACGCGCGCGGAAGCCCAGATCGGCGGCGCCGTGGCGCTGGAAATGCTCGCAGAATGCCACCGGGATTTCGACGGCGCGATCATCGCCGCCTTCGGCGACCCCGGCCTGTTTGCGGCCAGGGAATTGTTCGACATTCCCATCGTCGGCATGGCGGAGGCCGCCATGCTCACGGCGTGCATGGCGGGACGCCGGTTTGGCCTGGTGACGTTCGCACGCGCGCTCGGCCCCTGGTTCGAGGAATGCGTTCGCGCCCATGGACTCTGGGAACGATGCGCAGGGATCCGCATGCTCGATGGCCCGTTCCGTGAGATCGCCGAGGTGGGAACCGAGAAGGAAGACCTGCTGGTCGAACTCGCCAAGCGCGCCGTGGAGGAGGATGAAGCCGATGTCCTCATTCTGGCCGGCGCGCCGCTGTCGGGACTGGCCGAGCGGGTCGCCGATCGAATTCCCGTACCGGTGATCGATCAGGTTGTCGCGGCCGTGAAGCAGGTCGAAGCCCTGCACGCGCTCCGGCTGCGAAAAGCGAGTGCGGGGACCTTTCGCCGGCCCGACGCAAAACCGTCGAGCGGCCTCGCAAGCCCGCTCGCCGCCCGCCTCGAACACCGCGACGCGTGATCAGATGGGTGGCGGACGATGACAAAAGCCCAGTTGCTCTTCGATCCGCCGGCCGAATGCGAACAATTTGGACTCCTGGCCAGGGGCCGCGATGACCTGAACGCCGAACGGCTTCTGATCCGGACGTCTCGGCGTCGGCACGGTGAGCACCGGGAAGCCGACCAGCGAGACGATGAAGGTGACAGCAAGATAGTCGATCGGCGTATCGAGGTTGATATCGTCGATCCGCGTCACGTCGCCGATGTCATTGTTCCAAGGGAAGACCGATGCGGCCGGCACGACGATAAAGTCGTTGCGCGCCATCCGATCGCGAAAGCTTCGATAGATGGCGGTACGCCGCCGCTCGGCGGCGAGATAATCCTGCGCCGTCAGCTGTCCACCCGCCTCAATATTCCAGATAACCGTTGGCGTGAGTTCGGATCGCCGATCCCGCAGCAGTGCGCCATAACTGTCGGCGACATGGGCAGCCCGCAGCGTGCGGAATGCTTCGATGGCACCGCCGCAGTCGGGAGAAACCTCTTCGACATCGGCGATCTGCGACAGCGCATCGCAAACCGAAGCGAAGCGCGAGCGGACTTCCTTCGCAACCGGCGCGACCCCGAAGTCCGGCGTGACCGCAAGCCGCAGCCGCCCTGCGTCAGACTCGATGTGCGGCTCGGCGCCGATGGACAGCGGGTCACGAACATCGGGACCAGCGCAGACGGAAAGCCCAAGTTCGAGATCGTCAACGGTGCGCGCCAGAAGGCCATGCGTAGCGAGCATGTCCCAGCCGAGGGCGCGCGCGGGCGCCGCGATGCGGCCGGGTGTCGGACGGATCGAGACCACATCGCAGAAACTCGCCGGCGTGCGCACCGAGCCGCCAAAATCGGTGCCGTGGGCGAGAGAGGCCATTCCGGTGGCAACGGCGACAGCCGATCCGCCCGAGGAGCCCCCGGACGTCAGCGCAGCATCGAAGGGATTGCGCGTTGGTCCGCAAAGGCGATTGGTACACACCGCGCCAAACCCGAATTCCGGCGTATTGGTCTTGCCGATGATGACGGCGCCCGCCTGCCGCAGCCTCGCGACGACGAGTTCGTCCTGATCCGGCACGTGGTCCTGAAACAGCAGCGATCCATATGTCGTGCGCAATCCGCACGTGTTGGTCAGATCCTTCACCGCAATCGGAACGCCATGCAGAGGCCCGATCGGCGCGCTTGCCGCGTCGCATGCGTCGGCCTGACGGCGCGCACCATCGGCATCGACGGTAATGAATGCCGAAAGGCGGGCATCGTGTACGGCAATACGCGCGAGATGGGCCTCGATCACATCGCGCGCGGAAATCTCGCGCCGCGCCAGAGCCCTGGCAAGAATGGTGGCCGTCAATTCGCAAGGATTGGCGTCGATTGTCATGGAGCAAGAATGCCCGAACTCCTCGGAAATGACGATAGCACAGGCATGGGATTTGCTTACCCATTCAGCTCGGGAGGAGCGCTCCATGGCTGATGCAAAGGGCGGTCGTTCGCTGGTACTGGACGCGATCACGCACCGGTATCCCGGTGGCGCGATCGCGGTGGAAAACATCAATCTCGACGTCAAGGGCGGCGAAATCATTGCGCTGCTCGGTCCATCCGGCTGCGGCAAGACCACGCTGCTGCGCATCGTTGCAGGGTTCATCGCGCAGACCCAGGGACGGATCATCATCGGCGATGAGATCGTCGATATGCTGCCGCCCAACAAGCGCGCCGTCGGCATCGTGTTCCAGAATTATGCCCTGTTTCCGCATTTGACGATCGCAGAGAATGTCGCTTATGGCCTCGCCGCCCGCGGCATCGACAGCGCGACACGCCGGCGCGAAGCGCAGCGCCTGCTCGAGCTCGTGCAACTGCCCTTGATGGCCGAACGTTTGCCGCGCCAGCTCTCCGGCGGCCAGCAGCAGCGCGTGGCGCTTGCCCGCGCACTGGCGATCAAGCCGTCGATCCTGCTGCTCGACGAGCCCTTTGCGGCGCTGGACAAGAATTTGCGGCTCGACATGCAGATCGAGGTCAAACGGCTGCAGCGTGTTTCCGGAATTACGACGCTCATTGTCACTCACGACCAGGAAGAAGCGCTGTCAATGGCCGACCGCGTCGCCGTTCTCAGCCAGGGCCGGCTGGAGCAGTTCGGATCACCGTCCGACGTCTATGACCGCCCGCAAACCTTGTTCGTGAACACCTTCGTCGGGTCGACCAATCGCATGCCGGGCACACTGGTGTCGGCGGATCCAACCGGCGCGAAAGTTCGCCTCGACGCCGGAGCCGAGATTATCGCCAGGCCGGCAACGAAATCGATGACGGAGGGTGGTCGGGTCACCGTTTGCATTCGGCCCGAGCATTTGCAGTTCGTGACCGACGATTCCGGCTTCGCCGGCGTGGTCGGGATGGCCCTGCCCCTCGGCGCAACCGTCGTGCATGAAGTCACGACCGCCGACGGATCGGGCGTGAAGATATCCCAGGCACGCTTTGGCGAGACGCGCCTGCTGGAGAGTGGCGTCGCGGTGCGTATTGCGCCCCTCGCGCCATCCCTCGCCACCGTATTTCCTGCATCACTTTGAATTCGGCGTCAGACCATAACGGGAGTAAAGGCTCATGATCAATCGCAGAACACTTCTAACGACCGCATTGACCCTCGGCGCCATGAAGGCATTCCCGGGATTAAGCTACGCCCAGGCCCGGCCGCTGGTTTTCGCGACGTTCACGGGAAGCTGGGAGGAGGCCCACAAGGCGGTGCTGGTTCCGGCGTTCCGCAAGGCCAACGCCGATGCGTCGATCGTGCTTGACCCGATGCTGTCCGTCGACCAGATCGCAAAGGTCAACGCGGCCCGCGGCAACCCGCCGATCGACGTGATGCTGCACGATCCCGGGCCGGCTCTTGTGGCGATCGGTCAGGATATCGTCGAGCCGTTCCCGGTTGAAAAGAGCACCCATTACAAGGACCTCATTGCCGAGGCACAGGAGCCGACGGGACCGGCGCCGTTCTTCCAGGTCGTCGGCCTTACCTACAATCCGGACACCATCAAGACGCCCCCGACCTCCTGGGCCGATCTCTGGAAGCCGGAGTTCAAGGGAAAGGTCGGCATCACGAACCTCAACTCGACGCTCGGCACCGGATGGCTAGTCGAGGTCGCCAAGATGCACGGAGGCTCGGAAGCCAATATCGATCCGGGCTTCAAGGCGCTTGAAGCGCTCAAACCCAACCTGGCAGCGGTCGCGGCCAACCCGGGTGCGCTGGCAACCCTGTTCCAGCAAGGCCAGATCGACATCTCGCCCGGGAATTTCAATGCCATCCAGATCCTGAAAGCCCGCGGCGTTCCCGTTGAATTCGTGGCGCCGAAGGAAGGCGCGATCGCCTTCAAGACCACGATCCATGTCGTCAAGAACTCTCCGAACAAGGAACTTGCCTTCAAGCTCATCGAAGCGTCCCTTTCACCGGAGGTGCAGACGACCCTGATGAAATCGCCCTATCTGATCGTTCCGACGAATTCCAAAGTCCCGATGGGAGGCGAGATCGCGCGCGTGCTGGCGAAAGACACCGCCGAACTGAAGAAGAAATTCGTGTTTCAGGACTGGAAGAAGATCAACGAGCAGCGTTCCGCCTGGATCGAGCGATTCAACCGCGAAATCAAGCTCTGAGGACCACGACGATGGCTGCCGCATCGGTGCCGCGCGACGTCACATCATACAGCATAGGGTTGGCCGCGCCGCTGACCCTGTTCTTCCTGGTGTTCTTCGTTGCGCCATTGGTCCAGCTCTTCGTTCTTTCACTGCACAATGATGCGGCCGGTGCCGTGTGGGGCATCGGCCAATACGTTCATTTCCTGACCGACCCGTTCAGCCTGGGCGTGCTTGGCTCGACGCTGCTTCTTGGCGCGGAGGTGACCGCTCTGTGCCTGGTACTGGGCTTTCCAATCGCATGGCTCTACCACCGGGTCGGATCGCGGGCCCAGACGCTCATCATCCTCATCGTTCTCCTGCCGCTCCTGACAAGTGTCGTCGTCCGTACCTTTGCGTGGATCGTCATTCTGGGCCGCCAGGGCATCATCAACTCGACCCTGCTTTCGATCGGCGCGATCGACACACCGATCCGCCTTCTCTACACCCAGGCCGGGGTGGTTCTGGCGCTCGCACAGGTGCAGATGCCGCTGATGACGTTGCCGCTCATCACCGCGCTCGGACGAATTGACATGAACCTCGAGGACGCGTCCTGCTCGCTCGGCGCCGGGAGCTGGCGTACCTTCTGGAAAATCGTGCTGCCCTTGTCTCTGCCCGGCGTCATTGCCGGGTGCACGCTGACCTATGCGGCCGCCATCACGGCCTTCATCACGCAGTCCCTTATCGGCGGCGGACAAATGCTCTTCATGCCGATGTATCTTTATCAGCAGGCCTCGACCTTGCAGAACTGGCCCTTTGCCTCCGCGATCTCGATCATCTTTCTTCTCGCGGTTCTCGCCGTGGTGACTGTATTCGGCACGCTGGGGCGCCTGTCCCGCGGATATGGCGGAGCCTGACCGATGGGAGGCCGAAAGCGCACCTGGGAGGCCATCAGCTTCGAAGTCGTCATGACGGCGATCGCACTGATCGCACTGATCGTCATCATCGCGCCGTCGCTCGTCGTTCTGATCGTCTCGTTCACCAACGGATTCTCGCTCAAATTTCCGCCGCCGGGCTATTCGGCGCGATGGTACGCCGAGCTGTGGAATGCGTGGCAACTGCATTTTGCTGCAAAGAACAGTTTTGTCGTCGCCATGTGGTCGACCGGCTTGTCGGTCGTTCTCGGCGTTGCCGCCGCATTGGCCATTGCGCGTTCGGCGACGCTCTCGGCGCGCGTTCTCGATTCACTTTTCATGTCGCCACTGGTGCTTCCCGCCCTTGCCTTCGGGCTATCCGCCTTGATGCTGTTTTCGCTGGTCGGCATGCCGGTGTCCGCACTGACCCTGGTCATAGGCCATACCGTGGTCTGCGTCCCCTATGTGGTTCGCAACACGGTGGCGGCGCTTGCCCAGCTCGAGCCGACATTGCTGGAAAGTTCAACCATCCTCGGCGCCAGCCGCTGGTACACCTTTCGACGGATCGTATTGCCGCTGATACGCCCGGGGGTCATCGCGGGCGGCTTCATTGCGTTCATGTCTTCGTTCGACAATGTGCCCGTCTCCCTGTTCCTGCGCGATGCGGCAACCGACATGCTGCCGATCCGGATGTGGCAGGACCTCGAGGGCAAGCTCGACGTGACGATCGCCGCATTGTCGGGCGTTCTGATCATCGCTACGGTGGCGCTGATGGCGATCATGGAGCGTGTCACCGGCCTGTCGAAGCGATTGACCAGCTGACGCGCCTCACGCGCCCCGAAACAGGGAATAGCCCCAGCGGGTGAACTTCATTGGCAGATGAAAATGCTCGTCCACCTCCTCAATCCTGAAACGGAAAGGCGCGACGGTGAGGAAACTGGCGCCGGCCCCGCCGGCGAAAAATTCGCCGAGGTGAAAGCGAACTTCGTATTCGCCGGCCTCGATGCCCGATCCGCCGACGACCGGATCGTCGAGCTGGCCATTCGAACCAAGCCGGCCTTCGGCGATCCGCGTGGCTACGGGTTCGGTTCGCCATATCTCGACGCGCAAGCCCTGCGCGGGACGCCCGCTCGAGACATCGACTGCATGAATGGATATTCCGCCGGCCATTTGTTCTCCTGCCCGTTGGTGTCCTGCCCACCAGGTCCGGGTGCATGATACACGCACCTGCGGCAGGTCGGCCAGCACTCCTGCCAGCACTCGCGGCCATGACGTGGCTGCAGGCCCTGGTGGCTCTGGCGCTGTTTGCGCCAGGTGCGGTCGCGCCTTCCGCCCATCTCGATATTGCCAGCCTTTCGATGTTTTCCACGGCGGTATTCGCCGTCGGCGTCGTCACGTCCTTTTGGACGGGTGGCCTGATCAACCGACTCGGATCGCTGCGTATGGCAAGTCTTTGCGCCGGCGCGGTCGTCACCAGCATGGCGCTCGCAGCGTTCGGGTCGGGTTCTGCGCTGCTGTTGGCTGGGCTTTGTCTCGGCCTTGCGTTCGGTCCCGAGACGCCCGCCAGTACGGCATTGCTGGGCAGACTGGTTACCGATCAGCGACGGGCGCTGGTATTCTCGCTGCGCCAGACCGGCAACCAGATTGGCGCCGTCTGCGGCTCGCTTGCCCTGCCCGCGATCGCCATCTGGCTTGCGCCACAGTGGTCCTACGCAGCGGTAGCCGCCTGTGCCATCTGCGGGATCGTCGCATTCGAGTGGCTACGCCCCCGATACGAAGGCATGGCGCAAGCGCCGCCGCAACTCGGCATGCGTGCGCGACTGGCGTTGGTAAGCTCCGACCGCCGCATCGCAGCTCTTGCCGTGGCTTCGATGCCCTTCAGCGGAATGCAGCTTGCGCTCAACACTTATTTTGTCACGCTCGGCGTCCGCGAAATCGGGCTCAGCCATCTCGAAGCCGGCGCGGCACTTGCCTGTGCGCAGGCCGGAGGTTTGCTGGGACGGCTCGGATGGGGATTTCTTGCGATGCGCATCGGGTCCGCAAGATTGGTTCTGATCGGCCTCGGGCTGGGAATGACCGCATGTGCGGCCACGTTCGGATTTTGCGGCGGTATACTCGGCAAATCGGGACAGTATGCGCTGGCTGCTGCATTCGGTGTTACGGCCAGCGGTTGGAACGGTGTATTCCTCGCGGAGGTCGCACGGCTTGCCCCGCAAGACCGCATCGGCGAAACGACGGGAGCCGTGTTGACGGCTTCATATGCGGGCCTGTTGGCGACACCTGTCATCATTTCAACCATTGAGAGCTTCGCCGGCCTCGCCGGCGCATTTGTCAGCCTTGCCATCCTCGCTTTCAGCGGGACGGCAGCGCTCATCCGGGGAAACGCACAATGAATGCGCGAGAAATCGCGGCCACCGTCTCGGCAAGGAAAGCGTCAGCCGTGGAAACGGCCCGCGACGCCCTAGATCGCATTGCCGCGGCACAAGCGCTCAACGCGGTCGTGACCGTCAACGCCGAAGTCTCACTTGCGGAAGCGGCCATGATCGATCACCGCCTGCAAGGCGGTGAGCATATGCCGCTCGCCGGGGTCCCGATCGTCATCAAGGACAATATCTGGGTGGACGGCTGGCGGGTCACGCAAGGATCCCGGCTTTTCTCCGGCTTTGTGGCACCGCGTGACGCCATCGCCGTGGAGCGATTGAAAAGGGCGGGAGCTGTCGTGGTGGGCATGGGTGCCACGTCTGAATTCGCCAGCAAGGGCGTGACGACCTCGCCGCTGTTCGGGCCAACGCGGCATCCGCTTGATCCGGAGTTGACGCCGGGTGGTTCGTCGGGCGGCCCGGCAACGGCTGTCGCAGCGAACCTTGTACCGCTGGCGATCGGCACGGACGCCGGTGGCTCCAGCCGGCGCCCTCCGGCCCATGTCGGCGTGGTCGGCTTCAAGCCATCATATGGCGCCATTCCATATGGTCCCGGGTTCGCCGAGCCGTTCTTCGACATATCCGTGATCGCGCCCATCGCACGAAACGTGGCCGATGCAGCGCTCGCATTCGAAACCATGGCGGGCCTCGATCCCCGTGATTCTGATTCCACCTGGGTTGAAAGCGGTGACGTCGATCTGGCTGGCCTGCGTGTCGCATTCTCGCCGAAGCTGGGGCTCGACACACCCGTTGATCCGGCCATCGCCGGAAGGCTGGAGGTGCTCGTCGAACATCTCGGCACAAGAGGACAGCGAATTGTCCGTCGTGATCCGGTCTGGCCGCCCGGCGCGACCGAGGAAGCGCTGATGCCGCTGCAACATGCGGGACTCGCCGCGCTCTATGGTGCGGACTTCCAGCAAGACCCCGGACAATTTGATCCGGACGTGGCCAGACAGATCGAACGCGGTCTTGCCTTGCGTGGGCCCGAGGTGGCTGCCGGCCTTGGCGCAAGCGCTGCCATCAGAGCCGCGTTCGCTGAATTCTTTGGCGAGTTCGACCTTCTGCTGGCGCCGACCGTTCCCTGTGTTGCCTGGCCCCTGGTACAACTCGGCCCAAAAATGATCGACGGCACGGAAGTCGCCCCTCGGGCTCACGCCGTATTCACGCCTTTCGTCAATCACGCACGCCTACCGGCAATTTCAATCCCCTGCGGCCACGACGCGAGTGGTCTTCCGTTCGGACTCCAGATCATCGCGCGAAGGGGACGAGACCGGATGTTGCTGCGTGCGACAATGCGCATTGAGGCTGAGATACACCCATGACCGCTCACGCGTCTCGCATGCTATCCCGATTGGCGCACTGGATGTCGCACGACCTTCTTGTCCCCCCGGTGCACATGCCGGGCTTAACTGAATGAAGAAATTGAAGGCTCGGCTCCATCCATCGTTTAACAAATTCGAGCTGGTGGTTCATCACAGTGGTTTTGAACCTTGGGCGGAGCGCCGGCGCCGATCAATCAAGTGCGGTGAATAGAGATTTGGAAAGCGCGCGCCAAGCGAGGCGCTGGTTCCGCATCCTTGTCGATCGATCGGTCTTTTGTCCCATCATTACACACGCCGTCGCCGGTCACGGCATCGAGGTTTCAGCAAAGGAGGCACGCGTCGCAATACCTTTATACAACATCAACTCATATCTATACTTACATTACTGTGCATTTTAAAGGATTTATATTATAGTTTGGATAATCTATACTTCTATGCTTGGCAATTACGGGAGCATCACGATGACTTATTCCATCTCGGCACGGTGCCCGGAGAGCGGCGCGTTCGGCATCGCCATCACCTCGTCCAGCATCGCGGTGCCGGCGCGCTGCGCATGGGTGGGGCCGCTGGGCGTCGTGGTATCGCAAAATGTCACCGACCCGGCGCTCGGCCCGGCCGGCCTCGCGCTGCTCCGCCACGGCCTCGGCGCCGGTGCTGTCGTCAACAACCTCATGCTCGGCACGCCGCAACCGACGTGGCGGCAGGTCGGCGTGATCGACCGCTACGGCCAGGTGGCCTGGCATTCGGGCGCCCAGGCCTTGCCGACCGTCGCGATCGCCGAAGGCGCCGGTTGCCTTGCGCTCGGCAACCTGCTTGCCGACGAGAAAGTGCCGAGCACAATGATCGCGCGTTTCGAAGCGACGGCCGGACAGCCGTTGGCGGAGCGATTGATGTCGGCGCTCGAAGCCGGCCTCGATGCCGGCGGGGAAACGGACGACGAGCATGCCGCGGGTCTGCATGTGGCTCATATCTTCGACTGGCCGGTGGTCGACCTGCGGGTCGACTGGCACGACGCGCCGATCGGCGAATTGCGCGCGCTGTGGGAGCGCTACCGGCCGCAGCAGAAGGACTATGTCGCGCGGGCGATGAATCCGGGCGCCGCGCCGTCGTTCTAGGCGTGCGCGCCTCACGGCGCGTCGCCCGGCGGAAAGGCCACGATGTCCTCGGAGCAGATGGTCAGTCCGGCCCCGGCTCCGACCGGACAGGAGGACAGCGCGGCAATGCCGGGCACCCGCACCAGGATAGGCGCATCCGAGACGCCGGGCGCGTCGATCAGGAGATCGACATGGCCGCCCTGGAACACCTGCGTCGTCACGGTACCCGACAACGATCCTGACGCACCCTGCGCTGTCACCGACAGATGCTCCGGCCGCGCGAATACATCGACGGCCTCCCCGATCGCGACGGCCGCGATCGGCGCCGCAGGAACACGGGCGCTGATATCGCCGATCGAAACCACCGCGACCTCACCGCGCCGCTCGACGAGCCGGCCATTGAGAACATTGGCATCACCGACAAAGGAGGCGACGAAGCGATCGGCCGGCCTGCGATAGACGTCATCGGGGGCTGCGATCTGGCGGATACGTCCGGCCGACATCACCGCGATACGGTCCGACATCGACAGCGCCTCGCCCTGATCATGCGTGACGAAGATCGTGGTGACGCCGAGTTCGCGCTGGATCTGCTTGAGTTCGACCTGCATCGAGCCACGGAGGTTCTTGTCGAGCGCCGAGAACGGCTCGTCGAGCAGCAGCACCTTCGGCTTGATGACGAGCGCACGCGCGAGCGCGACACGCTGCTGCTGGCCACCGGACAATTGCCGCGGCTTTCGGTCCGCGAAGCCGGTGAGCTTGACCAGGGCCAGCGCGTCATCGACCCGGCGTACGATCTCCTTCTTGTCGACGCCGCGGGTCTTCAGGCCATAGGCGATGTTGCCGGCGACGCTCATATGCGGGAACAGCGCGTAATTCTGGAACACGATGCCGATCTCGCGCCTGTGCGCGGGGGTCTCGGTGACCAGATCGCCGTCGATGAAGATCTCGCCGTTATCGGCCTCTAGAAAGCCGGCGACCAGATTGAGCAGCGTCGTCTTGCCGCAGCCGGACGGTCCGAGCAGGGTCATGAACTCGCACGGCCGGATCTTGAGCCAGGCCTCGTGCAGCGCAACGGAATCGCCAAAGCGCTTGGTGACGCCGTCGAGCTGCACGGCCGGCCGGACCTTCTCGCCGGCCGCGGACTGCGTGTTTGCCGTCAACGGATCAGTGCGCATCAACATTCAGGATTTTCCCGAGGCCCAGGAAGGAATTGGCGACCGTGAGCAAGGTCGCGGTCACGACGATGTAGATGACCGACAATGCGGCCAGCGTAGGATCTGCGAATTCGCGAACGTAATTGTACATCGCGACCGGCAGCGTCTGCGTCGCCTGGCTGCTGACGAACAACGTCGCGGTGAATTCGTTGAACGACAGGATCGCCGCGAACAGCCAGCCGCTCAGAAGCCCGGGGATCAAAAGCGGGATCGTCACCGTGAACAGGATACGCAGCGGCGTGGCGCCCAGACTGGACGCCGCCAGTTCCAGCCTCGTGTCGAGATTCTGCAGCGAAATGTAGGTACTGCGCATCACGAAGGGCAGCACCATCACCACATGCGCGAAGATGACGAGCGGAAAGCCGCGGCCGACATTGGTCTGCGATGCAAGGATCAGCATGCCAAGGCCGATGGTGTAATGCGGAATGATCAGCGGCGACAGCAAGATGCCTTCGAGCAGGTCTCGGAGCACGAATTGATAGCGGTGAATCGCGCAGGCGAAGGCCGAGCCGATCAGCAGCGCGATACTCGACGCCCATACCGTCACCGTCAGGCCGTTCCAGAAGCCCTTGGCGAAATCGGCATAGGAAAACGCCCGCCAGAACCAGCGCAGCGACCAGGACTGCGGCGGAAACTGCAGGATCGCGCGGTCATTGAAGGCCGAGATCGCAACCACGACGCCGGGCAGCAGCACGAACAGCAGGATAGCGGCGACGACGGCGCGGCCGGACCATCGCAGCAGCATGGCGCCGGGAGACCGCCTCATGTCGTTCCCGCCATGCGTTCGAGCGGGCTGGCGGCCTTCTTCAGCAACGCGATCACGGCGAGCGACAATGCGAGGCCGACGATGGAGAGGCTGGCGGCGAACGGGAAATTGAACGACGAGAAGCCGAGTTGATAGATCAGCGTCGACACCGTGCTGACACGGCCGCCGCCGATCAACTGCGGTGTCGCGAAGGCGCTGAACGTCCAGGCGAAGGCGGTGGAAAAGCCGGCGACGACGCCGGGCATCGACAGCGGCAGCGTGATCGTCATGAAAATCCGTATCGGTCCGGCGCCGAGGCTCTCGGCGGCCTTTTCGTAATTGCGGTCGATATGCGACAGCGCCGCCGCCAGCATGATCACCATGATCGGCATGGTCACATGCACCAGCGCCGCGATCACCCCGCCGGCGGTGAACATCATCTGCACCGGTCGATCCAGCAGGCCTAGCTTGAGCAGCACCGTATTCAGGAAGCCGTTATTGCCGAGCACGATCATCCAGGAATAGGTCCGCACCACCTCCCCCAGAAACAGCGGCGTGACCGAGACGATCAGGATGAACGAGCGCAGCGCCGGGCTAGAGGTACGCACCAGCGCATAGGCTAGCGGATAGGCCAGAAACAGCGTGAAGACCGCCGTCTCGAAACATATCAGCACCGTGTTCCAGAATGCCATGGCGTAGAGCGGCCGCAACATGGCTTCGAAATTTGCCCAGGTGAATCCGCCGACTTCGAGGGTGCCGGGAACGTAAGTCCGTACGCTGTACTGGAACACGGCCAGCATCGCAGCAAGCAGCCCCATCGCGACGAGGCCGGCCGGCGAAACAAACCATCCCAGAAACGGACGTGTGTTCATGGACAAACTCGGCGGTGACAGGCCCGGATCAGAACGATGGATCGCGATCCGGCGGCGCCGGCCGGATCGCGACCCGGATCGTTCAGGGGGCCATGATGTTTTCGGTGAACCACTTGCGCCAAATGGCGGTCTTCTCGGCGCGCAGCTTGGCATCGATCACCAGGGACTGCTTCGCCCACTGATCCGGCGTCGAGAACACGCCCGGCAGCGCCGCGATTTCGGGCTTGAGCTTGGCGTTGTCGACCACCGGGCTGCCCTTCTTCAGTTCAGCGATCCTGGCCTGCACGTCGGGATCGAGGGCCATGTTCATGAACTTGTAGGCCAGTTCCGCCTTGGCCGAGCCCTTGGTGATGCCCATGGTATCGACGCCAAGCACCGCACCTTCCTTCGGGATCGCGAGCTTGATCGGCACGCCCTGCCCCTGCATGTAATAGGCGTTCATCGACAGCACGACCTGCACCGGGGTCTCACCCGTTGCGAACAATTGCTGGCTGTTGGCGTCGTTGGTGTAGAACGCCTTGTAGTTCGACTTCAGCGCCTTCATCTTGGCTTCGCCGACTTCCCAGTTCGCAGCATCACCTCCCGACAATTTCGCCGCCACGACCATCACATGGCTCGGATCGAAATCGGGCGAAGCGACCATGCCCTTGAGCGCCGGATTCCACAGGCCTTCCCAGCTCTCGAAGCTGACGCCCTTGGGCAGCCGGTCGGGCAGATAGCCGATGGTGTAGACGTAGGCCCAGGCGCCGATGTGGTAGGGACTGATCTTGGCCTGCGCGACCAGATGGCCGGCGTTCGGAATCTTCACCATGTCGAGTTTCTCGAACAGATTGTCGTTGGCGTAGAGCCAGCCGACATGGGCCGTCGTGAAGGTGACGTCGCTCTCGGGCTTGGCGGCAGCAAGCTTGGCTTGATTCAGACGGTCGATCGTACCGCCGGTGATGTATTCGACCTTCACGCCGGTCTCGGCGGTGAATTTCTTCGCGATCGCTTCATCGATCAGATCGCGGAAACTTCCACCCCAGGTGCTGACCACCAGCTTCTCCTGTGCGGTAGCCTGCCCGCCGATCGCAAGCGTCGACAGCAACATCAGTGCAGTAAACTTCAAGGCGCGCTTCATCTCGAAACCTCACTGGGATTAGGACGTGGAAATAAAAGCAAGGATCATGCCAAACAGGCGAATTTATCGAGATTTTTCAAGTGCTTATAGGGCGCGCCACGTCGTCGATCATCCTCTCGGAAGATCGCGCGCGAGAACGATCGCATTTGCCGTTCGGTGTCGACAACCGGCGCGGAGCTAAGCCGGAATTTCCGCAATGATATCGATTTCCATCAGGTATTCCGGCTTGGCGAGGCCCTGGACGATGATCCCGGTCGAAACCGGATAGACGCCCTTCAACCATTTGCCGACGACGCGATAGACCGGCTCGCGATAGGCGCGATCGGTGATGTAGATGACGATCTTCACCACGTCCTGCAGCGACGAACCTGCCTCTTCCAACAGCACCTTGGCGCAAGCCATGGCATTCTCGGTCTGCGCCGCGGCATCGCCGATGCCGACGATCTTGCCGTCGAGATCCATTGCGGTCTGGCCGCGCACATAGACGGTGTTGTTGGCGCGCACGACCATGCATACGTCGTTATCGAGCGACTGCTCCGGGTAGGCCTCCCGGGTGTTGAACTTGCGGAAACGCTGATGGGTGGTCATGGGTCGGATCCTCAGGCGGCGAGACGACGGAATGTGCGATCGGAAAAGATCAAAGGCAGTGCAGCCCGGTTGCGAACACTCAGCACCTCCCCCGCGACGATGCGGTGCGAGCCGAAATCGAACACGCTGGCGACGCGGCAGTCGAAATTGCACAGCGCGCCATCCAGCGCCGGCGCGCCGGTGAGCAGCTCCGTCCAGTCGCCGGCGAGAAACCGGTTGTCGCGCCATTCCGGGATCAGCCCCGCAAAGCTGTTGGCGACGCGCTCCTGCGCGTCGGCCAGAACGTTGGCGACGAACACGCCGTTGGCGAGCAGCTTCTCGAGCCCGCGATTGTCTCGGTGAACGCTGAACGCCACCGATGGCGGCGCCATCGACAACGAGCACAGCGACGACACCGTGACGCCCGCGCGCCCGGCCTCGCCATCGGTGGTCACCACCGCGACGCCCGAGGCGGTCATCCGCATGGCGTCGCGAAAGGTTTCGACCTCGACGACCGGATGCGTCGCAACGCTCACGGCTTCACCCCATCGATGCGGTCCGACAGACCGGCGGACTTCTTCACGAAATCCAGCGGGCCCGAGAAGTCGAAGCTGTTGTAGACCGCGGCCAGGTGATTGAAGTGCGGCGCCTGCGCGAACTGCACGAAGGTGAGCCGGTGGCCGGCATAATCGGAATTCAAGAGATCGCGCGCGAACGCCAGCAGCTTGCGGCGATCGTCGGCCTGCCACTGATCGTTGAGCGAATAGAACTTGTTCAGCCACTTGCCGCTGCCCTCGGCATCGAACGCATCGGCATTCGGGGTGATGCAGATCTGACCGCCGCAGAGCTCGCGGGCGATGTGCATCATGGCCGGAAGCTGCGAACAGGCGAACACACGGCCGGCATAGAGCATCGACTGCTGCGGCATCAGCAGGCCGCCCGGGCTCTTCTCGGCAAGGGCGATCGAGGCGGTGAGATGCGCGTTGATGCCTTCACGGTAGCAGACGAGATCGGCGAGCTTCTCGCGCACCGATTGCAGCTTGTCGAGACCGGTCTGCCTCGCGTTCCACATCGCCGCGCCGATCATCATGTCGGCGGTGTAGAGCAGACGCAGCACGTAGGGAAACGCCGAATAGCGATGCAGCGTGGAGCGCACGAATTGCGCCGCGCGGGTATGGCGATAGAAGAACACGTCCTCCCAGGGGATCAGCACGTCATCGAACACCACCAGCGCCTCGACCTCGTCGAAGCGACTGGCGAGCGGATAGTCCCGGGCGCTGCTGCGATCGGCAAAGCCGCCGCGGCAGATGTGCTTCACACCCGGCGCACCCATCTTGACGATGCAGCCCACCGCATAATCGGAGAGCTTTTCGTTGGCCCAGGCGCCGACGGTCGGCTTCAGATAGGCTTGGTCGGCATAGGCCGCGGCGGTCTCGTATTTGGCGCCGCGAATGATGATGCCGGCATCAGTCTCGCGCGTGACGTGAACCATGAGGTCGGGGTCCTGCTGCTGCGGCGGCAGCGAGCGATCACCCTTGGGATCGGTATTGGCCGAAACGTGGAAAATGTCCTTTTCGACCACGGCGCGGATATGCCGGTCGATATTGGCGGCGAAGCGGGGATCGATTTCGGCCAGCACATCGCGGCCGTCGGTCAGCGACCACATTTCCCCAATGGTTTCATCGCCGACGCGGGTCACGACGCCGCCGATGTCCTTCATGACGTGATCGACGGCCTTGACCTTGTCGTGCCAGTCCTTCTGCTCCGTCGGCGGCCGGTAGAAGATCGAATGCTTTTCGTTGCCCTCGACATAGGTCAGATCGCCGGCGTAGCGCTCTTCACGCGCCATGTCGTACATGCGGGCCTTGATGTCGATGATCGGCTTCAGCGCCGGATGGGCGGTCACATCCTTGACGCGCTCGCCATCGATCCAGACCTCGCGGCCATCGCGAATGCCCTGTTTGTACTCTTCGCCCGTACGGATCATTGATCGGCTCCTGTTCGACTGGACGACAGGGTGACGGACGGCCTATCATAAGCATAATATTTTTATCTTTGGAGATGCATAGGAAAACACGATGAAGTTCTCCCTCCGGGCGCTGCGTTACGTGGTGGAGACGGCCGACGCGGGCAGCGTGACGGAAGCGGCCAAGCGCCTGAACGTCTCGCAGCCGTCGATCTCGGCGGCACTCAGCCAGATGGAGACGGCACTGGGGGTCCAGATCTTCGTTCGCCATCTTGCCAAAGGCGTCACCCTGTCCCCCGCCGGCCAGCGGCTGGTGAACGACGCCCGGCTGCTGCTCAATCATGCCCGCGATTTCGCCCAGAGCGCACATTCACTTGGCAGCACCCTGCACGGCGAGATCGTGGTCGGCAGCTTCCTGACCCTGGCCACGCGCTTCATGCCCGGTCTGCTGTCGGGGTTTCGCGCGCGCCAGCCGGGTATCTCGGTGAAACTGGAAGAAGGCGACCAGCAGGAAATCATCGACGGCTTGATTTCAGGGCGAACGGAGCTGGCGCTGTCCTATTCCTTCGCCGTCCCGGACGAGATCGTGGGTGAGAGGTTCTGCGACCTCCCGCCATATCTCGTGCTGGCAGCCGATCATCCGCTGGCGAACCGATCCTCGATCAGCCTGCCCGAAATGCGGGAGGAGCCGTTCATCCTGCTCGATCTGCCGCATTCGCGCGATTACTTCGCCAGCCTGTTCATGGCCTGCGGCATCGAACCTCGCATCTCGTTCCGGACCCGGTCGTTCGAGCTGATCCGCGGATTGATCGGACACAAGCAGGGATATTCGATCCACAACGCCGTGCCGCGCACCACCATCGGATATGACGGCAGCCGCGTCGCCGTGGTGCCCATCACCGAGAAGCTGCCGCCAACCCATGTGATGGCGCTTCGCCTGAAGCGCCATGCCTTGCGGCCCGCGGTGCAGACATTCGCGGACTACGCCCGCGAAGCCTTTTCCGCCGGCGGGCAGTTCGCGCCCGGCTCAATAGCCCCGTCGGGGATCGACGCGGCCTAGCAGCGGCTCGCCATCGCGAAGTCGGCGTACGTTCTCGCCGATCTGGCGCGCCGCCGATCCCGGCAACGCCACCGAAGCCAGATGCGGCGTCACCAGCACATTATCCATGGCCCATAGCGGGCTTTCCGGCGACAGCGGTTCGGCGGCAAACACGTCCAGGGTCGCTTCGGCGATGTGACCGGAGCGCAGCGCGTCGATCAGCGCCGGCTCGTCGACAATGCTGCCACGCGACACGTTGATGAAGGCCGCGCCGCGCTTCATCTGCATCAGGCGTTCCGCGTCGAGCAGACCCCGGGTCTGCGGCGTCTGCGGCAGCATGCAAACGAGAATGTCGCTGGAAGCGAGAACATCTGGCAATGCGCGCAGGCCCGCCGATGTCTCGATACCCTCGACGGATTTCAGCGTATTCGACCAGCCGAGCACGCGGTAGCCCTGACGCGCGCATTCGAGCGCCGCCGTCAGCCCGAGTTCTCCGAGACCGAGCACGCCGACGCTGATGGTCTCGGGATCGCGCGGATGAATGTAGTGCCAGCGGCGCGCACGCTGGGCGCGCTCAAAGGCCGGAATGTCGCGCGCGTGACGCGTCACCGCGAACAGCACATAGCCGGCCATCATCCGCGCCATCTTCGGATCGGACAGCCGGGTAATCGGCACGTCCGGCAGATCATCGCGCCCGACCAGCGCGTCAACGCCGGCGCCGAGATTGACCACCAGTCCGAGATTTGGATAGTGGGCGAAAAACCCATGCGGCGGCTTCCAGACCAGTGCATGCCGTACGCTGGCGGGATCTGCGATATCATCGGCCTGGCGAAGATCGATGCCCTCTGCCGAAAGCGCCGCGCGCCATGTTTCGAAGTTGTCGAGGGCGCTGTGGAACGCCATCACCTCCCGCGTCATGGCGCGGTCTTTTCGGCGATCAGGCGCGACACCGCGGTCAGCGCCAGCTCATAGCCGAGCGCGCCGAGCCCCGCGATCACGCCGGTCGCTGCGCGCGAGACGTACGAATGGTGGCGAAACGGCTCCCGCTTCCAGATATTGCTCATATGCGCTTCGATGATCGGCCCCTCGAAAGCGAGCAAGGCATCGAGGATGGGGACCGACGAATAAGTGAGGCCGGCGGCATTGATGACGATCCCCTCCGCCTTTTCCCGCGCCTCCTGGATCCAGTCCACCAGAACGCCTTCATGATTGGACTGACGGAAGTCGACGGTCAGGCCGAGTGACGCGGCGTGATCTTCACAGCGCTTCCTGATGGAGACGAAACTCTCCCGGCCATAGGTGCCGCTCTTGTCGAGCCCATAGAGATTGGCATTGGGGCCATTGAGGAAATAGACGGTCGGTGAGGTCATGGTCGCTTTCACATCTGTCCGCAGGGAAGTCGGGCATCGCTTGGGCCAAGACGACGCCGTCCGCGCATGCCCAAAGCTTAAAGAGCCTTTCCTCGCGGTAGAAATCAAAAGAAACTATGCGCTTCGACGGATTTAAGTATGGGTGAAGCACGGATACGATCCGCGCCAACGATTGGACGTTCGGTGCTGCAGTTGCCTCGTTACACAAGGCGCAAACGCTTTCGACGTCACAACGTGGGCGCGCAAGAAGATCACGCTGGCCGCGGGCTTGCGTCCCGGGCTGACCTTCACGTCGTTTGACCGACATGGCGGGACTACCGAGGCGGGCACGTCCAGCTTGACGGAAACGCAGTTAGTGAAGGGGGTCAATGGTCATCGACCAAGGCGATGGCGCACGGCCGTCATTACGACGACGGGGCCAAGCAGGACGCACAGATAAAGCGCATCAAGCGGCGCCAGCAGACGGCCAGAACGTGAACCTTTGTCGGAATCGATCTGCGATCTCGTCGGAATGTAAATCAACAAATCCGATAAGTAGTTGAAAACATTGGAGCGGGTGAAGGGAATCGAACCCTCGTATTCAGCTTGGAAGTCTTCGAATTTTCTTTGCTGTCTCAAAGCAGATTCTGACAATTCACAGCCGGTTTGCTTATTGAGATCGTTACAGAATTTTCCGTTGTCAGAATGACCGTCGCGCCGGTCGCGACCCGCGGCATGGCATGCCGACTGCCATGGTCCGACCGCGACAACACCTCACGCGGCCTGAATTTTCGGGAAGTGGCCTCGGGATCTCAACGAGGCTCAGACCACGATTCGCGGCCGGGCCCCGTCAACTCCTTTAGCGACAGCCAGCGTTAGTTAACGTGGGTCAATCCAGTCCATCATGGGCGCGACGCAAAAGCGATAGTCTTGATCTTTCAACAAGTTATGCTACTTGCGAAAATCCAGCCTGCGAGGGTGCCTATTGCGACGCCTCCCTGCCTTGAGGGCCTGATGCGGGGCAACGCGCCCGGTCAAATGGCCGCGTCATTCGATCTGTCTGCGAGTGCGGTTCACGCTTACCTTCGGACGGCAAAGCGGAAGTTGAACTGTGTTCAACACTCGAGCAAGCGATCGCTAAGGCGATCCTCTTGACCTCATTCGATGATCATCTGCCTGCTCAGGCGAGAGACCGCTCGCGGCTAACCGAACAAGGCGACAAACCACATGATGGACGACGACTAACTTGATCGCGTCAGGAACCAACAGTTCGATGGATCTTCACCAGACTCTGCGCCTGTTTGTTCTGGTTCGAATCCAGGTTCCCCAGCCAGTCTCCAAGCTCTTCATTAAGCAACTGATTTTATTGCACTTTGCGTGGCTGGGTAGCTGACGTACCCCAACGCTGCCCCTAACGCCTGCCCCCAACGCTAGCGCTTCCTAACAGGTTGTAGCAGACCGGCGTCTTGCTTTTCCGACCATTTCCAAAGAGCCCGATCTAGCTCGCGAAGGCTCATGCTCCATTCTGCTGACAGAGCAACGCAATAGCTAACGTACTCAAGATACCTGTTGATCGAGGAGGTGGAAAAACTTTTCGCACCTAGCGCCTCCAGCGCTCGGAAATCGATAATAGTGAAGCGCTCAGGAAAGATCGCCGCCATGATTGCTGACGCAACGGGGACACCTACCCCTTCTAAGCGGACCAACGACTTCAGAGCCATAGACGGGATATCAACGCTATCTACGGCCAGCTTAAGTGCTCGCTTGATCGTTACGGTCTTGTTTTTCTGTGGCCTGGACTTTCCGCGGTTCCGAGTCTTCCATTTGAAAATAGTATCGAAATGCTGTCGCGAGTAATCGCCCCTACGAATGCTGCGCCCGGCGGCATCAAACCAGAAGTCAGAATCCGAATCATATCGTTGGCAAAGATAGTGCGCTTCTTCGCGGCTCAAGTTCGGCGCAAACAGATGTTTCATAGCGACCATCGTTACGGCAACAGCACCTGCTGAGCATAGCACACTCATGACTGTCGAGCTGCACGACGCCATCACGGGGCACGCCAACAAGGACAGCGTTGGGCGCGACTACGGCCGAGGGTTCTCCATCAAGCCCCTCGCGAGGGCGATGGCTCAGATAGAGGCCCAGTGGATTTGTCGGGACTTGCTTGGCGCGTGCCTTGAGACTGCCGGAGGACGACATGATGTTTCGATCTGCACATGCCACCACCGCTACCGACGCGACGATCGAGACTTACGTGCAGCTTGCTTCAAAGCTCGGAAACCGAGGAGCGGAGTGGGAGTATGAGTGGCGAGACAGCGGCAGGGTTGCCTTCACGTTTCGTACCGCTGAGCTGAGGGACAGGTTCGATGCCTCCCTGGCGCTGCATCGAAGATATTCGACCGCCAGAATCATCACAGGGCTTGATGGCCGGCATTAGGCCGAGTGTCTCGGGGCTTATCCTTAGCCTCAAGGTACGAGCCTTTGAAGCCCATGAGCATTGCGCCATGACCTTGGGGTCGTCGCTGTATCCGTGATCCCATCCCTCCTCCCCCTCACCCTTCTGTCCATGCATAGAGCTATGGCATCGAATGAAGAGGCATTGGGTTCTTAGCGTCGGGCTCACCCCTTGCGCGACCCTTGAAGTTGATCCGGTGTGAGGTATGGGGTACGCATACGATGAAGACCGCCTGATTGACGCATGCGCGCGGGCACGGCGAGTTCTATGATGGCGATGCGTGAAGGTCAGGCGGCTCGCTGATCGGTGGGGTTGTCGGCTTGGCGCAGGAGCTTCCATTCCCATGGCAGCAGCTCGTGCAGACGGGATACGGGAAGATCGGCGATGCGGGCGAGGACGTCGGCGAGCCAGGCTTTGGGATCGACGTCGTTCAGGCGACAGGTCGTGATCATCGTCAGCATGATGGCGGCGCGGTCAGCGCCACGCAGACTGCCGGCGAAGGTCCAGTTGCGCCTTCCCAAGGCGATGCCGCGCAACGCTCTTTCGGCGGCGTTGTTGCTGAGGCAGATCCTGCCATCGTCGAGGAAGCGGGCGAAGTCGTCCCAGCGCCTGAGCATGTAGTTCATGGGCTTCAGGACCTCGGCGGAGCGCGATAGGGTTTCTCGCTCGCGGAGCAGCCAGGCGTGCATGTCGTCGAGCAGCGGCTTGCTCTGCTCTTGGCGAACGGCACGCCGTTCGTCGGCACTGCGGCCATTGATGGCGCGCTCGATCTCGAACAGGGCGTCCAGACGCCTGACCGCCTCCAGCGCGATCGGGGAGACCGGTTTGCCTTTTTGTCCGTCCCGGGCGGTTTTCTCGATATCGGCCAGTTCGAAGAAGCCCCGCCGCGCATGGGCGAAGCAAAATGCCGGCGTGATTGGCATCGCTTTCTTCTGCGGGTCGAACAGCGGCTCGAAGCCATTGTAGCAGTCGGCTTGCAGGATGCCGGTGAAGGCGGCCAGATGCTTCTGCGGATGCTCACCTCGTCGGTCGCTCGAGGCGTAATAGACCGCCGCTGGCGGCGCAGGCCCACCGTAGGGCCGGTCATCCCGCACATAGGTCCAGATTCGTCCGGTCGTGCACTTGCTCTTGGCCAGGATACGGATGGTGGTGTCGTCGCCATGCAGGCGCTCCGCCGCGAGCACATGCCGCTCGATCAGTTGGAACAGCGGCATGACGGCGAAGGTTCCGTGGCCAACCTGGTCGGCCAGCGTCGATAGCGGCAAGTCGATCCTCTCGGCCTTGAAGCGCACGCTCTGGCGATTGAGCGGGATATGCATGCCGAACTTGTCGAACAGGATCGTCGCCAGCAATTGCGGACCAATGAAGCCGCGCGGCGTGGCATGGAACGGTGCGGGCGACTGGCTGATCTTTTCGCAATCGCGGCAGGTGAACTTTTCTCGAACCGTCTCGATCAGCTTGAACCGACGCGGAATCTCCTCCAACGTCTCGGTCACATCCTCGCCCAGCTTCGCCAAGCGCGCCCCACCGCAGCAGGCGCAGGTCGTTGGCGCCTTAATGACGACCCGCTCGCGTTCGATGTCGTCCGGCCACGGCTTGCGCACCGGCCGCTTGCGCGTGAAGGCCCGAACGTTCTGTACCTTTGCAGCCGCGGCACGCGCGGCGAGTTCATCCTCACTCGCCGTGGTGATCAGCTCTTCGAGCTCCAATTCCAACTGCTCGATCAGCCGCGCCGTGCGCTCGGAGCGCGGCCCGTACAGTTCGCGTTTGAGCTTCTCGATCCGCAGCTCGAGATGCGCGATCAGCGCCTCGTTGTCCGACAGCTCCGCCTGCGCACTGGCAGCCACCGCCTCGGCTCGCAGCCGCGCCTCACGCTCGGCCTGCAGCGCCGCCAGGGCACTCGCAAGGTCCGATGGAAGATCGTCCGGCTTCGATATCATGAAGCCATTGAATCAGATCAAGCAGCAGATTCAAACCGTAAAAGCGGCTATCCGGCCCGCGTCGGCCGATGGGTTTCTTGAGGGTTACGCCAATCGATCCCGGACAGCAGATAGCTCAACTGCGCCGGCGAGATCGTTACCGATTCACCGGCAACCGATGGCCAGATGAACTTTCCTCTCTCCAGTCTTTTTGTGAACAAGCAGGCTCCCTGGCCATCGTGCCAGATCACCTTCACAAGATCGCTTCGGCGACCGCGGAACACGAACAGATGACCGCTGAGCGGGTCCTTGCGAAGAACCTCCTGCACCTGGAGTGCCAGCGATGGAAAGCCTCGGCGCATGTCCGTGTAGCCTGTCGCCAGCCACACTCGCGCGCCCGTCGGAACCGGGATCATCGGCGTACCAAAGCATCGAGAACGCGACGTAGCGCGTCTCCATCGACGTCGCCATCGACCCGGATGCAGTGCCCGCTACCAAGATCAATCTCGATGATGCCCTGGCTCTTCCGTGGACGAGCCGCCGTCGTCGTCAATGGCGCTTTGGCCACCTCCCGCGGCGGTGCAGACGGCCCAATCTCGACCGGCACGAACGGCGCTGTACTCGCTTCACCATGCTTGCAAAGCGCTTTGCGCCACCTGAACAGCTGGCTCACATGTAGGCCTGCCACGCGGGCCACCTCGGAAACACTGGCTCCGGGCTCGAGCGATGCTGCAACCAGCCGTTCCTTCTCATCCAGCGACCACCGGCGCCGCCGCGCGACCGATGTGATCACCTCCGCCCGCGAAATCGTCATAGTGCTTCTCCTAGGATTACTCCTAGGACCTGCAGCCCTCGCGTCCCTCAAACAAGACGGCCTCTGGCGGAGGGATACGGTATGGGGGCTTCTAGGTCACTTTGAGTACTAAGACTAAGCAATCTCGGTGGTAAGATACAATCTCCCCTTCCGTACGGAGGATGGGAGATGCGAGGCATTAGCATCTTTATTGAAACCTCAAGTCGGGCCTATCGCTAACCCTTTAGGGCGGACCTAGAGCTTGCATTAGTGGAAGCGTAAGAAACCGAATGCTGCCATAGCGGCAAACCACAGATCCCGGCGCGTTCTTACCTACCCGCAATTCGCAACAATGCAGAAAGTATACGCCGGTCCGAACGTTGGTGAGGGGCGATCTCGCAACAACTCGCATCAAACACTTGCACCCGCCTTTCAGGTTGAAGGCCAAGCTTCGCTATTCAGAAAGCCTTCTGATCATTCCCGGTACTACCCTCGATCCATGAATAACGAGCAGGATTGCCACCGGCATCGAAGGGCTCGAAGAACGCAACCGTCTGGTTGGCGTAGAGCTTCGGGCGGCGATAGATCTTCGCCACGCCTATTACTTGTCGCTGATCTCCAGGGTGATGACCTCGTTGGCGTCATCATGCGGGGCCTCGACGCGCTCACGCCATTCGACCTTGCGACGGTTCTTGAGCCAGAAGATGCAGGCGGTGGAGTCAGGAGGCACGACCCGCTTGAGCATGATGGTCTCGAGCCGCTCGGTCTCTTTGACCATTTTTCCGTTCTTGTACTCGACGGTTTTGAGTTTGTGGGCTTTGGCTTCCATGTACTCAAAGCCCATCGCACGCTGATGGAGCCGGTCGGCAACATCCATGCCTGACGAAAGCTTACCCGCTTTTAGGGCACCAAGAAATTCAGGGATGCGCCTTCTTCCAGTTGTCGATGGTGGTGGTCGACTTATCGAAGAACGCTGCTAGCTCCTCATCCGTGGTGCCGAGGCGGCAGAGCTTGACCGTTTGAACAATATACTCAGGCTTGAAATCGGAAGGCCGCCCTCCTGAGCTTTTCTCTTCCGGGGCCTTTCGCTTGGTCACGCCCTATTATGCACACAGCCGCAAGTGGGTTGGCAAGCTAGCGATAAACGCGCGTGCTATTCTTATCGATTTCGTTTCCCCAGACTGTTCTACCACTAATCATGAAGAGCGCACTGCAGGCAAATAACCATATGCCCGGGTACAGGAGGAATTCGTTATCAGCCCATAGTCCTGTGACAAATGCCGCAAACCCGCTGAGCAAGTACCATTTCGTGAAAAGATCTCTAGCGTCGTCGCTTTGCTTATCGGGTTGGTAGAACCGTCGGCGGGTAAGCATGTTGAAAATCTTGCCAACCAGGAGAAAGGGCAGCCCAACGCTCCCCATCAAGGCAGGCGCAATGCCAACCGCCACAATACTCTGAAAGATTTGACCCAAGGTAAGGCTTGCCAGCTTGGCACCAAGTGGAGACAGAACCTGACCGACGCATGTTATCGCGTCTGGAACGGTCAGGCTCGATACTGCAGTGCAATCCATTGCATTCCCCGCATTCGCCAGCTTCATTTCACCCGGAAAAGCTGATACTGGCAAGACTTTCAACCGAGGCCGGTTATGCTGAAGCTTGATACGATAGAAGAATTGCAGGCGCTGCACACCAACCAGGTGCAAGAAAGCTCAACTCTCGAATACAAGGCATCTGCCGCCATTGAGAACACCAATGAGCGCAAGCGAGAGATGGCCAAGGATATTTCCGCAATGGCCAACGCCGAAGGTGGCCAATTTGTTTACGGTATGACCGAGCACAACCATCAACCAGCCGGGCTCGATGCGGGTATGAACCCCAATCCGTTTAACGGGCTCTGGTTTGAACAGGTCATCCAGCAGAACATCCAACCGCAAATCGAAGGGCTAAAAATACTTCAAATTCCGGTAGCAGCCGGAACCGTAGTCACCGTTATCACCGTACCGAAATCTCGCACGGTTCATCAGACAAAGGATGGCCGGTACTACAGGCGCAGAAATTTCCGCAATGACGTGATGGAAGATTACGAAATTCGGGAAGCCTTCAATCGCACAACCACTCCTGAATTATTTATAAAGTTCGGTTTAGTAGATCAACCCGATCACGAGCTGAAGTTACCGGATGGCGAAAACCCGCCGCTAACCGCGCCTTTCCTTGTCCGCGCATCCATTGGCAACCGCTCAACGCAACCTTCGTTTTACTCCGTCGTCAACATATTCGCTGATGTTCGGCTGGATGGAGGTCCATCCGGATTTAAAGACGGTCAGATCATCGCAACGAACACTGGCGTTCAGATCAGGAAATGGACGAAGTTATTCAGCATCCCGGGGCACTTTCCTATTTTTGCAGAAACGGCATTTTCCGTGTTCGAAAACCCTTGGGCTATCTCGCTTCCTGCCGCTCTAATCGACAGTCAGGATGCCTTTTTGATCGGGTATTCAATCGCGGCACCCGGATACACGATTGAGAAATTCGGAATGCTCGCGCTGTTAAATCGACGAATTATGCTAGCCTTCGCTGACTAATCCGCGCACCCCACGTTGCCGTACTCCACAACCTCATCAAACCGGTTATCCAGCACCCTCGCATCGTCCGAAAGCGTGCCCCTGCCCGCCAGTGAGGTTGCAGGCGAGCATGATGGAGTGAATGCCGGCCTTGGCCAGCTCAGTCATCTTGGTGAAAGCGATGTCGGTGCAGTCGCCCGGCTCTCCCGGTTTCAGGACGCGGGCCTGGCCGACCTTACGGGGTGTATTAGGAATACGGGTGATCGCTGTTCACGGCGATATTGATGGTCTCAACCATCGAAGGTTCGGCGCAGGCCGTTAGGGCCAGGCCGACAAGAGCAGCGCTCCGTATCACGCTCTATTATGCGCACAGACCTGCATAGGCTGTCCACTCAGACGCGAGGGTCGCCATTCTCGTCGAAACGCGCCGCCATGATGATAAGCAGCCCCTCAACCGCGTGACGGATGCGCTGAGCCTCTGCAACTGTGTAAGTGTTTTCAACGTGCATCGTTGTATTGCGCCACCCATTCTTAACCGCATCCAACGACACGTAGAGACTATCGAAGAGCAAGGCGTCCGGGAGCATTCTATCGGCCGCAGTTTGCCATTTCTGCTCCATACCAGCCTTGAAGGCTCGTAAAATACTCCCCCAGTTTTTGTCCATCCCACGCACGGGATCGGGGATGCCTAGACATCTCGCAGCCGCCCTGACCGCAATCTCCATCACTCTCATGAAGTGGAAGACGCTTGCTGTACTCCGCTCGAGAGCCAGGCAATTTATCGCCTCGTCTATTTCGACTAACGCCGACGGAAATCTGAGCCGAACATCAGCTGGAAACTGCTGAGTGTTAAATAGCGCACCTACCTCACTGCTAAGACCCAGAAACCTTTGGTGATTGAGTTCATCTAGCAGCCGCTTACAAATTTCACCTATAACGGGGTGGGATAGCGGTTCGCCTCTCTCAACACTGTTCCGAAAGCGTTTCACCGCCGCCAGCGTCAAGTGCAACCCAAACTCTTCGAGAAAGGGAACGAGCCGCTCGATGGCCGCTTTGGCGGAGAGCTCGAACTCCTCGTCCTGCTCTATCAAGGCTGCGTGGAGCTTTCGGCTCACGGCCTTGTATTTTTCTCTCGTGTCCAGGTCTACCTGAGAGCTTAACTTCCTCCACCAAGCAACAGCCTTCGGCTCTTCAGGCTTATCTGGATTTGGAGCCAACACTTCTGCAACGCCCGACGCTTTGAAGACGAGACCCGCCTGAATGTGCGCCAATAACATTATCGCGCTGATAAGCTTATCTAAGTCGAATTCCTTCATCGCGCCTTCCTTGCCCAAAAAGCGGGTGGATGCTCCCCCTAGTGTGCTGCACTCTTCGGGTCTAACGCCTTTTGCGGCTTCGAGAAAGGTGGTATTGGCAAGACTTTCAACTCGGGGCTTCACATGTCCGACGAAGTCAAGGTTATGGCCAGCATTCCGTCGTGGGACGCACTCGACAAACGATTTGAGCCGTACGCTATTCAACTGGGCTGGCTCGCCTACTCCTGGAACAAACTCCACGAGAGGCTCTCAGACATATTTTGGGCTCTTACGGGTATCCAGAACGGTTACATACCTGCCGCAATATGGAACGCTGTCAAGAACGACAGAACCCAGCGAGAAATGCTTAAGGGACTCGCCTCCGCCACTCTGACGGACCGAAAGGATCTTCTGGAAGAGATATTGTGGGTTCTAAAGCAAGCGGACAAATTCGAGGACAAGCGCAATGATGCCCTCCACTCTCCGCTGATTTTCATGATCGAGAAAGACGGCCCTCGATTGTCATCCAGCCACCACATGGGTAATCCCCGAGCCCTAAAGCTGAAGGACAAAGACTTGCTCAATGAGTTCAAGTGGTATGGTGAGACGGCGAATGTCTTGGCAAGCTACCTGCCAACCCTTACGCGTTGCATCCGAAGTCCAAATCATCCCTTCGAGAGGCCGACACTTCCAGCTTTAGGCGTTAGCTGAAGATACCCTATCTCCATTTGGTGCGGTGGTTTTCCTCGCCAATCAGCCAATCAATTACCTGGTGTAACCAGAGCACGGCTCGCCTCCATTTTGTCGTGCCATTCCTTGAGTGAATGACCAAGCAAAAGCCCAACCCCGAGCGGCCAAAACGCGCCAGCAGCCAGGGCCGAAGTCAGCCGCACCTTCTCGAATCCGTAGAGCTGGGTTGATACACCAATGACGATGATGAGGTAGGCAGCAACAATCCATCTCATGAGCCGTACCTGCACACGATGGGGCCGAACATCTTGAGGCAGGTGGTCATGCCTTGGACTATCAGCAGACCGCCTACCATCCCGCCATAGAACATCAACAGATCCCGTGACACTGACGGCGGGCGCGGCGGTAAATCGCCAGAGGCCAGGTAAACCCTTCGGCTGCTCATCGATACCTCCAAAAGGAGAATCGAATCTTTGAAGTGAGGCGGAATTAAGAGTCATCAGGCGCCCATCAGCCAAAGCAGGCGCGGCCGGGCCAGCTCGATAAAGATTGTCCAAATGCCGCGGTCTTTGCGTTCGCGCAGTTTCCGGTAAGTCCTGAATCCAAAATCTTCACACATGTCGTTCGCTTTCGTTGTGAGGGCATCATGCGCCGCTACTCGGTGGTGGCAACGAATTCGAGCAATGTCGCCGAGATGTCCCTCGACCCCTGTAGCACCCTCGACACACTAGTCCTTATCTTCGGCTGCATTAGTGGTATTGCCGCAACTACCGAAACTGCGTGGGCTACATCAAAGTAAGCCAGCTTCGGCGCGGCCATCACTCGATCAACCTCGGTGTGCTGGTACATGAAGTACGAAAATGACGCTGGTACCCAGTCGCAAAACACGTTCGAGAGAATCCAATGCCGAACAGCGTACAACCGCCCATTGATAACCCTTGTCGGTTGAAATGCTTGCCACGAGCGCCCAGCGTAGCGCCCCATAACGCTTAGAGGCCTGTCCTTCTTGTACTTCTCTACTAGGGCTCTCCAACGCTCCCCTGGAGATCTCGGACGAACAGCGTGAGAAGCTGTTGGAATTCGTGAGCCGTGCGACAACGACCGCTCGTGACAAATACATTGGCAGCGTCAAGAAGGATGAGCGCACCAAGAATGCGGTTCAAATCGTGGAAACCTGCATGCGCCGCGTGGTGGACGAAGCTCTCGCCGGCATCGGCCAGGAGATCAATCGGGGTGCCATCATCAGCGCGACAGCTGTGGCCGCCAATGCGAAGAAGGAAGACGTCAACAGCATGGAGCTTAACTACTCCAAGGTTGCTGGCAACATCACCATCCCGACCGTGGGGTGTCCATGAGCACCAACTGCGTTGCTGTGATTCAGGAGAGTTGCAAGGTTGACCTTTCTGACGGGGTACAACCATAATAAGAGGTTCGGCGCCTCCTCCCCCACCCCTCGGCGCCAGAACAGCCCCGTAACCAGTCGGGGCTTTTTGGTGAGGTCAGCACATGAAAATGCCGCTCTACCTGGGGTTCGACCTAGCCGGTAAAGCCTTCATCTTGATTTCGGTTGGCGTTCAGTTGCTAATTCTCACGCCAAACGCGTCGCAACGAGCAGTAGAGCAAGTCCGTGCGACAATCTCTCTAGAATATTTGAGCGTCAAAGCGCACGTTAAGCAGCTGGGTATCGATCCCAAATTGCTTCGCGAGCCCTTCCACAAGGATATTGTAGAGGAGATTAACGATGACCTGGACCTTGTTGATAGGCTCTTAGGAGTCGGCGGCGCTTATCAGAATAATCAGTTGTCCTACCCTGCCATTCTAACAATGCTCATGTTCGCGGTCGGTACAGTTTTGACGATTGCAGGAACATACCTTGAGAAGCGCAACAAGCCCGCCCCGTAACCAGTCGGGGCTTTTGCATGCCTCCGCATTTTTCAGGATTCATAATATGCAATCGACCGCACGACGACTGATTTTACTTGTATGCATTGCAACTACATTTGCCTTCGGAGCCTGCTCCAAAGTCTCTATGTCGGAAAAGAGAGCTGAAATAACAAAGCGGCTGCAAGATCCGACTTCGAAAGAGCATAAGGAGGCGCTAGAGGCGTCAACGTCTTTGGTCACTCAGAACCTCAAGGACGTGGGGGCGCTCGCCGTCATTGTTCTCGGACTTATCGTCCTGTTTATCCTAGTCTATCGTTATTCTGGATCGCTGGCGTACGTCGGTGTCCTCATAGGACTAATTCTGGGAGCAGCAACTATTCTTAGCATTCCGATTGAGGTGCAATATGCGATCTTAGGAGGCATTCTTGGCGTCGGTGGTGACTTTGCTGCCTCGAAGTCGAAAGGCAAACCCAACACTATGATCGAAGCTTTGTCGACATTCATTGTGAAAGCAACGACGGCGGCCGCCAATGCGGCGAGTGAAGCGGAACTTGAGCACGAAAAACGCAGAGTTTCATTTCTTATCTGGAGCGCTATCGGCACGCTGGCTTTGATGCTCATTGTCGGGCGGATATTGAATGGCATGCACGCCTAGCAACCATCTCCCACTTAGCCCGTTACAGTATGCACACGCCGGGTGACGACCGGACATAATGGGGATGTTGGACGCGGCGCATTCTTCCGGCCTCTGCCCGCGACATCAACGCATCGGTACGCGCTGACAACTAACCTGTTCCCGGCGTGTGTTCTCGCTTCCGGCTCTTTCCGTCGTTCACACCGAACGAATTGTCGCGGGTAAAATCACTTAGAACAAATTCCTAACGAACGATGAGTTTCGTATCGGGCTCTTCAATGCCTGGTCGACGTCGGGCGTGCTGCTGCACTCACACCGCATTCCCGCCCCGCAGTTGCAGCCTTTCTCATCCCACGCCAGGTTGGGGTGGTTCTCACACACCCAACCGAGGCCGAAGCATACGAGACAATCAGGGTCGATCATTCGAGCTTGATGCCTTCAGGCGGCGTACCGGGCTTCTTATTGTTCAACTCAATTTCCGCGGCGTTCCAGAATTCGTCTACCCGGCCTTCAGGCTTACCGGCGTTCTCCCAGAGCTGATGGGCGAATTCCCCGATCTCTTGCTCAGTAGCCATCAGGTCTGCACCGGCTCGTCAACGCCCAGTTCTTTGCGAACCGCAGCGGCGGAATTACCGACCTTGTCGATGGCCTTCTGCAGCTTTTCCTTGGAAACCCCGAGCGCATTGGTCCAGTATTTAACTTCGTAGTCCTCGCTCATATTGATCTTCGAGCGATCGGGCTGGTGACGTTTGGTGAGATTGTCGGACATGGCGTTCTCCCTTTTAAGGAAAACACCCTTAGGGACTGCGGGTTCCTCTGACCAAGGCCGTTTAGCGGTCGGGCGTAAGACTCGGATTGTGACCGATTCGAACGTTGCCAACTCTATCTGCAGAATATATCTTCCCGTACTTTCAACCTGAGGGATTTTAAAGGCAGAAGACTATTGCTTTGGCCTTGGCTGCCATTTTCTCAATTGCGCTAGTGACTGATGGCAACGCCGCCAGCAAAAGAAGAAGGCCGCACCCAAGCAAAACACGATAACACAGGAGCAGCCGGACAAACCCACCTATGGCGCTGGCTGCAAGAACCAAGGTGCCTCGATCATGTCAGGCGGATGCGTCAACTGAACTAGATTCCATGGTGGATCAACATGAAGCGCCTTACAGTTCTTTTGTTCTTTCTTGCGACCACCGCCCACGCCGAGACCGTGGATGTGAAGTATCGCGGCCAGGTCGATCTAAAGCCTTTCACCTGCCAGAGCATCACGAAGAGCAGCTTCGTAAATCGCATCTGCTACGACGCGAAAAATCAGTACATGATCATCCTGTTGAAGGACACTTACTACCACTACTGCGAGATACCGAAGTCCACCGTCGACGCGCTTCTTTCGGCGGATTCTCATGGGCGCTATTACAACGCCAACATCAAAGGCTCCGGGAAAGACGGACCTTACGATTGCCGGACGCATCGCGTGCCGTCGTACTAGGCGCCCCCTCTCCGACGGCCTTATCTCACCAGGCGATGATCTGCCTTGTGCCTATTCTGTAGTTAAATCATCACGTTAGCAGCGTACTTGCCACCAAGGTTCCAGCTCCCCATCTTTTTGGCAGGGCCAATGGAGACTGCTTATGGCTTCAACGACGGGGCATTCGGGCGTTTTTACTGCGACGCAGATCGCCATTCAGGAGCAGGCGCAGAAGAACATCGTGCGGATCTTGGCTCGCCAGCAGGCGGAGAAAGATCTCTTTGGGCGGAACACAACGAGGCTGGTCGGCAGTGAGCGCGTTTTTGGTTTCCTCGCCGTAGTCGTAGTCGTCAATTTGGCACTTCTGGTGATCAGCGGGCTGGTTCAGTGGATACTTCCACCGGTGATGTGGGTCGTTAGCTTTATTCCTGCTTGGCTTGGATCACTCGTCCTCCTTTCCGTCGCTGTTTACTTGGGGCGCCAAGCCTGGCTGATGCGCGATGAGCAGCGCAGCCCCTACTACCCAATCTTGGAAATGGCTGTGGGTTTGTCCATCGCTGTGACGTGTTCGATGCATGCAGGGTTCTCGCCCCTCGGAGTACTCGCCTTTCTGGGCGGACTTCGTATCATTGTGGATGCTTTTCGGCGGTGGCAAGAGTTCAAGACCACTGCTCTTCTGCGAGAACTATGGCACGACAGTGAAGTACGGTTTCGATACCTCGTCAGATGCTTTAAGAAGTTCCTGAGAGCTACCGAAATCGAAATCGGATATCGGCTTGATCCGAAAGAATTCGATCACGTGGGACGCCGTTATGTGAAGCTCGCTCCAGGCGAAACCCTTGTGCAGGTTTGGCTCGCAAATCAATCTAGATGACGCGCTCCAAGACACGATAGGCGGCAACTCAATTTGTCTATTTCGTCGCAAGCCCCTTGAACGAGATGGCCCTTAAGGGGCCTTCCGCGGTGATGTCCCGGTACCCGGCTCGATGGCTAGCGGAGCAGCCATAGGAAAGCTTCTGCGATGATCAGTGCAGCGAGGATACCTACCGACCCCTTGGCGTCGAAATCGAAGCCAGGGCCCTTGAAGCGTAACTGGTGATCAGACATCGGCGCAGCTCTCTAATTATGAAACCTTAGAGCCTGTTCTCCCGGGGGACAGTTAGTTGTCGGTCCAAGAGCGATGGACGTCAACCTTCACTTCCTCGCGTGCCTGAAGTTCGCAATTTTATGTCAAGGCGGCCTAGACCAACTCGAATTAAAAGTTCGTCAAACGACCGAATACCCGCCCTAGCCACTCCGCCCGGCTCGGGGACACCCCCTCGTACATCCACTCCCCAGAAACGAACCCAACGGCCTCCCATTGCCTCTTGACCAGCTCGGCATGTGTCACCCCATGTCGGGACTCGAAACCGTCGTGGTCGGGGTCGTACTCAAGGTGCGCACGTTTCGAGAGGCCGGCGGCGAAGAAGTGGTGGGCCTTCATGCCTGTCCCCGTCCCCCACCCGGCTACACCACGCGGATGCGATCTCTCGACGGCGCATTCGTTTGGTAGATTGGGCAAGGAAGCCAGTCGCTTTGTAGCCATGCGCCAAGCTGATCGAAGTAACGGTTCTCGGCGGCCGACGGCTTTCTCACGGGATGGCTACGCAAGCCTCATGTGAAGCAAAGCAACATCAACAATCAAATGTTTCTCATAATCATCAAGCGGCTCACCATTCCTAAATTTCTTAGCAGTCTTCTCATCAAAAGCAGCACTCACAGCAAGCTCAAGAACATTCCCCGCAAGACGCTCATTATTCTTCAAACGACGAGAGACGTGACCACACAACGTTGCAAACCTCTTACGGGCTGCATTCTCCTCAGGCGTTCGTTGCGGAAGCCGACGCAATTCCATCTGAAGAACATTTTTGTATTCCTTGTCCATGACCGACCTCCGTGTTGGATGCCAATGATATAGGCGGGATTGGCCGATCCGCAAATTTGTTGGCCTTAACTGTGCGGAGCAGGAAGCCGAGATTTCCACAGGGATATTCATAACCCCTGCCCTCCGTTATCTGTGAGGGCGGCGCGGACGTCCTTGATAGCCTGGCTGTCGTGGAAGTTGGTCGCTCGCTCGATGAGGACTTTGTTGCCGCTCTCGAAATAGAGCAGGACACCGCGCAGGGCTTTGTCCATCGCCGCGCATCGGGCTTCTAGCTCTTTCTCCCGACCGCTTCGCCAATCCACTCCTTTGCAGCAGCACTCATGCTTACCCCACGCGCCGCACTTACATCCTTCTCCGCTCACGCATCTATCTTCTCGTTGGTTTCTATCGACAGCAGCGAACATATCGCGGCTGGAACTGCACCTGCGGCCATCACTTGCCATTCAAAAGATGGCTGACCCATGTAAATTGCGAAGAGCTCAGCCATAGCAACCGCCACGAACACGGTCGCGATGAGGCGGAGATAGAGAGGCTTACCGGAGAGCGCACTGTCTACTCCTGCTGTAACCCAAGCTGGAATGACGCCAATGAAGTAGGTCGTTCCCACCAGCATGGCCAACAACTTGCCTCCAGGCAGTCCTTCGCGCAGCAAGCCTGTAGTGGTTACGTAAACGCCCAGCACAAGCAGCGGGAAGAGTATCGTGAAAATCAATAATCGCTTCATGCTGTCACCTTAGTCATTTCGTCCATCTTCTCCCGTGCCAGACGGGCGGCTTCAGCCTCTGGTTTACCTTCCTTGATGTAGGCCATGTAGACTCCGTTCAGCTTGGCTTCTGACTTTCCTGCGCGTCTTGCTCAGGTGTGATCTCTCGAATTTTGAACTCGCCCGGTTTCGAAGGGGCCTGCTTCTGAAACTGGCCCTCTCGCCGGCACCAGTTGCGCCACGTACCAACCGAACATGTCGGTGTCGTTCTCGTCCTCATCCATCACCGGGTTGCCGGGGATAGGCAGACCACTTCGCTTTCACGGGATGTGGATAGTCTTCACGCCATAGAAAAACAGTTGTGCCGTCATGAGGGGCTGTTTCGATCGAGCGCCATAGCGCTAGCGTGGCTTAATCAATAGCTTGTTGAATAACCCGCTCGTTGTGGGCATGAATTGCATCGCGTGTCTTTTGGTCAAAACTGCCGTCATGGCGAAGTAAGCACGACCATTCGAAGGCAGTGCGTGGTTTCGAGTTCACGTCTCCAGTCATTCATTGTTTGCGCCAGTCGATAGTTCGCGGGAGCCGCACCGACTGGAATGCGTCCCCTTGAATGAATCATCGATGATAATCATGTACACCGCAAGCAAGTGATTACTTCGGCGGCAGGGAAATGAAGCTCACCGAAATCCAGGACTACGCCATCCAAGCCCGCATAGCGCTCATCGTGGGCGCAG
Source organism: Bradyrhizobium roseum (assembly GCF_030413175.1). Lineage (NCBI taxonomy): Bacteria > Pseudomonadati > Pseudomonadota > Alphaproteobacteria > Hyphomicrobiales > Nitrobacteraceae > Bradyrhizobium > Bradyrhizobium roseum. The sequence goes on from NZ_CP129212.1 coordinate 4,719,052, forward strand.
AGACTTTCGACCGCCTCTTCGCCGACATCCACTTCGAGAATACCGAGAGCCCGCTGCTCTACGTCTTCGCCAAGGACGAGGAATCCGCGGTTGAGATAGAGGACAACTATGCCCTCCATATCTCGATCGTTGCGTCCGGGATTTCGAAGCAGGAGATCGAGATCGTTCTTGTCCTGCCGAAGGTTCTGCAGTGAAGACGACCTTGATCGGTTTACTGCTCGCAGTGATAGTCGGTGCAGTAATCTACCACTACCATAATGAGCAACCGAGCCGTCCAGCCCCGACGAAATGGGCGGACATACTTGCCCAGGTCAAACTCGTCAGTTTTGAGCCAAAATTTGATTACGGCAAAGCGCAAGTCCTTGCCGATTTTTCTATACGGAACGACACGCTCATCACTTTCACTACTGTAGTTCTTCGTTGCCATTACAAGGATTCTCTTGGGGCCACTGCATACGAGAATTCGCTAAACATGAATTCGCCTATCCCGCCCGGCACCACAAAAGTGTTCACGCAGATATGGATGACGAAAATCAAAGACGATATGCGTACTGTCACCTGTTCACTAGTTAATGGTCACTAGTGTTTTGCAGTCAAACGCAAAGGCGCGAGATTACCTCACACCTCAAATCTCACTCTTTCTTACCATCGCAACGCGTCAGTATTTCCAATTTCCATATGTCAATGCACGCTGTGCAACGTAATGGGGCCGATTAGTGAGGTTGAGAATGAGGGCGACCGCTGCCGATGTGAACTCTCCTCGCGTACTGACCGTCACGGCGCCGTACGGCTTTGCCCGCAATGAGAGATTTCGGCAAAGGTTTTTCACCCGGCTTACTTCGAAGGACATTTTGACTTTATGAGCGAACTCGTTGCGAACCCTCCTGATGAGATCGCACTCTTTAAACTCCAATTCGGAAATTAACCCCATCGCGTGGCAGGCAGCATTGCGAGCCGACAGCGTACCAAGCGGGGCATTGAAGCCTGTAATAAGATTCAACCCACTATCGTTTGGGATCAAAAAGGCGATCAAGGTGCTTTCGAGAAGGCCATCAATATAGGCGGCTGCAGCAAGCGCAGCACCTCGCTCTGTCTCCTTATTGAAATCACCCAAAAATTCCTCAAAGTCTTTGAGATGTGGGTGCGTCTCAGCAAGTGTTTGGCGAACCTGTTCGACGTGCGCTATGCGTCGATCGCGCTCTTCATCAGTCATTGCGTAAGCCTATGGAACCGATTCTGTTTTACAACCACCGATTGATCGCGGCTTGTTAAGGAAATACTCCCGATTTCCCGTCGCGGCTTCCGCATACTGGTCGATCGCCACGATCGATCGCCTGGACGTGCTGGTAACAAGACCCTTCGGGCAGCTGATGCCGGACATTGCCCAAGGGCGTGCAGGAACGGTGCAGGAACGGGAAAGGTCGGGCGCGTCGGAAAGATAGCGCCTCACCATGTCCGGCCTCCCAAAATCTTACGGGGCTTCGGCAGGTCCTTGCGCTCGTCGCGCTACTCACAAAGGTTGTCGATCTTGGCTAGCATCCGGCCAAGCAGAAGCTCGGCAGATGCTGTGGGAGATATTAGCCCGCTGAAGTAGAAGGATCTCTTTCCTCTGGCGCCCGACCTGGACGCGCATGTGTTCGATTTCCCGTCGGATGTAGTCGAGGTCCGGCATAGGCTCGCCGAATTCACGAAAGCCCGATTTAGAACAAACAGGGAGCGACAAGTCGAGTCCGACGTTGGTCAAAAAGGAGATCCAAGTGGCTGACAACCCCCAGAAAGACCCTACAATTTAGGGTTCAGGGACGATCGTCAAGATACTTGCCGAGCAGGCTCGCCGGCGGATCGATACGGAGAGCCTCACCAAAGCCGACGTATCAACTCATGGGTGAACTCAAGCCAAACGAGCTAGGGAAACGATGGCAATCTTCGGGAATTACCTAGCATGAAAAGGCACCTTCGGAAGCAAGCAGACCGCGCCGATAGCATCGCCGACCAGACGGTGGATGATGAGGTCAAGAAGACCCTGAGGGGCCCCGCGAGGGAGTACAGGGCCCAGGCGAAAACCGAAAAGTGCGAGCCAAAGCCGGACTGGCCGCTTCCTATGGAAATATCTTGATGCCCCACCGAGGCTTATATTGGCTGAGCCTTACAACCGTTCTTAGAACGCGAATGAGATAGGTGCCGCCCACCAGTAACGGTCGCAATTTAGATGGTCTCGAAAAGTCAAATTGCAGTTAATGGCCGCGAGTGGGCCGCGCGCGATATGGCCTGGCTCTGCGAGAGCTAACGCATCTTGCCTATCTCCGAAACTTCTCTGCAAACGCGTCAAAAGTCGCGAACACCGGTTCTATCGAATAGCCAGCGATAAAGGACAAGGCCGAAACCGAGAAGCCCTCTGGTGAACCTTTCGTCCACAGCAACGTTACTATAATTCCGACGATCGATCCGAGCACAACTCGCAAGAGATGTCGCAGTCCAGACGTACTGGCAAACGTGAAATCACGAACCTGCTCGGAAATCATCCGCACTACGTAAGTGCACGCTCCAAGCATTCCCAGAAATGCTGGCAAGATACAGACATTCAGCATTTGAAGTCGCGTGGATGCCTGATCACGGCGAGTCTCGACTGCACGCCGTGTTTCGAAGTAATTAAAAAAGTTCTGCAGGTTCTCGCTTAATTCCTTCATTTTGGATTGATCCGTCAGTCTGCCAATCCAGTAACAGGTCCGCGGATCCGCGCCCTCCGCATTGCAGTCCTGATACGGCGTGACGCCAAGAATTCGAAAAACAGTGGCATTCGCCTTAGCGTAGAGGTTATCCGATGCCGAAAACAATCTGATCACTTTTTCATTTACCTCGTTTCCCCAAACTCGAGCTGTTGGCGTCAGCTTTGAATCCGTTAGCACCGTATCGTCTGTAATCTCACTCGGCTTATTTTTTAAGAGCGTTCGGAGATCGCTCACCGCTGTGTCACCTTGCAAGATGAAAGAATTGATCTCTTTGACGAGTGTGGCTCCCTCGGATGCGACAAATAGCGAAAATGCGGTCACAATCAGAAAAACAAAAAGCGCCACGGTAAATCTACGTGCGCATCTAAGCGGCCAGGATGACAAATAGCTCGGCCCGAAGCCATGGAATGAGTCGTGTTGCGTGAGTTGAGCACCCTTATAGGTATCGACCGTTACTGGCTTTAGATGCGAGCAAAGCAAATCATAGGCAGTCCAGAAATCTGTCGCTGTTTCAACCGTCCATTTGTTATTTGCCCGAGCGTCGATCGCGCTTTCTATTTTCCTGATGACGTCAGCTGGAAGGCCGGCCTTATTCTCGGTGGCGAACCGAACAAGGCAGCCGCTCAGATCGAGCGCCCGGAGCGCTTCCTGAGTTGGGTTAGACATTATGCAATCTCCTAACAATATATCTTGGGTGTTTAGCGATCAGCGCAACTTCGCCCGTTCGGCGGCGTGAAATCAGGTAGCGATCCCAGACGCAGGACCCGCACGACCTGAAACGACGATCTTCTCGATGAGGTGCGGCTTGAGCGGTGTTTTCGGTATCCACCGGGGCTCGTCAGGAAACCCGCGCTTGTAAGCGGGATTCTCGTTCCAGTCGTCGCGATGAGGAACGTCTTCCAGACCGATAGCGAACAAGGCCACCTCGTCATCCTGAATTCTTAGGCGGACGAAATTGTTGAACCGACCGATCCTTAATGCACTGAATGCGTCATTGCGGTTCATCTTCAACCAGCGGCAAGTAAAAAGCATATTCAGGCCAAAGATGGTGCTGCCGGCGAAGAACCCTACCGCGCCCATCTCGAGGAAGAGCGCGCCAAGCCAAGCCCAGACACTGTACCACTCGGTCTGGAAGTCGATATTCAGCTTGTTCCACGTGTCGAAAAAGCGTGCAGCAGAAATCGACGTCAGTACATGAGCCCCCACATGGAGGACGCTCGTGCCGATAACAATCAGGGCTTTCTGAAATTGAGACCATAGTGCTTCAATCGCGAGCCCATCGAATGCGTCGGGATTCTTGAGGCTCTTACGCCAGCTTCGATAAATCTCGAGTATGGAAACATTCTCCTGCGTCGTGGTGTACCCAACGATACCCCACCCCATTAGGAGAGAAATTATTATGTAGGCGTCTGGAGAATTACGAAGCCCCACAAAGACCCCGACCAGAAAATAGATGAAGGCCATCAAGATCGAGAAATCCCAGTTCGTGATAGCAAACCACAGATTGCGCCACAGTAAGCCCCTGCTAATCTGCATCGAAGGATAGACCGCCGGCTCTGCCTTCGGGAGATTCCCTTTGCGAGCCAATTTTAAGGCCTTCTTGCCGCGCCAGCGGACGCTGATTTCGGCGTCAAGCTGGTGAGTTGGATGAAGGAAGGCGCCGGCGCCACCTGAAGTCACAAATTGCGTGCCATCACTGGATTCATAGCGGCTATAATGGTGCGTATCGCCAGAAAGCAGGAGAGGAATATTAAAGTTCTTCTTCGAGCGCCGGGCAATGCCGATAGCATAGTCGACGATCTCCCAGGATTTCGTGTTTGTGTCTGTGTAAAGCCAGCCCGGCTCCGCGGAGCACAAGATGATCCTGGACCCCGGCGCCATTTCAGCTGACTCAGCAACCATAGTGAAATAGTCCGATTGGGGCTGGTCCATATCTTCGGCAAGCTGAATATCCACCGCCCATAGCCACCAGGTTTTGGTCAACTGGATCGCGAAATAGCTGCGCCGCTGCTGCGAACGCCAATTGCCGAAATGCGTACGTTGCTCGCGCGAAAAATAAGCGAGAAACTGAACCAATCCATCATACCAGTCATGATTGCCGGGGATCGCGAACAACGGAACACCACGATCATCATTCTGGTCATGGTCAGGAAACGCCCACGAGTAGGGTTGCCAAAGTTGATTGCGATAGGTTTGAGCGTTCGCAAGCGGATAGACTTCATCTCCGCCCATAATCAGAAGTTGACCGCGAGGAAGGGTTTCCGTTTCAAACTTCCATTCTTTCTTTGCCAGGACACTGGCTACCGCAAAGGTGCTGTCGAAACCGTCGCCAAGATCAGCTACGAAATCGAACCAGACTGGGCCATCACCATTCCGGCTAAGATCGGGCAGCAGTGCCGTGGCGCGCTCCATGTGCTTCTTCGGATCGACAGTATCGAGCGCCGCGACGATCAATCGCCTGTCCGCGTACTGCCCAAACATAGCGGAGGTGACGACGTTATTGAGCAGCTTGTAGAGAAGGATCGGATTAAACCAGTGCACCATCCGCGGATAGGTTTTGTAGTCCTTAAGGAAATTGGCGGCCATTTTGGGAGCCTCCCGTTATGCCTTCAAGAGAAACTGCAAGAACAATGTCGCAGGAAAGTAATCGGCAATATCGCAAAGTCTGAGGGTTGTTTTTGAAAAAGGCAATACCTGTGGTTGCCGCACAGCGCGGCGGCTAATGGGTGGCCTTCCGGATGCCATGCTGTTCGCGGAACCGGCCTGCTCTTGCAGCGCAATTGCCGGCTAAGCTGAGTGCCAAATGTGTGGTTCGAGAAGCGCTAGATTGCCAAGAACCTGTTTTTCAACGACTTTCCTCCGGACAGGTGCGCGAAGCCGCCACGGCCGTGGTGAAATACCGTTGTGGCGCCGCATTGCAGACGGAGCGAACCAGACCAGCGAGCGATTTCTATTATTCCCCAGTCAACCTCTCCACCTTCCAAGTAGCCTACAACCATATTCCGACACATGAGTTTCTTGCCCCCCATCGCGTCACGCCACTGAGCCTGGCTTCCTCTGAACGGGCATAGTCAGCGCGTGCCATCGGCAGCCAACATAGGTGCAGCCAACGGCGTTGCTATCGGGTATGGCTGTCTCAGAAACGCGCCTCGCCACCGAGGCCACCTTTTGCCGCTCCAGAATAATCCTCCGACCAGGGAAGACAGCGTCAGCCAAATGCCCTCAGTGGGTCCACAGCGGCCCGCGGAGAGCGGCTCCTCGATGCAGTGATGGCCGATCAATACTCGCCGATACTGTTAACACTTCCTCAGGTGGGATTTCCGAGAAGTTGATGCCGGTCAGATTACCATATCCACGGCGCGGCCTGGTGAAGCTCGCCTCGATGAACTTCAACCACCCGCTCTTCAAGTCGGCCTGCAGCGCCCAGTATGCCGCCTCGGGCAGGTAAGCGGAGAATGATCCTCCATCCTTGTCGAATCGCATGTTGAGTAAAAAGGGTCTTTCCGGAACGGTCTGCCCCTTGCCGAAGCGCGGCCAGCGCTTTTCCTCAGGATCATCGACGCGACCATATTGGCGCGAGCACATGAGCGAGCATGTGACTTCCTTACCGACATGTTTGGGTATGTTTGGCGTCATCGTAACGATGGCGCAAAGCACATCGGTGATGGCTTCATCCGAGACGCCATTGCCGTGATTTCCCACATAGTAACTCACCGTGACCGATTTTACTGTTGCAAGCAGCCTATGATCGGGTTCCGGCAGCGGTTTGCGCTTTCGTTCCTTTTTCGCCACGCCATCACTCCCGCCAATTCATGGGTCGCACTGACTCCCAACGACAGCATACAGGTCCGCGATCGACGCGGATGACATGGGAGAGACCCGGACGTGGTTATCGCATGGCAAGCCAAATGCGGGGCTCCAGGCCTCAGATGTGATCCATTAGCCTGAGCAGAACGATACCGATCCATTGTGATGTCGGTTATCGGTGGTGGTAGACAAGGACGTCGCACGACGCATGCCACCACCGCCGCTTTTGGCCCTTAGCGGACCTGAACCGATGTCCTCCGAAAGGACCGCTTTTGACCCTGGCTGTGTGAAAACGCCATTGCGCTGCTATGATTCCCTCGATGATTCTCGGGAGAGAATTGATGAGGCGCTTCATTGAAGAGGCGGATCGTGGGCAATCGACGCTGCTGCCCGAATGCCTCGATGATTTCATTGACGAAGGCAACCCGGTTCGGGTGATCGACGTGTTTGTCGATGCGCTAGATTTGGCGGAAATGGGCTTCGATGGGGTGGACCCGGCGGCGACCGGACGGCCGTCGTACCATCCCTCGGTTCTCCTGAAGCTTTACATCTACGGCTACCTTAACCGGGTGCAGTCGAGCCGGCGGCTGGAGCGAGAGGCCGGTCGCAATGTCGAAGTCATGTGGCTGCTGGGCCGGCTCGTGCCTGATCACAAGACGATCGCAGACTTCCGCAAGGACAGCGGCCTGGCACTCCGCAAGGTCTGCGCGCGCTTCGTTGAGCTTTGCCGTGAGATGGGCCTTCTCGCGACGGCGAGCGTTGCCATCGATGGCAGCAAGTTCAAGGCCGTGAACAACCGGGACAGGAACTTCACGCGAGCAAAGGTGGAGCGGCGACGTGCCCAACTGGAGGAGAGCGTTGCCCGCTATCTGAGCCAGCTTGACACGGCCGACCGGCAGGAGCCGACCGAAGCGCTGGCCGGGAAGGTGACGAGACTCAAGGAGAAGCTGGCGAAGGTGAAGGAGCAAATGGGCAAGCTTGCTGTCTACGAGAAGCAGATGCTGGCTTCGCCCGACCAGCAGATATCTCTGACCGACCCCGACAGTCGCTCGATGGCAACCAGCGGCCGCGGCTCGGGCGTCGTCGGCTACAACGTGCAGGTCGCTGTGGATACCGATCATCACCTGATCATTACCCATGAGGTGACGAACAGCGGCTCGGATCGGGCGCAACTCGCCAATATGGCCAGGCAAGCAAAGGCTGTATTGCAGACCGAGACCCTCGAGGCCGTTGCCGACCGCGGCTACTTCAACAGCCCGGAGATCCTCGCCTGCCACGAGGCCGGCATCACGATAACCCTGCCCAAGCCGATGACTTCGGGCGCCAAGTCGGACGGACGCTTCGGCAAGCAGGACTTCGTCTATTTGCCGGAGGACGATGCCTATCGTTGTCCGGCCGGGGAGCGTTTGCCTTATCGCTATACAAACGAAGAAGCCGACAAGATGCTGAGGCGCTACTGGACCAACGCCTGCAAGAATTGTTCGATCAAATCCCAGTGCACGCCCGGGTCCGAGCGACGGATCACACGATGGGAACACGAGCATCTGCTCGACGCCGTGCAGCAGCGGCTCGATGCGAACCCGCTCGCCATGCGACTACGTCGCGAGACCGTCGAGCATCCGTTCGGCACCATGAAAGCGCGCATGGGTGCGACGCACTTCCTGACCAAAACGCTTCCTAAAGTAGCCGCCGAGATGGCCCTCTCGGTCCTGGCCTACAATCTGACCCGGGTTATGAACATCGTTGGGACCAAGCCGTTGATGGCCGCGATCGCGACCTGAGGCCGACCGGTCCGACCTTCTCTCCGGCTTCTCTGGAATGGGGTTTTTACACGGCCAAGACCCAAAGCAGACACCTCGCGATGCGCCGGGCTGGAGTTAGACTCGCTACCGGCAACGGACGTGGTCATCAGAACTGTTGCAAACCGGACAAGGGTCAGACTCTGCCGGGGCTCCGCAATGGCTACAAGAATATGTGGTGAGACGCCTTGAAGGAGAACTTGTCATCCATTGCATAAAAGATGGGGTGACGGGTTCAACAAAAGAGCCACGCTGTATGTCATCGCGAGCTTGCGCTATTATCTTCTGCAGTTTTCTTCCGAGGCCCAAACCGACGGCTACCATGTTTGGTGATTGAGGGGCCTGAGCTAGGACGACTACGGACCGACGGAACTCATAAGCAAGTCTTAATGCTTCAGTCCCGAGATCAACGTAATAGGTGTCGAGCAGCAAACTTATCGCGGACGTCGATAAGAGCGCGCGAGGGCCGGGTGGGCTCTTATCCTGCAAGAGCGCATCGAGCTCAAAAATATTGCCATTGATCTCTGTCAATAGTGCGTTTAGCCGCTTTACGTTCTGCTTGTTCTCGGTCGCGACCACGCTGTGATTTTTGATCGTCAAATAGTCAGCGACTGGATTATCGTTTCGGTCCGGATCCTCTTCAATACGAGCCAGTATCCGCTTCAAGTCCTCTCTAAACTGCGTAATCTTAGCGGGCATAAGTCCGTATACGACATGCCAGTATCCCTTCAGATCAGAGGGTACATGCTCAGTGCTTTGCGAAACCATAATTGTGCGCCGGCTCAACGAATGCCGCACCCCAAGCTCGTAAAAGACATTAGCGTTTCTATCGGTCACGTCTGCCAAAACGACCGTCACGGTGCTTAGTTTGTCGACGATGCTGGCAATTAAGCTGCCCGTCTCTGGGGAGGCTCTCTCACACGTCCATCCAAGGTCAACAAGGCTGGGTCGAAAAACGTGGTCGTATATCTCCGTCCAATCCTTGCAGCTAGGAGTTGGAGAGAAGGGCATAATCACGAAGGCATCTTTCTTCATAGCCTAACCCCAATAGGAACGCGCTTGCTGTTAGCTTCCTTATTTTTATCTGAGATATTCCCAAAATAATGTTGCTGCGAATTTGCCACGGAACTGAATCGAATTCCACTCAGGAATACAAGCTTCGTTCCAGTGGATGTCGCCTGATGGCCCTTTCGGACCTGACGGGCCCGGGTGGCGACGTCTGGTCTGAAGGGTAAAGCCAACTCCGCCTCTCGTCAGCAATAAGCCAAGAGCCCTAAGGAGCGTTCTCCCTCAGAACCGGATGCGAGAATCACAGCGGAAGCCGCCGCTCAGCCCTAACGTCGCCGATGCCGCCCCTTCTAATTCCACAGTGACCGTCTATGACGAAACCATCTCGTGACGTATCTGCGCCTCCTCGACGCGGATGCGGAAGGGGCTGACTGGTGCGAAGTCGCGCGAACGGTGTTGCATCTTGACCCGCTGCAAGAACCGGCACGCGCCAAGCGAGCGTTCTAGAGCCATTTAGCACGAGCCCGGTGGATGATGAAGCACGGCTACCGGCTTCTGCTACGTGGATCTGGCGCTAGCAACTCTAGCGAGGAACGCGAGGCGTAACGCCTGAGCATAATCATCTCTGGCATGGCTCTTGAATGTTAGGAAGACACCGGTTGGTGCGGGCGCGGCCTTAGTTCGCCTAGTCAATCTCTCTACCAGCCAAGTATTCTACAGCCGTCTTCTGACAAACCTTGCTCTTGGAGCACGCCCATCGCGCCGCCTCGTTGAGCCGCGCTTCCTCTGAGCCTGCATGGTCATCTACGTGCCATTGATAGCCCACATAGGCAGCCAGCAGCATCGCGATCGGGTATCGCCAGCTCAGAAAGGCATCTCGCCACCGAGGCCACCTTCCGCCGATCCAGAAGAATCCTCCCACGAGCGAGAAGACAAGCACCAGCCAAACGACCACCCGCGCGGGGCGTGACAGCAACCCGATCAATGCCTCGTTGGCCAGTTCGGCGATCATCAAAGCCGCCCCCCAAACCACCGCAGCCCGTACGACCAAATCTCCCCACTCCCCCAGTGCCCTTGCTTGAAGTCTCCTTGAAGCATCCACTTTCTTTCTCCCAATCAGCCCTCCGCGGTAATGTAGACTATAAGTCCCATCGCAATCCACACAAAAATGGGACTCAAAGTCCGTGGACCCAAAGTCCCCAACGCGGCCCCCTTCCCCCTATGGAAGACGGGACGAGAATCATTCAGGTAGTGGCAGAGACGGTTCGGCGGGCCCGGAAGGCGGCTGGCCTCTCCCAAGAGGATCTGGCGCTCGAAGCGGACGTCGACCGGACTTACATCTCTCAGGTGGAGCGCGGAAAGCGTAACGTGACGATTGTCGTTTTGGCTCGCATTGCGAAGGCCCTGAAGACGACGCCTGATCGATTGTTGGTGCCAGTGCGGAAAGCGAAGTCCTAGCCACAATTGATCGAAGAGAGCTTTGCGGGAAGACCTAGCGAGCGCTCTGCGCTAGACACATCAATCGAGACGGTGGGGATTAGGCATTACGAGATTCGAAGCAACTCCAAGTCAGTCTCACCTCTGATAATAACCGAAGCTATGTTTAGAGAACTCAGCCTTGCGGATGGTGGGCTTCATGAGATCCTCGGAATCGCAGAGAAATTCCATGTTCTTATGCAAAACTACGCCGAGTTCGAAGCCGCACTCTTCGGCGAGGCATTCAGGGCAGTTATGTTTAACGCCAACGATTGGTCAGAACTGGTGGCGCGACACTTAATAAGTAGGCGCCTGCTAAATCTTCTGTCTTCTACAAGACTGTACCTAGATGCGCTGCCACAACATGGCAAGCGGGTCTTTCAGACTAAGCCAATTTCAGACTAAGCCAAAAGACTTGGCGCGATTGAGATCATCTATCTCCCAGTCCTACGATAGCTCTCTGGGATACCGAGTTATGGAGGCTCTCAGAAACTATGCCCAGCATCGGGATTTGCCCGTACACATTTTGGCTTCGAAGCGCGGGCCCAATAGAAAGGAAGTAGGGCTGGGTTTTCAAGCAGTTCCCAAACTCGATTTGTTGCGGCTCTCGCAGGATCAGGCTTTCAAACGTTCGGTGCTGACGGAATTGGCTCAGTACAAACGTTCTACAGCACTTACGCCCTTCGTGCGAGACTACATAAGGCAGTTGGCAAAGGTACACAGGCAGTTTCGATTTCTGAGTAAGGAATTAAAAGATGATTGGAACGCAACTATCGGACGCGGCCTAGCTGAATTTATTGGTTCAGGACGCTTCAGACGACCTCCGCGCGAGATTTGGGCTGTCGCAAAAGAACAGCATCGCCTAGTTCAGACGATTGACTTGTTTTACTCAGCCCGTTCGTACGGATTGGAAGAAAATACGAGGCAGGTAAGCAAAATTGCGCACCAAAATCTGAGTTGGTAAAGGTCTTGCTGAGATCAACGCGTTGCAAGACGACGCCTGATCGACTGGTGGTGCCGGCGCGGATATCGAAGGGCTGAAGTTACACAGATGCTTGGGAGCCGCGGTCGATCCCTCCCGCAGATCTCACGGGCACGCCGTACCTAGAATTCGTCTCTTGGCTACCTACCTCTTTTTGATTGCATCTAGCGCGCTACGTGGCATAGTTATGCGCATTTAGCGTGTATTTCATTTTCCGGAGGCGGAAATGTCTGAACAGCCTCTAACGAATGGGTCCTCGAAACAGAGGGCTCCTGAATTACCCGGCGGCCTACTAAACCGATTGAAGCAGACATACTGGAACTTGTATCGTTATGTGCGACCGTTGAGCGGCGCCGAAGTCGAGGCAACTATTCAGGCTTGGCGGCAAGACCTGGGACCAAATTCTGCAAGTCCAGAAGGCAACATACGCCCCTTAAGTGTGCCCAATAGATGCTGCGTCATGAACATCCCCGGTGTGGGTGAGAGGTGCAGCATCGAACCATCAAGTGATTACGAGTGCAGACGATTGGCGGAACGTTTCCATCGCGACGCAACCGCAAGATTCTATCCAGCTCCTTGCAGAGCCAATTGCCCACGGCTCAGATGAAGGGATAGCGAATGTCTCCGCGCTGGCAAACGGCAGCAATCCTCGCGCTTCCGGTGATACTTGCAAATTGCGCGTCCGTCGTGCCTCGGTATGACGTTCCCATTGATCCGAACACCGGAAGCCCAACCGTATCATCAATCGTAAGAAGGTTAAAATGCGAACTCGCCAATCTAGTTGCTCCTGGCGCACCGCATGAATTCGAGTTACTCACGGGCCAATATGAAGTCGGCGTACAGCTCGATCTGACCGTCAACGATACAGGTGGTCTCGCGCCGTCGGTGAGTTATGTGAGTGGTCCATTTTCTTTTGGTCTTGGTGCTAAGTTCGAACAATCCAGAGAGCAATTTTTTTCTCAGAAGCTTTTTTTCTCGCTGTTGGATCTCAGAGATGAGATTGATGATAACGAAGCTGCATTCAGAGCCGGGAACAGCAGTGTGAGGCTTACCGACTGTGATGGCTACGCCGATACGAATCTCGCAGGCAACTTGGGGATCAAGCAGGCCGTCGATATGGCGCTTGGATCAAATTACCTAAGGACCACCGCAACTCTCTCAGACCAGGGTGCCTTCGGTGGTTACATCAACTTTCTAGTTACAAAAAATCTCAACTCAGTTGGTCCAATGTGGACGCTGACGCACTTTACCGGACCCGGCGGACTTGGTTCACTTTCGGAGGTCAACACCGATAAGCTGACTTTTGCATTTGCCGTACCAGACGTGCCGCTCACTGCCGAACAGCTCGCCAAGCGCGAGCGAGCAAGGAAGCAAGGAAGGCAGAGACCGGTCACCAGCGTCCAACAGCGACGATCAGCGAATGTAAAAGCGGAGCAGTTATTGCAACAGCTACAGATCAACCAAATCAGCAATCGGTTGAACACCATCCGTGCGCTGCAATGAGGCGAGCCGTGAGCTGACGTAAAGGCCTTCGTAGATCACGCGATACCCAACGTCTGGCGGACCTCTAATTGGTAGCGACATTTGGCCGCGCCAAAAATGCAATGGCCACGGAGCTGATCGCACCCTCAGGCAGGCCGAGTAAATACGGCGCGTCACTGCAAAGCGGCGATTGCAGCCACTGGAAGGAAATCTCTGGCAGGATTAGGTGCTTTCAACCGCCCAAAAGTCTCTCGCACGAGGCCTTGCGGTGTCGCATTGACCTGATACACTTTCTCGTTGATCGTTATAAGCTGAACAATTCAGGTCCGAAGCGTTTGAGGTCATTTAAATGACAGACAGCGTCTTCTTTTCCTGTCCGATTATGAACATGGGAGACAACGGGAGTCTGTATCCCGTAATGCAAGACGAGGCTCGGGAATCACCCGCGCTCGGTGTGTACACACTCGTCGCTTGCCTCCGTTCAAGTGGGATCGATTGTGACGTCGTAGACTGGGTCGCAAGTCCAAGTACATCGATTGAAGATATCGTTACGAAACTGATCCAGTACGACGTAATATTCTTTAGCTGCAACTCAATGAATTGGGGGACGGTTAAGAGAGTTGCTCATTTGTGCCGCTTATCCAGCCCAGAGGTCAAATTGTGCGTAGGCGGTCCGCATCCAACGCATTTCCCAGAATCGGTACTTTCCTCAAATCTCTTCGACGGATTTTTCCGCGGCGACGCGGACGTCAGCATAGTCCAGATCTACACGGTCATTAAGACTGGCAAATCGAATTCTGCAATCCCAGGATTTGCATTAACTTCAGAAATGGTCGTACCTGACATCCACGTAGAGCACGATGTAGAAAACCTTCGTGTTCTCCCAGACTACGGTTTGATTCCCAAAGGCGCCTTCAAGACGCTTCCCATTGAAACTTCTCGGGGTTGCAAGTTTCAATGTGCATTCTGCTCGATCACATCGATGAAGAACTGGAGGGGACGCTCTGTCGAGCATGCAATAGTTCGGCTCGAACATGCTTATCGATTTTCGGGCCTTACGCGCTACAATATTTTAAGCATCATCGACGACACATTCACCACAGATCACGAACGAATAAATAGTCTATGCGGGCGACTAGATTCAAAATTTCATGAAAGACTAAATTTTGACGCGACGGTAGTGGACATGAGAGATGAAGGTCTCATCGAAGCGCTGGCTCCCTTCGCCCACAATTTTCTAGTAGGGGCCGAGGTCGCAACGAAAAGCGATGCGAAGCTAATTCGTAAAGCCGCAACTCCGGAGTTAATTGAAGAGGCGGCCGTTAAGCTGCTCAAATTCAACATATCTCACAAGGCGGTGTTCAGCTTCATTATTGGATTTCCTTGGCACCACAAAGAACACTGTTTGGAGGTAGTCTCATTTGCGAAGAGATTAATCCTAGACTACGGGGTTCGAGTTTATCTTCAGTGGTACTGGCCGATGCCTGGCTCGGCGATTTGGCACAAGCTTTTCCAAGACAAGAAAGTCGATCTCGATATGCTCGACGAGCCGGGCTTTTTTCTTACCGAAAAATGGTTCTATGGCGTTCGAGCAATGAGTAGACGAGAGATACAAGAGATCGATGAGCGGATAAAGATCGTAAAGATGCTCGTCGATATCGCGGGCGGGCGTTGCGGCGAGGCGTCACTCGAATACTCGAGTCCCTATATCCGGGAGAAGCGTTGGAATGCGCAGAAGTATGCATTTATGAGCTAGCGTTCACTCCGGCAAACCGAAGGAGGCGTTCGATGAAGACGTTCACTATCCCTGGAACAGATATAGAGTATTCCATTTCGGATAAGTTCGCCTCCGCGGAAGTAAAGAAGGTTACGTCATCCATACTTGAAGATGACGCCGCATTCCATCAGTTCAAAAGAGACCCGGTGAAAGGGCTGTCGGACCTGGGCATAGTAGTATCAAAGGAACAGCTCGATAAAATTTCTCCGGCAGTCCTAGGGCAAATATATAGCTCAACGAAGGGAGCGCCCATTCAACAGGCGTCGGTAGCAATGGTAATAACTGCAATTGCTGCATGCATCTACTGACTTCTTCATCGATGCGTGTAGGGCCGGGCCGAACAGCGCCGAGAGCTGGGGTGTGATAGCTAGCGCCTATTACACTCCACGGGATCAGCTACGAGGCATTAACTACACGAGAAACGGCCAACGGAAGGCAAACGTCATAATTGCCGTTTTAGCTCGCAGGTCCTGAAGCCCACGACTGGTTGGTTGGTGAGGTGTAGCAGCAAGTATCGCACTTATCTTTGATAGAGGCTGGAGCTCCTTGGTCCGTTATGCATTGCCGCCTGTCTCATATTGAACAATCCATCGCCGGCATGAAAGTGAAACGCGCCGAATCGTCGACCGCAGCGGTAGGGCTGCGCTTGCGCGAATTCCTTGAGGCGGCAAGCACATCTTGTACCGCTTCGACAGGTACAGTTCGTAGGCTAGTCGCGCCCTTGGGCTCTTCCCAATTCAGCCCTCGGCGACATGACCGATCAGTTCACCGACGTCCACTTGGAGAGAAACAGACAGCAGTCGAACCGCGGGAACGAAGTCTGAAAAACGAAGAATACCCCTACAGAATGGACTCGCGTCGAGCAAGGCCCCAACAAATGTATGGACCATCAACATCATCATATAGCTTGATACAGCACCTTACCGCAGCAGCTCTGGTCTCTATGCTTAAGGTAACCACCTTGAGGCAGGGATAGGTGTTGAGATAGAGCGTCGAGTTGCGACCTCCGGCACTCGCCTTTGGCTCTCGCTTACTGTCATTCGGCCTGCAATATTGACCCCCTAAGCCGGGGGATCGGCGTCCAAAATTGACCCCCTACAGGTTGGTCTGTTGCGCTGCCTGCTTTGTCATGAAGCAGGTGGTCGGGGATGCTGGTCGTGGAGACAATTGCCCGGATACGACGCGAGCACTTCATCAAGGGCAAGACGATCAAGGGTATCCCTCCGCCCGAGGCCGTCTTGTTTGATAGACGCGAGGGCTGCAGGTCCTAGGGGTAATCCTAGGAGAAGCGCTATGACGATGTCGCGGGCAGAGGTAGTCACATCGGTCGAGCGGCGGCGCCGGTGGTCGCAGGATGAGAAGGAACGGCTTGTTGCAGCATCGCTCGAGCCCGGAGCCAATGTTTCCGAGGTTGCTCGCACGGCCGGCCTTCATGTGAGCCAGCTGTTCAGGTGGCGCAAAGAGCTTTGCAAGCATGGTGAAGCGAGTACAGCGCCGTTCGTGCCGGTCGAGATTGGACCGTCTTCCCCGCCGCGGGAGGTGACCGAAGCGCCATTGACGCCGACGGCGGCGCGTCGACGGAAGAGCCAGGGCATCATCGAGATTGATCTTGGTAGCGGGCACCGCATCCGGGTCGATGGCGATGTTGATGGAGACGCGCTACGTCGCGTTCTCGATGCTCTGGTACGCCGATGATCCCGGTTCCGACGGGGGCGCGAGTGTGGCTCGCGACGGGCTACACGGACATGCGCCGAGGCTTTCCGTCGCTGGCGCTCCAGGTGCAGGAGGTGCTGCGCAAGGACCCGCTCGGCGGTCATCTGTTCGTGTTCCGCGGTCGCCGAAGCGATCTTGTGAAGGTGATCTGGCACGATGGCCAGGGGGCATGCCTGTTCACCAAAAGACTCGAGAGAGGAAGGTTCATCTGGCCATCGGTTGCGGGCGAAGCAGTGACGATCTCACCGGCGCAGATGAGCTATCTGTTGTCCGGCATCGATTGGCGCAACCCTCAAGAAGCGCTGCGACCAACGCGGGTCGGATAGCCGTTTTACTGTTTGAATCTGCTGCTCGATCTGATTCAATGGCTTCATGATATCGAAGCCGGACGACCTTCCATCGGACCTCGTGAGTGCCCTGGCGGCGCTGCAGGCCGAGCGTGAGGCGCGGCTGCAAGCCGAGGCGGTAGCCGCCAGCGTGCGGGCGGAGCTGTCGGCGAATGAGGCGCTAATCGCGCACCTCGAGCTGCGGATCGAGAGGCTCTCGCGCGAACTGTACGGGCAGCGCTCCGAGCGCACGGCGCGGCTGATCGAGCAATTGGAATTGGAACTCGAAGAGCTCGTCACCACGGCGAGCGAGGATGAGCTTGCCGCGCAGGCCGCGGCGGCGAAAACCCAGGCGGTGCGCGCCTTCACGCGCAAGCGGCCGGTGCGCAAGCCGTGGCCGGACGACATCGAACGCGAGCGCGTCGTCATCGAGGCCCCGACGAGCTGTGCATGCTGCGGCGGTTCGCGCCTGGCGAAGCTGGGCGAGGATGTGACCGAGACGCTGGAGGAGATCCCGCGCCGGTTCAAGCTGATCGAGACGGTGCGGGAAAAGTTCACCTGCCGCGATTGCGAGAAGATCAGCCAGCCGCCGGCGCCGTTCCATGCCACGCCGCGCGGCTTCATCGGCCCGCAATTGCTGGCGACGATCCTGTTCGACAAGTTTGGCATGCATATCCCGCTCAACCGCCAGAGCGTGCGCTTCAAGGCTGAGAGAATCGATTTGCCGCTATCGACGCTGGCCGACCAGGTCGGCCACGGGACCTTCGCCGTCATACCGCTGTTCCAACTAATCGAGCAGCATGTGCTGTCGGCCGAGCGTCTGCATGGCGACGACACCACCATCCGCATCCTGGCCAAGGGCAAGTGCACGACTGGCCGGATCTGGACCTATGTGCGAGATGACCGGCCCTACGGTGGGCCTGCGCCGGCGGCGGCGGTCTATTACGCCTCGAGCGACCGACGAGGTGAGCATCCGCAGAAGCATCTGGCCGCCTTCACCGGCATCCTGCAAGCCGACTGCTACAACGGCTTCGAGCCGCTGTTCGACCCGCAGAAGAAGGTGTTGCCGATCACGCCGGCATTTTGCTTCGCCCATGCGCGGCGGGGATTCTTCGAGCTGGCCGATATCGAGAAAACCGCCCGGGACGGACAGAAAGGCAAACCGGTCTCCCCGATCGCGCTGGAGGCGGTCAGGCGTCTGGACGCCCTGTTCGAGATCGAGCGCGCCATCAACGGCCGCAGCGCCGACGAGCGGCGTGCCGTGCGCCAGGAGAGGAGCAAGCCGCTGCTCGACGACATGCACGCCTGGCTGCTCCGCGAGCGAGAAACCATGTCGCGCTCCTCCGAGGTCCTGAAGCCCATGAATTACATGCTCAGGCGCTGGGACGACTTCGCCCGCTTCCTCGACAATGGCAGGATCTGCCTCAGCAACAACGCCGCCGAAAGAGCGTTGCGCGGCATCGCGTTGGGCAGGCGCAACTGGACCTTCGCTGGCAGTCTGCGTGGCGCTGACCGCGCCGCCATCATGCTGACGATGATCACGACCTGTCGCCTGAACGACGTCGATCCCAAAGCCTGGCTCGCCGACATCCTCGGCCGCATCGCCGATCATCCCGCATCGCGTCTGCACGAACTGCTGCCCTGGGAATGGAAGCTTCTGCGGCAGGCCAGCGAGCCCACCGATCAGCAGGCCGCCTGACCTGCACGCAACGCAATCATAGTGCTCGCCGCGCTGCCGCGCATGCGTCAATCCGGCGGCCTTCGTCGTATGCGTACGATCAAGGAGATCGCCCGGGACCTGAAGGTATCGCGGAACACGGTCCGGAAGGTGCTGAGGTCGGGCGAGACCTCCTTCGAGTACGAGCGTGTTGTCCAACCGCGGCCGAAGCTGGGACGATGGGCAGCAGAACTCGACGGATTGCTGGCAGTGAACGCAGCCAAGGCTGCTCGCGAGCAGTTGACGTTGATCCGGATCTTCGAAGAGCTGCGCGGGCGTGGCTATGATGGCGGTTACGATGCCGTGCGCCGTTACGCCAGACGGTGGAGCAAGGAACGCGGGCAATCGACGGCAGCGGCCTACGTTCCGCTGAGCTTTGCGCCTGGAGAAGCCTATCAGTTCGACTGGAGCCATGAGGTCGTCCTGCTCAATGGCGTGACGGTGATCGTGAAGGCCGCCCATGTCCGGCTCTGCCACAGCCGGATGCTGTTTGTGCGGTGCTACCCGCGCGAGACACAGGAGATGGTGTTCGACGCCCATGACCGGGCGTTCGCTTTGTTCAAAGGCACCTGCGGCCGCGGCATCTACGACAACATGAAGACCGCGGTGGAGACCATCTTCGTCGGCAAAGGGCGTCTCTACAATCGCCGCTTCATGCAGATGTGCAGCCATTACCTGATCGACCCAGTTGCCTGCACGCCAGCGTCGGGCTGGGAGAAGGGCCAGGTCGAGAACCAGGTTGGGCTTGTCCGGGAGCGCTTCTTCACGCCACGGCTGCGGTTCAAAAGCCTCGACGAGCTGAACGCATGGCTGTTGGACAAGTGCATCGCCTACGCCAAGGCGCACCGGCATCCGGAACTGAGTGAACAGACAGTCTGGGAGGTGTTCGAGGCCGAACGGCCAAAGCTCGTTCCCTATGCCGGCCGGTTCGACGGATTCCACGCGGTGCCGGCATCGGTCTCGAAGACCTGCCTGGTGCGCTTCGACAACAACAAATACTCGGTCGCGGCCAGCGCCGTCGGGCGCCCGGTTGAGGTCCATGCCTATGCCGACCGCATCGTGATCCGCCAGGACGGACGCATCGTTGCTGAGCATCCGCGCTCATTTGCCCGCGGCGAGACGATCTACGATCCCTGGCATTACGTCCCGGTGCTGGCTCGCAAGCCCGGTGCCTTGCGTAACGGCGCTCCCTTCAAGGACTGGGTACTGCCGGCGGCAATTGAACGTGTACGGCGCAAGCTCGCCGGTGCCGACGACGGCAATCGGCAGATGGTCGACATCCTCAACGCGGTTCTGACCGACGGCCTGCCCGCCGTCGAGGCGGCTTGTGCCGAGGCGATTGCCCACGGCGTCCATTCCGCCGATGTCGTTCTCAATATCCTGGCCCGCCAGCGTGATCCTGCGCCGCCAGCCAACATCCTTACCCCGGCTGCGCTGACATTGCGCCATGCCCCGATCGCCGATTGTGCCCGCTACGACAACCTCAGGAGAACCAACTAATGGAGCGCACTCAATTGTTCGATCTCATGGGCGAACTCAAGCTCTATGGCATGAAGGCTGCCTTCGACGAGATCATGACGACCGCCGTCAAGCGTCAGCACGAACCCCAGCGCATCGTCGGTGACCTGCTCAACGCCGAGATCAACGAGAAGCAGGCCCGCTCGATCAAGTACCAGCTCACCATTGCCAAGCTGCCGCTCGCCAAGGACCTTGAGGACTTCCAGTTCGAGGGAACACCCATCAACCAGACGCTGGTCAATGACCTCGCCGGCGGCGGCTTCATCGCCCAGCAACGCAACGCCGTGCTGGTCGGCGGCACCGGTACCGGCAAGACCCATCTCGCTATTGCCATCGCCAGAAGCTGCATCCGATCCGGTGCCCGCGGCCGCTTCTACAATGTGGTCGACCTCGTCAACCGCCTGGAGATCGAGACCCGCAACGGACGGCAGGGGCGCATCGCCGACCATTTGACCCGGATGGACTTCATCGTCCTCGACGAGCTTGGCTACCTTCCGTTCGCTCAATCCGGCGGCCAGCTGCTCTTCCACCTCGTCAGCCGGCTCTACGAGCGCACGTCGATCGTCGTCACCACCAACCTTGCGTTCGGCGAATGGCCCAGCGTGTTTGGAGATGCCAAGATGACCACCGCGCTGCTCGACCGCCTGACTCACCATTGTGACATCGTGGAAACCGGAAACGACAGCTGGCGCTTCAAAAGCCGCGACGACGATCACGCAGCCCGCGCTCGCCACGTCTCCGCAACCCCGGCCAGCTCCGACGAGGCGAGCGCTACCGTCAAAACCCGCCGCTCGAAGGGGTCAAAATTGGACGCCGATCCGGGGGCAAATTTGGGAGCCGATTGACAGGACCGCCATCGATCTGCCGACAGGCCCCAAGGAAGCCAAGTCGACCGTCCTTTCCATTGAGGAGGAGGCGATTATCGTCGCTTTCCGGCGGCATACGCTGCTGGCGCTCGATGATTGTCTCTATGCACTGCAGCCGACCATCCCGCGCATCTGACGCGGTCATCCCTGCATCGCTGCCTCCAGCGCCATGGCATCAGCCGATTGCCGGAGGTCGAAGGCAGCAAGCCGTCGAAGAAAAAGTTCAAGGCGTATCCGATCGGCTATTTCCACATCGACATCGCCGAGCTCCAGACCGCCGAAGGCAAGCTCTACCTCTATGTCGCCATCGATCGCACCAGCAAGTTCGCCTTCGTACAGCTAGTCAAGAAGACAGGAAGGACCTCCGCCTCGGCCTTCCTCGAAGCTCTGATCGCGGCCGTCCTCTACAAGATACACACGGTTCTCACCAACAATGGGATCCAGTTCACCTTCCCGCCGCGCTACGCGGACGGCCCGACGGCAAGATGCGCCACACACATGTTCGAAATACGCTGCCAACAGAACGGGATCGAACATCGGCTGACCAAGATCAAGCATCCCTGGACCAACGGTCAGGTCGAGCGCATGAACCGCACGATCAAGGAAGCAACCGTCAAACGCTATCATTACGATCGACACGATTAGCTCGAAGCGCACCTCGCCGACTTCATCGCCGCCTACAACTACGCTCGGCGGCTGAAGGGCCTCACGCCTTACGAATACATCTGCAAATGCTGGACTGCCCAGCCGGAACGATTCAAACTCAACCCGCTCCAGCAAATGCCGGGACTAAACACCTAGGGCCAGCACGCAGAAGCCTATTGACATGCGCACTGTTGCTCGCCTGTATCCGGCGACATGCGGCGCGCCGAGCCTTCCAGCACCTATTTGCCGACTGCGTTCGGCCCCACCAGAGCCGAGATCTCGCCAGCCTTGATCCCGCCGCGCGTGTTGTCGCAAATGACCGACCGTTCGGATAGCCGATAGACAGCGACGATACTGGACGATTGCGACGTCAGGCGCGCCTGCGTAAGAGGTTGAGGACCGCCGCAGCCCTGCGGCGCGCTTCGTCCGCGGTAGCGGTCGCCAGCTTCGACAGGAAGCGCGCAATCGTTTTGTGCTTCATCTCGGTCGGGATTGCTATCGCGGCCGCAACTACATTTGAGATGATGATCATACCGATTGCGACGGTGTGTCCACGATAGCCCAGAACAAACACGGCATACATCAGCGTGTGGTGGATCAGGTACAGCGTGAAGGAATAGCCTGCGCAAAATCGAACTGCAGTAGTAACGCGAGGCGCGGCGATGCGCGTGGCCTGCGAGGCCTGAACCAGAAAAAGAAGGAGTATGGCGAGCGCCAGATAGGAAGTGAACTTATATTCGGCCCGAGCGCCGGTTGACAACAGGTAGCAAGCAATTGAAACGACAACGGCGCCCGCCGCGGCCAGAGCGGGCACCTTGATATGCGGGCTGATGAAATAGACGTAGGAGCCCAGAAGCCACGCAATGAGCAGTCCCTGGCCGACGCCGTCGGCCTTGAGCGGATAGAAAATGTAATGGGAGGGCATCTGGCCGAACAGGATTGCGACCGGAATCAACAGCGGAATCGCGGACGGCTTCCTGCCCATGAAGAAGATGGCAGCGACGAAAAGGTAGATGTGCCACTCTATTGCCAGGGTCCAGAGTGGAGTGGCAGATCCAAATTGCGGCCACTGCGTGATGGAAAACTCGCTCAGACTGCCGCGATAGCTGTCGAACATGGCAAGGTTCGCTAGAAACGTTTGCAGATTATAGGCAAAGGAGATCGAGCGATCGTTGACAAAGTGAAGCACAATGCCGTCGACGATGACCACCAGGAACAGGGCCGGTATCAACCCGGAATAGATGCGAGCTGTCCGTTCGATAAGGAATGTTCCAAAGCCGTATGACGGTTCTTTCGAGCGCTCGATGAGGGTGTAGGTAATCAAGAAGCCGGACAGAATGAAGAACAGCACGACCCCGGTATTGTGAGGGAGCGGCCAGCGTTGACCGAATCCACCTGAGAAAAAGCGAACGGCATGGCCGACACACACCATCTGGGCCGCGCCCGCGCGCAGCACGTCAAGCATCAGGGACGTGTCGTTCTGTTTGGGATCCAAATTAAACATGAGCTGAGCGCGAATTACTCAAGATATAATATTCGCAATGATACTCGCAAAACGTGAATTTGCACAACATAAGCCTTGATCGTATCGTCCTTGCCACGGCAAGCAATTCGCTTCAGACCTAGATCAAGCACCGGCTTGGGCGCTGATCGCGCAGAAGGCAATCGACGCCAGCGGGCAGGTCATTGGGCCCGCGATCACATCGCATGCCGCCCTATTGGTCTCGATGGGTTACGCAAGACGCTTGAGACCTAAGGCGCGAACCTAAGCAGCCATCTTAGCTTTAGACCGCTGATTGCTCGCAGGAACTATTGCCGCGACCGAAATTACGCCTGCGTTGGCGGGCAATGAGGCTTGAATTCTCCAACAATTTTAGCACTGACGAAATTCTCTTGGTCGTGCTGAACGCCAGTCTTGTCTCCACTTCGTCAAAATCGAATAGATCCGGACATCACCAACCGAACCAAACTGTAGCGCCGATAACTGGATCGTACTTGTTCGCGATCTGCACGCCATTGGAGCAACCTGCTTACGTCTACGATTCGCTTGACTGATCAGCAGCACCGTGTACGCTTAGGTAGCATATGTGCATCATATCGACCTTTGCGAGCCGCAGACGCAATCGAGAAATTGAACACATCTCAAAGTAATCACCCGCCCAGGAACTGGAGTTTGAGCAATGCGTTCCTTTTTTCGCTCCAAGATTCATCGGGCCATCGTAACTCAGGCTGACCTTGACTACGAAGGAAGCCTCTCGATCGATCGGCATCTAATGGATCTTGCCGACATCGCCCCCTTTGAGGAAGTTCATGTATGGAACGTTAGTCGCGGCACCAGACTTACGACTTACGCTATAGAGGCTGATCCAGGTAGCGGCATAATATGCTCCAATGGCGCTGCAGCGCATTTGGTTCATGTGGGTGACATCATAATAATCGCGACCTTTCAGATTGCCCGTCGACCGGAGGAGATCGAAGCACCTAGAGTTATTCGCGTTGACAATCACAACAGGTTTATTGGTAGCGAACCGGAATTGGCTGGCCCCGCCTGCAATAAAAAAATGTAGTCGTCCATATTAGCGTCGTGACAACGGCAAACTCCAGTCAACTCATTAAGTCGACAGGGCGACCGTTGACACGCAACTCTGATACATTGCACGAGTAGCGGAGAGTAAACCGAACAACCGGCGCTTGCCCACTCTACGAGTAACAAGATCGTCCAAATTACAAAACGCGGTCCGCATTTTTGCCAGTTCCACGTATTTTGGTCAGCGCACAATAATATCAACCAAGAGACCGGTCTCGGTGGATCCGACAGCCGTCTTTGCAACCTCAATCTTGGCTCCCACCGATCTCAACCATCGCGAGATCGCGCAAAAGAGCAGACATGAGGCTTTCGATTGCACTGTGAAGAAAAAAATGATCTCCCGGAAACATTCTAACGAGCAACGTCTCGCACACATCTTGCCATCGGCTCAAATCTTCTTGGGATACTTCCGGGTCGTCGAGACCACCATAGACGAATATCGGGCACCGCAACTTCACCCGCACCTTGCGCGAATAAGTCTGTGCTGCTCGAAAATCGGCTCGAAGGAACGGCAAGAACAATTCGACTAGAGATTTGTCTGCCAGCAGTTCTTGCGGCGTGCCCCCCAACGCGAGCACCTCCTCGATAAATTCCGATTCTGGCAAGTCGAATGTAGGGCGACGACGCGCTTCACACCATGGCGGGCGACAAGCCGAGGGAAAGAAGCACATTGCTTCAGGACCATTCTCCATTGCCAACCGCTCCAGGACTTCGAGTGCAACGAGCGAACCCATGCTGTGACCAAAAAACGCGAAGGGGACCGTCAACTCCTCTCGCAGATCGGGTAGCAACGCATTCACCAGCTGTGAAAGCTGATCGAAGGGCTTCTCGGATCGTCTGGTTCCACGACCAGGATACTCTACCGACCAGACCTCGACACTTGGTCCGAGTTGTTTTGACCATTCACGAAACACCGCGGCAGATCCACCCGCATATGGAAAGCAAAACAGCCGCATTTTTGCCTCGGCTCTTGGTCGGAATCTAATGAGCCATCGACTGCGCGAATGTAACCTCACTTCACACGACCTCCACTACAGGTGAAATCAATTTCCCCTCGTGGAATCGCAATATCCGATCGGCGATGTCATCGTAGCCCTCGTCATGCGTCAACACGATTACCAACTTTTGCATACGTCGCAGCTCCGGCAAGAACGTCTTATAAAAATATCTCCGGGATACGGCATCCTGATCTGCGGCCCATTCGTCAAAGATATAGATCGTCTTATCTTCCATGACAGCTGCAACAAGCGCTAGGCGCTTTTTCTGACCGCGGGATAAAGCGGTTGTATTCGTGAAACAGTTGTCGCGGATCTCAACTAGCTTGGTTAACCCCCACTGGTTCAAATGTTTCTCACCTTCCATGACATCGCAGGTTCCCTTGAACCACAGACGCTCGAATAGATAGACGTCATCCAGCACTGCGGCGAAATGTTCCCTGTACATTTGTCGGCAGGTCTCGTCGATACTGGTATGCCCAAGGATGATCTCGCCACATGCTGGAACATAAAGACCGGCAACCAGCTTGGCGAACGTGCTTTTTCCACTGCCGTTGCCGCCCGTGACAAAAACAATCTCACCTCGGCTCAATGTGAGATCAACCGGGCCAAATGCGAACCCGGACTCGCCGGGGTACGCGTAGCTCACGCGCCGCAGGCTCAACCGATTCCATTCGATTGGAGGCATCTCGTTGATGGTCCCTCGATCATCCTTTTCGACAGCCGACAAGGAAAGTCCAAGCTCTCTCAGCCTTCGATAGGCGGCTTTCACTTCTCCAAGAGCTGCAAAGGACCCCAGAACTCTTTCCAACGGCCCCATTAAATAAATGAGCGCAAACAGAAATTCGGCTCCGATGTATTCTTGGCCTTGCCGGTCAGCCGTCAAGGCAAACAAACTACATCCGAGCACCGCCAGGAAAATAACCTGGGCGCAATTGGAAGCCATCGTGCCAGCAAGAACAACTTGCGATTTGGCCCTCAAGAATTCCGCTTGCCTCTGTACGAGATCGATCCTGATAAACGCGTCTTTCCGCCCACTGTTCAATTTCAGCTGCTTTAGCCCCGACACCAAGCCATCGAGATTGCGGTACAATCGGTCCCAGGCTCTTCCTGAATTATACGACAGCGCAATCAATCTTCTGAGAAAAAGCCAATGCAAGGGAGCACCGACGAATACAGCGATCGCGATTAACAATGCCCCGATAGGTGTGAGCCAGGCAATGTAGAGCATCAGCGCGATCACCATAGCTATGCTGGTGCAAAGATTCACCAGCGTTGGAATTTCCATGGATACGGCCATCACCTCCTTGGTTAGCCCAGTCAAAAGGCGTGTCTCGCTAACCTTCTCAAGATGATCTAGAGGCGTCGATAAGATTTCTTTTGCGAGTTGCAGCCGTATCTCGGCAATTGCCGTTCTGCTGAGGCGCTCCATGGCGAGCACTGATATCGTCCTGCTCGATATGAGAAAGACACCCAGAAGCACGAAGGTGGCCGGCCAGGCAACACCTGCCAGATAGCGCCCCGCCACCACCTGAAAAACGAATGCAAACAGCGAGACGGTCGCAATACCCGTCAAGCTGCTCACGGTCATTGTTAAACAAAGTAACCACGCCGATCGACGCATGAAGGAACGAGCAAACGGGGAACTGTTTTCTGCTTTTGCCGACGGATCACGACTGCTTTTCATGGTTTTCTAACCGCGTCCTACGCTGAGAATTTCCGGCGCGACTTTCAACGCGCTAGGTTGACTCGGATACTCTCGAGTGAGTTTGGAGGCCTTCTGTCGGAATTCTCCAACAAACGTCAGTCGCCAGCCTCCATTGCGTTCATGGCTACTTTTTTCTCACTTCCGCGATTTCCAGTCGCACGCGTTCGGCAATGATGTCTATCGATGGAGATTGCATTATCGTCAGGTGGTCTCCCGGGACGTTTATGGTCTCGCATCCACCAAGTGCGTGTTCGTTCCAAAAAGCCAATCTGTGCTTTGCCATTTTTGGTGCCTTTGCAGCAATATCGTGAGGCTGGAACAGGATCACCTTCTTGTCGATCGTCGGTGCGTGATATTCGTGCAAGGCTCTGAGGTTGGATTGGAAAACGGTGATCATTCGACCAAAGTCCACCTCGTTCAGCCCGCGCGGAACGCAATTATTTGCTTTGGCAAAGTCAAGCACATGCCTGGCTTTTTGCTCTTCCGACAGCCTCCAAAACTTGTGACGTCTGGAGAGGAGACGCTGGTCGATTGGCATTTCCAGAATACTCATGAAGCCTATCCATTCACCTCGTTCGAGTTGAACATCTCGGCGCCACCTTCCATCTGGAAATGGAGGCGAAGTATCGATGAACGCGATCATCCCGATTTCGTGGCCAAGCAGTTTAAGCTGGTGCGCGACCTCAAAGGCTATAAGGCCGCCTGCTGACCAGCCGATGAGGAAGAACGGCCCCTCGTTCTGGATTTCAAGGAGGCGGCCCAAGTGGTGCTCTGCCATCTGCTTGATGGATGCGAGCGGCTCTTGCTCCCCGTGCAACCCGACCGCTTTGATTCCATATACCGAATGTTTCGAACCAAGCTGCTTTGCGAGTTCCCGGTAGCAAAGTATGCCTCCCCCGATCGGATGGAAACACAATAGGGGGTTTCGATCTTTCCCAACCTGGATCGGAATAACGCAGGAGAAATCGCTCGATTGTCCTTCAGACCGGGCGAGTGCCGGCATGGCTTCGTACCCATGGCTTGCAATCTTCGTGGCCTGAATATGGGCTGCCATCTGCCGGATGGTCGGCTTGTCCTCGAACAGGGTACGGAGCGGGAGGTCGATCCCGAATGCTTTACGAATACGCAGAATGAGTTGCATGGCCAGGACTGAGTGACCACCGAGTTCAAAGAAATCATCATCTCGGCCCACAGGGTCTTGATCGAGCACGTCGGACCAGATTGCGACGAGTATCTCTTCCATGGCAGATTGTGGCGCAACGTAATCATCCGTCCTCGTCCGTCCTTCCGGGACGGGCAGCGCCTTGCGATTGATCTTGCCGTTCACCGTCAGCGGCAGCGCGTCCAGCACCGCGAAGGCGGACGGCACCATGTAGC
The DNA here is from genome assembly GCF_030413175.1 of Bradyrhizobium roseum. Taxonomy (NCBI): domain Bacteria; kingdom Pseudomonadati; phylum Pseudomonadota; class Alphaproteobacteria; order Hyphomicrobiales; family Nitrobacteraceae; genus Bradyrhizobium; species Bradyrhizobium roseum. The sequence continues at coordinate 4,747,564 of NZ_CP129212.1, forward strand.
CGGGAAGCCGTTGCCTCAGTCCGGCGCGAAGCGCATCAATATCCGCCAACGCTTCCGCATTTCCGACCACATAGGCTACCAAACGCTTGTCGCCGGGCACGTCCTCCCGCGCCACCACAATGGCCTGGCCCACGTCTGGATGCGCGAGCAGCGCCGCCTCGATCTCGCCCAGCTCGATCCGATAGCCGCGGATCTTCACCTGGTGATCAAGCCGGCCGAGATACTCCAGATTGCCATCGGGCAGATAGCGTACCAGGTCCCCGGTCCGGTACAGCCGATCGCCGTCTGCGAACGGCGACGGCACGAACCGTTCCGCCGTCAGATCCGGTCGGCCCAAATAACCCCGCGCCAGTCCTGCGCCGCCGACGTAAAGCTCACCACTTACTCCAATCGATACAGGCTGAAGGGCGGCGTCCAGAATGTAGATCTGCATATCCGGGATGGCCCTGCCGATAACGCTGTCCGCTGCGAGTGACAGATCAGCTTTGGCAAGCGGCCGGTAAGTCACATGGACCGTCGTCTCCGTGATCCCGTACATGTTGATGAGGCGCGGACGTTCATCTCCGTAATGTTCAAGCCATCGCTCTAGACGACGCAACGAAAGCGCCTCACCTCCAAAAATAATTGCTCTCAAACTGCTCGATCTCTGGGCCTCGATGTTGACATGGCTGAAGCCATCAAACGCCGAAGGCGTCTGATTCAAAATGGTTACGCCTTCACGACAGAGCAGATCGTTGAACGCATCCGGCGCCCGGCTTGTCACGTACGAGACAACGACGGTGCGGCCGCCGTAAGCAAGAGCGCCCCAGATCTCCCAGACGGAGAAGTCGAAAGCGTAGGAATGAAAAAGGGTCCACACGTCTTTGGAGGAGAACTCAAACCAGGCCTCGGTCGCCTTAAGAAGACGAACGACCGATCCATGGGTTATCATCACGCCCTTTGGCCTACCGGTGGAGCCGGAGGTGTAGATGACATAGGCGAGGTTGGCCGGGCGGGTAGTGTTGACCGGCGCGGTGTCGGGATGGCGTTCGATCTGTTCCCGGTCCGCGTCGATCCGTACCACGTGGCCGTCGTGTGCAGGCAGGGACTCGACCAGATGCTGCTGCGTCACGATCACCGGCGCGCTGGCATCCGCCACCATGTAGGCCAGCCGCTCCGCCGGATAGGACGGGTCCAGCGGCAGATAGGCCCCGCCCGCCTTCAATATGCCGAGCAGACCCACCACCATCCCGACCGAGCGCTCCACGCACAGCCCGACGATCACCTCCGGCCCGACCCCCAGCCCGCGCAGGTGATGCGCCAGCCGGTTCGATCGACGATCCAGCTCGCCATAGCTCAGCCGCTCATCCTCATAGACCACCGCAACCGCATCCGGCGTCCGCGCCGCCTGCTCGCCGAACAGCTCGTGCAGGCACCTGTCCTGCGGATACGCACACGCCGTCGCGTTCCACTCCTCCACCAGCCGATGCCGCTCCGCCGCCGGCAGGATCTCCAGGGCCAGCACCGGCGTGGCCGGCGCATGCTCCAGCGCATCGACCAGATGCTCCAGCGCCGTATGCATCATGCTGCAGATCCGCTCCGGATCGTGCGGCGATTGCACCTGCACCGTCAGCGCAAACCCCTCGCCCAGATCGTCGACCGACAGCGTCAGCGGGTAGTTGGTGCGCTCGCCACCTCCCAGCGCCTCAATGCCCTGCCACTCCGCAACCGGCTCCGACACCGCCGCGCTATGACGGTAGTTGAGCAGCGCACTGAACAACGGCACCGAGGCCGGCAACGCGCTGCAGCGCTGCGCCAGGTTCAGCGGCGCATGCTCATGCCGCAGCAGTTCAGCCAGCGCCAGGTGCGTCTGCCGCACGCCGGCCTCCACCCCAGCCCCCGCCAGCCGGATCCGCAGCGGCAGCGTGTTGATGAACAGCCCCGGCACCCGGTCTGATCCAGAGACACCCTGCATCCGCCCGAACAGCACCGTCCCGAACACCACATCGCTGCGCCCCGAGACCCGGCCCACCACCTGCGCCCATGCCAGATGGCACAGGCTGCTGCTGCTGACCCGCAGCGCGCGCGAGCGCGCACGCAGCCGGCGCGCCAGCGCCGCATCAACCGTCAGCCGCCCTTCCACAATACGGCTGCCGTCGCCATGCACATCGACCAGCCCGAACGGCGTGGTCGCTTCATCGACATCCCCCAGCATCGCGCCGAAGAACGCTTCGTGCTCCTGCGCGCTGATTCCCAACCGCGCCTGCGCCACGAAGTTGCGGAACGGCAACGGCTGCGGCAGCCCCTCGCTCCGGCCCGACAGATACGCCGCCATCTCCTGCTGCACGATCTCCAGCGTGGCGTGGTCCATCGACAGATGATGGAACAGATGCTGCACCAGCCAGCGCCCGCTCGAGGGATCCTGCGCGATGAACAGATGCACCAGCGGCGCCTGACGCACGTCAAGCCGGTAACGCCGCGGCGCGAAGCGCTCGCGCAACTGCGTCGCCGCATCGCCCGCCGCCGCAGCGAGCACGACTTCCTCGACCACGACCGGCGCCCGACGCCACACCACCTGCACCGGCTCCGGCAGCCCTTCCCACACCACCGCCGTCCGCAAAATATCGTGCCGGTCGATCACCGCCTGCAACGCACCAAGATAGGCGTCCAGCCGCGCCCGGTCCGCAAACCCCACCAGCAGATCCAGCAGATAGGGATCGCCTTCGCCGGCCAGCAGATGGTGGAACAGAATGCCTTCCTGCAGCGGCGCCAGCGGATAGATGTCCTGGACATTCGCCGCCCCGCCCGGCACCGTGGCCACAATGCCGGCAATCTCTTCGGCCCTTAACCGTACCAGCGGCAACATCGCCGGCGTGATCTCTTCGCACCCTTCCGCAATCAGGTTCNCGCGACGATCCCGGCAATCTCTTCGGCCCTTAACCGTACCAGCGGCAACATCGCCGGCGTGATCTCTTCGCACCCTTCCGCAATCAGGTTCGCCGGCACATCAACCGTATCGTCCGCCCCGCCGGCAACCGCCGCCAGCTCCTTCAGCGTCGGATGGACAAACAGCGCCCGCACATCCGCATGCAGCCCCTCGCGCCGCATCTGCTCCAATACCCGCACCGCCAGCAGCGAGTGACCGCCCAGCTCGAAGAAGTTGTCATCAACCCCGACCCGATCGAGCCCGAGCACCTCGCTCCAGATCGACGCCAGCATCTCTTCTGCCGGTGTCCGCGGCGCCACATACGTGCCTCCAACCGCAGCCCCTTGCTCCGGCGCCGGCAGCGCCTTGCGGTCGAGCTTGCCGTTCGGGCTCAGCGGCAGCGCCTCCAGCACCACGAACGCAGACGGCACCATGTAGTCCGGCAGGCTCTGCTTCAGCTGCGCTCGCAGCGCGGCAACATCCGCCGCCGCTTCCGCCTTGCCGACCACATACGCCACCAGCCGCCTGTCGCCGGGCAGGTCCTCGCGCGCCACCACGACGGCCTGATCGACATCACAATGTTCAACCAGCGCCGCCTCGATCTCGCCGAGCTCGATCCGGTAACCGCGCAGCTTCACCTGATGGTCGAGCCGGCCCAAAAACTCCAGATTGCCGTCCGCCAGATACCGCACCAGGTCCCCGGTCCGGTACAGCCGCTCCCCATCCCCGAACGGCGACGGCACAAACCGCTCCGCCGTCAGCTCCGGTCGGCCAAAATACCCACGCGCCAGTCCCGCCCCGCCGATGTAGAGCTCGCCCGCGACACCGCTCGGTGCCACCTCGCCATAACCGTCCAGCACATACAGCTGCGTGTTCGAGATCGGTCGCCCGATCGGTAAGCGATTGATGCCCACCTCGTGCGCAGCAAAAGACGCCCAGACGGTCGTCTCCGTTGGCCCATACGCATTTATAAAACGACATCGTAGAGACCAGTAATCGGCAAACTCAAGCGCGCAGCTGTCGCCAGCGACAATCAGGGTTCGAAGCGTTGGAATCTCGCAGCCGGCTAATAGTGGCAATATTAAAGGAGGCAGCGTCGCTATGCTGACGCTTTCCTGAATAGCCACCCGAGCGAGCTCGGGTGACATCAGAGCCATCCTTGGGGGTATGAAAAGCTTTGCGCCTACGCGAAGTGCCATGGCAATTTCGAACGTCGCAGCATCAAAGCTCAACGATGAAAACTGAAGAACACAATCAGAGCAACTGGGGCTAAGCCCCACAATCTGTGCTTCGCTTAAGTTTCTGAGCCCTTGATGATGTAAAAGAACTCCCTTTGGCCTGCCGGTGGAGCCGGAGGTGTAGATGACGTAGGCGAGGTTGCCGGGCCGCGCGGTGTTGACCGGCGCGCTGGCTGGACAGCGCTCGATCTGCTCCCGGTCCGCATCGATCCACACCACGCAGCCGTCATGGGCCGGCAGACTGTTCGCCAGATGCTGCTGCGTCACGATCACCGGCGCGCGGGTATCCGCCACCATGTAGGCCAGCCGCTCCGCCGGATAGGACGGATCCAGCGGCAGATAGGCCCCGCCCGCCTTCAATATGCCGAGCAGACCCACCACCATCCCGACCGAGCGCTCCACGCACAGCCCGACGATCACCTCCGGCCCGACCCCCAGCCCGCGCAGGTGATGCGCCAGCCGGTTCGATCGACGATCCAGCTCGCCATAGCTCAGCCGCTCATCCTCATAGACCACCGCAACCGCATCCGGCGTCCGCGCCGCCTGCTCGCCGAACAGCTCGTGCAGGCACCGGTCCTGCGGATACGCGCACGCCGTCGCGTTCCACTCCTCCACCAGCCGACGACGCTCCGCCTCGCCCAGCAATGGAAGTTCGGACAGCCGGCGACCGGGATCCGCGACGATCCCCTCCAGCAGAACCTCGAAGTGACCGGCAAGCCGCTCTATCCGATCCTGGTCAAACAGATCCGTCGCATACTCGATCACGCCACGCAGCCCCGCTGCCGTCTCGTGCAGCGACAAGGTGAGATCGAAGTGCGAGGTCCGACGATCCACAGCCGCCGGACGCAGCGTCAGACCGGGCAGCTCGACCGCTTCCTGCGGCGTATTCTGCAGGACCAGACTGACCTGGAACACCGGCTGCCGGCTCAGGTCGCGGACCGGCTGCAGCTCTTCGACCAGTCTCTCGAACGGAAGGTCCTGGTGCGCATAGGCCCCCAGCGCAACTTCCCTCACCCGCCTGAGCAGCTCGCGGAACGGCGGGTCCCCCGACAGGTCCGTCCGCAGCGCCAGCGTGTTGACAAAGAAGCCGACCAATCCTTCCAGTTCGCGATGCGAGCGCCCCGCTACCGGCGAACCGACCACAATGTCGTCCTGTCCGCTGTAGCGCTTCAGCAGAAGCTGGTACGCCGCCAGCAGCACCATGAACAGCGTAACGCCTTCACGACGCCCGAGCTCGGCCAGCTTCGCCGACAGCTCTCCCGACAGCTTAAAATCCACCGCGCCGCCCGCAAAGCTCGCAACCGCCGGCCGCGCGCGGTCCGTCGGCAGATCGAGCGCCGCCGGCGCGCCCTTCAGATGCGCCTTCCAGTAGCCGAGCTGCTTCTCGAGCGTCTCCCCCTGCAGCCAGCCGCGCTGCCAGATCGCATAATCCGCATACTGCACCGCAAGCTCCGGCAGCGGCGACGGACGGCCGGCACTGAACGCCTCATACAGCGCCGCCACTTCCCGGATCAGAACCCCGAGCGACCAGCCGTCCGACACGATGTGATGCATCGTCACCAGCAACACGTGCTCGCGATCATCTGTTCGGATCAACTTCGCCCGGAACAGCGGACCTCGCGACAGATCAAACCGCTGTGACGCCTCCTCTTGCACCAGGCGGCGGATCCCCGCCTCGCTGACATCCCCCTCAAGACCGCTCAGATCAACCTGATCAAGCCGGAACTGACCCGCCTCATCGATCACCTGGATCCCACGCCCGCCCTCCGCCACAAAGCGCGTCCGTAGCGCTTCGTGCTGCTGCACCACCTCGCCAAGACTCTGCTCCAGCGCCCCTACATTCAAAACTCCGTCCAGGCGAACGGCCAACGGTATGTTGTAAGCCGTGCCAACAAGGCCCAGCTGATCCAAGAACCACAGCCGCTCCTGCGCATACGACAGCGGCAGACCCCCAGAGCGCGACTGCACGGCCAGCGGCGGCAGCACCACGCCATCGCCAGCCCGCTGCTCCGCCTCAACACGCTCCGCCAGTTCTCTGACCGTCGGCGCCTCGAACAGCGCCCGCAACGGAAATTCGATGTTGAAGGCGTCGCGGACCCGCGCCACCACCCGTACCGCCAGAAGTGAATGCCCACCCAATTCGAAGAAATTGTCATGAATACCGACTCGATCGAGTTTTAGCACCTCGCTCCAGATCGCGGTCAGCATCTCTTCCGCCGGTGTCCGCGCCGCCACATACGCGCCCCCAACCGCAGTCCCTTGCTCCGGCGCCGGCAGCGCCTTACGATCGAGCTTGCCATTGGGCGACAGCGGCAACGCATCCAGCACCACAAACGTCGATGGCACCATGTAGTCTGGCAGGCTCTGCTTCAGCTGCGCTCGCAGTGCCGCTGCATCCACAGCCTTGCCGACCACATACGCCACCAGCCGCTTGTCGCCAGGCACGTCCTCGCGCGCTACCACGACGGCCTGATCGACATCACAATGTTCAACCAGCGCTGCCTCGATCTCGCCGAGTTCGATCCGGTAACCGCGCAGCTTCACCTGATGGTCGAGCCGGCCCAAAAACTCCAGATTGCCGTCCGCCAGATACCGCACCAGGTCCCCGGTCCGGTACAGCCGCTCCCCATTCCCGAACGGCGACGGCACAAACCGCTCCGCCGTCAGCTCCGGTCGGCCAAAATACCCCCGCGCCAGTCCCGCCCCGCCAATGTAGAGCTCGCCCGCGACACCCGCCGGAACGGGGTGTCGATCATAGTCCAACACATAGAATTTACTGTTATCGATTTGCTTCCCGAGGGGCACGCCTCCTTGCGCACTCGGATCGTTCGCAACCGGATAGTAACTCGACGACATGGTGCATTCTGTCGGACCGTACTGGTTCACGATTTCAGTTTCTAAAAAGACCGCGCCAGTGGCCGAACACAGCGCGTAGTGCAGCGCTTCACCGCAAGTCGCTACTTGCTGCAAACTTTCGACTGCAAGGTGTCCATCACGACTGCTTTCAACGATCGCGCCGAGCATGCTCGGCGTAACACTCAAAATCGTGGTGACCTTGTGACTTTGAATCGCCTCAAGATATTTCCGAGGCGTGCGCTCATCGCGATGATGCAAAATGACCAGTCGCCCGCCAGACAACAATGGCCCAAGGATGTCTCGAATCGAAGGGTCGAAAGAGATCGATGATACATGAAGAATCGTTTTCGACGGACCGAGCCCATAGGTTCGGGTCAGGAAGCCGAAGTAATTAACAACTCCCGAATGTTGTATCATCACCCCCTTTGGCCTACCGGTTGAGCCGGAGGTGTAGATGACATAGGCGAGGTTGGCTGGACGGGCAGTGTTGACCAGCGCGGTGTCGGGATGGCGTTCGATCTGCTCCCAGTCCGCATCGATCCACACCACGCAGCCGTCATGGGCCGGCAGACTGTTCGCCAGATGCTGCTGCGTCACGATCACCGGCGCGCTGGCGTCCGCCACCATGTAGGCCAGACGCTCCGCCGGGTAGGACGGGTCCAGCGGCAGATAGGCTCCGCCCGCCTTCAATATGCCGAGCAGACCCACCACCATCCCGACCGAGCGCTCCACGCACAGCCCGACGATCACTTCGGGCCCGACCCCGAGCCCGCGCAGGTGATGCGCCAGCCAGTTCGATCGACGATCCAGCTCGCCATAGCTCAGCTGTTGGCCTTCGTAGACGATCGCAACCGCATCTGGCGTCTTCTCCGCCTGCTCGACAAACAGCTCATGCAGACATTTGTCCTGCCGGTAATCTACCGATGTCGCATTCCATTGCTCAACAACACGGTGATGCTCCGCCTTCCCAAGCAGCGGCAACTCCGACAGCCGACAACCGGGATTTGAGACGATCCCCTCCAGCAGGTTTTCATAGTGCTCTACAAGTCGATGCAGTGAGCTCTCAAAAAACAATTCAGAATTGTAGATCCACTTGCAATATATGACCTCCTCTTCCTTAAGGACGTAGAGGGTTAAATCGAATTTCGAGGTATCATCGTTTGGCGAAAGCAACTCCCAAGAAAGCTTTCCTATCTTGCGTTTCAGCCTCCCTATCTCCAATCCGTTGAACAAGACTTGGAAGACTGGAGACTGGCTCAGATCCCGGACCGGCTGCAGTTCCTCGACCAGTCTCTCGAACGGCAGGTCCTGGTGGGCATAGGCTCCCAGCGCCACTTCCTTCACCCGCCTGAGCAGCTCCCGGAACGGGGGATCACCGGACAGGTCCGTCCGCAACGCCACCGTGTTGACGAAGAAGCCAATCAGCCCCTCAAGCTCTGGGCGGGAGCGACCCACAACTGGCGAACCGACCACGATGTCGTCCTGCCCGCTGTAGCGCTGCAGCAACACCTGATATGCCGCCAGAAGCACCATATTTAATGTGACGCCCTCGCGGCGACTCAACTCCACCAGCTTCCCTGAGAGCTCGGCCGAAAGCGCGATCTCGACCGCCGCCCCCGCAAAGCTCTGAACGGCAGGACGGGCGCGATCCGTCGGCATATCAAGCGCCGCCGGCGCGCCCTTCAGATGCGCCTTCCAATAGCCGAGCTGCTTATCGAGCGTCTGCCCCTGCAGCCAGCTTCGCTGCCAGATCGCATAATCCGCATACTGTACCGCAAGCTCCGGCAACGGCGACGGGCGGCCTTGCACGTACGCCTCATACAACGCCGCAAGCTCGCGAAACAAAACGCCGAATGACCACCAGTCAGAGACGATGTGATGCATCGTCACTAGCACAACATGATCTTCTGCACCCAGCCGCACCAGCTTCGCCCGCAGCAGCGGCCCGCGCGCCAGATCAAATCGCCAGCCGCGCTCTTCCGCCGCGATCCTGCGCATCGTCGCTTCGCGCTCTCCTTGCGCGACAGCGCTTAGGTCAGCTTCATCAAGCCGGAACTGCCCCGCCTTCTGGATCACCTGAATGCCGCGTCCGTCTTCTATCTCAAACCGCGTTCGCAACGCTTCGTGCCGCCGAATTACCTCACCAAAGCTCTTCTCCAGCGCCGTCACATCAATGACGCCCGCGAGTCGCACGACCGCCGGAATGTTGTACGCCGCCCCGGCAAGTCCCAATTGATCCAAAAACCACAACCGTTCCTGCGTATACGACAACGGAAGATCTACAGAAGATGAACGCCGGCCAATCGAATTCGAGCTGGCCTTCGCCGCGCCTTTGATTCTTTCGTCCAACCGACGACGTTGCTCAGGCGACAAGCGCGCCTTACGCTCAACTAACCCGAGATCTGCCATCACATCTCTCCCGAGACGAACACATTCCAAAGCCGAACGGATTGATCAAATTCAATCTATGGTTGCTTTTTTGGAAGCACGATTACCGATCCGTGCCCGACTTCACGCCTTTTCCAGCTCCTCGACCTCTTCGATCAGCTTGGTTTCGATGACGCGCGCGACGCCAGCGACGGTCGCCCCCTCAAACAGTTCGCGCGGCACGAGCCCTATTTGAAATCGATCCTGAATTCGGGGAATCATCTGCAGCGCCAACAGAGAATCGCCTCCCAATTCAAAGAAGTCGTCATTAACGCCGACGGCCTCCACGTTGAGAGCAGCCCCCCAAAGGTCCGCGACGATACGCTCAATCTCCGTACCCGGCGCGACATACGCAGCCGTGACCTCCGGCCGCGGATAGCGGTTGGAGCTGCTCAGATCGCTTTCCGCGCGGTCCTGATTGTGAGCAACGGTTCCGGTCGTACTCGCCGAGACATTGCCCGAGACAAATCCGGGATATCGCTGGCTGATTTTCTTGGACACGAGAACTTGCCGAAGATTTGTGCGCAAAATCCCGAGGAATGCTTCGGTTCCCTCTCGTGTCAATAGTCCTTCCGTTATATTCGCCGACTTAAGCGTCTCCGAAACGCCGCGGGTCGCCATTCCGATTTCGCTCCAGATATCCCAACCGATGGCTATCGTTTTTTCTGCATAGCGCGAAGCGCCACTCAGGGTAAACGCATCGATGTAGGCGTTCGCACTGACGTAATCCATCACACCGACACCGCCGACAACTGCGCTTAGTGACGAGAAGAACACAAGAAAATCGAGCTTGTCGTCTTGGAGTACCCGGTCCAGCACCACCGTTCCGCTGATTTTGGGCGAAAACACCGGAAGGATCTTCGACGGATTTTGAGTGGCGATGATCTCGACGTTGACAACGCCGGCGGCATGGATAACTCCGTGCAGCCTGCCATGATCGCGACGCGCTTTCTCGACGATACCGCGCATCGCCTCGACGTCCGATACATCTGCGACTCCGATCGAGACGCTCGATCCTTTGGCTTCGATTTCCCTGATCCTTAGAACAATGTTTCTCAGCCGAATGTCACTTGCATCATCGGCTAAAAGCGAATCCCAGGACGCTCTGTCTGGAATGCTGGATCGGCCGCAAAGAACCAGATTAACCTTTGCGCAGTCGGCAAGCGCTTGCGCCACGGCCAGACTGATATCACCAAGACCGCCAGTAATCAGATACACGCCATTTTCGCGGATCGGAGATATTCCAGTATCGACGGCGCTAAGCTTGATGGGTTCGTTAGTGGCGATCCATAGACGGTTGGTCCTGTAAGCAAGCACCACGGAGCCAATGTTACTGGCAAGATCGTCTATCAATCGTTCGGAAATAAAGCCTGCGCGGCGCTCCATTTCACCGCGCGATATATCAATGTAATGGCACGAGATACTGGGGTACTCGCGTGGGATGACCAGGCAGGGACCTCGCGCGGTCGCAGCGATTGGAGCAATCGGCTCATCGCCAAGGACATCTTGTGTATCGGCGACAACAGCCGCCAATTTGATCGGAGCCCCCGCAAGCTCCTTACCCAACGCTTGTGCCAGATACATAAGCCCGTAGAACGTCCGATTTAGCGTCGTCTCGGATACGTCCATTGCCATCGCCGACGGCAGCAAGCTCCACAAATAGATTATTGTCGTTGGCACTTCCGACGCATTCTTCAAGTCCGACAACAGGAGTTCGAAATGCCGCGAGTTGCTCGGCTGGAGGAAGTACTGTCGATCATTAGCTTTCGCAAACTCGTCGGCCAGCTCAACCACGACGACGTTGGCGCCTCGCGCGCGCAAGCCTTCGATCAGTCGGCTGCTGAGTGCATCCGCCGCTGAAAACACCAGGTAATTCCTTCCGCTCACGTCCGCACCGAGAGCTTCGGCTGGCCGGTACGCAGAATACCGCCAGGACGGCACCAGGAAGGCGTCGTCGATAACCGAGAACAGCTCGTTCTTGTCTTGGGATCGCTCCGTTAGCGCACCTGCTTTGGCGCTTGTGTCGGGTGAGTCCAGCCAGTACCTCTGTCTTTCAAACGGATAAGCGGGGAGAGGCGCTTTGGCCCGCTGCTCGCCCTGATAGCACTTCTGCCAATCAATGGACGTGCCGCCCCCCCAGAGTTCCGCCAACGTCTCGTTCAAAGAACGAACTTCGCCATTTGTTCCGTCAGGGTTCGGTAACGACGCTACCAGTGTAACTCCGGAATTCACGGCCATGTTCTGGCGCGCAAGCGTCGTCAATGTACGGCCGGGCCCCACTTCCAGCAGACAACCAGGTCCCTTTTCGAGCAGCGTCTTGACACCTTCAGAGAACCTTACGGTTTGACGCAGGTGCCGCCCCCAATAATGAGGATCGGTCGCTTCTTCCGGCGTAATCCAGGTGCCCGTAACGTTTGACACGAACGGTACAGTCGGCGGTCTTAAGTCGACTTGTTTCATGGCCTCCACGAACGGCTCGACAGCTGCCGCCATCATTTCAGAGTGAAAGGCATGAGACGTGTGCAGCTCAGAGGGTGAGATCCCCTTTTCCCTGAGCGTGCGATTTAGCCGCGATATCGCTCCTTCCGGTCCCGACACGACGAAAGCAGACGGCCCGTTAAGGGCGGCAATCGAGACATCCTCCTCCAAGTACGCTTCGAAAGCGTCCGGAGCTGCAGGAATGAACAGCATATTCCCGCGAGGAAGCGCCTGCATCAGCTTGCCGCGCGTCGCGATGACTTCCAGGGCCTGCTCCAAGGTCATGACACCGGCCACGCACGCGGCAACAAATTCTCCCACGCTGTGCCCAAGCATTCCTTGCGGCCGCACGCCACGCGATATCCACAATTGCGCCAGGGCGTGAGAGACCGAAAAAATCGCCGGCTGCGCGAACTGCGTGGACGCCAAGCGCGATTCTGCGGACCCACGATCGGCGCCGACGAACATCAGGTCTCGCAGGTCCAGATCGAGAACCCGCCTCAGAATGTCGGCACATCGATCAATCTCAGCGCGATAAACTGGTTCTTCGGCATATAGGCCTCGCCCCATATTCAGGCGCTGCGTACCCTGCCCCGGAAACATGAAACAGAGGCTGCCATTGCCCACATCCTGCGGGCGACCACGATCTGCGCGAAGGCCCTTGATGGCGCCTGCCCGATCCTGGCATACAACTGCTCTTCGATGTTTGTGGGCTACGCGTCCTACGCCCAACGTATATGCAACGTCGTCGACTTCAATGCCGTCACCTTTCTCAAGGCACTCCGCGAGATTTTCCGACAGCGCGCGCAGTGCGCTCGGGCTTCGTGCCGACAATGGGATTGTATGCCAGGTCTTGTGAGACGGGCGCCTATGCATCAACGGCGCTTCTTCGACGATGAGGTGCACATTCGTGCCACCGATCCCGAAAGAGTTGACGCCTGCTCGGCGCGGCCTGTTGCCGCGTGCCCATTCCGTAGGCCTTGAAACGACATAAAACGGAGTTTCAGGAAAATTGATGTGTTCATTGGGCGTCGTAAAATTGATGCTCGGTGGTACACATTCGTTCTCGAGCGACAGCACCGTCTTTATCAATCCGGCCACCCCTGCGGCCGTGTTGAGGTGGCCAATGTTGGATTTCAAAGAGCCGATCCCGCAAAACGCCTTCTTTGCAGTCGCACCACGAAACGCTTTGGTCAGTGAAGCTATTTCGATCGGGTCACCGATCAACGTGCCGGTGCCATGTGCCTCGACATAGCTGATCGTCTCCGGCGAAACTCCTGCCATGGCCATGGATTCGGCAATTACCGCGGCTTGTCCATCTATGCTTGGCGCCGTATAGCCTACCTTGACCGAGCCATCATTGTTGACGGCGGATCCTCTGATAACGGCCCTGATCGCGTCCCCATCCGAGATCGCGCGGTCCAGGCGCTTTAGCGCCACCATGCAAACGCCATCGCCGAATACCGTGCCGTTAGCATTTGCATCGAACGGACGACAGTGACCATCGGGCGACGTCATGCCTGCGTAGCCGCCATATCCGACCCTGCGATAGCTGCTGGGGGTAATAGAAACACCGCCCGCCAGCGCCACATCGCACTCTCCTGAATGCAAACTTTGACACGCCAGATGAACGGCGACCAGCGAGGTAGAGCAAGCAGTTTGAACGGTGAAACTTGGTCCGCGAAGATTTAGTTTGTAGGAAACCCGCGTTGCCAGATAATCTTTGTCGCCGCCAAGAACGAACAACAGGTCCGATTCGAGGCGCTCCAGCATCCTCAGAGCCTTCACGGCGCCGCTGGCCTTCAGTCGCTCGCGTAGCGTCAGGAGCTGGTACGAGTTTGGCCCGGCTCCTCCGAACACGCCGATATTGCCACCGAATGTTTGCGGGTTGCAGCCAGCATTTTCGAGCACCTCGACCGCGCACTCCAGGAACAAGCGGTGCTGCGGATCGATGTACTCGACCTCCTTCGGGCTGAGATTGAAGTAGTCCGCGTCAAACAAGGCGACGCCGTCCAGAACGGGAGATGCCTTGACATAGCCGGGATCGGCGATGATGTCATCGCTCAAACCATTTGCCTTGAGCTCCTCATCGGAAAACACCTGAATCGATTCGATGCCCCCCAACAGATTTTTCCACAAAACGTCGATGTTCGGTGCTCCGGGGAAGCGACCCGCCATGCCGATGATTGCAATGCCGGTTTCGTCAGTGGTTTCAGCCAAACGACCATCGTCCATCGCTTCCTCCCCGAAATTTCTAGCACCAGTCTTTCGCGTTACGCTTCTTCCAAGCTACTGAGACTCTGCCTTGTGCGCCCCACCGAGATAGGCGTGAAGCAGAACGTGCTGCGGCCCAAGCTGGAACTGCTGCCGGTAAGGTTCGAAATCGACCCCGCCCACATGACATAAACCAATGCCGCAACTGCCCGCCGCGTCGTCGAGCAACTGGCAGATCATGCCAGCTTCGATCAATGCAAACCGCAAACCCTCTCCACCATAGACCGGAGCGATCGCCCCTTGATCGCCGATAAGGAAAAGAGAGAACGACGCCTTGTTGAAAACGGGTCGATTAATCGGCAAGTGCATCAATGACGTGGAAGGCTCCAACTCGCTGATCAATTGCAATGCGTGCCGATCCGGATTGTAGTAGTAGCTGCCACTGCCAAGCCGCACACGTCCTCTTTGCTCGCCAGCTTTGTGAATTCCCAGATACAGCTGCACAGGATAGAGCCCGCCAGCCGACGCATAGCGGTACTTCACCGTACCGTTCGTGCCCACACTACGCAAATTACCCAGTAATTGCGCTAGCTCGGCGACTTCAATCGTCGATTCCCGAAAATCTCGCGCACTGCGTCTTCGACCCAACGTCACCGCGTCAGGACCAATAATATCCGGCAGATCTATCGTGGATTCTGAAATTCCTGTCCGAATACCTGCTCGCCTGCTCTTGAACTCTTCACGTGCGAGGTCGTCACTCAGCGACGGCAGGATGGCATCGCGCTGGACATGGGCCCGCCAGGAATTCGGCGATTGATAGACTCTTGCCAGAAGATCAGCGTACTCCTCGCTTGCGGGGCTCACCTTAGCTACAACAGAAGCTTCGATCTGGCCTTTTCGAAGAATCCGCTTGCGTCGAATTTCACCACGCGACTGGCTCTGACGAAGGTCGCCTCCGCCGTTGCCCCCCCGGAAGAATTCAGCCAGCGCCGATATCGTTGGACGTTCGAAGAAAACAGCAGCAGGGATCTCGCGGTTGAACTTCGATTGCAGGATCCGGCGGATGTGCATCAGCGAGATAGATTGCCCGCCTAGCTCGAAGAAATTGCTGTGAATGCTCGGCGCTTCAATTTCGAGTACTTCACCCCACACCGCCGAGATGAACCGCTCGATCTCATCGCGAGGCGCGGATGCCTGATCATCGCTAAGCGAAGCTGGGAGGATTTCCGGAAGTGCCATGCGGTCGACCTTTCCATTCGGCGATAGCGGAAGGTGGTCCAGGCGGATGAACACGGCTGGAACCATGTAGTCAGGAAGTTTCCCGGAAACAAACGCTCGAAGCGTATCCACCTCGAACTCGCGGGGTGCAACGACATAGGCGAGCAGCCGCTTTGTGCCGAACCTTTCGCCTTGCATCTGCACAACAGCAGCCCGTACTTCAGGATGGCGCAACATTGCCTGCTCGACTTCGGACAGTTCTATGCGATGTCCTTGGACTTTGACCTGCAAATCTCGACGGCCAAGAAATTCGATCTCGCCATTCGGAAGATATCTCCCGCGATCTCCAGTCCGGTAGAGCCGATTCCCCGTTCGAGGATGCACGATGAAGCTCTGGGCGGTTCGCTCGACGTCGCTCCAATAGCCTCTCGCAAGACCGCGCCCGCCGATATAGAGATCTCCTTCCACCCAATTCGGACACGGCTCAAAAGCCTCATTAAGAACCTCATAGAACTGATTGGCGAGAGGGTAGCCGTAGGGGATGCTGGACCAGCCTGGATCAATCTCGTCAACCCATCTGTAGTTCGACCAGATCGCGGCTTCAGTCGCGCCGCCCATAGCAAACACGGCCAGGGTTGGCGCAACGCGTCTGGCTTTCGCCGGCAACTCAAGCGATATCCAGTCTCCGCTCAGCATCGCCAAGCGCAGGTTCGGCAGCCGAACCTTCCGGTCAATCGCCTCTTCCACAAGCAGATCGAGCAGCGCTGGTACCGAATTCCAAACCGTTACTTCCGATAATGCTACAGTGTCTAGCCAAAGACCGGAATCCATCGTCGCCAACCTGCCCGGCAGGACCACCACAGCACCCGCGGAAAGCGGACCAAAGATATCGTAGACGGAAAGATCAAAGCTCAACGAGGAGAGCGCAAATACCTTGTCGTCTGCATTTATGCCGCAGCGCTGATTGACATCGAGAACCGTGTTGAGCGCGGCCTGATGTTCGATAACGACGCCCTTCGGATTCCCCGTCGAGCCAGAAGTGTAGATCACATAGGCGACGTCCGACGGGCCTACCTCTGGAAGACGACATTCAATTTCGCTGCCGTCAGTTTCCGTAACGACAAACAGTGTCACATCGTCTGGCCAACGGATCCGATCTGCAATCCACGATTGGGTAAGAACCGTCCTGACCTCGCCATTGGCGAGCAGAAATCCGATTCGTGTCTCCGGCAGATGAGGATCGACGGGAAGGTAGGCGGCTCCTGCACGTAGTATCGCAAGGACTGCAACGAGTTGCTCCCATCCCTTTTCCATTGCGATTGCGACAAGAGTATTGGACCGAGTTCCCTTTTTAACCAGACGGGCCGCCAAGGAGCGCGACTCACGTTCCAGCTCGGCATAGGTCATCTGTCGCTCTTCGGCTTGAAGGGCAATGGCCTGCGGCTGCAACCTGACGTGCTCAAGGAATTTATCGTGCAAGACCAACCGTGGGATCGGCTTTTCCGTTGCATTGACCGCCGCCCGCCTCGTGATCTGCTCCTCTGGCAGCCTCAAGGGATCGGCTTGTTGCCATTGATCCGCGCTCGACGCGAGGCCCGTCAAGGATCTCCAGTAGACATCCAGCATCGCTTCAATCATGCCCGTCGGAAACAGTGACGTCACGAAGTCCCAAGCAATAATAAGCTCGCCGTTGTGCTCCGATACCTGGCAATCCAGCATCACCTGCGGTGTCTGCGTCAGGTTGAACGTCTGTTCGGAAGAAGCCAGAAGCTCTTCGGCGCGGTTCCCGTCGGCACCGAGCAGGCTAGTGAATACAACCGGCATCAGGACCGGTTTACCCATCCGTTGGGCAAGCATGCGAAGGACCTGCACACCGCTGACCGCGCTGTGGTCCAGGTCCCTCCACAACTGCTCCTGCAATGCGCGGGCTCGCGATGCAAATATCATCGAGTCTGAATGCCTCACTTCCAGCAGGTTCATGGATGTGAAATCGCCGATGATTTCGGCGACGGCAGAATGAAGCGGCTTGCGATCGAACAGGATCATGTTGATGGCAAAATGAGACTGCCCGCTGAATAGTGCCAGGACATCGGAAAACCTCGTAAGCAATACAGTCGCCGGGGTGACCGATGCGGCCTTGGCGTGCATCTGCAGCGCTTGCCAGTCCTTCGCGGCGAACGTTCTTGAAAGCCGCACGAATTCAGGTCTGCCGACGCGCCGGACATCCTGGGTCAGCGGCAGGTTCGGGGCCGGTGGAAAATTGTCTAGCCGTTCATCCCAGTATCGACGCGCCCGAGCGGTTGCGTCAGAGATTTCGAGCCTGCGTTTTGCCAGGACATAATCCCGAAATCCGCAAGCCGGGCGACTAATCTCCTTGTCCGAATCACCATAGAATTCCTTGAGATCGCGATTGAAGATGGCGAAGCTCCAGGCATCGCCTATGAGAATGTCAAAGCTCACGAATACCCGGACCACGCCGCCCGGCAAATGCGCCGCCCGGATTTCAAATAGCGGCCATCGAGAAGCGTCGAACAGCTGATGGGACATCTGCGCTCGCAAGGACTCCAGTCGTCCGCCGCGCTCTTGTTCGGTCAGCCACCTGAAATCATCGATCTCGACTTTGTATGGCGGAACTTGCCGCAGAACCTGTTGTTCACCTGACGGGAGAATTACGGCGCGCAGCATGTCGTGCCGATCGATGACACGGATCAGAGCGCTGCGGAATCGATCAACATCGAGACCGCGCGCATCGAACTCGAAATAGCTATGGGCGCCGATATTTCCGAGCGGAAAGGCACCACCGCGACCGATCCAGTAGGCCTGTTGGATATCGGTCAACGGAAACGGCAGGAAGCGGCCGGTCTCGTCAGGAATTATCTGCGACGCGTCCGGAACCGTGGCGCTTGCGGGCGACTCGTCGATGCGATGCGCAAGTGACTGGATCGTCGGCGCCTCGAACAATTGCCGTAGCGAGAGGTCCACGCCCATTTTCTTTCGAATGTGGTCGACGAGCCGGATCGCTTGCAGTGAATGACCGCCAAGTTCGAAGAAGTTCTCCAGTATGCCGGGCGTCGGCTGATTCAGGACGTCTGCCCAAATCTCACCGAGCTTCTGCTCTGTGATCGTCCTAGGAGCGACATAAGCGGTACGATCCTTCTGCGGGGCAAACTGCGCTGACAGTTCTCGCCGGTCAATCTTCCCGTTTGCCGTAAGCGGCAGCCGATCCAGCACGACAATGTCATTGGGCACCATATAGGCGGGCAGCACCCGGCCGAGCCCTTCCTGCAATTCGGCCCGTCGCAAGCGCAGATCGCTTACATCCTGCAGCCGCTTGATGTTGGCCAGATTGTCGAGGACTTCGTCGTCGGATATGCCAAAATCGATAAGACAGGCTATTTCATTGACGCCGATCGAGTGGAGGCGCTCGACGAGCCCGACGCAGCTCGACGGCGATCCGAGAAGGGAAATATGCCCAACGTAGCGCTTCAGCAGTTCGTCCAGCATGAGATTGTTGTCGAGCTCGCCAACGTCCGCGCCCAGACCACCCTCGCCAAGGAGCCGTTCTCTCAGTTGGGCGTGCGAGGCCAGATATTTGCGCAGAGGTTCACGAGAGAGAGACAAGGCAATCTGCTCGTCCTGCGTGACGAAAGTATGCAGCATCACCGTCACGGTAGATTTGGAAGAATCAAACCCTTCGGATGCGAGCTTCTGTCGATACTTTGTAATGTTCTCCGCAAGCTCCTCGATCGACTGATTCAGGAGGCCTGTGAGCACATTGACACCCAAAGCGCCGGCCGCCTCAAAGCTCCGGCTCGATCCGGAGGTCGTCAGCCAGGTGGGCAGATGGTTCTGGACGGGACGAGGCCGCGTCCGAATGTTGATCGACTTTCCGGCGCCGTTGCGCCGGGTGATCGATTCGCCGCGCCAGAGCTGTTGCACTTCGGCAATCATGGCGGCGGTGATCCGAGTCCGATCGTCGTATCGTTCCGGCGCAAAGACGAAATCATCAGCCAGCCAGCCCGATGCAAAAGCAATTCCAACCCGGCCGCCGGAGAGGTTGTCGACCACCGCCCATTCCTCTGCCACACGCAGGGGGTCGTGCAGCGGCAGAACGACGCTCCCTGCCCTCAACTGCACACGGCTGGTCGACGCAGCGATCGCAGCGGCAAGAATAGAAGGGTTCGGGTAGGACGCCGCAACCGTGGTGAAATGCCGTTCAGGCGTCCACACCGCAGCAAGGCCTAGTTCGTCGGCGCGCCTGGCGCTTTCAAGATACAAGCGATAGATATTCGATCCCTGATCGCCGCTGCCACCTTCGGCGAAATAAAATACGCCGAAGGGCATTGCGGGCTTCACTGACGGTGGCATCTGCTGCGGCACCACATGAGCGACGAGACGCGTGTTACCTGAGCTGTCCTCATGCGCAACGACGACCGCCTGCGCCACAGCTTCATGCGCGAGAAGCGCGGCCTCGATCTCGCCGAGCTCGATCCTGTAGCCGCGCAATTTCACCTGATGATCGAGCCGACCAAGATATTCGAGATCGCCATCGGCCAGATAGCGGACGAGATCTCCGGTACGATAGAGCCGCTCGCCTGCTCCGAACGGGCTCGGCACAAACCGCTCCGCCGTCAGATCCGGGCGGCCAAAATAGCCTCGCGCGAGTCCTGCTCCGCCGATATAAAGCTCGCCAGGAACGCCGGTGGGAACAACATGACCGCGCTGGTCGAGTATATAGAGCTGCGTGTTTGATATCGGACGGCCGATCCTGACGCCGTTTTTCACACCGACGCGGCTTACTGTCGACCAGATTGTCGTCTCGGTGGGACCGTAAAGATTCCAGATCGAAGTGGAGCGTTCGATCAGACACCCGGCCAGGTCGGTCGGCAGCGCCTCGCCGCCGCACAAGACCTTGAGCGGCTGTGCAGCGGCCCAACCAGCTTCGATCAACAAGCGCCAAGTCGATGGGGTTGCCTGCAAGATCGTGGCACCAGAGGCACCAAGCGCCTCCTTCAGCAGCGCCCCGTCGGTGCTGACCCGACGCGAAATAATGACGACGCGAGCCCCCACCACAAGCGGAAGGTAGACTTCAAGCCCCGCGATATCGAAAGAGATCGGCGTGACCGCCGCCAGCACGTCGGACGCATCAATGCCGGGCGTTGCTGCCATGTGGTTCAGGAAATTGCCAACGGCGTCATGTGTCACCACAACGCCTTTGGGCTTCCCCGTTGAACCCGAGGTGTAGATGACGTAGGCAGCATTACCCGGAACTGCGGTGTTCGGGGGCGCGGAGTTGGGATACTGCGCGATTGTTTCCCACTCGACGTCGATCTGCACCGTCCGACCATCGTGATCCGGCAACCGCCCGGCCAGATGCCGCTGGGTCACGACAACCGGCGTCTTTGCATCTGACATCATGTAGGCTAGGCGATCCACCGGGTAGCTTGGATCCAGAGGCAGATACGCCCCCCCTGCTTTCAGGATTCCGAACAGAGCAACCACCATCTCCAGCGAACGTTCAACACAGAGCCCGACAACCACTTCCGGCCCCACACCGAGCTCGCGCAAATGATGCGCCAGCTGGTTCGAACGCCGGTCAAGCTCGCGGTAGGTCAGACGATCATTTTCATAAACAACCGCCACCGCCTCTGGCGTCCGCGCAACCTGCCCGGCAAACCGTTCAGGCAGGGTTTCCCCACACGAAAGCGCGGCCTGCGTTGCGTTCCAGTCCTGGATTAGCTGTCGTCGCTCCGCGGCACCCAGCAGTGGAAGCTCGGATAACCGCGCCTCGGGCTGGGCAACGATGCCCTCAAGCAGAACCCCGAAATGGCCTGCCATCCGCTCGATCGTGCTGCGGTCGAATAGGTCCTTCGAATATTCGAAGTGTCCTTCAATGACCCCGTCATTTGCCGTCAGATATAGCGATAGGTCATACTTTGACGACGCCTTTATCTCTTCGTAGCGCGTGAGCTGAAGTCCGGCAAAGGCATTGACCGGCACCATACCGGGCTGAAGCGCGAACAACACCTGAAAAACCGGCTGGCGACTCAGATCACGAACCGGGTGCAGTTCTTCGACAAGCTTCTCAAAGGGAAGATCCTGATGTGAGTAGGCACCAAGCGCGACGTCCTTCACCCGTTTAAGAAGTTCGCTGAACGGAGGATCCCCAGCCAGATCCGTCCGCATCGCCAGCATGTTGACGAAGTAGCCTATCAGTTGCTGGAGTTCCGGGCGCGACCGCCCCGCAATCGGAGACCCCACAACTATATCGTCCTGTCCGCTGTAACGCTTCAGCAACAGCTGATACGCCGCCAGAAGCACCATGTACAACGTGACCTCTTCACGACGGGCCAGCTCGACCAGTTCCGTCGATAGCTTCCGCGGCAGCGCAAAGTTGGCCGTATCTCCGGCAAAACTTGCAACCGCCGGCCTTACACGATCTGTCGGCAAATCAAGCGCAACCGGCGCACCCTGCAGTCGCGTTTTCCAATAACCAATTTGCTTCTCAAACGAACCGTGCTTCAGCCAGCCTTGCTGCCAGACTGCATAGTCCGCATACTGGATCGTAAGCTCCGTTAGTGGCGACAGTTGACCTTGGCTATATGCCTCGTAAAGCGTTGCGACCTCCTGGACTAACAGCCCAATCGACCAGCCATCCGAGACGATGTGATGCATTGTCACCAACAACGCGTGATCTTTACGACTGAGCTGGATCAGCGTTGCCCGAAACAACGGACCCCGTGACAGGTCGAAAGCACGCGAAACATCCTCTCGCGCCAGGCGGCGAACTTCGTCGTCCCACCTGCGCTCATCGACCCCAGACAGGTCCAACCGCTTAAGCTGAAACGCATCGAGGGCATCGATCACCTGAATGCCTTGCCCACTTATTATCTCGAAATGCGTCCGCAGCGCCTCGTGCCGACGTACAACCTCCTGAAGGCTTCTCTGCAGATCGGTCGGATTCAGCGATCCACTAAGCCGGGCAAGGGCACCGATATTGTAGGCCGGGTTACCGTCGACCAGTTCTGCCGTAAACAGGAGCCCCTGCTGTGCACATGCCGCGGGGACGCTCTGGCCTCTCTGTTGCCGCATGATCGGCAGCGAGACCGGATCTATGCCCTGCTTTCTCAGTAGGCTTTCGAGAAGCCTCCTCCTCTCGTCCGAGAGGATGCCGAAATCCTGTCGCTTGTTCACGGCTACCCCCGAACTGCGCCTTCCTCCAACGACAGCAGACGCGCGACCTCATCGTCCGGCAGGTTCAAAACCCGCTCGAACATCCCATCGACGAGATCGGCAGACTTCCGCCGTGTCGTGTCGTTCATCTTTTCAACCAGTACGAGGACGATTTCTCTTATCGTTCCGGCAACCAGCAGATCCGCCACATCGAGCCTGACCTTCAGACTCTGCTCAATCTTGTTCTGTAATTGTGCAGCCGAGAGTGAATCGATTCCAAGATCGTAGACCGATTTTCCGTCGGAGATTGTGTCGGCCTCGATCCCGAGCAACCCGGCTATATGCTCCCTGAGAACCGCGCCAACCTTCTTTTCTTCGGCAGCCTCAGACGGATCGATATCCCAGAGGGACATGCTGACTTCTACTCGCTCTCGTTCGGCAGGATTCCTCCACTCGGCGATGATCGGAAGCTTGCCATCTACGAAGTCCGACCTGCACTTCTGCCGCTTGATCTTTCCGCTGGTCGTTCTCGGGATCCTGTTCCGCTTGATCAGCGCGATGGCGTGCACCTGCAGTCCAAATCGCCGGGCGAGCGTCGCGCCGATACAATCGAACTCTCCGTTCGGCTCTCGCGACGCCTTGTCCAGTTCATAGACGATCACGAGTTTTTCTTCTCGATCGCACTCGACCGTAAATGCGGCGCCAAAGCCTGCACGCAACGTTGGAACGGCTGCCTCGATGGCGCGCTCGATATCCTGCGGGTAGAAGTTCACACCGCGGATGATCAAAAGATCCTTCTGCCTGCCGGCGATGAACAGCTCGCCACGCCATATGAATCCGAGATCACCGGTTTTCAGGAAAAACCCTTCATCCGCCCCGCTTGGCCGGGCTTGGAACGTCTCGATGCTCTCGTCCGGGCGGTTCCAATACCCCTCTCCTACGCTTTCGCTATCGATCCACACCTCGCCGACGTCGCCGTCCCTGCACACGCTCCCCGTCTTGGGATCGACGATGAGCACGCGGTGCCCCTCCAGAACCGGTCCCGATGACACCAACGCCGTGCAATCGCTATCGTCCTTAACAACTCGCGCAACTCCGTCTTGCAGGGACGATCGCGAGAATTTCTGCTCACTCGCATCGCTCCAATGTTGCCCACTAACCATGAGGGTGGCTTCAGCCAGGCCGTAACATGGAAACAGCGCTTCCTTGCGGAAGCCTGCGCCAGCGAATTTCTCGGAAAACCGCGCCATCGTGGCCGGGCGAACGGGCTCCGCGCCGGAAAACGCGGTACGCCACGACGACAAATCAAGCGAGTGGAGGTCTTCGCGCCTGATTTCCCGAAGACAATGCTCATAGCCGAAATTCGGCGCGCCACTGATCGTCGCTTGCGTTTTCGAGATTGTTTCCAGCCACCGGATCGGCCGACGAACAAACGACGATGGCGACATCAACGTAACCGGGAAGCCGGCATACATCGGCATCAATATCCCGCCAATCAAGCCCATATCGTGGAAATGAGGCAGCCAACTCACCCCGATGCTATCCGCACCAGCGTGCGAAGCTTTCGACATCAAGCCAATGTTATGCAGCAGATTACGGTGCGAGATCTTAACGCCCCTGGGAGATGCAACCGATCCAGACGTGAACTGTAAAAGAGCCAGACCACCCCCGTCGAACCGAGGTTCCCGCCATCGCGCACTACAATCAGCTGCCTCTCCGAATGGAACCAAATCAAATACCGGCTTCCCGGATTCATCTGCGAGCTCTCGATGAAGGCGCTCCCTCACCTTGCTGGCGACGAGAACCACCGACGGACGAACCTCGTCCAGCGCCGCGCGGATTCGACTTGCGCCTTCTGCAACACCTGGAAGACTGAGTGGAACAACGCAGTTTTCAGCATAAAGGCAGCCGTAGAAGGCAGAAATGAACTCCAGCCCCGCCGAGAATATCAACGGAATCGGCATGCCCGAAGTGTTTGACGACTGCACCCATGCCGCAACCCGTTGAGCCGCTTCATCGAGCTCTCGATAAGTAACCGCCGCACAGCCGACTCCATCGTCCGCGAGAAAGCGATACGCGATGTGATTCGGTTGGCACGATGAGCGATAGCGAAGCATGCTGGCGATTGTTCGATGAGCGTCGACGCCGCAGATCATGCAAACCACCAGTACGACGTTGATGCGATCAAGGAATTGATCACCTTCGTCGTCATTCCGCTTAAGTTGCGTTGTATCGAAGTTTCGCCGAAACGATGAGAGAGTCAAGCGCTCGATTCAGCACTAGAAACGATTCACCCTCAGGTTGCATCGATGTGTTGAAAGCATGTCGATGAACAGCGCCGGCGCGCGCATCATTTCGTGATTGTCTCGCTACTTCTGAAATTGCAGCCACCTTCGTTGCTGCCAGTCAGCAACCCGATCGTTGTAGTGCTTTGATATCGGGTTTCCGGACTGCCCCGGCACAATCATGAACCTTGTCTGGTCAAGATCGGCGAGGTCCACGATCATTCGTAGCGTCGAGCCGAAAACGCTTTGAAACGCAGCCCGTTCGTTTCGGAAGGATACAACGGCGTTGTTTATGGTGTCCGTACTTCCGGAAGCCGGGATCCGGTACCCCAGGATATCAGCGATGACAGGCACATGGGACCACAACGGGTGCGAATAGACCGCCTTGTGATGGTCGCCCCAGCGGCCGATATCATTCGCGTCGCTCCGCCCCTTCTCAAGCTGCGCCAACGCACGGTCAAACGATCGCGCCATCTGATCGTCGCAAGTTTCCGCTTCGCTCGTTGCGGGATCATCGCACCAGTCGGGGTGCTGCGTCACAATGAGGTGAACGACGTGCGGATGGAACCCCGCATAATCGGGATACATTGGACCGAGCTTCGGGAGCAGCAATGACCTCGTCAGCTCCCTAAGCCATGCCGAAAAGATCAGGGGCTCGATTTTGTCGCTATCCATGCGACCGTCCCAATGCTTTACCTGTTCGGCAAGTACTCGAGAGCGGGCTTGCTTCAGCCTTGCTGTAGGCAAGAGAGGCACCAATTGTCGAGCAGCTAGCGACACCGTATCGAATTGCATCTCCGCCATATCGCCGATCGAGAAGCGGTCGGATCGGTCAAGCAGTTCCATGATGCGTTCGGCTCGATATGGCGGGATCCAGTCACGCGCGAGAAACGGAACATCCGTCAATTTGTTGTTGGCGGTGGCAATTGCACCATTTGGCGGATTGAACTTCGCGGGTAGCTCGTCGAAAGGAACATTGTCTTCCCAGTCGTACTGGCCTTCCCATCCTGGAACGGGCAACCAGCCATTCCCCTTCCGACGTCGCGGTATTTTGGCGGGTGCGATGAAGCCGATATTCCCCTCGACATCGGCGTAGACGAAATTCTGTTGTGGGGCGGTCAGTTTCCGGAGTGCGCTCCGGAATTCTTCCCAATCGCGGGCACGGCTCAGTTCCCACGCGGCTTCGGGGGATGTGTCATCGCTCGTCAGCCATGTCGTTTGCAGCGAGAGAACGAAGCCCGTTGACGGGACATGCCTGGCGAAAGCCGCAAGGTCGGATATGACTGGCCCGTGCCGGGTCTGACGCACCGTCATTGCGGCTGACGGTTCTCCCTTTATGGCGATTATTTCCTCGCGAAGCTCGAACGGCCGGGACCCATCGGGCGTAAGGTATTGCTTCGGGTTATCGCTGTCGATCTTCTCAATAAAGATGTCTTCGACATCGCTACGTGTGGCTGTAATGCCCCACGCAATCCGGGCGTTATGTCCGATAAGGATAAACGGGGTGCCCGGCGCGCTCGCACCGGTCAATATATCTGATGGTGTTCTCAATCGAGCAAGATACCAAGCGCTGGGTATCGAAAAGCCCAAATGGGGATCATTGGCAAGCAGCGGCTTTCCGGATGACGAGCGGCTACCCGAGATCACCCAATTGTTTGAGGCCTCAAAGGGGCCAATCCGCGCGGGTAGGCTTGCGTATATCTCATTGAGGGGAAGGTTCTCCAGGTCGGCCCTTGTTTGCTGAACCACAATCGGGGCCGTCGACGGATACGTCGGAAACAGTACACCGAGTTCCTGCGGCGAGACTCGCTTTAACAGCTGCGCGTGCAGGAGTTCTTCCTTGAAGTTTCCAGTCAATTCGAGGTCAATTATCTTTGCCCAAATCAAGCTATCTTCCGGGCGCCATGGCTCAAATCCGGTGTTGAGCACGTAGTACTCGGGCGGGAGAGCGTGAAATCCTGACGAATATGCGTTCACGCCCTCGGCATAACTTCGTAACAACCCTCGGACGGGCGCCGAGAGACGTTGATACTGTTTCTCAACCAGCGAACCGATGCCAAGCGTGCGCATAAAGCGATCACTGCCGAGCGTCGGACGACCGAACCATTCGGAAAGACGCCCTGCCCCATAGCGGCGCATGAGATCCATCTGGAACATTCGATCCTGCGCATGGATATACCCCAATGCGAACGCCGCATCGGCATCCGTTGTGGCGTCTATCGTCGGAAGACCGGCGCTATCCCGTGTAATGAGAATGGGCGCCCTTGATTGTGGTCCTACCAGTGAAATCGACCGCTCTGGCACCGCCGTTCGCAGCCACAGCCAAGCACCACCCAGCAATCCCAGAGATGCCAGCAGTATGAGGATCACACCATAGATCGTCGCGCGAATGATCAACGCCATCGTCTAGCCTCCTCAATGACGCTGCTTCTGAGGTCACAACCCATCCGTTGTTTATAAATCGTCGTACTTGCACGGCACCCTTAAGACAACTAATCTTGATTTCGAAGAGCGCTTCAAGATCACTTCCAAAAGAGGAGCGGCGAGGAAATGTACGACGACAATGAGAATGCTGGAACGCTCTACTACGTAGTCATGAACGGCGAACAACAGTATTCGATCTGGCGCGCCGATCGCGAGGTCCCGAGAGGATGGTCTACGGTCGGAGAAAAAGCGAACAGGCAGCAGTGCCTGGATCACATCAAGGAAGTTTGGATCGACATGCGGCCACTCAGCTTGCGACAGCAGATGGACGCGGCAACTCAGAATTAGTGTCTCGGTCCCTCTCAAGTCTCGGATCATGCGGGGACCTGGCTGACGCAGGCCGATGCCGATATCCGCTGCGAGACTACAAGGCTTTGCGGTGCAGCATCCGCAAAGCAGGAGAGATACAAGCGCGCTACGCAGTCAGGCGTGCTGCTGCGAGGCGCGGCTGAATTGAATCGGCACGTCTTCCTCACGGCCTATTGAAACCATTCTCCTTATTAGAATTGCGGACAGCCCGTTCGGGACCCGTTCGGCGCAAAGCGCGAGAATGTGCGCCCGCCCCGGACGAAACTGCCAAAATTGCCAACGCCGCGGATCATCATCCAGCTCCGGCGCTACTTCAAAGTCGACCAAACCGTCTCGATCGAGCCGAACGCTAACCTTATCCAGAGGTATCGAGACGCCCATCCCGCGAGCCTTGATGTAGGACTCCTTGAAGGTCCAATACTCGAAGAAGCGATCTAGCCGCTGTTCCGCCGGCAGTCTCGAAAGGCAATCGAGTTCCATCGCGGAGAAGGCATGCGCCGTCTCTAATGGGTTCGTGCGCGCACACATTTTTTCCACATCGACGCCGACTGCGCGGCCTCTGGTCACGCCCAGCACAACCAGACCAGCGGTATGAGAAATATTAAAGCCAATATCCGCCCCCCCCATCCTTAACACGTCAATCTGCGGACATCCGTAGGCGTTGGCTGTGAACACCCAGTCTCTCGGGTCAACGGGCTCATATCGAGACAATACTGTGCGAACAAGCGTGCGCGTTATTAGAAAGCGGACTCGATCCTTCTCGAAATGAAATCGCCGCTCCCGTTCTCTTTCATCCGCACTTAACAATTTTCGATAACCGATCGCTTGCTCACAATCGATTTCATCTTTGGCGAGCCACAGGTGAATTTCGTCCCGTGTCAGGTCGATCAACGGCTTACGGATGCCATCTGCGCCGCCAACTATTGGCATCGATCGAAACGACTGGCGAAACAAGACGGCCTCCCCCATTCTACCTAAAGAAGTTCTGGACAGGACGAGCGACGGCCGGCGCCTCCTTTTCGTCCTTAATCCAACTATTTCGGCTGAAGGGGTGGTACACAAGCGTGCACACATCGGGCTCGTTTACAATCTCTCGAAATGGCTCGCCATTAATGCTGTGATTAAGAATCATCCCATACTTGGCGCTCAAGCCAGCACAGTACCGATGCTTCGCCCTGAACCAGAGATCATATGGGTCACAGCGCGAAACAGCGTCAACTTCCGCAAACGTCAAGACCGGCTTGCCATCCCGAGAAATGCTGCCGTAACACTGATGGTTCGCCTCGAACATATAGAGTCCATAGAAGTTTCCTTCCAAGGTGAGCTTCTCGTCCCCCCTGATCATATGCGGGATCAGCTGCAAGACGACGAGGCAAATCATCGAAAGCCATCCAGGCGCAGAACGCCGGTCGACCGGTACGCGTTCCGGGGCCTGAAACCAAGGCCCGAACAAGATTAGTAGTGGCGGCATGACGATCGAGGGATAGCGATACCCCACCAACGTTCCGGAGTAGAGATGAAAGGCGACAAAGAAGGCGAACACAGATCGTTGAATAAGGGGATTTCGGCTGAACAGGAACCAGCAGCCCACCATTTCCATAGCGATAACGAGGTTGGTCATAAGGGCTTCGGTACCGAATGGAAATATCGGGAGGCCCTCTTTCAGCGCGGTGAAGTATTGGCCTAACAGCCAACTTGGATGAATCTTTCCCGCCGTTGATAGAAAGTAGAAAAACACCAAGCCTAACTGCGCGAAGAACTTCTTGTTTGCGCAAAAGAGAAACGTGAAGCAAAAGAAATTGTGATAGTATTCGTAGTTTCCCTTAAAACCGTAAGAAATGAGAAGAAGGTAGATTTTGGCGAAGAATAAAAACAGTATCGCAAGATGAACATACATCCATCGTCCGAGATATATCGCATAGCTCGCGCTTGCGATTAATCCGAACAGGATCATGTAGAATACAGCCTGCGAATATCCCTCC
The DNA here is from genome assembly GCF_030413175.1 of Bradyrhizobium roseum. NCBI lineage: Bacteria > Pseudomonadati > Pseudomonadota > Alphaproteobacteria > Hyphomicrobiales > Nitrobacteraceae > Bradyrhizobium > Bradyrhizobium roseum. Next base: position 4,777,133 of record NZ_CP129212.1, read on the forward strand.
GGAAAGCTGGACAGGAAGATTAGATTTTTGCAGCTCTGAAAGAACGGCCAGCACAAATAGGTGCTGTTTTTCACAGCCTGCACCGTCGTGAGCGCCGAGTTCATCCAGGTCGAAAACGTGACCAGGAAACCGAGCAAGATTGCTCCCGAGAGCCACTTCAACGTTACGTCTGTTGCGATCTCCTCCACGCTGAATATCGCCCGATAGATCGATAATACGCCGCTGGTGGGTTCTCGCTGCATCGCGAGATCAGTGTCGACATCACGGCCGATGTGAGATTGCAGGTTCATTGGATGATGCCTGGCGCGAGCTAACGATGCTGTTGTCGGGAAGCCCCAAGACCAGCAATGCTTGAACGAGTCCGACGAACGATACGTCTCCAGCTAATCGTACCCTACGCTAGAATACAACGGGGTATGACATGCCAATGCCGTAGAGGGCAGCTCACTGGTTTTTCCCGGACGTGACGACCGCAATTCACGCGCGCCCGACGACACGCAAGCAAGCACTCGAAGAGTGCACCGTTCCCAAGGAACTGTGGATGCCATGAAGGTCGCCAGATCGAATTACTAGTTACACAATTCTTAGTTGTTTCGTGGACTCAATGTACCACAGACTATGGCAACCCTAAGGTTGTTTTGAATCGTCAAGATAATTATTCGCTCTTATGTACTTCTCATTTGATTATACAGCTGCCGCGTGTGTCCTGATTCGTGTATCAAATGACGTCGTCTAGAAAAAACCTCTTGGGAGCAACCCAATGCAGAGAGACGAGCGACCTTCTGAGACCGGCGTTCTTGTGAACACCACATCTGAATTTGACTATGCTTCGGTTCCGACATCGGTCGCGAGGTTTCTGAAGGGTCAGGCAGCGCGTATCCGACAATATGCCGGAAAAACAGTTGTCCAAATCGGCGGCGATCTAGTATCGGCGAAGCATTACCTCTCTCATGGGCAATTCCTGCGTTGGGTCGAGAGCGAGGTAGGAATTCCTCCACGAACCGCCCAAGCATACATGCAAGCAGCCCTGTGGGCCTTAGACCACCGCGCAACCGCGGCGGTCCTTCCACCCTCGCTGCTTTACATACTGTCGTCACCAAGTACTCCCAGGGAGTTTGCTGCGGCTGTCGAGCGGAGAATAGAAGCGGGCGAGCGCATCTCGCCCACAGCGGTCCGTGCCGAATTGAAGGCAATAAGGACCGCCGAAAGAACCAAGAAGGTAGATGCACGGGCCATCGGCTTCACCACCGCGCCGAAATCGGCCAATCACGGTGACATAACGAGCCGCATCAGTCTTGCATTGAGCGAAGTCGTGGAAATTCTCGCCAATTCACTTCCGGCTGCAGACCTTTCGCGAATTTGCACGATATTGATGAGCAACGAAGTGCTAGATCAACCTGATCTCGCCGGCGAGATCAGAAAGGCATTTTGTGGTGTGCAGCCAGCAGACAGTCCAACAATCTCCGACCTGAGAATGGCCGTACAAAAGCGCGACCGTTGCGCGTTTGACCAAGACAATGAGCGGCACCATCAGCACCACAACGGAGCAGCCGACCCTGCTCAAAGTTGAGGACAACAGTCTGCTTGATGGCGGTTGCCTGTCAACGATCTCGAACGATGCTGGTCGCGGAAGAGCCTCTTGATGCCCGTCGATGAACCGTTCGATCTCTCGAAGAAATCGCCGACCGAACGCCTAAGATGGTGCAAAGACAGGTGCTTTCTTTCTTCCAGGAAGGAAATCGCGGCTATCCGTTTCTGCATTGCGAGTGAACGGCCGCACAACTAGGATTCTCAAGTACTCGGCCTATTCGGAAGAGAATTTCTGCTGTTATGAGCGCGATGGATCGTATCGAGGTTGGGATCTGGACGAGGTTGTCGACCTCGAGCTTCGTTTCGTCGTATCGGGCAATATTCAGCATTCATGAGATCGACAGCGACATCACTCTAAAATGGTTGTCGGGCACGATCCTGCTTGGCTTCCACCTTACGTTCTTTGATTGGATTTACTCCTATTCGACCACCGTGAAGGCGGTGACGGACGGCACCTACGTTTGCTGGCCGATCTTTCAGAGCTGCGGATCGCTAATATTCCTATCCGCCCTTTCGGAGGGCTACTCTCAAAGCACGCTCTTTATGGCACTATTCGGATTGATGGTTACGGCAGTTTACGCCATCTGGCTTCAGCGCTGGGAGTTCGTTCACCTCATCATATTAGTTCTGTTCCTGTTCAAGATCTATTTCACTGCGATAAGCTTCGACTACAACTCGAACTTCAACTTTCTCCACAGCACTCAGTGCTTAATATATCTCGTCTGTCCTTATAAGCGGTTCTTCGCGCAGCTGTCCTGGCTGACTGGCAGCTTCGTCGCTACACTAGCCAAGATCCATCCAACCTGGCTTCTTGGACAGCACTATAGCTCATTGAAGATGGGTATCGCCCTGCTTCCCAATGGAAGTGAGGCGATCCTGATGGCCTTCATCATCTTAATGCAAATGGCCGGCGTTTGGTTTCTAATGAGTTCAAATCGCTTCCGGCAGCGACTGTCCCTATCTGTATTCACGCTGCTGTACGTGCAGTACGGCATACAGGTTGGTTACCGCTTCCCCGTATTTGAGCTGGCTCTACTGTTGATCCTTTTCGGCCCCTGGTTTGAGTCCTGCTCTCATCCGCCGCTTACTCGACGCGCGATCCCTGGATGGATCTTCATTGCCGGACTCGCCATTCTGCAGTTGATACCACACTTGGCACAAGCAGGCGGAAGACTGACGAACGAAGACAACATTGCCGACATCTTCGGAGGACCTTATCAGTTTGAGGTCAATGAGCAGTGCTACGGAGAAATTCGGCTTGGCGAGCAGACCGTCCGACGGTTTGAGCAGACTGACGCCCGTCTCCGGTGCATTCCATACCGGTTTTGGTATAGGGCAAAGATCTCGCTGTGCTCGTCCGCGCCGAACAAATATCACATGACCTACCGCCGCAGCGTAAACGGCAATCCCTTCAAGGAAATCGTAAACGAAGCGGATTTATGCAACCTGAACTATCGTCCGCTTGGTCGAAATGGATGGATCAAACGTGAAGACGAAGCACCATGGGTCGGTCTTCCCGTTCAGAATGACATTGTAACGCGCCGCCAGCGACCCCCGACGTGAGCTGGGCTGGTTCCGCCAGTCGCCACTTCTTGGTTTGATCAGCAAGTAATGTCATGGAGCTGAAGATGGATAAGAGCGCAGATCTTCCTATCATCGCCTTGAAGCCGCTGGAGGGGAATTCTCCTCCCAGCCTGAATGCTATTCAGCGATTTCTCTTGCCTCATTTGCCGCTCATGGAAACCATGCTTTGGTGTCTTTGGTGGGGTATTCTCGCATATCTTGTCGTGCGATATTTGGTTATTCCGCTCGCAATGCGTAAATCTCAGGATAAAGCATGATCCTAGCGTGTGTGCGGAACTCAACGGACGTTGGATCGATTGAAGCACTCTGTTCCTGCCGATTGAGAACATGATGGCATCGTTCACAGGTCATCGCCTGCGTCTTTGCTCGAATGTGCCTTCACGAACCGCACCCCTTACTGGTCGATGACGCGGTCGGGGTGGGCTTTGATCTTCCCCCGAAAAAGTGGACGGGTTTAGGCGGCTTTTAACTCCATCTCGTTCGGGGCGATATATCCGATTGCGGAATGGAACCTTGTTCGGTTGTAGAAGCCCTCGATGAAGGCAAAGATATCATGCTGGGCCTAGGCGCGGCTCCTGTAGTTGTGATGGTGAACGAGCTCGGTCGTGAGGGTATGGAAGAAGCTCTCCATCGGGCGTTGTCATAGCAATCGGCCTTGCGGCTCTGCGATGCGGTGATGCTGGCGCCTACGAGGGCGTCTCGATAGGCGTATGAGGCGTACTGCACGCCGCGGTCGGAGTGGTGGATCAGTCCGGCCTGCGGGTGCTGCTGGTTCGATGGCCATCGTGAGCACCGCTGACGCGAGTTCGACTTGCATATGATCCCGCATGGCCCAGCCGACAATCTTGCGGCTGAACAGATCCATGACGGCTGCCAGATACAGCCAGCCTCCGCGGTAGGGCCTGCGCAGCGTGCAAGGGCTGGAATCGTCGAGATCGAGCTTGGCGGCGGCTGTCGTGTGCGCGTTGACCGGGACGTCGACGGGGAGGCGCTACGTAACCATGCGCGGTAGGCCGCAGGTGCGCTGATCTGTCCAGTTTATGGTTAGACCCCGTCGGACTCTTCGTTTTTCGGCTTGATCATCGCAGCGAGCACGTGGCGGCGTTTTTCGATGATGCTGTGGTCCTCTTTGTGGATTGCGATCAGCTCTTTGAGGTTCTCAATCACGTCATCGGTGAACGCCATCACCCCGTTTTCACCGACGCCAACGACCCATAGCTGGCCATCCTCAGGGTCCATTTCCTCGGCGACCTCGAACAGCCAGTCCTCATCTTCTCCAAGCATCTCGGCAACATGGCCGAGGGTGAACACGTGGCTTACTTTGTTGACGGGCCCCATCAAGCCGCCTGCGCTGCAAGGTCTTGCTGTTGCGCAATCTTCCAGTTCCAGGGCAGCAGCTCATCGAGCCTGTGGGCGGGGTGGATGGCGACGCGAGCGAGTACATCGGCAAGCCAGACCTGAGGATCGACGTCGTTCATCTTCGTAGAGACGATGAGGCTATACATGGCGGCGGCACGACGCCCTCCGCGGTCGGACCCGCAGAATAACCAAGACTTTCTGCCCAATGCGATGCCGCGCAGCGCTCTTTCGGCGGCATTGTTCGAGAGACAGACGCGGCCATCGTCGAGGAAGCGTGTGAAGGAGCCCCAGCGCTTGAATATGTAGTTCATGGCCTTTGCCAGATCGTGACCGCGGGAGAGCTTGGCGCACTGCTCACGCATATAGGCTTCCAGATCGGCAACCAGCGGCGCGCTCTGCGCCTGGCGGACAGCCTTTCGGTGGTCGGCGCTTTGGCCATTGATCGTGCGCTCAATTGCGAAGAGAGCGTCGATGCGACGCACGATCTCGATCGCAATCGGCGAGAGAGCGATCTCCTTCTTGCCAGCAGCCTTACGTCGCGCGTTTTCCTCAAGATCCGCCATGGCGAAGAACGGGCGCCGGGCATGCACCCAACAGGCCGCCTCCCTGATAGGCCCAGGACTTCGCGGGGGCTCGTAGAGTTTGGTGTATCCGCCGAAGGCGTCGGGCTGCAGGATACCGCTATAGTTGGCCAGATGCGCCTGCGGATGCTCGCCCCTTCGATCGCGCGAGTAATAGAACATTGCCGCCGGCGGATCTAAGCCGCCGAAGGGGCGGTCGTCCTTCACATAGACCCAGCATCGAGCGACATCGCACTTGCCCGAGGCCAGCACGGGCACGGTGGTGTCGTCGCCGTGGAGGCGTTCGGATGCCATGACGTGGGCTTCCAACAGACGCAACAGCGGCTCCAATACCGTGCAGCACGCTCCGACGGCGTCGGCTGCGGTCGACAGACTGATCGGCACGCCTTCCAGCGCGTAACGCTCGGTTTGCCGGTTCAGAGGCTGATGCTGGCCGAACTTCTCATAGAGGAGCATGGCCAGCAGGCTCGGCCCCGCCCATCCTCGCGGGATCACATGGAATGGCGCCGGTGCCTGGCTGATTTTCTCGCAGTCCCGGCAAGAGAACTTCTCGCGCACCGTCTCGATCACCTTCCACTGACGCGGCACCGATTCCAGCGTTCGGGTCACACCTTCACCGAGCTTGCGCAAGCGATTGCTGCCGCAGCATTCGCACGCCGTGGCGGATCGATCACCACCCGCTCGCGCGGAAGGTGGTCTGGGAACGTGTTGCGCTCAGCGCGCTTGCGCGTAATCCGACAACCGTCGTTGTTTTGGCGACTGCCTGCTCCGCCGCCAATTCGTCTTCCGTCGCGTTCGCTTCCAGTTCTTCCAAAGTAAGCGCCAGTTGGTCAATCAATCGCGCCGAGCGCTCCGATTTCTGGCCGTAAACCTGGCGCTCGAGCTTCGCTATCCGCAAGGTCTGCTGCACAATCAACGCGGCGTCCTCCGACGCCTTTGCCCGCGCTACCGCCAGCTCCGCTTTCAGCGCGGCGTTTTCTTCGGCAAGAGCGGCGCGATCAGCATCCATGAGACGAAGTGAATCATAGTTTTAGTGATTTGTGGCGCCCCAAAATACGCGCGCCTCCACACTTTTCTTCGTTCATCCCGCCGTTCTCGGCCGCCACGTCAGTTGTGGATTGCGCCAATCGATCCCTTCGAGCATGTACGCCATCTGCGCCGCCGAGATCGACACCACATCACCTGACGCCGAAGGCCAGATGAACTTTCCGCGGTCCAAGCGTTTCGCACACAGCGACAGCCCGATCCCGTCATGCCAGAGGATCTCTGCCAAATCGCCACGCCGGCCTCGGAGGATATAGAGATCGCCGGCGTGGGGATCCCGCTTCAGGTTCTCCTGAACCTGCAAAGCCAGACCCTGCATGCCCCGCCGCATATCGGTGTGGCCCGTTGCGATCCAAACCCTGACGCCGCTCGGTATCGGGATCATCGCCGGCTCAGAACATCGAGGACCCGCCCCAACGCGTCAGCATCGACGTTTTTGTCAACGCTGACACGCTTGCCGCCACCGAGTTAGATCTCGATCAGGCCCCGGCGCCTCCGGGACGGAATCGCCGCTGGGGCTTCAGTCGATGAGACGCTTTCGGCCTCAGCCGGGGTGAGCTGAACAGGGACAAGCTTCGGTCCTGCCGAAACGACACTCGCCAGGCGAGCCCGCCGCCACGTGAACACCAAACTCGTCGAAATGCCGTGCCGCCGCGCGATCTCCGTCACAACCGCGCCGGGCGCCAGCGTCTCTTCGATGATCCGCAACTTATCGTCGCGAGACCAGCGACGACGACGCTCAATCCCGCCCAGAACCTCTACCCGCATCTACCGACCTTAAGGCGAGCCTTAAAGCTGGATCCTCGCCGGACACCTGCAACTCAACAAGGCGGCCCACCCCGGAGGAATACGGCGCTACGGCGGGTTCTTGAGCTGCTGCGACGACGATGATCCCGATACCGAGCGGCGCCCGGGTTTGGATCGCCACATGCGTCGCGGCATGCAGAGCCTAGCTCTCACGATTCAGGAGAGCTTGAAGCGCGATCTCCATCAAATCCAGTTACCGCAAAATGCCGCTTCCAGACCAAAATCAACGGCTTGGGAATTCTTCACGGACTACCAGGCACCCCCACGGATGCTCGGCTTTGAGATGGCCGATGACTGGCTCCTGCGGCGGAGTTCACGCTTGACCGCAGGCGTTACCCCTCGCTTCTGGGCAGAGAGGACAAAACTTCGGTCGGCGCCTTGTGGCCTCGGTAGTCCTGTCGGCGATGGCCAGCCCGGCCATCAATCGCGTCCGGGCAGTGGCGGGCGGCACGGATCATTGATGTAAACCGTCCCAAACCCGTTCCAGAAACTCCCAATCACTGCGCGCCCCAGCGCTACTATTGCCTTCCTCCTCAACGTCCGATCATCGCACTATGATTGATCGCTATTCTCTATGCAACTAGTGCGCTTGCAAGTATATTGCAGTAAAATAGTTGGCCTCAGAGGATGCAACTTAGAAAATATGAAGCAGCCATTCCGCAAGCGATCTGATGTACTAGGTACAGATAGGCGCGATGGGTCGGGGGAGATCGACTCGAACGGTGACGACTTGGCACGGCGGTTTAGTTGGGAAATCGCTGCTATAGCGGTGCATCTTCAGGAGATACATAATCTCTGGGCCAAAGCAGTGGGCGTGACTGGTCCTCAATGGCTGATTATAGCGGCCTTAGCTGAGCTCGACCAAGGCCAAGGCGGCGTGCCTGTCAATATTGTGGCAAAGATGCTTCACGTTGACCCTTCTTTCGTAACTACGCAGTCGAAAATGCTCGAGAAAAGGGGATTTTTGCGCCGAAAACCATCCTCAGAAGATGCGCGGGTTGTGAAGATGTCATTGACTGATAAAACGTACAAGCAAATCGCGGGTCTTCATACTCAGCAACGCGAACTCTACGGCTTTATATTTGGTGAGCTCAATTATCGCGAGTTGAGCGATTTGACCGATAAGCTGACAGTCCTAAGGAATCGATGCATCAAAGCCGTCCTTAAGGTCGAGATCGAAAGATGACAGTAGACTTTTGGGGAACGCGCGGACTTGAAGTCTGAGGCAACCGATCAGAACCATACCTGCTTGCGCACGAGCTGCACTAATCTCGCAACGCTAGCAGAAGTAGTCCGCTAACCGCAAATGCTTGGCGAGTATTGATTGAAACAGAAGATTAGAAATGCGCCGAGCTGGTTGGGATTGACGGATGCCCGCACTGAATTTGTTTACCTGCCCGATCGTGCGGAAATCGTGAAGCGAATTTTTCAGTATAGTATTGATGGTCTAGGCGCCTACACTATTGCAAAGCTTCTAAACGCAGAGGGGGTACCGGCATTCGGTTGGTCAAAGAGATGGGACCAATCGACTATTCACAATATGCTGAACAATAAAGCAACACTCGGCGAGTATCAGAGAAAGCAGGTTTTAGAAGGGAAAGAAGTTCCGATTGGGGAACCGATTCCAAACTATTACCCGCCTGTAATCGACAAGAAAACATTCGAAGAAGCCCAGGCAACTCGTCGTGAGAATCTGTCGACAAGACGCGGGCGCAAGGGCAGACGGGTCACGAATCTTTTTTCGGAAATTCCCAGATGTTCCTATTGTGGTAGCAGGGTGAAGCTACACAACGCGCCAGTGAAAAGCCTCGTATGCAAGAGAGTCTGGGACGGAGAAATCTGCTTCAGATTCAAATGGTCGTATCGGGATTTTGAAGAAACCTTCCTTACATTCTTGCAGAAGAACGATGAGACCGGCCGCTTTAAATCTAAGCTTGAGCAGTTGCGCGACCATGTCGGTCAAAATGACGAAAATGGGATTTATCAGGCGCGACTGGCCATCGTACAGCATATTAGATCGACAGTGGTCAAATTGACCATCGCATTTGGCGGCACTACGCCTCAACACGAAAAAATTCATAGAACGATACGCCGCGATCACCCGAATCGTTACTTCACAGTGGAACTCTCAAACGGTACTTCGTACATCGGTCATCCCATTACCCCTGCAAAGGCCGCATCCGTTTTGAAAGTCAACTCTGAGGGACTCTGCGAACAGCTTGGCTTGAGTCCACGTCAGGGCAAATTGACTGCTTTGCTCGCAGAGGGAGAATCATTGGCGTTCATTGCCAAAGAATTAGGCATGACGTTGTCGACGGCGCGGTGGCATCTAAGAGAGATTTTTCGAAAAACGAACGCTCATTCCCAAGGCGAACTCATAAATCTTGCGCGAACGACCTTCCCGTTTACAAACGAGTAATGACCAGGACGCGGTTGGCGGCGTCACCACGGTAGGTCTCAGTGCTGCGGCGCAGGTTGAGTTTTTCCAGCACACTTTCCCGCACGAGCGCTCGGACCTAAGCCATTGGCGCAAGCGGCTCGGCGACAGACTGGAGCTGCTGCTGGCCGAGAGCCTGCGGGTGGCGCACGAGGCTGGCGCGTTACGCGGCCCGGACCTCAAGCGGGTCACGGTCGACACCACGGTGCAGCCGAAGGCCATCACCTTTCCGACCGATGCCAAGCTGCTTCATGCGGCCATCAAGGGTCTCAACCGCCTGGCAAGAAGGCACGGCGTCAGGCTGCGGCAATCCTATTCTTGCGTGGCCAAGGCCGCGGCGATGATGGCGGGCCGCTACGCCCATGCCAAACAGTTCAGGCGGCATCAGCGGCAATTGCGCATCCTGCGCAGCCGGCTCGGCCGCATCGTCCGGGACATCCGCCGCAAGATCGAGGGCCAGCCAGCCCTGGAGGAGGCGTTCGCCCTCCCGCTTGGTCGAGCCAAGCAGATCCGCTCGCAGCAGCAGCGCCAGCGCGGCTGGAAGCTTTATTCCTTCCATGCTCCGGAGGTGGAGTGCATCGGCAAGGGCAAGGCCAGCGCACCTTACGAGTTCGGAGTGAAGGCCTCCATCGTCACCAACAACCGCCGGGCCCCCGGCGGTCTGTTCGTGCTGCACGCCAGGGCACTGCCCAATAACCCCTATGACGGTCACACCCTGCGGGACGTCCTCGATCGCACCGAGACGCTTACCGGCTGTCCGATCGAGCGGGCCTATGTCGACAAGGGATACCGCGGCCACGACGCGCAAAATCCCCGTCGTGTCTTCATCTCCGGCCAGAAGCGCGGCGTGTTCGGCGTCATCAAGCGCGAACTGCGCCGTCGTTCCGCCATCGAGCCCGTCATCGGACACCTCAAGGCGGAAGGCCACCTTGGACGCTGCTACCTCAAGGGACGCGCCGGCGATGCAGCCAACGTTATCCTCTCAGCCGTGGGACACAACTTCCGCCGCATCCTCGCCTGGCTCAGACAACTCTTGTGCCTGTTCCTGGCCAAGCTATCCCGCGCGATTACCTGCCCAACCCCACTCAATCGGACTTCTTAACGGACGACAGGTTATGACCTTTGCGACAAGCTCGGGCGGAAGCTGACATCGGCGGCGCGGCCTAGCAAGCAGGCGCGCCAATGTCAGCGGACCAAGCTTTGAAAATAGCTTGGCTATTCTGGGAGGTGACGGAAAGCGTCGGGCAGCGGTCGGCTCTTCTGTTGTCACACGAGGTGGCGCTCCTCCGGGCAGCGGCCACGGATTCCTTCTCGACCGCGTCGCGTGCGGCGATGTACTTCAGCGCTTCGCTCGCGATCATCGCGGGGCCGGCTGTCGCTAGTTCGTAGAAATTGGCCGCATGTGCACCCAGCAGACGCAAGCTCGACCTCGCTACAAAGTTATTGATTTGAAATCTGGAAGGGGCGCGTTGGCGTAACCTCGTTTGCCAGGCGTCGGGGCTTCGGAAGGGGAAATCCCTTGCTGTAAATTCTCAACCTCATCCCAAAGAAAAACCCCCGGCAGTTGCCTGCCGGGGGTTTAACTAGTGTTTCAAGTCTTTCGGGATCAGAAGTTGCGCTGAGCGCGAACGTTCAGGAACACAGTGCTCTGGTCCTTGAACTCGTACACGGCGGTCGGCTTCGGAGCCGTCGGGGTCAAAGTGGCAGACCCGCCCATCTTCTGGTCGAGGAAGAATGCACCGACTTCAGCCGAGAACGTCAGGTTCTTGACGGGAGTCCAGCGGGTGACCACACCAACCTGGGCGAAGTTGAAGTCCGGGTTGCAGGAGTAGTTCGCAGACACAGCCTTGCCAGCCGTGTAGACCGCGCACCAAGCACCCTTGGCCGAAGTGCCGTCCAGGACACTGCCGCCGTAGCGAACCGAACCGTAGCTGCCCCAGAGGCTGGTCGACCAGTAGGGATCCCAGTTGTGGTTGAACGCACCACGGACACCCCATGCGTCCACCAGCTTGATGCCGTCGGTGAACCCGGGCCGGTAAACGGCGTCAGCCGTCTGACCGAAACCGACGCTCTGGTAACCACCGGCAAGACCGGTCGAACCGAACATCACGAAGCTCGGCGAACCGCTGCTCGTGGAGACGACCGCCTTGGTGGCGCCGTGGGAGTACGTGGCATCGATCTTGAAGTCGTCGCCCGCACCCGTCGGGAGGTTCTTGATCTGCAACGCCGCCGTCACAGCACCGCCCCACTTGTCTTCGGGATGACCGGAGATTTCCGACAGATTGTTCGGAACGCCGCCGGCGCCGAGGGTGTTGTAGGAAGCGGTCACGTTGTGCAGCATACCCGAGATCTGGAACAGACCCCAAGCCTGGTCGACGCGGAGGTTGCCGACGATATCCGGAACATGCGTTCCGCCGTAGGCGTTGGAGCCGGCCGTCGCGAAGCCGCCGCCGGTGCTGAGGTTCAGCACGGAGGTACGGTTGAACACGGTCGGATCATCGAGGCCGATGGTGGCCGACACGCCGTTGCCGAACTGCGCGGTGTACTGGATGTTGTTGACGCCGGTGACGTAGTCCGGGCCACCCATCAAGAACGAGTTGTTGTTGCCCGGATAGCCGTTCCAGGGCGTCGCATAGGCCGAAGCCGACTTACCGAAGGTGAAACCGGCGAACTGGATGAACACCATTTCGACCGCGACGTAGCCGCCACCAGCGGTGGAGAGCTGCGTGGAATTGAAGGCAGGGGCGCCGGCCGGCGGAGGTGTGACCGAGTTCGGGTTCCGCGTGCCGTTGTTGAAGTTGTCGAACTGGAAGTCGCCCTGACCGAAGGTGCGGACAACGCCGTATTCGGTGGCGGTGCGGGTATCAACCGTCAGCGCCATACGGGAACGGGAAACGAAGTAATCGCGATAGCGATTGCCCTGGCCTAGATCGCCGCTCCAGGCCGGTCCGCCGTAGGTGGAGCCGTTGAACGTGGTGTCGATACGAACGTAGCCACCCAGCTTGATGCAGGTGTCGGTGCCCGGGATATACCAGAAACCCGCGCCGTACAGGGAGCAGATCCTCACGTACTCGACCGCTTTGGCCTTGACGGGAAGATCGGCGGCCTGTGCTCCGCTCATGGCGATCAGACCCGCCGCTGAGCCGAGAATAAGGCTCTTAACCATCTTCATGTTAAACCTCCAGTTTGCTCTGTAGGGAAGGTTCCGGATCCGCCGGGTGCTGGCACCCTATGGTTGGTTCCCTTAATCCCCTGAAACCCGCTTAGTCGCTTCGCGCCTTCGGACACTCCCGCATGAACGCGAGGGACTTAAGCGAACCACCTAACGGGACGACCTCGGGATGCCCCCCTCCGTCGCATCACGATAAGAAACGAACAGTTCCAAACAGGCAACAAAAGAGACGCGGAACTGAGGCCTGCACGGCCGCTTTCTGTACGCTTGTTGCAAATCTGCCACGTCACCAAAATGTGAGACGAGCCGTTAACCACCTGTTATTGCTCAATTTTATGAAAACGATGCCGACTCCATACCCCAACGAACGGAACCAGGCCTCAGCGCGCAAAGGAGGCACCCGACAACAAAAGTACGCGTGATGAAACTGCGACTCACTTTGCAAAGCGGCGCCCAAGCCTTGCAAAGACAAAACGCGGAACGTCCTGGGCACGCTAAAATGTAGATCGCTATCATCATGGCAGACGGGCACGACGCAAATATATTCACCTCAAGAGACCCGTCTTCGAACTCCCAGCAGCGGGCGCTGGGCCGAGAACCCCATGACCAGCTCTTCTGCGGCGAGGAGGCTTCCAGCACCGGCTGGCGCTCGATCGCTCGTCGCTGGCGTTAGCGCAACAGCATGGGCGAGGAACGGCCGCAGGTGATCGTCGACGCCAGGTTCAGCCCAAGAAAGTGACATTCCCCACCGATGCCAAGCTTCTGACCCGAGCGCGTGAGAAGCTTGTGCGGCTGACGCAGCTGATACGGGGTGGATTTACGCCAATCCTGCGGGCGGATGGCCGCGATCCAGCATCAGCGCTATGCCCATACCAAGCTATTCAAACGTGCCAACCGGATGCTTGAGAAGCTGCGCACCCATCTCGGTCGCGTCATCCCCGCCATCGGTCGCAAGACCGAGGGCAATGGCGGGCCCGAAGCGGCGTTCGCCAAGTTCCTATTGCTGGCGCGGCCTGCGAGTTCGGCGTCAAAGTCAGCTTTGCCATCACCCTCAAGCGCTGCAAGGGCGGCCAGTTCGTCACCCATGTGAAGGAGCTGCCCGGCAATCCATATGATGGCTATACTCTGGAGACCGCGACCCCGGACATGGAGGCGCTGGGTCGGCGCCCCCTCGCGACAAGGGCTACCGAGGCCCCCCGATTACAAGTTGAGGATCTGACCAGCCAGAGGGCATTACTGAGGCCGTCTACATGCAGGCGAACTGGGCGCCGAAGCGCGCGCTGGACGAGGTGCTGTTCGTGGCAGAGGCCGCGCGCCGCGCAGCGTTTCCGATTGCGATCGTCGCCTATTCGCAGCAGATATCCGGCCCCAGCTCGATGCGTAGACCATGGAACCAACCGTTCGCGGCGTCCGGATGCAAGGACGGAGAAGAATGGACGCTCGAGATGGAGCGCAAATATCGACCGTAATGGCTCGTCCAAGCCACGCGCCCTGCGGAATGTCCGGACGTTCGGCGACCTGATTGATCTCCACGACCAAGATATGCGCGAGGTCGGCAAGCCCCCTCGCCGTTCAAAGGCCGCAGTCATGGAAGCCCTCAAGGACGCGCTCGGGACGGTAAAGTTGCCTCAGTCAAATCGTGAGCGATTGATCGAATATGGAAGGAAGCGTGCAAAAAGGTGCCGGCCCCGCGACGCTTGCGATCGACTTGTCTTTCATCAGGACGATCGTATCGCACGCAGCCGCAGTTCATGGAATCGAGGTCTCGGCTGAAGAAGTTCGTCCGGCGCCAATTGCACTAAAGCACCTCGACCTTGTCGGCAGAGGCATCGAACGCGATCGTCGACCGACGCAAGACGAACTTGATGAGCTCATCGAGCATTTTGAAACTAATCCACGCCAAGTAATCCCAATGGTCGTATCGTGCGCTATGCGATCGCGACGACGATGCGCCAGGAAGAGATCTGCCAACCGGAGTGGCGAGACGTCGATATCAAGAAACGACTCTTACTGCTTCGCGACCGAAAAGACCCAAGACACAAGATCGGCAACCATCAAAAGGTCCCGCTACTTAACTTAACTGGATACGATGCGTGGGAGATTTTGCTGCAACAACGGATCATAACCCGAGGCCAAGGCCGCATCTTCCCACACCCAAGTCAATCAGCACGGCATTTTCTCGCGCATGTGATGAATTGAAGATCGACGACCTGCATTTCCATGATCTCCGCCACGAAGGAACGAGTCGTCTGTTTGAGGCGGGACTTTCGATCGAAAAGGTTGCCCTAGTGACAGGTCACAAGGATTGGCGATTGTTGCAGCGCTACACCAATCTCAAGCCCGAGGATCTTCACAAGCTGCAAAAAGCCGCGCAGCCGTCGATGGAAGAATTCATGGCGACGTTAGCTGCCTCATAGCCGATCTAGTCTGCTTTGCAGGCAGCAAGGCCGGCCGCTCATAACGGCTGGCTGCAGGTTCGAGCCTGCCGGCCCAGCAATGAAATCAACAGCTTATAGATGGCGCCACCAAAGCCAAAAAGGTACCGCCACGGTTATCGCCACCAGATACGTGCTGTGTCCGTTCACCCTCCGAGCTGAAGGACGCGCTGAAGCGAAAGGCATACCAAGGGAGCGGCGGCGCCGACGGTCGGCCGCGGTCCAAGTTTACCGATGTCGACGAAGCCTCATCCGCGGCAGAGATCGACTTTCAAGAGTGAGATTCATCCGCGCGACATGAGCCCGCATTTAAACAATGACCGCGATAAATCGGCTTTCGATCCGGGCCTAACCTTCGCCAATCGAATTCAATGGATGTCCCAGCAGATTTAAAGAGCTCGAATCTCCCTCCTTAGCGGCTTCGATCTGAAGGAATCCTGATCCTATTTCGCGATGCTACTTGACTTCGGCCCGAGCGGCATTAGCCGCAAACCGGGACGCAAATGCCGGTAGGGAAATTTTGCGCAGTCGGCGAGATGCCCGCCAGGCGCGATCGCGATCAGGATCTCTGCGGCCAGTGTCTGGAAATCGCCGCGGAAATGCACGGTGCTCTTCAGCGCCAGGATCTTCTGCGCAGCCGGCTCGATACCGAGATGCCGGAATGGTGCCTGGTCGAGCGCTTGCATCCGCTTGGTTGTAACCGCGATCTTGACGCCGCCGATCTGCAGCAACGCCATCGGACCGAGATCGATGTCGCGGCCGCCTGACACCGGACCCGTGGTGCGAATCTTGCCGTCGCCGAGCTCGACCACGTCGAATGTGCCGTTGAACGGTACCACACCCTCGGGGCCATTGCGGCCGCCCAGCGCCAGCATGATGCGCGCGCCGCTGCCCGCATCATGCGCAGCCTTCACGGCCTGTGCGTCACACAGATAACCGAGCGCGGCCCCTTCCGCACCGCCTTCGATCAGCGCGAACAACAAGCCGGTGGTGTCGGCGGTTCCGCCCGCGCCGGGATTGTCCTGGGTGTCGGCAATGATCACCGGCTTGCTGGCCTTGGCGGCAATCGTCTTGGCCTGTGCGACGGCCTGTTCCGGCGAGAGCACGGGAACGGCGAACTCGCTTTCCTTCAGCGAGATGGCGCGCGCGACCTCGTCGGCGGTAGTATCCGCCACCGCCTGCGTGGCGGCGTGCACGACCACCGCGGGTCCGCAATGGAAGATATCCGACGGTGGAAAGCCCGCGAGATAGGACACCGTCAGAACATCATCACGCTCGAGTGCCTGCGTCAGCGCGACGATGCCACTTGACGGCTCGACCATCGTGCATTGGCTGTGCAACGGGATCAGGAACGGCAGCTTGCGCAGGGCGCGTCCCGGCGTGCGGCCGGCCGCGAGCACGCGCTGCATGGCGTGCGCGGCACGGATACCGGTCTCCGAACGATCGACGTGCGGATAGGTGAGATAGCCGGCGACGGCATCGACGTAACCGGTCATGTCGGGCGTGACGTTGGCGTGGTAGTCGAGGCTGATGACGATGGGCAGATCAGGCCCGACACAGGCGCGGATGCGCCGCAGCAGTTCGCCCTCGCCGTCCTCGAAATCCTCCGTCACCATCGCGCCATGCAGATCGAGATAGATGGCATCGACCGGCATTTGCTGCGACAGCTCGCCGACCATCTCGGCGGCGATGCGCTCGAAGGCGTCGCGCGTAACCATGCCGCCGGCGCCGCCGCTGGTCCACAGCAGCGGCACGATCTCATGACTGTCGGTCATCACCTTGAGGAAGCCCGAGAGCGCGAACGAGGTGCTGCCGAGCCAGGTCAGGACATCGCCGCGCCGAAGCAGCGGCGGGCGATCGCGATGGCTGCAGAAATAGGCGTAGTCGGTCGGCGGCTGCACGAAGGTATTGGTCTCATGGTGAAAGCCGCCGACCGCGATGCGCGCCATCAAAGAACTCCTGTCAGGCGCCAGCGAACGCGCCGATCTCGTCGAGCCGCAGGCAGGCGGCAACATGGTCGGTGCCGACGTTCAACAATCGCGGCCGCCCGTTGCCGCACCGTTCCGCCGCCAACGAGCAGCGCGCCTGGAACGCGCAGCCCGGCTTCTGCGTGGATGCCGACGGTGGATCGCCGGACAAGGTCGGCATGTCCTGCAGCGAGCCGGGCTCCAGCCGCGGGATCGCCGACAGCAGCGCCCGCGTATAGGGATGGCGCGGACGGTCGAAGATCTCCTCAACCGGCCCGCTCTCGACGATGCGGCCGAGATACATGATCGCGACGCGCTCGCACATGCGCCGCACCACCGAGAGATCATGGCTGACGAACAGATAGGTCAGCCCGAAGCGCTGGCGCAGGCTGTCGAGCAGGCCGAGCACGGTGGCCTGCACGGAGAGATCAAGCCCGGAGGTCGGCTCGTCCAATACGACAAGTTGCGGCCGCAGCACCAGAATGCGCGCCAGCCCGATACGGCGCTGCTGACCGCCGGACAGCTCGTGCGGATAGCGGCTGCGAAAGCTCGGGTCGAGCCCGACCGCCTCCAGTATCTCGTCGACACGCGCACGGCGTTCATCGCGACCGGTGACACCGTGAATTTTCAGCGCCTCCTCCAGCGCATGACCGACGCTCCACCAGGGATCGAGCGCGGCACCGGGATCCTGGTGCACGTATTGGATGGCGCGGCGGCTCAGCCGCGCCTCGCGTGGCGCCATGCCCGACACGACCTCGCCATCCAGGCAGATCGTGCCTTCTGACTCGCGGATCAGGCCGAGAATGGTCTTGGCCAGCGTGGTCTTGCCGCAGCCGGACTCGCCGACGAGACCCAGCGCCTGCCCGCGCGCGAGCCGGAGGCTAACACCATCGACGGCGTAAACCGGTGGCCGCGCCTTGCCGAGAAACGGCCGGCGGCCGCCGTAGAGCGTCACGATGTCCTTCACGTCGAGCAGCGCGGCCGCGTCCATCATACGGTAACTCCCATCGCATGGAGCACACAGCGGACACTGTGTCGGTCACCCGGCTCTGTCACCGGCGGAACGGCGGCGCTGCAGTCCGGCCTTCCGCTCGGACAGCGCGGATGGAAGCGGCAGCCGGACGGAGGCCGCAACGGCGAAGAAACCGAACCCGGAATGCCGGCCAGCGCCGTGCCGCGGTCGGGATGACAGGCGAGCAGCATCCTGGTGTAGGGATGCAATGGCGCGGAGAGAATTTGCCGCACTGGTCCGGACTCCACGGTTTGCCCCGCATACATCACCGTCACGGTATCGCAGAGCTGCGCAACGACGCCGAAATCATGGGTTACGAACAGCATCGACAGACCGCGCGCCTCGGCCAGCCCGCGCAGCAGTTTCAGGATCTGCGCCTGCGTCGTGACATCGAGCGCCGTGGTCGGCTCGTCGGCGAGAACGACCGATGGCGTGGAGACCAGCGCGGCGGCAATCAACAGGCGCTGGCGCTGGCCGCCCGAGAACTGATGCGGATAGCGATCGAGCGCGTGTTCGGGATCGGGCAATTGCACCGATCTGAGCAGGGACATGATGTTCGCATCGCGCTGCGCCGCCGGCTTGCCGCGCACCGTCTCCAGCAATTGCGTGCCGACCTTGAAGACAGGATTGAAGGCCTGATAGGGATCCTGCGGAATGAAGCCGATCTGGCCGCCGCGGACTTCGCTTTGTAGCTCGGTCGCCGACGTCTTCAGGAGATCGCGCCCGTCGAGCAGGATCTCGCCCTGGCTCGCACGCCCCCGCGTGGGCAGGATGCCGAGGACGGCGCGCATCAAGGTCGACTTGCCGCAGCCGGATTCGCCGACCAGGCCATGGATCGAGCCCGGCATCAGCTTGAGGCTGGCGCGATCGAGAATCTTGGCTTCGCCTTCGTCGGTCTGCACCGTCACCGAGAGATCGCGGATGTCGAGGCGTGGCGTCGCTTGCGGTGACGTCATCGCGAGCGCCTCAGCCGGGGATCGACGAGGTCGCGCAGGCCGTCACCGAACAGATTGAAGCCGAGCACGGTAATGAAGATGCCGAGCCCGGGAAATGTCACCGTCCACCAGGATTGCGGCAGATAGTCCCGTCCTTCCGCGACCGCGAGGCCCCAATCCGGATTGGGCGGCGTGGCGCCGACGCCGAGAAAGCCGAGCACCGCGGTGGTCATGATGGTGAATCCCATCCCGATGGTGGCGCGCACGATCACGGCGGAAGCCACATTGGGCAGCACATGCACGAACAGGATGCGCGGCGTCGATGCGCCCAGGCATAGCTGCGCCTCGATGAACAGCGCGTTGCGCAGCCGCCGCACCTCGCCGTAGACGGTGCGGCAGAAGAACGGCCAGTAAGTCAGCGCCAACGCCGCCATCGCGCTGCCGAGCCCGCGTCCCATCAATTGCGCCACCGACAGCGCCAGAATGAGTTGCGGCACGGCGAGGAAGACGTCGGTCAGGCGCATCACCAGCTGGCTGCCCCAGCCATTGGTGTAGCCGGCATAGAGTCCGGCCGGAACGCCGATGCCGATCGCGAGCGCGACCACCAAGAGTGCGACCTGCAGCGCGCCGCGCGAGCCGACGATGACGCGCGCGAACACGTCGCGCCCGAGGCTGTCGGTGCCGAACCAGAACTCCGAGGACGGCGGCTGCAGCCGTGCCGCAAGATCGCCATCATAGATCCGCTCCAGATCGGAAATGATCAGCGGCGAAAGCAGCGCGATCAGGCACAGTGCGACGATGATGCCGAAACCCAGCACCGCGGGAACATCACGCAGGAATTTCTTCAGGATCAGCATCGGTCCAAAGTGTCTTCAGAGGTTCATCTTCAGAGTTTTTCGGCGACGCGCGGATCGAGCCAGGCGTGCACCACATCCACCATGATGTTGACCAATGCATAAATCAGGCCGACCACCAGCGTGATGGCGAGCACGGCCTTGTAGTCCGAGCTCAGGATCGCGTTGACCGCATAGGAGCCGACGCCGGGCCAATCGAAGATGGCCTCGACCGCGACCGCGCTCGAAATCAATCCGCCGAACAACAGTCCGATCTGGGTGGTCGCGCCGACCACCGAGTTGCGCAGGACATAGACCCAGATGATACGAAGCCGCGGGTATCCCGCGGCTTCGGCGTAGTGCACGAACTCCTTCTGCAAGGTCTCCAGCACGCCGGCGCGGGTGAAGCGCGCGATCGATGCCAGGCCCGCGAGCGACAGCGTGAAGGCCGGCATCAGGATGTACTCGGCTGCCCTGCCCAACAGGTCGAAACGCAACGTCAAAAGGCTGTCGACGATATAGAGACCGGTCAGATGATAGGGCGGCGCGAGGCCTTCCGGGAAACGGCCGCGCAACGGCAGCCAGTCGAGCTCCATGGCAAAGATCATCTGCAGGATGATCGCAAACCAGAACGAGGCGATCGCAAGCCCTGCCACCGTCAGCACGCGCACCGCGTGGTCGAACAACGATTGGTACCAGACCGCGGCGATGGCGCCGATCGGAATCCCGACGACGGTCGCGAACAGCAGCGAGACGAAAGTGAGCTCGATGGTGGCCGGCAGGCGGTCGGCGATGTCGCGGAGCACCGGCCGGTTGGAGATGATCGAGTTACCCAGGTTACCGGTGCCGACCTGTCCGACATAGATGACGAACTGCTTCCACAGCGGCTGGTCAAAGCCATAGGCCCTGCGCACCTCGGCGATCTGCTCAGGCGTCGCGTTCTCGCCGGCAAGGGCCGCCGACGGATCGTTCGGCACCACGCGCAGCATGATGAAGGTGAGAACCAGCAGCCCGAACAGCGCCGGGATGGTCAGGACCAGCCGATGCAGAACGAAGCGCGCCATCAGCTCGCCAGCCACATCGTGCGGAAATCCGCGCCTGATCCGATCGGCGTGAAGTTGAAGCCGCGCAGCCGCTTGCTGATACCGCGCAACTCGACGCCGTTGTAGATCCAGATGTCGACCGCGTCGGCGACGATGATGCGCGAAGCCTGCTCATAGAGCGCCTGCCGCTGATCTTTCGCCTCAAGCCCGCGCGCCGCGTGCAGCAGGCTGTCGACCTTCTCATTCTTGTACCAGGACGACGCCTTCCAGGTGCCGTGGAATTGGCTGTCATACATCTGGCCGATCCAGTTCTCCGGATCGATGAAATAGGACGACACCCAGTGCGCCCACATGTCCGGCGTCGTCTCGGGTTTGGCGGTCGAGGAGATCAGTTGCGGCCAGAGGTTCGGGATGATCTTGAGGTTGACCCCGATCTTGCGCAGGCCCTGCTGTAGGATCTGCGCGGCCTGCGTCGTCTGCGCCAGATGCTCCTGGATGTGGATCTCGATCTCGCGATCGACCGGCGCGCCCTCGGCTTTGGCCTTGGCCAGATAATCCTTGGCCTTGTCGAGATCAAGTTCATAGGCAGGAAGGTCCTGCGGCGCACCCCACAGGTTGACCGGGATCGGGCCGGCATTGCGCACGGCATAGCCCTTCAGCACGCCGTCGATGAAACCCTTGTAGTTGAAGGCATGGCTGACCGCGAGGCGGAAGTTCAGGTTGTCGAACGGCGCCTTCCTGTTGTTCATGCGCAAGGTCATCAGCCGCATGCTCTGGTCCTTGGAAACCGTCGCGGTCTTGGACGCCATCACGCGCTCGACCTGGTCGGGCGGCAGATAGCTGTCGGTGCAGTCGACATCGCCCTTGATCAGCGCGTTGACCCGCGTGGTGGTTTCCCGGATCGGCCGCCGCCGCACGGTTTCGATCGGGGCGGTGTTGTCGCTCCAACCCATGAAGTGATCGCGATTGCGCTTCAGGTCGAGCTTCTGCACCGGCTGGTAGCCTTCGATGTCGGGAATATAGGAGCCGGATCCGGCGGCGTTGGTGGCGAGCCAGCCCTGCCCCCAGTCGTTGTCCTTGACGTTGGCCTCGACGAGACGGCGATTGAGGATCGCCATCAGCGGCGTCGCCGCCAGGAACGGCGCATAGAGTCGCTTCAGCTTGAAAACCACCGTGGTCGGATCCGGCGCCGTGACGCCGTTGGGATCGAGCACCGGCAGGAAGGCGGCGGCGGGTCCCTTCTTGATCGCCAGCATGCGCTTGAACGACCACACCACGTCATCGGAGGTGAGCGGATGGCCGTCGTGGAATTTCGCCCCGTCACGCAGCTTGAAGGTGAAGGTCAAACCGCCATCGGAGACGGTATGCCCGGTGGCGAGCCAAGGCACCAGCTTAGGTGGGTTCTGCTTGTTGACGTAGAGCGTGTCGTAGACGTTGATCATGTAGCCCTGCATGGGCACATCCGACACGGCGTGCGGATCGAGCGTGCCGGGCAGATCGTCGGCCCAGATCAGCTCATCCGATCCCGGCAGCGCGAACGCAGCGCGCTCTCCCATCATCGCGGCGGTGACCACCGCGCTTCCCCCCATCAGGAACGTCCTTCGCTTCATCAGACCCCTCCTTACGCTGTACATTGTGTGGACCCGATGGCGATCATGCGAGATAGGCCTTATCGGGCGGCGACGGCCACGCCGTGCGGGAATGCGATAATCTCAGATCGAGCATGGTTTCTGCGGTCTTGAGCGCCGCCAGCACCGGACTGACCACCGGCACCGCAAGCCGCTCCGACAATTCACGCTCGATGCCCATGAAGGCCATGCTCATGCAGCCCATCACCAGCACGTCGGCGCCATCGTCGATGCAGCGGCGTCCGGTCGCGATGATGCGATCCCATGCTGCGTTGTCACCGCCGGCAAGATCGACCACGGAGATGCCGACGCCGCGAATGCTGGCGAGCCGGTCGGTCAGGCCCTGCCCCCTGAGCCGGGGCCGTGTCCGCTTGGCGCCACGATCGAGCGGCGAGAGGATCGAATAGCTTTCACCCAACTGAAGCGCGAGCGCGATCGCCG